>NZ_CM132600.1:0-4752500 GCF_053005525.2 Mesorhizobium sp. ORM8.1 | reverse complement strand
CGAAGGAGATGACGCAGAAGCTGATCAAGCTGCTCGCGTCCGACGTCGACTACCAATCGCGGATTTCACCGTCCGACCGGCTTGAAGTGCTGTTCTCGCAGCCCGACGGCGACGACCAGACTTCCGACAATTCCGAGCTCCTCTATGTCTCGGCGACGTTCGGCGGCCAGACACGCAACTTCTACCGCTTCCAGATGCAGGACGGCGGCACCGACTATTTCGACGAGGACGGTTCGAGCGCCAAGCAATTTCTGCTGCGCAATCCGCTGCCCGCCGGCAAATTCCGCTCCGGCTTCGGCGCCCGTCGGCATCCGATTCTGGGCTATGTGCGAATGCACACCGGCGTCGACTGGGCAGCCCCGATCGGCACGCCGATCATCGCCGCCGGCAACGGCATCATCGAGAAGGTCGGCTGGGCCGGCGGCTACGGCAAGCAGATCATTATCCGCCATGCCAATGGCTACGAGACGTCCTACAACCACCAGAGCGCTTTTGCCAAAGGTATCGAGCCGGGTATGCGCGTGCGCCAAGGCCAGACGATCGGCTATCTCGGCCAGACCGGCCTCGCCACCGGGCCCCATCTTCACTACGAGCTGATCGTCAACGGCACCAAGGTCGACCCGATGCGCGTGCGCCTGCCGGTCGGCAAGGTGCTGAAGGGCGACGATCTCGTCGCCTTCAAGCGTGAACGCGAGCGCATCGACGATCTCTTGAAGCAGGAAGACGGCAACTCGCTGAAGGTTGCCAGCGCCAAGATCGAAGGCTGAACGGTTTTCCCGGAATTACGCAAGGCGATTTTCGAATCAGTCGCGCGAATTGCCTGACGGCGCCGGCCAGGGCGATGCCTGTCCGGGAACCGTGAACCACGCCGTTATCGACGACAGCAGGCAAAGCAGGGTGGTGATCACCGCGACCGCGGCGAAGGCCGAATCGCTTGCCGCGACCCTGACCGCGTCGACATTGGCGGCAAGACTGGATGCCGGTGGCTCGCCGAAGCCAGGAACTCCGGCAGCGCCGTTTGTCATCCGCGCATAGACGATTGCCGCCAGCGATCCCATCGCCGCCACCGCGATCAGGCCGCCGATGCGCGAGACGGCATTGTTGATACCCGATGCGGCGCCAGTGTCCTTATCCTCGACGGACGTCATGATCGCCGTCGACAGCGGCGACACGACCAGCGCCATGCCAAGCCCCATCAGCGCCATCAGCGGGAAGGTCCCGGTCCAGAAATGATGGAAGCCGGCGTGGGTGAGCAAGGCCAGGCCCGCAAAGGCGATCGCCACGACAAAGCTGCCGGCGGCGATCGGCAGGCGCGGCCCGATCCGGTCCGACCATTGGCCCACCGGACCGGAAAGCAGCGCGATCGACGCCGACAGCGGCAGGAAGATGAAGCCGACTTCGGCTGAGCTCAGTCCCCAGCCGGCAATCAGCAGCATCGGCAGGTAGAACAGATTGGCCGACAGCGCAAAATAGAGGAAGAACGTCGCCAAATTGGCGCCGGCGAAAGCGCGGATGCGGAACAGTCTGAGATCGATCATCGGCTCGCTGCGCCGGCGCTCATAAAGGATAAAGACCACAAGCAGGGCCGCGCCGATGAGGATTGCCGGGCCGGCCATCCCGCCTCCGCCTTCGGCATTCATCGCCGTCAGCCCATAGGCCAGCGATCCAAAGGCAAGCGTTGCCAGGCCCGCGCCGCCGAGATCGAGGCTGCGCTTTTCCGTTGGCTGGTCGGCCGGGATCTTGGCCAGCAGCAGATAGATCGAAATCAGCCCGAGCGGCAGGTTGATGGCAAAGATGGCGCGCCAGATGCCATTGCCGAAGGTGGTAAGCACAAAGCCGCCAAGCACCGGGCCGAGCGCCGTGGTCAGAGCTGAAGCAGCCGCCCAGATGCCGATCGCCCGGCCGCGTTCCTTTTTCGGATAGGCTTTGGCGATGATGGCGAGGCTGCCCGGCACCATGATGGCCGCGCCAATACCTTGGACGGCGCGGAAGGCGATCAGCATCGTCGGATCGGGCGCGACCGCGCAGGCCAGCGAAGCGACGATGAACAGCGCGATACCGGCCACGAAGGCGCGACGCAGACCGAAACGGTCGCCGGCAGCTCCCCCGCCAGAATGAGCGCTGAAAGCGTCAGCGCATAGGCGTTGGATATCCACTGTGCCTCTGCCAGGCTGGCGCCGAGATCGACGCGCAGCGCCGGCATGGCGATCGCCAGGATCGATCCGTCGATGAAACCCAGCGCCGAAGCGAGAATAGCCGCGACCAGCACGAATTTGCGCCGCGTCTGCGGACAGAATGTGCCGTTCGCTCGCGAGGACGAGAGCGACTCTGCGGCTGTTTCATGCGCGGATGACATAGACCCTGCTTAGCCCCCTAGCGAATGCACAACAACAAGCCACAGGATCGCTGTTCTTGAAACCAGATGACACTGGCCGCATGGCGAGGCGAGCGCCAATCCTGATGCAAACCGCCAAGCGCGTGCTAGGTTCCACCCTTACACGCAAAGAGGGGGAAACCATGAAGCGACCGCTCGAACCATCAGCGGAAGGACGCGGACGCATCGTCGGGATAACCGACGGCGTCTTCGCCATCGCGCTCACCTTGATCGTATTGGAGATCAGAGTGCCTTCGCATGAGGCGGTGCATTCGGATAGCGAGCTGCTCGCCGCGATCCTGGCGCTGGCCCCGCGTTTCCTGACTTACGCGCTGAGCTTCCTGACGCTGACCATCTTCTGGTTCGGCCAGCAGGCACAACACGGGTTGATCGCGAAATCGGACCGGCGGCTCGCCACGCTCAACCTGTGCTTTCTCGCCTTCATCGCGCTGTTGCCGTTCTCCACCGACCTTCTTGGCGATTTTCTCGAGTTCAGGATCGCAGTGTTGGTCTACTGGCTGAACCTTTTGATGCTGGGAGCCTCGCTTTTCGCCAGTTGGTGGTATGCCGACAGGAACGGCATGATCGCCGAGGACGTCGATGCGCAAACGCGGCACACCGTCTATCGGCGTATCGTCAGGGCACAGATCCTGTGGGCAATCGGCGCGGCCCTTTGCCTGGTCGCGCCCTTGCTCAGCATCGGTTTCATCCTGGCGGCGCAGATCATCTATGCCGCCGCGCCGCGCAGCTCACTGCTGCGCAACGTCATCGGCTGAAGGCCCGCCGACAAACTCCACGGTGACGCCCGGCGAGACCAGTTTGGCGAGCTCGCGCGCGTCCCAGTTGGTCAGGCGCACGCAGCCATGGCTTTCGGTCTTGCCGATCTTGGACGGCTCGGGCGTGCCGTGGATGCCGTAGGTCGGCTTGTCGAGCGCGATCCAGACCGAGCCGACCGGTCCGTTCGGGCCCGGCGGGACGGTGAGGATCTTGTCGTTCTCGCCCTGCTTGAAGTTGATGTTCGGGTTGTAGGTGTAGTTCGGGTCAAGCGCGATGCGCGACACGGCATGGATGCCGGTCGGCGACGGGGTGTCGGCCGAGCCGATGGTGGCGGGATAGGCTGCCACCAGCTTGCCGCCGGCATCATAGGCGTAGACTTCCTTCTTGGTCTTGTCGGCGACGATGCGCGCGACCGGCGTCGACACCAGTCTGCCGAAATTGGCGACCTTGATGATCGTGCCCGGACGATTGAAGTCGATGCCCTTGTTGATTGACTTCAGATAGTTCTCGTCCATGTGGAAGCGCTCGCCCAGCGCCTCGGTGACCGAGGTATAGCACATGCAGTTGAGCCTAGCCTTCTGGCTGTAGTCCTCCGGGATCGAGGCGACGTAGGGCCAGCCACGTCCTCGGACGTGATCGTGTAGTTGGCAAAAGCATCGCCGCCGGATTGGGCGAGAGCCGCCTGGATACCGACCGCGTCGGTCGATTTCAGGCTGGCGCCGTTGATTTGGTTGTAGGCGGCCAAAGCCTTGTCGACATTCGAGCCGAAGCGCCCGTCGATGACGCCTGGCGAAGCGCCACCGCGGTCGAGCAGCACTTGCAGCGCCGCCACATCCTGGCGCGCGCCGAGCGACAGCGACGGATCGACGGTGGCCTTGCCACCGCCATCTGGCGGCGGCGAAGCCTGGCTTTCAGGGTTGGTCTGAAGCACCTCGCCCTGGCCCGGCTGCCCCGGATCGATCGACGCCTCGTTCAGCGGCTGGCGTTTGATGGTGTTCGACTTCGGTGCCTCGGGATAAGTGGTGGCAGAGCCGTCATCATTATTGGGCGCCGGCGGATAGGCATCGACCGAGTTGTCGCCATTGGAATCATATTCATCGGCGGGCGGCGGAATGACCCGGCCATTCTCCTCCAGCTGACGGCGGCGGAAGCGGGCCATATCCTCCGGATCGTCGAGATAGTAACGTTCGTCGTCCTCGACAGGGGCGCGGCCGAGCTCCTGCATACGCTGCCGGCGCAGCGCGCGACGGTCGAATCTGCTGCCAGGCGGCTGGATGGCGATGACCTTGCCGGTGTCGGCGTCGACCAGCACCCGGTTGCCCCGCGCATCGTAGTAGATGTCGATGTTGCCGTCCTGTGCCAGCATCAGCGCGTCGTGCTGCGCCGGCCGTGCGCGCGGCTCGGCGTCCATGCTGGGCGTCGCGAACGCACTGAAAGACACCAGCCCAGCGGCAAGAGCCGAAAGGGAAAAGATGGTGCGCAGCATGGGGGTCAAGCTCTCCAGTCGACAGGGCTTCTGGCGGCCGAACCCTTCGCCAGCAAACCAGTTACCGAGAATAAGGTTCCAACATGAACCGGGCATGAAGATGGCGGCTTTCCGGTCCCTCAAGGAATATTAGCGAGAGCGTGATCCCCAAAAATGGGAACCGGTTTTCGGAAATGATCATGCTCCAACAATGAATTAGATCAGGATGACGTTTCGGCCAAATGTCATCCTGATCTAGCCGGCGACAAGCCCCAATTCCTTGCGCGCCAGCTTCGTCAGCTTGAGGACAACCAGGCGATGGCTTTCGCGCAGATAGTCCTTCAGCGCCGCATCATCCATGCTTTGGCTTGCCTGACGCTGGATCCATTTCATGCCGCGCGAGGCGAGATAAGGCGCCGGCCGACAGCCCGGCTGCTCCTTCAGCACATCAAAGGCCATATCGGAACATTTGAAGGTGACGAAGATCTGCCCGTCGGCATTCCAGCCGCCTATGGCAAACACCTTGCCGCCGACCTTCCAGACATGGGCGCCGCCCCACTGCACGACATGAGTCGTCTTAGGCAACGAGCCGCAGAAGTCGTTGTAGTCGTCGAGCCTCATTGTATCTCCCTCTCGGCCGACAGCGTCAGTGCCCTGCATAAACAAAGCGCGCCGCACCGATGTGATGCAACGCGCTTTTATCGATTTCAATCGACCAGGATCAGGCGGCGGCTTCCGTCGCCACCACGCTTGGCTTCGAGCGGAAGTTCAGGCGATCCGAGCCAGCGGTCACCTTGACGGTCGACCCGTCGAGGATCTCGCCGAGCAGGATCTTCTCCGCCAGCGGGTCTTGCAGCTCTTTCTGCATAACCCGCTTCAATGGCCTTGCGCCATAGGCCGGATCGTAACCCTTGGCGGCCAGCCACTCGATCGCGTCGTGATCGAGCGACAGCGTGATCTTGCGATCGACAAGCAGGTTCTCCAGCCGCTTGAGCTGGATCTCGACGATGCGGTCCATATCCTGCCGCCGCAGCCGATGGAACAGGATCACCTCGTCGACGCGGTTCAGGAACTCTGGCCGGAACGAGGCTCTCACCACGCCCATAACTTCGTCGCGCACGACATCGACATCCTGGTCGTCGCTGAGATTGACCAGATATTCGGCGCCGAGATTGGAGGTCATGATGATCAGCGTGTTGCGGAAATCGACCGTGCGGCCCTGCCCGTCGGTTAGCCGCCCGTCATCGAGCACCTGCAACAGCACGTTGAAGACATCGGGATGCGCCTTTTCGATCTCGTCGAACAGCACGACCTGATAGGGCCGGCGCCGCACTGCTTCAGTAAGCGCGCCGCCTTCCTCATAGCCGACATAGCCGGGAGGCGCGCCGATCAGCCGGGCGACCGAGTGCTTCTCCATGAACTCCGACATATCGATCCGCACCAGCGCCGTCTCGTCGTCGAACAGGAAGTTCGCCAGCGCCTTGGTAAGCTCGGTTTTGCCGACGCCGGTCGGCCCAAGGAACATAAACGAGCCGATCGGCCGGTTCGGGTCCTGCAGGCCTGCGCGGGCGCGCCGCACCGCCTTGGAAACGGCCTGCACCGCTTCGCCCTGGCCGACGACCCGCTTGCCGATCTCGTCTTCCATGCGCAACAGCTTGTCGCGCTCGCCCTGCAGCATCTTGTCGACCGGAATGCCGGTCCAGCGCGAGACGATATGGGCGACGTGGTCAGGGGTGACCACCTCTTCGACCATGCCGGCCTTGCCGTCCTGGGCTTCGGCCTCCTTGAGCTTCTTTTCCAGTTCCGGAATCTTGCCATAGGCAAGCTCGCCGGCGCGCTGGAACTCACCCTTGCGCTGGGCAATGGCGAGATCGTTGCGCGCCTCGTCGAGCTGCTTCTTCAGATCGGCGGCGAGCCCTAGCTTCTGCTTCTCGGCCTGCCACTTGGCGGTGATCTCGGTCGATTCCTCCTCGAGGCTGACAAGCTCCTTCTCCAGGCGGGCAAGCCGGTCCTTCGAGGCATCATCCGTCTCGACCTTCAGCGCCTCACGCTCGATCTTGAGCTGCATGATGCGGCGGTCGATCTCATCCAGCACCTCGGGCTTGGAATCGACTTGCATCCGCAGCCGCGACGCGGCTTCGTCGACCAGGTCGATCGCCTTGTCCGGCAGGAAACGGTCTGCGATGTAACGGTTGGACAGCGTCGCCGCGGCCACCAGCGCCGAATCCGAGATACGCACCTTGTGGTGCTGCTCGTACTTTTCCTTCAGGCCGCGCAGGATCGAGACGGTGTCCTCGACCGTCGGCTCGTCGACGAAGACGGGCTGGAAGCGGCGGGCAAGGGCCGGATCCTTCTCGACATGTTTTCTGTACTCGTCGAGCGTGGTCGCGCCGACACAGTGCAGTTCGCCGCGCGCCAGCGCCGGCTTCAATAGGTTGGACGCATCCATCGCGCCGTCCGCCTTGCCCGCGCCGACCAGCGTATGCATCTCGTCGATGAACAGGATGATATTGCCATTGGCCGACGTGACTTCGTTGAGCACGGCCTTCAACCGCTCCTCGAACTCGCCGCGATATTTGGCGCCGGCAATCAACGCGCCCATGTCGAGCGCCATCAACTGCTTGTCCTTCAGCGATTCCGGCACGTCGCCATTGACGATGCGCAGCGCCAGTCCTTCGGCGATGGCCGTCTTGCCGACACCCGGCTCGCCGATCAGCACCGGATTGTTCTTGGTGCGCCGCGACAGCACCTGGATGGTGCGGCGGATCTCGTCGTCACGGCCAATCACGGGATCGAGCTTGCCGGCACGCGCGTCGGCCGTCAGGTCGCGTGCGTATTTCTTCAGCGCGTCATAGCCCTGCTCGGCATTGGCCGAATCGGCCGTGCGGCCCTTGCGGACATCGTTGATGACCTGGTTGAGCGCCTGCGCGGTGACACCGGCCTTGGCCAGGATGTCGGCGGTCTTGGCCGACTTCTCCATGGCAAGCGCCTGCAGCAGCCGCTCGACGGTGACGAAGCTGTCGCCGGCTTTCTTGGCCAGTTCCTCGGCGGTCGAGAACACTTTCGCCAGCGGCTGGGCGAGATAAAGCTGGCCGTTGCCGCCTTCCACCTTAGGCATGGCCTCGAGCGCCGTCTCGACGCCGAGCTTGACGTCACGGGCGCGCCCGCCGGCCCGCTCGATCAGCGATGCGGCAAGGCCCTCGTCATCATCGACGAGCACCTTCAGTATATGTTCAGGCGTGAATTGCTGGTGGTTGCGCGAGAGCGCCATGGTCTGCGCGGACTGGATGAAGCCACGCACGCGCTCCGAGTATTTTTCAAGATTCATTCTTTGTCTCCTTCCATCACCGGCCCGCTTTGCGGCACCGGATCAGATTGCGGTGACGGACCCGCTTTATCGAGCCGGGCCCCGTTCAGCGCCAATATGGTGCGGAGGCGGCAGTCTCTCAAGATATCCGGGCATCAGCGTCGCCATATTATTCCAACGGCGCGCAAACAAAAACGGCGGAGAAATTTCTCCGCCGTTTGCAATGTCTGAAAGACGTCTGGATCAGTTGTTTGCGTCGACGATCTCAGGTTCGCTCGGAGTCACCGGCTCGCTGGCGACTGGCGTCGGCGCGCTGGCCAAGGTTTCGCTCGCCCGTACCGGCTCTTCGGCGGGCTTGGCTTCAACAGGCTTGGCGCTGACGTCATCGCCATTGCGGCCTTCGGCCAGATTGTCCGGCGTCGAATTCTCCGACTGTTCGCCATTGTTGGCCTGATCGGCATAGCCGCGGGGACGCCGGGGGCGGCGGGGGCGCCGGGCGCCACTGTCCATGGCTGCTGCTTCATTGAGCTCGGCCTGGGCGGCCAAAGCGGCCGGCGAGAAGCTGTCGAACTGCGGCGCCTGTTCCGGCACCGAAGCGACCTCGGCAGAACCCTCAGGCTGCACCGGTGCTTCGTTATTGCGATTCTGGTCGAACTGCTGGCCGCCATTCTCGCCGCGCTGGCCATCGGCGCGCTGTCCATTGTCGCCGCGTTGGCCATTCTGGCCGTACCCGCCGTTGCGGCGGTCACGGTGGCGGTCGCGGCCATTGTTGTCGCGCTGGTTGTTGTCACGCCGGTTGTTGTCGCGGCCATTTTCCTGGTTGTAGGCGAGCTCCGCCGGCGTACCTTCGATCACCGGCTGTGGCCCGGAGCCGTTTGCCGCGGTCGGAGCCTCGCCACCATTGTTGTTGCCGGCATTGTCGAACTCGTCGCGATCCTCGTCGAGATCGTCGTCGAAATCGTCACGGTTCTGCTGGGCGTTCTGGATCGGCATCTGCGCCTGGGCGGCGGCGATGATGCGATTGTAGTGCTCGGCATGCTGGAGATAGTTCTCCGCCATGACCCGGTCACCGGAGCTTTGCGCGTCACGGGCCAAAGTGGCGTATTTTTCGGCGATCTGCTGAGCCGATCCGCGGATCTTCACATCCGGACCGTTGCTCTCGTAGCTGCGCGTCAGGGGATTTGGCCCCTTGCGATTGTTGTTGTTGTTGTTGCCGCCGCCGCTGTTGTTGCGACCGCGCATGCGCCTGTTCTGCTGTTGTGGCCTCATTCGACTCTCTTCAATGTGAAATTTTCAAAACTGTTCGCGAACGGTGGCGCTCATCCAGCCAGCCGCTTCGTCTTTTCACCGGCGTTCGCCCGCATCAATTGCGTTGGCGCCACGTGCCATCCTGTTCCGGTTACATCACTTGCCGGACGATCCCGCACGAAGCTTGGGCGTCGTTGGCGCAAGGAGGCAGCTATTTCCAAGGAAAACCGAATCGCTAAGAGCACTGCCTGCTTCGTCTCATCCGGTTAGGCGGGACCCTAGCTGCATTCCCTGGTATTGCCAAGCTGTTTTTTCGCACTGCATCAGGGCTTTCCACGCTCAAACACCAGGACCCTGTCGTTTCCACTGAGGTCGCGATGTGCCCCGGCCGAATTATAGCCGGCTGCCGCAAACAACCCGGTTACTTCGTTTTTCTGTGTGTGGCCGATCTCGACCGCTACCTTGCCTTGTATTTCCAGGAATCTTTCCGCCTCGGCGGCGATAACCCTATACGGGTCCAAACCATCCACACCACCATCCAAGGCCCGATGTGGATCGAAATCGCGGACCTCGTCCTGCAGATTTCCAATGTCTCGATTGGATATATAGGGAGGGTTCGACGCAATTACATGGTATCGGCCCGAAACTTTATCGAACCAGTTGGAATTCAAGGCTTTGAAGCGCCCGCCGAGCCCCAATTCCGCGGCATTGCGGGCAGCAGTCGCCAGCGCGTCGAGCGAAATGTCGACGCCTGTTGCGGTCGCCGCCGGAACGGCGCTGAGCAGCGCCAGTGCTATGGCGCCGGTGCCTGTTCCAAGATCGAGAATGCGGCATTCGCCCAACCGTCCGGCTGTCGCCTTGGCGAAGGGCAGGATTGCGTCGACAAGCGTCTCGGTATCGGGTCGCGGCTCCAGCGTCTCCGGCGACAGCGACAGGCGCAGGCCGTAAAACTCCCGGTAGCCGAGGATGCGGTGTACCGGCTCACCTGCGACGCGACGTCTCAGGGCCGATTCGATTGCTGCAAGCGCGAAGGTATCGACTGTTTGGCCAGGTTCGGCGATCGCCTCGGTGTGGGTTGTGCCGGAGAAATGTTCGACGATCAGCCGCGAATCGAGCGCCGGATCGGCGATACCGTGAGCGGCCAGGCGCTCCCTTGCCGTCCTCAGCAGCGGTCCGAGCGCGGCGGGCAGAACATCAGCCATCGACGCCCATATCGGCGAGCAGCTTCGACTGATGGTCGGCAATCAGCGCGTCGATCACCTCGTCGAGCTCGCCCATCATCACCCGGTCGAGCTTGTAGAGGGTGAGGTTGATGCGGTGGTCGGTAACGCGTCCCTGCGGGAAATTGTAGGTGCGGATGCGCTCCGAGCGGTCGCCTGAGCCGACTTGCGATTTGCGCGATTCCGAACGCTGCTCATCCGCCCTGCTGCGCTCCATGTCATAAAGCCTGGCGCGCAGGATCTGCATGGCCTTTGCCCGGTTCTGATGCTGCGACTTCTCCGCCTGAACCACCATGATACCTGTCGGCAAATGGGTGATGCGCACCGCTGAATCGGTTGTGTTGACGTGCTGGCCGCCGGAACCCGAAGCGCGCATCGTGTCGATGCGGATGTCCTCTGCCCGGATCTCGATGTCGACCTCTTCGGCCTCCGGCAACACGGCAACCGTGGCGGCCGACGTGTGGATACGTCCGCTGGCTTCGGTCGCAGGAACGCGCTGCACACGATGCACGCCGGACTCGAATTTCAAATGGGCAAAGACGCCCCGGCCCGAAATGGTCGCGATGATTTCCTTGAAGCCGCCGGCATCGCCGTCGCTGGCCGATACCGTCTCAAAGCGCCAGCCGCGTTCGGCGGCATAGCGCTCATACATGCGAAACAGGTCGCCGGCGAAAAGCGCTGCCTCGTCGCCGCCGGTGCCGGCGCGGATTTCGAGGATGGCGTTCTTGTCGTCGGCCGCGTCCCTGGGCAGCAGCAAGATCTGGATGTCCTTCTGCAGCTCTTCGATGCGCTCCTCGACCCCGGGCAAATCGGCCTCGGCCAGCGCCCGCATATCGGCATCGGTGCCCTTGTCGGCTAGCATCGCTTCAAGATCGGCCTGCTCATGCTCTGCCGAACGCAATTCCCGGACTTTGGCCACCATGTCCTGCAGTTCGGCATATTCCGACGCCATCTTCACATAGGCATCGGCGGCCGGCCCGGCCGACATCTGCGCTTCGAGCATCTCGAAACGCTTGACGACCTGATCCATACGCTCGCGGGGAAGGTTGATCATGATAGAATGCTATAGCGGAATGGAACGATCGTCGGCAAAGGCTTGCAGCAATGCGCGCATCGGCAGCTTTTGGCTCGGCGCCATCAGATTGTCCCCGAAGAAGTCTTCCAGCTCCTGCAGCGGCAGCTCGGTGAGCATGGCCTTGACCGGGCCGATGGAGGCCGGCGACATCGAGATCGAGCGGAAGCCGAGGCCGATCAGCGCCATGGCGGATATGGGTTTTCCGGCCAGCTCGCCGCAAAGCGTCACCGGCGTGTGGTTGCGGGCGCCGGCGTCGGCGATCATTTTCAATACACGCAGGAACGGCGTCGACAGATTGTCGAAGCGATCGGCAAGCTGCGTGTTGCCGCGGTCGACCGCCATGACAAACTGGAACAGGTCGTTGGAGCCGACCGAAACGAAATCCACCGCCTTCATCAGCTCGTCGAGCTGGAACAAGAGCGACGGCACTTCCAACATCGCACCGAGCTTGAGGCTGGTCGGCAGGTGATGGGCAAAGCGTGACAGGTGCCGAACCTCACGATCGATGATCTCGCGCGCCTGCGCGATCTCGCCGAGCTCCGTCACCATCGGCAGCATCAGCTTCAGTTCACGGCCGCCGCAGGCCTTGAGCAGCGCCCGGATCTGTGTCCTGAGCAGTCCAGGACGATCAAGCGTCAGCCGGATTGCGCGCCAGCCGAGCGCCGGGTTCTCTTCCTGGATCGCGCCCTTGAAGTAAGGCAGCACCTTGTCGCCGCCGATATCGATGGTGCGGAAGGTGACCGGCTTGCCGCGCGCGGCGTCGAGGACGTCGCGGTAAAGCCGCTCCTGCGCCTCGGCGCGTGGGAAGGTCGAGGCGACCATGAACTGCAATTCGGTGCGGAACAGGCCGATGCCGGCGGCACCCGACTCAGCCAATTGCGGCAGATCGACCGCAAGGCCGGCATTCATCAGGAGATCGACCGCAATGCCATCCTTGGTCAGCGACGGCTTCTTGCGCAGTTCGCGATAGGTTTCCTGCCGCCGCGCCCTGAAACGCACCTTTTCAGCATAGGCGGCCTCGAGGTCGGACTGCGGTCTGAGATGGATCGTGCCTTCCTCGCCGTCGACAATGATGGCATCGCCGTTTTCCGCCATGGAAACGGCGCCCTTCATCTGACCGGCGACGGGGATGCCCATGGCGCGTGCGACGATGACGACATGGCTGGTGGCGGCGCCATCCTCCAGCACCAGGCCGCGCAGCTTGTCGCGCGGATAGTCGAGCAGTTCGGCCGCGCCCATAGAGCGGGCGACGATGATGGCGTCCTTGGGCAACGAGGCAGCGACATCCTCCGGCCCACGCCCCATCAGCTGGCGCAGCAGCCGGTTGGCGAGATCGTCGAAATCGCTCATCCGCTCGCGTAAATAAGGGTCTGTCATGTGCAGCATGCGGGCGCGCATGTCGCTTTGGACTTTTTCGACCGCCGCTTCCGCCGTCAGGCCGTTGCGGATCGCCTCTTCCAAGCGCCGCACCCAGCCACGATCGTTGGCGAACATGCGATAGGCCTCGAGCACCTCGCGATGCTCGCCCTCGAAGGCGACGTCACGGCGCTCCAGCATGTCGTCGATCGACAGCCTCAGCGAGCCGAGCGAGCCGTCGAGGCGGCGCACCTCCTCCTCGCTGTCCTCGTTGAACAGGTTGGTGACGACGATGCGCGGCTCGTGCAGCACGACATGGCCGAGCCCGACGCCGTCATTAAAGGAAAGACCGGTGAAACTCACCGGACGGCGCAGGTCGAGCTCCAGCCCTGGCCGCGTCAGCCGCGCCAGATCGCCGGTGGCGATCATCTCGGCGATCACCATCGCCGTGGTTTCCAGCGCCTCGACCTCGTCGTCGCGATAATGGCGCATGGTCTTGTTCTGGACGACCAGAACGCCGAGCGTGCGGCCTGCCCTGAGCACCGGTACGCCGAGGAAGGAGTTGTAGATCTCTTCACCCGTCTCCGGCAGATAGGCGAAGGCCGGATGTTCCTGCGCGTTGGAAAGGTTGAGTGGCCGGGCACTGGCCGCGATCGTGCCGACAAGGCCTTGCCCCAGCCGCAACTGCGCTAGGTGGACGGCGTTCGGGTTCAGACCTTCGGTGGCATAGAGTTCGAGCACCGAATCGGCGCGCAGCACATAGAGCGAGCAGACTTCGGCGACCATGTTGGAGGCGATATCGCGCACGATGCGGTCAAGCCGCTCCTGCGGCTCCAGCGGCTCTTGCATGAGCTCGCGGAGCCGTTTCAGCAGAACGCGCGGGCCACTGGCCGTATCACGCATCGCGGCTTCTTCTCCAATGGGTACCGCGCCCGCCGCAGTTTCTCCCGCGGCCGGCGCTCATGCAACAACGCACTCTTTTCTTGTTACTGCTTATCCAGACCGTAGACGGAATGCAAAGTGCGAACCGCAAGTTCGGTATAGGGACCGTCGATCAGTATCGAAATTTTGATCTCGGAGGTGGTGATGGCGCGGATGTTGATCGCCTTGTCGGCCAGCGCCTTGAAAGCGGTGGCGGCAACGCCGGCATGGCTGCGCATGCCGATGCCGATGACCGAAACCTTGGACATGCCGGCTTCCGACTGTACGACATCGTACCCTACTTCGGCCTTCAGGCGCCCAAGCACGGCCAGCGCCTTGTCGACATCGCCAGATGGCACCGTGAAGGTCATGTCGGTGAACTTGCCGTCCTCGGAGATGTTCTGGACGATCATGTCGACATTGATGTTGGCTTCGGCCAGCGGGCCGAAGATGCCGGCGGCAACGCCTGGACGATCGCCGACGCGGCGCAGCGAAATCTGCGCTTCGTCCTTGGCGTAGGCAATTCCGGTGACGACCTGCTGTTCCACGATCTCTTCCTCGTCGCAAATGAGCGTTCCGGGCGGATTGAGCAAATCCCCCATTCCGGGCGCATCGGGATCGTCGAAGGACGACCGCACGAAGGTACGCACCCTGTGTACCATGGCAAGCTCGACCGAGCGCACCTGCAGCACCTTGGCGCCGAGCGAGGCCATTTCGAGCATTTCCTCGAAGGAAATCTTGGCCAGCCGGCGCGCCTTCGGCTCGATGCGCGGATCTGTGGTGTAGACGCCGTCGACATCGGTATAGATGTCGCAGCGGTCGGCCTTGACCGCGGCCGCGATCGCCACGGCACTGGTATCGGAGCCGCCGCGGCCAAGCGTGGCGATACGATTGTCCGGGCCGATGCCCTGGAAACCGGCGATGACAGCCACCTGGCCCTCGCCGAAACGCTTGATCAGGAACGCGCCGTCGATATCGAGGATGCGCGCAGCGCCATGCGCGTTGTCGGTCTTGATCGGGATCTGCCAGCCTTGCCAGGAGCGCGCATGGATGCCCATGTTCTGCAGCGTGATCGCCAAAAGGCCGGCCGTGACCTGCTCGCCCGAGGCGACGACGGCATCGTACTCACGCGCGTCGTGCATGGGCGAGGCCTCGCGCGTCCAGCCGACCAGTTCGTTGGTCTTGCCGGCCATGGCCGAGACCACCACGGCGACATCGTGACCAGCGTCGACCTCGCGTTTGACGTGTCGCGCCACATTGCGGATGCGGGCGATGTCGGCGACCGAGGTTCCGCCGAATTTCATCACGATGCGCGCCATGGGAGCGAAATGCCTTTGACTGAAGCCGGCTTCTGGCCGGACCGGAAGGAAGCGCCCGGTCGGAGCCGAGCCGCGGAAACGCGCGCCTCCTTAGCCAAAACAGCAAGGCTTCGCAAGCGAGCCGAGCCAGGAGCGGCCCGGCACTGGTCGTCCTGACACTGACCCGTCATCGATCATGCGATAAGGCGGCCATGACCATCGCTTGGAGATTCTGCATGACCGAAACCCTGGAAATCGTCACTTTCCGCCTCAAACCGGGCACCGAGGCCGGCTTTGTCGCCAATAACGGGGTCATGACGGACTGGCTTGCCCGGCAGCCGGGCTTTCTCAGCCGCCATCTCGGCAAGCGCGACGACGGCGCCTGGGTCGACGTCGTGCGTTGGCAAAGCATGGAACAGGCCCAAGCCGCGGCGGGCCGCATCATGGCCGAGATCGGCGGCAGCGAAGCGGTGCAGGCGATGGATCCATCCAGCGTCAGCATGAGCCATGCCGCGGTCGCGCTGTCGCGCTGACCGCGTTGGCCCTCCTGGACCGCAGCGCCCACCTCAGGCCGCGCTTCGCCACAGGCCGGGATAATCCAGAACGAAGCCGTGCGCCGACACCTCCAGGACGGCATCGTAGCCGAACGTCGGCGCGGCATAGGCATAGCGCTGTTCATCGAGCCTCTGGTAGGTCTGGTCGAGCCGCATCAGCTTGAGTTCGGGAAAGGCCAGATAGGCTGCCGGAGCAGGCGTTGCCGTGCCGATACCGAGGTCGGAACGGCGGATCGCCAGGAGATTTGTGGCCGGCGTAAAACCGAGGTCGACATCGACAAGTCCGGCAACCGCCGCTTGCTCCGCGCCGTTCAGCATCCATTGGCCGTCGCCAAGCCGTTCGATCTCGTAACGCAGGATTTGCGCGCCGAGAAAACCGTCGACGCGCGCCGAACGCGTGCGCCAGCCGGCATCGCAATCCACCGCATAGGCGAGACTGCATGGCTGGCCCTCCTGCAGGAAGAGGGCATGCCCCTCGAGCCGCCAACCGCCATCGGTCGGGTACAGCAGGCAGGCATCGTGGCCTTCGAGGTCGAGGCGGCGCCAGAAGATCGAAGCGTGAGGCTGCATGATCGCATTCCTTTTTCGAACAGCATGCCCTCCCATTCGTGCGATGTCGCAAGCCCGTTTCGGCGTTGGTCCGATCAAGCTGCCATGTGCTGACATTGCCGGTGCTTGGCGGCAGTCGGAAAAACCTGCCTTGACTTTCGCCGCCAAGGACCCGACTTCCTAGAGCAATTCCAGGAGAAGTGTGAAACGGTTTTCCGTCCGGAATTGCGTGAAAACAAAGAGATAGAGCGGTTCGCCGTTTCCGTTAAACGGTGAATCGCTCTAGCGTTCCTGTCTTCCCTACGATCGAGGAGACCCGCCTATGCCAGAGCCCCGCCGATCGACCATCGATGCCGGAGAAGTCGAGCGCTTCTCCGCTCTTGCCGCCGAATGGTGGAACCCGAACGGCAAGTTCAGGCCGCTGCACAAGTTCAATCCGGTGCGGCTTGCCTATATTCGCGACCAGGTGGCGGCGCGCTTCGGCCGCGATCCGCGCGCGGCCCGGCCTTTCGAGGGGTTGCGCTTCCTCGACATCGGCTGCGGCGGCGGTTTGCTGTGCGAACCGATGGCGCGGCTCGGCGCCGACGTGGTCGGCGCCGACGCGTCGGCCACCAACATCGACGTCGCCAGGCTGCATGCGGCGGAAGCCGGCGTCAGCGTCGATTATCGCGCCACCACGGCCGAAGCGCTGGCCGAGGCCGGCGAGACCTTCGATGTCATCCTCAACATGGAAGTGGTCGAGCATGTCGCCGATGTCGACCTGTTCGTCGCCAAATGCGGTGAGATGGTGCGTCCCGGCGGCATCATGTTCGTGGCCACCATCAACCGCACGCTGAAGGCGCTTGGGCTAGCCATCATCGGCGCCGAGTACGTCCTGCGCTGGCTGCCGCGCGGCACCCACCAGTTCGGCAAGCTGGTGCGTCCGGAAGAACTGGCGAAGGCGCTGGGCGCTGCCGGACTGACCGTCATCGACCGCACAGGCGTCATCTACCATCCGCTGGCCGACCGTTGGCAGAAATCCAGGGATATGGACGTCAACTACATGGTGCTGGCGGAGAAAGCTTCGGTCTGACTACGCCAGTTCTCAAGCGTCGAGGGGGCGATAGCCGCCCCGCCAATAGATCAGCGCCTGGCCGGCGTCCTTGGTCCTGACCGCTTCGACCGAACCGATGACGATGGAATGCGTGCCGCGGTCGATCATCTCGTCCAGGCTGCAATCGAAGGCGGCGACCGCGTCGGTCAGCAGCGCAGCGCCGGTCTTCAGCGTCGTCCATTCGGCGCCTTCATAGCGATCCTTGCCCTTGATGCCGCCGAAGCCGGAGAACCGCTCGGCGACGGCCTGATGCTGGGGGCCGAGCGAATTGACGCCGAAATGCCGGTAGCGCTCGATCACCGGCCAGGTCGACGACGAGCGGTTGACGCAGGCGATCACTTTCGGCGGCTCCGCCGACAGCGAGACGACCGAAATGACGACCAAGCCGGAGCGATCGTCGCCTACGCCGGCGGTGATCACGCTGACATTGCCGACGATGAGCCGCATGGCGGCACGGAAATCGGCGACGCTGACTTTTGTGGACATCGCTTCCTCCTGTGTCACCAGAGCAATTCCAGGAAAAGTGTGAAACGGTTTTCCGTCCGGAATTGCGTTAAAACAAAAGAGATAGAGCGGTTCGCCGTTTCTGTGAAACGGTGAAACGTTCTAGGCCGCCGCCGGTCGCATTGCAGCCGGCGCAATGCGTATGCCTCTCTGTTCGAGAATAGGCAGGACGGTATCGCGGAAATAGGGGAATTCCTCCACATAATCGACAAAAGACAAAGTCGAGCCGCGAAAGCCGGCAGCGTGCAACGCCGTGATGCCATCGGCCACCTGCTCCGGCGTTCCGGTCAGCGGGAAGCCGCCATGACCGGCGGCCATGCGATCGCGGATCAGTGCCAGCAGATCATGCGGGAAGGACTGCGCATGGGCAAATTGCAGTCGCACCAGATTGTCGACCGCCGCCCAATCGGCATTGGCGCGGCCGAAATGCTCGAGATAGTCATTCGCTTCCTTTTCGGTCGGCCGACAGACGACATGGGCGAAGGTCAGCACGTCGACAGCCCTGCCAGCACCGTTTGCCTGCTGCTTGAGCGCCGCGATCTCGTCCTTCGAGCGTGCGAGATCGATTGCCGGCGTGAACAGGAAATCGGCGTTGCGGATGGCGAATTTGCGCCCTTCCTCGGAACCGGCGGCATTGAGGATCGGCAGCGGCGATGACGGGCGTGGATCGCCGAGCACGTTCTTCAGCTTGAACCAGGTCCCATCCCAGTCGAACGCTTCGTTGCGGCTCCACAAGGCTTTGACCACGTCGAACCATTCCTGCGCGTAGCCATAGCGGCTGGTGTGGTCGTCGGGCAGCGTCAGGCCGAGCGCTTCATACTCAGGCTTGTTCCAGCCGGCGACGATGTTGAGGCCGATGCGGCCACGGCTGATCTGGTCGATGGTCGCCAGCTGCTTGGCGACGACCACCGGATGGTTGGCCGCCGTATGGGTGGTGGCAAAGACCGTGATGTTTTGCGTAAGCGCCAGCAGTCCCGCCGCCCAGGTGATCGTTTCCAGCACGTTGCCGTGGAAATTGGTTTCTCCGCCATAGCCGATCCAGCGCGCGATCGGCAGCATGAAGTCGATGCCGGCTTCGTCCAGCAGGCGGGCGAGCTTGAGGTTGTTGTCCCAGGAATTGTCCCAGCGCTCGGCGACTTTTGTGACGGTCATGCCGCTGGAACAATTGGACGCGAATGTGCCCAGAAAGAACGGCTGCGCATCGGACGCGGCCTTGTCGAGCATTCCCATAACGATATTCTCCTCCTTTTTTAGTTATAATTTATAATAGAAAGTCTATCATAAATTCGCCTGGACGCAATCGGCCGGGTCGGCGCATGCTCGCGAAGGGCGACAACGCAAGTCGCCTAAAAGTGTGAAGCGGTTTTGGGACAACGACTTGCGTCAGGAAAACAGATGAACGACCGACGCAAATCTCTGGAGACCCAAGCCGAGTTGCTGGATCGCGGCTGGCACCTGGCGCGCACGCCGCTGGAGATCGAGGTCACGGAAGTCGAATACGCGCTGATGCGCTCTTACGAGGCGTTCGGCCACTGGCAGGCCGAGTGCCTGGCGACGGTGATCGAATTCGCCGCCAGCGGTCCGGAGAACGCGTTGCTGCACATCATCCGGATGAACGACCGGCCGAAAAGCGTGCGCGACCTGGCGCAGATGACCAACCGCGACGACATCCCCAACATCCAGTACAGCCTGCGCAAGCTCTTGAAAGGTGGCTTGATCACGCGCACGGGCAGCGGCCGCGCTGGCGTCACCTATGAGGTGACGCCGCTTGGCCACCGTGTGACGGAGCGCTATGCCGACATCCGCTCGGTGCTGCTCATCGAGGCGGTGAAGCGCATTCCCGAAATGGCCGACAAGCTCGAGGATGTCGCGCGCACGCTGGAACTGATGACCGGCATCTACGAACAGGCGGCGCGCGCCGCCGCCACCCATCGCCGCCGCCATCCACGGCCGGTACCCGGCGCGGAGGATGACGGAAAGGGTTGATGCAGCTTACGCGGGTTGCGCTTTCACACTGGTCTGGCTTTGCGCCTTGGTGGTGACGAACACGCCGGCGGTGATGATGGCGGCACCCAGCCAGGTCAGAAGCTGGTAATGCTCATCCAGAAAGATCGTGCCGGCGAACAGGCCAACGGCCGCCGCCACATAGCCGATCTGGCTGAGATAGACCGGGCCACCGACCGCCTGCAGGCGGAAGAAGAAGGCGAACATCGCCGAGGCCGAGGCGACTTGCGCGACCACCACCAGCGGCACGCCGGCGAGCGGAGCAAAGGCGTGCCATCCCAATAGCGTCAGAATGCCGATGAGGAGCAGCGTGGCGGAAGCCAGGTGGCTGCCGACGGCGAGCTCGATCGGCCCGGTGCCTTCCGGCCAGTCGACGGTGCGGTAGATGTTGCCGGCGGCCAGGCTGACCGGGATGAGCAGCCCGATCGCCACCCAGAAATAATCGGCCGGCTGGCCAGCCTCGCCCCGTGTCAAGGCAACCATCACCGCGCCGACGAAGCCGACCGCGATGCCGACGATGCCAAGCAGATTGGGCCGCCTGACGCCGAGCAGGATAGAAAACACCAGGGTTACGACCGGCGACAGGGTGAACATGATGCCGGTATAGCCGGCGCCGAGATGCGGGATGGCGGAAAACATCAAGAGATTGGGGATCGCGTAGGAAATCGCCGCTGTGATGAAGAAATAACGCAGTTTGTGCGGCGTCAGCCCGACGCGTTCGCCGCGCAGCAGAAGCGCCAGCAACAGCACGCCGCCGGCCCCAAGCGAGATGACGAAGGCCCAGACCATGGCCGGCACGCCCACAGCGGTCGCCAGCTTGCCGAAAGGCAGCGTCATGCCGAGCAGCCCGCCTGTCACCACCAGAAGGCCAATCGCCGAATCCCAGAGGAATTTCATCGCTTCGTCCCTTGCAGCCGCCTTGGCCATCATCTCATTTTGAGCTAACGTAATAGAAAGATTCTTAATATCAAGATACTTTTTGGTGAGACATATGGATCGCGCGGCAAAGGCCCTTGAACAGTGGCGCAGAGAACGGCCGGACCTCGACGTGTCGCCAATGGGCGTCATCGGGCGCCTGAATGAGGTCTCGACAATGATCATGCGCGATCGGTTGACGCCCGTTTTTGCGCGCTTCGGGCTGCAAGCCGGGGAGTTCGACGTGCTGGCAACATTGCGGCGCTCCGGCGCCCCTTATGCGCTGACGCCGACCGAGCTCTATGAAGCGACGATGGTCACCTCCGGCGCCATGACCGCCCGCCTCGACCGGCTTGAAAAGGCCGGGCTGATCCAGCGCGCGCCGCATCCGAGCGACCGGCGTGGCATCGTCGTCCAGCTTACCGCCAAAGGTCTTGCGCTGGTCGACGAAGCGCTAGCCGCCCATGTCGCCAACGAGCACGCAATTCTTGCCGGCCTGACCGCTGCCGAACGGGAGACGCTGGCAAACCTGCTGGAAAAGCTGATCGCGAGCATGAGCTGAACCTCAGCACGAGCCCAGAGGCGAGGACCATTCGCAAATTCGGCCCGTCGGAACCGCTTCCGACCTACCGTCTTACGCTCCAGCGCCGTCGCCATCTCGCAATGGCAACGACTAGGTCCGCCGCCCATCGGGGAGCACCTAGATAGACCAAGGCATCGCGCGCTCCTGCAATCTGCCGGGTATCGAACGCGGTATTGGAATAGTCCACCGACTTGTTTTGCCTGGCTTCAACCCATCGACGAATGCCGGCGCCATTCGTCAATTTCGCCGCAAAGGCCAGTTCGCGCCTCATGCAGACAGCTTCCACCCGGTCGCGCAATGCCTCTTCATAGCCAATCCCCCGATGATAAAGGCGCGCATGCGTAGCCTCATGGACGATGGCACCAGCAACCTCCTCAACCGATATGTGCTCGGCTGCGACGAACCGTTCATCAAGTTCGCAGGTCGATGTCGATTGCATGAACTGGCCAGCGGCGGCAGCTATGGTGGTGATCCAAATCCGACTGAGATCCCTGATGACTTGGCGGTGCCGTATGGGATCGACGTCGCGTATCAGTTGCAGCGCGGCCGCGACCTTTTCTGCGTCACGACCACCCTTGTCGGCATCGTAGAGGATTAGCATTCCGGCGACGGTTCTCTTATCGCTGAACCTCGCTCCTAACCAGTCAAAGATTGAACTAAACGATACCTTTAGGACTGGTCGCTTCCCGGCCTTGTGTGGCGGTTGCGAGGCGGCCAAGAGTTTCAGTTCCGGTCCTGCGGAAAGCTCGGGATCGGCATGAATTCGACACCGTCCTCGGCGAGGCTTTGCGCCTCCTCCGGCGTCGCCTCGCCATAGATGCCGCGCGGATCGGTTTCGCCGAAATGGATCTTGCGCGCTTCCTCGGCGAATTTGTCGCCGACATAGTCGGCATTCTCGCGCACCTTCTCAGTCAGCGCCTTGAGCTGCGCCAACGCTTGCTTCTGCGCCTCGCCCATGGCCAAGGCGACCTTCTCCTGCTTGCGCGAGGTCGAGACGGCCGGCGCCATCAGCGCTTTCTCGACCTTGTGCGAGCCGCAGCTCGGGCACTCGACGAAGCCGCGCTTCTTCTGGGTATCGAAGTCGTCATTGCCGCGGAACCAGGCCTCGAACTCGTGCTCGTGTTCGCAGATCAGGAAAAGCGGATCAAGAGGCTGCACCTCTCAGATGCGGCGCCTCGCCGGCATTGACTGTGAAATCCCGCGCATTTTTGAGATTGGGGATCTTGCGCCTTGCGGCAACCGACTGCGCCGGGTCGATCTCGGCGATGACCACGCCGGGTTCGTTATGCGCCGTCTCGGCGATGATGCGACCCCACGGATCGACGATCAGCGAATGGCCATAGGTCTCGCGCCCATCCTCGTGCAGGCCGCCTTGCGCCGCGGCGATAACGTAGGCGCCGTTCTCGATGGCACGGGCGCGCAAAAGCACATGCCAATGCGCCTCGCCTGTCTGGCGCGTGAAGGCGGCGGGCACGGTCAGCACATTGGCCCCGGCCATCGCCTCGGCGCGGAACAGTTGCGGAAAGCGCAGGTCATAGCACACGGCAAAACCCAGTCGCGCTCCCAGGATATCGGCTACCATTGCTTCCGTTCCCGGCTCGTAGGAGGCGGATTCGCGCCAGCTCTCGCCATTGTCGAGATCGACGTCGAACATGTGGATCTTGTCGTAGCCGGCGATCAGGGAGCCATCGGGCGCGAACAGGAAGGCGCGGTTGGCGAGTTTGCCGTCGGGGCGAAGGATCGCCGTCGAGCCGATATGCAGATGAATGCCGAGTTCCTTCGCCAGCCTGCGCGCCGTCGCGACGACGACGTCCTTGTCCTCGGTCGCGAAGACGGCGGTCTGCTTGTCGCGAATGAGCGCGCCGGTCATTTCCGGCGTCTGCACATAGGTCGCGCCCTGGCCCGCGGCCTGGCGCACCAGCAACTCCATGTCGGAGGCGTTGCGCTCCGGGCTGGTGCCCGAACGCATCTGCACGGCGGCGGCCTTGAACGATCCCATGATCATCTCCCGTTGGCGAGCAATGCATCGAGCTGGCCCTGCGACTCCAAATCGTGGAGATCGTCGCAACCGCCGACATGCGTGTCGCCGATGAAAATCTGCGGAAAAGTGGTTCGCCCATGCGCCCGTGACATCATTTGCTGGCGCAGCTCCGGCGAGAACGAGGCGTCGTGCTCGGTATAGGTTACACCCTTGCGGTCGAGCAGCCTCTTGGCGGCCGTGCAGTAACCACACATCATCCGGGTATAAATCGTCACATCGACCATCGGTCGGCAATCCTGCCTGTGCATGCCGCCGAATGGGTGTGCGAAAACGACATGCAACTGAACAACAACTTCAACCTATATAGTCGCGGACTCATCGGCCCGAAAGTCCCCCGGCAGGACGCGCGCGAAGGTAAGCACATCGACCGCACCGGCGCCGCCCTTTTTCAGCGCCTTGGCGAGGGCCCGCACGGTGGCGCCCGTGGTGTAGACGTCGTCGATGACGAGCACGCGGCGCCCGGCGATATCGATCTCGGCTTCCGGCGAAACGCGGAAAGCGGCGCGCACATTCTCCTCGCGCTCGTGCCGCTCCAGTCCGACCTGCTGGCGCGTGAGCTTCACGCGCCGCACCGCGGATGGCGAGAATGGCAGGTCGCTGAGCTTCGAAACTGCCCGCGCCAACTCCGCCGACTGGTTGAACTGCCGACGAAAGAAGCGTCGCCAGTGCAGCGGCACCGGCACGACCACATCCGCCTCCGCAATCAGTTCGGCGCCGGCGCGCATCATCCAGCGCGCCATCCACGGCGCAAGGTCGGTGCGGTCCTGGTATTTCAGCCCCTGCACCATCTGCCGCGCAACACCCGAATAGACGACAGCGGCCCGCGCCCGCTCGAAAGGCGGCGGATCGGCGATCGCCTCGGCGCAGAGAAAGCCCTCGCCCATGTCATGCGTGAAAGGCGTGCCCATCACCGGGCACCAGGGTTTCTCCAGGAGCCGGAGCTTTGGCCAGCAGGCGCCACAGAGCACGCCGGGCTGCGACACATGGCGCCGGCAGCCGGCGCAGACCGGCGGAAACAACAGGCGCGCCGGCCAGCCCAGCGCTTGCCGCGTCATATCCTTCAGCGCGATGGTCTTGATCTTGTGCACCGGATCGGCCACGTGAATGAAACCCCGCGCCAGCATAACACCAATGCGGCAGGCGCGGACAACAGGAACCCACGCCGTGCAGCCCTTGATCGACACTGAGCTCTGGCTTGCGCACAAGCGCCGGGCGCTCGCCCGCCCTTTGGAGGGAGCCGACTTCCTGATGCGCCGGACAGCCGAGGACCTCGCCGACAGGCTGGGCGCCGTCGAGCGGCGCTTCGGCAAAGCGGCGGCGCTGTTCTGTCAGACCCCGGCGGCGGCGGAAGTGCTGGCGGCAAGCGGCAAGGTGACCGAAATCGTGCGCGTGGAGGCGGAGAAGTCGTTTCTGGCCGGTGCAGCGGGCATCGTGGCACCACCCGAGACAGTACCGTTCGAGGCTGAAAGCCTCGATCTCGTCGTGTCCTTGCTCTCGCTGCAGGCCATGAACGACATTCCCGGAGTTCTCTCGCAGATCCGCCGGGTGCTGAAACCAGACGGCCTTTTTCTTGGCGCGCTCGCCGGCGCGGGTACGCTCGTCGAATTGCGCGAAAGCCTGCTTGCGGCCGAAACCGAGCTTTACGGCGGCGCCGGCCCGCGCGTGCTGCCGTTTACCGACGTCCGTGACGCCGGCGCGTTGCTGCAGCGCGCCGGCCTGGCGCTGCCGGTGGCCGATGTCGAGACCGTGACCGTGCGCTACGATAGCCTGTTTGATCTCGCCGCCGATTTGCGCGCCATGGGTGAAACCAGCCCGCTCATCGATCGCAGCCGGCGGCCGGGCAGCAGACGATTGTTTGCCCGCGCCGCCGAAATCTTTGCCGAACGATTTTCGGACCCGGACGGCCGCGTCCGTGCAAGCTTTTCGATTGTCTGGATGTCAGGCTGGGCGCCCGACGCCTCGCAGCAAAAGCCGCTCAAGCCGGGGTCGGCCAAGGTTTCGCTAAAGAGCGTCCTTGAATAGCCGTCTGGCTAGCTATGGTCAGGGCTGAGCGCTGAATGCTTGGACCAGCCTGCTGTTGTTGTCGCTGAACAGCCACTGGATCGCGCTCGCCGCCTGGCCCACGCCGGCGACGATGGCAAGCGACAGCACGGCGACGATCAGGCCGTATTCGATGGCCGTGGCGCCTGCCTCATCCTTCACGAATTGCCGCAGCAGGTCTTTCATGGTCGATCCCTCATGCCCGGAACCTAGGGCCTACCCGTTAAGAAAGGTTAACAGCAAAAGCTTAACGGGGTGTGAAACGGCCCTGTCCCAAAAAATCATTAACTAATCAGCACTCGCCGCTGCGGCTGCCGTCATTGCGGATGACGCAAATCGAACTGGGGAAAGGCTGCAAGACGCTGCGGCGAAGCGTATAAGTATCGCGGTGGCCGATCGATCCCGTCGAGGTCATGTCGAGCCCGCTGGCGAAGCTGTCCCGGGCAGTCTGCGGCCGCGTTTGATTGTCAAGGAAAGGCGTTGCGATCAGCGCCAGCGCCACCGCGGCTGAACCGAAAAGAAGCGTGATCCGCAAGATGCCCATGCCGGCGTCCACCGCGCGAAAGCCGCGGTCAGGCCGGATCGAGTCCCAGTCTCTTTCAAGGCTCATGGAGTGGGTCCCCATTCCCGAAACGACGATATGGCCGCGCCAACGGCTCGTTCAATTTTCCACGTCGAGATAAATCTTCTATTAACGCTGCCTAAAACAGGCAGGTCACAACAGGTCGATGAGGAACTGGATGAGCGGCGCGTCCGCCGGCGGCATCGGGTAATCGCGCATCTGCCGGGGCCGGACCCATTTCAGCCCTTGCCCTTCCCTGGGCTGGGCGATGCCGCGGAAGCGACGGCAGACGTACAGCGGCATCAAGAGATGGAAATCGTCGTAGCTGTGGCTGGCGAAAGTAAGCGGCGCCAGGCACGGGATCTCGGTCTCGATGCCGAGCTCCTCATGCAGTTCGCGCACAAGGCATTGCTCAGGTGTTTCGCCGGGCTCGACCTTGCCGCCCGGAAATTCCCACAGGCCGGCCAGCTGTTTGCCCTCCGGGCGCTGCGCCAAGAGCACACGCCGGTCGGCATCGACCAGCGCGCAGGCCGCGACCAGGAGCAGGCGCTTTCCGGTTGGCTTTGTCTCGCTCATGCGCCGGGTGGCCGCCGATAATGGTAGCGGTAGACCTCCTCGAAGCCGAGCGCGCGGTAGAGTGACAGCGCCGCGACATTGCTGGCCTCGACCTGCAGCCAGGCCTCACGCGCGCCGCGCAGCCGCGCCCATTTCAGCGCCGACAGGATGAGATTACGCCCATGGCCCTTCTTGCGAGCCGACTTTTCGGTGGCGACTTCGAACAATCCGGCAAGGTCGCCGTCATGGACGCAGATCAGCGTCGCCAGCGGCTCATTGCCGTCTTCGAGCGCGAACAATCCCGCCTCCGGCTGGATGGCGCCGATCACTTCCGACAGGCCGGGCCGCAGCGCCGCGTCCGAGCCGCTTGTCCTGAGCGACGCGCCGATGAAGCGGCTGATGTCCTTGAGCGGGATCTGGTCCATGGCCGCGCCGAGTTCGGCGTCTTTCAGCGGCAGTCGCATCACCAGCGATTCGTCGAAAATGCTCCAGCCCGCTTTGTTGAGATGGGCGGACAGCACCTGGCCCGACAGCGGCGACATGCGAAAGGTCAGCGGTCGGCCATAGGCATCGAAACGCCGGGCGGCGCGGCCGATGCGCTCCTCGATGGCGTGGGTGTCGCCCGGATCGAGCGGGTTGACCGAATTCAGCCGCTTGGCCGGGAGCCCGGCCGTCAGCCGCACCACCCATGTCCCGTCATAATGGACGGCCGCCGCGGGCCAGGCGCGAAAGCCCGCCGCTTCGTAGCGGCGCACGACCGCGAGCACGCTTGCCGGATGCCTGGACACCGGCGCCATCAGCTCCGGTAGTCGCCATTGATGGCGACATATTCCTTGGTGAGGTCGCAGGTCCACACCGTCGCCTTGCCGCGGCCGATGCCGATATCGACGCCGATGCGGATGTCGTCACGCTTCATATAGGCCGAGGTCGCCTCTTCCGAGTAAGCCGGATCGCGCTCGCCCTCATGCGCCAGCCGATTGTCGCCGAACCAGATCGACAGCCGGTCGCGGTCGGCCGGCTCGCCGGCCTTGCCGACGGCCATGACGACACGGCCCCAATTGGCGTCCTCGCCGGCCACCGCCGTCTTGACCAGCGGCGAATTGGCGATCGAGAGCGCAATGCGCTTGGCTGAGCGTGCCGACTTGGCGCCGGTGACGGTGACTTCGACCTGCTTGCGCGCGCCTTCGCCGTCGCGCACCACCTGCAGAGCCAGCGACTTCAACACCTTGCCAAGCGCGCGACGGAAGGCGCCGAGTCGTGCGTCCTTCGGATCGCTGATCGCCGGCGCGCCGCGCGCGGCGGCCTTGCCGGTGGCGAACAAAAGCAGCGTGTCGCTGGTCGAAGTGTCGCTGTCGACGGTGACGGCATTGAAAGTCTTGGCCGTGCCGCGCGACAACAGATCCTGCAGCACCGGGGCGGCGATCGGCGCGTCGGTGGCAATGAAGGAAAGCATCGTCGCCATGTCGGGCGCGATCATGCCGGCGCCCTTGGCGATGCCGTTGATGGTGACATCGGTGTCGCCGAGCTTCACAATTGCCGTCGCCACCTTCGGATAAGTGTCCGTGGTCATGATGGCCTTGGCCGCCTCGGTCCACAGATCCGGCTTGCCGTCCTCGACCAGGCCGGCGAGCAGATGGCTGAACTTCGTCGTGTCGAGCGGCTCGCCGATGACGCCCGTCGAGGCGAGGAACACTTCGCTGTCGGAACATCCCGCGGCCTTCGCCGCCGCTTCGCCGGTCAGTGCCGTGGAAGCCATGCCCTTCTTGCCGGTGAAAGCATTGGCGTTGCCTGAATTGACCACCAGCACGCGCGCCTTGCCGGCGGCCAGGTTCTGGCGGCAGTAATCCACAGGCGCCGATGGGCATTTCGACTTGGTGAAGACCCCGGCGACCGTGGTGCCCGGATCGAAGACCATGGCGAGCAGATCGGTGCGGCCCTTGTATTTGATGCCGGCTTCGGCGGTGGCGATGCGCACGCCCTCGATGACCGGCATCTTGGGATATTTCTTCGGTGCGAGTGGCGAAATCGTAGCGGACATCGGAACCCCTGAGCGGCGAAAACGCGAAAGGAAGGCCGGTTTGCCCGATAGCGCGCCGCCGCGCAAGGGGCGTTCTGGCAGCACCCTGGCGGCATGACCGAGGCCCCGGCAGGTGGAAACGCATCGTTTCGTTTCATCGCCGGAGCCCATATGATCGGCGTGAGATTCACCGGCTAAGGAAGACCGCAATGGGCGAAGCCGTTGCTCGCGGGCGCAAATCGATCGGCGCCAAGCGCAACCCGGAAAGCGCCGACGCCATCATCGAGGCCGCCGAAGCGGTGCTGCGCGAGGCAGGCTATTCCGGCCTCTCGATCGAGGCCGTGGCGCGCCGCGCCCGGGCGGGCAAGCCGACCATCTATCGCTGGTGGCCGAGCAAGGCGGCGCTGCTGATCGAAGTCTATCAACGGCAAAAGCGCGTCGAGACGCCCGATACCGGAAATATCGAGGACGATCTAGTCGGCTTCCTGGGGAACCTGTTCGCGCACTGGCGCGACACGCCGTCGGGCAATGTCTTCCGTTCGCTCGTCGCCGAGGCGCAATCCGACGCGGCGGCGGCGGCAGCACTTGCCGACTATTCGAAAGGTCGCCGCGGCCATACCGGCCGCATCATCGAGCGCGCCAAGGCGCGTGGTGAGGTAGCGGCCGATGTCGATGCCGAAATCGTCGCCGATCTTATTGCCGCATACGCCTGGCGGCATCTGCTGACCAACCGCCTTGACGAGACCCAGGCGACGATCCGCGCCGCTGTCCGCTACGTGGTGCGCGGGATAACCCGGGCCTCATAACGCGAAAGGGCGCCCGAAGGCGCCCTCAGACCGCTGACAAACCCCGTCGATTTTCGGCGGGGTTTTGTTTTTGCGGATTGATTTGGCTCAGCAAATTTGTGTCGGGAGGAGATGTCAGGAGACAGCTGGCGGCGATGGGCCTCAGGCGAGGCTCGGTTTGAGCTTTGGCCAGAGGCTGATTGCGATCTTTTTCATGTTCTGGGCGGCGGCTGCGATCAGGCACTGGCAGGCGACACGAGTTCGCCCTCGGAAGCGGGCGTAGCGGTGGCCAAAGAGCTGCTTGGCATCGGCGAAGGAGCGCTCGACCGTCTCCTTGCGGCGCCGGTAGATGGCCTTGCCCCAAGCCGTGAGCCGGTTGGCGTCGACCCGCTCGCGGGCATCTTGCCAGACATGGCGCGTGATGGTGCGCTCGGCCTTGGCGTTTGATGTGCAGGAGGCCAGCAGCGGACAGTCGCGGCAGATGGCTGGATCGCTCCTGTAATGGCGATAGCCACTGCGTTCGGTGGTGACGTAGGTGAGCAGCTGGCCCTGCGGGCAACGATAGCCGTCCGCCTCCGGTTCATAGACGAAGTTGCTCTTTCTCATCTTGCCAGGCTTTGGCGGGGTCGGGTTGCGATAGCCGATGACGCCGCTGATGTTCCTGTCCTCCAGGCCCTTGGCGATGCCCGGCGTGGCATAGCCGGCATCCAGCCCCGCCGCCGCCACGGTGAAGCCGAAGCGCTTAACCTGACGGTCGAGCCGGCCTAGATAGACGATCGAGTCATGCACGTTGGCCGGCGTGGCGTATGTGTCGGTGATGATGCCGCAGCGCCCATCCACCGTGCGGTGATCGAGGTAGAAGAAGCCCTTCGGCTTGCCCTCGCGCACCATGTAGCCGGCATCCGGATCGGCGCGCGAGATCTTGGTCTGCTTCTGCGCAGGCTTGCGCTCCTTGGCCTTCAGCGGCTTTTGGCCATGCAGCGTCCGTTCCGCCTCGATGGCGCGGTCCAGATCGGCCCAGTAGTCGGCGCGCGACTTGGCCACCATGGCAAGGTCGTACTTGCCCTTGTTGGCGTTGGCCTTCAGATGTGTGCTGTCGGTATAGAGCACCGTCCCGTCCACCAGCCCCACCCCGATCGCCTGTTCGACGATGCGGTCGAAGATCGCTTGCGCGACCGTCTCGTCTTGATAGCGACGGCGTCGGTTCTGCGACAGCGTCGAGGCATCGAACACCTTGTCGGTCAGCTTCAGCCGCAGGAACCAGCGATAGGCGACATTGACCTCGATCTCGCGCACCAACTGCCGCTCCGAGCGCACCCCGAACAGGTAGCCGATGAACAGCGCCTTGAACATCAAGGTCGGGTCGAGCGGCGGCCGACCATTGTCGGCACAGTACAAGGGCGCTGTCAGATCGTGGATGAAGGAAAAGTCGATCGCTCGATCGATCTTGCGCAACAAGTGATCAGCCGGAACCAGCTGATCCAACGTTACCATCTCAAGCGCGGTCTGTTCAGGGGCGGGTCGCTTCAACATGACCCAGTGAATCAAAAACCCCGGCAAATGCCAGGGGTTTGTCAGCAGTCTGAGGGCGCCCGAAGGCGCCCTCTCAGAACAGTCGGTCGGCGATCGATTACTTGCTGCTTTCCAGCGTATCGATGTCCTTCTTGAGCTTCTCGTCCGGGATCTCGACCTTGGCCGCGGCGCGCAAATCCTTGACCATGGCGAAATACTTGTCGCGGATGACGGCCTGCTTGGCCTGATCCTTGACGTCGTCGAAAGCCGGCGGCTGCTTGGCGCGCTTGTCCTCGACCTTGATGACGTGCCAGCCGAACTGCGACTGCACCGGCTCCTTCGAGTATTTGCCGACGTCGAGCGCAAAGGCTGCCTTGTCGAATTCCGGCACCATCTGTCCCGGGCCGAACCAGCCGAGGTCGCCACCACTGGTCTTGCCGCTCGGGTCGCTGGTGTGCTCGTTGGCAAGCTTCTGGAAATCGGCGCCGCCATCGAGCTGCTTGATGATCGCGTCGGCCTCTTCCTTCGTCTTCACGAGGATGTGACGGGCGTGGATCTCATTGACCGGCGGCGTGTTGGCGATTTCCTGGTCGTAGCGGGCGCGCACGTCGGCGTCGGTCACCTTGTTGACGACTTCCTTCTCGACCACCTCGCCATGCAGCGCCCGCTGTTGCAGGAAAGCCATGCGGCGCTGGAAGTCGGGATCCTTGTCGAGCCCGGCGTCGATCGCCTTCTTGGCCATGACGCGGATTTCGATCGCGGCCGAAAGTGCTGCGGCGCGGCGCTGTTCCGGCGGCAATTGCGCGAACTGCTGCGACAGCTCGCCCTCGGCAAGCTGAAGGTCGGCCTCGGTCAGCTTCTCTCCGTTGACGGTGGCAACGACGGCATTCGGATCGACCGGTGCGGCCGCGGGCGCGGCGGCCTCCGGTTTAGCGCGCGGGCGCAGTTTCTTGCGCCATCAGCGGCGACAGGCAAAGAGCCGAGAGCCCGAAGGCCAGACCAAGGCTGGCGAGCGACGCACGGCGGAACGACAAGGACATCAAGATAACTCCAATGGGGATTGCCAATAAGGATCGTGGCAGCGGAAGGGTTCCAGATCAGTCGGATTGTGGCGGAATTTGGCGCTGCCCATGGGGCTAACGCAGCGTTGACATCGATTGAGCCCCCTCTTATCTGTCCATCGACTTGGCGTCCAGAACCGTTTTCCGGGCGCTTTTTGCGTTTGTCCGCGTTCACGCGGATTTGATGGGGCCGCCCGGCACCTGTCGCAACGACCAAGAATGCTATCGAAAGGACCATTGAATGGTCAGTCTCGGCGGTCTCGCCCGTAAGGTTTTCGGCTCTTCCAACGATCGCCGCGTCAAGTCGACCCGGCCAAGGGTAGAAGCCATCAACGCCATGGAAAACGAGATGCGGGCGTTGTCCGACGCCGAGCTTGCGGGGCGCACGGAAAAATTCCGCCAGGACATCGCCAACGGCGCTTCGCTCGAAGATCTTTTGGTGCCGGCCTTCGCGACAGTGCGCGAAGCGGCCCGCCGCGTGCTTGGCATGCGGCCTTTTGACGTACAGTTGATCGGCGGCATGGTGCTTCACAATGGCGGCATCGCCGAGATGCGCACCGGCGAAGGCAAGACGCTGGTCGCCACCTTGCCGGTCTATCTCAACGCGCTCGCGGACAAAGGCGTCCATGTCGTTACCGTCAACGACTATCTTGCCACCCGCGACTCCGAATGGATGGGCCGCGTCTATAAGTTCCTCGGTCTCTCTGTCGGCGTCATCGTCCACGGCCTGTCGGACGAGGAACGGCGTGTCGCCTATGCCGCGGACGTTACCTACGCCACCAACAACGAACTCGGCTTCGACTATCTGCGCGACAACATGAAATACGAGCGCGCCCAGATGGTGCAGCGTGGCCACAACTACGCGATCGTCGACGAGGTCGATTCCATTCTTGTCGACGAGGCGCGCACGCCGCTGATCATTTCCGGTCCGCTCGAGGACCGTTCGGAAATGTACAACACCATCGACACCTTCATTATCCAGCTGCAGCCGCAGGATTACGAAATCGACGAGAAGCAGAAGACCTCGATCTTCACCGAGGAAGGCACCGAGAAGCTGGAGAACCTGCTGCGCGATGCCGGCCTGCTGAAGGGCGAGTCGCTCTACGACGTCGAAAACGTCGCCATCGTCCATCACGTCAACAATGCGCTGAAGGCGCACCGGCTGTTCCAGAAAGACAAGGACTATATCGTGCGCAACGGCGAGATCGTCATCATCGACGAGTTCACCGGCCGCATGATGCCGGGACGCCGCTATTCGGAAGGCCTGCACCAGGCACTGGAAGCCAAGGAGCATGTGGCGATCCAGCCGGAGAACCAGACGCTCGCCTCCGTCACCTTCCAGAACTACTTCCGCCTCTACAAGAAGCTGTCCGGCATGACCGGCACGGCGCTGACCGAGGCCGAGGAGTTCGGCAACATCTACGGCCTCGAAGTCACCGAGATCCCGACCAATCTGCCGGTCGTGCGCAAGGATGAGGACGACGAGGTCTACCGTACCGTCGAGGAAAAATACAAGGCGATCGTCAAGGAAATCAAGGAGGCGCGCGCCAAGGGCCAGCCGACGCTGGTCGGCACGACCTCGATCGAAAAATCCGAGCAGCTGGCCGAGCGCCTGCGCAAGGAAGGTTTCAAGGATTTCGAAGTGCTGAACGCGCGCCACCACGAGCGCGAGGCCGCGATCGTCGCCCAGGCCGGCAAGCCCGGCGCCATCACCATCGCCACCAACATGGCCGGCCGCGGCACCGACATCAAGCTCGGCGGCAACGCCGAAATGCGCATCGCCGATGAGCTGGGCGACATGCCGGAAGGTCCCGAGCGCGAGGCACGGGAAAAGACGATCCACGCCGACATCGAGCGGCTGAAGGAAAAAGCGCTGGCCGCCGGCGGCCTCTACGTGCTCGCCACCGAGCGCCATGAATCGCGCCGCATCGACAACCAGCTCCGTGGCCGTTCCGGCCGCCAGGGCGACCCGGGCCGCTCGAAATTCTTCCTGTCGCTGCAGGACGACTTGATGCGCATCTTCGGCTCCGAGCGCATGGACGGCATGCTGACGAAGCTCGGCCTCAAGGAAGACGAGGCCATCATCCATCCCTGGATCAACAAGGCGCTGGAAAAGGCGCAGAAGAAGGTCGAGGCGCGCAACTTCGACATCCGCAAGAACCTGTTGAAATATGACGACGTCTCCAACGATCAGCGCAAGGCGGTGTTCCAGCGGCGTATCGAGCTGATGGACGGCGAAGGCCTGACGGAAACGATCGCCGAGATGCGCGAAGGCGTCATCGAGGATATCGTCTCCAAGAACATTCCCGAGAACGCCTATGCCGAGCAGTGGAATGTCGCCGGCCTCAAGGAGGAAGTGGCGCAGTATCTCAACCTCGACCTGCCGGTCGAGGACTGGGTCAAGGAAGAAGGCATTGCCGAGGACGATATCCGCGAGCGCATCACTGCGGCCGCGGACGCTGCCGCCAAGGAACGCGCCGACCGCTTCGGCCCCGACGTCATGAATTATGTCGAGCGCTCGGTGGTGCTGCAGACGCTTGACCATCTGTGGCGCGAGCACATCGTCAATCTCGACCATTTGCGCTCGGTCGTCGGTTTCCGCGGCTATGCCCAGCGCGACCCGCTGCAGGAATATAAGAGCGAAGCCTTCGAGCTGTTCCAGGCCATGCTCGGCAATCTGGAACAGGCCGTCACCGCGCAGTTGATGCGCGTCGAGCTGGTGCGGGAGGCGGCCGAAGCGCCGCCGCCCCAGGCGCCCGACATGTTCGGCAGCCATATCGACGGCAGCACCGGCGAGGACGATTTCCAAGGGGCGAGACAGCGCTTCTGCTGCGCCAGGATACCAACGCTGTCGTCGCACCGGAACACCGCGATCCCAAGAACCCCGCGACCTGGGGCAAGGTCGGCCGCAACGAGGCCTGCCCCTGCGGCTCCGGCAAGAAATACAAGCACTGCCACGGCGCCTTTGCCTGATCCCTTTCCTTCCCCCGTCACTATATGGGGAGAAGGTGTCGCCGAAGGCGACGGATGAGGGGCAGCGCCAGCGATTGTGATTAGGTCATAAACCTCACAAGAGCCCCGACGCGCGCGGCCGCCGCCGCCTCGCCGCGCGAGATGACTTCCAGCTTCTCCAGCACCGCCGAAACATGATGATCGACCGTCTTGGGCGAGATGGTCAGATGCGCGGCGATCTTCTTGTTGGAAAAGCCCCGCTCGAGAAGTTGCAGGACTTCCATCTGGCGTTGTGTGAGGCCCGCCTGATTTGAGCGCGTCGCCTGCCTTGGTCCGCGTGCGATGTGGATCAATCCGCTCTGCCGCATAAGGCCGCGCACATGCTGCGCCACCGGCCTTGCGCCAAGCGTTTCGAAAATGTCGAGCGCTTCGCGCCGCGCCGCCTCGTCGCCCTGCAGCAAGGCGAGCGCCTGCTCGAAGGTTGCGCCCATATCCGCCCAGAGTGCGGCGGCGCGGCGCCAGTCGCCGGCGAGTTGCAGCCGGTGTGGCTCCGCCATGCCGGCAGTGTCCCCAGGATCGCTGCCCGGCAACAGCAGCTGCCGCCATATCGCCAGCTCGCCGAACAGGGCTCTGGTCGGCGACAGGTTCTCGGCGATATCGATCAGGCGCAGCGCCTCGTCTCTCTCCCCCTGCTCCAGCCATGCGCGTTCCGCCATCGCCGCCGCATAGGACACCAGCCGCTGCAGCTCCATGCCCTTGTCCAGGAACCGCTTCATCTCGTCGAGCACCTGCTCCGCCGACGGGTCGCCGCGCCTGATGCGCAGCCGCGCCAGCGCCACCAGCGCCGGATAGCGTACCAGTGCGGTCGTTGCCTCGTCGTCGATGACTTCATGCGCGATTGTCGCCGCGTCGTCCCACAGGCCGCGCCGTAACAACAGCTGCGCCTGCACGCCGCGCATATAATCGCGCCAGGTCGCGAGATCGTTCTCGACGCAATAGGCAATGCCCCGGTCGAGGAAGGATTGGGCGCGGGCAAGACCCTGCTGGTTCATCTCGAGGCAGGCGCTGTTGGTGAAGGCGCGCGCCGCGTGCTCCTGGAAATTCTCTTCCAGTGCGATGTCGAGACTGCGGGCAAGGTCGCGCTGGCCTTTGGCAAGGTCCAGCCATTGCCCGGCGGCGCCGAGATTGTTCAGCGCATGGCACAGGATGTCGCGTCTGTTCAACCGCTCCGCCAGCTCGACCGCCTTACCCCCGAAAGACACCGTCTCGTCCAGCCTTTCGGCCAGCATCGCCAGTTGCGAAAGGTTCGAATAGGCCATCGCGAGCTCGGCGCTGTCGGGCGCCGTTTCCAGAAGCGCGACGGCCTGCGCCCCGAACCGGTCCGCCGCCTCGCGGTCGCCCAGAAGATAGGAGAAGCGCGACAGGCATCTGAGGCTGTCGCCCTCTTTCAGTCGATCTCCGAGCGTCTGTCGCAGCCGGCGCGCCTGGCTTTGGGCTTCTATTGCCGCATCGATGCGGCCGATCAGGTGGCATTCGAAGGCGTGGCCTTCATGGAGTTCCGCGCGGCTCTCCATCGACATCTCGTCGCAATGACGCAAGGCGACCTCGTAATAACCGGCCGCGTCGCGATGCGCGCCGAGGCGGGACGCCTCGCGCGCGGCGAGCGGCGCCAGCTCACGCACCGCCTCCAGGTCCTGCGCTTCCACAGCGTGATGCACCAGCTTCGCCGTGGCGACGTCCGGATTTTCCCGCAGGGCTGCCAGCGCGCGCTGGTTGTACTCGCGCCGCAGGCTCGGCGTCAGCGCCACTTCGACGGCACGGCGAGCGATCTCGTGCCGGAAGGCATAGCCATCGCCATGATCCTCCAGCAGCCCGTGCGAAACACATTCGGCGATTTGCCCCGCGGCTGCGATGCCGCACAGGCCACGCAGCGCCCAGGGGTCGGCGCGGCGTGGAAACACCGAAACCGCATCGAGCATGGAGCGGGCGCCCGACGACAGGCGTTCGGCCCGCGCCAACACGGCGTCGCGCACGCTCGCCGGCAACGCGCCATCGCATTCGGCGGCGAGCAGCTCCGTAACGAAGAAGGCGTTGCCGGCGCTCGCCCGGTAGATTGCGTCGCCGTCGCGCTCGGCCGCCGCAGCAAGCGACTTGACCGCCATTTCGCTGAGCAGCGGCACTTCGATGCGCTGGACATTGCCGGCCGGGATCTCGCCGAGCGCCCGGCGCACGCGCATCTGCCCCTCGCTGCGGTCGGTGCGGGCGGTGACCACAAGCAATATGTGGGTGTTTGCAACACGCCGGCCGAGGAAGCGGACGAAATCGAGCGTGGCGTCGTCAGCCCAGTGCAGGTCCTCGATGATCAGCAGGCTCGGCCCTTTTGCCTCGAAAATGTCGAGCGCGTCGGAAAACAGCGGCAGCCTCTGGGCCTGCCTGGCATCGATGGCGCGCGGCAATTCCACTGCGCTTCGCGGGCAAGGTCGTAGAGCGGCCCCAGTGGATCGGGGATCGACAGGTCTTCACAGGCGCTGCGGAAAACGACCGCGCTCCGGCTGGCAGGGCCCGCGAAGGTCTCGACCAGCGCCGTCTTGCCGGCGCCGGCCTCTCCGAGCAGCGCCGCCACATGGCCATGGCCCCGCGCGGCATCCGCCAAGAGCGCCTCCAATTGCCGCAGTTGCGCCTGTCGTTCCAGAAGCATCGTCACTCTCTCACCGATAGGATTTTACCATGGCGGGCTGTCGTCGCGATAGTATGGGATGGGTGGTCGGAAATGTGACCTTCCACACATTGCGGTGCCACTCTCCACGAAAATAACGTCGCCGACATAGGGAATCGTCCCGCCCAATATGGGGAAAGGCTCCGATGCGCGGCATTTGCGATCGTGGTCTTAGTCCGGCCGCGCTCAAGCCGAGCGTCAGTGAATTACGAAAGGAAGACGATCGTGCCACGTTACCTGATTGAACGGACATTTCCCGACGGCCTCAACATCCCGATGAACGACGCCGGCGCCGACGCGCTCGGCGGCGTGATCATGCGCAATGCCGAAAAAGGAGTTACCTGGGTGCAGTCCTTCGTGACGCCGGACAAGGGCAAGACTTTCTGCATCTACGACGCCCCCTCGCCCGAGGCGATCCGCAGCACTGCGCAGAAAAATTCCCTGCCTGTCGACAAGATCACGGAGGTGCGGGTCCTCGACCCCTACTTTTACCGCTGATCCAGCGGACGAACGGCGGAGCGATGAAGACCACATCCCTGTCGATGGCGGATCTGATGTCCTGCCGGACAGCGCGGGAATATCCGCCACGGATACTCCGGCGCCACGGCGCGGCCTCGTGCGACGGGCTTTGTCGGCGCTGCTTTCGCCATTGCGAAGCCGGCGTCGCATTCGGCCACCGCCGGACCCTATCTGAGACGCGACATCGGGCTCGGCGAGCGCGAGTTGCCGCGCGAATACTGGGAATATTGGTGGCATCACCATTGATCCGGCGACTGACGGATCAGCGTCACCCTTTTGACCAAGGCATCGCAACGATCCGGAGCCGGCCTTGACGGGCCGACCCGCCGTTTGCGTGCCTCAATGAAATTGGAGAGACAATGCGCATTCACAAATTGACCAGATGCCTGATCGGCGCCTCCGCATCGACCGTCTTGCTGGTGGCGAGCGCCGCCATGGCGGAAACGACCAATCCACTTGCCGAAAAGGTGCGCGCGCTCGACAGCCGCTTCAAGGACGTCGCCGTGGCGAAGGCGGAAGGCTACGCCCCAATCCCCTGCGCCAGCGGCCTGACAGGCGGCGCCATGGGCATCCACTACGTCAATGCCGCCTATCTGAAGGACGACGCCATCGACGTCGCCAAGCCCGAGGCGGTGATGTACGAACCGATGGCTGACGGCTCGCTGAAGCTGATCGCCGTCGAATACATCACCTCGAAGGGTCCAGCCTCGCTCGACGGGCAGCTGTTCAATTTCAACACCGCGCCCAACCGCTACGGCCTCGGCCCGTTCTACGAACTGCATGTCTGGGCCTGGAAACGGAATCCGACCGGCGCCTTCGCCGACATGAACCCGAACGTGTCCTGCGACGCGATGAAGGGGATGTAGGCACCTCTCCCTTCTCCCCGTCACTATACGGGGAGAAGGTGGCCCGAAGGGCCGGATGAGGGGCGGCGCCGGCGTTTGACTTGCCACATACTGCACGGCGGAAGGGGATGCCTTTTCGGTTGGCTAAATTCCGCGAAAGCAGCTTGATCCACCGCCACTTCTTCGACCATTTTGACCCGAACCCCGATCTTCTGCTCTTTCAGCAGATCACAAAGTCCGTCACCGTCGATCAGGTCGATGGCGGGTGCTCCGTCCCGCACGGCCTCTCGCCGCGCCTCGGCCGTGAATGTTCCGGTGGTGATAATCAGGCCTTTGTCGGCACGACCTACCATCGCGCCGCGAAAGTCCCGCACAACACCAGCACCAACCGATCCCTTCCAACGCTTGCATTGGAAGAGAACGTGGAACGATAGCAGGTTAACCCGCAATACACCGGTGCCGTCGATACCACCGTCGCCGCTTCTCCCCGTCACCTCAACCTTGATAAACCCCGCCTCTCGGAGGAGCCGCTGGCATAACCGCTCGAAGGCCGCCGGATCTAATGCCAGGAGAACGTCAAGCAATTGCTCGCGCCAGTCCTTCAAAGCGATTTCTGCCGCCTCCGCTTCGGCCTCCGCGCGTTCGGGCGCCACGTTGGCTTTCGACTTGCGTAAGACCGAATCTGCTCGCCTCACGCGCCGAACGATCTCTTCCGAATCAAGTGACAGCGAGGCTCGACCTTCAGGAGTGAGAGTCCAAACGCCGCGTTCGCTATTGTTGGTGAAGCCGGCATTCTTCAGCCAACTCCGCGCCCAGGCGCAACGGTAGTCGAACTTCGACCTTGGCCCATCGCCGACCAGCACCGCTCTTGCCGCATCGGAGATGTTCATCAACGCAGCCGTTTTGTCGTCGATTTCTTCGATCGAAGCTGAGCCGCCAAGGGAGTCCAGTGCTCTGAGGACCGGCACGAAGAAGTCGGCGAAGGGAGGAACGGCCGTCTTCATCGTCTCGCCGCCTTCATCGCCTCGGTGATTGCCACCGTTTCGACGCTCACCCGCGTTACCCGCATTAGCAGATCGATGATCTTCTCCTTATAGTCTGCGAAACGATAGGTGTTGAATTTTTCTCGAATCGTCGGGTCTTTCGGCGTCTTTTCCTTGTATTGGTCGAGAATCCAGTCAAGGGCGGAACGGTTTCCGAGCCCATAGTCCCACGCCTCCGTCGGAACACCGGAAAGCTGCGTTTCTGTGTCAAGCCGAATGACGCCGTTGTCACGGTCGGCCCTCAGCATCGCCTTAGGTGCAACACCTGCGTTGCGCGCCCTCTCGTCTATCGAGTCCAAACGTTCCAGCGGCCATGGCTCGACCGATTCGTAGTTGATATGCAATTCCATTAACTGCTTGCCCCAGCCGGCCCAGCACCAGAAATCCGAATAGAATGGAATGCGCGGAAATTCGCGCTTCAGATTGAGTGCATATTTCTCGCGATAAATCGGGTCGTGCAGAACGCCATAGACATAGTGAAAAATCGAGTTGGGCTCGGAACCGGATTCTCCAAAGAACCTTGTCTGCAGGTACTGAACCTCAATGAGCTTCCCATTGAAGTAGAGCATCAAAGGAAAGAATGGTCGATACGCCGCATTTACTACGATACCTAAGTCCTCGCTATACCGCTTTCCAGCTTGTAGATCTGACTTAACCGATCGTGTCCATTTTATCGAATAGTCCAGATTTGCAGCATCGATACGCATTCCTGATAAAAAAAGTCGCTGCAAATCGGCGTTGTAGACGCTGATTAACGATCGAATTTTCTCAAGTATGCTGTCCGGCGTTTGACCGTACACCCATTCGTCTCGGCTGGTAGAAACCCCCAATGAAAATAACCGAAAGATCGCCTTCTCTTGCGCCTTTCCCTTCGCCGCCTTGGTCTTCTTGTCCGCCACTGGGATCATCTCATCCCAGTCGTTCTCAGTCAGATTGACCCAGTTGGCGTGCTTGTCCGGCTCGACGCGCTGGAACGAAATTGCCGAGGCCGGCGTGTTGCTCAGAAACGCTAGCTTGTCTTCGGCCGTATCCATCTCCGGCCGGCGCGCGTAGAAAATCTTGCAGCCTTTCTGCTTGTGACGCTTGACGAAGAACGAGATCGCCACGCCGGTCTGGATGCCGAAGACATTGTGCTTGGTCCCTGACAGCTTCGGATTGGCCCGCACGTCCCCGCCAAGATCGACGACATGAATCTCATTGAATTCCTGTGCGACCGCCCTGCGGAACCCATCAAAGGTTCGGCTTTCAATGAAGCTGCGATTGGTGATGAACGCCAGCACGCCATCATCGGCCATTCGGTCTGACGCCCAACGGAAGAACCGGGCATACATGTCGTAGACCTTGGTCTTCTGCGCGGTCGAAAGCCTGATGTAGCTCGACTTGATGAGCTGATCGATGCGGGGATATTCGCGGTTCTTGTTGTTGTCGTTCTCGTTAGCCTGGTTCGCATTGTAGGGCGGATTGCCGATGATGACGGAAATCTTGCGCTTATTTTGCCGCCTGACACGCGCGACGTTCTCATCCGACAACCCGGCAAACATGTCGTGCTGATAGCCAGCCTTGATGCCAAGCCCGGCAACATTATCCAGCGTGTCGACAAAACAGAGATTGGGAAACTCCGCGAATTGCCCCGAGATCGCGGCGTAGGTCGCCTCGATATTCAGGTTCGCCACGTAGTAGGGCAGGATCGCCACCTCGTTGGCGTGCAATTCGTTCTTGTACTTGTGCGCCAGCTTCTGCGGCTGGCCGCGAAAGTGCTCCAGCAACTCGCAGATAAAAGTGCCCGTGCCGGTCGCCGGATCGAGAATCTCGACATGCTCGTCGATCAGGTTCCTGCCGAAGTGCTTCTGGGTCAGCCAGTCAGCACCCTCGATCATGAACTTCACGATCTCGTTCGGCGTGTAGACGACGCCCAGCCGGTCGGCCTTCTTCTTGTCGTAGACCTTGTAGAAATTCTCGTAAATCAGCTTCAGGAACTGCTGCTTTTCCTGATGGCTTGAGATCAGCGCCGCGTTGGCGCGGATCGTCGCGTAGTAGGTCTCCAGACGCTTCAGCGTCTCGCGCTTCACCTGGCCGGTGAAGAAGTTCGCCTCCAGCGCGTAAAGTTCCTTCGCGATGTTGTTCTCGCGATGGAAATCGCTGTTGTCGAAGACGTGCGCAAAGATTTCCTCGGTCAATACGTGCTGGATCAGCATCTCGCGCACATCGGCTTCGCCGACCGAAGGGTTGATCGTGTCCTTGGCGTGCTGCAGGAACTTGTCCGCCGCTTCGCGGAAATCGGGATTCTTGTCATAGGCCGCGTCGATGCGTTCGCGAAGTGCGGTCAGCACTGCCGGAATGTCATGCTTGAACTGTTCCACGGCTTTGCGAAAGTCGCGGATTTCCTCCCGCTCATATTTGAAGAACAGCGAGACCAGCTTCAGCAGCTTTTCGGTGTCCGTCATCGAGCAGCGAAAAACTTCTTGCCGATTCTGTATCAGGACCGCCGTGTTCGAATTCTCAAAGATGATGTTGTCTTGCGGATAACCCTTGGCCAACTTCTTGCGGATTTCCTCGTCGAGATCGTCAGCAGTATCTTTTGCTTCCCAATAGCCGAGCGGCACACGCAGATCATGAAGGATTGTACCGTCCGGGCGGATCCTGTTCTTCTGTGGAGACAGGAATTCATACTGGCTAATAAAGTGCAGATTGTGCTGGCGCGCCCACGCCTTCAACAGATCCTTGAACGCCTCCGAGATCACACCCTCGGTGAACGAGCCGGAAAATTTCCGCAACCTGTCGATTTCGTTTAGATATTGCTGAACTAAAAGCTGGCTCATGTCCCCTCCACCCCGGCGGCATTAGAGCCGAACATTTTCGATTGTCAAAGGCCGACTGCATCGTTTGACAGCGGGTTGATCTAGCCGCGCCTGGGGTTCTGTTTTCCAAGCCAGCGCCGCCCCTGATCCGCCCTTCGGGCACCTTCTCCCCGTATAGTGACGGGGAGAAGGAAGCACCCACCCAACCGTTTCTTAATGTGTTTCGCATACACCGAAACCTTGGAAAGAGGCGGAAAACGGAGAGTTGTGGGTGCGCTTTTCCGCGGCAACGACTGCCGGGCGGTTCCTGCCGCAGCGCTGGGCGCTGCGCATGCGTCCGCTGCTTGGCCGTATCGATGCCGCCCTGTTCACCGCCGACGAGCGCGGCGAAGCCGGGCGCATGTCGCTGATCGCATTTTCGATCCGCATCATCAGCGCCTTCATCGCCTTTGTCAGCCAGGTGCTGATGGCGCGCTGGATGGGCTCGTTCGAATACGGCATCTCGGTGCTGGTCTGGGTGACGATGGTCATCGTCGGCAATCTTGCCTGCCTCGGCTTCCACACCTCCGTCATCCGCTTCATTCCCGAATACCGCGAGCGCGGCATGCTGGCCGAACTGCGCGGCATCGTGCTGGCAAGCCGCCTCTTTGTGCTCCTTGCCTCGACGCTGATCGCGGGCTTCGGCGCGCTTGGCGTCTGGCTGTGCTCGGACTGGATAGAGAACTACTACGTCATCCCCTTCATCCTCGGCGTCATCTGCCTGCCGATGATTGCGCTCGGCGATCTCCTGCAGGGCCTGGCGCGCGCGAATTCCTGGGCGCTGCTGGCGCTCTCGCCCACCTATCTGGTGCGGCCGGTGCTGATCTTGGCGTTCATGGCGCTGATGCTCGCCATGCATTATGTGCCCGACGCTAAAACCGCTATCTTCGCCTCGATCGCCGCCACCTATGTCACCACGCTTGGCCAGCTGATGGCCGTCACCTCGCGCATGGACAAGAAAATCCCGGCCGGGCCGATGACGGTGCATTTTCCCCAATGGTTCCTGGTCTCGCTGCCGATCTTCCTGGTCGAGAGCTTTTTCTTCCTGCTCACCAATGCCGACGTGCTGATGGTCGGCGCCTACATGGACCCCAATGACGTCGCCGTCTATTTCGCGACGGTCAAGACGCTGGCGCTGGTGCACTTCGTCTATTTCGCCGTCAAGGCCGGTGTCGCCCAGCGCTACGCGCAGTTCACCCATGGCGAACCGTCGAGGCTCGCCGCCTTCGCCCGCGAAACGGTGTCCTGGACCTTTTGGCCGTCGCTCCTGATGGCGCTCGTCGTGCTGGTGCTCGGCGAGCCGATGCTCGTGCTGTTCGGTCCCGAATTCACCGCCGGCTATCCGCTGCTGTTCCTGCTCGTGCTCGGCGTCGTGGCGCGCGCCGCCGTCGGCCCTTGCGAAAGCCTGCTGACGATGAGCGGCAACCAGAACATCTGCGCCGCCGTCTATGCCATGACGCTTGCCTTCAACATCGGCCTCAATGTGTTTCTGATCCCACACTTCGGCCTCTGGGGCGCGGCGATCGCCACCAGCCTTGCCATGGTGTTCGAGGCCAGCGCGCTGTCCTTCACCGTCTGGCGCAAGCTCGGCATCGTGATGGCGATCTTCGTGCCTGCAAGGAAGGAAATCGCCTGATGGCAGCCATCCCGTTGCTTGAAGAGACCAGCGGCGGCCCTGCCGGCGCCATGGTTTCCAATCTTGCCGGCTTGGCGCGCGAGGCCGATCCCGCCCATATCGAGATCCTTGCCAACAACCGGCCGGAGCGGAAGCTTGCCATCTATCCGGCCTCGGCCGGCTTCGACCTCGTCGAGGAGCTCGACTATCTGTGCGCCCGCACCATCGAGCCCAACGTCTTCTTCAACCCGCGCTTCCTGGCGCCGGCCATGCCCCGGCTGGAAGATCGCGAGGTGCGGCTGGCCGTCATCCGCGACGGCGACGAATTCCGCAACCGTCTGCGGCTTCTGGTGCCGTTCTCGGTCGAGCGGCCGGCAATGCCGCTCGGCGTTCCGGTGATGCGCACCTGGTCGAGCCCGTTCGGCCCGCTCGGCACGCCGCTCGTCGACCGCGACGATCCGATCGGCGTCGTCGAGGACTTCTTCTCCATGCTCTCGCGACCGCACCTCAAGCTGCCCAAGGTCTTCGTGCTGGCCGATATCCGGCTCGACGGCCCGGTGGCCAGCCTGCTCACGTCCTTTGCCGACAGCCGCGGCCTGACCCTGGTCACCACGGGCAAGGTGGAACGCCCGGTGCTGCAAAGCGATGCCGATGGCGAGGACTATCTCAAGGTCTCCTTGCGCGCGCATCATTACCGCGAGTTCCGCCGGCTGAAACGTCGCCTCGGCGACCTCGGCAAGCTCGAGCATGTCGTGGCGCGCGGGCCGGATGAGATCCGCCACGCCATCGAAAGCTTCTTGACGCTGGAGACGGCCGGCTGGAAGGGCCGTGAGCGCACGGCAATGGCGATCGACCGCTACCGCGCCGCCTTCGCCCGCGAGGCCGTCCACAGGCTGGCCGAGCAGGATATGTGCCGCATCCATTCGCTGACGCTGGACGGACGCACCATCGCCTGCCTGGTCGTCTTCGTCGAGGCCGGCGTCGCCTACACCTGGAAGACTGCCTATGACGAGACGCTCGCCGCCTATTCGCCAGGCACGCTGTTGATGATCGAGGTGACCAAGCAACACCTCGACGACCCCAACATCGTCATGACCGATTCCTGCGCGGTGCCGGACCATCCGGTGATGAGTCGGCTGTGGACCGAGCGCAAGCCGGTGGGCACGCTGGTGGTCGGGCTGACCCCGGACGCCGATCGCCTGGCCCGCCAGGCAGCCTCGCAGTTGCACCTCTATCGCGAGACCCGCAACATGGCGCGCATCCTGCGCAACCGTATGAAAAGCCTGCTGAAGCGTCGATGATGGTCAGCGGATTTCGGCGCATGGTTCTTGCAATTGGGGGCGGCATGCTGAGGCTGTTCGTGGCTAGCCTCACTGCGGGGCTGGCCTTGTCTGCGGCGACTCCGGCCCAGGCATCTGTTTTCCTCGAGGACCTCACCTGGACCGAACTGCGCGACCTCGTCGCGGCGGGAACGGACACGATCATCATTCCGATCGGCGGTACCGAGCAGAGTGGCCCGGCAATGGCGCTGGGCAAACACAATGTGCGGGTGAAGTTTCTTGCCGAAAGAATCGCCACGAAACTGGGCAACACGCTGGTCGCGCCGGTCATCGCCTATGTGCCGGAAGGCACCATCGATCCGCCTACCTCTCACATGCGTTTTCCGGGAACCATCACCATTAGCGACGAGACTTTCGAGCAAATGCTCGAGTCAGCGGCACGCAGCTTCAGGCATGCCGGCTTCAAGACCATCGTGCTTCTCGGCGATCACGGCGGCTACCAGGCCGACGAGCGCCACGTAGCAGATCGGCTCAATGCCGAATGGAAGAGGACGCGGGCGCGGGTCTTCGCCGCGGTTGATTACTACGAATTCGCGCAAGCGCCCTTTACCGACAAGCTGCTGGCTGCCGGGGCCACCCGCGCCGAAATCGGAACGCATGCCGGTTTGGCCGATACCTCACTGATGCTCGCCATCGATCCCTCCCTGGTGCGCAAGGATCGACTTGCAGGTCCACCAAAACTCGGACCCGGGGATGGCGTTTTTGGCGGCGATCCAGCAAGGTCTTCGGCAGAGTTCGGGCAGCTTGGGGTAGATCTCATCGTCAACGGGACCACCGACGCGATCCACGCCTTCATCGCAAGTCAGCCAAAATGATCGGGACTTTTCTGCGCGTCATCCGTCTTTGCGTGCCGCTTGCTTTACTGGCGTCGCTGCAGCCCGGCATATCGCATGCCGGTTCCTGCCCGGAGGATTGCAGTGATCCGACGCCCAAGCCGGTCAATATCTACAGCCAGACCACCGCCGGTCACCTGAGCGCCGCCACGGCCGGTGCGCTGCCGCGTGTCTATGTGCCCAACCGGTCATCGAACAGCGTGTCGGTGATCGACACCACGACCCTCAAGCAAGTCGACCGCTTCGAGGTCGGCAGCAAGCCGCAGCATGTCGTCCCGTCGTGGGATCTGAAGACGCTTTGGGTGGCCAACAACGGCACCGGCAGGAATGGCAGCCTGACGCCGATCGACCCGATGACCGGCAAGCCTGGCCAGCAGATTGCGGTCGACGACCCCTACAATCTCTATTTCATGCCGGACGGGAGTGCCGCCATAGTCGTCGACGAAGCCATGAAGCAGCTCGACTTCCGCGATCCGCACACCATGGCGTTGAAATCGAGGCTGCCGACGCCGACCTGCCCCGGGATCAACCATGCCGATTTTTCGGCCGACGGGTCCTATGCGATCTTCACCTGCGAATATGGCGATGGCGGGCTGGCCAAGATCGACCTTAAGAACCAGAAAGTTCTCGGCCATCTCGATCTCTCGAAAATGGGCATGCCGCAGGACATCCGCCTGTCGCCCGACGGCAAGGTCTTTTACGTCGCCGACATGATGAATGACGGCGTGTTCCTGATAGATGGCGACAGTTTCCGGGAGATCGGCTTCATCCCGACCGGCATCGGCACGCACGGATTTGTGGTCAGCCGCGACGGCAAGCGGCTTTATGTCTCGAACCGCGGCTCGCACAAGATGGAGCAGGGCAAGGCGAAGGGTCCTGGCAGCGTGACGGTAATCGACTTCGCCACGCGCTCGGTGGTCGCGCAATGGCCGATCCCTGGCGGCGGCAGCCCAGACATGGGCAATGTCAGCGCCGACGGCAAGCAGCTATGGCTCTCGGGCCGCTTCGACAGCGATGTCTACATGATCGACACGACGAGCGGCGCCGTCACCAAGATCCGCGTCGGCGTCGAGCCGCACGGGCTGACGGTATGGCCGCAGCCCGGGCGGTACTCACAGGGCCATACGGGCAATATGCGATAGCGTCGCCTTTAACGGCCTGCCAGGCCGGTTTGCTGCATCCGACCACACGCCGCGTGGACATCGCGCTGTGCTCTTCTGTGCCCCACCGGGACGGGGAGGCGGGCGTCCATCCGGAAGGATGCGAGTCTCACATAACAAATGATGGTCAATGCCGAGCCGAGGAGGTCGCGGCCCAATGCAATGGCGGAGCCCGTCCGTCTACAGGATTTTGGTTGCGAGATTGTCCAGCCGGGAGTTCTCGTGGTAGGCCAAGCGCACCGCAACGGCGCCTACGATGCCGGTGACGACACCACCGATCACGTCAGTAAGGTAGTGCGTGCCGATGTAAATTCTCGACCAGCAGACCAGAAATGCCAGACCGCCAAGGGCAATCGTTCGGCGCGGCAGAGCTTGCATCGCGAACGCCGCAACGATCGCTACGGTCGCAGTCGCGTGATCTGAGGGGAATGACCAGTCGGCGCTGGGCGAAATCAACAAATGCGTCACCCCGGCATCGTAGGGCCGTATCCGATGCACGAACAACAGTATGAACTGGTTGATCGCCAGACCCAGCAAGAACGCGAGCCCAGCCGACAAGGCCGCATGTCGAACATGGTAACGGTCGGCCTTCACCCACCATTGCAGAGCCACAGCCAACACCATGAGCGGCACGCCTATTTGCGAGACGCCGACCATTGCCCTGTCAAGCACGGGGTGGAACCCGGCAGCCGCGTTGATCCAGTGAGTGAGAGTTGCATCCATTCGTTCTTGCTTCCGTTATGGTGGTTCGTGAGGTGATTTATGAGAGCCGTCGACGAACGCCACATCCATCAGATTTTTGAAGTCAGCGTCTGGCTCAAGGGCGCGCATGCCCTGATCGAATGTCTCGGTGGTGTGCTGCTCTATTTCGTCACCACGGACGCGATTGCGTCGTGGGTCAATGCCCTCACCCAAGATGAGTTGATCGAAGATCCGAACGATTTCATAGCTGGCCATCTGTCGCAGATGGCGAGCCATTTCTCGGTCGCCAGCAAGGAGTTCTACGCCTTCTACCTGCTCAGCCACGGCCTGATTAAGCTGCTGTTGGTTGTCGGCCTTCTGCGAGGCAAGCTGTGGTCCTATCCTGCCTCGCTCGTGGCGCTCGGAGCGTTCATGGTCTACCAAATCTATCGCTGGTCCTACACCCATTCTGCCGGCCTCTTGGTGTTGACCGTCTTTGACGCGGTGGTGATGGTGCTGATCTGGCACGAATGGGGCGTGATGCGGCGACACAAGCCGGCATGATAGCCGAGCTATCGACTCCGCCTTTGCCCAACCCATCTGATGACGGACCAGCACAAAATTGCCCAAGCGGAACCAACGCACCAACCTGCGAGGACATCGGTGGGATAAGTGTACACCGATCACCTCAGCCCAACCCATGATCGTCAAGAACGAGGCGAGCGATACGAAGCAGGCTTCAACACGATGATCAGGACCGCAGCCCGGGCGGTATTCACAAGGCCATACGGGCAATATGCGATTGCGTCGCCTTTAATGGCCTGCCATCCGAAGCTCGGAGCAAAGGATGAGATAGCGTCACTTTTGATGGCCTGCCATCCGAAGCTCGAAGAGCGAAGGATGGTGCCCCTAGCCGGGATCGAACCAGCACTCCTTGCGGAACTCGATTTTGAGTCGAGCGCGTCTACCAATTCCGCCATAGGGGCTCAGGCCGGGCGGCCTGGATGGGCGCGGACTATACGGTTGGACGGCCTTTCGTCAACTGGCCTGTTGCCGATTTTGGCGATGCCGACTGCGCACGAAGCAGGCCTTTTCGCCTTGGGAAGGCTCAACCATTGTGCGGTGCGGAAAATCTTTCTAGAGAAGCCGGAGTTTAAGCCGCTCTGGTCGAAAAGGGCGGCTGCGGCGCTTTGGGCTCTTGTTTCGCGCATGCCCGCAGCCGAAAACCGCTGCGCCGTTCCAGGCGATATGCACTAGGAGAGCCGATGCTACGCGGACTTTACGACTGGACGCTGTCGCTGGCGGCGCGCAAATCCGCCGAATGGTGGCTGGCTTTCATCGCCTTCGTCGAAAGCTCGGTGTTCTTCATTCCGGCCGACGTGCTGTTCCTGCCCATGGCGCTGGCGCGGCCCGAACGCGCCTATCGCTACGCGCTGACCGCCACCGTCGCGTCCGTGCTGGGCGGCATTGCCGGCTGGTTGATCGGCTACTATGCCTACGACACGATAGCACGGCCGATGCTGGAGCATTTCGGCGGCCTTGCCACGTTCGAGAAATGGCAGTCGTCCGGCACCGGGCTGATGCTGGTGCTGCTGGTCACATCCGGCGCTGCGCACCTGCCGCCGATCAAGGTGGTCACCATTCTGGCCGGGGCGCTTCACGTCAATCTTGTTGTCTTCATCGTCTCGGCGATCGCGGCGCGCGGCGCCCGCTTCCTGCTGCTTGCCTGGCTGCTTCGCCGCTATGGCGAATCGATCAAGGAGTTCATCGAAAAACGCCTGGGATTGATTGTCGGCGCCGGCGCCGCTGCCCTTATTTTGCTCTATATCCTCGTCAGATACGCCCACGGATAACCAACCGAGCGGACCAGCCCAGATGACAGCGACCATGACTGCCGACACCGGACGCCAGCGGACGCGCGCCGCGCTGTTTCTCGCCGTTGCCATGGCTGCGACTGTCGGCTCGGCGCTCGCCTTCCAGTATATCGGCGGCTACATCCCTTGCCATCTCTGCCTGGAGCAGCGCACGCCCTATTACATCGGCGTGCCGCTGATGCTGCTGGCGGCGATCGCCTCGATGCTGCATGCGCCGGCCTGGGTGGCGCGTGGCCTGCTCGGCATCGGCGGCCTGCTGATGCTCTACGGCCTCTATCTCGGCGTCTATCATTCCGGCGTCGAATGGCAGTGGTGGGCCGGCCCGGCCGACTGCACGGCGGGCGCCGGCCCGGTCGACACCGGCGGCAAAGGCGTGCTCGACGCGCTCGATAAATTCGTGCCGCCCTCCTGCGACAAGGCGGCGCTCCGCATCCTCGGCCTGTCGCTCGCCGGCTGGAACGCCATCGCCAGCCTCGTCCTAGCCGCCGTCGCCTTCCGCAGCGCGCTGTCGCGCGATTGAAACTTCCAAAGCGCCGACGCAGAGTTCGTCCAGAAATTCGCCAGCCCGGATCGGCTGGCGCAGCTTTCGAGAACCGAAGCGGAGCGTACTTAAGTACGTGAGCATCGGAAGCGCAGAAAGCTGCGTCAGACGGCCGGGCTCGCGGATTTATGCCGAACTCTATGGTTCCAGTTCGACATCCCAGTAGAGATAATCCATCCAGCTTTCATGCAGATGGTTGGGCGGGAACAGGCGGCCGTTGTTGTGCAGATCGTGCACCGTCGGCTGGAACGGCTTCTGCAGCGGCCACATCTTGGCCTGGGCCGGCATCATGCCGCCCTTCCTGAGATTGCAGGGCGAGCAGGCGGCGACGACATTCTCCCAGGTCGTCGCCCCACCGCGATGGCGCGGGATGACGTGGTCGAAGGTCAGATCTTCCGGCGTGCCGCAATACTGGCACTGGAAACGGTCGCGCAGGAACACGTTGAAGCGCGTGAAGGCAGGGTGCCTGGACGGCTTCACATAGGCTTTCAGGCTGACCACGCTCGGCAGCTTCATCGAGAAGGTCGGCGATGAGACGGCATGCTCGTATTCGGCGACAATGTTGACCCGGTCGAGGAAAACAGCCTTGATGGCGTCCTGCCAGGACCAGAGCGACAAAGGGTAATAGCTGAGCGGACGGTAGTCCGCATTCAGCACCAGCGCGGGGAGCCCATCCGGAGATACGGCAACCGTCACGTCTTGGCCTCCTTAATCCAGAACCGAACGGCGCGGATACTGTAAGCCCGACATGACAGGGATGTGAAGCAGATTGTCTCTCGCCGAAAGCCGCAAAAATGCATAATTTTCAGGCTTTTTTGTTGATTTCCGCAGGAGGTGCGGCATCCCTGCCCTTCAATTCACGGTAGTAGGCCCAAAAAAGCCGCGACGCGACCCCCGCCAGGGGCTCCATGATTCGGCGAGGCGAACCAGCATTTTCTCCGGTGGGCGCGGGTCGATCCCAAGCGCATGGCCGACCGCCGTCTGCAGCGCGACGTCGCGCGCGGGAAAGATGTCGGGATGGCCGGCGGCGAATAGAAGATAGACTTCCGCCGTCCACGGACCGATGCCCGGCACGGCCATCATCGCGGCGATCGCCTCCTCGGCGTCGAGCGAGCAGAGGTGGTAGAGGTCGAGCCCGCCGGCCACGGCTTCAGCTACCGCAAGCAGCCCGCGCTGCTTCGGCCGCGAAAGCCCGGCATCGCGAAAGATGTCTTCGCCGGCGGCAAGGATCGCTTCCGGCGTCAACGGATCGACCAGCTTCGTCAGCCGCCCGAAAATGGCGTCGGCGCTCGCGCGGGAAACTTGCTGCGAAACGACGATCGAGGCAAGGCTCCTGAACCCCGGTTCCGACAGCCTGAGCGGCACCTCGCCGGCCATGCCTCGCACCGTCTCCAGCCGCGGATCGATCAGGCAGAGCGCGTCGAGCCCTGTCGTAATGTCGTCGAGCGAAGCGATGCGTTGCACGTTGCTGTTCCCAGGATCGTCGCAAAGTGGCAATTGATGGCTAGATATCAATCGCCTGGCAACCCGAATGCCGCTTCAGACATGACGCTCCTGACATTCCGCTTCGCGCCGAGCCCGAATGGCGAGCTGCATCTCGGCCATGCCTATTCGGCCCTGCTCAATCAGCGCCAGGCGGCGCAAGCCGGCGGCCGGCTGCTCTTGCGCATCGAGGATATCGACATCACCCGCTGCACACCGGAATTCGAAGCCGGCATCTTTCGCGATCTGGAATGGCTGGGGCTGAAGTGGGAGCAACCGGTGCGTCGCCAGTCCGAGCATTTCGCCGAATACCGTGCGGTGCTCGACCGGCTGATCGCCGAGGAACTGGTCTACCCCGCCTTCATGAGCCGTGGCGAAATCCGCGCCTTCATCGCCGAGACCGGCGGCCGCGACTGGCCGCGCGACCCGGATGGCGTGCCGGTCTACCCGTCGCTCGACAAGGCCTTGCCGATGAAGGAACGCAAGCGGCGGATTGCCGAGGACATGCCCTTCGCCTGGCGCCTCGACGTCGAAGCCGCAATTGCGCGCGCCTCCAAGGGTCTGTCATGGAGCGAATTCACCGACGAAACCATGACGGCGACGCGAACGGTTGAGGCGACATCGCGCGAATGGGGCGATGTCATCGTCGCCCGCCGCGACATCCCGACCAGCTACCACCTTGCCGTCATTCTCGACGATGCGCTGCAGGGCGTCAGCCATGTCGTGCGCGGCCTTGACCTCTATTCGGCGACCGGCGTGCAACGCCTGTTGCAGGACCTGCTTGGCCTCGCGCCACCGCGCTACTTCCACCACCGCCTGATCCTGGGGCCGGACGGCAGGAAGCTTTCGAAGAGTTTCAAGGATACCGGCCTCGCCGCCCTGCGTGATGACGGCGCGTCGCCACAGGACGTCCAGCGGCTTGTAGGGTTCTGATTACAGGCGCGCCAGACCCGCCTTCAGGAGCGCCACCGCGCTGATGAACGCGAAGGCGCCGCCAAGACCGCAGGCGGTCGCGAGCCTCAAGTCGTTGAGGGCGATGCCATGCCTGTTCGCGACCAGCACCGCGATGAAAAACCCTGCGATAAAGAGCAAGGTGTTGCCGGTCGGACCGAAACCGCTCTCCTTCAGGATCGCGTCGAGCACGGCACCGAAAAGGAAGCCGAAAGCGGCAATGATCGCGAGCGCGAGCACAAGATCGGTCGTATCGAGATGCAAAAACATGCCCTACCATGGCGCTGCGACACGCCATGCCTCCGTTGGCACCGTTCGTTGAATTCAACTTAGCTTATGGATCAACCGTTTCGCTTTGCTTGCCGGATTGAACGGCATTAGAGCAATTGCCGTCATCAACCTTTCACCCCACCCAGGCTCCGACAATGCAAAGCATCAAGCGGTTCATCCCCGCCTCTTTCGTCGTCCTGTGGGCGACCGGCTTCATCGGCGCGCGCTATGCCATGCCCTGGGCGGAGCCTTTCACCTTCCTCGCCATCCGCTTCGTGCTCGCGGCCATCATCCTGGCCGGCCTGACGGTCCTGCTCGGTTCGCGCCGGTCGACGCGCGCGGAAGCGCTGCACGCGACGATCGCGGGGATGCTCATGCATGGCGTCTATCTCGGTGCCGTCTTCTGGGCGATCCACAGAGGCATGCCGGCCGGGCTTTCGGCATTGATCGTCGGCCTGCAGCCGCTGATCACGGCGGTGCTTGCCGGCAAATTCCTCGGCGAGGCGATCCTGCCGCGCCACTGGGCCGGCCTTGCCGTCGGGCTCATCGGCGTCATCATCGTGCTGTGGCCGAAGCTTGGAGCGATGGGCGGCGGCGTCACGCCGGCAACGCTGATCGCGTCCTTGATTTCGGTGCTCGGCATGAGCGCCGGCACCATCTGGCAGAAGCGCTACGCGTCCGGCGGCGACCTGGTTTCGGCGACCATGTGGCAATATGTCGGCGGCTCGGCCCTGATGATCCTGGGCTCGTTGGCTTTCGAAACGCGCGCCGTCACCATCAATGGCGAGCTCATCTTCGCTTTTGCCTGGCTGGTCTTGGTGCTGTCGATCGGCGCGATCTTCCTGCTTATGGTGATGATCAGGGACGGCGAAATGTCGAAGGTGGCTTCGCTGTTCTACCTGGTGCCGGCCGTCACCGCCGTCATCGCCTGGGCCTTGTTCGGCGAACAGCTCGACGCGCTGCAGATCGCCGGCATGGCGATTGCCACGCTTGGTGTCGGCCTGGCCACCGCGCGGCCAGCCAAGGGAAGAACTGGGGAATTGAGGAATTGAGGAATTGAGGAATTGAGGAACTGAAGAACTGGAGAACTGGAGAACGAGAACTGGAGAAGAAGCACACGGCGGCGGATATGGCCGCTTTTCTCCTCAATTCCTCAGTTCCCCAGTTCCTCAATTCCTCAATTCCTCAATTCCCCAGCTCCTCAATTCCTCAATTCCCCAGTTCCCCAGTTCCCAGTCCGGCATCTCATCCGACCCTGGCGCGCGCTTCGAGATAGCGGCTTATCGAGGCGTTGAGCTCGCCGCCCATGATGAAAATTGCCGACAACATGTACAGGAAGACCACCGCGATCATGATCGAGGCAAGCCCCGCATAGGTCGTCACATAGGACGAGAAGTGGTCGAGATAGGTGGCGAAGACGGTTGAGCCGATCAGCCAGGCGACCAGCGTGAAGGCGATGCCCGGTATGATCGAGACGAACCGGCGTTTGCCGGCCGGCAGCCAGATGTGCACGGCAAACAGCCCGCCGACGATGACGGCGGAAGCAATGACGTAACGCCACAGTGTGATGGTGCCCATATAGGGCTGGATCCCTTCGATATGCGCTTCGGCCAGCCGCGCCAGCAGCGGCGCGAAGATCAGAAGTACGCTGATCGCCAGGAAGCAGGCCGTGGCGATCAACACGAAGATGATGCTCTGCACCCTGCGGTAGATGATGCCGCGCGTCTCCGTCACCCGATAGGCGCGGTTGAGCGAGGTGCGCAGCGCCTCGATGCCGTTCGAGGCGAAATAGGCGGCAAGCAGCACGCCGTAGGTGAGAAGGTCGGTGCGTCTGACGGTCAGCACATTCTGCACCTCCTGCGCGATCGGCTTGGCAATCTGCTCCGGCCAGGTGTCGAAGACCAGATGCACGGCCGTGTCGGCGAAGGCGCGCGCGCCGAGAAAGCTGCCGAGCGTCGTGGCGAAGATCAGGAACGGAAACAGCGCCATCAGCGAGGTGATCGCCAGATGGCTGGCCATCGCCCAGCCGTCATCGGTGTTGAAATGGCCTACCGCATCGTAGAGCACACGCTTGAGGGCGACGATATTCCGCAGCAATTGCCCTCGCTCCGCTCGATTGTGTCGACGCCGCGAATATGGGAAGTGATTGCGGCAAATGGCAACCCCGGTTCAGACAACGATTTCCACCGCCAAAGAGTTGCGCACCGTCATTGTCACCGGTGCCTCCTCCGGGATCGGCGCTTATTGCGCCCGCGCATTGAAGGCGGAAGGCTGGCAAGTGTTCGCCACGGCCCGCAAACCGGACGATATCGCCGCCCTAGCGGCGGACGGCATCGAGGCCTTCTATCTCGACTATCGCGAGCCGGAGTCGATCGCCGCCCTGGTCGATGCGGTGCTGGTTAAGACCGGCGGCACGCTCGATGCGCTGTTCAACAACGGCGCCTACGCGCAGCCCGGCGCGGTCGAGGACTTGCCTGTCGAGGCGCTGCGGGAACAGTTCGAGGCCAATTTCTTCGGCTGGCACGATCTCACCCGGCGCATCGTGCCGGTCATGCGCCGCCAGGGGCACGGCCGCCTTGTCCACTGTTCCTCGATCCTCGGACTGGCACCGGTCCGCTTTCGCGGCGCCTATTCGGCCTCCAAGCACGCCGTCGAGGGCTTGATGCTGTGCATGCGCCAGGAACTCGAAGGCAGTGGTATCCATCTATCGCTGATCGAGCCGGGGCCGGTGACCTCGAAGATCGCCAGCAATGCCCTGCCCTGGCTGCTGAAAAACATCGATGTCGAAAATTCCGCCCATCGCGCCGACTACGAGGCGCAGCTTGCACGCCTGCGGGCCGGCGGCAGCGTGTCGCGGCTGAAACCCGGACCGGAGATCGTGCATGCAGCGCTGCGTCACGCGCTTCTGTCACAGCGCCCGCGCCCGCACTATGTGGTAACGGTGCCGGCTAAGATCGGCGTGGTGCTGAAACGCATCCTGCCGGCGTCCCTGCTCTATCGCGTGCTTGCCAGGCGCGCCTGAGCGAACCGAACTGGAGCCGCCAGATGGTCACCGTCTTCAAAATTCTCGCCGTTGTGGCCATGGCCGCGGTCCTGATCGTGCTGATCCGCGGCCTCATCAACATGATGCGCGGCGGCGACGGCGTCACCTCGAACAAGCTGATGCAGGCGCGCGTGATGTTGCAGGCCGTCGCCTTGGCGCTGCTTCTGCTCGTCGTCTATTTCACCCGCAAATGACGGGCTTGGCAATTCCCGGAAAAGTGGGACAAGGTTTTCCGCCTGGAATTGCGTCAAAAACCGCTTAAGGGGGACGGCGTGGTCAAGCTCAACAAGATCTATACCCGCACCGGGGACGACGGCACCACTGGTCTGGGCACCGGTGAACGGCGGCTGAAATCCGACCTGCGCGTCGAGGCCTATGGCACCGTCGACGAAGCCAATGCCTGCATCGGCATGGCGCGCATCCACACCGGCGCCGGCCACCCCGCGATCGACGCCATGCTGGCGCGCATCCAGAACGACCTCTTCGATCTCGGCGCCGACCTTGCGGTCCCGGATGACGGCAAGCCGCTCGAATACGAACCTTTGCGCATCGTCGCCGCGCAGACCGACCGCGTCGAACGGGATATCGACCTCCTCAACAAGGACCTGCAACCGCTGAAATCCTTCGTGCTGAACGGCGGCACGCCGGCAGCGGCGGCGCTCCATCTGGCCCGCACCGTGGCGCGTCGCGCCGAGCGCCTCATGGTCGCGCTGGCGCAGGATCCAGCCGTGCATGTCAACCGCGAGGCGTTGAAATACATCAACCGCGTCTCGGACTTTCTGTTTGTCGCCGCCCGCGCGGTCAATGACAATGGAAATGCCGACGTGCTATGGGTGCCCGGCAAGAACCGCTGATTTTCGAAGCGGGAGGGTCCGATGTTCATCCCGCTTTACGACACCAACAGGCTGCGCCACATCCGTCTGCAATATGTGACGATCGGCCTGATCGTGGCCAATGCGCTGGTCTTTCTGGCAACCACGATCGGTGGCGAGAACTTCACCAATGCGGCGGTGCTCGGGCTCGGCTTCATTCCTTCGGTGGTCCATGACAAGGTCGAGCTCTCTCCTGAATTCGTCGTCATTCCCGAGAGCCTCAGCTACCTGACCTACTCGTTCCTGCATGCAGATATCTTCCATCTCGGCGGCAACATGCTGTTCCTTTGGGTGTTCGGCGACAATGTCGAGGATGCGCTCGGTCATCTCCGCTATCTGATCTTCTACCTGCTTTGCGCCGTCGCCGGCGCCTTCTTCCAGGGCCTGATGGCCTGGGATTCGCAGACGCCGCTGATTGGCGCCTCCGGTGCCATTGCCGGCGTCGTCGCCGCCTATCTGATCCTGTATCCGCGCGTCAAAGTCTGGGTGCTGGCCTTTGCCCGCATTCCGTTGCGCATCCCGGCCTTCATCCCGCTGATCCTGTGGATCCTGTTCCAGGTGGTGATGTTTGCCGCCGGCGGCGAGAACCAGATCTCCTGGTCCTGCCATATTGGCGGCATCATCGCCGGCTCGATCCTGGTGCTTGTCCTGCGCAGCCGTGGCGTGCCGCTGTTCGCCGGCGCCGATGGCGAGCCGGACCCGACGCCCAACGTCCAGCAGGCGCCGGTCCCGATCGAGCCGCCGGCAGACGACGCCGTCCAGCAGGCGCCGCAATGGGGCCGTGGCGCAACATCGCCTCGGGACTGAACCGATTGAGTGCGTCGTGGGATATTGACGCGCCGGACTGCCGCCACTACGGAAGCCCCACCCGATTAGGCTGTTGAAGACCAGAATTCCGTCCGGCCAGAATTCCGGTTGGCCGGAATTCAGTCAGGAATGTCGGCTTTCGACAACTCTAGGCATATGCGTGCTGCTATAGCGCGCCCGATCTATCTCAGAAGAGGTGACAGGAAATGAAGATCCTTGTGCCCGTGAAGCGGGTTGTGGACGCCAACGTCAAGGTCCGGGTGAAAGCCGACGGACTGGGTGTCGAGCTTGCCAACGTCAAGATGGCGATGAACCCGTTTGACGAAATCGCGGTCGAGGAAGCGATCCGGATCAAGGAAGCCGGCAAGGCGGAAGAGATCATCGTGGTATCGATCGGCCCGCAGCAGGCGCAGGAAACGCTGCGCACGGCGCTCGCCATGGGCGCCGATCGCGCCATCCTGGTCAAGACCGATGAGCAGACCGAGCCGCTGGGCGTCGCCAAGGTGCTGAAGGGCGTGGTCGATGCAGAGAAGCCCGGCCTGGTCATCCTCGGCAAGCAGGCGATCGACGACGATAGCAACCAGACCGGCCAGATGCTGGCGGCACTGCTTGGCTGGGCTCAAGGGACATTCGCTTCCAAGATCGTGCTCGAAGGCGACAAAGCCAAGGTGACGCGCGAAGTCGATGGCGGCTTGCAGACCGTCGAGCTGAAGATGCCGGCTATCGTCACCGCCGACCTGCGCCTCAACCAGCCGCGCTATGCGTCTTTGCCCAACATCATGAAGGCCAAGAAGAAGCCGCTCGACGAGAAGAGCCCGGCGGACTATGGCGCCGACGTCAAGCCGCGCCTCAAGGTGGTCAAGACCGAGGAGCCGAGCGGCCGTAAGGCGGGCGTGAAGGTCAAGAGCGTCGCCGAGCTGGTCGACAAGCTGAAGAACGAAGCCGGCGTGCTCTAAGCGGTCAGGAAAGGACAACGAAATGGCTATTCTCCTCATCGCCGAACACGACAATGCAAGCCTTTCCGATCAGACTGGCAAAGCGCTGACGGCCGCGCTGCAGATCGGCTCCGATGTCGACGTGCTGGTCGCCGGCAAGGGCGCCAAGGGTGCCGCCGAGGCCGCCGCCAAGCTGAAGGGCGTGCGCAAGGTGCTGCTGGCCGAAGCCGACGAGCTTTCCGAGCGTCTCGCTGAACCAACAGCGGCACTCGTCGTATCGCTCGCGGGCGGTTACGACACCATCATCGCGCCGGCCACCTCGTCCGGCAAGAATGTCGCGCCGCGCGTCGCGGCCCTGCTCGACGTCGCCCAGGTGTCGGAAATCATCGAAGTGGTCTCGCCCGACACCTTCAAGCGCCCGATCTATGCCGGCAATGCCATCCAGACCGTGCAGTCGACCGACGCCAAGAAGGTCATCACGGTACGCACCGCCTCGTTCCAGGCGGCGCCTGAAGGCGGTTCAGCCTCGGTCGAAACCGTTGGCGCCGCGGCCAATCCGGGTCTCTCTTCCTTCGTCGAGAACAAGCTCTCGGAGAACGACCGTCCGGAGCTGACCTCGGCCAAGATCATCATCTCCGGCGGCCGCGCGCTCGGCTCCTCGGAGAAGTTCCAGGAGGTCATCCTGCCGGTTGCCGACAAGCTCGGCGCCGCCGTCGGCGCCTCGCGCGCCGCCGTCGATGCCGGCTACGCGCCGAACGACTGGCAAGTCGGCCAGACCGGCAAGGTGGTCGCGCCCGACCTCTACATCGCCGTCGGCATCTCCGGCGCCATCCAGCATCTCGCCGGCATGAAGGACTCCAAGGTCATCGTGGCCATCAACAAGGACGAGGAAGCGCCGATCTTCCAGGTTGCCGATTACGGCCTGGTCGGCGATCTCTTTGTCATCCTGCCGGAGCTGCAAAAGGCGCTTTGACGCCTTCTGCCTTGACGTACTAAATTGTGAAGGGTGGGGTAGACGAAGTCGCCCCGCCCTTTTAGTTTGCACCGCACAAAAAATGCGGGCCATCAAGGCTCAAAGCAATTCCAGTGGAGCGCCGAGCAGTTTTCCGCCCGGAATTGCGTTAAACAAGCAGATGAGAGCGTTTCTCGCTTCCTAGAAGCGGAGATGCTCCAGACGGGATCGGGGTAATGAGCAAGATCGAAACGATCGGTATTGTCGGCGCGGGCCAGATGGGCGGCGGCATCGCCCATGTCTCGGCGTTGGGTGGCTACAAGGTGCTCATCCACGATTTGTCGCCCGACCGCATCGAGAAGGGCATTGCCACCATCAGCGGCAACATGGCCCGCCAGGTTGGGTCCGGTAAGCTTGAGGAGAAGGCGCGCAACGACGCGATGGCGCGCATCTCGGCCGCCCCGACCATGGCCGACCTCGCCGCCGCCGATCTGGTGATCGAGGCGGCGACCGAGGACGAGACGGTCAAGCGCAAGATCTACGCCCAGCTCTGTCCGCAGCTCAATCCGGAAGCGATCCTGGCGACCAACACCTCATCGATCTCGATCACCCGGCTTGCCGCGCAGACCGACCGTCCCGAACGCTTCATCGGCATTCATTTCATGAACCCGGTGCCGGTGATGAAGCTGGTCGAGCTGGTGCGCGGCATCGCCACCGAGGATCAGACCTTCGAGGCAGCCAAGTCCTATGTGAAGCATCTCGACAAGACGATCACCGTCTCCGAGGATTTCCCGGCCTTCATCGTCAACCGCATCCTTTTGCCGATGATCAACGAAGCGATTTACACGCTTTACGAAGGCGTCGGTTCGGTCGATGCCATCGACACAGCCATGCGGCTCGGCGCCAACCACCCGATGGGGCCGCTGCAGCTCGCCGATTTCATCGGCCTCGACACCTGTCTGTCGATCATGCAGGTGCTGCATGAGGGCCTGTCGGATTCGAAATACCGTCCCTGCCCGCTGCTGGTGAAATATGTCGAGGCCGGCTGGCTCGGCCGCAAGACCGGCCGTGGCTTCTACGACTATCGCGGCGAACATCCGGTGCCGACGCGCTGATCCTTCTAGCTCAGGACGCCGCCGCAAGCGGCGCTGGCGCTGTCTCGTCGCTGATATCCTCTTCAGGCGCCGCTGAAACGCAGCCTCGCCCGGCCGCCTTGGCGGCATAGCAGGCGGCATCGGCGCGGGCGATGATCTCATCCACCTCGCCGCAGCCGGCCCGGATCGGCGCGAGCCCGATGCTGGCGCCGATCGAATGCGGGCGGCCGTCCCAGCTGAAGTTCAGGTTGCGGATGGCGTCGATGATCGAGCGCGCCGCGATCGGTGCGCGGGCAATCGCGCCCGACTTCAAGATGACGGCGAATTCGTCGCCGCCGAGCCGCGCGACGATATCCTCCGCCCCCAGCACGTCGCGGATGGCGTCGGCCACGCGCTTCAGCAGCGCATCGCCCGCGGCGTGGCCACCGGTATCGTTGACCGCCTTGAAGTGATCGAGATCGACGAACATGAACTGATGCTCGCCGCCGCTGAGCCGGCACTGATCAACCAGGTCCTCCATGGTGCGGATGAAGCTCGAGCGATTGGCGAGCCCGGTCAGCGCGTCGTGAGCGGCGGCGTAGGCCAGCTGGCGCTGCAGGGCGCGCGCATCGGTGAAGTCCTGGAAGACGATGACCAGGCCGCAGAATTCGCTGCGGTCATTCATGATCGGCGACACCACCTGGCGGATGCTGCAGCGCGTATCGTCGCGGCGCACAAGAACGGCGCGGGTGTTCTGGTCGCTGTGACTGCGGTCACCGGCCAAAGGCCTTGTCAGGCCGATCCGCTGGCCGGTTTCTTCATCGACCGCCCAGTAGATGTGGCCGAGCACCTTGCCCAGCGCCTCGCCGGCGGCAACGCCGGTGAGCTTTTCGGCGACCGGGTTCATGAAAGTGACGCGGTTGGCGGCATCGGTGCAGATGACCGCATCGCCGATCGACTGTAGCGTCACTCTGAGCCGCTCCTTTTCGTCGGCCAGCATCGCCGCCGAAACCATGAGGCGCGCCTCGGCTTCCTTGCGCTGGGTGATGTCGGTCAAGCTGCCGATGGCCCTGACCAGCCGCCCTTCGGCATCACGCTCGATCGCCTTGCCGCGATCGAGGATCCAGACCCAGTGGCCGTCCTTGTGCTGCATGCGGAATTCGGCTTCGAAGAAAGGCGTCTCATCGGCAAGATGCGCCCGATCCGCGTCGGCGACGCGGTCGCGGTCGTCCGGATGGATCATGGTCAGCCAACGGTCCGGGTCGCCGTCGAGCTCGCCATCCGCATAGCCCAGCATCTTCACCCAGGTCTCGGAATAGGTCGTGCCGCCCTTGTGCATGTCGAGGCTCCACACGCCTTGTCCGGCGCTGGTGAGCGCGAAGTTCCAGCGTGTTTCGGCTTCAGCGATGCGCGCCTCGGCCTGTTTGCGCGCGTCGATGTCCTCGATTTGCGACACGAGATAGAGCGGCTTGCCGGTCTCTTCGTCGCGAATGACCGAGCCGGCGAGCTGCGACCAGACCGGGGTTCCGTCTTTCCTCAGATAGCGCTTTTCGAAATGGAAGGAATCGATCTTGCCTTCCTTCAGATTGATCATGGTCTCGCGCCCGATCTGCAGATCGTCGGGATGGGTGATCTCAAAGAAGGTCAGCGCCTCGATCTCCGCGCGGCTGTAGCCGAGCATTGCGGCAAAGGCCGGATTGGCCTGCAGGATACGGCCATCAAGGCCGACGATGGCAACGCCGATCGCCGAATCTTCCATGGCGCGGCGGAAGCGCTGCTCGCTCTCCGCGATCTGCCTGCGGTCGTCGACCAAGCGGTGAATGAACAGCGCCGAGAGGAACAGCATTGCGGCTGTGATGGCGACGGAAATCTGCAGGGCAAGCTTCAGCGCGTCCGCTCCAAGCTCCAGGCGAGGCGACAGGACCGACAGGGCAACGGCAAGTACACCGACGGCCACCAATCCCTGCGCGGCGTGCCTGTCGGCACGAAGCCTTTTCCAGTTCAACCACGTCACAATGCGATCCCACCCCAACACGCAACTGCATGTTGCCACAACCCTGGCGGATCGATTTTAAGGAATGGTTGCGTGGACGGTAGCGGTTACACCGGTAACCGGCAAACAATTGCCGGCATGATTAAGGATCGGTGAGCGACGGCTACCAGCGGACGAAAAGCCGCCCGCCGATCGCCCCGAGCAGAGCCAGGAAGGCGATGGCGATCGTATACCAAGTGGCGACGAACAGCGGCGAATCGTCGAAGCAATGCGCGGCGTAGAAGGTTGCCGCAAGCCCTCCGGCGAGCAGACCGGCGGCCGCTCCCGCAAGCACCGGCCGGGTCGGCGCGCCATAGCGCAGCATGCCGAGGAAGATCGCCAGCGGACCGATGCCGATCAGCGGAATGAAGCTCATGCAGATCATCATGTTGGAGCCGACCATCCGCCTGCCCCAGTCGGCTTCGGGCACAACATATAGCTCCAGCGCCACCGCCACGACGACCAGGAGCGGCGCGGCGATCATCCACGCCATCGCCCGCCTGGTGGAAGCACCCGGCATCGACAGAGCGCGGATCAGCGCAAAGGCGCTGGCGGCGAGCACCAGCGTGAAGACGAACTTCGACATGAAGCGCATGGTGTGCATGGCCGGCATGATGTCGGGGCGAGGCCCGATGGTCGCAAAGAAGATGGCCGCGGCGATCGCCACCGCCACGCCGACGGCCAGCCACCAGGCCTTGCCCAGCGGCATTGCCTTGTTGCGGGCATCGGCGTCGAGCGCCTTGATGAGATCCTCGGTCCTCATGTCACTGTCGTCCGAACCGTTTGGCGATCGCTGCCAGGCCGCGATGCAGCGACACGCGCACCGCCGTCTCGGTGATGCCGAGCTTGGTCGCCGTCTCGCCGATCGAACGGCCGTCGACCGAGATCGAGGAGACGACCGAGCGTTGCGCCGGCGGCAGGCCATCGAGCGCCCGGTTGATGTCGCGCTCGCTGACGGTCTCGGCTTCCGGTTCGGCAAAGGTCTCGGCGATATCGTCGACATCGATCTCGATGCGCCGACCTCGGCGGCGGAAGGCATCGATCAGCTTGAAGCGGGCGATCGCATAGATCCACGGCAACACCGGCGCGTCCTGGCGCCAGGTGTGACGTTTGACATGAATGGCCAGCAAGGTTTCCTGCACGACATCCTCGGGGTCGACCCCGCCCTGAACGATCTTGCGCCTGGCAAACCCGCGCACCAGCGCGGCAATCCGGTGCAGAAAGTCGGCGTAAGCCCTTTCGTCTCCCGCGATCGCGGCCCTGAGTAGCCCGGAGAGCTCGGCCTCATCCTTGCCGGTCACAAGAGTTTACCCCCGAAGTTCGCGTCTCGGCCCTGGTTTGTTACGTGGCCGGCGAAATAATGTCCAAGCCAAAACCACGGCAAATCACGAAAGTTTGCAGGCCTCGTTCTCACTTGGCGCCGAATGTGGCGCCCCAGAAATATCTCAGTCCCCTGCGAACCGTCAGCTTAACGCGCTTGCGACGGTATTTTTTTCGCAAGGCGCCCAGGATCTCAAGATGAGTCGTGTCGATGTCCGGGCTCGACTCGGGATCGTCCGCATGGGGCAGTTGCATCAATGCCCGCGCATGCATATCCGCGTAGGGCTGTGAATCATACGTATCGAAGGGTGTTGGCGGATAGTTCAGCACAGTGGGGTTGGTGTTGATCTCGAACACCTGGATGCGATCATCGACGACGGTGTAGTCGATCCGGCCGTATGAAATCCTGGCTTTGTCGAAGATTGGCATCAACGCGCCTGCATGCGGATTATCGCGGACATAGGCGGCATGTTCGGCTAGCTGTTGTCCCGACATGCCTTTGCCCGGGTCCTTTACGAACCATTGCTCGCTGGCGAAGCAATGCTGCGCGTAGCTGTGCGCACCGATGCGGTAGGCCGCGTATTTTCTGTAGCTGCCGTCGGCGGCCGCTTTCGATCCGAACTCCACCAGCATGGGGCGAACAAAGTTCATCTTGCCCAGCTTCGAAAGCTCCTGGTCGAGCTCGGCCCGTGATGACAGCAGCCGCGGTGTCTTGTAGGTCGCACCGGCCTCGTCGCGCAGGAAAACAGGAAACTGCACCCTCTCGGGTAAAGTTTCCGGCCGGTACACGTTGAAACCATTGGTGCCGTCCGAAAACAGCATGCGCAGCAGATCGAAACGCTGAACGGTTTGCCGGGGATGATTGAATTGCAAGAGGTCCGGCTGTTGCAGTCTCATGCGCTCTGCGAGATTGGCGCTTGCCTCGATCTCGGCGTCGCTCAGCCGGTCCATATCCGCCCAGATCGCCGAGCCGCTGGATATCCCAAGCAGATGCGCGCCTTCGTCATGGGGGACGATGCGGATAAAATCCTGCAGATCTGTTCGAAAATAGATCAGCAGGCTTGCCAGAGTATTGGCATGTGAGCGATGGCAAATGTAGAAGATCATGAGGTACCCACCCTCCCTGATGTATCCCCAACGGCGGGCATAAGGAAATCACCCATTTCACAAGCAACCATCCTACGATGATGGCGATCACATTTCGTCACCTTGCAGAGGCCGATATCCCCGGCATGGTTGCCATGGAGATGGCAACCTGGGGACCAATTGGGGCCAATGAAGAGGTGATCCGGCGTCGCCTGTCACTTGGGCATACTATGATCGTGGCCATGGTCGAAAACGCTATTGCTGGCGCTATCTGCTTCGTGGAGACCAGCCAGGATCCTCGCGAGACGGAAAAGTTCCCTCGGACTTTCGCCGCTTACTCTTCGTTTGCCAGGAGCGAACCGGCGCGATCGCTCTATGTCTACAATCTTGGCATACGGCCGGAGTTTCGCCGCACCGACATGGCGCGCCGCCTCTTGTCGCAGCTGACCGACCATGGCCGCCGGGTCGGTACGCGTTGGCTGGTCGGCGATGGACGTTGCCCGTCCTATGCCGGGGCGCAGGACGACTTTCCCGACAAGGTGCAGCCGGATCCGGCATTTCGCCAGACCATCGATGATTGGCATCGCACAGGTGTGATGCCTTCAGTCGGATCGATAACGAAAGACCCGCTGCTGCGCTTCTACAGGCGCGTTCTGCACTGTGAATTTCTGCACCTGGCGCCTAACTTTCTGCCCGAGGACCTGAGCTCTGGCGGGTTTCGCGTCATCTTCGCCGTTGATCTCGACCGATGACAGGCACGATGACAAGGAAGGTCGACCTTTTCGATCCGTTCGCGCTGGACGGCGATCCGTTTCCTGAATTCGCCCGCCGTCGCAATGCCGGCGCCGGCAGTTGGGGCAGGCCTCCTTATCCAGAGGTCGGCGAGGCGTTCTACGTATTCAGCCACGCGCTTGTGTCGCAGGCCTTGAAACACCCCTTGCTGTTGCAAGCGCCGCCCGGCGCATATCAGGAGGTCAGGCAGAAAATCAGCGCCAATCCAGCGTTGGATCTCTTGACCCGTTCCATGCTTTTGTCCGATCCGCCGCGGCACATGAACCTGCGTCGGCCGCTGGCTGGTTCGCTGGCTTTTTCCGCCGGCAGGGGACTGTTCGACCAACTCGCGTCCAGGGCATCGCAACTGGTGCAAGCCGCCGCGCAAAAGCCGGAGTTCGATGCGGTCGTCGATATAGGCCTACCCCTCGCCTTCTCGGGCCTGGAGCAGATCCTCGGCGTCGACATCGATGACCCGTGGCGCATCGGCCACGATGCCAAACTTATGGCCTATGCCCTGGACATGAGGATTGGCGGCGTCAACGAGGATGCAAACGAGGCCTGCCGCCGGTTGGAGACATGGGTATTGCAGGCGATAGAACGCGGCGCCGTGCACCCAAACGGCATTTCAGCCCAGATGCTGGCTGAGGTCGAGGCCGGTCGCTGGCGAAGAGATGATGCCGTTGCAAACATCGTGTTTCTGCTCTTTGCCGGGCAGGCGACGGTCGTGGATACATTCGGCAACGCGTTGCTTGCGCTGGCAAATTCTCCTGAGCAGCTGTCGTTGCTCGAACAAGGGGATGTCAGTTGGTCCGCGGCGGCCGAGGAACTGCTGCGTTTTTGCGCGCCGGTCCAATATGCCGGAGCGCGCATCGCGGCGGAAGATTTGCTGTTTGGTGGTGCAGCCATAAAGGCTGGGCAGGCTGTCGTGCCTGTGCTGGCGAGCGCCAGTCGAGACGTTTCAGTCTTCCCGGCCGGCGATCGGCTTGATCTGCGGGCCGGCAATTCATCGGCACTTGCGTTCGGCACCGGACTTCATGCCTGCCTTGGCCAGCATCTTGCCCGAGTGGAACTGGCAGTGTTGCTGGAGGCCCTGTTCACCCGGGCCAAAGGCTGGCGCCTCGATGCTTCAAGGGTTTTAAGGCGGCCTTCGGTGCTTTTCCACGGCCTGCAAACCGCTCCTATGATCCGACTGGTCAATTAGCCATCCGCTCGAATTCCACGCTGCTTCTTACTGCCCGTGGAATTATCTGCGCGCTCGCGACGTTGTGCGTCTGCAAGAACAATGTTGACTACCGCTGTCAGGTATCGATAGGTGGACTCGCCAAACCCAGATCGAGGACGATACCTATGAAATTTGCTCTTTCCACGCTTGCCGGCGCCGCGCTGGCGCTCGGCCTGGCTGCCAGCCCAGCCATGGCCGAAGACGCTGGCATCGTTGTCTACAATGCCCAGCACGAAAGCCTGGCCAAGGAATGGGCGAAGGGCTTCACCAAGGAAACCGGGATCAAGGTGACGCTGCGCAACGGTGGTGACAGCGATTTCTCCAACCAGATCGTCGCCGAGGGCGCCGCCTCGCCGGCCGACGTGTTCCTGACCGAGAACTCGCCGGCAGTGGCGCTGGTCGAGGGCGCGGGCCTGTTCGCGCCTGTCGACACCGATACGCTGGCGCAGGTGCCGCAGGAGTATCAGCCGTCGGGCGGCAAATGGATCGGCGTCGCCGCCCGCAGCACCGTCTTTGCCTACAACACGAAAAAGCTGAAGGAAGACCAGTTGCCCAAGTCGCTGCTCGACCTTGCCGATCCGAGCTGGAAGGGCCGCTGGGCCGCTTCTCCCTCAGGCGCTGACTTCCAGGCCATCGTCAGCGCCCTGCTTCAGCTCAAGGGCGAAGCCGCGACCGCCGGCTGGTTGAAAGCGATGAAAGAGAACGCCACCGCCTATAAGGGCAACGGCACGGTGATGAAGGCCGTCAATGCCGGCGAGATCGATGGCGGCGTGATCTACCATTATTACTATTTCGGCGATCAGGCCAAGACCGGCGAAAACAGCCGGAATGTCGCGCTGCACTATTTCAAGAACCAGGACCCGGGCGCCTTCGTGTCGGTCTCGGGAGGCGGCGTGCTGGCGTCCAGCAAGCATCCCAAGGAAGCCCAGGCTTTCCTGAAGTGGGTGACCGGCAAGGGTGGCCAGGAAGTGCTGAAGACCGGGACCTCTTATGAATACGCCATCGGCAAAGGCGTGGAATCCAACCCGAAGCTGGTGCCGCTGGCCGACCTGCAAGCGCCGAAAGTCGACCCGGCGGCTCTAAATTCCAAGAAGGTCATCGACCTGATGACGCAAGCCGGCTTGCTTTAGTCCCTGTTCGTCCTAAAAGGGCAAACGACCGTGCTCCCGCGGGAATTCGCGCGGGAGCGTTTTTGTTTTGGAGACCGCCTCGTCGATGACGATCGACCGCGCATCCGGCCGCATCGGCAGCATATTGGACCGCTTCCGCCGCTTGGCGGTGGCGAGGCACCGGCCTGCCTGATGCAGTCCGCGATCGACATCACGCCTTCAAGGCTGCCGGTAGCCGGGATGAAGAAACGACGGCCGGCGTCGTGGATCACGCTTGCTGCCGCTTTGGTGTCGCTCGTTGCGCTGCTGCCGCTCGGTTTCATCATCTGGGTCTCCATCCAGACCGGCTGGGACACCGTGGCGGCGCTGATCTTCCGCCCGCGCGTCGGCGAACTCTTGGTCAATACGATCCTGCTCGTCATCGTCGCCGTGCCGATCGCCATCGTGCTGTCGATGGCGCTGGCCTGGCTGACCGAGCGCAGCGACCTGCCGGGCAACCGCCTCTGGTCCTGGCTGTCCGTCGCGCCGCTCGCCATCCCCGCTTTCGTGCACTCCTATTCCTGGATCAGCCTGGTGCCTGGCCTGCACGGGCTCTGGGCCGGCGTGCTGGTCTCGGTCATCGCCTATTTCCCGTTCCTCTATCTGCCGATCGCGGCGGCGCTGCGCAGGCTCGACCCGGCGCTGGAGGATGCGGCGGCAGCACTTGGCCTTGGCCCGTGGCGCGTCTTCGCACGCGTCGTGGTGCCGCAGCTGAGGTTGGCCATCTGCGGCGGCTCGCTATTGGTCGGCCTGCATCTGCTTGCCGAATACGGCCTCTTCGTCTTCATCCGTTTCGACACCTTCACGACGGCGATCGTCGACCAGTTCCAGTCGACCTTCAACGGGCCGGCGGCCAATATGCTGGCCGCCGTGCTGGTCGTCTGCTGCCTGGTGCTGCTCGCCTTCGAGATGATCGTGCGCGGCGAGGAGCGCTATGCGCGTGTCGGCTCGGGCGCGGCGCGAAAGCAGCAACGGACAAAGCTTGGCCGCGCCGCGCTGCCTTGCCTGTTGTTGCCGGCCGCCGTCGCGCTGCTTTCGCTCGGCGTGCCTTTCGTCACCGTCAGCCGCTGGCTGGTGGCCGGGGGCGTTGATGTCTGGCGCTGGGACGAGATCAGCCTGGCGCTCGGCCAGACGCTGTTCCTTGCCATTGCCGGCGCACTGCTCGCCACCGTCGCAGCGATGCCGATGGCGTGGATCTCGATCCGGGCGCCGGGGCGCCTGCAGCGCCTGCTCGAGAGCTGCAACTACATCGTCGGCGCGCTGCCCGGCGTGGTGATCGCGCTGGCACTGGTCACCATCACCGTGCGCGTCGCTCTGCCGCTCTACCAGACACTGTTCACCATCCTGTTCGGTTACGCACTGATGTTCCTGCCGCGCGCTTTGGTCAGCTTGCGGGCCTCCATCGCGCAGGCGCCCGTGGAGCTGGAGCGCGCCGCCTCCAGCCTCGGCCGTCCGCCGATGAAAGCGTTGTGGTCGACGACCATCCGGCTCTCGGCGCCAGGAGCTGCCGCCGGCATGGCGATGGTGGCGCTCGGCATCACCAACGAACTCACCGCCACCCAGATGCTGGCGCCCAACGGCACCCGCACGCTGGCGATGGCCTTCTGGTCCTACAGCGGCGAGATCGACTACGCCTCGGCCGCCCCTTACGCGCTGATCATGGTGGCGATGTCGCTGCCGATGACCTGGCTGCTCTACGTCCAGTCGAAACGGATGGCCGGACGATGAGCTTGCTCGAACTCAACGGTGTGGCGAAGAACTACGGCCCTGTGGCGGCCCTCGGCGGCGTCGACCTCGCGGTTGAAAGCGGCAGCCGCACGGCGATCGTCGGTCCCTCCGGCTGCGGCAAGACCACCTTGCTCAGGCTGATCGCCGGTTTCGAGGCGCCCGACAGCGGCCGTATCGCGCTCGATGGCAAAGTGCTCGCCAACGGCCACGCCGCCGTGCCGGCGCACCGCCGCGGCATCGGCGTGGTGGCGCAGGACGGCGCCTTGTTCCCGCATCTCAGCATCGCCGACAATATCGGTTTCGGGATGGCGCGTGGCGAAGACAGGCGCAACGAGCGCATCGTTGAGCTCGCCTATATCGTCGGGCTCGACAAGGCGATCCTGAAGCGCCGGCCGCACGAGCTATCCGGCGGCCAGCAGCAGCGTGTCGCGCTGGCCCGCGCCATGGCGATGAAGCCGCGGCTGATGCTGCTCGACGAGCCGTTTTCGGCGCTCGACACCGGCCTGCGCGCCTCGATGCGCAAGGCGGTTGCGGAATTGCTGGAAGAGGCCGGCATCACCACCATCCTGGTCACCCACGACCAGGCCGAGGCGCTGTCCTTCGCCAGCCAGGTCGCGGTTATGCGTGACGGGCTGTTCTCGCAGGTCGGCACGCCGCGCGAGCTCTATTTCCAGCCCAAGGACAGGATGGTCGCCGAGTTCCTCGGCGATGCCATCATCCTGCCGGCCAAGATCGCCGACGGCTTTGCCGTCTCGCCACTCGGCCGCATCGCGGTGGATACGCGCGAGCGTCGCGACCTTGGCCGCATCATGCTCAGACCCGAGCAGGTCATGCTCAAGCGGACCTCGCGCGAAGGCATGTCAGGCACGCCCGACATGCTGTTCGGCGAGGTGACGGACTCCGAATTCGCTGGCTCTGTCTGCACGATCGCGGTGCGCCTGCTCAACAATCCCGACCCACCGGACGCCGCCGCGATCGGCAACACGCCGCTCATCTTGCGCAAGACGGGCATGGACGCGCCGGCAATCGGCGAGATCGTGCGGCTCACCGTCACCGGCAAGGCGCATGTCTTTCCCTGAAGATTCCCGACCAAAGCGTGTTGAGATTCAGGTCAGGCCGAGTCGAAAATGGTGGTTTCCGAGAACCGGCGCGGAGCGTACTTAAAGTACGTGAGCACCGGAAGCGCAGGAAACCGCCATTTGCAGGCCGGCCTCACCTGAATATCAACATGCTTTAACGCACGCGCTGCCCTGTCGCCGGCGACCACAACGGCCATTGCTCCAGGAAATCACAGCTGTGGATGACGACGCGCCGGCCGTCGATCAGAACGATCGAATAGGCGGGCGGCGCCTGCTCGACCACTTCGTCACCGACCAGGTCGAGCACGAAGCGGGCATGCAAGCCGCGCTGCACCGAGAACGGAATGCCGGCGACCGTGCCAGCGATATCGCGATGGACATGGCCGAAGAAGATGTAGGCGACATTGCCGTGACGGGTGAGCACATCGAGCAGACGCTGCGGCTGTTCGAGGCCAAGCGGATCGAGCAGGCTAAGCCCGAGTTCGACCGGTGGATGATGCAGGAAGATATAGGCCGCCTTGCCCGCCGCCTCACCCAGCCGCGCGTCGAGCCAGGCAAGCCGGTCGTCGCACAGTTCACCGGTGACGCGGCCTTCGGCCAGGCTGTCGAGGAAAACGAGGCGTCCTTCCTGCGTATCGACCACCGATTGTACGAAACCCTTGTCGTCCGAGCCGTTGTCCGGAAAAGCAGCGATCAGATTGGCGCGCCGGTCATGGTTGCCCGGCAGCAGCCGGTAGGGCACGGAAAGGCGGTTGAGCGCCGCTTTCAGGTCGGCGTAGGCTTGCGTGTCACCGGCATCGGTCAGATCGCCGGTGAAAATACAAAGCGTCGCGTCGGCGTGGCGGGCATTGATGTGATCGATGCAGCGATCGAGTCGGTCATGCAGATCGGCGCCGTAACGTATCTGGCCCCGGCGGCCGAGATGGACGTCGGTGACCTGGATGATCTTCATGCCATGAACCTTCAATCAAATTTCGCAACGCCGCCGGAGGCCAGCTTTACAGCGCCGGTTCCGGCACGGATGCCTTGAACACGTCAAGCCGGCTGCCGGTTTCGGACGAGAAGAAATGCAGATCGCCCTCGGCGAACTGCAAGCCGACCGCACTGCCCGGCTCGGGATGCACAGTCTCGGACGTCACCACCGAAAACGGCGCCCCGTCGAGATCGACATAGATGACGCGGCCAGCGCCGAGTTCCTCGACCAGATCGACGGTCGCTTCAAGCGCGCCCGGCGTTCCGGGCGCCACCAGGCGCACGGCCTCGGGCCGGATGCCGACGGCGACCTTCGAGCCGACCGGCAGGCCGGCGCGGGATACGTTGAGTTTGCGGCTGCCGCCAAGCAGCGACAGCCCTTCGAGCGTAATCTCGCCCTCGAGCATGTTCATGGCCGGCGCGCCGACGAAGGTTGCCACGAAACGGCTCGCCGGCCGGCTGTAGACTTCGGCCGGCGTGCCGACCTGCTCGACACGGCCGCCGTTCATCACCACCAGCCGGTCGGCGAGCGTCATCGCCTCGACCTGGTCGTGGGTGACGAAGACGGAAGTGGCACTGAGCCGCCGGTGCAGCTTGCGGATTTCCGAACGCATCTGCACGCGCAGCTTGGCGTCGAGATTGGACAGCGGCTCGTCGAACAGGAACACTTTCGGTTCTCGGATCATGGCGCGGCCCATGGCGACGCGCTGCCGCTGGCCGCCCGAAAGCGCCATTGGCTTGCGGTCGAGCAGATGTTCGAGCTCCAGCGTCCGGGCGACCGCCTGGATGCGTTTTGTGCGCTCTGCGGCGGGAATGCCGGCGACCTTCAGCGAATAGCCGATGTTCTGCGCCACGCTCATATGCGGATAGAGCGCATAATTCTGGAACACCATGGCGCAGCCGCGCTCGCGCGGTTCCAGTTTGTTGACGACCGTGCCGTCGATCGCGATCGTGCCGCCCGAAATCTCCTCGAGCCCTGCGATCATGCGCAGCAGCGTGGACTTGCCGCAGCCAGACGGCCCGAGGATGACGACGAATTCGCCGGACGCAAAGTCGAGGCTGACACCGTGCACGACCTGCATCTTGGCGTAGCTCTTGGTGACGTCGCGAATGGTGATGGAGGCCATTGTTTGCTCCCTATTTTTCGGTGGCGATCAGGCCGCGCACGAACCAGCGCTGCATGAGCACCACGACGAGCAGCGGTGGCAGCATGATGATCAGTGTTCCGGCCATGGCGATGTGCCATTCAGGCGCGCCCCCGACATTGGGGATGAGCTGCTTGAGTTCGGTCACTGCCGTGGCGTGCGACTGGTCGGTGGTGATCAGCAGCGGCCACAGATACTGGTTCCACGCCCACAGGAACATGATGGTGCCGAGCGCGGCCATATTGTTGCGCGACAGCGGCAACAGGACGTCGATGAAGAAGCGCAGCGGACCGGCGCCGTCCATGCGCGCCGCCTCGGTCAGCTCGTCTGGAACGGTCAGGAAGAACTGCCGGTAGAGGAAGGTGCCGGTGGCGGTGGCGATCAGCGGCAGGATCAGGCCGGGATAGGAATTGAGCATCCCCAGGTTGAGCGCGACATGCACGCCCGAAACCTTCTCGATCAGCCAGGATAGGCCGGTCAGATCCATGATCGTCTGATAGGGTTCGAGCACGTTGGCGACGACCGCATAGGTCGGCACGATGCGCACTTCCAGCGGCAGCATCAGCGTGACGAAGATCAGCCAGAAGATAAAGGTGCGGCCGGGGTAGCGAAAATACACGATCGAAAAGGCGGTCAGCGCCGAGATGATGACTTTGCCCGCCGCCACACCGAAGGCCATGATGAAGCTGTTGAGCAGCTTCGGCCCGAGATCGGCCGTCGTCCAAGCGGTCTTGATGTTGACCCAGAAGTCGCTGCCCGGCAGCAGCGACATCGGCACGTCGTTCACATCTTTGATGTTGTGCGATGCGGCGATGGCCACGATGGCGAACGGCGCGATGCAAAACACGAAGCCGACGAACAAGATCACATGCGTGAAGAAATTCAGGAATGGGGTGCGCTCTACCATGGCCATCTCACCTGTAGTGCACGCGCCGCTCGATAAAGCGGAACTGGAAGATGGTGAGCACGATGATCAACAGCATCAGGATGATGCTCTGCGCCGCAGCGCCGGAGTAGTCGAGGCCTTTGAAACCGTCGGAGTAGATCTTGTAGACCATCAGATTGGTGGCGTTGGCCGGGCCGCCGGCGGTCATGATGTCGACGATGCCGAAGGAATCCTGGAAGCTTTCGGTGATGTTGATGACCAGAAGGAAGAAGATCGTCGGCGTGATCAGCGGGAACTGGATGTCCCAGAAACGTCTGATGACGCCCGAGCTGTCCATTGCGGCGGCCTCGATCAACGAGCGGGGTATGGCCTGGAACGCGGCGAGGAAGAAGATGAAGTTGTAGCCGACATATTTCCACGAGAAGGCGACGATGATCGACGCCATGGCATCCGCGCCATCGAGACCCGGATCCCAGATCCCCGGCCACATCCGGTTGATGACGGAAAGGAACCCCGCCTCCGGCGCCAGGATGAAGCGGAACGCCAGCGCCAGCGCTGGTGCGGCGATGCCGTAGGGCCAGATCAGCACCACGCGATAGAGACGCGAGCCGGTGAGCTGTCGATCTGTCAAGGCGGCGAGCACGAGCGCGATGAACATTGCAAGCCCGGTGCTGATTCCGGCAAAGACGAGGCTGGCGGTAATCGAGTTCCAGTAGTCGGCGTTGGCCAGGATCGAGCGAAAATTGTCGAGCCCCACCCAGATGTTGCCGCCGCCCCAGGGCTGCTGCAGCGTCAGCGACCAGTAGACCGCCTGGCCGGCCGGCCAGTAGAAGAAAGTGAAGATCAGCAGCAGCTGCGGCACCGCAAACAGGATGCCTATCGTCCATTTGCTGAAAGTGACGCGTTTTTCCATCGATCCGCCGATGCCGTTGAACCGCCAGCCCGCTTGGGCAGATTAGAGCATGTCTCCCGAAAGTGGGAACCGGTTTCGGGGGACATGCGCAAAATCAAAAACCTGTAGGAAATGGCCGCCCGTCGATTCTCGGCGGGCGGCCGTTCCGCTATCCGGGATCAGGGCAGGGTCTTACCCGGATAGGTCTGCTGGAAGCGATCGAGGATGGCGTCGCCGTTCTTGACCAGCGCGTCGAGGCCTTCCTGCACGGAGACCTTGTTGGCGAAGATCGCCTGCATCTGGGTGCCGAACTCGGCGCGGATCTGGGTGAAGTTGCCGAGGCGCACACCACGGGTGATGTCGTTCGGCTCCGACGCGGTCAGGCTGGCGATCGCGACTTCACGGCCCTTGTAGGGCGCCTTGTCGTAGAAGCCTTGCGACTTCATGAAATCGAAGCCCGATTTGGTCACCGGGATATAGCCGGTGTTGGTCGACCAGAACAAAGCCGTCTTGGGATCGTGGATGAAGTTGAGGAAAGCGGCCGCGCCCTTGTATTCGGCGTCCGACTTGCCCGACAGGACCCACAGCGAAGCGCCGCCGACCAGCGAGTTCATGCGCGTTGTGCCGGCATAGACCGGCAATTCGGCGACATCCCAGTTCATGCCTTCCTTCTGGGTGCGGGCGACCGTGCCGTGATCGCCGACCGAGGTCAGGATAACCTGGCAGGTGCCGGTGGCGAAAGCCTGCACCATATCCTGGCCGAGATCCTTCGACTTGATCTTGATCAGGCCGGAATCATACCACTTCTTGAGGTCGGTGACGTACTGTACGAACTTGGTCTTGTTGACTTCGAGACGAGCGTCGAGGCCGTCATAGCCGTTGTTCTTGGTGGCGACCGGCTGGTTGTGCAGCGCCGAGAACTGCTCCATCAGCTGCCAGCTTTCGTTGGCCGAGATGTTGATGGCCATCGGGCACTCATAGCCGGCCTCCTTCAGCGCCTTGAGGTCGGCGGCGACGTCTTCCCAGGTCTTCGGCGCTTCGGTCTTGCCGATCTTGGCGAAGGCGTCCTTGTTCCAGTACATCAGCGGGGTCGACGAATTGAACGGGAAGGACAGCATCTCGCCCTTCGAGGTCGCGTAATAGCGGGCGATGCCGGGGAAATAATCGCTGTAGTCGATCTTGTAGCCGTTCTCTTCCATTAACTTGTCGGCAGGCTTGTAGGCGCCCGACAGCATCATGGTGGCGGTGCCGACGTCATAGACCTGGACGACGGTCGGCTGCTTGCCGGCGCGGAAGGCGGCGATGGTGTTCTGCAGCGTGGCGTCGTAATTGCCCTGGCTGGTGCAGACCACCTCGTAATCGGACTGCGATGCGTTGAAGTTCTTGCACAGCGTGTCGACGACGCGGGCGAGATCGCCCGAAAGGCCGAACCAGAAGTCGAACTTAACCGGCTCTGCAAAAGCAGGCGCCGCAAGCGCGGTGCTGAGCGCGCAGGCGGCAAGGGCAGCGAAGCCCCGCTTGATCATGGTCATGGGTTTTTCCCTCTTGAGTGGCAGTATGACAAGGGTTTTGCGCAAGTCCTTGCCGCTCTCATAGAGAAGGTATGTGACAGTTCTGTTGTGACCCTGAAGGCCTCGTGGACAGCCAGTCTCTCCTCCCCTGGCAGCGGTCGCGCCGGCATCAAAATGTCATATCGGCGCTCTAGGAAGCTAGGGCGACCCGAAGCGATGAAAAGACTTTCCGTAATTAACCGGCTAACTGGATTGTGAAGACATGCTGGTCCCGAAGCTCACGCACGTGCCTGTCTCTGAACGCAACGCAATGCGCGACGGCCCGCGCGACAGCGCTACCCATCTTCGCCATGCGGCCGCTGTTCCCGCGCTGGCCGAGATAGAGATCGGCGGCAAGGCATCACGGCAAAGCATTGGCGACAGCCTGACCGTCATGGCCTGGAATGTCGAGCGGCTGCGCCATGTCGACGCCATCGCCGCGACGATCGCCGGCCAGGCGCCCGACGTCGTTTTGCTGACCGAGGTCGACAAGGGCATGGCGCGCTCCGGCAATAGCCATCTTCTGAGCCGGCTTGCCGACAGGCTCGGCCATGCTTACGCCTATGGCGTCGAGTTCCTGGAGCTCGGCACCGGCAACGAGGCGGAGCAGGCGGCAAACGCAAAGGCCGAGAACACGGAAGGCTTCCACGGCAACGCCATGACCAGCGCCGTTCCGCTGCTTCGTCCGTTCCTCATTCGCTTCGACGCCGCCGGCGCCTGGTTCCTGCCCGAGCACGGCCAGCCGCGCATCGGCGGCCGCATGGCGATCGGCGGCCAGGTAATGGTCGGCGATCACCGGGTGACGGTCGTTTCGGTGCATCTCGAAAACCGCACCGATCCCGCCGGCCGCGCTGACCAGACCCGCCATCTGCTCGATGCTATCGACAGATATGACGCCGAAGCGCCGGTTCTGATCGGCGGCGACTTCAACACGCTGACCGCCACTTATCCGGAACGCAATGCCGATCCGGCCGCCTGGCAGGCGCGCATCGCCGCCGAACCTGACCGGCTGATGCGTCCCGACCGCCACGAGCCCTTGTTCGCGGTCTTCGCCGAGCACGGTTACGACTGGCGCGACGCAAACGCATTCGACAAGCCGACACAGCGCCGCCCGGCGGGCGACCCGACACCCATAGGGCATATCGACTGGTTCTTCACGCGTGGCCTTGCGGCAAGCGCGCCCGCGACATTGCCCGCAGTCTTGCCGGATGGCAGCCCGAGCGCCGACCACGAAGCGCTGGTGGTCACCATCCGCGTGAAGTGAGGCTGCCCGGTTCACCCCAATCCAAAGCCGGCGCAGAAATGCTTTGCCGCGCCATGGCCTGCGACGGAGATACAACCTGAAAGACACGCGACGGTTGCGCGCGACATAATCGATTCTTCAATCGTCAGGCCCTAATAATCTTATTGCCTTGATTGACGCGGGAAGATCAGGTGAAGAAAGATGCTGACCGTCTATAATTGCATCGTGAACAAGCACGATCTGAGACTTGTCGCACTGGCTGCTCTCATTTGCGGAATCTCTTCATTCTTCGCTGTCAACCTTCTTCGCCATGTCGAGCAATCGACCAGTCGAAATCGTTACACGTGGCTGCTGATCGCTGCGACGTCGACCGGGTTCGGTATCTGGGCGACGCATTTCATCGCCATGATCGCCTTCACGCCAGGCATACCCAACGCCTACAACGCGGAGCTTTCCGTGCTTTCGCTGGCGGCGTCCGTCATTTTGACGGCGGCCGGAATGTGGATCGCAACGGTGCGCGGCGGCACCGACGACTACCTTGTCGGCGGCGCGGTGCTTGGCGCCGGCATCGCGGCGATGCATTACACCGGCATGGCGGCTTTCGAGGTCGAGGGCAGGATCGTCTGGAACCCATTGTTGGTCGCGGTCTCGCTGGCCTCGGGCATGGCGCTTGCGGCGCTCGCGATGCTCGTCGTGCTGCGCCGACCGTCGACCCTTTCGACCGTCGCTGGCGCCATCCTGCTCACGCTTGCCATCTGCACGTTGCATTTCATCGCCATGGCCGCGGTCTCGATCTATCCGGATTCCTCGATAAAAATCTCGAAATACACGATTGAGCCGATGTCGCAGGCTTTTGCCGCGGCTACGGCGAGCCTCATCATCCTGGTGCTTTCGGCCAGCGCGCTCTGGATCGACCTGCGTTTTCGCCGTCATAGGGCCGAGGCCGAGCGCATGCATGGCCTGGCCAATGCCGCTGTCGAAGGCCTCATCGTCTGCGACGGCGACCGCATCGTCAGCGCCAACGACAGCATGGCCGCGCTGAGCGGCATCCCCGCCGGCCTGCTGAACACGATGACTCTTGGCGACCTGTTCGGCGAGCGGATTGTCACCGGCATCATCAGTGGCAACGGCCAGGCGCAGGAAGCCGACATCCGTGGCCGGAGCGAAAACCCGATCCCGGTCGAACTGATCGCCAGGAGCATCGACTATTGCGGCAAGCCGCATCTGGTCGTTGCCGTCCGCGACATACGCGAACGCAGGCAGGCCGAACAGGAAATCATGCGGCTTGCGCATTACGACCCGCTGACCGGCCTTGCCAATCGCCGCAACTTCACCGGCCGGCTGGAAGCCGAGATCGCCGCGTCCGCCCGAGGCGGCAAAGCGGGCGGCAAAGGCGGGCAGCTGGCGCTCATGCTTCTCGATCTCGACCGGTTCAAGGAAGTGAACGACCTCTTCGGCCATGCCGCCGGCGACGCCGTGCTGCAGAAGGTGGCGCACTGCGCCTCGAGCGTTCTGCGCCACGGCCAGATGCTGGCCCGTCTCGGCGGCGACGAATTCGCCATCATCGCGCCTGACCTCCCGGACCCGCGGGCGGCCGGCCGCATTGCCGAAGCAATGCTTTTGGCCCTGCGCCAGGAAAACCGGTTGTCGCCCGGCGGCATGGTGTCGGCCAGCATCGGCATCGCGCTTTATCCGCTCGATGCCGACGAACAGGCGGCGTTGATCAGCCATGCCGATACCGCGCTCTATCGAGCCAAGGCCGAAGGCAAGGACACCTACCGTTATTTCGAGGCCTCGATGGGCGCCGAGGCCCGCGACCGGCGCAGCCTGGAGCAGGACCTGCGCCAGGCCGTGGCGCGCGGCGAGTTCAGCCTTGTCTACCAGCCGCAAAAAGAAATCTCGAGCGGCAGGATGCTCGGCTTCGAGGCTTTGATCCGCTGGCATCATCCCGAACGCGGAGATGTCGCGCCGTCGGCGTTCATCCCGATTGCGGAAGACAGCGGCGCCATTGCCCAGATCGGCGAGTGGGTGCTGGCGACCGCCTGCGCGGAAGCCGCGAGCTGGACAAACCCGCTGACGGTCGCCGTCAATGTCTCGGCGGTGCAGCTTCACAGCCCCGATTTCAGCCGCAAGGTGCATGAGGTGCTGCTGCGCTCGGGTCTCGCCGCCGGCAGGCTCGAGCTCGAGATCACCGAGACGGCGCTGGTCAAGGACATGCCGCGGGCGCTGGCGACCTTGCGCCAGATCAAGGCGCTTGGCGTGCGCGTGGCGATGGACGACTTCGGCACCGGCTATTCGTCGCTCTCCAACCTGCGCGCCTTTCCTTTCGACAAGATCAAGATCGACGGGTCTTTCATCAAGTCGGTCGACAGGAACGACCAGGTCGCGACCATCGTTCGCGCCGTGCTGGGGCTCGGCCGCGGTCTCGGCCTGCCGGTGCTGGCCGAAGGTGTCGAGACACTGGGCGAATTGCGCTTCCTCGACGCCGAGGATTGCCAGATAGGCCAGGGCTATTATCTGGGCAGGCCTGGCCCCATCGAGGCCTTCGGCGAGCTCACCGGCGTTGCGGCCACCAATGAGGGCGCCAAGGCCAATGGCGGCGGCAGCATTCTTATGCTGCAGCCCGCCGCGGCCGCGGGCTCAGCCTAAACAAACATCACGGCTCAAGCGCTGCGTCCACCAGCCGCTTGGCGTCGGCGCTCGACCATTCGGCCGGACCGTTCATATGCGCGACCAGGCAGCCTTCGCCGTCGATCAGCATGGTGACCGGCAAGCCCAGCGCCAGTCCGCGCGTCTTGGCCTCGTTGAACAGCGCGATCGTCGGGTCCCTGTAGAAGCCGAGCGTCCGAACGCCGATCTCGCTGAGGAACTTCTTCGGCTTGGTATCGTCACCGGTGTCGACATTGACCGCGATGACTTCGAAATCCTTGCTGCCCTTTTCCTTCTGCAGCGCGTCGAGCGCCGGCATCTCGGCGCGGCAGGGCGCGCACCAGGTCGCCCACAGATTGAGCAGAATTGTCTTGCCGGCATGGTCGGCGATCGTCATCGGCTTGCCGTCGGGGCCGTTGAAGGCGAGGCTTTTCAGCGACTGAGGCGGGTCGGCCGGCTGCAGCGCCGCGACCTGGCCGACGGCTTTTGCCGCAACAGCCTTTGCCCGCCCGGCTTTCGCCACGCAGGCGACATCGTCTTGGCTGCTGTTGGCGGCCACCTGGGGCGCGGCATTGTTGCCAGACCGGCTCAGGCTGACATATACCGCGATCGCGCCGGCCAGCGCGCCCGCCACCAAGGCGGCGAGGATGAGGCGCTGGGCCGGGAAGAATCTATTACCGTCTGCCATATCTCAAAACTGCTCCGGAACGCGGGTTATATAAATGAGCGACAAGAAGGCCAGCAACCAGATGTGGGGCGGACGTTTTGCCTCGGGTCCGGCCGCCATCATGGAAGCGATCAACGCATCGATCTCGTTCGACCGCAAACTCTACGCACAAGACATACGCGGCTCGATCGCCCATAGCGAGATGCTGGCGCAAACGGGCATTATTTCGGCGGCCGATCAAGAAAAAATCGCTCACGGCCTGAACACGGTTCTGAAAGAGATCGAGGCCGGCACATTCGAATTCTCGACCAGGCTGGAAGACATCCACATGAATGTCGAGGCGCGCCTGGCCGACCTGATCGGCCCGGCGGCGGGCCGCCTGCACACCGCCCGCTCGCGCAACGACCAGGTGGCTGTCGATCTCAGGCTCTGGGTCAAGGAAGAATGCCAGCGTGTCGCCGAGGCGCTGAAGGACCTGATCGCCGCCTTCCTCGAGCGCGCTGAGGAGCATGCCGCGACCGTCATGCCGGGCTTCACCCATCTGCAGGCGGCGCAGCCGGTGACCTTCGGCCACCATTTGATGGCCTATGTCGAGATGTTCGGCCGCGACCTGTCGCGCGTGCGCGACGCCATGGAACGCATGGACGAAAACCCGCTTGGCGCGGCAGCGCTCGCCGGCACCAGTTTCGGTATCGACCGCCATATGACGGCGAAGGCGCTCGGCTTTCGCGAGCCGACGCGCAATTCCCTCGACAGCGTTTCGGATCGCGATTTCGCGCTCGAATTCTTGAGCGCCGCCGCGATTTGCGCCACGCATCTGTCCAGGCTCGCCGAGGAGATCGTCATCTGGTCGACGCCGCAATTCGGCTTCATCCGCCTGTCGGACTCGTTTTCCACCGGATCCTCGATCATGCCGCAGAAGAAGAACCCGGATGCCGCCGAACTGGTGCGCGGCAAGACGGGCCGCGTCAACGGCCATCTCGTCGGCCTGCTGACGGTGATGAAAGGCATGCCGCTGAGCTATGGCAAGGACATGCAGGAGGACAAGGAAGCTGTCTTCGACGCCGCCGAGACGCTCGACCTGATGCTGGCGGCGACCGCGGGCATGGTGCGCGACATGACGGTCAACGCCGCCGCCATGAAGAAAGCCGCAGGCGCCGGTCACGCCACGGCCACCGACCTTGCCGACTGGCTGGTGCGCAATCTCGGTCTTCCCTTCCGCGAAGCCCATCACGTCACCGGCCGCGCCGTGGCGCTGGCCGAGGAAAAGAAGGTCGGACTGGAAAAGCTCTCGCTGGAAGACCTGCAGTCGATCCATGCCGGCATCACCGGCGACATCTTCTCGGTGCTTGCGGTGCAGAATTCGGTGAAGAGCCGCACCAGTTTCGGCGGCACCGCGCCCTCGGAAGTGAGGAAGCAGGTCCGCTATTGGAAAAAGCGCTTGGCCAAGGCCTGAGCCAGGGGTGCAATGCGCCGAAAACTCGGTTAAAAGCGGCAGCACGACAAAACAGTTTCGAACGGATGGATCGATGACCGGAAGCAGGATCTTGGTGACGCTCGCGCTGCTGGCGGCGGTTGTCACCGTCACGGCCTGCGGCAGGAAGTCCGGCCTCGATACGCCCTATGAAGCCGCCGAGCAGGCGCGCAAGGACGCGGAAAAGGCCAAGCAGCCGCTGCCGCCGGAGCCGGAAAAACCGGTCAAGGACAGGAAGTTCATCCTCGATCCCCTGCTCTAGAGCCGATGGGATCGCCCGGTCTCATCGTGCTTCAACTTTTCGGAACCAATTCCCGTGAACCATTTCGATTACCGCGACGGCGTGCTGTATGCCGAAGACGTCGCCATCCCTGATATCGCAGCCGAAGTCGGCACGCCCTTCTACTGCTATTCGACAGCGACGCTGACCAGGCATTTCCGCGTCTTCAGGAGGCTTTCGCCGGCCTCGACACGCTGGTCTGCTACGCCATGAAGGCGAATTCCAACCAGGCTGTGCTGAGAACGCTGGCAAAGCAAGGCGCCGGTGCCGACGTGGTCTCGGAGGGTGAGTTGCGCCGCGCTTTGGCCGCCGGCATTCCCGCCAACAAGATCCTGTTCTCCGGCGTCGGCAAGACCGCCCGCGAGATGGACTTCGCCCTGTCCGCCGGCATCCTCTGCTTCAATGTGGAGTCCGAGCCGGAACTGGAACTGCTGTCGGCCCGCGCGACGGCGCTTGGCAAAGTCGCGCCCATCTCGCTGCGTATCAATCCGGATGTCGACGCCAAGACCCATAAGAAGATCTCGACCGGCAAGGCCGAGAACAAGTTCGGCATCGCCTGGCAGCGGGCCCGCCAGGTCTATGCCCGCGCGGCCGAGCTGCCCGGCATCAAGGTGACCGGCATCGACACCCATATCGGCAGCCAGATCACCGAATTGCAGCCCTTCGACGATGCCTTCGCGCTACTCGTCGAACTGGTCGGCGCCTTGCGCGCCGACGGGCATGCGATCGAGCATGTCGATCTCGGCGGCGGCCTCGGTATCCCCTACCGCGTCGATAACAGCCCGCCGCCCCTGCCGGACGCCTATGCCGAGATCGTCAAGAAGCACGTCACGAAGCTCGGTCTCAAGGTGATGTTCGAACCGGGACGCCTGATTGTCGGCAATGCCGGCATCCTGGTGTCGGAAGTCATCTATGTGAAGGAAGGCGACGCCAAGAACTTCCTCGTCGTCGACGCCGCCATGAACGACCTGATCCGGCCGACGCTCTACGACGCGTTCCACGACATCAGGCCGGTGGTGCAGCCGCCGGCCTCAACGCCGCGCATGAAGGTCGATGTCGTCGGCCCGGTCTGCGAGACAGGCGACTTCATCGGTCTCGACCGCGACCTGCCGCGGCTGAAGGCCGGCGACCTGATCGCCGTCGCCACCGCCGGCGCCTATGGCGCGGTGCAGGCTGGAACCTACAACACCAGGCTGCTGGTGCCGGAGGTCCTGGTCGACGGCGACCGGTTCCATGTCGTGCGGCCGCGGCAGACTTATGAAGAATTGCTGGGGCTCGATTCGATCCCCGACTGGCTGAAATAGGCTTCCACGCGGGACGAGGCGCTATATCCTCTGCTGGATCAGCGCCTTGGCCTCGGCGATCCTGCCCTCGTCGCGACGGTAGAAGATCCATTGCTTGGTACGTTTGGTGGAGAGCAGGCCCGCTTGGGTCAGCACGCGCATATGTTCGCTGAGCGTGGCCTGGGTGATGCCAAGCTTTTCGGCGATCAGCAGCGCGCAGACGCCGTCCTCGACCAGATCGCCATCCGACTGCGGCCTGAAATGCGCGCGCGGATCCTTGAGCCAGTCGAGGATCTGGAGCCTGCGTTCGTTGGCGATCGCCTTGAAAATATCGACCTCTTGCATTTAGCCATTTTGCTAAGTTACTAATTGAAGTCAATCCCGAGGAGCAGTCCATGCTGAACAACAGGTCGATCACGCGCGAACGCATCGCGGCTGTCGAGCCGCGCATCCGGCCCTATGTCCGCCACACGCCGGTGATGCGTGTCGACATGGCGGATTTCGGCTGGCCGTCCTTGCCTATCGATCTGAAGCTCGAATGCCTGCAGCATTCGGGCTCGTTCAAGGCGCGCGGCGCCTTCACCAATCTGCTTGAGCGGCAGGTGCCGGAAGCCGGCGTGGTGGCAGCCTCCGGTGGCAATCACGGCGCCGCGGTGGCCTACGCCGCCATGAAACTTGGCCACAAGGCGTCGATCTTCGTGCCCGAGGTCAGCCCGCCGGCGAAGATCGAACGCATCCGCGGCTATGGCGCGGAGCTGGTGGTCGGCGGCGCGCGCTACGCCGAAGCACTCGCCGCCAGCGAGGCGTTCGCCGCCGAAACCGGCGCCTTGCAGGTCCATGCCTTCAACCAGGAGGAGACGCTTCTCGGCCAGGGCACGCTCGGCCTCGAGATCGAGGCGGATCTGCCGGATATCGATACGCTTCTGGTGGCGGTCGGCGGCGGCGGTCTGATCGGCGGCATCGCGGCATGGTTCTCCGGCCGCATCCGCATCATTGCCATCGAACCGGAAGGCGCGCCGACGCTTCATCGCGCCTTCGAGGCCGGCAAACCGGTCGACGCGCCGGCCGAAGGCATTGCCGCCGATTCGCTGGCGCCGAAGCGCGTCGGCGAGATGATGTTTCCGATCGCCGAGGCCTTTGTCGAGCGCTCGATCCTGGTCAGTGACGACGACATTATCGCGGCGCAGAAAGCACTGTGGGATCGCGTGCGAATCATCGCCGAGCCGGGTGGCGCCGCGGCCTTCGCCGCCATCCTATCCGGCCGTTATCTGCCGGCCGATGGCGAACGTGTCGCCGTTCTGGTCTGCGGTTCCAACACAAATCCCGCGAATTTCTGATCATAACCGGGCCTCGCCCCTTCACGATTTCGGAACGCGCCTCGCCTTTGCCGCGTTTGCTGGTATTCTTTCTGTCGAGACGTCCGGGCTATTCCTGCCCGGGCAGGAAGGGCCGATGACGCAACGACCCACTTCCGGCAGTGAACGCGGCCTGGCCGGGCGCCTGGCGCTCAGCCGGCTGGCAACACGGGCCTCGATGATCTTCGAGCGCGGCTGGCCTTTGCTCTTGCCGCTGCTGGTCGTCGCCAGCCTGTTCCTCAGCCTGTCCTGGTTCGGCCTCTTCCCACGCCTGCCCGAGGCGGGGCGCATCGGCCTGCTCGTCCTGTTCGCATTGTCGGCGCTCGCCGCGCTCTATCCGTTGCGTTTCTTCCGCATGCCGTCGGCCGCCGAAGTCGACAGGCGCATCGAAGCCGCCAATGAATTGCTGCACAGTCCGGTGCAGGTGCAAACCGACCGGCCGAGCGGCGCCGACAGCATCTTCTCGCAAGCATTGTGGCGCGAACACCAGAGGCGCATGGCCGAGACGCTCTCGAGCCTGGGCCCTGGCAAGCCGCGAACCCGCGTGCCGGATTACGATCGCTGGGGCCTGCGCGCCTTGGCCGGACTGCTGCTCGTCACGGCCTTTGCCTTCTCGTTTGGACCCTTTGGCGGCAGGATCAGCGATGGCTTCGTCGCCCGCGCGGCGCGCGACGCCGTGCCGCCGCGCATCGATGCCTGGGTGACGCCGCCCGCCTACACCGGCAAGGCGCCATTGTTTTTGACGGCGGACGCCAACCAGGCCGCTCAAACCTTCAGCGTTCCGCAAGGCAGCGACGTCTCGCTGCGCGTTACCGGCGGAACCGGCGAGGAGACGCTGAGCTACGCCGACGTTGACGGCAATGCCCGCGCCATCGACCCGGCCACGCCCAAAGGTCCGGCGCCGGCGAGCGAGACCGCGCCCAAGCTTCGCCAATTCACCGGCAAGCTGAACACCAACGGCACGCTGACGCTGAAATCCGGTGAGCAGGATCTCGGCCATTGGGCCTTCGCCGTCATCGCCGACAAGCCGCCGACGATCCGTTTCGTCGGCGAGCCGAAGCGCGCCGTCAACGGCTCCATCGAACTCAACTACCAGATCGATGATGACTATGGCGCGGCCTCGGCAAAAGCCGTTTTCGAGCTGCTCGATCAGCCTTCGGCCAACGCGCATCCGCTCTACGGTCCGCCCGAGATGCCGCTGACCTTGCCGCGTCGTGGCGGCAAGTCGACCGCGGCCAAGACGACCAAGGACCTGACCGAACATGTCTGGGCTGGCACTAAGATCAAGCTGACGCTCAGCGTCACCGACGATGCCGGGCACACCGCGACCAGTGACACCAAGACGCTTGTCATGCCGGAGCGGCCTTTCGCCAATCCGCTGGCGCGCGCCGTGATCGAGCAGCGCCGCCTGATTGCGCTTGATACCAACGCCAAGCCGCGCGCGCTCGACCTGATGGACGCCATCACGCTGCGCCCCGAGGACACGTTCAACAACATGCCGAACTACCTCGCCATCATGAGCGCGAGGAGCCGGCTGAAGCTTTCCGAGAGCGACGATCAGCTGCGCAATGTCGTGTCCTATCTCTGGGAGATCGCCCTCGGTATCGAGGAGGGCAATCTGTCGGCCGCCGAGCGCCGGCTGCGCCAGGCGCAGCAGGCGCTGCAGGACGCCATCAAGAACGGCGCGAGCGACCAAGAGATCGAAAAGGCGATGAAGGAACTGCGCGAGGCGATGAACCAGTTCCTGCAGGAATTCGCCCAGCGCGCGCAGCAGAACCCGAACGCGCCGCAGATGCAGCAGAATGGCCGCGAACTGCGCCAGAGCGACATCGATCGCATGATGGACCAGATCGAGAACCTCGCCAAATCCGGCGATCGCGACAAGGCCCAGCAGCTTTTGTCCGAATTGCAGGACATGATGAACAATCTGCAGGCCGGCCGCCAGCAGCAGAGTGGCGAGCAGGACAGCCAGATGCGCCAGCAGATGGACAAGCTCGGCGACATCATGCGCCGCCAGCAGGAGATGATGAACGACACCTTCCGCCTCGACCAGATGCAGCGCGGCGAACGCGAGAATGGCGAGCAACAGCTTGGCCAGGACGGCGACCAGGGCCAGTCGCAGGACGGGCAGAAGCCCGGCCCAGGCCAGGATCGCGATCCGCTCGGGCGGCCGAAAATGTCGCCGAAGGACCTCGCCGATGCGCTGAAGCAGATGCAGGAGGGCCAAGGCCAGCTTCAGAGCGAGCTCGACAAGCTGAAGAAGGGCCTCGAAGGCATGGGCATGGAGCCGAACGAAGGTTTCGGCGACGCCGGCAAGTCGATGGGCAATGCCGAACAGTCGCTGGGCGAAGGCGAAGGCGACCAGGCGGTTGGTCATCAGGGCCGGGCGCTGGAAGCGCTGCGCCGCGGCGCCAAGGAAATGATGAAGCAGATGCAAGCCATGCAAGGCGATCAGGGCGGCAGCGAACCGGGCGGGCGTCAACAGGATGCCGACCGCGATCCGCTCGGACGGCCGCGCACCACCAATGGCCCCGATGATGGCACCTCGGTCAAAGTGCCGGACGAGATCGATGTGCAACGCGCCCGCCAGATTCTCGATGCGATCCGCAAGCGGCTGGGCAATTCTTTGAGCCCGGATATCGAGCGCAGCTACCTCGAAAGGCTGCTGGAACTCAAATAACCGGCCCGCATCGTTTTGGATCGCAATCACATCATGCCGAAGCTTGGAACCGTCACGCCGATCCTGCGCATGTTCGACATCGCCAAGGCGCGGGAATTCTATCTCGACTTCCTCGGCTTCGCCGTCCGCTTCGAGCACCGCTTCGACGACAATACGCCACTTTACATGGGCATCGCGCGCGACGGCTGCGAATTGCATCTGAGTGAGCACCACGGCGACGGGTCGCCGGGCGCCCACATTCGCGTCGAAGTCGCCGACATCGCGGCGCTGCATCGCGAACTGACGGCGAAGAAATACCGCTACGCCAGGCCGGGATTGGAAGAGACGCCATGGCGGACATGGGAAGTCACGGTCGGCGACCCGTTCGGCAATCAGCTGACTTTCCACCAGGACATGCCGTAGCGATAGGCCACGGGAAGCAGTTCCCAGACTTCAAAGATCAGCCGTAACCGGTGCCTGCATGGTCAGCGTAAACGCGTCGCGGATCGCGTTCTCCATGCCGTCGATGGCCTCGCCGGTCGCCAAGGGATTTCGGTGCAGCACGACGTTGGACGAATCGATGTTGCCGAAGCCATCGGCCGCGGTCAGTTCGCGGCAGTCCGATGGAATGTTGCTGCGCGAGATCGGCGCGATCGCCAGGCCCGAGGTGACGGCGAGCGTCAGGCCGCCATTGGTGTCGCTGGTGTAGGCGACCCGATAGTCGAGCCCGCGCTGCTGCAGCGACTTGATGGCGAAGTCGCGGCACCAGCCGTTGCGGCTGTAAAGCGCGATCGGCACCGGCCGCTCCTCATGCATGTGATGCAGCGTCGACGTCACCCAGACGGTCGGGTCATGCATGAGCACTTCGCCGCCTGAAAAACCTTCCCACTCGAACACAACGGCAAGGTCGAGTTCGCCGGCCGCGAGCGCCCTCACCTGCGAGTCCGAATGCGCGTAGCGCACCGTGACCTCGACGCGCGGGTGCCGCTTGGCAAACTCACCGAGCGCCCGCGACAGGATCGACCGGCCATACTCGGCCGGAATGCCGATGCGCACCAGCCCACCGAGCGGCGGCGCGACCAGCGAGGCTGCGGTCTCGTCCAGCAGCGAGACGATGCGCCGGGCGTTGGCGATCAGCTCGCCGCCGCGGCGCGTCAGCGCCACGCCGCGCGAACCGCGCTCGAACAGGCTGTCGCCGACCATATCCTCCAGCTTCCTCATCTGCATGGAGACGGCGGACTGCGTGCGCCCCGCCTTTTCCGCCGCGCGCGTGAAATTGCCGGTTTCGGCTACCGCCACGAAGGTGCGCAGGAGGTCGCTGTCGAGCACGGGTTTCATTGAAGCCGCCATAAGAATTTCTGATTGCTGGCATCATTCCAATTCGTTTGCAACATGTCAAACGCCGCAGGATAGTCGTCATACCCATTGGATATGCGGTTGCGAAATCGACCGCGGACCAATCGAAGAGTCCTCACTCGATGCCCGCTGCCTGAAAATGGTAGCGGGTTCTTTTTTACTGGTAAGACGGCTCGCGGGGGGCCGAGACTGATGCAGAACCGGATAGTGCTTGGCATTCTGAGCCTCTGTCTCGGCGTGTTCGTCTTTTCGCTGCAGGACCCACTGGTCAAGGCTGTGTCCGGCGGCTATCCGGTGACCGAGGTCATGGCGATCCGCGCCATCGTCGCGCTGCCGATCCTGATAGTTCTCGTCCAGGCCGATGTCGGCCTGAAGGCGATCCTGTCGAAGCGATTCGGCATGCTGACGCTGCGCGCCTTCATCCAGTTCTCGTCCTACACTGTCTACTATCTCGCCATCGCCGCGCTTCCGCTGGCCGACGCTGTGGCGCTCTATTTCATGGCGCCGCTGGTCATCATGGCGATGGCCGGACCCTATCTCGGCGAGCGCGTCTCATGGAAAACGCTAGCGACGGTGCTCATCGGCCTGGTCGGGGTCTTCGTGATGCTGCGCCCGGGTGCCGGCGTATTCGATTGGGCGGCGCTGCTGTCGCTGGGCTCGGCTTTCCTCTACGGCTTTTCGCAGCTGATGGCGCGCCGTATCGGCGACACCGAATCATCGACCGTGATGGCCTTCTACCAGAACGGCGCCTATCTCAGCGGCGCCGTGGCCGTCGCCATCGTCTTTCACCTGGCCGGCATCACCCACGCGGCGCATCCGAGCGTCGAATTCCTGGTGCGGCCATGGGTCTGGCCGACGCTGCCGGACTTCCTCAAAATGGCCGCCTGCGGCTTCGTCGCCTCCGCCGGCATGATCCTGTTGTCGCAGGGCTACCGGCTGGCGCCGGCCAACCGGGTCGCCACTTTCGAATACACCGGCATCCTCTGGTCGCCGCTATGGGGCTTCCTGTTCTTCGCCGAGGTGCCGCGTGAAACGACGGTGCTGGGCGCCGCGCTGATCATCGGCGCCGGCCTGCTGGCGCTGAACAACGAGCGCAGGCGCGGCGCTGTATCGGCAGTCGCCGCGACTGGCGAGGCTCAGGCTTAGTTCAGCACGCGGCCGACGCGGGCGCGAATCTCGGCAAGCGTGAACGGTTTCTGCACGACATCCAAGATGATGCCGTTCAGTTCCTCGGCCCGTTCGCGCTGGTCGGCATAGCCGGTCATCAGCATGATCTTCATCGCCGGGAACTGCCTTGCCGCGGCGGTCGCCATCTCGATGCCGTCCATCTCCGGCATGCGGATATCGGACACCACCAGATCGTAACCGCCTGCCGCGCGTTGGATCAGTTCCAACCCTTGCGCGCCGTCGGCGGCGATCGTGACCATATGGCCATCGCGTTCGAGCGCGCGGGCGGCGAGGGTGCGGACGGACTCATCGTCCTCGACAATCAGGAGCTTTGCCATGGCGAGAATACATGGCTGGGAAACGTTGATGTTTTCTGAAAATTTTATGCTTTCAGCGAGGTCCAAAGCCTTTGTTTCGATGCATGTCGTTGTCCCAGAACCGCCGCACACTTCTGGGCGACATGCATCAGGCGTCCCCCTTCACGACACCGACAAACGGCAACTCGCGAAACGCATGGGCGACGTCCATGCCGTAGCCGACGACGAAATAATCCGGACAGTCGAAGCCGACATAGTCGGCGTGGAGTTCGGTCTGGCGGCGCATGCGCTTGTCGAGCAGCACGGCGATGGCGCAGCTCTTGGCGCCGCGCGACAGCATCAACTCGCGCGTGTAGGAAAGCGTCTTGCCGGATTCCAGAATATCGTCGATCAGCAGCACGTCGCGACCGGCGACCTCATTGTCGATGTCGCGCAGCACCCTGACCTCGCCGCTTGTCGTGCCGGCGCCATAGCTCGATATGAAGATGAACTCGACCTCCGGCGACAGGCCGACATCGTGCATGGCGCGGATGAGATCGGCGGCAAAGACGAACGAGCCTTTCAGGATCGAGATCACCAGAAGGTCGTGATAGTCGCGCCCGGCAATTTCCTTGGCGAGCTCGAGATTGCGGCGCGCGATCGCCGACGCCGAAAACAGGACCTCGATGTCCTTACCGCGCACAACTGGCATAGTTTTATTCCCCTCGATCGCCTGCAACGCTGACAGGTCAGGTGGGTTGAGATTCAGGTCAGGCCGAGCCGAAAATGGCGGCTTCCGAGAACCGGAGCGGAGCGTACATTTCAGTACGTGAGCACCGGAAGCGCAGGAAGCCGCTATTTGCAGGCCGGCCTCACCTGAATATCGACGCACCTAGCCGGCGAAGATGACCGCAACGGTTCTGACGCCGTCTTTAGGCACATCGAGGCGGCTGGAAAAGCCAAATCTTTCGCCTGGCGCCAGGGAGCGGTTGGATGTCCCCAGCCTGTAGCGGATGATATTGCTGTTGTTGTCGGTGACGCGGATTTCGAGCGGCGGCAGCGTCTCTGGCCCCACTCCGTCGTTCGCCGCTTCTCCGTCGACGAACAGCAACGGCTTCAATCCCGACGCATCGATGCGCGATGTCACGCCGGAAATGGTGAGCGCGCTGGTCGGCCCGGCATTCGCCAGGAACGGACCCTGCCGCAACAGGGCATGGCCGCCCGACACCCAGAACGACACCAGCGCTATGGCGACCCCGGCGATCCAGAACATCGGGCCGCCGCGTGAGGAGCGCGATGGCGCGGCCTCCGGCCTGCGCAGCATGCCCATGCCTTCGATCGGCGGCGTCGAGGGCGGTGGCGGCGAGATCGTCGACACTGGTCCGGGACGCGCGTCAAAACGCGGCAGCACGACATAGTCGGCGTCGACGACATCGGCCAAGGCATCGAGCACGACGCGCCCGGGCGTGGCCTTCGCTGCCGCGCCGGTCATGATTTCGCCGGAAACGAGGCGCGCGGTTCTGTCATCAGCCATTAACGGCACCAGTTCAGTCTTCGTTTCTTTTGCGTAAACGCAAATGGTTAACGCTTCCCCACCGTAACGGTTGTAAGGAGGCGTCAGTGCCTGGAAATTAACCGCCGGTTAACCATGCCGGCCGATGGTCTGTTAAAGTAGATTGTGGCGCGTCGCCGCCGAGAGTTTCAGGTCGCCGAACGTGATCCGCTTCGAAAATGTCGGCCTCCGCTATGGCATGGGTCCGGAAATCCTCCGCGACATCTCCTTGCACATTCCGGAGCGCTCCTTCCAGTTCCTGAGCGGCCCCTCCGGCGCCGGCAAGACGACATTGCTGCGCCTGCTCTTCATGTCGCTGAAACCGACGCGCGGCCTGATCACCATTTTCGGCAAGGACCGCTCGCGGATCTCGCGCAGCGAACTGCCGCATCTCAGGCGCCGCATCGGCGTGGTGTTCCAGGATTTCCGCCTGCTCGACCACATGACGACCTACGAGAATGTCGCGCTGCCCTTGCGCGTGCGCGGGCGCGAGGAGGCGAGCTACCGCACCGACGTCACCGAGCTTCTGAAATGGGTCGGCCTCGGCGACCGCATGCATGTGCTGCCGCCGGTGCTGTCCGGCGGCGAGAAACAGCGCGCCGCGATCGCGCGCGCGCTGATCGAACAGCCGGAGATCCTGCTGGCCGACGAGCCGACCGGCAATGTCGACCCGCCGCTGGCGCGCCGGCTGCTCAGGCTCTTCATCGAGCTCAACCGTCTCGGCACCGCGGTGGTGATCGCCACGCACGACCTCGGCCTCATGGAGCAGGTCGATGCGCGGCGCATGATTCTCGCCGGTGGAAGGCTGGATGTCTATGACTGACCTTCCGGCCGATCACCTGCATGAACAGGACGACGTCGAAACCACGACCACCGTCCGCCGCGTCCAGCGCAAGATGGCGCCGATCGTGCCGGCGCAGAACATTGCCGGTCGCGCGCTTGTCCTGGTCATTGCCATCATGACCTTCCTGTCCTGCCTGACCTTCGGCGCCGTGACGCTGGTGCGCGACACCGCATCGGTCTGGGAAAACCAGATCTCCCGCGAGGCGACCATCCAGATCAAGCCGGCCGACGGCCTCGACATGGAGGCCGCCCTTGCCCAGGCCTCGCAGATCGCCGGTGAATTCCCCGGCGTGAAGGGCACCAAGATCATCGATCGCGACGCAACCGCGCGGCTTCTGGAACCCTGGCTGGGCAGCGGTCTCAACATCGACGAACTGCCGGTGCCGCGCCTGATCATCGTCACCATCGACGAGGCCAGCCCACCGGATTTTGCCGCGATCCGTGCCGCGATCACGCCGAAAATCCCAAGTGCCGCGCTCGACGATCACCGCACCTGGGTCGACCGGCTGGTCGCCATGGCGCATACGACGGTGACGATCGGCGTCGCCGTGCTGGCTTTGATGCTGTCGGCGACCGTCCTGACGGTGGTGTTCGCCACGCGCGGCGCCATGGCCGGCAACGGCCATATCATCGAGGTGCTGCATTTCGTCGGCGCCGAGGCCCGCTTCATCGCGCGCGAATTCCGCTGGCATTTCCTGGTCACCGGCATGAAGGGCGCCGCCGCCGGCGGGGCGCTCGCGATCGCCGTCTTCATCGTCTTTTCCTGGTGGTCGTCGCGCAACATGGCAACGCCAGAGGCCGACCAGGCGACCGCGCTGTTCGGCAATTTCGCCATCGGCTCCGCCGGCTATCTCGGCGTCGGTCTGATGGTGGTGGTGATCGGTGTGCTGACGGCGGCAACCTCGCATGTGACCGTGGTCGCCTATCTCAGCGACATCGACGTTCGCCAGCCGGATGGGGGCTGACCCATGAACTCCAACCGCAAGTCAGCGCAAGGCGTTATATACCAATCAGACAACGATCACGGCTTGGGCAAATGCCGTAACGCAAAGTGCGCCGTCTCATCTATCAACGGCCGCATTTCAGGATTAACCATAGGATGATGGACGCGCGGGACTCGACCGGGACAGCTGGACGGATGCCGGCGGTGCTTGCGCGCGCCGCCACTCCGGCCAAGCCCGGCCGTTTGAGGCTTGCGCTGCGTTTCTGCGGATTTGTCGTCCTCGTCATACTGGTGCTGTTTGCCGGTGGCTTCGGATGGTTTGCCGACAAGGTGAGCCACATGGCGACCCCGGTCGATCCGGCCAAGGCCGATGCCATCATCGTGCTGACCGGCGGCCAGTCGCGGCTGGACGCGGCGATGGACCTTTTGGCATCCGGCAAGGGCAAGCGGCTGCTGATCAGCGGCGTTCACCCTCTGCCAGCCGCCACCAACTGCAGGTGGCGATGGGTGGCGACAAGCAGCTGTTCTCGTGCTGCGTCGACATCGATCGCGCCGCGCTCGACACCATCGGCAATGCCGAGGAGAGCGCCAAATGGGTCGAAAGCCACTCCTATGGCAGCATCATCATCGTCACCAACAATTACCACATGCCGCGCAGCCTGCTCGAGATGAGCCGGCTGCTGCATGGCGCGCGGATCGAGCCCTACCCGGTGGTCAACACCAATCTCGGCAATGGCGGCTGGCTGACCAAGCCGGAAGCGTTGCGCGTGCTGCTTACCGAGTATAGCAAATATGTGCTGTCGTTAGCGCGCGGCTTCCTGCCGCTGCATCCGACGCCCGATGGCCTGACACTGGCGGAAGCCTCCTCGGTCAACAGCGGGAAGCCCGGCCAAATCACCCCATAGGCTTGCTGTCACGCAGGCGAGCGACCTCCTGCTCGAGGCTTGCAATGCGCCGATCGCGTTCGGCAAGCGCCGCCGCGACATCGGCCGCCTCGAAGCGCTGCGGGATATGCTGCGGACAATTGGCGTCCCAGGCCGAGACGGTGAACAGGATCGTCTGCTCCGGCCGCGCCTTGTAATTCTCGGGCATCAGTCTAGCCGTCTGCTCCGGATCGTTGTCGACGACACGCGCCTTGCCCCAGATCTTGATGCGCTGCCGCATCATGTAGTCGATCAGGAACAGGAAGGCCTGGTCGTTATCTTCCAGATTGCCCTGGGTGATGAACTGCCGGTTGCCGGAGAAATCGGCAAAGCCGATCGTGTGCTCGTCCAGAACCTTGAGGAACCCGGCCGGGCCACCCCTATGCTGGATGTAAGGTTGTCCGTCGGCATTGGCCGTCGCCAGGAAAACGCTGGTCTGCGCCTCGATGAAGGCGGCGAGATCCGGCGTGATCGTCGCGCGCCAGCCGCCACGCTGCTCGACGCGGGCATAGGAGTCGCGCGATCCCTTGCGCGCCTGGATCGCCTTGATGGTCGGCGTGAAGGCGACATCGCTGGTGAAGCCATTCATGGCGGCGTTCCTCTTGCAGGCTCGCACATCAGATAGCCTCTTCCGGAAAACGGATGTAGAGAGCATATTTGCAATTCATCCTTCCAGATTTCGGAAGAATAATGGATCGCCTTGATGCCATGTCCCTGTTCGTCGCCACGGTGGAGGCCGGCAGCCTTTCGGCCGCGGCGCGACGCGCCGGCATGCCGCTGGCAACCGTCAGCCGCAGGCTCTCCGAGCTGGAAAAGCATCTGAAGACGCGCCTGCTCAACCGTTCGACGCGACGCCTGAGCCTGACCGACGCCGGCCAGTCCTATCTCGCCGCCTGCCGCCGTATCCTTGAAGATGTCGGCGAGGCCGAGCGCGCCGCTGCCGGCGAGTATCTGAACCCCACCGGCGAACTGGTCGTCACCGCGCCGGTCGTCTTCGGCCGCCTGCATGTTCTGCCTGTCGTCACCGACTTCCTTGCCGCCTATCCCGAGGTGGATATCCGCCTGACCTTGTCCGACCGGCTCACCCAGCTGGTCGAGGAGCATATCGATCTCGCGGTGCGCATCGGCGAATTGCCGGACTCGGCGATGGTCGCGATGCGCGTCGGTTCGATCCGCCGCATCATTTGCGCGAACCCGACCTATCTTGCCGGACGCGGAGTGCCGACAAGGCCGCAGGACCTTGCCGGCCACGACTGCGTCACGTTCGAAGGGCTTGCGTCTCCGGCCACCTGGACCTTCGGCGCGGGCAAGTCGGAAATTGTGGTGCCTGTCCGCTCGCGGCTGCAGGTCAACACGGCCGAAGCGGCGATCGACGCCGCGATTGCCGGCCTGGGCCTGACCAGGGTGTTGTCTTACCAGGCCGATGCCTCCGTGCGCGCCGGAGCGCTGCAAGTGGTGCTCGAGCCGTTCGAGCCGCCGCCCTGGCCGGTCAGCCTGGTGCATGCCGGCCAGGGCCGGCTGCCGGTGAAGCTGCGCGCCTTCCTCGACTTCGCCGCGCCGCGCCTGAAGCAGCGGTTGGCGCGATCGCTTTGACGGCGTGTTGCGACTGCCCGCCGTTTCCTTTTGCTGCTGCTTGGTGTAACCAACGCACACCTCATCACCGGGCCTTTCCCGTATGCTCATTATCCGCTCGCTGGCGTTCAACTTCGTCTTCTATCTCAACCTGATCGTCCAGATGATCGTCTGGACGCCCTACTATTTCCTGTCGCCGCGCCACCGCGCCTGGTTCGTGCCGAAATTCTGGTCGCGCACCTCGATGTGGCTCTACGACAAGATGGCGTTCACCAAGAACGACATCACCGGGGTCGAGAATCTGCCCGAAGGCTCCTTCATCCTGGCGCCGAAGCACCAGTCCTTCTGGGATGCGATCGCCTTCTATCCCTATCTCGAGGATCCGCTCTACATCCTCAAGCGCGAGCTGACCTGGATCCCGTTCTTCGGCTGGTACATCTTGAAGATGCGCATGATCCCGGTCGATCGCGGCAGCCGCTCGAAAGCACTGAAAGCCGTCGTCAATGCCACCAAGGAGGAGATGGCGCGCAATCCGCGCCAGCTCATCATCTATCCGGAGGGTACCCGCCGCCCGCCAGGCGCGGAGCCATCTTACAAATACGGCATCGTCGAGATTTATGCGCAATTGGGCGTACCCGTGGTCCCGGTTGCCCATGTCGCCGGCCTCTACTGGCCGCGCCGCAAGTTCTTGCGCTACCCCGGCACCATCAAGGCCCGCTTCCTGCCGCCGATCCCCCCAGGCCTTGACAAGGAAGAATTCATGCGGCGGCTGGTCGGCGAGACGGAGGCCGCCTGCGATCAGATGCTCGTCGAGGCAGCGCAGGCGCCGAACCCACCGCCGATGCCGCCGACGGCGGCGAAGCGGCTGGCGGAGCTTGGCGTAGCAGCTGTGGAAGCCTGATCTTTCTTACGGCAGCGCAGCCCAGGCGGTCGTCAGCACCAGTGTCGCGGCGAAGATCAGATTGATGATCCGCGACGCCACGGGATGGCGCAGAAACCGCGCAAAACCCGTTCCGGCGAGCAGCCATGCCGCATGGATGACAACGATCATCGCTGCAAGTACCAGCAGCTTGGCGGAACCAGCCAGCGCGCCCGCTCGCGACGAGGCGCCGGCAAAGACAGCGGCAATCGCCACATAGGCCTTCGGATTGGCGACGGCGAGCATGAAGCCGCCGGCAAAGGTCGGGTGTGCTGCTTGCCCTCCGCTTTCGGCCAGCGGCGGCGCAGTCGCTATTCTGAAAGCGAGATAAAGGATGTAGCCCGCCGAGAGGATCGCCAGCACCGTGGCAATCCCAGGCATCGAGGCAAGCATACCGACAATGCCGGCAGCCACCACCAGCAGCACGGCGATCGTTCCAAGCACCAGCCCCGACGCGTAACCCAGCGAGGAACGCAGGCCGAATGCCGCTCCGACGGCGGTGACACTGATGGTCGATGGCCCCGGACTGCCCATGACGACAGTCGCCGCCACGATGAGCGCCAACAATTGCTGCCAGGCCTCGGACCATACCCCTGCCGCCATGTCGCACTCCGTCCCCCGCTATATGGCAGGAATTACGGGCAATCATCACGGCAGTCTTGGACAATTGTGCGCGCACCTACCGCGCAAGGCGTGTTGAGATTCGGGTCAGGCCGGTCTCACCCGAAGATCGACACGCCTTAGGCGCTGGCCCGGTCGAGCGCCCCGATATCGTCTGACGAAAGCTTGAGCGACGCGGCACGGATCAAGCTGTCCATCTGCTCTGGTGTCGTCGCGCTGGCGATCGGCGCTGTCACGCCCGGTCGGGCGATGATCCAGGCCAACGCCACTTCCGCCTGCTTGGCCGAATGACGCTCGGCGACGGCATCGAGCGCCGACAGGATGCGCATACCGCGCTCGTTGAGATAGCCGGCTACGTCCGAACCGCGCGCGCTCTGGCCAAGATCGGCCTTGCTGCGGTACTTGCCGCTCAGAAAACCCTTGGCCAGGCTGAAATAGGTGATGACGCCGATATCCTCCGCCTTGCACAGATCGAGCAGCGGGCCATCGAGCGACGCGCGGTCGTACAAATTGTATTCGGGCTGCAGCACTTCGTAGCGCGGCAGGCTGCGCAGGCTGCCGACATCGAGCGCGGCGCGCAATTGGCCGGCATCGAGATTGGAGCAGCCGGAGTAGCGTATCTTGCCCTTTTCGAGCAGGCGCTGATAGGCGCCGAGCGTTTCCTCGTAAGGCGTGGCCGGATCCGGCCAATGCGACAGATAGAGGTCGATGACATCGACCTGCAGCCGCTTCAGCGATTGCTCGACCGCCTTTTCGATATAGGCCGCGGAGAGGTCCTTCTTGCCCTGCCCCATATCGGAGCCGACTTTCGTAATGACCACGATTTGATCGCGGTTGCCGCGGCTTTTCATCCAGTTACCGATGATGGTTTCCGATTCGCCGCCCTTGTTGCCGGGAACCCAGCGCGAATAAGCGTCGGCCGTGTCGACCGCGTTGAAACCGGCTCCGGCAAAGCGGTCGAGCAGGTCGAAGGAGGTTTTCTCGTCGGCGGTCCAGCCGAAGACATTGCCGCCCAGGACCAGCGGCGCGATGGAAAGGTCGGTGCGACCGAGGCGGCGTTTTTGCAAGACTGATCTCCGTTGAGCTCGGGGCGTTGAGTTGCCGCTAAGCTAGGTCCCGGCCAGCCAAGGTCAAAGGCATGGTTTTGCTTTTTGATCGGGCCAGAGCAATTCCAGCAAAAGTGCGCAGGGGTTAGGTTCGGCGGCTTCGCCGTAGCCTTGCGCCCGGAGTTGCGTGAAAACAAAGAGATAGAGCATTGGAGGCGAAATCCTTTTCGCTGGAAATGCGCCTCACGAAGGCGCGACCTGTCGGCCGACCTCCTCCAGCCAATGGTCGCGGATGCCGAGCGCCTCCAAATGATCGAGCGTGCTCAAGACATAGTCCTCATTGTTGCCGGACTGGCCGACGGCGCCGCGAACGACTTTTGCCGCCTCGTCGGGATCGAGCGCGCCGGCATATTGCTCGTGCTGGCGGTCGACGATGTAGGCGACCGCCTCGACCTTACCGCCTTCTCCCGATGCGCCGCCATCCAGCCGGACATCGAGCATGCGTTCGAGATAGACGCTGGTCACCAGTTCGCGGTCGCGCAGGTAGGAGAGCACCTCGTCGCGCAAATTGCCGGGCACGCGATACGCAAGCCCGATGCAGGAGCCGCCGCGGTCGAGGCCGAGCACCAGTCCCGGCCGCTCACGCGTGCCGCGATGCACGAAGGAATAGACGCAAAGCGAACGGCGATAGCCGTAGAGCCGGGCGCGCCGCGTCTCGATATGTGCGAAACCCGGCCGCCAGATCAGCGACCCATAGCCAAAAACCCAAAAATCGCCCATATCGCCAAGCCTGATTGCATTTCGAGTGACGACAGCGCCGGTAAGGTGCTTCTTCAGTTCCCGCTTGTTGTGCGTGAGAATGAAGTCGCCACATGAGGGGTTAACGAGAGCCGCAGCATGACGTCAAGGGACGAGCGACCATCCAAACGCCGCCGCCGGCTGCTCTGGCTTGCCGCATTTATCATCGTGCTCTTCGCCATCTATAGCGGCGGCTGGTTCTACCTGGCCGACCGGCTCAAGACCGAGGCCGACCAGGCTTCAGCAAGACTGAAGACGCAAGGCATTGTCGCCGGTTGCGCCAGTCTTACCGTCAGCGGCTATCCGACGAGCTTTACCGTCTCATGCGACAACATCGCCTATGAGGATGACGGCAGGAAAGTCGCCGCTTCCACCGGCCGCTTCAACGCCGTTGCCGATGTCACCTCGCCCTTGTCGCCCGTCGCCGACCTGCGCGGCCCGCTGCGGACGATGGCGCCCGGCACGCCGCCGCTTTTCATCGACTGGGACCAATTACAGGCAAACGTCAAAGTGTGGTGGCCGCTGCCGAGCAGCGTCTCGCTTCAGGCTGACGGCCTTTCCGGTCAAACCGATCCGCAAGACGAAACCGACCCTGTGCAATTGTTCAGCGCTGGCAAGGCCGCCGGCCAGCTGCAGCCGATAGGCCAGGACATCAAGTATGTCGGCAGCTTCGGCGATCTGGAGATCAATGCGGATGCCATTGGCGGACGTGTGCTGCCGGCGCTCGATGGCAGCGGCGAGGCAACGCTGAAGAACGGCGTAGAATTGATAGCCGCCGCGCCGAAAAGTCTGCGCGGTCAGACCGTCGACATCGCCAAGCTGGACCTGTCGTCCGGGACGGCGCGTATCACCGTGTCGGGACCGATCTCCGTCGATGCCGAAGGCCTCGTCGATGCAAATCTAACGATCAAGCTCAAGGACCCAAAGGCGGTGGCGGCCATCCTTGGCGGCGCCATGCCGGAGCACAAGAGCGAAATCGAGCAAGGATTTGCGGCCATTGCCATGCTTGGCAAGGAGCCGTCTTTGCCGCTGAAAATAACCAAGGGCAAGGCTTCGCTGGGCTTCATCCCGCTGGGCAAAATCAAGCCGGTCGACTAGGCATGGTCCCGAAAAGTGGGAACCGGTTTTCGGGCAAGACCATGCCGACTAAGAACAGTAACGCAATGATGCGCGCGCCGGTCAGACTGCTCAGCGTCGGTGCCTTCACCCTCGACACGATCCTGCGCGTCGACACGCTTCCCGCGCATCAGGGCAAGTTCATCGCCAGCGACGGTGTCCAGATCGCTTCCGGCATGGCGACGAGCGCCGCCTGCGCCGCGCATCGTCTCGGCGCCGACGTCTCGCTCTGGGCAAGCGCCGGCGACGATCTGATCGGCGACCAGCTGATCGCCGACATTCAGGCCGAAGGCATCGACTGCAGCCTCATCCGCCGCATCGCCGGCGCGCGCTCGGCGCTGGCCGCGATCCTGGTCGATGCGCATGGCGAGCGCATCATCGTTCCATTCTATGACAGCAAAGCGCAAGCCGACCCCGAAACGCTGCCGCTTGCCGACCTGTCCGGCTTCGACGCCGTGCTGGTCGACGTCCGCTGGCCGGGCGCCGCGGCGCTTGCCTTGACCGCAGCGCGAAACGCCGGCCGCCCAGCAATCCTCGACGCCGATACCGCGCCGGTCGAGGTGCTGGAGCGGCTTTTGCCCTTGGCCTCGCACATCGTTGCTTCCGAGCCCGCCGCCCGCATCGTCTGCGGCAATGCGCTCGATCCGCAAAGCGCTTGTGCCGATCTCGCATCGCGCACCGACGCCTTCGTGGCGGTGACCGGTGGCGCCGCCGGGACCTGGTGGCATGACCGGGAAAGTGGCGGCGTGGGCCATGTCGAGGCGCCGAAAGTCAAGGCGGTGGACACGCTCGCGGCCGGTGACGTCTTCCACGGCGCCTTCGCCGTCGGCCTTGCCGAAGCCATGCCTATGGAGGAAGCGCTGCGTTTCGCCAGCGCCGCCGCAGCGCTCAAATGTCTGCGCTTCGGCGGCCGTCTCGGCGCACCGGATCGGGCCGAGACGCTGGCGATGATGGCCGCGCACTGGCCGCCGTCGGAAGCGACGAGAGAAAAGCTTAGCTTTTGAACCGGGGTGTTCGACCGCCTGACGGCCGAAATCCGGCACGTCGATGTCCTGGCCGGCCTCGATGATCGAGCGGCGGACGGCGCGGGTGCGGGTGAACAGGTCGAACAGTTTTTCGCCATCGCCCCAGCGGATTGCCCGCTGCAGCGAGGCAAGGTCTTCCGAAAAGCGCGCCAGCATCTCCAGGATCGCATCCTTGTTGTGCAGGCACACGTCGCGCCACATGGTCGGATCGGAGGCCGCCAGTCGGGTGAAATCGCGAAAACCGGAGGCGGAGTATTTGATGACTTCGCTCTTGGTCACCGCCTCCAGGTCGTCCGCCGTGCCGACGATGTTGTAGGCGATGATATGCGGCAGGTGCGAGACGATGGCCAAGGTCATGTCGTGATGCTGCGGGTCCATCGTGTCGATGTTGGAGCCGCAGCGCCGCCAGAATTCCGACAGCTTCTCGAGCGCGGCGGGGTCGGTGCCCGGCACCGGCGTGAAGATGCACCAGCGGTTGTCGAAGAGATCGGCAAAGCCGGCGTCCGGTCCGGATTTTTCCGTGCCGGCCAGCGGATGTCCGGGGATGAAATGCACGCCATCGGGCACATGCGGCTGCATCTGCGCGATCACGGAGGCCTTGGTCGAGCCGACATCGGTGAGGATGGCGCCCTGCTTCAGCACTGGAGCGATCTCCGCGGCGACCTCGCCGGATGACCCGACCGGAACCGAGACGATGATGAGATCCGCGTCGCCCACCGCTTCCTTGGCATCGGTGCTGTAGGAATCGCCAAGGCCAAGCTCCTCGGCGCGCTTGAGCGTCGATGCGCTGCGCGTCGCGATGGCGATGTGGTTGGCGAGCCCCTCGCGGCGGATGACGCGTGCGAGCGACGAGCCGATCAGGCCGATGCCGACCAGCGCTATTTTCTCGAACATCGGTGATGCCATTGTGTTTTTAGCTTTTCAGGAAAATCGCCAGCGCGTCGACGACGCCGCGATTGGCCTCTTCGGTGCCGACGCTCATGCGCAGCGCGTTGGGAAAGCCGTAGCCGGTGACGCGGCGCAGGATATAGCCACGCTGGCTGAGATAGTCGTCGGCGGCCGCGGCGGAATGCTTCTTGTCGTCGGGGAAGTGGATCAGCAGGAAATTGCCGACGCTGGGCGTCACCCTGAGGCCGAGAGCGGTGAGCGCTTCGCTGAGCCAGGCCAGCCATTTCTCGTTGTGCAGCACGCTGCGCTCGACATGGGCGCGATCACGGATCGACGCGATGCCGGCCTCGATGGCCGTCGCGTTGACATTGAACGGGCCGCGCACCCGGTTGATCGCATCGACGATATGCGCCGGACCGTACATCCAGCCGACCCGGGCGCCGCCGAGGCCGAGTTTGGAGAAGGTGCGCGTCATCACCACGTTCTCGGCGCTTCCGGCGAGCTCGATGCCGGCTTCGTAGTCGTTGCGGCGCACATATTCGGCGTAAGCCGCATCGAGCACCAGAAGCACGTTCTTCGGCAGGCCGGCATGCAGGCGGCGCACCTCGCTGAACGGCAAATACGTGCCGGTCGGATTGTTGGGATTGGCGAGGAACACGATCCGCGTCGCCGGCGTCACGGCCGCCAGGATCGCGTCGACATCGGCGCGCTCCTCGGTTTCCTTGACCGCCACCGGCCTGGCGCCCGCCGTCTGGATATAGATCTTGTAGACCCCGAAGGCGTGTTCGGTGAACACTGCCTCGTCTCCGGGCGCGAGATAGATCTGCGCCAAAAGCCCCAGGATCTCGTCGGAGCCGTTGGAGCAGATGATGTTTGCCGGGTTGAGGCCATGCACCTCGCCGATCGCTTCGCGCAGCCGGCGGGCCGAGCCGTCAGGATAGACGTCGAGCTTGGCAGCCACTTGCCGCGCAGCCTCGATCGCCTTCGGCGAGGGCCCGAGCGGGTTCTCGTTCGACGACAGTTTATAGACTTTCGTCACCCCGGCCGGGGCCGTGCTCTTGCCGGGCACGTAGGCCTCGATGTCCATGATGCCCGCGCGGGGCGTCGGACGTGGCTGATCCTGCTTCATGTCACAAATCCGTCGAGAAGGTCTTGAGGCCGCAGCGGAAATACAGGCCATGGCCCGGAATGTCGAGTGCCGGCGCTTAGGCCGCCGCTCCTTGCCGTTGACGAAGCGCGGCGCTGGTTCTAGAAGAGCAGCAACACTTCCGTGGTGATTTGGCCGGTCGGCTTGCAGCCACGTTAAACAATTCGCTAAAGGGCCGTTTGCAACCTGTAAACCGGCTTCGCGAAGGCAGGCCGGTTTTTTGTTGTCCGCCGGCCCGGACACCGCATCAGTAAAGATCGATGCGGCTTGGATCGAGGACTGCGATGGCCGCTCAGCGCGCTGCACGAACCAATGACGAGGCCGACCATCCGTCGAGCCCGCTACTGCAGTTCGGCCCCGACAGGCCGCTGCAGCTCGACGCCGGCACGCTGCTGTCGCCCTTCCAGATCGCCTATCAGACCTATGGCACGCTCAACGACGCCCGCTCCAACGCCATCCTCGTCTGCCATGCGCTGACCGGCGACCAGCATGTCGCCAGCACCAATCCGGTGACCGGCAAGCCGGGCTGGTGGGCAGTGCTGATCGGCCCCGGCAAGATCATCGACACCAACCGCTTCTTCGTCATCTGCTCCAACGTTATCGGCGGCTGTCTCGGGTCGACCGGTCCTGCGTCGACCAACCCGACGACCGGCAAGCCTTACGGGCTGGAGCTGCCGATCATCACCATCCGCGACATGGTGCGTGCGCAGGCGATGCTGGTCGACCATTTCGGCATCGAAAAGCTGTTTTGCGTGCTCGGCGGCTCCATGGGCGGCATGCAGGTGCTGGAATGGGCCGCCAGTCATTCCGAACGCGTCTTCTGCGCGCTGCCGATCGCCACCGGTGCGCGCCATTCCTCGCAAAACATCGCCTTCCATGAAGTCGGCCGACAGGCCGTGATGGCGGATCCGGACTGGCACGGCGGCAAATATCTCGATTTCGGCAAGCGCCCGGAAAAGGGGCTCGCCGTCGCCCGCATGGCCGCCCACATCACTTACCTTTCGGAGGCGGCCTTGCACCGCAAGTTCGGCCGCAACCTGCAGGACCGCGAGGCGCTGACCTTCGGCTTCGACGCCGATTTCCAGATCGAAAGCTATCTGCGCCACCAGGGCATGACCTTCGTCGACCGTTTCGACGCCAATTCCTATCTCTATTTGACCCGGGCGATGGACTATTTCGATCTCGCCGCCGACCATGGTGGCCGCCTGGCCGACGCCTTCGCCGGCACCAGGACACGCTTCTGCCTGGTCTCCTTCACCAGCGACTGGCTGTTCCCGACCGAGGAAAGCCGCTCGGTCGTGCATGCGCTCAACGCCGCCGGCGCCTCGGTGTCCTTCGTCGAGATCGAGACCGATCGCGGCCACGACGCATTCCTGCTCGACGAGCCGGAGCTGTTCGCGGCGATCAACGGTTTTATCGGCTCGGCCGCGCGGGCGAGAGGGCTCCGCGCATGACCCCGAAAAATTGCAGACTTTTCGGACCGGGATCATGCGCCAGGCAGGAGGCGAAGCCATGAGCGTCAACCGCGCCCAGCGCGTCGATCTCGAGGTCGTCACCGACCTCATCCCGCCGAACTCGCGCGTCCTCGACGTCGGCTCGGGCGACGGCCTGCTGCTGGAGCTGCTGCAAGAGACCAAGCAGGTCGACGGCCGCGGGCTGGAATTGTCGCAGCGCGGCGTCAACGAATGCGTGGCGCGCGGCCTTTCGGTCATCCAGGGCGACGCCGACACGGACCTGAAATTCTATCCCGACAAGGGTTTTGATTTCGTCGTGCTGTCGCAGACCATGCAGGCGACCCGCAACCCTAAGATCGTGCTCGACGAATTGCTCAGGATCGGCAACCGCGCCATCGTCTCCTTCCCTAATTTCGGCCACTGGCGGGTGCGCTTCTCGCTGCTGGTCAAGGGCAGGATGCCGGTCACCAAGGACCTGCCTTATTCCTGGTACGACACCCCCAACATCCACTTCTGCACCATCCGCGACTTCGTCAATCTGTGCGAGGAGCTTGGCGCGACGGTCGAGAAGGCGACCGCGCTCGACGCCGCCGGCCAGAAGATCGGCTTGTCGATGCCGTGGTGGTTCTGGAACTTTTTCGGGCAGCAAGCGGTTTTTCTGCTGAAGCGCTAGCCTGCGGCACGAATTGCGCAAGCGTATAGTTCTAGCCAAGCACATCCGTAGCCTTGTGCGGATGCTCGACGCCGTCAACGACGATCACACCGGAGTTCGAATTTTCGGTGCGCAACGAGAGGATCGCCCGATAGGCCGGCGAATTGTACCAGTCCCGCACATGCTGACGGTCCGGGAATTCAATGACGATCAGATGTCCGGGCCAGTCGTTTTCGATGACCTCGACCTCGCCGCCATGGACGATGAAGCGGCCGCCGAACGGGGCCAGGGTGGCATCGATCTTTTCCAGATATTCGATCATCCAGCGGCCAGGCGTGACATGACGCATATGGGCAACGGCGTAAGCGGTCATCAATCTGCTCCTTCATTCCATGCCGACTTCCGGCTTGATGGGAGCAAACTCCGGGATTGAAGTATTCCAGTCGATTACCTCGGAAGTCATCATTCCGGATGAAGCCGTTGCGATCACGAAATGGGGCCAGCGCGGTTGTCGGCAGCCAACAGTGTTGCTTTCACGGCGCGTCCGAAGAAAAACTGCCTCCCGCCAAGACACATCCACGTGACAGTGATATGTGCTTTTTGTTAGCGTCTTCAAACAATTTGGGGGGCGGAGCATGCAAACGGGCGACGGCGGATTCTTCCGGCAGTCCAAAGCGCCGGGACCTGGCGGAGCCAGATGACGACCGAAGCGGGTCCGCTGATCACGGTCATCACGCCGACGCATAACCGGCGCAGCCAAGTTGTGCGCGCGGTGGAAAGCGTTCTTGCCCAGACACTTACCCGCTTTGAGCACATTGTGGTTGACGACGGCTCGACCGACGGCACGGCCGCCGCGCTGGCCGAAATCCGCGATCCAAGGCTGATCTATGTCGGTGCCAAATGGCGCGGCGCCAATGCCGCGCGCAATGCCGGCATCGAGCGGGCGCGAGCGCCGGTGGTGAGCTTCCTCGACTCGGACGATGTCTATTTGCCGGACCGGCTGGAGCGGACGCTGGCGCAGTTCGACCGGAACCCATCGCTCGAGGTGCTGATCAGCTCCTTCCTGTCGGTGAAGGGCGGCCGCAGCACCAAATGCATCAATCGCCAGGGTTTTCTCGACAAGGGCACGCTGCAGCGCGCTTTGGTTTCACAGACCATGTTCATCGCCGGCTCGGCGATCACGGCGCGTCATGAATCGCTGCTCGCGATCGGCGGCTACGACAGCGACGTCGCGCGTATGCAGGACCTCGAATTGCTGCTGCGTTTTTCCCAGCGCGCCGGCGCCATGCTGTCCGAAGATATCGACTGGAAGAAATACCATTCCGAGAATTCGATCTCCCGTCGCCGCAACGGCTATGTCGAGGCCTATGCCAATCTGATCGACAAGCACCCCTATATTGCCGACCGCTATCCCGATGTGCCGCCTTACATGATCACGCGTCAGATCATCGCCGATGCCCTGAAAGGCAGGTTGCCGGAGGCATTTTCTGGCTATCTCGCCAACCGGTCGTCCAAAGCGCTCGGCTATTCGGTGGTGCAATTGCTGCGCGGCTATGTCGCCGGCCGCCGCTGGCGTCGCGATTGCCATGGCGAATTCCGCGGCAAGTACGGCGCCCGACCAGCCTGAGCCGGCACCAGCTTTTAAGCCTTGGCGACTTCTTTCTTGCGGCGCGTCACGTGCGGCGGCGGTTCGATCGCGCCCGCTCGGACCCGTATCGGCTTGAGCGGCGAGCCGCTGCTGTCCTTGACGATGGTGAGGGAGCGCGGGAAGAAATAGTTGTTGTGCAGTCCACGGCCGATATTGAGGATGGCAGTCCCCGGCAGACGCTTCTCCATCATCGACAGCACCCGTCGCAGCGATGGGCCGTCGAAGGCATCCAGCGCTTCGTCGATGATCACCCATTTCGGCTTGCGTAAGGCGAGTCGGGCGAAGGCGACCGAGCGCTGTTCGTCATCGCTGAGCTCACGCTCCCAGCGCCCCGGACGGTCGAGCGACGATGACAGCCGCTCGAGGCCGACCTCGGCAAGCACCGCCAGAAAATCGGCATCGCTCGCAGACGCGGCTCCATTCGGGTGAAGCACCTCGCGCAACGTTCCCGCCGGGAAATACGGGACGCGCGGCACGAAGATCGGAGTTTCGCCCGCCGGCAGGCCGATCCGTCCCTTGCCCCACGGCCACAGCCCGGCGATGGCGCGAAAGAACAACGTCTTGCCGGCGCCCGGCTCGCCGGTGATCATGACGCGCTCACCGGGCCGGATTTCGACATGCTGTTCGGCCAGCTTGGTGCAGCCGTCCGGCGAGGCCACTTCGAGCGTCTCGAACGTCAGGCTGCCATTGGCGTTGTCGCCGAATTCGATACGCTTTTCCTTGTCATGCAGCACATCGGTTTCATTGAGCGCGATGCGGAAGTCGGCGACACGCATCAGCGTAGCGCGCCAGTCGGCGATGCTGCCGATGTTGTTGACGAACCAGCGCAAGGATGAATGCACCTGGTTGAAGGCGCCGACCGCCATCATCAGCCCGCCGAAACTGATGTCGCCAGCGAAATAGACCGGGGAGGCGACCAGGATCGGCGCCACGACAGTGATCCAGCCATAGGTATCGGTCACCCAGGACAGGTTGATCTGGGCGGTGAAGATGCGGCGCATGGCGCCCAGCACAGTGCCAAGGTCGATTTCGAGCCCTCGCTTGGCATCGGCTTCGCCATGGTAGAGCGCAATCGCATCGACATTCTCGTTGACGCGCACCATGGATGAGCGCAGCTCGGCTTCGCGGGTGTAGCGATCGCTGTTGAGCCGGATCAGCGGGCGCCCGACCAGCCAGCTCAGCCACGAGGCGATGCCGGCATAGATGAACGCGGCCCACACCATGTAGCCCGGTATCGCCAGCGAATAGCCGCCGACGTGGAAGACGAAGCCGGACGACAATTGCCAAAGCACGCCGACGAAGGAAACGAGCAGGATGAACGACTGCAACAGGCCGACGCCAAGGTCGGTCGACAGGTCGGACAGATGCGCGGCGTCCTGCTGCATGCGCTGGTCGGGATTGACGCCGATAGCCCCGGCGTTGGCCAGCCGGAAGGCGCGCGCCGGGCGCATCCACTGGTCGATCAGGTCGAGCGTCAGCGCTTGGCGCAGTTTCAGCCGGAACATCTGGTTGAGCCAAGTCTGGCCGATGTTGAGCACCAGCAGCCCGCCGGCGATCATCGCAAACACCATGAGCTGGTGCAGGAAGGCCGCCATGTCGCGGCGCGCCAGCGCATCGTAGAAGGGTTGGTTCCAACTGTTGAGCAGCACCTGGCCTATCGATGTCGCGACGATGACGCCGACAATGCCGATCGACGTCCAGGCCAGCCATTTGCGGACCGGCGATGCCACCAGCCCATGCTTGATCGTCGCCACCTGGTCACGCAGGCTGCTGGCCTCGACCGAGACGGCGGCCTGCTCAGTGCCGGGCTTATGATCTGCTTCATCGACCATACAGAAAATCCATGCTTTCGGGAGCGGCCGTCAACGCCGATACCGCGCTTCGACCTCTGCCCTGAGATAGGGTGACGATTGGCCCGTGGCGCAAGGCGCGGCCGCGATCACGAACGCGTCACCCGGCCAGGCGCGGCGGCGGTCGCCCGCCGGCCAAGCCGCGTTGCGCCCTGCGGCGAGAAGACCGGCACGAAGACGCGGCGCGAGGCGCGTTGGGCGACCGGCACGCCCTGGTAAAGCCGCTTCTGCGCCTCGACGACGATGACGCCGGAAAAGATCGGCCAGAACCGCCTGCCCGCCTTTTCCAGCACATTGTGGAACCGCATCATGAAGCGCCGCGGCGACGGCGGAAAAAACAGCGCGTCGCACCAGGCGGCAGGCGTGAAATTGGCCTCGCGCAGCAACTCCGTGAGCTGGCCGCGCGAGAATGGTCGGCCATTGCCGAACGGTGTGTGCTCAAAACGCGCCCAGACGCCGCGCCGGTTGGGCACGACGATGACGACGCGCCCCGCCGGCGACAGCACGCGCCAGATTTCGTTCAAGGTTTCGCGCGGATTTTCCGCGTGTTCGAGCGAATGCACGAGCAGCACGCGGTCGATACAGGAATCGACCAGCGGCAGTTCCTCGTCGAAGACCAGCGCGGTCGCTGTCGGCCCCGTCGCCGGCCACACCACCGCGCCTTGCGTCGCCGGCATGAAGGCAAACACGCGCTCGGCATCGGTGCCGAACCGCTCAAGCCACGGCAACGTATAGCCAAGCCCGACCAGCCGCTCGTTGGGGACGGTCGCCCATATCGAGGATAGCGCCATGCTGATCGCGCGCTCGGCCAGACGCCCGAGCGTGGTTGAGTAGAAGGAGCGCAGATCGACGATATCCGAATGCATGCGCGGGACGGTAGCTGTGATGCCTGTGAAGTTCAACAAAGGCTCAACAAAGGCCGATGACATCGGCGGCCAAGCGCCCTATGTCTGCGGCGAGCAGAGGAGCAACGCCGTGTCCGTCGAAATCGAGCAATTCATGTGCCGCACCGACAATTTCGGCGTGCTGGTGCACGACCCCAAAAGCGGTCAGACGGCAATCATCGACGCGCCGGAAGAAGCGCCGATCCTGGCCGCCATCAAGCGCACCGGCTGGACGCCGACGATGATCCTGACCACGCATCACCATGCCGACCATGTCGAAGCCAATCTGGCGCTGAAGGAACGCTTCAAGCTGCGCATCATCGGACCGGAGGCCGAGAAAGCAAAGATTCCCGGCATCGACGAGACCGTCGGCCAAGGTTCGGTCGTGCGCCTTGGCGACGAGAAGATCGAGGTCATCGAAACCCCCGGCCACACCGCCGGCCATGTTTCCTATCACCTACCGGCCTCGAAAGTGGCCTTCACCGCCGACACGCTGTTTGCGCTGGGCTGCGGCCGGCTGTTCGAATGCAAACCGCCGGTGATGTACGATTCCTTGAAGAAACTGGCGGCACTTCCGGCCGAGACCGTCATTTATTGCGGCCACGAATACACTTTGGCCAATGCCCGTTTCGCGGTGACGGTCGACCCGGGCAACCCGCTGCTGAAGCAACGTCTGGCGAAAATCGAAGCGCTGCGCGCCGACAACAAGCCGACTTTGCCGACGACCATCGGCGAGGAACTGTCGACCAATCCGTTCCTGCGCTGGCACGACCCGGCGATCCGCAAGCATCTCGGCCTTGAGAAAGCCTCCGACGCCGAGGTGTTCGCCGAGATCCGCAAGCGCAAAGATAATTTTTAATGCCTGTCGCCCAAAAGTGCGTAGCGGTCTTGGGATAACGACATGCATCCAGGCAAAGGCTTTGCATGAGCACCAGCGCCGCCGAAATCATTGCCACGCTCGACCTTCAGCCGCATCCCGAGGGCGGCTGGTATGCCGAGACGTTTCGTGACGCTGCCGCGGGCGGGCGAGGCCATTCGACCGCGATCTACTTCCTGCTCGAGCAGGGCCAGCTTTCGGCCTGGCACCGGGTGAAGGACGCGGCCGAGGTCTGGCACTTCTATGCCGGCGCGCCGCTGGCGCTGTCGATGCATGAGGAAGGCTCGGACAATGTCATCGAGCAGGTGCTGGGTGCAGCACTTGCCACGGGCGAGCGGCCGCAGATTGTCGTGCCGGCCGGCTGGTGGCAGTCGGCGCGCAGCCTCGGCGAATGGACCCTGGTCGGCTGCACGGTGGCGCCGGGCTTCGATTTTGCGGCCTTCGAGATGGCGGCGCCCGGCTGGCAGCCGACCACGATTTAAGCCAACAAGAACCCCAAGGTAATGGCCATCTGGGCGGCGTAATAAAGTACCCAGACCGCGTAGCGCATCCACACCCGATGCGGCGAGATCGCCGCGAGCAGGAAGCGTTCGGCCGCCAGTAACCCATCCGACGCCATGAACAGCACCGCGCCGGCGATGATCCAGACCTTGTCCATTGTGAGCGCGGACATGCCCATGGCCAGGATAGCCGCGACATAAACGGCGATCGGAATGCGCAGTGGCGGGCCGACGCGGCGCCAGAGCGCGGCAAGCATGACAATGCCGAATGCCGCCATGGCGAGCGCGATCGCGCCCCGCCAGGATTCGGCGCTCAACAGGCCAAGCCCGCCGCCTGCCTGCAGGAAGAGCGCGATATAGACGATATGCGCGGCAAGAAAACTCGCCAGCCCGCCGAGGAAGGCCTTCTCACCGTCGCGCGACAGGAAGGCGTCGCCGACGGCGCTCAAGCCCAGCGCCACGACCAGCAGCAGCGGGCCACCCTGCATCGCGGCAAGCACCGCCAGCATTGCGACAGCCAAAGTCTTTGCCGCCATGCGCGACAGCTTCGGCGGCATGTCGAGGGCAAAGGCGTAGATCACCGCCGCGGCAAACGAAAACAGCAGCGTCGCGTTGGCATTGGCTTCGATGCCGCCTGGAAACGGCATCATGCGCTGGCCTCGCCGGTTGTCGGCTTGCGCATCAGCAGCGATTTTGCCGCGAGCGCCGCGCCGCCGGTGATCAGCACGCAGGCGGCAAGGATGCGCAGCGACGGTTCGGCGACACCCGCCGCGATCAGCACCAGCGTCGACAGGAGCGGCGCGGCATAACTCGCGGCGCCCAGCACCTGGATGTTGCCGCGCTTGACGCCGATATCCCAGGCATAGAAGGCCGCGCCCACCGGCATCAGGCCAAGCCCGACGACGGCCAGCCATTGTCCGGGGCCATCGGGCAGCACCGTCTTCTCAAGCAGAAGATGGCAGGCCAGAGAAAGCATGGACGTCGCGGCGCAGAACCAGGTGACGATCGAGGTCGGCACGGAAGGAAAGCGTCGCGACAGCAGCGAATAGGACGACCAGAGCAGCGCGCAGACGGCGGCCATGGCATAGCCGAAGGCATAGCGGGCATCGAAGGCAAGCCCGCCACCCTTGGTAACGATCAGGAAGGTGCCGGCGAGGCCGAGCAGCGCGCCGACGACATGATTCCAGGCGAGCCGCTCGCCCGGCATCAGCGCCGAGCCGAGCACGATCAGCAGCGGCCAGAGATAGGCGATCAGGCTCGCCTCGACCGCCGGTGCGTTGCGCAGCGCCGTGAAGTAGAAGAAATGGTAGCCGAACAGGCCGGCAATGCCGATTACCCAGACCTGTGGCGGGATCTTCTGGCTCCTGTCGGGGGCCGGCATGACCAGTCGGGCAGCGAGCCCGACACAGGTGCCGATGGCGAAAGTGATGGCCGACAACAGGAATGGCGGTACCTGCCCGGAAGCACTGGTGAGCAGCGCCAGCAACGCCCACATGGCGACCGCCGAAAACCCGATCAATGTCGCGCGCCCCATGCATTCCCCCGGCGGCGCGCCGCGGCGCCTTTAGCAATTCGAGGAAAAGTGCCTCGCGGTTGGGCTCGGCGACTTCGCCGTAGCCTTCCGTCCGGAATTGCGTAAACCAAATCAATTCACTGCTTCGAACCGTCCCGCGCTGATGGTCAGCGGACCGATCTGGGTCCCGACCGTGGCGTGGATCGGCGCATATACGCCGGATTGGCCGAGCGGCGCAAACGTCACCAGCATGCGGCTCTTGTTCTTCAGGTATTCCAACGCCTTGCGGCCCTTGCGATAGCCCGCCACCGGCTCGAAACCCATCTTGCAGGTTACTGTATCGCCCTTATAGCCCTTTACCGAAATCGAGCCTTTCGAGACATAGGTGAGCGTCAGATCGGCGCGCATCTCGCCATCATAGAATTTCACGGTCCGCCCGCAGACCTTGTCGAGGCTGTCGGCGTGAATCACGGTCGCGGCCATCGGGTCGACCACCGACTTCAGGTCGCCGTCGCCGACCGGAACCCAGGTCTTGGGGTTGCGGCTGCCCGGCGCTGGGATGACCTGGGTCGAGGTGACCGTGCCACCGGCGAAGCGGATGTCGACGACCGAGGCCTTCTTGCCGGAATTGTAATCGGCCCGGAATGCCTGTGGCTGCATCTGCTTGCCGGAAATGTTGCCTTTGGACGAAATCGTGCCTTTCGTATCGTCGAACAGCTTGCCGAGGCCGGCGGCCGAGACGGTGCCGTTGATGGCATAGCTGTCGCCTTCATAGCGGCTCGAAAAAGTCGCCCTGGCGATCGAAAGACCGAGATAAGACACCGTGTATTCGCCCTTGAAGGACTGCGGCGCCGCGGCGGCGAAGCTTGTTGCCGGCGCGGCTACGGCAAGCAGCACGGCAAATGGCAGCGCGGCAAGTGGCAGCGCGGCAAGTGCATGAGATGTACGGAGCATGGCGGCTGGCGAATCCTGGCGGTTCGGCCGGAAACACAACGGTTCCAGCCTGGCATATCCCTTCGCAAAGGGCTTATAGGGTTAAATCCGGCCTTTATATGGAGCAGGCATGTCAGCCGGCCACCCGCCGGAGCTTGACGCAGTGGTGAAATGCCACTATGGAACGCCAACTTTTCCAAAGGCCGCCTGACCGAGACCGCGCGCCGCCTGGCGCGGGCTGAATGGTTTGGCAGGCTTAGAACTGAAGGTTAGACCAAATGTCCCGCACTTGCGAACTCACTGCCAAGGCAGTCCAGACCGGCAACAATGTGAGCCACGCCAACAACAAGACCAAGCGTCGCTTCCTGCCGAACCTGGTCAATGTAACGCTGATTTCCGAAGCGCTGAACCAGAACGTCCGCCTGCGCATTTCGGCCAACGCGCTGCGTTCGGTAGAACATCGCGGCGGCCTCGACGCTTTCCTGGCCAAGGCTGACGCCAAGGAGCTGTCACAGCGCGCCCGTCTGCTCAAGAAGCAGATCGCCAAGAAGCTCGCCGAGCAGCCGGCCGCTTAAAGACCTTTCAGGCGGGGGACGACCGCCTGAGCACCGGACCGCAGCCCGCAGTACGGGTTTGAAATCCGGTGTTCGAACGCAAGCGAGCGGCAACGCTCAGCTGGTTCCATTACCCAGGATAAAAAAATGAATTTCCTTTCGCGATATCTGCCTTTCGTGGCCGCCATGGCGCTTGTCGTCGTGGCCTCCAACATCCTTGTCCAGTTCCCGATGCAGGGCCAGGTCGGTGGCCTGGCGCTGGCTGATGTGCTCACCTGGGGCGCCTTCACCTATCCCTTCTCCTTCCTGGTCACCGACCTTGCCAACCGTCGCTACGGCCCGGCCGTTGCGCGCAAGGTGGTGTTCGTCGGCTTCATGACCGCGGTGATCTGCTCCATCCTGGTCCCGCCCTTCCTGTTCCGCCACGGGCTGATCGAGTTCGAGACCGCCGCCGACCGGCTGGTGCGCATCGCCGCCGCTTCCGGCGCGGCTTTCCTGACCGCCCAACTGCTTGACGTCACCGTCTTCAACCGGTTGCGCCGGCAGAGCTGGTGGCGCGCGCCGATCGTCGGCACGCTGGTCGGCTCGGTCTTCGACACGATCGTCTTCTTCGGCGTCGCCTTTTCCGCCGCTTTCGCCTTTGTCGGCCCGAACGACAGCTTCGCGCTGGAAACCGCGCCGCTGATGGGCGTGCTGCCGGTCGAGACGATGCGCTGGGTGTCCTGGGCGCTCGGCGACCTGTCGGTCAAGCTGATCATCGCCGTGGTGGCGCTGATCCCCTACCGGCTGCTTGCCGCCCGCTGGAGCCACCCGGCCGCAGTCGTCACGCCTTGATCCCCTGGGTCCAGCTTGATTCGGCCCGCACGCCGGACGGCGCGCAGGAACTTCGCCTGAAGCGGCGCGGTGCCGAATTCTCGATCATGCTGGGCACTAATGAGCTGATGAACAGCCGTCTCAGCGGCTCCGAAGAGGCGCTGGCCACCCTTTCCAGCGAGCGGCTCGCCGGCCGCAGGCGCCCGAGGATCCTCATCGGCGGGCTCGGCATGGGCTTCACCTTGCGCGCCGCTCTCGCCGCATTCGGCGCCGATGCCGCCATCACAATTGCCGAACTTGTCCCTGAGGTTGTCGCCTGGGCGCGCGGCCCGATGGCAGAGATCTTCGACGGCTGCCTCGACGATCCCCGCGTCACCGTTCGTGAGGCCGACGTCGGTCAACTGATAAAGGCGGAAAGCGCTGCCTGGGACGCTATCCTGCTTGACGTCGACAATGGCCCCGAAGGCATCGTCTACAAAGGCAATGACTCGCTCTATAGCGCGGCGGGCCTGGCAACCGCGCTCACCGCTTTGAAAGATGGCGGCGTGCTGGCGGTCTGGTCGCAGGGGCCGGATAGCGGTTTCACGCGGCGACTGAAGCAAGCGGGCTTCGCGGTCGAGGAGATCAACACGCGCGCCAACGGCAAGCGCGGCGCCCGCCACGTCATCTGGATCGCCACCGCCGCCGATAGGTTTTAGGCCGTCAAGGCCCCGTTATTACCCTTTCAAGGACAGCAGGAACGACTCTGTCGCGGTGTTGGCTTCCTCGGCATAGCGGGCGTCATAGCCCAGCCAGCCGTCGCCACCGGATGGAAGGTTGGGATTGGTGAAGGCATGCTTGGCGCCCGCATAGAGGGTCAAGGCGCAGTCGCAGCCCTTCGTCTCGAGCCAAGCCAGAACCTCCACAACCCGCGCCACATCAGCAACCACGTCACGCGCTCCATGATGAAACCTGATGGGCGTCGCGATGGCGGCATAGTCGCCGCCCGGCTGGCCGAGCGCCCCGGACAGGATGACGGCTCCGTGAACCATCGGTGCGTCAGTGAGCATCTCCAGGACGCAGAAACCGCCGAGCGAGAAGCCGACGGCGGCAAGGAAAGGCGCCTGTGGGATGACCTCACGAAACGCGCGGACCCCTGCCTGCATGCGGCGCGACGCGATACGCGGATTGTCCCGCAGGAATTGGCTGGCTTGTGTCGCCTGGGCGTCGGAAGTGATGCGCACGCCCGCACCATAGACGTCCGCTACCATCACAGCGAAGCCGAGGCTTGCGAAGCGTCGCGCCTCGGCCAGCGGATAGTCGTAGATGCCATACCAGTCGGGAGCATAGATAAGGCCGCCGCGCACCGTGCCGTCGGGCATGACTATTCGGCCAGAAAAATCGATTTCACCGTCGCGATAGGCTAGGGGCTGGCCGGGGGTTGCCGACAGACCGGTCGCGGTCTCGGACATCAGGATGCTTCCGGAGGCCGCCAGGGCGGTTGTGAGCATGGTACGGCGATTCAGCATGCGGGCAATACTCCGGTTGACAGGTTGGCTTGCACCATATTTTGTTTCCAGGAAACGATATAGTGAGGCACAATGAACAACACTGTAGCCAAGATGGAAACGATATCGCTTGCCGACTTGGCCCTGTTTCTCGAGGTCGCGCGCGAGTGCTCTCTGACCAGAGCTGCCTTGCAAGCGGGTACGACGAAGAGCGCTGTGTCGAAGGCTATCCGGCGGCTCGAACTGCGGCTGGGACGCGTCTTGCTCGAGCGCACCACTCGCCGTCTTATCGTCACACCTGCCGGTGAACTGCTACGCCAGCGCGGGCAGGCCCTGCTGGGCGATGTCGATGACCTAGCGCGAGCCCTGGAGGCTCAGGCTGACGGACTCGCGGGCCCCTTGTGCATTTGCGCGCCGCCCGAACTCGGCGCCTGGCTTTTGCAGACGTGTTTTGCACCGTTCCTGGAGTTGCATCCCCGTATCCGCCTGATTCTTCGTCTCGACTATGCCTATCAGGATCTGTTCGATCCTCACCTCGATCTTGCGTTCCGAGTCGGGGCAGTCGTAGACGACGCCATGGTTGCGCGCCGTATCGGCCAATTCCGGCGGGTGCTCGTCGCGAACCGAGCCATCGCCGATAGCCTTGCCGGCAAGGACCTGACAACCGTGGCCAGCGCTTTGCCCATGCTGGCCTTCGGTGATGGCGAAAGTGAGCTTACCCTGTCGCGCGAGGCCGAAATCGCCACAGTCACGGTTCGCTCGGACCGGTTCAGCGCCAACACTTATCCTGCCTTGCTCGAAGCAGCCGCGCAGGGCCTGGGTATCGCCGTCCTGCCCGATTTCTTCGTGCGCCGGCATGTCGAATCCGGTCACGTCGTGCGGCTTTTTGCCGATTGGCAGTCCACGGACATACCAATCTATGTCATCCATCGCCGGGCCAGCCGTCGATCGCGGCGAGCCGAAGCCTTGCTGTCCTTCATTGGACCGGAACTGGTGGGTCTATCGGAAGTGGCCCGCTCCACTGAAGTGACTCCGAATTGACTAAGTGAGTCCTGCCATTCTCTGCCCGTTTGTGGGGGATGAGGAACGATTCAATCGACCGGAGGCCGACGCTTTACGCTTTGTTACGGCCGATGGTGCAGGATCGCGAAAAGTCTCCAGGGCACCGCTACCGACATGACCGCGCAAGGCACCGGTTGGAAAAATGATCTCCTGCTTGCGTTCTGCGCTACGCTGGTGGTGCTGACGGTCAACGCGGTCTCCGGCTTCCCGACGCTTGCCGATTATGGCGGGGACAATGACAGCATGGTGCGGCTGGTCGAGGTCCGCGACCTGCTCGCCGGTCAGAGCTGGTTCGATCTCCATCAGTATCGGATGGGCGTGTCGGGCGGCTTCCTTATGCACTGGTCGCGGCTGGTCGATGCGCCGATCGCACTGATAATCATGGCCTCCGAGGCACTGGGCGCCGGCGTCGAAACCGCCGAACGGGCAGCCCGCATCATTTGGCCGACCTTGCTCTACGGGCTGACCATATTTGTCATCATGCGCGCCTCGCGGCGCTTTGCCGGCGCGAATGTGGCGATGCCCTCGGTCGTCCTGTCGACGGCGGCGCTTTTCTTCCTCGTCATCTTCAGCCCGGGCGTGATCGACCATCACAATGTACAGCTGCTTTTGACGGCGGCGAGCCTCTGTCTCTTGATGGTGTCGCCATCCTGGCGGCCTGCGGCGGTCCTCTCCGGTATCTGCTCGGGCCTGACGCTTGCCGTCGGCATGGAGACCGCTCCCTATGTGGCGATGCTCGGCGCCTGCGCCGCCGTGCTTTTCATCGTCGATGAAAAGGAGCGGCCAACAGCACGGGGCTTCGGTCTCGGATTTGCGGGCATCGCATCGATCGTCTTCGTCGCGACCATCCGGCCGGCCGACTGGGGCGTGGCCCAGTGCGATGCATTCTCGTCATTCCAGTTCGCGGTCGCCGCGCTGTCTGGCTTCGGCCTTGCGGCGATCGCCGGCCTATCTGTTGCATCGACGGCCCGGGCGCGGCTGATTTTAATGTTGGCGCTGGCAGCAATGGTCGCGGCCGTTGTTCTGGTGCTGTTCCCGCAATGTCTGGCTTCGCCTTATGCCGGCATCGATCAGCGAGTGATGGACGACATCGTGGAAGCGCAGCCTTTTTGGCGCGTCGCCGTAACGCAGCCGAAGCTGATGGCGGCGCGCTATGTGACACCCTTCATCGCGATTGTGCTGATCGGCCTTCAGCTCCGAAGCCGTCGCTTGCGCCGTGAGGAAGCGCTGACCGCTGTTCTGCTGGTCACCGCCTTTATCGTCAGCCTCTGGCAGGTGCGCGGTTCGACCTTCTCCATAGCTTTCGCGGTGCTGCCGCTCTCGGCGTGGATCGCGAAAATCCGCCTGCAGGCCAGCGCCGCGCCGTCGTGGCGTATCTCCAGCCGTATCGTCGCGGCGTGGTTGGTCTCGCTCAACGCGACGTGGGCCGGTGTTGCGGTCGCGGCGCAATCCGTGGTCCAGAAAGCGCCGCAGCAGCGGGCCAATTCCGATGCCGATCATGCCGTGACCTGCGGCAAGGCCGGCGACTTCGCCGATATTGCCGCCATGCCGGCAACCACAGTGCTTGCCTCGTCCAATCTTGGCTCGGGAATATTGCTATTCACCAGCCACCGGCCGCTGGCTGGCCCTTACCATCGAAACGTCGGGGGCAATATCGCCATGCTCGATGCGTTCCTGGGAACACCGGACACCGCCCACAGCATAATCGGCCGCGAACGGGTCGGCTTGATCGCGATCTGTCGCGGCGACACGGAAGAAATGACTTATGCCAAGGAGGCACCTGGGGGATTGGCCGCGCAATTGCTGCAAGGCAACGTACCGGACTGGCTGGAATTGGACAGCTCGACCGCCGGGAAGCCTATCGAGATCTACAGGGTCCGCTAACGGCACTCAATCCTGGTGCAGGATGAACTCCAGATAGAGGTTGCGCTGCAGGATCGACTTGTTGTCGTCGGACACCAGCGACACCATCAGCGCGCCGTCGTCGCGGGTCCAGACGTCGAGCCCTTCCATATTGTCGATCTGGTAGCCCATGTCGGCTTCCATCAGCACCGGTCCGTCGGCGACCGTGCCTTTCGCGACGCTCTCGCCATAGATGCGCCTAAGCCGCATCTTCACCCCGCCTGCCATCGAGAAGCTGCGCTCCAGAAGCAAGAGGTCGCCATCCGGCAGGAAGGCGCCATCGGTGATGTCGAAATCGCCGTTGCGCTTGACGGTGAAGACGCCCTTATGCGGCCCCTCGATGATGGCGGCATAGACGTTGCCTGATTTGTCGAGGCTCCTCTCCGACACAACGACCAGGCCGCCCGCGTGCTGTCCGTAAGCATTGGCGTGGGTGACCGTCTCGAAGCCACGGTTCTGGCGCAGCTCGCGCGCTGGGACCAGGAAATCGAGTTGCTTGAACGGCGCCTTCATATTGGCGGGATCGATCTTGAACTGGGCGATGCGGTGGTTACGCTCGAAGCCGACCGTGGCGATGCCGTCCTTGATCGCGAGCCCTTCGGCATCGACTTCCCATTTCCGGTCGATCGGCCGTCCAGAGGCGTCGACCATCTGCTGGATGCGGAAATTCGTGATGCCTGATGGGCGCTTGTCGGCATCATGCGCGACGGTGCCGAAGAACCAGAAGCCGGTGTCGGCGACGCCGATGAAATCGCCGCCGGGTTTCACGAAGCGAAAGGCAGACAACGCGCCGAAATCACGCTCCGTCGAGGTCATCTCCAGCCCGCCGACGAATTCGAGCGGCCCGAACCGCGCTTCGTCATGGCCGATATGGAATTGGCTGATCGGCCGCGCTGAAATCTCGGCCGTCCGTACAAGCGCGCGCTGGGCGGCAACCGCTGGCAAAGCGCCCACACAGGCCAGCACGCAGGCGAAAAGCGTCCGCCGCGCCCGCCCGCCGGAAAAGATCATCCGGCGCGCCGCATGCCGCCGCCGCGGCGTGTGTCGCGCGCAGTCTCTTCGCCGAACAGCGAGGCCAGTTGCTCGGTCATCGCGCCTGCCAATTCCTCGGCGTCGACGATGGTGACGGCGCGGCGATAGTAGCGCGTGACGTCGTGGCCGATGCCGATGGCCAGAAGCTCGACCGGCGAGCGCGTCTCGATCAGTTCGATAACGCCGCGCAGGTGCCGCTCCAGATAGTTGCCCGGATTGACCGAGAGCGTGGAATCGTCGACCGGCGCGCCGTCCGAGATCATCATCAGGATCTTGCGCTGCTCGGGCCGGCCGATCAGCCGGTTATGCGCCCACAGCAGCGCCTCGCCGTCGATGTTTTCCTTGAGCAGGCCTTCGCGCATCATCAGGCCGAGATTGCGCCGCGCGCGCCGCCAAGGATGGTCGGCCGATTTGTAGATGATGTGGCGCAGATCGTTGAGGCGGCCCGGATTCGGCGGCTTGCCGTCCTTCAGCCACTTCTCGCGCGCTTGTCCGCCCTTCCAGGCGCGGGTGGTGAAGCCGAGGATCTCGACCGAAACACCGCAGCGCTCCAGCGTGCGCGCCAATATGTCGGCGCAGGTGGCGGCGACCGTGATCGGCCGGCCGCGCATCGAGCCCGAATTGTCGAGCACCAGCGACACCACCGTGTCGCGGAACTTGGTGTCGCGTTCCTGCTTGAAGGACAATGGCTGCATCGGATCGATGACCACGCGCACCAGGCGCGCCGGATCGAGATAGCCTTCCTCCAGGTCGAAATCCCACGAACGGTTCTGCTGCGCCATCAGCCGGCGTTGCAGCCGGTTGGCGAGCCGCCCGACGACACCCGACAGGTTGGCGAGCTGCTTGTCGAGGAAGGCGCGCAGACGGTCGAGCTCTTCTTCCTCGCAAAGGTCCTCGGCGCCGACCGTCTCGTCGAAGGCGGTGGTGAAGACCTTGTAGTCGATCTCTTTGGGCAGGTTGAGGAACGGGTTGTCGTTGCGCTTGGCCTCGCCCGGCGTCTCGGCGTCGGCATCGTCCTCGTCGGAAAGATCGTCGGAGGTGGCGTCGGTCGCTTCGGTCTCGGCGGACTCTTCCTCATCGGCGGAGGCTTCGGCATCCTCGGACTGCGACTGTTCGGAGCCGGAATCGTCCTCGCCGCCCTCCTCGCTCTGGTCCTCGCTTTGCTGCTCGTTTTCTTCGTTGTCTTCGGAGTCCTCGCTCTCCTGGTCGTCGCCCAGCTCCTCGGCCATTTCCATGGAGACGAGCATCTCGCGCACGACGCGCGCGAAAGCCTGCTGGTCGTCGAGCTTGGCCGACAGGCCGGCCAGATCGTCGCTGGCCTTTTCCTCGACCCACGGGCGCCACAGATCGACCAGCCGCTCGCCGCTTCTCGGCACGGGGCGTCCGGTGAGCTTCTCGCGCACCATCAGCGCGATCGCCTCTTCGAGCGGTGCGTCGGCCTTGTCCTTGACGTCGACGAGGTTCGCCTTGGCGTATTTGTCCTCGAGCATCGAGCCGATGTTGTCGGCGACGCCCTGCATGGCGCGGCTGCCGATCGCCTCGACCCGCGCCTGCTCGACCGCGTCATAGACGGCCCGGGCAAGCTTGCCTTCCGGTGCCAGCTTCGTGTGGATGCGCTGGTCGTGACAGGCGCGCTTCAGCGCCATGGAATCGCCAATGCCGCGGGTGATGGCGATGTCGTTGCGCGAAGCCTTCTTCGGCAGTTCAGGCAGCCGGGCGCGGTTTCCCGCCAGCGCCGGCCGGTCCTTGGCAAAGCCGACTTCGAGGTCCTTGTCGCCGGCGACGGCTCGCATGCAAACGGTCACGGCGCGCTTGAAGCTGTCCGCTTCAGACCCGTTCTTCGGCTTGTTGCGCGTGTTGTCGCCCGGACCCGCCATCAATCATTCCCTGCGCGTTCATGCGAAAGGCTGGATGGCCTTTCAGCTGCGCGCTTAGCCCAGCACAACGTTGGCTGCACTCTCCGGCAATTCCTCGCCGAAGGCGCGCTGGTAGAATTCGGCGACCACCGACCGCTCCAGCTCGTCGCACTTGTTGAGGAAGGTCAGCCGGAACGCCATGCCGATATCACCGAAGATTTCGGCGTTTTCGGCCCAGGTGATCACCGTACGCGGGCTCATCACCGTCGACAGGTCGCCATTGATGAAGGCCGAGCGCGTCATGTCGGCGACGCGCACCATCTTGTTGACGATGTCCTTGCCCTTGTTGTCGCGATAGTGCTTGGCCTTGGCCAGCACGATGTTCACTTCATTGTCGTGCGGCAGGTAGTTGAGCGTGGTGACGATCGACCAGCGGTCCATCTGCGCCTGGTTGATCTGCTGCGTGCCGTGATAGAGGCCGGTGGTGTCGCCGAGACCAACCGTGTTGGCGGTGGCAAACAGCCGGAAGGCCGGATGCGGACGGATGACGCGGCTCTGGTCGAGCAGCGTCAGGCGGCCCGACGATTCCAGCACGCGCTGGATGACGAACATCACGTCCGGACGGCCGGCATCATATTCGTCGAAGCAGAGCGCGACATTGTGCTGGTAGGCCCAGGGCAGGATGCCGTCGCGGAATTCGGTGATCTGCAGCCCGTCCTTGACGACGATCGCGTCCTTGCCGACGAGGTCGATACGGCTGACGTGGCTGTCGAGGTTGACGCGCACGCAAGGCCAGTTGAGGCGCGCCGCGACCTGCTCGATATGGGTCGACTTGCCCGTGCCGTGATAGCCCGAGACCATGACGCGGCGGTTGTAGGCAAAGCCGGCGAGGATCGCCAGCGTCGTCGCCTTGTCGAACAGATAGTCCGGATCGATGTCCGGCACATGCTCGGTCGCCACCGAATAGGCGGGAACCACCATCTTGGAGTCGAAGCCGAATTTCTCCCTCACCGACGCCGTCGTGTCGGGCAGGTTGGCGATGTCGCGATCGACCTTGTTCATCTCTATCAACGTCTCCACGGGCGAAACGCCGCGTTTCGCCGGCAATCGATTTTGTTCGGGGGCGGTCTTAGAGCCTTTTCCAACCTTATGAAAGTTGGAAAACGACACGGACCGAAAGGTCGCTCAGCACAATCCTGCCTGCTTGAGCACGCGATAGGCCTGCAGCACATCGCGGAACCGGTCTTCCGAACCTCTATCGCCGCCATTCGCATCCGGATGGTGGCGTTTTACGAGTTCCTTATAGCGCGCCTTGATGTCCTGACCAGTCGCCTTTGTATCAAGGCCAAGCGTTTCCAGCGCCTTGGCCTCAAGCGGCTTGGCCTTGCGTTCGCGAGGTTCCCGGGCTCCGCCGGTGAACAGATTGAAGGGATCGCGCATGCGATTGTAATAGCCGGCGCGGCCCGAGCGCTGCTGCGCGAAATCCGGCGCCGAGCGCATGCCGGCGCCATTTGCGCCCATGCCGCCGCCATTGGCGCCCATGCGCCATGTCGGCCGGTGACCGGTCATCGCCTCTTTCTGGAAGCGGGCGATCTCGGTGTCCGACACGCCGGAGAAGTAATTGAAACCTTTGTTGTATTCGCGCACATGGTCGAAGCAGAAGTGGAAATACTCACCCTCCTTCAGACGGCCCACCGGCGCGCGATGCGTGCCGGCCTCGTTGCAGCCATCCCACTGGCAGATCGGCGAGCGCGACTTCAGCTCGGCGTCCTTCTCCGGCCGAACCCGAATTTTCTCGAAATATTTGGGATACGCTTTCATCTCACCCATTTATGGGCTGTTCGCACGTGCGAAACAAGAATTGACATTTCGCCGATGATCGCCCTAACCGCTGAATCGCGGCTTAAAGGCGGTCGAAAACATAGATTTTGCGGATGTGCCGTCAATAATTTGCGGCTAAGCCGTCATGTGGGGAGGGAAAGCCCGGATGTCCATACAGTCGACGATGGAAGAGAAGCTGAGGGCTGCGTTTTCGCCCGAGCGGCTCGTCATCATCAATGAGAGCCATCTTCACGCCGGCCATCATCACCACGGCTCGGACCATCACGGCGCCTATGACGGCACCGGCGAGACGCATTTTCGCGTCCGTGTCGTCTCCGCCGCCTTTGCCGGCATGACCCGCATCGACCGCCACCGCGCCGTCAACGAGTTGCTTGCCGACGAGCTGAAAGCCGGCGTGCACGCGCTGGCGATCGAGCCGGCGGCACCGGGCGAAAAGACGCGCTGGTAGTCAGGCCACCGTCGCCTTGAGAAAGGTCATTACGGCGGCGGTAAGCGCGTCGCCGTCTTCGCCGAAGTCACGGTTGATCGACATATGTGTAGGCGCTGCCGTCGAACAGCGTGACCTTGGTACCGGTGGCGCGCAAGCGTTCGGCGAAGGCTTTCGACTCCTCGCCACGGCCCGAGGCGCGCGAATAGGCGATGAAGGTCGGCGGATGCTTCCTGCCATCGACATAGCTGGCCGGCGACAACGCCGCCCACTGCGATGGGTCGGAAAAGACGCGGGCATAGGCCCGCACCATGCCGCCATTCTTCGAGAGCGCGGCAAGGTCATAGGCCCTGGTGTCGTCGAGGATCAGTGCTGCGACGCTAGGCAATCCGCCGCGCATACCGGTCAACGCGATCAGATGGCAGCCGGCCGAATGGCCCATGCCGACAATGCGATTGGGATCGCCGCCACGCTGGGCGATGTTGGCGCGCACATAGGCATAGGCTTTCTCGACATCGCTGGCCTGGGTGGCGACATCGGCTTCCGGCAGCATGCGATAGTCGATCGAGACGAACACGAAGCCATTGGCAAGCAGAAAGGCGGGTTTGGCTCCCACCTGGCTCCGCTTGCCGAGCCGCCACGCGCCGCCATGGACGAAGAACACCACCGGCAGGTTTTTCGCGCCGTCGGGCGCGTAGATATCGAGCTTGGCCGGACCGTAGTCGAGGGTTTGCGGTGCTTGCTGCCCCGGACGCCCGGCGGCTGACGCACCTGCCGGCAACAGCGCCGCCAGGGATGCCATGATGAAGCCGCGTCGATCGATCATCGTCACCTCCGGTCAGGGTGCGGCGGCGCGCGGACGCTCGCCATGCACTTCAGTTAAGGATCAATGCTTCGGTAAGGTCAATAATGACAACTTATCGGTGCGAAACCGAATCCCGCCCTTGAAGCTTCGTCTGGAATCCACCACGTATTTTTGAGGCGAGCATTTTTCGGCCATGTCGGGTGTGCCCCAAGGTCGATGCTGGAAAGCATCGCGTTCTCCTTCACATGAAGGGAACCACAATGCTTTCCGGCAGTTGAATGAGCGATGAGCCGATTGGCAGCCTATCGGCTCCGAGGCAGAGCATCATGCGAGAGAATCAATCAGACGTCTTCGATCTGTTTTCGGAGATTTATTCCGACGCGGCCCAGGAAGAGATCAGCCTCCAGCAATATCTGCTAGCCTGCCGCGAGGATAAATCCATGTATGCCTCGGCCCCTGAACGCATGGTCGAGGCAATTGGAGAGCCGAACCTGGTCGACACCAGCAAGGACGAGCGGCTCGGCCGCATTTTCTCCAACCGCACCGTCAAGGTGTATCCCTCCTTTTCCGATTTCTACGGAATGGAAGACACGATCGAGCGCATTGCGGGATATTTCCGCTACGCCTCGCAAGGCCTCGAGGAGCGCAAGCAGATCCTTTATCTGCTGGGCCCGGTCGGCGGCGGCAAATCCTCGCTCGCCGAACGGCTGAAGAAGCTGATGGAGCAGCGCCCGATCTATACGCTCAAGGTCGGCAACCAGATAAGCCCGGTCTTCGAATCGCCGCTCGGCCTTTTCAATCCCGACCGCATGGGCGATTTGCTGGAAGACAAATACGGCATAGCCCGCCGCCGCCTGAACGGGCTGATCTCGCCCTGGGCGGCCAAGCGCCTGGACGAACTGTCCGGCGACATCTCCAAATTCAGCGTCGTCAAGCTGTTGCCGTCACGGCTGCGCCAAATCTCCATCGCCAAGACGGAGCCCGGCGACGAGAACAATCAGGACGTCTCGGCCCTGGTCGGCAAGGTCGACATCAGGCAACTGGAGAACTTCAGCCAGTCCGACCCGGATGCCTATTCCTACAGCGGCGGCCTGAACCGGACGACGCAGGGCCTGCTCGAATTCGTCGAGATGTTCAAGGCCCCCATCAAGGTCCTGCACCCGTTGCTGACGGCGACCCAGGAAGGCAGCTACAACGGCACCGAGAATTTCGGTGCTTTCCCCTACCAGGGCATCGTCGTTGCCCACTCCAACGAATCGGAATGGCAGCAGTTCAAGAACAACAAGAACAATGAGGCCTTCCTCGACCGCATTCTCGTGGTCAAGGTTCCCTATTGCCTCCGTATCACTGAAGAAAGGCATATCTACGAGAAGCTGCTGCGTGAAAGTGAGCTGGCGAACAGCCCCTGCGCGCCAGAGGTGTTGGACATTCTCAGCCGCTTCACCGTGTCGACCCGACTTGCCAAGCACGACAATTCGCCGCTCTACACCAAGATGCGCGCCTATGACGGCGAAAACCTCAAGGAGGTCGATCCGAAGGCCAAGTCGGTCCAGGAATATCGCGATGCCGCCGGCGTCGACGAAGGCATGAACGGGGTCAGCACGCGTTTCGCCTTCAAGATCCTGTCGCAGACCTTCAACTACGACACCAAGGAGGTCGCTGCCGATCCGGTGCACCTGATGTACATCCTCGAGGAGGCGATCAAGCGCGAGCAGTTCCCGAAGGAGACGGAAGCCGCCTATCTCGAATTCATCAAGTCGGAGCTCGCAACACGCTATGCTGAGTTCATCGGTCATGAAATCCAGAAGGCTTATCTGGAATCCTACAGCGAATACGGCCAGAACCTCTTCGACCGCTACATCGCCTACGCCGATGCCTGGATCGAGGATCAGGACTACAAGGACCCCGATACAGGGCAGATCCTCAACCGCGAGGTTCTGGACAAGGAATTGTCGCAGGTCGAGAAACCGGCCGGCATCGCCAACCCCAAGGACTTCCGCAACGAAGTGGTCAAGTTCACGTTGCGCGCCCGGGCGCGCAACCATGGCCGCAATCCATCATGGACGAGTTATGAAAAGCTTCGCGAGGTCATCGAGAAGCGCATGTTCGGCCAGGTCGAGGATCTGCTGCCGGTGATCAGCTTCGGCTCCAAGCAGGACAGCGTCACGGAGAAACGGCACAACGAATTCGTGCAGCGCATGGTCGAGCGCGGCTACACCCAGCGGCAGGTGCGCCGGCTGGTCGACTGGTACATGCGCGTGAACAAGGCGGGCTGAGCAAGGCCCGAACGGTTCCATGCCGATCTTCATCGACCGTCGCCTGAACCCGAAAGACAAAAGCCTGGGCAATCGTCAGCGCTTCCTCCGGCGCGCTCGCGAGGAACTCAAGCGCAGCATCCGCGACCATGTCCGGGCGGGTCGCATCGCGGAGATCGATCGCGAGCATGCCGTGCCTATGCCTCGCAAGGGCACCAGCGAACCGACCTTCGGCGATGACAAGCTAAGCGGCCAGCGCCAGCACGTCCTGCCCGGCAACAGGACGTTCATCTCCGGTGATCTTATCCCCAAGCCTGGTGGCGGGGGAGGCTATGCATCGGCGCCGGGAACCACCGAGATCCGAAGACGACTTTCGCTTCGTGCTGTCGCGCGAGGAAGTGCTCGACCTTTTCTTCGAAGATCTCGAACTGCCCGACCTGGTCAAGCTCAATCTCAAGCAGATATCGAGCTTCAAGCCAAGACGGGCAGGTTTCACTGCAAGCGGAGCGCCGACCAACATCAATGTCGGACGCACGATGCGAAACAGCCACGGGCGCCGCATCGCGCTGCGGCGCCCCAAACAAGCAGAGCTCGACGAAATCGCCCGGCAGATTGCCGAACTGGAAGCGAAGCCTCCAGGCCCAGCAGCGCGCGAACGCATCGCCACCCTGCGCCAGGCGCTTGACCAGCTCGAGCGTCGGCGCAAGCGAATTGCCTATGTCGATCCGGTCGACATCCGTTTCAATCGGTTCGATCCCCAGCCTGTGCCCAATGCGAACGCGGTCATGTTCTGCCTGATGGATGTCTCGGGATCGATGGGAGAGCGCGAGAAGGATCTGGCCAAACGCTTCTTTGTGCTGCTGCATCTGTTTCTGACACGGCGCTACGAACGCACCGACATCGTCTTCATTCGCCACACCCACGAGGCCAAGGAGGTGGACGAACATGCCTTCTTCTATCATACCGAAAGCGGCGGCACCGTCGTCTCCACCGCGCTGGAGGAAATGCACCGCATCATCGAGCAGCGCTATCCGGTCGCCGAATGGAACATCTACGCCGCTCAGGCCTCCGACGGCGACAATTTCGCCACCGACTCCGAGCGCTGCATAGAACTGCTCGACCGCAAGCTCATGCGGCTTTGCCAATATTTCGCCTATGTGGAGATCATCGACGAGCGGGAAAGCCACATTTTCGGTTCGACCGAGAACGGGACATCGCTCTGGCGCGCCTACAACGCCGTCGATGGGAAATGGCCGAACTTCCAGATGAGGCGCATTGCCGCCCCGGCCGATATATACCCGGTCTTTCGCCAGCTCTTCGCCAGGCAGCCTGATCTGCGCAAGAGCGCGTGAGGGGCACCGCCAATGGTCAGTCAGGCGCGCAAATCCGAACTGTTGTTTTCAGGGTCGGACTGGAATTTTGCGAAACTGTCGCGAGTCTACGACGAGATCGAGGCGCTCGGCCTGGAAGAGCTTGGCCTCGACATCTACCCGGTGCAGATGGAGGTCATCTCGTCCGAACAGATGCTCGACGCCTATTCATCGGTCGGCATGCCGCTGATGTACCGGCATTGGTCATTCGGCAAACGTTTTCTCTACGACGAACTTCTCTACCGCAAGGGCGCTCGCGGCTTGGCCTACGAACTGGTCATCAATTCCAATCCCTGCATCGTCTACCTGATGGAAGAGAACACCATGGCCTTGCAGGCTTTGGTGACCGCCCATGCCGCGCTTGGCCACAACCATTTCTTCAAAAACAATCACCTTTTCCGGCAATGGACGGATGCTGGCGGCATCCTGAGCTATCTCGACTTTGCCAAGAGCTATGTAGCCCGATGCGAGGAACGGCATGGCCTGGCCGCCGTGGAGGCGATCCTGGATTCCGCGCACGCGCTGATGGAGCAAGGCGTGTTCCGTTACCGTCGGCCGCCGAAGCTGACGTCCGAGCAGCAACGCGACGGGCTTCGCGAGCGCCTCGAATACGAGGAGCGTTCCTACAACGATTTGTGGCGCACCCTGCCGCCTTCGCAAGACAGCGGCAACACCGAAACAAGCAGCGACGGCGAGGCGGAGCGGAAGAAATCACTCAACCTGCCGGAGGAAAACCTGCTCTATTTCCTCGAGAAGAACAGCCTCGTCCTTGAACCCTGGCAACGGGAGGTCATCCGGATCGTGCGCATCATTGCGCAATATTTTTATCCGCAGCGGCAAACCCAGGTGATGAACGAAGGCTGCGCCACTTTCGTGCATTACACGCTCATGAACACGCTTTTCGACCGTGGCCGCATCAGCGAAGGCGCGATGCTCGAGATCTTGCGCAACCACTCCAACGTCATCTTCCAGCCGGCCTATGACGATCCGCGCTTTTCCGGCATCAATCCCTATGCGTTGGGTCTCGACATGATGCAGGATATCCAGCGCATTTCGACCGCGCCGACCGCGGAGGACCGCGACTGGTTCCCCGACATCGCCGGCCGTGGCGACTGGCGCGACACCCTGCTCGACGCCTGGGCCAACCACCGCGACGAATCCTTCATTCGCCAGTATCTGAGCCCGACCCTGATCCGGAAGTGGCGGCTCTTCGTGCTGGCCGACGGTGCCGACGAGCCGCATTACGAAGTCGCCTCCATCCATAATGAACGCGGCTATGGCAAGATACGGTCAGCGCTCGCTCAAAGCTACGACGTCGGGGCGAGCCGGCCCGACATCCAGGTGGTTGACGTCGACCTCCTGGGCGACCGGCATCTGCGACTTCAGCACACAGTGAAGGACCGCATCATGCTCGAGGGCGAAAGCCGCGATGCAACCCTGCGCCACATCCGGAACTTGTGGGGCTACGACGTCAGCCTGACCGCAATTGATGGTGGAACTGGCGCAACGCTCAGCGAACGCTCGACAAAGCAGTTTTGAGTTTCAGGCAACTGCCGGTTTAACCCTCGCCGGCCGGCCTGATCCTCAATCTGGCGATGCGATTCTTGTCGCGCTTCATCACCACGAAACGCTTGCCGTGGAAGGTGAAGGCCTGCTTTTCCTCGGGGATCGACTGGGTCTCGTGGATGACCAAACCGGCGATCGTGGTGGCTTCCTCATCGGGCAGGTCCCAGTCGAGCGCCCGGTTCAAATCGCGGATCGACACCGTGCCGTCGACGACCACCGAGCCGTCGGCCTCCTTCTTGACGCCCTGCATGTCGATATCGTGTTCGTCGGCGATCTCTCCTACGATCTCCTCGATGATGTCTTCGAGCGTCACCAGCCCTTCGACCTCGCCATACTCGTCGACGACGATGGCGAAATGCGCCTTGCGGCGCAGGAAGGCGTTGAGCTGCTCCTGCAAGGTGGTGGTGTCCGGCACAAACCACGGTTTCGACGCGATCTTCATCACGTCGATCTGGGAAAAATCGTTGCCGACTTCGTTGAGGGCCCTCAGCAGATCCTTGGCGTGCAGCACGCCGACAATGTTGTCGAGCGAGCCTTTCCACAGCGGCATGCGGGTGTGCGGGCTCTGCAGGATCTCGCGCACCACGGCTTCGGGCGCATTGTCGGCATTGACGGAGCGCATATTGGTGCGGTGGACCATGACGTCGGACACTTCGAGCTCGGCGAGGTCGAACAGGCCGCCGACGCGGTCGCGATCCTCGCGCACCACCTGGCCGTCGCGGCGGAAATCGTCGACCGCGCCGCGCAATTCGTCCTGGGTCGACCGCTGCGGCTCGATACGCGACAGCTCATAGCCGAAGACCGCAAGCAGGCGCTTGCGCAAGGCGACAGCCAGCACGATGAGCACGGCGAGAACGGCAAAGACGATCCAGCCGCTGTCGCTGTTCATCTTAGCCGGCTTTCGTGTTGGCTGGATGCTTCGCCTTGAGGAATGAGAGCACCTCGGAAGGCGGCACGTCCCTGGCGATAAAGGCTTGGCCCACGCCGTGCGTCAGGATGAAGGTCAGCGCGCCGCGCGACACCTTCTTGTCCTGGGCGATGAAGCCAAGCAGCGCTTCGGCATCCGGCAGTTCGCCGGGGATGTCGGACATCCGCCAGGGCAGGCCGACGGCACGCAGATGCGCCTCGACGCGCTCGGCATCGTCCGGGCTCGCCAGATTGAGCCGCGTCGAAAAACGATGCGCCAGCGCCATGCCGATGGCAACGCCTTCGCCATGGACGAGGCGTGCGCCGTCATAGTGCGTGGCAGCTTCCAGCGCATGGCCGAACGTGTGGCCGAGATTGAGCAACGCGCGATCGCCGGTTTCGAACTCGTCGCGGGCAACCACATCGGCCTTGGCGCGGCAGGCTTCGGCGATCGCCTCGATCCGAGCCGGGCCGCCGGCAAACACATCGCGCCAATTCTGCTCCAGCCAGGCGAAGAAGGCCGGTCGGTCGATCAGCCCGTATTTGGCAAGCTCGGCATAGCCGGCGCGGAATTCGCGGATCGGCAGCGTGTCGAGCACGCCGGTATCGGCCAGCACCAATCTGGGCTGATGGAAGACGCCGACAAGGTTCTTGCCGCGCGCACTGTTGATGCCGGTCTTGCCGCCGACAGAGGAATCGACCTGCGCCAGGAGCGTGGTCGGGATCTGCACGAAATGCATGCCGCGCCGCACGATGCCGGATGCGAAGCCGGCGAGATCGCCGATAACGCCGCCGCCGAGCGCAATCACCGTGTCGCGGCGCTCGAGCCTTGCGGCTAGCACGCCATCGACCACCTCTTCAAGGTGAGCGAAGCTTTTGGTTTTCTCGCCGGCCGGCAGCGTGATGACGGCGGATTGGATGCCGCCCCGCTCAAGCCCCGCCGTCAGGGTTTCGAGATGCGCGGCAGCCACATTCTCGTCGGTGACGACGGCCGCGCGAGTGCCGGGAAGCCGCCGCGCGATCTCCTCGCCCGAGCGCGCGAGCAACCCCGGTCCGATCAGTATGTCATAAGCGCGCTCGCCGAGCCCGACTTCGACCTTCACCGGTTCGCTCACGATTGCACCTCGTCGCTGGTGGCGATCGCGGCGATGCCGAGATGCACGCAAAGTGTCGAAACCACCTCGCCGGCGATGATCTCCTTGCGGTCGTCGCGCGTCGGCACCGTCAGGTCGGCCGTGGCATAGACCGGATAGCGCTCGACCATCAGCTTCTCCAGCACTTTGCGTGGATCGGAGTTTTTCAAAAGCGGCCGGTTCGGCTTCTTGGAAACCCGTTCCATCAACAGGTCGAGATCGGCCTTCAGCCACACCGATACGCCATGGGCGGCAATCGCCTCGCGGGTCTGCGCGTTCATGAAGGCGCCGCCACCGGTCGACAGCACCTGCGGGCCGTTTTCCAGCAAGCGCAGGATCACCCGCTGCTCCAGCGCGCGGAACTCCGGTTCGCCATAGCGCTCGAACAGTTCCGGTATCGTCATGCGCGAAACGCTTTCGATCTCCTGGTCACTGTCGGTGAAAGGCAGCGACAGCATCGTCGCCACCTTGCGCCCGATCGCCGTCTTGCCTGCCCCCATCAATCCGACGAAGACGAGCGAGCGGCTGCCGAGCTTTTCGAGCAGCGCGACACGGCCTTCGTCCGGCGGATTTGCAGGCAATGCGTTCATGCGGACCCTCTTTGCGCCGTATCGACATCAAAAGCCTGTTTGCGTCAAGCACGGCGCGGAAGGCTGGCCTTTCACTTGGCTTTTGCCACGAGCCCGTTCCGCGCGCGAGGCTTCGTCCTTGAATTGGTCGGGTTGGCGTCCCATAAGGGCACAGGGGCTGGAATCGCAGAACAACAAGACGGGCGAAAATTGAATGCCGACTTTGTTTCGGTTTGTTGTGACGGTGGCGGTTCTGGCCGGTATTGCCTATGGCGCGATGTTTGCTTTGGCGATGTTCGTCGAGCCCAAGAAGGCGGAAATGAGCGTGCGCATTCCGGCCGACAAGCTCAATCCGAAGAAGAACTGACCAAGAGCTGATCCTGGCCCGATGAACAGCGCAGCCCGCATCGAAGCCTTCCTCGAAATGATGAGCGCCGAACGGGGGGCGGCCGAAAACACCCTCTCTTCCTACCGACGCGATCTGGAGGATGCCTCGCAAGCGATCCGCGGCGGACTGGCGGCGGCGGGATCGTCCGACATCCGCGCCTATCTCGACGACATCGCCGCGCGCGGCTTCGCGCCGACCTCGCAGGCGCGCAAATTGTCGGCCATCCGCCAGTTCTTCAAATTCCTCTATGCCGAGAACCTGCGCGGCGACGACCCGACCGGCACGCTGGACAGTCCGCGCAAGGGCCGGCCGCTGCCGAAGACGATGAGTGAGGCCGAGACCGGCCGCCTGCTCGACCGCGCGGCGCAGGAGGCGTTAGACGTCGCGCCGGACGGCGACAGGCTGGCGGCATTGCGGCTGCACGCGCTGGTCGAGGTTCTCTATGCCACCGGCCTGCGCGTGTCCGAGCTGGTCGGCCTGCCGGTGACGGTGGCGCTGCGCGACGACCGTTTTTTCATGGTGCGCGGCAAGGGCGACAAGGAACGCATGGTGCCGCTCTCGACCAAGGCGCGAACCGCCATGCGCGCCTGGCTTGTCGCCAGGGCCGAACGACCGGCCTTTGCCGAAAGCCCGTTCCTGTTCCCCGCTTCTTCCGACAGCGGTCATCTCTCCCGGCAGGTTTTTGCCCGCGATCTCAAGGGGTTGGCAGCGCGCGCCGGCATTGCCGCCGCAAAAATCTCGCCGCACGTGCTTCGCCATGCTTTTGCCAGCCATTTGCTGCAGAACGGCGCCGACCTCAGAGCCGTTCAGCAATTGCTTGGCCACGCCGACATCTCGACGACGCAGATCTATACCCATGTGCTCGAAGAGCGGCTGGTGCGGCTGGTCAACGATCATCATCCGCTTGCCGACTAGGCCTCATATCGCTATGTGAGGGCGACGTTCCACCGCCCGGAGCCTGCTTTTTCGCGGTTCCGCCAGCCATTAGCCTTCCGACGGATCGGTCCGCCCAAGAATGTACAACTACCTCGATTTCGAAAAGCCGGTGCAGGATCTGGAGCTCAAGATCCTTGAGCTTAAGAAGCTTGCCGAGAATGGCGAAGCGGTCGATGTGGCGGATGAGATCAGCAGGCTGGAGAAGCGCTCGCGCGATGCGCTGCGCGAGCTCTACAGGGCGCTTACCCCTTGGCAGAAGGTGCAGGTCGCCCGCCATCCCGACCGCCCGCACTGCGTCGACTATATCAAAGGCCTGTTCACCGATTTCACGCCGTTGGCCGGTGACCGCAATTTCGGCGACGACGAAGCCATCGTCGGCGGCTTCGCCCGCTTCCGCGGCGAGCCGGTCGCGGTGATCGGTCAGGAAAAGGGCTCCGACACGGCAAGCCGCATCAAGCACAATTTCGGCTCGGTGCGGCCCGAGGGCTACCGCAAGGCGGTGCGCGTGATGGAGCTTGCCGACCGCTTCAGCATTCCTTTGCTCACGCTGGTCGACACCGCCGGCGCCTATCCCGGCGTTGGCGCCGAGGAGCGTGGCCAGGCCGAGGCCATCGCCCGTTCGACGTCGGCCTGCCTATCGCTGAAGGTGCCGTCGATCTCGGTGGTCATCGGCGAAGGCGGCTCCGGCGGCGCGATCGCGATCGCCACCGCCAACCGCGTCTATATGCTGGAACATGCCATCTATTCGGTGATCTCGCCGGAGGGCGCGGCCTCGATCCTGTGGCGCGACACCACCCGCTCGAAAGACGCGGCGACCAACATGAAGATCACCGCGCAGGATCTTCTGGAAATGAAGATCATCGACGCTATCATCCCCGAGCCGATGGGCGGCGCCCAGCGCGCGCCGGAAACCGTGATTGCCGCGACCGGCGATCTCATCGCCAGGACGATGAAGGATTTTGGCGGCGCCAACACCGATTTCCGCGAGCAGCGCCGCGAGAAATATCTGGCGATGGGCCGCAGCCTCTGAGGCAGCCAAGCTGTTCAACTGTGGCCGGAATGAGCAATTCCGCCACAAAAATGCCGCCGCATTCGCGTCAATGGATTTGACGCGAGGGGTTGGCCCGGTCTTGCGGTCAAGGCTTGCGGTAAGGAATTTTCAAGGTTAACGGGCTTACGGTCCGTCAGTATTCAGCATGGCGGCCCCGATCACGATTGCGGCCGTTGGCCCTAGAGAAAAGACATAGCCGTACCGATGTTTGCCAAGCTTGCCCGCACCGGAGTTCTGATCGCCGCCATTGGCGTCGCCGGCTGCAATGATTCGTCGATGAAGAATTTCGCGCCGGAGGCCAGCAAGCCGCTGCCCGACAAGATCCTTGCCGACATGCAGGCCAAGGGCATGATCCGCACCTCTTCCGTGATGGCGCGTATCTTCAAGGAAGAAGGCAAGCTGGAGATCTGGAAGGCCAAGACCAATGGCCGCTACGATCTCGTCGCCAGCTACGACATCTGCAAATGGTCGGGCAAGCTCGGCCCGAAATACACCGAGGGCGACCGCCAGGCGCCGGAAGGCTTCTACACTGTCCGTCCGTCGCAGATGAATCCGCGCTCGAACTACCATCTGTCGTTCAACATCGGCTTTCCCAACGCCTATGACCGCGCCAATGGCCGCACGGGTCAGAACCTGATGGTGCATGGCGCCTGTTCGTCGTCGGGCTGCTATTCGATGACCGATGCGCAGATCGAGCAGATCTATGCTTTCGGCCGCGACGCCTTCCAGGGTGGCCAGACCGAATTCCAGATCCAGGCCTTTCCCTTCCGCATGACGGCCGCCAACATGGCGCGCTACCGCAACGACCCGAACTACGAGTTCTGGAAGATGCTGAAGGTCGGCTACGACAATTTCGAGATCACCAAGGTGCCGCCAAAGGTCGACGTCTGCGAAAAGCGCTACATCTTCAACCAGGTGGCGCCTGAGGGCACGACCTTCGACCCGACCGGCCCCTGCCCGGCGATGACGCAGCCGGATTCGCTGAAATCGGCCTATGCCAATTACGAGAAGAGCTACGACGCGGCCTTCAATTCGGCCGTGAACTCCAGCACGCCGCCGCCGAAGCCGACCATTGCCGGCGTCAAGGAAGCCAGCATCGTCTCCGACTGGTCGAAGCGCCGGGCCCGTGGCGAGCGCGTGCCGATCGACCCGCCATCGATGAATTCCGACGGCTCGGTGACAGAGACGACGCGCATGGGCCGCATCGATTCGCCAACCGGCCGCAAGATGGCGGCGCTCGACGCGGAAAAAGAAGCCAAGCGCAAGGCCGAAGAGCAGCGCGTGGCGGCGATCGAGGCGGCCAAGGCCGCCAAGCAAGCCGCCAAGGCTCAGGCGCTGGCCGAAAAGGAAGCCGCCAAGCAGGCAGCCCAGCAGCCGGTGGTCACCGCAGGTGTCGAAACAGCGCCCGCCCAGCCGGCGGCCGAAACGCAGGCGGCGGATGCCGACCAGGGCACTGTCTCGAAGCTGAAGAAGAAGCTGCTCGGCATGTTCGGCGGCTGAAGCTTCGATGCATGTCGCCCAAAAGCATGCGCTCGGGCATTGACTCGGGGGCAAGGCGGTTTTGGGATAACGACATGCATGAACAAAAGGCAAAGCAGGCGGCTATTTACGACCTCAAAGGCCTCAACTGCCCGCTGCCGGTGCTGAAGGCCCGTAAGCGGCTGGCCGCGATGCTGCCGGGCAGCCGGTTGTGGCTTGAGACCACGGATCCGCTGGCGGTCATCGACATTCCAGCTTTCTGCGCCGATGCTGGCCACCGATTGGTCGAGACAGCCGCAATTGGCGGCGGCCATCGCTTCCTCGTCGAACGTGGCAGCGCGGCCTGACCCCTGACTGTTTTTGGCTTATAGCCCGGCGATCGCCAGCGGGTTGGCCTCAAGCGCCGCCCGGTCAGGTGTGTCGACCGACGGCTTGTTGGTGAAAGCCGCGAACAGGCGCGGGATATAATCCTGCGGCATGTCGAGCGTGATCAGAACCAGCCTGGTGCCGCGCTGGCCGTCCGGCCAGGCCGGCAGCCTTGCCGGCGGATGCAGGATCTTCTGCACGCCGTGAATGACCAGCGGTCGCGATGGATCCTCCATGAGCTCGATGACGCCCTTCATGCGCAGCAGCTTCTCGCCATGGGTGGAGCGCAGGAGATCGAGGAACATCTCGATCGCCGAGAATGGCACCGGGCCGTCATGAACGAGCGAATGCGAGCGCACGCGGGCATCGTGGCGATGGTGATCATGGTGATGATCCTGATCATGGTGATGATCGTGATCATCGTCATGGTGATGATGGTGATCACGCGCCGCTTCTTCACCCAGCCAGCGGCGCACATCGGCGCTCTTGGTTTCAGGGTTGTAGAGCCCGCAATTGAACAGCGACGCAGCACCGGCATCGGCAACATCGAGAACCGCGGCGCCCGGATTGATCTGCTTCAGTCGCGCCCGCAATGCCTCGATATCGGCCGCATCGGCAAGGTCGGTCTTGGTCAGCACGATGCGATCGGCGACCGCCGCCTGCTTGAGAGCCTCGACATGGGCGTCGAGTGTGGCCTCGCCATTGACGGCGTCGACCAGCGTGATGACCCCGTCGAGCCGGAAGGCCTGCACCAATGCCGGATGCGCCATGATCGACTGCAGCACCGGCGCCGGATCGGCCAGGCCGGTGGTTTCGACCACAACCCGCGCCAGCCTCTCGATGCGGCCGGTCTGCAACCGGTCGACAAGGTCGGCCAGCGTGTCGACGAGATCGCCGCGCACCGTGCAGCATAGGCAGCCGTCGGAAAGCTGGATAATGCCATCGGAGGCCTGCTCGACAAGCAAATGGTCGATCGCCACCTCGCCGAACTCGTTGATGATCACCGCCGTGTCGGTCAGATGTGGATCCTTGAGCAGCCGGTTGAGCAGCGTCGTCTTGCCGGCGCCGAGGAAGCCGGTGAGCACCGAGACGGGAATGGGGAAACCTACCACGGCCCTAGTTCGCTGCCTTGGCCGGCTGATCGCCCTGGGCGGCGGCGGCGGCCGTTCCGGTTGCCAGCGGTTCGGTGCCGGCCGGCGCCGGTTTGTCGGGCCGCCAACTCGGCAGTGGCACGTCGGCAAAGTTCTGGTCGGCCTGGTCGGCAAAGGCCTTGGGCGCCGGTCCGGTGGCGCCGCCGAGGCCGACCGCAATCAGCGTCGGATGGTCGAGCTTGACCTGATAGGGTGATTTCGGCGCACCCTTGGCCGCAACCTCGGGCGCCGCCTCGGACTGCTCCTCAGGCGCCTTCTTCTTGCAGATCTCGTCATGCATGTCGTTGGGCGACAGCGTGTCGCCATACGGCTTGAGCGCGGCCAGTGTCGTCGAGGTGGTTGCCGGCATATCAAAACCCTGGTCGAGCAGCTTTGCCGCCGCTTCGGCCCGGCTGACGGCGGATTTCTCGCCGAGCACCACGGCAACCAGGGTGCGGCCGTTGCGGGTCGCCGAGCCGATCATGTTGAAGCCCGACGAACAGACGAAGCCGGTCTTCATGCCGTCGGCGCCGGGATAGCGGCCGATGAGCAGATTGTAGTTCGGGATGGCCTTCTTGCCGACGGCAAGCCCTTCGATCGAGAACCAGGGCGCATATTGCGGGAAATCGGTGCGCAAGGCCGTCACCAGCACCGCCAGGTCACGCGCCGTCGTATACTGTTCCGGCGAATAGAGCCCGTTCGGGTTGACGAAATGCGTGCCCACCATGCCGAGCCGGGCCGCCTCGGCGTTCATGCGGATGGCAAACCCGGCCTGCGAGCCGCCGATGTTTTCGCCCACCGCCATGGCGATGTCGTTGGCCGATTTGACCAGCATCATCTTCAACGCATTGTCGAGCCGCATCACCGAGCCCGGCTTGAAGCCCATCTTGCTCGGCGGCTCACCGGCCGAATGTTTCGTCACCTTGATCGGCGAATCGAGCGCCACCTCGCCGGCGGCAATCGCCCGGAAGGTGACATAGGCAGTCATCAGCTTGCTAAGCGAAGCCGGATACCAGCGTTTGAAGGCGTCCTGATGCTCGAGCACGTTGCCGCTCTTCAGGTCGAACAGGACCACCGGATTGGCGCGTGCTGCACCAATGGACACCGGAAGCGCCAGCGCGCTCGCCAGCAATAGGTTGAGGAAATGCCCTTGCCGCATGATCTATTCCGAAATCGCCTCTTGCCGTAATCGCCGCTGGCTCCGTAAGATTTGGTTACACGGTCGCCAGCACAATGCGGGCCGACCCTCGACCCCGGACCGCATTCTGCGGTGCTATTTATGCTATGTGACGCCAAAATGGCAAAGAGCCGGACAATCACAATTGTTGAGCAGCGGACCTGAACCGCGGCCCCAACCAGGAAATGGACTCTCAAAATGCCGATTTTGAACCGCGCCGCGGAGATGCAGGAAGAAGTTGCCGGCTGGCGGCGGCATCTGCACCAGACGCCGGAACTGAACTTCGATGTCTTCCAGACCGCCGACTTCGTCGCCGAGAAGCTGAAGGCTTTCGGCTGCGACGAGGTGGTGAGAGGGCTCGGCAAGACCGGCATCGTCGGCGTCATCCGCGGCCGCAAGGGCGACGGCGCGACCATCGGCTTACGCGCCGACATGGACGCGCTGCCGATCGAGGAGACCACCGGCAAGCCATGGACCTCGACCGTGTCCGGCAAGATGCATGCCTGCGGCCATGACGGCCACACGGCAATGTTGCTCGGCGCCGCCAAATATCTCGCCGAGACGCGCAATTTCGCCGGCACCGTGGCGGTGATCTTCCAGCCGGCCGAAGAAGGCGGCGGCGGCGGCAATGAAATGGTCAAGGACGGCATGATGGACCGCTTCGGCATCGCCAAAGTGTTCGGCATGCACAACATGCCGGGCCTGCCCGTCGGCCAGTTCGCCATCAAGCCCGGCCCGATCATGGCCGCCACCGCCGAATTCACCATCACCATCAGGGGCCGTGGCGGCCATGCGGCGATGCCGCACGGCACGATCGACCCGATCGTCATCGCCAGCCAGCTGGTCGTCGCCCTGCAGACCATTGCCTCGCGCAGCACCGACCCGGTCGAGGCCGTGGTGGTCTCGGTGACCAAGTTCCATGCCGGCGACGCCTATAACGTCATCCCCGAAAGCGCCCAGATTGCCGGCACGGTGCGCACGCTGAAGAAGGAAGTGGCCAGGAAGTCGGAAGAGCGCATCCGCGCCATCTGCTCTGGCGTCGCCACCGCCTTCGGCGCCGTGATCGAGGTCGACTACGACGCCAACTACCCCGTCACCTTCAACCACACCGAAGAAACGGTCTTTGCCGGCGACATTGCCGCCAACGTCGCCGGCGACAGCCATGTCCACCGCGCCATCCAGCCGGTGATGGGCGGCGAGGATTTCTCCTACATGCTCGAAGCCCGCCCCGGCGCCTTCATCTTCATCGGCAATGGCGACAGCGCCGGCCTGCACCACCCGGCCTACGACTTCAACGACGAGGTCATCCCGCACGGCATGAGCTATTGGGTGAAGCTGGCCGAGACGGCGCTGGCGGCCTGACGATCCGGCAGTCGAAGGCGGCGCGCATTCTCGCCGCCTTGCGGTCAGGCCGTTTGGCCTGACCGGACAAGCACCGACGGCGCCGGAAAGCCTCCGTCGCATACCTCTTGGCGAACCGGCCCGAAGCGTTTATGTGTCGGGCCGCGTGGTCCCGTAGCTCAGTAGGATAGAGCGGCAGATTCCTAATCTGTAGGTCACAGGTTCGATTCCTGTCGGGATCACCACTCGCAAACCCATACAGCGCAAGGCTTTGCGAGTGATCGATCTTCTAAAAACCTGATGATTTTATGTTGCATCCGTCCGCAACACAAAACTAGCAAACACAAGGGGTCACAAGGCAGCGCAAGCGTGTGCCCGCAACATGAGCGCAACAGGGGCGGCACCCCCGTTGTGCTACTTTGCGGGGTATTGTGGAACGCTTGCAGCCGTGCAAACATAGCGTTCTAGACAGGTCCGGACACAGGGACACAATCATATCTCGGCCCAGCTTCGACGGCTTTCAGCCTCGATGTCTCAGGCCTGCTCCTTCGGAGCCGCGCGTGATTAAGTCCGCGCCGTCCTCAGTCTCCACGCTCTTCCATCGAGACGACACCGGTGCATCCAATTAGGTTGGAGCAGTCCGATGGACGACAACAAAACCGAAAATGAATTGGGCCTCATCTGGGGGCCGAGAATATTGCGCGGGCGATTGGCCGCAAGCCGGGCATCACCCTACACATGCTCCAGAAAGACCATATCCCTGGCGCGAAGCTGGTCTGCGGGCGCTGGGTCATCGCGCGCAGCAAGTTGCTCGAAGCCTTCGGACTGGAGGCTGCGTGATGGATACCAACGATCTGAAGTTGATGGATCGGCTGGTGAAGGTGGCTGATGGCGCGTTCGACGGCCACCTCTCCATCCTCAAGTTCACCACCAACTGGCGTGTCTCGTTCGAAACGCCAAGCAGCCGTGAGGACATTGGTGTGATGGCGGTTGGCGATACGTTTAAGGAGGCTGCACTTGCGCTCCTTAATCGAATCCAACTCTCCAACCCGATCCTCTGATTTGCCATGCGGGAAGAAAAAAGCGCCGATCCTGAAGGATAAGGACCGGCGCTAGAATTTGGCACATCAAAGACAGAAGAAACCAAGGGTGTCACGCGGAAGTCGACCCTGGGATCAACTCCCAAAATACCCGCAAAACCTTGATGGTACAAGGACTTAGGGTACATGGCTGCTATCGACATCGACGCCACAAGGTCCGCCGCTCGGCGGTACAAAGAGGCGGGTTGGACACCGATCGCCTACCAGCATCTATCGAAGGCCACTTACGAGAAGGACTGGCAGAAGAAGAAGCGCGAAAAGGTCGATGTCGACAAGGACTTCGCCGGCAACAATTCCAACATCGGAATTGTGCTTGGAGCGCCCTCGACCAACCTCGTTGACGTGGATCTTGATAGCCCCGAGGCGATTGAGCTTGCGACAGTATTCCTGCCGCCGTGCGACAAGCGCTTCGGACGCCCGTCTACGCCCGACGCACACTGGCTCTACAGGGCGGTTGTTCCTGAGACGGTGGCATTTAGCGTGAACGGCGAGAAAGACGGCATGCTGGTCGAGCTTCGATCAACTGGCGGGCAGACAATGTTCCCGCCGTCCGTCCACCCATCAGGGGAACGGCTTAGCTGGGCGGAGGATGGGGAGCTGCCTGACGTCGATGGCGCCGAGCTTCTGCAGCGCGTCCGCCGCCTAGCGCTCGCATCCCTGATAATGCGGCACTGGCAGGATGGGACGCGCAACGTCCTTGGCCTCCGCGTGCCTGGCGCGCTGCTAACGCACGGTTGGACAGAGGCTGAAGTCGAAAGGCTGGTTGAGGCCGTAGCTACGAAGTGCGGCGACGATCAAGGCGCGATTCAGAAGTCCATCGCGCGCACTCGATACACGGCAAATCGTCTCAAGAACAAAAGGCCCTGCACCGGCATTCCGAAGCTGGCGCAATCGCTCAACATCAACGCCGATACGTTGCGCGAATGGATCGACATGCGTCCCGCTGAGGAGCGCGGCATCTTCCCTAGTTCCGATCCTATCTATGTCGCTCGCCAATTCGCCAAGACGCTTGATGACGTGTGGCACTGGCGTGGTGACTTCTACCGCTGGACCGGAAGCTGGTGGGTCCAGATGGATGACGAGGAGCTTCGTGGTCGGCTCTACCCTTGGCTTGAGAAAGTCCGGGTGCTTGAGAAAGGCAAGCCCGTCCCGTTCAAGTCGACGCGCAATGCAGTGGGTGACATCCTCGCAGCGCTGGCCGGCGTCAGACAATTACCCAATTCGGTCGAGACGCCATTCTGGACCGAAGCCAAGGGCGACGAACCATCGCCCGCCGACCTGCTCCCCTTCAAAAATGGCGCGTTCGATTTGCGGACGTATACCCTGCATCCGCCACAGCAGCGCCTCTTCGCTCTACATGGTGTTGAGTGCAATTACGACGTGGCCGCGACATCGCCCAAGTGGGCTAAGTTCATGCAGGACGGCTTCCCCGACGATCCCAAGTCCATTGAGTGTATCGAGGAAATCCAAGGCTACTGCCTGACCGGCGACACCTCGCAGCAAAAGGCCTTCGCCTACATAGGCCAGAAGCGTTCAGGTAAGGGCACTATTGGACGCGTAGCGAGAGCGGCGGTCGGCGTGAGCAGATACGCCAATCCAAAGCTGTCCGATTTCAGCGATGATTTCGGCGTGGAGAACTTGATCGGCAAGTCGCTGGCCGTCATTTCCGATGCACGAGGACAGGGGCGCTCTAACCCTCATGCGGCGGTCGAAAACATCCTCGCAATCACAGGTGAGGACCCACAGTCCATCAGCCGCAAATACAAATCGCGTTGGAACGGTGTCCTGAGCACGCGTATCATTTTGATGGCGAACACGGTGCCAAAGTTGAAAGACCCTTCTGGCGTGATCGTGTCGCGGTTCATTGTGATAGAGTTCCGCCAGTCATTCTACCTTCATGAGAACACCAATCTCACAGACGAACTGATCGCTGAGTTACCCGGCATCATCAATGTCTGGATCGAAGGGTTGAAGCGTCTGCGAGCGCGCGGGCGCTTTGAGCAGCCAGAATCGGGCCGCGAGTTGCTTGCCCTGATGGACGAGAACACAGGCCCGGTGAAGCGCTTTGTTGATGAAATGTGTGTCGTTGGACCCGACCATGACATCAGCAAGAAGCTGTTCAACATGGAGCTGAACCAGTGGCTACGGGATCACGGGCACTACCCGATGTCCGATGAAACTATCGGCTCCGATCTCTACGCGCTGCAACTTGGCATCAAGCACGTCCGGCATCGACAGGATGGAAAGTTCGTTCCTCACTATGCGGGAGTGACCTTGGCCGAGATGGCGAGCAACGGCGGCAAGCTGACGCCCAATCAAGCAGCGATGCTTGAGAGAGACGCGGGGGTGAGGACCCCTGCCAACATGATTGATCCTGAGATTCCGTTCTAAGGAGTGCTGGGCTGTGCCGGGCGTGCAGCGGTGCTACCCAAAAACTGTTGCTACTAAGCGCTGCCGCGCAAAAAGGAAAAAGTGTCCCTATGCCGTAAGAAGATGGAAGCACTCCCTACACCCCCGGCACGGGGGAAAAGCGCCACCCCTGCTACTTCGGCTGAAAAGCCAGACGATGACGAATTCCGAGGAGAGGCCGCCGTTTTAACTTTCCAGCACCGCTTGATACCTGCCTTGCTGGAACAACAGTTTAAGCAACGGATTTTGTATCCGTGGGTCGCGAAAATAACGCAACAATTACAACCGTATAAAGGTTCCTGTTGCGCGCATGCGGCCCGCAGCCCTAAGCAATACAACGCCAAGCAAGGCGCGAAAACACTTAGCGGATACACAGCAGATCCATGGATGGCCCCGTTTATCCCGTCCCCCGCAAGCTAAAGGCTAGGAGCGGGGTCACAAACGGCACCGAGCTCCTGCCCGGCCTTGACGGGCGCTCCAAGTGGGCGCGCCGGCTGCATGATCTAGTGGCCAACCACGTGCAGGACCTCGGCGGACCAAGGCACGTAACGCAGAGCCAGTTCGCTTTGATCAGGGCCGCCGCCACGACGACCATCATCTTGGAAAAGTGGGAACTTCAGTTCGCCACAGAGGGCACCCTGAGTGTGGCTGACCTACTGGGCTACCAGACGACGCTCAACAGTCTGCGGCGGGTGCTTGAGACGCTTGGCCTCAACCGCGTCGAACCCCCACCCGACACACGGCCAGTCTTGGACATGACCAAGCTCACCGACACCGAACAGCAACGCTTCCGCACCCTGAGCTTCAAGATGGACGAGGTCGGAGTGCACGGCATGGCGGAAGTCCAAGTCAATGAGCTGTACCAGCTCACGGCGAAGGCGAGCGGCAGGGGTGTCGGTCCGTCCGCTACCGACATCACACCTCGCGAACGCCCCTTCCAAGAGATTGACTGGTCAAGAAAATGAAAGACATGCGAGCAGGCGACATCATCAAGTCACGGCGCGGGCACACCTGGATCGTCGGCTGCGTGATCGAGAACGGCGCTCCTCTTGAGCTTGGTCCCGGCCGCCACCTGCTGCTCGTCCGCGACAATGACACCAGCGACGGCACCGAATTGTTGATGACGCTGCGCCCCGAATGCGATCTGCGTCGAGGGCATAAGCGCAACTTCTTTGATCCCGGATACACGTCGGCACGCTACGGGTCCGACAGCAGCGTAACCCTGTTCAAAGAGGACGCGCTCTACGTGGCAGTGCGCGCCCCTGATCCCTGCCACCCGTTCATCGAGCAGATCGAAGGCGGCAAGATGCTCGCAAAAGCGCCAAGCTGGATGGCTGAGCAGTTCGTCACCCTGCAGCGCGATTTCGATGAAGGTCATTCGGAGCATTTGACGGTGCCACGCTGGCAATTCGCGGTTGCTGTCCAGCGCGACCGCGAGGGCAAACCGCCCATCGACCTTTCCGCCGTGGAACAGCGCCTCGCTCGCCCGGAGGAAATCTGATGACCGCACAGCCCGGTGATATCGTCCTGACGGAAAGCGGCTTGCGATGGGTTGTCCTCGAACTGACACCCGGCGAAAACGCTTGGCTCATCCGCCCATCTGACGACGGTCGTTCCACCGGGCTGCTCAAGGGGAGCGGCCTGACTGTGGTGGAGAGCCCATCATTTCAGAATGGCGATCGCTGCACGGTCAATGGGTTTCCTGGCGCTTATCAGGGCACAGAAGATGGCGTCGTCAGCGTGCTTTTGGACGCACGGTCGATGCCGACCAAAAAACCTGGCGTGAACATCGGCCTCGACCCCTCCGTTGCACGCATAAACGTCGGTTGGTTCGTCTTGGAGAACCGCTTCTGATGTCGATGCAGGTTGGCGACATCGTGGACGCGCCGTACAACGGGCGAGCGAGGGTCCGCTGGGTCGTACGCGGGTTCACGGCCGACCGCTATGGCATCGACTGCGCGCAGATGATCCGCAGCTACGGGTCAGGCTACTCCCACTACACGAAACCCCTGGACATCCTGACTCCGGTTTTGAGGCCGGTCTTCAAATCGGGCGAAGCCGTGGTGGTAGGGGGCATGAAGGCCGTATTCATGAGCCGAGACGGCGACAAAGCGCGCGTCATGCTGGCCCCGCAGCGCTGGGTAATCGCGGACAATGAAATCATGGATATCCGCCCGGCAGTGGCCGCATTCAGCTACGTGACCCTCGTCTTAGAAAATCGTTGGAAAGAGCCCGAAGGAGACTGAACATGGCAATCATCAGCAATGGCACTGAACGGAAACTGGAAGTTTCACCGAGCATCGACGAGCGGGCAATCGACCATCACGCCGAAAGGCAGATTGGCAACGCTACGCCCGCGCCTGACCTTGAGCACTTGGCTCTTTCGGGAGCACTGAAGACGGCGCGGGAGGAAGCCCACGCACTGGTCAACCTCGCCAATGCTGTGTTCGCGGACAGGTCGCAGACGCCCGAAGCCGCCGCCATCCAAGTGGCAACCACGGCGCAAAAGGTCGGCGAGAAGGTTGCGGCGCGCATAATCGCAGCCAACGCGAAAGCCGACGCGACGATTGCCGGCATTGAAAAGGCCACGTTTGCTCCGGAAGGGCTGTCTCAGTACGACCAAGAAATCCGTTCTAAACTAGCGACAATGACGCCCGGCGAGCGCACCAAGGAGATCGCCGACGCTTTTGCCACCAACGATATGACTCTTCTTGGTGCAGTACTGCGGGCGCCGCGCCTCCTGACCGGCTTGACCACGATCGAATTGGAAGCCCTTCGACACAGGTTCCGCGAGCAGCATTTCCCGGTCGAGATGCGGCGCTTGGAGCGCTTGAAGAAAATGCGTGCCGCGTCGGACGTTGGCGGCAAGGCCTTCGTGGCTCTTGTGACGCAGGCAAGCGACACAACTTTCGCCAATGGCGCAATCGCAGCACGGTCGAAGCGCGAAAGCGCCGTTGCTGCACATCAACAGGGAGCATGAACCATGGCAGGCAACGCTGAGACGCATACCTACTTCCTCAATGTACAGGGTCAACCCAACGGTCAGTTGCGGTTGCCGCGCCGCATCGCGGCGGATCGCTTGGAGTTGATTCCGAATCCTATCGCGTCGCCTACATCGAGGAGGACGACGGCGCGGGCTACTTCCTGTCCACGCGGACCGCAGACGCCATTCGCGATGCCGAGGCTGAGATTGCGTCGCTCAGCGCGCAGTTGGAAAAGCTCCAGGTCGAGGGACCGGCAAAAGTCGCAGCCGTGAAGCAGCAGATGCGCGACGATGCGGTCAATACAACCCTGCAATCAGCGCTCACAAAAGCCGGAGTGAAGGACGGGCTGCTTGAAGGCGCGATGGCGCTGCTGAAAAAGCAGAATGCGTTCGAGGCGGAGAAGTCTGACGACGGCCGCTATGCCGTGCTCGCTCGGACAAAGTTTGGCCTCGCTGAGGTCGATGCCGTCGTCCAGCAGTTCGTGGAAAGCGACGAGGGAGCAGTTTATCGCGGCAAGCGCGCTGCTCCCCCATCTGGCAGCGCCTTCAGTCAGTTGTCGGGGCAGAAGGAGCAGCGGCACTGACGGTCGTCCCCTTGCCGAAGGCAGCGGTCTTTGCCTTGGGCTTCTTGGGAACGTCCACGCTGTAGTGCATCGTGCCGTCCTTGAGGGCACCGGTAACGGCGACACCCCCGCGCTTCACATCGCCGATGAGCGAGTAAGCTGCCTGTTTGCTAATTGAAAGCTTCTCAGCGATTGCTGCGACGGACACGCCGCCCCCGCGCAGCATTTCCTCGACCTGGCTCTTCTTGGTGGCGGGCTTGGCGGCGGGTGTCGTTTTGCTCTTGCTCATTGCTGTTCTCCTGTCTGGTTGCGTCCTTGTTCGGACGAAAACAGCAGTAGGACAACATTCCTAGTTGGTAGAGCGACTGGCAGTTGCCAGCAAAAAGCTTTCAACTCTCTTCCAAGGTCTTTTCAAGAAAGAAGCCGATTCGACGAGGCTCTTCAGTTTTTGCTTTCGTAGCCACGAGCATAACGTTGACCTGTGAAACGTGCTGGATCAACTCTACGATCTCGCCTCTCGAATTCTTGCAGTGAAACTTGACAAGTTCCATACCCATAAAGCTGACGTTCGAAATGTTAAATGTCTCGCCGCCAAAATTTACCCAGCTCGCGCCGATTTCCTCATCCACGTTCAGCCGTTGTTCGAACGCGATGATAGATTTCACAATATTCTGAATCGTAGATTCAGCTGGGTTACGAACCGTAAGCTCTGGGATCCTGCTGCGAATCATGTCCGGCATTTTTATCTCCAATGGTCAGAACTAATAATCATCCGCTCAAAAGCTGGACTTTGCTAGACCATTGAGGCTGATTTCCACGGCCTTGACAGGGTACGGCACGGGCCGCCCACACAGTTGGGGCGGCACGCATGCTTGTCGCGCTACAGGCGACGGCTTTGGCCGTCCTCAAAGCAAAAGGGCACCCCGTTGCCGGGGTGCCCTTCTGTTCAGAACAGTCGGGTCATGAGTAGGAAGACCGAAGCCCACCTAGGATGCAAATAGCATCCGAACTCAAGTCGGTAGCGAAAGCTACCTCCTGACTGGCTGGCCTCGATTGCGATGAAGGTGCCCACGGCAGCTCCGTTGCGATCGTGTGTGGGGACCCTTGTAGTAGCCGCCACCACACAGTTGGCCATCGTCTTGAGGGTTCGCTCTTTTAAGCTCTAAGGAAACCCACAACCCGTGCGGCTATTTCGTAGTTACGTTGGAAGTGGTGATGCGCAGGATAGGCGTCAAGCCTAGCTTGAAAATAAACGCGTCGCAGTAAGTGGGGCGGCGTGCATGCGCAACGCGGCAGGACGCGCTGCAAAGCTGCGCAGCTATGTGGAAAAGCTGCGCAGCAAAGTGCAAAGGCGGACTAAAACGGGCTGAGGGTGGTGAAGTCCAGAAATCCTATGCCATCGACCAGCTTGAACGGGACGGCTGCCGTTGGTCCATTGAGCTTGCGCTTCACATACGACCGCGTGGTCATGAAGCGTGCTTGGCCGCTGTCATCATTCTGCTCGAGATGATAGACGCCCTTGCCCTCGAAGTCGGATGCGACTGGCTTCAGCGCTAACAAGCCGGGGGTCTCGTTGGCGAGAAGAAGCTGAACCTTCTTGTGTTTGATCGCCACTCCTTTCCATTCGGCAGGCTTCCAAGCCTGCATGAACTCCACAGGGATGGTGACGCGAAGGTCCCTCTCGTTGGACGGGGGCTGGCGCAGTAGCACGTGACCCGCCGGAATGTCGGCGGACGTGCGACTGTTGACCCGTGCCGCTTCGTTTGGAGCGAAGAGGATGTTGAAGCTGGCGGTTTCGATCGTGGAGATGCTTTCAAGAATTGTCATAAGGTCGTTCTCCTAGTTGGCGCGTCGGGGACGAGGACCGCAGCACGACGCACCGCAGCGGACCTGCAGGCTTTGGGCACCTGCTCTTCCGCCCCAGTGTGTCTAAACCGAAGAACTGGAGAACGAGCTTGAAAGCTCGCCATCATCATCAGACTGCGGCCACGGTCCGGAGTCAAGATGGCTTTGTTGCTGACCAACAGATTTTATGCAACATAATATCTCTTGAGACAGGAGATACAGCTATGTCTGTTCGTAAGCGTAAGTGGACCACGTCCAAAGGGGTCCAGAAGGAAGCGTGGTTAGTCGACTATGTGGATCAGCACGGCGAGCGCCGCGCCAAGACCTTCGATAAGAAAAAAGATGCCGATGCCTACGCGTTGAGAGCCGGCTCGGAGGTGCGTGACGGCCTGCATGTCGTGGACAGCACTTCAAAGACGGTCAACGATGTAGGGCAGCTATGGCTGACCCGCGCGCAGAATGACTTGGAGCATGGCACCTACCTCCAATACAAACAGCACCTCAATCTACACATCAAACCGTTCATCGGGAACGAAAAGCTGTCGAGGATGGGGATGCCGCGCATTCGCAAGTACCTCGATGATTTGGCAGCAGGCGATCCAAGCCTACCTGAGGATGATCTGCGCCGCGCACCTCGCTCGCCTGCAATGGTCAGCGCAGTGCGCACCAGCCTCAGTTCCATTTTCTCGGAAGCCAAGGAAAGCGGACACATGGTGCAAAACCCGCTTCAGGGAATGCGCAGCAAGCGCAAGAAGGGCGAAAAGCGGCGCAAGACGAAGCTTCAAGTTGGCGTGGACATTCCCACGTTGGGTGAAATCAACAAACTGATCGCCGCTGCGACTGGCCGCTTCCGCCCGCTGCTGATAACCGCAGTCTTCACCGGCCTGCGCTCATCGGAATTGCGCGGCTTGCGGTGGGCGGATGTGGACCTAGCAAAAAGCAAGCTCACCGTGACGCAGCGCGCCGACAACTTCCATGTCATCGGGATGCCAAAGTCGGAGACGAGCCAGCGCACCATTCCCCTGCCCGCCGTCGTGGTGAACGCGCTCAAGGAATGGAAGCTGCAATGCCCGAAGGGTGAAAAGAAGCTGGATCTCGTTTTCCCGAACACGCTTGGCAACATTGAGGCCCACGGCAACATCATTCGCAGCGGGTTGATCCCGACAATGTTCGCAGCTGGCGTCACTATCGAGACCAGCGAGAAGGACGAGCAGGGGAAGCCTGTCCTGGCGCCCAAGTACACCGGCCTCCATGCCTTCCGCCATTGGTTCGCGTCTTGGTGCTTGAACCGCGAGAAGGATGGAGGACGTGGCTTGCTGCCTGCCCGCGTTCAACAGCTCCTAGGCCATTCAACTATCGGCTTAACGATGGACACCTATGGCCACCTGTTTGAGCACAAAGAGGATAAGGCCGAGCTTGACGACGCTGTGAGTTCCCTGCTTGCGCCCGTTGTGAGCGCAACATAAACGCAACATAGCGACTCAAACCCGTGCAAATGCTCGGATCAACGCAGATTCCTAATCTGTAGGTCACAGGTTCGATTCCGTCGGGATCACCAATTGGTGGCTCAGCCCTACACTGCCGGCCGCCGCCCCATCGCCACGCCACCCATCCGCACCACCGTCACCTTCCGCTCCGCAGCGTATAGCGACCCCAGCGCGTCCTGCGAGACGCCCTCATCCGTGATCACCTCGTCGATCTCGGAAATATCCGAGAGCGTGCAGAAGCCGGGTGCGGTGAATTTGGAGCTGTCGACGAGCAGGATAGTCTTGCGGGCCGACGAGATCATCGCGCGTTTCAGCGAGGCGACTTCCAGCGTTGTCTCCGTCAACAGCGTGCCGGTGACGGCTGAGGCGCCGGTCATGCAGATGTCGGCATGCAGCGTCTTGATGAAGCTCTCGCCCGGCTCGCCGGCGAGGTGCCGATAACCCGGACGCACAGTGCCGCCAGGCAGGATGATGCGCCAGGATTTGATGTCGGCGGCGAAATCGGCGATCTCCAGGCTGTTGGTCACCACGGTCAGCGGCAGGTCGCGTTCGGCGGTGGCGCGCACCGCTTCCATCACGGTCGAGGAACTGTCGAAGATGACGCTGTCGCGCGCGCTGAGGCGCTGCGCCGCCTCGCGGCCGATCGCCACCTTCTCGGCATGCTGCAATTCGGCGTTGACCGTGGTCTCGCGCTCGAAAGTCGCGCGCATCGGCTGCAACAGATGCGCGCCACCATGCGTGCGTTCGAGATAGCCTTTCTCCACCAGATGCTCGAGGTCGCGCCGCACCGTCGACTGCGACCCGGCGATCGTGTCGGCAAGCTCCTGGATCGAGGCCGCGCCGTTGACGCGCAGATGCTCAAGGATGAGCGCCTGGCGCTTGGCGGAAACCATTTCGACGCGTTTGCTGGGCGTATCCATGCTCTATTTTGCTCTGACGGTCGACGGGCCAAATCGAGCAATTCCAGGAAAAGTGTGACCGGTTAAGTTCGGCGACTTCGCCGTAACCCTCCGTTAGGAATTGCGTTAGGACAGGATAACCCCTACCAAATCGTATAGCCGCAATCCACAACCACCACCGTGCCGGTCATGGCGCTGGCCGCATCCGAGGCGAGGAAGAGGATGGGCGCGGCGATTTCGTCCGGTCCGGCGACGCGCCGCATCGGCGTCATATCCATCCAGATCGGCATCAGCGTGTCATCGCTGAAGCCGCCGCGCGACATCACCGTATCGACATAGGTCGGCGCGACGCAGTTGACCCGCACCCCGCGTTCGGCCCATTCGCCGGCGAGCGAGCGCGTCATGTGGTGCACTGCGGCCTTCGCGGCGTTGTAATGCGCCTGGCGCTGCGGCTTGTTGGAGATCAGGCCGGACATCGAGCCGAGCGTCACGATCGCTCCGCGGCCGCGTTCGAGCATCGGTCTCGCGAACTCACGGCAGGACCAGTAGGCGCCATTCAAATCGACATCGACTACCTTCAGCCACACGTCGTCGCTCATCTCTTCGCCGGGCGTGTCAGGCCAGGCAATGCCGGCATTGGCGATCAGGATATCGACCGCGCCATGGCGCTCATTGGCCGCCCGCGCGGCGGCGGCGACCGCCTTGGAATCAGTAACGTCAAGCTGCACCGCATCGACCTCGTAGCCCTTCTGCTTCAGCTCGTCGCGCCCGGCAGTCAGCACCTTGCTGTCGAGATCGGATATGATGACCTTGGCGCCGGCTTCGGCCAGCGCCTCGGCCGTCGACAGGCCGATGCCGCGACCGCCTCCGGTGATGAAAGCCGTTTTTCCGTCGAGGCGGAAGCGTTCGAGATACATCGATTAAGTCCTTCAGGCGTGTTGCAGGTTCGGGCCGGTGGCGGCGTGACGGGTCCGCCCCAGGATGAGCAGACAGCCGGCGGTGAAACTGTCGCCGAGGCCAAGCGTCGTTGCCGGCTTGTCCAGATAGGGAGACGCGCAGGCAACAAAAGTCCAGCGTCCTCGGCGTACCGGCGTTTCAAAAGGCAGCGGATGGAATTCGGCGGACGGTGCGATTGCTATATCTCGTGCCGGCGCACCGATAGCCGCCCTGGCGCTGGCGATCGCGCAGCCCGCCATCAGCGCCAGCTCTTCTTCCCCTGGATCGTTGAGCGTCACGGCGGCCGCCCAGGTGTCGGCATGCACGCACACCCGCTCGAGGCCAAGCCGTTCGCCGAGCGCGATCAGGGCCTCCATCGGATGATGCGCCGACGGGTTCATGGCGAGCAGTTCGGAATGGCTCATGCCGAGCGAAGTGATGGCGCCGGTGGTGTGGGAAAGCAGTTTCTCGACAGCCTGTTGCGATACGTAGCCCGCCAGCTCGAAATGGATTGTCTTGAGACCGGCGGCTTTCCAATCGCGGCCCAGTGCAAAGACATGCCGGCTGGCAGCGCCGACATTTTCCGCCGCTTCATCGTTCAGCCCCGAAAGCAGCCCGGCGGCGGCCGAGGGCGCCAGCCGGCGCGACAAGGCCTCGAACTCCCCGTCATGCTGGATGCCGCGGTCGCGGAAGCGCACGACAACGCGTGAGGAACGGGTCGGCATGACAGCGCCGATTGCGCGGCCGGCGGTGAATTCAAAGATGAAGATCTCGGGAATGTGCGGGCCTGAAGCCTGCACCTTGTCCGCCGGCTTGAGCTCACCCTTGTCGGCCAGGAACACACTCGGCGGTATCTGCCGCAGCATCAAGGCGTGGCGATCCTCGAGCGCGACCAGGGAACGGACGCCCAACTGGCCGAGCACCCACGCCGCTTGCGGCCCGGTCCCACCCAGCGCATAGCGTGGCTGCAGGCGCTCGCGCAGCCATGCCGGGCCTTCCAGCCAGTCGAACCGCACCTCGCCGCCTATGCCGCGCGCGGCGCGCGAAAGCAGCATGGCGGCAAGCCGCGCCGCCTGCGTCTCGGCCGGCGCGTCCAGCAGCGGTTGGATATCGCTCATCTCGACCCGTGCATCGACGCAGGCGCTGATGCCGCACAGGAAAAGGCCGGCCGAGGACAACGCGTCCGCGCCAAGCGGACCTGATTGTGGATCGACCAGCGCTGCATAGCGCTGCGCGACCGATCCGGTGAACCCGTCATACATTCCAGCGCTTCTCCTCGCCTGGCGCGCTGCCAATTGCTATCATTATCTTTCAAATCGTCAATGCGGTTTTCGCCTTTCACCGCCTGAGGCAGAAAGAGGCAATGCTTAAAAGGCCGGCCTCTGATGCAGGCAACGAGCGATCTCTACAAAATTCTCAAATTCCATTCCGCATTCGCGCTTTTTGAGAAAGCCATTATAAAACAGCAAGTTAATACCAAATACCGCTCGCACGTTGGTTGCCATTCGCAATACGATCCCGCCTTAATGCGCGCGCCATCCTTCAAATTAGAGAGTTTAGATAGCTATTGACAGATTATGAGAAATGTCTGCAAATGACCGCAGGCTTGATGCGGCGAAGGCGAGGCGCCCGCCCCAAACCCCCGAAAACAGATCTACCGAGGAAGATTATGGTCACGAGACTGGACAGGAAGCTGGCGAACATCCGCGCGGGCCGTTACACGCGGGCCGATTTCGTCATTGCCGACGCCAAGGACAGCGACGTCGGCGCCGGCGTCACCGCGACCGGCTTCGACTATTCGGTCAGGCCGCCGCGCCGCCGCAGCCGCCAGGAATTCATCGCCCAGATCGAGGCGATCATCAAACAGGACATCGTCGACATCATGCTGGTGTCGCAGTCCAATCTCGAGCTTCTCGACGAGCGCGCCGCTTTCTTCGGCAGCGAGATGAAGCCCGCCATCCGCGGCAATCTGGAAACAATGTGCTGGGGCGCCGTGCGCCATGGCACCTATACGCAGACCGCGTCGGTGCCCTTCCGCGACACCAATCTGGCGCGCGCCATCGCCAACTATCCGACGCATGGCACCGACCTTGCGCTCTACTCGGTCTCGTTCAGCAACGATGTCGGGCTCGATGTCAGCGCCCTGAACGCCTTTGCCGAATTCCGCGCCGAGGCTACCCGCACCGGCTTCAGATATTTCTACGAGGTCTTCAATCCGAGCGTGGATCTCGGCCTTAGCCGCGAGCAGATCGGCGAGTTCGTCAACGACAACATCATCAAGTCGCTGGCCAGCGTGCCGAAGGCCGAGCGGCCGCTGTTCCTGAAGACGGCCTACAACGGGCCGAAAGCCCTGGAGGAGCTTGCAAGCTTCGACAGCGAGCTCATCGTCGGCGTGCTTGGCGGCGGCGCCGGCACCACGCGCGACACGTTGGAACTGGTCGCTCAGTCGGAGCGCTACGGCGCCCGTCTTGCCCTCTTCGGCCGCAAGATCAACCTCGCCGAGGCGCCGCTGCAGCTGATCGTGCTGATGCGGGCCGTTGCCGACGGCACGGTTTCTCCGGAAGAGGCGGTGCGCGCCTACCATGGCGAATTGCAGAAGCTCGGCCTGACCCCGAACCGGCCGCTCGCCGACGACCGGACAATCACTGAGGAGGTGCTGACATCGGCGGCTGCGAAAGCAGCCTGACGCCGGACCAAAGCGCGTGGCGATAGCAGCCACGTCTGACGATCCGGCAACGGGTCGCCACGCCCGCGAGATGGAGGCTCGCGTCGCGCATTATCTGGGAACTAAGAAAGGGAGGAATGTAATGAGAAAAATGCTGTTCTTGGCGACGACCATCCTCGCCACCGCGCTTTATTCCGCTTCAGCCTATGCCGATCAGAAAGAGGTCACCGTCTGGTCGTGGTTCGTGCAGAGCACGATGGAAAAGTCGATCGCGGCCTTCGAAAAGGCCCATCCGGACGTGAAGGTCAAATACACCTATTACAACTATTCGCCTGAATACATCACCGCGCTGAAGGCTGCGGCAGCCTCGGGCAGTCTGCCCGACGTGATCGGCCTGCAACCCGGCTCGCTCACCCAGCAATATCGCGAAAACCTCGAGGCGGTGAACGAGCGCGCTGCCAAGCAGTGGGGCGACAAATGGGCGGACAAGGTCTTCCCCGTCAACCGCAAGCAGATGCTGATGGGCAATCCGAAGGGCGACGAGAATTTCTACATCATCCCGCAGGAATCGCAGGTGCTGTGCATCTGGTACAACCGCAAGATCTTCGAGAAGCTCAATCTTTCGCCGCCGAAGACCTATGCCGACCTGAAGGCGGCGGCCAAGGCGCTGACGGACGGCGGCTATATCCCGATGTTCCAGGGTGCGGCCGACGGCTGGCAAAACGAGAACGTCTTCCTGATGCTCGCCAACCAGTTCTCAGCCGGCATCGTCGACAAGGCGCAGGCCGGCGAGACGCCATGGACGGCGCCGGAGCTGGTCGCCGCCATGAAAGCCTGGAAGGGCCTGTTCGACGACGGCATCTTCCAGCAAGGCGCGCTTGGCGCTCATGCTTATCCGACCGGTGCGCAGCTCTTCGCGCAGGGCAAGGTGGGCATGATGGCGCTGGGCTCATGGTGGATGCAGGAAAGCAAGTTCCCGCCGCCGCTGTCGGAATTCGTCCAGAACATGGACGGCTTCGATTTCTTCTATCTGCCCCCGGTCAAGGACGGAAACCCCGCCAGCCCGCCGGTCGGCGGCATCGACATCGGCTATGGCCTGACCAAGAACGGCGGCAAGAACCCGGAGGCCTGGAGCTTCCTTGCCGAGCTGACCAACGGCGTCGGCCTGCAGGAGGCGCTGAACGACCTCAACGACCTTCCGGCCTTCGACGGCAATTCGCCGAAGGGCGATATCACCGACCATGTGAAGGACATGTCGGCCCGCTTCATGGCCGATTTGCCGAAGGCTGAGAACCAGCGCTTCGCCTCGCCGGCGATCGCCGAGGCGCTCGACAATGCGCTGGCCGGCGTTGCGGCTGGCAGCATCGAGCCGGAAGCAGCCCTGGCCGCCGTCCAAGCGGCGACAGAGAAGGCTCTCGCGGCAAAATAATCCACGACCAACTGCCGGGCGCGGAGACGCGCCCGGACTTTTTCAGTCTTGAGATGGCAAGCATCAATGAGCGCAGAGGCCATGCGAGCCGGAGCCGCCAACGCGGCGGTGAAAGGGCGATCGGCATCGAGAACTTCGACGCTCTACCTCTTTGCGCTGCCGGCAACACTGCTCTTCGTCGTCTTCATCGCCTATCCGATCCTCTGGGTTGCCGAGCAAAGCTTCTACGCCGGCCGGACGGATGGCGGATCGGTCTTTGCCGGCTTCGCCAACTACACCACCATTCTCGCCGATCCGACCTTCTGGATCGTGGTGCGCAACATGCTTCTGTGGGGCGCGATCACCATACCCGTGCAGATGCTGATCGGCGGGCTGCTCGCCTACTTCATCGAGCGCCACACGCACGCCTTGCGCGGCTTCTTCCGCACCATGTTCTTCCTGCCGGTGGTGACGTCGGTCTCGGTCATCAGCCTGGTCTGGGTGCAGATCTACGCCCCCTATTACGGCATCGCCCAGGAATATCTGAAGCATCTCGGCATCGTCATGATGACATCGCCGATCGGCGACCCGAAGACCGCGATCTACGCGCTGATCGTCGTCAACATCTGGCAATGGACCGGGTTTTCGATGCTGATGTACATCGCCGGCATCGCCAACCTGCCGACCGAGGTGCTCGACGCCGCCCGCATCGACGGCGCCAGGGGCTGGCGGCTTGCCGTCCATATCATCGTGCCGATGCTGGCGCCAGCGACGAAATCGCTGCTGCTGCTCGGCGTCATCGGAACGCTGCAGACCTTCCCGATCGTGCATCTGATGACCGGCGGCGGCCCGAACCGCGCCAGCGAGGTCTTCGGCACCTTCATCTTCAAGCAGAGCTTCGTGCTCGGCGACACCGGAAGCGGCGCGGCACTTTCCGTCATCGTGCTGGTCATCGCCCTGGTGCTGTCGCTGATCCAGATCGCGCTGCTCGGCGCCCGCCTGTCGCCGGCGGGGAAGGACGAGTCTTGATGGCGCCGCTCGCCCGCAACCGCATCCGCGGCGTGGTCATCCATGCCATCCTCTTCATCGTGCTCGGCTTCTGGATGGTGCCGCAGGTCTACATGCTGTCGATCGGCCTGCGCACGCCGGCGCAGGCTTTTGACGCGGCGCTCTTCACCTGGCCGGTGACCTTCGACAACTTCGTCACCGTGATCCGCGACAATCCGCTGGGTGGTATTTTCTTGAACAGCCTGATCATCACCGTCGCGACGGTGGCGATCGTGGTCGCCGTCTCATCGCTGTTTGCCTTCGCCTGCGCGATCCTGCGGCTGAAAGGCTCGATGCTGCTCTACGCGACGCTGCTTACCACTCTGATGGTGCCGCTCGCCTCAATGGTGCTGCCTCTTGCCATCCTGCTCAAGAATTTCGGCTGGGTGAACACCTATATCGGCCTCATCCTGCCCTACGCCGCGCTCGGCGTGCCGTTCGCCATGGTCATCCTCAAGGCGTTCATGGAAGACGCGCCGCGCGAGCTTTTCGAGGCTGCGCGGGTGGATGGCTGCAACGCCTGGCAGACTTACTGGCATGTCGCGCTGCCGCTGGTCCGGCCGGCGCTGGTCTTCGTCACCATCTGGCAGTTCATCGTCACCTGGAACGAATTCTTCCTCGCTTTGATCGTGCTGACCAGGAGCGAGATGAAGACGCTCACCATCGTGCCGATGCAGTATTCCGGCCTCTACATGGCCAATCCCGGCGCGCTCTTCGCGATCCTGACGCTGATCGCGCTTCCCTTGATCCTCCTCTATGTGCTGGTGCAGCGCGCCTTCGTGCGCGGCCTGCTGGCCGGCGCGGTGAAAGGCTAGGCCCATGGCGACGCTCATCATCGACAAGGTCACCAAGGCCTTCGGTCACACCACGGTCATCCCGGAACTGTCGCTGACCATCGAGGACGGCGAGTTCTGCGTCTTAGTCGGGCCGTCTGGATGCGGCAAGTCGACTTTGCTGCGCATCATCGCCGGGCTGGAGCCGATCAGCTCGGGCCGCATCCTGGTCGACGGCGTCGACATGAGCGGTGCCGAGCCGCCGGAACGGGGCGTGGCGATGGTGTTCCAGTCCTACGCGCTCTATCCGCATATGAATGTCGACCGCAACATCGGCTTCGGCCTGAAGATCGCCCGCACGCCGTTGGCCGAGATCGTCGAGCGCGTCGGCCGTGCCGCCGAAAAACTGCGGCTCGGCTCGTACCTGAAACGCAAGCCGCGTGAGCTTTCCGGCGGCCAGCGTCAGCGCGTCGCCATCGGCCGCGCCATGACGCGCAAGCCGAAGCTGTTCCTGCTCGACGAGCCGCTGTCCAATCTGGATGCCGCGCTGCGTGTCGGCATGCGCGTCGAGATCGCGCGGCTGAAGGCGGAGCTTGCTTCGACCATGGTCTATGTCACGCACGACCAGGTCGAGGCGATGACGCTCGCCGACCGCATCGTGGTGATGAACGGCGGGCGCATCGAGCAGGTCGGCGCGCCGCTCGACCTTTACCACCGGCCGGCCAATCTCTTCGTCGCCGGCTTCATCGGTTCGCCGGCGATGAATTTCCTGAAGGGCTCGGTCACTTCGGTTCGAAGCAATCTGGCGACGATTCTGCTCAATCTAGGGCTTTCGCTCGAATTGCCCGTTTCCGAGCCCCTGAAGCCCGGAGCCGAGGTAACCATCGGCATCCGGCCGGAACACATCGTGCGGTCCACCGAGGGCGATGCGTTCGTCGTCAAGGCGAGCGTGGTCGAACTTCTGGGCAGCGACACCTTCATCCATGTGCGCGAAGGCGAGGAGAACCTGGTCATCCGCGACAGCAGCGGCCGCATGGCCCGCGCCGGCGATCGCATCGCCATCTCCCTGCCGCCCCACGCCTGCCATCTCTTCAATGAAGCGGGCCAAAGAATTTCCGATGCGGCGGCAGCCACCGAGCTCGCCTGACACCAACTTGAAGACCACTACGAAGAGGAAACCATGACGGATTTTCACGGACGCAACATTCTGGTGACGGGTGGCAGCGGCGGCATTGGCGGCACCACCGTGCGGCATCTGGTCAAGGCCAACGCCAATGTAATCGCCGCCGGTCGCTCGCAAGAGGCGCTCGCGGCAATCGCCAAGGAGACCGGTTGCCGCACGGTGAGCTTCGACCTTGGCTCCGAGGACGATATCCGCGATGCGCTCGAAGGCCTCGATCTTTGGGGGTCGTCAATTGCGGCGGCTTCGGCGGCGAGATCGCGACGCCGATGGACACCGACATTGCCATTTTCGACAAGGTGATCACCGTCAATGCGCGCGGCGCGCTTTTGGTCACCAAATATGCGACGCGGCAGATGGTGGCGCTCGGCAAGGGCGGCGCGATCGTCAACGTCTCCAGCCAGGCGGCGCTGGTCGCGCTTGACGGGCACATTTCCTACGGCTCGTCCAAGGCGGCACTCGAAAACATCACCCGCTGCTCGGCGCTGGAGCTCGGCAAATACAACATACGCGTCAACAGCGTGAACCCGACCGTGGTGATGACACCGATCTCGTCCGGCCACTGGAGCCAGCCGCATGTCGCCGAGCCGTTCCTCAAGCAGATGCCGCTTGGACGCTGGGCGACCGAGGACGAAGTGGCCGGCCCTATCGTGTTCCTGCTCAGCGACGCCGCCTCGATGATCACCGGCATCCATTTGCCGATCGACGGCGGCTACACCTGCCGGTGAGATCGGGCGCATAGCGAGCATTCGAGCGGCCCGCCTGCGCCAGCGGCGGCTCGACCTCGCGGACAGAAGCAATCAGATGCCCCGGCCGGGTCAGCCTGAGACAATTTCGTAGTGAAGTATCTGGGCGTCGCCGAGGGACGATCTGCGTCCAGGCGAGATGACGCCGGCGCCGAAGAGGAGAATATCTTCGCGGCGCACGAATACTTCGTGACCGGGTCCCATCGACACAAATGTGCCCGACGAGCTTCGCTCGACAAGCCGGGCCTTGCCATTCGAGATGGTAAAGGTCGCGTGGTGCCTCGAGACCCAGGGCCGCTGGACGACGATATCGCATTCCGGAGATCGGCCGATGGTCACCAATTCGTTGTTTCGGCAGGATCTCGACTGATCTCCATAGCGGATGACCAGATTGATCTGCCGCGGCGGGGCGGAGCGCCTATCGACAATGGTGCCCCCGCGGGCGACGTGGGTACTGACGGCCCCATCGTCGCTCCTCAGGGTATAGACATCGAAGAGTTCCTGCTTTCCCTTGAAGGCCATTTTGTCGAGGAGCCGCAAGGTACTGCGGCTGCCCGCGGAAAGGGCTTCGAAGAAGCTCTGGCTGATCAGGACCTCCCCAGGGTTGGCCGTAGTGGACAACCTTGCGGTGACGTTGACAACGTCGCCGAACACCGCGCCCCGCGCGCGAATGACCGCCCCGAAATGCAATCCGATACGGGCGCTCAACGCCCCTTCCGTCAGTTGGTGGCTGATTTGGCAGACGGCCCTCAGCGCCGCCTCCGGGCTCTCGAACAGGCTGAGCACGTCATCGCCTTTCGAGTGAATGAAATCGCCGCCGTGCTGGGCGGCGATCTCGCGTATCGCGTCCAACCAACCCGAAACCTGCCGCAGGGCGGCATCGTCTCCTATGCGCTCATAGAGCGGCGTGCTGCCCACGACATCAGCCAAGAGGACTGCTGTTAGAAGTCTTTCCTGATCCATCGATCTCGTATCCGCCGCGAGAACGCAGCGTATATAACATACCAAAGCTGACCTTGGCTTATCTACCTGTGCACCCTGCGCCGGCGCAACGGGGCAAGTGCTTTGGGCGATTATCTCGGACCGACAGGCATCTGCCTTCACTCATCCCGTCAAACAGGTTATCGGCCCTCAAAAATAGCGGCGATAAAGACGTTTCGTTTCCCTAACCCGGGCTGCCCGCCGCCGGATTGGCGAGGACGGCCGCGCGGAACCGGGCGACGAAATCGTCAAGCGCCGGGCGCTCGGCGTCCGAGATCGCCCAGTAGGAGAAGGCGTCGTCGGTCCAGTGCACGAGAAGGAAGCCGCCGGCCGACAGATCGTCCGCCACGGGCATTGACTTGGCCTCGTTCTGGCGCGGCGCCGCCACCAGCGTGATCAGGTGCTCGTGATGGCGGTAGACCAGCGCCGGCATCGGCCGGTCGCCGATCACCTCGACACGGCCACCAAGCAGCGCGAAGCCATCCTTGGCCATGTCGGGCGCCGCCGGCGAGACGCCGATGCGGCCATCGAGCCACGGCTTCACCGTGTGGCGATCCGACGAGACGATGTCGACCGGGGTTGCGGCGAGCAGGCTGCGGCGATGGCCGTTGGCGACGGCGACCGCAAAGCTCTCCGGGGCATTGTCGACCATCAGCCACTGCGTCGCGCCGCTGGCGAGAAACGCCGTCAGCACGATCGAGGCCGCCATCTGGCGCCAGTCGAAAGAGGCGAAGCGGCGCGCGGCGCGTGGCCGCATCTCGATGACTTTGCCCTGTTGTTGCTGTGCTGGCGCTTCCACGGCCTCGGCCTGCGCGGTTTCGGCTTCGTCGGCACCCTTCACCGCGGCAATGGCCGCGATGCGCGCCAGGAAGTCGTCGCTGACGGCGGGACGCTGCACATTGGCGAGCGCGCCACGCAGCGCGACCAGCCGTGCATGCTCGGCGGCAAGGTCCGGATCGGCGGCCATGCGACGCTCGACGGCAAGGGCTGCCGCGGCGTCTAGCTCGCCATCGACAAGGGCGTGGATCATCAGTTTCATATCCTGCGGGTCTTGCGGCAATCCATCCTCACGCGGGCGATTTTCATGCGGGCTCATGGTGACGCCCTCCAAGTTCCGTCATCAACAGACCGCGGGCCCGCGCCAGCCGCGACATCACCGTGCCTTGCGGCACGCCGAGCATGGTGGCGATCTCGCGGTAGCTGAGACCGTTAATGTCACGCAGCACCACCGTCTCGCGAAACGCTTCCGGCAACCCTGCGATCGCGGCCTCTACAGCCGCTGTATTCGCCTTGGCGATCAGCACCGCTTCCGGGCTGTCTGAATTGTCGGGCAGCGGCGAGACATCCTCGAGGTCGGCGAGATCGCCGACGGAGACAACGGCGCGCGGACGGTTGCGCGCCATCCAGGTGTAGGAGGCGTTGCGCACGATTGTCAGCAGCCAGGCGCGGGCGTTGCCGCCGGAAAAGCCGGCAATGCCGGCATGCGCCTTGAGGCAGGCTTCCTGTACCACATCCTCGGCATCGGCCGTGTTGCCGGTCAGCCAACGGGCGAGCGACAGCGCGTCGCCGAGATGCGGCAGCACCACTTCGGCAAAACGCGCGGCCAGGATCTTTTCGCTCAACACCGTTCCACCGTCAGGCGCTCCCGCCAAGGGCTTGCCGCCATCCTCAGATGGCGCTGACCTGTCCCTGCTCGTGCGGGTGAAGATCGCGACTGCAGGCGAAGGCGCCTGCTTCGGGGGAGGTGAAGGCATTGGGGTCACCGGAGTCAAGGGTCTCGGAAGCAAGGGGCGCCTCGAAGAGAACGGCGCATCGCTGGCTGCAATGAGATGCTGGCCGTCATGGACGTAAATCTCGATGGTTGTGATCGGCACGGATCAGGGCCGGCGACGGGGCGGTATGGCACGGAAGAGATGCGCCCAGCTCATGCGCTCCAAAGGACGGCGATGGCTGACGCCCTCGCCCGCTTCGGTCGCAATCCTTTTGTCTTCATGCCGCTTCATGTTGGTCTCCTGCTGCTGCGCGCACATCCGGCGCATGCCCTGAAGACCAGCGGACCAGGCTATTTATTCCCTGCCGTCCGGTTTTTTCGCTCACGCTAATGTGATCGTTTTCATTGGGATTGAGTTCGGCAGTGGCGGCTTTGTTATCCGGCTCACGCCTGGCCGGCGGCCCGCATGATATCGATCCATCCGGCTTTCAGCGGAGGGGACCGTGCCGGATATCAGTTCAGGCAAGCCATTGCCGTGGACGACATTCAGGGTGATTGCGGCCCTTTTGATCGCCACCTTCGTCTATCGGCTTTGCATCCCAGGCGGCGAATATACCAGCCGGGGTGTCGCGATGCTCGACATTGTCTTGAACATCGGACTACTTGTTGGACTCTATGGCACCAAGCGCACGCTCAGCCAGCAAGCGCCCGGCGACGATCGCTGGAAAGTCGGCACGCCGCTCTACTGGGCGGCGCTGATCTCCGGCATCGGCCTGCTGGTGATCCGCTTCACCGGCAGTTCGGCCTGGTGGACCGGGCATCTGATGCAGGGTTAGTTATTCCTTAGCCGGGACCAGGCTGTCCCGGCGCCCATGTCACGCGTGCAAGTCCGGCGCCTTACTGTGCCGTCCAGCCGCCATCCATCGGCAGCGTCGTCCCGGTGATCTGCCTGGCGGCGTCCGAGCACAGGAACAGCGTCAGTGCGGCAAGCTCGTCGACAGTGACGAATTCCTTGGTCGGCTGCGCGGCCAGAAGCACGTCGTGCTTGACCTGCTCCTCGGTCATGCCGCGCGCCTTCATCGTGTCGGGGATCTGCTTCTCGACCAGCGGTGTCCAGACATAGCCGGGCGCGATCGCGTTCACGGTGATGCCGTTCTGCGCCACTTCCAGCGCCACCGTCTTGGTCAGGCCGGCAATGCCGTGCTTGGCAGAGACATAGGCCGACTTGAACGGCGAGGCGACCAGCGCATGCGCCGAAGCGGTGTTGATGATGCGGCCCCACTTGCGGCTCTTCATGCCGGGCACCACCGCCTTGATGGCATAGAAGGCGGCCAAAAGGTTGATGCGGATGATCGCTTCCCACTTGTCGTCGGGAAACTCCTCGATCGGCGCGACATGCTGGATGCCGGCATTGTTGACCAGGATGTCGAGGCTGCCGAAGGCGGCTTCGGCGTCGTGGACCATCGCAGTCACCGCCGCGCCATCCATCATGTTGGCGTCCGAGTAGCGGCACTTGACGCCGAAATCCTTCTCGATGCCGGCCCGCTCCTGCTCGATCGCCGCGGCGTCGCCGAGCCCGTTGATGGTGACATTGGCGCCCTCGGCGGCAAAAGCGCGGGCGATGGCCAGGCCGATGCCGCTGGTCGAGCCGGTGACGAGCGCATTCTTCGAAGACAGGGAACCCATGGGAGATCTCGCGACAGGAGGGAAGGACTATCAAAGGCACATAGTTTGTGCGCCGCAGCATGACAATGCCACAGCCATATGTCGGCGCTATTACAGTCCAGCAAAGGCTTTGCCGGCTTTCGAACGTGCCTGTCGCGGCGCTGACACGGCACTGTCATGCTGCCGTGCAACATATTTGCCAGCGCGTTCGCGCGGGGTCATTTCAAACTTTTTGGGGGCACCGGAATGGAAATCGCCGACGTCGTGAAGCGCGCCTATGCGATGCCGCTCACCAATCCGTCCTTCCCGCCAGGCCCTTATCGCTTCTTCGACCGCGAATACGTCATCATCACCTACCGCACGACGCGCGAAGCCCTTGAGGCCGTGGTGCCGGCGCCGCTCGAAATCGACGAGCCGCTGGTCAAATACGAGTTCATCCGCATGCCGGATTCGACCGGCTTCGGCGACTACACCGAGACCGGCCAGGTCATCCCGGTGCGCTACCGTGGACAGCATGGCGGCTTCGTCCATTCCATGTATCTCGACGACGACGCGCCGATCGCCGGCGGCCGCGAGCTGTGGGGTTTCCCCAAGAAGCTCGCCAGCCCCAAGATCGTGCATGAGGGCGAAGTGGTGGTGGGCACGCTGCACTATGGCAGCGTGCTGTGCGCCACCGGCACGATGGGCTACAAGCACCGCGAGGCCGACCACGACCAGGTGCTGGCCTCACTCGCCGCACCCAATTTCCTGATCAAGATCATCCCGCATGTCGACGGTAGCCCACGCATCTGCGAACTGGTCCGCTACTACCTCACCGACATCACCTTGAAAGAGGCGTGGACGGCGCCGGCCGCGCTCGATCTCAGGCCGCATGTCATGGCCGACGTGGCGAAACTGCCTGTGCTCGACATCGTTTCGGCCGTTCATTTCAAAGCCGATCTGACGCTGGGCCTCGGCGAAGTCGTGCATGATTACCTCGCTGACCACAGCCAATCCGCTGCCGGCGCGACGAAGCTGGAGAAAGTCAGTGCTTGAACGCAACCGCAGCAAGGCAGCCACAGCCACCATCGAGGAAATCACGGCCCAATATGACCGCATCGCGCTGGTGTTCCAGGGCGGCGGCGCGCTTGGCGCTTATCAGGCCGGCGTCTATCAGGCGCTGGCCGACGCCGGTTGCGAGCCGACCTGGCTCTCCGGTGTTTCGATCGGCGCAATCAACGCGTCGATCATCGCCGGCAACGAGCCAAGCCGGCGCCTGCAGCGGCTGGAACAGTTCTGGCTGACGATCTCGGGCCGCAAGATCTGGCCCTATACGCCCGAAGGCGACATCTATCGCGATATCCGCAACCAGACCTCGTCTTTGATGACGATGACGATGGGCCAGCCCGGTTTCTTCAAGCCGCGCAATCCCAATCCCTGGCTCCAATTGTCGGGAGCCGACGGCGCCACCAGCTTCTACGACACGGCCGAGTTGAAGGACACGCTGGAGAGCCTGATCGACTTCGACGTGTTGAACGATGGCAAGAAGCGCCTCAGCGTCGGCGCGGTCAACGTCAGGACCGGCAATTTCGTTTATTTCGACACCGACAAGGTGCGCATCGGGCCGGAGCACATCATGGCCAGCGGCGCGCTGCCGCCCGCCTTTCCGTCGATCCGCATCGAGGGCGAGTATTATTGGGATGGCGGCATCGTTTCCAACACGCCGCTGCAATATCTGCTCGACCAGGAGGAGGACCGCTCCTCGCTGGTGTTCCAGGTCGATCTGTTCAGCGCCCGCGGCGTGCTGCCGCGCGGCATGGCCGACGTGCTGTCGCGCCACAAGGACATCATGTATTCGAGCCGCACGCGGCAGAACACCGACAATTTCGAGCGCATCCATGCGCTGAAGATGAAGCTGCTCGACGCCCTGAAGCGTGTGCCGCCGGAACAGCTCAAGGACGGCGAGAAGGAACTGATCGCCGACTATTCCGACGCCGGCGTCGTCAACATCGTGCACCTGATCTACCAGCACAAAGGCTATGAAGGCCACGCCAAGGACTATGAGTTCTCCGGCACCTCGATGCGCGAGCATTGGGAAATGGGCCAGGAAGACACCGAGCGCACGCTGCGCCATAAGAAATGGCTGATGCTGCCCAAAAATGTCGAGGGCGTCGCCATCCACGACCTGCATCGGGAAGACCCGACCTGAAGGCGAGGCCGTTGCCCGAGCTCACGCGCGACCTCGCTTGCCGCGACGAGCCCCTCGAAGAGGGCCTTGCGCGCCAAAGGATCCTTCGCCGGTTTCGCTCAGATTGACACAGCGCATTTGTGTGTCACTGGCGCTGCCCCGGCATGCGCCTCAAGGAAGCGCACCGCGTGGCTCATTTGATAGAGCCACCTGAGTTCCGCGGCAACTCGGCGAAAATCGCGGCGCAGGCCAACGCTTGGAACCGCCTCCCTGACTCGATCACACTCCGCGGATTGTGAAGCTCTTCTTAACAGCCCATCGACGTTATCTCGAATAGCTGCTTGCGGAAAGCGGGCGTACATCTGACCGCAAGCAAATGCGCTAGGCTCAATGGGTGCCGCCGATGACCGCCGAAGGTGTTTCCCCCGCAATCGTTCCGCCGCGTGACACCTGGCGCGGCCTGCTCTGGTTTGCGCCGCTGACGGCACTGTGGACGCTGTTGATCTACAGTTGGCCGTTGATCCCGGCCAGTGGCCTTCCGACCACAATCCACCAGCTCGCCGCGCACGCGCTTATCGGGCTGGGTTTGTGGCTCGGCCTCCAAGGCACGAGCCTGACGCTAGGTCAGCGCCGCGTGACCTGGTTGGCGGTGATGATCCCGGACACGCTGTGGCTCGCCGTGGCCTGGAGCGCCGCGATCAATGGCGTCTTCCACCCGAACACTACATTACCGATGTTGCCGTTGGCGATCATCGTGCCCGTGATCATCGGCGCGCCGCTGTTGCTGTTCTCTAAGCGGATCGGGCAGGTGCTCGACGCGATGCCGGCAAGCTGGCTCGTCGCGCTTCAACTCTACCGCGTATTCGGCAGTTGGGCGCTCGCAGCCTGGCTGCATGGTGCGCTGCCCGGCATATTCGCAGTGCCGGCGGGCATCGGCGACATGCTGACCGGACTGTTCGCGTTGCCGGCGGCGATCGCGGTGGCGACCAGCACGGCCAGGGGCCGAAGGGCGGCAACGTTCTGGAACATCCTCGGCCTTGCCGACTTCGCGGTCGCGATCACCATGGGCATGATCACCTCGCCCGGTCCATGGCAATTGATCGTTCCTGATGTGCAAAGCATCGGCGCGGGCGAATATCCCGGTGTGCTGACCCCCGCTTTCGTGGTGCCAAGCTCGATCCTGCTGCATTTGTTGTCGCTGCGCCAATTGCGCCGCCTAAACAGGACGAACGTTGCGCAGCGATAAGAGTATGAAGCCGACAAAAGAAACGGCGCCGCTTGCGACGCCGTTTCTTTTAAGGATGTTCCCCGCTCAGAAAACCTGGCGGAAGATGATGAACAGCACGAAAGCGAGCGCGATCGAGCAGGGCAGCGTCAGCACCCAGGCAAGCAGAAGGTTGCGCACGGTCGACCATTGCAGGCCCGAACCGTTGGCCGCCATCGTGCCGGCAACGCCTGACGACAGCACGTGCGTGGTCGACACCGGCAGGCCGAAACGGTCGGCCATGCCGATGGTGATCATCGCCACCAGCTCGGCAGCCGCGCCCTGGCCGTAGGTCAGGTGGCTCTTGCCGATCTTCTCGCCGACGGTGACGACGATACGCTTCCAGCCGACCATGGTGCCGAGCCCCAGCGCCAGCGCGACGGCGACCTTCACCCAGAGCGGGATGAACTTCGTCGCGTTGTCCACCGCCTTGTGATAGTCGGTGACCGCCTTCAAATCGCCGGCCTGCATCGGCAGCAGCTGCTTCTTGTCGATCAGCTTCAACGCTTCGCCGATCAGGTAGATGTCGTTGCGGGCGTTGCTGACCAGGTCGGTCGGCACGTTGTCGACCGAGGCGTAAGGCTGCAACGAAGCGGTCGTGTTGTGGATATAGGTCTGCAGCGCGACGGTCGTCTGGTCGCTCCAGGTCTTGGTGCGCACAGCGTCCTGAACTGCTGCCTTGGCGGCCGTGGCATCGGCAACGGTAACACCGGGCTTCACATATTTGCCGAGCGCGGTCTCGACGCTGACCGAAGCCGCCTTGTAGGCTTCGAGATAGTTGATGTCGGGCGTGCGGTTGAGCGCATAGGCGGTCGGCACCACGCCGATCAGGATCAGCATGATCAGGCCCATGCCCTTCTGACCGTCATTGGAGCCATGCGCGAAGCTGACACCGGTGCAGGTGAAGATGAGCAGCGCGCGGATCCACCATGGCGGCGGCGCGTTGCCCTTCGGCGCCTCATAGAGCGCCGGATTGCGCACCAGGAGCTTCATGGCATAGAGCAGGACGAAGGCGGCGAAGAAGCCGACGATCGGTGAGACCAGCAAGGTGATGCCGACATTGGTCGCCTGTCCCCAGTCGACGCCGCTGGTGGCGCTGCCGGCCGGAGCCATGAACTGGTTGGCGAGGCCGACGCCGATGATCGAGCCGACCATGGTGTGCGAGCTCGAGGCTGGCAGGCCGAGGAACCATGTGCCGAGGTTCCACAGAATGGCGGCGACCAGAAGGGCGAACACCATCGCAAAACCCGAGGACGAGCCGACCTGCAGGATGAGCTCGACCGGAAGCAGCGACAGGATGCCGAACGCCACAGCGCCGCTCGAGGTCAGGACGCCAAGGAAGTTGAAGACGCCCGACCACATGACGGCGAACTCGGCCGGCAGCGACCGTGTGTAGATGACGGTGGCGACCGCGTTGGCGGTGTCGTGGAAGCCATTGACGAATTCAAAGCCCAGCGCGATCAGAAGCGCGATGCCGAGCAGGATCCACGGCACGGTCTTGGCGACCGCGAGGTCGTTGCCGAGCGCGTAGCCGACATAGATAATGCCGACGAGCACCAGCACGCCGAAGGCCGGCAGGAACCATTTGGCACCGCCCGATTGATCCAGGGGATGATCCGGTCTCGGGATCCCCGCCTCACTGGAAACTACGTCCACCATTGTCCCACTCCGTTTGCATTGCAGCAAAGAACCGAAGAGGACGCTATGTCCGTAGGATGAAGCTGGTGTGACGCTCTAAACTGTTTGGCGACCTACCCGGCTATCTTCAGGAGAGAGGCCACCAGGAGCTTGTGCTCGTCCAACGAAAGCACATCGGAATCGAAAAGATTCATGCTGCGCAGTCCCTCGATGGCCAGGAAGCAGACCAGCAGCGATCCGAGAGCGTCCGTCTCTCCCTTCAGCCGTTCGAACAGCTGTCGTTTGAACGCCTTTATCGGGGTCAGGAAATCGGGATCCTCGGCAATAGCCGCGAACATCCACGAGGCCGAGGGTTTCGGTTGCTGGCAATCATCCGCCGACAGCTTGATATAGGCGGCGAGCACATCTCACGGCCGTTCTCCGCAGCGCGTGTTTCGAGTGCCTTCTGGAAGTCTTGCAGGTAGTTCTCGACAAGCCCCTGCATCAGCTTGGCCTTGGTCGGGAAGTTATAGAGTAGGCCGCCCTTCGACACGCCGGCACGGGTCGCGACCGCTTCCAGCGACAGACTCCCCGGCCCCGCCTCGCGCGCCACATCGGCCGCCGCGGCAAGGATTTTGTCGCGCGAATTTGCCTTGCGAGCTCTCATCACGCCTCCCCTTACATTAGCCTATGCGGAATTGACAACACCGTCCAGACGGTACAGTAAAGCGCCCGCCATTTGAAATCGGGACTTATCGTCGATATGTGTCCCGGCGTCGATTGTTTTGCCGGTTGCCGGCTCGAGGGGACTGTCCGTGAAACGCTTTTTCATCATCACCGGATTCTTGCTGTTGCTCGTCTTGGTGTGCGCCGGCATCGTCGGCTTCAACCTGTTTCGCGACAGCGCGATCAAGCAGTTTTTCGCGACCATGAAGCCGCCAGCCGCAACCGTCTCGACCGTGACCGTGAAGCCCTCGCAGTGGACGCCTGGCGTCGAGGCGATCGGCACCGTCAATGCGGTGCACGGCGTCGACCTGACCCTCGAGACGAGCGGCATCGTCAAGGACATCCTCTTCCACGCCAACCAGAAAGTTGCCGCCAACGCGGTGCTGGTGCAACTCGACGATGCCGTGGAAAAGGCCGACCTGGTGGCGCAGAAGGCGCAGGCCGCCTCGGATCAGGCAGCACTCGTCCGCGCGATCGAACTGCAGCGGCGCGGCGTCGGCACCGACGCCACGCTTGACGCGGCGCGGGCTGCGGCGGACGCTTCGGCCGCGCAGGTGAACAAGCTGCAGGCGGTGCTCGACCAGAAGCAATTGTCCGCGCCCTTCAACGGCACGGTGGGTATCCCCAAGATCGATGTCGGTCAGTATCTGGCGCCCGGCAACTCAGTGGTGACCATCCAGGATCTCGACACGATGCGTGTCGACTTCACCGTTCCCGAGCAGCAATTGCCGCTGCTCAAGATCGGCCAGACGGTCAAGCTCGGCGGCAGCCTGGCGGACTTGTCGTTTGCCGGCTCCATTCGCGGCATCGACCCCAGGATCGATCCGGCGAGCCGGCTGGTCTCGATCCGCGGCGAGGTCGCCAATCCGGAAGGCAAGCTGACCCCTGGCCAGTTCGTGCAGATCCGGGTTGAGCTGCCGCAGGAAAACAACGTCATCTCGGTGCCGCAGACAGCGGTGACGACGAGCCTCTATGGCGACTATGTCTTCGTGGTCGAGCCGGCAAAGTCCGCTGAGCGCGCCGCGGCGGCGCCGGCAAAACCGGATGCGCAGAAAGCCGGCGCCGAAAAGCCCGCCACCGATGCTACCAAGCCAGCGACCGATGCCGCCAAGCCCGCCGACGCGACGGCAAAGCCAGCCGACAAGGCCGCCGATGGCGCAAAGCCGGCCGACGCCGCGCAGCAGCCGGCCCTCGTCATCTCGCAGGTGTTCGTGAAGCTTGGCCGACGCAACAATGGCATGGTCGAGATTACACAGGGTCTCAAGGACGGCGACCAGGTGGTCACGGCCGGCCAGAACCGGCTGTTCAACGGCATGTCGGTTGCCGTCGACAACACCGTCGATCCGAGCAAATCGGCGAATAAGCAGGTTCAGCAGCAATGAGCTTTTCCGACCTCTTCATTCGCCGGCCCGTCCTGTCGACGGTGCTGGCCTGTATGATCCTGCTCCTGGGTTTCCAGGGCATCTTCGGCCTGTCGATCCGTCAGTATCCGAAGGTCGATGAGACCGCGATCACCGTTACCACGTCCTATCCGGGCGCCAGCGCCGACCTGATCCAAGGCTTCATCTCCGCCCCGATCGCGCGCGCCGTCGCCTCGACTGAAAACATCGACTACGTCACCTCGTCCAGCCGCCCGTCGACCAGCGTCGTGACGGTGCAGATGAAGCTCGGTTCCAACCCGGACGTGGCGCTCGCCGAAGTGCTGTCCAAGGTCCAGGGCGTGCGCGGCACCTTGCCCCAAGCCACCAAGGACCCGGTGATCGTCAAGGGCACCGGTCAGCAATTCGCGATGATGTACATCTCGATGCAGAATCCGAACATGACGAAGGAGCAGCTCACCGAGTACATCGAGCGCGTCATTCGCCCACGCATCTCCACCGTTGAAGGTGTGGCCGACGTCCAGGTCTTCGGCGCGCAGGAATATTCGATGCGCGTCTGGATCGATCCGATCCGGCTGGCCGCCCGCGGCGCGACCGCTGCGGACGTGCTGACCGCGATCAACAATTCGAACTTCCTGTCGGCGCCTGGCAACACCCAGAACGAATACGTGGTCTCCTCAATCACCGTTCGCTCGACCCTGCAGACACCCGAGGCCTTCGCCCAATTGCCGGTCCGCTCGACCGGCGGTCAGGTGGTGCGGTTGCGCGACGTGGCAAGTGTCGAGCTCGCCGCGGCGAACACTGACACCAGGGTGAGCTTCAATGGCAAGCCCGGCACCTTCCTCGCCATCTTCCCCACGCCCGCGGCCAACCCGCTGACAACGGCGGCAGCGGTCACCAAGCTCGTGCCGCAGATCCAGGAGACGCTGCCCAAAGGCATGACGATCGAGGTCGTCTACGACGCGACCGGGCAGATCAGCGCCTCGATCGACGAGGTGTTCAAGACCATTGCAGAGGCGGTCGCCATCGTCATCGTCGTTATCCTTCTGTTCCTCGGCTCGTTCCGTTCGGTGTTGATGCCGATCGTGACCATCCCGCTGTCGCTCATCGGCGTCTGCTTCCTGTTGTTTGCGGTCGGCTATTCGATCAACCTTCTGTCGCTGCTCGCCATGGTGCTGGCGATCGGCCTTGTCGTCGACGACGCCATCGTGGTGGTGGAGAACATCCACCGCCATATGGAAGAGGATCACATGTCGCCGATGCAGGCGGCATTCAACGGCATGCGCGAGATCGCGACAGCCATCGTCGCCATGACGGTGACACTGGCCGCCGTGTTCGCGCCGCTCGCGTTCACCGGCGGCCTCACCGGCGCGCTGTTCCGCGAATTTGCGGTGACGCTGGCCGGCTCCGTTGTTCTGTCGGGCGTTATCGCCATCACCATCACACCGATGATGTCGGCGCGCCTGCTGAAGCCCGGCCAGCAGGGCCGCTTCCAACGCATCGTCGACGGCACGTTCACGCGTGTCGAGCATCTCTATGAACGGGCGGTCACTGCTTCGCTGAGAAATCGCCCGGTGACGCTGATCATCGTCGTGGCGCTTGTCGCTCTGACCGGCTTCATGTTCACCAAGACCTCGACTGAACTCGCGCCGGAAGAAGACCAGGGCTTCCTGCTCTCGATCGTGACCGCGCCGCGCTATGCGACGTCGGATTACACCGAGACCTATGTCAACCAGATGCTCGGCCTGGTGAAGGACATTCCCGAAACCAGGGCGCAGTTCTCGGCCGTCGCCTTTAGCGGCGCGACCAACGGCGCCTTCGTCGGCTTCGCCTTCAAGGACTGGTCCGAGCGCAAGCGCAGTTCCAAGCAGCTGCAGGCCGATATCCAGGGCCGCCTCGCCAAGGTCGCCGGCGTCGAGGCTTTCGTCTTCGCGCCGCCGACCCTGCCGGGTTCCGGCGGCGGCCTGCCGATCTCCATGGTGGTGCGCTCGACCGGCGATCCCTCCGAGGTTTTCGACCAGGCGGAGAAGATCAAGAACAAGGCTCAGGCCTCCGGCCGCTTCATCGTCGTGCAGAATTCGATGTCCTATGACGCGCCGCAGGTGACGGTGACCATCGATCGCGAGCGCGCCGCGGCGCTCAACCTGCCGATCGCCGACATCGGCGGCACGCTGACATTGCTGGTCGGCGGCGCCGAGGTGGCGCAGTTCGACCGCGATTCCAACAGCTACGACATCATCCCGCAGGTGCCGATCGAATTCCGCGACAATCCCGAGCGGCTCGGTGAGTATTTCGTGCGCAGCGTCGACGGCAAGATGGTCCCGCTATCGGCGGTGGTGAAGATCTCGACCAACGCTTCGCCGGCCGCGATCGAGCAGTTCAACCAGCTGAACTCCGCCACGATCTCGGCCCTGCCGTTACCCGGCGTGACCACCGGCGACGGGCTGAAAGCGCTGGAAGATATCGCCAGGGAGCAGCTTCCTGACACCTTCTTCATCGACTATTCCGGCCAGTCGCGGCAGGAAAAGGAACAGGGCAACACGATCCTGATCGCCTTCGCCGCAGCGATCGTCGTCATCTATCTGGTGCTCGCCGCCCAGTTCGAGAGCTTCCGCGATCCGCTGATCATCATGATGGCGGTGCCGCTGTCGATCTTCGGCGCCATCGTGCCGCTCAACATCGGCCTGGGAACGCTCAACATCTACACCCAGGTCGGTCTGATCACGCTGATCGGCCTGATCACCAAGCACGGCATTCTGCTGGTCGAGTTCGCCAACCAGCAGCGCGAGATCCATGGCATGCGGCGACGCGACGCCATCATCGCTTCGGCCAAGGTGCGCCTGCGGCCGATCCTGATGACGACCGCGGCCATGGCGCTGGGCGTCGTGCCGCTGATCGTTTCCAGCGGCGCGGGCGCCGCGGCGCGCTACTCGATGGGCCTGGTCATCTTCACCGGCATCCTGGTCGGCACCATGTTCACGCTGTTCGTCGTGCCGATGTTCTACACCTTCATCGCCAGCAGGGACCTGCCGCATCTCGCCGAGAAGCCCGATCCGAAGCTGATGCCGGCGCTGCCGGACTGAAGAAGGCGACGAAGCGAAAAACAAAAGAGGCCGGAACGTTCCGGCCTCTTTTGTTGGCGGTAGCCCTCACAGCTTCGGTGCTAAGCAATTCCAGGAAAAGTGTGTAACGGTTTTCCGTCCGGAATTGCGTCGTCTAAAGCTTTGCCGAAGGCGGCAACCTGCCTGCTACTTGACCCAGACCGTCACTTGACGATGACAATGCTGGTGTTGGCGGGGCCGAAGGCCTCGACGAGCTGGTAGAAATCGGCCGCCGCATCTGGATGCAGCCGCACGCAGCCATGCGAAGCAGGCCGTCCAAGGTGATTGACGGCGTAGGTGGCATGCACCGCATAGCCGCCGCTGAAGAAAACGGAATGCGGCATCGGCGCATTGTCGTATTTCTTCGAATACCACATCTCATGCATGCGGGTCGGCTTGAACGACCCGGTCGGCGTGATGTGCCGCCGGTCGCCCGTCGACACCTTCCACGTATAGGTCGGCCGGCCGTCGACCGTGACCTGCATGACCTGCTGCGACAGCGAAACCTTGGCGACGATCTGGTTGGCGTGGGCGGCATTGCTGCCGATGAGCAGTGCCGCACCAGTGAGCGCGGCGGCAGTGATATTGATGAGCTTGCTGGAAATGGCGGTGTTCATGACGGTCCCTCTGTTTTCTGCCGGTGCGTTCCGGCTTCAATTTCGATGGTCGCCTTATCTCGCTCATCCGTTTCAGCTCTATTTCGCTTAACGATCGTTTATGTTTCGAATCTGTTTCCATAAATTCAACCGAAAGAGCCGCCCGAGGCCTCCCGGACTCTTGCCAGATACGCGGCGATCGCGTGATGCACAATCCGCTCCGAGTGAGAACGAAAGTCCATGTCCCTCATATGAAAGGGGAAAATGCAGTTTTCGAAACCAATCTGCAACAAAGCGCGGCGTGCGCGGCATGAAGCGGATACAGGCGGGCGGCAGATTTGACGCAACGGGAACAGACACAGCAAACGAAAATGGACAGCATATCGAACCTTCGCTCCTGGTTCTCAGGATCAGCGTCGCGGCAATCATAATCGGTGGCGCCGGCTCCGTGGCCGGCAATCCGGTGACGACACTGGCGGCGATGACGACCGGCGAGGTTTCGACGCTGCACATGGCTCTGTTCATCGCCACGGTCTGGATCGTCTCCAGCCTGCGCGTCTCCCGGTTGAAGGCCTTCTGGCGGGTCGGCCTTCGATCAATGGGAATGCGCGGCGCCTCCGGCTACTTGCTGCCGAGAGGACCGAAGGCCCGCGCCGCAGCGGGGGCTCCGTGGGCGGCGCGGGCACTTCGGGGATTTCCTGAAGCGCCAGCAGTAAAGCAACTCCTGTCCGGTGTGCTTGAAAATAGAAAAAGGGCGCTTCGCCGTTTCGGTGAAACGCCCTCGTTGAGATTGGGGATCAAGACATGAAGACGAAATTGGCCGCCTCGGTGCTTTCCGCGCTGCTTTACGCCCAAGGTCTGCTCGGCTTTGCCGCGCTGGCGACGGTGCTTCTCAAGGATCGCGCCCATGCCGGCGAGATCGCGATCGGCGCCGACATGCCATCCGGTCCATCGGTCCTGGTGGCACGCTGATCACAAACCGCCGGATCCAGGTGGAAATCAGGCCGAGGATCCGATGAAGAACGATGAAGATCGTCTCGCCGGCCGCACCTCACTCGTTGCGTTGGGTCGGCGGATCGAAACGGTAGCCGGCGCCGCGAATGGTGATGATGGTCTCGGTGTCGAGCTTGCGGCGCAGCCGCACGATGCGGAGTCGATCGAGCGGTCGAAAGCGTCGGCGTTCTCGGCCGGCGCGGCGGCGATGATGTCGTCGCGCGTCAGCACCTTGCGCGGACTGGCCAGGAACAGCCTGAGCAGCGCCACCTGTCCGGGCGACAGCTGGTCCTCCGTCCCGGAGCGATGCATCACCATGGCCGACCGCAGATCGACGGTCGCGTTCTCCAGCACGATCAGTTCCCCGCCAGCCCTGCCGCGTCGCATCATCAGGCCGCCGATGCGCGCGGCAAGCTCGCGCACGTTGAGCGGGCTTTCGACCACATCGGCGGCGCCGAGCTCCAGCGCCAGCACCTTGTCGACGAGATCGCGCGGCCGGCAGATCAGGATGAAATCGGGACCACCCTCGCCACCGGCGCCCTGGCTGCTGTAACGCTTGAGCAGTTCGCGCCCCTCCGCCTGGGTGACGTCGTCGCCGATCACCACGACATCGATGCCGCCGGCCGAAAGCAGAGACTCGGCCTCCCAGGGCTGGCGCGCCTGGCGCACGTCATGCCCACGCCGTTCGAGATGATCGGCAAGATCGCCCGCCACCATATCGGCGACGGACACAAGCGCGATGACGGATCGTGCGGCCATTTTCTCCACCCCGCCACAGACAACTCAAGATGAGTGCTGGACATCATGTTTATACCCAATCTACTTTCCACTGAAAGCGGGAGCGAGCGCGTCGTGAAGACACGTATCATCGTCGTCGAGGACGAGCCGGATCTGAGGAAGCCGTGGCCGAGTATCTCGGCGCCAGCGGCTATGACGTCACCATGGCCGAGAACGCCGTGGCGGCGCGTACTCTGTTCGAGACGCAATCCTTCCACCTCGCCATGCTCGACATCGCCATGCCCGGCGAGGATGGGTTGTCGCTCGGCCGCTGGCTGCGCTCAAAAACGCAGATCGGCATCATCTACGCCACGGCGGCGGGCACCGCACTCGACCGCATCGTCGGGCTGGAGATCGGCGCCGACGACTACATCGTCAAGCCTTATGAACTGCGCGAGGTGCTGGCCCGGGTCCGCAGCGTGCTGCGCCGCGTGCCGCAAGCGACGGCACCGCAAGCGGCCAAGGCCGCGACCGGCGACCGCCGCTTCATGAACTTTGGCGGCTTCCAGGCTGATTTCGACGGCCGCCTGGTCACTGGCGCCAATGGCACGGTCATCGACATGGCAAAGAGCGAGTTCGACGTGCTCGAGGTTTTCCTCACCCGCGCCAACCGGCTTTTGACCAGGGCGGCGATTTCGAGGCGATCGGCTTCGTGGAAGACCCCGAATCGTCGCGCGCGGTCGACATCCGCATCATGCGGCTGAGGAAGAAGATCGAAGCCGATCCGGCCAATCCGAAATTCCTGCGCACTGTGCGCGGCGAAGGCTATATCTTCTCGCTGCCGACAAGCGACAGCAATTGAGCCTGCCGACCGAGGCTCCGAAGGACGGCCGACCATGACTGCTGAGGCAGCACGCACCGACATGCAGGGCTCGCGCCCGGGCGCCGCCGCCATGGCGGCGGTCCATGTCGTGCGCCGCCTGCGTGAAGCCGGCGACTGGCAGCGCGAGATGGACGGCATATTGGAAACCATATGCCGCAAGATGGATTGCCAGCGCGGCATCCTCTTTCGCCTGCGCGAACTGCCGGGCGAAGGCTTCGCCCAATCCGTCGCCTCCTACTGGATCGACCCGGGCTTTGGCGGTGAGCTGGCCTCGCCGACGGTGATCATGCAGTCGATCATCAATTCGGATTCCTTGCTGGAAAGGCTGCAGGAGGACGAGCGCCAGGGCAAGATTTTCGCCGGCCACACGCGTGATCTCGACGGTTTCCTGCGGGCCGATTTCGAGAAGCAGAGCATCAAGTCCTTCCTGTCCGTGTCGGTCTTCACGCATGGCCATCTGTGGGGCACGCTCGCCGTCAACGACTGCGTCGCCGAGCGCCAATGGACCGACGAGGAGGAAGCGACGCTGCACATCATCGCCTTGGCCATCGGCGACGCCATCGAACGCTCGCCCTCCGAGGCGCATGCCAGCGAGGTGATCCGTCGCACCATGCTGCAGGCTTCGCTCGACGCCATCCTCGTCATCGACGAGGCCGGCTCGATCATCGAGTTCAATCCCGCCGCCGAAAAAATGTTCGGCTTCAAGCGCAGCGACATCCTCGGCAAGGACCTGCTCAACACGGTGGTGCCCGTCTACTACCGCAAAGGTTATACGTCCGGCGCGGACTACATGTCGGGCCGCGGCGCGCCGATGGTCGGCCACCGGCTTGAGACGATGACCCAGAACGCGGCCGGTGAAATCTTTCCGATCGAATTGACCGCGACCGAGATGCGCGTTGCCGATCGGCGGCTGATCTTCGGCTCGATCCGCGACCTGCGCGACAAGCTGCATGCCGAGGAAGAGATCAACCGCCAACGCGAGAAGCTGCACCAGAATGAGAAGATGGCGGCGATGGGCTCGCTGCTCGCCGGGGTTTCGCACGAACTCAACAACCCGCTGGCCGTGGTGGTGGCGCAATCGACGCTGTTGCACGAATTCGCCCCCGACCCGCAGACCAAGGTGCGTGCAGAAAAGGTGCGCGCCGCCGCCGAGCGCTGCGGCCGCATCGTCAAGAGCTTCCTATCGATGGTGCGCCTGCATCCGACCGAGCAGGCTGAGACCGACCTCAACCAGGTGATGCGGGCAGCGCTGGAGGTCACCGCCTATGGCGCGCGCTCCAGCGGCATCATCATCGACACCGATTTCGCCGACGGTCCGCTGCTTGCCATGGCCGATGCCGACCATGTCACACAGGTCGCGGCGAATTTCCTCATCAACAGCCAGCATGCGCTTGCCGGGATCACCGACGAACGGTGCATCAAGGTACGCACTTTTCGCGGCGAGCATGGCAACCCGGGTTTCTCGGTCGAGGACAATGGTCCAGGCATTCCCGAGACGATCCGCTCGCGCATTTTCGAATCCTATTTCACCACCAAGCCGGTCGGCGTCGGTACCGGCATCGGCCTGTCGATCTCGAAGTCGATCGTCGAGCGCCACAACGGCAACATCTGGTTCGAGGAGGTGCTGCCGCATGGCGCGCGCTTCATCGTCCAGCTACCGGCGATTGCCGGCGGCGCCGCCAAGGCTGGCGAAAACGCGCCGCGTTCAAGCGGGCTGCGCCATGCGCTGATCATCGACGACGAGCCCGATGTGGCGGGTTCGCTCTCTGACATATTGGAACTGATGGGTTTGAAGTCGCGCGTCGTGGCAAGCTGGACGTCGGCGACCGACGTGCTCACCGGCCATATGCGGCCGGACATCGTCTTTTCCGACCTGCGCATGCCGGGCATCAGTGGCATGTCCGTCTACCGCGAGCTGCTCGCCGAGCGGCCGGCGCTGGCGCAGCGCTTCGTGCTGGTGACCGGCGACTTGATCGGCGCCAAGGCCGAGATCGAGGCGCTGCCGCCGCTGCAGCGCCCGCAGATCCTGGAAAAGCCGTTCTCGACCCTGGACGTCCGCGGCATCCTCTCCGCCATCGCAGACCATGCCGCAGCAGAATCCTGAAACCGGTATCGCCGACGACGGATCTGTCGAGATTCAGGTCAGGCCGAGTCGAGAACGGTGGCTCCCGAGAACCGGAACGGAGCGTACATTCAAGTACGCGAGTACCGGCCTACGCCGGCCGTAGCCTTAGCTACTGCAGCCGCTTCATGAGTGCTTCGGCCGGCGAAGGCCGGAAGCGCGGGGAGCCATCGTTCGCAGGCCGGCCTCACCTGAATATCGACAGGTCCGAAAAAGAGGCTCCCGACCGACTATGCGGCGGGAGCCTGACTTGAGCGCAGGAGGCGCGCTCGGGGGAGGTCGTGAAAACTGTCAAAAAATATTCGGCGTGTTGGTGAGCGGCGCCGCGTTGGCGATCATGCGCACCGCGCGGGCCCTGTGCTGGCCGGACTGCTCGGCAATGACGCGCAGGCAGTCGGCGCTTTCGGCGCCCCAGCTCTGGCCCTTGCAGGCAAAATCGATTTCCGGCTCCGGCAGGCGCGCGGTCTTCAGCGTCGTCGGCGCGCCTTGAACGACATTGGCCGGCGGATTGATCGAAGCGAAAGCCGGGCCGGAGGCCGGCGCAACCAGCATGCCGACAAAAGCACTGGCCCCGATCAGCATGAACATCGCCATCGGATGGTCGCTGGCACGCTGGCGAAGTGCCAGCTTCGGCCGGCGATCATTGCGTTCGGGCCCGTGCGGGCGCTGGTTTGTCTGAGCGGGTTGCACTTTCGCGAACATCGCCGTTCTCTTCGCTATCTTTCTTTTTCCCTTGAACCGAACTTAATCGCGCCAAGTAACAGCCGAATGGTTGAGTACGATCAACCGTGTAACAGGATTGAAACAGCCGTTTTGCGGTGGTTTTCGTCCTGCTTGCGGCCATTCTGCCGTGATTGAGGCCGGTTTATCGGGTTCATATGCTCCGGTTGCGCCGGGCCCGACTGTAAACGACATCACACAGCACATTGATTACGGCTACGCGGACACCGCTTCCGGCACTTGGGTTGCTGAGAACTCAACCTCGTTGCAGGCGCGTTTTCGGTACCAGAATCGCTGTTTTGCGTCCTCGATTAAGACCCGGATTTTCCGTGATTTTCCCGGTCCGGGCGGCTTCCAATTTACCGCCTACGATTTTCCGCATTTCCACAAGCCATTGCATTTCAATATGAAATATGCTTTTATTGAATGATCATTCAACAAAAAGAAGAGCACTCCCATGAACCCGCACCTCCGTGACGTGGCGATCCCGAATGATTGGGACCGGCGGGGTTTGCCGGGGTGGAGTTATCATTCCGACGCCCTGCTCGAGCTCGAGAAGGAATACGTCTTCCGCAATCATTGGCAGATCGCCGGCCACGTCTGCGACGTGCCCAATCCCGGCGACTATCTGACCATGGACGTCGTCGGCGAGCGTGCGCTGATCGTGCGCGGCAAGGACGGCGTCGTGCGCGCTTTCAACAATATGTGCCGTCACCGCGGCAGCCGCGTCGTCGCCGACAGCCGGGGCACCTGCAAGAACGCGCTTGTCTGCCCGTTCCACGGCTGGGTCTACAATCTCGACGGCACGTTGCGCGGTGCGGCCCGTCCGCGCTCCTTCCCCGATCTCGACAAGACCGAGTTCGGCCTGATGCCGCTCGACCTCGAAATCTGGATGGGCTTCATCTTCATCCGTTTCCGCAAAGGCGGCCCGCAGCCGTCGGTGGCCGAGCTGCTGAAGCCGATCGAGGCCGAGATGGCGCACTACAACATCGCCGACATGGTGCCGTCCTGGGGCATCTGGATCCAGAAGTCGCCGGTCAACTGGAAATCGGTGCGCGACGTCGACAATGAAGGCTATCACGTCGCCATGGCGCACCCGGCGCTGCAGGACCTCTATGGCGCGACCTATTTCGACGAGCCCTTCATCAACGGCGTGTCGCGATCCTTCGCCAGCTACAATCCGCATGCCGGCCGACGCTGGAGCGTGCGCGAATATATCAAGCACGCGCCCGACGCCTCGCACCTGCCGGAGCACCTGCGCAAGGCCTGGATCTATTACGGCATCTTCCCCAACAACGCGCTGTCGATCATGCCGGAATCGGTGCAGTTCTATCAGGAGTTCCCGCTATCGACCGGCGAGACGCTGCTGCGCGGCGCGGTCTATCGCTACAAGGACGAGACCAGGGAGCAAGCGGCGGCGCGCTACCTCGCCTACCGCATCGACCGCGACACGATGAACGAGGACGTCCAACTTTCGGTGTGGTCGAACGAATCCATGCTGTCGGAAGCCTTCGAGGGCTTTTACCTTTCCGACCTCGAATATGGCGTGCGCAGCCACCATGACCATCTGCGCAAGCAGCTCCCGGTGCTGAACCTGGAGACGGCGCCCGAGGAGAAGGACATGTGGGGCCTGAACGACGCGCTGCGGTCGAGAGGGTAAGGTTTCTTCCTTCTCCCCGTTCTACGGGGAGAAGGTGCCCGAAGGGCGGATGAGGGGCAGCGCCAGCGCCTCGCGATTGGCTTGCTGTCAACCTCAGAAGACTATCTCCTGACTGAAGCCGCCGTAGCGGAGACCGGTGAGGTTATCGCCTCAAACGGATGAGTTACGAATGCACGGCCAACCGCCAATGTCAGCGCAGCCCCTCATCCGCCCGTTGGGCACCTTCTCCCCGTGAAACGGGGAGAAGGAAAGAGCTAATCACCCCCGCCAGACCCCCTCTTTCCTCAGATCGTCCATCGTCCGCGAAATGCCTTCGCGCAGGATCGCCACCATGTCGTCGACCTGCTCGCGGCTGATGATCAATGGCGGCGACATCACGCACATATTGATCAACGGCCGCACCAGCAGGCCGAGCTCATGGCAATGCGCATCGATGCGCTTGCCGACGTCCTTGTCGAGCTGCAGCGGATCCTTGCTTTCGCGATCGGCGACGCATTCGACGCAACCCATCAGTCCGACGCCACGCACTTCGCCGACCAGCGGCAGTTCTTCCAGCGTCTTCAACTGCGCCTGGAAATAAGGCGCGATCTCGCGGGTGTGCTGAAGCACGCTCTCTTCCAGAAGATCGAGATTCTTCAACGCCACCGCGCAGCCGATCGGGTGGCTAGTGTAGGTCAGGCCATGACCGAAAAGCGCGTCTGGATGGTTGGAACGGCGCAGCTCTTTCAAGAGCCGCTCCGAGATGATGGCGCCGCCGAGCGGGAAATAGCCCGAGGTGACGCCCTTGGCGAAGGTGATCATGTCCGGGTCGATGCCGAACACATCGCCCGAGGCAAAGACGTGGCCTAGCCGCCCGAAGCCGGTGACCACCTCGTCCGAGACATAGAGGATATCGTTCTCGCGGCAGATCTCGCGGATGCGCTTCAGATAGCCGTCCGGCGGCACGATGACGCCGCCGGACGCCTGTACCGGCTCGCCGACAAAGGCGCCGATCCGGTCGGCGCCGACGCGCGCGACGGTGTCGCGGAACTGATCGACCAGGAAATCGGTGAAGGCCTCGATGCTCATGCCTTTTGGGCGCCGGAACGGATCGGGCGAGGACAGCTTGACCACCAGCTCGTCGGCGCCGTCCATCCAGTCGCGGTCGCGCGGCCGGCCATTGAGCGAGGCTGACAGATAGGTCGAGCCGTGATAGGCGCCGCCGCGGCTGAGGATCAGCTTCTTCTCCGGCCGTCCACGCACATTGTTGTAGAACTGCATGAAGCGGAGCGCCGTCTCCACCGCCGACGAGCCGCCGGTGGTGAAGAAGGTGTGGCTGAGGTCGCCCGGAGCGGCATCGGCGATGCGTTTCGCAAGCTCGGCCGACGGCGCATTCATCGTGTACCAGGGCGTGTTGTAGGAAAGCGCCATCGCCTGGTCGTACATGACCTTGGCCAATTCCTCACGGCGATGGCCGACATTGATGCACCACATGCCGGCCGGCCCGTCGATCAGCCGCTTGCCGGAAGCGTCGGTGATATAGATGCCGTCGCCCTCGCCGATCAGCGCTCGCGCCTCGTCGCCGACAGAACCGGCATAGGGCCAGGGCTGGACGAGATGGCGCTTGGCGAGCTCGACCGCGTCGGCATCGCCGGGTTCGAGGATTTCGCCTGCCTTGATCTTGCTTTGAGCCGCCATCTTCGCCTCGTGTCATCGGGTTTCGGGATTTTCCCTGAACTTCAAATGAAGCCGAAGACCCATGAAATCCGGCCTTTGTTCACTTCATTTTGAATGTTCGTTCAATCAATATCGCAGAAATAGCGCTTGATTTCAATCGGCGGATGCGCTCATGATGAAAGAAAGCCGGCAAGCCAGGGAGCGATCGCGCTCCATGCATAAATTGGGAACAGGCAGCCGGCGCGAGCCAATGGGAAGACCGCATGGCGGGACAATCCAAGCCAGCAACTGAAATCACGCCCGGAGCGCTGCAATGACGGCGGCCGCGGAAGGGTCGCCCCCGTTGCATGCAGCGGGAGCCAGACGAAGTCCCCTTCTGCAATCGGAAGCCGTGCAAGGCTTTGCCCTGATCAGTCCCACCTTCGTCTACGCCCTCATTCTTCTTGTCCTGCCGATCCTGGTCGTCATCGCCCATTCCTTCTGGACGCAGGACTATCTCACCATCGACCACACATTCACGCTGGAGAATTACCGGATCGCGCTGACTGAGCCGATCTACCGCGACCTGCTGTGGCGTTCGCTCTACATCTCGCTGACGGTCAGCCTGCTCACCGTGGTCCTCGCCTATCCGATCGCCTATTTCATTTCCTTCCATGGCGGACGCCACAAGAGCCTGTGGCTGTTCCTGATCACCATCCCGTTCTGGACCAGCTATCTGCTGCGCGTCATGTCGTGGAAGGTGATCCTCGGCTACAACGGCGTCTTGAATTCAGGGCTGATGGGCCTCGGCGTCATCGACGAGCCGTCGACGGCGCTGCTCTATAATTCCACCGCGGTCATCATCACGCTGACCCATGCCTGGGCGACCTTCGCCATCCTGCCGATCTTCGTTTCGCTGGAGAAGGTCGACCGCTCGCTGGTCGAGGCGGCGACAGATCTCGGCGACGGGCCGCTGCGCTCCTTCCTGCGCGTGACCCTGCCGCTGTCGGCGCCCGGCGTGATCTCGGCGGCACTGATCGTGATGATCCCGACCGTCGGCGACTATGTCACGCCCAAGCTGGTCGGCGGCAAGGACGGTGTCATGATCGCCAACGCCATCCAGGCGCAATTCGGCAAGGCCTCCAATTGGCCGCTGGGCGCGGCGCTTTCCGTCACCACCATGTTCATCGTCTCGCTGATGGCCGGCGCCACGGTGCTGGTCATGCGCGCCCTGCAGAGGCTGGCGCGATGACGGCGATCAGACGTTTCCTGCCCGGCTGGCTGTCGACCTACGCCGTCCTGTACCTCATCTTCCTCTATCTGCCGGTTATCTTCCTGCCGATCTTCTCGATAAACACGGCAGCGACGCCGAAATTCCCGCTCTCCGGCGTCACCCTTCACTGGTACGAGGATTTGCCGCGCACACCAGCACTCCTCGACGCCGCCTGGAACAGCTTGATCGTCGGCGCTTCCGCCTCGATCCTGTCGACGGTGCTTGGCATTCTCGCCGCCCGTTCGATCACCCGCTACCGCTATCCCGGCCGCCGCTCCATCCACGGGCTGATCATGGCGCCGCTGGTGCTGCCCGAGGTGATCGTCGCCATCTCGATGCTGCTGGTCATGCTGCAGCTGGGCCTGAGCTTGTCGCTTTTCACTGTCGTGCTCGGCCATGTGCTGGTCTGCATTCCCTATTCGATGACGGTGCTGACCTCCGGCTTCGAAGGGTTCGACCGCAGCCTCGAGGAGGCCTCCGCCGACCTCGGCGAGAGCGCCTTCGGCACCTTCCGGCGCGTGACGCTGCCGATGGTCGCGCCGGCCATCATCTCCAGCCTGCTCGTCTGCTTCACCATCTCGCTCGACGAGTTCATCATCGCCTTCTTCCTCACTGGCACGGAGGCGACGCTGCCGATCTACATCTGGGGTCAGCTGCGCTTTGCGGCCAAGCTGCCCGGCGTGCTGGCGCTCGGCACCTTACTGCTCATTGCGTCCTTCGTGTTGATGACAATTGCCGAAATCCTGCGCCGCCGCGCGGCCAGACGCACCCAGAGTGAGGGAGGCCTCTATGCTTGAGCGGGTTCAATCCGATCGCGCCCAATCCGAACGTACAATGATTGAAATCCGCGACGTGACGCGCAGCTACGGCTCGTTCAAGGCGCTGGACAATGCCACGCTCAGCATCCGCGAGGGCGAGTTCTTCTCGCTGCTCGGCCCATCCGGTTGCGGCAAGACCACGCTGCTGCGCATGATCGCCGGCTTCGACAATCCGACCAGCGGCTCCATCCTTGTCGGCGGCCAGGCGATGGACGGCATCCTCGCCAATCGCCGTCCGACCAACATGGTCTTCCAGAGCTACGCGATCTTCCCGCATCTCAATGTCGAACAGAATGTCGCCTATGGGCTGAAGCGCCTGAAGCTGCAAAACGGCGAGGAAAAGCGCAGGGTCGAGGAAGCGTTGGCGCAGGTCTCGCTGACCGGCCTCGGCAAGCGCCGCGCCACCGAGCTCTCCGGCGGCCAGCGCCAGCGTGTGGCGCTCGCTCGCGCCCTGGTCATGCGCCCCAAGGTGCTGCTGCTCGACGAACCGCTCTCGGCGCTCGACAAGAAGCTGCGCGAGCAGATGCAGGTCGAACTGCGCCGCCTGCAGCAGGCGGTCGGCATCACCTTCGTGCTGGTCACGCACGACCAGTATGAGGCGCTGGCGATGTCGGACCGCATCGCGGTGATGTTCGGCGGCCGCATCGCGCAGGTCGCCTCGCCGAAGGAAATCTACCAGCGCCCCGTCAATCGCCAGGTGGCCGACTTCCTTGGCGGCATGAACTTCGTCAAGGCGCAGATCGTCGAGGAGAACGGCGCCTCGCTGGTGCTCGACACGCTGGGCTTCGGCCGCGTCAAGGCCGACAAGCCGCAGGCCTTCGTGCGCAATGGCGCTGCTGCCACGCTCGGCATCCGCCCGGAACGCCTGCGCGTCTTATGGGACAACGCGACGGCGAAGTTCGAAGTCGCCGGCAAGGTGGTCGAACGCCACTATTTCGGCGAGATCACCCATCTGATCGTTGAAATACCCGGGCTGGAAAAACCGCTTTCGGTGACCGAGACCAATGATTTCGGCGCCGACGACATTCCGGTAGGCACGTCGATCCGTCTCGGCTACGACCCCGAAGCGCTGGTCGCGATGGCCGACTGAATCTTTTTCGCCGCGATGCGCCCGGCAACGATAGCGCCTTCGACATAGCCCGGGAAGGACGGCGACACTTCCGACGCCGCAAAATGGATCGGCGGCGCACCGTCGAGGATGGTGCGCTCGGCATAGCGCGCCGTCACATCGACAATGAGATCGCTATAGGCGCCGCCGCTCCAGCGGTCATGCGTCCAGTCGCGGGAATTGAAATCGAGCACGTCGCCTGCTTCGGGGCCGAACGCGTCCACGAGCCTTGCCGTCACTTCCGCCTGCAATGCCGGCTCGCCGAGTGCGTGCCAGCGCAGCGCCAGGGGTCCGCCGACGAAGACGATGACCGCGGCATGGTCAATGTCCTTGCTGGCATCGCAGACAAACAGCCCGGGCAGATCGCGCCACATCACCATGCCGCTGAGGTCCCGCGCACGCCAGAATGGCTTGGCGTAGCGCACCAGGATCTTGATCACCGCGCCGCTTTCCCAGACGGCCAGCGCCTTGGCCAGCGCACCGGGCAAGGCAGGCGCGAAGGCAATCTTCGCCGCGGTCGCCGGCGGTAGCGCGACCAGGACCTCCCGCGCTTCGACGATACCTGCCGTCGTTGTGATACGAACGCCTTGCGGTCCATGTTCGATCCGCGTTGCCGCTTCGTCCAGCCGCAGCCGGCCGCCGAGCTCTCCGGCCAGGTCCTCGGCCAATGACTGCATGGTGTCGCGCAGGAAATACTGCAATTCGAACACCTCGTTGGTGATGCGGCGGTCATTGTCGATCAGGTACCAGAGCGGCACCTTGTCGGCGGCTAGGCACCAGAGCCCTTCGACGAGCGAGCGGAAAGCAGCTTTGGCATCGGCTGCATCATGCAGGCGTTCCAGCCACGCCGCGACGGTCAGTCCGGCAATTGCGGGATCGTCCGGATCGATCCTGTTCATGCGCTCGCGGATCGCCATCGAGGCATGATAGGTGTGTTCTGCCCGCGCCGGCGTCATCTGCGGATGGGTGATGAACTCGCCGTCGATATAAGTCTCGACGAACGCCTTGCCGTGGGCTTTGGCCAGCGCCATCACTTCGGGCATGTCCACGCACAGGAACTGGCCGCCGCTGTCGATGCGTTCGCCAAGGCCGTTGCGGACAGCCTCGACCCTGCCGCCGACCCGGTCGCGCGCTTCGAGCAGCACGAAATCGATACCGACGCGCTGCAATTCAAGCGCGGCGGACAGGCCGGTGAAGCCGGCGCCGACGATTGCAACGTCGGTTTTGTCTATCTTGCTGCTCAATACCCGGCCTTGATCTTCTCGAATTCGGCGATCATCCGTTTCTTGAGGTCTGGCGCCACCGGTTGCTGGAACAGCGTCTTGTCGAGGAACTTGTCGAGATTGTCGAAGCCGCGGTCGACCAGCACCTTGTGATCGAGCGCCGCCATGCCGGCGGCATTGCCATGGCCGTAACCAAAGGTCTTGACCATATAGTCCGACACGCCCGGCGCGTTGACGGCGTTGAGGAAATCATAGGCCTGGTCGGCCTTGCCCGGCGCATCCTTCATCAGCACATAGCCGCATACCCAGGTCGAGATGCCTTCCCTGGTGTCGCGGTTCATCTCGATCGGCATGCCCTGGCCTTTGAGCGTCACATAGGTCTCGTTCCAACCCCAGACTAGATCGACCTCATTGCCGGTGAAGGCCTGGTTGAGGTCGGTGTCGTCGGTCCAGTAGAAGCGCACGTTCTTGTGCACCTCGCGCACGAAGGCGGAGGCCTCTCTGAATTGCTCGTCCGTCATCTTGGTCCAGTCCTTCAGACCAACGACCAGGCTCGCCAGCGCATAGGCGTCGTCGACATTGTCGCCGATGGTAACGCGGCCCTTGAATTTCGGATCGGCGAAGATCTTCAGCGACTGCGCCTCGTCCCTGGTGACCTTGTCGGTGCGATAGAGCAGCGAGGTGTTGCCCCAGTCGAACGGCATGAACCAGGCCTTGCCGTCGGCGGTGGCGGCGAGATCCTTCATCGCCATGATGCCCGGATTGAGATCCTTCCAGCCGGTAATGCGGCTGGTATCGAGCGGCTGCAGCATGCCGGCCTCGCGCCATTTCACCACGCTCTGCGAACAGGGATGCGCGATATCGGCCTTGAAGCCGGCACGCATCTTCTCAAAAGCCTCGTCCTCGTCGCCGAAGAAGGCGAAGGTCGGTTCGGCGCCGTACTTGGCGGCGTAGGCGGGGTGCAAAAGCGGATCCTCGTAACCCGACCAGTCGAAGACGACGAGATCGCCACCGCCCTCGGCGAACATGTGGGCAGTGCCGGCGCCGAGGATAACGGCAGCGGCAAGGGCTAAACGGCAAAGCGTGGATTTCATGGCGCGAGAATTCCCCCCGTCGCAGACATTGCGAAGGAAGTTAGGAGAATTCCCCGACTTTGGCGAGCCCGCCCGCCTTGGTTTGAAGCCAACGCAGACGGGCGCACAAACGACCCTCAATAGCCGGCTTTGATCTTCTCGAACTCGGCGATCATCTTGAGCTTGAGCTCGGACGGCAGCGGCTGCTGGAACAGCGTCTTGTCGACGAATTTCTCGACATTGTCGTAGCCCTTTTCCTTCAGGATCGCCTGGTCGACGCCGGCCATTCCCTTGGCGTTGGCCTGGCCGTAGCCCCAGTTCTTGACCAGCACCTTGGCGACTTCCGGATCGTTGACGGCGTTGAGATAATCATAGGCTTTGTCGACATTGCCCGGCGCGTCCTTGAACAGCACATAGCCGCACACCCAGGTCGAAATGCCCTCGTCGGTATCCTTCTTCGACTTGATCGGCACGCCGGCCGCCTGCGACTGCACGGCCGCGTCGTTCCAGGCCCAGGCGAGATCGACTTCACCTCCGGAGAGCAGCTGCACGATGTCGGTGGTGTCGGTCCAATAGGAGCGGACATTCTTGTGCACCTGGCGCAGGAAGTCGGACGCCTGCTTGAACTGCTCGTCCGTCATCTTGGTCCAGTCCTTGAGCCCGATGGCGAGGCTGGCCAGCGCATAGGCGTCGTCGACATTGTCGCCGATCGACACCCTGCCCTTGTACTTGGGATCGGCGAAGGCCTTCAGCGATTGCACGTCCTTCTCGGCGATTTTGTCGGAGTTGTAGGTAAGCTGCGTGTCACCCCAGTCCCACGGCATGAACCAGGCCTTGCCGTCGGCGGTCGTGGCCAGGTTCTTCATCGCCATGATGCCGGGATTGAGGTCCTTCCAGCCGGCGATCTTCGAGGTGTCGAGCGGTTGCAACAGGCCCGCCTCGCGCCATTTCACAACGCTCTGCGAGCACGGATGGCCAAGGTCGGATTTGAAGCCGGAGCGGACCTTCTCGAACGCCTCGTCTTCGTCGCCGAAGAAGGCGAAGGTGGGTGAATCACCGTTCTTCTCGACATATTTCGGATGGAAGCTCGGATCTTCATAACCCGACCAGTCGAAGATGATCAGGTCTTTGTCGGCGGCAACCGCGAACGCCGCCGCCGAAGCCGCAAGCGCACCGCCGAGCGCCAATGTCAATGTCAGGCGTCTGCCGAATTTCTTCATTTCGTTCCATCCTCTTTTGGTTCTGCCGGTCTTGCTGGCCGGCTGTTGCTAACTGAAGTGCTTCGGAAAGGCGGCGGTCAGAAATGCATTCGCCGCCTGCAGCGCCGTCTCGCGCGTGGTGTCCTCGGTCCCCATCATCAGCCGCAGCCATAGCCCTTCCAGCATGGCCGACAGCGCCAGCGCCATCACCTGCGGATCATAGGCATAGGAGGCGCTTTGCTTGAGCGTCGCGCAGAGGTCGATGAAGACCTGCTGGTAATACGCGTCGCGCGAGCTGCTCAGCGCCTGGTAGGTCGGCCGCGACTTGGCCTCGCCCCAGAAGGCGAGCCAGGCGGCGAGCTTGCGTTTGTTGCAGATCGAACGATCGAAGTCGGCCGCCACCAACGCCTGCAACTGCCTTGCCGGGTCTTCGCCGGCCTTCTGCAAGACAGAGCGCCAATGCGCCGAATATTCATCATACATATGCTGCAGCGTGGCGATCAGCAGCTTTTCCTTGCTCTCGAAATGGAAGTTGACGATGCCGCGCGACAGACCCGCACCGTCGGCGACATCGGCCATCGTCGTTTCCGCGTAGCCACGCTTGGCCAGCGAATCGATCGTTGCCTCGATCAGCTGCAGCTGCCGGACTTCCTTCGAGGCCTTGCGGCCGCGCTTTTCGGCATCGCCCTTGCGCGTCGTTTCGGCAACGTCCCTGGTTGCGGAAGTCTTCATGGGTGTGACGGTCTCCAGCATTGCCGGCTATTCAACCGGCTTCCAACCGCGCAGATGAGTGGGACGGTGCTCGCCACTGTCAAGCACCTTCTGCATTGCCTCCCAGGTCTTGATATTCTTGTCGACATAGGTCGCGCCGACTGCCGCCGCGGCCCGGGCGTAGAGCTCTCCCTTGAGCCGCGCGAGCTCGCCCCGCGCCACGTCGCGGTACCAGGAATTGCGGTCGCGCACGGTGATATCGGCAAAGCCGGCGCGCCGCATCGCCTCGGCATAACGCGCCGGCGACGCCATGGCGAAGGACAGCCCTTCCGCCGCGACATAGGCCTTCATTTCGGGCGATGGTTCGCCGTCATGCGAGATCATCCAGTTCGACGCGGCAAAGACGCCGCCGGGCTTCAGCACGCGGAAGATGTCCGCAAACAGCGCGTCCTTGTCGGGCACATGCAGCCGCGCATCCTTGGAGAAGACGACGTCGAAGGACGCATCATCGAAAGGCAGTGGGCCAGGCGGTGCCTGGACGAAGCGGACGCGGTCCTCGAGACCGTGCCTGGTTGCCCCTCGCCTCGCCGTCTCGATCACCGGCCCTTCGACATCGAAGCCGGTGGCTTGAGCTGCACCGTGCCGCGCCGCCAGATGCAGCGTGATGCCGCCGGCGCCGCAGCCGATATCGAGAACTGTCTTTCCCCCTAGCGAGAGGCCTTCGACGACCCGGTCGACCTCCTCCGGACCGCCCGGCGACAGGTAACCCTCGCCCCACAGCGCCGCGAGGAAGCGGATGGCGGTGTCGTCATATTCCGGTTCGGCGTCAGCCGCTTCGATCATCGGATCTTCACCCCAATACCGATGGTGACCAGTCCAGAAAGGCAGGCAAAGCCTAGCGCATCAATGAGAAAACGCAACACTGTTTGTTGAACATTCATTCAAAATGGCTGGACAAAAAACCGTGATCCGTGCCAAATTCCCCGCATCGGGGAACAAAAGCATCGAGCAATTCCAGGAAAAGTGTGAACCGGTTTTCCGCCCGGAATTGCGTAAAAACAAGAAGGTGGCAGGCTGGATGAAGGTTGAGCGCACATGAAGGCGTGGGATGCGATCGTCATTGGCGGCGGCCATAACGGCCTGGTCAACGCCTGTTACCTGCAGCGCGCCGGGCTCGACGTGCTGGTGGTCGAAAAGAACGAATGGGTCGGCGGCGCCGCCACCAGCCGCGAGCTGACGCCGGGCTTCCTCTATTCCAACTGCTCCTATGTCTGCTCGCTGTTCAGGCCCGAGATCATGCGCGACCTGGAGCTGCCGCGCTTCGGCCTGCAGGTGATATCCTACGAAGGCGGCGCGGTATTCACACGCGACGGCGACTACCTTGCCAACTACCGCGACCACGACGCGCATCGCCGCGAGTTCGCGCGCTTCTCCAAGCACGACGCCGAAGCCTATGACCGCTATTCGCGCGATGTCACCCGCCAGTGCCGTTTCATCCAGCCGCTGCTGATGCGCACCGCGCCGGATCCGACCAGCTTCAAGCCGCGCGACATCGGCGAACTGCTCTATCTCGGCAAGAAATTCGCTAGCCTTTCCGCCGAGGAGATGGCGCTGACCTTGCGCTTCTGGACCATGTCGATTTCGGACTTCCTCGACGAGTATTTCGAGACCGACCTCATCAAGGCGAACTTCGCGCTTTCCGGCATCATCGGCACAGCGCTTGGGCCGATGTCGCCCGGCACAGCCTATGTGCTGCTCCACCACTACATGGGCGAGGTCGATGGCTCGGTCGGCGCCTGGGGCTATGCGCGCGGCGGCATGGGCGCCGTCACCAGGGCGCTGGCCGCATCCTTCAAGGCTAGCGGCGGTACCATCCGCACCGGCGCCGAGGTCGACCATGTGCTGGTCAAGAACGGCAAGGCCAAGGGTGTCGTGCTCGCCGGCGGCGAGGAGATCTACGGCAAGCTCGTCATCTCCAATGCCGACGTCAAGCGCACCTTCCTGAAGCTGGTCGAGGAGAAGGAACTGCCCGACATCTTCCTGCGCAGGGTCAAGAATTTCAAAATCCGCGGCTCGTCCGGCAAGGTCAACATCGCGCTGGACTCGTTGCCGGAATTCCCGGCTTTGCCGAAGGATTCGCCGGTCTATCGCGCCGACATGCATTTCACCGATTCCATCGAACGCATGGAGCGCGCCTATGACGACTGGAAGGCCGGTCGCTGGTCGGCCGATCCCTTCCTCGACATGATGATCCCGACCACGCTCGACCCGACCATGGCGCCGCCGGAAAACACTTCATGAGTTGTTTCGTGCAATACGCGCCGCCCAAGATCGGCGGTCGCGACTGGACCGACGCCGACCGCGACGGCTTTGCTGAAAGCGTGATTGCGCAGATCGCGCAATATTCGCCCGGATTCCGCGACCGGATCGTCCATATGGAGGTGCGTACGCCGCGCGAGATCGAGGCCGAGGTCGGCCTCACCGAAGGCAACATCTTCCAGGGCGAGCTGACCTTCGACCAGTTGCTGTTCAACCGTCCGGTGCCGGGCTACGCGCAATACCGTTCGCCGGTCGGCGGGCTCTATATGTGCGGCTCCTCCACCCATCCCGGCGGTGGCGTCATGGGCGCGCCCGGACGCAACGCCGCCGCCGAGATCCTGCGTGATCTCGCCAAGCCAACCCTGCATATGAGCCCAGCCCATGACGTCATCTGACATGAACTGGGACGCCATCGTCATCGGCGGCGGCCACAACGGCCTCGTCGCCGCCGCCACGCTGGCGAAATCCGGCCGCAAGGTGCTGCTGCTCGAGGCCGGCAGCGATGTCGGCGGGGCAGCGCGGACAGAAGAATTCGCGCCGGGTTTTAAGGTCTCGGCGGTCGCCCATCTGCTCAATCGCCTGCATCCCGATGTGGTGAAGACGCTGGAGCTGGAGCGCCATGGCCTCAAGGTCGAACGCAGCGACTTCGTGCCGTCGGTCGCACTGTCGAAGGACGGTCCTTTGGTGCTGCACGGCGCCTATGGCGAGGTGTTGACCGGAGCAAGCCCGGCGGAGCAATCCGCCTGGAAGGAATTGCGCGCGCAACTGCTGCGCTATGCCGGCATCCTGAAACCGTTTCTGTCGCGCCGGCCGCCGGACCTTGCCGGCCTGTCGCTCGCCGAGATGACCGGTCTCGGCCAGACCGCGCTTGCGCTGAAGCGGCTCGGCAAGGAAGACATGCGCGACTTCCTGCGCGTGCTGTTGATGAATGTCTACGACCTGCTCGACGAGCAGCTTTCGGACAATCGGCTGAAAGGCCTGCTTGCCTTCGACGCGACGCTCGGCTCGCATCTCGGCCCACGCTCGCCGACCTCGCTGCTCGGCCTCTACTATCGGCTGGCCGGCGAGATCGGCGGCCTCGCCGGCGCGCAGGTGCAGCCGAAAGGCGGCATGGGCGCCGTCGTCGCTGCCATCCGGTCGGCGGCGGAAAAGGCCGGCGTGTCGATCCACCAGGCTTCGCCGGTCGCCAAGGTCATCGTCGAAAAGGGCCGCGCCGTCGGCGTCGTCACGCAGAGCGGTGAGACGCTGCGGGCCAAGACCGTTGTCTCGGCCATAAACCCGGCGACCACCATCCTCGATCTGGTCGGGCCGCGCGAGGTCGATACCGGCTTCGTGCGCAAGGTGAAGAACATCCGCATGAAGGGCGATGCGGCCAAGCTCCATCTGGCGCTCGACCGGCCGCCGCAATTTGCCGGCGTCGATGCCGCCGGCCACAAGGGACGCCTCGTCATCGCGCCTTCGCCCGACCATGTCGAGCGCGCTTTCAACCCGTCGAAATACGGCGAGTTCTCGCCGGAGCCGGTGATGGAAATCACGTTGCCCAGCCTCGCCGATCCATCGCTGGCGCCGTCCGGCGCCTGCGTGCTCTCGGCCGTGGTGCAATATGCACCTTATGCACTCAAGCAGGGCTGGACCGCCGGCAAGCCGCAATTCCTCAAGGCAATCATGGCGCAGCTCGAAGCCTATGCCCCAGGCATCGGCGCCACGGTGCGCAATGCCGAGCTTCTGACGCCGGCCGACATCGAGGCGCGCTACCGCATGCCCGGCGGCCATTGGCACCATGGCGAATTGCAGGTCGACCAGATGCTGATATCGCGGCCGGTCTCCGGCTGGTCGGGCTACGACACGCCCCTCGAAGGACTGTTCCTTGCCGGCGCCGGCTCGCATCCGGGCGGCGGCATTTCCGGCGCGCCCGGCCTCAACGCCGCGCGCCGCATCATCGCGATGAGGGCATGAGCATGGCGCAAGCAACCACGAAGAAGCCCGTCATCGCCGAAGTCGACCCGGCGCTCGAAACACGCATCGCGGCGCAGTCCCACTTCCGCACGCTGCGGCTCGGCACGCCTTTCCAGCCGCGCATCGACGCGCTTGGGCTGCAGCAGGATTGGTACAGCTGGGCCGGCTACCGCGCGCCGCATTCGCTGTGGGATGAGGAGCTCGAATATTTCGCCATCCGCAGCCAGGCGGCGCTGTTCGACATCTCGCCGATGACGAAATACCGGATCGAAGGCCCCGACGCCGAGGCCTATCTCGACCGCGTCACCTTGCGCGACGTGACCAAGCTGAAGCCTGGCCGCGTTCACTACACCGCCTGGTGCAACGACGAGGGTTTCGTGCTCGACGACGGCACATTGTTCCGTCTGTCGCCGACGCGCTTCCGTCTCTGCTCGCAGGAGCGGCATCTGCCCTGGCTGCTCGACAGCGCCATTGGCTATCAGGTCAGCGTCGAGGAAGAGACCGAAGCCGTGGCCGGCCTGGCGTTGCAAGGCCCGACCTCCTTCGCCATCCTGCGCGACGCTGGCTTCGCCGGCGTCGAACGGCTGAAGGTCTTCGACCTGACCGAATTCGCGCATGATGGAGGCCCCCATGGAACTGGTAAAGTCACCATCTCGCGCACCGGCTTCACCGGCGATCTCGGCTACGAGCTGTTCGTGCCGGCCGACAAGGCGCTGAGCCTGTGGGACCGGCTGATATCGGCCGGCGAGCTGCGCGGCATCCGCGCCATCGGCTACACGGCGCTGAACCGTGCCCGGCTTGAAGCCGGCTTGATCGTCGCCAATGCCGACTTCACCACCTCCGAGCACGCCATCCGCACCGACCGCCTGCGCATGCCGGACGAGATCGGCCTCGGCTTCATGATCGATCCGCAAAAAGGCCACTTCAACGGCCGCCGCGCCATCCTCGAAGCACGGGCAAAAAGAAGCTCCGGCATGTGCTGGTCGGGCTGGAGATCGAAGGCAACATCCCCGCCGAACATGCGATCGTTTATTACAAGAAGAGCCAGGAGATCGGGCTGGTGAGCGCGGCGATGTGGTCGCCCATGGCCAAGCGCAACATCGCTCTCGCCTCGCTGCGGCGGCCTTATGGCGACACCATCGTCGACGACCTCTGGGTCGAGATTTACGCCATGCGCGAGCTGCAGTATCAGAAGCTGATGAAGCGGGCGAAAGTGGTGCAGCGGCCCTTCATCAAGCTCGACAGGCGCACCGCCAACCCGCCCGCGGATTTCTGACCCATGATCACCGATGCAGAGCGCGATGACACGGAAGCCGCCGAGCAGTGGGAACTGGTCAACACGCCGCTCGGCGAGAAATGGTCCGGCCGCACCCGCTACGCGGCGGCGATGTATTTCTTCAAGCGCGGCGAGATGACTTCAGAAACGCTCGAGGTCTACCGCATCTGCGCCCGGCTCGATGCCGAAAACCCCTTGCCGATCATCCGCGACCGTGGTGTCGGCAAGGAATGGCTGAAGCGCATCGGCTACGCGCAGTGAGCGCGCTTCACCCTATGGTGCGTTCCAGCACGCTCAGCCAGTTGCGATAGGCGATCTTCTCGATCACCGCGCGGCCAAAACCGCGCGCGGCGAGTGCGTCGATAAGCTTCGGCAGGCCGGCGACGTCGCCGATGACAGCCGGGATCATCGCGCCATCGAAATCCGAACCCAGCCCGACGCCATCCTCGCCCAGCGCCTGCAACAGCGAGTCGATGTGGCGCACCATGATGTCGAGGCTGGTGTCGGAATTCATGCGGCCGTCCTCGCGCAGGAAGCCGGTAGCGAAGTTCAGGCCCACCATGCCGCCGGACTCGCGGATCGCACCCAACTGCCAGTCGGTCAGGTTGCGCGAATGACCGCAGATCGCATGCACGTTGGAGTGGGTTGCGACCAGCGGCGCATCGCTCAAGCCTGCGACATCGCGAAAACCCTTCTCGTTGAGATGCGAGAGGTCGATCATGATCCTCAGCTTGTTGCAGGCCTTGACCAGCGCCTTGCCGGCATCGGTGAGGCCAGGACCGGTGTCGGGCGACGAGGGGAAGCGGAACGGCACGCCATGGCCAAAGGCGTTGGACCGGCTCCAGACGATGCCGAGCGAGCGCAGGCCGGCGGCATGCAGCACGTCGAGCATGGCAAGCTCGGGATCGATCGCTTCGACGCCCTCGATATGGAACACGGCGGCGATCGAGCCCTTGGCCATCGCCTCGCGCACATCGCCGGCGCTGCGGCAGACGCTCAGCGCGCCGGCGCGCTCCAGCCGAAACAGGATCGACGCCATGCCGATGGTCGAGGTGATCGCGTCGGCCTGCGGCAGCTCCGGCGGCAAAGGTTCGTTGTCGCTCGGCGCCGGCGGCACGGCGCTGCGCCTCGACTTTTCAACCGGCGGCGGAAAGATCGCGAACATGCCGCCGGCAAAGCCGCCCTTCTTGGCGCGCGGCAGGTCGATATGGCCGCCCGGCGTCCCCTCGATGAACAGCTTTTCGACATCCGTTTCCTTCGACTGGTAGAGGCGAAGGAGCGTGTCGTTGTGGCCGTCGAAAACGGGGATGGGGTCGGTATCGGTCATCAGGGGAGCCATTCAATTCGGTGACAGGCGGGACGAATTCTCGTCCAAGCGAACTGTCAACTTAGGCAAGATGACCGGGCTGCGCAAATGCCAGGCCGGCTCTTTTCCTTCTCCCCTTGTGGGAGAAGGTGGATCGGCGCGCAAGCGCCGAGACGGTTGAGGGGTGTTCCAGCGGAGTGAAACGTTGGCTTTCCCTGGAACACCCTCATCCGTCGCCTTCGGCGACACCTTCTCCCACAAGGGGAGAAGGAAAAGCTATTGCTTCAGCACATCAGCCCATTCCGGATGGCGGCGGAACTGGGCGTTGGCGAAGGGGCAGAGCGGGATGATCTTCTTGCCGGCGGCACGCGCGTCCTCGACCGCGCGGGTGACGAGCCGAAGCCCGGCGCCCTGGCCGCGAAAGACGTCCGGCACCTCGGTGTGATCGATGATCAGCTGGTGCTCGCCGATCTTGGTGAAGGTCATCTCGGCCTCGGCGACGCCTGGCCCGCGCAGCACGTAGCGCCCCTTGGAGCCACGATCTTCGAGTTCGATTTCGGGCAGCTGGTCAGCCATTGTCTTTGCCTCCTTCAGCCGGCGCAAGGGCGAAGAGCCGCCGCGCCGCTTCGATTTCGTTCGGCCGCACCTCGTGCCCGCCATCGTGCCATTCCACTGTGACATCGGCGCCGTCGGCGCGCAAATAGGCTTCGAGCCGCGATGTCAGGTTGGGCGGGCAGATTGGATCGCGCTTGCCCGCCGTGATCAGGATATGGCGGCCGGCGAGACTGCCTTGGACCTCAGGCTCGAACGGGATCAGTGGATGCATCAGCGCCGTGGCGTCGAACAGGTCCGGCTCGGCAAACACCACCGATGCCAGGATGTTGGCGCCGTTGGAATAGCCTAGCCCGAACACCGCCGACGGCCTGGTCGCCTCGACATGCGTCTTGACGAAGCCGGCCATCTTTTCCGTCGCCCGCGCCAGATCGTCCATATCGTAGACACCCTCGCCGGCGCGGCGGAAGAACCGCGCAGCGCCTTGTTCGGACACGTCGCCACGTGGCGACACGATGGTTGCCGTGGGCAGCAGCTCGCGGCCGAAGGTCAGGAGCTGATTTTCGTCGGCCCCGGTGCCATGGAGCACGAACAGCAGCGGGCCACCCGGCGAACCGGGCAGCACTTTGTGGATGTAGGCGTCCCTGCTCATCGGCTCAGCCTTCCAGCTTCTGCAGGTGCTGCTCGAGATAGGGCCGCAGATGCTGGTGCTGCATCGGCAGCTTGAGCGCCTCGCCCAGATGCGCGGTGTCCTCGTCGCGGTTGAAGCCCGGCTCGTTGGTCGACACTTCGAACAGCACGCCGCCCGGCGTGCGGAAATAGATCGCCCAGAAATAGTCGCGATCGATAACCGGCGTCACGCCGTAGCCCGTGTCGATGAGCGCTTTGCGAACTTCGAGCTGCTTGGCGCGATCCTCGACGGCGAAGGCGACATGATGCACCGAGCCGGCGCCGAGATTGGCAAAGCCGGCGCCCGGCAGCGATTCGATGTCGACGACATCGGCGCCGTTGCCGTTCTTGATCGCAAGCCGCCGCGTGTTGCCGGATTTGTCGACTTCCTCATAGCCCATGAACTTCAGCAATTCCTCGGTGGCGCCGCCATCCTTCAGCCTGAGCGAAACCGAGTGGAAGCCGCGGATCGCCTCGTCGCCGGGAACGCCGCCCTTGGCCCAGGGCGCTCTAGCGTTGGCCTTGTCCTCGACCAGCGCGAAACTGTCGCCGTCCGGACCGGTGAAGGCCAGCCGCTTCTCACCAAAGCTTTCGCCGCGGGCAACATTGCCGACGCCTTCGTCGGTGAAGCGCTTTTCCCAATAGCCGAGTGTGCCCTCGGGCACCGAGAATACGGTGGCGCCGACCTCGCCGACCCCGTGACGTCCCTTGGCGATATCGGGGAACGGGAAATAGGTCATCACCGAGCCCGGCGTGCCGAATTCATCGGCATAGTAGAGATGGTAGACGTCCGGCGCGTCGAAATTGACCGTCTTCTTGACCCGGCGCAGGCCGAGTTTTTGGGTGAAGAACTCATTGTTGCCGCGCGCATCGCTGGCCATCGAAGTGACGTGATGCAGCCCCTGGATCTGATTGAGCATGATGGTGCTCCTTCTCTTTGTCTTTATGCGGCCCTCGCCGCTCTCCACGCCAATATGAGGATAGTGACGGCGGCGGCAAAGCGGGCAAACACAGGATGGACTGTACTGTAAAAGTGAACACGTGGGTTAGATTCGTTCACCGTTCGATGACCGAGCTTGCCTTGCAAAACCGGCAATTTTCCGCTCCATCTGCGGCCGCGCATCCACGAGGAGATGACCTTGAACAACCCGCATGGCCGCCCGAATGTTCTCCTCGTCACCTGCGACCAATGGCGCGGCGATTGCCTCTCGGCCGCCGGCCACAAGGTAGTCAAGACGCCGAATGCGGACGCACTTGCCGCCGAGGGCGTGCTGTTTCGCCGCCACTATGGTGGCGCCGCGCCTTGCTCGCCGGCCCGTGCCTGCCTCTATACCGGCCTCTACCAGATGAACAATCGCGTCTGCCGCAACGGCACGCCGCTCGATACCCGCCACGGCAACATCGCGCTGTCCGCCCGCGCGGCAGGCTACGACCCGACCTTGTTCGGCTACACGGACGTCTCCCTCGATCCACGCCTGCTGGCCGACAATGACCCACGCCTGCGCAGCTATGAAGGCGTGCTGCCCGGTTTCACCGTGCGGCAGTCCTTGCCGGAGCATCAAAAACAGTGGCTGTCCTGGCTGCGCGCGCAAGGCATCGACACCAGCGCCGGCAGCCCGGGCATCCACCGTCCGGCCAGCGGGCAAGCCAAGAGCGACGTGACCAACGCGCCGCCGGTCTATTCGAAGGACCAGACGCCGACGGCGTTTCTCGCCGGCGAGTTCATCCGCTGGCTCGGCGAGCAGGAACAAGGCGCGCCCTGGTTCGCGCATATCTCCTTCATCAGCCCGCACCCGCCCTTCATCGTGCCGGAGCCTTACAACACGATGTATCATCCGGCCGACGGTCCAGCGTTCAAACGCGCGGCCGATTGGCAGGCCGAGGCCGCCAGCCATCCCTACCTCGCCTACGATCTGGGGCGGCAGAAAAGGACGAGGTTCGTTCCGGGCATCGAGGGTAAGGTGCGCGACTGGAGCGAGGAAAACTTCCGCCGCATCCGCGCGATCTACTACGGCATGATTTCGGAGGCCGACGCCCAGCTTGGGCGCATCTGGCAGGCGATCAGGGCGGCCGGCGCCTGGGACGACACGGTGGTCGTGCTCACCTCCGACCATGCCGAGATGATGGGCGATCATTTCATGCTCGGCAAAGGCGGCTTCTTCGACGCCAGCTACCACATTCCGCTGATCATCCGCGATCCCAGGCGCAAGGCCACGGCGGGCTCATCCCTTGACCGCTTCTCCGAGGCTGTCGATGTCTTCCCGACCTTGCTCGATCTGATCGGCGCCGGGCCGCAGCCGCATCTCGACGGCAGGTCGCTCACGCCGTGGCTGGATGGAGAGAAGCCAACCGACTGGCGCGACGCCGCGCATTGGGAATTCGACTTCCGTACCGTTGCCAATGGCCAAGCCGAGCGCCATTTCGGCATCGGATCACGGCAATGCAACCTCGCCGTCATCCGCACCGACGATTTCAAATACGTCCATTTCGGCGGTGGCCTGCCACCGCTTCTGTTCGACTTGAAGAAGGATCCTGGTGAGCTGAACAATGTCGCTGGCGATCCGGCCTATCTGCCAACGCGACTGGAATTCGCCGAAAAGCTGCTTGCCTGGCGCGCCGGCCATCTCGACCAGTCGCTGGCATTGGCCGAACTGACGGATGACGGTGTGGTTGGGTATGTGAGTAGGGAGTAGGGGAGTAGGGGAGTAGAAACAAGACAACAGCCCGATGTTTGGCCAGCGACCTACTCCCTACTCCCTACTCCCTTACCGCAGAATCATCCGCTGTTGATCCCGCTTCTGGGCATAGCTGCCCTTGTCGTAAGCAGTCTGCGCCTGCAGCTGCTCCTTGGTGAGATTGGTGTAGAGATATTTCTTGCCATTCTTGTCGGTCATGAATTTTAGCTTATCCATGCCGACTGCCACTTCCTTGGCGCCGACGCCGAGGAAACCGCCGACATTCACGATCACCGCGTCCGGCTTGTTGTCGGGCGTCAGCACGACGTCGCCGATCGAACCGATCTCGGCATTGTTCGCGCCATAGACCGTCGTCCCTTTCAGGTCGTCGCCCCTGATATTGCCTACCGGCATTTCGCTCAGTGTCGACTTGTCGATCGAGGCGGTCTTGGTTTGGTCCGTGGCGGCGGCGCCATTGTCGGCGGCCTGATTTTTGGCCGTTGCAGGCGCCGGCGCCACGGGCTTGGCCTCGGCCGTCGACCGCGCGGGCTGAGCCGGCTTGGCGCCCTTGTCGGCGGTGGTATCCGATGCTGCTACAGCGGGCGTCGTCTTCGCCGGCGTATTGCTCGCGGCTGTCGCCTCAGCCGGCGCCGGGTCATAAGCCTTGCGGTTGAAGTCAGGCTCCGCCTGGAGTTCCTCCTTGGACGTCTCGGCCACCAGCCAGCGATCGCCATTCTTTTCAGCCCATTTCGCCTTGGCGAAATCGTAGGTCACGTTCTTCGTGCCTATGCCGAGGAAGCCGCCGACCCCGATGACCAGCGACTCCGCCTTGCCGTCCTTGGCAAGCACGATGTCCTTCACGTCACCGATCTTCTGGGCATCGTCGGCGGTGCCGTTATAGACCGACTCGCCCATGATGTTGCTGGCGAGATTGCCGTCCGCTTTCTTTACCGGTTCGGCCGGTGCGGCGGCCGGAGCCTGCGTTGTGGTGCCGGGGGCGGGCTGCGTCGCATCCGTCGACTGAGCAGGGGCAGGATCGTACGGCTTGCGGTCGAACGCAGGCTGGGCGGTCAGCTCTTCCTTCGTGGTCTTCGCCACAAGCCAGCGGTCACCGTTCTTCTCGGCCCACTGCAGCTTGGCGTAATCGAAGGCCACATCCTTCGAACCGACGCCCAGAAAGCCGCCGACGCCGATGATCGCCGATTTAGCGTTGCCGCTGGCATCGAAAACGATGTCGTCGACCTTGCCGATGTTTTGGGCATCGTCCGCAGTGCCGTTATAGACGGACTCGCCGATGATGTTTGTCATCAGGGCGCCGTCGGCACGTTTAACGGGCACCGGAGCCGTGGCGGCAGGCGGCTCGGCTGGTGCCGGCGTCGCGGTCTGGGCGAAAGCGCCTGTCGCAAGCAAGGTTGCCAGCGCCGTGGTCGCAAAAAGTGTGCGGATCATGATTATCTCTCCTCGTGCCTGATTCACGCGGCCGTCTCGGCAACCCAACGCGGCGGGCACAGCTGACATGGCCGGTTCGACAGGATCACAACGTCGTGACCGGGGGTTGTTCCGAAGAAGCCGGGGCTACTCGCCGAGATGCGAAATTCCTGACTATTCGCGGAACCTTCATACGCACTCCTCGTTTCAGCCTGCGGCTGAGCGGTATTCTTGTCTCAAAGCCCAAAGGATAGAGAAGACGAGACGGAGTGGGTATGCGGTTTGCTGCGGTGCTGAACCAGGACGGCGGCACGCTGCGTACGATCGATATCGACGCCTTTTCCGAGCAGCTGCGCCAGACGCTGGAAGCGGCCGGACATTCCGTTCACATCGACATCGTCGCCGGTGGTGAGGTTGCGGGGGCGTTGGAAAAGGCGATCGCCAGGCGCAACATCGACGTGGTTCTCGCTGGCGGCGGCGACGGCACGATTTCCACTGCGGCATCGCTTCTGATGAACAAGAAAAAGGCCTTGGCCATATTGCCCGCCGGCACGATGAACCTCTTCGCGCGCGGTCTAGGCATCCCGTTGACGCTGGACGCGGCGGTGAAGTCCTTCGCCGACGGCGAGGTGATTGCGGTCGATATGGCGAGCGCCAACGGCCAGCCATTCGTGCATCAGTTCTCGATCGGCATGCATGCCAGGATGGTCCAGCTGCGCGAGAAAATGGATTTCGGCTCACGCCTGGGCAAGATGCACGCGTCGGTTCGCGCCGCGTGGGCGATGATCAAGAGCCCGACGGCGCTGAGAGTGAGCTTGACTGTCGGCAAGGCCGAGATCGTCACCCGCACGACCGGCATCGGCATCTCCAACAATCTGTTCGGCGAGGGCCACCTGCCTTATGCCGACAACCCCGCGGGCGGCGTGCTCGGCATCTATGTCAGCGTCGCCCGTAAGCGCCATCACCTCGCGCAATTGCTGCTCGACATGCTGCGCGGACGTTGGCGCCAAAGCGCGCATATCGAAGTTCATCAAGCCGATAGGGCGGTGTTGAAAATCCATTCACCGAACAGGCGATTCAGCGCCGTCCTGGATGGCGAACTGATCCGGCTGGAACGCGAGACGACGATAGAAATCCATCCGGGCGCGCTGAACGTGCTTGTCCCGGCAAGCAATGCACAGGCGAAGGCGGCGTGATGCAAGGATCAACCGCCTTGGGTGGACTTCTGCTCGGCAGACGGTGCTTGCGGGACGGTCTGCTGGGTCGTCGGGGACTTGATGAGTTCGCCGTAAATCTCGACTGCGCCCCACGCGATGAAGGCCAGCAGCAGCCCGGCGATGAGTATCCTGAGCGCATGCCAGCCCCAATGCCCCTGCCGGGCTTTGTCTTCAGGTACGATCTTGGTCATTCTTGGCCTCTATACTGCGCGACGGTGGGTGCTTTGCACACGACATGGTCGGGTAACGGGTCCTGTCCGCGAAGGTTCCGGCCGGGGAACGTGACGTTTTGAGGGAACAGTGATCAGCAAGGCGCAAAGACTGCCGGCCGATGTCAGTCGTGTCGTCGAGGATGCGGACCGGCTTGCCGTGCTGCACGGCCTCGATGCCATGGATACGGCGGCCGATCCCGATTTCGACCGCATCACCGCCCTCGCGGCGGCCATCATCGAAGCGCCTGTGGCCTTGGTGACTTTGCTTGATACCGATCGGCAGTGGTTCAAGTCGCGGATCGGCCTCGACGCCAGGGAAACGGCCACCGACATCTCCTTCTGCGCCCATGCCATTGCCGCCGGTGATGATGCCATGGTGGTGACCGACGCGACGCTGGACCCGCGCTTTGTCCGCAATCCGTTGGTGACTGGCCAAGAGCATATCCGTTTCTATGCCGGCGTGCCGATGGTGGTCGCTGGTGCGAGGATCGGCACGCTTTGCGTGCTTGACCGGGAGCCGAGGGCATTCCCGCAGGCTGGCAGGCTCGCGCAGCTGAGGACGCTTGCCGACCTGGCGACGAGCCTGTTCACCCTCAAGGACGCCAACCGCAACGGCGCCATCGCCAAGGCCGAGCTGGCGCGTGAGGAAAAGCGTCGCGCCATCGCGCTCGATGCCGCCTCGCTGGCTAGCTGGGTGTGGGATGTCCGCACCGACATCATAGACTGCGACGTGCTCATGGCCGAGCTTTTCAACCTGCCGCCGTCGAACCGGCTCAAGGCACGCGACATCCTGCGCGCCATCGATCCACGCGATGTCTACCAGACGGAGACGCGCTTTCGCGATGCACTGAGCGGCAGCGACGATTACTTTGGCGAATACCGCGTCAAGGGCCTTGATCCTCCGCGCTGGATCGCCACGCGAGGACGTGTCGTCGAACGCGACAGCGAGGGCAAACCGACCCTGATCTTCGGCGTCAATTACGACATCACCGAGCGCAAGCTGGGAGACGAGCGGCAGCGCCTGCTGCTGCGCGAGCTCAACCACCGCGTCAAGAATACGCTCGCGACCGTGCAGGCGCTGGCGACACAGACAGTGCGCCACGCCCGCCAGCCAAGCGAATTCCTCGAGGCCTTCAGCGCCAGGCTGCAGGCGCTCGGCGCCGCCCACAGCCTGCTCTCCGACCGCGAATGGCGCGGCATCGGCATCAGCGAGCTGGCCCGCATCGAGGTGAAGCTTTTCGAAACCGGCGACAAGCCCCGCATCGCGATTTCAGGCTCCGATCTCCTGCTCTCGCCGGATCAAGCGGTGGGGCTTGGCCTGATTCTGCACGAGCTTGCCAGCAATGCGCTGAAATACGGTTCGCTGACGGCGCCGTCCGGCAAGGTCGATCTCGGCTGGAAGACGCAAGGCCGCAAAGGGACGCGGCGGCTGGTGCTCACCTGGCGCGAAAGCGGCGGGCCACAGGTCGCGCCTCCCGATCGCCACGGCTTCGGCTCGATCCTGATCCGCCGCAGCCTGGCCAAGATCATCGACAGCGAGGTGACGCACGAATTTCGCCCGGGCGGCGTCTTTGCCGAAATATCGATGCCGCTCGAACACGCCTTGAAGTGACGCGCTTTTCTACGCATTTCCGGACGGAGGGTTACGGCGAAGTCGACGAATTTAACCGTTTCACACTTTTCCCGGAATTGCTCTAACGCGTTTCGTCGCGATCCGCCTTAGGCGGCCTGGGTTTGGTATTCTCGCGATAGACGGCGTAAGCGAGCGCCGCCAGCGCCGGCGCGACGAGAACGCCCAGCCCGCCTTTGCTTTTGGCAAGGACCGGAAGCAGGGCAAGCGCCACGGTAACCCCCATTGCCGCCATATCGGCCTGTCGGCGTCGTGCCCGGCGCCTGCTGCGCATGCTGGCCACCAGCTTGTGGATCACGAGGATCAGCCCGGCGATCACCAGGAAACCGATGCCGAAGCCGAGGCTGGTCGCCAACGGTCCGTAGCGCGCAGCCAGCCAGATATAGGCGGCGCCGATGAGGAAGCCGACACCGCACAGCGCGAACAGGGCGGCAAGTCCGTAGAGGATTGCCGTTATGCGCGCTCTTTGCAAAGCTGCCATGGCCTCGCCCGAGGCAAGGCCCGAAATCAGCGAAATCAGCGACCCCATCTCGGATCAGCGTCGGGTAAGAAGCGCGAAAAGGAAACCCACGCCCGCCGCGATCGCCAGTGACGTCACCGGCTTCTCACGCACGCTGGCGATGATCTGCGCCTCGATATCCTCGGCGCTGCCGCGGACATTCTCGAAAGCCGCCTCGCCCTGGGCGCGCAACTGCTCGACGCCCTCGGCCGCCGCGCGACGCGCCGCGCCATAGCCATGCTCGCCGGTCTTGGCGAGTTGCTTGGTGAGCTTCTCGATATCGGCCTTCAATTGCCGGATGTCGGCCTCAAGGTCGGCGGTGGTCGCATCATCAATCGCGGATTTTCCAGCGGCGGTTGCCATTCTCTAACTCCTTGCGTTTGCTTCGATTTCAACGCCGGGCCGATGCCAAGGTTCCGGTGCGCCCGAGTCCATCAGATGCGCCGAGTCTATCCGATGCGCTAAGTCTATCCGATGCGCCAGGTCTAATCGCCTAGATCAGCGGCCTGCGATCCTCGCCCATGCCTTCCCAGCGGGCGAGAGCCTTGAGTCCATCGTAATTGATGACCTCGCAGCCGCCATCGCGCCAGACGATCAGCTTGCGGTCCATCAGCTTGCGGATGGTCTTGTTGGTGTGGACGAGCGAAAGGCCAAGCGTGTCGGCAATGTGCTGCTGCGTGATCGGGACCTGCACCGGCGTCTTGCCGTTGAGGCCGGCGCCGCGGGCGCGGCTGACGATGAAGGCGATGAGGTAGGCGGCGCGCTCCAGCGCCGTGCGGCGGCCGATGCTGAGCAGGTTCTCGTCCAGCATGCGCTCCTCGCGTGACGCCAGCCATGTGATATCGTAGGCGAGCCCGGGATGATTGCGATAGAGCTCGGACAACTGCTCGCGTTCGAACACGCACAGCAGCATCGGCGACAGGGCTTCGACCGAGTGCTGCATCTCGCCCATCAGGCTGCCTTGCAGGCCGATGAGATCGCCAGGCATGGAATAATTGAGGATCTGTCGGCGCCCGTCCGGCAAAAGCTTGTAGCGGAAAGCCCAGCCGGAAAGCACGGTGTAGAGATGAGCGCTATGGCTGCCTTCGACCAGCACCGTCGCGCCCTTGTCGACGGCGAGCTCGCCCTTCTTGAAGGTGCTGACGAACGACAATTCCTGCTTTTCAAACGTACGAAAAGCCGGCAAGGGCCGAAGCGGGCACTTTTCGCAAGGGTATTGACGGGTAGCGACCGAACGTGCGCTTTGGCTGGACATTTCGACCCCTCTTCGAAATCCCTGCCCTTTATGGGCGGACCAAAACGTTCGAGACCGATCCAGGTTCCGCAGGGCATGGAGCCTCATGTCTTTTTTAAATGACACGGCGCCGGATTCCACGCATGAGTGCGGCCCGCCGAGGAGACACCGACAATTGCCAGCATTGCTTGACGGACTGCGCATCCTCGTACTGGAAGACGAATTTCTGATCGCGATGGATGTCGAACAGCTTTGCCGCGAGCATGGCGCCAGCGATGTGACGATCGCGCGCGCGCTCGGCGAGGTCGACGGCAAGGCGCTGTCGTCACGCTTCGACGCGGCAGTTGTCGATCTGATGCTTGGCGGCGTCTCGACATTGGACTTCGCGGCGCGGTTGCGCAGCGAAGCCGTGCCGTTTGTGTTCGCCTCGGGCTACTCGGACTCCGACGAAGTCAAGGCTTCGTTCCCGGATGTTCGGCTGGTGACCAAGCCCTATTCCGGCGACGATCTGGTCGAAGCGGTGGCGGCGGCCTGTGGCCGCACCACCCCGGCCTGACCGGCCGCCCTCAGGCCGCGTTGGACCCGGTGACCTGCGTCGAAATCGCGTCGGGCCCGAATTCATCCTCTCCGGAAATCTTGAGAATCTCCTGCAGCCTGGCGCGCGCCCGGCTGACCCGGCTCTTGATTGTGCCGACCGCGCAGCCGCAGATTTCGGCCGCCTCTTCATAGGAAAAGCCGGACGCGCCGATCAGAATGATGGCTTCGCGCTGATCCTCGGGCAGCTGCTCTAACGCGCCGCGAAAATCCTTGAGGTCGAGCTGGCCGTGTTGTGCGGGGTGAACCGCGAGCCGGGCGGTCATGATGCCGTCGCTGTCCTGCACCTCGCGGCCGCGCTTGCGCATTTGCGAATAGAATTCGTTACGCAGGATGGTGAACAGCCAGGCCTTGAGGTTGGTGCCCGGTTGGAAGCTCTCATGCTTGTCCCAGGCCTTGACCAGCGTCTCCTGGACGAGATCGTCGGCCTTGTCGGCATTTTGCGTCAGCGAAACCGCGAAAGCACGCAGGCTCGGTATCGCGCCGAGCAGCTCGGTCTTGAAGTTCTGCGAGACCGCCGCCATGCCTCAATCCTTTTTCTGGGCAGGTTCGGCCTGTTCCAGCTGGCTGAGCAGCTGAGCGAAACGGTCCGGCACATTGTCCGAGACCAACTCGTCATAATATTGCTTGAGCTTGCGAGCGATTTCCGAATTCGCGCCGAGCGGAGTGCGGTCAGCGATCCGGTGCCTGTTTGCGGCGCCAGCCGTGGTATCTTTTGACATTTCTTTCATAGTCGCCCTAGTTTCCAGCACCCGAACCGCTCTTAAACTCCAAACCATAACACAAGCGGAACCCTCGTCTGGTTGCCCATCCCGAACCCCGAAACGCTCTCCTGCTAATTTAGTTCCACAGCTAGCGGAACTTTTTCTGAAAGCCGGCGTTTGGTTTACAGGGGCTTGCGATCAGTGTGGCCTGTCGATGCAACAACGTCATCTGAGGGAGACGTGAAATGAGTCTATCCGCAACCATCGCTCCGCACCTGCCATTCCTGCGCCGCTTCTCGCGCGCCGTCTCGGGGTCGCAGGAGAGTGGTGACGCGTTGGTCGCCGCGATGCTTGAAGCCATCATCGCCGATGTTGATATTTTCCCCGCAGCCTCCAGTGACCGCATCGCGCTGTATAAGGTTTTCGCCAGGCTATTCACCTCGGTGGCCATCCGCGTGCCGCAGGAACAGGCGCAGACCGCATGGGAACAGCGCGCCGCCGCCAATCTGAATGCGCTCGCGCCGCTGCCGCGGCAGGCTTTCCTGCTGGTTGCAGTCGAAGGCTTCAGTGAGGACGAGGCGGCTGAAATCCTCGATGTTGAGGAAGATGAGTTCTCTGAGTTGCTTTCCCAGGCAAGCAACGAGATTTCCCGCCAGGTCGCGACCGACGTGCTGATCATCGAGGACGAGCCGCTGATTGCCATGGATATCGAGGAGATGGTCGAAAGCCTCGGCCACCGTGTGGTCGGCACGGCGCGCACAATGCCGAGGCGGTGGCTATGTTCGGCAAGACGCGGCCAAAAATGGTTCTGGCCGACATCCAGCTGGCCGACGGCAGTTCGGGCATTGAGGCCGTCAACGAGATCCTGTCCTCGACTCCGGTGCCGGTGATCTTCATCACCGCCTTCCCCGAACGCCTGTTGACGGGCGAGCGACCGGAACCGGCCTTCCTGGTGACCAAACCGTTCAATCCCGACATGGTCAAGGCTCTGATCAGCCAGGCGCTTTTCTTCGATCGACAGGCCAAGGCCGCGGCCTGATCGCTCCGGCCATTCCTCTGAAAAATATCGTGCGAGGCCTTCTGCCTCGCACGATACCATGCGCGCGATACCTGAAAAAGCGTGCTTCCGGGGGTCGTCTTTTTCGGCGAATGGTGGAACAAACGCCACCGAGCCACGTTCTTTTCCGGACAGAAGGAGACGCATCATGCTGTACTGGGCGCTCGTATTTCTCGTTGTCGCGATCATTGCCGGCGCGCTTGGCTTCGGCGGCATAGCTGGTACCTCGGCCGGCATCGCGCAGATATTGTTTTTCATCTTCCTGGCCTTCCTGGTCATTTCGCTGATTGCCGGTCTGTTCAGGAGAGCGTGACCTCGGACGTTGAACACTGGAAGCCGCACCCCTCAAACGGTTTCCAGCCACCGCCGGGCGGTGCCTCAAAGGGCGCCGTCCGGCGGGCCGTTTTAGGGGGCTCGCAATTCCGAGCTGTCGAACCGGGTCAGGAACTTCTTTCGAATAGAGCCGTTCCAGCCTGAGTGCGGGAATTGTTCGATGCGTTCCAAGGCTCCAGAAAAAAAGACGAATCCGACACGCAGGATGGTCACATCGTCCCGGATGGCGAACCCATTGCGCAGGGCGACGTCATCGCAATGCATCCGGCCGAAAGTGGAATGCAAGTCGGGCGCGCCTTGCTTCATGCGCTTCACAACGCTGGAATTTCCGTTCTCTACCAGGACCGGGAGATGAAAACCGTCTGGGCGCGCAACATGCGCGCGCCCTGGGCGGCCGAAACCGCCGACGATAAGGACCTGCTTGCGCCGGCGCAGCTCGAACGCATAAGCGCCGTCAAACGCAAGGTGGTCGAATCCGGCAACGCCGAGCAGCTTGAGCTGAGCATTCCAGGGAGCCATGGCGTGCGCTGGTTCCAGTTATGGGTCGACGCCGATCGCGGCGAGGCGGGAGACGTGCTTGGCGTTGTCACCACGATGGTCGAGACGACCGAGCAGAAGCGCCGCGAGCAGACACTCAAGACCTTGCTGCGCGAAGTCAGCCACCGGTCGAAAAATCTCCTGGCGATCATCCAAAGCATTGCCACCCAGACTGGACGCTATGCGGAAACGCTTGAGGAGTTCCTGGCGCGGTTTCGAGGCCGGCTGCAGTCGCTGGCATCCTCGCAGGATCTCGTCACGTCTTCCAACTGGCGGGGAGCAGCGTTCCAGGAACTCGTATCCGGCCAGGTCGGTCGCTATAGCAGCGACCCGGCGCGCAGCCTGCGGCTTGCCGGCGAAAATCCCTATCTCAATCCCAACGCTGCCTTGCATATCGGTCTGGCGATGCATGAGTTGGCCGTGAACTCCGTGGCCTACGGCGCGCTGTCACAGCCCGACGGCCATGTCGAGGTCAGCGCGAAACTTGAGGCGGATGGTTCGCCCAGTCTCTTGCTGACCTGGACCGAGGCGATCAGCGACGCGCCACGCAAGGAAAAGCGCTTTGGCAGCGTGGCGCTGGAGCGGGTCGTCCCGCTATCGCTGAATGGCTCCGCGACGCTCGAGATTGGCGCAAGCCGTCTGGAGTATCGCCTGTCTGTCCCGCACGGCAATTTCGAGACCGATTGATCGATTGGCAAGCTTTGCCGGTGAAGGCCCTTAACCGGCTGTTCACCATAAAGTCCGATCCTATGTTCCCGGCTGACGACGGTGCGCCGCAAACCCATCCGCGCCCCGCCGCGCGACCTGGGAGACTGAAAATGATGGTTGCCGACATGAACAGGCTGGAGCAGGCTGCCCGCGTCTCGATGAGCGGCTTCCAGGATCCCGAGCCGCCGCCGCCGCCGCGATCATCCTATCTTTCACTTCGTCTGGCCGCGGTGGCGCTTCTTGCGGCCGTGGCGCTGACGGCCGTCTGGCAGCTGTTTTGATACTGCTTATCCGGTGTCGCTACGACTAAAGTCCAGCAGAGGAACTTTTCGCGGGCAGGAACCGTTGTTGGCGGCGAGAGGGCTGCCGCCATGGAACATATCGCTGCACTGCTGTTTGTCGTCGGCTGCTCGAATGCCATGACCGATTGCCGCGAACTCAACGTGCCTGTGAGCGTCTTCGAGACCCGGGAAGCCTGCACGGCCGAAAGACCATTCGCGCTCGGCGACCTGCAAGGTCGCGCGCCCCGTATCGCGGGCGAGTGCCTTGCTGTCGACCCTGCGCTTGACGACGACTACGACCAGATTGTCTGGAACGTGCTGCCGGATGGCATGCTCAAAGCGTCGCTCTAGGTTCCCGGCACGCTGGTCGCCTCGTCGAGCATGCGCCCCGAAAAAGACTATCTTAGTCAACAATAAGATAGGTTGGGCAAGGGCCGCTTTTTCATGCTAAATGGTTGCTGGCACTGCCAAAAGTGAGGACAAAAGTGAGGAGCAATTCTATGCGGAAGATGATCATTGCCATGGTTGCCGTGGTCGCTGTCAGCGGCTGCACCAGCACCGAACAGGATGTCGTCGGCGGCGGTCTGATCGGCGCCGGTGTCGGCGGCCTGGTCGGCGGCAGCAAGGGTGCGCTGATCGGCGCGGCTGTGGGCGCCGGGTCTGGTTTGTTGTACCGCAACGTGCAAACTGGCCGCTGCAAGTATCGCCGCCGTGACGGTACGATCCACTGGGCCCGCTGCAACTGATTTCAGGAAGCGGGAAAGGACTGGAGGCTGGTTGACGGCCCCCAGTCCAAACCATCGACGCTTTCAGCCTGTCAGATGGTTAGCGGGATTTTGATTTCCACTGTCAGCCCGTCGGTCTGAAAATCGCGCTTGATCGTGCCGCGCAATTCGCGCGTGACGTTGAGGTCGATCAGCTTGGTGCCGAAACCGGTCTTGGTCGGCGGCTCAAGGTTTTTCTGCCCTGCCTCGCGCCAGTTGAGCACTAACATGCGCTCCCGTCCCAGGCTCTCGACCCGCCAGTCGACCTTGAGCGCGCCGACGGCGTTACCGGCTTCGCCGTATTTCAGCGCGTTCGTCGCCAGCTCATGGAAGGTTAGTCCGAGTGCCTGCGTCGTCGTCTCGTCGAGAAGCACTTGCGCCCCGGACAATACCCCATCCGGAAGGTCCTTGCCGAACACCTGCCCGAGCTCGATGCGCAGCAGATCGCCCAGGTCCGCTTTCTGCCAGCGCGAGCGCGTCAGCATGTCCTGCGAGGCAGCCATCGCCTGGAGACGCGCCGAGAACGATGCCGAAAACTCCTTCACATCGGTGGCATGGGAAGCTGTCTGTCGCGCGATCGCCAGCACGCGCGTGATCGAATTCTTGATGCGATGTTTCATCTCCTGCAGGATCAGGTCCTTTTCCAGCAGGCTCTTCTCCGTCGCCTCGTGCAGCGCCGATTTTGCGTCATAGGCACGCTCCTGATAGCGCGCCACCAGGGCGATCGTGCCGGCAAGAAGCAGGCCCAGCAGCCCGAGCATCACAGGGATGATGCGCGAGGACGGTGGCTCGAACGCGCTTGTCGGCCTGAACAATAAGGTCCATGACCTGCCTGCCACGACGATATCGCGGCGCGCCAGAAGCTTTGCCCCGATTCGTTCCGCCGGCGGAGCCTCCGACCGGAACAGCAGCTTACCCGCCTCCGGCTTGCCGTCATAAACCTCGACATTGACCGGCAGCAGCGGTGACCGGCTGAGCGCGACCTGGAACAGGTCGCTGGCGCGGAACGCGGCATAAAGAAAGCCGGCGGTCGAGGAACGGCTTGCGTTGATGACGTCAGGCGCGGTCTCCACGTTCAGCCGCACGAAAACCAGGAATCCCGTGAAAGTCTGCGTCACGCCGACGCCCTGGCCAAGCTGGACCAGGCCGCTCGCATGCTGCTGGTCGTCGGCCATTGCCTGTTCGATCGCCGCCCGCCGGACCGGCTCGCTGAACATGTCAAAGCCGAGGATCGACTGGTTGGACGTATCGAGCGGCTCGAACAGCACGATCGGAGTGCGCCACTGCTCGGTGGTGGCGGGAAAGATCGGGTGGGCGGAGCCATGGTCATGCAGGATGTCGCGTTCGACCGCGGCCTCGTCGCCGGTCTTGGCAAGCCTCAGAAAACCGATGCCACGCAGGCCGGCGAAATTGTCATCGATGTCGAGCGCGGTGAAGAAGGCTTTGAACTCGCCGCTAGTGATATCGCCATTGCGGGCGTCGAACAGTGCCTGCGTCGAACGCAGCAGCGACAGATGCAGGTCGATGCGGCTTTCTATGCGGTTGAGCGCGTCGTCGGCGGTGCCCTCGAACTTGATGCGCGCCGCTTCCTGTGTCGCGAAATAGGCAAACCCCGCCATCGTGAGGCTGATCAGCGCGACCGCGATGAACGCGACGATAGGGAAGAATCTTTTCAACAGCCAAGTCCAGAAAGGTCGGACCTTTATGGGCAAGTCCGGCCAACAACACAATGGCGGGGTCAAACCATCGCGGTGCCTGGCCTATCGGCTCACTTAAAAGTAGCCGGCTAACTTATCGCCAAGGCGGCTGTCTTCAGCTCACCAACGCGGCTGCTTCAGCTCGCTGATGCGGCTGTCTTCAGCTCGCTAATGCGGCGATTTTCAGCGCGCCGGGACCAGGAATGGCTCCAGGCGGAACTTTGCCGAGGATGATCATGCCAAGCACCTCGTCCTGAGTGACGTCGCTGGTGCGCGCGGTGCCGACCACCTGGCCGTTCTTCATCACGCAGACCCGGTCGGCGAGCTCGAACACGTCGTGTATGTCGTGGCTGATCAGGAAGATGCCGATGCCGTCGGCCTTGAGCTGCTTGACCAGTTCGCCGACCTGGGCCGTCTCTTGCGGCCCGAGCGCCGCGGTCGGCTCGTCCATGATCAGGATGCGGGCATTGAACAGGATTGCGCGCGCGATCGCCACGGATTGCCGCTGCCCGCCCGACAGCTTCACGACCGGCTCCTTGAAGCGCTGGAAACGCGGGTTGAGCCGGCCCATGACCTTGCGTGCCTCGGCCTCCATGGCGACGTCGTCCAGCGTGCCCCAGGCCGTCATCAGCTCACGCCCCAGGAAGAGGTTGGCGGCGGCATCGACATTGTCGGCCAGCGCCAGCGTCTGGTAGATCGTCTCGACGCCGTATTTCTTGGCGTCACGCGGATTGGAGATCGAAGCCTCCTGGCCGTTGATGAAGATCTGGCCGGCATCGCGTTTATAGGCGCCTGACAGGATCTTGATCAGCGTCGACTTGCCGGCGCCGTTGTGACCGAGCAGAGCCATCACTTCCCCGGGGAAAAGATCGACGGACGCGTCGTCGACGGCGCGGATGCCGCCGAAGGCGATCGAGACGTTGCGCATGTCGACCAGCGGGACGCCTGCGGGAGCGGTTTTTTCAGCCATAGATCGTTCTCCTCCCTAAAATTTATGCTTGAGCATGATCTTGTCCGAAAACCGGCGTCCACTTTTCGGGATCATGCTCAAACCCGCTTGCGGTACATGGTGTCGAGCCACACCGCGATGACCAGCACGGCGCCGACAACGATGCTCTGCAGCGGCGAGTCGACGCCGAGCAGCACCATGCCGGACTGCAGCGATTGCATCAAAAGCGCGCCGAGCATGGCGCCGATGATCGTCCCCGAGCCGCCGGCGAGCGACGTGCCGCCGATGACGGCCGCGGCGATGACCAGCAGCTCGTCGAGCGTTCCAAGCACGTTGGTGGACGAGTTCTGCCGGGCCGACGAGATCGCCGCCGAAATGGTGGCCAGCACGCCCATGATCATGAACACTTTCATGGTGATCCAGCGCGTGTTGATGCCGGCAAGGTTGGCGGCTTCCGGATTGCCGCCGATGGCAAAGACATAGCGGCCGAAACGGGTCCGGTTGCTGACGAAGGTCATGATCAGCCCGACGGCGATCGCCATCAGCACCGGGATCGCGATGCCATGCGCTATGAACAGGCCACCCTCGGGCACGGTGATGTTGTTGGCGGCGGCGTAACGGTTCACGATGCCGATCGGCCAAGGGTAGGAATTGGCGAGCCACACCGCGCCCATGATAACGGCGCAGGTGACCGCGCCGAGCAGCGTCTCGGCCCAGATCGGACGCAGCGGGAAGCGGAAACGCTTGCGCTGCACGCGGCCGTTGAACAGCGCAAACACCACGGCGAGGCAAGCGACGATACCGACGACCCAGCTCCATGTTGCGCCGATCGATCCGGCCGGCCCGCCGCCCATCAGCTGGAATGTGGCATCAAGCGGCGCCACGGTCTGGCCGCTGGTGACCCACCACGCCGCGCCGCGCCAGATCAGCAGGCCGCCGAGTGTGACGATGAAGGCCGGCACTTCGAGATAGGCGATGATGAAACCCTGGAAGGCTCCGATCAGCAGCCCGAGCGCAAGGCCGATGAGCAGCGCCAGGACCCAGATCCACGGGTTGCCGAGTTCGAGCCCGACAAACCGGACCAGGAAATGCACCTGGGCAAAGCCCATGATCATGCCGATCACGCCTTCGGCGGAGCCGACGGACAGGTCGATGTTGCGCATGACGATGACCAGCACCATGCCCGACGCCATGATGGCGACGGCGGATGTCTGCACCGACAGGTTCCACAGATTGCGTGGCGTGAGAAAAGTACGGCTGTCGAAATCGAGCGGATTGACGCCGAGCCGCAGGCTGGAAATGACATGCAGCCCGATCCAGATGATCAAAAGCGCGCCGATCATGCCGAGCATGCGGGTGTCGATCTCGGTCGCCTTGAGGAACCGGGCAAGCACGCCGAGTTCGGAGGCACGCGCCGTGTCCGCCTGGGGGGTAGACGTCGTGTCTGTCATGATTTCCTCCCGCCGGCTTGCCCGTCTGACGCGGATGCCGAAACCGAGCCTAAAAGCTATCCGCGTGAAGCGGAAACACAAATCTTTGAGAAAACGCCGCGGCTTTCGCACCGCGGCGTCAGGATTTGATCGATTGTCGGCAAACTTACTTGCAGGCAGCGACGCTGCCGGCGGCGACGCCCGCGCAGACTTCGTCCTTCTTGATCCAGCCGGCGTCGATGACGACGTTGAGATTGTCCTTGGTGATGGCGACCGGGGTCAGGAACAGCGACTTGACGGTGTTGCCGCCGGGCGTCGTGAAGTCCTTCACACCGGCGATGTCGGTCATCTTCTTGCCGCCGGCCAGTTGCGAGGCGATCTCGGCGGCGTTCTTGCCGAGTTCGCGCGCGTCCTTCCAGACCGACACGGTTTGGGTGCCGAGCGCGATGCGGTTCAGCGCGGCATGGTCGCCGTCCTGACCCGACACCGGCACGGTGCCGGCGAGACCCTGCGCCGTCAGCGCCGCGACGACGCCGCCGGCGGTGCCGTCATTGGCCGCGACGACCGCGTCGACCTTGTTGTCGTTGGCGGTCAGGAACTGTTCCATGTTCTTCTGGGCGTTGGCGGGCAGCCAGCCATCGGTATAGGCTTCGCCGACATTCTTGATCTTGCCGCTGTCGATGGCCGCTTTCAGCACTTCCATCGAGCCCGAGAACAGGAAGTCGGCGTTCGGATCGGAGCCCGAGCCCTTGATGAAGACGTAGTTGCCTTCCGGCTTCGCCTTGAACACTCCGCGAGCCTGCATGCGGCCCACTTCCTTGTTGTCGAAGGTCAGGTAGAAGACGTCCTTGTTCTCGATCAGGCGGTCATAGCCGACGACCGGAATGCCTTCGTCCAGCGCCTTCTGCACCGCCGGGCCAATCGCCGAGGCATCCTGCGCCAGGATGATAAGCGAGTTGGCGCCCTGCGAGATCAGGCTTTCGACGTCGGTCAGCTGCTTGCCCGGATTGGACTGCGCGTCGGCCGAGATATACTTGTCGCCGGCGGCTTCGATCGCTGCCTTCATCGCGGCTTCGTCGGTCTTCCAGCGCTCTTCCTGGAAGTTCGACCACGAAACGCCGATCACCTTGTCCTTCGCCTCAGCGACCGACGCCAGCGTCAGCGACATGGCGACACCCGCCAGAATGGCGGCTGCGAATTTCTTCATGATATCCTCCCTGCGCCGTGCGGCGCGACCAGACTGGCCCGAAGGCCGGCACAAAGGCTCTTTTTTTCGAGCCTCAAAAAAATACTGATCCAGCGACGAGGTGCTGTCAACAGCGATTCTGATGGGATCTGATGGTGCGTGCTAATTTTTTCGAGGCCCGCAATAAATAATGACACGACCTCGGGCTTCTGCCAGTATCCCGGAGGAATTCCAGGAAAAGTGTGAAACGGTTTTCTTGGAATTGCCTAAAAACAAAAAGATGGAGCGTCAACGACGGCCCGTGGCATGATCACAAGGCCGCGATGACCGGGAGGACTAAGGGAACGATGTCGGTCGGGATCCGCCACGACGATCTGCGCCGGCGCAACCGCGCCATGGTGATCTCAGCCGTGCGCAGGGCCGGCCAGCCGTCGCGAACTGAGATCGCCGCCACCACCGGGCTCAGCCACTCCACAATTTCGGCGATCTCCTCCGACCTGATCGGCGAAGGCATTCTGGCCGAGAGCAAGGCCAGCGAAACCGCCTCGCTGAAACGCGGCCGGCCGCAGATCGGCCTGGCGCTGAGCCCCGAGGCGGCGGCCGTGGTGACGGTGGTGCTGTCGCTGAATTTCCTGTCCGTTGCCGTCATCGACTACGCCGGCCATGTCGTTGCCGAGGAACAGCGGCGGGTCGAGACGTTGACCATGCCGCGCGACGAATTGGTCGGCGAATGCGTGGCAATCGTGCGGCGCCGGCTGGAGGATCCCGACCTTGATGTCGGCAGCGTCGCCCGCATCGCCATGGGCATTCAGGGCATCACCGATTCCCATGCCCGCGCCATGCTGTGGTCGCCGATCACGCCGCTGACCGACATTGCCTTTGCCGACATTCTGGAGAAGGAATTCGGCATTCCCGCCACCATGGAAAACGACTGCAACATGATGGCTGTCGCGCTGCAATGGCGCGACCCGGTCCGCTACCGCGACAATTTCATCGCCATCCTTTTATCGCACGGCATCGGCATGGGGCTGGTGCTGAAGGGCGAATTGTTCACCGGCACGCATTCCTCCGGCGGCGAGTTCGGCCACATGATCCATCGTCCCGGCGGCGCGCTCTGCCGCTGCGGCCGACGCGGCTGCGTTGAGGCCTATGCCGGCAACTATGCCATCTGGCGCGCTGCCATGGGATTGAGCGAAGACGCCGAGCCGACCGATGTCGGCGACCCCGAAATGCGGGCGCTCGCGGCAAAGGCCCGGCTCGAGGACGGTCCGGAACGTGAAGCCTACCGGCGCGCCGGCGAGGCGCTGGGCTTCGGCCTCGGCAGCCTGTTCGCGCTGATCGATCCCGCGCCTGTCGCCATGGTCGGCGTCAGTGCCGCCGCTTTCGACCTGATCGAGCCGGCGCTGCGTGAAACAATCGCGCAGACCGCCGGCGGCCAGCACTCCAATTCGATTTCCTTCGACACCGAGCCCAACGAATTGCCGTTGATCCGCGAAGGCTGCGCCATGCGCGCGCTGACCTTCGTCGACCAGGAAATCTTCGCGCCGGGCGTTCAGGCGCGAACAGGTCTTGCCTCGAAGAAGAACGTAGCCTGAATCAGGTCGTACTCAGTCCTCGCGGATCGCGTATCCGGCGCCCCGAATGGTCCTGATGACGTCCGGCATGCGGCCATTGTTGACCGCCTTGCGCAGGCGGCCGACATGCACGTCGACCGTGCGCTCGTCGATATAGATCGTCTCACCCCAGACATTGTCGAGCAGCTGGCTGCGCGAGAACACGCGGCCGGGGTGACGCATCATGAATTCGAGCAGCCGGAATTCGGTCGGCCCGAGCCGGATCTCGCTCTTCTTGCGATAGACCCGGTGCGATTCACGATCGAGCACGATGTCGCCGACCTTGAGCACGCTGGACAGCACTTCCGGCTTGGCGCGCCGCAGCAACGCCTTGACACGGGCCATGAATTCCGGCGTCGAGAACGGCTTGACCAGATAATCGTCGGCGCCGGTGGAGAGGCCCCGCACCCGGTCGCTTTCCTCGCCGCGCGCGGTCAGCATGATGATCGGCAGCCGCTCGGTCTCCGGCCGCATCCGGAGCCGGCGGCAAAGCTCGATGCCGGAAACCGCCGGCACCATCCAGTCGAGGACGAGCAGGTCCGGCACATTCTCTTGCAGGCGGATCTCGGCCTCGTCGCCGCGGCTCACCACCTCGACCTGATAACCTTCGGATTCGAGGTTGTAGCGGAGCAGCACCCCCAGCGGCTCCTCATCCTCCACCACCATGATGCGTGGCGCGATCATTGGGTAACCTTTTCGTCAGGCCGCCGACACCGGCATTGCCGTCTCGTCCTGCTTCGGACGGTTGGCGGGCAATTGCGTGCCGGTCAGGACATAATAAGCGTTTTCGGCGATGTTGGTCACGTGGTCGCCGATACGCTCCAGGTTCTTGGCGCAGAACAAGAGATGCGTGCAAGCGGTGATGTTGCGCGGATCTTCCATCATATAGGTCAGGAGCTCGCGGAACACGGAGGTGTATTTGACGTCGATGCGCTCGTCGTCGTTGCGGAGCTTGGCGAGCGCTGTGGCATCGCCAGCCGTGTATTCCTGGATGACGGCCTGGACCTGGATCAGCACCATCTGCGCCATGCTGTCGATCGAATGCGAGAGATCGCGCGGCGCGGCGCTGACGCCGACCGAGCCGACGCGCTTGGCGATGTTCTTGGCAAGATCGCCGATGCGCTCGAGATCGCCGGCCATGCGGATGGCGCCGACAACGCTGCGCAGGTCGTCGGCCATCGGCTGGCGCTTGGCAATCAGCGTGATCGCGCGGTCGTCCAGTTCGCGCTGCCGCGCGTCCATGATCGCATCGTCGGAAACGACGCGCTGCGCCATCGCGTTATCGGATTCAAGCAGGGCCCTGGTCGAAGCACCGACCATGGTGCCGGCAAGATCGCCCATATCGATGATCAGCCGGCTGATCTGCCTCAGATCCTCGTCAAAGGAAGCGACGGTATGTTCGGCCATGATAATGTCCTCGTATGAACTCAGCCGAAGCGGCCGGTGATGTAGTCCTGCGTGCGCTTCTCACGCGGCGAGGTGAAGATCTTCTCCGTGCGGTCGAACTCGATCAGCTCGCCCAGATACATGAACGCCGTCTGCCGCGACACGCGCGCCGCCTGCTGCATGTTGTGGGTGACGATGACGATGGTGTACTCGGCCTGCAACTCGTCGATCAGTTCCTCGATCTTGGCGGTCGACAGCGGGTCGAGCGCCGAGGCCGGCTCGTCGAGCAGAATGACCTCGGGCTTCACCGCCACCGTGCGGGCGATGCACAGGCGCTGCTGCTGGCCGCCGGAGAGGCTGAGGCCGCTGGCGTTGAGCTTGTCCTTGACCTCATTCCACAGCGCGGCGCGCTTCAGCGCCAGCTCGACGCGGTTGTCCATCTCGGCCTTGCTGATCTTCTCGTACAGCCTGACGCCAAAGGCGATGTTCTCGTAGATCGACATCGGGAACGGCGTCGGCTTCTGGAACACCATGCCGATCTTGGTCCGAAGCAGGTTCAAGTCCTGCGAGCGGTCGAGGATGTTCTTGCCGTCGAGCAGCACCTGCCCTTCCGCGCTTTGCTTCGGGTAGAGCTCGTAGATGCGGTTCAAGACGCGCAGCAGCGTCGACTTCCCACAACCCGACGGGCCGATGAAGGCGGTCACGCTGCGCTCGGGCAGGGACAGGTTGATGTTCTTCAACGCCTTCGACTGGCCATAGTAGAAGTTGAGGTCCTTGACCTCGATCTTGGCCTTCTCGACGGTCGTGTCGACTGCGTTCAGATCGGTGGACAACATCGGTTTCATCTGTCCTCTCTGCGTCCGGTCAGGCTGCGGGCAACAATGCTCAGCGCGAGAACCGTCAGGGTGATTATGAGTGCGCCCGTCCAGGCCAGTTGCTGCCATTCCTCATAGGGGCTCAGCGCGAACTGGAAGATGGTCACCGGCAGGCTGGCCATCGGGGCATTGAGATTGCTCGACCAGAACTGGTTGTTGAGCGCGGTGAAGAGCAGCGGCGCGGTCTCGCCGGAGATGCGCGCGATCGCCAGCAGGATGCCGGTGACGATACCCGACATTGCCGCGCGATAGGCGACCGAGCGGATGACCACCCAGCGCGGCGCGCCGATGGCGGTGCCCGCCTCGCGCAGCGCGTTGGGCACCAGGTTCAGCATGTCCTCGGTGGTGCGCACCACGACAGGGATCACCAGGATCGACAGCGCGACGGCGCCGGCAATCGCCGAGAAGTGGCCCATCGGCCGCACCATCAGCTCGTAGACGAACAGGCCGACGATGATCGAGGGCGCGGACAAAAGGATGTCGTTGATGAAGCGCACCACGGTCGTCAGCTTCGAGAAGCGTCCGTACTCGGCCATGTAGGTGCCGGCCAGAACGCCGATCGGCGTGCCGACGAGAATGCCGATGATGGTCATGACGATGCTGCCATAGATGGCATTGAGCAGGCCGCCGGCATCGCCGGGCGGCGGCGTCATCTCGGTGAACACCGCCAGCGAAAGGCCCGACAGGCCCTTGTAGAGCAGCGCGCCCAGGATCAGCGCCAGCCAGGCGAGACCGATGCCGGCGGCGACGACGCACAGCGTCATCATCACACCATTCTTGCGCTTGCGGCTCTGGTGAAGCGATGCGGCTGTCGACATCGGTCAGGCTCCGGTGCGGGCGTCGATGCGCATCAGCATGTAGCGGGCGATGGCAAGGATGATGAAGGTGATGACGAACAGGATCAGGCCCAGCGCCACCAGCGAGGAGGTGTAGAGGTCTCCGACCGCTTCGGTGAACTCGTTGGCAATGGTCGCCGAGATGGTCGTTGCCGGCGCAAACAGCGAGCTCGAGATGCGGTGCGCATTGCCGATGACGAAGGTGACCGCCATGGTCTCGCCGAGCGCGCGGCCGAGAGCCAGCATGACGCCGCCCATGATGCCGACGCGGGTGTAAGGGATGACGACGCGGCGCGTCACTTCCCAAGTCGTGCAGCCGATACCGTAGGCCGATTCCTTCAGAACCGAAGGCACCGTGTCGAACACGTCCTTGGTGATCGAGGTGATGAAAGGCAGGATCATGATGGCGAGGATCATCGCCGAGGTGAGCAGGCCGATGCCGTACGGCGGCCCGGCAAACAGGTTGTTGAGGCCGGGAACGCCATGGAACAGCCAGATGATGAAAGGCTGCACGGTCGTCTGCAGGAAGGGCGCGAAAACGAACAGGCCCCAGATGCCGTAGATGATCGAGGGAATGCCGGCCAGCAGCTCGACCGCCATGCCGATCGGGCGCCTGAGCGGCCGCGGGCAGAGTTCAGTCAGGAATATCGCAATGCCGATGCCGATCGGCACGGCAATGATGATGGCGATGGCTGAAGTGATGACAGTGCCGTAGATCGGCGCTAGCGCGCCGAATTTCTCAGTGACCGGGTTCCAGGATTCAGTGGTCAGGAAGGAAACGCCGAGCGTCGACAGAGCCGGCCAGGAGCCCGCGATGAGCGAGAATGCGACGCCGCCAAGCAGCACCAAGACCAGTATCGCGGCGGCCTTGGTCAGCGCGCGGAAAATCGCGTCGGTGAGGGCGAAGCGCCTGACCGTGGCATCGCGCGAACTGCGGCCGGCCGTCATGGCTTCCTGGACAGCACTCATGTCAAGTCTGCTCTTTGGCTCGAGGAGAAAAGGAGCGCCGCGAGTGCGGCGCTCCTTCGATGGTTTTACTCGCCGGCGTAGACAGGCTTGCCGCCGGCCTGGATGTCGGCCTTCCACGAGGTCTTGATCAGGTCGACAACGCTGTCGGGGATCGACACATAGTCAAGTGCCTTGGCGGTTTCCTTGCCGTCCTTGTAGGCCCAGGCGAAGAACTTGAGCGCCTCGCCGGTGGCGGCGGCGTCATCCGGGGTCTTATGGATCAGCACCCAGGTCGAGGCGGCGATCGGCCAGGTGGTGTCGCCGGGCTCGTTGGTGATGATGACGTTGAAGTTCTTGGCATTCTTGAAGTCGGCATTCGAAGCAGCCGCGCCAAACGATTCGAGCGACGGCTCGACCACCTTGCCGGCGGCATTCAACATCTTGGTGTAGGAGAGCTTGTTCTGCTTGGCATAGGCGTATTCGACGTAGCCGATGCCGCCGTCGGTCTGCTTGACGGTGTTGGCGACGCCTTCGCTGCCCTTGGCGCCGACGCCCGTCGGCCATTCGACGGCCGTGTCGGAGCCGACCTTGTCCTTCCAGTCAGGCGAGAGCTTCACCAGATAATTGGTGAAGTTGAAGGTGGTGCCCGAGCCGTCCGAGCGGTGGACGACGGCAATCGCGGTCGACGGCAGGGTGAGGGTCGGGTTCAGCGCCTTGATGGCGGCGTCGTCCCAGGTGGTGATGGCGCCGAGATAGATCTGCGCGATCGTCTTGCCATCGAGCACGAGTTCGCCCGGCTTCACGCCCTGGAGGTTGACGATCGGCACGATGCCGCCCATCACCATCGGGAACTGCACGAGGCCGTTCTTTTCGAGGTCGGCGTCGGACATCGGCTTGTCGGTGGCGCCGAAGGTCACGGTCTTGGCGATGACCTGCTTGATGCCGCCGCCGGAACCGATCGACTGGTAGTTGAGCCCGGTGCCGGTGTCCTTCTTGTAGGTGTCGGCCCATTTGGCGAACACCGGATAGATGAAGGTCGAGCCGGCGCCGGAAAGGTCGGCGGCCATAGCCGCGGTGAGCGTAACGGTTGATGCCGCAGCCATTGCAATCGCAACGGCCGCCGAGCGGATGAAGTGTCTCATTTGGCCTGCTCCTGTTCGGAAGATGGTCTCTCGGCACCATTTCTGACGGCGCCCGGGAGGGGCATAACCTTCGATTATAACAGTCGCATGACAGTTTCATGTCAGCCCGGTAACGGCTGGACAGGCCTGTCCGAACAAGCCTTTCGCGACCCTTGGCGGGCGGCGGGAGTTTGTCGCCGGAATCAGCGACTTGTCAGGCTTTTGAAACAAAATTTATCCCGACGGCCTGGTTGCGGCCGCCGGGAAATAAAATCCGGACGAGAGTGCGTTGCCTGAATGCCAGAGCGGATCATGGCATGGCCATCGCCGAAAACAGGTCCGTTGGGGTAGATTTGACGCTGTTTCTTGTTTGGCGGTCGCTGCCCCCGCCCGTAACCGAAGGGCGGAATCAATTGCGACCATTGTCCGGACTTGGCGCATGTTTTGATATGGTGCGATCGCACCATACGTCTACATCAACGTCGAGGACGTCACCGGCCTGTCGAGGCCGATTACAGTCAGCCGGCGTTGCGGCGGATTTCGGCATCCGTGCCCAGCCAGCGCTCGAGCTTTTCGAGCAGGGCCCGCGGGCTGATCGGCTTCGGCAGGTAGTCGTCCATGCCGGCTTCGATACAGCGTTCGCGGTCGCCTTTCAGCGCATGCGCGGTGACGCCGACGATCGGCACATGCGTGCCCATCTCCTCTTCGAGCCGGCGAATGGCGCCCGTCGCCTCCAACCCATTCATTTCCGGCATCGACACATCCATCAGGATCATACGCGGATTGAGCTTGCCGAAGGCATCGAGCGCCTTGCGGCCATTGCCGACGATTTCGAAGCGGTACCCGGTCTCGCCGAGGATCTGCGTGAACACCAGCTGGTTCACCTCATTGTCCTCGGCCACCAGGATGTCGAGCCCGCGCTCGTCACCGGCCGGCCTTGCGCGCGCCCGCGCCGGCGGCGGTTGCAGCATGGCGCGCTCCGAGACTGAGGACCGGGCCGGCGGCGTCGCCGCGCCGGCATCGGCGCTGACGGTCACTGGCGGCTGAACCGCCGCGCTGTGACGGTGGCGCTGGATGGTGGCGACCAGCGTCTCGAGCAGGATGGAGGAGCGCGCCGGCTTGATCAGCTGCGCGTCGATGCCGAGGTCGCGATAGCCGGTGTTGGCGAGCGACTGGTCGACCGAGGTCAGCATGATGATCGGGGTATGCGCCAGCCCCGCAGTATTGCGCACGATGCGCGCCATCTCGGCCCCGGTCATGCCGGGCATCTGATAGTCGAGCACCACGCAATCGACCGGCACGCCATAGGCGGCGGCGGCAATCAGCACCTTCAACCCTTCGGCGCCGCTTTCGGCCGCGCAGGAATCGAACGTCCACGACGCCATCTGCTCGCTCAGGATCGAGCGGTTGACCGCATTGTCGTCGACGATCAGCACGCGCGCGCCGGTGACGTCGACCGGCATGATGCGCTGTCCGCCCTGTTCGGCCTTGGGCAGCGTCACGCTGAACCAGAAGGTCGAGCCTTTGCCCTCGGCGCTGTCGACACCGATCTCGCCTTTCATCAGCTCGACCAGCCGCGAGGTGATGGCGAGGCCAAGCCCGGTGCCTTCGTGGCGTCTTGTCGAAGAGGTATCGACCTGGCTGAACTTCTCGAACACCAGCTTCAGCTTCTCTTCCGGAATGCCGATGCCGGTGTCGGTCACCGAAATGGTGAGCCTGGTGCCCGCGGGGACCCGCTCGCCGGTGATGTCGACCAGGACATGGCCCTCATCGGTGAATTTCACCGCATTGCCGAGCAAATTGGTGACGATCTGCCTTATGCGGCCGACGTCGCCGACGAACTGGCCGTCGAGCCCCGGCTGCACGCGCACGATGAGCTCGAGATCCTTTTCCTTGGCGCGTGTCGACACCAGGGTCGCCACATCCTCGATCGCCTCGGCGAGGTTGAAGGGCGCCGGGTCGAGCACGAGCTGACCGGCGTCGATCTTGGAGAAGTCGAGGATGTCGTTGATGATGGTGAGCAGCGCGTTGCCCGACTTCACGATGATGTCGGTGAATGTCTTCTGCTTCGGGTCGAGCTCGGATTTTGCGAGCAGTTCGGCCATCCCAAGAACCCCGTTCATCGGCGTGCGGATCTCGTGGCTCATATTGGCCAGGAATTCCGACTTGGCCCGGTCGGCGAGAACGGCGCGCTGACGCGCTTCGGAAAGCTCGGCCTCGCGCTGCTTGAGCTCGGTGATGTCGGTGGTCGAGCCAATCAGGTAGAGCGAGCCGTCGGAGGCGATCATCGCGCCTTTGCGCGCGAACTGGTGTCGCACGCTGCCGTCGGGCATCGTCACGGTCTCCTCGATCTCCTGCGTCTCGCCCGTGCGCAGCACCGCAAGGTCACCGGCGACAAAGGCTTCGCCGTCGGCGCCGAAGATCTCGACATCGGTCTTGCCGATCGCCTCTTCCCTGCTGAAGCCGGTGAGGTCGCACCAGCCCTTGTTGACGTAGAATTGCCTGAGATCCGAGCGCTTGGCGTAGATCGACACCGGCACGTTGTCGATGAGGCTGCGGAACACCTCGTTCTCGCTCATGCTTACCTTGAGCGCCTGTTCGCGCGCCTTGACCTCGGTGATGTCGGTGCTGGAGCCGACCAGATGCACCGAGCCGTCGATGGCCACCAGCCGGCTCTTGCGCGTCATCAATTGCCGCACCGTGCCGTCGCGGTTGGTGACGGCTTCCTCGACCTCGCGCCCGGCGCCGGTCGCCACCACCTCGGTGTCGTCGCTGCTGAAGCCGTCGGCCTCGTCGGTGGCGAAAAGCTCGCGATCCGTCTTGCCGATGACGTCTTCCTTGGCAAGGCCGGTCAGCGCGGACCAGGCCTTGTTGACGAATTCGATGCTGAGATCGTCGGCCTTGATGAAAGCAGCCACCGGCAATTCATCCATGACGTGCCGGAACAGGTCGATCTGGCGCATCGAGTCGCGCAACGCCTTCTCGCGCGCCTTGATGCCGGTGATGTCGACGCGCACGCCGATGAACGTGCCGTCGTCGGTGCGCATGTCATAGACCTGATGCCAGCTGCCGTCCGGGTTGACCCGTTCGAAGGTGGCGTTGGGCAGGCAGCTGCGTTTGAGGATGCCATCGGCCCAGCGCGCCGGATCGACAGCATAGAGCTCGTCGAGATCCGGATTGCCGCTCTGGCGGAAATAGCCCGCCGAATTGCCGAATTCGAGCGCTTCGCGAAACGTCCGGCCGGGCTGCCAGACCGCTGCCATGTCCGGCAGCGTGTTCTTCATGTTGCGGTTGGCGTAAACGAACCGGTCGTCGCGGTCGTAAATGATGACGCCCGCCGGCAGCGACTCCAACACGGTGGCGAGGTTCTTGCGCGCATCCTCGGCCTCCATCTCGCGCTGCTTCATGTCGGTAATATCGACATAGGAGACCAACCGCTTACCGCCTGGAAGCGACGCCAGCGAGGCGATAAGCGTGCGGCCGTCACTGCGCGGCAATTGCCTGGAACTGGCCATTCCAACGATGATTTCAGCTTCGCGTTGGGCGATGTGACGTTGCCAGGCCGCCTCGTCGGCGCCGAACGGATCGCTGTCGCGACTGGCCTCCATGAGGTCGCGAAAGCTGCTCCCAGCCGGAGCGCGACCCGGATTGATATTCCAGAACTCGTAGAAGGCGCGATTGATGATCTCAGCACGCAGATTGTCATCGAGAACGATGACGCCGATCGGCATCGAATCGACCATCATGCGAAGATTGCCGAGCGCCTCGGAAGTCCCGTCCGTATCCGCCATCCCTACCCCCAACGCCGACCGCGCGCGGTTCGTCGAGGGAATGTGCCCGACAAGCATTAATGATCCGCTAACCTTAACGATTTGCAACCAGGCGCGGCGGGCGCCGTTGAGTGCAATTCCGGCCCCGGCGCCGGCTGCGGTAATCCGTCCGTTGGCGATCGCGACATCAGGTATTATAAGACCTATCGGGGGTTGCTAATGTTTAGTCGAATCGCGGCTTTTGTCCTGTGTCCGGCGCTGCTTGCAGCGGCAGGCTGCGTGCGCAGCGACGACGGCACGGTGATCGTGCCCAGCCGTATGGACGTCCGGCGGGTGTGGGACAAAACCCCACCGGGCACGGCGTCATCTCGTCAACTGGAATCGGAAGTCTTTCCGCCGCCGCCGCATATGCCGCCTGCGCCGGCGGCCCACAGGCGGTCGGCAACGCCGTCGATGGCCCCGCAACTGTCCGGGGATCCGTCCGAACCGGAAAAGGCGCTTGCCTGCCGCAATGCCGGCGAACAGGGGCGGCGTTTCCGCGTCGTGTGCGACTAAGAAATTCCAGGTCGGATCTGACGCTGTTTTTCGCCAGGAATTGGGTATCAATCGCCCGGGAAGAAAGCGGGACCGACGACACGCATGGTCCGTGCGGCGGCCGGACCGGCTGACGCCTGCCCCCCGGAGGCAGCGGTGACCGTATGCATCCCGGCGGTTTCGGCGCCGGGAATGTAGGAGACTATGCCAAGGTCGGGCCTTGCCGCCGGCAAGGGGATGACGGCGTTTTCCATGTTGGCCGGCGTCACCGTGCGGGCTCTCAGCTCCGCCACGCGCTGGGAGTAGCGCTTGAGATCACAGGCTTTGAATTCGGCGTCGTCGCGATAGCGAAAGGCCGTTGGGAGGTCGGCGTAAGGCTTGCGCGTCTCGACCGCGACCATCTGGTCGGTCTCCAGGCTCGGATCGCTCAGCGTGTAGAGATCGACGCCCGGATCGTCACAGATGTAACGGCAACGATCGACAGTATCCTTGGGATCGCCGCCCTGCGCGAACTGCGAGTTCGGCGCGGGAAAGAAATAGCCATCCGAAAGGCGCACGCAAAACAGCATCGCATTGCTGTCCAGCATCGGCCGCTTTGCCGCCGGCTGCTGCCTGGGCGCCGACTGACAGCCGAGGGAGACATACCGCGCCTGGAGATCGCCACTCGAATTGCCTGAGCCGGCGATCCGGCGCTCAACCTCTGTCCGGTTTCTGGCCAGATCGGCGCAGGCGTTGAAGAAGCCGCCGACAGCGCTGGCGGCGGTGCAGTGACGCTGCCTTTCGATGCCCCGGATCGCGGCAAGCTGGCGCCGCAGCTGTGCAAGCTCGGGGCTCGCCCCGCCACGACCTGCCGACAGCATCTGGCTTCTCAGCGCCGTGCAGGGATCGGCATAGGAACTCTTTGCCAGGGCCGGCATCGCCGCAACCGCCAGGAGCAGAACCATGAGAAGCCGCGAACTTGTCACGAGCGCCACCTCCTTGTCATAGCCTCGTCGGACTCAGCCGCCGGCTAATTGATTTTGTTCTAATGAACAAAAAGATTAGCCGAAAAATTCCCTGTATATCTGGGGTGCTACACCTAATCCGATAAAGCGAATATTACCCTTTCATTTCAAGATTGAGACAGTAGGTGAAAAACCACTTTCGTGATTGCGTGGCCCCGAAGCGCAGGCTCGATCACGAATTGCTGATGAAACCTTTGGTCGCATCGAGCGTTGTTAGCGCTGGTGTAATCAGCACAGCGCAGAGAGACTGAAGATGTCCATTCACTTCACCGTCTCTGGCCTGACCAGGAACCTGATCCATTCGCTTGGGCTGGACCTGGAGTGGGCGCCAAGGCATTTGACGCCCGAACAGAACCTGCTGCTTGAATGCTATCTGGCCGGGCAGATTCCGGAATCGGCCTGGAACGACTACGTGTTCGAGATGCCGGAATTGGAAAAGCATCTCAGCGCACGGCGCGGCCGCGCCTTGACGTGAGCGAGGCCTCGACCGTTCGTTATTTCTTCGGCGAATTGAACTGCAAGGTAAAGACGGTGCCCGCAACGCCCTTCGCCAGGGACGGCGAAAAGCTGACCGGCAGGCAGTCGTTTAAAGCCTTGGTGGCCGCATCGACATAGGCCTTGCGCGCCTTGTCATCGCCATTGACATGAATAGCGGTAGCTTTCGGCGGCCCGATCAGCGTCCCGTCGCGCTTGAAGCTGAAGCTCAGCGTCACCGAGGAATTGTCGGAATTGGCCGGCGGCGTCCAACAGGTCAGCAAGGCAGCGCCGACCTCGTTCATGGTGTTGAGCGTTGCCGCTCCGGCAGGAAAGGACATCGTTAGCAAGACTGCTGCGATCACTGGAAATCTCACTGCTTTCGTCATCGCGTCCTCGTCGCTTTTCTCCCGTCGACCAGAAGTAATGGTAGGACCGCCGACGCGTATGACAATAGGATTTCAGTCGGTTCGGCGACGGCGAAATTCATACTGTCGTGATTGCCGCGCGATGGCTCAGAAAAGCAAAAGGCCGGCGCTGAGCCGACCTTTCCCTTGTCTCGCTTTGGCGCCAGTACATCCGTGGTCGCCGCGAGGACTGGAACCAGTAGACAGGGATTGGGTAAACGAAACCCTAACGGCGGCTTCTCAGGCTTTGGCTTGCGACCTCACATACGCAATGTAGCCGCGCACATCGCCGGCCGGCTCCGCATAGGCCTTGCCGAGTTTCTTCTCGATCGCCGCCACATACTCCTTCGCCCATTTGGGCAGCGCGTAGTCGATGACGGCCAGGAATTCGAGTGTCGACGCCAGGCGTATGTCGGCGATCGACGGGTGCTTGCCGCCGATGAACGGTTTGCCATCCCTGAAGAAGGAGTGGAACACCTCCAGCGGTTCGGCGATCGCCGCCATGGCTGCCTTCTGAGCTTCGGACTTCTTGTCCGGGTGGGCGTCGCTGTGGCCGACCTCGCCGGCATAGTGCGGGAAACCGAGCGCCGGATAGGTGGCTCGAGCGACATAGGGATAGAGCGTGCCGATCAGGTAGAACATGGCGCTGTCGACCATCGCCCGCTTGGCCGGCGCCTTCGGATAGAATTTTTCCAGCCCGTGCTTGTTGGCGAGATACTGCATGATGGCGCAACTTTCCCACAGCACGCCGCGCGGCAGCCCCTTGTCTTCGATCATCGGCGTCAGATGCGCCGGGTTGCGCGCCATATATTCGGGCGAGCGCGTGTGGCCCCAGGCGTCGGTCTCGGCGGCGTCGAAGCCGGCCGCGCGGGCAAACACACGAACGGTCATGTTGTTGACGCTCGGCTTCAGCATGCTGAGCTTCAGCGCCGGCTTTTTCGTGGCCTTGGCCTTCGGCGCCAGCTTTTTGGCCGCAGGCTTTGCCGCAGCTTTCGCTGCTGGCTTTGCGGCAGCTTTCGGCATTGCCTTGGCCGCGGGTTTCTTTGCGCTCTTCACTGTCTTTGCCATTGTCGTCCTCCTTTTGTGGCCGTCAGTATGGATTCTTCGGCGCCCGGTCGTCCGATAAGGTCGCGCGCGAACTCTCGACAAGCGCCTGTATCGCGTCGGCAAGGTGCGCCTCGGCGATGTTGTAGTCGCCGCGCGCGACGCGGATCTTGTGGGCCGCCATCAAGACATCGGCATGGGTAAATCCAGTTGGCGGCTCGAAACGATACGAAGCGAGCTCGATCAGCAGCCCGAGCGGGTCCTCGAAATAGATCGAGTCCATGAAGCCGCGATCCTTGACGCCGCTATGCTTGATGCCGCGCTCGTCGAGCCGCGCGACGGCCTGCAGGAAGGTCACTCGCGACACCGAGAATGCGATGTGATGCACGCAACCCGTATCGGTCGGCGTCCGCCGCTTGACCGCGTCGCGGCTCTCATCGGTGAAGACGGTGATCAGCCGGCCGTCACCCGGGTCGAAATAGAGATGGCTTTCGCTCGCCTTGTCGAGGTTGGGCTGCTCGAAGATGAACGGCATGCCGAGCACGCCTTCCCAGAAATCGATGGAGGTCTGGCGCCCGGCGCCGACCAGCGTGATGTGATGGACGCCCTGCGACTGCAGTTTTTGCACCGATCTCCTCCTCGCCGACCCCTCGCCTTCCGGGGCGAACTGGATCCTGCCACGTCACACCATCGCCGCGTCATGCGCGCGGCAGATGTGCCTGCCGGCTTTTCCCAATCTGTTCCCCAGCGTTCTCAGCGCTGTAACGAGCCCTTTGGAAGGCCTTCGTACCACGATGCTAATGCAATTGGCGGCGACGCGCCAGAAGCGACGCCGGTACAAGGCTGTGAAAGGTCGGCAGCGTCTAAGGCCGCAGGTCTCTGCTACGCAACAGCTCTAAGTTCGGCGTCCGCCAACGTGCCCAGGCCCGCGCATTCGGCGCATGCCATCGTCTGCCCCGGGCAGCCGGCTCGATGCGTTCCTTGCGGGCAGCAATGGCCTTTTGACGCACACCATCTGGAGCAATCGAAAACCTTCCCGCTGCCGTAGCAGTGCGGACACGTCATTTTCACCGAGGTCATTACTTTACCCGACCCAAATCCGCGTTGCGGAAGATGCTATCCCCGCACCGCAAGTAACAGAGATCGCTACGCTTTCAAGCGTCGAGGCCTGACTTAAATTGGGTGTATCGGGTGCACGGATTTGCAAGATTTTCGCTGACGCCGCCGACCCTCGCAATCAACGCGATCCACACGGCGGCTTGCCTGAAAATTGTCGTCGCTACTTGGTGCGCCCAAGGGGAATCGACGAGACGCATTATTTTATCGGCCATTATCGATGCGCAGGACGAACTGTCAGGGGCGCAGTCGTGCCGCTCATGCGTCCCGAAAGCGACAAGCTTCCGCGGCCGTCGATATTCTCCTGGCCAACCTATCACTGGCGCGCCTTCGGCAAGTCATCTGGCATGAATAGCCTGGACACGAGCCGCTTCGGCTTCGGCGTGATTTCTTCGATCCTGACCTTGTGGCCGATCTCTCGCCAGGGCCAGCGCCTTTGAGGAGGCGCCGGAACGATTGTCCCTGGCGGGCAGACCAGCGCCCCCGCCCCAGACCATAGCCGCACCTAGCAATTCCAGGAAAAGTGTGAGCGGTTAAGTTCGGCGACTTCGCCGTAACCCTCCGTCCGGAATTGCGTCAAAACAAAGAGATAGAGCGGTTCGCCGTTTCCGTGAAACGGTGAAAACGCTCTAGCGCTATTCCATCACTTATGGGACTGCTGGAAGCCGGCAACGTCGTACTGGGATACGCTCTTCGGATTCTTGGAGTTCTGCGGCTGGGTGCCTGCGTAATGTGTTCCCGCGTTCCCATCCGGGTTGAAAGCTGAACCCGGGGCAGTGCTAGCGTGGCCTGGCGTGACACTTCCGGTCTGAGGGGTGCCAATCGTTTGGCTTGGCTGACCTGTCGTGCCTGTAACGGTGTGTACGTTAGCGGCCAAGGCCATGCCAGTGGACGCTATGAATAAGCCGGCCATTATTGGCGTGAGGAGATGTTTCATGGTGTTCCTCCTAAAGCATTGGGTTTCAGGAAGGGCGCTCGGGTCTTTGGGAGCACCCGGCTAGCTAACCACAAACGCTTTCGAACCACCCTCTATTCCGAGGATCGCGAATGATCCGTAGCGATTTCATGCGACGTCGACCCCGTGCACGGCGAGGATTGGTCCTTTTGCCCACCGCCGCACGGTACAATGCGGAATAGCCGCCTACCGGCAGCTTATTTGCCGGTTTTTCGATGCTGACTGCTAAATCGTTGAAATTATTGGTACGCCCAAGGGGAATCGAACCCCTGTTCCCGCCGTGAGAGGGCGGTGTCCTGACCGCTAGACGATGGGCGCGCTCAAGAACCGGCTACATAGGCTGGCGGCCGGCAAAAAGCAACTGGGGTTTCGGGTGCTCCAGCCACTTTGCCGAACGGCTGTTGATCAGCCTTGTCGTTTCGGCTCGATCAGATCCCAGAGGTTGCCGTAGAGATCGGCGAACACCGCCACCGTGCCGTAAGGTTCGTGGCGCGGCGCCTCGCGAAATTCGATGCCGTTCGCGAGCATGGCATGATGGTCGCGGGCAAAATCGTCGGTTTCGAGGAAGAGGAAAACGCGGCCGCCGGTCTGGTTGCCGATGCGGCTCACCTGCGCCTCGTCGGATGCCTCGGCGAGCAACAGCCGCGCACCTTGCCCTCCCGCCGGCGTGACCGTCACCCAGCGCTTGCCGCCGCCGAGATCGAAATCGTCGGTCAAGACAAAGCCGAGACGTTTCACATACCAGGCAATCGCCTCGTCATAATTGCCGACAACGAGCGCGACGGTGGCAACGCTGCGGTGCCCGGCAAAGTCGCTCATTTGTTGCGGGCTCATTTGTTGCGTATCGCGAACTGGCCGATCAGACGGCGTTCAGCGATGTCGTAAAGGAAGATCGAACGGCTTCCGTCGGCAAGCTCGGCGTCGATCGACAGGCGGTTGCCGGAGAGCGATTGGCTGACCACCTTGGCGCCGACCGGCAGCACGATGTCGCCGGAAAGCGCCGCGCCGGCAGGAGCCTGGACCTCGCCGGCAGGCGCCACACTGGCGACCGGCGCGTTGCGGGCTTTGTAGACAAGCGCGCCGATCACCACCATAAGGGCGAGAAACAGAAGGCCGAGATTGACGATCATGAAGCGGACGAGCTTCCTGCGTACATTTTCGGCCGCTGGGTCGAGCGGCTTTTCGCCGCCGTCAACAGCTGAGTCTTCTTCGGCGACGGGCCGGGCCATGGCTAAACAATCCGCAACGAGTTTCGATGAGCGCTCATAACGAAGAGACCCCGATATTGATAGAGGACGAATTGGCGGACGAGGAATCGGCTGCCGGCGAGGCCGCCGTGCTGGAAACCGGCCCGGACGCCGCCGGCCAACGCCTCGACCAATGGTTGGCCGCCAAGCTTGGGCCGGAGCTCTCGCGCAGCCGCGTGCAGGCGCTGATCAAGCAGGGCGCCGTCTCCATCGCCGGCAAGGCGGTGCTGGAAGCCAAGCGCAAGCTGGCGGCCGGCGAGCGTGTTTCGGTCGTCGTTCCCGCGCCGGAGCCGGCCGAACCGCGAGGCGAGAACATCCCGCTCGACATCCTGTTCGAGGACGACGAGCTGATCGTTATCAACAAGCCGGCCGGACTGGTCGTGCATCCCGGCGCCGGCAACTGGACCGGCACGCTGGTCAACGCGCTGATCCATCATTGCGGTGCCAGCCTTTCCGGCATCGGCGGCGTCAGGCGTCCCGGCATCGTGCATCGGCTCGATAAGGAAACCAGCGGCGTCATGGTGGTGGCCAAGACCGACCGCGCCCACAAGGCGCTGTCTGAAGCCTTCGCCGACCACGGCCGCACCGGTGACCTGAAGCGCGCCTATCTGGCGCTGGTCTGGGGTATTCCCACCCGGCCGACCGGCACGATCGAAACGTCGCTTGGCCGCGCCGCCGACCGTGTGCGCCGCGCCGTCGTTCCCGAGGGGCGAGACGATGCCCGCCATGCCATCACGCATTTCACGGTCATCGAACGCTTCGGCGAGGCTCAGAGGGAATTCGCCACCGCCAGCCTTGTCGAGTGCCGGCTGGAAACCGGACGCACCCACCAGATCCGCGTCCACATGACCCATATCGGCCATCCTGTCGTCGGCGACCCGGACTATGGCCTGGCCTTCCGCACCAAGGCCAACCGGCTGCCGGAACCCTTGAAAAGCCGGGTCAATGCATTTCCCAGGCAGGCCCTGCATGCCTGGCTCCTTGAATTCCGGCATCCGACCACCCATATAACGATGAGGTTCGAGGCGCCTATACCAAGGGAGATGGAGGAACTCGTCGGCGGCTTCCGCCAGCTCTGAAAAGACCTGCCATCAAGACGCTTCAAACCAGCCTTCAAAAAACCTGACTGGCGTTGTTCACTTACGAGTGACACACTGTTTGGTGTTGAACAATTCCCTGTCTTTTCTGGTTTTGTTCCTATATACACAGGTTGCCGCGGATGAGCCTTTGGCATCCGGGACACATGCCCGCCGCGTTCAGGGGGCATGCATCACTCCAATAGAGAGGGGGCGCTATCATGGCCCAATCATTACCCAGTATCGTTTCCGGTGAAGGCGGTCTCAGCCGTTACCTGGAAGAAATCCGTCGCTTTCCGATGCTTCAGCCGCAGGAAGAGTACATGCTCGCCAAGCGTTATGCCGAGCATGAAGACACCACCGCTGCGCATAAGCTCGTCACCAGCCACCTTCGGCTCGTCGCCAAGATCGCCATGGGCTATCGCGGCTACGGCCTGCCGATCGGCGAAGTGATCTCGGAAGGCAATGTCGGCCTCATGCAGGCCGTCAAGAAATTCGAACCCGAGCGTGGCTTCCGCCTCGCTACCTACGCCATGTGGTGGATCAAGGCCTCGATCCAGGAGTACATCTTGCGCTCGTGGAGCCTGGTCAAGATGGGCACCACCGCCAACCAGAAGCGGCTGTTCTTCAACCTGCGCAAGGTGAAGGGCAAGATCCAGGCTTTGGATGACGGCGACCTCAAGCCCGACCAGATCGCCGAGATCGCCACCCGCCTGAATGTATCCGAGGCCGAAGTGGTGTCGATGAACCGCCGCCTGTCGGGCGACGCTTCGCTTAACGCCCCGATCCGGGCGAGCGAGGGTGAGTCCGGCGAATGGCAGGACTGGCTGGTCGACGACCACGAAAGCCAGGAAGACATGCTCATCGAGCAGGACGAGCTGGAGAACCGGCGCGGCATGCTGTCGGGCGCTCTGTCGGTGCTCAACGATCGCGAGCGGCGCATCTTCGAGGCGCGTCGTCTGGCCGAAGAGCCGCTGACGCTGGAAGAGCTGTCGGCCGAGTTCGACATCAGCCGCGAGCGCGTGCGGCAGATCGAGGTGCGCGCCTTCGAGAAGGTGCAGGACGCGGTCAAGGCCGCGGCCAGGCGCCAGAACCAGGCGCTGCGCACCATCGACGCGCAGCCTGCGGCTTAAGCTTCAAGGCACTACGCAAAACGGCGGCGCCAGCATCTGGCGCCGCCGTTTTTGTTTGCCGAAAACGGCCGAACCAGCCCTTTCTCCCCGTCACTATACGGGGAGAAATGTCCGGTCCACCCTCCGTAGCTGCAGCGCAGCTGCTGCGAAGGACGGGCAGGACAATGAGGGGCAGCGCTGAGGGTGCAAAATTGTCGTTTCGAGAGCCAGCAGTCGCATCCTGAGGAGCGGTGCACTCATCTTCGAACACCGCGCCGCCCCTCATCCGCCCTTCGGGCACCTTCTCCCCGTGAACGGGGAGAAGGAAAGCCTTACGCCGAAGGCTGCTTGGTCTTGCGCAGATACGGCAACACCGTCTCATAGGCGCCGAAACGCTTGATCGCGTCCTCGTTGGAGACGGCGGCGGTGATGATGACGTCTTCGCCCTGCTTCCAATTGGCCGGCGTCGCCACCTGGTGCTTGGCGGTCAATTGGATGGAATCGATGACGCGCAGGATCTCGTCGAAGTTGCGACCGGTGGTCATCGGATAGGTCAGCACCAGCTTGATTTTCTTGTCCGGGCCGATGACATAAACCGAGCGCACCGTGGCGTTGTCGGCCGGCGTGCGGCCCTCGGAGCTTTCGCCGGCACCAGCCGGCAGCATTTCATAGAGCTTGGCGACCTTGAGGTCTTTGTCGCCGATCAGCGGATAGTTCACCGTGTGGCCAGTGGCGGTCTTGATGTCGGCCTGCCACTTGTCATGGCTCGCCACCGGATCGACCGAAATGCCGACGATCTTCACGTTGCGCTTTTTGAACTCGCCCTCGAGGCCGGCCATGGTGCCGAGCTCGGTAGTGCAGACCGGTGTGAAATTCTTCGGATGGCTGAACAGCACCGCCCAGCCGTCGCCGATCCAATCGTGGAAGTTGATCGTGCCTTGCGTGGTCTCTGCCGTGAAATCCGGCGCGACATCGTTGATACGAAGACTCATGACCTGTCCCTACCCTTTTTGAAAATTCCAGCCGCCATACGGCTGACCGGCCACGGAGCCTAGCACCATCAAGGCATCGATAAAACGCTCGGGATGACGGTCATGACCGGCGCGGGGCGAAATTTTTCCGCGATTGCCAGCAATTCGGAACGGGATTTTCCGCTTATAGCGAAACGAAAGCCGGTCAGGCTTTCTTTATCGCCAGCGTCACCGCGAGGTCTTCCATGCGCTGCGCCAGCGCGTCGAGCGCCGTGGTCAGCACGTTGTCGCTCTTGTCGGCCTTGGTCAACGCCTCGTCGCGCGTCTTGCGCAGCGTCAGCACCTCGCTCTCCATGCCCTTGACGCGCTTGGTGAGTTCGGAGAGCTCGTCCATCACCATGATGCCGGCCATCACCGTCAGCCGCTGGTCGCCGATCTCGCCGAAGGAATCCTTCAGATGCGAAACATAGCGATCGAAGCGCTCGGCGAGGTCGATCAGATGCTCTTCCTGGCCTTCGTCGCAGGCCATGCGGTACTGCTTGCCGTCGATGGAGACCGTGACCTGTGCCATTGGCTTACCTGTCCAACACCGCCCGGATGGTTTCCATGGCGGTCACCAGCCGGCGCGAGACTTCCTTGTTGGCGTCTTCCAGTCGCTCGGCGCGCGCTTCGGAATTGTCGAGCTCCTGCGCCAGCCGCGAGCGGTCAGCATTCATGCGCTGCACCTCGGCCTCGGCTTCCGAATAGTCGCGCTCGTGTTCGAGCTTCGCCGCCACGGCGTTTTCCAGGCCTTCCATGGCCTTGCCCAGCCTGGCAATGACTTCCCTGAGGGTCGTTTCCCCGGTCATGGCCTTCGTCCTATGCCCTGCCCATCACCGAATCGCTCGCGTTCAGAACGCGTTATCCTGGAAAGATTAGGCACCGGGTGAAGCGCGCGTCAACAAAGCTCTCGCGGCTGTCCCCCGCTATCGCTAATGTAAAGCGCCCGACAGATAAAAACACGCCATCACAAGCCCGGCAAAAGCCGCCCCGATTTGTTGACTAAAAACCCGTGCCTGCTATGTGTCGCGCAGCCCTTCCCTAGGGTTTTCCCAAGGCCCTCAACCCGATTTTCCCGGAGGAAACATGAGCTCGCGCGAACAACATGACCGGATGGCCAATGCGATCCGTTTTCTCGCCATGGATGCCGTCGAGAAGGCGAACTCCGGCCATCCCGGCCTGCCGATGGGCTGCGCCGACATCGCCACGGTGCTGTTCAGCCAGTTCCTGAAATTCGACGCCAAGGCCCCGCACTGGCCCGACCGCGACCGTTTCATCCTGTCGGCCGGCCACGGCTCGATGCTGCTCTATTCGCTCCTCTACCTGACCGGCTATGAGGACATGACGATCGACCAGATCAAGAATTTCCGCCAGCTCGGCTCGAAGACGGCGGGCCATCCCGAATACGGCCATGCCGCCGGCATCGAGACCACCACCGGTCCGCTCGGCCAGGGTCTTGCCAATTCGGTCGGCTTCGCGCTCGGCGAGCGCATCATGAACGCCGCCTTCGGCAATGACCTCGTCAACCATTACACCTATGTGCTGGCCGGCGACGGCTGCCTGATGGAAGGCGTCTCCCAGGAAGCCATCGCGCTTGCCGGCCATCTCAAGCTCAACAAGCTGATCGTCTTCTGGGACAACAACAACATCTCGATCGACGGTCCGGTTTCGCTCGCCGACAACACCGACCAGGTCGCACGCTTCCAGGCCTCCGGCTGGAACGCCGGCCACATCGACGGCACCGATCCGGAGGCGATCGCCTATGCCATCGAGGCAGCCCGCCATTCCGACAAGCCGACGATGATTGCCTGCAAGACCACGATCGGTTTTGGCGCGCCGACCAAGGCCGGCACCAACAAGGCGCATGGCTCGCCGCTCGGCGCCGACGAAATCGCCGGCGCGCGCAAGTTCTTCAACTGGGACTCCGCGCCGTTCGAAATTCCGGCCGACATTCTTGACGCCTGGCGCGCCATCGGTATGGGCGGCGTGAAGGCCCGCACCGACTGGGAAGGCCGTCTCGCCAAGGCCGAGCCGAAGCTGAAGGCCGAGTTCGAGCGTCGCCTCGCCGGCAAGCTGCCATCCAATTTCGACGCCGTCATCGCCGACTACAAGAAGAAGCTCTCCGCCGACAAGCCGAAGGTCGCCACGCGCAAGTCGTCGGAAATGGCGTTGGAAGTCATCAACGGCGCCGTGCCGGAAACCATCGGCGGCTCGGCCGATCTCACGGGCTCCAACAACACCAAGACCAGCCAGACCAAGAACATCACGCCGGACGATTATGGCCAGCGCTATGTCCATTACGGCATCCGCGAGCATGGCATGGCCGCCGCCATCAACGGTTTGACGCTGCATGGCGGCCTGATCGCCTATGGCGGCACCTTCCTGTGCTTCTCGGACTATGCCCGCCCGTCGATGCGCCTTGCCTCGCTGATGGGCATCCGGTCGATCTTCGTCATGACGCATGACTCGATCGGTCTGGGCGAAGACGGCCCAACCCACCAGCCGGTCGAGCAACTTGCCGCGCTGCGCGCCATCCCCAACCACAATGTCTTCCGTCCGGCCGATGCGGTCGAGACGGCCGAATGCTGGCAGATCGCGCTTGAATCCGAAAAGACCCCGTCGACCCTGGCGCTGACACGCCAGAACCTGCCGACGGTGCGCACCGAGCATTCGGCCAAGAACCTGAGCAGCCAGGGCGCCTATGAGCTGGCCGCGGCAAATGGCGAGGCGGCGGTGACCATCTTCGCCACCGGCTCCGAGGTCGAGATCGCGCTCGCCGCGCGCGAGCTGATCGAAAAGCATGGTCACCCGACCCGCGTCGTCTCGGTGCCCTGCTTCGAGCTGTTCGACCAGCAGAGCGAGGATTACCGCAAGAAGACGATCGGCAACGCCAAGATCAAGGTCGCCATCGAGGCCGGCATCCGCCAGGGCTGGGACCATCTGATCGGCACCGACGGCATCTTCATCGGCATGCACGGCTTCGGCGCCTCCGGCACGATCGAGCAGCTCTACCCGCATTTCGGCATCACCGCCGATGCGACAGCCAAGGCCGTGGAAGCCCGATTGCACGCCAAGTAGGCCTGGGCATGTCGCTTGGCGACATGCCTGAACAAGACGGCTTTGCGGAACCGCGTACGCGGTTCCGCTCTGCTGCACCGCCCTAAAATAAGACGGCGTTGCGGAACCGCTCACGCGGTTCCGCTCTGCTGCACCGCTCTAAAATAAGACGGCGTTGCGGAACCGCTCACGCGGTTCCGCTCTGCTGGACCAACCTAATCGATTTAAATTCGGCCTTCTGCGGCTGGATTCTTGCGCCATCCGCCGCTATTAAGCTGCGAGCCCCATCGCCTTCCAGCTCCCAGGAGAGAACAATGACCGTCAGAGTTGCCATCAACGGATTTGGCCGTATCGGCCGCAACATCCTGCGCGCCATCCATGAATCCGGCCGCAGGGACATCGATGTCGTCGCCGTCAACGATCTCGGCCCGGTCGAGACCAACGCCCACCTGCTGCGCTACGACAGCGTGCATGGTCGCTTCCCGCATGAAGTGAGCGTCGACGGCGACCAGATCACCGTCGGCAAGGAAAAGTTCAAGGTCACCGCGATCAAGGATCCGGCCCAATTGCCATGGAAGGAGCTCGGCGTCGACATCGCGCTCGAATGCACCGGCATCTTCACCGCCCGCGACAAGGCCGCCGCGCACCTGACCGCCGGCGCCAAGCGCGTCATCGTCTCGGCGCCAGCCGAAGGCGCCGACCTCACCGTCGTCTACGGCATCAACCACGACAAGCTGACCAAGGACCATATCGTCATCTCGAATGCGTCCTGCACCACCAACTGCCTGGCGCCGCTGGCGGCGGTGCTGCACGAGACCGTCGGCATCGAAAAAGGCATGATGACGACGATCCATTCCTACACCGGTGACCAGCCGACGCTGGACACCATGCACAAGGACCTCTACCGCGCCCGCGCCGCCGCGCTGTCGCAGATCCCGACCTCGACCGGCGCTGCCAAGGCGATCGGCCTGGTGCTGCCCGACCTCAAGGGCAAGCTCGACGGCATCTCGATCCGCGTGCCGACGCCGAACGTCTCGGTCGTCGACCTGAAGTTCATCGCCAAGCGCTCGACCACGGTCCAGGAAATCAACGAAGCGCTGATCGCCGCTTCGAACGGCAAGCTCAAGGGCGTGCTCTCGGTTACCCATCACCCGAATGTCTCGATCGACTTCAACCACGATCCGCATTCCTCGATCGTGGCGCTCGACCAGACCAAGGTCATGGACGGCAACTTCGTCTCGGTCCTGTCCTGGTACGACAATGAGTGGGGCTTCTCCAACCGCATGGGCGACACCGCCGTTGCCTTCGGCAAGACCATCGCCTGATCGGGCATACTCAGCAGTTCGAAACGCCCGGCTTCCGCCGGGCGTTTTTTATTGGCCGGCTTTGGCCAAAAACCACCCACTTGCCTTGTACTGGTCATGTCTTCGCCCCACTCTTCGGTAAAGCGCAGATGGACGGATTGGAGGGGCAATAGCGGATGGAGCATGCGATCTATCTCGTGACGCTGGTCGGCACGGCGCTCATTGTCGCCGCCGCGTTTTCGAGCCTGATCGCCTTCCGCTTCGGCGCTCCCCTTTTGCTCCTGTTTCTGTGCATCGGCCTTGCCACTGGCGTCGATGGCCTCGGCATCGAGTTCGACAATGCGCGGCTGGCTTATTTTGCCGGCTCACTGGCGCTGGCCGTCATCCTGTTCGATTCCGGTTTCGGCACGCCGCTCAACGCGCTCCGCCAGGCAGCCGGGCCGGCGCTGTCGCTGGCGACTTTCGGCGTCATCCTGACCACCGCCGTATTCGGCGTCGCCGCCTATTGCCTGCTCAATCTCAGCTGGCTGGAATCCTCGTTGCTTGGCGCCGCCGTCGCCTCGACCGACGCGGCGGCGGTGTTTTTCCTGTTGCGCGCCGGCGAGATCAATCTGCGCGAGCGCGTGCGCGCCACCCTGGAGGTTGAATCCGGCACCAATGACCCGATCGCCATCTTCCTGACCATCACTCTGGTCGAGATCATCGCAGCACACGCCAATCCCGAGGCCAATGTGCTGGCCACCAGCCTTTGCTTGGCTTCCTCGCCAATATGGGGCTCGGCGCCGTCGTCGGCGTGCTCGGTGGCCTCGCCATCGTGCGCCTGGTCGAGCGGCTCAACCTCGATCACGGCCTGCTGCCCATTTTCGTGCTGACTTTGTCGCTGATGGTGTTCGCGGCAGCCGGCGCGATCGGCGGCTCGGGCTTCCTCGCCGTCTATCTGGCCGGCCTCGTTGCCGGCAATTCCGACATACGCGCCGTCACCATCCTGAAACGCTTCCAAGACGGCATGTCCTGGCTGGCGCAGATCATCATGTTCCTGATCCTTGGCCTGTTCGCCACGCCGTCGCAGTTTCCGGTGATCCTGGTGCCGGCGATCCTGCTTGGCCTGTTCCTGATCTTCGTGGCGCGGCCGCTCGCCGTCTGGCTCTGCCTGATCCCGTTCCGCCTGCCACGCCCGGAGATAGCCTTTATCTCATGGGTCGGCTTGCGCGGCGCGGTCTCGATCCTGCTGGCCATCACGCCGCTGCTCGGCGGCCTCGAACATGGCCGCCTGATCTTCAACGTCGCCTTCATCATCGTGCTGGTGTCGCTGGTGGTGCAGGGCTGGACGGTCGGCCCGCTGGCGCGCCGTCTTGGCCTCATCGTTCCGGCCCGCCTCGGACCGCTCGACAAGGTCGAGCTTGAATTGCCCGGCTCTGCCCATCACGAGCTGCTTGCCTATCGTGTCGCGCCAGGCAGCCCGGTGGCGCGCGGCGAGCGTATCCCGCGCTGGGCAAGGCCTTCGCTAGTGCTGCGCGACGGCCGCTCGATGCGCTTCCAGGACATGGGTCGGCTCGCCGCCGGCGACCAGGTCTACATCTTCGTGCCCGACCGCTATCCCCGCCTGCTCGATAAGCTGTTCGCCAGCCGCGCCGTGGTCGATCCCGAGGACGCCGACTTCTTCGGCGCCTTCGCCGTCGATCCGGCCCGCTCGGCCGAAGAGCTGGAGGCCGCCTACGCGCCCGGCCTCACCGAGCCTGAACGCAAGCTCAGCGTCGGCGCGCTGGTGACTGAGCGGCTCGGCGGCCACGCCGAATACGCCGATCGCGTGATGATCGGCCCGATCGAGCTGATCGTGCGCGACGTCGACGACAAGGGCAAGATCATTGGTCTCGGCCTGTCCTTCGAGCCGACCGCGCCGGTGGCCCGCGTGCCGGTCTTCCTGAGCGCCGGCGAGATCGGCGACCGGCTCAGTGCCCTCATCCGCAACTGGCGCAAGCCGGCGGAGACGCCAAGGCCTGAGACCGAGATGCATGATGATCCGCTAGCGGAGCCGATTGCGCCAAAGCCGGCCGGCGAAGGCTGAGCGAACACACGCGCATCATTTTTGCGCGTGCGAACAGCACGGGTCTTGCATCGTTGCCGGTGCCGGGTATGGTCCCCGCGATTTTTCTATGGAAAGGGATCAGCGCATGGCCGGCTTCAAGACACTCGACGATATTGGCGCCGTCAGCGGCAAGCGCGTCCTGGTGCGCGTCGACCTCAACGTTCCGGTCGCCGACGGCAAGGTCACCGACGCCACCCGCATCGAACGCATCGCGCCGACCATTGCCGAGCTTTCCGGCAAGGGCGCCAAGGTGATCCTGCTTGCCCATTTCGGCCGACCGAAGGATGGCCCGTCTGCCGAATTCTCGCTGGAGCCGATCGCCAAGGCCACGGCCGACGTGCTTGGCCGCCCGGTCGGCTTTGCGTCCGATTGCGTTGGCGACCCGGCCGAGGATGCCGTTTCCGCCATGAAGGACGGCGACGTCCTGCTTCTGGAGAACACCCGCTTCTACAAGGCCGAGGAAAAGAACGAGCCGGCCTTCACCGAAAAGCTCGCCGCCAATGGCGACATCTATGTCAACGATGCGTTTTCCGCGGCGCATCGGGCGCATGCCTCGACCGAGGGCCTGGCGCGTCACTTGCCGGCCTATGCCGGCCGCACCATGCAGGCCGAGCTCGACGCGCTGGAAAAGGGTCTCGGCAACCCGGCCCGGCCGGTGGTCGCCATCGTCGGCGGCGCCAAGGTGTCGAGCAAGATCGACCTGTTGATGAACCTGGTGAAGAAGGTCGATGCGCTGGTGATCGGCGGCGGCATGGCCAACACCTTCCTTGCCGCGCGCGGCACCGATGTCGGCAAGTCGCTCTGCGAGCATGATCTTGCCGGCACCGCCAAACAGATCATGATCGAAGCGGCCGAAGCCGGCTGCGCCATCATCCTGCCCACCGACGGTGTCGTCGCCAAGGAGTTCAAGGCGGGTGCGGCCAGCCATACCGTCGCCATTGCCGACGTGCCGGCCGACGGCATGATCCTCGATGTCGGCGAGAAGACCGTGCAGAGCGTCAACGACTGGATCGACCGTGCCGCGACATTGGTCTGGAACGGCCCGCTCGGCGCTTTCGAGATCGAGCCCTTCGACCGCGCGACGGTGGCGGCAGCCAGGCACGCGGCGGCCCGCACCAAGGCAGGCAAGCTGGTCTCCGTCGCCGGCGGCGGCGACACGGTGGCCGCGCTCAACCACGCCGGTGTGGCCGACGACTTCACCTATGTCTCGACCGCCGGTGGCGCCTTCCTCGAATGGATGGAAGGCAAGCCGCTGCCAGGCGTCGAGGTGCTGAAGCGGTAAAGAGTGCGAGAACGGACAAGCCAGGTCGGCTTTCCATCGATTCGCGCTTTTCGACGCCATTCCTTTGGCGGTAGAGTTCCGCCAAGCGCGGAACCAACCCCGTCAAGGAGAGCACCAATGAGCGAACGTCTCGAAGATATTGCCGCCGCGATCGTGGCTGGCGGCAGGGGCCTGTTGGCCGCCGATGAAAGCTCCGGCACCATCAAGAAGCGCTTCGACGTCATTGGCGTCGAATCGACCGCCGACAGCCGGCGCGACTACCGAGAGATGATGTTCCGCGCCAAGGACGCGATGACGAAATACATCTCCGGCGTCATCCTCTATGACGAGACGATCCGCCAGAAGGCCGCCGACGGCACGCCGCTGGTCGACATCATCAAGGCTTCCGGTTCCATTCCGGGCATCAAGGTCGACCTCGGCGCCAAGTCGCTGGCCGGTTTTCCCGGCGACACCATCACCGAGGGCCTCGACGGCCTGCGCGAACGATTGACCGACTATTACAAGCTCGGCGCCCGTTTCGCCAAATGGCGCGCGGTGATCGACATCGACACCGACAAGGGCGTGCCCTCGGCCAATTCGATTGCCTCCAACACCCATGCTTTGGCCCGCTATGCCGCGCTTTGCCAGGAGGCCGGCATCGTGCCGATCGTCGAGCCGGAAGTACTGATGGACGGCGCCCATTCGATCGACACCTGCTACGACGTCTCCAAGGCGACGCTGGTCAAGCTTTATGACGAACTTTACGCCGCGCGCGTCGTGCTGGAAGGCTCGATACTGAAGCCGAACATGATCATCTCGGGCAAGAAGTCGGGCAAGACGGACAGCCCGGAGGAAATCGCCGAAAAGACGATCAAACTGTTCCGCCAAGTGGTGCCGTCGGCGGTACCGGGCATTGCTTTCCTGTCAGGCGGCCAGGAGGACGAAGAGGCGACAGCCAACCTCAACGCCATCAACGCCATCGGCCCGCATCCCTGGAAGCTGACCTTCTCCTATGGCCGTGCCTTGCAGGCGGCCCCGCAGAAGGCGTGGAGCGGCAAGGCCTCGAACGTTGCAGCCGGCCAGGCCGCCTTCACCCACCGCGCCCACATGAACCATCTCGCAGCGCTCGGGAAATGGAAACCGGCCCTGGAAAAGGCCGCCTGAAGCCATCGTTCTTCTGGAGCAATTCCAGGAAACGGTGAAACGCTCTGGCTCTAAAAACCCGGGCTTGAGGCCCGGGTTTTGCTTTTGGCCGACGGCATTCCCAATTGAATCATCGAAACGGCGGCGATGATGTCGGATCGCGCCCATGTCGAACGTCCTTGGCAGGAGAGGACAGGAGATGATCATGCATCGCAATGCCGTTGTTTCGCGCGAGGACTGGTTCGAGGCGCACCGAAAGCATCTCGAGCGCGAGAAGGAGCTGACGCGGCTGCGCGACCGCGTTGCCGCCGAGCGGCGGCAATTGCCCTGGTTCAAGCTCCGTAAGGACTATGTCTTCGAGAGCGAGCAGGGTCCGAAGCGCCTCGCCGAGTTGTTTGCCGGCAAGAGCCAGCTCATCGTCTACCATTTCATGATGACGCCGGGCTCCGATCACCGCTGCGAGGGCTGCTCGTTCCTGGCCGACCATATCGATGGCGCCAACCAGCATCTGAAGCACCATGACGTTTCGCTGGTCGTCATCTCACGCGCGCCATTGGCCGAGATCCTGCCCTACAAGCAGCGCATGGGCTGGAAGTTCGACTGGCTGTCGTCCTATGCGTCCGACTTCAACTTCGACCTGCAGGTCTCCTTCACCGACAAGCAGATCGCGGCGGGCGACACCACCTACAATTTCGAGAAGCGTCCGCTGCGCTCGAAGGACCTGCCGGGCACCAGCGTCTTCTATCGCAATGAGTGCGGCGACATCTTCCTCACCTTCCTGTCGCGCGCCCGCGGTGGCGATGCCTTGATCGGCGCTTATCATTATCTCGACATGACGCCGAAGGGCCGCGATGAGACCGGTCCCTATCATGGCCTGATGGACTGGGTTCGCCTCCACGACGAATATCAGGACAAGGGCAAGGATCAGCAGGACTGCTGCGCGTAAACGGCGGGTCGTTCACGCCGGTCCAAACATGCGCTAATGGATTTTGCGACACTCGTACGGAAACGCCATGCAGCGCCTGCTTGCCCTCCTCACCTGGCTCGCCTTCCCGGTCTATGTCTGGCAGGGCCTTGGCGTGCGCCGCCGCACCGGCCGCATGCTGCCGGCGCAAGGCCCGGTCATGCATGAGATCGCCGGCAGGACGCCAGCGGTCTCGTTGCTGGTCCTGGGTGATTCTTCGGCCGCCTCCGTCGGCATCGAGCAATCCGAATATGGGCTTGCCGCGCAGCTCGCCGGGTTGATTGCTGAACGGACCGGCCAAGCCGTGCGCTGGCGCGCCGCCGGCTTCAATTCGGCGACGTCAGGGCAGATCCGCGATTACGTCCTGCCCAATCTGTCGGCCGATCCGTGGACGCATATCGTTCTCGCCATCGGCACCAACGACACCAAGAACTTCCACTCCGTGCCGCGCTTCAAGAAGGACTTCGGCGGCCTGCTCTATGCGCTGCGCGCCAAGTGGCCGGAAGCCCGCGTGGTCTGGTCGCCGGTGCTGGAATTTACCCGTGCGCCGGCAATGCCGCCCTTGCTCGGCAAGATCCTCGAAATCCGCGCCGCCGAGGTGAACAAGATGGGCGTGCGACTTTGCAACGAGCGCGGCGCCGTGCCCGCCCCACGCCTGCCGATCATCAATCCCGAGGCCGGTTTTGCTTCCGACGGCTTCCACGCTTCCGAAGCGGGCTATCGCGCCTGGGCCGGGCATCTGTTGGGGTCTGTGCTTGGCGACGTGCGTTGAGGTATCTCGTACCTCTAGGTCCAATGGCCAAGCACGGCGGCAAGCGAAATCGCTGCCATGGCCAGGATCGCCAGCTTCCAGAAATCGCCACGCCGCTTCAAGCCGGGCCAGCCGATCGGCTTGATGACCTGGATCAGCATGATGCCGATGATGACAAGGGCGAGAAGTTTCGTCATGCCGCCTTTGACCAGCATCGCGGGCGGCTGTCAAAGCGGTTCTCGCGCCGGCCCGGCGAGCAAATGCTCCTGACAGAGCGCCAAGCGCTCCAGGCCCGGCAGGCCCGCCACGCTTTCTCGAACCACCTGCCATCCTCCTGACAGACTGCTGTCAGGAGGGTGTGCGATACTCCTCTCATCAAAGAAGAGGAGCAAGGTCATGAACGGTTCTACCATCCTGCGCAGCGTACAGAATTACGTCGGCAAGATCCGCACGGTGCGCAACGAAATCCGCACCCAGCGTTTTCTCAATACCTTGCCCGCGGACATCCGCAAGGACATCGGCTGGCCGGACCTTTATGATGGCCGCGTGCGCGGGCACTGAAATTTTTCAAGGGCACGACTTGGATAGAGACCAGGTCGGGCCCAGATGTAATGGCGATGGGAAATACCGCGTTTCAGGAAAATTGCCGCCGTTTCCAGCTGCCCTGCTGCAGCCTCCTGACAGTATGTTGTCAGGAGGACTGCGATAATTAGGGCAGCTTCGACGCTGGCGGCGGCAATTTGTGTCCGCCCATGAGAGTGGCTTTCGTATGGTGAAAAGCTGGAACGACAAGCTGAACACGCCAGGTGGCAACGGCATCAAGCCGTCGCCGCGCACGGTCGGCGATGTCGTCGAGGGCCAGCCGATGCTGGTGCCGACGGCGCGGCAGGTCGACGATTTCATCCGCGCCATTCCGGTAGGCGTGGAGATGGACGTCCGTGCGCTGCGGACAGCACTTGCCCTTGAACACGGCGCCGAAGTGACATGTCCGGTCACCATCGGCTATCATCTGCGCACCGTTGCCGAGGCCGCTCATGAGGATTTTGAACGCGGCATGGCATTAAGCGACATCGCGCCGTTCTGGCGTGTCTTGGATGCCGACACGCCGACGACGGGCAAATTGTCCTTCGGTGCCAAATTCGTCGCCGCGCAGCGCAAGCGCGAAGGGCTGAAGCCATAATGCATGTCGCCCAAAAGTGGATACCGGTTTTGGGACCACGACATGCATAGAAATAAAGTCGAGGGAGAAATCGATGCGCCGCGCCGACAGGCTTTTCCAGATCGTACAGCATTTGCGGGGTGGCCGGCTGGTCACCGCGCAGAAGCTGGGGACCTGGCTCGAGGTTTCCGAGCGGACCATTTACCGCGACATTGCCGACCTGCAGTCGACCGGCGTGCCGATCGACGGAGAAGCAGGCGTCGGCTACATGATGAGGGAGGGTTTCGACCTTCCGCCGTTGATGTTTACACGTGACGAGATCGTGGCGCTGGTTGCCGGCGCGCGAATGGTGCGCGCCTTTGGCGGCGCGGCAATGGCAAGGGCCGCCGACGAGGCGCTGGTCAAGATCGGCGCGGTGCTGCCCGATACCGAGAAGGACCGCATCGCCCGCACCGAGATCCACACGCCGATGTGGGTGGTGAGCGACGCCGCGCGGGAAGCCATCGACCTGATCGAGCGTGCCGTCGAAAAGCGCCAGGTGCTGACCATCGACTATTCCGACGAGGCCGGCCGCGGCACCGCGCGCGACATCAGGCCGCTCGGCCTGTGGTTCTGGGGCAAGGTGTGGACGCTGGTCGCCTGGTGCGAGATGCGCGACGATTTCCGCGCCTTCCGCATCGACCGCATCGCCTCGGTGGTCATCGCCGGCCGCATCTTCAAGCCCGAACGGGGCAAGCAGCTCGCCGATTTCTACCGTGCCGTCGAGCGCTCAGAGGATTACGGAATGGCCCCCGACCGCGCCGCGCGGACGTGATACCGGCCTTTCTCCTTCTCCCCTTGTGGGAGAAGGTGGATCGGCGCGCAGCGCCGAGACGGTTGAGGGGTGTTCCAGCGGAATGAGACGTCGGCGTTCCCTGGAGCACCCCTCATCCGTCGCCTGCGGCGCCACCTTCTCCCACAAGGGGAGAAGGTAACAGCGCTCACTCCTCGTCTTCATCCTTGTCCTTCGACTTCAGCGCCGAGAGCTTGGCGAAGACGGCGTTGGCGTCGAGTTCGGCGTCCTCGTCCTTCGGCTTCTCCGGTGCCGGCACCAGCCGCTCGGTCAGCGCCGCCGGCAGCAGCGTATCGCCGACAGGCTGCGCCTGTTCGCGGCCGCGCGAGGCGCGGTTGACTTCGAGGTCGAGGTCGATCTGCGAGGTCAGACCCAGCGTCACCGGATCCATCGGCTGCAGGTTGGCCGAGTTCCAGTGCTTGCGCTCGCGGATCTGCTCGATCGTCGACTTGGTGGTGCCGACCAGCCGCGAAATCTGGGCATCCTTGAGTTCGGGATGGTTGCGCACTAGCCACAGAATGGCATTGGGCCGATCCTGGCGCTTCGAAAGCGGCGTGTAGCGCGGACCCTTGCGCTTGGATTCCGGCACTCGCACCTTGGGGTCCGACAGCTTCAGCCGGTGGTTGGCGTCCTGCTCTGCGCGCGCAATCTCGTCGCGCGTCAGCTGTCCGGTCATGATCGGGTCCATGCCCTTGATGCCTTGCGCGGACTCGCCATCGGCGATCGCCTTCACTTCCAGCGGATGCAACCCGCAGAACTGCGCGATCTGCTCGAACGAGAGCGCGGTGTTGTCGACCAGCCAGACGGCGGTCGCCTTGGGCATCAGCAGACTATTGGCCATTTCAAAAATCCTTCTCGTTCGCCCGCGTTCCCGCGCGGGCGGTGGTTTTAGAGCCACCAAAATGGGAAATTCGCGGCCTGTATAAACGCTCCGTCAGGATTTCGCAATATTTTTGGGCACGGGCCGGAAAATGCATGTCGCCCAAAAGCGCGCGGCGGTTTTGGGGGAACGACATGCCTAAAATAAAGACTTGAAACGCATCGCTCGAAGCTGCTTCGACACGACGCGCTTTTAACCCCTTAGAAAAGACAAAACCCGCTGGACTGGGTCCAGCGGGCTCGAAACCGGAGACAAAGCAAGCGTCTCGACGGCTCTGCTTTGACAGGGCGGCCCGGCCTTACGGTCGGGCTGTCCTTTGGTTAAATCGCCTGGCGGGCGATGCGCTCGATGTCGGCGCGGCTGATGCCGAGGTCGCTGAGCTGGCGAGCATTGAGCTTGTTCAGCTCGCGCACGGTTTCGTTGTACATACGCCAGTTACGGAAAGCGCGGATCGGGTTCATGGTATTCCTCCATTCGGTGGATCAAATCGTTTCGATGGCGCTTAGATAGGCAGTCCTGCCCATGAAATGAACAGACGTCTTTGCATGGCCGCAATGCGTTTTGTGCATTGCAGCATTAAGGCTTCGTTCAGATTGGAACTGGGGACGCGCGCTTAGCCGAGATGTGTTGAGATTCAGGTCAGGCCGCGCCGAGAAGGGCTGATCCCGAGAACCGGCCTACGCCGGCCGTAGCCTTCTTAGGGCGGAGACTCTTACGAGGGCTTCGGCCGGCGAAGGCCGGAAGCGCAGGAAACCACCATTTGCAGGCCGGCTTCACCTGAATATCGACCCCATCCTAGCCGACGTCGAGGACGATCTTGCCGATATGCTCGCCGTCTTCCATCCGCTCATGCGCCCGCCAGGCTTCGGTCAGCGGAAAGATCATGTCCATGACCGGAGCCACCTTGCGCGTGCTGAGCAGCGGCCACACCTGCGCCTCGAGCGCGGCGGCGATCGCCGCCTTGAATTCCACGGTGCGCGGCCGCAGCGTCGACCCGGTGTGGGTGAGGCGCTTGACCATGATCCTGGAGAAATCGGCGCTGGCCACCGCGCCGGCCTGCACGGCGATCTGCACGATGCGCCCTTCCACGGCCGCAGCCTCATAGTTGCGCGCGACATAATCGCCGCCAACCATATCGAGGATGACGTCGGCGCCCTTGCCGCCGGTGGCATCCTTGACCGCGGCGACGAAATCCTGCTCGCGATAATTGATCGCCCGATCGGCGCCGAGCTTCAGGCAGGCGTCGCATTTCTCCTTGCTGCCGGCGGTGGTGATGACATAGGCGCCAAAGGCCGAGGCCAGCTGGATCGCCGTCGTGCCGATGCCTGACGAGCCGCCATGCACAAGCAGCGTCTCGCCCTTCTTCAGGCCGCCGCGCTCGAACACATTGTGCCATACCGTGAAGTAGTTTTCGGGCACAGCCGCAGCTTCTGTATGCGTGAAGCCGGCCGGCAACGGCAGCACGCTGCCGGCATGCACCTTGACATATTCGGCATAGCCGCCGCCCGGCGTCAGCGCGCAGACCCGGTCGCCGATGCGCCAGCGCGAGATCTCGTCGCCGAGCGCTGCCACTTCGCCCGACGCCTCCAGGCCGGGCAGGTCCGAGGCGCCCGGCGGCGGCGGATAGGCGCCCTTGCGCTGCTGCACATCCGGCCGGTTGACGCCTGCCGCGTGCACGCGGATCAGCACCTCGCCGGGACCGGGCACGGGCACATCGCGCATTTCCGCCTTCAACACCCTGGGGCCGCCTGGCTGCGAGATCGCGATGGCCGTCATCTTTTCCGGTAGCTTCTGTCCGCTTGCCATATTTTTCCCGTCTCCTCGTGCCGGTCTTTCACCGGACATTTGCATCGGCGCCCCTGCCGGACCGGTCTAGCGTTTGCCGAAACGCTAGACCACTCCAACTCTGTTCTTACGCAATTCCGGACGGAAAACCGCTACGCACTTTTCCCGGAATTGCTCTATGTATGCTGATCGGCAAGTCAGGCAAATGGCCAAAAAGGAGGAGCGACGATGGCGATCTTCGACGACGAACCCAGGAAAAAGCAGCGTCCGCACGAGATCGGCCAGGATTTGTCGCTGCTCTCCGTCGACGAATTGTCCGAGCGCATTGCAGTCCTGCGCGACGAGATAGCGCGGCTGGAAGCCGAGCGCTCGGCCAAGGGCGCCACCAAGTCCGCCGCGGACGCGCTGTTCCGCCGCGGATAGCCGCGCCGACCTGGAATGCCGCCGCCGAAAAGCCCCAATACGCTTGTCTTCAGACACCTGCGCCCGAACCCGGATCAAGCGATGTTTGCAACCTACCGACCGATCCTCTCGCTGCTGCGCGGCACCGCGTTCCTGCTGGCGGCTTCAGGCCTGCACGGCCTGCTTTTGCCGCTGCGCGGGCAGATCGAGGGTTTTTCGACCGCCTCGCTCGGCCTGATGGGGACGGCCTGGGCCGGTGGCTTCGTTACCGGCTGCTTCTTTGCGCCGCGCCTGGTGCGCCGCGCCGGCCATGTCCGGGCCTTCGGCGCCTTCGCCGCGTCCGGCGCCATCGTGGCGCTGCTCACCGGTCTGATCATCGATGAATATTTCTGGATCGCGTTGCGCGCTTTCACCGGCTTCACCATGGCCGGCGCCTTCATGGTCATCGAGAGCTGGCTGAACGAGAAGGCCACCAATGAGAACCGCGGCACCGTCTTCGGCCTCTATATGATGGTCACTTATGCCTCGATCATGGGCGGCCAGATGATCGTTGCCGGCGGCGATGTCAGGTCGGCCTCGCTGTTCATGATCACCGGCATCCTGTTTTGCCTCTCGCTCATCCCGACCGCCGTATCGACGCAATCGACCCCGAAGCCGCTGCAGGACGTCAAGCTCGACGTCAAAGGCCTCTACGCCAATTCGCCGGTGTCGGCGGTGGCTTGCCTGCTGATCGGCATCGCCAATGGCGCCTGGGGCACGCTGGGCGCGGTCTACGGCGCCCGCATCGGCATTTCGACGGCCGAGATCGCGCTGATGATGAGCCTTGTGGTCGTCGCCGGCGCCGCCATGCAGCTTCCGGCCGGACGGCTTTCCGACACAACCGACCGCCGCTTCGTGCTCGCCGGCGCCGCCTTTGGCGCCGCGCTGGTCGCGATCCTGGTCTTCGTGATTGCGCCTCGCTCGGGCATTTTCGTCATCGTGCTGACGGCCGCCTACGGTGCCTTTGCCTACACGCTCTATTCGATCGCCGTGGCGCACGCCAATGACCACGCGCGGTCTGAGGATTTCGTCAAGGTTTCAGGCGGCTTGTTGCTGCTCTACGGCTTCGGCACGATGATCGGCCCGTTGCTGGCCGCCGCCCTGATGGGATGGGTGCGTCCGGAGGGGCTATTCCTTGCAACCGCGCTCGCCCATCTCAGCCTCGCCGGCTACACGCTGCTGCGCATCCGCGCCCGCGCGCCGGTGCCGATCGAGAATCGCGATGCCTTTAAGACGCAGCCTTCCGAGCGCGCGGTCACGCCCGAAGCCCTGCGGCTCGATCCGCGCAGAAAGGTTGAAACCAATAGTTGAGATTCTGAAGACTTTGCCTCACAAATAAAGGCATGATGTTTTCCGACGCCTTCATGGCGATAGCCGATCCCAACCGGCGCTATCTCTTGGAAGAACTCCGGCGCGGCCCGAAGACGGTGAACGAATTGGCGGCGGGATTGCCTGTGTCACGCCCCGCCGTTTCCCAGCATTTGAAAGTCCTGCTCGACGCCGGCCTGGTCAACGCCAAGGCCGAAGGCACCAGGCGCGTCTACACCGTCAGCACCGCCGGCTTCCTCAGGCTCAACATCTGGCTCGACCAGTTCTGGGAAGTATCGCCCGGAGAATGATCTTGGGGATCTATACCGGTTGCCAGCTTGCGATCGGTACAGCGCCAGTATGTCAGCCCGCTACCAGCGCCTTGCCCAGCATGTCGAGCAGGATGTTCGTTCCGTGTTCGCGCGTTGCCGATGTGTCGTGTCCGTCGAGGAACGCGCCTTGCTCGGTCAGCACCAGCCGCGTGCCGGTGCCTTCCGGTCGCAGCTCCATCGTCGCCAGCGACACCGAGATGCGCGTGTCGCCGAACAGCATGTCATAGCTGTAGACGAGGCGCTCGTTCGGCACGATGTCGAGGTAGGTGGCGGTGTAGGTGTGCAGCGGTCCGTCCTTCGGACCGCCGCTGTTGACCTCCTGGCCGCCGACACGGAAATCCATGCGATAGCTGTCACGCTGTGGATTTGACGGATCGCCAAACCAGCGCCTTTTGGCCTCGGCGTCGGTCAAGGCGAAATAGACCTTGGCCGGCGCCTGCGGATAGACGCGCTCGATGATGAAGGTGGAATGGACGACGGATCGTTCGGTCATTGACTGATTCCTCGTTGGTCAGGTCGACTGCGGTCGCGGGACGAAGGCGCCGTCGCGATAGGTGGCGCCGAAATAGACTTCGACGGTGCGAAGCCTGTCACCTGCGAACAGGTGCAGTTCGGTGTTGCGGAAGGTCTTTCCGTCCAGCGTCTCGCAGCGGTAGAGGACAAAAGCCGCGTCATCCTCCTCGCAGATCCGCTCGATCGCCATCGATCGGAACACCGGGCTTTTCGGCCAGCAGCGCGCGAAATAGGTCGCGCTGTCGATGGCGTCGTCATAAGGGCTGGTGAAGGTGAAATCGTCGGTCAGTATGGCCGCGACGACGTCACGCTTGTTCGTCTGGTAGGCGGCAAAATAGCCACGGATCAGCTCCGCTCTGCTTTTGGCAGGCATGGTCTTTCTCCTTTGCTTCAATGCCCGCGAATATGCGGGCCGGATGGCGTCTTATGCCTCTATGGGCTGGCGCCTTAGTTCGGCGGCCAGATTATCCAATGCGCCACTCAATCCCTCTCGACTGCCGGCGATCATGTCCTTGCCGCCGAGCGCCGTGATCTGGTCTGTCAGCACCAGTCGCGTCGACGGCCCCTCGGCATGGAATTCGACAGTGATCAATGAAACGGAAAGCCTGTGCCATCCTTCGGAGACGACCTCCGTGGTGATGATGCGATGCTCCTCCTGGATATCGAGATAACGCGTCTCGACGCGGTAGATGAGCTTGCCGCGCGGCCCGCACCGGCTTACGTCGAGACCGCCGTTGCGGAAATCCGCTTTGTCGTAGACCAGCTCGACAGCTGGTGACGGCGTGCCCCAGCGGGTGCGCGCCGCCGGATCGGCGAAAGCCTTGAACACCCGCGCCGGTGAAGCGTCATAGACGCGCTCCAGCACGATGGTTGCATGGGTGACGGAACTTTCGGTCATCAGTCTTTCCCTTCATCGGTTTCGGCCAGGAAATCGCCCAGGCGATCGAGCCGGCGCTCCCAGGAGAGCCGCCGCTCGTTGATCCAGTGCTCGGCGGCCTTGAGCGCCTTCGGTTCGATCTGGCAGGTCCGCACCCGGCCGACTTTCTGCGTCCGCACCAGGCCGCTCGCCTCGAGCATGTTGAGATGCTGGACGACCGCAGACAGCGACATCGCCAGCGGCTCGGCCAGCTGGCTGACTGAAGCCGGTCCGCGCGACAACCGCTCCACCATGCTGCGCCGCGCCGGATCGGCGAGCGCCTGGAACATCAGGTCGAGCTGGGCGGGATCGTGCAGCATGGCGCTTTAGCCGTTGTTGTAGGGGAAGAATTTAAAATAGGGCTGCGCCTCCTCGACCACACGCGCAAAGGACGGGCGCGCCAGCAGGCGGTCATGGAAACGCTTCACCGCCGGGAACCTGTCGCCGAAGGGTTCAACCTTGTTGGCGTAGAACAGCGCCGGCGAAGCCGCGCAGTCGGCCATGCTGAAGGCCTCGCCGACCGCCCAGGTTTTCTCCTTCATGTCCCTCTCGATGATGTCATAGGCATTGCGCAGCTGCGCACGCGCCTCCTCGACCCCGAACGGATCGGTCTTGTCCTGCGGCCGCAGCCTGTCGCCGACGATCTTCTGCATCGGCGCCTGCACGTAGAAATCGTAGAAGCGGTCGGCCTGGCGGACCTGCAGGGCAAGATCGATATCGTCGGGAACGAGCGCGATCGGCCCAGGATAATGCGCGGCCAGATACTCGATGACGATGGTCGATTCCAGCACCGTGCGGCCGCGCGCATCGTCGCGCAACGCCGGCATCTTGCCGGTCGGCGATACCTTCAGGAAAGCCGATCGCGACGCCTCGTCGCCGAGATCGACAATGACCGGCTTGAACGGCGTTTCGTTCTCGTAGAACGCAATCAGCGGCTTCCAGCAGAACGAAGCCAATGGGTGGAAATGCAACGTCAGGGACATTTTTAGCTTTCTTTGTCGTCGGGCTTTCGATCAACACTGAAGTAAATACTTAACTATTGCGATACGCTCACCACGTCAAGGACGGCTGTCAGCCATGTACCGCGATGGCTTCAATGATCTGCCGCCAGTCGTCGGGATGCAGCTCGTGACCCCCGCCTTCGACCTTGACCAGCCTGGTGCCGGGAACGGCCCTGGCAAGTGCTTCGCCATGCTCGACCGGGAAGATCGGGTCGGACGTGCCATGGATGACCAGCACTGGCACAGCGAGGTCCTTTACGCCGCGCTTGGGACCGCCTCCCTTCAGCGCGAAATGGTTGGTCGCGCTGACGAACCCGCCTGAGCGCTCATAGTCGGCCTCGATCAACTCCTGTGCCCGGTCCGCATCGAACGGGTGCAAAGTGCTGGCGAGCGCGCGCGCATCCTTGGCCATATAGGCAAGCACCTGGGTCCGATCGGACCAATCGACGTCGCCGCCTTCCGCCGCATGCCGGCCATAGGCCGCGGTCATTCCCGGCAGGCCCGACGTATCGACGCCAAGAGGTGAGCTGGAGATCACGGTGAGCGCAGTGACGCGCGCCGGATATTTGAGCGCAACGGTCTGCGCGATCATCCCGCCCATCGACATGCCGACGACATGCGCCTTGGCGACACCATGGTCGTCGAGCACGCGCACGGCATCGTCCACCATGTCCTCGAATGTGTAGGGCGGCGCGCCGGGCGTGTATTTCGTCGACAGGCCCGTATCGCGATTGTCGTAGCGGATGACGAAGCGGCCGCGCCCGGCGAGCTGCCGGCAGAACGCTTCGGGCCACCAGAGCATCGAGGCCATGGCGCCCATGACCAGCAGGATTGCCGGATTGGTAGAGTCGCCGAACGTCTGCGAAACGATTTCCGGGCGTGGTGCCGACATGGTCGATACTCCTCCAACCAGTTGCGTTTTGCAATCAGTTGCACGATAATCAAACTGATATCATAATGCAACTGGTTTTTTGGAGATGGTCATGAAAACCGAGCACCGGTCCGGCTGCCCGATCAATCTGTCGCTCGAGGTCTTTGGCGACCGCTGGAGCCTGATCATCCTGCGCGACATGATCTTTGGCGGCAGGCGCCATTTCCGCGAGCTGCTCAACGGCTCGATCGAGGGCATCGCCTCCAACATCCTGGCCGACCGGCTGAAGCGGCTGATGGAGCTCGGCATGCTGACCAAGGCCGACGACCCGAGCCACAAGCAGAAGGCGATCTACAGCCTGACCGAGATGGCGATCACGCTGGTGCCGATCATGGCGCATCTCGGCGCCTGGGGGCGCGTCTGGCTGCCGGTTAGCGAGGAGCTTTCGATCCGCGCCGAGCTGCTGGAAAAAGGCGGCCCCGCGCTATGGGAGCAGTTCATGGACGAGCTGCGACACGAGCATCTTGGCTTGCCGCTGAAGACGCCGCCCGGAACGCCAGGCGTACGGCAACAACTGCAGGCGGCTTACCTAGCCGTGGTCGCCAGAAAAGCCGAGGCGGTTGCAGGCTGACGGCGTAAAGGTCGGCACGTCGCAGGATGTGCCCTAGTTTAAGTTTATATCCCGGCTGGCTGACCGCATCGACACCGAAAATCCGGCTAGCACGTCGAACAGCGCGATCACCATCAGCGTGAAGAAGACGGAGTGCGCGGCGCCCTTGACCAACAGGAACTCGACCAGGAAGGCGATGAAGACCAGCGTCGACAACAGATGATCCATGATCGAGGCATTGGTGGTGCGCACCGATTTTGATATCTCGACGAACAGGAAGATCAGCCCGATCAGCACCATCAGGTCGCCGAGCGTCATCGAGAAGACACCGCCCGACATCATGCGGAACGAGAACATCTCGGTCATCCACGGATCGTCGCCACCGCCGAACAGGCCGAGCAGTCCGAGATTGTAGAGGACGAAAGGCACGATCAGCAGCGGGATGGCACCAAACATCTGGGCGTCTCCAATGGGCACCCATTTTGTAGAATGCGGCGCGAGCACGCCGTCAAGATTTTTCGAGTGCTGCGTCGAACACGCTGTAAGACCTAATGAAATAACGATGTCAGCCGGTTGCCCGGCTGATATCGCGCCCTCATGTCCGTGGTGGTACAACCTTTGCCGCTTGACGTCGTCGGCGCGCGGAGGTGGCGATGAGATGCCATCGCGCGCGAGCAGTAGCCAAAAACAAAAAGACCGGCCACAGGCCGGTCCTTCGAAACGTCACAACCGTGGAAGCTTCTCAGCTTTCCTTCGGCTCCAGAACCTGGCGGCCGCGATACATGCCGGTCTTCAGGTCGATGTGATGCGGACGGCGCATTTCGCCGGAATTCTTGTCCTCGACATAGGTCGGGGCCTTGAGAGCGTCGGCCGAGCGGCGCATGCCGCGCTTCGACGGAGAGGTTTTTCTTTTTGGAACGGCCATGGATATGCTCCACTACATGGTCAAAATGCCTCGACAACCCTCGCGAAAGGGCCGCATCGAGGCCATAATCTGAGAAAGTCGGCTGCCTATACACGCCTTGCGCCGTTTTGGCCAGCGCTGGCCGCGAAATTTTTTGAGCCGGCGCCGCTTCGCCCTAATCGAGACAGCCTACATAGGCGCCTGAACGTCCAGCGCGCCGTTCAATCAGTGAGGCCAGACGCCGTAAACCGGGCCCCGGCTTGGCCGGATTGCGCGCGATCGGGTTGGGCAGGCTGACGGCGAGCAGCGCCGCCTGCCGGCGCGACAATTGCTTGGCCGAGATGCCGAAATGATGCTGGGCGGCGGCCTCGATGCCGTAGATGCCCGGTCCCCACTCGGCGATGTTGAGATAGATCTCCATGATGCGGCGCTTCGACATCACCGCGTCGAAATAGACAGCCAAAGGCAGTTCGACCACCTTGCGCACGCTGCCCAGCGGCCGTGACCACAAGAAGAGGTTCTTCACCGTCTGCATGGTGATGGTGGAGGCGCCGCGCGTCGCCTCGCCGGCCAGCGCATCGTCGACCACGCCGCGCAATTCGCCGAGGTCGACGCCGCGATGGAAGCAGAACTGCCCGTCCTCCGACATGATCACCGAATGCGCCAGCACCGGCGCCACGTCGTCGATCGACACCCAGCGCCGGTCGTAGCCGGAGAAGGTCACGAGGTCCTTGATCATCAGCGTCGAGATCGGATGCACGAAGGACGGCAGATAGAGGAAGGTGAGGATGGCCGGAATAGCGGCCAGCACGATTGCAACGACCAGGCAACGCCGGCCGATGCGCTTCAGACCGGCGCGGTTCAGACGCCGCGGCCGCGCCATATCCAGCCCTTCGCTTTCATGTTCGACGATCGGTTCCGACAAGCCGCCCCACCCGTGTCAAGCACCCTTCGGCATAAAGGCGCGCGCTGCTTGCGCAATGTCTGAGTGTCGGCTACCGGTCGCGGCCATGCTGAAAGACGATCAAACCGCCTTCGAAACCGCGCTTTTTGTGCGCGCTGCCGCCGTCGAGGGTGAGCTCAGGCAAATCCTCGAAGCGCGGCCGCTGTCGGGCGAGATCGAACGGCCCAAGCGCCTGATGGCCGCCATGCGCCATGGCGTACTCAACGGCGGCAAGCGGCTGCGCCCGTTCCTGGTGATGGAAAGTGCGACCCTGTTTTCGGCCGATGGCGAGGCCGCACTTCGTGTCGCCGCGGCGCTGGAATGCGTGCATTGCTATTCGCTGATCCACGATGACCTGCCGTCGATGGACAATGACGATCTGCGCCGTGGCCAGCCGACGGTGCACAAGGCCTTTGACGAGGCGACCGCGATCCTGGCCGGCGACGCGCTGCTGACCTTGGCCTTCGACATCCTCGCCGATGAGGCGACGGCACTGCCGGCCGAACGCCGGGCAGCGCTCGTTCTGGCGCTCGCCCGCGCCGCCGGCGCCGGCGGCATGGTCGGCGGTCAAGTGCTCGACATCGAGGCAGAACGCGGGCGGCCTGACGAGACCGGCATCATCCGCCTGCAAGCGATGAAGACCGGCGCGTTGATCCGCTTTGCCTGCGAGGCCGGCGCGATCGTTGCCGGCGCCGCGCCTCCGGATCGCGAAAGGCTGGCCGAGTTCGGCTCGGCGATCGGCCTTGCCTTCCAGCTTGCCGACGACCTGCTCGACCTCACCGCCGACGCCAAGCAGATGGGCAAGGCGACCAACAAGGACGCCGCCGCCGGCAAGGCGACGCTTGCCTCGCTGCACGGCCCCGACTGGGCGCGCGAGCAGCTCCACGGCCTCATCGACCAGGCGCACGCGCTGCTCGACCCCTATGGCGAGCAGGCGGGGATGCTCAAAGCCGCCGCGACATTCGTGGCGACGCGCAACAGCTGAGATCGACGACAGTCGATCCGCCCTCAAAGCCTTGCCTCGGCGAAAATGCGCGACGCCCATTCCAGGAAAGCGCGCAGCCGCGGCGCGAGCTGCCGGTTCTGCGGATAGAGCGCGAACAGCGGCGTCGGAGTTGGCGGGAAATCCCCCAGAACCTCGACCAGCGTTCCGTCCGCCAGATCCTTGTCCAGCCGATAGCGTGGCGCCTGCAGGAGCCCGAAACCCAGGCGCGCCAACGCCACCGCGGTGTCCGAATTGTTGACCCTCACGCGTCCAGGCAGCGTCACCTGATGCACTTTCCCGCCGCCCGTAAATTCCAGCGGCAGGATTTCGCCGGTGCGCGACGAGACGAAACCGACGGCCTGATGACCTTCCAGCGCGTCAGGCGACGCCGGCATCCCATGGCGCTTCAGATAGAGCGGGCTGGCACAGGTGGTTTCGCTCATCGTCGCCAGCCGCCGCATGATCATGCCGCTGTCCTGCGGCTCGCCCGCGCGAATGACGCAATCGACGCCTTCGCGCACCAGGTCGACCAGCCGGTCGCCCTGGCCGATATGCAGATCGACCTGCGGATGGCGTTCGAGGAAGGCCGGCAAATCCGGCAGCAGAAACCGCTGCGTGAGCAGCGGATGCGCGTCGATGCGCAACAGGCCGCGCGGCTCGGCGCTGCGGAACCCAGCCTCTGCATCCTCGACTTCACCGAGGATCGAAAGGCAGCGCTCATAATAGGCCTGCCCGTCTGGCGTCGTGGCGACATGGCGCGTGGTCCGGTCCAGCAGCCGGGTCCCCAGATGATCTTCCAGCTGCTTGATCGCTTCGGTCGCGGTCGAGCGCGGCAGGCCGAGATCGGCCGCCGCCGCGGTGAAATTGCGCCGCTCCACCACGCGCACGAAGAGCCGCATCCTGTCGAGTCGATCCATGACCGATTGTTCGCTTCACCCGAATACTGCTGTCAATAGGCGGCTGATTATCCGGATGAAGCCGTGGCCTATATCCGCTTCACAACAACGAACGGAGATTGATCATGCAGAAGGCCAGAACAGCTATCGTCACAGGCGCATCGAGAGGCATCGGCGCGGCGGTCGCCAAACGCCTCGCCCGGGACGGCATTGCCGTCATCGTCAACTATGCGCGCGGCAAGGATGCCGCAGACGAGGTCATCTCGGCCATCGAAGCCGCCGGCGGCACCGCCATTGCGGTCCAGGCCGACATCGGTGAGCCGTCCGGCATGGCCGCTTTGTTCGATGCGGCCGAAAAGGCTTTCGGCGGCACCGACATCCTCGTCAACAACGCCGGCATGATGAAGCTGTCGCCGATTGCGCAAATGAGCGACGCTGAGTTCGAACGGCAGCTCGCCGTCAATCTCGGCGGACCGTTCCGCGGCATGCGCGAAGCTTCACTGCGCCTGAACGATGGCGGACGGATCATCAACTTTTCTTCAAGTGTCGTAGGCTTCTACCAGCCGACCTATGGCGTCTATGCCGCGACCAAGGCCGGCGTCGAAGCCATGACGCATATCCTGGCCAAGGAACTTGGCCCGCGCCGCATCACGGTCAACACCGTCGCGCCCGGCCCGGTCGATACGGAACTCTTCACCGACGGCAAGAGCGCCGAGCAAATCGAGGCGATAACCAAACTCATTCCGCTCGGCCGCCTTGGCCAGCCCGATGACATCGCCGGACTTGTCGCCTTCCTCGCCGGCCCGGACAGCCAATGGGTCAACGGCCAGGTCATCCGCGCCAATGGCGGCGCGATCTAAAAGCAATTCCAGCAAAAACGCCCAGCGGTTCTGCGACCGGAATTTGCGCAAGAAAAGAGACAGAGGCTATTATGCAGCAGACAATTCTTATCACCGGCGCGTCGAGCGGCTTCGGCGCCATGACGGCTAAGGCGCTCGCACAAGCCGGTCACCGGGCCTACGCCTCGATGCGGGATCCGCAGGCGCGTGGCGGCGCCGCGGCGGCCGAAATCGAAAGGCTGGCCCGCGAGGAGAAGCTGGCGATCAGCGCCATCGCGCTCGACGTCCTGTCGGAACCGTCGATCGAGGCAGCCGTCAAGACCATCCTCGCGGAAGCGGGTAGGATCGACGTCGTCATCCACAATGCCGGCCATATGGTGTTCGGGCCGGTCGAAGCCTTCACGCCGGAGCAACTGGCAGCGCTCTACGACGTCAATGTCGTCGGCACCCAGCGCGTCAACCGTGCGGTGCTTCCGCATATGCGCTCGCTCGGCCAGGCCCTTATGATATGGGTCGGATCGAGCAGCACGCGTGGCGGCACGCCTCCGTTCCTCGCGCCATACTTCGCCGCCAAGGCCGGCATGGATGCGCTGGCGCAGAGCTATGCGCTGGAACTCGCCCGTTTCGGCATCGAGACGACCATCGTGGTGCCGGGCGCATTCACGAAAGGCACGGAGCATTTCGCTCATTCCGGCAAGCCCGCCGACACTGAACGCGCCGACGCCTATTGGTCGGGCCCTTATGCCGGCGTCGACGACAAGGCGCTCAAGGGCCTTTCCGGCCTGGAACCCGCCGATGCCGATCCTTCGGAAGTCGCGCAAGCCATCGTCGATCTCGTCGCGATGCCGCATGGCCGTCGGCCGTTTCGTGTCCATATCGATCCGTCCGATGACGGCTCGACCATCGTCAACGGTGTCGCCGACCGCGTCCGTGCGCAGCTTCTGGAGCGCATCGGCCTCGCCGACCTTCTCCATCCATCCCGATAAGACTCAAGCCGAAAGGAACCCCAAAATGCCCTTTGCCAACTTCAAGACGCCACAGGCCGCCCTCACCAAGGCGCAGAAGGAAGACCTCATCCACAGGACCACGCAGATGTTCGTCGACTATTTCGGCGAGAGCGCGCGTGCTCATTCCATGGTTCTGATCGAGGAAGTCCCTGACGGCGGTTACGGCCGCGCCGACGAAGTCTTCATCCTCCCCGATGCCTATCGGGCCAAGGACGTCGCCTGATTTGAACAGGGCGAGCCGCTTGTCGAGTGGCTCGCCCTTTCGAGCGAACGCAGGACGGTGTGCTGCTTTCGTTCGCGGACACTTCGTCACTACGACGGCGCCAACGAAATCTTAATGTAAATGAAGCGTAATCCCGGCCATTAAAATTGTGCGTATGTGTTGGGGTTGCGCATGCCGGAATACTCGTCCTTTCTCCGGTCGATCCGGATCCGCTACATTTCAGGATTGCTGATCTTCGCGCTGGCTTCGGCCGCCGTGATGTTTGCGCTGAACCGCGTCAACACCTACCGCCACGAGGTCGATGCCCTCAGCGGCAATTTCGTCATCTTTGCCCGTGACCTGCGCAACGCCACCAATTTCGCCGAGACGACCGGGACGGCCTGGCGGGCCGAGACGCGCGATGCGTTGACGATCGCCGCGCGCGGTCATGCCGAACGCCTGACGGGCGAGATCGACACCCTCAACGCGCAACTTGCCGCGATCAGGTCGCGCCTGTCGCGCAACACCGTCAACGAACTCGACTCCGCTTCGGTGAACGGCGACCTGTTCTGGTCGGCGCGGGATATGGTGCGCAACTTCAACCTGATGTCGGTGGCTCAGAAGGTCGACGAATGGAGCTACCGTGAAATCCGCAACCAGAACGACCTCTTCGCCCAACCGGTGCTGGTGCGCGTGCGCACCGCGTTCGACGAAGAGCGCCGCCTCGCCGATGCGTCCAGCGACCGGCTGCTGCTCTGGGCAAGCGGCCTTTTGTTTGCCGTGCTTGCCATCGCCGCGCTGTGGATCTTCCGGCCGATGGAAAAAGCGATCCGCCGCGCCTTTGCCGAAACCGCCGCATCGTTGTTCAAGGCCGAGGCCGCCGACCGCGCCAAGTCCGAATTCCTCGCCAATATGAGCCATGAGATCCGCACGCCGATGAACGGCGTGCTCGGCATGGCCGAGCTGCTGGCCAAGACCGAGCTGACGCCGCGCCAGAAGACATTCACCGATGTCATCGTCAAATCCGGCAACGCGCTCTTGACCATCATCAACGACATCCTCGACTTCTCGAAGATCAACGCCGGCCAGCTGACGCTCGACCCGCACCCCTTCCGCTTGGCGGAAGCCGTCGAGGACGTGGCGACGCTGGTATCGGCGCGTGTCGCCGAAAAGAACCTGGAACTCATCGTGCGCGTCGATCCGCGCCTGCCGGCCTTCATCGTCGGCGATGCCGGCCGCTTCCGCCAGATCGTCACCAACCTGCTCGGCAATGCGGTGAAGTTCACCGAGAAGGGCCATGTGCTGATCGACGTCGGCGGCGATGTCGTCGACGGTGTCGTCCAGCTCAAGGTCCGCGTCGAGGACACCGGCATCGGCATTCCCGCCGAAAAGCTGCAGAACGTGTTCGAGAAATTCGCGCAGGTCGACGGCTCCTCGACCCGCCGTCACGAAGGCACCGGCCTTGGCCTGGCGATCGCGGCCCGCCTTGTCGACCTGATGGGCGGCAAGATCGGTGTCGAGAGCGAGATCGGCCGCGGCTCGGTCTTCTGGTTCGCCGTGCCGCTGCCGGTGGACAAGCAGCAGACGCGAGACGAGTTGGTGCCGGTCGACGTCACCGGCGCCCGCGTGCTGGTCATCGACGACAACCCGGTCAATCGCGAGATCCTGCTGGAGCAGCTCAGAAGCTGGAGCTTCGACTGCGCGGCCGCCGAAAGCGGCGCGGTTGGCCTCGCCTTCCTCGACCGCGCCTGCCAACTCGGCGCCACGGTCGACTGCATCGTCCTCGACTACCAGATGCCCGGCATGAACGGCGCCGATGTCGCGAGAGCCCTCTCCGCCGACAGTCGTTTGGCCGCGATCCCGGTGGTGCTGCTCACCTCGGTCGACCAGGTCGATTTCGGCAGGATGGTGATCGATTTCGGCATCGTCGCGCATTTGACCAAGCCGGCGCGCTCGGCGGTGCTGCTCGGCACCGTGATTTCCGCCATCCAGAAGGCGCGCACGCAGGGCGGCAAGGCGCATTTCGTGCGCGAGCCGGTCGCCCATGCGCCGCAGCCTCCCGCCTTCACCGTCATTCGAGGACCGGCGGTGCCCGTGCCGCCGGCGCCGGAATCGATCGCGGCACCGATCGGCCCCATCGACATCCTGATCGCCGAGGACAATGAGGTGAACCAGTTGGTTTTCGGCCAGATCCTCAACGGCTTCGGCCTCAGCTACCGCATCGCCAGCAACGGCCGCACTGCGGTCGAGATGTACCGCTCGCTGCGCCCGCGCCTGGTGCTGATGGATGTCTCGATGCCGGAGATGAACGGGTATGAGGCGACGCGCGCCATCCGCGCCAGCGAGGAGCAGAGCGGCGCCCACACGCCGATCATCGGCGTCACCGCGCATGCGCTGAAAGGCGACCGCGAAAAATGCATCGAGGCCGGCATGGACGACTATCTGCCGAAGCCGGTCTCGCCCGACCGCCTCGGCGCCAAGATCGGCACCTGGCTCAGCGAAACGGTGACCGCGAAGACGGCTTAGGCAATTCTGGACGGAAAACCGCGTCAAACGGCTGCGTCGAGCCGATAGCGGCGCATCCAGTCCAGGCTGATTGCGTCGGCCAACTTCGCCACGCCGGGCCTGACATCCTCGACGTTCGGCGGTTGCACGCCCAAGGCCCCGCAGATCGATATCAACGTCGCCGCCGGATCGATTGCGAGGCGGTCATAACCGATCCGGAGCGACGTTATGCCTTGCCCAACGAACCACGCATTCCAGGCGTCGTCATAGGCCTCAAGCTCCGCAAACTCGCGCCCGATCCGCTGGAAATCATACTGCGCCTCCTGCGCAGGCGATCAAATGCAGTCGAGCGTCACCGATTGCGCAGCACCACGCAGGCGCCGCCGACGCTGTGCAGCTTGCCGCAGATGCCGTCAGCCTCAGCCCGCGAGTCGGCGCCTATCCTGACCGCGTAGATGCCGCGCCTGCCGATCGGCGTGCGCACGCGGCTGACCACCGGGTCGTGGCTGGCGAGCAGCGCCGGGAAGCGGCTGCGCACCCTGAGCCACTGGCCGATCGCGGCCGAACGGCGGAAATTGCCGGCGATCTGCACGCCCCAGGGCTTGACGTCGATCGAGGCCATGGCGACGGTCTGCGACATGATCACCGGCAACCGGCGGCAGGCGACGGCAAAGCTCGATTTCGGATCGAGCGGCTGGACGGTTCCGGCATAGGAGGTGTCGGAAAACTTGTCGACCGGCTCGCCCATGACGTCGAAGACATAGCTTTCCGTCTCCATCGGCAGGAAGCCGCCGGAATTCAGCCAGCGCGACACCCGGTTTTCACCGGCATTGTAGGCCGCGGCAGCAAGGCCGAGATTGCCGTAGCTTGCCTTCATCTCGGCCAGATATTTCGCCGAGGCGGGGAGAGCCTGTTCGATGTCGAACGAGTTGGCCAGGCCGCGCATCTTGGCCGTGCCCGGCATGAACTGCGCGATGCCTTCGGCGCCCACCGGGCTCACCGCGTTCGGGTCGAAGCGGCTTTCCTTCCAGATCAGCCGGGCGAAAAAATCCTTGGGCAGGCCGTTCTTGCCGGCCTCGGTCTCGATCAGGTCGCAGACGCGGTCGATCAGCCGCTTGGCGGCTGACTTGGACTGTGGCGGATCGGCGAACGCCTGCCCGGCAAAGATCAGCGTACAAAACAGGAGCAGCGTCGTCTTCACGAAACGCTGCATGGGCTCATTCCGCGGCGGCTTTGCCGTGCCCGTAGCGCTGGTCGATATAGTCGGCGACCATCTTTTCGAAATCCCGCGCGATCGAGGGCCCGCGTAGCGTCGCCGCCTTCTTGCCGTCGACGAACACCGGCGCCGTCGGCGTCTCGCCGGTGCCGGGCAGCGATATGCCGATATCGGCATGCTTGGATCTGCCGGGGCCGTTGACGATGCAGCCCATCACCGCGACCTTGAGGTTCTCGACGCCGGGATATTTCTCGCGCCAGACCGGCATGTTCTTGCGCAGGTCGGCCTGGATGTTCTGCGCCAGCTCCTGGAACACTGTGGATGTGGTGCGCCCGCAGCCCGGGCAGGCAGCCACGATCGGCACGAACTGCCGGAAACCCATGGTCTGCAGCAATTCCTGCGACACCTGCACCTCGCGCGTGCGGTCGCCATTCGGCTCCGGCGTCAGCGAGATGCGGATCGTGTCGCCGATGCCTTGCTGCAACAGGATGCCCATGGCGGCGGACGAGGCGACGATGCCCTTGGTGCCCATGCCGGCCTCGGTGAGGCCGAGATGCAGCGCATGGTTGGAGCGCGTGGCAAGCTCGGTATAGACGGCGATCAGATCCTGCACGCCGCTGACCTTGGCCGACAGGATGATCTTCTCGCGGCCGAGCCCGATCTCTTCGGCCATCTCGGCCGACAGGATGGCCGACTGCACGATAGCCTCGCGGGTGACTTCCTGCGCGGTCAGCGGAAAACCCTTGGCCTGGTTCTGGTCCATCAGCCGGGTCAGCAGCTCCTGGTCGAGCGATCCCCAGTTGACGCCGATGCGCACCGGCTTGTCATGCTTGATCGCCATTTCGACGATCGCCGCGAACTGGCGGTCCTTCTTGTCCTTGAAGCCGACATTGCCGGGATTGATGCGGTATTTCGCCAGCGCCTCGGCGCAGGCCGGATGATCGGCCAGAAGTTTGTGGCCGATATAATGGAAATCGCCGACCAGCGGCACGTTGATGCCGAGCCGGGCCAGCCGTTCATGAATACGCGGCACGGCGGCCGCGCTCTCGTCGCGGTCAACCGTGATGCGCACGATCTCGGAGCCGGCGCGGTAAAGTGCCGCGACCTGCGCGACGGTCTGGTCGATGTCGGCCGTGTCGGTGTTGGTCATCGACTGCACGACGACAGGCCCGCCGCCGCCGACCATGACGTCGCCGACCGATACGCCGACCGATGTCCGGCGCGGGAAAGGAGAGGAAAAATATCCGGTCATGCCGGCCGCCTTTTATCTGCAAGGTCCGGGCATGAGGTGGCGGAGCAAAGATGGCTTGTCAATGGCAGGCAACCGTGGGAACCGGCAAATTGCCTGCCCGCGACCGGCAGCCACACCCTCGAGGACCAGCATTGGGCCGGCGGATGCGGGCCAAGTAGTCGGTGGATTCATGTAAAAGAACCACGCCGGTGGCATTTGTGCCACCGGAGGGTCAAGCCGCGGCGGGTGCGGCTATGACGCCTGAAGGAACTTCAGTGCGAGGTCGGTTTCCCTTTCAGCTTTTCAATCTCGTCCTTGAGTGCCAGCTTGCGTCGCTTGAGATTCACGATTTCGAGGTCGTCCACCGATGGATGGTTCATCGCATCGTCGATCTCGCGTTCGATGTCACCGTGTTTCCGCTGCAACTCATCAAGATGGGATGCAAGAGACATGAATGGTTCTCCCTTTCATGGTTTCCTCGATTGCAGCCGTTCGCAGGCGCGTCCACCGCAGGTCGTGTCTGTGACGGCACCATGACAGTCTGCCACCAACCGATCTCGATGTCGAATGCCACGTGGTAGCATTCCACGACAATGTGAAATGTGGTAAGGGCTGCACGCCGGTCTCAACCCGCCGGTCCCGCCCAGACAGCCCGAATGGGCGATGCATGCCAAGACGGTAGATAATGTCCGAACAGGAACAGGCTGAAGTACGCCTAGAATATTCCCGGCTTAAACAGGAACACGCCGATTTCGACGCCGCAATCAACGCGATGATCGCCATGGCCTGTGACCCGCTTCAGATCCAGCGCATGAAGAAGAAAAAGCTGCTGCTCAAGGACCGGCTGTCGGCGCTGGAAGACCGCATCATTCCCGACATCATCGCCTGAGGCGCCGGCGCTTCGACGTTCGCCCTATCCGGCAATCGACAGCCTGGCCGCACGATCGCGCAACAACGCGATCAGCTCGCCCGTCCGCTCTTCGGTCGTGTCGATCGGCACCACCAGGCACATCGTCGCCTCGACTTTTCCGGGTGCCGAAAAGACCGGCGCCGCCAGGCATTTGGTGTAGGCGTCGACCAGTCCCGACGTCACGCAATAGCCGGTGACGCGGGCTCTGCCGATATCGTCGATGAAATCCTCGATATCGAGCTTGCGGCCGTCGGGCAGCACGAGATCGTCATCTGCGATCATCGCTTCGATCCGGCTGCGATCGAGGTCGGCAAGCAGCAGCCGCCCCGACGCCGTCCAGGGCAGCGGGATCTGCAGGCCGGTGGCCGAGCTGATGCGGAACGGCCTGGTCCCGGGGCTCGAATGGATTATGGTGTAGCGGCCGCTCTGCAGCATGCAGAGTTCCGAGGTCTCGCCTGTCTCGCGCGACAGCGTGTCGACCTCCTGGCGGCCGCGCCGCAGCAGATCGTTGCCGCGCATATAGGCCATTCCGTAGAGATAGAGCTTCTTGCCGAAATAGACGCGGTTGCCGTCGCCTTCCATTTCCAAGAGCCCGGCTTCGACCAGTTCGCGCACCAGCGTGTAGGTGGTCGAGCGCGGCGCGTTAAGCCCCTTGGCCAGTTCGCCGATGCCGATGGCGCGCTGGTTGGCATGCAGGAATTCAAGGATCTGCAGAACGCGGTTGAGGCCTTTTTCGCGCGAGGTCGCGGGCTTCTCGCGGTCCGCACCTTCTGCCGGCCATTCGGCCAGTGCTTCGCCATCTTGCATTGTCGATTCCTGATGCTAGTATCTGTCTTGTACAGGATACACACGTCTCTTGTAAGAGACAATCGCAATTTATGACGCGTGTATCGCTGATCGATTGGGGAACATCAACAAAGGAGGTCGCCGTGAACGACACATCCGGCAGACGTGATTTTCTGAAACTGGGAATGGCGGGATTGGCCACCGCCGGCGCGCTCACCGCCGTCAGCGCCGAGAAGGCGGCAGCGCAGGCCGCGTCAGACAGCGTGCTGCGCACCGCGCTCGACCGCGGCAAGCTGATCGTCGGCACCGGCAGCACCAACGCGCCATGGCATTTCGAAAACGATGCCGGCGAGCTGGTCGGCATGGACATCACCATGGGCCGTATCCTCGCCAAGGGCCTGTTCGACGACCCGACCAAGGTCGAGTTCGTGCAGCAGGATCCGGCGCAGCGCATTCCGAACGTGACGACCAACAAGGTCGACATCACCATCCAGTTCATGACCATGACGGCGCAGCGCTCGCAGCTCATTCACTTTTCGCGGCCCTACTATGTCGAAGGTGTCGCGCTGCTGACGCTGCCCGGCTCCGAGAACAAGACCTTCGACAAGCTGTTGGCGAACGGCGCCAGCACCCGTATCTCGATCCTGCAGAATGTCGACGCCGAAAGCTCGGTGCATTTCGCCTTGCCGCAGGCGCAGGTGCTGCAGATCGACACCCAGGCCAACGTGCTGCAGGCGCTGGAATCCAAGCGCGCCGATGCCGCCGCGGTCGATCTGTCGACTGTGCGCTGGCTCGCCTCGCGCAATCCGGACAAGTATTTCGATGCCGGCAAGAGCTGGTACTCGATGCTTTACGGCGCCGCTGTCCGACAGGGCGATCTCGACTGGCTGACCTTCGTCAACCAGACCTTCACCATCGCCATGTTCGGCCATGAGACGGCCCTCTATGACGGCGCCTTCAAGGAATATTTCGGCCAGGAGCCACCGCCGCGCCATCCGGGTTTCCCGGTCATCTGACAAGTCCTCGCCGACAAACAGGCGGAAGACAGCGCCCTTCCGCCTGTTAGTCCTCGACACCGGCGCGCCGGCGACGGATCCTTTATCCGCCACCGCAAGCCATTGAGACGGTACGCATGGGCTATACGCTCAATTTCAACCTGATCTGGCGGCATTTCGACAAGCTGTGGGGTGGGCTGCTGCTCAGCCTCGAGCTTGCCGTGATCTCGATCGCCATCGGCGTCGTCATCGGCCTGGTGCTGGCGGTCTGGTATGTCTCGGCCGGCCGTGTCGTGCGCGGCATCATCGCGGCCTATGTCGAGTTCATCCGCAACGTGCCGCTGATCCTGCTCGTCTATCTCGTCTTCTACGGCCTGCCGACGGTGGTCGATCTTGCCTACAGCGCCCAGACCTCTTTCGTGGCGACGCTCGCGCTCTACAGCGGCGCCTATCTGGTCGAGGTCTTCCGCTCCGGCCTCGAGGCCGTGCCGCGCGGCCAGCTCGACGCCGGCAAGGCGATCGGGCTGACGCCCTGGCAGCGACTGCTGCATGTGCGCCTGCCGACGATGATGCGCATCACGCTGCCGGCGCTCTCCAACACCTTCATCTCGCTGTTCAAGGACACCTCCGTCGCCTCCGTCATCTCGGTGCCGGAGCTGACCTATGGCGCGCAGTGGATCAACTTCAACACCTTCCGCATCGTCGAGGTCTATCTCGTGGTGACCGCGATGTACCTGGTCACCGGCTACGTGCTGCTGTTTGCGCTGAGGCTGGTCGAGCGCTGGTACAGGACGGCGCGCTGAGATGCTTGGCCAGATCGCCTACGCCCTGCCCTTCCTCGCCCAAGGCTTCGCGCTGACGCTTTGGGTGTCCTTCCTGGTCGTCGTGCTGTCGCTGATCGCCGGCATCATTCTTGGCGTCGGCCTCGTCTACGGGCCGGCGCCCATTCGCTGGGCGGTGCGCATCTTCTCGGACACCATCCGCGGCATCCCGATCCTGGTGCTGATCTTCTTCGTCTATTACGGCCTGCCGGCGATAGGCGTGCACCTGCAGTCGTTCTGGGCCGCCGTGCTGGCGCTGACCTTGTTCAAGACGGCGCAGGTCGTCGAATATCTGCGCGGCGCGGTCGGCTCGATACCCAAGGGCCAGTCCGAGGCGGCGATGGCGATCGGCCTGACCTTCCGCCAGCGGCTTGCCTACGTCATCTTCCCGCAGGCCTTCCGCCGCTTCCTGCCGCCTTGGATCAACGGCGTCACCGACGCGGTGAAGGGCAGCGCGCTGGTCTCGCTGCTCGGCATCACCGATTTGATGCAGGCGATCAACCAGGTCATCGGCCGCACCTATGAGGCGATGCCGCTCTATATCCTTGGCGCCTTGATCTATTTCGCCGTCAACTACGCGCTTTCATATGCCAGCCGCAGGCTGGAGCGGCGCTTTGCCTTCATCCGGGACTAGCACGATGGCCACAAGCTCCAACGACAAACCAGCGCTTCTCGATATTGCCGGGGTCTCGAAAGCCTTTGGCGCCGTCGAGGTCCTGCGCTCGGTCAGCCTGACGGTGGCCAAGGGCGAAGTGGTCACCGTCATCGGCCCGTCCGGCAGCGGCAAGACCACGCTTTTGCGCTGCGTCAACTTCCTCGAAAGCTATGACTCAGGCTCGATCCGCATCGACGGCAAGGAGGTCGGTTTTCGCCCCAGTCCTGCCCGCAACTCCGGCACGCGCCAGCGGCGCAGCGAGGGCGACCTGGCCGCGATGCGCGCCGAGACCGGCATGGTCTTCCAGGGTTTCAACCTGTTCCCGCATCTCAGCGCCGCCGGCAACATCATGCTCGGCCTCACCAAGGTGCGCGGCAAGAGCAAAGCCGAGGCGCGCTCGATCGCCGAACATTGGCTCGGCCGTGTCGGCCTCGGCCACAAGGCCGACAGTCTGCCGGCCGAGCTTTCCGGCGGCCAGCAGCAGCGCGTCGGCATTGCCCGCGCGGTGGCCATGGAACCGAAAATCCTGCTGCTCGACGAAATCACCTCGGCGCTCGACCCGGAACTTGTCGGCGAGGTGCTGGCCGTCGTGCGCAGTCTCGCCGAGGACGGCATGACCATGGTGATGGTCACCCATGAAATGGCCTTCGCCCGCGATGCATCGAGCCGCATCGTCTTCATGGCCGATGGCGGCGTCTCGGCCGTCGGGCCGCCGAAGGAGGTTCTCGCCGCCGAGACCACCAACGAACGCCTCCGCACCTTCCTGGCGCGTTTTCGCGCCTCGCATTTCTAGAAAAAGCCGGACGGCTTCCGCCGTCCAAGGAGCACCCTTCCCATGTCGCCTTACATCCGGCTCGCCGAACTCGGCCTGACCCTGCCCGAGCCGCCCACGCCGATTGCCAATTTTGTCACCCATGCCGAGAGCGGCCGGCTGATCTTCCTCTCCGGACAAGGGCCGTTGCGCGCCGACGGCACGCTGTGCACCGGCAAGGTCGGCGACGACGTCACTGTCGAGCAGGCCTACGAGCATGCCCGCCTCACCGGCCTTAATCTGCTTGCCGTCATGCATGCGGCGGCCGGCGACCTTGGCCGCATCGTGCGCGTCGTCAAGCTGCTCGGCTTCGTCAACGCGACGCCGAATTTCAGCGACCACCCCAAGGTGGTCAATGGCTGCTCCGATCTGTTCGCCAACGTCTTCGACAGAATAGGCGGCCACGCGCGCTCGGCGATCGGCGTCGGCTCGCTGCCCGGAAACATCACTGTCGAAATTGAAGCGGTCGTCGAGATCGCGGCCTGACACCAACGGGATTTGCTGCCATGAAAACCTATTCCGATACCGGCTCCAACACCACGATCCGCGAGCGGCTGGGCTTGCGGCCGATCATCAACGTCTCCGGCACGATGACGACGCTCGGCGCCTCGATCATCGTCCCCGAGGCGATCAGCGCCATGGCCGAGATCGCCTCGCAATGGGTGGAGATGGACGATCTGCAGCGCGCCGCGAGCGCGGTGATTGCGCGCCTCACCGGCGGCGAGGCCGGTTTCATCACCGCCTGCTGCGCCTCGGGCATCACCATGGCAATTGCCGGCGCGATGACCGGCACCAACCTTCTGGCGATCGAACGCCTGCCTGACGATACCGAAGGTTTGAAGTCGGAGGTTGTCATCCAGCTCGGCCATATCGTCAATTACGGTGCGCCGATCGACCAGTCGATCCGCGTCGCCGGCGCCAAGGTTATCCCGGCCGGCACCGTCAGCGTCACCCAGGACTATCACGTGCGCGAGGCTATCAACGAACGCACGGCGGCGGCACTTTACGTCGTCGCCCATCACACCGTGCAATACGGTATGCTTTCGCTGGAGGAGTTCTGCGAGATCTGCCACGCCAAAGGCGTGCCGGTGATCGTCGACGCGGCCTCCGAATATGATCTGCGCAGTTTCCTGGCGCGCGGCGCCGATATCGTCGTCTACAGCGGCCACAAATTCCTCTCAGGCCCGACCAGCGGCATCGTCACCGGCCGCAAGGACCTTGTCCGCACCGCCTATCTGCAGAACCGCGGCGTTGCCCGCGCCATGAAGGTCGGCAAGGAGAGCATCGCCGGCACGATGGCGGCGCTCGAAGCGTGGGAGAAGCGCGACCATGCCGGTATCCGCAGGCGCGAGGAAGCGGCACTCGATCTGTGGAAGGATACGCTGCAGGGCATCGCGGGGATCGGCGCCGAGATCATTCCCGACCCGACCAACAATCCGCTCGACCGCCTGCAGGTCTTCGTCCACCCGGAAAGCCGCTTCACCGCCGCTGGCCTCACCGCCGCCCTTGCCGCCGGATCGCCACCCGTCATCGTGCGCAACCACGAGGTCGAGCGCGGCCACTTCTTCCTCGATCCGTGCAATCTGCATCCCGGCGAGGCGGAGATCGTCGCCGAACGGCTGCGCGCCGCGCTGACCGCAAAGGACCGTCCCGCCGACGCCATGAAGGTGGCGCGCAAGGATACGAGCGGGGCGCTACGCTGGCCGGACTAGGCTGCCGTAACGGCGACAATCCTTGCGGCCGGGAGCGAATTCCGCTAAGGCGCGCCTTTGCCGCCCGGGAGCGAACCTTGACCGATCAGCGTGCCGACGTCGCCATCATCATGGGCAGCCAGTCCGACTGGGCGACGATGCGCCAGGCGGCTGAAACGCTGGAGGCGCTTGGCATTCCCCACAGGCGGCTGATCATCTCGGCGCACCGCACGCCCGACCGTCTCTATGATTTCGCCAGGGGCGCCAAGGCTGCCGGCTACAAGGTGATCATCGCCGGCGCCGGCGGCGCGGCACATTTGCCCGGCATGACGGCGGCGATGACGCCGCTGCCCGTCTTCGGCGTTCCGGTCGAATCAAAGGCCCTCTCCGGCCAGGATTCGCTATTGTCCATCGTCCAGATGCCGGCCGGCATCCCGGTCGGCACCCTGGCCATCGGCAAGGCCGGCGCTGCCAACGCAGCCCTTCTCGCCGCCGCGGTGCTGGCGCTCAACGACGACAAATTAGCGGCCCGGCTGGAGGCCTGGCGCGCCGCGCAGACCGCCAAGGTCGCCTTCGAACCGACGGACACGCCGTGAGCCTCGCTCCCGGATCGACGATCGGCATCATCGGCGGCGGCCAGCTCGGCCGCATGCTGGCGATGGCCGCGGCCCGCCTCGGCTGTCGCACCATCATCCTGGAGCCGCAGCCCGACTGCCCGGCAGCACAGGTCGCCAACCGACAGATCGTTGCCGCCTATGACGATCCGGCGGCACTCACCGAGCTTGCCGCCGCCAGCGATGTCGTCACCTACGAATTCGAAAATGTCCCGGTTGCCGCTGCCCAGACGCTCGCCGCAAAAATCCCGGTCTATCCGCCGGCGCGCGCGCTGGACGTGGCGCAGGATCGCGTCACCGAGAAAAGCTTCCTCGCCGGCATCGGCATTCCGACCGCCGAATTCCGCGCCGTCGACAATGACCAGCAACTGACGGCGGCGCTGAAGACATTCAACGGCAGCGGCGTCTTGAAGACCCGCCGCATGGGCTATGACGGCAAGGGCCAGCGTGTCTTCCGCAACATAGAAGCCGGCGGCTTTGCCGGCACCTGCGAGGCGATGGGCAATGTGCCGCTGATCCTGGAATCGCTCGTCGCCTTCGAGCGCGAGATTTCCGTGATCGCCGCGCGCGGCGTCGACGGAAGCATCACCGCCTACGATCCGGCCGAAAACGTGCATCGCGAAGGCATATTGCGCAGCTCGACCCTGCCGGCCGCGATCGGGCCTGAGACAGAAGCAGCCGCCAAGGACGCAGCCTCGAAAATCCTTGCAGCGCTCGACTATGTCGGCGTCATCGGCGTCGAGTTCTTCGTTCTCGCCGACGGTTCGCTTCTGGTCAACGAATTGGCGCCGCGCGTGCACAATTCCGGCCACTGGACGGAGGCTGCCTGCGTCATCTCGCAGTTCGAGCAGCATATTCGTGCCGTCGCCGGCCTGCCGCTCGGTTCGCCGGCGCGCCATTTTGACTGCGTGATGGAAAACCTGATCGGCGACGACATGCTGAAAGTGCCGGCGCTGCTCGCCGAGCCCGATCTGATGCTGCATCTCTACGGCAAGGCCGAGTCGCGCCCCGGCCGCAAGATGGGCCATTTCACGCGGATTCGTCGCCGGAGCTGAGCTCAGGGACTACTGCATATCCTGGTCGTCGTCGCCATCCGAGCTGCCGCAACTCGTATCGCCTTCCTTGCAGTTTGCGCCGGAGGTGAGCTGCTTGGTGCGTTCGTCGGTGAGGCCCGTCAGGCATTGCGACACTTCCATCGGATGGATGGAGCCGCCTTCGCTGCCGGCGGTCGAATAGGTGCATTCGGCGTCGCGGAAGGCGATCCAGGCGCGCTGCGCCGTCTGCAACAGCTTGTTCGAGGTCTGGTCGTTGCGTCTGACAAGGTCCTGATAAGCGGCGTTGAGCTTGGCGTCGGCCGCCTGGTAATCGGCATCGGCGCAGATGTTCATCATCGACTGGCTGTCGTCATTGCGGTTGCACTCCTCTGCAAACGCACCTGAGGCGACAGCCAGAAGGGCCAGGCTGGCGAGCAGAAAGAGACGGCGCATCGGGGATCTCCAGTCGCTTGGGCGTTAAAACACCATCCCAGCCGCCCTTGAGTCGCGCAATGCCGTGCCGCCGGAATGGCGAATATTTGATAAGTCCCGGCCACCTTTGGCATTCAGGCATGCGCATGTGGTTGACACAGGCAAGACTCCTCGTTTATGAGCCACGCAAGTTCAAAGGCGCGCTTTTTTCGGGCGCGCCTTTAAAAATTCGGCCCGGCAAGGGCCCCGACCGAACAGGCAAGACCATGAAGATCAAGAATTCGCTCAAGGCGCTCAAGGCGCGTCACCGCGACAACCAGCTGGTTCGCCGCAAGGGACGCATCTACATCATCAACAAGACCGCTCCGCGCTACAAGGCGCGCCAGGGCTGAGCTTTGCGCGCGGCTTGGTGCATGCCTCCCAAAAGCGCCTGAGCGGTTCTGGGAGAACGATATGCACGGAGAGACCACGCCGCGCTGATGTCGATTGCCGGTTCGCCGGCCCTCTCACGCTAAAATCACTTTGCCGATCCGCCGTCCGGGTTTAGATTCCGGCGATGCGGATTCTTTTTGCATTTTTCACCGCCTTTTTGCTTTCCGGCACAGCTTTGCCCGCGGGCGCGGAAGTGGTGCAAGGCGATCTGCCTCCAGATGCCACGCCTCCCGCTGCGACACCACCGCCGGCGGCCCCGACCAAACAGGGCCGCCTCGACCAGCTCTTCACCGAGTTGAAGCGCGAGCGCAACGAGAAGGCGGCCGAGCGCATTGCCGGCCGCATCTGGAACGAATGGAACCAGTCGGGCAGCGCCTCGATCGACCTGATGATGCAATGGGCGCAAAAGGCGACCCAGGACCAGAAATTCGACGTCGCGCTCGATTTCCTCGACCAGGTCGTGACCTTGCAGCCGGATTATGCCGAAGGCTGGAACCGCCGCGCCACCGTGCATTTCATGATGAAGAACTACGGGAAGTCGATGGCCGACATCGACCGCACCCTGCAGCTCGAGCCGCGCCATTTCGGCGCGCTTTCGGGTCTCGCCCAGATCATGACCGAGACCGGCCACAAACAGTCGGCGCTCGAAGCCTGGCAGAAGGTGCTGGCGATCTATCCAATGATGCGCAGCGCCCAGGACCAGGTGTCGACGCTGTCGGAAGAACTGGCGGGTGAAGGCATTTGAGGGAGTAGGCGGTAGGGATTAGGCAATAGGCTCGGAACTACTCCCCTACTCCCCTACTCCCCTACTCCCCTACTCCCCTACTCCCCTACTCCCCTACTCCCCTACTCCCCTACTCCCCTACTCCCCTGAACCAAACTCCCTCCACGCCTCGTATCTTCCGCATGAACCTGGTCTGCGCCGCGCTGCTCTTCCTCATCGCGCTTGTCTTTGCCCTTGCCGGCGTCACCCGCACCGGCGTCTGGCTGATCGAACGCCGCAATCCGCCTGTCGGTGAATTCGCCGACATCAATGGCGCGCGTATCCACTATGTCCATGTCCCGGCGCCCGCCGGCGCCAAGCTGCCGCCGGTGATCTTCATCCACGGCGCCAGCGCCAATCTGAAGGACCAGATGCTGCCGCTCAGGCCCTGCTCGAAGGCCGCGCCGAGATGCTGTTCCTCGACCGCCCGGGCTTTGGCTGGTCGAGCCGCGGCGACAACGACACGCTGGCGGCGCAAGCCGATACAATTGCCGCCTTGATGGACCATCTTGGCATCGCCAAAGCGATCGTTGTCAGCCATTCCTTTGGCGGCGCGGTCACCACGGCGTTAGCCCGCCGTCACCCTGAAAAGACGCTCGGCCTCGTCTTCCTGTCGCCGGCCAGCCATCCCTGGCCGGGCGGCGCCACCGCCTGGTACTACAAGCTGACCGCCATTCCGGTGATCGGCCAGCTGTTTGCGCAGACGCTGGCCTATCCGGCGGGCATGGCGCAGATCGGCGATGCGACGGCCTGCGTCTTCTCGCCCAACAAAATGCCGGACGGCTATATCGGCAACGCCTCGATCCCGCTCGTGCTGCGCCCCGGCGCTTTCCGGGCCAACGCCATCGATGTCGCCCAGCTCTACGCCTATGCGCGCTCCGCCTCGCCGCGCTACCATGAGATCAAGGCGCCGACCGTCATCATCTCGGGCGATCGCGACAAGATCGTCTACGCCACCGTCCACTCCGTCGGCCTGGAACGCGACATTGCCGGCGCCGAGCTGGTCTGGGTCCACAATCTCGGCCACAAGTCCGACTGGATCGCGTCGGACCTCGTCGTCGGCGCCATCGAAAAAGTCGCCGGCGCACCGGTCGATCTGCAGGCCCTGGCAAAAACCGTGGAAGCACGGATCGCCAGCGACGCCTATAACGACGACAAATGCCCCGACATCAAGGTGCCCGATGCCGAACTCGCGCCTACCTAATGCCGCATGTATGTCTTGAAGCACGGCATCAAGAAAAACCCGGAGAAGCGATGGGCATTGCCGGACCGCATATTCTTCGGTCACGGCGCTTGCGCCATTCTTGCCGGCGCCTTTCTCAAACATCCCCCTCTGGAAGGATTTTACGGCGAACGGATCATTCCCGGCGAGGGCTTTTCCGGAAACCATATCTACGTGACGAATGGTGTGATCGCCTTCGACTACCATGGCTATTCCGCTCGTCAGCGGCTGTTGCGACACCATGGCAAAGGCTGGGCTTCACGCAGCGCCGGATGGCACTGCACGATCACCAGGGTCGATTTCGATCTGCACGATACGGTCGAACTCAACCAGCGAAAGATACTAGGCCCGGATCAGTACCTGCACGACCCCGTTCCTCGCGCGGCCCGGTTTTTGCAACGCATAGACCATGCCCAAGCCGCAGCGAGGGCTTCCAAAATTGCCGCGAGTTGAGACCGGCTAACGACTAGTGCACGTCCGACCCGACATAAGCGATGCGCAGCATATTGGTCGAACCGGGCGTCCGCAGCGGCACGCCTGCCGTGATGATGACGCGGTCGCCCACCTTACCGAAGCCTTCCTCCAGGGCGATGCGGCAGGCCCTGTTGACCATATCATCGAGGTCGGTGGCATCGGGAGATACCACGCAATGCGTGCCCCACAGCAGCGACAACCGGCGCGCCGTGTTGAGGATCGGCGACAACGCGATGATCGGCACCTGCGGGCGTTCGCGCGCTGCGCGCAGGCCGGTGGTCCCGGACGCGGTGTAGGTGATGATCGCCGACAGTTTCAGCGTCTCGGCGATTTCGCGGGCGGCAAGCGAAATGGCATCGGCGCCGGTCGCTTCCGGCTCGGAGCGCTGGGCGTTGATGATGCCGGCATAGGTCGGATCGGTTTCGACCTTGGCGGCGATGCGGTTCATCATCGCGACCGCTTCGACCGGATAGGCGCCGGCGGCGGATTCGGCTGAAAGCATGATCGCGTCCGCACCTTCGAAGACGGCGATGGAAACGTCCGAAACCTCGGCGCGGGTCGGTACCGGCGCGGTGATCATGGATTCCAGCATCTGCGTGGCGACCACCACCGGCTTGCCGGCGCGGCGCGCCGCGCGCGTGATCTGCTTCTGGATTCCGGGCACCGCCTCGAGCGGCATTTCGACGCCGAGGTCGCCGCGCGCCACCATCAGCGCATCGGACAATTCGATGATCTCGGCCAGCCGCGCGACGGCCTGCGGCTTCTCGATCTTGGCCATGATGAGCGCCCGGCCGCGCGCGATCTTGCGTGCTTCGGCCAGATCCTCTGGCCGCTGCACGAAGGACAGCGCCACCCAATCGACGCCGGCGGCAAGCACCGCGTCGAGATCGGCGCGATCCTTTTCGGTCAACGCGCCGACCGGCAGGTCTGTGTCGGGCAGGCTGACGCCCTTCTTGTCGGAAATGCCGCTGCCGGCGACTACGGTGCAGGTGATCGACTTGCCGTCAGCCTTCACCGCCTTGAGCTCAAGCTTGCCGTCGTCGATCAAAAGTCGGTGACCGGCCTCGACCGAGCTCAGGATTTCCGGGTGTGGCAGGTAGACACGCTTCGACGTGCCCGGCTCCGGATTGTCGTCGAGCGTGAAGGTCTGGCCGGCCGTCAGCGCTTCCTTGACATTGGTGAACTTGCCGACCCTGAGCTTCGGCCCCTGCAGGTCGGCGAGGATGCCGATCGGGCGTCCAACGGCTTCCTCGACGGCTCGGATGCGGCCGACCAGCGTGCGCATCAGCTCATGATCGGTATGGCTCATATTGATGCGGAAGACATCGGCGCCGGCTTCGAAAAGCTTTTTCAGCATCTCCTCGGAGGAGGATGCCGGACCGATGGTGGCGAGGATCTTGACCTTGCGGCTGCGTCTCATTGACTGTTTGTTCCCGGGGCGGGGGCGTTTGGCGCGCCTCCCGTTGAGGGCTCGTCGGTCAGCTGGACCATCCAGCTTGCCTGCTCGCCCGTGTCATATTCCTGAAATCCGGCGCGCTGAAAGCCCCGGGCGACGCAATCATTCACGCCGGCGATCTTGAACTCTTTTTCGGCCACGCACATGTTGATCGGGCCGTCCCAGCGCCCGCCGCGCTCGGCGTCTTCTGCATAAAGATAGTAAAACCTTGATGACAGCGGGCCCTCGATCAGCGTCTTGCAGGTCGATCCTTCGATGTGCCACCAGCCCTCGGTGATCCAGCCGGCCTTGGCGCGATAGCCGATGCCGACGCCCACCAGATTTTGCGTCGCGTTGCAAACGCGGAAGTCGGCACGGGCCGGCGAGGTCATGGCGATTGCGCACAATCCCGCGGCGACGAACAGGAACGGCAGCGTGAGGCGCTTGCGCAGCCTGCCGGCTAGACCCATTCCAAAATCCCTCGCGAACCACATTTGCATATCTCGAAGCCCCTTTTCAGCAAACTCCGGTCGCATGTCAACGCGCCGTTTTGTTCAATTCCAATCGATTTAGACGAGCCCGATGCGCGAAATCCTGAGCCGCCCGGGATTTTTTGCAGAAACCTTGGCCAAACAACGGCATTGCGCCAGCGCCCTCTTCGTGGAATGACGATAGCACATCCAAGTGACCAGCCACTTTTCAGCCGATGACCCGATCCACAGTTTTCGCGCCCTTCGACATCGTCGAGGGCGATCGCAAGAAAGGCATCGTGCTTCTGGCGGATCATGCCCGCCGCGATCTGCCTGAGGAATATTCCAGCCTCGGTTTGCCGGCTTCTGAATTCGACCGTCACATCGCCTATGACATCGGCGTCGAGACGGTCACGCGCGAGCTGGCGGCGGCGCTCGACGCACCGGCCTTGCTTGCCGGCTTCTCGCGGCTGCTGATCGATCCCAACCGTGGCGAGGACGACCCGACGCTGATCCGTCAGCTCTATGACGGCACCATCGTGCCGGCAAATTATCCGATGTCGGCGCAGGAGCGCGAGCGGCGGCTCGACCGCTTCTACCGGCCTTATCACGATGCCGTCGGCGCCATGATCGCCTCGGTCGCGCACGCCTCCGGCAAAGCGCCCTTCATCTTCTCGGTGCATTCCTTCACGCCGGTGATGCAGGGTTTGGTGCGCCCCTGGCATGTCGGCGTGCTGTGGGATCTGGACGACCGCGTGGCGCGGCCGCTGATCGACATGCTGGCTGAAGACAACAACCTCGTCGTCGGCGACAACGAGCCCTATGACGGCGCGCTGCGCGGCGACACCATGTTCCGGCACGCCATCGTCAACGGCTACGCCCATGCGCTGATCGAGATCCGCCAGGACCTGATCGCCGACCGCGCCGGCGCTCTCGCCTGGGCGGAGCGCTTGGCGCCGATCGTTGACGCCATCGACCGTCGTGCCGATATACACGAGGTGAAGATATTCGGCTCGCGCACCGGGCCGGTGGAAGGGGCCGTAAGGCCGGGAGTTTCCCGAGATGACCGAACTTACTGACGAACAGAAACGCGATTTCGAGGCAGCCGCCTTCCGCCGTTTGGTCGAGCACCTGCGTGAACGCGGCGACGTCCAGAACATCGACCTGATGAACCTCGCCGGCTTCTGCCGCAACTGCCTGTCCAACTGGTACCGCGAGGCCGCCGAGGCCGAAGGTGTGCCCCTGTCGAAGGACGCGTCGCGCGAGATCATCTACGGCATGCCCTATGCGCAATGGCAGGCGCTCAACCAGACCGAAGCGTCGGAGGCCAAGAAGGCCGAGTTCGAGGCAAGGCGGCCTAAGGATCATTAATGCTGTCGATCGTCTTCGCGGCTTCGTCATGTATGGACGGCCCCTCTTGGGCAAGAGGCAAATAGCGGCGACGACGCAAGTCTGGAGCGGTCATGTATTCGGCCTTTGATGCGGTCGAGTTGTGATGACCGCTGGCCCTCAAGGGTTACGCGGATCGGGTTCCAATCATTCTAGCGCGCTTTGTATCGCGATGACGGAGGCGGAGTGTCCCGACCCAGGTCCTGACCATTTTGCCGTGCGGAGCAAGGAGCGCAGCGACGCGCGTAGACCCTAGAATCCATTCCGTGACGGCTGCCGAAGAATGCTGCGGTCCAGAATAGGATCGCAACGGCGCAACCCGAGGGACGTTCTGCGCCGTAGCGGCGCTCCTAAGTCGCGGCATGGATCCTCGGGTCTGCGCCGCGTCGCTACGCTCCTTGCTCCGCCCGTGGATGACGAAGGGAGAAGCATCTCAGCTAATTTCCAACGGCTGACTCCGCCATGACCGGTGCCGGCCCCATTGCCCCTTTGGTCCAAGTATTTCCCCGCAATCGGTCCTTGACTGCGAATTGAATCGATCTAATTTGCCCGAAAAGCCATTTTGCATAGCGGATTCGAGCCATGAACGCGCCAACAACCATGCAGGCCGCCATCCGCGGCCGCTGGGCCGTCGCCGGCATTTTCCTTGCCAACGGATTTCTGACCGGCAGCTGGGCGCCCCAGATTCCAGTGTTCCTCACCCGGCTCGACATCACCAAATTCACGCTTGGCCTGCTGATCCTTCTGTTCGGCGTCGGCGCGGTCATCTCCATGACCTGGTGCGGCCATCTGACTTCCAGGCACGGCTCGCGCACGGTGACGCGGCTGTTCGGCATCTGCGGCAGCTTCGGCCTGTTGGTCGTGGCGCTGGCGCCCAACGTGCCGCTCGCCGCCATCGCCATGATGCTGTTCGGCGGCGCGATCGGCGGCATGGATGTCGCCATGAACTCCAACGCCGTCGTCGTCGAGCGCCGGCTGTCGCGGGCCATCATGTCGTCCTCGCACGGCTTCTGGAGCCTTGGCGGCTTCGCCGGCGGCGCGATCGGCGGCTATTCGATCCAGAATTACGGCTATCTCACCCATGCCGTCGAAGTGACGGCGGTCGCCTTTGCCGTCATCGCCTTCGCCATTGGCTATCTCATCGCCGAGGACAAACCGCAGGCGGTCGAGCATCAGAAATTCACGCTGCCACGGCACACGATCGTCTACCTGGTCGGCTTGATGGCGCTGCTGACCATGATCTCGGAAGGCGCCGTGCTCGACTGGGCGGCGCTCTATCTGCATCAGGAGCTTCGCGCTGACCTCGCCATGGCAGGCCTCGCCTATGCGGCCTTCTCCGGCGTGATGGCGCTGATGCGCTTCCTCGGCGACGGCGTGCGCAACCGCTTCGGCGCGGTGGCGACGTTGCGCGGCTCGGCGCTGGTCGCCGCCGCCGGCATGCTGATGGCCGGCCTCTCGCCCTCGCCTTATCTTGCCATCGCCGCCTTCGCACTCTGCGGCTTCGGCATCGCCAACATGGTGCCGATCATCTTCTCGGCCGGCGGCAACCAGGAAGGCATGTCGTCGGGTACCGGCATCAGCGTCGTCACCACCATGGGCTATTCCGGCATATTGGTGGCGCCGTCGGCGATCGGCTTCGTCGCCGAGCATTCGAGCTTCGGCCCGATCTTTGTCACCTTGTCGGGTCTGCTTGTCATCGTGTTGCTGATGGCGGGCCTCGCTCACCGCGCCGAATTCGCCCCCGCGCCAGCGCCGGCGGAATAGCGCTTCAGCTCCTCATGCAGGAAATCCGCCACGCGGCGGATCTGCATGCTGGCGCGCACGTCGCGATGCATGGCAAGCCACACCGGCAGATCCGGCAACGGCACGCCGGGCAACAGTTTTTCCAGGCCCGGATCACGGTCGGCCAGCGGCTCCTGGCCGATGCCGATGCCGTTTCCCGTCCGCACCGCTTCCCACAGCACGATCTGGTTGTCGGTCCTGAAGCGGAAATGGCTGCGGCTGACCGGAATGCCAAACGAGGTGAAGCCGCGCAGGATCTCGTCGCTGCGGTCGAAACCGATCAGCGCGTGATCGGCGAGATCGGCGGGCTTGTCCGGCCAGCCGCGCCGCTCAAGATAGGATTTGGTCGCGCACAGGCAGAGCGCAATGTCGGTGACCTTGCGCGCCACCAATTCGTTCTGCGTCGGCCTGACCATGCGGATCGCGATATCGGCATCGCGGCGCATAAGGTTCTCGACCTGGTTGGAGGCGACGAGCTCGACCTCGATGCCAGGCTCTTCCTCGCCGAGCCGCGCCATCATCTGCGGCAGCACAAAGGCGGCGACCACCTCCGAGGCGGCGATGCGCACCGTGCCCTCGATCGCCTCGACCGAACCCAGCGCCAGCAGCGAGAATGCATTCGCCTGCTCGCTGACCGCCCGCCCGCGCTCGTAAAGCGTGCTGCCGGCCTCGGTCAGCTCATAGCCGCGCCGCCCGCGCCGAAACAGCGTGACGCCAAGCGCCACTTCCAGCTCGGCGATATGGCGGCCAAGCGTCGGCTGGCTGGCGGCCAGCCTGCGTGCTGCCCCGAAAGGCTGCCCGTCTCGGCCACCGCGACAAAACTCTTGATCAGGTTCCAGTCGAACTCTTTCATTCATTTTTGAATAACAGAACGCCGATCTCAGTCAATTTCAATTCGTTTGTGAACGCATCAGATTGATGGGGCAAACACAAGCAACGGAGAGAGCAAATGACCAAGATCGCAATTCTGGGCGCCAATGGCCGGCTGGGCCGCGTGGTTGGCAAGGCCTTCATCGACGCCGGCTTCGACGTCCGCGCCGTCACCCGCACCGGCAAGGTTCCGGCCGAACTCAAGGGCGCAACGGCGGTCGCCGGCGACGCGATGGATCGCCAGTCGCTGATCACCGCCACGCAAGGCGTCGACATCGTCTTCAACGGCCTGAACCCGATCTACACCGACTGGGGCAAGTGCATGCCGATGGCCGAGAACGTCATGGCCGCCTGCCACGCCAACAACGCGCTTCATCTCTTCCCCGGCACCGTCTACAATTACGGCTCGCCGATGCCGCGGGTGATCAGCGAGGCGACGCCTTTCCATCCGACCACCGAGAAGGGCCGCATCCGCTGCGCCATGGAGGACCTGTTCCGCCGCGAGGCCGACGCCGGCCGCGTGCGCACCATTATCCTGCGCGCCGGCGATTTCTTCGGCGGCACCGGCTCAGGCTCCTGGTTCGATCTCGTTGTTGCCGCCAAGATGAACAAGGGCGTCTACACCGCGCCCGGCCCGGCCGAACTGGTGCATGAATGGGCTTATCTGCCGGATTTCGCCGTGGCCTTTGTCGGCCTCGCTCGCAACCTCGACAAGCTCGGTGTCTTTGAGGCCATCAACTTCCCCGGCCACGCGATCACCGACCTCGACATCAAGGCTTCGGCCGAGAAGGCGCTGGGCCGCAAGCTGAAGCTCAGCTTCATGCCGTGGTGGGTGCTGCGCGCCGGCAGCCCGTTCGTCGCCATGTGGCGTGAGATCGTCTCGATGTCCTATCTGCGCTTCGAGCCGCACCGGCTGGTGTCGACGCGGCTGGAGGAGGTGATCGGCGAAATCCCGCACACCCCGCTTGATGAGGCCGTGAAGGAAGCGCTGCAGGATATCGGCATCGCCGCGTCGCCGGTCCAGCAAGCCGCGTGATCGCAGAGTTAGAAACCAGCGCCATTGAACCGACAGGGATAACGCAAAAGGCCGCCCGGATTTGCCGGGCGGCCTTTGCGATTGGATTTCAGATCACGCTATTCCGCGGCTTTCGGGAAGGCGGCCGCCGGCTCGGCATCGGCTTCCTCGGGCACTTCGGCCGTCGAGGCCTTGCCGCGTCGGAACAGGCGGCTGAACCAGTTGCGCCTGGCGCCGGGCTTCACCTTGGCGCGGGTGAACACCATCAGCATCGACGGCGTCACCACCAGGGTCAGCAAGGTGGCGAAGGACAGGCCGAAGACGATGGCCGAGGACAGCGAAATCCACCATTGCGTCGACGGCGCGTTGATCGTCGTCTCGTGATGGAAGATTTCGAGACCAAGGCCGAAGGCGATCGGCAGCACGCCGAGGATCGCCGACACCGCCGTCAGCACCACCGGGCGGGCGCGCTCGCGGCAGGTCTGCAGCACGGCATCCAGCTTGTCCCAGCCCTCTTCGCGCAGCCGGTCGTATGTGTCGATGAGCACGATGTTGTTGTTCACCACCACGCCGGCCAGCGCGATGACGCCGATGCCCGACATGACGATGCCGAACGTCTCGCCCGTTATCAGCAGCCCGAGGAACACGCCGACCGTAGCCATGACCACGCAGGACAGCACCAGCCACACGCTAGTGAACTTGTTGAACTGCGCAAGCAGCACGAGGAAGATCAGGAAGAGCGCCGCGCCGAAGGCCTTGCCGAGGAAGGCGCTGGCTTCAGCGCTGTCCTCGTTCGAGCCCGCCAGCTTCCAGCGTATGCCGCTCCCGAGGTCCATGTCGGTGACCGCCTTGGTCACCTCCGCCTGCACCGCCGCCACCTGGGCGCCGGCGCTGACATTGGCCTGCACCACCACGGTGCGGGCGCTGTCGATGCGGTTGAGGATGCCGACGCTCGGCTTCGCCTTGCGGACGACGAAGTTCGAGATCGGCACCGAGCCTTGCGAGGTCTGCACGCGAAGCTCATCCAAGGTCGACAGCGTGCGCCGGTCCTCCGGCAAGCGCAGCCTTATGTCGACCGCCTTGTCGGCCCCGGCAGGCCGGTATTCCGAGAGCTTCAGACCGTTGGTGACGAGCTGCACCACCGTTCCGACAGAGGTCGGGCTGATGCCATATTGCGCCGCCTTGGCGCGATCGACCTCGATCGCCCAGTCGACGCCGGGCGGCGGCAAGCCGTCGGAAATGTCGATGACGCCCGGCACCTTGGCGATGCGCGCCGCCACCTGACGCGCCTTGTCGTCAAGCCCCGCCGGATCGACGGCGGACAGCCTGATCTGGATCGGCTTGCCGGTCGGCGGGCCGGCTTCCGGCACGCGCACCTCGACATCGACGCCGGGAATGCCGGCCATGACGTGGCGCAAATCGTCGAGTATCTGGTTGGCGGACTTGCGCTCGCGCCAGTCGACGAACTCGTACTGGATGTTCCCGACAACATCTTCGGGAACGTCCTGGCCGCCGCCTTGCGTCTTGCCGACGCGCGTATAGACCGACTTCACGCCCGGCCAGCCAAGCAGCCGGTTTTCGGCGACCTTGGTGGCGGCGTCCATTTCGGCCAGCGAAAGATTGCCGCGGGCATGGACATAGAGCAGGCCGTAATCCGGCTCGACGCTGGGGAAGAACTCGACGCCGGCGCCGTATTTCGAATAGGCGAAGCCGACGCCGAACAGCAGCGCGACCGTCAGCAGGATGACGGTGATCGGGAAGCGCACCGCCTGCTTGACCACGGCCATGTACCAGCCGTCGCGGTGATCCTCTTCATGATGCTCCGGCGCCTTGGCGAAGATCGCGCCCAAAGTCGGCGCGAACACCAGCGCATAAAGCATCGAGGCCGACAGCGTCACGATCAGCGTGATCGGCATATATTTCATGAAGTCGCCAATGATGCCGGGCCAGAACAGCAGCGGCGAGAAGGCGGCAATGCGCGTCATCGTCGCCGCGATGACCGGGCCGGCCATGCGCCTGGCCGCGAGCGCGAAGGCATCCGCCTTCGGCATGCCCTCGCTCATGCGACGTTCGGCGAATTCAGTGACGATGATGGCATCGTCGACCAGCATGCCGACGGCCAGGATCAGGCTGAACAGCACGATCATGTTGATCGTGTAGCCCATCATGGCGAGCAGCAGGATGCCCATCAGGAACGATGACGGAATGGCAAGGCCGATGAGCAGCGAAGCGCGTCCCGACAGCGCATAGAGGATGACGACGAAAACCAGGATGACGGCAATCATCACGTGGTTCTGCAGGTCGCCGAGCAGCTGGTTGACGAAGACCGACTTATCCTGCGTGTAGGTGACGTGCATGCCTTCCGGCATCGACTTGATGAAGCCGTCCGACACTTCCCTGACCTTCGCCAGCGTGTCGATCAGATTGGCGCCGATGCGTTTCTTCACTTCGATGGCGATAGCCGGCTTGCCGTCGAGGCGGGTGACCGTCTCGGCGTCCTTGAAGGTCGAGCGTATGGTGGCGATGTCCTTGGCCTGGACCACGGCATTGGGCGTGGCGACCACCGGCAGATTGGCGACATCCTCTGGCGTTTCGATCAGCGACGGCACCTTGACCGCGTATTTGCCTTCCGAGCCTTCGAGGTTGCCGGCCGCCACCAGGCTGTTGGACGAAGCGACGCCCTGGATCACCTGGTCGAGCTGCAGGCCGTAGGACGACAGCTTCACCGGATCGATGACGACTTCGACGAGGTCGTCGCGCGCGCCCTGCAGCGAACCTTCGAGTACGCCCGGCACTTCCTCGATGCGATCGCGCAGCTCACGCGCCGCAGCGGTCAGCATGCGTTCCGGCACGTCGCCCGAAAGCGTGACGACAAGGACCGGGAATTCCGAGATGTTGACTTCGGTGACCACCGGCTCCTCGGCCGCCTGCGGCAGGTCGGCCTTGGCGTCCTGCACCTTGCTGCGCGTATCCTGCAGCGCCGTCGCCAGATGAGTCTGCGGCTGGAACTCGACCAGCACATAGCCGCCGCCCTGGAAGGCGGCCGAACGCATCTCCTTGAGCCCCTTGAGGCTCTTGAGCTTGCTCTCCATGGGCCTCAGCAGCAGGCGCTCGGAATCCTCCGGCGAGATGCCCTGGTAGATCAGGCTGACATACATCATCGGAATCGGAACGTCCGGCTCCGCTTCCTTCGGCGTCGACTGATAGGCGACCCAGCCCGCGACGAGCAGGAACATCAGCGCCGATATGGTGAGACGGGCGTTGTTGATGGCGAGTCCGACGATATCCATGACTTCGGCCTGTTGTTTCTTCGGAGGCTGCGGACTCGCCGGGCAAGGCCGGCGACGGCCAGGTCGTGCTTACTGCGTGCCGGCGGCTTCGCCTATCAGCTTGTTGATGGTCGCCTGGTCGGCCTCGACCGGCTTCACCGGATCGCCTTCCTTCACCATCTCCTGGCCGGCGACGATGATGCGCGCATCATCGGGAATGCCGCCTAGCACCAGGCCGTGTGCGGTGTCGTCGACCAGGTCGATCGGGAAGAAGGCCACCTTGTTGTCCTTGCCGACGGCGCGGATGCCGAGATCGCCCTTGTCACCCAGCGTCACCACAGAGCGCGGCAGCAAAACCGCGTTGGTCGGCTCGGCGCTGAGCGTGATCTCGGCCGTCATGCCGGCCGGGATCGACCCGTCGCCATTGGGGATGGCCACTTCGACACGGAAGGTGCGGGTCTGCGCCGACGCATCGCGGCTGATATAGCGCACCGTGCCGGTGACCTTCTGGTCGTTGACCAGGCGCACATCCGCCTCGTCGCCGATCTTGATGTAGCGCAGGTCGCGCTCGCTGATCTCGCCGCGCGCGATCACCGGATCGAGCTTGAGGATCGTCGCCACCTCGCCGCCCTGCATCACCGAACTGCCGAGCTCCACCGGGATGCGGTCGATAACGCCGTCGAACGGCGCCTTGACCTCGTTGCGGTCGAGCTCCGCCTGCGCGGTATCCAGCTGCGATTGCGCGAGCGTCAGATTGGAGCGGGCGGTGTCGAGCTGCAGCTTCGGCAGATTGCCGGTCTTCATCAGCCGCAGCGACGCGTCCAGCTCCGCCTGACGCTGCGCGACAAGCTGCTTGGCATTGTCGCGCATCGAGATCTTTTCCTCGGCGGCCAACATCAGCACCAGATCGCCGGTCTTGACGCGGTCGCCCTGCTTGACCGGCAGCTTCTCGATGACGCCGTTGACGCGTGTCGCCAGAACGGCCCGCTTGTCGGCCTCGGTCAGCCCGGAAATGCGGATGGCGCGCGCATAGGTCTTGCGCGGCGGCGTCACCACGGCGACGGTGCGCGGCGCTGCTTTCGGCTCAGCCGTCTTCGGCTTGCCAGCTTCCGGCTGCGCCGGTTTGCCAGCGTCGGCGGCCTTGTCGGTAGCAACCGACTTGTCGGCGGCGCTGCCGACCGACGAGAACTCGCCCGTTCCCATCCAGGCCGCGAAGCCGATGAGCACGACAATGGCTGCAAGCTTGTGAAACCTGAATTTCGGCATCGTCATTTTTCCGTTGCTGGCCTGGCGAGCCGGCGCTCCGAACTCTCGGGCGCGCGGCCGATATGGGTGCGCGCAGGGCCTTATTCAATTTGCCGTGATCGGCGAAGCGCCGCTTCTATCCCAAAGTTGCGGCGCAATATAGCCAGAAAAGTTGCGGGATCATTGCGTCACGGAACGCTGCGTTTCGATAATTTTCGGTATTTCGGCCGCTTCACCCGGTTTTTTTGCAGGCGTGTCGAGATATTGCGGCAGTTTCCCCAAGGTCACTGGCAACAGCCGTCAGCATGATGCGAACTTTTACCCATAGACACTTGCAGCGTTGTCATATGACCGCCGTTTGCGTCCGAATATCCCATCGCCAGCAATTATCAGGTGATGAGGTTCAGCAGCCGGAAGATCCGCTCGAATGTCCTGCCATAAGGCGGGCGCAGCAAGACGCCGGCGCTCAGCTTCGACTGGATGAAGATCGGCTTTTCCTTGCTGAAGGTACGGAACCCCCATTCGCCGTGATAGGCGCCGATGCCGCTCTCGCCGACACCGCCGAAAGGCTGGTGTTCCTGCACCAGATGCATCATGCAGTCATTGACCGTGACCCCGCCGGCCACCGTTTCCCGCATCACCCTTTGGCGGTTGCCGCCGTCGCTGCCGAACCAGTAGAGCGCCAGCGGACGCTCGCCCCGGTTCACGTGCTCGATCGCGTCATCGACCGTGCCATATTCGACGATCGGCAGCACCGGCCCGAAGATCTCTTCGCGCATCAGCCGCAAAGTGTCGCCGGCATTGCGGACCAGCACCGGCGCCATCTTGCGGTCGGTAACGCCGAGCTTCTCGTTGGCGGGATTGACCTCGATGACCTCGGCGCCGCTGTCGCGCGCCTCGGCGACCATGTCGCTCAGCCGCCGGTGGTGCCGCTCGCTGACGATCGCCGTGTAGTCGGGATTGTCGCCCAGCCGCGGATAGAGTTTCGCCATGGCGGTGGCGAACTTTGCCGCAATCGCCGCGCCTTGCCCTTGCGGGACCATGAGATAGTCCGGCGCGATGCAGGTCTGGCCAGCGTTGAGCAACTTGCCATAGGCGATGCTGGCAACGGCTGCGTCGAGATCGCAGGACGGGTCGAAGATCGCCGGCGACTTGCCGCCGAGCTCGAGCGTCACCGGCGTCAGATTGGCGGCGGCGGCCAGCGCCACCTGGCGGCCGACAGAAGTCGAGCCGGTGAACAGCAGATGATCGAAAGCCAGCGACACGAATGCCTTGCCGACATCGGCATCGCCCACCACCACGCTCATCTCGTCCGGCGAAAAATGCTCCTCGACCAGACGTGCCAGAAGGTCGGAGAATTTCGGCGTCAGCTCGGACGGCTTGATCAGCACGCGGTTGCCCGCGGCCAAGGCCGCCGTCGCCGGCGCGATGGCGAGCTGGAACGGATAGTTCCACGGCGACACGATGCCGACCACGCCCAGCGGCTGCGGCAGCAGGCGGTTGCGGCCCGGCATGAATGGCAGGCTGGTGGCGACGCGGCGCTCGCGCATCCAGCTGCGCAGATGCGATAGCGCATGCCTGATGCCGGCGCGCACGACGAACAATTCGGCAAGCCGGGTTTCCTGGGCCGCCCGGGCGGAAAAATCGCTGTCGATCGCCGCGCAGATTTCCACCTCATGGCCTTCGGTGAGCGCCAGCAGGCGCTTCAGCCGGTCCTTGCGCACCGCGATGCTGGGAAACGGCTCCTTCTCGAAGGCCCTGCACTGCGCTTCAAATTTGACACCGAGAGTGTTCTGTCTGGTCTGCAGCATCGCCACCTCCCGTTTACGTTCAGGTAAATTACATCGCAGGCAGCGCCGAATCCAGCGGAGTCCAGGGTTCCGTCGGGGAATGGTGCCAAACAATGATCAGACGAGGCCCGAGGGCGTTGAGATTCAGGTCAGGCCGAGTCGAAAATGGCGGTTTCCGAGAACCGGAGCGGAGCGTACTTAAGTACGTGAGCACCGGAAGCGCAGGAAGCCGCCATTTGCAGGCCGGCATCACCTGAATATCAACGCCCTTGGCGGTGGAAGCGGCTGACGCTTGCATAATTCTTGAGCGGGCCTTTCACGCGCCATGCCTCGATCCATTCGTCGCGGCTGCGAAAAATGAAGCGCCCGACATAGTTGTCGCCGCCGCATTGATGATGCACGACCTGCGACGGCCGATCGTCGAGCCGGATGAACAATTCATCGCTGCGAAAGACAAGCACTGAGCTGTCCTTCCTCTCCAGCCTGTAGGCCCGGTTCGCCGGCATCGCCCGCTCACCGATGCGAATTTCGCCCTCCTCCAAAAAGCCACCCTCGGTCAGCGACGCCTCACCGGCGAACGCGCAACTCGCCGAGCCGATATAGTCGCGCACCACACGGCGCACGCGCCAGCGCCCGATCAAGGCGTTCGCAAGCGCTGGCGTTACGGTATGCGGCAACATCGGTGGTTCATTCCGGGCAGACGACGTTGGCGATCTTCATAAACGTCTATTCGGATCGCCGAAAGACTTCGCTGATCGTCTTGATCGATCCCGCGTTCTTCACGCGATATCGACCTCGATATTTTCAATATCCGCGGCGACATCGGAGCAAAGATGTCGGCGCCGAGTTTGCCAAGGCAAAAGGCGGGGAACCAAGGCACCCGCCACGAAGACGTCGCAGACGCCTGATGCCATGACCGGAGCGAAACGCCATAGGGCGTTCCGCTCCGGCTCAATTCAGGCCCGCCGCCGCTCCGCCTCAGGCTTCGCCCGCGCGGCCAGGAATTCTTTCACCCGCCATCCCGGCGCCGGGCCGCGCACCGGCTTGAAGCCGTCATCGAGCTCGCCTGAGAGATCGAGCGTCGCATGATGGCCGACGGCATCGTAATTTTCTTCCAGCCAGTCGCTGGCGGCGCTGCGGCCGAGGTCGCGCAGATAGGTCAGGAAGGCCCATTCGGCGTTGATCTTCGATGACGCCGACAGGTCCTTGAACGCTTCGTCGGCATCGATGCGGTGCATGCGGATGTCGCGGTATTCGTGATGCGGCAGGCGGCCGGCCGCGATCAACTCCTTGACGAAGGCAATCGCCCGGAATTCGCGCAGCAGCCCGGCATTGAAGGTGATCTCGTCGATGCGGTTCTGGATTTCGTTGGCGCTTTTCGGCGTGCCTTCGCGCACCACCGGATTGATCTGCACCAGGAGCACGTCATCGGCCGCCGTCGCCTTGAAGAACGGATAAAGCGCCGGGTTGCCGCCATAGCCGCCGTCCCAATAGGGCACGCCCTTGATTTCGACGGCGCGGAACAGCTGCGGCAGGCAGGCCGACGCCATCACCGTATCGAGGTCGATCTCGCCGTCGGAGAAGACGCGCAACTGTCCGGTCTCGACATTGGTCGCCGAGATGAACAGCTCCATCGATTTGCAGGCATGGACGTTGCCGAAGTCAACCTCCTGCTCGACCACGTCGCGCAGCGGGTTGAGCCCGAGCGGGTTGGCGACATAGGGCGAGAACACCCGCGACATGGTATCGAAAAACATATAGCCTGGCGTGTTCTCGACCGACCAATTGCCCCAGGCGACATCCCACGGCATGCGCTGCACCGGGCTGAAGCGGCCCTTGGCGGCCACGGCGCGCCAGAAATCGTCGAGCTTCTTGCGCGCGCCCTCGACGCCGGCGCGCACGAACCCGTCGGCCAGCGCCACCGCGTTCATGGCGCCGGCGCTGGTGCCCGACACCGCGGCGATCTCAAGCCGCCCATCCTCGAGCAGGCGGTCGAGCACACCCCAGGAGAAGGCGCCATGCGAGCCGCCACCTTGGAGCGCGATATTGATCTTCTTCCTGTCCTCCGCCTTGCCGTTCTTCGTCATGGCGTTCCTGTCGTGTTGATGCGTCGGCTGCCCCTGCGTCACCGAGTTGGAGCTGCTGCCATCCGTTTATGTTGCAGTGCAGCATATAAGGATGGACCAAGGCAAGAACACGAACAAACAAGCGTGATCACATGAAATTTCGTCCATGAAAAACCCCTCCGCTCACACGAACGGAAGGGCTCCATAGAGCTGGCTCTGCAATATCAGGCCACCAAATCCGGCATCGGCCCGACATAGCGCGACTGCGGCCGGATCAGCCGCCCGGTCGCTTGCTGTTCGCGCGCATGGGCGATCCAGCCGGCGACGCGGCCGGCCGCGAACACATTGCTGAAGGCTTGCGGCGGGAAGCCCGCCGCTTCCAGCACCAGAGCGGTATAGAATTCGACATTTGTCTGCAGCGAACGCTGCGGCTTGGCGATCCGCAACACCTCCAGCGCCGTCTGCTCGACCTTTTCGGCAAAGGCCAGCCGGCTGCGGGTCTCGCCCTGGCTGCCGAGTTGCCGCACCACCGCCTTCAACACATCGGCGCGCGGATCGCGCACACGGTAAATACGATGACCGAAGCCCATGATGCGCTTGCCACGCGCGATCTCGTCGCGCAGCCAGCCAGCCGCATCGCCATGCGCCTGGATGGCGTCGAGCATCTCGATCACCGGTCCAGGCGCGCCGCCATGCAGCGGGCCTTTCAGCGCGCCGAGACCGGCGAGGATCGCCGAGGTCAGGCCTGCCTGCGTCGACGCCACCACGCGCGTCGCAAAGGTCGACGCGTTGAGCCCGTGGTCGCAGACCGTCACCAGATAGCTGTCCAGCGCCTTGGCGAGCGCCGGCGATGCTGTGCCGGACAGCATCCGCAGCATATCGCCGGCATGATCGGCCTTGTCGTCGGGAGCGATCGGCGCCTCGCCGCGGCCAAGGCGCAGCAGGGCCGGTGTCAGCACCGCCGGCGCGGCAACCAGCCGCAACGCGTCGGCCAGTGTTTCGCCGTCCGGCAGCATGGCCATGCCGGCGCGCATGCCGCTGTAGATGTCGAGCGGCGCGAACTGGCCGAGCACCGGCTGCAACCGTTCGAACACATCGACGCGCGCCTTGCCGATGGCCCTTTCCAGCTCCGCGTCGTCGGGAAGCTCATCGAAAAAACCATCGAAAAGCAGCCGGACCACCTGGCCATAGCGCCAGCGGCCGGCGAGTTCCATCAGCGAATGGCCTCGGATGGTGAGATGCCCACCCGCGCCATCGACATCGGAAAGCACCGTGTCGGCCGCTACAACATCATCGAGCCCGTTTGCCATGATTGTCTCCTTGACCTTTTGTGCACTGCAATTAATGCTGCACAATCAATGCATCAATCTTGATCAAGACAATCAACGTAAGGCGGCAAATGACGGAATGGCTGACCCGGGAGGAAGCGCTGGCCCGGCTCAATGTCCGGCCGCAGACGCTTTACGCCTATGTCAGCCGCGGCCGCATCGGCATGCAGCCGGATGGAGTCGACCCGCGCCGCAGCCGATACCGCGCCGACGACATCGCAGCGCTTGCCACGCGTCGGGCGCGCGGACGCAGTCCGCAAGCCATCGCCGAAAGCGCCATCGCCTGGGGCGAACCGGCGATCTCGACGTCGATCTCGACGGTGCTGCATGGCCGCCTCGTCTATCGCGGCAGGGACGCCGTGGCGCTTTCAGCGACGGCAACGCTGGAGGAAACCGCCGGCCTGCTATGGGCCACGGATCACGCGGTCTCTTTCGCTTCGCTGACCACCTCTCCTGTTCGCCAAGCCGGCACGCCAACGGCCTTCGCCAGGCTGTCGGCGCTCGCGGCGGAAGGTTGGCCGTCGCTCGGCCGCAGGCCGGCCATGCTGCAGCAGGACGGCGCCTCAGCCACCAGCGCGCTGGCCACAGCGCTTGGCGCTGTGCCGGGCCCGGAACCCGTGCATGAAAGGCTGGCGCGCGGCTGGTCTGTCGGTGCTGCGGGTGGCGAAATGATCCGCAAAGCGCTGGTGCTGCTGGCCGATCACGAACTCAACGCCTCGACCTTCGCCGCGCGCGTCGCCGCGTCCACCGGCGCGCCGGTCGCGGCCTGCCTGCTCGCCGGCCTCGCCACGCTCACCGGCCCACGCCATGGCGGGGCGGGTGCGGCCGCGATCGCGCTGGTCGAGGATGCCGGGCGGCTGGGGCCGGACGAGGCGATCGGCCGCTGGCTGGCGCATGACCGGCCGCTGCCCGGCTTCGGCCACCCGCTCTATCCAGAGGGTGATCCGCGCGCCGACGGCCTGTTCTCCGATTTCAAGATCGATGACGGGCTGTTGCGGCTGCGCGATGCGGTGCTTGCCGCAACCGGCCTGCGCCCGAACATCGACTTCGCACTCGCCGCGCTGACGCTTGGCCTCAAGCTCCCCGCCGATGCGCCGTTCCGCCTGTTCGCGCTCGGCCGCAGCGTCGGCTGGACGGCGCACGCCATCGAGCAGGTGACCAGCAACCGGCTAATCCGGCCGCGGGCACGGTATGATGGGCCTGCCGGGATAGGATGAAGATGAAGACCTCTGAGATTAGCCGAAGCGTCTCTCACGTCGTCATCCTAGGGCGGAGCAAGGAGCGAAGCGACGCGCGCAGTCCCTAGGATCCATGCCGTGACGCTAAGGCGTTAATACGGTTCCAGAATTCTGCGCCGTTGCATTCCAAGGCAAGCGTCACGGCATGGATCCTCGGGTCAAGCCCGAGGATGACGAAGGGATGGGCTTTTCGGCTAATCTCAGACGACAGCGACCGCCAGTAGCGAGGCTGAAAAGCCCTTTACGACATCGTGTCCAGCTTGCGCTGCATGGCCGCGATCTGCGCTTTCAATTCCTGCAGATCGTCGCCGCCCTTCTCGTCCTTCTTCGCCGGCTCGGCCGGCGCAGCGGCGTTGCCGCCCGCGGGCGGGAACGGCGTGAACAGGCGCATGGCGTTCTGGAACATCTCCATGTTGCGGCGCGTCTGCTCTTCCAGCGCCTTCATCGGCGTGGCCATCTTCATCACGTCGATCGGCGACTTGCCGAACGCGCCTTTGAGCTGCTCGCGGAAGCGTTCCTGTTCCTTCGAGAAGGCGATCATCGACTGCTCGAGGAAGCTTGGCACGATCATCTGCATCTGGTCGCCGTAAAAGGCGATGAGCTGGCGCAGGAACGGGATCGGCAGCATGTTCTGCCCATCCTTGTTTTCCAGTTCGAAGATGATCTGCGTCAGCACCGGATGGGTGATGTCGTCGCCGGTCTTGGCATCCTGTACGGTGAATTCCTCGCCCTTCTTGACCATCTCGGCCAGGTCTTCGAGCGTCACATAGGTGCTTGTGCCGGTGTTGTAGAGCCGGCGGTTGGCATACTTCTTGATGACGATCGGGTCGTCTTTCGCGGCCATCCGTATCCTCCCCAGGATACCGGCACGCTGTGGAGTAAGCTGCCGGTAACGTTGCGCCATTTGTCGAGGATATGCGCAAAAGCCCTACAATTCCAAGTGGTTTGTGCAGTGCGGCATCATTTAATGCGGGTTGGCCGGGAGAAAATATGCTGCACGGTCAACATCATGTTACGGCAACCGTTGCCCGCCCTGCTTGCCGCGCATGCCGGCCATGCCCATTTCCGGTTTGACTCAAGGGTTGGAACGGGCAAGAAAGTCCTGAAACGGCCCCAAGAATACGACACCTCGAAGTCTGGAGAAGAAAATGTCCGCTTCCAATGCAATCGTCGTCGCCAGCGCTGCGCGCACGGCCGTCGGCTCCTTCAACGGCGCGTTTGCCGCCACGCCCGCGCATGAGCTCGGCGCCGTCGTCATCAAGGAAGTTTTGTCGCGTGCCGGTGTCGAAGCCGCTGAGGTCGACGAGGTCATCCTCGGCCAGGTGCTGACCGCCGCCCAGGGGCAGAACCCGGCTCGCCAGGCTTCGATCAACGCCGGCCTGCCCAAGGAAACCACTGCATGGAGCCTCAACCAGGTTTGCGGCTCGGGCCTGCGGGCGATCGCGCTCGGCATGCAGCAGATCGCCACCGGAGACGCCAAGGTGATCATCGCCGGCGGCCAGGAATCGATGTCGCTGTCGCCGCACGCCGAGCATCTGCGCGCCGGCGTCAAGATGGGCGACTACAAGATGATCGACACCATGATCAAGGACGGCCTGTGGGATGCCTTCAACGGCTACCATATGGGCAACACCGCAGAAAACGTGGCCCGCCAGTTCCAGATCACCCGCGACACCCAGGACGAGTTCGCGCTCGCCTCGCAGAACAAGGCCGAGGCGGCGCAGAAGGCCGGCAAGTTCAAGGACGAGATCGTCGCCTTCATCATCAAGGGCAAGAAGGGCGACACGATTGTCGACCAGGACGAGTATATCCGCCATGGCGCCACGCTCGACGCCATGACCAAGTTGAAGCCGGCTTTCGACAAGGACGGCACGGTCACCGCCGCCAATGCCTCCGGCATCAATGACGGCGCGGCCGGCGCGCTGCTGATGACCGAGGCCGAGGCCGCCCGCCGCGGCATCACCCCGCTGGTGCGCATCGCTTCCTGGGCGACCGCCGGCGTCGACCCGGCAATCATGGGCACTGGACCTATTCCCGCTTCGAAGCGGGCGCTGGAGAAGGCCGGCTGGTCGGTCAAGGACCTCGACCTCGTCGAAGCCAACGAGGCCTTCGCCGCGCAGGCCTGCGCCGTCAACCAGGGCATGGGCTGGGATCCCTCGATCGTCAACGTCAATGGCGGCGCCATCGCCATCGGCCATCCGATCGGCGCCTCGGGCGCCCGCATCTTCAACACGCTGGTCCATGAAATGCGCCGTCGCGGCGCCAAGAAGGGTCTCGCCACCCTTTGCATCGGTGGCGGCATGGGCGTTGCCATGTGCGTGGAAGCGATCTGAGCCCAGCGAATAGCGAATAGGGAGTAGCGAATAGGGAAGAAAGCGTCGCGCTACGGGACGACAGATCCCTACTCGCTATTCGCTACTCCCCATTCGCTCAGACGATTTAAAGGAGGAACTTCATGACCAAGACAGCAATCGTAACCGGTGGCTCGCGCGGCATCGGTGCGGCGATATCGATCGCCCTGAAGAACGCCGGCTATTCCGTCGCCGCGAACTATGCCGGCAATGACGAGGCCGCGGCCAAATTCAAGGCCGAGACCGGCATCCCGGTCTACAAATGGTCGGTCGCCGACTACGACGCCTGTGCGGCCGGCATCAGCAAGGTCGAGGCCGATCTCGGCCCGGTTTCGGTGCTGGTCAACAATGCCGGCATCACCCGCGACGCCATGTTCCACAAGATCACGCGCGAGCAGTGGAAGGAGGTCATCGACACCAACCTGTCGGGTGTCTTCAACATGACGCATCCGCTGTGGAGCGGCATGCGCGATCGCAAGTTCGGCCGCGTCATCACCATTTCCTCGATCAACGGCCAGAAGGGCCAGGCGGGCCAGGTCAACTACTCGGCCGCCAAGGCTGGCGACATCGGCTTCTCCAAGGCTCTCGCGCAAGAGGGGCTCGCGCGGGCATCACCGTCAATGTCATCTGCCCCGGCTACATCGCCACCGAGATGGTCAAGGCGATCGACGAGAAGGTGCTCAACGAGCGCATCCTTCCACAGATCCCGGTGGGCCGCCTCGGCGAACCCGAAGAGATCGCGCGCTGCGTCGTCTTCCTGGCTTCCGAGGACGCCGGCTTCATCACCGGCTCGACGATCACCGCCAATGGCGGCCAGTATTTCACTTGATGTGTTTTGAACGCGGGCGGCCCCGCCGGGCCGCCTGCTTTTTCGCTCGCCGACGACAGGCGATGCGAGGCGATGCCTCAATTCGGCACGCAAAGGTTAACGGCTGCTCCGCGCTCTGTGCGTAACGCTGTTCGCAAGCTGTGCGTTCTCGGTGCACAAGCTGTGGATAACACCATATGTTGGGGTGAACAAACCGGGAAACTTCAGTGATCGCTGATTCGTCGCCGATTCGTTCCGGCTTTGGTCGAGAAGTTAACGGCGGGAGCCTCGAACGTCACCGAATTCCTTAAAGCCGGTTAGGAAAGATCAATAATTTCATAACCTTGTCGGCTGGGTGCCTATCCGCCGCAATGGTTCACCGGCAAAAGTTAACGGACTCGCGGGCATTGCAGCGTCTCAGCATAAATCAGGCCAGTTTCGCGATTCAGCATGTGGTGAGATCCATCGTCAAAAAATCCACATATAGCCGTGAACAAAACCTGAATCAGAGTGAGTCTGTGATTCGTCGCTGATTCGTTCCAGACTCGTTCCAGCAGTTAACCGCGGTAGATTTTGACCACTCTTCAAGGCTGCGCGATCCGTCGAAAGAACATTCCGCTTTCGCTCGGCGCCTGAAATCCCTATGTGTCGCCTGTCATACGCGGCGGCAGCGCCACGTTTCCGACGAGAGCATGATCCCGAAAAGTGGGAACCGGTTTTTGGAGAAAGATCATGCTCCAGCAATGAAAGCGGCAAAAAGCCTCATTTCCGAGCCGATGAACATCCAGCCGAAACACAGAGAGCCGCTGATCCTTTCAGGCCGCGACGTCACCGCCGTGCTTGGACCGACCAACACCGGCAAGACGCATCTCGCCATCGAGCGCATGGTGGCGCATGAGACCGGCGTCATCGGCCTGCCGCTGCGGCTGCTGGCGCGGGAAGTCTACACGAGAGTCTGCGAAAAGGTCGGCGCCCGCAAAGTGGCGCTGATCACCGGCGAGGAGAAGATCCAGCCTGCCGGCGCGCGATATTCGGTCTGCACCGTCGAGGCGATGCCACGCGAGACCGACGCCGCCTTCGTCGCCATCGACGAGGTGCAGCTTGCCGGCGACCTCGAGCGCGGCCACATCTTCACCGACCGCATCCTCAATCTGCGCGGCCGCCAGGAGACGCTGCTTCTCGGCGCCGCGACCATGCACGGCATCCTGCAGCGGCTCTTGAAGGGCGTGTCGGTGGTGACGCGGCCGCGCCTGTCGCATCTCGCCTATGCCGGCTCGAAGAAGCTGACCCGCCTGCCGCGGCGTACCGCGATCGTCGCCTTCTCGGCCGATGAGGTCTATGCCATCGCCGAGCTGATCCGCCGCCAGCAGGGCGGTGCGGCCGTCGTGCTCGGCGCGCTGTCGCCGCGCACCCGCAACGCCCAGGTGGCGCTGTTCCAGTCGGGCGACGTCGACTATCTCATCGCCACCGACGCCATCGGCATGGGGCTGAACCTCGATCTCGACCACGTCGCCTTCGCCCAGAACCGCAAGTTCGACGGTTACCAGTACCGCAATTTGACCGCGGCCGAGCTCGGCCAGATCGCCGGCCGCGCCGGCCGACATCTGCGCGACGGCACCTTCGGCGTCACCGGCCAGGTCGACCCGCTCGACGAGGATCTGGTCAAGAAGATCGAAGGCCACGACTTCGACCCGGTGAAAGTGCTGCAGTGGCGCACCGCCGCTTTCGATTTTTCCAACCTCGACGCGCTGAAGCGTTCGATCGAAACCAACGCGCCGGTCGAGGGACTGACGCGGGCGCTGCCGGCGGTGGATGCGCAGGCGCTGGAACATCTGTCGCGCGACGAAGCGATCAGGGCTTTGGCCACCGATGCCAAACGCGTGGCGCTGCTTTGGGAAGCCTGCGCCCTGCCGGACTACCGCAAGATCGCGCCGGCACAGCATGCTGACCTTATCGCTTCGATCTATATGGACCTTGCGCGCCATGGCCATGTCGATGAGAATTACATGGCCGAGCAGGTGCGGCGGGCCGACACGACGGACGGCGATATCGACACGCTGTCGCACCGGATCGCGCAGATCCGCACCTGGACTTTCGTCTCCAATCGCCCTGGATGGCTGGCCGATCAGCTACACTGGCAGGAAAAGACGCGCGAAATCGAAGACAGATTGTCGGATGCGCTGCATGAGCGGTTGACGAAACGCTTCGTAGACCGCAGGACTTCCGTCCTCATGCGGCGCCTTAGAGAAAATACCATGCCTGAAGCCGAAATCAGCCCAACCGGAACCGTCCTCGTCGAAGGCCATCATGTCGGCGAGTTGCAGGGGTTCCGCTTCACTGCCGACCAGAGCGCCGGCGGCGAGGACGCCAAGGCCGTGCGCACCGCCGCGCAGAAGGCGCTCGCGGCAGAGTTCGACGCGCGCGCCGAGCGCTTTGCCGCTTGCGCCAATGGCGATCTGGCTTTGGGCTCGGACGGCGTCTTGCGCTGGATCGGCGCGCCGATCGGCACGCTGGTTTCCGCCGACGAGGCGCTGAAGCCTAGGCTGGTGCTTCTGGCCGACGAGCAGCTGACGGGTCCCGCCCGCGACAAGGTCGCGGCGCGCGCCGAGCGTTTCGTCAACTTCCAGATCGAGTCGCTGTTGAAGCCGCTGGTCGATTTGAAGAATGCCGAGCAGCTCGCCGGCATCGCGCGTGGCATCGCCTTCCAGCTGGTCGAGCATTTCGGCCTGATCAACCGCCGCGATATCGCCGAAGAGATGAAGTCGCTTGACCAGGAAGGCCGCGCCGCCTTGCGCCGTCTCGGCGTGCGCTTCGGCGCCTACCATGTCTTCGTCCCGGCGCTGATCAAGCCGGCTCCCGCCGGGCTGGTGACGCTGCTCTGGGCGCTGAAGAACGATGGCAAGGACAAGCCCGGCTTCGGCGACGTGGTGCATGCGCTGGCTTCGGGCCGCACCTCGGTGGTCATCGACCCCGTCTTCGACAAGACTTTCTACAAGCTCGCCGGATACCGCAATCTCGGCCGCCGCGCCGTACGCGTCGACATCCTCGAGCGGCTTGCCGACCTGATCCGCCCGGCGACCAATTGGAAGCCCGGCCTCGGCCAGCGGCCGGACGGCGCTTATGACGGCCAGTCCTTCATGGTGACGCCGCCGATGATGTCGATCCTCGGCGCGACCGCCGACGACATGGAAGAGATCCTGAAGGGTCTTGGCTATCGCGCCGAGCCGAAGCCTCCGGCCGAGGTGAAGGCGAAACTCGACGCGCAGGACAATGCCGCCCGCGAGGCAGCCGCCGCGAAGCTGGCGGCGGAAGAGGCCGCGCGTGCCGCGGCAGCGGCCGAAACCGCGCCTGCTGCCGATGCCGTCACCGAAACGCCTGCCGAAGACACCGATGTCACCGCCGATCCGATTGCGACGGCGGAGCCTGCGGCCGAAGCTGCTCCGGAGCCGACTGTCGAAGCGGATGCCGAACCTGTTGCCGAGGCGGCGGAACCCGCTGCGGATGCGCCGACACTTACAGACCCAGTGGAAACTGTCACAGCAAGCGAAGAAGTCGCCGAAGCTCCCGCCTCGCCCTCGATGGGGGAGGTCGCGGCGCGAAACGACGCGGGTGATGGCACTGACGATGCAGGTCGTGCTGATACCACCGACGCTGGCGCTCCCCGCCCCGGCGCTGCGCGCCGACGCTTCCCACGAGGGGGAAGGTGGAGCGAGCGAGACGCCGGCCGAGGCGGAGGAACCAAAACCGATCCTCCTGTGGCGGCAGGCCCGTTTCGACCATCAGCGGCCGCGCCATCGCCACGACAATCGTCGCGACAATCGCCCGCGCGGCAACCAGCCCGCGCGTGAAGGCCAGCCTGGCGTCGCCAGCGCCCAGCCCGGCGACCAGCCTGCCAATGAAGGCCGCCGCGATGGCGCCGGCAAGCCGCGCTTCGACCGCTCGAAGTTCAAGCCGCGGCCGGAGACCGGCGATCGGCGCGAGAATGGCGAGCGGCGTGAAGGCAGGCCGCAAGGCGAGCGCCCAGATCGTCACGAAGGGGGCCGCCGCGAGGGTCGGCCCGACTGGAAAGGCAAAAGGCAGGACGGCAAAGGCAACGCCCCCGCCGGCAAGCCTGCTTTCCAGAGCAAGCCGCGCGAGGAGCGCCCGCAGCGCTTCGACCCGGATTCGCCTTTCGCAAAGCTCGCCGCCTTGCGCGACCAGCTGAAGAAGTAAGCCCGACCGGTTCCGATGGTTGGAGAAGGCCGCCAGCGCATCGACAAATGGCTGTTCTTCTCGCGCGCCGTGAAATCGCGCTCGCTCGCGGCAAAAATCGTCATTGCCGGCCGGGTTCGCATCAATCGCGACAAAGCAGCGCAGGCCTCGGATCTGGTCAAGCCCGGCGATGTGCTGACCATCACGCTCGAGGGCCGTATCCTGGTCTGGAGAGTCGTGAATTGCGGCACGCGGCGCGGCCCCGCCGATGAGGCGCGTCTGCTCTACGAGGACATGTCGCCAACGCCGACGCCAAAGGGCGAGGCCGTTCGCGACGCGATTCCGGGGTTGCGCGAGGCCGGCAGCGGCCGCCCGACCAAACGGGAGCGCCGGCAAACCGACCGGCTGCTTGGCGATGACTGAGCAATTCCGGGAAAAGTGCGAAGTGTTTACGCTCGCCGTTTCCGCGAAACGATGAAACGCTCTGCACAGGGCGAATCCGACCGTAGGTTGCAAACGGCTGGAATTCCATTTCCGCAACACGACCTTGCCCGCAAGCGCCGCCCTTGCATGCGGCGGGCAAAGGCGTTACCTCACCTGAAAAAGCCGAGCAAATACGGGAAGTCCCGGAGCCTTCGATGACCTATGTCGTGACCGATAATTGCATAAAGTGCAAATATATGGACTGCATCGAGGTCTGTCCGGTTGACTGTTTCTACGAAGGCGAGAACATGCTCGTCATCCATCCCGACGAATGCATCGACTGCGGCGTTTGCGAACCCGAATGTCCGGCTGACGCGATCAAGCCGGATACGGAGTCCGGCCTCGACAAATGGTTGCAGGTCAACTCCGAATATGCCGAGAAATGGCCCAATATCACGGCCAAGAAAGAACCGCCGGCGGACGCCAAGAGTTTCGACGGCGAGACCGGAAAATTCGAGAAATATTTTTCGGCGGAGCCCGGCGAAGGCGACTGATTTACCTGCTGGTTTGGTCAGTCCGACGCAGCGTAACGGCAACGAAACAATTACTGTCTTGACAGGCAGCGATGCCGCTTGGCGTTGGCGAACGCAGCAAAACCTTGATTCTTCCGACTTTTTGTGTTACATCAGACAAACATGCCGGTGACACGACGTCGATTTTTGGCGCTAGCGCCCCAAATCACTGAAAGGTGAGCTTCTTAATCCGGAACCAGAGCGATCTGGGTCAGGCGGGCGCATTCGTGCGGTTCGCCGCGCCCTGCTTTATTCCGGTAGCTCGCCTCTTGTGCGGCTAACGATCGGCACACGCCGGTCACATGAGTTCAGCCGGCGCCGCCATGCCGGTCACACAACCAAGGAGTTCAGGGCGTATGGCAACGATAACCCCGCAGAAGAAGTCCACCGCAGCCCGCCATGGGTTCAAGACCGGCGAGTACATCGTCTATCCGGCGCACGGTGTCGGCCAGATCGTATCGATCGACGAGCAGGAAGTTGCCGGCCACAAGCTGGAGCTGTTCGTCATCGACTTCCAGAAGGACAAGATGCGCCTGAAGGTGCCGGTCGCCAAGGCGACCTCGATCGGCATGCGCAAGCTGTCGGAAGAGGATTACGTCGAGCGTGCGCTGAAGGTCGTGCAGGGCCGCGCCCGCATCAAGCGCACCATGTGGTCGCGCCGCGCCCAGGAATATGACGCCAAGATCAATTCCGGTGACCTGATCTCGATCTCGGAAGTGGTGCGCGACCTCTACCGCGCCGACAACCAGCCGGAGCAGTCCTATTCCGAGCGTCAGCTTTATGAAGCCGCGCTTGACCGCATGGCGCGCGAGATCGCCGCGGTGAACCGGATGTCGGAGACCGAGGCCGTCCGCCTCATCGAGGTCAACCTCAACAAGGGTCCGAAGCGCGGCGCCAAGGCCGACAACGAGGAAGCCGAGCAGGAAGAAGCTGCCTGAGCTTTTTCGCTCATCGAATTACGAAAAACCCGGCCGCGCGCCGGGTTTTTTGTTCTGGTGCCAGTGGCCCGCGTTAAGCTGCTCCGCCAACGTCCTTTTGCGCCCCCTCCTGCCGCAGCGAGGCGATGAAGCGTTTGGTCCGCTCGCGCTCCGGATTGTCGAAGACGACCGAAGCCGGGCCTTTCTCGACGATGACGCCGGCATCGAGAAACACCACCTCCTGGGCGATCTTGGAGGCGAGCCTCAGATCATGCGTGGCCATCACCATGGTCGTGCCTTCGCGGGCGAGCTGGCCGAGCACGTCGACAACCTCCTGCGCCAGTTCCGGATCGAGCGCCGAGGTCGGCTCGTCGCAAAGCAGCACGCGCGGCGATGGCGCCAGCGCCCGGGCGATCGCCACACGCTGCTGCTGGCCGCCGGACAGCGTTGCCGGCCACGCATCGGCCTTATGCGCCATGCCGACCTTTTCGAGCAGCGCCAGCGCCCGCTCGCGCGCCTCGGGCTCAGGCCATCTCAGCACCGTCACCAGCCCTTCCATGACATTCTCGATCGCGGTGCGGTGCGGGAAGAGTTGGAAATTCTGGAACACCATGCCGGTCTGCAGGCGGATGCGCTGGAGGTCTTTCGCCGGCACCTTGCCGCCCGGACGGAACGCAAGCGTTTCGTCGCCGATGCGCAAGCTGCCCGAGGTCGGGATCTCCAGGAGGTTGATACAGCGCAAAAGCGTGCTTTTGCCGCCGCCCGAAGGGCCGACCAAGGCCGTCACGCTGCCTTCGTCGAGACTGACGGTGACGCCTTTCAGCACCAGATTGTCGCCGAAGCGTTTTTCGATGTCGGTGAGGCCGATCATGAATTGGCCTCCAGGAAGCCGCCATAGCGGTTGAGCCTCACCTCCAGCCGCGCCTGCAGCGCCGACAGCACCGAACTCAGGGCCAGGTAGCAGCGCCGCAGCCTCGACATAGAGGATCAGCGGCTCATAGGTGGTGGCGACGATGCGCTGCGCGGCCTGGAACATCTCCGGCACGGTGATGGCCGCCGCGAGCGAGGTATCCTTGACCAGTGATATGAAGGTGTTGGAGAGCGGCGGCACCGCGACGCGCCCCGCTTGCGGGAGAATCGTGCGCCGCATCGCCTGGCTCCAGGTCATGCCGATCGAATAGGAGGCCTCCCATTGCCCTTTCGGCACCGAGCCTATGACGGCGCGGATGATCTCCGAGGTGTAGGCGCCGATGTTGAGCGTGAAGCCGATCAGCGCCGCCGGGAAGGCATCGAGCAGGATGCCGACCGAAGGTAGGCCGTAGAAGATCAGGAAGAGCTGCACCAGAAGCGGTGTGCCGCGGAAGATCCACACATAGAAGCGCGCCACGAGAACCAGTGGTTTCGGGCCGAACAACCGGATCAGCGCCGTCACCAGCCCGGCAATCAGGCCAAGCGCAAAGGACAGCAAGGTCAACGGCACGGTGAAGATCAGCGCCGCCCACAGCAGCGTCGGCAAAGAGTCCAGCATCAATTGCAGCCAATGCGGCACGGACTTCCCTCTCCTTTTCCCGACGCGGCGGCCGCGTCCCACCGGCCACTATCATGCAAAAACCGGCGGGGCGTCAAAGACGACCCGCCGGCAAAACAGAGGCATGGATGGCTTACTTCGAAACGTCCTGGCCGAAATACTTGTCGGCGATCTTCTGATAGGTGCCATCGGCCTTGATGTCGGCCAGTGCCTTGTTGATGGCGGCGACCAGTTCCGGGTCACCCTTGCGCACGATGACGCCGGAATAGTCGGCGTTCTCTTCCTGCGCCGCGATCTTCACATTGGCGTCGGGCTTGTGCTTCTTGAAGTCGAGGAAGGATAGGCTGTCATTGATGGTGGCGTCGGCGCGGCCGGTAAGCAGCAGCTGGATCGACTGGTCGAAGCCATCCGTGCCGACCAACTCGGCGCCGTTCGTCTCGGCGAGCTTGCCGAAGTTGGAGGTCAGCGACTGCGCCGACTTCTTGCCTTTGAGATCGGCGAAGGTCTTGATGTCGGTGTTGTCGCCGCGCACGATCAGCACCGCCTTTGAGGCGATGTAGGGATCGGAGAAATCATACTTGGCCTTGCGGGCGTCGGTGATGCCGACTTCGTTGATGACGGCGTCGTAGCGGTTGGCGTCGAGGCCGGCGATCAGGCCGTCCCATTTGCCCTCCAGGAACTGCACCTTGACCCCGAGCTTGTCGGCGATCGCCTTGGCGATCTCGACGTCGAAACCGACAAGCGCGTTGGATTCGTCGTGATAGGTGAAGGGCGCGTAGGTGCCTTCGGTGCCGACCTTGAGCACGCCGGCCTGCTTGATCTGGTCGAGATTGGCGCCGGCATGACCGGCTGTGACCGCAAGAGCCTGCAGCGTTCCGGCGATGAGAAGCGATTTAAGCCATTTCATTTTTCTGTGATCCCGTTTTGACCGGAGCTCCGGCGCATTGTGAGAAGCGGAAACTGACAGATAGATGATCGCGAAATAAGGAACCAGATTTCAAAAATCGGGCCGGCCAGAAATCTGATTCTCAGAATCACCAGAAAACGGCGACGGGGCCTTTCCCGAGCCGATAACGGAATGTTCCCAGTGGCAACATTTGGACTGCCGGGCGACGGAACCTTCCATGCGCCTGGCACGTTGCAGGGCAAGTTGTAGGGCGCGGCGGCGTCTTTTCAACGGTCTCGACGCAACAATCCGCCGTGAGGAGCCGGCATGATCGAGGACGCGGCAGGACGGACGCTGGTCCGGGCGGCAATGAGGGCCCCTTACCTCGAGCGGGACGAGGAGCATCTCCTGGCAGTGCGCTGGAAGGAAGAGAACGACCAGCACGCGCTGCACAGGATCACCGTTGCCCATATGCGCCTGGTGATTTCCATGGCCTCGAAATTCCGCCACTACGGGCTGCCGCTCGGCGATCTCATCCAGGAAGGCCATGTCGGCCTGCTTGAGGCGGCGGCGCGTTTCGAACCCGCGCGCGAGGTACGTTTCTCGACCTATGCCACCTGGTGGATCCGCGCCTCGATGCAGGACTATATCCTGCGCAACTGGTCGATCGTGCGCGGCGGCACCAGCTCGGCGCAGAAGGCGCTGTTCTTCAACCTGAGGCGCTTGCGGGCGCGACTCGCCAATGGCGCCGAGCCGATATCCAACGCCTCGCTCTACCGTGAGGTCTCGGTCGCGCTCGGCGTGCCGGAGGCCGACGTGGCGATGATGGATTCGCGCCTTTCCTCGCCTGACAGTTCGCTCAACGCGCCATTGGCGGACGAGAATGGCGCGGCTGAGCGAATGGATTTCCTGGTGTCCGATGATCCGCTTCCCGACGAGGTGGTCGGCGAGAGGATCGACGTCCAGCGTCGGGCTGTCTGGCTGAGGAGCGCGCTCGGCGCCCTCAACGCTCGCGAGCTCCGGATCATTGAGGAGCGCAGGCTGAGCGATGACGGCGCCACGCTGGAATCGCTTGGCGAACAGCTCGGCATCTCCAAGGAACGCGTCCGCCAGATCGAGGCACGCGCCATGGAAAAGCTCAAAGTCGCGCTGGTCCGGCAAAATCCGGAATTTTTGGCCCAGGCGGCTTGATTGGCTCAGGCGGCTTGAACCGAGTAGAATTCCTCATGAAGTGCAATATAAGACTTTATTTAAATGTGAATATTTTGTCGATCCGGCGATCTCGTTCTTATATATCGGATTGTGAACTCTTTAACAGACCGGCGCGTGGCAAAAAGCCTTTTTAGGCGAACCATAGACCCATAGCGGATAGGGTTTTGCCATGCTGCGACGCTGCGTGTTCCTCGCTGCCTTGATCTTCTTGAGCTTTACCGCCGTCGAAGCACGCGCCGATCGAAGGGTTGCCCTTGTGATCGGTAATTCCGAGTACCGGGAAATCCCGGCGCTTAAGAATCCGGACAAGGACGCCGAAGGCGTCTCGAACACCTTTCGGCAGGCCGGCTTTGACGTGTTCGTCGCCAAGGACGTGACCAAGCTTCAGTTCGAAGAGACGTTCCGCAACTATCTGGCTGCCGCCGACGGCGCCGATCTCGCCGTCGTCTATTATTCCGGCCACGGCTTTCAGATCGGTGGCGAGAATTTCCTGATTCCGGTCGATGCGTCGTTGAAGGACGCGGCCGACATGGAGGTCCAGGCGATCAAGCTTGACGACGTGCTGCAGCAGTTGCGCTCGAAGTCGAAGATTCAGGTGATCATCCTCGATGCCTGCCGCAACAATCCGTTCCCGCGCAAGGACTATTGGTTGCGCGACCAATTGATCGTCTCCGGCAGCACCGGGCTCGCGCAGGTAACAGGCTCGCAGAATGCGTTGATTGCCTTTGCTACCGGGCCAGGGGCCGTCGCTTATGACGGGTCCGGCAATCTCAGCCCCTTCTCATCCTCCTTTTCCCGCCGCGCGCTGACGCCAAACCAGGAGATCCGCTCCGTCATGGCCGCCGTGCGCCGCGATGTGGTCAAGGCGACCAATGGCAGGCAGGTTCCGTGGGAGAGCTCCTCGCTGATCGACGATGTCGTGCTGATGCGTGAGGTGAGCCAGCCGACGCTGCCGACACCCGACGACGCCCAACCGAAGCAGCCGGCGGCTGAGCGCGGAATTCGCATTGCGGCTGCCGCTTCCGCTATCGAGAACCATGACATCGGCGTCGCGGTTGGCGTCGGCCCTGTTCCGCTGAAACTGGATTTCCCGGCCGAGGATTCCTCGATGAGCCTCGAGCTCGCCAGCTACCCGATAGCCGGAACGCTGTCCCTGCCGGATCGCGTCCTCACGCCGCAATCGACCCTGACGGTCGGTGAAGTCGGCAATCTGCGCTATGAGCCGCAGATCGGCTCGGCAGTTCCCGTCGAGATCGGATTTCAAATCCGCGCCGGTAACGTATCCAAGCAGGCCGCGATGAAGCTGTCGCCGGCTATCGATCCTTGCGACCAGGCAGCTGGCGAGCCGCTCGACCTGCAGGGCGTCGTTCCTGGCCGGTTGGCGAACGAGATCGGCGACGGCGCGATCGAGGCGTGCGAGGCGGCGGTGAAAGCCCATCCCGATGTGACGCGGTTCCGTTACGAACTCGGGCGGGCGCTGCTGGCGGCCGGCAACATCGACGAGGCAAGGAAGGTCATCCAGGAAGCCGCCGACAAGGGCCACGTCCGCGCTGTCTACGAGCTCGGCTACCTTGCCTCCTCGGGAATAGGGGCGCCCGCGGATCTCACGAAAGCGAACGGCTTCTATGGGCAGGCGTCGGACAAAGGCGACCCCTACGCAATGACCGCCCGGGGGCGAGCCTTGTTCGACGGTCTTGGCGTCCAGCGCGATACCGGCAAGGGGCTGGATCTGCTGCTCAAGGCAGCAGCGATGGGGCATATCAATGCCATGAACGATCTGGCGCTGATCTTCAAGGAAGGTCGCAACGGCGTACCCGGCGACCGGGCGCGCGCGCTGGCTTTCCTCAATGCCGGCATCGACAGGCAAGAAGCCTATTCGATGCGCATTCTCGGGCTTTCGCCGCGGCGAAACACCCTGACGGTCGCCGTGTGCAAGCCCAAGGTGGTGACGAAAGTTGTCACCAAGATAAAGGTCGTCCGCACCCCTGCGCCAAAAGCGCCGCCACCCAAGATCACGCCCTCGCTGGCGCCAACCGGGCCATTGCCCTGGCGCGGCACTGACGGCGACCACGATCATCCGCAAGGCAACAACAGCAATGGCTGATTACGCCAGTACCCGCCAGCAGCAACAAACCTAGTGGTGCCGTCGTTGACTTTGCAAAAAACGGTCCGAGGGCAGACGGTGATCGTGGAGGCCTGAAGCGGCGGCGGCCAATAGCGACCCGCTATCCTGCAGGTCCTACTTGTCCGTGACGATCTTGACCTTGTCGCCGGCCGATACGCTGGCACCGGGCGACATCGCGTTGAGCACCCGGAACAGATCAAGCTTGCGGTCGACGCCGACCATCTGGGCGGAGAGCGAGCCCATTGTCTGACCGGCCTGAACGGTGACCACCCTGATATGCAGCGGCTTCAGCGCCGCCTTCTCGGCCGGACTCAGGGTTCGGAAGGAACTGCTGACCGAGCGGGCGACCGGATCGAGCGACGCGCTGGCCGAAGGGGCGGCCGTGAGCAGCCGGTAGACCTGGCCACCGGCGCGGATCACCGCGATGTCGAACTGCCAGCCTTGCGCCGTGGCATGCGCCGTCGCGCCGTCGTTGCCGTTGATCGTCTCCTGGCGCACACTGGCCTCTTCGAGGCCCGCAACCCAGCCGCTGCGGATATAGTCGGTCAGCGACACCGACTTGTCGATCGCCACGCCGTCGAAACGGATGGCGATGTCGCCCGGTCCGGTCGCGGTCACCGCGGCAGCGGTGTTGTCGATGATGAAGCCGTCCGGCACGGTGAACGACACACCAAGGTTGGGGTGCAGGAAGGTCTGGCCGCGCACATAGCCTTCTTCCGGCGTGTCGCCGTAGAGCAGGCCGTCAATGCCGGCAAGGAAGGCGTCGCGGTCGCGCGTGCCGACGCCGGGCGGGCCGAAGTTGCGGGCAAGGCGCTGCGCCAGGTCGATGCGCTGCGGCGTGTTGGGGTGCGTCGCCAGGAAGTCGAGGCTGGCATCGGTGGCGCCGCTGACCGAACGGAAATCGGTATAGGCCGACATCGACTGCAGGAAGCGGCCGGCGGCATAGGGGTCGTAACCGGCCTCGCCGATCGACTTGATGCCGATGGCGTCGGCCTGCAGTTCCTGGTTGCGCGAGAACTGCGCCAGCCTGAGCTTGCCGCGGATGAGTGCTGCTTTGGCGGTCGGGCTGTCGCCAAGCACATCGGAGACCACCTTGGTCGCGAGACCCTCCTCGGCCTCGAGCTGCTGCCGCTGCAGGCCGTGATTGGCGGTGACGTGGCCCATCTCGTGCGCGATGACGGCGGCGAGCTCGGACGAGTCGTTGGCCAAGGCCAGCAGGCCGCGCGTCACATAGAGATAGCCGCCCGGCAGCGCGAAGGCGTTGACGTTGGGCGAGTTGAGGATGGTGATGCGGTAGGTCTGGGTCGGGTTGGCCGACACCACCGTCAGATTGCCGACGACCTTGGCCACCATGCGTTCAAGCCTGGGGTCGGAATATTCGCCGCCATAAGTGGCCAGGATGCGCGGATGCTGCGCCTTGGCCATTTCGGCCAGCTTGGCGTTGGCAACGACATTGTCGACGGTGATCGGCTTGTCGGAAGGCTGGAAGCCGTTCTCCTGCACATCCGGCGGCGTAAACATCTGACAGCTCGCCAGCGCCACGGCGAAGCCGGCCAGCGCGAAGAAACGCGCCAATGGCTTCATCCACACTGTCTCAGCGCCGGTCGGCAGATCGGCATCCTTTCCAAATTCTCGGCAAATCACGGCCAAAGCCGGATCGGCATGGCCGGACCTAGCCACACTCCTCCGGTCAAGGCAAGCAAACGCCTGATCGCCCTTCGCCGGTTTGGCCGTAAATTATGTCCGCTTCCGGGCAATATGTCGTGAACCGGTGCGCTTGCTCTCGTCGCCGATATAGCGCCGGAACGCGGCCGGTCCAGACCGGCCGAAGAAATCGACTGCAGGGCCGATCGCCGCGATCGCGCCGTCATCGAGAAAGGCCATATCCTGGCCGATGCGGCGCGCATCGTCCGGCTGATGCGTGACGAAAAGCACGGTCATTGCGCGCTCGGCATGAATGCCGGCCACGAGATCGAGCATATCGTCGCGCAACGCCGGGCCGAGCGAAGCGAAAGGCTCGTCGAGCAACAGCACCGGCCGGTCGCGCAGCAGCACGCGCGCCAGCGCCACGCGCTGCCGTTCGCCGCCGGAGAGCTCGTGCGGCAACCGCTTCTCCTTGCCGGCGAGGCCGACGCGCGTCAGCGCTTCGGCAACCGCCACGTGGTCGGCATCGCCAAGCCTCAGCGACGGCGAACGGCCGAGCCCGACATTGGCTTCGACCGAAAGATGCGCGAACAGATTGTTCTCCTGGAATACCATCGACACCGGCCGCGCCGAGGGCGCGGTGTTGCCGACATCGTCGCCGCCGATCAGCACCTTGCCCGCTTCCGGCGATTCAAAGCCGGCTATCAAACTGAGCAGTGTCGACTTGCCGGAACCGCTCGGCCCCATGATGGCGGTGATCCTGCCGGCAGCGAATGCGACATCGAAGCGGAACGACGCCTCGCCGTAGCTGAACGCAACGCCGTCCAGCCGCACCGCGAGCCCCTTGTGCGGGGCACTATTGCCGATCGTCGCCGTCATGACTTTCCTCCCGCCCGAGCCGGTCGGCGGCAACCACCAGCATCAGGCAGACGAGCCCGAGCAGCAAGGCAAGCCCTGCGGCGTCGGCGGTTCGGTAGCTGCCCATGCGCGCGAGCAGCAGATAGGGCAAGGTCTGCACGGAATCGCTGCCGAACAGCGCGATCACACCGAGATCGCCGAGCGACAGCGCCATGGCGAAGGCAAATCCGGTTGCCAGCGGCCGCCGCAGCGACGGCCAATCAACGAGGCGCAGCCGGCTCCAGCCGGTAATGCCGAGCGCCAGGCAAAGTCGCTCATGGCGCTCGCTGGCCGCGTCATAGGCGGGGCGGATCGCACGGATGGCAAAGGGCATCGCCATCACCGCATTGACGGCGACGACCATGACCGGGGCGACGGCAAACACGTCCGCCACGTTGCGAAGCGCCAGGAACCAGCCGGCGCCGAGCACGATCGGCGGCACGACCAGCACGAAGCCGGCGCCGGTGTCTGCGGCATGCTCGAGCAGGCTCATGGCGTTGCCGCGACGACGGCGCAAAGCCAATGCCCGCCGCGCGGCGATCAAAGCCATCGACAAGGTGACGGCAAGCAGCGCCGCCGTGAAGGCGAGGCCGGCGCTGGTCAGCGTTGCACGGCGTACTGCCTCATCGCCCGCCAGCCGGCCAAGGTCGGCCTTCAGCCCTGCCAGTACGGTCGCTGCCATCGGCCCGGCGACGAACAGCAAAGCGAGTGCGATGAGGCCGGCGTTAAGCACGGTTTCCATCCGGCCAACGCCAAGATAACGGCGCGGCGCCACCGGCAGATTGGCGTCGCCTACCGTGTTGGCGCCGAGCCGGGCGAGCGCCACCATCACCACGAATGTCAGGCCGATCTGCAGCAGCGTCAGCACCACCGCCCGGGCCGGATCGAAATCGAAACGCAGCGCCTGGTAGATGGCGACCTCCAGCGTCGTCGCGGCCGGCCCGCCGCCCAGCGTCAGCACGATGGTGAAGGAGGTGATGCAAAGCATGAAGACCAGCCCGGCGACGCCAGGCAAAGCGGCACGCAGCGCCGGCCATTCGATCAGCCGGAAGGCCGGCCGCGCGCCCATGCCGAGCTGGCTCGCCAGCCGCCACTGATCGGTCGGAATAGTGCCGAGCGCCTCAAGGAAAAGGCGCGTGGCCAAAGGCAGGTTGAAGAAGACATGCGCGACCAGGATGCCGGAGAGCCCATAGATCCCCGGCCATTCTCCAGCGCCGAGGGTCCCAAGGACGCCGGCAAAATATCCGGCACGGCCATAGAGCGCCAACACACCAAGCGCGGCGACGATGGCTGGCAGCGCCAGCGGCACCGTGAAAAGCTGCAGGATCAGGCGACGTCCCGGGAAATCTGGATGCCGCGACAGGGCGCGCGCCACCAGCAATGCCGGCGCGACCGACAATAGCGTCGACAGCAGGGCTTGCCAGAGCGTGAAGCGGGCGACGCGGAAGAGGTAACCATCGAAGGCCGAGACGGCGCCAGAGAGGTCGTGCGCGCCTTCGAGCAAGAGCCCGGCGAAAGCGCCGCCAATGAGCAAGGCGATGGCCGCAAGCGCGACAACGCCGGCGGTGATGCGGGAGTCAGGACGCTTGGCGGATTGCACGCTGCACCTTGGCGGAATTTACCGAGCGCCGCGTTCCGTCGCGCCCCCTCTGTCCTGCCGGACATCTCCCCCACGAGGGGGAGATCAGCTGTCGCACCGGCTTTCGCCAATCTCCAACGTTGCAATAAGAGGCAGGGCGCCAAAACAGCCAATCTCCCCCTTGTGGGGAGATGTCCGGCAGGACAGAGGGGGGCGCCGTAGAGCGATCATCTTCCGATCATACAGGCAAAGCTACTTGCTCATCACCGCCAGCCACTCATCCACCCAGGCCTTGCGGTTGGCCGCCACCTCCTCCGGGCTGAACAGCAAGGTCTTGGTCGGCTTCACCAGTTTGTCGAAGGCCGGGTTGAGCGGCTTGTCGGTCTTGCCGGCCGGGAACATCCAGTTGGTTTCCGGAATGACGTCCTGGAACTTCGGCCCGGTCATGAAGGCGATGAATTTTTGCGCCAGCGGGTTTTTCGCGCCGGTCGTGGTGATGCCGGCAACTTCGATCTGCAGATACTCGCCTTCCTCGAACGAAGCCGCCTGGTAGCGCTCGGTGTTCTCGGCCACCATGTGGTAAGCCGGCGAGGTCGTGTAGGAGAGCACCATCGGCGCCTCGCCCTTGGTGAACAGGCCGTAGGCTTCGCTCCAGCCCGGCGTCACCGTCAGCACTTTCGTCTTGAGCTTGGCCCAGGCCTCCGGCGCCTTGTCGCCATAGACCGACTTGACCCAGAGCAGCAGGCCCAGCCCCGGCGTCGAGGTGCGCGGATCCTGGATGACGATCTTGTCGGTGCCGGCGCCTTCCACCAGGTCCTTCAGGCTTTTCGGCGGCGTTTTCAGCTTCTGCGTGTCATAGACGACCGCGAAGTACCCGTAGTCGAAGGGCACGAAAACATCGTCGCTCCAGCCGCCCGGAACGTTGCTTGCGGCCACCGCGCCATGCGGCGCGAACAGCCCGCTCGCCTTGGCGTCGGCGGTCAGGTTGGTGTCGAGGCCAAGCACGACATCGGCCTTGGTGCCGGCGCCTTCCAGCTTGACGCGGTTGAGCAGCGCCACGCCGTCGGCAACCGAGACGAATTCGAGATCGCAGCCGCATTCGGCCTCGAATTCCTTCTTCACGGCCGGACCGGGGCCCCAGTCGGCGGTGAAGCTCTCATAGGTATAGACGGTGAGCTTGTCTTTCGCCGCGGCAGGGCACGCCATAAGCGAGACAAGGCCGGTTGCCAGAATAAGATGTGACAGTAGCGAGCGCATCGGCGCCTCCTTCGTTCGAGTGACAAGGAATTGAGGCGTCGGACGGTCCGAAACGTCTAATCCCTCCGCCGGTACAAACCGGATCAGGTTCAGCGGGTTGGCTTTCTGGCCTCTCAGCCGGATCAAGTCCGGCACCCCGTTAGAGCGTTTCGACAGATAGGCCCGGCCGAAGCGGCGCGCAAGCGGAAGTTTGCCGGGCATCTAATGTTCGGATGGCGGCCCTGGAGATGACGTATGGAGCCGCCCGGCTTCCGTTTCACCCGGCGGGCTGGTAAGGGCCACGGCCATGGGCACATTCACCATCCTGCTTGGCGGCGAGCTTATCCGCACACCTCGGCTTGAACGCCAGATCGAAGGCTCGCGCGTCATCGCCGCCGATGCCGGCATCGGCCATGCCCGCATGCTGGGCATCGTGCCGGAATTGTGGGTCGGCGATTTCGATTCGGTGCCGGCCAACCTGCCGGAAAACCTGGCCGCCGTGCCGAAGAGCGTGTTCCCGGCCGAGAAAGACAAGACGGATGGCGAGCTGGCCATCGCCGAAGCGCTGGATCGCGGCGCGACCAGTCTCATTCTCGCCGGCGCCTTCGGCGGCAAGCGGGCCGACCACGCTTTCCTGCATCTGGCGCTTGCCGTGCGCCTGGCTGAGGCGGGCATCACGGTCCTTTTGACCAGCGGCGCCCAGGAAGGCGTTCCCATCCTGCCCGGCAAGGCCGGTTTCGACTACGTCGACGGTACGCTGTTTTCAGTGCTTGGCTTCTCCGACCTGTCCGGCCTGACGGTTACCGGCGCCAAATGGCCGCTCGATCATGTCGAGGTGGCGTTCGGCTCCTCGCTTACTATATCAAACGAGGTCAGAGGCCGGCTCGGCATCGCGCTGGAGCGCGGCAGGGCGCTGCTTCTGGCCCACCCTCATCCCCTCCCAGAAAGCTGATATGGCGCCGCCACTCCTCAATCTCGACGGCATAAAACTGACCTTCGGCGGCGCGCCGCTGCTTGACGGCGCAGCACCTAGTGCCTCCGCCGGCGACAAGATCGCCCTGGTCGGGCGCAACGGTTCCGGCAAATCGACGCTGCTCAAGATCGCCGCCGGCATCATCGAGCCGCAGGACGGCGAAGTGTTCCGCCAGCCTTCCGCGACCGTGCGCTATCTGCCGCAGATGCCCGATATGGACGGCTTCGCAACCGTGCGCGCGTATGTCGAGGCTGGTCTCGGCCCGGCCGACGATCCGCACCGCGCCACCTATCTGATGGAGCATCTCGGCCTCACCGGCGAGGAGCGCCCGAACGATCTTTCCGGCGGCGAGGCGCGGCGCGCCGCCCTTGCCCGCGTCATGGCGCCCGAGCCTGACATCCTGCTCCTCGACGAACCGACCAACCATCTCGACCTCTCGGTCATCGAATGGCTGGAAGAGGAGCTTGCCCGCACATCCTCCGCCGTCATCCTGATCTCGCACGACCGCCGCTTCCTCGAACGCGTCACGCGCGCCACGGTCTGGCTCGACCGTGGCCAGACACGGCGGCTCGACAAGGGCTTTGCCCATTTCGAGGAATGGCGCGACCAGGTGCTGGAAGAGGAAGAGCGCGAGCAGCACAAGCTCGGCCGCCAGATCGTGCGTGAGGAACATTGGCTGCGCTACGGCGTGACGGCCAGGCGCAAGCGCAACATGCGCCGCCTTGGTGAACTCCAGACCATGCGCCAGCGCTTTCGCGGCCATCGCGGCGCCGAAGGCACCGCGACCATGGTGGCGAGTGACGCAGCCGAATCCGGCAAGCTGGTGATCGAAGCCAAAAATATCGAGAAGAGCTTCGGCGACCTGACCGTGGTCAAGGGTTTTTCGACCCGCATCCAGCGCGGCGACCGCGTCGGCCTTGTCGGCCCGAACGGCGCCGGCAAGACGACGCTTCTGAAGATGCTGACCGGTGAGCTGGCGCCCGATGCCGGCACCGTGCGGCTCGGCGTCAATCTGGAGATCGCCACGCTCGACCAGAAGCGCGAAGCCGTCGACCCCGCCGAGACACTCGCGCAATATCTTACCGACGGGCGCGGCGAGAACCTCGTCATCAATGGCGAGCAGCGCCATGTCGTCTCCTACATGAAGGATTTCCTGTTCAAGCCTGAGCAGGCGCGCACGCCGGTGCGCGAGCTCTCCGGCGGCGAACGGGCACGGCTGATCCTGGCGCGCGTGCTGGCCCGGCCGGCGAACCTTTTGGTGCTCGACGAGCCGACCAACGACCTCGACATGGAGACGCTGGAACTGCTGCAGGAACTGGTCGCCGGCTTTGCCGGAACCGTGATCCTGGTCAGCCACGACCGCGATTTCCTCGACCGCACCGTCACCAGCGTGATTGCGCCGGACGGCGGCGGCCGCTGGATCGAATATGCCGGCGGCTATTCCGACATGCTGGCGCAGCGCTGCGGCTCGAAGCTGGAAGATCGCAAGGCAAGAACCAAGGCCGAGGCGGGCGAAGCGACGCCGAAGGCCGAGCAGGCCACGTCAAAAGGGTCGGCGAAGAAGTTCTCGTTCAAGCAGAAATTCGCGTTGGACTCGCTGCCGAAGAAGATCGAAGCGGTGACCGCCTCGATTTCGCGGCTGGAAAACAACATCGCCGACCCGTCCTTCTACGAGCGCGATCCGACATCGTTCCAGAAAACCATCGCCGCCCTCGACAAGGAACGCGCCACGCTGGCAGCCCTCGAGGAAGAGTGGCTGGAGCTGGAAATGCTGCGGGAAGAGATGGAAGGGTAAGGGGCGCCGATCAATCGACAACGATTTGTCGACTGAAGCAACAAACCCACGATATGGCCGACGCGCCTTGGCAGTGAGCCGTGCTTGATTATTGCTCTAGCATACAAATGCGCATATATTATGCGCATATTCCGGAGGCCAATATGCCAAAGATTGCGCTGAATGCAATCCGTCAACCAGCGAACCTTTCGATCGATCTGAACCTCATGCGGGAAGCCAAGGGGCTTGACGTGAATGTCTCGCGCGCCGCTGAGGCCGGCATTGCTGAGGCTGTGGCTGCCGAGAAAACGCGGCTCTGGAAACTGGAGAACCGCGCTACGATAGATGCGTGGAACGACTACGCTGAGCAACACGGCATTCCACTGGAAGAGTACCGGCAGTTCTGATGCCCCGCTATGATGTCTTCGCGGGCCGTGCGGAAGGTAGTTATTTGCTCGACGTCCAATCCGACCTGCTCGACAATTTCAAGACACGGGTAGTTGTCCCGCTTCTGCCGGTCTCAATGGTGCCTCCACCGATGCGAAAACTTCATCCGACCTTCGAGATCAACGGCCGCAGGCTGGTTATGGCAACACACCTGATCGCCACCGCCCCGACGAGCGAATTAGGCGAAAGTCGGCTAAACCTGACGAGGCATCACGACGACATCGTGGCCGCGCTCGACATGCTTTTCCAGGGCTTCTGAACAACGAAATAGCGAACAGCTCGCTATCATCCCGACGTCTTCGCCTGCCACGCCTTCAGCGCTTCATCAAAGACCTTCTCGCCGGGAATGCCCTTTTCCATGGTGAGCAGCGCGCGGCGGCCGGTCTTGTAGACGACCGGCACGTCGATCCAGTCCTGGCCCCTGAGCAGCGTCAGATTGGCATCCTGGTCGGCCTTGGTATCGTTGAGCGCGACGAGGAAGAAGCCGTCGCCGATCTTGGCCGGGAGGCCGATCAGCGGGCTGCCGGCGTCCTGCTCCGAACTCTTCATGGCGATGCGCAGAAGGCCGTCGACGCCGCCGCCGTCGAAGTCTTTCGGCGTCAGGAAGATCATCTCGATGATGTGGCTGGCCGGCAGGGTCTGGTCGGTGTTGCGCCGGATCGTCATGCGCAACTGGATGTTCTTGCCGGGGATCGTTGCCTCGGCGCGGATCGCCGGCTCGGGCGGCAGGTCGCCGCCGGGCGATTCCTGAACCAGCGACCAGACGATGCTGCCAGGCTCCGCCGTGCCCTGCTGGGTGCTGGTGCGCTCCTCATAGAAGATCGCCTTCTGTCCGACCGGCACGGTCGCCTCTGCCGTCGCCGGCGTGGGCGTTGTAGGCGCGGTCCCCGTCGCCGGCGCGGTCGCCGGTGCTGGCGGCGTCGTTGCGGGCGGCGTCGCTGCGGGCGGCGTCGCTGCGGCAGCCGGCGGTGTGGTGGTTCCAGCTGCCGGAGCGCCGGCCGCTGGAGTGGCCGCGGCATCGGTCGCCGGAGGTGTCGCCGCCGGCTGCGTCGCATCGGGCGCTGGCGTCGCCGAGGGCGGCTGCGCACCGGTCGCCGCCGGCGTGGTCGGCGGCCGGGTGGTCAGAGCGGCGACGGATTCACCTTCGCCGATCGTCGCCTGCCCGCCGGCGGGACCCGGATCGCTCTCCTTACCTTCCGACGACAGGCGCTGCGTGAACTTGGTCGTGTCGGCCGCCTCGCCAGTGCCGGACGCGGGCGGCTTGGCCGCCGTCTCGGCCGGCTTTGCCGGAGCCGGCTTGACCAGCGGCTCGGTCGACACCGTCTTGTTGCCGCTGCCGTTGAGGCCAAACAGCGAACCGAACGCATTCTTGTTCAGCCAGATGCCATAGCCGCCGCCGGCCAGCACCAGCAGCGCGACGACGGTAGCGATCAAGCCGCCATAGCTGCGCTTGCGCGGTGCAGGCCGCAGCCGCTGGAAGGTGTCGGCCGCCGGTTGCTCGTCATTGGCAAAGACATCGCCGCCATCATCGGCATCATGCGCGCCCGCGAAGTTGACATCGTCGTCGCGCGGCGACGGCATCGGCGGCGGTGCCGAGGGCGTCTTTTGCCAGGCCGGTTCGGCCTTTGCCGTGCTTTGCCAGTTGGGCTCGACCTTCGCTGCACCTTGCCAGCTGGGTTCGGTCTTCGCCGGACTTGGCCGGGCAGGTTCGGTCCTGGCAGTGCTTTGCCAGCTCGGCTCGGTCCTGGCCGGGGCAGGCGCCGGCCTGAAGGCTTCGGACTTGAAGGGATCCGCCTTGGCGGGCTCGGGTGCGGCGGGTTGCCGGACGTGGCTCGTCTGGTTCTTGTTGCGGTCGATGGAGGAGAAAATATGCTCCAGCTCGGCCAGCGGATCCTCGGCCGGAGCACGTCTGGCATATTCGCGTTCGACGCTCGAAATGGCGTCTTCCAGCGAGCGCTTCTGCTTGCTGACGACATCGGGGGCGAGCGGCGGCGAATACTCGGCGAGCTTCTTTGCCAGCACCGAACGGGCACCGTCATATATCTGCTTGCGCATCTCGAACGGGGGCTCGCCCTTCTTTTCGAGCTGCTTTTTCAGAACACTAACGAAATCTGCCATGCGTCAGGTGACCTGCAATCGTTTTCCCGGGCCCGCCGCAAATCAGCCGTACCGCCGGGAAGGCTTGAGAAACTAATCTTGAAACGGGTCGGTCACAAGTATTGTGTCGTCCCGCTCCGGGCTGGTGGAAAGCAGCGCCACCGGGGCGCCGATGAGCTCTTCGATGTAGCGGACATATTTGACGGCTTGCGCCGGCAGATCGTTCCAGCTCCGGGCGCCGGCCGTCGTGCCCTTCCATCCGTCGAGCGTTTCGTAGATGGGTTCGACGCGCGCCTGCGCGCCCTGGCTCGCCGGCAGATAGTCGATCGTCTCGCCGTCGAGCCTGTAGCCGGTGCAGACCTTGATCTCGTCCAGTCCGTCGAGCACGTCGAGCTTGGTGAGCGCGATGCCCTTGATGCCGTTGACGGCGACCGCCTGGCGCACCAGCACGGCGTCGAACCAGCCGCAGCGGCGCTTGCGCCCGGTGACGACGCCGAATTCATGGCCGCGCGTGCCGAGGAACTCGCCGATCTCGTTCTTCTGCTCGGTCGGGAACGGTCCTTCGCCGACGCGCGTCGTATAGGCCTTGGTGATGCCGAGCACATAGCCGATCGTGCCTGGCCCGACGCCGGAACCGGCCGCCGCCTGGCCAGCCACCGTGTTGGACGAGGTGACGAAGGGATAGGTGCCGTGATCGATGTCGAGCAGCGTGCCTTGCGCGCCCTCGAACAGGATGCGCTCGCCGGCGCGCCGCTTGTCGTCGAGCACTTTCCAGACCCGATCCATGTAAGGCAGGATGTCGACGGCCACCGAGGTCAGCTCCTGCAGGATCGCCTCGTGCGTCGCCTCGGGATGGCCGAGCCCGCGGCGCAGCGCATTGTGGTGCGTAAGCAGCCTGTCGACCTTCAGGGGAAGCGTTTCCAAATCCGCCAAATCCATCACCCGGATCGCGCGCCGGCCCACCTTGTCTTCATAGGCGGGGCCGATGCCGCGGCGGGTCGTGCCAATCTTGGTTCCGGAATTCGAGGCGGCGTCTTCGCGAAATCCGTCCAGCTCCCGGTGCAGCGACAGGATAAGCGCGGTGTTTTCGGCTATTTTCAGGCGCTCGGGCGTCACATTGACGCCTTGGTCCCTGAGCTTCGCCGCTTCCGCGACGAACGCGTGCGGGTCGAAGACCACGCCATTGCCGATGATCGACAGCTTGCCTTCGCGCACCACACCCGAGGGCAACAGCGACAGCTTGTAGACCTTGCCGTCGACGACCAGCGTATGACCGGCATTGTGGCCGCCCTGAAAGCGCACGACCACGTCGGCCCGTTCCGACAGCCAGTCGACGATCTTGCCTTTGCCTTCGTCGCCCCATTGCGAGCCGACGACCACCACATTGGCCATGTTCTTTTCCCTTGAAATGCCGCGTGGGCGGCCTGAACGACAGGCCTCTATAGCGTCAAGTATGGAGCGACGCGACCCCTTCTTTGCCGCCAAAACCTCCCTGGAGCATGATCCCGAAAAGTGGGAGCCGGTTTCCGGAAAAGATCATGCTCCAACCAAGACTGGATCGGGATGGCGATTCAAATGAAACGTCATCCCGATCCAGGCACAACAAATTCCGGGCCTCGCATCATTTACTTGGGTTGATAGGGGCCATAGGCCGGCGGACACCGCAGGACACCCCCGCGTCCGGAATTCCGCCATGCATCGAAGCGCATACCTGTTTCTGCTGCTCACAACCTTGCTGTGGGGCGGCAATTCTGTCGCCGGCAAGCTGGCGGTAGACCATGTTTCGCCGGTGACGCTGGTGTTCCTGCGCTGGGTGCTGGCAGTGGCGATCCTGCTGCCGGTCGGCTGGCCGACGATCCGAAGCGACTGGCCGGTGGTGCGCAGGCACTGGTTCGTGCTGTCGGCGTTGGGCGCCAGCGGCTTCACCCTGTTCAACACCATCTTCTATACCGCGCTCAATTACACGACCGCGATCAACGTCTCGATCGAACAGGCGGCGATGCCGGTCCTGATCATCGTCGCCAACTTCATCTTCTTCCGCCTGCGCGTCAGCTGGGTGCAGATTGCCGGCGTCGTGCTGACCATCGCCGGCGTGATCCTGACCGCCTGTCACGGCGACCCGCGTCGGCTGTTGACGCTGGAGCTCAATTTCGGCGACGCCATCATGCTCGTCGCGGTCGTGCTCTACAGCGGCTATTCGGTCGGGCTGCGTCTGAAGCCGGTGATGCGCTGGCAGAGCCTGATGCTGTGCCTCGCGGTCGCCGCACTCGTCACCTCGCTGCCCTTCTTCCTGTGGGAGCTTGCCGCGGGCAACGTCATCGTGCCCGACGCGCGCGGCTGGGCTGTCATCGTTTACACGGCTATCGGCGCCTCGGTCGTCTCCCAGATAACCTACATCAGGGGCAATGAACTGATCGGCGCCAACCGCGCCGGTCTGTTCATTAATCTGGTGCCGATCTTCGGCACGCTGCTTTCAGTGGTGATCGTCGGCGAGACGTTCCAGCTCTACCAGGGACTTGCCCTGGTGCTGGTGCTTGGAGGCATCGGCCTCGCCGAATACAGCGGCAGGAAGGCAGCCACAACGCGAATCGAGACAAGCGGACACTCTGGTTAGCGTCGGTCAAAACGCCTTAGGCAAGCCAGCTTGTTTCAAAATGCCATTCGCCGTGTGACGAGACTTGATCGTGTGATCGACGGTGACCTTATTCCCTGAACTGGGATCGTGCCATATTTCATGATCCCCTTTACCTGGGCGAAGAAATTGCCAGCCAGCTTGCGACAAAAGCTTTTTCGTTAACAGAGCAAAATTATTCATCTCGAAAGCCCGACGCCGGAAACTGATTCGGCTCGATTCAATGCGAAAAACGATAAAAATAACTTAAGAAGATATTAAATAGCAGCTGATAAAGGTTAACCGCTAGGCAGCTACTGTCTGGTGACTCCGAGCAATCAATTCGATTTCGAACGGCCCCTTATGGTCCTCGCCGAGTAAGTCCGGGACTATCGTCGCCAATCGGCGCTGAAGCGCCTCTATCGTATCGGCCTCTGTCGCCAGACCGATCTTTTCGCGTGACGACGCTACCCAGACTTTGGCTTCGTCATCCCAAAATGCGTCGACGACAATCTTCATCACAAACTCCTCAGAGCGATATTCTACCGTATCCGTTCGTAAACACAAAGGCGCGGGCTGGTCCGCACCTTTCAAATCCTTTGCCGAAGCCCGGGATCAAGCCCCACCCACGTCGAAATGCAACCGCTTGGCCGAGTCGATCGACTTGTGCGCCCGCACCTTTTCCAGCACGGGCTCCGGGAACGGCGCGTCGAGATAGAGCAGCGCGATGGCGTCGCCGCCTGGACGATTGCGGCCGAGCTGGAAGTTGGCGATGTTGACGCCATTCTCGCCGCAGACGGTGCCAAGCAGACCGATGATGCCGGGCGCATCGGCATTGGTGGTGTAGAGCATATGCTGGCCGACTTCGGCGTCTAGGTTGATGCCTTTGATCTGGATGAAGCGCGGCTTGCCGTCCGAGAAGCAGGTGCCGGCGATCGAGCGCGTCATATGCTCGGTCTTGACCGTCAGCTTGATATAGCCGTCGAATACGCCCGACTTGTCGCGCTTGACCTCGGCGACGATGATGCCGCGTTCCTTCACCATGATCGGCGCCGACACCATGTTGACGTCGGCGACCTGCGGCCGGATCAGTCCGGCAAGGGCGGCGCTGATCAGCGCGCGCGTGTTCATCGTCGCGGTCGAGCCGTCGAACAGGATCTCGACCTCGGTGATCGGATCCTCGGTGACCTGGCCGACAAAGGCGCCGAGCACTTCGGCGAGCTTGACGAATGGTTTTAGCCGCGGCGCCTCTTCCGCCGTGATCGACGGCATGTTGATGGCGTTGGAGACCGCGCCCTTGATCAGATAGTCGGCCATCTGCTCGGCGACCTGCAGCGCAACGTTTTCCTGGGCTTCCGCTGTCGAGGCGCCAAGATGCGGTGTCGCCACCACATTCTCCATGCCGAACAGCTCGTTGTTCTCCGCCGGTTCGACCTCGAACACGTCAACGCCGGCGCCGGCGACCTTGCCGCTCTTCAGCGCCGCGACCAGATCGGCCTCGACGACCAGCCCGCCACGCGCGCAATTGATGATGCGCACCCCGTTCTTCATCTTGGCGATCGCCGCCGCGTCGATGATGTTGCGCGTCTTGTCGGTCAGCGGCGTGTGCAGCGTGATGAAGTCCGCGCGGGTGAAAAGCTCGTCGAGTTCCACCTTGTCGACGCCGAGCTCCTCGGCACGCTTGTCCGACAGGAACGGGTCGAAGGCGATGACGTGCATCCTCAAGCCGACGCCGCGCGTCGCGACGATCGAGCCGATGTTGCCGCAGCCGATGACGCCCAGCGTCTTGCCGGTGATCTCGACGCCCATGAAGCGGTTCTTTTCCCATTTGCCGGCATGGGTCGAGGCGTTGGCTTCCGGGATCTGGCGGGCGAGAGCAAAGATCATCGCCACGGCGTGTTCGGCGGTGGTGATCGAATTGCCGAAGGGCGTGTTCATCACGATGATGCCCTTGCGGCTGGCCGCCGGGATATCGACATTGTCGACGCCGATGCCGGCGCGGCCGACGACCTTGAGTTTTGTGGCGGCGTTGATCAGCTTCTCGGTGACCTTGGTCGCCGAGCGGATGGCCAGCCCGTCATACTGGTCGATCACTTCGAGCAGCTTGTCCTTATCCTTGCCGAGATCGGGCAGGTAGTCGACCTCGATGCCGCGATCCTTGAAGATCTGCACGGCGGTGGTGGAGAGTTTATCCGAAACGAGAACGCGGGGCGCCATGGCGGCCTCCTTGAAAAATGGGATTGAGCTGGGAATGGGCGGCCCGCGGGCCGCCACCGAAAATCTCAGGCAGCCGCTTTCAGCGACGCCTTCTGCGCGGCAAAAGCCCAGTCGAGCCAGGGCAGCAGCGCTTCGAGATCCGAGGCCTCGACCGTCGCGCCACACCAGATGCGCAGGCCGGGCGGCGCGTCGCGATAGGAGCCGATGTCGTAGGCGATACCTTCCTTGTCGAGCACCGAGACGATGCCCTTGGCGAAGGCCGCCTGGCCGTCGGCATCGAGCGCCGCGACAGCCGGGTCGGTGAAGGAAAGGCAGACCGAGGTGTTCGAGCGCACCGCAGGATCGGCCGCGAGATGTCCGAGCCACGACGACTTGCCGGCGAAGCGGTCGAGCACGGCGGCGTTGGCGTCCGCACGGGCAATTAGAGCCTCGAGACCGCCGATCGACTTTGCCCAGTTGAGCGCATCGAGATAGTCCTCGACGCACAGCATCGACGGCGTGTTGATGGTCTCGCCCTTGAAGATGCCTTCGATCAGCTTGCCGCCCGAAGTCAGGCGGAAGATCTTGGGTAGCGGCCATGACGGCTTGTAGCTCTCCAGCCGCTCGACGGCGCGGGGCGACAGGATCAGCATGCCATGCGCGCCCTCGCCGCCCAGAACCTTCTGCCAGGAGAAGGTGACGACATCGAGCTTTTCGAAATCGAGCCTTTGCGCGAAAGCGGCCGAAGTCGCGTCGCAGATGGTCAGTCCCTTGCGCTTCGCCGGGATGAAATCGCCGTTCGGCACGCGCACGCCCGATGTGGTGCCGTTCCAGGTGAAGACCACGTCGCGGTCGAAATCGATCTTGGCGAGATCCGGCAATTCACCGTAGCCGGCCTCGATCTTGCGCACATCGGCAAGCTTCAACTGCTTGACCACGTCGGTGACCCAGCCGGAGCCAAAACTTTCCCAGGCGACCATGTCGACGCCGCGTTCGCCGAGCAGCGACCACAGCGCCATCTCGACGGCGCCGGTGTCCGATGCCGGCACGATGCCGATACGGTAGCCGGCGGGAACCTGGAGGATTTCGCGCGTCAGCTCGATCGCCTGTTCGAGCTTGGTCTTGCCGATCTTGGCGCGATGGGAACGGCCGAGCGCGGCATTCTTCAGCGCCTCGACCGACCAGCCGGGGCGTTTTGCGCAGGGACCTGAGGAGAAATTGGGATTCGCCGGACGGAGTCCGGGCTTGGTAAGCGTCGTCATCGTGGTCTATCCTTCCAGATAGTGGCCCCTCGTTGGGGAGGGGTGGCCCACGGACGGCGATATGCGTTCAGGCTTTCGGCGTCAAGAGCAAAGTTTTTGTCGCTGCCGGGATACCGGTGATACCCGATCAAGCTCCCGTGACCTCAGACGCGAACGGCGGACCAAAATCCGCCGTGGTCGTTCCTATGCGATGAGGGCTCTTACCAGAGGTCGTAGCGCAGTCCGACCTTGACCTGATGATAGTCGACACCCTTGTGGATCGACGGCGTGCCGGTGTTGTCGATGGTCGCGAATTTCGCCGAAGGCAGGGACACATATTGGTAGCCGAGATCGATGGCGACGTTCTGGGTGACCTGATAGGCGAAACCGGCGCCCAGCATATAGGCTAGGCTGAACTGCTTCTCGCTCGTGACGGTACCGTTATAAACGCTTGAATTGTAGCAAGTGAAGGTTGTCGTCGTGGTGGAGCCGCCGCCAACAGTGCTCACCGAGTCGGGTTGACAGTTCTTGGCGCCCTGAGCGAGCTTGTAGGTGCTGTAGGCCACGCCGAGGCCGCCGCCCACATAGGGAGTGAAGCCGACATAGGTCCCGAGATCGACGTAGGCGCTGGCCATCACGTCATACGCCTTGTTGCGGGTATAGTCCGACCCGTCGCAGGCCCGGGTGCTCGGGCCGGTAACCTGGCTGGTCACGTTGCCCGATACGTTATCGGTCACCGTCGTCGTCTGGTTGCCTGTGCAGGTGGTGACATATTGGTTATCGAACTTGCTGGTCGGCAGCAGGCCCACATTCAGTTCGCCGCGCAAGTAATCGTTGAAATGGTAGCCCATGCCAACCGACCCGGAGATGGCGCTGACATCAGTGATGACACCAGACGGCGTCTGCGTGAAATCATAGGGCTTGTTGAAAGCGTAACCGACGTCGCCGCGCAGATACCAGCCCGATCCCACTTCGACCGGCTTATAGTCCGGTGCCTGGTCCACATAGACCGGCGGGTCGTAGTCGGCCGCGAGTGCCGGCGTCAGCGGCAGAAGGATTGCGAAAAGCGCGGACGCGATACGCGAAATAAGTGTCATGGTCCCCGGCTCCTGAGAGTGGCACGCCAGTCGCAACGCGAGCACAGCTGCCGTTTCAAGGGCCATTGTTAACCATAGTGGTTAAGTGGCAGTTAAGGATAACAGTCCGTTACCGAATTGATTTCGATCGATATTTGCCAGCCACGCACAAACGAAAACCGCCCGGCTGATGCCGGGCGGTCTTGAATTCAGAACCTGCGAAGCGATTACTTGGTGTAGATCGGTTCCGGCTCCGGCTGGTAGGCCACCGGCGCGGCGCAACCATTGTTGCCGCCGAACTGGTAGCGCAGGCCGCCGCGCACTTCATGGGTGTTGATGCCGCGATCGAAGCCCGGTCCGGAACTGCTGGCATCCCATTCGAACATGCGACCGCCCTGGATATGGCTGAAGCGATAGCCAGCATCGAGGATCACCCTGTCGGTCAGGCAGTAGGAAGCGCCTGCCATGAGGGCGTAGGCAAACCGCCAGTTGGACGAACCGGGGTTGGTCTCGGTGGTGTTCGGATCGTGAACTGTATCCCATTTGACATGCGCGCCGCCGATACCGGCGCCGACATAAGGCGTGATGCCATGCCAGGTGCCGATGTCGACATAGGCATTGGCCAGCAGCAGCAGGGCGCTCATCCTCGACACTTCGGTAGAGGTCGAGATGGCATCCGAGGTGCCGCCGTTGAAGTCCGACTTGAACCAGTAGTCAGCGGTCACGTCCGTGCGGAAATAGTCGTTGATCTTATAGCCGACGCCGCCGCCGAGCGAGAAGCCGCCCTTGAGCTTGCCGAAATCGAAGCTTTTGCTGCCGGGCGTGACCGAGCAGTTACAAGGATCGACGGTGTAGGTCATGTAGTCGATACCGCGCACCGTCGACTTGTGGTAGTCGACATCGCCGCGGATGTACCAGCCCCCGACATCGAGAGGCTGTTCGACGACCGGCGGCGGCGCTTCCTCGACCGGCTCGGGGAGGTCGGCCGCGACCGCGTGGCCGGCCAGCCCCGCAAACAGCACGGCAAGCAATGCCATTCTGGCTCTATTGAACATGGTGTCACCCCTAAGAAGCCTCGGGACGACAGCGCCCGAAGATGATTACCTCGGGTGGATAATGAATCGCAAAGGTTAAAAGCCGTTTAACCGTACTGATTAACCACGAATCTATACAATCTTGGCTAGAAGCCGCGTGTCGTCAGTGGCCAAAACGCAACAAAAAGCCCGCTGAAAAAGGCGGACTCGAATGCTGGAAGAGCCGTGTCGTGGCCGTCTCAGGCGGCGCTGCGGGTTTCCTGTATGATGCCGACGATGTCGTTGACGACCGCCTCGACCAGTTGCGGATCGTCGCCTTCGGCCATGACTCGGATGAGCGGCTCGGTGCCCGAGGGCCGGATGACGAGGCGACCGGCCTTGCCGAGCCGGTTGCGCGCATCCTCGATCGCCGCCTTGACCGGCGCCTCCTCCAGCGGCTTGCCGCCGGAGATGCGGACATTCTTCAACAGCTGCGGCACCGGTTCGAACTTCTTCGACAACTCGCTGACCGGGCGGTTCTGCCGCTTGATGCAGGCCAGCACCTGCAGCGCCGACACCAGGCCGTCGCCGGTGGTCGAGAAATCGGAGAGCACGATGTGGCCCGACTGCTCGCCGCCGACATTCAAGCCATGCGCGCGCATATGTTCCACGACATAGCGGTCGCCGACTTTGGTGCGGTGCAGCTGCAGCTTCATATCGCCGAGGAAGCGCTCGAGGCCGAGATTGGACATCACGGTCGAGACGACACCGCCGCCGGCCAGCCGTCCGCTCTGCTGCCAGGATTCCGCGATCAGCGCCATGATCTGGTCGCCATCGACGATGGCGCCGTTCTCGTCGACGATGACGACACGGTCGGCGTCGCCATCGAGCGCGATGCCGATATCGGCACGCACCTCGTGTACCTTCTTCTGCAGCCCGGCCGGATGGGTCGAGCCGCATTCCTTGTTGATGTTGAAGCCGTTCGGCTCGACGTTGATGGCTATGACCTCGGCGCCCAGTTCCCAAAGCGCTGCCGGGGCCACCTTGTAGGCGGCGCCGTTGGCGCAATCGACGACGATGCGCAGCCCCGAAAGCGACATCGAGCGCGGCAGCGTGCGCTTGGCGAATTCGATGTAGCGGTCATGCACGCCGTCGACGCGCTTGGCGCGGCCAAGCCCGTCGGAATCGGCAAGCGCCAGCTCGATATCTTTGTCGAGCATGCTCTCGATGCGCTCCTCGATCTCGTCGGAGAGCTTGTAGCCATCGGGGCCGAACAGCTTGATGCCGTTGTCGTAATAGGGGTTGTGCGAGGCCGAGATCATCACGCCGATATCGGCGCGCAGCGAGCGCACCAGCATGGCGACAGCCGGTGTCGGAATGGGGCCGAGCAGGAACACGTCCATGCCGGCGGCGCACAGGCCCGCCACCATCGCGTTCTCGATCATGTAGCCGGAAAGCCGCGTGTCCTTGCCGAGCACGACGCGGTGGCGATGGTCGCCGCGCTGGAAGGAAAGACCGGCGGCCATGCCGACGCGCATGGCGATTTCGGCCGTCATCGGAAACTTGTTGGCGCGTCCGCGGATGCCGTCCGTGCCGAAATACTGACCTGCCATACCTGCCATAGTCCCCGTCGGTTTTTCAGCCGTCCGTATTGCCACAATTGGGCCGCATCCGATCATCACATTTCGTGATTGTATATTACCATTCCTTAGAAAATCATTGTCGCGGGCGGTGCAAAGTGACCCGACAGCCTACCACGACCTCACACTCTAGCGGCAATATACCAGCCGGAGCCAGCTTTTTCGCCATTCGATCGAATGGCAAACCTTTGCGGCCTGGCGGACGCCGGCAGTTCATCACCTTTATCGGGAAGCACACACTTTGTTACGATGTCCGCAGCGGAAGCATCTAGCGCAACCGGACATTGAGAGCTATTGATTTGGCATAGGGACACCTATCGGCGGCATACAGGGAGAAAACGCCATGCTTATTCATAGACTTGCCACTTTGACGGGTCTCGCCGTCGCAACCTTGTTCCTGGCGGCGCCAGCCAACGCGCTGACCATGGCCGAGTGCAGCACCAAGTATAATGCCGCCAAGGACGGCGGCACGCTCGCCGGGCAGACCTGGAACCAGTTCCGCAAGGCGCAGTGCGGCACCGACGCAGCCGCGGCGACCACCGCTGCCAAGGCCACAGATACGAAGGCTGCAGCCACGAAGGCGACCGACACCAAGGCCGCCGACACCAAGCCCGCCAAGAAGACGGCCGCCGCCGCTGACGCCGCCGCCAAGGGCCTGACCTCGAAGGAGTGCAGCGCCAAGTACCAGGCGGCGAAGTCTGCCGGCACGCTGAACGGTCAGAAGTGGCAAGACTTCCGCAAGGCCGAGTGCGGCCCCGGCGCCACGGCAGCAGCGGCCACGCCGGCCGCCGCGACGACGACCAAGACCTCGACGGCGGCTGCCGATGGCGGCAAGGGCCTGAGCATGGCCGAGTGCAGCACCAAGTACCAGGCTGCCAAGACGGCGAACATGCTGAAGGGCCAGAAGTGGAACGACTTCCGCAAGGCTGAGTGCGGCGCCAGCGCCGCCGACGACGACACCGTGCCTGCTCCGACGGAAGCCACCTACACCAACGAGCCGGCGAAGCCGTCCGTCGCCGCGCCGAAGGGTGTGAGCTTCCCGAAGGCGATCTCGCCGAAATTCGCGACAGAGACCCCGGCCAAGGGTCGCATGCATACCTGCCTCGAGCAGTACTATGCCAACAAGGACGCCAACACGCTGGGCGGCCTGAAGTGGATCCAGAAGGGCGGCGGCTTCTACAGCCTCTGCAACGCCAAGCTGAAGAGCTGATCGACCTCTGTAGCTGAGGATCAAAGGCCCGCGAACCCACAAGGTTCGCGGGCTTTTTTGTTTGGGTTCGAAGTCATATGCAAGGAAGCGCCGGCGGCGACGCTGCCAATCTCCCCTGGAGGAGAGATGTCCGGCCCACCCTCCGAGGTTGCAGCGCAGCTGCTGCGAAGGACGGGCAGGACAGAGGAGTGCGAAGGATCGCTACTTCGCGGTCGTCATTCTAGGGCGGAGCAAGGAGCGGAGCGACGCGCGAAGACCCTAGAATCCATGCCGTGACGTTAAGGCTTTGCAGCGGTTACAGAATTCTGGACCGCTGCGCCCTCCGGCAACAGTCACGGCATGGATCCTCGGGTCAAGCCCGAGGATGACGAAGAGATGCCGGCGGGACAGCGCCCCCCTCTGCCCTACCCGTCCTTCTCAGCAGCTGCGCTGCCGCTTCGGAGGGTGCACCGGACATCTCCCCACAAGGGGGCGCCCCCCTCTGCCCTGCCGGGCATCTCCCCCACAAGGGGGAGATTGGCCGTCACCTCGGCTTTCGCCAACCACGGATGTGGTGAGCCCAAGATCGAGGGCAGCCCGCAAACAAAAAAACGCCGCGGTCCAAGCCACGGCGTTTCTCGATTGATTCTTTTACCGAGCCTCAGCTCGACGGCTGCGGTTCCATGCCGCCTTCGGGCTCCGGGCCCTTCTTGCGGCGGCCGCCGGTGCCGGCTTTCGGCACGGCCGAGCCGCGGCTGGGCGGGGTGTCGTCGCCGAGGTCGCGGGCTGGCTTGTTGCCGGCGATCAGCTGCTTGATCTCCTCGCCTGACAGCGTCTCGTATTCGAGCAAGCCTTGCGCCAGAGCGATCCATTCCTTTTTCTTCTTGGTCAGGATGGCCTTCGCCGTAGAATAGGCCTCGTCGATCAGCCGGCGCACTTCGGCGTCGATGATCTGCGCCGTCTCTTCCGAGATGTTCTGCGTGCGCGCCACCGAATGGCCAAGGAAGACCTCTTCCTGGTTGTCGCCATAGGCGACGTGCCCGAGCTTGTCGGAGAAGCCCCAGCGCGTGACCATGGCGCGCGCCAGCTTGGTCGCCTGCTCGATGTCGGAAGAAGCGCCCGAGGTGATGTTCTCCTTGCCGAACTTGAACTCCTCGGCGACGCGGCCGCCCATCATGATCGCCAGCCGCGAGACCATGTATTTGTAACTCATCGAATAGCGGTCGCCTTCCGGCAGTTGCATGACCATGCCGAGCGCGCGGCCGCGCGGGATGATGGTGGCTTTGTGCAACGGGTCGGCCGCCGGCACGTTGAGCGCCAGGATGGCGTGACCGGCCTCGTGGTAGGCGGTCAACTCCTTCTCGGCCTGGGTCATGGCCGACGAGCGACGCTCGGCGCCCATCATGATCTTGTCCTTGGCGTCCTCGAATTCGGCCATGGTGACGAGGCGCTTGTTGCGGCGCGCCGCCATCAGCGCGGATTCGTTGACCAGGTTCATCAGGTCGGCGCCGGAGAAGCCCGGCGTGCCGCGCGCGACAACCTTGAGGTCGACATTGGGCGCCAGCGGCACGTTGCGCACATGCACCTTGAGGATCTTCTCACGACCGACGATGTCGGGGTTCGGCACCACGACCTGGCGGTCGAAACGGCCGGGCCTGAGCAGCGCTGGGTCGAGCACGTCGGGCCGGTTGGTGGCGGCGATCAGGATGATGCTCTCGTTGGACTCAAAGCCATCCATCTCGACCAGCAACTGGTTCAGCGTCTGCTCGCGCTCGTCATTGCCGCCGCCGAGGCCGGCGCCGCGATGGCGGCCGACGGCGTCGATTTCGTCGATGAAGATGATGCAGGGCGCGTTCTTCTTGGCCTGGTCGAACATGTCGCGCACACGGGACGCGCCGACGCCGACGAACATCTCGACGAAGTCCGAACCGGAGATGGTGAAGAACGGCACATTGGCTTCGCCGGCGACCGAGCGGGCGAGCAGCGTCTTGCCGGTTCCCGGAGGGCCGACCAGCAGCACGCCGCGCGGGATCTTGCCGCCGAGGCGCTGGAACTTCTGCGGGTCGCGCAGGAATTCGACGATCTCTTCCAGGTCTTCCTTGGCCTCATCGACGCCGGCGACGTCCTGGAAGGTGACGCGTCCATGCGCTTCGGTCAGAAGCTTGGCCTTTGACTTGCCGAAGCCCATGGCGCGGCCGGAGCCCGACTGCATCTGGCGCATGAAGAATATCCACACGCCGAGGATCAGGATCATCGGCAGCCACGAGATCAGATAGCCGAACAGCGAGTTGGAGCCGTCGGTCTCAGGCTTGGCGGTGATGGTGACGTTCTTGTCCTGCAGCCGCGAAACCAGCGACGGATCGCCAGGCGAATAGGTCTGGAAGCCGTTGGCATTGTCGGAATAGGTGCCGAAGATACGGGCGCCGGAGATCGTCACCGTCTTGACCCGGCCCGAGCCGACATCCTGCAGGAACTGCGAATAGGCAATCTCGCTGGTGGCACCGCGCGTCTGCGGCGTCTGGAAAAGGTTGAACAAGGCGATGAGCAGGACCGCTATGATCGCCCAAAGCGCGAGGTTGCGATAATTCGGATTCATCTATTATCCCGTTGGTGTCCGCATGCGGACACACGATGATGGAGGAAGCTTGGGCCTAACATAGGGAGAGCGTCTTCCCTTGCCAAGCAGAACAGCACGTATGGGTTAAGCTTTCGCCCACCCTGCCCCGCCTTCATGGCCACGAAATGGCGGCGCCGGCAGCGGCGGCGCGCCGATGAGGATTGCCACCGCGGCGGCGGGTCTGAGGTCGAAGGACGGCAGGAAGCGGGCGAAGGGGGCCATGGCCGCAGCGATCGAGACGGATCGCAAAGCAGTGGCGCCGCCGGCAAAACCAAGGCATTCGCCGCCCGCCCACAGCGCCGGTTCCACGGCAAGCGCCGCGCGCAGAAGACTTTGCGGAGCAACCTCGTCCAATGCCGCTCGCTTGGCGGCGGCGGAGCCCAGCGGCGCGATCACCAAGCCGTCCGCGTTGTTGCTCAAAGTGATCCGCCGCCGGCCGTCCCAAAGCCAGTTGTCGACCGGTGGAGCAGCAACCGGCAGGTTGCGGGCCTCGCGGCGCAGAAAGATGCCGGTACGGCGGGCATCGACCACAGTCCGCGACAATGTGGCGCGAAGCGGTCCTGACCGCAGGCGGGCAAACAGCACCCGGCAGCGCGCTTCATCGGCAAGGAAGGGCATGCCGCCGATCGTGGCAAGCAGAATACGCAGCGCATAGACGGCCGCCTCGCTGTCTGCGCAATTGGCGAAATCGCCGTCGAGACGGATCAGCCCGGGAGCCGGTGTAGAGGCGATCCTGCCGATCAGCACGGCGGCGCGCTGGCCGATCTCTTCGCGCCCGGCCGCCGCCTCGGCAGCCTTTGCAAGCGCTTCTTCGATACGCCGTTCGCCCTGGTTGCCGGCAAGCGATGCCCGCATGCGCGGCCGCTCGAAACGCGCGTCCGTATTCGTCGGATCCTCGATCCAGCCGACATTGCGTTGCCGCAACGCCTCGCGCAGCGCGGCGCGCCGCATGCCGAGCAGCGGCCGCGCGATCCATGTCCGCCAGTCATAGAGCGTGGCTGGCGCCATGCCGGCGAGGCCTCGGCCGCTGTCGTTCACTCCCTCTTGGCTCACTTCCCCGTCACCAACTTTATTGTCGCGCGACTTGCGCATCAGCACGGTCTCGGCCTGATCGTCGGCGGTGTGGCCGGTCACGATCAGGCCTAGGCCTTCGCTCCGGGCGAGCCCGGCGAGCAGCCGGTAGCGCGCTTCACGCGCCGCGGCCGGCAGGCCACTCGCGGGTTTGCTGCCCGACCACATAAGCGTGCGGTGCGCGATGCCGCGCTCCGCGCAGAGTGCGGCAACGGCGAGCGCTTCGGTGGCGGAGCCGGCCCGCAAATCATGATCGACTGTTACCGCGAGCAGCCTGGCTGCCGGGGCGTTGCGATCCATGTGTTGCTTGAGGAGGAGAAGAAGGGCGGTCGAGTCGCTGCCGCCGGACACGGCCGCAATGGCGCCGCGGGAGAAATCGAAGGTCGTGAAAAGGCGGTCGGTAAGGTCTGGCTCGGTCTCGAGCATCAATCCATGTCGCTTCAGAATTGCCCCGGTTCAGGGACAACGACATGCAGCAGAAAAACTAGCAAGACGCCAGCGCCTTTTCCTGCTTGATCCGTTCCTTGAGCGCGCCGGAAACATCGGGATAGCGCTTGCCGATTTCGCTGAAGGTGGCGCAGGCAACGTCGTTCTGCTTCAGGCCGACCAGCGACACGCCGAGCTTAAGCAGCATGTCGGGCGCCTTCTTGGCCTTCGGATAGTCCTTGCTGGCAGCCAGGAAGATTTCCGCCGCGTCGCGATATTTTTGCTGGCCAAGCAGCGACTCGCCAAGCCAGTAATGCGCGTCCGCTGCCTTTGCGTCCTTGGGGAAGCGGGAGATATGGTCGCGGAACCCCTGCTCGGCGGTGGGATAATCGCCGGACAGGATGAACTGGTAGGAGTTGCGGTAGAGCTCGTCGGGATCGTTGGTCGAGGGCAGTGCCGCGACTTCGGTGCCGCCGGCCTTGCTCTTGGCGCTCTTGGCCGGCGCTTCGCTGGAAGGAGCGCTGGCCGTGGCTGTCGAAGAGCCTGCCGGCGCGCTCGCCTGCGGGTCGGTCTCGGCATTGACGACGTTGCCGTTCTTGTCGACGGTGATGGTGCCGAAATTCTTCGGTGCCGCGCCGGGAATGAGCTTGCCCGGATCGCCGGTCTGCGATTCCACGATGACGTCGCCGACGGTCTTGCCGTCGCCATTCTGGGCGCCGGCATCGGCTGGAGCCTGCGCCTCCGGAGCCTGGGCGACACCGGAATCGGCGCCCGTATCGCCGGCACCAGAATCGCCGGTGCCGGCATCGCCGAGCGTGGTGTTGCCGTTCTGAGGCGTGGCGTCCGATTTCTTCTGCCCGGCAGGCTTGGCGCCCGGCGAACCGCCCTCGAGCTGCTGGAAGCGGAACTCGTTGTCTTCCTGCTGCTTGCGCATCTGTTCCTGCATCTGCAGGATCTGGAAGTTCAGCTCCTCGACCTTGCCGTTCAACTGCCGGAGCTGGTCTTCCAGGCCGGTCACGCCGGCGCCGCCGTCCTGCTGCGCGATCTGCGCCGCTTCCGGTTTCTTCTTGTCGCCGAAAATGCCAAGCGTCGGCAGATGGAAGCTGAATCCGCTGTCGGAGCCCTGGCCGGCGCTGCCCGCCGAAGCGGCAAGGCTTGGGAGGCTTGATACGATGAGCAGCGCAAGCGTGCCGCTCAGGACCGTTCTGAAATGCATTCTATCTCTCGCGGTGGAATGGTGTTGGCCTGATGCGCCTTTCCAAATCAAACACTGGGAGCAAGCGCCCTCGCGCTCATAGCAGGGCGCGAGACTTCGGCCAAATTTTGTTTCGAAGTGTCGCAAATGAAAAAGGCGGCCCTGCGGCCGCCTTTCATGTCCAGTTGTTGTATTTTTGTCGCCTGTAGCGCCGCGCTGAAGCGGTCGCTGCGGCTAAGCCTTAGGAACCGGCTCCCGACAGCGTGGTGACGGCGCGACGGTTCTGCGACCAGCAGGAGATGTCATCGCAAACTGCGACCGGGCGCTCCTTGCCGTAGGAGATAGTCTTCAGGCGACCGGCGGAAACGCCCTTCGACACCAGGAAGTCGCGCGTGGCGGCGGCGCGGCGGGCGCCGAGCGCCAGATTGTACTCACGCGTGCCGCGCTCGTCGGCATGGCCTTCGATGACGATGGCATACTGCTTGTACTGGTTCAGCCACTGCGCCTGGCGGGCCAGCGTGGTCTGCGCGTCGGCGCGGATCGAGGCGGAATCGGTGTCGAAGAAGATGCGGTCGCCGATGTTGACCGTGAAGTCCTGCGCCGAACCGGGCGTCGCGGCGCCCGCGCCGTTGAGGCCGAGGTCGCTGGGGTTGTTCAGGTTCTTCTTCGAGGCGCAACCGGTGATCGCAAGCAATGCGATCAGGGCGATCATCGCCGGGTTGCGGGTAAGTGCTGCGATACGGCCCATGCCGCCTCTCCTTCGCATTTCGAGTGATTTCGTTGATCACCCAGTAACCACGTTTGGGTTAACCGGCATTCAAGAAACACGGTTAATTTTTGGTTGCGAGCCGCCGTCCTCGGCTGGTTTTTCCACGCTCACATTGCGCGCGGACCGTAGGCGGAAATGCGGCCAAAACATGAAGAAAGAGGGAATTGAGGAACTGAGGAACTGAGGAACTGGAGAATTGAAGAACTGGAGAAAGAGGGTCACTTCAGCGACCCTCTGAGGTTCACCAGCATTCCGTAGATCTGGTTGTAGGACCGTTGCCACTCGTCAAGCTGTGTTTTGGAGATGTACTCAAGGTCGAACGCATAGGAGATCCATGTCTCCGCTTCGCTGCACGACCCCATCGCCATTGAAATAAAGCGAGCGAATTCGGCTTTGGAATGGGGCTGCTTGGCAAAACCCTCAGCTAAGTTAGCGCAGATTGCCTTGCTGGAGCGCCGCAACTGATCGGCGAGCGCATATTGCTCGATCTTTGGAAAGACCAGCGTGGCTTTGTGAATTTCAAGAGAAATCACGTAGGCACGCTTATAGACCTCCAGGTCCCTCGCGCGTCCAACGTAGCGTCCCTGCTTATCCATTCCTCAGTTCTTCAATTCTCCAATTCCTCAGTTCCTCCTACTCCAACAAAGGCGACCAAGCCGGGTCCGAAGCATAGTTCGCCGTCGGGATCTGCTGCTCGTTGCGGCCGGTGAGATCGACCGAGATCAGCTTTGGTCCGCCTGCGGAGTCGCGGAAGAACATCAGCACACGGCCGTTCGGCGCCCAGGTCGGACCCTCCTGCTGGAAACCGGAAGACAGGATGCGTTCGCTCGAACCGTCGGTCTTCATGACGCCGATCTGGAACTGGCCTCCACCCTGCTTGGTGAAGGCGATGAGATCGCCGCGCGGCGACCAGACCGGCGTCGAATAGACGCCGTCGCCAAAGGAAATGCGGTGCGGGTTGGAGCCATCGGCTCCCATGACGTAGATCTGGGATCGGCCGCTGCCGCCGCCACGGTCGGAGGTGAAGACGACCTGCGAGCCATCCGGCGAATAGGATGGCGAGGTGTCGATCGCGGTCGAGTCGGTGAGCCGCGTGGTCGAGCGGCTTCTCAGATCCATGGCGAAGATGTTGGAATTGCCGTCGTCGCGCAGCAGGCTCATGATCACTTTCTGGCCGTCCGGCGAGAAGCGCGGCGCAAACGTCATGCCCGGGAAATTGCCGACGAGCTCGCGCTGGCCGGTCTCGATCTGCAGCAGATAAACCTTCGGCTGCCCGCTTTCGTAGGACATATAAGTGATTTCCTGCCGGTTCGGCGAAAAGCGCGGCGTCAGGACGATGGCGCGGCCGTCGGACAGATAGCGCACATTGGCGCCGTCCTGGTCCATGATGGCGAGGCGTTTCTTGCGGGCGTTCTTGGCGCCGGATTCGTCGACGAAGACGACCCGCGTGTCGAAATAACCTTTTTCGCCGGTAATCTTCTCATAGATCGCATCGGCGATGATGTGCGCGACACGGCGTTGATTGGCGTCGTTGGCAAAAAACTGCTCGCCGGCCAGCTGCTGGTTGCCAAAAATATCCCACAGTCGGTACTGGGCGCGGATGCGGCCATCCGCCTCCTTGTTCACGCTGCCGGTCACCAGCGCCTGCGCGTTGATGACTTTCCAGTCTTCAAAACGCGGCGTGGCATCCGGATTCGTGATTTTTTCGACAAAGGCGGCCTTGTCGATCGGCGCGAACAGTCCCGACCGCTTCAGATCGGCTGTGACGATCTCCGATATCTGCGCTCCGAGCCCACCCTGAAAGTCAGGAATGGCGATCGGCATCGGCTCGACATTGCCTTTATTGACGTTGAGCTCGAGGGTCGCCCGAGCAGGCAAGGTGACGACAGCATTTATGCCCATCGCCATCGCGGCGACGATCAGGAGCGGCTTGAGGATGAATTGCATGTATTCTCGCTTCTCTTGCTGATTTCTGGGATGCTCAGGCTAGAGACCAAGCATCGCTCTCGGATCAAAATTGACGCGAATGTCGGACCATATGTCTTGCTTTCCGGCGGGAACCTGCAGCCCGGCGACATCGCATTTCTGCACGGCGCGAACCGCGCTGGCGTCGAACTGGGGGTTGCCGCTGGACTTCTCAACGGTCGGGCGGCCCTCCAGCTTGCCGGAGGCATTCAGGTTGAAACGGATGACCACCGTGAAGTCCTCGGAACCTTCGAGGCCAACCGGAAGCGTCCAGCAACTACCGAGCTGATCTTCCAACGCCCCTTGCTCCGATTTCGACAGTTTCTGGCCTTGGTCCTTCGTGCCGCCGAGCGAGGCCTGCTGGGTCGAGCGCTTGGCGCCGCCGCCGGAAGGTTTCTGCTTATCGAGCAGGGCCGTTATCTCGTCGGCGTTGAACTGCTTCTCGTCCGACTTCGGCTTGGACGAGGCTTCCTTGACCGGCTTGTCGGCGTCCTTGCGATCCGGCGCCTTGGCGCTCTCGGCCTGAGCCGGCTGCGGCTTCGGGCGTGCTTCCGGCGCTGGTGCTGAGTCCGGCAACTTGGCCTCGTCCGTCGGCTGCTCCTGGGAAATCGCCTCAGCGACCGCGTCCGGCTTCACCGTTTCCTTCGGTATAGCGGCTGTCGTGTCTTTCGGCGGTGTCGGCGTCGGGTCCTTGGCCGGGGTCGGCTTTGGATCGGTCTGCTTCACCGGTTCGGGCTTGACCTCTTCCTTTGGCGTCGGCGTCGGCGCGACTTCCGTTGCCGGGATGGGCTTCGGCTTTTCCTGCGGCTTCGGCACATCCTCGACCGCCGGCTTCTCGGTCGGCGTCGGCGCCGGCGGCGGTGCTGCCGTCTTATCGACCGGCTTCGGCTTGGTCTCGTCCGTCACCGGCTTGTCTGTATCGACGGTGTTCTCGCCGACCTTCTGGGCGTTGGGCACGACATCCGGCCGTTTGGTCGGGAGCGGCGCCGGCTTCTCGTGCATCACCGACTTCTTGTCGCCCTGCAGCGTTTGCGCGACCGCCTCCATGGGCACGATATCGACCGCCACCGATTCCGTATCGGCGGCCGGCATGGACGGCGGCGACGACAGCGTGAACAGCCCGAAGGCTAGCGCCACCGTATGCAAGATCACCGATGAGGTAAGACCGGTGCGCATTTGCCGTCTACTGATCCTGTTCTTGCAGCGAGACCAGGCCGATATTTTTGTAACCGGCCGCCGAGATGCGGGCCATGACCTTCATGGCGGTGCCATAGTCGGTCGACTTGTCGCCGCGGATGAAGATGCGTTCGTCATAGCCGGTCTTCGAGATCGCCTGCAGCTTGGCCACCAGCTCTTCGATCGGGATTTCGGTTTCCTGCAGGAAGATTTTGCCGGCCGCGTCGATCGAAACGGTGATCGGTTGGGTGTCGACATTCATCGCCTTGGCCTGAGTGTCCGGCAGGTCGATCGGCACACCGACGGTCAGCAGCGGCGCCGCGACCATGAAGATGATCAACAGCACCAGCATCACGTCGACCATCGGCGTGACGTTGATTTCGGACATCAGGGCATGGTGACGGCCACGCCGCCTGTGGCCGCGCCCGCCTCGCCCCGTGCCGCCTCCGCTTACAGACATCCCCATGATCGTTCCTCAGGCCTTCTGCGCGACTTTTTCATCGATTTGGCGCGAGAGTATGGCGGAGAACTCATCCGCGAACCCCTCCATGCGCATGCCGATCTTGTTCGCGTCCGATGACAGCTTGTTGTAGGCGATGACCGCGGGGATGGCCGCCAGCAGGCCGATCGCGGTCGCCAGCAACGCCTCGGCGATGCCGGGCGCAACCACCGAAAGGCTGGTGTTCTTCGAGGCGGCGATCGCCTGGAACGACGTCATGATACCGATGACGGTGCCGAACAGACCGATGAAGGGTGCGGCCGAGCCGGTGGTGGCGAGGAAGCCGAGGCGCCCCTCCAGCTTCTCCATCTCGCGGGTCAGCGCCAGATCCATCGCCTTGTCGATACGGGTCTGCAGCGCCAGCGCCGATTTCGCGCCCTTTTCAAAACTCTTCTTCCACTCGCGCATGGCGGCGACGAAGATCGCGCCCATGCCGGTGGTCTTGCGGTCGGCGAGCGCGCGATAGAGATCTTCCAGCGACTGCCCCGACCAGAACACCTGCTCGAAGCGGTTGAGCGCCAGCCGCATGCGGCCATAGGCAACCAGCTTGTCGATGATGATCGCCCAGGTCCAGATCGAGGCGCCGAGCAAGCCGATCATGACCAGCTTGACCACCCAGCCGGCCTGCATGAACAGGGCCCAAATCGACAAATGCGCGCCCGGGTCGGCGAGTGGGATATTTTCCATGACTTAAGTCCTTAAGATTTTCCGGGCGTCGCTGGCGGCTGGCCCATGGGCATCCCTTTGGTCCGATCGCGCGAAGCTTTGAAGCTTGCGGAACAACCCCGAATGCACCGTTGTGCGGCCTTTTCGGGGCAAATATTGGTGAAAGGAAGGCGCGAGAATTGCGCCAATCTTCGCCAATTCCTTCATGAACCGTTATGGTTAAGGATGGGTTAGGATGTAGGGCGCGGCGCATTGCCGCGCTTGTACCGGCGGTCAGGGCCTGGAACCGTCCGGTTAATGCGCCGAAGATCGCGGGCGCGGGCGGTATATCAGCTCTTCGCCTTGAGCATGAAGGCTGTGATCCATTCCTTTGGAAAGCGCTTTGGACGCCCGCTTTCGCCGATGATCGCGGCTTCGACCTTCGCCTCGACCAGCACGTCTTGCCCGCGCTTCAATTGCTGCGCCATGAAGATGCGCGCGCCGGAGATGTCGTCGGTGCGCGTGTCGATGGTCAGGATATCGTCCATGCGCGCCGGCGCGCGGAAGTCGATCTCCATGCGCCGCACCACCCAAACGATACGCTCGCCATGCTTGCCCTCGGCCAACTCGGTGTGGTGGACACCGGCGAGCCGCAGGTAATCCGAGCGGCCGCGCTCGAGAAACTCCAGGTAACGGGCGTGGTAGACGACGCCGGAAAAATCGGTGTCGGCATAGTAGACCCGCGCCATCAGGCGATGGCCGAACTCAGTCAGCGCCCCGGAGAGCCCGGCGCTGAGCGCTGCCGATTCACCATGATCGTCCATCGCACTTTCCTTTTTCTGGCCGAACAGGCACCTAACCCGTGGCTTAGGTATTCTGTGCGTGGCACCGTTGGGCGCGATGATCAAGACCTTGATGACGGCGTTGCTGGCGCTTGCCGCTCTTACGCTGCCGACCGGCGCGGCAACGTTCTCGATGAAGCGCGGCCTCAATCTCGACCAGTGGGTAACCTGGCCAGCCGAGGACAAATGGGGCGATCGCCAGGCGATCCTGCCCTATCCGGAGTGGCGCAAATTCCTCAAGGAGGACGATCTCAAGGCGCTGAAGGAAGCAGGCTTCGACTTCCTGCGCATGCCGGTCGATCCCTCGCCCTTTCTCTCCGACCAGACAGCTTCCTTGCGCGACGACCTCTATGCCAGCGTGCTGGACTCGGCGCGCTTGATCAACCGCGCCGGCCTGAAGGTGATCGTCGACCTGCATCTGATCCCGGCCGGCGGCAACCGCAAGATCGGCATGGGGCAGGTGATGGACGACCCTGCGATCTTCGCGGCGTATGTCGAGATGGCGCGCAAGATGGCGCGGACGCTGGCCGAGGAGGATCCGAGGCAGGTTGCGCTCGAAGTGATGAACGAGCCGATTGTCGATTGCGACGATAACGGCACCAGCCTTTGGCCCGAGCGCCAGAAGCAGCTCTTCGCGGCCGCCCGCGCCTCGGCCACAAGGTTGACGCTGATCCTCACCGGCGGCTGTTATTCAAACGCTGCCTCGCTGGCGAAAATCGACCCCAAGGCGATCCCCGACGACAACATCATCTGGGCCTTCCACTCCTACGATCCGTTTCTTTTGACGCATCAGGGCGCGACCTGGGCCGGCGATTTCATTCCGTATGTCACCGGCCTGCCCTACCCGCTGACCGCCGTGCCACGCACCGAGTTGAACGTGGCACTGGATACGATCCGCGACCGCATCAAGGCCGAGGCGCCCTGGGCCAGGCAGAGCGTCCTGCTCGCCTATCTCGACGAGCAGGTGGCGACGATGGACAGCCCCGAGAGGCTGCTCGGCGTGATGGACGAACCGTTCAAGACGGTCGAAGCCTGGGCAAAAGCCAACGGCATCAAGCCGGAAAACATCACGCTCGGCGAGTTCGGCATGATCCGCAAGGAATATGGCAACGGCTTTGTCATGCCGGCCGCGTATCGCGCGGCCTATGTGCGCGACATGATCGCGCGCGCCGAGGCGCATGACTTCTCCTGGTCGGTGTGGAGTTACGGCGGCGCCTTCGGCATTGTCGACGCTTTCGATGGCGAGAAGGCTGAGCCCGACGTGATGGACGTGATCCGCCGACTTCCCCGTTGACCGCCAGCCGTGTTATTTCTCGTCCCCTTGGGGGACGGGATCATGCGCTCGCTGCTTTACACGACCGGGTCTCCTTTCGCGCGCGGCGTTCGTGTCGTGCTCGATGAAATCGGTCTCGACTACGAACGCCAGGAAGAAACGACCACGCCGTCCGCTGCCTCCCGCGCCGAATGGACGCCGGCGTTGCAGGTCCCGACATTCCGGGACGGCGATCTGACGCTGTGGGAAAGTGGCGTAATCGCCGAGTATCTGCTGGCCACCTATCCGCGGCGTGCCGGGCACGAACCGGCGCTGGCGCCTCTGATGTTTCGCGCGGGCTCGGAATGGTCCGACAAGGTCCTCTTCTCCTCGATCCAGACGCTCGGCATCTCGGCAACGACCATCAGCCAGATGCAATGGTCCGGGGTCAGGCATCACGGCAATTCGCATCTGACGCGGTGCGCCGAGCGTATCGGCCATCTGGTGGGGTGGCTGGAGCATCGGATCGACCGGCAAGGCGATGGATTTTTCGGCAAGGCCGTTTCGGTTCAGGACGTTTTCCTGACCTGCCATCTTCGCTTCATCGCCAATCGGCCGCTTGACCTCGATATCAAACTCGATCTTCATCCGAAGATTGGGGCACTTGTAGACAACATGGAAAACCGGCCCAGCTTCCGAAACAATCCGGTGCGCTGGTGGGAGCCTGGCATCACCGGCTACGAAGCTGACGGAAACCCTGTCCGCGCAGCCAGATAGTCACTCGAGCTTGCGGCTAGAGCAATTCCAGGAAAAGTGTGAGCGGTTTTCCGTCCGGAATTGCGTAAAAACAAAGAGTTAGAGCGGTTCGCCGTTTCCGTGAAACGGTGAAACGCTCTGGCGTTAGCCGAGATCGATCTGCAGGATCTCCGGCCGCATGCCGAAGCGCACCGGCGCGATGCTGAAGCCGAGCCCGCCCGACACGATCAGGTTGCGGTCGTTCTCCACGACATGGCCGTAGGCGTAGCGATTGCCATAGGCCGACGGCACCACCGGCGAATAGCCGAACAACCGCACCTGTCCGCCATGCGTGTGGCCCGACAGCGTCAGCGAAACCCGCCAGGGTACTTTCGGAAAAATATCCGGCTCATGCGCAAGCAGGATGATGGGAGCATTGTCGCCGACCTTGGCCAGCGTGCCGTCGAGGTCGTCGAGCCCGGTCATCCCGTAGCGGCCCTTGGCGTGGTCCGGCAGCAGCGCCAGCTGATCGGCAAGCCCGGCTATCCAGAAGCCTTGCCCATCCTTCTCCAGCCGCAAGGCATCGTTCTCGAGCACGCCGATGCCGACGGCTTCGAGCGCCTTGCGCGCCGCTGTCGGCCCGGCACCGGCTTCTTGAGCGAAAATATCATGCCACCAGTCGTGATTGCCGAGGATTGCCTGCACGCCGAGCGGCGCTTTAAGCCCGGACAGCGCGGAAGCCCAATCTTGCGTCGCCACTTGCCCCGTCACCAGACGCATCCCGGCAATATAGTCGCCCAGCAGCACGACCACATCCGGCTGCAGCGCATTGGCGTCCTCGACGAGCGAGGCGATGTGTTCCGGCGTCATCCAGGGCCGGCAGGCATGGATATCGGCCAGTGCCACGACACGCAGCTTGAGCCCTGCCGGCCAGTGCGGCGGCGTCAGCGCGTAGCGTTTCACATGGCTGAGCAGCATCGGCTCGATGCCGACGGCATAGGCGCCGAGCGCTGCCATCGACAGGAACGAGCCGCCCATGAGGCGCAGAAAGCCACGTCTGGTGATCATCGTTCGGCCCAAGCCCCTTGGGATTGCGTCAGGCTCGGCTTAGAGGCGTCAATTGTGCCCTCACCTAGGCCGAGGCGGGCAGATTTTGCGCAGACCTACCTGCGGAGGCGCGGCCGGCGAACAAATCTGCGTTACTCTTCCTGGAACAGGCTGATCTGCTGCTGGGCAAGGTCTTTCGGAGCGTCGAGGCCGAGATGGCGCCAGGCATTGGCGGTGAGCACGCGGCCGCGCGGCGTGCGCTGGATGAAACCCTGCTGGATCAGATAAGGCTCGATGATGTCTTCGATTGCGTCGCGCGGCTCCGAAAGCCCGGCCGCGATCGTCTCGATGCCGACAGGGCCGCCGCCGAAATTGCGGGCGATCATCGACAAATAGCGGCGGTCGAGCGCGTCGAGCCCGAGCCCGTCGACCTCCAGCCTGGTCAATGCCTCGTCGGCAATGCGTTTGTCGACATGGCCGTCGCCGGCAACCGAGGCAAAGTCACGCACGCGCCGCAGCAGGCGGCCGGCGATGCGCGGCGTGCCGCGCGCCCGGCGCGCGATCTCCAGCGCGCCATCGTCGCCGAGCGGCATTTGCAGGATGCGCGCGCCGCGCCGCACGATCTGCTCCAGCTCCTCGACGGTGTAGAAATTGAGCCGCACCGGAATGCCGAACCGGTCGCGCAGCGGATTGGTCAACAGCCCGAGCCGCGTCGTCGCCGCCACCAGCGTGAAGTGGGCGAGGTCGATCTTGACCGAGCGCGCCGCCGGCCCTTCGCCGATGATCAGGTCGAGCTGGAAATCCTCCATGGCAGGATAGAGGATTTCCTCCACCGCCGGATTGAGACGGTGGATTTCATCGATGAAAAGGACGTCGCGCTCCTCCAGATTGGTCAGCAGAGCCGCGAGATCGCCAGCCTTGGCGATGACCGGGCCGGAGGTCGAACGGAAATTGACGCCGAGCTCGCGCGCCATGATCTGCGCCAGCGTCGTCTTGCCGAGGCCGGGCGGACCGACGAACAGCACATGATCGAGCGCCTCGCCGCGACCCTTGGCGGCATCGACGAAAACTTTGAGATTGGCGCGCACCGCCGCCTGGCCGACGAACTCGTCGAGCGACTGCGGCCGCAAGGTCTGATCGGCATCCTCGCCGCGCTTGTCGGGAGCAATGAGACGAGGGGAAAGGCTCATGCGAGCAGCTCCATGCCGGCGATTGATTTGGCGGCACGCTGATCGAACGTAATCGTATGCGAGCACCCTAAATTTCGATTGTGCTCTGCAATCAAAGCGTCAGCAAAATCGACCTGTGGCGCGCTCGATCGTTCGAGCGCCACAACGATAGCATCGAAATCCTCGAACATCAGTGTCTTGATTTTCAGCAATCTTTGGATTGCCGCCTGCATCTGTTCCTTTGGCAACCTGTAACGAGAAATGAGCGACCAGCTGAATTCAACCAGCACCATCAGGCTAACAAAGCCGAGCTTGTCCTCGTTCAGGCTCTTGCCGAAGGCGAGGGCCTTTGCGCGCTGCTCAGCATCGTCGTTCAACACCATTCGAAGCAGAACGTTCGTGTCGATGCCGATCGATGTCACTCGCCGCCCTCTTGCCCACCATATGGCTTGTCCCCTGCCACGTGCCTGCCCACGGCATCTCGAACGGCGACGTCGATTTCTTCGAGAGAAGCGGGGCCGCCGGGAGGATCTCCTAGAAAGCCAGCGAGGTCTTCAAAATCGAGATTGCGCGGCGTTCCGACGAGATGGCCGTCAACGACCGTCCAAGCGATCATATCTCCAGCCTTCAGTGACAACGCTTCCCGAACATCTTTGGGAATGGTCAGCTGTCCTTTCGAGGTCAGATTGGCATACGCACCCATTTTCTTACTTTCCGATAAGTTTCTTACTCTTCATATGATAGTCGGAAATTAAGTTTACAGCAATTACCGCGCCAGTTCCTTCAGGCCGAAGCGGATCAGCTTCGAGGCATCCGCGCCTTCGCCGGCCGTCTTCAGCGCCGCGGAAACCGCGTTGGCGGCGATGTCGCGCGAATAGCCGAGATTGACCAGCGCCGAGACGGCATCGGTGATGGGCGCTGGCGCGACGCCTTCGCCGAGCTCCTGCTTGAGGCCGATCGTGCCGGTGGCGGTGCCGGCATAGGCGGGAGCCTTGGCCTTCAATTCCGTGACGATGCGCTCGGCCACCTTCTTGCCGACGCCCGGCGCTCTGGAGACCATGGCGATGTCGCGCAGCGCGATCGCATTGGCGAGGTCGGCCGGCGCCAGCGTCGACAGGATCGCCAGCGCCACCTTGGCGCCGACGCCCTGCACATTGCTCATCAGCAGGCGAAACCATTCGCGCTCCAGCGCCGACTGGAAGCCGTAGAGCCGGATCATGTCCTCGCGGACATAGGTCTCGATGAACAGCACCACCGCCTCGCCCGGCGACGGTAGCGTGGCCAGCGTGCGCGCCGAGCAATAGGCGACATAGCCGACGCCATGCACGTCGACGACGCAGGAGTCCTCGTCGATCTCGTCCAGCGTGCCCTTCAGCTTGCCGATCATGAGCGTCCCCTCACGCCAGCGCCGCCAGCCGGTAGGCGACGCTCTGACGGTGATGTGCGTGGCAGATGGCGATGGCCAATGCGTCCGCGGCGTCGTCGCCGCTGAAGACCGCTTTCGGCATCAGCACCTTGAGCATCATATGGATCTGCTTCTTTTCGCCATGACCGACGCCGATGACCGCTTTCTTGACGGCATTGGGGGCGTATTCGGCGACCACCAGCCCGGCGCGCGCCGGCACCAGCATGGCGATGCCGCGCGCCTGGCCGAGCTTCAACGTCGCCGTCGCATCCTTGTTGACGAAAGTCTGTTCGACCGCGGCTTCATGCGGCATCTCCTGATGCAGCACTTCGGCCAGCCCGTCATGCAACTGGCAAAGCCTTGTCGCCAGCGACGCCTTGTCGTCCGACCGCACAGTGCCGGACGCGATGAAACGCAACGAATTGCCGAGGCTGTCGATGATGCCCCAGCCGGTGCGCCTCAGGCCCGGATCGATACCGATGATGCGAATCGCTTCCCCCATGCGCCAAGTCTAACCTTGGCGCACAGCGATGCCAGCGAAATGTGAACAAACCAGAAACGAGGGCCCAGAGCCGCCTTGGCTTCTGGATCAAGCAGCCAGTCAGCCGCGAGCGAAGGCTGTATTGAGCAGCGATATCTGATCGGAAACCGGATTGGCGCGGCGAACGGGCGAATGCGTATCGGGCATGGTGCCGCCATAGATCTCTTCGTCCATGCGGCGCACCAGCGACTGCAGGCGCAGTGAGCGGGTCACGAGCTCGAGGAAATCCTTCGGCAACTCGTTCCAGCCGAGCGCCTCGTCATGCGCCGACGCGGTGTCGAGGCGCACCTTGGATTTCTCCGACGCAACCTGGTCCCGGGTCATTTCGCCGGAATTGGCCGCGCGCTGCAGGAGCAGCCAGGACGCGACCTGCATCAGACGGGTGGTCAGCCGCATCGATTCAGCCGCGTAAAGCGTCGCCGCCGTGCGCGACAGTTTCTTGGCCTCGAGCCTGCCCTTGCCGTCGAGATACTCGGCCGCCTGCTCGACCAGGCCCATGCCCTCCTGGTAGAGGGGCTTGAAGGATTGGGAGAAAACCCGGCGCTCCGCCAGTTTGATGGTTTTGGCGATGCCCTTCGAAGGCTCGTTCATCGATATGCCCCTGCACTGCCGCAAGCCGATTCGGCAATACTTACCGATACCGACCGCACCCTAAATGACTGAGGCTTGAAAATGCGCTTCGACGCCCATGAAGGCAAGCGCATGTTTAACAAACGGTTAACGGCGGCGCGGGTCCCCTGTCCCGCCTGGGGACAAAAAAAGAGCCGCGGATAAGGCGGCTCTCAGGAGTTTAACAGGGAGGCGTCAAACAAAGTGGCTCCAACCACTCGGTAAGAATCCAGCAAAACTGGATGCACATAGTAAACGCCTGTAAAGCTTAATGAACCCTTAACGGCGCATGGATTTTTTAATCGAACTGGCCGCCGTTGTATGCCCGCGGGCTCGAACCAATCGCTGACCAAGGGCCAGAAACAGCAACCCGTCCTTCGCGGCATCAAGCGGAAACACTTCCCACGCAAAACCCCGCTCCTCCCAAGCCGCTGCGGATTGGCACTGCCTCAAAAAAACATCCAGGAGCAAACCATGGACTGGTACTCGATCGTCAAATTCCTTCACATCGTCTCGGCCACCCTGTGGGTCGGCGGCGGCTTCGTCCTGTTCCTGCTCTGCGTGCTCGCCGAGCGCGCCGGCAACATCGATGACAAGCTGCAGGCGATACGCGCCAGCGGCCAGCTCGGCGGCAAGTTCTTCGCGCCGCTGTCAATGCTCACGCTGATCTTCGGCCTGCTCATGTGCGGCTTCTGGGTCGGCTTTTCCGAACTGTGGATCGTCATCGGCCTCGTCGGCTACGCCACGACCTTCTCGATCGGCATGTTCATCTTCAAGCCGACCGGCGAGCGCATGGGCGCCATGATCGTCAAGGACGGCGTGACGCCGGCCGTGCTCGGCACGGGCCAGCGCATGATGAACTGGGCGCGCCTCGATTATGCGGTGATGCTGGCGATCATCGCCGACATGGTGCTGAAGCCGACCTTGCATGACATCGGCATTCTCGCCGGCATGGCGATGGTGATCGCACTCGGCGCCGCGCTCGCCTTCGGCGGCAGCCGTCAGCTGGTGCCAAGCGCCGCCTGATAACGGCAGACATGGGCGGCCATGTGCCGCCCACGCTTAGGCGGGTTGAGATTCAGGTCAGGCCGGCATCACCTGAATATCAATACGCCTACATCAGGCCGGCAATGCCGTCCCAGAGCAGTTTGACGGCGACCACCGCAACGGTTGCGTAGGTAAAGGGATAAAAAACCTCCGGCCGCATGCGGCGCACCAGCCAGGCGCCGGCGATGGTGGAGAGCGGCGCCAGCGGCATCAGCACGGCGGAGGCTGTTAGGTTTGCGGTGTCGAACTGGCCGAGCGCGAAATAGGGGATCAGCTTCAGCGCATTGGTCGCGGCAAAGAAGACTGCCGCCGTCCCCGACAGCACTTTCGGGTCGAGCCGGATCGGCAGCGCGTAGACCTGGAAGGGCGGACCGCCGACATGGGCGACGAAGCTGGTGAAGCCGGCGACAATGCCCCAGAAGGCGGCAGCTATGCGGTTCGGCGCCGCCGCATGGTCGGCGCCGTGGCGGAATTGCAGGTAGATCCAGCGGGCGACGAAGATCAGCGCGACCGCGCCGACAATCAGCCGCACCATTTCCTCTGTGACAAGAGCCGCCGTCAGCCAGCCGAGGCCGATGCCGATGACGGCGCCCGGCATCATGTCGACCAGCATCTTGCGGTCGTAGACACCCCACCACGTCCACACCGAAACGATGTCCATCAGGCACAGGATGGGCAGCAGGATCGCGGCCGCCTGCACAGGCGGAATGGCCAGCGCCATCAGCGGCACACCGACGAAGCCGACGGCGCCGCCGAAGCCGCCCTTCGACAGGCCGACGAGGATGACCGCCGGAATGGCGGCGGCATAGAACCACGGATCGCTGAGCAGGCCTGACATTGGGGGGTTTGAAAAAACCTGATATTGGGGAGGGTTTGAAAACCTGACGTTGGGAAGGTTTGAAAAGCAGACGTTGGGAAGGTTCGAAAGGCGGGAGCCGAGCCATAGCGCGCAATGCAGCCGGTGGGATAGTCACGAATGCCGGCATCGGCTATTGCCGGCCCAAATCGGCAAACCGGTCTCACCGCGACGAGGACGCCAGCAGACCGGGTCGCGATCGATGAGGTGTGAAAAAATGAGCGTCATCAGCATTCGCCGTGCCCGCGAAGCCGATATCCCGGCCATTGTCGCAATGCTGGCCGACGACGAGCTCGGCCGCGCCCGCGAGGACGCCGGCACGCCACTGGCGCAGGCCTATCTGGACGCCTTCGCGCAGATCGACGCCGACCCGAACCAGCTGCTGGCGGTGATGACGGATGGTGACGATGTCATCGGCACCTTGCAGATCAGCTTTCTCACCGGCCTGTCGTTGCGCGGCGCCCGGCGCGGACAGATCGAGGCCGTGCGTGTCGCGGCGCATCGGCGCAGCGAAGGGCTCGGGCAGCGCCTGTTCGAATGGGCGATCGAGACGTGCCGCGAGCGCGGTTGCCGGGTCGCCCAGCTGACGACCGACAAGAGCCGGCTCGATGCGCACCGCTTCTATGATCGGCTCGGCTTCAAGGCCAGCCACATCGGCTACAAGCTCAAGCTTTAGGGCAATTCCAGACCTGCGGCCGACCGTTACTATCGCCGCGCCTGGACCAGCAGGAACATCGGCCGCTCGAGCTCTTCGGCCAGTTCCGGCCTGGCGGCGATCTGCGCCTGGGTCGGGCAGAATTCCTCCACATGTCCAATGACGAATCCGGCCTCGATCAGGAGATTCAAGGTTGTCCCGATGGTGCGGTGATGCTTCACCACGCCCTTGGCGAACCAGTCGGTGGAGCGCGGCCCCTCGACGAGATATCGGTCGACGGGCCACGTCTTGCGGCCGGCGGCGTCGATGGACCAGCCCGGATGGGTTGGAGCCATGTAGATCGGGTGCTCCGTCGAGAACACGAAGGTGCCGCCGGGAACCAGCGCTTGGTGGACCGTGCCAAACAACCGCGCGGCATCGCTGACATAGTGCAAGGCGAGCGAACTGTAGGCGAGGTCGAAACGCGCCTTTGGCAGGCTGAGTTCGTCGAGATCGGCGCGATCATAGGTGATCGCGGCGTCGGTGCCTTCGGCGCGGGCCCGCGCAAGCATCTTTTCCGACAGGTCGAGGCCGAGCACGTCCCTGGCTCCATGCGCCCGCGCCCAGCGGCAGAACCAGCCGAACCCGCAGCCGAGATCGACGATGCGCAGGCCACCGACATCCGGCAGCATCGCGCGCAGCGCCGGCCATTCAGGCGCTCCGTCCAGGCCGTCGACCGAACGGTCGAGGCGGCTATAGCCTTCGAAGAAATCGGCTTGGTCGTAGATGTTCTGTGCCATGTGTCTGCCCTGCCGTCACGCCTGCTCCATAGATTGGATGCCATGCGCGTATAGCAACCGGGAGCCGAATATTTGTATTGTCGTCAAAACATCACCCATGCGATGAATGACCCTGCGGAAGGGTGGGCGATAGCGGTGGAAAATGTCTCGTTTCAAGGTCGGCTGTTGCCGCATGAACGCATTTTGTGGAGCGGCACGCCCACGCAGGGATTGCTTCTCTCGAGCCGCGACCTGTTCCTGATCCCTTTCAGCCTGCTTTGGTGCGGCTTCGCGATTTTCTGGACCTACTCCGCAACGAGACAAGGAGCACCGTTGTTCTTTGACGCCTGGGGCGCGATGTTCGTCTGCATCGGGTTCTTCATGGTCTTCGGCAGGTTCATGGTCGATGCATGGCTGAGGCGGCGCATCTATTATGCCGTCACGAATGAACGCATCCTGATCATGCGGCTGGCCCCTTCCGCCAATTTCACGTCGATCGACCTCGACCGCATTCCCGATGTTCAGTTGACAGGCGAAACGGCGACAAGAGGCACTTTACGCTTCGGGGCGGCTGCGTCGGGCTATCCATTCTCCGGATCGTCGAGGATGACCGGATGGTTTCCAGCTCTCGATCCGGTCCCGCAGTTCATCGGCATCCAGGACCCGCGGCGCGTGTTTGACCTTGTCATGAAGACCAGGCGCGACGACACACGTTAAGAACGATCCACGCCGCTGCGCCGGCCCGCCTGTTCAAGCGGACGCCTTTGCTCTATGCCGCAATGCAACCATCTTCGCCCGGCATAGGCGAAAACCGGGATCGAAGGCCAATGAACGAAGCAAATCCGCCCAACCGCTGCCGCATCGTGCTGATCGCGCCGCCGCTTATCCCGGCGGAGCAGATTTGCGCCGCGTTCGAAGGCGGCGACGTCGCCTCGCTGATCCTGCCGGAAAACGGCATGGATGACGCTTCCTTCCAGGCCTTTGCCGAAAGGATCGTGCCGATCGCGCAAGCCGCCGGCATCGCCGTCATCATCGCCGGCGACAGCCGTGTTGCCGGTCGCGTTCAAGCTGACGGCATCCATGTCGAGGCCGGCCGCAAGGAGCTTGCCGAGACGATCGAGCGCCTGCAAGGCAAGATGATGGTCGGCGTCGGCGGCGCCAAGACCCGCGACGACGCGCTCGGGCTCGGCGAGGAGCGGCCCGATTACATGTTCTTCGGCCGCTTCGGCTACGACAACAAACCGGAGCCGCATCACCGCAACCTGTCGCTCGGTGAGTGGTGGGCCGAGATGATTTCGATCCCTTGCATCGTCATGGCCGGATCGGAGCTTGCCTCCGTGGAAACCGTGGCCGCGACCGGAGCCGAGTTCGTGGCGCTGTCCAGCGCTGTCTTTGCCGACGGACGCGACCCACGCGCGGCGGTTGCCGCCGCCAATGCGCTGCTCGACGAAACCGCGCCGCGCTTCGAGGACTGACATGCGTTGGCGTGTCTCTTCCCTGGTTGTTCTGACTGGCCTTGTTGTTCTGACGGGCCTTGTTGTTCTGACGGGCCCGGTTGTTCTGACGGGATTGTTCGCCCATGCCGCGCTTGCGGCCGAGACCGTGCCCGTGCCGCAGCCCCGGCCGGATGCAAGCGCACCAGCCACGCCGGATGCGGCCGCACCGAATACGGCCTCTCCCAGTGCCGTTTCGCCGGACATAAGCTCGCCTGACAAGGGTGCACCCAATCCGAACAGGTTTGGCGCCGACATACACACCGACAAGCCGATCGAAAATACATTGCCGCAGCCGGCCACCATGACGCCCCCGTCGGTGGACGCCGTCAATCCCGACCGCTTCGGCGCCAAGCAGCCGGACGCCGCCTACGGCGCCTTCCAGCGCGGCCTCTACAAGACCGCCTACAACCTCGCCATGCTGCGCGCCAAGAATGGCGATCCGGCGGCCGAGACACTGGTGGCCGAGATCCTGTCGCGCGGGCTCGGCATGCCGCTCAACCCGGCGGAGGCGGCGAAATGGTATGGGCTCGCCGCCGAGCAGGGCGTGCCGGAGGCGCAGTTCCAGTATGCGCTGACGCTGCTCGATGGCCGCTATGTGAGGAAGGACGAAAAGGGCGCCTTTGCGCTGATGCAGGCTGCCGCCGAAGCCGGCAATCGCCTGGCGCAGTTCAACTTCGCGCAATTGCTCGTCCAGCAGGATCCGGGCGATGTCGGCCTTGGCAAGGCCGCGGTCTATTACGAGCGCGCGGCGGCCACCGGCCTTGCCGACGCGCAATATGCGATGGCGCAGCTCTATGCCAATGGCGTCGGCGGCAAGCAGCGCGACGACGCCCAGGCGCGCATCTTTTTGGCGCAGGCCGCAAGGCAGAATTACGACACCGCCCAAATCGATCTCGCCGCCTGGATGATCGAAGGCCGTGGCGGGCCGCGCGACCTGAAGTCGGGTTTTGCCTGGATGAGGCGCGCGGCCGAAGGCGGCAATGTCGCTGCCCAGAACCGCCTCGCCAAGCTCTATATGGGCGGCATCGGCACCGACCCTGATCTGATCCTGGCCGGCGCCTGGTACATCGTCGCCCGCCGCGCGGGGCTCATCGACCCGCAAATGGACGATTTCCTGCAAGGCCTCGACGACGACCAGACCAAGCAGGCGCTGCAGAAGGCAAACCGGCTGCGCTAGACCGGCGGCGGTCATTGTGCGTGATCGAGCACCACCTTGCCGAAGCGCGACCCCACGTTCCCCCTGACTCCGGTTCTCGGCGACCGACGCCTGTCGGCGCGCCTTACCGCCCGCTCGGGCGGCCGTCCCTGCCACTTAGGGCGATTTGTGGTCTTGGAGGCGCCGATGCGCGGCCTGCGCCAGAAAAATCTCATTCGGATCAGTCCAACATGGCCAAGATCAATGGCAACGAAATCCGTCCCGGCTATGTCATCGAGCACGATGGCGGGCTGTGGGTGGCGGTCAAGACCAACACCGTCAAGCCCGGCAAGGGCGGCGCCTACAACCAGGTCGAGCTGAAGAACCTGATCAACGGCACCAAGCTCAACGAGCGCTTCCGCTCGGCCGAAACCGTCGAGCAGATAAGGCTCGACCTGAAGGATTTCTCCTTCCTCTACGAGCAGGACGAGGCGCTGGTGTTCATGGACACCCAAAGCTACGAGCAGCTCGAACTGGCCAAGGAGTTTGTCGGTGAGCGCTCCGCCTTCCTGCAGGACGGCATGATGGTGACGGTCCAGCTTTACGAGGAGCGCCCGATCGGCATTTCGCTGCCCGATTATGTGACGCTGACGATCACCGAAGCCGATCCGGTGGTGAAAGGCCAGACGGCGGCCTCGTCCTACAAGCCGGCGGTGCTGGAGAACGGCATCCGCGTCCTGGTGCCGCCCTTCATCGGTGCCGGCGAGCGCATCATCGTCGACACCAACGAAATCACCTACGTGCGCCGCGCAGACTAACCAAAAGCAGGAAGAAAAAATGGCGCGTTCCGCTCTCCTCAACGTCATGGTCCAGGCCGCGATGAAGGCCGGCCGTTCGCTGTCGCGCGACTTCGGCGAGGTGCAGAACCTGCAGGTCTCGATGAAGGGTCCAGGCGATTATGTCAGCCAGGCCGACCGCAAGGCGGAAGAAATCGTCTTCACCGAGCTTTCCAAGGCGCGACCCGGCTATGCCTTCCTGATGGAAGAGCGCGGCGCCGTCGAAGGCGAGGATGCCCAGCACCGCTGGATCGTCGATCCGCTCGACGGCACCACCAACTTCCTGCACGGCATCCCGATCTTCTCGGTCTCGATCGCGCTGGAGCGCCAGGGCCAGATCGTCGCCGGCGTCATCTATAACCCGGCGATGGACGAACTTTACACCGCCGAGCGCGGCGGCGGCGCCTTCATGAATGACCGCCGGCTGCGCGTTGCCGGCCGCGGCAAGCTCACCGACGCCGTGATCGGTTGCGGCGTGCCGCATCTCGGACGCGGCCAGCACGGCAATTTCCTGATCGAATTGCGCAATGTCATGGCGGAAGTTTCGGGCGTGCGCCGCCTCGGCTCCGCCGCGCTCGGCCTTGCCTATGTCGCCGCCGGCCGCATGGACGGCTTCTGGGAGGTCGGCCTGTCGTCCTGGGACATCGCGGCCGGCATCCTCCTGGTGCGCGAGGCTGGCGGCTTCGTTTCCGACATGGATGGCGGGCAAGGCATGCTCGACAATGGCGAGGTCGTCGCCGGCAACGAAGTCATCCAGCGCGCCCTGCTCAAGACCATCAAGAAGCCGCTGCCGCCTCGCTGACAGCCGGCGCGCGGAAGCGTCCCAGCGCAACCAATGTGCCACAGCGTGCTTTGCGCGTCGAAAGGACGCGCGGCGCCGCAGTCGCAAAACCGCAACGGAATCTTGAAATACTGACCTGTAAAGGCCCAGATTAAGGGCAATGCAGGATTGTCCATGAATCGCGCGCGGCCAGAAACCCGGATCGAAATCCCTTTCGTGGGGCGCTGGCACTATTCGCGCGCCGAGATGATAGCCGACGGCATCGTTCATGCTGTCGGCATCGTGCTGGCGATCGCCGCCGGCTCGGCCTTCCTGGCGCTGGCCGCCTTCCACGTCGGTCCCGGCGAATATGTCGCTGCAGTCTTTTATGTGGTTTCGCTGCTCACCGTGCTGTCGGTGTCGCTGACCTACAATCTGTGGCCGGTGTCGTGGCCGGCGAAATGGATCCTGCGCCGCTTCGACCATGCCGCGATCTATCTGCTGATCGCCGCCACCTACACGCCCTTTCTCGCCCAACTCCACAATTCGCCGCTGGCCTTGCCCATGATCGTCGTCGTGTGGACGGCCGCGGCAATGGGCATCGCCATCAAGATGTTCCTGCCCGGCCGTTACGACCGGCTGGCCATCGTCTTCTACCTCGCCATCGGCTGGAGTGGGGTCGTGCTCGCCGGACCGCTGGTCGAGACACTGCCGACGACGTCCGTCGCGCTGCTCGCTGCCGGCGGCATCGTCTATTCCTGCGGCGTCATCTTCTTCGCCTGGAAGGGCCTGCGCTTTCACAATGCGGTCTGGCACGGCTTCGTCGTGACCGGCGCCGGCTTGCATCTGGCGGCCATGGTCGACTGCCTGGTCGTCAACCGGTTCTGAAGGGCGATATTGCCAAGCGCCATTCATTTTGGTCACAATTCCGTTTAGAGTCGCGACAAATCGTGGCGGCGGCATCGGAAACGGGGCACGGATGGCTTTTCTCAGATCCTTCAGGCGGTCGGACGTCCTGGTCTACGATCCGCACAAGCTGTCGAGCCCGCAGGTCTTCGTCCTCACCATGGTGATCTTCCTGATCATCGTGGCGTTCATCGCCGCCATCCTCACCCGCCAGATCACCACCGCCTTCTCCAGCAATCCGGGCCTCAACGGATTGATCGTCGGTGTGCTGGTGATTGGCATCCTGCTGGCGTTCGTCCAGGTCGGGCGGCTGTTTCGCGAGGTGCGCTGGGTCAATTCCTTCCGCGCCGGTTCGGAGACCACCGAACCGGTCCTGCTGGCGCCGATGAAGGCGATGATCGGCCGCTCGTCCTCGGTGGCGTTCTCGACCTCTTCTATGCGCACGATGCTCGATTCCATCGCCACCCGCCTCGACGAAAGCCGCGACACCTCGCGCTATCTCGTCGGCCTGCTGGTGTTCCTTGGCCTGCTCGGCACCTTCTGGGGCCTGTTGAACACCATTGCCTCGATCCGCGAGACGATCGAGTCGCTCGACCCTGGTACGGGCGATGCCGCCGCCGTGCTCGACGCGTTGAAGCAGGGCCTGTCGGCGCCGCTCGCCGGCATGGGCACCGCGTTTTCGTCCTCGTTGTTCGGTCTCTCCGGCTCGCTGGTGCTCGGCTTCCTCGACCTGCAGGCCGGCCGCGCCCAGACCCGCTTCTACACCGAGCTTGAGAATTGGCTGTCGTCGGTCACCGATCTTTCGTCCGATATCGTCGTTGCCGACACCTCGAAGGCCGAGTCGTCCGAGGACATCCGCCTGCTGTCCGAGCGGCTGCGCAGTCTGCAGGAGAATGGCGGCGGCTCCAATCCGCGCGTCGCCACCGCCATGGCCAATCTGGCCGACGGCATATCGGGGCTGGTCAAGAACATGCGCTCCGAGCAGCAGATCATGCGCGACTGGGTCGAAGCCCAATCGGACGAGCAGAAGGCCATGCGCAACACGCTGGAAAAGATCGCCGACGCCTTGAAGAAGCAAGGGGTCCACTGAGGTGGCGCTGGCGCGTGGGCGGCGCACCGACCGCCGCATCGACTATTGGCCTGGCTTCGTCGACGCGCTGTCGACGCTGCTTCTGGCCATCATGTTCCTGCTCACCGTTTTCGTGCTGGCGCAGTTCCTGCTCGGCCGTGAGCTGTCCGGCAAGGACACTGTGCTCAACCGCCTGAACTCGCAGATCAACGAGCTGACCCAGTTGCTGGCGCTGGAGCGCACGAACAGCCAGGACAAGGAGGATTCACTCGCCAATCTGCAGGCCTCGCTGTCGGCGGCGGAAGCCGAAAAGAGCCGCCTCGAACAATTGCTGGCGCAAGGCGCCGGTGCAGGCGACGCGGCCAACAAGCGCGCCGACGAACTTTCCGGCGAACTCGGCAACCAGCGCCAGATCAGCCAGCAGGCGTTGAGCCAGGTCGAGATCCTCAACCAGCAGATTGCGGCCTTGCGCAAGCAGATCGGCGCGCTTGAGGACGCGCTCAACGTCTCGGAGGAGCGCGACCGCGACTCCAACACCAAGATCGCCGATCTCGGCCGCCGCCTGAACGTAGCGCTGGCGCAACGCGTGCAGGAGCTCAACCGTTACCGCTCCGATTTCTTCGGCCGGCTGCGCGAGATTCTCGCCGACCGCGAGAACATCCGCATCGTCGGCGACCGCTTCGTCTTCCAGTCGGAGGTACTGTTCCCGACCGGCTCCGAAGTGATCAACGATGCCGGCAAGGTCGAGATGAAGAAGCTCGCCGACGCCATCATCGAGTTGCAGAAGGAAATCCCGCCGGAGATCAACTGGGTGCTGCGCGTCGACGGCCACACCGACAACCAGCCGCTGTCGGGCACCGGCCGTTATCGCGACAATTGGGAATTGTCGACGGCGCGATCGACCTCGGTGGTGAAGTTCCTGATCGAAAACGGCGTACCGGCCAACCGCCTCGTCGCCGCCGGCTTCGGCGAGTTCCAGCCGCTCGATCCGGCCGACACCGACGAGGCGCGCAGCAAGAACCGCCGTATTGAACTGAAGCTCACCGAACGGTGATCCATTATCACGCAAAGTCACGCGAAGTTGTTTGCCGGCTCAACTTTAGGGCGCAAAGTGTCGCCGGCAAGGTCTGAAAACATTATCTTTTTTTAATTACACATCGCTTTCTTGGGCTCCTAATTTGCTTGGCAGGGGCTGGGGATCGCCGGCGGTGCCTCCCATCGCGACGCGACGGACCCGGACGGCCCGGAAGGTGGGAAGGCCAAGCGGCGCGGCCGCTTCCTTCCTCGTAGGAGGATGCGCCGCCATGCGCGCTTTAACATCTCTCAAGACTGCAACTCTCGCTGCGGCTCTGATCGCCGCCCCGCTCGCCGGCGCCCATGCCGCCGGACATCACAGGGGCGGCGCGTTGGAAACGTCCGATCCAACCGACATGGCCGGTCCGCATGTGACCGGCCTGATCGAGCAGGTGCAGGGCGTCAATCAGGGCATCACCGAAGCGCGCGACGCAAACAATATTTCGGCCGCTGAAGCACAACGGCTGCATATGCGCGCAGCGCGTATCGGCCAGGCCGCCGAGCACGTCGCGGCGTCGGACGGCGGCAGAATCCCGACCGCGCAATATCATGACCTGCTGCGCCGGCTCGACAATGTCGACCAGCGGCTGATGAACGACACCGGCAGCGGCTTCATGATCGGCGACGGCGCCGACGGTGGAAACTATCCGAATGGCTGAAGCTCTCTTGTCTTGACGCAATTGCGGCTGGAAAACCGCTTTTGCACTTTTCCCAGAACTGCCCCGAATACAGAGGAAGGGACTGGCTGGCGCCCGCGAGGCTTATCTCAAGGGCGCCTTTTTTCTGACTACCAGCCAAGCCAGAGCGCGATGACGGCAAGCACGGCCGGCGCCGTCTGGATGAACAGGATTTTCCGGCCGACGGTTGCCGCGCCGTAGAGGCCGGCAATCGTGACGCAGATGAGAAAGAACATTTTGACCTGGAACCCGGCGGCGCCGAGATAGAGCCCCCAGATCAGGCCGGCGGCGAGAAAGCCGTTATAGAGCCCCTGGTTGGCGGCGAGCACCTTCGAGGCGCTGGCGAATTCCGGCGTCAGCTTGAATGTCTTGTGGCCGCGCGGCGTGTCCCACAGCACCATCTCCAGATAGACGATATAGCAGTGGATCAGGGCCACCAGCCCAACCAGGATATTGCCGATCATTGTCCCCTCCAGCCGCTGTTCCCTGCATTGATCACGCAGCACCACCCTAAGGCAAGACGGCCGGATCGGCTCTGACTGATCGGGGTTGCCAAGCCTGATCGGTTGGTATCTTTTCCGCGCCAGCCAACTCGCAGCTGAGTAAAACTCCATGTCCTTCCAGAAACTCGACGAACTCGGCCACAAGCTTGAAGCGCTGGAGCATGCTTTGGCCATCCTCGGCGCCGACGAGGCGACGCATATGGCGGTCGGCGGCGGCGAGAAGCGCGCCGAAGCGATGTCGTCGCTGGCCGGCATGCTGCACCGCCAGGCAACCGAGCCGCGGATCGGCGACTGGCTATCCGCCGCCGAGGCCGAGCCCCTGAACGAGGAGCAGCAGGCGGCGGTCAGGGAACTGCGCCGGCAATACACCAACCTCACCTGCCTGCCAGCCGAATTCGTCGAACGCCAGACAATAGTGCGCATGCGCTCCGAGCAGCTCTGGCGCGACCTGCGCGCCAAGAACGACTGGACGGGCTTCCTGCCGGCGCTGGAAGGCGTCATCGCGCTGGTGCGTGAGGAAGCAGCGCTTCGCGCCGAGGCGCTCGGCCTCGCTCCTTATGACGCGCTGATGGAACAATATGATCCCGGCAACCGCGCCGCCGACATCACGCCGGTGTTTGACGAGCTGAAGGCTTTCCTCAAGGATTTCCTGCCGCATGCGCTGGCCGTGCAGGATGCAAAATTGGCAAAGCATCCGCTGAAGCCGCTATCGGGCAGCTACGCCATCGACCGGCAGCGTGAGCTTGGCCTTGCCATGATGGCGGCGGTCGGTTTCGATCTCACCCACGGCTCGCTGTCGGTATCGCACCATCCCTTCTGCGGCGGCGTGCCGACAGACGTGCGCATCACCACCCGCTACAAGACTTCCGATTTCCTGTCCGCGCTGATGGGCGTGCTGCACGAGACCGGCCACGCGCTTTACGAGCAGAACCTGCCGAAAGCGTGGTCGCACTGGCCGCTCGGCAAGGCGCGCGGCATGGCCGTGCATGAGAGCCAGAGCCTGTTCGTCGAAAAGCAGATCGGCCGCAATCCGGCCTTCTGGCGCTGGGCGCTGCCTGTGGTCGAAAAGCATCTCGGCGAAGCCTGGTCGCTCACCGACATCCTGCCGCATGTCCATCATGTCGAGCGTGGGCTGATCCGCGTCGATGCCGACGAGGTCACCTATCCGCTGCACGTCATCCTGCGCTACGAACTCGAGCAGCAGCTTGTCTCCGGCCAGTTGGAAGCCGCGGATCTGCCGGAAGCCTGGGACGCCAAGATGCGCGACTATCTCGGTCTTTCGACCATCGACAATCCGGCCGACGGGCCGATGCAGGATGTGCACTGGCCGGGCGCCGCCTTCGGTTATTTTCCCTCCTACACGCTCGGCGCCATGATGGCGGCGCAGCAATGGGCGGCCTTGAGCAGGGAGCATCCGTCCGCAGACACGGATCTCGCCAAGGGCGATTTCACCACCATCAGCGACTGGCGGCGCCGCAAAATCTGGTCGCAAGGCTCACGCTGGTCGACGCCCGAGCTTCTGCAACGCGCCACAGGCGAAAAGCTCAACGCGGCCTATTTCACCGAGCACTTGCGCAAACGCTACGGCGGCTGACGCGGCGCCGCCGACAACGCAAGACACACGGGTTTGGTCTTTACTTTGGCGTGAAAGACTCTGAAAACAGAGCCTCTTTACGTCAGCAGGTTTGAATGTTGGTGGGTGGCAGTCTCCGTGGGGTCGGGTCTTTCCGTTGCCTCGTCGTTTTTTTGGCCGTACTGGCCGGCCTGATCTCTTCGGCAAATGCCGATGAGATCGTCCGCAAGGGGCCGGCTGCGGACTGGATCAAAATCGTCGATATCCCGACGGCCGACCCGGCGCGCGCCGACCAGATCAAGAACGGCATTTCCTGGCTGTTGGCGGACGAGCAGATCATCCACCGCGATCACGGCTACGATGACTATTCGCGCATGGTCTACAAGATCGTCGACCGACCCGGCCTGGACCAGGGCGCGGGCATCGACCTGCAGTTCGATCCGTCGCGCCACAAGGTCACGCTCAACCATCTGCGCATCATCCGCGACGGCCAGGTGCTGGACCGGCTGCAGGACGTGAAGTTCGACATTTTCCGGCAGGAGAAGGACGCCGAAAAGGGCGTCTACGACGGCTGGCTGACCGCCCATATCAACATCGACGACGTGCGCGTCGGCGACGTCATCGACTATGGCGAGACCTACGAGACGACGCCGCTCGTCGGCAAGGACATGTTCTTCTACAGTTTCTCGACCGAGTGGGAAGACCCGGTGGCGCTGATCCGCACCAGCGTCATCTGGCCAGCCGCGCAGCCGCTCGCGATCAAGCCCAGAGGCACCGGGGTCAAGCCGGTGATCTCCGCATCGGGAACGGACTCCGTTTATCTCTGGGAGATCGCCAATCCGAAACCCGTAAAGGTCGAGGAGAATGTGCCGGCGGATTTTGCAAGCTGGGGGTCGATCGATGTTTCGTCGACGGCAAGCTGGCGCGGCGTCGTCGACGCGGTTCAGCCCTATTACAAGCCGGCGGCAACCTTCCCTGCTCCCTTTGCCGCCAAGCTGGACGATATCGCGGCCAAGCATCCGCAGCCGGAGGATCGCATGATCCAGGCGATGCGGCTTGTCCAGGACGAGATCCGTTATGTCAGCCTGTCGATGGGCTCCGGCTCCTACATTCCGCGCAATCCGGCAACGGTCATCCAGAGCGGCTTTGGCGACTGCAAGGACAAGGCGCTGCTGCTGGCCTCGGCGCTTGAGCGGCTGGGCATCCCGGCGCAGGTCGCGCTCGCCGACCTCGACCAGGGGCGGGCGCTGGACCAGCACCTGCCGGCCTTGCGCGACTTCGACCACGCCATCGTCAAGGCAACGATCGGCGCCAAGACCTACTGGCTCGACGCCACCAATTACCTGCAGGGCGGCGACGCCAGCAATTTCTGGCAGCCCAACTATGGCTTTGCCCTGCCGCTGTTCGGCACCGGTGAACTGGAGAAGATGCCGGACCAGGACCTGAGGGCTCCGTCCATCAAGGTCGCCGAGGACTTTTCCTTCCCCGACAAGCCGGACGGCCATCTGACGCTGAGCGTACTTTCGACTTACGAAGGCACCGATGCCGACGGCATGCGCAGCAGGCTCGCCAGCCGGTCGACCACCGAACTTTCGGACGGTTATCTGAAATACTACGCCAAGCGCTATCCGGGGATTGAAAGCGCCGCGAAGCTGGACGTCTTCGACAACCGCGACGGCAACATCATCAATGTGCGGGAAAGCTACACGCTGCCGGCGCAGGCGTTGGTCGCCAACGATCTCGTCAAGAACTTTCCGATCAAGGCCGCCGATCTCGGCACGGACCTGCCGACACCGACCACGGTGGGCCGCGCCGCGCCGGTTTCGCTTGGATCGCCGGTTTACCGCCGTCACACCATTTCGGTGAGCAATTTGAAGGCGCGCTTTTCCGGCGAGGACATGAAGAATGTCGTGACGCCTTATCTCTCGCTGAAATCGTCCTGGAGCAACACGGCGTCAACCTTCGACGTGGAGTGGAATTTTCAGACGCTGGCGAGGGAGGTTCCGGCCAAGGCGATCGGCGACTATCTGAAATCGGTGAAGGACGTCGGCGACAACATCGACTGGAGCTTCAACTTCGCCTACCAGGACCCGCCCGAGGATCCGGCGCCGGTCGCTGAGCCCGACAGGTCCCAGCAACAGCTCATCACCAGCATGCTGCTCTTGTCGCTGTTCGTCGGTGTGCCGCTGTTCATGGTCTACCGCCGCAGCCGGTCATAAAGCAATTCCAGGAAAGTGACGCGACTATTCCGCCGCGCCCCGGAAGGCGCTGGCGCCGGTCTCGAACTGCAGCTTGGCGAGCCGCGCATAGGTGCCGCCCTTGGCGACCAGGCTCTGGTGCGTGCCTTCCTCGACGATACGCCCGCCATCCATGACCAGGATGCGGTCGGCCTTCAGCACGGTCGCCAGCCGGTGGGCGATGACGATGGTGGTGCGGCCGCGCATCAGCCGCTCAAGCGCGGTCTGCACCAGCGTTTCGCTTTCGGCATCGAGCGCCGAGGTCGCCTCGTCGAGCAACAGGATCGGCGCGTCGCGCAGGATGGCGCGGGCGATCGCGACGCGCTGGCGCTGACCACCGGACAGTGTCACGCCACGCTCGCCGACCTGGCTGTCATAGCCCTTATCGAGCTTGAGGATGAACTCGTCGGCAAGCGCGTCCTTGGCCGCCGCTTCGATCTCCGACTTGCTGGCGCCCGGCCGGCCGAAGCCGATGTTGTCGGCGGCGCTTGCCGCGAAGATGGTGACGTCCTGCGGCACGATGGCGATGCGGGCGCGGATCGCCGCCGGATCGGCCTCGCGCAGGTCGACACCGTCGATGACGATGCGCCCGGTCTCCGGGTCATAGAAGCGCAGGATCAACGAAAAGACCGTGCTTTTGCCGGCGCCCGACGGCCCGACGATCGCCACCGTCTCGCCGGGTTTCACCTGGAAGCTCAAGCCATGCACGGCGGCGCGGTCCGGCCGCGCCGGATAGGAAAAGGAGACGTCGTCGAAGCTGATCGCGCCCTTGGCGATGGCCGGCAGCGGCAGCGGATCGGCCGGCGCCTGGATGGTCGGCTCCTCAGCCAGGATCTCGGTCAGCCGCTCGGCGGCGCCCGCCGCCTGCGACAGCTCGCTCCACACCTCCGACAGCGCGCCGAGCGCGCCGGCCGCGAACACCGAATAGAGCAGGAACTGGCTGAGCGTTCCGGCCGAAATCGTGCCGGCAAGCACGTCGCGCGAGCCGAACCACAGCACCGCCACCACCGAGGAAAAGATCATGAAGATGGCGAAGAAGGTCAGGAAGGAACGCGCGAAGACCGACGACCGCGCCGCTTCGAAAGCAGCGTCGACCGCGGCCGTGAAGCGCCCGGTGACCAGTTTCTCATTGGTGAAGGCCTGCAGCGTGCGCACCGCGCCGATCTGCTCGCTGGCATAGGCGGTGGCCTGCGCCAACGTGTCCTGCGCCATGCGCGACTTGCGCCGCACCGAGCGGCCGAAGGCGACCAGCGGCAATACGATCACCGGGATGGCGGCGATCACCAGGCCGGAGAGCTTCGGACTGGTGAAGACCATCATCGCCAGCGCGCCGAGGCCGAGGATGGCGTTGCGCAAGGCGAGCGAGGCGGTGGCGCCGACGGCGGATTTCACCTGCGTGGTGTCGGCGGAAAGCCGCGACACGATCTCGCCCGAATGGGCCTGGTCGAAAAACGCCGGCGACAGCGTCGTGACATGGGCAAAAACGTCGCGGCGGATATCGGCGACGACCCGCTCGCCGAGCGTGATGACGAAATAGTAGCGGCTGGCCGACGCCGCGGCGAGCAACGCCGCCATCGCCACCAGGGCGGCGAAATACTCCGCGATGAAGATGGAGCCCGAGGCCTGGAAGCCGTGATCGATCATGCGCCGCACGGCCATCGGCAGCGCAAGCGTCGTCACCGCCGCCACGATCAGCGAGATGATGGCGCCGATCGCCAGCTTGCGGTAGCGGGTGACATAGGGAAAGAGGTTTCGGAGCGGCCGGATCGAGCGCTTGCGCGCCTCTGGACTGCCACCGATATCCGCCATGAGCGTGTCCTCTGGCCGTCTGACGGTCATGCGCTTCAATATGCGCTTGCCGCGGCCTTGTGATTCAATTCCGGCTGATGTATAGGCTCGCCGACCGTTTTAGAAGCCGTGGCTTTCAATAGCTGCGGCTTCGAGTTTTAAAAAGGGGCGCATCGACGCAGGCCATTGGCCCGTCACCAGGCGCCGGCAAGCCAGGAACTACGACAATGAAGGCCGATATCCATCCCGACTACCACACCATCAAGATCGTCATGACCGACGGCACCGAGTACCAGACGCGCTCGACCTGGGGCAAGGAAGGCGACACGATGAACCTCGACATCGACCCGACCACCCACCCGGCCTGGACCGGCGGCCAGCAGACCCTGCTCGACCGCGGCGGCCGCCTGTCGAAGTTCAAGAAGCGTTTCGAGGGTTTCGGCCTCTAAGCCGGTACGCCCTGCAAGATTTCAAAAACCCGCCCTCGAGGCGGGTTTTTTGTTGGCCGGTTTCGTCCTTCTCCCCGTGAACGGGGAGAAGGTGCCCGAAGGGCGCCGCTCTCTACCCATCCCCCAGCTCCCGAAGCGCCATGCGCTTATAGGCCGCGACAAGCCTGTCGCCTTCCTCGCGATCGACGGAGATCGCCAGCCGCATGACGGCCTCGCCCATCTGCCAGATGAGCAGCGCCGTCGTCTCAAGCGCCACCGGATCGGCATGCGGCCTAAGCCGCTTCAGCACAGCGACCAGGAATTCGGCGTTGGCGCGGCTGTCGGCGAGTTCCAGTTCGCGCAGCGCCTTGTCGGCCTGCGTGCCCGACCATATGTCGCGCATCACCGGCTCGGCCAGGAACAGCCGGTAGTAAATATCGACAAGCTCTGAAAACGCCTGCCGCAGGCCCTCGACGTCGGCGACATTCTTCAGCGTCGAGGAGATGCAGGCCTGGCTTTCGGCCGTGCGGCGCTCGGCAAGCGCCCAGACGATCGCCCGCTTATCCGGAAAGAACTGGTAGAGCGAGCCGATCGAGACGCCGGCTCTCTCGGCCACCTCGCCCATGCGCATGGCGTCGCTGCCCTGCTCGGCAATCAGGGCCGAGGCGGCGGCAAGCATGCGCTCGACCCGCTCGCGGCTGCGTTGCTGGCTCGGCGCCCGGCGCGGCGCGGCGACCTCCTGCTCGGGCTTCCCGGCAACTCCGCCTTCCATGACTTCCTCCGAAAGATTCTCGAAAACCCAGCTTGACTCACAAAATACGAGGGTTTATCACGTTTTGCAAATGTGAGGATTAATCATATTTTAACAATCAAGGAGATCGAGATGACTGACACGACACAAAACCCGATTTTGATCCTGGGCGGCACCGGCAAGACCGGCCGCCGCCTTGCCGAGCGCCTGGCCGCCCGCAACGTCCCGGTGCGGATAGGGTCCCGCTCAGCCGCACCCTCCTTCGACTGGCTGGACAGGAGCACCTGGGACGCGGCGCTGGCCGACGTCGGCGCCGTCTACATCAGCTATTATCCCGACATTGCGGTGCCAGGCGCCGCCGAAACGGTCGGAGCCTTCGCCGAGCTGGCCGTCAGGCACGGCATCAAGCGGCTGGTGCTGCTTTCGGGCCGCGGCGAGACAGAGGCGCAGCGCGCCGAGGAGATGGTCAAGGCCTCGGGCGCCGACTGGACGATCCTGCGCTGCTCCTGGTTCTCCCAGAATTTCAGCGAGGGCTTCCTCGTCGAAAACATTCTCGAAGGCCATGTCGCTTTGCCGGTCGGCAATGTCGGCGAACCCTTCGTCGACGCCGACGACATCGCCGATGTCGCCGAAGCCGTGCTGACCAAGCCCGGCCATGTCGGCCAGCTCTATGAACTCACCGGCCCGCGGCTGCTGAGCTTTGCCGACGCTGTCGCCGAGATCGGCAAGGCCGCCGGCCGCGACATCCGCTACCGGCAGATCTCACATGCCGAATTCACTTCGGCGGTGGCGACGCACAATTTGCCGCCGGAAATCGCCTGGTTGCTCAACGAGCTGTTCACCGAGGTGCTCGACGGCCGCAACGAGAATTTGACTGACGGCGTGCAGCGCGCGCTTGGCCGTCAGCCGAAGGATTTTTCCACCTACGCAACCGAAACCGCCGCTAGCGGCATCTGGAGTAACTGAGATGATCAAGCTCATTCCCACCCTGATCTTCATCGCCGCGATCGGCTCCGGCGTCGTCGGCGGCGTCTTCTTCGCCTTCTCGAACTTCGTCATGCCCGCACTCGCCAGGCTGCCGGCGGCCGGCGGCATCGCCGCCATGAATTCGATCAGCATCACGGTGATCACGCCCACCTTCATGACGGCGCTGTTCGGCACCGGCCTCATCTGCCTGGTGCTCATTGCCGCCGTCCTGATGGGCTGGAGCCAGTCTGGCACGTACTGGATCCTTGCTGGAGCCGTCCTCTATTTCATCGGCAATCCGCTCGTCACCATGGTGTTCAACGTGCCGCTCAACGATGCCCTAGCCGCCGTCGATCCCGCCAGCGCCAACGGCGCTGCCGTATGGACGAACTATCTGAGCGAATGGGTGATGTGGAACCACGTCCGCACCATCACCGCCATCGTGGCGATGGGCTGCTTTATCATGGCATTGATTTGAACAGCGCTCCGCAATGCCAAAGATCCCGCCTCAGGCGGGGTCTTTCTTATGACCCTTACGGTCGGCATGGCCCAGATCGCGGTCCGGATCGATGACGTCACGGACCAGTTGCTTGAGTTTTGCCGCGTCCGGAAAGCCGCCGTCGCGCTTGCGGTCCCAGATAAGCACGTCGTTGCAGGCAATGGTGAAGACGCCGCCGGTGCCCGGCACCAGCGTCACCTCGCCGAGATCGGTGCCGAAGGTCGACAAAAGCTCCTGCGCCATCCAGCCGGCGCGCAACAGCCACTGGCATTGCGTGCAGTAGGTGATGTGGATGCTGGGCAGCGGCTTTTCGCTCATCACGCCGCGCTGAGCTTGGCCATGGTCTCGTCGTCGACCTCGAAATTGGCGTAGACGCTTTGCACGTCATCGTCATCCTCAAGCGTGGCGACCAGCTTCATCAGCGACTGCGCGCGTTCTTCGTCGACGGGCACATTGTTCTGCGGCTGCCAGATCGGCTTTACCGATTCCGCCTCGCCGAGCGACGCTTCGAGCGACTTCGACACCTCGCCGAGGTTTTCGAAGCTGCAGTAGATGGTGTGGCCTTCCTCGTCGGACTCCACATCGTCCGCGCCGGCCTCGATCGCGGCTTCCATCACCTTGTCGGCGCTACCGGCCGAGGCTGGATAGTAGATCTCGCCGACGCGGTTCCACATGAACGACACCGAGCCGGTTTCGCCGAGCGCCCCGCCGGCCTTGGTGAAGGCGGCGCGCACATTGGAGGCCGAACGGTTGCGGTTGTCGGTCAGCGCCTCGACGATCAGCGCCACGCCGCCTGGGCCGTAACCTTCATAGCGCACCGCTTCGTAATTCTCGGCATCGCCCATCGAGGCCTTATTGATGGCGCGCTGGATGTTGTCCTTCGGCATCGACACCGCCTTGGCGTTCTGCACGGCAAGGCGCAGGCGCGGGTTCATCGACACGTCGGGCGTTCCGCTCTTGGCGGCGACGGTGATTTCGCGCGCCAGCTTGGAAAACATTTTCGACCGCACCGCATCCTGGCGGCCCTTGCGGTGCATGATGTTCTTGAACTGTGAATGGCCAGCCATGGCACCCCTGTCGTGTTCGGCTAGAGCGCCCGAAGCAAAGTGACTCCACCTCGCTGTCCGGACGCTCGAATTCAAATTTTCAGAACGTCTCGTCTATGCCTGCGAAGGCATACGGCGCTCTTTGTCGGAATGGCCGGCTTATAGATAAATCGGCTCAATTCGTCCAGCGGGCCGTTCCGGTGGATCGCGAAACCCGCCTGCGTGACTCCCCTACCCCTCGAGGTCGGACTTCAATCGGTCGAGAATGCTGAGCGCATGGCCGGCATACTGGCTGATCCAGCGATCGTGGATCTGCTTGATCGGCAAGGCATTGAGATGGTTCCAGCGCTCGCGCCCCTCGCGCCTCGCCACGACCAGATCGGCATCTTCGAGCACCTTGAGATGCATCATCACGGTGCAGCGGTCCATGTCCGGGAACGCCTCGCAAAGCGCGCCGGTGGTCTGCGGCTGATCCTTCAGGCGATCCAGCAATTCGCGCCGGCGCGGATGCGCCAAGGCCTTGAAAACATGGTCGTCCGCGGTTTGACTTGACATGTTATGTTTATATAACATATGGTTTTGACGAGCAAGGTAAGGAGCTGTGGATATGTCTCTTGGATTCAGGATTTCCGGACGCATCGGCAAACCCGTCGCCGAGGTCTTCGACGCCGTCGTCGACCCGACAAAGCTCAGCGGCTATTTCACCACCATCGGCGGGGCCAGCGCGCCGCTGGTGCCGGGCACCACGGTCACATGGTGGAAGACGGTGCCTGTGGAAGTCCACGAAGTGACCAAAGACAAGCGCATCGTGCTGCGCTGGGACGCTACCGACGCCGATGGCAAGCCCGCCTACAAGACCCGTATCGAGATGAATTTCGAGCCGCTGGAGGACGGCGGCACCTTCGTCACCATCGCCGAGGCCGGCTGGCACGAGGGCGAGGTCGGCCTGAAGAAATCCTACCTCAACTGCGAGGGCTGGTCGCAGATGCTTGCCTGCATGAAGGCCTATCTCGAATACGGCATCAATCTGCGCGACGGCTATTACCGCAGTGAGTTGCTGGGCGAGCCGGCCAACGAGAGCAACGTCTGAGCCCGATATTTTCAAACCTGGTATTTGAAGCAACAGAGGTCGCCGAATGACGAAAGCAACGCCGTTCCTGATGTTCGAGGAAAGGCCGAGGAGGCCATGACCCTCTATTGCGCAACCATTCCCGATAGCCAGGTCCTCGACGCCACGCGCTACGGCTCCGGCGAAGACGGACCCGAAGGAACGCTCAAGCTGGCGCGCGCCTCGATCGGCGGTGTGGAGGTCAGGATCTACAACAGCCCCGTGCGCCACGCCTTCACCTTCACGCCGTCATTCTCGTTCTTCGTCGACTGCTCTTCCGGGGAGGAACTCGAGCGGATCGTCGACGTTCTTGCCAAGGACGGCGGTTTCCTGATGCCGCCCGGCAATTACGGCTTCAGCCGCCGCTTCACCTGGCTCAACGACCGGTTCGGCGTTTCCTGGCAGATCAACCTGCCCTAACCAATTCAAGGAGGATTACGTGGAACTCAAGGAAGCTCCCATCGCCGAAGCTGGCATGCTGATCCGCCGGCCGGCCGCCGAAGTGTTTGAGGCCATCGTCGATCCGGCGGTCACCACGAAGTTCTGGTTCACGCATTCCAGCGGCCGCCTGGACGAAGGCAAGCCGGTCGAGTGGGAGTGGCGCATGTATGGCGTCTCGACCAGGGTCGAGGTCAGCGAAATCGTTCGCAACGAAAAGATCGTCATGCAGTGGAGCGATCCGCCGACAGCGGTCGTCTGGACCTTCACCAAGATGCCTGGCGATACGACCTTTCTCGAAGTTCGCAATTTCGGCTTCGCCGGCTCCGGCGACGAGCAGGTCAACCAGGCGGTCGGCTCGACCGGCGGCTTCTCGCTGGTGCTCGCCGGCGCCAAGGCATGGCTGGAACAGGGCCTCACGCTCGGCCTGATCGGCGACCGCCATCCGAAGGGCATTTCGGTCGAATAGAAGATTAGGTTCGACGCCTTTCCTGCTCCGTCACATAGCGGCGGAGCACCCGGTTGATTTGAGTTTGATAACCACCACCTTCCTCTACGTGCTCTCTGAACCAAGCAAGCACGTCGGCATCAAGCCGAATGGTGACGGGCTGTTTGAGGGGCCGGTAGAGATCTCCCCGGCGAGCGTAGGCCCAGTTCTCCGCTGGCGCCTCTGGAATATCCAAAATATCGATCTGATCGTCAGGCAGATCAGCCAGCTTGGCCAGTTGATCACGCTGATCCCGGTTAAGGTCCTTCCTGCTCATAGCGCCTCCTTTCATGCGGGGTGGCCTTGCGAGCACCAACAATTCTAACACGTTCTTCATCTGCCGCGGTCGGGTATGTGTGAACAACGAGCAGGATCACTTGAGTTCCGATCATACCAATCGCATGCCATCGTTGTTCCCCGTCTTCAAAACGATCAGGTACAATCAGATGGAGCGGATCGTCGAAAACTCTCTGCGCGAGATCAAAGGCGACGCCGTGTTTGGCAAGGTTGCGCCGAGCTTTTTCAGAATCCCACTCGAATCGCATCGCGTTCCATTACATACAAATATGTACGTACAAAGATGTAAAAGTCAAGACATCAATGCCCTTCACCCGACCCCTGTTTCTTACGCCGCCGCGCCAGCATGTTGAGGCCCTCGACCAGCGCCGAAAAGCCCATGGCGGCGTAGATGTAGCCCTTGGGCACATGGTAGCCCATGCCGTCGGCGATCAGCGTCATGCCGATCATCAAAAGGAAGCCGAGCGCCAGCATGACGATGCTCGGGTTCCTGGCGATGAAATTGGCGAGCGGCGTCGCCGCCAGCATCATCACGCTCACCGCCACGATCACCGCGATATACATGATGGCGATCTCGTCGGTCATGCCGACGGCGGTGATGATGGAATCGATCGAGAAGACCAGGTCGAGCAGCAGGATCTGGAAGATCGCGCCGGCAAGCGACATCTGCAGCGTACCGCCCACGATCGAATCCTGATGGTCTTCCGGATCGACCGTGTGATGGATTTCCTTCGTCGCCTTCCAGACCAGGAACAGGCCGCCGGCAATCAGGATCAGGTCGCGCCAGGAGAAGCCGTGGCCCAGCGCCGTGAACACCGGCGCCGTCAGTTGCACGATGACGGAAATGGTGGCGAGCAGCACCAGCCGCATGATCAGCGCCGCCGAGATGCCGAGCCTGCGGGCGCGGGCCCGCTGCGCTTCCGGCAGCTTGTTGGTCAGGATCGAGATGAAGATCAGATTGTCGATGCCGAGCACGATCTCGAGCACCACCAGCGTCAACAATGCGACCCACGCGGTGGGATCGGAAACAAAATAAAAATGCGGCGCCAGAAATTCGACAAGCTGCATGGAGGTCGTTCCCTCTACGATCCAAAGCATGTCGCCCAAAAGTGCGTCGCGGTTTTGGGATCACGACATGCTTAACCAACAAAATCAAAAGCACGTCGCGATGAGACAGTTCGAACGCGGCGCGCTTTTGAAGCAGTTTCGTCGGCCAGTTAGGTACTATACTCCAGCATATCAATGTCACGACCAGAAGGATGGTGCCGTTTCTTCGAGCCGCGGACCGCGACGAAACGGCGCGATTTTCTCCGCCAACCCCGTCCGGTCGGATATGGTGACGCCGACGCCGCACAATGTCGCCGGTCCGTTGGCCGCTTCGAAGCGGCCTTTCGGCACTTTCGACAGGAAGCGGTTGAGCGGCTCTTCCTTGTCCATGCCCAGCGAGGAATCATAGTCGCCGCACATGCCGGCATCCGAAATATAGCCCGTGCCGCCATTGAGGATGTGATGATCAGCAGTCGGCTGGTGCGTGTGCGTGCCGACGACCAGGCTGGCGCGGCCGTCGACGAAATGCGCAAAGCACATTTTTTCCGAAGTCGCCTCGGCATGGAAATCGAAGACCACGGCGTCGGCCTGCTCGCCAAGCGGGCAGGCGGCAAGCTCGCGCTCGCCGGCCTGGAACGGATCGTCAAGCTCGGGATGCATGAAGACGCGGCCCATGACGTTGGCGACCAGCACGCGCGCGCCGTTCCTGGCGATATAGACGCCGGAGCCGCGCCCCGGCGTACCCTTGGGAAAATTGGAAGGGCGCAGGAAACGCTCCTCGCGCGGCGCGAAGATCAATGCCTCGCGCTGGTCCCAGACATGATTGCCGGTGGTGACGACATCGGCGCCGGCGGCGAGCGTCTCGCGAAAGATCTCTTCGGTGATGCCGAAGCCGCCGGCGGCGTTCTCGCCATTGACGACGACGAAATCGAGCTTGAAGTCGGAAATCAGCCCGGGCAGCTGTTCCCACACCGCCGTGCGCCCTGTCTTGCCAACCATGTCGCCGAGGAAAAGAAGTCTCATGCGGCGCTACGCGTACCGAGCGCCCGCGACACCGTTTCCGGCTCCTTGGCGATAACCTGCAAATAGGCCTGCGCAGCCTGGTCCGGCTCTGTTCTTCCTTGCTCCCAGTCTCTGAGCGTACCGAGCGGAATGCGATAGCGGACGGAAAACTCCTCCTGGGTGAGATGCAAAGCGCGGCGTATCACTTTGACCCGCGCAACAGGCACCATATCTGGCCGATCCGTGCTGATTGGCGGATTGGCCTCATCCGCCAAGGCGCCGGCTTCCGCGTCTGCGTCGCTCATGGCGCGCAGGCGGTCCCAATCGGTCTCGGACTTAGTCCCCACGTGCTTGGTCATCATATGCTTTTGCTGGCCTACTGGAATTCCGTAGTATCGATCAGGCGGGCATGAACGTCAAGCTGTGAACCGGCGCAGCCCGCTCTCGGTCAGTATTTCCGAGATGATGACGTCATGGTCCTCGTCCGGCACGCGCTCGACTTCCTGGCAATCGAAGGCGATGCCGATCAGCCTGGGGATTATCCCCTTGGCGGCGAGTTTGGCGATTGCCCGGTCGTAATAGCCTGCGCCGTAGCCGATGCGATGGCCGCGCGCGTCGAAGGCGGCAAGCGGCACCAGCATCATGGTGGGATCAAGCACTTCCGCTTCTTCATGCGGACCGACCGTGCCGAACCCCATCTCGACCATCGGCGCCTCGCGCACCAGCTCGCGAAAGACGATGGTGGTCTTGTCGAGGATCGCCGGCAGGCAGAGCCTTGCGCCGTTTTCGCGCAGTGCAAACATCAGCGGCCGTACATCGACCTCGGAACGCATCGGCCAGAAGCCGGAGACGATCTGGCCTTGCTCGAGCGCGATCTTCTCTTTCGCGGTTTCGGCCATTTCGAGCGCGATCTCCACACGCCAGAAGTCGTCCAGCGCATCGCGGCGCGCCAGCGCATCCTTGCGAAGCTGTTTTTTCAATTCTTTGGAAGAGGTCATGCGCAGACGCTAGAAAAGCTCAGATTTGGATGGCGTTACAGAAGCGACGTTTTCCAGCGCAATTCCAGGAAAAGTGCGCAGCGGTTTTCCGTCCGGAATTGCGTCAAAGCAAAGAGCCTGCGCAAGTCTCCCGAAATCGAGAGAGTGACGATCCACACAACCGGTGGAAAGGTCGATCCCGGGTGCCTACAAAGTAGGTGGGCGCCGTGTGAGAAAACCCACGGGTCTTCCCAGGGACAGCTCCCTAAGGATCGTTAAGGCCCCGGGGAAAAGTGTTTCCTGCCGGGAAGCGCAGACCGCCAAGCCCAATATAGGCCGATGGCCGGCCAAGCGCCAGAGAGGCGGGCATCACCGACAGCGTTATTCGTAGCCTCGACATCTTGGCCTTGCGCGGTCCGGGCAGCCTCCTTACGGTCGCCGCAAAAGGCCAGGAGAAAAAATGCGTTTCGAAGGCACGGCGGCCTATGTCGCCGACAAGGATCTGATGGTCGCGGTCAACGCCGCGATCGCGCTGGAACGGCCCTTGCTGGTCAAGGGCGAGCCCGGCACCGGCAAGACCGAGCTTGCACGCCAGGTGGCGGCAGCGCTCGGCCTCGACCTCATCGAATGGCACGTCAAGTCGACGACGCGGGCGCAGCAGGGCCTTTATGAGTATGATGCCGTCTCGCGGCTGCGCGACAGCCAGCTTGGCGACGACCGCTTCAGCGACATCAAGAACTACATCAAGCGCGGCAAGCTTTGGGACGCCTTCGCCGCGTCGAAAAAGGTCGTGCTTCTGATCGACGAGATCGACAAGGCCGACATCGAATTCCCCAACGACCTGTTGCAGGAACTCGATCGGATGGAGTTCTTCGTCTATGAGACCGGCGAGACGATCAAGGCGGCGCTGAGGCCGATCGTCATCATCACCTCGAACAACGAGAAGGAACTGCCCGACGCTTTCCTGCGCCGCTGCTTCTTCCACTATATCCGCTTCCCCGACATCGACACCCTGCACCGTATCGTCGACGTGCACTATCCCGGCATCAAGCAGAATCTGGTGCGGGCAGCGCTCACCCAGTTCTACGAGATCCGCGACGTGCCGGGGTTGAAGAAGAAGCCGTCGACCTCCGAAGCTTTGGACTGGATCCGCCTGCTGGTTTCCGACGACATTGCGCCGGAAGATTTGCGCGCCGACCCGAAGAACGCGCTGCCCAAGCTGCATGGCGCGCTGTTGAAGAACGAGCAGGACGTGCATCTGTTCGAGCGCCTGGCCTTCATGGCGAGAAGGCAGGGGTAGCGCTTCCCCGGCTGTGGACTGTTGCGGCCAGCCGGCCAGAGAGGCAGCTTCGGCCAGAACCCTTCGGAGGAGATGAAATAAATGTCTGAGATTATTGTCCGTCCGCTCGCGCAGTCCGACCACGCCGACTGGAAGCGCCTGTGGACCGACTACCTGACCTTCTACGAGACCAAGCTGCCGGAAGAGGTCTACGCCGTCACCTGGAAGCGGCTGTTCACGGCAGGCGAGTTCGAGCCGAAGGGTTTTATCGCCACGCTCGACGGCAAAGCGGTCGGCCTCACCCACTATCTCTATCACCGCTCAGGCTGGTCCGAGAAAAACAACTGCTACCTGCAGGACCTGTTTGCCGACCCCGATGTCCGCGGCAAGGGCATCGGCGCGGCTCTGATCAAAGCGGTGCAGGATGAGGCCGGCAAGATTGGCGTCAAGAACGTCTACTGGATGACGCACGAGACCAACGCCACGGCCCGCAAGCTCTACGACCATGTCGCGCGCCGCACGGGCTTCATCGAGTATGACCTGCTGTAGAGACTGATGTTCATCCCCTTCTTCCTCGAACTGAAGGCCGCGCGGGTTCCCGTTTCGCTCAGGGAATATCTGTCGCTGCTGGAGGGGCTGGAGGCCAGGCTGGTCGACTACGACGTCGAGGGTTTTTACTATCTCGCTCGTTGCGCCCTGGTGAAGGACGAGCGCAATATCGACCGTTTCGACCAGGTGTTCGCGCATGTCTTCAAGGGCGTCGAGGCGCTCGGCGGGCCGGACGCCGTCGATGTCGCCAACATTCCCGAGGAATGGCTGCGGCGCCTCGCCGAAAAGCACCTGACCGAGGAAGAGAAGAAACTGGTCGAGGCTCTGGGCGGTTTCGACAGGCTGATGGAGACCTTGAAGCAGCGGCTGGAGGAGCAAAACGGCCGTCACCAGGGCGGCTCGAAATGGATCGGCACCGGCGGCACCTCGCCCTTCAGCGCCTATGGCTACAATCCCGAAGGCGTGCGCATCGGCCAGCATGAGAGCCGCCACCGCCGCGCAGTAAAAGTCTGGGACAAGCGCGAGTTCAAGAATTTCGACGATGCGGTCGAGCTCGGCACCCGCAACATCAAGGTGGCGCTGAAGCGCCTGCGCCGCTGGGTGCGCGAGGGCGCGGAGGAAGAGTTCGACCTGCCCGGCACCATCCACGCCACCGCCGAGCACGGCTATCTCGACGTCAAGACCCGTCCCGAACGGCGCAACGCCGTGAAACTCCTGATGTTCTTCGATGTCGGCGGCTCGATGGACGACCACATCAAAATCGTCGAGGAATTGTTCTCGGCCGCGCGCGCCGAGTTCCGCCAGCTTGAATATTTCTACTTCCACAACTGCCTTTACGAGCGGGTTTGGAAAGACAATCGCCGCCGCCTGGCCGAAACGATCCCGACCTTCGACCTGCTGCACAAATACGGGCCGGACTACAAGGTGATCGTCGTCGGCGACGCCGCGATGAGCCCTTACGAGATCATGCATCCCGGCGGCTCGGTCGAGCACTGGAACCCCGAGGCCGGCAATGTCTGGCTGGCCAGGCTGTTGCAGCAATGGCCGAACGCGATCTGGCTGAACCCGGAAGCCGAGAAGAACTGGCGCTACACGCACTCGACCCAGGTGATCGGCGAAATCTTCGGCGGCCGCATGTTTCCGCTCACGCTGGCCGGGCTGGAAGGCGCGACGAAGCAGCTTTCGAGGAGGCACTAGCTGGGACGGCGTTGGGAAGTGGTGTAACGAATGCCTATGTTGGTGCGAATATCCGGTTGAAACCAATAACGAGCTGCCAAGGCTGAGGAGATCAAATGGACACCCACACCTATCCTGTCACTCGCACCGACGCCGAATGGCGCGCCCGGCTGACGCCGGAGCAGTATGCCGTCATGCGCAATCACGGCACCGAGCGCCCCGGCAGCTGCGCCCTGCTTTACGAGAAGCGCGCCGGCACTTTCTACTGCGTCGGCTGCGACCAGCCGCTGTTCGAATCCAAGCTTAAGTTCGAAAGCGGCACCGGCTGGCCGAGCTTCAACGATCCGGTCCCGGGTTCGATCGAGAACACCGTCGACCGCAGCTACGGCATGGTCCGCACCGAATGCCACTGCGCGCGCTGCGGCAGCCATCTCGGCCACGTCTTCGAGGACGGCCCGCCGCCGACCGGCCTGCGCTACTGCATCAACGGCGTGGCGCTGCGCTTCGCGCCGACGGCCTGACGGGATTTCAAGGAAGGGCGGCTTCGGCCGCCCTTTTTGTGTGTACCCGGCCTTCAGGCAATGACCGTTGCGATCAGCCACAGCGCCGAGCCCAGCATCATCGCTTGGGCTTTGAGGCCGCTGGCATTCTCCGCCGTCCGCCAGACCGCAATGGTGAGGAAGATGTTGTAAGGCACCGGCAGGAAGTGCACCGCGAGCACCAGCCAGAGCGGCAGCTTCAGGCCCAGCAGGACCAGGGCCACTGCCGACGAGGCAATGCTGAGCAAGGTGCCGACAAGCAGCATGTCACGCCAGAACAGCCGGTCGAGCGGTTCCTCGCCCCGCCAGCGTACGCGCCAGAAGCTGCTTTTGTGGTCGATACTCCCTGACGCTTCCTGAGCAGGCTTGTCCATCAATCAGGCCTCGCCTCGCCAAAATGCCGAAGCCTCACCCCTTCGACGTGAGCGCGAAAATCGATGTCGAGGGATGCAGAAATCAGCCGCAAAAAGGTGTACAATTCACAGAACTGTGATCCGCATCGCATTCTGTCTTTTGCATGGCAACATGGAGGGATTCGGAATGGCTGAACACGTCTACAATGTTCTCTTTCTCTGCAACGCCAACTCGGCCCGTTCGATCATGGGCGAAGCCATTCTCAACCGTATCGGCGCTGGCCGCTTCAAGGCCTATTCGGCAGGCGCAAATCCCAAGGGCTCCGTCAACCCCTACGCGCTTCAACTGCTGGAAAGCCTGAGCTACGACACGTCCTTCGCTCGCTCGAAAAGCTGGGACGAATTTTCTAAACCGGGCGCTCCGGAGATGAACTTCGTCTTCACGCTTTGCGACGGCACGGCCAATGAAAGCTGCCCGGTTTGGCCGGGCCATCCGATGACCGCGCTTTGGGCGGTGCCCGATCCCTCCAAGGCCGGCGGCACCGACGCCGAGCAGCATCTCGCCTTCGCAGATGCCTTTCGCATGATGAGCAACCGCATCGGCCTGTTCACGAACCTGCCGATCCACTCGCTCGATCGGATGGCGCTGCAGCAGCATCTGGAAGAGATCGGCAGCGACCAATCGCGAGCCGGTTGACAGCGACGGGCGGCGAAATCGCCAAGCTTTTTACGGCCAGGCTTCTCCCAAGACGTCGATCACCGCTTCTTCGATACGCGAGCATTCCGTCACCAGCCAGTCGGTCATGGCCGGCCAGTTGTCTTCGGCATAGCAGTTCACGTGCCACAGTGAATTGATGCCGAGGCCCTGCGAGCTCTGCTCCGGCTTCAGCTTCAGCCTCGCCTCGATCGCCGGCTGGAACGGCTTCAGCCGTGACCAGGAGTGCGTGGCGCCGAATTTTTCATTGCGCCCGAAAAAGACGCCGACATGGTTCTGCGCCGGCGCGACATACATGGAAAGCACCAGGGCGAAGTCAGGCATTCCGCGCTGCCAGAACCAAGGGCCGCGACGGGCCAGCCTGGCTCTTTCTTCCGGATGCCGCTCGGAAAACAGCGTCCAGAAGCCGCGATGGCGGAACTCCGAGGCCCGGTGGCCGCCGAAGTCGAACTCACTCATGGCCGGTCCCCGGCCACGACGGCTAGACCATGCCGAGCGCGGCCTTGTACAGATCGAGGATGGTCTCCTCCTCCTGGCGCTCGGCCTGATCCTTCTTGCGCAGCCGCACGATGGTGCGGACCGCCTTGGTGTCGAAACCTGTGCCCTTGGCCTCGGCGTAGACGTCCTTGATGTCGTCGGAAATCGTCTTCTTTTCTTCCTCGAGGCGCTCGATGCGCTCGATGATGGCGCGCAGCTGGCCGGCGGCTACAGTCTGGCTGGTCTCGGTGATCTCGTCGGCCATTTTTTCTCTCCGCGTCTTATGGGGTCACGGCGATTCCCGCCGTGCCAAATTGGAGCGGGTTCCCTGCCCGAGCGGGCGCGGCGGGTCAAGCCACTATCGAGCCGTTGTGAACTGCTACTGTCATCCACCCGCCTCGCGCCGCGCGCAGCTTGTTATTTGAACGCGATCAGCAGGTCCTTGGCGTCGATCTGGTCACCGGCCCTGACCAGCACTTCGGCGATCTCGCCGTCGCGCTCGGCATGGAGTGCTGTTTCCATCTTCATAGCCTCGATCGACAACAGCACGTCGCCCGCCTTGACCGCCTGGCCGGACGCTACGGCAAGCGCCGACACCACGCCCGGCATCGGCGCGCCGACATGCGCTTCATTGCCGGGCTCGGCCTTGCGCCGCGCCTTGGCCGCCGACGCGCCATGCGCCCTGTCCGGCACTCTGACGCGACGCGGCTGGCCGTTGAGCTCGAAGAAGACGGTGACCATGCCCTTCTCGTCGACATCGCCGAGCGCCAGGCAGCGCACGACCAGCGTCTTGCCTTTCTCGATGTCCAGGAAAATCTCGTCTTCCGACTTCATGCCGTAGAAATAGGTCGGCGTCGGCAGCACGCTTACCGGCCCGTAGGTTTCCTGCGCGGCGGCAAAGTCGGTGAACACCTTCGGATACATCAGCCAGGAAGCGAACTCATATTCCGAGAGCTTGCGCTCCAGCTTTGCCTCGATGTCCTTGCGGCTGGCCTTGAGGTCGGCCGCTTTCAAAAGCGAGCCCGGCCGCACGGTGATCGGCTTGTCGCCCTTCAGCGCCTTCTTTTGCAGCGCCGCGGGCCAGCCTCCAGGCGATTGGCCGAGATCGCCGCGCAGCATCGACACGACCGAGTCCGGGAAAGCGATGTCCTTGGCCGGGTTCTCGACATCGGCGACGGTGAGATCCTGGCTCACCATCATCAGCGCCATGTCGCCGACAACCTTGGAGGACGGCGTCACCTTGACGATGTCGCCGAACATCAAGTTGACGTCGTGATAGGCCTGCGCCACCTCATGCCAGCGCGTCTCGAGACCGAGCGAGCGGGCCTGCTCCTTGAGATTGGTGAACTGGCCGCCCGGCATCTCATGCAGGTAGACCTCCGAGGCCGGCCCCTTGAGGTCGCTCTCGAAGGCGGCGTACTGGTTGCGCACCGCTTCCCAGTAGAAGGAGATGCGGCGGATCCATTGCGGGTCGAGGCCGGGGTCGCGCTCGGTGCCTTTCAGCGCCTCGACGATCGAGCCGAGGCAAGGCTGCGAGGTGTTGCCGGAGAAGGAATCCATTGCCGCGTCGATGGCGTCGGCGCCGCTTTCCACCGCCGCCAACACGGTGGCCGCCGACAGACCCGACGTGTCATGTGTGTGGAAATGGATCGGCAGGTCGGTCGCTTCGCGAAGCGCCTTGAACAGCACCCGCGCCGCAGCCGGCTTCAACAGGCCGGCCATGTCCTTGACGGCGATGATATGCGCGCCGGCCGCCTCCAGCTCCTTGGCCAGCCCGACATAATATTTGAGGTCGTATTTGGCGCGCGCCGGATCGAGGATGTCGCCGGTGTAGCACATCGCCGCTTCGACCAGCTTGCCCTCGGCGCCGACCGCGTCCATGGCGACGCGCATGTTCTCGACCCAGTTCAGGCAGTCGAAGACGCGGAACAGGTCGACGCCGCCGCTGGCCGCCTGTTTGACGAAATGCTGCACGACATTGTCGGGATAATTGGTGTAGCCGACGCCGTTGGCGCCGCGCAGAAGCATCTGCAGCAGGAGATTGGGCGCGGCTTCGCGCACTTGCGAGAGCCGCTCCCAGGGATCCTCGGTGAGGAAGCGCATGGCGACGTCGAAGGTCGCCCCGCCCCAGCATTCCAGTGACAGGAGCTGCGGCAGCGCCCGCGCATAGGTGCCGGCGATGCCGACAATGTCATGCGTGCGCATGCGCGTGGCAAGCAGCGACTGGTGGCCGTCGCGCATCGTCGTGTCGGTGACCAGCACCTGGCGCTGCCCACGCATCCAGGCGGCGAACTTCTCAGGCCCGAGCGTGTCGAGCCGCTGCTTGCTGCCGTCCGGAACATGGCCGTTGAGGTACGGCACCACCGGCGCAGCCGCATTGGCCTTCGGCATCGGCCGGCCGCGCGTTTCCGGATGGCCGTTGACGCTGACATCGGCCAGGTAGTTGAGCAGCTTGGTGGCGCGGTCCTGCCGCTTCACCTGCTCGAACAGTTCCGGCGTCGTGTCGATGAACCGGGTCGTGTAGGAATTGTCGTGGAAGCGCGGGTGATTGATGATCGCTTCGAGGAAGGTGAGGTTAGTCGCCACGCCTCTGATGCGGAACTCACGCAGCGCCCGGTTCATGCGGGCAATCGCCTCGCCCGGCGTCGGCGCCCAGGCCGTCACCTTCTCCAAGAGCGGATCGTAGAAGCGGGTGATGACGGCGCCGGAATAGGCGGTGCCGCCGTCGAGGCGGATGCCGAAGCCTGCCGCCTCGCGATAGGCGGTGATGCGGCCATAGTCCGGAATGAAATTATGCTCCGGGTCCTCGGTGGTGATGCGGCATTGCAGGGCGTGGCCGTTGAGCCGGATGTCGTTTTGCGCCGGAACGCCGGATTCCTTGGTGCCGATGGCGAAGCCATCAAGGATGTGGATTTGCGCCTTGACGATATCGATGCCGGTAACCTGCTCGGTGACGGTGTGCTCGACCTGGATGCGCGGATTGACCTCGATGAAATAGAACTTGCCGGTGTCGGCGTCCTGCAGGAACTCGACGGTGCCGGCGCCGATATAGCTGGTCTCGCTCGCGATCTTCAGCGCGTAGCCGCAAAGCTCCTGGCGCAACGCCTCGCTTAGATACGGCGCCGGCGCGCGCTCCACGACCTTCTGGTTGCGGCGCTGGATCGAGCAGTCGCGCTCGAACAGATGCACGGCATTGCCGTGCGTGTCGCCAAGCACCTGCACCTCGACATGGCGCGCACGCTCGATCAGCTTCTCGAGATAGACCTCGTCCTTGCCGAAGGCGGCCTTGGCCTCACGCTTGCCTTCCATGACCTCGCGCGCCAGGTCGGCTTCCGCGCGGATGGCGCGCATGCCGCGGCCGCCGCCGCCCCACGAGGCCTTGAGCATCACCGGATAGCCGACCTCGGCGGCAAGCTTCTTCACCGCCTCCATGTCGTCGGGCAGCGGATCGGTGGCCGGCACCACCGGCACGCCGACCTCGATCGCCAGGTTGCGCGCGGCGACCTTGTTGCCCAACCTGCGCATCGTCTCCGGCTTCGGGCCGATAAAGATGATGCCGGCTTCGCCGCAGGCCTCGGCGAATTCCGGGCTCTCCGACAACAGGCCGTAGCCGGGATGGATGGCGTCTGCGCCGGACAGCCTGGCGACGCGGATCACTTCTTCGATCGACAGGTAACTCTCGATCGGCCCCATGTCCTTGGCGAGATGCGGTCCGCGCCCGACCTGGTAGCTCTCGTCGGCCTTGAAGCGATGCAGCGAATATTTATCCTCCTCCGCCCAGATCGCCACAGTTTTGAGGCCGAGCTCGTTGGCCGCGCGAAAGACGCGAATGGCGATTTCGGACCGGTTGGCGACGAGGATCTTCGTGATGGCCAAGGACAGGGCTCCAGCAGCGTAAGGGAAGATGAACCGGCGCAATGATTAACGTGAAAATGCTGCAGTGCAAACAGAATCGAGCGACATCTAAAACGATTTAAGTCCCCTGTTTGCGCCACGGGGATCGTTATTATGCTGTCGATGCCGACGAGACGATCGCAAGCGGTGTTTCCGAGGCAGGCAAGGCTGTCCGAACGCCGGCGCGTAGCGCCAAAGAAAAATGCCCGGCGCAGGCGCCGGGCATTCCGAAAAGTCGACTTCTGTAGCCGGCTTATTTCTCGAAGTAGCTGTACTTGCCGTCGTCGCCCTTCTTCCACTCGTAGATGACGTAGTCAGGACGAGTGATGTCGCCCTTGGCGTCATAGCCGATGTCGCCGATGGCCGTCTTCCAGGTGTTGGCCTTGATCGTCGCGGCAACCTTCTGTGCGTCGTCAGCCGAGCCGGTCTTGGCGATGGCCTGGGCAATGATCTGCACGGCGGCATAGGAGTAGAGCGTGTAGGCTTCCGGCTCGAAGCCGGCGGCGCGGAACTTCTCGACCACCTCCTTGGCGGCCGGATTCTTGCGCGGATCCGGAGCGAAGGTGTTGAGCGTGCCGGCAACGGCGTCGCCCGCGATCGAGGCCAGTTCGTTGGAGACGATGCCGTCGCCCGAGAACAGCGGCGCCTTCAGGCCCTGGTCGGCCGACTGACGGATGATCAGGCCGGCTTCGGTGTGCAGGCCACCCCAGTAGATGAGGGTGACGCCGCTTTCCTTCATCTTGGCGATGAGGGCCGAGAAGTCCTTGTCGCCGACGTTGACGCCTTCATACATCACTTCCGTGATGCCGTTGGCGTTCAGGTTCTTCTTGGTCTCGTCGGCAAGGCCCTGACCGTAAGGCGTCTTGTCGTGGACGATGGCGATCTTGGCGTCCTTGAAGTTCTTGGCGATGTAGTCGCCGGCCACCTTGCCCTGCTGGTCGTCGCGGCCGCAGGTGCGGAAGGTGTTCCACATGCCGCGCTCGGTGAACTTCGGATTTGTCGCGGCCGGCGTGATCTCGAGCATGCCGTTTTCCTGATAGACTTCCGAAGCCGGGATCGAGACGCCCGAATTGAAGTGGCCGTCGACATACTTGACGCCGTCGGCGACGAACTTGTTGGCCACCGAAATGCCCTGCTTGGGATCGGAGACGTCGTCACCGATCTCAAGCTTGAGTTGCTGGCCGTTGACGCCGCCGGCCGCGTTGATGTCGGCGATCGCCTGTTCGGCGCCCTTCTGCAGCTGTGCGCCGAAGGCGGCGTTCGGGCCGGTGATCGGACCGGCGACGCCGATCAGGATATCCGCGGCCCACGCGCTGCCGCTGAACGCGACGAACGCGGTCAGCGCAACGGCGGACAAGAGTGATTTTTTCATTGAAACGCTCCCATTTACGGAGTGGGCGTGGATGACACTTTCATGCGATGCCCACCCTTATCGCAGAAAGCATAGAATGCCGATTTTCAGGCACTTGTCACGCCGATTCATCCCCGAAACGGCGTTAATGGTGAACGTCAACCTTTCGGTTTCCAGCTCAATAAGGAAGCTCTTTCATAGAGCCAATTATACTGTGTCACCATTTGGTTGGTGCGTGTGTATTGATAGCCGACGAAGCCCAATATCATCAGCACAATGGTGTCGATGATGTAGTAGTGCAGCGAAAACATCGTGCCGCCGAACAAGGCATGATGGATAAACCTGATGCCGATGCCGAGGCCGATCATGTAGAAGAACAGCTGCACGTAGCTGCGCCAGGTCTCTGCCGCCGCCTTGCCCGTCATCCAGGCCGCCCAGCCGCCGAGCAGGCAGGTGACGAACAGGAATTGGAAGATATTGGCCTCTTCGTAGAGAATGCCTTGCATGATGGTGACCCTTATCAGTGATGTCCGCCTTCGAGATAGGCGGCGCGCACTTCCGGATTGGCGAGCAGTTCCTTGCCGGTGCCGCTCATCGTCACGTTGCCGTTGACCATGACATAGCCGCGATCGGCGAGTTTCAGCGCGCCGAAGGCGTTCTGCTCGACCAGGAACACGGTCAGCCCCTGCGACTTGTTGAGCTCGCGGATGGCGTCGAAGATCTGCTTGACGATCAGCGGCGCCAGACCCAGCGACGGCTCGTCGAGCAGAAGCAGCTTCGGCCGCGCCATCAGCGCGCGACCGATCGACAGCATCTGCTGCTCGCCGCCCGACAGCGTGCCGCCGCGCTGGCCGATACGCTCCTTCAGCCGCGGGAACAGTGTGAACACCTTCTCGACGTCCTCGTCATAGTGCTTGAGGTTGTCGAGGCTGGCGCCCATCTGCAGGTTTTCCATCACCGTCATGCGCGGGAAGATGCGGCGTCCTTCCGGCGATTGGGCGATGCGCATGCGGGCGATCTCATGCGTCGGCAACTGGGTGATGTCGGTGCCGGCGAAGGTGATGGTGCCGGCACGGGCGCGGGGTGCGCCGAAGATGGTCATCATCAGCGTCGACTTGCCGGCGCCGTTGGCGCCGATCAGCGCCACGATCTCACCCTGGCTGACGGAAACGTCGACGCCGTTCAGCGCCCGGATGTTGCCGTAGAAGGTCTGGACGCCCTTGATATCGAGTAGCGTTGTGCCGGCCATTATTTGCGCCCTCCGCGCGTCGCGGGCTTGGCCGCCACTTCCTTCGCAAGCGCCTTGGCCTGTCCGATCCAGTCTTCGCGCGTGATGCGCCCGTCAAAGGCAAGATAGGCTTCCGCCGCTTCGATATCGGCCTTCTTCCAGGCGGCGATCTGGTCGAAATGGAAGATGCCGTGCTCGTTGAGCTTTTTCTCGTTGACCGGGCCGATGCCTTTGATGCGGATCAGGCTGTCGGCCTTGCCGCCACGCGGGGCATCGAGGCGGTTGGAGATGCCGCCGGTTTTCGCCGCCGCCGACGGTTTGGCCGGCGCTTTGGCAACCGGCTTCTTCTCCGCTTTCGCGACCGGCTTTGCCGGAGCGGGTTCCGCGGCCGGCGGCACGACGGGCACGCTGGCTATGGACGCGGCGCGGGCATCGACCTGAGCCGCCTTCGACGCGCCCTTCGAGACGGTGACGCGCTCACCCTCGTTTGCGTGTTCGGTCGTATCGGAGACCGGTCCCGCCATCATCGAGGCGGAATTGCCCGGGCCATGCGCGGCGTCGGGGCCTGTGTCGAGCTGCTCGATGACATCCTCGTCGCCGACCTCGGTCAGCACCGTCTCGACCTCTTCGTCGTCGACGCCGAGATAGGCGGCGATGACGCGCGGATCGGTGCGCACGGACTGCGGACTGCCGTCGGAGATCTTGCGGCCGTATTCGAGCACGACGACGTGATCGGAAATCTGCATGACCACCGACATGTCATGCTCGATGAGCAGGATCGACGTGCCGATGGCCTTGATGCCCATCAGCAACTCGTTGAGGGCGGCCGATTCCTTCGGATTGAGGCCGGCGGCAGGCTCGTCGAGGCACAGAAGCTCGGGCCCGGTGCACATCGCACGCGCGATTTCCAGACGGCGTTGCGCGCCATAGGGCAGATCGCCGGCCGGATCGTCGGCGCGGTCGACCAGGTCGGCCTTTTCCAGCCAGTGCCTGGCAAGGTCGATCGATTCGGCCGAGGCCTGGCGATAGCTCGGAAAGCCGAACAGGCCGAGGAAGGTATAACCGGAGGCCTTCATCAGCTTGTTGTGCTGGGCAACCAGAAGGTTCTCGAGCAGCGTCATGCCGGAGAACAGACGGATGTTCTGGAAGGTGCGCGCCACCTTGGCGCGCGCCGGGATCTCATGGTTGGGCAGGCGCTCGAGCAGATAGGTCGAGCCGTCCTTCCGGTTCAGGGAGATCATGCCTTCCGACGGCTTGTAGAAGCCGGTGATGCAGTTGAACACCGTCGTCTTGCCGGCGCCGTTGGGGCCGATCAGCGCGGTGATCTCGCCGCGCTTGGCCTGGAAGGACAGGTCGCCGATGGCGACCAGGCCGCCGAACTTCATCGACAGGTGCTCGACCTGCAGGATGAGATCGTTCGTGGAAGCTTGCGTGTTCATCAGCCGTGTCCCTCCTTGGTGAAGGACGCAGAGACCGCTCTTCGCTTCTTAAGGAAGGCCGTCGGTTCTCGACTGCCGACAAAGCCGCGCGGCTTCCACAGCATGACGATGACCATGGCCATGCCGAACAGAAGCATGCGGTAGAGCTCAGGCGTGAAGTCGGGCCCGAACACCGCCTTGAGGAAGTCCAGTTCGCGCAGGATCTCGGTGCCGCCGATCATGACGAGGGCCGCCACCGCAATGCCGCCCAGCGAGCCCATGCCGCCAAGCACGACGATGGCCAGGATAATCGCCGATTCCAGGAAGACGAAGGATTCAGGGCTGACGAAGCCTTGCCTTGCGGCGAAGAAGGAGCCGGCAAAGCCGCCGAACATCGCGCCTGTCGCGAACGCCGTCAGTTTGGTGGTGGTGGTGTTGATGCCAAGCGAACGGCAGGCGATCTCATCCTCGCGCAGCGCTTCCCAGGCGCGGCCGACAGGCAGGCGGCGAAGCCTGACGGTGACGAAGGCGGTGAGCAGGCACAGCAGCAGGATGAGATAGTAGAGGAAGATCTTGTAGTAGGCGCCCGACTGGGCGATGCCGAACACCTTGGCGATATAGTTCGGATCCGAGACGTTGAACGATATCAGGCCGAAGAACGACACCTTCGGAATGCCGGAGATGCCGGCCGAACCGTTGGTCACCTCGCGCCAGTTGATCAGCACGAGGCGGATGATCTCGCCGAAGGCAAGGGTGACGATCGCCAGATAGTCGCCGCGTAGCCTGAGCACCGGAAACCCGAGCATAACGCCCCAAAGCGCAGCCATCGCACCGGCTGCCGGCAAAAGGATCCAGAACGACAGGCCGAAATGCGTGCCAAGCAGGGCATAAGCGTAAGCGCCGACGGCATAGAAGGCGACGTAACCGAGATCGAGCAGGCCGGCGAGCCCGATGACGATGTTGAGCCCCCAGGCCAGCATCACATAGATCAAGATCTGGATGCCGAAATTGTCGACCCATTTCAGCGAGCCCTGGAAGCCGAACAAAAAGACCATTGCCGCCGGGTAGAGGAAGAGGACGACAAGGCCGATCTTGTTGAAGTTGCGGCGCACCAGGCCGGGCTCCACCGCAACGGCCTTGGGCGCCGCGGCCTTTTCAGCCTTCGAGCGTTCCATCGCCGGAACGACAAAGGCGACATAGAGGAAGCGGCCGATCGTGACGGCGGCGACCACGATGGCAAGCAGGCCCCAGCGCTTCACCAGGATCAGTTCGTTGCTGATGTTCTGGTCGGTCCTCAACCCGATGAACAGCACGAACAGGCCGAGCGAGATGAGGCCGGCATAGAGCGCTTCACGCAAAGCGCGTTGGATGGGAGTAGCGACGGCGTCGCGCTCCGGGGACACGGTAACGGCCATGGGCTCAGACCTTTTCAACTTCAGGCCGGCCCAGGATGCCGGAGGGAAGGAAGATCAGCACGATCGCCAGGATCGAGAAGGCGGCGACGTCCTTGTAGTCGATCGAGAAATAGGCCGACCACATGCTCTCGATAAAGCCGATCAGAAGCCCGCCGAGCACGGCGCCGGGCAGCGAGCCGATGCCGCCGAGGACGGCCGCGGTGAACGCTTTGACACCTGGAGTGAAGCCGTCGGAGAACACCACGACGCCGTAATACATCAGGAACAGCGTTCCCGCGACGGCGGCAAGGGCGGCGCCCATGATGAAGGTGATGGAGATGGTGCGGTCGACATCGATGCCGAGCAGCGCGGCCATCTTTCGGTCCTGCTCACAGGCGCGTTGCGCCCGCCCGAGAGCCGTCCTGTTGACCAGGTACCAGAACAGCGCCAGCAGTGCCGCGGTTACGATCACGATGATGATCTGCTTCAGCGAGACGCTGATGCCGTCGATCGTGTAGACCTTGCTGACCATCGGCGGGATCGGCTTGTTGCGCGGCCCTTGCGTGACCTGCACGAAATTGGAGAGCGCGATCGACATGCCGATGGCGGTGATCAGCGGCGCCAGCCGGAACGATCCGCGCAGCGGCCGATAGGCCACCTTTTCGATCGTCCAGTTGTAGAGGCTGGTGAGAAGCATCGCCACGATCATCATGATCAGAAGCGCGATCACGATCGGCACCGAATAGAACAGCGCGCCGAGGATCAGGAAGACGATGAGGGCCGTGAAGGCGCCGACCATGAAGATATCGCCATGGGCGAAATTGATCATGCCGATGATGCCGTAGACCATCGTATAGCCGATCGCGATCAGGCCATAGATCGATCCCAGCGTCAGCCCGTTTATAAGCTGCTGGACGAAGTACTGCATATTTACGCGGCTCCCCTGGAATGTCGCCTTCCCGGACGCATTCCTTTTCGTATTTCCCCTAGTCGTAAAGTTTCGAGCCCGGATTGCAACGTGATTTTTCAATCGCTCTGCGTGGTTTGGAAGCACGCCGTCCGATTGCCCGTTTTTTTCGCGCCCGACCCCTGGACTATCGCGGACCGTAGCATTGGCACAACGCAATGTCTTTGACGATTCAACCTTATGATGAGCCCCCTTTCGAAGAAATCACCGTCAAAATAAGTTGATTGGGAGAATTCTTGCGTGAGCGAGAGCGCTCCGTTTCGGGCCATCCCTCATTCCGTTAGGTCAAGTTTCTGCCAAGTGTGATGACCATGTGACGCAGGTGCGGCCCAGCCGCGGGCCGCCGCGCGGAAATAGGAAAGCGCTGAATCGAGGTTCAGTAAGCGGAGCCGGCTTCCCCATTGAGACTGTGCTTTTCTGTCCCCTTGAGCGGTGGATTAAAGACACTCACCAGCACCATGTCGCCAGCTCTGTCCGCGCGCAGGAAATGGTCGTCATGAGCATCGAGAACATAGATCGTGCCCGGCTCGATCCGATGGACGGCGCCAGCCATGTCCTCGACTTCGCCGCTACCGGAAATGCAGTAGCAGGCCTCCAGATGCTGGCGGTACTGGAGCCGCGATTCGCTGCCGGCTCGCACCACGGTATGGCAGACCGTGAAGCCCATGCCATCGTGCTGCGTCAGCAGCCGATGGCTGGTGCCGTTGCCCCAATCGACGAAGAAGTCAGTTTTTTCGACATCGGCCAACTGTCTGGTGAACATGATATATCTTCCTTATGGGCTGCGCGGAGAGCCTGGGAGGCTCGAATCGATATGGTTTTTGCCGGCTCGGCGCGATATTCTCCGACCCCGAATGCAAGAGATGTCGTAAGGCGGCGCCGAGTTCAAATGACCGATTTTCGCCTGATAGATTAGAAAATTTGACAGATGGACTATCTACCGCTCAATGCCATCCGGGCTTTCGAGGCCGCCGCTCGCCACCTCAGCTTTTCGGCCGCCGGAGAAGAGCTGCACGTGACCCATCCGGCGATCAGCCATCAGATCAGGCGGCTGGAGGAGTGGCTGGGCGTGTCCCTGTTCCACCGCGACGCCCGCAAGGTTCGCTTGACCGATTCCGGGCTGGCCTTGCAGGCCTCGGCGAACGCGGCACTTTCCGATCTGGCGGCCGCCTGCCGTCGCATCCGCAGGAACGCGGCGGTCGCCTCGCTCTCCGTGGGCTGCATCCCCTCGATAGCCAGCCGGTGGCTGGTGCCGCGGCTGTCGGACTTCACAGCCCGTCACCCCGAGATCGCGATCCGTGTCGCCTATGCGAAAGCCGAGGACCGGCTCGATGACGACGACAACGACATCCTGATCACGCTCGGCGCCGATCCCTCCCCGCGGGCTACAAGCCTAAAACTGTTTTCGCGGGTAAGCCGGCCTGCCTGCAGTCCGCACTATCTGGCGCGCCAGGGCCGGCTGGAGACGCCGGCGCAAATAGCGGCGGCGGATCTGTTGCATGACGAGACGCGCCAGGGCTGGCAGGAGTGGTTCGCGAAGGCCGGGATCGGCAAGAGCGATGTCGGCAACGGCCCGGTCTTTGCCGACTTCAACATCCTGGCGACGGCCGTCATCGCCGGCCACGGCGTCGCCCTTTGCCCGATCGAGGTTTTTCGCGAGGAGTTGCGGCGCGGCGACCTGATTGTGCTTTCCGACATTTCGACCGACGACGACAAGGGCTACTTCCTGACCATGTCGGCGCAGCCTTCAGCGGCCGAGGTCACCTTTGCCGACTGGTTCCGCGATCAGGTATCGACGAAAGCGGAGAAGGCCGGCGCCTGAGCTGCGCCGGCACCCGTATCACGTAACGACAAACCCATGCGCGAACGGATCGCGGTCGTCGATGAAGATCGTGTTCAGCCCGGTCATCCGCGCCCAGCCGCCGATCGAGGGAATGATCGCCGGCTTGCCCGCGACGCTGACCTCTTTTTCGACCCTGCCCCTGAACAGCGAGCCGATGATCGATTCATGCACGAAGCTGTCGCCGGCCTTGAGCTTGCCCTTGGCATGGAGCTGCGCCATCCGCGCCGAGGTGCCGGTGCCGCAAGGCGAGCGGTCGATCGCTTTGTCGCCGTAGAAGACGGCGTTGCGCGCATCGGCCTCGGCGTTTCTCGGCTTGCCGGTCCACAGCATATGCGACAGCCGGTTGATGCCCGGGTTCTCCGGATGGACGAACGAGTATTTCTCGTTGAGGCGCTGCCGCACCACCGGGCTCCAGGCGACGAGGTCGCCCGCCGAATAGTCCGCCATGTCCTGGTAATTCTTCTGCGGCTCGACAATGGCGTAGAAATTGCCGCCATAGGCGACATCGACGCTGATCTCGCCGAGCACCGGGCAATCCACCGTCAGGCCTTCGGCGTAGAGGAAGGATGGCACGTTGGTGATGCGCACCTCCTCGACATATTCGCCGACCTGCCTGTATTCGGCGATGACCAGCCCGGCCGGCGTGTCGAGCCTGAGCACGCCCGGCGTCTTCGGCTTGATCAGTCCGTGCTCGATCGCCATCGTGACCGTGCCGATGGTGCCGTGGCCGCACATCGGCAGGCAGCCCGAGGTCTCGATGAAGAGGATCGCGATGTCACAGTCATCGCGCGTCGGCGGGTAAAGGATCGAGCCCGACATCACGTCATGGCCGCGCGGCTCGAACATCAGACCGGTGCGGATCCAGTCATATTCGGCGAGGAAATGCGCGCGCCGCTCCATCATCGTCGAACCTTGAAGCAGCGGCCCGCCGCCGGCGACCAGCCTGACCGGATTGCCGCAGGTGTGGCCGTCGATACAGAAGAAGGATTTTCTGGCCATGATACTCTCTTGATTTTTAAAAACGCTGCGCGCGGAACGGGGTGAGATCGACCGGCGGAGTCTGCCCGAGAACGAGATCGCGGATCAAGCGGCCGGTTGCCGCCGACTGGGTGAGGCCAAGATGGCCATGGCCGAAGGCGTAAAAAACGTTCGGCGCCCTTGCCCGTCCAATAACCGGCAGCGAGTCCGGTAGCGACGGGCGAAACCCCATCCATTCGCGGCCGCCGGAAGGATCAAGCCCCGGCAGGAATCGCCTGGCCTTCTCGAGCATGGCCTTGGATCGGGCGAAGTTCGGCGGCCGCTCGATGCCACCGAGCTCGACCGCACCGCCAACCCGCAACCCGGTTTCGAGCGGCGTGATGACGAAGCCGTGGCCGGAAAAGATCAGCTGCCGCTTCACGTCGAAGGCCGACACCGGCAGCGTCGTGTTGTAGCCGCGTTCCGTTTCGAGCGGGATGCGATCGCCGAGATTTTTGGCCAGCAGATGCGACCAGGCGCCGGCGGCGATGACGAGCTGTTTCGCCTTGCGCCTAGTGCCATCGGCCAGCACGATCTCTGCGCCACTGGCACCGGCTTCGACACGATCAATCCGCGCATGCTCGAAGCGGGCACCAAGCCGTTCAGCATGGGACCAGATCGCCTTGCCCAGCAACTTCGGATCGGCAACCGTTTTCCAACCCGGCACGAAACTGCCCTTGATGAAGCGCGGCGCCAAGCCAGGCTGGAGTGCTGCCATCTCCTCGCCTTCGACATGCCGGAAACCGATGCCGAAACGCTCGCGTTCCCGCCAGCCGGAAAGCGAGCCCTGGAATTCGGCCTCGCTCTCATAGAGTTCGAGCGAGCCGTCCTCGCGCAGCATCGGCCTTGTGCCGGAGCGCTCAAGCAGGCTCATCCATTCGGCTTCGGCAAGCTTCATCATCCCGACCTGAGCGGCCAGGCTCGTCTCATAATGCTTCGACGCGCCCGCGCGCCAGAAACGGATCAGCCAGGGCGAGAGCCTGGGCAGATAGGCAGGAGGGATGCTGAGCGGTCCGAGCGGATCGGCCAACCATTTCGGCAATTGCCTGAGCATACCCTTATGCGCCAGCGGCAGCACGTCGGAGAAGGCGAAGGCGGCGGCGTTGCCGGAGCTCGTCTCCTCGCAAATGCCGGTGCGGTCGAAAACGGTGACGCGGCGCCCGGCTTCGCTGAGGAATATGGCCACGCAGATGCCGATGATGCCGCCACCGATAATGGCGATGTCTTCCCCCTCCCCCGTTCGCCGGGAGAAGGAGCCCGAAGGGCGGATGAGGGGCGGCGCCCCTCCTCGGAATTTTCCTGCACGTCGGTGCTGTCCCTTATTCGGCTGCCACCAGCTTTTCCGCCGATCGAGGAGACGTCTGGAGCGACGGCAGCTGCGGCCGCACCGCCAGCGCATCCCGGATAATCTTCTCGACGGCCTTGCGGCGCTCGCCCGACAATGGCTGACGCGGCATGCGCACGCGGTCATTGGTATCGATTGCCAGCACTTCAGCAAGCTTGATGTTCTGTACCAGATAGGTCGAGACATCGAGATCGAGCAGCGGCCGGAACCAGCGATAGATCGCCAGCGCCTCCTCGCGGCGGCCTTGCTTCATCAACTGGTAGATCGCCACCGTCTCGCGCGGGAAAGCGGTGACCAGCCCCGCCACCCAGCCGATGGCGCCAACCGACAGCGCCTCGAAGGCGAGGTTGTCGACGCCGGTGAAAAGATCGTAGCGGCTGCCGAAGCGATTGATGATCTCGGTCGAGCGGCGGATGTCGTCGGATGATTCCTTGATGGCGACAAAGCGCTGGTCCGACGCCAGTTCCTCCATCATGTCGATGGTGACGTCGACGCGGTAGGCAAGCCGGTTCGAGTAGATCATGATCGGCAGGTCGCCGGCTTCCGCCACGGCGCGCAGCGCCGCGACCGTTTCTTCCGGGTTGGTGTGATAGATCGGACTTGGCACCACCATCAGCCCATCGGCGCCTTCCTTGGCGGCGCGCCGCGCGATGCTCGCCGCCTCGCGCGTTCCGGGCTCGTTGACCGTCAGCAGCACCGGCTTCTTGCCGGCGACTTTCTGCGCGGTCTTCAGCACCTCGATCTTCTCGTCGGGCGACAGCATCGGCCCCTCGCCCAGCGAGCCGCAGACGACGATGCCGTCGCAGCCGGCCTCCATCTGCAGCGCATGGCAGCGCTCCATCTCGGCATGATCGAGGCGGTCGTCGGCCGTAAACTTAGTCGTGACGGCGGGGAAAACTCCGGTCCACATGGCTATCTCTCCGATTGATATATCAGCCGTATATCTATTAAGAGCTGGCTCGTCAACACTGAATCCGCTATGATATATGAAAAATATATCAGGAGCCTGTCATTGATCTCCCCGCTGATATCCGTCGAGGCGAATGCGACCTTCGAGCCCGCCGCGAGCAAGGCCTACCGCGCGCTCGAGCATATGATCGTCACGCTCGAACTGGCGCCCTCGAGCTTCGTCACCGAAGGCGCGCTGATCGACAAGCTTGGCCTCGGCCGCACGCCGGTGCGCGAGGCGATCCAGCGGCTCGCCTGGGAAGGCCTGCTCGATGTGCGGCCGCGCGCCGGCATCGCGGTCGCGCCGCTTCATGCCGGCGACTGGCTGCGGGTGCTGGACGCCAGGCGCGGCATCGAGGTTGTGCTGGCGCGCTCGGCCGCCCGCTTCGTCACCCGCGAGGCCGCCGACATGTTTCACGAGGCAGCGCTAGCGATGCAAAAGGCGGTGATCGCCGGTAACGTGCTTGCCTTCATCCAGGCCGACAAGGCGCTTGACGAGGCGCTCGCGATTGCCGCCGACAATCCGTTCGCGGCGCGCGTGGCGGCGCCCCTTCAGAGCCACAGCCGTCGCTTCTGGTTTCGCTACAAGGCCGACACGGGCCTGGCCGAGTCAGCCGAACATCACGTCGCGCTCATTCGTTCCATCCTCGACGGCGACGAGGAAGCCGCCGCTAAGGACGCCAAGAAATTGATGGCGCTGCTGCGCGGTCATGCCGAGGTCGCCGCGACGCGTTGAGCAGAGCGGTTCGCACCTGCCCGAGGCGTTTCAGCCGCCCGGCTGCCCGACCGCGGTGGCCCGCGTATCTTCCCATCCGTCGCCCGCCGCCAGGATGCAGCTCTGGCCTTTGACGTCGGTCATCAGGATGGTCCAGGTCCCGCCTGGCGAGACGAACACCTCGAAGATAGCGACTTCTCCGGCCACGCCGTAGCCAAGCCGCTTCTCCTCGAATGCCGCTGCCAGCCTCGCGACCAGGTAGTCATGGCCGCCGCAGATCACTTGCGCCCGCGCGGGGAGGACCGACAGTGCGATCACGGCGCCGACCGCCACCAACTTGATCCATCGAAACGAAAAATTGCGTGCCATGGGGGGCACCTCCTTCGCCTTCGCATTCCGGCAAGGAGGCACATTCGGCCGCCTCAGTGTGCCGGAAGGCTCCAGGCCGGATTCGACGTCTTCATCACGTCACTCCTTCTGGTTTCCGGTCTGTTCCAGGGAGATCATGACTCCTGGATTCGATATGGTGAAGCTTCGCCCCCTAAACAAGCGGGTGCCTGCGACGGTGGCGCTTCGCCGGCCTGTTCAGGCGCCCGGCATGGCTGCCGTGATCGAATGGCTGTCCCAGCCTTCGCCGGCGGACAGAATGCAGCTTTGTCCCTTGGTGTCAGAAGCAAGGACCGTCCAACTGCCCTGGTCGGAGACAAAGATCTCGAGCACGACGTTCGGATTGATCAGCCCGCGCCCCGCTTCGGTTTCGTGGAACTTGTCGCCGAGCGCCTTGATCACGTCGGTACGTGGGGCGCATTGCGCCGCCGCATTTGCCTGCGCGGCAGCGCAAGGTACCGCAACCGCAGCAAAGAGCACTGTCGCCATAAGATGTCGTGTCATCTGACACCTCCTCGCGCCAGACGAGAACCCCGGCTGCACCGGCGCTATTCGATTGGCCTGCGATCTTCGCAGGAATAAAGGCTAAGACGGATGGTGGGCTGTTGGTTCCATCACACAGCGATGGAATTATTAGAATGCGCAGATGCTCTCTGAGCGTGCTGCGCCAGGAATCATATTCCTATAGTTGCACTGCGCGACGCTGCGAACCCGCAAAGCGACAAGTTTGATCGCCGCGGCGTTTCTCCGCGCCCATAAAAAGAAAGCGCGGTCCGCACCGCGCTTTCTCGATGGCTCTCGGAGAACCATCGGGCTAGCTCATCGTCGGAATGACGAACTCGGCGCCATCCTTGACGCCTGCCCGCGCGCCCGCAGCCACGAAGTGGCGAGGACGCGCAAACAGGAGACCGGCCGGCTCAGTTCATCGTCGGGATGACGAACTCCGCGCCGTCCTTGATGCCGGACGGCCAGCGCGAGGTGACCGTCTTGGTCTTGGTGTAGAAGCGGAACGCATCCGGGCCGTGCTGGTTGAGATCGCCGAAGGACGACGCCTTCCAGCCGCCGAAAGTGTAGTAGGCGATCGGCACCGGGATCGGCACGTTGATGCCGACCATGCCGACCTGGACACGGGAAGCGAAGTCGCGCGCGGCGTCGCCGTCGCGGGTGAAGATGGCAACGCCGTTGCCCATCTCATGGTCGTTGGCGAGCTTGATCGCGTCCTCGTAACGCGGCGCGCGCACCACCGAGAGCACCGGCCCAAAAATCTCTTCCTTGTAGATGCGCATGTCGGCCGTGACGTTGTCGAACAGGCAGCCGCCCATATAATAGCCGTCCTCATAGCCCTGCATCTTGAAGCCGCGGCCATCGACGACGAGCTTGGCGCCTTCCTTGACGCCGGTGTCGACATAGCCCTTGACCCGCTCCAATGCCTGCGCCGTCACCAGCGGGCCGAAATCGGCGGCGGAATCGGTCGACGGACCGACCTTGAGGCTCTCGACGCGCGGGATAAGCTTTTCCATCAGCCGGTTGGCGGTGTCGTTGCCGACCGGAACGGCAACCGAGATCGCCATGCAGCGCTCGCCCGCCGAGCCGTAGCCGGCGCCGATGAGGGCATCGACCGTCTGGTCCATGTCGGCGTCAGGCATGATGATCATGTGGTTCTTGGCGCCGCCGAAGCACTGCACGCGCTTGCCGGCCGCGGTGCCGCGCGAATAGATGTAATGCGCGATCGGCGTCGAGCCGACGAAGCCGATGGCCTTGATGTCGGGATCGTCGAGGATGGCGTCGACCACGTCCTTGTCGCCGTTGACGACGTTGAGGATACCGGCCGGCAGGCCAGCCTCGAGGAACAGTTCGGCAATGCGGATCGGCACGCCCGGGTCGCGCTCGGACGGCTTCAGGATGAAGGCATTGCCGCAGGCGATCGCCGGGGCGATCTTCCAAAGCGGGATCATTGCCGGAAAGTTGAACGGGGTGATGCCGGCGACGACGCCGAGCGGCTGGCGCATCGAATAGACGTCGATACCCGGGCCGGCGCCGTCGGTGAACTCGCCCTTCATCATATGCGGCGCGCCGATGCAGACTTCGACCACTTCGAGGCCGCGCTGGATGTCGCCCTTGGCGTCGGCGATGGTCTTGCCGTGCTCGCGCGCCAGGATGTCAGCCAGTTCGTCATAGTCGCGGGCGACCAGTTCGAGGAATTTCATCAGCACGCGCACGCGGCGCTGCGGGTTGGTGGCGGCCCATTTCGGCTGCGCCGCCTTGGCGTTTTCGACCGCCGCGCGCAGTTCCGCCTGCGAGGCCAGAGCCACCGTGCCTCGCACGGAGCCGTCCATCGGCTGCATCACATCCTGCTTGCGGCCGCTGGTGCCGGCGACACGCTTGCCGCCGATGAAATGACCGTATTCGATCATGGTTTCTCTCCCTGTTCTGGTGATGGCGCATTGTCCGCCTTTGCCGCGCCGAAGGCAACGCGAGCGAGAACGCAACCGTTGTGCGAAAAATAGACAACGAGAACCATCTGTGCATTAATTGTCGCAAATGATCGATCGCTGAAGGGCCCGTTCCCATGAACTGGGATGACGTCCGCATCTTCCTCGCCGTGGCGCGTGCCGGGCAGATTCTGGCGCGGCAAAACGCCTGGAGCTGAACCATGCCACCGTCTCGCGCCGCATCGCCGCGCTTGAGGAGGCGTTGCGCACGAAACTCTTCCGTCGCCTGACCACAGGCAGCGAACTGACGCCGGCCGGCGAGCGCTTCCTCGACATCGCCGAGCGCATGGAAGGCGACATGATCGCCGCGCGCTCGACCATATCGGGCGAAGGCGACGATGTTTCCGGCACGGTGCGCATCGGCGCGCCTGACGGTTTTGGCGTTGCGTTCCTGGCCAAACGGCTGGGCGAACTGACGGCGCTGCATCGCGAGCTCACCATCCAGCTGGTGCCGGTACCGCGCTCCTTCTCCTTGTCCAGGCGCGAAGCCGATATTGCCATCACCGTCGAGCGGCCGACGGAGGGGCGGCTGGTGGCCGGCAAGCTGGTCGACTACACGCTTGGCCTGTTTGCGTCCCGCGCCTATGTCGAAGCCAACGGCTTGCCGAAAACGCCGGCCGAGCTCGGCCGCCACACGCTGATCGGTTATGTGCCGGACCTGATCGTCAGCCCATCGCTCGACTATGCCGCCGAATTCAGCCCGGATTGGCGCACCAGCTTCGCCATATCCTCGGCGCTCGGCCAGGCCGAAGCGGTTCGCTCGGGCGCCGGCATCGGCATCCTGCACACGTTCGTCGCCCGCTCGATGCCGGAGCTGGTGCCAGTCGACATCGTCGCGCCGATACGCCGCGCCTACTGGCTGGTCTATCACGAATCGGTGCGGCCGCTGCGCCGCGTCCAGATCGTCGCCAGCTTCATCACCAGGGCGGTGGAGCGGGAACGACACCTCTTCCTATAGGGTGCGCCGGCGCGGCAATAACACGGCTAAGCAACAGCCGCCGCCTTTTCCTTGCCATAAAACCGGCCAGTGTGGCATCAGGCTTGGCGCCCGTTAGCCAAGGGGTGGGGAAATCTTTCGGAAAGCTGGCGCGGATAGAGATGCGAGCCGTACTTGCCATTCTGCCGCTGCTTTTATTGTCCGACTGCGCCAACCCTTGGACCAAGGTGCCGGAATCAGAATTGCCGAAGCCGATCCGCTATGCGATGTCGCGGCCCTCGCCTTTCGTGATTGGCAATTATTGCGGACCGGGCACCCGCACCGGCGATCTGTCGGCAAAGCCGGTCAACCGGCTCGACGCCGCATGCCAGGTCCACGACGCCTGCTACATCGCCCGCCGCAACCACTGCGATTGCGACGGCGCACTGGTCGCCTCGGCGCGAAAAATCCGCGACGACAGGACGGCGCCGATGGGGATGCGCGATGAGGCGGAGCTGCTTATCGCCACTTTTGCATTCCCGGTCTGCAAGATCTTCCCACAGGGCTTCATGCCGCCACGCGATCCGGCCCAGCTCAAGGCCATGAACGGGGCGACCGGATGAGCCTGAGATCCGCCGCGACACGGTTCCTGCTCGGCTTGGCGCTGACGGTGCTGGCCGGCTGCGCCGGCATGCCGGGACATTCGGCTTGCGGCTTTTTCCCACACGACGACGGCTGCAGCCGTCCACCGATCTCGGCGGACAGCACCGGCGTACAAATCGCCACAGCACGTTATTTCGCCGGTGGTGGCGACGGCGCCTACGAAAAACAATTCCAGGCGCTGCTTGCCCAGAGCCGTATCGACGCGCTCGACCGCACCAACGGCACCGGCCGCTTCGGCCGCGACTGGCGCGATGTCTATAACAGCGGCTTTCACGCGACCTACCCGGCGCTGCAGCAGCTGGCGAAACCACTCGATAAAACCGAAGTGACACCGGCGACCGGCAAGCCCGGCGAAGGCCATTTCGGCGAGCGCTGGCGCATGTCGCGACAGACGCTTTATCTCGATGCCAGCGCGCGACCGCTCGAAGCCAAGACGTTCAGCTTTTCCGGGCTGGAGGCGCGTTCGGTCGAAATCGTGCTGCGCCAGGCAGGACAGCAGCCCGTCGAGATCGCCGGCGCCTGCAACGGGCCACTCGCGATCCGCGCAGCAGGCGGGTCCAGCACCATCGCCAAGGACGCGGCTTTCCATCTCAGCCTGCCCGCCAGCGAAACATCCGTCAGCCTGTTTCCGGACGAAGCGCTGACCCGCTGCGATCTCAGCATCACCTCACGCCTGGCGCCGGCCGGCACGCCGCTGACGCTGCTGCGCGAAGAAGCCGCCGACCCGTGGATCGCGGCACTGGACAGCCGCTACGACCGCTGCCCGGTGCCCGATCCAACCGGGCTGGACGAGCTCGCCCGCGTCTTTTACGCCAGCCGCTGGCTGTCGCAGACCTGCGCGCTGCCGCTTGGGCACCCAACGCTGTTGCGCAAATCGCGCGACGGCTTCAACGCCAAGGTCGAGGCGCTGCTCGGCAGGACGTTGCCCGACAGCGCCATCGACAAGGCCGATCCCGGATTGCCGCTCGATTTCTCCAACGCCCCGAAGCTCAAGCTGATCTATCTGTCGTCGCTGGAATTCAAGGCGGATTTCTCCGGCCGCATCATGGAGCGGCTGATCCGCCATCACGCGGCCCTGGGCACCAAGGTGCGCATCCTGGTGACCGACGTGCTGGAGCGCGAGAAGGACGACGCCATGCTGCACAGGCTGGCGGCCGAATTCCCCAATGTCGAGTTGCAGGAATATCGCTGGCAGGCCGACCACGGCGCGCCGTTCGACGAGCAGATCTCACAGTTGCACAAGACCCATCACATCAAGATGCTGGCGACGCTGGCCGAAGATCCCGGACGCTCGCGCGTCATCATCGGCGGCCGCAACATCCATGACGGCTTCCTCTTTCATAAGCCGGTCGACCTGACCCGCTATCCGGATCTCGAGCAATACGGCAAGACCGACGGCTTCTCCTTGAACTACTATTCCAACTGGAGCGACTTCGACATAGAGATCGCCGATCAGGCGACGGTCGAAACCTTGGCCGCGCATCTGTCGACCATCTGGCTCCGCGACGCCGACACCAATTTGTCGCGGCCATTCTCAATTCCCGTACGGTCGGGCGGTCATCTCCCGCAAGGCGGGGCCCGGCATTTCGTTTCCGTGCCTTACGAGGACGGGCACGCGCTGGAGAATTACTTCGTCGAGCTGATCGACACTGCCAAGCATCACATCCAGATCGTCAATCCCTATCTCAACCTGACGCCGCCCATCGCCCGGGCGGTCGACCGCGCTTTGGCGCGTGGTGTGAAGATCGACGTCGTCGGCCGCATCGATCTCAAGGGCGATATCGGCGGCCGGTTCCTCACCGCGCTCAACAAGCTGTTCGTCGAGAAATACGGCGATCGTATCAACATCCGCGAGTTCAAGGCGCCGGATGTCGTGCTGCATGCCAAGATCATGATGATCGACGAAAGGCTTGTCGCCATCTCCTCGGTCAACCTCAACAACCGCAGCTTCTTCCACGACAGCGAAAACGGCATGGTCGTGCTCGACCCGGCCTTCTATCGCCGCATGAAGCCGATCTATGACGACTATGTCGCCCATTCGCAGCCCGTCGCCACCAATGTGAGCATCGGCTGGGTCTACCGCCTGCTGTTCAGCGACGCCTGGATCCGCGAGGCGTTTTGAAAACCGCCGCCCGGTAACGCCATCAAATTGGTTTGAGATACCGGTCCGGGCTCAGATCGCGCGCATTGACCTCCGGCACCCGGTTGGAAACGATGTCGGCAAGCACCTTTGCCGAGCCGCAGGCCATCGTCCAGCCAAGCGTGCCATGGCCGGTGTTGAGATAGAGATTGGAAAGCTCGCTCTGGCCAATCAGCGGCGGTCCGTCCGGCGTCATGGGCCGCAAGCCGCACCAGAAGGTCGCCGTCTTGAGGTCGCCGCCACCGGGGAACAGATCGCCGACCGAATGCTCCAGCGTGCGGCGGCGCGATTCATGCAAGCGAAGGTCGTAGCCGGAAATTTCGGCCGTGCCGCCGACCCGGATGCGGTCGCCGAGCCTGGTGATCGCCACCTTGTAGGTCTCGTCCATGACCGTCGAAACCGGCGCCGCCCCGGCCTCGGTGATCGGCACGGTGATCGAATAGCCTTTGACCGGATAGACCGGGATCGGCCGCTTCATCTTGCGCATGAACTGCGGCGAATAGCTGCCCAACGCCATCACATAGGCTTCCGCCGTCCGCGCCCCTTGTCGGTCAGCACGTGGCTGACACGGTTGCGATCCCTGACGACGCGCCGGATAGTCCTGCCGTAATCGAAGGTCACGCCGCGCGCCACGCAAAGCTCGGCCAGCCGGTCGGTGAACATCTTGCAGTCGCCGGTCTCGTCGCCGGGCAGTCTCAGGCCCCCGACGAATTTCTCGCGCACGGCCGCCAGCGCAGGCTCGGCTCCGATGCAGCCGTCGCGATCCAGCAGCTCGTAAGGCACGCCGTATTTTTTCAGCACTTCGACATCGCCGCCGGTGCCGTCGAGCTGCTTCTGTTTGCGGAAAAGCTGCAGCGTGCCCTGGGTCCGTTCGTCATAAGCGATGCCGGTTGTCGCGCGCAGCGCCTTCAGCGTGTCACGGCTGTATTCGGCCAACGGCACCATGCGCGACTTGTTGAGCGCATAGCGTTCCGCCGTGCAGTTGCGCAGCATCTTGAGGAGCCACGTCCACATATGCGGGTCGAAGGCCGGCCGCACCACCAGCGGGCCGTACTTCATCAGCAGCCATTTCACCGCTTTTGTCGGGATGCCGGGGCCGGCCCAGGGCGAGGCGTAGCCGGGCGACACTTCGCCGGCATTGGCGAAGCTGGTCTCCAGCGCCGGTCCCTGCTGGCGATCGAGGACGGTGACCTCGTGACCGGCCTCGGCCAGGAAATAGGCCGTGGTGACACCGATCACGCCGCCGCCCAGCACGATGACTTTCATTCTATGCTCCTCAAAGACCGATCATGCCGCCGAAGGGCCTGGATCGTCCCCTTCTGTCTGCCGGATTTTGCCGCGCCCGCCAAGGGGCCAGTCACCGGTGGGCGCGCTATGGACCAGCGTGAGGACGTGGCGAGATCGTTCGGCGGCGCGATCCTGCGCCGCTCGCAGCGCGGCCTCTGGCTGATAGGCCACATCCTCGAGAAGGACCTCCTCGGCAGGGCCATCGGGCCGCTCGGCCAACGCCGACTGGCCCACTCTCATGCCAAGCAGGCAGAGGCCGCGCCACGTGGCGACCGGCAGGCCGGAGCCGACGGGAGCCGATGTTTCGGCCTGTAGCAGCGTGCGTGTCTGCGATGACCCGCCGCCGGCTCGGAAAGTCACCCGGCTGTTGAGCGTGGCAAGGTCGGACTCGACAGACCCCGTCGCAATGACACGGCTTTCGGCGAGCTTGCGTTCGAGCATCGGCGCTATCGGATCGGCAAACGCGCGACGGCGCATCAGCATCGCCTCGATCACCGCGAAGTCCTTGGCCGTCAGGCGGTAGACGGTCCTGGTCATGGCGCCCTCCGCGATGGCTCGACAGCGCTGATCGTTGCCGAGAGAACCCGGCTGTCGCGGCTGCGCCAGCAGACGGTGCGCCCGGTCCGCGCGCCGATCAGCGCGGTTCCAAGCGGCGTCAGCACCGATATGCGCCTTTCGGCGATGTCGGCCTCCGCCGGATAGACCAGCGTCACCGTCTGAACGCTTCCCTCCGGGTCCTGAAGTGTCACCGTCGAGCCCATCCGCACCACGTCGGCCGGCATTGCCGCCTCGGTGGCGACCCTGGCGCGATCCATCTCGGCAAGCAGGCCCTCGGCCATATCGGGCACGCGGTCGAGAAAGGCCCTGGCGAGACTGGTCAGCCGGTCGTGATCCGCCGCGCTGACAAGGATGGTGTTTCGGGGACGCGATTGCGTTGCTGCATGCATGGCCTACCTCATGTGCCGGCGCATCGGCGAAGCGAATGCGCGCAAGCCGCCACGTCGAAGGCGGCGAACAAAGCCGGGCCGCAAAGGCCGCCGGCTCGATGAAAATGTCTGGAATCAGAAGCCCCGGTTTACGCGGCCGCCGGCATTGGCGGCACGCCGGGGCTACGCTCCCGCGATGGGGCAAACCCTGAAGCAGGTTTTAATATAAGCGAGGTTGCTCATGTCGCGAACCTTGCCGAGAAGCCCCGGCTTGTCAAGCAAAGGCGGCTGTATCAACCGCCGATGTAACGGCGGTGAAAGCGCGCACCCAGGCTGGTCAATATCTCATAGCCGATCGTGCCGGCGTGACCTGCCGCGTCGTCGAGGCTCTGCGAGGGACCGATCAGCTCGACGAGATCGCCCTCACTCAATGTGCCGGCAGGAAGCGCCGAGATGTCGAGGATGATCGAATCCATCGACACGCGGCCGACGAAGGGCAGCCGCACCCCGTCGAACCAGGCGGCCGACGCGGCGCGTCGGTGCCAGCCGTCGCCATAACCGAATGAGATGGTTCCGAGCCGCAGCGGACCCTGCGCATGCAGCGTATGCCCGTAACCGATGCCGGCGCCTTTTTCGACCGCGCGCGTCTGCGCGACCTTGGCCTGAATTTGTATGACCGGCAGCATCGGATTGGGTTCGTGCGGCGTCGGGTTGACGCCATAGAGCGCCGCGCCCGGCCGGGCGAGATCGTAATGGTAGGCCGGTCCGAGAAAGATGGCCGACGAATTGGCAAGCGAGGCCGGCGCCGGCGGCAAAAGCTTGCGCAGCCGCTCGAATTCGAGCCGTTGCGCCTCGTTGGCTGTCTCATGCGGCTCGTCGGCGCGCGCGAGATGGCTGATCACGAAGCGGATGTCGATGCCCTCGAAAGCGCCGGCCTCACCCGCAACCGCCTCGACGTCCGCCGCCGACATGCCGAGCCGCGCCATGCCGCTGTCGACCTGGATGGCGGCCGGCAGGCTGCGGCCAACGGCTTGCGCGGTCTTGCGCCATGCCTTCAGTTGCAGGGCGCTGTTGATGAGCGGGAAAAGCCCGGCCGCCGCCGTATCCGCCTCGGAGCCGGGAGGCAGCCCGTTCAGCACAAAGATGTCGGGACCGGGCCCGATCGCCTTGCGCAGCGCCAAGCCTTCGCCGAGCAGAGCGACGAAGAAGATGTCGCAACCTTCCTGCATCAACGCCGATGCCACCGGTAGGGCGCCGAGGCCGTAGCCATTGGCCTTGAGCACACCGGCGCAGCGGACGCCGGCAAGCCGCGCCTTCAGCCGCCGGTAGTTTTCGCGGATGGCGCCAAGATCGATGGTCAGGATCGCGCCGGCGACGGTCTCGCTCACCGGCTGGCTGCCGGCCCCGTGACAGTCCCGGAGATCGGGCCTGGTGTCGTCGTTCATGGCGACCCCCGTTCAATCAGCCATCAATACGGCGCTGGCGCCCGCACGGCAACGGCAGGTTTTAGCCTGCCAGATGCCGGAAAGCCGCCACGACCTGCTCGTAGACCTTGCGCTTGAATGGAACGACCAGCTCGGGCAGGTCCTGCATCGGTCGCCACGCCCATTGGTCGAATTCGGCCGTGTGGCCGCCGGGCGGCGGATTGATCTGGATTTCGCTTTCCTCGCCCTCGAACCGGTAGGCGAACCATTTCTGCGTCTGGCCGCGATAGCGGCCCTTGAACGCGATGCCGACCAGGTGCGGCGGCAGATCATAGTTGATCCAGTGCGGTGCTTCGGCAAGCAGCGAGACGCTGCGCATGCCGGTTTCCTCGTAAAGCTCCCGCCCGGCGGCCTCGATCGGCTCTTCGCCCTTGTCGATTCCGCCTTGCGGCATCTGCCAGAGTTTCGTGGTGCCGGCAAACTCGCTGTCCGGTTCAGCGATACGATGCCCGACCCAGACGAGGCCGGCTTTGTTGAGGATCATCAGCCCGACGCAGGGGCGGTAGGGCAGCGTTTCGGGATCAATCTTTTTTGTCATCGGTCAGGTCAAGCCGTTTTCGAGTGTTCGCCAGGGAGGCAAATAGCGCTAGCGTTTTTGCGGATCGATGGCGACAGCGGAAATCGGCACAATTTCGATGCCGCGCTTCTTCGCCTCGGCGGTCCAGGAGGTCACCGTGTCGACGGTCAGGTCGAAGGCCGAGCCGATGCCGACCGCCGTGCCCTTAGCGCGCGCCGTCGCCTCGAGGCTGTCGAGCTTCTTCAGGATCTCGCCGCGGTCCTGCGCGGCGTCGATCACCGTGTCGCCGGCCACGAACGGCACGCCGTCCTTCAGCGCCAGGTCGGGCGCCACGCTGCGTGCGGACGAGCCGTCGTCGATATAGGCGAGCCCGCGCTTGCCGAGCTCGGCCATGAACGGCGCCATTGCCGTGGCGTCGGCCGAGAAGCGCGCGCCCATATAGTTCATGACGCCGGTGTAGTTGGTCGTCCGTGACAATGCCCAGTGCAGGCTCTTCAGGTTTTCGTCCGGGCTGGCGGCAACGGTCAGCGTGTTGCGGCCGGGATTGACGTTCGGATAGTCGAACGGCTCGAGCGGCACCTGCATGATGACCTCATGCCCGCCCTGCCTGGCCGCCTGCATCCAGCGGCCGATGCTGTTGCCTTGCGGCGCAAAGGCCAGCGTCACTTCGGCCGGCAGCTTGGCGATCGCGGCTTGCGTACCGGTCTGCGAGACGGCGAGCCCGCCAATGACGATCGCCACGCGCGCGCCGCGCGCGCCGGACCAGGGCCGAGCATAGACGTCGAACGGCCGCCGGCCGTCGACGCCGCGCATCGGCAACGGGCCGGTATCGCTGGCTTCGATCAAAGCCTTGTCCGGGATGTGCGCGACCTTCAGGTTCTGACCCAGCGTCGACGGGTCACGGATGACGATCGCCGCTTTCGGCGGCCCGTCGCCCTCTTCGGTCTGGACGTGGATGATCTGCGGGCCGCTGCTCTTCATCGGCGTTCCGGCCGGTGGCGGCGTCGCCGCCACTGGGGCTGGCGCGGGCGCCGCCGCCATCGGCGCGGGAGCCGCGGTGACGACCTTCGGCGTCGAGACCGCCACGTCTTCCGGTTTGCGGAACGGTTTTTCGCGAAAGGCAATCGCGCCGGAAATACCGATCACGCCAAGCACGGCAACGGCCGCGGCAAGCGTGGTGCCACTGATGCCGCGCGAAGCCGGCCGCTTGGGCTGGAGCTTCTGTCCAAGCGGGCGTTCGATGTCCTTGCCGGTGTCAGCCAACCCGCATCCCCAGGCCCATGATCCAGTCAGACGTCACGGGCAATCCAGAACCCTTGAGCATGATGCCGAAAAGTGTGAAGCGGTTTCGGACGACATCATGCTCCATCTTTTTGATTTGGAACCGGATGATTTCATCCGGCTCCAGGGCCTGGCCGACGCCTGTCCCCGAATCAAACTGCCGGAACCTCACGGTCCCGGCAGCATTGCATTGCTTCGCTCAGCCGGCCAGAGGTCCGGCCAAACCGCCAATTACTGGTTCAGCACGGCCTTGTCCGGGTTCGGCGGGAACGCCGGATCGGTCTTTTGGCCACGCAGCAGCTGTTCGGCGTAGATCAGCTGCAGATCGTCCTTGGGATCCGGCGGCACATAGGCAGCCGAGCCTGAACCAGTCGAACTCTCGTCGGCGCCCTTGATGTGGCCCTTGAGGTCGGACTCGCCGCGCGTCAGGTCGCGGCCCTGCAGGTCCGGCGGCAGCGGCTGGTCGACCTTGATGTCGGGCGTGATGCCCTTGCCCTGGATCGACTTGCCGGACGGCGTGTAATAGAGCGCCGTCGTCAGCCTGAGCGCGCCATTCTCGCCAAGCGGGATGATGGTCTGCACCGAGCCCTTGCCGAAGGACTGCGTGCCGACCACGGTGACGCGGCGCAGATCCTGCAGCGCGCCGGCGACGATTTCCGAAGCGCTGGCCGAGCCGCCATTGATGAGCACGACGATCGGCTTGCCGTTGACATCGTCGACCTGCTTCGGCTTGGCGTCGAAGCGGGTGACGTCCTTCGGGTCGCGGCCACGCGTCGAGACGATCTCGCCGCGCTTCAGGAAGGCATCGGAAACGCTCACCGCCTGGTCGAGCAGGCCGCCCGGATTGAGGCGCAGGTCGAGCACATAGCCCTTCAGCTTGTCGTTCGGCACCTGCTTCTTGATGGTCTCGATGGCGTTTTCGAGATCGTCATAGGTCTTTTCGGTGAAGGAGGTGATCTTCATGTAGCCGATGTCGTTCTCGACCCGGAACTTGACCGCCTTGACCTTGATGATGTCACGCACCACCGTGATCTCGAGCGGCTTGTCGGCGCCTTGGCGCAGGATGGTGAGCTTGATCGGCGTGTTGACCGGTCCGCGCATCTTCTCGACCGCGTCGTTCAAGGTCAGGCCGCGCACCTCTTCACCGTCGATCTTGGCGATATAGTCGCCCGACAGCACACCCGCCTTGGAGGCCGGCGTATCGTCGATCGGGGTGATCACCTTGACCAGGTCGTTTTCCATGGTGACCTCGATGCCGAGGCCGCCGAACTCGCCCTTGGTCTGCACGCGCATGTCCTGCGCCTGTTCGGCGTTCATGTAGGACGAGTGCGGATCGAGCGAGGCGAGCATGCCGTTGATGGCGTTCTCGACCAGCGACTTATCGTCGGGCGGCGTCACATATTGCGCGCGCACGCGCTCGAAGATATCGCCGAAGATAGCCAGTTGCTTGTAGGTCTCGGACCCCGCAGCGTTCGCCGCCGAGCCGGGCGCGCCGTAGACCAGGCTCATTGCCGATGCGCCCATCAGCGCGCCGGCAAACAGAAGCGACAGTTTCCGCATCATTTCACGTCCTTCCAGAGAATCGGTCCGCCCACCATGGGGCAGGATCGACGGGTTTTCCATCCTTGCGGAACTCGACATAGAGTTCCGGCGTCGCATTTCCATTCCGCGAGGCCGAGGTGCTCGCCACCCGGGCCTCTCCCATCGCGCCGATTGGTTCCCCTGCGAGAACCGACTGTCCGGTCGCGACGCTGATTCTGCTCATCCCGGCCAGAACGACATGATACCCGTCGCCGGCATTCAGGATCAAGAGTTGACCATAGGAGCGAAACGGCCCCGCATAAAGCACATTTCCATCCGCCGGCGCTGTGACGATGGCTCCCGATTGTGTCGCAACCATGTCGCCTTGCATGGCCGCGCCATTGCCGTCGTCGGCGCCGAAGCGCAGCTTGACCTTGCCAATCACGGGCAGCGCGATCTGGCCCTGCAGCGCCGAGAACGGGGCCGATGTCGTCAGGCGATTGGCCTCGGGCACCGGCAGCGCGGCAAGCTCTGTGGTCGAGGCCGTCGTGTCGCCAGCGGTCGATTTCTGGTCTCCGGCCTTGAGCTGGTCCGCTGCCTTGCGCGTCTTGTCGGCCTCGAGCGAAGCGATCAGGTCCTTGAGGCTGCTCGCCTTGGCGGCCAGTTGCTGCGAGCGCCGCTGTTCCGCGGCAATCGCCGTTTGCGTATCGGCCTGCAGCTTTTTCTTGGCTTCCAGCAGCATGGTGAGCCGCTTCTTTTCCGCCGTCTGGTCGGTGACCGCGGCGGTCAGCCGGGCGCGTTCGGCCTCGATCGAGGCCGTCACCCTGGTCTGTTCCTTGAGATCGGCCATCAGCCGGTCGGTCTGCTGGCGCAGTTCCGGCACCACGGCGCCGAGCAGGATGGCGCTGCGCACCGATGACAGCGCGTCCTCGGGCTTGACCAGGATCGCCGGCGGCGGGTTGAGCCCCATGCGCTGCAGCGCGCCAAGCACCTCGGCAAGCACGTCGCGCCGCGCCATCAGCGAAGCGCGCAATTTCTGCTCCTCGGCTTTCAGCCCTTCCAGCCTGGCGCCGATATCCTCGATGTCCTGGCCGAGTTTCTGCTCGGTCATTGCCGACTGGATCAGCGCCGCGGTGATCGAGGCGTAATCCTTCCGGACCGAAGCGATGTCGGCGGCAAGCTTGGCCAGCCGTTCTGACGACAAAGTGATTTCCTTGGAGACCTGCTCGTATTCGGCCCGGCTCTGGTCGGGGTCGGGCGCCGTGTCGAGGGTGTTTTCCGCCGCCCGCGCCGGCCCAAGCACCATTGCGGCGGCGACAAGGGTCAGGCCGCAGCGGCTGCGCCAGGCGCGCGTAATCGGATTCCAGCCTTCGGGCATCAGGTCTCTAACCTATCCGCCGCTTCGTTAACGAACCATCAACCATGTTGGAAGCACCCACTCCAGCCGTGATGGTCAGCCTTTGAGGCGAAAATCCGGACATGGACAAGCAATCCCCAGCTTTTGGAGATCGCAAGCGCTTTTCAAGATCGATGATAAGGGTGACCAGACAGGATGGTGGCAATCCGGTAGAGTTGCTCGCCCAGCATCACGCGCACCAGCTGGTGCGGCCAGGTCAAGGCGCCGAACGACAGCACCAGATCGGCCTGTTCGCGCAAGGCTTTGTCGTGGCCGTCGGCGCCGCCGATGGCAATGACCAGCGCCTTGCGGCCGCCGTCGCGCAATTGGCCGACGCGGCCGGCCAGATCTTGCGACGAAAGCGCCTTGCCGCGTTCGTCGAGAAGGATGAGAACGGCGCCGGACTGCAGCTGCACCTGCAGCCGTTGAGCTTCCTCGCGGCGGCGCTCGTCGGCGCTCTGGCCACGGCTTTCAGGGGTCTCGACAATGCCGGAAAACTCCAGCCCGACCGCGGGCCCGCTCTTGGCGAAACGCTCGAAATAGCGGTCGGCGAGTTCCCTCTCGGGGCCGGTCTTCATCCGGCCCACGGCATGAACGGTGATTTTCATCCCTGCCTCGGCGAGCTCTTTAATCCCTGTCGTGACCTGAATGGTTACGACACGGGACAGCGCTCAGTGCAAGGTCTCTTCCTCGAGGTCCGGCGCCTGCCACATCTTTTCGAGATTGTAGAATTCGCGGACCTCTGGGCGGAAGACATGGACGATGATGTCGCCCGAATCGATCAGGACCCAGTCGGCGCCGGACAACCCCTCGACGCGCGCATTGCCGAGACCGGCATCCTTGAGCGCCTTGAGGAGATGATCGGCGACAGCCGAGACATGACGGTGCGACCGGCCCGAGGCGATGACCATATAGTCGCCTAGGCTCGATTTTCCCTGGATGTCGATTGAGACGATGTTTTCGGCCTTGGAGTCTTCCAGACTGGCAAGGACTGTGTCGATGGCAAGGGACACGGCGTCGTTTACGCTGATCCCGGCCGGCGAAGGCATGACGTCAGCCTTCTTCCGCAGTGCTGTTCTCAGTGTGTTTCCTTTCCCAACAAGAACAACCAAATCACCCACCAAATCAGGTGACACCCCTTAGATAGGCAGAGTTCCATTGCACTTTCAAGACGAAGGCTCTCCGGCCCCTGTCAGCGGGTTGGTCCAGAACGCCGTTTGAGGGGCCGAAAAAGGCGGGAACTGATCCCGGACGCATGGGTTATCGGCACACCGACCAACGGGAATCCCGCCATGCCCACCGACCCGCAAACCGCCCTTGTCACCATCCAGGCAGGGATTGCACAGCTTTCCACGCTGATCGTTTCCTATTCCTTCTCGGCCATCGGCGCCGTCATCCTGCTGATTGTCGGCTATCTCGTCGCCGGTCTTGCCGAGCGTTCCATCCGTGCGGGTCTCGGTCATATCCACGGCTTCGATGAAACGCTGCGCCATTTCTTTTCAAAGATCGTTCGCTACGCCATCCTGATCCTGGTGGTCATCATGGTGCTCGGCCAGTTCGGCGTACAGACGGCCTCCATCATTGCGGCCATCGGCGCCATCGGTCTGGCCATCGGCCTGGCGCTGCAGGGCACGCTGCAGAACATCGCCGCCGGCATCATGCTCTTGGCGCTGCGGCCTTTCCGCATCGGCGAATATGTCGAGGTCGGCTCGATCGCCGGGACAATCGAGGAGATCGGCCTGTTCGCCACCAAATTGCGCACCGCGGACGGCGTCTATGTGCTGGCGCCGAACTCGACTCTATGGAACCAGCCGGTGCGCAACTTCACCCGCAACGGCGTTCGCCGCACCGACATTTCCTTGAGCATCGGCTCCTGGAACGACATCGACCGCGCCCAGAAGACGCTGCTTGCCATCGCCAATGCCGAGAAACGCATCAGACGCGAGCCGGCGCCGATCGCCTTCGTCGCCAATCTCGGCGACACGACGGTTTCGCTCACCTTGCGCTACTGGACGGCGGCGGCGGATTTTTTCTCCACCCAGATCGACATGACCAAGCGCGCCAAGCAGGCCTTCGACAGCGAAGGCATCTCGATCCCGTTGCCGCCGCCGGAAGCGCCGTCGCCGGAGGCGCGCAAGCAGTAACCCGATCAGTCGCCGGGCTGGCGCGGCTGGTCGTCCGGCGCGAAGGCAAGCTCTACCGGTAGCGGCGTCTGGGCCGACATCGGCGCGAAATTTCCGGTGGACACGGCGGGAGCCGGCCGCGCGGCCATCACCCGCCAGAGAACGAAGAAGCAGAATGCCGTCGCAATGACGATGCCGACATAAATGAAAGTGGCGGTGCCGAAGACGATGGACAGCGCCGTGACGATGCCCGGCACGACGAAACCCGCAAGCGACCAGGCAAACAGCATCGAGCTCGAAAGCGCCAGCAGCTCGTCCTTGCGGGCGCGGTCGGCGGCATGCGCGCTGGACAGCGCATAGATCGATTCCGCTGCGCCGTCCCAGATCAGGTAGATCACCACCAGGGCCATAAGCGCGCCGCCGTCGAAGAGAATGGCGAGCACGCTGGCAACGGTCGCGAGCGCCGCCGCGCCGGCCAGCACATAACGCCGGTCGGTGCGGTCCGAGAGCCAGCCCAGCGGTATCTGCAGGATCAGCGTGCCGACCGGCATTGCCGACAACAGCAGCGCCACGTCGGCCTGGCTGTAGCCCTTGGCGGTGGCATGGATCGGCGCGAAGCCTGAAACGATCATCGACAGGCCGCCGACGGCCAGCATGCCGGCAACGCCGACCGGCGAGATCCGCCACGCTTGCCGCAGCGCCACGGACGCCGCCTGCGGCGCGGGCGGCTGGGCAAGCCGCGTCATACCGACCGGCAGGATCGACAGCGCGGTGAAGGTGATGCCGATCAGCGATGCCGCGGCTGTGTGGATGTCGATCACGGCAAGCGTCGCATAACCGACGCCAAGCCCGCCGATATAGGCGACATAGAACACCGCCATCACCCGGCCGCGTATGGCGTTGGGCAAGGCGTCGTTCAGCCAGCTCTGCGCGACGATGAACAGACCGCATATGGCAAAGCCGTAAAGCGCTCTGGCCGCGATCCACAGAAGCGGGATCGGCCCGGCCCCGATCGCGGCGTTGGACAGTGCGATCAGTGCCGACAGCACCATGAAGGCGCGCGCATGACCGACCCTTTTGACCAGAGGTCCGGTCAGGATGCAGCCGGCGAGCCCACCGGCGGAAAGCCCGGTGACGATCAGCCCGGCCCAGGTCGGGTCGAAGCCGTCGGCGCCGAGGCGCACCGGGATATAAGCGAACATCAGCCCATTGCCGATCGCAATCAGCGCCATCGAGACGATGACGCTGGCAATGGCGATCAGCGGTGCCGGCTGTTCGGCGCGGCCGCGATCGATCGTGGTCTGGTTCTGCTTCAGCATGCTTGCGGGAGCTTGGCTTACAGGCCGGCGAAAAGCCGCCTCAAAAGCGACATGGCCGGTGTTGCCCTACCGCTTCGCCGCCCGGCGGATCGCGGAAGACGACAGCGACGAGCGCGGGCCGTGGATGAAGGTCCAGGCCGGCGCCTGCATGCGGGCAAGCCGCGGCGCGTCGACCTCGTCGATGCGGGCATAGTCGAAGGTCTTGGCGACGACCGACGACAGGAAGGAAAGTGTGGCGCCCGGACGGTCGATGACGGCGATCGGAAAGGTCAGCACGATCTCGCGCCAGCGCTGCCAGCGATGGAAATCGCGCAAGCTATCCGCGCCCATGATCCAGACGAAGTCGACGCCCGGATTGCGCGCCTTGACCAGCGCCAGCGTATCGGCGGTGTAGCGGACATGCTGCGCCGCCTCGAAAGCGGTGACTTTGATCCTGGGATTCCTGTTGATCTTTTCGGAGAGCGCGATGCGCTCGGCGAGCGGCGCAAGTTCGCGCGCGCTCTTCAAGGGATTGCCGGGCGTCACCATCCACCACAGCTGATCAAGCGCAAGCCGTCTCAGCGCAATCTCGGCCACCAGCGCATGGCCGGCATGCGGCGGGTTGAACGAGCCGCCGAACAGGCCGACCGTCAGGCCCTTGGCGGCATAAGGCATGCGGAGGTATCGGGCGGGGATGGCGGGCTGAAGGGACGAAAGCATGGTGCTAGGCCCCCTCTCTGCCCTGCCGGGCATCTCCCCCTCAAGGGGAGAACAGCAGTTGCGCCGACAGCGCCCAATCTTCAACGTCGGCGATTAGCGAAAGCCAAAGCGACATCCAATCTCCCCCTTGAGGGGAGATGGCCGGCAGGCCAGAGAGGGGGCCTGGGCGCAACCTTCAACCCCTTAAGGCAACAAGCGTCACGGCCTTACCTGCCCCGACCCGCGCACGCGGTATTTGAACGAAGTCAGCTGCTCGACCCCGACCGGACCGCGCGCATGCATCTTGCCGGTGGCGATGCCGATTTCGGCGCCCATGCCGAACTCGCCGCCATCGGCGAATTGCGTCGAGGCGTTGTGCAGCAAGATCGCCGAATCGATCTCATTGAAGAAGCGTTCGACCGCCTTGGCATCCTCGGCGACGATCGCCTCTGTATGGTGCGAGGAGAAGGTCTCGATATGCTCGATCGCGCCAGCGACACCATCGACCAGCTTCACCGCGATGATGGCGTCGAGATATTCGGTCACCCAGTCGGCATCGGTCGCCGGGCAGGCATCGGAGAAGGCCTGCAGCACCTCTTGATCGGCATGGATTTCGCAACCGGCCGCACGCAGCGCCTCGAGGACCGGCACCAGATGCGTGGCAACGACGGCGCGGTCCACCAGCAGCGTCTCGGCCGCGCCGCACACCCGTGCGCCGCATCTTGGCGTTGACGGCGATATTTACCGCCATGTCGAGCTTGGCCGAGCGGTCGACATAGAGATGGCAGATACCTTCGAGATGCGCGAAGACCGGCACCCGCGCCTCGCTCTGCACCCGCCCGACCAGGCTTTTGCCGCCGCGCGGGATAATGACATCGAGATTGCCGGAAAGCCCCTTGAGCATTTCGCCGACGGCGGCGCGGTCGGTGGTCGGCACCAACTGGATGGCATCTTCCGGCAGGCCGGCGGCCTTCAGCCCTTCGACCATGCAGGCATGGATGGCGGCGGATGAATTGAGCAGATCCGAGCCGCCGCGCAAGATCACTGGATTGCCCGCCTTGAGGCAGAGCGCGCCGGCGTCCGCCGTGACGTTAGGCCGGCTTTCATAGATGACGCCGATGACGCCGAGCGACGTGCGCACGCGTTCTATATGCAGGCCATTCGGCCGGTCCCAGGCCGCGATCACGTCGCCGACCGGATCCCTGAGCCCGGCTATTTCACGAATGCCCTCGGCCATCGCCTTGATGCGCGACGGCGTCAATTTCAGCCGGTCCATGAAGGAACCGGACAAACCGGCTTCCTTGCCGTTCGACACGTCGATGGCATTGGCGTCGAGGATCGCCTCCTCGTTGCGCAGGATGGCGTCCGCCATGGCGACAAGCGCGGCGTTTTTGGCCTCGGTGGAAGCGACGGCCAACGGTCGGGCGGCAGCGCGGGCGCGGCGGCCGATATCGGCCATCAGCGCTACGGTGTCTTCGACGGATTTTTCATGCAGCTTCAGCATGGTTCATCCTCAGCTTCGCCTCTTTATTTCACCGCAATTCCAGACGAAAAACCGCTTCACACTTTTCCCGGAATTGCTCTAGTCGTCAGCCAATACTTGGTCGCCAGTCACGCTTACCACAAGATCGTCGCGATGGATCATCGCCGAGCGCGCCTCGTAGCCGAGCACATTTTCGATCTCGACCGTCTTCAGGCCCGCGATCCTTACGGCATCGGCGGCATCGTAGGCAACCAGCCCGCGCGCGATCTCGCGGCCTTCCGGCGACAGGATCGCCACGGTATCGCCGCGCGAAAAGTTGCCGCTGACCAACTTTACGCCCGCCGCCAGCAGCGACTTGCCCGATTTCAGCGCCCCGACGGCGCCGGCATCGACGGTGAGCCGCCCTGCAGGTTCGAGCTGGCCCGCGATCCAGGTCTTGTAGCCCTTCACCGGGTTGGCGCTCGGCTTGAAGAAGGTCGCGCGCTCGCCGCGCTCGATCGCCATCAGCGGCGACAGCCTGGTGCCGGAGGTGATGATCATCGCGGTGCCGGCGGCATTGGCGATCTTGCCGGCATCGAGCTTCGTGCGCATGCCGCCGCGCGACAGCTCGGAAGCGGCCGCCCCTGCCATCGCTTCGATATCGGGCGTGATGCGGTCGACCATCGGAATGAATTTTGCATCCGGATCCTTGGCTGGCGGCGCCGTGTAGAGCCCGTCGATATCGGAGAGCAGCACCAGCAGATCGGCGCCCATCATCGTCGCGACGCGCGCGGCCAGGCGATCATTGTCGCCATAGCGGATTTCGGAGGTCGCCACCGTGTCGTTCTCGTTGATGACCGGCACCGCCTTCATCTTGAGCAGCGTCGAGATCGTCGCGCGCGCGTTGAGATAGCGTCGCCGCTCCTCGGTGTCGCCGAGGGTGAGCAGGATCTGCCCCGATTTCAGCCCGTCCTTGCCGAGCGCGTCCGACCAGGCGCCGGCAAGCGCGATCTGGCCGACAGCGGCTGCAGCCTGGCTTTCCTCGAGCTTCAGCGCCCGCTTGCCGAGGCCGAGAATGGTGCGGCCGAGCGCGATCGCGCCCGAGGACACGACCAGGATTTCGGCCCCGCCATCGGCCAGCACCGCGATGTCGTCGGCAAGCGAGGCCAGCCAGTCGCGCTTCAGGCCACTGCTGCGATCGACAAGCAGCGCCGAGCCGATCTTGACCGTGATGCGCCGGTATTTTGTCAGCGATTGCGCCGTCATCGCTATTGGTTCCAGCGGGTCTCGACCGGCGCCGCAACCCTGTCGCGCGCTTCGCCCACCACGGCCATCAGCGCCCGCAGCACCGCCTCGACGCCCTCGCCGGTGACAGCCGACAAAAGCATCGGGGCCCGGCCGGCGGCGCGCTTCAGCGACGCCGCTTTTTTCTTGCGTTCACCGGCATCGAGGATGTCGATCTGGCTGAGCGCGACGATCTCGACCTTGTCGGTCAGCCCGTTGCCATAGGCATCGAGCTCGGCGCGCACGGTCTTGTAGGCCTTGCCCGGATTTTCTTCCTGCGCCGAGACGAGATGCAGCAACACGCGCGTGCGCTCGACATGGCCAAGGAAACGATCGCCGATGCCGACGCCCTCATGCGCGCCTTCGATCAGGCCTGGAATATCGGCGATGACGAATTCACGCGCGTCGATGCGGGCGACGCCGAGACCGGGATGCAACGTCGTGAACGGATAGTCGGCGATCTTCGGCTTGGCGGCGGTCACCGCCGCCAGGAAGGTGGACTTGCCGGCATTGGGCAGACCGACCAGCCCGGCGTCCGCAATCAGCTTCAGGCGCAGCCAGATGTTCAGCTCCTCGCCCGGCAGGCCGGGATTGGCGCGGCGCGGCGCCTGGTTGGTCGAGGTCTTGAAATGCTGGTTGCCGAAGCCGCCATTGCCACCCTTGGCGAGCAGAAAGCGCTGGCCGACCACGGTCAGGTCGCAGATCAGAGTCTCATTGTCCTCGGCGAAGATCTGCGTGCCGGCCGGCACTTTCAGCGTCACGTCGGCGCCCTTGGCGCCGGTCATGTTGCGGCCCATGCCGTGGGTGCCGGTCTTGGCCTTGAAATGCTGCTGGTAGCGGTAGTCGATCAGCGTGTTCAGCCCGTTGACCGCTTCCACCCAGACATCGCCGCCACGGCCGCCATCGCCGCCATCCGGGCCACCGAACTCGATGAACTTCTCGCGCCGGAACGACACCGAACCGGCGCCGCCGTCGCCGGAGCGAATGTAAACCTTGGCTTGATCGAGGAATTTCATCTGCGTTTCAGGTTTCTGTTAACTGCACTTGCGCGATTGCTCTAAGGCATGTTGAGATTCAGGTCACGCCGAGCCGAAATGGCCATTTGCAGGCCGGCATCACCTGAATCTCGACATGCCTTAAACCAAGGCGGGGCCTAGGGCGAGGCCGATTTGCGACTAAAGCGCCTGATGCCCTTTTGCCGGGGACGCGGTAGCACTGGCGCGGGGCATGACTGAAGGGGCGTGGGAATGAAGGTCGTTTCCTATAACATCCAGTACGGCATCGGGCTCGACGGCAAATACGACGTCGGCCGCATCGCCGATGCGGTGCGCGGCGCCGACGTGATTGCGCTCCAGGAAGTGACCCGCAACAATCCGAGGAACGGCGACCGCGACATGGTGGCCGAGATCGGCGAGGCGCTGCCCGATTATTTTGCCGCTTATGGCAGCAATTTCGAGGTCAACATCGGCGGGCGCGTGGAGAACGGCCGCGCCATCTCGACCAACTTCCAGCTCGGCAACATGGTGCTGTCGAAGACACCCATCCATCTGTCGCGCAATCTCCTTTTGCCGCGCAGCCGCAGCCTCGAGACGATGAATTTCCAGCGCGGCGCGCTCGAGGCGCTGATCGAGACGCCGCTCGGTTTCATCCGCTTCTACTCCACCCATCTCGACCATCGCAGCCCGGTCGAGCGCCAGAACCAGATCCGCTTCCTGCGCCAGCGCCTGTTGAACTACACGCTGGAAGGCGGCGGGCTGTCCGGCATTCCCGAGATCGGCCTGCCGGACCTGCCCTATCCGGAAGCCTTCATCGTCATGGGCGACTTCAACATGCTGCCGGGGTCGCCCGAATATGTCGAGCTTGCCGGCCGCCCCGACCACGAATTCGGCATGCCCTTGACCGCCGATCTCGCCGTCGACGTCGCCCAGCGCCTCGACATTGCCGGTCTCGTCACCTGGGTCGATCCCGACCGCCCCGCCGATGCCAGCCGCCACAAATGCATCGACTACGTTTTCACCAGCGCCTCGCTGGCCAGATCGCTGCAGCGCCTGTGGGCCGACCGCCAGGCGGTTGGCTCCGATCACCTGCCGCTCTGGGCCGAGCTCGGCTGACAAACATTCATCCCGCAGCGTTTTCACGCTCGACGATCGCCATTACGATCGCATCGCGATATTCCCCGTCGATGTAGACGGCATCGCGTTGCACCCCCTCCGTGACAAACCCAACCTTGTCATAAAGCGCGATGGCGCGAGCATTGTCGGAGTGCACGAAAAGCTCGACGCGGACAAAGCCGTCCTTACGCGCCTGCGCCACGGTTGCATTGATCAGTTTCAGTCCGAGGCCATGCCCCCTGTAGGCCGGGATAATGCCCATTCCAAGCGTGCCGCGATGAGCGTGTATGGGCCGGTCATGCCGCGTGATGTCACACCAGCCGACAACCTCGTCCCGAACAATCGCCACATATCCTGGATCACCTCTCTCGAGGCGATCCACTACAAATGCTCTGGCTTGATCCAGCGGCGGCGCCTCAAGGAAGGACAGGTACCTTCGCTCACGCGAAACGATATCGAGCGCGCGATGAAAGCTTTCAATATGCCCAAGCGCTAACGGCACGATTGCGACCGTTTCAATATCAGCGCTGTCCTCAACCATCGGCTTCACCAGCGTCACGCATCAAAAATGCACCCAGTTCCTGAGGCTGGTCCAGGTCTTCCTGTCCAGCCGGTAGCGCTCGACCGGCACCTGGCCGGCGACGATCGAGTTCAGCATGCCCTGGCCGGCATACTGGAAGCCGCACTTGTGGATGACGCGGCGCGAGGCCGGGTTGATCACCCGGGTCGAGGCATGCAGCACCTGGATCGAGGTCTTCTGGAAGGCGAGGTCGACCAGCGCATGCGCGGCCTCCGTCGCATAGCCGCGCTTCCAGTAGGGCTCGCCGATCCAGTAGCCGAGCTCCAGCCCGCGATCGGTAGTGTTGAGCCCCGCGCAGCCGACGAAGGTGCCGGTGCCGGCAAGCGTCAGCGCATAGACGATGCCTGCGCGCCGCGAGGCCGCCATGGCCAGGAAGGCGCGGCCCTCGGCTTCGCCATAGGGATGCGGCATGCGGGCCAGCATCTCGGCGACGTGGCGGTTGTCGGCAAGCGCGACGAGTTGTTCGAGATCGCTGTTGCGCGGAGCGCGCATGACCAGACGCTCGGTGGCGAGCACGGGGCAATCGATCGCGTAACTTTCGTCTTCCGTATCTTCCGCTTCGGCAACCATTTTAGTCCTCCAGGGCAAGAAAATGAAAAAGGAGAGATGGGCGGCCCATCTCTCCTGATCCTTTTCCTGGCCTGGCCAGACACCGGTTCCCGAGATGGGCGCCGGTGTTGTGGTGCGGAACCGGCTACTCCGCTGCTTTGGTAATCGGGTTTACCGACACGTAGGTTCGGCCGTTGGCTTTCTTGTTGAAGGTGACCGCGCCGGCTTCGAGCGCGAAAAGGGTATGGTCGGTGCCCATGCCAACGTTGACGCCCGGATGCCAGGTCGTGCCGCGTTGACGAATGAGGATGTTGCCCGGGATCACGGCTTCGCCGCCGAACTTCTTCACGCCGAGACGCTTGGAGTGCGAATCGCGACCGTTGCGCGACGAACCGCCAGCTTTCTTGTGTGCCATCTAACTAACTCCGATGCGCCTCAAGAGGCGCTTGAATGGTCTTATGAACGCGTTCGCGTTCCGTTTCAAGTCCGATCCGGCGACCTTATCGCCGGTCCGTTTTCTACTTCTTCGCCAGTTCCTTGGCCTGCTCGCGCCAGTCCTTGATCTGGTCGGCGCTGAACGGCATGTGCTCGTCGATCTTGGCGACGTCCTTGTCGCTCAGCTTGGCGAGCTGAGCGAAGGTGACGATGCCCTGTTCGGCGAGATCCTTGGCCGCGACCGGGCCGATGCCCTTGATCACGGTCAGGTCGTCCGGCTCACCCTTCGGCGCCTTGAACAGCGGCGCGGACTTGGTCTCGGCAGCAGCGGCCTCAGTCTTGGCCTCTTCCTTCGGGGCAACCTCGGCCTTGGCTTCCTTCTTGGCCTTGGGCTCCTTCGGAGCAGCCTCGGCCTTCGCCTCGGCGGCGACTTCAGCCTTGGCTTCCGGCTTGGCAGCGGCCTTCTTCGCCGGCTTGGCGCCATCCAGCAGGATCTCGGAGATCCTGACCGTGGTCAAAAGCTGGCGGTGGCCGATCTTGCGGCGCGAATTCTGGCGGCGGCGCTTCTTGAAGGCGATGACGGTGCGGTTCTTGCCCTGCTCGACGACTTCCGCCGTGACCAGAGCCCCATCGACGAACGGTGCGCCGAAGGTGACATTCTCGCCCTCGCCATGCGCGAGCACACTGCCGATCTCGACGATATCGCCGACCTTGGCTTCGACTTTTTCGATCTTCAGGAGATCGTTGGCGGCGACGCGATACTGCTTGCCGCCCGTTTTGATGACTGCGAACATTTTTTGCCTTTCGCTGTTCGGTCGGCCTTGATGAACCGCCTGAGGCGGTTCGGCCGTCTTTTTGTCAGTCTGCGGGTTCAAAAAACAAGCGGCGCGGAGAACCCTCCACGCCGATTGCGGGCCGTCCCTAACCGAAGGTTGCGCCGGAGTCAAGGCGGACAGCCGTTGCCGAGACTGTTATTGGTCGGCTCGGGTCGGCTGTGTCAGCACGCCCGAGCGTTTGCACCCCGGGGGAAATGATGCGTGGCCGGTCCAGGCTCTGCCTGGATTTGGCATTGCTGGCATGGCAGCCCGCGCTGTCGGCGCCGAACCCGGTCGCCGAAAGCGCCCTGGAGAAGTCCGTGACCGCCGCGATGACCGCCAAGGCTGCCCATGATCCGCCGGTGCCGTAGCTCGCGAACGCGGCGATGATTCCGCTGCTTGCGCGGCAAGCCAAATAACTGACGGATTGGCCTTGTAACCTGCCCGTTCAGCCGTTATCTAGTGCGCCGCGCCGGCAACGGCCGACCATGACCTCGCGGAGAGGTGGCAGAGTGGTCGAATGCACCGCACTCGAAATGCGGCATGGGTGCAAGCCCATCGGGGGTTCGAATCCCTCCCTCTCCGCCAGACCTCATCCTTAATCGATTGACATCCAATCGGAATTCTCTAAGGCACCGCGCCATCCCCATGCCCTTCCCCACTACGGAGCGCTGTGCGGCTGGCCCAAGCTCGACCGCACAGCAAAGCACTTCTAACCGAACTTTGAGTTCTCAGGGTCCCATTCGTCAATCAGATCGAAGAGCGGACTGAAATCGAGATAGCGTTCGCGCAGTTTGTCCGCCAGATCGGTGTCACCGCCGTCGGATATGGCGGCCACAATCGCCTCAAGGCTGACAGTGCCAAACGGCAGTGCATCGGCACTTGAGGATGCCAGATGCCTTTTGTAAGCGTCGATCGTCGTTGACATTTCGTGATTGAGTGACGGCGACACAACAACGAAAGCTCCACGATCGAAATGATGACGCTCGTGAACCATCGCAAAGCAGAGTGCGTGCTCGGCGAAAAATTGCCGGAGTGGCGCTTGATGCAGAGCCGTGTTCTCTGGATCAATGAACATCTTCGAGCGGCGTGCCACTTCGAGATGCCGCTCTTTGACGGGAGTTGACGTTCCGGGCCGGCACTCTGAGTACTTGACCTCAACGCCGACGAAGCACGATTTTCCGTCCTCACCTGTATAGGCGATCAGTACGTCCAGGGCTGTATGATCCCCGATATAGGCCTCGTCGCCTCGCCCCGGCGAGGTCTCGAAGTACACCCCATCGACCTGTTTGGCCTTGATCCCGAAGGCTTGCTTCAAAACCTTCTTGGACAGGGCCGCGTCCAATTTCATAGGGCCGAACAGATTGAAGACGAGCGCTGAGCTACTCAGCAGATTTTCCCAGGCGCGCGCTTCGTCGATGAGCGCGCCTCGCTCTCGATACGCGATTTCTCGCCTAGTTAGCTTGGCGATATCGGGCCGAAGGTAGTTGACGCCGGCTCGTGCGGCGGCGGGCTCAAGTCGGCTCCCGAGCAGCCGACAGACTTGCTGGCCATTCGTATAGCTCCCAACACCGAAGCCCCTGCGCGCCCGCCAGACGGATTGGAGCAAGCGCGAACAAGATTGAAAACGGTTATCCAGCGGCTCGTGAACGTCGAACCGCTCAAGCACTTCGCGCGGAGGGATAGGCAGGGTGGCCTTATGATACGGTAGCATTTTTTCTCCTTCTCGCCTTGTGGCGCGGAGGATTCGTCGATGCTCCCAATATGTTCACAGCCGACCAATCAGTTAGGCCAGGGTTATCTCACCTGTGGGGTGGCGATTATATCTGCAAGTGCGATCGTCCGCACGCCAACCCGAACGGAGTTAAGATGAACGATCGTGAGAACGATGATGGTGGTTTCCAGCTTAGCGGCGATGAGCAAGCCTGGGCGGACCTTGAGGCAGGTATTTCCAGTCACGGCAAGAGCTATGGTTCCGATTTTCGGAGTCAGTTGCAGCGCGCAATTTGCGGAGAGAATGAAGACGCACTCCTTGAGGAAGCCCCCGCTGCGAAGCGCGGGAGAAAAGCGCAACGGGAAAGGCGCGAGTTCATAACCCTGGAGCAGTTTTTCGAGCTCTATGACGCAGTTTGCTTCGCCAACTCCAAAGGATGGCTCATGAATGTCGAGTTCACTCTGCAGCCTGGAAATCTTGGAATTGTTGGCGAACGCGAAGCGCTGAGCGCCTTTGGGGTTTGGATGAAGCGCTACCGCGACTGGTGCTCGCAGCGCGCCATTGTGAGCGTATATATCTACGCTTGGGAGCGCCCGCCGGGTACGAGCCTTCATCTGCACATGCAATTTCGTCTGCCGCCTGAACATCAGACTGATTTTGTGAATTGGGCACGTTCGTCGGTTCAGTCGCTGTGCAAACCGGGAGCTTACGCGTCTCACACACAACCGGATATTCAACTTAGACGTACAGCCACTGTAGTAAGCCAATGGGCATGGTTCAGGTATCTGATAAAGGGCTTGTCACCCGCGATATCTCTGCTCGGCGACGGGCCTGCGCAAGCTCTAGTCGATCAAATTCGGGTGCGGACAAAACCTCAGGGCGAAATCACCGGAAAGCGCGTCGGATCTTCTCGTTCCATAGGGTTGAACGCGAGAAATGCAGCGCGGAAGGATGGCACCTTCGTTCCACTAGGCTTTAACGGCGACACCCCAGCTGAGGTGTTTTGGGGCGACGCGTACCTGCAAGGCTGGCTGTCTCGAACCGTGACGCGTTTATTCTGACAATACGGCTGCAGTCAGAAAAAAGACAGACGTAGGCCGGCTCGAACACAGAATCGGTCGGCCTACCACGCTGGAATCACTTGTGAAAATACTGGTCAATTCGGTAAACGGCCCATTTCTCCCCTACAGCACTCTGCGGAGCCTAGGAAGCTGAGGCGTCGCCGCCACGTCGGGCGCGAACTCATGGGGCTTGCCGCGTGCGGCTGCAACCATTCTGATAAAAGCCTCCGAACCCTTTTCCGGGCCGGCTGGCGTCCCACCATCTCGCGTTATCTTGCCACTTGATGGAAAGAAATTCAGGTCTCCAATTTTGAGGTGATGTCCATCATTCAACGTCTCACATGTCAGCTTAACCCTGGAGGCCCACGACAAAACCTGTTCACGTTCTGCTTTGGCCCTTTCTTGGCGTGAAAGCTGACGGCTATCGTGCATTAGATTCCCCTGGCTGATGGATTCCGCGCGCCTGGGCTTGAGTAGTCCGAAGCGAGATGAGGAATTGATATAGAGTGCGATAAGGATAGTGACGGGGAGACTGGATAAGTGGATGAGGCTCCGTGCGGAGACCTTTTAACTATCGCCCCGAGAACCCAGGGTGATAACCCTCCTCCAAAAAGGGCGCGCCACCCATTCACCGATCAGCATCCGCCTCGGGTAACGAGTGCAGCCACTTCATGGCACTTTCGAAAACGACGAGACGACGTTTCCCAACCTTAACGCTACGCAATCGGCCTGAGCTTATTTCCTTGTAGGCGAGGCTCCGTCCAATCCCGGCCCATTCGCAGAATTGCTGCAGTGTCATAGCGCCGCGTTCTGCCTGGCGTGCTTCTTTTAACATGGATAGCCCCGACGTTTCGTTTCACGGCGGCTATAGAGTTGCAGGCCACTCTCGCTAATCCGCGAGAATGGACCCGCCAGCTTGACGGGTGGCCTTTGATCTCTCCAGCATTCCGATCTCGGTCATTCCGGGCGACATTTCCTCAAAAGCTTAAGGCCTGAGAGATGCCGAGTGCTTTGGCGTACAACCCTGCGACAAGCATAACGACATCGCCGACGGGTGCGCGCGAGACAGCGTCAAAAGCAATGTGTCGCTATCGCCACACATCATGTTTTTCGTCATCATGTGTAAATATCTCGGCGCCTCCCACGTATTAACATAATGACCGTCTCCCGATCGAATTGGGCCCCGTCGATAGGTGGCCTTAAAAAGGGCAGGAAACACTGACAGACCGGCGTCAAATGAACATGGCGACGCTTGAAACTGGCAGATGCGACAACTGCCAGCATCTCGCATGGCTGGTGGCATTGGGACTCGGCGCAAGATGCGCCCACCCGGCAAACCGTGGCAGACCTTTGGTCCCCGGAGGCTATGATCCCGCTGGCAGGGAATTCGATCTACCGTGCGTGCCGTCACGGGCTTTCGTGTGCAGGCACCACGAACGCCAGATTCATTCGGACGCAAGGCCGAGGCCGGATTGAAATTCCTCAGCGTCTCAAACGTAGTCCCGGCACAAGTTTCGGGCGGGATGGCTCGCCCCATAGATTCACAACTAGCGTTGAGCAGTTCGAATGAATGACCCCGATTACTTTACCAGCCGGATCGGCATTTTTTGGTTTGTGAGTTGGAAGGCCGACCTTAGGCTTTTGGCGGCATCGTGCCCAGTCAGCGACGGGGAACGATACGGCGACCTGATGACCTACCGCACCGGCCACTACACCACATGGGATAGATGGCGACGGTCCAGAACAGCTCGCCTCGAAAGGGTCATCGCCAACGCCTTCGAATATGAGGAATGGCCACGAGGGCGCGTTTCCTTCAATTTGGAACAGAACAGACCGCTGCTACTTTGCGACACCCAGATAATGAGGAGCGATCTCATTGAGATCGTTTTATCACAATTCAACATATCAAGCCTCAATCTGACCATGGACAAAGACCCGCACTATAAAAGCACAGAAGCCATCGGGGTTTAGCCAAGGGGGCCGCAAAATAGCCTCAAAATCGGGCATTCGACCGTCTGTGGGAGGCGGGAAGGCCGAGCACGACCTAGGAGGCCCGGGAGGCGGAAACGAGTCCTGAGGGCTCTCAATTCTCTCCACCTGAACGGTCACCGTGCCGACGTGGCATATCTATGGATAGTCCGTCCTTTCACAGCCATCCACACGACGATCAGACGACAGATTGCTAAGGACGGCCTATGACCTAACCGCAAACTTGGAAGCGACCAGCCTATTCCAAGGCCGCACTACTGCCCAAACGTGCATTCACCAACAGCAACTCTCTTACCATTGTCGAACAAAGATAAGCTCCGCGCTGACGAATCACCAAGCCACTGTAATTTTACGCTGCCCCATTGTTCATTGAGCACAAATATACCATCGGCAGCTTTAAGTTCGTAGGATAAAGGGTCGAGGAACTTTGCTTTCATTTCGCCCATGTAACCCTTTCCACCAACAAATAACATGTCTTTGTAAGTTTTCCCTCTTTGCAATAGAGGAACCAGAACGGATTGGCATCGCTGAGGGTCCTTAGCACAGACAGCCTCACTGATCGAACCCGGTTCGGCGGGAGTCATGCCAGCGTATAATCTCTTCCCAAAGCCTATCGTTGCAAGGCCGTCTATTTTGCATTGGCTCTTTTCGTCAAAGTCATGAATCCGAAACGGGTTGGAGGCAAAGCCGATCCTAAAATCGATCTCCCGCTCGCTGCGGCCATGGAACAGCGAAATGACGGTTTGCGATTTTCCAGTGGAATAAGCAACAGCATCTTGATCCAGCAACTTAAATCTTGTTGAGTTATATAGCTTCTCAAAATCAGCGATCATTTTTTGGATCTCAGGGCCAGCTATCTCCCAATCCTCCGGCGAGCCACCTGGATGGAAAGTTTCCGTGTATCGAGTTGACAAAACGCAATAGTCAACCGCCACGTCTCCCGAGACACGGGCACGCCCAATTTCAAAATTGTATGGTTTTATCAGGTTTCCAAGGAGAACTTGCGCCGTCTGTTGGCCGCTTATCAACGCATCGGTCTTGCAGGCTTCAAGTTCTTTCAAAAGGTTGATGGGATCACTACGGGGATCCAAAATTTGCGCCGAGGCGCAAGAAAGAAAGACTACAGAAAAACCGGTGGTCAAAGCCATGCGAAGTGCAGACTGATCGTATCTCATCGCTTGTCCTATTGCTTGCGGCTGGCCGGCGGCCAGGTCGTGTCCCCACAGGTGGTGTAGCTCGGCGGTAGTGAAGCCGCTCGCGAGTGCGCCGTTAGTCGCGCTGTAGCGAGCGAGCGGCTTGCGGTGGTCATCGGCGCTTTCCGGTAGGGTTTGGTTGTTGACGCCAACCCAATTCGGAAGGACCACCGATGACCGACGACATGATGAACCTGCGCACGCTCGTGGAGAAGACCCCGGATGCCGATCTCCTGCGCGAGATGATCGGCTTTGCCGCCGAGCGGCTGATGGAAATGGAGGTTGGGGCCGCCACCGGCGCCGCCTATGGCGAGAAGAACCCGTTGCGCACGGCCCAGCGCAACGGCTATCGCGAGCGCGACTGGGAGACGCGCGCCGGCACCGTCGAGCTGCGCATCCCGAAGCTCAGGAAGGGCAGCTATTTCCCCGGTTTCCTCGAACCGCGCCGCATGGCCGAGAAGGCGCTGACCGCCGTCATCCAGGAGGCCTACGTCCAGGGTATCTCGACCCGCTCGGTTGACGACCTGGTCAAGGCCATGGGGATGAGCGGCATTTCGAAGAGCCAGGTCTCGCGGCTGTGCGAGGAGATCGACGGCAAGGTCAAAGCGTTCCTTGAAAGACCCATCGAGGGCGACTGGCCCTATCTGTGGATCGACGCCACCTACCTGAAGGTGCGCCGCGGCGGCCGCATCGTCTCGGTCGCCGTCATCATTGCCGTCGGCGTCAACGCGGACGGCCGGCGCGAGGTGCTGGGCATGGAGATTGGCACCTCGGAGGCCGAGCCGATCTGGACGGAGTTCCTGCGCAAGCTGACCCGCCGCGGCCTGCGCGGCGTCAAGCTCGTCGTCTCCGATGCCCATGAAGGCATCAAGGCGGCCGTCACCAAGGTGCTGTGCGCGACATGGCAGCGCTGCCGCGTCCACTTCATGAGGAACGTGCTGGCCCATGCCGGCAAGAGCGGCCGCAGGGTCGTCTCCGCTTTCATCGCCACCGCCTTCGCCCAGGAAACGCCCGAGGCCGCAAGCGTGCAATGGCGCGCCGTCGCCGACCAGATCCGGCCGAAGGTGCCGAAGTTGGCGACAATCATGGACGACGCCGAGCCCGACGTGCTGGCCTACATGACCTTCCCGAAAGAACACCGCGCCAAGCTGCACTCGACCAATCCGATCGAGCGTCTCAACGGCGAGATCAAGCGGCGCACCGAGGTCGTCGGAATCTTCCCGAACGACGATGCGATCGTGCGTCTGGTCGGCGCAATCCTGCTCGAACAGAACGATGAATGGGCAGTGCAGCGGGCCAGATATATGACTCTGGAAACGATCAGCCAGATGAGCGATGATCCCCTGATCAGCTTGCCAGCCGTGGCGCGCTGATCAGCCCGGCCCATGCCGGAGAGCACGGCGACCAATGCCGTCAGCTACACCACTCCCCGGGACACGATCGGCGGCCAGGTCTGAGTTCGAATCTTGCTACGTCCGACAGCCATATCGAAACACTCAATGGAACAATTTAGTGATGGGTGAACGAGTTCAAATGGCGACAATGACTACCTCCAGGCACCGCACTGGCCAGCGAGGTGGCCCTGCTACCTATTCGGAATTAACAACACCTATTCGGCCGGCAGCCCCACCAATGGCTGGAAACCAAGGTACCAGCGGCCTCCCTTCAGGAAGTTGCCATACCAATTCTCACAGGCCAGACCGCCAACAACGTGGTTATTGTCGTCAAACGTCAGCCCCTTTTCTTCGCCGGCGTACTGCGCATCGAAGAGCTGCGGGTTCGCTTTATACGTCTCTCCTAGGAAGGCTTTTCCCGCTGGCGTCAGCTTCAGGCGGCAGTAGTCAGCAACGAATTGCAGTTCGCCCCCAGCCAATGGGCCGCTCTTGTGTCCAGCAAAGGCCGCCGTGGTAAGAGCAAACGTAAAAAACAGTCCGTACAATGGTCTCATGTTGCTCTCCACTTCCGTGGCCACCCAGCAAATCAAGGTTTGGCCCACCTAGATAATTGCGGCCGACAAGTCATACAAAATCGGCGCGTCCTACCGCCAGAGGTCGGGCTTACAAGGGGCACCGATCGCCGTCTTTGCTCCCTTGAGGGTGAATTTGACCGGAGCGATGTTGGGGACGACTACCAGGACGGAACGGGAGCTACGCAACTGCTTCATAATCTCTTGATACCAAGAGATGCCCGCCCGGTTGTCAGTGGTGATGACACCGCTGTACGGGCTAACCGATTTGGAGCCATCAAAAAGTATTGTAAGCGGACCGCTGATTTCTTGACCACCGATCTTGATCGTGATTCCGGTGCCGCCTGGTTTGGTAGCCCCACGATTACACGCCACCATTATCTCATTGCCTGGACCATGGGTGATAATCGCCTCGTCGAAACCCTGACCGGCACCGGAAACCCAGTGGTCATCATTGCCGAAGGCGAAGGCTTGGCTCGCGGCCAACAACAGCCCCGTGACGCATGGCAGAATACGCATGTCAAAATCCCCCAGAATACGCTGTATATCAGCGACGCTTTCCCGCTCTGTCGGACCAAAAATAGGCCACCAGAAGCAGAAGTACTAGCGAGAACATAAGCTGGACCAACGTAAGAAAAACGCCAAAAATCAGATTGGTTTTAATAACATTCATTCCCAGTGCCGCTGCCCCAAATGTCGCAGCTAAAACGCCTACGAGAACCTCCCCATTGCCGACAGAACCGTGCGCGCTGTGATCAATCCACGCTAGCAAAATTAGGCATATGACCGATAGCGACGAAAGCAGAACGCCACCCATCATGTGGCCTCCGGTTAAGCCGTACCTGCCGCAGAGGCTGATTGTCCATATCAAACTAACAAGAATCGTCGCAATTGTACTGCCCCAATAGGCAACTTTCCAATTCGCGGTGAAGTCGTTCGTAACGCTCACATAGAAAAAATATATTCCAGCGGAGAGTGTTAACATTAGGAATATTGAGCTTATAGTTCCTCCAAATGGAATATGGCCGGCAGATTGCTCCGCATACGCTTCTGAAGATTCTGTGTTGATTGGACCTTGGACCTGATCGGCCATCCTAGTTCCCCTTCTACTCTCATTCCCTGTCAAATACAGCGTCAAGGACCCCACAAACCCTCGATCTAGCCAAGGGTCATGCCCGCCTAAGAGCGCATTTGAAAAGGCTCGGAAGCTGTCTCTACGCGAGAAGCAGCATGATCGAAACAGCACGATACATATTATAGTTGATACCGCCGAGCAACAATATCCGCAACGCAGAGGCGCATGGATATGCGCACGCTCGTTGGGGAGAACTTCGCCGCCTTCGGCGAGAAAAAGGCTTGACTCAGGAGGAGGTCGCCGCGCGCTCCGGCTTTAGCCAGCAATATTTAAGCGGTCTGGAGAAGGGTAAGAGGAACCCCACCGTCATCACCCTTTTCGAGCTTGCACAGGCCATCGGAGTTAGTCACCTTGATTTGCTGAAGCCTCTGGACGAGCAGGGCCAACGATAGGCGCCACTCCCCTCGGGCGATCTGCGCAGACCAGGAAAAGAGCGCCCTTCCGCGACCGAACGATGGCGGTATTCTCTTGTAGATGGCAACCAGGAGCCACAATGCACACTCCAATGCCCAAAGGTGTCCAGCTTTCTTTGGACATACCAAGCCCGGTGAAGGTAGCGCTTGCTGATGCTGTAATTGTTTTCGGCCGTATTGAGCAAGAGCTGGTCGAGATAGCGTGGATATTGAGTGGCGCAGATTTGAAACAACGACTTCAAATTGCCCGCACGCCAACTAAAGATAATTTTGTCGCTATCGTCGAAGCTATCGAAAAGGCGCAGCCTGGTTTAAAGCTTGAGGCGTTAAAGGAGGCCGTTCTTCAACTTGCAAGCGACCGAAACCTCATGGTTCACGGCGCATGGACAATGACCGACGATAGGCCGTGGGTTGTCTGGCATAAATTTGCGGAGGACATCGACAGTGTCGTCGGCGAACATTTTGATCCGGCGCGGTTTGAGAGATTTATGACTAAGAGCCTGAATATATTGGGCATGCTCCGAGAATTCCACGATATCCTTGATGCACAGACCGGGATCAAGGCGACGGCGATCCCACGACGGGGAACGTTGTGAGCGGGGATAATTAAAGATGCGCGCGATCGGGCTGAGTGTAACAATTAGCCTGGCTCTCATCGGCCAAGCTAGCGCTGCCGCATGCCTCGGATATGCCGGTCCTGGTGGCGCATGTTACGCCGGCCCCGGCGGCGGTCTTTATGCTGGCCCGGGAGGCGGTCTTTATGCAGGGCCGGGCGGCGGTCTGTATTCGGGACCAGGGGGAGGCCTCTATTCGGGACCAGGTGGGGGCATGTACTCCGGTCCCGGAGGCGGTTTGTATGCCGGGCCAGGCGGAGGTCTCTACGCCGGCCCCGGCGGCGGCGTTTACGCGGGGCCGCCCTCGGACGACGCCGGGGCCTATCACGGCCCGTTTGGTCCCTGCATCACGGGTGCAGAGGACGACTCTTGGCTAGAGGCAAATTGTCCAAACCGACAATAGACATTGCGCTACATGGAGATCGAAGAACGCAAGTATCCCGGCGAACTAGCCTCCCCGCAGCAGGTTTACGAGCTGGCGGAGGAATACCGCAAGGCAGCGAACCTCCTCCTTCAGCTTGGCCGACCCGGCAAGCCGCTCACACGAGCCCCCTTTAGACTATCGGCAATCCAGGCGATAGAGCTCTATTTGACCGCGCTTTTGCTCCACCGTGGGCACAATCCCAACCAGATACGCAAAATGCAGCACGATCTGTCGGGGCGGACGAAATATGCCATGGAGGCGGGCCTGCACCTTCGCGCGAAAACCTCCAAGCACCTTGAATCCCTCAGTCAGAACCGAGAATATCTAATTACGCGCTACGGCCCTGAACTGGCCGCAACCGCCTCGCAGATAAACCGTCTTACCGCCACCCTTGAAGAGGTGGCGGTAAAGGTCACGGCTTTGATCGGGTTGTATCCCAGATTGCAGCTGGTAGACCCAGCTGCCGCCCGTGAGGTTCAAGGCCAAGATTCGGCGACCTCGTTGTCAGCGGCGACTGCCAAATGAACAACATGATGCAACAGGAATACATCAACAAGGTACGCGGCCTCGTCCCGTGAAATGGGCAACATGTCGGCAGTGATTTCACTATCGATATAGCCTTCGGGGTTCCAAAGGGACCGAGTCAGCTTCTCGTTGGCCGGTTCAATCCGCTCAATAACTCTTTCGAACGCAGCGTTTTGCAGCATCGATAAGCACAGTTCGGTCAGGCCCAGCGACTGGGCAGGGACGCAATAACGGCATGGGTATCCATGACGGTTTTTTCCTTATGGAATGGCGGTCTCTTACCTCAGCACTTTCGGTCGCCGGCCAACGCTGGTTCTTGAAGGGGTGGCTAGTCGAAGCGCCAGGCGCCACCTTATGCTCACATGCGCCGAATCAGGATAGGCCGGAATTCGCCAGATGCAATCCAAAGCGGGATAGACACCCAGGAATGTTCGCAACGAATGACGGTGACCATCCGATGTGTATCGGGGCGTGTTTAATTTGCTCGTTAAGGATTTGCAAAAGCTCCCGGCGAATTCGCGATGCCGCTATTTGCGTCAAAGCGACCTCGGCCCTGTGAACATCATCTCGCTCGTTAGCGACCCTTAACCTTCGCTAGATCGAGGGAGACCGTCGCCTGGGAAACACCGATCAAATTGGCAATCGCAGTTTGCCGAAGTCCTTGCCTATCGAGCTGCTTGACCAGCCGTCGGCGGGCCAATGGAGACATCTCGGACGGTTCGAAGGCCGTCATCTGCCGAAATTGTCCTGTCAGCATCATGGAAGCCGATTGCACACGGCCGTCAGCCCTCTTGACGTGAGCGGAGGCGAACCCGGCTTGGATGGTAAGCTTTACGCTGTCGCGTCGGCCGATGTTAAGATCTTCGAGAAGCGTGGCTACCGCGCTATGGTCGAATTTCTTTGGTTTCAGAATGAGGTTCGGCATCGGCCCCTCCATTGATAAAAATTATAACAATCTTATAAATGAGAACGATGCAGGTCGTCAATGAGAGCCGAGCACCAATCGAAATTTGCTCGAAAGGAGACCCAATTGACCGACGAGGATAGGGAGGCAAAGTGGCAGGCCATGTGCGATATCGTTGCCGACCAAATGAAGGTCTCCACCCGTCCCTATGTGTGCATCCTGGCGGGTGGCGCTCTCGGTGAGGCGACCGAAATAGGCACGGGCACTTTCATTGACAAGGGCGGCATTGAACTTCTCACCTGCGAGCACGTGGCCAGGTTCAATCCTACTGCCTTTTACATCGACGCCGACGGTAGCTCGAAACTTGAACCCGGCACTTGGCGCACGGAGTCCAATCCAAATATGGACGTGGCTCTTTCGCCTGTGCCTGCGAAAGAATGGAGCCAGGTCTCCAGAAGCGCGCAACCGCTATCGATGTCGAAGTTCGCGCTACGCCATGCAACTGTAGAGCACGAGGTTCTATTCTTTCGAGGGGTAGCTGGCGAGAACGCCTATATTAGCAGTTTCGGAGCTGACGCGATTCTTAGCGGATACTGCTCCCAAGAAAAAAATGGCACAGGTGACACAAACATATTCGAGATTATGTGGAGCCCCGCCAATGCTGCGGTGACAGCTGGCACAAGTGATGATGTCCGAACCCGCGTCAAGTACGAGAATCCGGCCGGTTTCAGTGGTTCACTTGTCTGGAACACCCGTTTTGTTGAACTCGGTTGCGACTTCTCAAAATGGAGCCCGAGCGAAGCTGTTGTCACGGGCTTACTGCGCCGCTTTGACATCGTCACTAATACCCTTCTCGCATGGCGAGTGGAGCATTTGCACGGGTGGCTCTGATTGACTGTGCGCAGCGTTCTTTCGAGGGACGGCCTGGGTAAAAATGCTGACTCCATCGGCGTTGCACGCCGGCCGAGATGAGTTGCAGGCCAGTAGGGAGGCAATATGAAAGAACTCATTCAGGCGATCCCCGACGTCGAAGTCCTGCTGGCCTTAGAGCCGGAGGAGCTTGGCGGAAAATTGCTCTTTGTGCTGCGTAGTCGAGGCGGCCAACTTCACCGCGATAATTTGCTAAACGAGTTTCAGACTCCCTTCCATTATTCCGGCGTGCCCCAATACCCGCAGAACCAGCTTGGCCACGTCGACGCCGCCATTACGGAGGCATGGGCATGGCTTGAGGCTCAGGGCTTGCTTGTTCCAGCCTCGGGAATGAATGGTTCGAGTGGATGGCGCCGACTCAGTCGCCGGGCGCAGCGGTTCGCCAGCGAGGCGGAGTTCGCTCGATACGCAGTGTCACGTCGCTTGCCTAAAGAGTATTTGCACCTCCGCATTGCCGACCGGGTGTGGTCAGCGTTTGTTCGTGGGGAGTTCGATGGTGCGGTTTTCCAGGCCATGAAAGGCGTAGAAGTCTATGTCAGGGAAGTTGGTGGCTACGGCGACGAACTCATAGGTGTTCGATTGATGCAGGAGGCCTTCAAACCTGAAGGTGGCAGGCTCACCGACACCAAAGCCGAGGCAGGCGAACGCGTTGCCCGTATGCAACTGTTTTGCGGTGCAATCGGATCCTACAAGAATCCGAATTCGCACCGTGATATAGACATGAACGATCCGGCCGAGGCGATGGAAATCGTCCTGCTCGCCAACCACCTGATGCGCATCGTCGAAGCACGTGCCGACGATTTGCGAAGGGCCGCTGCGCCAGGAAGATAACCGAGCGCAACGCTCGTCCCGGTTAGAACCGGGCGCAACGATCACGCGTCTCCGTGATCACATCGCGCACGCGTTTTGGTACAGACATCACCTTCTCACAGCGGCTCGGCGCGTCTTCGATTTCAGCCCTCCTTAGGCGATCTGGGTCGGATCGCTTCCCTTGCAGGGAGAGCGATTGACTACCGTGTTCCTTCGAACTTTAAGACGTTCACTGTCTTGGGCGTAGAGAGATAATTCGCCCACGCCTGCATCAGCTTGCGCCGTTTCTCAATAGAGTCTGCCCTGCGATAAGCTCTCTCCACAGCGTTGCCTACTTCATGCGCGAGCGCGGCTTCCGCCACCTCACGGGGAAACGCCGTTTTGTCCCCTGCCCAATCGCGGAATGACGACCGGAAGCCGTGAACCGTTACGTCAACTCCCAGGCGCCGCAACAGCATTTCCATCGCAGATGTCGACAGTGGCTGATCTTTCTTCTGCCCAGGAAAGACGTAGTCGGACACCCTCACATCATGTAGACGCTTGATGACCCTCAGGGCGCGGTCGGACAGCGGTACTCGATGTTCCTTCCCTGCCTTCATCCGGGCGCCGGGAATTGTCCAGAGGCCAGCATTCATCTCAATCTCGCCCCATCTCGCGCCGTAAACCTCCCCTGATCGTGCGGCGGTCAAGATGAGGAATTCCAGAGCTCGCGCCGCCATCGCTTCTGCGGATTGTAGTCGCAAAACGAACGCTGGAACGTCATCAAAGGGCATCGCGGTGTGGTGGCCTCGCGTCAGCTTCTTCCTTGCGGGCAGCACATTCTTTAGATGACCGCGCCACAGGGCGGGATTTTCCCCGTCCCGCCAGCCCTTAGTCTTTGCAAAATCCAAGACACGCTCGATGCGCCCTCGCAGCCGAGAAGCCGTCTCCGGCTTAGTCGTCCAGATCGGCTTTAGCACCTGTAAGATCTCCTCAGTGCCAATCGTCGAAACCCTCTTGGAGCGGATAGGCTTGCAATACTCCTCAAGCGTCATTTTCCACTGCGCACGGTGCTTCTCATTCCGCCAAGAGGCCTCCATCGATGCCAAGAACTTATCCGCGCAGTCCCCAAAGGTCGGCTCGACCTCCTTGGCTCGTTCGGCGATGGGGTCACGCCCCTCCGCAACAGCTGCCCGACACTCGCCAGCTTTCGCTCTCGCTTTCGCCAGTGACACCGCTGGGTAGGCGCCCAGGCCCATTTCCCGCCGCTTGCCGCCGGCTGGCGTCCACATGAAGAGCCACGACTTGGTGCCGACGGCAGACACGTTGAGATACAAGCCGCCACCGTCGCTGTGACGGCCGGGGTGCCACTTATCCGACTTAACTTTCACGTCTGTCAGTTTTTGAAGCGAACGGGCCATCATCCCCACTTTCTTCCCCACTTTGCTTCGCGGATAATAGGGAACATTGGCGGACGATGGAAGACACGTGGCGCCAACAGCCCTTTTGACTCTTGGGCTTTTGAGAACGATAAGGAACACCAGAAAACGCTAGTATGGCGGACTCCCTCTCCGCCATCCTGCCTCGCCCTCCGAGTTTGGCAGGACCGACGCGATCCTTCGCGCGAAGCAGGATGCCCTCCAAAGCTTCAGCGCAGCAGGGCGTGAAGCGGCGCACATTCGCGTGACAAAAACAGACTATGGTCGATAATCTCAGAGGATCATCTTGCGGAGGGCCGTTCGACATGCGCTCTGGGCTGAATCCAACGGTGTCCGGTCGGTCCTTGGATTGGCTGTCAGCCGGGCGAACCATGGCGGTTGCCCTTGCGATTGCGTTTTCCGTTGCACCTGCGCAGGCGGCACAGCACCGTTTACCGAGCGGTTATAAATGGGGCCGTTGCCAGCTTGTTGTTGACGGCCAGACCCGCATATCCGGAAGATGCTTCTATCAAATCGAGAAGGGCGGCGATTTTAACATCCAGGGCCCCAAGCAGGTTTTTGCAGGCGTCGACTACCCTGACCCGCATAGCGGGGCAGGTGAAATGTCCAAGGACTACTGGGCCGTTGTCTACAAGGATGGTGATTCCTGGGCAGGCTATTCGAACTCGGAGATTGACGAAACCCACGGCGACGAAAGATGGGACGACCTTCGCCGCGAAGGCGCGTGCTATGTCGGGAAGGACGTCCGGATCTGCCTTTGGCATTAGCCGGCCAGTCGCCCGGTCTGGCTACGAAAGGTTTGACGTTTTCAATCGGCCAACCTGAGCCGACAGCTCAGCCGGCTCTATCGGTTCTTACCCCGCCACATCCTTCTCGCACGCGATCGGATGCGAATAGGTTGCCATGGGAAACGAATGATCCAGAAGCCGCGAAGCGACCGGCCCGGCAGAAAACAGGGCTGCCTTCGCTTCACGAAGAGCGATCGTCGAGCCGCAGTCCGAAGCCATGCTGTTCTACACCAGGCTTAAACCGCGCCGTCCCGTCCGTGCGCCGCAATCGCGGCGACAAAAACCTCGCCGAATTCCTTCAGCTTCGCCGCGCCCACGCCATTCACTTCGGCAAAGGCGTCGAGGTCGCGCGGCTGGCGTTCGGCCATGTCGATCAGGGTGCGGTCGGAGAACACCACATAGGCCGGCACCTGGCGCTCCTTGGCGAGCCGCAGCCGCAGCGCCTTGAGCGCGGCGAGCAGCGAAACATCGACATCGGCCCCGTCAGTGCCGGCGCTCTCACCTGCGCGCTTCCTGCCGCGCGCCAGACGGTCCCGCGTCTCGACGCGATATTCGAAGGCGACTTCCCCGCGACCGAGCGCGCGGCCGCTTTCCGAGATGGTGAGACCGCCATGCCCGTCCGGATCCGGCAGCAGGAATCCACCGGCAACCAATTGCCGGACCAGCGACAGCCAGACCGTCTTGCGGTGGGCGACGCCGGTGCGGAAGCTGGGCAGTTGTTGATGGCCTCGCGCCAGCACCTTCTCGGTCTCGTGGCCGAGCAGGATATCAAGAACGTGCGAGGCGCCGAAACGCTCGCCGCTCTGTGCGACCGCCGCAAGGATGATGCGCGCTTCCGCGGAGCCATCGGCGCGCGGCGCCTGGTCGAGGCAGTTGTCGCAATTGCCGCAGGCTTGAGCCTCCTCGCCGAAATAGCCGAGCAGCACCTGGCGCCGGCATTGCGCCGTCTCGCAATAGCCGATCAGCGTGTCCAGCCTGCGGTGCGCCCGTCGCTTGTGCTCATGTGAGGACTCCTCATCGTCGATGAACATCCGGCGCGTGCGGATATCGCCGGCCCCATAAAGCATATGCGCTTCCGCCGGCCGTCCGTCGCGACCGGCGCGGCCGATCTCCTGGTAATAGGCCTCGAGGCTGCCCGGCAGGTCGGTGTGGAAGACATAGGCGACGTCGGGCTTGTCGATGCCCATGCCGAAGGCGATGGTCGCCACCATGACGACGCCGGACAAGGTCATGAAAGCGTTCTGGTTCGCCTCGCGCGCCTCCTTGCTCATGCCGGCATGGTAGGCGAGCGCCCGCACGCCGTTCTTCTCCAGGAACGCGGCCATCTCCTCCGTCTTCTTGCGCGACAGGCAGTAGACGATGCCGCTCTTGCCGGGGTGCCGCTCGACGAAGCGCAACAACTGGCGCTTGCTGTCCTGCTTGGACTCCATGGCCAGTTTGATATTGGGCCGGTCGAAGCCCAGCACCAAAGTTTCGGCGCGCCCGGCAAACAGCCGCGCCTCGATGTCGCTGCGCGTGGCCTCGTCGGCGGTCGCCGTCAGCGCGATGATCGGCACTTGCGGGAAGATGGCGCTTAGACGCGACAGATCCTCATACTCACGCCGGAACGCCGGGCCCCATTGCGAGATGCAATGCGCCTCGTCGATGGCGATCAGCGTGACCTCCAGCCTTGAGAGCGCTTCGAGCATGCGCTCGGTCATCAGCCGCTCCGGCGCCAGATAGAGCAGCCGTGTCTGCCCGGCCGCCACCCGGCGCCAGGCCGCGACATTGGCGTCCCGGTCGAAGGAGGAATTGATGGTATCGGCGGCAACGCCGGCAAGCCGAAGCGCCGCGACCTGATCCTGCATCAGCGCCACCAGCGGCGAGACGACGATGGTGAGCCCACCCTTGACCAGCGCGGGCACCTGATAGCAGAGCGACTTGCCGGCGCCCGTCGGCATCACCGCCAGCACATGGCGCCCGGCCAGCAGCGCCTCCATGACGTCGGCCTGTCCGGGACGGAAATCGTCGAAGCCGAACACGTCCTTCAGCACGCGCCGTTTGGGATCCTCGGCCCGCAGGCTCGCTGCTTGCGCCGGCATCAGTCGGACACCGCGCGGGAAGCGATTTCTCGCGGGCTGGAGAGGATAGGGAAACTGATCAAGCGTTACTCCGGGTGAGGCTCTGGAGTACCGCAGCGGTCATCCGGCCACAACCGCATCTTGTAAGAAACGAACCGCCCGAACAATTCTTGTCAGCGAAGCTGGATCAACCGATACACTGGATGCGAAATTCCGTCGGCTCGTCTTCCGATCTATGATCCCGGCCAACCGTTGCCAGCCGACGGCCAACGCAGAGGAGCCTTCGCATGGTCGACCCCGCCACGCTCATCACCTACACAGCGGTCGTGTTCGGCTTCGTCTTCATCCCCGGGCCGGCGACGCTGCTCACGGTCGCGCGCGCCACCAGCTCGGGCACCAAGGTCGGCATCGCCACCGGCGCCGGCGTCGCGGCGGGCGACGTGATCCACACCATCATGGCGATTTGTCGGCATTTCGGCCATCATTGCCACCTCGGCGATGCTGTTCAGCATCGTCAAATACATCGGCGCGGCCTATCTCGTTTACCTCGGCATCCGCGCCATTCTGGAAAAGGCGCCGGCCGATCTTGCGGGCAGGGCGCTGTCGATCTCGGCGGGCAAGGCGTTCCGCCAGGCGATCCTGACCGAGGTGCTGAACCCCAAGACCGCTCTGTTCTTCCTCGCCTTCCTGCCGCAATTCGTGCATCCGCAAAACGGTTTCGTAGCGTTGCAACTGATGCTCCTGGGCATCATTTTTGTGGCTCTCGGCCTGTTCAGCACAATTATCTTCGCCGTCAGCGCGGGCGGCCTCGGCGCCTTCCTGCGCCGCAATCCCTCAGTGCTGAAATGGCAGGGCAAGGTAGTCGGCGGCATCTATTGCGCGCTTGGCGTCCGGCTCGCACTGCAGCAACGGTGAGCGGCTCACTCGCAGTCCCCGTTAAATCTATCTTTACTATGTTGCGGCACGTTTGCTCTTCTGCGGCGATGTTTGAGTACCGCGGTGGCGCCTCGAGCAATTCAGGAAAAGTGCTTAGCGGTTTTCCGTCCGGAATTGCGTGAAGCAAAGTGCGCCCAGGCAACAAGCCCGCGCTTCACGGCGCGGGCTTTTTTGCTGGGGGTCGAGAGGGTCAGGCGAGAAAATCGGCTCGGTAAGGCGCGAAACTGTCGACCAGCCGTCCGGCCTCGAGCGCCTTGACGCCGTGGATCAGATTGGACGGCACGATGAAGCTGCCGCCCGTTTCCAGGATTTGCGACCGGCCGTCGATCGTCACCTCGAAACGGCCCTCGGCGACATAGCTTGCCTGCACATGCGGATGCGAATGCAGCGCGCCGACGCCACCCTTCTCGAAGGCGAACTCGACCATCATCAGTTCATTGGTGTGCACCAGCACGCGTTGCCTGTTGCCGTCCGGCGTCGGCTCCCAGGCCTTGGTGCCTGCGTGCGAAAAGATATCGGTCATCGCTTAGCTTCCGTTCGAGATTGCTGCTTATATCACCGCGCCAGCCAGCCGCCGTCGACCGGCATCACCGCGCCATGCATGTAGTCCGAGGCTGCCGCCAGCAGGAACACCGCCGCGTCGCCGACATCGGACGGCCGGCCCCAACGCCCGGCCGGAATGCGCCCGAGGATGGCAGCGCTTCGGTCGGGATCGGCGCGCAGCGCCTCAGTGTTATTGGTCTCGATATAGCCCGGCGCGATGCCGTTGACATTGATGTCCTTCGGCGCCCATTCGCAGGCCAGCAGCCGGGTGAGGCCGAGCACGCCATGTTTCGAGGCGGTGTAGGAGGCGACGCGGATGCCGCCCTGGAAGCTCAGCACCGAGCCGATATTGACGATCTTGCCGCGCCGTCCGGTCTCGGACAGCACGCGCCTGGCAAAACCCTGGCAGAGGCGAAAGACCGTCTTCAAATTGATGTCCATCACCTCGTCCCAGTCGGCCTCCGTCAGGTCGACGGCATCGGCGCGGCGGATGATCCCGGCATTGTTGACCAGCCCGTCGATCGGCCCGCTTGCATCCCAGACGCGCTCGAGCATGACGGCCGCACTTGCCGGATCGCCGAGATCGGCGGCCACCGCCTCGAAGCTGCCGCCGGCGGCAGCCACCTTTGCGCCGTGTCATCCATCGCCGAGCGGCCGACGCCAATGACGGTGCCGCCGGCGCGCGCGACCGACACCGCGATGCCCTGGCCGATGCCCGTGTTGGCGCCGGTGACGAGGATGCGTTTCCCCACAAGGCTGAAGGCGGAGAGATCGCTCACCTGAGCTGATCCATGGTTACCGGGTCGACGTCGGTATAGTCGACATTGTCGCCGGCCATCGCCCAGATGAAAGCGTAGTTGGCCGTGCCGGCGCCCGAATGGATCGACCATCCAGGCGACAGCACGGCTTCCTCGTTGCGCATGACGATGTGGCGCGTCTCGTCCGGTTCGCCCATGAAATGGAAGACGCGCGCGCCTTCCGACAGGTCGAAATAGAGATACGCCTCCATGCGCCGGTCGTGGGTATGGCAAGGCATCGTGTTCCACACCGATCCCGGCGCAAGCTGCGTCATGCCGACGACAAGCTGGCAGGTTTTCACGCCGCCCGCATGGATGAACTGGAAGATCGAACGTTCGTTGCTGGTTGCCTGGCTGCCGAGGTCGAGCCGCTTGGCGTCGCCGATACGGATCAGCTGGCTCGGATAGGTTTGATGCGCCGGCGCGCTCAGCAGATAGAACTTTGCCGGCTTATCCGGATCCGTCGAGGCGAACGACACCTCCTGCGTGCCCATGCCGAGATAGACCATGTCGCGCGCCGCCATCTCATAAGGCAGGCCATCGGCGATGATTGTCCCAGCGCCGCCGATGTTGACGGCGATCAGCTCGCGGCGGTCGAGAAAGGCTTTGGTGCCGGTCGGCTTGATCGCCTCAAGCGGCAGGGCTTTATCCGCCGGCATCACGCCGCCGACGATCATGCGGTCGTAATGCGTGTAGGTCAGGTTGACGAGGCCGGGCTGAAACAAGCCCTCGATATGGAAATGGTGGCGCAGCTCGTCGGTGCCCATGGCTGCCGCGGCACCGGGATCGACGGCAAAGCGCGAGGAGAATTCGATGTGTTTCTGGTCCATGCTGCCCTTGCTCGAATGGTTATTCGGTCGACGCTGCCTGCACCGACTTGGCGTAATAGGCCTGCCGCGCCTGCAGGCGCTCGCGGTAGCGCTGCTGGCTGGCGGTGAGATGCGTGCGCATCGCCTCGCGCGCCGCATTGGCGTCGCCGGCCGAGATCGCGTTCAGGATGACGAGATGCTCGCGCTGCAGGCCACGCTGGTAGTCGTCCGACTGCACGAGCTCGGTCGACCAGGGCGAGGTCACGTCGCAGGGGATGGCGCGGCGCCCGAGCACGTCGAGCATCTCGACATAGAACGGGTTGTTGGTGGCGCTGGCGATCGCCCGATGGAAGGCGAGATCGGCCGGGCCGGTCGGCTGGCTGTCGAGCAACAGGCGCTCGAACTCGAAGAATGCCTCCTGGATCGCCGCCTCCTGCGCGGCGTTGCGACGGATGGCGGCAAGACCGGCCGATTCGATCTCGATCGCCAGGCGGACTTCCAGCACGTTGAGCGCGATCGAATCCTTGCTGCCCATATCGGCGGCCAGAACGCCGAAGGTCGTCGAGAGATGCTCCGTCACGAAGACGCCGGCGCCTTGCCTCGCCTCGACCAGGCCGTCGGCGGCGAGCTTGGCCAGCGCTTCGCGGATGACGGTGCGGCTGACGCCGAAGGTCTCGGTCAGCTGGCCCTCGGTCGGCAGCTTATGGCCAGGCGGGATCTCTCCCGCCTGCAACTGCTTACGGATCGCCGCGACCACGGTTTCCGACAGTTTCGGCTTCCGTTCGACCCTGAGATCCGTTGCGACGTCCGATGCCATGATCACCTCCTGGTGGAACAAGCCCTTTAGTGGAACAGGCTCGGCAGCCACAATGAGATTTCCGGTATGTAGGTGACAAGCATCAGCACCGCGAAGGCGGCGCCATAGAACGGCCAGATCGAGCGCATCGCCGTCCAGATCGGAATACGGCCGATGGCGCAGCTGACGAACAGCACCGCCCCCACCGGCGGCGTGCACAGGCCAATGCCGAGATTGAGGATCAGGATGACGCCGAAATGCACCGGGTCGACGCCATAAGCCATCACCACTGGCAGGAAGATCGGCGTGGTGATGATGATCAGCGGCGACATGTCCATGAAGGTGCCGAGGATGAGCAGCACGATGTTGATCAACAGCAGGATGACCAGCTTGTTGTCCGACACCGACTGCAGGAACGCGACAAGCGCCGCCGGAACCCTGAGATAGGCGAGCAGCCAGCCGAAAGCGGCGGCACAGCCGATGATCATCAGCACCATCGCGGTGGTGCGCACCGCAGCCGTGGTTGCGGCGACGAAGTCGTTCCAGCTCATCGAACGGTAGATGATCAGCGTCACCAGGAAGGCATAGACGATGGCGATGCAGGAGCTTTCGGTGGCGGTGAAGATGCCGGAGCGCACACCGCCGAAGATGATAGCGATCAGGATAAGGCCGGGAATGGCGGCGACCAGCAATTGCAGTGCCCGGCCGAAGCCGGCGAAGGGCTCCGTCGGATAGCCGCGTCGGCTGGCAACCCAATAGGCGGTGATCATCAGCGACAGCGCCAGCAACAAGCCCGGCAAAACGCCGGCGGTGAACAGGTCGGCGATCGAAATGCGGCCGCCGGCCGAGATCGAGTAGATGATCATGTTGTGCGAGGGCGGGATCAAAAGCGCGATGATGGCGCCGATGGAAGTGATGTTGACGGCATAGTCGATGCCATAGCCGCGCGCCTTCATCTGCGGGATCATCAGCCCGCCGACCGCCGAGGCATCGGCCACCGCCGAACCGGAAATGCCGCCGAACATGGTCGATGCCGCGATGTTGACCTGGCCGAGGCCGCCGCGCAGATGCCCGACCAGCGCGCCGGCCAGCGCCACCAGGCGGGCGGCGATGCCGCCGCGCACCATCAGGTCGCCGGCGAAGATGAAGAACGGGATGGCCATCAGCGAAAACACGCTGACGCCGGAGTTGAGCCGCTGGAACACCACCAGCGGCGGCAGGCCCAGCACCAGAACCGTCGCGAAGCTGGCGACGCCAAGGCAGAATGCGATCGGCGTGCCGATGACGAGCAGGAAGACGAAGACGCCGAACAGAACCATCAGGGCCATTAGAGATCCTCCTCGCCCGTGGCGTATTGGTCGGCATCGACGGGCAGGCCGGCAAAGCGTCCGGCCAGCCGCTCCAGCGAAAACAGGCAGACAAGCGCGCCGCCCAGGACGACAGGCAGAAAGCCGACGCCGCCCGGCAGATCGAGCGATGGCATCACCGTGTTCCAGGTCAGCCTGGCAAGCTGGACGCCATAGACGATCATGCCCAAGCCGAAGGCCAGTACGACGATGTCCGAAATGCTGCGCAGCACCGCCTTGGCCGAAGGCGGCAGGAAATAAAGCAGCACGTCGAAACCCAGATGCGTGCGCTCGCGAACGCCGACGGCAGCACCGAGGAAGATGAACCAACCCATCAACAGCACGGCGGAGGATTCGGTCCAGCTTGGCGAGTTGTTCAGGAGATAGCGGGAGAACACCTGCCAGAAGATGATCACCGTCATCAGGGTCAATCCGGCGCCGCTGATCCACAGCGCCAGCCTCGCCAGCTGTGCCAGCAGCCGTTCCGTGCCCAGCCAGAATGCCTTCAAGCCACCCTCCCTCAACGGCGGCGCGGAAGTCCGCGCCGCGCCCGGTCCGCCGGCTTCCATTATTTCGTCGCCTGGATGCGTGCGGCGAGATCCTTCAGCGCCGGCGTCGACAGGTATTTGTCATAGACCGGCTTCATGGCGTCGATCAGCGGCTGCTTGTCGATCTCGCTGACCTTGACACCGGCCTTCTCGACAATGTCGCGCGACTTCTTTTCCTGCGCATCCCACAATTCACGCATCTTGACGACGCTGTCCTTGGCCGCCTGCCGTATGATCGCCTGGTCTTCCGGCGAGAGCTTGTCCCAGCTCGTCTTGGCCATCACCAGCACTTCGGGCACGATCTGGTGCTCGTCCATCGTATAGTGCTTGGCGACCTCGTAATGCTTGGCGGATTCGAAGCTCGGCCAGTTGTTCTCGGCGCCGTCGATGACGCCCGTCTGCAAAGCTGAATAGACTTCGCCATAGGCCATCGGCGTGGCGTTGGCGCCGAGCGCATTGACCATGTCGACAAACACGTCGGACTGGATGACGCGGAACTTCATGCCCTTCATGTCGGCCATCGAGGCGATGTCCTTCTTGGTGTTGTAGAAGGAGCGCGCGCCGGAATCGTAGAAGGCGAGACCAACGAGATCATGCGCCTCGAAGGCCTTGAGTATCTCGTCGCCGATCGGCCCATCCATCACATGACGCATGTGGTCGACCGAGCGGAACATGTAAGGCAGCGACGGCACCGCGGTTTCCGGCACGATGCCGTTGAACGGCCCCATCGAGACGCGATTGAGGTCGATGACGCCGGTCTGCGTCTGCTCGATCGTGTCCTTCTCCTCGCCGAGCTGCGCCGAATGATAGACCTCGACCGAATAGCGGCCGTCGGTGCGCTGTTTGATCAGCTCGCCCATATACTTCACCGCCTCGACCGTCGGATAGCCGTCGGGATGGGTATCGGCCGAACGCAGCACGGTTTCGGCATTGGCGATGCCGACCAGCAACGCGCCGAAGGCGAATGTGGCTGCGGTCAATTTCGAAAAATGCAACATGACTTCCTCCCTTTAAAACCGATGCACCCGGCTCAGAGCCGGTACGCCTTCTTGGCAAGCGTGTAGGCAAGCTCGCGCGCCAGCTCATGCGCCTCCTCCTCCCGCAGGCGATGCTCGGCGACCAGCCGCGCCAGGAACGCGCAGTCGACCCTGCGGGCCACGTCGTGGCGCGCCGGGATCGAAGGAAAGGCGCGCGTGTCGTCGTTGAAGCCGACGGTGTTGTAGAAACCGGCCGTCTCGGTGGTCATCTCGCGGAAACGGCGCATGCCTTCCGGGCTGTCGTAGAACCACCAGGCCGGCCCGAGCTTCAGCGCCGGATAGACGCCGGCGAGCGGCGCTAGCTCGCGCGCATAGCTGGTCTCGTCCAGCGTGAACAGGATGATTGTAAGGTCGCGCTCCAGCCCGACGCAGTCGAGCAGCGGCTTCAACGCCGTCACATAGTCGGTGCGGGTTGGGATATCGAAGCCTTTGTCGCGGCCGAATGTCTGAAAGACAGAAGACGAATGATTGCGCCACGATCCGGGATGGATCTGCATCACCAGTCCATCGTCGCGGCTCATCTTGGCCATTTCGGTCAGCATTTGCGCCCGGAACAGCCGCCGCTCGCGCTCGTCGTCGGAACCACCGCGGATGCGGTTGAACAGTTCCTGGGCCGCCGCATCAGAGAGATTGGCCGTCTCGGCCGTCGGGTGGCCATGGTCGGACGAAGTCGCGCCGAACTCCTTGAAATAGGCGCGGCGTTTGCGATGCGCGTCGAGATAGCCGGCCCATGTCCCGGTATCGCATCCGGTGATGTCGCCGAGACGATCGAGATTGCCGGCAAATCCTTCGAAATCGGGATCGACAACCGCATCGGGCCTGTAGGCGGTGACGACGCGGCCGCTCCAGCCGCTGGCGCGGATCATCCTGTGCCATTTGAGATCGTCGAGCGCACCCTCGGTGGTGGCGATCACCTCGATGTTGAAGCGCTCGAACAGGGCTCGCGGCCGGTAATCGTCACGTTGCAGCAGGGTGGCGATCGTATCGTAATATCGATCCGCCGTGGCCGCATTGAGCGGTTCGTGGATGCCGAACAGGTGCTCGAACACATGGTCAAGCCAAAGCCGTGTCGGCGTGCCCCGGAACAGATAATAATGTTCGGCGAAGCGCCGCCAGATCACCCTGCCGTCGGTCTCCACCGGCGCGCCATCGAGACTTGCTATGCCAAGCTCTTCCAGCCGCACGCCCTGGCTGAACAGCATGCGGAAAATATAGTGGTCCGGCACGATCAGCAGCTGCGCCGGATCCGGAAACGGCTCGTTCTGCGCATACCAGCGCGGATCGGTATGCCCATGCGGACTGACGATCGGCAGGTCTTTTACCCCCGCATAAAGGGTGCGGGCCAGGGATCGGTTTTCCGGCGCAAACAGCAAATCCGGATCGGTCAGTCCAGCCAAACGCTCCTCCCAATTTTGGCCTTATTGGTAGAGGGGTCGGAAATAATGTCAACATACAAAAATTGGATTGTTGTATGATGACTTTTGAATGAAAGGTGAGCATTGTGCCGCATGGCGGCTGAGTGCTACGCCGCTTGCCGCTATCCTTGCCCGGCGCTCGACGGGCGACCTGACCGGAGACGCTTCGCAGCCATGAACAGCCGCTTGTCCAATGCCACGGTCGCCGCCTTGCCGGCCGGCACCGAACTGCCGCGCTACGATCGCCCCGCGATCAGGCCCGGCATCGTCCATCTCGGCGTCGGCGCCTTTCACCGCGCCCATCAGGCGGCCTATGTCGACGCCTGCCTGGCCAACGGCGAAACGGATTGGGGCATCATCGGCGTGTCGCTGCGCAGCGCCGATACGCGCGACGCGCTGGCGCCGCAGGACGGACTTTACACACTGGCGATCAGGGACAGCGCCGGAGAGCGATTGCAGGTCGTCGGATCGATCCTATCGTTGTTGGTTGCGCCGGAAGACCCCGCGGCCGTGCTTGCCGCGCTCACCGATCCAGGCGTCCGTCTCGTCACGCTGACGATCACCGAAAAGGCCTATCTCAGGGCCGCCGACGGCACACTCGACCACGCGCATCCCGACATCGTGCACGATCTGGCAAATCCGGGCTCGCCCAAGACAGCGCATGGCTTTCTCGCCGAGGCGCTGGCGCGCCGCCGCGCCGCCGGCACGCCGCCCTTCACCGTGCTCTGCTGCGACAACCTGCCGGCCAACGGCGCCACGCTGCATCGCCTGCTGATCGAGTTCGCCAGATTGCGCGACGCGCGCGTGGGCGAAACGGATCTCTCGCGCCATATCGCCGACGACGTGGCCTTTCCGTCTTCCATGGTCGACCGCATCGTGCCGGCCACCACCGATGCCGACCGGGCGCGCGTCGCCGCCACGCTCGGCATCGAGGACGCCTGGCCGGTGATGACCGAGCCGTTCTGCCAATGGGTGATCGAGGACCGGTTCCCGGCCGGTCGGCCGGGCTGGGAGAAATTCGGCGTGACCATGGTCGAGGACGTGCGTCCGTTCGAGGACATGAAGCTGCGGCTGCTCAACGGCGCGCATTCGGGCATTGCCTATCTCGGCCTGCTCAGCGGCCATGCCACCGTCGACCGTGCTTTCGCCGATCCGGCAATAAGACAGTTCGTCGACTGGCTATGGGCCGAGGCGATCCCGACGCTGCCGCAGGATGCCGGGCTCGACACATCAGCCTATGCGGCGGAACTCACTGAGCGTTTTTCCAACACCGCGCTCGCTCATCGCACCGCCCAGATCGCCAATGACGGCAGCCAGAAGCTGCCGCAGCGCATCGTCGCCTCGGCCCTTGCCAGGCTGGAGGAAGGATTGCTCCCCGAACACCTTTCCCTGGTTGTCGCCGCCTGGATCGCCGCTTGCGCGGCGCGCGGCTCGACATTGCCGCAAGGCCACTTCACCGACCCGCTCGATGCCGCTCTCGACGACCTGTTCAGCCGCAACCCGGCAACAGCCGAGACGGCGGTCGCCGTGTTCGATCTCGCCGGCTTTGCCAAAGGTCATCCCGCGCGCCAGCAATTGATCGAATTCGTTGCCACCCATCTCGTTCATCTCAGGCAAGGGGGCCCCAAACTTGCCTTCGCCGCGCTCGCTATCGAAGGTACCAAGCCGGTCGAATAGCACCCGGTTAGTTGCCCGCCGACCCGTTCACGACTTGCCGCGCGGCATAGTCGACGCCGTTCGAATTCCAGAACAGCCGCACCGCCTTGCCGACGAGATTCGCGTAAGGCACCGTGCCCATGGCAAAGCGGCTATCGGTGGAATTGTCGCGGTTGTCGCCCAGCATGAAGTACTCGCCGGCCGGCACGACGATCTCGGCCGTGTCGTCGCCGATCGAGCTGACGGGATAGTCGATCACCAGATAGGACACGCCTTCCGGGAGCGTCTCGCGCTGCAGCCGCGCCGAACGTATCTCGTCGGTTGAATAATCGCCCAGATCCTCAAGCTTTACTGGAATGCGATTGATGTAGAGCCGGCCATCTATCATCTGGATCCGCTCGCCAGGCAGGCCGACGACGCGTTTGACATAATCAGTCTCGGGGTCGCTGCGCGGCCTGAACACCACGACGTCGCCGCGTCGCGGCAGGTTGCCGAGCACCCGGCCATCGGTCGGGAGCAGTCCGAAGGAGCGCTGTAGCGGCCATAGCCATAGGCATTTTTTGAAACGAAGAAATAGTCGCCGACCTGCAGCGTCGGCTCCATGCTGCCGGATGGCATCGAGAACGGCTGGAACAGGAAGGTGCGGATCGCGAATGCCGCGCCGTAAGACGAGAGGGCGACAAAGATGAGGACAGACAGGCCGTGCGCATACCACTTGTCCGGCCTGAAACGCCGCGCGAATGGAACAACGATGGCCACCGAGAGAGCGGCCAGGCCGAACCAGGCGAAATTGGCGACCCAGGCAAGGTTCACACTGGGGAAAATCGGAAACCCGGCATAGCCGATGGCGACCGAGGCCAGGCTGATGACAACCAGCCATGTGATCGCCAGGCGGCCGGCGCCGATCCACAAGAACCCGCCGAACGGTCCGCCGAACAGCGCCACAAGCGCTGTCGACCATCTCGATCGTGGATCTGATTTGCCGGACATCCGTTGCCCTCTGACAAAGCCGGCGGGACTGTCTCCCAAACGGAAAACCGGGGCAAACAAAAAAGCGGGGCAAGCCCCGCCTTTTCAATCTCGTGTCAGCGGTCGATCTTACGCCGGCAGCAACGCGGCTTCCAGCGTGGTCAGCTGGCTGAGGAACTGCTCGGCCCGGCTGCGGCTCTCGTCGTCCTTGGCGTCGGCCGCGTCTTCCTTGGCCTCCTGGATGCGACGGGCAAGATCGGCTCGGTCGATGTCGTTGACATGCACCGCCGATTCGGCAAGCAGCGTGCAACCGGATGGCAGGATGTCGGCGAAGCCGCCGAACACGACGTAGCGCTCTTCCGCGCCGCCAGGAGTCTTCACCGTGACGACACCGGGCTTGATCGTGGTCATGACCGGAGCGTGCTTGGCCATCACGGTCATCTCGCCTTCGGCGCCCGGAATAACGACGGACTCGACCTGCTCGGAAACCAGGAGGCGCTCCGGCGAGACCAGTTCGAATTGGAAAGCTTCAGCCATGATCAATCTAGCGAATAGCGAATAGCGAGTAGCGAATAGTCAGAAGACGAATTCGCCGGCCCATATTCCCTATTCGCTACTCCCTATTCGCTATTCGCTTCTTATGCCGCTTCAGCCGCCAGGCGCTGTGCCTTCTCGACCGCCTCGTCGATGCCGCCGACCATGTAGAAGGCGGCTTCCGGCAGGTGATCATAGTCGCCGTTGCAGAGGCCCTTGAAGCCCTTGATGGTGTCGGCCAGATCAACCAGCTTGCCAGGCGCACCGGTGAACACTTCGGCGACGAAGAACGGCTGCGACAGGAAGCGCTCGATCTTGCGGGCGCGAGCCACCGTCTGCTTGTCCTCTTCCGACAGCTCGTCCATGCCCAGGATGGCGATGATGTCCTGCAGCGACTTGTAGCGCTGCAGGATCGACTGCACCTGGCGGGCGACGCCATAATGCTCTTCGCCGACGACCAGCGGGTCGAGCATGCGCGAGGTCGAGTCGAGCGGATCGACGGCCGGGTAGATGCCCTTTTCCGAGATCGCGCGGTTGAGCACGGTCGTCGCATCAAGGTGGGCGAACGAGGTCGCCGGCGCCGGGTCGGTCAAGTCGTCGGCGGGCACGTAGATGGCCTGCACCGAGGTGATCGAACCCTTGGTTGTCGTCGTGATGCGTTCCTGCAGCGCCCCCATGTCGGTGGCCAAAGTCGGCTGATAGCCCACGGCCGACGGGATACGGCCGAGCAGCGCCGACACTTCCGAGCCGGCCTGCGTGAAGCGGAAGATGTTGTCGACGAAGAACAGCACGTCCTGGCCCTGGTCGCGGAAATATTCGGCGACCGTCAGGCCGGTCAGACCGACACGCGCGCGGGCGCCCGGCGGCTCGTTCATCTGGCCATAGACGAGCGCGGCCTTGGAACCTTCGCCGCCGCCCTTCTTGTTGACGCCGGATTCGATGAACTCGTGATAGAGATCGTTGCCTTCGCGGGTGCGCTCGCCGACGCCGGCGAACACCGAGAAGCCGCCATGCGCCTTGGCGACGTTGTTGATCAGCTCCTGGATCAGCACGGTCTTGCCGACGCCGGCGCCGCCGAACAGGCCGATCTTGCCGCCGCGGGCGTAAGGCGCCAGCAGGTCGAGAACCTTGATGCCGGTAACCAGGATCTGCGCTTCCGTCGACTGGTCGATATAGGCTGGAGCCGGCTGGTGGATGGCGCGAATTTCGATACCGTCGACCGGACCGGCCTCGTCGACCGGCTCGCCGATGACGTTAATGATGCGGCCGAGCAGGCCCGGGCCGACCGGCACGGAGATCGGCGAACCGGTATCGAAGACGTCCTGGCCGCGAACCAGGCCTTCGGTCGTGTCCATGGAGATGCAGCGCACGGTGTTCTCGCCGAGGTGCTGGGCAACCTCGAGCACCAGGCGGTTGCCGACATTGGTGGTTTCGAGCGCGTTCAGGATCGCCGGCAGATGATCCTCGAACTGCACGTCGACGACGGCGCCGATGACCTGGCGCACATGGCCGGCAGCGCCGACCCGCTTCGTCGAAACGCTTGCCGACCGCGCCGCGGCGGGCTTGGCCGGAGCGGCCGCTGCCTTCACCGGTGCCGCTGCCTTCTGGGCCGGAGCGGCCTGTGCGGCTGCTGCCGGAGCTTTTGCCGCCGCTGCCGCCTTGGGGGCCGCCGTCTTCGGGGTCGCTGCTTTCGCCATCGTCTTTGCCCTTTTCGTCTTTCTGTTGCTCACGTCACTGCGGGGCTGTACCCCGCGCGGCCGTGCCTAGAGCGCCTCGGCGCCCGAAATGATTTCGATCAGTTCCTTGGTGATCTGCGCCTGCCGCTGGCGGTTGTAAGTGATCGACAGCTTGTTGATCATGTCGCCGGCATTGCGTGTCGCATTGTCCATCGCGCTCATCTTGGCGCCCATCTCGCCGGCTGCGTTTTCAAGCAGCGCGCGGAAGATCTGCACCGCGATGTTGCGCGGGATGAGCTCGGACAGGATCTCGCCCGGTTCCGGCTCATATTCGTAGACGGCATTGCCGCCATTGGTTGCCTCAGGCGCAGTCGAAGCGGCGACGGCAGCCGGGATGATCTGCTGCGCCGTCGGGATCTGGCTGATCACCGACTTGAACTGCGAATAAAACAGCGTGCAGACGTCGAACTCGCCCTGATTGAACAGGTGAATGACCTTGCGCGCGATCGCATCGGCATTGACGAAACCGAGCGTCTTGACCTCACGCAGGTCGACGCGCTCGAGAATCAGCGAACCATAGTCGCGGCGCAGGATATCGAAACCCTTCTTGCCGACGCAGATGATTTTGACCTGCTTGCCGTCGGCCAGAAGCCTGCGGATATGGTCGCGGGCCAGACGCGCGATCTGCGAATTGAAGCCGCCGCACAGGCCGCGCTCGGCGGTGCAGACGATGAGCAGATGCACGTCGTCCCGGCCGGTGCCGGTCATCAGCGCCGGGGCATCGCCGCCGCCGCCGATAGCCTGGGTGATGTTTGCCAGAACCGCGCCCATGCGCTCGGAATAGGGACGCGCCGCTTCCGCCGCTTCCTGCGCGCGACGCAGCTTCGCCGCGGCGACCATCTGCATCGCCTTGGTGATCTTCTGCGTCGCCTTGACCGAGGCGATACGGTTACGAAGGTCTTTTAGTGAAGGCATGCTTCAAACCTGATCCCGTGCGTCCGGCTTCTTCTCAAGCGAAGGTCTTGGCGAAAGCGTCGATCTCGGCCTTGAGCTTGGCGCGCAGATCGTCCGACAGCGCCTTTTCCTTGCGGATGGCGTCGAGAATGTCCTTGCCGGCCGCGCGCATATGCGACAGCAGGCCATGCTCGAACTTGCCGACCTGGTTGATCGCCAGCTTGTCGAGATAGCCGTTGACGCCGGCGAAGATCACGGTGACCTGCTCCTCCACCTTGAGCGGCGAGAATTGCGGCTGCTTCAAGAGTTCGGTCAGGCGTGCGCCGCGGTTGAGCAGGCGCTGCGTGGCGGCGTCGAGGTCGGAGCCGAACTGCGCAAAGGCAGCCATTTCGCGGTACTGCGCGAGCTCGCCCTTGATCGAGCCGGCGACCTGCTTCATCGCCTTGATCTGCGCCGACGAACCGACGCGCGACACCGACAGGCCGACGTTGACCGCCGGGCGAACGCCCTGGAAGAACAGGTTGGTTTCGAGGAAGATCTGGCCGTCAGTGATCGAAATCACGTTGGTTGGGATGTAGGCCGACACGTCGTTGGCCTGCGTCTCGATGATCGGCAGCGCGGTCAGCGAACCGCCGCCCAGATCGTCGTTGAGCTTGGCGGCGCGCTCGAGCAGGCGCGAGTGCAGGTAGAAAACGTCGCCCGGATAGGCTTCGCGGCCCGGCGGGCGGCGCAGCAGCAGCGACATCTGGCGATAAGCCACGGCCTGCTTCGACAGATCGTCATAGCTGATCAGTGCATGCATGCCGTTGTCGCGGAAATATTCGCCCATGGTGGCGCCGGTGAACGGCGCCAGGAACTGCATCGGTGCCGGATCCGAAGCGGTGGCGGCGACGATGATCGAATATTCGAGCGCGCCGCGCTCTTCGAGAACCTTCACGAACTGCGCGACGGTCGAGCGCTTCTGGCCGACGGCGACGTAGACGCAGTAGAGCTTTTCCTTCTCGGGGCCGTTGTCGTGCACCGCCTTCTGGTTGAGCATCGTGTCGAGGATGATGGCGGTCTTGCCGGTCTGACGGTCGCCGATGACCAGCTCGCGCTGGCCGCGTCCGACCGGGATCAGAGCGTCGATGGCCTTGAGGCCGGTCGACATCGGCTCGTTCACCGACTTGCGCGGGATGATGCCGGGCGCCTTGACGTCGACGCGCTTGCGCTCGGTCGCCTTGATCGGGCCCTTGCCGTCGATCGGGTTGCCGAGCGCGTCGACGACGCGGCCGAGCAGGCCCATACCGACAGGCGCGTCGACGATGGCGCCGGTGCGCTTGACGGTGTCGCCTTCCTTGATGTCGCGGTCGGCGCCGAAGATGACGACGCCGACATTGTCGGCTTCGAGGTTGAGCGCCATGCCGCGGATGCCGCCGGGGAATTCGACCATTTCGCCGGCCTGGACATTGTCGAGGCCATAGACGCGGGCGATACCGTCACCGACGGACAGCACCTGTCCGACTTCGGAGACCTCGGCCTCCTTGCCGAAATTCTTGATCTGGTCTTTCAGAATTGCGGAAATTTCCGCGGCGCGGATGTCCATCAGCCGACCTCTTTCAGTGCAAGCTTGAGCGAATTGAGTTTGGTTTTGAGCGACGTATCGATCTGGCGCGAGCCCATCTTGACGATCAGCCCGCCGAGCAGCGACGGATCGACGGTAATCGCGATGGTCACGTCCTTGCCGGCGATGCTCTTCAGCGTCGCCTTGAGTTCGGTCTGCTGCGCGGCCGTCAAATCATGTGCCGAAGTGACCTCGGCGGATGCCTCGCCGCGATGCTCGGCGGCAATCTGGCGGAATGCCTTGATCATGCCAGGCACGGCGAACAGGCGGCGGTTGCGGGCAACGACGCGCAGGAAATTGCCGACCAGGCCGGTGATTCCGGCCTGGTCGGCGATCGCCGCGATCGCCTTCGCCTGCTCCTCGCTGGAGAATACCGGGCTGTTGATCAGGCGGCCGAGATCGGTGCTGCCGTTGAGCATTGCCTCGAAGCCGTTGAGGTCGGCTTCGACCTTGGCAACGGAATTTTCCTGCAGCGCGAGATCAAACAGCGAGCCTGCATAGCGCTCTGCGACAGCTGAGATTGGCGATGACGATTGGGCCACGGACCGTCTTTTCTCTTGTTTGACAGGCCGCAGATTGTTGGCGCGAGCAAAAACTCTGGCTAAATCTTTGACCTTACTGCAATTTTTCCAAGCACGGAGGTGCGGCTTCCGCTATCCCCGGTCGAAAGTCGATTGCCGTCTAGCACAGGCTTTTTAAGACCGCAATGCATCGTCCGGCATGCTTTCCAGGCACTTTTGTCGCATCAGGCTGGAGAGTCCAGCCCGCGCGGCGGATTAGTCAGTGATTCAGGGCAAAAAGCCGAAGGCGAAGGCGAGCGGCAGCGCCGCGAGCGCCAGCTCGACGACGATCGAAACCCAGTTGAAGGGCGTGTTCGCGCCATCCGACATCATCGACAACAGCCGGCCGAAGGCGGTGAACAGCCAGGAGAAGCCAAGCGCCATGTAAAGAAAGGTCTGAGGTCCAAGCAAAATGCAGCACAGGCCGACGCCCAGATAGAAACCCGACATGCGACCGCGCCCTTCTGCGATCGCCGCAGCTTTCTCCGGCCTAGGCTGCAGGCGCAGGATGCGAAAGGCAAGGGCCGGCGCCAGGAACAGGAAAAGGCCGAGCGCCAGGGTGACGACGGCGCTCGACCATGCCAGCCATTCGCCCTGGCTTGCCGGCCACGGAAACGCAAAATCCATCTGTCCCCCCGTCAGGTCTTGTTTTGAATTGCGAGGCATTCTAGCGGAGGAAAAACGCCGCGCCAGATGGTCGCGGACACATTAGACGTTACGCATCAGGACAATGCGAAATCGACCGCGGCCTCGGCATGGATGCGCGTCGTGTCGAACACCGGAATGTCGAAATCGCCCTGCCCGATCAGCATGGTGATCTCGGTGCAGCCCATGATGACGCCGTCCACCCGGTCGTCTCGCCGCATGCGACCGACCTCCCCGACATAGGCCGCATGCGATTCGGCTTTGACGATGCCCTGGCAAAGCTCGTCGTAGATCACCTTGTGCACCATGTCGCGACCGTCCGGGTCGGGCACCACTGGTTCAAGACCGTATTTGTCGGCAAGCCGTCCCTTGTAGAAATCCTGCTCCATGGTGAAGCGCGTGGCGAGCAGCGCCGGGCGCCTGACGCCGGCTTCAACGATAGCACGACCCGTGGCGTCGGCGATGTGGATGAGTGGAATCGATATCGCCGCCTGCACATCGTCGGCCAGCTTGTGCATGGTGTTGGTGCAGATCAGCAGGCCTTCGGCGCCGCCGGCCTCAACCTGCGCGCCGCTTCCACCAGAAGCGCTCCGGCGCCTTGCCAGTCGCCCGCGTGCTGCCGTTCGGCGATCTCGGCGAAATCGAACGACCACAACAAGAGCTTGGCCGAGTGCAGCCCGCCGAGCCGCTCGCGCACGATCTCGTTCAGCAGACGATAATAGATCGCTGTCGATTCCCAGCTCATGCCGCCGATGAGGCCAAGGGTTTTCATGCGCCGATACTCCTTCGGGACTGCTTGCTGGAGCGTTTCACCGTTTTCACGGAAAGGGCGAAACGTTCTAACTCTTTGTTTTTACGCAATTCCGAACGGAAAACCGCTTCACACTTTTCCTGGAGTTGCGCCGCTTATAGGAAGCTCTGCGGGTCAATGTCGACCTGCACCCGCACTGAACCGCGCAGCTTCGGCCCTTCGGCGAGCATCCTTCGGATGAAACCTTGCATGTCGGCGCGCCGCTCGCCCTGGATCAGCAGGCGGAAACGATGACGGCCGCCAAGCAGTGACAGCGGCGCCTCGGCAGGGCCGAGCACGAACAGGTCCGAAGCCTGGGGGCGGCACGCCTCAAGGCGCGCGCATGGCTCTCGGCCTCGCCCCGTGTCGCGGCGCTGATGATGATGCCGGCGAGCCGGCCGAAGGGCGGCAGAGCGGCCCGTTCGCGCTCGGTGATCTCGCGTTCGTAGAAAGCTTCCGAATCGCCGGAGACGATCGCCCGCATCACCGGATGTTCCGGCTGGTAGGTCTGCAGCAGGCCCAAGCTTTTCTTGCCCGTCCTGCCGGCGCGCCCCGTCACCTGGCTGAGCAGTTGGAAGGTGCGCTCGGCGGCGCGCGGATCGCTATTGGCAAGACCGAGGTCCGCATCGACCACGCCGACCAGCGTCATGCCGGGAAAATTGTGGCCCTTGGCGACAAGCTGCGTGCCGATGACGATGTCGGCCTCGCCATTGGCGACGGCTTCGAGTTCAAGCCTGAGCCGGCGCACCCCGCCCAGAAGGTCGGACGAGAGCACGATGGTGCGGGCGTCAGGAAAATGCGCGACCACTTCCTCGGCGATGCGCTCGACGCCTGGACCGCATGCCACGAGATGGTCGAGCGTGCCGCATTCGGGACAGGCTTCGGGCCGCTTTTCGTTGTGACCGCAATGGTGGCAGACGAGTTGGCCGCGAAAGCGATGCTCGACCAGCCAGGCCGAGCAGACAGGGCAGCCGAAACGATGGCCGCAGACCCGGCACAGCGTCAGCGGCGCATAGCCGCGCCGGTTGAGGAAGAGCAGCGACTGCTCCTTTCTCTCCAGCGTGCGCTGCATCTGGTCGATCAGGACCGGCGACAGGAAGCCGCCGCGCGCCGGCGGCGAACGCCGCATGTCGATCGATTTCAGGTCGGGAAGCGCGGCGTCCGCGAAACGCGACGACAGCACCGCCCTGTCGTACCGGCCCTGGCTGGCATTGACCCGGCTTTCGACTGAGGGCGTCGCCGAGGCAAGCACGACCGGAAAGCCGCCAATATGGCCGCGCACCACCGCCATGTCGCGGGCATTGTAGAAGACGCGGTCCTCCTGCTTGTAGGCAGGATCGTGCTCCTCGTCGACGACGATCAGGCCAAGCTTCTTGAACGGCAGGAACAGCGCCGAGCGCGCGCCGGCGACGACGCGCACACCGCCTTCCGCCACCTGGCGCCAGACACGCTCGCGCATTCTCGGCGGCAGGTCGGAATGCCACTCCGCCGGCTTGGCGCCGAACCGGTCCTGGAACCGCTCGAGGAAGGCATGCGTCAGCGCGATTTCCGGCAACAGGATCAGCACCTGCTTGCCCTTGTCGAGCGCCGCCGCCACCGCCTCGAAATAGACTTCCGTCTTGCCCGATCCGGTGACGCCGTCGAGCAAGGTGACGTTGAAGGCATCGCCCGCGATCGCCCAACGCAGTTTCTCAGCCGCAGCCTTCTGGTCCGGCATCAGCTCCGGCGTTGCGTGCGTCGGATCGGGCGCCGCCACCACCGGCCGTGGCGGAATCATCACCGTCTCGAACACGCCCTGCGCGCGCAGCCCGTCGATGACGGTCGAGGACGCGCCCGCGGCATGCGCCAGCCCCGAGCGCGTCCAGGCGAGGCCACCTTCGGCCGTCTCCAGCACGCGCCGTCGCGCGTCGGTCAGTCGGTCCGGCTCGGCCAGCGTGCGCTGCAGGCCTTCGATCCAGGGTTCCGGGTCGAAGGCTTCCGGCGCTCGCAAAAGCATGCGCGCCACCATGCCGGGCGCCGACAGCGTGTACTGCGCGATCCAGTCGACGAAGCGGCGCATGGCCAGGTCGATCGGCGGGCAGTCGAAGACCTGCTCGATCGGCCGTAGTTTCTTGGCATCGACCGCTTCGACCGCACCGTCCCAGACGATACCGGCGACCTGGCGCGGCCCGAGCGGCACGCGCACGATCGAGCCCGGCACCACGCGCATGCCGGCAGGCACCGCATAGGTGTACGGGCGTTCGGCCGGCATCGGCACCAGCACCGGCGCGGCTGCGACAAAGGGCGAATCTTCGATCATCGGGCGTGACCTTGCCCCGACTTTGGTCTAGATCAAAGGGCAACCCCGAATGTGCATTGGCATGCACGTGGAAATCTTCAGGAGACCCCCATGAAATTTTTTGTCGACACCGCTGACATCAAGGACATCAAGGAACTGAACGACCTGGGGCTGCTCGACGGCGTCACCACCAATCCCTCGCTGATCCTGAAATCGGGTGGCAAGATCTCCGAGGTCACCAAGCAGATCTGCGACATCGTCAAAGGCCCGGTTTCGGCCGAAGTCGTCGCCACCGAATACAAGGATATGATGGCCGAGGCCAAGATCCTGGCCAAGATCGCCGACAATGTCTGCATCAAGGTGCCGCTGACGCTGGACGGCCTACGCGCCTGCAAGACGATCCGCACCGAGATGAACCGCATGGTCAATGTCACGCTGTGCTTCTCGGCCAACCAGGCGCTGCTCGCCGCCAAGGCCGGTGCTTCGTTCATCTCGCCCTTTGTCGGCCGCATCGACGACACCGGCTCGGACGGCATGGAACTGATCGCCGAAATCAAGCAGATCTACGACAATTACGACTATCCGACCGAGATCCTGACGGCCTCGGTGCGCACGGTGAACCACGTCAAGCAGGCCGCGCTCATCGGTGCCCATGTCATCACCGCGCCGCCGGCGACGCTGAAGGCGCTGGTCAATCATCCGCTGACCGACAAGGGCCTCGCCGCCTTCCTCGCCGACTGGGCCAAGACCGGCCAGAAGATCAGCTGACATCCTCTCGTCAGAAACAAAAAGGCCGGGTGACCGGCCTTTTTCTTCAGACATCACTGACGTCGAAACTACCCCACCTTTTTGCCGTGCTTGACCAGGTCCTGGGCGATCGCAAGCCGCAAAAAGTCAGCCAACTCGCGCGCTGCGCGGTTCTCGGCATCGATCTGGGCACGGTAGGCCGCATATTCCTGCAGCGGCCGGTCGAAGGACGATGGCACCGAACGTTTGCCGACGGCGATCACCGTGTTGGTCGCGGTGTCACGCAGCACATAATTGGCGGTCAGCGTCACCGTACCCGCGGTCGGTTCGTCTTCCTCGGTCTGGATCTGCACGGTCGCGGCCGATTCGACCAGTTCGGTAACACCGAGATCGAGCACATAGGCCGGCGAGGCCGGCTGGCCTGAGCCCTGGCCGAAGGCGAAGATCAGATTGTTGCGCACCTGTTGCGCGTAGCGGGTGTTGACCGGCTTGATCGAGATCGAGCCAAGCTCCGCGGACGCGCTGAGCTGCGATCCCGTCGACAGCGGCTGGTTGGAATAGAGCGGCCTGACCGTGCAGGCCGAGACCAGCATCAAGGCCGCGACCATGCCGCAAACCGCAAAGCGACCGCGCAGGCGGGCCGCTTCTGACTTCACCGGATCAGGCAACGACATTGACGATCCTCTGCGGCACGATGATCACCTTGCGCGGAGCCTTACCTTCCAGTGCTTTTTGCACGAAGTCGAGAGCCAACACCGCTTTTTCGACGGCACCTTGATCCGCGTCGCGGGCAATTGTCAAATCGCCGCGCTTCTTGCCGTTGACCTGCACCGGCAGCACGATCTCGTTGTCCACGACCAGCGCCGGATCGTAGACCGGCCACGGCCGTTCGGCGACCAGATCGGTCCCGCCCAGCTCATGCCAGCACTCTTCGGCCAGATGCGGCATGACCGGCGCGACCACATGCACCAGGATCTCCACCGCTTCGCGGCAAGCGCCTTTCAGCGCCGCATCGGCCTTGCCCTCGGCAACGTCGTTGAGCGGCGTGGTCAAGGCATTGGCGAGCTCGTAGATGCGGGCGATCGCACGGTTGAAGCCGAGCCTCTCGATGTCCTCGCCGATCGCTTTCAGGATCTTGTGCGCGGCTTTGGAAACAACACCGGCCTCACCGTCCTTCGCCGCTTCCGGCTTGACGCCACCAAGTGTCTCGGCGGCGATCGAGACCAGGCGCCAGACGCGCTGGATGAAGCGATGCGCGCCGGCGGCGCCATCGTCGGTCCATTCGACGTCGCGCTCGGGCGGCGAATCCGACAGCATGAACCAGCGCGCCGTGTCGGCGCCGTAGCCGTCGGTGATGTCTTCCGGGCTCACCGTGTTCTTCTTCGACTTCGACATCTTTTCGAGCGAGCCGATCGCCGCCTCTTCGCCGGTGGCGATTTCGAGGGCGCGGCGCTTACCGCCGCCCGCATCCTCGATCCTGACTTCGCTTGGCGCCAGCCAGCGGCCATTGGTCGACGCCCCGCCGACCCGGTAGGTCTCGTGCACCACCATGCCTTGCGTGAACAGGCCCTTGAACGGCTCGGCGAGGTCCAGATGCCCGGTCTCGCGCATGGCGCGGGTGAAGAAGCGCGAATAGAGCAGGTGCAGGATCGCATGCTCGATGCCGCCGATATACTGATCGACCGCCAGCCATTCATCGGCCGCTTTCGGCTCGGTCGGCTCGTTGGCCCAGGGCGCGGTGAAGCGCGCGAAATACCACGACGAGTCGACGAAGGTGTCCATCGTGTCGGTCTCGCGCCGCGCATCGCGACCGCATTGCGGACATTTGACATGCCGCCAGGTCGGATGCCGGTCGAGCGGATTGCCCGGGCGGTCGAACTCGATGTCGTCGGGCAGCTTGACCGGCAGGTCGGCCTTCGGCACCGGCACGACGCCGCAGGCCTCGCAATGGATCATCGGGATCGGGCAGCCCCAATAGCGCTGGCGCGAGATGCCCCAGTCGCGCAGGCGGAAATTCACCTTGCGCTCCGCCATCGGCCGGCCGCCGATCGTCTTTTCTTCCAGCAGTCTCGCCACTTCGTTGAAGGCCTGCTCGGGCTTCATGCCGTCGAGGAAGCGCGAATTGATCATCACGCCATCGTCGACATAGGCCTCTTCCGTGACCTGGAAAGTCTTTGCGTCGGCGTCTTCCGGCATCACCACCGGGATGACCGGCAGGCCGTATTTGTTGGCGAAGTCGAGGTCGCGCTGATCGCCCGACGGGCAACCGAAAATGGCGCCGGTGCCGTATTCCATCAGCACGAAATTGGCGACATAGACCGGCAGCGTCCAACTGTCATCGAACGGATGGACGACGCGGATGCCGGTGTCGAAGCCTTTCTTCTCGGCCGTCTCAAGCGCCGCCACCGAGGTGCCCATGTGACGGACCTCGTCGATGAATTTGGCCAGCGCGACATTGGCCTCGGCGGCCTTTTTGGCCAGCGGATGGTCGGCGGCGACGGCCATGAACGAGGCGCCGAAAATGGTGTCGGGCCTGGTCGTGTAGACTTCCAGCTCGTGGGCGTCGCCGGCAGGCTTTGCCAGCGGCCAGCGGATCAGCAGCCCTTCCGAGCGGCCGATCCAGTTCTGCTGCATCAGCTTGACCTTTTCCGGCCATTCGCCGAGGCCGTCCAGCGACTCCAGCAGGTCTTGCGCGTAATCGGTGATCTTGAAGAACCACTGCGTCAGCTCGCGCTGCTCGACCAGCGCGCCCGAACGCCAGCCGCGGCCGTCGATGACTTGCTCATTGGCAAGCACCGTCATGTCCTCCGGGTCCCAATTGACCTTCGAGGATTTGCGCGTCACCAGCCCCTTCTCGACGAAGTCGAGGAACAGCATCTGCTGGCGATGATAATAATCGACGTCGCAGGTGGCGAATTCGCGCGCCCAGTCCAGCGACAGGCCCATCATCTTGAGCTGTTCGCGCATGGCGGCGATGTTGGCGTAGGTCCATTCCTTGGGATGGACCTTGTTCTGCATGGCCGCGTTTTCGGCCGGCATGCCGAAGGCGTCCCAGCCCATCGGGTGCAGCACGTTGAAACCCTTGGCACGCTTGTAGCGCGCCACCACGTCGCCCATCGTGTAGTTGCGGGTGTGGCCGATATGGATCTTGCCCGACGGATAGGGGAACATCTCGAGCACGTAGTATTTCGGCTTCGGGTCGTCGTTGCGGGCCTCGAACAGCTTCTTTTCGGCCCAGGCCTTCTGCCATTTGGGCTCTGACGTGCGCGGATTGTATCGTTCAGTTGCCATCGGGTGTTTTTCACTTAAAAGCAGGCACGAGGCGCCGGACAAGGCCGGGCGCCTAAGGAAATGTCGTCGCGGTGTTCACCATGGATTGCCGGACCCGTCAACTGCGACGGCCCGCGTGGACACGAAAACTATAGGCAGGATATAGGCATGACGAGCGCCGTCGAGCAGCTTCACGCGGTCAAGGCGAAGATCGCAAACGCCGAGCGTGAGGCAAAGCGCCTGCCCGGCGCCGTCACGCTGGTCGCCGTGTCGAAGACCTTCGAAGCTGAAGATATTCGCCCGGTGATCGAAGCCGGCCAGCGCATCTTCGGCGAGAACCGCGTGCAGGAAGCGCAGGCGAAGTGGCCGGTGCTGAAGGCGGCTTTTCCCGATATCGAGCTGCATGTGATCGGACCACTGCAATCCAACAAGGCGAAAGAAGCGGTGGCGCTTTTCGATGTCATCGAGACCGTCGACCGCGAGAAGATCGCCGCCGAACTCGCCAGGGAGATTGGCAGGCAGGGCCGGTCACTGAGGCTCTACGTTCAGGTCAACACCGGCTCGGAACCGCAAAAAGCCGGTATCGAGCCGCGCGATGCGGTCGCCTTTGTTGCCCGTTGCAGGGATGTCCATGGCCTCGTCATCGAAGGCCTGATGTGCATTCCGCCGGCCGACGAGAATCCCGGCCCGCATTTCGCGCTGCTCGAAAAGCTTGCCCGCGAGGCCGGCGTCGCAAAACTCTCGATGGGTATGTCCGGTGACTACGAAACAGCGGTCGCCTTCGGCGCCACCAGCGTCAGGGTTGGCTCGGCGATCTTCGGCAGCCGCTGACCCGAGCAATTCCAGGAAAAGTGTGAGCAGTTTTCCGTCCGGAATTGCGTAAAAACAAAGAATTAGAGCGTTTTACCGTTTCCGTGAAACGGTGAAACGCTCTGGGCGCGTCATACCACCGCATTGTCCGATCAGGTCAGCGCGTTAGCTGACGACAAGGAACCGAATGAGTGGCTCTTCTGAGCCAAAGGAGGTCCCCATGACCATCACACCTCACGACCACGACATCGGACACCACCGGCACGTTTTCCACGGGCTGCACGCATGGATTTACTTCGCCATGGCAGGGCTTGCAGCCTGCTATGCACTGTCGGCCTGGATAGGCTTCAGTGGCAGTGGCTATGACGACTACCTGCTCGTCATAGTGACCGGATTCATCGGCATGTCCGTGATGCTGCCGGCCATTGCCGGCCGCGTCTGGCGCCATCATCGAACCGGCAAATCCACTCATGCCACGACCTTCGCCGATTGGATGGAAGGCGAGTTCGACACCGTTGAGCACCCCGTCAAGGCCAGCACGGCAGCGATCGAAATTCTTCTGCCTCTCGCGGCCGTCGCGTTCGGAATGACAGCGTTCGCGATCCTTGCCCTGGTTGAAAGCTGACGCTTACATATCCAGACGAACAATCCCGTTGTTCCAGCGCTTGAAACGAAACGGTCCGTTCCTATTTGCTTTGTGTCGTCACAAATCTCCTGGAGCCGCACCATGCGCTACAATCAACTCGGCAATACCGGCCTGTTCGTTTCCGAACTCTGCCTCGGCACCATGACCTTCGGCGCCGCCGGCCAGAATGCCCAATGGGGCCTGATCGCCAGCCTCGATCAGAAGGGCGTGAACGAGATCGTCGGCCGTTCGATAGCCGCCGGCGTCAACTTCTTCGACACCGCCGACGTCTACTCCGTCGGCCAGTCCGAGCAATTGCTTGGCCAATCGCTGAAGGATCTCGGCGTCAAAAGATCCGACGTCGTCATCGCCACCAAGGTGCATGGAGCGATGGGCAGCGGCCCGAACGAGCGTGGTTCCTCACGCGGCCACATCATGGATTCGGTCGAGGGCAGCCTGGAGCGGCTGCAGCTCGATCATATCGATCTCTACCAGCTGCACGGCACCGATACCGTGACGCCGATCGACGAGACGCTGCGCGCGCTCGACGATCTCGTCGCCAGCGGCAAGGTGCGCTATGTCGGCGTCTCCAACTGGCAGGCCTGGCGCGTCGCCAAGGCGCTCGGCATTGCCGACCGCAAGGGCCACGCTCGCTTTGAAACCATTCAGTCCTACTATTCCATCGCCGGCCGCGACCTCGAGCGCGAGATCGTGCCTTTGATCAATGAGGAGAAGCTCGGCCTGATGGTCTGGTCGCCGATGGCCGGCGGCCTGCTGTCCGGTAAGTACGGCCCCGGCGCGCCCGGCAATGGCGAGGGCCGCCGCGCCGCTTTCAACTTCCCCCGGTCAATGAGGACCGCGCCTGGGCGGCGGTCGCCGTCATGCGCGACATCGCCAAAAAGCACGAAGTCAGCGTCGCCACGGTGGCGCTCGGCTATGTGCTGGCAAAGCCGTTCGTGATGAGCGTCATCATCGGCGCCAGCCGCATGGACCAGCTTGAGCAGAACCTTGCGGCAACGACCGTGAAGCTCGACGCCGACGACCTCGCCAAGCTCGATGAGGTCAGCGCGCTGCCGGCCGAATATCCCGGCTGGATGCTGGAGCGGCAAGGCGCCGGCCGTCGTCCCGCACCATTTGTGCCGAAGGCGTAGTCCTCCTTCGAGACTCAAGACATTGCGAAAGTCGCGTGCCTATCGGTGCGCGGCTTTTTGCTGTCGTTCAGAGCCGGACAGTCTCGGCGAGAAAATCGAGAAAGGCCCGCACCCGCGCGGGCAGATGCTTGCCTTGTCCGACATAGACGGCGTGCGTCGGCTCCTCGTCGCCGGGATTGAAGTCTTCCAGCAGTTGCACCAGTCGGCCGGCGGCGATATCGGGCCCGACATGCCAGCGCGCCAGCCGGGAAATTCCGGCGCCGGCAATCGTCAGCAGACGCATCGCCTCGCCATCGCCGACCATCATGTTGCCGGCGATCGGAACGGTAACCGGAGCGTCGCCAGGGCCGACGAACGGCCAACCGTCGATGTAACGCGCAAAGCCGAAGGCAAGGCGGGTATGATGCTCGAGGTCGGCGGGCGTGCGCGGTGCGCCGCGCGCTTCCAGATAAGTTGGCGCCGCCACCACCACCATACGGCTCTGGCCGAGCTTGCGCGCCACCAGCCGTGATTCGCCGAGCAATCCCGCACGTATGGCGACATCAGCGCGTTCCTTCATCAAATCGATGACGTTGTCGGTCAGCATTGCCTCGACGGAGATCTCGGGATAGCGCTCGAGGAAGCGCGGCAGCAGCGGGATCAGCCGGTGCTGGCCGAACGGCACGTAGCTGTTCACCCGCAGCCAGCCGCGCGGCGCCGCGCCGGCCGCCGCTTCCCGTTCGGCCGCATCCATGTCGGCGATGATACGAACGCCATTGTCGTAGAAAGTGGTGCCTTCCGGCGTCAGCTGCAGCTTGCGTGTCGAGCGGCTGACCAGCCGCGCGCCAAGCCGTGCCTCCAGCCGCGCGATCAGCTTGCTGACGGCCGACGGCGTCATGCGCAGCGCCCGCGCCGCGGCCGAAAAGCTGCCCGCTTCGACGACGCGCACGAACACTTCGATCTCGCCGGAGCGGTTGATGTCGGGTCTGGCCATTCGTGAATCTATTTCACAGATAATATGACTGATGCAAGACTGGTTCACAGGCAAGCTAATCACGATCTTCCCGGTCGTTGCATGATCCCGAACCGAAGGTCAGCGAAAGCAAAAAGCGGGAACCGGTTTTCGGAAAAGGCCATGCTCCAACAAAAATCTAGGGCGCGTGACTGAGCGTCCTTTTCATGATCGGACGGACCAACGCCATGCCTCCTGCTCTCTATGCCCTCACCGCTGGCGCCTTCGGCATCGGCGTTACCGAATTCGTCATCATGGGCCTGCTGCTCGACGTCAGCGCCGATCTCAGCGTCTCGATCTCGGCCGCCGGCCTGCTTATTTCCGGCTACGCGCTGGGCGTCGTCGTCGGGGCGCCGCTGCTTGGCGCGCTCACCGGTCGCCTGCCGCGCAAGACCTTGCTGCTTGCGCTTATGGTGGTCTTCACCGTCGGCAACCTCGCCTCCGCGCTGGCGCCCGATTATTGGACGCTGATGGCCGCGCGGGTGTTGACCGCTTTTGCGCACGCCTCGTTCTTCGGTGTCGGCTCGGTCGTCGCCACCGGGCTGGTCGCGCCCAACAAGAAGGCTTCGGCCATCGCCATGATGTTCACCGGCCTCACCGTGGCCAACATCCTCGGCGTGCCGTTCGGCACCTGGCTCGGCCAGGCGTATGGCTGGCGCTCGACCTTCTGGGCGGTGACATTGGTCGGCGTGACGGCCTTTGCCGTCATCCTTTTTCTGGTGCCGCGCAGCCAGGCGGCGCCCGAGAAGAGCGACCTGCGCGCCGATCTCGCCGTGCTGCGCCGCACGCCGGTCCTGCTTGGCTTCGCCACCACCGTGCTCGGCTTCGCCGGTGTCTTCGCTGTCTTCACCTACATCGCGCCGTTGTTGACTGAGATCAGCGGTTTCAAGGAAGCGGCCGTGTCGCCGATCTTGCTTATCTTCGGCGGCGGCCTCATCGCCGGCAATCTGGTCGGCGGCAAGGTCGCCGACCGCTGGCTGGTGCCGGCCGTTCTCGGCAGCCTCGCGGTGCTGGGACTGGTGCTCGCAACCATGAGCTTCGCCATCCACAGCCAGGTCATGGTCGTGATTTATATCGGCCTGCTCGGTGCTGCCGCCTTCGCCACCGTGGCGCCGCTGCAGATGTGGGTGCTGGAAAAGGCGCAAGGTGCCGGCCAGAGCCTCGCCTCATCCTTCAACATTGCCGCCTTCAACCTCGGCAATGCTTTGGGTGCCTGGCTAGGTGGTGCAGTCATTGCCCATGGCCTTGGCCTGGGCTCCCTGCCCTGGATCGCCGCCTTGCTGCCGCTTGTGGCGCTCGGCGTGGCCGCTATAGCGCTGCGTCTCGATCGCACGCCCGCCCTCGCCACCATCGCCTGTGCCCAGTCGTAAGCATCCCGGCAAATTCGTTTTCGACACGACCAAGGAGCAAAAGATGGACTATCGACCTCTCGGCGCTTCCGGCCTGAAAGTGCCGGCGCTTTCCTTCGGCGCCGGAACCTTCGGCGGCTCCGGCCCGCTGTTCAGCCATTGGGGCAACAGCGACGCGAGCGAAGCGCGCCGTCTCATCGACATCTGCCTGGAGGCTGGCGTCAATCTCTTCGACACGGCGGACGTCTATTCCAACGGCGCTTCGGAAGAGGTGCTGGGCGCGGCGATCAAGGGCCGCCGCGACGCGGTGCTGATCTCGACCAAGACATCGCTGCCGATGGGCGACGGCCCGGCCGATTGGGGCGCGTCGCGCTCGCGGCTGATCAAATCGGTCGACGCGGCGCTGAAACGTCTCGGCACCGATTACATCGACCTTCTGCAGTTGCACGCCTTCGATGCCTCGACGCCGATAGAGGAGGTGCTGTCGACACTCGACGACCTCGTGCGCGCCGGCAAGCTGCGTTATGTCGGCGTGTCGAACTTCTCCGGCTGGCAGGTGATGAAATCGCTCGGCCTGGCCGACAGCCATGGCTACACACGCTATGTCGCGCATCAGGTCTATTACTCGCTGCTCGGGCGCGACTATGAATGGGAACTGATGCCGCTTGGCCTCGATCAGGGCGTCGGCGCGCTGGTGTGGAGCCCGCTGGGTTGGGGTCGCCTGACCGGCAAGATCCGCCGCGGGCAAAAGCTGCCGGAAGGGAGCCGGCTGCACGGCACGGCCGATTTCGGCCCGCCGGTCGCGGACGAACATCTCTACCAGGTCATGGACGCGCTCGACGCGGTGGCGCAGGAAACCGGCAAGACCGTACCGCAGATCGCCATCAACTGGCTCTTGCAGCGGCCGACTGTCTCGTCGGTGATCATCGGCGCTCGCAACGAGGAACAGCTGCGCCAGAACCTCGGTGCGATCGGCTGGGCGCTGACGCCGGACCAGATCAGGACGCTGGACACCGCAAGCGAGGTCACCGCGCCCTATCCGTACTTCCCCTATCGGCGGCAGGAAGGCTTTGCCCGGCTCAATCCACCGGCGGTATGATGATCATCCGGCTCAGGCCGTGCCTTCGCGGCCTGAGCATTCCTGCCACCCTGCAGGACCTATCCCAAGATCGGCCAAAGCGCCGCTGAGCCGCTGCCGATCAAGGCGATGACGACAAGGCAGACGATCCACAGCGCAGGATATTCCCAGCCACCACCCTGATTGGTGAACCAGAAGCCGTTCTTGCCGTGGACGAGCACGATCGTGCCGGCCATCAGCGGGATCAAAAGGATCGCCGCCAGCCTGGTCGCGACGCCAAAGATCAGCCCGAGCCCGCCGGCCGTTTCGGCAGCGATGGCAATCAGCCCGAAATAGCCGGGAACACCTAGCGACTGAAAATAGTCGACCGTGCCCTTGGGCGTGAACACGGCGTATTTGAGATAGGCGTGCGCAAGAAACAATCCGCCGACGCTGAGACGAAGCAGCAGCGCGGCATAGTCGAACGCGGTCATGACCGGTCTCCAGATCGGACGCCGCTCCTGGCCCATTGCCTCGCCGGCTCCGTATCTGAAAAGCTAGTCGACGCAGACGCGCCTGTCTTCGCCAGGGAATGGAAACAGGCTGTCAACAACAACCGGCATTCAGTGCAGCACGAACTCGCCGTCCACTTTGCGCCACTCGTTCGGCGCGATCAGCTTTTGATGCGTATAAGTGATCGAGTGCAGCGGGCCGTCGAGCTTGGCTTTCCAGAACTCGATGAAGCGGATCAGCACCGGGAACTTCGGTGCGAGATCGTAGTCCTGCCAGATGAAGCTCTGCAGCAAATGCGGATGGTCTGGAAAATGATAGAGAATCTTGGCCGTGGTCAGCCCATAGCCTTTGAGCATCAGGTCCATTTCGGCATGGTCGCGCATCGCGGTACCCCTGGTCGGTTCTCCTTTCCTCCCAACGTTGGATTCTGCGCCCAGTTGCTTAACTGTCTATTGATTTTTTCTGATCTCGAGCGGCATTTTCATCGCCAAAACAGCTGGTTAGCAGCGACGAAACGTGAGTGCTGACAGCGCTTTGCACATGTCCTGCGGCATCCCGCCACGCGAATCCAACGTCTAATGTTGCCGTCGGCGCGGAACTGTTAATAATGCCGCCGAATTCGCGGCTGCGTCGCCGTGATCCCTGCCGGTGGTCAAGCCGGCGGCTGGTTCGGGAGGAAAGAGAAGACATGTCCGAGGTGAAGATCCATCGCGTCCAGCCGGCGTGGAAGAAGAACGCGCTGATCGACAACGCCACCTATCTCAAATGGTATGCCGACAGCGTGAAGGATCCGGACAAGTTCTGGGGCAAGCATGGCAAGCGCATCGACTGGTTCAAGCCGTTCAGCAAGGTCAAGAACACCTCCTTCGACGGCAAAGTCTCGATCAAGTGGTTCGAGGACGGGCTGACCAACGTTTCCTACAACTGCATTGACCGGCACCTGAAGAAGCGCGGCAACCAGACCGCCATCATCTGGGAAGGCGACAATCCCTACGACGACAAGAAGATCACCTATAACGAGCTTCATGAGTACGTCTGCCGGCTGGCCAATGTGATGAAGAAGCACGGCGTCAGACGAGGTGACCGCGTGACCATCTACATGCCGATGATCCCGGAAGCCGCTTACGCGATGCTCGCCTGCACGCGCATCGGCGCCATCCATTCGATCGTCTTCGGCGGATTTTCGCCGGACGCGCTGGCCGGCCGCATCGACGACTGCAAGTCGACCTTCGTCATCACCGCCGACGAGGGCCTGCGCGGTGGCAAGCCGATCCCGCTCAAGGAAAACACCGATAAGGCGATCGAGATCGCGGCCAAGGCCGGCACCAAGGTCGAGACCGTGGTGGTCGTGCGCCGCACCGGCGGCAAGATCGGCTGGGTGACAGGGCGCGACGTCTGGTACCACGACGAGATCGCCGCCGTGAAGGCGGACTGCAAGCCGGAGAAGATGAAGGCCGAGGATCCGCTGTTCATCCTCTACACTTCGGGCTCGACTGGCAAGCCCAAGGGCGTGCTGCACACCACCGCCGGCTATCTCGTCTACGCCTCGATGACGCACCAATATGTCTTCGACTACCATGACGGCGACATCTACTGGTGCACCGCCGATGTCGGCTGGGTCACCGGCCACAGCTACATCGTCTATGGACCTTTGGCCAACGGCGCCACCACGCTGATGTTCGAGGGTGTGCCGAACTACCCCTCGCAGTCCCGCTTTTGGGAAGTCATCGACAAGCACAAGGTCAACATTTTCTACACCGCGCCGACGGCGCTGCGCGCGCTGATGGGCGCAGGCAACGACCCGGTGAAGAAGACCTCGCGCAAATCGCTGCGTGTGCTCGGTTCGGTCGGCGAGCCGATCAATCCGGAAGCCTGGGAGTGGTACTTCAACATCGTCGGCAACGGCAAGGTGCCGATCGTCGACACCTGGTGGCAGACCGAGACCGGCGGCATCCTGATCACGCCGCTGCCCGGCGCCACCGACCTCAAGGCCGGCTCCGCGACGCGGCCCTTCTTCGGCGTCAAGCCGCAACTGGTCGACGGCGAAGGCAAGGTGCTGGAGGGCGCCGCCGACGGCAATCTCTGCATCACCGATTCCTGGCCCGGCCAGATGCGCACCGTCTATGGCGACCACGACCGCTTCGTGCAGACCTATTTCTCGACCTACAAGGGCAAGTACTTCACCGGTGACGGCTGCCGCCGCGACGCCGACGGCTATTACTGGATCACCGGCCGCGTCGACGACGTCATCAACGTATCCGGCCACCGCATGGGCACGGCGGAAGTGGAATCGGCGCTGGTCAGTAATGAGAAGGTTTCCGAGGCCGCCGTCGTCGGCTACCCGCACGACATCAAGGGCCAGGGCATCTACAGCTACGTCACCTTGATGAAGGGCGTGGAGCCGAGCGAGGAGTTGCGCAAGGAGCTCATCGCCCATGTCCGCAAGGAGATCGGCGCCATCGCTTCGCCCGACAAGATCCAGTTCGCGCCCGGCCTGCCCAAGACGCGCTCGGGCAAGATCATGCGCCGCATCCTGCGCAAGATCGCCGAGGACGATTTCGGCGCGCTCGGCGATACGTCGACACTGGCCGATCCGGCCGTGGTCGACGACCTCGTCGCCAACCGCCAGAACAAGAAGGGCTGATGGCCGGCGAGCCCGCACTCGGCACCGTCAGCCAGCTCTGGCGTTACCCGGCGAGTTCGCTCGCCGGTGAGCCGCTTAATGCCATATCGATCGGCACGACGACCGTTGACGGCGACCGGCTGTTCGGCCTGGTCGATGCCGACGGCGAGATCGCACGGCCAGATCGCGAAGTTAGATGGCACAAAGTGCCGCTGATCCGCACCCGGCTGACCGAAGATCGCCGGCTCGAAGTGGCGGTGCCCGGTGGCGACTGGCTGTCGGCGCCGGATCCCGAAAGCGACCGCGCCGTTTCCGCCTTCCTTGGCTTTGCGGCCTCGATCCTGCCTTTCGGAAAAGAGAATGCGGCTTCGGACTATACCGGTCCGCTTACGGCCGCGCGCTACACCAAGGCGCCGATCCACCTGCTCACCACCGCCTCGCTGGCCAGATTGAAAACGTTGCATCCCGATGGCGTGCCCGATCCGCGCCGTTTCCGGCCCAACATCCTGGTCGACATGGAACCCGTCGACGGCTCCTTCCCGGAAACCGAATGGATCGGCCGCAAGCTCACGGTCGGCGACCTTCTACTAACCGTCTCGGAGCCTTGCCGCCGCTGCGGCTTCACCATCATCGCCCAGGACGGTTTCGACAACGATCCCGGCATCCTGCGCAATGTGGTGCGCCACAACGACCACAATCTCGGCGTCTACTGCACCGTCGACCGGCCGGCGCGTGTCGAGATCGGCGCACCGATGCGCTTCATTTAGAGCAATTCCAGGAAAAGTGTGAGCGGTTAAGTTCGGCGACTTCGCCGTAACCCTCCGTCCGGAATTGCGTCAAAACAAAGAGTTAGAGCGCTTCGCCGTTTCCGAGAAGCGGTGAAACGCTCTAGACCCCTCGACAGCGAGGCAGGCGAACCGCACACCTTGGAGCTGGCGGTGGCGATAGCCGCCGATCTCACTACCGATACAGATCCGCCCGCGTCGGCGGCAGGCCGCTTGGGCCGCGCGCGCGTTTGGTGGCGACGGTCTGGAAAATCTGCGCCGAAGCACGCTCGAAGGTGACCGAGCATCCGGTGAGATAGAGCAGCCACAGCCGCGCCTTGGCCTCGCCGACTTCGGCGATTGCCTCGTCGAAACGCGCGTGCAGGCGCTCGGCCCACAGGCGGCAGGTGCGCGCGTAGTGTTCGCGCAAATTCTCCACGTCGTAAACAAGGAAGCCGTGCGCCTCGAGATTGCCTGTTGTCATGCCGATCGTGTCGAGCTCGCCGCCGGGAAAGATGTATTTGATCAGCGCCTTGTACTCCGCCCCCTTGCGCAACGTCTTCTTGATGTCGCCCTTGCTGCGCCTGGTGATGGCGTGGTGCAGATAGATGCCGCCTGGTTTCAGCAGGCGATGGACGGTCGAGAAATAGGCCGCGTGGTTGACGAGCCCGAGATGCTCGAACATCCCGATCGACGAGATCTTGTCGAAAGAGCCGGTAAGCTCGGCATAAGATTTGATGTCGATGGTTATGCGGTCTTCCAGGCCTTCGGCACGGATGCGCTCGCGGGCAAGATCGGTCTGCGCTTGCGACAACGAAACGCCATGGCCGACGACGCCGTAATTCTTCGCCGCATGGATGAGCATGGCGCCCCAGCCGCAGCCGATGTCGAGCAGCCTTTCGCCCGGTTTCAGCCGGAGCTTGCGGCAGATATGGTCGAGCTTGTCGAACTGCGCCTGATCGATGCCGTTGGCGAAATCCGTGAAATAGCCGCAGCTGTAGACCATGCGTTCATCGAGGAAGAGGCGGTAGAAGGCATTCGAGATGTCGTAGTGATGCTGGATCGCTTCCTGGCTCGACCCGCTGACATAGGGGTTGCGACCGGAAAGATCGCTGCGCGCGCTCATCTGCTTTCGCGAGAACAGCACAGCCGGCAGATCGCGCAAGATCGCCAGCTTCGGCAAGGATTTGAGCTTCGTCCTGAGCTTGCCTTGCGAGGGCAGTGCGTAGAAATCGAACAGCGTCCCGTCCTCGATGTCGACGGTCTTGGAAATCCACATCTCGATCAGCGTCGAGAACGCCGGCCGACGCACCAACTGCCAGACGATGTCCTGGTCATTGATGGTAAGCACGGGGCCGGCAACCGGACCGATGCGCTCTCCGGTCCACAGGCGGACCGCAAAACCCGGCTTTAGCGTCTCGATCACCGTTCGCACGATGCGAGCGGCCTTTTCGGCTGCCTCCATGCGGATACCTCCCGAATACCAGCAGTCTCCTCACCCCGGAGTGTGCCCGCGCCGACGGCCAATCGCAAGCCGGCCGCCGCGAGCCACGGTCCCTGGCTATTTCAAACCTGCATCTTGTCTTTTGCCGCGACACACCCCATCCTGTGTGCGTGTTCAACAAACTGAAAGGAGGTGATCCGATGTCGAGTGATTTCGTTTTCCATAACGTGAGCTCAGCGGATTGCACTTCCGGGAAGCAGTCTTCCCGTTAAGGCGCGAGACGCGCGGCAGGTAGCCTGAAGGGGCTGTCGCCTGAAGCCGCGTCATGGACGGAAACACGGAAGGCCGCCGGCTTCGTCAAGAAGCGGCGGCCTTTTCCTTTTGAACCATGTCGATCGGTGATTTCTTAGAGCAATTCCAGGAAAAGCGTGAAGTAGTTAAGTTCGGCGACTTCGCCGTAACCCTCCGTCCGGAATTGCGTAAGAGCGAATAGATAGGGCCGCTATTTGGTCACCGTCAGCTTGTCGATGTTGCGCACGATATCCTGGAACGCCTGATCGAGTTCGGCGCCGTTGGCGGCCTGGTAGAAATGCTTGGTGTTTCCGGTGTCCGGAGTGGCGCAGCTCTGCAGTGTCGACTTGGCATTCTTCTCGGTGAGGGCAAAACCGATGGTGAATATCTCGATGCCCTGGTCGCGCATCGCCGAGCATAGCGTCGTCGCGGCGGTGCGTGTCTGCACCTTGCCGGCGTCGTTGTAGACCTGATCCGGATCGGTGGCGTCGAAATACGACAGGTTGAATTCGCCGTCGGTCATCAGGATCGCATATTTGGCGACCTTCTTCGGATCCATCCTGGCCGGCCGCTCCGAAGCCTTCATCACGCCGCCCCAGTTCTCCGACAGCATGTACCACGCCCACTGGACGCCGATATGGCCAGCAGTGCCGCCGGACGCATCAAGGTTCTTGATGACATTGTTCAAAGCCGTAGCATCCGTGGTCAGCGGCTGCACCGTTGCGACCGGGCAAGCTCGTGTGCCGCTCTGCCTGGCGAAATCGGACAGATAGAAATCGCGGTTGACCATGCTAATTTCGGGGCCAGCATCCGAATATTGATAGGCGCCCTTGCGCTCGGTGGCGCAATTGTCCGGGCGCGGCGATGCCGAGACATATTTCGGATCGTCATTGCCCGGCGCCTGCTTGCGCTCGCTGAGCTTGGTTTCGACAAAGACGCTGCTTGCGGCGAGCGAACCGGCATTGACCGAATTGGCATAGGGCACGATTGCCACCCGCACCCGGGGATTGGAGGCATTCTGGCCATCGAGGAAGGAATCGACCGCGTTGCCGGCCGCCGCCCTCAAATCCTTGATCTTCTGGCCGGCCATCGAGCCGGTGACGTCGAGCATCATCGCCACTTCGATCGTCTTGTCGGAATAAAGCGCTGTGGTCGAGCCGGTCACACGCCGCATGCTGTCCGTGCCGAACAGCGGGAAATAGAGGCCGACATCGACATGCACGTCCGCCTGCACGGTGTTGGCTGTCCTGTTGACGATAAGCTTGTCGATGACGATCTGGTTGGCCTGGAGGATGCCGGCCGTGCTGTTGGCGTCGAGGAACGCCTGCACCATTGTCTTGGCGTCTGCTTCCTGGATTACGCCGAGGGTGAGATCGCGTGCCGTTGAGGTCACCGCCGCATCGACGACGCCTTGCAGGCTCGATCTCGCATTGTAGAGCTGCGAGATATTGACCGCGAATCCCACCCCCAGCGCGAGGACCGATGCGGCAGCTCCGAACAGAACCGCGAAATTACCCCCGCGATCCCGGGTAAAGTCGTCCACCCCACGAACGACACCTCTGAACTGCCGCATCCCTTCCGCCTCCACTGTATGCGGCTTCGTGCCGCTCGGTGGATGCGCTGCAGGATTTCGGCCAGACGCGCCGACGGCGGGGCGAGAACAGCCTTAACAGCCCGTTAATTTGTTGTTTTTGTTGGATTTTCGAGAACATGACGGTGAACAGGAAGTAAACAAGAGAGCGGTGGCGGCAGGCCGTTCAGGAATCGCTTACCATAGGCCGCCCCAAGCACTATTCGCGCCATGACGGCGCTTCCCGCTTCGGCACAACCGAGCCTGTCCCGAAGCGGCTCAGCAACGATCATGGACCGGACTGATACAGCGCCCGCGACAGCCCGGACTAGGCCAGCATCCGTGCGCTGGCTGTCCGGTCGATGCCGTGATGCGGCGGGTTGAAACAATTGCCTTCCTGCTCATGGGTCCAGACCTTGAACAAGGCGAGCTGGTGTGGCCCGAAGCTGTGCAGCAGCGGCACGTCGGTGGCGTCGCGGCCGCGCGCAATGACGACGCGACCGATCCTTGGCCGGTTGTGGCGCGGATCGAACGTGTACCATTTGCCGTCGAGGAAGACTTCCATCCAGGCCGAGAAATCCATCGGCGCCGGATCGGCCGGCACGCCGATATCGCCGAGGTAGCCGTTCACATAGCGCGCCGGGATGTTCATGCAGCGGCAAAGCGTGATCGCCAGATGGGCGAAATCGCGGCAGACCCCGACTCGCTCCTCATGCGCCTGCGCTGCCGTGCGAGTGGCGCGGGCATAGCCGTAACCGAAGGAAAGACGGTTGTGCACGTGGTCGACAATCGCTTGCACCCGCGCCCAGCCGGGCGGCAGGTGGCCGAAGAGCTGCCAGGCGAGACCGCCCAAATGATCGGTTTCGCAATAGCGGCTGCCGAGCAGGTAGACCAGCACGTCGTCCGGCAGCTCCGCCACCGGCGTTTCACGCGCCAGCGTGTTGATTTCGTCTGCCTCGCCGCTGTCCTCTATCGCCGCGTCATAGAGGATACGGAAGCTTCCGGCGGGCGCGGTGAAGCGGCGGCAGATGTTGCCGTGACCGTCGCGATAGGCTCGTGTCGGAACCGAAGGTGAGGTCAGCACCCGCGTTTGCCGTTTGATGTCGTTTTGACGGTCGGGATGGATGTCGAGCAGCGAAATGATGGGCGTCGCGGCGACGCAGTCGATGGCGATTTCGTAGCCGAGCCGGATCAGCATCGATTCCCCTTTGATGATTGTTGGTCATTGGATGACTTTGCTCAACGCGACAGGGACGGTGTTGTTCCTGCGCCAAGTCGAAATGCCGCCCTTCCCACATGCCGCCATCGCGGCTACGGTGCGGGCGCGCTCCGCGCCTCCCCGAAAACAGATCCCCTCACCGAAACAGACTCAGGGTACCAGATGTTTCCAGGCAGAAAGTTCGCCGCCTTTCTTTTCGACATGGACGGCACGGTCCTCAACTCGATCGCCGCGGCGGAACGGGTCTGGACGAAGTGGGCTGAGCGCCATGGGCTGGACGTGGCAAGTTTCCTGCCGACGATCCACGGCAAGCGGGCGATCGAGACGATCGGCGGGCTGGGACTGCCGGGCGTCGACGCCGTCGCGGAGGCCACGGCACTGCTCAAGGCCGAGGCGGACGATCTCGAGGGCATCATCCCGATCCCTGGCGCCATGGTGTTCCTCAAGTCGCTGCCGCCGCAGCGCTGGGCCATCGTCACCTCGGCCCCACGCGAGCTGGCGCTGTTGCGCATGCACGCGGCCGGTATCCCGGTTCCCGCCATGATGGTCACAGCCGAGGACGTCACCCATGGCAAGCCTGCGCCGGACTGCTTTCTTTTGGCGGCAAAACGTCTCGGCGCCGATGCCCGCGACTGCCTTGTCTTCGAGGACGCGCCGGCCGGCATCGCGGCTGGCGAGGCTTCGGGCGCTTCGGTGATGGTGATCAGCGCCACGCACGTCCATCCGGTGGTCACGCCGCATCCAACAATCCGCTCCTATGACGAAATCGGCGTTGCTGTCGATAACAAGGGCTGGATGGCGCTCGCGCCGGAGCGCGCCGTCGCTTAGCCTAAAAGTCGGTGGCGAGGCCCTTCACCTCCCAGTCGCCATAGCGGCCGGGCTCTTTACCGCCTCGACCGCCGATCTCCTTCGGCAGTTGGGCTTCCGCCTCACGGTAGAGCTTGCGTCGGGCTTCGGCTTCAGCCAGTGCTCGCTGCGCTTCTGGCGTCAAAAGCTTTTGCGGCTCTCCAGCCGCATCGACGACCTCGGTTTCGCCTGGCTCTTCACTCATGCGATAAGTCCCTGCCGATTGAAACGGACACCGGTATTTCCCATCATATAGCCATGACGCAACCAAGATCGACCCCTATTCATGAGCATCGGAATATCCCGGTCCGATGCTCTAGCCATGACCGGATGAAACGATGAACACGCTTCGCACCGCCATGCTTCTTGCCGCGATGACGGCGCTGTTCATGGGCGTCGGCTACATGATCGGCGGCTCGGGCGGCATGGTGATCGCCCTGTTGTTCGCCGCTGGCATGAACCTGTTCAGCTACTGGAACGCCGACAAGATGGTGCTGTCGATGAACCGCGCCGTCGAGGTGGACGAGAAGAACGCGCCGGAATATTACGCCATCGTACAGGCGCTGGCCAAGCAGGCCGGCCTGCCGATGCCGAGGACCTATCTGATCGACAATCCGCAGCCCAACGCCTTCGCCACCGGCCGCAATCCCGAGAACGCGGCCGTGGCCGCCTCCACCGGATTGCTGGAGCGGCTCAGCCACGAAGAGGTCGCAGCCGTGATGGCGCATGAGCTCGCCCATGTGCAGCATCGCGACACGCTGACCATGACGATCGTCGCGACGCTGGCTGGCGCCATCTCGATGCTCGGCAATTTCGCCTTCTTCTTCGGCGGCAATCGCGACAACAACAATCCGTTCGGTTTTGTCGGGGTGCTCGTGGCGATGATCGTGGCGCCCTTTGCCGCCATGATCGTGCAGATGGCGGTGAGCCGCACCCGCGAGTACGAGGCCGACCGGCGCGGCGCCGAGATCTGCGGCCATCCGCTGTGGCTGGCTTCGGCGCTGAACAAGATCGCGCGTGGCGCCGAACAGATCCCCAATCCCGACGCCGAGCGCAACCCGGCGATGGCGCATCTCTTCATCATCAATCCACTCTCCGGCGAACGCATGGACAGCCTGTTCTCGACCCATCCGAGCACGGAGAACCGCATCGCCGCGCTGCAGGAAATGGCGCGCGAGATGGGCGGCGCGCCACAGCCGTCCCGGCGCCAGGCTTCCGCGCCAACCATCCAGCCCGAGGAGCCATCTGCCGGACCTTGGGGTAACAGGCCTGCTGACGTTGCAACGCCCTCCAAGCCGGAACCGCCAAAACCCAATCCATGGGGCCGCAACCCGACGGGACCACGCAATATCGGGTCCAGAGGTCCGTGGTCGTGACCAGGAATGGCGATATCTCGCTGGCGCAGATGCGTGATCTTTGCGCCATCTACTGGAACCCTATAGGCATACCGATGGCGAACCTGGCGTCGTCGAGCGAACTACGATCCCGCCCGCTTCCAGAGGACGAGTATGATATCTATTTGCTTCATGTCATCCGGCTCGTTAGCGATGGCGCTTCGCCACTGGAAATTGGGGACTATCTAGGCATCGTGGAGAATGAGTACATCGAGATGACCTCTCCCCCAGGAAGCAAGGATGCTTTCGTCAACGCTGTGTTCGAACTAGCCAAGCAAATACCGACAAAATGAAGCCCGTACAAAGCCAGGCTTCAGAGGTTGCCGGCCTTGCCGCGCGCAAGGCCGCGGCGCGCCTGCTGGCCGCCGTCATCGATGCCCGTACCCCGCTCGACGGCCTGACCGACAACGAGCACGGCCATCCGCAGTACAAGGCGCTTGACGGTCGCGACCGCGCGCTGGTGCGCGCCATTCTGGTCACCGCCCTGCGTCATCGCATGACCATTGCCGGCCTGCTGGCCAGGCGGCTGGAAAAGCCGCTGCCGCCCAACGCCACCGCGCTGTCGCATATCCTGCATGTCGCCGCCGCGCAGATCCTGTTCCTCGATGTTCCCGACAGCGCCGCCGTCGACCTTGCCGTGACTCACGCCAAGTCCGATCCGCGCACCGCGCGCTTTTCCGGTCTCGTCAACGGCGTGCTGCGCTCGCTCGCCCGCGCCAAGGAGGCCGAGCTTGCTCCGGCGCTCGCCGCCACCAGCGAGGCGCCGCAGTGGTTTTCCGAACGGCTGGTCGCGGCCTATGGCGCCGACAAGGCCGGCGCCATCCTTGCCGCCCACCGCCATGAGGCGCCGGTCGATTTCAGCGTCAAAACCGATCCGGCACTGTGGGCCGAACGCCTAGGCGGCATCGTGCTGCCGACCGGCACCGTCCGTGTCGAGAAGCTCGCCGCCAACGTCATCGACCTGCCCGGTTTTGCCGACGGCGCCTGGTGGGTGCAGGACGCGGCGGCCAGCCTGCCGGCGCGCCTGTTCGGCGATATAAGGGACCAGCGCGTCGCCGACCTCTGCGCCGCGCCCGGCGGCAAGACAGCGCAGCTTATCCTGGCCGGCGCCAAGGTCACCGCCGTCGACACCTCGAAGAACCGCCTGGCGCGGCTGGCGCAGAATCTCGAACGCCTCGGCCTGAACGCCGAACTGGCACAGACCGACCTGCTGGATTACCGGCCAGCCGAGCTCTTCGATGCCGTGCTGCTCGACGCGCCCTGCTCTTCCACCGGCACGGTGCGCCGCCATCCCGATGTGCCGTGGAGCAAAACCATGGCCGATGTCGAAAAGCTGGCCGCGCTTCAGCGCAGGCTTCTCGACCGCGCCGTCGGCCTTGTCAGGCCCGGCGGCCGCATTGTGTTCTCCAACTGCTCGCTCGATCCGATCGAAGGCGAAGCGCTCTACGGCGCCTTCCTCGCCGGCAACCCTGGCGTGGCCGCCGATCCGATCCGGCCTGGCGAGTTCGCCGGCGTCGATCCGTTCCTGAAGCAGGATGGCACGTTGCGCACCACGCCTGCGGACCTGGACTTGGGGTCGGCTGGCATTTCCGGCCTGGACGGTTTCTTTGCCGCGCGGATGCGGCGGGCTGGCAACTAGGATCTCGTCATTCTATGGCGGAGCAAGGAGCGAAGCGACGCGGCGCAGACCATAGAATCCATTCCGTGACTCCGAAGCCTTGCCGCGATGCCGAATCTGCCCCGCTGCACTTACGATCAAGGTCACGGAATGGATCCTCGGGTCTGCGCTCCGCTTCGCGTCGCTCCGCCCGTGGATGACGACATCAGAGGGGCTTCGGCCCGCGGGCCGGCATCACCTCAACGTCGGAACGCCTTAAAGCATGTCGTCCAGGGACCAATGATGCCCCCAACGGGCATCGATCTCGTCGTCGACATTCTGGTAGCGTATGTCTGTCGACAGCCGGATCAGGCCGTCAAGGCTCTGGTTGGTCGTGGAAGCGTGGATCATATGGGGTGAGTGCAGCACGACATCGCCGGCCTCGTAATCCGCCATCAGCCAACGCGTGTCGAACCGCTCCGCCATCCGCGGCAGGTCCTTCGACACCCAGCCGCCTTCGCTCATGTTGCGATTGTAGGCGCTGATGCGCTCTTCTGGTGTGAGCTGGGCATTATCCCTGGCGAATTGGGCCTCCATGGCGGCGCCGATGGCGTGCGAGCCTTCCAGGTATACCAGTCCGCCCATGTCGATGGACACATCGCCGAGCGGTATCCATGCCGTGACGACGCGGCTGGTGCCGCCGCGCAGATAGACGAGGTCATAATGCGCCGGTGTGGCGACGGCCGTCCCCGGCAAGGTAAAGCGCATGATCTTGCGCTTGTGCAGGTAGGACAGACCGCCGACAAACGCGTCCATGAGACGCGACATCCGCGGTTGCGCGCAAAAGCCCTCATAGGCGGTTGATCGGACCAGCGACATCAGCCGGCGATCGGCAAGCTGGCGATCGAACGTATCGTCGGATGCAATGCCGAGCGACGGATCGGTCCCCGGCTTCAGCAGCCCGCTCTGAGAAAGATGCGAAAGCACCCAGCCGCGAAAATCGACCACATCGCCGCGCGGCAGCAGGCCCTTCAGCCAAACATACCCTTGCTCCGCGTAGAGATGGCGAATGGCCTCGATGCCGACGCAGGGTTGGGTCGGGCTGAGATATCCCAGCCGGTTCGGCGCCGTCGACAGCATCTTGCCGTTGGCTTCCAGCGCGACGGCGGGTTGCGACGATGATTTTACAGCCGATATCGACATTTCACGCACCGGAAAGTTTTCGATTTCGGCAAAGAATGTCTATTGTTACGGCAATTGCCCATGGACAGAAGTAGTCGCCTGGACTTTTCGCTCATGCCGGATCGACAATATGCTCTATACCGCTCACCGCCGGCCGCGATGGCCGGGCTGTCCGTGACGGGGATCGGCCGGCATCGCGTCAGCCAGGTTATCGTCGAACGAAAGCTTCCGGACTTTGCCGCCGTGCTGGTCGAGGAAGGGCAAGGCTGGCTGGAAACGAGGGCAGCAGGCAGGCAGGCGATTGCCGCCCCCAGCCTGTTCTGGCTATTTCCGGGCAAGACGCATTCCTATGGACCCGATGACGCCGGCTGGAGCGAGCGCTGGGCGCTTTTCACGGGCGTCTTGACGCGCGATTTCACGCGCATGCGGCTGATCGCCGAGCAGGCTCCCGTCGTTGCCTTGTCGGACCTTGGCGGCATGCAGCTTCTGTTTGACCGGCTGCATGCGCAACTGTCGCTGGATAGCGCGCTCAGCCAGGCGGAAGCCGCCGCGACGCTGCATGGATTGGTTTTGCATGCCGCCCGGCAAGCGACCGGTCAGAGCGCCAGCGCAACGGGTCGCGATTTTCAGCTGGCGATCGATGCACTGCGCACCCGCGCCGCCGAATCGCTCGACCTCAAGGCATTCGCCGCGGAATTTGCAATGTCGCCGGCGACGCTGCGTCGCAAATTTGCGCAACAGACGGGGCTGTCGCCGAAAGCATTCCAGTTGCGCATCCGGCTCGACCTTGCCAAGCAGCTGCTGGTGGCTTCCGATTCGCCGGTTGAAATCGTGGCGGCGGCGGTCGGCATCCACGACGCCTTTTATTTCTCCCGGCTGTTTCGGGATCGCGAGACATGCTCGCCGAGCGAATTCCGGCGCCGCCACAAGAGAGGCTGAACGACGGCGCAACCGGCGCTCAAGCAAGGGTATGATGCCGGAAAGGCACGACTTTTTCTGGGACGACCGGCCTGGACCAGCGTGAAGCGATTCACTTCGGCGAAATCCGCCTTCGCATAAGTTCTTGAATCATATAAACTTGTCCTTGGGGTAGAGGACGATCAGGAGGGCTTTTGGCACTTGCTGCCGGCAGCACGACGCGTCTATGGACGCTTGTCGCGAAGGAGTTCTGGCGCAAGACGCGCCGGCGTTTGCGCGCCGGGCCCGTCTATCGCTGGCGCTATTCCGGCCGCACGCCCGAACGTGTCCTGATCGCGCCGCCGGATCTCAGGCTCGCCGATCCGCAGATCGCGCTCGAGATCTATTATGGCCGCTATCCGTTGTCCGGCCACCTGGTCGAGACCGGCGGCAGGTCGCCGTTCCAGCTCAACGTGCCCAACCGTGGCTGGCAGAAATCGCTGCACGGCTTTCGCTGGCTGCGCCATATGCGGGCCACCGGCACCGAGCTTGCCGCCGCCAATGCCAGGGCGCTGGTGTCCGACTGGATCGCCATGCACGGCAACCAGATATCGGGTGTCGCCTGGGAGCCGGGCACCACCGCCAAGCGGGTGATCGCCTGGCTGCAGCATTCCTCGGTTGTGCTGCAGGGCGCCGAATTCCCCTTCTATCGGGCTTTCCTCAAATCGCTTGCCGTCCAGATCCGCTATCTCCGTTCGATGGCGCGCGAGATGCCGGATGGCGAGGGCCGACTGCGCGCCCGCATCGCGCTGGCATTCGCCGCGCTGTCCCTGCCGGCGCCGGCATCGGCATTACGCGCCGCGACGCGCAATCTGGCCGAGGAGCTGGAGCATCAGATCCTTCCCGACGGCGGCCACATCTCGCGCAAGCCGATGGCGGTGCTGGAGCTGCTGGCCGACCTTCTGCCGCTGCGCCAGACTTATGCCAACCAGGCCGAGACGCCGCCGCCGGCGCTGATCGGCGCCATCGACCGCATGCTGCCGGCGCTGCGCTTCTTCCGCCACCAGGATGGCAGCCTTGCCCGCTTCAACGGCATGGGCGCCACCATCCATGACCGCATCGCCACCATCATGCGCCACGACGACACCGCCGGCGCGCCGCTGCTGCACGCGCCGCATTCCGGCTATGAGCGCTTGTCGATGGGCGGCGTGACAGTGATTGCCGACACCGGCCTGCCGCCGCCGGTCGACGTCTCCAATGCCGCGCATGCCGGCTGCCTCGCCTTCGAGCTGTCGTCAGGGCGCCAACACTTTATCGTCAATGCCGGCATCGACACTTACGGCGCCGCCGAATTCCGGCCGCTGGCCCGCGCCACCGCCGCGCATTCGACCGCCACGATCAACGACACCTCGTCGGCGCGCTTCAGCCATTCGTTGCGCGTCAGCGACCTGCTCGGATCGCCGCTGATCGGCGGCCCGCAGCATGTGCCCTGCAAGCGCCTCGACCAGAAGGGCGTGCATGGCTTCGTCGCGCGCCACGACGGCTATGCCGCGCAGTTCGGCTTCCTGCACGAGCGGGAGCTGAAGCTGACCAGCAACGGCAACGTGCTTGCCGGCCGCGACCGTTTCCTGCGGCCGGGCGGCGGCGCGATCCGCAACAATGGCCGCGACTTCGTTACCGTCCGCTTCCATGTGCATCCCGACATCACCTTGATGCAGGACGAGCACGACCGGCTGACGCTTGCCGCCGCGCAGGGAGACACCTGGGTGTTCACCTGCGCGGAAGTGGCGCCCGAGGTCGAGGAATCGATCTACTTTGCCGGCCTCGGCGGCCCGCGCCGCAGCCGGCAGATCGTACTGGCCTTCAAGGCCTCGGAGGTTGCCGAGGTTCACTGGCAGCTGACGCGCACCGACATCGCCGGCTATCCGGAAAACAACTGAGTTCCGAACAAATCCGCCTCGAAGCTTGATTTCCGGGGCTTATATGCTAGGGCCGGCCAACACTCTTCCACCAGCTCTGAAAGGCCGCCCGCCCATGGCCGTGCCCACCAAGAACATTCCGGCGCCCGACCTCGTTGCGGTCCGCCGCGCGCTGCTTTCCGTCTTCGACAAGACCGGGCTGATCGATCTGGCCAAGGGGCTTGCCGCGGCTGGCGTCGAGCTGGTCTCGACCGGCGGCACGGCCAAGGCGATCGCCGAGGCCGGCCTGGCGGTGCGCGACGTTTCCGACCTCACCGGCTTTCCCGAGATCATGGACGGCCGGGTGAAGACCTTGCACCCCTCGGTGCATGGCGCGCTGCTCGGCATCCGCGACGATGCCGACCATGCCAAGGCGATGCGCGATCATCACATCAAGCCGATCGACCTCGTGGTCTCCAATCTCTATCCGTTCGAGGAGGTCCGCCGTTCCGGCGCCGATTATGCCGCGATCGTCGAGAACATCGATATCGGCGGTCCGGCGATGATCCGCGCCTCGGCCAAGAACCACGCCTACGTCGCCATCGTCACCGATCCGGCCGACTACGCGTCCGTGCTCAATGCGCTGGAGATGAATCTCGGCTCGCTGTCGCTCGATTTCCGCAAGATGCTGGCCGCCAAGGCGTTTGCCCGCACCGCGACCTATGACGCGGCGATCTCCGGCTGGTTTGCCGAGGCGCTCGACATCGAGCATCCGGCCTGGCGCGCCTTCGGCGGCCGCCTCGACCAGGTGATGCGCTATGGCGAGAACCCGCACCAGAGCGCGGGGTACTATCTGTCGGGCGACAAGCGTCCAGGCGTCGCGACCGCAAGGCAGCTGCAGGGCAAGCAGCTTTCCTACAACAACATCAACGACACCGACGCCGCCTTCGAGCTGGTCGGCGAGTTCGATCCCGCCCGTTCGGCGGCGATCGCCATCATCAAGCACGCCAACCCGTGCGGCGTCGCCGAAGGTGACACGCTCAAGGCAGCCTATGCCAAGGCCTTGGCCTGCGACCCGGTTTCGGCCTTCGGCGGCATTGTCGCCATGAACCGCACCCTCGACGCCGAGTCGGCACAGGAGATCGTAAAAACCTTCACCGAGGTCATCATCGCGCCCGAAGCGACCGAGGAGGCGGCCGCGATCGTCGCCACGAAAAAGAACCTGCGCCTTCTGGTCACCGGCGGACTGCCGGACCCGCGCGCTGCAGGCGCCATCGTGAAGTCCGTCGCCGGCGGCCTGCTCGTGCAGAGCCGCGACAACGCCGTGGTCGACGACCTCGAGCTCAAGGTGGTGACCAAGCGCGCGCCGACGCCGGCCGAACTGGCCGACCTCAAATTCGCCTTCCGCGTCGCCAAGCACGTCAAGTCGAACGCTATCGTCTATGTGAAGGACGGGGCGACGGTCGGCATCGGCGCCGGCCAGATGAGCCGTGTCGATTCCTCGCGTATCGCCGCCCGCAAGGCGCTCGACGCGGCGGAAGCCGCAGGCTTGACCGAACCGCTGACCAAGGGCTCGGTCGTCGCTTCCGACGCCTTCTTCCCCTTCGCCGACGGCCTGCTCTCGGCAATCGAAGCCGGCGCCACCGCGGTGATCCAGCCCGGCGGCTCCATGCGCGACGACGACGTGATCACCGCCGCCGATGCGCATGGCATCGCCATGGTGTTCACGGGCGTAAGGCATTTCAGGCATTAAGTTCTTTTTTCCTTCTCCCACAAGGGGAGAAGGAGAGGCGCTAGCCCTTCGGCTTGTCTGCCGGATAGGGCGTTCCCACCAGGATCGCCATGCCGATGCCGAGGAACAGGATGATCGCCGCCATGCCGAGCCGCGGCGAACCGCTGATCGTGGTGATGGTCGCCACCATGAACGGCGCCAGGAAGCTGGTGGCTCGGCCGGCCAGCGCATAGATGCCGAAATAGCGGCCGGATTCGGCAGCCGTTACGCTGCGCGCCATGTAGGAGCGTGACGAAGCCTGCACCGGGCCGAAGGCAAGCCCGATCAGCAGACCGTAGAGAATGTAGGCCTTCTCGGCCGCGGTGCCGAACAGGCCGCCGGAATCGGCAGTCGACAGCGGGATCAGGCCGAGCAACGTGAAACCTGGTCCGGTCGAGACGACACCGATGGTGGCGACCGACAGCATCACCAGCGCGACCATTACAACGTGCTTCGAGCCGAGCGCGGTATCGAGCCGCGCCGCGATCCAGCAACCGAAGATGGCAACGACGTTGAGGATGATGCCGAACAGGCCGATCTCGGTGATCGACCAATGGAACATGCCGGCCGCGAACGTGCCGCCAAGCGCGAGCAGCGCATTGACGCCGTCCTGATAGATCATGCGAGCCAGCAGGAAGCGCAGGATGCCGCTGCGCTGGCGCACTTCAGCAAGCGTCGACTTCAGTTCGGACAGACCCTCGCGCACCGCCGGCCGGATCGGGATGCCTTTGACGGCGTCGGGCGTGAAGAAGAACATCGGCAGGATGAACAGAAAGTACCAGCCGGCCGACATCGGCCCGGTGAAGCGGGCGTCCTCACCCAGCTTCGGATCCAGCCCGAACAGCGGATCGAGGCCGATGAGCGTCTTGCCGGTTTCCAGATTGCCGGCGAGGAACAGCACGACGAAGATCAGCGCGATCATGCCGCCGAGATAGCCGAGCCCCCAGGCCATGTTGGAGATCCTGCCGATCTCGGCCTTCGGCACCAGCCGCGGCATCATGGAATCGTTGAACACGGTCGAGAATTCAGCCGCCACCGAAGCCAGCGAGAACAGCAGCACGACCAGGAACAGGTTCGAACCGGGCGCCGCGAACCACAGCAGACTGAGACTGGTGATCTTGATCGTCGCGAAGAAGGCGATCCACGGCTTGCGCGGCCCGGTCTGGTCGGCGATCGAGCCGAGCACGGGCGACAGCACCGCGATGACCAGGCCGGCGGCGGCGATGCCGTAGCCCCAGGCCGCCTGGCCGCTGGTCGGGTCGCTCGCCATGCGCGAAACGAAATATGGACCGAAGATGAAGGTGGTGACGACGGTGAAGAAGGCTGCGCCGCCCAGTCGAAGAACATCCAGCCCCAGATGCCGCGCCCCGATGCTCGCTGCACTGTCTCTACCGTCTCTACCGCCACCATGCTGATTCCCCTAGCGCCCGCCCCGCCCAGTCGGGTGCCATGTCTGCATGTTTTCGGGCAGCGATGCAAATGAACAAGCGCCGCCGCTTGCCGCCTTGGATTCCTCACCCCTACGCAGTGGGGGAGAGGAACCAGGCCTTACTCAGATCCCCGTCAGGTCGCTCATCAGGCCCGACGCCACCGACAGCCGCGACACTGTGATGTCGCCGCCTTCGGTCAGCGCCTGCAGCCGCTCGCGGATGCGCGCGACGCGCTCGCCTCCGGCTTCCAGCCAGGCTGCCACCGGATCCGCTGCCTTGGCGTGAGCGGTCAGCGCCGCCACCGCGATGCCGCGCCGCGCGGCGCCGATCGTGTCGGTGGCGCGCGACAGCGCCAGCTGGTCATAATAGTCCGGCGGCATGATCGAGCGTGCTGCCTCCTCGACGCGCGGGATGCGGAAGGCATCGCTGACGGCAAAGAAGGCCTTGGCCGCGTTGACGATGTCGGCGTTGGCCATGCGCGCGGTGAGTGCGACATCCGGGATCAGCTCGGCCACCTCGGTCAGAGCGAGCTTCTCGGCCAGTTTCTCCGGCGCGCCGCCCTTGAACAACCCGTGGCGACGCTCCTCGATGCGCTCGCGCGAGAAGGCCGGCAGCAGCGAGACGAACTTCGGCTCCAGCGTCTTGCGCGCGTCCTGCAATTCGGCGATGCGCTGCGCCAGCGGCGCCGAGCCGGTGTCGTTCTTCAGGTACCAGCCGCTCGTCACGAAGATAAGCCGGCTAATCGACTGATAGAGGTCGATCTGGACCTGCCCGTCGATCTGATTGTCGAGCGCGTCGATCTCCTTGTAGAGCGAAGGCAGCGCGAAGCCGTCCCGCACCACGGCGAAGGTGCGCACGACGTCGGCCACGGTGCGGCCTGTCGCTTCCTGCAGCCGGTTGACGAAGGATGGGCCGCCGCGGTTGACGAGGTCGTTGGCGGTGACGCGCGTGATGATTTCCCGGCGCAGCCTGTGGTCGCGGATCTCGCCGGCGAACTCCTTCGCCATGCGTTCCGGGAAATAGCCCATCAGGTCGCGGTCGAAATGCGGTTCGTCCGGCACGTCGCTGGCAACCATGTCGGAGAACAAGACGATCTTGGCATAGGCAAGCAGCACGCCGAGCTCGGCCCTGGTCAACGGCTCGCCGCGCGCTTCGCGCTCGGCAAGAGCGGCTGGCGAGGGCAACGTCTCGACCGTGCGGTCGAGCAGGCCGCGGGCTTCCAACGCCGTCATGAACCGCGCCTGGTGCGCGATGTCGGCCAGACCGCGCTTGCGCGCCAAGGACAGCGCCAGTGTCTGCTGGTAGTTGTTGGACAGCACCAGCGCGCCGACTTCATCGGTCATTTCAGCCAGCAACTTGTTGCGCGCCGGCCTCGTCAGCGATCCCTTGCGCATGGCCGAGGCCAGCGCGATCTTGATGTTGACCTCGACGTCGGAGCAGTTGACGCCGCCCGAATTGTCGATGGCGTCGGAATTGCAGCGGCCGCCATTCAGGCCGAACTCGATGCGCGCCCGCTGTGTGACGCCGAGATTGGCGCCCTCGCCAATCACCTTGGCGCGTAAATCGAACGCGGTGACGCGGACGGCGTCGTTGGCGCGGTCGCCGACATCCTGGTTGGTTTCGCCCGAACCCCGGACATAGGTGCCGATGCCACCGAACCACAAAAGATCGACCGGCGCCTTGAGGATGGCGTTCATGATCTCGACCGGCGTCGCGGTCGTCTTGGCGAGCCCGATCGCGGCGGCTGCCGCTGCCGGCAGCGTGATCGATTTCTGGTTGCGCGAGACGATGACGCCGCCTTCCGACAGCTTCGACTGGTCATAGTCCTGCCAGGACGAGCGCGGCAGCGCGAACATGCGCACCCGCTCCGCCATCGAGGCCGCCATGTCCGGATCGGGATCGATGAAGATGTCGCGATGGTCGAAAGCAGCGATCAGCTTGGTCTGCGGCGACAACAGCATGCCGTTGCCGAACACGTCGCCCGACATGTCGCCGACGCCGACGACAGTGAAGGGCGAGGTCTGGATGTCGCGGTTGATTTCGCGGAAATGCCGCTTGACCGCTTCCCAGGCGCCCTTGGCGGTGATGCCCATTTTCTTGTGGTCGTAGCCGGCCGAGCCGCCGCTGGCGAAGGCATCGTCCAGCCAGAAGTGATGCTTTTCCGAAATGGCGTTGGCGGTGTCGGAGAAGGTCGCCGTGCCCTTGTCGGCGGCGACGACGAAATAGGGATCGTCCTTGTCGCGCCGCACAATACCTGCCGGCGGAATAACGCCGTCGACGCCGATATTGTCGGTGATCGACAGCAGGCTGGAGACAAAATTCTTGTAGGCCGAGGTGCCGGCTTCGAAGATCGCGTCGCGGCCGGCGCTCATCGGCAGCTTCTTCGGATAGAAGCCACCCTTGGCGCCGACTGGCACGATGACGGCGTTCTTGACCTGCTGCGCCTTGACCAGGCCGAGCACCTCGGTGCGGTAATCCTGGGCGCGGTCCGACCAGCGCAGGCCGCCGCGCGCCACCGGGCCGAAACGCAGATGCACGCCCTCGACTTCCGAACCGTAGACGAAGATCTCGCGCCACGGCCGCGGCGCCGGCAGTCCTTCGACCGCCTGCGAGTCGAGTTTGATTGCCAGCGACTGCCCCTTATCCTTCGTATCGGCAACGAAATGATTGGTGCGCAGCGAGGCTTCGATCAGATTGAGGTAGCGGCGGATGATGGTGTCGTCATCGATGTTGGGCACCTCTTCCAGCGCATCCTTGATCTTAGCCTTGAGGTGCTTGGCAGCGACGACGCCGTCGCCCTCCGCCGTCGGCCCGAGCCGGGCGACGAACAGCGCGTGCAGACCACGCGCGATCTCCGGATAGCGGTTGAGCGCGGCGGCGATGAAATCCTGGCTCTGCGGAATGCCGGCCTGCTGCAAATAGCGGCCATAGGCGCGCAGGATGGTGATCTCGCCGGACCACAGACCGGCGGTCTGGGCAAGCCCGTTATAGCCGTCGTTATCGACGTCGCCGCGCCACACCGACAGGAACGCGTCCGCGAACAGCGCGCCGCCGTCAGTCAGATCGATCGGCTTGCCGTAGCTGTTCTCCAGCTCCATGTCGTGCACGAAGACAGTATCGCCGCCGTCTTCGCCGACCTCGAACGTGCGCTCGCTGATGACGCGGAAGCCGATGTTTTCAAGCACCGGCACGCGCCGCGACAGCGCCACCGGGCTGCCGAAATGGTAGATCTTCAGCGCCGCCTGATGCGGCTTCTGGTCGGCATGGCGATAATAGTCGATGGCGATCGGGTTGGCGGCGTTGATCCCCGCAATACGCCCGGCGTCGGTGAGCGCCACGGCGGCCGAGAAGGAATCGCGGTAGCTTTCGGGGAAGCGCGCCGCGATTGCTTTCAGCGCCGGATCGCTGCCTGCCTGTTCCGCCGCGTCGGAGAGGGCATCCTCCCAGGTGCGGACGATGTCGCGGATCGCCGCTTCGATGGTAGCCTGCTCGACCTTGGGTGTTTTGCCGCCAGAGCGGCCGATGATGAAATGAACGCGCGCCAGCCCGCCCTCGGGGAAGGCCGGATAATAGGCCGACAGCCGGCCTTCGAACACGGTTTTGAGATAGGTGCCGACCTTCTCGCGCACGACGCTGTCATAGCGGTCGCGCGGCACGAAGACGAGGATCGAGACGAAACGGTCGAACTGGTCGACACGCACGAGTGCCCTGACGCGTGGCCGTTCGATCAGGCCAAGAATGGCGACGGCATGCTTGCGCAGGATGGGAATGGGCACCTGGAAAAGCTCGTCGCGCGGATAGCCTTCCAGGATGTTGATCAGCGCCTTGCCGGAATGATCGTGCGGATCGAAGCCGGATTTCGAGATCACGGTCTCGGTCTTGGAGCGCAGGTATGGGATCTTCATCACCGAGCGCGTGTAGGCCGTCGAGGTGAACAGGCCGACGATGCGCAACTCGCCGGCGAGCGCGCCTTTCGAGGTGTAGGTCTTGATGCCGATATAATCGAGATAGATGCGGCGGTGGACCAGCGACTTGGCGTTGGCCTTGGTGACGATCAGCGGCTCCGGCCCGTGCAGGAAGGCACGGATTTCCGGCGTCGTCGTCACGGCTTCGGTGCCGCGTCTGAGCACCAGCACATCCGGATCGGAGAGAATGCCGAGACCGGGCTTTTCGGCGCGCTCCAGATTGCCGCTTTCCTCGCCGCCGACATAGCTGAACTCGCGCATGCCTAGGAAGGTGAAATTGTCGTCGCGCAGCCATTCGAGGAAGGCGATCGCCTCGGCGACGCTCTTCTTGTCGAGCGGCACTGCCGAATAGCGGAATTCAGAAATCGCCTGGTCGAGGCGGGCGAGCATGCGCTTCCAGTCAACGACGGCGGCGCGCACCTGGCTAAGCATCTTGCGCAGCCGCTCGGTGAGATTTGCCGCCTGCTCGACGGTCAGCCGGGGAATATGGACATGGACGACGCTCAATCGGTCATGATCATCGTCCTCCTTGCCGCTGTCGCTAAGCACCTCGACGCCGGACTTGCCATGGCGGACGGTGACGATCGGATGAGTGACCAGCGTCGGCTCACCCGATGTCTCGGTGATTTCGCCGAGAATCGAATCGAACAGGAACGGCATGTTGTCGTTGACGACGGTGATCACCGATACCGGTCTGCCGTTGCAGGCAACGCCTGGATCGGCTTCCACGGCGACGACGCTCTCGCCCTTTTTATGGGCGGCGACCGCCCGGCCGGCGAGCTCGGCGGCGCGTTCGAGGTCGGCCGCGTCATAGACGGCAACGTCTTCGGCCGGCGCGCGGGCAAGCAGGTAGTCGGCAAGCCTTGCGGGTCTCTCCTCCGCCTTGGCGGCGGCGCCGGCTTTTTCTTCGGCTTGGATTTCACGCTGGCCATGACGCTAACTCCCTCCCGTGGCATGCTTTTGCGGCTATGGTAGCCAGATGACCGCTGTTTGGCGACAAAGGTTTGACGGCGCCGCAAGAAAAATCGCGTGACCGGCCGAAGACCGCCATCCGCATGTGCGAGGAGAATGAGACATGACCGGCAAAATCACCGCGCTCGACCTGGTCCAGGCGGAGCTCAGCGAGGCGACCAAGGCCTATTTCGCCAAATGCCAGGAGAAGCTCGGCCTCGTGCCCAATGTGCTCAAAGCCTATGCCTTCGACGAGAAGAAGCTGCGCGCCTTCACCGACATGTACAACGATTTGATGCTGGGCGATTCCGGCCTGTCGAAGCTCGAGCGCGAGATGATCGCCGTGGTGGTGTCCTCGATAAACCACTGCTTCTACTGCCTGACCGCGCATGGCGCGGCCGTGCGCCAGTTGTCGGGCGAGCCGGCGCTGGGCGAGATGATGGTGATGAATTTCCGCGCCGCCGATCTTTCACCGAAGCAGACGGCGATGCTCGAATTCGCAGTCAAGCTGACCGAAGAGCCGGCTAAAATCGTCGAGGCCGACCGAGCAGCCTTGCGCCACGCCGGCTTCTCCGACCGCGACATCTGGGACATCGCCTCGACCTCTGCCTTCTTCAACATGTCCAACCGCGTGGCCGCCGCGATCGACATGCGGCCGAACGCCGAGTACCACACCATGGCCCGATAGGGCCACGCTGCCATCTCCGTCGGTCCTGCGGCCATCCTGCGTTGACAGGTCCATTCGAGCAGCTAGTCTTTTCAGGAAATAAAATTTCCAATGGGTGAACTCGTTCCTGAACCCTCGGATGGGAGCCGTCATGCTGGACCGAATTGCCAGGCCCAAACTCTTTCTCTGCGCCCTCACTCTCATAGCCGGTCTCGCCGCGTCGCCGGCACGGGCCTTCGAGGCGTCGACGGTCTACCAACCCATTTTCGAGACGGCCGCCAGCAAGACGGTAACGCTGACGGGGCATGACCTGACCATCGACCAGGTCATCGACATTGCGCGCCATGGCGCCAAGGTCGAGCTCAGCCCGGAGGCGCTGCAACGCTCAGCCGACGCCTATGGCCTGCTGCTGGAAGGCGCTGCCGAAGGGGTGACGATCTACTGGTTCAACCGCGGCGCCGGTGATCAGCGCGAAACGGTGATCTTTTCCGGCGATCCGACCTCGCCCGAAAACACGAAGCTTCTCCAGGACCAGCAGCTTGCCCGCTTCAAGGGGGGCGTGAACCGCGGCTACGGACCGGAGCTGCAGGAAGAAGCGCTGGTGCGCGCCATCATGGCGATCCGCGCCAACACCATGTCCTACGAGGCGGCGAGCCCGCAGCTGACGCATATGCTTGTCGATATGCTGAACAAGCGCGTGACGCCTGTCGTGCAGTCGCGCGGCACGCTTGGCGAAGGCGATCTGGCGACGCTCGGCAACATCGGCGCCGCCATGGTCGGCGAAGGCGACGCCTATCTCAACGGCGTTCGCATGCCCGCCGCGCAAGCCCTGTCGCAAGCCGGCCTGAAGCCGCTCGAACCTTTCGCCGTCGACCAGGCGGCGCTGATCAGCACCAACGCCTACGCGCAGGCGCAGGCAGTGCTCCTGCTCGAGGATGCTCGAAACCTGCTGGAGTGGACCGACCTCAGCTACGCCATGGGTCTCAACGGCATGAACTCCAGCGTGACGCCGATTTCGGCCCCGGTGCAGTCGATGCGGCCCTATCCCTGGCTGACCTGGGACGCCGCCCGGGTCATGGACATGATCAAGGGCAGCTATCTGTTCGACGAGGATCCTGCCCGCATCATTCAGGATCCGGAAAGCATGCGCGCCTCCAGCCAGCGCCAGGGTTCGGCATGGCAGGCTTGGGCGGATCTGCGCGATTCCGTGCTGCTTTCCATCAATGCCTCGGATCACAACCCGGCTGTGCTGCCCGGCTTGACGCCGCAAAGTTCGCCGGAGCTGAGTACACCGCAATTCATGAAATACTACATCAAGGGCGGCAAGCTGAGTAACGGCAAGTCGGGCTACATCTTCTCCAACGCCAATTGGGACCCCTATCCGATGGCCAACCAGGTCGAGGCTCTGACCAATGCCCTGACCAATCTCGGCGTTGCCGTCGCGCAGCGCATCGAGCGCTTCCGCAACCCCTTCTTCACCGTGGTCAAGCCGGCCGACGTGCTGAAACCCGATGAGCGCAAGGACATACCGGGCTTCGATGGCTATCTGCCGACCGATCTGTGGCAGGAACTGGCCGACCTCGGCGCGCCGGTGACGCCGAACGGCCAGGCCATCGTCGCCACCGTCGAGGATCTCGAGGCGCAGACCCGCATCAAGACGCAGCGCGCCCGCGAGGCGGTGGACGTGTCGTTTCACCTCGTGGCGCAGGACCTGTTGACGGCAAGCTACTGGATGGAGATCCGCAAGGCGCAGAACCCTGAGCGGAAATTCGGCGACGCGCCGACAGCGGCGCTTGCGGCGCTGCGCCAGATCATCCCCTGGCACCAGGCGGCATCGGAACGGCAAAAGCAGCCGCTCGGCATGGTCGCCTATGACTTTATGCAGGAAAATCCGGCCGCGAAATTCTTTCCCGGCGGACCACAGCCGCCGAAGAGTGCGGCCGCCCCAACGGCCGGCGTGCTGCCGAAATGAGCAATTCCAAGAAAAGTGTGAAACGGTCGAGTTCGGCGACTTCGCCGTAGCCCTCCGTCGGGAATTGCGCCAAACAAAAAGGCTTCAGCGTGCGGCGATTGCCGCGGCAGCACCGGCCATCGTGGTGGCGCTGACGCGGTTGGCGATCCTCATGGCGCGCTTGCTCTTCAGGAGCTTGCGCGCCTGCGACGCCGCCAGCACCCAGGCAAGGTCGATGACGACCAGCACGATAGCCATGGTGACCGTCAGCTCGACCCAGCCGACCACGCTCACAGAAGCGAGATCGATGATGGTCGGCAGCAGCGCCAGATAGAACATCATGATCTTCGGGTTGCCCAATGTTACCGCCATGCCGGCGAAGAACAATTTGAGCGGAGAATCCTCGCGCGGCATTTCGCCTTCCCTGGCGTCGACCGGCGCTGTCCACATCTTGAACGCCAGATAGGCGAGATAGGCGACACCCACCCATTTCACGACGACAAAAGCGTAATGGAAGGTCTGCGCCACCACCGCCAGCCCAAACACCGCCAGTGACAGCCAGATGCCTTCGCCGATCCACATCGCGAGCAGGAACGGAAACACATCGCGAAAACCCTTCGAGATCACCCGCGCCACGAGGGCCGCGATAGACGGCCCAGGCGAACCGGCCGCGACGAAGAGGGCGGCGGCGAAGATGAGCAGCGATGTCAGGTGCATGGCGGGGGTCTCTGCGTCAGGGGCTCGATCAACCACAAATACTCGAGAGCTGGGGTTCTGGCAAAGGCAACCCGACACGGGCCATTGGCGCTGGCATACCAAGGCTTGATTCCTCGCCCCCGCAAAGCGGGGGAGAGGTGGCCGCGAAGCGGTCGGAGAGGGGCCAGCGGCGCTGGTGATTTGCGCCAAATTCTTGCGAACGCCGAGACTTCCCCCTCCGTCTCGGCTTCGCCGAGCCACCTCCCCACTCCCGTGGGGCGAGGAACCCAGGCTTGCGAAGTCCCTTGCCGTTTCCGCGTCTCGCAGCTAGAAGGGCCGTCGCGGAACAATTTTCGAGCTTCACTTTGCCTACGTAACCACCGGTCTCGTCAACTCCCCGACACACCTGATGGCGCCGCATCGCGATGCCTGGTTTCATTTTCATGTGTTCCTCTGGGCGGCGGTTCGAGACCGGTTTGGCACTGCTGAACCGCTGTCGCGCGCTTTCCGCCGGCGACACCTGACTTCACAATCCCGCAGCCTACCGCCACGCCGTGTCCATATGGGCATCTCGACATCGCCGGCCTGATGAACTTCCCGATGGGAAGGGCCTACCGGCATGTCTTCTACCTTGCGCATCCATTGGAGGATCGCGCCCGCAATCACACCTCGACCTCTCATCAACTGCAATCGCTGCGGCGCCGTGAAGGCGTATCGCTGCAGCGGGAAATTCCGCATCAATGCCAATGGCAAACGCATCGACGTGTGGTTGATCTACCGCTGCGTCGACTGCGACAATTCCTGGAATTTCGCCATTCTCGAGCGCTGCAGCCGCCGCGACATCGAGCCGGCGCTGCTTGCAGCCCTTGAAAGCAATGATCCTGCGCTGGCGCGGCGCCATGCTTTCGATGTCGTTGCCCTGCGCCACCAAGTGGGGCGCGTCGAGGAGTTCCCCAATGTCGGCGTGCGCAAGCGGGTGCTCGGCGGCATCAGGGAAAGCACGCTAGCCTTGGAGCTCCAGCTTGGGCTGGAAATGCCGACGTCGCTGCGGCTCGATCGGCTGCTTGCCAACGAACTCGGCATCTCGCGCTCGCGGCTTCAGGCGCTGGAAGAGCGGGGATCGCTGATCGTCGAGCCGGAAGGCGCCAGGGCGTTGCGCAAGCCGGTCCGGGATGGGGCGAGGATCGTGATCGACCTTGCCGGCCACCCCGACAGGGAAGAGATCATCCGGACTGCCGGCACGTGATTCGAACCGATGGTCCGGGTTTTCGTACCAGGCATATCCGTATAGCGGACCGGCATCAGGCATCGGCGGCTGCGGCGCGCTCCGACCGGGCGCGCCGCAGCGCGGCAATCAAGGCGGTAAGGGCCGGCGGCATCTGCTTGCGCGACGGGTAGTAGAGGAAATATCCGGGAAAGGGCGGCGTCCAGTCAGCCAGCAACTGGATGAGGCGCCCCGCGGCGATGTAGGCCCGCGCCTGTTCCTGGAGAACATACGCCATGCCGAGCCCATCGAGCGCGGCTTCCAGCATGAGTTCTGGCTCGTTGAAGGTGAGCGAACCAGTGACCTTGATGTCGAGTGAGCGGTCGTCCTGCTCGAATTCCCAGGCATAAGTCTGGCCAGAAGCCATCATCCGATAGTTTACGCAGCGATGCCCTGTCAGGTCCTGCGGTGTTTGAGGAGCGGGGTGCCTGTCGAGGTAGGAGGGCGAAGCGACCACGGCCATCCGCAGCTGCGGGCCGACGCTGACAGCAACCATGTCTTGCTCAAGCTTCTCGCCAAGCCGGATGCCGGCATCAAACCGCTCGGCGATGATGTCGCGAAGCTGGTAGTCGATCAACACCTCCACCTTGGCCTCGGGATGATCCGCCATGAACCCCGGCAAAACGGGGCGAATCACCGTCTCGTAGGCATGGCGCGTGGCCGTAAGCCGCACGGTGCCCGATACAAGGTTGCGTTCGCGGCCCAACTCGTCCAGTGCAACGCCAATCTCGGCAAGCGCGGGATCGAGCGTCAGCAGCAGACGCTCTCCGGCGGCCGTCACCGACACGCTGCGGCTGTTGCGCTGGAGAAGCCGGAACCCGAGGCGCGCCTCGAGCCCCTTGATCGTGTGACTGAGCGCGGAGGTCGAGCGCCGCAGCTCGGCCGCGGCGCGGGTGAAGCTTCGCAGCCGGGCTACAGTGGCAAAGGCCGCCAGATCATCGAGATTGCCCCGGCTCATCATCCCATTCTGCTCAACGGCTCATTTCGATCATAGCGCCTGATCGCATGCTGAACGAAGCCTTAAATTATCGACCGAGGCGGGATCCACACGCCGAATGTATAGGAGATTCCCATGACTGGATTGAACGACAAGGTCGTCCTCATCACCGGAGCGTCGAGCGGCATCGGCGAGGCAACGGCTCGTCACCTTGCCGCGAACGGTGCCCGCGTGGTGATGGGCGCTCGCCGCACCGAGCGTCTCCAGGCGATCGCTGCCGATATCGAGAAGGCTGGCGGCATTGTCCGTTTCCGCAGCCTCGATGTCGCCGATCGCGACGAGATGGAGGCGTTCGCCGCCTTCGCCGTGTCGGAGTTCGGACAAGTCGACGTGCTGGTCAACAATGCCGGCGTGATGCCGCTCTCGCCATTGTCCGCTCTCAAGATCGACGAGTGGAACTGGATGATCGATGTCAACATGCGTGGCGTTCTCCATGGCATAGCGGCGGTGCTGCCGCGGATGGAGGCCCAGGGCCATGGCCACATCGTCAACGTCTCGTCGGTCGGCGGTTTCGTCGTCCAGCCGACGGCCGCCGTCTACGCGGCGACGAAGTTTGCCGTGCGGGCGATCTCCGAGGGGCTGCGCAAGGAAAGCGACAGGATCCGCTGCACCTGCGTCTATCCGGGCGTGGTCAGGTCGGAACTCGCCAACGCGATCAGCGACCCGGTCGCACGCGAGCGAATGCAATCCTACCGCAAGATAGCAATCGCGCCCGATGCGATCGCCCGCGCCATCCAATTCGCGATCGAACAGCCGGCCGACGTCGACGTCAACGAGATCGTGGTGCGCCCGCTCGCGACGCAGGTTTGAGGCGGCCTGTTAAGCCGCGCCCATCACCTTGGTGGCCTTCTCGAAGCGCTTGCGCTCGTTCGGGTCGAGGTAGAGCTTGCGCAGGCGGATGGTCTTCGGCGTCACCTCGACCAGTTCGTCGTCCTGGATCCAGGCCAGCGCGCGCTCCAGCGTCATGCGGATCGGCGGCGTCAGCTTCACCGCCTCGTCCTTGCCTGCGGCGCGGATGTTGGTGAGCTTCTTGCCCTTGAGCACGTTCACTTCGAGATCGTTGTCACGGCTATGGATGCCGATGATCATGCCCTGATAGACCTTGACGCCCGGATCGATGATCATCGGACCACGGTCTTCCAGGTTCCACATGGCGTAGGCGACCGATTCGCCCTGCTCGTTTGAGATCAAAACGCCGTTGGTGCGCCCAGGCAGCTCGCCCTTGTAGGGCTCATAGGCATGGAACAGGCGGTTCATCACCGCGGTGCCGCGCGTGTCGGTCAAAAGTTCCGACTGGTAGCCGATCAGGCCGCGCGTCGGCGCATGGAAGACCAAGCGCTGGCGGTTGCCGCCCGAGGGGCGCAGTTCGACCATCTCGGCCTTGCGTTCCGACATTTTCTGCACGACGACGCCGGCATGCTCCTCGTCGACGTCGATGACGACTTCCTCGACCGGCTCCAGCAGGTCGCCATTCTCGCCCTTCTGCATGACGACGCGCGGACGCGACACGGCGAGCTCAAAACCTTCTCGGCGCATCGTCTCGATCAGCACCGCGAGCTGCAATTCGCCGCGGCCCGAGACGAAGAAGGAATCCTTATCCGGCGATTCCTCGATCTTCAGCGCCACATTGCCTTCGGCCTCGCGCAGCAGCCGGTCGCGGATGACGCGGCTGGTCACCTTGTCGCCCTCGGTACCGGCAAGCGGGCTGTCGTTGACCAGGAACGACATCGTCACCGTCGGCGGATCGATCGGCTGCGCATGCAGCGCCTCGGTCACCGCCAGATCGCAAAATGTATCGGCGACGGTGCCCTTGGACAGGCCGGCGATGGCGACGATGTCGCCCGCCTGGGCTTCCTCGATCGGCTGCCGTTCGAGGCCACGGAAGGCGAGGATTTTCGAGATACGGCCGGTTTCGACCTGGGTGCCGTCATGATGCAGCACCTTGACCGCCTGGTTGGCCTTCAGCGTGCCGCTCTCGATGCGGCCGGTGATGATGCGGCCAAGGAACGGGTTGGCTTCCAGGATGGTGCCGATCATGCGGAACGGGCCGGGATGCACGGTCGGCGCCGGCACATGCTTGATGACGAGGTCGAACAGCGGCGCCAGGCCCTGGTCCTTCGGACCTTCGGGGTTCTCGGAAACCCAGCCGTCGCGGCCCGAACCGTAGAGGATCGGGAAGTCGAGCTGCTCGTCGGTAGCGTCGAGCGCGGCAAAAAGGTCGAACACCTCGTTGACCACCTCGACATGGCGGGCGTCCGGACGGTCGATCTTGTTGATGACGACGATCGGCCGCAGGCCGACCTTGAGTGCCTTGCCGACGACGAACTTGGTCTGCGGCATCGGTCCTTCGGCGGCGTCGACCAGAACGATGGCCGAATCCACCATCGACAGGATACGCTCCACCTCGCCGCCGAAATCGGCGTGTCCGGGCGTGTCGACGATGTTGATGCGGGTGCCATGCCAGTCGACCGAGGTCGCCTTGGCCAGGATGGTGATGCCGCGCTCCTTTTCCAGGTCGTTGGAATCCATGGCGCGCTCGGCGACGCGCTGGTTGTCGCGGAAAGATCCGGATTGCTTCAGGAGCTGGTCGACGAGAGTGGTTTTGCCATGGTCGACGTGCGCGATGATCGCGATATTACGAAGGTTCATTTTATCTGGTCTCGGGAACGTTGCAGGCAGCAGGCCCAAAAGCGCCGCCTTTTTCGGTTGCGCGGCTCATACAGGGTTTTTCGCAAATGCGAAAGGGGAGGCCCTTCCCCAAATAAATGGTCACTGATTCTTAAACGTCTTGGTGTGAAATGATTCTGTTAACCAAGGCGGAACCTTTGAGGGGCCGGGCAGTTCGATGTTCATGACCGATCATATCGCCAGATTGCGTCCGGTTTTCGTCTGGGCATCGCTTGCCATGCTGGTTGCGGCGGGCGCCGCGCAGTCGGCGGCCGTGCTGCGGGAGGCCAATCCGGCGCGCCCCGACGACGCCCGGACCGCCGAACAGATGTTCGCCGACGCCCCTGACGGCGTCGACCCGGTCGTCACCGGCCCGGTCAGCGCCGCCTTCAAGCAGCGCCAGAAGGACGCAGGCTGCGACAACGCAGTCTGGCCGAACATTCCGAGAGCCTGCTACCCGGATTGACCTGAGGCTGCCTAGGCCGACCGCACCGGATCAAGCGTGACCTTGTAGAGTTCGTTGTCGTCGCGATCCATCAGCCGCACCGTGAGCTGCTCGGTGGCGCCTGAAATGTCGACCAGCCCGAAGAACTGCAGGCCGGCCGATGGCGGCAGGTTTTGGCCCTGCTCGGCCGTCGGCGCCTTGATGAACTTCAGCTCCGGCCCGAAAGTCATGTCGAGATCGTTCGGGCCGAACGTGCCGGCATGGATCGGACCGGAGACGAATTCCCAGAACGGATTGAAATCCTGGAACTGCGCCTTGTCGGGGTTGTAGTAATGCGCCGCCGTGTAGTGCACGTCGGCGGTCAGCCACACCGTGTTGGTGATGCCGGCATTCTTGATGAAGCGCAGCACATCGGCGAATTCGAGCTCGCGGCCTTTCGGCGCGCCATTGTCGTTGTTGCTGACGGCCTCGAAGCCGACCTTCTTTGCCGCGTCGTCCCAGACGACGAGGCTGAGCGGCATGTCGGCTGCGATGATCTTCCACGTCGCCTTGGAGTTGGCAAGTTCGCGCTTCAGCCACTTCGACTGCTCCTCGCCGATCATGCGCGACTTCGGCGTCAGCGTTTCCTCCAGATCCGGACCGTTCGGGCCGCGATAGGAGCGCATGTCGAGGAAGAACACGTCGAGCAGCGGCCCATGCGAGATCTTGCGGTAGACGCGGCCCGGCTCCGACGGCTCGTAGCGGATGGTGGTCATTTCGTGGAAGGCGCGCGCCGCCCGCGCGGCCAGCACATGGATCGACTTTTCCTTGTAGCGGTCGTCGGCGGTGAGGTTCTTCGAGTCCGACCAGTTGTTCAGCACCTCATGGTCGTCCCACTGGTAGAAGGTCGGGCAGACGGCGCTGAGGCCCAGCACATGCTTGTCCATCATGTTGTACTTCCACTGGTCGCGGTATTCGTCCAGCGTCTCGGCGACCTTGCGCTTGCCGTCGATGACGACGACGTTCTTCCACTTGCCGCCGCCGGGCAGGTCGACCTCGTCTTTCAGCGCACCGTCGGCATAGATCGTGTCGCCGGAATGCAGGAAGAAGTCCGGCGTGTGCTTGGCGATGGTCGAATAGGTCTTCATGCCGGTTTCGTCGATGCCCCAGCCCTGGCCGGCGGTGTCGCCCGACCAGGCGAAGCGCACATCGCGCTTGGACGACGGCGCGGTGCGGAAGCGGCCGACGATCGGCTCCGAGACGACATTGATGTCGGAGAGGTCGGCCGCCGTCATGCGGTAGAAGATGTCCTGGTCCGAAGCGAGATCGGTGAGCAGACGCTTGACCGTGTAATCGCTGGCCGGCGAGGTATCGAGGCTCGCAAGCCTGGTGGCATTGGTGAAGCTTTCGGTCGTCGACACTTCATACATGACACGCGCTGGACGATCGGTGCGTGTCCAAACCATACCGGAATTGGCATCGACGTCGCCGGACTGCACGCCATGAGTGAAGGCCGGCCGCTGGCTGGCGCGCGAATAATAAGGCACCGCGAGCCCGGAGGCGCCGACAAGGCCGAAGGCGCTCGCCGAAGTGACGAAAGCGCGGCGGGTAAGGGAAAGCTTGTTCATGGCTGTCTCCGGGATCGCATTGAACGGGACCGCCAAGCTCCAGCCTCAATGTTTCAGGCGTGTCTCGGAACCATGAATTTTTGATAACAGTGAACAGGCGCGTGATCTCCCCCTCGAGGGGGAGATGTCGCCGAAGGCGACAGAGGGGGTCGTCTCGCGTGGAGCGCCGACCTCCTTCGCCTGCAATAAAAGGCCGAGCCTGGTCGGACCGACCCCTCTGGCCGCTTTGCGGCCATCTCCCCCTCAAGAGGGGAGATTAGCGCTCAGCAGCCGCGCTCAAGCCACCTGCGGCTCGGGATCGAACACCGGCCTGCTGGTATTGATCAGCAGCGAAATACAGGCCGCCGCAATTCCCGTCATGCCGGCGATCAGGAACGCCAGCTCGTAATTGCCCTGCAGCTCGCGCATCGTGCCGCCGAAGGCCGCGGCCGCCGCCGCGCCGATCTGGTGGCCGGCGACGATCCAGCCGAACACGATCGGCCCGCTGCGGTCGCCGAAGGCTTCATTGGCGAGCCTGAGCGTCGGCGGCACGGTGGCGATCCAGTCGAGCCCGTAGAGCACGGCAAAGATGATCAGGCTGGTCCCCGAAAAGCCGGAATAAGGCAGGTAGATCAACGACAGGCCGCGGATGGCATAGTAGACGCCGAGCAGCTTGCGCGGATCGAAGCGATCGGTGAGCCAGCCGGACAAAGTCGTGCCGATCAGGTCGAAAATGCCCATCAGCGACAGCAACCCGGCCGCCTTTACTTCGGGGATGCCCATGTCGCCGCAGAAGGCGATGAGATGCGTGCCGACCAGGCCGTTGGTGGTGAAGCCGCAGATGAAAAAGGTGGCAAACAGATACCAGAACACCCTCGTGCCGGCGGCGCGGCGCAGCGTGTTCAGCGTATGCGCCAGGAAATTGCCCTGCGATGCCGGCGACACCGGCGGCACGTCATCGGCATCGGCGCCATAGCGCACCAGGCCGATCGAGGCCGGACGCTCGGGCACCAGCAGGAGCACGAACGGTATCAAGGCGGCCGTCGCCACCGCCACTGCAATGGCGACAGGCTTCCAGCCGCCGCTCTGCGCCAGCGAAGCGATCAGCGGCAGGAAGATAAGCATGCCGGTGGCGCTGGAAGCTGACATCAGTCCCATCACCAGGCCGCGATTGGTCTTGAACCAGCGGTTGACGATGGTCGCGCCAAGCACGCTCGCCACCGCGCCCGAGCCGATGCCGGAAAACACGCCCCAGGTCAGGAAGAGATGCCAGGGCTGCGTCATGAACAGGCTGAGCGCGGTCGAGCCCGACATCACCAGCAAAGCGCCGAGCAGCGTGCGGCGCATGCCCACGCGCTCCATCAGCGCCGCGGCGAACGGGCCAGTCAGGCCGTAGAGCAGGATGCCGACGCTGGCGGCCCAGGAGGTCACGTCACGGCGCCAGCCGAAGCTCTCTTCCAGCGGCACCATCATGACCGAGGGGGCAGAGCGCAGCCCGGCCGCGATCAGCAGGCAGAAGAAAATGACGGCGACGACGACAAAGGCGTAGCGCTGGCCAAACGGACGAGACTGAGCTATCATGTTACTGACCGGTACGTTGCAATGAGGTGTCGCCATACATACGTACCGGTCAGTAACATTGTCAAGCGAGTTGTTTGCATGTCATCGGACAAGAAAATTGATGCGTCGTTGAGCGGTGCCCCGGTCCCGAAGGCGGCGGACAAGATTCTGGACGTGGCGTTCGATCTCTTCTATCGCGAAGGCATCAGGGCGATCGGCGTCGACGAGATCGTCAGGCGCGCCGGCGTCACCAAGCCGAGCCTCTATCGCAGCTTCCCGTCCAAGGACGAGCTCGCCGCCTCTTATCTGCGCAAATACGATCTCGAGTTCTGGGAGCGCTTCGACGAGGCTGTCGACGCGCATCCGGGCGATCCGCGCGCGCAGATCATCGCCTTCCTGACACGCGTCGGCAAACGCACGCAGAAACCCGACTATCGCGGCTGCGGCATGACCAACGCCGCGGTCGAATATCCCGAACATGGCCATCCGGCACGCGTCGTCAGCGAGAACAACAAACTGGAATTGCGCCGGCGCCTGCGCGCCATGGCAACCGCGATGGGCGCGCCCGATGCCGACACACTTGGCGACGGCCTGCTGCTCTTGATCGAGGGCGCCTATATCAGCGGCCAGCTCTTCGGCCTGGGCGGACCGGCGGCCGCCGTCGCCCGCAACGCCGACCTGTTGATCGAAGCCAGCTTGAAGAAATAGCAATTGGCGCTACGCTCAAGGCGACTTCGGCCGGAGACGTTCGCCATGCGTGCTCTTCTGATCCCGCTTGCTCTCGCCGGGTTCTGCCAGGCAGCTCATGCCGGCGATATCGCCAGCGCCTACACCGATCTCGACTCGAAGACGGATTGCGTGACCTATGCGCAAGCCGAACAGGGCGACGGCGACTGGGCAAACCTCGTCTGCTCCGGCTATCGTGGCTATCCGGTGCTGATCAACTACGACGATGCGCGCGAATCCGTCTATTACGGCTTTCCCTCCGACGACATGACCGCCGTCTGGGAGAGCTTCTCCGCCTTCAACGGCTCCGGGCGGAAGGTCGAATGGCGCATCGAGACCAAGGGCGACATCGCCGTCCCCTACGCCGCCATCCACCGCCGCTCCGTCAGCAATCCCGAGGACGAGAAAAAGTCGATCGACGTGCTGGTCGTGGCCAAGGTGGCGCAGCCCGAGCAACATGAGGGCTGCACGATCGGCCTGGTTTTGGCCACCGGCAACCCGCAGGCCAACGACCAGGCGCGCAAGCTCGCCGACGAGAAGGCCAAGACTTTCGCCTGCGGCAAAGACAAGCGCGAGGTCATCGGCAGCGTGCCGGACTTCGGCCGGGTGGATAACTGACCAGCCAGCAGGCCCTCGGCAGAACGCCAGTCACCTCGACCGTGAAAGGTCGGCTCGGCCGAGACGGAGCCGCGGGCCTCCAACTCGTTAGGCCAAAGCCGCATCGGGTTCCCATTCGCGAGCTCGCCTAGTAAACCCGTGTCCGATCGCAGATCTCGGAGGGTTCCGCTTGTCCAATTTTGTCAGCGTCGCAAACGACAACGGCGTGGCGGTGGTCACCATCGACAATCCGCCGGTCAACGCGCTGAGTTTCCATGTCCGCAAACCGCTTTATGAGGCGCTTGCCGCGCTGCGCGGCGATCCCGCCGCCAAGGCGATCGTCATCGCCTGTGCCGGGCGGACTTTCGTCGCCGGCGCCGACATCACCGAATTCGGCAAGCCGGTCGAGCAGCCGGAGCTGCGCGCGATCATCGCCTTGCTGGACACGATCGCCAAGCCGACGGTTGCGGCGATCCACGGCACGGCGCTGGGCGGCGGCCTGGAACTGGCGCTCGGCTGCCATTTCCGAGTCGCCGATCAGGGCGCCAAGCTTGGCCTGCCGGAAGTGAAACTCGGGCTGCTGCCGGGTGGTGGCGGCACGGTGCGGCTGCCGCGCCTGGTCGGCGCCGCAAAGGCGCTTGGCATGATCGTTTCCGGAACCCCGATTTCGGCCAGCGAGGCAAAGACGGCCGGTCTTGTCGACGTGGTTTTCGAGAGAGATCTGTTGCCGCAGGCAGTTCGTTTCGCCGGCGAAATGGCGGACCGGGATGAAACATTCGCGCCCGTGCGTGACCGCAATGACCGTCTGGCCGAAACCGATCTTGCCGCTTTCGATGCCCAGGCGGCGGACCTTGCCAGGAAAGCGCGCGGGCTCGAGGCGCCGCTTGCCTGCGCCGAGGCTGTCCGCAACGCGATCATTTTGCCTTTCGACGCGGCGCTGGCCGCCGAGCGCCAGCTCTTCCTGAAACTCGTTTCCGGCGACCAGTCGCGCGCGCAGCGGCATCTGTTCTTTGCCGAGCGCGAGGCGGCGAAGATCCCCGGCAAGGATGTGCAGAAGCGAAGGATTGCCCGCGTCGGCATCATCGGCGCCGGCACGATGGGCGGCGGCATCGCAATGGCTTTCGCCAATGGCGGCTTCCCGGTGACCGTGCTGGAAACCAGCGAGGAGGCGCTGCGGCGCGGACTGGCTATGATCGAGAAGAATTATGCCGTCTCGGTCAGCCGCGGCTCGCTGACGGAGGAAGCCAAGCAGAAGCGGCTCGGCCTGTTCAAGGCCAGCACCGACTATGCCGATCTGGCAGATTGCGACCTGATCGTCGAAGCGGTCTTCGAGGACATGGCGGTCAAGAAAGAAGTGTTCGGCAAGGTCGATGCCGTCGCCAAGCCAGGAGCGATCCTTGCCACCAACACCTCCTATCTCGATGTCAATGAGATCGCCGCCTCGACCGCGCGTCCAGAGGATATGCTGGGCCTGCATTTCTTCTCGCCGGCCAATGTCATGAAGCTCCTGGAGATCGTGCGCGCCGAAAAGACGGCCCCCGATGCGTTGGCGACGGCGACCGATCTTGCCCGCCGCATCGGCAAGGTGCCGGTCGTCGTCGGCGTCTGCCACGGTTTCGTCGGCAACCGCATGCTGGCCGCGCGCAGCGCGGAGAACGAATTCCTGCTGCTCGAAGGCGCCACGCCGGGCCAGGTCGACAAGGTCTTCACCGAGTTCGGCTGGCCTATGGGGCCGTTCCAGATGGGCGATCTCGCCGGCCTCGACATCAGCTGGCGCAATCGCAAGGCGCGCGGCCTGGCGGCGGCGATCGCCGATACGCTCTGCGAGCAAGGCCGCTTCGGCCAGAAGACCGGCCGCGGCTGGTATCGCTATGACGGCGGCGCGCGCGAACCAATTGCCGATCCCGATGTCGAGGCGCTGATCCGCGCCAAGGCGACCGGGCTTGGCGTCGAGAAACGCGAGATCGGCGCGCACGAAATCATCGAGCGCACGCTTTATCCGCTGGTCAACGAAGGCGCGAAAATCCTCGAGGAAGGCATCGCGGCGCGCGCGTCCGATATCGACGTCGTCTGGGTCAACGGCTACGGCTTCCCGATCGGCAAGGGCGGGCCGATGTTCTGGGCAAGGCTTGAAGGGGCAGGCAAGATCGTCGAACGGCTGGAATACTGGCACCGCCAAACCGGCCGGGTTATTTTCGAGTCGGCTCCGCTGTTGAAGCGGTTCGCCGAGACGGGGTCTTGGGAGGGCTAGGGCGGCTAGGCCGCGTTCCTCGCGCCCCCTCTGTCCCGCCAGCCTTCCCGGCTTCCCGCAAAGGCAAGCCAAATTTGACCATGTGGACAAAACTCAGGCATCGTTCCATAGTCCGGGCGTCTGACATTTTGGAACAGCCGGCTCGACACGGCTGTCGAACAGAGGGGCACTTCAATGGAAAACGAACGCAGCAAAATGCCACGCGCGAACCTGTCGCGGCGCAACGTGCTGGAACTTGGCGTGCTTGGGCTCGTCGCTTCCGTCCTGCCGGGCGCGGCCTTTGCCAAGGACAAGAAGGTGAAGGTGGCGGCGATCTTCGCCACGCCGATCGAGGAGCCGTGGGACAACCAGATCCATGTCGCCTTGCTGAAGGCGCAGAAGGAACTCGGCATCGACTACAAATGGTCCGAGAAGGTACAGACCGCCGACTTCAGCCGCGTCATGCGCGAATATGCGCAGGGCGGCTACCAGCTGGTGCTCGGCGACGCCTTCGCCGCCGAGCGTGAATCGCGCCGCACGGCTAAGCAATTCCCGAAAACCGCCTTCCTGTTCGGCTCCGGCGCCGGCCCGGCCGAGCCCAATTTCGGCGTCTTCGACAACTGGATCCACGAGCCGGCCTATCTGTCCGGTATGATCGCCGGAAAAATGTCGAAGTCGGGCACGGTCGGCGCCGTTGCGGCCATGGGCATTCCGGAAGTGAACCGGCTGGTCAACGCCTTCTTTGCCGGCGCCAAGGAGGTCAATCCGAACGTCAAGAAGAAGGTCGCCTTCATCGGCTCCTTCTTCGATCCGCCCAAGGCCAAGGAAGCCGCCGTGGCGCAGATCGATGCCGGCGTCGACGTCATCTATGCCGAGCGTTTCGGCGTCATCGAGGCGGCGGTCGAAAAGAAGATCTACGCCATCTCCAACATGTCCGACCAGTCGAGCCTCGGCCCCGACACCGTCATCACCGGCCCGGTCTGGGACATGTATCCGACCGTCGAGCAGGCGATCAAACTGGTCAAGGCCGGTGTCTTCACCGCGCAGGATTATGGCGACTTCTCGCGCATGGCCAAGGGCGGCTCGTACCTGGCGCCCTTCCACAAATTCGACAAGACGCTGCCCGCGGATGTGAAGGACCTGGTCGAGAAGAAGAAGGCCGAGATCCTGGACGGCAATTTCCGCGTCGACGTCGACGAAAACACGCCGGTTTCGGATTAGAGCCGGCGTTGAGGGGCGGCGCGCGGCCCCCTCTCTGTCCTGCCGGACATCTCCCCTCAAGGGGGAGATCAGATGTCACGGCGGCCTTCGCCAACTTTCAACGTTGAAAAGATCGAGCGCCGTCGACGGAACTGCCAATCTCCCCTTGAGGGGAGATGTCCGGCAGGACAGAGAGGGGGCCTCGCGCCACCCCTGTCAAACAAAGCTAGATCGCAAGGCCAATTGCTATCAGGAGTATCCCTTGGTGACGCCCGCCCCACTCATCGAAATGCGCGGCATCACCAAGATCTTCGGCGCCGTCAAGGCGAACGAGGCTGTCGATCTCAGCGTCGCGCCCGGCGAAATCCTCGGCCTTCTCGGCGAGAACGGCGCCGGTAAGACGACGCTGATGAATGTGCTGTTCGGCGCTTATGCGCCGGACGCCGGCGAAATCCTGGTCGAGGGCAGGCCTGTCGCCATCCACAGTTCCGCCGACGCTTTGGCCGCCGGCATCGGCATGGTGCACCAGCATTTCCATCTGGCGCCGCGCCTTACGGTTCTGGAAAACCTGCTGATCGGCATTCCGGGGAAATCCGGCCGTATCGATCGCGCCGGCGGACTGGCGCGGCTGCAGGAGATCGGCCGCCAGCATGGTTTAAGCCTGGATCCGAACCTGCCGGTTTCGGCACTGTCGGTGGGAGAGCAGCAGCGTCTCGAAATCATTAAGGCGCTGTTTCGCGGCGCCAAGCTTCTGATCCTCGACGAGCCGACCGCGGTGCTGGCGCCGAGCGAGGTCGACGGTCTGTTCGCCGCCCTGCGCTCCATGGCGGCCCAGGGGCTCGGCATCATCTTCATCTCGCATAAGCTGAACGAGGTTCGGGCGCTGACGCATCGCTGCGTGGTGCTGCGCCTCGGCAAGGTCGCCGGCCGCGTCGACGATCCGGCCAACACGACATCGGCTGCAATGGCGGAGCTGATGTGTGGTCACGAAATCGTGCCGCCGACCAGGGGAGCCTCGACCATCGGCGTGGCCGTGCTGACGCTTGACGGCATATCCACCTCCAGCCATGCCGGCACGCCATTGCGCGACGTCTCGCTGTTCGTCCGCTCCGGCGAGATCCTCGGCATTGCCGGTGTTTCCGGCAACGGCCAGCGAGCGCTCGCCGATGTGATCTCCGGCATGCTGGCGCCAAAGGCGGGCACCATGACGATAGCCGGCAAAACGGTAACGCAATTCGCGCCGCGCGAACTGCAGGCGCTCGGTCTCGGCCGCATCCCGGAAGACCGTATGACGACCGGGCTGGTGACCAATCTGCCGCTTGCCGATTCCATGGTGCTGCCACGCATCGGCACCGAAGCCTTCAGCCGCAAGGGGCTGCTCAATCCCGCCGCGATCCGCGCCTTTGCCGAGGCACAGATTAAGGCTTACGACATCCGCTGCCCCGGCCCGATGGTACGCGCCGGCGCTTTATCCGGCGGCAACCTGCAAAAGGCGCTGCTGGCGCGCGAGCTCGCCTTCGATCCGAAGGTCCTCATCGTCTCGCAACCGACGCGTGGCCTCGACATCGGCGCTGCCCGCTTCATCCACGAAAAGTTCCTCGATATGCGCGCCAAGGGTTGCGGCATCATCGTCATCGGCGAGGACCTCGAGGAATTGCTGGTGCTCTGCGACCGCATCGCGGTGATGTATGAAGGCCGCATCGCCGGCACGCTGGACAGCGCGGACGCGACCGTCGTCAGGCTCGGCCTGATGATGACCGGGACCGGGCATGCCGAGGAGGCTGCCTGATGTTCCGGCTCGAAGCCCGCAGCTCCAAGCCCGCCTGGTTCAATCTCGCGCTGCCGCTCATCGCCATCGCCGCGACCCTGGTGTTGTGCAGCGGCCTGATCGCGATCGCCGGCGCCGGCGTTGTCGATGCCTATGGCGTGATGCTGTCGGCCTCGCTCGGCGACAGCTACGCCATCACCGAAACGCTGGTGCGCGCCGCACCCATGATCTTTACCGGCCTGGCCGTGGCGGTCGCCTTCCGCGCGAAATTCTGGAACATCGGCGCCGAAGGCCAGTTGCTGGCCGGCGCGGTGGCAAGCTGCTTTGTCGGCGCCATCCCGATGCCGGGCTATCTCGCCATGCTTTTGATGGCAGTCGCCGGTGCCGCCGCCGGCGCTCTCGTCGCCCTGGTGCCGGCGACGCTGCGCGTCAAATTCAAGGTCGACGATGTGGTGAGCTCGCTGCTCTTGAACTCGGTCATCTATTACGCGCTGATGGCGCTGATCGAAGGACCGTGGAAGGACTCCTTCAGCGGTTATCCGATCTCGCCGCCGATCGAGGATTCGGCCAATTTCCCGGTGCTGATCGAAGGCACCAGGCTGCATCTCGGGGTCATCGTGGCGCTGATCGCCGCGCCTGTTTGCTGGTTCCTGATATCTCGCACCACGCTCGGTTTCCGCATCCGCGTCACCGGTGAGAACCCGGAAGCCGCGCGCTATGGCGGCATCAACGTGCAGCGCGTGCTGCTGTCGACCGCGCTGCTCTCCGGCGCTCTGGCCGGACTTGCCGGCGTCGGCGAAGTAGGCGGCGTGCACTTCCAGGTGATGAGCGACATCTCGCCGGGCTATGGCTATTCCGGCATCGTCGTTGCGATGCTGGCCCGGCTCAATCCGTTCGGCGTGGTGCCGGCGGCGATCTTCCTGGCTGCCGTCATGACCGGCGCCGAGGCGATGTCGCGCGCGACCGGCGTGCCGGCCTTCCTCAGCGACGTCATCCAGGGGACCGCGCTGCTCGCCATGCTGGTGGCGCTGCTCTTCACCGCCTACCGCATCCGCCGCGTGGGGACGTCATCATGAGCGCGGTGTTCGAGCAGATTTTCCAGGTCGGCTTCCTCGCCGCCATCATCCGCATCGCCACGCCTTTGGCCTTCGCTACCCTCGGTGAAATGTTTTCCGAGCGCGCCGGCGTGCTCAATCTGGGCATCGAAGGCATCATGCTGCTCTGCGCCATGGCCGGCTTCACCGCCGCCAGCCTGAGCGGCAGCCTGTGGTTCGGCGTGCTGGTGGCGGTGCTGACCGGCGTGCTGATGGGCGCGCTGCACGCGCTGTTCACGGTGGTGCTGGGCTTGAGCCAGCATGTCTGCGGCATTGGCGTGACGTTGTTCTCGTCGGGGCTGGCCTATTTCCTCTACCGGCTGATCTACGGCCAGCAATCGGTGCCGCCGAGCATCAAGGGATTCGAGACCGTGCCGATCCCGGTTCTTTCAGACATTCCGGTGCTGGGGCCGGCGGTATTCAACCAGTTCGCGCTGGTTTACATGGCCATCATTGCCGTCCCGCTTGCCGCCTTCGTCCTCTACCGCACGCCTTGGGGGCTGTCGGTGCGCATGGTCGGCGAGAACCCACGCGCCGCCGATTCCGCCGGCGTCAGCGTCATTGCCACGCGCTTCCAGGCGCTGATCCTCGGCGGCGCGCTGATGGGGCTGGCCGGCGCGTTTCTCACGATGGCGCAGTTCAACGCCTTCACCTTCGGCGTGGTGTCGGGGCGCGGCTGGGTGGCGATCGCGCTGGTCGTGTTCGGCCGCTGGGACCCGTGGCGCTCGGCAGGGGCGGCACTGCTCTTCGCCTTCGTCGATGCGCTGCAGCTCCGGATGCAGGCGAGCGGTCTCGGGCATATCCCCTACGAAGCGTTCCTGATGCTGCCCTTCATCTTCACCATCGTCGCCATGGCGATCATGTCGCGCAACGCTATCGCGCCATCAGCGCTGCTGAAGCCGTTCCGACGCGAGGAGCGGTAGAGGACTTGGTGTCCTTTCTTCTCCCCGATTGACCCAGGGCAATCGCATATGAGTTTTTACGAAGAGGACCCCCACCCTTAATCCCTCCCCACAAGGGGAGGGAGACTTGGTAGGCGCCGATCTCCGCAAATCGCCTAGGTTCGACGCCAAAAAGGGTGGCGTGCGGCAGCGTTCCCTCCCCCTTGTGGGGAGGGTTAGGGTGGGGGTCCTCTTCGTAAAACCTCATAAGCGATTGCCCTGCCCGATCGACGGGGTAGAGGAAGGGCGCCAAGCTGTCCCTGGGACGAAGAACCTGGAGCTTGGAAAGCCTCACATCGCGGTAAAGCCGTTATCGACGAAGAGATGCGCGCCGTTGACGAAACTGGATCTTTCGCACGTGGGATGGCCAAGGCCGCTCGAACGCCCGGATGTTGGGCCTGGAACCACCGCGATCGGCCGATTTCAGCCATTTTGCGCCTGACGGCCAGCAGACGAAGGGCCGGATTCTTGGCGCCGATCGGGGTACGGAAAACCATAATCGCCCGAAATACGAGAACGTTGTTCCAAAAATCGGCGGAAAATAGCAATCGACAAAGTCTACTAATTTTATAGATTAATGGGCGTGACGGAGGCTCGACCATGACCTACATCCAGAACGCTCAGCGCAAGGGCCAGAGGCTGACCGCCGACCAAAGCTGGAGGCCCGCCTATGGCGGCACCTTCGCCTATCTCGTCTTCGCGCTCGCGTTTGTGTTCACCGGCGCGGTGGTTCTGGGTCTCATTCCCTGACCCATCGGAGCTGAAGGGCTCCGCACCAATAGCAGTCTGAGTTGAGTAATCGGAACTGAAGACCGGCCGCGTGCCGGCGCGCAGTCGCATGTCTGCACATGCATTTTCATTCGAGGGTTTTCGAAGCGGGGTGACCAACGTGATGGAGGCGATGGCAATGCCGATCGAGTTCACGCATGTTCCCGGAAAGTCTGCCGAGGGCAGCTTTTTCTACGATTTCGCCGAGACCGCGACGAAATTGTCGCTGATCGAGGACGCCGGTTTCCGCAAGCTGGTCGTCGACGATCCGGCGGGACTGCTCACCAATATGGATATCGCCGCCCAGACGCTCGACCGCACCGGCTCGCTCGAAGTGGTGCTGACGCATTGGGCCGGCGTGATCGAGCCGACTGTGGCGGCAAGGCAGCTGGCGGCTCTCGATCGCAGCGGCGGCGGCCGCTTGTCGCTTCGCATGCTGAGCGAGCCGCTGGAAGACAGCGACGCTGAGGCGCGGCCGATCGGCCACAGCGTGGTCTGGCAGCGCATCGACGAATATCTGGTGCTGCTCAAACGCTTGTGGTCGAACGACAGGCCTTTCGACCACGAAGGCGCCTTCTACAGCGTCAAGGGCGGGTTCGTGCCGCGCAAGGGTCCGCACGGCGCCGACCTCGCCATCCGCCTTGGCGGCCAGTCCGGCACGGCGCTGAAAGTCGCTGGACGGCATGCCGACATCTTCGAACTCGCCCCAGGCACGCCCGAAGAGACCCGCCGGCTGATCGAGCGCGCGCGCAGCGCCGCCGCCGAGCATGGCCGCGCCGGCAAGCTTCGGTTCGCGCTCCCCGTGCGAATTCGCCCGGAGGGCTGGACAGGCGTCGCCGATCACAAAGCGGTCGAGATCGCCGGACCGCCGGCGCGGATCGCCCTGGCGCTGTTGCCTTATGCAGCACTGGGCATCGAGGAATTCATGGTCGGCGGCATCGACCGCCCGAACGAGATCACCCGCATCGGACACGAGACGATCACACTGGTCTCGAACTCGCTGGCGCGGCGTGAGGCTGAGCTTCCGCAGCCCGCGACATTTGCCGCCGGTTTGCCGCCGGAAGCGCGTCCCGGGACCTGAATCGCCTGACTAGCTGGTGAGCCGCGATAACGCGGAGAGGACGGCTTGCGATTCCGCCAGCGCGCCGAACACGCCGTCCTCGACCGTCACCATATGCAGGGCGGCGTCATGGGCATATTGGTCGCCGCTGGCGCAGGCGTCGGAAATCGTCAGGCATTGGAAATTGCGGTCGCAGGCCTCGCGCAGCGTGGTGTGCACGCACACATCGGTCGTGCAGCCGGTGAACAGGAGATGCGTGATGTCCCGCGCGCGCAGCACCAGCTCGAGATCGGTATAGGTGAAGGCGCTGTTGCAGGTCTTGTCGATGACGACGTCTTCGGGCCTTACCTCGATATCGGCGACGATCTGGAAGCCGGGGCCGGAGCGCAGCAGGACATCGGTGCCGTCCAGGCCCGCGCGCTTGCGGCGCCATGTCTCGTAAGGCGTCATGTCGGCCATGTCGGCGCGGTAGCACTGCCTGGTGTGGACGATGGTGACGCCCGCCGCACGCGCCGCGCCCATCAGCCGGTTCACGGTCGGCAGGATGGCGCGCAGCGGCGAGGGATCGTAGCCCTTCCTGGCGAAATAGCCGTCCGGCGACAGGAAATCCTCCTGCAGGTCGATGGCCAACAGCGCCGTGTGCCTAGGCACCAGCTTGCCATCATAGGGGAAGTCGAACGGTATCGCCTTGATCATCGGTGGCTTGCCCCTGTTCTTGCTGCTTGTGCTCTCCACCATGGTGGCCTGGGAGGCGCGCCGCCGTCCACCGGCAGAACCATCTGGCATCTCGTCGCGCCCAGAACAATCGTGATTTCGACATGCCTCGCGCACATCGCGAAATTTTGTTGATTTAAAAAGTCACCTTTAGAGTTGACTAGTAAAGTCATGTTTCATAGTCAACCGGCATCCGCTCGTGCTCAAGCCTGAAGGCAGCTGCCTTGGAGATGATATTGGTCGCAATGGACGCCGAGAAAGCCTTTCAAGTCGACGCCGTGAGTTTTGCCGTCGGCGAGCGCACATTGCTCGGGCCGCTCTCGCTCGAGTTGCAGCGCTCGCGCGTCTATGGGCTGATCGGCCATAACGGCTCCGGCAAGTCGACGCTGGTCAAGCTCCTGGCGCGGCAGCAGCCGGCAAGCTCCGGCGACATCCGCTTCGCCGAACGCCCGCTGGCGGGCTGGGGCGCGTACGAGCTGGCGCGGGCGCTGGCCTATCTGCCGCAGACGACGCCGGCGGCAACCGGGCTGACCGTGCGCGAGCTGGCGTCGCTCGGCCGATATCCCTGGCATGGCGCCCTCGGCCGCTTCGGGCCGCGGGACAGGCAAGCATGTCGAAGAGGCCCTGGTGCTCACCGACATGACCGGTTTCGCCGACCGGCTGGTGGACGAGCTCTCCGGCGGCGAGCGGCAGCGCGCCTGGCTCGCCATGCTGGTGGCCCAGAATGCCGGCGTCATGCTGCTCGACGAGCCGATCTCCGCCCTCGACATCGCCCATCAGGTCGAGGTGCTGGCGCTGGTCAAGGAGCTCAGCCGCAAGCGCGACCTGTGCGTCGTCGTGGTGCTGCACGACCCCAACATGGCGGCGCGCTACTGCGACGAGCTGATCGCGCTGAAGGAGGGCCGGCTGCTCAGGCGCGGCACGCCCGCCGAGATCATGCAGGGCGACGTGCTCAAGGAGATTTTCGGCATCGAGATGGGCGTGCTGAACCACCCCGTCACCGGCCAGCCCATCGGTTACGTGCAATGATGAAGCGAGGACGAGCCTTGTCCCGGATCGGTCTTTTCGCGGCGCTGGCCGCATCTCTCATTCTTTCGGCCGGTATCGCCGTGGCGCAGGAGCAGCCGCCGGCCCCTGCCACGCAACCGCGCGTTCAACCACCGGCAGCGCCCGCGACCCAGACACCGGCCACACCTGTGGTTGAGGCACCCGCCGGCGCAGCGGCGTCGGGAACCCGGCCGGCTCCGGACGCGGCTGCGAACGAAGACCCTTCCGCCATTTCGCTGACGCTGCCGCACGATCTGTCGCCATGGGGCATGTTCATGGCCGCCGACATCGTCGTGAAGGCGGTGATGGTCGGCCTCGCCTTCGCATCGCTGGTCACCTGGACGATCTGGCTCGCCAAGTCGCCGGAGATCTTCGGCGGCAAGCTCAGAGCCCGCCGTGCCGCCAACGCGATCGGCGACGCCGCGACGTTGATGCAGGCCGGCCGTGCGCTCGGCCACGGCGGCGGTCCGGGCGCGCTTCTGGTGCGGGCGGCCGAGGAAGAGCGCGCGCTTTCAGCCGGCGCGCTCGACCATGCTTCCGGCGACGGCCTGAAGGAGCGCGTCGCTTCGAGACTTTCCCGCATCGAGGCGGCGGCGGCGCGGCGCATGTCGCGCGGAACCGGCCTGCTCGCCACAATCGGCTCGACGGCGCCCTTCGTCGGCCTGTTCGGCACCGTCTGGGGCATCATGAACGCCTTCATCGGCATCTCGCAAGCGCAAACCACCAATCTGGCGGTGGTGGCGCCGGGCATCGCCGAGGCGCTGCTTGCCACCGCCATGGGCCTGGTGGCGGCCATCCCCGCCGTGGTCATCTACAACGTCTTCGCGCGCTCGATAGCCGGCTACAAGCAGGTCCTCGCCGATGCCTCGGCCGGCGTCGAGCGCCTAGTCAGCCGCGATCTCGACTTCCGCGCCGTGCCGCCGGCAGCGGCGCCCGCGGCGGAGTAGACGGCGATGGCAACGCGGATACGCGAAACGGCCGGCGACGATCTCGAGGAAACCCACGACATCAATGTCACGCCGTTCATCGACGTGATCCTGGTGCTGCTGATCATCTTCATGGTCGCGGCGCCGCTGGCGACCGCCGATGTCAATGTCGACCTGCCGGGATCGACGGCAACGCCGGCGCCACGGCCCAAGACACCGCTGTTCCTGACGCTGAAAAGCGACCTGACGCTGGCGATCGGCAATGACAGCGTGCCGCGTCCCGCCTTTGCCGCGGCGCTTGACAGCCACACCAAGGGCGACAAGCAGACGCGCATCTTCCTGCGCGCCGACAAGACGGTCGGCTATGGCGACCTGATGGAGGTGATGAACCTGCTGCGCCACGCCGGCTACCTGAAGGTGGCGCTGGTCGGGCTGGAGACGGCATCGGGCGATGTGACGCCTACGCCCGCCAGCGTCTCGGCGCCGGCTGCGAGCGGAAGCCCGGCCCCATGACTCAAACGATCGCCGCCCTGTCCTCTCAATCCCGCTTCGGCATGCGCGAAGCCGGATTGTGGGCAAGCGCTGCGGCGATCATTCTGGCCGCGCATGTGGCGGTCGCCTATGCGGTGCAGAATCTGAGCTTCACCGACATGACCGACGGCGGGTCGCCACCGGCGTTGACGGTCGACATGGCGCCGCTTGTCAGCGCGCCCCCGGTGCCGGAAGACCCGGCCATGCTGGATGCGATCAGCCCCAACCCGCCCAACGCTGCCGAGGAAACGCCTGTCGATCCGAAACCGGTGGCCGACCCGCCGCCCGATCCTGTCGCCGACGAGGCCGAGCCGGTCACGGATCCGCCGGTCGACCCCGACACGGCCGAGCAGGCCGAGCCGACAGAACAGACATTGACGCTGAGCGAGCAGCAACCGCTGGACGAAGTTGTGCCCGATCCCGTCGAAGCGATCTCGCCCGACGTCGTCGTCCCGCTGCCCGAGCCAAGGCCGGTCGGGGAGGCGAAAGTCGAAAAGCCGGTCGAGGCGAAGAAGAAGCCGGTCGAAAAGCCGAAGCAGCGGCCGAAAAAGGAAAAGGCCCTGCTCCCAAGGCATCGATGACCGCAAGCATCGATGCCTTGGCGCAAGCCAAGGCGGCCGCGCCGAAGTCGACCGGGGCATCCAGAGCCGGCGACAGTTCCAGGTGGAATTCCAGCCTGGCGGCATGGATCGAGCGGCACACGCGTTACCCGAACGCGGCAAGACCGAGGCGCGCGGAAGGCACCGCCAACGTAACCTTCGTGGTCGATGCTTCCGGTTCGGTAGGTTCCGTACGGCTGGCGCGATCCTCGGGAGACGCGGATCTCGACCGGGCGGCCCTTGGTGCCCTGCAGGGCGCGACGGTGCCCGCACCACCGCCCGAGAAAGCCGGGACGCGCGTGACTGCGCCGCTTTATTTCAACTTGCGGGACTGACACCCGGTCGCTCCTTTTGTTATGCCACGATTGGCAATAGGTGCTTGCGGGCTATGGTTTTACCCTGGATTACGCCACGAACCCTCTCGCCCGAAGCCAAATGACCATGCTGACGCGCCGCGCTCTTCTCAAAACAACCAAAGCCGCCGGCCTCGCCGGCATCGGCGCCGCGACCGTCGGCAGGTTGACTGGTTTTGCCGCGCCAAAGCCCGATCCGCTGCTGCTCAAGACCGCCAGCATCGAGGCGCAACTCATGGACGGCGCTGCAACGAAGAACGTGCTGACCTATGGCCAAGCCGGCATGCCGCCGGCGATCCGGATGCGCAAGGGCGTGCCGTTTGCCGCGCAATTGATCAACGGCATCGACGATCCGACGACCATCCACTGGCACGGCATCCGCGTTCCCAATAAAATGGACGGCGTACCGTTCCTGGTGCAGCCCTATGTCTACCAGGGCGATCATTTCGACTACGCCTTCACCCCGCCCGACGCCGGCACCTTCTGGTATCACCCGCATTGCAACACGCTGATCCAGATGGGCCACGGGCTGACCGGCGTGATCGTGGTGGAGAACCCGGACGATCCGGCCTTCGATGCCGAAATGGCGATCAACCTGCGCGACTGGCGGCTTGGCGACGACGGCCAGTTCATCGAGCAGTTCCGGCCGCGCGATGCGGCGAAAACCGGCACCTTCGGCACGGTGCGCACCGCCAACTGGCAGGGCGAGCCGCAATTCGACGCGCCGGCCGGCGGCCTAGTGCGGTTGCGCGCCGCCATCACCGACGTCACCCGCATCTACGCCTTCCGCGTCGACGGCGCCGAAGCGGCGGTCATCGCGCTCGACGGCAATCCGGTGCCGCAACGTTTTGCGCCCGACGCCCTGCTGCTCGGACCTGGACAGCGCCTCGACCTCGCCATCCGCATGCCGGACCAGGAAGGCGCTGTTGTCAGCCTGCGCGATGTGCGGGGAACCAAGCCGAAGATCCTGGCGACGCTGCGCGCGGTCGGAAGCTCGCTCAAGCGCGATATTCGCGACCTCGCGCCGCTGGAGCCGAACCCTGTGGCGGAAGTAGATCTCGGCAGCGCCAGGCGCATTGCGTTGGCGCTCAGCGCCACGGCCGAGAATGTCCCTGCCGACGGCATCTGCGGCTCGCTCGGCTATAGTTTCTGGGCGATCAACAAGGTGCCGTGGCCGGGCGACACGCCCGACCCGACCGCGCCGCTTGCCGAATTGAAGCTTGGCCAGAGCTATGTCATCGACATGGAGAACCTGACGCCGCATTCGCACCCGATCCATCTGCACGGCATGAGTTTCAAGGTGCTGTCGTCCTCGAAGCGCGCGGTCCAGCCGTTCGTCTCCGACACCTATCTCATCCAGCCCGACGAGAAGGTGCAGCTCGGCTTAGTCGCCGACAATCCCGGCGACTGGCTGCTCCATTGCCACATCATCGAACACCAGAAGACCGGCATGACGAGCTATTTCCGGGTGGCGTAACAGCTACCCGCCGATCCGTTTGCGGCTCGCCGCAATGATGGCGTGGCCGATGGCGATGCCGATGAAACCGGCGAGCGCCTTCAGCACGGCGTCGCTGAAACGGGCGTGCCGGCCCGGATCGACGATCTGCAACAGCTCCAGGACACCCGCGACAAGCGCGGCCGCAACCAGGGTTTGCATGAGGCGATCTGGGAAACCAAGGGCAAGCGCCACGCCGAACACGACATAGGCCAGCGCGCGTTCCACATTCGGATCCGCGAAATGCGGCCGCAGGTCGATCGGCGAAAGCGTGGCGATGGTGATCGCCGCAAACAGGATGAGCGCCGCAAAGCGGGAAATCGTGATCATTTCTGCTCTTATAGGCTGTAAGCCGACACAACAGCCAGCGTCCTCACCAAGGCGAAATGGCGCAGGCGGCCATCAAGCGCGGGCAATGCCGAAGCTCACGCCGGCATCAAAACTCTTCGGTTTTTCACCGTTTGACAAAAATCGGCCTGGGAATTCCGCTGGTGGAGCTGAGGAGGATCGAACTCCTGACCTCGTCATTGCGAACGACGCGCTCTCCCAGCTGAGCTACAGCCCCGTCCAGCGGATGGCGCATTTATCGAAGGCAGCGGTTTCCTGTCAAGACGAAACGACCCCGCCATGTTGGCGGTTGCCGGAAAGCCGGGCCTTGCCGGTTTCGCAAGCAATGGCTACATGTCGGCGACAATTTGGAGACCGGCATGATCGCCCTTATTCAGACCATCGTCATGGCGCTTGACCTCTATTGGTGGATCATCATCGCCTCGGCGATCTTTTCCTGGCTCTATGCCTTCAATGTCGTCAACTCGCGCAACCAGTTCGTCGGCACTGTCGGCAACATGCTGTTCCGGCTGACCGAGCCGGCGCTCAAGCCGATCCGCCGTTTCATGCCGGATCTCGGCGGCATCGACATCTCGCCGATCATCCTGCTGCTGATCATCTTCTTCATCCGCCAGTTCCTGCTCACCACGGTGATTTCCTGGGTCGTCTGAGCCCGGCGGATCGATGAGCCAGCCGTTTCGCTTGCGCGAGGACGGCATCGATCTCTTCGTGCGCCTGACCCCGAAAGCGGCGCTCGATAGGATCGACGGCCTGGAGGCGACCGACGATGGGCGCAGCCATCTCAAAGCCCGTGTTCGCGCAGTGCCCGAGAACGGCGCCGCCAACGCGGCGTTGGAACGGCTGCTGGCCAAGACGCTTGCCGTGCCGGCTTCGTCGGTTTCGGTTGTCGCCGGCGGCACGTCGCGGCTGAAGACATTGCGGATATTGGGTGAGCCGGCGACGTTGGTGGGACGCTTCAAGGCATTCTTCGAGTAACCCGAATTTGAGACGTCGGCGGGACAGCGCCCCTCTCTGTCCTGTCGGACATCTCCCCACGAGGGGGAGATCGGCGGTTCGGGCGCCGGCTCTTAATCCCCTAGCGGCAGCCTCGGATCATCCACCTTCAGCGTGTTGACGCTCTGCTTGATGCGCCGCAGATTCTCCAGGACCTTCGGCCCGCGCGATTCCGCCACCGTGGTGGCAATCATGTCGAGGATGGCCAAAGCGCGTAGCGCGACGAAGTCGGCTTGTAGATGTTACCGTCCTCGAAAGGCTGCAGCAGGATCACCGTGTCGGCGGCCTTGGCCAGCGCCGAGTCCGGCGCGGTGATGGCGACGGTGGCGGCGCCATATTGCTGCGCGACCTCGACGGCCTCGATGACCGAGCGCGCATAGCCCGAGACCGAAAAGGCGACCAGCGTCGTCTCCGGCGTCGCGACCGCTGCATACATGCGCTGCAGCTGGCCGTCGGTCTGGGCAAGCGCTGAGAGGCCGAGCCGGAACAGCCGGTTCTGCATCTCGGTCGCCAGCATCGACGAAATGCCGCCGGAGCCGATGCACAGGATATTGCCGGAGCTGGCGATGCGGGCGGCGACGCTCAGCAGCATGCTCATGTCAAGGTTCTCGCTGGCGCGCTTGATGGCGGCGATCGCCGCCTCGGTGATGGCCGAAGCGATGCGCTGCTCGCGCGCATCGCGGCTGAGCGGCTCCGGCGACAGATACTGGCCGCCAATGGCGATCGCCTGCGCCAGATAGAATTTGAAGTCGCGCAAACCCTCGCAGCCGAGGTTGCGGCAGAAGCGGGTCACCGTCGGCTCGCTGACGCCAACGCGCGCGGCAATCTCCGAGATCGCCGCCTTGGAGGCGAAATCGAGATCGGACAGAACGAGGCTGGCCAGCCGGCGATCCGATTTGGTGCCGTCCTGCGACATCAGCTGCAGCCGCGTGATGATGTCGGCCGGCGTCTTCATGCCCGTGTTTTCGTCATCATGCCATTGCCTCACTGGGGTGGGCGTTATAACGGCAGGCCCGTCGCCTTGTCGAACAGATGGATGTTGCGGGGGTCGACCGAGACCGGCAGCAGGTCGCCTGGCCTGACCGGCACCCGGTCGCGGAACACGGCGCGTACCGTATCAGCGCCGATGGCGCCATAGACATGGGTTTCGGAACCGGTCGGCTCGACGACATCCACCTTGAGCGCCATGGCGTCGGCAGCTTCACCAATGACAAAGTGCTCGGGCCGGATGCCGGCCTCGACCGCATTGTCTGCCGGCGCAGCCTTGCCGGCAAGCGCAAGGCGCCCGCCGCCGGCCGACTCGAACCAGCTCTTGTCCGACGCCGACCTGAGGGCCCCGGAGACAAAGCTCATCGACGGCGAGCCGAGGAAACCGGCGACGAACTTGTTGGCCGGCTTGTCGTAAAGCTCCAGCGGCGCCCCGACCTGCTGGATGCGGCCGCGATCCATCACCACGATGCGGTCGGCCATGGTCATCGCTTCGATCTGGTCGTGGGTGACATAGACGATGGTCGATTTCAGCCGCTGGTGCAGCGCCTTGATCTCGGTGCGCATCTGCACGCGCAATTGCGCATCGAGATTGGACAGCGGCTCGTCGAACAGGAACACCGAAGGCTCGCGCACGATGGCGCGGCCCATGGCGACGCGCTGGCGCTGGCCGCCCGACAATTGCCTCGGGTAGCGGTCGAGATAGGAAAACAGGTTGAGCACCCCGGACGCCTTCCTGACCTTGTCGTCGATCGCCGCGCGGTTCTCGCCGCGGATCTTCGGGCCGAAGCCGATATTCTCGGATGCCTTGAGGTGCGGAAACAGCGCATAGGACTGGAACACCATAGCGATGTTGCGCTGCTGCGGCGGCAACTCGTTGGCGCGTACCCCGCCGATCAGCAGATCGCCCGACGTGATCGTCTCCAGCCCCGCCAGCATGCGCAGCAGCGTGGACTTGCCGCAGCCGGACGGCCCGACCAGCACGACGAACTCGCCGCTTTTGATGTCGAGGTTGATGTCCTCGAGGATTTTATGCTGGCCGAAGGATTTCGACAGGTTGCGAAACTGGACATCGGTCATGGTCACGCCCCCAAAATGTCGTCGATGAAAGGCAGGTAGCCGGCTGTCAGCCCGGCGTCCACCGGCACCACCGCGCCAGTTATGCCGGATGCGCGGTCGGAGGCAAGGAAAGCCACGGCTTCGGCCACTTCCAAGGCGTTGACGATGCGGCCGAGCGGATAGAGCCGCTTCAGGCGAGCGAGGATTTCCGGATCCTTGGCCAGGCGATGGTCCCAGGCGGCGGTGCGGATCGAGCCCGGGCACACGACATTGGCGCGCAAGCCGCTGCGGCCGAGCTCGACGGCGACCGACTTGGCGTAGGCGTTGATGCCGGCCTTGGCGGCGGCATAGGCCGGGTTGCCGAAATGCGAAATCGCATTGACCGAGGAGATGAAGACGATGCTGCCGGAGCCTCGCGCCGCCATCGCCTTGATCACCGGGTCGGCGAAAGTCATGACGCCGGTCAGGTTGAGGTCGAGCTCCTGTTCGATCTTGTCCGCCGTCAGCGCTTTCAAGGTCTCGGTGCGCGTCCAGCCGGCATTGTTGATCAGGATGTCGGGGACACCGTCCTTGTCTAGCAAAGCAGGGATCGCCGCCTCGATCGAGGCGCGGTCGAGCAGGTTGAAGACATGGCGCGAGGCGAAATGCGGGCTGGCCAGCGCTTCCGCCGACTGGTCGCAGCCGACGATGCGCGCGCCGCGCTCGGCCATGAGCGCCACGATCGCCGAACCAAGGCCGCCGCCCGCGCCCGTGACGACAACGGTCCTGCCCTCGAACTCGGCTCTCGAAACCACGATGCGCGCTCCTCCACCCCTTCATTTTGTCTGGATAACGCTAGCCAACCAAATGTAAATAAGCAACACGATAAACCGCTTGCATGGCCTCAAATGATGGATAATGTAGGAAAGTCACATAAATCCTGAGCTCATAAGAGTCAGGCGCCAACGTGCATCAATGGGAGACATCAGATGAGCCTTGCGAAATGGACTGTCGGCCTTTTGGCCGGAATGAGCATGCTGGCGTTGGCAGTGCCCGCCGACGCCGGCGAGGTGCGTGTCACCGTCGCCGAATACAGCGCCAAGACCGGCCCCTATTTCGAGGCGGTGAAGAAGGAATTCGAGGCCGCCAACCCGGGCATCACCATCAAATATGAAGTGGTGCCGTGGGATGTGCTCTTGCAGAAGCTGACCACCGACATCAGCGCCGGCACCAATGCGGACCTGTCGATCATCGGCACGCGCTGGCTGATCGATTTCGTGCAGCAGGATGTCGCCGAGCCGCTCGACAGCTACATCAAGCCCGAATTCAAGGACCGCTTCATCGACACCTTCCTGCAACCTTCGATCATGGACGGCAAGACTTACGGCCTGCCGATCGCAGCCTCAGCGCGCGCCATGTACTACAACAAGGAGCTGTTCGAGAAAGCCGGCATCGCCAAGCCGCCGGCGACCTGGACCGAGCTGCAGGAAGACGCGCGCAAGATCAAGGCGGTCGGCGCCTTCGGCTTCGGCTTGCAAGGCAAGGAGATCGAGACCGACGTCTATTACTACTATGCGATGTGGTCGCAGGGCACCGAGATCCTCAACAAGGATGGCACATCGGGCCTGAGCACGCCGGGCGCGCTCGAAGCGGCCAAGCTCTACAAGTCGATGATCGACGAAGGCCTGACGGAACCGGGCGTCACTTCCAACAACCGCGAGGACGTGCAGAACCTGTTCAAGCAGGGCAAGGTCGGCATGATGATCACCGCGCCCTTCCTTTCCAACCAGATCAAGGAAGAAGCGCCGAAGCTGAAATACGGCGTCGCCGCGATTCCCGCCGGCCCGACCGGAGCGCGCGGCACTTATGGCGTCACCGACTCCATCATCATGTTCAAGAACTCCAAGAACAAGGACGAGGCCTGGAAGCTGCTCGACTTCCTGTTCAGCAAGGAGCAGCGCGCCAAGTTCACCCAGGGCGAAGGCTTCCTGCCGGTGAACAAGGAGGAGGCCAAGATGGATTATTACGTCAACAACGCCGATCTCGCCGCCTTCACGGCACTTCTGCCTGACGCCCGCTTCGCGCCGGTCATCCCCGGCTGGGAAGAAGTCGCCCAGATCACGTCGGATGCCATGCAGAAGATCTACCTCGGCGGCGACCCCGAGGCAGGCCTGAAGGACGCCGCCGACAAGGCCAACGCGGTACTCAAGAAGAAATAAGGGCGTATCTCCCTGCGCCCGTGGCGCGCTCCACCCCGTCGGAGCGCGCCACACCTTTCCGGGTTCTAACCGTCGATGCCGGCGCCATTCCAGCTAGGCTCCTTTCCTCTCCTCCGGAGGGGAGAGGTGGCTCGGCGAAGCCGAGACGGAGTGGGGGAACCACCTCGCAACCGCCTCGCGGACATACGAAGGGCACCAGGCGTAAGCATCGCCTCGCCTGCGCTAAAGGGTCGACCCCCACTCCGTCGAGCTTCGCTCGACACCTCTTCCCCGATCGACGGGGAGAGGAAAGAGCCTTCTTCCACGAGGCGGGATTGAGTCAATCTGTTAAGCCAGCGCAATCCAATCTCCACCCGCAACGCGGTACAAAACAGCCGATGCAAAATCGTTTCCTGCCCTATCTGCTGACGCTGCCCAGCCTGCTGCTCGCCGCGGTGGTGATCTTCTGGCCGGTCTGGGACCTGGTGCAGATCTCGACGCATGACGTCAGCCGCTTCGGCCAGTTGCGCGACTTCACCGGCTTCGCCAATTTCACCGAGTTGTTCGCCGATCCGGATTTTGTCGCCGCGCTCTGGCGCACGGGGCTGTGGACAGTGCTCGTGGTCGGCGGCGCGCTGCTCTTGTCGATGCCGGTGGCGATGATCCTCAACATGGATTTCTATGGCCGCGGGATTGCCCGCGTCATCATCATGCTGCCCTGGGCGGTATCGCTGACCATGACGGCGGTGGCCTGGCGCTGGGCGCTCAACGGCGAAAGCGGCATGCTGAATTCGGCGCTGATCGGGCTCGGCCTGATCCACGAGAACATCCAGTGGCTGGCGCGCGCCGAGACCGCCTTTCCGATGCAGGTGCTGATCGGCATCTTGGTGACGGTGCCATTCACCACCACGATCTTCCTCGGCGGCCTGTCGTCGATCCCCGACGATCTTTACGAGGCGGCGGCGCTCGAGGGCGCGACACCGTTCCAGCAGTTCCGCGAGATCACCTTTCCGCTGTTGAAGCCCTTCATCAACATCGCGATCGTGCTCAACACCATCTACGTCTTCAACTCCTTCCCGATCATCTGGGTGATGACGCAGGGCGGGCCGGCCAACTCCACCGACATATTGGTGACGCACCTCTACAAGCTCGCCTTCCGCATCGGCAAACTCGGCGAGGCGTCCGCAGTGTCGCTGGTGATGTTCGCCATCCTGCTTGTCTTCACCATGATCTATGTGCGCCTCGCCATGCGGGAGCAGCGGGCATGACTCCGAAACTCAAACGCACCATCATCGCCTGGCTGCTGCTCGGCCCCCTGATTGTGGTAACGATCTTTCCCTTCGCGGTGATGTTCCTCACCGCGGTCAAGCCGCGCACCGAGGTGCTGACCCCCACCTGGTGGCCGAGCGAATTCCGCTGGTCGAATTTTGCCGACATGTGGGTGGCGACCGGCTTCGGACGCGCGCTGCTCAACTCGCTCTATGTCTCGACGCTGGCGACCATCGGCGCCATCCTGATCTCGGTGCCGGCGGCCTACGCCATGTCGCGCTTTCGCTTCGCCGGCTACGGCGCCTTCCGCCAGTTCCTGCTGATCTCGCAGATGATCTCGCCGATCGTGCTGGTGCTTGGCCTGTTCAGGCTGATGGCCGCCTGGGGGCTGGTCGAATCGACGACCGCGCTCGGCTTCATCTACATGGCCTTCAATGTCGCCTTCACCGTCTGGATGCTGCAGAGCTATTTCGACACCATCCCGCGCGATCTCGAGGAGGCCGCCTGGATGGAAGGCGCCGGACGCTGGCTGACGCTGCGCAAAGTGTTCCTGCCGCTCTGCCTGCCGGCGATCGCCGTCACCGCCATCTTCACCTTCATCAACGCCTGGAACGAATTCGTCGTGGCGCTCACCATGCTGCGCAGCCAGGAGAGCTACACGCTGCCGATCCAGGTCTTCTCGCTGGTCGCCGGCCGCTACACGATCGAATGGCACCATGTCATGGCGGCGACGCTGCTCGCGACATTACCGGTGGCGATCCTGTTCATCTGGCTGCAGCGCTATCTCGTGCGCGGGCTGGCGCTCGGGGCGGTCAAATAGCAATTCCAGGAAAACTGTGCATGCGCATCTTCACCGCCTCACTGGCGACCGAAACCAACACCTTCTCGCCGGTGCCGACCGACCGGGCCTCGTTCGAGATGGCCTTCTATGCCGGGCCGGGCAAGCATCCCGAAACGCCGACGCTGTGCTCTTCGCCGATCGTGGCACTGCGCCGGCGCGCCGCCGCCGAAGGGCTCACCGTCATCGAAGGCACCGCCACCTGGGCCGAGCCAGGCGGCCTGGTGCAGCGGCAGACCTTCGAGGCGCTGCGCGACGAGATCCTCGACCAGCTCAAGGCCGCGCTGCCGGTCGATGCCGTCATCCTCGGTCTGCATGGCGCCATGGTGGCGCAAGGCTATGACGACTGCGAGGGCGATCTGCTGGAACGGGTGCGCCATATCGTCGGGCCTGACGTGGTGATCGCCTCCGAGTTCGATCCGCACAGCCACCTGACGCCGAAGCGCGTCGCCGCCTCAAACATCATGGCCTATTTCCTCGAATTCCCGCACACCGATTTCTACGAACGTGGCGAGCACGTGGTCGAGCTCGGGCTGGCTGCGGCGCGCGGTGACATCAGACCGGTGATCTCGACCTTCGACTGCCGCATGATCCAGGTGCTGCCGACCAGCCGCGAGCCGATGCGCTCCTTCGTCGACAGGATCAAGGCGCTGCACGGCAAGGATGGCGTGCTGTCGATCTCGGTCATCCACGGCTTCATGGCCGCCGACGTGCCGGAGATGGGCACGCGCATCCTGGTCGTCACCGACAACGACAAGGCCAAAGGCGACGCGCTGGCCGAGACGCTCGGGCGTGAGCTCTATGCCTTGCGCGAAAAGACGGCGATGACGATGCTCTCCACCTCCGCCGGCATCGAGCGTGCGCTTGCCGTGCGGGCGGAACGCAAGGACAAACCGGTGGTCATCGCCGACATCTGGGACAATCCCGGCGGCGGCGTGCCGGGCGACGGCACCATCGTGCTGCGCGAACTGCTTCAGCGCGGCATCGACAAGGTCGGCGTGGCGACGATCTGGGACCCCATCGCGGTGACCTTCTGCCTCGCCGCCGGCGAAGGCGCTGTCATCGACCTGCGCTTCGGCGGCAAGGCCGGGCCGCAGGCCGGCGAGCCGATCGATGCGCGCGTCACGGTGCTGAGGACGACCAATGAAGCCTGGCAAAGCTTTGGCCCAAGCCGGGTGACGCTTGGCCCATCGGCGGTGGTGCGCATCGAGGGCACCGAGGTCGATGTTATCCTGAACACCAACCGCACCCAGACCTTCGAGCCGGACATCTTCTCCAACATCGGCATCGATCCGATGAGCAAGGACATCCTGCTGATCAAGTCGACCAACCATTTCTACGCCGGCTTCGAACCGATCGCCGCCGAGATCATCTACGTCGCGGCGCCGAGTTCCTATCCGAGCAATCCGGCGGTGACGGATTACAGGAAGCTGAAGCGGCCGGTGTGGCCTCGGGTTGCGGATCCTTGGCACTGATAATCTCCCCCTCGAGGGGGAGATGTCGCCGAAGGCGACAGAGGGGGGTCGCCTCGCGTAGAGCGCTAACCTCCTTCGCCCCAAAAACGGGGGCGAGTCCGGTCGGACCGACCCCTCTGGCCGCTTTGCGGCCATCTCCCCTCAAGGGGGAGATTAATCGTGCTACACCAGCCCGCGCTTCACCATCATGGCCTCCGGCGAAGGCATCTTGCCGCGGAACGCCGTGTAGAGCTCTTCCGGATCTTTCGAACCGCCGGCGGCATAGATGTTCTTGCGCAGCCGCTCGGCCAACGCCGGGTTGAAGGGGTCTCCGGTCTCCTCGAAGGCCGAGAAGGCGTCGGCGTCGAGCACTTCCGACCACATGTAGGAATAGTAGCCGGCCGAATAGCCGTCGCCGGCAAAGACATGGCCGAAATGCGGGGTGCGGTGACGCATGGCGATGGTGTCGGGCATATGCAGCTTCTCGAGCGTTTCGGCCTCGTAACGAAGCGGCTTTTCCGGTGCATCGGAACGTGCATGATAGGCCATGTCGATCAGCGCCGACGCGGTGAACTCGACCGTGGCGAAGCCGGCACCGAAGGTGCGCGCCGCTAGCATCTTGTCGAGCAACGCCTTCGGCATCGGCTTGCCGGTCTTGACATGCAGCGCATGCTTTTCCAGCACCGCCGGCACTGTCAGCCAATGCTCGTAAAGCTGTGACGGCAGCTCGACGAAATCGCGGCTGACCGATGTGCCCGAAACCGACGGCCAGGTGACGTCGGTCAGCATGCCGTGCAGCGCATGGCCGAATTCGTGGAACAGCGTCTTGGCCTCGTCGACCGACAGCAGTGCGGCCTCGCCGGCCGGCGGCTTGGCGAAATTCATGATGTTGTAGATGACCGGCTTGGCGCCGTCGCCAAGCGTGTAACCGGATTTGAGCGCGCTCATCCAGGCGCCGGAGCGCTTGGACGGCCGCGCGAAATAGTCGGCCAGGAACAGACCACGCTCGCTGCCGTCGGCGTTCTTCACCACGAAGATGCGGGCGTCCGGGTGCCAGGCGGCAATGCCTTTCTTCTCCTCGAATGTGATGCCGAATAGCTTCGTGGCGACGTCGAAACAGGCCTCTATGACGCGCTCCAACTGCAAATATGGCTTCAATTCCGCCTCGTCGAAGGCGAATTTCTCAGCGCGCAGCTTCTCCTGGTAGAAGCGCCAGTCCCAGGCCGCGAATTTCTCGTTGCTGCCGGCTTCCGCCGCCAGCCGCTCCAGCTGCTTCTGGTCTGCGGCGGCCTTTTCCAGCGCCTTTTCCCAGACCGGGTCGAGCAGATCGTGCACGGCCTCCGGCGTCTTCGCCATCGTGTCGTCGAGCTTGAGCGCGGCGAAGGAGCCGTAGCCGAGCAGCTTCGCCTTCTCGGCGCGCAGCTTGAGCATGTCGCGCACGACATCGGTGTTGTCGGAAGCACCGCCATTCTGGCCGCGCATGATGAAGGCGTTGAACGCGACTTCGCGCAGGTCGCGACGCTCGGAAAACGTCGAGAACGGCTCGTAGATCGAGCGCGACAAGGTGACCGCATAGCGGCCCTTCTGTCCACGCATTTCGGCGGCCTCGGCCATGGCGCTCTTCAGGAAATCCGGCAGGCCGGCAAGATCGGCTTCGTCGAGGAACAGCGCCCAGTCGCGCTCGTCGGCCAGCACGTTCTGACCGAATTTGGTGCCGAGCGAGGACAGTTCCTCGTTGATGGTGGCGAGCCGCTTCTTGCCTTCGGCATCGAGCTTGGCGCCGGAGCGGACAAAGCCTTTCCAGGTCTTCTCCAGCACGCGCAGCGCCTCCGCGTCGAGCTGGAGGCTGTCGCGGCGCTGATAGAGATCATCAATGCGGACAAACAGCTTCTCGTTCATCGAAATCGCCGAGAAATGCCGCGACATCTTTGGCGAAATCTCGCGCTCCATGGCCTGGATCGCGTCGTTGGTGTGGGCGCCAGCCCGGCACCAGAAGATCGAGGACACATGGTCGAGCGGCTCACCGGCAAGTTCGAGCGCGGCCAGCGTGTTTTCCATCGTCGGCGCTTCGCTGTTTGCCGCGATCGCATCGATCTCGGCCTCGTGCGCCTTCAGCGCGGCATCGAAGACCGGGCCGAAATCGCCATCGCCGATGCGCGAGAAATCCGGCAGGCCGAGCGGCCCCTGCCAGACGGTGAGCGGATGGGCGGCGAGGTCGACAGTTTTTGAGGATGGCATGGGCTCTTCCGGTGGGATGATTTGGAGGCGGGCTACCCCGGATGTAGGGCGATGCCGCACATCGCGCAACAAGGGTCGCTCCAGGGTTCGCCTCAGAGCATCAAGGGGTAAGGCCGTGGATGACGATCGCGATGGGCGTTTCAGCCAATCGCCAAGCCATGCGACCTGCTCTACCACGCAAACACCAGTAGTCGCTGCAGTCCTGCGCGACCGCTGTCTGGGTGCTGGCGATGATACGGCCGCCGGCGACAATGAAGGTTTCCCGCATCAGCGTGTCGTTTCCGGGGAAGTCGTAGCAGGCGAGCACCGTGGTTTCGCCATTCGCGGTCTTCTCGATGCGATGACGGATCGCGGCGCCCGCAACCGCGCCCTGCCATTCGTCGATCGAAGCGATGAAATCCTGCTTGGTCTGGATGATGCCGATATCGTCGAGCTTCAGGCGCGCATCGTCGGCCAAAAGCTCTGCGAGTTCGCTGCGGTCGGCGACCAGAAGCGCCGAATACCAGCGGTCGATGATGGCGCCGTCATCGGCGCGGACGCCCATGATCGAGGATAGCAGCAGCAGTGCCGCAAGAAGGAACCTCCGCCCGATCCGAACCATCACGCCTCCGTCTTACAGCTGCGGCCGCTCGAAATCGCCGGTCTCCTTGTTCATCACCCAGAGCTCGCCGGTCGAAATGTCGAACCAGGCGCCATGCAGCGAGAGCCGCCCTTTGCCTTCGAGGATGGAAACGCAAGGGAAGGTCCGCAGATTGGCGAGCGAATAGCGGATCGAAATGCGCTCCAGCGCCGTCTGACGTTCCGTTGCCGTCATGAAGGTGCTGGACGAAACTGTTTCGGCCGCCGGCGCGATCAGGCTCATCCATTTGCCGATGAAGTCACCGGGTGAGAGCGGTGTGGAATTGGGGTCGAGCGCTGCGCGGATGCCGCCGCAGCGGCCATGGCCCATCACCACGATGTTCTTGACCTTGAGGCTCTGCACGGCGAATTCGAGCGCGGCAGAGGTCGAGTGGAACTCGCCGTCGGGCTCATAGGGCGGCACCAGATTACCGACATTGCGCAGCACGAAGAGCTCGCCAGGGCCAGCATCGAAAATCGCTTCCGGGGCGGAGCGGGAATCGCAGCAGGCGACGATCATCGTCTCGGGCGCCTGGCCTTCTCGCGCCAGCGAACGGTAACGATCGCTCTCGGAAGGATAACGACCGGTCATGAAGTTGCGATAGCCGTTGAGCAGGTGCTCGGGAAGATGGGGCATTGGTGGCTAGAGCCTTTCCGGAGGTTGGAGGCGGCAGCTCGTTGCGAACGAGAAAGGCTCTAACGGCAAATGCCCATCGCGAGCAATGCCGAATTGCGGATGGCTTGGCGCAATCGCCATGCGGCGGGCACGACCCGATCAAGCCCAGATCGCGACGGGAATGCCAAACCGGTCGGTCAGCGGCGGATCCGGAAACGGTCTTGCCGCACCGCTGACGATTCGGCCGGCAATCAGCATCATGACTGCCGCGTCGAGAAAATCGTCGCTGGCCGCACCTCTTGGCGGTCTCTGGTCGAGAAAGCTCCGCTCATAGCCGTGCCGGCTGAGCAAGGCCTTGCGCTCCTCCATGCCGGCCGGGTTCACCGCGCCCTTGATCTTCTTCGGCAGCGCCATCGCCGTGCCGCCGTTCAGGCGATAGAAAGCCACCTCGGGATGGGATTCGAAGATGCGACCGCGCAGGTCGGGCCGCACAATCAAAAGCTGGTCGATCTCGCGGATCTTCGAAAAAATGCCGAAGGCCTGGATGGAAACACCGCGCGGCGGATCGGACGTGGCCAGGGCCACTTCGCTGGCGCGCCGATGCGCCGCATACCAGGCCTCAAGGGTGGTGAAGTCGCTGGCGTCGGCATAGAGCGCCACGCGCGACGGAATGGCGAAGACGCTCGATTGCCGCGCCCCGAGCAGCGGCCGCACCAGCGCTTCCGGTCCGCGTCCGCCTTTTCGTGAAAAATCCGGCAAGCCGATCGGCATGTCGACGGCGATGGTGGCATCCGGCAAGGCCTCCAGCAGCGTCTGGAAGCTCGGGAAGACCGATACCAAAGGCGCAGCGGCCGGCTCGCGATGCACGGCAATCCAGCCGGCCCTGCAGCCGTCGACGCCAGCCAGTTTCACGCGCGCTTGTCGCGCCCGGATGGAGAAGATGGCGCAACTGCACCATGGCCATCGGATGAGACAGGCTCTGTGCGTCGGTCTCGAGCTGCAATTCGTCGCCGCCGCGCTTTGCCGTGCGCGCCAGGATCTCGAAGACGGTGGCGGTGGTCGACTGCAGCGCCTTGACCGGCGGCTGGCCAGACAGGATGCGCGCCAGATAGACGGCGGCCGTCAGATCGCCAAGCCCGTTTGGCGGCTTGTCGATCAAGCGGTGCTCGGCAAGCAGAGCCTGGCTGCCGTCGAGCAGGAAATTGGCGATGCTGCCATTCATCATCGGCGGCGCGGAGGTGACCAGCATGGTCGAGGGTCCCGCGTGCAAGGCTGCCGCCGTAACCGATTTGATGTCGGGCAGCGGCGCACCCGCCATCCATTCGAGCTCGTAGCGGTTCGGCGTGGCGATATCGGCGATCGGCATCAGCCTGTCGCGCAACGCAACAGCTGTCGCTTCCGGCACGTAGAGCCCGCCGGAATCGCCCATCACCGGGTCGCAGATGTAAATCGCATCCGGCGTCTTCGCCTTGACGGCAGCGACGAGCGAGGCGACCGCCTCGGCTTGTCCGGCCTCGCCGAGATAGCCTGACAACACGGCCCGGACCTCGCCCAGCCAGGGCGCGCGCTCGAGGTCGACCATCAGCGCCTTGAACTGGTCGAGCGGCGGCACGATGCGTGTGGCACGGCTGTGGCCCGGATGCCAGGGCAGGATGACGGTTGGCACCGCCCAGACCGGGAAGCCCAGAGTCTCAAGCGCGAAGACCGCGGCGCGGTTGCCGACCGAGCCGCGGGCGACATGGCTTGAGATGACGATGACCGCGCGCGGCGCGTCGGCTTTTTCTGCGTTCATTAAATCTGAATCCCAGAGCGTTTTACCGTTTCGGGGAAATGGAGAACCGCCCTATCTCCTTGTTTGACGCAATTCACGGAAACCGTTTCACACTTTTCCCAGAATTGCTCTAGCCGCCACGAGTGGCGGCATACACCAGCCAGACCAACAGCCCAATGGCGATGATGAAGCCAAGCGTTCGGCCAACGCGGGTTCCCCAATATTCGATCGGGTCAGCGCGATAGGCGTCCGCCGCCGTCATACGATCGCGCGCATCCTTCGCCGCCCGCACCACGAACGGGGTACCGCCTGGCGCCGTCTCACGCGCCACGCGTTCGAGGATGCGGCGCGATTCCTCTCGTCGTCCTGGCGCTCCGCCATGGCAATTGCCCTTTCGCAGCGAGAGCTTAGCCTGTTCATAGACCCATTCACAGGGGGCTTGCCGCGGGATCAGCCCGCAGCGGCGGCGTGTCATCGCGGGGTGATTTTCTTGCGCGCGGATTGTGGTAATGCTTCGCATGCAACTTCCCCAGAGGACCAATCATGATTGCCGAGCGCCTCTCACCACCCTCCACCTTCCGCGGCCTGCCCGCCTTCCTGATGATGATTTTCGTGCTGCCGCTGCTTGCCGGCTGCGGCTACAACACCATCCCGACCGCGGAAGAAAACGCCAAGGCGGCCTGGAGCGAAGTGCTCAACCAGTACCAGCGCCGCGCCGATTTGATCCCGAACCTGGTCGAGACGGTCAAAGGCTACGCATCGCATGAGAAGGACACGCTCGACGCCGTGGTCCAGGCGCGCGCCAAGGCGACGCAGATCACGGTGACGCCCGATACGTTGAAGGATCCCGAGGCGCTGAAGAAGTTCCAGGATGCCCAGGCCGGGCTGACCAGCGCGCTGTCGCGGCTGATCGCCGTGTCGGAAGCCTATCCCGACCTCAAGGCCAACCAGAATTTCCTGGCGCTGCAGGCGCAGCTCGAAGGCACCGAGAACCGCATCGCGGTCGCCCGTCGCGACTACATCCAAGCGGTCAGGGACTATAATCTGACGCTGAGGACCTTCCCGTCCGTGATCTGGGCGACCTTGTGGTTCCGCGGCAACGAGCCATTCGCCAACTTCACCGTCGAAGAAGACAAGCTGCAGGTGCCGAAGGTCGATTTCGGCACGACCACCAAGCAGGGCGGGTGAGCGCTTCGGCAGTCGTCGGACACAACCCCGCGAAAAGACGGACCGCTGGCGTGCAAACACCCCCTCTGTCCTGCCGGACATCTCCCCCTCAAGGGGGAGGTCAGCGGTTTTGCCGGTTTCGCCAATCTCCAATGCCGCAGAAGATACGCGGCGGACGATGTCGGCCAATCTCCCCCTTGAGGAGGGTGAGGAGAGGTCCGCGCAGCGGACGGAAAGCCAATTGCTTGGCTTTCCGAATGACGAACGCCCGGAGCGACAGCGAAGGGCCGGGTCCGGCAGGACAGAGGGGGGCGCCTCGCACCTACCTCTCTTTTCTTGGCATTCTAGTCGGCCTTCTCCTCCTTCCCCTCGCCGCCCTCGCCGCCGACCTCCCCGCTCTTACCGGCCGCGTCGTCGACAATGCCGGCATCATCGACGCCGGCACCAAAGCCGCGCTGACGCAAAAGCTCGCCGACTTCGAGACCAAGGGTTCCGACCAGATCGTCGTCGCCACGATCCCCAGCCTCGACGGCGAGGAGATCGAGCCTTACGCCAATCGGTTGTTCCGCTTCTGGAAGCTCGGCCAGGCCAAGGAAAACAATGGCGTGCTGCTGCTGGTCGTGCCCAACGACCGCAAGATGCGCATCGAGGTGGGCTACGGTCTGGAAGGCGCGCTGACCGACCTGCACACCAAGCTGATCATCGAAAACGACATGGTGCCGGCTTTCCGCGTCGGCGACTTTTCCGGCGGCATCTCGAAGGCCGTCGACGACATGATCATGGTGCTCGAGGGTAATCCTGAGGAGCTGGAAGCGCGCGGCAAGCGCAACGAGCAGGCGCCGTTCAATTCCGACAATCTGTTCTTCGCCGTTTTCATCAGCATCTGGTTGCTGATCGTCTTCGGCAGCATCGCGTTCACCGTGCTGCCACCGATCTTCGGCCAGAAGATCGGCCCCGGCCGCTACCGCTGGCTTGGCATGACTTTCGAGCCGAGCCGGCGATCATCCTCCAGCGGCGGAGGCTGGTCTTCGGGTGGCGGAGGCTGGTCTTCCGGAGGCGGCGGTGGTGGGTTTTCCGGCGGCGGCGGCTCGTCCGGGGGCGGCGGCTCTTCGGGAAGCTGGTGAGAGAAATGGCGACACGACCGATCAGCCCGCAGGACCATGAGCGCATCGCCGAGGCGATCCGTACGGCCGAGTTGAAGACCGACGGCGAAATCTACTGCGTCGTCGCGCATTCCAGCGACGGCTATTTCTTCCCGGCCGCCTTCACGACGACGCTCGGCCTGTTTGTCGCCAGCCTCGCCGTCGCCTATGGCCTGGAAGCGTGGTGGCTGACCATCCGGCTGCCGCATTTCGTGCTGGCGCAGTTGCTTGCGCTGGTGTCCATCCTCGTCTTGCTGTGGCTGCTGCCGGCCTTGCGCATTCACTTCGTGCCAAAGCGGCAGCGCTACCAGGCGGCACACGCCAATGCGATGAAGCAGTTCCTCGCCCGCAACGTCCATCGCACGCAGGCGCGCACCGGCGTGCTGGTCTTCGTCTCGATTGCCGAACGCTATGCCGAGGTAGTGGCCGACGCGGGCATCAACGCCAAAGTCGATCAGCATGTCTGGGACGGCGTGGTGCGCGACCTGACGAAACATGCCGGTGACGACCAGCTGGCTAATGGTTTTGTGAAGGCGATCGAGGCGGTCGGCGCGGTGCTCGCCGAGCATTTCCCGGTCACCGCCGGCGACACCAACGAGCTCGACGATCACCTCGTCGAAATCTGACCTGGCCTGTCCGCGGCGGCGCGTCTTTCGCCTGTGCGAAATCGCCGGCCGGACGCAGCGGACTCTTTGCAAGTCGGCGACGCGGGTTTATGGTTAACCAATCATGAACACGCTGACCATCGACATCCGCAAAGCCGAACCTCGCGACGCGAGCGCCATTGCCGAAGTGCATCAGGAAGCGTGGCGCGGCGCCTATTCGGGCATCATCCCGCACCGCACGCTGACCTCCATGATCAATCGCCGCGGCGTCGACTGGTGGGCGAACGCGATTCGCCGCGCCGCCACCGTGCTGGTGGTCGAGATCGGCGGCACCGTCGCCGGCTATGCCACGATCGGCAAGAATCGCGCCCGCGAGCTCAGGCAGCAGGGCGAGATCTACGAGCTTTATCTGCGCCCTGAGTATCAGGGCATCGGGCTCGGCAGCCGGCTGTTTAAGGCTGCCAAGGCGCGCCTTGCCGACCATGGCCTGCGCGGTATGGTGGTATGGGCGCTCGAAGACAACCAGAACGCTCTGGCCTTCTACGCCGGCAATGGCGGCCGCGACGTTGCCGAAGGCGTCGAGGTCTTCGAGCAGAAGGCCCTGAAGAAGGTGGCCTTCGTCTGGGAATGACGAACGTCAGCTAGATTGCAGACCATCACAAACTGTGCGTTTCCATTAGCGCTCCGCACTATTCGACGCATTGCACCATGACGCGTCCCCCGCTATCGGTCTTGCAATCGAGAGAGGGATTTTAGCCATGCGCATCGAAGCCATTCCCACCGGAAAGAACCCGCCCGACGACGTCAACGTCATCATCGAGGTGCCGATCGGCGGCGAGCCGATCAAGTATGAGATGGACAAGGAGGCCGGCACGCTGTTCGTCGACCGCTTCCTGCACACCTCGATGCGCTATCCCGGCAATTACGGCTTCGTGCCGCACACGCTGTCTGGCGATGGCGACCCGATCGACGTTCTGGTCTGCAACACGCGCGCGCTGGTGCCGGGCTGTGTCATCAATGTGCGGCCGATCGGCGTCTTGATCATGGAAGACAACGCCGGCCAGGATGAGAAGATCATCGCCGTGCCGTCACCCAAGCTGACGCTGCGCTACGAAAATGTCACCGAATACACGCAGCTGCCCGACATCACGCGTCAGCAGGTGCAGCACTTCTTCGAGCACTACAAGGATCTCGAACCCGGCAAATGGGTCAAGATCGAGGGCTGGCACGATTCCAAATATGCCAAGAAGATGATCCTCGACGCGATCGCACGCGCCAAGGCGGCCAAGTAAGGCTCTTTCTCGCAATTCCGGAGGGAGGGTTACGGCGACGTCGCCGAACTTAACCGCTTCACTTTTCCTGGAATTGCTTACCGAGCAGCCTTTTCGCCACCGGCCGCCGTTATCACGCCGACGATGATCAGCCCGGTGAGCAGCAACCGCACGCCGGCGCTGACGCCGAACGTGTTGAGCATGGTGAGCAGGAGCACCAGGAACAGGCCGGCGCCCCAGACTCCGGGAACATTGGCCTTGCCGCCGGCGACCGAGGTGCCGCCGATGACGACGACCGCGATCGAGGCAAGCAGGTATTCGTTGCCGATATCGACATTGGCGCCGCGGAAATAGCCGGCAAGCAGTGCCCCGTCGATGCCGCCCAGCGCGCCGCACAGCGTGTAGGTGAGGAAGCGGACACGGCCGACATTGACGCCGGCAAGCCAGGCGGCGCGGATGTTCTGGCCTATCGCCAGCACCGAGCGGCCATAGATCATGCGCTGCAGCGCCAGTGCCGCGCCGATGGTGAACAGCACCGTCAGCATCGCCAGCACCGGGATGCCGAGCACCTGCCAGTTGGTGAAGTCGGCGAAGCCGGGCGGCGGCTTGATCTGCAGGCCGCGCCCATAGCTGATGTCGACCGACTGGATGATGAAACTCGCCGACAGCGTCGCGATGATCGGTGGGATGCGCAGTGCCCAAATCAGCAGATAGTTGATGGCGCCGATCGCGGCGCCGCAGGCGAGCGCCGCAAGCAGCCCGACGACGATCATGGCGTCGCTGCCGCCCATGACTTTCATCGCCACCGCGCTCGCCAGCCCGATATTGGCCGGCAGCGACAGGTCGACATTGCCTGGTCCGAGCGTGATGACGAACATCTGGCCGACGCCGACGATGACGGTGAAGACCGCCAGCGAAAGCGCTGCCGTGATCATGCCGCCGCCGCCGTAGCCGCCGGTGAAGGCAATTGTTGCCAACCAAACGAGCAGCGCGCCGACGAAGGACCAGATCCAGGGTTTTTCGAACACCGACCGCAGCGAAGCCATGCTCATTTCTCCCTGCGGCTGATCAGCACCCGCGCGGCCAGCACGATGATCAGGATCGCGCCATTGGCGGCAACCTGCCAGTCGGGCGGGATGTGCATGAAGGTGAGCAATGGCGAGGCGGCCAAAGCCAGCGTCAGCGCGCCGAGGACGGCGCCGATCGGCGACACGCGGCCGCCGACAAATTCGCCGCCGCCCAGTATGACGCCGGCTATCGAAAGCAGCGTATAGCCATTGCCGATATTGGCGTCGGCCGACGTGGTGATGCCGATCAGCGCCATGCCCGACAACACGCCGAACAGGCCGGTAAGCGCGAACAGCGTGGTTTTGGCCCTCAGCAACGACCAGCCGGCGCGCCTGAGCGCTGCCGCATTGCCGCCGGAGCCGCGCAGGATGACGCCATAGGAGGTCCGCATCAGGCCGAAATGAACGACGACGGCAATGATCAACGCCGCGAGGATCGGGAACGGGATATAGGGCGGCTTGAAGGACATGATCGCAAGCAGCCAGTCAGGCGCCTTGCCGCCGGGTTTCGGCAGGACGAGAATGGCAAGCCCCTGCCAGACGAAGCTCATGCCGAGCGTGACCACGATCGACGGCAGGTTGCGCAGATGGATCAGCGCGCCGAGCAGCGCATAGACGCCGATGGAGCCCAGCAGCACCGCGATGCCGATGAGCGGCGCGTCCCGCAGCCATGTCGCGGTCACACAGCCGACGAAGCCGACAAAAGTGCCGATCGACAAATCGAGCTCATTGCCGGCGATGACGAACATCTGCGCGATCGTCGCCAATGCGATCGGGATCGCTAGGTTGAGCATCAGGTTGAAGCCGAAATAGCTGATGGCGCGCGGGTTGAGCCAGGCAATCGCCATCAGCACGAGAGCCAGCGACAAAGCCGGCAAAAGGCTGCGCAGCATGCGCGCCCTGGCGGCACCACCGCGTGCCGAGGATGTCGGAGCTGTACCTGGAGCCATCGCGGTCATCTCAGGCCGCGTCACCGAACGAGGACTGGATGATCTTTTCCTCCGTCAGTTCGTCGCGCCTGAGGTTGGCGACGATGCGGCCGTTCTTGAACACATAGACATGATCGCAATTGTCGAGCTCTTCCGTTTCGGTGGTGTACCAGAGGAAGGTGCGGCCCTTGGCGGCCTCCTCGCGTACCAGATAGTAGACTTCGAGCTTGGTGCCGATGTCGACGCCGCGCATCGGGTCGTCCATCAGCACGATCTGCGCGTCCGAGCCGAGCGCGCGGGCAAACAGCGCCTTCTGCTGGTTGCCGCCGGATAGCGAATAGATGTTGTTGTTCATGTCCGGCGTGCGGATGCCGATCTTGGACTTCCAGGTTTCGGCCAGCTCGGCCTCGCGCTGCGGCGAGATCAGCAGACCATTGCGCAAGCGGGCCAGCGAGCGGATGCCGATATTCTGCGCGATCGACCACTGCGCGAAGATGCCGTCGGCCTGGCGATCGCCAGCAACCAGCGCCACCGGCGCCGTGACCTCGATGCCGGTCTTGGCCCGGGAGGCGGCTGAGAAGATGGCCAGCAGCAGATCGGTCTGACCGTGGCCGGCGAGCCCGGCAAGGCCGATGATCTCGCCGGCGCGGGCGACCAGTTCCTTGCCGTCCTGCTGGCGCGCCGGGCGCGCCTTGACCCGCAGCGCGCCAGCCTCGGCCTTGCGGGCTTGCGTTGCGGTTTTCCGATGGCCTTCCGCGCCGCCCATGGCGGCGACCAGCTTGTCGCGATCGAAAGCATTTGCCGCGTCGGCCGCGACCACCTTGCCGTCGCGCATCGCCACGATGCGGTCGGCATTCTGCAGAACTTCGCCCAGCACATGCGAGATCAGGATGCAGCTGCCGCCGGAAGCAACGAAGCGGCGGACAAAGGCGAGAAGCTGCCCCGCCGTATGCGCGTCCAGTGACGACGTCGGCTCATCGAGGATGACCAGATGCAACGGCTCACTGGTCAGCGTGAAGGCACGCGCCACCTCGACCATCTGCCTTCGGCCGATCGACAGGTCGCCGGCAATGTCGTCGGCGGAAATGCCGTGGTCGGGGAAGATCTCATCGAGCTTCGCCCGGATGAGGCTAGCCGCCTTGCGCTGCCAGCCGAAGCCGGTCAACGCGGAATGATTGATGCGGGTGTTCTCGGCGACGCTGAGGTTGGGGCAAAGCGACAGCTCCTGGAAAACGCAGCGAATGCCCAGCTTGAGCGCGCGCGCCACCGAATATTCGGTTTCCGCATTGCCGCGCACGGCGATCTGCCCGCCATCCGGCCGCAGCGTGCCCGCCACCATGTGCATCAGCGTCGACTTGCCGGCGCCGTTATGGCCGACCAGCCCGACACATTCGCCGGCGCCGACATGGAAATCGACGCCGTTTAGTGCCCGAACGGCGCCGAAATGCTTCTCGGCGCCGTTCAGTCTGATGATGTCAGCGTTCCCTGCGGGCATGCTCAACGATATCCGGTTGGCGATGCGGGCGGCAACGGGTCCGCCATCACTTGATATTGGTTTTGATGGCCGCGATGGCTTCTTCCTGCGTGTATTCGTGCGTGGCGACGCCACCCTCCTTGATCTTCGGCAGGGCTGCCTCGAAATCGTCCTGGGTGAAGGCCAGATACGGCACCAGAAGATCGTGCGGAATATCCTTGCGGCCGTCCAGCACCTGCTGCGCCACCCAGAAAGCGAGCGTCGACACGCCGGGCGCTATAGAGGCCGACCAGGTCTTGTAGCCGTCCTTCTCTTTCTGCTCCTTCCACCACTTCAGCTCGTCCTGCCGGTTACCCATGATGATGGTCGGGCGCGGCTTGTTGGCGGCGGCGAAGGCTTGCGCGGCGCCATAGCCGTCACCGCCCTGGTCGACGATGCCGACTACATCGGGCAGCGACGGCAGGATGGTCGCGACCGCCTTCTGCGCCGTCGTCTGGTCCCAGTCGCCGGTCACCGAGCCGACGATCTTGAACTCGGGATGGGCGGCGACGCCTTCGAGAATACCGGCATGGATGGCATCGTCGATCGAGGTGCCGGCCAGCCCGCGGATTTCGAGCAGATTGCCGCCCTTGGGTTGGAACTTGGCCATCTGCTCGACTTCCTGCTTGCCCATGTCCTTGAAGTCGACGACGACACGGTAGGCGCATGGCTCGGTGACGATGCCGTCGAAGGAGACGACGGTGATGCCGGCGTCGCAGGCCTGCTTGATGGCGCCGTTGAGCGCGTCCGGCGAGGCGGCATTGATGACGATGGCGTCATAGCCCTGCAGGATCAGGTTCTGCACCTGCGCCGCCTGCGTCGGCACTTCCTTGTCGGCGGTGGTGAAAATGTCGGCCGCGCCGACCACCTTGTCGTCGACCGCTTTCTTGGTGACGATGCCGTAGCTGTCGAGCATCGCCTGGCGCCACGAATTGCCGGCGTAGTTGTTGGAGAAGGCGATCTTCTTGCCGCTGGTGTCGGCGAGCGCGGTGCCTGAGGCCAGCATAGCCGCCAACGCACCCAGAACGAGCAGTTTCTTCATATGATTTCCTCCCGAAGTTGCTAGTTTTGCCTGATGATCGTTACATGCAGTCCCTGTTTTTTATCTATTGTCAGACAAATTCAGACGAACCGCAAGCTGTCAACTGCAAAGCCCTCAGGCCCTTCGATCAACTTGCGGTGCGATGATTGAAAAAGCCGCCGGCACATGGTCTAGGAGCACGACAGGAGGCCAATTGATGGCAGTAACGCCGACCGTTGCCAAAGGCGCGCCCGGAATACCGGCGCGCTGGACGTCAAGCGCCAAGAGTGGCATCGGCACCGCGTTTTCAGCCAAGAGCCCGCTCTGGTTCACGATCAGTCACGGCATCTTGAACGAGATCTACTATCCGCGTCTCGACGCCGCCTGCACGCGCGACATGGAACTGATCGTCACTGGCTCCGATGATTATTTCTCGGAAGAAAAGCGCGACGCCGCGCACACCATCGTGCCCTTCGAGGACGGCGTGCCGGGTTACGGCTTGACCAATACCGCGACAGACGGCGCCTACCGCATCGAAAAGCGCATCATTACGGATCCGAAACGGCCTGTCCTGCTGCAGGAGATTGCATTCGTTGCGCTGAAAGGTTCGACGGCCGACTACCATGTCTACGCGCTGCTTGCGCCGCACCTCGTCAACGCCGGCATGGGCAACACGGCCTGGGCCGGCGAATACAAGGGCCAGCGCATGCTTTTCGCCACGGGACGCGGTGTCTCCATGGCGCTGGTCTCTTCGCTGCCCTGGAAAACCTGTTCGGCCGGTTACGTCGGCTTTTCCGACGGCTGGCAGCAATTGCAGAACGGCGGCGCGCTCGATCCTTCATGCCAGCGGGCCGAAGACGGCAATGTCGCATTGACCGGTGAGATCGGCTTCTCGGCCGGAAAGACCACAGCCTTGCTGGCGCTTGGCTTCAGCGCTTCGCCGCAAGAGGCCGCCGACCTGGCGCTGGCCAGTCTTAAGCAGGGCTTCGACGCTGCTGCCGAGATCTATGCCGGGAACTGGCGGACATTCCAGGCCGGGCTTGAGAAGCTCGACCGCCACACCGCTTCCGGGCTGAACACCTATCGTGTGAGCACGGCGGTTCTGGCTTCGCATCTCTCGGTCGCGAGACCGGGTGCTGCCGTTGCCAGCCTGTCGATACCCTGGGGCTTCAACAAGGGCGACGACGATCTCGGCGGCTACCATCTGGTCTGGCCGCGTGACCTGGTCGAGACCGCAGGCGGGTTCCTCGCCGCCGGCGACAGCAGGCAGGCGCTGCAGATCCTGACCTATCTGCGCTCGATCCAGCAGCCCGACGGCCACTGGCCGCAGAATGTCTGGTCGGACGGCACCGCCTATTGGCCGGGCATCCAGATGGATGAATGCGCCTTTCCGCTGCTTTTGGCCGATGCCCTGCGCCGCGCCGGCCATCTGCCGCGCGCCAGGCTTGCCGATTTCCTCGCCATGATCGAAAGCGCGGCCTCCTATGTCGTGCGCAACGGCCCCGTCACCGGCGAGGACCGCTGGGAGGAGGACGCCGGCTACAGCCCGTTCACGCTGGCCGTCGAGATCGCCGCGCTGCTTGCCGCCGCCGACATGCTGGATGTCTTCGGAAAGAATGAGCCGGCAAACTACCTGCGCGAAACGGCCGATTGCTGGAACGACCAGGTCGAGCGCTGGACCTATGTGACGGGCACTGATGTCTGCATCGAGACGGGCGTCGAGGGTTACTATGTCCGCATCGCGCCGCCGGATGATGCCGGTGCCGCCGCGCCGAAGGACGGCTTCGTGCCGATCAAGAACCGGCCGCCAGGCGACACCGACAGACCGGCCGAAGCCATCATCAGCCCCGACGCGTTGGCCCTGGTTCGCTTTGGCCTCAGGGCGGCCGACGATGCGCGCATCGTCAATACCGTCAAGGCTATCGATGCTCTTTTGCGCTGCGACCTGCCGCAAGGCCCGGTCTGGTACCGCTACACCGGCGACGGCTATGGCGAGCACGAGGACGGCACGCCTTTCGACGGCACCGGCCAGGGACGCCCTTGGCCCCTACTCACCGGCGAGCGGGCGCATTACGAGCTGGCTGCCGGCCGCAAGGACAGAGCCGCCGAGCTTCTCGAAACCTTCGAGCGCTCGGCAGGCATCGGCGGCCTGTTGCCGGAGCAGGTCTGGGACGCCGCTGATATGCCCAACCGGGAACTGTGGCTGGGCAAGCCGTCCGGCAGCGCCATGCCGCTGGTCTGGGCGCATGCCGAGCACATCAAGCTGTTGCGTTCGCTGCGCGACGGCGCGGTCTTCGACATGCCGCCGCAAGGTGTCGAGCGCTACATCAAGGGCAAGACAAGCTCGCCGCTCAGGATATGGCGCTTCAACAACAAGATCCGCTCGGTTCCCGCCGGCAAGGTTTTGCGCGTCGAGCTTTCGGCGCCCGGCGTCGTCCATTGGAGCAGCGACAATTGGCTGACCATCCAGGACCACAAGACCCGGGAAAATGCTTTCGGCGTGCATCTGGTCGACTTGCCGGTCGCCGGATTGGAGGCGGGAAGCACCATCGTCTTCACTTTTTCTGGCCCGATGCGATGCGTTGGGAGAATGTCGACTTCAGCGTCGGCATTGACGCATCATGATCACACGAGCACGGCCAATAGTTTCTTCTTTCCTCAAGCAATCGGGATGAAACCATGCAGATCGGAATGATGGGATTGGGCAGGATGGGCGCCAACATGGTGCGGCGCCTGATGCGCGACGGCCATGAATGCGTCGTCTACGACATCAACTCGGCAAGCGTCGCCGGTATGGTCAAGGATGGCGCCGTGGGTGCTGCCTCGCTCGAGGAGTTCGTCGGCAAGCTGGCGAAACCGCGTTGCGCCTGGCTGATGCTGCCGGCGGCGATCACCGGCAAGATCGTCGACCAGATCGCGGCGCTGATGGAGCCGGGCGACATCATCATCGACGGCGGCAATTCCTATTACCACGACGCCGTCGACCAGGCGGCGAAGCTCGCGGTCAAGGGCATCAATTTCGTCGATGTCGGCACCAGTGGCGGCGTCTGGGGGCTGGAGCGCGGCTACTGCCTGATGATCGGCGGTCCGGATGACGCCGTGAAGCATCTCGATACGGTCTTCGCCACGCTTGCCCCTGGCCCGGACACCGGAACCAATCCCTCCAAGGCGGACGGCACGGCGGCCTTCGGCTATCTGCATTGCGGGCCGAGCGGTGCCGGCCATTTCGTCAAGATGGTGCATAACGGCATCGAATACGGTGTCATGGCCGCCTATGCCGAAGGCATGAACATCCTGAAGTCGGCCAATGCCGGCAAACGCAATCGCACCGCCGACGCCGAGACCAGCCCGCTCGAAAATCCGCAATACTACCAGTTCGATGTCGACCTGCCGCAGGTGGCCGAGGTCTGGCGCCATGGCAGCGTCATCGGCTCCTGGCTGCTCGACCTCACCGCCGGCGCGCTGAAGAGCGATCCAGGCCTGGCGAATTTCGGCGGCCGTGTTTCGGATTCCGGCGAAGGCCGCTGGACGCTGAAGGCGGCGATCGACACCGGCGTCCCGGCGCCGGTGCTGTCCTCGGCGCTGTTCGACCGCTTCTCCTCGCAAGGCGAATCGCAATTCGCCGACAAGCTCTTGTCCGCCATGCGCTACGCGTTCGGCGGCCATCTCGAAAAGCCGAAGACCGGCGCGTGAGGGGAGAGCGGCATGAGCCAGGAGAGGTCCGACACGCTGGTGCTTTTCGGGGCGACCGGCGACCTTGCGCACAAGAAAATATTCCCGGCGCTCTACCAGATGGTCGCCAAGGGGACGCTGACCGAGCCGGTGATCGGCGTCGCCTTCGAGCCCTGGGACCTTGCCAAGCTGGCCGATCGCGCCCGCGACGGCATCGTCACCGCGCTGGGCGCGGTCGACGACAAGGTCTTCGGCAAGTTCACCTCGCTGCTGCGCTATGTCAGCGGCGATTATCGCGACGGCGCCACCTTCGAGAAATTGAAGACGGTGCTGGGCTCGGCGCAGCGGCCGCTGCATTACATGGCCGTACCGCCGACCATATTCGAGACGGTCGTGCAAGGGCTGGAGCAGTCCGGGACCGCGCATGGCGCGCGGCTGATGGTGGAAAAGCCGTTCGGCCACGATCTGCAATCGGCGCGCTGGCTGAATCGCGTCTTGCATCTGGTGTTCGACGAGCAGTCGATCTTTCGCATCGACCACTATCTCGGCAAGGAAGCGATCCAGAACCTGCTCTATTTCCGCTTCGCCAACGCCTTCCTCGAGCCGATCTGGAATCGCAATTTCGTCGAGAGCGTGCAGATCACCATGGCCGAGGATTTCGGCGTCGAAGGGCGCGGTAAATTCTATGACGATGTCGGCTGCATTCGCGACGTCATCGAGAACCATCTTCTCAACATCCTGCTTCTGCTCGCCATGGAGCCGCCGATTGGCCGTTCGGCCGACGATCTGATCGACGAGAAGGTGCAGGTGCTGCGCGCCATCCGCACGCTGACCAAGGACGACGTCGTGCGCGGCCAGTTCGACGGCTACCTTGCCGAGCCGGGCGTCAGGCCCAATTCGCCGGTCGAGACCTTTGCAGCGGTGCGCTTCTTCGTCGACACATGGCGCTGGCGGGACGTGCCCTTCTTCATCCGCGCCGGCAAGAACCTGCCGGTGCATGCGACCGAAGTGATCGTGCGGCTGAAGCGGCCTCCGCTCGATGTCTTCGATCCGATCAAGCCGGCCGACGCTAACTACGTCCGCTTCCGCATCGATCCGCAGGTGGCGATCTCGATCGGCGCCCAGCGCAAGAGAGCCGGCGACGACATGGTCGGCGAGCAAGTCGAACTGACCGCGCTCGACGACACCAAGAACGACATGCCGCCTTACGAGCGGCTGATCGGCGATGCTATGAACGGCAACGGCCAGTTGTTCACCCGCCAGGACGCGGCGGAACTGGCTTGGCGCATCGTCGGCCCGGTGCTGGGCGACACCACGCCACCGGCGACCTATGCGCCCAAGACCTGGGGACCGGCCGATGCGATGAAAGGCTTCGGCCCGCCCGACGGCTGGATCAATCCGACGAAATAATTCAAAGGGGGAACAGCATGGCAAAGGCGGCAAAACCGGCTGCGGCGACCACCGACCCGATCGTGCTGACGATCGATGTCGGCGGCTCGCATGTGAAGATCCTGACCAGCGCCGGCGGCGAAATGCGCCGGGTCGATTCGGGGCCGAGCCTGACACCGCAGCAGGTGGTTGCCTCTGTGACCAAGCTGGCCGAAGGGCTAGACTATGAGGTGATCTCGATGGGCTATCCGGGCCCGGTGCGGGACAACAAACCCTCGCTCGATCCCTTCAACCTGGGAAAGGGCTGGAACGGCTTTGATTTCACCGCTGCCTTCGGCAAGCCGGTGAAGCTCGTCAACGATGCGCTGATGCAGGCGATCGGCAGCTATGACGGCGGCCGCATGCTCTTCCTCGGCCTCGGCACGGGACTGGGTGCTGCGATGGTCATCAACAATGTCGGCCAGCCGATGGAACTGGCCCACCTTCCTTACAAAAAGGGCGAGAGCTTCGAGGACTATGTCGGCGAACGCGGCCTGGTAAAGCGCGGGAAGAAAAAGTGGCGCAGATACGTTTTCGACGTTGTCGACAGGCTTCGCGCCGCCTTGCAGCCGGACTATGTCGTCATCGGCGGCGGAAACGTCGATAAGCTTGACGAATTGCCTGAGAAATCCAGGCGCGGCGACAACACTCGTGCGTTCGAGGGTGGATTTCGACTTTGGCGCGACAAGGCGCTGATCATCTGATATTGTTACAATTCAGTATAATTGTTCAAAATAGCGTGTAACTGCGCGACGAATCGTTGCTTTGTGCAGATTTGCCGACTAGGAATTCGCTGGCCAGCGGCACCATGCGCCTTTGCGGATGCGCAAACGAGGAGCGTTGCGCTTTAAGGTTACAACCCCGCGAAGGCCGAGTTGTCTTTGCGGCCATAGGGACACAACAAGGAGGGATGACGTGGACGAGGACACCACAGCCAGGGAAGAAGCCGATCTGCTCGAGCTTACAGCACACATAGTTTCGGCTTATGTGGCGAAGAACCGCCTGCCCGTTTCGGGTCTGGGCGAGCTTATCGCCAGCGTCGCATCCTCGATCGGCGGACTGACCCAGCCGCAAGAGCCCGCGGCGCCTCCGCCCGTTCCCGCCGTCAACCCCAAGCGCTCGGTGACGCCGGACTACATTATCTGCCTCGAGGACGGCAAGAAGTTCAAATCGCTGAAGCGCCATATCGGCGTGCATTTCAACCTGACTCCCGAGGCTTACCGCGCCAAATGGGGCCTGCCGGCCGACTATCCGATGGTCGCTCCCAACTACGCGGCCTCGCGCTCGCTGCTGGCCAAGTCGATCGGCCTCGGCCGCAAAGCCGAACCGGAGCCGGTGAAGCCCGCCAAGGGCAGGAAGGCCAAGGCGACCGCCTGAGAAAGCCCGCCCCTGCACCAATCGTTTGAGGAAGCCTGCCGGCAAATCCGCCTTGGCAGGCTTCCTGCTTTTGTGGCTTGGATAAACGGGCATTTGGGGGAGCAGCGATGAACTACGCCAGGATGGTGATCGAGAAAGAGGCGCCGGAGGAGTACGGCTACGACCGCATCCGCTATAACCTGTCCGAAAGCTCGATCGCCGACCAGAAGCTCTCCGACATCGGCCTGGCGCTGCCCGACCTCACCCTGCTTTACGGCGAACATCGTGGCGACAAGGAGTTGCGGGGGCTGATCGCGGCGCAAGATAGGGGTCTCTCCGTTGACGACGTGCTGGTGACCGCGGGCGCTGCCGGCGCCTTGTTCATCATTTCCACCGCGCTGCTCTCGGCCAGCGACCATCTGGTGGTCGTGCGGCCCAACTACGCCACCAACATCGAGACGCCCAAGGCGATCGGCTGCGCCGTCTCCTATGTCGACCTCGATTTCGACCAGGCTTTCGCTGAGGCGGTAACTTCCTCGTGCAACCAGCCGGAAAGTCTAAAATCCCTTGATCCAAACTCGATTTTAAAGCATATGCCGCGCGAACTTTGTTAAGTTTCGTTGGCCGGAACAGCGCCCATTCGGGAAGTGCCCCGCTGGCCAATATTTTCGCAACGGGGCCTTATCTCCATGACCGCAGAACGAATATCGCCGGAGCAGCGTTATGCTGCATTCCGCCATCGTTCCTTCCTGAGCTATTGGACGGCGCGCTTCCTCACAACCTTCGCCACCATGATCGTGTCCGTCGCGGTCGGCTGGCAGATCTACGACCTGACGCGAGACCCTTTCGATCTCGGCATCGTCGGCATCGTCCAGTTCCTGCCTTCGTTGCTGCTGGTGCTGGTCACCGGCGTCGTTGCCGACCGTTTCGGCCGTCGCCTGATCATGGCGCTGTCGACCGTCATTGAGGCAGGCTGCGCGCTCGTTCTGCTGTACCTCGCGCTGCGTGGCCTTGTCAGTCCGCTGCCGATCTTCGTCGTGTTGGCGCTGTTCGGCATGGCGCGCGCCTTTTTCGGACCGGCCTCGTCCTCGCTGTTCGCCAATCTGGTGCCCCCGGAAGATTTCGGCAATGCGATTGCCTGGAACTCGTCGGCCTGGCAGACGGCGACGATCATCGGCCCGGTCGCCGGCGGCCTGCTCTACGGCGTCTCGGCTGAGATCGCTTACGCCGTTGCCGCCCTGCTGATGCTGATTGCCGCTTTGCTGATCTTCACCATCCCGAAGCCGGCGCAGCAGAGCGCCACCGACAAGCCGACCATGGAAACGCTGTTTGCCGGCTTCCGCTATATCTGGGGCGAGAAGATCGTGCTCGGCGCCATCTCGCTCGATTTGTTCGCCGTGCTTCTGTCCGGCGCCTCGGCATTGCTGCCGGTCTATGCCCGCGACATCCTGCAGCTTGGCCCCTGGGGTCTCGGCCTGCTGCGCTCGGCGCCCGGCGTCGGCGCCATCTGCGTCGCGGTCTGGCTCGCCGGGCACCCGCTTCGCGACAATGCCGGCAAGATCATGCTGGGTTTCGTGGCGGCGTTCGGCGCCTTCACCGTGCTGTTCGGCCTGTCGACCATCACCTGGCTGTCGATCGCAGCACTTGCCTTCCTCGGCGCCACCGACATGTTCAGCGTCTACATCCGCGAGACGCTGATCCAGCTGTGGACGCCGGACGAGGTGCGCGGCCGCGTCAACGCCGTCAACCAGGTCTTTGTCGGCGCCTCCAACGAAGTCGGCGAATTCCGCGCCGGCACGATGGCGGCGCTGATCGGCACCGTGCCGGCTGTGGTGATCGGCGGCATCGGCGCCATAGCCGTCGCGGGGTTATGGGCCTGGCTGTTCCCGGCGCTACGCCAAGTGCGGCATTTGAACAGCCGGGACTGATTTGAGCGGTGGGCCTAGGCCGCTGGGTTCGACGCTCGGGCCAATCAGCTCGCGCCGACAGCGGCTGATGTTGGGCCTTCATCTGGTTGTCACGATGATCGAGCAGATTGCCCGGTGCCGATTGGGGTAGAATGCATCGGCGCACTCCCAAGACCTCCAGCTAGCCCGGGATGCCGCCCGGGCATCTTTTATGTCGGGTCTAATTTCGCCTGGATGGAACTGACGGCCTTCACGATGGCGTCGGCGGCTTGCCCATCAAGCGCGATATCCAGCAATCCTTCCGTTGTCTGGATAAAGAGATGCCAAGCGTCCCCTTGTCATCCTCGACCGTACCGGCATGGATTCTGTCGGCACAAACGGCCGCGCCTTATCCTTGCGTTTCATTGTCCACGCTGCACGCCTCCGGGGCGGGACAATCACAACCAGCCAGTCAGCCTTCTCGATCGGGATCGGGAGGCTCTCCGTTGTCTGCATTAGAGTCGCGCCAGCCAGAACGCCGCGCTCCGAAAGGGCTGATCTTAGTAACCGGGAGTAGGCGCTTGTACTCCGCTGCAAACTGGAGGGGCGACGTTGTCCGCCGCCCTCGCTTGGTTAGAAGATAAAGTCTGAATCGGTCATGTGAGTTGCCGCCGTCTCGCCTACCGCAACGTTGAGGTCGATTGTGCCGGCGTCGTCGCTGAAGCCGATAATGAGCCCGCTGCTGCCGGTGTCGACCTTCACCACCGCTCCTTCGGCGGATATGTTGTGTGCGTGAAGATAGTCGAGAGCTGCCTGAGACGAGACGAAAGTTCCGCTGCTGCCGGGAGCGTCGTTAACGATCAATCCGACGTGCTGAGAGTCGGTTAGACGGATTATATCCTCGCCGTGCTTGAACCCCTGGATGGTGTCCTGCACGGTCGCCGATGATTCACCCGAGAAGAAGACGAAGGTGTCTCGGGCGCCATCCCCGGTAGTGACACCGTTGTTCGCCGACATCCAGTCCGCACCCGAGCCGCCGTAGATAATGTCAGCGCCGCTACCACCGTAGATGGTGTCGTTCTGGTCTCCACCCAATATGGTGTCATTGCCGGCGTCGCCGTATAGGGTGTTGGTACCGCCGCTACCTCCTATTATGTCATCACCGGCACCGCCATGGATGGTGTCGTTGCCGCCGGTGATGGTCGTGGCGGCGTCATCACCAAATAGCGAATCGTTGCCAGCGCCACCGTCAAGATAATCGTCACCGGCGTTACCATACATCGTGTCGTTGCCGGCACCGCCGTACAGCGTGTCGTTCCCGTCACCGGGAGTGTGATCTAGACCATCACTCGGGCGGATCCCGCTGCCGCCGTAGATAAGGTCGTCCCCTGCGCCGCCGTGAATCACGTCGCTGCCGATACCGCCCCGGATCGTGTCGTTGTCAGCGCCGCCGTCGATTGTGTCGTTGCCTCCGCCACCGTCGATCAAATCGTTGCCGGTACCGCCGCTGATAGTGTCGTTCCCGAGGTAGCCGGTTATGGCGTCGTTGCCGGCATCGCCGTACAGGAAATTATCCTTGCCGGATGGCAGCGACATGTCGTCACCGTAGATGATGTCGTCCCCGGCCCCACCGTGAATGGTGTCGATGCTGTTGATGTCAAAGCCGGTGTGATCGCCGTAGAGGGTGTCGTTGCCATCCCCACCATTGATGATGTCGGTTCCCTCGCTGCCTTGGATGGTGTCGTTCCCGGCCCCGCCGTTGAAGGTTCCGCCCTCGCGGCCGGCGGTGATGGTGTCGTCCCCATCACCGCCATTGGCGGTGTCGTGACCGGGGGAAAAGTGGGCTTGGGTGTCATCGCTGCAAGTGATGGTGTCGTCACCTGCTCCACCATTCAAGATATCGTCGCCGTCACCGCCTCTGAGAACATCGTTGCCGTCGCCACCGTTTATGGTGTCGTTGCCGGCGCCGCCGAAGAGAATATCGTCCCCTGCTCCGCCGGTGATGAAGTCGTTGCCGTCATCGCCGGTGAGGAAGTCGGGGCCGGCACCGCCGTGCAGGAAATCGTTGCCAAGCCCCCGGAAAAATGATTGCCGAGATCGTCACCGATCATTCTGTCGGAGAAGTTCGAACCTGTGTAGACCTCGTGTACGTGAAGTCGGTCGTCACCGCGTTCCCGCCGGCGAAGTAACTGGCCTCGTCGGTGACTGTCGCGCTCGGCGGGACGTTCTCTTCGAATTGGACCGTGTGTGTGTCAGATTCAAATCGACACTGGCGCTCGACAGTGAGAAATCCGGACCTACGGATACTAAGACTGGCTTTTTGGCCATGGTATTCACCTCCATACTGTGCACACAATTGTGCGTGTTGTGGCGATACACTGCATAAAACTGTTTCTGTGTTCTTGGTCCTCCCTCGTTGTGAGAAGGGTAGGCACGGAGCCGTCGAAATTCTTATTTCTCGCGCAATGATCGGCGGATGTTTTGCGTGAGCGGTTCGGCGAGATAAGCCAGGACCGTGCGAGTGCCGGTCCTAATCATGGCTTCGCTCGACATGCCGGGCAGCAGCTTGCGACCGTCGAGCTTTGCTAATTCGCTCTTGTTGATGACCACTGTCGCGGAGAAGTAGGGAGCGTTGGTACGCTCATCCACCAACCGGTCGGCCGACACCGTTTCCACCACTCCGTCGAGCTGCGGCAGGTTGTATTTGGCGAAGGCAGGGAAGCTGACATGCGCGGTCTGGCCAGGGGCGATCGTCTCAACGTCCTCAGGCTTGACCATAGTCTCGATTACCAGCTTCTCGCCGAGAGGCACGATCGTCATCAGCGTGTCACCGGGTTTCACCACTCCGCCCGCCGTGTGAACTTTCACGTCCATTACGATTCCGTCGACCGGGGCGGTGATGTCGGTGCGCTTGAGGACATCCCCGGCCGCGCGCGCTTGCTGTCGGAAGTCGAACAGCTCCGCCTCGACCTTGCTCAATTCGTCAACGGATTCGTTCAATTGTTGCGTTGTGAGATTGAGGATTTGCATGTCGATTTCGGCGATGGAGCTGCGGGCGCGGGCAATCGACGCGACATTCGTGGCACGTTCTCCCTCGGTCTGTCGTTGTTGTTGGGTGAGCGTCAAGTGACGTTCGCGGGTGGTGAGCCCCTTGCTGAGCAACGCCTCGAGGTCTTTGTTCTCGTTTTCAAATGTCACGATCTGCTTATCCTCAGTTGCGATAAGCTGTTGCAATCCGGCAATTTGCTCGGCGATCTGTTGACCGCGTTTGTCGAGGATTTCCTTCTCGTCTTTCCGGTTACGGTGCTTCGCGTTGAAGACGTCACGTTGAGTGGCCACCGCGTCCTTGACGGCCGGGTCCGGGTTGTCGAGCAATGCTTGGTCGAACTCGATTGTGTCCTTACCGTCGCGTTCGGCCCGGAGACGGGCGACGAGTGCCTCGCGAGTGGCGATCTTGTTTTGGATCGAGTCAAGTTGAGCTTTGGCTTGCGTGTTGTCGAGGCGGATGAGGACTTTGCCTCTCTTGACGATATCGCCGTTGACGGCGTCCAATTCGGCGATAATGCCGCCCTCGAGGTGCTGGATGAGTTTGCGGTCACCGTCAACCTTGACCACCCCGGTCGTCACTGCGGCGCTGTCGAGCGGTGCCAAGGCCGCCCACCCGCCCGCCACGCCGAAGAACAGGAACATAATGGAGAAACCGGTGTACGTGACGGCTCTGAGACGGAGCGGTTGCAATGCCGGCGCGGATCGGAGCGGCACGGGCAGAGAGACAATGTTCAAATCTTTGTCTCTTGAGCTTGTGCGGGTCATGACTTGACTGCCGTAATGTGATTGGCGTTCGGCAACTGGGCCACTCTCTTGGCGCGGGCGGCGAGTTCGTTGAAGACTGTGTCACGCGCCCCGAACAATTCTTGTCTGCCCCGGTCGAGGACCAGCACCTTGTCGACTTTCTCCATGATACCCGGGCGGTGTGCGATCAGGATGATTGTGGTGCCCGTCGCCTTGACCGCGCCGATCGCGGCTATCAGGGCGTCTTCGCCCTCGCGGTCGAGGTTGGAGTTCGGTTCGTCCAGGATGATGACTGCAGGATCGCCGTAAAGTGCTCGCGCCAGCCCGATTCGTTGACGTTGTCCGCCTGACAGCGATGCGCCTGAGTCCCCGACTTGAGTTTCGTAGCCTTTCGGCAGGCCCTTGATCAATTCGTGAACGCCCGCCACTTGCGCGGCCTCGACCACGTTGTTGAACACTGCTGGGCTGAGCATCGTGAAGCGAGCGATGTTCTCGGCGATTGTGCCGGCGAACAACTCGATATCCTGTGGCAAATAACCGACGTGTCGACCACGGTCCTCAGCGGCCCACTCGGCGACGTCCATACCATCGAGCAAAGCGCGACCGGCTGATGGGCGCCAAGCGCCGGTGAGAGCACGTGCCAGACTTGTCTTACCGGATGCGCTCGGGCCGATCAGTGCCATCACTTCGCCGGCCTTGAGTTGGAAACTCACGCCTTTCAACACAGGCTCCCCACCACCTTGCCGGGCGAGGACGATACTCTCTGCCTCAAGCCTTCCTTGTGGGCGCGGCAATGACAACCCCGCTTTGGCCTCGGGTCGCTGGCCGAGAAAGGCGGTGAGACGCCTGTAAGCGGCGCGTGCCCCGAGTGTCGCCTTCCACGTGGTGATCGCTTGCTCCACCGGGGCCAACGCGCGACCCATCAGGATTGAGGATGAGATCATTACGCCGGGAGAGGCCTCGTTTTGCAGCACCAGGTAAGAGCCGAGGCCGAGGACGGCCATTTGCAAGGTCATCCGCCAGAAACGCGCGGCAGACGCGATGGCACTGGCGCGGTTGCCGGCTGCGGTTTGTCCGGTGCTCGCCTCATCTTGCTGTTCTTGCCATCTGGCTAGCAATGGCCGCAGCATACCCATGGCCTGGACGACCTCGGCGTTGCGGACTGCCGAGTCAGCTTGGGTGAATGCCCTCGCCTGTGCGTTGCCGGCCTCTGTAAGCGCCTTGCGGGCAGCAAGTTCGTTGAGCAAGGCCAGCGCAAACAACACACCGCCCCCGGCCAGCGCCAACCAACCGAGCCATGGGTGCATGAAGAAAATGGCGATGAAGAAGATTGGTGACCACGGCGCGTCGAGGATCGGGTAGATGCTCGGGCTGGTGAAGAAACTCCGCACTTGATCGAGATCGCGGAGAGGCCGCGTGCTGCCTTGACCTGGTGCGGCGGCCGACTGCTCTACTGACGCGGTCAACAAGACTGGGGCCAGCCTCGAGTTCATCCAGGCGCCTACGGTTGACAGCAGGCGGGCGCGTACTATTTCGAGCCCTGCCATTGTCAGGATCGCCGCGCCGGCCATTAACGACAACGCTGTTAAAGTTTCCACGCTGTGGCTGGATAGCACCCGGTGGTAGACTTGGAGCATGTAGAACGAGCTGGTGAGCATCAGTATATTGATGCCGCCGCTGAAACAGATAAGCGGCGTTATGGCGCGTTTGGCCTCTTTCATCACTGCCTGCAGGGCAGGAGGCTGTTTGTTGCTTATTTGCATGACGGCGACCGCGTCCGTTCTCGCGCGCCGCACGCTATCTTGCTTTTTGACCTCTGAAATCCATCAAAGGAATGATGCGGCGACACAAGAGCGGCTCGCGTTTAGCGAGGCGTTCGGGATGTAATTGCCTTTGAGCAGCCGGGTTTTACTCTATTCCACGGCAGGCTTGCCGAAGATCAAACTCAAAAACTCGCTCAGCCAGCGCTTGAGATGCATGTCCCAGATCAGCCGGCCGCCGAGATGGTCGCGGCCGGGTTGCGCTCCGGGCAGTTCGAAGCGATGCGCGCCGCGCACCACCCAGCGCTGCATCATCACCCGGGTCAGCTCGCCGTGGAACTGGATGCCCCAGGCATTGTCGCCATAGCGGAAAGCTTGGTTGGGATAGGTCTCGGCCGTCGCCAGCAGTGTCGCTTCCTTCGGCAGCGAAAAACCCTCGCGATGGAACTGGTAGACCATCTCCGGCCAGTGCATCAGCTTCTTGCCGGCCTCGGTCGGTTTCAGCGGATACCAGCCGATTTCGACCAGCCCCTCGCCATGCCCTTCGACCTTGCTGCCGAGATGATTGGCAAGCATCTGCGCGCCAAGGCAGATGCCGAGGAACGGCCGGTTCTCCTTGAGCGGGATTTTCAGCCAGTCGGTCTCACGGCGCACGAATTCCTCGTCATCATTGGCGCTCATCGGCCCGCCGAACACGACCACGCCGGCATGATCGTCCAGCGTTGAGGGCAAATCGTCGCCGAGCGGCGGTCGGCGGATGTCGAGATCGAAACCGTCTTCCAGAAGCATATGGCCGACACGGCCGGGGCTCGAATTCTCCTGGTGCAGCACGATCAGGATTTTCGGTCTCGGCCTTGGTGTCGATGCCATGGAGAAAGCAAGGCCCTTATTCGTCGCTCGATTTGCCGCGTGCGCCAGGCACTTCGGCCGCCGCCTTGCGGCGCGCCTCGACGCGGTCATGCCGCTCGACGCCGATCAGTTCGGCGACGCGCCAGACCGTGTTGTCCTCAAGCTCGTGCAATTCGCCATCGGCATAGACGATCTCCCACATCAACCCGATGAACGCCTTGCGCGCCTCGGCGTCGAGATGGCGCTTGAGCACGCTGGTGAAAGCGTAGAGGTCGATCGCTTCATTGTCGGCGCGCTCACCGGCCGCCGCCAGCGCGTCGAGCTCCGCTCCGCTCACCGAATAGGTCTGGCCAAGGATTTCCTTGAACCGTTCCCACTCGACGTCCTGGCGCACGCCGTCGGCGTTCATGACATGGTAGAGCAGCGCCGACGCCGCGACGCGCGGATCGTCGGCGCTTGGCTTGGCCTCGCCGCCCGGCAGATCCCTCAGGAATGAAAGCACGCGTTCGAACATCGATGTTTTTTCCCTGCCCACTAAATCCGGCCTCAGAACAAACGAAACCGGCGCGGTGATTTTTCCGCCTCGTCTTCCGGCGCGACACCGGGATCGTCCGGCAGTCGGGTCAATTCCTCGGCCGGCCCGACCGGTTCGGCATCTGTGGGCACCGCCGCGAAGGCGGCCGCCGTGACCGGACTGACCGGATCGCCACCGGCTGAGCTTGCCGGTTCGTCCGGCCTGTCAGCGGAAACGGAGTGATCGTCTGCGTCGACGACGCTCTCCTTGGCCAGCTGCGCCGGCGCGGCAATCGCTGCGGCCGGCCTGTCCTCGAGGCTGTCGATCAACTGTCCCAGCCGCTCCATCGGCGCGCGCCAGGTGAAGGCGTCGAGCCTGCCGGTCACCGGCGACACCGGCGCCCAGCGTTCCGAGACGACGCCGTCGGCGACCCAGGCCGGATCGCGCGGCGCGCGCACCGCTTTGGACAAAAGCTGCCGCACCTTGCCCTGGTCGCCGGATTCGGCTTCCTCGATATCGGCCAGCAGCAGATAGGCGCCCTCGCGGCGGTCCATGCGGATCGCGGCCTCGGCCTCGCGCCGAGCAGTCGCGAAATCCTGCGCGTCGAGCGCGGCGCGCGCCACGGCCATCGACGATTCCGCGTGGTTCTTCTTCAAATCCTGCAGTTTTTTTGCCCGGTTGAGGCGATCCAACACGGCATCGCCCGGCCTTGCATGCGTGTAGAGCTCGGCGACGTCCGGATGCGGTTCGGCCTTCCAGGCCGTCTCCAGGATCCTGGAGCCCTTGCGCACATCGTTTTGTCGGAAAACCATGTCGGCCGCGATGACCGCCGCCGGCGTGAAATCGGGCGCCAGCTTGTTGGCTTCGAGTGCTGCCGTGCGCGCGCCGTTCGGGTCGCTGTCGACCAGCGCCTGCGCCTTGGCGGTGAGCAGCACCGCGCGGCGGCGGTTGGCGGCATCGCGCTCGATCTGCCGGGTCGATTTTTGCGTTTCGACCAGCTTCAGCGCGCCGTCCCAGTCGCCGCGCTCGGTCAATTCCTCAAGCGTCGATTCCGCTGCCCAGGCAAGCTGCGGCGCGGCCGCCGCGGCGCGGCCGGCGTAGTGGCGCGCGGCGTTACGGTCGCCAAGGCGCTCGGCCTCGAGATAGAGCCCGCGCAGGCCGAGCAGCCGCAGTTCGGGATCGTCGAGCATGCGCTCGAATTTCTCGCGCGCCCCTTCATGGTCGCCTTCGAGCAGCGAGGCCTGCGCATCGAGCAGGTTGATCAGCGGCTCCTGGTCGGAGCTGATCAGCTTTGCCGCTTCCTTGGTCTTCTTGCGCGCCAGCGCGCCGTCCCCGGCGCCGGCCGCGATCATGCCGGTCGACAACGCCTGGTAGCCGCGGTCGCGGCGGCGTACCCGGAAATAGCGCGAGATGGTGTAGGGGCTGTTCCATAGCGACTTGACCAGCCACCACAGGATCATCACCGCGGCGACCACTGCAACGATCACTACTGCCGCCACCATCAGGCTGATCTGATACTGGTAGCCGTTGAAGGTGACCAGCATCTCGCCCGGACGATCGGCCAGCCAGGCAAAGCCCAGCCCGAGCGCAAAGACGACGGCGAGGAAGACGAGGATGCGGATCATCTGGCCACCTTCACGTCTTCATCGCGCTGGCAATCAAGGAATCGATCTGCTTTTCGACCTCGATACGCGCCTTTAGTTTGCCGGCAAAATCGGCGCCGGCGGCCTTCACGGCATCCGGCAGCGTATCGTACTCGGTGAGTGCCTTGGCGTAGTTGCCCTGGTTGACCGCGACCTCCATGCGCGCCACGGTTTCGGGCGCGCCCTTACCTTCGACGGCGCCGACGGGCCGCACCTTGACAAGCGATTCGGCGCTCGACACCAGGCTTTGGAAGAAGCCGGCATTCTGGTCGACCGGCGTTGCCGCCTCGACCATGGCGTTGGCGGCGGCTTCCATTTCCGAAGCTATGACCGCACGGGCGGCGACGCCCTTTTCGGCATAGGGACGCAGCGCCGCTATTTCGGGCGCGTTCGGCGCGATTGCGGCGAAAGTCTCGAGTTCCGTCGCGAACGGCGCCCCGCGGTCGAGCGCCGCCTTCAATGCCGAGGCGCCGATGGCCAAGGCGATCTTCGGCTGCGAGGCCTGCGCCTCGACCTTGCCGGAGAGCTGCGACACCGACTGCTCGATCGCCGCGACCCGGCCGTCCTCGGCCTTGGCGGCGGCGCCGGCCGATTTCATCTGAGCGTCGAGGCTGGCGATCTTTTCGTTGAGCGGGCCGAGATCGACAGGCGCGGCATTGCCGGACTTTTGCAGAGCGGCGACAGTCGTCTCGATCTGACCGAGCTTGTCATTCAGCGCCTTCAGCGCCGTGCCGTCACCGCCGGCCTGTCCTGCGGTGGATTTCAGCGCCGCGATGTCTGCCTTGACCTGTTCCAGCGCCGACGAAAGGCCATCGACCTTGGCGGAGGCCCCGGTGCCGCTGCTTTCCTTCAGCGCCGCGACCTCGCTCTTCAACGAAGCGATCTCGCCATTGACGCCGTCGAGCGATCCAGCGCCCGATCCCGGCGCGCCGAGCAGGCCGACGGCCTGCAGCAGGCCGGCGCCGGCCAGCGCGATCACGCCGCCGACGACGCCGGCGGCCATGACGTTCACACCGGCTCTGCGTGACGGCTGCACGCGATCAGCGCTCTTCGTCTCGCTTGCCTTGGATGCCGAGGCGCTGGCCGATGCCGCGGCCGACGAGGCATCCTGGAAATCATAATCCGAGCTTGTGGCACTGCTCCTGGATGTATCCGAACTCTTGGGCCTATCCGATGAAGCCGGCGAGCCGCCGGGATAGGGCGCTTCCGCCTCGCCCTTGCCGCTGGCTTCGGACTTATTGGATCCCGCCTGCCCTGCATCGGTGTGTTCCCATGGCTCGATGTCGGCCTGCTCGGCATGGATCGGTTCTTCCGGAACATCCGGCTGCGACGCAACCGCGGCTTCCTCCGCCTTTGCCTCGTCCGTCGGCGCATTGGCGGCCTCGGCTTTGGCGGCATCCTCGTCGGTGATTCGCGAAACGGCGCCGGGCTCGAGTTCGATGGTCACCGGCTCGCGCCGGCTCTTCGAATGTCGCATCTTCGGCGTCTTGACCATGCGTGGGCTCCACGAACTGGCTTGGGGATGGTTCAATGGGTCTATGGGATGCTCTAGCACATCACCAAGCGGTGAAAAGGGGCGGTGTGATGACGCGGCTCAGCGCGGCGCCGACAAAAGCTGGAGAAGTGCTTCTTCGTGCGGTTGCGGCGCAATCGCGATATTGCACTCGCCGACCGCGTCGAGCGGCGCGGCGACCCGCGCTGAAAGCGACAAAAATACTGTAGTTTCAAAGAGATGGCTGAGCGCCGGCCGACTGATCAGTTTGGCGAGCGCTGCCGTCGCCTTGGCCGAATAGAGCAGCACGGCCTCGACCGGCTGGTTTGACAACCGCGCCAGCACATCAGCGTCGTCATAGTCGAGTTCGACCGTATCATAGGTCTCGATCGCATCGACGCGCACGCCGGCCGCCGCCAGCCGCGCCTCGAAGGCCGGGAACCGCACGCGACCGCAGAGATAGACCATCGCCTTGCCGGCTAAATCGACGGCGATTGCATCGGCCAGCGCCACCGCATCGCCCGGACCTTCGCTGACGGATGAAAACCCGGCCGCGCGGCAAGCTTCCGCTGTCCTTTTCCCGACCGCATGGCAAGGCAGCGCGGCAAGCGCCGCGATCAGTGCCTTGGGCGCATGGCGCACCGCATTGGCGCTGGTAACGGCAACCGCAACAGCATTGCCCGGGTTGGCTTCGACGGTGAGAGCCACCGTCTGCGTCAGCGGCAGCAAGATCGGTTGAAATCCGCTGGCTTCGAGCAGCCCGGCCGTGCGCGAGGCGCCCGGTTCCGGCCTTGTCACCAGGACGCGGGCCATGTCAGGCCCAGCCGTCGAAGAATGCCGGACCGGCCTTGGCGCGGACAATTCGCGCGGCTTCCGTGCCGATATCGGCGGCATCGTGTGGCCGGCCGTCCAACCGGACCTCATGCCATTGCGTGCCGTCCGGCGAAATGATCAGCCCGGCAAAGGACAATTTTTCGCCGGAGACCATCGCATAGCCGGCGATCGGTGTGCGGCAGGAACCGTCGAGCGCGGCGAGAAAAGCGCGTTCGCAGGCGAGCGCCTGGCCGGTCGGCACGTGATGGATAGCCTCGAGCATCTTCTCGACGTCGCGGTCGCCGATGCGGGTTTCGATGCCGATCGCGCCTTGTCCCGGCGCTGGCGGAAAATCCTCCAGCGGCATCAGGTCGGTGACGACGTCTTCGAGACCGAGCCGCTTCAGGCCGGCATAGGCAAGGATAGTGCCGCTGGCGATGCCTTCATCCAGCTTGCGCAATCTCGTCTGCACATTGCCGCGAAACATCACCACGTCGAGGTCCGGCCGCATGCGGCGGATCAGCGCCTGGCGCCTAAGCGACGACGACCCGACCTTGGCGCCTTGCGGCAGGTCGGCGATCCGCTTCGCCGCCTTGCCGATGAAGGCGTCGCGCGCGTCCTCGCGCGGCAGGAAGGCGGAAAGCTCCAGCCCGTCCGGCAGCACCGTCGGCATGTCCTTGGACGAATGCACGGCGATATCGATGCGGCGTTCCAGCAGCGCTTCCTCGATTTCCTTGGTGAACAGGCCCTTGCCGCCGGCTTCCGACAGTGGTCGGTCCTGGATGCGGTCGCCGCTGGTCGAGATGACCATCACCTCGAATGCCTGCTCGGGCAGGCCGTGCGCCTGCATCAGCCGCGCTTGCGTCTCATGCGCCTGAGCCAGCGCCAGCGGGCTGCCGCGTGTTCCGATTTTCAAAGTTTGCATGGCGCGCGGTCCGTGATAACCCCCGAGGCAGTTTCGAGGTCTGCCGGGCCTTGTCCTATCTAGGAAAGACCGATCACACAATCTTCGAGGACAGCGACCAATTGATCCGCGTTCTGGGCATTGAAACGAGCTGCGATGAGACGGCGGCCAGCGTGGTGGCGCTGGACGGCGACGCCGCGCCCGAAATCCTGTCCAATGTGGTGCTTTCGCAGATCGAGGAGCATGCCGCCTTTGGCGGCGTCGTGCCCGAGATCGCCGCGCGCGCCCATGTGGAGGCGCTCGATGGCATCGTCGAGGCCGCGCTTGCCGATTCCAAGATATCCCTCGATGAGGTCGACGCCATCGCCGCGACGGCGGGGCCGGGCCTGGTCGGCGGGTTGATCGTCGGCCTGATGACGGCCAAGGCCATCGCCGCCGCCGCCAACAAGCCGCTGATCGCCATCAACCACCTCGAGGGCCACGCGTTGACCGCGCGGCTGACCAACGGCCTCGACTTTCCCTACCTGCTGCTGCTCGTCTCCGGCGGCCACACCCAGATCGTCGCCGTGCGCGGCGTCGGCGATTATCAGCGCTGGGCAACCACCATCGACGATGCGCTGGGCGAAGCCTTCGACAAGACCGCGAAGATGCTTGGCCTGCCCTACCCCGGCGGCCCGAATGTCGAGAAGGCGGCAGTCAGCGGCGATGCCCGCCGCTTTGCCTTCCCGCGTCCGATGAAAGGTTCGGCGCAGCCGGATTTCTCGTTCTCCGGCCTGAAGACGGCCGTGCGCCAGGCGGCGACCGCGATTGCGCCGTTGAGTGACCAGGACGTCGCCGACATCTGCGCCTCCTTCCAGGCGGCGGTGGCGGACGCGCTGGGCGATCGCGTGGCGCGTGCGCTCAACCGCTTCCGCCAGGAATTTCCAGACGCGAAGAAGCCCGCGCTGGTCGTCGCCGGCGGCGTTGCCGCCAACCGCACGATCAAGGCGACGCTCGAAGCGCTTTGCTCCGGGGCCGGCTTCGCCTTCGTCGCCCCGCCGCAAAAGCTCTGCACCGACAACGCCGCGATGATCGCCTGGGCCGGCATCGAGCGGCTGCGCGCCGGCATCGCCGACGAGAACACCGCCGACTTCGTGCCGCGTTCACGCTGGCCGCTCGACAGCATTTCCACACCTCTGGTCGGCTCGGGCCGGCGCGGTGCCAAAGCATGAGCAGCAAGCGAACGGAAAAAGGCTGGCGCGTTGGCGTGCTTGGCGGCGGCGCCTGGGGCACCGCGCTGGCACTCGCCATGCTGCGCGCCGGCCATTCCGTGCGGCTCTATGCGCGCGATGAGGAAACAATTGCCGCCATCCGCCGCGGCGAAAACCCGCGCTATTTGCCCGGCGTCAGAATCGAAGCCGGCATTGTCGCAACCAGCGACATTGGCGCGGCGCTCGACGGTGTCGACTGCGTGCTGGCGGTGACGCCGGCGCAGTCGTTGCGCGCGGTGCTTGCTCAAGCGGCCGGCCATGTTCCTGGAGGCGTGCCGCTGGTGCTGTGCGCCAAGGGCATCGAGCGCGACACAGGCGCGCTGTTATCCTCCATCGTCGAAGAAAGCCTGCCTCGCAATCCGGTCGCGGCACTCTCGGGCCCAAGCTTTGCCAGCGACGTCGCGCGTGGCCTGCCGACGGCGGTCGTGGTGGCGGCCCGCGAGGCGGAGCTGGCGACCGACCTTGCCGCCCGCTTCTCGGCCAAAAACCTGCGCTGCTATTCCAGCGACGACCTGATCGGTGTCGAGATCGGCGGCGCGCTGAAGAACGTCTTTGCCATCGCCGCCGGCGCTGTGACCGGCGCCGGGCTCGGCGCCAGCGCCCAGGCCGCCATGGTGACGCGCGGCTTCGTCGAACTGCGCCGCATCGGCGCCGCTTTCGGCGCCAAGCCGGAGACGCTGATGGGCCTTTCCGGGCTCGGTGACCTGTTGCTCACCTGCTCGTCGTCACAGTCACGCAATTTTGCCTATGGCCTGGCGCTCGGCCAAGGTAAGGGGCTCACCGGCCTGCCCCTGGCCGAAGGCGTGCCAACGGCCGGTATCGCTGCCCGCATCGCCGTAGAGCGCGGCGTCGAAGCGCCGATCATTGCCGCCGTCGCCGCCATCCTCGACGGCAAGGTGACCATCGGCCAGGCCGTCACGGCGCTGATGACGCGGCCGCTCAAAACCGAAACCGACATCTGAACCAGCGGAGTTGAAAAGATGCTGTTTGCGTTGATTTGCAAGGACAAGCCGGGCAGCCCGCAGCTGCGGATCGACACGCGGCCCGCCCATGCAGCGTTCCTGGAAGGCCTGATCGGCGAAGGCAGGCTTGCCTTTGCAGGTCCCTTCCTCGGCGTCGACGGCAAGCCGGACGGCAGTCTGGTGATGATCGAGGCGCCGGACATGGCCGGAGCTCAAGCCCTGGCTGCCGCCGATCCCTATGCCAAGGCCGGATTGTTCGAAAGCGTCGAAATCCGCGCATGGAACTGGGTGTTCCAGAAGCCCGCCGGCGCATGACCGTTTGCGGCTTGCCGCTCATGCACCCTCTCGCCGCAGCGACGGGGACAGGCTAAGGAGAGCGACGACGATGACGCCGTGCGTGGCGATCCGATAATGGCGATGGGATAACTGAGATGAACTACTGGCTGTTCAAGTCCGAACCCTCGGTCTTTTCCTTCGAGGCGCTGAAGGCCAAGGGCAAGGCCGGCACGCAGTGGGACGGCGTACGCAATTACGCCGCCCGCAACAACATGAAGGCGATGCAGATCGGCGATCTCGGCTTCTTCTACCATTCCAATGAAGGGCTCGACATTGTCGGCATCGCCGAAGTATGCGCGCTTGCCCATCCCGACACCACCACCGACGATCCACGCTGGGAATGCGTCGACATCCGCGCCTTCAAGGACGTGCCTAAGCCGGTGACGCTGGAAGAGGTCAAGGCCAATCCGAAGCTCGCCGAAATGGCGCTGGTGCGGCTTGGCAGGCTTTCCGTGCAGCCGGTGACCCCGGCCGAATGGAAAGAGGTCTGCCGCATGGTCGAGCTCAACCCGGCGCCGTGACCAGGCTGACCCCGGACACGGCAAGAAAATTCATCCTCGACAACACGGCGCTGATGGCGCCGCCACATGTGCCGGAAGTGTTTTTGCACCTCGCCGACGAGGCGCATGACCTTTGGCTGCGCACCGAGGAAGAGCTGGCCGAGATCGGCCTGCCGCCGCCTTTCTGGGCCTTTGCCTGGGCCGGCGGCCAAGGCGTTGCCCGCTATGTGCTCGACCATCCGGAGATCGTGCGGGGAAAAAGCGTGCTCGACTTTGCCTCCGGTTCAGGTCTGGTCGCGATCGCGGCTGCCAAGGCCGGCGCGGCGGAGGTGATCGCGGCCGATATCGATCCGTTCTGCGAGACGGCAATCGCCCTCAACCTGGAAGCCAACCGCGTGAAGGCGTCTTTCCAGGGCAGGGACCGCGTCGGCACGAATGAAGGCTGGGACGTCGTGCTCGCCGGCGATGTCTTTTACGACAAGGCTTTCGCCGACAGGCTGATGCCATGGTTCACCACGCTGACGACACGCGGCGCCGACATCCTCGTTGGCGATCCCGGCCGCGCCTATCTGCCCAAGGCCGGACTGCAATCGCTCGCCGTCTACCAGGTGCCGGTGACGCGCGTGCTGGAAGACGCGGAGGTCAAGCGCACGACGGTGTGGCGTGTAATGCATGTCGCGCAAAAGTGACCTCGGTTTTGCGACAACGACATGCATCAAGCAAAAGCCCCGCCGCTTGACGCCGCCGCCGAACAGGGATTCCATCGGCCGTTGAACAGGCGTGCCGTTGCTCAGCACCGCTGCGCATCCATCCGACACGCATTCAGGGGGTTTCATGGATTTTTCGGTGGTGAATTGGCTGGCGGTGATTGTCGCCGCCGTCGTCGCGTGGCTGTTTGGCGCCGTCTGGTACATCGCGTTGAGCAAGCCCTGGATGAAGGCGGCCAAAATCGATGCGGCAAACAAGAAGCCCTCCATTGCTCCATTCATCATCAGCTTCGTTGCCGAGGTGGTCATGGCGTTCGTTCTCACCCTGGTGGTCGGCGCGATGACCGGCGGCGAGCCAAACCCGCTTGCCGGCGTGATCTTCGGCTTCGTGCTCTGGCTGGGCTTCGTCGCCACCACGGTTTCGGCGAACCACCGCTATCAGGGCTTCGGCTGGGACCTGACGCTGATCGATGCCGGCCATTGGCTGGGCGTGCTGCTGATCATCGGCGCCATTATCGGCTGGTTCGGGGCGCCGGCCGCGCCAGCAGGCTGATACTCAAGTCGGCGTTTTCGCCACCTCGTCCAGCAACCACTCGCGAAAGGCGATGATGCGCGCATCGTCTTTCATCGCCTGTGGGTAAACCAGGAAATAGGCAAAGTCCGCCGCGACCCTGATGCCGAGCTCGAAGGGCCGCACCAGACGCCCTTGCGAGAGATCGGTTGCAACCATGGCAAAATCGGCCAGCGCCACGGCATTGCCGTCGAGCGCGGCTTGGGTGGCGTCGGTCGACGACCCGAAGACGAGCGTGCGGCTGTCGTCGAAATCCTCGACGCCGGCCGCCTGCATCCACATGCGCCAGTTCGGCCATGTCACGCCCTGCCGCGACCATTCGATATGCGCCAGCGTGTGGTGGAAGAGGTCGCGCGGTTCCTTGAGTGGCGGGCCGGAGGCGAGCAGCGCCGGGCTGCAGACCGGAATGATGATGTTTTCGAACAGCCTGTGCGCGACAAGCCCCGGATATCTGCCGGTGCCGAAGCGGATGCCGACATCGACGTCGTCGAGATCGAAGTCCCTGACATCGTAGCTGATGTCGAAGCGCAGCTCGATGCCGGGCTTGTGTTTGTGGAAATCGTCGACGCGGCGCATCAGCCACTTCGTCGCGAACTGTGCATCGAGCGTCACCTTCAAGAGAGCCGTGCCGCGCGTCATCTTGCGCGCCCGGCTGACGGCGCGGTTGAGCAGGTCGAGCGCGTCGACCGTGGCTTCGAGCAGCACGTGGCCGGCTTCCGTCAGCCGGATGGTCCGGCTGGTGCGGGTGAACAACACCAGGTCGAGTTGATCCTCGATTTCCTTGATCTGATGGCTGACCGCTGCCGGCGTCAGGCCGAGTTCATCGGCGGCGCGCGTGAAGTTGAGATGTCGCGCCGCCGCCTCGAAGGTCCGCAGCGCACGCGTCCCGGGCAGCAGCTTGGACATTCTATCTCCAAATTAAACTTGACAATCTGAAAAGAACTACTCGTTTCCTGTTTGTTTTTCAATCCGTCATGATGGCTGCAATCGAAACACCATCAAACCGGATTTGATATCCGGAGAAGCCGGAAAGCACCATGTCCGAGATCGTTCTGAAGTCTCACACCCCCTGAAATCACTTGTACCGCACTGGCTGCGGGCTACCTTCGATTGGCTCCGTCAGGCCAGCGTCGCCGCCCGGCTTCCGCTCGAGTCGGTCGACGATCTCTCCGACCGCCAGCTGCGCGACATCGGCGCAGAGCGCCACGATATCGCCAAGGCAATGGACCGGGAGCTTCGCGAGATCGGGCTTCTGGGCACGGGCTGGCAGCAGCGGAAATGGTAAGGCAGTAGGGCAGTACGGCAATAAGGCAGTATGTTGAGAATGGGCCCTGGAGATATCTTCCTACTGCCCTACTGCCCTACTGCCCTACTGCCCTACTGCCCTACTGCCCTACTGCCCTACTGCCCTACTGCCCTACTGCCCTACTGCCCTACTGCCTATCTCACCACCTTCACCATCGTCCTGTCCGACAACAACGGAAGCAGCCGTGCCATGGTGCGCGCAGTCACCGCCACGCAGCCCTGGGTAGGCGTGAAGCCTGGACGCGCCAGGTGGAAGAAGATCGCGCTGCCACGCCCGCGCCGGCGCGGCGCGATGTTCCAGTCGAGCACCAGGCAGACATCGTAGAGGCGGTCGTCGCGCTTCATCCGCTCGTGGCTGGCGCCATAAGGGATCTTCACCGGACGGTTGTAGTTGCGGTCATCCGGCACCTCGCACCAGCCGAGATCCGGGCCGATCGGCGCCATGGCAAGCCGCGTCCGGCGGCCGCCTGGAGAATGATCCCCGCGAAAATAGCCTGACAGGATGCGCATCGACGCCAAGGGCGTCGCGCCATCCCCTTCATGCTTGTTGGCGGTGATGCCGCTGCGCCCCAAGGCGCAGGGAAACACCGTTTTGCCGGCTTGCAGGAACCCCTGCGCGGGGTTGCCGGGTCTTGCCCGCACCACCAAAACGCGCAGGCCTTTTGGCAAAAATGCGCCTGCCGCATTGCGCGCGCGTTTTTTCTTGTATGATTGTGTCACGGAACAAATCACTGTGATCGGCTGTTGCGCCGGTGAGCTTCCGCATAAATGGGGGGAGGTCAACTGAATATTCTTTTTAAAACAACGGATTGATCCATGACATCACGCACCATTCTGATCGTTGACGACGACGACGACCTGCGCGCCACTCTCGTCGAGCAGTTAGCCCTTTACGAAGAATTCGACGTCCAGCAGGAATCCACTGCCGCCAAAGGCGTCGCCGCGGCGCGCAGCGGCGTTGTCGACCTGCTCATCATGGATGTCGGGCTGCCCGACATGGATGGCCGCGAGGCGGTGAAGATACTGCGCAAGGGCGGTTACAAGGCGCCGATCATCATGCTGACCGGCCACGACACCGATTCCGACACGATTCTCGGACTCGAGGCCGGCGCCAACGACTATGTGACCAAGCCGTTCCGCTTCGCGGTGCTGCTTGCGCGCATCCGCGCCCAGCTGCGCCAGCATGAGCAGAGCGAGGACGCCACCTTCTCGGTCGGCCCCTATACCTTCAAGCCGAGCCAGAAGCTGCTGATCGACCCGCGCGGCGCCAAGGTGCGGCTCACCGAAAAGGAAGCCTCCATCATCAAGTACCTCTATCGCGCAGACCAAAAGGTGGTGACGCGCGACGTGCTGCTGGAAGAGGTCTGGGGCTACAATTCCGGTGTCACCACGCACACGTTGGAAACCCATGTCTACAGGCTGCGCCAGAAGATCGAGCGTGATCCTTCCAATGCCGAAATTCTTGTGACAGAAAGCGGCGGCTACAAGCTGGTTCCTTAAACATTCATGATCTAGAGCAATCCTAGGAAAAGTGTGAAGCGGTTTTCCGGCCAGAATTGCGGCAAAACAAATGTTGGCGGTCGGGCGGGACCGCTTCGGGTTCGATCCTGGTGCTGGAGGGTGATGGATCGGCTCGGTGGATGCCTCGCACGAAATGCGCGGGCTGTAAGTGTTGGAGCGAAACAGCGCGTCCCCAAGGACGCGCCGCTCCAAAGGAGGGACTGGACTGACCGCTCGGGGACACAGCTAGGATGGCGCTGGATGACGACATCCGCATCCTGTCCAGCGTGAAGCTTTTTCAAGGCTTTACGCAGGAACAGCTGCGCCTGCTCGCGTTCGGCGCCGAGGCCACCTTCCTGCAGGCCGAGCGCAAGCTTTACCGCGAGGACGACGAGGCCGATTCGGCCTATATCGTGGTCAACGGCCTGATCGCGCTCTATCGCGAACAGGATGGCGAGCGCATCCCGATCGGCACCGCAGGCCCCGGATCGATGCTGAGCGAGCTCGCTCTGATTGCCGACACCAGGCGCCTGACCAGCGCCTCGGCGGCTGCCGATTCGGAAGTGATCCGGTTGAGCCGCAAAATGTTTCGCCGCATCCTGGAGGAATATCCGGACCTCGCGGTGCAGCTGCACGCGCGCATCCTGGAAGAGTTCCAGCAGATGATCGCCCGCATCGAGGAACTGGCGCCGCGCTTTACGGGCTAATCCAGCTCAAATCGCGCAATCACCGGCACATGGTCCGATGGCTTGTCCCAGCCCCGCGCGGCCTGCAGGATCTCGTAGCCGGTGAAATTCGGCACCAGATTGGCGGATGACCAGACATGGTCGAGCCGGCGGCCACGCCCCGAAGCCTCCCAGTCCTTGGCGCGATAGCTCCACCAAGTGTAGAGCTTCTGCTCGGCCGGCACGTTGAGCCGCATCAGGTCGACCCAGCCGCCGGCCTTGCGCATCGCCTCGAAATTCTCCGTCTCGACCGGCGTATGGCTGACGACGTTGAGCAATTGCTTGTGCGACCAGACGTCGTGCTCCTGCGGCGCGATGTTCAAATCGCCGACCAGGATCGACGAGGACAGTTCGTCCTGGCTTGCTGGCATGCCGTTCATCTCGGCGACGAAATCGAGCTTGTGCCGGAATTTTCGGTTGATCTGAGGATCCGGCTCATCGCCGCCGGCCGGGACATAGAAATTATGCACCAGGATCGATCTGTTGCCGGCCTGCACCTTGACCGACAGATGCCGGCTGTCTTCGATCTCGCAAAAACGCCGCTTCTCGACCAGCTCGATCGGCCGGCGCGCGACGGTGGCGACGCCGTGATAGCCCTTCTGGCCATGGAACAGGATGTGCTCGTAGCCGGCCTTGCGGAAGGCCTTTTCCGGAAACAGCTCGTCCGGCACCTTGGTTTCCTGCAGGCACAGCACATCCGGCGCGTGCTCGTCCAGCAGCCGCTCGACGATCGGCATGCGCAGGCGCACGGAGTTGATGTTCCAGGTGGCGATGGTGAAAGGCATGCGGCGGGTCCGAAAGAAGGTCGCCGATCTACTGCCAGCCGCGCGTCAGAAAGACAAGCTGGCGAAAACCATCGAGGTCAGCGCCGCCGACGCCGGCAAGGTTGTCCGGGACTACGAAAACTCACCTGGTTTTCGTGTTCATCTCGCGGTTCGCCGTATAGTCGATGGCGAATGTATCGGCCGGGAAGCTGACGCCTTCCTTGGTGTTGAAGATCATCACCGTCGTGTCTTTCCCTTGAGCGTCGGTGATCGTCCACTGGCGCAGGTCATAGGTCTTCGGATCGAACATCATGGTGATCATCGCGTTGCCGAACACCGACTTGTCGGAGAGCTTGATGGTGGTGAGATCGTCCTCTTCCTTGATTGCCTTCACGCGTCCGCCGGAGAGATCGATGCGGTCGTCGAGGAGCAATTTGAGCGGCGTCTTCGACAGCGGATAAAGATCGGACGTGTTGAGCTTCTTATTGAGGATGACGACCGACTTGCCATCGGAAATGACGCGGAAATTCGAGGAGCCGTCATAGTTGAAGCGGATCTTGCCCGGGCGCTCGAGGAAGAATTTGCCGCCGGTCTGCTCGCCTTTCGGCCCGAACTGCACGAACTCGCCGCTCATCGACTTCACTGAGGAGAAATGGTCGGCGATCTTCTGCGCTGCCGGCGGCACGGCGGCCTGCGCGGCGGCCACAAGCTGGTATCCGGGTACGAGATTGAGAGCGGCAACTCCGCCAAGCATCAAGCCAAAACCAAGCACCTGGCGGCGGGTAAGGGCAAATTCTGTCTGGGTCTTCATGCCGGTCACTTCCTGTGATTCGTGTCGTGGCAGTATCTGGGCTCCCAGTAGGGCTTAAGTTTGGCGGCCGCGCGACAGCCCATCCGCATGAACGTATCCGTCGATTTCAGGTTGCGTGAAGCCGGCAGCCATTAGCGGCCAGCCTAGAACTTGTCGTCTTCCGTCGGCACCAGGATTTCACGTTTTCCCGCATGGTTGGCCGGGCCGACGATGCCTTCCTTCTCCATTTTCTCGATGATCGAGGCGGCGCGGTTGTAACCGATGCCGAGCCGGCGCTGGATGTAGCTGGTCGAGGCCTTGCCGTCGCGCAGCACCACGGCCACCGCCTGGTCGTAGGGATCGTCGGAATCGTCGAAATTACCGCCGCCACCGCCGCCCGAACCGCCCTTCGCCGACGGGCCGTCGTCGTCATCTTCGTCGTCGTCCTCGGTGATGGCGTCGAGATATTCCGGCACGCCCTGCAGCTTGAGATGCCCGACCACCTTCTCGACCTCGTCATCGGAGACGAACGGGCCGTGCACGCGCTGGATGCGCCCGCCGCCGGCCATGTAGAGCATGTCGCCCATGCCGAGCAGCTGCTCGGCGCCCTGTTCGCCCAGGATGGTGCGGCTGTCGATCTTCGACGTCACCTGGAAGGAGATGCGGGTCGGGAAATTGGCCTTGATGGTGCCGGTGATGACGTCGACCGACGGACGTTGCGTGGCCATGATGACATGGATGCCGGCCGCGCGCGCCATCTGCGCCAGGCGCTGCACGGCGCCTTCGATGTCCTTGCCGGCCACCATCATCAGGTCGGCCATCTCGTCGATGATGACGACGATATAGGGCATCGGCTCGAGATCGAGATCCTCGGTCTCGTAGATCGCCTCGCCGGTCTGGCGGTCGAAGCCGGTCTGCACCGTGCGCGAGATTTTTTCGCCCTTCTTCTCGGCCAGTTGCACCCGCGCATTGAAACCGTCGATGTTGCGCACGCCGACCTTGGACATCTTGCGGTAGCGGTCTTCCATCTCGCGCACCGTCCACTTCAGCGCCACCACCGCCTTCTTCGGATCGGTGACCACCGGCGTCAGAAGGTGAGGAATGCCGTCATAGACGGAGAGTTCGAGCATTTTCGGATCGATCATGATCAGCCGGCATTCCTGCGGCGTCAGCCGGTAGAGCAGCGACAGGATCATGGTGTTGATGGCGACCGACTTGCCCGAGCCGGTGGTGCCGGCGACCAGCACGTGCGGCATCTTGGCGATGTCGACGATGACGGCTTCGCCATTGATGCTTTTGCCGAGCGCCAGCGCCAGCTTCAACTTGGTGGTCTCGAAGTCGCGGCTTGCCATGATTTCGCGCAGGTAGACGGTTTCGCGCTTGGCGTTCGGCAGTTCGATGCCGATGGCGTTGCGGCCGGGCACGACGGCGACGCGGCAGGCGATCGCGCTCATCGAGCGGGCGATGTCGTCGGAAAGGCCGATGACGCGCGACGATTTGATGCCAGGCGCCGGCTCCAGCTCGTAGAGGGTGACCACCGGACCGGGGCGCACCGCGATGATCTCGCCCTTGACGCCGAAATCCTCCAGCACGCCTTCGAGCAGCCGGGCGTTCTGCTCCAGCGCATCCTTCGACAGGCTTGCGTCCTTGGCGACGTTTTTCGGCTCGGACAGGAAATGCAGCGACGGCATCTCGAACGTGTCCGAGCCGATCAGCGAGGTCTGCGCCTCGCGCTGGACGCGGGCGCCGGGCACCGGGCGCGCCGCCGGCGCCTCGACGCGGGTCGCGGCATCGGAGCGGAACTGCTGCACCTTGGCGTTCGACGCGGCACGGCGCGGCGCGGGTCCTCGTCATCGAAGGCGTCAAGGCCGGTATCGTCCTGGTCGTCGAAGATATCCTGGTCGTCCGGATCGACGGACACGCTGCGGTCGTTGACCATCGCGGCGAAGAATTCCGGCTCGACGCGGGCGCGGCCGCCCCGGCTCATCCGCGCTTCGGCATACTCGGCCGATTCGACCCGCTCGGCGGCACGTCGCCAGGCGCTTGCCTTCGGCTCCATCTGAGGCTCGAACTCGTCGCGCTCCCGTTTGCGGCGCGCGGCGCGGCGATGCATCCAGGCGCGCAACGACAGCCACCAATGGGTGATGGCGCCGAGCGCCAGGATCCCTTCGTCGCCTTCGTCCTCGTCCTCGTCGAACAGCATCTCATCCTGTTCGCGCGGATCGGGCGCAGCAGTACGCTCCATGACGGCAAAGCCATTCTTGCGCGCAATCAACGCCGAACCGTAGGCGAACAACCACAAGGTGGGCGCGGCGAGAATGACCGCGATGATGCTGGCGAACAGTCCCTTCGGATAGCCGCCGACGGCAATGCCGGGGATCTTCAGCACCATGTCGCCGAACACGCCGCCAAGGCCGGTCGGCAGCGGCCAGGTGTTGGGCGGCGTCACGCAGCCAACGATGGACGCGGCAAGCAAGGCAAAGCCGAACCAGGCGAGCCCACGCTTCGGCAGCCTGTCGACGCCGCGCGCGGTGAAAAGCAGAAAGCCCCAGACAACCGCCGGCACCAACCCGGCAACGGCGGCGAGGCCAAAGAACTGCATGGCAAGGTCGGAGAATACCGCGCCGGCATAGCCCATGGCGTTGGTGACGACGTTGCTGGTGGCGTGCGAGAAGCTCGGGTCGGCAACGTTCCATGTTGCCAGCGCGGCGACGCCGAAAGCCGTGAACACGAACAGCCCGGCCCCTACCAGCCGCCCGACCTGGCGCCGCGCGAATGCCTGGAGACCGTTCCCCGTGCCGGTCAGCGCGAGCGGTGCTGAAGCGCCTGAACGCATGCCTCTTCCCCGTTGAGTCGTTGCCTGGCCGGGCGCATGGCGCACCCCGGCAGATTCGAACATCAGACTATCGGGGGGAAGGTTAAGGCCGCATTAACCATGGCCATTTACCGCTGCACCGCGGACACGAAGATGGCGGACCGTTGGCCCGCCATCTTTCATTTGAAACGCCGAAACGATCAGGCCCGTCCGGACCCGACCTTGAGCATCACTTGTTGGCGCCGCCATACGCCATCAGGTTGGCGCAGAATTCGGCGTGTGGCTTGCTCATCGCCGCGTCCTGGCACTCCTTCATCATCATGTCCTGCTTGTCCTTCGGCATTGAAGCCCAGGCAGCCTTGAAGTCGGCTTCGGGCTTCATGGTCTTCATGCTGGAATCGGTGAAGAACGGCGCCATGTTGGTAGGTTCGTCGAGGGCGCCGGCAAATGCAACGCCGCCGACCATGGAAAGAGCGAGCGCCCCGAGACAGATATTCTTGAAATTCATGAGAAAATTCCTTCCCTGTGTTTAACATATGCGCGTCAGAACGACGATCGCCTCCACAGTTCGGGACCAAGGCGGTCGATGTTTCCCCGAAAATCTTCTTCACGCGAACGTGATTGCCGATATCCCGGCACAGACAGGGCGATTCTTCCAAAAAGAAGCCGCGGAATGGCTTCCAGGCCTAAAGACGTGAGCGCCTTTTCAAGGCGCCGCACGACGGGATATTGGAGTTCAGTCCGAGTAGGGATCCGGACCAGGCAGGGCAGGATCCGCCGGGTCCCGTCAGCCGGGACTGCCTTACGGCGCCACTTCGCCATGCTGGAGATGTCGAGGACCTCGCCCTCTTCCTTGGTCGACGGACGTAGGCCGAATAAGCGCGGCTTCGCACCCAGGCTTGCCCAACGAAGCAATGGCGGGCATTCTTCCGAAGCAGGCAGCGTCTTACTTGTTGGCGCCACCCAGGGCGTGCACGTTCGCGCAGAACTCGGCGTGCGGCTTGCTCATCGCCGCGTCGTTGCATTCCTTCATCATGGCGTCCTGCTTATCCTTCGGCATGGCCATGAAGGCTGCCTTGAATTCTTCCATTGGCTTCATGGTCTTCATGCTGGAATCCGTAAAGAACGGAGACATGTCGTTCGGATCGTCAAGAGCGCCGGCAAATGCAACGCCGCCGACCATGGAAAGAGCGAGTGCCCCGAGGCAGATATTCTTGAAATTCACGAGAAAATTCCTTCCCTGTGTTTGACATATGCGCGTCAGAACGACGATCGCCTCCACAGTTCGGGGTCAAAGCGGTCGATGTTTCCTCAAAAATCTTCCTCACGCGAACGTGATTGCTGATATCCCGGCACCGACAGAACGATCGTACCAAAGAACGGCGGTCCGGACTCGATCCGGGCCGCTCATTCAGCCGACAATCTGCCGTAAAAAAGAGGCCCGGAATGGCTTCCGGGCCGCCCGCTTGCTGACAAAAAAGAGGCCCGGAATGGCTTCCGGGCCTCAAGGCGTGAGCCTCTTGCGAGAGCGTCACGACGGGATCTTGGGAGGAAATCTTAGTAGGAAATCTGGGCCGGCGGGAGGAGGATCCGCCGGCCCTTGGCCAGGGCAATTCCAGGAAAAGTGTGAACGGTTTTCCGTCCGGAATTGCGTCAAGCCAGATAGCCGCCTTACGGCACCACCTCGCCGTGCTGGGAGATGTCGAGGCCTTCGACCTCTTCCTGGGTCGTCGGACGCAAGCCAACCAGCGCCTTGACGATGTAGAGGATCACGAAGGTGGCGATCGCCGTCCACAGGATGGTGAAGGCGATACCATAGAGCTGCTTGCCGACCGAAGCGTCCTTACCGAGCGCATTGATCGCCGGATCGGCGAGCGCGCCGGTGAGCAAGGCGCCGACGATGCCGCCGATGCCATGCACGCCGAAGGCGTCGAGCGAGTCGTCATAGCCGAGCGCATGCTTCAGCTTGACCGCCGAGAGGTAGCAAATGACGCCTGCAAGAATGCCGACGATGAAGGCGCCGGTCGGGTTGACGAAGCCGGAAGCCGGCGTCACGGCGACGAGGCCGGCGACAGCACCCGAGATGATGCCGAGTACCGAAGGCTTCTTGGCGACGATCCATTCGGCGAACATCCAGGCCAAGGCCGCGGCTGCGGTGGCAACCTGCGTGTTCATCATCGCGGCACCGGCAAGACCGTCCGCAGCGAGTTCCGAACCGGCGTTGAAGCCGAACCAGCCGACCCACAGCAGCGAAGCGCCGATGACCGAATAGACCAGGTTGTGCGGCGCCATGTTGGTGGTGCCGTAACCTTCGCGCTTGCCAAGGACCAGCGCGCAGACGAGGCCCGCGACACCGGCGTTGATGTGGACGACCGTGCCTCCGGCGAAGTCGAGAACGCCGGCCGAGCCGAGGAAGCCGCCACCCCACACCCAGTGCGCGATCGGCGCATAGACGAACACCAGCCACAGGCCCATGAAGAGGAGCAACGCCGAGAATTTCATGCGCTCGGCAAAGGCGCCCACAATCAGCGCCGGCGTGATGATGGCGAACGTCATCTGGAACATCGAGAAGACGAATTCAGGAATGTTCGACACGCCCGGCAGCCATAGCGTCGAGACGGTGATGCCGTGGTGGAAGAGCCTCGAGAAGCCGCCGATATAAGCATTCAGCCCGGGGGAATCATTGGTCGTGAAGGCCAGCGAATAACCGATGATGAACCACAGCACCGTCACCAGGCAGGTGATGGCGAAGCTCTGCATGATAGTGGCGAGCACGTTCTTCTTGCGCACCATGCCGCCGTAAAACAGCGCCAGGCCCGGGATGGTCATCATCAGCACCAGCGCCGTGGAGGTCAGCATCCAGGCGGTGTTGCCAGTGTCGAGCACGGGTGCTGGCGTGGCCGGCGCCGCGGCGGTAGCGGCCGGAGCGGCTGTCTGCGCGAAGGCAGCGACAGTGCTTAGCGCTACCAGAGCGAGCGAAGCGGCCGCGCGCCCTGTCGTCTTCAAGGTGGAAGGAATAGTCATTGAACTCTCCGTTGAATTGGTGTTCGCCGCTTTAGAGCGCGTCGCTGTCTGTTTCGCCGGTACGGATGCGCACCGCCTGGTCGATGCCGAAGACGAAGATCTTGCCGTCGCCGATCTGGCCGGTCTTGGCGGCTGCGGTGATGGCTTCGACGGCCTTGTCGACAGTGTCGCCACTGACAGCCACTTCGATCTTGATCTTCGGCAGGAAGCTCACCGCGTATTCGGCGCCGCGATAGATTTCCGTATGCCCCTTCTGACGCCCGTAGCCTTTGACTTCGGTGACGGTCAGGCCCTGGATGCCGACGGCGGTGAGCGCTTCGCGCACCTCGTCGAGCTTGAACGGCTTGATGATTGCCATCACGATTTTCATAAGGTTTCACCCTTTGCTGTTGCGGTCCCCCGCGTTTGCACGACTTCGCCGCCCCCTGAGAGCCGGAGAGTGCTCATCAGGATTCAAGCTCCGTGCCAGTTGCCGAAACAGGGCGTTAACCTGTTGTAAACAAAGGGGATGACCGACCCGTGCACGATTTTCATGCGCGAGCACAGGGCAGCAATTGATTAAGAAATAGGCAGAATCCGGGAAATGCCTGTTTAGTGGGCTCAGATTCGAAGCCGACTCATCGCTTCAGGCGGATAAGCCCTTCCTGGGCGACCGATGCGATCAGCGTTCCGTCGCGCGCGAACAGCGAGCCGCGGGTAAAGCCGCGCGAGCCCTGCGTCGACGGGCTGTCCTGCGTGTAAAGGATCCAGTCGTCCAGCGAATGGCTGCGGTGGAACCACATCGCATGGTCGAGGCTTGCCGCCTGGATGTCGCGGTCGAAGATGGCGCGGCCATGCGCGAAGGTCGAGGTGTCGAGCAGTGTCATGTCGGAGAGATAGGCAAGCACGGCCGCCTGGATGGCACGGTCTTCCGGCACCGGGCCGGTGGTGCGGATCCAGATGTTCTGCTCGGGCTCCAGCTTCTCGCGGCTTGTATAGTGCTTCAGCATCACCGGCTTCATCTCGATCGGCCGGTCGCGCTCCCAATAGCGCTTTATGCCTTCCGGCACCGCTTCGCCGAATTTGCCGAGCAGTTCGCGCTGCGAAAGGAGCGTATCCGGCGCCGGCACGTCGCGCGGCATCGGGAACTGATGCTCCAGGCCAACTTCGTCCTGCTGGAACGACGCTTCCAGCGAAAAGATCGCCTGGCCATGCTGGATCGCCACCACCCGCCGCGTCGTGAAGGAGCCGCCGTCGCGGATGCGGTCGACCTCGTAGACGATCGGCAGCTTGGTGTCGCCGGGGCGCATGAAGTAACCGTGCAGCGAATGCACATGACGCTCCGGCTCGACCGTGCGCTGCGCGGCGACCAGCGCCTGGGCGATGGTCTGGCCGCCGAACACGCGCTGCCAATCGAGCTTGGGGCTGCGACCACGATACAGATTGTGTTCGAGCTGCTCGAGGTCGAGAATGTCGAGAAGCTCGTCCATCGCCGCGGTCATGTTTGAAATCCCTCAAAGATGTGCCATGGCCGGTTTCGGACAGGACGCGCGGGCAGTCAAGGCTGTAACGTCAGCCGGCCGAAGCCGCGAAAGGATGATGCCATGGTCGACCGCAAGGACAACGGAGCAAGCGAGACATCCCTCAATGTGCTGATTGCCGGCGCCGGCTATGTCGGTCTTACCGCGGCCGTATCGCTGAAACAGGCGCGTCCCGGCCTCGCCATTGCCATTGTCGACGCCGCGCCGGCCGGTGTCTGGCAGAAGGACGGCCGCGCCTCGGCGATCGCGGCCGCGGCCTGCCGCATGCTGGAGCAGCTTGGCGTCTGGGACGAGATCGCGCCCGAAGCGCAGGCGATCACCGAGATGATCATCACCGACTCGCGTACCGCCGATCCGGTGCGTCCGGTGTTCTTGACCTTCGATGGCGAGGTCGCACCCGGCGAGCCTTTCGCCCACATGGTCGCCAACCGTGACCTCAACGGCGCGCTGCGCCGGCGCGCCGAAAAACTCGGCATAGACATCATCGAGGGCATGGCGGTCAGCGGTTTCGACACCAATGGCGCGGGCGTTACCGTGCATCTCGCCGATGGCGCGACGCTGAAGGCGCGGCTGCTGGTCGCCGCCGATGGCGTCAATTCGAAATTGCGCGATATGGCCGGCATCAAAACCGTCAAGTGGGAATACGGCCAGTCCGGCATCGTCTGCACCGTCGCGCATGAGCGCCCGCACAATGGCCGCGCCGAGGAGCATTTCCTGCCCGCCGGGCCTTTCGCCACGCTGCCGCTGAAGCCCAGCAAGGACGGCACCAACCGCTCGTCGCTCGTCTGGGTCGAACGCGCCGAGGACGCCCGGAAGCTCGTCGAAGGCGACGACTTCGTCTTCGAGCACGAGCTAGAGCAGCGTTTTGGGCTGAAGCTGGGTGAAATCCGCGTCGTCGATAAACCCCGCGCGTGGCCACTTGGCCTGACGCTCGCCCGCGCCTTCGTCGCGCCGCGCATCGCGCTCGCCGGCGACGCCGCGCATGGCATCCATCCAATCGCCGGCCAGGGCCTCAACCTCGGCTTCAAGGATGTCGCCGCTTTGGCCGAAGTCGTGGTCGAGGCCGACCGTCTGGGCCAGGATATCGGCGCGCTCGATGTGCTGGAGCGCTACCAGCAATGGCGCCGCTTCGACACGCTGCAGATGGGCATCACGACAGATGTGCTGAACCGTCTGTTTTCCAACGACATCAACCCTTTGCGCGCCGTGCGCGACATCGGCCTCGGCCTCGTCGAGCGCATGCCCAGGCTGAAGGAGTTCTTCATCCGCCAGGCTTCGGGGCTTTCCAGCGATACACCAAGGCTGTTGAAGGGTGAGGCGATCTAGCGCTTCCTGGCGGCGCCGTGCCCTCTCGCTTCGTCATCCTCGGGCTTGACCCGAGGATCCATGCCGTGACCTTGATCGTGGAGCGGAGCAAAATTCGTAACCGTCATAAAGCTTTAGCGTCACGGCGTGGATCCTAGGATCTGCGCGCGTCGCTTCGCTCCTTGCTTCGCCCTAGGATGACGACACGAGGAGCGTTTCGGTCGATTCTAGTTCACCTCGAACCCGAGCTTCTGCCGCAACCTCAGCACGCGCTGGTCCGCGATCTTGAGGCTTTCGCCGCCGCCTTGCGCGACCCGGTTCAGCATCTGCAGCAAGTCCTCCCGCTCATGCGGATCCAGCCGCTCGCGCAGGAACGGCGCCAGCTTGTCGATGACGATCGTCGTGTCGTCGATCTGGGCTGCCGCCCATTTGGCGTAGACGACGGCCTCGTCGGTCTTCTTCGGGTTTTCGGCAATCTGCGAGATCACCTCGCGGATGACTTTCTCGCGCGGCGGCAGGACCGGACCTTGCTCCGAAACGATCGCGGTGATCAGCGTCGCCGCGGCCACCACCGGATCGTCGATCGCCGTCAATGGCGAGAGCGCTGCTTGCTTGCGCAGCTTTTTGCGGCGGATGTTTCCCTGGACGCGGCCGACGACGTCGGCAACTTCGCGCGCCGCCTCGTTCATGGCCTTCATGCGGTACCACCAGAGCGCCGCCGCGCCCAGCACGCCGAGGATAGCAATCAGAAAAGGCATGCGGACATCCCCCGAAATCGCGACGACGATAGGAGAACTCCGACTTTGCTTCAACACGCAAGAATTGCAGCCGGTGAAGAAAAAACAGAAGCGTTCCCTTCAGGTATTTTCGCATGGTCGATGCCATGATCAGGAAGAGCGCCGTCTCCATCCGGACCCGGCCATGCAGCACCATTACGACAGGCGTCATCACGCCTATTGCGGCCTCGCCGATACGCTGCGATCTTTGCGGGCCGAACAGACTGCCGGACCGGCCTAGTGACCAGACAGAACACCGCAATGACCCAACGGCTCGACGGCGACTACGACTACATCATCGTCGGCGCAGGCACTGCCGGCTGCGTGCTGGCGAACCGCCTGAGCGAGGATCCGGCAACGCGCGTGCTGCTGCTCGAGGCCGGCGGCAGCGACAATTACCACTGGGTGCACATCCCGGTCGGTTATCTCTATTGCATCGGCAATCCGCGCACCGACTGGATGATGAAGACCGCGCCCGAAGCCGGCCTCAACGGCCGCTCACTGGTCTATCCGCGCGGCAAGGTGCTGGGCGGCTGCACCTCGGTCAACGGCATGATCTACATGCGCGGCCAGGCGGCGGATTATGACGGCTGGCGGCAGATGGGCAATGTCGGCTGGGGCTGGGACGACGTGCTGCCCTATTTCCTCAAATCCGAGGACCATTATGCCGGCAAGACCAAGCTGCATGGTTCCGGCGGCGAATGGAAAGTGGCGCGGCAACGCCTGTCCTGGCCGATCCTCAACAAGGTGCAGGAGGCAGCCAAGGAATTCGGCATCATGCCGCGCGCGGATTTCAATGACGGCGACAATGAGGGTTCGGGTTTCTTCGAAGTGAACCAGAGCAACGGCGTGCGCTGGAACACGGCCAAGGCATTCCTGCGCCCGGCGCTGCGGCGGCCGAACCTTAGGCTGGTCGTCAACGCGCATGTCGAGAAGGTGCTGTTCGAGGGCAAGCGCGCAGCCGGCATACGCTACCTCCTGGGCGGCGAAGCCATCGAGGCAAAGGCCGGAAGCGAGGTGCTGCTGACGGCCGGCTCGATCAATACGCCGAAACTGCTCGAACTTTCCGGTGTCGGCCAGCCGGACCGCCTCGCCGCGCTCGGCATCGATGTCGTCCACGCCAGCCCCGATGTCGGTGAGAACCTGCAGGACCATCTGCAGATCCGCACTGTCTACAAAGTGTCGTCGGCGCTGACGCTCAATACGCTGGCCAACAGCCTGGCCGGCAAGGCGCGGATCGCGCTGCAATATGCCTTTGCCCGGTCGGGGCCGATGTCGATGGCGCCGAGCCAGTTCGGCATGTTCAGCAAATCCGATCCGTCGTTGGCGACGCCGGACCTGGAATACCACGTGCAGCCACTGTCGACCGACCGGCTTGGCGACCCGCTGCATCCGTTCCCGGCGATCACCATGTCGGTCTGCAATCTGCGGCCCGACAGCGTCGGCTCCGTCCATGCAACGACGCGTGACCTGGCCGAGCAGCCGGAAATCCGGCTGAACTATCTCTCCACGGTCCGCGACCGCGAGATCGCGCTGCGCTCGGTGCGCCAGGCGCGTAACATCATGACCGCCAGGGCGCTTGCCGGCTTCCAGCCGCAGGAGATCCTGCCTGGTCTCGCCCACCAGTCCGACGACGATTTGCTGCACCAGATCGGCGCGATCGCGACGACGATCTTCCACCCGGTCGGCACCTGCCGCATGGGTATCGACAACCGCGCCGTCGTCAGTCCAGACCTGCGTGTGACCGGTGTCGAGGGGCTGCGTGTCATCGACGCCTCGATCATGCCGCGCATCGTCTCCGGCAACACTGCTTCGCCGGTGGTGATGATCGCCGAGAAGGCGGCGGACATGATCCGCCGCCCTGCGTGAGCCTGCCGACGCGCAGTCGGCGAAGTGCTGCTTCCTTCGACCGTCTATGACCCCGGTACGTCGTAGATGGCCCTGACCTCGACCGTGCCGAGCTCGGCCAGCGGAATATCGGCGGCAATTTTCAACGCCTCGTCGAGATCCGCTGCCTCGATCATGACGAAGCCGAGCAGTTGCTCCTTGGTTTCGGCGAACGGCCCGTCGGTGACCAGTGCCTTGCCCCTGCGCCGCCGCAGCGATTTCGAGGTCTTCACCGATTGTAGCGCCTGCGCGATGATCAGCTTGCCCTGGCCCTCCAGTGACCGGTTGTGGGCCAGGGAATCGGCGTCGAGCTTCGCCCCGCGTTCCGGGGTCAGCGCGTAAAGGTCCTTTTCCTCGCCATAAACCAGCAGCACATATTTCATTTGAAGCTCCCTTCCTGTGATGAACCATAAGAGGCGATGACGAGCGTGTCAGCCTTGCGCGCGGCGTGGTCGAGAATACATGCGCCCATGCCGATGACGGCGACGGCCACAAGCAGCCGGCCGAAACCGGATGCCGGCGGATCGAGCCAGAGATCTTGCCGCCGGGCGATTGGCCGCTTCCAGAGCGTGAAAAGCAGATTGTCCATTTCGAACCTCCATCCGGCCGCGAAAATCCGTGGCCGCCCGCAGGACGATCCGGTCGACAAGAAGTCGACATTTTGCACACGCATTTTTCTTCGAGATTTTTTTGCACGCGCCGAAGACGCTGGCGCGGTCGCTTCATGGATGGTCTTCCGCCCGGCCCGCGCTATAGTTCCGGAGAACGCTGGCGTCCCGCTGGCGCAAACCCCGGCACTCAAGGAGGAACTTCATGGACCGCACCGCAAACGCCGTCTGGAAAGGCAATCTGAAGGAAGGCAAGGGCACGATCGACACGCAGAGCGGGACGCTCAAGGGCACGCCCTATTCGTTCAAGGCTCGTTTCGAGGACGAGAGCGGCAAGTCCGGCACCAATCCCGAAGAGTTGATCGCGGCAGCCCATGCCGGCTGCTACGCCATGCAGCTCTCGCACTTCCTCGCCGAAAACGGCACGCCGGCCGCCGAGCTCGACGCCAAGGCGGTGGTGACCCTGGTGCCTGGCACCGGCATCACCGGCAGCGCCCTCACGCTGGTCGGCAAAGTGCCGGGCATCGACGCGGCGAAGTTCAAGGAACTGGCCGAGAAGGCCAAGGCGGAGTGTCCGGTATCGAAGGCGCTCGGCGCGATCAAGGTGTCGCTGGACGCGAAGCTGGGGTGATTGGCGTTTCTGCTTGAGAGGCAGCGATCCTTCGCCCCCTCTCTGCCCTGCCGGGCATCTCCCCCTCAAGGGGGAGATCAGATGTCACGCCGGGTTTCGCCAATCTCCGAGGTTGTAGGGGAAGCGCCAGCGCTGGAGCTGCCAATCTCCCCCTTGAGGGGGAGATGTCCGGCAGGACAGAGAGGGGGGCCTCGCACCAACGTTCTGGTGAGCTAAGCGCCCAGCGCGTCGATCCGAGCCCGCAACGCCGCGACCTCTTCCTCCAGCGCGCTGACCCGCGCCTCGAGGTCTGAGCCGGGCACGACCGGCGCACTGCGTTGCGCCGATAGCGCCGCAACGTCCACCGGGCCAGCGAGGAGGTGGACATAGCGGTCCTCGCGCTGGCCTGGCCCGCGCGGGATTTCCTGGACCAGCGGCGGCCGGCGGCCGATCAGCATATCGAGTTCACCGCGCAGGTCCTCGATCGACGAAAACCGCGCCATGCGCTCAGCGCGCGCCAACAGCTCATGCGCCGTCTGCGGCCCGCGCAACAGGAGCAGGCCGAGCACCGCGTTCTGCGGCGTGGTCAGCGAGAAGCGCTGCGCCATCTGATGCTCGTAGCGCTCGACGCGCGAGCCGAACATCTGCCGGACCAGCCCCTTCTGCTCAAGCAGCTTCAGTGCCCGGTGCACCTCCGTCTGTTCCAACGCCATGACAGGCTCACGCGCCGTCTTCTGGTTGGCGGCGGCGAGTGCGGCATTCAGCGTCAGCGGATAAACATCCGGCGTCAGCTCCTTCTTCTCGATCAGGCAGCCGAGCACGCGAGCTTCGACGGCGGAGAGGATGGGAAGGTCGGTCATTGGATCGCAATCCTTTCTGGGACTGGCGGGACAGCGCCCCCTCTGTCCTGCCGGACATCTCCCCACATGGGGAGATCGGCAGCTTCGCCGACAGCGCTTCATCCTTCAACCTTGGAGATTGGCGAAAGCCGCGACAGCGGCCAATCTCCCCCTCGTGGGGGAGATGTCCGGCAGGACAGAGGGGGGCGCGAAGGATCGCTGCGTTGGGATTGCTGCAAGCGAACCCGTCGCTGCCTAAACCCGCCGCTCCACCATCATCTTCTTGATCTCCGCGATCGCCTTGGCCGGGTTCAGCCCCTTCGGACAGGTCTGCGCGCAGTTCATGATGGTGTGGCAGCGGTAGAGCCGGAACGGATCTTCGAGATTGTCGAGCCGCTCGCCTGTCGCCTCGTCGCGGCTGTCGATCAGCCAGCGATAGGCCTGCAGCAGCGTCGCCGGGCCAAGGTAGCGGTCGCCGTTCCACCAGTAGCTCGGGCACGATGTCGAGCAGCAGGCGCACAGGATGCATTCATAGAGCCCGTCGAGCTTCTCGCGGTCCTCATGGCTTTGCAGCCATTCCTTAGCCGGCTGCGGCGAGACCGTCTTCAACCAGGGTTCGATCGAGGCGTGCTGGGCGTAGAAATTGGTGAGGTCGGGCACCAGGTCCTTGATCACCGGCATATGCGGCAGCGGGTAGATCTTCACGGCACCTGAAATGTCGTCACAGCCCTTGGTGCAGGCCAGCGTATTCGAGCCGTCGATGTTCATGGCGCAGGAGCCGCAGATGCCTTCGCGGCAGGAGCGGCGCAGCGTCAGTGTCGGGTCGATCTTGTTCTTGATCCACAACAGCGCATCGAGAACCATCGGCCCGCAATCGTCCATGTCGACGAAATAGGTATCCATGCGCGGGTTCTCGTCATCGTCTGGCGACCAGCGGTAGATGCGGTATTCGCGCAGGTTGGTGGCGCCTTCCGGCTTCGGCCAGGTCTTGCCCTGCTGGACCTTCGAATTCCTGGGGAGCGTGAGTTCGACCATTACCTGCGGTCCTTTCGGATGACGAGCTTCAGCCCGGACCAGATTTCGTTCACGGCGGCGACCTTGACGTCGACCAGGTCGCGCTTCAGCGCCTCGGCGCGGATCACGTGCTCGGTGATGTCGGTGGGCACTTTCGAGGCCTTTTTCGGCCAAGACACCCAGACCATGCCGTCGCGCTTGATCGCCGTCTCGATGCCGGCAAGGCTGTCCTCGATCTCGGCGCGCTGCCGAGTGAAGGCGTGCACGGCATCGTATTTGCGATCGCCCGAGATCGCCGACCAGTTGGACAGCCGATCGACGCTGGCAAACTCGACTGCCTCCGCCAGTTCATCGAGTTCCGGCGGCAGCGCGATGAAAGCGGCAACCATGCCGTCCTTCAGGCCAAGCTTGGCCTGAAGCGGCGTGCCGGAATATCCTGAGGCCGCCGGCGCCATCGTCAGTACACCCGGGCCTTGGGCGCGATCTTGGCGAGGCTGATGCCGCCGTCCTTTTCCGCCACCAGTGGTTCGGTGTGCACCGGACGGTAGGAAAGCGTCACCTTGCCGTCCTCGCTGAGCCTGGCCAGCGTATGCTTGCGCCAGGTGACGTCGTCGCGCTTGTCGAAATCTTCCCGCGCGTGCGCGCCGCGGCTCTCCTTGCGCGCTTCGGCGCCGTAGACCGTGGTGATGGCGTTGGCCATCAGGTTTTCCAGTTCCAGCGTTTCGACGAGGTCGGAGTTCCAGATCATCGAACGGTCGGTGACCTTGAGATCCTTCAGCTCATGCCAGATTTCCGAGATGCGCTTGCAGCCCTTCTCCAGCGATTCCTGGGTGCGGAAAACTGCAGCGTCTTCCTGCATCGCCTTCTGCATCTTCTCGCGCAACACCGCCGTCGGCGTCGAGCCGTTGGCGTGGCGAAGCGTGTCGAAACGGTCCATGATCTTTTCGACCGAGGCTTCGTTGGGCGAAGGGATCGCGGAAGCGCGGTCGATGACCTGGCCGGCGCGGATTGCGGCCGCGCGGCCGAACACGACAAGGTCGATCAGCGAATTGGAGCCCAGCCGGTTGGCGCCATGCACGGAAGCACAGCCCGCCTCGCCCACCGCCATCAGCCCCGGCGACACGCGGTCGGGGCGCATCGTCGGGTTGAGCACCTCGCCCCAGTAATTGGTCGGCACGCCGCCCATATTGTAGTGCACCGTCGGCAGCACCGGGATCGGCTCCTTGGTGAGGTCGACGCCGGCAAAGATCTTGGCCGATTCCGAAATGCCGGGCAGCCGCTCATGCAGCACCGCCGGATCGAGGTGGTCGAGATGCAGGAAGATGTGGTCCTTGTTCTTGCCGACGCCGCGGCCTTCGCGGATCTCCAGCGTCATGCAGCGCGAGACGACGTCGCGCGAGGCGAGGTCCTTGGCCGACGGCGCGTAACGCTCCATGAAGCGCTCGCCCTCGGAGTTGACGAGATAGCCGCCCTCGCCGCGCGCGCCTTCGGTGATCAGGCAGCCGGCGCCGTAGATGCCGGTCGGGTGGAACTGGACGAACTCCATGTCCTGCAGCGGCAGGCCGGCGCGCGCGGCCATGCCTCCGCCGTCGCCGGTGCAGGTATGCGCCGAAGTGGCGGAGAAATAGGCGCGGCCGTAGCCGCCGGTCGCCAGCACCACCGTCTTGGCGGAGAAGCGGTGGATGGTGCCATCGTCGAGGTTCCAGGCGACAACGCCGGTGCAGGTGCCGTCCGGCTCCATGATCAGGTCGAGCGCGAAATACTCGATGAAGAACTGCGCGTTGTTCTTCAGCGACTGGCCGTAGAGCGTGTGCAGGATGGCGTGGCCGGTGCGGTCGGCGGCGGCGCAGGTCCGCTGCACCGGCGGGCCGTCGCCATAGTTCATCATATGGCCGCCGAACGGCCGCTGGTAGATCTTGCCTTCCTCGGTGCGCGAAAACGGCACGCCGTAATGCTCGAGCTCGTAGACCGCGGCCGGCGCTTCGCGCACCATGTATTCCATGGCGTCGACGTCGCCGAGCCAGTCCGAGCCCTTGACGGTGTCGTACATGTGCCACTGCCAGGAATCAGGCCCCATGTTGGACAGCGAGGCGGCGATGCCGCCTTGCGCTGCCACCGTATGCGAGCGCGTCGGGAAGACCTTGGTGATGCAGGCGGTGCGCAGCCCCTGCTCGGCCATGCCGAGCGTGGCGCGCAAGCCGGCGCCGCCGGCGCCGACGATCACCACGTCGAATTTGTGGTCGACAAAAGTATAGGCGTCCTTGGCCAAGGCTTCAGCCTCCGAATGCAAGTTTGAGCAGCGCGAACAGCGAAGCGACGCCGACCACCACGCAGAAAAATGTGTTGAGTGCGAGCGTCAGCAGCTTCGGGCCTTCGCTGGTCACGTAATCCTCGATGATGACCTGCATGCCGATGCGCATGTGATAGAGGCCGGAAATCAGCACCAGCGCCAGCACCAGCGCCACGAACGGATTGGCGAGCGCTGCCCGCACCTCCGCATAGCTATGGCCGTTGATTGCGATGAGGAAGCCGACGAAGAACAGCAGCAGCGGGATGTTGGCGATCGCCGTCAGCCGCTGGCGCCAGAAATGCAGCGTGCCCTCGCGCGCCGAGCCCAGGCCGCGCACCTTGCTCAGCGGCGTGCGCATATCGTTGTTGGAGCCGCTCATGCCAGGCCTCCGCGCGCCATATAGCCGGCGATCCAGATCAGAAGTGTAAGCAGAACCGAGCCAACGAGCGTCGCCCAGGCGATCTTGGTGGCGGTGTGTTTTTCCAGCCCGGCGCCGGTGTCCCAGATGAGATGGCGTACCCCGCCCAGCATGTGATGCATCAGCGCCCAGGTGTAGCCGAAAAGAACCAGCCGGCCGAGCCAGCTGCCGAACGCCCAGTTCACCCAGTCGAACGCGCCCTGCGAGGTCGAAGCCGCGATCAGCCAGGCGGCGACCAGGAGCGTGCCGAAATAAAGCGCGCCGCCGGTGATGCGATGGACGATCGACATCGTCATGGTGATCGGCGGGCGGTAGATCGTCAGATGCGGCGAGAGCGGCCGTTCACGTCTGGCAATTGCGCGGGTGGCTGGTGATTTGCTCATGGCTGCCCCAGTTCGGCGTCCTGGATACCGCTACCGAAAAGCGGCGTTTGCCGCTCTCATATGGCTCCGGACAGCCGGTTTCTAATGCTCTTTTTGCACCGCGTCAAAGCCGGAAAATCGTTTTGGAAAAGTCATTTAGTCTGACAAATCGAGGGCTCCGCGCTTCAATCGATTAGCGATTGTTTCGAAGCCGGCGCAGCGTCGCTGCAGTGCGGTATGTGCGCCAGGACCGGCGCCTAGTGCGCTTATCTCTTGCAGGTCTGAGGCGTCGAACCCCTCTTCATCACCAGCGCTTCGCGGCCGTCGATCACGATTGCGTCATGCGTCGTCGCTTCCTGATAACGGCTGTTCTGGTTGGCGGGCGATGCCGCGAACTCCTCGGTCGTGCCGTCGGGCCTCACCACGCGCAGTGCGCCGCCCAGGTTCTGGATGGTGATCGTGCCGCCATTGCCGCATCGGTAGGTGGCCATGCCGACACTGGAGCGCGGCGCGGTAAGGTCGGTGATGGTCTTGGTTGGCGGTGCGGCGGGCGCTGCCGCTGCCGAAGGCGTTGGGGGCCCCGCGGGCGCGGTGGACGGTTGGGCCGGAGCAGATGACACTGTGGGCGCTACGGTATTCGCCTTCGGCGCGTCGTTCTGCGGCACACAGGCGGCGGCTGCCAGAAGCAGCGGGATTGTGATCGACATCCGAACCGTGCGGCCTAAAATCATACGCTGTCCCTTTTCGTGTGCGGCACGCCAGCCATGCGGCTCGCCAAGATCAAGTTCACCAGTGAATAAGCCACTTGCGCCCGGCCAACGCCGGGGTGGACGCCGTAGACCGCATCCGCCCGCAAAATTAACCATGTTTGTTAAGTCCAGGCCCGAAGGCCGTCCCGGCTCTTAACAAAGGTTAAGAAAAGGTTAATTTCTGATTCGAACCGCAGTCCAGGCGCGATCTCGCGTCGACCAAGGGAGAGCGACATGCGTTTGAATTCAATGCGGACGAGCGTGGTCGCCGCGACGCTGGCGGTGCTTGCTGCTGCAATCGCCGCGCCGGCTGAGGCCGGTTTGCGTCACCACGACCGCGTCTATGCGGACTCCTTCGGCAATCTCGTCATCGACAGCGCCGCCGGCTACAAGCGCATCATCGTCGGCGAAGGCAGGCTGGCCAAAAAGCTTTCCGAATTCACCAGCGCCGGCCAGCCCGCCGTGGTCTATGACAGTGAGGAGGATGCCGGCGCGCCGGGATGCTATCAGCCGCCGGTGTTGGTGAAGGGCCGCTCCTATATGTACGGGCTTTCCGACGGCGAGATGCCGAACCTCAGTCCTTGCCGCTGAAGCAACTCCTGGAAAGGTACGACGCGCATTTCCGTCTGGAATTGCGTGAGGATTGCCTCAGCCGGCCGCGAGCGGCTCGGCAACGAACACGGTTTCAGGCCTTTCATAGGACAGGCGGACGCTGTCGCGGCCGTTCTTCTTGGCCTTGTAAAGCGCCTCATCGGCACGCCGCATCATCGGCAGCAGCCCTTCCTTGCCGGTGCGGGCGGCGACGCCGAAGCTCGCGGTCACGCGAATGCCTGCCGGCAGGCCGTCGACGGCGCCGGCCGAATAGAAGCTGCGGATCGCCTCTGCGAACAGCCGTGCCGCAGCCAAATCGCTGAGCGGCAGCAACACGGCAAACTCTTCACCGCCGATGCGGCCAGCCGCCCCGCGCGCGCCCGTGGCGGCGCGCAGCTTGGCGGCGAAGTCGGCAATAACGCGATCACCGGCTTCATGCCCGTGCTGGTCGTTCAGCGCCTTGAAATGATCGAGGTCGGCAAGCACCAGCGCAACCGGAAATCCAGCCTTGTCGCATTGCTCGAGCAAGCGCGCGGCGCGTTCCTCGAAGCCACGACGATTTAGGATACCTGACAGGGGATCGGTGTAGGTTTCGGCCTTCAGCGTTTTCACGACGTCGAGCGCCGCCGCCGAAAACAGGCAGAGCGCGATCAGGAGCGACAGCAGCGCATGCGACAGCAGTGCGGTCGTCCAGTAGGACGAACCGTAAAAACCGTCATAGCTGGGGAACGGCCCATGCGCGATGACGACGATCAAGGTACGGGCGGTGAAGTTCAGTCCGGAAAGCAGCGCCAGAACGAACAGGATATTTTCGGTCGGCCCGTTGTTGCGCACCACTCTGAGTTCGGCGGCGACCAGCAGGCTGAGGCCGCCAAAGGCGAAATTCGTGCCGAGCACCCGCCAGGTGAGATCCGGCTGAACGAACATGAACCACGAGAAGGCGGCGAGCCCGGCGCCGGTCATGACGGCGATGCCGACATAGGGAACGCGCCGGCCGTAGCGGGCCACGATCGCTGCGGAAAGACAGCAGGCGGCAATGGTGAAGCAGATGTTGGAGATGAGCTTGGTCATCGCCACGCCGACAGGAAGCGTGAAATACTGGAACAGAAAACCCGGCGCCGACAAGCAGTAGCTTACGGCCAATGCCGCGAGATACGGGCGGTGGCGCTGATAGGACCACAGCACCGCGAACGCAGCGCCAAGCGCCAGCGCTATCGTCGGATTGAGCAGCGCAATAAGCAGACCGGTATCCAAAGGACTGCGACTTTCCCCAACTTACCCAAGGGGAGATACTAGTGCGCAAGCCCAAACAAGCGGTTAAGCGCCGACGGACGCGTTGCAAATACAAGCGGAACCGGCTCAGGCAAACAGCGTTCTCCGAGCACACAGGAGACAATGCAGATGGCCGATACCGTGACGTTGACCGATCACGACGAAATCCGCTCCTGGGCGGCCGCGCGCGCCGGGTTTCCAGCAATTGTCGACGTGTCGCCGGAGACCGGGACGCAAGCCATGCTGCGCCTGGTCTTCGGCCAGCAGGCTTATGAGGACGAGGACAGACCGGAGCGCCCGCCCAATGCGGGCGGCTACGATCTCGTCGAATGGGACGAGTGGTTCAAGATCTTCAACGAGCGCAAGCTGGCGCTGGTCGTTGCCGCCGATGAGCCCGGCCGGCGGGAAGAGTTCCATCAGTTCATCCGAAGGGAAGAGAAATAAATTCCTTGGCGCGCAGAAATTTCCAATGGCCGGATATGTTTGCGTCGGCCCATCGCATACGTTGGAGATTGACCGAAACGCCCATCGCGATCGTCATCCACGGGCGGAGCAAGGAGCGAAGCGACGCGCGCAGACCCGAGGATCCATGCCGTGAAATACGAGCGTTGCAACGGCGCAGAATTCTGCTCCGTTGCACCCTTCGATCAAGGTCACGGAATGGATCCCAGGGTCTCCGCGACGGAGCTTACGCTCCTGCTTCGCCCTGGGATGACGAGGTTCGGAAGGCTTCAGCCAGCCCCCAGCGCTTGCGCTGATTTCCGGCCTCCTGCGTTCGAGGCTGACGCGTTATTTCCAGTCGCGGATGTCGACGAAATGGCCGGCGATCGCCGCCGCCGCCGCCATCGCCGGCGACACCAGATGCGTGCGGCCCTTGAAACCCTGCCGTCCCTCAAAATTGCGGTTCGAGGTCGAGGCGCAGCGCTCATGCGGCTTCAGCCGGTCGTCATTCATGGCGAGGCACATCGAGCAACCCGGCTCGCGCCAGTCGAAGCCGGCGGCGAGGAATATCTTGTCGAGACCCTCGGCTTCCGCCTGCTCCTTGACCAGGCCGGAACCCGGCACGATCATGGCGTTGACGCGCGGATTGACGGTCTTGCCCTCGACCACCTTGGCGGCGGCGCGCAGGTCCTCGATGCGGCCATTGGTGCAGGAGCCGATGAAGACGCGGTCGAGTTCGATGTCGGTGATCCGGGTTCCCGGCGTCAGCCCCATATAGTCGAGCGCGCGGATTTTCGACGTCCGCTTGTTCTCGTCGGTGATCTCTTCCGGGTTGGGAACGACGCCCTGCACCGAGACGACGTCCTCGGGCGACGAGCCCCAGGAGACGATCGGCGGCAGTTTTTGCGCGTCGAGCACGACCACCTTGTCGAAATGCGCGCCTTCATCGGACTGCAGCGTCTTCCAATAGGCCAGTGCCGCATCCCAGGCGGCGCCCTTCGGCGCCCGCGGCTTGTCCTTGACATAGGCGAAGGTCGTCTCGTCCGGCGCGATCAGGCCGGCGCGCGCGCCGCCCTCGATCGACATGTTGCAGATCGTCATGCGGCCTTCCATCGACAGCGCGCGGATGGCCTCGCCGGCATATTCGATGACGTAGCCGGTGCCGCCGGCGGTGCCGATCTCGCCGATGATGGCAAGGATGATGTCCTTGGCGGTGACGCCTTCCGGCAATTGCCCGTCGACTCGCACCAGCATGTTTTTGGCCTTGCGCTGGATCAGCGTCTGCGTGGCCAGCACATGCTCGACTTCCGACGTGCCGATGCCGTGCGCCAACGCGCCGAAGGCGCCATGCGTCGAAGTATGGCTGTCGCCGCAGACGATGGTCATGCCGGGCAGGGTGAAGCCCTGCTCCGGCCCGATGATGTGGACGATGCCCTGGCGGATATCGTTCTCGGAATAATATTCGATGCCGAAATCCTTGGCGTTCTTGGCCAGCGCCTCGACCTGGATGCGGCTTTCCTCGTTCTTGATGCCGAACTTGCGTTCGGGCGAGGTCGGCACGTTGTGGTCGACGACGGCCAGCGTCTTTTCCGGATGCCGGACCTTTCGGCCGCTTATGCGCAGGCCCTCGAAGGCCTGCGGGCTGGTGACCTCGTGCACGAGGTGGCGGTCGATATAGAGCAGGCAGGTGCCGTCGTCCTGGCGGTCGACCGTGTGCTCGTCGAAGATCTTGTCGTAGAGGGTGCGCGGTGCGCTCATGTGCGTAAATCCGTCGATATGAGAATAGGAAGAGAAAACGCCGGCAATCCGGCGCAACGACTGCGATCAGTCGGCTCAGCTAAGTCGGCTGGTGAGCGCGCCGCAAACGCGCGCGGAGAAACGCGACGGCAGGCGCTTTCTGTCCTGCAGCACGAAACCTTTATAGGCCGGATCGCTGAAAAGCTTTTCCATGGCGGGGTAGATAGCAATGTTTTGGGTTTTCGGCAATTGCGGCATGGCGGTGCGCGACTTGGTTCCTCGCCCTCACTTCCACAGCTTCAGGAGGAGAGGAAGGGCACAAAGGTTGGCGAACTGGCGCCTTTCCTCTCCCCTCGGGCGAGGAAGGAGCCAAGATCGGAGGGGTTGCCGCTCACATCACCTCAAAGACAAACGTTTTCACCAGCGCCTCCGGATCGCCTATCGCATAGCAGCGGAACCACGGGCTTTGCTCGACCAGGCGCCATTTCCCCGCTTGCTCCAGCTCGTCGAACACGGCCTGGAACCCGCCACTCTCGAAAACCTGGTCGCGCACGGTGAAGATGGCGTGGCCGCCGGCTTTCGTGATGCGCACAAGCTCATGCAGGCCGGAAGCCGGCGCATGGCCGATGGTGAAGACGCCGGTCGAGAAGAAGGCTCGGAAATGCCTGTCGGGCCAGGGCAGCGGGCCGCCAAGCATCGCTTTCTTCAACTCGCTATAGGCCTGACGGCTGCCGGCGATCTCGAGCATGTCGTCGGAAAGGTCGAGGCCGGCAATGTCGCCATAACCCAGCGCCTTCAGCGATGGGCCTGACAGGCCGGTGCCGCAGCCGGCGTCAAGCAGCGGGCCTTCACCGACGGGCACATGCCGCGCCACCCAGGCGGTGATGAGGAAAGGCAGGAGATAGCCCAGCGAGGCGGTCTCGCTGTCATAGGTCGCGGCCCATTCGGCATAGGCCTTGGCCAGACCCTCCGGCGTATCCGCCGAATACACGGAATCCAGCGCCGCGTTGGCCTTGTCGAAATTCATGGGGCTCGTCCTCCGCAGCATCAAGCCGAAGGATCGTAGCGCGGACTTTGCCGGCCGGCTATTCCTGATGCTGCCGGCGCAGCCGCTGTTCCAGCGCCCGCAGTGCCAATGACAGGCTGACGGTCAGGATGAGGTAGATATAGGCGACGATCGAATAGGTCTCGAAGAAGCGAAACGAGCCGGCGGCGTAGACCTTGCCCATCTGGGTGATGTCGGCGACGCCGAGCACCGAGACCAGCGAGGAATCCTTGACCATGGCGACGAAGTCGTTGCCGAGCGGCGGCAGGATCATGCGGATCGCCTGCGGGAAGACGATCAGCCGGAACCGCTGCACGCGTGACAGGCCAAGCGCCTTGGCGGCTTCGACCTGGCCCTTCTCCACCGACTGGATGCCGGCGCGGAACACTTCTGAGATGAAAGCCGAATAGCCGATCGTCAAAGCCATGATGGCGCGCCATAAGAGCGACACGTCGCGCACCAGCAATTCGCCGATCAGACCCGCGCCCTGCAGCGGCGCGGTCAGCGCGTTCCAGGCCGCGACGAAGGCCGGGGCGCCGGCAAAGGCGATCCAGAACAACAGCACCAGGATCGGCACGCCGCGAATGATCTCGACATAGAAGCGCGCGACCTGGCGCAGCCACTGCGAGCCCGACAACGCCATCAGCGCAATGCCTAGCCCGAGCACCGACGCCAGCGCGAAGGCGACCGCGGTGACGAAGATGGTGATGAAGATGCCCTTGGCGACGGTGGCGAAGACCTGGGCGTAGAGATCGCTGGATGCAATGAACAGGGCGGCGGCCAATGCGAGGAAGGCCGCGGCGGCGAGCCACCAGGGGAATTCGGGTTTGGAGGTGGATGCGGGCATCAGGCGGTGGCGCCTGAAAGGAAGTCGCGAGTATGGCGCCAAGGCCCCCTCTCTGGCCTGCCGGCCATCTCCCCTCAAGGGGGGAGATCAGCTGTCGCGACGGCTTTCTCCTATCAACAACGTCGAATGAAAGGTACCGGCGGTGGAACTGCCAATCTCCCCCTTGAGGGCGAGATGCCCGGTCCACCCTCCGAAGCTGCAGCGCAGCTGCTGCGAAGGACGGGCAGGGCAGAGAGGGGGGCCTGGGCGCAATGTCAGCGCAATTTCGCGCAACAAGACGAGCTCACTGCCCCATCTTGTAATCAAGGAACCACTTCTTGTTGAGCTTGTCGAACGTCCCGTCGGCCTTGAGCGAGGCGATGGCCGCGTTGACCGGCTTCACCAGGTCCGAGCCCTTCGGGAAGATGAAACCGAAATCCTCGGTGCCGAGCGGTCCGCCGATCAGCTTCAGCTTGCCTCCGGAGGCATCGACATAGCCCTTGCCGGCGGTTCCGTCGGTGAGCACGACGTCGACGTCGCCCGTCTTCAGCGCCTGCACAGTCGCGCCGAAGGTCTCGAACAGTTTTATGCGCGGGTTCTGTTCATTGCCGTCGAGCACGCTGTAGACGGCGGTGTAGAAAGGCGTCGTGCCAGCTTGAGCGCCGACCAGTCCGTCCTTGAAGGCGCCGAAGGTCTTGGCGTCGGTGAAGCGGTTTTCGTCGCCGCGCACCAGCATGAACTGCTCCGAACGCATATAGGGGTCGGAGAAATCCACCTTCTCCTTGCGGTCGTCCTTGATGGTGATGCCGGTCATGCCGATGTTGTACTGGTTGTCGGAAACCGCCTGGATCATCGCGTCCCAGGACGTGTTCTGGTACTCGACCTTGAAGTTCAGCCGCTTGGCGATCTCGTCCATCGCGTCATATTCCCAGCCGATCTGCTTGCCCGTCTTCTTGTCGATGAACTGCAGCGGCGGATAAGCGTTTTCGGTTACCACTACTACCTTCTTGCCGCCGAGATCGGGCAGCGTGTCGGCCCAGGCAGTGACGGGCGCGAGAAGACAGGCCAGCAGGCCGGCCAGCAACAGTTTCGACTTGGTCATGATAAAAGCTCCAGGATGAAAAAGCCCTAGTATAGAGCTTGGCCCCACATCAAAATCCGAGCGCGACTTTAGACATCCGCGGACGCCTTGCAAAGCCGGCCCGGTGCTCAACGCTATGCGAAAGCGGATTTCAATGCCTTCGGCCGATGCGGTTCTAGAACGCACCGCCGTCGTCACTTATCCGGGATCGCGCGGCGGCAAACTAGGCTTCTCACGGGCATAAGAGAACCCGTCAAACGACGGGTCAGGACGTTGACGCCGAGTCACGCAACTTGGCGACAAAACCGGTCAAAGTCCGGTGCAGCGACTTCAGTTCGTCCGCCTCCAGCGGCATGGCGCAGGCGAGCGCCGTCTGCACGTCCTTCATGCTGGCGCGCAGCGCCTCGCCCTTGGCGGTCGGCTCGACCAGCACCCGTCGCTCGTCGGCGCTGTCGCGCCGGCGCGTGACGAGACCGCCGGCTTCCATGCGCTTGAGCAGCGGCGTCAGCGTCGCCGAATCCAGCCCCAGCGCCTCGCCGAGTTCGCCGATCGTGCTCGGCGAACGCTGCCAGAGCGACAGCATCGTCAGATATTGCGGATAGGTGAGACCGAGCGGCTCGAGCAGCGGACGATAGAGCCTTGTCATCAAGCCGCTCGCCGAATAAAGCGCGAAGCAGAGCTGCTGGTCGAGGCGCGGAACGGCAAAAGCCCCGGCATCTTGCGGCGCCGGGACTTCCTTGGTTCTCGTTTGGATTTTTGTCGTCATGCAGCCTTTACCGAAAGCGCCACATCGACATTGCCCCTGATGGCGTTCGAATAGGGGCAGATCTTGTGCGCTTCCGATACAAGCGCTTCCGCCGCCGCCTGATCAAGGCCTTTCGTTTCGGCGGCCAGCGCGACGCCGAGCTTGAAACCCTCGCCATTGGGCAGCAAATTGACCGTGGAGGTCACCGACGCATCTGCCAGCGCCAGCTTCTGCTTGCGCGCGACGAAGCGGATGGCGCTTTCGAAGCAGGCGGCATAGCCGATCGCGAAAAGCTGCTCCGGATTGGTGGCGCCGCCCGGCCCGCCAAGCTCCTTCGGCATGGCGAGATCGACCTTGAGCAGACCGTCGCTGGTTTCGCCATGGCCGGCGCGGCCGCCGGTGACGTGGGCCTGTGCGGTGTAGAGTGCGGGCATTTCATTTCTCCATTTAATTTGTACACGATTAGTTAGTACACAAGATAAATCGAGTCAACCATCTTTCCCGTTGAATGGGCCGCAAACGAAAAAAGGCGGCCGGAGCCGCCTTTTCAGAAAAGCATGCTGCTTGAAATCTTATTCGGCCGGGGTCGCCTCAGCTGCCTTGGCTGCCTCCTCGGCGGCCTTCTTCTCGGCGGCTTCCTTGGCTGCCGTCTCGGCGGCCAGCGCCTGCACGGCGGCGACCTTCTCGGCCTCGATGCGGGCCTTCTCGGCGTTCAGCGCGTCGCGCTCCTCGTCGTTCAGCTTGCGGGCGCGCACGCCGGTGTTTTCCGAAATACGGGCCGACTTGCCGCGACGGTCGCGCAGGTAATAGAGCTTGGCGCGGCGCACCTTGCCGCGGCGCACGATCTCGACGCCTTCGACCATCGGCGAGTAGACCGGGAAAACGCGCTCGACGCCTTCGCCATAGGAAATCTTGCGGACGGTGAAATTCTCCTGGAAGCCGGAGCCGGCGCGGGCGATGACGACGCCCTCATAGGCCTGGACGCGGGTGCGGGTACCTTCGGTGACGCGCACCTGGACGCGCACGGTGTCGCCGGGCTGGAATTCGGGCAGCTTGCGCTTGGCTTCGATCTTGGCGGCCTGTTCGGCCTCGAGCTGACGGATGAGATCCATCTCAAAAATCCACTTCTTGTTCTTCCGACAGTCAGAGCGTCCTGCGCTCGCTTTGCAGTTCCTATGACCGCTCGGCTATGCCCTCAGTCGAGACATCGGGCAGGGACGACTACACCGCATTTGTTGACGGGTCCGAAAGATTATTCTTCCGGTTCGGGCGGGCACATACAGCCATTTTGCCGCTTTGTCACGCCTTTGACGTGTTTTTTTGCGCTCGATGGCACCACCATAATCCGGCCGTGCCGGGTTGCGCGACGCCCGCGCGCTTTCTAAAGCCGGAAAACATGTGTTTTCTGCAACGGCAATCCTCATGACTATATTCGACGCGGCCTTGCTCTTTTTGGCGGGTTTTGTTTCAGGCGCGGTCAACGCCGTCGCCGGCGGCGGCACCTTCGTCACCTTTGGCGCCATGACCTTGGTCGGCGTGCCGCCGATCGTCGCCAACGCCACCTCCTCGGTGACGCAGTTTCCGGGCTATATCACCTCGACGCTCGCCTATCGCGACGACATCAGGCATTTCTGGCGCCAGGCGCTGCTTTTGTGCGTGATCTCGGCCTTCGGCGCGCTGGCCGGCTCGCTCATCCTGCTCGCGCTCTCCAATCCGTCTTTCCGCGCGCTGGTGCCGTGGTTGCTGATCGCAGCAACCGCGCTGTTCGCCGCCGGCCCATGGCTGAAGCCTGCGCCCAAGCCCGGTGCCGAAGCCACGGTCGGCACGATCGCCGGATCGCTGGCGCAGTTCGTGACAGCCATCTATGGCGGCTTCTTCGGCGCCGGCATGGGCGTGATGATGCTGGCCACCCTCGGTCTGACGCAGACCGGCGACTACCACCGGCTGAACGCGCTGAAGAACATGCTGGCCGTGGTCATCGCGGCCATCGCCATCCTGGTCTTCGTCTGGGGCGGTGTCGTCGCCTGGCCGCAGGCGATCATCATGATCCCCGGCGGCGCGCTCGGTGGCTACGCCGGCGTCTGGATCGCCAAGCGCGTGCCGCAAGGCGTCGTGCGCGGCTTCGTTGTCGCCGTCGGCCTGTTTTTGGCCTTTTATTATTTCACCAAGAGCTGATCGCCGAGCAAATCCGGTCGCCGTTCCCGCGTCAGCTTCTCGGCCTCCGCGTGGCGCCATTCGGCTATTTTCTTATGGTTGCCGGAGATCAGCACGTCCGGGATCGACCTGCCCTCGAACTCCTGCGGCCGCGTATAATGCGGATGTTCGAGCAGGCCGTTCTCGAAACTTTCTTCCTCGCCCGAGACGGCATTGCCCATGACGCCGGGCAGGAGCCGCACCACCGCGTCGAGCAGCACCAAGGCCGCCGGCTCGCCGCCCGACAGGATGAAATCGCCGATCGAGACCTCCTCCAGGCCACGCGCCTCGATCAGCCGCTGGTCGACTCCTTCGAAGCGGCCGCAGAGAATGACGGCGCCCGGCCCGGCAGCGAGATCGCGCACGCGCGCCTGTGTCAGCGGTTTGCCGCGTGGGCTCATCAGCAGCCTAGGGCGCTCGTCGCCCGGCGGCGAAGCGTGGTCGATGGCTTTGGCCAGCACGTCGGCGCGCATCACCATGCCGGCGCCGCCGCCGGCCGGCGTGTCGTCGACGTTGCGGTGTTTATCGGTGGCGAAATCGCGGATCTGGATCGCTTCGAGCGACCAAGTGCCGGCCTCCAACGCGCGGCCGGCCAGCGACAGGCCGAGCGCACCCGGAAACATCTCAGGATAGAGCGTCAGCACCGAAGCGGCGAAGCTCACCGGTTGCCCCCGGCATCCTTCGGCCCGCGCGGCCGGCCTTTCGGGTCAAAATCTTCCTCGCGTGGCGCATGCCCATCTTCATCCTCGACCAGACCAGCCGCCAGCGGATCGATGCGGACGAAGCCTTCGGCGATCGACACGTCTGGAACCGCTGCCTGCGTGAACGGGATCAGCACCCCTTTGCGGCCGCCAAGCGTGACATCCAGAATGTCGCCGCCACCGAAATTGTGCACGGCGACGACCTTGCCGACAGCACCCGTGTCGTCGCGGACCTCCAGGCCGACAAGGTCGGCATGGTAAAATTCATCTTCCTCGCCGTCGTCGGGCAGCATCGAACGGTCAACGAACAGTTCGGTACCGGCGAGCGCCTCGGCCGCATTGCGATCGCCGACGCCCTTGAAGCGCACCACGACAACGCTGTTGGCGGGCCTTATGTCGATGATCTGGAAGGCACGGCCGTCCTTGGTGTAGAGCGGCCCGTAATCGGCCAGCGCCAGCGGATCGCCGGTGAAGGTTTTCACCCGCAGTTCGCCCTTGATGCCGTGGGCGGCGCCGATCACGGCCATCTGTACGGGGTTCTGGGGCTTGGACATAGCGGCTCTTCCTTTGCCCTGCTCTAACCCCGCGCGACGACCATTTCAATGATCGCGCTCTTCACCGCTTCCTAACCAGCCTGCCGGACAATGGCGCCATGCAGGAATTCCTCATCCCGGCGAAACCCGACCTCCAGACGGCGCGCGAAGCCTGGCTGAAGATGCTAGCGCGCGAACGCCGGCTGTCGCCAGAGACGGTCGAAGCCTATGAGCGCGACACACGCCAATTCCTGCATTTTCTGACCGGACATAATGGTGGCCCGCCCGGTATTTCCGACATCGCAGACCTGCGCCCGGCCGATCTGCGCGGCTTCCTCGCTGCCCGGCGCAATGGCGGCGCCGGCGCCCGCACGCTGGGACGCGGACTGGCCGGCATCCGCTCGCTGCTGCGCTTTCTCGAACGGCGCGGCCTGGTCAACGCAGCGGGCGCGGCAGCGCTGCGCGCGCCGCGTCAACCGAAATCGCTGCCCAAGCCGCTGACGGCGGCCGACGCCAGACAGGTCGTGGCGGTCGAAGGCCAACTGGCCGAAGAGCCTTGGATCGCCGCCCGCAATGCCGCGGTGCTGACGCTGCTTTATGGCTCCGGCCTGCGCATTTCGGAAGCGCTTGGCCTGACCGGCGCCGATCTTGCCACCGAGGCCGACACTGTGCTGCGCGTCGCCGGCAAGGGCGGCAAGACGCGGCTGGTGCCGGTGCTGCCGGTGGCCCACAAAGCGGTCGTCGAATACAGACGGCTCTGCCCCTACCATATCGATGCCAAAGGCCTGCTCTTCCGCGGCGCGCGTGGCGGCCCGCTCAACCCTGCCATCGTCCAGCGCGAGATGGTCAGGCTGCGCTCGGCGCTCAACCTGCCGGAGACGGCGACGCCGCACGCCCTGCGCCATTCCTTCGCCACGCACCTGCTCGGCCGCGGCGGCGACCTGCGCACCATTCAGGAATTGCTCGGCCATGCCAGCCTGTCGACCACCCAGATCTATACCGGCGTCGACACGGCAAGGCTGCTTGAGATTTATGAGCAGGCGCATCCAAGGGCTTAGACGCTAGCAACGCCACACAATTGGCGATGCCGCCCCAAGCCTTCGTCATCCACGGGCGGAGCAGGAGCGAAGCTCCGTCGCGAAGACCCGAGGATCCATTCCGTGACTTTGGGCGAATGGCGCATCGGAGCAGAATTCTGGACCGTGGCGGCGCGTGGACGTCGCGGCATGGATCCTCGGGTCTGCGCCGCGTCGCTACGCTCCTTGCTCCGCCCGTGGATGACGAAGTGACGGGCGTTTCCACTAACCGCTGGGCAATAGCCGCTTGGGACAATTTCATTTCCCCAATTAACCATTTTGCCGCTTTTGCTCGCTATGACGATCCTCATGAAACGCGTCATCGCCATCGCCGACCGCGCGGCCCTCGTCTCGTTGAAGCTGCTCGCAGCGCTCAACCTGCTGTTCTTACTGTCGTTCGTTGCCGTCCTGCTGCTCGCCGGCCGGGTGCATGCCGAAGCCGTTTGCAGCGGCGCCGATATGCTGGCGGCGCTGCAAAAGAGCGATCCCGCCGCCTTCGAAAAGGTCGAGGCGGAAGCCGCCGCCGTGCCGAACGGCAAGGGCTTGCTGTGGAAACTGGAGAAGCCCGGCGAGACGCCGTCCTATCTCTTCGGCACCATGCATATGACCGACACGCGTGTCACCACGCTGCCGCCGGCGGCCAAGCAGGCCTATGACGGCGCCGGCACCATCATCATCGAAACCACCGACGTGCTCGACAAGACCAAGATGATGGCGGCCCTGATGAAGGAGCCGGACCTGATGATGTTCACCGACAGCACCACGCTGTCGTCGCTGCTCTCGCCGCAGGACGTCGCGGTGATGGACAAGGGTCTCGACGCGCGCGGCATCCCGCCGGCGACGGTCGCCAAGATGAAACCATGGATTTTGTCGGCCATGCTGGCGCTGCCAGCGTGCGAGCTGGCGCGCCAGACCGTTGGCGGGCGGGTGCTCGACGACAAACTTGCCACCGACGCAAAGGCTTCCGGCAAAACCGTCGAAGGGCTGGAGACAGCCGCCGACCAGTTGCGCGCCATGGCGTCGCTGCCGCTCAGCTTTCACATGAAAGGGCTGGTCGAGACCTTGAAGCTCGGCGACAAAGTCAACGACGTCAACGAAACCATGATCATCCTCTACCAGCGCGGCGAGATCGGCATGATCGAGCCGCTGTTCAAGGCCGCCATTCCCGGTGAGGCTGATGACTACGTCGAATTCGACCAGACCATGATCGTCAGCCGCAACAAGGTGATGGCCGAGCATGCCGGGCCGATCCTTGCCAAAGGCAATGTCTTCATGGCGGTCGGCGCCATGCATCTGCCCGGACCCGAAGGGCTTGTCGAAGATTTTCGCAAGGCAGGGTATAGTGTTACCGCTGTCAACTGAGTCGCCTGGCGGCTGACGGGCTCGAAAATACCGGTTTTTCAGTGTTTTCCGTCCGTCCGCGTGAAACCGATTACGGGATCAGCGCGTTGATGCCAGTTATTTTGATGCCTTTCATTCCAAGGAGGACACGTTTCATGGCGAACCCGAACGACCCCTTCACCTCTCCGAGCACACCGCCCTCATCGAGTGGCGGTGGCGGCAGCGGATGGCTGATCGCCCTAGTTGTCATTATCCTGGCCATTGTTGCGTACTATGTCTTTGGCAGAAGCGGCGGCGAGCATGCTCCGGCCCCCGCTGAGCCGCCGGCAGCCAGCACACCGGCCCCAGCGCCTGCGCCCGCGATGAAGCCCGCGGAACCGGCGCCTGCACCGGCCCCCGCGCCTGCACCGGCCCCCGCGCCAGCCCCGGCTCCGGCGCCCGCTCCGGCCCCTGCACCCGCGCCGGCACCTGCACCGGCCCCTGCGCCGGCTCAGTAAACGAACGGCATTGAACGACGAACGGCCCGCCGAAAGGCGGGCCGTTCGTCTTTGGGGCGCTGTCCCCAGTGTCCAACTCAACATCAAGGAAAACCGGGGCACGCTTTTCCTGGAATTGCTCTATCTCTTTGTTTTTACGCAATTCCGGACGGAGGGTTACGGCGAAGTCGCCGAACTTAACCGCTCACACTTTTCCTGGCGCAGGATTGGCCTGCTCCACAGGCCAGGGCAGCCGATGGCGCAGTTCTTCGACCAGAACCCGCTCATTCTCCGAGTAGTCGATCGGAACGACGACGAGATGCACGCCACCGCCGGCAAAGGCCTGCTCAAGTGTCGGCTTGAGGTCGGCGATAGCGCTTACCCTGGTTCCCCTGGCGCCGTAGGCTTCGGCATATTTGACAAAGTCGGGATTGCCGAAGGTCATGCCGAAATCGGGAAAATCGTCGACCGCCTGCTTCCAGCGGATCATGCCAAAGGCATGGTCCTCAATGATCAGAACCACGAGGTTGAGCTTCAACCTGACGGCGGTTTCCAGCTCCTGGCTGTTCATCATGAAGCCGCCATCGCCGCAGACCGCCATGACGCGGCGTTGGGGAAAGAGCATCGCCGCCATCATCGCCGACGGCAGGCCGGCGCCCATCGTGGCCAGCGCATTGTCGAGCAGCAGCGTGTTGGCGACGCGAGTGCGGTAATTGCGCGCGAACCAGATCTTGTACATGCCATTGTCGAGCGCCAGGATGCCGTCGGCCGGCATCACCGCGCGCACGTCGTGAACCAGGCGTTGCGGCGTGAAGCGATCCTCGGTGTCGCGCGCAGCGATGCGGCTCAATATCCCCCGCGCAGCGGCAGCAATGCCTGAGCGTTGGGAATGTTGCCCTGCAGGCGGTCGGCCAGCAGCCTGAGCGATGCGCCGATATCGCCGATCACTTCGGTCTGCGGGAAATAGACCTGTTCGACATTGGCCGGCTGGTAGCCGACATGGATGACTTGCGGCCCGTCGGCGCCCATGATGAAGGGCGGCTTCTCGATGGTGTCGTGGCCAATTGTGATGATGAGGTCGGCCCGTTCGATCGCCTCATGCACATAGTCGCGCTCGGAGAGTGCTGCCGTGCCCATATAGAGCTCGGTTCCCCCGGGCACCGTGCCCTTGCCCATCTGGGTGGTGAAATAGGGGATACCGGTTCGCAGAACGAACTGGGCGAGGTCCGAGGTCGAGCGCGGCCGCGAGGCGGCGGCGCCCATCATCGCCAGCGGACGCTTCGCCTCGATGATCATCCGAGCGGCGCGGTCGAGTGCAAGCGGGCTGGCCGGCGCAAGTTCGACCGGATGCGGCGGAATCAGCGCCACCGCTTCGCATTCTTCCGCCGCAATGTCTTCGGGCAGCTCCAGAAGCACCGGTCCCGGACGCTCCTCCGCCGCCACGCGAAAGGCCTTCGCACCACGCCCGGGATCATCCTGGGCGAAACGATCTGACGCGAGAGCTTGGTCAGGGCTTCATCGCCGCGACGACGTCGACGATCTGGAACCGGGCCTGCCTGGACGACCTGATGCCCTTCTGCCCGGTGATCATGACCATCGGCATGGCGCCGAGCAGCGCATAGGCCGCGCCTGTCGTCAGGTTCAAGGCGCCGGGGCCGAGTGTGGTGATGCAGACCCCGGGTCTACCGGTGAGCCGGCCGTGGGTAGCAGCCATGAAAGCCGCCGCCTGTTCGTGGCGGGTCAGGATCAGCTCGATCGAGGATTTACGAATGGATTCGACGACGTCGAGATTCTCTTCGCCCGGTATGCCGAAGATACGATCCACGCCCTCATTCTCGAGAGCAGCGACAAGCAGATCAGAACCTTTGGACACGAGGTATCTCCTAGACGAACGGCGCCAGCCGGGCCGTACCGAACGCTGATGCGTGCGTAACGCTAGATATGGATCGGCTTGAAGAACGTCGCCAGAGCCGCTTCCTTCACCGCTTCCGACATCGTCGGATGGGCGTGGGTGGTGCGGGCGAGATCTTCCGACGAGCCGCCGAATTCCATCAGCACCGCCGCTTCGTGGATCATCTCGCCGGCGCCGAAGCCGACGATGTGCACGCCGAGCACGCGGTCACTGGCCTTGTCGGCGAGGATCTTCACGAAACCATCGGTGTGCAGCATGGCGCGCGCACGGCCATTGGCGCTGAACGGGAACTTGCCGACCTTGTAGTCGATGCCGGCCTTCTTCAGCTCCTCCTCGGTCTTGCCGACCGAGGCGATTTCCGGACTGGTGTAGACGACGCTCGGGATAACGTCATAATTCACATGACCGGCTTGGCCGGCAATGGTCTCGGCGACCGCGACACCTTCGTCCTCGGCCTTGTGCGCCAGCATCGGTCCGGCGATGACATCGCCGATGGCGTAGATGCCAGGCACATTGGTCTTCAAATGCCCATCGGTCTTGACCCGGCCGCGCTCGTCGACCTCGACGCCCGCTTCCTTCAGCCCGAGGCTGTCGGCGTAGGGGCGGCGTCCCGTGGCGACCAGCACCACATCGGCCTCGATCGTCTCGGCGGCGCCGCCCTTGACCGGCTCGAAAGTGATGGTGGCGCCCTTCTTGGCCTTGGCGACGCCGGTGACCTTGGCGCCGAGCTTGAACTCGAAGCCCTGCTTGGAGAGCAGCCGCTGGAACTGTTTCGACACCTCGCCATCCATGCCGCCGAGGATGGTGTCGAGGAATTCGACCACCGTGACCTTGGCGCCGAGCCGCGCCCAGACCGAGCCGAGCTCCAGACCGATGACGCCACCGCCGACGACCACCAGGCGCTCCGGCACCTTGGTCAATGACAGCGCGCCGGTCGACGACACGATCACCTTCTCGTCGAAATCGACTTTGACGCCCGGAATGCCGGCGATATCGGAGCCCGTGGCGATGACGATGTTTTTGGTTTCGATCTCCTCGACCTTGCCGTCCTCGCCGGTCACCGAAACCTTGCCGGCGCCGACCACCTTGCCGGTGCCGCGGAAAGACTCGATCTTGTTCTTCTTGAACAGGAAGGCGACGCCGTTGACGTTGGAGGCCACCGTCGTATCCTTATGCGTCATCATCTTCTTCAAATTGAGCTTTGGCGCGGCGACCTCGATGCCGAGCGTATCGAAGGCGTGGCCCGCCTCGGCGAACATTTCGGAGGCGTAAAGCAGCGCTTTCGACGGAATGCAGCCGATGTTGAGGCAGGTGCCGCCGAACGTGGCGTTCTTCTCGACCACCGCCGTCTTCAGGCCGAGCTGCGCCGCCTTGATGGCGCAGACATAGCCGCCCGGTCCCGATCCGATGATAACGACGTCATAAGCCATGATGGTGTCCTTTTTATCTGGCCTTCAGCGGCCGCCACCCAGTTCCAAATTCGCGCCCACGGCGTAGGACGCTTCGTCCGACAAAAGCCACAGGACAGCATTGGCGATTTCTTCCGTCTTTCCCGGGCGCTGCAGGGGGATGATCCCACGCAGCCTTTCGGCGCGGCCGGGCTGGCCGCCAGACGCATGAATTTCGGTGTCGATGATCCCCGGACTGACGGCATTGACCCTCACGCCTTCCCCGGCCACCTCGCGCGCCAGCCCAATGGTGAAGGTGTCGATGGCGCCCTTCGAGGCGGCGTAGTCGACATACTCGCCTGGTCCGCCCAGCCGGGCCGCGATCGAGGAGATGTTGACGATGGCGCCGCCCTTGCCACCGTGCCGCGTCGACATGCGTTTCACCGCTTCGCGTGCGCAGAGAAAAGAGCCGACGACGTTGATGCGCATCATGCGCTCGACCCGCGCGGCGCTCATTTCGTCGACGCGCGCTCTGGCATCGACTATGCCGGCATTGTTGACGAAGGCATCGAGCCTGCCATAGGCGCTGTCGACCGCCTCGAACATCGCCACGACATCCGCCTCGTTGCCGACGTCGCCTTTCACCGCGAAGGCGTCGCCGCCGCCGGCCTTGAGCTCGGCGACCAGCGCCTCGGCGGCGACCTGATTGGAGGCATAATTGATGGCCACCCGATAGCCGGCCCGGCTGGCCTGCCGGCAGATGGCGGCGCCGATGCCGCGGCTGCCGCCGGTAACCAGAAGCACTTTCTTGTCCATGCTCATTCCTGGCATCCCTTCAGAACAAAGACGTCCCACGGCACTTTGGAGAAGCCGGCGGGACCATATGCGGTCGACATTTCAAGCGACGGCCCGAGGTCGGGAAAGATCAGGTTTTTCGGCGCGTCGACGCCTTCGGCCGGCAGCAACCCGGCAACACCCTTTTCATCGGCGCTGTAGATGACGCCCTGCCAAAGTGTGCAGGCGGCAAGCTCGTCCCCGGAGACGTCGCCGGTCGGACATTTGTACATCAGCGAGCCGTGCGGCCGCCCCGTGGAGCCCTCGGTCCACATGGCGATGCCGTCGAGCACGACATTGTTGTCGAGGATCATGCGGAAGGTGTTGGTGATCGTCGCCGACGTGCCGGTCGGCGTGAAATCGATCTCGGCGCCGCTCCGCGGCTCGCCATAGACCGCGAGCTGGATCGGGCAGGCGGCATGGGCGGCTGAAATCATGGCTGTGAGAACCAGCGACCCGGCCGCAAATCCGATCATGGGCAAGGTGACGTCGGCCATCAGTTCGCCTGGTTGCTCCCGCGGCCATCTGCGTTTTCGAGCACCTCGAAGTCGGTCATCAAAAGCAGTGGCTGGCCGGCCGCGTCCAATCCCCAAAACGATGCATAGATTCCGTCACCCCAGCCGCTCGAGAAAATCGCTATGTTGATCGGATTACCGGGGACCGGATGGTGCATGACGAAGCGATCCTGGTTGGGCGCGAACTCGGCCGCCAGCACGTCATCATAATAATTCTGGTGGGGCTCAAGCTTGTCCCGTTGTTCCGACATCAACGCCATTGCCGCCGTGTCCATAAACGAACCGAGGCCGACATCGACTGGATATCCAAATACCTGCTCGCCTTTCAAGATCGATGCATCCTGGTCGGGCAAGGTTGCAAGTTCCCAGCGAAACGGCGTGCCGGGCCGAAAACGCAGGACCGCTGCGGCAACACGGCCTTGCGCCTCGAGCAGCGAAACCGGGTATCGCCCCGATTTGACCTTGCGGCTTAACGCTGGCCAATCGGTTCCGGTCGTCAGCGGATCGCAGGCGATGATTTCGCCTGTCGGCAAATCCAGCTCGCCGATCACCGTGACGGTTATCTCTCTTTCCGCCCTTTGAGCTTCGCTCAGAAGGAAGAGGCCGAGATTGCTGCTCGCTTGCGCCGGATCCCATGCCGATGACACCGCGAGGGTGGGGCTAGCGGTCGAAGGCCCACGTCGAAAAGTCCGTATCGCACGGCCGAGCCTGAACCCTAACTCTTCCAGCCAGCCGCTCATCGCGGATCAGCTCCGCCCGATCACAGATCGAGCACCAGCCGCTCGGGATCCTCGAGGCTTTCCTTGACGCGCACCAGGAAGGTCACGGCTTCCTTGCCGTCGACGATGCGGTGATCGTAGCTCAGCGCCAGATACATCATCGGCCGGATCACGATCTGGCCGCCGACCACCACCGGCCGGTCCTGGATCTTGTGCATGCCGAGGATGCCGGACTGCGGCGCATTGAGGATCGGCGTCGACATCAGCGAGCCGTAAACACCGCCATTGGAAATCGTGAACGTGCCGCCCTGCATGTCGGCGACGGAGAGCTTGCCGTCGCGCGCGGCGATGCCCAGCCGGCCGATCTCCTTCTCGATCTCGGCGATGGACATCTGGTCGGCATCGCGCACCACCGGCACGACGAGACCCTTTTCGGTGCCGACGGCGACGCCGATATGGGCATAGTTCTTGAAGATGATGTCAGTGGCGTCGATCTCGGCGTTGACCGAGGGGATTTCCTTCAGCGCGTGCGTCACCGCCTTGGTGAAGAAGCCCATGAAGCCGAGCTTCACGCCATGCTTCTTCTCGAACACGTCCTTGTACTTGGACCGCAGCGCCATCACCGCGCTCATATCCACCTCGTTGAAGGTGGTGAGCATGGCGGCGGTCGACTGCGCTTCCTTCAGCCGGCGCGCAATCGTCTGGCGCAGCTTGGTCATGCGCACGCGCTCTTCGCGGGATGCATCGTCCCCGGATGACGGCGCGCGAGCCACGACGGGGGCCGGCGCCGGAGCCGCCTTCGGCGTCTCCGCCGGCTGCGACGGGGCGCCCCTGGCGATGGCGTCGAGCACGTCGCCCTTCAGCACCTGGCCGCGCTTGCCGGAACCCGACAGCTGGTCGACGGCAAGATTGTTTTCGGCGATCAGCTTGGCCGCGGCCGGCGCCGGCGGCATGGTGCGCGGCTCGATCGGACCGGCATCGCCGGCAATCTTGGCGGTTTCAGCCGCCGCTTGCTTGGTGGTGTGCGCTGCGTCGGGGCTGGAAGCCTGCGCGACGGCTTGCGGCTTGGCTGCCGCAACTGCGGTTGCCCCATCCGCCGAAATCGAGCCGAGCAGCGCGCCGACCGCCACTGTCTCGCCTTCCTTGACGGTGATCTCGGCCAGCGTCCCGGCGCCCTGCGCTGGCACCTCCACCGTCACCTTGTCGGTTTCGAGCTCGACCAGCGGCTCGTCGGCGGCGATCGCGTCGCCGACCTTCTTGAACCACTTGCCGACGGTCGCTTCGGTGACGGATTCGCCCAGAGTGGGGACGCGGATTTCGGTAGCCATTGTGCCTGTCCGTTCTCTTCTCTTCTTGAGGTCTGTTCGTCCGGTCTATTCGCCCAGCGCGTCGTCGAGCAACGCGGCGAGCTGGCTGAGATGCTTCGACATCAAGCCCGTCGCCGGCGAGGCCGAGGCCGGCCGTCCCGTGTAGCGCACCCGCTGATGCTTGGCGTCGATATGCGCCAGCACCCATTCCAGATAAGGGTCGATGAACGACCAGGCGCCCATGTTCTTGGGCTCCTCCTGGCACCACACCATCTCGGCATTGCGGAAGCGTGACAGCTCGGTGATCAGCGCCTTGGCCGGGAACGGATAGAGCTGTTCGACGCGCAACAAATAGATGTCGTTGATGCCGCGCTTCTCGCGCTCCTCGTAGAGGTCGTAATAGACCTTGCCCGAGCACAGCACGACGCGGCGGATCTTGGAATCCTTGACCAGCTTGATCGCCTGGTTCGGCAACAGCTGCGCGTCGTCCCACAACAGCCGGTGGAACGAGCTTTCGCCCGACATTTCCGGCAGCGTCGACACCGCCCGCTTGTGGCGCAGCAGCGACTTCGGCGTCATCAGGATCAGCGGCTTGCGGAAGTCGCGCTTCAATTGCCGGCGAAGGATGTGGAAATAGTTAGCCGGCGTCGTGACGTTGGCGACCTGCATGTTGTCCTCGGCGCAGAGCTGCAGGAAGCGCTCCAGCCTGGCCGAGGAATGCTCAGGCCCCTGGCCCTCATAGCCATGCGGCAACAGGCAGACGAGACCCGACATTCTGAGCCACTTGCGCTCGCCCGACGAGATGAACTGGTCGAACACCACTTGCGCGCCGTTGGCGAAATCGCCGAACTGCGCTTCCCACAATGTCAGCGCCTTCGGTTCGGCGAGGCTGTAGCCATATTCGAAACCGAGCACCGCCTCTTCCGACAGCATCGAGTTGATGACTTCGTAGCCGGCTTGCGCCGCCGAGAGATTGTTGAGCGGGATGTAGCGGGTCTCGTCGTTCTGGTCGTAGAGCACCGAATGGCGCTGCGAGAAGGTGCCGCGTTCGGAATCCTGGCCGGAGAGCCGGATCGGGTTGCCGTCGAGCAAGATGGCGCCGAAGGCCAGCGCCTCGGCCGTCGACCAGTCGATGCCTTCGCCGGATTCGATCGCCTGGCGGCGGTTCTCGAGGAAGCGCAGGATCGTCTTGTGCGCCTCGAAATCCTTCGGCACCTCGGTCAGCTTCTTGCCGATTTCCTTCAGCGTGCGCACCGGCACGGCGGTCTTGCCGCGCCGCTGTTCGTCCTGGTTGTCGGCGGTGCGCAGGCCTGACCACGCGCCGTCCAGCCAGTCGGCCTTGTTCGGCTTGTAATGCTGGCCGACTTCCCACTCGGCTTCCAGATGCGCGCGCCAGTCGGCCCGCATCTTGTCGACCTCGGCCTGGGTGAAGTGGCCTTCGGCGATCAGGCGGTCGGCATAGACCTGCACGACCGTCTTATGCGTGCGGATGTTGCGATACATGATCGGCTGGGTGAAGGACGGCTCGTCACCCTCATTGTGGCCGAAGCGGCGATAGCAGAACATGTCCACCACCACCGGCTTGTGGAACTTCATGCGGAATTCGGTCGCCACCTTGGCGGCATGCACCACCGCTTCCGGATCGTCGCCGTTCACATGGAAGATCGGCGCCTCGATCATCTTGGCCACATCCGACGGATAGGGCGAAGAGCGCGAGAAGCGCGGATTGGTGGTGAAACCGATCTGGTTGTTGATGATGAAATGCAGCGTGCCGGCGACGCGATGGCCGCGCAGGCCGGAGAGCCCGAGGATTTCGGCGATCACGCCCTGGCCGGCAAAGGCAGCATCGCCATGCAGCAACAGCGGCATGACCTTGGCGCGCTCCGACAGCGGCACGACCTCGCCGCGCTCGCGGCCGGAAAGCTGGTCCTGCTTGGCGCGTGCCTTGCCCATCACCACCGGATCGACGATCTCCAGATGCGAGGGGTTGGCGGTCAGCGACAGATGCACCTTGTTGCCGTCGAACTCGCGGTCCGACGAGGCGCCGAGATGGTACTTGACGTCACCCGAGCCTTCGACCTCGTCGGGAGCGGCGGAGCCGCCCTTGAACTCGTGGAAGATGGCGCGATGCGGTTTGGCCATCACCTGGGAGAGCACGTTGAGGCGGCCGCGATGGGCCATGCCGAGCACGATCTCCTTGAGGCCGAGTTGGCCACCGCGCTTGACGATCTGCTCGAGCGCCGGGATCAGCGACTCGCTGCCGTCAAGGCCGAAGCGCTTGGTGCCCTTGTACTTGACGTCGATGAACTGCTCGAAGCCCTCGGCCTCGACCAGCTTCTGCATGATCGCCTTCTTGCCGGTCGCGGTGAAGGTGATTTCCTTGTCGGCGCCTTCGATGCGGGCCTGGATCCAGGCTTTCTCTTCCGGGTCGGAGATGTGCATGAACTCGACGCCGAGCGTCGAGCAATAGGTGCGGGTCAGGATCTCCAGCATCTGCCGTATGGTGCCGAATTCGAGCCCCAGCACATTGTCGAGGAAGATCGGCCGGTCATAGTCGGCTGATGTGAAGCCGTAATTCTCCGGCGACAGCTCGTTATAGTCTTCGAGCGGCTTGGCGATGCCGAGGGGATCCAGATTGGCGTGCAGGTGGCCGCGCATACGATAAGCGCGGATCATCATGATGGCGCGCACCGAATCGCGCGTCGCCTGATGCACGTCGGCATCGGACAGGACCACGCCGTTGGTGACCGCCTTGTCCTTGACCTTCTTCTCGATCGTCTTTTCGACCAGGCCCCAATTGCCGTCGAGCGCCGAGACCAACTCGCCATTGGCCTGCAGCGGCCAGGAAGGCTTTGCCCAGGAGGCGCCCTTGGCATTCTTGCGAACGTCGCCCGCATCGTCTTTCAGCGCCGCGAAGAAATCCTGCCACTCGGGATCGACCGAGGCCGGATCGTCCTCATAGGCAGCGTAGAGCGCGTCGATATAATCGGCATTGCCGCCATAGAGGAAAGAGGTGAGCGAGAATTGGTCGTTGGCCTGATCTTGTCGTGCCATTTTTTGTCTGCGGAGCCCGGCTCCGTCTCCTGTTTTTGGAGGGGAGTAGGGCAGTAGGGGGTAAGGCAGTAGGGAAAGCAGCCGCGCTAGCCCCGTTCTTCCTGTTCCCCTACTGCCATACTGCCCTACTCCTTACTGCCTTAACCCTTGATCGCTTCAACCAGCGTCGTGCCGAGACGCGCCGGCGACGGCGATACCTTGATGCCGGCCGATTCCATCGCCGCGATCTTGTCTTCCGCGCCGCCCTTGCCGCCCGAGATCACCGCGCCCGCATGGCCCATGGTGCGGCCAGCCGGCGCGGTGCGCCCGGCGATGAAGCCCGCCATTGGTTTCTTGCGGCCGCGCTTGGCCTCGTCCTTCAGGAACTGCGCGGCGTCTTCCTCGGCCGAGCCGCCGATCTCGCCGATCATGATGATCGACTTGGTCTCGTCGTCGGCAAGGAACATCTCGAGCACATCGATGAACTCGGTGCCCTTGACCGGGTCGCCGCCGATGCCCACCGCCGTGGTCTGGCCGAGGCCGACATTGGTGGTCTGGAAGACTGCCTCATAGGTAAGCGTTCCTGAGCGCGAAACAACGCCGACCGAACCCTTGCGGAAGATGTTGCCGGGCATGATGCCGATCTTGCATTCGTCGGGCGTCAGCACGCCCGGGCAGTTCGGTCCGATCAGCCGCGAGGTCGAGCGGTCGAGCCGCGCCTTGACCTTGACCATGTCCATCACCGGGATGCCTTCGGTGATGCAGACGATAAGCGGGATCTCCGCCTCGATCGCTTCCAGGATGGCTTCACCGGCGCCCGCCGGCGGCACATAGATGACGGAGGCATTGGCGCCGGTCTTGGCCTTGCCCTCGGCGACGGTGGCAAAGATCGGCAGGCTCTCGCCCTTCGAGCCGGTCCAGGTCTCGCCGCCCTTCTTGGGGTGGATGCCGCCCACCATCTTGGTGCCGTGATAGGCCAAAGCCTGTTCGGTGTGGAACGTGCCGGTCTTGCCGGTCAGGCCCTGCACCAGAACCTTGGTGTTCTTGTCGATGAGAATGGACATGAGTGGGAACGCCTCTGAATTCAGCGATTACAAGAAAGGATTGACGGCCCGGACCGAGCCATAAACCTGGTTGTGGTTGAGATCTTCGGTGTAGAAAATCGGCGCGCCGAGTCGTTCCGCTGCCGCGAGCAATGCTGCGTCATAATATTTAAGTTGATAGCGGCGCGCGAGACGAAGCCCCGCGATGACATAGGCTTGGTCGACCGCGACAAACGGCAGCGCGCCGAGAAACACCAGCCACTGGTCGACCACCGCGTCGGCAGAGACTGATTTGCGTCTTGCAACGTTTGCGAATTCGGCCAAGATCTGACCGGAGACGCCGAAGACAGTCTCCAGCACAAGCCTTTGCGCGATATCGTGTCGGCGAGGATCACTTGTCCTCTCCGAAGCCGCGTACAGCAGGACGTTCGAGTCGAGAAAGCATTCTATCTTCTCGTTCGGCATAGATCTCGTCCCGATTCCATTTGTACGCGGGCCCAAGGTCGAGCGGAGTTTCGGCCATCAGCTTACGCATACCTTCCCGCGCCCAGGCAATCCGGTCTTCCTGCTCAACTTCATGCGCGAGCAGTGAACGAATGAGGGCGTTGAGCGTGGTCTTGCGACGTTCGGCGAGAGCTCTCGCCTTTTCAAGCAGAGCCGCGTCCATGGCCAGGGTGACGTTCTTCATTGTGCGTCTCCACATAAATACACAGGCATAATATGTGTGATTATGTGTAATCTTTCAATCGTCTTAGCCACGGTCTCCATCGGTCAGCCTTCCCCGATCCCGGAAGGTTGAACGCGCCGGTAGAGCCCGCTCACCATGTCTTGCCAGGCATCGCTTCCGGCAGGCTTGAATTGAAGTTTCATGCGGTAGGTATCGGCGTCTTCGAAAATATACGTCACGCGCGCGGCGCCGCGTGGCGACGACCGCTCCAGGACCAGCTCGCTGCCGTTCCACGCGCCCGTGGCCGGTGATGCGGGCACGACGCCCATTGAATCGAACTGATGCATGGTGACGACGTGGTTCTGCTGGTCGAAGCCGAACACATTGTGCGAACCGAAGGAAATCGTGCCATCGCGGCGCTGGCGATAGCGCTGCACCACGAACAGACCGCCGAACTCAGCCTCAGCCAGCACGTCCGCGGTCGCCGGGCCGCCATCAGCCCATTGCGTGTCCGCCACCTCTTCCTCGCCACGCCATGCGCCGACCAGCGCCTGCAGGCGCTGGTGATCGGCGGACAGCGAGGAGAAGGAGGCAGCGTTCATGAATCAGAGCCGCTTCAGGTCGGAGACGGTGAGGTCACTCCGGGCATTGCCGGTGTTCAAGGTCGTTGCCGGCTCGAACATCAGCACCACGGGCTCTGAAGTCAGCGAACGCGGCCGGTGCTCGACGCCGCGCGGCACGACGATGAAATCGCCCTCGCCGAGCTCGACCGGACCGTCGCGGAAATCGATGGCGATCCGCCCGCGCAGGACGAGGAAGGCTTCGTCTTCGTTGTCATGCGCGTGCCAGTCGAACGCCTCGCCGAACTTGGCGACCTTGGCCTGGCTGTCATTGACGTCGCCGGCGATATGCGGATCGAAGACCTTGGTGATCTTCGCGTCCGCCGCCTCGACCAAGTTTATCTTGCGCGGAGGCATCCGCTCAACCCTTAACCGCCGCCACAATCTTCTTGGCCGCGTCGTCGAGATCGTCGGCCGAGACGACATTCAGGCCGCTCTCGTTGATGATCTTCTTGCCGAGCTCGGCATTGGTGCCTTCCAGGCGCACCACCAGCGGCACTTTCAGGCCGACTTCCTTGACCGCCGCGATGACGCCCTCGGCGATGATGTCGCACTTCATGATGCCGCCGAAGATGTTGATCAGGATGCCTTTGACCGCGGGATCCTTGGTGATGATCTTGAACGCCGCCGTGACCTTCTCCTTCGACGCGCCGCCGCCGACATCGAGGAAGTTAGCCGGCTCTGCACCATAGAGCTTGATGATGTCCATCGTTGCCATGGCGAGGCCGGCGCCGTTGACCATGCAGCCGATATTGCCGTCGAGCGCGACATAAGCGAGGTCGTATTTTGACGCCTCGATTTCCTTCTCGTCCTCTTCCGTCGTGTCGCGCAGTTCAACCACGTCCGGGTGACGGAACAGCGCGTTGTTGTCGAACGACACTTTCGCGTCGAGCACGCGCAGATGGCCGTCCTTCATGACGATCAGCGGATTGACCTCGAGCAGGCTCATATCCTTCTCGACGAACGCCTTGTAAAGGATCGGAAACAGCGCGCCACCATCCTTGGCCGCGTCGCCGTCGAGCTTGAGCGCCGCGTTGATCTTCTTGATGTCATCCGCCGTGACACCCTTTTCCGGGTCGATGGCGACGGTGACGATCTTCTCCGGCGTGTCATGCGCGACCGTCTCGATGTCCATGCCGCCCTCGGTCGAGACGACGAAGGCGATGCGGCCGACTGAGCGGTCGACCAGGATCGACAGATAAAGCTCGCGCTCGATGTCGGCGCCGTCTTCGATATAGAGGCGGTTGACCTGCTTGCCGGCCGGACCGGTCTGCTTGGTGACCAGCGTGTGGCCGAGCATCTCGTTGGTGTTGGCGACGACTTCGGCCGCCGACTTCGCCAGGCGCACGCCGCCCTTGGCATCGGGGCCGAGCTCCTTGAACTTGCCCTTGCCGCGGCCGCCGGCATGGATCTGGCTCTTCACCACATAAAGCGGGCCGGGCAGCGCCTTGGCGGCAGCTTCCGCCTCGCTCGCCTTGAACACCGGAACGCCGCTTGCTACCGGCGCGCCGAACGACTTCAGCAGCGCCTTGGCCTGATATTCATGGATGTTCATACGCTTGGTCTCCGAGGACGGTTACTTGCCGGCGAGATTACTTGGCAGCGAGATGCGGGGCGATCTTGGTGCAGGCTTCGGTCAGGCCCTGAACGGCGGCCACCGAACTATCGAACATCTTCTGCTCGGCCTTCGACAGGTCGATCTCGATGACGCGCTCGACACCGCCGGCGCCGATCACCACGGGAACGCCGACATAGGTGCCCTTGACGCCATACTGGCCCGAGAGGTGCGCCGCGCAGGGCAGCACGCGCTTCTTGTCCTTGAGATAGGCTTCCGCCATCGAGATCGCCGAAGCGGCCGGCGCGTAATAGGCCGAGCCGGTCTTCAACAGGCCGACGATCTCGGCGCCACCATCGCGGGTGCGCTGCACGATCTTGTCGAGCTTCTCCTTCGAGGTCCAACCCATCTTGACGAGATCGGGCAGCGGAATGCCGGCCACCGTCGAATAGCGGATCATCGGCACCATCGAATCGCCATGGCCGCCGAGCACGAAAGCGGTGACGTCCTCGACCGAGACCTTGAACTCTTCCGCCAGGAAATAGCGGAAACGCGAAGAGTCGAGCACGCCGGCCATGCCGACGACATGGCTGGTCGGCAAGCCGGAAAACTTCTGCAGCGCCCACACCATGGCGTCGAGCGGATTGGTGATGCAGATGACGAAGGCCTTGGGCGCGTACTTTTTCAAACCCGCGCCGACCTGTTCCATGACCTTGAGGTTGATGCCCAGAAGATCGTCGCGGCTCATGCCCGGCTTGCGCGGCACACCGGCGGTGACGATGCACACATCCGCGCCCTCGATCCCGGCATAGTCGTTGACGCCGGTGAGCCTGGAGTCGAACCCGTCGACCGGCGAAGACTGCGCGATGTCGAGACCCTTGCCCTGCGGAATGCCCTCGGCGATATCGAACAGCACCACGTCGCCGAGATCCTTGAGGCCGATCATATGGGCGAGCGTGCCGCCGATCATGCCCGAGCCGATGAGCGCTATCTTGTTGCGTGCCATGTGAGGATGTTTTCCCTTTGTCTGTGACGATGCCTGGAATTCTGCAGGCTGGATGACGGGGCCGGGGAGGCCTAAAAGGATGCAGGAAACCGCGAGATTTCGCCGCACGCAATAGCTCCGCCTGCCAAAAAATTCAAACGATTATTTTGAGCCTAGCATTTTCAATCGGTTAGATGCTTCGGGATTTACGTAAACGTCAAAGTTTGTGAGCCGACTGAGGAGAATTTACACAATGAACGTCGAAATCAGAAGGCTTCATCCCGGCAATGACGCCCTTGTGATGCAGGTGGCGAAAGAGGTGTGCCGCGGCTGGACCGTTGGCTCGTGAGCCCGCTGTGGTTGACGGCGCACTGAGATTCAGGTCAGGCCGAGTCGAAAATGGTGGGCTCCGAGAACCGGAGCGGAGCGTACTGAAGTACGTGAGCACCGGAAGCGCAGGAGGCCGCCATTTGCAGGCCGGTCTCACCTGAATATCAGTGCGCCGCCAGTGCCTTTTCGATCTGTGGCAGAAGCTGATCCCGCGCCGAGTCCGGCGTCAGCGGCCCGACATGCTTGTAGGCGATCTTGCCGTCCTTGCCGATGACGAAGGTTTCCGGCACGCCATAGACGCCCCAGTCGATCGCCGTGCGTCCGGCCGGGTCGACACCGATCGCCTCGAACGGATTGCCGAGGTCGCCGAGGAACCGGCGGGCATTCGCCGGCTGGTCCTTGTAGTTCAACGCCGCCATGCCGAAGCGCTTGTCCTGGGAGAGGCCAAGCAGCACCGGATGCTCTTCGCGGCACGGCGCGCACCAGGACGCGAAAACATTGACCAGCGTCACCTTGCCGGTGAAGTTTTTGGAATCGAGCCCCGGCAGATCGGTGCCTTCGAGCGGCGGCAAACTGGTCCGCGGCGCCGGCAGGCCGATCAGGGCCGAGGGGATTTCGGCAGCGTCGCGGCCGGACAAAAGCTGCGACAGAAACAGCCCGGCCAGCCCCAGGAACACCAGCAACGGCAAAAGCACGAACAGGCGGCGACGCGGCGCCGGCGCTTTGGTTTCGAGGCTCATGGCTTCGTCGCCCCCGTCTTGTCGGAGCGCCGCCGCACACCGGCGGCTTCCAGCGCCGCGAGCTCGCGCTTGCGCGCCCGCTGGTCGAGCAGGATCCAGCCGATCAACCCGGCCAGCACGATGGCCGTGATGGCATAGGCGGCGGTGACGAAGAGAGCGTGTGCGCTCATCCCTGCCGCTCCCTGACCATATCTTCCAAGCCTGCCATACCGGTCCGCTCGATCATGCCATCCCCTTAACGCCGCGCCGCGTCTCCCGCAATTCGTCGCGGTGCCGCATGATCAAAACGATCGGCGGGCATCAATCCGTCCCATGGCGCAGCGCCAGGGCCGCCGCCAGCGGCCCGAGCACGGCAAGAAACAAGGTCAGAGCGGCCAGAATGAGGAAAGGCTGCAGGAAAGGCGCCGGGTTGGCAACGGCGCCGTAGCTCGCCGAGACACCGAAAATCAGCACCGGGATGGTCAGCGGCAGCACCAGCACCGAGATCAGCAGCCCGCCGCGCGGCAGCGCGACAGCAACCGCCGCACCAGCTGCACCTATGAAGGTAATCGCCGGCGTGCCGACGAGAAGGGTGAGCGCCGTCGCGCCGATGCCAAGCGGCTCCATGTTCATGAACAGGCCGAGCAGAGGCGCGGCCACCACCAGCGGCAGCACGCTACCCGTCCAATGCGCCAGGCACTTCGTCAGCACGGTCAGCGCCAAAATATGACTGTCGTTGTTCAGCACAAGCAGATCGAGCGAACCGTCCTCGCGGTCGGCCTGGAACAGGCGGTCAAGCCCGAGCAGGCAGGCGAGCAAGGCGGCGATCCACAGAATTGCCGGCCCAATGCGCGACAAAAGGTTGAGGTCGGGCCCGACGCCGAACGGGATGGTGACGATGACGGCGAGGAAGAAGATGACGCCGGTCAGAGCGCCGCCGCCAGCGCGGATGGAAAGGCGGATATCGCGCAGGAAGAGGGACCACATTATGAGGTGATCCCTTTGGAAGGTCTGCGTTCCTTCGCGCCCCCCTCTGCCCTACCGGGCATCTCCCCCACGAGGGGGGAGATCAGCTGTCGCCGACGATTTCGCCAATCACCAGCGTCGCACGGGCGAGCGGGGCGCCGATGCTGCCAATCTCCCCCTTGTGGGGGAGATGTCCGGCAGGACAGAGGGGGGCGCCGTAGAGCGCCTGCATCAACTGGCCACTCCCATCCTCAATTCCTTCGCGCCCCCAACCCCAGCGGCAGATGCGTCGCCGCCACCACAATTCCTCCGTCGCGAAGATGCCCCCGCATCAACCCCGCAAACCGCTCTTCCGACGCTTTGTCCAACCCCGCCGTCGGTTCGTCCAGCAGCCAGACCGGCCGCCGGCTGACCAAAAGCTTGGCGATCGACGCCCGCCGCCTTTGCCCTGTCGACAGATAGCCGAAAGGCAAATGCCCAAGCCCGCCCAGCCCGACCGTCTCCAGCGCCTCATCAACACTCAGCGCCGGCTCGCCCTGGAAGGCGCGCCAGAAAGCCAGATTCTCCTCCACGCTCAGCGCCGGCTTCATCGCATTGAGGTGGCCGAGATAATGTGAAGCCGAAGCCACCGTCGGAAATTTTTCGCCGCCGCCTTCGATCTGCACGCGGCCGCGCGCCACCGGCAGCAGACCGGCGATAACCCTCAGCAGCGTCGATTTTCCGGTGCCGTTCGGGCCGGTGACGACCAGCGCCTCACCCTTGCCGAGCGCAAAGCCTATGCCGGAGAAGACCAACTCGCCGCCGCGTTCGCCGCCTAGATTTTCGGCGATCAGCCGCATTCCTGCCCGTCCCGAAAGCATCGCTTTGCGATCACCGCCGCATCGCACAAATTTGCCTGTCGCCTGTCTAGAACTATTCCAGGAAATTCTCTATATGCGGTTCATCCGTGCCAGCGGTCGGCGCGGGAACAGAATTTGCGCCGAACCAGCGCACGCGCCGCCTTGAACGGCTCGGGTTGCTTGGGAACGGACAGCGGAAATGGCCGTACCCGCACCTTTGCGCGTGATTGCATGCCATCGGCGTCCGTTCCCTTTCAGGCTGAACAGACAAGGACGGATCGCACGTGTCAAAATCCCTCGACAGTTTCAATTGCCGCCGCACCCTGACCGTGGGTGGCGTGGACTATGTTTATTTCAACCTCGTCGAGGCCGAGAAGAACGGCCTCACCGGTATCGCCCAGCTGCCCTATTCGATGAAGGTGCTGCTGGAGAACCTGCTGCGCAACGAAGACGGCCGCTCGGTCACCAAGGAATCGATCCAGGCCGTTGCCGGCTGGCTGACCGACAAGGGCACCGCCGGCGTCGAGATCGCCTATCGCCCGGCCCGCGTGCTGATGCAGGATTTCACCGGCGTGCCGGCCGTGGTCGATCTTGCCGCCATGCGCGACGGCATCAAGGCGCTGGGCGGCGATCCGGAAAAGATCAATCCGCTGGTGCCGGTCGACCTCGTCATCGACCACTCGGTGATCGTCGACGAATTCGGCACGCCGATGGCCTTCGCCCGCAATGTCGAGCTCGAATATGAGCGCAACGAGGAGCGCTACAAGTTCCTGAAATGGGGCCAGCAGGCTTTTCGCAACTTCCGCGTCGTGCCGCCCGGCACCGGCATCTGCCACCAGGTCAATCTCGAATATCTGGGCCAGGTCGTGTGGACCAACACCGAGGATGGCGAAACGACCGCCTATCCCGACACCTGCGTCGGCACCGATCCGCACACCACCATGATCAACGGTCTCGGCGTGCTCGGCTGGGGCGTCGGCGGCATCGAGGCCGAGGCGGCCATGCTCGGCCAGCCGGTCTCCATGCTGTTGCCGGAAGTGATCGGCTTCCGCCTCACCGGCAAGCTGAAGGAAGGCGTCACCGCCACCGATCTCGTGCTCACCGTCACCCAGATGCTGCGCAAGAAGGGCGTCGTCGGCAAATTCGTCGAGTTCTTTGGCCCCGGCCTTTCCAACATGACACTGGCCGACCGCGCCACCATCGGCAACATGGCGCCCGAATATGGCGCGACCTGCGGCTTCTTCCCGGTCGACGGCGAAACCATCCGGTACCTGACAATGTCCGGTCGCGAGGAAAGCCGCATCGCGCTCGTCGAAGCCTATTCGAAGGTGCAAGGCATGTGGCGCGATGCCAGCTCGACCGACCCGGTCTTCACCGATCTGCTCGAGCTCGACCTCGGCGACGTCGTGCCGTCGATGGCGGGCCCGAAGCGTCCCGAAGGCCGCGTGCCGCTGGAAGGCATTCCGGCCGGCTTCGCCAAGGCGATGGAGACGGAATACAAGAAGGCCGCCGAGATTTCGAAGCGCTATGCCGTCGAAGGCACTGACTATGATCTCGGCCATGGCGATGTCGTCATTGCCGCCATCACGTCCTGCACCAACACCTCGAACCCGAGCGTGCTGATCGGCGCCGGCCTGCTTGCCCGCAACGCCAATCGGCTTGGCCTGAAGCAGAAGCCGTGGGTGAAAACGTCGCTCGCGCCGGGCAGCCAGGTGGTGGCCGAGTATCTCGAAAAGTCGGGCCTGCAGAAGGAGCTCGACCAGATCGGCTTCAACCTGGTCGGCTTCGGCTGCACCACCTGCATCGGCAATTCCGGCCCGTTGCCGGCGCCGATCTCCAGGACCATCAACGACAAAGGCTTGATTGCCGCCGCGGTGCTCTCCGGCAACCGCAACTTCGAAGGCCGCGTCTCGCCGGACGTGCAGGCGAACTACCTCGCCTCGCCGCCGCTGGTGGTCGCGCATGCGCTGGCCGGCACGGTCACCAAGGACCTGACCACTGAGCCGCTCGGCGAGGACAGGAACGGCAACCCGGTCTACCTCAAGGACATCTGGCCGAGCTCGGCCGAGATCCAGGAGTTCATCGAAAAGAACGTTACGCGCGAGTTGTTCGCCCGCAAATATGCCGACGTTTTCAAGGGCGACGCATACTGGCAAGGCGTCAAGGCGCCGGAAGGCCAGACCTATGCCTGGGACGATCACTCGACCTATGTGCAGAACCCGCCCTATTTCGCCGGCATGGGCCGCTCGTTCGGCAAGGTCGGCGACATCAAGGGCGCGCGCGTGCTCGGCCTGTTCGGCGACAAGATCACCACCGACCACATCTCGCCGGCGGGTTCGATCAAGGCGGCCTCGCCGGCCGGCAAGTACCTCACCGAACACGGCGTCGGCGTCGCCGACTTCAACCAGTACGGCACGCGGCGCGGCAACCATGAGGTGATGATGCGCGGCACCTTCGCCAACATCCGCATCCGCAACCACATGCTGGGCGAGAACGGCCGCGAAGGCGGCTACACGATCCACTATCCCTCGAAGGAGGAGATGTCGATCTACGACGCCGCCATGGAGTATAAGAAGGAAGGCGTGCCGCTGGTGATCTTCGCCGGCGTCGAATATGGCAACGGCTCGTCGCGCGACTGGGCGGCCAAGGGCACGAACCTGCTTGGTGTCCGCGCCGTCATTGCCCAGTCCTTCGAGCGCATCCATCGCTCCAACCTGGTCGGCATGGGCGTCATCCCCTTCGTCTTCGAGGACGGCACCTCCTGGGCCACGCTGAACCTCAAGGGCGACGAAACGGTCGAGATCGACGGCCTGGAAGCGATCAAGCCGCGCCAGAAGATGGTAGCCAAGGTCACCTACGGCGACGGCACGGTGAAGAACGTGCCGATCATCTGCCGCATCGATACGCTGGACGAGCTCGACTACTTCAAGAACGGCGGCATCTTGCAGTACGTGCTGCGCGATCTGGCAGCGTAACAAGGGAATAAGGCAGTAGGGCAGTAAGGCAGTAAGGGAGTAGGGCAAGGAAGCAGGCTCCCTACTGCCCTACTGCCCTACTGCCCTACTGCCCTACTGCCCTACTGCCCTACTGCCCTACTGCCTACCTACCCCAGTCCATGCCGAGGAAACGACGCAGGTTCAACGGCGTACAGGCAAGCGCAAAGCCGGCGATCGGCAGGATGTCGGCCCGGATCGTCAATCTGGTCGCGAAGGTGTGTAACGGCGTCAGGCCGATGCCGATCGCCACCACCCACCATGCCAGGACCTCGGCGAAGCCACCGGCCTTGTGCCGCCGCACCTGCGAGACGCACCACAATCCGGCGGCAATGAAAGCAAGATTGGCGAAGCATTAGCCGGCTTCGCCCAAAGTCCAGGCCCGGTCCGCTTGCAATAGAGATCGACAGGGGGTCAGGAGAGTTTGCCACATGGTGATGATGCCGCCGCCGAATCGAACCAGGACGTGAAATGCAGTGACCTCTCCTATTGCCGCCTTACCTGCGGTTGCAATGACAAAATTTCACTGCAACGTGACTTCCCGTTGACCGTCGCTTCTGCCACATATTTTGGCAACCAGAACAAGGCCGGCGTCACCGGCGGGAATTGGAAAGTCATGATATCTCCCGGACCGTTGCGGCTTGCGGCCTTTGCGCTGGTCCTTTCGGCATTCGCCGGCACGGCGCTGGCAGCCGAGCCTGAAACATCGAACGGCGACAAGCCACAGCCCGAAAAGACCGCGGTCGACAGACCGCTGGGCGTGGTCGAGCTTTTCACCAGCCAGGGCTGCAGTTCCTGCCCGCCGGCCGACGAATTCTTCGCCGAGCTCGCCAGCAAGGACAACATCGTCGCGCTCGCCTATCACGTCAATTACTGGGACTATCTTGGCTGGCAGGATACGCTGAGCAACAAGGAGAACACCGAGCGGCAGTATGACTATATGCGCGCCTTCAACAGCCGCTCCGTCTACACGCCGCAGGCCGTCATCAACGGCCGCAATCATGTCAACGGCGCCAGCCGCAAGGAAGTCGATGGCGCGCTGGCGCGGCTCGACAGGATCGGCGAGGGCATGCGCGTCGGCATCAAGGTCAGCCGCACTAGCGATCGCGTCATGATCGACGCCGGCGACGCCGGCGACGGTCCAAGCGATGCCCACGTGGTGATCGTCTATTTCGATCCGCCGCAGACGATCAGCATCGGCCAGGGCGAGAACAGCGGCCGCAGCATGACCTATTGGAACGCCGTCTCCGACATTCAGACCGCCGGCATGTGGCACGGCAAGGCGCAGCGCTACGAGCTGCCGATGACCGAGATCGCCAAGAGGGCCGGCTGCGCGGTGCTTTTGCAGTCGGTCGGCAAGGACGGCATGCCCGGGCCGATCCTCGGCGCGGCATTCATTCGCAAGCCCGAGCCCCTTTGACGCTTCGTCGCTTTAAAGCTTCGTCATCCTATGGCGAAGCAAGGAGCGAAGCGACGCGGCGCAGACCATAGGATCCATGCCGTGACCTACGCGTCATGCAACGGCGCAAATCTTGGCATCAGAGTGCCAGCCTGAGCGGCCTCTTTTCTGCGTCGTATCCGTTCTACGCAAACGTCACGGCATGGATCCTAGGGTCTGCGCGCCGCTTTGCGGCACTCCGCCCTAGGATGACGAAAGCTAAGTAATAAAAAAACCGGCGTCAGCTTGCTTCTGACGCCGGTCATTTAGGTTTTGGGATCGTCGCACCTGATTTTTCCAAGGAAAAACCGAGGTTGGTTCGATCCGACGCTGACCCGTGGGCGGGGGGCTTGGGGTTTACGAGCCGGTGCCGGACCGAACCGTCTCAGGCAACGCCGGTAAATTCGTCGGACATTGGGGCATGAGCGCGGATAATTTGTGGCGAGATTGTGGCGGAACATCACCAATTCCAACATGCGTTTTGCAAATGTGACTGGACCTTTGCGAAACAGCGCGACCCTGGCTTGCTTAGCCGGCCCTTGCAATTCAGGCGTGAAAGCGCGAACCTTCGGCTTGCGCACGATTCAATCGAAGGATTGAGGCATGACCGATCACGGCGGCGGGACGGAGGATGGGGAAGCATCCGGAATATTGATCCCGTTGCACGAGGCGAGGCGCGAGCGCTTCGATCAACCGGTGCGTTTCGACCGACGCGAGCTCGACCAGATCCTGAGGCTTTACGGGCGTATGGTGGCGGCCAATGAATGGCGCGACTATGCCATCGACCATCTTGCTGATCGCGCTGTCTTTTCCGTCTTCCGCCGGGCCAGCGAAGTGCCGCTTTTTCAGATCGTCAAGGACCCAAAACTCGCGCGCCGCCAAGGCGCCTTCGCCGTCATCGCCGCCGGCGGACGCATCCTCAAGCGCGGCCAGGAACTCGGCCGCGTGCTTGGTGTTTTCGATGCCAAGCTCAAGGTGGTCCAGGCCTGATTCTGGAGAACTGAAGAGTTGAAGAACTGGGGAATTGAAGAACTGAGGAACAGAGGAAAAAGGCGATCGACGCCTGATCTAGGCGCAGTTTCTTTTTCCTTATTCTTCAGTTCCTCAGTTCCTCAGTTCCTCAGTTCTTCTTCTTCAGTTCTTCAATTCCCCACGAAACTTTCGCTCCGGCAGCGAATCAGGATCGGGCGGCAGCTCCTTGCCGCCATTCAACGGCAATTGCATGAACACCGTATCCAGCCAGCGTCCGTGCTTGAAGCCGGATCCTTCCAGCCGCCCGGCATGACGAAAGCCGAGCTTTTCGTGGAGGCGCACCGAGGCGCTATCCGCATGGCCGTCGCCGATGACCGCTATGATCTGGCGGAACCCCGCCACGCGCGCCGCTTCGATCAGCGCTCGCATCAACAGCAGGCCGACGCCTTGCCCCTTGGCCTCCGGCGCCACATAGACCGAATCCTCGACGATGAAGCGGTAGGCGGGCCGCGGCCGGAAGGGACCGGCATAGGCGTAGCCGAGCAGAACGCCATTCTTCTCGGCGATCAGATAAGGAAAGCCACCGGCCGTTAAGCTGCCGAATCGGTTGCCCATTTCGCTGCGGTCGGGCGGCTCGAGTTCGTAGCTTGCGGTGCCGTTGCGCACCGCATCGGCATAGATTTCCGTGATCCGGTCGAGGTCGGCCGACGCTGCAGCTCTGATCGAAATATTGCTCATAATTTGTGCAAGTTGTTTCCCTGCCTCGATTACAGCAAAGGCCCATGCAAAGGAAAGGGCGGCCATTGGGCCGCCCTTTCTGAAGTCTATGGTCCAGTCAGGCCTGGATTGCGCCTTAGCGGCGCTGGCCCATGAACTGTAGCAGGAACATGAACAGGTTGATGAAGTCGAGGTAGAGCCTCAACGCGCCCATGATCGCCTTGCGGCCGGCGACGTCGGACTGGTCGCCCTCATAATACATCTCCTTGATGGCCTGCGTGTCGTAAGCGGTCAGGCCGGCGAAGATCAGCACGCCGATCGCCGAGATGGCGAAGCCGAGCGCCGACGATTGCAGGAAGATGTTGATCAGCATCGCGACCAGTAGGCCGATCACGCCCATGACCAGGAACGAGCCGAACGCCGACAAGTCGCGCTTGGTCGTGTAGCCATAGAGCGACAGGCCGCCGAAGGCCGCGGCCGTGGCGAAGAAGGTCTGGGTAATGCTGGTGCCGGTGTAGACGAGGAAGATCGTCGACAGCGACAGGCCGACCAGGCCGGCATAGACCCAGAACGTCGTCTGCGCCGCAGCCACGCTCATCGACTGGATCCTGAACGACAGGAACATCACGGCGGCGAGCGGAGCCAGGATGACGACCCAGCGGAACGCGCTTGCATAGATGAGCTGGCCGAAGGCGGTCAACTGACCGTCGCCGGTGACGGCGAACTGGAAGGCGCCGAAGGCGGCAAGGCCGGTGATGAGCAGGCCAAGCCCCATAAGGTTATAGACTTTGATCATATAGGCGCGCAGGCCCTGATCGATATCGACGCGCGCGCCGGTGGCGGCGGTCTGGAAGTTGCGGATGGGATCAGCCATTGGAAATCCTCTTTTGCTTCTGCCCCGTCGGTGACGGGTCTTTTGGGGTTACCCGTTCAGACCGGGCGCCGCTGGCGGGGCTCCAGCATGCCTAGCGCGGAATATGATGGTTCTTGGCGTCAAGAACAAGACGGTAACGAGGCGTAACGCTTTGTGAGAAGGCAAAAAAGCCGGTTTCCGGCCGCTTGGCGTGGCTTTCTTACAAAGATTTAACCAGACCGCCGGCTTGGCCACCCGCTTGGCGCCCCGGCCGCTCAGAGATTGCGCAGCACCGGCGCCGCCTTGTGGCCAAGCACGCGCCAGGTGCCGGCAAGACCGATGCCGACCGTGACGACAAGCGAGGCCAGGATCGTCGCCACCGCCACTTCCGGCATGAAATGCGACGGCAGCGTCATGATATGCGCCACCACGAACCATGCCGCGACACCTCCGGCGGCCAGCGCGAACAGCGCCGTGGCAAGGCCGATCAGCATATATTCCAGCGAGAAGGCCGCGATCAGCGTCCGGCGTGTCGCCCCCAGCGTCTTCAGCACCACCGCGTCATGGATGCGCGCCCGGTTGCCGGCGGCCAAAGCGCCGGAAAGCACCAGCACCGAGGCGATCAAAGCCACGCCGGCGGCGGCGCGGATCGCGGTGCCGAGCTGCTCGACCAGCCGGTTGACGATGTCGAGCGCGTCCTTGACGCGGACCGTCGTGACCGCTGGAAAGGCGCGCGTCACGGCATTGAGCAGACGCGCGTCGGCGGCGGTTGTAGCGTTTTTGTCGGTCAGCGTCGCCAGCCAGCCATGCGGCGCGCCGGCAAAGGTGTTGGGCGAGAACACCATGACGAAATTGATGCCCATCGTCTCCCACTGCACCTGGCGGAAATTGGCGATCTTCGCGGTCACGTTGCGGCCGAGCACATTGACGGTGACGGTGTCGCCAAGCTTCAGCCCGATCGCCTTGCCTTCCTCCGCCGAGAACGACACCAGCGGCGCGCCGGAATAATTGTCCGGCCACCATGCGCCTTCGGTCAGCGTGGCGTTTTCGGGCTGCCTGGCGTCATAGGTCAGTCCGCGGTCGCCGCGCAGCACCCAGGCACCGTCGGCGGGGATCTTCATCTTGGCGACATCGACGCCGTTGAGCGCCATGATGCGACCGCGCAGCATCGGCACCTTGACCAGCGTTCCGGCCGGCGACTCCTTGCCGACCAGCGCGGCAAAGGCGTCGACATCGGTGCTCTGGATATCGACGAAGAAGAAGTTCGGCGCCCGCTCCGGCAGGCTGCCCGAAATCTGCCGCCGCAGATTCCCGTCGATCAGCGCCAGTGTGACCAGAAGCGTCAGCCCGAGCCCGAGCGACAGCACCACCGAGGGCGTCAGCGCGCCGGGACGGTGGATGTTGCCGAGCGCCAACCTGAGCGGAACCGAGCGCACGCGTGGGCTGCGGCGTGCCAGCCATTGCACCAGAAGCGCCACCAGGCGCAGCACGAGGAAGGCAAAGACCGTCGCGCCGACGAAGATCGAAGCGATGCGCTGGTCGCCGGCGGAGAAAATGGCGAGCGCTCCAAGCAGCAGCACGATCGCCAGAGCGGCGCCGGCATAGGGCAGGCGCGGCAAGCCGCGGCTCTCAAAACCCATCTCGCGAAACAGCGCTGTCGCCGGCACGTCGCGGGCGCGGCCGAGCGGCAAAGCGCGAAGGCCAGCGTCACCAGCAGGCCGAACAGCGCCGCCATTCCCAGCGCGCCAGGATAGAAGCCGCCTTGAGCCGGCACCGGGATGACCGACTGCAGCAGCGCGCTCGCCACGAACGGCATGGCGGCACCCAGGATCAGGCCGAGCACGATGCCGAGGCCGGCGATCAAGAGTATCTGCACGAGATAGACGGTGAAGACGAAGCCGCCCGAGGCGCCGAGGCTCTTGAAGGTGGCGATGACGCCGCGCTTGCCGTCGAGATAGGCGCGCACCGCATTGGCGACGCCGACGCCGCCGACCACCAGCGCCGTCAGCCCGACCAGCGTCAGGAATTGCGAGAAACGCTCGATGTTGGCGGAGAGCGCCGGCGCCGCATTGCTGCGCGTGCGGATCGACCAGCCGGCCTGCGGGAAATCCTTGGCGGCCTGATCCTGGATTTGCTTGATCCGCGCCTCGGATGTGCCGTCAGGCAGCCGAACCTTGTAAGCGTTCTCGACCAGGCTGCCGGGCTGCACCAGGCCGGACGCCGCAAGCCCGTCGTCCGAAATCATCAGCCTTGGCGCAAACCCGAAACCGTCGGACACCGCATCCGGCTCGCCGATCAACCTGGCGCGCAGCTCGAAGGTGGCGCTGCCCATTTTCAGCCGGTCGCCGATGTGGAGATTGAGCCGGTCGAACAACAGATCAGGCGCCGCGGCGCCGAACACGCCGGACCGCTCACCGAACAACTTGTCCCTGGGCAGCGCCGGATCGGTTTCGAGCGCGCCGTAAAGCGGATAGGCATCGTCCACCGCCTTGGCTTCGACCAGCGCCTGGTCAGAACCGTCCTCGAGCCGCGCCATCGAGCGCATACCGGAATTGAGCGACACCGCGCCGAGGCTTTTCAGGAAGCCGAGCTCGGCGTCGGAAGCGCTGCGCTGGTTGATCTGGAAACGCAGGTCGCCGCCGAGCAGCGTCTGGCCCTGATCGGCGACGCCGGCGGTAATCGCCTGTGCCACCGAATTGACGCCGCCGATCGCCGCGACGCCAAGCGCGATACAGGCAAGGAAGATCAGGAAGCCGGACAAGCCGCCGCGCATCTCGCGCAGCGAGAAGCGGATGGCGAGCTTCAATGTCCGCATCAGGCCAGCACCTTCACAGGCTTCGGCGCGTCCTCGATCCGGCCTGAGCGCATCGACACCTGGCGGGCGCAGCGCGCGGCAAGCGCCGGATCATGCGTGACCAGCACCAGCGTCATGCCGCGCTCGGCCGCCTTGGCGAACAGAAGGTCGGCGATCTGCCGTCCCGTCGCCTGGTCGAGATTGCCGGTCGGCTCGTCGGCGATGAGGATGCGCGGCGAGGGCGCCAGCGCCCGCGCGATCGCCACGCGCTGCTGCTCGCCGCCGGAAAGCTCGCCCGGATAGTGCGTCACACGGTCGCTGAGGCCGACCGCGGCAAGTTCTCGCGCCGCCACGCCGAACGGATCGGCATGACCCGCAAGCTCGAGCGGCACCGCGACATTTTCGAGCGCCGTCATGTTGGGGATGAGATGGAAGGACTGGAAGACGATGCCAATGTTTCGGCCACGAAACGAAGCGATCTGGTCCTCGCTTTTGCCGTTAAGCAGCTCGCCAGCGATTCGGACCGTACCCGAATCGACCCGTTCCAAACCCGCCAGAACCATGAGCAGAGTGGACTTGCCGGAGCCCGAGGGACCGACAATGCCGGTGGCTTCGCCGGCGGCGACATCGAGACTGACGCCTGTCAGCACGTGAACGGAGGAAGCGCCCTCGCCGAGCGTCAGCGATACATCCCTCAGCGCGATGACGGCTTCTGTCACAATGAAAGCGTCCTATATGTGGAAAAAGGAGACGGGCCTTCAGTCTCCCTTGGGATTGTTCAGGTCATATGGGGCTCGCCGCATGGCTTTCAAACACCGATTTGCCGCAGCCCGTATTTTCGCGACCCTCGTCCTTTTCCTAAGCGTTTGCGGCGTCATGTCGTCGGCGCGTGCCGGGACCTTCACCATCGTCGGCTTCGGCGACAGCCTGATGGCGGGCTTCAGCCTCGGGCCGGGCCAAGGTTTCACCGACAGGCTGCAGGCCGCGCTCAAAGCGAAAGGCCATGACGTCAGCGTCGCCAATGCCGGCGTTTCCGGCGACACCACGAGCGGCGGCCTGGCGCGGCTCGACTGGTCGGTGCCGGACGGCACCAGGCTGGTCATCCTCGAGCTCGGCGCCAACGACATGCTGCGCGGCGTTTCGCCCGACATCCCCAAAAAGAACCTCGACGCCATGCTGGCCAAGCTGAAGGCCCGCAACATCCCCGTGCTGCTCGCCGGCATGCGCGCCGCGCCGAATCTCGGCCCCGACTACCAGAGGGCCTTCGACGCGATCTATCCGCGTCTCGCGGCGAAATATGCCGTTCCGCTCTATCCGTTCTTTCTCGACGGCGTCGCTGGTCACCCGGATTTGCAGATCGAGGACGGCCTGCACCCCAATCCCCGTGGTGTCGACGTGATGGTCGAGCGCATCCTGCCAACCGTCGAGAAGGCGATCGCCGACAATGGCGGCGCGTCATGAGGGGGCGACCCGTCATGAGGCCGAAACATCACAGTTTCCCCTGGGGAAACCTTGTGGACAACAAACCGCTTGCCCCGCGCGAATATCGATGATTCGCTAGGGACAAGAGTTCGATTCGAGGACAGGAGGCTTCCCATGCCACGTCTTTTTCACCGCCCTCGAAATTCCCCGTGACGCTGCTCTTTCGTTGTCTCTGCTCCGTGGCGGGTTGCCCGGAGCGCGCTGGATCGACGTCGAGAACTACCATATGACGCTGCGCTTCTTCGGCGATATCGAAGGCCATGTGGCTGACGAAATCGCCAATGCGCTCGACCGGGTGGATCGCCCCTCCTTCCAGCTGACGCTGTCGGGTGTCGGCGCCTTTGGCGGGAAAAAGCCGCATGCGGTATGGGCCGGCGTTGCTCCTTCGCCTGATCTTGTAGCGCTGCAAGGCGAGATCGACCGCATCTGCCAGCGGCTGGGGCTGCCCGCCGATGCCCGCAAATTCTCACCGCATGTGACGCTCGCACGGCTGCGCAACGGCAGCCCGCTCGACGTCGCGCAATATCTGTCGGCGCGTGGTAATTTTTCCGCGCTGCCCTTCCGAGTCGGTCGCTTCGTGTTGATGTCGTCACGCGATTCGGTTGGCGGCGGGCCTTATATCGTCGAGGAGGCCTGGCCGCTGGTCGGCGCCGATGCGCTGGCTTCGAGCCGCTTCGCCAGCGCCTCCGACGCCTCGCGAATCATGCGATAGACCGAAGCGAAGGCTTGCTGGTCGTCATAATAGGGATCCGGCACATCGCGGGCGTTGCCGGTGGCAAAATCCAGATAGAGATGGACGCTGTCGCGCGCGGCCGGCGGCGCCAGCGCCTTGAGGTCGCGCACATTGGCCCGGTCCATGCCGAGGATCAGGTCGAAGCGTGAAAAATCCTCCGGCAGCACTTTGCGCGCCCTTTGCCCGGAAATGTCGACGCCATGTTCGGCAGCGACCGAGATCGAGCGCCGGTCGGGCTGCTCGCCGCTGTGCCAGCCGCCGGTCCCAGCCGAATCGATCACGATATTCTGGTCTTTTCCGCGCTCCGCCAGCACGGCGCGAAACACGCCCTCGGCCAGCGGCGAGCGGCAGATGTTGCCAAGGCAGACGAACAGAATGGATTTTATGGGCTTGGCGCTCATCGATCCGGCGGATCTAATCTTGCTTTCATGCATTTCGTCTTCCCAAACCGCCGCGCACTTTTGGGCGACATGCATTATGGTGCAGGCCAATTTCGAATAGCATAGGGAACGCATATGAATAGGGACAAACTGAGCAAGGAGGCGGTCGGCGCGGCTTTGGCGGAACTCGAAGGCTGGTCGCTGGCCGCCGACGGCGTCTCCATCAAGCGTAGCTTCGTCTTCAAGAATTTTTCCGAGGCCTTTGCCTTCATGACGCGCGTGGCTCTGGCCGCCGAGAAGATGGATCATCACCCCGACTGGTCGAATGTCTACAAGACCGTCGACGTGACGCTGAACACGCACGACGCCGGCGGCGTAACCGCGCTCGACGTCGAACTGGCGAAGCGGATGAACCGCTATTTCGGCTGACCTTTCCGATAGGGTCGGATTCCGATTTTCCGGCCGACCGCCGGCCAACTCTTGTAGCGGGCTCGCCCTTTCACCACATTTTCCCGCAATGGCCGCCGTGCAAGGACACGCGCGGCCAAGGAGATGTGAATGGCGCAAGGACCTGGCTTTGATTTCTTTGGCTTTGGCGACAAGCTCGCCAGCGAAAGGGAAGTGCGTGAGAAATTCTGGCGCACCGCCAAGAAGGCGGCCCGGCAGATCCCGTTCATGGACGAGGTCGTCGCCGCCTATTATTGCGCGACGGACAAGGACACGCCGTTGCGCGCCAAGGCGATCCTGCTCGGCGCGCTCGGCTACTTCGTCCTGCCGTTCGATTTCATCCCCGATTTCGTCGTCGGCTTCGGCTTCACCGACGATCTCGCGGTGCTGACCGCCGCAATCACCGCCGTCAGCGCCCATATCACGCCCGCGCACAGGCAGGCCGCCAAGGACGCCTTGGCCGATAAGAGCTGACCACCGCCCGGAAAACCCGCACCATGAGACCGTGCAACCACGCACGCGAAAAGACAAACTCTTGCCGTTTTCGTGGCCTCCAAGTTCGCCGGGACATCGCGCCAGCCGCTTTCAACGGCGGTGGCGCGAATGGCGGCGGTTTCCTGGGGTGACATCCTTTTCTTGAGGAAAATTCACCGTTTGGTAACCCTGATTAAATCAAAATGAAGCGACGGCAGGACGCCATGCGGCCCGCCTCCGCACCATGTGGAATACGGGAAGAACGATGCGCGGATTGATAGCTATAGTTTCCAGCCTGGTCCTGGCGGCCTCGGCAGCGCCGGCCTTGGCGCAGCAGGCGACCAAGATCGGCCAGCACAATGCCTGGGGCACCTACAGCTATCAGTCGCAGGCCGGTAAGGTCTGCTACGTGCTGACCGTGCCGACCGACAAGCAACCGCCGACGCTCGACCACGGCGACATGTTCTTCTTCGTCAGCCAGCGTCCTGGACAGCAGGTCTCCTACGAACCGCAATTCATCGCCGGCTACAATTTCCAGGAAGGCTCCAAGGCGACCGTCACCATCGACAAGAAGACGTTCTCGATGTTCACCCGCGGCAAGTCCGCCTGGGTCGAGAACGCCGCGGAAGAGCCGGTGCTGATCGCCGCCATGAAAACCGGCACCGACATGAAGGTGCAGGCAAAGTCCGGTCGCGGCAATCCCACCTCTTACGTCTTTTCGCTGAAGGGCATCTCGGCCGCGCTGTCTTCCATCGCCAAGTGTAAATAGGCCGGCAGAGGGTTATCGATTTGTCGGCCGAGGCGATCGATGCCGCGATTCTCGGCGTCGCGATGACGCGCTGGCAGAAGACGGCCATGATCATCGTCAAATCGCTGGAGAACCTTCGGGACTCGAAGGTCGAGGCCTCCTACGACGACATCGCGGAACGCATTTATGCCCTCGCCTCGCAAGGTCGGCTTGAAGGCCAAGGCGATCTTACCCTATGGCGTCATAGCGAAGTTCGCCTGCCTGGTTGATATTCCGGCAACAACCGCGGACAGTCCGATACAACTCGTCGACAATCGCCCGCTCGTGGTGCGATGCGCGGAACGGCCCGCTTCCCGACTGGCAAAAGCGCGCCATATCCCTGTGAAGGTCGCTTCGGTGGGGCGAAGCGACTTGGGCCGTGCGTTGTCGCCAAGGTCGAACCATGCTTCAGCAACATGTGAAAACCCGGTCCGCTCTGGATCTCTACGAGCCGATCGATGTCCTTAAGCCCGTCGCTCCCGATCTCTGGATCGTGGACGGTCCACGGATAGGCTTCGGCGTCGGACCGGTAGAGTTTCCTTTCACCACCCGCATGACGGTCATGCGCCTCGGCAACGGCGACTTGATCCTCCATTCGCCCGTTGCGCTTACCCCCGCACTGCGGTCGGCGATCGAACTTCTGGGGCCGATCCGCTTCCTGGTTGCTCCGAACTCCCTTCACTACTGGTGGCTGCCCGACTGGAAGGCCGTTTTGCCCGATGCGGAAGTTTTGGCGGTGCGCGGCCTGCAGGAACGGGCGAAGCGGCCGATTGAAGTAGACCGGCTGTTGATAGGTCGCGGCTCGCCATGGCCCGGCGAAATCGACCTGTTGGTCGTGCGCGGCGATGTCCTGACCGAGGCCGTCCTTTTTCACCGCGCTTCGAAAACGCTGATCCTCACGGATCTGATCGAGAACTTTGAGCCGAAACGGATACACAGCTGGTTCCTCAAGCTGCTCATAACGCTCGCCGGCGCCTCCGACCCGGATGGCAAGGCGCCTATCGACATGCGGTTGAGCTTCTTTCGCCGCCGCAGGGCTTTGCGGCTGGCGGTTCATCAGATGCTCTCCTGGCAGCCGGAACGCGTCATAATCGCGCATGGCCGCTGGTACGAGAAAAATGGCACTGCCGAACTTCGCCGCGCGTTCCGATGGGTGCTGTGAGCGTCAGTTCTCGAAACGGCTACGCCTTGATGGTTTCGCTCGTCTCGGCTCGGCGCCGCCGGATCGCCTCGGCGATGAACACCCGCGACAGCGCGTGGTAGAGGGGCTCGTGCGAGATCAGCCGCGCCGTGCCGTAGCCGAGCACGGCCGCGCACATCAGCGCGATGACATTGTCATGGTTGCCGGTCATTTCGAGGATGATGACGAAGGCCGTCATCGGCGCCTGCACCACGCCGGCGAAATAGCCGGCCATGCCGAGCAGCGCCGCCGTGCCGGTCGCCGTGCCGAAGACCAGACCGAGCGTGCTGCCGAGACCGGCGCCCACCGCCAGCGACGGCGCGAAGATGCCGCCCGGGATGCCCGACACCATCGACAACAGGCCGGCCGCGAATTTTTCGACGAAGAACAAAGCCGGCAGCGGCGCGCCTTCGATGGCGCCGCGCGCCTGGGTGTAACCGGTGCCGAAGGTGAGGCCGCCCGAAGCGATGCCGATCACCGCGACCAGCAGCCCGCAAATCGCCGCCACGACCAGCGCGCGCGGCAGCGGCTGCAGCGCGTTCCAGCGCCGGATGCGTCGCCCGATCTTGAGCGCCGCGAGCGAGAACAGCGCGCCGACACCGCCGCCGATGATGCCGCAGGCAAGCACCAGCGGCCAGTCGCTGGCAAACGCCACCGTGTCCTTGGCGACGCCGAAATAGGTGTAGTTGCCGATCAGGCCGAGCGAGGCGAGGCCAGCCAGGATCACCGCGGTCAGCACCAGGCCGTTGGTCCGCGATTCGTAAGCGCGGCCCATCTCCTCGATAGCAAAGACGATACCGGCGAGCGGCGTGTTGAAGGCGGCGGCGATGCCGGCGGCCGAGCCGGCCAGGATCAGGCCGCGCGCCTGCGCCATGCCGCCCCAGCGCGCCGCCTGCAGCATCACCGAGGCGCCGACCTGCACGGTCGGGCCTTCGCGGCCGATGGAGGCGCCACAGAACAAGCCGATGATGGTCAGCGCGATCTTGCCCACGACCAGCCTGAGCGACAGGATGTGGCTGCGGTCCTCGTCGTCGCGCAGATGCCGCGCCGCGATCGCCTGCGGGATGCCGCTGCCTTGCGAACCAGGAAAGAAAGCATGCGCCAGCCAGGCGCACAGCACGAAGCCGAGCGGCGTCATCACCAGCGGCAGATAGAAGCGCCAGCCGCCTGCACTGCCGGTCACCGTATGGAACAAGGCCTGTGCCTGATCGGCGAGCAGCGCAAACAGCACGCTGATCAACCCGATCGATATGGCGCCGGCCCAGAAGACCAGCCGCGGCTGCCAGACGCGACGCGAAACCCACATCGCCTGTGAGCGCCGCAGCATCGGGTGTTTTCGCGATATGCCGGCCATGTCGATCCTCGTGATGGAGGCCCAGCCCTATCACAGGCTGGGGGTCGATCAAGACTGCGAGGTCAGGCGCGGTTCGCGCATATGCTCTGGATTGTCCCGCCGACCCTGTGCCGGCGGGAATGTCAAGCGAGACGGGCTTGAGCCTCACATGGCCATTTTTTCACATTCGGCCTGGGCCTTCTTGGTCGACGTATCGATCATGTAGGCTTTGCCCTTGGCGTCGGTCATCATCATCATGCAATGCTTGATCGGCTTGGCCATCTTCATCATCTCGGCGCCCATCTTGGCATCGGGCATCATGGTTCCCATATGGCCGTCGGGCATGATCGCGGTCACTTGCCCGCCTTTCATCATGGTCATGCTGCCCATCGTATCCTCGGCCAAGGCCTGCGAAGCGGAAAGGCCGATGAAACCGGCTATAAGTACGAACTTGATCGAGTGCATCCAAACAACTCCCATTTGTGCAGGGGCATAGTCGCCCCTTTTCAGGTTCGCGGACGCGCTTCGAGAGGTTACGTCAACACGAATATGTGATCGATTTGCCGGCGACGGTCCACGTCTGCCCCTCACGGGCGGCAGCTGGGGTCAAAATTTATTGACCGCCGTTCCAGTAGAATTGGCTGCCGCTTCCCCCTAATGCCAGAGATGAGCGTCGGCAGGTGAAACCACCGTCACCGCGCGGACGCCGGTCATCACAACCGCCTGCATAATGGAATTGGCCAGACCTTTGGAACAGCTTTTGTTCGCGACCGAGCGTGATCCGCGTCTGAAGCTGATCATCCCCTCGATCGTCGCCATCGCCTTCCTGATGGAGCAGCTCGATTCCACTATCCTGACCACCGCCATCCCCTCCATCGCGCAAAGCCTCGGCACCACGCCGGTCCGGCTCAATCTTGCGGTCACCACCTATATCCTGACCTTGGCCGTGTTCATTCCGGTCAGCGGCTGGTTCGCCGACCGGTTCGGCGCGCGAAAAATCTTCGCGCTGGCGCTTTTTACCTTCACCCTGGGCTCTGTCCTGTGCGGCGTGGCGGACAGTGTCGGGATGCTTTTGGCCATGCGCGGGCTGCAGGGTTTGGGCGGCGCCATGATGACGCCGGTCGGCCGGTTGATCCTGTTGCGCAGCTTTCCGCGCAGCGGCCTGATCACCGCCATGACCTACATGACCCTGCCGGCCATCGTCGGACCCGTCATCGGGCCGCTGCTCGGCGGCCTCTTGACCACCTATGCCTCCTGGCGCTGGATCTTTTATGTCAACGTGCCGTTCGGCCTTATCGGGATTTTCGCCGCCCTGCGCTTTGTCGACGATTTCCACGACGAGGCAGTTCAGCCTTTCGACTTCGCCGGTTTCCTGATGGTGGGGGCAGGCGCGGCACTGCTGCAGTTCGGCCTGGAGAATATCGGCCGTCCGACCATTTCGTCGCTGGCGACCGTTCTGGTGCTGGCCGCTTCCGTCCTGTTCCTGCTGGCCTTCGGTCGTTATGCGCGCCGCGTCGCAGCACCTGCCGTCGACCTGACGCTGTTTCGATATCGCTCCTTCTGGGTCGGCACGCTGGCCGGTGGCCTCTGTCGCGTCGGCCTCAACGGCGCGCCCTTTCTGCTTCCGTTGATGCTGCAGGTGGGCTTCGGCATGAGCCCGATCACCTCGGGGTCCCTGACCTTCGTCGGCACGTTCGGCGCCTTGCTGATCCGGCCGCTCTTGTCGTCGTTCCTTCGCCGCTTCGGCTTCAATGCGGTGCTGACCGGCAGCGCGCTTCTCGGCGCCGCCGCCGTGGCCGGCTTTGCCTTGCTGCGGGCCGACACGCCGCACTGGATCATCGGGGTTTATGTCTTCCTGTTCGGCATCATCCGGTCGGCCCAGTTCATGACCTCCAACACTTTGTCCTACGCCGACCTTCCGGGCGAGAAGCTCAGCCGCGCCACCAGCCTCGGCGGCGTGTTGCAGCAGCTCAGCGTTTCGCTCGGCGTCTCGATCGCCGCCATGGTGCTGAGCCTGGTGTCCGGCCAGGCGCAGGCGCCGACGGCCGACCAGTTCCACTGGACCTTCCTGCTGACGGCCGTTGTTCCGCTGCTTCCCATTCCGGGCTTCTTCTTCCTGCGCGCCGAGGACGGCGTCCAGGTCAGCGGCTACCGCCGACGGACGGAGGCCGCGACTGACGCCACGCCTTGATGCCTGTCGCCCAGAAGTGCGCGGCGGTTCCGGGACAACGACATGCATCGAACAAAGCCCAGGCATGACTCCGGAGCCAAGCTGTGCTATGCGCCGCGCTTCCCAAGTCTCGCGGCTTGTCCGGCGGATGCTGAAATCGGCCGCAAATCGCTTATATTGGCGCCACCATGACCGTTTCGCTTGATCTTACCGCCGAAGGCGCCCGTGACGCCTTTCGCGCCCGCGCAACCGAGAAGCCGTCGCTGATCGGCTTGACGCGCGCCGAGCTCGGCGAGGCACTCGTCGCGTCCGGTATCGTGCCAGAGCGCCAGGCAAAGATGCGCGCCCAGCAGCTCTGGCACTGGATGTATGTGCGCGGCGTTTCCGATTTCGCCGGCATGTTCAACATTTCCAAGGATCTGCGCGCCGAGCTGGACAAGCATTTCACCGTCGCCCGCCCCGAGATCGTCGAGGAGCAGATTTCCGCCGACGGCACGCGCAAATGGCTGTTCCGCTTCCCGCCGCGCGGCGCCGGCCGCCCGGTCGAGATCGAGACCGTCTACATCCCAGAGGAAGGCCGCGGCACGCTCTGCATCTCCTCGCAGGTCGGCTGCACGCTGACCTGCTCGTTTTGCCACACCGGCACGCAGAAGCTGGTGCGCAACCTCACCGCCGAGGAAATCCTGGCGCAATTGCTGACCGCGCGCGACCGCCTGGGCGACTTCCCCGACCGCGACACGCCCGACGGCGCCATCGTACCGGCCGAAGGGCGCAAAGTCTCCAACGTCGTCATGATGGGCATGGGCGAGCCGCTCTACAATTTCGAGGCGGTGAAGAAGGCGCTTTTGATCGCTTCCGACGGCGACGGGCTTTCCTTGTCCAAGCGCCGCATCACGCTGTCGACCTCGGGCGTCGTGCCGGAAATCCTGCGCACCGGCGAGGAGATCGGCGTCATGCTGGCGATCTCGCTGCACGCCACCAACGACGATCTGCGCGATCTTCTGGTGCCGATCAACAAGAAGTATCCGCTCAAGGAGCTGATCGCCGCCTGCCGCGCCTATCCGGGCCTGTCGAACGCCAAGCGCATCACCTTCGAATATGTGATGCTGAAGGACGTCAACGATTCCATCGAGGACGCCAAGGGCCTGATCAAGCTGCTCAAGGGCATTCCGGCCAAGATCAACCTGATCCCGTTCAACCCCTGGCCCGGCACCAACTACCAGTGCTCCGACTGGGAGACGATCGAGAAGTTCGCCGACTATATCAACAATGCCGGCTACGCTTCGCCGATCCGCACCCCGCGTGGCCGCGACATCCTCGCCGCCTGCGGTCAGCTCAAGTCGGAATCGGAGCGCATGCGCAAGGTCGACCGCCTGGCGCTCGAAGCCATGATGATCGCGGGGCACGGCGAGGCATGAGGGCGGGATATGCCCTGGGCCGGCTTCGCGGCCCAACCCGATCGATGATCTCGCGTTGGACGGAAATCTGTATAAAGCTTCCGACCAATTCCAGGTGATCCGGTCGAGTCATTGATGACCCCGCTTTTCTTCCTCCACAATGCGAAGGCTGGCGGCACATCGATCAAACAAATGTTTGAAAATTTGTATCCGCGCGATGCCATCGCACCGCTGATAGAAAATACGCCACGGCAATACCGGGATATCGCTAGAAACTACTCTCGTTTCAAAGGGTATAAATTCTATGCTGGGCACTATGGATATTGCCTCTTCGAAGCGGTGGGTGACGGGCATGCACTGGTAACGAACTTTCGCAACCCGGTTTCGCGGATCCTTTCTCTTTATGATTTTTGGCGAAACAACGTTTCGGAGGACCATGTTGGATCGATGCCGGAGGTCGATGCGGCGCCGGTGAAAGAGGCCAAGGCCAAGTCTTTTTCGGACTTTATCCGAAGCGACAATCCGAGCTTGCGACTCTATATCGACAACACGCATTATCGCCAGATATTGGACACTTGGTGTGTCGATCGTACGCCGTCTCTGCTGGGCTTGGTGAAAGTGCTCAAGCGCATCATTGGCATGAAATGGTTCTTCGTCACCGAGTTTCCGGGGCTTTCCCAGGTCGCCCTGAAGCAGGCATTTCCCGAAATCGGACTCTCGGCTATCCCGATTGCAAACGAATCGAATGACAAGAAACCTGAAGACAGTTTATCCGGCGAGGACGTAAGCTATCTGATCAGAAGAAATGGCATGGATTTCACCATCTATGCCTTTGCGGTCGTCCTGCTGATTTGGCGAATTCGCCGTCCCTCTCGATGATACGCCCGGAACAAAGGCCGTCCGGTGGGCGGAGGTTTCCTGCCGGGCGCAAATCCAGCCGCGCTGAAGGACGCGACTTGGCATGACCCGGTTTGTCGCCTATTTCGTCCGCTTCGCCGTCATTCTCGTCGGCTATGTCGTGGCCTCGCTGGCGGCGAGCGCCTTCCTTAATATCCTGTTCCTGGCCTATCTCGGCTACACGCCCGAACATGCGGAGCCGACGGTGACCGCCTCACTGTATTTCTCCGTGCCTTTCGTGGCGCTGTTTGTCGCCTATTTCGCTTTCATGCCGGCAACCGTCGTCATCCTCGTCGCCGAAGTGCTCGATCGCCGCGACTGGTTGTTTTATGCGCTGGCCGGCGCCGTGGTCGCAGGCCTCTTCCTCGGCTTCGCGCACGAGGCCGGCGATGCCAATTTCGATGTCACTGAGACCAATGCCAGATTGGCAGTGCTCGGCAGCGGCATGATCGGCGGGATTTTCTACTGGCTTTCCGCCGGCCGCTGGGCCGGCAGCTGGCGCCGCGCGCCATCGCCTGGTCCGGAAACGTGATCGCCTACTTCGCCTGCGCCGTCAGTATTTTGAGCGCGAAGGCCGAGAACACGCCGGCAAACAGATAGTCGACCACGCGTGTGACGCGTGGGCTGGCCTTCATCGCGGCCGAGAACTTCTCGGCCGCCAGCACCATCGGCGCCGTCACCGGGATCGACAGCACGACGAACATCACGCCGAGGAAGAACAGCTTGCCCGAGGCGTTCGGGTCGTGCGCGGAGACGAATTGCGGCAGGAACGTCATGAAGAACAGGATGATCTTCGGGTTGAGCAGGTTGACGCCGAGCCCCGCGACCCAGCTGCGCAACAGCGAGATCTGCGGCCCCGTCTTCTTCTCCGGCGAGAAGGCCGACCCTTTGGTCACCGCCTGCCAGGCCAGGAACACCAGATAACCGGCGCCGAAGATCTTCAAGACGAGGAACGCCATCGGCGAAGCGACGATCAGCGCCGAGATGCCGACCACCACCAGCGTGGTGTGGATCAGCGTGCCGCAGAGCGCGCCGGCCAGGGAAGCGAAGCCGGTGGCGCGGCCCTGGCTCAGCGTGCGCGAGACGAACAGCGTCATGTCGGGTCCCGGCGTGATCGCCAGGATCACCGTGGCGATGGCGAACTGGACAAGCGTCGAAGTGTCGGGAATGAAGGACATCGGTCGCACCGCGAAAGAGGATTGGCGCAACCTATAATGCAGCCGCGAAGCCCGCGCCAGCAAACCGACTGGCGCGACCCCATGGTCGGTAGCGCCGGCTGGATCAGCGTTGGTCCCTTGCGCTGCCTGGAAACGCCGTGATACCTCGCCCGCGAAACTTTCCCCGCGGAACCGCCAAAAATGTCCAAGTTCAAAAACATCAAGAAAGTCGTGCTCTCCTATTCTGGAGGTCTCGACACCTCCATCATCCTGAAATGGCTGCAGACCGAGCTCGGCGCCGAGATCGTCACCTTCACCGCCGATCTCGGCCAGGGCGAAGAGCTGGAACCGGCGCGCAAGAAGGCCGAGATGATGGGCGTCAAGGACATCCGCATCGTCGACGTGCGCGAGGAATTCGTCGCCGACTTCGTCTTCCCGATGTTTCGCGCCAATGCCGTCTATGAAGGCACCTATCTGCTCGGCACCTCGATCGCGCGGCCGCTGATCTCCAAGCATCTGGTCGAGATTGCAAGGAGACCGGCGCCGACGCCATCGCCCATGGCGCCACCGGCAAGGGCAACGACCAGGTCCGCTTCGAGCTTTCGGCCTATGCGCTGAACCCCGACATCAAGATCATCGCGCCGTGGCGCGACTGGTCGTTCAAGTCGCGCACCGACCTTCTCAACTTCGCCGAGCAACACCAGATCCCGGTGCCGAAGGACAAGCGCGGCGACGCGCCGTTCTCGGTCGACGCCAATCTTCTGCACTCCTCTTCCGAGGGCAAGGTACTTGAGGATCCGTGGAACGAGCCGCCGGAATTCGTCCACCAGCGCACCGTCTCGCCAATGGATGCGCCCGATGTCGTCACCGAGATCGAGATCGAGTTCCTGAAAGGCGATCCCGTAGCGCTGAACGGCAAGAAGCTGTCGCCGGCAACCATGTTGGCCGCGCTCAACGACCTTGGCCGCGACAATGGCATCGGTCGTCTCGACCTGGTCGAGAACCGTTTTGTCGGCATGAAATCGCGCGGCGTCTATGAAACGCCCGGCGGCGCGATCCTGATCGTCGCCCATCGGGCAATCGAATCGATCACCCTCGACCGCGGCGCGGCCCATCTCAAGGACGAGTTCATGCCGCGCTACGCCGAGCTGATCTATAACGGCTTCTGGTTCTCGCCCGAGCGCGTGATGCTTCAGGCGATGATCGACAAGAGCCAGGACGACGTCGAAGGCACCGTCCGGCTGAAGCTCTATAAGGGCAATGTCATCGTCACCGGCCGCAAGTCGAAGAAGACGCTTTATTCAGATGCGTTGGTCACTTTCGAGGATGATCGTGGCGCCTACGACCAGAAGGACGCAGAGGGGTTCATTCGTCTTAATGGGTTGCGGCTGCGGACGCTAGCCGCGCGCAATCGCAAACACTGATCTCTGCCAGTAGCAGCATCGATCAAAGGACCCGGCGGAAACGCCGGGTTTTTATTTCATTTCTCTAATATAGCGAAAGTTTTCGCCCGACGCGAATTTCCATTGACCCAATTATCGCGTCATCTATTTTTCGCTCTGGGATGGAGGGCTTGAACTTGAAGAATAGAATTCTCTTGCTGGTGGCGGCAGCCGCGTTTGCAGTCGGGTGCCAGGCGGCGTCGGCCGTCACGAAGCAAGCAGGCTCGGAAATGGACAAATGCATAGCCTCGGCTCGTGTCTGGGACATAACGTTCAAGCACGAACTCGCCTCCTTCATGGGCGAGCCGCTGGACCGTGTGCCTGCACTCTTCTGCCAGCGCATTTTCGAAGCCGTGCGCACCGGGCGCATCAGCTTCTCGGATGTAAACGCCATTCAGCTCAACCAGCCGACCGAAATCTGGAAGGTCATCAAGGGCAACTCAAGGGGATCGAATGCCGCGCGTGGCTCGACGCGGCGGGCACCCAAATACCGCAGCTGCACAGGCATTGACGGTGCCTTCCAGGTTCCCGCTTCCAAGAAATGCCCGTTAAGCGGCTACGCGCATGATGGGTATTGATCCTACCCGGTGACAAAAAAGCCCGGCGCATGGCCGGGCTTTTCGTTGAACGGAATTCCCGATCAGTTGGCGTCGATCGCCTCGCCGATGCGCGCGATGGCCTGCTGATAGACGCTTGCCGAGTTCCAGCCGGCGATGGCGCCCATATTGGCTTCATAGCTCGCGCCGGCCTGCCAGCCATGCGCCTTGAGGTAATTGGCGGTGGAAGCGAGCGCCGTATTCCTGTCGCGCAGGTTTCTGCTGCCGACGCCGTATTTCATGACGTTTCCGGGCAGGAACTGGGTGTGGCCGATCTCGCCATGCATGGCGCCGACCGACGAGGCGCTCAACGCCCCGCTGTCGACCAGCTTCAGCGCAGCGATGGCATGCGGCTTGAAATAATCAGGGCGGCGGCAATCATAGGCCAGCGTCAGGATCGCCGACACCGTGTTCTGGTTGCCCATCGAAGCGCCGAAGCCGGTTTCCATGCCCCAGATGGCGAGCAGCACGCCCGGCGGGACGCCATAAGTGCGCTCGATATTGGCGAACATTGCCGCGTTCGCCTTCTTCATCGCACGGCCCCTGGAAATGATCGCTGACGCGCCGCGGCGCTGCATGAAGCTTTCCACCGAGCCGCTGAAGGCTTTGTGGATGGCGCGGTCGGCGGAAATCGTCCTTGTCGCGTAGGTGGCGCCCGCCAGTGCGGACAAGCCCCTTTGGCCGACACCGTTGGCCTTGGCCTCCGTGGCGAAATCCTGCTTCCAGGCGTCGAAGCCGGCGCCGTTCTTGCCGCAACTGGCGGCGGCTTCAGCGCCCGTCGCCAGCGCCAGCGTCGCCACCAATGCGGCCGCGAAAATCCTTCCCTTGGCAAAAAATGCCATGCTGCTCTCTCCTGATTGCCTGAATCACGTCCCGGTTGCGAATTTGCCAGCGAAACGTCTGGTTGTCACCGCCCCCACGGGGGAGGCTGGCCGACACTGGCGAAAGACAGGCAATTTGCCTACGATCAAGGGCTAACTGTGGCGGGCCTGCCTCATGAAAACCGTCGATGTCGCGATCATTGGCGCTTATCCGATGCGCTGGACCGGCTCGCGGTTGCCCTGCTTACCGCGAAATACCATCGGAACGCCCGGCGCCGGCCGGCGTTTGGACGAGGCTACGCTCATTGCCCGCCCCTGCATGTTGAAAACAAGATGAAGCTCTTCGACTGCCCAAACTGCGGCCACCGTCTTTATTTCGAGAACGCGCAGTGCCTGAATTGCTCCAGCTTGGTGCTCTACGACCCGGACAAGGCGCGGTTCCTGCTCTCCGGCACCGATGGTGTGTTTGCATGCGCGAACGCCGACGAATGCGCCTGCAATTGGCGGGCCGAGCCGGAGCATAGCTTCTGCCGTGCCTGCGCGCTCAATCAGCTGATCCCGGATCTGTCGATCGACGGCAATCGGCGGCGTTGGATCCGCGTCGAGGCGGCGAAGAAACGCGCCATCTATTCGCTGCTCGCCTTCGGCCTGCCGGTGGCGCCCAAGGCCAATCCCGGCGACGAGATCGGCCTTGCCTTCGACTTCCTCGCCGATCCGATCGGTGGCGGCCCGGGCGGCGAGCGCATCCTGACCGGGCATGACAACGGCCTGATCACGCTCAACGTCGCCGAGGCGGATTCGGCCGAGCGCGAACGGCGGCGCGTGGAAATGGGGGAGAACTACCGCACCTTGCTCGGCCATTTCCGCCACGAGCTCGGCCATTATTACTGGGACCGCCTGATCCGCGACGATCCGGAACGCCTTTCGGCCTTCCGCGCGCTGTTCGGTGATGAACGGGCTGACTATGAGCAGGCGTTGAAGGCCTACTACGCCAATGGCGCGCCGCCGGACTGGCAGCGGCGCCATATCTCCGCCTATGCGACGTCGCATCCATGGGAAGACTGGGCCGAGACCTGGGCGCACCATCTGCACATCACCGACACGCTGGAGATGGTGCATGCGCTGAACTTTTCGCTTGGACGGCTGGAGACGGTGGACGCCGAGGCTCTGCCGCGCGGCGATACCGGCGGGCGCCTGCAACCGGCGCCTGACGATCCCGATCTGGCGCCGGAGCCATTCGAAACGATCCTCGCGCGCTGGCTGGTGTTGTCGGAAGCGTCCAATTCGATCAACAGATGCATGGGTCTGCCGGACCTTTACCCGTTTGTGATCTCAGAGGTGACGGCGCAGAAATTGACCTTCGTGCACGATCTTTTGACCGGCACGCCGAAAGAGCCTGGAACAATTCGTGAGCAGGCGGCGGCTCTTTAGCCGGAACGCATGGACCGTGGTTTCGTTTCCGAGCCCGAGGGAGCGTTGAAACGGAGAGAAACCATGAAACCCGTATTGTTGCCGGCTTTGACCGGCGCTCTGCTCGCCATGTCCGGGGCGGCTCTTGCCGAAACCCCGGTTTCCGCAGTGACGGACCTCAATGTCCGCGCCGGGCCAGGCCCGCAATATCCGGTCATCGGCGTGATCGCCGCCGGACAGTCGGCCACGCTCAGCGGCTGTATCGAAAACAGCAAATGGTGCACCATCGCCGAAGCTGGTGGAAAAGGCTGGGTCTATTCGGACTACGTCACCGCCGACTTCGGTGGCAGCCGCGTGATCGTCACCCGCCGCCCGGCTGATGCCGGCATCGCGGTCGTGGCGCCGCCCGCCGACGATGTCTATGGCAACGACAACTACACCGGCGCCATCGTCTCCGGCGACGATGCCGACACCATGGAATCGATCGGAAGACCGCCGGCCGAGGTCGACACCTATGTCACCACCCACCGGGTCGATCCGGTCTATCTCGACGGCGAGGTGGTGACAGGCGCCACTTTGCCCGACACGGTCGAACTGCGCGAAATCCCTGACTACCGGTACCGTTATGTCTATGTGAACAACCAGCCGGCGCTGGTCGATCCGGGCACGCGCCGCATCGTCTATGTGATGCGCTGATCGCGCTCCGATCACCTCTATACGGCCGCCTCGATGGCGGCCGTCTTTGTTCGCGGCGCATGGCGGCCTCGCCTTGCGGTAATTGGGTGGTAACTGTGATCACCTAGACCGATGTGATTGAGAGCATTCGGCAGGGGATCCGCGTGACGATCGACAACACCGCCTTCGAGCGTTACCGCCGCTCGCCCAACGCAAAGACCAATTTGCTCCGTCTGCTTTTCGGAACGGCCATCATCATAGCCTTCTGGATGGCCGCGACGGCGCTTGTGCTGTTTGCCGGAACCTATGCCTACATCGTCTGGCGTCTCGGCCCGTCGACCGGGCAGTACATGCAGGATTTCCTGGCATCGCCCGTCGGCATTCTGAGCGCGCTGACCTCCTTCGCCGGCATCTGGATCGGCCTGTGGGTGGCGATGCGCTTCGTGCATGGCGAACCGCTGTCGGCGCTTTTCGGCGTCACGCGCCGCATTGCGGGCGGCGATTTCATCAAGGGCCTGATCGCGGTGCTGATCACGTCGCTGTTTTCGGAAGTGCTGCTCTATTGGCTGCAGCCGGAGATCGCGCGCGGGCCGATCGCCTTGTCGTCCTGGCTGCTCTTCCTGATACCGATCGTGCTGCTCACCTTCCTGCAGACGTCATCGGAAGAAATGCTGTTTCGCGGCTACCTGCCGCGCGCGCTCGCCCATCGCTTCAGGAGCCCGCTGATCTGGGCGGTGCTGCCGCTGCTTCTGTTCACCTCGCTGCACTGGAGCTCGGCCTCGACGGCGGCCATCAATGCCTGTGTACTGGTCTCGATCGGCACATTTGCCTTGCTCCTGATGCTGCTGGTCTATGTCACCGGCAATCTCGGCGCCGGTTTGGGCGCCCATCTCGGCAACAATCTGACCGGCTTCCTGCTGATCTCGCACCAGGAAGGCTACAATGGCTTCGCCCTGCTCAACGCCAAGCCGCTGGAAGGCCCGGGCTGGACCAACTGGGACGCCGCCCTGATCGCTGCCATCGGCATCGTCAGCACCTTGCTGACCATGCTGTTGTTGTTGCATCGGCGTTCGCCGCTCAGGGTTGGAACGGACAAGTAAGGCCTGGGCTGATCGCTCTCGAAATCGCGGCGTGTTGATCTGGATTCCGGCGGAAGTCTTGACTCCGCAGCCGATTTCCTGTCTAGAGCCGCTGAATTCCGCGACGAGTATACCTTCGCGAAAGCCGACCAGGACGCCGATGCCTCATCGAGGCCAAGTGCTGTAAAGAGATCCTGGAGGCCAACACCCGGCAGCGCGATGCGCCCCCGGGTGCTTTTTGGTTTTGGTTTGCTTTTGCTTGGACACTCGGCGCGAACGCATTACCTCTCGGGCACCATCCGGGTGCCAGGGAAAAGGAAACAGAATGTTTGAATCGCTACAGGAACGTCTTGGTTCGATCCTGAACGGCCTGACCGGTCGCGGCGCGCTGTCGGAGGCGGATGTCTCGGCGGCGTTGCGCGAGGTGCGCCGTGCGCTGCTCGAGGCGGACGTGGCGCTGGAAGTGGTGCGTTCGTTCACCGACAAGGTGCGCGAAAAGGCGGTCGGCGCCGCAGTGCTCAAGTCGATCAAGCCCGGACAGATGGTCGTCAAGATCGTCCATGACGAACTGGTCGACATGCTGGGCGCCGAAGGCGTCGCCATCGACCTCAATGCGCCGGCCCCGGTCGTCGTCATGATGGTCGGCCTGCAGGGCTCCGGCAAGACGACGACTTCGGCAAAGATCGCCAAGCGGCTGACCGAGCGGCAGAACAAGAAGGTCTTGATGGCCTCGCTCGACACGCGGCGGCCCGCTGCACAGGAGCAGCTGCGCCAGCTCGGCGAGCAGGTCAAGGTGGCGACGCTGCCGATCATTGCCGGCCAGAATCCTGTCGACATCGCCAAGCGGGCCGTCCAGGCGGCCAAGCTCGGCGGCCACGACGTCGTCATCCTCGACACCGCCGGCCGCACCCATATCGACGAGCCGCTGATGGTCGAGATGGCCGACATCAAGAAGGTGTCGTCGCCACACGAGATCCTGCTGGTCGCGGATTCGCTGACCGGCCAGGATGCCGTCAATCTGGCGAAGAGTTTTGACGAACGCGTCGGCATCACCGGCCTTGTGCTTACCCGCATGGACGGCGACGGCCGCGGCGGCGCCGCGCTTTCGATGCGCGCCGTCACCGGCAAGCCGATCAAGCTGATCGGCACCGGCGAAAAGATGGACGGGCTGGAGGAATTCCACCCCAAGCGCATCGCCGACCGCATCCTCGGCATGGGCGACATCGTCAGCCTGGTCGAAAAGGCCGCCGAGACCATCGACGCCGAGCAGGCGGCGGCGATGGCCAGGAAGATGCAGTCTGGCAAGTTCGACCTGAACGACCTCGCCCAGCAGCTTCAGCAGATGTCGAAAATGGGCGGCATGGGCGGCATCATGGGCATGATGCCCGGCATGGGCAAGATGAAGGACCAGATGGCCGCCGCCGGTCTCGACGACAAGATGTTCGGCCGCCAGCTCGCCATCATCTCCTCGATGACCAAGGCCGAGCGCGCCAACCCCGACATGCTCAAGCATTCGCGCAAGAAGCGCATCGCCGCCGGCTCCGGCACCGACGCCGCCGAAATCAACAAGCTCCTGAAGATGCATCGCGGCATGGCCGACATGATGAAGGCGATGGGCGGCAAGGGCAAAGGCGGCGGCCTCATGCGCGGCATGATGGGCGGCCTGGCCTCCAAGATGGGCCTCGGCGGCATGATGCCGGGTGGAATGGGTGGCATGCCCGATCTGTCGAAGATGGACCCCAAGCAGCTCGAAGCCTTGCAGAAGCAGGCGCAGGCCGCCGGTCTCGGCGGCATGAAGGGCTTGCCCGCACCCGGCGGCGGTGGCCTGCCCGGCCTGCCTGGCGGCATGAAACTTCCGGGGCTTCCCGGCCTGGGTGGCGGCGGACTGCCCGGCCTTGGCAAGAAGAAGTGAGAATACGGATGAACGAAGACAAGGACATCGCCGACGCCCGCACCATCCTGGCCGGCTACCGCGCCTCGATCGACAACATCGATGCCGCCCTCATCCATATGCTGGCCGAGCGTTTTCGCTGCACCAAGGCGGTCGGTGTTTTGAAGGCCGAGCATGGCCTGCCGCCGGCCGACCCGGCGCGCGAGCAGCAGCAGATCGCCCGCCTTCGCCAGCTGGCCAAGGACGCGCATCTCGACCCGGATTTCGCGGAGAAATTTCTCAACTTCGTCGTCCGCGAAGTCATCCGTCACCACGAACAGATCGCCGCTGCCAACGGCGTGACGAAAACCGGCTGAAAAGTGCATGTCGCCCAAAAGTGCTCAGCGGTTTTGGGACAACGACATGCACAAACAAAAGTAGCCGACCAACCCTATCAACGAAATCAGAGCTTTTAGGAGAAAAGAAATGGCACTGAAGATCAGACTGGCCCGCGCGGGCTCGAAGAAGCGTCCCTACTACCACGTCGTCGTTGCCGACGCCCGTTCGCCGCGCGACGGCCGTTTCATCGAGTCGCTCGGCTCGTGGAACCCGCTGCTGCCCAAGGACGGCGAGCGCGTCAAGGTTGACGCCGACCGCGTCAAGCATTGGCTGTCGCATGGCGCCCAGCCGACCGACCGCGTGCTGCGCTTCCTCGACGAGGCCGGCCTTGCCAAGCGCGACGCCCGCTCCAACCCGAAGAAGGCCGAGCCGGGCAAGAAGGCGCAGGAACGCGCCGCCCTTTTGAAGAAGGCGCAGGACGATGCCGCCGCCGCTGTCGCGGCTGCGTCCGCCGCGCCGGCCGAGGCGGAAGCCGCGACTGCAGAGTAAGTATTGCTTCATCGCATCGACAAAACGGCGGGTCTATGCCCGCCGTTTTGCTATTGTCCATGGCGCGTTCGAGCGGATGAAGGATGGGCTATAGGCTTCAGGAGCACGAAAAACGGCGGGTCCATGCCCGCCGCTGTCTTTATCCATCCGTTTAGCCGTAACTCATCAGTAGCCGGACGGGCAGCGTGCTATGTAGGTGCGTCCATAACGGTCGCGATAACGGCACTGGCCGCTTTCGCTGGCATGGCCGATCAGCGCGCCGGCGACCGCGCCGACCGCGCCGCCGACAACCGCGCCTTGCACCGGATCGCCCGCCACCGCAGCGCCGACCGCGGCGCCACCCAGGCCGCCGACGGCGGCGCCCTTTTCCGTTTGCGAGCACGCGCCGAGCGCGGTCGCCAGAACAAGAATGGTAATCGCTTTCTTCATTTGTAAAATTCCTCTCACGCGGGTCGCCATCCTCGCCGCCATGGCCTTAACTCGTGGGCGGCTGATTTGATCCGCGGGAGAATGAATATTGGCCGGCTTAGTGCCGGTCGCGCTTCCCGGCGCATGCAATCAAGATTTTGAATTTGTTAGCTTTTGCTGCTCCGTGGCGCGTTTCAGATTGGCCAGGCCGGCCTCGAAATCCTTGCCGATAAGGGTGTCGAAATTCATGACCAGGCCCATCAGCTTGGCGATGAATGGCCTTGCGCCACGCATCGCCCAGGTCACGGTCGTGGCCCCGCCGGATGGGTCAAGGGAAAAATCCACGTTGTTGTTGGCCCTGAACGGCTTCTCGAAGTCGAGCTTCAGCGAGACGAGCGAAGACGGCACCGACTTGCTGATTTCCATGCGGCCGACGCCGGCCTTGGAATTGCCTTTCCAGGCATAGACCGCGCCCTTGCCGCTTTCGGCGCCGGAAAGCGTGCGCTTCATGCCGGGGTCGAGCTTTTCGAAGGGCGACCATTCCGGCCAATGCCTGAAGTCGTTGATCAGCGGAAAGATCGCTTCCGCCGGCGCGTTGATGCTGGTCGAGCGGCTGACGACGAAATCGTTGGGCCGCGTGGCCGCATAGACGAGCACGGCGAGGATGATGACGACGACAATGAGGACAATGGCAAACATCTTGTTTCTCCCTCATGCTTGCCGGCTGAACGGAATCAGCGCCCGTACTTTCGGATCGCGCAGATAAAGCCCGCCCCACAGGATGATGCCAAGATAGACCCCGAACAGCGTGTGCGAGAAGAGCGGATTGCCAATGCGTATATGCGTGGCGATGGCGCCGCCCATATAGCCGGTGAGCAGGATAGCGCCGAGCACCGAAGTGCGCGGCAGCGCGTAGAGCGCCGTCGAGACCAACCCGATGACGCCGAGCAGCCGCGCCGTGCCGACATCGGCCGGCCAGCCGATCTGCGCCATGGTTTCAGTGACGACGCCAAGCGGCGGCAGTTTGATGACGCCGTCGAAGATCATGAACAGGACGACGATGGCGCTAAGCACGCGCCCGGTCCACAAAGCGCCCTTCGATGCGGGCGCGGTTTCGGAAATACTCATGGTGCTCCCTCTGTTTGGTTCGCCGGCTGGCTAATGCCGGCTTCGAACCAAGGACGGGCGACCGCGCCGCGATCCTACACGGCCGGACTTATTTCGTCCGCACCGCTTCGCGTCGTGCTGTTGACGTTTTCAAGCGGGCTGTTGAACGTAGCGCCAAACACATCCCAAGGGACCAGACATGAGCGGCGAGACAGACCTGCAAAAGCTGCTGGCATCGATGACGCCGCACCTGTTCCCGGAAATCTATGTCTTCGCAACGTTGCCGTCCGGCAGGACTTTTCCGGACGGGCCGGAACCCGTCATGCACTTCAGCGAACGCGAGGGCACCACGCTGATCTTGCCAGAGGACCAGGCGAAAGCCGCCGGTCTTGCCGGCACCTTCCGCTGCCGGATGATCACGCTCGACATCCACTCTTCGCTGGAAGCGGTCGGCTTCCTTGCCGCTATCACGACCCGTCTGGCGGCGGCCGGCATGGGCGTCAATCCGGTCTCGGCTTTCTATCACGACCACCTGTTCGTGCCGGCCGAGCGGGCCGAGGAGGCGATGGCCATCCTGCGGCAGCTGACGGCGGAGAGCGGTCAGCGGTGCAGCACGTAGAGAATGTCCGGCAGGCCTTCCTCATTTGCGGAGCCGTCGCCGAAGCTTTCGGCGCGAAAACCGTGGCGTTCGTAGAACCGGCGCGCGCCACTATTGGCTTGGAAGCAATGCAGCTTGATGAGGGGCATCCCGGCGGTGGCGCGGGCAAGCAGCCGGCTGCCGATCGCCTGGCCGGTCCAGGCCGGATCAAGATAGAGCTGCTCGACCCATTCGCCGCTGACGGCGATGAAGCCGATGATTGCCCCGCCGGCTTCGGCGACGGTCACCTGCTGGCGAGGCAGTATGACATCGCGGATGAAGAACAGGTCTTCCTCCGGTGTGTGCAGGGCCGGCATCCAGCCGAAAGCATTGAGTGACGCGCGCATCATCTCGGCGATGGCGGTTGCGTCGGAACCGGTGGCCGGACGTAGGGTGATTTCAGGAAAACTCGACATGCCTGCGCTGCCCCTCATCCGCCCTTCGGGCACCTTCTCCCCGTAAACGGGAGAAGGAAGAGGCGCCCCGGCCGAAGGCCGAGCCCGCGACTGCGGGCCGCCGGTCGTCCGGCGCCCTCGCGGAGGGCCAGCGGCGCAAGCGGCGGTGCGGCCCGTGAGCGAAAGCCGAATAGCCCGCAGGCCGAGCCCGCGACCGCGGGCCGCCGGTCGTCCAGCGCCCTCGCGCAGGGCCAGCCGCGCAGCGGCGGTGCGGCCCGTGAGCGAGAACAAACCAGCCGTCAGGCCGCCTTCTTCTTCGGCTGGATCAGGCCGCGCTCGACCAGCAGCTCGGCGATCTGCACGGCGTTGAGCGCTGCGCCCTTGCGCAGATTGTCGGAGACGACCCACATCGACAGGCCGTTGTCGACCGTCGAATCCTCGCGGATGCGCGAGATGAAGGTGGCGTCCTCGCCGGCCGATTCCAGCGGCGTGATATAGCCGCCGTCCTCGCGCTTATCGAGCACCTGGCACCCGGGCGCCTCGCGCAGGATATCGCGCGCCTCGTCGGCGGTGATCGGCTTCTCGAACTCGATGTTGACCGCTTCGGAATGGCCGATGAACACTGGGACGCGCACGCAGGTCGCCGTCAGCTTGATCTTGGGATCGAGCATCTTCTTGGTCTCGGCGACCATCTTCCACTCTTCCTTGGTGAAGCCGTCGTCGAGGAAGACGTCGATATGCGGGATGACATTGAAGGCGATGCGCTTGGTGAACTTCTTGACATCGACGCCGTCGGCGACGAACACCGCGCGCGTCTGCGTGAACAGCTCATCCATGCCTTCCTTGCCGGCGCCGGATACCGATTGATACGTGGCAACGACGACGCGCTTGATGGTGGCGAAATCATGCAGCGGCTTCAGCGCCACGACGAGCTGCGCGGTCGAGCAGTTCGGGTTGGCGATGATGTTCTTGCGCGTGAACAGCGAGATCGCGTCCGGGTTCACTTCCGGCACGATCAGCGGCACGTCCTGGTCGTAACGGAAAGCCGACGAATTATCGATGACGACGCAGCCCTGCTTGCCGATCCTGGGCGACCATTCCTTGGAGACGTTGCCGCCGGCCGACATGATGCAGATGTCGGTGTCGGAAAAATCATACTGGTCGAGCGTCCTGACCTTCAGCGTGCGGTCGCCGAAAGACACTTCCGTGCCCTGGCTGCGCCGCGAGGCGAGCGCCACGACTTCGCTTACCGGAAAGCCGCGCTCTTCCAGTATGTTGAGCATTTCCCGGCCCACATTGCCCGTGGCGCCGACGACTGCAACCTTGAAACTCATCTGATATCTCCTGTCCCTCTCCGCTTGGTTTTTGGAGAAAACCCGCTGGCCTATGCGGGTTTCGTCCCCCGGGCCGGACCCGGGAGAGGGTGGTTAGGCCAAGGGAATCACACCGTTTTGGTGGTGGTTTTGGAGGTTTTCTCGGCCAAGAATGGGGTTTTGCTGGAACGGACGGACGCGTCTGAGCGCCCAGCCCAATGCGTTACATTGTGGCTGGGGGCGTCGAATGCAAGAAGAGCCATCAAAAGGCCGCGCATCGAAGACAATCCCGTTCGATGCGGGCTTTTACGCGGTTTGCGGCAGGAGTCAATTGCGGCGGCTCTCCCTTCTCCCCTTGTGGGAGAAGGTGGCGCCGAAGGCGACGGATGAGGGGTGCTCCACGGAAAGCCAGCGTCTCACTCCGCTGGAACACCCCTCATCCGTCTCGGCGCTGCGCGCCGACCCACCTTCTCCCACAAGGGGAGAAGGGAAAGGCGGCGTTGCCTGCTCTGTACAATAGTGGCCGCAGGAAGTAGGAACGTCCAAATTTCGTTTGGCTGGCGCAGTGTCGGCCTGTGCTCCGTGACGAGCCCCTGAATTCCGAAAGAGTGAGATGTCTAACTTCGAAGGTATCGTTCCTGCGCTGGCAGAGGCGCTGGAAAAGCGCGGCTATGTCGCGCTGACGCCGGTGCAGAAGGCGGTGCTGGAACTCGGCCAAGCCGACGCGCTGGTCTCGGCGCAGACCGGCTCCGGCAAGACCGTTGCCTTCGGCCTTGCGCTGGCGCCGACATTGCTGGAAGGCGCCGAGCGCTTTGGCCAGGCTGGTACGCCTTTGGCATTGGCCGTGGCGCCGACGCGCGAGCTCGCCTTGCAGGTGACGCGCGAGCTGCAATGGCTCTACGAAATGACAGGTGCAACCGTCGCCTCCTGCGTCGGCGGCATGGACATGCGCACCGAACGTCGCGCGCTGGAGCGCGGCGCGCATATCGTCGTCGGCACGCCTGGACGTTTGCGCGACCACATCACGCGCGGCGCGCTCGACATGTCGGCGCTGAAGGCCGTGGTGCTGGACGAGGCCGACGAGATGCTCGATCTGGGTTTTCGCGAAGACCTCGAATTCATCCTCGATGCAGCACCCGTTGGACGCCGCACGCTGATGTTTTCGGCCACCGTGCCGCGTTCCATCGCCACGCTGGCGCAGGGTTACCAGCGCGATGCCGTGCGGATCTCGGCCGGCGGCGAGGAAAAGCAGCATCTCGACATCGAATACCGGGCGTTGAATGTCGCCCAGGCCGACCGCGAAAACGCCATCATCAACGTGCTGCGCTACTACGAAGCCGGCAACGCGCTGGTGTTCTGTAACACGCGCGCCGCGGTCAACCACCTGACGGCGCGCTTCAACAACCGCAATTTCTCCGTCGTGGCGCTGTCGGGCGAGCTCAGCCAGAACGAACGCAGCCATGCGCTGCAGGCGATGCGCGACGGCCGCGCCAAGGTCTGCATCGCCACCGACGTGGCGGCGCGCGGTATCGACCTGCCCAATCTCGAGCTGGTGATCCACGCCGACCTGCCGACCAACCCGGAAACGCTGCTGCATCGCAGCGGCCGCACCGGACGCGCCGGGCGCAAGGGCGTCAGCGCGCTGATCGTGCCGGGCAGCGCCCGCCGGCGCACCGAGCGGCTGCTGCAGAATGCCGGGCTGAAAGCGACCTGGGCCAGCCCGCCCTCGGCCGACGACGTGATCCGGCGCGACGACGAGCGCATCCTGGCCGATCCGGCTTTCAACGAGCCGGTGACCGATGACGAGCGCGGCTTCATCGACGCGCTTCTTGCCAAGCATGGCGCCGAGCAGGTGGCGGCCGCGTTCGTGCGCCAGTGCCGCGCCAGCCGCTCGGCGCCCGAGGACCTGATGGATGTCGCGCCCTTCACGCCGTCGCGTGAAAGACCGGCGGGCGAAAACTTCGCGCGCCGTGACGAGGCGCCGAGCCGGCGCGACGATTTCGGCGACAGTGTCTGGTTCTCGCTGTCGGTCGGCCGCCGGCAGAACGCCGAGCCGCGCTGGCTGATCCCGATGATGTGCCGCACCGGAAACATCTCCAAGCGCGAGATCGGCGCCATCAAGATGCAACCGGAAGAAACCTTCGTGCAGATCGCGGCCGACTGGGCCGACCGGTTCCTGGCGGCGATCGGCCCCGACTGTAAATTGCAGGGCAACATCGCGGTGAAGCGGCTGGACGGCACGCCGGACCTGTCGCGCGCCGGCTATCAGCCGCCGGCGCCGGACAAGAAGCCGCATCGCGGCAAGGCGCCGTTCGATCCGAATGCGCCAAAGCGCAAATTCGAAAACCGCCCCTCGGCATCTGCCGACCAGCGCCCCGCCGCGGCGCATGAGGCAAAGCCATGGGCGAAAAAGCCGGGCAAGCCGAAATTCGACAGCAGCGGCCCGCCGAAGCACAAGAAAGCGAAGAAGCGCCCTTCCTGAAGACCTGGAGACGGCCCTTCTGACCGGATTGGTGGTCGCCTGCGATGTGGCGATACCGTCGACCCTCGGCCTATAGGCGCGCTTGCTTTTTGCCCAGGCTCCCACCGCCCTGAGTGTCGAGTAAAAAGGCATAGGAACAATGGGTTGGCGCCGGGGCGGGCTCATCAAAAGATTCCGCTTGCATTTTAATCCGCGCACAGATAGTCTGCGCACAGATCAAATGGTTGATCGAGCAAGGACGGAGCCGAGACAATGTGGACCAACGAATACACCGCAATTTCGTCTCTTCCCGCGCAAGCCATCTGGAATGCGCTTAAGGCATTGCATGAAGGCCGTCTCACCTATGAGGGGTCAGACACCTTCGTGCTGCATGGCCCCTTCGCCAAGGGCACCCGCGTCTCGGTGACGCCGGTCGAGCAGGACACGTTCGAATCGACCATCGTCGACCTTGTCGATAACGTCACCTATGCTGACGAGACCTCGTTCGGCGATACGAAACTGCTGTTCCGGCATACGCTGGTGCCGGTCGAGGGCGGCACGCAGGTGACGCATCGTCTGGAAATTTCCGGCCCTTCGGCTGCCGAGGTCGGACCCGAGCTCGGGCCGCAGATCAGCGGCGATTTCGACGTCTCGATGGCAAAATTGTTCGAGCAGGCAAAGGAGTTTGCGAACGGTGGCTGACGAGCTGAACACCCGCTTCAAGCGCGGACCTTCGGAGAGCCCCGGATTGCTGTTGTGGCGAACCACCATGCGCTGGCAGCGTGTCATGACGGCGGCTTTGGCGCCGCTCGACCTGACGCATGTTCAGTTCGTGCTGCTGGCCTCGGCGATGTGGCTCGGCCGCAATGGCGAGCCGCCCAACCAGGTGCAGCTCGCCGCCCAGGCCGGCACCGAGGTCAAGATGACTTCGGACGTCGTCGCCAGGCTCGAGGCGAAAGGGCTGATCGCGCGGGAGACCGATCCGCGCGACACCCGCGCCAAGGTGACCCGCATCACAGCGGCCGGGACGGCTGCGGTGCAGCGCGCCATCGTTGCGGTCGAAGCGGCGGACGCCGCCTTTTTCGAGCCGGTCGATGAGGCGCAACTCGTCGGCCTGCTACAGTCGCTGGCCGGCGAGGTTCGCTGAGGCCGTTAAGCCAGGAATTTGGCGATGATGGCGTCGCCCATCTCGGTGGTACCGACTTCCTTCATGCCGGCCGAGAAGATGTCCTTGGTGCGCAGGCCGTCGTCGAGCACGGCGGCGACTGCCGCTTCGAGCTTGTCAGCCTCGGCCACCATGCCGAAGGAGTAGCGCAGGCACATGGCGAAGGACGCGATCATGGCGATCGGGTTGGCGATGCCTTGGCCGGCGATGTCGGGCGCCGAGCCGTGCACCGGCTCATAGAGCGCCTTGCGCTTCTTGGTCTTCACGTCCGGCGCGCCGAGCGAGGCGGACGGCAGCATGCCGATCGAGCCGGTGAGCATGGCGGCGATATCCGAGAGCATGTCGCCGAACAGATTGTCGGTGACGATGACGTCGAACTGTTTTGGCCAGCGCACCAGCTGCATGCCGCCGGCGTCCGCCAGCATATGGTCGAGCTTGACGTCCGAGTAGCGCGCGTTGTGGGTCTGGGTCACGACCTCGTTCCACAGCACGCCCGACTTCATGACGTTGCGCTTTTCCATCGAGGTGACATGGTTCTTGCGCGTCCGCGCCAGTTCGAAGGCGACGCCCGAAATGCGCTCGATCTCGAACGTGTCGTAGACCTGCGTGTCGATGCCGCGCTTCTGGCCGTTGCCGAGATCGATGATCTGCTTCGGCTCGCCGAAATAGACGCCGCCGGTGAGCTCGCGCACGATCAATATGTCGAGCCCTTCGACCACATCTTGCTTGAGCGAGGACGATGCCGCCAGCGCCGGATAGCAGATCGCCGGGCGCAGATTGGCGAACAGCTCCATGTCCTTGCGCAGCCGCAGCAGGCCGGCTTCGGGGCGCACCTCGTAAGGCACCTTGTCCCATTTCGGCCCGCCGACGGCGCCGAACAGCACCGCATCGGCGGCAACAGCCTTTTCCATGTCGGCATCCGAGATCGCCGCGCCATGCGCGTCATAGGCGCAGCCGCCGACCAGCCCTTCATCCGTGGCAAAGCCACTGCCGAGCTTGGCGTTCATGGCAGCGATCAGCTTCTTGACCTCGGCCATGGCCTCGGGGCCGATGCCGTCGCCGGCGAGCAGGAAGAGATGTTTCGAAGCCATGGAGAACCGTCCCGATACTTGTTTGGAGAAACCGCGGCCTTGCTAAACGCCAAGCGCTTGCGGCGCAAGGGGCTGGGCAATGCTGTGACGCTCTCGGACCTTGCAGGTCTTGGGTTGCTCTCCCCGCCAAAGGCCTACGCTCAGCACACGTCTTCTGTAATTGGCGTGACTGATCGGCCCGAGGCTTGATTGCCATGTGGTTCCCCCAATCCGTCGCTGCTTCGCAGCGCCACCTTCCCCTCCGGAGGGAAAGGAAGGGAGCGTTACTGGACGAGCGTCGACGGCAAAAAGCTTGGCGCTTTTCCTCTACCCCGTCGATCGGGGAGAGGTGGCTCGGCGAAGCCGAGACGGAGTGGGGGTCGACCAGCGCAGCGTTAGACAAAGCATGCGCCAACCTGCCATGCACGCTATCGCCAAAGACCAGCCGCTTGGAAATGTGTGCATGCGGTGGCGCCAAAGGTGGGGGCGAGGAACTGGAGACTGCAATCACCGATGCGAGAGGATGTTGACCAGGCGGCCAAAGGGATCGCGCACATCGAAGCGCCGCACGCCCCAGGGCTCATCGGCCGGGCCGTATTCGATGACAAAGCCCGCAGCCTTCAAGCCTTCGAGCGCCGCGTCGACATCGTCGACTTCGATCGACAGGTCAGGCACCGGCGTGCCCGATCCGCCTTGCGCCATGAAGCTGACCTGCACCTGCATCCGTTCCTCGGAACCGCAGGTGACGATCCAGCCCTGATCCATCAGCACGTCGAGGCCAAGCACGTCCTGGTAGAAGCGTTTCGCCGCCGCCGCATTCTTTGTCTCGATATTGGCTACGATGCGCCTGACCGTCATGGCCTTGGCCTCAACGTCCCGAGGCCGAGCGCCTGAGAGCGGTGACCTCGATCTCGATCTTCATCTCCGGCTTGTTGAGCTGGCACACGATCATCGTCGCCGCCGGGCGGATGTCGCCGAACGTCTCGCCGAGGATCGGGAAAACCACGTCAACATAGGCCTGGTCGGTGATATAATAATGCGCCCGCACCACGTCGGCCATCTCGAAGCCGCCGTCGTCCAGGGCTTTTGCGATGGTGGCGAGGCAGTTGCGCGTCTGCGCCTCGACCGTCCCCGGCATGGTCATCGTGGCATAGTCGTAGCCGGTCGTTCCGGATACGAAACACCAATCGCCCTGCACCACGGCGCGAGAATAGCCGGCAGTCTTTTCGAAGGGCGAACCGGTGGAGATGAGCTTGCGCATGAGCGGCCTTTTTGGGTTGATCGGCATGCATTTAGCAGGAGAAGTGGGCTCGGTCGTGGGCCAAGCCGAACGGATTATTGTCACCTAGGCAACCGCAACATTGGAGATTGGCCGGAACCTCTTTCACTTCGTCATTCCAGGGCGGAGCAAGGAGCGAAGCGACGCGCGCAGACCCTGGAATCCATGCCGTTACATCGAACAGCCGCCAGCGGTGCTGAATTCTGCTCGGATGCACTCTAGGGCAACCGTCACGGCATGGATCCTCGGGTCTGCGCGCCGCTGCGCGTCGCTCCGCCCGTGGATGACGAAGTCGCGAGGCCCGTCATGCGGAAACGCTAATTCCCCGATCCCTGCGCGTCGTCATACGCCTTCTTGATGTCGGCGGGCCAGTCCTTCACCGGCGGCCAGGCTTGCGGCTCGCCATTGTCGCCGCGGCGGGCGAAGTAGACCTCATGCTTGCCGGGGTCGACGGCCATGAAGCCGTCATTGCCACCGCAATCATGCGGCACGCAGCCGGTGGCGTAGAAGGCGCCGGACGCGGTCTTTTCGGTGCCGCCGCCGACCAGCAGGCTGGTCGCCATATCCGGCATGTCCTTGCCGAGCAGCGCCTGGCCGGCCTTGTAGACGGCCTCGTTGTGGAAGGCATCGATGATGTTGTCGTATTTCGACGGATCGACATCCTTCCAGTCGGTGCCGGGTTCGGGCGTGTAGGTAAGCTCGCCCGAGGTCGTCAGTCCCTCCTTGGGCGACCATTGCAGCGCCGGCTTGGAATCGCCGGGCAGCAGATAGGGCACGAAATAGATGGCGTCTTCGGAGATGGCGGCCGGCGGCGCGCCGCATTCATCCTGCTCGACCGTCGTTGCCTGAATCTCGCCGCCTTGCGGCTTCCACACGATCACCTTGGCCGGACCGCACTGGTTGCCGCCATCGCCGACATCGACCAGCGCCACATTGACGTCGCCGATCTTGACGATCTTGTCGAAAAAGACGTCGTAGTTGCTGGCCAGCTGCTTGCCGTCATAGGACAGCACCTTCTCGCCGTCTTGCTCTGGCTGCGTGATGGTGAGCTGGCCGCCCTCGAAGGGGATCGGTGCTTGGCTGTTATCGGCGGCCAGGGCCGCATTGGCGGTGCTCGACGGGTCGGCGCCGCTGGACGGATCCTCCGCCGGCACGAGCACCTTGTCGGTCTGTGCATGCGCGCCGGCCACCGGCATCAGAACCCACGCCAACGCGCAAGCGCCGGCCAGAAGCGAGCGTGTCATGACTGTCCCTCCATTCAGTCGCAACGAACCCGGCCGCTGGCGGCCGGGCTCATCAACTTAGAGCTTCAGGCGCTCAGGCCCAGGGGCGCAGCTCGGCGTTCTTCTTCTCGAAGGAAGCGATCTCGCCGGCCTTCTCCATGGTGAGGCCGATGTCGTCGAGGCCGTTCAAGAGGCAATGACGTTTGAAGTCGTCGAGGTCGAACGTCACCACGCCGCCATCCGGCCCGCGGATCTCCTTGGCCTCGAGATCGACCGAAACCGTCGCATTCGAGCCGCGCGAGGCGTCGTCCATCAGCTTTTCCAGATCTTCAGGGCTGACGGTGATCGGCAGGATGCCGTTCTTGAAGCAGTTGTTGTAGAAAATGTCGGCGAACGAGGTCGAGATCACGCAACGGATGCCGAAATCGAGCAGCGCCCATGGCGCGTGCTCGCGGCTCGAGCCGCAGCCGAAATTGTCGCCGGCGACCAGGATCTGCGCCTTGCGATAGGCCGGCTTGTTGAGCACGAAATCCGGGTTTTCCGAGCCGTCGTCGTTGTAGCGCATCTCGGCGAAAAGGCCGGTGCCAAGCCCGGTGCGCTTGATCGTCTTGAGATAATCCTTCGGGATGATCATGTCGGTGTCGACATTGATGATCGGCATCGGCGCGGCGACGCCGGTGAGCTTGGTGAACTTGTCCATGGCTTTTGCCCGTCTTCTTTGGGTTGCGGGGGTGGCTTTCGCCCGGTTTACACAAAGGTGCGGGCAAATAAAAGGCGGCTGTTCCGGCTCGTGCTTGTGCCATCGCACACAAGATCGGCATCGGCCGCTTCCAAAACGGCGGGTGATCATGCACCCTTCCACCATGACGGCGCCCTCAAAGATCCTCTATGCCAGCGAGCCCGACCTCGACGTCGCCGAATTCCGCCGCGTGCTGGTCGAGTCCACGCTGGGCGAGGTGCGTCCTATCGAGGACGCGGCGCGTTTGAAGGCGATGCTTGCCAATGCCGATCTGGTGCTGACGGCGCGGCTCGACATCGAAGGCAAGCCGCTGATCGGCGTTGCCCGCGCCATCACCGACTTTGCCTGGGTCTGCTATATTTCGGACCTTGCCGTGTCCCAATCGGCGCAGGGGCTCGGTATCGGCAAGGGCCTGATGGGCGCCGCGCGCCGCGAACTCGGCCCGAACGTCGCCATCAGCCTGATTTCCATGCCCGACGCCGTCGGCTTCTATGAACGCATCGGCATGAAGCGCATGACCGACGCCTTCTGGTTCGGCCGCAAACGCTGACATCCTTTTCGTGATCGCATCGCGCCCCACAGGCGGCGGCGAATATCTCACCACTTGACATGCAACCAAATGGTTGCATATTAGAGCTATGAGCATGGATGCTGTCTTTCGCGCCTTGGCCGACCCTACTCGCCGGCAACTGCTGGACAGCCTCCATGCCAGGAACGGGCAGACGCTGAATGCGCTGTGCGAACGGATGGACATGACACGCCAGGCGGTGACCAAGCACCTGGCGATCCTCGAAGAGGCAAGCCTCGTCACCACCATCCGCAAGGGCAGGGAGAAGGAGCACTACCTCAACCCCGTTCCGATCAACGAGATCGCCGAGCGCTGGATCGGCAAGTTCGAACGAGGGCGGCTTGCCGCCCTCAGCGACCTGAAGCAACGCCTTGAAAGGGAAAAGCCGTGAGCGAGAACAGCTTCGTCTATGTCACCTACATCCGCACAACGCCCAAAAAACTCTGGACGGCATTGACCGATCCGGAATTCAACAGGCAATTCTTCCTCTGCTCCCATCAGGAGAGCGACTGGAAGGTTGGCTCCAGCTGGAAGCTGGTTTTCCCGGACGGCAGCATTGCCGATACGGGCGAGATCCTGGAGATCGATCCGCCAAAACGCCTCGTCATCAAATGGCGTAACGAATGGCTGCCCGAAGTAAAGGAGGACGGTTACACACGCTGCACCTTTGCCGTCGAACAGGATGGCGAATTGACGAAACTCACCGTCACCCACGAAGCCGATGGCCCGCACCGGCTGATCGCGAACGTCGCCAAGGGCTGGCCGCTGGTGCTGGCGAGCCTCAAGAGCCTGATTGAAACCGGAAAAGGTTTCGAGCGCCCGCCGTCAAGGGTTAATGCATGTCGCCCCAGAAGTGGGCAGCGGTTCTGGGGCAACGACATGCATCAAAGAAAATGCCTCGTTTCGACAGCGAAACAACTTTGGGAGATTGCCATGATGCTCCGGCACGCCTGGCCGCAAGCCATGGCCAATGGCGAAACCGCCATGGCCTCGGCCGAAATTCCTGCCGCGCCGGATGAGGTCTTCGCGGCGCTGGTCACCGAGGAACTTGAGCGCTGGTGGGGCTCAGCCGACACGTACCGGATGACCGGCTGGAGCGCCGATGTCGGCGTCGGCGGCCGCTGGAGCGTTATCGTGGAAACCGCCGACGGCAGGCGTCTGCCCGCCAGCGGAGAATTTCGCGAAATCGAGATGCCGCGCCGGATCGTACAAACGCGCAGATATGACTGGGACCATCCGACGCTCGGCCGCAAAGAAACGACGGTTGCTTATCTGTTGGAGCCGGCCGCTGGCGGCACCCGGCTTACCGTCTGCCATGGCGGCTTCGCCGGCCTTGCGGATGCAGCCGCGGAGCATGCCGATGGCTGGGCGCGGGTGCTTGGGTGGCTGCAGGGATATTTTAGCGCAAGGAGGCGGGCGGCGTAGCGCCTTTCCTTCCCCCTTGTGGGGGAAGGTGGATCGGCGCTTTTGCGCCGAGACGGATGAGGGTGTGCCAGCGGAGTGAGGCGTTGGCGTTCCCTGGAACATCCCTCATCCGGCCGAGCTTCGCTCGTCCACCTTCTCCCGCAAGGGGAGAAGGAAAAGGCGCTCCTCAAATCACATTCAGCTCCCGGAACGCTCGGCCTTCCGCCACACGGCTGTACCCGAACGCCGTGCAGTCCACCGTCCGGTAACCGCCATGCACGACGAGCTCGGCGATCGACTTGCCGACCGCCGGCGCCTGCTGCAGGCCGTGGCCGGAAAAGCCGTTGGCGAACAGAAAATTTTCGACCTCCGGATGCGGCCCGATCACCGCGTTCTGGTCGAGCGTGTTGTAGTCGTAATGGCCGACCCAGGCGCGCGTCGGCTTGATCGCTTCGAAGGCCGGGATGCGGGTGGCGAGCACCGGCCAGATGACCTCCTCGAACAGCGGCCAGTTGACCTCGAAATCCTTCGGATCGGGTGCATGATCGCCCTCCTCCGGCTCGGCGCCGCCGGTGAGGTAGACCGAGCCCTCCGGCCGCACATAAATGCCGGAGGGATCGACCAGCAGCGGCATGTCGGCGAATTTGTCGCGCGCCTCGAAGACGAAGACATTGCGCTTGCGCGGCTCGACCGGCAGCGCCAGCCCGGCCAAAGCCGCGACCTTGCCGGCGTTCGGCCCGGCGGCGTTGACGACGACGCCGGCTTCCAGCGTCTCGCCATTGTCGAGGGAAACGCCCGTGACGCGGCTGTCCTGGCGCGCGATGCCGGTGACCGAAGCGGTGATGAAGTCGATCCTCTTGTCGCGCAGCGCCTTGCGGAACAGCGTCAGCATCGCATGCGCGTCGAACCAGCCCTCGCCTGTGCGGCCATAAGCGCCGGCCGAAATTCCTTCGGTCGATATCCAGGCGAAGCGCTTGGCGAGCTGGTCGGCGTCCTCCAGCAGGATATCGGCGCCCTCGGCGACCTGCGTCTCGTGATTGGCCTTGAGGATCGGCAGCCCGGCCTCGCCGGCGAGGATCAGATAGCCGCCCTCGCGAAAACCGATATCGGCATCGGTGCCGAACGTCTCCTTCAGCCGCCGGAACAGCTTCAGCGTGAACTGCGACAGCCGGATGTTCTCAGGGATCGAGAATTGCTGGCGGATCGAGGCCAGGGACAAGGTCGTCGCCGCATGGGAGAATTGCGGATCGCGCTCGATCAGCGCGATGGAGCCGCCAAAACCCTCCTCGCGCAGGTAATAGGCGACGCAGGATCCGACGATGGCTCCGCCGATGATGACGATGTCGTAGCGCACGCTTTTGGCTCTCCGGCTCCAGGGCATGACCCCGAGGCTGGGCTCACACTCAAATCAATGCAGGCAGGTTGATCTCGAAGCGCGTGCCGCGCTCGGAGTCAACCAGCCTGATCGTGCCATCATGCGCTTTCAGGAGGGCCAGCACGATGCCGAGGCCCATGCCGGTGCCGCCGGTCTCGCGCCTTGTGGTGAAGAACGGCTCGAAGATTTTGGTGCGGTTGGCGGCCGAGATGCCGTCGCCGTCGTCGCCGACATGGATCGCCACCCTGTCGCCGGCGCCCGCAGCGCCGATTGAGACGCGTTTCGCGCCATGCCGCGCCGAATTGTCGATGAGGTTGGCAAGCACGATGCCGAGATTCTCGCCGGAGATGCCGAGGCCGATCTCGCCGCCGGTCTCTTTTTGCAGCTCCAGCCTGGTGTCGACCGGCAGCAAGGTGAGCGCGGCATTGAGGCTCGTGCTCTCGCCGCTCGGCGCCAGGTTTTCGGCGCGCGCCAGGTCGAGCAGCCGGCGCACCAGGAGATTGAGCCGGCCGGCGTCGGTGACGATGTTGTTGGAAAAGCGCCGCCGCTCGGCCTCGTCCATGGCGCCGCCGGAATCGCGCAGCAGCTCGGCCGCGCCCTGGATCGCCGTCAGCGGCGATTTCAATTCATGCGAGACATGGGTGGCAAAAGTCTGGATGCTGTCGGAGCGCGCCTGCAGCTTGGTCGCCATGTCGAGGAACGCGGCCGACAGCTCCGCCATTTCGCGCGTGCCATGATGGGCGAGCGGCCTGATCGCCTCGCGATCGCCGGCGGCGATGCGCTTGGTCCGATCGATCAGCGCGTAGATCGGCCGGCTGACGGTGCGGATGAACACCAGCCCGATCAGCAACGTGCCGCCGACGATGGCGATCGCCGCCAAGGTCACCTTGCCGCGCTCGCCATAGAGATGCTTGACGATGTTGTTCGGTGTCCGCGACAGGTACACGACACCCGCAACCCTGCCGTCGATCTCAACCGGCAGGGCGACGAAGACGCGCACCTTGGTGCCGCGGCTCACGGAATAGAGCGGTGGCGTCGGCTGGTCGGGGATGCGTAGCCTGAGCTCGCTGGCATAGACGCCGGTAAGCGCGGTGCGCACCTCCTCGACCTCGGCCAAGGACTGGCCGACTTCGCCGCCGCCGGCAATCACCACGCCATGCGGATCGAGCAGGCGGAAGCCGGCAAGCGTCGTTTTCTGCGTCTCGTCCAGGATAAGGTCGAGCCGCGCGCCGATGGCGGCGAAGGCCGGATCGGCGGTGGCGGGAAGCGCCGCTGGCCGCGATGGCAGGACAGTGTCGGAGGCGAGATCGAGCTGCGGCTCGATCGGCTCGTAGGGGTAGTTGTTGTCCCTTGAAGGATCCGCCGAGATCGGCGCCCCCAAGCGTTCAGGCGCAATGCCAGCCGCGCGCACCGCGTCGGCATAGACGGCGGCAACGACGGCGCCTTGCGCGATCAGTTCGCCCTCGGTCTGGCGGATCAGCTGGTTCTCATAGAGCCGGAAGAAGAACAGCCCGACCAGCGGCAGCGCCATCACCACGATCAGGATGGCGACGACGATGGTGGCAAGCCGCGGCCGCCATCGCTCCTTGCTCAACCACCGCATCGGCCGAGCCGGAAACCGACGCCGTGCACGGTCTCGACCGCATCGAGACAGCCGACCGCCGCCAGCTTGGCGCGCAGGTTGCGGATATGGCTGTCGACCGTGCGCTCGGAGACGTGGATGTTGGACGCATAGGCGTTGGCCATCACCGCGTCGCGGCCAAGCACATGCAGCGGGCGCGCAAGGAAACCTTTGAGGATGGCGAATTCGATCGCTGTCAGGACAAGCGGCTTATCCTCGAAATGCGCTGCGTGGCTGGCCGGGACAAGCATCAGCTTGCCATGCGCGAATTGCTGGTCGTCTTCTTCCGCGACCGGCGCCGGACGCGCGCGGCGCAGAATGACGTTGACGCGGGCGACCAGCTCGCGCGGGCTGAACGGTTTCGTCACATAGTCGTCGCCGCCCATTTCGAGCCCGAGGATGCGGTCGATCTCCTCATCGCGCGCGGACAGGAACAGCACCGGCACGTCGGATTTCTGCCTGAGACGCCGGCAGACCTCCAGCCCGTCCATCTCCGGCATGCCGATATCGAGCACGATGAGATCGGGCGCGCGGCGCTCGACCGCCTGCAGCGCGGCGGCGCCGTCGGCCACGGCAGCCGTCTTCATGCCGGCCTTTTCCAGCGCGAAGCAGATGATCTCGCGGATATGCGGGTCGTCGTCGGCGACGAGGATCTGATGCGGCATGGTCTAGCGGTCCGGCGTGGAGGGTATGGCGGGTTGCAAGCGTTGCTGTGCTGGAGGAAGCACGAGCGGACCTCTTTTGTCGAGAAGCTTGGCCAACCGCCAGCCGCGAAAGCTCCAGGCGCGCCACTGCTTCTGTTCGGCGATATAGTCGTCGGCCATCTGCAGGTCGACCACCCAGGTGGTCGGATGTCCTGTTTGATGCATGTAATAGCGGTCCAGCGCCGGCAGGGCGACAGCGCCGAACGAGCGCAGATACTCCGCATCGAGAGCGGTGCCGGATCCAGTCATTTCGTAGGAATGGTCGACATTGAAGTTGGCGATCAGCGCGGCGAAGTTGATAAAACAGCAGGCATAAAGCGTCGCCGATAACGTCAGAAGATTGGCGGAAAGCAGCCATTCGCTGGATTTCCGCAGCGCGATGCGGGCGATGATGAGCGCCAGACCCGCCGCCACCAGCCCCATCCAGATGAAGGCGGCGATGCGCAGATAGGTCAGTGCATACGTGCCCACATACAGGTCCAGCCGCAACATCGAGGAGACGACCAGCACGATGTTCTGCGCCACCCAGAGATAGACTAGCCGGCGGATGAGCGGATCGGCGGAGGTCGCGCTGCCGGGTTTCAGCGCCGCCAGCACGAAGCCGGCGGCAAGCAGCGCGGTGACGATCAGCGGATAAGCGCCGCGATGCGCATAGGCGGCATAGGTCAGCCCGTCGGGCAGGGCGACGCCGCCCCAGAGATAGGTAACGTCGAGCACGGTCTGCAGCGCAAACAGCGCGTTGAAGACGATCAGCGCGCGCAGGATCGCGGCCTTGCCGAACAGGATGTCTTCGGTGGCTGTTTTTGCTGGTCCTACGGGTGCAGCCCGCAGGACACGCCTGAACCGGGAGACGAAGCGCGGCAGGCGAGGGCGCAGGAAGGCCCAGACGCCGGCTAGAAAAAGCAGCCAGAAGACAAGCCTCGCCACCTCGATTCGTTCGAGCAGCGCATAAAGGTCGATCAGCGACAGCCAATGTTCGATGATCGGATTGGCGGCGCCGAACAAAGCGAGGAAGACGACGCCAAGCGTCAGCGGCATCACCCAGACGACAATGGCCGCGAGCCGGAACCGCCGCTGTCCGAGCTCGCGCGCGGCCTTGCGCCAGCGGAAGAAATCGCGCCCGAAGCGGAAGGGTGCTGCGAGCAGGAACAGGAAAAGCTGGTTCGCGATGCGGGCCAACCCGGCGCGCAGCCGCCCGGCGATCGACAAGGCGAACACCGCCGACGCCACGATGGCGACCAGCACCGACAGCGGGCTGACATTGTCGACAAGCGGCAGCAGCGCGGCAAACAGCGCCAGCGGCTTGAACCAGACCCGCGCGTTGCTGAGCGCGGCCGGATGCATGGCGACGACGGCGGCGGCGAGCACGACGGCAAAGATGAAAACGGTGATGCCGACGGGCTGGCCGTAGAAAAGGAAATCGGCCAGCGCCACCAGCAGCACGCTGGCACTGATGCGGCGGCAATAGCTTGGGGTGAGCGATATGTTCATCGTCGGCGCCGGCATGGTCATCGTCATCGCCGCGCTTTCCTGGCTGTTGCCGTGCGGCCACCACATGCCGGCCGCGATCTGGGAGCGAAGGGCAGCACCGTCGCCGTGAAGTGCTGTCTTTGCGGCTCGACGAGCCACCAGCCTTCGTTGCGCAGTCGGCGCGGCAGGGACCAGCGGGATTTGCGATGTGTTTCCATGAGGCTGGTTTCGCCCGCTGGCGCGGTGAGCGCGCGGCGGATCGGCTGAGATTCTCAGCAATGATTTGCAGATTTGGTGCAGGGACAGCGTCTTTCTCCCCGTTTACGGGGAGAAATGCCCGGCAGGGCAATGAGGGGCGGCGCCGGCCTCGGAAATTGGCGCACTTGCCTCACCCGATCTCACCCGGCATAGATCGACCATGACCGTTGACCCCTACCGCCCGCGCCGCTCGGTGCTTTACGTGCCGGCCGCCAATGACAAGGCGCTCGCCAAGATCGCCTCCTTGGCCTGCGATGCCGTCATCATCGACCTCGAGGACGGCATCTTGCCCGCCGACAAGGCGGCCGCCCGCGACAAACTCGCCGGCATCCTCGCCGCGCGGCCAAAACGGCGCTGCGAGATGCTGGTGCGCATCAACGCGCTGTCGACGGAATGGGGCGCGGACGACCTTCTCGCCGCGAGCAAGGCCGGGGCCGACGGCATCCTGTTGCCCAAGGTCGCGACGCCGCGCGACATCCTCGAGGCGGGCGACGTGCTCGACGACAATTTCGCGCCGGACAGCGTGAAGCTATGGGCGATGATCGAGACGCCCAAGGCGCTGCTCAACATCGGCGCTATCGCCGAGCTCGGGCGCGATCCGGCTTCACGACTCGCTTGTTTCGTTGCCGGAACGAATGATCTGGCGAAAGCCACCGGCACGCTGGTCACGCCCGACCGCCGCTATCTCATGCCCTGGCTGATGCAGCTCGTGCTCGCCGCCCGCGCCGGCGGCCTCGACGTGATCGACGGCGTCGCCAATGATTTTCGCGACCTCGATGCCTTTGCCCGCGAATGCGCTGAAGGCGCGGCCATGGGTTTCGACGGCAAGTCGGTGATCCACCCCGCGCAGATCGAGCCGGCGAACCGAGCCTTCGCGCCTTCGCCGCAAGCGCTTGACCGAGCCCGCGCCATCAGGGATGCGTTCGCGCGGCCCGAAAATGCCGGCAAGGGTGTGATCGCGATGGACGGCCGCATGGTCGAGCGGCTGCATCTGGCCGAGGCCGAGAAACTTCTGGCGAAGGCCGCAATCATCGGCGCATGATGCACGCGCGGGTTAAGGATTAAGACAATGAAACTCTACCGCTTCCTCACCGGCCCTGACGACGCCACCTTCTGCCACAAGGTGACCGCGGCGCTGAACAAGGGCTGGCACCTGTTTGGCTCACCGACCTACGGTTTCGACCAGGAAAGCAGGTCGATGCGCTGCGGCCAGGCGGTTGTGAAGGACGTTGAGGGTCAGGAATACAGCGTCGATACCAAGCTTAGCGACTGGTAGAGCAAACGCATAGAGATTGCTTCGAAATTCGCTCCGGCGAGTCATATGGTGGTGGTTTCGAGAACCGGAGCGGAGCGGACGTTTGGGTCCGTGAGCACCGGAAGCGCAGAAAGCGCCGCCAGATGGCCGCCGGAGTAGAATTTCCAGCAGTCTCAGCTCGCCGCTGCCTGCTCCGCGGCCTCCTCGATCCGCTCCATGTCGTCGTCCGACAAGCCGAAATGGTGGCCGATCTCGTGGATCAGCACATGGGTGACGATGTCGCCCAGCGTCTCCTCGTTCTCGGCCCAGTAGTCGAGTATGGCGCGGCGGTAGAGCGTGACGCGGTTAGGCCCTTCGCCGGTCTGCGGATTCCAGCGTTCGGCAATGCCGCGACCCTCGAACAGGCCGAGCAGGTCGAACGGCGTCTCCAGCGACAGGTCGTCCATGATCTCGTCGGTCGGGAAATCGGCGATCAGGATGACGATCTCGCCGGTGAGCTTGCGGAATTCTTCCGGCAGATGGGCGTAGGTCTCCAGCGCCAGCAGCTCCAGCTCGTCGATCGACGGCGAGAGCTGGTCGTGCCAGGTGCGTGTCTTGTAGATGCGGGCCATAAAATTTCCTTTGATCCCGGCATATAGGCTTTCGCACGGGTCGAGGCAAATGAACCAACGCCAGGCCTGCTCCAAGGATAAACCCGCAAGGAATAAATTCCTTCTGAGTCTGCTTGACTCTTTGGATCACCTCTGGAATCTATAGGAACATAACAGGAACAATTGCTGTCGGAAGTGAACGTCATGGCGATGAGCGCCGTGGCGCGGGACACTGTTTTTGCCCTGCGCCGCCAGATCGCGAAGATCGAAGGAACGCTGCCCGAGCGCCTGCAGGCGCCGGCGCCTGGCGATGCCGTTGGCTGCGACCTCACTGTCGTCCGGCACGGTCTTGCAGTGGCCGCGCAGGATGCCTTCCTGCACACCGGCATCGAACGCCTCGACACCGCTCTTGGCGGCGGCCTGCCCAAGGCGGCGCTCAGCGAAATCCATGGCCTGGAGACCCGCGATGCCGGAGCCGTCGCCGGTTTCGCCTTGTCGCTCGCCAGCCTCATCCGCAAGGAAAAACCGGGCCTGCCGCTGCTGTGGATCGGCACCGCCGAAATCTTCCACGAGGCCGGCTTTCCTTACGCCAGGGGGCTTCATGCCCTCTTCGGCATCGCCCCGGAGCAATTGCTGTTTTCCGAGGCGCCGAAACTGCTCGACGCGTTGTGGATCGCCGAGGAGGCGGCCCGCATGACGGCCTTCGCCGCCGTCATCCTCGAGATCCGCGGCAGCCCGCAGCGGCTCGACCTCACCGCCACGCGGCGGCTGCACGCGCGCGCCCAGAATGCCGGTCGTCCCGTGCTTTTGCTGCGCCAGGCCGGCGAGGCCGATCCCACCGCAGCGCCGGTGCGGCTCATCGTTTCGGCCGCACCGGCGGCAGAGCGCGAGACGGTCGCCGGGCCGCTCGCCGGCTCGATCGGCCGCCCGGCCTTCACCGTCGCTATTGGCAAGAGCCGCACGGCCTTGCCTGGACAATTCACACTGGAGTGGAACCCAAATGAGCACGCTTTCGCAGAAAGAAGCGCCGAGAAAGAGCGGGCAAAGAATCCTGTCGCTGTGGTTTCCGCACCTGCCCGCGGAGCGGATCCTGCGGCAGCGTCTGGGGCGGTCCTGGCGTTCCCGGCCGTCGCATCATTTGCCACTGGTGATCAGCCATCGCGACAGCAACGCCCAGCGCATAGCAGCCCTCGACGAGCGGGCTGAGGCGCTCAAATTGAAGCGCGGCATGGGCATTGCCGATGCGCGCGCCATGCACCCCACGATCGATGTGGTGGAAGCCGACACGGAAGCCGACCGCCGCCTGCTCGAGGGCCTGGCCGACTGGTGCGACCGCTACACGCCGCTGGTGGCGATCGACGGCGAAGACGGGCTGTTCCTCGACGTCACCGGCTGCACGCATCTGTTCGGCGGCGAGCCCGCCATGCAGGAGGAAATTCTCACCCGCTTCTTCCAGCAGGGTTTCGATGTCCGCGCCGGCCTCGCCTCGACCCCGGGCGCCGCCTGGGCGGCGGCGCGCTTCTACGGCGACCGCATCGTAGCCGGCGGCGAGGAGGAGGCGCTTCTGGCGCCGCTGCCTTTGTCGGCGCTGCGCATCGCGCCGGAAACACGCGTCAGCCTCGAAAGCGTCGGCCTGCGCACCGCCGGCGCGGTGATGGCGGCCCCGCGCGCACCGCTTGCCCGCCGCTTCGGCGCCACTTTGCTTCTGCGCCTCGACCAGGCGCTCGGCCGCCTCGACGAGGCCGTGTCGCCGCGCCTGCCCGTGGCGCCCCTGTCGGTCGAGCGTCATCTTGCCGAACCGATCGTGCTCACCGACGAGATCGAGCGCCTGGTGGGCCGGCTTGCCACCGCCCTGAAGAGCGACCTCGAACGGCGCGGCGAGGGCGCAAGAGCGCTTGCCCTGTTCCTCTTCCGGGTCGACGGCGCCGTCAGCCGCATCGCCGTCGGCACCTCGCGCCCGATGCGCGAGCCACAGCTGATCAAGAGACTGTTCCACGAGCGGCTGGCAGCACTTGAGCAGACCATCGATGCCGGCTTCGGCTTCGACCTCGTGCGGCTTTCCGTGCTGTCGGTCGCCGCCTTCGACATGCTGCAGGGCGACCTTGCCGGCGAAGCGAGCGACGATGATGCCGACATCGCAATGTTCGCCGACCGCATCCGCGCCCGTTTGGGCGAGACGGCCGTGCTGAAACCGATCGTCGTCGAAAGCCATCTGCCGGAGCGTGCCGTTACCACGGTGCCTTTTTCGAGGCGCCGCAACGGCGCGCGCCGGCGCGACAGTCCGATCGGGCGGCGCCGCCGATGACCATCTATCCGCCGGAGCGGCCGGTGCGCCTGTTCCGCTCGCCCGAGCCGATCGAAGTGCCGGCGACCGAGATCCCCGAAGGCCCGCCGATGAACTTCCGCTGGCGGCGCGCGCTCTATCGCGTCGCCCGCGCCGAGGGCCCCGAACGCATCGCCGCCGAATGGTGGCGGCAGATGCCCGGCGAGGAAGACGCGCCGACCCGCGACTATTACCGCATCGAAGACAGCGAGGGGCGTCGCTACTGGCTCTACCGCCAGGGCCTTTATAGCGCCGCGCAAGCCGCGCCGCGCTGGTTCATGCATGGAGTGTTCGCATGAACGCCCTGACCGTCATCCCCTATGCCGAGTTCGGCATCAGTTCGAATTTCTTTCCTGCGCGGCGCCTCGAAGCCGGAGGAACTGGTGGTGACGGCCAAGTTCCACGGCTTTTCCGCGATCGGGCTCACCGACAGGAACACCGTTGCCGGCGTCGTGCGCGCCTGGCAGCAGGCCAAGGTCGAGAAGATGCCCTATCATCCTGGATGCCGCCTGGTGTTCGGCGACGGCACGCCGGATGTCCTTGCCTATCCACGCGACCGCCAGGGCTGGGGGCACCTCTGCCGCATGCTGACCCAGGCCAATCTGCGCGACGAGACCGAGAAGGGCGCGACGCTGCTTGACCTCGACGATCTCCTCGAATGGGGTGATCGGATGTCGTTGGCGATCCTGCCCAACCTGTCGGCAGGCGCGGAAAGCAGTCTGTCGCTCATTAGCCGGCTCAAGGATCGTTTCGGCGCGGCGCTTCGTCTTGCCGTGGCGCCGGACTATGCCGGCAATGACCGCTTCCGCATCGAGCAGGCGGCGGCGATGGCCGAGCGCGCCGGTGTCCCGCTGATGGCGACCAACGACGTGCTCTACCATGCCGCCGAGCGCCGGCCGCTGCAGGATGTGCTAACCGCGATCCGCCTCAACACGCCGGTTTCCGACGTCGGGCTGGAGCTGGCCGCGAATGCCGAGCGTCATTTGAAGCCGCCGCTGGAGATGGCCCGCCTGTTTCGCCGCCACCCGGAGGCGCTGGCGCAGACGCTACGCTTTGCCGACGAGCTGAGTTTCTCGCTCAGCGATCTCGAATACAATTATCCGGACGAGCCGACCGAATCCGGCCTCGGCCCACAGGCCGAGCTCGAACGCCTGGCGCGCGAAGGCGCCGTGAGGCGTTATCCGGCCGGTATCCCCGAGGATGTGCTGAAGCGGATCGACAGCGAGCTCGCCTTGATCGAGCGCCTGAACTACGCGCGCTATTTCCTCACCGTCCACGACATCGTCAAATTCGCCCGCAGCCAGGACATCCTTTGCCAGGGTCGCGGCTCGGCCGCCAATTCGATCATCTGCTTTTGCATCGGCATCACCGAGGTCGGACCGGAACGTATCGACACGCTGTTCGAGCGCTTCATTTCCGAGGAGCGCAACGAGCCGCCGGACATCGATGTCGACTTCGAGCATGAGCGGCGCGATGAGGTCATCGCTTACATCTACGACAAATACAGCGCCAAGCGCACCGCGCTTGCGGCCGCAGTCATCAGCTATCGCGGCCGCTCGGCGTTGCGCGAGGTGGCCAAGGCCATGGGCCTGTCGGAAGACGTCCGCAGCGCGCTGTCGAGCGCCATCTGGGGCTGGTCGACCTCCGAGCTCGGCGAGAAAGAGGCCAATGCCGGCGGCCTCGACCGCACCGATCCGCTGTCGCGCCAGGTGCTGGAGCGCGCCAACGAGATCATGGGTTTTCCCCGCCATCTTTCCCAGCATGTCGGCGGCTTCGTCATCACCCGCGACCGGCTCGACGAGGTCGTGCCCATCGTCAAGACGGCGATGGAGGAGCGCAAGATGGTCGAATGGGATAAGGACGATCTCGACGCGGTGAAGATCCTGAAGGTCGACGTGCTGGCGCTCGGCATGCTGACCTGCCTGAAGCGCGCTTTCCACTTGCTCACGCATCATTATCCGAAGGCGCGCGATCCGTTCGGTCGGCCTTACGTGCTCGCCACCCTCCCGGAGGAGGACAGGCGCGTCTACGCCATGATCCAAAGGGCCGACACGCTCGGCGTCTTCCAGATCGAGTCGCGGGCGCAGATGTCGATGCTGCCGCGCCTCAAGCCGGCAAACTTCTATGACCTCGTCATCGAGGTCGCGATCGTGCGGCCAGGTCCGATCCAGGGCGACATGGTGCATCCCTATCTGCGTCGCCGGCAGGGCAAGGAGGCGATCAATTACCCCAGCCGGGACCTGGAGAAGATTCTGGGCAAGACGCTGGGCGTGCCGCTGTTCCAGGAACAGGCGATGAAGATCGCCATTGTCGCCGGCGGCTTCAGGCCGGGCGAGGCCGACGAGCTGCGCCGCGCCATGGCGACCTTCAAGCGCACCGGCACGATCGGCAATTACCGCCAGCGCATGATCGAGGGGATGGTCAAAAATAACTACGAGAAGGATTTTGCCGAGCGCTGCTTCAAGCAGATCGAGGGTTTTGGCGAATATGGTTTTCCCGAAAGCCATGCCGCATCCTTCGCGCTGCTGGTCTACGCCTCCTGCTGGTTCAAGACCTTTTACCCGGACGTCTTCTGCGCCGCGATCCTGAATGCCCAGCCGATGGGTTTCTACCAGCCGGCCCAGCTCGTCCGCGACGCCCGCGACCATGGCGTCGAGGTGCGCGAGGTCGACATCAATCATTCGCTCTGGGACTGCACGCTGGAGGAAACCGCCTTCGATCAGCATCGCATCCTCGAACGTCATGCCTCGATGCGCAGCGTCATCGCGACGGCGTATGCCGTCCGCCTTGGCTTCCGCCAGATCAAGGGCCTGTCCGAGGAGCGCATGGAAGCCGTCGTCGCCCGGCGCGGCGACGGCTATCGTTCGGTCCGGGATGTCTGGCTGCGTTCAGGCCTCGATGTCGGCGAGATCGAGAAGCTGGCGCAGGCAGACGCCTTCCGCTCGATCGGCCTCGATCGCCGCGCCGCGCTCTGGGAAGTACGCGCGCTGGATGGCAAAAGTGCCGCCGAAAAGCTGCCGCTGTTCGACCAGCCTTCGCTGCGCTTGCGCGAGCTGGAGCCGGAAACCAAGCTGCCGAAAATGCCGCTCGGCGAGCATGTCGTGCACGACTACCGCTCGCTCGGCCTGTCGCTGAAGGAGCATCCCGTCGCTTTCCTGCGCGAGCGGCTGGACCGCGCCGGCATCACCCCCAATGCCCACCTGCCGTCGGTCCGCGACGGCCGCCGGGTTTCGGTGGCCGGGTTGGTGCTGGTGCGCCAGCGTCCAGGCAAGGGCAACGCCATATTCGTCACGCTCGAGGATGAAAAGTCGATCGCCAATGTCATCATCTGGCCACGCGTCTTCGACCGCTTCCGTTCGGTGGTGATGGGCGCGCGCTTCATCCGCGTCACCGGCAAATTGCAGCATGAATCCGATGTCATCCACATCGTCGCCGACAGGATAGAGGATTTGACCCCCTGGCTGAGCGTGCTCCTTCATGAAGCCGCGCCCACCATCGAGCATCGGCCCGGCGAAACGCGACCCGATCGATCCGCCGACCCGGGCCGTGGCCTGCCTGTCGAGCAAGATGTTGCGACGCTATCCAGCGAGGCGCGGCAGGTCATGCCCAAGGGACGCAATTTCCAGTAAGCTGGGCTGATCACATTCATGTGATCAGCTTCATATTCGCATCGCCCGGCCTGTGCTGAATTGCGAGCGTCAGTGGATGGCTGCGCCATGCCACTCCTGCTTCAGCGCAATTCCGCAAATGTCGCGAAGAACGCTATGGGCGCGGCGGCGCCAGCATGTCCTCGGCCGAGATTGCGCGCGCCTCCGAGGGCAGCATGACCGGAATGCCGTCGCGCACCGGATAGGCGAGCTTCGCCACCCGCGAAATCAACTCGCCGCGCTCGGCGTCCCAGGTCAGCGGTCCCTTGGTCAGCGGACAGGCGAGCAGTTCCAGAAGCTTCGGGTCGACCGTCGCCTTGCGCCCGTCACGTCCATCCGCCACCATCACGCATCTCCTTTGTCCAACTGTGGCCAGGTGTGTTGAGATTCAGGTCAGGCCGCGCCGAAAATGGTGGATTCCTAGAACCGGAGCGGAGCGTACTTTTCGTACGTGAGCACCGGAAGCGCAGGAAACTGCCATTTGCAGGCCGGTCTCGCCTGAATATCAATACACCTACTGCAAGCTCGACCCAAAATCCTCATTCTCGCGCGCCAGCGTCATTTCGGTGATCGCAATCAGCGTCTCGGCTCGTGCCTTGAGGTCCGGCGCTTCCAGCAGCGCCTGTTTTTCAGCGGGCCCATAAGGCGCCATCATCGACAGCGCATTGACCAGCATGCCGTTTTCGGCACGGCTGACGCTCTCCCAGTCGGCCTCGAGCTCGTTGGCCTGCAGATAGGCACGAAACGCTTTCAAGAGCGCTGGACGGTCGACATCCGCGCCGGCCTGCTCCTCTTCGAGATCGGTGAGGAAGGGCGCCATCCGGCATTGCCGGAACGGCGTCTTGACCGTCAGTTCCTGCCCGATGCGGAACCGGCACACGCCCTGCAGCGAGATCAGGTAGCGGCCGTCGCCGGTCTCGGCCAGCGAAATGATGCGGCCGGCGCAGCCGACGCTGCAGAGCTCGGGCTCGCCATCTTCGCGCAACGCGCCGTCGAGGCTGGGCTGGATCATGCCGATCAGCCGCGAGCCGCCCATCACCTCGTCGATCATCTGCAGATAGCGCGGCTCGAAAACGTTGAGCGGCATGCGCCCGCCGGGCAAAAGCAGCGCGCCGGCAAGCGGGAACACAGGGATCGCCGAAGGCAGATCCTTCGCAAGCCGGTAGCGTGCGTTCCCTACCCGCACCTGGACCTCCAAACCGTCTGCTGCAAATGCATCAAGCTACGATCTCCTCCATAGCGTTTCACGGAAACACGCGAGCCGCACTTTCCTGGAATTGCTCTCGCGTCCGGCCTGATCTTTACCGGCAAGCGCAGCGGTTCCCCGCTCTATCTGGCGCTGGCGCCGCGCTGCTCAAGCCTGCCGGCCATGACAGCCGGCAAAAAAAATATTAAGCGAACAGCAGCGACGACAGTTTGCGCCGTGCCGCAAGCGTGGCCTCGTCGGTCATTCCCCAGGCCTCGAAGAATTTCAAAAGCTGCGCCCGGGCGCCGTCTTCATTCCAGGCCCGGTCGGCTTTGATGATCGCCAGCAAATTGTCGGCGGCCTCATGCCGCTCGCCGCGCGCATTCTGGATCATCGCCAGATCGAAGCGCGCCTGATGGTCGGCTGGGTTGGCGGCAAGCCGGCGCTCGAACTCGGCCGGATTGCCGAGCGTGGCCGCTTCTGCCGCAAGCGTCATCTTGGTGCGTAGCGCGGCAAGCGCTGGGGCATCCTTCTTGTCCTCCGGCGCACGCGCCAGCATCGTCTCGGCGCCTTCCGCGTCGCCGGCTTCGAACAGGATCTCGCCCAGGCCGGCGATCGCCTCGATCGTTTCCGGCGCCTGTTCCAGCACCGCGTCATAGATGTCGGCGGCGGTCTGGATGTCGCCGGCCGTCCGTGCCTCGGCGGCGGCCGCGAGTGCGTCGGCGATCTGCGGCGCGCCGCCGCCCTTGCCGCCGACCTTGTCGAGGAACTGCGTGATCTGGCTTTCGGGGATAGCACCCATGAAGCCGTCGACCGGCTGGCCATCCTTGAAGGCGATGACCGCGGGAATGGACTGGATGCCGAGTTGGCCGGCGATCGAGGGATGGTCGTCGATGTTCATCTTGACCAGCTTGACCTTGCCGCCGGCTGCCTTGACCGCCTTTTCGAGCTGCGGCGTCAGCTGCTTGCACGGGCCGCACCAGGGCGCCCAGAAGTCGACCAGAACCGGCTGGCGGCGCGATTCCTGGATGACGTCGGCGGCAAAGGCGGCGGTCGTCGTATCCTTGATCAGCTCGGCAGCCGCCGGCGCTTCGGCCAGCGCGACCTTGGCGCGGTCGCCGCCGCCATACTGGACGGATTGGGTGTATTGGCCCGAAGCGTTGCCAAAAGAGCTGCTGAACGGATTGTTGTCACTCATGGTGTCGCCCTTATCGGTCGCGTCTTCGGATGCAGAGCGCGACTTCGTCGCTGTGCTGATTTCGGTTTCGCCCTCCATGTGGCGATCAAGCCGAGACTTTCAAGATAACAGCATCGTGGCCGGTTGCCTCGACGAATTTGATGAGGTCGGCCGCCGCGATCGAGGTCGTCGCCTCATTGGTGAGCGGATGGCCGTTGATGACGGCGTGATCCATCAACTCCTGGTCGAGCACCGCTTTGACCTTCGCGCCTTCGTCGTTGATCAGGCCGAAAACGGTGACCGCGCCGGGAATGACGCCGAGCAGCTCCATCAGCATTTCCGGCTTGCCGAAGGAGACCCGGCCGGAAGCGCCGATCAGATGGTGGATCTGCTTGAGGTCGACCACCGCTTCCTCGCCGACGGTGACGAGAAAATAATTGTCCTTCTTGTCCTTGAGGAACAGGTTCTTGGTGTGGCCGCCCGGAATCTCGCCGCGCAGCGCCTGCGAATCGGCGACCGTGTAGAGCGGCGGGTGCCTGACCGTCGAGACGGGAATGCCGAGGTCGGCAAGAAAGGCATTGAGCTCGGCTTCGGTCTTCGGCATCGGTCCTCACAATCATCGGCAAGTCTCGATGCCGTTTACGGCCAAGGGCGCCATTCCGGCAAGTCCGCAACGAACGCACCGGCGAGATTCCGGCGGCTTTGGACCCGGCCGTCAGGCAGACGTCGGCTGCGGCCAAAAAGACCGTCATTTCCCTGTTGCAATCGCGGCGCTCTTCGGCCATATAGGCCCGGCTTGCGGCCCAAGGCCGTGCGAGCGGGTGTAGCTCAGGGGTAGAGCACAACCTTGCCAAGGTTGGGGTCGAGCGTTCGAATCGCTTCACCCGCTCCAGTTTCCTTCAGGAAATTAAGCAGATATGAAAAAAGGCCGGATCGATCCGGCCTTTTTTCATATCTGCGCCTGCCATAAGCGCCTGGTGACTTTCTCGATATTTTCTCAATCGGTAACCCTCGGGAACGGTCCCTCTCAGCGAAGCTTAACCTGGGCTGACACGAGGAGCACCGATCAGCCGGCGCCGGCCAGGCCGAGGCGCCACTCTTCGCTAGCATCCTCGCCTTTGGACCGCTGAAAGAAATCTTGAAAAGGAGGATCTGTTGGCGTCGGCTGCGATCACGCTGTCCATCGACTGTTCAAACTCGGCCAACATCCTTTGCAGTAGCAGTTCGAGTCCACTGTCGGGACCGTGCATCCTGTCGAGAACTTGATCGTAGTTCTGGAGCGTGTCGGCAACAATTTCGGGGATATCTTCATATCGGCACCAGATCACGTATTCATGATAAGGGATGTGCGTTCGCAACGGCACATCTTCGCTCACAATGAGGCACCCCTGCGATAAAGCCGGCAGAATTCTGAATTCTTCGATCGAGTGGTGATGCCACGTCTGATGCGGATTTACGACAATCTTTGCGCTTTGGTACAGCGATCGCAGGCTAGGCAGATCGTAAATGCCCTGGACGTTTCTGTACCCTTGAAAAGCATCCAGCTTTTCAATCAACCTCGCCCGCCTCGGCTCCTCCGTGTTAATGATGTTGGTCAGAACGTCGATACTGCGGTCACCGACGTTTGAGTAGTCGAACGGGATCGAGGGGCAGTAGACGATCCGGTCACAAGTCTGGTCCGAAAACTTGCCACTGGATTTTATATTGACGACGTTAGGCACATTATATTCGAGGATCACATCCGCGCGCCTGAATTTCCGTTCCTTGTCAACTCTCACGAAGTACTTTTCGTCGCCGCCGAAGATGGATGGCACGACACCTTGAGGGCAAGAGGGCCGCACCCCGCGACCGCCCGGGAGCACGAGGTTGTGCTCGTCTTGCAAAAAGATGCGCAAATTCGAGCGGGGCTCACCGCGTTTGGTGAAATAGCTCTGCACAACCGGCAAATTGGTCATGAGATTGTGGGCATTTATGTATTGCATGCAGCGACTTGCGAACAAACCCAGGCAACTGTCAAGTGTTTGGAGCTGCCACATCCGGCCAATCGATATCTATGTAGACGGCATCCAGTTCGTCCTCATCGGCAGCAGGAACCATGAGGTCTGAAAGCGCTTTTTCTCGACTGAAGCACGCCTACACCTGCCATCCAACTGCAATGCCAATAGCCATCATGGTAGCAGCATCTATCATCACCCATTCGCCCGATTGAGTTTTCCGGTCGATGCTTTCGAGCGCGCTATCATTTTCGAAAAGCGACACAGACCCGGTGAATAGGATGACCCGAGCGGCGCGCTTCACCAAAGCAGAACTTGCCAATCCGGCGAAGCTTTGGCCGTCGCCGGCAAGCTCGACAAAGCCTAAATTTCAAGAGTGCGTCGGCCTGATCCTCGGCGACGCGCACGCCGGTCGGATGCATAAACCACACAAAGCCGCCCTGGTTCGCCTCTTCCTTGCAAAGGACCGCGCCCCGGCCCTCAGGCTGTCCAAGAGCTCACGGAGCATCGCCGGGAGCTTGCTCTCGTCTAGCCTCGAAGTCTGCTTCAGCTCAATCTTTTGAGCAGGCGCAGATAGAAGCGTTCGGCTAGGCTCAAAGCGAAATCCTCTCGCTCAACCTTGTTGCGGAAAAACCGTTCGACGCGGGCATTGACCTGGCTGTGCAGTTTCCGCTGGTTCGAAGTGACGAAAGACGCTTTCGTGTGATGATAGAGCGCGCCGTCGAGATGATACTGTCCGCGCCTTCCGCGAAAAGCCGGAGTCGGTGTGTCCCATCCTAGCGTGCAGTCGAGCCGGCCAAGCTGAAGCCCGATGAGGCGACCGGTGTCGGCACCCGCTTCACTAAAATTAAGTTTGCTAAGCAGGGGGACCGGAAGCACCATGAAACATGGATGAGACAGCCCATATTTCGACGAATCCCGCGCCACGATCGCGTCATGATCAGCCAGAATCGTGTCAATCCTGTCGATCCAATCGGCAGTGATGGGAAAACAATCGGAATCAAGCACGATGACGTGGGTTGTCGCATAATCCAGCTGCATGCAGCGGTTCAGGGCGGCGGGATGATCGTGGCCGAGAAGGGCGATTTGCGCGCCGTCCTCGGGAAACGACAGAACTTCAGGATGCCCAGGCAGGGCAGCAAGCCGGCGCGCGACCTCGGGTCTGCGATCCTGATCGACGATGCGCATGGCCTCAATCGATCCGGGCCGCGACATCGACGCGACATGAGCAGCCATTTGCTCGATCCAGAATAGATCCCCGAAATGCGCCGAGATCAGGGTAAAGCTGTTCCGTTCATGCAACATGCCGCGATCTCTACGCAATTGCCCTCTTTTCCTCAATGGCCTCGCTGGCCGTTCGGAGGTCCTGCAGTGGACCGGGCACTGTTATGCACGAGCTGCCATTACCCCAGCCGAGCCTTCGTCGTCCGCGGCGTCGCCAGCAGCAGGCTCGTCTCGCTCCCCGTGATCCCGGGGATCAGCCTTATCCTTCGCAGCACGGCGTCGAAATCGGTGAGCGTTGCGGTGCCGAGCTCGACCACTAGGTCCCAGCGGCCGTTGGTGGTGTGGATGGTCGAGACTTCGGCGAGGCCGCCGAGAGCGCGCACCACGCGGTCCGCGGCATGGCCTTCGATCTCGATCATCATCATGCCACGGATGCGTTGATCGACCGCGTCGGCGCGCAGCACCACTGTGTAGCCGATGATCTCGCCGGATTTCTGCAGCCGCTCCATGCGCGCCCTGACCGTGGCGCGCGAGACGCCGAGATCGACCGCCAGATCCGACACGCTGCGCCGCGCGTCGTGGCGCAGAAGCGTGACCAGTCTTTCGTCGAGCGCGTCCATGATCATCCATATCGATCAGAGTTGGTGCTCGAAATGGTAAACCAGTCTTCTCGAAATGCCAATTTCGCCTGTTCAAATCGTCGAGACAGGATGGTTCACTGCGGCATCAATTTCCACCTTCGCCAGCGCTTCGGCTTGCTGGCAAAGTTCCGGAAGGGATACCATGAATGTCTTCGATCACTGGCCGCTGCTGAAACTCTGAGAGACATTGATGCCATCGGCCTCGATGGTTAGTGTCTCTTCCAATTCCGAGTCTTTTGATTCTACGGAACGTGTAAAACCGACCAGTTGTGCGCCAGGGTCGCCCGGAGACGCCGGCTTCTCATTTAGATTGTTGATGAAATTAAAAGAATTCGTAGCGATCCAAAATTGTTTGTCGGGCCTAACGTTTCCCCACATATTCTTGTTCTTGACGCGTTTGCTCACCTTATATTCGTTAGTTTCCGCGTAGTACCAAAATTCAGTCAAATGAAGTGCACTATCGAATTGGTCGCACCCTCCATTTGGGTTCAGCACGAGCCAACCTCGGGAAATGTACGACTCATCGTACCCTGGCTGAGCATACGCCATCGCAAAGTAAACAGTCTGGGGAAAATTGTTGCAGATTTTGATGGCCGCCTCGGCTCGTTCAGCGCACGCAGCCAAGAGCAAAGACAGTAGAATCGATCTGAAAAAGGCGGCCATCACTGTACCCCCAATAGGACGGACCTATTTGAATAAAATCCGGCCATTTCATCTGCGAGTCAATAATCCTGAAGAGCTACCCGCCAGCACCGATCGGCCGGCTTCCAGCATGCAGTCGACCATTGCCTGAAAGCCGTGGCGCGCGCGACGCCGAGGTCGACCGCGAGATCGGAGACGTTGCGCCGCGCATCGTGACGCCGTGGCGTCACCAGAGTCTTTCGTCGAGTGCGTCCATGACTGTCCATTTCGATCAAAATCGATGCCCGAAATGATAAATCATTCTTCTCGAAATGCCAATTTCGCCTGTTCAAACCGCCGGGGCACGATGGTTTACTGCGGCCATCAATTTTCAAAGGGCGAAAAGAATCATGCGCTGCAGGATCGTTGGCGCGCCGGTGCAGGACGGCGCGGGCAGGATGGGATGCGAGATGGGGCCGAGCGCCTTGCGCACGGCGGGCTTGATCTCGGTGCTTTCGGAACTCGGCCATGAGGTCGAGGACTGGGGCACGGTGGAGAAGGCAGCAGTGCGCGCCGTCGTCCACGGCAATCTGGCGCTGAAGGCGCTGTCCGAGATTTCGGCCTGGACGGCGGCGATCGCCGAAACCGCTTACGCCGCCGCCGGTGACGCCATGCCGATCTTCCTTGGCGGCGACCATTCGATATCCGCCGGCACGGTGTCCGGCGTGGCGCAGCGCGCCGCCGAGCGCGGCCGGCCGCTCTTCGTGCTGTGGCTCGACGCGCATCCGGACTTCCATACGCTCGACACCACCGCCAGCGGCAATCTGCACGGCGTGCCGCTCGCCTATGCCAGCGGCCGCCCCGGTTTCAACGGCTATTTCCCGGATCTGGCGGTGCCTGTCGATCCCGCCCGTATCTGCACTATTGGCCTGCGCAGCGTCGACCCGGCCGAACGCCGGGCGCTGAACGAAGCGGGCGTCACCGTGCACGACATGCGCGCCGTCGATGAGCATGGCATCGCGCCGCTGCTGCGCGCCTTCCTCGCCCGCGTCGAGAAGGAGAACGGCCTGCTGCATGTCAGCCTCGATGTCGATTTCCTCGACCCCTCGATCGCGCCGGCGGTCGGCACCACCGTGCCCGGCGGCGCCACTTTTCGTGAGGCGCATCTGGTGATGGAGATGCTGTCCGACAGCGGTCTGGTCTCCAGCCTCGACCTCGTCGAGCTGAACCCGTTCCTCGACGAGCGCGGCCGCACCGCCACCCTGATGGTCGACCTCACCGCCAGCCTGATGGGCCGCCGCATCATGGATCGCCCGACCCGCAGCCACTCCGGAACCATCTGATCATGAGCCAGCCGTCCCGCCTTGCCATCGTCCCCTTCGTCAGCGTCGATCATATGATGAAGCTGGTGCTGACGATCGGCGTCGAGCGCTTCTTGACCGAGCTCGCCGGCTACATCGAGGAAGACTTCCGCCGCTGGGAGCTGTTCGACAAGACGCCGCGCATCGCCTCGCACAGCCATGACGGCGTCATCGAGCTGATGCCGACCAGCGACGGCAAGATGTACGGCTTCAAATATGTCAACGGCCATCCGAAGAACATGCGCGAGGGGCGCCAGACCGTGACCGCTTTCGGCGTGCTCGCCGATGTCGGCTCCGGCTATCCGATGCTGCTCAGCGAAATGACGATCCTGACCGCGCTGCGCACCGCCGCCACCTCGGCGCTGGCGGCGAAATACCTGGCGCCCAAGGGCTCGCGCGCCATGGCCATCATCGGCAACGGCGCCCAGTCCGAGTTCCAGGCTATCGCCTTCAAGGCGCTTGCCGGCATCGACCGGCTGCGGCTCTACGACATCGACCGCTCCGCTTCGGAAAAATGCGCCCGCAATCTCGCCGGCAAAGGCTTTGACATCACCATCTGCCAGACCGGACAGGATGCCGTCGAAGGCGTCGACATCATCACCACCGTGACGGCCGACAAGCAGTACGCCACCATCCTGACCGACAACATGGTCGGCTCGGGCGTCCACATCAACGCCGTCGGCGGCGATTGCCCGGGGAAGACCGAGCTGCACCGCGACATCCTCCTGCGCTCCGACATATTCGTCGAGTTTCCGCCGCAGACGCGCATCGAGGGCGAGATCCAGCAGCTCGACGCCGACCACCCGGTGACCGAGCTGTGGCAGGTGATCTCCGGCCAGGCGCTGGGCCGCAAGGCGCCTGAGCAGATCACGCTGTTTGATTCCGTCGGCTTCGCCACCGAGGATTTTTCCGCGCTGCGCTATGTCCGCGACCAGCTCAAGGCCACCGGGCTCTATGAAGAGCTCGACCTGCTCGCCGACCCCGACGAGCCGCGCGACCTGTTCGGCATGCTGCTGCGGGCAGGTTTGCAGCCGGCGGCTTGAGGTAATCCCCCCTTGGGGGCAGGGCGATCGCATATGAGTTTTTACGAAGAGGACCCCCGCCCTAACCCTCCCCAAGGGGAGGGAACGCTGCCGCATGCCATCCTTTTTGGTGCCGAAACGTCGACAGTTTGCGGAAATGAGCGCCTACCAAGTCTCCCTCCCCCTTGTGGGGAGGGGTTAGGGGTGGGGGTCCTCTTCGTAAAAACTCATGCGGTTGCCCTGCCCTCGAGGGGGAGATTAGGCGCCTACTGCCGCAAAGCCGCGCAGCTTTCCCGCTCGACCAGCACCGGCGCCAGCACCTCGCGGCGCGACGGCGCCGCCGGCTCGCCGAGGCGTTCGAGCAGAAGGCTCACCGCCCGCGTGCCGATTTTTTCGACCGGCTGCGCGATCGTCGTCAGCGGCGGCCATGTCGTGACGGCATAGGGGATGTCGTCGAAGCCGATCATCGAGAGATCGTCCGGCACCCGCAGGCCGCGCGAGCGCAGCATCGTCAGCGCGCCCATTGCCATCAGATCGTTGCAGGCAAACAACGCCGTGATGTCGGGCGCCTGCGCCATCAGCCGCTCCATCGCCGTGCGGCCGCCGGCGAAATGATAGTCGGAATCGACCACCGCCGATCCCGGCAGTTCGAGACCGGCCTCGTCGAGCGCCCGCGCGAAGCCGCGCAGACGGGCCGGACTGGAGCTCGAATCGCGCGGGCCGCCGATGACGCCGATCTTTTGGTGGCCGAGCCCGACCAGATGGCGGCCGGCGAGATAGCCGCCATGATCGTGGTCGACCAGAACCGTGTCGACGTTGACCGACTGGATCTCACGGTCGAGCAGCACCGCCGGCACGTTGGGCAGGAGGCGCGAGAAGACCCGCGCGTGGTCGGACGAACCGGCGAAGATCAGCCCGTCGATCTGCTTGGCCATCAGCACCGAGAGATAGCGCTCTTCCTTTTCGGCATTGCCGTCGGAGTTGCACAGGATCACCGTGTAGCCGGCAACAAAGCCGGCATCCTCGATCTGGCGCGCGACGCTGGCGAAGAACGGGTTGGAATTGTCGGGAAGCAGCAGGCCGATGGTCTTGGTCTCGCCGCGCCGCAGACTGCGCGCCACCGAGTTCGGACTGTAGCGCAAGGCGGTGATCGCGGCGCGCACACGCTCTGCCGTCTCCGGCTCGACATGGCGCGTGCGGTTCATCACATGCGAGACGGTTGCGACCGAGACGCCTGCATGGCGCGCGACATCGGCAATTGTGGTCATGGGTCCGGGTTCCCGCGTCTCCGTTGAGCGATATGCATTAGCGTATTTTTCGCAACAGCCGCTCCCGATATGCGTCGAGGATGACGGCGAGCACGATGACAAGGCCGATCACGATCGGTTTGAAGTTGTCGCCGACGCCGAGCAGCTGCAGGCCGGTCGAGAGCACCTGCAGGATGCAGGCGCCGACCAGCGTGCCGATGATCGAGCCCTTGCCGCCGCTGAGGCTGGTGCCGCCGATGATGACGGCGGCGATCGCGTTGAGCTCATAGCCGACGCCGGCGATCGGGCTGCCGATGTTGAGGCGCAACAGATAGACCATCGCCGCGATGCCGGCCGTCAGCCCACTGATGGTAAAGGCGGCGACCTTGTAGAAATCCGGATTGTGGCCGGAGAGCCGCACCGCCTCGTCATTGGTGCCGACGGCGAAGATCATGCGGCCGAAGACGGTGAAGCGCAGCACGAACCAGCCGGCCGCGATGACCAGCACCGCGACCAGGAAGATCGACGGCAGGAAGCCGCCGATGATGAGGTTGCCGAAATCGACGAAGCTCTGCGGCAGGCCGGTGATGGTCGAATTGTCGCTGACCACGCGGGCAGCGCCCGCCGCCATGTTGAGCATGCCGAGCGTGACGATGAAGGACGGTATCTTCCAGCGCGTCGAGATCCAGCCGTTGAGGAAGCCGCAGACGGCACCCGTCGCCATGCAGGCAAGCAGCGCCAGCGTGATGGCGACGGCCGGCGACAGGTTCTCGTCGATCATCACGGTGGCGCCGACCACGGTGCACAGCGCCAGCACCGAGCCGACCGAAAGGTCGATGCCGCTGGTCAGGATGACGAAGGTCATGCCGGCGGCCAGCACCGTGTTGATGGCGATCTGCACGAAGATCTTCAGCGCATTGCCCGGTGTGGCGAAGTAGGGCGCGGTTGCCGAGAAGAACACGGTGATCAGCACCAGCGCCAAGAGCACGCCGGCATCGCGGACCAGGAAGCGCAGGAATTTTGCCCGCCCCGGGGAAACGGGCGCCGCCACGACGGATTCGGACGTCTCGCTCATGGTCGCACATACTCCTGATAGGCGAGCGACAGGATGCGCTCCTGGTCGAATTCGGCGCGCGGCACCTCGCCGACGATCTTGTTCCTGGAAAAGACGATGATGCGGTGGCACATGCCCATCAGCTCGGGCAGGTCGGACGACACCATGATGATGCCCTTCTTCGCCGCCGCCAGCATCCAGAGCAGCTGGTAGATCTCCCGCCGCGCGCCGATGTCGACGCCGCGCGTCGGCTCGTCGAGGATCAGCGTCGAGGTGCCGCGGAACAGCCATTTGGCCAGCACCACCTTCTGCTGGTTGCCGCCCGAAAGATTGCGCACCGCCTGCTCGATCGAGCTTGCCTTGACACGCAGCTGCCCAACCAGATCGTCGGCGGCGGCGGCTTCGGCCCGGCGGTTGAGCAATCCGTGGCGCGAAACCTTGTCGAGATCGGTGATGGTGATGTTCTTGTCGACCGGCATGTCGAGCAGCAACCCTTGCCCCTTGCGATCCTCGGTGAGCAGGCTGAGGCCATGCCGCACCGCGTCCTTGGGCGCGGTGATCGCCACCGGCTTGCCGTCGATCTCGATGACGCCGTCGAGCTTCGGGTCGGCGCCGAACAGCGCGCGCATGGCTTCGGTTCGGCCGCTGCCGACCAGCCCGGCGACGCCAAGGATCTCACCGTGGCGGACGGCAAAGGAAATGTGAGGCGTCTCGGTGCTGCGCTTCAGATTGGCGACGCTGAGCGCGATCGTGCCCGGCACGATCTTGTCGTCGAAGCCATATTCGTCGGCAATGTCGCGGCCGATCATCATACGGACCAGGTCGGGCACAGTCAGCCCCTGCAGGTCGCGCGTCGCCACCAGCCTGCCGTTGCGCAGCACCGTCACCCGGTTGCCGATCTCGAACACCTCATGCAGCCGGTGCGAGATGTAGATGATGGTGACACCCCGGGCCTTCAGCCGCTTGATGATGGAAAACAGCCGCTCGATCTCGGGCGGCGTCAGCGTCGCCGTCGGCTCGTCGAGGACCAGCAGCTTGCTGTCATAGCTCAGCGCCTTGGCGATCTCGACCAACTGCATCTGCGCGACGCCAAGGGCCTCGACGCGGGTGCGCGGATCGATGTCGAGGCCGACTTCCTTGAGCAGCGCTAGGGCGCGGCTGTTGAGCGCCTTGCCGTCGACGATGCCGAAGGCACGGCGCGGCAGGTTCTCCAGCATCAAATTCTCGGCGATGCTGAGATAGGGCAACAGGTTGAGCTCCTGGTGCACGATGCGGATGCCGGAGAGCTGCGCGTCATGCGGCGTCTTCGGCTGGTAAGGCTGGCCGTTGAAGGCGATCGAGCCCGAGTCAGGCTGGTAGATGCCGGCCAGAAGCTTGATCAGCGTCGACTTGCCGGCGCCGTTCTCGCCCAGGATGATGTGGGTTTCGCCACGCGCGATCGCCAGCGAGACGTCGCTGAGCGCGACGGCGCCGGGAAAGATCTTTCCGACCCCTTCAAGGGAGAGAATCACATCCATGGGCAGAAGAATCCTAAACCGCGCTCTCAAGCAATTCCAGGAACAGTGCGCAGCGGTTTTCCGTCCGGAATTGCGTAAAAATAAATAGTTAGAGCCCGCGATAGCGGCGTCGGCGCATCGTCACCGCCGCCGGAACTGCCGGCGGCGGTGATGACAAAGGCGAAGCGATGGCGCACCAGAGGGAGTACTGGCGGCCGCACTTGCCTCAAGCGGTGATCAGCTTGATGTCGGTCTTGACCCAGCCGGTGAATTTCTCGCCGGCAAGTTCGCGCAGGCCGTAATCGATGCCCATGGCCGCCATCTGCGCGCCATACTGCTCGACGGTGGCGAGCATCTTGCCTTCCTTCAGCAGCTTGCCGACGGCCGGGATGTTGTCGAAGCCGACGACCTTGATCTGGCCCGACTTGCCGGCCGCGTCGATCGCCTTGACGACGCCGAGCGCCATCGAATCGTTGGCGGCCATGACGCCCTGGATGTCGGGATGCTGGGTGAGGAAGTTGGTCATCAGCGTGTTGGCTTCCTCGGTCTCCCAATGCGCCGTCTTGGAATCGAGCAGGTCAAGGCCGTTTTCCTTGACCGCGTCGTCGAAGCCGAGCTTGCGCTCCTTGGCATTGTCGGCCTCGGGATTGCCTTCGAGGATGACGACCTTGCCGCCCTTGCCCAGCGCCTTGCCGAGCGCATCGCCGGCGAGCTTGGCGCCGGCGCGGTTGTCCGGGCCGAAGAAAGCGAGATCGATACCGGCCTTCTTCTTGGCTTCCGTGTCGAGCGACACGTCGATGTTGATGACCTTGATGCCCGCCTTCAGCGCCTTGGCGATCGGCGTCACCATGGCCTTCGAATCGGCCGGTGCCACCACAATGATGTTGTAGTTCTGGGTGATGAAGTTCTCGATCGCGTCGACCTGGGCGGCGAAGTCACGCTCGTCCTTCATGCCGACGGCGGCGAAATCGAACTTGTCCTTGTTCTTGGCGGCATAGTCCTCGGCGCCGGCCTGCATCTGCTTGAAGAACTCGTTGGCCAGCGATTTCATGACCAGGCCGACCTTCGGCTTGTCGGCGGCGAAAACCGGGCCGATCGGCAAAGCGAGCGCGCCGGCCGCCAGCGCGCTGGTCTTCAGGAATTTGCGGCGCGAGAACGAACCCAGGCCGAGCAGTTGGGTATTTGAAACCTTGCTCATGCTTTCCTCCACTTGTTGAGCCGTAACCGATTACGTAACCGATTACGCGTCAAAGTAGAGCCTGCACTCGGCACGTGTCAATATCGCCGAAAAACAGGTGACATCAGCACAGATCGCGCTCGCCTGGTTGCTGGCGCGCAAACCCTGGATCGTTCCGATCCCCGGGACGACGAAGCTCAATCGACTTGAGGAAAACATCGGTTCCGCCGCCGTTGTGCTGACGCAGGACGATCTCCGCACCATCGAGGATTCCTCTCGGCGATTGCCGTGCAGGGCGAGCGTTACTCCCGCAGCAGGCGGCAAGGATCGATCGCTGAGGCGACGGCAGGTCTACAAACAGGCGATCCCGGCCGGCTCCTTTACCCGCGCGGTCGCCTTCATGAGCCAGCCGGAAGCGGTCGACATCAATGAGATCCTCCACCGGCCGACCGCGCAGGTTTATTGATCGCCGTGACGGATAGGCGTCACCGCCAGCCCATGGCTGGCGCGACATGCTTCAGGATCGTCTCGATGACATGGGCGTTGTAGTCGACGCCGAGCTGGTTGGGCACGGTGAGCAGCAGCGTGTCGGCCTCGGCGATCGCCTGGTCTTCCTTCAGTTCCTCGACCAACTTGTCCGGCTCGGCGGCATAAGTGCGGCCGAACACGGCGCGCTTCTCCGGCTCGATATAGCCAAAATGGTCCTGGCCCTCGCTGCCGCCGAAATAGGCGCGGTCCATGTCGTTGACCAAGGCAAAGATGCTGCGGCTGACCGACACGCGCGGCTCCCTGGCATGGCCGGCTTCCTTCCAGGCGGCACGGTAGGCGCGGATTTGCTCGGCCTGCTGGATGTGCAGCGGCTCGCCGCTCTCGTCGAACTTCAAGGTCGAGCTCTGCAAATTCATGCCGAGCTTGGCCGCCCATACGGCGGTGGCGTTGGTCGCCGCGCCCCACCAGATCCGCTCGCGCAGCCCTTCCGAGAACGGCTCGAGCCGGAGCAGGCCGGGCGGATTGGGAAACATCGGCCGCGGGTTGGGCTGGGCGAAGCCTTCGCCACGCAGCAGGTCGAGGAAAATCTCCGAGTGCCGGCGCGCCATGTCGGCGTCGCTCTTGCCCTCTTCCGGCACAAAGCCGAAATAGCGCCAGCCGTCGATCACCTGCTCGGGCGAGCCACGGCTGATGCCGAGCTGCAGCCGGCCGCCGGCGATGAGATCGGCCGCACCGGCATCCTCGGCCATGTAAAGCGGGTTCTCATAGCGCATGTCGATGACGGCGGTGCCGAGCTCGATACGCCTGGTCTTGGCGCCGGCCGCGGCCAGCAACGGGAAGGGCGAGGCGAGCTGCCGGGCGAAATGGTGGACACGGTAATAGGCGCCGTCGGCGCCGAGTTCCTCGGCCGCGACCGCAAGCTCGATCGACTGCAGCAGTGCATCTGCGCCCGAGCGCGTGCCCGATTGCGGCGAGGGCGTCCAATGCCCGAACGACAAAAATCCGATCTTCTTCATGGCTCCATTCCGGTATCGAGCGGCCTGATGAGCCGATCAAACTCTTTTGTTGCTTCAGCAATATCAGGAAAAGCTATAACGGTTTTCCGCTTTGGAATTGCGTAAAGCAGATAGCCAGAGCTGTGCCGCAATTCAACGGAAGCCCAATGAACGATCTGTCACCCATTCTCGCATCCATGACCGCTTCGTTTCTGGCGTCCTTCGTCGAAGTGGTTGAGGCCTTCACCATCGTTCTTGCCGTCGGCGTGACGCGCGGCTGGCGTCCGGCGCTGGGCGGGGCCGCCATTGCGCTCGCTGTCCTGGCGGCGCTGGTGCTGGCGTTCGGACCGCTGCTGGCGCTGGTCCCCATCACTGTCCTGCAATTCGTGGTCGGCGTGCTTTTGATCCTGTTCGGTATGCGCTGGCTGCGCAAGGCGATCCTGCGCAGCGTCGGCGTGATCGCGCTGCATGACGAGGAGCAGGCCTTTTCCAAGGAGACCGCCGCGTTGCAGCGGCAGGCCAACGACCACCGCGCCGACTATCTGGCCGCTGTGGCGTCGTTCAAGGCGGTGCTGCTCGAGGGTGTCGAAGTGGTGTTCATCGTCATTGCCGTCGGCGCTGCGCACGGCCAGACGCTTTATGCCGGCTTCGGCGCGCTGGCTGCCTTCGTGCTGGTGATGATGATCGGCCTCGCCGTGCACCGGCCATTGGCGCGTGTGCCTGAGAATGCGCTGAAATTCGTCGTCGGACTGATGCTGACCAGTTTCGGCGTGTTCTGGACCGGCGAAGGCCTTGGCGCCGATTGGCCAGGAAAGGACCTCGCCCTGCTTGGCATATTCGCAGTCGTGGCGCTTGCGTCCTTTGCCATCGTGCGCTGGCTGCGCGAACCCACTCCAGCGGAAGGTATCACGCGATGAATGTCATCCGCCTCATCCTGAAAGAGCTCGTCGGCATGTTCGTCGATGACGGCAATCTGGCACTGCTGGCGCTGATCCTGATTGCGCTCATCACCGCGGCGGTAAAGTTTCTGGCGCTGCCGCCGCTGATCGGCGGCTTGCTGCTTCTGGTCGGCTGCCTGGCAATTCTTCTGGAGAGCGTACGCAGGGCTGCGCGCGGCAGGGCACGCTGATCAGCGTTCATTCCGTGAAATCAGCGCAAACGCTGGAGATTTCGCGGAAGCCTCTCAACCTCGCGGATGGGCGTTTCTGACAATCTCGGACGCGTGCCGCCCACCAGCAAACATAGCCGACGGGGGTCAATTCCGTGCTTGGAAACTAGTAAACGGTGAAAAGCGTCGGCAATGCGCCGCTGACGCGGAAATACTCGACCGTCTCGATGACCGGGAACAGCGCCAGGAAATAGAGCCCGTCGCGGAACGTGCTCTTCAGCGCTCTGGTCGAAAACAGCCACTGCTCCTCGTCGCGATAAAGCAGCGGGTTCGGCCAGAAGCCCGGCGTGCGTTCGGCATAGGCCGCGTAGGCCGCGCCGAACTTGCCGGCCAGGAACTCGGCCTCCTTGCGCGCGGTGAACCGGAAGACAAGGTAGCTCGCCAGGCCGAGCATCGCGGCCGCCAGCCCCGAGCCGAACATCAGCCCGATGCCAGCCGCGCCGACGGTTGAAAAGAAATAGAGCGGGTTGCGGGTCATCGAGAACGGGCCTGAGACGATCAGCTCGTCATTCTTCCTGCCGCCGACGAACAGGATGCTCCAAAGCCGGCCGAGGAAACAGGCAAACACCATCAGCAGCCCGATCGTTTCGACGATTTCGTGACCGTCCGACCCTTCGGCCAGCGCCGGCCTGCTGAACAGGAGCAGGATGATGGAAAGCACGGCCGCCACCTGCACGACGATCAGGCGCTTGTGCTGGTCAAACGCTTTCGGCGCCGATTTGAGGGACGTGTAAACCATTCTTTCTCACCGCTCCGGCGCCGATGGCGCCAGGCTCCTCTAGCGCTTCCGTCGCGCGATGACGAGACCCGGCGGATTTTTTTAGCCGATCTTACGAATTTGTAACTTCCCGGACAGGCTGCCGTGAAGTCGCCTGTCTAGCCTGACTTGTCGCCGCCAGATGCAATTTGAGGCGGTTCGATTGGACGCCAAAACCCGGCCCTCAACGTCAGGATTACAATCATGAACAGATTTGCCCTTGCTTTCGCCTTTGCCGCTGCCGCCATCACCGCTCCGCTTGGCTGCGCCCTTGCCGCCCCGGTGCCTTGCGAAACCGCGCTGAAGGATCTGCGCGCCGCTGAAGCCAAGGCGACGCTCAACGATGCCGACAAGAACAAGGTCTCCGAACTGGAGACGAAAGGCATCGAGCGCTGCAACGCCGACGACGACAAGCGCGCCGACGACTTCTTCGCCCAGGGCATGAAGATCTTCGGCAAGTAATCCGTGCCTCCGCATCGAATGGGCATCGCCCCAAAAAGGACATCGTCATGACCTCATACACCGACAATCCCCTCAACCGGGTCCCGGATGTGACCGTCGATTTCTGGCTGATCAAGCTCATGGCGGTGACCATGGGCGAGACGGCGGCCGACTACCTCGCCGTCAATCTCGGTCTCGGCCTAACCGCCACGTCGCTGATCATGACTGGCGTTCTTATCGTCGCGCTTGTGCTGCAGTTCGTGCAAAAACGTTACGTGCCCTGGGCTTACTGGCTTGCTGTCGTCCTGATCAGCATCGTCGGTACTTTGGTCACCGACAACCTCGTCGACAATTTCGGCGTACGGCTTGAGACCACGACGATCGTGTTCTCCGTGGTTCTAGCGCTGACCTTCCTGGCCTGGTACGCGAGCGAAAGGACCTTGTCGATCCACACCATCTTCACCACGCGACGCGAGATCTTCTACTGGCTGGCGATCCTGTTCACCTTCTCGCTCGGCACTGCCGCCGGAGACCTGGTCGCCGAGCGCTTCGACATGGGCTATCTCAGCACCGGCCTGATCTTCGGCGGCGTGATCGCGGTGATCGCTCTCGCCTATTTCTTCCTCGGCCTGAATGGCATTCTCGCCTTCTGGCTTGCCTATATCCTCACCCGGCCGCTTGGCGCTTCATTCGGCGATCTGCTGTCGCAGCCGGTGGAGTATGGCGGATTGGGCTTCGGCACCACCTTCACCAGCCTGATTTTCCTCGGCTGCATTGTGGCAATCGTGCTTTACATGACGCTGCGAGGCTCGTTCGACGAGGAGGAGGAGCTTGTCGTTCGCTAGAGCAATTCAAGGAAAAGTGTGAAACGGTTAAGTTCGGCGACTTCGCCGTAACCTTCCGTCCGGAATTGCGCCGGAACAAAAAAGTTAGAACGCAAGCCGGCCAAGAAAAAGCCGCAGCCGGCGCTACCATGCCGGCCGCGGCTGAAACAGCAAGGAGCGGGGACGACAAAGGGCGATGCGACTTCTGCTGGTTGAGGACGATCCGAGAACCGCCGACTATATCGTCAGGGGGCTGGCCGAGGCCGGCCATGTCTGCGATTTGCTGCGCGACGGCCATGACGGTCTCTTCGCCGCGACCCGCAACGCTTATGACGTGATCGTCGCCGACCGCATGCTGCCGGGCCTCGACGGCTTGTCGATGATCAAGGCGGTGCGTGCGGCGGGCGTGCGCACGCCGGCGATCTTCCTGACATCGATCGGTGGCGTCGACGATCGGGTCGAAGGCCTGGAGGCGGGCGGCGACGACTATCTCGTCAAGCCCTTCGCTTTTTCCGAGTTGCTGGCCCGCATCCACGCGCTCGGCCGGCGGCCGGCGACGCAGGAACAGAAGACGAGCCTGCGTGTCGCCGACCTTGAAATGGATCTCATCCAGCGGCGCGTGACCAGGCAAGGCCAGGCGATCGACCTGCAGCCGCGCGAATTCAGCCTGCTCGAGGTGCTGATGCGCGGCGAGGGCCGCGTCATCACCCGCACCATGCTTCTGGAGCGCGTCTGGGATTTTCATTTCGATCCCAAGACGAGTGTGGTCGAAACGCATATCAGCCGGCTGCGCACCAAGGTGGACAAGCCCTTCGAAGTTCCGCTCATCCACACTGTTCGCAACACCGGCTACAGTCTGCATGCGCCGGGCTGACGATCCACGCTCGATCGCATCTCGCACGTCCGACCGGCTGTCCGTATATAGGTGATATGTCGGTGTTGGACTCTGCAAAGCAATGGGCGCGTAGGATCAAGCGCGACGTCGTGGCGCTGTGGCTCGCCGCACGCGACCCTCGCATCCCCTGGTACGCGAAGGCGACCGCCGGAATGGTCGCGGCCTATGCCCTCAGCCCAATCGATCTCATTCCGGATTTCATCCCGATTGTCGGCTATCTGGATGACCTTTTGATCGTCCCGCTCGGCATCCTGCTTGCGGTCAAGCTGGTGCCGGCCGGCCTCATGCAGGAGTTTCGCGACGAGGCCACGCGCCGCGCCAAGCCGGTCAGCAAGGCGGGGGTGATCTTCATGGTCGCGGTCTGGATAGCGGCGGCGCTGGCGCTGCTGTGGCTGTTCTGGCCGATGTCTGCTTAGAGCAATGAACGGGGCACGCTCCAGCCTGCTGCGCAGCACGCCGTTCAGGCTGGCGCTTACCTTCGCCTTCCTGTTCCTGCTGGCCTTTATCCTGTCCGGCGCGATCGTCTATCAATTGATGAGCGCCGAACTGACCAAACGGCTCGATCAATCGATCAAGGAGACCTACTCCCTCATCGCCGCGACCTATGCCGAAAGCGACGAGGAGGATCTCGTCGCTACCGTCAGGGATCATGCGCAGTTCAGCCAGGACACCGACCAGATCTTTTCCCTCACGGATCATAGCGGCAAGCATCTGGCTGGAGATTTCACGGCCGCAGGCTTGCCGGACGGCTTTTCCATGTTTGCCGCCACCTTGCCCGGTGTGCCGCATGGCACCGAGTATCGCGCCTATTCGGGCACGGTCGGCGGCAACAATTTGACGGTCGCCTTTTCGCTCTCGGAAACCGAGGCACTCGAGACCATCGCCTTGATGAGCTTCGGCTGGGCGACGCTCTTCATCACCGGCCTTGCCCTCGCCGGCGGCGCCGTGCTCGCCTCGCGGGTCCAGCGACGCCTCGACGCCATCGCCGCCACCATGGTCGACGTCTCGCATGGCCGGCTCGAGGCGCGCATCCCGTTGATCGGCAATGGCGACGACATCGATGCGGTCTCCGGCCAGGTCAATGCCGCGCTTGATCGACTGTCGGCGCTGGTCGACGGCATGCGCGAGGTCAGCGCCAACATCGCCCATGATTTGAAGACGCCGCTCAACCGTTTGCAGATGATCTTGGAGTCCGCTGCCGATAGAACGGCATCGGGCAACGATGTCGAGGCCGAGTTGGCGGACGCCCGCGCCGAAAGCCAGCAGATCAACGATACCTTCGACGCCTTGCTGCGCATCGCCCAGATCGAGGCCGGCGCGCGCAAGGCCCGCTTCGTCGACCTCGATGTCGGCCCGGTGATTGAAACCATCGGAGAGGTCTATGGCGATGTCGCCGAAGATGACGGCAAGTCCCTGCTCACAAAGATCATTCCGGGTGCGAAATGGTACATCCATGGCGACCGCGACCTGTTGATGCAGATGCTTGCCAACCTGGTCGAGAACGCGCTCAGGCACTGTCCGCCGGGTACCACTATTGAGCTGTCGCTGACCCGGCAAGGCGATCGTGTTCTGGTAACGGTCGGCGACAATGGCCCGGGCATTCCCGCCGAGGAGCGCGAGAACGTGTTCCGGCGGCTTTATCGGCTGGACTCCAGCCGCACGACGCCTGGCAGCGGCCTTGGCCTGAGCTTGGTCAAGGCCGTGGCGGATCTGCACGGCGCCACGATCAAGCTGGAGGACCGCAATCCCGGCCTGGCAGTGATGGTCAATTTCCCGGCGACCAGATCGCCCGGAAGCTGAAAAATTACCAATCCGTATGGATGACGCGACGTGGCCGTAAGCTTGATGCGGTATGCTGGACAGACTGCCGTTGAAACCGGAGGTTGCCAGACATGATCACCCTTCGTCAAAAAACCGGCCGACTGTTGTCGGCTTTGGCGCTCGTCGCGTGCCTTGCCTGTCCCGGACCGGGCATCGTTCCGGCGTCCGCGGCCGAAAAAGCGGTTCCTGCGGAAAAGAACCCGCCTGGCGATATTCCCGATACGCAGGTCTTCATCGACTATGCGTCCCCGGAAGGCTTCACCATGAAGGTGCCGGAAGGCTGGGCAAGGTCCGATCGTGCCGACGGGGCAAGCTTCATCGACAAGCTCGACGGCGTCGTCGTCTCGGTGGCTAAGGCGGACGCTCTGCCGACTGTAGAAAGCGCCAAGGCGGATTATGTTTCGAAACTGGACGCGATGGGGCGGGCCGTGCGGGTGACAGCAGTCAAGCAGGTCAAGCTGCCCGCCGGTGAGGCGATTCGTATTGTCTATACATCCAACTCCGAACCCAACGCCGTGACCAACAGGCAAGTGCGTCTGGAAAACGAGCGCTATCTCTTTTTCAAGGACGGCAAGCTCGTCACACTGGAGCTCTACGCGCCCAAGGGCGCCGACAACGTCGATCAATGGCAGCTGATGTCCAATTCGTTCCGATGGAAGTGACATGCACGCGCTGGAAGCGCACGAGCTCTACCGGTTCTTCCACACAGGCGACGACGAGACCGCCGCGCTGCGTGGCATCAGCTTTCATCTGTCGGCGGGCGAGATCGTTGCCCTGGTGGGCCCGTCCGGCAGCGGCAAGTCCACGCTTTTGTCTTGCGTCACCGGGTTGGACGAGCCGGACGGCGGCCATGTCGAGGTGGCCGGCAGGCGCCTGACGCGTCGGTCGGAAACCGAGCGGACCCGCATCCGCGCCGCCAATTTCGGCATCCTTCCGCAGTCCGGGAACCTGTTTGGCCATCTCAGCGTGGAACAGAACCTGCGCCTGCAGATGCAGCTGGCTGGTAAGCCGAATGAGAGCCGAATTGGCGCGCTTCTGGAAAGCGTCGATCTTCAGCATCGTGCCCAGGCCTTTCCCACAGAACTCTCCGGCGGCGAGACGGCGCGGGCCGGCCTTGCCGTGGCGCTCGCTGCCGATCCGCCGATCCTGGTTGCCGACGAGCCGACCGCCGAAGTCGACCGCGACACTGAACTCCGGCTGATCGCGCATTTCGAGGCGCGGCGCCGGGCCGGGTTGGCGACGCTGCTCGCCACCCACAGCCGGGCGCTTGCGCACAAGGCGGACCGCATCATCGGCTTGAAAGACGGGAGGATAGACGATGAGTGACACGCTTGTCGTCGGCAAGCGCCTGGGCCGCGACTTCCAGCGCGGGGTTGCCGCGCTTCGCGACGTCCATTGCAGGATCGCTTCCGATGCGCGGATCGCTGTGGTCGGGCCGTCTGGCAGCGGCAAGACCACTTTGCTGCATATACTTGGTGGGCTGGACAAACCGACGTCCGGCGCCGTCGAATGGCCCGGGCTCGGCCCCTTCGAGGAGCTGAGGCCGCGCCATATCGGCCTCGTGTTCCAGACGTCCAGCCTGTTCCCCGCGCTCACCGTCGCCCAGAATGTTGGCCTGCCGATGATGTTGGCCGGTGACCCCGCCTCCGCCGAAGCGGCCGCCGCCGCTTTGCTGGACTTGTTTGGCTTCGGCGACCTTCGCGACAAACTGCCGGAGGAATTGTCCGGTGGACAATCGCAACGCGTCGCGATGGCGCGTGCCCTCGTCATGAAGCCGAAACTGGTCCTGGCCGACGAGCCGACCGGACAGCTCGACAGCATTACCGCGCAGTTCTTTTTCGACACCGTCCTGGAGCAGCTGGAAGGCACGGGCACCGCTCTGGTCGTGGCGACACATGACGAAGCGGTAGCTGCCCGGATGGCGACCAGATGGACGATGGATCACGGCCGGCTCGTCTCCGAATGGCCCAGACAGGACGCTGCATGATGATGCTTCTGTGGCTGCGCGGCGTTCTCACCCGCCGCTTCCCGCGTGTCGTTGGCGCCGCGGCGGGCGTCGCGGTGACCGTCGCGCTCCTGACGGCCATGGTCCTTTTCCTCGCCAATGCCAGCGCCTCGATGACGGCCCGCGCGGTCAGCGCCGTCCCGGTCGACTGGCAGGTTCAGGTGATTTCCGGCGCCGATCCGGAAGCGATCGGCAGGGCGATCGCCGAAGCAGCGCCCGTCGAGGCCGCTCACTGGGTTCGCTATGCCGACGCGGCGGGTTTCGAAGCCTTGGCGGGCGGCACGACGCAGACAACCGGGCCAGGGCAGGTCATCGCTCTGGGCGAAGGTTATTCCAAGGACTTTCCAGCGGAAATCCGCCTGCTTTCCGGCAGCGCCGATGGCGTCCTGGTCGCCCAGCAGACGGCGGCCAACCTTCACGTCCGCCCTGGCGACACGGTGTCGATCAAACGTATCGGCTTGCCAATGGCGGAGGTCACAATCGCCGGTGTCGTCGATCTCCCCGATGCTGATTCGCTGTTTCAGGCGGTTGGCTTGCCTGCCCAGGCCGCACCGCAGGCGCCTCCGGACAACGTGCTCGTGCTTCCCTGGCGGGATTGGCAGCAGTTGTTCTCCCCGCAGGCGGGACAGCGCCCGGATACGGTCCGGCTGCAATGGCACGCGCGGCTGGCCCACAAGGCCCTGCCATCCAACCCTGTTCAGGCTTATCTCTCCGTCACCGGTGCGGCGCGCAATTTGGAGGCGAGGACCGCCGGCCAGGCTTTGGTTGCCGACAATCTCGGTTCCCGCCTCGCGGCCGTCCGCGAGGATGCGCTTTATGCTTCCGTGCTGTTCCTGTTCCTCGGGCTGCCCGGCGCGGCGCTGGCCATCGCGCTCACCTATGCCGTAACCTCGTCCGGCGGGCAACGCCGGCGAACGGAGCAGGCGCTGCTTCGCATCCGCGGTGCCACGACCGGGACGATCCTGTCGTTTTCAGCCGCCGAGGCAGCGGTCTCCGCCACCGCCGGAACTGCGTTCGGCATGGGCGGAGCCTGGCTTTTCAGCCCTGTTTCCGCACTCGACCGGTACACGGCCCTTCGTGATCCGGCCCTGCTTCTCGTCGCGCTGCTCGGCTTACTGCTGGGGTTCGCCGCTTTCCTGCTTCCGGCCTGGCGCGACGCGCGCTGGACCACCGTCGACGTGGCGCGGCACACGGTCACGCGAGCCAGGGCGCCGCTTTGGCAGCGCTTCTGGCTGGATCTGCTGCTGCTTGCCGGCGCCGGTCTCTTCTTCTGGTTGTCGGCCAGCACCGGCTACCAGATCGTGCTGGCGCCCGAAGGCGTCGCGGCGACTTCTGTCGATTACAAGGCCTTCATCGCTCCCGCATTGCTCTGGATGGGCATGATGATGCTGACCATGCGGCTGTCGAGCACGATCATCGCACGCAATGGGAGACCGATGCGCGCCGTTCTCTCTCCGGTGGCCGGCCCTTTGGCGCCGGTCGTGGCGGCCGCCCTGTCCCGGCAGTCCGAGCGCCTGACGGCCGGCATCGTCATGACCGCGCTGGCTGTCTCCTTCGCCGTCTCGACCGCGATCTTCAACACCACCTACAACGCCCAGGCGCGCGTCGACGCGGAGCTGACGAATGGATCCGACGTCACGATCTTCGGAACCTCGGACAAGCCAGCCGGCGCACATCTGGCGGCATTGACCACGCTGACGGATGCGGTCGCGGTCGAGCCGATGCAGCATCGTTTTGCCTATGTGGGCGCCGATCTGCAGGACCTCTACGGAATCGATCCCGGACGCATCGGCCGCGCCACGAGCCTTTCCGACGCCTATTTCAGCGGCGCCGGCGCGGCAGCCATCCTCGGCCAGTTGGCTGCAACGCCCGATGGCGTCCTGGTGTCCGAGGAAACCGTCCAGGACTTCCAGCTTCAGCAGGGCGACACGATCAACCTGCGGCTCGTCGATGCAAGGGACCACCAATACCATCCGGTGGCCTTCAAATTCATCGGCGTCGCGCGCGAATTCCCGACCGCGCCGAAAGATTCCTTTCTTGTCGCCAATGCCGCCTACGTCGCCCGCATGACAGGGTCGGACGCGTCCGAATATGTTCTGATGCGGGCGCGGGGGAGTCCTGCCGCGCTTGCCCGGCAGGCCTCTTCGGTGCTTGCCGTCGACCCCGCGCTGAAGGTCAGCGATATCGGCCAGGCCGCGCAACTCATCGGATCGAGCCTGACCGCCATCGACCTAGACGGGCTGACAAGGATCGAGCTTGGGTTTTCCGTGTTGATGGCGGCCGCCGCCGCCGGGCTGATGCTGGCCCTGGGATTCGCCGAGCGGCGCCGCCCCTTCGCGATCCTCGGTGCGATAGGCGCCAAGCCGGCGCAGCTGGCCGCCTTTCTCTGGAGCGAAGGCCTCGTCATCATTGTCGGCGGCCTGGTCTTCGGCCTCATCTCGGGAACACTGACCGCGTGGATGCTGGTGAAGCTGCTGACCGGCGTCTTCGATCCGCCGCCGGAAGCGTTGTCGGTGCCATGGCTCTATCTGGTGATGGTGCTTGGCCTCGTCGTTGCATCAGTTGCCGCCGCCGTTCGGTCCGCCAGGCAGTCCTCCGGGCTCGTCGCCGAGCAATTGCGTGACCTATGACGCTCACAGCGCGCTTACGCATTTGTAAGGCTGCGGCCAACCTGCTGAAAACTTCCGGTCCTAAGTTTGGCTTCGCTTCATCCTGGCTCCGGGGTTCTTGATCCGGCAGGGCTGGGCCGCTCCGGATTGAAGCCGCCCTGGGCAACCGCCCTCGGCAGAGAGAAAGGAACTGAACGATGAAAAAATCCGTCATCACAGCTGCAATGATAATCGCAATCGCATCCGCCAGCGTCGCCTACGCGAAGGCGACGACCGGCACCATCGCCAGCATCGACAAGAAAGGCGATTCTATCACGCTCTCCGACGGCAAGACATTCTCCCTGCCGGAAGGCATTGAAGCCGAGACGCTGAAAGTTGGCGAGAAGGTGATGGTCACCTATTCGACGAAGGCCGGCAAACTGGCGGCCTCGAGCATCCAGCCGGCCAAGTAGGCCGGTTTTCTTCCCTGGACTTGCGGCGGGGCTGGTCAAGCCACGGCCCCGCCGGCGGAACCCTTCTACAATATCCCGGTGATCAGGCTGTCGATCCGGGTGTCTTCCCGATAGGCGAGACGGACCAGGAAAGCCGCGAAGAAGGCCGTCGCGGCGCCGCCAAGGGCGTCGCTTACATAGTGGGTTCCGAGATATATACGCGACAGGGAGATCACCAGCGCTGCGGCAAGGAACAGGAGACCACGCTGGCGCAGCCCGCAAATCAGGAAGGCCGCCGCTATGGCGAAGCTGGCGGTGGAATGATCGGACGGAAACGAGAAATCGGCGGTGCGATCGATGATGAGATGCGAGACATGGGCGTCGTAGGGGCGAACCCGCTGGATAAACAATAGAATAAGCTGATTGATCGCAAGCCCGAGCAGGAAGGACAAGCCGGCTGCGACGGCGACGTGGCGGGTGTGCCGGTCGGCGCTGGGTATCCACCACTGAAGCACCACAGCGAGCACGAAAACCGGCACGCCGATCGTTGAAGCACCTCTCATGATCGGATCGAGCGCCGGGGACTGGCCTGCCCAGGTGTTTATCCATGCGGTCAGGGCCGCGTCGATCTGGTACATTCGGAGCTCCGTGAGGACTGTAGGGGAAGTGTGCTGGAGCATGATCTCGAAAAGTGGGAACCGGAGAAGATCATGCTCCAACAAAGAGTTAGATCAGGATGGCAATTCAACGAAACGTCATCCTGATGCAGGGCAATTCCAGGAAAAGTGCGCAGCGGTTTTCAGTCCGGAATTGCGTAAAGACAGAAAGTTGGAGCAGGTCGGCGATTCTTATCAAACGTTGAACTGCTCTAGCGCACCCGCCAGGTGATCGCGGAGTTGGTCACATAGTTCCAGGCCGAGCCGACCGCTGCAGCCGCCAGGCCAGCCACCCACCAGCGCGAGGCGTTGGTGTAGAGCAGGCTCGACACCCCGACGCCAGCCACCACGCCGAAGCTGCATAAGGCCGCGAACAGGCCGAACCCGGTCAGGAAGCGCCAGCCACGCCGGCGAAGGTCGCGGTAGGTGAAGACGTTGTTCAGCGTGTAGTTGAATGCCATCGCCGTAAACATCGCGGCGGTCTGGGCCGCGGCAAACGGCAGGCCGCGCGCCAGCAAGGCATGCAGCGCCGTCAGGTGCACGCCAACCCCGGCGAAACCAACCAGGCCGAAGGCCAGGAAGCGGGTCGAGATCAGATCGCCGGAAGCCTTTGCGACCAGCAGGCCGGCATATTCGAACACCACCATGGCATCGAGCTTGCTCTGCCCATGCAGCCGCGGAGCGAAAACGTAAGGAATTTCCTGGATGCGCAGGCCGGGCGACGACGCGACGATGTCCAGTAGGATCTTGAATCCCTGGCGAGACAGATGCGGCGCGACAGTGTCCACAATGTCCCGGCGCAGCATGAAAAAGCCGCTCATCGGATCGCGGATCGGCGTCTTGAGCAGCCATTGGGCAAGCCGCGTCGCCAGCATGCTGCCGTTCGACCGAAGCCGCGTCAGGCCGCTTTCCGCCCTACTGTCGTCCTGGTAGCGGCTGGCGACAACCATGTCGGCCTGGCCGCCGCGCATGATCTCCAACATGGCCGGAAGGCAGGTTTCATCGTGCTGAAGATCGCCGTCCATAACCGCCACGACCGGCGCCGAGCTCGACAATATCCCTTCGAGGCAGGCGCCGGCGAGGCCACGACGGGCTATGCGCCTGATGCCGCGGACCCGGTGGTCGCGCACGGCTATGCCGCGAATGGCAAGGATGGTGCCGTCCTTGGAATCGTCGTCGACGAAGACAACCTCCCATTCGACACCAGCCAGCACCTTGTGCAGCCGCGCCACCAGGAGCTCGATATTGGCGTGCTCGTTCAAGGTCGGAACCACGACCGTCAGTTCGGCGCTATCGCGATATCCGTGGCTCGCTTGGCTGATGTCGGATTGCAGGTGATAAAGCGGCTGGTTCATGGCAGGTGAGCCGCCTGAGGCAACGGATTTTGACCTTCGGAGCTTGATGGCCGCGTGCCCGAACGTTTGATCGGCACGATTACGATGTCGAAGACCGGGTAGCCGGCAATCCGCTGCGTGATGTATCGCGACGGACCGGTTGTCGCGAACAGGCCTTCGAGATGGTCGCGATAGCCTTTCTCGCTGGCGGCCTCGTCGGCGGAATTCAGGGCTCCCACGAAGAAGCCAGCGCCACGGTCGTCAAGCCTCGCATCGTCGATGAACTGGAAATGGCGCGGATCGCCCGGCAGCACCTCGATCGGTACGTCTGGGCCGAGTGCGACGGATATGCGCGCAGCCTGCATCCAGTTCGACGCCACGACATAACTGCCGGGATCCCTGAGCTGGCTGACCTCGATCCTGCGCGACAGCGCCGTCCAGTCGACGATCTGCCAGTTGACGTCGAATTTGGGTGCGCGGCTGAAGAAGAGACGCGTGAAAGCGCCGGTGGTCGCCTGCACGGCGAACCCGGTTATCAGCAACGGCACGACGATGGCGGCAATGGCAAAGGATGCGCTGAGCAAAGCCGGTTTGCGCTGCGAAAACCGGGCGCACCACTGGCCGACAAGCGGAAAGGCAAAGAGAAAGCCGCTCATCGACCAGTGCGGCAGCGAATGGGCGCCGATCAAGGCCGCCATGTCGAAGAAGGCCACCGGCAATGCCGCGATCAGCACGAAGAAACGGTCGGCGGGCGAGGCTTCGGGCCTGGCGCCGCTCCACAGGCAGCCCATGGCCACCAGCCAGATCGGCGGCCAGACATAGGCCGCCTGACCAAGCAGGGTGAGCGCGAGGTTTGCCGGATGCAGGAAATGGCCCTCGATGGCCAGACCCCGGCCGGACTGGAACGCCAGTGAGATCCAGCCATGGCGCATGTTCCACAGCACGACCGGTATCAGGCCGAGCGCGGCGACAGCCCCGGCCAGCCAAGGTCCCGGCGTCCGCAATTGGGCGCGGCCGGCTTTTGTCAGCACCAGGACGAGCAGAGCCGAGACGCAAAACAGGCCGGCCTGATATTTCGACATCAGCGCCAGGCCAAGCGCCAGGCCGGCCCCGATCCAGCGCGGCAGGGCGTGTTGCTTCTCCCCGCCCAGAAGCATCGGCGCGGCCAGCCAGGCGCTGGCCAGCAGAAAGAAATCCAGCGGTCCGTCGGGAACCACGAAGTGTCCGGCCGAGATCAGGAAGAACGGCGCCACGCTGTACCAGGCCACGGCCCAGAATGCGGCAACGGCGCCATAGGCTTTCCGGGTCAGGTCGAACAGCAACAGCGCCGACAGCGATCCGAGCAGGACGTAGGGAAGCCTGGCGGCGAAGCGGCATTCGCATCCGCTGATGTCGACCATCAGCCGGGCGAGCGCAAACCCAAGAGGAGGATGATCGAAATAGGACAGCGAATGGCTGCGCGACACAACGACGGCGTAGGCTTCGTCGATCGACAGCGGGATGACCGAGGCAAGTCCGATCCGCAGCAACAGGAAAGCGGCGATCACAAACGCCGCCTGATAAACCGGCGCCTCCCAGAGATCTTCCGCCGCATATCCCGAAGCCGGCGTCGCGGGGAGGCCCGGGTCTGAACAGCCTGCATGACCGTCACCGGACCACCATGGCGATGGGCAGGGCGACCCTGCCCTGGCGAAGAGGATCACCTGGACGCAACATCTGAGAAGCCACCCCTCGAACACGACAGGCTTTCGGCTTGGACGGGATGTTAGCCGCAGCGGTTCGGGGACGACTTTGCTCTCTCAACCATACTGGCGGATTGCCGGGTTCTTACAAATCGGTAAGCGGAGGGCGATCGATGACAACGGCAAACGCGGTCGACACAGGCCCTGTCGAGACGACGACTACTTGATCCCCACCGTACCCCGGCGAAAATCCGAAGGCGACATCCCTGCCAGTTTGCGAAACGATTTGTTGAACGCGCTGAGCGAGCCAAAACCCGATTCCATGGCGACCGTCAGCACATTGGCGCCCTCATGCATCAGCAGCGCCTGGGCGTAGCTCAGCCGCAGCAGGTTGACATACTCGTTGAGCGTCATGCCGGTCGATTTCTTGAACAGGCTCATGGCGTATTTCGGGTGGATGTCGGCGGCGCAGGCGATGTTCACGCAGTCGATGTCATAGAGAAAATTCCCGGCGATGAAATCGCACATGCGTCCGACATTGCGCGAGGACTGCTGGTCCAAGGCATTGCCCGCGCCCTGTCCCGCAGTGGTGTCCGGCACCAGCCGGTAGGGATCGAAACGCACCCGCTCCAGCCGCAGCAGCAACTCGTTGACGGCATGCTGCGCCTTGGCTGCGTCGCCCGAGCGTCCGTATTCGTTCCAGCGTTTGAAATTGTCGTTGTCGGACTGGTCCGTGGCGTTGGTCACCAGCGTCGCGCCGGTCATCAGCCGGTGCCGGACATCGGCCGGCAGATGCAGCCGGAAGAAATGCACCAATGGCAAATGCGCGCCGGCATAGACCGCGTCATCGGTGAGATCGTCCATCTGGTGCGGCAGCCCACCCCAGAACAGGCACATCTCGCCCGCCGACAGCGAGATCTCGTGCTCGGCCATGCGGTAATGCACGCGGCCTTGCACGATGAAGTTGACCTCGACCTGGGCGTGCCAGTGCGGCTTCAGCATCACCAGCGGATGATTGTGGAACATCTGCATGGCGAACGGCAGGCCTTCGACGCTGCTGGCGCCTGGCTGGTAGAACGGCCGCTGCGACATCTTACTTTCCGCCAACTTCTTATTCCCTTTGACGGGGACAAGCCTTCCGCGCCGCCTAGTCTAGGCACGCTCACAGTGAGAGAGCAAATGAAATGGGAGGATTTCAATGCGCACGACACTGACTTGCGCCGCGCTTCTGCTTGCCCTGGGCTCCGGCCCGGCCCTGGCGCAGTCCGGCGAAATCACGATCTGGAGTTGGAATATCGCCGCCTCGTCGCTGAAGGCGACCGTCGCGGGCTTCAACAAGCAATATCCCGACATCAAGGTCACGGTCCAGGACCTCGGCAACCAGCCGACCTATGACAAATCGATCGCCGGCTGCGCCGCCGGCGGCGTCGGCCTGCCAGACATCGTCACCATCGAAAATGGCGAGGCCGAGAACTACTGGAGCCAGTTTCCCGACTGCTTCGTCGACCTGCACACGCTGGGCTACAGCACCGACGACCAGAAAAAATATCCCGACTTCAAGCGCACCGAGCTCGAGGTCGGCGACAAGGCCTATGCGATGCCGTGGGATTCCGGTCCGGTCGCCGTCTTCTACCGCCGCGATTTCTACGAGAAGGCCGGCGTCGATCCCACTTCGATCAAGACCTGGGACGATTTTATCGCCGCCGGCAAGAAGATCCAGGCCGCCAATCCAGGCGTGTCGATGACCAACGCCGATTTCAATGGCGACACCGAATTCTTCCGCATGATCTCCAACGAGCAGGGCTGCGCCTATTTCGCCGAGGACGGCCAGTCGATCACGGTCAACCAGCCCAAATGCGTCGACGCCTTGACCAAGGTCAAGGCGATGAAGGACGCGGGTATCATTTCATCGGCCGACTGGTCGACCAAGATCACCAACAACACCGCCGGCACAGTCGCCACCCAGGTCTATGGCGGCTGGTATGAAGGCACCATCCGCACCGAATCGCCGAAGGAGAGCGGCAAGTGGGGTGTCTATCTGATGCCGAGCCTTACCGCCGACGGCCCGCGCGCCGCCAATCTCGGCGGCTCGTCGCTCGCCATCACCTCGGCCTCGAAGAACAAGGAAGCCGCCTACGCCTATCTGAAATACACGCTGGGAACGAATGAGGGCCAGATCACCATGCTGAAGGATTTCGGCCTGGTGCCGTCGCTGATCTCGGCGCTCGACGATCCTTACGCTTCGCAAGGCCTGCCCTATTGGGGCGACCAGGCGATCTGGAAAGACATTCTGGCAACCTTGCCGAAGGTCGTGCCGAGCCGCGGCACGCAGTTCCAGAGCGACGCCGAGATCATCCTGCGCGCCGTGCAGACCAAATATTTGGCCAGCGGCTATCCCGACGCCAAGGCCGCGCTCGACGACGCCGCCAAGCAGATCGCCGCCGCGACCGGCCTGCCGATCAAGTGAGCAGATCTTCCTTCTCCCCTTGTGGGAGAAGGTGGATCGGCGCGTTTGCGCCGAGACGGATGAGGGGTGTTCCAGCGGAGTGAGACGTTGGCGTTTCCTGGAACACCCCTCATCCGGCCGCTTCGCGGCCACCTTCTCCCACAAGGGGAGAAGGCAAGACAGGGCGGCGCCGACATCGACAATTGACGCCGGCTAACCGTAGCCTGATACCAACTCGCACGTGACAAAGGAGGAGGACGATGCGCACCCGAAACGCCACCGCGTATCGCTTCCTCACGCCTTATCTTTTGATCTTCGCCATCTTCTGGATCTGGCCGATCATCTCTTCGTTCCTGATCTCCTTCCAGGCGACGCGCACCGTGCCGTGGCGCTTTGCACCTGCCTTCAACTGGGGACGGCTGATCGGCGATCCGGCCTTCTACAACGCGCTCGAGAACACGCTGCTCATCCTCGTCATCCAGGTGCCGGTGATGATTGCGCTGGCCATTGTGATGGCGGTGCTTTTGAATTCGCCGCTCTTGAAGGCGCGCGGCCTTTACCGCTTTGCCTTCTTCGCCCCGGTCGTGGTCGGCGAAGTGGCCTATTCGGCTGTCTTCCGGCTGATGTTCAGCCTCGATTTCGGCATCGTCAACAAGCTGCTCGACAGCGTCGGCCTGCCCAAGATCGACTGGTTCTCCAACGTCACGCCGGCGATGGCGGTCATCATGATCGCGGTGACCTGGCGCTGGGCCGGCTACAACGCCATCATCCTGCTCGCCGGCCTGCAATCCATTCCCGACGACGTCTATGAGGCGGCGACGCTCGACCGCGTCAGCAAGCTCAAGCAGTTCTTCTACATCACCCTGCCGCTGTTGAAGCCGGTCATCGTCTTTTGCGCCGTGCTGTCGATCATCGGCACCATGCAGCTGTTCACCGAACCGTTCCTGATCACCGAGCGCGGCGGTCCCGGCGGCGGCACCGAGACGCTGGGTCTGCTGCTCTACCGGCAGGGCTTCCGCTCGCTCAATTTCGGCTATGCCTCGGCGGTCGCCTACACCATGGCGGGGCTGGCCATCGCCATCACGCTGGTGCAGCTCTGGCTGACAAGAGAGCCGAAATGAGAGGGGAGCCGAAATGAGCTCGCTTTCGCAAGCAAGGCTCGGCCGCAGCATCCTGTTGCACCTCTTCCTGACACCGCTGGCGTTGATCTGGCTGTTCCCGTTGTGGATGATGGTGGTGTTCTCCACCATGCCCGACAACGGCATCTTCAGTCCCGGCATCGAGCTGTTGCCGCATGACGGCTTCCTCGACAATTTCAACAATCTGCAGCGCGACACCAATTTCGTCGGCGCCATCGGCATCTCGGTCTGCGTGGCGGTGACCTACACGGTCTTGTCGGTGCTGCTCACCTCGATGGCCGGCTGGGCGCTGGCGCGCTACGAATTCCATGGCAAGGGCATCGTGGTGGCGATCATCCTCGGCACCATCACGCTGCCCTACGCGGTGGTGCTGATCCCGCAATTCATCATGGTGGCGCGCGATTTCCAGCTCGCCAACACCTGGATCGCGCTGATCGTACCGCCGCTGTTCAATTCGCTGGGCGTGCTTTTCATGCGCCAGGCTTTTTCGATGATGCCGGCCGAGCTGTTCGACGCCGCACGCGTCGAAGGCGTCAAGGAATGGCGCATCTTCCTGTTCGTCGCGCTGCCTTTGGCGCGGCCGATGCTGGCGGCCCTGGCCATCATCCTCTTCCTCGCCTCGTGGAACAATTATCTCTGGCCGCTGCTGATCAACAGCCAGCCCGGCGCGATGACGGCGCCGGTGGCGCTCGGCACGCTGATCGGCCTGACCAAGGTCTCCTGGGGCGGCATCATGGCCGGCGCGGTCATGCTGACCTTGCCGATGCTTGTCGTCTTCGTGCTGTTGCAGCGCCATTTCATTGCCGGCATCGCCGCCGGCGCGGTCAAATAGGATTAGAAGCGCGATGGCAGCCGTCACCCTCACCAATGTCGTCAAACGCTTCGGTATCCTCGAAGTCGTCCATGGCGCCGACATCGACATCGCCGATGGCGAATTCGTCGTCTTCGTCGGCCCGTCCGGCTGCGGCAAGTCGACTTTGCTCCGGATGGTCGCCGGGCTGGAGGACATCAGCGGCGGCGAGATCGCCATCGGCGGCAAGCTGGTGAATGATGTCGAGCCGGCCGATCGCGGCATCGCCATGGTGTTCCAGTCCTACGCGCTCTATCCGCACATGACGGTGGAACAGAATCTCAGCTTCGGGCTCCGCATGAACGGCAACCCGAAGGCCGACACCGATCGCCGGGTCAAGCGCGCCGCCGAGATCCTGCGCATCGACGAATTGATGCAGCGGCGGCCGAAGCAATTGTCCGGCGGCCAGCGCCAGCGCGTCGCTATCGGCCGCGCCATCGTGCGCGAGCCCCAGGTCTTCCTGTTCGATGAGCCGCTGTCCAACCTCGACGCGGAGCTCAGGGTCCAGATGCGGGTCGAGATCTCGCGCCTGCACAAGGAGCTCGGCACCACCATGATCTATGTGACGCACGACCAGACCGAGGCGATGACGCTGGCCGACCGAATCGTCGTGCTGAAAGCTGGCAATGTCGAGCAGATCGGCGCGCCGCTCGACCTCTATGACGACCCGGCCAATCGTTTCGTAGCAGGCTTCATCGGTTCGCCGAAGATGAATTTTCTGGCCGCGAAAGTCGTCGAGACGTCGAACAGCGCCGCGATCATCGAGCTTGCCAATCATGGCGGCGTTCGATTGCGCAAGCCGCTTTCAAAAGCCTTTCCTGTCGTCGGCGCCGAGGTCGTGCTCGGCGTTCGGCCGGAGCATTTCAGCGAGAAAGGCGAGGGCGACTGCGACATCGCGATCAAGGCCGACGTCGCCGAGCATCTCGGCTCGGTGAGCTACGTCTACGCCAATGCCGGGCCCGAGGAGCTGATCATCGAGCGCGAGGCCTCGCGCCAGCGCGCCAGCGGCGATCACTTCACCGTCTCGATCAAGGCGGAACGTTCGCTGTTGTTCGATAAAGCGGGCGCGCGCATCCGCTGACTTTCTTTTCCGCCCGATCCCCAAGGCGCGGCGGCGACCCAGGAGTATTGAAAGATGACATCCAAGCAAAAAATCCGCTGGGGCATTCTCGGGCCCGGCAGCATCGCCAAATCCTTTGCCGGCGGCGTGGCGCAATCGCGCACCGGCACGCTCGAGGCGCTCGGCGCACGCAACCCCGGTAAACCGGGGCTTGCCGAGACGTTTCCGGGCGCCCGCATCCTCGACGGCTACGAAGCGCTGCTCGCCGACAGCCAAGTCGATGCCGTCTATATCGCGATCCCGCATCCCGGCCATGCCGAATGGGCGATCAAAGCGGCGGAAGCCGGCAAGCATGTACTGTGCGAAAAGCCATTGGCGCTGACCGCTTTCGAGGCCGACGCCATGATGCATGCGGCGCGCAAGGCCGGCACCTTTCTCGGCGAAGCCTTCATGTACCGCCTGCATCCACAGACGGTGCAACTGGTCGAGCTGATCCGCTCGGGCGTCATCGGCGAAATCCGCCTGATCAAATCGAGCTTCGGCTTCGCCATGCCGGGCTTCATGCCCGAGCACAGGCTCTACGCCAACGACCTTGCCGGCGGCGGCATCCTCGACGTCGGCGGCTATCCGGTATCGATGGTTCGGCTGATCGCGGGCGCCGCGGCGGGACAGCCGTTCCTCGAGCCGGACAAGGTGGTCGGTGCCGCGCATCTCGGCCAGTCCGGGGTCGACGAATGGGCATCGGCGCTGCTCCATTTCCCCGGCGGCATCGTCGCCGAAGTCTCCTGCAGCATCTCGCTCAACCAGGACAATGTGCTGCGTATCCTCGGCACCAAGGGCAGCATCGAGGTGCCGGATTTCTGGTTCGCTGGTGGCAACCGCGATGTCGGGCCGGGTCGGATCGAGGTGATCCGGTCCGGCGGCGCGCGCGAGGTGATCGTCCTCGACGAGACCCGCCATCTTTATTCCTTCGAGGTCGACGCCGCCGGCGACGCAATCCTCGCTGGTGGCCAGGAATTCGCCTGGCCCGGCATGTCCTGGGCCGACAGCCTCGGCACGCTGCGCGTGCTCGACAAGTGGCGCGCTGCGGTCGGGCTGGAATATGAGATCGAGAAGCCGGCTAAGCGCGTCAACACCCTCTCTGGGCGGCCGCTGCGCACCGGCGGCAGCGCCATCGGCAAGCGCGACATTCCGAGCCTGCCGGGTCCCGTGTCGCGGCTGGCGCTCGGCTTCGAGGATTTCCGCACCTTCTCCTCGGGCGCGATCCTGCTCGACGCCTATTTCGAGGCCGGCGGCAATCTGTTCGACACCGGCTATGTCTATGGCGCCGGCTACACCGAGGCATTGCTTGGGCAATGGCTCAGGAATCGCGGCGTGCGCGAGCAATCGGTCATCATCGCCAAGGGCGCGCACTCGCCGCTCTGCTATCCCGACGTGATCGGCAAGCAGCTCGCCCAGTCGCTCGACCGGCTGCAGACCGACCATGTCGACATCTATTTCATGCATCGCGACAATCCGGACGTGCCGGTCGGCGAGTTCGTCGACGCCATGGACGCGGAGGCCAAGGCCGGCCGCATCCGCGGCCTGTTCGGCGGCTCCAACTGGACGATGGAGCGCATGGATGCGGCGATTGCCTATGCCGGGAAGAACGGCAAGCAGAAGCCCGGCGCGCTCTCCAACAATTTCTCGCTGGCCGAGATGCTGGAGCCGATCTGGGCCGGCTGCATCACCTCGTCGACCGACGACTGGAAAGCCTGGCTGGCCAAGCGGCAGATGCCGAACTTCGCCTGGTCGAGCCAGGGTCGCGGCTTCTTCACCGACCGCGCCGGCCGCGAACGGACCGACAATGAGGAGCTGGTGCGCGTCTGGTACTCGGAGAAGAACTTCGGCCGCCGCGACCGGGCGATCGAACTGGCAAGGCGTCTCGGCAAAAGCCCGATCCATGTCGCGCTGGCCTATGTGCTGGCGCAGCCCTTCCCGTCGGTCCCGCTGATCGGCCCACGCACGCTGGACGAGCTGGAGGATAGTTTGAAAGCGCTGGATATTACGCTCTCGCCGGAGGATGTGGCGTGGCTGGATGATGGGCCGGAGCCGAGAAAGGCGCACGCCTGATCTCCCCCTCGAGGGGGAGATGTCGCCGAAGGCGACAGAGGGGGTCGCCGCGCGTGGAGCGCTAACTCTTCATCGACGGCAAGAGGGTCGCATCCGGTCGAACCGACCTCTCTGCCCTGCCGGACATCTCCCCCTCAAGGGGGAGATTGGCGCCTCACCGATCCACCCGCGTCGACAAGATGATCGACGACAATGTCCGCTCGACACCATCCATCGCCCCAATCTTGTCGAGCAATGCATCGAGATCCCTGATCGATGGCGCGTCGACGATGACGATCATGTCGAAATTGCCGCTCACCGAATGCACCGTGCGCACCGGCGGCATCGCTTCCAGGCTGCGCACTACCTTGTCGGCGAGTTTCGGCGTGACGGTGAGCAGCACATGCGCCTTGACCAGGCCCTGCTCATAGTCGGGCGCCAGGCTGACCCCATAGCCAGCGATGACCCCGCGCTGCTCCAGCCGCTCGATCCGGCTCTGCACCGTGGTGCGCGACACGCCGAGCTGGCGCGCGAGCTCCGCGGTTGAGGCGCGGGCGTTGGCGCGCAGCAAAGTGAGCAGGGCTTGTTCGGCATCGCTGATCATTTCGACGAAACCTGTCGGCTAATCGCTCAGTTTATGGTTACGTTTCGCACAGTTCCACGCTTCCTTTCGACAGGCAAGCTGCGATGATCTCCGCTGAAGCGGTTTTCCGTCCGGATTGCGTAACTCGAAATGCCAGGGGTATTGACCATGAAGAACATTGTTGTTGTCGGCGCCGGCAAGATCGGCTCGACCATCGCCGAAATGCTTAATGCCACGGGCGACTACCACGTCACGCTTGTCGACCGCTCGGCGGCTCAGCTTGCCGCCGCCGAAGTGCCGGCCGGCGTCGCGACGCGGGAACTCGACATCGCCGCTGCCGGTGCACTCGAAGAAGTCCTGGCCGGCAAATTCGCCGTGCTGAGCGCCGCCCCTTTCCACCTCACCACGCGCATCGCCGAGGCCGCGGCCGCTACGGGCGTGCATTATCTCGACCTCACCGAGGATGTCGTCTCGACCCGCCGCGTCAAGGAATTGGCGCGTGAGGCCAAGAGCGCCTTCATTCCGCAATGCGGCCTGGCGCCTGGCTTCATTTCGATTGTCGCCAACGACCTCGCCAGCCGCTTCGACACGCTGGAAAGCGTGCGCATGCGCGTCGGCGCGCTGCCGCAATATCCGTCCAACGCGCTCAACTACAACCTCACCTGGAGCACCGACGGCGTCATCAACGAATATTGCGAACCCTGCGAGGCGATCGTCGAGGGCGAGCTGATCGAAGTGCCGCCGCTGGAGGAGCGCGAGGAATTCTCGCTCGACGGCGTCACCTATGAGGCGTTCAACACCTCCGGCGGGCTCGGCACCCTGGCCGAGACGCTCAAGGGCAAGGTGCGCACGCTGAACTACCGCACCATCCGCTACCCCGGCCACGCCGCGATCATGAAGGCGCTGCTCAACGATCTTGGGCTTCGTCACCGCCGCGACGTGCTGAAGGACATTTTCGAGAGCGCGCTGCCGGCAACGCTCCAGGACGTGGTCATCGTCTTCGTCACCGTGTCGGGCCGTCGCAACGGCCGCCTGCTGCAGGAGACCTACGCCAACAAAATCTATTCGCAGCGCGTCGGTGCGGTGGTGCGCAGCGCCATCCAGATCACCACCGCATCCGGCATCTGCGCCGTGCTCGATATGCTGGCCGATGGCTCGCTGCCGGCGAAGGGCTTTGTCCGCCAAGAGGACATCGCGCTCGACACCTTCCTCGCCAACCGCTTCGGCCGCGCCTATGCGCAGCACGAGATGGTGAGCCGGCTCGCGAGCTGAGGAGTCTTGACGCTCGCGCCCTTCCTCTCCCTTCTTGTGGGACAAGGGGGAGCCGACCGGTGGTGGGTTCGCGCCCTTCCTCTCCCCGTCGATCGGGGAGAGGTGTCGAGCGAAGCTCGACGGAGTGGGGGTCGACCGGCGCCGGCGTTATTTAAAGCCGGGGCGATGCCTCGCCTAGGTTGAGGCCCGGTGAGCCGCCAGCGGCAGCGCGTTTGAGGACCGGCTTCCCCCACTCCGTCGCTGCTTCGCAGCGCCACCTCCCCTCCGGAGGGTAGTGTGCTGAGAGTTCTGCAAATTCGCTGAGAGGGGGCGGTCATGGCAGGCTGGTGATTGTTCACGTCACCGATTCCCGCGAAGGAACGCCACCATGACCAAGATTGAAAGTAAGACCGCCAGCGCTGCCGTCAAAGACATTCTGCTTTCGAACCCGGATGGACTGCACGAAGTGATCCGCGCGGTGATGCAGGAGGTGCTCGAGGCCGAGATGGACGAGGCGCTTGGTGCTTCGAAAAGCGAACGCACGCCGGAGCGGCTGGGCTACCGCTCGGGCTACTATGGCCGCACCCTTGTCACGCGTGTCGGCAAGCTTGAGCTGCGGGTTCCGCAGGACCGCTCGGGGCGCTTCTCGACCGAATTGTTCGAGCGCTACCAGCGTTCGGAGCGAGCCTTGGTGGCGACGCTGGCCGAGATGTATGTGCAGGGTGTGTCGACCAGGAAGGTGAAGGCGATCACCGAGGAGCTGTGCGGTCATGCGTTTTCGGCCTCGTCGATCTCGGCCATCAACAAGCGGCTGGACGAGAGCCTCGCTGCCTTTGCCAGGCGCCCCCTTCAAGAGCCGTTCCCTTACCTCATCCTCGACGCGCGCTATGAGAAGGTGCGTGAAGCCGGCGTCGTCATGAGCCAGGCGGTGCTGATCGCTGTCGGCATCGACTGGGACGGAAGGCGCCAGATCCTGGCTGTGGAGATGGCCAATCGCGAGAGCCGTTCGGCCTGGAAAGACTTTCTCGTCTCGCTGAAGGCGCGCGGCCTCAAGGGTGTCGAGCTGGTCGTCTCCGACGACCATGCCGGCCTCGTGGCGGCGATCGGTGAGGTGATCCCGGAAGCGGCATGGCAACGCTGCTACGTCCACTTCCTCAGGAACGCGCTCGATCATCTGCCGCGCAAGCACGGCGACGACTGTCTGCAGGAACTGCGCTGGCTCTACGACCGGCGCGATCTCGCTGAGGCCAAGGCCGATCTCGCCGCATGGCTCGCCAAATGGTCGCCTCGTTATCCGCGCCTGACAGGCTGGGCCGAGGATGCCATCGAACAGACCCTGACCTTCTTCAGGCTGCCGAGACAGCACCACAAGCATCTCAAGTCCACCAACATGCTCGAACGGCTCAACGAGGAAATCCGCCGGCGCACCTATGTCGTGCGCATCTTCCCCAACGCCGAAAGCTGCCTGCGCCTCGTCAGGGCCTTGGCTGTCGAGACCAACGAAAACTGGATGGAGGCCAACCGCTACATCAACATGGACGACCTGCGCGAGCACAAGAAGCTCGCTCTGCGCCAAGCCGCATGACCAGCATCGTGGCCGCCCCAATTTGCAGAACTTGACGCACACAACCCTCCGGAGGAGAGGAAAAGAGCCCCAGTGGATAGGTTCGCGCCGTCCCTATCCTCCTGCGAGAGTAAAACCTCTAAATATGCAGCGCGTGGCCTAGCGCCTTGAGCGCTGCTTCCTGGAACGCTTCGCCCTGGGTCGGATGCGCGTGGATGGTGCCGGCGATATCCTCCAGCCGCGCGCCCATCTCCAGCGCCAGGCCGAAGGCTGCCGCCAGCTCCGACACGCCCTGGCCGACCGCCTGGATGCCGAGCACCAGATGATTGTCCGCGCGTGCCACAACCCGCACGAACCCATCCTCGCCCTGTTTGGTCATTGCGCGGCCATTGGCGGCGAACGGAAACTGGCCGATCTTGATCTCGCCACCCAGCGCCTTCGCCTCTTCCGGCGTGAGACCGGCGGTGACCAGCTCCGGATCGGTGAAGCAGATTGCCGGGATGGCGCGTTTGTCCCAGCTGCGTTTGTGGCCGGCGACGATCTCCGCCACCATCTCGCCTTGCGCCATCGCGCGATGCGCCAGCATGGGTTCGCCGGTGACATCGCCGATGGCATGGATGCCGCGCATCGAGGTGCGGCACAGGTCGTCGATGCGGATGAATTTGCCGACCCTGTCGAGATCGATCTGCTCGAGGCCCCAGCCTTCGGTGAGCGGCTTACGGCCCACCGTGACCAGGATCCTGTCGGCGGTGACCTTGGCGTTCTTACCGTCAGCCGTCTCGACCAGCAGCGCGTCGCCCTTGGTGGATACTCCCGTGGCCTTGGCGCCAGTCATCACCTCGACGCCGAGCTCGCCAAGCCGTTTCAGCACCGGCCGGGTGAGATCGGCGTCGTACTGCGCCAGCACACGCGGCAGGGCTTCGACTATCGCGACCTTGCCGCCCATCTTGGCGAAGGCCATGCCGAGCTCCAGCCCGATATAGCCGCCACCGACGACGGCAAGCCTCTTCGGCACCTCGCTCAGCGCCAGCGCCTCGGTCGATGAGATCACCGGACCGCCAAACGGCAGGAACGGCAATTCCACCGGCGCCGAGCCGGTGGCGATCACCACGATCTCGGCGCGGATGACCTGCGTGCCGGTTTCGGTCTCGACCGCGACCGTCTTGCCGTCGCGGAACGTCGCCCAGCCCTGCACGGTCTTGACCTTGGCTTTCTTCAAGAGCCCGGCGACGCCACCGGTCAGCCGGCTAACGATACCGTCCTTCCAGGCGACCGTCCGCGCCAGATCGAGCGTCGGCGCCCCGACCTTGATGCCGAGCGGATCCTTGCCGCTGGCCATATGCGCGACCTTGTCAAACTCTTCGGCCGCATGGATCAGCGCCTTGGACGGGATGCAGCCGACATTGAGACAGGTGCCGCCCGGCTTGCCGACCTCGACGATCACCGTGTCGATGCCGAGCTGGCCGGCGCGGATGGCGCACACATAACCGCCAGGACCCGCGCCGATGACGAGCAGCTTGCAGGAGATTTCTTTCATAGCAGCTGTCCTTTCGGCGAGGGCCGGCGCGCGCCTTCCCTTCTCCCCTTGTGGGAGAAGGTGGATCGGCGCGTCAGCGCCGAGACGGATGAGGGGTGTTCCAGCGGAGTGAGACGTCGGCGTTCCCTGGAACACCCATCATCCGTCGCCTTCGGCGACACCTTCTCCCACAAGGGGAGAAGGGGGAGCCCACATCCTAGCGCAGCAACGTTCGCCTTCAACACCATCCCCATCAGTCCACGAAGATCAGCGCCGGCGTTTCCAGCAGCGCCTTGATGCGCTGTATGAACACCGCCGCATCCCAGCCGTCGATGACGCGATGGTCGAAGCTCGACGACAGGTTCATCATCTTGCGCGGGATGAACTGCGTGCCGTCCCACACCGGCCGCACCATCATCTTGTTGACGCCGATAATCGCCACTTCCGGATAGTTGATGACCGGCGTCGTCGCCACGCCGCCCATGGCGCCGAGCGAGGTGATGGTGATGGTCGAGCCGGAGAGCTCCTCGCGCGTCGCCGTGCCGGATTTCGCCGCGTCGGCGAGCCGATTGACCTCGGCCGCACTCTCCCATAGGTCGCGCGCTTCGGCATGCTTGACCACCGGCACGACCAGCCCGTTGGGCGTCTGTGCGGCAATGCCGATATGGATGCCTTCGTGCTGATGGATGATGCCGGCCTCGTCGTCGAACAGCGCGTTGAGGTTGGGTTGGTCGGCGATCGCCTTGACCATCGCCCGCATCAGGAACGGCAGCAGCGTCAGCTTCGGCCTCTCCGCGCCGCTCCTGGCGGCGCGCTTTTCCTTGTTGAGCGCCGCGCGCAGATCTTCCAGCGCGGTGACGTCGATCTCCTCGACATAGGTGATGTGCGGGATGCGCGACTTCGCGATCGTCATCTTCTCGGCGATCTTGCGCCGCAACCCGACGACCTTGATGTCTTCGATCCCATCCTTGGGAGCAAGGCCCGGTGCACGGGCCACTTGCGGGCCGCGCGCCAGGAAGGCGTCGATGTCGTCATGGCCGATGCGCCCCGCCGGACCGCTGCCCGCGACCTGGCGCAGATCGATGCCAGCCTCCTTGGCGCGCTGCCGGACGGCAGGCGAGGCCAGTGGCTTTTCACCCTCGGTGCGCGGCACGCCGGAGGGTCCAGGCGTGGCGCGATTCGTTTTGACGCCATCCTCGGGCATGTTCACGCCGTCATCCTCGGGCTTGTTCACGCCGTCATCCTCGGGCTTGTTCACGCCGTCATCCTCGGGCTTGTCCCGAGGATCTGCCGGCCTGGAAGGATGCGACGTCGCCAATCCTGAGGAGCGGTGGATCCTCGGGACAAGCCCGAGGATGACGGCGGTGTTTCTTGGCCGGACTGGACGGTAGGGCGAGAGCCGCCGCCCACCCCAGCGGTGGTGGTCTTCTCGCCGCTCTCATCGGCGCCAGCCTTCACATTGCCCTCGCCCGCCACTTTCAGCCGCACGATCGGCGAACCGATCGCCACTGTGTCGCCGATCTCGGCGCCCAGCCACAGGATCTCGCCATCGACCGGCGAAGGGATTTCGACGGTCGCCTTGTCGGTCATCACGGCGGCCAGCACCGCATCCTCGCGCACTAGGTCGCCGACCTTGACGTGCCATTCGACCAGCTCGGCCTCGGCGACGCCTTCGCCGACATCGGGCAGCTTGATGATGTGCTCGCCCATGTGTCAGGCCTCCATCGTTTCGATAAGCGCGCGACCGACGCGGGCGGGGCCGGGGAAATAATCCCACTCCTGCGCGTGCGGGTAGGGCGTATCCCAGCCCGCGACCCGCGCCACCGGCGCCTCCAGATGGTAGAAGCAGTTTTCCTGCACCAGCGAAACCAGCTCGGCGCCGAAGCCGGAGGTGAGCGTCGCCTCATGCACGACGACGCAGCGCCCGGTCTTTTTCACCGAGGTGACGATGGCGTCGAGGTCGAGCGGCAGCAGCGTCCGAAGGTCGATGATCTCGGCATCGATGCCGGTCTCCGCCGCCGCGGCTTCTGCGACATAGACCATCGTGCCATAGGCGAGCACCGTGACCGCCGAACCGGACCTGCGGATCACCGCCTTGCCGAGCGGGATCGAGTAGTGGCCGTCGGCGACTTCGCCGAGCTCATGTTTCGACCATGGCGTTATCGGCCGGTCGTGATGGCCATCGAACGGACCATTGTAGAGCCGCTTCGGCTCGAGGAAGATCACCGGATCGGGATCCTCGATCGCGGCGATCAAGAGCCCCTTGGCATCATGCGGATTGGACGGCACCACGGTCTTGAGGCCCGACACATGGGTGAACAGCGCTTCCGGGCTCTGGCTGTGCGTCTGGCCACCGAAGATGCCGCCGCCGGTCGGCATGCGCACCACGATCGGGCAGGTGAAATCGCCGTTCGAGCGGTAGCGCAGCCGCGCCGCCTCCTGCGTCAGCTGATCGTAGGCCGGGTACATGTAGTCGGCAAACTGGATCTCGACACAGGGCTTCAGTCCGTAAGCCGCCATGCCGATGGCGGAGCCGACGATGCCGGATTCGTTGATCGGCGCGTCAAAGCAGCGGCTGCGGCCATATTTAGCCTGCAGGCCTTGCGTGGCGCGGAAAACGCCGCCGAAGAAGCCGACATCCTCGCCATAGACGACGACCCGTTCGTCGCGCCCCATGGCGACATCCATGGCGTCGCGGATCGCCTCGATCATGGTCTTTCTCGGCATGGTCAGACCCCCGCCTGCTGGCGCTGGCGCCTGAGATGCGGCGGCATTTCTTCGTAGAGCCCTTCGAACATCTCGCGGGTCGACGGCTTGCCGCCGGCATGCAGCGTGCCGTGGCTTTCGGCCTCCTTCTGCGCCGCGATCACCGTTTCCAGGATTTCCGCTTCCGCCTGGGTGTGGCGTTCTTCCGACCAGGCGCCCTTCAGGATGAGGTGGTTCTTCAGCCGGATGACCGGATCGCCGAGCGGCCAGGCATCCGATTCCGCCTTGGGCCGGTAGGCCGATGGATCGTCCGAGCTCGAATGGGCGCCGGCGCGGTAGGTGACATATTCGACCAGCGTCGGCCCGAGATTGGCCCGCGCCCTTGTCGCTGCCCATTTGGCCACGGCATGAACGGCGAGATAGTCATTGCCGTCGACGCGCAGCGCCGGAATGCCGAAGCCAAGGCCACGCGCTGCAAACGTGCCGGAGCCGCCACGCGCAATGCCCTGGAATGTAGAGATCGCCCACTGGTTGTTGACGACGTTGAGGACGACCGGCGCCTTGTAGGTCGAGGCAAAGACCAGCGCCGAATGGAAATCGGATTCCGCCGTCGAGCCGTCGCCGATCCAGGCCGCGGCGATGCGCGAATCGTTGGAGATCGCCGAGGCCATCGCCCAGCCGACCGCCTGGATGTATTGCGTCGCCAGATTGCCGGAGATCGAGAAGAAGCCGTGCTCCTTCGACGAATACATGATCGGCAGCTGCCGGCCCTTCAGCGGGTCGGCCTCGTTGGAGTAGATCTGGTTCATCATCGTGACCATCGGATAGCCGTCGGCGATCAGCAGGCCGGCTTGTCGATAGGTCGGGAAATTCATGTCGCCCGGGTTGAGCGCCTTGCGGAAGGCGCAGCTCACCGCCTCTTCGCCCAGATGCTGCATGTAGAAGGAGGTCTTGCCCTGGCGCTGCGCCATCTGCATGCGCGCATCGAAGGTGCGCAGCGTCATCATGTGGCGCAGGCCTTCGAGCAGCTCTTCGTCACTGAGCAGCCCAGCCCACGGGCCGACCGCCTCGCCGGCGCGGTTCAGCACGCGGATGATCGAGAAGGCCATGTCGCGGATGGTGCGCGGATCGACATCGATCTCGGGACGCGGCACCGAGCCGGCCTTGGGGATGGGCACATTCGAAAAGTCAGGCGTTCCGCCAGGCCGGACCTCGGGCTCCGGCACATGGAAGCGCAATAGTCCAGCATCGGCCATGACCTTCATCCTCCAATGTCGCCGGTGCGATATTTGCACATCCGCGCCGCCAATTCATCGGGCCAGATGGCGAGCCGGTCATTCGCTCTCGCGAGGCGAATGCGGCACGCGGCGACAAGATGCAGATATGGCGGCGAAATTTCTTGTCGATGTTTCGGAGCCGCGCGCAATTAGGCGAATGCCGGCGGGGTTTTGGGCGCAAGAGGCGGTAAACCGGCGACTGACTGTTGATGTCGGCGCTGCCCCGGTTCTTTCTCGCCTCCAAGGGGAGAAATGCCAGTAGGGCAATGAGCAGGGCAATGAGGGGCGGCGGCGCGGCCTATGCAAGCAAAGGCCGCGCCTCAGTTCGGCGTGATCGCCCGAAGAGCTCGACGGATGCTGAAGGCGAGATCGACAGCGTCGCGCCCGGAGCGCCGAGGCGACGCTCCGGGATCTGTTCACGTGAGGCCAGGTCAGTCCAGCTCGCCGCGTTCCTTCATTCCCTGCGCGACCTGCCGGAGAAATTCGAGGACTTCCGGATCGAACGAGAGGGACTCAGAGCTCGCCTGCGCCTCGGCCAGCGTTTTGGCATACGCGTTGCGCATAAGCTCTTGCTCAGCCTGAGGGGTCGAGCGCCTGATGCCGGCGGTGCGGGATCGCATACGCCGAATGAGCTCTTTGGCGGCTTCCGAATTGACGTCGCCCGCCTCTTTCAGCCGGCTGGCCTCCGCCATGATGGCCTCCAGCGCAGCCTTATGGGCATCGTCGCTATACTCTTTCTTGATCGCGTCAAAGGTGCGGCTGGCTTGCCCAGTAGGGTCCTGTTCCGCGATCACAGCTTCGAACCTTGCGAGGAATTTCTTTTCATCGGTGGATTGTTGCACGAGAGTCTCCTTGGTGAGGATTGCCAACTCGTCCAAAGAAAGGTCTCTTCCCTCATCAATCTGACATAACGCCACCTCTATGAGGGCGATTGCTCGCCTGATCTTGTCTTGTTGGGACTCCAGGGTTTCGCGCTGCAGTCGCAAGACATCCCGAAGCCGGGCGTGGCTCCCGACAAGCGTCTTGATCGATTTGAGGGACAGGCCGAGATCACGAAGCACTATGATCTGGTGCAGGCGGGCGATTTGAGTGGGGCCGTATAGGCGCCACCTCGATTCAGCGCGGTGAGGGATAACGAGCCCCTCCCGCTCATAGACCCTGAGCGCCTTGGTGCTGACGCCGAGTCGCCGAGCTGTCTCCCCGGGACCGAGCCATTGCTCCTTTTCGCCGACCATACCCGACTTTCCGTTTCGGACCCTCACTCTGTAAGGGCGGCCCCAGGGTCCGATGCAAGAGCTCGTCGGCCGGTTCGTCCGCGCCGACCGCTGATGTCCGCTCACCCGACGCCGTGGAGGTATGCCGCTCGCGGGTTTTTTTCGCAGCCCGCGACGTCAGCGTACCAGATGGCCATCGAACGCCTAACTGTCGAAACTCCGGTTCACCCCATCCTCAGCCCATGCTAACTCAGCCCGCATGGCACAAAAGAAAGGATACGAGGTCGATTCGTGGCTCGCGCGGCCGGACCCTTCTATGGGAATCGTCCTGCTCTACGGCCCCGACCGCGGCCTCGTCGCCGAGCGGGCGAAAACCTTCGCTACGAAAACCGGCCTGCCGCTCGATGATCCCTTCACGGTGGTGAAGCTCGACGGCGCGGAGGTCGACCGCGACCAGGGCCGCCTGCTCGACGAGGCGCGCACCGTGCCGATGTTTTCCGACCGGCGGCTGCTTTGGGTGCGCAACGCCAGCGGGCAGAAGGCGCTGGCCGACGACATCAAGGCGCTGACCACGGAACCCGCGCGCGACGCGATTATCCTCATCGAAGCCGGCGACCTGAAGAAAGGCACGGGCCTCAGGGCCATTGTCGAGGCCGCCGGCAACGCCATTGCCTTGCCTTGCTACGCCGACGAAGCGCGCGACCTCGATACGGTGATCGATGACGAATTGCGCAAGGCCGGCATGTCGATGACGTTGGACGCCCGCCAGGCGCTGCGCCGCAATCTCGGCGGCGACCGGCTGGCCTCGCGCGGCGAGATCGAAAAGCTGGTGCTTTACGCGCATGGCCGCAAGGAGATCGGCATCGACGACGTCAATGCGATGTCTGGCGATGTCTCCGGCGCTTCCTTCGACGATGCGGTCGACGCCATGCTCGACGGCAAGGTCGGCGACTTCGACGTCGCTTTCAACCGCCACTGCCAGTCAGGCGGCCACCCTTTCGTGATCCTGTCATCGGCGATGCGGCAATTGCAGGCGATCCAGGCGATGCGCGGCCAGATGGAGACCGGCGGCCGCAACGCCGCCTCGGTCGTCGCCGGCGCCCGGCCGCCGGTCTTCTTCACACGCCGCAAGCTGGTGGAAAAGGCGCTGGAACGCTGGAATATCGACGCCCTCGGCCGCGCGCTAGGTCGGCTGCAGACGGCCGTGCTGCAGACGCGCAAACGGCCTGATTTGTCGGAGGCGCTGGCAAGGCAGGCGCTGCTCGGCATCGCGATCGAGAGCGCCAGGCTGGGGCAGCGGTAGCTGCCTACCATTGGTCAATTCATCATCATTCCGTCCATCGCCTGGAAGGTTGGCAGCGCCTGCGGAAAGACCAACACCGCCGCGCCGTAAAGGAGCAGGGCGACACCCGACAGCCTGGCTATCCCCTCTCCTGACGGGAAAGTCTTTTCCGCGAAGATCAGCAAGGTGACCACCGCCATCGCGGCGATGTTCATGATCCCGAGCGGAAAAAGAGCGAGAAACAACAGCCAGCAGCAGCCCAGGCAAAAGGCCCCATGCTCCAGGCCCATGCGCACCGCGCCCCAGCGGCCATCGCGCCAGGAGGTCAGGATGAACCCGATGGGCGTGCGGCATTTGGCCAGACACAGATCTTTCAGCGGCGAGAGCTGATAGGCACCCGCAACGACCAGCAGCGCGCCGCCGATGCGCGCCGCCGTCGCCGCAGACAATCCCACATGCCGGTCAAGCATCTCCGCACCGGCCGCGCCGGCAAACGCGAGAACACCCATCCCACCCCAAACCGCCATGTAGCCGGCCACGAACACCCAGGTCGAGACAAAGGTCTCGCCACGTCCCTGTTTGCCGGCTTGCACCTGGTGAAACGTCAGGATCATGGGCGCAGCCGTCGGAAACATCATGGCAATCATCATGATGATCCAGATGGCGAGAAACAGCGGCGCCGTCATGCCCATGGTTGGCGAATACATTTCCGTGCGCATGTTCGCATCCATGCCGAGCCGCTGCCAGACAAGCACGGACCACGCCACCGCGGCGACCGCGACCAGCAGCGCGAGGATGACGTTTCGCTGCAACGTCAACGTCATGAGCGAGTCCCGTTCCCGGCCAGGCGCTACTGCTGGCCGGACCAATTGATCGGAGCGTAGTGCCCGTTTCTACGGGAATTGTCCCAACTCATGCCATGGTCGCTGAAGGTGCTGCCTTCCGCCCCCATCGCCAGGCCGAGCCAGTCGGGGTTGACGGGATGGCCGGTGGCCGCCCACATCTGCCCGTCCTCGCGCATTGTCGGCAGCGGTTCGACCGCGACCTGCATGATGCCCGCAATCTCCGCTGATCGTTTCTTGCCGTCGATCCGGTAGTCTATCGGCACCTTCTTGGCTCCGAGGTTCGTGCCGATCATGGGTGCCAGCACCGCCATCGGACCGCCAGCGGCGCCGGTGAAGATCGCGCCCAGCGCCTCCGTCTGCTCCTCGTCAGCCTTTTCGTCGATATAGGCGGCAGCCGTCCAATTGCCGTCCGCCATCGGACCTGGCGTATGAGCAACCAACGCAACATTGAGGCCATCCAATCGAACGCCCCCATAATTGCCCGCATCGATATGAAAGATCAGGGCAACGTCGCAAACGCCTTGCGTTGGCTTCGATGTCAGCTGCGCATTCGTGGACATCAGGCACGGACACACGACGTCGCAGCTACAGTTCTCGAAATAGTTTCCGGATAATCGCCAACTGACTGCCATTTGCACCTCCCACTTTGCGTCGGGCGCGTCGGCGTATCGCTTTGGCGAGGTGCTGCCGTTTCACTTGCAGGAACGGCAAAGGCCCTCACCGCGACTGTCGGCACGCTAGGGCACGTAATTTAAGCCATACCTAATATAGGTTACGCCGTTGCCCGGCACAGTCAAGCTGCAGGCGCCGACGGACGCTGCTATGCCAGCGTATCAGTACTCGGCAGCCCGGTGGGTCCCGCGCTTCCGTAACGAAAAGGGCCGGCACGCTGCCAGCCCCTCGTTTATCACCGATATATCAGGCGTATCCAAGCTTAAGCTAAAACCTCATATACCAGCCGAATACCGTTACGCCCCGCAAACCTATCGCTCATCCTTCAACCGCCGGCAGATCTCGTCGAGCTGCTCAAGCGAGCGATAGGCTACCCGCAACGTGCCGCCCTTGCCCTTGTGGTCGATGGTCACCATCATGCCGATCGTGTTCGTCACAAGCTTCTCGAGTGCCAGCGTATCGGCATCTTTCTCCGGCGCGCTTGGCGCTGGTTTGGTCTTGGCCGGTGTCGGCCCGGCAGGCATCTGCGCCAGCGCTTCGGCCTGGCGCACCGAAAGCCCCTCCTCGACGATCCGCTTGGCAAGCCCGGCCGGGTCCTCGGCCGTCACCAGCGTGCGCGCATGGCCGGCCGACAGCGCCCCGTCGACCAGCATGTCATGGATGACATTGGGCAGCTTCAACAATCTGAGCGTGTTGGCGACATGGCTGCGGCTCTTGCCGATCACCTGGCCGAGATCAGCCTGGGTGTAGCCATGCTCGTCGATCAGCTGCTGGTAGCCATGCGCTTCTTCGACCGGGTTGAGGTCGGCGCGCTGGACGTTCTCGATGATCGCCAGCTCCAGCGCGGTGCGGTCGTTGACGTCGCGCACGATCAGCGGGATCTCGGTCAGTCCGGCGCGCTGCGCCGCCCGCCAGCGCCGCTCACCGGCAATGATCTCGTAGCGCCCAGGTTGCGATGGCGACGGCCGCGCCACCACGGGCTGCACCACGCCGTGCTCGCGGATCGACTGGGCGAGATCGGTCAACTCGGCGTCGCCGAAATGCCGGCGCGGATTCTTCGGATTGGGGCTGACGAACTCGATCGGCACCTTGCCGTCCGCGGCCACCGCTGCGTTCGGCTTTTCCGGTGCGGCTGGGCGGTCGATCTCGCCGATCAGCGCTGCCAGGCCACGGCCAAGTCTTTTTCGTGATTGGTCTTCACTCATTAGATTATCCAGATCGTTTCGGAATCGAATCGGCTAACTAACCAAGGGCTGAAAACTCAAGCCGCGCGCAGCTTGCGCTCGCGGCGGATGACTTCCGAGGCAAGCTGCAGATAAGCCTGGCTGCCCGAGCACTTCAGATCGTAAAGGATCGCCGGCTTGCCATAGGATGGCGCCTCGGACACCCGCACATTGCGAGGAATGATCGTCTCATAAACCTTGTCACCCATATGCGTGCGCACGTCCTGCACCACCTGGTTGGCGAGGTTGTTGCGGCCGTCATACATGGTGAGCACGATGCCCTGTATCGTGAGATCCGGGTTGATCGTGCGGCGAACCTGCTCGACGGTTTCGAGCAATTGGCTGAGACCTTCGAGCGCGAAGAACTCGCATTGCAGCGGCACGAGAACGGAATCGGCTGCCGCCATTGAATTCAAAGTCAAAAGGTTGAGCGAGGGCGGGCAGTCGATCAGCACATAGCCGAACGGCGCCGCGCGCTCGGTCGCGGCGCGCAGCGCGTTTCGCAATTTGAGCACCCGGTCGGGCGCCGACGCGATCTCCATTTCGATGCCGAGCAGGTCGAGCGTCGAGGGAATGATCGACAGCCCTGGCACGGCCGTCGGCACGGCGGCGGCCTCCAGGTCGAGCTCGCCCGTCAGCACATCATAGGACGAGGTGGTGCGATCCTTGCGGTCGATGCCGAGGCCGGTGCTGGCATTGCCTTGCGGGTCGAGGTCGACGATCAGCACGCGCTCGCCGATCGCGGCCAGCGCCGTCGCCAGATTGATCGCCGTCGTCGTCTTGCCGACGCCGCCTTTTTGATTGGCAACTGTGATGATACGCGGTCCAGTTTTCATGGGTCTATGCCACTGATTCATTGCAGGTTCGCCGGGCGCAATTCGCTGATTTCCAGGATGACGCCATGGGCGTCCGTCATGCTTGGATGTTCTACCAGATCGAAGGCCCAGCGGTGAGCGCTTTCTTCCACTTCGGCGCGATAATCCCGGCCTTTGTGGAAAAGCGCGGTGCGCCTTTGGTCAGCCAGGGCGCCGACAGATCGAGCAGGGCGGGAAGCGCGGCAAGCGCTCGCGAGGTGACGATTTGCGGTTCGGAAACAAGAGCATAGCTATCATCGATACGCCGCGCTATGACACGCGCCGGCAAGTCGAACTGGCCGATGACGGATTGCAGGAACGAGGCTTTCTTGCGGTTGCTCTCGACCAGATCGATCGTCGCGCCGGCCCTCTCTGAAAGCAGGAAACCCAGCACAAGGCCGGGAAAACCGCCACCGGATCCGAGATCGACCCAACGCGTCACATCAGGGGCGATTCGCGCAAGCTGCGCGCTGTCCAGAATATGGCGGCGCCAGACATCGTCCAGCGTCGACGGCGCCGCCAGGTTGATGCTGCGATTCCATTTCAGGAACAGATGTTCGAACGCCTGCAAGCGTTCGAATGTTTCACGTGAAACTGGTCCTGCGGCCTTCTGCAGGTCACCCCAGGCATCAACGCTCACGCGACATTCCTTCGCGCGGCCAACTCGACATTGCGGACATGCGCAACGATGATCGCCAGCGCCGCCGGCGTCATGCCTTCCATGCGCTGCGCATCGGCGATGGAGCGTGGCTGCCGGCTCTTCATCTTCTGCTTCAGCTCGTTCGAGAGGCCGGGAACCTCCGAGAAGTCGATGGCGTCCGGGATAAGTCGCGACTCTTCATGCCTGATCTGCGCGACATCGGCCTGCTGGCGGTCGAGATAGACCGAATATTTCGCTTCCGTTTCAAGCCGCTCGAAAGTCGTAGCGTCGACCGTCGCGAAGCGTGGCTCGACACGGGTCAACCAGGCCATGTCGACGCCGGGATGCGCCAGCAGCTCATAGGCCGAGCGGCGCACGCCATCCTTGTTGATCTCCAGGCCGTGCCGCGCCGCTTCGTTCGGCGTGAAGGTAACGGATTTCGCCAGCGTCCGCGCTTGCTCAAGCCTGCTGTTGACGTCATCGTAACGCTGCAGGCGCCGCGGCGAGGCGATCCCGAGTTTCGCCGCCAGCGGCGTCAAACGTTCGTCCGCATTGTCGGCGCGCAGCGAAAGCCGGAATTCGGCGCGTGAGGTGAACATGCGATAAGGCTCGACGATGCCGCGGCTGGTGAGATCGTCGACCATCACGCCGATATAGGCTTCGGTGCGGCTGAGCACGATCTGGTCATTGCCGGATGCTTTGCGCGCGGCGTTGAGGCCGGCGAGCAGACCTTGCGCGCCGGCCTCTTCATAGCCCGTCGTGCCATTGATCTGCCCGGCCAGGAAAAGACCAGCGACCCGCTTGGTTTCCAACGTGGTCAGCAACTCGCGCGGGTCGACATGGTCGTATTCGATGGCGTAGCCGGGTTGCAGCATCGTCGCCTTTTCCAGCCCGGGAATGGTCTTCAGAATGTCGAGCTGCACATCCTCCGGCAGCGACGTCGAGATGCCGTTCGGATAGACGGTATCGTCGTCGAGCCCTTCGGGCTCGAGGAAAATCTGATGGCCTTCGCGGTCGCCGAACTTGACGATCTTGTCCTCGATCGACGGGCAATAGCGCGGCCCGACACCCTCGATCGAACCGGAATACATCGCCGAGCGGCCAAGATTGGCGCGGATCAGCTCATGCGTCGCCGGCATGGTGCGGGTGATGCCGCAATTGATCTGCGGATTGACGATTGCGTCGGTCATCAGGGAAAACGGCACCGGATCCTCGTCGGCCGCTTGGCTCTCCAGCGACGCCCAGTCGATCGTGCGGCCGTCGAGGCGAGGGGGTGTCCCGGTCTTCAACCGGCCGAGCGTGAAGCCGGCGCGGTTCATGGTCGCCGACAGACCCAGGCTCGCCTGCTCGTTCATGCGGCCGGCGACGATTTTCCTTTCGCCGATATGGATCAGCCCGCGCAGGAAGGTGCCGGTGGTCAGCACCACCGCGCCGCAGGTCAGGCGGCGATCGCCGGAGACAAGGACGGCCGCGACCTTCCCATCCACAATCGCGAAATCCAGAACCTCGCCCTCGACGACGTCGAGATTGGCCTGTTCGCTGATCGCGGCTTGCATGGCCAAGCGGTAGAGCTTGCGGTCAGCCTGGGTGCGCGGCCCACGCACGGCGGGGCCTTTGCGGCGGTTGAGCAGGCGAAACTGGATGCCAGCGGCGTCGGCGACGCGCCCCATCAGTCCATCCATGGCGTCGATCTCGCGCACCAGATGTCCCTTGCCGAGGCCGCCGATCGCCGGGTTGCAGGACATAACGCCGATCGTGTCGAAGCGTAGCGTCACCAGGGCGGTCCTAGCGCCGGCGCGCGCGGCTGCACTTGCCGCTTCGCACCCGGCATGGCCGCCGCCCACCACCACCACATCATAGTGATTGGTCATTTTCCATGAATCCGCTTTGAGAGGTTGCCCGACACATGTCCCTGCCGTCGCGCGCTGTCAAGCATCGGTCGCCGTTTCACGTGAAACAAAGCCCCTCCGGACGGACGGCCCGGGTGTTTCACGTGAGTCAGCGGCTCATGGCTGTTTCACGTGAATCACTTGCCAATGCAGAACTGCGAAAAGATGACATCGAGCAGATCTTCAACATCGACCGCGCCGACGATCCGCCCCAGCCGATCCGCGGCCAGACGCAATTCTTCGGCCCGGAGCTCCTGGCTTCGACCCGCAGAAGCCGCGGTCAGGAACTCTTTCGCCTGGTTCAACAGCTCGACGTGACGCAACCTCGATGGCAGGACATCCGCGGCGTCACCGATGGCATCGGCGGCGCGCCGTCCGATCTCTTGCAGCAACTCTGCCAGGCCCGTCCCCACTTTGGATGAGATCGCCAGATCATAGGTGGCAGTACTCACGGGCTTGAGGTCAACCTTCGTCCCAACCCGCAGCACCTGGGCGCCTTCCGGGATGTCTCCGACGGGCAGGGGGTCAGTCATGTCTTCCAGCAACAACACAAGGTCCGCACGGGCGGCTTTGGCCAGCGCACGCTCGATGCCGATGGCTTCGACCTTCCCGGTTGTTTCGCGCAAACCAGCCGTGTCGACGACGCGAACGCGCATTCCGTTGAGGTCGAGAACGACTTCAAGCAGGTCACGGGTGGTGCCCGGCTCATCGGTGACGATAGCCGCCTCGCGCTGGGCAAGCGCATTGAACAGGCTGGACTTGCCGGCATTGGGCGCGCCAAGGATAACCACCTCAAAGCCGTCACGGATGATCTCGGCAGCCTTGTAGCCATCGACATGACGCTCGATCTCGCCGATCAAGGCCGCCACGTCCGACCAGACCGCATCCGAAACGGAACCTGGCACATCGTCTTCATCGGCGAAGTCGATCTCCGCCTCGATCATCGCCCGGGCATGGATCAGCCGCCGGCGCCAGCTCGAATAGAGCTCGCTCTGCGCGCCTTCGGCGTTGCGCACGGCAAAGCGGCGCTGCGCCTCGGTCTCGGCGTTGACGAGATCAGCCAGCGCCTCGGTCTCGACCAGATCGAGCTTGCCGTTGAGAAAGGCGCGGCGCGTGAACTCGCCGGGCTCGGCATGCCGGACGCCGTCAAACCCGGCGACCGTTTCTAGCATCTTTGCTGCGACTGCCCGGCTGCCATGGACCTGAAACTCGGCGACATCCTCGCCGGTGAAGCTGCCCGGCGCGGGAAAGAACAGGGCGAGGCCGTGGTCGATGAGCGAGCCATCATCCGCCTTGAACCTCCGCAAGTTGGTAAACCGATCCTTAACAGACCCGGCCACCGTTTCGACCACGAATCGAGTTCGTGGCCCGGAAACCCGGATCACCGCAATGCCCGCAGGCAGGCGACCGCTTGAAAGCGCTACAATCGTGTCCCGTGAAACCATTGCCGGACCTGCCGAACCGCCCTAGCCTTCGCCCTTGTCAAAACCGTCAAACCCGAGCCGCCAATCGTGACCTTGCCCGCCCGAAACCTGCTTGCCGAAGAGGCCAGCCCCTATCTGCAGCAGCACAGCGACAATCCCGTGCATTGGCGGGCGTGGTCCTCGGCGTCCCTTGCCGAGGCCAAGCAGCTCGGCCGGCCGATCCTGCTCTCCATCGGCTATGCCGCCTGCCACTGGTGCCATGTCATGGCGCATGAGAGCTTTGAGAACGACACCGTCGCCGCCGTCATGAACCGGCTCTATGTGAATATCAAGGTCGATCGCGAGGAGCGCCCGGACATCGACCAGATCTACATGGCGGCACTTCACGCCATGGGTGAGCAGGGTGGCTGGCCGCTGACAATGTTTTTGACCCCCGAAGGCAAGCCTTTCTGGGGCGGCACCTATTTCCCGCGCGAGGCGCGCTATGGCCGGCCGGGCTTTGTCCAGGTGCTTGAAGCCGTCGACAAGGCCTGGCGGGAAAAGCAGCAGAGCCTCAGCGAAAGCGCCGACGGACTGACCGCCCATGTCGAGCAGCGGCTGGCCGGCGCGAAGGGCAAGGCGATCCTCGAGCGCGACGCGCTTGCCGATCTGGCCGGCCGCATCGACGGCATGATCGACCGCGATCTCGGCGGCTTGCGCGGCGCGCCGAAATTCCCCAATGCGCCTTTCATGCACACGCTGTGGCTCTCCTGGCTTCGCGACGGCCAGGCCACGCATCGCGACGCCGTGCTGGTCAGCCTGGAAAAGATGCTGGCCGGCGGCATCTACGACCATGTCGGCGGTGGCCTGTCGCGCTATTCGACCGACGCCGAATGGCTGGTGCCGCATTTCGAAAAGATGCTCTACGACAATGCCCAGCTCATCCGCTTGTGCAATTGGGCCTATGCCGCGACAGGCAACGACTTGTTCCGGGTACGAGATCGAAGAAACCATCGCCTGGCTGTTGCGCGAGATGCGGGTCGACGGCGGCGCCTTCGCCGCCAGTCTCGACGCCGACAGCGACGGCGAGGAGGGGCTTTTCTACACCTGGAGCAAGGACGAGGTGCAAGCCGCACTGGGCGACGATGCCGCGACCTTCTTCCGCTACTTCGAGCTCGCCACGCCGCATGGTTGGGAGGGCAAACCAATCATTCGCCAGAGTGAAGCGCAACAGAACCAAGGCATCGCCGACCGCAGCCCGCTCAAGCCGCTTAAAGAGAGATTGCTTGCCGTGCGCGGAAAACGGGTGAGGCCGGGCCGCGACGGCAAGGCGCTCACCGATTGGAACGGGCTGATGATCGCGGCGCTGGCCGAGGCAGGCCGTTCGCTTGGACGGCATGATTGGATCGACGCCGCGGCAAAAGCCTTCGCCCATATTGTCGGCGCCAGCGACAATGGCCGCCTGCCGCACTCCATGCTTGGCGCGAAAAACTTTTCCCGGCGCTGTCGAACGACTATGCCGCGATGACCAACGCCGCGATCGGCCTGTTCGAGGCCACCGGCCATCCAGCCTATTCAGAGCAAGCCGGGCGGTTCATCGCTGAGTTCGATCGCTGGCACCAGGACAGCGACAAGACCGGCTACTGGCTGACCGCATCTGACAGCGGCGACGTTCCGATCCGCATCCGCGGCGATGTCGACGAGGCAATTCCCTCAGCCACCAGCCAGATCGTCGAGGCGCTGGTGCGGTTGTCTTCACTCACGGGCGGTCTCGATCTGGGGGAAAAGCCTGGACAACCGCCGAACATGCCATGGGCCGCGCCGCGCAATTGGCCTATGGCCAGGCCGGCATCGTCAATGCCTGCGCGTTGGCGCTTGAACCGCTAAAGCTCGTACTGGTCGATTCACCGGAGAATCCAAGCCTCGTTCCCGTTGCGAATCGGAATCCGGACCCGCGTCGGGTCGATATCGTCGTGCCGATCGGTACGGAGACGAATCGACCATTGTTGCCGGGCGGAGTGCTGCCATCGACCGACAAGGCGGGCGCCTGGCTCTGCACCGGCCAGGTGTGTCTGCCGGTGGTGACGGATGCCAGCGAGTTGGAGAAGCTGTTGCGACGGTAGTGCCTTTACCCTCCCCCTTGTGGGGAGGGTCGGCGCACGATCGCAGCGAAGCGTAGATCGTGAGACGGGGTGGGGGTTCAGGCGAAAGAGTCTTTTTGACCCCCACCCCGCCCCGCTTCGCGGATCGACCCTCCCCACAAGGGGGAGGGTAGCCAATCAGGTATTCATCGAATCGAAGAAATCCGCGTTGGTCTTGGTCTGTTTGAGCTTGTCGATGAGGAACTCGATCGCGTCGGTCGTTCCCATCGGCGCCAGGATGCGGCGCAGCACGAAAATCTTCTGCAGGTCCGCTTTCGGAACCAGAAGATCTTCCTTGCGGGTGCCGGACTTGAGGATATCCATCGCCGGATAGATGCGCTTGTCGGCCACCTTGCGGTCGAGCTGGATTTCGCAGTTGCCGGTGCCCTTGAACTCTTCGAAGATGACTTCGTCCATGCGGCTGCCGGTATCGATCAGCGCGGTCGCGATGATGGTGAGCGAGCCGCCTTCCTCGATGTTGCGGGCAGCGCCGAAGAAACGCTTCGGGCGCTGCAGCGCGTTGGCATCGACACCGCCGGTCAGCACCTTGCCGGATGACGGCACGACGGTGTTGTAGGCGCGGCCGAGGCGCGTGATGGAATCGAGCAGGATGACGACGTCGCGGCCATGTTCGACCAGGCGCTTGGCCTTTTCGATCACCATTTCGGCCACCTGCACGTGACGAACGGCCGGCTCGTCGAAGGTCGAGGAGATGACCTCACCCTTCACCGAGCGCTGCATGTCGGTCACTTCCTCGGGACGCTCGTCGATCAGCAGTACGATCAGGTAGCATTCCGGATGATTGGCTGTGATCGAGTGGGCGATGTTCTGCATCAGCACCGTCTTACCGGTACGCGGCTGCGCGTTGATCAAGGCGCGCTGTCCCTTGCCGATCGGCGCGACCAGGTCGATCACGCGCGGCGAGATGTCCTTGCTGGTCGAATTGTCGACCTCCATCTTCAACCGCTTGGTCGGATAGAGCGGCGTCAGATTGTCGAAATGGATCTTGTGCCGGATTTTTTCCGGGTCGTCGAAATTGATCGTGTTGACCTTGAGCAACGCGAAATAGCGCTCGCCCTCTTTCGGGCTGCGGATCGGCCCTTCGACCGTATCGCCGGTCTTCAGCGAAAAGCGCCGGATTTGCGATGGCGAAATATAGATGTCGTCGGGACCCGGAAGGTAATTGGCGTTGGCCGAGCGCAGGAAGCCGAAGCCGTCCTGCAGCACTTCGACCACGCCGTCGCCGATGATTTCAATGTCCTGAGCGGCGAGCTTCTTCAGGATTGCGAACATCAGCTCCTGCTTGCGCATGACGCTGGCGTTCTCCACCTCGAGCGATTCGGCATAAGCGATCAGCTCGGGCGGCTTCTTGTTCTTGAACTCAGTGAGTTTCATTTCTTGCATTAGATAGACTCTGGGTAAGCTTTGGGGAGGAATATCGGCTGGATGCGACAAATGCCGGGCGCGGCCGAAAGCGATAAAAGGGGCGGCGCATGGCGGAAAGGAAGACCCGTCTTGTATCGTCGGTCGTCTGAAAGAGCAAGCCGCCTTTTGCCGGGCTTTTTCTGGGTCGGCGAAACCTTAGAACGGCTTCACGATGACCAGGATGACGATGCCGATCATCAGCAATGTGGGGATCTCGTTGACGATCCGCCAGTGCCGCGCCGGTTTTTCGTTCTTGTCCTCGGCGAATTTCCGTACCGCGCCCGCCAGATAGCCATGCAGGCCCGACAAAATCAGCACCAGCCCGATCTTGGCGTGCAGCCAACCGCCCCCAAAATGAAAAATCTTCCAGGCCATCCATAGACCGAATACCCAGCTGACGATCATCGCCGGATTGATGATCCCGCGCAGCAGCCGGCGCTCCATCACCTTGAACGTCTCTGACTGCACCGAGCCTTTCTCGGCATCGACGTGATAGACGAAGAGCCGCGGCAGATAGAGCATGCCCGCCATCCAGGAGATCACGGCAATGACATGGATGGCCTTCGCCCATGGATAGAAGCTCTCGGGCGCCGCAAGGAAGAGCAGGGCGGTCAGCACCACCAGAGCGCCGATGCCGATCGCCATGCGCTTCATGGCCTGGCCGGTGCTGTTCGCGTTGCTCGTCTCGGTCATCGGTGGCTCCTCACCTGTTTCACCATCGCCTCGACATGCGCGACCGGCGTTTCCGGCGTGATGCCGTGGCCGAGATTGAAGATCAGCGACCCACCACCCAAGCTTCGCAGAATAGCATCGACGCCGTCCGCCAGCGCCTTGCCGCCGGCAACCAGCCGCAGCGGATCGAGATTGCCTTGCACCGCGCCTTCGGCCTGCAGCGCCTCTGCCATCGACAGCGGCACCGTCCAGTCGAGACCGAGACCGGTGATGCCGGTCTTCCTCCTGTAGTCGCGATAGCGGTCGCCGGCGCCCTTCGGGAAGCCGATCACCGGAACGTCCGGGTAGACCGCTTTCACCTGGCGCACGATCTCGGCAACGGGCCCGACGCAGAAGGCTTCAAAGCAAGCGTCGTCGAGCACGCCCGACCAGGAGTCAAAGATCTGCACCACATCGGCGCCGGCCTCGATCTGGCGGATGAGATAGGCAGCCGAATGATCGGCCAATATCTTCAGGAGCCGTGCGAAGGCCTCGGGCTCGCGATAGGCGAAAAGCCGGGCCGGGCTCTGATCCGGCGTCCCGTGGCCGGCGATCATATAGGTCGCCACCGTCCAGGGCGCGCCGCAAAAGCCGATCAGCGTCGTCTCGCCAGGCAACTTTGCCCGCAGCCGGCGCACCGTCTCGTAGACCGGTTCGAGATTCACGTGAAACGTTTCGCCGCTAAGGTCCGCAATCTCGCTCGCCGCGATCGGCTTCAAGATCGGCCCGCGGCCTTCCTCGAAGCGAACCTCGCGGCCCAGCGCATGCGGGACGACCAGAATATCGGAGAACAGGATCGAGGCATCGAAGCCGAAGCGCTCGATCGGCTGCAGCGTCACTTCGACGGCAAGGTCCGGGCTATAGCAGAGGTCGAGGAAGGATCCGGCTCGCTTTCTGGTCTCGCGATATTCCGGAAGATAGCGGCCTGCCTGACGCATCATCCAGAGCGGCGGCGGTGAAGCCGTCGCGCCCTTTAGGACGTCCAGCATGATGCGTTTTCCTGGCATTCAGCGCTGTCCTCTCCAGCCGTCTCTTTAAAACAAATATTTATTCTAAATGAGTCTTCTGGTTCTAAGAGTCTGTTGGTTGTGGTGGTTGTGACCTGTCCCGTCTGCCGCCTCGAAAGGCCAGTCAGCATATTGTCGCGCACTCGCATTCGCAAACTGGAGGGATCTGGGGACGATCCGGATTCGCGCTTTCGAGTCAATGTCTTGGCATCCAGCCATCGAGCCTCGGCATGTGGATGATTTCGGCCAAGAAAGATTGATCCCCGCTTTTGTCCCCAGCGCCCCGATAAAGCCGACAGCAGAGCGAATTGTGGACAACCCGCCATCTGATACAGTCGCTCCGAACGGCCAGGCTTCTTCATCCCGCCTTGTCCACAATTGCCCACAGTCTGGACCCAACCCCTGTGAACAAACCGCAAAGCTTCTTCCACCTGCATCTGATTTCCGACGCCACCGGCGAGACGCTGCTGGCGGCTGGTCGCGCCGCGTCCGCGCAATACAAGGATGCGCGCGCCATCGAGCACATCTATCCGCTGATCCGCACCGAAAAGCAGGTCGCCAAGGTCTTCGAGGATATCGAGGAAGAGCCCGGCATCATTCTTTATACCGTCGTCGACCAGAAACTGGCGCGCGGCATCGACGAGCGCTGCGCTACCATGGGCCTGCCTTGCGTCTCGGTGCTGGAGCCGGTGCTGACGGTTTTCCAGTCCTATCTCGGCACGCCGGCCGGTCGCCGCGTCGGCGCCCAGCACGTGCTCGACGCGGAATATTTTCGCCGCATTGATGCCTTGAACTTCACCATGGAGCACGATGACGGCCAGCTGCCGGCCAACATGGACGACGCCGACATCGTGCTGATCGGCATCTCGCGGACTTCGAAGACGCCGACCAGCATCTATCTCGCCAACCGTGGCATCAAGACCGCCAACATCCCGATCGTGCTCGGCGTGCCGTTGCCGGAAAGCCTGGTCGAGGCCAAGAAGCCGCTCGTTGTCGGTCTCATCGCCACGGCCGAGCGCATTTCGCATGTCCGGCAAAACCGCATCCTCGGCAACAGCAGCAGCTTTGTCCCGAACGACTATGTCGATCGCGCCGCGATCAACGAGGAGCTCGCCTATGCGCGCCAGCTCTGCACCCGCCACGGCTGGCCGATGATCGATGTCAGCCGCCGCTCGATCGAGGAAACGGCGGCGGCCATCGTTGCCCTGCGCGGCAAGAACAGATAATTGCCGCGCTGAACCGGGAGCGCTGCGGCGCGAAAGACCATGGCCGAAAAAATCATCCTCGCTTCGGGCAGTCCTTACCGCAAGGCAATGCTCGTCGATGCCGGTCTCGACATCGAAGCGGTGCCGGCCGAAGTGGATGAGCGCGCGCTCGAGGCCCCGCTGACGGACAGTGGCGTCTCGCCGGAAGACGTCGCTTCGATCCTGGCCGAGGCCAAGGCCATTGAGGTCAGCGAGCGAAAGCCAGGCGCGCTGGTTCTGGGTTGCGACCAGACGCTGTCGCTTGGCGACGAGGTCTTTCACAAACCCGCCGATATGGAAGGCGCCCGCCGCCATTTGCTCGCGCTGTCCGGCAAGACGCATCAATTGAACAGCGCCGCCGTGCTGTGCCGCAACGGCGAGGTTCTTTGGCGCCATGTCGGCATCGCCAGTCTCGCCATGCGCAAGCTCGACCCGGCCTTCATCGGCCGCCATCTGGCACGCATCGGCGCCAAGGCGCTCTCCAGCGTCGGCGCCTACCAGATCGAGGGCGAAGGCATCCAGCTGTTCGACAAGATAGAGGGCGACTATTTCACCATCGTCGGCCTGCCGCTGCTGCCGGTGCTGAAGGAACTGCGCGCCCTGGGAGCGATCGATGGCTGAGAACAAGGCCTTCGTCACCGGACATCCGATCGCGCATTCGCGCTCGCCGAAGATCCACGGGCATTGGCTGGCAAAATACGGCATCGACGGCAGCTACCAGGCGATCGACGTCCGGCCGCAGGATTTTGCGTCGTTCTTGAAATCGCTGGGTGCAAACGGCTATCGCGGCGGCAATGTCACCATTCCGCACAAGGAAGCCGCGTTTGCCCTGGTCGAGCGCCGCGACGAGGCGGCCGAAGCGATCGGCGCGGTCAACACGCTGTGGTTCGAGGATGGCGTGTTGTGGGGCGGCAATAGCGACGGTCTCGGCTTCGCCGGCAATCTCGACGACTACGCGCCGGGCTGGGCGGACAATGGCGCCGCGGTCGTGCTGGGCGCCGGCGGCGCCTCGCGCGCGGTCATCCATGCGCTGAAACAGCGCGGCATAAGAGACATCCGCATCGTCAACCGCACGCTGGCAAGAGCCCAGGAACTTGCCGAACGGTTCGGCGCCGGGGTTTCAGCGCATGGCGCCGAGGCGCTCAGCGCGTTGCTTGCCGATGCCGGTCTCCTGATCAACACCACCGCGCTCGGCATGCATGGCAATGAGGGTCTTGCCGCCGATCCGGCAGGCCTGCCCGGCCACGCCATCGTCACCGACATCGTCTACGTGCCGCTGGAAACGCCATTGCTCGCGGCCGCCAAGGCGCGGGGCCTGAAAACGGTCGATGGTCTGGGCATGCTGCTGCACCAGGCGGTGCCCGGCTTCGAACGCTGGTTCGGCAGGAAGCCTGAGGTCAGCGCCGATCTGCGGCGCATGATTATTGCCGATATCGAGGGCCATTGATGATCGTGCTTGGCCTCACCGGATCGATCGGCATGGGCAAGTCGGCCACGGCAGGGATGTTCGCCGAGGCGGGCGTGCCGGTGCATGATTCCGACGAGACGGTGCATCGTCTCTATTCCGGCAAGGCCGTACCTTTGGTCGAGGCGGCCTTCCCCGGCACGACGCAAGCGGGCGTCGTCGATCGGGTGAAGCTGGCGGCAAAGGTGCTTGCCGACCCGGCGGCGCTGAAAACACTCGAGGCAATCGTCCATCCGCTGGTGCGCGCCGACGCCGACGCGTTTCTGGCCAGGCATCGCGAGGCTGGCGCGCCGCTCGCCGTCCTCGACATACCATTGCTTTTCGAAACAGGCGGTCGCAACCGTGTCGACAAGGTCGTGGTCGTCACGGCAGCGCCCGACATCCAGCGCGCCCGGGTCTTGGCCCGTCCGGGAATGAGCGAAGAGAAGTTCGCCGCGATCCTGGCCAAGCAGGTGCCGGATGCTGAAAAGCGCCGTCAGGCCGATTTTATCATCGACACCGGGCATGGCTTCGAGGCGGCGCGCGAGGCGGTCGGAGCAATCATTGCCGAGTTGGCAGGGGATAAGCGCGGAACGCCTCGCTCCTGACGCTTGCTGTCAGCAGCGCCCATTGCCATTTCTTGCCGAAACACGATGCTGTGCCATGCAGGGAAAAATGATTCGAAATGCGTGAGATCATCTTCGACACCGAAACCACCGGCCTCGACATGCGCGACGACCGCATCATCGAGCTTGGCGGCGTCGAGTTGGTCAATCGCTTTCCGACCGGCCGCACCTTCCACAAATTCATCAACCCTCAAGGCCGCGCCATCCATGCGGAAGCGCAAGCCGTGCACGGCATCAGCGCCGCCGACCTCGTCGGCAAGCCGACCTTCGCCGAGATCGCGCAGGAATGGCTGGAGTTCACCGATGGCGCCAAGCTGATCGCGCACAATGCGACCTTCGACATCGGCTTCCTCAACATCGAGTTCAGCCGGCTCGACCGGCCGGCGGTCGATATCGGCCGCGTGGTCGATACGCTGGCGCTGGCGCGCCGCAAGCATCCGATGGGCCCGAACTCGCTCGACGCGCTCTGCCGGCGCTACGGCATCGACAACACCCGCCGCACCAAGCACGGCGCGCTGCTCGATTCCGAATTGCTGGCCGAAGTCTATATCGAGCTCATCGGCGGCAAGCAGGCGGCGCTGGTGCTCGAGGCCGTTGCCGTGCAGATGAACGGCTCCGGCGAGGTCGCCGACATCGACATCTCGATCGGCGCCAGGCCGATCGCCTTGCCGCCGCGGCTCAGCGAAGCCGATCGCGCGGCGCATGCCGGCCTTGTCTCGACGCTGGGTGAAAAGGCGCTGTGGCTGAAGGTGGCGGCCGCGGGTTGAGCGCCTTTGGCGCCCACCTACGCGGTTAACCGAAACCGCTCGCGACTTCGTCATCCTCGGGCTTGACCCGAGGATCCATGCCGTGACCGCTGTCGTAGGGCGCAACGGCGCAGAATTCTGTAACCGCTGCAACGCCTTAGCGTAACGGCATGGATCCTAGGGTCTGCGCGCGTCGCTTCGCTCCTTGCTTCGCCCTAGGATGACGACCGACCTATCATCGCGGCAAATCGCGAAGGCCGAGACAACAAAAAAGCCCGGCGCGAGGCCGGGCTTTCGTAGGAGCGAACTTAACTCTCAGCTCACCTGGACCTTGCTCGCCGCCTGGTCCTCGGCCATGCGCTGCTGGAACATCTGCGCGAAATCGATCGGGTCGAGCATCAGCGGCGGGAAGCCGCCGTTGCGGGTGGCGTCGGCAATGATCTGGCGCGCGAAGGGGAACAGAAGCCGCGGGCATTCGATGAACAGGATCGGCAGCATATGCTCCTGCGGGAAGCCGCCGATGGCAAAGACGCCGCCATAGACCAGCTCGACGTTGAACAGCACTTCCTGGTCGAAGGAAGCCTTGGCGTTCAAGGTCAGGTTAACGTCGAACTGCTTGTCCGAAAGCGGGTTGGCGTTGACGTTGACATTGATGGCGATGCCGGGCGCCTTGTCGCGGCCGCGCAGCGAATTCGGTGCGCCGGGGCTTTCGAAGGACAGGTCCTTCACATACTGGGCCAGCACATTGAGCGAAGGTTGGGTCTGGGTGCCGTTGCCGTTGGCGGCGCCCGGCGCGGCGTCATCATTGCTGGCCATGAGCCTTTAGTCCTTTTGCTGGGCAGCATTGCTGACCGGATTGGAATCGGGGGGTTCGCTACCATGGTCGGCAGGACAAGACAAGTTTTGCCGCCTTCATCGGCCAGCAGGTGCAGGGCTAGTTGCTCGACACGGGGATTTCGAAAACTTGCCGTTGTCGGTGGCAGGATTTTCGCCGTTCATTTCCGTGAAGTCGGCGCTACGCTGGGATTGGCTGAGCCTCCCCAACCTCGTCATCCCTGGGCGGAGCAGCCGCGAAGCGGCGTCGCGGAGACCCTGGGATCCATTCCGTGACCTTGATCAAAGAACGCAACGGAGCAGAATTCCGCACCGCGGTAGCGCTCGGAAGTCACGGAATGGATCCTCGGGTCTGCGCGCGTCGCTGCGCTCCTTGCTCCGCCCGTGGATGACGAGGGTTGGGCCGTTTCGGCCAATCCCCAAGGCCCGCCACTTGCCAAAGCAAACGACCGGTCGAAATCCAGTCCGGCGCCTTAATCGTTCTTCAGCCGCCGCCATGGCGAATTGTGATCCGGCCGGTTCGGATAATCGTCGCGCGAATAGTCGTTGTCGTCGAGGTCGATGACCTTGTCGCGCCGGCGGGCCGAAAAGCCGCCGCCGAAGCTGGTCACCGTGATGATGCGGCTCTTGAGCGCCCGCCAGGCGAGATCGCGCACCGGCGGCAGCAGCAAAAGAAGGGCGAAAATATCGGTGATGAAACCCGGGATGATGAGCAGGATCGCCGCCAGCACGATCATCGCGCCATGCGCGAGCGAACGGCTGGGATCGCGCCCGGCGTCCATTTCGGCCCGCACCCGCGCCATCACGCCAAAACCCTGGTGCCTGAGCAGCAGGCTGCCGGCGACGCTGGAAAGGATAACCAGCCCGACCGTCGCCAAAGCGCCAATTTCGCGGCCGACAATGACGAAACCGGCTATTTCCAGCAGTGGCAGCAGGAGCAGGAACAGCGGGATGAACGAAATGCGCAAGTCTTGACCGGTCGCTTTCTTCTTTTGCGGCCTCGCGGGACTATCGCCGCTGGCCTCGGTGCCCTTAGATAGGTATGGCTGCCTTTGATTTGAATGATTGCGCCTGCCGTTCTATATGCTTTGGATGTTGAACGCTATGCGACCGGCGCCCCGGTGAGGGTCATGCCGGTCCGGCCAGGACAGGGATCGAGTTGGCGGACAATATGGGTTTCTTCGACTTCGGCACGATTTTCTTCTTGATTGCGGCGGTTGTGATCTTTTTCCAGCTGCGCAACGTGCTTGGACGTCGCACCGGCAACGAGCGGCCGCCCTTCGATCCCTATTCGGCAAGCCGCACGCGCGAGCAGGAGGCGGCACAGAGTGCTGAAAATGTCGTGTCGCTGCCGCGCAAGCGGCTGCCCGGCGAAACGGCGGCCGAGGCCTATGCCACGATCGATGCCTTCGCCAAGCCCGACACCGATCTCAACAAGGGCCTGCGCACGATCAAGGACAATGATGCGTCTTTCGAGCCCAAGGGCTTCGTCGACGGCGCCAAGCAGGCCTATGAGATGATCGTCATGGCCTATGCCGATGGCGACCGCAAGACGCTGAAAAACCTGCTGTCGCGCGAAGTCTATGACGGCTTTGTCGCCGCGATTGGCGAGCGCGAGGCGAAATCGGAAAAGATCCAGTCGTCCTTTGTCGGCATCGACAAGGCCGATATCGTCGCCGCCGAAATGAAGGGCTCCGAGGCGCATATCACGCTGCGCATCGTCTCCGAGCTGATCTCGGCGACCCGCGACAAGGCCGGCGCCGTCATCGACGGCGACCCGGAGACGGTGGCCGAGGTCAAGGATGTCTGGACCTTCGCCCGCGACGCCCGCTCGCGCGATCCGAACTGGAAGCTCGTCGCCACCGAAGAAGAAGACTAATGAGAGCATGATGCCGAAAAGTGTGAAGCGGTTTTCGGACGACATCATGCTCTTTCTCCTTGATTTAGAGGCGGATTCAGATTTCAGGTCGAAGAGACCTGAAATCATCCGGCTCTAGGCGGCGAGGCTCAGTCGTGCCGCTTGCTTCCGCATTCAGCGAAAAATCCTTTGACGACTTGCCCGACTGGCGAGACGACGACCACCTAGGCGCCTTTACGGCCTTTCGCCACTCGGCCTTCCATGTCCTGACCAAGCCATACCGAACCGGCGCCCTGGGCGTCGGCTTCGATGCTTTTGCCGGCGCCTATGCCGAGGCGCGCGCTGTTTCGGAACCGAATCGGTGCGAGGCGCGGGCTTTCTTCGAGCGGCATTTCGTTCCGATGCTGGTCAAGGCAGAGAATGGCGCGGGTCTCGTCACCGGCTTCTACGAACCTGAGGTCGAGGCCTCGCCGGTTAGAACAGAGCGGTTTGTCGTGCCGCTGCTGTCGCGGCCGGCCGATTTGATCGACATCGACGACGCCAACCGGCCGGCCGGCATGGATCCCTATCTGGCTTTCGCGCGTGAGACATCGGCGGGACCGGTCGAGTATTTCGACCGCGGCGCGATCGAGCGCGGCGCGCTTGACGGTCGGGGCCAGGAGATTGCCTGGCTGGCCGAGAAGGTCGATGCCTTCTTCGTCCATGTCCAGGGCGCGGCGCGCCTGAAGATGATCGACGGCAGGCTCAGCCGCGTCACCTATGCCGCCAAATCCGGCCAGCGTTTCACCGGTCCCGGCAAAATTTTAAGCGATCTCGGCGAGATCCCGCTCGATAAAGTGACGATGCAGTCGATCCGTGCCTGGTTCAAGGCGCATCCGCAGCGCATCGACGAGATCCTCTGGCAGAACCGCTCCTACATCTTCTTCCGCGAAGCGCCGGTCGAGGATGCCTCGCTTGGCCCGATCGCCGCCGCCAAAGTGCCATTGACGCCGGGGCGGTCGGTGGCTGTCGACCGGCTGCTGCACACCTTCGGCACACCCTTTTACATCGACGCGCCGACGCTCACCGCTTTCGACCAGAAACCGTTCCGGCGGCTGATGATCGCGCAGGACACCGGCTCGGCCATCACCGGGCCGGCGCGCGGCGATCTCTTCGCCGGCTCCGGCGACGCCGCCGGCGAGATTGCCGGCGTGGTGCGCAATGCCGCCGATTTCTACGCGCTGGTGCCGCGCGCGCTGCTTGACGGAAGGCGCCGATGAGCCGCCGTGACGACAAGCTCAGCGAAGACGATCGCATCCTGTGGAATCTCATCGCGCGTACGGCGCGGCCGCTCAAAGGCAGGACCGCGGTGGAAATCCCCGACATCATCGAGCCGAAGCCCGAGCCGGCGGCCGCTCCAGTCAATGGCGCCCCGACCGCTGCCGCAAAGCCCAAGACGCAGCATGTCTCGCATGTGCTCGACGACCAGACGCTCAACAAGCTGAAGAAAGGCCGGCTGCCGCTCGAAGGCCGCGTCGACCTGCATGGCATGACGCAGGACGAGGCCTATTCGCTGCTGCTAACCTTCCTGCATCGGGCGCATGCCGGCGGCATCCGCTATGTGCTGATCATCACCGGCAAGGGCTCGTCGTCGGGCGGCGACGGCATCTTGCGCCGTGCCGTGCCGGCCTGGCTGTCGACGCCGGCCTTTCGTCATCTGGTCTCCAGCCACGACCATGCCGCCCGCAACCATGGCGGCTCCGGCGCGCTCTATGTGCGGCTGAGGCGGACACGGTCATGAGGACGCCTAGAGCAATTCCAGGAAAAGTGCGTAGCGGTTTTCCGTCTGGAATAGCGTCAAAACAAAGAGATGGGGCGGTTCGCCGCTTCCGCGAAGCGGTGAACCGTTCCAGATGACGCCGTTCGGCGAAAAATTGCGCGCTCTGCGCGCCGAACGTCGCGTCAGCCAGAAGGCGATGGCGCAGGCCATCGGCGTCAGCGCCGCCTATCTTTCGGCGCTCGAGCACGGCCGCCGCGGCGCGCCGACCTGGACGCTGATCCAGAAGATCATCGGTTATTTCAACATCATCTGGGATGATGCGGAGGATCTCGCCCGCCTCGCCGAGAGCTCGCACCCAAGGGTGCGGATCGACACGTCCGGCCTGTCACCGGCAGCGACGGAGCTGGCCAACCTGCTGGCCGAGAGCATCGAAAAGCTCGACGAGGCCGAGTTACGGAAAATAACCGCGTCGGTTAGGACTGCGCTCGGACGGCGGATGTAGCCCATCCGCCGCGTCGCGAGTGCCCCGCTGGCGCTTGCGTTCGCTTCATTTTGAAGGCGTACGCCGCAGATAGTCTCTGTCAAATCAGAACTTGCCGGCTCCGTTGGTATTGCTGCCCCGGCCGCCCTTGTCGCCATGGCCCTGACGACCGTTGCCGCCGCCCAGGCAATCCGAACCGCCGGCGGTGCAGCAGCGACCGGCCCACAGATCATGAAGGTTGGTCTTGGCGCAAGACACAGTCTGGTCGGCCAGAGCCGATCCGGTCAGGGCCGATACCGCGACAGCGGCGAGGAAGGTATTTCGCAAAAAAGCAGTCATTTGAATTCTCCATGGTTGGGTTTCTTGTCCACGGCTGTGTGTCGCAGACCGCGAGAAAATGGTTCATGGAGTTTCACAAAAATCGTCGTGTCGGCCGGTTTTGGCTCTTGAGCTCCCACTTCCGTCACGATGCGGACGTGCAGGACCGGAGGGTCTCTCTTAACCTTCGGATGTGGGAAAGATGCCGCGAGGGCCTCGGCCTCTGCCATGACGAAGCAACGGCCGGTCGCTTCGGAAAGCTTACTGCACCGATCCGACCAGCACCGCCTGGTCTTCGCGGATCGATACCCAGCGCCCGGTGTTGTCGATCGCCTGCCGCTTGAGGAAGCGGTAGCCGGTGGCGTCCCAGACTTTGACCTTGTCGGTCAGATTGTCGAGGACGTAATCGCCCTTGTCGGTGCGCACCGTCAAAACCGAATGGCCTTCGCCGTCGGGCTTGCGCACGACGGTGATCAGAAGGTCGGCGAGCGAAATCCCCATGCGCGAAAGCTGGCGGCGCTTTTCGAGCACATAGTCCTCGCAATCGCCGTAGCCATCGTCCGGATAGGCCCAGACTTCGTCCTTGCCGTAATGATCGAGATCGCTCATCGGCTTGACGGCGGCATTGACCCTGGCGCTCACATTGATCAGCTTGCGCAAGAAACCGTCGGTCATCCTGGCCGGCGCCAGATTGGCCGGACGGATGTTGCATTCGCTTGGATGCAACTTGCAGAAATCATAATGTCCGATCGGCTGCGAGGTCAGCCCGCCGGTGACCATCGCGCCCGCTGCCCAGGCCGGCACGGCCCAGTGGGCTGAGATCGTCAGCCCTGCAACCGCGCATAAGCGCAGTATTCGCGTCATCGCTGAGGAAGTCATTGTCCCCGCCGCCCTGTTTGTTAACAAAACGTTAAAAGGGATTTACACTCCGTGTCAATTAGCGATGACGGCTAGTTGGCGTCATGGTTACCTGCGCGATCCCGACCGCGGCACTTTCGCAACAGAGGCGATCGCACAATGCAGCAAGGCCGCGCAATGGCGGCCGGCGGCTACGCTTTTGTCCAGCTCAGCTCCTGGCGGAACGGACCAGCTTCGGCTTCGCGGCCACCCGATGCTGACGGCCATAGCTGGAAATGAAGTCGGCGATACGCGGCACGATTTCCGAGCGGAAGCGCGAGCCGTTGAAGACACCGTAGTGACCGACGGCAGGCTGCATGTAATGCGCATGCCTGTCGGCCGGGATGTTGACGCAGAGATCATGCGCGGCCTGGGTCTGGCCGAGGCCGGAAATATCGTCGTTCTCGCCTTCGATGGTGAGCAGCGCCACGTTGCGGATCGCCTTCGGATCGACCGGCTCGCCGCGATGCATCATCTCGCCCTTGGGCAGGGCGTGGCGCACGAACACCGTATCGACCGTCTGCAGGTAGAATTCAGCGGTCAGGTCCATGACCGCCAGATATTCGTCGTAAAAGTCGCGATGCTTCTCGGCATTGTCGCCGTCATGCTTCACAAGGTGCATGAAGAAATCCTTGTGGGCGATGATGTGGCGGTCGAGGTTCATGCTCATGAAGCCCGACAGCTGCAGGAAGCCGGGATAGACCTCGCGGCCGAAGCCCGGCACCGGCCAGGGCGCCCGCATCACGACATTGTCGCGGAACCAGTCGATGCCCTTTTCCTTGGCCAGAAGATTGACCGCGGTCGGGTTGCGCCGCGTGTCGACCGGACCGCCCATCAGCGTCATGGTCGAGGGCACGAAAGGATCGCTGCGCTTTTCCATCAGCGCCACCGCCGCCAGCACCGGCACCGAAGGCTGGCACACCGCCATGACATGGGTGTCGGGGCCAAGCGCATGGAACATCTCGATGACGTAGTCGATATAGTCGTCGAGATCGAAGCTGCCCTGCGACAGTGGCACCATACGGGCGTCGACCCAGTCGGTGATATGCACGTCGGCGTAAGGCAGCATCGCTTCCACCGTGCCGCGCAGCAGCGTCGCGTAGTGGCCAGACATCGGCGCCACGATCAAAAGCTTGGGGTCAGGCTTGCGGCCCGCCGGCACCGAACGCTCGAAGCGGATCAGATTGCAGAATGGCTTCGACCATACGGTCTTTTCGCTGACATCGACGCTCTTCCAGTCGACCACGGTCTTGTCGAGGCCGAATTGCGGCTTGCCGTAGCGGCGCGTCGTTCGCTCGAACAGTTCCGCGGTCGCCGCCACCGAGCGGCCGAGGGCTGTGTGCGAAATCGGGTTGAGCGGGTTGGAGTAGAACAATCGAACCGCATCGGCATAGAGGCGCGCGGGCTGCAGCGCCGCATGGTTCAATTCGTAAAGCTGGTAGAACATCAAGAACCCCGCTGCTGCCCGACCACCGAAGGGACGACGGGCAGCGCCGAGCCTTGAATGTCTCGCAGTGAGGTTAACAGCATATTGTTGCGATGCAATACGTCAACTGGCGTGACGAATGCACCTTTGGTCCAACCTGTTGAAAATCGGCCTTGGGCGCCAGAGCCGGCTCAATGTGCGCTGCCGAAATGTGAAGGATATGTGTCCGGCCCCTCTTGCCGGACACTTCACAAACTAGATCCGCGCCATGCAGACGGCGGTCTGGCCTGAACCGATGAAACCCAGCTGGCCCGCGGCGCCGCGGGAGAGGTCGAGCACGCGTCCCCTCACGAACGGTCCGCGATCGTTGATGCGCACGATAACGCTACGGCCATTGCCCTTGTTGGTGACTCTGAGCTTAGTGCCGAACGGCAGAGTGCGATGAGCGGCGGTCATTGCCGAGGGGTTCATGCGTTCCCCTGAGGCGGTTCTGGAATGCAGCGCATACCAGGAAGCGCGGCCGCATTGCGCGGCGGCGGAGGAGGCGGACGAAGCTCCGGCCATCAGGCCAGCCGCGATCGTTACCGCGACAAGCGCGGTCTGGTTGGTTTTCTTCATGCTTTGGGGATGGCTCCGTTACAGATAGGCCCCGCCGTATGTGCCGAATGAGGCAGGAAATGCGGCGGGTATCTGGCGGTTCCATGGCAACGGCACACGTTTCGCTACGCAGCGAAACAGTTTGTCATGATATTTCTTGTACCGAACAGGCGTATTCTCGATGAACATCCGGCCGATTCCGGGGATATCTTGCGCAAGATCGGTCATCAAGATTCAAGTAGAAAGAAGCGGAACTGCGTCGCTTCCTTCAGCTCCTTTGGTGCGTGCCCGCTGCCGTTCAGGATCGACTTTCAAAGAGGGGTTGGCCGATGCGTTTGATCAGGATTGTGCTGGCGCTGATTGTACTTGGCATCGGCGCGCTGTGGTCGCTGCAGGGCATCGGGCTCGTCCAGGGCAGCTTCATGACCGGACAGCGACAATGGCTCTATATCGGGCTCGTCACCATGCTGATCGGCATCGTCGGGCTCCGCTGGGCGAGCCGCTCGCGCGTTTGAGCGCCGACGGAGCGCTATCCCTTCTCCCCTTGCGGGAGAAGGTGTCGCCGAAGGCGACGGATGAGGGGTGTTCCAGGGAACGCCGACGTCTCACTCCGCTGGAACACCCCTCATCCGTCTCGGCGCTGCGCGCCGATCCACCTTCTCCCACAAGGGGAGAAGGGGGTGCTGTCCCGCCTGCCTCAGGCTGCCTTGGCGACCGGCTTGGCCGATTTGACGTGCGTAACGCTGCGGCGTCCGTCGACGCTCACCGGCACATCGCCGTCGACGGTGGCGCGGCGCACGATGCGCTGCTCGCTGCCATAATCGTTCACCGCGTAATGCTGCGTGGCCCGGTTGTCCCAGATGGCGACGTCGCCGGCCTGCCACCGCCAGCGCACCGTGTTCTCAGGCGCGGTCACATAAGTCTGGAACAATTCGTAGAGCTTTGAGGAGTCGCTCTTCGACAGGCCGACAAAACGCTGCACGAAATTGCCGAGCAGCAGCGAGCGCTCCCCGGTTTCCGGATGAACGCGCACGACCGGATGCTCGGTTTCGTAGACGGTCGAGGTGAAGACTTCCTCGAAATGCTTCCGTTCCTCGGCCGAAGCGCGGGGACGGACGGCGGCGTAGTCGTAGACATTGCTGTGGATGGCCCAGAGGTTCTCCGCCAGGAGCTTGAGCGGATCCGGCAGGCTTTCATAGGCGGCATGCGTGTTGGACCAGATTGTATCGCCGCCGGCCGCCGGAATGACGACGCCGCGCAGCACGGAGAATTTCGGATAGGCATCCACGAAAGTGACGTCCGTGTGCCACTGGTCGGCGCGGCCGCCGCCACGGCTCGAATCCAGGTTGAGGATCGAAGCGGTGCCGGCGATCGGCCCTTGCGTCGGATGCGGCACAAGATCGCCCAGGCGCCGCGCGAACAGCTCGTGCTCGGAATCGTCGAGATGCTGCTGGCCACGGAAGAAAACCACCTTGTGCTTCAAAAGCACCTGGTTGATCGATTGGATGGTGGCGTCCGACAGGTTTCCATCGAGGCGAATGCCCCGGATCTCCGCTCCGACGCGGGCGGTGAGCGGGATGACTTCAATCGCGGAAATGGCGTCGTTGGCTGCTGTTGGGTCACTCATGGAAATCTCCTCGTTTCTGTTGGGAAGGCAAGGGCCGGGCGATCACTGGGACCAGTACTGCCAGGCCCAGTAGAAACTCTCGTCGCGCGGCGGCAGGCGATCGCGCTCGCCGGCAGGCGGGACTGGCGTCGGCGTTTTCGGGTCGTCCGTTGACCGGCTGTCGCTCTGTGGGAGGCGCAAAAGCCAGCTGCCGACATGGGCGAACAGCACGGCGGTGGAATGGGTCATGTTTTTCTCCTTCGCTCCGTTCAATCCCGCCCCGCCCAGGGCACCAGACCCCAGTGAAATCCGATTGCCTTTCTATCGTCTGTTAATTCTATCGGGTTTGTAGAGTTAAATCCTTCCAACCAAGCGGGCTTTGTTGGAAAAGTGTCGCTCGGTAGCGACGGCAAAAGCGCAAAGGCGGTCGCGCGGGTATTTCGCGGAGCAGCCTTCGATCACCTTGGCGATTGGCGGGGCTGTCTATTCGGTCGTCATCCAAGGGCGAAGCAGGAGCGCAGCGACGCGCGCAGACCCTAGAATCCATGCCGTGACATGGAGGCGACGCAACGGCGCAGAACTGTCCGGTGTGTTGGGGTCTTCATTCTGCCCCGTAGTGCCTATCATAGATGTAACGGCATGGGTCCTAGGGTCTGCGCGACGCTACGCGTCGCTTCGCCCTAGGATGACCGCGCTGTGTGGCCCTTCCGTGAAGGCCCTCGGCGAACGAGAAATCCTCCTGTCATCCCGTCTGAGCGAGATCCATGCTTCAAATGGCGGGCGAATTGGAAACCGGGTTTCGTGTGTGGATCGGTTAGTATAGTAATCTTATCAACATTGGGAGTGAGAGAACGATGCGCGACCTATTGAAGACCGTTCCGGCGATCGTTCGCGGCCCCAGGCCGCCGGCGGCGGTCGCCGCGCGCTGACCGCTCCGTTAGCTTTTCGGCTCGCAACCATGGTTGGACGCGGCAACTCCATCATCATTGTCGGCGGCGGCGCCAGCGGTGTCGTGCTCGCCGCGCATCTGTTGAAGTCGGCCAATCCGGATCTGCGCGTCACGCTGATCGAAAAGCGGCCGCATTTCGGCCAGGGCATGGCCTATTCGACACTGCTCTCGGCGCATGTGCTCAACGTCCACGCCTCCGGCATGAGCGCCTACGCCGACGACCCGGGCAATTTCGCCCGCTGGCTGCTGGAACGCGGCTTTGCCAAACCCGACCAGGGCCCTTTCTATGCGCCGCGCAGCCTCTATGCCCGCTATCTGCAGGACCTGCTCGACGAGCTCGAGGAACGTGAGCGCGAGAGCGGCCGGTTGCGGCTAATCCGAGAGGAGAGCCTGTCGATCTCGCCGACGTCGGCGGGCGTCGAGGTGGCGCTCGCTAATGGAACAAGCGTCGTCGGCCATCTGGCGGTGCTCGCCACCGGTCATGACGAACAGCCCGGCGCCTTCCAGGGCCAGGCCATCCGCATGGGTTCCGAGGGCGACAGCGCGCTCGAACCCGAAGCGCCGGTTCTGCTTCTGGGCACTGGCCTCAGCATGGTCGACGCCTTCCTGTCGCTGGAACAGCGCGGTCATCGCGGAGCGATCGTAGCTGTTTCGCGACGTGGGCTGCTGCCGTCGCCGCACCGCAAGGGCAATCCGATCAAGCTCGACGTCGCCGACATCCCGCTCGGCACGCAACTTTCCTATTTCGTCGGCTGGTTCCGCAACCTGATCCGCGAGACGCAGAAGGCCGGCGGCGACTGGCGCGACGTGGTCGATGGTTTGCGGCCCTTCAACCAGACGATCTGGCAGAACTGGCCGTCCTCGGCCAAGCGCCGCTTCGTCGAGCACACCAAGGCCTGGTGGGATATCCACCGCCACCGCATGGCGCCGGAAGTCTATGCGCGGGTCACCGAAGCGGTCCGGTCGGGCCGCATCCGGCTCGTCGCCGGTCGGGTCGTGGACGTTACGCCGAACGACGGCTTCGTCGTAAAGATCCAGCCGCGCGGCACGCAGGACATAGAGACCCTCGATGTCGCGCGCATCTATGACTGCATGGGCATTGCCCGCGACATATCGAGGACGTCGAATGGCGTCGTGCGCTCGCTGGTCGAGCGCTCGCTGGCGCGGCCCGACCCGCTGCGCCTCGGCCTCGACGTCACTGCCAGATGCGAGCTGATCGCGGCCGACGGCACGGTGTCGTCAAAACTGCTCGCCGTCGGTCCGCTGACGCGCGGCACCTTCTTCGAGATCGACGCCATCCCCGACATCCGCGTGCAATGCGCCAAGCTGAGCAAGCTTCTTTTAGGCTAGCCACCCAGCGCTTCGCAGACGACACGGGCAGTCTCGGCGCCCGAAAAATTCTGCTGTCCGGTGATCAGGTTGCCGTCGCGTACGGCAAAGCCGCGCCACAGGCCGGCCTGGATGTAGTTGGCGCCGATCGCTTTGAGCTCGTCCTCGATGCGCCACGGCATCAGATGCTTGCCGCGTTCCAGCGCGCCCATCTCCCAGGTGGCGTTGTCGGCGAAATCCTCCTCGACATTGGCAAAGCCGGTCACCGTCTTGCCGGCGGCAAGCAGCGACCCGTCGGCGCGCCTGGCATAGCGCAGGATGGCGGTACCGTGGCAGAGCGCGGCCGCCACCTTGCCGGCCTCGTGGAAGGCGACGAATGTCTGCTGCAGGCCGGTGGCGCGCTCATAGGTGAACATCGGCGACTGGCCGCCGGCGACGACGATGGCGTCGAAGCGCGCGACATCGATCTCCGAGACCGGCCTTGTCTCGTCGACCAGGGCTTGAAGTTTCGGGTTCGAGATGAAGCCGCGCGAAATGAGGTCGGTTTCCGAATAGCCCGAAGCGTCGCGCGGGTCGCTCAGCGCGTCGGCCTCGCATTTGCCGCCATCGGGCGAAAAGATCTCGACCTGATAGCCGCGTTCGGTGAAGGCGAACCAGGGATGGGTAAGCTCGCTGCACCAGAAGCCGACCGGCCATCCGGTCGTCGTCGAGACCGCCGGATTGGCGATGACGATTGCCACCCGCTTCGGGCTGTGCGCATTGACCGGATTGGGGTCCCGAACACTCATCTCGCTCTCCTCCTGATGAAACGCTGCCCGACAAGGTCGTGCTCTTCAACCCCGCCAGATGGCGGGGCAATTTCGCTTCCCGATCGTCCGGCGCTTGCCTAGGATCGGTGCATGACACAACGCGGTAGACTGTATGGCTGCCCGGTCGAGTTCGCGCTCGACGCGCTGGGCGGCAAGTGGAAGACGGTGATCCTGGCCAGGATCAAGCAAGGGCCGCTGCGCTATTCCGAGCTGCGCCGGCTGATCCCCTCGCTGTCCGATAAGATGCTGACGCAACGCCTGGCGGATCTGGTCGAGATCGGCTTCGTCGCGCTGGAGACATCGCCCGACGGCAAGGCGCGCTACGCCTTGACCTCGCGCGGTCACGATATCGCCGCCGCGCTGCAGGCGCTCTACGACTGGGGCGATGTGCATGGCCGCGCCGAGGGTGTCCGCTTCCGTACCGACATCGAGGCGGCGGCTTAGCTCAACGGGCATCAGTAAGAGCGCCGCGAAAGCCCGCGACATCGGTGACGATGGCTTCGCCAAGAAAACGCAGCGTCGCCATCGAGCGGTCGCGCGCCTCTTTGTTGCCGAAGCCGCAGGCGTCCTCGATCACGACTGCCGCGAAGCCATTGTCGGTTGCCTGCCGCGTCGTCGGCTCGATGCCGATCTCCATGGCGATGCCGGCGAGCGCCACCGCGCGCACGCCGCAATCGCGCAGCGCAAAGCCGAGCGCGGTGGAATCGAAAGCCGACATGGTCAGCTTGTCGAACACTGCTTCATCCGCGCGCGGCGCGAGCTCGGGCACGATCTGTGTCGCGTCGGCGTCGCGCGGGAACCAGGGCTGCACCGCGTCAGGACTGTCCAGGCGCTGCCAGGCCATCGCCGTGCGCAACTGCGAGGCACCCATCCAGGCCTTCGGCAGCGACAGATGGCGCGTGAACGCCACCCGCATGCCGGCCGAGCGTGCCGCCTCAAGCACGACGCCGATGCGGTCGACGATCGCCGCCGCGCCCTCGACCTGGTGGCAGATGCCGACTTGCATGTCGTAGACCACCAGCGCCATGCGGCGCGGATCGCACCACTCCGCGAGTGTCGTCGGGATTTCGATCCCGTCGCTGGAGCTGATCATGCCGCCGTCCGATCCCAGGGTTTGGCGATGTCGACGGCCGGGTCGAACAGGAACTCGAGCGGCAATGGCGCGTCGAAGGCGATGAAATGCCATTCGAGCAGGCCGGCCTTGGACAGCGGGAAATCGTCGGTGTAGCGCTTCGCATCCTCGACGCTATCGAGCTCGAAGACGATGATGACACCACCGACATCGGCGCGCGCATAGTTCTCGCGCACGATGCCCGCCTTCCACAGCCGCCAGACATTGGAGACCTCGTCGGGCAGATAGGGCCGCAACTCATCGAGCGTGACGCCGGGCTTGAAATTGTCATAGGCCAGAATCTTCATCGACCGTTCCTTGGCAATTGCTGTTCGCCCCGCACCCCGTTCGGCTAGCATGACGGAATCGGCACCGGCAACGAACGACATGGTGCGTTCGGGGCAGCTGCTAATCTCCCCCTCGAGGGGGAGATGTCGCCGAAGGCGACAGAGGGGGTCGCCGCGCGTGAAACGCCAGCCTCCTTCTGTATCAGGTAAGGCCGAGCCCGGTCGAACCGACCCCCTCTGCCTGCCGGCCATCTCCCCTCGAGGGGGAGATTACGCACTCCTGAAATTCCATTCCTCGCCTGGCCACCGGATTGGTACGATCTATCTTCTTTCCGGGAGCAAAGGCCTGGAAAAGACAATCCGCGAACCCGGAATCGCATCATGCGCAAGATTGCCGGACCCGCGTCCACGGAGCAACCAGATGAGCGAGCAGACAAAAGCAGCGCCTGACGGCGCCGACACCAATCTGTCGAGGCTGCGCCCGCCTTACGGCTCGGTGCTCGACCTGATCGGCCAGACGCCGGTCGTCGAGCTGACCAAGTTCGACACCGGCAAATGCCGCCTGTTCATCAAGCTCGAAAGCCAGAACCCCGGTGGCTCGATCAAGGACCGCATCGCGCTGTCGATGATCGCCGCGGCCGAGAAATCGGGCGCGCTGAAGCGTGGCGGCACAATCGTCGAAGCCACCGCCGGCAACACCGGCCTTGGCCTCGCCCAGGTCGGCATTCCGAAGGGCTACCGCATCATCCTGGTCGTGCCCGACAAGATGTCGCGCGAAAAGATCCAGCACCTGCGCGCTCTGGGCGCCGAGGTGCGCATGACACGCTCCGACGTCGGCAAGGGCCATCCCGAATATTACCAGGACATGGCGCAGAAGCTCGCCGCCGAGCTGCCCGGCGCCTTTTATGCCAACCAGTTCGCCAACCCGGCCAACCCGCTGGCGCATGAGACGACGACCGGACCTGAAATCTTCCAGCAGCTCAACGGCGACGTCGACGCGGTGGTGGTCGGCGTCGGCTCCGGCGGCACGCTCACCGGGCTCGGCCGCTACTTTGCCAAGGTCTCGCTCAAGACCGAGATGGTGCTGGCCGATCCGGTCGGCTCGGTGCTGGCGCCGCTGATCAAGACCGGCAGGATGGAAGAGGCAGGCAGCTGGACCGTCGAGGGCATCGGCGAGGATTTCGTGCCGCCCAATGCCGACCTGTCGCTGGTCAAAAAGGCCTACTCGATCCCAGACAAGCAGAGCATGCTGGCGGTGCGCGACCTGTTGTCGAAGGAAGGCATCCTCGCCGGCTCGTCCTCGGGCACGCTGCTGTCGGCGGCGCTCCGCTATTGCCGCGAGCAGACCAGCGCGAAGCGCGTCGTCACTTTCGTCTGCGACAGCGGCAACAAATATCTGTCGAAAGTCTTCGATGATATCTGGCTGGCCGAGCAGGGTCTCGCCGACCAGCAACAGCATGGCGATTTGCGCGACCTCGTCATGCGTTCGCCGCGCACCGGTGACATCGTGACCGTCGGCCCGGACGAAAGCCTGCTCAACGCCTATGGCCGCATGCGCCGCTCCGATGTTTCGCAGCTGCCGGTGCTGGACGACGGCAAGCTGATCGGCATCGTCGACGAGAGCGACATCCTGGCCAAGGTCGATGGCCCTTATGACGGCCGCTGGGATCGCTTCAACGGCCCGGTGCGCACGGCGATGACGTCGAACCTGCACACGCTGCAGGCCAACCAGACGCTCGATGCGCTGCTGCCCGTCTTCGACCGCAACGAGGTCGCCATCGTCTTCGATGGCGAGGAATTCGTCGGTCTGATAACCCGTATCGACCTGATCAACCATTTGAGGCGTCGTGCAAAATGACTAACGGCAAGAACCGCCTGGCCTTTTCGACCCGCACCATCCATGGCGGCCAGAGCCACGACCCGCTGACCGGGGCGGTGATGGTGCCGATCTACGCCACCTCAACCTATGGCCAGCAGTCGCCCGGCGTGCACAAGGGTTTTGAGTACGCCCGCAGCCAGAACCCGACGCGTTTTGCCTTCGAGCGGGCCGTCGCCGATCTCGAAAGCGGCTCGGCCGCCTTCGCTTTCGCCTCCGGCCTAGCGGCCATCGGCACCGTGCTCGAACTGCTCGACTCGGGCGCCCACATCGTCGCCACCGATGATATCTATGGCGGCTCGTTCCGGCTGATGGAGCGGGTGCGCAAGCGCTCGGCCGGCTTGCAGGTGAGCTTCGCCGACTTCACCGACCTTGCCGCCGTCGAGGCGGCGATCCGGCCGGACACCAAGCTGCTCTGGGTCGAGACGCCGACCAACCCGCTGCTGCGCATCGTCGATCTCGAAGCGGTCGCGGCACTTGCCAAACGCAAGGGGCTGCTGACGGTCGCCGACAACACCTTCTGCAGCCCCTACATCCAGCGGCCGCTGGAACTCGGCATCGACATCGTCGTGCATTCGACGACGAAATATCTCAACGGCCATTCCGACATGGTCGGCGGTGTCGCGGTGGTCGGCGACAACAAGGATCTCGCCGCCCAGCTGAAATTCCTGCAGAACGCCATCGGCGCCATTTCCGGCCCGTTCGACAGTTTTCTCGCGTTGCGCGGCATCAAGACCCTGGCGCTGAGGATGGAGCGCCACTCCGCCAACGGCCTCAAAATAGCGCAATGGCTGGAAGCGCGAAAAGATGTGCGCCGCGTCCTCTATCCCGGCCTTGCCAGCCACCCGCAGCACTCCATCGCCGTCCAGCAGATGCATGCCTTCGGCGGCATGATCTCGGTCGACCTCAACCGCGACCTTGCCGGCACCAAGCGCTTCCTCGAACGCACGCAGCTCTTCACGCTGGCCGAGAGCCTGGGCGGCGTCGAAAGCCTGATCGAGCACCCGGCGCTGATGACGCACGGCTCGATCCCAGCGGAGAAGCGCGCCGCCATCGGCATCACCGATTCGCTGGTGCGGCTGTCCTGCGGCATCGAGGACGGCGATGACCTGATCGCGGATCTGGAGCAGGCGTTGAGGCTGTGAGCGACCTCGCCAAGGCACCCTAGGCGGCGTTCGAGCGCATCTGCCTTTCCACATACGTCTCGACCAAGAACATCACCACGGCCCCGGCAGTGTTTACGGCAAGGCTTGCATGACGTGCGGACGGTTTGACCGACAGGCGTCCGCCTCGCCCATGAGAATCTGAGAGCCGATTGCGGAGAGTGCCTATACCATTCACAAGGTTCATCGCGCCACCCAAAATGGCTTTGATTGGCTCCTCGCTATGCTGGTCCGGTGCGAGATTGAGAGCCTTCGCAGCCATCTGATAGAGCTTCGGCAAGTCTTCCTTGTCCGTGTAACAGATCGAACACTCATCGAGGATACGCTTGCACACGGTCTCCAGCAAAGTCCGAGCAATCGTAATGGCTCCTTCTGGATCCGACGATCGCCTCGCCAAGGCTTTGTTCCAAACTGCGTGAACTCCTTCCGCATCGAATGTTTCCAACGCCTCTGAAACGAGTTTATCACCGGGAGCCGAACCCTTGCCTTCCAGATGATCCATAAGGGGCGTAAACCCCGCCGATATGATTTGTCGGCGTTCGGCATAGGTGCCAGCTTGATGCTTTATCCAACCCCAGAAAGAAGTCAGATTCCTGTGGGTCCGAACGAATGGAGGTAGCAAGGGCTTGAACTCTTCATTTTGCACGAATTCACGCCGCAGGTATTCGTAGATGTCATTCTGTGAAGACCCGCCGGTTGCGCAATCGATCAGGATAGCTTCAACCATGGCAGCGCGCTCCGTCACAATCGAAGGTAGCTCAGTCTCATCTATCGCCATTTCCAACTCCGGGCGCCATCGACTCACCCCCCGGCATTCTACCAGATGATTTATCCTGATCGCTTCTTGTTCATATGAAGGCGTGCAGCTTCCTCCAAAGCGCTTCCCCAAGCTTTCAGATTTGCTGCCGCTCTATCAGGTATCTTGCCCATCAGTCCCTTCGCTGCTGCTTCTGCCTGTCGGCAAAAAAGCTTGGTACAGCGAAGTGGGAAACCTCGGCTATCATTAAAGTCAAAACCAAGCTTGATGAGGATGACTACCGCTTCATCGTCGGTGCTCTCTCCCGTCCTGTAGTTTTCTTCATGTTTATAAAATTCGTGATCGATGTCCCATCGTTCTTGCGATGCTTCATGCAAATCACTGTAATGGGCCGGAAACGCGAACTTCGTTTCGTCAATCGTGATGCCAAATGTGCTCTTTGAAACCTCGTTGATCTCTTCTTCGAGCGCAGGCGAGAGTTCGCTTCGTCCTGTGGTGTAGAGGAGCAGTTTTCGTTCAATCACCTCGAATCCCGGCAAGTCCAGGATTCTTATCGGCGCCGTTGGCATGGTAGTTTCTGGCTTGGCGTTGGCCGTCAATTTCAGCCACTCGGCATGTCGTTTCTTCATATGGGCTAACCTAAGAAAGAATCGAGCTTGCCCGATATTATGCGCTGCTGGTGAGGAACAAAACATGAATATGCTGCTATCCCCGTAATTCATCTACACTGCAGCGATGCGGGCCTAAAAATCGACGAGGCCGCTGGACCACAGGTCCAGTCTTTGCAAATCTAGATTCCCCTCTAAACTACCCCCAACTTGCGATCCCCGGAGGCGTCATGCGCGTGATCGTGTTGGGTGGCGGCGTGGTCGGCGTCACCACCGCCTATCAGTTGCAGAAGGACGGGCACGAGGTCGTCATCCTCGAGCGCCAGCCCCAGGTCGCAGCCGAGACCAGCTGGGGCAATGCCGGCATGATCGCGCCGGGGCATTCCTTCGTCTGGTCGTCACCCCGGGCGCCAATGATCCTGTTGAAATCGCTGGTGCTGAAGGACCAGGCCCTGCGCTTCAAGCTGTCGGCCGATCCCAGGCTCTACAGCTGGTCGTGGCTGTTCCTGATGGAGTGCACGGCGGAAAAAGCGCGGCGCAACACGCTGCTCAAGCATCGGCTTGCCGTCTATTCGCAGTCCGTGCTGCACGAGGTCATTGCCGACGAGCAGATCGACTACGACCGCAACGATCGCGGCATCCTCTATTTCTATCGCAGCCAGCAGGCGCTCGACAAAGGCGTCGAGCATATGCGGCTATTGGAATCCGACGGTCAGCTGATCAAGGTGCTCGACCGCGACGCGATCGTCGCGCTCGACCCATCCTTGGCCGCCGCGAAGGACAAAATCGCCGGCGGCATCCATTGCCCGACCGACGAGACCGGCGACCCGGCGAAGTTCACGAGGGCGCTTGCCGCGAAGGTCGTCGAGCGCGGCGGCGATATCCGCACCGGCACCACCATCACCGGCATCGAGACCTCCGGCGACGGCATTGCCCAGGTGATGACCGACAAGGGCGCGGTCAAGGGCGATGCCTATGTGCTGGCGCTCGGCTCCTACAGCCCGCTGATCGCGAAAACCATCGGGCTCAGCCTGCCGATCTATCCGGTCAAGGGCTATTCGCTGACTATTCCGATCGGCAACCGGCCGCTGCCGCCGACCATTGCGGCCATCGACGAGCACAATCTGGTCGCCGTCTCGCGCTTCGGCGACCGCCTGCGCGTCACCGCTACGGCCGAGTTCGCCGGCTACGACACCAGCCACAAGCCGGCCGACTTCGCCTTCATGAAAGGCGTTACCGAGGAGCTTTACCCGGAAGGCGCCGACTACGACCGCGCCGAGATGTGGGCGGGCCTGCGGCCGATGACGCCGAACAATCTGCCCGAGTTCGGCCAGCGGCGCCTGCGCAACCTCTACCTCAATACCGGGCACGGCCATATCGGCTGGACCATGTCGCATGGCTCGGCCCGCATCACCGCCGACTTGATCGCCGGCCGCAAACCGGCGATCTCGATGGATGGCCTTTTGGACTGAGAGCGTGATCCAGAAGGATCGACAAGAAAGGGAAACGCCATGTCTGCCGGACTCGCCGCCTCTGTCTCAGTTTCCGAACCGGTGGACCTCGGCGTGCTGCCGTCCGAGATCGATGGCGGGCTCGCCTCGCGCGCTGCGATCGGCCTGGCGATCCTCGCCACCGACCAGACGCTGGAGCATGAATTCCGCGCCCTGGTGCGTATCCCGGGCGTCGCCTTCTACGAGGCCCGGCTCTTCAACGACAACGACATCACGCCCGACACGCTGCGCGCCATCGGCCCGCGCATCGCGCCGACGGTCGACTTGATCCTGCCCAGCATCCCGCTCGACGTAGTCGGTTTCGGCTGCACCTCGGCGACCATGACGCTCGGCGAGGAAGCGGTGTTCGCCGAGATCCGCAAGGCGCGGCCGGGTGTTGCCTGCACCACGCCGGTCACCGGCGCTTTGGCCGCTTTCAAGGCGCTCGGCGCCCGGGGTATCGGCCTGTTGACCCCTTACGCACCCGAGATCAACCAGGGCCTGGTCCGCTATTTCACCGGCCGCGGCCTCGACATCGCGGCCGTCGCCACCTTCGACCGGCGCGACGACCGCGAGGCCGCCCGCATCTCGCTGGCCTCGATCGAGGCCGCCGCCGAGCGGATGGCGAAAGTGCCCGGCGTCGACGCGATCTTCATCTCTTGCACCAGCCTGCGCGTCGCGGAAGCCGTGGCCGCACTTGAGCAGCGCATCGGCATTCCCGTCACCTCTTCCAACCACGCCATGGCGTGGCACTGCCTGCGGCTGGCCGGCATCGATGATGTCGTGCCCGCCGGCGGCCGGCTGTTTGCTTTGTCGGCCGTGTAGGCGGCTGGGTTCCTCGACACCGGGATTTTGAAAGGTCGCCGTTTGTCGAGGGGCTTTCGCCGTTTCGTTAAATCGGCGCAAACGCCGGAGATTGGTGGAAGCCTCTCAACCTCGTCATCCACGGGCGGAGCGACGCGAAGCGGCGCGCAGACCGAGGATCCATTCCGTGACCTTGACCGAGGAATGCAGCGGAGCAAAATTCTGCACCGTTGCAATGCCTCGACGTCACGGAATGGATCCTATGGTCTGTGCGCTTCGCTTCGCTCCTTGCTCCGCCATAGGATGACGATCGCGATGGGCGTTTCGGCGCCCCACAAAGTGAGGGAGAGGTGGAGCGGCGTGCAGCGTCGAGACGGAGCGGGGGCCAGCGCTGACCTACGCGGTTGGCCTACAGCAACCAGAGACGTCACGTCACTTGCTCTCCCAGGGCAGCCGGGCATTCATGAGCTTGGACAGTTTCTCGTTGGGTTTGGCTGGCGCATCGAGCCGCGCCACGAACTCTGCATAGACCTCCAGCGGAACCTCAATCCGGTTCTCGAGTGTCTGCCCGAAGCGATGCTCGTCTGTGCGAGCGTTTTTCATGATCTCACCATAGCAGATCGTAGCGCGTTAACAGAATCGGAAAAGGTTGTTTAACGCTTGGCCTCTATGTCCCGCCCCCGGGGAGGCGCAGACAGAGCGAGCATGATGAACGACGAAAAGCGAAACGAATGGCGCGCCATCTTCTACGTGCAGGCCCGCGTCGCCATCCTGTTTGTGCCGGTTGTCGTCAGCCTGCTGATCATCGGCGCGCTCGCCGGCAACGGCCGCGATCCCAATGCCGTCGACCGCACCGTTACCGGTTCGGTGCGGTAACCCGACGCCGGCTGGCGGCAGGCCCGCGTCTGCCCCTCAAACGAACTTCGGGATCGGGCCGTTCTGCGGCGTCGTATCCCCCTCGAGGTCGACGAACACCTCGTCGACAAAGCACCAGGCCCAGCCCTCCGGTGGGTCGTAACCTTCGATGATCGGATGCTTTGTGGCGTGAAAATGCTTGGTGGCGTGGCGGTTGGGCGAGTCGTCGCAGCAGCCGACATGGCCGCAGGTGCGGCAGAGCCTCAGATGCACCCACCAGGATCCGCTCTTCAGGCATTCTTCGCAGCCGAGCGCGCTCGGCGTGACCTTCTTGATGTCCTTGGTGTGGCTGCATTCGTCCATCGCGGTTCTCCTGGAAATTGCTCTAAGCGGCGCTGCCGCTGTTCTGCGCCAGATATGCATGCAGCGCCGCGACCACCTGGGCGCCTTCGCCGACGGCGGCCGCAACGCGTTTAACCGAGCCGCAGCGGACATCGCCGATGGCGAAGACGCCGCTCCGGCTGGTCTCCATCGGCCCATGTCCCGGGGTCGTATCCGGCCCGGTGCGGACAAAGCCCTTGGGATCGAGCGCGACGTTGCAATTGGCCAGCCAGTCGGTGTTCGGGTCGGCGCCGATGAACAGGAAGAGGTGACGGATCGACCGCGTCGTCACCTGCCCGGTCACCCGGTTGCGCCAGCGCAACTGGTCGAGATTGCCGTCCTGGCCTTCCAGCGCCTCGATCTCGGTCTCGGTCACCACCTCGATATTCGGCTGCGCTTCGATGCGCTCGACAAGGTAGCGCGACATGGTGGCGTTGAGGCTGTCACGGCGCGCCAGCAGCGTCACCTTGCGCACCTGGCTCGCCAGATAGACGGCCGCCTGTCCGGCCGAATTGCCGGCGCCGACCAGCGCCACCTCCTGGCCCTGGCAAAGCCGCGCCTCGATCGGCGAGGCCCAGTAATGCACTGAGGTGCCCTCGAACTGCGCCAAATTGGCGACATCGAGCCGGCGGTAGCGCGCGCCGCTGGCGATCACCACCGTGCGCGTGCGCACGCTCTCGCCGTCGCCGATGGCAAGCCTGTAGCGGGCGCCGGATGTATCCTCGGCGGCGCCGAGCAATTTGGCCTCGTCGGGGATCACCATCTCGACGCCGAACTTCTGCGCCTGGTTGTAGGCGCGCGCCATCAGCGCCATGCCGGTGATCCCGGTCGGGAAGCCGAGATAGTTCTCGATGCGCGCCGAGGCGCCTGCCTGTCCGCCGAAGGCGCGGCAGTCGAGCACGATGGTCGACAGGCCTTCGGAGGCGGCATAGACCGCCGCCGCCAGCCCCGCCGGCCCGGCGCCGACGATCGCCACGTCATAGACCTTGTCGGCATCGACCGGCCGCAGCAGGCCGACGCAGCGGGCGAGCTCGGTTTCGCCGGGATTGTGCATCAGCTTGCCGTTCGGGCAGAGCACGATCGGCAGATGGTGCGGATCGACATGGAAACGCTCGATCAGCGTCTTGGCGCAAGGGTCGGTCTCGGAATCGAGCGCCCGGTGCGGCAGGCCGCTGCGGCGTAAGAATCCTTGCAGCCGCAGCACGTCGCCATTGCCTGGAGGGCCGATGATGATCGGTCCGCTGATGCCGCTTTCAAGAGGCCGACGCGGCGCAGGATCAGCGCCCGCATGACGCGTTCGCCGAGATTGGCTTCCTGCACCATCAGGTCGCGCAGCCGCTGCGAGGGGATGACGATGGCCTCGACCGGTTCTATCGCCGAAGCATTGACCAGCGACGGCCGGTTCGACAATTGCGCCAGCTCGCCGATGAAATTGCCGGCGCCGTAGGTGATGATCGCCTCGCTGAGGCCAAGCCCGGCCTGGGTGATGTCGACCTTGCCCGACAGGATAACGATCAGCCCCGGCGAAACCGTGCCGGCGGTGACCATGTGCTCGCCGGCCGCATAGGCGCGCGCGTCGCCGAACCGGCGCATGCGCTCGATATCCGCATCGGCGAGGATCGGGAACATCTGGTCGTGGCGGTTGGCGATGGTGGGACTGACGGTCGGGGCCATGTCGCGACCGTAGCGCCGAGGTCGCTGTGTTTGAAGCGCTTTGTTCGGGAACTGGCCGCAAGGGGAGGTTTGGCGTTTTTCCACGCTTTCCCGCCATGCCGCATTTGCTACAGTGGAACGCTGTGCTCAAAACTGGGCCTCGGCGCTGAAACGACTAACCCGGTGGGTGGATGCCCCAGTTCAATCTGGCTTTCTATTGCTACCCGAAGAAGGAGGCGATCGATGATTTTCGCCGCGCAGCCGCGTTGATCCAGGCGCGTGCGCCGGACATCAAGGTCAGCGTGCTGTCGACGGCCTCGCCGCTGACAAAACTGCTCACGCCGGCGCTGGCCCGCAGGCCGACCCTGTCCGTCGAGATGGATCGGGTGAAATGGCTGAAGCCGCTGCGCGGGACCCGGCTCGTCCATCAGCGCATGAGCAAGATCGCCGAGCTGTCGGCTTTCGACGCCGCGGGACTTCCCGTCCCCAGATGGACCGAGATCGTGCCGGAGACAAAGCTCGACCCGGCGATGTGGGGGCCGTATGTGGTGGTAAAACCCTCGCGCGGCAGGCGTGGCGCTTTCGTGCGCATCGCCAAGACCGGACGGGTGCGCTACACCGCCCCTGAGGACCACCCGGACGACCACCTGGGCAGGCGCGCGGCGATGATTGCCCAGCAATATGTCCATACCGGTCCATGGCCGACGGCATACCGCGTCCTCACCTATCTCCGCCGGCCTCTGGCCGCCATCCGCTATGAGGGCCGGCGCGACCTCAACCCGCTCGATCATGCGGCTGGTTTCCGCTCGGCCCCGGGGGCCTCCATCGTCGCCTCGGCCAAGGGCTGCACGATCACGCTGACGGCGGAGCAGGATGTCCTGGACCTTGCCGTCCGCACCCACGCCGTCTTCCCGACCATTCCCTCGCTCGGCGTCGACATCCTGCGCGACGCCGCGACCGGCAAACTGTTCCTCATCGAAATCAATCCGGTCGGTGACAGCTGGATGCTGTGCGGTCCGGCTGGACGCAACATACAGAGCCAGTTCGGCCTCGATTTCTATGAGCAGTTCGGCGCGCTCGATATCATCGCCGAGGCATCGATCGAAGCCACCCGTTCGCTGGCGACCTGACGGGCTTCATTGCCTTGGAAAATATGGTCTGCGGCTGAAGCAATCCCGTTGGTAGTCGGGATAGATGGTGCCCAGAAGAGGCGAGACAGGGGCAGTATCGAACCGCCTGCCGATCCGGCGCAAAGCCTTACGTGCCAAGGGATTGAGGTGTCTTAGCGTCTCCGGGGGTCCGGGTTGGGGTGGACCTCCAAGATGGCTGATCGGTGGACCTCGGTCAAGCCTGCCCTCGCATCTCCTCAACGTACCACTGGAGGGCCTGCCACGGGTCATCGTCGAGCAACCTTACCGCCTCTGCATAGGCCTCGCCCTCGCCGCAGTATTCCTTGACGCGCTCAACGTGGCTCTTGATCCACTCGGCCACGTCCGCTTCAAGGGTGCTGTAGTCGATGCTCCTCATTGGTCCCTCTCCTCTGGTCGTCTCGCCCGCCCGGCGTGACTGAGGATCGGATAGCGGGCAGCCGCCAAACTCGTCAAATCAAATAAATTCAATGCATTAGCGGAACTGCTCCGCTGGAGGAGACGTCTCCCCAGTGGGGGTGATTTCTGCCCACTGAAGGACCGCCCCTCGACGCACCTCTTGGGGCGATGCATCGAGGGTGGTCAGGGTCTCAGTCGCTGCTGTACGCGGAACCGTTCTTCCGGGCGGCAGCTATCGCTTGGGCATGGCCATGGAAGACGTGCCACTCACCCTTTGCCGCAGCCCTGCGCAGCGCCGGGAAGTCAGCCTCGTCGACATGCTCAAAGTACGTCGCAAGCGTCAGCCCATGCTGCCGAAGCACGTTGCGGTCCAGATGCTGCTCGAAAGCAACCATGACCACAGCCGCCTCAACCTCTTCGATGCCGAAGGCTTCACCGGTCGGTATCTCTCCGGTCTCGACGTAGGCGTCCACAATGAATTGTTGTTGGGCCTCGCTGTGGGTGTCTCTGAAGCGGTCAAGGCTCTGGTCGGCCATACGCACAAACTCGGCATGCTGCTTCTCTTCCTTCTCATCGTCGATCTCGATCTCATCTTCCCCGGCGGGCAACTCAGGGGCCGAAGCCCCCTCGTCACTCTCGGCCCCCGAGGCTACCCGAAAGACTTCGGCGCGGCGTAACCGCGTGCCGCCAGCCCGTCGACCACAGCCTTGTTGAACTCGGCCTGTGTGATCTGCCCGACCTCGGCCATGTCCCTGGCTTGGGCGTAGCTGACCTCGATACCGCCGAGAACCCTGACCGTGGTCTTCTCGACCTCAGCCATGGGCGGGACAACCCCGACCTCCTGAGACCGGATCGCCCCTTGGGTCTTCACACCCATGCGCTGAGCCTGAAGCTGGGCATTGTTCCGAACAGAAAGCTCGACGGCGCGCGCAATCTCTTCCTGCTTTGCTCGCTCCGTCGCCTCGGCGGCAAGCGCGTCGTGCTTGGCCCTGTCAGCTTCGGCCTGTGCAGCCTGAGCCCGCATCATGGCCTGCCCGAGGGCGGTCTGGTCGGTCTGGTACTTGTTCGGGTTGTCGATGTAGTCGGTCATTTCGTTTCGTTCCTTCATTGTTGGTGTGAACCCCCGGAGCGGCATTGCTCCGAGGCTTGGTCTGCTTGGGATGGTAGGGTGGTGGTGATGGACGCGGTCAGCGACGAGGCGTGAACCCATAGGTGGCCATCTGGGGGCCTTCAGGACGCGCGCTAGGGGTTGCTGGCGTAGATGGTTCGGAAAGGCCGCCGCTGCCTCCGGCGGACTCTGTACGGGGCGCTGTGGGTCTCATCGACACCTCAGCAAGTCGCCTTCCCCACGCAACGGCATCCAACTCTGGATAACCATAGACTTCGAAGCATCGCGCTACCGCCGCGTTGAAGCTGGTCGTCCACGTGATGCCGATCCCTTCAAGGCGCTTGTCGAGTTCGTAGGTGGTCTGCCAGTCGTCGGCCTTGATCCAATCGACCAAAGCAAGGGCCGCTTCCCGCGTCGGGTAGGTCGCGACCCAATCCCGCCGCCTGATCTCGTCCCACCTCATGCCCGGTGACCCTTAGAGGTCATCCGGCCCATACGGTAGAGATACGCGATGGGTGATCCCTCGGGGTTCTCGACATCATCGACCGCGAACGAGTCGAGGGTTCCCATCGTGACGAGCCGGTCTATGGTCTGGTGATACTCCCTGACCTGTTCAGGGCTCATCGCGCGCCACTCTGCTTTGCGCGGCTGGACTACGATTGGCTCCGCTGTCTTTCGTCTCAGGTTCCTTCTCTCATGTGCTGCCTTCAGTGACTTCGTTCGGCGCATCTTCGCGCGCTGTGGAAGGGCCTCGTCGGGGATCACCCGCTGACCCGGTATGTGGTCGAGCGTCAGCCGCTCTCGGCCTCCCCGCTCGGCTCTGTCGTCGAGGTCGAGCTTATGCCGCTTGCTTCGCCGCTCTTCGTCCTGGCGGACCTTGGCTGCGAGCCGCTTGCCCTCAACCATCTGGTCCCAGTCGTCTGCGGTGTAGCTCTCGTTGTCGGTCGACGTCATCACCAGATGCACGACCTGTATGGGCGTAAGGCGACGGGCTTCGGCCACGGTGTCAAGGATTGCCCATAGCGACGGGAGGTAGGTCTGGTCGCCGGCTGCGTTCCTTGGCCCCTGCCACGGGGCAACCGGGCTGCTCTTCTGGTACATCGGTCGCCCATCTGGGTGCCGATCGAGGTATTGCGCCATGAACGCCGCGACGGCCTCATGGGTGACGTAGTTATCAACGTGGTCGTTCGGGTCCCATCTGGGCGACCTCAGCGTGACCAACGCTTTCTCATCTGGGCTCATCGTCTCCTTTCGTGCCTCTGAAATGGAAAGAGCGCCCCGGCTGGAACGCTCTGCCTCCCTAAAGTAGGGAGCGTAGTGATTAGGGAGGTCAGGCCTCAGAACTCGTCGTTGTCGACCTCAATGGCCGTTCTGTCATCCTCGCTCAGATGCTCCCTGAGGTACCCGTAGACCTCGGGCAGCTTCCGTCCGAAATAGCTCGCCAATGCCATGGCGGCGACCTCGGGGTTCAGCGCCAGCTTGGTCGAGAACTTCTTGGTCAGTTCATCGGCATATCTATCAGCGAGTTGTTCCATCCACTGCTCCCTTTCGTGGTTGTCTCTGGTGCAAACGAGGTCATGGCCATTGGCCGCAAGACGAGCCCTGAACCACGACACATAGTCCACCGCCTGTTCCCCTAAGGTCTTCTTAGCGCGTCTCATGATGGTCACCTGAGCCGGCGAAATGCCGGACGCTCTGGCCACCTTCGCAATGCTATGCCGGTCGATCAGCACTAGCCGCCACGCGAAGTTCTGACGGTCGGTGTTGTCCATCGGCAGCTTGGCCTTGGAGTTGGCCTCCCCAGCCGCCAGAACGGCCTCTTCAGGGGTCCCCTCGAAATACCTGACGGGAATGGGTTGGACCCATTGAGCGGCCCCGTAGGCTTCCATGCGGTGGTGGCCGTCGATCAGGACGAACCTTGATCCGACCATCAAGACGGTCACCGCGTCGAGGGCTCCAACTGCTTTGATTGCCTTGACCAGTTCCGACACATGCCGCTCGCTGATCCCGCCTCTCGGCTGGAACAACGCGGGCATTGTCTCGATGTCCTGTAGGTGCAGCTCCGGGGGACCTGTGACTGCCCCTGTGAACTGCTCTGTCAATTCCTGGAGGTCATCTCCAGCACTCATTCTCGCTCCTTCTGTTGTGGTCGTCGGCCCACCTGTCCACCGGGAAAGACACGGATAGGCAGACACGCGCCGGGACATTTCTAAGCTCGCACCTCACCAAGACCGACCAACCCAAACGCGCAGCGAGAACGCTTTGCGGCGACACCTTCGAGCGCCCCCGGAAGCAGCAACGAGGGTGCCTGTCGGGTCTGCTCAGGATGGTCGGTCTGGGAGAAGAGCGTTGCGCAGTGCTAGTGGTATGGTTTGTCGCCTGCGTAGGCTCAAGTGCGCTTACCATGACGGGCCGTTGCCCAGTGCTAGTAGGATGGTCAATCGCCTCGGCAGTGCTAGTAGGTGGGGAAATCACCTGCATAGCTAGTGGGGGTTATGCCCTGCGTAGGTCCAAGTGGGATATGAAGTCGCCTTCGTAGACCCGCCTTCCTACCTAGTGGTGTCCCTTGTCGCCTCCGTAGCTCTAGTGGTGGCCTTAAGCTCCAGTGAGGACCTTCTGGACCGCTGAAGGTGAACACCCGGCCTCCTTGGCGATCTGCCTCACAGACCGTCCCTCGGCCTTCAGGGCCTTGATCCGATCATGGTCGAGCGTCACGGGCCTGCCGGTCTTCCACAGCTCGCCTTGGGCCTCTGCCTTGGCCTTCGCCTTGGCAATGCCTTCCATCTGGCGTTCCTTCCGAAGAGCGGTCTCAAACTCGGCGATGCTGGCGAGGATGCCGAACACCAGCTTGCCTGTCCGGGTGGTCGTGTCCAGTGAGGCGTCGTCTAGCACCTTGAAGCCGACCGCCTTCATGTCGAGGTCCTTGACGATCTGGTGAAGGTGCGCCGCTGAGCGGGCCAAGCGGTCCACTTTGGTCACCACGAACAAATCACCCTCGCGGGCAAACTCCAGCGCCTTCTCAAGCTCTGGTCGCGTCTCGTCCAAGCCCGACCGCTTCTCGCTGAAGACCTTCTCGGCCCCGGCAGCCGCAAGCTTCGCAAGCTGGGTGTCGAGGTCTTGGCCGGTGGTGCTGACGCGGGCATATCCGATGATCATGGTGTTCACTTTCCTCTAAGAGCGTTGGTGGACGACACTTAGTGGACGATTAGTGTACATGTCAAGCGGCATGTTCACGAACGTATAGGTTTGTGCACAGCGCGTTCCAAGTGGCGGCAGACGCGCGGAGCTAAAGACCGAACAAGCGTGGCCTGAGAGCGAGACCTAGGCGCACATGGTGCCGGCGCGCGGCGTCGTCCCTCACTTGCATGCGAATTTCAGCAAGAGCGGCGCGCGCTCGAACCATGTCGACGCGGGTTTGAATGAGAGTGTGGCGAAGCACGCCAGATAGGACGATGTGGACGCATGGGTCGTCAATCATGGATCACCCTACACGGTTTGCCAGACAAAACCATCTCGCGCCAAGCGTGGCGACAAAGGGGGCAGGGGGGACAGCGCGCAGGCCTGTTATCCGATCACCCGCGCGAAGATTTTTCCGAAACATTTCCCGACCTCTCGCGGTAAGCTGACGCTGAGCGAACGGGGGCCACCATGCCGAACTTCTTCTTTCCGTGTATCGGAATAACCAAGGGTCCGCTCATCGAAGACACTGCCGCGAGCCCCCCTTACCTGCTGAAACGTAAGTGGGAGACCACCACCTTTGACATTGCAACGCTTGCCGCCAAGCACAGCCTTAACTTCTCTTGGCACCTGATGGACGCGTTCCTGTCCCACGTTAACTATGAGTTGGTGGTGATGGCCGGTGATCGCACTCAGGCCTGTGAGCAAGCAGACCTATGTCAGGCGATGCTATACGTCGATGGCGCTTCCCCGTTCATCATGGCGTTGGTCTGTACGCATTCGGTCAACGAATACTCGGGCATTAACTCCCGTGACAGCATCTCCGGCGGGGCCAAGCTCCCAGAGGAACTGCGCGTCGGCCTGACCAGCAACGATGGCAAGGTCGAGGCGTGGCTGCACCAACCTGCCTTGGCATGTCTCACGCTACCCGACGGACGCATACCAGACGGTGGGGCAGCGGGGGCAATGAACGCCGCCTCCCTTTGGCCAAGTCTGGAGAAGAAGCAGCCCCGTCTGAAGACCGCTCGGGTGGCCCTTCAGACGGCGCCAATGATCATGCACAGGGGATCGTCGCTCCTCCACATCTGGCAGGGCATAGAGGCCTTGTTCCCCGATGTCCGGACCGAACTCTCGTTCCGGCTAGCCCTGCTGATAGCACAGCTTGCGAAGGACATAACGCCGCGCCGAGAGACCTATCAGCGGTCCCGCAAGAGCTACGACCAGCGATCAAAAGCGGCCCACGGCGGGGAACTTCAGAACGGCCCCGAAACTTGGGTGGAGGGGTGGAACCTCCTATGCCTGTGCATGAAGGCGATCATGGCCCGTGGTGGTCTTCCCGACGAACAAGACCTGATCGGCGAAGCTCTCACCTGATCGAAGGTGGGTTTGATGGTTCGCCCTCGCTGGTGGGCTAGGGTCCCCGAAGGGCCTGTGTCACCGACAGAGGGTCCGGGTTGCCTCGCTCAAGGCGTCTCTACGTTCCATCATCGGTCATATCTGCGGGTTTTGTGACCCAGACCTTGTTCCCCTGATCGGAGAGTGGCCCTCAAACATTTGCAGACCGTCAGCCTACCAGAGCCTTCGGCACATTTCGACCTTAACCCGGCCCCCGTTAGAGACACCTCAAGCAGCTGGTACAGCCTGCCTTGAGAGTGGGGGCTTCAAAAAAGTTTCCAACACGGAAACTCTCCCTTCTGCCCCCTCGGATGAGGGCTCCCCGACATGTGGTGAGAGTCGCGTCCTGCGTCAAGCCGCCGCATCAAGTTTTGCCCAGCGCCTTCCGCAGCGCTTTCGTTGCCACCTCAAGCCGGGCCTCGGGTCCACCGTAGGCCTCACTCACAGCCCCTGACGAGTGCCCAAGGATCATGTTCTGCACTGCTTCAGGCACGTCAGCCCTGACCAGCCTGTCCTTAAGCGTGTGCCTCAACGAATGCACCGTGACCTTCGGATCAGACACCACCTTGCGGACATGCTTCATGAGAACCTGTGAGGCCGCCGTAGCGCCACCCTCACGGGCGTAGGTCGGGAACAATAGGGTTCGATCTCCCGCCGCCTCGTGGGCTTCCTGAGCGGCCTTTAGCGCATCCTCGACCAGCGGCACCCGGCGCACACTTCCGGCGTTCTTCAAGCGCCTGTGCGGGTGAAACCTCAAGTCGAGGTAGGTGGACTCTCCGTCAAGGTGAACGTCCTCGACCATGAGTCCTGTGACCTCGGCCAGCCGGCAGCCGGTCTGCTCCAGCATTCGCCAGATGCGCTGAAGGTCTTCCGAAGCGTGACCCAAGACCCTCGCCCGTGCGGCCTTGAGTTGCCCTTCGGTGAACGGCTTGCGGTCCTCTTTGGCCAGCGTCTCCCTTTTGACCTCCAGCCCATTGAATGGATTGACCGCGCCCCGGAGGTCTAACTCCTTGATGGCATGGGTGATGATCGCCCGGAGGTCGTTCAGATACCGATGGACCGTGGCGGGGGACATGTCACCATCAGCCAGCATGTGGTCCCTGACCTCTCTGGCGTCGGTCCGGGTCAGCGATCTGATCTGCGGATCACCACGGCTCAGGGCCTTCTCGACATGGCCCTTCACTCGCTCGACACGTTGCCGCTTCTTGGTCTCATCCGGTGTCCCCTCGACCTTGTCCTTGAGGTAGAGCTTGACGGCATCTGCAAGCGTTGGCTCGGGTTTCCTGTCGGGGACCACCAGGGCGCGATAGAGGTCGCCCTGCCCAGTCTCCTCCAGATGGTCGGCCAAGGCATCAGCCGCCTCGTCACTCATCGGCCCCAAGGCGTTCCACTCAGCCACGTGTCGAGTAGCCCACTGGTAGCGCTCAAGCTCGGTCTTCTGCCCGGGCTGTTTGGGTTGGCCCTTCATCGCCCCCTTCAGCTCGGCCTCAGCCTGCTTGTGCACCTTGTCGTAATGTCGCAGCACCTCGGCAGGCGTTCTGCCCAACGGGAGGATGATCTCGGTCTTTCCGAGCGCCTGCCTCAGGAAGGCCGGAACTTTGCGCCGGTAGCGATAGTGCTTCTTGCCTGAGGGCTGTTGGACGTAGGGCAGATCGATCTGCATAGACGGTGGTCCTCCGGGGGGCCTCTTGGGTGGACCTCCGGGGACGCTCAACGCCTTAGTTTCCTTGGATTTCACGCGTTTGCGTGAGGTAGATGGTGCCCAGAAGAGGACTCGAACCTCCACTCCTTGCGGAACACGGACCTGAACCGTGCGCGTCTACCAATTCCGCCATCTGGGCTGGTGCGGGCTCATGTAAGCGGGGGAACGAAGCCTGTCAACGCGCTTTTTTCAAAGGCCGCTTGCCCGTCGGCTTAGTTTCCGAGCGCTGGTGCCGTCCCTCACTGCCTGCCGGCATCCTCTCCCCGTAAACGGGGCGAGGGACTCTGTCCTCAGCCTTCCAGCACCTCTTTCGAGGCCACGGTGGAATCGGCGTTGAGCTTGTAGATCACCGGCACGCCGGTGCCGAGTTCGAGCTTGACGATCTCCTCGCCACTCTTGCCGTCCAGCGCCATGATCAGCGCGCGCAGCGAATTGCCGTGGGCGGCGACCAGCACGGTCTCGCCGCGCAGCACATGCGGCTGCACCTCGTGCAGGTAATAGGGCCACACGCGCGCGCCGGTGTCCTTCAGGCTTTCGCCGCCGGGCGGCGCGATGTCATAGGAGCGGCGCCAGATATGCACCTGCTCCTCGCCCCATTTCTGGCGCGCGTCATCCTTGTTGAGGCCGGAGAGGTCGCCATAGTCGCGCTCGTTGAGCGCCTGGTCGCGGATGGTCCTCAGGTCACTCTGGCCGACTACGTCGAGAATGTGCTGGCAGGTCTCTTGCGCCCGCTTCAGCGCGGAGGTGTAGGCGATGTCGAATTTCAGGCCGAGCGCCTTGAGTTTTGCGCCGGCGGCAAGCGCTTCTGCATTGCCTTGCTCGGTCAGGTCGACATCGCGCCAGCCGGTGAACAGGTTCTTCAGGTTCCATTCGCTCTGGCCGTGGCGCACGAGCACGAGAGTTCCCGACATGTTTGCTCCTTGGTTCGGATTTTTGGATACTCAGCTCAGGCCGAGCACATCCCGCATTGAGTAAAGTCCGGGCTTTTTCGCGCGCGCCCAGAGCGCCGCTTTTACCGCGCCGCGAGCGAAGATCGCGCGGTCCTCGGCATGGTGGGAAAGCGTGATGCGCTCGCCGGTGCCGGCCAGGATCACGGAGTGATCGCCGACCACCGAGCCGCCGCGCAAGGTGGCAAAGCCGATCGAGCCCGTCTTGCGCACGCCGGTATGGCCGTCGCGCACGCGCACGCTGTTGTCGGAAAGATCGATGCCGCGCCCCTTGGCCGCCGCATCGCCGAGCAGCAGCGCCGTGCCGGACGGCGCGTCGACCTTGTGCCGGTGGTGCATTTCCAGGATCTCGATATCGAAATCGTCGGCGTCGAGCGCCCGCGCCGCCTGCTCGACCAGCACCGCCAAAAGGTTGACTCCAAGGCTCATATTGCCGGATTTGACGATCGTCGCGTGGCGCGCGGCGGCCGCGATCCTGGCATTGTCGTCGGCCGAGCAGCCGGTGGTGCCGATGATATGGACAATGCGCGCCTGCGCGGCATAGCCGGCGAATTCGACGCTTGCAGCCGGCACGGTGAAATCCAGCACGCCGTCGGCCTTGGCGAAGGCCGGCAGCGGGTCGTCGACGATCGGCACATTGATGATGCCGATGCCGGCGAGCTCGCCGGCATCCTTGCCGATATAGGGCGAGCCGGCCCGCTCGACGGCGCCGGCGACGCGTGCGCCAGGCATGGTGTGGATGGCGCGGATCAGGGTCTGGCCCATGCGGCCGGCCGCGCCCACCACCACCAGGCCCATATCGCCGGCTTCGCTCATGCCTTTCTCCCGACTGCCTTCTTCGCGCGCTGCGGAGTTTGGATTGGCTTGCTGTCGTCGACAAGCCCCAACCCCTTTTTGCCCTGGATCCGGTGGAAGCGGGCATAGATGCTGTGCGGGTCGGCCATCAGCGAGGCATGGGTGCCTTCCTCGACCAGCCGTCCCTCTTCCAGCACGATGATATTGTCGGCGTTGACCACGGTCGACAGCCGGTGCGCGATGACGATCGTCGTGCGCCCTTCCATGACATGGGTCAGCGCCTCCTGGACGCGCGCCTCCGCCTCGTTGTCGAGCGCGGAAGTCGCTTCGTCGAGCAGCAGGATCGGCGCGTGGCGCACGATGGCCCGCGCAATCGACACGCGTTGGCGCTGGCCGCCGGAAAGCGTCGAGCCGCCTTCGCCGACCGGCGTGTCATAGCCTTGCGGCTGCTGGCGGATGAAATCGTCGGCGGCGGCTTGTTTTGCCGCCTGCTCGATCTCGGCATCGGTGGCCGAGAGCCGGCCGTAGCGAATGTTGTCGCGGATCGTGCCTTCGAACAGATAAGGCGCCTGCGAGACATAGGCGATCGAGCCGCGCAGCGACCGCTTCGTCACCTTGGAGATGTCCTGGCCGTCGATTTCGATGCTGCCCTTGTCAACGTCGTAAAAGCGCTGCAGCAGGGCCACCATGGTCGACTTGCCGGCGCCCGAAGCACCGACGACCGCCGTGACCTTGCCGGCGGCGGCGGTGAAGCTCAGGTCCCTGAGCACCGGCATGTCGGCGCTGTAGCCGAACGTCACGTTGTCGAAGCGCACCTCGCCTGTGGTGATCCTGGCCTCGACGGCATCGGGCACATCGCTCTGCTTCGGCTCGAGGTCGAGCAGCTCGTAGATCATGCGCGCATTGACCAGCGCGCGTTCCATCGTGACCTGCATGCGGGCCAGCCGCCGTGCCGGATCATAGGCGAGGATCAGCGCGGTGATAAACGAGAAGACCGACCCAGGCGGCTGGCCTAGCACCAGCGCCCGGTAGCCGGAATAGGCGACGACCGCGGTGACGGCTAGGCCGGCGAGCATGTCGGAAATAGGCGCCAGCCGCTCCGAGACGCGGGCGATCTTGTTGCTGCGCTGCTCGGCCGTGTCGGCCATGATGCCGATGCGACGCGCCAGTTCGTCCTCCATGGTGAAGGCCTTGACGATGGCGATGCCTTGCGTGGCCTCCTGGACCGATCCGCTCAGCCGCGAGTTGATCAGCACGGATTCCCGGTTGATCTTGCGCACCCGACGGGTGATGTAGACGACGGCCCAGATCAGCGGCGGCCCGATCAGCAGCGAACTGAGCGACAGCAAGGGATCCTGATAGATCATGAGGCCGAGGAGGCCGATGAGTGTCACGGCGTCGCGGGTGATCGAAATCAACGTCAACGACAAAAGATCGCGGATGCCGCTGACATTCTCGTCCAGCTGCGCCGCCAATCGGCCGGAGCGTGTGCGTTGAAGAAATTGACGCCGAGCTTCATCAGATGGTCGAAAGTGCGCTTCTGATAGCGAGCAATCAGATTGTTGCCGATCCTGGCCAGAACCACCGCCTGGCCGTAACCAGCAAAGCCGCGCACGATGAAGGCGCCCATGATGCCGGCGCAGATCCATCCCACCGAGCCGCCGCTCCGTTCGTAGAAGATCTGGTTGACCATCGGCGACATGATCCAGGCCGAGAAAGCGGTCGCGCCCGAAACCAGCAGCGAGCAGACGATGACGATCGCATAGGACCCACGATGGTCACGGCCGTTCTCGGCGATAATGCGCCGAAGCACGGCGGTGACTTCGCCGGGTCGGGCTTTCAGTTTTTTTGGGGTTTGAAAGGTCAAATCAGGAGTGCTTTGTGGTTTCTCACGGGGACGGGGAGGCTGCAAATTCGGCACTCCTCTTAGCGCCCCGGCTCCGGCTTGCCTATGGCGAAACTTCGTCGCGGCCCCGGATTGCGGGCCAAAACCGGGCCTCGGCCGCGCTTATGCCCGCCAGTGGCGTCCCGCCGTCTGCACGCCGAACAGCGAAGGCGTCCTGGCATAGGCGGCAAGCCCGAGCAGCGCCGCCAGCGGGTGGGTGATGACATAGACCGGCATTTCGCGCATCAGCGCGCTGTGCGGCGCCTTGTCCTCGAAAGCGGCGCGGAAATTCCCGGATTTCAGCGCCGGCACGATCTTTTGCGCGATGCCGCCGGTGAGGAAGACGCCGCCACGGCTCTTGAACACCAGCGCCAGATCGCCCGCGGTGCGGCCGAGGCAGGTGACGAACAGCTCCAGCGCCTCTTGCGCCACCACATCGGATTGGGAGAGCGCCGCGGCCGTGACCTGGGCCGGGGTCGTGAACGGCGCCGGCTTGCCGTCGGCCGTGGCGACGGCGCGGTAGACATTGACCAGCCCGCGGCCGCACAGGATCTGCTCACCCGAGATGCGGCCTTCGAGTTTCTCGATATGCGGAAACACTTCGAAATCGCGCGGCGTGCGCGGGCCGATGTCCATATGCCCGCCCTCGCCGGGCACTGGTATCCAGTGGTGCAGCGCATAGATCAGCCCGGCGACCCCAAGGCCGGTTCCCGGACCGAGAACGACCCGGCTCGCATTCGGCTCCGGCGTGCCGCCGCCGATCTTTTCCATATGCTCTTCGCCGAGCGCCACGACCGCCAGCGCCTGCGCCTCGAAATCGTTGAGCACCACAACTTCGTTCAAGCCCAGAGTGGCAAACATCTGCTTGGGCTTCACCACCCAGGGGCAGTTGGTGAGCGGGATCTCGTCGCCATCGACCGGCCCGGCGATCGCCAGCACCGTCGAATTCGGCTGGATCGACGAGCGGTCGAGCACCGCTGCCTGGATCGCCTCGTCGATGGTGGAGAAATTGGCCGTCTGCACTATGTGCGGCTCGGTTGGCTCCGAATTGGCGTCGAGCACGATCGAGAAGCGCGCATTGGTGCCGCCGATGTCGCCGATCAGGACCGGAAACCGCAGCCCCGTTTCATCTTCGCCTGCCATGCTCTTGATCGTCCTCGTTGCGGCGCCACTGCGTCGTTTCAATCGATTGACTAGCGCATGACCCCAAAAAGGGGAAGCCCGCTAGCGTGTCAGTTGCCTGGTCGTGGACGCGGCACCGGAATGCCGATCTTTGGCGTTGGCGCAAAGGCGCTGGCCGCCGCCGGCAGTGACGCGTTGCCGCTGGAGATCGTCTCCGCAGGCGCGTCTGTCGCCGGTTCGGCGACGGCGATCGCGGCGGCGCTGCCGCCATGGTAGGTCACCGCCTCCAACGACGGCGCATCCGGCGCGTTGAGCACGTCCTGGCACTGTTTCGGCAAATTGGCCATGGTCATCAGGTCGCGCGCCTTAGGCGCATCCGGGTTCTGGTTCGGTCGCCACGGCTCTTCGGTGAACCACCAGGCAAGCGGCTTGCCGCAGCCATCGTCGTCCAGCGTCGCCTCCTGTGCCTTGCAGAAGGGCGAGCCCGGCTGGCAGCCGATGCGCATGTGGAAGTGATAGTCATGGCCCCAGAACGGCCGGATCTTGCGCAGCCAGGAGCGGTCGCCGGTAACCGTGTCGCAGAGCTTCTTCTTGATGCCGGGATTGACCAGGATGCGCTCGACCTCCGGATAGCTCGCCGCGCGCTTGAGCAGCTTTGTGTGCTGCGGCGTCCATAGCGCGTCCTTCACCAGATGCGTCTTTTCGTCGACCATCAGCGTGGCGCTCATCGTCTCGCGCTGCGCTGTGGTCAGCGGCTGCTTTGGCATCGGTGTCAGCCAGATGTCGGCGTCGAGGCCGATCTGGTGCGAGGCGTGGCCGGTCGTCATCGGCCCGCCGCGCGGCTGCGCGACATCGCCGATCAACAGGCCCGGCCAGCCGTCGGCGGCCGCGTCGCGCGACAATTTCTCGATCAGCGCGATCATCGCCGGATGGCCCCAGCGGCGGTTGCGCGAGGGGCGCATCACTTCCCAGGTCGGCCCCTCCATCGGCAGCGCCACGCCGCCGGTGAAGCAGCCTTTCGAATAGAAGCCGAAGGATTGCGCCGGCGCCACGGCGGGCAGTTTTCTCGCGCCGAACAGGTCTTTTGCCCGCGGTTCGGCCGAAATGGCGGCTGCCGCCAGCGCGGCCATCGTGACCAGCGCCAGCGCGGCGGTCAGGAACGGTTTGCGCTCAGGCAAAGATCGCAAATTCATCAGGCTGGGACCCCTCCAGTCTATTCGCAGCAAGGTCAGATGCGCTCGATCAGGCGCGAGATCATACCATGTCCTGCGGCTTGCTTCGATCAGGAGCCTTTCATCGCGCTGCGCGGCTCGCCGTCCCGCCAGTTGCCGTCAGCCCACATTCGGTCCAGCGCCTCCCGATAATTCGGGTACTGGAAACGATAGCCGGCGGCCTTGACGGCTGCATTGGCGACGCGCTTGTTCTCGCCATAGAAGGACCGCGCCATGGGCGAAAGTTGGGCGGTCTCGAAGGCAATTTCCGGCGGCGGTTCCACGCCCATCAGCCCGGCCGCATAGGCGACGACATCCTGCGGCGGCGCCGGCTCGTCGTCGGTGACGTTGAAGATGCCGCCGATATTGCTGCCGATAAGCTTCCACAGCGCACCGGCGATGTCGTCGCAATGGATGCGGTTGAACACCTGGCCGGGCTTGACCAGCCGCCGCGCCGTGCCCTCCTCGATATTGACCAGCGCGTTGCGGCCCGGACCGTAAATGCCGGACAGCCGCAGCACTGCCACCGGCTTTCCGGTAGCCTGGCCAAGCTTGAGCCATTCCTGTTCGGCTGCAACCCGCATCACCGAGCGCTTCGACACCGGCTTGCACTCGGCTTTTTCGTCCACCCAGGCGCCGCCATGGTCGCCATAGACACCGACGGTGGAGAGATAGCCGATCCATTGAAGCGCCGGCATCCTTGCCCCGATGGCTTCACCGGCAGCGTTGAGCACCGGATCGCCGGCCTCATCCGGCGCGACCGAAATGACGAGATGCGTGGTTCTTGCCAGTGCGTCCTCGACCTCGCTGGTTATGGCCCCGTCGAAAAGCAGGGGTTCGATCCCGGCCGACGTCAGGGCGTCGAATTTTTCCAGCGAGCGCGTGGTCCCAAGAACTGGGGAGCCCCGCTGGTTGGCGCGCGAAAACGCCTTGCCGGAATAGCCGGCGCCGAAAATGAAAACCTGCATGTCGCTCCTCAATGAACCTCGGCCGCCTCCGACTGCGCCGACAACCATTCTTCGCGCACCGTTGCGTCGTCCTCGGCTTCCGCAGCCGAGGCGGCAAGGTCGCCAAATTCGCGATCCGAGAGCAGCCGCGACAGGGCCCAGATTGCCGCACCCCGCACCAACGGCGCGGCATCGCCAAGTAGTCCGCGCACTATGCCGACCAGTGCGGCATCGCCCGAATTGCCGGCCGCGATCAGCACGTTGCGGATGAAGCGATCGCGACCGATGCGCTTGACCGGCGAGCCTGAGAAGAAAGCGCGGAACGCCGCGTCGTCGAGGGTGAGCAACTCCGATAACGCCGGTTCGCGCAGATCGTCGCGCGCCGCAAGCTTGGCTTCGGAGGCGGCTCTGGCGAATTTGTTCCACGGGCAGGCGGCCAGGCAATCGTCGCAGCCATAGATGCGGTTGCCGATCTTTGCGCGGAACTCGCGCGGGATCGGCCCCTTGTTCTCGATGGTCAGGTAGGAGATGCAGCGTCGCGCATCGAGCCGGTAAGGCGCCGGAAAGGCGTCGGTAGGACAGGCGTCGAGGCAGGCGCGGCAGGTGCCGCAATGATCGATCTCCGGCTTGTCGGGTTCGAGCTCGGCCGTGGTGAAAATAGTGCCGAGGAACAGCCATGAGCCATGCGCGCGGCTGACCAGATTGGTGTGCTTGCCCTGCCAGCCGAGGCCTGCCGCTTCCGCCAACGGCTTTTCCATCACCGGCGCCGTGTCGACGAACACTTTCACGTCGCCGCCGGCGCGCGCGACGATCTTGCCGGCGATCTCCTTCAGCCGGCCCTTCATCACCTCGTGATAGTCGCGATTCCGGGCATAGACCGAGATCGCGCCGCGATCGCGGCTTGCCTGCAACGCGCGTGGATCATGATCCGGCCCGTAATTCATCGCCAGCACGATGATCGAGCGCACCTCCGGCCAAAGCGTCGACGGTTCGCTGCGTCGCGCGAGCGTCTCGGCGATCCAGTCCATCGAACCATGGAAGCCGTCGGCGACGAATTCGGCGAGCCTGGCCGGCGCCAGCGGGATCGCGTCCGGCGTGGTGACGGCGACCGCATCGAAGCCGGCGCGGCGCGCTTCGGCGTCGACCAGCGCGCGCAGGCGGGTTTGCTCAGAAGTCGAGGTCCGCATAATGCGATACCGGCGACAGGCCGCGCACCCGGTCGGAGAGCAGCGGCCTGAACGATGGCCGCGATTTCACGCGCGTGTACCATTCGCGCGCGGCGGTGTGGTCGCGCCAGTCGATCTCGCCGAGATAATCGAGCACCGAAAGCGTTGCCGCCGCCGCGAGATCGGCATAGGTCACCTTGTTGCCGGCCAGCCAATGGCGCGTGCCGGCCAGCCAGTTGGTGTATTTCATATGCTGGCGGACGTTGGCGCGCGCGGCGCGGATCGCCGCCGAGTCGGGCGAGCCGCCGCCCGCCGTCTCCGGCATCACCGGCTTCAAGACGCGCTCGCGCACCAGATGGCGGGTGACCTCGCTTTCGGCCTTGTTGAGATACCAGTCGGTCAGCCGGCGGATTTCGGCGCGCTGCATCGGATCCTCGGCGAAAAGCCGCTTGTCGCGCTTCAAGACGCCGCGCGTTTCGTCCAGATATTCCGCGATCACCATGGCGCCGACGATTGGCACGTCGCCCTCGGCCAGCAGGATCGGCAGCGTCCCGGCCGGGTTCAGCGCCAGGAATTCCTTGCGCCGCGTCCACGGCTTTTCCTCGATCAGGGCCAGCTCCTCGCCATACTCGCCGAAGGCGAGGCGGACGAACCGGCAGGTGGCGAACATCGGATGATGGAAAAGCGTCAGCATGGTTCCGCGATGATAGGGCGCACTGGCAAATCGCCGGCCACGCCGGTAAGTCTTGGCCGCCCGATTCCAGGGGCTGTCATGGGTGTTGCGACCTATAGGGGCACTTCCGCCCCATGACAAGCAAGGCCGTTCCTTGGAGCATATGTCGTCCGAAAACCGCTTCACACTTTTCGGCATCAAGCTCTAGCCGTCACCAACATCAGAGGTTGCCATGGAAAGCCAGACCATCGTCGAAGCGCTGCTGCTTGGGTTGCTGGAGGGCCTGACCGAGTTCATCCCGGTGTCCTCGACCGGCCATATCCTGCTTGCCGGCCATTTCCTCGGCTTTCACTCCACCGGCAAGGCCTTCGAGATCCTGATCCAGCTCGGCGCTATCCTGGCGATCCTCAGCGTGTATTTCAGCCGGCTCTGGCAGATGCTGATCAAGCTGCCCAGCGACCCGCAAACCCGGCATTTCGTCATCGGCATCCTGATCGCTTTCCTGCCGGCGGCGGTGATCGGCGCGCTGGCGCATGATTTCATCAAGACCGTCCTGTTCGAATCACCACGGCTGATTTGCATCATGCTGATCATCGGCGGCATGGTGCTGCTGGTCGTCGACCGCATCAATTTCAAGCCGGTGCATCACGACATCGAGCGCTTCCCGACCAGCCTTTATCTGAAGGTCGGCCTGTTCCAGTGCCTGTCGTTGATCCCCGGCACCTCGCGCTCCGGCTCAACCATCGTCGGCGCGCTGCTGATGGGCGTCGACAAGCGCGCGGCGGCGGAATTCTCCTTCTTTCTCGCCATGCCCACCATGGTCGGCGCCTTCGCCTTCGACCTCTTCAAGAACCGCAACGTGCTGACCTCGGCCGACCTGCCGATCATCGCCATCGGCTTCATCGCCGCCTTCGTCACCGCGCTGTTCGTGGTGCGCTTCCTGCTCGATTATGTCTCGAAGAACGGCTATTCGCTGTTCGGCTGGTGGCGGCTGGTGGTGGGAATTGCCGGGTTGGTGGCACTGATGGTCTGGGGATGAGCTTCAAAACATTACGTCGAGTTCCTTCGCGCCCCCCTCTGTCCTGCCGGACATCTCCCCCACGAGGGGGAGATTAGCAGCTTCTGTGGCGACGCTTTTCCTTCAGCGTTGGCGATTAGCGAAAGCGCGGGCGACATCTGATCTCCCCCTCGTGGGGGAGATGGCCGGCAGGCCAGAGGGGGCGCTGTCCCGCCAATGCCTCATAAGAGGGGCAGGCCTAATTCCGCCCATAAAATGCGTTCTCGACATGCACCGGCCAGCGCCAGGGCAGCACCGCCACCATGTCGAAACGCATTGAAAGCTTCATAGTCCGGCTGCCGCGACAGCCAGATATCCGCGGCGCCCTCGATGCGCCGCTCCGAGCCGTGCGCGATTGCCTCCATCGCTTCCATCAGCGTGCGGCGTGCCTTGACCTCGACGAACAGCACGAGGTCACCGCGCCGGGCGATCAGGTCGATCTCGCCGAGCTTAGTGCGGTGGCGGCGAGCGAGAATGCGGTAGCCCTTCAGCATCAGCGCCAACGCCGCCAGCCACTCGCCGCGATGGCCGCGCCGATAGGCCTGCCGGCGGTGAAGGGCCTGACGCTTAGTCGCCACCCCCGCCTCCGTCGGCTTTTCCTTGTTTGACCATGATCTTTTCCGAAAACCGGCTTCCACTTTTCGGGATCATGGTCTGTCCCTGAGCTCGAGCAGCCGCCGGTAAAGCGCCTGCTTCTGGCCGCCGGTCATCTTTGCCGCCTCCGCCGCCGCTTTCGACGCCGGCATCTCCGCGGCGAGCGACAAGAGCAGGCGGTCGATGTCGGCTGGTTCATCGACCTTGGCGTTGGCCGGGCCGACGCAGATGACAATCTCGCCCTTCGGCGTGTCGGCGGCGGCATAGTGGCCGGCGAGTTCGGCAAGGGTGCCGATCCGCATTTCCTCGAAGGCCTTGGTCAGCTCGCGGCCGATCGCGGCTTTGCGCTCGCCGCCCAGCACTTGCACCATGGCGCCGAGCGTCTCGGCCAGCCGTCTTGGCGATTCGAAGAAGATCAGCGTTGCCGGCACCGCCCTGAATGTCTCGAGCTTGGTCAGCCGCTGCCCGGTCTTCACCGGCAGAAAACCGGCAAACAGGAAGGCGTCGGATGGCAGGCCCGAGGCGGTCAGCGCCGCGAGCGGCGCGGACGGTCCGGGGATCGGCACGACGCGTATACCCCGGTCCTGCGCCTCGCCGACCAACCGAAAGCCGGGATCGGAGATCAGCGGCGTGCCGGCGTCCGAGACCAACGCCACGCTCCGCCCGCCCGCCAGCGCTTCGATCAGCTTAGGCCCGGCCTCGTCGGCATTGTGCTCGTGATAGGAGGTGGTGCGCCGGCGGATGCCGTAGCGTTCGAGCAGCACGCGCGAGACGCGTGTGTCCTCGCAGGCGACAATGTCGGCGCTGGCCAGCGTTTCCAGCGCGCGCAGCGTGATATCGGCAAGATTGCCGATCGGCGTCGCCACCAGATAGAGCGCCGGCGCCAGCGGCCGCGCGGCGATCTCCGTCTGCCCGATCACATAGCTGCGTTTGTCGCCGGTCACCAAATGCCCTCATATCCCGCCTTGTTTGGCATGGCTCACGCCTCGTTGCAAAATGTGAGGTCGATCACAGGGAACTCGCCTTGCCTTTGCCACAGTGGGGAACGAAACCGGCATCAGCGAATTTCATCCCTGATTCCCCGGAGGAGGCAGGACTGCACGATGCCCAATCGCTTCGATATCTTTATCAGCCGGCTTGAAACCAAAAGCGCCCGCGAGGACATTCCCCCACATCCGATTGCCGCTGAACACAGCGCGCGCCGCGACAAGGCCGATCTGAAGCCGGTCCGCCATGGCGAGGCGCATAGTGAGAAGAACCGCGGCAAGCATAGCCACAAGCACGACGCCTAGAGCAATTAGCGACCTGGGCGCCGGCGCGCTTCGTCATCCCAGGGCGGAGCAAGGAGCGGAGCGACGCGGCGCGCTGGGGAACGCCGCACTTCAGAGATACCTTCCAACCCTCATTTCCAGCAACCGCACCAGTTCCGGATCCATGAATTCGTAGTTGTCCGGGATGTCGAGGCAGACGACCCGTGCCCGCTTCAGGCTTGCCTTGAACTTCTTCTGCAGCTTGTTGCGATGCGCCTTTTCCATGACGAAGATGATGTCGGCCCAGGCGACCAGCTCATGCGTCAGCGGGCTGTCGGCGTCGTGATTGGTGCCGGCCGATTCGACCTCGATATCGTGGCGCTTGGAAAACACCTGCTCGGCCGTCGGGCTGCGCAAACGGTTCTGGCTGCAGACGAACAGGACGTTCTTCAAGAGGTTACCTTGCCAGATCCGCCACCACGGCATCGAGCACGATCATGCCTGCCGACGTTGCGCGCAGCCTGGCATTGCCGACCGGCGCCACCAGCCCCTCGTCCTGCAGCACGGCGAGCCGATCCGTCGACAGGCTGCGGCCGGCAAACGCTTCGTAGCGCTGGAGGTCGATGCCTTCGGCAAGCCTCAGTCCCATCAGCAGGAACTCGTCCGCTTCCTCCGAACGCGTCAGGATCTCACCGCCGGTGACGCCATGTCCCTTGGCCTCGACCAGATTGGCCCAGGTCTCCGGCATCCTCTCGGCAATGGTCACCGTGCGGCGTCCGTTCTCGACGAAGCGGCCATGCGCGCCCGGTCCGACGCCGACATATTCGCCATAGCGCCAGTAGGTCAGATTGTGCCGGCTCTCGGCGCCTGGACGGGCGTGATTGGAAATCTCATAGGCCGGCAGGCCGTGCGCCGCGGTCACTTCCTGCGTCAGCGCATAGAGATCGGCGGCATGGTCGTTGTCGGGAATGATGAATTTCTTTGCCGCATGCAGCGCGTGGAACGGCGTGCCTTCCTCGATGGTGAGCTGGTAGAGCGACAGATGGTCGACGGCATGGCCGATCGCCTGTTCCAGCTCCGAAGCCCAAACTTCAGGCGTCTGGCCCGGCCGCGCATAGATCAGGTCGAAGGAGAGGCGAGGAAATATGTCGCGCGCGAGTCTGATGGCATGCAGCGCCTCCTCGACATTGTGCAGCCGGCCGAGGAAACGCAAATCCTTGTCGTTCAGCGCCTGCACGCCGAGCGAGACGCGGTTGACGCCGGCGGCGCGATAGCCGCGGAAACGCTCCGCCTCCACCGAGGACGGGTTGGCTTCCAGCGTCACCTCGATGCCGGCGGGCACCGTCCAGTTCTTCGCCACGGCTTCCAGCACCGCCGCCACCGTTTCCGGCTTCATCAGCGACGGCGTGCCGCCGCCGAGGAAGATGCTGGTCACCTCGCGCGGCCCGGTGCGGTCGCGCATGGTCGCCAATTCCGTTTCGAAAGCGCGCGCGAAACGTTCCTGGTCGACCGGCTGATGGCGGACATGGCTGTTGAAGTCGCAATAGGGGCATTTGGCCGCGCAGAACGGCCAATGGATGTAGACGCCGAAGCCGGGGCTGCGATCGAGCTGCATCGTCTGGCCGATCCCGATCATGTCGAACCGAGCCGCCCCAGATTAAGTCTGGCCTGCGCAAACTTCTGGAACGCGCGGGCGCGGTGCGACAGCGCCGTCGCTTGTCCGGGCTTCCAGCCATGTTTCTCTTCGGCGCTCATTTCGCCGAAGGTTTTGTCGAAACCATTGGGCAAAAACACCGGATCATAGCCGAAGCCGAGCGTGCCGCGCGGCGGCCACACCAGCGTGCCTTCGGCCTCGCCGCGATAATATTCGGCCTCGCCGTCCGGAAACGCCAGGCAGACGACCGCCACGAAGCGGCCGGTGCGTTCCGAGGGCTCGGTGGCGCCAACGTCCTTTAGCGCCGTTTCCGTCTTCTGCATCGCCATGCCGAAATCGCGTGAGCCGTCCGGCTTCTCGGCCCAGTTGGCGGTGTAGACGCCGGGCGCCCCGTCGAGCGCGTCGACACAGAGGCCGGAATCGTCCGATAGTGCCGGCAGGCCGGTCGCCTTGGCCGCCGCGAAGGCCTTGATATAGGCGTTCTCCTCGAAGGTCGTGCCGGTCTCGTCGGGTTCCGGCAGCCCGTACTCCTTGGCCGATTTCGCCTCGAAGCCGAACGGCGCCATCAGGTCGGCGAACTCGCGCAGCTTGCCGTCATTGTGGCTGGCGACGACGATCTTTTGTCCGTTCAGCGCATGCATCAGAGGCCCCAGATCCTTGGTTCGGCGAATTCGATCGAATTGCCCGACGGGTCGCGGATATAGATCGAGCGCCCGCCCTGCGGCCATTCGAAATCGCTTTCGATGGCGATATTATTCCGCGCCAGATGCTCGCGCCATTCGTCGATTTCGTCGGCGCCCGCGGCAAAGCACAGATGACCCTCGCCGGCCGTGCCATGCGGCGGCACCTTCAGCCTGGCGTCCGGTGCCGGCGGGATTTTAGTCGCCTCGGCGTTGAACAGGAGCAGGACGCCGCTGCCGCAGCGGAAGAAGACATGCCGGCCTTCGACCTTGCCCAAGGATTCAAGGCCGAGGATGTCGCGGTAGAAGGTCTCGGCTTCAGTTAGGTCGGTAACGTAGAGAGCGGATTCCAAAATTGCAGAGGGAGTCACGAGGCGCCCCCCTCTGCCCTACCGGGCATCCCCCCTCTGAGGGGGAGATTGGCAGCTTCGCCGCCGCCGCGCACCCTGCAACGTTCGCGATTGGCGAAATCCGGCGTGACATCCAATCTCCCCCTTGAGGGGGAGATGGCCGGCAGGCCAGAGAGGGGGCCTAGGCTCGGCATTCGAAACCCTACGCCACCGCCATCTGCTGCAAGCTCACCAGCCGCGAAATGCCTTTCTTGGCCAGCGCCATCAGCGCCGCAAACTGCTCCTCCGAAAAGGCTCGCCCTCGGCGGTGCCCTGGATCTCGACGATGCCGCCCTTGCCGGTCATGACGAAATTGGCGTCGGTGCCGGCCGAGGAATCCTCGAGATAGTCGAGGTCGATGACCGGCTGGCCGTCATGGATGCCGCAGGAAATCGCCGCGACATGGTCCTTCAGCACCTTGGCGACACTGGTCATCTGGCGCGCTTCCATCCAGCGCAGGCAATCGTAGAGCGCCACCCAGCCGCCGGTGATCGAGGCCGTGCGGGTGCCGCCATCGGCCTGGATGACGTCGCAGTCGACGGTGATCTGCTGTTCGCCCAGCGCCTGCAGATCGACAACGGCGCGCAACGAACGGCCGATCAGCCGCTGGATCTCCAGCGTGCGGCCGCCCTGCTTGCCGGCGGAGGCTTCGCGCCGCATGCGCTCGCCGGTCGAGCGCGGCAGCATGCCGTATTCCGCAGTCACCCAGCCCTTGCCGGAATTGCGCATCCAGGCCGGTACCTTTTCCTCCAGGCTCGCCGTGCACAACACATGCGTGTCGCCGAATTTCACCAGGCAGGAGCCCTCGGCATGCTTGGAGACGCCGCGCTCGAAGGAGATGGCGCGCATTTCGTCGGCTTGGCGTTTGGAGGGGCGCATTCGGCCTGCTTTCTTCTCGTTTTTCGGAATCGTGGCCGGCTTGTAGACGCATGCGGCGCGGCCCGCAAAGGAAAAGAAGGTCGCAAGGGTAAGGGCGACGCAAAGGAAAACCGCCGGGTTGCGCCATGCTGGCTTAAGTCTATATCCTTCTATAGGAGGTTTTTCGCCGGAATGAACAAACCAGTCGATCCGACGTCGCAAGTCCCCGGGTTGCAGTCGCCTGTGCTTCAGTCGCTCGACATGCGTTCGCGCGACATCTTCCGGCGGATTGTCGATTCTTATCTGCGCGACGGCGAGCCGGTCGGCTCGCGCAGCCTGTCGCGCATCATGCCCTCTTCGCTGTCGCCGGCCACCATCCGCAACGTGATGAGCGACCTCGAGCATCTTGGCCTCATCTACGCGCCGCATATTTCGGCCGGCCGCCTGCCGACCCAGACCGGCCTGCGTTTCTTCGTCGATGCCTTCATGGAGCTTGGCGATCTTTCCGACGAAGAACGCCGTACCATCGAGGCGCAGGTGCGCGCCTCAGGCTCCGGCGCGACGCTGGAGCACATGCTGACCGAAGCCAGCCAGATGCTCTCCGGCATGTCGCGCGGCGCCGGCCTCGTGCTTGCGTCCAAGAACGAGGTGGCGCTGAAGCATATCGAATTCATCCAGCTCGAACCCACCAAGGCGCTTGCGGTCATGGTGTCGCAAAACGGCGATGTCGAGAACCGCGTCGTCGATCTGCCGGCCGGCATAACCGTCTCGCAACTGCATGAAGCATCCAATTTCCTCAACGCCCACATCCGCGGCCGCACTTTGGCCGAGGCGCGCATCGAGATCGCCCGCATCAAGGACGAGACCAGGGCGGCGCTCGATACGCTGTCGCAGGATCTGGTCGAGAAAGGCCTTGCGGTATGGGCGGGCGCCGACAGCGGCCTGCCGGCGCGCCTCATCGTGCGCGGCCGCGCCAACCTCCTCGAAAACGTCACGGCCCAGGCCGATCTCGAATTGCTACGTCATCTGTTCGAGGATCTGGAAACGCAGGACGGCTTGCTGCAGCTGCTCGACCTTGCCGAGGAAGGCCCCGGCGTGCGCATCTTCATCGGTTCGGAGAACAAGCTGTTTTCGCTATCAGGCTCATCCCTGGTCGTCGCGCCCTATCGCGACAAGGATGCCCGCGTCATCGGCGCGCTAGGCGTCATCGGTCCGACGCGGCTGAATTATGCCCGCATCGTGCCGATGGTCGACTATACTGCCCAGCTGATCTCTCGAATGCTGAGATAGGTCCGGAAGCGGGGATCCCGCAAGGAGGTGTGCGATGGCGTTGGAATCGTTTAAGGCCCAGATCAGCCTGCTGCTCGAGGAAATGGTCAACCAGCCCGCGGACGAGCACGAGATCCAGGAGCAGCTGCGCGAAAAGCTCCGTGAGTTGCGGGCCATGGGCCTGCCGCTGCCGGATGATCTGGTGGCGTTGGAAAAGCGGCTCGACGATGATCTGGATGTCGAAGAGAGCTGAACCCACATCCACTTGCTTGCGCTTTCTTTTTGGGAATGCCGAACCAATATCGGATGTTAGGTGGCTTCCGACTGCCACGACGGAGGACAGCATGTTGAGGACCGCCATCCTCGCCAGCCTTGCCCTGCTTCTCGCCACCAGCGCCTTCGCGCAGCAGGCCGATCAGCCGCTGCTCACCGGCGAAAAGGCCTTCGGCAACTGGAAGAGTGATCGCCCGGGCGTGCGGCGCCTCATCAAGCCGGAGGACCTGCAGAAGCCGTATGTCACGGACACCGCGTCTAGCGGCAGCGATGTCACCGATCGCCCGGAAGGAGCCAAGCCGATCTTGCCGCCCGGCTTTTCGGCCGAGCTCATTGCGTCCGGCATTGACAACCCGCGCGTCGTGCGCGTGGCGCCGAATGGCGACCTCTTCGTCGCCGACAGTCGGGCCAACCAGATCCGCGTCTATCGCCTCGCCGAGGGTAGCGCCAAGCCCGCCGAGGAAGCGGTCTTCGCCAAGGGCCTCACCCGGCCTTACGGCATCGCCTTTTATCCGCCGGGCGACAAGCCGCAATGGGTCTATGTCGCCAACAGCAACAGCGTCGTGCGCTTTGCCTATCGCGACGGCGATCTTGAAGCATCCGGCAAGCCGCAGACCGTGGTCGCAGATATCCCGGCCAAGCACCACTGGACCCGCGACGTCGCCTTCTCGCCGGACGGCAAGACGCTCTATCTGTCGGTCGGCTCCGGTTCCAACGTCGCCGAGGATATGAGCGCCAGGCCGAAGGGCGGTCTCGGCAAATGGGCGAAGTCCGAGCCGCTGGGTGCTGCCTGGGGTTCCGAAGAGGGCCGGGCCGATGTGCTCGCCTGCGACCCCGGCGGCAAGAACCGCAGGGTTGTCGCCACCGGCCTGCGCAACTGCGCCGGCATGACCGTGCAGCCAACCACCGGCGCGCTCTGGTGCGTCGTCAACGAACGTGACGAGCTCGGCGACAACATACCTTTCGAATACGCCACGACCGTCAAGGACGGCGCCTTCTACGGCTGGCCCTGGTACTATATCGGCTCCAACGAGGATCCGCGCCACAAGGACGCCCGGCCCGATCTCGCCGGCAAGGTCACCGTCCCGGACGTGCTGATCCAGGCCCATTCCGCGCCGCTCAACATCGTCTTCTATGACGGCGGCAATTTCCCGGCCGAATACAAGGGCGACGCCTTCGTCGCGCTGCACGGTTCTTGGAATCGCGGCGTCCGCACCGGTTACAAGGTGGTGCGGCTGAAATTCAAAAACGGCAAGCCGACCGGCGAGTACGAGGATTTTGCCACCGGCTTCGTCATCTCCGATGACGAGGTCTGGGGCCGGCCGGTGGGTCTCGCCGTGGCGAAGGATGGCGCGCTGATCCTCACTGAGGACGGCAACGGCACCATCTGGCGCATCACCCATGGCGGTGGCCAGTCCTGACACTCGCCACTCGAATGAGTCCGCCTCAGAGAGCTGAGCCGCTCAAATCCGCATGCGCGAGCTTCTTCTTTGCAATGTCCGCCCAATATGTATGTCGCGCTGACTTACGCTTTGGTTCGACCGCGAACGACGGAGGAGAGAGCATGACACGGATCGCCGGCCTTGCAGCTGCTGCCCTGCTGGTCGCCACCAGTGCCTTCGCGCAGCAGGCCGGCCAGCCTCTGCTCACCGGCGAGAAAGCCTTCGGCGACTGGAAGAACGATCACCCGGGCGTACGGCGCCTTATCAAGCCTGGCGATCTGCAAAAACCCTATGTCACGGCTAGCGCATCCAACAGCCCAGGTCTTGGCGATCGTCCCGAAGGCGCCAAGCCCAAGCTTCCGCCCGGCTTTTCGGCCGAGCTTATCGCGTCTGGCATCGACAGCCCGCGCGTGGTCCGGGTAGCGCCCAATGGCGACCTCTTCGTCGCCGACAGCGGGGCGGACCAGGTCCGCGTCTATCGCGTCGCCGAAGGCAGCGCCAGGCCCGCCGAGGAAGCGGTCTTCGCCAAAGGCCTCAACCGTCCCTACGGCATCGCCTTCTACCCGCCTGGCGACAAGCCGCAATGGGTCTATGTCGCCAACAGCGACAGCGTCGTGCGCTTTGCCTATCGGGACGGCGACATGCAGGCGTCCGGCAAGCCGCAAACCTTGGTCGACAAGATCCCAGCCGGTGGTCACTGGACCCGGGACATAGCCTTCTCGCTGGACGGCAAAACGCTCTATCTGTCCGTGGGCTCCGATTCCAACGTCGCCGAGGATATGAGCGCCACGCCCGAGGGCGGCATCGAGGACTGGGTGAAATCGCGACCGCTTGGCGCCGCCTGGGGCTCAGAAGAAGGCCGGGCCGATGTACTGGCCTTCGACCCCGACGGCAACAACCGCAGGATCGTCGCCGCCGGCCTGCGCAACTGCGCGGGCATGACCGTGCAGCCAGCCACCGGCGCGCTCTGGTGCGTCGTCAACGAGCGCGACGAGCTTGGCGACGACATCCCCTTCGAGTACGCCACCACCGTCAAGGACGGCGCCTTCTACGGCTGGCCCTGGTATTACATCGGCTCCAACGAGGACCCACGCCACAAGGATGCCCGCCCCGATCTTGCCGGCAAGGTCACCATTCCGGACGTGCTGCTGCAGGCGCATTCGGCGCCGCTCAACATCGCCTTCTATGAAGGCGGCAATTTCCCGGCCGAATACAAGGGCGACGCCTTCGTCGCGCTGCACGGCTCGTGGAATCGCGGCGTGCGCACCGGTTACAAGGTGGTGCGGCTGAAATTCAAAAACGGCAAGCCGACCGGCGAGTACGAGGATTTCGCCACCGGCTTCGTCATCTCCGACGATGCAGTCTGGGGCCGGCCGGTGGGCGTCGCTGTGGCCAAGGACGGCGCGTTGATCGTCACCGAGGACGGCAACGGGACCATCTGGCGGATCACTCATAGCGGGGGAAAGTCATGAGCCCGGTGAGAGCATCAAGGTGGTAGTTTGCTATCTGGTGCAATTGAATCCGAACCCAGGGAATTCATTCCCGGCTGGTTCCGTGCGACAAGGGCGTCCTGATTTTGGACCCTGACCATGACCCTTACCGGATTTCTCGCTTATAGCGCCGCGCTCGGCGTTGCCGCCGCCATTCCAGGCCCGGGCGTCACTGCGCTCGTCGCCCGCGCGCTCGGCTCGGGCTTCCGCTCGTCGCTGGCCATGTCGTTCGGCCTGATGCTCGGCGACCTCACCTATCTTACAGCCGTGGTGCTCGGCCTTGCCTTCGTCGCCCAGACTTTCGGCATGGTCTTCCTTGCCATCAAATGGGCCGGCGTCGCCTATCTCGCTTTCCTTGCCTGGCGGTTCTGGACCAGCGGCATCACGCCGGAAAACATCGAGGCGCGGAAGGCCAAGGGCGGGTTGGTGTCGAGCCTCATCGCCGGGCTGACGGTCACGCTCGGCAACCCCAAGACGATGATCTTCTATCTCGCCATCACGCCGACCATCGTCGACCTGAAGACGATCACGCTGGCCGACTACGCCATCCTCGCCGTGCTCACGGTCATCGTGCTGTTCGTGGTGCTGGTGCCTTATCTGGCGCTGGCCGCCAAGGCGCGCTGGTTCCTGAAATCGCCGCGCGCGCTGAAAATTCTCAACCGCACCGCCGCCGGCTTCATGATGGGTGCGGCCGCGGCGATCGCGGCCCGGCAATAGGCGCCTGTCTCAACTGGTCTTGATTTCAGCCAAACCATTCCCGAAATCAGCCGGGCCGGAAAATGCATTTCCAGCCTGGGAGGGTTTTGAGCAACCGGCCCACTCGGATATTTTCGGTCGCCGGCCTATCTTGCACGGTTGAAAGCCCTATTCTGTTTGACAATTGCCTTTGCCTTGGGAGCGAACCAAATGAACAAGCCCGTCTCTTCCGCGCGCGTGCCCGGCCGCGGCCGCGTCTTCAATTCGATCACCGAGACGATTGGCGACACGCCGCTGGTCAGGCTGGACAAGTTCGCCAAGGAAAAGGGCATCGTCGCCAACCTGATGGCCAAGCTCGAATTCTTCAACCCGATCGCCTCGGTCAAGGACCGTATCGGCGTCGCCATGATCGAGGCGCTGGAGGCGGCCGGCAAGATCGCACCCGGCAAGACGACGCTGATCGAGCCGACCTCCGGCAACACCGGCATCGCGCTTGCCTTCGCCGCCGCCGCCAAGGGCTACAAGCTGATCCTCACCATGCCGGAAACCATGTCGGTCGAGCGCCGCAAGATGCTGGCGCTGCTCGGCGCCGAGCTGGTGCTGACCGAAGGTCCGAAAGGCATGAAGGGCGCGATCGCCAAGGCCGATGAGCTTGCCGCCACGCTGCCGAACGCCATCATCCCGCAGCAATTCGAGAACCCGGCCAATCCGGAAATTCATCGGACCACCACGGCCGAGGAAATCTGGAACGACACCAATGGCGGGGTCGACATCTTCGTCGCCGGTATCGGCACCGGCGGCACCATCACCGGCGTCGGCCAAGTGCTGAAGAGCCGCAAGCCCTCGGTCCATGTCGTGGCCGTCGAGCCGGAAGCTTCGCCGGTGCTTTCCGGCGGCCAACCCGGTCCGCACAAGATCCAGGGCATCGGCGCCGGCTTCGCGCCGAAAATCCTCGACACCTCTGTCTACGACGAGATCGTCAGGGTCTCCAACGAGGATTCAGTCGCCAATGCCCGCCTCGTCGCCCGCCTCGAAGGCGTGCCGGTCGGCATCTCGTCGGGTGCGGCACTGCAGGCGGCGATCGTCGTCGGCTCGCGGCCGGAGAACAAGGGCAAGAACCTTGTCGTCGTCATCCCGTCCTTCGCCGAACGCTATCTATCGACCATTCTGTTCGACGGACTGGGCGCCTGAACACGCTGGACTGCTGAAAAGCCCGGGCTGGCTTCCGCCGGCCGCTTGAGCAAGCCCAGCTTTCCGGCTCATATCGCCGCCGGCCCGCCTGGTTCGGGCCGGGGAGGATTTCATGTACAAGCTCTACACCCGCCCGGGCAGCGGCGGCTTCGTCGTCGAGGCAGCACTTGCCATGGCCGGCGCGCCTTTCGAGCAGATCGACGTGCCGAAGAAGGATGTGCCCGATCCGGCCTTTCTCGCCATCAGCCCGCTGAACCAGGTGCCGGTGCTGACGCTGCCCAACGGTCATTCGCTGACCGAATCGGCCGCGATCTGCATCCTGCTCGCCGAGCTTCACCCGCAAGCCGGATTGGCGCCGGAAGCCGGCTCCGCCGCCCGCGCGGATTTCCTGCGCTGGATGGCCTTCATGTCATCGATGCTCTACCCGGCGATCCTGAGGCTCTACTATGCCCACCGCTACACCGCCGATGCCGGCAGTCTGCAAGCGGTCAAGGATGCCGCGATCGCCGAGATGGATCGCGGCTTTGCCATCGTCGACAAGGCGCTCGCCGGTCGCGACTGGCTGGCCGGCGGCACACTGTCGCTGGCCGACATCTATCTGGTCATGTTGGTGGCTTGGCATCCCGACATCCAGCGAGCCCGCGCGGAATGGCCGAATATCGAGCGCCTGTGGCGCGGGCTGCGCCAGCTTGAGCTAATGCGCAGGCTCAACGCTTCGCATGAGATGTGGCCTGAAAACTGAACTTCAGTTCCGCGTCAGCTTGGCCCGCTGGGCCTGCAGGAACCGGCGCACGGCATCATCGCGCTCGAGGCCGATCGCCCGGTCGTAGGCTTCGGCCGCTTTCGCGGTCGTGCCGAGCCTGGCCAGCAGATCCGCGCGGGCGGCCCAATAGGGCTGATAGTCCTGCAGCCGTTTGTCGTCACCCAGCACATAGAGCGCCGCCAGTCCTGCCGGCGTGCCCTCGGTTTCGGCGATCGCCACCGCGCGATTGATGGCCACCACCGGCGAGCCGGCCACTGTCATCAGCGCATCGTAAAGCTGGCGGATCGCCGCCCAGTCGGTGCGGCCGCGGCGCCGCCGAACCGTATGGGCGGATTGCACGGCCGCCTCCAATTGGTAGCGGCCGATGATCCGCTTTTCCGCGGCTTGGCCGAGCAAGGCTTCGGCTTCGTCGATCAGGCCATCATCCCAAAGTGCTGTATCCTGTTCGGCGAGCGGCACGAAGTCGCCTTCCGGGCTGCGCCTGGCTGCGCGGCGCGCCTCGGCAAACAGCATCAGCGCCAGAAGCCCGAGCGCCTCGGGCTCGTCCGGCATCAGCGAGGCGACCAGCCGTCCCAGCCAGATGCCTTCGGCGGCGAGGTTGCGCCGCCGGGTCTCGGTGCCGGTCGGATCCGACCAGCCTTCCGCGAAGGTCGCATAGATCGCTTCCAGCACGGCATCCAGCCTTTCGCCGAGCTCGGCCTGCTCCGGCACGCGAAACGGAATGCCGGTCTCACGGATGCGACTCTTGGCCCGCACCAGCCGCTGGCCCATCGTCGCCGGCGAAACCAGGAAAGCCGAGGCGATTGCCGCGGCATCGAAGCCAAGAATGGTCTGCAACATCAGCGGTGCACGCACGCCGGCGTCGATTGCCGGGTGGGCGCAGGCAAACATCAGCCGCAGTCTTTCGTCAGGCAGCTCCTCGCCGTTCATGCCCGCCTCCACTTCCTCGGCAATCAGCTTCAGATGATCGCGGGCCGCCTCGCTGGTCAGCCGCCGTCGCACGGCATCCACGTCGCGCCGCCGCGCCACCGCCAGCAGCCAGGCCTCCGGCTGCGCCGGCACACCGGTTCGCGGCCAGCGCTCGAGCGCGGCGGCGAAGGCATCGGCCAGCGCATCCTCGGCGCCGGCAACGTCGCGCGTGCGCGCGGCGAGCCAGGCGACCAGCTTGCCGTAGCTCCGGCGGGCGGCTGCTTCAGCCGCCGCCCGCGCGATCTCCGAACGATCGTCCATCACACAGTCACTTCGCGGTTGCGTACTCGGCCATTTCCCAGATCGGCCGTAACTCGACCGTGCCGACGCTGGCCGCCGGACAGCGCGCCGCCCATTCGATGGCGGTGTCGAGATCGGCCGCCTCGATCATGTAGAAGCCGGCGAGCTGCTCCTTGGTGTCGGCATAGGGGCCGTCGAGCACATTGGTCTTGCCGTTGTTTATCCGGACTTGGGTGGTGGCTTGCGTCGGCTTCAGCCGGTCGCCCGCCAGCCAGACGCCCGATGTCTTCAGCGCCTCGGTGTAGGCGCCATAAGCCGCGCTGATCTGATAGGTCGTCTCGATCGGCACGGACGCCATGGCGTTTTCGTCGGCATAGATCAGAAGCATGTATCGCATGGTGGTTCTCCCGTTTTCGAAGGCCGCATCGTCGCGGGCCGAGCTAAAGTCGTGCGGCCTCGGCCGATTTCGACAGGCTCGCAAAAAATTTCCTCCCGCACCGCGACAAACGCAAGGACAAGTCTTCACTCCGCCATGGCGGCTTCCTGCCTGGAGGCATGGCTGGGGGCCGGCTCCAGCCAGCCACGATAACGCACGATCAAACCAGTCAGCGGGTGCGAGATCTCGACATGGAAACGGAAGCGATCGTTCTCAACCGTCTCGTAGGATGATGAGCGCGGACAAAGCCACATCGGCAGCGGCAGGCCGAGAAAACTCCAGCGACGCAGCACAAGCGAAAGGCGATTGTCGCCGGCGACCAATGCCATGGCGAAGCACAGTGGCCCGAAGCGCTCGACAAGCAGCCGCTCCGCGCGCCCGCGCCCGGCAAACTGGCGGCTGGAAAAGCTGTGCGCGCCGAAGCGTCGCGTCCAGGTTTCGCCATCCTTGTCGATGTCGAAGCGGACTTTTACCGGTGTATCGGCCTGTGCTGGCGGAAACCCGACCAGCCAGGCGGCAAGCCGGCTAAGCATGCCGCCGCCGCGTTCGACGCTGGCACGTCCCTCCGCAAAGGCCGTGCCCTCATGCATGGCGCGGATCTGGGCCGGAAGGCGGGGCCATGCATCGCCAAGCAGCCGCGGGTAGAGCGCCTTCCCTCGTCGGCGCGGTCATCCCGGAAGCCGGTGTGGATCGTTTTTGAGGCAAACAGCGCTTCATAATCCTCAAGCTCAAGGTCGCGCACCGCCGCCCGCGCGCCCGGGGCGGGCATCCTGCCGTCGACCGCCTTGCGGATGATCGCCTCGACCGCCATGGCCGGGATCAGTGGCCCGTCGCTGCCTTCGGCCAGGAGGTGCCAGGATCGCCGGCTCGGGCTGCCGGCCTTGTCCGCGCCTTCGGCCGCGACGAACATGCCGCCGCGATGCTCGCCCCAGGCGAGCCGGTTGCTCGCCCAATGCATCAGCGGCGCCAGCGGCGTGAGCGAGCGGACCAGACCGGCGCGAACCAGCCACGCCAGCCCGATCAGCGACCGGTGCAGCACCTCCGGTACCGGACCGGCGCCCATCCAGATCGTCTTCGCCTCCGGCCACAGCGTCGCCAGCGCGCGCAGGTCCGGCACGTCGACCAGCGAGAACAGCGTGTTCCTGACCGGCACATGCCCCGGCGGTGCGATCGTGTAGCGCATCTGCTCGGTGAGCGGCCGGCCCTCGGCCAGCTTTCCGTTGCGTGTCAGTTGCACGGGCTGGCCGCAATAGCTTGCAATGGCGCGGATGACGTTTTCGCCGACACCGGCGAAAGGCGACGGCGCGATGCCGCCGCGAATGCTGTCGATCCGGACCATGTCGGACGACAGACGCCGCACCGCCGCCGCCGTCAGCACCGGGAAGCTCGACACGCCGCAGAGCACGAAGATGCCGGCCTGCTTTGCCGGCTGATCGAACGCGGCGACGCCGGCGACGAAGTCCGAGCCATCGGCAAGGTCGAGATAGGGAACGTGCGCGGCGATACAGGCTTCGATCAACCGGTAACGCCCCTCGCCATAGGCCTGGAATGGGCCGCTGGCGTCGACGACGATAGCGGGCTGCAAGGCGGCAAGCTGGCCGCCAAGATCGCCGTCGCGGTCGAACACTGTCGGCATGAGCTGGGCCTTGGCATGAGCCCTGGCCCGGCAAAAAGCCCCTGCCTTGTCGAGCGAACGGCCGGCAACGAGCAGGATCAGGCGTGGCTCGTTCAGCAGGAGATCGACGATGCGCCCACCGAAAATACCGTAGCCGCCGACGATCAAAAGCTTCATCAGGCCCCTTCCTCTTTGCTACGCAATTCCGGACGGAAAACCGTTTCACACTTTTCCTGGAATTGCTCTAGCCGACCAGCCGCTGCCGCAATTCGGCGGAAGGGATCTCGCAACTGGCCTTCTTGCCGAACAGCGCGTAGCGGTTTTTGGCGACACGGTCGTAAAGCCAGTCGCGCAGCGGGCGCGGCAGAACGAGCAGCACCTTTGCCGCGCGCCACGGCCGGCCAAGCTTGGCCATGACGGCGACGAAACTGTCCAGACGCGTGAAGGCGGCGCCGTCGATGATGGCGAGGTTGCTGTCGTAATCGTCGGTCGGCAGGCCGTGCTGGCGAAACAGCGCCTCGCCGAACGGCGACTGCGCGGTGGCGAAGCGGAAGCTTTTCTCGCGATCGAGCCGGACGATCAGCTGGATGAAGCCCGAGCAGAACACGCAGACGCCGTCGAAAACGACCAGCGGCTTGCTGGCGTCATAGCTTTGACGCGGGAGAAGCGGACGATTTTGGTCGGGCAGGTCGGTCATGTCGGCCCCGGCTGCTTCGTGTCTTTAGAACACTAAGCCAGCCGGCGGCGGCGTCAAAGTCGCGGCGTTGTCGCACGCCAGCCATAGGCCAGCGCGGGGCGCTCGGAGCGATAGGTCGTGCTGCGCTGGTCGGCGACCGGCCGGCAGATTCTGCCAATGTGACGGCTAGAGCGGGTCATGATCAAAGCGGGTTGCCGCGACGCGCGCAGGCCGGGCCCGGGCCGCGCATATAATAACGCTCCGGCCGATAGGTTGGCGCGACGAATTCGCGGATGGCGGCGGCATAGCCGGCAATGTGGTTCCAGAAGTTCATTTTACCTGTCCCTGTCCCGTTTTCGGATGTCCCTTCCGAATTGTCCGGGAGCATAGCGTCGAGGCGTGAATAGTCGGTGAACGTGATGTTAATTTCTGGTCCGAAAGTCGTTGCATCGTGGCCGGAATGCGGCTGATTCGGGGTCTTTCGGTGCCTTTTGTCGCGTTTGCGCATGATGTGCTTTTTGCATCACATATGTTTCGCGTTAATGTCGCTTGGGTGCGCTTCTGTTTCACCTTCGCCCCGGTGATGCGAAATTTCATTGCTTCGACGCCAAAGGCCCGGTCAGCCTCTTCCGGAACCCAAGCGAGCGCTGCCCGTTGCGGTAGGATCGCATCGCGCAGGAGTTTGCCATGGCACCGCGGCCCGCCTGGAAGGGCTATCTGAAATTGTCGCTGGTCACCTGCGCCATCGAGCTGACCAATGTCGTCACCCACACCGAGAAAGTCTCGTTCCGCATCCTCAACCGCAAGACCGGCAACACCGTCAAACGCATCTATGTCGATGCCGAGACCGGCAAGCCGCTGGAGGAGGGCGAGGAAATCAAGGGCTACGAGGTCAGCGACGGCGATTTCGTTCATGTCGAGGAGGACGAGATCGAAGCGGTGCAGATCGAGATCCTCGCACACGATGAGTCTCGACGGTTTCGTCGAGAAGTCCTCGATCGAGCAGATCTATCTCGACACGCCCTATTACGTTTCGCCGGCGGACAAGGTCTCTGAGGAAGCCTTCGCCGTCATCCGCGATGCGATGTCGAAGAAGAAGATGGCAGGGCTTGCCCGCATCGTGCTCTACAGCCGGGAGCGGCCGGTGGTGATCGAGCCGCTGGGCAAGGGCATGGTGCTGACGACGCTGCGCTACGACAATACCGTGCGTCAGCCGGACACTGTCTTCGGCGAGATCAAGGCGGCCAAGACCGACGACGAGATGATCGATCTCGCCGAGCACATCATCGACAGGAAGAAGACGAAATTCGATCCGTCGAAATTCGACGACCGCTACGAGGATGCGCTGCTCGAGCTGATCCGCGCCAAGAAGGCCGGCAGGAAGGCGCCCAAGGCCAAGGCGCCGCCGAAACCGTCCAATGTCGTCAACCTGTTCGACGCGCTGAAGAAGAGCCTCAACGCGGATGGCGGCGGCAAAGCCGGCAAATCTTCAGCCAAGGCGCCGGCCAGGCGAGCCAAGGCCAAGGCCGCGCCCAAGCGCAAATCCGCATAGGAGCGCGGCAACATGGCTGGTCTCGAGCAATATCACGCCAAGCGCGATTTCAAGAAAACCGCCGAGCCGGCGGGCAAGGTCGCGCGGGGCAACAGGACCGCTGGCATCTTCGTCGTCCAGAAGCATGCCGCCACCCGCCTCCATTATGACTTTCGGCTCGAACATGATGGCGTCTTGTGGAGCTGGGCGGTAACGCGCGGCCCGAGCCTCGACCCGCACGAAAAGCGGCTGGCGGTGCATGTCGAGGATCATCCGGTCGACTACGCCTCTTTCGAGGGCACCATTCCGAAAGGTCAGTATGGCGGCGGTGCCGTGCTGGTCTGGGATGAGGGCAAATGGATTCCTGATGGCGATCCCGCCAAGGCGATGAAGAAGGGCCATATCAACTTCGAGCTCGAAGGCCACAAGCTCAACGGCCGCTGGCACCTGGTGCGGTTGAAGCCGCGCCCGGGCGAAAAGCGCGACAATTGGCTGCTGATCAAATCCGACGATGCCGCCGCCCGCCCCGGCGAGGACGTTCTTGAAGATCAACCGAAATCGGTGAAGTCGGGACTGACGATCGAGGAGGTCGGCGAGGGCAAGGCGGCCAAGGGGCAGAAGCCGAAAGTCTGGCATTCCAACAAGCCGGCCGCTGGCAAGGCCAAGGCCGCGCAGGCCAAACGCCTTGAGTTCATCGAGCCGCAACTGGCGATCTTGGAGAAGAATACGCCCACGGGCGACGACTGGCTGCATGAGGTGAAGTTCGACGGCTACCGCATGCAGGCGCAGATTGCCGGCAGCGAGCTCAAGCTGCTGACGCGCGCCGGCCTCGACTGGACCGAGAAATTCGACGGCCCGGTGACGGCGGCGCTTGCCGGGCTGAAATGCCGCGACGCCATCATTGACGGCGAGGTCGTGGTGCTGGCCGACAGCGGCGTGTCGTCTTTTGCCTTGCTGCAGGCCGATCTCTCGGCCCGCCGCACCGACCGTTTCATCTACTACGCCTTCGACTTGATGCGGCTCAACGGACAGGATCTGCGCGGCGAGCCTTTGGTCGAGCGCAAGCAGGCTCTGGCCGAATTGCTCGGTGGACAGGCGCAGGATTCGGCACTGCGCTTCAGCGATCATTTTCACGAGCCAGGCAAAATCATGCTGCAGCATGTCTGCCGCATGGGCCTGGAAGGCGTCGTGTCGAAACGCGCCGACGCGCCGTACCGCAGCGGGCGCGGGCTAAGCTGGGTCAAATCGAAATGCACGCTGCGCCAGGAATTCGTCATCGGCGGCTACCTGCCGTCCGACAAGACCGGGCGCGGCCTGCGCTCGCTTCTGGTCGGGTACAACGAGGGCGGCAAGCTGCGCTATGCCGGCCGCGTCGGCACCGGTTTTTCCGGCAAGGTGGCGACGGACCTTAAGAAGAAGCTCGATGCTCTCGAGGCCAAGGCCTCGTCCTTCTCGGAAGCGGTGCCGAAGGGCAAGGGCCTGACCTGGGTCAAACCCGAACTTGTCGGCGAAGTGGAGTTCCGCAGCTGGACATCCGACCGTATAATCCGCCATGCCTCGTTCCAGGGGTTGCGCGAAGACAAGCCGGCGGAGGAAGTCGTGCAGGAAAAGCCGAAGAAGGCCGAAACCGAAGCGAAGGCGGGCGGCAAGGCCGCGCCAAAAACCTCGGCTGGAACGGCAAAGACCTCGATAAAGCTCTCGCATCCCGACAAGCTGCTATGGCCCGACGAGAAGGTCTCGAAGCAGGATCTGCTCGACCACTACGCGCTGGTCTGGCCGCGCATGGAGCAATTCGTCGTCAACCGGCCGCTCAGCCTGGTACGGGCCCCGGACGGCATCCACGGCCAGCGCTTCTTCCAGAAACATGCCTCGCCCGGCATGAGCGACAAGATTCTTCGGATGAAGGATCCGGACGGCGGTGAGGAAATCCTTTTCATCAAGGATTTCGACGGGCTTGCCGCACTTGTCCAGTATGGCGTGGTCGAGGTCCACATCTGGGGTTGCACCATCGATGCGCTGGAACAGCCGGACCAGATCATCTTCGACCTCGACCCGGACGAAGGCGTCGACGTGGAGGCGGTGCGCGCGGCGGCGTTCGACATTCATAAGCAGCTTGACGAGTTGTCGCTGCCCAACCTGGTCAAGACCTCGGGCGGCAAGGGCTATCACGTGCTGGTGCCGCTGAAACCCTCGGCGGAGTGGGACGCGGTCAAGGACTTTGCCCATGATTTTGCCCGCGCGCTGGAGCAGGCCGCGCCAGACCGTTACACAGCGACGCTGTCGAAGAAGGCGCGCACGGGCAAGATCTTCGTCGACTATCTGCGCAATGGACGCGGCTCGACGACGGTGGCGCCCTATTCTTCGCGCGCCAAGAAGGGCGCCACGGTGTCGATGCCGGTGACCTGGCCCGAGCTTGAAAAAGGTATCGCGCCCAACGCTTTCCCGATCGGCGATGCCTCCACGCTGGCGCAGTTGAAGAAGCCCGATCCGTGGAAGGATTTCTTCAAGCTGGGCAAGCCGCTGAAGCGCGGCTGAACCAGCGGGCCTTAGAGCAATTCCAGGAAAAGTGCGTAGCGGTTTTCCGTCCGGAATTGCGTAAAAATAAGGACTTAGAGCGGTTCGGCGATTCCGTGACACGCGGAGCCGCTCTAGGCGAGAAACACTTTCTCGAATTCCTGCTTGCCTTTGGGCGAAAACACCACGGCGCGGCTGTCCTTCTCGCGCCGCGCCCATTTCTCGGCGATGATCTTGTCGAGAATGGCGGCGCCCAGCGTTCCAGCCAGATGCGAACGCCGCACGCTCCAGTCGAGGCAGGCGCGGCATACCGGCCGCCTCGCCTTGCCGTCGATCTCGATGCCGAGCGCGGTGAAATGCGAAGCGCCTGAAGGCGCCAGCCGGATCGCATTGTCCTCGCGCAGCAAGAGCTTCTTGTCGAACAGCCGGTCGAGCATGGCGACAGCCTGCTCGCCGGCGAGATGGTCGTAACAGACGCGCGCCACGCGCATGGCGGCGTCGCGCGGACCGGGCCGCACGCGCTTGGGGCCGACCGCTTCGGCGACACCGATGATCGCCTCGATCATGCCCGCTACCTGCGCGCTGGCGAGGCCGTAATAGCGATGCCTGCCCTGGCTCGCCAGCGTCAGCAGGCCGCCCTCCATCAGCTTGGACAAATGCGAGGAGGCGGTGGGCAGCGACACGCCGGCTTCCAGCGCCAGCTCCGATGCCGTCAGCGCCGTGCCGCCCATCATCGCGTTGAGCATGTTGGCGCGGGCCGGATCGCCAACCAGGCTGGCGATGCGGGCAATGTCTGGTCCTTCACGCATAGTTCGATCCTTGTCGAAGCATTCTCGTCAGAAGAGCACTAATCTCGATTCAGCTCAAGGAGCCGAGGGCAACGCTCCTGACACGGAACTGCCTAGCACAATGACGCAAGCGATGTTTCGACCGCGGTCGAACCATGCTTGCGGCAAAACCCAACAAGGAGACAGAAATGACCATCACCTGCTTCATCCGCTACGAGATCGATCCGTTCGGCAAGGCCGCCTTCGAGCAGTATGCGCGCGCCTGGGGCCAGGCAATCCCGCGTTGCGGCGCCGACCTGATCGGCTATTTCGGGCCGCATGAAGGCTCGGCCACCACCGCCTATGCCGCCTATAACATCGAGAGCCTTGCCGCCTATGAAGCCTACCGTGCCCGGCTTGCCGCGGATCCGGCCGGCAAGGCAAACTACGAGTTCGCGCGTCGCGAGAAATTCATCCTCAAGGAAGACCGCATCTTCCTGAAGCTGGTGTCCGGGCCGCATGGGCCGCGACAGCTGTTTCAGACCGATGTCATGGTCAAGGAAAGGATCGAGGCATGATCGCAGTCATCTTCGAGGTCGAGCCGGCCGAGGGCAAGCGCGATGCCTATCTCGGCATCGCCGCGGAGCTTCGGCCGCTGCTCGACGGCATCGACGGCTTCATCTCGATCGAGCGCTTCCAGAGCCTCGTCGACCCGAAGCGGGTGCTCTCGCTGTCATTCTGGCGCGACGAGGAAGCGGTGAAAGCCTGGCGTAACACCAAGGAGCATCGCCAGGCGCAGAAGGCCGGACGCGGCGGCATCTTTGCCGGCTACCGGCTGCGCATCGCCCATGTCGTGCGCGACTACGGGCTGACGGAAAGGGCCGAAGCGCCGCAGGACAGCCGCGCGGTGAATGGCTAGGCATTGCCGATCAGCACGCCCGCGCCGAACACCAGCGCGCCGCCGAGCACCACCTGGAAGGCGGCGCGCCAGAACGGGGTCTGCATGTAGCGGTTCTGGACGAAGGCGATGGCCCAGAGCTCGAAGAACACCACCACCGCGGCCACGGCCGTCGCTGTCCAGAATTGCGGGATGAGATAGGGCAGCGCGTGGCCGAGCCCGCCCAGAGATGTCATCAGGCCGACCGTCAGTCCGCGCTTTATCGGCGAGCCGCGGCCCGACAATTTGCCGTCATCGGAAGCAACTTCGGTGAACCCCATCGAAATGCCGGCGCCGATCGAGGCGGCAAGTCCGACCAGCAGCGTCTGCCAGGTGTCATGCGTGGCAAAGGCGGCGGCGAAGATCGGCGCCAGCGTCGACACCGACCCGTCCATCAATCCGGCCAGTCCCGGTTGCACATAGGTGAGGATGAACTGGCGCTGTTCGGCCGTCGCCTCCTCGACCTTGACCGTGCCCGGCACATGTTCCTGCTCCAGTTGATGCGCCGAACTCTCATGGCTCTGCTCGGCCACCGCCAGATCGTCGAGCAGCTTGCGGGTCGAAGCGTCGGTGGTCCGCTTAGCCGCCTCGACATAGAAGCGATAGGCCTGTTGCTCCATCGCCTCGGCCTGGCGTCGCACATGCTCGATGCCGAGCGGCCTCACCAGCCAGTCGGGCTTGCGCTCGAAATAGCCCCTCACATGCTCGCGCCGCAGCAATGGGATGCGCTCGCCGAAGCGCCTGCGATAAAGCTCGATGAGCGAGTCGCGATGGCCATCCTCTTCCTCGGCCATCGCCTCGAATAGCTTGGCCGATTGTGGAAAGTCATCCGCGAGGCCATCGGCGTAGGCGCGGTAGATGCGCCCGTCATCCTCTTCGGACGAGATTGCCAGCGCCAGGATCTCCTGCTCCGAGAGCGAATCGAAGGAGCGACGGCCGAAGCCGAAAACACGGGAAAGCATGATGGTATCACTCTAGTTTAGAATTGTTCTAAACTAGGATTTCAGCGGCCGGACGTCAATTGCAGGTCAGGCGGATTGCTCATGAAAGGTTGATCCAGCGCCTCTTCATTATTGCCGAATGTTTGCCTATATAGATGGCAACAGCCAAAATCGAAGGAAATCACGGGATGACGGACAAGAAGCACCCGCACGCATTCGACGCGAAACCCGTTCTCGATCTCATCGCCAGCATCGAGGCCGACCTGCAGCGCCTGAAGGGTCTGGTCGAGGAGCAGGTCGAAAAGTTCGATCCAGCCAACCCGCACAACAAGACGCCGGAAGGCAAGCTGACCGAGGAGGGCGTCGAGTGCTGCTACCGCATGTTCGACGAGGGCAAGTCGCGTTATTCGGTCGCCCAGCAGATGAAGATATCCTTCGCCGCCGCGACGCATCGCTTCAACAATTGGCGCAAGCTGGGCGGCAGCAAAAGGACAACCACGCTGCTGGGGTGAGGAGCGGTCCCGCGCAGCGGACCAACGCCCATTTTTGGCTGTCGCACGACGAACGCCGAAGCAGAGAAACTTAGCCAACCGCCAATTTGGGTGCTGCCCCTCATTGCCCTGCCGGGCATTTCTCCCCGTAAACGGGAGAAAGAGGCTGGCGGCGACGTCGCCACCTTTATTGCGACTTTGGCGATTGACGAAATCACCGATGACAGCCCCTTCTCCCCGTGAACGGCAGGGCTGTCCGGGGAAAGTTTTGAGTGAATCGAAATGCCGCATGTGCATGCCCCGTAAAACGGGGTTTGTCCGTCTTTTCTCTGGTTGTCGAGACTCAGAAAAGGAACGGGGCATGCGCTTTGCACCTAGCATCTTCGGGCAGCTTCTTGAAGCCGTCGATCGCCGTCAATTCCAGGCAATTGTGGATCGCCACGACGGGGATGCCTACGACAAATCGTTCAGGAGCTGGGATCATCTGGTGGTGCTGATCTATGCCCAGTTCTGCGGCAGCAGCGGTCTGCGCGGCCTGGAGGCCGGCTGGAACGCCAACCGCCAGCACCATTACCACCTGGGCAGCGGTCCGCTGATGCGTTCGACCTTGTCGGACGCCAACAGACGGCGTCCGGTCGCCATCTTTGCCGAGGCCTTCAGCCTTGTGGCGGGCCTGCTCGACCGACAGACGCGGCAAGAGGGCCAAGACATGCTGCGGCTGATCGACTCGACCCCCATTCCACTCGGCAAGCTGTGCGACTGGGCCAAGTCGAACGGCCGCATCCGCGGCATGAAGGTGCATGTCGTCTATGACCCGAAGGCCGACCATCCGCGCGTCCTCGACATCACCGACGCCAACGTCAACGACGCCCAGATCGGCCGCCGGATCACCATCGAACCCGCGGCGACCTATGTGTTCGACAAGGGCTATTGCCACTATGGCTGGTGGACGGCGATCGCCGAGGCCGGGTCGGTCTTCGTGACGCGGCCCAAGACCAACATGGGGCTGGCGCAGGTGTGCAATCGCCCCATAGCCGAGCCGCAGGGCGACGGCTTCCTGGTCCTGGAAGACAGTGAGGTGAGCCTGGTCAGCAAGGGCGTTTGCAAGCTGCCGATGCGCCTGCGGCGCCTGCGCATTCAGCGCGAGCAGGGCGACACCATCATGCTTTTGACCAACGACCTGGAGCGCTCCGCAGTCGAGATCGGGCAGCTCTACAAAGGCCGCTGGCAAATCGAGCTTCTGTTCCGCTGGATCAAGCAGCACCTCAATATCCGCAAGTTCCTGGGCAATAACGCCAATGCAATCCGCCTGCAGCTCTTCGCGGCAATGATGGCCTATGCACTGCTGCGCATCGTCGCGCGCACCCGCTGCGTCGCCATTCCAATCCTGAGGTTCACAGAGATGGTCGCCCAATACTTGTTCGGGCGGCGAAAAATACACGCCATCGACAAGCCGCCGCCGGTCAATCCGAGCCGACCAAGAGACCGATCCTCCCCCAATCAGATGGCCTTCATATATGAATAACTTTCCCCGGACAGCCCTGCGTGAACGGGGAGAAGATGGCGGCAGCCAGATGAGGGGCGGCGCCAGCGGTGGCTATAATTTGCCAACCTTGTAACCATCACATTTTTTCGTTGGCGTGCCGCCTCGGTTTCCGTGCAGCATTGGCTACCGATTTCTGTGAGGGCTTAAAACCATGACCGCCTTGCCCGGCATTTCCGATATCCGTGCCGCAGCCGACCGGCTAGCCGGCCTCATCGTCGAGACGCCATTGATCGAATCCCCCGAGCTCAACAAACGCCATGGCGGCCGCATCCTGTTCAAGCCGGAGACCTTGCAGCGCACCGGCTCCTTCAAGATCCGCGGCGCCTATAACAAATTGTCGTCGCTGAGCGAGGAGGAGCGCAGCCGTGGCGTCGTCGCTTTCTCCTCCGGCAACCATGCGCAGGGCGTGGCGGCCTCAGCCGCCATCTTCGGCGTCAAGGCGGTCATCGCCATGCCCGCCGACGCGCCGGCGCTGAAGATCGGCAATGTCCGCAAAATGGGCGCCGAGGTGGTGCCGTTCGACCGTTTCAAGGACGACCGCATGACGGTCGTTCGCCCCTATATGGAGAAGGGCATGGCGCTGGTACCGCCCTTCGACGACCCAGCCATCATCGCCGGCCAGGGCACGATCGGACTGGAGTTGATGAAGCAAGCCAGCGCGCTCGGCGTAACGCTCGATGCCGTGGTCGTCCCATGCGGCGGCGGCGGGCTGAGCAGCGGCATTTCCGTTGCGGTCAAGGACGCCTCGCCGAGCACCGCCGTCTGGGCGGTCGAGCCCGAGCATTTCGATGACACCCGCCGTTCGCTGGCCAAGGGCGAGCGGGTCTCGAACGAACCGGGCTACACCTCGATCTGCGACGCCATCCTCACAGCCGAGCCCGGCTTGATCACCTTCGAGATCAATCGCCGCAACCTTGCCGGCGCCATTGCCGTCTCCGACGCCGCGGTCGCCCAGGCGATGCGCGACGCCATGGCTCATCTCAAGCTGGTGGTCGAGCCAGGCGGCTGCGTGGCGCTGGCCGCGCTGTCGTCCAGCGAGATCGACCTCGCCGGCAAATGCGTCGCCGTGGTGCTGTCCGGCGGCAATGTCGATTTCGGCACCTATGCCGGGATCATGGCGGCGGCGTAGATTTTCGGGAGAGGCGGTGCCGGAGGCCGGAAGCGCCGCGTTCCTTCGCGCCCCCTCTGTCCCGCCGACATTTAAAGATTCTAAAACAGAGCCTCAATCCAGCGTTCGCCTGAATCGCACCAGCGCCACCCCGGCAAACAGCGCCACGAAGGCGACCAGCCAGCCGATTTCGGTCGCCACCGCCGGCAGTTCCGCGCCCTTCAGCATGACGGCGCGGGTGATGCGCAGGAAATGCGTCAGCGGGAAAATCTCGCCCAGCGTCTGCGCCCAGCCCGGCATGCCGCGATAGGGGAACATGAAGCCCGACAGCATGATCGAGGGCAGGAAGAAGAAGAAGGTGAGCTGCAAAGCCTGCATCTGCGTGCGCGCGATTGTCGAGATCGTGTAGCCGAGCAGCACCAGCGCCAGCACGAACACCAGCACGGCGGACAGAAGCAGCGACATCGACCCGGTGAAGGGGATGGCGAACAAAAGCTTCGACGCCGCCAGCACGACAAGCACCTGCACCGCGCCGACCGCCAGATAAGGCAGCACCTTGCCCATCATGATCTCGAGCGGGCTCGACGGCATGGCCAGAAGGTTTTCCATCGTGCCGCGCTCGGTCTCGCGCGTCAGCGCGATCGAGGTCATCATCACCATGGTCATCTGCAGGATGACGCCGAGCAGGCCGGGCACGATGTTGTATTGCGAGATGCCTTCCGGATTGTAGCGGCGATGCACGACGACATCGAGCTGGCCGCGCGCCGCTTCCTTGGCGGCTTCCTGCGTGCCTTGCGCCCGAAGCAGCGCTTGGCTCGCCACGGTGCTCAGCGTCGAGATGGCGCCGCTGGCCACAGCCGGATCGGTGGCGTCGGCCTCGATCAGTATCTGCGGATTGTCGCCGCGCTCCACCCGCCGTGCGAAATCGGCCGGGATGGTGACGACGAAGGCGACATCGCCGTGCTCCATCAGGAACTCGGCGTCGGCCGCGCTCGCGGCCACATGGTCGAAGCGGTAGTAGCCGGTCGTCTGCAGCGCCGAGACCATGGCGCGCGTGTAAGGGTCGCTGCTGGTCGCAACCAGTGCGGCCGGCAGGCTCTTCGGATCGTTGTTGATCGCGTAGCCGAACAGCACCAGCTGGATCAGCGGCACGCCCAGCATCATGGCGAAGGTGATGCGGTCGCGCCGCATCTGGATGAATTCCTTGATCAGGAGCGCACCGAGCCGGGCGAAGGAGAACACCGCGTTCATGCCATATTGTCCTTCGAGCCGGACATGAACTGGATGAACACATCCTCGAGGCTGGTCTCGCCGGGCCGCACGGTGACGCCCTTGTGCTCCTTCTCGATGTCGGCAAGCGCCTTTTCCAGCGCCGCCTTGTCGGAGCCCACGACATGCAGCGTGGCGCCGAACGGCGCCACCTGGTCGACGCCGGAACGGCCTTGCAGCGCCTCGGCGACCTGGTCCAGACGCGGCCCCTGCAGCACGAAGGTGGTCAATCCGGCGTTCTTGACCACCTCGTCCACCGTGCCGGTGGCGAGCATCTTGCCGTAGGAGATGTAGCTGATGCGGTGGCAACGCTCGGCCTCGTCCATGTAGTGCGTGGAGACCAGCACGGTCAGGCCGCCACTCGCCAGCCGGTGGATTTCGTCCCAGAACTCGCGCCGCGCCTTCGGGTCGACGCCGGCGGTCGGCTCGTCGAGCAAGAGCAGCTTCGGCTTGTGCATGATGCAGGCCGCCAGCGCCAGCCGCTGCTTCCAGCCGCCGGAAAGCGTGCCGGCCAGCTGGTTGCGGCGCGTCGCAAGCCCCAATTCCTCCAGCGTGCGCGATACATAGTCCTCGACCGGTTTCAGCCGGTAGAGCCGCGCCACGAATTCGAGGTTCTCACCGATCGTCAGATCCTCGTAGAACGAGAATTTCTGCGTCATGTAGCCGACTTCGCGCTTGATCTTGAGCGCGTCGCTGCGGATGTCGAAGCCGAGCACCGTGCCGTCGCCCTCGTCCGGCGTCAAAAGCCCGCACATGATGCGGATGGTCGTTGTCTTGCCCGAGCCGTTCGGCCCGAGGAAGCCGACGATCTCGCCTTCGGCCACCGTCATCGTCACATGGTCGACAACCGTCTTGTCGCCAAAGCGCTTGACCAGGCCATGAACGTCGATGGCGTTCATTTTCCGAGGTCCGCCAGATCGACATCGACAATCTGCCCGGGCTGCAGCGGGCCGGCATTGCCTTCCGGTCGCGCCTCGACCAGATAGACCAGCTTTTGCCGGGCCTCGAGCGAATAGATCACCGGCGGCGTGAATTCCGGATCGGGTGAGACATAACTGACGCGCGCCTTCAGATCCGTCCCGCACCCGTCGCAACGGACGGCAAGCAGCGTGCCGACCTTGACCGACGAAAAAGCCGTTTCCGGTATATAGACGCTGAGCTTCACCGCGCCGTCGGGCAGCATCGAAATCACCGGCGCGGTCGGCCCGGCGGTGTCGCCGGGATTGCGGATGACGTCGTTGACGCGGCCGGGCGAGGCCGCCGTCAGCACCCGCTTCGACAACCGCCATTGCGCCTGTCTCAGTTCGGATTGCGCTTGCTTGACCTGGTTCTCGGCGGCCTTGATCGTCTCGGATCGCGCCGGCAGGTTGCCGACCGCGAGATTGGCTTCGGCCTGGCCGACCTGGGCATTGGCCGTCTCCAGCGAGGCCGACGCCGTATCGTAATCAGCCTGCGTGCCGGTGCCGCGTTTGTAGAGATCGCTGGCGCGGTCATATTTGCGCTTGGCGTCGGCGGCTTGGGCCTTGGCCATATCGACCTCCGCCTTCAGCACCGCGATTTCTTCTGGACGCTTGCCCACCTGCAGGTCGGCAAGCTGTGCCTGCGCCTGCGCCAGTGCGGCCTCAGCCTGCGCCACGGCGATCTCGGCGTCGGCGTTTTCCAGCGTTGCCACCGAGGCGCCGGTCTCGACGCGGTCGCCGCGCTTGACCGTCACCGTCTCGACCTGCGCCACCTCGATCGGCGCCAGGAGCACATATTCGCCTTCGACATAGCCGACAGCGAGCGGCGCGGTCGGCGCGCAGGCGCCGAACAGCTGCGCCGCCAGCGGCAACGAACAGAAGAAACTCATGACTTGCCCTCCTTGCCGGCGGCCGGTTGGCGCGCCGCCAGCATGGCTTTCAAATTGCCGGTTGCCACAGCCACCACCTTGGCGGCCTCGTCCTTGCCGATCTCGCGCCAGCCCATCCTGCGCAGAACGGCTTCGCGGCCGATGCGGAAATAGATGACCTGGCCGATCATGGTGAAAACAGTGAGCTTGGTGGCCTCGCTTTCGGCCGGCTCGCCGGTTGCCTGCTCCCAGACCTGGCACAGCCGCCGGTGCGTCGGCTCGAACACGCCGGCATAGATGCGGTCGAGCGCCGCGGTCGGATGCGAGAGCTCGCGAAGTACGAATTGTACGATCTCGCCGGCCTGCGGGCTTGCCACGATGAAGCTCACCATCCCTTCCAGCACGGCAAAGAGCTGCGCCCGGGCTGCTTCCTGGCTCGCGGGCGCGGCCGGCTGGGTGGTAGCGCCGAGCACCGGGCCTGCGATGGCCTGGATGGTCTCGACAATGTGGTCGGCGGCCGCCGCGCGCAGGCCTTCCTTGCCGCCGAAATGATAGGCGATCGAGCCGATATTGGCTTTCGCTTCCGCAGCGATCTCGCGCGTCGAGGTGCCGTCGAAACCTTGCCGCCCAAACAGCTTGAGCGCAGCCGCCACCAGCGCCGCGCGCGTCTGCTCGGCGGGAGAGGCCTCCTGGCGGGGTATTTTATCGTTTGGCGATTTGATCATTGCTAATGTATTAATCAATCGATTGATTAAAGTCAAATCATAAAGTCAAATCATTTCGAGCCCGGCTTGCCTTCTCGATCCGCGCGCGCTTTATTGCGCGGCCATGGGCAAGGAAGTCGAGCGTAAGTTCCTGGTCTCCAGTTCCGCCTGGCGCGGTCTGGTCGAAGCGGAGATTCGTATCCGCCAGTTCTATGTCGCCGCCCAACCCGGGCGCACGGTGCGGGTGCGCATCAGCGATGGACAGTCCGCCCGGTTGACGCTCAAATTCGGCGAAAGGGCGCGCGAGCGCGACGAATTCGAATATTCCATCCCGCTTGCCGAGGCCGAGGAACTGAAGGCGTTCGCGCTGGGACGTGTCATCGAGAAGACACGCCACCATGTTAGACACCGCGGCTATCTCTATGAAGTCGATGTGTTCGGCGCAAAGCTCGCGGGCCTGGTGATCGCGGAACTCGAGACGCCGGACGACGTTCCTGACGAAATGCTGCCCGACTGGCTCGGTCACGAGGTCACCGGCGAGTCGAAGTTCTACAACGCGTCGCTGGCCCTCGGGGGATTCCGGAGATCGCCGCATGAGCTTCCGCATAGATCCGCGCTTGCCGCTGACCGGCGAGGTCAGGCGCATATTGGCCGACGAGATCGGCAAGGCGGTCGCTCATCTCGAGACGGCGCGCGAGAAGCCGGAGCAGGGTCTGCACAAGTGCCGCAAGCGGCTGAAAAGCGTGCGTGCCTTGCTACGCCTGGTTCGTTCCGGTGACGAACCGTTCTGCCAGACCGAGAACGAGTGCTACAAGCAGGTCTCGGCGCTGCTCGCTGGGCCGCGCGAGGCGACCGCGCTGATCGAGACCATCGATCGCCTGGCCGACGCTTTTCCGGAGCAGTCCGCCGGCGGCGGGCTTGATCCGGTGCGCGAGCGGTTGCTGATGCGCCAGCATGAACTGCATGCCGGCCCAGGCCTCGACGCCGCCATAAATGCCGCCATCGCCGCCTGCCAGGAGGGCCTGGAGCGTGTCGACAGGCTGGCGCTGTCCGACCAGCCGGAGCAGGCCGCCGACATATTGGCCGACGGCGCCCGCACCACCTTGCGGCGGGCGAAGAAAGCGCTGGACAAGGCCGAGTCACGCGGCGAGGCCGATGATTTTCACGACCTGCGCAAGGCGGCCAAGACCCACTCGATGCATCTGTCGCTGCTCGGGCGCCTGTGGCCGACGCCGATCAAGGCGCGCCGCAAGGCGGTCGACAAGCTCGGCGAAGAGCTCGGCGAGTTGCATGACGTGTTCGTCATGCGCGCGCTGCTCAATGCCGATGGCGAACAGCTCGGCCCGGCCGATGAGACCAAGCTGCTACGCAAGCTTTTGAAGCGCTCGGAAAAGAGCCTGATCAAAATCTGCCTCGCCGAGGCCGCCGACCTGTTCGGCGACAGCCCCAAGCGCTCGGCCAGGAAACTAGCGCGCAAGGCGCGCGACGATCTCGCGGCTTCCCAGGAAGAAGCCAACGTCGCCTGATCGGGGCTGCTAAGTCTCGGTTTGTTTCTCCGCAGTTCCGGACGGAAAACCGCTACGCACTTTTCCTGGAATTGCTTTAGTCTGAGAGGGCTTTGGCGTCTCGCTCTCTTTGAGAGTGGGGTATCCGATTTCAACGCAGACGGCGTCCACTATCTTCGCGCCCATCGCGTTCGCCCAGTTGTCGGATCGCAGAATGGCGACGGATGTCTCAATCTCGGCGGCGGCGCGATCCTTTCGGCCAGCGCGAGAATGTGCCAAGGCTCGGAAGGCGGCATTCAGGCAGCGATTGAAATCGTTGGACTCGTCGGCCTCGGCGAGAACATCCAGCGCCTCCTCGTGGCGGCCTAATCGTGCGAGCGCCGCGCCACGTGTTCCTTTCAGCGTGCGGAGTTTCGGGGCCATGGCCACGGCCTTCTCCGTCAGGCGGTCTAGCAATGCATCGAGACAAGAGGGCGGCGGAGCAGGGTTGGCGAGGATTTTCGTGGCGGCGGCGTCGATGAGGAGAAGTCGCTCGCTTGCGGACGTCGTGTGGGTCAGCTCATCTTCGAGCGCTGTAATGTCCTCGTCCGTCAGGTCAGGTTTGAATACATAGAAAGCAACACGATCCGACTGACCCGTGGGGTGCCACGGCGGATCATCCGGGCTCATATACGGCCGCAAGCGGTTCAGATAGTGCTGCCGGAGCACCTCGAACGGGTCGCGACCTCGGATAATTTTCCACAAGGCCAGCATATCGTTGGGCAGTCGCTGGCCGTAGACCTTGGAACGATACGGAAGAATGTTGCCTATGACCATTATCATCTGAACTATAACGGCCGGCGCCAAGATAGTGCCTGCAAGTTCTATGTCGTGACAGATAGTCATTGCGCCGCTCAGAACACCCAACCAGACGATGTCCATCATCGGCCCTGCGGCCACAAAAAACAGGTTAGCGAGCTTCGAAAAGGATAATTGAGGAAACGTTCTTGCCCAGCCTCCTAGCGGGATAGTCCCTACGTGGACCTCAATTCTCAGCAGGCGGGTGTGGAGTGTTGTTGGTCCCAAGCCGAGACGAATTTCTCTTATTTGCAGTTTTGCCAGATGTCCGGCGAGGGCATGAGAAGACTCATGTAGGATCAGGCTTATCCAGGCGCCAATGAATGCGGAGGCAGCGACAAGGAGGGGCAAGAGCAAGGTCTTTCAGGAATGAGGGTGGCCGGAGGTATTGCGAATCGTATCGGTATGATTGAGCGCAATCCGCCCATACGCCAGAAGATCTTGCACCAACCGCCACCGCTTTCGCCATCGCCGACGCTGGAGCGCGACTTCGACCTAAGAGAGGTGCATTGAGACGCCGAGGCCGTCGTGCCTTCGGCCGGGCAATCGCTATGCCGGCATACGCGGCCTGTCCGCCCGCGCACCCGCATCGCGCGGGTGCGGTCCGATCGGCATGATTGCCGGGAATGGCGTCGCGCCGAAGGCAAAGGTCCATTTGTAGCCGACGAGCTGCTCTTCGGGCGTGGTGTGCTGGTCGTGATGGGCAAGCAGCTTGACGCGCTCGGCGAGCTCTTCCGCCTCGCGCTTCACCATCTCGGCCGTTTGCGGCCGCATCCGCCTGGAGAAGCTGACGAAGGTTGCTTCCTGCTCCAGATGGCCGATTGCCCAGCCGATGAAATTCTTGTTGGTCATTTCGAAATGCGGCTTCAGCGGCCCTTCGAAATCCCACTGGATCGGTGTCTCGATCAGCAGCCTTGCCGACAGGCCGCGCCCGAGCGCGATCAGCCCGAGCTCTTCGAGGTCGCGCAGATAAAGGAACATCGAGGCCTCGCTCAGGCCTTGCGAGCGCATGATGCCTTCGGGCGTGAATTTCTCGGACAGCATGACGAAGATGAACAGCAGCGCCGGCCGCGCCGCCAGCCTGCGCTCGATGTCCGGCCCGACGCGATTGGCCGGGCCCGGGCCGCGGTTCATCGCGCCCAGTACGTTTTCCAGCTCGACCTCGGCCGCGGCGCAGATCTCCATCAGCCGGTCGAGCTTGCAGTTCTGCTCATGGAAGATGCGTTTCACGGTTGGCTCGGAAACGCCCATGCGCTCGGCCAGCATGCGATAGGTCAGGCCTTTCGTCTTCAGCGTCCGTTTCAGCGCCTCGAAGATCGGACCGTTCATGGAATGCGCCTCATATGCGTGATTTCGTATCGGTATTCGATACTAGCGCGAAGACGACTTCCAGAAAAGTATCGAAAAAACTAGCTCTCCGTCATCACCACAGGAGAGCACCATGAAAACCCTCATCGCTTCGACCATCTTCGCCACCATTGCCGCAATGTCGGCCGCCCAAGCCGGCGAGGTCTGGCGCGCCGGCGGCTTCGAGCAGCCGGAATCGGCGCTTGTCGATACTGCCAACAACCGCATCGTCGTCTCCAACATTGTCGGCAATCCCGGCGACGTGGACGGCAATGGCTATCTCTCGCTGCTGTCGATGGACGGCAAGATCATCACCCGCCACTGGGTGGGCGGCATGGATGCGCCAAAAGGCATGGCGATCGCCAATGGCAAGCTCTATGCCGCCGACATCACCAAGGTCCGCGTCGTCGATCTGGCCAGCGGCAAGCTGGTCTCGACCATCGAGGTGCCGGGCGCCGCCTTCCTCAACGACATGACGCAGGACGGCGCCGGCAATGTCTATGTCAGCGACATGCTGGCCGACAGCATCTACCGGATCGACGGCGACAGACCGGAACTGTTCGTCAAGGATGCGCTGCTCGCCTCGCCCAACGGCGTCTTCGCCGACGGCGGCAGGCTGATCGTCGCTTCCTGGGGCAAGGGCATCAACAAGACCGATTTCAGTACGGCGGAGCCCGGCGGCCTGCTGTCGGTCGACCTCGCCACCAAGGCGATTACGCCGCTGCCCGGCGCGCAGAAATTTGCCGACCTCGACGGCGTCATCGCCATTGGCGACACCATCTATGCCACCGCCTACATGACCGGCACGCTTTACAGCTATCATGATGGCGGCGCGCCGCAGGTGGTCGCCACCTTCAAGCCGGGCAGCGCCGATATCGGCACCGACGGCAAGCGCATCTTCGTGCCGTTGATGGGCGAAGGCGAGATCGCGGCGCTCAGTCTCGATTAAGGACAGGCGCCTCCAGACGGGGCTCCAGAGAGCTCCGCTCGCGATTGGACCGCCATATCAGGCCGGCTGCCATCTGGTTTCGCCGTTCGCTCCAGAGTATCCGGCCGTGATGAGCGAAGCCGTGAAGACATCCAGCCTGAGCGGCGCCCCGACGATCCCCGTGCTGGTCTGCGCACTGGCGATCTGCCTGCTGTCGGGGATGGATGCGGCGATGAAGTCGTTGGTCATCGCCATAGGCATCTACAACACGTTGTTGTGGCGCAGCATGGTCGCGACCGTGGTTGCGGGCGCGGCCTGGTCGACGGGGCCACGCTCTTGGCCACATGTTTCGGTGCTGCGGCTGCATGCGCTGCGCGCCGCGGTGGTGGGCATGGTCCTGGTCTCATTCTTCTGGGGTCTGGCCAGGCTGCCGCTCGCAGAGGCGATCGGGCTCAGCTTCATTGCGCCGCTGTTTGCCCTTTTCCTCGCCGCGCTGCTGTTGGGTGAGCGCATCCGGCGGCAGGCTGTATGGGCCTCGCTAGCCGGCCTCGCCGGCGTCGCCATCATCCTGGCCGGCCAGTTTGGACGCGAAAGCTATTCGCATGACGCCTTGCTCGGCACCGCGGCGGTGCTCGTATCGACGGTGTTCTACGGCTACAATCTGATCCTTGGCCGGCAGCAGGCGCTGTTGGCCAAGCCGGTCGAGATCATGTTGTTCCAGAACCTTTGCGTCGCGATTGTCCTGGCTGTCGCCGCACCCTGGTTTGCCGTGGCACTTCCGGGCAATCTCTGGCTTCCCCTGGCCGGCGTGGCGATGCTGTCGCTTGCCGGCCAATTCCTGATGAGCTGGTCCTACGCCCGCGCCGAAGCGCAATATCTGATCCCGACGGAATACTCGGCTTTCATCTGGGCGATCGGGCTCGGCTGGTTTTTCTTCGGCGAGACGGTGGCCTGGACCACGCTGGCGGGGGCATGCCTGATCGTCGCCGGTTGCCTGATCGCCGCGCGCACCAATCCGAAGCTGGCCGAGCCGATCGAAGCGGCGGTGTGAGCCCGCGGCCGCCTTACGCGGTCTGCGGTTTCCCGTTCAACTGCGCCCGGGCGTCAAGCGGCCGCTGGTGATCACCTTCGCTCGCTTCCATACGCTGGATGGTCGGAAGCGAAACCCCGGTCATTCACTGTCGGCCATCATTTTGCGCCGCTGCAAAAGCCGCGCGACCAGCCAGCACAGCATGGCCCAGGCGAAGCCGGCGCACCAGCCGGCAAGCACATCCGAGGGCCAGTGAACGCCGAGATAGACGCGGCTGGTGCCGACCAGCAGCGTTATCAGCACAGCCAGGCAAAGCACGAAGATCTTCGTCGTGCGTCCCGGCAGGAAGCGCGCGGCCAAGCTGCCGAGCGTCAGATAGGTCACCGCCGATAGCATGGCGTGGCCGCTCGGGAACGACAGCGACGTCTCATTGACCAGATGCGAGACGAGATCGGGCCGCGGTCGATCGACCTCGAGCTTGAGCAGGCTGGACAGCACTTGCCCGCCTGCCACCGCAACGAACATGAACAGCGCCGTCGCGGGGCTGCGGATCAACATGAGATAAATGATCGTCGCGGTCGTGATCAGCACCAGCACCGCCGAGCTGCCGAGCGCGGTGACGTCGCGAACAGCACCCTGCAGCCAAAGCGGGCCGATGGGGCTGTCCGGCTGCCCGGCATGACGGAAGGCGAGCAGGATTTCAGTGTCGAAAGCATGTGGCGTCGTCGCGCGAGCGGCCTCCGTCAATTCGACGAATCCCCACATCCCGCCAGCAATCACCAGCCCCGCCAGAAGCACCGGGAATTCCAGCCGGTTGAGAAACATGTCGAGGATGGATTTCATTAGGGGCCCTGATTCGCTTTGACGCATTTCCGACCGCTTCACACTTTTCTCGGATTGTTTCAGAGCCTCTGCATATAGGGCCCGAGCGTGATCAGCGCGACGGCACCGATTGCCAAGACCACGCCTGTCGCCTGAACGGCGTTGAGCCGCTCACCGAAGAAGACCAGCGCCACGACATTGACCGAGACAAGCTGGATCACTGCCGACAGGCTGAACGACACCGACATGCCGAACTCGCGCACCAGCCGCAGCATGATCAAATTGCCGGCGCTATAGAGCGCCAGCGTCAGCAGGATCTTGCCGAGGCTCGGCTCCAGCCCCCATTGCTTGGCGGCCATCGCCGCGAGCAGGAAGATCACGGTCGACATGCCGAGTTGCGCCAGTCCCCAGAAACTCATTTTTCATCCCCTGTCGGAGCGGCCATCGCCGCTTGCCGCAGCCCTTGTTTCCGAAGCGCGCCAAGCCGTCAAGCTGACGGCGGCCGACAAGGCGCGCTCACAAAGGACCGAAGCCCGAGGTCGCAAAAGACGCCACGGCAACCATGGTCGAGCACTTTGGATCGCAAGCCGCGGTGGCAGGTCGAGCGGCGCCTTGGTCAGCCGGCAAAACAATTCCCACCATCGATCACGGCAATGTCACGAAAATGTGATCGATGGCTTGTAGGGGTCGAAGAGTCAAACTCCAGCCACCCGAGAGCCAGAGGAGCAGCCGAATGTCCGTGACCCCTGAAACCCGCTTCCGCACCAGCCAGCTCGAGGAGAATGACGGGCCGCCCGTCAACCCGAGCGACAACCGCACCATGGGCGAGATCATCGCCGCGCGCTTCTCGCGCCGTGGCTTCCTCATGGGCTCGCTGGCCGTCTCGGCCATTGCCGCCACCGTCAGCCCACTGGCGCTGATCGCCGCTGATGAGGCGCGCGCCACCGAGGCCTCGGCCTTCAAATTCGATGAGCTCGAGGCCGGCATCGACGACAGGCACCATGTCGCGCCGGGCTATGACGCCGACGTGCTGTTGCGCTGGGGCGATCCGCTGTTCGCCGACTCGCCGGAGTTCGACCCGACCAAACAGTCGGCGGCGGCCCAGGCCAGGCAGTTCGGCTACAACAACGACTATGTCGGTTATATCCTGATCGACGGCTCGGCCGAGCATGGGCTGCTGGTGGTCAACCACGAATACACCAACCCGCATCTGATGTTTCCGGGCATCGTCAAGGTTGTCGAGAAGGATGGGAAGAAGAAGGCCGAGGTCGCACCGCTCTCGAAGGAGCAAGTCGATGTCGAGATGGCCGCGCATGGCGGCACCATCGTCGAGATCCGCAAGGACGCCGGCAAATGGCAGGTGGTGCGCGACGGCAAGCTCAACCGCCGCATCATGTCGACCACCGAGATGGCGTTGTCGGGTCCGGTTGCCGGCCATGACCGCGTCAAGACCAATGCCGATCCGTCCGGCGCCAAGGTCATCGGCACGATGAACAACTGCGCCGGCGGCGTCACGCCGTGGGGCACCTATGTGATGGCCGAGGAGAACATCCACGGCTATTTCTCCGGCGAGCTGCCGGAGGGCCACAAGGAAGCCGCCAACTACAAGCGCCTTGGCATTCCGGAAGGCGCCTATGAATGGGGCGCGCATTACGACCGCTTCAACCTGGCCAGGGAGCCGAACGAACCGAACCGGTTCGGCTGGATCGTCGAAGTCGATGTCAACGACCCGACCTCGACGCCGCGCAAGCGCACCGCCATGGGCCGCTTCAAGCATGAGGGCGCCGAATCGATCGTCGCTAAGGACGGCCGCGTCGTCTTCTATCTCGGTGACGACGAGCGCTTCGACTATGTCTATAAATTCGTCACCAGGGGCGCGTTCAACCCCAACGACCGCACGGCCAACATGAACCTGCTCGATGAGGGCACGCTGCATGTGGCGAAGTTCGCCGAGGACGGCTCGGTCGAGTGGATGCCGATCGTGTTCGGGCAGGGTCCGTTGACAGCCGCGAACGGCTTTGCTGACCAGGCCGACGTGCTGATCGAGACGCGGCGCGCCGCCGACCTGCTCGGCGCCACCAAGATGGACCGGCCGGAAGACATCCAGCCCAATGCCGGCAACGGCAAGGTCTATGTCATGCTGACCAACAATTCGAAGCGCAAGGCCGAGCAGGTCGACGCCGCAAATCCGCGCGCGGACAATGCCTTCGGCCACATCATCGAGATCGTCGAGGATGGCGGCGACTTCACTGCCGCCAAGGGCAAGTGGGAAGTGCTCTTGAAGTGCGGCGATCCTTCCGTCGCCGATGTCGGCGCCACCTTCTCGACCGCGACGACGGCCAATGGCTGGTTCGGCATGCCGGACAATTGCGCGGTCGATTCCGCCGGGCGGCTGTGGGTTGCCACCGACGGTCAAGGCCCGAAGGCCACCGGCCGCACCGACGGCCTGTGGGCGGTTGACACGGAGGGTGCTGCGCGGGCGACGTCAAAACTGTTCTTCCGCGTGCCGATCGGCGCCGAAATGTGCGGCCCGCTGTTTACGCCGGACGACCAGACCGCCTTCGTTGCCGTCCAGCATCCGGGCGACGGCGGCGAGGATTGGGAAGGTTTTGAGCGCCCGTCCTACTACGAGGACCTGTCGACCCGCTGGCCCGACTTCAAGCCGGACATGCCGGTACGGCCGTCGGTCGTCGCCATCACCAAACAGGGCGGCGGCAAGATCGCGGTGTGATGCATTAAGACCTTGAGGACGTTGGGGTTGAGCGCGTGCGTCCCCGACGTCCTCAACCCAGGGCGAAACAGGAGCGAAGCTCCGTCGCCGAGACTCTCTGCGGCGCGTCGCTGCGCTCCTTGCTCCGCCCGTGGATGACGAAGCGAAGCGTTTCACCCCGCCCGCTGGACCACGGCGATGTTCATCGCGCTGCGCAACCGGAAACCGATGGATTCGTACAAGCCTGTCGCCGCGACATTGCTGGCATAGGCGTGCAGATAAGGGATCTCGCCGCGCGCCGTGATGCGGTTCGCCACGAACAGCGACAAGAGCCTGCCAAGGCCGCCGCCGCGAAAATCCGGATGCGAGCACACGCCGCTCAGTTCCGAATAGCCGGGTTGTTTCATGCGCTCGCCGGCCATCGCGGCCAGCCTGCCGTCGATCTTGACGCCCCAGAAATCACCGAGGCTCAAGGCTTCGAGTGTGAACGGGCCTGGTTTGGTGAGCGAGGCAAGAGCAAGCATCTCGGCCGCATCCCGCCGTGTCAGATGTTCGATGCGCGGATCGGACACGGCCTGCAGCGGCTGCTCGGCGATCATCTGCACGGCGTCGGCGGTCGACACCGCGATAAGCTCGGCTGGCAGGGCAATTGCATCGGCCTGGGCCAGAATGACGGTCTCGCCGGCAGGAACGAGCCGTCCAAGCGCATGCAGGCTCTCAGGGTCCTCGGCGGCGGTGGCGGCAAACGGAATGATCGTGGGCCGGTAGCGACGGGCAAGGCCGTCACCCTCCGCGAAGACCTTCTGCCGCGTGTCGAGCGCGCTCCAGACGGGGCGGTCGAGAACGTGTTTCATGGCGTGGCGATCCTTTCGGCGCGGCGGTCGAGCGGCGTCGCAGCCAGACGGTCCTCGATGGTGGAGAGTTGGCTAAGAAGCGGCCCGGAAAGATCGGCGCACAGATCCGCGACGGCGTTCTCTATGCGCGGCCAGACCCCGTGCTTCGCGTCATCGACCAGCCGACATCCGGCCTGAGAGAGCGAGACGATCCGGCGCCGCTGGTCGTCGTTCGACGGACTGACCTCGACCAGTCCCAGTTCGGACAGCAGCGCGACACTGCGCGTCACGCCAGGCTGGGCAATGCCAAGCGACTGCGCCAACTCGCCGACCGGCAGCGGCCCGAGCCGGTCGAGCGCGGCGAGCAATGGATATTGGCTGGACTGGATTCTGATATCCAGGCCGTCGAGCACGCGTTGCGTGTCGGCCTGCAATTGCTCGCCTATGCGTTTCAGCCTGCTGCCGAGGCAGAGGAAACCGAGCGATCGTAAGATGTCTTCCATGAATACACCTGCATAATAACCATAACTTGATATATAACATTATATGAGAAAATCAAGCTGCGGTGACGAAGGCAGCGACCGCTAGCAGATCACGCCAGCCGGTCACCGATATTTGCCCTTCAATCGCCACCGATTGCATCCTATATCGCGCTGGCGCGACGCGACCGGCATCGGTCGCGCCGGCGATTCGCGGCCTTTTCGCCGCAAGTATTCACTTCTCGGCACGCGGAGCTCATGGCGCCCCTGCGCATCTATTTCGACAGGCTTCTTGAGGCTGCGGCGGCCAAGGTTCCGCGGCGCGCGTTGAGCGACGCCGAACGGCTGGAACTGGTGCGCCGTCACGGCGATTTCTCGCTCGCCTATTCCACGGCCGCCCAGCAGAAATTGTCCTATTTCAGCGACGGCGACGGCTACATCGCCTTCGGCACCAAGATGAGCCATCATTTCGCGCTGGGCGATCCGGTGGCCGATCCGGCGGATCGGCCGGCCTATATCAAGCGTTTCGTCGAAGCCGCCGGCGGCCCCTGGTTCGTCCAGGTCGGCGCTGACACGGCCAAAGTGCTGGCCGGGCTCGGCTATCAGGTCAATCGTCTTGGCGTCGACACCAGTCTGCATCTGCCGGCGCATGATTTTTCCGGCAAGCGTAACGAGACCGTGCGCTATTCCGAACGCTGGTTGACGAAGAAGGGTTTTGTCCTTTCGGAGGATCGGGGCGACGCCCTGCTCGACGAGATCAGGCAGCTTTCAGCCGACTGGCGCAGCGAGCGCATCGTCAAGCGCTGGGAGATGGATTTCCTCAATCGTCGCTTTGCCGACCAGCTCGGCCCCGACATGCGCCGCTTCCTCCTGCACAGCCCGGACGGCAGGCTGCTCGCCATCCTCGATTTCGACCCGCTGTTCCGCGACGGCAAGGTGATCGGCTACACCACCTCGTTCAAGCGCAAGCAGGTCGATGCCACACCGCATGCCGAAATCGGCCTGACCAAGTTCGCCGTCGACCGCTTTCGCGAGGAAGGCGTTCCCCTGGTCACGCTCGGCCTGTCGCCGCTGCTCGACATCGAGCCCAGCGGCTTTGCCGAATCGGGTTTTTGGCGCGGCGCCTTCCAGCGCGCTTACAACTCGCCCTGGGTCAACCGCTCGCGCTTCAACCTGCAGGGCCAGGCGGCCTTCAAGCGCCGCTTCCACGGCGTCGAGCAGCCGACCTACATCGCCTTCCGCAAAGGGACTTTTGTCGAGATGCTCGGCCTGCTGCGCCTGATGAAGGCGATCTGAGTTTGATGTCCTGATTTTCGGCAGTCGATATCTACGGACATCCGACGATGCGGCGATCCGAAGTGCGCGGTAGCGGCAGCATCTCGCAGCGCTAGGCCACACTGCAAAACCAAAGGCTTGGACGGTCAGTTGCGCAGCCGGTAACCGGTCTTGAAGATCCAGGCGACGATGCCGATGCAGATGGCCAGGAACACCAGCGTCATGCCGAGGCTGACGCCGACCGAGACATCGGCCCTGCCGTAGAAGCTCCAGCGGAACCCGCTGATCAGGTAGACGACCGGGTTGAACAGCGTGATCGTCTTCCAGATGCCGGGCAGCATATGGATCGAATAAAAGCTGCCGCCAAGGAAGGTCAGCGGCGTGACGATCAACAGCGGCACCAGCTGCAGCTGCTCGAAGGTCTTCGCCCAGATGCCGATGATGAAGCCGAACAGGCTGAAGGTCACCGCCGTCAGCACCAGGAAGGCGATCATCCACAACGGGTGCTCGATCCTCAGCGGCACGAAAAGTGCTGACGTGCCCAGGATGATCAGGCCGAGCATGATCGACTTGGTCGCGGCGCCGCCGACATAGGCGATGATGATCTCCAGATAAGAGACCGGCGCCGACAAAAGCTCGTAGATCGAGCCGACGAATTTCGGGAAATAGATGGCGAAGGACGCATTCGAGATCGACTGCGTCAACAGCGACAGCATGATCAGCCCGGGCACGATGAAAGCGCCGTAGGGAATGCCGTCGATCTCGTTGATGCGCGAGCCGATGGCCGAGCCGAAGACGACGAAATAGAGCGATGTCGAGATGACCGGCGAGATGATGCTCTGCAGCACGGTGCGGAAGGCACGCGCCATTTCCACCCGGTAGATTGCCCATACTGCACGAAAATTGGGGGCCGCGCGCAGGTTCATGGCTCTTGCCTCAAAAGATTGACGAAGATCTCTTCGAGCGAGCTGTTCTTGGTGTCGAGATCGCGGAACTGGATGCCGGCTGCCTCGAGGTCGCGGATCAACGAGGCAACGCCCGGCCGATCGCTCTGGTTGTCATAGGTGTAGGTGAGCTGGTTGCCGTCGCCCGACAATTCGAGCGCATAGTGCGACAACCCGTCGGGTATGGCGGCAAGCGGCGCGCGCAATTCCAGCTTCATCTGCTTGCGGCCAAGCTTGCGCATCAACTCGGCCTTGCCCTCGACCAGGATGATCTCGCCCTTGTTGATGACGCCGACCCGGTCGGCCATCGCCTCGGCCTCTTCGATATAATGCGTGGTCAGGATGATGGTGACGCCATCCTCGCGCAGCCGGCGCACCATCGCCCACATGTCCTGGCGCAATTCGACATCGACGCCGGCGGTCGGCTCGTCGAGGAACAGCACGCGCGGCTCATGCGACAGCGCCTTGGCGATCATCAGCCGGCGCTTCATGCCGCCCGACAGGGTAATCGCCTTGGAATCCTTCTTGTCCCACAGCGAGAGATCACGCAGCACTTTTTCGACGAAGGCCGGGTTGGGCGCCTTGCCGAACAGGCCGCGGCTGTAGTTGACCGTCGCCCAGACGCTTTCGAAGGCGTCGATGGTCAGCTCCTGCGGCACCAGCCCGATCAGGGCGCGGGCGGCGCGGTAATCCTTGCCGATATCATGGCCATCGACGGTGACGCTCCCCGAGGAACGGTTGACGATGCCGCAGACGATCGAGATCAGCGTCGTCTTGCCGGCGCCGTTCGGACCGAGCAGCGCGAAGATCTCGCCGCGCTCGATGTCGAGATTTATTTCCTTCAGCGCCTTGAAGCCGGTGGCATAGGTTTTCGTGACACCGGAGATCGAGATGATGGATGACATGCTGAAATACGGCCGGCTGGAAAAGGTGACTTGATATAGGTCGGATGTCGTTCCATGCAAACCGGAAATCGATGCTCCTCCTGACAGCTCTGGACAGTGACCCGGCCCGGCTGTCTCAATCCAGCGTGAAAACTGTCCGCCGCGCGCTGTCGTCCTCGGCCCACGCCCGCTCGACATCGGCCAGCGGGGCGGGGCATGGCTCCGGCGATCAGCAGGCGCGCGGCGCTCTTGCACCAGAACTGGGACGAGGTCGAGGAACTGGTCAGGCTGATGCGCAAATTCGCGGACGCGTTTGCCGACCTGCCAGCTGCTGGCAATGGCACCTGACCGGAAATCTCTGTCGCCGATATTGTTCGCCGGCTTCATTTCTTGGTGCTGTCACGCTGGAGAGTGACAACCTGTCCAATGTGACAACGCGCCTCGCGTGGCGCCGCGCCGCTTTGACCGATGCGCGCTTGAGGCATATCCTCAAAGAATAACAGCAGCCGGAGCCGACCATGGACCCGCTCATTCTGTCGCGTATCCAGTTCGGCGCGAATATTTCGTTCCACATACTGTTTCCGGCAATCACCATTGCACTCGGCTGGGTGCTGCTGTTCTTCAAGCTTCGCTACAACGCCACTGGCGACTCCGCCTGGATGCGCGCCTACTTCACCTGGGTGAAGATTTTCGCGCTCTCTTTCGCCATGGGCGTGGTGTCGGGCGTCACCATGAGCTTCCAGTTCGGCACCAACTGGCCGGGCTATATGGAAACCGTCGGCAACATCGCCGGCCCGCTGCTGGCCTACGAGATCCTCACCGCCTTCTTCCTCGAGGCGGCCTTCCTCGGCATCATGCTGTTCGGCTTTCGCCGCGTCTCCAACCGCATCCACACTTTGGCCACCGTGCTGGTGGCGGGCGGCACGACGGTCTCCGCCTTCTGGATCATCGCGCTGAACTCCTGGATGCAGACGCCGGCCGGCTTCGTGATGATCGACGGCAAGGCGCATGCCGTCGATTGGTGGGCGATCGTCTTCAACCCCTCCATGCCTTACCGTCTCGTGCACATGCTTCTGGCCTCGGGGCTGACGGTCTCGTTCCTGATCGCCGGCCTGTCGGCGCTGCGCTACCTCAACGGCGACCGTTCGGAATCGATGTGGAAGGCGTTGCGCACCGGCGTCTTCACCGCCGCCATCCTGATCCCGATCCAGATCTTTGCCGGCGACCAGCATGGCCTCAACACACTGGAACACCAGCCGCAGAAGATCGCGGCCATGGAGGCGAACTGGAACACCGGCCCCAACGTGCCGCTGGTGCTGTTCGCCATTCCCGACGAGGCAACCAGGGAAAACAAGTTCGAGATCGCCATCCCCGACGGCGCCAGCCTGGTGCTGCGCCACTCGACCAGCGGCGTCGTGCCGGGCTTGAACGACTATCCCGGCCTCCATCCGCCGGTCTTCCCGGTGTTCTGGGGTTTCCGCGTCATGGTCGGCACCGGCATCCTGATGCTGATCGTTTCGTGGTCGGCGGCATATTTCCTCAAGCGCCGCCACAGCCTGCCGAAACCGCTGGCGCTGATCATGGTGCCGATGGCGCTGTCCGGCTGGCTGGCGACTTTAGCCGGCTGGTACACCACCGAGATCGGCCGCCAGCCCTGGCTGGTCACGGGCGTCCTGAAGACCGCCGACGCCGTCGGCCCCGTCGCCGGCAGCCATGTCGCGCTGACGCTGGCCGTCTATCTCATCCTCTATGTGCTGCTTCTGTTCGCTTATCTCGGCGTTCTGGTGCATCTGGCGTTGAAGGCCGCCAAGGATGGCGACGCCTCGCCGCTGCCCGGCGTCATGAACGCTGCACTGTCGCAACCGGCGGCCCAGGAATAGGGGAGCGAGTGACATGAGCTTCGACTGGCCAACCGCCCTGCCTTTGATCTTCGCCGGCCTGATGGGCCTCGCCATCCTGATCTATGTCGTGCTCGACGGTTTCGACCTCGGCATCGGCATCCTGTTCAGCGTTGCCGAGGATGCCGAGCAGGACACGATGATCGCCGCGATCGGCCCGTTCTGGGACGCCAACGAAACCTGGCTGGTGCTGGCGGTTGGACTTCTGCTCGTCGCTTTCCCGATGGCGCATGGCGTCATCCTGACCGCGCTTTATCTGCCGGTCTTCGTGCTCTTGGTCGGGCTGATCCTGCGCGGCGTCGCCTTCGACTTCCGCGCCAAGGTGCCGGCCGGTAGGAAGCACCGCTGGAACCGCATCTTCTTCCTTGGCTCCGCCATCGCCTCGCTGTCGCAGGGCTATATGCTCGGCGTCTATGTGCTCGGCCTCGATGTCGGCCTCGGCGGCATCGCCTTCGGCGCGCTGGTGGCGCTCTGCCTGTCGGCCGCCTATGCCGCGATGGGCGCCGCCTGGCTGATCTACAAGACCGAGGGCGAATTGCAGAAGAAGGCCGTGCTCTGGCTGCGCACGGCCTTGGTGCTGACCGCGCTCGGCATGGGCGCGGTGTCGCTGGCAACGCCCTTCGCCAGCCCGCGCATCTTCGCCAAATGGTTCGTCTGGCCGCAGATGCTCTATCTGTCGCCGTTGCCGATCCTGTCGGCGCTTCTGTTCGTATGGCTGTGGCGGCAGACTTTCCATCTGCCGAAGCCCGACGACCGCCACGCCATCAGGCCGTTCCTGACCTTGGCCGCCATCTTCACGCTCGGCTTTGCCGGGCTTGCCTGGTCGTTCTATCCCTATGTCGTGCCCGACAGATTGACGATCTGGCAGGCCGCCTCGGCACCCGAAAGCCTGGCCGTGATTCTGATCGGCGTTGTCGTCGTGCTGCCGATCATCATCTTCTATTCCTTCTACGCCTACCGGGTGTTTGGCGGCAAGGCGACGGACCTGACGTATGATTGAGAGCTGATCTCCCCCTTGAGGGGGAGATGGCCGGCAGGCCAGAGGGGGTCGGTCCGACCGGACTCGGCCTTGCAACAGCGTAGGGGAGGCCGGCGCTTCACGCGAGAGGACCCCCTCTGTCGCCTTCGGCGACATCTCCCCTCGAGGGGGAGATTAGGGCCGCGGTCAGCTCTTGCTGGAGGCCAGCACCAGCACCGGCTTTTCGCTGTAGAGCTGTGGGAACAGCGACTTCAAATTCTCGACCTTCGGCAGGTCGTTGTAGACGATATAGGGATAGGTCGGGTTCAGCGTCAGGAAATCCTGATGGTAGTCCTCGGCCGGATAGAAGGTCTTGCCGGTTTCGAGCGTGGTGACGATGGGCTTTGAAAACACCTTGGCCTTGCCGAGCTGGGCGATGTAGCTCTCGGCAATCTTCTTCTGCGTGTCGTTCTCGGCAAAGATCGTCGAGCGGTATTGCGTGCCGGAGTCCGGGCCCTGGTAGTTGAGCTGCGTCGGATTGTGGGCGACCGAGAAATACACCTGCAAGAGCTGGCCATAGGTCACCTTGGACGGATCGTAGGTGATCTCGACGGATTCGGCATGGCCGGTGCGGCCGCTGCCGACCACTTCGTAGACGGCGTTTTCGGCGCTGCCGCCGGTATAGCCCGAAACCGCCTTGCTGACGCCCTTGACGTGCTGGAACACGCCTTGCACGCCCCAGAAGCAGCCGCCGGCAAACACGGCTTTCTCGGTGCCGCTCGACGCTTTCTCGTCCATCGCCGGCGGCGGGATCACCACCGCGTCCTCGGCCGAGCGCGCCGGGGTCTGCCACAAGGCGGCCGCCGCCACCGCCGCAAAGCCGAGCGCGGCCAGCGCGCCGCGGGTAAAGAACGGCCGTGTCTTTTCTATACCGGTCATGTTCCGATCTCCTGTTGTTGTTGCATTATATACGATGCAAGCCGCAATGAGGTTCTCACTTTGATGTGCGGCGGCACCCTGTCGGCGTTGGCGCTCCCCTCATCCGGCCGCTTCGCGGCCACCTTCTCCCCGATGGGGAGAAGAGACTTGCGCCGGCACTGACGATCTCCTCTCCCCACCCGGGGAGAGGTCAGCCGAGCGCAGCGGAGGCTGGGTGAGGGGCCGTCGCAGGCTTACCTTACTGAGCAGTTGTGTCCGCCGGCTTCATGGCGTCGGTTGCCGGCTTCATGGCATCCGTCGCAGGCTTCATGGCGTCGGTTGCCGGCTTCATCGCCTGGGTGCTCATCGCATCGGGCTTCATGGCATCGGCCGGCTTCATCGCATCCGTGGCCGGCTTCATGGCGTCTGTCGCCATCGCATTGGCGGGCTTCATCGCGGTGTCGTCGGCGCGGGCGCCGGCAACGAAGACGGCGGCCGAAAGCGCGAAGGCGAGCGCCGGCAGGGTCAGGTACTTGGTCATGGTAGTCTCCTTGGGTATGGCGCGCGCAAGCGGGCCTTGGTGAAGCGTTGCCGCTCTCATGCGGCCCCGCGCGAAAAGAAAGAAAATCAGTTGGCGGCGGCGGCCAGGATCGGCCCGCCCCCGGGCTCTGCACCAGCACCGCGGTGCTGAAGCCGCCGGAGGCCGTCGGCAGCGGCAGCGTCGTGGCTTGGCCGTTCCAGCTGCCGAGCCTGGTGAGCGAATGGACGACATTGGCGTGTGGCAGCGTGCGCCCGGTGTTTTCGCCGCGCGCCACCGGCACTTCGACGACGCCTTTGTTGTAGCGCACCAGCCAGACATCGGCCTTTCCGCCCGGCGCCTTGCCGGCGCCGATGCTGACCTTGCCGCTGGCAAGCGCCACATCCGGCCCTTGCGCGGCGCCGCTCCTGGCGATCAGTTTCTGGATCTCTCCGGGCGCCGCACCCACGGCGTCGTGGCTGCCATTCACCACCACTTGCGGCGTGAACGGCCCGTCATGGCCGAGCGGCGGCTCATAGGTCACCTGGCGCTGGGTGAATTCCTTACGCCCGAACGTGTCCTTCCAGCCGAGATAGTCCCAGTAGGTGACGTTGAACGACAGCGCCAGCACGCCGGGCTGGTCCTTGACCTTGATCAGATTGGCATTGGCCGGCGGGCAGGACGAGCAGCCCTGGCTGGTGAACAGCTCGACCACGGTGAGCGGTTGGGCGGATGCCGAGCCTGCCCCGGCGGCCAGTACGAGAAGCGTGGCGCCGGCAAGCAGAGCCTTGCCGAGCATTGTCGTGGATCCGGTCATGGGAAGCAGCCTCCGTTGCGGGGTCATGCTCCCATTTCGCCGCCTCGGAGGTGTTCGTTACAGCTTCACCGGTTTGTGATGTCGGAGATTGGCGAAGCCGGTCGCGACGTCCAATCTCCCCCTCGTGGGCAGGGCGATCGTATATGAGTTTTTACGAAGAGGACCCCCACCCTAACCCTCCCCACAAGGGGAGGGAACGCTGCCGCATACCATCCTTTTGGTGCCGAAACGTCGACTGTTTGCGGAAATGAGCGCTTACCAAGTCCCCCTCCCCCTTGTGGGGAGGGTTAGGGGTGGGGGTCCTCTTCGTAAAAACTCATGCGGTCGCCTGCCCTCAAGGGGGAGATCAGCCGCCCCTACTGCGTCAGCACCGTCTCCGACGGCCGCTGGTTGTAGTTGCACTTGCCTTGCACCGTGTAGAAGAAGTCGGCTTCGTTGACGGACTCCGGCACAGCCGAGCCGCCGTCTTCCCACGCCTGGTAGCCGGTCTGGCCGCAGGGCACGGAGGTGAATATGTTGACAGTCTGGCCGGTCGCGACTTCCGGCATGTTGGTCGAACTCGTGCCGATAAAGAGCCTGTTGGAAGTGGTCGGATCGTTCGACTTGAGCGCTGTCGGGTTGCCCGACGGCACGTCCATTTCGAGATAGAGCTGGTCCATCTGGCTGACGTCGATCACCGCGCCCGCGCCGTTCGCCGGATAGAACGTGTCGACGCAGTAATAGGTCGTGCCGTACTGGTCGGTCTGGATGACCGCGCCGGCCGGCAGGCTTTTCTGCAGGCTCTTCAGCGTGCCGGTTGTGCAAACCTGCTTCTGCACCAAGGTGGAGGTGGTGCCGTTGATGGTGCTCACGGTGGTGGTGCCATAACCTTTCGGATCGCCATAGCCGTTGTAGGAATAGCTGATCGTCATCAGCTTGTTGGCGGTGGTCGAGCCGAACTGGGTGCCCCAGAGCGTCATGGTCTTGGCCCAGTAGCCCGACACTTTCGTCACCTTGAACGTCGTCTGCACCAGCGCCGGCGTCTTGCGCACCGAGGAGGCGACGCCGACCTGCACCGAATTGATTCTGGCGATTTGCATGAAATTGGTCGGCATCGAATAGGTGGCGGTCGCGGTGAAGGTCGCGGTGCCGTCGGCGGCGACGTTGACGCTGGTCAGCGTCGCCGTTCCGCCCTTGCCGGAGTCGATGTTTGCATCATAAGCCTGCTGCAGCGCCGTCTGGCGGTCGCCCAGGCTTGTCGTGGTTGGTAAGGTGGTGATCGAGAGGATCGCGGCGTCGAGCGCGTTTTGCATGTCGGAGCGGGTCGTCACCGCCGAGGTGTAGTCGACGGAAAAGCCCACTGCGAGCAGCAGCGGGATCGTCAGCAGCACCATCATCGGCATCATCGAGCCGTTGCGGCTCGCAAAAAACGCTTCGCCAGCCCGGCTACCCCGATCGGGCTCAACTTTCTGGCAGTACTCATCTCAGGCCTTCGCTCTCACGGCAGTGCGCCGGTCTATCATTCGGTGGCGAAGGATGCGCTAAAGGGGTGGATGAAAGTTTAAGCAGTTTTGAATATTACGAGGAGGGCGCTTCTTCCTTCTCCCCTTGCGGGAGAAGGTGGATCGGCGCGCCAGCGCCGAGACGGTTGAGGGGTGTTCCAGCGAAGTGAGACGCTGGCTTTCCCTGGAGCACCCCTCATCCGTCGCCTGCGGCGACACCTTCTCCCACAAGGGAGAAGGAAAAGCCCCGCCGCTTGCCCCTCAACCCTGCCCCTGCTAAAGCGCGCCGCATGACCACCCCGCTCGACCACATCCGCAATTTCTCCATTGTCGCCCATATCGACCATGGCAAATCCACGCTTGCCGACCGGCTGATCCAGTCCACCGGCGGACTCGAGGCGCGTGACATGAAGGAGCAGGTGCTGGACTCGATGGACATCGAGCGCGAGCGCGGCATCACCATCAAGGCGCAGACGGTGCGGCTGAAATACCGGGCCAACAATGGCGAGGATTATATCCTCAACCTCATCGACACGCCCGGACATGTCGACTTCGCCTATGAAGTGTCGCGTTCGCTCGCCGCTTGCGAGGGCTCGCTGCTGGTCGTCGACGCGTCGCAGGGCGTCGAGGCGCAGACTTTGGCCAATGTCTACCAGGCCATCGACAACAACCACGAGATCGTCGTGGTGCTGAACAAGGTCGACCTTCCCGCCGCCGAGCCCGAGCGCATCCGCGAGCAGGTCGAGGAGGTGATCGGCATCGACGCCTCCAACGCCGTGCTGATCTCGGCCAAGACTGGCCTCGGCATTCCCGACGTGCTTGAGGCGATCGTCAACGATTTGCCGCCGCCGCGCGAGGGCGACATCAAGGCGCCGCTGAAGGCGATGCTGGTCGACTCCTGGTACGACGCCTATCTCGGCGTCATCGTCCTGGTGCGCATCATCGATGGCGTGCTGAAGAAGGGCCAGACCATCCGCATGATGGGCACCGGCGCGAAATACCTCGTCGAGCGTACGGGCGTGTTCACACCGGCCCGCATCAATGTCGACGAGCTCGGCCCCGGCGAGTTCGGCTTCTTCACCGGCTCGATCAAGGAAGTGGCCGACACCCGCGTCGGCGACACCATCACCGAGGACAAGCGCCAGACCGCGCACGCATTGCCCGGCTTCAAGCCGGCGCAGCCGGTGGTGTTCTGCGGCCTGTTCCCGGTCGACGCCGCCGATTTCGAGGACCTGCGCGCCGCCGTCGGCAAATTGCGCCTCAACGACGCTTCGTTCTCCTATGAAATGGAAACCAGTGCAGCGCTCGGCTTCGGCTATCGCTGCGGCTTCCTCGGCCTGCTGCATCTGGAAATCATCCAGGAGCGGCTGGAGCGCGAGTTCAACCTCGACCTGATCGCCACGGCGCCCTCGGTCGTCTACCGGCTGCTGTTGAATGACGGCACGGTCAAGGAACTGCACAACCCGGCCGACATGCCCGACGTGGTCAAGATCGCGGCCATCGAGGAACCGTGGATCCGCGCCACCATCCTCACGCCTGACGAGTATCTCGGCGGCATCCTGAAACTCTGCCAGGACCGGCGCGGCATCCAATCTGATCTTTCTTACGTAGGCAAACGCGCCATGCTGACCTACGACCTGCCGCTCAACGAGGTCGTCTTCGACTTCTACGACCGGCTGAAGTCGATCTCCAAAGGCTACGCCTCGTTCGACTATCACCTGACCGACTATCGCGAGGGCGACCTGGTGAAAATGTCGATCCTGGTCAATGAGGAGCCGGTCGACGCGCTATCCATGCTGGTCCACCGCACGGCAGCCGAAAAGCGCGGCCGCCAGATGTGCGAGAAGCTCAAGGAGCTGATCCCGCACCACCTCTTCAAGATCCCGATCCAGGCCGCCATCGGCGGCAAGGTCATCGCCCGCGAAACCATCTCGGCGCTGAGGAAAGACGTCACCGCCAAATGCTACGGCGGCGACGTGACCCGCAAGCGCAAGCTGCTCGACAAGCAGAAAGAAGGCAAGAAGCGGATGAGGCAGTTTGGGAAGGTCGATATTCCGCAGGAAGCGTTTATCCAGGCGCTGAAGATGGGCGATTGAGTGGCTGCGACCATTTAATCCCGAAGGGTTGAGGATATTTAGCCGAGGCAACTTGGGTGCTGGGGTAGCGGCTACGCCGCTCGCGCCCAAACGACAAATTCCTCAACTGGTTCCGACCTTTGGCGCAAGAAAGAGTTTGCCTGCCGCCTTCCATCGGCGGCTGAACCTGCAGACTTTACCGTTTGAGTCTGCCACCCAGCACCCGCAAGAGAGGACATTATGATTTCTCGCGGGCTGGCCCGTCTATCGGCAATCCCGCCGAAACGGATCACAAGGCGGGCGCCATCTTGACTTGTGGCTCTTCCATTTTTCCAAACTTTCCCGAGGTCGCTTGCGAAAATCTCCGGGCTGTTGTGACTCACTTGGCCGCCATTTCCATAATCTACGTGGGATTGGCCTCCTAAAAACCAGCTCCTTAGCCATTGGTCGGGTAGGTAGGTTCGCATACCATAGTAAGGAGGAGAAGTAATTATCCAAGAAAATACCTTCTCCGAGATCGAAAATGTCGTTTCGACTCGACTATCTCCTAGATATGTCGTTCCCGAAGACTTCAGTCGCGTCGAGTAATACCTTATCGATCGGCGCTTTATTACGTCAATGGTGTCAACGTGAGGAGGCATCATTTCCCTAGCACTCCAATATTTTACTGCGTATGACGGTTTTGGCGCATAGGTTCGTGGGCTCTGGTTGGAAAAGTAGCTGGGAATAGTTTTTTGACGGGGGCCATGTAGCGCCCCGAGTAAGATGCCTCTCAGCGCGATACGAGCAGGAGTGGTACAGTCCTTCAGGAGAGCCGTACGGAATTTGCACAAATCCACCAGTGTTTCATTGTGAAAAGCCCATCTCCAAAATTCGCCTTGGGGGACCTCGCCGGTCTCAATGTTGGCCAAAATGGCGACAGCTTCTGCGACGATCTCGACTGGGTGAGGGTCTATGAGTTTTGCAGCAGTAATTGCAGCCGCTACCGGACTCGAATCGATTCCGACAGAGGCGAGCCCCATGAGCCGAGCGGCATAGTTGGTCGTACCCCGCCCGCAAAAGGGATCCAGCACCAAGTCGCCTGCAACTGCTCGCGACAATACAGAAAGCGGGAAAGCTAGAGGAAACATGGTGAAGTAGGGACAAATTCCATTGAGCGCTGTCTGAGTGCGATCGAAAACGGTCAAGGCTTCATGTCCTCTTACGAACCCACGTTTTTCCGGTCCCGGAGTGCTTGTAACTATCCCATTTACCGTGGCCAAATACCTCGTCCAGTGCGCGTGGCACAAGGTCGTAGGCAAGTTGATCTCGGTCATCGAGAGTGCTTGGCAACCCTTCCTTTAGGGCTGCAATGACTCCCCCATGGCATTCCCTGGTCACCTTGAAGCCAGTCCATCGTCTTCTTATTTTGTCTCAGGTGCTGGATTGCCTGTGATTCGACGGTCACTTTCGCATCGACAGTCGGGCGTTTCACAGCCTCGTCAAAAAGATCATCGCCTGATGCCTGCGCTTTGGGCGCCGCTGCGGATGCCCTCATCGGCGATACAATTGTATCGAAAAGGGTCCGTGCGAAGGTCTTCCCTTCTGGGGCGTCATAGGTTGGATCACGTACGGCGTACAGACGTTCGAACGATTCTGCCCGGAAGCTAATTGGATACGGTTTGCCGCCCACCGAACTCCAGAAGACTCCTTGGCCGGGAATGGGCTCATTTAGTAATGAACTTAGAAGGTCGTCGCTGAAATGAGCATTGGCTCGTTTCAATGAACCCAAGTCGGCAGCCGACAACAAGTGAAAGAGAAACCAGTTGTCGCCTTGACTAAGAATCTCAACTGGGATGCTCCCGGGCTGTTGGGTGATCAGAAGCGCGCCAAGATCATACTTCCGACCCTCCTTGACCCAGGCGACATAAGGCTCCGATGCCGACGCGTTCTCATTCAATACGGACTGCGCTTCTTCCACAACCGCAATTGTGGGTATCGTCTTTGGATCAGCCGCGGTGAACTCCTGTTGATTTCGATCAAAAATCCTACGCAGGATCAGGCCGGATAATATGAGGGACTGCCCGCCGCGCATTTGCGACACGTCAATCACACATAGCTTCCCTTGAGACAGCGCCTGGATGAGCATGTCCATCAAGGTCGTGTCCCCACAGGTGGTGTAGCTCGGCGGTAGTGAAGCCGCTCGCGAGTGCGCCGTTAGTCGCGCTGTAGCGAGCGAGCGGCTTGCGGTGGTCATCGGCGCTTTCCGGTAGGGTTTGGTTGTTGACGCCAACCCAATTCGGAAGGACCACCGATGACCGACGACATGATGAACCTGCGCACGCTCGTGGAGAAGACCCCGGATGCCGATCTCCTGCGCGAGATGATCGGCTTTGCCGCCGAGCGGCTGATGGAAATGGAGGTTGGGGCCGCCACCGGCGCCGCCTATGGCGAGAAGAACCCGTTGCGCACGGCCCAGCGCAACGGCTATCGCGAGCGCGACTGGGAGACGCGCGCCGGCACCGTCGAGCTGCGCATCCCGAAGCTCAGGAAGGGCAGCTATTTCCCCGGTTTCCTCGAACCGCGCCGCATGGCCGAGAAGGCGCTGACCGCCGTCATCCAGGAGGCCTACGTCCAGGGTATCTCGACCCGCTCGGTTGACGACCTGGTCAAGGCCATGGGGATGAGCGGCATTTCGAAGAGCCAGGTCTCGCGGCTGTGCGAGGAGATCGACGGCAAGGTCAAAGCGTTCCTTGAAAGACCCATCGAGGGCGACTGGCCCTATCTGTGGATCGACGCCACCTACCTGAAGGTGCGCCGCGGCGGCCGCATCGTCTCGGTCGCCGTCATCATTGCCGTCGGCGTCAACGCGGACGGCCGGCGCGAGGTGCTGGGCATGGAGATTGGCACCTCGGAGGCCGAGCCGATCTGGACGGAGTTCCTGCGCAAGCTGACCCGCCGCGGCCTGCGCGGCGTCAAGCTCGTCGTCTCCGATGCCCATGAAGGCATCAAGGCGGCCGTCACCAAGGTGCTGTGCGCGACATGGCAGCGCTGCCGCGTCCACTTCATGAGGAACGTGCTGGCCCATGCCGGCAAGAGCGGCCGCAGGGTCGTCTCCGCTTTCATCGCCACCGCCTTCGCCCAGGAAACGCCCGAGGCCGCAAGCGTGCAATGGCGCGCCGTCGCCGACCAGATCCGGCCGAAGGTGCCGAAGTTGGCGACAATCATGGACGACGCCGAGCCCGACGTGCTGGCCTACATGACCTTCCCGAAAGAACACCGCGCCAAGCTGCACTCGACCAATCCGATCGAGCGTCTCAACGGCGAGATCAAGCGGCGCACCGAGGTCGTCGGAATCTTCCCGAACGACGATGCGATCGTGCGTCTGGTCGGCGCAATCCTGCTCGAACAGAACGATGAATGGGCAGTGCAGCGGGCCAGATATATGACTCTGGAAACGATCAGCCAGATGAGCGATGATCCCCTGATCAGCTTGCCAGCCGTGGCGCGCTGATCAGCCCGGCCCATGCCGGAGAGCACGGCGACCAATGCCGTCAGCTACACCACTCCCCGGGACACGATCTCCATCAATTGGCTGCTTCTATCGTGAAGCAGTCGCACAATGGCTGTCATGTTTCCACGAGCAGCCAGTGCCTCTGGCTCTTGTTGGCCAGTTAAGTCCAGTAAATGCTGAACATCCTGCAGGGGAGTGCCGTTCCCGTGCTGATCGATGAGGTCGACGAGTTCCTCCCATTTTGCTTGAGACAGCCCGCGCAGCTTTCGGACATTCTGCTGGTCTTGTCTTTCAGGGCTGAGTGCGATTGCAATAACGTCGCCGGGTCGAAGCCGGCGAATGTCCAGCTTAATTCCTCCCGCTACAAAGGATTGATAGAAAGGACTTGGGCTTTTGCGATCAGTGAACACGACGAGTTTGTCCTCCAGCGCGGGGACATCGCAGAGCCCTGGACGATTTTTGTCATCAGGCCAAAAATATTCGCCGTCAGGATCAAAAATGACCGTACCAACGGGCACCAGTTTGTCGCCACGCTTCGCGACCGTGGGGGTCTCCTCATATAGTTTAGAGAACAAAAGCTTGTTCAAATTGGATTTTCCGAAACCAGCCCTTGCGAATATAAAGCTACGGCGAGATATCAATGATTGAACAGAAAATTTGACGCAAACTTCAGGTTGAAGGATTTGCATCCAGTCTTCTTTAGGAGTTGTATTATTTGAGCCATAGTAGACGTATTCCCCAAACGCCAAATGGCCAATCGAGGCGCCATCAATGTTGTGGCCTGCCACCTCTCGAAGAACCTCTGGGGAAGGAAAGGCAACCTTGCTACCCACGTGGGGGAGCCTTCTGTGTGAAGCAACAAATGTTAGACCTTGGCCATTCTTGCGGATGATTCCGAGCACGCGGATATTCACACGATATTTAAGATACTGTTCGCGTAAGTCCTCTGGAATCGGTCTTTCTTCTCGAACCGCGCGAATATTAAATTCCTCACCAGAGCCGAATGACAGCTTCCCCTCTGAGGAAAAGGAGGCGATACGACCCATAACGGCTTCATCCGGCGTTTCGAGCTGCACAAGTACAAAGTGCCCATGCATCGGGATATTCTGAAAGTCGTTTCGGTAAGGCAGCACCAAGTCGGCGTGAAATTCCAGCCCGCCTTGCTGAAAGCCACGAAAAATTCCAACTACTTTGTCACTAGGGAATAGATCCATAAAAAGTCCTAGCTATATCGCTTTTGAGCGGGATCTGCGTCCTGAAGCTGAAAAATATCCAACTTCTCTGCTTGAGTACCAAGGCTCTTCCGAATGCCTTCATAGATAACGTCCTGCAGTATGTCGAAGTCAAAGTCTACGAGAGCTGCGTTCTCGTGGGCTTTCTGAAGGCATCTAGGGTAGCTCGTTACGGGAAAACCATTGATCGCATCCGCTAACATTGAGCCAATTATTGTTTGAGCGTCAGGGACTTGCGGCTGGAATATGTCGATCGGCCATATGGGGTCACGACTTTGCATTCCGAATTTGACGAGAAACATCTTCCCACCGACATACTTATTGGCCTCTCCGCCCCGGTTTGCCTCTTCGTCTCCACGGGCAAACTCCGACCAGATATAGGCGCGCTCTTCGATGTCGCGTGGGACCTCCACGTAGGCCGGATAGCTCACTTGCATGACGTCTTCGAGTGCCATAGCTAACCGGTATCGCGTCAAGACTTTGCTGTGTTTCGCTACTCCCGCCAGATAGATCTTACGCTTACTGCGATCCCACTGCGACCGAATGCGGTTTCCAATCTGCTGTAAAAGGCGGGTGAAAAGATCGCCGGTAAAAACCTTGCTCCGCAGCAAGCCATCGCAAATGATCAGCGTGTCGGTTCCAAAGTCCTTTTTCAGCAGGGCAAACAAGGTCGCCCACTCAACCAATTCACGATAGACTTGAACCCAACTAGGCGAAACGGGCTGGCCATCCTCATTAGAGCGAATCATATGAGAGAGTTGCGGCAACGTCGCAACGTTAAGGGCGGCCATCATCTCGCCGAGAGCGGTTTTTGGAGCGCCTGACTTTTCAAGGTGGCGCGAGGTCAAGCTTGAGACTGGCGTTGTGGGAGATACAGCTTCCAAACAGTATTCGTTGTTGCTGCTGTCTACTACCCGAATAAGCTGTACGAGGAACGGATCGAACTGCAATTGATTGTTTCCACCGTCAGTGGCCACCAATGATATCGACGTGGTGGATCGCGGTTGGATGCGTTTGACGCTTGACTTCAGAGGTCGGATCTCTTCGCGAAGGGAACTCAAGACGTCTCGATCGGCACTAATGCAATCTGCAATAGCGTTCTTGAGTTCCTGCTGACTCGCTGGATCAAGCATTTCTGTGCGAATCCCCCGTGCAGATAATATTCGAGTGGTGATAGGAGGCAAGGTTAAACTTAGTTCAGATTAGGGTCCCTCTTTGATTCTTGTAAGAAGCTCTCCCCCTTCTCCCGCAACTGGGACTAACGCAAGATACTTGTGCGCTGTTCGCGGCTCCCTTCCCCGTCGCTGAACCGTCGCCAGACGCTTTCGGAGGTGACAGCGTCGGCTTGTGCCGTGCCACAACTGCGCGAAATAAATTCAAAGCGCGCTCCGGACCGTTCCGGGGCGGGCTTTTGCTGCGCGACGGCCAGACGGTTTGTTCATCGCGCACCGCTTGGAGAACCTTCCATCCTGAACTATCGTTGAGCCCGCTTGGGGAGACATCAAATGCGCACCACATCAGACACCGTCGCCTCTCTCGGCCTTGCCATCGGCGGCGTCTTCGGCATGGCCGGCACTTTCGTCGCCAGCGCTCCGCTGCGCGAAACGCTCTGGACCATCGACGGCGCGGCGCTTGTGGTCGCCACCGCGCTGCTCACCATGAGATACCAGCGGCTGGGCAACGACTGCGTCGCGGCGGGCTTCCTCACCTTCCTCGCCGGCGAGACGCTGCTGATGGCCGGCAATGCGGCCGGCTTGCAGGCCAGCGTGCCCTCCTATGTCGGCGGCATCACGCTTTGGGCGGCCGCACTGGTCATGGTCAGCGCGCCGAAGACTTTTGTCTTGTGGATGCGGCTCACCGCGCTCGTCGCCGCCGTGCTGTTTGTCGTCTCGGCCGTCATGATCCTCTGGGGCGCGCCGCTGTTGCCCACCTCGGCGCCGCTGCCCGCTGCCGGCTATCCGTTCCTGGTGCTGACCTTCCTCGGCTGGATCTGGACACTGCTGAAATCCGAGCGCTGAATCCGAAGGCGATGTCCGCGCCGCTCGAAATCCGCAACAGCTCGTCGGGAAAGATCTTCCCGGCGCTCGGGCCGTTCCTGGTCGGCGGCATTTTCGGTTTCGGCGCGCTGCAGGGCGTGGCTTCGGGGACGGATGGCGGGCATGTGCTGTGGATCGCGCTGCTCAGCAGCGCTTGCCTGGGCCTCGGCGCCTTCATCGCGCGCGGTGCTTTCGATACGTCGGTCAAGGTCGTGCTCGACGGCCAGGGTTTTCGGGATCGCCGCGCCGGCGACGTGCTGGTGCCGTGGAGCAAGGTGAAAAGCGTGTGGCTCGTCTCAGGCAAGGGCGGCGCGATGCTCAATTTCGAGCTCACCGAGGAGCCGCCAGACGCGATCAAATTTTCCGCCGCCAACGCCTTCGGCATCATGCCCTTCGGCAAAACCACCGTGCACATGGAAATCTCCTCGCTCGACGTGCGCGGCCAGGACATGCTGGATGCGGTGAAGGAATTCGCGCCGCATGTGGTGAGACGCTAATCTCCCCCTCGAGGGGGAGATGTCGCCAAGGGCGACAGAGGGGGTCGGTCCGACCGGGCTCGGCCTCCTGCGGCGGATGAAGGCTGGCGCTCCACGCGCAAGGACCCCCTCTGACCGCTTCGCGGCCATCTCCCCCTCGAGGGGCAGGGCTGTCCGGGGAAAGTTATTCATATATGAAGGCCATCTGATTGGGGGAGGATCGGTCTCTTGGTCGGCTCGGATTGACCGGCGGCGGCTTGTCGATGGCGTGTATTTTTCGCCGCCCGAACAAGTATTGGGCGACCATCTCTGTGAACCTCAGGATTGGAATGGCGACGCAGCGGGTGCGCGCGACGATGCGCAGCAGTGCATAGGCCATCATTGCCGCGAAGAGCTGCAGGCGGATTGCATTGGCGTTATTGCCCAGGAACTTGCGGATATTGAGGTGCTGCTTGATCCAGCGGAACAGAAGCTCGATTTGCCAGCGGCCTTTGTAGAGCTGCCCGATCTCGACTGCGGAGCGCTCCAGGTCGTTGGTCAAAAGCATGATGGTGTCGCCCTGCTCGCGCTGAATGCGCAGGCGCCGCAGGCGCATCGGCAGCTTGCAAACGCCCTTGCTGACCAGGCTCACCTCACTGTCTTCCAGGACCAGGAAGCCGTCGCCCTGCGGCTCGGCTATGGGGCGATTGCACACCTGCGCCAGCCCCATGTTGGTCTTGGGCCGCGTCACGAAGACCGACCCGGCCTCGGCGATCGCCGTCCACCAGCCATAGTGGCAATAGCCCTTGTCGAACACATAGGTCGCCGCGGGTTCGATGGTGATCCGGCGGCCGATCTGGGCGTCGTTGACGTTGGCGTCGGTGATGTCGAGGACGCGCGGATGGTCGGCCTTCGGGTCATAGACGACATGCACCTTCATGCCGCGGATGCGGCCGTTCGACTTGGCCCAGTCGCACAGCTTGCCGAGTGGAATGGGGGTCGAGTCGATCAGCCGCAGCATGTCTTGGCCCTCTTGCCGCGTCTGTCGGTCGAGCAGGCCCGCCACAAGGCTGAAGGCCTCGGCAAAGATGGCGACCGGACGCCGTCTGTTGGCGTCCGACAAGGTCGAACGCATCAGCGGACCGCTGCCCAGGTGGTAATGGTGCTGGCGGTTGGCGTTCCAGCCGGCCTCCAGGCCGCGCAGACCGCTGCTGCCGCAGAACTGGGCATAGATCAGCACCACCAGATGATCCCAGCTCCTGAACGATTTGTCGTAGGCATCCCCGTCGTGGCGATCCACAATTGCCTGGAATTGACGGCGATCGACGGCTTCAAGAAGCTGCCCGAAGATGCTAGGTGCAAAGCGCATGCCCCGTTCCTTTTCTGAGTCTCGACAACCAGAGAAAAGACGGACAAACCCCGTTTTACGGGGCATGCACATGCGGCATTTCGATTCACTCAAAACTTTCCCCGGACAGCCCTGCTCGAGGGGGAGATTACCGGCGCCGCCCGTGCTCTACTCTCCCCGGAACCCCGCCATGATCTCGCCTCACCCTCGCCGCCCTCCTCATCGCCACGCCGGCCGCCGCCACCGACATGGCGTTCTTCGTCAAGAATCTGCGCGCGCAAGGCGTCGCGGTGGAGCTGTTCAGCCGCGACAGCGACCGGGTCTGGCCGGGCGGCGACAAGGTCTTCTTCATCCGGCCGAAGGCGCAGAAATCGGTGCCGATCTCGTGCACGCCGGGCGAGCGCATCTGCTGGGGCGCCTGGGTCGACGGCAACGACAAGCTCTCCGCCGGCGTCGGCCCCGACAACGACCAGCCTTGCGACAATTGCTGCTTCATCTGCACCGAGCACTCGACCGAGACGATCGACCTGGTGGAGTAGGGGGCATGGTGCTGCTGATCTCCCCCTCGAGGGGGAGATGTCGCCGAAGGCGACAGAGGGGGTCGGTCCGACTAGGCTCGACCTCCTGCTGCGGACGAACGCCGGCGCTTCACGCGCAACGACCCCCTCTGACCGCTTCGCGGCCATCTCCCCCTCAAGGGGGAGATTTGGCGCCACCTCTCCAAATTCAGTCAGGGACAGCCATCCTCCACCCCTTTTGGCGACTCGCCGTCCCGTGCCATCATTCCACCATCGGCCGTGGGGGCCGATTCTACCTCGGGGGTTGTCATGTTTTTCACCGTCGCGCGCCGCGTTGCCGTAGCACTTTCGCTTGCCGTTCTCCTGGCGCCCGCCGCTCACGCCGGCGACGTCACCTTCCAGATCAAGAACAACCACCCCAACGCCATGCGCCTCGAGCTCTACAGCCAGGACCGCGACTATGTCTGGCCGGGCGGCGGCAAGGATTTCTATCTCGACGACGGCGAGACCAAGCAGCTGCCGATCTCCTGCAACGACGGCGAGAAGATCTGCTACGGCGCCTGGGTCGACGGCGACGAGAGCACCTATTGGGGCGTCGGCCCCAACAACAAGCAAACCTGCGAAGACTGCTGCTACACCTGCAGCGGCGGCCAGACCGAAGAGATCGATCTGGCGGAGTGACGGGGCGCCTAATCTCCCCCTCGAGGGGGAGATGTCGCCGAAGGCGACAGAGGGGGTCGGTCCGACTGGGCTCGGCCTCCTGCGGCGGATGAAGGCTGGCGCTTCACGCGCAAGGACCCCTCTGACCGCTTCGCGGCCATCTCCCCCTCGAGGGGGAGAGTCCATCCTCCAGGCCAGCTTGACGCCCTTCTCACCGTCGCCCAAGCTTTGCCTCACCCCACCACGAGGAGAGCTCCATGGCAGGCACGGTCGAAGGCGAAAAGATCGACATTTCTTTCAACGGCAAGCGTTGCATCCATTCGCGCAATTGCGTGCTCGGCAACCCGCATGTCTTCGTGCCCAATGCTCCGGGCGAGTGGATCCACCCGGAAGCGGCCACGCCTGAGCAGGTCGTGGCGCTGGCCGAAAACTGCCCGTCCGGCGCCATCGGCTACACCAGGAAGGATGGCGGGCCGCAGGAGAAGCCGCCGGTGGTCAACACCGTGCGGCTGCGCGAGAACGGGCCGCTGGCCGTGCATGCCGAGATCGTGCTCGGCGACGAGACCTTCTTCCGCGCCACGCTGTGCCGCTGCGGCCTGTCGCAGAACAAGCCGTTCTGCGACAACAGCCACATCAAGGCGGGTTTTATCGCCACCGGCGAGCCGCCGCTGAAGGACACGCCGGCGCTGGAAGTGCGGGACGGGCCGCTGAAGGTGACGCCCACCACCAACGGGCCGCTGAAGGTCGAAGGCAATGCCGAGATCGTCACCGGCACGGGGCATACGATCAGCCGCACGACGAAGGTTTTCCTCTGCCGCTGCGGCCATTCGGCGAACAAGCCGTTTTGCGATGGGTCGCATAAGCGGGTGGGGTTTGTGGGCTAATCGCAGAGGTTGGCGCGAGGCCCCCTCTCTGCCCTGCCGGGCATCTCCCCCTCAAGGGGGGAGATTGGCAGCTTGGATGCAGGCGCCCTCTTTGCAACATTGGTGATTGGCGAAGGCAGTGATGACATCTGATCTCCCCCCATGAGGGGGAGATGTCCGGCAGGACAGAGAGGGGGGCCTCGCGCCGACGCCTCCGCAAAACCCTCCACCGCACCACCCTTGGCCCATCTCTCCCGGCTTTATCCATCGGTCCGTATCCGCTAAGGGCTTCGCAACACAGCTACGACCGGACCTTTCCATGACCGCTAAGCCCACCCCCTCTTTCTCGGTATCGACACCGGCGGCACCTATACCGACGCCGTGTTGTGGTCGGAGGCGGGCGGCCCTAAAGGCAAGGTGCTGGCCAAGGCCAAGGCGCTGACCACGCGTCACGATCTCGCCGTCGGCATTTCCGGCGCGGTCGATGCGGTGCTGGAGAAATCCGGCACCGACCCGAAGGCCATAAAGCTCGTCTCGATGTCGACAACGCTTGCCACCAACGCGCTGGTCGAGGGCCAGGGCGGGCGCGTGGCGTTGGTCATGATCGGCTTTTCCGAGGCCGACCTTGCCCGCGACGGGCTGAAGACCGCGCTCGGCACCGATCCGGTGGTGTTCTGCCTCGGCGGGCATGATGTCCACGGCAATGCGGCCAAGCTCGACCTCTCCGGCCTCGAGGCGGCGCTGCCGGAGCTTGGGCGTTCGGTGTCGGGCTTTGCCGTCTGCGCTTATTTCGCCACCCGCAACCCGGCGCATGAGCTCGCGGCCCGCGACCTCATCCGCGACAAGACCGGACTGCCGGTCACCGCCAGCCATGAATTGTCGGCCAAGCTCGGCGGCCCGCGCCGCGCGCTGACGACTTTGCTCAATGCCCGGCTGATCTCGATGATCGACCGGCTGGTCGCGGCAACCGAAGGCTTCCTCGAAGCGCGCGGCATCGGCGCGCCCTTGATGGTGGTGCGCGGCGACGGCGCGCTGGTCTCGGCCGCCTTTGCCCGCCAACGGCCGATCGAGACGATCCTGTCAGGCCCGGCCGCCAGCCTGGTCGGCGCCCGCCACATGACGGGCTTGGACGACGCCATGGTGTCGGACATCGGCGGCACCACGACCGACGTCGCCGTGCTCGACCAGGGTCGGCCGCGCCTCGATCCGGAAGGCGCCACCGTCGGCGGCTTTCGCACCATGGTCGAGGCGGTCGCCATGCGCACCTTCGGCTTGGGTGGTGACTCGGAAGTGGCGCTGGAAGAGGGCGCGCTCAACCCGCAGATCCTGCTCGGACCGCCCCGCCTGGTGCCGCTGGCGCTGGCCGGCATGATGCATGGCGAGGCGGTGACCGCCGAACTCGACCGGCAATTGCGCGCGCCCAATCCCGGCCGCATGGACGGGCGCTTTGCCGTGCGCACCGGCGTGCCGGACAGGCTCGCCGCCGGGCTGACCCCGCCAGAGGCAAAGCTCTACGAGGCGATCGGCGCGGTGCCACTGGCGCTCGACAGGCTGCTCAGCTCCAACGCGCAGAACGCCACGCTGAACCGGCTGGTATCGCGGGGTCTCGTCCACATCTCGGGCTTCACGCCGTCCGACGCTGCCCATGTCGTCGGCAAACAGGCCAATTGGGACGCCGCCGCCGCGCGCCTCGGCGCCGAGCTGTTTTCCCGCCGCCGCGACGGCCGCGGCCAAAACATCGCCGCCTCCCCCGAGGCGATTTCCGAGCGCGTGCTGGTCACGCTGACGCGCTGGTCGGCCGAATACATCCTCGAAACCGCCTTCGCCGAGGACGGGCTCGATGGTGCGGCGACCGTCGCCCATGCGCTGGTGCAGCGCGCCGTCGATGCCCATCCCGGCATCGCCCGCTTCACCGTGGCGCTCGACCGTCCGGTCATCGGCCTCGGCGCCTCGGCGCCGCTGCATTATGCAGGCCTGCCGCCGCTGATCGGCAATGGCTGCGTGGTGCCGGAGGACACCGACGTCGCCAACGCGCTCGGCGCCGTCGTCGGCCAGGTGCGCGTCTCGGCCGAAGCCCGGGTCAGCCAGCCGAAGGAAGGATTGTTCCGGCTGGCGTCGGGACAAACGGTGCGCGACTTCACCGACGAAGCAAAGGCGATCGCCGCGGCTGAAGCCGATGTGCGGGCGATCGTGGCGGAGCGCGCCAAGGACGCCGGCACCGACAATGCCGAGATCGATGTCTCCACCGAGTTCAAGGTTTCGACCGTCGAAAGCCAGCGCATGTTCATCGAGGCGCATGTGGTTGCGGTGGCGTCCGGGAGGCCGCGGATTGCGGTGTGAGGCACCTTCTTCTCCCCTTGTGGGAGAAGGTGTCGCCGCAGGCGACGGATGAGGGGTGCTCCAGGAAAGCCAACGTCTCACTCCGCTGGAACACCCTCATCCGTCTCGGCGCTTGCGCGCCGATCCACCTTCTCCCACAAGGGGAGAAGGGAAAGCTGGCCATCCTACACCCTAAGCCGAATTGACCCTTGCCCCCCAAACATGCCAAAGGCCCGGCCAAAGCCTACCATCTGGAGAAAACCCTGATGACCGACCGCATCGAGATCGCCGGGTTGCGGATTGCCCGCGAGCTGCATGATTTCGTGGCGAACGAAGCCGTGCTCGGCACCGGCATCGACGCGGAACAATTCTGGACCGGCTTTTCGGCCATCGTCCACGACCTCGCGCCGAAGAACCGCGCCCTGCTCGCCAAGCGCGACGCGATGCAGGAAAAGCTCGATGCCTGGTATCGCGCCAACGGCGCGCCGATCGACATGGAAACCTACAAGAATTTCCTGAAGGAGATCGGCTACCTGGTGCCGGAAGGCCCGGCCTTCAACGTCTCGACCGTCAATGTCGACCCGGAGATCGCCGTCGTCGCCGGACCGCAGCTGGTGGTTCCGGTGATGAATGCGCGCTATGCGCTCAACGCCGCCAATGCGCGCTGGGGTTCGCTCTATGACGCGCTTTACGGCACCGACGCCATTCCCGAGACCGGCGGCGCCGAAAAGGGCAAGGGCTTCAACCCGGCGCGCGGCGCCAAGGTCATCGCCTGGGCCAAGGATTTCCTCGACCTATCGGCGCCGCTGACCTCCGGCAAATGGGCCGGTGTCAACGGGCTCACGGTGGCCAATGGCGCGCTGAAGCTGGGCGAGGGCGCCGGGACCACGACGCTGGCCGACCCAAAACAGTTCGCCGGCTATCGCGGCGATGCCGCCAATCCGGAAGCCGTGCTCCTGGTCCGGAACGGCCTGCATATCGAAATCGTCATCGACCGCGCCAACCAGATCGGCAAGACCGATCCGGCCGGCATCGCCGATGTCATCCTGGAATCGGCCTTGACCACTATCCAGGACTGCGAGGATTCCGTCGCCGCGGTGGATGCCGAGGACAAGGTCGTCGTCTACCGCAACTGGCTCGGCCTGATGAAAGGCGATCTGGCGGAGGAGATCACCAAGGGCGGCAAGACCTTCACCCGCACGCTCCACCCCGACCGCCGCTACACGGCGCCGAATGGCGGCCAGCTCTTGCTGCCGGGACGCTCGCTGATGCTGGTGCGCAATGTCGGCCACCTGATGACCAACCCGGCAATCACCGACCGCGACGGTCATGAGGTGCCGGAAGGCATCATGGATGCAGCACTGACCGCGCTGATCGCGCTGCATGACGTCGGCGAAAACGGTCGGCGCGCCAATTCCCGCGCCGGCTCAATGTATGTGGTGAAGCCGAAGATGCATGGGCCCGAGGAAGTCGCCTTCGCCGTCGAGATTTTCGACCGCGTCGAGGCCTTGCTCGGCATGCCGAAGAACACCATCAAGATGGGCATCATGGATGAGGAGCGGCGCACCACCGTCAACCTCAAGGAAGCGATCCGCGCGGCGCGGGAGCGCGTGGTGTTCATCAACACCGGCTTCCTCGACCGTACAGGCGACGAGATCCACACCTCGATGGAAGCCGGCCCGATGATCCGCAAGGGCGACATGAAGCAGGCCGCCTGGATTTCCGCCTATGAGGCCTGGAATGTCGACACCGGCTTGGAATGCGGGCTGGCCGGCCATGCCCAGATCGGCAAGGGCATGTGGGCGATGCCTGACCTGATGGCGGCGATGCTGGTTGAGAAGATCGCGCATCCCAAGGCCGGCGCCAACACCGCCTGGGTGCCCTCGCCGACGGCGGCGACGCTGCACGCCACGCACTACCACAAGGTCGATGTGCATGCTGTGCAGGCGGCGCTGAAGAGCCGGCCGAAGGCCAGGCTCGACGACATCCTGTCGGTGCCGGTCGCGGTGCGGCCGAACTGGACGCCGGACGAGATCCAGCGCGAGCTCGACAATAATGCGCAAGGCATACTGGGCTACGTCGTGCGCTGGATCGACCAGGGCGTCGGCTGTTCCAAAGTGCCCGACATCAACGATGTCGGCCTGATGGAGGACCGCGCCACGCTGCGCATTTCCTCGCAGCACATCGCCAACTGGCTGCGCCACAAAGTGTGCTCGGAAATCCAGGTGCGCGATTCGCTGCAGCGCATGGCGGCCATCGTCGACCGCCAGAATGTCGGCGACCCGCTCTACCGCCCGATGGCGCCGGACTTCGACAATTCCATCGCCTTCCAGGCCGCCTGCGACCTGGTGTTCAAGGGCACGAGCCAGCCCAACGGCTATACCGAGCCGGTGCTGCACGCGCGGAGGTTGGAGCTGAAGGCCAGCTGAGCGTCGTCCCTCCCCCTTGAGGGGAGGGTGGCCCGAAGGGCCGGGTGGGGTCGCCTGTGAGAGACTCGACCTTTTCAGTCGAGCACTGCGGCAAATGAAACTATTCGCGGGCTGAGATGGAGTCGGCGCACTTCGCGCAGGACCCCCACCCGGCCCTTCGGGCCACCCTCCCCTCAAGGGGAGGGGGACGTCCCGCGAATCTCAATTCAGCCCCAGCGTGCCTTTCAGCTTCGACAGGTCCTCGGCCAGCGCCGTCACCGGGCCGGCCAGCGCCTTGCGGTCGGCGTCGGACAGCTTGTCATAGGTCTCGTAACCGTCGGCCGTCTTGTACTTGGCAAGGATGCCGTCGACGGTGGCGAAATTGTCGTTGACGGTCTTGATCAGCGCCGGGTCTTCCTTCGACACCAGCGGTTCGACCAGCGCCACGATCTTCTGCGCGCCGTCGATATTGGCCTGGAAGTCCCAGAGATCGGTGTGGCTGTAGCGGTCTTCCTCGCCGGAGATCTTGGACGAGGCGACTTCCTCGAGCAGGCCGGCGGCGCCGTCGACCGCCTTGTCCGGCGGCACGGTAAGACCGGCGACGCGCTTCTGCAGGTCGAGGATGTCGGCATTGAGCTTGTCGGCGAGCGGGCCGAGACCCTCCGTCGTGTTCTGGCTGAAGAGTGTTATTCGATGCGGTGGAAGCCATAGAAGTCGGCCGACTTCTCCTTCTGCTCATGGTCGTCGGCGCGCGAATCGATGGCGCCGTCGAGGTCGGAGAACAGCTCGGCGATCGGCTCGATCGTCTCGTAGTTCACGCGGGCCGGCGCATAGAGCGCCTTGGCCTTGGCAAGGTCGCCGGCCTTGACCGCGTCGGTGAAGACCTTGGTGTCCTTGACCAGCGTGTCGATCTTGCCCTGCACATAGATCTTGTAGTCGGCGATCGGCTGCACGAGGTCGAGCGGAGAGACGGCAGCAAAGGCCGGCGCGACCGACAGCGCGACCAGCGACGCGGCGATGGGATAGCGAAGTTTCATGGGATGTCCTCTCTGCTTTTTCGGCGGGCGACTTGGTCAGGTGTGGGTGCTGGAAGATGCGGCCGCCTCGAGCAGGGCGCGGCCGAGATAGTCGTTTTCGTCGCTCACGCCGGGCAGGGCGAAGAAATAGCCACCGCCGAACGGCTTGATGTATTCTTCCAGCGGCTCGCCGCTGAGGCGCGTCTGGACGGCGATGAAGCCGTGTTCGAGATCGGCCTGATAGGCGATGAACAACAGGCCCATATCCATCTGGTTGGCCTTGCTGACGCCGTTCGAATAGTTGAACGGGCGGCGCAGGATCCGGTGCTCCATGGCCTCGGCGGTGCGCGGATTGGCAAGGCGGATATGCGCGTCGAGCGGTGTGGTCTTGCCGTGCGGGTCGCCGGCATAGTTGGGGACATCAGCCTCGGTGGCGCCGTCGAAGGGCGCGCCGCTCGCCTTGTTGCGGCCGATGATGGACTGCTGTTCCTGCAGCGGCGTGCGGTCCCAGCGTTCGACGAAATTCCGTATAAGGCGCACCGCCTGATAGGAGCCACCGGCCGTCCAGCCCGGTTCGTCGACGCCCGGCTGCACCCAGACGATCTGCTTCATCAATTCGGCGTCGGTGGAATCCGGATTGGCCGAGCCATCGCGGAAGCCGAGGAAGTTGCGCGCGCTTTCCTTCGGCTTGCCGGGGCTCGGCGGCCGCACCGGCACCGAGCCTTCCTGCTTCCAGCGCAACAGCAGCGAATCCGGCGTGTTCTTCACGATGTCGCGCAGCGCGTGGATGTTGGTGTCGGGCGTGTTCGAGCAGAATTGCAGCAACAGGTCGCCATGGCAGAACTCCTCCTGCAGGGCGTCGTTGGAAAACGAGGTCATGCGCGAGAGCCGTCTCGGCTTTTCCGGCTGCAGGCCGAAGCGCTCGTCGAACAGCGAGGCGCCGAGCGAGGTGGTGATCGTCAGATTGTCGGGCGCCACCACCGGACCGAGAATGCCGGAATCGGCAGCGGGAAATTTCGGATCGAGCGAAGGCGGCGTGCCGCCCTGCATCAGAAAACCGGTGCGTTCGGTCAGCGTCTTGAACAGCCGCTCGAGGCCGGTGCGGTTCTGCGCCAGCACGTCGAAAGAGGCGACGAGGCCGGCGGCGGGCCGTGGCGTGACGATGCCCGGCTGGTGCTCGCCATAAAAGGGTTGCCGCTGGCGGACGCTGTCGCTCTCCGGCGCATCGGTCACGCTCGTGTTGCCGGTGGCGGCCGACACCAGCTGCGGTGTCAGCGCGCCGGCCACCGCGCCGAGCAGCAGCGAACGGCGCGTGGCATTGGGCAGGATCGGCTTTTCCTTGGTCGTCATTGGCTGAGGTCCATCGTCTCACGCAGTCGGGAAAGATCGGCGGCGAGTGCCGTCGCCGCCTTGCCGAGCTCGGTCCTCGCCGGATCGGCAAGCGCCTCGGCGCCTTCCGCACGGTGGGCCGCGATCATCTTGTCGAGCGCGGCAAAATCCATGTCGATCGAAGCCACGATCTCAGGCTCGGGCTTGGCGGCCACCGGCCGCAGCAGGTCGTACACTTTTCGCGCGCCGGCGATCGTTGCGTCGAACGACGACAGGTCCGCATGGGCATAAGGGCTATCGCCGAATCCAGGGCCGGCGGCTGCGACGCGTTCCAGCATCGCCGCTGCCCCGCCAGCCATGCTGTCCGGCATGATGCGCAGGTCGTGGATGCGCGCCTTGAGCGCCGTCGCGTCGCTGGCGAGCTTGTCAGCGGCCGGCGCCAGACCGTCGAGATTGCCCTGGCTGAACAGCCCGTATTCAAGGCGATGCAGTCCGCCAAAGCCGGGATCGGCCTCGCGCTGGCCGAAGGCATCGGCGCGGACATCGATCGCCGCGTCCAGGTCCGAGAACAGCGGTGACACAGGTGCGATACGGGCATAAGCGGTTTGCGCCGGCAGATAGGCGGCCTTCGCGGCGACCAGGTCCCCCGATTTCACCGCGCTGGCGAAAGCGTCGGCTGCATTGACGAAGCCGTCTGTCTGGCTCGCCAGGAACACTTTGTATTCGGCCAGCGCGCCGATGAAGGCCGTGAGGTTCGGTTTCGCGGCCGGTCCGGCATTGGCCGCCGCCAGCACATGCAGTTTGCCGCGCGGATTGGAGAGCAGACCGCAGGTGATGGCGTAGTCGCCGGGCTCGAGCCGTGTCGCCAGCTCCTGCGTGAAGCCAGGCGCAATGTTTTCGCGCTCCTCCAGCACCATCACGCCGTCGAGGATTTCCCACTCCACGGCGCGGTCCGAACGGTTGGCGATCTGGAAGCTGTGTCGCCCTGCCGAAACCGTGAGCTCGTTGGGCTCGCAGGCCTGGCCGGTGATCGTCACGATAATCGAGGCGGCAGCAATGTGGCGGCCTTTCTGTGCAACGAGCGTGGCGTAGTAGAAGGCGGCCGCGGCCGCGATCAACAACAGCAATGACGCGACGAAGCCGATGCGCACAGCTGTGCGCGGCAAGGCTTGCGGTTGCGTGGATGCGCTCATGCTGCTGGCCGCTCCGATGGCTTGCTCCGGACGTCGGCCCGCCGGTCAGCCAGGAACAGCCACAGCGACGGCAGCAGGAACCCGAGATAGACGATGACCTCGCTCACCGTCGGTGCGTCGATGTAACCGAAAATGCCGGAGAGCATCGAGCCGAGCGGGCTATCCATCGGCAGCACACCGCTGGCGTCGAACACGATCGTCTGCAAGTGGTTCCACAGGCCGGCCTCGTGCAGGGCATTGACCGAATTGGCGAGCAGGCCTGCGGCGACGATGAGGATGAAGGCGCCGGTCCAGCGGAAGAAGCGTCTGAGGTTGAGATGCACGCTGCCGGCATAGACGCCGTAGCCGACGAAGCCTGCCAGCACCACGCCGGCAAGTGCTGCGAGCGGCGCATAGGCGTTGGCCTGCTGAAAGGCGGCGAGGAGAAAAAGACCGATTCCACGCCTTCGCGCGCCACGGCCAGGAACACCATGGCGATCAGCCCGAAGCCTTTATGGCTCGGCGTGGCGAGGGCGGCTTCGATGGAATCCTGCAGCTCGGCCTTGATCGAGCGAGCCGCCTTGCCCATCCAGAACACCATCGAGGTCAGCACGCAGACCGCGACGAGGCCGATGATGGCCTCGAACAGCTCCTGCGCCTTCTGCGGAAATTCGACCGCCGCAAGCTGCAGGATGGCGCCGACGCCGAGCGAGAACGCGAGCGCCAGGAAGATGCCGATCCAAACCACCGGTATCCAGGCGCCGCGCCCCGTGCGGTCCAGGTAGCTGGCGATGATGCCGACGATGAGCGCCGCCTCGACACCCTCGCGAAACATGATCAGAAACGGTACCAGCATTTTTAGTCGAGCCGCGCCGGGAGGTGATCGCGCCTGCTTGAAGGGCTGCCTTCAAGGCAAGCCGAAAACCTGTCTAAAGATGTCATCTTTTAAGATTAGCCAATGCGCAAGCACAAGCGAGCGCCGATCACATAAACGAGAAGTCGAGGTGATCGGCAATCGGCCTTGGAAGTCTTGACGATTTTCCGTCTACCTACTAGTTGGTAGACAGATAAAACGAGAGACTCCATCATGCTTGAACAAATGAACGATCAGAGCCGCGCCCCGTCATCAAACGCCCTATCTTTAGGCGCCTGGCTCAAAACCTATTATTATCTGCGGTTTGCCGTATCGGCGGCCTGGGTTGTGGCGGCTTCCACCGTCGCGAAAAGCAGCCCACCGCTCGCAGCAATCATGCTGGTTGCCTACCCCGCATGGGACGCGCTCGCCAATTACGTCGACGCCCGGCGCACCGGCGGGCTCGGCCGCAATAAGTCGCAGTTGCTCAATTTCGTCGTCAGCATCATTGCCGCGATTGCAATTGCCATCGCGCTTGGCCACAGCATGAACGCGGTGCTCTCGGTCTATGGCGTCTGGGCCGTTGTCTCCGGCGCGCTTCAGCTCCTGACCGCGGCGCGGCGCTGGAAGACCAACGGGGCTCAATGGGCGATGATCCTGAGCGGCGCCCAATCGGCGCTGGCAGGTCTCTTCTTCGTAAAGATGGCCGGCGGCACTGAGATCATTGGCATCGCCAATGTTGCGCCCTATGCCGCGTTTGGCGCCTTCTACTTCCTCGTGTCCGCGATATGGCTGTCGGTCAGCGATGCCCTCCGCAAGTCGCCGCGGGTCGCAAGCTAGAGCCGGGAAAAGTGTGAATGGTTGGGCTCGGCGCTTCGCCGCAGTCTCCGCCCGGAATTGCGTCGAAACAAGACCTGGAGCGGTTCACTGTTTCCGTCAAACAGTGAACCGCTCCAGGTATCGATGAAGCCCTCTGCCGGAAGCAAATTATGAGCAAGCCTTCGAACACTGCCGATGACATCCTGGCCGCCGCGCGAAGCTTCATCGTCGCCGGCGGCTACAACGGCTTCAGCTATGCCGATATCGCCGAAGTGATCGGCATCCGCAAGGCCAGCATCCATCACCATTTCCCCAGCAAGGTCGACCTCGTGCAGACCCTGCTCAAGCGCTATCTCGACGACGCTGTCACGGGCTTAGGAGAACTTGCGCGCAATGTCCCCGAGCCGCCTGAGCTGCTTCGAGCCTACGCCGGCATCTGGGCCCGTTGCATAGAGGACGCGAGCGTGCCGTTCTGCGTCTGCGCGCAGCTTGCCAGCGAGCTTCCGGCCCTTCCGCTGGAAATTGCCGTGGGAGTCCGGGCGTATTTTCAGTTTCTTTCGGGATGGCTGACCGGCGTCATCGAGCGAGGCGCTGAACAGGGGACACTGACGATATCGGCTGCACCGCGCGTGGAAGCGGAAGCCTTCATGGCGACCGTGCACGGCGCGATGCTTTCGACGCGGGCTTACGGCGATGTCTTGACCTTCGCCATGATCCTGACGCCGACGCTTCAGAAGCTGATCCCCGCGACCGATTGACGACGAAAGAAGGACCAGCTCTGAGCAATGGGTCTGGCGCAGTTGGCCCTACTACGCCGCCTGCGCCATCCACTCCGCGCTCATCCGATAGGAGATCGCCTCGGCCAGATGGATACGGCCGACTGTCTCGCTGGCGTCTTTGAGCAGCGTCAGGCCGGCCGTATCCGGCCTGGCGATCGCCTCGATGATCGACGGCGGGCAATGCGCTTTGGTGATGGCGGCGCTATGCCAGCTCTTGTGAATACTCTGGACTTCGAACGCTGTCCTGCTGGTACGTGTCGAAGAACTTGCGCGACGTGAGGCCCGGCCTGGTCGTGGCCGGCATCGTCTCGCATCGCCGCTCGCACCGCCGCAAGTGTCGGATTTACAGGTCAGATGAATGTTCTGATCTTCGATCGCGGCCGACCAGAGCGCGTCCTGATAGGGTTCGCGCGGCTCAGTATCTGCGGATGTCCACCGAGCAGCAGACTACTCCATTGAAAACCGGAGGGATGAACACCGCCGGCGACAGCAATATCTTTTCCGCTTGGCACCCGCTCGGCTAAGGTGCGACGGACGCAAGATGGGACCTGGAAACTGCGGGGGAATTCAGTATGCGGACTGGCTGCGCAATCTTGATCGGGTTTCTGATTACCACCCCCGCTGCCGCTGAAGACGCGCGATGCCCAAAGGGACCCGCGCCTGTCCAATTGGAGGACATCGAGGCCGCGCCCGATTGCCTCGCGGCCCACAAGCTGCATCAAGCCTGCGCCTGGGGATCGAGCGGTGACGAATTTATGTCGGAAGCCGTGATCGACAAATGCAAGGCGGGATTTTTCGATCAACTGACCCGCAAGCAAAGGCGCCGATATGAAAAGCGCCTCGAAGCATGCGGCGAACGCTATCCTGTCACCCAGGATGGCGGGTCAATCCAGATATACCTGTCGTCCATGTGTGACGAGGATCTCGCTGCAACCTATTTCAAAGCCGCAAACAATGGGCGAATTGCGGGGACGCCGCGCTGGAAGATACCCAATGTACCCGAGTGAACGGATGATCCGTTTCGGGGACGCTGGCCATCCGAGATCTGAGATTCCGGCGGACTTTTGACCCTGGGATCATCACGCGCCGTTTAATTAGCCACAATGTCAAAACACGCGGCCCGCCGCCTGAATATCGGGCTTTGGGCTCGATGCCGACCTTGCTTGAACTCCGTAGTCAGTATTTGATGCCGCTCCGATGGCTCAGGAAAAATCGCTAATGCTGGGGATTGGACGTGGCAATCTTTGAAATGCTGACTCCAGCCGAGCAGGCCAGACAACTCTCCAATCCCGAGGGGGCCATAGGCCTCGCCGTCGCCGATTGGCTCAACGAGAACAATAAGCAAGCGAGCGCGAGAAACGTCGCGGCTCTTGGCGTGGAAGCCGGCGACCGCGTGCTCGAAATTGGGTTTGGCAACGGCCGTGCGGCGCCCGAGGTCATCGCCCAGGCCGCGGGTGTCCGCTACTCGGGCATCGACATTTCGCCGACGATGGTTGCAGAAGCTTCCGCCTTCAACGCCGCCCTAGTCGCGACGGGCAGGACCAGCTTCCAGTTGGGATCGGCGGAGTGCATGCCGTTCGCCGATCACGTCTTCGATCGCGTCTTCTCCGTCGGCGTCATTCATTTTTGGAAAGATCCGGCAGCCTCTCTCGTAGAGGTACGCCGGACTCTGCGCTTCGGTGGTACGATGCGGATGACCTGCCTAGCCTCGCAGGAAGCGCCCAACTTCGCTCAAGCCGAATATGGCTTTCACCTACGTGACGTCGCTGAGTGGGATGCACTCTGTCGCGCTGCTGGTTTTACGGATGTTCATGCTGATATGTTCAGCTCCCAGCAGACTACCGGCAGCGGCGCGCCTACAAAACGTTATGCGATCACTGTGATGGCACGCGCCTAAGTTTGCCGGCGTACCATTTTCGCTCTGGAGCGGCACGTCGGAAGTGTACGGCGCGCACTCCGAGGCGCGCGGATCAAAGACAGCTTCTGGCGGCGTGCACCGTGCCGGGGGACGAAGCCCGCACCAGCGCCGGTCTCAGCTGATGACGGCGCAACAGTATCCATCCGGCCAGCATTGCGGTGCTTGGGGCGCAGGGCAGACTTTTCTTTATAATCGCTCATGCTAATTTAGCGTTGGATGCCGGTCGGGGGGTGAGGGACGTCCATGAGGGGATATTTCGGGACCGAACTCCAGCAGCGCCTGCAGCGACGAGCGGATGAGCTTGCCGGCACGGTCGTCAACGCTCCCGGGCTCTGCAATGCCGGTCGAATGATCTCCACGGACGACGTCGATCGCGTCGGGCTTGAGGCTTGTATCGCGATGCTGGAGGCGGACGGAGGCTTCGGTTTTCGCCTCGTGCATGAAGACCGCACGGCGGCAATGTCCGCTCACTTGAGGCCCGGGGACATCGCCTGGATTGGTGGGATACGTTCATGGGTTCCGCCGATGATGTCCTGGCTGTGTCGAAACGGATCGTTGCGCAAGGCCCGCCCGAGGGGCTCAATCACATTGATCTGTCAGGCAACCCGTCAGAGGCTTGCCTTGAGCGCGTGCAGTCCTTTCTTGCCGAGAATGGCTTGGCGCCGTTCTCACGGTCGACCCTCGCAGGCGAAACGGTCAACGGGCGAACTTTGGCGCTTGTAGACGGGCACGGGGATCTCGTCGCCACGTCATTTGTCTATATGCCACACAATTCCTTCAGTCCGTTCCGCACCTACGCTTGGGGCGGTCTGGCCGCGGTTTCGCCAGCCCACAGGGGCAAGTCGCTTGGCAGCTACATCAATGCCTGCGCCGCCGTCACGGCATTCGAGCAACTCGCGGCGACTGTCTTTTACGAACAGGTCGCCACGACCAATGTTCCATCGAGACGGATGGTCGAAGCATGCGGCCTGGCCCTACACCCCTATCTAAAGAGCGGGCTTGCTTCGACCGGGGCGGAAAAGTTTACGCGATGACAGTGGCTGGCCTGCCGCAAATGGAGAAAGTTGCATTTCGATCTCTCGGGGCGTGGGTGCCGGCTTCGGGCGTGACAGCACCTGCGTGCCGCAGAAGTGATTGGCGATGGCGGTCTGGCCGCGGTGTCAGAATGTCGAAATCGGTGCCAGCCCAGGCAGCTTCCGGCCCTTCACGCCGCCTGCGCCATCCGCTCCGCGCTCATCCGGTAGGAGATCGCTTCGGCCAGATGGATACGGCCGACCGTCTCGCTGGCGTCGAGGTCGGCGAGCGTGCGCGCCACTTTCAGCACGCGGTGATAGGCCCGCGCGGAGAAACCGAGCTTCTCGCTGGCATCCTTGAGCAGCGTCAGCCCGGCCGTATCGGGCCTGGCGATCTCTTCGATGATCGACGGCGGGCAATGCGCGTTGGTGGTGGCCGCGGCGCCGAGCTTATCCAGCCGTTCGCGCTGCATCGCGCGGGCCCGCGCCACGCGTTGCGCCACCGCTGCGCTGGTCTCGGCCTTGTCCGGCCGGATCAGGTCGCTCGCCGAAACCGCCGGCACTTCGATGCGAAGGTCGATGCGGTCGAGCAGCGGGCCGGAGATGCGCGCCTGATAATCGGTGCGGCAGCGGTCGCCGCGCAGGCAGCGGTAGCCGGGTTCGCCCGACATGCCGCAGCGGCACGGGTTCATCGCCGCCACCAGCTGGATGCGCGCCGGGTAGGTGACGCGGTGGTTGGCGCGCGCGATCATGCAGTCACCGGTTTCCAGCGGCTGGCGCAGCGCGTCCAGCGTCTGCGGCGCGAATTCCGGTATTATGGAGCAAACTCACCAAATATGATGATGTTTGTCGCTAAATGCGCCTACACTAAGGGGCCATAAACGCCTTGAGTATGGCGACGAACGAGCCGGGATTGATGTTGTTGTTCTCGGCCATGTAGTAGGCCATGTTGTCGAGAACGTCCTTGTCGTACGGGCGGGCTGCCTGCTCATAAACCTGGCAGCACCGAAACGCTAAGTCGAAGGCCATGACGTAATTCGAATAATTGTCCCACCAGACGACGAAGTTATCCCAGTGTTGCGCATCATCGTAGCTTACGCCCACGTTGTCGAAGTTTCGCAGCCGCTCCGCTTCGTCCCCCCATTCGACAGAAACGATAGGTGAGGCCTTGTATAGGGCGTGCAGAAGTGCCCCGGCGCGCTTGTAGTGATCGGGATTCTTGGAGTGGAGAGCTACCCTATAGGACTGGAGGCTGAGCTGGTACGTGTCGAATGCGAGATTGATTAGATCTCGGCTCACAGCTACGGACGAGCCGCTTGCCTTGTAGGCGGCAGGCCAGCCCGTTGCATAGTACCCTTCGACGAACTCGACAAAGAAGTCGCGGTCGTCAAGCTCTTCAAATCGAGTAAACTCAACCATCGTTTTGCGCCCTAAAGGAATCAAAGGGCACAAAAAAGCCCCCGCGTGAGACAGGGGCTTCTATACGGGTTTTATTTGCTCGGAAAGCTTATTTTTGGGCGAAAAACGCTTTCATCACAACAGCTTCAGCGCTGAAGGTGTCTTCAAAACGCAAAACCGGCTGCTTGAGGCCGTTGTTAGGGCATGCACGGACGACCTTATCGCCCGCGCTCGTTGCGGTCTGATTGTCAGTTCGGGTCATGTCACTCTCCCAACGGTCGTCATTCATCGTCGTTTAAACGCATCGCGTGTCCATAAGTTGCAACCGCCCAAATATTGCTGCACTGCAACAAATTCAAGATCGAGTCGCAAAAAATTTACAAGCACGAGTCACGCCCTCAGTCAATAGCTGATGGGCATTAATAGGACCCTAACAGACTCGCAACGGGTTCGCCTAGGGGTAGAAGGAAATTTCTTTCGAATGAGTTTGAGGCGGGGATAATGGTGCGTCGCACAATTCTCTGCGGATGTGGCAGGGCCAAAACGCTCCCGCGCAACGGCCTACGTTTCAAGGCTGACTTGGCGAACGCCGATCACATCCATGCACATCATAAAAAACGCTGCCGTGAAACTGCCCCGGCTTATCTTGTTGGCTAGGTTGCGCTCGCTGTCGTGCGCACCGCGATCCTTCAGTTTCTCGGCAAGGGCGGCATACGTTATTCCCCGGCGCTTAAGCTCGCCTTTCAGTATGTTTTTGGCCTGTTCCTCGTAATGGGCCGTGGGGGAGTTGTCCGCCATCATCGTTTCTCCTGAAAAAACCTCATAAACGATGATATACACCCTTGCATACGCTGTTTCAATATCCTATATCCGATGCACAACATCATCGGATTTGATATGTCTCAGCATTTCCTCCTCTCCCCCGCCGCCAAGACCCTCTCGCTGGTCAAGGTCATGCGCATGTCCGACACGGAAGCCCGGACGGCTTTCCGCAAGATACGATGGTCGCAAACGGATGGCGAGCCGGTTTGCCCGGTCTGCGGTTGCCTCGATTGCTACGATCTCAAGACCCGCCAGGTTTACAAATGCAGTGCTTGCTATAAGCAATTCAGCATCACCTCCGGCACGATCTTCGCCAGCCGGAAGCTGGCCGTGCGCGACATTCTCGCCGCGATTGCCGTCTTCATAAACGGCGCCAAGGGCTATAGCGCCCTTCAACTCTCCCGCGACCTCTCCGTTGATTACAAAACGGCTTTCGTGATGCTCCACAAGGTCCGCGAAGCGATAGAGCTTGCTCGCGACGAAGGCGCGCTGTCAGGGAACGTAGCCGTGGATGGTGCCTATTTCGGCGGCTACGTGAAGCCCGCAAACAATCGCGCCGACCGTAAGGACCGTCGCCTTGCCGCCAACCAGACCGGCAAGCGCCAGTCGGTGATTGTTGCCCGTGAAACCGATGGCCGCACCATCACCCATGTAGCCGCGACCGAAGCCGCTGGCGCTGCGTTCGTAGCCGCCAACGTCAAGCACGGCTCAACCGTCCACGCCGACGAGGCTTCGCATTGGGATAAGCTGGCGGCCTACTTCCCGATAAAGCGCATCAACCATCAGGAAGCCTATTCCAAGGATGGCGCTTGCACGAACGCAGCCGAGAGCTTTTTCTCGCGCATCCGCCGTGCCGAGATCGGCATTCATCATCGCATCGCTGGCGATTATCTCGGTTCCTATGCCGCCGAGATGGCATGGCGTGAAGACAACCGTCGCAAAGCCAACGGCACTCAGTACGCGATGGTTGTCAGCGCAGTCGGTGTAGCGCCGAAGTCGGAAAGGCTCTGCGGATACTGGCAGCGCCGCAAGGCTTAATGCTGGTCGCCCTCATCAAAACCAAGAACCTTATTGGCAGCGCGACGCTGCAGCCTCCTGATGAAAAGCTTCAAGTGATCTTCCAAATCCTCGAAACTCTCCCCCGAAAGGTTTTCGGGGAAAGTGATAGTCACGTCCCCTTCGTCCAATGCGATAACTTCCTGCCGCGTCCCCGGCCTAAGCGGCGATACGTCGATCATCTCCGTAGATCGTCGCTGAATCGGACGTGACGGCTCTGGAGCCTGCATAGTCTCATCCTCCATAGGGGTTGGCGAGTGAGGGTAGCCCTTCTCTTGTAGGGTCGCAAGCGTGATCGTGGCAAGATAGGTCTTTGCCGCCTTCGCTGCGGCGTCCGGCGAATAGCCCCGTTTAGCGAGCCAATAGCGAAGATTGCTATCGCTGGGCGGCGTCGGAAATTCCTTTGCAATTTCCCGGAAAAGGCTTGGCTGCAATGCCATCCGGCGTAGCGCCTCAACCCTGTCTAGGAATCCTCCGGGGCCATTAACGCGGTGATCGCGTCCTCAGTGATTCGGATCTCGTCGCCAGCGCCATCGACAAGACCGTAAGCGCGCAAAGCCCCGATCTTTCCTAACGCGGGGCCGCTTAGGCTTTCGTGCCCCAAGTGCGCCGCCAGCGCCGATTTGGATACCTTGTTTCGACCGTCCCGGTCATAGACCTTCCGCGCCAGGATCAGCGCACCGGCCAAATCGACCACGGGGTAATTAGGACTGCGAACGTTCGCCATCGAAGCGATCTCCTCTATCTGTTCGATTATTCTCACGGGCAGATAGAATAATCAATAGAAGAAACCTGTCGGCTAACTCAGAACGCTCTTGTCAAGCGAGCCGTTTTCAATATGCTCCGAGCCGCCGGGAGAGAACCCCGGCGATTCGAAGCATTGGAGATGCGATGGAACCCATATGACCGCTTCCTGGGCTGATGAGGTCTCGAACACCTGATCAGTTTCCAGCAGCCGCCGCTGGGCGGTAGGTGCCGGGCGCGAATGCCCGGTGCCACTCTGGTCCGGAAATGGTTCCGGACCGCAAACCGTGGCCGAATATCGGCACACATGAACGCGTAGACAATGATTCATCTTCGAATCGGCGTCAATCGATATTCGGTCGCTACCCTTTCACGAAAGGAAAGGCAATGAACGACCGTAAGGTAACGCCGGATATGGTTCCGGTGATCAAGTTGGCCCGTCACCTCCACGTACCGTATTCGTGGATTTCGGGTTACTATCCCGGCCTCAACTTTGGCCGGATTGCTGATGTGATGGCGGGGAAGCTGTTCCCTGAAATCCCGCCGGCGGCAGAACTCCCCGCCGACTTCCCCTTGCCGGGATCGATGGCGGCCTAAGCGAAGGAATAGAGGGGCGGCCTACTGGTCGCCCCTTTTCAGTTGCCAGAGCTTGTAGGGGCCGAACATGTCGTGATCGTCGGTCCAGCCGCATTCCTCGATAAGCCCTTGGATGACGCACACCTTGATGCAAGCGCCGATGCGTTTCCTTATCGTGGTGACGGTCGCCTCGTCGGCAGCAAGGCCCCGGTCCGCAACCCATAGCTCGGTAATCTGGCGCGACGTGAGCGGCGCGGTAGCCTCCCGCATGGTGTTGAGTACAAAACGCTTTACGGTGCCTTTCACGGCCCGGTGCTTGGTGACGTACTCTTTCAGCGGTGACGTGTCGGCGTTGGGATCAAAGAGCCTTATAGCCGCGTCCAGATGGTCTATATCGACCGTCAGTTTTTTGATCTCGGCGCGGTACTGGTCACGCAGGGCGGTTAGCTCGGCGTGCTTGGCGACAAGGCCGGCAACCGTGTTCGGTCTATCGTATTCGGCAATCTTCATCATGCATCATGGCTATCACATCGTAAACGATGATGCAAACATCATATTTGGTGAGTTTGCTCCATAATACCGGCGAATTCGGGGAATTCGTCGAGGAAGAGAACACCATGATGGGCGAGCGACACCTCGCCCGGTCGTGCGCGTATGCCGCCGCCGACCATCGCCGCCATCGAGGCCGAATGGTGCGGCGCGCGGAACGGCCGCCGGTCGGTGAGCTTGCCTTCGCCGAGCTCTCCGGCGACAGAGGCGATCATCGAGACCTCCAGCAGCTCCTTCGGCGCCAGCGGCGGCAGGATCGAGGGCAGGCGCTGCGCCAGCATCGACTTGCCGGCGCCGGGCGGGCCGACCATCAGCAGGTTGTGGCCGCCGGCCGCCGCGACTTCCAGCGCCCGCCTGGCGCTCTCCTGGCCCTTGATGTCGGCGAGGTCCGGCAGGTCGCGCGCCGCGACCTGGATGCCCGCCTCCGGCCGCGACAGCACCTGCGTGCCACGAAAATGGTTGGCGATGGCAATCAGGCTGCGCGGCGCGAGAATGTCGAAGTCCTTGCCCGCCCAGGCCGCTTCCGGCCCGCAGTCGAAGGGGCAGATCAGGCCCTTGCCTTCGGCATTGGCGCCGATCGCCGCCGGCAGCGCGCCAGCGACAGCCGCGGTCATGCCGTCGAGCGAGAGTTCGCCAAGCACGACATAGCCGGCCAGCATATCGCCCGGAATGGCGCCAAGGGCCGCCATCAGGCCGAGCGCGATCGGCAGGTCGTAATGGCTGCCTTCCTTGGGCAGGTCTGCCGGCGCGAGGTTCACCGTGACCTTCTTCGACGGCATCGACAGGCCGGACGCATGCAGCGCCGCCTGCACGCGCTCGCGGCTTTCCGCAACCGCCTTGTCCGGCAGACCGACGATCTGCATGCCGACCTTGCCGGGCGCGATCATCACCTGGACATCGACCGGCACAGCCTCGATGCCCTGGAAAGCGACCGTGCGAACCCGCGCCACCATGTTTGCTCTGCCCCCGGATACCGGCCCTTTCACGGTCTGCGACCAGCCCGCGAACGACATTACACCAGACAACCACAGATTTGTGGCTTAGGCAAGAACATTACGGGAACACACGAGTCGTCGAAGCAACAGCAGGGAATGCGATCGGCGTCGGCGAGATTGAGTTGGCTGAGAAAGGATCGCGACATGCATCGAAGCGAGGCTTGAAGCACGTCCCTGTGTCCGCTTCAGCACAATGTGCTCTAAAGGCCATATTTTAGCGACAGCTTATAATCGGCTGCAAAATGGGGTATGAATCCCCAGCGGTTCCGACAGTCGCAACGTCAGGCTCCGCGACAGGGAGGATGACATGGCCGATGGTGGCATGAACGTCTCGAAACTTGCATCCAAATCTCACGACAACCCGGATGAGGTTCGCTCGCCGGACAAGACACGCGTCGAAGTGGTACGGCTTCCCGGATTCACGCTCGGACGGCTCAACATGGAGCCGGGATGGAAATGGTCAGAATGCGTGAAGCCGGTCGTCAAGACCGATAGCTGTCAGGTATCGCATGTCGGCTACGTGGTTTCCGGCACCATCACCATCAGAATGGATGACGGAACCAGCAAGACGTTCACGCAGGGCACGTCCTACACGATTCCGCCCGGCCACGACGCCTGGGTGGAAGGCAACGAACGCTTCGTCTGTATCGAGGTGATGAGCGCCGAGCAGTACGCCAAGCCGTCTTAGAGCAATTTCCGGAACAATGCGTAGCGGTCTTCCGCCAGGAATTGTGTTAAAACAAGGAGATGGAGCGGCTCACCGTTTCGGTGAGGCGCTCTAGGCGGCAGACCTGCTATCGCGTTTTGTGCTCGACGCAGTCCCAGAACAAGCTGGCGATATCCGCGCCGCCGAAGCGCTGCACCTCGCGCACGCCGGTCGGCGAGGTGACGTTGATCTCGGTCATGTAGTCACCGATCACATCGATGCCGACCAGGATGAAGCCGCGCTCTTTCAGGGCCGGGCCGATACGGGCGCAGATCTCGCGCTCGCGCTCGGTCAGATCGGTCTTCTCGGCGCGGCCGCCGACATGCATGTTGGAGCGGGAATCGTGGTCGGCCGGCACGCGGTTGATGGCGCCGACCGGCTCGCCGTCGATCAGGATGATGCGCTTGTCGCCCTTGCGCACGTCCTTCAGGTAGCGCTGCACGATATAGGGCTCGCGCGACAGCTGGCCGAACATTTCAAGCAGCGAGGCGAGGTTGCGGTCGTCCTCCTTGAGATGGAAGATACCGGCGCCGCCATTGCCGTAGAGCGGCTTGACGATGATATCGCCGAACGCCTTGCGGAAGGCGGCGACCTCCTGAGGGTCCTTGGTGATCAGCGTCTCCGGCATCAGGTCGGGAAACTCGGTGACGAAGATCTTTTCCGGGCTGTTGCGCACCCAGGCCGGGTCGTTGACCACCAGCGTCTTCGGATGGATGCGCTCCAATATGTGCGTGGTGGTGATGTAGTTCATGTCGAAGGGCGGATCCTGGCGAAGCAGGATCACATCCATTTCCGACAGGTCGGTGCGCACCTTCTCGCCCAATGAGAAATGGCTGCCCTTCTCGTCGCGCACCTGCATTTCCTCGACGCGCGCGAACACCTTGCCGCCCAGCATCGACAGCCGGTCGGGCGTGTAGTGGAAAAGCTTGTGGCCGCGCCGCTGCGCCTCCAGCGACAGTGCGAAGGTGGTGTCGCCGGCGATCGACACGGTGGAGATATGGTCCATCTGGACGGCAATCTTAAGCGGCATTTGCGGTCTCCGGCGATCCTGTGTGCCGTCGATATACGGAACTCCGCGGCGTCTGCCAATCGCGACATTTTGAAGATTGGTGCCGGTCCGCTGCAACCTCCTAAACCATGAGTTGGAGACAAGATGATGTTGCGCGTCATCGTTTTCTTAAGTCTTGCCGTGCAACGGTGACCGTGGAGTGCCGCTGGCCGGACGACGCCGGACGGAAGTCATCGATGGAACGAAAACCATGAATGCCGTCACCGCCATCCGCACTGCCGCGGCCGAGGAGCTTGAGCTCACCATCCTCATGCCGTGCCTCAACGAGGCCGAGACGCTGGCGACCTGTATCCGCAAGGCCAAGGCCTTTCTCGACAAAGCGCGCATCGCCGGTGAGGTGCTGATCGCCGACAATGGCAGCACCGACGGCTCGCAGCAGATCGCGGCCGAAAACGGCGCCCGTGTCGTCCCGGTGCCGCAGAAAGGCTATGGCGCGGCACTGCTCGGCGGCATCAACGCCGCCGGCGGCCGCTACATCATCATGGGCGATGCGGACGACAGCTATGATTTCGGCGCGCTCGAGGCCTTCGTCTCGCGCCTGCGCGACGGCGCGGATCTGGTCATGGGCAACCGTTTCCAAGGTGGTATCGAGCCTGGCGCCATGCCTGTCCTCCATCGCTATCTGGGTAATCCGGTGCTGAGCTTCATCGGCCGCCTGTTCTTTCGCATCAAGACGGGCGACTTCCACTGCGGCCTGCGCGGCTTCAACGCCGAGCGTATCAGGGCGCTCGACCTGCAGACGAGCGGCATGGAATTCGCCAGCGAGATGGTGGTTCGCAGCGCCCTTGCCGACCTCCGCATCGAGGAGGTCCCAACCACGCTCAAGCCCGATGGCCGCAGCCGCGCGCCGCATCTGCGGACCTGGCGGGATGGCTGGCGTCATCTGAAATTCCTGCTGGTGCACAACCCGCGCTGGATGTTCTTCATCCCCGGCATGGCATTGCTCAGCCTTGGCGCATTGCTGGTGACGCTGCTGTTGCTGGGACCTCTGCAGGTGATCGACAGTTTGTCGCTCGACATCAACACATTCGTCGCCGCCTGCTTCATGGTCGTCGTCGGCGTCCAGCTCATCACGTTCGGCGCCATTTCGCGTTATTACGCCGAGATAACCGGCATCCTGCCGCGCAACAAACGATCGGACTGGCTGGCCAGCACGCTCAGCACCGACCGCCTCGCCGGCAATGCCGGCATCTGCTTCGCCGGCGGCGCGCTGTTTTTCGGCTACGCGCTGTGGTGTTGGGCGAGCCGTGGCTTCGGTCCTTTGCAGGATCCCGAAATTCCACGCATCGTCGTGCTGGGTCTCAGCCTGATCGTTATTTCACTGCAATCGTTCTTTTCGGCCTTCTTGCTAGGTGTTCTGGAGATCCCGGTAAAGCGGCTGAAAGCAGCCCAGGCCGGCCGGCCGGCCGGGACCGTCGTATCTGCCGAAAAATGAACGGGCTTGCGCGAAAATTCGCCGCGGCGCGATTTGTCCGGTTCGCCGTGGTCGGCATTGGCGCGGCGCTCCTGTTTTTCGTGTTGTCGTGGGCCCTAGTTTCGGCCGGCTTGCCGCCGTTTACCGGCAGCGTCATTGCCTATCTGCTGGCGTTCGTCATGGCCTACTCGGCACAGCGCAGCTGGGCGTTCGGGGGACGGCACGGCCATGGCCGCGCCTTGCCGCGCTATCTCGCCACCCAACTGGTCTGCGCGCTGTTTGCGGGTCTGTCCGCCCATGTCGCGGTGTCGATATTTTCTGCGCCACCGCTGGTCATGTCAGCCATCATCACGCTCGCAGCGGGTGCGGCAAGCTATGTGCTTTCATCGGTCTGGGTGTTTCGCGACGTTCAGAAAGCCGCTTGAAGCTTCGATCGCCGTCAGGCGCTTATCGAAGCGCCGCGACGAAGTGCAGGCCCCTGTCGAACAAAAGGTTCGCCGGGAACGGATAAAGCGCCAGGTTTTCGCGCCAGGCCTGGGCCTTGAGCCCCACCTGATCGAAAATCGCGTTCCATTCCCGCTTGGACAGATAGTTGTAGGGCAGCCTTACGTCGTGGCCCCTGTTTCCCACCCAGTCCATGAACCTGAGCGTGCTGTAGGCCAAGGGCACGTCGCGCAGATGATCCTTGATGACGACGCCCTTGCGGGCGACCCTGGCGGCCTCGGCGACAAGATGGCCGGGATTGTCGGTATGGTGGAGAACGTCGACGATGGTCACCCAGTCGAACGATCCGGAAGCCGCCGGTATCGTCGTGCCGTCGAAAATCTCCACGGGAATGGCTGTGCGTGGACGGAGAAAAACATCGATCCCGCGAAAATTCAGCCCTGGTTTCCGATCCATCACCGCCTTGGCGAGCGAACCGTCGCCGCAGCCGAGGTCGAGAACGGTGCCCTCGGCGCCCAGCACGGCGCCGATATGTTCGGAGAGAACCCGGATGCGGCGTTGAAACACGGCCCGGTCGTGTGCCGCGTTCAGTATCTTTTTCTCGATCGCCATGACACTCATACCCGGCTCCGAACTGGCTATTCATTTTCTGGTCTGGGAACATATTTGTGATTGGCAAACAAAGCGTTTCGCCAACTGGAGGGGCCTTTCGCAAGGCCGGCTTAAGGTTTGCGCAGTGAGTTGGCGCTAGGGTTTCGCCTCACGAGAGCGCAACCAAGGCCGTCCCGTGACCTCCGTCGATGCCAACATGTCCGAACCGGCCAAGCCACGCCCGTCGTGGCGCAACGACCTTGCGCTGGCGCTTATCGCCGCGCTGGTGTTTGTTGCTCTCGGCGCTTACAGCGGATTTCCCGAGCTGACCGATGCCGGCGGCGACAATGACAATTTGCTGCGTCTGGTCGAGGTTCGCAACCTGCTGGCCGGCCAGGGTTGGTTCGACCTGCATCAGTACAGAATGGGGCTCGAAGGCGGTTTCGTCATGCACTGGTCGCGGCTGGTCGACGCGCCGCTCGCCGCCATCATTCTCGTGGCCTCGGCGCTCACCGGCAGCATGGCTGTGGCCGAGGCCATAGCCCAAGTGCTTTGGCCGGCGCTGCTGCTTTGTCTGGCTGTGTTCTTCACCGCCCGCGCCGCGCGCGCTTTCGCCGGCGCGGGCGCCGTACTGCCGGCTGTGATCATCTCGGCTGCCGGGCTGCATTTCATCGGCATCTTTTCGCCCGGTGCGCTTGATCATCACAATGTTCAGCTGACGCTGACCATGGCCAGCCTCGCTTTGCTGCTGGAGGCGCCAGCGCATCGGATGGCGGCGCTGTTTTCCGGCCTCTGTGCCGCGCTGACACTCGCCGTCGGCATGGAAACCGTTCCCTATGTCGCGACCCTCGGTGTCGGCGTGGCACTGCTGTTCATCGCCGACGCGGGCAGTGAACGCGCGATCGCTCGCGACTTCGGCCTCGGCTTCGCCGGAGTCTCGGCCCTCGTCTTCGTCACTACCATTCCCGCGTCCGCCTGGGGCGAAGCTCAATGCGATGCCTTCTCGGTCACGCAATTCGCTGTCGCGGCCATCGCCGGGTTCGGGCTTGCGGCTGTCGCCTCGATCGACGCCACCAGCCGCAGCCGGCAGCGGCGTCTGCTGTCGCTTGGCCTGCTTGGCGCCCTGCTGGTGGCGGTCGTTGTGGTGCTGTTCCCGCAATGCCTGGCGGCGCCCTACGCAAATGTCGATCAGCGTCTGAAAGACCTCTGGCTCGACCACATCGATGAAGTCCAGTCCTTGTTCTCGCTTCTCGTCAACCAGCCTGCCGGCGTGGCGGCGCGCTATGCGACGCCGGTCGTGGCGATTGTGCTGATGGCGCTGCGGCTCGGCCGTGGCGGCTGGCGGCGCGAGGACAGCCTGGTCGGCGCGCTACTGGTCGTCGCCTTCGCCGTCGGCGCCTGGCAGGTGCGTGGCACGACATTCAGTGTCGGCCTTGCCGTGATCCCGCTGTCGGCATGGGTCGCGAAATGGCGCGCACGGGCCGAAATCAGTTCCTCTTTCGGCGTGACGCTGCGCCTCGTCGCGGTCTGGTTGCTCTCGTTCAATCCGGTCTGGACAGGTGTTGCGGCGGCCGCCTCGGTGGCCTTCGAAAAAGGCACGGCTGTCGCCGATGGCGACGACACCGACGGCGCCTGCCTGAAAATGGCGACCTTTGCGCCGCTTGGGCGCATGCCCGACACCACCGTGCTGACGCTCTCCAATCTTGGAGCGCCGATCCTGGCCTATACCGGCCACCGCGTCTTCGCCGGCCCCTACCATCGCAACCTCGCCGGCGTCCTTCTGGCATTCGACACCTTCCTGGGCTCGACCGACGCCGCGCGGCGAACCGTCGAAGCGCACCATGTCGGCCTCGTCGCCATCTGCCGTGGCAACGCCGAGACCTCGACGCTGACCCAGACTGCGCCGAATGGGTTTCTTGCCGATCTGATCCGCGGCCGCGTTCCGGACTGGCTCGAACCGGTTGTCGACACCAAGGGCAACCCAATCGAGCTCTTCCGCGTCAGGCAGGCTGGCTAAAAGCAATTCCAGGAAAAGTGCGAAGCGGTTTTCCGTCCGGAATTGCGTGGGTAAAAACCCAATTCCAGGAAAAGTGCGAAGCGGTTTTCCGTCCGGAATTGCGTGGGTAAAAACCCAATTCCTGGAAAAGTGCGAAGCGGTTTTTCGGCCGGAATGGAGCAGTGGAATTTCCAAGGTAACTGTCAGCTGCATACATTAGAAGTTGCGTATAATTGAATATTAACGGCGATCTGCCATCGTGACCAAAGCTGGAACGCCTCTACCGGACGTACAGCTGCTTCCGACCATAGAAAAATCGATTTTCCGATACTTTTCCTAAACGCTTTGCTGCCAGTCTGACCGCAAATACCGACATCAGACAGGGACATGATGCAAACGACGTTTGGCACTGGGCAGCCAGGCAAGGAAAATACGGATCTGGCCTTCACCGATTCGTTGACCGGACTTGGCAACCATCGTCGCTTCTTCGACAAGGTCGATCGCCTGATCAGCGATCGCGCCGACGATCCCGCGCCCTTCACGGTCGGCATCCTCGACCTCGACGGCTTCAAGCCGATCAACGACCTCTTCGGCCACAAGGCCGGCGATGACATCCTGATCCAGGTCGCCATGCGGCTGCGCGCCTCGATGGATGGCCACTCCACCGTCTGCCGCATCGGCGCCGACGAGTTCGCGTTCCTTTACCCCATGGTGTTTTCGGAAGAGCAGGCGGCCGAGAAGTCGCGCATGCTGATCGAGATCCTGTCGGCGCCTTACGACGTCGGCGAGCGTACCGCCAGGCTCTCCGCCTCGGTCGGCTGCTCGTTGTTTTATTCCGGTGACGAAACCACCGAGATACTCATCAACAAGGCCGAAACCGCGCTCTACCACGCCAAGCGTTCGGGCCGCGGCCGCGTCGTCGTCTACACCCGCGAGATGGAGGAAGCCGCCAAGCGCGTCACCCGCATCGAGCAGGCACTGCGCCGCGCCGTCTCGGCCGGCGAGGTCGAGCCGCATTTCCAGCCTATCGTCGATTTGAACAGCCGCCGCACCATCGGCTTCGAGACGTTGGCGCGCTGGACCGACCGCGATCTCGGCGCCGTGCCGCCGAGCGTCTTCATCCCGATCGCCGAGGAACGCGGCATCATCGGACCGCTGTCGCAGCTGGTGCTGCGCAAGGCCACCGAAGCGGCGCGCAGCTGGCCGAAGGAACTGTTCCTGTCCTTCAACCTGTCGCCTTCGCAACTCGTCGACCAGAACACCGGCCTGCACATATTGGCGATCCTCGACCGCACCGGCTTCGATCCGCGCCGGCTGGAGATCGAGATCACCGAGACCGGCCTGATGAACGATCCGGCCTCGGCCGAGAAGATCGTCGAGGATCTGCGCCGCGTCGGCATCCGCGTCTCGCTCGATGATTTCGGCACTGGACAGTCATCGCTCGGCCGCCTGCGCGAATTCCATTTCGACAAGCTGAAGATCGACCGCGCCTTCGTTTCCTCCATCCTCGACGACCGGCCGTCGGAACACATCATCCGCGCCATCCTGGCCATGTGCGAGGGGCTCGGCATGGATGTCGTCGCCGAAGGCATCGAGGATGAGGCGCAGGCCGATCGTCTGGTCCAGTTCGGCTGCGCCGGCGGGCAGGGCTATCTGTTCGGCAAGCCGGTCGATGCCGACGCCACGCTCGGCTATCTGCGCGATTCCTATCGCGGCGCGCTGCACGCCAAGGCGATTTGACCGCTCTCTCCAGGCTCAAATGATCTGCCGGCGCCGCTTTGGCGGCGCCGATCATTTGTCAGACATAATGTCGGGAATCCGGCGTTTCTCCCCTTGCCCTCGCGCTTTGTCTGGATAGGATGCGCGCCGACCAAGGCAGGGAGAAAGAAAAGATGATGCCATCGGCGCGTTTTGCCGACCTCGACGGCGCCTCGGTGCTTATCACTGGCGGCGGTTCCGGCATCGGCGCCGCGTTGACGGAAGGCTTTCTGCGCCAGGGCGCCAAGGTCGCTTTCATCGACATCGCCGACAAGGCCAGCAGCGCGCTTGCCGACCGCCTCGAAAAAGAGCTCGGCCGGCGTCCGCTCTACCTCAAGGCCGATCTTCGCGACATCGAGGCACTGCGTGCTGCTGTCGCCAAGGCGGCGGAAGTGCATGGCGACGTCACCGTGCTCATCAACAATGCCGCGCTCGACGACCGCCACGCCGTGGAAGACGTTACGGTCGAGTACTGGGACAACAGCCTGGCGATCAATTTGCGGCCGCATTTCTTCACCGCGCAGGCCGTGGCGCCCGGCATGAAGCGCGCCGGCGGCGGCTCGATCATCAACTTCACCTCCACCTCTTATCTGATCAACCACCCCGACATGCCGGCCTATACCGCCGCCAAGGCAGGTATCCTCGGCCTCACAAAAGGCCTTGCAGGCAAACTCGGCGCCGACCGTATCCGCGTCAACGCGGTCGCGCCCGGCTGGGTCATCACCGACCGCCAGCGCAAGCTCTGGGTGACCGACCAGGGACTTGCCGCCCATGTCGCCAAGCAGTGCATCAAGGATGTCATGCAAGCCGACGATATGGTGGGCACGGTGCTGTTCCTGGCGTCGGACGCCTCGCGCATGCTCACCGCCCAGATGCTGATCGTCGACGGAGGCTTCCTGTGAGCGCGGCGCCTGCGGTAGCCGCGCTCGACTGGGGCACGACGCGGCTCAGGGCCTGGTTGCTTGACGGCACCGGCAAGGTGCTGGCCGAGCGTCGCGGCGATGACGGGCTGATCACCGCGCGCGAAAAAGGATTTTCGAACGTGCTGGAAGGCCATTTGGCCGCCATGGTCGCGCCGGACACGCTGCCGGTCATCGTCTGCGGCATGGCCGGCTCCCGCCAGGGCTGGATCGAGGCGCCGTATGTCACCGTGCCGGCGCCCATCAGCGCGATCCTGCGCGGCGCCGCCCGCATCGAAGGCTCGAGCCGCGACATCCGCATCGTGCCGGGCCTCGCCCAGCGTCTTGCCGACGCGCCGGATGTCATGCGCGGCGAGGAAACCCAGCTCGCCGGCGCCGGTTTGCCGGCTAACGGGCGACATCTCGTCTGCATGCCGGGCACGCATTCCAAATGGGTCGTCGTCGATGACGGCGCGGTCGAAGGTTTCGGCACCTGGCCGACCGGCGAACTGTTCTCGGTGCTGTCAGCGCATTCGATCTTGAAGCATTCGCTCGGCGAACATCCGGCGCCTGTCGCGGCGGACAGTCCGTTTTTCCGGCAGTGGTGTCAGCGAGCGCTGGGCGAAGGTGGCGATGTGACCTCAAAGCTGTTTGCCATCCGCGCCGCCGGGCTGCTGCAGGATTTGCAACCGGATGAGGCGGCCGCCTGCCTGTCCGGGCTTCTGATCGGCGGCGAGATTGCCTCGGCCAGACGTCGCTATGGCGCAAGCGAGGCGCCGGTGGTGCTGATCGCTTCGGGCGCGCTGGCGACACTTTACGGCGCAGCGCTCGCCCTTGCCGGCCTTGCTTTCCGCACCGTCGACGCCGATGAAGCGGTGCGCGCCGGCCTCGTCGAGGCCGCGCGCGAGAACGGCATGATTGGAGCCTCGGCATGACGCAGACTGCACCTTTCCCGAAATTGAAGCGCGGCCTGGTCGCGATCCTGCGCGGCTTGAAGCCGACGGAAGCGATCTCGATCGGCCAGGCGCTGTTCGACGCCGGCATCGAGGCCATCGAGGTGCCGCTCAATTCGCCGGAACCGTTTTCCTCGATCGCCAGGATCGTCGAGGTTCTTCCCAAGACCGCGCTTGTCGGCGCCGGCACGGTGCTGACGGCGGCCGATGTCGACGCCTTGCACAAGGCCGGCGGACGCCTGCTGGTCAGCCCCAACATCGACGCCGAGGTGATGGGCCGAGCGATGCATCATGGCATGGTCACCATGCCCGGCGTCTTCACGCCCACGGAGGCGTTCCAGGCGATCCGGCTTGGCGCGTCGGCGCTGAAATTCTTCCCGGCAAGCGTACTCGGATCGAGCGGCATCGCGGCCATTCGCGCCGTGCTGCCGGCAACGACACTGATCGGCGCGGTGGGCGGCGTCTCCGACAAGGACTTTGCCGGCTACAAGGCGGTCGGCGTCAGCGTCTTCGGCCTGGGGTCGAGCCTTTACAAGCCAGGCGCGACGGTCGAGGACGTCAGCCAGCGCGCCCGCGCCGCCGTCGCCGCCTGGGATGAAGCTTTCGGAGGACAGTGATGGACGGCGTTTCGGTTTTTTCCGACCATATCTGCGAACTCGGCGAGGGGCCGAGCTACGACCCGGGCACCGACACGCTGTTCTGGTTCGACATCGTCAACGGCAAGCTCCTGGAAAAGCCGCTCGCCGGCGCGCTGAAGGTGCATGACCTCGGCGTCATGGCCAGCGCCATCGCCGTTATCGACGACAAGCGCCAGCTGATCGCCACCGAGCAAGGCTTGGCTGTCCGCGACGCCGCAACCGGCAAACTGACGCTGCACACGCCGATCGAGGCCGACAATCCGCTCACCCGCTCCAATGACTCCCGCGTTCATCCGTGCGGCGCCTTCTGGACCGGCACGATGGGCAAGGGCGAGCAGAAGGGCGCCGGCTCGATCTACTGGTTCTTCAAGGGCGAATTGCGCCGGCTGTTTTCGGACATCACCGTCTCGAACTCGATCTGTTTTTCCGAGGATGGGGCGATCGCCTATTACACCGACACGGCGACCGGCCTCCTGATGCGGACGGCCTGCGATCCGGCGACGGGGCTGCCGATTGGTGAGCCGAAGGTGTTCGTCGATCACCGCTCGTCGAAGGGCTATGTCGACGGCTCGGTCGTCGACCGCGACGGCGTGCTGTGGAACGCCGTCTGGGGCGGCAGGGCGGTCAAGGCCTATGCGCCCGACGGCACGCTGCTGCGCGAGATCGCAATGCCGGTGACGCAAGCCTCCTGCCCGGCCTTCGTCGGCCGGAAGGGCGACCGTCTGGCGGTGACCTCGGCGTGGAAGGACAAGGACGAAAAGCAGCGCGCCCTCGACCCGCAGGCCGGCATGACCTTCCTGCTCGATATCCCGGTCAAAGGCCGCTTCGAGCCGCGCGTGCTGATCGCCTGAGCTGTCGCGCAACCGCCCGGCCCGGTCGGTTTCCCGCAAGCCGATAGCCACGGCCGTGCGATTGTAGCGGCTGATTCCGGAGCATTCGATGCCGCACAACACGCCGACGCTGGTCCTTGTCTACGAGCCGGAAAAGGCCTGTTTCGAACGGCTGGTGGCCGACGGCTATCCGACGGATCGCGCTTTGGAAATCTCGTCCTATCTGGCGCAGTCGACTGACCTTGCACCGGAGTTCAGCCGGCTTGCCGTAGCCTGCGAAAAGCGCGGCGTCGCTTTCAAATCCGTCGAACTGGACGATGCCGCGTCGATATTGGCTAAAGCCGATCCGGAAACGACGCTGATCTGGACGCTGACCGATGGCATCGCCTATTTCCGTGGCGGCGCGGCACCCGCGCTGGCGCGGCTGAATGGGCTGCGCACCATCGGCGCCGACGATGCGCTGTTTGCGCTCTGCCAGGACAAGCTCCGCTCCGGCGCCGTGCTCGGCGCGCTTGGCCTGCCGGCGCCGCAGGCGGGCCTGGCGCGCAATGGCCAATGGCTGATCGAGCCGCCGGCCTCGGCTGCCGGCTGGTTCGTCAAGCCCAACCGTCTCGGCGCCAAGATCGGCATCTGGCCGGATTCGCGCATCAGCGGTCTTGGCCACGCGCTGGAGCTTAGCCGGCGCGTCTTTTCCCATTATCGCGACGATGTCGTCGTTCAGCCCTATGTCGCGGGCCGCAACGTGCGTGCCAGTTTCCTCGGGCTCAGGCCGGACACCGGCATCGAGGCTTTGGGTATCTTCTTTGTCGATTCCGGCGATGATTTTCAGACCATGGCCGACTCGATGGCGCTCTATGGCGACACCGGTCAGGCGGCGAAGGATGCGGGCACCTATGTCGAGCCGGAACTTGAGCCGGTCGCCGCCAGCCAACCGAACGCTGACCGCAAGATCCGCACCATTGCGCAAAAGCTGATGAGCGGCCTTGGCCTGAGGGACGTCTTTTCCATCGATTTCAGGGTCGAGGCCGACGATACCGTCCATCTCATCGAGTTCGAGGTCTGCCCCGGCCTGCCCTGTTTCGATTTCCGCGACTATTGCCGCAAACAATGGGGCATGAGCCTTGCGGATGCGATGGCCGAGACCGCCGCCAATCGCCTGCTTGCCCCCCGCAGGCTTGCGCCGCAATAGCCGCGCCTTGGCCGTGCGGGCATGAGACCCGAGTCGAGGCAGTCGGCGACGTTCACGGGGTTGTGCAGAGGGCGAACCAAGGGGGCGCCGGGTCTGGCCACATTTTCAACACAAACTCCAGCGCAGTTGTGTTATACCGTTACACCGCGACCCCGACCTCACCCACCCATGGTCCAAGGAGATCAAAGGATGCGCCCTCTCCCTTCCTGGCAGCACTGCTCGTCGCAGCGCCGCTTCTGACCGGTACTGTTGCCCGGGCTGAAGACAAGCTGAATATCGTGGCGGCGGAGAATTTCTACGGCGATCTCGCCCGCCAGATCGGCGGCAGTCATGTCGCGGTGACCAGCATCCTGTCCAATCCCGACGATGATCCGCATCTCTTCGAGACCAGCCCGTCGACGGCTCGCACCATCGCCGATGCCAAGATCATCATTTACAACGGCGCCGACTACGATCCATGGATGGACAAGTTGCTATCGGCCTCTACCAAGCCGGACCGGACCACCATCGTGGCCGCCGACCTGATCGGCAAGAAGTCGGGCGACAATCCGCATCTTTGGTACAATCCGGCGACGCTTCCTGCAATCGCCAAGGCGCTCACCGCCGAGCTGTCGAAGCGCGATCCCGCCAATGCCGCGCATTACGAGGCAAATCTGAAGAAATTCCAGTCGTCGCTGGACGTCATCGACAAGGAAATCGCCGACGTCAAGAAAACCTACGCGGGGACGGAGGTGACTGCCACCGAGCCGGTGTTCGGCTACATGGCGGAAGCCCTTGGCCTCAAGATGCTGAACTACGACTTCCAGGTGGCGCTGATGAACGACGCGGAGCCAAGCGCCACGCAGGTGGCGGCGTTCGAGAACAGTCTGAAGGATGGTACGGCCAAGATCCTGTTCTACAATTCGCAGGTGACGGACGAGGCGACGACAAGGCTGCTCGACATCGCCAAGCAGAACAAGGTCACCATCATCGGCGTCACCGAGACAGAGCCGGCCGGCCAGACCCTCCAGACGTGGTTTGGCAGCCAACTCGACGCGGTGCAGAAGGCGCTCGCAGCCCGCACGCAATGAGCGCTGTCACATTCGACCAGGTTACGTTGACCTATGGGGGACGCCGGGTTCTTTCCGACGTCTCCTTTTCCGTTCCGCAAGGCGCCTTTGTCGGTCTTCTCGGCGCCAACGGCGCCGGCAAGACAACGATGCTGCGCGCAATTCTTGGCCTGATAAAGCCATCGGGCGGGGCCATCTCGGTGCTCGGCCGGCCGCCGACACGCGGCAATCCAGCGATTGGCTACATGCCGCAAGCGCGGCGCGCCCTGACCCATATGGGTATCAGTGGCCTCGACTTCGTGCTCACCGCCGCCGGCGGGCATCGCTGGGGTTGGCCAGTGGCTTCCATTGCCGAGAAGGAGGCCGCCTGGAAGGCGCTGGAAGAGGTCGGCGCGACCGACCTCGCCCGCCGCCCGCTGGCCGAACTTTCCGGCGGTGAGCGCCAGCGCATCCTGATTGCGCAGTCGCTGATCGGCGATCCGCGACTGCTATTGCTCGACGAGCCGCTGATCAGCCTCGACGCCGCGCACCAGCGCGCCATCATCGAGCTGGTGCACGAAGTCGGCCAGCGGCTTGGCATCGCGGTGCTGTTCTGCTCGCACGAGATCAACCCGTTGCTGCGCGCCGTCGATCGTGTGCTCTATCTCGGCAACGGCCAGGCCGCGATCGGCGGTGTCGACGAGGTCATCAACGGGCCGGTGCTGTCGAAACTCTATGGCACGCATATAAATGTGGTGCGGGTCGCCGGGCGGATCTTCGTCATGGCCGACGACGTCGAACTGGAAAGCGGGGCGCATGTCCACGATCTTTGACTATGAATTCATGCGCAATGCCTTCTATGCCTGCACGATCGTCGGCATCGTCGCCGGCGCGGTCGGCTATTTCCTCGTGCTGAGGGGTCAGACCTTCGCCGGCCACGCGCTGGCCCATGTCGGCTTTCCCGGCGCCACCGGCGCCGGACTGATCGGCCTGACGCCGTTTTTCGGTCTGACCATGTTCACCATAATCGCCGGCGTCGGCATCGGCCTGCTTGGCGAGCGCGCCCATCGCGACGTCGCCATCGGCATCGTGTTGACGCTGTCGCTCGGCCTTGGCCTTTTGTTCCTGCATTTCTATACCGCCTTCGCCTCGCAGGCGACGAATGTGCTGTTCGGCAACGTGCTCGGCATCAGCATCCGCACTGTCGTCGTGCTTGCCATACTGGCCGTAATTATCCTTGCCGCGCTGGTGCTGATTGCCCGGCCGCTGCTGTTCGCCAGCTTGCAGCCGGAACTCGCCGAAGCCAGAGGCGTGCCGCTCAACCTGGTGTCGACGCTGTTCATGATTATCGTCGCCGTCGCCACGGCGGAAGCGGTGCAGATCGTCGGCGTGCTGCTTGTCTTCGCGCTGATGGTAGCTCCGGCCGCGACCGCGCTTCGGCTGACGCGAGGCGTGCTCGCCGGCATCGGGGTTTCGATCGCGCTTGCCGTCGCCATTGCCTGGGTCAGCCTGTCGCTCGCCTTCCTCACCGACTGGCCGACAAGCTTCTGGATTACGGCATTGGGCGCCGCGGCCTATCTGCTAAGCGGCATGGCGCAACGCTCGCTGGCCAATGACTGAACTCACCAGGAACCAGAAGCTGGTGCTGGAGGCCATCTCCCAAGCCGGCAGGCCGGTCAGCGCCTATGACATACTCGACGATATCAGGCCGCATGGTATCCGCTCACCGATACAGGTCTACCGGGCGATCAAGAAACTCATCGACGATGGCAGCGTCCACAAGATCGAGAGTCTCAATGCATTCGTGCTGTGCGTCGGTCCGCACGCCCATGGCCGGGGAACAGCGATCCTGGCGATCTGCGAACGATGCGGCCGGGTCACCGAGTTCAGCGACGATGTCGTCGATCTGCGGCTGGCAGAGTGGGCGAGACGGAAAAATTTCCAAATCGGGCGGGCAAGTCTCGAATTCAGCGGACTATGCGCCGATTGCCTTGCCGGGCCGGCTGCGGTTCCTTGAAAATGACCTCGGGATTCTTCACGGAAGGAAGGGCCGTGCAGCGTTCCGCGAACGGTCGCCTTGCCGATTGACGCCTGGAAACGGTGGTTCAAACCGGTTTGCGCCGCCTTCGGTCAAAGGTGGCGGCGGGGGCAGTGGCGCAAGCACCGGAGGCTTGGCGGCAATTGCCGCTCCTCCAAGAAGAAGGCCAATCGCAATCAGCCAGCTGCCAAGGATGCGCGCGGCGATCGGAAACCAGCCATGCCAGAAGGCGTGCCCGCTGAGACCAATGGCAGCCAGGATCCACAAGGCGATAAGAGTGGCGATCATCGAAATTGCGGGATCATGCAAAGTGGGGTCGGTCAGCGTTGTGGCGACACCGAGCATGGCGCCGATCAACATGGCGGCAACGGGAAAAATCCATAGTCTTGCGCGCGCAGGCAGGATCAACGGCAGGCCGGCCGCAAGCGCCGAAACTGGCCCGGTCAGATAGAGATGCGTCGTCACGCCGGGGATGTCCGCCATGAGCGCGAGATACCAATCCCGAAAGACAATACCGAGCACGACGCCCAGGAGAAATGTTGCCAGTGCGACAACGACGTGGCGTCCGCGCGCCAGAGCAACCGCCACACCCAGTCCGGCAAGAGGCATGATCCGTTCCGCGGAAAGGCCGTTGTTGAGGATCCACCATTCCGTCACGGACCGGTCGGCTCGCGTCTTCAATACGAGAGCGCAGATCGCGGCAACCCCGACGAACGCCAGCAGCGGGCCGGACCAGCGCAGAGCCCCGGAGGTTTTTCGCTCGGTGCTTTTCTCAAGCGACAAGGAAATAGACGCCTCCAATCGCGATCAGCCCGCCCAGCGCTTGCGACAGCCGCCCGCCAAACGGCTTGCCCAGAACAAGCCCGACCCCGATGCCAAGAAGATGGATCAAGCCGGTGGCAATGACAAACCCGATCGCGTAGTCGGCCGGGTCAGCTGCGTTCGGCAGCTCCGCGCCATGGGCATGTCCATGGCAGATCGCAAACACAGCAATCAACAGCAAGGCAATCCATTCCGCCGGTCGCCAGGCGCATGCGATGGCAAGCCCCAGCGCGACGATGGAAAGTGCGATGCCGATTTCGACGCCGGGCAGTGGTATCCCGGCAATGCCGGCGATGCCGCCGAGAACCATGATCAGCGGGAATGCGACGGGCAGCGTCCATATTGATCGCCCGCCGATCTGGGCGCCCCACAAGCCGACGGCGAACATCGCCAGAAAGTGATCGAGACCAGTCAACGGATGTTCGAATCCGCTGCCAAATCCTCCCGATCCAGAGTGAATTATATGAGCTTGGACTGCCGTTGGCGTAGATATAAAAGCAAGACCGACGGCCAAATGATAGCCGAAGCGACTTGCCGGTCCAAAGGTGTCGCTACGGCCCCTTTGCCACCGCCTGCTCTCCTGACAGCCGATCAAACCACTCATGACCAAATCATTGCGGACAGAACTCCATGGATGGTGGGCAATGGATGGTTGGCACGCTATCTTCCTGGTCAGGTCCCCTCGACCAACACGATCTCGCCGTCAGCCACCTTCTGGCGGATGGCGACCGCGCGCTGGTATTCCGGCGAATGGTAGCAGTCATGCGCCGCGGCGAGCGATTCGAACTCGATGATGACATTGCGGGCGCGCCCAGGCCCTTCCGCCTTTTCATGCTCGCCACCGCGTGCCAGAAACTTCGCGCCGAAGCGCTCGAAGGCGGGCTTGGCGGCGGCGACATAGTCCTTGTAGCCCTCGGCATCGCACACATCGACGCGAGCGATCCAATATCCCTTTGGCATTCTTTTTCTCCTGCTTGTGTGGCCCGAACGAGAACCGGGACTTAGAGCGTTTCACCGTTCAACGGAAACGGTGAAACGCTCTAAGTCTTTGTTTTAACGCAATTCCGGGTGGAGGGTTACGGCGAAGTCGCCGAACTTAACCGCTCACACTTTTCCTGAAATTGCTCTAGGCGGACTGCATTTCGGCCAGGATCGCCTCCGCTGCGGCACGCCGGTCCGGCGCGGCCACGACGGGGCGGCCGACGACGAGATGGCTGGAGCCGTTACGGATCGCCTGGCCGGGCGCCACCACGCGCTTTTGGTCGCCATGATCGCTGCCGGTCGGCCGTATTCCCGGCGTGACCACCGCCATGTCAGGTCCGACGATGCGGCGCACCGCTTCCGCTTCCTCGGCTGAACAGACAACGCCGCCCATGCCGGCATGCAGCGCCTGTTCGGCGCGCCTCAGCACCAGCGTGTGCGGATCATATTCATAGCCGGCGTCGATCATGTCCTGCTCGTCCATCGACGTCAGCACACTGACCGCAAGCAGGCAGAGATCGCTGCCTTTGGCAGACTCCACCGCGGCCCGCATCGCCTTGGGATAGGCGTGGATGGTCAGCATGGTCATGCCCATGCGCACGATGTTCTCGACGCCCTTGGCCACCGTGTGGTCGATGTCGAGCAGCTTCATGTCGAGAAAAACTTTGGTCCCGCCGCTGGCAAGCTCGCGGGCGAAGTCGAGCCCGCTGGCGAAGGCGAGCTGGTAGCCGATCTTGTAGAAGGAGACGACGCCTTCGAGCTCGCGCACCGCCTGCTCGGCTTCCTTCAGCGTCGGCACGTCGAGACCAACGATCAACCTGTCGCGCATCGACTTGGCGCGCATCTCCGGCGGCCGGTTCATGCGCCGATCCTGGTCGACTTCATGCGCGAGGTTTCGATTAGCGTGCGGCATAGATGCTCCATCGATTTGGCCAGTCGTTCGTCCCTGAAATGTCCGCCGTCGTCAAAGGCATTGCCGCCTTCCGGCACCGAGCATTCCGGCGTCACCACCTCCATCTGGCAGCGCACCAGCACCGCGCGCAGATGGTTGATGCAGCGTATGCCGGCGAAAGCTCCGTTGGAAGATGAGCAGAGGCCGGCGACCTTGCCGTTGAGCGGCCTGAATGATCGGCTCCCATCCAGGCGCACGCGGCTTACCCAGTCGATCGTGTTCTTGAGCAGCGGCGGGATCGAGCCATTGTATTCGGGTGTCGCGATCAGCAGCCCGTCATGGGCGGCGATCATCCGGCCGAGCTTGACCGCATTTTCCGGGACGCCTTTTTCCTTTTCCAGGTCCTCGTCAAGGATCGGCAGCGGATAGTCACTGAGCGAGATGCGCGTCACCTCCGCGCCCCGCATGGCGAGTTCCTTCTGCGCCACGTCCGCGGTCTTGCCGCTGAAGGCGCCGCTGCGCACCGAGCCGGCGAAGATCAGGATTTTCGGGATCACTGCCATCGGCCACCCTTGTTACGGGACAGGTACAGCCAAGGGGCGTTCAAATCAACGGCTGGATAGGGGAGTAGGGGAGTAAGGGAGTAGGGGAGTAGGGCAGTAGGGCAGTAGGGCAGTAGGGCAGTAGGGGTATTCAGGGCATGGAGCTTTTCCATTCCTTTTCCCTACTCCCCTACTCCCCTACTGCCCTACTGCCTCCCTATTCCCCTCTCAATCTAATGCGCCGCGCGCCGATAGATCCACAGCTGCGTCGGCGGGATGTTGCGGAAGATGAAATCGAAATGCTCGACCGTATAGTCGCCGCGGCCGGCCGGGATCGGCGACAGCGGCCCATAGGTCAATTGCACGATCGGCCGCCCGGCGGGGATGCGGTCGAGCAGGCTTTCGACATAGGCGATGCGCTGGGCGACCGGGAAATTGAGCAGCGGCACGCCGGAGACGACCGAATCGAACACCATGTCGCGCTTCTCGCCGAGCGTGGCGTTGAGATTGAAGGCATCGCCCTCGATGACATTGACGCCGGGATAGAGGCCGCGCAGGTGGCGCACGAAATCCGTTGAATACTCGACCGCGTAGAGATTTTCCGGCTTCACGCCCTGGGCGAGGATGGCGCGGGTGATGACACCGGTGCCGGGGCCTACTTCAAGCACCGGAAGGCCCGACCGTGGGTTGACGATGGAGGCCATCTTGCGGGCGGTGATGGAACTGGTCGGAACGATCGAGCCGACCGTCTTTGGCTTGTCGATCCAGCCTTTGAAGAACTTCAGCTCGTCGTCGAACTTTTCCGCCAGCGCTTTGCGCAATCCGGGACCACGTGCCATCGCGAGCTCTCCTCAATGCTGCGCCCCGACCCGCTACTTAGCAGCTACCTGGGACAAGGCAAGGCGTCGACCTGGCATAAGATGTTGATGACGCTCGGGAAGCGCCCGTTCCGATGCCGGCCGCAAGATAGAAATACCGCAATCAGCGCTCGCCGAACGACTCGAAAAAGTCCTTCATGCGGGCGAAAAAGCCGCTCGACTGGGGCGAGTTGTCCTTCGAGGACAGCTGCTCGAACTCTTCCAGCAGCTCGCGCTGGCGGCGCGTCAGGTTCTGCGGCGTCTCGACCGCGGTCTGGATGTAGAGGTCGCCGACATTGGGCTGGCGCAAAACCGGCATGCCCTTGCCCTTCAGCCGGAACTGGCGGCCGTTCTGCGTGCCCTCGGTCACCTTCACCTTGGTCTGCGTGCCGTCGAGCGTGGTCACCTCGAACGACCCGCCCAGGGCTGCGGTCGTCATCGAGATCGGCACCTTGCAGTAAAGATCGGCGCCGTCGCGCTGGAAGAACTCGTGCGGCTTGACCGCCAGGAAGATGTAGAGATCGCCGGACGGGCCACCGCGCAGGCCGGCCTCACCCTCATTGGCAAGCCGGATGCGGGTGCCATCCTCGATGCCGGCCGGGATGTTGACCGACAGCGAGCGCTCCTCGGTGACGCGGCCCTGTCCGGCGCATTTCGGGCAAGGGTCCTTGATCGTCTGGCCGCGGCCCTGGCATTGCGGGCAGGTGCGTTCGATCGAGAAGAAGCCTTGCGTCGCACGCACCTTGCCATGGCCATGGCACATCGAGCAGGTCACCGGCTGCGTACCGGGCTTGGCGCCGCTGCCGGAGCATTCCGAGCAAGAGATGGAGGCCGGCACATGGATCTGCGCCGTCTTGCCGGCAAAGGCTTCCTCGAGCGTGATTTCCATATTGTAGCGCAGGTCGGCGCCGCGCTCGCGGCCGCCGGACGAACGGCGCTGGCGGCCGCCCATCATGTCGCCGAAAATATCCTCGAAGATATCGGCGAAGCCGCCGGCGCCAAAGCCGTGGGCTGCGCCATTCATGCCGCCCTGTTCGAAGGCGGCGTGGCCGAAACGGTCGTAGGCGGCGCGCTTCTGCGGGTCCTTCAGCGTCTCGTAAGCTTCGTTGATTTCCTTGAACTTATGCTCGCAGGCATTGTCGCCGGGGTTGCGGTCTGGATGGAACTGCATGGCGAGCTTGCGGAAAGCGCTCTTGAGTTCCTTCTCGTCGGCGCCTTTTTGCACGCCCAGCGTTTCGTAGAAATCAGCTTTCATTTTTTCCCGCTGTCCGGATGCTCAATGTCTTCAAGCATTGTTGGCGTCGTTTGCCGGCACTGGTTCGATTTAGGAGCGATGTTGTCCGGATACTAGTGGCGAGCCGAACTTGCCGCGTGTTTTTCCGTCACTTTTTTGGCTAAGGTTGCAAAAAAGCCCGGCCTTGCGCCGGGCTTTTCGCATTATGTCGCCGTCAGCCGGCTCAGGCCGACTTCTTCTTGTCGTCGTCTTCGTCGATTTCCTCGAAGTCGGCGTCGACCACGTCCGAATCCTTGGCGGCGTCCGCCTTGGCGTCGGCTTCGGCCGCTTCCTTCTGCGAGGCCTCGTACATGGCCTGGCCAAGCTTCATCGAAGCTTCGGCGAGCGACTGCGACTTGGCCTCGATATCGGCCGCGTCGTCGCCCTCGGTTGCGGTCTTCAGCGCGGCGATGGCGTCGGCGATCGCGGTGCGGTCAGCCTCCGAGACCTTGTCGCCATAGTCCTTCAGCGACTTCTCGGACGAATGCACCAGCGCCTCGGCTTGGTTACGGGCCTCGACGAGGGCACGGCGCTTCTTGTCCGTCTCGGCATTGGCCTCGGCGTCCTTCACCATCTTCTCGATGTCGGCGTCCGAAAGGCCACCCGAGGCCTGGATGCGGATCTGGTGCTCCTTGCCGGTGCCCTTGTCCTTGGCCGAGACGTTGACGATGCCGTTGGCGTCGATGTCGAAGGTGACCTCGATCTGCGGCACGCCGCGCGGCGCCGGCGGGATACCGACCAGGTCGAACTGGCCGAGCATCTTGTTGTCGGCCGCCATCTCGCGCTCGCCCTGGAAGACGCGGATGGTCACCGCGCTCTGCGAGTCCTCGGCGGTCGAGAACACCTGGCTCTTCTTGGTCGGGATCGTCGTGTTGCGCTCGATCAGCCTGGTGAACACGCCACCCAGCGTCTCGATGCCGAGCGACAGCGGCGTCACGTCGAGCAACAGCACGTCCTTGACGTCGCCCTGCAGCACGCCGGCCTGGATGGCGGCGCCGAGAGCGACAACTTCATCCGGGTTGACGCCCTTGTGCGGCTCCTTGCCGAAGAACTGCTTCACGATCTCCTGGATCTTGGGCATGCGGGTCATGCCGCCAACCAGGACCACTTCGTCGATCTCGGCTGCCTTGAGGCCGGCATCCTTGAGCGCTGCCTTGCAGGGCTCGATCGTGCGCTGGACAAGGTCGTCGACCAGGCTCTCGAACTTGGCCCGGGTCAGCTTCATCGTCAGGTGCTTCGGCCCAGTGGCGTCGGCGGTGATGAAGGGCAGGTTGATCTCGGTCTGCGTCGTCGACGACAGCTCGATCTTGGCCTTCTCGGCCGCTTCCTTCAGACGCTGCAGGGCGAGCTTGTCGTTCTTCAGGTCGATGCCCTGTTCCTTCTTGAACTCGGCCGCCAGATACTCGACCAGGCGCATGTCGAAGTCCTCGCCGCCGAGGAAGGTGTCGCCATTGGTCGACTTCACCTCGAAGACGCCATCGCCGATTTCGAGCACGGAGATGTCGAAGGTGCCGCCGCCAAGGTCATAGACGGCGATGGTCTTGCCTTCCTTCTTCTCAAGGCCGTAGGCAAGTGCCGCCGCCGTCGGCTCGTTGATGATGCGCAGCACTTCGAGGCCGGCGATCTTGCCGGCGTCCTTGGTCGCCTGGCGCTGGGCGTCGTTGAAATAGGCCGGAACGGTGATAACCGCCTTCTCCACCTTTTCGCCGAGATAGGCTTCCGCCGTTTCCTTCATCTTCTGCAGGATCATGGCCGAGATCTGGCTGGGCGAAAGCTTCTTGCCGCCGGCCTCGACCCAGGCGTCGCCATTGTCGCCCTTGACGATCTTGTAGGGGACAAGCTTCTTGTCCTTCTCCGTCACCGGATCGTCATAGCGGCGGCCGATCAGGCGCTTGACCGCGAAGATGGTGTTTTCTGGATTGGTGACCGCTTGGCGCTTGGCCGGCTGGCCGACGAGACGTTCGCCGTCGCCACTGATGGCGACAATGGAAGGCGTCGTGCGCGCGCCTTCCGCATTCTCGATCACCTTGGGATCCTTGCCATCCATGATGGCGATGCAGGAATTTGTGGTGCCGAGATCGATACCGATTACTTTTGCCATTGTTCTGGTCTCTCCTCTAAGCAGGCTCTCAGGACCCTGAAAAGGCGTTCCGACGAAAGCCCCTGTTCACTAGAAATACCGCCACGCTCCCCGCTTTTCGGGGGCGGACGGCTTGGCGCGTATATAAGAACAGGCAGCACGGGGCGCAAGCATTCTGCGCAACCTGTCCGCGATGCCTGTTCACTGTGGGGAAAACGCCTAAAATTGCGCATATCGCAGCCGGTTTACCGCCCGGAACGGCCGGATTTGCCGAATCCGGCCCCGGCAAAAACGTCGCAGCCACCCGGATCAAGGCCTGAACGCCTGCGCGCAAAGCGCCTGGAGCCTCGGAAAAATGTGCGTTCCGCCCGCTATGACCTGTGTTCCTTGGGCAAGCACGGTCTGCGGGTTGGCCTTAAGAACCATGCCGCCGGCTTCCTCGACCAGCAGCATGCCGGCCAGGCAATCCCAGGCGTTCATGTGCTCTTCGACATAGCCGAGCAGCCGGCCGGCGGCGGCATAGGCAAGCATCAGCGCGCCGGACGCGTTGCGGTAGAAGACGCCGCCTTCGGCCATGATGTTGCTGATCAGCACCGCGACATGCTCCGTCGATGCCCGGTTCGAAAGCCCGGTGCCGACCGAACCTTCGGAAAGTGAGCCGCCGCCGCTCGCCCGGATCGGCTTGCCATTGACGAAGGCGCCGCCGCCCAGGCGTCCGTAGAAAGTCTCGCCGGTCGACGGCTCGTGGATGACGCCGACCACCGTCTCGCCATCCCTGGCGCAGGCAATCACCACACACCAGGCCGGAATGGCGCGCACGAAATTGGCGGTGCCGTCGATCGGGTCGATCACCCAGACATGACCGGTCTTGCCGGTAACCGCCGCATGCTCCTCGCCGACAATGCCGTCATCCGGGTAGGCTTGTCCAATCGCCGCGCGGATGAACAGCTCGACCTCGCGGTCGCCGTCGGAGACCAGGTCCTGATGGCCCTTGCTCTCGATGGTCAGATTGTCGAGGTCGCGAAAATATTTCAGTCCGAGCTCGCCAGCGCGCCGTGCCAGGTCGATGGCGAAATGCATGCGGTCGTCGAGATCATGGGTCACGGACAAGGCTCGCGTCAGAGTAATTCCAGGAAAAGTGCGAAGCGGCTTTCCGCCAGGAATTGCATTAAAGGAGGACGCGTGCCTTTAGCAGAGGAAGATGTCGGACAAAAGCTGCCGCTGTCAGGCGGCCTGCGACAGTGATTTGTGGACGTCGGCCAGAATCTCGAAGGAGCGCAGCCGCGCCGTATGGTCGAAGATCTGCGCCGTCACCATCAACTCGTCAGCGCCGGTGCGGCGCACGAAGGCGTCGATGCCCTGGCGCACCGTTTCGGGCGATCCGACAACGGCGCAGGACAGCGCTTGAGAGAGCATGGTCTTCGCCATCGGATCGAGGTCGCGGCCGTAGTCTTCGACCGGCGGCGGCAATTGGCCGGGCCGGCCACTGCGCAAATTGACGAAAGCCTGCTGCAGGGAGGTGAACAACAGCTTTGCCTCGGCATCGGTCGGAGCGGCAAAGACGTTGAGGCCGAGCATGACATGCGGCTTGTCGAGCTGCGCGGAGGGCTGGAAGCGCGTGCGGTAGACCTCCAGCGCATGATCGAGCTCGGCCGGCGCGAAATGCGAGGCAAAGGCATAGGGCAGGCCAAGCAGCGCCGCGAGCTGCGCGCCGTAAAGGCTGGAGCCGAGGATCCAGACCGGTACCTGCTGGCCTTCGCCGGGCACGGCGCGGATGCGCTGGCCGTCCTCGGCCGGCTGGAAATAGCCCATCAGCTCGACCACGTCCTGCGGGAAATTGTCGGTGGACTCCAGGTTGCGGCGCAGCGCCCGCGCGGTCAGCATGTCGGTGCCCGGCGCGCGGCCGAGGCCGAGGTCGATGCGTCCGGGGAAAAGTGCGGCCAGCGTGCCGAACTGCTCGGCGATGACCAGCGGCGCGTGGTTGGGCAGCATGACGCCGCCGGCGCCGACGCGGATCGTCTTGGTGCCGCCGGCGACATGGGCAATCACTACGGACGTCGCCGCGCTCGCAATGCCCGGCATGTTGTGGTGTTCGGCCAGCCAGTAGCGCGAAAAACCCAGCCGCTCGGCGTGGCGGGCAAGGTCGAGCGAATTGGCAAGCGATTGCGAAGCGGTGCTGCCTTGGGTGATCGGCGACAGGTCAAGGACCGAAAGGGCTGTCATGATCAAGTCTCCACGATGTGTTTTTCGCGCAGCTTCGCCTCGAAGGCGGCGCGGTCCGGAATGAGGATGGCGAGCTGCTTTTCCAGCACGTCGGCGAGTTCGGTCGCGGTGGCGATTTCGTGCTGCTCGCTGCGGCCGCCTATGTGGTGGATCGACAGCCGGTTGTTGCGCAGCGCGTAGCGTTTGTCGGGCAAGGCGCGGGCGGCGACCAGCGTCGAAAGAAAATGCGAACTCGGATGCGTCGACAGGAAATGGCTGGCGACCCGGTAATCGACCTCGTAGGCCTCTTGCAGGTCGAAGCGGTAGAGCGTGCGCCAACTATCACCGATATTGGTACCGCCGATATTGGCTTGCAGACGAAAATCATCCTGCGCGCCGACGATGCGGAAAGCTTCGTGCGGCGTCTGCTGTTCGAGGTCTGGCTGCAGAAGCAGCGGCGCCGTCAGCGTCAGTCCGCCGAAGCCGACATCGGCGATCCAGCTGCGACCTTCAAGCTCGATGCGCAGCAGCATGTGGCTGCGCGCGGTGATGGCGTCGTCCGGCTGGCCCCAGAGCACACGCGCCGCAAGGCCGCTTACGCTGAAACCCAGCGCCCTCAGCGCATGCATGAGGATCAGATTATGCTCGAAGCAATAGCCGCCGCGGCCCTGGCCAAAAACCTTGTCCTGCAGCGAAGCGACATCGAGCCCGACCGAAACACCCGTCAGCGCATCGATGTTCTCGAACGGGATCGCCCGCGGATGGATGGCGTGCAATGCCTGCAGCGTTGCAAGCGAGGCATCCCTCGGCCCGCTATGGCCGATGCGGGCGAAATAGGCATCGAGATCGAATTCATTCATCAAGGGCGGGCCCGGCGTGACCGGTCCGATATAGGCATGCGCCATGGCCACCGCAAACAGGCGACCGGACATCGCGTTGGGCCAGACGAAAGCAATTCCAGGAAAAGTGTGAAGCGGTTTTCCGTCCGGAATTGAGTCAACAGAAGATAGAGCATTCCGCCGTTCGGTGAAACGGCGGAATGTTCTAAGTAGCAGTCTTATGGTTTTGCTCGCCCGTCTCGTCGTCGACGGCGAAGCTCTGCTGCGCCGCAAGGAAATTGCCGACATGGCTCAAGCCGTCGAAGTGATCGCAGAACACCTTGACCACCACCAGCAGCGGCACCGCCATGAGCGCGCCGACGAAGCCCCACAGCCATGACCAGAAGGCGATGGCGATGAAGATCGCCACCGCATTGATCTCGAGGCGCCGGCCGACCACCATCGGCGTCACGAACTGGCCCTCGACGATGTCGCATAAAAGCACGAAGGCCGGCGCCAGAAGCGCGTAGGAGATCGTATCGAAGCTGATCAGGGCGATAATCGTGACGAGCAGGATGGTTATCAGCGCGCCGACATAGGGCAGGAAGTTGAGCAGCGCGGCGGCAGCGCCCCAGACCAGCGGATTGGGCATGCCGAGCCCCCATAGCCCGAGCCCGATCACCGTGCCGAGACCCGCATTGATGAGCGCGACGGTAAGCAGATAGTGCGAGATCTCGCGCTCGACGTCATAGACGACGCGCAACGCCCGCTTCTTCTGCGTAAGGCTGGTGAAGGACTGGACGATCTTCTCATAAAACAGCGTGCCTGAAGCAAGCAGGAACAGCGACAGCACAAAGACGATGGTGATCGATGTGCCGGCCTCCAGAATGTTGCCGGCGGCTGTCGACAGAATGCCCGATGGCGCCACCGCGACCTTCTGCATGCCCGGTTCCTGGGCGGTCTCGGTCAGCCCTTCCAGCTGATGGGCAACATCCATGATTTTGGTGAGCGGCCGCTGAAAATGCGCCAGCCGTTCGGTGAGCTGCTGGCCGATCGACGACGTGTTGTTGATGAGGTCGATGATCGGCCCGCTGAGCAGGTAGCCCGCGCTGGCGAAGACGAAGACCGACAGCAGGACCAGCAATGTCGCGGAAACCACTTCCGGAATCCCGCGTTTGCGCAAAAGGCGCACGATGGGGGTCAGCGTCAGCGCCAGCAGGAAGGCCAGGATCACCGGCATGAAGAAGTCGCGCGCGAGATAAAGCGCGGCGATCGTCATCAGGATGAAGATGCCGATCAGCAGCGAGCGCACCAGCCGCATGTCCGCCCAGGCGCGCACGCGCGGGTCGGGGCTTTCGACGGTCACGCCTGGCGCGATCGGTTCGGCTTTCATGGGCACCCCTCGAGCCGACGTCCCTCCACGCGGCAATTGCCTGCACAAACGCGCAGTTAAGGCCGGAGGTTCCATGAGCCGGCTATCGGAGACGCTCGCTGAACGGGTCTTTCGGAAACCGCTCGAAATTTCAGCCGTGTCTTCGAAATATTACATGGCATGTAATTGAGGCGATGCCTTCAGCGGGTCTAACACATGCGGACTTTCGCGATGCCAGCAAGGAAAGCGTCCGCTTAACACTGCTTTTGCAACGCGAAGGATGCACGCGATCAGAAATCGATCTTAGAAAGGACGTTACAATGCCGAGATTCAACCTTCAGACGATCGAATCGGCGCCGGAGAAATCCAAGGCAACATTGAAAGCATTGGAAGAGAGATTTGGCTTCCTGCCGAATGTCATGGCGACGATGGCGAACAATCCGGTGCTTCTCAATGGGTTTGCCGCCACCTTTGGCAGCTTCCACGGCGGCAGCCTCGACGAGATCGAAAAGCAGGTCCTGCTGCTGACGAATGCGGTCACCCTCAAATGCCCCTGGACCGTTGCCGCCCATTCGACATTTGCCATCGAAGACGGCATTGCCGAAAGCGAAGTCCACGCGATCCGTGAAGGCCGGTTGCCGAGAGATCCGAAATATGCGGCACTCTCGGCGCTGACCAAGGCGCTGCTCGAGAAGAGGGGAAATGTGAGCGATGCCGACATCGATGCGTTTACGTCGGCGGGCTATTCAAAGGCCCAGATCCTGGAAGTCGTGACCGGTGTCGGCATTTCCACCATGGCGGCGACCACCACCAACATGGCCGGCACGCCGATCGAGCAACGCTTCCAGCCTCAGGCGTGGGCCGCGGCGGCCTGACACTCAATCGACATCGCACGGACCGGCCATCCGTGCGGTGTCGGCACTAAGGGTCGCCATGTATGGTGCCGTTGTTGCGAGGACATGATTTATGAAATCGCCGGTTCTCAAGTCCAGCACGGCGCCGAATCTGGGTGTGCTCCTGCGCTACTGGCGTGATTTGCGCGGCAGAAGCCAACTCGATCTATCCTTCGATGCCGGCATTTCGCAAAAGCAGATCAGCTTCGTCGAAAGCGGCCGCAGCGTTCCAGGCCGCCAGACCTTGATGGCCATCGCCCAGGCGCTCGATATCCCCTTGCGCGACCGCAATGCGTTGCTTTTGGCGGCAGGCTACGCACCGATGTTTTCCGAGAATGCGTGGGACTCCGTGGAAATGACGGCCGTGACCAATGCGCTGAACCGTATGTTGCGCCAGCACGAACCCTTTCCGGCCCTGGTCATGGATCGCTATTGGAACGTGCTCATGACCAACCAATCCACGCCGCGCTTCTTTGGTCGGTTCATCGATATGCAAGCCCGCCAGGGGCCGCGCAACATGCTGCACCTGATGTTCGACCCTCAGGGCATGCGACCGTTCATCGCCAATTGGCACGATGTGGCGAGGAGCTTGTTCGAGCGCGTCTATCGCGAATCCATCGGCCGCGTCGTCGACCGGAAGACCAAGGACTTGCTGGCGGAGTTGCTCGCCTATCCGGACGTGAAAAGCGAATGGAAGAACCCTGTGGCGATCGGCTTCATGCCCGCCATCCCAATTGGTTTCATCAAGGACGACCGGGTCCTCAACTACTTCTCGATGGTCACCACCGTTGGTACCCCCCAAACCGTCGCCGCGCAGGAACTGCGCATCGAGTGCCTGTTCCCGGCGGACGAGGCGACCGAGGCCCATCATGCCGAGATGATGGGGATAACGGGCTGACGTAAAACGGCGCTGCCCGCTCTCTTTATGCGGCCGGCGCGGCTATTTGCGCCTTGGCCATCTCCTTGCGCACGATCGGCGCCACCTTGGTGCCGTAGAGCTCGATCGCCTTCATGATCTTGGCATGCGGCATCGTCCCGATCGCCATCTGCAACAGGAAGCGGTCATTGTTGAAGATCTTGTGCTGGGCGACGATCTTTTCCGCCACAGCTTCAGGATTGCCGACGAACAGCGCGCCGTTCGGGCCGCGCGACTGGTCAAAATGCGCCCGCGACGTAGGACCCCAACCGCGCTCGCGACCGATGCGGTTCATCACTTCGGCCTGCGGTCCGTAGAAATCGTCGGCCGCCTGCTCGGTCGTTTCGGCGATGAAGCCATGCACGTTGATGCTGGTGGCGAGCGAGGCAGTATCTGTGCCGGCCCGCTTTGCCGCCTCGCGATAGATATCGAACAAAGGCGCGAAGCGCGCCGGCTCGCCGCCGATGATGGCCAAAGCCAGCGGCAGGCCGAGCACCCCGGCGCGGGCCGCGGATTGCGGCGTTCCGCCGATCGCGATCCAGATCGGCAGCTTCTCCTGGAATGGGCGCGGATATACGCCGCGGCCGTTGATCGGCGCGCGCAGCTTGCCCTGCCACGTCACCTTCACCTGATCGCGGATGGCCAAGAGCAGCTCGAGCTTTTCGGCGAACAGCTCGTCATAGTCTTCGAGATTGTAGCCGAACAGCGGAAAGGATTCGATGAAGGAGCCGCGCCCGGCCATGATCTCGGCGCGGCCGTTGGAGAGCAGATCGAGCGTCGCGAACTGCTGGAAGACGCGCACCGGGTCGTCGGAGGAAAGCACGGTGACCGCGCTGGTGAGCCTGATGTTCTTGGTCCGCTCGGCCGCCGCCGCCAACGCCACCGCCGGCGTCGACGCGGCATAGTCGGGGCGGTGATGCTCCCCAAGGCCGAAGACGTCGAGGCCGACCTGGTCGGCCAGTTCGATCTCCTCGATCAGGTTGCGCAGCCGTTCATGCGGGCCGACAGCGCCGGGGCCCGATTCGGGGCTGACATCGGCGAAAGTGTAGAGACCGAGTTCCATTGTTGTCTTCCTGAAATATCTCTGGCGTATCAATCGGCGCTAGAGGTAGCGATCGCCCGGCTTCGCCGCCAGAGGCGCGATCTGTGAACGGTGCATCGCCTCGCAACGTAGCCTTGCGGCAACAGCGCAGATTTTCATGGCTGGCATACCGTTTTGGCGCTTGAACTCGCCGCTTTCGCGCGTATGTAAGCGTCGCGAATAGACTGCAAGGAAGTGGACTTGGCTATCTACAGGGAAAAAGACATTTTCGAGCGGCGCAATGCCGCGAACGAGGCAAAGAAGGCGCTTCTGGAGCGCTTCAAGGCAAAGCCGGCGGCGGATGATCCCGCCGTTCAGGCCAAGCAGGCCGAACGCAAGGCGATTCTCGAGGCCCGCGCGATCCGCGAGGCCGAGAAGGCAAGGCTGAAGCAGGAAAAGCTGGCGCGCGAAGCCGTTGAAAGGGCCGAGCGCGAAGCTGCTGCAGAAGCAGCGCGTGTCGCTGCCGAAGAGGCGGCGCAGGCCGAGGCGAAGATCCGGGAAGCCGAAGAGACCGAGCGCATTGCGCGCCTCCTCTCCGACGAAGCCGAACGCAAAGCCAAGCGCGACGCGCGTTATGCGGCGCGCAAGGCGCGCACCGGCAGGGCGCCTCCGGGCTTCTCGGCCCGCTAACAGCCGGGTTTCGTTTGAATACTGTTCAGGGTCGCCCAAAGCGGCCCTGAACGCGTTTGTCTTGTGTCAGGCGACGAGCTTCAGCCCGACAATGCCGCAGACGATCAGGCCGATGCAGGCGAACCGCACCGCGGTCGCCGGTTCGCCCAGCAGCCAGATGCCGAGCATGGCGGTGCCGACGGTGCCGATGCCGGTCCACACGGCATAAGCGGTGCCGACGGGCAGCGTCTTCAGCGCCAGGCCGAGCAGGCCAAGGCTGATGACCATCGAGACGACCGTAAGCACGGTCGGCAGCGGTTTCGAGAAGCCGTCCGTATATTTGAGGCCGATCGCCCAGCCGATCTCGAACAGGCCGGCAAAGGAAAGAAAAATCCAGGACATCGCAAACTCCGTCGCTCCAGCATCGGTTCAGATGCTCGATGGGGGCGGGTCGTCCCGGCCGGTTTTGGGGAAGCGAGGTCGTCCTCGCCCTCGTGATATAGGGTGCCTTGTCCCCGATCAACAAAACACCGGCAGCATTCTCATGCCGCCGGTTTGAAACAAAAAGCCGGGTCGGCCTCAGTCGGCCTTTTACTTTTCCTTGATGCGCATCGCCTTGACCGGCGGCGCCTTGAGTGCCGGGGCCGCGGCGGGCTTCTTGGCATCCTTCTTCGGCTTGCGGGCTTCCTTGCCCGCCTTCATCGCACCTTTAGCCATGATTCGCTCCTTCGAACTGTGGGCAGGCAGAGTGAAACAAGAGAAGAGCAAGACTGCAAGAGGCTGTGCGCGTTTGCGAAGCCCGCTAGCCGGCTGTCAACCAGTTTTCCGCGACAAGACCATATTCGAGGCCTGAGCCTCGGACCTTGGAGCATCTGGAGCATTGCCGGTGGAGCTTCGGCCGGCGGGCCGCTAAGCTCGATGCATCGGTCGAGATCGGGAGATCGAATGGCAGGCCATAGCGGATCGAAAAGGGTGATCTATGTCGCGCTCGCCGGCAATCTCGCGATCGCGTTGACCAAATTCGCCGCGGCCTTCTTCACCGGCAGCTCCGCCATGCTGTCGGAAGGCGTGCATTCGCTGGTCGACACCGGCAATGGCGGGCTCCTGCTTTACGGCATGCATCGCGCCGGGCGCCCAGCCGATCGCACGCATCCGCTCGGCCATGGCCGCGAGCTCTATTTCTGGAGCTTCATCGTGGCGCTGCTGGTGTTCGCGCTGGGCGCCGGCGTATCGTTCTACGAAGGCGTCATCCACATCATGGCGCCCGAACCGGTCGTCAACGCCAAGGTCAATTACATCGTGCTTGGCCTATCCTTCCTGTTCGAGGGCAGTTCGTGGCTGGTGGCGCTAAAGGAGTTCCGCCAGCAAAAGGGTAACGAGGGCTGGCTGCAGGCCGTGCAATCGAGCAAGGATCCGAGCGTTTACACCGTGCTGTTCGAAGACAGCGCGGCGCTGCTCGGCCTCATCGTCGCCTTCGCCGGCATATCGGCGGCGCAAGTGCTGGACATGCCGGAACTCGACGGTCTCGGTTCGATCGGCATCGCCATCATCCTCGGCGCGACCGCTATCTTCCTGGCTCGTGAAAGCAAGGGCCTGCTCATAGGCGAACCGGCTTCACCGGAGGTGCAAAAGAAGGCCCTGGCGATCGCGCAGGCAGACCCTGCCGTGCAGCGGGCCAACGGCGTCCTGACCGTCCATCTCGGACCACGACAGATCGTCGCGGGCCTCAGCATCGAGTTCGAGGACCATCTGACGGCGCCGGAGATCGAAGCCTGTGTCGAACGACTGGAGGCTCGCCTGAAGAAGGAGATGCCGGAAATCACCAGGCTGTTCGTCAAGCCGCAGACGACTGGCACATGGCAGCAGCGGCGCAAGGCTATCGCCGACGCCTCGGAGGAGGGATAGTCTGTAGGCAGCCAGTTTGGAGGAGGAAAGCCGATGAAGATCGACGGCGGATGCCATTGCGGCGCCATAGCCTATGAAGCGGAGGTCGATCCCGAGAAGACTTCCATTTGCCATTGCACGGATTGCCAGCAACTGACAGGCACCGCGTTCCGGGTGACGGTTCCGGCGCCGGAAAGCGACTATCGGATCACCCGGGGTGCGCCCAAAGTCTACATCAAGACCGGCTCCTCAGGCGCCAAGCGCGCGCAGGGTTTTTGCGGCGAATGCGGTTCGCACCTCTACGCCACCTCGGTCGGCGATGGCCCGAAAATCTACGGCATCAGGGTCGGCACGGCGCGCCAGCGCGAGGAACTGGTCCCAAGAAAACAGGTTTGGCATCGTTCGGCATTGCATTGGCTGCCGGAGTTTGAAGGCATCACCACTGTCGAGGGGCAGTAGCTCAGTCGTCGCCTTCGACAACCCGCAGCCGCAACTGGCCGGTCTTGGAATCGGCCACGCGCACGCCGGCCTCGACCTTGGCTGGCGCCCCTTGCGAGGGCTCGGCTTCGCCTTCGGCAAACTCCAGCGCCTCGATCTTCTGGCCGCGCTTGGTCACCTTCGACGTCGAAACGAGGATGTCGTCGATGTCCTTGGCCGACTGGGTAAAATGCGTCTGCAGCCGGCGCACGCGTTCGTCGACACGCGCCACGTCCTCCATCAGCCGGATCACCTCGCCCTGGATCAGATGCGCCTGCTCGCGCATGCGGGCGTCCTTCAGGATCGACTGGATGACCTGGATCGACAGCATCAGCAGCGACGGCGAGACGATGACGACACGAACGCGGTGCGCCTTCTGCACCACCGCCTCGAAATTCTCGTGGATCTCGGCAAACACCGATTCCGACGGCACGAACATGAACGCCGTGTCCTGCGTCTCGCCCCGGATCAGGTATTTTTCGGCGATATCGCGAATATGCACTTCGATATCGCGGCGGAAGGCCTGCGCCGCCACCTTCTGCATATCGGCGCCCTCGGCGGCGCGGATGGCGTTCCACGCCTCCAGCGGGAACTTGGCGTCGATGGCGAGCATCGGCGTGCCGTTCGGCATGCGCACCAGGCAGTCCGGCCGGCTGCCGTTCGACAGGCTTGCCTGGAATTCGTAGGCGCCATGCGGCAGCCCATCGGCGATGATCGCCTCCATGCGCGACTGGCCGAAGGCGCCGCGCGTCTGCTTGTTGGAGAGGATCGCCTGCAATTGCACGACCTGGCCGGCGAGTGACTGGATGTTGCCCTGCGCGGTGTCGATTACCGCCAGACGCTCCTGCAGCTTGGCCAGGCTCTCATGCGTCGACTTGGTCTGTTCGGTCATGGTCTGGCCGATCCTGCCGGTCATGGCGTCGAGCCGCTGTCCGAGCGATTGCGTCAGCTCGGCCTGCCTGGCGCCGAACACCTCGGCGATAGCGCCCATGCGGCCCTGCATCTCGGCCTGGCTTTGCAGGATATCGGCCATCCTTGCCTCGGTGTCGCGGGCGTGGTCGGCCGCTTCCGCCGCAGCAATCGTGCGCGCCTTGGCCGCGCGCCACAGGGCCGCGACGAGCGCCAGGACCAGCGCAAGCAGCAGCAGCGCACCGAAACCAAACACCTGGCCAAGCATGATCGTGGTGGCGCCAAGCCGCGCGATCGGCTCCGAAAGGATGGGCGTCATGTCATTCATGGCGGCAGCATAGCCGATTCGGCTCGCCGGCACAGATCAAAACGTGAACGGCGCACAAATGCCCCCGTTGACGCTTTTCCAGCGAGGTCTTAGGTGAGACGCCATGTCGATTAAGCCGCTCATCATTCTTCCCGATCCCATCCTGCGCCAGCTTTCCAAACCGGTGGAGCGCGTCGATAGCGATTTGCGCAAGCTCGCCGACGACATGCTGGAGACCATGTATGACGCGCCGGGCATCGGTCTTGCAGCGATCCAGATCGGCGAGCCGCGGCGCCTCTTGGTCATCGACCTAGCCAAGGAAGGCGAGCCGCCGGCGCCGCATGTCTTCATCAATCCGGAAGTCCTGCAAAGCTCCGACCAGCGCTCGGTCTATGAGGAAGGTTGCCTGTCGATCCCTGATTATTATGCCGAGGTCGAGCGCCCCGCCTCCGTGCGGGTGAAGTACCTCGACCGTGACGGCAAGCTGCAGGAGATCGAGGCGGAAGGGCTGATGGCGACCTGCCTGCAGCACGAGATCGACCATCTCAACGGCGTGCTGTTCATCGACCACATTTCCAAGCTCAAGCGCGACATGGTGGTCAAGAAGTTCAAGAAGCTCGCCAAGGACAAGGCGCCGGGCAAGATGGTGGGCTAAAGCCGTTCGGTCGGCCAGCGCTCCTGAAACCCGAGATTTCAAGACAGGACCGCAGGACACGCCATGCCGCTTCGCGTCATCTTCATGGGCACGCCCGACTTTTCCGTGCCGACCTTGCGCGCCATCGTGGCGGCCGGCCATGAGATCGTAGCCGTCTACACCCAGCCGCCGCGCGCCGCCGGCCGGCGCGGGCTGGAACTGACGCCTTCCCCGGTACAGCGCGAAGCGGAGCGGCTGGGCATCGAAGTGCGGACGCCGACGTCGCTGAAGGGCGAAGCCGAGCAGCAGGCCTTTACCGCCTTGCGGGCCGATGTCGCCGTGGTCGTCGCCTACGGTTTGCTGCTGCCGAAAGCCGTTCTGGACGCGCCCAGGCTGGGATGCCTCAACGGCCATGCCTCGCTTTTGCCACGCTGGCGTGGTGCTGCTCCCATCCAGCGCGCCATCATGGCCGGCGATGCTGAGACCGGCATGATGGTCATGCGCATGGAAGAAGGTTTGGACACCGGTCCGGTGGCTTTGGTTGAAAGATGCGCCATCGCACCCGATATCACCGCCGGTGAGTTGCATGACCGCCTGATGGCGATAGGCGCTTCGCTGATGGCGGAAGCGCTCGCGCAGTTGGGGATAAATTGTCTGACATTTACCCAACAGGCAACGGCGGGGGTGACCTATGCGCGAAAGATCGATAAATCGGAAACGCGCGTAGACTGGACGCGGCCTTCTGGCGAAGTCCATAACCACATTCGCGGCCTCTCGCCCTTTCCGGGCGCGTGGTGCGAGGTCGAAATTGGCGGCCGCATGGAGCGGCTGAAACTGCTTCGCTCGACGCTTTCGGATGGCGTCGGCGAGTCGGGAGGAATTCTCGATGACCGGCTGACGGTCGCCTGCGGGGCAGGCGCGGTTCGGCTGGTCGAAGTTCAACGGGCGGGCGGAAAGCCCGCCGCCGCGCAGGAGTTTCTGCGCGGGGCCAAGATCGAAAAAGGAATGAAACTCACATGAGCATGATGTCGATACGCGCGGCAACGCCGCGGGATCGCGAGGCGATCCGCTTCGTCGAGGAGCATGCCTTCGGCCAGCAGGCGGAAGCCGGCCTGGTCGATGCCCTTATCAATGGCGGCGACGCCGTCGTCGAACTGGTTGCCGAAGAAGACGGCCAGGTCGTCGGCCACATCCTGTTTTCCAGGCTGTTCGTGCAGAATGGCAGCCAGCGCTTCGCAGCCGTCGCACTGGCGCCGTTGGCGGTCGAGCCGTCCTTCCATGGCACCGGCATCGGCGGCGCGCTGATCCGCGAGGCGCATGTCCGCCTCAAGGAAGCCGGCGAGGCGCTGGCCGTGGTGCTGGGCGACCCGGTCTATTACGGCCGCTTCGGCTACACCCACGCCCGCGCCGAAAAGTTCGAAAGCGCGTATCAGGGTGTCGCGCTGCAGGCGCTCGCCTGGGGCGATGCGCCCGAGACCGGCAAGCTGGTCTACGCTTCGGCCTTCACCGCGCTCGCTGCCTAGGCGAGCGCGAAAGCCCAGCTGGCATGCCGCGTTTTCGTCTCGATATCGAATATGACGGCAGCCAGTTCGCCGGCTGGCAGCATCAGGCCGACCAACCGTCGGTGCAGCAGGCGATCGAGCAGGCGATAGAAAAATTCTGCGGCCAAGCGGTGCGGCTGCGTGCCGCCGGCCGCACTGATGCCGGCGTGCACGCCACAGCCCAGGTCGCGCATGTCGACCTCGCCAAGGACTGGCCGGGCGACAAGGTGCGCGATGCCGTCAATGCCCATCTGCATGCGGCCGGCGCGCGCGTCGCGATCCTCAAGGCCGCGATCGTCGCCGACGGCTTCGACGCGCGCTTTTCCGCCACCGGCCGCCATTATCTCTACCGCATCCTCAACCGCCGCGCGCCTTCGGCGCTGGAAAAGGGCAAGGTCTGGTGGGTGCCGAAGCGCCTCGACGCCGAGGCCATGCACGAGGCGGCGAAGGTGCTGCTTGGCCGGCACGATTTTACGACGTTCCGCTCAACGCAATGCCAGGCCGAAAGCCCGGTCCGCACGCTGGCCCAGCTCGATGTCAGCCGCGTCGGCGATCTCATTGAGGTCCGCACCTCGGCGCGCTCCTTCCTGCACAATCAGGTGCGCTCGATGGTAGGTTCCCTGAGGCGCGTCGGCGATGGCTCGTGGAATGCGGCCGACCTCAAGGCGGCTTTGGAAGCGCGGAATCGCGCCGCCTGCGGCCAGGTGGCGCCGCCCGACGGGCTGTTTCTGGTGGGGGTGGACTATGCCGAGAGATCCACCGGCACCTCTGACGATACCGTCAGCTAGCTCGTCATGCCATCCGGCAAGTTGACGCCGAGGAGCATCCGCAGTCCAAAGAAAACCAGCAATGAAACAACGAACATGCCGACGAAAACGGCGGTGCCTACAGCCGCGCCTTTGCCGATCGACGCATTGGTCATGCGCCATGTCAGCACCAAAGACAGCCCAAACAACAGATAAGAGATCAGATTGATGATGTCGTCCATCGGCGGCAAGAAGAGTCTGATCAACGCCAATGGGAGCATGATCCAGGCAATAATTGCCGAGGCCCAGTTGGAAGCAACGACATAGTGGACGAAGCGGTCGCCCACGCCTGCGTGCCGCGCGACCAGCGCGAGCGCTACCAAAGGCAAAACCCAGGAGCCGATGTCGATGGTCGCCAATCGCACCAGCAAACCGAAGCGGCCGGCGAAAGCGTTCGGGTCGCCGATCTCATTGGCCAGTTCCACCCAGCCGACGATCAGCGCCGGCGCCGCGACCACGATGGCGAAGAAGGAATTCCAGAAGCCGTCGGCTGAAAGGTCGAGCAGGCGCAAACCGTCGCTCTTGCCGAACATCAGCCGCCAGGCGCCGACCAGCGAGGCATAGGTTTCATCACCTGACAGCATGGGTTATGCCAGATCCTGTGCGAACCAGTCTTCGACGAAGCGTTCGTAAATGCGCGTCAGTGTCTCGAGATCAGCCAGTGCCACGCGCTCATCGACCATATGCATGGTCTTGCCGACCAGCCCGAACTCGACCACCGGGCAATAATCCTTGATGAAGCGGGCGTCGGAGGTGCCGCCGGAGGTCGAAAGCGCCGGCGTCTTGCCGATCGTGGATGCAATCGAGCTCTTCAGCGTGTCGATCAGCTTGTCGTCCTGGGTCAGGAAGACATGGCTCGGCCGGTCGCGCCAGACAAGCTCGTACTCCACCGCCGTCTTCTTGCCCGGCCGGTATTTCTTGCGCCTCGCGGCCTGGTCGAGGCGGTTGTGGATCTCGGCCTGCACCGTTTCGGCCGTCCAGGTGTCGTTGAAGCGGATGTTGAAGGTGGCGGTCGCCTTGGCCGGGATGACATTGGTCGCCGGGTTGCCGACGTCGATCGACGTCACTTCCAGATTGGTGGCCTGGAAATCCTTCGTCCCCTTGTCGAACACCGGATGGAGCAACGCATCGACCAGGGTGATCAATCCGCGCACCGGATTGTCGGCAAGCTGCGGATAGGCGGCATGTCCCTGGCGGCCATGGACAATGACGCTGCCCGACAGCGAGCCGCGCCGGCCGATCTTGATCATGTCGCCGAGCGCATCGGGATTGGTCGGTTCGCCGACGATCGACGCATCCCACTTCTCGCCCTTGGCTGCCGCCCATTCGAGCAGCTTGGTGGTGCCGTTGATCGCCGGCCCTTCCTCATCGCCGGTGATCAGCAGCGAAACCGAGCCTTTCGGACCGCCATTCTTCGCGACATGCCGCGCCACCGCGGCGATGAAGCAGGCGATGCCGCCCTTCATGTCGACGGCGCCGCGGCCATACATCTGGCCATCGGCGATCTCGGCTGCGAAGGGCGGATGCGTCCAGGCCGCTTCGTCGCCGACCGGCACGACATCGGTGTGTCCGGCAAACATCAGATGCGGGCCGTTGCCCGAGCGCCGCGCGTAGAGGTTTTCGATGTCCGGCGTGCCGTCTTCGGAGAAAACCGGGCGCTCGACCGCGAAGCCGAGCGGCTTCAGCATACCCTCCAGCGCGCCAAGCGCGCCGCCCTCGGCGGGCGTCACGGACGGGCAGCGGATCAGGGCGGCAAGGTTTGCGGCGGGATCGGTTGGCAATGTCATGGGCAAAGCGATAGTCGAAAGCGTTTGACCTGTCACGGTGGCAGATGGTCCCCGACCATGTCGCCGACAATATGGTTTCATGGCGTATGATGCATGTCGCCCAGAAGTGTGCAGCGGGTTCTGGGAGAACGACATGCGTTAGGGCAAGTCGCCAGCCAAGTAAGTAAGGGTAATCGTATGGCCGACGAGGCAAAGACGATCGCGATTGCCGGCGCCGGCAGCATCGGCTGCTATGTCGGCGGCTGCCTGGCGCTGGCCGGACGCGAGGTGGTCTTCCTCGGCCGCGGCCACATTCTCGAGACGATGCGCAAGGACGGACTTCGCGTCAGCGATCTCGACGGGCTCGATCGCCGCATCGGCGCACAGGCGATCACGCTCACCGACGATCCGCCGACAGCGTTGCGCGAGGCGGACATCATCCTGGTGACGGTCAAAAGCGGCGGAACCGACGAAATGGCGCAGTTGATCGCCTCGCATGGGCGGGCCGATGCCATTGTGATCAGCCTGCAGAACGGCGTCGACAATGCCGACAAACTGCGCGCCGGCCTTTCCGGCCGACGGGTGCTGACCGGCATGGTGCTGTTCAACGTCATCCAGTCGCCGGACGGCGAGGTGCCGTTTCGCGTCCATCGCGCCAGCCAGGGCGAGGTGATGATCGATGACGGTGTGGCGGGCCTCGTCAATCTGCTCAATGTCGAAGGGCTTGCCGTCGAAGAGCGCACCGACATGAAGGCGGTGCAGTGGAGCAAGCTGCTGATGAACCTCAACAACGCGCTGGTGGCGCTGTCCGACCTGCCGCTGGCAAAGCAGCTCGCCGAGCGAAGCTGGCGCGTCATTCTGGCCGCCCAGATCGACGAGGCGCTTGCCGTGATGAAGGCGTCCGGCATCAAGCCTGCCCGCATCACCGGCCTGCCGCCGTCGCTGCTGCCCAAGGTACTGCGGTTGCCGGACTGGCTGTTTGGAGTTCTGGCGCGGCGCATGCTGGCGATCGATCCGCGGGCGCGGGCCTCGATGTGGGACGATCTCAAGCGCGGCCGCCCGACCGAGATCGACGAACTGCAGGGCGCGGTGCTGCGCCTGGCAAGGCAGACAGGCACGCCAACGCCGACCATCGAACGCGTCATCGCGCTGGTGCGTCAGGCGGAAGCGGAAAAGCGTGGGCCGCCGGGCCTCACGCCGCAAGACTTCAGCGCCGTTCCTCGATCAGCGTGATCTTCTGCCAGATCTTGCGCGACAGGTTGGAGCTCAAATTCTCGATGTCGTTGACGCCATCGATGACGACATCGTCATTGACCGATTGCGCAAACAGCGCGGCGATCTTGCCGGTGATCGACAGCATCTCCGAGCAATAGTCGAGATAGCGCGCAAGATCGGCGGCATTGGTGATGCGCCGCGGCGACTGCGAGGTCGGTTTGAAGTCGGCCGACAGCGTTGCCGGATCCTTGGTCAGCTGATGCATGTCGATGACATGGATCAGCGAGCGCAGCCCGTGCAGCTGGCGGAACACTTTCTTGCGCTTGATGCGTTCCTCGGTGCGGACCAGCGCCAGAAAGCCGAGCACGGCCAGGATGACGGTGTTGATCGTCGCCTCGATGCCTTGCATCGACTGGACGGCGTCGTCGGCGCCCGAAATGCGGTCGAGCGGCAGGATCGTGCCGACGAACAGGAACACGGCGACGCCGGCGATGAAGGCGGCGATGATGGCGCCGCGCAGCCACCAGATCGGCGCTTCCAAGTCCTTGGCCGCCTTGGCAAGGTCACGCGACAGCGACACCAGCTCCACTGCCACGCCACGCAGGCCGGCTTCGGGAAAACGCTCGCCGATCCGCCCTTCCAGCCTTTCGGCCGTCTCGATGATCAGTTGCGGATCGAGCGTGCGGTAGCGCATCGTGACCCGATCTTAGCCATCGGCTGGCGCATTGCTACGCCTGCCATACTGGTTCGGCCCGGGATCGCTGCGGAAACAGGCGAGAACCAGCAGCACCAGCGGCGTGAAGATCAGGGAAAGCAGTGCGTAGTAGGTCGGCTTGCCGAAGTCGTGGAATCGCTTTGCCGCCAGCGCGAAGGATGGCCACCAGGTCAACAGCACGACGAAAACCAGAATCTGCGCCCAGCCGCGGTCGGCCGAGCTGCCCGGTTCGGCCAGCGTAAAATGATAGAGCGGAAGCCCTTGCGCGATCACAAGCAAAAGGCAGGCAAGGAAATAGGCGCTTGGGGCGAGCCGCCCCGAGAGGCCGAAGAAGAGCCATAGAAGTTGCGGTTTGTCGGACAATCGGTTCAGCCCGATCAATCGCGCAGCAATTCGTTGATCGACGTCTTGGAGCGGGTCTTGGCATCGACGCGCTTGACGATGACGGCGCAGTAGAGGCCGGGGCCGGGCTCGTTGTTGGGAAAATTCTTGCCCGGCAGCGAGCCGGCGACGACGACCGAATTGGGCGGCACTTCGCCGTAGAAAATCTCGCCGGTGGCACGGTCGACGATCTTGGTCGACTGGCCGATGAAGACACCCATGCCGAGCACCGAGCCTTCGCGCACGATGCAGCCTTCGACCACCTCGGAGCGCGCACCGATGAAGCAATTGTCCTCGATGATGGTCGGGCCGGCCTGCATCGGTTCCAGCACGCCGCCGATACCGACGCCGCCGGACAGATGCACATTCTTGCCGATCTGCGCGCAGGAGCCGACCGAAGCCCAGGTGTCGACCATGGTGCCGGTATCGACATAGGCGCCGACATTGACGAAGGACGGCATCAGCACCGCGCCCGGCGCGACATAGGCCGACCGGCGCACGATCGAGGATGGCACGGCGCGGAAGCCGGCCTTCTCGAAGTCGACGGCGCTCCAACCGTCGAACTTCGACGGCACCTTGTCCCACCAGACCGCCTGTCCCGGACCGCCCTTGATGATTTCCATCGGGTTCAGCCTGAAGGAGAGCAGCACCGCCTTCTTAAGCCATTGGTTGACGTGCCACTTGCCGTCGTCCTGCCGTTCGGCGACGCGCACCGTGCCACGGTCGAGCAGGTCGAGCGCCGACTGGATGGCGTCGCGCGATTCGCCGCGAGTCGCGGTCGAAATCGTATCGCGTTCCTCGAAGGCCTTTTCGATGGTCTTTTCGAGGCTCGACAAATCGGGCTCCGACATGAAATTGCTCCATTACAAAGCTGTTAAGGGCTGCGCCTTAACCTGTTTTGAAATCGCGCGGACCCTATGTGAAGGCTTGGATAGGGTCAATCGCGGTTGCGTCACGGGGCGGCGCAGTTAAGGGAATTAGGACGGGTGGATCGAATGACTCCCATGGAAAAGGCGGGCTGGACGCCACTGCCGCATTCAGACGAGGATCTGGAGCGTGCAAAAAGCGTGCCCGACACGCCGCAGACGCGCGCCGACACTTACCGGTTGGCGTGGAACGATTCGGATTTCATGACGCGGCGCGAGCTGCGCCCGGTGCGCCTGCAGCTCGAACTGTTGAAGCCCGAGATGATCCTGGCCGAGCGCGGCATCCACTCCACGGTCATCCTGTTCGGCGGCGCCAGGCTGCCCGAGCCGGGCGGCGAGGCTTGGGCGGCGAAGAACGAGACGCAGAAGAAGAACCTCGAGGCCAACAGCAAATATTATGAGGAGGCGCGCAAATTCGCCCGTCTCTGCTCACAGCAGTCGGCGACCTCCTATTACCGCGAATTCGTCGTCGTCACTGGCGGCGGCCCCGGCGTGATGGAAGCTGGCAACCGCGGCGCCGACGATGTCGGTGCGCCGTCGATCGGTCTGAACATCGTGCTGCCGCACGAGCAGGCGCCCAACGCCTATGTGACGCCGGAGCTGTGCTTCAACTTTCACTATTTCGCGATCCGCAAGATGCACTTCGTCATGCGCGCCAAGGCCGTCGCGGTGTTTCCGGGCGGCTTCGGCACCATGGACGAGTTCTTCGAGACGCTGACCCTGATCCAGACCGGCCGCATGGAGCGTGTGCCGGTGATCCTGTTCGGCGAGGCGTTCTGGCAAAGGGCGATCGATCTCGATTTTCTCGCCGAGCAGGGCACGATCTCGCCCGGCGACCAGGACATCATCGATTTCGTCGACACCGCCGAGGAAGCCTGGGACATCATCCGCCGGTTTTATGAATTGGGGGAGTAAGGGAGTAGGGGAGTAGGGGAGTAGGGAATAAGAAAACAAAGCGGTTGCATCATCAATGCTTTCCAGACCATTCCCCCTACTCCCCTACGACTATCCCCGTGAGAAACCCCGCAAGATCGTCCGTGACGAAATCGACGTCGTCCTCATTCGTCGGGTCGCGCTCCCAGATCTCGGAGAAAGTCGGTTCGAAATTGCGCGGCACCACCAGCACGGTCGTCATGCCGAGCGATTTCGGCACCGAAAGATTGCGCGCCAGATCCTCGAACATCACCGCGTTGTGGCCGGTGACTGAGTGCAGCGCGGCGAACCGTTCATAGGTCTGGCGCGCCGGCTTGGGGTTGAGCCCCGCCGCCACGATGTCGAAGATGGCGTCGAAATGCTCGAGTATGCCGAGCTGTCGCGCCGTGCGCTCGGCATGCCTGCGGTCGCCATTGGTGAAGATGAACTTGCGGCCGGGAAGCTGACGGATGGCGGCGCCGAGCAGCGGATCGGGCACCAGCCAGGAATAGTCTATGTCGTGCACCTTCTCGAGAAAATCGTCGGGATCGATGCCGTGGCGCGTCATCAGCCCGTTCAGCGTCGTGCCGTATTCCAGGTAGAGTTCCTTTTGCAGCTTGCGCGCATCCTCGCGCGACAAAGTCAGCAGCTCGCCGACATAAGCGGTCATCTTCACGTCGATCTGCGCGAACAGATTCGAGTGATGCGGGTAGAGCGTGTTGTCGAGGTCGAAGACCCAGTCCGTGACATGGGCGAAGCGAGCGGGATCTGGCGTCGTGGTCATGGCCTCTTATGACACGCCGGCGCAGACTTTATCCACAACTTCTGCGGGTCACGAAGTGTGAAAATGGCGTCTCAGATCAAATTTTAGACGTCTCGGAAAGGTCGCCTTCAGCGCTTGCTGGCACAGAAGCAGTCCGTTGGGAGCAAGCGATGAGTGGCATAATTTTGAAGTCCGCGGCCGTGGCCTTTGCTTCGGTCGCCATCTCGCTTTTGTTGACGCTCATTGTGGTCCCGGCAATGGGCTTTCCCATCAGCCGCATCGTCTGGCTGACATCGACCCTTTGCCCGCTGATGCTTGCCTGGGTCGCCAGCGCCGGCACCTTCTGGCAAAGCGACCGGCTGAAGAATGCGCATCGCGACCTCGCCCGCGCTCACGCCCAGCTTGCCGCCGCCCACAGGCGTCTGTCGGAGAAGGCGAGCCGCGACGACATGACGGGCATGCTCAACCGCGAGACCTTCTTCGCCTCGCTTGACGGCTCGCGCCGAAAGTCCGACCGCGGAGCGCTGCTTATCATCGACGCCGACCACTTCAAGACGGTCAACGACAATTTCGGCCACCTGACCGGTGACGACGCCTTGCTCTTGATCGCGCGCGCTATCGAGCGCGGCGTGCGCGGCGGCGACGTGCTCGGCCGCATCGGCGGCGAGGAGTTCGCGGCCTTCCTGATCGGCGCCACCGAGCCGGAAGCGAGACGTGTCGCCGAGCGCATCCGCCGCGAAGTCGAGCTGATCCGGTTCCGTCCCGTCGATGAGCGCCTGGTGCCGCTCACCGTTTCGATCGGCGGCATCACTTGTAGCGAGAGCGCCACCGTCTCGGAGCTGATGCGCGCGGCCGACCGCAGGCTTTATGAAGCAAAGCATCGCGGCCGCAACCTCTCGATCCTCGATCGCGATATCCCGGAAGCAGCCTGACATAGGCAATATCTCGCCATGGCCCGCGGGCGTTAGCAAAGTCCTAACCATGTCCATATTCAACCGGGCTAAACTTACCCGTGTAATGGGGTTTTCATCTAGGTTTGGCATGGAATTGGCGTCCTCGGCGGTACGTGTGCCGTTCAGGGAATCGCATGCGTGGATCGAAGCCCCATCGAAAGACGTGTCATGAGCCGTATCATAAAGAAAATGTCGCGCCGCACGCTCGCGCAGGCGCTTATCGCGCTGCCTATTCTGTCGCTCTTCCGCAACCAGCCGGCCATTGTCGACCCCAATGAGATCGTCGAGGTCAATGGCTGGATCCTGAGGCGGAGTGACCTCGCATGATCTTCGACAGTTACGAAGCCTACAAGCAGGCCGGCTTCAAGCCAAAGGCTTGCATTCTCGGTTCCGGCCCGGCTGGCACCACGATCGCCAGAAAGCTCGGTGCCGCGGGCATTCCGGTGATCGTGCTCGAGGCCGGCTCGCGCGAATTCAACGACGAATCGCAGGATTTCTACCGCGGCAAGACGGTCGGCGATTTCTATTTCGATCTCGACATCACCAGGCTGCGCTTCATGGGCGGCTCGTCCAACCACTGGGCCGGCTGGTGCCGTGTGCTCGACAAGCAGGATTTCGAGCCCAAGGCCTGGGCGCCGGACACCGGCTGGCCGATCAGCCGCGCCGACATCGAGCCCTATCTCGGCGAAGTCCACGACATATTGAGCTCCCGGATTTCCGCCCCGATGTGCCGGTTTCGGACGACATTCGCTGGGTCCAGCTGATCAAGAGCCCGGCGGTGCGCTTCGGCGAGAAATATGCCGACGAGCTCGACGCGAGCAAGAACATCGCCGTCGTGCTCAACACCTATGCGACCGAGCTCGCCGGCGACGGCAAGCGCGTCACCGGCGCGAAGCTGTGGTCGAACGGCCAGGACGCCGGCACCTTCACGGCCGACTATTTCGTCACCTGCACCGGCGGGCTGGAGAACTCCAGGCTGCTCCTGTGGTCGAACCAGCGCTCGAACGGTGGCGTGGTGCCGAATGCCACCGCACTTGGCCGCTACTGGATGGAGCATCCGACCTTCGAAGGCGGCAACGCCATTCTCGCCAACTACTCGGAGTTCGAAGTCGATGCCTCCAACGAAGCGTTCTTCTCGCCGACGCTCGCGGCGATGAAACGCTTGCAGATCATGAACTTCGGCATCCGCCTGATCGAGACGCCCTATCCGAACGTCAAGCGGCTGATCGCCGATCTCGCCTGCACGGCGCCGGACATGGCTGAGTGGATGTCCTCGAAGCTCGACCAGAATCTGCGTTGCGCGGCCCAGCTCTACGTTGCCTGGGAGCAGGCGCCGCTCGCCACCAACCAGATCGAGCTGTCGACGACCGATGTCGACCATGCCGGCGTGCCGCGCATCGAGCTGCACTGGAAGAAGTCGCCGCTCGAACACCGCACCTTGCTCGAAGGACTGAGGCTGCTCGGCACCACCATGGCGCAGAAGAATCTCGGCCGCGTGCGCATCGCCGACTGGATCAGCAACGGCGACGATTACCCGACCAATGACGAGACGGCCGGCCATCACCATATGGGCGGTACCCGCATGGGCACCGACATCACCAAGAGCGTCGTCGACGCCAATTGCAAGGTGCACGGCATGGACAATCTCTATGTCGGCGGCTCGTCGGTGTTCTGCACGTCCGGCCAGTGCAATCCGACGACGACCATCACCGCGCTTGCCTGCCGCTTGGGCGATCATCTGAGCAAAGTTATCGCCGTCTGACGCCAGCACTTCACCTCGCGCCGCCCTGCCGGGGCCTCGCCTGCAGAAGTCCGGCGTCAACGCTATCCGGCAAACGTGGGTGACTTGGCCCCGATATCGATGCCGTGGCCATGGCATCCCGCGGCAAGAGGACAACCATCTTCGCTTTGTTGTCCGGCCAGTGAGGCTTTCCGGCCAACAGGAATACGATGGCGAGGCAGCACGCTGCCAGGATGACGGCACATAGGTTTGCGATGATCTTGCCAAGCTGCACGCGCGTCTCCCGGGAACATCCGAACACCCGCCAATGTTCGATGTAGCGGGTGTTCGGTTAACCGGCGAATGAAGGGACTCATATTCGCCTGTCTGATGCCAAATGGGATAACAGGCCTTATGTTTCAGCCTAGGGACCAATGCGCTGCGACATCCGACTTCGGTCGCAAAATTGCGGGGTCGGGGACGAACCCGCCGCTATGGGCAAGCCGGGCTCAGAAGCCGAAGATGGCGATGCGCAGCAGCACGGCCGTGGCCGCCAGCGAAACCAGCAGGATGCCTAAGCCGATCGGCGAGCCCCAGCCATACCATTCCATCGCCAGCTTGGCGTAGTTGTACTCTTCGGCCGGGGTCAGCGGGGCGCAGGTCTGGGTATCGAACATTCTTATTCTCCGTGTTGGCGGCGGCATTTGGGTCTTGCCAAGAAGGCCGGGGCGGCCGCATATTATTGATGTCGTCTTAATGTTAGACAAAATGATAGTTAGATGATCGAAATAAAATCGTCAAGTATGAATCGTGCGGAAATGGATGCGGCCATCGGGCTCGCCATCATGCGCTGGCAGGATGCGACGCAGTCCTATGACGAGGCCGTGGGGGCCAAGGTCGGCCTGGGCACGGCCGAGCGGCTGTGCCTCGGCCTTTTGCAGACCGGCCCGCAATCGGCGGGTGCGATCGCGATCGCCACCGGCTTGACGCCGGCGGCGGTGACGTCGCTGATCGACAGGCTCGAGGCACGCGGCATGCTGACACGCACCCGCAGCCTGGAAGACAGGCGCAAGGTCGTCATCGAGCAAACCGAAACCACCAGGAAGTTCGCCGAGCGCTATTACGGCCCGATCGCCCGCGAAGGGCAAAAAGTGCTGGCCGGCTTCAGCGATGCCGAGCTGGCCACCGTGTTGCGTTTCGTGACCGCCGCCCTCGAGCTGCAGAATGAGCAACTGGCGCGGCTCAAGGCCGAACCCGTGGACGCCGGCTGACGGCCAAAGCGGCTGTCGAGGGCTTGTCCGGACATGTTCAAAGCGGCTCAGCTGCCTGTCCGGCAGCTGAACCGCTCATAAAGTCGGTTGAGCGATAACCGGCCTTATACGGTGGCCGGATCGAGCGCGGGCTGGCCCTTGAACCGCGCAACGATGCCGGCGAGGTCGGCGCTGCCGAAGGCGTCGCGCAGCGCGTCGAAGGACGGCAGTACGAAATAGGCGCGCTGGAACTTGTCGATCTCATAGCCGGTGCGCATCACTGTCTCGAGCTCGAATGGCACATGATGCGCGTCGTTGCCGTCGACCGCGAACTGCAGCTCGGTGAAGGACGACATCAGCCCGGCGCCGAACGCTTTCAGCGGCTGGCCGGGTTCCTGGATCAGGCCGTACTCGGCGCTGTACCAGTAGAGCCGGGTGATCATCTCATCGCCGCCGAGCGCGATCACGTCCTCGGCCTTCTGGCCATACATCTGCATGAAATCGGCGAACACCGGCTGGGTCAGGATCGGCACATGGCCGAAGAAGTCGTGGAACATGTCCGGCTCGACGATGTAGTCGAGCTCCTGGCGCGTCCGCAACCAGTTGGTGACGGGGAAGCGGCGGTTGGCGAGATGATCGAAGAACGGCCCGGCCGGGATCAGGCCGGGCACCGCGACGATCTCCCAGCCGGTCAGCTTGGTGAGCTTCTCGCTCACCGCGTCGAAGTCCGGGATCCGGTCGAGCAGGCCGAGCGATGCAACGCCATCGAGATAGGAGCGGTGCGCCAGCTTCTGTGTCAGCCTGGTCTGGCGGTCGCAGAGCGTGCGCCACACCGCCTGCTCCTCGGATGAGTAATTGTATTCTTGAGCCACCGTGAAATCGCTGCGGCAGACCGAATAGTCGCCGCGCAGCCCTTGCGCCGCGCAGTCGCGGGCGTAGTCGGCAACGCTCATCGTCATCATTTCCTCCTCAAGATCGTGATCCTCGGATCGTGAAGGGGAACTTAGCGGCTCCTGACGAGGCAAATCAGCCTTGTTTCTGGCTTGTCAGTCGATTTTGAGGTAAAGACACTCTTTATAACGATGGATCGAGAAAATATGCCTCAATTCGACGAATTCGAGATCAAGATGCTCGACATCCTGCAGCGCGATGGACGCAAGCCCGTGTCCGAATTGGCGCAGGAGATCGGCCTGTCGACCACGCCATGCGCGCGCCGCTTCGACGCGCTCCAGGAAACCGGCATCATCAAGGGCTTTGCCGCAGTGCTCAGCCGTCGCGCCGTCGGCCTCACCGTCGAGGTCTTCATCCAGGTCCGGCTGGTGAGCCACAGCGACGGCTCGCCGGAAAGCTTCATTGCCGCCGTGCAACGCATGGACGAGGTCTCGTCCTGCTGGACGATGACCGGCGACCACGATTTCCTGCTGCATGTCCTGGTGCCGTCGGTGGATGACCTCAACGCCTTCGTCATGCACCGGTTGATGCGGCTACCCGGCGTGCGCGACGTCCACACCCAGCTCGTGCTGCAGAACATCAAGGGGCCCGGTCACGTCCCGCTGGCGCATTTGAAGCGGTAGGGCGATTCCGGCGCTCGGATCGGAAATCTCCGGGAAAGCTGCTTGGAAACTGCGCAATCGCGCCAAGGCGGCTTCACCTCCGGCAAATACCACCGGTGGACCAGTTTGGAGGTCCGCCATGAACATCGTGCTGATCAATCCGCCGCACACCGCCATCGGCAGCCGTGTGCCGGACGACCATCTGCCGCCGCTCGGTTTGCTGGCGATCGGCGGCCCGCTGATCGATTCCGGCCATGGCGTGCGGCTGGTCGATGCCGAGTTCGGGCCGATGCCGCTCACCACACTCGTCGAGGATGCCCTGAGCAGTGATCCGGACTTCGTCCTGATCGGCCATTCCGGCTCGACCTCGGCGCATCCGACCGCGCTCAGCATCGCCCGGATGGTCAAGGCACGTGCGCCAGGCGTCATCGTCATCTATGGCGGCGTCTTCCCGACCTATCATTGGCGCGACATCCTCGCCGAGACGAACGTCTTCGACTTCATCGTGCGCGGCGAGGGCGAGGCGACCGTGACGGCGATGGTCGAGGCCATCGAGATGCGCCAGCCGGTGGCAAGCGTCGCCGGCATCGCTTATCGCGACGACCTCGGCCGTCCCGCCGCGACGCAAGCTGCGATGACAATTGGCGATCTCGACGCTTACCGCGTCGGCTGGGAGCTGATCGACCATCGCCGCTACAGTTATTGGGGCGGCAAGCGGGCGGTCGTCATGCAGTTTTCGCGCGGCTGCCCGCATTTGTGCAACTATTGCGGCCAGCGTGGCTTCTGGACTCGATGGCGCCATCGCGACCCGGTCAAGTTCGCCAGGAGATCGCCTGGCTGCACCGTGAGCACGGCGTCGAGCTGATCAACCTCGCCGACGAGAACCCGACCTCCTCGAAGAAGGCCTGGCGCGCCTTTCTCGACGCATTGATCGCCGAGAATGTGCCGGTGCTGATCGTCGGCTCGACCCGCGCCGACGACATCGTGCGCGATGCCGATATCCTCGATCTCTACCGCAAGGCCGGTGTCATCCGCTGGCTGCTCGGCATGGAGAACACCGACGAGGAAACGCTGTCGCTGATCCGCAAGGGCGGTAGCACGAAATCCGACCGCGAGGCGATCCGGCTGCTCCGGCGGCACGGCATCCTGTCGATGGCGACCTGGGTCGCCGGCTTCGAGGACGAAACCCTGCGCGATCTCTGGCGCGGCTTCCGCCAGCTTATCGCCTATGACCCCGACCAGATCCAGGCGCTCTATGTCACGCCGCATCGCTGGGCGCCGTTCTTCCGCATCGCCCGCGACCGCAAGGTGATCCAGAAGGATGTGCGGCTTTGGGATTACAAGCACCAGGTGATGCACATGACGAGGCTGAAGCCGTGGGTGCTGTTCTTCGCGGTCAAGCTCATCGAAGTCGCTGTGCAATCCAGGCCGAAGGCGCTGGCGCGCGTCCTGTTTCACCCCGATCCCGAGCAGCGCCATTCGATGCGCTGGTACACCAAGATGGGCCGCCGCGTCTGGTTCCGCGAGATCTGGGGTTTTCTGGTCGCCGATCGCCGCGTGACGGACGGACCGACGCTCGCCGAATTCTGGGGCGCGCCGCAGGACGCGGAGGAGGAATCGATGACCGTCAGGCTGCCATCCCGCAGACCGGCTCTGCCGATTGTCGAAGTCCGGGTCGAGCCGGAAGCAAAAAGATTAGCCGGCTAGTAAAGCTCTACGGAACGATCAGCGTGCCGGCGCCGTGCTCGGTGAAAAGCTCGAGCAGCACCGAATGCGGCGTCTTGCCGTTGAGGATGACGACGCCTTCGACGCCGCGCTCGATCGCCTCGATGCAGGTCTCGACCTTGGGGATCATGCCGCCCGACACGGTGCCGTCCTTGATCAGCGCCTTGGCTTCGGCGACCGTCAGCTCGTCGATCAGCTTCTTGTTCTTGTCGAGCACGCCGGGCACGTCGGTGAGGAAGAGCAGGCGCGTCGCCTGGCAGGCGCCGGCAATGGCGCCGGCAAAGGTGTCCGCATTGATGTTGTAGGTGTGGCCGTCGCGGCCGGGCGCCACCGGCGCCAGCACCGGGATCATCTCCGAGCTCGCCAGAAGGTCGAGCAGCGTGCGGTCGACTTCGACCGGCTCGCCGACAAAGCCGAGATCCAGCACCCGCTCGATGTTGGAATCCGGGTCGATCATCGTCTTGCGCGCCTTTTCGGCGAACACCATGTTGCCGTCCTTGCCGCACAGCCCGATCGCCCACTCGCCCTCGGCGTTGATCAGCGCGACGATCTCCTTGTTGATCGAGCCGGCCAGCACCATCTCGACGATCTCGACCGTCTTCTGGTCGGTGACGCGCAGACCACCCTCGAATTTGGACTCGATGCCCATCTTCGCAAGCATCGCGCCGATCTGCGGCCCGCCGCCATGCACGACGATCGGGTTGACGCCGGACTGCTTCAAAAGCGCGATGTCGCGGGCGAAGGCCTTGCCGAGCTCATGGTCGCCCATGGCATGGCCGCCATATTTCACCACCACCGTCTTGTTCTCGTAGCGCTGCATATAGGGCAGCGCCCTGGAAAGCAGCGCGGCCTGCATTTCGGCGGTGGCGGCGATGTCCGTCATCGGTGTCGATCCCAGCTGAAGCATGCTTCCCGAAAGTGGTAGCCGGTTTCGGGATGAGGACATGCTTAAATCGGCGGCTAAAGCGTGAATGGCGGGGTCTTAGCGGGAATTGCCGCAGGCCGCAAACGGCTTTGCGGTCACAATGATGAAATCTGACCGACTGTTCTAGGCCGGCACCTTGAGCGGCGCGCGGCGCCCCAGCCATCCGGAAATCTTCTCCATCTGCGCGGCGAACGACAGCAGCGTCTCCTCGTCGCCGGGTCGGCCTGCGGCCTGGATGCCGAGCGGCAGGCCGGCGGCCGTGACATGCACCGGCAGCGCGATTGAGGGCTGGCCGCTGACATTCTGGATCGCCGGCCACGGCGTGAACCACAGGCTCTTGTCCATCAGCTGGCCGAACAGCGCCTTGATCTTGAGCAGGCCGGTGAGATGCAATTTGTCGAGCAGGCTCTCGATCAGCTCGTCCGCGCCCTTCGGGTCCATCGAGCCGCAGGCCAGCGGCGGATGCGCGATGATCGGCATCAGCACCGCGTCGTAGCGCGCGGTCTCCGCAATCAGTTGGCGTGCCGTGGCATGGAGCCGGTGCAGCCCGTCATAGACCTCGCCGGCCGAGAGCATTTCGCCGAGGCGGCCGAGCACGCGCGTCGCGCGCTCGACCTCGCCGGTGACCGGTCGCCCGAGGCGTTGCGCCTCGCCGCGCATCGTGCCGGCGACGGCCGAGCCGACCGTCTTGCAGAAATCGGCGAAGAAGTCGCGGCCGATAAAGGGCAGGTCGATCTCTTCCACGCTGTGGCCACCCTCGCGCGCCAGCGCCACCGCCGTGTCGAGCGCGGCAATCGTTTCGTCCGAGATCGGCAGGCCGAGCGGCGATTTGCGGTAGACGGCAAGGTTGAGCTTGCCGGGGTCGCGTGCCGCGGCCGCTGCGAACGTGCCCTGCGGCGCGCGTGCCGCATAAGGCGACAGCGGGTCGGCGCCATGGGTAAGGTCGAGCAGCAGCGCCGTGTCGCGCACCGAGCGGCTGACGGCATGGTCGACGACCATGCCGTACCAGCTCTCGCTGATCAGCGGCGTCAGCGGCACGCGGCCGCGCGAGGTCTTCAAACCCACCAGCCCGCTGCAGGCCGAAGGCACGCGGATCGAGCCGCCGCCGTCGGACGCATGCGCGGCCGGCACGACGCCCGCCGCGACAAGGGCAGCCGCGCCGCCGGACGAGCCGCCGGTCGTGTGGCCGGTGTTCCACGGGCTGCGCGTGATGCCGAAGCGGGCGGACTCCGTCATCAGCCGCAACCCGTGCTCGGGCGTCGTGCTGGTAGCAATCGGAATGAGCCCCGCGTCGAGATAGCGCTCGACCATCACCGAGTTGAAATCGGCCGAGAAAGGCGCAATACGGCTGCCGCCATGGATCGGCACGCCCTTGATACCGATGCCGAGATCCTTCAGCGCGAACGGCACGCCGGCCAGCGGCAGCTGGCGGTCCACCGTCCTGGCTCGGGCTCGCGCCGCTTCGTAAAGTGGCGTCGCTATGGCGTTGATGTCGGGCCGTGTCGCCTCGGCGCGCGCAATCGCAGCGTCGACCAGCTCTTCGGGCGAGATTTCGTTTCGATGCACGAGATCGGCAAGACCGGTCGCATCCTGTTCCCAAAGCACGCGCTCGACCGACATCGCCGTTCCCTCTTTTTCAAAGGCTAGAGCAATTCCAGGAAAAGTGTGAGCGGTTTTCTGTCCGGAATTGCGCAAGAAAAAGTTAGAGCGCTTCGCCGTTTTCGGCGAAACGCTCCAACGGCGGCCGGTTTGCTTTGGCAACGCCAATAAAGGCCGCCCAAACCGCTTCGCATCTCGGTGATGACCTTTCGTGGACAACGTCCGCAGGTCGGTTGCAAATGGATCACAATCTTCTAATTTGCCTCCATGGCGCCGCAGGACATCAGCAAGCTGATCGTCCGGACTTCGATGAAGGACCGGGCCGCGTTCGATCTGCTCTATAGGCAGACCAGCTCGAAACTTTTTGGCGTCTGCCTTCGTGTATTGAAGGACCGAGGAGATGCGGAAGAAGCGCTGCAGGAGGTCTTCGTCAAAGTCTGGACGAAGGCGGATCGTTTCGCGGTTTCCGATCTGAGCCCGATTTCCTGGCTGGTGGCCATTGCACGCAACCATGCGATTGATCGCATTCGGGTGCGGCGCAATCCTTCTGCCAACATCGATGCAGCCCTCGACGTCGCCGATCCGGCGCCGGGACCCGAGGCCATGGCTGTGGCGGGCGGCGAGACCGAACGCATCTACCACTGCCTCGACGAACTGGAGAAAGACCGGGCGGCGGCCGTCCGGGGCGCCTATCTGAACGGCGAAAGCTATGCCGAGCTGGCGGAACGTCACAACGTGCCGCTGAACACGATGCGGACTTGGCTGCGGCGAAGCCTGCTGAAACTTAGAGAATGTCTGGAAAGATGACGCTGGCAGAGGACAACGGACCGGAACGTGGAGGCGACGACCTGCTCGCCGCCGAATACGTTCTCGGCGTTCTGGCAGCCGACGAGCGCCAGATCGCTTCCCGCCGCATCGCCACCGAAACGGCCTTTGCCGGTCTGGTCGATGGCTGGGAGGTCCACTTCGCACCGATGGCGTCCGCTTATGCCGCCGTCGAGCCGCCGGCGTCCGTGAAGGTGGCGATCGACCGCCGGCTGTTTGCATCCTCTGCCGCCACATCCGCCGCGCCGCGCGCCGGCATGTGGTCGAGCCTGGCCTTCTGGCGCGGCCTTGCCGCCGCCGCGATTGCCGCTTTGGCCGTCTATGTCGCTTTGCCTTATCTCAACCCGCCGGCGCCGCAGGCCGAGACCAGGCTGGTCGCCTCGCTCGCCGCCGACAACAGCAATGTCAAATACCTCGCCGTCTATGACGCGGCCCGTCACGAGGTCGGCCTGTCGCTGGTCTCCGGCGATCGTGGCGCCGGCAAGGATTTCGAACTCTGGATGATCGAAGGCAAGAATGCGCCTGTATCGATGGGCGTCATCCCGGCCGGCCAGACCGCGCGCATCGCCGTCACACCCGCTGTCCAGCAGAAGCTCGCGCAAGGCGCCGTGCTTGCCGTCAGCCTCGAGCCGACCGGCGGTTCGCCGACCGGCCAGCCGACCGGCCCAGTCGTTGCCGCGGGCGACCTGAAGGGCATCTGATCCTTCATCAGGAAGTATACTGAAAGTCTAATATAGTTCCATCCTCCGATAGGCGTCGGAGGATGGAATTTTGCCGTCTTAGAAAACGGCGATATGAAATTGATCCGAGAATAAAAAAACTTAGCAAGTTTGCGAAACTAAGTTTTGTCAGAGCCGTATCTACTCGCATTCCCAAGCACGGGAAAATTCACCGAAGGAGACTGACTTTATGCGTAAACTCGCTACCCTTTTGCTCGCCACCACGATCAGTTTTTCCGCGCTGGGCGCCGTTGCCTATGCCGATAACCCGATGGTCGGCGGCGCCGCCATGTATGCCAACAAGAACATCGTCGAAAACGCCGTCAATTCGAAGGATCACACGACGCTGGTCGCCGCCGTCAAGGCTGCCGGCCTCGTCGACACGCTGCAGGACCCGGCCCTTTCACGGTCTTCGCGCCGACCAACGAGGCCTTTGCGGCACTTCCAGCCGGCACCGTCGACACGCTGCTCAAGCCCGAAAACAAGGACAAGCTGGTCAAGATCCTGACCTGCCATGTCATCGCCGCCAAGGCGATGGCTGCCGATGTCATGGCAATGGCCAAGGCCGATGGCGGCACCCACAAGGTGAAGACCGCCGGCGGCTGCGAGCTGTCGCTCAAGGCTGACGGCGGCAAGGTCACCGTGACCGACGAAAACGGCAATGTCGCCAACGTGCCCATCGCCGATGTCGAGCAGTCGAACGGCGTGATCCATGTCATCGACAAGGTTCTGCTGCCGAAGATGTAACCAACGCGACGGGCCGGCCCGAACCGACCGACCGAAAATTCAAATATCTCGCATCCAACACACCAAGGAGACTGACACCATGCGTAAATTCGCCACCCTTCTGCTCGCCTCCGCGATCGGCCTTTCCGCGCTTGGCGCTACTGCCTACGCCAATCCAAGAGTCGGCGGCGCACCGATGTATGCCAAGAAGAACATCATCGAGAACGCCGTCAATTCGAAGGACCACACCACGCTGGTCGCCGCCGTCAAGGCCGCCGGCCTGGTCGACACGCTGCAGGGCGCGGGCCCCTTCACGGTCTTTGCGCCGACCAATGAAGCCTTTGCCGCGCTGCCGCCGGGTACCGTCGACACGCTGCTCAAGCCCGAGAACAAGGACAAGCTGGTCAAGATCCTGACCTGTCATGTCGTCGCCGCCCAGGCGATGGCCGCCGACGTCGCCAAGATGGCCAAGGCCGATGGCGGTGCGCATACCGTCAAGACGGTCGGCGGCTGCGAGCTGACGCTGAAGTCCAAGGGCGGCAAGGTCACCGTGACCGACGAGAACGGCAATGTCGCGCATGTCACCATCCCCGACGTTCGCCAGTCGAACGGCGTCATCCACGTCATCGACAAGGTTCTCTTGCCGAAGATGTAACAAAGCGGGCCCGGCCGGCGAAGAATAGGTCGAACCGCGCCGGCCGCAAAGATCCGCGTGATCCGGCAAGAGTGTGCTCCGCGTTGTCCTGGAAAGGCGATGCGGAGCATCATTGTGAGCAGTTCCAGGAGAAGTGTGCAGCGGTTCTCCGTATGGAATTGCGTCAGGATAACAGGCAGCGTCACCGGCTTTTGATTTTCAGGTGGCGCCGCGATCTGGCACAAATGTGCAGGAGGAAAAGGCCATGAACCGTCGTGATATTCTCTGGAGCGGGGCCGCCGCCGCCGCTCTGATTGTCGGATCCGGGGCGCTTCTGCGCACGGGTGGGCCGAATCCGGCTTCGGCCGCCGAGACCTTTGAGGTCACCAAGACCGACGCCGAGTGGCACGCCATCCTTTCCGACGCCGCCTTCGACGTGTTGCGCAAGGAAGGCACCGAATATCCGGGCACCAGCCCGCTGCTCAACGAGCACCGCAAGGGTGTGTTCGCCTGCGCCGGCTGCGACCTGCCGGTCTACGCGTCCGAGACCAAGTTCGATTCCGGCACCGGCTGGCCAAGCTTCTACCAGGAGATTGCCAATTCCATCGGCAAGACCGTGGACCGCTCGCTCGGCATGACGCGCACAGAAGTGCATTGCCGCCGCTGCGGTGGCCATCTCGGTCATGTCTTCGACGATGGTCCGCCGCCGACCGGCCTGCGCCACTGCATCAATGGCGTGGCGCTGAGCTTCAAGCCGGCCTCCGCCTGAGATAGCACTTCGGCTGACGGCAAAATCTGTTCGATCTTTAAAAGAATGACCCCGGAAATCGTGATGATTTCCGGGGTCACGCGTGAGGATGCCAGGCGGGGGTTCCGGCTCCTCAATGGCCTCCGCCGCCGCCCTGCTGGGCCGGCTTGTTGATGAACAGCACGAAGAAACCGAGCGAGGCGAACAGCACCGTCAGCAGCATGAACACGTCCATGAAGGACAGCAGCGCCGCCTGTTGCTGGACGATGCCCGACAGTTTCGAGATCGCGGCGCTCGTGGCATCGAGCCCGGCGGTCTGCTCGAAATCGAGCGTCATGTTCTGCAGCTTGGTCTGCGCGGCGGCACTGCCCCACTGCACATGCTCGGCCAGTCGAGCGTAGTGGAAGGCGTTGCGGTTGATCAGCACCGTGTTGATCAGCGCAAGGCCGACGGCGCCGCCGAGGTTGCGGGTCAGGTTGAACAGGCCCGACGCATTCTTCAGCCGGTCCGGCGGCAAAGTGCCGAGCGCGATGTTGTTGATCGGCACCATGCACAGCATCATCGAACAGCCGCGCAGGATCTGCGGGATCAGCAGCTCATAGAAATCCCAGTCGGCGGTCAGATGCGTCATCCACCAGGTACCGGTGGCAAAGCCGAAGAAGCCGATCATCATCATCAGCCGCAAATCCATCTTGCTGGACAGGAAGCCGGAGATTGGCGCGGTGACGAACATCGCCAGGCCGCTGACGAACAGCGCTTCGCCGATCATCATCGAATCGTAGCCGCGGATGCGTCCCAGGAACACCGGATAAAGATAGGTGAGGCCGTACAGGCCGATGCCGATGACGAAAGAGAACAGCGAGCCGAAGGCGAAATTGACGTTGGTGAAGGCCTTGAGATCGACGATCGGTTCCTCTGCGGTGAACACGCGCCAGAAGAATATGACCGCGCCGATGGTCATGATGACGGCGCAGGCGAACACCGCCGGCTCCTGCAGCCAGTCGTGGTTCGGGCCTTCCTCCAGCACATATTCCATGCAGCCGAGGAAGGCGGCCATGCCGATCAGGCCCCACCAGTCGAATTTGCTGAACAGCTTGAGGTTCGGCTTGTCGAAATCGATCAGCGACCAGGCCGCGGTCGCCACCAATATGCCCGGCACGACATTGATCAGGAACAGCCAATGCCATGAGAAAGCGTGGCTGATATAGCCGCCGACCGTCGGGCCGATGGTCGGCGCCAGCGTCGCCACCAGACCGATCATCGGCGAGACGACGGCGCGGCGCGACGGCGGGAAGATGGTGAAGGCTGCCGCGAAGACACTGGGGATCATGCCGCCGCCGATGAAACCCTGGATGGCGCGGTAGACGATCATCTGGTCGATGTTGGTGGCGGTCGCGGCAAGCGCGCTGGCCGCGGTGAAGCCGGCGGCGGCGATGGTGAACAGCACCCGCGTCGACAGCATCCGGCTGAGGAAACCCGACAGCGGGATCATCACAACTTCGGCGATCAGATAGGCGGTCTGCACCCACGGAATTTCATCCGAGCTGGCGCTGAGACCCGCCTGGATCTCGGCCAGCGAGGCCGAGACGATCTGGATGTCGAGGATCGCCATGAACATGCCGAACACCATCGCCAGGAACGCGATGACGCGCCGCGTCGAGATGGTGTCAGGGACTGCCGGCCTTGCCGGCGGCGCTCCTGCTGTCAGGGTTGCGGTTGCCATATCATGGCCTCCCTAGAGCAATTCCAGGAACACGGGTTTCCGTTCGGAATTGCATCGAAACAAAGACTGGCGGGCTGGACGGTTCGGTGCTCGACAGGCCCCCGAACCGTCCCCCCAAAAGTGCTTAGTTGGTCGTGCTGGCGGGCGCGGTGCGGCTGTCGACGGCGACGACGACGCTGAGGCCGGCGCGCAGCTTGCCGGTCTTCAGGACATCGGCCGGCACGTCGATGCGCACGGGCACCCGCTGCACCACCTTGGTGAAGTTGCCGGTGGCGTTTTCCGGCGGCAGCAGCGAGAACACCGCACCTGACGCCGGCGCCAGCGACGAGACGGTGCCTTCGAAGGTCTGGCCATTGATGGCATCGACCGTGATGCGCACCTTCTCGCCAGGCACCATCCGGCCAAGCTGCGTCTCCTTGAAGTTGCCGACGATGTAGAGCTTGTCCATCGGCACGACGACGGCGAGCTTCTGGCCGGGGCTGACGAGGTCGCCCTGCTCGACCGAGCGGTTGCCGACGACGCCGTCATAAGGCGCCTTGAGCACGGTGAAGGCGAGGTCGCGCGCTGCCTTGTCGCGGGTCAGCTGCAATGAAGCGAGCGTCGAGGCCGATTCCACGCGCTGGGCTTCCAGCACGCCGATATTGGCCTGCGCCGCGGCGATCTGCGCATCGGCGCCGACCAGCGCCGCGTTGGCCTGGTCGAGCGCGGTCTGAGCGTCGTCGAGCTGCGCCTGCGTGCCGACATGGGTCTTGACCAGCTGTGCCGCGCGCACCTGGGCACGCCCCGCGTTGGCGGCGGCTGCCTGGTCGGCAACCTTCGAGGCCTGGGCCTGTTGCAGCGAAGCCTGGGCTGCCTTGGTCTGCGCGTCGATGCGGTCGAGCGTCTTGGCCAGCGTGGCGATCTGTGCCTCGGCCTGGGCAACGGCGATCTTGTAGTCGCCGTTGTCGATGACGAACAGCGGATCGCCGGCCTTTACCTGCTGGTTCTCGCTCACCAGGACCTTGTCGATGTAGCCCGAGATCTTGGGCGACACGAACGACGTGTCGGCCTGGACATAAGCGTCGTCGGTGGAGATCATGAAGCGGCCGTCGGTCCAATAGTCATAGCCATACCAGGCACCGGCGCCGAGCAGCGCGACGCCGATGATCGGCAACAGGAATGAGCGCACCGAGCGCTTCTTCTTGGCCGGCGCTTCGGCGGCAGGCGCCTGGACCGGAGTGACGGGCTGCGTGGGGGCTTCCGGAGCTTCGGTCGACGGTTGGACCTTGGCGTTGGGAAACGTGCGGACTTCAGCGGTGGCGGGCGCGTTCGAGGACATGATGATCTCTCTGGATTGTCAGTCAGACTGAACCGTTCGGTTCGAATTGGACGTTGACATAGCGTAGGAAGAGGCCCATATCAAGAGGAAATCGAACCGAGCGGTTCGAAATATTTTGCGAGGTGTGACTTTAATGGTCGAAACGACAGCGGAAAGCGATCTGCTCGACCTGCGCAAGGGCCGACCGGCGGCCGGGCAGGATCCTGTAAAGCGGGCCCAGATCATCGAGGGCGCGCGCCGCGTCTTCATAGACAAGGGCTTCGAAGCCGCGTCGATGAACGACATAACGCGCGAGGCCGGCGTCTCCAAGGGCACCATCTACGTCTATTTCGAGAACAAGGAAGAACTCTTCGAGGCGCTCATCGAGGAAGAGCGCGGCAGCATCTTCAAGAACATGTATGAGGTACTCGATCACTTCGAGGACCTGCGCAAGACACTGGTGAAATTCGGCACCGTGCTTTCGGTCAAGATCACCTCGGCCAGGGTCATCCAGGCGCAGCGCACGGTCGTTGGCGCCTCCGACAGAATCCCCGAGCTTGGCGCGCGCTTCTACGAACGCGGTCCCAAGCGCGGCCACGACAATGTCATGGTCTTCCTCAATGGAGCCGTTGAACGCGGTCTCCTGAAGATCGACGACGTCGATCTCGCCGCCTATCAGTTCACCGAGCTTTGTCTCGCCGGCCTTTTCCGGCAGTGCATCTTCTCCTATCGCACCAAGGCCCCAGGCCAGGCTGAGATCGAGCATATCGTGCGGTCGGGTGTCGATGTGTTCCTCAAGGCCTACGGCACCGAGAAGCTTTTCGCCGAGGAACGGGCGTCGGAATCGGCCTGACCATCCCAAGCGGGTGCCCCTTTGGCGGGCGGAGCTCGCGACAGCAGACATGGATGCACCCGCGCGGACCGGAAGGTTCGTGATGCGTATCGGCAGCTCGAACGGAGCTGTGGGTTGCTTCGACACCAGGTAAATCTTTTCCGATCAAATCTGACCGTGGACGACCTCCTCACGGGCTTTCGGAAGGACCTGTTAACCATCGCTTTCTATGTCTCGGGACACGTGCAATCGGCGAGTCTCGAGTATGACATCCATGCGTTTCCCCCGTGCCAATCTTCCCGGTGCCTCGGCCTACGATAGCGACGACAATCATCATCCGCAGGACGTTGGGCGCCACGACACGGGCGCGCAGCCGCAAGCGGCGCAAATTGTCCCGTTGCGCGCCGTGCCCGTCGCCGGATCGAACGCCGTCCGCGATGAATCGTCCGATTCGACCGACGGCGGATTCAACCGTCCGACTTTCCAGAACTATTTCTTTCTCGCGCCGAACGTGCGTTTCACGCGCACGCCCGATTCCGACGCCGTAAAGCGCCCTGCGCCGCAGACGGAGGCCGCTCTACCGCCGAAACCAAATTCCGCGGCGACGCCTGTCAGATCCGCGCCGCCGGCTCCTGTGAAGACTAACCCAACTCGGCCAGTTACCCCCTCTGTCGCCACTGTTCACACGACGACCGCCGCGCCGCCGCCTGCTGTTGCCGCTCCGGCGCCGAAGCCGCGCCCGACCGGACTGCGCTGGTCCTATCTTTCCGATCACGCGTTCTTCGAATTCGGCATGCCTTTCCTGGCCGAACGTCTGGCACGGGCGCGCCAGAACGAAGCCGCACAGCTGTCTGGCGGTTCAGCGCCGCCGCGCGTCATGTCCGCGCCGGCGCATCCAACGCCGCAGCCAAGCCAACCCCGCCCCGCTCTGATGAGCGACGCGACATCGTTTTACCGCGTCATCGAATGGCGCTCGAACGCGACGCTCGCCAGCGCGGCCGCGATTCCGGCTCCCGTTGCCGCCCCGGCCGTCGCGCCCGCTTCGGCAGCGCTGGCGCCGGGTTCCGAGGCGAGGAGCCTCCGGACCGCCAAACCCTCGCTGCCCGTTGCCGGCAAGATCGTGCCCGCGGCCGTTGCGGCCGGTTACGAGCTTCCGTCCGAGGACCTTTTGCAGGTGCCGCCGGAAGGCCAGGGCTTCTACATGTCGCAGGAGCGGATGGAGCAGAACGCCGACCTGCTCGAAAGCGTGCTGGAGGATTTCGGCGTCAAGGGCGAAATCATCCACGTCCGTCCGGGCCCGGTCGTCACGCTCTATGAGTTCGAGCCGGCGCCGGGCGTGAAGTCCAGCCGCGTCATCGGATTGGCCGACGACATCGCCCGCTCGATGTCGGCCGTCTCGGCGCGCGTCGCCGTGGTGCCGGGCCGCAACGTCATCGGCATCGAGCTGCCCAACGAAACGCGCGAGACCGTCTATTTCCGCGAGCTGATCGGCTCGGCCGGCTTCCGCAACACGTCCTGCAAGCTCGCGCTCGGCCTTGGCAAGACCATCGGCGGCGAACCGGTCATCGCCGAACTCGCCAAGATGCCGCATCTTCTGGTCGCGGGCACCACCGGCTCGGGCAAGTCGGTCGCCATCAACACCATGATCCTGTCGCTGCTCTACCGGATGAAGCCGGAGGAGTGCCGCCTCATCATGGTCGATCCCAAGATGTTGGAACTGTCAGTCTATGACGGCATCCCGCATCTGCTCACCCCGGTCGTCACTGATTCCAAGAAGGCGGTGACGGCGCTGAAATGGGCGGTGCGCGAGATGGAGGAGCGCTACCGCAAGATGGCGCGGCTGGGCGTGCGCAACATCGACGGCTACAACCAGCGCGCCGCAAGCGCCCGCGACAAGGGCGAAACCGTGGCCATGCAGGTGCAGGTCGGCTTCGAGAAGGGCACCGGCGAGCCGCTGTTCGAGGAGCGCGAAATCGATCTGACGCCGATGCCGTACATCGTCATCATCGTCGACGAGATGGCCGACCTGATGATGGTGGCCGGCAAGGAGATCGAAGGCGCCATCCAGCGCCTCGCCCAAATGGCGCGCGCCGCCGGCATCCACCTGATCATGGCAACGCAGCGCCCCTCGGTCGATGTCATCACCGGCACCATCAAAGCCAATTTCCCGACACGCATTTCTTTCCAGGTCACCTCCAAGATCGACAGCCGCACCATCCTCGGCGAACAGGGCGCCGAGCAGCTGCTCGGCCAGGGCGATATGCTGCATATGGTCGGCGGCGGGCGTATCGCGCGCGTGCATGGCCCCTTCGTGTCCGACCTCGAGGTCGAGCAGGTCGTGGCGCATCTCAAGGCGCAAGGCCGTCCCGAATATCTCGACACCGTCACCGCCGATGAGGATGAGGGCGAGGAAGCCGACGACACCGGCCCGGTCTTCGACAAGACCGCGATCGCCGAGGACGATGGCGATGCCCTCTACGAGGAAGCTATCAAGGTCGTCAAACGCGACAAGAAATGCTCGACCTCCTACATCCAGCGCCGGCTTGGCGTCGGCTACAACCGTGCCGCCTCGCTGGTCGAGCGCATGGAGAAGGAAGGGCTGGTCGGCACGCCCAACCATGTCGGCAAGCGCGAGATACTCACTGGACGTCGCGATCGCGAGCCGGAACGCGAGGAGATAGACTGAGAGGCGTCAGCCGCCGTTTGCCACCAGCACGATCGCGGCCCGCAACTCGTCGAGACCTTCGGCTTTTTCCGAGGATGTCGCCAATACGATCGGAAAAGCAGCTGGCCGCTTCTTGATCTTGGCCAGCGTCTCTTCGATCAGTTTCGGCACGCCGGCGGCCTTGATCTTGTCGGTCTTGGTCAGCACCACCTGGTAGGACACCGCCGCCTTGTCGAGCAGCGACAGCACTTCCTCGTCCTTGGCCTTGATGCCGTGGCGGGCGTCGATCAGCACATAGACGCGCTTCAGCGTCACGCGCCCCTGCAGGTACTCGAAGATCAGCTTGGTCCACTCATCGACCTTCTCCTTCGGCGCGCTGGCGTAGCCGTAGCCGGGCATGTCGACCAGCGCCATCGGCGGCAGGTCGGCGCCCTCGCCTGAAAAGCCGTCCGGCACGAAATAGTTGAGCTCCTGCGTGCGTCCCGGCGTGTTGGAGGTGCGCGCAAGCCCCTTCTGGTTGACCAGCGCGTTGATCAGCGACGACTTGCCGACATTGGAGCGGCCGGCAAAGGCGATCTCTGGCGGTCCTTCCGGCGGCAGGAATTTCATCGACGGCACGCCGCGGATGAATATCCACGCGTGGGTGAAAAGCTCGGAGCTGATCACGGTTGTGTTTGGCGCGTTCAAACCGCGGCCTCCAGTCTGGCAATGTCGGCGCCACGGATGGCGTTGAGGTTGCGGCTGATCTTGTCCACCGGCCAGTCCCACCAGGCCGCCTTGAGCAGGCGCCGCACTGTGAAGTCGTCGAAGCGCATTTTTACCACCTTGGCCGGATTGCCGGCAAAGATCGCATAGGGCGGCACATCGTGCGTGACAACCGATTTCGCGGCGATGATGGCGCCGTGGCCGATCTTCACGCCCGGCATGATCACCGCATCCATGCCGATCCACACATCGTTGCCGACGATCGTGTCGCCGCGAATCTCCTTCGACCAGGTCTGAGGGTCAAAACCTTCCTCCCAGCCATGGCCGAAAATATTGAACGGATAGGTCGAGAAGCCGGACATGGCATGGTTGGCGCCGTTCATGATGAAGCGCGCGCCTTCCGCGATGGCGCAGAACTTGCCGATGATCAGCCTGTCGCCGATGAAGGGGTAGTGATGCAGGACGCATTTCTCGGCGAATGCGTCCGGGCCGTCGGGATCGTCATAGTAGGTGAAGTCGCCGATCTCGATGTTCGGCGCCTTCACCAGTCCTTTCAGGAAACCGATGCGCGGATGCATCGCAACCGGGTGCTTGATATTGGGATTGGGTCCGGTCATCACGGTCCCTCCATGATTGCAGGCGCGTCCCGGCGCAGCCGGCGACGTCGACATCCGATCAAACTAACGTGATCCGGCTATAGCACAAAGCGCTCAATGGCTGCCGCGGCAGATCACGATTGGGTTGGAAAGAGCGCTGTCGAAACCGCTGCCCTGGTAGACCTGGACATTCGATGCTCCCGGCGGCAGCGAGAAGCTGCCCTCGACGATTTTCTGGTCTCCGGTCGTCGTGTGCAGAGCCCAGCTGAAGGTGCAGAATTGCGCCGGCGCCTTGGGTTGCACGTGGCTGCAGTTGAGCTGCGCGCCCCCTAGCATCGCCGCCCCGCCGCAGCTGACCGCGTCCTTGGCAGCGGCTGGAAAAGCGCACCCGACAAGGGTGGCGATAAGGGTGATTTTGAGTCCGTACATCGTCTTGTCTTGCTCGCCGATAGCTCGAGCCAACGTTGCCGTGGCCCATGCGAAATTTTTACCAAGCGCCTTAGTCGGTCTTGCGCGCCGCGTCCAGCAGGATTATGTGCATGGTGATAATAAGCATGCTCACGAAAAGTTGTCGCCGACTCGATATCCTCCCATGTCCATCTCACTCACCATCAGCTTCGTGCTGCACGACGTCGCGCGTCCGTTCGAAAAGCGCTTGATCAATTCCAATCTGCTCGAGGCCCGCGCCCAGCCGGTCCTCGACCGGGAGAAAGTCCATGTCTGAATCAACCTCAACCAGAAAGCCCGCCGCCGAGGACAATGCCGGCGACAGAGTAAGCGACCAGGTCATCCGCCTGGACAGCCAGCGCGAGCAAAGGCGCGGCCCCAACCCGCCCATCGAAGACGATGAGCTGGAAGCGCTCGTGGCTCCCGAGCCGGCGGCCCTTGAAGCCCCCTCGGCGCAGCCCAAGCCGGCCTCGGTCACCGTGGCGCCGCCGGCTCCCGTCAAGCCGCGTCGCAGCCTGACGCGGCCGATATTGTTCGCACTGCTTCCGGTCGCGCTGGTGGCCGGCGGCTACTATTACGTTGTCGGCGGTCAGGTCATGAGCACCGACAATGCCTATATCCAGGCGCAGTCGCTTGGCGTCTCCACCGACGTCTCCGGCACCGTCGACGAGATCGACGTGCATGACAACGAGGTGGTCAAGAAGGGCCAGGTGCTGTTCCGGCTGCGGCCGGCCTCCTTCCAGACCGCGCTTGCGGGCGCTCAGGCGCAGCTCGGCACGGTGCGCAACCAGGTGCTGACCCTGCAGGCGAGCTACCAGCAGTCGCTGGCATCGATCGATCAGGCGCAGGCCGACATTCCTTATTACGAGGCCGCTTTCCAGCGTCAGCAGGACCTGCTCAAGACCTCGACCGCCTCCAAGGCGACCTTCGACAGCGCCCAGCACGATCTCGTCGCCGCGCGCCAGAAGGTGATCGTCGCCAAGGCACAGGCACAGTCCATGCTCGCTCAGCTCGGCGGCGATGCCAGCCAGCCGGTCGAGAAGAACCCCTTCTACCTGCAGGCCCAGTCGGCGGTGGACGATGCGCAGCGCAACCTCAACGACTCGGTTGTCAAGGCGCCGTTCGACGGCATCGTCACCAATGTCGACGCGCTGCAGGTCGGCAAATATCTGCCGGCCTCGCAGCCGGCCTTCAGCCTGGTGTCGTCGACCGATATCTGGATCGCGGCCGAGCCGAAGGAGACCGAGCTCACCTATGTCCGGCCCGGGCAGAAGGCGACGATCAGCATCGACGGCTATCCGGGGGAGGTCTGGCACGGCACCGTCGGCTCGATCAGCCCCGCTTCGTCGTCCAGCTTCTCCCTGCTGCCGGCGCAGAACACCAGCGGCAACTGGGTCAAGGTCGTGCAGCGCATCCCGATGCGGGTGACGATCGACGATCCCCAGGGCAAGCCGCCACTGCGCGGCGGCATGAGCGCCGTGGTCGATATCGACACCGGCCATGCGCGTGGCCTGCCTGACGTCATCACCGGTCTCTTCAAGCATTCCGGAACAAAGTCATGACAACGGCTTCCGCGACAGGCGCGCCCGTGATCGCCAATCGCGGCGCCATCACCACCTGCGTCATCCTGGCGGTCATCATGCAGGCGCTGGACACCACCATCGCCAATGTCGCGCTGCCCTATATCCAAGGCAGCGTCTCGGCGAGCGCCGACCAGATCAACTGGGTGCTCACCTCCTACATCGTCGCTGCCGCCGTGATGACGCCGCCTTCGGGCTACCTTGCCAACCGCTTCGGCCGCAAGCGCATCCTTCTGGTGGCGATCACCGGCTTCGTCGTCGCCTCGGTGCTGTGCGGCTTTGCCCAATCGCTGCCGCAGATCGTCGGCTTCCGCCTGCTGCAGGGCCTGTTCGGCGCCGCCCTTGTGCCGCTGTCGCAGAGCATCCTGCTCGATATCTACAGCGTCGAGGAACGCGGCTCGGCCATGGCGCTGTTCGGCGTCTCGGTGATGGTCGGGCCGGTGCTCGGCCCGGTCATCGGCGGCTGGCTCACCGAGAACGTCTCCTGGCGCTGGGTTTTCTACATCAACGTGCCGATCGGCGCGCTGGCCTTTTTTGGCGTGTCGATGTTCGTCCAGGAAACCAAGCTCGATCTCAAGGCCAAGCTCGACTGGCTGGGCTTCGGCATGCTCAGCGTCTCCATTGGCGCGCTGCAGATGTTCCTCGACCGCGGCGAGCAGCTCAACTGGTTCTCGTCGGCGGAGATCGTCGTCGAGGCGCTGGTCTGCGCGTCGGCCTTCTACATCTTCATCGTCCACACCTTCACCGCCCGCAACACCTTCGTGAATCCCAGGCTGTTCCTCGACCGGAATTTCGCCGTCGGGATGATCTTCATCTTCATCATCGGCATCACCTATCTCGCCTCGCTGGCGCTGATGACGCCCTATCTGCAGACGCTGATGGGCTATCCGGTGGTGACGGCCGGCATCGTCATGGGCCCGCGCGGTCTCGGCACCATGGCTTGCATGTTCCTCGTCGGCCGCCTGGTCGGCAAGGTCGACACGCGCTGGCTGCTGTTCATCGGCCTCGCCATCACGGCTTGGGCGATGTACGACATGACCGGCTGGACGCCCGCTGTCTCGCAATGGACGATCATCAGCACCGGCTTCATCCAGGGCGCCGGCCTGGGCTTCCTGTTCGTGCCGCTGACCACCATCACCTTCGCCACGCTGGCGCCGGAGCGGCGCTCGGAGGGCACGGGCCTCTACAATCTGTCGCGTAACATCGGGTCCAGCGTCGGCATCTCGGTGGTCTCGGCGCTTTTGACGCAGAACGTGCAGGTCAATCACGCCAACATCTCCGCCTATGTGACGCCCTTCAACCAGGCGTTCAGCGATCCGGCGATAGCGCAGGCGATGAACCCCTATACGGCCGCCGGCCGCGCCGCGCTCGACGGGCTGGTCACGCTTCAGGCTACGATCATCAGCTATGTCGACGACTTCAAGCTGATGATGATCCTGTCGCTCGCGGCCATCCCGCTGGTGCTGTTGCTGCGCAAGCCCGGCACGCCGGCCAAGGTCGATCACAGCGCCGTCATGGAATGAGCCGTCGCACGGCTCGGCCATCCGGCCATCGATCTCGGCTCAATCGTCGACAGGCTGGCGCCTCCGTCGCCGACGTTGGAGATTGGCCGAACCCCGCGACGTCGTCATACTCGGGCTTGACCCGAGTATTCATGCCGTGACCTTTGCCGAAGGGTGCAACGGTGCAGCAATTCTGAAACGCAGCAACGCCTTGGCGTAACGGCATGGATTCCAGGGTCTGCGCGCGTCGCTTCGCTCCTTGCTCCGCCCTGGAATGACGACCGGGAATATGGCCACGGCCAATCACGAAGATTGGCGACTGCTCACCCGGCCTGATCAACAAAAACCCGGCCAAGCCGGGTTTTGTATTCGAAAAGATTGGGGGCGCCGGCTATTCCGCCGGCGATGGTTTCTTGCGGAACAGCGCCGTCAGATTGTCCCATAGTTCGATCTTGGCGCCCTGGCGCTTCATGATCACGCCCTGCTGCAGGATCGACAGCGTGTTGTTCCAGGCCCAGTAGATGACGAGGCCGGCCGGGAAGCTGCCCATCATGAAGGTGAAGATAACCGGCATCCAGGTGAAGATCGCGGCCTGCGTCGGGTCCGGCGGCGTCGGGTTCATGCGCATCTGCAGGAACATTGTGATGCCCATGACCACCGCCCAGGCGCCCATATGCGGCAGGAAGGCGGGCGGCGCGAACGGTATCAGGCCGAACAGGTTGAAGACCGAGGTCGGATCGGGCGCCGCAAGGTCGTGGATCCAGCCGAAGAACGGCGCGTGCCGCATCTCGATGGTGATGTAGAGCACCTTGTAGAGCGAGAAGAACACCGGAATCTGCAGCGCCACCGGCCAGCAGCCGGCGAGCGGATTGATCTTCTCGGTCTTGTAGAGCTCCATCATCGCCTGCTGCTGCTTCATCTTGTCGTCCGCGTATTTCTCGCGGATTTCGGTCATCTTCGGCTGCACCTTCTTCATGTTCGCCATCGAGGCGTATGATTTGTTGGCGAGCGGGAAGAAGATGGCCTTGACGATGACGGTGGTGGCGAGGATCGCCAGGCCGAAATTGCCGAAGAATTTGTAGAGCGTGTCGATCAGCCAGAACATCGGCTTGGTGATGAAATAGAACCAGCCCCAGTCGATCAGAAGATTGAACTGGCGAATGTGACGGTCGGCCTCATAAGCGTTGATCTTGGCGACTTCCTTCGCACCAGCGAATATGTCGGACTGGATCGTAGTCGACTGCCCAGGCGCGATTGTAATCGGGTCGGATAGGAAGTCGGACTGATAGCTGTGGGCGTGAGGTCCGCCGGTGAACTCGAAATAGGAGTATTTCGGCTGAAACGGCTGCTTGCCCGAAGGCACCAAGGTCACAGCCCAGTACTTGTCGGTGATGCCAAGCCAGCCATCGGTCGATTTGCCCGGTTTGTATTCCTTTGCCTTTTCGATCGCCGCGTATTTGTATTCCTCCAGGCCTTCGGTCCCAGTCACGCCGATAAGGCCCTCATGAAGGACATACGTGCTCGCGACCGGCGGCTTGTCGAAACGGGTGACACGACCGTAGTTCGACAGTGTCACAGGTGCCGCGCCGCCGTTCTGGATCATGTCGGAAACGGTGAACATATACTGGCTATCGACAGAGAAGGTGCGCTTGAAGGTCAAGCCCTTGTCATTGGTGAAAGTCAGTGTCACGGGAGTCGACGGGGTCAATGCCGCATTGCCATCAGCCTGCCATGCCGTGTCGGGGCCCGGCATCTGACCCATGTCCGGCGTGCCGGAAAAGCCAATCTCGGCGAAATAACCGTTCGCCAGCGACGCCGGGTTGAGCAATTCGATCTCAGGCGATTCTTTGTCGACCGTCTCGGTGTAGTGCTTAAGCTTGAGGTCGTCGAGCCGCGCGCCGGTGAGATTGATCGAGCCTTCAAGGCTCGGCGTGTCGATCTTGACGCGCTTGGTCTGGCCAATGGCCTCTTCGCGGCTCTTCGCGGTAGAGGTTCCGCTGCCAGGCGCGGTCGGAATGGTGCCGGAAGCCGGGGCCGGCGCTCCGGCGGCGCCCGGGTTGGTCCCTTGCGCCTCCTTCTTCTGCGCTTCGACGCGCTGCTGCTCGATGCGGGCCTGCTCGCGCTGGGCTTCGCTGTGCGGCAACACGTAAAAATATTGCCAGAGCGCCAGTATCAACACCGACAGCGCGATGGTGATGAAGAAATTACGGTTGTTTTCCATCGAAGCCCTTGGCCTATCGTGTTCCGCGCAATCGGCGGGAAAGCTCGGCCTTCAATTGGCCAAACGGAGTGGCAAGCACGTCTTCGCGCCCGACGATGACATAGTCATTTCCGGGCGCCATGTCATCGGCGGCATGGACGCGCACCGCTTCCCTGAGCCGCCGCCTGACGCGGTTGCGCACCACGGCGTTGCCGACCTTCTTGGTAACGGTATAGCCGACGCGTGGCGCAAGGTCGTCGCCGCGATCGAGAACCTCAACGAGAAAAAGCCGTCCGCGGCGTTTTTCACCGCCGCGCACAGCCAGGAATTCCGCGCGTTTCAGAAGCCGCCCGGGAGCTGGTCCCTTTGGCTTGCCGGTTGCGGGCAACGATCTCGTCTTCCGTTCAGGCGCTGAGCCGCTTGCGGCCGCGGTTGCGGCGAGCTGCGACGACGCCGCGACCACCCTTGGTGGCCATGCGGGCACGGAAACCGTGCCGGCGCTTGCGGACGAGTTTAGACGGTTGGTAGGTACGCTTCATTTGTTTTAATACCGCGGGGTGCGGCCCTTCTTGATTCTGTCACACTGTAACAGGAGCTTTGCCGGGCCGGCTTAGGCGCGATCGAAACCGCGCCGGGACGAATGGCCCGAGCGTGAGCGGGCTTATAGAAAGAAGGCTTTTGGAAGTCAATCCAGGTACGCCCAGGGGCATTTTTTGCTGGACCAAGGTTGAAATTGGCAAAAAAGCCATAAATCGCTTAATCTTGGCCGATCAAGGCTTCGTGAAGACCGCGTTATGACGAGTGAAGCTCTGCCCATGGATGAAAAGGCACGGTCAGCGGCGGCGAATTCGTCCCGCCGGGTACCGCTGTCGCGTGGCCTGTCGACCAAGCTTCTGCTGCTCACCATCGTCTTCGTTCTGCTCGCCGAAATCCTGATCTTCCTGCCCTGGATCGCCAGCTATCGGGTGAACTGGTTGAAAGAACGGCTGAGCACCGCCGCCGCAGTCTCGATCGTGCTTTTGCAGGGCGAGCCCAACTCACTGTCGCATGCCGCCCAGAACGATGTGCTGATCGCTATCGGCGCCAAGGCGATCGCGGTGCGCGATGGCGGCGTCTCGCGGTTGCTCGTCGTCTCGGATATGCCGCCGCAGGTCGACGAGCACATCGACATCGCCGATGTCGGGCTGGTCAACGGCATGACCGGCGCGCTCGATACCTTGTTCTTCGGCGGCAAGCGCATGCTGCGTGTCTTCGGCCCGGTCGGCGACAGCGACAAGGAGTTCGAACTGATCATGCCGGACTACCGTCTGCGCGACGCCATGCTCAGATATTCGCGCAATGTCGCTTTCGTCTCGCTGCTGATCTCGCTGTTCACCGCCATGCTCGTCTATGCGGCGATCGACCTGATCATGATCGGTCCGATCCGCTCGATGACGCGCTCGATCCTGTCCTTCTCGGAGGCGCCGGACGACCCGAACCGCGTCATCTGTCCGACGGAGCGCGCCGACGAGATCGGTGTCGCCGAGCGCGAGTTGGCGCAGATGCAGGACCGGCTGCAGAAGATGCTCTCGGAGCAGAAGCACCTCGCCGATCTTGGCCTGGCGGTGTCGAAGATCAATCACGACATGCGCAACATCCTTGCCTCCGCGCAACTGATGTCGGACCGCCTGCGCCAGGTCAGGGATCCAACCGTGCAAGCCTTCGCGCCGAAGCTGCTGCGCGCGCTCGACCGGGCCGTCTCCTATTCCGAAGGCGTGCTGCACTACGGCCGCACGCAGGAGCCGGCGCCGTCGCGCCGGCGGCTCAGGCTGCGCCAGTTGGTCGACGATGTGCATGGCCTGCTCGACATCGAGGAAGGCATCGAGTTCATCAACGCCGTCGAGCTCGCCTTCGAGGTCGACGCCGATTCCGACCATCTCTTCCGCGTCCTCACAAATCTCTGCCGCAACGCGGTGCAGGCGATGGCCGCCGACACGGAGAGCGCGGTGGTGCGTAGGCTGGCGGTCGCCGCCGAGCGGCAAGGCAGCGTCAGCCGCATCACCGTCACCGACACCGGTCCCGGCCTGCCGCCCAAGGCGCGCGAGAACCTGTTCGCCGCCTTCCGCGGTTCGGCGCGCAGCGGCGGCACCGGCCTCGGCCTGGCGATCGCGCATGAACTGATCCGCGCCCATGGCGGCACGGTGGAGTTGGTCGAATCGATCGGCGGCCGCACGGTCTTTGCCGTCACCATCCCCGACCAGCCGGTGCGGCTCGACCAAGCGCGCAACGGCCTGCGCCGCCCGGCTTGAGCTGAATCTCGGCTGGCCCTGATCCTCAGGCGACAAAACTTTGCCGGATCGGCTTGCATTTCGGAAAATCAGTCGTTAGGGAACACGTCTCGTCGCGGCCGGTCGCCAGGATCGGATCGCGGGGCTTGTGTCACACACGGCCTGTTGCGCGCCCGTAGCTCAGCTGGATAGAGCACCAGACTACGAATCTGGGGGTCAGGAGTTCGAGATCTCTTCGGGCGCGCCAAAATCGTCGATACCCTCCGCAATACTCTATAGCCGCCGGGCGTACGTCCTTGTATCTGATAGAGGTGCGGCCCACGCGGAAACAGCGGCGTTCGGCGGCGGAAAAGTTCTAATCGCTTCAGGTGGAATGGCGGAATGTGCGAGTTCCGGAGAGTTCGGCCGCGGTAGGTCTCGCGACCTCAGCTGAGGGCCCTCATCCATGTCGAGAAGGCTTCGATGACATGCGCCCGCGGACTATGCGCCATCGAGACGAGATAAAATCCATAACCGGGCAGGGAGAGTGGATGGGCCTTCACGAGTAGCCCGCTCCTCAATTCATTGCTGATGACCAGGTCACTGCAGATCGCAACCCCTTGTCCGCCGACAACGGCGTCAATCGCGTGCAGTTCCTCGCGGAAGCTCAGGTCCCAGACCTTTTCGCGGGGGTTGAAATCGGGATCGATCGACCGCGCGACCGCCAGCCATTTCTGCCACGACGGCGCGTCCGGATCGCGGTTCATCCAGTCATAGTGGATCAGCGGAAGACGCAGGAGATCCGCAGCCCGCGTGATCGGGCCATGGCGCTCCAGCAGATAGGGGCTGCAAACTAGAACATATGCATCCCGAAACACCTCATGCGCCACAAAATCGAGTGGCGGCTTTCGTGCGTAACGGATCGCAAGGTCCGCAGCGCCCGCTCTCAGATCGAGGACGGCATCCGTACCGATGATATCCAAGGGGACAGCGGGGTTTGCTTCGCGCCATTTGGGCAGTTGCGGGACCAGCCATTTGCTGGCGAATGCGTTCGGGCTCGTCACACGCAGCGGCGCTTGCACATCCTCTTCTGGCAACAACGCCACCGCCGCAACCAGCGCATCGAAGCCATTGCGCAACGCCGGATAGAGCCGAGCACCTGCGCTCGTCAGAAGCAAGGGTCGCGGGCGGCGCTGGAATAGCTTGACGCCGCAGGCCTCCTCCAACTGCCGAATCTGGTGGCTGATTGCCGTCGGAGTGACGCCGAGCTCCTTTGCGGCAACCCCGAAACTTTGATGTCGGGCAGCAGCCTCGAAGGCGTGGAGAGCGCGAAGCGGCGGAAGCTTCCTCATCCTGACTTTCTAGATGAGATTTTCTCATCCGGCACGTGAATTCTTCGATTTTGAAACGGCTTGGCACTTCATGAGATGATGGCATGGGCATTCATTGCCGGGAGCAAATCGGATGGAGCGGCGCCGCGACCTCATGAGCAAATCGCATTTCGAACCTCGGCCTACCCCACGGCTACGGCTCAAGGGCAACGTGGTTGTTGAGGGGGATTCCGGTTACGACGAGGCGCGCAGGGTCTGGAATGGCGCCATCGACAAGCGGCCGGCGATGATCGCCTACTGCACGGACGCCGAGGATGTGGTTGAGGCCGTGACGTTCGCGAGAATCCGCGCGCTCCCGGTAGCCGTTCGCAGCGGAGGCCACAATGTCGCTGGCCTGTCGGTCTGTGACGGGGGCATGGTCATCGACCTGTCGCGCATGAAACGCATCGATGTCGATCTGGTCCGTCGGACCGCGCGCGCGGAGGCAGGCCTCAACCTGGGCGAATTCGATCGTGCCACGCAGGCGCATGGCCTGGCGACCACCATGGGCGTCAACAGCGATACCGGCATCGCCGGGCTCACGCTGGGCGGCGGCTTCGGCAAGCTCGGGCGAAAATACGGGCTGACCTGCGACAACTTGATTGCCGCCGAAGTGGTGACAGCCGAGGGAAAGATATTAAGGGCCAGCGCGAGCGAACACCCCGACCTGTTCTGGGGGTAAGAGGCGGCGGCGGCAATTTTGGCATCGTGACGGCGTTCGAATACCAGTTGCATGCGATCGGCAGGTCCCTGTTCGTCGCGTCGGCGCTTCATCCTTACGATCAGGCGCGCGAAGCCATGCAGTTCTATGATGAATTCGCCCGCGGCGCACCGGATGAGGCGGACGTCGACGCAGCCCTCGTGACCCTGCCGTCGGGCGACCGGTTTTTCAGCATCTCGGGCTGCTATGTAGGACCGCACGACGAGGGTGAGCGGGCCCTTGCACCAATCGCGAAATTTGGCTCGCCCGTTGAGACTCGCCTCGCGACAGTTCCCTATCTCGACATTCAGTCGGGTGGCGATGCCCTGTTTCCGCGCGGCCGCCGCTACTATTGGAAGGCGCAGTTCCTGCGGGAGATCAGTGCCGGCGCGATCGACACGCTGCTCGACGCCTATGCGAGAGCGCCCAACACCTCGTCCCTGCTGGTTTTCCAGCATGTCGGCGGCGCAATTGCGCGGGTTCCGGTAACGGACTCGCCCTATGCAAACCGCGATGCGGCGTTCGACTGCTTTCCGATCGGAATCTGGGACGATCCGGCCGATGACGACGCCAACATGCGTTGGGCTCGCGATCTGTGGGGTGCCGTCAGGCCTTATTCGAGCGGGGGCGTCTATGCCAACAACCTGGGGGATGAGGGCGAGGACCGGGTGCGCGACGCTTATGGCGTGAACTATGCGCGGTTGGCCGCGCTCAAGACCAAATACGATCCGAACAATTTCTTCCGTCGGAACCAGAATATCAAGCCGATGGGATAGTTCGCGACATCGGAGAAAATCCAAATGCGAAGCCGCTGGACGATTCTGGCCGTCCTGTTCGTCGCTCGTGCCGCCATCGCGTTTCAGTTTCAGAGCGTCGCGGCCGTCGCGCCCCAGCTGTGCCAGAGCCTGGGCACGAGCCTGGCCGGTATCGGTGTTCTGATCGGGCTCTATTTTGTGCCAGGCGCCATGCTTGCCTTGCCCGGCGGCGCGTTCGGCCGACGCTATGGCGACAAGGGCACGGTCCTTGCCGGGATGCTGATGATGCTGGCCGGCGAACTGTTGATGGCTGCATCGCCGTTATGGAGCATGCAGATCGCGGGCCGACTGATCGCGGGCATCGGCGGTGTTCTCCTGAACGTTCTGATGACCAAGATGGTCGCGGACTGGTTCACCGGTCGGGAGATCGCCACCGCGATGGCCATTTTCATCAACTCGTGGCCGGCTGGCATCGCAATCTCCCTGATGCTGTTGCCGGCAATCGGAGCGACGTTCGGGCTACATGCCGTCAACCTTGCGGTCGCAGGGCTGATCCTGATCGGCCTCTCCCTCATCGCTTTGGTCTATCGCGCGCCGGATGTATCCGTTGTGATCGAAGGAGAGAGCGGCAAGCTGAGCGCCGGTACGATCTGCGCCGTGATGGTCGCTGGCTTGATCTGGTGCCTCTACAATATCGGCTTTGCGATGATCTTCAGTTTCGGCCCATCGATGCTCGTTGAGCGAGGCTGGTCCAATGCAGCAGCTGGATCAACCATCAGCATTGTGCTCTGGCTCGCCGTGCTTTCGGTTCCGTTCGGCGGCTTCCTCGCCGATCGGACCAAGCGCGGCGAGGCCATTCTCGCGACAGGCTGCATTGCCTTCGCGCTTCTGACGTTTCTCCTGTCGCGCAGCGGCGCGGTGCTTCCCGTCGTCGTTGCTCTTGGAATCCTTTGCGGCTTGCCCGCAGGTGCGATCGTGAGCCTGCCGGCGCGCGTGCTCGAGCAGAAGATGCGGCCGATCGGGATGGGGCTATTCTATACTGTCTATTACGCCGGCATGCTGGCCGGGCCGGCGATCGGTGGAGGACTCGCCACGTCGATCGGCTCCGCGAGCGCCGCGCTAGACTTCGGCGCCGCCGCACTCATGGCTTGCCCGGTCGTCCTGTGGCTGTTTCGCCATATCGTTGTCGGCCAATATCGGCCGGCCATTTCGCCGACCTGAAGGCGCGGGATGGAAGTCCTGCGAGGTCACGCCTTGGCCGCCGTTCTTTTCGGCTATGGAGTAGACATAGCTCCCATCATCGCCCGGCGCGGCGCGCCATTTCTGCCGAATGCCTCATGGCTCTCTTCTCGCGATCAAGCTTCAACGCGGCCCACATCCGCTCGCTCTCGTGCCTACGGCCGCGAAAGCGCGGCTGACACCGGTGGTGAGCCCTCACTAGAAGCGCCATCCAAAAATCAATTGCGAAACAAATCAGCGGGGTCTAGCCTGAAACCGATTGCATAATGCAATCGGACGCGCGGATCTATCATGTGAGGGAATGGGCATGGCGAAGCTTGTCTTCGGAATGAACCAGTCGCTGGACGGCTACGTTGATCACATGGCGTTTGGGCCAAGTCCCACGCTGTTCCGCCATTTCATCGAGGAGGCCGAGGCGCAGGCGGGCAGCCTCTACGGTCGCCGGATGTATGAGATCATGCGCTACTGGGACGACGATCATCCTGAATGGGATGCGGAGAAACAAGCCTACGCGACGGCGTGGCGGAACCAGCCGAAATGGGTCGTCTCCCGATCGTTGAAGACTGTCGGACCCAATGCCCGGCTCGTCGAGGACGATCTCGAGAGCGCGATCCGCAAGCTGAAGGCCGAGCGCGATGGCGAGATCGAAGTAGCCGGCCCGGACCTGGCGCGAACTCTCACCGCGCTTGGCTTGATCGATGAGTATCGGATCTACCTGCACCCCGTGGTGCTCGGTCACGGCAAGCCCTATTTCGCCGGACCCCGGCCACCGCTCCGCCTCGTCGCGAACGACCGGATCGGCGAAGACGTGCTCAGGTTGACCTACGTTCCAGCGTAATTCGCGCCCCGCTTCGCGCCCTCATTCGATATCGTCCGGCGGCCTCTCCTCTTTGGAGACGCCTGTGTATTGACATATATGCCAAATGCTTATATGTATTCTGCACATTACATATGGGCACACCAATGACCGAGACCGACTCCCTCAAGAAATATGACCCCAGCGCCCTCCAGCGCCCGTCGGTCACGGTCGACCTTGTCTTGTTGGGCATCCGCGAAGGTCGTGCAGCCGTGCTGCTGGTCAAGCGCGACCAACTTCCGCATGCGGGCCGCTGGGCGCTGCCTGGCGGCTTCGTCGGCATCGACGAATCCCTCGACGATGCTGCCGTACGGGTGCTGCGTGAAAAGGCCGGAATGGCGCATGCTCATCTTGAGCAACTCTACACGTTCGGCGCCGTCGACCGCGATCCGCGCATGCGCATCGTCAGCGTCGCCTATCTGGCGCTGCTCACCGAGCAGGCCTTCGAGGCGGCGTTGAGCGCGATGCCGGCGCTGCTGCCGGCCGCGATCCACGTGCCTTGGGCCGGCGAGGCCGGCGGGCCGGTCAAGCTGCTGTCGCCGGACAACGAAAAACTGACCCTTGCCTTCGACCATGCCGACATCGTGGCGACGGCGATGCTCAGGCTGCGCGGCAAGCTCGACTATTCCGACGTCGCCTTCGCCCTGCTGCCCGAGCTTTTCACGCTGAGGCAGCTGCAGGATGTGCACGAGGCCGTCCTCGGCACTGTGCTCAACAAACCGGCCTTCCGCCGGCGCCAGCTCGACAAGGGCTGGCTGGCGCCAACCGGCGCCCATGAAGCGGGCGCCGCCTATCGCCCGGCCGAGCTTTATCGCTTCCAACGTCCCGTGACCAATTGAGGAGAGACCAACCATGGCCACCATCCGCAATTTCGGCTTCGTCGCTCAGCTCCGCAGCGAGGCAAGCAGCCACATCATCCGTTATCGCAACGGCAGCGCCAGGCAGAGCGGCCGCGGCCTGGTCTTCTGGTTCATGCCCGAAACCGCCAGCATCGCCGAGCTGCCGATGGACGACCGCGAGATGACGTTGTTCGTCAAAGGCCGCAGCCAGGATTTCCAGACCGTCGCCGTGCAGGGCACCATCGGCTGGCACGTCGTCGACCCCGCGCGACTGGCCGAGCGTGTCAATTTCAGCATCGACTTGCGCAGTGGTAAACTGCGCGGCGAGCCGATCGAGCGCATCCAGGCCCGCATCGCCGGCATCGCCAACCAGGTGGTGCAGCAATATCTCGGCCAAGCGCCGGTGCGCGCGCTTCTCGATGCCGGCCCGGCGCCGTTGCGCGAGCGGCTGCAGGCGGTGGTCGCGGCCGACCCGGCGCTGACCGAAATCGGTGTCGCCGCGGTCGACGTGCGGCTCACCAATCTGGCGCCGACCAGCGAGCTCGAGCGCGCATTGCAGACGCCGACCTTCGAGGCCCTGCAGCAGAAGGCCGACGAGGCGACCTTCCAGCGCCGCGCTTTGGCCGTCGACAAGGAGCGCGCCATTGCCGAGAACGAGCTCGCCAACAAGACCGAGCTGGCGCGGCGCGAAAAACTGCTCATCGCCGAAGAGGCCGAGAACGCCCGCAACCGCGCCACCGGCGTCGCCGAGGCGCAGCAGATCGAGGCGGGCGCCGAGGCCGAGCGCATCCGCACGGTCGAGGGCGCCAACGCGGAAGCGGAACGGCAGCGCATCGCCATCTACCGCGACCTGCCGCCGGCGATCCTGCTTGGCCTCGCCGCCCAGCAGCTCGCCGGCAAGCTGGACAGAATAGAGCATCTCAATGTGACGCCCGATCTGCTGGCGACCGTGCTCGGCGAGTTCCGCAAGGGGCCGGCCGTGATCGAGGCGCGCTAGAGCATGATCCCGAAAAGTGGGAACCGGTTTTCGGAAAAGATCATGCTCCAACAAGAATTCTGAGGGGACGACCATGGCCGCCAACCGACCGCGCGCGGTCTTCGTGACGCGCGAGACCGACTATGAGCTCCTCATCGCGCATCACGCCACGCGCGGTCAGGCGCGCTTCTTCCTCGAGACGCGCGGCCAGCGCCTGGAAGACGTCGAGGCCAGGCACGACCGCTTCCAGGCCGTGCTCGGCGCGGCCCGCGGCTCGGTGCCGGCCGACTGGCGCCAGACCCTGGTGACGCGCGCCGACCTCGACCGCTTCCTGTTCGCGCCCGACGATGTCGTCGTCGCCGTCGGGCAGGACGGGCTGGTCGCCAATGTCGCCAAATATCTCAACGGCCAGCCAGTGTTTGGCGTCAATCCGGCGCCGGACCTCTACGACGGCGTGCTGGTGCGGGTCGGCATCGGCCGGCTGGCCAAGCTGCTCGCCGCCAGTGCCGCCGGCGATGTCCAGATGGAATCGCGGACCATGGTCCAGGCCGAGCTCGAAGCCGGCGAGATGCTGCTGGCGTTGAACGAGATCTTCGTCGGCCATCGCAGCCACCAGTCGGCCCGTTACCGGATCGAGGCGGAGGGCAAGGCGGAAGACCATGCCTCCAGCGGCCTCATCGTCGCCTCCGGCACCGGCGCGACCGGCTGGGCGCGCTCGATCATGGAAGCGACGCATCTCGAACTGTCGCTCGGCCGCGAGGAGCATGCGGTGGGTTTCTGGGTCCGCGAGCCGTTCCCGAGCGTCGCCACCGCCACCAGTTTGCGAGCGGGAAAAATCACCGAAAGCCCGCTCACCATCACCTCGCGCATGAACGACGGCGGCGTCATCTTCGCCGACGGCATCGAACAGGATTTCATTGCCTTCGACTGGGGCCGCCAGGTGCGGCTGGCGCCGGCATCAAGGGCGCTGCGGCTGGTTGTCGATCCGTAGGGCCCGTCCATCTTGCAGGCGTGCCGAGGCGATGAAAACTCGATTCGCGCGCACCATCCCACTGGCGCACATTCAATCCTCCCGCGCCACGTAGGCCAGCGCCAGGATCCTTGGGGCGACGGTGAAGCGCACCGTAAACCTGCGACCGGGTAACGTGACTGCTTCGCCCGATCCGAGATCGACGGCGATGTCCTCGAAGCCCAGCACGCGGCCGTCGAGCGGGAAAGACGCCTTGTAGGTCGCCTCCTTGGCCGCGAACAGGATGCGACCGCCCATGCCGGGGTCGAGATCGCCCAACCGGTCCCGCAGGGTGCTCACCACCGGCCAGAGCTCCGCGGGCAAAGGCAAGACGGGCTCGATGTCGACCCCGACACTTCTCAGCGCGTCGGATCGCGCGGCGACGGCAACGGCCAACTCTTCGTCATGCGCGATGGAACCGACAATGGCTGGCGGCCAGACCGGTTCTCCCAAGCGGCCGCGCAACACCGCGCGGTTCAGGGACCCCAAACGCTTGAGCAAATCATGCGCGATGCAGCGGCCGGCTCCGCTCGCGGCGCGCGCCCTGCGATGGCGTGCAGTGACGGAAGCGTTTTCCGCCGGCAGGAGGAATTGCTCGTCTCCGGCAAGGATGCGACGGCAGCCGCCAATGAGGCCGGGCGGCGAGAGGCTGGTCAATGCCCGCTCGACGTCCGTTGGCGTGCCTCCCGGCCGCGCGGTCAACGCGTTACCCGCCCAGTTCGAGCAGGGCGATCATCTCGCCGTCCTCGTCCAATCCCTGTTCGACGAAACCGAAGCCGGCATAGAGACGGCGCGCCGCCTCATTTTCAGGCTCGTAGCAGATCGAGACGCGGCGAATGTGGCCGAGCAGATCAATCTCCTCCAGCGCCTTGGCGACAGCGGCATGGCCTAGGCCCTTTCCCTGTTCCCGGCGGTCGATCATGAAACGATAGATGATTGCCTCATCATCGCCGTTGGGCGCGCTGTACATCAGAAATCCGACGATGCGCCCGCCGGCGACAATGGCGCGGGCGATGGCCTCGTCGTCGTTCCTGGCCTCAGCTAGCGACTCGGCGTTGGAGGCGACGAAGCCCTGTTGCTCCGGCAACAGTTCAAGCGCCAGTGTCGCCGGCCGGTTCGCCTTGCCGATAGGCTCCAGGGTAACCGGCTCGCCGCGCATGCCGGCCAGGGCTGTCACGGAATCATCATCGCGCGGGCATCGATCGGCGTCACGACGCCATAGAGATTCGCCGGATTGCCGCGCCAGACGGTGTTCGGCTCGATGACCTCGCCTTTCATTACGAAGCAGTCGAGATCCGCCACCGATCCCTCGCCCATCACCACCGCGTAGTGAACGAAGGAGGACGGGGCGAGCGTGCAGCCGTTGCCAATGCGGATGTAGTCGGACTTGAACGCGCCTTCCTCCAGCGAGTGCGGCTGGATCACGCAGCCCTCGTTCAGGGTCACGTCGTCGCCGATCTCCACCAGCGACCGCTCGGTGATGATGCTGCCGCCATCATAGAGGCGCAGCCCCACTTTGACGCCCAGCATGCGCAGGATGATCGGCCGGAACGGGGTGCCGGTGAACAGGCCCATGATCGGTGAATCCGATAGTTTCCAGTGCCGTTCGTGCCGCCAGAAGACCGGGTCGTAGATTGTCGCCATGCGCGGCTTCAGCCGGCGGAAGCCGAGGCTGACCCGCTCAAGGAAGATGTAGAACGGAACACCGATCGCCGTGGTCAGCATCACCGCCACGAAAAGTGCCGTCGCCCCCCATTCGGTATAGTAGTTGAGGGCGCGGTCCCAGATGGCGAGCGTCAGGAAAAGGATCAGCCACTGCGCGGCCACGAACATCACCGCGGTTATGAGATTGTGCAGGTTCTTCAGCGGCAGGCGACGGTTGCGCTCCTTGTCGGAGATCAGTCCGAGAAGCTCCTTGTCGCGATTGACCATGCGCGGGATTTCGAAGGGCGGCGAACCCAGAAGCCCGACATTCTCGCGCATGGGGCCGTCCACCGGAACGTGGACCTTGGTTCCGAGCAGGCAGTTGTCGCCGACGCGGGAACCCGGTGAATAGATGATGTTGTTGCCGAAGAAGTTGCGCTCGCCGACCCGGGTATGCTCGAGGCGGAAGGAGTTGGCCGACTTCTGCATGTTGACCATGAACAGGCCGTCGGACACCATCGTATGCGAGCCGATCTCGGTGAGCTGCGGATTTTCATGCCGCTGGTTGGTGCCGAAATTCGACCCCGTCTGATCCACCTTGTTCAACTTCCAGCCGATCGCGCGCATGTAGTAGACGATGGCCGAGCTGTCGCCGAACAGCACGTTCAGCAGCCGTACGTTGCTGATCAGCTCCAGCATCGTTTGCAGCCAGTAGTGGAACCCGTAGAGCGAATAGTTCCGGCCCGGCTTCAGCATGAGGTTGAACAGCCGCGGCACGATGGCCGCCAGCAGTACTCCGCCGATGATGAACCCGGCCACCGTGACCGTCGTGCCGATCGCCACGACGCCGATGGTTTCATCGTAGTCGTCACCGACATTCTCCCAGTAGCTATGGAACAGAAGCGGGAACGGTGTGACTATGGCGAACAGGATGAAGAGCTGGATCGTCTCGTAGATAACCCGGCGCACGCGCGATAGCGGCACATTAGGGACCCTGCAATAGTCCGCCTCGGTCGGGATCGCCGGCGATCCGTGCCACCGCTCGCCGGCCGGGATCGACTGCCCGCGATGCAGCGACGATGCATGGCCGAGCTGGGAGCCGTCTCCCATCCGGGTGTCGATGTCGAGCGTCGATCCAACGCCGACAAAGGCGTCGTTGCCGATGTCGACGGGCCCGGTATGGATGTAGCCCGCCTGCGCGCGGAAACCGAGGATCGACGAATCCTTGCGCAGGATCGAGTTGTCGCCGATGGCGATCAGGTCGGTGCAAACCGGAACGGCTCTGCACTCGACGACCGTGCGATTGCCGAGCCGCGCGCCGAGCAGGCGCAGATACAGGCTGTAGAGCGGACTGCCGCGGAACAGCACGACCGGAGCGCTGCGGACGAGCGTCTTGACGATCCAGAAGCGATAGTAACGCCAACCCCAGATCGGAAAGCTTTCGGCCTTCCAGCGGCCGACCAGCAGCCATTTAGCGGCGATGGCAAAGCCGCTCAATCCAAAGAACGCGCCGGCGGACAGAAGAACGCAACGCAGATAGAGAGACGCGGGGTCGTCCAGGGCGTCATAGACCCAATTGAGGCCGCCATTGACCGCCCATAGCGCGAGATAGCTGCAGGCCGCATAGAACAGCAATTGGCCGAAGCCCGTGGCCCAAATGGCGAGGTTGGAGGCCCGATGCGTCAATATGGGCTCGCTCGCGGCGATTGCGGCTATCTGAGACGACCTCAGGTACTCGGCGAGCTTCGCAATCGTCGGGTGCAGGTAGATGTCGCGCATTGAAGTCGTCGACCAGGCCGTGCGCGAGCGGATGCGCGCGCAGAACCGCGCCATCAACAAGGAATTCGCGCCAAGATCGTCGAAGAAGTGATCCTCGATCGAGATATCCTCGAACTTCAGCACGTCTTGCAGCGTGTCGACGAGGAACTTCTCGTCCTCGTTGCGTGGGTCGATCATCGCATGGCCGGCGGCGACGCGGGCGCTCGTCGGCTTCGGAAGTTTCCGCAAATCGACCTTGTTGGAAACGGTCATCGGGATCGCGGGCAGCTGCTCCAGATAGGCCGGAACCATGTAGTCGGGCAGCCGCCGTTTGAGCTCCTGCACCAGCACGGTGCGATCGACGCCGTCGCTGCCGCTCCTGGGGCGTAATAGGCGACCAGCTCCGTGCGCTCGGGCTCGATCTCCCATGTCGTCACTGCCGCCTGCGCGATGCCCGGCTGATCCAGTAGCACGGCCTCGATCTCGCCAAGCTCGATGCGGTAGCCGCGGATCTTCACCTGCGTGTCGATGCGGCCGTGATATTCGATATCGCCCTTGTCGTTGATGCGGCCAAGGTCGCCGGTCCGATAGATGCGGCCGCCGGGGTTGTTGGGCAGGCCGATGAAATCCTTGATGAACCGCTGTTCGGTGAGTTCCGGCCGGTTGAGGTAGCCGACCGCCACGCCCATGCCGCCGATGCAGACCTCGCCCAACTGGTCGCCCGTCAGAACTTCCGGCCTTTCGGGGTCGAGAATGGCTATCGAATAGGTGGGCAGCGGCTTGCCGATCGTCACCGGCTCATCCGGGGCCAGCAAGGCCATCGTCGCAGTGACCGTCGCTTCGGTCGGCCCGTAGGTATTGAGAATCTTGCGGCCTTGCCTTGCCCAGCGCGCAACGAGCTTCTGCGAGCAGGCCTCGCCTCCGACCAGGATCGCGCGCAGGCTTGGCGCGTCGCTCTCGATCGACGACAGCAGCGTCGGACTGCACGCCATGCAGGTGATATGGTGCTCGCGCAGGAAGGCGGCCAGTTCCTCGCCAACCAGCGGTTGCTGGCCAGGCGCCGGCACGACGGTCGCGCCGGCGGCGAACGGCACCCAGATCTCCTCCGAGGAGAAGTCGAAGGCGATGGTCATGCCTTGGTACACGCGGTCGTCAGGCTGATAGCCGTAGGACGCCGCCGCGACGCGGATGAAGTTGCAGAAACTCTGATGGCTGATGACCACGCCCTTCGGCTTGCCGGTGGTGCCAGAGGTGTAGAGGATGTAGCAGGTTTGGTCCTGGGCGCCATCCGGCAGCGGCGCGGTTTCGGGCTGGAGCGCGATTTCGGACTCCGCAGAATCGATCGAGATATGCGGAACGGGCAGGCGCGCCACGCGCGCCGCGTAGCCCGAAACACTGATCACCATCGTGATGATGGCGTCCTCTATGATCATGATCATGCGATCTTCGGGGAACGCTGTGGCGAGCGGAACGAAAGCGGCGCCTGCCTTCATCACCGCAAGTATGGCGATGTAGGTTTCGGCGGAACGATCCAGGAGCAGGCCGATCCTGTCGCCCGGCTTCACGCCGCGCTCGATCAGAAGATGCGCGAACTGGTTGGCGCGGCTGTTCAGCTCGCGGTACGACCACGGCCGGCCGCCGGAGATGACCGCGGGCGTGGCGTCGAAGCGATTGGCCAGGTCGACGAAGAACCGGTCGAGCCGCTCATGGGGCTCGCCCTTCTGGATGAAATCGGGGCCGATAATAACCTGGTCGCGAGCCGGGGCTGCGGTCGCTGCTTTGGCCTGGCGGGAATTCTGCTTGGTGGGCTTGGTGGCTTCATTGAGAGACATTGGGAACCTCGCGGGCTCGTATCTGCCCGCAATACATGATTGCTGAAAAGACATAAACAATCGAAGTCTTACCACGCGCCTTCTGCGCGGCAGGTGAAATGATCATGCCGCAGCGTGTCAGACTGGGAGCTGGCCGACTTCAAGCGGCCTATGCTGCTGCTCTGATGGCCGATCCATGGCGACCGTGCCTCTTCACGATTATTTGATATGGGCCTTAAACGGCGATGGCGCGGATATCGGCATTGTCGAGGCAGTAAGCCGCATAGCGGAAATCGCGGATGGCCGTGACCTCGTCGCCCCGCCAGCCTATCAGCATGAAGCCGCGAACCGCGTCGTCTGCCCGCGGGTTGCGGATCAGGATCGCCGGCCGGCCGTCGACGAAGCCGAGCGACAGCGCCCAGTCGCTGGCGCGGTCATAATTGCCGAAATAGGTCGAGGCCTCTCTTGCCGTTGAGCCGGAGGCGGTTGACGACCTCGAGCTGGATATCCTCGGCGATCAGCGCCCTGACGGCGTCGAAGTCGCGCGCGTTGAAGAGATCGACGTAGCAGCGCAGGCGGCGCTCTTCCTCCGGATCGAGCTTCGGCATGGCGACGTCGTCGGGTGCTTCTGCCAGCGCCTTCAATTCGGCGCGGCCGCGATGCAGCGCCGCCTTGGTCGCTGCCAACGTCGCGCCCGTCACCGCGCAGGTTTCGCCAAGGCTGAGGCCAAGCACGTCGGTCAAAATCACGGCGCTGCGCTGCGCCAGCGTAAGCTGCATGAAAGCGCGAAGGCTCGCGGCAGCCGCAAGCCTGGCTTCCGCGCTGGCGGAAAAATCCTCTATCGCCGTCATGTCGGCCTCGGTCGTTCGGGAACGTTCGCGCTGGCGGCGGCGCAGATGATCCTGCGCCGCATTGTGCGCGATGCGATAAAGCCACTGCTCGGGGCGCTCGACCAGGGCGCCGTCGTCATGCGCGGCAAGCGCCTTCACGACAGCCTCCTGGACGATGTCCTCGCCCTCGATCGCCGAACCGGCCATGCGGGCGGCATAGCGGTGCAATTTCGGGCGCAGGTCGACCAGCATCGCTTCAAGCGCCGAGCGGTCGAAATGGGTTGTGCTCATCGTTGCCGTTCTCGCGTCGCCGGCATGGCTTTAGAGGAAATCATGCCTTTCAAGCCGGAAGGATTTCGCCGGCGCTGGTCAGCATATGATAGTCGCCGATAATCTTCGCCTGCGACCGCGCAAGCGGCGTCGAGCGCCGCTCGGCATGATCGGCTCGAAAGCCTTGAAAGCCTCGAGCCCGGTCAGCGCCGAACTGTCCTCGTCGAAGCCGACAAGGTGGATGAACTCGCCATTGTCCAGCTCAAGCACCAGATAGCGCAGGGATTGCGGCTTCGTTTCCTCAAGCGCCTCGAACACTTTCGCCACCAGCGTCCGGTTCTCGGCGATTGCCATGTCCTTCACGCCGTAGCGGATCAGATTGTAGGTCATTGTCGTCTCCTTCGATCGGTCTGCGAAGGAAAGACGATCCGGCTCGGCGAAAAGATTCTCGCCGATCTGCGAGATCTTTCCGCCGACACGGATCGTCTTTCGCACGTGAGGCCGTATCCGCGGCCGTGATGAGGAGAGACATCATGCATATCCAGTTTGCCGAACTGCCGGTGTTCGACCAGGACCGCGCCAAGGCGTTTTACATCGATAAGCTCCGATGCCAGGCGATCACCGACCAGCCGATGGGCGACGGCGGTTGGCGTTGGGTCGAGCTGGCTTTCCCTTTGGCGGTCACCAATTTGCATTTCATCAGGCGTCCCGACGATACGCCGAGCGCGGAGCCGGTCCTGGTTCTGGTCGACGACGATGTCGAAGGCACGGTTGCGGCGCTTAAGGCGCGCGGCGTCGAGATCGTCACCGAGCCGCAGGAAGCACCTTGGCAGCCTGGCCGCACCGTCGCCGAATTCCGCGACAGCGAAGGCAACCGCATGGTGCTGGCCAGCCGGTAGCCACCGGCATGGAGCCCAGGCGCCGGCTACCGGCGGCGTCGAGCACAAGGGGTTCTCGGCCTTGTTTGATCAGCCAGCCGCGCTCATCGCGTCGATCAGGGAAACGATCGTGTCGTCTGCCGCCGTTTGCGGTTGCATCCGGCCGCTGGCCAGTTCGACTGAGAGTCTGCACAAGGCGGAGTTGACGGGCGTCGCCATGCCATGCAGCCGCCCGAGAAGGACGATCTCGCCATTGAGGAAGTCCGTTTCGAGAGAGCCGGTTCCCCGCACGATGCTCTGCAGCGTCGAGGAACCGACCCGAGCGCGCCCCGGTACGGCGCTGATGGTCAATTCTTCGCGCGCCATCGCGTCGGTCTTGTCCCAACCTATCCCGGCGGCGGCCAGCACGGCCTCGGCCTCGGCGCGCGCCCTGGCATACCATTTCTGCTGAAGCTGGGTTTCCCCAAGAGCGGCGTCGATAATGTTGCGAAGGTTGGCAAGCAGCTTGCGATATTTGCTGCTCATCACATTGTCCCTGCGGTCGACGATGAAGCCCGATGCGCTGAGAACCCCGCACAGTTTCTCGACCGTGTCGTCGGTTCCGGAGGGATAGCGGCCGATGTCGAAGGCGCCGATCTTGGGCGCGAAATAGGCCGCGACCTTGCCTGGCGTGTCGTAGTCGGCCGGCAACATAACGGTCGCGCCGTAGACGTTGGCGAAGAAACGCAAGGCGAGCGCCTCGTTGGCAACGCCGTTCTGGAAGCAGAACACCGGCTGCCCCGCCACGCCGGCGGCATTGAGCCGCTGCAGCGCGCCGAGCGTATCGGGGCTCTTCATCGTCAACAGCACGATATCGTCCGGTGTGAAAGAGATCTCGGCCGGATCGGCGTGCACGGGAAAGCGTGCGGTCCTAGTGCCTTGCGGGGTGGAAAGCGACAGGCCGGACGCGCGAATAGCGTCGAGTTGCCTGCCGCGTGCAATGCCGGCGACCGTGTAGCCGGAAAAACTCAGCTGGGCCGCGATGGCGCCGCCGACCGCGCCGATGCCATAGACGATGATACGCATGTCATTCTCATTGCGATTGGAGTTCAGTCAGGACGAGTTCGGCGGACAAAGCCGACCAAAAAAGGGCCGGCCGTGTTGGCTTTGACGCCGGTGAGCATCCTACGCGCCTCGTTCACGCAATCGTGGCCGCCGCCGCTCGTCCGGCGCTGCGGCCGGAAAAGATGCAGCCGCCGAGGAATGTGCCTTCCAGCGCCGCGTAGCCATGCACGCCGCCGCCGCCGAAACCGGCGACCTCGCCCACCGCGTAGAGCCCCGGCACCGGCTGTCCGGCGGCGTCGAGCACGCGGCTGTCGAGGTCGGTCTGCAGGCCGCCCAGCGTCTTGCGGGTCAGGATGTTGAGCCGCACCGCGATCAGCGGGCCGTTTGCCGGATCGAGCATCTTGTGCGGCTTTGCCGTACGGATCAGCCTGTCGCCGAGATAGGCGCGCGCGCCGCGCAGCGCGGTGACCTGCATGTCTTTCGAGAAGGGATTGTCGAGCTGCAGGTCGCGGGCGCGGATCTCGCGCTCGACTTGGCCCACTTCCAACAAAGGCTCAGCGCCGGCCAGCGCGTTCATGCGGGCGACGAGCTTCGAAAGGTCGGCCTCGACGATGAAGTCCTCGCCCTTTTCCATGAAGGCTTTCACCGGGCCTGGAATGCCGCTCGTCGCGCGGCCCAGCACCTGGCGCCAGCTCTTGTTCGTCAGGTCCGGATTCTGCTCGGAGCCCGACAGCGCGAACTCCTTCTGGATGATTTTCCTGGTCAGGATGAACCAGGAATAGTCGAAACCGGTAGCCATGATGTGGCTGAGCGTGCCCAGCGTATCGAAGCCTGGATAGAGCGGCACCGGCAGCCGCTTGCCGCGCGCGTCGAGCCAGATTGAGGACGGCCCGGGCAGGATGCGGATCGCATGGTCGGTCCAGATCGGCGCCCAGTTCTTGATGCCCTCGACATAGTGCCACATGCGGTCGCGATTGATGATCGAACCGCCGGCAGCCTCGGTGATCCCCAGCATGCGTCCGTCGACATGGTCCGGCACGCCGGTGATCATGCGCTTGGGCGCAGTTCCCAGCCGCTCGGGCCAGTTCGTGCGCACCAGCTCGTGATTGGCGCCGATGCCGCCGGAGGCGACGATGACGGCTTGCGCATGGAGCTCGAAATCGCCGGCCGCGTTGCGTGAACTCTTGCGGCCACGCTCGACGCCGCTCGCCTCAAGCACATCGCCGCGCACGCCGGTGACGGTGTTGCCGCTGCGGATGATCTCGTTGACCCGGTAGCGGAACTTGAACTGGATCAGGCCGCGTTTTTGCGCCTCGCGCACCCGCAGCACAAACGGTTCGAGAACGCCGGGGCCGGTGCCCCAGGTGATATGAAAACGCGGCACCGAATTGCCGTGGCCGATGGCATTGCCGCCACCGCGTTCGGCCCAGCCGACGACGGGAAAGAATTTCATACCGCGCTCGATCAGCCAGGAGCGCTTCTCGCCGGCGGCAAAGCCGACATAGGCCTCGGCCCATTTGCGCGGCCAGAAATCCTCCGGACGGTCGAAGGCGGCGGTGCCCATCCAATCCTCGAGAGCCAGCTCATACGAATCGCGGATGCGCATGCGCCGCTGCTCCGGCGAATTGACCAGGAAAATACCGCCGAACGACCAGAAGGCCTGGCCGCCCAGCGACTGCTCCGGTTCCTGGTCGACGATGATGATCTTCTTGCCGGCCTCCGCCAGTTCGGCGGCCGCAACCAGCCCGGCAAGGCCAGCGCCGACAACAATCACGTCCGCATCGTCAGCCATGGTTCCTCCCAGGATTAGCCGGCTATTTAATGCAAAAAGGGTCAGACGTTCTCCCAGCCGTCTTTCTCGCCGGCGCGGAAGATGGCGTCGATGACCTTCTGGTTGAGCACCGATTCTTCCAGCGTGAAGACGCGGTCCTTGCCGCCAAGTGCTGCGCGCACGAAGGTCTCGCATTCAAGCCGGTATTGCTGCGTGCCAGGGAAGCGGAACACCTGCGCTTCGGTGTGGTTCTGATTGTGCAGTTCGATGCGGTGATGCTCGTAGAGCCCGGCATTGAACGGGCCAAAGACCTCGATGAAACCCTTCTCGCCATGGAACACCATCACCTGGCGCGCTGCCATCTGCGTCGACAGATAGAAGGACAGCTCGAAGTCGCCGAAATCGGCGCGGATCGAGGAATAGATGTCGGTGCCGAAGGTCTTGTCGCGCTCGATCGTCGCCTGCACGCGCAACGGCTCCTTGCCGGTCGAAAAACGCGTCGACACCGTCGGATAGACGCCGATATCGGGCAGCGCGCCGCCGCCGAGATCGAGCTGGTTGCGCATGTTCTTGGGGTCGACATTGTAATAGGAAAACGCGCCCTGCACATGGCGCAGCCGGCCGATAGCGCCGCTGGCGATGAGGTCGCGCACCTTGATCCACTGCGGGTGGTAGACGACCATGAAGGCCTCGCAGACCAGCACTTTCTTTTCGTCGCGCAGCTTGATCAGCGGCAGGATGTCCTTGGCGTCGAGCGCCAGCGGCTTCTCGACCAGCACATGTTTTCCGGCCTCGATCGCCTTCGCCGTCCACTCGACATGCTGCGACGTCGGCAGCGGAATGTAGACGCCGTCAATGTCCTTCGAGGCGAGCAACTCCTCATAGGAGCCAAAGGCATGGCGGGCGCCGAAACGCTCGCCCAGCGCCTTGGCCTTCGACAGGTCGCGGCTGACGATTGCCTGCAGGACGCCGTTTTCCGACTCCACGATCGCCGGCAAAAGCTGCTCGCGGCCGATCTTGGCCGTCGACAAAACACCCCATCGGAACATCACGCTTCTCCCTATCGATTACATCGATGGAGGTGTGCCCGAAATCGATGGAAAAGCCAATCACAGACACGGCGTGCCACTCCACGCCTTCGTCATCCTCGGGCTTGACCCGAGGATCCATGGCGTGACCTCGGCCGAAGCAGCCAACAGTGCAGAATCCTGGAGCGCTGCAACGCTTCACCGTCACGGCATGGATTCCAGGGTCTCCGCGACGGAGCTTCGCTCCTGCTCCGCCCTGGAATGACGAACCTCCAGGGATGCGTGAAACTAACCCCGCCTCCCCATCAACATCATGATCCGTGTGGCGGATTGGGGTGGGCCTCCCAACAAAGGGGGCGGGCTCACACACTCACCTTGAAGAAATCCACGAACGCCCTCAGTGCCGGCCGCATCTGGCGGCGGCTCGGATAATAGACGAAGAAGCCGTCGAAGGGCGGGCACCAGTCCTCCAGCACGCGGATCAGCCGTCCATCCGCCAGCGGCGCCTTCACATAGTCCTCGAAGACGAAGGCCAGCCCTGCGCCGTCGACCGCTGCCTGGGCGATCAGATGGTCCTCGTCGAGGATCAGCGGCCCTTCGACCGCGATCTCGATCTCTTCGCCGTTCTTTTCGAATTCCCAGCGGTAGAGGATACCGCTGGAAAAGCGGAAGCGGATGCAGCGGTGGCCGGCGAGCTCGCGCGGATGATTTGGCTCGGGCATGGCGGCAAAATAGGCCGGCGCGCCGACCACCGCGCCGCGGATGTCGGGCCCGATGCGCACCGCGATCATGTCGCGCTGCAGGCTTTCGCCGAGCCGCACGCCGGCATCGAAGCCGCCTTCGACCACGTCGGTGAAACGGTCCTCGATGACGATCTCCAGCACGATCTCGGGATAGGCCGCGGCAAACGCCCCGAGGCGTGGCGTCAGCACCAGATGCGCGGCGGTGCGTGGCACGCTGAGCCTGAGATTGCCGGCCGGCCGGTCGCGCGCCTCGACCGCCGTCTCCAGCGCGAGGTCGATCTCGGAAAGTGCTGGACGCAGCCGCTCCAGAAGCTGCGCGCCTTCCTCAGTCGGGGCGACGCTGCGTGTGCTGCGCGCGAGCAGACGCACGCCGAGCCGCGCTTCGAGGCTCGATACCGCGTGGCTCACCGCCGACGGCGCGATGCCAAGCTCGCGCGCGGCGCCGCGAAAGCTGGCGCATTGGGCGACGGTGGCGAGCACGGCGAGTTGAGAAAGGTTCGTTCGATCATTTGATCTATATTCTAGAACAAGCCGTGCAACATAGATAGAATTATCGAACGGCCAGCAAGTCGCTATCTCCTTCTCATCGCAACAAGGAGATGCGTCATGAAAACCCGCAAATTAGGAACTGAACTCGAAGTCTTCCCGGTCGGCCTCGGCTGCATGGGCATGAGCTTCGGCTATGGCGGCCAGCCGGAAGCCGAGGCCATCGCCACTTTGCGCCGCGCCGTCGAAATCGGCGTGACCTTCTTCGACACAGCTGAGGTCTATGGCCCTTACGAGAACGAGATCCTGCTCGGCAAGGCGCTGAAGCCGCTGCGTGACAAAGTGACGATCGCCACCAAATTCGGCTTCAAGATCTCAGAGGAGGGCTCAGGCACCGACCGCATGGTCGGCGTCGACAGCCGGCCCGAACACGTCAAGGCGGTGGCCGAAGCCTCGCTGAAGCGGTTGAACACCGACGTCATCGACCTCTACTACCAGCACCGGGTCGACCCGAACGTGCCGATCGAGGACACGGTCGGCGCCATGGCCGAGCTGGTGCGCGAGGGCAAGGTGCGGGCCCTGGGCCTGTCGGAAGTGAGCGGCGCGACCCTGCGTCGGGCACATGCCGTGCATCCGATCGCCGCCGTACAGAGCGAATATTCGCTGTGGAGCCGCGATCCGGAGGACGAGGTGTTTGACGTCTGCCGCGAGCTCGGCATCGGCTTCGTCTCTTACAGCCCGCTCGGCCGTGGCTTGCTCACCGGCACCATCGCCAAGCCCGAAGCTTTGAGCGACAACGACTGGCGCCGCACCCTGCCGCGCTTCCAAGCCGACGCCATGGCGGCCAACAACGCCGTCATCGCGCTGCTGGAAAAGATGGCGGGTGAAAAGGGCGTGACATCGGCACAGCTGGCGCTCGCCTGGGTGCTGCACCAAGGCGATTTCATCGTGCCGATCCCCGGCGCAAGGAAAATCAGGCACCTGGAGCAGAACACGGCGGCGGCGGACATTGAACTCAGCACGGCCGAAGTGGCGGCAATCGGCGATGCGCTGTCGCCCGACAAGGTGGCCGGCAAGCGCTATACGGAGGAGCTGCTGGCGCTGGTGGATGGGTGAGCGGATGGGGCGCTTCGGCGCCCCTCCCGTTGTGAGGCCTGTGCGAGGCGCCCCCCTCTGTCCTGCCGGACATCTCCCCCACGAGGGGGAGATTGGATGTCACTTCGGCCTTCGCCAATCGTCGACGTCGCAGAAAGAGCGCCGGCGATGAAGCCGCTAATCTCCCCCAAGTGGGGGAGATGCCCGGCAGGGCAGAGGGGGGCGCCTCGCGCAGACACCTCTACCATTCCACCACCTCAATCTCCGGCCAGCACTCCTGCGCCCTTCTCCCCTTCGCCTCATGCGTCCGTTGATTATCCAGCGCTCGGTTCGGCACGATGCGGAACGAAAAGATGTCATCGAGCCCGAACGGCGCCACCAACTCCAACGCTCCGTCGCGGCCGTACCGCACCCCAACCGCATGGGTCTTGGAGGCAAAATAGCTGACGGATTGACTTGAGCTTGTGTAGCGCGGGCATTCCTGCCCGAATTTCACCGGATACCACAGATGCACCCGCGCCTGGTTGCGCACCTCGACCGGCAGCGCCAGCCCTCGAAATGCTGCGCTGCCTGGCGAATGACTGCGTCCTCGGCCGCATAGGACAGGTCGCTGTCATCGAAATAGAACAGGTCGACATCCTTGATGCCGTATCCCGGCGGCTTGCCGGTCAGATGGTTCCAGACGCTGTTATAGAGCGCGCCGGATACCACCAGCCAGTCCGGTAGCGCGAGCTGGCGCACCCGCGCCAGCGTGCCGGCGAGCAGAGGGTCGGCCGCGACGATGCCGAGAAACGCCGCGCGCTGCTCGTCGAAGGAAAGGCCGGAATAGCGGAGGTGGTCCATCGCCCATTTGGAGGGCGATTCGCCTCAGGTCCGCAATGCCTTAAGCGCGCAGCACGCCGCCCGTTTGCTTGTTGACGTTCTCGACGATGCGCTTTGCGAGCGCCTCGAAATCCTCGTCGGTCAGCGTCTTTTCGACCGGCTGTATCGACACTTCGATGGCGATCGACTTCTTGGCCTCGCCCAGCGACGCGCCTTCGAAGACGTCGAACACCGAGACGCCGGTGACGAGCTTCTTGTCGGCGGCTAAAGCTGCCCGCACCAGCGTGCCGGCCTCGACTCCTCTGTCGACGACGAAAGCAAAGTCGCGCTTCACCGCCTGGAACGGCGAGAGCTCCAGCTTCGGCTTGGTTTTCGTCGGCTTGGCCTTCGGCTCCGGCACGGCGTCGACATAGACCTCGAAGCCGCAGAGCGGGCCGGAGACATCGAGCACTTCCAGCGTCTTCGGATGGAACTCGCCGAAGGTGCCGAGCACGGTCTTCGGGCCGAGCTTGATCGTGCCGGAGCGTCCAGGATGATACCAGGCCGGGCCACCGGGCTCGATCTGCAGCCGGTCGACCGGTGCGCCGCAGGCTTCGAGCGCCGCGATCGCGTCGGCTTTGGCATCGAACACGCCGGCCGGACCGGCATTGCCGGCCCAACTGCGGCCCGAACCGTCGAGCTTGGCGGTGCCGCGCCGCACGCCGGCGGCAACGCGCCGCTGCTCTTCGGGCGCGGCGCCCTCATAGGTGCCCGAAACCTCGAACAGCGCCACGTCGCCGATGCCGCGGTCTGCATTGCGCTGGGCAGCACTGATCAGGCCGGGCAGCAGCGAGGGCCGCATGTCGGACATGTCGGCGGCGATCGGGTTGGCGAGCTTGAGCGCGGTCTGGCCGCCGCCGAACAATTCGGCATGCCTGGCCGGGATGAACGACCAGGTGACCGCCTCCATCATGCCGCGCACGGCCAGCGCGCGCTTGGCCGTGCGGGTGCGCACCTGCAGAGTGGTCAGGATCTTGCCGTTGACCGCGTCATGCGTTGTCAGCGGCTGCGGTGCGATGTTGTCGACGCCATGGATGCGCATGACCTCCTCGACGAGGTCGGCCTTGCCATCGACATCCGGCCGCCAGGACGGCACCGCCACATCGACAACGTCGCCGGTGCCCTGCGGCTCGAAGCCGAGCCGGGTCAGGATATCGAGCGCTTCCGCCTTCGGCACCTCGATGCCGGTCAGCCGCTTCACTTCCGACAGCGGGAAGGAGACGATCTTCGCCTTGTGGCCGGCATAGCCGGCGACCTCTATCTCGGAAGGCGTGCCGCCGCAGAAATCGAGCACCAGCCTGGTCGCGAGCTCGATGCCCGGCACCATGAATTCGGGGTCGACGCCGCGCTCGAAGCGGTAGCGCGCATCGGTGATGATGCCGAGCGTGCGGCCGGTGCGGGCCGTTGTAATCGGATCCCACAGCGCCGATTCGATCAGCACGTCGGTCGTCTTCTCGTCGCAACCGGAATGCTCGCCGCCCATGACGCCGGCGATCGATTCGACGCCATTGTCGTCAGCGATCACGCACATTTCCGGCGTCAGCGTGTATTCGCGGCCGTCAAGCGCCTGTACCTTCTCGCCGTCCCTGGCGCGGCGCACGACAAGGTTGCCGGCGACCTTGGCGGCGTCGAACACATGCAGCGGCCTGCCGCGGTCGAAGGTGACATAGTTGGTGATGTCGACCAGCGCGGTGATCGGGCGCAAGCCGATGGCGATCAGCCGCTGCTGCAGCCATTTCGGCGACGGGCCGTTTTTCACGCCTTTCACCAGCCTGAGCGCGAAGCCGGGGCAAAGCTCTGGCGCCTCGATCGTGACGTTGACCGGACACATGCCGGTGCCGGCATGCGGCATGATCGCGCCGCCGGTCAGCCGGCCGAGGCCGCTCGCCGCCAGATCGCGCGCGATGCCGTAGACGCTGGTCGCGTCGGGGCGGTTGGGCGTCAGGTTGATCTCGATCACCGGATCGTCGAGATGCGCGTAAGTCGCGAAACTGGTGCCGACAGGCGCGTCTTCGGGCAGATCGATAATGCCGTTGTGCTCGTCGGAGATTTCCAGCTCGCGCTCCGAGCACATCATGCCATGGCTTTCGACGCCGCGGATCTTGCCGACCGAGAGCGTCACGTCGATGCCGGGCACGTAGGTGCCGGGCGCCGCGAAGGCGCCGACCAGGCCCGCGCGGGCGTTCGGCGCGCCGCACACCACCTGGACCGGCGGCTTGCCGTTGCCGGTGTCGACGGTCAGAACCCGCAGCCGGTCGGCGTCAGGGTGCTGCACAGCGGTCAGCACCTTGGCGATGACGAAAGGTTTCAGGCCGGCCTTGTCGTCGACATGCTCGACTTCGAGGCCGATCGCGGTCAGCCGCTCGACGATCTCCGCAAGCGAGGCGTCGGTCTCGAGATGGTCCTTGAGCCAGGAGAGGGTGAATTTCATCACTGTGTTCCGTTTTGTTTGTGCCCGTCCGGCCTTTGCGCATCGGGCCGGCGCACGCTTGTCTTCAAATGGCGCGGCAGGTCGTCGGGCATATGCAGGAAGGGTAGCTGCTCGCGTACATAGGCATGCATGGTCGGCCGGAAATAGGCTGGCATGTCCATGGCGCCGAGCATGAAATAGATATGGTCTTCCAGCCGCTCATCGACATAGGCGATCGGCGAACCGCAAATGCCGCAGAACGAACGCGTCACCGGCCCGTTCTCGTACATCTTCAGCGCCTTGCCGGTGAAAGTCACCTGGTCGGCCATGAAGCCGACAAAGGCCGACACCGGCGCGCCCGTGGCGCGCCGGCAATCGCCGCAATGGCAATAGCTGATATGGTGCGGCTCTGCCGAAGCCTCGAACCGCACGGCGCCGCAACGGCAGCCGCCGGTGTGGGGCGCCGTCATGCGGACAGGCCTCCGAACAGCGTCGGCAGGTCGAGCGGCCGGAAGCCGTAATGCGACAGCCAGCGCACATCCGCGTCGAAGAAGGCGCGCAGGTCCGGCATGCCGTATTTCAGCATGGCGATGCGGTCGATGCCCATGCCCCAGGCAAAGCCCTGATATTCGTCCGGATCGAGCCCGCCGGCGCGCAGCACATTGGGGTGCACCATGCCGCAGCCCAGGATCTCCATCCAGTCGGAGCCTTCGCCGAAGCGCACTTCGCCCGGACGCGAGCGGTCGCACTGGATGTCGACCTCGAGGCTCGGCTCCGTGAACGGGAAGTAGGACGGCCGGAAGCGCATCTTGACCTGCGGCACCTCGAAGAAGGCCTTGCAGAACTCTTCCAGCACCCACTTCATGTTGGCGACATTGGCCGACTTGTCGATCACCAGGCCCTCGACCTGATGGAACATCGGCGAGTGCGTGGCATCCGAATCCTGCCGGTAGGTCTTGCCGGGGATGACGATGCGGATCGGCGGCTTCTGCTTTTCCATGGTGCGGATCTGCACGGGCGAGGTGTGCGTGCGCAACAGCTTGCGCTCGCCCTTCTCGTCCGGCTGGAAGAAGAAGGTGTCGTGCATTTCGCGCGCCGGATGCCCCTCGGGGAAATTCAGCGCCGTGAAGTTGTAATAGTCGGTCTCGATATCGGGACCTTCGGCGATGGCGAAGCCGAGGTCACCGAAGATCGCCGCGATCTCGTCGATCACCTGGCTGATCGGATGGATGCGGCCGCGTTCGGCCGGCGACTGGCGCACCGGCAGCGTGACGTCGACTTTTTCGGCCGCCAGCCTGGCAGTGATCGCCACGTCCTTCAGCTCCGCCTTGCGTGCGGTGAGCGCTTCAGTGACCCGGTTCTTCAGGCCATTGATCGCAGGCCCCTTCACCTGCCGGTCCTCGGCGCTCATGGCGCCAAGCGTCTTCAGCATTTCGGAGACCGAGCCTTTCTTGCCCAGCGCCGCAACGCGTACCGCTTCGATGGCGGCTTCATCCGAGGCCGCCGCGATGTCGGCGAGCAATGAACCTTCAAGGGCTTCAAGATTTCCAGCGGTGGCGTTCACAGTGAAACTCTTCGATCGGGCAACCGGCACCATGCGGTGTGTTGCCATTTTGGTTACATCAGGGGCCAAAAAGAACCCGCGCCAGCCGAGCCAGCGCGGGTTCCCCAAATCAGTAGTAAAAATGCTTGGGAAGCGCTGGCTTAGGCGACAGCGCTCTCAAAAGCATTCGGCGTGGTGTTCTTCAGGTATTCGAGCGCGACCTTGGCCTTGGCGACCAGGGCGGCGAAAGCCTGCGGCTCATGGATGGCCATGTCGGACAGGATCTTGCGATCGATCTCGATGCCGGCCTTGTTGAGGCCGTCGATGAAGCGGCCATAGGTCAGGCCGTGCTCGTGGGTCGCCGCGTTGATGCGCTGGATCCACAGCGCGCGGAACGAGCGCTTGCGGTTCTTGCGGTCGCGATAGGCGTATTGCAGCGACTTTTCCACCGCCTGCTTGGCGATGCGGATGGTGTTCTTGCGGCGGCCGTAGAAGCCCTTGGCGGCTTTCAGGACCTTCTTGTGCTTGGCGTGCGAGGTGACGCCTCTCTTTACGCGTGCCATGTCATGATCTCCTTAAAAGCAATTCCAGGAAAAGTGTGTTGCGGTTTTCCGTTCGGAATTGCGTAAAACAAATTCGTGTTCCGACCGAATGCTCAAAGGCCGTTCGGCAGAAAATTCTTAATGACCTTCTTGCCATCCGGTTCAGCCAGAACCATCGTGCCGCGGGCATTTCGAATGAACTTGTTGGAACGCTTGATCATGCCGTGACGCTTGCCGGCCGCAGCCGACAGAACTTTACCCGTACCTGTGATCTTGAACCGCTTCTTGGCGGCCGACTTGGTCTTCATCTTGGGCATTTTGCTACTCCGTATTGGTGGCGCACAATCGCGCTTCTTGTTCGCTTCGGGCGGACCAAAAGCCCGAAAAGCAAATGAAACCGCCACGGCATGCCCTGCCGGGCGGTTTTTTGGAACGCGGTCCTATAGATCAAACGGCGTCCGGGCGCAACACCCTCATGTCCGCGAAACGCTTAGGGGCTTATGGGTCATCTCCATATCCAGCGATCATTTCTTCCGCCTTTTACGCTCGACCCACTCGTTGAAATATTGCTCTTCGCTGACGCCTGCCTTTCGTGCGCGCCGTCGCATGCTCTTCAATGCGCTTCGTGTAGGCGCGTCAACGCCGGTCTGGTTTTTGAAGTTGGCTGACGCCATGGCAACCAGGGCAAGTCCGATCACGATAAGTATAACTGCGCCCAAAGCTCCCCCTTGTTTCACCCTCCAACGGCAGGAAAGATGCCGGAACGTCGATGTTGGCGCAAGGCCAGATAGAAGCGAGATTGCATCGCCGCTTCCTTTTGGTAGATTGCAGCCATGGGGCGGATTTTGCTTTTTTGGATGCTTGGCATCCTTTCATTGGCGGCAGTCGCTAGTCCGCTGATCGCAATCTACGTGGCATCTCAGGGCGAATGGCCCGGAGCGGCAATGTTCGCATTCTTCAGCGTGGCGGCAATGGCGGTTGCGCGGAAGGCCTATAGAGATCAGCCTTGGCGGGTCGATCGGCGTGGTTGAGGTCAAAGTTTCCTTCTTCGCAACCGACCCCGGGCAGTTCATTGCAGGAGCGCATCGCTATTTAAGCGCAGCCCGAGTATTGCGGTATGCGGAAGATGCCGAGCCGATCACCGACTTGTTGAAAGCGCCAGTGCTCCATCTTGTCGCGCATGGCATGGAGCTGCTGTTCAAGTATCCCATTCTCCGCGGCGGCGTATCACAAGCGAAAGTTACGAAAGAATTCGGTCACGATCTCCATAAGCTTTGGCTCGACCACAGAAACGAAAATCTTCGCCTCCATGCGGGCATTGCGGCCAGAGAGGCATGGGAGGAGGCTCGGGCAAGCGGGCTCTGGCCAAACGATGATTTCTCGCTCGACCCCTATGAAGTTCTGCAAAAGGCTTTGATCAACCTGAGTTACCTGCACGGCCGCAGCAGTTCCTATGCGCTTCGCTACACGATTCCTGGTCTAATCCTGGCGCCACGGCCGGGCCTTCTGATAGACGCTTTTGGCCAGATCGCCGAGAGCACCGCGAAGAGCCCGTCGTATCTCGATTAGGCTTCTCTAAATCCATCTGGAGCTTGGAATGAATTCGCTGCCAATCGGAGCCCCCACCCAAGAGCGGATCTTTGAAAGTGTTGGGCGTGCACTGTCCCGGTGGGAATGGATCGAAGGTCACGTGGCGGTACTGTTCTCGCGCTTGATCGGCCAGAAGGCGAGTGGCTATGCTGCAGCAAGGGCTTTCGGCACCCTCTATTCCGTGAATTCGAAGCGCCTCATGATTGCTGCTGCAGCAGAGGTGTTCTTTCTGCAGCATAGCGCCCCAGAGACCCAGGCCAAGCTCGCGGCCTGGCTTGGTCAGTATCAAACGGCGAGCGCCTCGCGAAACCAGATTGCTCATGGAATCGTCCAGACCTATGCGCCAGGCGGTTATGCCCTTTTCCCAAACTGGAGCGCCACAAAGAGTCGAAAGATAAAGGGCATAGCCCTCGAAAGAACCGAGGCGAACTATGTCTATTCATCGCACGAAATCGACGCCATCACGCAAAAATTTGCCCAGCTATATGAGCCTCTGATGGAGATAATTACAGAAGTGATGTCCGCCGGAACCTTGCCGCCACTACCGATGTAACAGGTATCGATAAAGCCAATTATCGCTGCACCATCCCTGTGGTCAGACTGTTAAAAAATACCGAAAGCTACGACTTGTGGTTGTTCTAGCGATCAACGTCTAGGGCGCCGTGAACCATACCGGCAGCATGCCGGTCAGCTGCGCGCCGTCGATCAGTTCAAAGGCCGGCAGCGCGATCAGGAACACCAGCCCATCGAGCAGCGTGTTCAGCAAAAGGCGCGGCTTGAAGCTGCCGGTGTCGCCTTCTTCATAGAGCGAGAGCCTGGGGAAGAAGCGCGGCACTTTCGCCAGATAGGCTTTGTAAGGGGCCCCCAGCGCTTCCTTGAGGTATTTCTCCTCGCGCAGGATCACGATGTGGAAAGCGCCGGCGCAAAGCACAGCAAACAGGATAATGCCGCTGAATGAGCCGATCTGGGCGCCGACGCCGGCGGCGGCGACGGTGGAGAACAGATAAAGCGGGTTGCGGGTGATCGAATAAGGCCCGCCGGTGACCACTTCGGAGGATTTGCGGCCGCCGATATAGAGCGTCGACCACAGCCGGCCGACGATACCGAGGAAGATCAGCAGCACCCCGAACATCTCGATCGATTCATGCACCGGTGTGTCGGGCGGGAAGCTCGACTGGCCGAAGAGCAGTGCGCAAAACAGCACCGCCACCAGCACCGCGAGCACGATCCGGCGCATATGCTGGTAGCCGCCCAGCCCTTGCAACGGGTTGGCGGGTGGGACCTTCACTTCATCGACCATGGCCAATCCGATTGTCGCGTTTTGCTCGCGATCGGGAAGCCCGATCGTCGAGGTTGCCGGCGATCGGATTGAAAACAGGCGCCCCGCCGATCGTCGGGACGCAGTGCCCGGCAATTCGGGCGGATTTTAGAGCGAATGCAATGGGGGCTGGCAGCTCGCGAAACCGTGATGGACGCGACGCGTTGACGACCGCGCCTCAGCGCGGCGCCAGCACCATCATCATCTGGCGGCCTTCGAGCTTGGGCTCGGCCTCGACCTTGGCGATCGTCGCCGTTTCCTCGCGCACTTTGTTCAGAAGCTGCATGCCGAGCTCCATATGCGCCATCTCGCGGCCACGGAAGCGCAGCGTCAACTTGACCTTGTCGCCTTCCTCGAAGAAGCGCCGCACGGCCTTCATCTTGGTTTCGTAGTCATGGTCGTCGATGTTCGGGCGCATCTTGATCTCTTTGATCTCGATGACCTTCTGGTTCTTGCGCGCTTCGGCCGCCTTCTTCTGGTTGGCGTATTTCAGCTTGCCGAGATCGAGGATCTTGACGACCGGCGGCACCGCATTGGGCGATATCTCGACAAGATCGAGCCCGGCCTCTTCGGCCAGCAGCAATGCGTCGTTGATGGAAACATCGCCGCGGTTCTGGCCTTCGGCGTCGATGAGCTGGACCCGGGGAACCCGGATGTCTCGGTTGGAGCGCGGGCCGTCTTTGGTGGGCGCCGCTGCTTTAAAAGGTCTGCGAATGGTCGTGGTCTCCTTGGCCGTTTCGTTCAGGGTTCAGTAAATTCAAATCGCTGGACGCGCCTATGTGGTGAGCGCGGGGCGTGAGTCAATAGCATAGGCTTTGCGGAAAATCACCTGCCCGCTTGCTCTTACTTGTGCCAAGCAAAGAAACGCCGCGAGCACTTTTCGTTGAACCACGGCCTGTGCCAAAAGACCGGTGGGAAAGGACAAGCTCATGGCCGCCAGCGCGCCGGTTTTCATCGATGTGGACGGATCGAGCATCGCCGTCAGGCAGACGCCCGGCGCAGCCCCTGGTGTCGTCTGGTTGGGCGGCTACAAGTCCGACATGCTGGGCACGAAGGCTGAGACGCTTGCCGTCTGGACCGGTAGCGAAGGCCGTGCCTATCTGCGCCACGACTATTCCGGCCATGGCGAGTCGGGTGGCGACTTCGCCGACGGCACCATTTCGACATGGCTGGCGCAAAGCCTGGCCGTCTTTCGTCGTTTCTCCAAGGGCAAGCAGATCCTGGTCGGCTCCTCGATGGGGGCCTGGATTGCGCTGCGCATGGTGCAGGAATTGCGCAAGGCCGGCGAGGATCGCGTCGCCGGCCTGGTGTTGCTCGCGCCGGCGCCGGACTTTACGGTGGAATTGATCGAGCCGGTGCTGACCGACGCGCAGCGCCGCGACCTCACGGAAAAGGGCTTCTTCGCCGAGCCGTCCGACTATTCCGACCAACCTTACATCTACACCCGGGCGTTGATCGAAGACGGCCGGGCGAACCGGGTGATGGCCGGGCCAATCGACACCCATTGCCCTGTGCATATCCTGCAAGGTCTCGCCGATCCGGATGTGCCGTCCGGCCATGCGCTGAAGCTGGCGGCGCTTTTGCCGGCCGACGACGTCACGCTTTCGTTGATCCCCGACGGCGATCATCGTTTGTCGCGGCCCGAGGATCTCGACATGCTCAAGCGCGCGGTCGGCGACATGATCAGCCGGGTCGCCTGAGCAATGCGCGTTTCCATTCCGATATCCGCCTTCGTCGCCGCGATTGTCGGTTTCGGCAGCACGCTTGCCATCGTCATTGCCGCCGCAAAGGCCGTTGGCGCGACGCAGATCGAGACCGCAAGCGGCGTGACGGCAATCTGCCTGGCCATGGCCATCGAATGCCTGTGGCTGTCCTGGCGCACGAAAATGCCGGTTATCACCGCCTGGTCGACGCCCGGCATGGCGCTGGTTGCCGCCTCCAGCGGCTTCACCATGCCGGAGGCGATCGGCGCCTTCATCGTCACCGGCATCCTTTTGCTCGCCACCGGCCTGTTCAAGCCTTTGACTAGGCTGATGGCGCGGATACCGGCTTCCGTCGCCTCCGGCATGCTGGCCGGCATCGTCGTCACCTTCGCCATCAATGCGGTCAAAACCGTTCCAGCCGATCCCTGGCTCATTTTGCCGCTGATCGCGGCCTTTTTCATCATTCGCCTGGTTAATCCGTCGCTGTCGGTGCTGGCGGTCCTGGTCGGCGGCGGCCTCGCCGCTTTTCTCACCGGCCGTGTCGGCAGCCTGCCGGCGCCGGAACTCTCGACGCTGACGCTGATTGCGCCGCAATTCACGATCTCGGCCGTCATCGGCCTGGCGGTCCCGCTCTACCTCGTCACCATGGCCTCGCAGAACCTCTCGGGCCTCGCCGTGCTGCGCGCGGCTGGCTACGACCCGGAACCCGGACCGCTGATCGGCGTCACCGGCCTGTTTTCGCTGCTGTCGGCGCCGTTCGGCGCCGGGACCACCAATCTGGCGGCGATCTCGGCGGCGATCTGCACCGGCCCGGACGTGCATCCCGATCCCGCCGAGCGATGGAAGACGGGTCCGTTCTATGCGCTGGCCTACCTGGTCTTCGCCATCTTCGGCGCTTCGCTGGTCGCGATCTTCGCCGTCCTGCCGCAGAGCCTGATTGCGCTGGTCGCCGGACTGGCACTGATGGCGTCGCTCGCCAATGCTCTTGCCATTGCGCTCAGGGACGAGGGCGAGCGCATGCCCGCCACCGTCACCTTCGCCGTCACGGCTTCCGGCCTCACGCTGTTCGGCGTCGGCGCGGCTTTCTGGGGCCTAGTCGCCGGCATGGCCTTGCTTTTCCTCGACAGGCTCAAAAAGCGATAATCATTTCAGGCGCTTCGCCGGTTTTGACCGGTTTTGGCTTGAATCGCCGATTTGGTCTTCCCATTTCGATTCCACGCAGCCGCTCTGGCTGTCTCCAACGGAAGGACTGGGAGAAAATGAACACAAGTGCATTGATCCGTCCGGCCTGGACGCCGGCCACCATCGCGCTGATGGTCATCGGCTTCATGGTGTTCTGGCCGCTCGGCTTCGCCATGCTCGCCTACATCATCTGGGGCGACCGGCTCGACGGCTTCAAGCGTGATGTCAATCGCGCCACCGACGGCATCTTCGCCGGCTGCCGCCGCGGCTCCGACAAGGCGGCCCGCTGGGGCCACGGCTCGGCCCGCACGGGTAACGTCGCCTTCGACGACTGGCGCGAGAAGGAACTCGAGCGCCTGGCCGAGGAACGCCGCAAGCTGGACGAGATGCTGACCGAGTTCGACGACTATGCTCGCGAACTGCGCCGCGCCAAGGACCAGGACGAGTTCGACCGCTTCATGGCGAACCGCAACAAGTCGACCGCGCCGACCACCACCGGCTCGACCGACAAGACTGCCCCCAAGCGCGGCAAGGGCACGAACCTGCTCGACGACTGAAACCCTCGCGACAAGGTCTCAGGATGATACAACGGCGTCGCGTGAGCGGCGCCGTTTCTTTTTTGTTCTCTTTCTGCCTCCGCTCCCACTGGTCGTTTTTCTCGAATCGCGTATCGTCCGGCCATGACCCTCGGCTTCTTTCGCAACCTGACCAAGCCAAAACCCACGCCTGTGGTCGAGCGCGAGCATTGCGTTGCCGGTCGCACGTTGCCGCTCAAGATCGTCGAAAGCGCCAGGGCGCGACGGCTGACGCTGCGCATCGATTCCGGCGGCCAGGGCCTGCGCATCACCGTGCCGCCCGGCCTGCGCCGCGGCGAAGTGGAGAAATTCCTCGACCGTCACCAGGACTGGCTGGAGCAGCGTCTGGCCAAGGTGCCGACGCGGCCGCAAGTAAGGCCGGGCATAAAAATCCCGATCCGCGGCGTGCCGCACCGCATCGTTCATGAGCCGGCAAAGCGCGGCACCGTCACGGTCTCGCGCGATGAGCGCGGGCCGCTCTTGATCGTCCATGGCGAACGCATCCATCTGCCGCGCCGCATCGCCGACTATTTGAAGCGCGAGGCCAAGAAGGAAATCGAGAAGCTGGTCGTCAAGCACACCGAGGCGATCGGCAAGCGCGCCAAGGCGATAAGGTATAAGGATACCTCCAGCCGCTGGGGGTCATGCACCTCGGAGGGCAACCTCTCTTTCTCGTGGCGCATCATGATGGCGCCGCAACCGGTGATCAATTACCTCGTCGCGCATGAGGTGGCGCATCTGAAAGAGATGAACCACGGCCCGAAATTCTGGAAGCTGTGCGAAAAGCTCTGCCCCGACACCGACCGCTGCAAGGATTGGCTGAAGCGCAACGGGGGAGCGTTGCAGGCGATCGTGTTTGAGTAGGAATGGTGAAGGTGGGCGTTTGGCGACCACTTAATCGTCATTCGCCGCATTCAACTCTTCCGGCCGCAGCCCTTCATCGCCATGGTGCGGCCACGGCAAAAAATTCCGATCGAACGCATCGCTGCCGAAATAATCCAGCGCCCGGTGCGCCTCGGCGCCGTTGAATGCGGCCTTGTCCATCAGATGCACGATCACCTCGCGCGCCTGCGCGATCTTTTGCCTGAGTTCGGCGACGGTCTGGTCGGCCATGCTTTGTCTCCCGCCATACTATATTAGGAACCTAGCGCGTCCCATGCCCATGGCAACAGCATGCTTTTCCTCGACTCTTTTGCCATTTCGTGCCAATCCCGCCCCATGACGCTCGACATCAAGATCTGCGGATTGAAGACCGACGCCGCGATGGCTGCCGCCCTTGCCGGCGGCGCCAGCCATGTCGGCTTTATCTTCTTTGCCCGGAGTCCGCGCTATGTCGAGCCGGCCGAGGCCGGCCGCCTGCGCGAAATGGCGCGTGGCAAGGCCCTGGCGGTTGCCGTCACCGTCGATGCCGGCGATGCCTTCCTGGACGAGATCGTCGCCAGGATGCAGCCGGATATGCTGCAATTGCATGGTTCCGAGACGCCTGAACGGGTGGCGGTACTCAAGGCTCGCTACGGCCTGCCGGTGATGAAGGTGTTTTCCGTCAGCGCGGCTGCCGACCTCGAGCGGATAAAGCCGTTCGTCGGCATCGCCGATCGGTTCATGTTCGACGCCAAGCCGCCGAAAGGATCGCAACTGCCGGGCGGCAACGGCGTCGCCTTCGACTGGCGCATCCTTGCCGGCCTTGACGCCGGCGTCGATTACATGCTTTCCGGAGGGCTCAACGCCGCCAATATCGGCGACGCCCTGAGACTGGCCAATCCGCCCGGAATAGACGTTTCGTCGGGCGTGGAAGGCGCTCCGGGCGTCAAGGATCCGGCGCTGATCGAGCAGTTTTTCCGGGCCGTCAGGGCCGCGCGCGACGACCGCGCCGCCTGAGACAAGCTCAAGCCAACACCTAGGAGATCGGCGATGAACAAGCCGGCGACACCCAATTCCTTCCGCACAGGACCCGACGAACAGGGCATGTTCGGCATTTTCGGCGGTCGTTTCGTTGCCGAAACGCTGATGCCGCTGATCCTCGATCTCGAGCGGCACTGGAACGAGGTCAAGGACGATCCGGAGTTCAAGGCCGAGCTGCAGAACCTCTCCACCCATTATGCAGGGCGGCCCTCAAAGCTTTATTTCGCGGAGGGCCTGACTAGGCATCTTCGTGAGGTTTCCTCGGCGAAGGGCCTCGGGGGCGGCGCCAAGGTCTACTTCAAGCGCGAGGACCTGAACCACACCGGCTCGCACAAGATCAACAATTGTCTCGGCCAGATCCTGCTGGCCAAGCGCATGGGTAAGAAGCGCATCATCGCCGAGACCGGCGCCGGCCAGCACGGCGTTGCGGCCGCCACCGTCGCGGCGCGCTTCGGCTATCCTTGCGTCGTCTACATGGGCGCCACCGATGTTGCCCGCCAGAGCCCCAACGTCTTCCGCATGAAACTGCTCGGCGCTGAAGTGCGGCCGGTCACCGCCGGCCACGGCACGCTGAAGGACGCCATGAACGAGGCCCTGCGTGACTGGGTGACCAATGTCGAGGACACCTATTACCTTATCGGCACGGCCGCTGGGCCGCATCCCTATCCGGAACTGGTGCGCGACTTCCAGTCGGTCATCGGCACCGAAGCCCGCGCGCAGATGCTGGAGCAGGAAGGCCGGCTGCCCGATGTCATCATCGCCGCTGTCGGCGGCGGCTCCAACGCCATCGGCCTGTTCCACCCCTTCCTCGACGACAAGGATGTGCGCATCATCGGCATCGAGGCTGGCGGGCGCGGCCTTGACGGTGTCGAGCATTGCGCCTCGATGAATGCCGGCAAACCTGGCGTGCTGCACGGCAACCGCACCTATCTCCTGCAGAACGCCGATGGCCAGATCCTCGACGGCCACTCGATTTCGGCCGGTCTCGATTATCCGGGCGTCGGTCCCGAGCATTCCTGGCTGCGCGACTCGGGCCGCGTCGAATATGTGCCGATCCTCGACGACGAGGCGCTGGAGGCCTTCCAGCTGACCACCCGCGTCGAAGGCATCATCCCGGCGCTGGAATCGGCGCATGCCATCGCGCATGCGGTGAAGATCGCGCCGAAGATGGACAAGGACCAGATCGTCATCGTCAATCTGTCCGGCCGTGGCGACAAGGACGTGCACACGGTGGCCAAGATGCTGGGCATGGAGATCTGACAATGACGACCCGCATCGACCGCCGCATGGCGAAGCTCAAATCCGAGGGCCGTCCGGCCTTGGTCACTTATTTCATGAGCGGCGACCCGGACTACGAGACCGCCTTGTCGATCATGAAGGCGCTGCCCAAGGCAGGCGCGGACATCATCGAAATGGGGATGCCGTTTTCCGATCCGATGGCCGATGGTCCGGCGATCCAGGCAGCGGGCCTGCGCGCGCTGAAGGGGGGCCAGACGCTGGTCAAGACGCTGAAGACGGCGGCTGATTTCCGCGCCACCGACAATGACACGCCGATCGTGCTGATGGGCTACTACAACCCGATCTACATCTACGGCGTCGACCGCTTCCTCAAGGATGCGATCGCCAGCGGTATTGATGGGCTGATCGTCGTCGACCTGCCGCCGGAGATGGATGAGGAGCTCTGCATCCCGGCATTGAAGGCCGGCATCAACTTCATCCGCCTGGCGACGCCGACCACCGACGACAAGCGCCTGCCCAAGGTGCTGCAGAACACGTCGGGCTTTGTCTACTACGTGTCGATGACCGGCATCACCGGCTCGGCCCTGGCCGACACCGGCAAGGTTGCCGCAGCGGTCAAGCGCATCAAGGGCCACACCGAGCTGCCGGTCTGCGTCGGCTTCGGCGTCAAGACCGCCGAGCAGGCGCGCATTATCGGCGCTTCGGCCGACGGCGTCGTGGTCGGCACGGCAATCGTCAACGCGGTCGCCAATGTGCTGGGACCCAAGGGCGAGAAGACGGCCGATCCGGCCGAAGCCGTCGCCACTTTGGTCGCCGGCCTTGCCCAGGGCGTCCGCTCCGCCCGTCTTGCCGCCGCCGAATAGCCCGACTATGTGTTCACAACGCAATTCCAGCCGGAAAACCGCCACAGACTTTTCCTGAATTGCTTGAAGTCTCTTCCAGGACAGGAGCCGAAGCCATGAACTGGATCACCAATTACGTCCGCCCGAAGATCAATTCGATGCTCGGCCGGCGCGCCGACATGCCGGAAAACCTCTGGATCAAGGATCCCGAGACCGGCGAGATGATCTTCCACAAGGATCTCGAATCCAACCAGTTCGTCATCCCGGCCTCCGGCCACCACATGAAGATCTCGGCCAAGGAGCGGTTGAGATATTTCCTCGACGACGGCAAATATGAGCAGCTCGAAAACCCCAAGGTCGTCCAGGATCCGCTGAAGTTCCGCGACGAGAAGCGCTACACCGACCGCCTGAAGGACGCCAAGGCCAAGACGGGCCTCGAGGACGCCATCGTCAATGCCCTCGGCACCATCGACGGCCTGCCGGTCGTCGTCACCGTGCAGGATTTCGCCTTCATGGGCGGCTCGCTCGGCATGGCAGCGGGCGACGCCATCGTGCACGCCTTCGAGGTCGCGCTGCAGCGCAAGCGGCCGCTGATCCTGTTTGCCGCTTCCGGCGGCGCCCGCATGCAGGAAGGCATTCTCTCGCTGATGCAGCTGCCGCGCACCACGATCGGCGTCGACCGGCTGAAGGAAGCCGGCTTGCCTTACATCGTCGTGCTGACCAACCCGACGACCGGCGGCGTCACTGCGTCCTACGCCATGCTGGGCGACGTCCACATCGCCGAGCCCGGCGCGCTGATCGGTTTTGCCGGTCCGCGCGTCATCGAGCAGACCATCCGCGAAAAACTGCCCGACGGCTTCCAGCGCGCCGAATATCTGATGGAACACGGCATGGTCGACATGGTCGTCTCGCGTCTTGAGCTGCGCCAGACCATCGCACGGCTGTTGAAGATGCTGCTCAAGCTGCCGGAAGCCGAGAAGCCGCTCGAACCGGAAATCCTGCCGCAGGTCGTCGCCAGCGCGGAAACGCGGCCGCACGCCTGACGCGACATCCCTGGTCGCGGCCGTTATTGCACTTGGTCCTGTGTGCTGTAGCCTCTGATTTGCGCATGGGCTTTTCCGAGACCGATTCCCGGTTTCGGGTGATGCCCCAATGCAGTTCCAGAAAGCGCGAAGCGGTTCTCCGTCGGGAATTGCGTTCAAACAAAAAGATTTCGTCATGACAACGCTCGCCGCCGATCGTGAAATCGAACATCTGATGACGCTGCATCCGAAAGGTTTCGACCTTTCGCTGGATCGCATCACGCGGTTGCTCGAGCGCCTCGGCAACCCGCAGGACCGGTTGCCGCCGGTCATGCATATCGCCGGCACCAACGGCAAGGGTTCCTGCGCGGCCTTTTCGCGGGCATTGCTCGAGGCCGCCGGTCACCTTGTCCATGTCCACACCTCGCCGCATCTGGTGAACTGGCATGAGCGCTATCGCCTTGCAGCCGATGGCGGCGGCCGGCTGGTCGACGATGATGTCTTCGCCGAAGCCATCAGCCGCGTCGCCGAGGCCAATGGCGGCCAGAAGATTACCGTTTTTGAAATCCTCACCGCCGTCACCTTCATCCTGTTTTCCGAGCATCCGGCGGAAGCCGCGATCATCGAGGTCGGCCTCGGCGGTCGCTTCGACGCCACCAATGTCATTTCCCGGCCGGCGGTCTCGGTGATCATGCCGGTGTCGATGGATCACGAGGCCTATCTTGGCGACCGCGTCGAGCTGATCGCCGCCGAGAAGGCCGGCATCATGAAGCGCGGCTGCCCGGTGGTGATTGGCGCCCAGGAGAGCGAAACGGCGCTGCAGGTGCTGATCGACACCGCCGAGCGGCTGGATTGCCCGACCGTCGTCTACGGCCAGGATTTCCTCGCCTTTGAGGAAAACGGCCGCATGGTCTATCAGGACCAGGACGGTTTGATGGACCTGCCGCCGCCGCGCCTGCCCGGACGTCACCAGTTCGCCAATGCCGCCGCGGCGATCGCCGCCGTCAAGGCAGCGGGCTTCGAGATCGGCAACCGCGCCGCCGAAAAGGCCATGGCTACTGTCGCCTGGCCGGCGCGCATGCAGAAGCTGACCCAGGGCAAGCTTGTCGACCTGGCGCCGAAGGGCGCCGAGATCTGGCTGGACGGCGGTCACAATCCGGGCGCCGGCATCGTCATCGCCGAGGCGCTGGCCGAGCAGGAGGAAAAGAACCCAAGGCCGCTGATCCTGATCTCCGGCATGATCAACACCAAGGACCAGACCGGCTATTTCAGGGCCTTCAAAGGCCTTGCCCGGCATGTCTATACGGTGCCGGTCGGCAACAGCGAGTCCGGCGTGCCCAATGACGAGCTGGCGTTGCGCGCCGCGGAGGCCGGCCTGTCGGCCGAGCCGGTCAGCTCGGTCGCCAATGCGTTGATGCTTTTGCGCGACTCATGGGACGGCCCGGCGCCGCGCATCCTGATCGGCGGCTCGCTCTATTTCGCCGGCGCGGTGCTGGCCGAAAACGGCACGCCGCCAACCTGAGCACCTTAGAGCGGTTCACCGTTTCACGGAAACGGCGATGCGCTCTATCTCTTTGTTTTTGACGCAATTCCGGACGGAAAACCGCTACACACTTTTCCTGGAATTGCTCTAGACCGCGCCGCGAGGAGCCAGACATGATCAAGGTCAAGCAGCTTGCCCATGTCTGCATCTTCGCGCGGGACCTTGAAGCGACACGCGGCTTCTACCGCGATGTGCTCGGTCTGGACACGCGGTTCAATTTCCTGCGCGACGGCAGGATCTTCGGCTTCTATCTCCATTGCGGCGGACGCAGCCATGTCGAGGTGTTCGAGAAGGCTGAGGCCAGCTATGGCGAGCGCAACCAGATCAATCACTTTTGCCTGGAGGTGGAGGATATCGAGGCGGCCGTCGCCCATATCCGGTCGAAGGGCGTTGCGGTTACCGCGAAGAAGCTCGCCTGCGACGACACCTGGCAGGCCTGGACCACGGACCCCAACGGCGTGAAGATCGAGCTGTTCGAATACACCGCCAAAAGTGCGCAGTTCACCGGTGGCGATCGCGTTGCCGACTGGTGATGACTTCCAGTTGAGCGTTATTTCAGCTCGATCTCGATGAAAGCATATTCGCCGTCGTTGGCGTTGATGACGTCGTGCTCGACGCCTTCCTTGCGGAAATAGGGTGCGCCTTGCTTCATTTCCGCGAAGGATTCGCCATCCTTGGTCAGAAGCTTCACCTTGCCGTCCATCAGCGGCACGACGACATAGTCGTGGCCGTGACGGTGCCATCCGGTGTTGGCGCCGGGGGCGAAGCGGTATTCGGTGACGATGACGCGCTCATTGTCGACGTGAACTGTGGCCTTGGCTGTTCCGGTCATGGCGTTCTCCTTTTTTGTAGAAGAGGAGATGGAGAGCCGCAACGTCAGGGCCAGAGCGCCGTCAGCGATGGCGCCAAAGAAAAAGCCCGGCGCGATGGCCGGGCTCGTTCTTGAACTTTTTGGATTGGCTCAGGCGAGGTTGCCATTGATCCAGTGCGACAGGGCGGTCTTCGGCGCAGCACCCACCTTCATGTCGGCCAGCTCGCCGCCCTTGAAGATCATCAACGTCGGGATCGAGCGCACGCCAAACTGCGCGGCAAGCTCGGGATTCTCGTCGATGTTGAGCTTGGCGATCTTGACCTTGGCGCCCAACTCATTGGCGATTTCTTCCAGCGACGGGCCGATCATCTTGCACGGACCGCACCACTCCGCCCAGAAATCCACCACGACCGGCTCCTTGGCGTTGAGCACATCGGCCTGGAAGTTGCTCTTGTCGACCTTGACGGTGGCCATGCTGAAATCCTTTCGAAAACTCGGGTTGCACCAAATGTGGTGGTTCCGGTGGCGATCTTCAAGCAGTTCTTGTGTCACGCTCGTGTGAGTCGGGCAAGGGCGTCGTCCATGGCCGCCGCGGGCAATTCGATCAGGCGCGGCGCCTCGGTGAACAGCAGCGCCGCCGTCACCTCACGTCCCGGATAAAGCGGCTGGAGCAGGGCGCGATAGAGCGCCAGCTGCAGCATATAGGCCGGCGGTACCTCCGCCAGGTTCGCCGGTGCCGGCCGGTTGGTCTTGTAGTCGACGATCGATACTTTTTCCGGCGTGACCGCCAGCCGGTCGATCTTGCCGGAGATCGAGCGCAGCCTGCCCTTGACCTCGAGGCTGCCCATGACCGCGACCTCCGCGCGGGATGAAGGCGAAAACAGTGTATCAAAGCGGCTGTCGGAAAGGATTGAAAGCACGGCCGCTCGCGCCTTGTCGCGCTCTCGCTCCGGCCAGTCGGCGCCCGCGCGCGCCAGATAGCGCTCCGCCGCGCCCTGCCTTTCCTCTTCTGCGACGCCGGGCAGCATCTGCAGCAGCTTGTGCAGGGCCAGTCCGCGTATCACCGCAAAGCCGGGCTCGGCCTCGGTGTCGAGAACCGGAGAGCGCGTATCCGGCATTGCCTCGTTCGCTTCGTCGATCAGCGCCGAGGCGCCGGACGGCGATAGCGGCCTTGGCAGTTCCTCATCAGGCGGCAGCGGCCGGAACAGGCCGTCCGGCAGGGGCAGTGAGTGCTCGATCGGGCTCTCCGCCGCGCCCGCCGCAAGCGCCACCGGCGGCAGCTTCGTCATATGGAAGCGATGCACGCCTATGTCGGCCGTCGCCGGGTGCCGGCGTTCCGTGCTTTCCGGTGCACCGCTTAGCGCGCGGCTGACGATCGAATGCCAGGTACCGGTGCTCGGCTGCCGCTTGCCATGATAGCCGCAGACGATCAGCCGGTCCTCGGCGCGCGTCATGCCGACATAGAGCAGCCGCCGGTATTCGTCGTCGGCAAGCTCGCGTGCCCGGATCGAGGCCGTCCGCGAAACGTCATTGGCAACATCGCTGGCCGAGCGCCACAGATAGCCCTTGCCCCGCCACTGGGCGCCGGAGCTTTCAAACGGCATCAGCCGTGGCAGATGCTGGTCGCTGAACGGCGCCGAACCACCATCGACCAGGAAGACCACGGGCGCCTCCAGGCCCTTGGCGGCATGCACGGTCATCACCCGCACCTCGTCGCGCGTCTGGTCCATCTCTCGCTTGATCTCGGGACCGGCATTCTCCAGCGTCGACAGGAAGGATTCCAGCCCCGGCAGCCCGGTGCGCTCCTCGGCAAGGCAGAAGCTCAGGAATTCGTCGAGGATGTCGCCCGCTTCCGGCCCGAGCCGCGCCGTCATCTTGCGGCGCAATCCATCGCGCGCCAGCAGCCCGGCATAGAACTCGAACACCGGTTTGAAGGCGGCCTCGTTCGTCCAAGCGTCGAGCCGGCCAACGACGGCGACCAAGGCCTCGTCTCCAGCCGCATGTTGGTGGAGCGAGGCGATCAGCGACAGGCCTTTCGGCCGCGCGCCGGCGAGCGCCAGCAGCGTCTCTTCGGAGACGTCGAAGATCGGGCTGCGCAACACGGCGGCGAGCGAAAGGTCGTCTTCCGGCTGGATCAGGAAATGGCCAAGCGCGATCAGGTCTTGCACGGCGATATGGCCGGGCAGGCTCAGCCTGTCGGCGCCCGCAACCGGGATCTGCCGGTTCTTGAGGCTGCGCGACAGCGCATGGACGAAACGGTCACGCTTGCGCACCAGGACGAGAATGTCGCCGGCTGTCAGCCTGCGGCCTTTGCCTTCGATGACCTCGCCATTGCGCAGCCAGTTCTGGATGGTCGTCGCGACATGTTCGGCCACGCGCACGGCGGGCGCGCTGGCGTGGTTGACCGGCAAGGTCCAGTCATCCGGCTCCTCGACCGCATCAGTGCCGACCGAAGGCCACACTTCGACATAGCCAGGCGCGTCATTGCGGATCGCCTTGTGGCTGAGCGGATCGGGATCGTGACTGATGCCGCGTCGCACCCCAGGCTCGGCGAAGACGCGGTCGACGGCGGCAAGCACATCGTCGCTCGACCGGAACGACCAGGTGAGCTTGAGATTGGCGAAGGGCGCCTCCGCGTCGCGCACGCGCCCGGCAAACAACAGCCGGCTGTCGGCAAAGGAATCGGGCGCCGCGCCTTGGAAGGAGTAGATCGACTGTTTCTCGTCGCCGACGGCAAACACCGTGCGCCTGACCGCCTCGCGCTGGCCAAGCCCGACAAAGAATTCCTCGGTCAGCTTCTTCACCACTTCCCACTGGTCGGGGCTGGTGTCCTGCGCCTCGTCGAGCAGGATGTGGTCGATGCCCTGGTCGAGCTTGTATTGCACCCACGGCCCGGCATCCGGCCGCGACAGCAGGCTGACCGTGCGGGTGATGAGATCGTTGAAGTCGAGGAAGCCGCGCCCACGCTTCAACTGCTCGTAGCGCGTGATCAGCCATCCGGCGACGGTGAGGGCCGCAGTCGTGCCTTCGATCATGCGAAACAGCGCCAGCCGCTCCGAGACGTCGAGGATCGCTTTGGCTGCAGTCAGATAGCGCTCGGGTAAGTCAGGCAGCCGGTCGACCAGCGCCTTCTTGAAGATTTTCGGGGGATCGTACGGGTCGCCGTCAGCCTTGAGAAAGGCTTTGGCAAGCAAGCGCAGCCGCCGAATGGGATCGAGTTCGGCAAAGGCGTTTTGCGCGTAAGGCAGAACATTGTTCAAAACCGTGCGTGCATCGGTAGCATCCGCGGCGCGGGCAAATTCCGCGTACTGGCCTGGCGAAAAACCCGGCAGCGGCCAGGTCGAGGCCGCGATGTCATCGGCAGTCTGTCCAGGCCGGAAGCCGAACTCGGCGAACAGCGGCCGGAAATCCTGTCCCTTGCCCAGCCTGGCGATGAAGTCGCGCAGTTCGTCTCGCTTGCGCACGATCTCGGCAAGCAGCGTGTCGAGGCCGAACTCGCCGCCGCGCTCCAGCACGATTGCGAAGGCTTCCGCCAACCCCGCGACACCGGCGCCGGCGCCCGAAATGTCGCGGCGGGCATCGCCGAACAGCGAGGCCTCCATCTGCGGGTCGAGCATTTCGAAATGCGCCGGGATGTTGGCTTCGAGCGGGAACTGGTGCAGCACCGATTCGCAGAAGGCATGGATGGTCTGGATTTTCAGGCCGCCCGGCGTTTCCAGCGCTTCCGCAAACAGCCGTCGCGCGCGCCGCATCGTATAGCGGTCGGCACCTCGCCCATCGAGTGCCGCGATCCGCCCGCCAAGCTCCGCATCGGGCAACGTCGTCCATTCCGACAAGGTCGAAAACACGCGGTTCGACATGTTGGCGGCGGCCGCGCGCGTATAGGTCAGGCACAGGATCTTCGACGGGTCGGTGCCATTGAGCAGCAGCCGGATGACGCGCTGCGCCAGCACATGCGTCTTGCCCGAGCCGGCATTGGCCGAGACCCAGGCCGAGTTCCGCGGGTCGGAGGCGCGCGCCTGGCTGACGGCGGTATCGGAGGGTATCGGATATTTCACCCGTCCACCTCGTCCTCGCTGGCGCCGCCGGCCGACCATTCCAGCACGCGCGCCAGATGGTCGTAGTCGCCATCGGCGTCGCCCTCGCGGAACGGCAGCGCCCGCGACAGATAGCCGGTTGTCGGGTCGGCATAGTGGAACAGCAGCCGCTCCAGCCGCGCCCAGGCTTCCTCCGACAGATCGTTGGCGGTACGGGGCTTGCGGTTGTATTCGAGGATCGATTCCTCGAACACCTCGCCATTCGGCTTCAGCCGCACGAAGGCCAGCTGCGAGGGCTCGCGGATGCCGAGTTCCTTGAAGGCGCCGCGCCTGAGCAAAGCGCCTTCGAGCGCCAACTGCGGCGACAGCAGCGTATGCGCCTGCGCCTTGGAAGGCGAGGAGCCGGTCTTGTAGTCGAGGATATCGGCCATGCCGCCGGCCAGCAGATCGACGCGATCGGCATAGCCGGACAGCGTCACGCCAGTACGGCCGACGACGGTTTTTTCGGCGCGTTCCTCGGCATGGCGCCGGGCGACCGCGTCGGCGCGCGTATGCTCCCATTCGATGATGTTGCCAGCCAGCTTTTCGAAACGCGGCCACCACACCGCCTCGATATCGGGGGAAGTGCCGCGTCGGCAAAGCAGACCCGTCCGGCTTCGACAAGGGCGGCCAGCGCGCCTGGCGCGCGCGGGTCTTCCACCCGTCGCGAAAACAGATGCAGGATTTCATGGAACAGCGTGCCGCGCTCGGCAGCACCCGGATCGCGGATCAATTGCTCGAGCGGCGTCAGGCCGAGGATGCGCCGAGCGTAGATCGCATAGGGGTCGCGGCGCAGCGTTTCGATCTCGGTAACCGAGAAATGCTGCGGGCGCAGGCCGAGCGGCGGCTTCGGTTGCGGGCGCGCGGCAAAGTCCTTCTTCTCACCGGCATCGAGCGCGCGCGCCCAGCCAAGCAGCGTATCGCCGCGACGGCCGAGCATTGTGGCCTGCTCCGTGCCGATAAAGGTCAGAATGCGCTGCAGCCAGCGCGACGGCACCGCCGGCGCGTCGCCGGATCGCGCCGCGCGCGTCAGCACGACCTGCTTCGCGCCCATCGCCATCTGAAAATCATGCGCGGCAAGACCGATGCGCCGCTCCGGCGGTTCAAGGTCGATGCCGGTCTTCATCAGCCGCGACATGAAGCGGTCGCTCTCGGGCTTGCGGGGCCACACACCCTCGTTGAGGCCGCCGATGACCAGCGTGTCGACACTCTGCAGCCGGGCTTCGAGTGCGCCCCAGATGGCGATGTTGCGGTCGGTGCCTTGCGCCGGTTTCACCGTCTCCGGCGCGATCAGCGCCTCCATCACGTCAGGCCATTCGCTCGCGGGCAAGGTGAAAGGCGAGGACGCGGCCACCAGACCGCGCAACAGCTCGGCAAGCTTTTCGCCCGCGTCGCCCGCGTAAAGCGCCGTCACGCTGCCGTCGGCCGCGCGGCCCAGAGCCTCGAGCGCCCCGACACTGGCACGCGTCAGCGTCGCGATATCGACATTGTTCTCGACACGCATCGCCGTAAGCGCGGATAGCGCACCGGTAAGACGGCTAAGCATGTCCCGTGCCTGCTCGATCGAGCGTACGCTCAGCCGTGAAAACCAGAAGGGTTGACGGCTGTCGCCGCTTAGCCCGGCCAGCCGGGCCTCGAACAACTGATCGAGCGAGGCGATATCGGGCCGGCCGGTGCCGCCGCGCAGCGCCACCAGCTCGACGAGCTCAGCCGCCTTGCGGACAGTCTGGCGATCGAGACCGAGCCCAAGCAGAGGGTGCTTGAGCAGCGAGAGCAGTCCGACCGGATCGCCGGGCCGAAACGCGGCCTGCAGCGCCAGCCTGAGCAGGGCGGCCGCCGGCGTGTTGGCGAGCGGCGCGCCGCCGGAATCGTCCGCGACGACGCCGAAACGCAGGAGCTCGGCCGAGACCCGCCGCGCCAGCGCGCGGTCGCCGGTGACAAGTGCGGCTCGCTTGCCTGGGATTTCCGCGGCGCGCTTCAGCACGATGGCGATCGCGGCCGCCTCATCGCGCTCATTCGCCGCTTCCACCAGCGTCACACCGGCCAGCGCCTGCTCGATGTCGCCGGCCGAAAAACGCGACCGCGTCTGCGTCCACAACTCGGTCGTCTCAGCCGGCCGCAGCGCCTCGCCGACAAGTGCCGCGCGCAACGCAAGCGGCCTTGCCGCCTCGCCGATCTCTTCGACATCGCGGCGCGGAATGCCGATGCCGCCGATCAGCTTGGCGAGGCCGTATTGCGGGTGGCCGAGCGTCGCCGGACGAGCGCCGGGCGCGGAGATCGCGGCGAAGGAGGCATCGTCGAGCTCGCGGTCGAGGCCGGGCAGCACCACGGCGCCGTTGGGCAGGGCGGCTATGACACCCAGCAGTTCGGCGGTGGCGGGAATCGAGCCGGTCGAGCCGGCGGCGATCACCGGTCCCGTGGGCGGATTGCGCTTCAACCGCCCGGCTTCCAGGCGGATCAGCGCGCTGCGGTGCGCGGCCGGGTTGGAGCGGCTGCGCTCCTTGAGCAACTCCGGCCAGTTTTCGGTGACGATGCCGAGGAAATCGAGCGTCACCTGCCACCAGCCGGCGAGATTGCCGGTGACCAGTGTCGCGAGCTTCGCCCAATCCGTGCCTTCGGTCTCGATCTCGTCCATCAGCCGGGCAAGATCGCGCGCCAGCCAGATGGCGTCGGCGGCCGAGGTCGGCACCACGAATTCCTCGTTGAAGCGCTCCCGGACATGCGCCGGCAGGCTTTCTTTCCAGGCGCGCACCAGCGGCGCCAGCAACAGCAGTCGCTCCTGCGCGGCGATCGGTGGTGCAAGCTCGATAGCCGGTGCCGCCTCGGCATCGAAAGCCGTTTCATCCTCGTCGAACTCGCCAAGCGGCCGCACCGTCGGCAGGATGGCCGAGCGCCTGCCAAGCAGGTCGACGAAAACGCCGCGCAGGGCGCGCGCCGCGCGCCGGGTCGGCACATAGATGGTGGCGTCGGCCAGCCCCAGCGGGTCGCCGTCGAAGCGAAAGCCAGGGACCAGGCGGCCGTCCAGAAGCGCCCCGGCCAGCGTCGGCAGGAACGGCGCTCCGGATGGGATGGAAAAGACGCGGCCCGCGCCGCTCATATCGCATTAGATCGCCGTGCGCCCGTTTGGGCGCACAAAGGACGATCTAACCCTTGAATCTACGCATCGTGCTTTCCGAAAATCGAACCCGATTTTCGGGCCGATGCGGTAGCGAGGGCGCCGGCCACGGCCGCTTCAGCGGCGGGGATCGCGTCCGGTGTGCCGACGGTGATCCAGCGTCCATCCATCTTCATGCCGAACAGACGCCCAGTGGCAATCGCTCTGTCGAAATAGACGTTGAGCGAATGCGAGCCCGCCGAGGCATCCTTGAAGATACGCGGATGGATGATTGAAGCACCCGCATAGATCAAGCCGGCCGGATCGCCTTTCGAACGCCGCAGCGCGCCGTCCGGCGCGACCAGGAAGTCGGTGCCGACGCAGTGTCCGGTCGCTGAGTCGAGATCGGTAAGCATCAGCAGAATATCCATTCTGGCAGCGTCCCATGCAAGGGCAAGGCGTTCCAGGCTGGGCGCGCCGCTATCGATCCAGAAGGTGTCGGCGTTGATGATGTAGAAGGGCTCGTCGCCCAGAAGCGGCAGCGCCTTGACGATGCCGCCCGCCGATTCCAGCAAGGCCTCGCGCTCGTCGGAAATGACGATCTTCGGTGCTTTGCGGCCGGCGACATGGGCGATGATCTGCTCCGGCAGGTAATGGACGTTGACGATGGCCCTGGCGACGCCCGCAGCCTCCAGGCTGTCCAGCCCCCAGTCGAGCAAGGTCTTGCCGGCGATCCTCACCAGCGGCTTGGGCATGGTGTCGGTGATCGGCCGCATGCGCTTGCCAAGCCCGGCCGCCAGCACCATCGCTGTCGTCGGCTTCATGGCGCGCGTTCCTCGAGCAGCCCGTGGGCCATGTAGAAATCCTTCAGGCCGGCAAGCGCCGGATGCGCCAGCGCCCGCCTCAGATAGTCGCGGATGCGCGGCAGATGCTTCAGATAGTAGGGCTTGCCGTCGCGCTTTTCGAGCCGCACGAAAATGCCGAGGATCTTCGAATTGCGCTGCGCCGCCATGATCGCATAGGCCTCGGCGAAGCGTGCCTCGTCGAACGCGCCGGCGGCATGCCGCGCCGCGACATAGGCAGCGACGGTCCGCCGTTCGATGTCGGACGAGACCGTGACGCGCGCGTCCATCGCAAGCGAAGCGACGTCATAGGCGGCCGGGCCGATCAACGCGTCCTGCACGTCGACGATGCCGAGCCGGTCGAGGCCGGAGCGCTCGCCGCGCCAGATGATGTTGGGCGAATGGAAATCACGCAGCATCAGCGTGTATTCGCTGCCCGCGAGCCGGTCGAGCACCGCATTCCATTGCCTGTGACAGCCGGCGCGCAATTCGTCGCTTGCCGGTTTGCCGGTGATCATCGGCACATACCAGTCGACCAGGAGATCGGCTTCGATCAGCATCGCCTCGCGGTCGAAGGGCGGCACGTCGTGAAAAACGCCGGGCGCCGCCTCCATGTGTTCGGGCCAGGATTTGCCGTGCATCATGGCGAGCAGTTCGGCGGCCGCCGCGTAGCGTTCGGCGATTGGTTGCCCATCGCCGCCCAGAAACCCTTCCGAGCCGAGATGTTCGAGCAGCAGGAAACCCTGGTCGAGATCCTGCGCATGGATCACCGGCACGCTGACGCCGGCGGCAAGCAGCGCCCGGTCGATGGCGGCGAAAGCGGTGACGGACTGCGCCGTATGGGCAATCACCGCATAGGGCTTGCCGTCGCGCACCGGCGGCCCGAGCACCAGGCGTGGTGAGTTCATCAGCACGCTCGGGGCGTGACCGGCAATGGCGACGATCTCATAGGAGCGGGCCGACGCATCGCCGACAAAATGCCGGCGGCTGGCCTCGCCCCAGCCGGCGGCGGCCAGAAAGTCGCGCATGGCCAGCGACCGTGCAATACGATCGAATGCGGCTCCTTGCGCCGAAATCCTTGCAAGCCGACCGCCGCCTTGCTCGGAAAGGTCGACCCAAAGCGCGCCTTCGGGCAAGCGGTCCCCGGCGCGTTCGGGCCATTCGATGAGCGCGCCACCTTGCAACAGCGCATCGTCGAGGCCGAGTTCGTCGAGCTCGTCGGGCGAGGACAATCGATAGAGGTCAAAATGGCTGACCGGAATGCGGGTGTCGTAGCTCTGCACCAGCGTGAAAGTCGGGCTAGGCACTTCGAGGCCAGCGTCATCGGCCAGCGCGCGGATCAGGGCGCGCGCCAGCGTCGACTTGCCGGCGCCGAGATCGCCCTTGAGCGCAATCGCATCGCCGGCGCGCAACGCCATGGCCAGGTCTTCGCCAAGCCTTGCCGTCGCCGCCTCGTCGGCAAGAAAACGCTCCAGGGTCGTTCCGGTCATGCAGCCCGCTACTCGGCCGCGTCGCGGATGCCCGCCGGCGTATCGGGAATGCCCGAGGGTGTGTCGGGGAACGTGCAGATGACCGTCGTGCCTTGGTCCGTGCCGGTCTCGATCCGCACGCTGCCGCCATGCAGTTCGACGAAGCTCTTGACGATCGAAAGCCCCAGCCCGGCGCCGCGCCGGCGGCCGCCATTGGTGCGCGGCTCGAAGCGGCGGAACACGGATTCCAGCACGTCCGGAGGCATGCCGGGTCCGTCGTCATGGACCGCGAATTCGACGGCATTGGCGAGCCGGCGGCAGGTGAGCGTGATCGTGCTCGCCTCCGGCGCGTAGTTCGCCGCGTTGCTCAACAGATTATAGAGGATCTGCCGGACGCGGGTCTCGTCGCCGTGGAAGCTCTTCGGCGCTTCCGCCGCATCGATCTCGAGCTTGATCCGATGCTCGTCCAATCGGTCGGCGACCAGTTCGGCTGCCGCGGCGATGGTCCGGTCGACGCTCATTTCGGAAATGTCGAGCTGCATGATGCCGGCATCGACCGTCGCCAAATCGAGGATGTCGTTGACGATGGTGAGCAGCACCGAGGATGACGAGCCGACATGTTCGACATATTCGCGCTGCTTCGGGCTCAGCGGGCCGGTCGCAGGCAGCGACAACAGCTCGGTGAAGCCGATAATGTTCGTCAGCGGCGAGCGCAGCTCATAGGAGACATGCTGCACGAATTCGTTCTTGAGCTGGTCGGATTTCTCCAGCGCCTCGTTCCTGTCCTTCAGTGCCCGCTCGACATTGACGGTATCGGTGATGTCGACGAAGGTGATCATAACCTGCCCGTTGGGCAGGTGGATCACCGCATAGCTCAGCACGTTGCCGTTCATCAATTCGGTCTGGCCGCGGCGGTCGCGGCGTTCGTCGTCGAAGCCGGTTACGGCGGCGACGAAGCCGCCCCACGGGCTGTCCGCGGCGCGCTGGTCGCAGAGGTCGCGGATGACCGAGACATGGACGTTCTGCTTGACGATTTCGACCGTCAGCCCCCACAGCGTGACGAAGGCTGGATTGGACAGGCGCAGTTTGCCGTCCGGGCCGAACACGACCACGCCCTCGGCAAGATTGTCCAGCGTCTCGCCCTGGACGCGCACGGCGGTCTGGTAGCGGCTTTCGAGATCCATCTTCTCGGTCAGGTTCTCGAAAACCCAGGTGACGCCGCCCTTGGGCTGCGGGTTTGCCACCACGCGGATCGTCTTGCGATCCGGCAGGTGCCACCAGTGTTCCTGCGGTTCGACGGCGCGATAGGCCTCGAGCAGGGTTTCCTTCCAGCGGCGCCATTCCGGCTGTTCGGCGATCTTGCCTTCGCTGCGCAACCGGTCGAGCAGCAATGTATTGGAGGGCGCGCTGAGCAGGAAGCCGCTGTCGAGGTTCCACAGTTTCTGGAACGCCTGGTTGAAGAAGCGCAGCTTCTCGTCGGTGTCGAAGATCGCCACCGCCGTGTTCAATTGGTCGAGCGTGTCGGCATGGCTTCGCACTGTACGCTCATATTCGGCGCGGATCGTCTCGGTCGCGCTGGTGTCGCTGGCCAGCCCGGCGGAGCCGTCGGCGCCGGCGAAATCGGTGACCACGAACATGCGGCGGTCACCTTCGATAACGGTGGAAAGCGTCTGTTCGAAGACGGCGCGCGACCTGTGCTGCTCGGCGATCTGCTCGCGCGCCTGGCCACCGAGGAACTCCTTGGCTTCGCGCACGGCCGTCGCCGCGTTTTCCGCTTCCACGGCTTCAGCATAGGCGCGGTTGACCCATTGCAGCCGTCCATCCGCCGCGCGCAGCCATGCCGGCATCTTGAGTGCATCGAGCAGGCCGAGCATTGTCTCGTAATCGGCGCCGAGCCGCTGGTTCTCGATCTTCAGCCTGGCCTGGCTGCGCAGCGTCTCCGACAGCGAGATGAAGCGGACCAGCACATGCGCGGCGCTCTTGCGACCATGCACTTCGAGCGGCATGCCGGCCTGTGTTTCGATGACAAGGTCGAAGGCCTTCGCCTGCTCGCGCAAGGCGGCGATCGCATGTTCCAACGCCGCCGCAGAGCGTGGCATCAGCCAGCGGCCGAACGCCAGGAAAGCGGACCTGTCGTCGGGCGCGCCGCTTTCAAGCGGCAGGCTGCCGATCAGTTCCGGTTTCTTGTTGTCGGCTGTCCAGACGACCACGCGCTGGTCGCGCAGGTTGAGCAGGGCTTCGGAGCGCTGCAGCGCCGCGTTGACGTCGGCTATGCGGGCCCTGAGCTGCAAATTCTGCGAGGCGGTGCGCGCGCGCTCGCGGATCAGGAAGATGGCCGAGACAAGCGCCGCGCCCATGACGCCGACGAACACGGCGAGCTGCATGACTTCGACGGTGCTGACCGCCGGCGCCGCCTTTTGGGCGATGCCGGTTTCGGCATGCGCCGCGAAGGCCAGCAGCGGGCCGGCAAGCGCGGACGTCGCAACAAGCAAGCCTGTGCGACCACCGGCGCGCCATCGAAGACCGCCGCCTCTCGCCGCGGAGCCGGCCGTGGTCGAATCTTTATGGCCGCCGGAAACGGCCTTTCCCGCGCTTGGCGGGTAATCGCCCGGCATGTCTTGGTCCTCTTCGCCGCCTGAATGCAAGACCGCCCTGAATGCGTCCCCGGTCCTTGATGTCCCCGGACCGCGAATCACAACAATAACGCTTGCCGGAATCGGCGTGAAGAATCATTCGGCGCAAAAATAAAGCCGGGCGCAATGTCAACGCCCGGCTTCAATATGTTGTGGATATTTGAGGTTTGGTTAATAGCGGTAGTGTTCGGGCTTGTACGGACCCTGTGGCGTCACGCCAATATAGGAGGCCTGCTCGCCCGACAGCTCGGTCAACTTGGCGCCAAGCTTGTCGAGATGCAGCCGCGCAACCTTCTCATCGAGGTGCTTGGGCAGCACGTAGACCTGGTTCTCGTACTGGCCGGGCTTGGTGTAGAGCTCGATCTGCGCCAGCACCTGATTGGTGAACGAGGCCGACATGACGAAGCTCGGATGCCCGGTGGCGTTGCCGAGGTTGAGCAGGCGGCCTTCCGACAAAAGGATCATCCGCTTGCCGTCCGGGAAGGTGATCATGTCGACCTGCGGCTTGACGTTGATCCACTTGAGATTGCGCAGCGACGCCACCTGGATCTCGTTGTCGAAGTGGCCGATGTTGCCGACGATCACCATGTCCTTCATCGAGCGCATGTGGTCGAGGGTGACGACATCCTTGTTGCCGGTGGTGGTGATGACGATGTCGGCCGTGGGGGCTGCGTCTTCCAGCGTGACGACCTCAAAACCGTCCATCGCCGCCTGCAGCGCGCAGATCGGGTCGACCTCGGTGACCTTGACGCGGGCGCCGGCGCCCTTGAGCGAAGCCGACGAGCCCTTGCCGACGTCGCCATAGCCGCAAACGACCGCGACTTTGCCGGCCATCATGGTGTCGGTGCCGCGGCGGATGCCGTCGACCAGCGATTCCTTGCAGCCATACTTGTTGTCGAACTTCGACTTGGTGACGGAATCGTTGACGTTGATCGCCGGGAACGGCAGCAGGCCCTTCTTCTGCAGCTGGTAGAGGCGGTTGACGCCGGTGGTCGTCTCCTCGGTGACGCCGCGGATCGCTTCCTTCTGCTTGGTGAAGAAGCCGGGCGAAGCCTTCAGGCGCTTCTTGACCTGGGCGTAGAAGTACTCTTCTTCCTCGCTCTGCGGGTTGGACAGAACATCCTCGCCGGCCTCGGCGCGGGCGCCGATCAAAATGTACATGGTGGCGTCGCCGCCATCGTCGAGGATCATGTTGGAAAGGCCGCCATCGGCCCACTGGAAGATCTGGTCGGTGTAGTTCCAGTAGTCCTCGAGGTTCTCGCCCTTGATGGCGAACACGGGAATGCCGGCTTCGGCGATGGCCGCCGCCGCATGGTCCTGCGTCGAGAAGATGTTGCAGGATGCCCAGCGAATGTCGGCGCCCAGCACCTTCAGCGTCTCGATCAGCACCGCCGTCTGGATCGTCATGTGCAGCGAACCGGTGATGCGCGCGCCCTTGAGCGGCTTCTTGTCGCCGAATTCCTCGCGGCAGGCCATCAGGCCCGGCATTTCGGTTTCGGCGATCTCGATTTCCTTGCGGCCCCAGCCGGCAAGCGAGATGTCGGCGACCACATAGTCCTTGCTACCCGTCATGGCAGTGCTCCGGTGTGATTTGTCTCAAAAGCGCGCCGGCGCCGGGGTGGCGCATGGAAGGGCGCGAATTGCCGGCCTGACTAGCAGATCGGCCGCCAGACGACAATGGGATATAAAGAAATCTTTATGCGCGCATGTCTTCTGGAGGTGCATGTCGCCCAAAAGTGTGCAGCGGTTTTGGGATCACGACATGCACAAGCAAAAAGCCTGTCGCCCAAAAGTGCGCAGCGGTTTTGGGATTACGACATGCACCAAACAAAAAATTTAGATTTCCTCGCCGAAGCGCGAGGCGACCAGCTGCTCCAGCGCGTCCATTGCCTGGACGGCTTCCGGACCGGTGGCCATGACACGGATCGAGTAGCCGGGGCTCGCCGCCAGCATCATCAATCCCATGATCGAGGTGCCGCCGACTTTCACGCCGTCTTTCTCGACATGGATGGTGGCGTTGAAACCGCTGGCGACCTGGACGAACTTGGCCGAGGCGCGCGCATGCAGGCCGCGCTGATTGACGATCGGGAACTCCCGCACGATCTTGTCCTTCGCGGTGGCAGTCATTTGCTGCTCAGGAGCTGGCTGGCAACGTTGATGTATTTGCGGCCCGCCGCCTGCGCCTCGTCGAGCGCCGCGGCCATGTTGTCGCCCTTGCGGACCGACGACAGCTTGATCAGCATCGGCAGGTTCATGCCGGCAATGACTTCGGTGCGGCCGGATTCCATCACCGATATGGCAAGATTGGACGGCGTGCCGCCGAACATGTCGGTCAGCACGATGACACCGGTTCCGGTGTCGACACGCGCAACCGCGTCGACAATGTCGGCCCGACGCTGCTCCATGTCGTCGTCGGCGCCGATCGCCACGGTTTCGAAGTTGTCTTGCGGCCCGACGACATGCTCTACGGCATGCCGGAACTCGGTGGCGAGTTGACCGTGCGTCACGAGCACGAGTCCGATCATTCTCTGGTGGCTCCCGTCATCGCCGCTTCACAGGCGTATCTTATGTTCGCCAGCCATTCCAGGCGGCGGGAGCGCTATCTTGTCGACGCGCGGCCGGTTGACAAGCCCAAAATTGCGGCGGCTTGGGCCATTTTGACGCATCGCAGCAAAAAATCCGGACCGGATCATGAAAAAGGCGCGATGGAAAACCGCGCCATGAGCATCGGCAGCGCGGCGGCGACATTTTGCCGGACCGCATCGATGCTGGGCAGCCGGCAGCCGGCGATCGTCTCGAAGGATTCGTCCTGCAGGCGCGCCATCCGGGTGGGTTCGACAAGCCGCACGACCAGATCGACCACACCGTACCGTTCGAACGCCAGCGGTCGCGGTCCGATGCCGCGCACCTCGACGAGGCCGGCGATTGTTCCAGGCGCTTCGCACACCAGCCGGCCGTCATAAGCGGTTGCAAACAGCTGATCGTCGGCAATCAGCCGGGAAAACTGGCCGCGCGCGCGGCAATGATCGATCAGCGCCAGCGCCAAAGTCGTCTTGCCCGAACCCGATGGCCCGGTGATCAGCACGCCGCGATCGCCGATCAGCAGCGCCGTGCCATGGATATTCAGGGGCTTTGCGGCTGGCATGTCTGTAATGGATCAGCCCTCGGCCGGCAGCGTCACCACGAAACGCGCGCCCTTGATTTCGCCGGGCTTGGTGCCGGGGATGTTCTCGGCCGTCAGCGTGCCGCCATGCGCCTCGACGATCTGGCGGCTGATCGACAGCCCAAGGCCCGAATTCTGACCGAACGCCTCGCCGGCCGGCCGGTCGGTGTAGAAGCGCTCGAAGATGCGGTCGATCTTCTCGGCCCGGATGCCCGGCCCGTTGTCGTCGACGGTGACGATGTTGAACTTGCCTGCGCGGGCCAATGAGATCGCTATGTGGCCATGGTCATCGGGCACGAAGGAGCGTGCATTCTCGATCAGGTTGGTGATGACCTGCCCGATGCGCAGATCGTGCCCGACGACAAAAAAGCCTTTGCTGCTTGCCGAAAGCTTGGCCGCCTTGAACTCGATCTCCACCGCTTTCTTGTTGCGCGTGGCCTCGCCCGATACGGCGACTAGGTCGGTGATGAACTTCTTCAGGTCGACGGTCCCGGCGTCATCGCGCGCCAGCTCGGCATCGAGCCTGGAGGCGTCGGAGATGTCGGTGATCAGCCGGTCGAGCCGCCTCACGTCATGCTGGATGATTTCCATCAGACGCGCGCGAGACGTGTCATTTTTCGCTAGTGGCAGCGTCTCCACCGCGCTGCGCAACGAGGTCAGCGGGTTCTTCAACTCGTGCGAGACGTCGGCCGCGAAGCTTTCGATCGCCTCGATTCTCGCGTAGAGCGCATTCGTCATGTCGCGCACGGCGATCGACAAATTGCCGATCTCGTCCTGGCGGTCGGAGAAATCCGGGATTTCCTCGCGGCTCTTGACGCCGCGCCGCACCCTGACGGCGGCGGCGGAAAGCCGACGCAGCGGATTGGCGATGGTCGACGCCAGCAGCATCGACAGGATGGCGGTAACCAAAGCCGCGACACCGAACACGCGCAGGATCGCCTTGCGCTCGGCTGCGACGATCTTGTCGATGTCGCCGCCTTCGGTGGACAGCATCAAGACGCCGAGCACGGCGCGGAAGCGCTGGATCGGCACCGCGACGGAGACGATCTGCTCGCCCTGCTCGCTGACCCGCACGATGGTCGACGGGCTGCCGGTCAGCGCCTTGACCACTTCAGGGAAGGCCGCGCCATTGCCGCCGGGCTGCTCGTGATAGACGGGCAGGTCCTTGTTGCGGAAGAAGTCGAAGATGAATTTCTCGACCCGTTCCACGAGGTCGGGCTGCTCGTCCTCGACCGGCGGCAGGTCGTAGCGCAGGATCTGGCCGCGCGAATAGAGATGGCGCGAATCGAGCAGCAGGTTCGCGTCGCGGTCATAGATGCGGGCACGCGTGCGCGTCGGCGAAATCAGGCGCCGCAGCACCGGCGCGACGCGCTCCGGATTGATCGGGAAGTCGAGATTGTCGAGCTGGTCGGAGCCCGGTCCAAGGCTTTCGCCGGCCTGCAGCTCGAGCAGCTTTTCCGGATCGATGCTGATCGAATCGGTCTCGACCGTCGCCGAAGCGGCGATCGCACCGGCAATGATCTCGCCCTGCGTCATCAGGCTTTCGACGCGCGCGTCGATCAGCCCATCGCGAAAAGTGTTGAGATAAAGGATGCCGGTGACCAGCACAGCGAGGCCAGCCATGTTGAGGAACAGGATGCGCCGCGTCAGGCTGGAGAAGATGTGATGGCCGAGAAACCGGCGCATCGGCACCGTGATCCTCGACACGAAGGCGGGCATGATCCGCGACGGGCGCCTTGCCGCGCCCGCTCGCCTGCTTCGTTCTACTTCCACTGCCATCGACTAGCAGCTCCCGGTCCGTTCCCGTGCATGTCGTCGCCCCTATGCACTGTTGGGGCGATCTGGATCAACTCATGCTTCGCGGAACCGGTAGCCGACTCCGTAAAGGGTTTCGATCATCTCGAAGTCGTCGTCGACGGCCTTGAACTTCTTGCGCAGCCGCTTGATGTGGCTGTCGATGGTGCGGTCGTCGACATAGACCTGTTCATCATAGGCCGAATCCATCAGCGCATCACGGCTTTTTACCACGCCGGGGCGCTGCGCCAACGAATGCAGGATGAGGAATTCCGTCACCGTCAGCGTCACCGGCTCGCCCTTCCAGGTGCAGGTGTGGCGCTCCTGGTCCATCACCAGCTGGCCGCGTTCGAGCGAGCGGGCTTGCTGGCTGGGCGCCTTGGCGGCGGCCTCGCGGGCGCTGGTGCGGCGCAGCACGGCGCGCACGCGCTCGACCAGCAAACGCTGCGAGAACGGTTTGCGGATGAAATCGTCGGCGCCCATCTTGAGGCCGAATAGCTCGTCGATCTCGTCGTCCTTGGAGGTCAGGAAGATCACCGGCAGGTCGGACTTCTGTCGCATCCGGCGCAACAGCTCCATGCCGTCCATGCGCGGCATCTTGATGTCGAGGATGGCAAGGTTCGGCGGCCGCGCCGCGAGGCCTTCCAGCGCCGAGGCGCCATCCGTATAGGTTTCGACGCGGTAGCCCTCGGATTCGAGCGCGATCGACACCGAAGTCAGAATATTGCGGTCGTCGTCGACAAGCGCGATTGTTGCCATTTCAAGCGGCTCCCTCATGAGCTGTCCCTTCTGTCGTCGAGAAGGGGCTTTTGCAGGACAAATTGGGTACAAAATGTGGCATAGGCCCCGTCCGAAGTCACGGACCGCCTGCCGCTACACACCATCGCACCCGACTCGGGATTGGACGAACCAACCCTGCCAATCCTTTGGGCAACCTCTGTGATTTTTTGCACATATAAACGATTTAAACAACTTTCAAATTTTTTAAATCGATTAAAGATTTGATATCATTCGGCTTTTCTGGTTCTGAACCGGACAGCCCCTTCGCGGGTGCCGGGAAATCCCGGTCGAGATGCGGCCAAATCCAGAGAGGAAATTTGATGTCGGAAGCCGGCAAACGCAACCCCGACTGCGCAATTGACGCGATCGGCCTGAAAACCACAGGCGCGGTTCGCTACAATTTCGGCGCCGCCGAACTCTATGAGGAAGCGATCCGGCGCGGCGAAGCAAGGCTGACGGCGCATGGCGCGCTGGTCGCCGAAACCGGCCAGCACACCGGCCGCTCGCCGAAGGACAAGTTCGTCGTGCGCGACGAAGGCACCGAACGCCACGTCTGGTGGGACAACAACAAGGCGATCTCGCCGGCTCAGTTCGAGACGCTGCTGGCGGATTTCAAGGCCCATGCGGCCGACAAGGATCTCTATGTGCAGGATCTCGTCGGCGGCGCCGACGCCGATCTTCGGCTGCCGACGCGCGTCGTCGCCGAATTCGCCTGGCATTCGCTGTTCATCCGTAACCTTCTGATCCGCCCGCAAGCAGCCGAGCTCGAGCATTTCGTGCCGGAAATGACGATCGTCGACCTGCCGTCCTTCCGCGCCGATCCCGCCCGCCACGGCACCCGCACCGAAACCGTGATCGCCGTCGACCTGATCCGCAAAATAGTGCTGATCGGCGGCACGTCCTATGCCGGCGAAATGAAGAAGTCGGTGTTCACGATGCTGAACTACCTGTTGCCGGCAAAGGCTGTGATGCCGATGCATTGCTCCGCCAATGAGGGTCCTGCCGGGGATGCCGCGGTCTTCTTTGGCCTGTCCGGCACCGGCAAGACGACGTTGTCCGCGGATCCATCGCGCACGCTGATCGGCGACGATGAGCATGGCTGGGGTCCGCACGGCATCTTCAACTTCGAAGGCGGCTGCTACGCCAAGACGATCCGGCTTTCGGCCGAAGCGGAGCCGGAGATATTCGCCACCACGCAGCGCTTCGGCACCGTGCTGGAGAACGTCGTGCTCGACGCCGGCCGCACGCCGGATTTCAACGACGGCAGCCTGACCGAGAACACGCGCTGCGCCTATCCGCTGGACTTCATCCCCAACGCCTCGCGGACCGGTCGCGCCGGCCATCCGAAGAACATCATCATGTTGACGGCCGACGCCTTCGGCGTGATGCCGCCGATCGCCAGGTTGACGCCGGCGCAGGCCATGTATCATTTCCTTTCAGGCTACACGGCGAAGGTCGCCGGCACCGAAAAGGGTGTCACCGAGCCCGAGGCGACTTTCTCGACCTGCTTCGGCGCGCCCTTCATGCCGCGTCATCCCTCCGAATACGGCAATCTGCTGCGAGAGCTGATCGCCGAGCACAAGGTCGACTGCTGGCTGGTCAACACCGGCTGGACCGGTGGCGCCTATGGCACTGGACGCCGGATGCCGATCAAGGTGACGCGCGCTTTGCTGAGCTCTGCGCTCGACGGCTCCCTGAACAGCGCCGAATTCCGCACCGATGCCAATTTCGGCTTCGAGGTGCCGGTAGCCGTTCCAGGCGTCGACAGCGCCATTCTCGATCCGCGCTCGACCTGGGCCGACAAGGCCGGCTATGACCGCCAGGCCGCGAAACTGGTCAACATGTTCGCCACCAATTTCGAGAAGTTCGAGGCGCATGTCGACGCGGCCATCATGGGCGCCGCGCCGCGCCTGCAGGAAGCGGCCGAATAGCGGCCGCTACCGAAGCTCCTTCCTCCAGAGGCCCGGCTCGCGCTGGGCCTTTTCTTTTTGCCACTGTCGCGTCATGAGTGCTGAATGCCCAGCGACGACGACATCATCATATCAGGCGAAGCAATTATCCGCCCCGGCGACCTGCATGAGGATTTCATCCGCTCGTCAGGCCCAGGCGGCCAGAACGTCAACAAGGTCGCAACAGCAGTGCAACTGCGTTTCGACGCGGCAAACGCAGACGGCCTGTCCGAGCGTGTGCGGGCGCGCGCCCTGAAACTTGCCGGCCAGCGCGCCACCAAGGACGGCGTCATCGTCATCGAGGCCGGGCGCTTCCGCACGCAGGAGCAGAACCGGGCCGATGCGCGGGCGCGGCTGACGGCCCTGGTCGCCAAGGCGGCCGAACCGCCGCCGCCGCCGCGCAAGAAAACCAGGCCTTCCAAGGGCGCTGTGGAGCGTCGCCTCAAGACCAAGGCCGGACGCTCGACCGTGAAGAAGTTACGCGGCCGGGTCGACAATGATTGAAATCAGTCCGCAAAACCGCTTTCGTGCATAGTCATACGAAAACAAAGCGTTAGAACGGCCTAGCGGGGCTGCCGAAGGCCTCTTCGTCTCCAGCCGTCGGCGAAGCGCCATCGACGGCTTCCAATTCAGGGTTGCAGGTGGCAAGCTCAGCCTCCCTGCAACAGCGAGGAGACCAGCAATGGGTATGTTCGATTTCGTCAAGGGCGTCGGAAAGAAGCTCGGTATCGGTGGCGATGATGCGCCGCCAACCGCCGATACGCTGAAGAGGGAGCTCGATTCGCACAAGCTGGGGACCGACGGCGTCGACGTCGTCGTCCAAGGCGACACCGCGGTGCTGAAGGGCACCGTCAAGGATCAATCGATCTTCGAGAAGGCGGTGATTGCCGTCGGCAACACGCTCGGCGTCTCCAAAGTCCAGGCCGACGAACTGCAAGTCGCGCCCCAGGCCGGTCAGGCGGCCGCGCCGGCCAAGGAGCCGACATTCTACACGGTACAGAAGGGCGACAACCTCTGGAAGATCGCCGAAAAGAGCTATGGCAAGGGCCAGGGCGCCAAGAACAATATCATCTTCGAGGCCAACCGGCCGATGCTGACGCATCCCGACAAGATCTATCCAGGCCAGGTCCTACGCATTCCTGCCATCACCTGACTGGCGCCCAATCTGAACTGGCAATTGACTTGCACAGGAGCGGCGGCTTTCGGGTCGCCGTTTTCTTTGGCAATGGCATGCTGATGCCAGGCTGACTTAAAGAGAGAACCGATGCTCGTTCTGCCCAAAGGCGTTCGCCACATGCCGGGCTATATCTCGCGCCCCGCCCAGGAAGCGCTGGTCGAGGAGATCAGGCGCGTCGTGCAGGCGGCGCCGCTCTATGTGCCTTCCATGCCGCGCACCGGCAAGGAGATGAGCGTGCGCATGACCAATTGCGGCACGCTTGGCTGGGTGACCGACAAGGAGCGCGGCTACCGCTATCAGCCAACGCATCCCACGACGGGCGAGCCCTGGCCGCCGATCCCCGAAGCGTTGCTGGATCTGTGGCGCGCGGTTTCGGCCTATCCGCATCCGCCGGAAGCCTGCCTCGTCAACTTCTACGCGGCGGATGCCAAAATGGGCCTGCACCAGGACCGCGATGAGCAGGAATTCGCCGCCCCCGTCGTGTCGGTGTCGCTGGGCGACGACTGCCTGTTTCGTGTCGGCCAGAACACGCGCGACGGCGGCACGAAATCGTTCCGGTTGAAGAGCGGCGACGTCGTCGTGCTTGGCGGCGAGGGGCGCCTGAGCTTCCACGGCGTCGATCGCATCTATCCCGCGACGTCGGCGCTCCTGAAGAACGGCGGGCGCATCAACCTGACGCTGCGTCGGGTGACGGTGCCGCAGCCATCCTGAAGCCCTTGACGGTCGCTCGTCACAGTTTCCTGAGCGCCACTTCCTCGACCAGATGGTTGGCGCCCTTGCGCAGGATGAGGTCGGCGCGCGCCCTGGTCGGCAGGATGTTCTCGCGCAGATTCTTCAGATTGATGTTGGCCCACAGCCCCTCGGCGATGGCCCGCGCGGCATCTTCCGAAAGCTGCGAATAGCGGTGGAAGAAGGAGTCCGGATTGCGGAAGGCGGTCTCGCGCAACCGCATGAAGCGGGCAATATACCAGTGGTGGATCAGCTTTTCGTCGGCATCGATATAGATGGCGAAGTCGAAGAAGTCCGACAGGAACGGCACGATCTTGCCGTCCCTCGGCAGCTTGCCCGGCTGCAGCACGTTGATGCCCTCGAAGATCAGGATGTCGGGACGGTCGATGGTGACGAACTCGCCCGGAATGACGTCGTAGGTCAGGTGTGAATAGACCGGCGCCGTGACGCTGCTTTGCGCCGACTTCATGCCGGACAGGAACCTCAGCAGCGCGCCGACGTCGTAGCTTTCGGGAAAGCCCTTGCGCTCCATCAGGTTCTCGCGGCGCAGGATCTCGTTAGGCAGCAGGAAACCGTCGGTGGTGATGAGATCGACTTTCGGGCTCGACGGCCAGCGCGCAAGAAGCTCCTTCAGCACGCGCGCCGTGGTCGACTTGCCGACCGCGACCGAACCGGCAATGCCGATGATGAAGGGCGTCTTGACCACATCCTGCGCGTTGAAAAACGCCTGCCGCTGCCGAAACAGCAATTGGCTTGCCTCGACATGGGCCGAAAGCAGCCGCGACAGCGACAGGTAGATGCGCTTGACCTCTTCGAGATCGACCGGGTCGTTGAGCGAGCGCAGCCGGTTGATCTCGTCCTCGGTCAGCGTCAGCGGCGTGTCGGCGCGGAAGTTCGACCACTGCTCGGCCGAGAAGAAACGATAAGGGGAATATTTCTCGGTCGGAGCGAGCTGATCCATCGCTTTACCTGCCCTCCTAGAGCATGATGCCGAAAAATGTGGAGCGGTTTTCGGGCGACGTCATGCTCTATCCGTTTCTTGCGATCAGCCCTTCGGCCGCGACGCTTTCTCGGCAATCCCCGAGCGACCGGTGCGGCCCTCGAGTTCCTTCAGCACGTCCTGCAGCGGAATGCCCGCGATGCCGAGGACGACCAGCCAATGATATAGAAGATCGGCACTTTCCGAAACGAGGGCTTTCTTGTCGCCTTTGATCGCGGCAATGACCGTCTCGACGGCCTCTTCGCCGAGCTTCTGCGCCGCCTTGTCCATGCCCTTGGCGAACAGCTTCGCCGTCCACGAGTCAGCATCGCCGGAATGGGCGCGCTGATCGATGATCTGTTCCAGTTCGGCGAGCGAAAAGTCTGCCATAACAGTCATCTATCTGTTTGTTTAAGCATGATCTTTTCCGAAAACTGGGTCCCACTTTTCGGGATCATGCTTTAAGCCTGATGCATGGCCGAGTCCAGCCGCATCGGCAGACCCGCTTTGGCCATATGCGCCTTTGCCTGCGCAATCGTGTAGGTGCCGAAATGGAAGATCGACGCCGCAAGCACGGCGCCCGCATGGCCGTCGCGGATGCCTTCGACGAGGTGATCAAGAGTGCCGACGCCGCCGGAAGCGATCACCGGCACGCGCACCGCGTCGGCGATGGCGCGGGTGAGCGCGATGTCATAGCCGGCCTTGGTGCCGTCGCGATCCATCGAGGTCAAAAGAATTTCGCCGGCGCCGCGATCGACCATGCGCCGGGCAAAGTCGACGGCGTCGATGCCGGTCTTCTCGCGCCCGCCATGGGTGAAGATCTCCCAGCGGTCGGTCTCACTGGGCGCCGACACTTTCTTGGCGTCGATCGCAACCACGATGCATTGGTTGCCGAATTTGTCGGCGGCCTCGGCGACAAAGTCAGGGTTCTTCACCGCCGCCGTGTTGATCGACACCTTGTCGGCGCCGGCCAGAAGCAGCTTACGGATATCCGCCACCTGGCGCACGCCGCCGCCGACGGTGAGCGGCATGAAACATTGCTCGGCCGTGCGGGCAACGACATCGAAGATCGTCTCGCGATTGTCCGACGAAGCGGTGATGTCGAGGAAGCAGAGCTCGTCGGCGCCGGCCGCGTCATAGGCCTTGGCCGCCTCGACCGGGTCGCCGGCATCGATGAGATCGACGAAGTTGACGCCCTTGACCACGCGGCCGTTCTTGACATCGAGGCAAGGGATGACGCGGGCCTTCAGCATCACTTGCCTTCCAGGGTCGAAAGCAGGTCGACCACCAGCTCGCCGACCAGCGGCGGCACATCGCCCTTGGGGTCGAAGGCCGGATCGTAGGCCGAGATGGTAAGCCCGGCAATCGAAAGCGGCCCGGCGAGGCCGCACATCGCCATGCGCACCTGTTCGGGCGCCGGACCGCCCGGCGTGGTGTAGCGGTTGGCCTGCAGTTTCTCGGGGTCGTGGACGTCGAGGTCGACATGCATGTGCACCCGCTTGGCGCCGTCGGCTTTCAGCCTTTGCACCGCACTCTTCCAGTCCGGGCACTCGGTCCGGATGACCGGCAATTTCTCCAGCAGCTCCCTCTCGGCCGTGTCCAGGTCGCGTGCGTTGACGAGCACGCAACGCGCGGCATCGACGGCCTTGAAGCCGGGGATATGCGCTGCAATGGATCGCCAGCACAGGCCAAGCACGGTCGCCAGCGCCATGCCGTCGAGAAAGCCCGTGGTGGTGGTCTCAGGCGTGTTGAGATCGCCATGCTGGTCGGCCCAGATGATGGCATCGGCGCCTTCGCCGGCCACCGCGCCGGCGGCGGTCAGGCAATTGCCGGCCAGAACGATCGGAAACCGCTTGTTGTCCAGCGCGATGCGGACCTCACCCGAAACGGCGTTGCAGACCGCAAAGCCGGTGCCGATCTCGCGCTCCTGCTCGTCCTCGACCACCTTGCCGATGTCGTGCACCTCGACGTCGTGGCCGGCGAGCTTCAGCGCCTCGGCCAGCCCGCCGGAGATCAGCGCGTCGGGGCCCTGGCCGCAGCCGCCATGAAAATGGCCGCTGTCATAGGAGGCCAGGATGATCGAGATGTTCACGGTCTTGCCTCCGCCGTTTCGCCGCGCAGGATCGCCAGCGCCTCGGCCGGGTCAATGCGCCCGTCATAAAGCGCCCTACCAGAGATAGCGCCCTCGAGTTTTTTGGCATCGGGCATGGTCATGCGCACGATATCGGCGATCGACGCGAGCCCGCCGGACGCGATCACGGGGATCGACACCGCCTCGGCGAGGTCGATGGTCGAATCCCAGTTGATGCCGGTCAGCACGCCGTCGCGGTCGATGTCGGTGTAGACGATTGCCGCCACGCCGGCGCCCTCGAATTTCTTCGCCAGTTCGACGACGCCGAGCTCGGAGGCTTCCGCCCAGCCTTCGACCGCGACCTTGCCGCCCTTGGCGTCGATGCCGACGGCGACCTTACCCGGGAAGGCCTTGCAGGCTTGCTTCACCAGCTCCGGCTCGCGCACAGCGACCGTGCCCAGGATGACGCGCGCCAGGCCGCGATCCAGCCAGTCCTCGATCTGCGGCAGCGTGCGGATGCCGCCGCCAAGCTGCACCGGGTTCTTCGTCGCCTTGAGAATGGCGCCGACCGCGGCCGAATTGACGCTCTGGCCCTTGAAGGCGCCGTTGAGGTCGACGACGTGCAGCCATTCGAAGCCCTGGTCCTCGAAGGCTTTCGCCTGGGCGGCCGGGTCATCGTTGTAGATGGTGGCGGTGGCCATGTCGCCATGCTTCAGGCGCACGCATTTACCGTCCTTGAGATCGATTGCCGGAAACAGGATCACGGTCAGGCGCCCTTCTTGCTCATGTCTCAGGGCCTCCAGCGCAGGAAGTTGGTGATCAGCGCCAGGCCGAGCGTCTGGCTTTTTTCCGGATGGAACTGCGTGCCGGCAAGGTTGTCGCGGACAACGGAGGCGGTCACCGGACCGCCATAGTCGGTCGTCGCCAGCACTTCCGTGGGGTTTTTGGCGTCCAAATGATAGGAATGGACGAAATAGGCATGCAGCCCTTTCGGGCCGGTCTCGATGCCGGAAAACAGCGGGTGCTTGCGCACAAGCTCGACCGTGTTCCAGCCGATCTGCGGGATTTTCAGCGCCGGATCGGAGGGTTGGATTTCCTTGACGTCGCCGGCGATCCAGCCGAGCCCGTTGGTGATCGTCTTTTCCAGCCCGCGCTCGGACATCAATTGCATGCCGACGCAGATGCCGAGGAAGGGCCGGCCCTTGGCAAGCGCGACCTCCTCGACAGCTTCCCACATGCCGGCAACAGCGTGTAGGCCGTCCGCGCAATCGGCATAAGCGCCGACGCCCGGCAGCACGATGCGATCGGCGCCGCGCACCCGTTCCGCGTCGGCGGTGAGCTCGATCGTTGCGGCAATGCCGGCCTCGTGCGCGGCGCGCTCGAAGGCCTTGGTGGCCGAGCGCAGATTGCCCGAGCCGTAATCGATGATCGCTACCCGCATCTTAAGGCCGTCCCGGCGTGTGGGTCAGACCCAGCGCCATGCCGGTCTGGGCAGTGCGCGCCAGCGACGCGTCGGGCACGATGCGCGGCAGCGGCGCCGGTTCGTCGCCATCTCCTTCGACCTCAAGGGCATGGCGTATTTCGGCATCGCCGGGATTGTTGGCCTCGACAACGCCCCATTCGCGCCAGCCGCGACGGCGCAGCGCCGAAATCCGCAGGCCCTGGCCTTCGAAGCCGACATAGAGCGAGACGAGCAGCGACAACATCGACCCTGCCCATTCCAGCCCCAGTCTCTGGCCGAGCACCGACAGGACCGCCATGGTGACGAAAGTGAGCGCGGCCTCGATCCACAGGCGGTTCCAGGCAAGCCAAAGCGGCGCGACCAGGAGACCGAGCCAGGTGAAGCCGTCGCGCACGAAGGCTGTCTCCTCGGTTTTCGCGCTGCCTGCCGGCGGCTCCATCACGACATAGATGGCCATAGGGCTATCCTTTCAGGGATCCCTTGGTGGAAGGCACCGCGTCCGGCTGGCGCGGATCGGGTTCCAGCGCCGCGCGCAAGGCCCGCGCCACCGCCTTGAAACAGGTTTCGGCGATGTGGTGGTTGTTGGCGCCGTAGTGGTTGGTGACATGCAGCGTGATGGCGGCATTCTGCGCCAGCGCCTGGAAGAACTCGCGCACCAGCTCGGTGTCGAACGTGCCGACCTTCGGCGACGAGAATAAAACATTCCAGACCAGGAAGGGTCGGCCCGAAACGTCGATCGCCGCCCTGGTCAGGGTCTCGTCCATGGCGAGGTCGATCGAGGCGTAGCGCATGATGCCGCGCCGCTCGCCCAGCGCCTTGCTCAGCGCCTGGCCGATCGCGATGCCGGTATCCTCGACCGTGTGATGGTCGTCGATGTGCAGATCGCCCTTGGCTTTCACCGTCATGTCGATCAGCGAATGCCGCGACAACTGGTCGAGCATATGGTCGAAGAAGCCGACACCCGTCGAAATGTCGGATTTGCCGGTGCCGTCGACATGAACCGAGACGGCGATCTCGGTTTCCTTGGTCTTGCGGCTGACGTCGGCGGAACGCGGCATCGCTCTGTCCTTGCTGCCTTGCCCAGGGGCTTGGGCTTGAAAACGAAAGCCTTCTATCAGCATGATCCGGCGATTGCCAGTTGCCAATCCGGTCGCTATCGGGCGGTTTGCAATCACTTGCCCTATGCATACATATGGTCGATCAAAGTCACTCGTACCGCGCCAATCGCCTTTTCAAGGGATAGCGCGCATCGGAGCCCGTAAATGCCGAATGAACTTTCCATGCACGCCACGACCATCGTCACCGTGCGCAAGGGCAACAAGGTCGTGATCGCCGGCGACGGCCAGGTCAGCCTTGGCCAGACCATCATGAAGGGCAACGCCCGCAAGGTGCGCCGCATCGGCAAGGGCGGCAGCGTCATTGCCGGTTTCGCCGGCGCCACCGCCGATGCCTTCACCTTGTTGGAACGCCTCGAAGCCAAGCTGGAACAGTATCCGGACCAGTTGACGCGCGCTTGCGTCGAGCTCGCCAAGGATTGGCGCACCGACCGTTATCTGCGCCGCCTGGAAGCGATGATGCTGGTCGCCGACAAGTCGGTGTCGCTGGCGCTGACCGGCAATGGCGACGTGCTGGAGCCGGAAGATGGCGTCATGGCCATCGGCTCCGGCGGCAATTATGCGCTGGCCGCGGCCCGCGCGCTGATGGACACCGACAAGGATGCCGAGGAGATCGCCCGCAAGGCGATGCAGATCGCGTCCGACATCTGCGTCTACACCAACAACAATTTCGTCGTCGAAACGCTCGACGCCGCCTGAGGCAGCCGACCATGATCCCAAAAAGTGGGAACCGGCTTTTGGATGAAATCATGGTCAACCAGGAAAATAGCTACGATTTCCGGCCGGTCACCACAAAAGACCTGCCGTTGATCGCCGGCTGGCTGAGAGAGCCGCATGTGGCGCAATGGTGGGACGATCCGGAAAAGGAGATCGCCGAAATCCGCGAGCATATGGACTCGGTTTCGGTAGAGCCGCTGATCGTCGAACTCGACGGCAGGCCGATCGCCTATCTGCAGAGCTATGATCCGCATATGGAAGACGATCATCCTTATGCCGACCAGCCCTTCGGCACGCTCGGCATCGATCTTTCGATCGGTCCGCCGGAGCTCGTCGGCGTCGGCCATGGCTCGGCCATCGTGCGCCAGTTCGTCGACGAGCTTTTGAGGAAGGCGCGCCGCGCGTCATCATCGATCCGCATCCAGACAATGCCCGCGCCATCCGTGCCTATGAGAAGGCCGGCTTCAGGCCGATCGGGCGCAGGAAATCCGAATATGGGGACGTCGTGCTGATGGCCGTCGACGCGGTCGAGGATGACGAGGGGGAGTGAGCGCATGACCGCAGAGAACAGGACACTGTCGGCCTATGAAGACAGCTGGCGCATGGGCCTGCTGTTCGTGCTGGCGCTGGTTATCGTCCAGGCCGCCGTGCTCTATCTCATGGGCCATCCGCCGATCTGCACCTGCGGCTACGTCAAGCTCTGGCATGGCGTGGTGAACAGTTCGGAGAATTCCCAGCACATCGCCGACTGGTACACGTTCTCGCATATCATCCACGGCTTCCTGTTCTATGCGCTGGCGCGGTTCCTGTTCCCGCGTTCGCCGATCGGGCTGAGGCTGGCCTTCGCCGTCCTCATTGAGGGCGGCTGGGAGTTGCTGGAAAATAGTCCCTTCATCATCGACCGTTACCGCGCCGGCACCATATCGCTCAACTATTACGGCGATTCGATCATCAACTCGGTGTCCGACACGCTGTTCATGGCGCTGGGATTTGTGATGGCCAGAAAGCTACCTATATGGGTGATCGTGGCCTTGGCGCTCATCTTCGAGCTCGGCACGGGCTACCTCATCCGGGACAATCTGACGCTCAACGTGATCATGCTGCTGCATCCGTTCGAGTCCATCAAGCAGTGGCAAAGTGGAATTTGAGTCTTATGAGCACCTTTTCTCCCCGTGAAATCGTTTCGGAACTCGACCGCTTCATCATCGGCCAGAAGGATGCCAAGCGCGCCGTGGCGATCGCCTTGCGCAACCGCTGGCGCCGCCAGCAGCTGGAAGGCCAGATGCGCGAAGAGGTGATGCCGAAGAACATCCTGATGATCGGCCCGACCGGCGTCGGCAAGACCGAGATCTCGCGCCGCCTGGCGCGGCTTGCCGGCGCGCCCTTCGTCAAGGTCGAGGCAACCAAGTTCACCGAGGTCGGCTATGTCGGCCGTGACGTCGAGCAGATCATCCGCGACCTCGTCGAGATCGCCATCGGCTTGACGCGCGAGAAAATGCGCGAGGACGTCGGCGCGCGTGCCCAGATCAACGCCGAGGAGCGCGTATTGGAAGCGCTGGTCGGCAAGACGGCGAGCCCTGCCACGCGCGATAGTTTCCGCAAGAAGCTGCGCGACGGCGAGCTCGACGACAAGGAGATCGAGATCGAAGTGGCCGACACCGGCACCGGCGGCATGCCCAGCTTCGACATTCCGGGCATGCCTGGCGGCAATGTCGGCGTGCTCAACCTCAACGACATGCTGTCGAAGGCGATGGGCGGTCGCAAGACCAAGGCCCGCAAGACGACGGTGCGCGATTCCTACGCGCTGCTCATCAGCGACGAGTCCGACAAGCTGCTCGACCAGGACGAGGTGGTGCGCAGGGCGCTGGAATCGGCCGAAAATGACGGCATCGTCTTCCTCGACGAGATCGACAAGATCGCCGCCAGGAGCGACATTTCGGGCGGTCCTTCTCGCGAAGGCGTGCAGCGCGACCTGCTGCCGCTGGTCGAAGGCACGACGGTCGCGACCAAGTATGGGTCGGTGAAAACCGACCATATCCTGTTCATCGCGTCCGGCGCGTTCCATGTGTCCAAGCCGTCCGACCTTTTGCCGGAGCTGCAGGGCCGCCTGCCGATCCGCGTCGAATTGCGGGCGCTAGAAAAGTCGGATTTCGTGCGCATCCTCACCGAGACCGAGGCGAGCCTGATCAAGCAATACATAGCGCTGATGAAGACCGAAGGCGTCGAGCTGACCTTCACCGACGACGCCATCGATTCGCTCGCCGGCATCGCCGTCGATCTCAACGCCAGCGTCGAGAATATCGGCGCCAGGCGCCTTCAGACGGTGATGGAGCGGGTGCTGGACGAGATTTCCTATGACGCGCCGGACCGCAATGGCACCGCCGTCACCATCGATGCCGCCTATGTGGAAAAGCATGTCGGCGACCTGTCGCGCAACACCGACCTGTCGCGTTTCATCCTCTGACCGCAGGGACAGGCGCGCTTTGGAGCATGATAGTGTGAAGCGGTTTTCGGACGACATCATGCTCTATCTCTTAGATTTAGAGCCGGATTCAGATTTCAGGTCGATTCCACCTGAAATCATCCGGCTCCAGGCCGACAAGAGTTTGCCCGGAGTGCAATCTGTGGCCAAAGGGCCCATTGGGCTACTAATCTTGTTGTCGACTGTGAAACATCGCTCAGTCCTGCGCCACAATCCCTGTATGTTTCTGCCTGATCAGGTCTTTGCTCACGACCAGGCAGGCATTTGAATGGGCAACCCGAACCGCTCGAACCAGGCAGTCTTCGACAAGATCGCCAGCCATCTGTTGACCCAAATGGAGCCGGCCTGTGATTTCGCCCCCGACGGCGAAATCGTCGATGTCTATTGGGCGGGTGACGGCAAGAAGAGCGCTGTCGGCGCGCTGATCCCGGCCGACAAATACGTTCTGGGCATGGAAAGAGACTCGGTCGAGGGCGTCCTACGCAAGCTCGGCCTGTTCCCGGGTGTCGACATCGAGCTTCTGCGCGAGCTTGAGCGGATCCATGACAGGATACTTCCCGACGAGTGGAAGACGGCGCTGCGCCAGACCGCGCAGGAATATGGCCTGCGCACGGCGTTTTGAGTGAAAACAATCGCCCACATGTTCCGGCGCCGATTTGCGCAACAGTCCGGCAACAGAAACCTGCGTGTGTGGCCAGACGGTATCATCCGTTAAGCTTTCGTCATGCCGGGCGATGGGGTTGCTCTCGACTCGACCAGGAGCTTTACCTAGTTTGCGCGGCAATATCTTCAGAGCATGATCCCGAAAAGTGGGAACCGGTTTTCGGAAAAGATCATGCTTCAACAAAGAATTAGATCAGGATGGCGATTCAACGAAATCGTCATCCTGATCTGGGCGGCGGCGCATGAAAAAACTGATTTTCCTTATTCTCGGCATTGCCTTGGCGGCGGCGGTGGCAACGGCAGATGCCGCAACCGTGGTGCCGTCCGGCAACCGCAACAGCGTGCAGCCCGACATTCCCGGCGCTTCCAGCCGGCGCACCCAGGCCACCAACACCACCTTCCAGGCCAAATACCGCAAGGTCTATGCGCTGTTGCAGAACGATGCCGATCTGCGTGGCAAGATCAGGAAGGCGGCCGCCGCCTATGGCATCGATCCGATGCATATCGTCGGCGCCATCGTCGGCGAGCACACCTATAATGTCGATGCCTATGACCGCCTGCAGACCTATTACGTCAAGGCGATCTCCTATCTGTCGAGCAAGCTTTCCTTCGCCTATCATGGCGAGGACGTCTCGGATTTCATCCAGCGGCCGGAATTCAAGAAATGCGCCGGCATGAGCGACAGCTATGATGTGGGGAGTGCCGAGAGCAGGTGTGGAACCATGCCTTCCGCGGCAAGACCGTGGGCGGCGAGGATTTCCCCGATGACCGCTTCGGCGCCACCTTCTTCCAGCCTTACTATGCCGGCCAGACTTTTGGCCTTGGCCAGCTGAACCCGCTGACGGCGCTGCAGATGAGCGACCTCGTGCACAAGGTCTCCGGCCTGCCCGAGCTCGACGTCGGCGATCCCAACGCGGTCTACAAGACCATCATGGATCCGGACCTGACGCTGCCTTATGTGGCCGCGACGATCAAAAAGTCGATCGACGCCTATAAGAGCATTGCCGGCTTCGACATCTCGAACAATCCCGGGCTTACCGCCACGCTCTACAATGTCGGCAATCCGGAGCAGCGCGCCTATGCGCTGAAGGCCGAGAACGACAAGCGCCGCGCCGCCGGCGAACCGGTGAAGCTGCCGGAGGAGAATTATTACGGCTGGCTGGTCAACGACAAGCTCGACGAGCTGAAGGCGCTTTTCTAGTCCAGCTTTACGGCGGGTCGTCTTCAACTTCGGCGAGCTCGGCCAGACGCGCGGCGCTGATCTCCGTGTCGCTCTTGTCGAAAATGATGATGCCGATAGCGGCGCCGCTCCGCAGCGCCTCGATGCGCCGAAAGGCATCTTTCGCCGTAGCGAAGTCCTCCCTGATCTGAGCGAGGGAAAGGCCGTAGAGGATCGAATAAGGCATCGCTGGTCCCCCCGAGCAAAGCGGTCCAGTTTAGCACAGTTTAAGCCGCGAGCAGCGACTTCAATTTGACGGCCTGCGATCCAAGCGCGTCCGGCGCCGGGCTTGCCCGTTTGGCGATCAGCATTTCCGCCAGGCGGATATCGCGCGCCACCGCATTGCCCGGGCCGATGCCGCTCGCCGCCACCAAACGGCCGTCTCCGGCCAGATGGAACAGGATGAAAGCGCCGTCGTCGAGATCGCGCCGAACGGTCGAGCTTCCTTCATCCGAAAGCCCCGCGATCTGCAGCGTCAGTCCATATTGATCCGACCAGAACCACGGCACGGCGGCATGCATCTCATCTGCGCCCAGCATGTTGCGGGCGGCGAGCGCGCCTTGTTCCTGCGCGTTGCGCCAGGCTTCGAGCCGCACGCGCCGTCCGCCATAGATCGCCAACGGGAACGAACAGCAGTCGCCGGCGGCGAAGATGTCCGGATCTTGGGTTTGCAGCCGGTCGTCGACGGCGATGCCATTGTCGATCGCTAGCCCGGCTTCGGCGGCAAGCGCGGTCACCGGCACGGCGCCGATGCCGATCACCGCAAGGTCGGCAGCCACGTCTTGCCCGTCGGCAAGCGTGATGCGAACGAGCGCGCCATCATCGGTGATCGCCGCGATCCCTTGCCCGGTGAGCATAGTCACGCCCTCAGCCTCATGCGCCTTGCGGACGATCGCGGCAATCTCCGCAGGCACGCCGCGCGTCAGAATGCGTGGCTGCGCCTCGATGACGGTGACCGTCGCACCGAGCCTGCGCGCCGCGGCGGCAAGCTCCAGGCCGATGAAGCCGCCGCCGATGACGGCAACACGGTTTCCCGCGTTGAGATGCGCACGAATGGCCAGCGCGTCGTTGAAGGTTCTGAGATAGACGCAGCGTGACCCGAGCCCCGGCATCGGCAATTTGCGCGGCACCGAGCCGGTGGCGATGAGCAGCTTGTCATAGGCAAGCGTTGAACCGTCCGACAGGTGCGCGAGATGCGCCGCGCGGTCGATCGCGGTGGCGCGCACGGAATGGATATGCCGGATGGAACGCTCCGCGAGCAACTCGTCGCTGGCGATCGCCTTGATGACGGGCGTCTTGTCCGCCATGGCTTCCTTCGACAGCGGCGGACGCTCATAGGGCAGATGCGGCTCGTCGCCGACCAGCGTCACTGGTCCCTCGAAGCCGAGATCGCGCAAGGCGAGGGCGGCCCGCCCGCCGCACTCGCCCGCGCCGATGATCACCATACCCGCCACGGTCATCATCCGATCTGAATGAGGACTTTGCCGGCGTCGACCTTGACCGGATAGGTCTTGAGGTTGACGCAGACCGGCGCACCACGAGCCGCGCCCGTCTTGTAGTTGAAGCGGCCATTGTGCTTCGGGCATTCGATGATGTCGTCCATCACCAGCCCGTCGGCCAAATGCACCTTTTCATGCGTGCACAGGCCGTCGGTCGCGAAATACTCATCGTCCGGACTGCGATAGATGGCGAAGGTGCGGCCGGCATGGTCGAACCGCATCACGTCTTCTTCGTCGATGTCTCCAGCCGCGCAGGCCTCGACCCAGTCGCTCATCTCGTCCTCCCGAAGTCCTGAATGTCTCGAATGTCACTCGGCTGCGGCCGCCATCGGCATGTCGCCGTGCAGTTCCTCGCGGTAAGGCCGCGCCGTCGGCGGCAGCGCGCGCTTGACGAAATAGTCCTCGTTGCGCAGCTGGCGCAGGAAAGCCGGGATCATCTCGCGATAGCCGGCCAGGATCGACGGCGTCGGCGCCGGCAAATCGTGTTTGATGAGTTCGTGCAGCTTCGGCAGCGCGTGATAGGGCACCATCGGGAACATGTGATGTTCGACGTGATAATTCATGTTCCAGTAGATGAAGCGGCTGATCGGATTCATGTAGACGGTGCGGCTGTTCAGCCGATGGTCGGTGACGTTTTCGGCAAGCCCGCCATGCTGCAGAAGGCCGACCATCACATGATGCCAGGCGCCGTAGAGCCGCGGCAGGCCGACCAGCATCAGCGGCAGGAACGAGCCGGAATAGAATGCCAGCGCGATGGTTGCGGCATAGATCGCCGCCCAGATACGGGCAATGCGGATCGCCTTCGGCTGCTCCTGTTGCGGGATGAAGGTCTTTTCCGCCTCGCTGACGATGCCGGCGGCATTGCGCAACATGTCGCTCATCGCATGCCGGGCGTCGACGATGCCAAAGAAGTTCAGCACCACACGCACAAGGTCCGGCGGTCGCATGACTGAGATTTCCGGGTCGCGGCCGACGATGATGGTGTCGGTATGGTGGCGCGTATGGCTCCAGCGCCAGGTCACCGGGTTGCGCATGATCATGAAGCAGGCGATCTGGTAGACGGCGTCGTTCATCCACTGTGTGCGGAACGCCGTGCCATGGCCGCATTCGTGCCAGCGCGAGTCGGTCGCCGAGCCGTAGAGCACGCCATAGACGAAGAAGAACGGCACGCACCACCATGTGCCCCAGAGCAGCGCGCCGGCCGCGCCGCTGAGAACCATGGCGCCGAGCCAGATGGCGGTGTCGCGGATGGCCGGCTGGTCGGAGCGCTGCATCAGCTCCTTCATCTGCTTGCGCGGGATATCGGTGTGGTACCATTCGGCCGCCGCCAGCCCGTTCTCGACCGCGCGTTTTGCGTCGCGCCCGATCAGGCTGTAGTCGCGCGGCGTCGCCGCAGAAGACAGGATCGCCGTCATTGGGGTTCCTCCATCAGCCGCTGGCGAAGGCGCATCGCTCGCGCAGGGCTTGCTTCGACTTCACCATAGCGCCAGCTCATGATAGTCTCAACATCACAAAGATAGTTTCTATCATTTCCTATCAGGATGAGCTATCCTGAATCGGACAAGGGTGGAGCGATCATGGCAAAGCGGCCGACCATTACCGATCTCGCGCGCGTCTCGGGCCTCAGCGTCGCGACGGTCGACAGGGTGCTCAACAACCGCTTGCCGGTGCGCGAGGACACGGCGCGCCGCGTCTACGAGGCCGCCACTGAGATTGGCTATCACGCGGCAGGGCTGATCAAGCAGCGCATGCGACAGGAACTGCCGGAATACCGCCTCGGCTTCCTGCTACTCAGGGGCAACGATGTCTTCTACGGCGATTTCGCCCGGGAACTCGACCTGGCGGTCTCCCAGTCGCAACGCTTCCGTGGTGTTGCGACGATCGACTTTGCCGCCTCGCTGGCGCCTGACGAGATCGCCGCGCAGATGCGCAGGCTGGCGGCCAAATCCAGGGCCATCGCAATTGTCGGTCCGGACCATCCGACACTGACGGCGACCGTCGAGGCGCTGAAGGCGAAGGGCCAGCCGGTCTTCTCGCTGCTGTCGGATTTCGCCGCCGGCATCCGCGAAGGCTATGTCGGGCTGGACAACCGCAAGGTCGGCCGCAGCGCGGCCTGGATGATCGCCAAGGCGGCCAGGAAACCCGGCAAGGTCGCGCTCTTTGTCGGCAGCCACCGCTTCCATGGCCATGAATTGCGCGAGATCGGCTTCCGCTCCTTCTTCCGCGAGCATGCGCCGGATTTCACCGTGATGGAGACGCTGGTCAACCTCGAGGCCAATGACGTGACCCACGATGCCATGCTCGATCTTCTGGCGCGGCATCCCGATCTCGCCGGCTGCTATGTCGCCGGCGGCGGCATGGAAGGCGCGGTCTCGGCGCTGAGGACGGCGAGCCCGGCGCAGATGCCGATCGTCATCTGCAATGAGATCAACGCCGTGTCGCGCGCCGCCCTTGCCGACAACATCCTCACCATGGTGATCTCGACCCCGCTGGCGGCGCTCTGCCGGGAACTCGTGGCGCTGATGGCGCACGCCATCGAGAGCGGCGCGGCCAATGCGCCCGGCCAGACGTTCCTGCCCTTCGACATCTTTCTTCCCGAAAACATCTGACATCTGAGACCGACGAAATGATGTGATCCATCAGATGATGGATTTCTGTCATGCTCGTGCTGTCGGCAAATCTTGGCCCGACGGGGCGCGTTTGCCCGACCGGTGTCGGACGCTGCGCCGGTCGGCCATGAAATTCCGGCATGTTCATTCCGAATCGCCCTTGACGTCTCCAGGCGAAATGGAATAAATATTTCACCAACTAGGCATTTTGGTTCTTTCGTTCCGGAACGTCTGTTTCAAACAGGGGCTTGGCGTTCCATCGCGCCTTCGGAGCGGAATGGCCGCAGGGAGAGATTCTCCGGGCAAACCGGGGATTCCGGTTCAATGGGTGCAGCCGGACACCAAGTGGAGGAGACATAAAATGAAGAAACTGCTTTTGGGCGTCGCGCTTTCGGCGCTGATGTGCTCATCGGCCTTCGCCGCCAAGATCGGCGTCTCGATGGCCAAGTTCGACGACAACTTCCTGACCGTGCTGCGCAACGGCATGATCGCCCAGGCCAAGGGCATGAGCGGCGTGGAGCTGCAGGTTGAGGACGCGCAGAACGACGTCGCCAAGCAGCTTGACCAGATCAAGAACTTCGCCGCTTCGGGCGTCGACGCCATCATCGTCAACCCGGTCGACACCTCGGCCACGCAGGCCATGTCGGACGCCGCCGCCGCCGCCAAGATCCCGCTGGTCTACGTCAACCGCGAGCCGGTCAACGTCAACACGCTGCCCGACAACCAGGCCTTCGTCGCCTCGAACGAAGCCGATTCCGGCACGCTCGAGACCAAGGAAGTCTGCCGCCTGTTCAAGGAAGCCGGCAAGAAGGAAGCCAATGTCTATGTCATCATGGGCGAGCTTTCCAACCAGGCCGCAGTGCAGCGCACCAAGGACATCGACAATGTCATTGCCACGCCGGATTGCAGCTTCATCAAGATCATCGACAAGCAGACCTCGAACTGGAATCGCGACGAAGCGCAGAACCTGATGACCAACTGGCTGTCGACCGGCAAGAAGTTCGACGGTGTCATCGCCAACAATGACGAGAGCGCCATCGGCGCCATCCAGGCGATGAAGGCCGCCAACATCGACATGAAGTCGGTCGTGGTTGGCGGCGTCGACGCCACCCAGGACGCGTTGGCCGCCATGCAGGCGGGCGACCTCGACGCAACGGTCTTCCAGGACGCGGCCGGCCAGGGCGCTGGCGCGCTCGACGCGGCGCTGAAGCTCGCCAAGGGCGAGAAGGTCGAGCACAAGGTCTATGTGCCCTTCCAGCTCGTCACGCCGGCCAACATCGACAAGTTCCTGAAGAAGAACTGAGGCCTGCGCTTCGCCGAGCAATTCCAGGAAAAACTTTGAAGCCGTTTTCCGTCCGGAATTGCGTCGAGATAAAGACCGAGCGGCGCTCAGCCGATAACACCAGCGCCGCTCCCTGCTTTCCCTCACCGCCCGTACGGGCGGCAGGGCAGGTGCGACCGACGGAGGATAAGACATGGCACAGACATCTCACGGCGTCGGCGGTCTCACCTACGATGCGAAGAAGCGTGCATGGCCGGCCGAGTTCAATGTGTTCCTGGCGCTGGTCATTCTCGTCGTCATCTTCGAACTGATCGGCCGCATCTTTCTCGGCGACAGCTTCCTGTTCAACACCCGCAGCGACGTCAGCGGCATCTTCAACGAGGCGCGCCTGCAGATCATCATCCTGCAGGTGTCGATCGTCGGCATCATCGCCATCGGCGTCACGCAGGTGATCATTTCCGGCGGCATCGACCTGTCATCGGGCTCGATCGTCGGCGCCACGGCGATGATCGCCATGAGCTTCGCCCAGGTGGCGACAGTCAACGGCAACCCCAACCCCAAGGCGATGTTCCTGGCGCAAGGCTGGACCGACCTGCCGGTAATCGTGCCGGTGCTGGTCGCGGTCGCCTGCGGCCTATTCGCCGGCCTGGTCAACGGCGCCTTGATCGCCTACACGCGCATTCCGCCCTTCATCGCCACGCTCGGCATGATGGTGACGGCGCGCGGCATTGCCAAATGGTGGTCCAAGGGCCAGCCGATCTCTTTCCCGACCGACAGCTTCGCGGCGATCGGCAAGGGCCTGATGCCGGTCATCATCTTCATCTCGCTGGCCATCCTGTTCCAGCTCATCCTGACCTACACGCGATACGGCAAGCACTGCTACGCCATCGGCTCCAACGAGGATGCCGCGCGCATGTCCGGCATCAAGATCGCCAACCACAAGATCCTCGTCTATGTCATTGCCGGCATTCTTGCCGCGCTTGCCGCCGTCGTGCTCTCCTCCAAGAACCTGACCGCCCAGTCCGGCATGGGCGTGATGTACGAGCTCGACGCCATTGCCATGGCGGTCATCGGCGGCGTCTCGCTGTCGGGCGGCCGCGGCTCGATCATCGGCACGGTGATCGGCTCGCTGATCTTCGGCGTCATCATTTCCGGCTTCACCTTCCTGCGCCTCGACGCCTACTATCAGGAGATGGTGAAGGGCGTGATCATCGTCGGCGCGGTCGTTCTCGACCAATGGCGTCAACGCGTGCGGGCATTGAGGGCTTGACCATGTCAGACATCGTCCTGAAGACCGAAAACCTCACCAAGCGCTATGGCGGCGTGCATGCGCTGGAAGGTGCGAATTTCGAGCTGCGCAAGGGTGAGCATGTCGCCATCATGGGTGACAACGGCGCCGGCAAATCGACCTTCGTGCGTCAGATCACAGCCGTCGAGCAACGCACCAGCGGCCAGGTCTGGTTCGACGGCAAGGAGGTCAACTTCGCCGGCCCGATCGAGGCCCGCACGGCGGGCATCGAGACCGTGTTCCAGAACCTCGCTCTGGCCGACGATCTCGACGTGCCGTCGAACCTCTTCCTCGGCCGCGAAAAGGTGCTGTTCAACCTCGGGCCGTTCTCGATCCTCGACCGCAAATATATGCGCAAGGCGACCGAGGCGGCACTGGTGCGTACGGCGGTGAAGATCCCGAACCTGTCGAGCACCATCCGCCACATGTCCGGCGGCCAGCGCCAATGCGTGGCGATCGCCAGGACCGCGACCTTCGCTTCCAAGCTGATCATCATGGACGAGCCGACGGCGGCCCTTGGCGTTCAGGAAACGGCGCAGGTCGAAAACATCATCCGCACGCTGAAGGCGAACGGCGAGCCGCTGATCCTGATCAGCCACAACATGCGCCAGGTGTTCGACCTTTGCGACCGCATCGTCGTCTTCCGGCGCGGCCGCATCGTCGCCAATCTGCGGAAGCAGGATACCGACGGCAACGACATCGTCTCCTACATCACCGGCGCCAAGACCGGGGAGGCGGAGCTGGCGGCCTAGGCCGGGCAGCACACGGCTGCGGGACGATCCGCCGCGCTCGGAAACAACCCTGCCCTCTCTCCGTCGTCGGACGGTGCAGACACTATTCTCTCGAACCATCCCTTAGAGGAAATTTCCATGACTGTTCGCTTCGCCCTCCTCGGTGCCGGCCGCATCGGCAAGGTCCACGCCCGCGCCGTCGGGTCAAACCCCGATGCAAAACTGGTGGCCGTGGCCGACGCCTTCGAGAAGGCCGCGACTGACCTGGCATCGGCCTATGGCGCTGAAGTGCGCACGATCGACGCCATCGAGAAGGCCGGGGATATCGACGCCGTCATCATCTGCACGCCGACCGACACCCATGCCGATCTCATTGAGCGCTTTGCCAGGGCCGGCAAGGCGATCTTCTGCGAGAAGCCGATCGACCTCAACGTCGAGCGCGTCGAGAAGTGCCTGGCGGTGGTCGACAAGGCCAAGGCCACGCTGATGGTCGGCTTCAACCGTCGCTTCGATCCGCATTTCGCCGCTGTCCGCAAGGCCATCGACGACGGCGTCATCGGCACCGTCGAGATGGTCACCATCACGTCGCGCGATCCCGGCGCCCCGCCGGTCGACTACATCAAGCGCTCGGGCGGCATCTTTCGCGACATGACCATCCATGATTTCGACATGGCGCGCTTCCTGCTCGGCGAGGAGCCGGTTGCGGTGAGCGCCCATGCCTCGGTGCTCGTGGACAAGAAAATCGGCGAAGCCGGCGATTTCGACTCGGTCAGCGTCATCCTCGAGACGGCGTCCGGCAAGCAGGCCATCATCTCCAACTCGCGCCGCGCCACCTATGGCTACGACCAGCGCATCGAGGTGCATGGCTCGAAGGGCATGGTCGCGGCCGAGAACCAGCGTCCAGTGTCGATCGAAGTGGCCAATGAGAAGGGCTATACCCGCCCGCCGCTGCACGACTTCTTCATGACCCGCTATCTCGACGCCTATGCCAACGAGATTGCCGCTTTCATCGCCGCCGCGACAAAGGGCAAGAAGGCGGCGCCAAGCGGCGCCGACGGGCTCGTCGCGCTGAAGCTCGCCGATGCGGCGCTGAAATCGGCGACGACAGGCAAGACCGTTCGCCTCGACAAGTAAGAACCGAAATCCAAGGCACAGGAGCACAGCGATGAGCGCATCAGCCGGTCGCAATTCAGAAACGCGCGCCGTCGTCACCGGCGGCGCGCAAGGCATAGGCTTCGCTGTTGCTGAGGCATTGGCCGACGAGGGCTGCGGCGCGCTGGCGCTCATCGGCCGCTCGCAGGAGAAGGGCGACAAGGCGGTCGCGCACTTCGCGAAAGTCGGCGTCGACGCGATCTTCATCAGCGCCGACGTCTCCAAAGTGGCGGACTGCAAGCGCGCGGTCGCGACCGCGATCTCGCATTTCGGCACCATCAACGCGCTGGTCAACGCCGCCGCCACCTCGGCACGCGGCTCGCTGGTCGAGACATCCGAAGAGGTGTTCGACCAGATTTTCCAGACCAACGTGCGCGGTCCCTTCTTCCTGATGCAGGGCCTTGTGACACATCTGCTGGAGCGCAAGGTGCCGGGCTCGATCGTCAACGTGCTGTCGATGTCGGCGCATTGCGGCCAGTCCTTCCTGGCGCCCTATTCATCGAGCAAGGGCGCGCTGGCGACGCTGACCAAGAACGTCGCCAACGCCTATCGCTTCAACCGCATCCGCTGCAACGCCGTGCTGCCGGGCTGGATGGACACGGAAGGTGAGGACATCGTGCAGAAGAAGTGGCACGGCGCGTCCGACGATTGGCTGGCAAAGGCCGAGGCCGGCCAGCCGATGGGCCAGCTGGTGAAACCGGATCAATTGGCGCGGCTGATCGGCTACATGGTCAGCCCGCAGTCGGGCGTCATGACGGGATCGCTCGTCGACTATGATCAGAATGTTGCGGGGACGTCGCCGGAGTAGTTTCAACCCCTGTTGCAGCAGCATCGCTATTCCCATATATAGTCACAATAGTCAAACTGGTCAGGAGGGATGCGATGCTAACGTCACCGAAAAAACCAGCTGGACGGTCGCCGGGGCAAAAGCCCGGCTCTCGGAGGTTATCGAGCGCGCGCAGGCCTCGCCGCAGACAATCACCAAGAACGGCAAACCAAGCGTGGTTGTCGTCTCGGCCGAGGAGTGGCTGCGCAAGACCGCGCGCAAGGGTACGCTCGCCGAGTTCCTGCTGGAGTCGCCGCTGCGCGGCTCCGATCTAAACCTTGAGCGTCAACGCGACGAACCGCGTGATCTGCCGCTGTGAGGCTGTTGCTCGACACGAATATCCTGTCCGAAGTGACAAGGCCGTCGCCTGACGTACGCGTTCTGCACTGGCTAGACGGGCTTGATGAGGACCGCTCCTTCATCAGCGTCGTATCGATCGCCGAAATCCGGCGCGGCGTCGCTCTCATGGATGAGGGCCGCAAACGCGAGGCGCTGGCCGAATGGCTCGCTCGGGACCTGCCGCAGCGCTTCGAGCAGAGGGTCTTGCCGGTCGACGAACCAGTTGCCTTGGCCTGGGGTGACCTGATGGGCCTCGCCAAGCGCAAAGGTCGTGGCCTGTCGTCGATGGATGGTCTGATTGCGGCCACGGCGATTGCCCAGGAACTCACCTTGGCAACGCGCAATACGAAGGATTTCGAAGGCTTTGGAATTGAACTCTTCGATCCCTGGACCGCATGAGCTGCTCGACGCTGGATGCTTTGGCGATTAGCCGAAACGCCCGTCACTTCGTCATCCACGGGCGGAGCAAGGAGCGTAGCGACGGGGCGCAGACCCGAGGATCCATGCCGCGACCTCGAAGCGTTGCAGCGGTGCAGAATTCTGCTCCGCTACGCCCTACGATTAGGGTCACGGAATGGATCCCAGGGTCTCCACGACGGAGCTTCGCTCCTGCTTCGCCCTGGGATGACGAAATCGCGAGGGTTCGGCCCATCCGAATTGTCTCCGACCACCCACGTGACAAACGCCACCGCATCGACTATATGACCGCTCATGATCAACCTGTCCGCCACGTATTGGTACTTTAGGAACTCGCTGGCGGCGGGAGGATTGCGCTCGATCTGAAGATTGCAGCAACAACATCCGACAAGCCGCCAGACCTGGCGGCTTTTTTGTTTCAGCCGGCAGGTCTCCTAAAATCAGGAGCAGAAAGCCGTGTTGACCACCACAGACGACCTTCGGGTCAGAGAACTCAAGATACTGAGCACGCCCGACGACGTGATGCGCGAGATACCGCGCTCGCTGACGGCGACGCGCACCGTTGCCGCCTCGCGCAACGCCATCCATTCGATCCTGACGGGGGCCGACGATCGACTGATTGTCATCGTCGGCCCTTGTTCCATCCATGATCCGGTCGCCGCCGTGGACTACGCCAGCCGTCTGGCGGCGCTGCGTGAAGCCCTGGCCGACCGGCTCGAGATCGTCATGCGGGTCTATTTTGAGAAGCCGCGCACCACGGTCGGCTGGAAGGGCCTCATCAACGATCCCGATCTCGACGGCAGCTTCAACATCGACAAGGGCTTGCGCATGGCGCGCAACGTGCTGTCGGCCGTCAACAATCTCGGCCTGCCGGCGGCGACCGAATTCCTCGACATGACCACGCCGCAATACATCGCCGACCTCGTCGCCTGGGGCGCCATCGGCGCGCGCACCACCGAAAGCCAGATCCATCGCGAGCTGGCGTCGGGCCTGTCCTGCCCGGTCGGCTTCAAGAACGGCACCGACGGCAATCTCAGGATCGCCGCCGAAGCGGTGAAGTCGGCCGCCCAGCCGCATCATTTCATGGCGGTGACCAAGGACGGCCGCAGCGCCATTGCCGCGACCACCGGCAATGAGGACTGCCACGTCATCCTGCGCGGCGGCGTTCAGCCCAACTATGACGCCGCAAGCGTCGATGCCGCTGCCGCCGAACTCGGCCGTATCGGTATCGCGCCACGGCTGATGATCGACGTCAGCCACGCCAACTCGGCCAAGAAGCCGGAGAACCAGCCTAAGGTCGCGCATGACGTGGCGGGCCAGGTAGCGGCGGGCGACGAGCGCATCATCGGCGTCATGATCGAGAGCAATCTTGTCGCCGGCCGCCAGGATGTCGTGCCCGGCAAGCCGCTGACCTATGGCCAGAGCATCACCGATGGCTGCATCGACTGGGCGACCACCGAGACGGTGCTGCATGGCCTTGCCGGCGCCGTCGAATGGCGCCGTTCCGTGAAGCGCGAAATGGATGCCAGCCGGCAGGGCGCGGCCTGAGCTAAGCGGAGAGGGCGGCGGTCACGCCGCCCTCAATCCTTCCCACGCGGTGAACACCGAGACCGCAAACAGCAGCAGCCCGGCCGCGCGCCCGGCGAGAACGGTCGCGCGCGGATTGGCGACCAGCATCCGCCGGCTGCGGCCGGCGGTGATGGCGAGCCCGCCATAGATCGCCGCTTGCGTGACCACCGTCAGCAATCCCATGATCGTCGCCTGCATCCAGATCGGACCGTAAGCCGGCTTCAGGAATTGCGGATAGACGGCGAGGATGAAGAGATAGGCCTTGGGATTGATCAGGCAGGTGACCATTCCTTGGCGAAAGGCTTTCCACGACGAGCGGCTGCCGGTAGGCCCGTCGTCGCCGACAGTGATGGAGCTGCGCATCAGCGCAATGCCGATATAGGCCATATAGGCAGCGCCGGCGATCAGCAGCGGCGTGAACAGGATCGGCACGAAATGCATGAGCAGGCCGACACCGACCGCGCCGTTCAGCGTATGCACCACGCCGCCCAGCATGATGCCGGCGGTGGCGGCGAGACCCCTGTCGCGCCCGCCAGTCAGCGCGTTGGCCAGCACGAACAGCATATCCATGCCCGGCACGGCGATGATGCCGAACAAAAGCACGAAGAAAAGCCAGAGGTTTTCGGTATAACTCATGTCAGTTGCCTGTCGCGGCGCCGGCGGTGGCGCAAAGGAATCGGTTGATTTTCAAGCGGCTGGGCGGCCCTATAGGCGATGCCAACTGACGGGGATGTGTCAGTAGCGTTTCAGTTCGGGTGAGCAAAATGCGCAAGGCCTCACGCCTGTTCGAGATCATCCAGATCCTGCGGCTGGCCAGGCAGCCGGTGACGGCTGCAATGATCGCCGAGCAGTTGGAGGTGACTGTCCGCTCGATCTACCGCGATATCGCGGCCTTGCAGGCGATGCGCGTGCCTATCGAGGGCGGGCGCGGCATCGGCTACATCCTGCGCCCGGGCTTCGACCTGCCGCCGCTGATGTTTTCGATCGAGGAGATGGAGGCGATCGTGTTGTCGCTGGCGCTCCTCGAAAGGACAGGTGACGATGAGCTGAAGCAGGCGGCAAAACGCGTCGGCGCCAAGATCGCCGGCGCCGTGCCGGCGCCCTTGCGGCAGACGCTCGACGCCAACGCGCTGCACGCCTGGGGGTTTGCCGCACCGTCAGCCTCGGCGGTTGACCTGTCGCTGGTGCGCCGCGCCATTCGCGACGAGGAGAAGCTTGATCTGTCCTATCGCGACGAAGCAGGCCGGGCCACGCAACGCATCATCCGGCCGATCGCGTTGATCTACTACGCCGAGACGGTGAACACCGTCGCCTGGTGCGAGCTGCGCCAGGCCATCCGCAATTTCCGCAGCGATCGCATCGCGGACTGCCAGCCGACCGGCCTTTGGTTCAAGGGCGAGGGCGACCGGCTGCGCCAGCTCTGGGTCGATGGTTGGGAAACCAACGCGCCGGACGCCAGCGTTTGAAGGCCGGCCGCCTGCCGCGAATTATCTCACATCGACCCAGCGCTGTTCCCGGAACGAGCGCGCCATCGCATGTACCGTGCGTTCGATCTCAAGCCCTTCGTCGAAATCGATGATGCGGGCCGGCTTGCCGGCGATCCGCATCAAAAGCTCGCGGCATTCGATCATCTTGAGGTCGTTGAAGCCGAGGCCATGGCCAGGCGCCGGCAGGAAGGAATCGTAGGGCTTGTGATGCGGCGCCACCAGCACGGTGCGATAACCCTGCTCGGTCGGCCGGTCGGCGGTGAGGTAGAGCTGGAATTCGTTCATCCGCTCCTGGTCGTAGAGGATCGAGCCTTTCGAACCGAATATCTGGATGGCGATGCGGCCCTTGCGGCCCCAGGCCGAACGGTTGACCAGCAACGTGCCGGCAACGCCGTTTTCGAGATGCATCAGGACGCTGGCAATGTCGTAGGTTTCGACCGCGCGGCGGCCGCCGGAAGCGACTTTCCGGTCGGCATAGGGTTTGACCATGTCGCACATGACGCGGGAAACGCGGCCGAACAGCGCCTTGATCAGCGACAAAGGATGCACCGCGAAATCATCGAGCGCGCCATAGCCGGAGGCCGCCTCGTGCTTCCAGAAAAACAACGCTTCCGGATCGGCCATGAAATCCTCGTCCATCTCGATGCGCACGAGATTGACGTCGCCGATGATCTTTTCGTCGAGCAGCGCGCCGATGTGACGGATGGCGGGGTTCTGGATATAGTTGTAGCCGAGCACCGCCACCTTGCCGGATTTCGTCGCCGCCTTTGCCATCGCCTCGGCCTCGGCGAAGCTCGGCGCCATCGGCTTCTCGCACCATAGATGCTTGCCGGCTTCGAGGATGGCGATCGCCATTTCCGGATGGAACTGGTTCGGCGTGGTCAGCGAGACGACATCGACATCCGGGTCGTTGACCACGGCGCGCCAGTCGCCGGAGCCTTTTGCGAAGCCGAACTCGCCGGCCTTGCGTTTGGCCAGATCGTCATTCACCTCGCCTAGATGCACCAGCCTTGGCTTTTCGACATCGGGAAAGACGGTGCCGACCGCATTCCAGGCAATGGCGTGGCACTTGCCCATGAAGCCCGTGCCGATGAGGCCTACTCCGACCATGTCGATGTCTCCGCGATAAGGGTACTGAAGGTATGGATGGGTTAATCCATTTTACTCAGGAATGGAACGTCCAAATCATTTTTTATGGTGTTCTTGCATGAACCGGTTATGATGAGGCAGGAGAGGGTCAATCAACATGGCCGCGGGCGGAGCGACGATGGACGAACTTGTGCCTCGCGATTTCGAGACGCTGCGCGCGACGATCCTCGACCGGCGTGCGAGCCTGCCCAAGCGCATCGCCCAGATCGCCGCCTATGCGCTCGACAATCCCGACGACATCGCTTTCGGCACGGCGGCCAGCATCGCCGCTTCGGCCGGTGTCCAGCCCTCGACGCTGATCCGTTTCGCCCAGCAACTGGGCTTCGACGGCTTCACCAGCCTGCAGCAGGTGTTTCGCGAGCGGTTGCGCGAGCGCAATTCCTCTTATGACGAGCGCCTCGCCGCGTTGCGCGCCAAGGCCGAGGAGGGCGGCGGCCACCGGGCGATCTTCGACGGCTTCGTCGCCGCCGCCAGCACCTCGCTGGGCGATATTTCGCGGGCGCTCAACGATGTGCATTTCGACGAGGCGGTCGCACTTTTGGCGAAGGCCGAGACCATCTATGTGCTGGCCAAGCGCCGCTCCTATCCGGTCGCGTCCTACATTGCCTATGCGCTGGGCAAGCTCAAGATCCGCAACCAGCTTGTGGAATCGGCCGCCGGCTTGAACGCCGAGATCATCGGCTTCGCCACACCGCGCGACGCCGTCATCGCCATCAGCTTTTCGCCCTACGCGCCCGCGACCATCGAGGAGACGCGCGCGATCTCGGAACAGGGTGTGCCGATCGTCGCCATCACCGACTCATCGTTCTCACCCTTGGCTCAGTTCGCCAAGGTCTGGTTCGAGGTCGCCGAGGCCGATTTCGGCGGCTTCCGCTCGATCTCGGCAACGATGGCGCTGGCCATGGCGCTGACCGTCGCCGTCGGCGAAAAGCGCCGCGAAGCCGGCCGCAAGCGCAAGGGCTGAAGCCTCACCGGCGAGCGCTTTTCAGTCCGGGAATGCTCATTCCATATTGACTGCGGATTGGAATTAATATTTCATATTGACGGCGCCATGCCGCCGTTTGCGCATGCCGCCCAAACGACGCTGCTCTGCACAACAAGGCCGATGGGAGGTTCGAATGGGCGAAGCCGTGGAAGGAAAATATCCGCCGCTCGACGTCATCACGATCGGCCGCGCCTCGGTCGATCTCTACGGCCAGCAGATCGGTTCGCGGCTGGAGGACATCACCTCTTTCGCCAAGTCGGTCGGTGGCTGCCCGGCCAACATTTCCGTCGGCACCGCCAGGCTTGGCCTGCGCTCGGCGCTGCTTACCCGCGTCGGCGATGAGCAGATGGGCCGCTTCATCCGCGAGCAGTTGCGACGCGAAGGCGTCTCGGTCGATGGCTTGAAGACCGATAAAGAACGGCTGACCGCCCTGGTGCTGCTTTCGGTGGAGAGCGAAGGCGTCTCGCCGATGATCTTCTATCGCACCGACTGCGCCGACATGGCGTTGGCCGAGGAAGATATCGACCAGGCCTTCATCGCCTCGGCGCGTTCGGTGGTCGTCACCGGCACGCATTTCTCCCGCCCAAATTCCGATGCCGCGCAGCGCAAGGCGATCCGCCTGATGAAAGCCCGGGGCGGCAAGGTGGTCTTCGACATCGACTACCGTCCGAACCTCTGGGGCCTTGCAGGCCATGCCGAGGGTTTCGAGCGCTACGTCAAGTCGGACCGCGTCTCGGCGCAGCTCAAGACCGTGCTGCCCGATTGCGATCTCATCGTCGGCACCGAGGAAGAGATCATGATCGCTTCCGGCGCCGACGATTGCCTGAGCGCGCTGAAGACGATCCGCTCGCTGTCGTCGGCCACCATCGTTCTGAAGCGTGGCGCCATGGGCTGCATCGTCTATGACGGAGCGATCAGCGACGACCTCGAGGACGGCATCGTCGGCAAGGGCTTTGCGATCGAGGTCTACAATGTGCTTGGCGCCGGCGATGCCTTCATGTCGGGATTCCTGCGCGGCTGGCTCGGCGGCGAAAGCTTCGCCACGGCCGCGACCTGGGCCAATGCCTGCGGCGCTTTCGCCGTGTCGCGCCTGCTCTGCGCGCCGGAATACCCGACCTTCGAGGAGCTGCAGTTCTTTTTGAAGCACGGCAGCAAGCATCTGGCGCTGCGCAAGGACGAAGCGATCAATCATATCCACTGGGCGACGACGCGCCGGCGCGACATCCCTTCGCTGATGGCGCTGGCCTGCGATCATCGCGTGCAACTGGAGGACATCGCGGCCAAGCTCGGCGTCGATGCCGCGCGCATTCCCGACTTCAAGGTGCTCACCGTTAAGGCAGCAGCCAAGGTCGCGGCCGGCCGCGACGGCTACGGCATGCTGATCGACGAGAAATACGGCCGCGACGCGATGTTTGAATTCGCCCGCCATCGTTTTGCCTGGCTCGGCCGTCCGGTCGAATTGCCTGGGTCGCGGCCGCTGCGCTTCGAATTCTCGCAGGATATCGGCTCGCAGCTTACCGAATGGCCGGTCGACCATTGCATCAAATGCCTGTGCTTCTACCATCCGGACGATCCCGAGGCGCTCAAGACCGAGCAGCAGCAGAAGCTGCGCGCGCTGTTCGAGGCCGCGCGGAAGGTCGGCAGGGAGCTTCTCATTGAGATCATCGCCGGCAAGCACGGCAAGCTCGACGACACCACCATTCCGCGTGCGCTGGAAGAGCTGTACGCGCTGGGCATCAAGCCCGACTGGTGGAAGCTCGAGCCGCAGGCCTCGGCGGCCGCGTGGGCCAGGATCGAACAGGTCATCGTCAAGAACGACCCATGGTGCCGTGGCGTCGTGCTGCTTGGGCTGGAGGCGCCGCAGGACGAACTCGTCGCGGCCTTCGCCGCCACGGCCAACGCGCCCATCGTCAAGGGCTTTGCTGTCGGTCGCACCATCTTCATCAACGCTGCCGAACAATGGCTGGCCGGCAAGATGTCGGACGACGAGGCCATCGCCGACATGGCGTCGCGCTTCGAGCAATTGACCGAGGCCTGGCTTGCCGCGCGCGGCCGCAAGGCAGCATAACGAGACGTCATCGAGACGCCGGAGGAAACGACAATGAGCAAGACCGTTCGCCTGACGATGGCGCAGGCGCTGACCCGCTTTCTGTCCCGCCAGATGACCGTGATCGATGGCAAGACCGTGCCGATCTTCGGCGGCGTCTGGGCGATCTTCGGCCACGGCAATGTCGCCGGCGTCGGTGAGGCGCTCTACCAGGTGCGCGACGAATTGCCGACCTTCCGCGCCCACAACGAGCAGGCGATGGCGCATGCGGCGATCGCCTATGCCAAGGCGAATTTCCGCCGCCGCTTCATGGCCGCGACGTCTTCAATCGGTCCCGGCGCGCTGAACATGGTGACGGCGGCTGCCCTTGCCCATGTCAACCGGCTGCCGGTGTTGCTGCTGCCCGGCGATGTCTTCGCCAACCGTTTGCCCGACCCGGTGCTGCAGCAGGCCGAAGACTTTTCCGACGGCACGGCGACGGTCAATGACTGCTTCCGTCCGGTGTCGCGCTATTTCGACCGCATCACGCGGCCCGAGCAGATCATCCCGGCGCTCAACCGCGCCATGCAGGTGCTGACCGATCCAGCCGAATGCGGCCCGGTCACGCTGTCGCTCTGCCAGGACGTGCAGGCCGAGGCCTATGATTATCCGGAGAGCTTCTTTGCCGAGCGCGTTTGGGCGCCGCGCCGGATTCGCCCCGATCGCAACGAACTGGCTGCCGCCGTCGCCGCGCTGAAGGGCGCCAAGAAACCGCTGGTCATCGCCGGCGGCGGCGTCCTCTATTCGCAGGCTTCCGGAGAGCTGGCGAAGCTGGTGCAAGGTGCCGGCATCCCCGTCTGCGAAACCCAGGGTGGAAAATCCTCGCTGCCCGACGATCATCCGCTCAACATGGCGGCGGTCGGCGTCACCGGCACCTCCGCCGCCAACCGCCTGGCGGAAGAGGCCGACGTGGTGCTTGCCGTCGGCACCAGGCTGCAGGACTTCACCACCGGCTCCTGGTCGCTGTTCAAGAATGCAGGCCGCACCATTATCGGCCTGAACACGCAGGCTTTCGATGCCGGCAAGCATTGGGCGCTGCCGCTGGTCGCCGATGCCGCCGAAGGCCTGGCGGAACTGTCCGCCGCGCTGAAGGACTGGAAGGCGCCGTCCACCTGGACCGACAATGCGCTGAAGGGCAAGACCGACTGGCAGGCGGCAGCCGCCAAGGTCACGGCCGCGACCAACGTCGCTTACCCGTCCGACGCGCAGGTCATCGGCGCCGTGCAGCGCGCCATGGGTTCGGGTGTCACCTTGCTGCATGCCGCAGGCGGGCTGCCCGGCGAATTGCACAAGCTCTGGCAGGCGGGGGAGCCCGGCTCTTACCACGCCGAATACGGTTTCTCGACCATGGGCTACGAGATCGCCGGCGGCCTCGGCGCCAAGATGGCCAAGCCCGACCAGGAGGTCGTCGTCATGATTGGCGACGGCTCCTACCTGATGCTCAATTCCGAGATCGCCACTTCGGTCATGCTCGGCCTCAAGCTCACCATCGTGCTGCTCGACAATCGCGGCTATGGCTGCATCAACCGGCTGCAGATGGCGACCGGCGGCGCCAACTTCAACAATCTCCTGAAGGACTCGCGCCACGAGGTGCTGCCCGATGTCGACTTCGCCGCGCATGCGGCAAGCCTCGGCGCGATAGCCGAAAAGGTGGCGTCGATCGCCGAGCTGGAGACGGCTTTGGCCAAGGCAAAGAACAACGACAAGACCACGGTGCTGGTCATCGACACCGACCCGCTTGTGTCGACAGAGGCCGGCGGCCATTGGTGGGACGTCGCCGTGCCGGAAGTCTCGGCGCGGCGCGAGGTCAACGCAGCGCGGAAGGCCTATGAGGAAAAGCGGCAGATGCAGAACATCGGAAATTGATGCCGGCACTGCCAAAACCCCACCTCCCCCTTGGGCAATCGCATATGAGTTTTTACGAAGAGGACCCCCACCCTAACCCTCCCCACAAAGGGGAGGGAACGCTGCCGCATGCCCTCCTTTTGGTGTCGAAACGTTGGCGGTTTGCGGAGATCAGCGCCTACCGGGTCTCCCTCCCCCTTGTGGGGGGGGTTAGGGGTGGGGGTCCTCTTCGTAAAAACTCATATGCGATTGCCCTCCCTCGTAGGGAGGGTGGAAACGAACCGACATTGGAGTTGACGACTTGAAAGCCAAACTGGGCATGTCCCCCATCGCGTGGTGGAACGACGATCTGGTGGAATTAAGCGATGATGTGTCGCTGGAGGAGTGCCTGCGGCAGTCGCGCTCGGCCGGCTTCACCGGCATGGAGAAGGGCCGCCGCTTCCCCGATGATCCCGACGTGATGCTGCCGATCCTGCGCCAGGTCGACGTGACGCTTTGCGGCGGCTGGTTCTCCGGCACGCTGGTCAACGAGGATATGGCGGCGAACAAGGATCGCATCCAGCCGATGATCAACCTGTTCAAGGCGGTCGCCGCGCCCTGCATCGTCTATGGCGAGGTCGGCCGCTCGATCCAGGGCGACCGCTCCAAGCCCTTGGTCACCAAGCCGAAACTCACCGGCGACGAGATGAAGGCCTATGGCCGGCGACTGACCGAATTCGGCGAATGGTGCGCCGAACAGGGCATGCCGCTCTCCTATCACCATCACATGGCGGCGGTGGTCGAGACCGAACCGGAGCTCGACGCCTTCATGCGCCATTCCGGCGAAGGCATTCCGCTTTTGCTCGACGCCGGTCATCTCGCTTTCGCCGGCGGCGACGTGCTGCGCGCCATCGACAACCATCACAAGCGCATCAACCACGTCCACGTGAAGGATGTGCGCATGGGCGTGATTGACGGTCTCGACCGCACCAAGCAGTCGTTCCTCGACGCCGTGGCGCTTGGCGCCTTCACCGTGCCGGGCGACGGCTCGCTCGATTTCGGCGCCATCGTGCAGCGCTTCGCCGATCACGGCTATGAGGGCTGGTTCGTCGTCGAGGCCGAGCAGGACCCGAAGAAGAACCCGCCGCTCAAGATGGCGCAAGTCGGCCACAAGGAGCTGATGCGGGTGATGACGGCCGCGGGTTACACGGTCGAGACGCAAGGGTTCCTCACCACGTGAGCGCTGGATTGGCTATGACGGGTGGCTTATCTGAGGACCGGTCAGGCAACTTCCGGATGGCGCGATGAAAGATTACGAGCACCCCTTCTTCAAGCCGTTATGGCGGCGCGTCGTCATCGTCGCCGTCTGCCTGATCTGGTCGGTGATCGAGTTCGCCACCGGCACGCCGTTCTGGGGCGTCATCGCGCTCGGTTTCACCGGCTATGCGGTGTGGCAGTTTTTCTATCTCTACAAGCCGTTCGATGAGAAGCCTCCGGTCGAGCCGAAGGAATAAGGTGGTCAATGGGTCGGAAGTTGGCGGCCGACCTCGAAGATTTGCGATAGGAGACGAAAAATGCCGAAACTGCTCGTCAAGGCCGACAAGGGCCACGGTCACGTCGCGCATGTCACGCCGCAAAGCGCCGGCTGGACCTATGTCGGTTTCGACCTGCATCGGCTGAAGCCGGGCGAGACGGCATCTGGCAAGACGGACGACCGCGAGGTCTGCCTGGTCTTCGTCACCGGCAAGGGCAAGACATCGGCCGGCGGCAAGGATCTCGGCCTGCTTGGCGGGCGGATGTCGCCTTTCGAAGGCAAGCCATGGTCGGTCTATGTGCCGCAAGGCTCCGACTGGTCGGTGACAGCCGATACGGAACTGGAGCTCGCCGTCTGTTCCGCGCCGGGTCTTGGCGGCGGCCTGCCGGTACGGGTAATCGGCCCGGACGATCTCGGCCAGGAAGTGCGCGGCAAGGGCACCAACACGCGCTACGTCACCAACATCCTGCCCGAGGGCAAGCCGGCGGATTCGCTGCTTGTAGTTGAGGTCATCACACCCGGCGGGCACACCTCCAGCTACCCGCCGCACAAGCACGACCAGGACAATCTCCCCGTGGAATCCTATCTCGAGGAAACCTACTACCACCGCCTCAACCCGCCGCAGGGCTTTGCCTTCCAGCGCGTCTACACCGATGCCGACCGCAATGGCGTGCGCGATCTCGACGAAGCGATGGCGATCGAGGATGGCGACGTCGTGCTGGTGCCCAAGGGCTATCACCCCTGCGCGGCCTGCCACGGCTACGATCTCTATTATTTGAACGTCATGGCCGGCCCGAAGCGGACGTGGAAATTCCACAACGCCGCCGAGCACGAATGGCTGATGAAGGCTTGAGCAGGCTTATCGCGTAACCATTGGTCCAGCGCGGAAAAATCGTCGGCTAAGCACCTCGAGGGTGGACTTGCCTTCGAAAACCCATGAAAGCTTCGTCAATCCGTCATGGAAATCACCTATGGCAGCGGGTCTGATGCACGTCGCCAAAGCGCCTCGGCGTTTTGGGACAACGGCTTGCCAAAAAACCAGGACTTGAAGCGCGTCGCATGATCCTTCGGGCGCAGCGCGCTTGACGAGGAACATTCATGCGCTACGCCATCTACTACACCCCGAGGCAGGATGAGCCGCTGGCGCGCATCGCCGCCAACTGGCTGGGCCGCGATCCGTTCGGCGCGGCGACGCGCCCGGTCGAAGCTGTCGGCGATCTGTCGGCGGCCGAAGTTGCCTTCCATACGGCCTCGGCCCGGCGATACGGGTTCCATGCGACGCTGAAAGCGCCGTTCCGGCTGGCGCCGAACGGGACGGAGGCTTCGCTGCGCGCCGCGCTCGACGCGTTCGCGCAGGCGACGCCACCCGTCGTCGTTCCGCGCCTCGTCATCGGCCAGATCGACGGCTTCTTCGCCCTGGTGCCTGAAGCTCCGTTTGCTCCGTTGAACAGTTTTGCCGGCGAGGTGGTGCGCAGCTTCGATCCTTTCCGCGCGCCGTTGACGGAGGTCGAGATCGAGCGCCGCAGTCCGGATGCGCTGAAGCCGGACGAGTTCCGCAACCTCTGCCAGTGGGGTTACCCCTATGTCTTCGACACGTTCCGCTTCCACATGACGCTTTCGGGGCGCGTCGGGCCACAGGAAAGCCCACGTCTTCGTGCAGCGATAGACGGCTTGTTCGCCGACGTGCTGCGGCAGCCGGTGCCGGTGAATGCGCTGACCTTGTTCGTCGAAAGCGAGCCCGGTGCTCCGTTCATGGTGCTTTCCCACCATGCGCTGGGACATCGCCCGGCCCGCAAGACCGCCTGAGATGACCGCCGATTTTTGCTGCCAATTCCGCTGCTTGAGACAGGACCGACCGAGATGACCGCCGAAACAATTCTCACCAATGCCCGCATCGTGCTGCCCGACGAAATCGTCGAGGGCTCGTTGCTGCTGCGCGATGGCCTGATTGCCGCTGTCGAGCCTGGCGCCACCCGCGCCGGCGAGGACATGGGCGGCGATTACATCATCCCCGGTCTCGTCGAGCTGCACACGGACCACCTCGAAGGCCACTACGCGCCGCGCCCCAAAGTGCGCTGGAACCCGATCGCCGCCGTGCTTGCCCATGACGCGCAGGTTGCGACAGCCGGCATCACCACCGTGCTCGACGCCTTGCGCGTCGGCATGGACGAGGACGCCGACTTGACCTCCGCCGATATCCGCAAGCTTGCCGACGCCATCGAGGACAGCGTGCGCGAAGACCGGCTCAGGGCCGACCACTTCATCCATCTGCGCTGCGAGGTCTCGGCGCCGGATTGCCTGAAGGCCTTCGCCAATTTCGAGACCGACGACAGGGTCAAGCTCGCCTCGCTGATGGATCACGCGCCTGGACAGCGCCAGTTCGTCAACCTTGAGACCTATGCCTATTACTACCAGCGCAAGCTCAAGTTGACCGATCGCGACTTCAAGAAATTCTGCGAGAAGCGCATGGCGGAATCGGACCGCAATTCAGCCCCGAACCGCGTCTTCATCTCAGCCGCCTGCCACGAACGCGGCATTGTGCTGGCCAGCCATGACGACGCGACCATCGGTCATGTCGACGAGGCGATCGAGCAAGGCGTGCGCGTCGCCGAGTTCCCGACGACAGAAGAGGCGGCCAAGGCCTCCAGGGCGGCGGGCCTCGGCGTGCTGATGGGGGCGCCCAATGTCATGCGCGGCGCCTCGCATTCCGGCAATGTCTCGGCGCGCACCTTGGCCGCCGACGGCCTGCTCGACATCCTGTCCTCCGACTACATCCCCTTCAGCCTCATCCAGTCGGCCTTTTTCCTTGGCGACGTCGTCGAAGGCATCTCGCTGCCGCAGGCTGTCGCCATGGTCTCGAAGAACCCGGCCGAAGCGGTTGGCCTGGCCGATCGCGGCGTCATCGAGCCCGGCCGCCGCGCCGACCTGGTGCGCGTGCGCGTCGACGACCATGTCCCGGTCGTGCGCACGGTGTGGCGCGAAGGGCGTCGGGTCGCATGATGGTCTCGGCCCTGATCGAACGCGAGCTTGCCGAAACCCTGCCGATCCGCAACGGCGTCTTCGTTGCGGTCGTCGGCCCGAGCGGCGCCGGCAAGGACACGGTGATCGGTTACGCCAGGGCATGCTTTGCCGGCGAGACGCGGCTGGAATTCGTGCGCCGCGTCATCACCAGGCCGAGCGATGCGACGAGCGAGGACCACGATACGCTGGCCGACGCCGCCTTCGCAGAAGCGGAAGCCGACGGCGCCTTCGCGCTCTGCTGGGACGCGCACGGCCTGCGCTACGGCCTGCCGGCCGATGTCGACTGGGCTGTCGCCAACGGCCATGTTGCCGTGGCCAATGTCTCGCGCGCCGTCATCCCGGCGCTGCGCGAGCGCTATGCCAACCTGGCCGTGGTCGAGATCACCGCGAGGCCCGAAATCCTTGCCGAACGGCTGGCGGCGCGCGGCCGCGAATCGCGCGGCGAAGTGCTCGCCCGCCTGGCGCGCAGCACCAGTGTGCAATTGTCGGGACCGGACGTCACTTCGATCGACAACAGCGGCGACAAGCAAATCGCCGGCGAGCGCTTTACCGAAATCCTGCGCAAGGCGATGGCCTTCTCGGACCTGTCGGACATGATCTGACGCTCGTGAAAGCGACCGTTCACTTGTTGAAGTTCGTGATGAACTGCTTGAACTGCTGCGTCGGCGGTCTGGCGAACATTTCCTTCGGGTCGCCCAGGCAATCCACTTCGCCCTTGTGCAGGAACATCACGTTGCTCGACACGTCGCGGGCAAAGCCCATTTCGTGCGTCACGACCAGCATGGTGCGGCCTTCTTCGGCGAGCGAACGCATGACACGCAGCACCTCGCCGACCAGTTCCGGATCGAGCGCCGATGTCGGCTCGTCGAACAGCATCACCTTGGGGTTCATCGCCAGCGCCCGGGCTATTGCCGCGCGCTGCTGCTGGCCGCCTGACATGTGCGGCGGGTAATAGTTGCGCCGTTCCCAGATACCTACGCGTTTCAGCAACGCCTCGGCCTGCTCCAGGCACTCCGCCCGCGGCCGCTTCAGCACATGCGTCGGCGCCGCGACCAGATTCTCAAGCACGGTCATGTGCGACCAGAGATTGAAGCTCTGGAAAACCATCGCAAGATTGGCGCGGATTCGCTCCACCTGACGGATATCGGCCGGCGCCTGATTGCCGTCCCGTCCCGGCTTCATCCGGATGAGTTCGCCGTCGACGCGCACTTCGCCGGAGTCCGGGGTTTCCAAGAGGTTGATGCAGCGCAGCAGCGTGCTTTTGCCCGAGCCCGACGAGCCAAGGATGGAAATAACGTCGCCCTTATGGGCCTCGAGCGAAATGCCCTTCAGCACCTCGTGATCGCCAAAGCACTTGCGCATATCCCTGACGCTGATGGCCGGCGTCTCGTCGGGGGACGATACCGCATTCGCGGCAGCGGCAAGACTTGCCGACATCACAACACCTCCGGGACGGGTTTGATCTGCTGGGACTGCTCAGGCGCGGGGCGCAGATGCGGGGAAAGCAGGTATTCGACCCAGGCAAACAGCCGGGCGATCGACAGGTTGAGCAGCAGATAGATCACACCGGCGCAGGTCAGCACCTCGATCGGCCGGAACGTGTCGTGCTGGATCTTCTGCGCCGTTCCCATCATCTCCATGATCGTGACCACGGAAGCGAGCGCGGTCGCCTTCGTCATCAGGATGATCTCGGTCGAATAGGCCGGCAAGGCCAGCCGCAAAGCAATGGGCAAGGTCACGATGCGAAACCGTGTAAATGGAGACATGCCGAACGCCTTGGCCGCTTCGATCTGTCCGACCGGCACGGCGCGCAGCGCGCCGCGGAAAATCTCGCTCTCATAGGCCGCGGTGTTCAAGGCCATGGCGACGATCGTGCAATACATCGGGTCGCGCAGGATCGGCCACAGGATCGGGCTGTGCCGCACGAAATCGAATTGCGAGAGCCCGAAATAGATCAGATAGAGCTGCACCAGCAGCGGCGATCCACGGAAGATGAAGACATAGGCCCGGGTAAAATACTCGCCCGACTTGTAGCCCGACGCCCGCAGCCAGGTCAGGCCGGTGGCGATGACCAGGCCGATGGCGACACCGAAGAACCAGATCTCAAGCGTCAGCGGCAGCGCTTTCAGCACGCTCCACATGGTCGAAAGGTAGAAGTTGTAATCCACCGCGACCTCTTATTTCGGACGCAGAAAGCTGCGTGAGGTGTAACGCTCGGCCTTGTCGAAGATCGGCGTCGAGACCGACGTCATCACGAGGTAAAGAATGCCGGCGACCGTATAGAAAAGCAGCGAATGGTGTGTTGACCGCGCGGCCTTGTTCGCCGTCAGCATCAGCTCGGCGACGCCGGTAACCGAGATCAAAGCCGAATCCTTGATGGTCAGCTGCCAGACATTGCCTAGCCCCGGCACCGCCAGGCGCAGGACCTGCGGCATGATCACGAGGCGAAACCGCAGCCAAGCCGACATGCCATAGGCGCGCGCCGCCTCCAGCTCGCCGCGATGGATCGCCAGAAACGATCCGCGGAAGACCTCGGCCTGATAGGCGCCCGAAATGATGCCGACCGCGAGCACGCCGCCGAGAAAGCTCGGCATGTTCAGGATGTCGGTCGAACCGATCGATCCGGAGGACCTTGCCACGCCGGTCAGGATCTGTGTGCCGCCATAGTAGAAAAGGTAGATGACCAGAAGCTCCGGTTCGCCGCGGAACACGGTCGTGTAGCTCTCGCCGATGAATCTCAGTCCGCCACGCTGCGAAAGCTTGGCAGCAGCCACGAGCGAGCCCAGCGCGGCGCCGATCAACATCGAGACAATTGTGACGGCGAGCGTCCAGCCAATGCCCCACAGCAGCTGCAAACCCCAGCCGGCGGCCAACAGCTCATAGGCCGTCGACAGCTGATCCTTCAGACCGTTGAGAAACTCCACCTACGCCTCCACAGGGCGCCGACATATGCATCGACTGGTTGGGTCACCTCAATGCAAAACGGGAGCAGCCTTGGCTGCTCCCGTTGCGACATTACTTGGTAATGTCGATTTTGAACCACTGCATCGAGTATTTCGACACCGAGCCGTCATCGAGAGCGGCCTTGAGAGCCTTGTTGTAGATATCCTGCAGGTCCTTGTCGGACTTGCGGAAGGCGGCACCGATGCCCGGTCCGAGGATCGGACCGCCCTTGAATTGCGGCCCGACGAACTCCAGGTCCTTGGCGTCGGGCTTGGCCAGCGTGCCGAGGAAGTAGGTGGTGTCGGCGAAGGCCACATCGAGGCGGCCGGCCATCAGGTCGAGGTCATGCTCGTCGGTGGTCTTGTACTCATGGACGTTGGCGACATCCTTGAGATATTTGTCGGCAAACGTCGCCTCGGTGGTCGAAACCTGCAGGCCGACATTCTTGCCGGTGAGTTCTTTGCGCAACGTATCGAGCGCCGCCTTGGATTCGGCGTCGTCCTTCGAAAGATCGATCATCTTGCCGCTGTTGGACAGCTGCGCCAGCGGTCCGTTCTTGTCGGCCAGGAACGCCACCGGCGACGTGGCATAGGGGATCGAGAAATCGATGGTCTTCATGCGCTCTTCGGTGATCGACATGCCGTCCATGACGATGTCGAACTTGCCTGCGGTGAGGCCAGGGATAACACCATCCCAATCCTGCGCCTGGATCTTGCATTCGAGCTTCGCGCGGGCGCAGACGTCGTTGAGGATGTCCACCTCGAAACCGACGATCTTGCCGCTGGCGTCGGTCTGGTTCCACGGGGCATAGGAGCCCTCCATGGCAACCGTCACCGTCTTCCAGTCCTTGGCCAGAGCCGGGGTCGAACAGGTCAGCGCCAGCGCGGCAAGCGCAATCCAACGTGATGATGTCACGGTACTTTCTCCCATATTTTGTTCTTTGGAACCCTCAGATACCAATTGCTTAGCCCAGCCCCTATTCTGCGACAAGGGCTGTTTCTGGTCTACACGCTTCGTTGAAGCCCGCTGATCGAGGCGGACTTTCTTCGGGCCGTCCTGAAATGAGGGGCCGCAGCCGGGAGACCGACGTTACTCCGCCGGTGCTCCCGCCACATTCTGGCGCGTCGCCTCGATCATCCGGCGCCGGGCGCGGAACACGCCCCATTGCTGGTCGACCAGCACGCCGATCAGGATCACGCCGCCCATCACCGCGAAGTTGAGCGAGGAGGGGATGCCGAGCAGATTGACGAGGTTCTGCAGCTCCTGCAGCAGCACCGTGCCGAGGATGACGCCGACCAGCGAGCCTTCGCCGCCACGCAGCGAGAAGCCGCCGAGCACCGCCGCCGCGATCGCGTAGAGCTCATAGAACTGACCGTGGCTCGCCGGCGAGATCGAGCGCGTGTACATGGCGAAATAGATCGCCGACAGCGCCGTCAGCACGCCGCAGATGACATAGGCCGACGTCACCACCCGTCCGGTGCGGATGCCCGAATATTTGGCGGCTTCCTCGTTCTTGCCGATGGCGTAGAGGTAGCGGCCGAACACCGAGCGATGCAGCACCACCCACATGACGATGGAAATGACGATCAACGCGATGAAGCTGTTCGGCACGCCATAGCTGCGGCCGGCGGTGAGGAATTCGAGCGTCGGGAAATTCTGGCCGAAGGCAAAGCCCGCGGTGCCGTCGGCGGTGTAGAAACGCGCCACGCCGCGGTAGATCAACAGGCCGCAGAGCGTGACCACGAAGGGTTGCAGCTTGAGCCGCGTGATCAGCCAGCCATGCGCCAAGCCGATGATGGCGCCGAGCAGGAGGATCAGCACGAAGGCGACAGGCCATTCCATGCCGCGCACGGCGATGAAGTCGATGAACAGCGTGCCGAGCAGCGCGATCAGCGAGCCGACCGACAGTTCGATGCCGCCGGTGATGATGACGAAAGCCTGGCCGATCGAAAGGATGCCGAACAGGCCGATCAGGTTCGACGTATTGGCGAGGTTGATCGGCAAAAGGAAGCGCGGGTTGATGGCCGTCACCACCGCGCCGACCACCAGGATCAGGATCAGCAGGCCGAGATCTTTCTTGCTCATAGCGTTTCTCCCGCGATCTCTGCCAGTTTCGGCATCTTGCCGACCGCCAGCAGCAGCACGTTTTCCTGGCTGAAATCCTGCTTGTCGAGAATGCCCGAGATCTGCCCCTCATGCATGACCGCGATGCGGTCGGAGACGCCGATCACCTCTTCCATGTCGCTGGAGATCATCAGCACCGCGACGCCGGCGTCGGCCAGCCCCCGCATCAGCTGGTAGATCTCGGCCTTGGCGCCGATGTCGATGCCACGCGTCGGCTCGTCGAGGATCATCACCTTCGGGTTCATCGCCAGCCATTTGGCCAGCACCACCTTCTGCTGGTTGCCGCCCGACAAGGTGCCGGTGCGGGTCAGCACCGACGGCGCCTTGATGCCGAGGTTCTTCTTCTGCTTTTCGGCAGTGGCGAGTTCGGCGCTGGTCGAGACCAGCGAGCGCCTGGCATGCGCCGGCAGATTGGGCAGCGAGATGTTCTCGGCGATCGACAGGTCGAGCAGGATGCCGTTGAGCTTGCGGTCTTCCGGCACCAGGAAGATGCCGTTGGCCACCGCGTCGGCGGCGGATGCTACGTTCAGCGGCTTGCCGTCCTGCGTGATGCTGCCGGCGAGCCGCTCGTCGATGCCGAACAGCACGCGTGCGAGTTCGGTACGGCCGGAGCCGACCAGGCCGGCAAGACCAAGGATTTCGCCGCGCCGAAGGTCCAGGCTGACCGGGCGGTCGGGATAGGTGCCGGTGCGGATCGCGTTTGCCGACAACGCGACCGCGCCTGGCGCCCGCGTGGCCTCTCCGGCCTTCTCGCGCGCCTTCAGCATGCGGCCGATCATCAGCCGGACCATCTCGTCGTGGTTGATCCGTTCCCTAGGCAGCGTTCCGGCCAGTGTGCCGTCGCGCAGCACCACGACGCGGTCGGCGACGCGCTCGACCTCGTGCAGGCGGTGCGAGATGAAGATGACGCTGATGCCTTCCGCCTTCAGGCCCTTGATGACGTCGAGCAGCTTTTCGGTCTCGGCGATCGGCAGGCTGGAGGTAGGTTCGTCGAGGATCACCAGTCGCGCCCTGATCGACAGCGCCTTGGCGATCTCAACCATCTGCTGTTGCGCCAGCGACAGCGACGCGACCGGCGTGTCGGCCGAGAAATTGGCGCCGACACGCTTCAACAGCGGCGCCACCATGTCGCGCAGTTTGGCGCGGTCGACCAGCCTCAGCGGCCCGGCGCGCAGCGGCTCGCGGCCGAAGAAGATGTTGGCGGCGACGTCGAGATTGTCGAACAGGTTGAGTTCCTGATGCACGAAGGCGATGCCGGAGCCGATGCTTTGTTCGACGGTCAGCCCGTCATGCGCGACGCCGTCGACGCTGACGGCGCCGCTGTCTGGACGCGTCACGCCGCCGAGGATCTTCATCAGAGTCGATTTGCCGGCGCCGTTCTCGCCGACCAGGCCGATGACCTCGCCGGGGCGGACTTCCATGGAAAACCTGTCCAGCGCGACAACGCCCGGATAAGTCTTGCGCACGGCGTCCAGGCTCAGAAATGGAGCGGTCATCGATTGAGTGGTGTCGGTAGAGGTCATTGCGCCTGATAGCAGCCGGTGGGCCACAGACTGACGGGCCACGGCGGGTCCGTCAATACGAACGCCGGCTCAAGGCGAACCTTGAGCCGGCGCGGTGCTTGGGAGGTCAATTGCCGGCCATCGCCTTGAGGTTGGCGGCATAGGCATCGACATCGTCCTTGCCGATGATTTTGGTCGGGATGATGATCAGGCCATTGGCCGGAAGGCCCGACTTGTCGCCTTTGGTATAGGCGGCCATCAGCTTCATGCCCTGGTAGGCCCATTCGAACGGCTGCTGCACGACCGTGGCTGCAATGGTGCCTTCCTTGACGCCGCCCAGCGTGATCGGATCGTCATCGAAGCCGACGACGGTGATCGAGCCAAGCTTGCCGGCATCGCGCAGCGCCTCATAGATGCGCGGCGTGTTGTAGGAATAGAAGCCGACCATGCAGGTGATGTCGGGGCTGGCGACCAGCGCGTCCTCGACATTCTTCTTGGCGCGCGCCTGATCGATATCGTCGCCACGCACGTCGACCAGCTCGATCTTGCTGCCGGCGAGCCCGTCCTTCATGCCCTGGATCCGCTCCTTGGCGTTGTCGGCGCCGAGCAGGCCAACGAAGCCCAGGCACTTGCCGCCGTTCGGCATCGCCTTCTTGGCGATCTCGGCCGCCTGCTTGCCGGCGTCGACATTCGACGAGCCGATATAGGCGACGCGCTTGGTCTGCGGGGCATCGCTGTCGGTGGTGAACAGCGCCGTTTCCGAGGCGATCTTGTTCAGGCCGTCGGTCGAGGTCTTGGGGTCGACGGCCGAGACCATGATGCCCTTGACGCCTGCCGTCACCAGATCATCCATCAGCCGCTGCTGGATGGCGACCGAGGACTGCTCCGGATATTTGAGCTCGAGAGTGTAGCCGGGCAGCTCGCCCTGCGCCTTCTTCACGCCGGCTTCCGCCGCCTTCCAGAAGTCTGACGCGCCATTGACGACGAAGGCCAGCGTCGGCTTGTCGTCCGCGCGGGCAATTGCTGTGGCCGCCAGCCCGACAACTAAGGCCGCCGCGGCGACCGATGCGTTACGAATTATGGATTTCATGGTTCAACCTCCCTTTGAAATTATCGCTGATGCTCGTCCGCGGCCTGGATACCCTCCTCCTCAAGGGTGTGGCCCAGGGGTCCGCCAACTCGAAGAACGGTGCCGATCCAGCCGCAGTCGAGACACTAGACACTGATCCGACGTTCGTAAATAGTCAGATTTGTCTGACATTTTCGTGAAAGGCACGACCTCTATCCGGTAGCTTCTCCGGCCAGCTGACAGTGCCCTTCACGCTTTTGCCGCGACTGCGCCAAAGCCCTGGCTAAGGTCGCGACGAGTTGACAGTAGAACGCTTACGGCTATTAGTAAAGAGTATTAGTTATGAGCTCTAATCGCGCATTGGCGGCGGAGGAGACGCTGAAGGCCAGGCGTGTCTGGGAGGAATGCCGCAGGTAGGTTTCGAGGCTGGTGTTGCGCGGAAATCTCCGACAACTGCTGGGGCCTTCTGTCTCTTCGATCGCTTTTTGTCGACAGGCGAGGCGATTGGCGAAGGCGTGCGGCTCGCGATTATAATTATAAGCAAGGTGCGTTTTCCGCTAATGCATCGGGCTGACCATCTTGCCGTTGATGCGGCCTTTGCTTAAGAGCCGGGCCGGGTTTGGGAAACGACGATGAGCGAACCGACGAAACTGCGCGACCCCCGGAGACCTCCAGGCGCCGCAAGCCATCTGCTAAACCCAAGGGTCGCGTCACCATGACCGACATCGCCAGAGCCGCGGGCTGTTCGCAGGCAACGGTCTCCTTCGTGCTCAACGATTCGCCAGGCATCCGGCTGTCGCAGCAGACCCGCGACCGCGTCATCGAGGCGGCCAGGGCGCTCGGCTATTCCGCGCCGGCCTTCTCGGCGCTTAGGCCGCCGGTGACGGCTTTCGAGGGGTTGGACGGCGTCATCGGCTTTGCCGTCGACCAGCTCGCCACCAGCCCGGAGGCGGTGGTCGCCATCGAGGGCGCGCGCCAGGCGTCATGGAACGCCGGCAACGTGCTGTTGGTGGCGCAGACCATGGGCGACGCGGTGATGGAGCCGCGCGCCCTGCAGGCGCTGACCAAGCGCGGCATCTCGGCGCTGATCTACATGACGATATTCACACGCGAGATCACCGCGCCCGATTTCCTCTACAGCCTCGACATCCCGGTGATCCTGCTCAACTGCTACACCGCCGACTATGCCTTCCCGGCGGTTGTCCCCTCGGAGATCGCCGGCGGCCAGAGCGCGACACGGCATTTGATCAGCCACGGTCATCGCCGCATCGCCACGATCACCGGCGAGCCATGGATGCAGGCCGCGCAGGACCGGCTGAAAGGCTATCGTCGCGCGCTTGCCACCGCCGACATTCCGTTCGACCCGGAGCTCGTCGTCGAGGGCGACTGGTCGGCCAGCGCCGGCTACGCCGCCACGGTCAAGCTGCTTGCGCTGAAGGACAAGCCCACTGCCATCTTCTGCCAGAACGACCGCACCGCCATCGGCTGCTACGAAGCGTTGAAGGAAGCGGGCCTGCATATCCCTCAGGACATCTCCGTCGTCGGCTATGACGACGAGGAGATCGCCCGCCACCTTTTCCCACCATTGACGACATCCATCCTGCCGCATCTGGCGATGGGCCAGTGGGCGATCGAGCAATTGGAAACCCCACCGACCCCAGGCCATGGCCGCTACCCGATCACCAAGCTGGAATGCCCGCTTGTTGAAAGGGAGAGCGTGGCCCAGCTCAAGGGCGCATAGGCCGCGCGGCGCTCACCTAAGGGACGGGCGAAGCGCGTTGCTGGATGCTGCCGATGTTGCGAATCAGAAAATCGGCGAGCACGCGGGCCGGCGCATCCAGCCGGGGCGACGGGGCGATCAGGGCGAGCTCTGACGGAGGCTGCTCGGGGAAGCCGTCGGCCGGTGCCAGCCGGCGATGCTCGGGCAGCACCGCGTCCATGGGCAGAAGGCTTATGCCCACGCCCGATGCGACGGCGGCTTGCACGCCGATCAGCCCCTGGCTGGTGTAGGCGATGCGCCACATCCGGCCCGTCGCCTCGATCGCGCGCGTGGCCCTTGCCGATAGATGCAGCCTTGCGGAAACATGGCGAGCGGCACAGGATCTGCGTCGAGTTCGCCTGATTTGCCGGCAACCCAGACCAGGGTTTCCTGCCAGCGCCCCAGGCAATGCGCATCGCTGGGCTCCCGCTTGATCAGCGCCAGATCGATGTCGCCATTGTCCAGCAGCCGTCGCAGCTCGAAGCTCCAACCGCTCACCGTGTCGAGGCGAAGCTGCGGCGAGGCCCTCGAGAAGCCCGACAGCAAATCGATCAGTCGCCGGCCGGCGAAATCTTCCGGCACGCCGAGACGCACCGTCTTCGGCGCCGAGGGATACCGCAGCGCCTGCTCGGCCTCCGCCGAGATCGCCAGCAGGCGCCGGGCGTAGCCGAGCAGCAATTCGCCCTCTTCGGTGACCTGCGCGCCGCCCAGGGAGCGGTCCCTGAGAAGCAGGCTGTGACCGACATTTTCTTCAAGCCGTTTGATCTGCTGGCTGATCGTCGACTGCGTCAGGTGGATGCGCTCCGCCGCCCGAGTGAAGCCGCCGGTGTCGACGACCGCCACGAAGGTGCGCAGAAGATCGAGCTCGAGGTCCATTCGAAATCCCAATCGTTCTCATCGGAACATTTAATTTTCCAATGATGGATTCCGCTGCCAGAGTCCAGCCGGGTTCCCCGAGGTCTTCCTGGAATGGCATTGAACGGACCGCGCCCGACCTGGCTGACATTCGATTGCTATGGAACGCTCATCCAGTGGGATGAGGGCCTGATGGCGGCGATGGAAGCGATCCTCGCGCGTAAGGGCCGCAGGATCGACGCCGAAAAGTTCATTCCCGTCTATGACCGGCATGAGCATGAGCTCGAGCATGCCAGGCCGCATCTCTCCTTCGCCGAGGTTACGGCAAAATCTTTGCAGTTGGCGATGCGTGACTTTTCACTCGAAGCAGCCGTGGACGACGCCACGCTGCTGACCTCCTCGATCGGCCGCATGCCGCCCTTCCCGGAGGTTGTTGGTACGCTACGCCGGCTGAAGCAAGCCGGCTTCCGCCTGGCGATCATCTCCAACACCGATGACGCCATCATCGCCGGCAATCTCGCGCAACTGGGCGGCTCCATCGACCGCGTCATCACCGCCGAACAGGCGCAGGCCTACAAGCCATCCCGGCAGATCTTCGAACATGCCTGGCAAACCCTGGATGTGGCGAAGGACGAACTGGTGCACATCTGCGCCAGCCCGCATCTGGACCTGGCCGCTGCCCGCGATCTGAAATTCCGCGCCGTATGGGTCGATCGCGGCACCGGCCGTCGCCCGCCGCCCGACTATCAACCGGATGCGATCGCCCATGGACTGGATGCCGTGCCCGGCTTCTTTGAAGCGGCTGGCTGGCTTTAGCGTTCGACGCAATTTCAGACGGAAAACCGCCTCACACTTTTCCTCGAATTGCTTTAGCCTGCAGTTCAAGCGGAGGAGAATGGGATGGCGTCGATTTTCACGGTGCGTGCCGCGTCGGGCTATGAGCAGCTCATGGGCCGCTGGAGCCGCAGGCTCGCTACAGGTTTTATCGACTTCGCGGGCTTGGCCCCGGGGAGCGCATTCTCGACGTTGGCTGTGGCACTGGAAGCCTGACCTTCGAATTGGCAAAATCAGCCGACCTGACCGAGATCCAGGCCATCGACTTCTCGCCGGTTTTTGTCGAGGCGGCGCGAGCGCGCAACACCGATCCGCGCATAAATTTCCAGCAGGCGGACGCAACCGCGCTGCCATTTGCTGACGAAACATTCGATCGCGCCCTTGCCTTGCTTGTGCTGCACTTCGTGCCGGATGCCGGCAAGGCGGTGGCCGAGATGCGCCGGGTGGTGCGGCCGGGCGGCGTGGTCGCGGCCGTGGTGTGGGACCACTACGGTGGCATGCCCGGCTTTCGCATGATGGTCGATACCGTGGCGGCGCTGAGTGAAAGCGGCCGTCAGATGCGCAGTCGCTTTTGCTTTCAGCCGATGATGCAACCGGGTGAGATGAAGCAGAGCTTCATCGACCAGGGCCTGGCCGATGTTACCGAGACCCAACTGACGATCCGCATGGATTACGAGAATTTCGACGACTATTGGGCGCCGATCGCCGCCGGGGAGGGCCCGCTCGGCAGATACATGACGCTCGACGCAGCCGAGCGGACACGCGTCGAAGCAGCCGTCCGTGACGCTTATCAGGCCGGTCACCCTGATGGTCCGCGATCATTCGCCAGTGTCGCCTGGGCCTGTCGAGGCATCGTAGCCTAGGCAACTCCGGGCTTCGGCCGGCAATCGCGGAAAATAACATCTCATCTACTGCGATCGGAGCTGATCACGCACCGCATCGCGAAAACTGCGGAAGCTGGGGTAGCCGAGCAGCGCCAGAAGCCTCACCAGCGTCGTGGTGGGCAGGCCGGTGGCCCCGGCCATGCCGGCCGCCGTCATGAAAGCTGCGTCGGCCCATCGCGTGCGCAGGAAATCGCCGAGCGCCGGATGCTTGGCGACAAGTTTTGGTTCGCTGGCAAGCGCTGCAACCAGTGTCGGTGGCGGCGCCGGCCTTGCGGGCCGCGCGGGCGACGGTCTGCGAGGAGCAGGCCTGGATGCGAGCAATTCGGCGTTTGCCATGGGCCGCCTCTGCCTGCGTCAAGCCAGATTGATGGCGACGTTGCGCAGCAGTGCCACGGATTTGCGCATGCCCTCCATAGGCGACAGCATCATGTCTTCGTGCTCGATGGACAGCACGTCGTCGTAGCCGGCCTGCTTCAGCGCCGTGCAAAACTGCCGCCACCATGTCTCGCCGTGGCCGTAGCCCAGCGTGATGTAATTCCAGGCTCTCTCCGCAAACAGCGTCGGCGGACGCGCATCGAGCGTGCCGTCGATGCCGGCCGGTACCGGTTCGACGCGGGTATCCTTGGCGTGGACATAATAGATCGCGGAGCCGAGCCTGCGCACGGCGGCGATCGGGTCGGCGCCCATCCACATCGGGTGGCTCGGGTCGTAATTCGCGCCGATCGTCTCGCCGACGGCCTCGCGCAGACGGAACAGTGTCTGGACGTTGTAGACGGCCTGATGGCCGTGCAACTCAAGCAAAGCTTCCTGATGCCGAGATTGTTCGAAAACGTCACCAGATCGCGCCAATAGGGAATGATGCAGTCGTCCCACTGGTAGCGCTGGATGTCGGCGCATTCGGGCGGCCAGTCGGTGACGATCCAGTTGGGGTTGGCGTCGCCCGGGCCGCCGGGCAGCCCGGACATCATCACCACGCGGTCGATGCCCATCAGGTTCGCCAGCCGGATCGTGTCCTCGGTCACCTGGCGGTGCTTCTTGCCCTGCGGCCCCGGGTGCAGCGGGTTGCCCGAGCAGTTGAGCGCCGCGATCGTCAGTCCATGGTCGCGAACCCTGGCGACGAATTCGGCGCGCGCGGCGGCGCTCTCCAGCATCGCCGGCAGATTGATATGCGGTGCCGACGACCAGTTGCCGCAGGCGAACTCCAGCGTTTCCAAGCCGAGTTCGGCGGAGGCGCGCAGCATCTCGTCGAAGGAAAGGTTGCCCAGGCTGTCGGTGATCATGCCAATCTTCATCTGCAGGCTCCTGGTTGACTTCATGCCTCGCGGGTCAGAGCTTCACGGGCTCGAACCTGCCTGACTTGGCTGAGGCGAGCGCCGCCTCGCAAAGGATCATCGCTTTGCGGCCGTCGCTCGCCGTGACGTCGGGTTTCTTTCCCGTCTCCACGCAGGAGATGAAGTGATCGATCTCGGCCGCGTAGGATTCTGCGTAGCGCTCGACGAAGAAATAATAGGGCTTGTCGCGTGATATGCCCTTGCCGCCATGCATCTCCACCGAGGTCGGCAGCCGGTTGCCCGCCTGCAGCATGCCGTCGGCGCCATGCACTTCGATGCGCTGGTCGTAGCCGTAGGCGGCCCTGACGCTGTTGTTGATGTGGCACTGCCGGCCAGACGCGGTGCGCAGGATGAACATCGCGGTGTCGAAATCGCCGAGCTTCCTGTATTGCGGCGCCACTAGGGACGACCCGGTCGCGAACAGTTCCACCGGCTCCTCGTCCAGAAGGTTGCGCGCCATGTCGAAGTCGTGGATGGTCATTTCGCGAAAGACGCCTCCACCCCCGGCCAGCGCCTCCTCGGTTTCCGGTTCGGGATCGCGGCTGGTGATGATGATCTGTTCGACGGTGCCGATCTCGCCGGCGACAAGGCGCTCCTTCAGCGCCCGGAAGCTCGGATCGAAGCGGCGATTGAAGCCGATCTGGAACGGCACGCCGGCTTTGGCGACAGCGGCCAGGCATTCGTCGGTGCGCTTGAGGTCGAGATCAATCGGCTTCTCGCAGAAGATCGCCTTGCCTTTCGCGGCCGCGGCCATGGCGAGTTCGGCGTGCGTGCGCGTCGCCGAGGCGATGAACACCATCTTCACCGAGGGATCGTTCATCACTGTCTCGGTGTCGGCAATCTCGGCGCCGGTGACGGCGGCGACCTTCTCCGCCGCCTCGCGATTGGGATCGACGATGTAGCGCAGCCTCACCTTTGGGTGACGCGCCAGATTACCCGCGTGCACGCGGCCGATCAGCCCCACTCCGAACAGACATCCATCCATCATGCGTTCGACTTCCCTATGGGGCCGTTCCCGTCGCGGAACGGCCGGTTTATGTTGCCAGGGCGGCGTTCACTTCACCGCGCCCATGGTGAGCCCGCGAACCAGGTGCCGCTGCACCAGGAGCGCGAAGAAGACGATCGGCAGCGCGCCGATGACGCCGGCTGCCGCCATCGAGGCCCAATCGGTGTCGATGCGGCCAATCAGCGTCGCGGTGCCGCGCGGCATGGTCATGGCCCGCGGCGTCGCGGTCAGCGCCAGCGCGAAGAGGAATTCGTTGAAGGTGACCAGCACCGCGAAGATGGCGGTAGCCGCCAGCCCGGGCGCCGCCAGCGGCAGCGTGATGCGGCGGAAGGCGCCGAAACGCGAATCGCCGTCGACCATCGCAGCCTCCTCGAGATCGACGGGGATCTCGCGAAAGAAGCTCTCCATCATCCAGACGCAGAAGGTGACGTTGAAGGCGGTGTAGGTGGCGATCAGGCCGAGCCAGCTGTCGAGCAGGCCGAGGCTGAGCATCAGCAGATAGACGGGGATCAGGATGACGACCGGCGGGATGATGCGCAGCGTCAACAGGAACAGGCCGACCTTTCGCTCCGCGGCGAAAGGCAGGCGGAATCTGGCGATGGCATAAGCGCCCATCGCGCCGACCGCCAGCGCGATGGCGACGGAGAAGAAGGTCACCACCAGCGAGTTCGTCAGGTAGGAACCAAACTGCTTTTCGGTGAAGAGCCTAACGTAATTGTCGAACGTCGGCACATGCGGGTAGAGCGTGCCTTCCTGGGTGATCTCGCGGTTGGACTTGAGCGAGGTCGAGACCAGCCAGTAGATTGGCAGCAGCACGACGGCCAGCACGAAGATGGTTGTGAGGATGCGCGCCAGACGGATACTCATGACGCGTCGATCCTGCGCAGGAGCCTGATGGCGCTGAAGGCGAGCGCGAGCACGACGAGGCCGATCGTCACGAACAGCGCCGCCGCGTATCCGGTCTGCTGGAACTTGAACGCGGTGTCGTAGCCGTAGATCGAGATCAGCCTCGTCGCCTCGCCCGGCCCGCCACGGGTCAAGACGAAAACTTGGTCAAAGGTGCCGAAGGCATCGATAGTGCGTAGAACGATCGCCACTGCCAGCACCGGCCGCATCATCGGGAAGGTGAGATCGGCAAAGACGCGCCAGGCGCCGGCGCCGTCGACACGCGCCGCCTCGAACGGCTCGTGCGGCAGCGATTGCAGCCCGGCGAGCAGGATCAGGAACATCAGCGGCGTCCATTCCCAGACGTCGAGAACGACGAGGCCGATGAAGGCCTTGAACGGACTGCCGAGGATCTGCACCGCGCCGCCGCCCATAGCCTCCGCCAGCGCCGTCAGCATGCCGGCGTCGCTGGCGTAGATCAGGCGGAAGACGATGGCGACGACGACCGGAGTGACCACCATCGGGATGATGAGCACCGTCCTGAGCAGGCGGATGCCGCGAAACTCGCGCAGGCAGAACAGCGCCAGCGCAAAGCCGAGCACCGCCTCGATCGACACCGACAGCGCGACGAACTTGACGGTGACCCAGAGCGAATTCAGGAACTGCGCGTCGCTCCACAGATGCACATAGTTCTGCAGGCCGACATAGGAGATCGGCGAGCCGTAGCGGTAGGCCCTGGTGCTGGCCCTGAGACCATCCCAGAGCGGATAGACAAGCACACCGAGCACGATCATCAGGCCCGGCGCCAGCATGAGATATGGGAGGGCGAGGTCGAGCCCCGCCCCCTGCAGGCGATATTTGCGTGCCTGCATGCCGCTTTGCATCAGTAGTAACCGGCCGTGGTCAAATAGTCCTTGACCTGCTTGGCGGCCGTATCGAGCGCCGCGCCGCCGCCTGAACCGGCCTGCAGCGCCTTGTTGAGCTCGATGCCGAGCAGTTCCTCGACCTTCGCCCAGTCCGGCGTGCGCGGCCTCGGCAACGCGCCGGCGTCGAGCTGCTGCAGGGCGACCGGGATCAGCCGGTTGCCGGGCTTGGCGATGCCGAAGGCGCTGCGCTTGACCGGGATCGAGCCCGCTTCCGACAGCTTGGCCTGGGCTTCAGCGCTGACATACCACTTCAGGAACGCAATCGAGTTCGCTTTGTTGGGCGCCGATTTCGGCACGCCGGCAATGAAGATACCCATCTGCGCGATCGCCTTTTCCTGCTTCGGCACAACGCCGAAATCGAGCTTGCCGGCGACCTTGGTCTGGGCGGGATCGTCGGCCTTGAGCGCATTGCCCGAATACTGGATGATGGCGCCCGCCTCGCCGCCGAGGATCGCGGCGCCTTCCTGGTCGGAGTCGAACTCGACCACGCCGCTCGGCGCGTTCTGCTTCATCGTGCCGACGAAGAACTCGGCCGATGCCTTGCCTTCGGCCGAGTTGAAGATCGGGTTCCACTTGTCGTCGAAGAAGGCGCCGCCGAACGACAGGAAGATCGGATACCAACTGGTGACGATCGGGTTGCCGGAGACGCCGCGGAAGACGACCGGGTATTTGATCTTGCCGGCCGCCACGCCTTCCTTGCCCTTGGCGATCACCTCGTCCCAGGTCTTCGGCGCGCCGCCGGTGAAGACGTCGTTGCGGTAGGTAAGCGTCTGCAAATCGCCGACGAAGGGCACGCAGATCAGCGTCGGCTTGGCGTTCTCGAAGCCCTTGACGCGCGGTCCCTGCTGCGGCGGCCAGTAGCCCATGTCGATCATCGAGCCGATCCAGTCCTTGTCGGAGCCGTCGATGCCGCCGGCGCCGAGATCCTCCAGCACGTTGGCTGCGCCGAACTGCGGCACCCATGGATCGTCGAGCAGATAAAGGTCGTACTGGCCCGCGCCGCTCTGGGCGTCGGCGAACCACTTCTCCAGCGTCACGCCATATTCGTCCTCGAGGAACTCGATGTCGAAGCCCTGCTCCTTCGCCAGCGGGATGATCTTCTGCTTGAACGGCGTCAGTCCGCCATCGGCGAAGGCGCCGATGATGACCTTCTTGCCGGCTGCCCTGGCCGGCATCGGCAGGCCGAGCGCGGTGAGGGCCGTGCTGGCCATAGCCAGGCCGAGCCCGCCCTTGATGACGGAGCGGCGAGTAAGTCTGCTTGAATGCATCATTTCACTCTCCCATTGTTGTTGACCCTGTGGACGGCGGTAAGGCCGGCCGTATTGAAGAAACAGGCGTTCGCCGGGTCGAAGGCGACGCCGATGCTTTCACCCACAGCACCCCGGAAATCACGCCCGGCCCGCACCGAGACGTTGCCGCCGTCGAGACGGACATTGACCAGTGTCTCGTTGCCCATCGGCTCGACGACATAGATCTCGCCGGGCAGCGCTTCCGGCGCATCGGGTTGGGCGACGCTGCAATCTTCCGGCCTGAGCCCGATCTCGACGATTTCGGCCAGGCGGCACGTGGTGAGCCGTGTCCGCTCCAGCGCAACGATCTTTCCGCTCGCCATCACGCCTTGCTCGGTAAGCGCCACCGGCAGGATGTTCATCGGCGGATTGCCGACGAAGGTGGCGACGAAACGGTTAGCCGGGCGGTCGTATATATCGATGGGCGGCGCCATCTGCTGCAGATCGCCGCCATGCATGACGGCGACGAAGTCGGCCATGGTCAGCGCCTCGACCTGGTCATGGGTGACGTAGATGGTGGTGGCGCTGAGCCGCTGGCAGAGCCGCTTGATCTCGCCGCGCATGGTGAGCCGCAGCCGGGCATCGAGATTGGACAGCGGCTCGTCCATCAGGAAGGCCGCGGGGTCGCGCACGATGGCGCGGGCCAGCGCCACGCGCTGGCGCTGGCCGCCGGAGAGCTGGCGCGGCCTGCGGTCGAGCAGGTGGCCGATCTCGAGGATAGCCGCGACCTCGCCGATCTTGGCCTTGCGCCCAGCGTCCGGCGTGCCGCGGATCCACAGCGGATAGCCGATATTTTCGGCGACCGTCATCTGCGGGTAGAGCGCGTAACTCTGGAAGACCATGGCGATGTCGCGGTCGCGCGGCTGCAGGCGAGTGACGTCGCGCTCGCCGATGAACACCTTGCCGGCGCTCGGCATGTCCAGCCCTGCAAGGATGCGCAGCGCCGTCGTCTTGCCGCAGCCCGACGGGCCGAGCAGGGCGAGGAATTTGTGGTCGGGCACGGCGAGGTCGAGAGACCGGAGCACGTTGAGGGCGCCGAAATTCTTGACCACGCTTTTGTACAGGACCGAACTCATCGCCCTCCCCGGAGCCCCATTATGCTCTCACTCCTGCCGTTCGTGCACATAAAAGCCGGCGCCTTCTGCCAACGCCTTCAGATTGCGATACCCCAGCGTGGCATAGGTCAGCGGGTGCGCCTTGGCCGGGTCCTGCTCGGCCTCCACCACCAGCCAGCCTGCATAGCCCTTGTCGGCGAGGATCTTCAGCAGCGTCGGATAATCGATCGCGCCGTCGCCCGGCACGGTGAAAATGCCTTCCATCACCGCGCCCATGAAGCTCATGTCGGTGGCGCGCGCCTTCTTCAGCATCGCCGGGCGCACATCCTTGCAATGGACATGCACGACGCGGCCGACATGCCGGCGCAGAAGCTGCTCCGGGTCGCCGCCGGAAAAGGCGCAATGCCCGGTATCGTAGAGCAGCCCGACCGCATCGCCGGTGGTCGCCATCAACCGGTCGATCTCCGCGTCGGTCTCGACGATGGTGCCCATGTGGTGATGGAAAGCCATGCCGACGCCGAAATCGGCAAACCGTTCGGCAAGCCGCGTGATCTTGGCGCCGTAAGGCTTCCATTCGTCGTCCGCGAGCTTCGGCCGCTGCGAGATCGGGTCATGGATGCCGCCATGGCGGCCGCGCGAGGTGTCGGCATAGACGACGCGCCGGGCGCCGAGGTCGCGCAACAAGGTCAGATGCGGCCGGATCGCCTCGAACTCTTCGTCGACATCCTTCTCGCAGATGCGGCCATCATACCAGCCGGAGACCAGCGCCAGCCCGTAATGGTCGAGGATCGGCCGCAGCGTGCGGCTGTCGCGCGGGAACTTGCCACCGAGCTCCGTGCCGGCATAACCGGCTTGAGCGGTTTCGGAGAGACACGTCTCCAGCGGCGTGTCGCCGCCGAGCTCCGGCACGTCGTCATTGCTCCAGGTGATCGGATTGATGCCAAGTCGTACAGTTGTCATTGCTCGCTTTCCGCCCGCGGCCAAACGGCCGCGGGGTCCGTGGGAGGTTGAAGTGAATCCGGGTTCTTGGCGCAGGATGTGAAGCCCTGCCTTGTTGGTCTGGCCGGACCCCTCCCAGCGCCTAGCCGAACTTCGCGTCGACGTCTTACCCCAACGTCATGAGGCGAAGTCTACCCCGCTCTGTCTCCATCGCGAGGTCCAGTTTTCGGGAAAATGAAGGAACCAGTTCAAGTTGGAGGGTGGGTGTGGCAGGATGGGGTGATGGACCATTTGGAAATCATCAATCGTTGGCGCGAGGCCCCCCTCTCTGCCCTGCCGGGCATCTCCCCCTCAAGGGGGAGATCAGGCGGCGTGACGGCCTCCGCCAATCACCAACATTGCAAAGAAAAGCGAGGCGCCGAAGCTGCCAATCTCCCCCCTTGAGGGGGAGATGCCCGGCAGGGCAGAGAGGGGGCCTCGTGCGGCCGTGCAAGGCAAGCGCGTCTCGGCACGCCATTCCACCTGCGGCGGCGGCTAGCATCCATGCGCCCCCACCCCAAACCCCAAGCCTTCCCCCTCGACATGCTCGCCGTCAACCGCGCCAGCCCCGAGCACCTGTCGCGCCAGCTCTACCATGGCCTCGTCGCCATCATCCGCAACCGCGCGCTGCCGCCGGGCTCGGAGCTGCCCTCCACCCGCGCGCTGGCCGCCGAGCTCGACCTTGGCCGCAACACCATCGTCACCGCCTACGACCAGCTCGTCACCGAAGGCTATCTCGCCAACCGCCAAGGCGCGCGGCCCGTGATCGTCGACCTGCCCGAAGGCCCGCGCGAAACATTGGCGGAAGCCCCGCCCGTGCCGTTGCGCTCGCCATCGCAGCGCGGGCAGCTGCTGCTCAGCCAGCCCTACCATCACGGCACGCCCGGCCATGTCGCCTTCCACCCCGGCATGCCGGATGCGCAGAGCTTTCCCTTCGGCGTCTGGGGCCGGCTGGTGGCGCGCCGCGCCAGCCATGGCGGCGAGACCTTGTTCGGCACTTATGACGTCACTGGACATCCGGCGCTGAAAACAGCGATCGCCGGCTATCTGTTTTCCGCGCGCGGCGTGCGCTGCAGGCCGGAGCAGATCGTCATCACCACCGGTGCGCAGGCCGCCTTCGATCTTCTCGCCCGCCTGCTGCTCGACCCCGGCGACACCGTCTGGATGGAGGAGCCCGGCTATTACGGCGCCAAGGCCGCCTTCACCGTGGCCGGCGCAAAGATCCTGCCCATCCCGGTCGACCAGGAGCGCGGCTGGCGCCTCGACATGCCTGATTTTTCGCCGCGGCTCATCTATGTGACGCCGGCCTGCCAGCATCCGCTCGGCATCACCATGCGCATGGAGGAGCGGCTGCGCCTGCTCGACATCGCCGAGACCGCCAATTCCTGGGTGATCGAGGACGATTTCGACGGCGAATACCGCTTTCAAGGCCGCCCCGTGCCAGCGATCCAGAGCATGGACCGCTCCGGCCGCGTCATCTATGTCGGCACCTTCGCCAAGCTGTTGTTTCCCGCACTTCGCCTCGGCTTCATGGTGCTGCCGCCGGAGCTCGCCGGCCGCATCGTCAACGCGCTCTCCACCACAGGCCAGTTCGCGCCGCTGCTCCTGCAGGCCGCGCTCGCCGATTTCATCACCGAAGGCCATATGAGCCGCCACCTGAAGCGCATGCGCCGCATCTACGCCCAGCGCCGCCAGCTTTTTCGCGACATTGTATCGGAGCGGCTCAGCGACGAAATCACCCTCTCCCCCGCCGAAGCCGGCATCCAGGTGGTGGGCTATCTGAGGGAAGGCATCGACGACATCAAGGTCAGCCAGGCGGCGGCAAAGCGGGCGATCAACGTCTCGCCGCTGTCGAAATATTTCCAGAACACGGCGGCGACCCAAGGGCTGGTGCTGGGGTATGCGGCGTGTGATGCCGCGCAGACAAGGGATGGGGTCGAGCGGTTGGCGGCAGCGATACGCGAGACGCTGGGGTGAGGGGCTAAATTTCTAGAAGATTTATCGAGCAGTTGATATCGACCTAAGATTTCAGATTGCCCGTCGCACCTCAATTGACGCGTCGAATTGCAGTAGCTCAGTGGATGGCTACCACCGGTTTCGCATTCGCGGTCTATATAACTGGAAGTAGCTTCTACCGCCTTCATTTTTATCAGCGACCGGGATATTACTTGGTCGGGGAAGAATGGGGGAATTTCATGAAGATCGTACTGGCACTTTGTATTGCGCTGGCCGTTTCGGGATGTGCAGGAACTAGTGTTGTTCAGACATCAGGCGACACTGCCATCGTGACGGCCAGAGCGGCCCCTGTTTGCGGTGGTGTCGGCGCCGAGAGAGTCGCGGTAAGAGAAGCCGCCATCGAGACAATCAAAGCTGGGTTCGACAAATACATTATTTACGACGCCGCAGCCCAGAATACCGTCACCGCGACCCAGATGCCGGGGACATATAACACTGTTGGCACCGTCAACGGCGGGCTGCTGAACGCGACAACGACTTACCAACCTGGACCCACGGTCTATTCCGGTCACCATTCGCAGGCCTTCGCGATTAAGATGTTCAAGGACAGTGATCCGGCAGGAGCCAATGCGGTTGATGCTAAAACCACGCTCGGTCCGGAGTGGGCGAAGATGATCAAGCAGGGCTCGCTCACTACTTGTACCTGACCGTTTTTGATATTGCGACGGAGAGCAGGTTAACAGCATTAAGGCGGCCGGCGGACATAACCTGCTGATGGTGTGGCTAATTAAACGTCGAGCCCTTGGGACCACGAGACTTCCCTGAGTACCAGAGTTGACTGTGGCAAAAAGTCGGGCGCTAATCGGGACTTCGGATCTCAATCGGAGGCCAAGCGATCTCTGCGAACTCGGAATGCGTAGGAAAATCTCCCGTGAAACATCATTTCAATCCTGCGTTCTCTCTCAAACCTTGGGCCGGAACGGACGATCTTGTTTGCCAGATGCGATTGATCAACGGCCGCGTTGTTCTCGGCCGGTTCCACCCCAACGCTACCGGCTACGAACGAGACCTCTACAAGACCGACGGTTTGACACCAGCGGAGGAGCATCACCTCGAGGAGAACTTCTTCAAGCCAGTAGATACCGCCGCCAACCTAGCGCTGCAGAAGATGCTGGCCTGGGACAGGGCACCGTGGACGTCGGAGATGCGTGGCGCATGGACGCGTTATCTACTTTCACTCCGCTTCCGGAATCCGGACACTGTCAAGGATCTTAAGACGCACATGCTCGAGATATGGTCGACAGCGCAGGAGAGCATTAAGAAGGACTTTGCCAAGTGGCGTCGGCCGGACGATCCGCTGACCTGGGAAGAGTTCGAAAAACTGCTCAATCCGGCCGCACCACATATCGGAGCGACAAACATGTTGATCCAAATTGTCGACAACGACAGGGTTGGGCCAACGATCTTCAATATGACATGGTCGGTCCACAAGCTCGTCGGATCGAAGGTGCCGCTGCTTACATCGGACCGCCCTCTCGATTGGCCCGTTGGCCTCGCGAACCCAAAGGCATACATCGCTCTGCCGATCTCGCCAGACACTGTGTTCGTAGCTTCGAACGACCCCAAAATGCAGCACTGGGCGAAGTCACAGCCGCACACGCAACTCGCCAAAGGCATGAACAAGGCCGTCGTCACGCAGGCGCGCGAATACGTCTGGGGTACAGATGATCGCCAGATCGAGTTCGTGCGAAAGCATTTTGGAACGGCGGCGATCTCTTCGGCGATCACCCCAGCCCAAAAGGCAGTATCCCTCCGTGCGGCCGCCGGAGAAAAGGTCGAACCGACGGTTTGAGCGAATGCGCTGTTCGGAAGAACCGATTACAGGGCTGGCCGAGAACTGTCGGCGGCGGCGGCCAGCGCATCTATCATGTGCCCGGCCAAGAATATTATAGCGTGACTCTGGTTCTGCAGTGAGGCCGAGGCCCGCGCGGCCGGTTGGCGCCGAGCACGACGATGATTAACTGGCGGGAGGAACTCAATTGGCCAACAAGTGGACCGACGGCTCCAGGGCGCTAGGGAAGTTCGATTTCCCTGCCCAGAAAGGGATTTACGGCGAGCTTTCACTCCAGGGCCACGATACCGAACTCGTGCTGCATGACGTCGACTATGAGCTTTATCCAGGAGAGCATGAACTAACGATCCACGGCGTTGTCGACCACACTATAAAAGTATCTCTGATCGACTGCATCCAAATGGCTAGTAGTCGAAAGACAGATGCTGAAGGAAACGCTTCCAAACACCGCCATACGATTTTCCCTCACCACATAGTCTTTGGCGACACGCACGTCACTGACGATCTGATGTTCACCTCGATCATGCTTCGCCTCACGGATTCTTGGCGAATCTTCTACGACTTCGATGCCTTTGGGATGATTCTCGATCCATCTGTCGTGAAGCCGGTTTTGGCAGAGAAAGCCAAGAGCCTTAATCGAGACATTCCGGTAGGAGTTCACCCGGCACTGGCCTATTTTTCAGGCAAACATTCGATCGTCAGTGTACCGACCGAAATAGGCACAATCTCAGCCAACAATTTGCCGGCCATGACGTGGGGCGGACCAACGGGTAGCGGCTTCACCAACTCAATCTGGGTTGAGATCGAATTTGCGTCCGTCCAGAGCTTCAACGGCGCCATTGAGGCGGCTTTCCTGCTTGAGCCATTCTTTTCGATGGTAGCGGGGCGACCTCAGCAATTCGAGGAGATCAGGTTGCTTTCTCACCCGATAATCAAGTCGGGTTCCGAGGTGCCTGCGATTTTCGAGGTTTATAGCAGCATGAAACAGCGCCTCGACTTTCCGGCCAGCAGCCGACCGCAACCTCCGGACTTGCCGACCAGTGCGGTCAGGCGGCCAGAAGAATTTGCACAGGTTTTGAAGGACTGGGTCAAGCGCGGTCCCGATTGGCGGGATGCACGCGCGCGCTACTCTGGATGTCTTCGCAAACTGGATCTGTTCGACATAGATCGGCTGGTCGGCTCGGCAAACATGTTCGACATCCTACCCGGTACCGCGGTCCCGGCAGATTCCAAGCTGTCCGAAGAGTTCAAAACTGCCCGTGACCAGACTCGAAAGCTCTTCCTCGATCTGCCCGATAGCCCTGAACGAGCCTCCATCCTGGTAGAGCTTAAGCGGGCGGGAAAGAGCAGCTTGAAAAACAAAGTCCGCCACCGGGCAGCTCCCATCGTGGCGGCTGTTGGAGATAGATTTCCTGAGTTGATTTGGGTGCTAGACCAGGCCGTCAATTGCAGGAACCATTATGTGCACGGGCCTCTCGGCAAAAACACCGTCGATTACGCGGCCAACTTCCAAGACTTAGGCGGCTTCTTCACAAGGTCGCTGGAGTTCGTTTTTGCAGCGTCTGATCTGCTTGAGGCTGGATGGGATATCAAGGGTTGGGCGTCGCGTAGCTCGACGCTTTCCCATCCCTTCTACAGCTACAAGGACAGCTATTGGCAGCACCTCGCCATTGCCAAAGCCCTGATCGAGAAGCCTCCCGCCTAGACAGGTCTGCCCCTGGCGCTTGCACGTCTGCGACTGTTTCGCGATCCTGCTTGCCCTTCGGGAAACGATATTTGGGGGAGTGAGGGAATGGACCATCCTTGATCCTGTCGGGTGACGTCATGGCCACCGACGTAAAGGGGGGGTCAGCCGAGTCCAAACCTTGGGCTTGCTTCTGTATCCGAAAGGCCGCGATAGAACGACCACAGCGGTCGCCAAGCTAGCCAAACAGCCGGAACCCCGAATGCGGCGCTTGTGTGGGATGAACCTGTGGGAAAATGTCCGCCGGGGCAGCCAAACCTACGCTAAGTAACTGACTTTGTTGGCGCACCCGACAGGATTCGAACCTGTGACCTCTGCCTTCGGAGGGCAGCGCTCTATCCAGCTGAGCTACGGGTGCCTCCCGGTGAACCGGAAAACGAACCGGCCGGTGAGCCGGCCAGTCACGGCTTCTTAGCGGAAGCCGCTTCGGGCTTCAACGGGCAATTGGGTTGGTGACGGCCGTGATGGGTTGATTGTCTGAGGCTGTCGGAGATGGCGCTCCCCTCTCCATCTCGGCTTCGCCGAGCCACCATACCGGGGCGAGCCACGGGTCTCGCCCGTCCTTCGGACCCCACTTCGTGGGGCGAGGAACCCAAGCCTCACCCCTCCGCCCCACCCTTCGCCACCCTGCGCCGCACGCGCCTTGCGGTGTGCTTCTGCTTCTTCGCACCCGCCAACTCGTTCATCGCGTCGAGCTGCATCTGCTGCATTTCGGCAAGCCGCGTCCATTGGCGCGAGATCAGATAGTCCAGCTTTTCGTGCAGATGGCGCACTTCGAGCTCGGCCTTGAGGTTGACGCGGTATTCGTTGAAGGAGCGCAGGCGGTCTTTCACCTCCTGGCGCTTCTGGCTCATCATGATCACCGGCGCCTGGATGGCGGCGATGCAGGAGAGCAGGAGGTTGAGCAGGATGAAGGGGTAGGGGTCGAAGGCGCCATTCAAACCCTCGAACAGGTTGATGCCGATCCAGACCAGGAGCACGGTGGCGAATGAGATCAGGAACCACCAGCTGCCGCCGAAGGCGGCCATGTTGTCGGAGACGCGGTCGGGAAACGTCCGGTGCTCCTCGAACTCTTCTTCCGAGTTTTCCGAAATCGTGTCCTGTTTGGCGATCGATTCCACCACCTGGCGGTCGAGCTCGGAGAATTCGCCGTGCTCCTGCTGCAGCAGCTCTTCCATGTAGCGCATGCGGTAGCGGCCAAGCTCCTCGCGGCTGACGCGGGCGCCGCGCGGCAGGTCGGGATGGTCGGAGCGGATGCGGTCGGCAAGGCTTGGCCTGAGATCGTCGATGCGCACCAGGTCGCGCTTGCGGAATTTGCGCCCCGATATCGCCGACGGCTTTTTCTTCGCCTTGATCCGCCCGGAGCCCGGAACATGCGGTTCGGAATCCGGCACTTCCGGCGCTTCGAGGATTTCGTCGGCGGCGTGCTCGTCGCCCTCCGACACGGTCTCCGCCTCGAGATATTCGCCGGCGATGTCGTCGTTCTCGTTGGCCGCTTTGACCTGTTCGGAAATCTTGGGGGCGGTGCTCATGATGCCGTCTCCTGCTGGCGCGTGTTTCACGATACGCTAAGGCGGTGAGGTATATCCACCGTGACGATGGCAATTGGTTGGTTTTGCAAGCGGTTGTGATGTCGGCTGTCAGCTCTCTGTCGCTAACTTTGCGGGGGCGCGGCTCGGCAAGCTGGCGAGGCTTGGCGAGCAACAGCCAATCTCCGGAGTTCGCGCCGCCCCTCATCCGCCTGCCGGCACCTTCTCCCCGTATAGTGACGGGGAGAAGAAGGCCGGCCGCACCCTCAGCGCTCTTCCTGCACCGCTGGCGATTGGCGAAGCCGGCGATGACAGCGCCCCTCTCCCCGTCACTATACGGGGAGAGGATGCCGGCAGGCAGGTGAGGGGCGGCGCAGTTCTTGAAAGTTAAATCCCTACCCCTGGCGCCATCGTCCCCGCCCTCTGGCCCCATCCAGCCCCTGTGGCCGGGCGGTTCGATAAACTACATCAAGGTTAAACCCAGCCGCGCTCGCACGCCCGGCCAGGCATCCGCCACCGGGGCGCCAGATCGCCCCGCGCAACAACAGGGATCGTCATCATGTACAAACACATCCTGATCGCCACGGACGGCTCGGAACTGGCCGGCAAGGGCGTCGCCCACGGCCTGGAGCTGGCCAGGGGCCTCGGCGCCGCTGTCACCTTCGTCAACGTGTCGGAGGCGTTCCCCGCTCTGGCCTGGGGTGGCGCCATGGCCGGCTATGTCGCGGCCGACGAGCTGGTCAATTACGAGGAAAGCGCGCGCAAATATGCCGCCGAGGTGCTGGAGAAGTGCAAGGCCGAGGCCGAGGCGCTCGGCGTGCGCGCCAAGACCTTGCATATCGAGAACCGGACGCCCGCCGAGGCGATCCTCGACGTCGCCCGCTCTGAAAGCAGCGACCTCATCGTCATGGCCTCGCACGGCCGCCGCGGACTGGGACGGCTGGTGCTCGGCAGCCAGACCGCGGAAGTCGTGTCGCTGACCGAGATCCCGGTGCTGGTGGTGCGGTAGAGGTCTGTTGGCGCAAGGCTAGATAGGCAGCGTTCCTTCGCGCCCCCTCTGTCCTGCCGGACATCTCCCCCACGAGAGACAGGGCGATCGCATATGAGTTTTTACGAAGAGGAACCCCCACCCCTAACCCCTCCGCACAAGGGGGAGGGAGACTTGGTAGGCGCTCATTTCCGCAAACAGCCGACGTTTCGGCACCAAAAGGATGGCATGCGGCAGCGTTCCCTCCCCTTGTGGGGAGGGTTAGGGTGGGGGTCCTCTTCGTAAAAACTCATATGCGATTGCCCTTCCCACGAGGGGGAGATTGGCGGTTTGGGCGCCCTGCTCAATCCTGCGACATTGGTGATTGACGAAAGCCGTGATGACAGCTGATCTCCCCCTCGTGGGGGAGATGTCCGGTAGGACAGAGGGGGGCGCTGTCCCGCCAGCGTCTCAGATCTGCTCCACCGCCGCAACGCTCTACTGCGTCGGCAAACTCAGCAGCTGCGCATTCGGCGACGCCAGATCCGGCGACGGTAAATCGGACGCCGGCGAATCGGAGGCTGGCAGGCCGGGCAGCCCCGATGCCGGCGCCGCCGATCCAGCAGCCACCGAGCCGGGCGGCGACAAACCCGGAAGCGGCGAAGCCGGTTGCTGGCCGGCATACATCAGCCTGGGCTGGGTGGCGTCGGCGGTTGTCGGCGCCACGCTCCTCTGGATCAGCGCCTCGACATGGTCGTTGCGCTGTCGCGCGCTGTCGGCGCCCATCACCACCACGATCAGGTGCCTGCCGTCGGCATTGTAGGAGGTGACGATGTTGTATCCGGAAGCTCTTATGTAGCCGGTCTTGATGCCGTCGACGCCGTGCACCCGTCCCAGCATATCGTTATGGCCGCGCACCAGCTTGCCGCGGAACATGAAGTCGCTTTCGGAGAAATAGTGGAAATGCTGCGGGAAGCGGTGTTCGAGCGCCAGCCCCAGCACCGCCATGTCGCGCGCGCTCGTCGTCTGGCCGTCATCAGGCAGGCCGCAGGCGTTGCGGAAGTTGGTGCGGCTCATGCCGAGCGAGCGCGCCTTGGCGGTCATCATCGCGGCAAACTGGTCCTCCGAGCCCCCGCCGAGATATTCGCCTACCGCGACCGCAACGTCGTTGGCCGACTTCACCACCATGGCGCGGATGGCGGAATCGACGTCGATCGTTTCGCCACGCCTGAAGCGCAGCTTGGTCGGCGGCTGCGAGGCGGCGTGATCGGAAACCGGAATCCGCGTTTCCTTGGTCACCCGGCCGCTCTCCATCGCCTCGAACAGCATGTAGAGCGTCATCATCTTGGTCAGCGACGCCGGATAGCGTGGCGAGGTCGAATTCACCTCGAACAGCGTCTTGCCGGTCGAGGCATCGATCACGATCGCGGCGTATTTCTGCGGCTGCGCCGGCACAGTGAGCACGCTTTCCGGCTGCGCGGCGGTGGTGCAGCCGGCGACCAGCACGAGCAGCGCCAGCGCGGCGATCAGTTTCTGAAGCAGGGGAAAGGGACGTGGATAGGGCAAGATTGTTCTAGGGCTGTTGCTGAGATGCAGGAAAGCTAACGTAACGCATACGCCCCGTCCAACTGGTTAACGGCGCCGTCTGGGCATTTGCCCAGCTTTCGCGCTCTTCGGGGCACGGTTTCTCAGCCCGCTTTGCCTTCAACATCGCCTTGCCGCTATGATGGCGCATCGGTTTGGGGGGTCGGCATGTCGGAAATCAGCTCAGGTGCGACGTCGCTGCTGCGGGCGTCGCTCAGCAGGACAGGCAAATGGGCGGCGAGCTTCGCCTTCGTCGCCGGCGCGGTTGGCGACGTGCTCAACCCGCTGGGACCGTTTGCCGCCTACATCGCGCTGGCCGCCGCCGTCGCGGCTATGATCATCGCCATCGCCATGGCGCTGCGCCTGGTGCTGGCCGCAAAAGCGTGCATTACAGCCTGAACGGCACGGCGCTCGACAAGGAGATAAAAATGCCGCCCTGTGACGCCAAGGATCCCTACGCCATTCCCGACAATTACCAGCCCTATTTCAAGGTCAAGGACGACGTGATGTCGATGGCCGTGCAGGTGACATACACGGATGGCACCAAGTCGCCGGTGCGGGAATATAAAAGGCAGTAGAGGCGCCCACCCTCCCCCTTGTGGGGTCCGAAGGACGGGCGAGACCCGTGGCTCGCCCCGGCACGTCGATCCGCGTAGTGGATCGGGGTGGGGGTCGAAGAGACTCTTTGCTCCGCCCCGTCGAGCGTTCTCCGCTTCGCTCCGACCGCTCGCCGACCCTCCCCCACAAGGGGGAGGGTGAAGTGCGCCTGATGCAAAATGCCGATTGCCGCCCTTGCGTGCTCGCCTCCGGACAGGCTTTGCTTGCGCCCGAAAGAGATTCGGGGAGGCATTCATGGACATGGTCACGCTCGGCGCAAAAGGCATCTCGGTTTCGCTTGACCTCGCGGTCGGCCACATCGCCGCCATGGAGGTCGAGGCCGATGGCCGCACCCTGAAGCCGCTGCATCGCGCACCGTGGGTCGGTTCGCCACGCGAAACGCTGCCGCAGGACATCCCCGAAGGCACGGTGCGCCTGTCCGGCGATTTCCTGTGCGCGCCGTTTTCCGTCAGCGACGTCGAGGCTGCACCCTTGCATGGCTGGCCGGCCAACAGCCAATGGGATGTCGTCGAAAACAATGCGATTCCAGGCGGCCGGCGCGCCGTCTTCCGGCTGCGCCGCAAGGTCATGGGCGCCGCCGTCGACAAGATCTTCACCCTGCGCGACGGCCACCCCTTCCTCTACCAGGAGCATATCTTTTCAGGCGGTTCCGGCGCCATCTCGGTCGCGCACCATCCGATGACGCAGATGCGCGACGGCGGCAGGCTCGCCTTCTCGCCCAAGCGCGTCGCGGTGACGCCGCCGACCCCGCTGGAGCCCGATCCGGCGCGCGGCCGCTTCCGGTTCGCCTATCCGGTCCGCGTCACCGATCTCACCCATCTGCCGCTTGCCGCTGGCGGCGCCACCGACCTCACCGATTATCGCATGGAGGACAAGCGCGAGGATTTCATCACCCTGGTCGAGGCCGACCACGATGGTCCGGGCTGGACGGCCATTGCGCGCCGCGCCGAGCAGGACCTTGTGCTGGTGCTGAAGAATCCCGCCGAATTGCCGGTGACCATGCTGTGGCTCAGCAATGGCGGACGCGACTATGCGCCCTGGAGCGGCCGCCATCTCGGCGTATTGGGCATCGAGGATGGCCGCGCCGCGATGGGCCACGCCGCCTCGCTTGGCGACAACTGGCTGAGGCACGAAGGCGTGGCGACGGCGTTTGCGCTTGCCGAGGGACGGTCGATCTCCTTCCGTCATGTCATCGGCGCGCTTCCGTCTGCGCATGCCGAAGCGCCGGCAGGCATCGAAACCGCGCGCGAAACCATGCGCGTCCTTGCCGCCGACGGCACCGCCAAGGACGTGCCGTTCGATGGCGAGTTCCTGCGCATCGGCCGTTCGGTCCCGGCCTGAGCGTCACAGCCAATCCGGGTTTGAAATTTCAGCCGACTGCCGCCAAGATGCGGTCTGAAATCGCTACCGGAAAGGCGCCGATGTCCGAGATCGCCCATATCACAGCCGCCATCTTCAAACGCGCCGGCAAGGCCAAGCGCTTCGTTGTCGCCATCGCTGGGCCGCCGGGTTCCGGCAAATCGACACTGTCGGCGAACCTGCATGAGCTTTTGCCGGAAGGCAGTTCGGAAGTCGTGCCGATGGACGGCTTCCACTATGACGATATCATCCTCAACCGGCGCGGCATGCGTGCGCGCAAGGGCGCGCCCGAAACCTTCGATTTCGCCGGCTTCGAGACGCTTCTGAAACGCATCCGCTCCGGTGAGCCCGACATCGCCATTCCGGTGTTCGACCGCGATATCGAACTGTCGCGCGCCGCGGCCGAGATCGTTTCCGCCGACACCAAGTTCATCCTGGTCGAAGGCAATTATCTTCTGCTTGACGAGGAGCCGTGGTCGCGGCTGGCGCCACTGTTCGATTTCACCATCTTCATCGATGTGCCGCGGGGCGAGCTCGAGCGTCGCCTGATGGAACGCTGGCGTGGCCATGGCAAGCCCGACGAGGACGCCCGCGCCTGGATTGCGTCCAACGACATGCCCAACATCGAGCGTGTTCTGGGGAGGCGCCGGCCAGCCGATCTGGTCATTGGTTAACCTCTTAAATTTTCAATATTTTCGGGCCGGAACCTTAAGCTTTTCGGGTCGTTATGCCGGTATCCTCAATTATCCGGCGTAAGGGAGCCGTCCAATGGCAACCAAGACCAGAAAACCCGCGCCTGCCAGGAGCAAAGCCAATCAGCCAAGGCGGCCGAAAGCCGCCGACGATGCGGCGCTTGCCAAGGATGGCAAGCCGACTTTCGGCAAGGCAGCCCCAAGGAAAGTCGTGGCCGGCGCCGCGCACAAGGTCGCGACCAAGGCGCACAAGCCACACAAACCGGCGGCGGGCAAGTCGGGCCCGATCCGCACCGCCGCCAGCGTTGCTACCGGCGCGGTGGTCGCCACCGCGCGGCTGGCGGCTTCTATGTTCGGCCGCCGCGCGAAAGCCAAGGCAAAATAGGGCCTTTCATCTCTGTTTTCAGCCTTTTGCCGGGATGGTGAGGCCTCGCTGCACCGCCGGCCGCCCCAGGCCGCGGTCCAGCCATGCCGCTACCGTTGGGAAATCGTCGAACCCTACCAATTCCCGCGCCTCGTAGAAGCCGATCAGGTTGCGCACCCAGCCGAGCATCGAGACGTCGGCGATGGTGTAGTCGTCGTCCATGATCCACTGCCGGCCCTTCAACCGTGTTTCCAGGACGCCGATCAGCCGTCGCGATTCGTCGCGGTAACGCTCCAGCGGTCGCTTGTCGGCGATTTCGCGTCCGGCGAATTTGTGGAAGAAACCGACCTGTCCGAAGATCGGACCGATCGCCGCCATCTGGAAGAACACCCACTGGATCGTCTCGTAGCGGCGCGCCGGATCGGCGGGGATGAGCTTGCCGGTCTTGTCCGCCAGATAGAGCAGGATGGCGCCGGATTCGAAGAGGCCGATCGGCTTGCCGCCGGGGCCGTCCGGATCGATGATGGCCGGTATCTTGCCGTTCGGGTTGAGCGACAGGAATTCCGGCGTCCAACTCTCGTTCTTGCCGATATCGACGTAATGCGGCTCGTAAGGCAGGCCGATCTCCTCCAGCGCGATCGAAGCCTTCACGCCATTCGGTGTCGTGGCCGAATAGAGCTGCAGGCGGTCGGGGTGCTTGGCCGGCCAGCGATTGTTGATCGGGAAGGCGGACAGGTCGGGCATCGAGGAGTCTCCGGAAACGGATTGGCGCCAGGGCGGCTCTAAATCTAGGAAATAGAGCATGATGTCATCCGAAAACCGCTTCGCACTTTTTTCGGCATCTGCTCCGGCGGGTCGCAACAACTACGACCGGGCTTCGCCGCGATCAATATGCCGGCAGGCGGCCTGCCGTGCACGCACAGTCAACCAAAGCTGCGCTTGATCAGCGGATCCGATCAGCCGCGCTTGGTCAGATCGCCTTGAAAGCCAGCACGGCGTTGGTGCCGCCAAAGGCAAAGCTGTTGCTGATTGCCGTGCGCACCTTGCGCTCGCGCGGAACATTCGGCGTCACGTCGAGGTCGCATTCGGGGTCGGGCTCGCGATAGTTGGCCGTCGGCGGCACGACGCTCTCGCGGATCGCCATCACGCAGGCGATCATTTCCAGCCCGCCGGAAGCGCCGAGGCAATGCGCATGCATCGACTTGGTCGAGGAAATCGAAAGCGCGCGCGCGTGCTCGCCGAAGACGCGTTTGATCGCGGCGGTCTCGATCTGGTCGTTGGCCTTGGTGCCGGTGCCGTGCGCGTTGAGATAGTCGACATCTTCCGCATTGAGCCCGGCATCGGCCAGGCAGAAGCGCATCGCCGCTTCCGGCCCCTCGACAGTTGGCGCGACGATGTCCGAGGCGTCGGCTGAGAGCCCAGCGCCGGCGATCTCGGCAAGGATGGTGGCGCCGCGCGCCACGGCGTGGTCGTAGCTTTCCAGCACCGCCATGCCGGCGCCTTCGCCCAATACCAGGCCCTGGCGATCGGCCGAAAACGGCCGGCAGGTGTCGGGCGCCAGCACCCGCAGCGCCTCCCAGCCCTTGAGCACGCCCCAAACCAGCGGCGCATCGGTGCCGCCGGCGACCATGACGTCGGCGCGGCCAAGCCTGATCTGATCGACCGCCGATGCGATGGCATGGTTGGACGAGGAGCAGGCCGAGGTGACGCCAAACACCGGGCCACGCAGTCCGAGCGCCATGCTGACCTGACCGGCTGCGGCCCCCGGCATCACCTTGGGCACGGTAAAGATGCCGGCGCGGTTGCGCCCTTCGAGCAGGATCGCGCGATAGTTCTCCTCGATCGTTTCGAAGCCGGCGACGCCGACACCGACAACGGCGCCCATCCGATAGGTATTGTCGGCGTGCGCCGTCAATCCGGACTGCCGCATGGCTTCCCGCGCCGCGATCACCGCCAGCAGGCTGTAACGGTCCATCGACACCACCTGCTTGCGGTCGATGCCGTGCTCGGGCAAGGTTTTGATTTCGCAGCCGACTTTGACCTTCAGGTCGTGCAGCGGCGAATTGCTGATCACGCCGATCGCGGAGCGGCCGGCTCGCATCGCATCCCAGATCGCGGCCGCATCGTTGCCAAGCCCGCAAATCCCGCCAATGCCGGTGATAACGACGCGCTTTTGCATACAATCAGGCTTTTTTCACGATCAGCGCGCGAACCGCCTCGACCATGTCGCCGACGTTCTTGAGGTTGCTCCAGGCGTCGACGGTATTCATTTCGATCTCGATGCCATACTTTTCCTCGAGGTCGAAGATGATCTCCGTCAGCTCCAGCGAATGGATGCCAAGCGTGCTGAGATCGGTACCGGTGGTGATTTCCTCACCGCCAGTCTCGGCGTGGGCTTTGATCTTTTCAATGATCTCGGTCGTCAGCTGGTCAGCCATTCGGTTCCTTCCCTGTCGTTTCCCGACGCCAACTGATGAGCGCCCCTCTTTGATCCCCGGATTGAACGAAAGCGTCTGCCTCTTACCACGCAAGGCACCGCGCGACGCTCCAGGGTGGTTTCCCTCTATAGAAACCGAAACGATGTCAAGCAACAAGCTATATCGACAAAGCCGCCCGGGTGCTTAACCTTGGCGCCCGTGGACAAGATCGACAATGCCCTGGTATCCCGGCCCGCCGCCGCCGCGCAACGCGTTGCCGGGCAAGGCAGGCTTTTCTGCGGCCGGAGCGGTGGCCGGACTCGGCTGCAACGTCTTTACCAGGATGGTTCGGCCAAGATCCGCATGCCTTTGGTGCAGGGCGATCCGCTCGAGGCCGTCCTGATCAACACCGCCGGCGGCCTGACCGGCGGCGACCGGCTCGGCTGGGCGATCGAGGTCGGCGAAGGCGCTTGCGTCTCCATCACCACGCAGGCCTGCGAGAAGATCTATCGCGCCGCCGCCGATCACGCCGAGGCGAAGGTGAGCCTGCGCGTCGGCGCCGGCGGCCGCATCGCCTGGCTGCCGCAGGAAACTATCGTCTTCAACCAGGCTGCCTTCGCCCGCAGGCTGGATGTCGAGCTTGCCGAGGGCGCCGAGGCGCTGATTCTCGAAGCCACGCTGTTCGGCCGGCTGGCGATGGGTGAGCGGACCATCAGCGGCAGTTTCCATGACCGCTGGCGGGTCCGCCAGGGCGGCGCACTGATTCACGCCGAGGATTTCCGCATCGGGCAGGACATCGCCGCCAGGCTGGAGCGCGCGGCAGTCACTGGCGGGGCGACGGCTGTTGCAACGCTGCTGCTCGTTGCGCCGAACGCGGAGCGCCTGCTGGAGCCTGCACGCGACATTATCGGCGATCAAGGCGGCGCCAGCTTCTGGAGCGTCGGCCGATCTGGCAAGCTTCTTGCGAGGCTTTACGCCGGGGATGGCTACCAGCTCCGCAAACGGCTGGTTCCACTCGTTGAATTGCTCAACGGGCGGGCGGGCCTGCCCAAATTGTGGTCACTGTGACCTCGAACGCCGGGAAGACTTGAATGAACCTGACGCCGCGCGAAAAAGACAAGCTGCTCATCGCCATGGCGGCGATGGTGGCGCGCAAGCGGCTGGAGCGTGGCGTCAAGCTCAACCACCCGGAGGCGATCGCCTTGATCACCGACTTCGTCGTCGAAGGCGCGCGTGACGGCCGCCCGGTCGCCGAACTGATGGAAGCCGGCGCGCATGTCATCACCCGCGCCCAGGTCATGGACGGCATCGCCGAGATGATCCACGATGTCCAGGTCGAGGCGACTTTTCCGGACGGCACCAAGCTGGTGACCGTGCATGAGCCAATCAGGTGAGGAGAGACCGGATGCTGGACCTCAGGCCCAATTGTGAATGCTGCGACAAGGATTTGCCGCCGGAAGCGACCGACGCGTTGATCTGTACCTTTGAATGCACTTTTTGCGCCGACTGCGTCGAGCATGTGCTCGGCGGCGTTTGCCCCAACTGTGGCGGTAATTTCTCGCCGCGTCCGATCCGGCCGGCGTCTAAGCTGGCAAAATACCCACCATCGACCAAGCGTGTGCTCAAGGCCGAAGGCTGCGGCCCACGCAAGGCCGCTTGAGCAAGCAATGAGAGGTAGCCAGGGATGATCTCCGCTTCGACGAAACGCACCACGCTCGCCGCTATTCTGCTGTTGGCCGCGGCGATGCCGGCTTATGCCCATGTCGGCGTCGGCACGACCTCGTCCTTCGCCGCCGGTTTCGCGCATCCGCTGTCCGGCCTCGACCATATGACGGTGATGATTGCTGTCGGCCTGTGGGCGGCGCTGAAGGGCGGCAAGGCGATCTGGGCATGGCCGCTCGCCTTCGTCGGCGTCATGCTGGTCGGCGGCGCGCTCGGCATGCTGCATGTGCCGGTGCCTTTCGTCGAGCCTGGCATCCTCGCATCGGTCGTCGCGCTTGGCCTCCTGGTGGCGCTGGCGATTGACCTGCCGGTCTCTGCGGGTGTGGCGATCATCGGTTTGTTCGCGCTGTTCCACGGCCATGCGCACGGCATGGAAGTGCCCGAGAATGCCGGTGGCTTGGACTATATGGCGGGTTTTGCCGTCGCCACGGCCCTGCTTCACGGCGTCGGCATCGCCGCCGCTCTCGGCCTGGGCCTGCGCTTCCGCGGCTTGGTGCGCGCCGCCGGCGCCGCCTGCGCGGCGGTCGGCGTCGGCCTCGCCTTCGGCGTTTTGTGAGGGCTGAGATGATTCCGGGCGAAATCATCCCCGCCAAGGGCGACATCGAGCTCAACAAGGGTCTGCCGACGGTGACGCTCAAGGTTGCCAACAGCGGCGACCGGCCGATCCAGGTCGGCAGCCACTATCCTTTTTCGAGACCAATGAGGGCTTGAGATTCGACCGCGAGAGCGCACGCGGCATGCGGCTCGACATCGCCGCCGGCACCGCCATGCGTTTCGAGCCGGGACAGGAGCGTGACGTCACGCTGGTGCCGCTCGGCGGCAAACGCGAAGTCTACGGGTTCCAGCAGAAGGTGATGGGCAAGCTATGAGGGCGACCGCCGCGCTCAGATCACTTCGGCGGCTTGGCGGCGGCGTAGATGACGATCTTGCCGGGATTGGCGAAGTCGACGGCCAGCACGTCCTCGGCCAGCACGCGCCGCGAATCGATCGCGTTGAACAGCAGCGCGTTCGCCTCGATCTCCTGGCGCAGTTCCGCGACCTCGTCCTTGTGCTGCTTCACCTTGTTCTCGATCGCCGGCGGCGGCCCGCCTTCGCTGCGCGCCGCATCGGTCAGGAAGATGATGTCGACCGTATCGAGCTTGGTGGTCTTGCGCACCGTGCCGATGTTGTCGCGCGTGCGGTCGATGGCGCGGATGACTTTACCGGCTTCCGCCTTGGACAGGGTTTCCTCCTGGCGAATGTCGGAACCCACGATCGCCGCTGCAGGATCGTTGCTGTCCAAGGGTTGCGCCGCGAACGCGGCGTTCGACGCGGCCGCGACCAGCAGCGCGGTCGCAATCGGCAACATTTTGGTCTGACGCGAAAATCCCATCGTCGCTCGCTCCTGACTGGACTTCGGGCGGGGCGAAAAAGACCAAACGACTCGTCTCAGGCAGAGGTTCCCTTGCAATTGATGCTGGCGGACCCGCATCGGGCCCGCCAGCGCGCGCAATCAGCTCGCCTTCTTGGTGATCAGCGTCAGCGCTCCGCTGGGCTGCAGGCTGGCGGCGATCACCTGCGCCGAACTCATTCCCTTGGCCTGCAGCGCGGACTTCACCTTGGGCGTCGCCTCGATCGATTTACGCAGCGTCTGCAGGCCGGCATCGCCGCGCTGCGCCACGATCTTGTTGACCTGAGTCTGCGTATCCTTGGGCAATTCGGTGATGTCGACGATGCTGACGCTCTGGATCGCTGGCACGGCTTGAGCCTTCGGCGCGGCGGGTGCGGCCGGAGAAGGGCTCGGCGCCGGCGTGGATTGCTGGGCGCTCGCGGCGCCCGCCAGCATCAGGGTGGCGGCTGCGGCGAAAATTATCGTTTTGCGCATGGATATTCCTTCCATCAGTTTGGCCATCAGTTTGGCAAATCGTCGTCTTGGAATGGCCCCGCCCGCGTGAACCGCCTGAAGGGAACGTCCAAATGGGAACGCAAAGTGTCGCCGGGCGGGTCATTGCGTGACCATTGGATGGCGATAATGTGCGCCTCACACTCAACCGATCTCACTTTAGGGAGCAATCGCTGATGGCCAGAATAACCCGCGCCGCCTATGCGCAGATGTATGGCCCGACCGTCGGCGACAAGGTGCGGCTGGCCGACACGGAGCTGTTCATCGAGGTCGAGAAGGATTTCACCGTTCACGGCGAGGAAGTGAAATTCGGCGGCGGCAAGGTCATCCGCGACGGCATGGGCCAGAGCCAGGTGGCGCGGGCGGGCGGCGCGGTCGATACCGTCATCACCAACGCGCTGGTGGTCGATGCGCTGGCCGGCATCATCAAGGCCGATATCGGCCTCAAGGACGGCCGCATCGCCGCAATCGGCAAGGCCGGCAATCCGGACACGCAAAGCGGCGTCACCATCATCATCGGCCCGGGCACTGAAATCATTGCCGGTGAAGGCAAGATCCTCACCGCCGGCGGCTTTGACGCGCATATCCATTTCATCTGCCCGCAGCAGATCGAGGAGGCGCTGATGAGCGGCGTCACCACCATGCTTGGCGGCGGCACCGGCCCGGCGCACGGCACCTTGGCCACCACCTGCACGCCCGGTCCCTGGCATATCGCGCGCATGATCCAGTCCTTCGACGCTTTTCCGATGAACATCGGCCTGTCGGGCAAGGGCAATGCCTCGCAGCCGGCGGCGCTCGAGGAAATGGTCTTGGCCGGCGCCTGCTCACTGAAGCTGCATGAGGACTGGGGCACGACGCCTGCCGCCATCGACTGCTGCCTGTCGGTCGCCGACACCTATGACGTCCAGGTGATGATCCACACCGACACGCTGAACGAATCCGGCTTTGTCGAAAACACCGTCGAGGCCATCAAGGGCCGCACCATTCATGCCTTCCACACCGAAGGCGCCGGTGGCGGCCATGCGCCCGACATCATCAAGGTCTGCGGCCTGCCCAACGTCATCCCGTCTTCGACCAACCCGACCAGGCCCTACACTGTCAACACTTTGGCCGAGCATCTCGACATGCTGATGGTCTGCCACCATCTGTCGCCGTCTATTCCCGAGGACATAGCCTTCGCCGAAAGCCGCATCCGCAAGGAAACGATCGCGGCCGAGGATATCCTGCATGATCTCGGCGCCTTCTCGATCATTTCGTCGGACAGCCAGGCCATGGGCCGCGTCGGCGAAGTGGCGATCCGCACCTGGCAGACCGCCGACAAGATGAAGCGCCAGCGCGGGTCGTTGCCGCAGGAGACCGGCGACAACGACAATTTTCGTGTCCGCCGCTACATCGCCAAATACACCATCAACCCGGCCATCGCGCACGGCCTGTCGAAGGAGATCGGCTCCATCACGGTCGGCAAGCGCGCCGATCTGGTGCTGTGGTATCCGGCGTTCTTCGGCGTGAAACCCGAAATGGTGTTGCTCGGCGGCATGATCGCGGCAGCGCCCATGGGCGATCCCAACGCTTCGATCCCGACGCCGCAGCCGATGCACTACCGGCCGATGTTCGGCGCCTACGGCAAAGCCATGACCAATTCTTCGGTGACCTTCGTCTCCAGGGCCGCCTTCGATGCCGGCCTGCAAGCGAGGCTTGGCGTCGACAAGGCGATGGTCGCGGTTGAAAACACCCGCGGCGGCATTGGCAAGCATTCGATGGTGCTCAACGACGCCACGCCGCATGTCGAGGTCGATCCCGAGACTTATGAGGTGCGTGCCGACGGCGAGCTCTTGACCTGCGAGCCGGCCACCGTGCTGCCGATGGCGCAGCGGTATTTTCTGTTCTGATCGCGGCGTCTAGACGCGCAGACCGGGGGCGTTCTTTGCGAATTTCGCAAATTGGGGCATGATGCGCCCATGAACAGGATTGATCGCCTCCGGGCGCTGACGCCTTACGAAGCGGATTTTGTCGAGTGGTGTGCCGAGCAAGGCGCGCTGCTGCGCGAGGGGCGTCTTTCCGAGCTTGATCGCGAGAATTTGGCCGAGGAGATCGAGAGCTTGGGAAGGAGGGACAAGCGCGAGATCCGTAGCCGGATGGAAGTGCTGATAACACACCTGCTGAAGTGGGAATTCCAACCCGGCCACCGGTCTCACAGCTGGCAGGCGTCGATCTCCGAGCAGCGCACCTGGATCGAGGGCATCATCGAGGATAGCCCGAGCCTTCGCCGATATCCCGCTCAAATCTTCGAAGAGGCGTATAAAGGCGCTTTGCCCGTTGCTGTCAGGGAAACAGGGTTCAGGAAGGCATATTTCCCGAGCGAGCCTCCCTTTACATCCAAGCAGGCGCTCGACGGTCGATTCTGGCCGGGCGGGCCGCTTTCGATGGACGATTTCCTGCGAGATTGAACCGCCCGCTTTTTTCCGCATTCCTTGTTTAGGTCGATGGCCACCGAAATCGCCTCTCCCCACGACATCTTCCCGCATATCCGCATCGTCATGGGCATGGTGATAGGGCTTGGCGTCGCCCGTTTGCTGTCAGGGGTGGCGCGCATCGTCCAGCATCCCGGGCAATATCGGCTCTATTCCGTGCATCTGGCCTGGGTCGCGTCCGTCCTGCTGATGTTGGTGCATTTCTGGTGGTGGGAGTTCGGCCTCTACGCCATCGAGACATGGACCTTCGGCAAATACCTGTTCATTATCTTCTACGCGATCACGCTGTTCCTGCTGTGCGCGCTGCTGTTTCCGGATCTCGATGCTGGACTACACCAGCTACGAGGACTTCTTCTATTCGCGCCGCGCCTGGTTCTTCGGCCTGCTGGCGGCAAGCTATCTGCTCGATGTCATCGATACGCTGCTCAAAGGTCCCGAGCATTTCGCCCGCTTCGGCAATGAGTATCTGTTCCGCACCCCGGTTTTCGTCGCCCTTTGCATCGCCGCGATCCTGGTGCGCGACCGTCGCTTCCACATCGCCTTCGTCGCGGCGGCGCTGATCTACCAGGTCTCGTTCATCCTGCGGCTCTTCGACACCATCGTCTGAGCGGATGCAATCGTCTAGGGTTCCGGGGAAAGAGGGTTCAACCATGTACAAGGCCATCGGATCGCGCGGATCCCGGGTCAGCCGTGTGCTGTGGATGCTCGAGGAACTCGGGCAGCCCTATGAATTCGTCGAGGTCAAATTGCGCTCGCCGGAAGCCTATGCGCTGAACCCTTCCGGCAAGGTGCCGATCCTGATCGACGGTGACCTCACCATTACCGATTCCGCGGCGATCTGCGTCTATCTGGCCGATAGGCACGCCGACAAAGGCATGGGCGCCAATCCAGGCCTCGCCGGCCGCGCCGAGATGGATTCCTGGATGCATTTCGCCCAGAGCGAGCTGGAAGCGCCGCTGTGGAACAAGCTGCGCCATCGCTTCCTGCTGCCCAAGGACGTGCGGGTCGATGTCGGGCCGGCCACAGCTTATGATTTCGCATCCGAAATGAAGGCGCTGGACAGGCGCCTTGGAGACAAACCCTTTGCGCTGGGCGATCGGTTCTCGGCGGTCGACGTGCTGCTCGGCGACATGGGCGGCTGGGCGCGCGCCGGCCGGTTTGTAATCGACTCCGAGCGCATCAACGCCTATTTCGAGCGCGTGCTGTCACGACCCGCTCGGGCCCGGGCACAGGCTAATGGCGGAGCCATGAAATGAAACTCAACATCACCACCGATTTCACCAAATTCCCACGCGCCGTCTCGGTGCTTTCCGCCGGCCAGGCGGCAACGCCCTACGACAAGGCGGTGCTCGCCCATGACGAGCGGCATCTGCGCCGCCGCGCCATCGAAACCGCCGGTGGCGACAAAGTGCTGGTCGATTTGCCCGAGCCGGTGGCCCTGAACAATGGCGACCGGCTGGTGCTGGAAGATGGCCGCCAGCTCGAAATCGTTGCGGCACCCGAAGAGGCCTATGACATCCGCGCTCGCGATGCCGTGCATTTGACGGAGCTTGCCTGGCACATCGGCAACCGTCATCTCGCCGCAAGCATCGAGCCGAACCGCATCCTCATCCTGCGCGACCATGTCATCAAGGCGATGCTCGAAGGTCTGGGCGCCACGGTGACTGAGGTGTCCGAGCCCTTCAGCCCGGTGCGCGGCGCCTATTCCGGGCGTGGCCACGATCATGCGCATGATCACCATGACCACGATCATCATGGCCACGACCATCACGATCATGACCACCACGACCACGGTCACCACCATCACCATGACTGATCAGCCCTCACATATCGCGCTGTTGCGGCTGATGGTCTGGCTGTCGCCGGCTTTTCCGGTCGGCGGCTTCTCCTACAGCCATGGCATCGAGCGCGCCGTGCATGATGGGCTGATCGGCAATCGCCGGGATCTCGCCAAGTGGCTGGAAACGCTGGTCGAGATGGGCTCAGGCTGGAACGATGCGGTGCTGTTTGCCGAAAGCTGGCGCCGCGCGCGGGACGGCGGTGATCTCACGGAGGTCGCCACTTTGGCCGAAGCGCTGGCCGGCTCGCGGGAGCGCCATATGGAGACGATGCTGCAGGGTGCTGCCTTCCTCAAGGCGGCATCCGCCTGGCCGTGCCCGACACTCGATCGATTGGTCGCCGATTGCCCCTATTGTGTCGCCGTCGGCGCTGTGGCGGGCGGCCATGGCATTGCACTTCAGGACGCGCTGTCCGCCTTCCTGCAGGCTTTCTTCTCCAACCTGGCGCAGGCGGCGATCCGGCTCGGCATCATTGGGCAGGTCGATGCCACGGCATTGTTAGCCGGTTTCGAACCGCTTGCGTTGTCGACGGCCGCTCGGGCTGCCACCTCCAGCCTTGACGATCTCGGCGGCTCGGCTTTCATGTCCGACATAATGGCGATGAAGCACGAAACCCAATATTCACGCCTGTTCCGGTCATGACCTTGCTTGCTTACGCCCTCTCTTTCGTCCTGCTCATAATCACTTCGCTGCATGTCTATTGGGGCCTTGGCGGCATCTGGCCGGGCACGGATCAGGCTTCCTGCGCGCGTGCCGTCGTCGGCTTTCGCGGCGTCGACGAGATGCCCTCGGCCGTTGCGAGTTTCGCCGTCGCCGCTTGCCTGGCGCTGGCGACGCTCTGGCCGCTGGCGCTTGCAGGCGTCTTCGCCTCGCCTTTTCCAAGGGAAGGGTTGGCCGCCACGGCGTTGATGATCGGTCTCGTCTTTCTCGGGCGCGGCATTGCCGGCTTCACGCCCTGGTGGCGCAGGCTTGCGCCCGAACAGCCTTTCGCGCGGCTCGACCAGCGCCTTTATTCGCCGCTCTGCCTGCTGATCGGGGCGGGCTTCGCAATCCTCGCCATCACGGAGTTTCCGGCATGACCCAGCCCAACGGTCCCCTTCGCATCGGCATCGGCGGCCCAGTCGGTTCCGGCAAGACGACGCTCACCGAAAAGCTCTGCAAGGCACTGCGTGACGACTTCTCGATCGCCGTCGTCACCAACGACATCTACACCAAGGAAGACGCCATGATGCTCGCGCGGCTACAAGCATTGCCCGAAGAGCGCATCGTCGGCGTCGAGACCGGCGGTTGCCCGCACACGGCCATTCGCGAGGACGCTTCGATCAATCTGCGGGCGATTGCCGAGCTGAACAAAAAATTCCCCGATCTCGACATCATCTTCATCGAATCCGGCGGCGACAATCTCGCCGCCACCTTCTCACCCGACCTTGCCGACCTGACGCTCTATGTCATCTCGGTCTGCCAGGGCGAGGAGATCCCGCGCAAGGGCGGCCCGGCCATCACCCGCTCGGATTTCCTCATCATCAACAAGAGCGACCTGGCGCCTTATGTGAATGTCAATCTCGACGTCATGGAATCGGATGCCGGCCGCATGCGCGGCAAACGGCCCTTCGGCTTCACCGATCTGTCGCGCGGCAAGGGCCTGCAGGACGTCATCGATTTCATCGTCGAGCATGGTGGGCTGCAGGCGGCGCGGCCCGCGGCGTGAGCCTCAGCGTGGCCTGACATACCAGTTTGCGGTTGCTGGCCACGCCCATGCACGGCATTCTTGGTGCAAACGGAGAGATTTCGATGAGCCTTGCCCGCCTGCAGAAAGAACCGCTGACCAACCTGCCTTATTATGAGGAGCGGGTCGACCTCGCCGCCGCCTTCCGCTGGACGGCGCGGCTCAACATGCATGAAGCGGTCGCCAACCATTTCTCGCTGTCGGTCAATGAAGACGGCACGAAATTCCTGATGAACCCGAACCAGGTGCATTTCTCGCGCATCAAGGCGAGCGATCTGCTGTTGATCGACGCCAACGATCCCGAAACGCTCACCGGTCCCAACGCGCCCGATCCGACCGCCTGGGGCCTGCATGGCGCCATCCACCGCAATGTGCCGCATGCGCGCTGCGCCATGCATGTGCATTCGATCCACGCCACCGTGCTTGCCTCGCTGGCCGACTCGACGCTGCCGCCGGTCGACCAGAACTCGGCCATGTTCTTCAACCGCCATGTCGTCGACGCGCATTATGGCGGTCTGGCCTTCGAGGAAGAGGGCGAGCGCTGTTCGCAGTTGCTCACCGACCCCAAAGTCAAGGTGATGGTGATGGGCAATCACGGCGTGATGGTCATCGGCGACACCGTCGCCGACGCCTTCAACCGCATGTTCTATTTCGAGCGCGCCGCCGAAACCTACATCAAGGCGCTGTGGACCGGACGTCCGCTGCGCACGCTTTCCGACGAGATCGCGGAAAAGACGGCGCGCGAGATGGACGACTATCCAGGCCAGGCCGACCGTCATCTGGCCGAACTCAAGGCGATCCTCGACGAAGAAGAGCCGGTGTACCGGAATTGATGCCGGAGTCTTCCTTCTCGCTTCTGTGAATGGCGTGACTGATCGGCCCGAGGCTTGAATGCCAGGTGGTTTCCTCAATCCGTCGCTGCTTCGCAGCGCCACCTTCCCCTCCGGAGGGAAAGGAAGGGAGCTTTGCTGGACGAGCATTGACGGCAAAAAGCTTGGCGCCTTTCCTCTACCCCGTCGATCGGGGAGAGTTGGCTCGGCGAAGCCGAGACGGAGTGGGGTCGACCAGCGCAGCATTAGACAAAGCATGCGCCAAGCTGAAGGGCGGATGAGGGGCAGCGCCGACGTCCGCAGAACCAGCTCAGAGTCCCAACTGCGCCCGCAACTCTTCAGCGCTGTTGATCACAATAGCGCCCGACGGCCCGGCCATCGGCGCCTCCGGCCAGAAGATCGTCTTCATGCCCGCCGCCAGGCCGGAGGTGGCGCCGGTCACGCTGTCATCGACGGCGAATGCATCCTTCGGATCGACGCCGGCAAGATAGGCGGCGCGCAGGAAGGGTTCCGGATGCGGCTTGCCTTCGATCACGTCGTTGCGGCTGATCGTGCGCATGCCGGGATAGATCAGGCCGACAGCGCTCAGATTGGCGTCGACGATCACGCGGTCGGAGTTGGACACCACCGCTTGCTCGACGCCAAGCGCGCGCAATTCGTTGAACACCTCGATCGCGCCCGGGCGCGGCTTCAGCGTCTCGGCCATCGGCAAATAATGGTCATATTTGCGCACGATCCAGTCGTCGAAGGGTAGCGAAAGGCCGAACTCGTCGCGCAGCATCTCGTAGACCGGCCATGCGGCGATGCCGAGCACGCGCTGGTGCAGGTCGGTCGGCGGTGTGACGCCGACGCTGCGCAGCGCCGCGGCCAGGGCCGCCTCGTGCAGCGGCTCGCTGTCGACCAGCGTTCCGTCCATGTCCCAGAAAACCGCTTTCGGCGTCATGCGAGGGCTCCTTTTGCCGACCCCTTAACGGGTTTCCCCATCGAGATAAACCGCCGCCGCTGCGAATGGTTGAGGGAGCGGGGCGATTGGTCCTTTAGCAGCGGGTGAAACCAGCAAGCAATTGCCCTCTCGATAAACAATTGCGCACGGCAGCATTCGCTGTAATCTATAGCGCCCGTTTCATCGACGTTCGGGCTGGGAGGCAGGACGTGAATTCGCGACAGGAAACCGGCAGCACCAGGTTGGACGACGCCGCGCGCGCCGGCTGGCTCTATTACGTTGCCGGCAACACGCAGGACCAGATTGCGGCCCAACTAGGTATCTCCAGGCAGACGGCGCAGCGGTTGGTCTCGCTGGCGATGTCGGAAGGCCTCATCAAGGTGCGCGTCGATCATCCGATCGCCAATTGCCTCGACCTTGCGGCGCGGCTCAGATCGCGCTTCGCGCTCGACCTGGTCGAGGTCGTGCCGAGCGATCCCACCTCGTCTTCGACGACGATCGGCATTGCTGAGGCGGCCGCGGCTGAGATCGAGCGCCGGCTGCGCTCGGAAGCGCCCATCGTCATGGCGATCGGCACCGGGCGTACGCTGAAAGCGGCTATCGAGCAACTGCCGCCGATGGACTGCCCGCAACACAAGGTGGTGTCCTTGACCGGCAACATCTCGCCGGACGGCTCGGCCGCCTTCTACAACGTCATCTTCACCATGGCCGATCGCGTCAAGGCGCGTTCCTTCCCGATGCCGTTGCCGGTCATAGCCTCCTCCCCGGACGAGCGCGAGATGCTGCTCAACCAGCCGATGATCCAGCCGACGCTGGCGCTGGCCGCGGAAGCAGACGTCACTTTCGTCGGCATCGGCGACCTCGGCCCCAAGGCGCCGCTTTATGAGGATGGCTTCATTTCGGAAAGCGAGTTGAAGGCGCTGCAGAAGGCCGGCGGCATCGCCGAGATCGTCGGCTGGGTCTTCGATCGCGAAGGCCGCATGATCGAAGGCATCACCAACGACCGGGTCTCCTCCGCCGCCTTGCCATCGCGCGAAAGATCGCTGGTCATTGCGCTGGCCATGGGCGAGCGCAAGCTGCCGGGCATCCTGGCGGCGGTCAACCGCCGGCTGGTCAACGGCCTCATCACCGACGAGCGGACGGCGGAAGCCTTGCTTGCAGGCGCATGACTTCGAGCCTCGGACTCAAGCCTGGCTGTCCGCCGAACGCCGACGACCGATAAAACAGCAACCGCCTATCGGCGGGGCCCGCGCGGATCGTTGCCGTCGAGAAAACCCATGTCGCGCTGGAGATATTCCGACAGGTGGCGGACGTCGACATAGGTGCGTCTGCGACCGGTAAGTCGCGAAAATTCACGCACCAGCAGGGAAAACCAGCTGGGCGTCGCGTTGGAAACGAGCTTTTCCTGTACTGTGGTCATGATCGTCAACCTTTGCCCTGCTTGAATTGGATTGATCGTCGACCCCAAATATCGGGTTGGCTGGTTCATGCTTCCAATCAAACCTCGATCATGACCCATAAGGAGGCCTTATGCCCGATCTGAGCTCTCCGCAGCTTGCGCCGCTGCCGCCGCTGCAGGCGATCCGGGTGTTTGAGGCCGTGGCCAGGCACCTCTCCTTCACCAAAGCGGCGCAGGAACTCGGCATGACGCAGGCCGCAGCGAGTTACCAGATCAAGCTGCTCGAGGAGCGCATCGGCGCGCCGTTGTTCCTGCGCCGTCCACGGCAGATCGAATTGACCGAGCCCGGACAGCGTCTGGCGCCGGCCGTCAGCGAGGCCTTCGCCATTCTGGGCCAGGCCTATGCCGCGGCGCGTGGCGGCGCCGACGGCCTGCTATGTGTCACCACCGTGCTGACCTTTGCCTCGAACTGGCTGGCGCAGCATCTGGGTTCGTTCCAGCTTGCCCACCCGGCCCTTGCCGTGCGGCTCGATACGTCGAGCCGCCTGACCGACTTCGCCCGCGAGGATGTCGATCTCGCCATCCGCTCCGGCGGCGGCAAGTGGCCGGGGCTGGAGGCGCACAAATTGCTCGACGCCGATTTCACGCCGATGCTGAGCCCGAAGCTCGCGGCAAGCATCGGCGGCGTCAAGGAACCGGCGGATCTCCTGCGTCTGCCGATCCTCGATCCCGGCGACATCTGGTGGAGGCAGTGGTTCGAGGCCGCCGGCGTGGACGCGCACGATCTTGCCAAGCGGCCGGGCTCAAGCATGGGCGCGCAGGCCTATGAGGCGAATGCCGCGATGGCCGGCCACGGCGTGGCGATCCTCACCAGGGCGCTGTTCAAGAACGAACTCGCCGATGGCCGCCTCATCCAGCCCTTCGACTTCGTCGGCGATGATGGCCATGCCTATTGGCTGGTCTATCCGACGGCGCGCCGCAATGTGCCCAAGATCCGCGCTTTTCGCGACTGGATCCTGGCCGAGATCGCCTGTTGATAGGCGGCACGCGCGCGACAGTACTCGCGCGGACTCCAGCGGTCGCCTTTCATGGACGAACCAGCGGCCGCGCCCGGACGCCGATCGTCCCTCCACAGCCCCGCATCGGATTTCCGCCGGCCAATGCCTCCATCGTTCCATCGTGCTGCACCGCAGCATCGATTCCACCTTGACATAATTCACGTCAGGTGAGTAATTGCCCATAGCCAAGGCAAATGCTCACTTTGGTTTATGGGAGGAATTCATGAAACTGCGCACGCTCACCCTGGGCTTGTTGTCGGCCAGCGCTCTCGCTTTCGCCGCACATGCCGAATCCATCACCATCGCCACCGTCAACAATGGCGACATGGTCCGCATGCAGAAGCTGACGGACGACTTCACCAAGGCCAATCCCGATATCCAGCTCAACTGGGTCACGCTCGAGGAGAACGTGCTGCGCGAGCGCGTCACCACCGACATCGCCACCAAGGGCGGCCAGTACGACGTCATGACCATCGGCACCTATGAGGTTCCGATCTGGGCCAAGCAGAGCTGGCTCCTGCCGCTCGACAAGCTCGGCGACGACTACGACGCCAAGGACATCATCCCGGCCATCGCCGGCGGCCTCTCGGTCGACGGCAAGCTCTATGCCGCGCCCTTCTACGGCGAGAGCTCCTTCGTCATGTACCGAAAGGACCTGATGGACAAGGCCGGCCTCAAGATGCCCGATGCCCCGACCTGGGACTTCATCAAGCAGGCCGCCGACAAGATGACCGACCGCGCCAATGGCGTGAACGGCGTGTGCCTGCGCGGCAAGGCCGGCTGGGGCGAGAACATGGCCTTCCTGACCGCCATGTCGAACTCCTTCGGCGCCCGCTGGTTCGACGAGAACTGGAAGCCGCAGTTCGACCAGCCCGAATGGAAGAAGACGCTGCAGTTCTATGTCGACCTGATGAAGGCCGACGGCCCGGAGGGCGCGTCCTCCAACGGCTTCAACGAGAACCTGGCGCTGTTCCAGCAGGGCAAATGCGGCATGTGGATCGACGCCACTGTCGCCGCGTCCTTCGTCTCCGATCCGAAGAACTCGACCGTCGCCGACAAGGTCGGCTATGCGCTGGCGCCCGACAACGGCCTCGGCAAGCGCGGCAACTGGCTGTGGGCCTGGTCGCTGGCTATCCCCGCCGGCACGCAGAAGGCTGATGCCGCCGAGAAGTTCGTCGCCTGGGCGACCTCGAAGCACTACGCCGAGCTCGTAGCCTCGAAGGAAGGCTGGGCCAATGCTCCTCCCGGAACGCGCTCCTCGCTCTATGCGAATGCCGACTACCAGAAGGCGGCGCCCTTCGCCAAGATGACGCTGGATTCCATCAATGCCGCCGACCCGACGCATCCGACCGTCAAGCCGGTGCCGTATGTCGGCGTCCAGTTCGTCGCCATTCCTGAATTCCAGGGCCTCGGCACCACCGTCGGCCAGCTCTTCTCCGCCGCCCTTGCCGGTCAGTCGAGCGTCGACGATGCGCTGAAGCAGGCCCAGGACGCAGCCACCGCGGCAATGACCGAAGGCGGCTACATCAAGTAAGGCTCCTCCCGGTGCCGAAAGCCGGTCGCTTATCATGACCGGCAAGGGGCCGCCCGAAACCCAGTTCGGGCGGCCACTTTTCAAAATCGGGAAAATTCTGGCACAATTCTGCAAAACCTGGCTGATTTTGGGAGGGTGACCGTCATGGCTACTCAGCAAACCCGTTCGCTTGCCCGTTTCATGATGGCCCCATCCGTGGTGTTGCTGTTTGTCTGGATGATCGTGCCGCTGGCCTTCACGCTGTGGTTCTCGTTCCTTCAGTACAATCCGCTGAACCCGATCCGCGATGGCTTCGTCGGCTTCTCCAACTATGCGCTGTTCTATTCCAATCCGGCCTTTCTGCAGTCGATCCTCAACACGCTCACCATCGTCGTCAGCGTGCTGGTCATCACCGTGGTCGGCGGCATCCTTCTGGCGATGCTCATCGATCAGCCGATGTGGGGCCAGGGCATCGTGCGCATCCTGGTGATCTCGCCCTTCTTCGTTATGCCGCCGGTCGCCGCGCTGGTCTGGAAGAACATGATCATGCACCCGCAATATGGCGTCTTCGCCGATATTGCGCGCTTCTTCGGCCTGCAACCGATCGACTGGTTCGGGCAATACCCGCTCACCGCCATCATCATCATCGTCGCCTGGCAGTGGCTGCCCTTCGCAACGCTGATCTTGCTGACCTCGCTGCAGTCGCTCGACGGCGAGCAGAAGGAGGCGGCCGAGATGGACGGCGCCGGCTTCCTCAGCCGCTTCTGGTATTTGACGCTGCCGCACATGTCGCGCGCCATCACCGTCGTCATCCTGATCCAGACCATCTTCCTGCTCTCGGTCTATGCCGAGATCCTGGTCACCACCAATGGCGGCCCGGGCTATGCCTCCACCAACCTGCCCTTCCTCGTCTACCAGAAGGCGCTGCTGGAGTTCAAAATCGGCCAGGCATCCGCTGGCGGTGTCATCGCCGTCATTCTCGCCAACATCGTTGCCTTCTTCGCCATGCGCGCCGTCGGCAAGAACCTGGACAAGTAAGGGAGGATAAGATGGCACGCGCAGTCACCACCCAGCACAAGACCATAGCCACGGCCGCGGCCTGGATCGTCGCCCTGCTGATCTTCTTTCCGATCCTTTACACGATCATCACCTCGTTCAAGTCGGAGCAGGAGGCGATCCAGGGCTTCAACCTGATTCCGTCGGGAACCTTCGAGAGCTATTCGGAGGTCCAGGCGCAGAGCGGCTATTTCAAGTTCTTCCTGAACTCGGTGCTGCTCTCCGTCGGCTCGACCATCCTGGCCTTGCTGGTCGCTATTCCCGCGGCATGGTCGATGGCCTTCTCGCCGACCAAGCGGACCAAGGACATCTTGATGTGGATGCTGTCCACCAAGATGATGCCGGCGGTCGCGGTGCTGTTCCCGATCTACCTGATCTTCCGCGACACCGGCCTGCTCGACAGCCGCATCGGCCTGATGGTCATGCTGATGCTGATCAACCTGCCGATCGTGGTCTGGATGCTCTACACCTACTTCCGCGAAATCCCGGGCGAGATCCTGGAAGCGGCACGCATGGACGGTGCGTCGCTGTGGAACGAGATCATCTATGTGCTCACACCCATGGCGGTGCCGGGCATCGCCTCGACCATGCTGTTGAACATCATCCTGGCTTGGAACGAAGCGTTCTGGACGATCCGGCTCACCACCACCAACGCCGCGCCGCTCACCGCCTTCATCAGTTCCTTCTCCAGCCCGCAAGGCCTGTTCTGGGCCAAGCTTTCGGCGGCCTCGACGCTGGCTATCGCGCCGATCCTGATCATGGGCTGGTTCAGCCAGAAGCAGCTGGTGCGCGGCCTGACCTTCGGCGCCGTGAAGTAGAAGACCGCAAACGGCGGACGAAATCCCCGGGAGGAAACCATGGGAAATATCACGCTCAAGAACGTCTCCAAGTCCTTCGGATCGACGTCGATCATCCCCGGTCTCGATCTGGTGATCGAGAATGGCGAGTTCGTCGTCTTCGTCGGCCCCTCGGGTTGCGGCAAGTCCACGCTGTTGCGCCTGATCGCCGGGCTGGAGGACACCAGCGGCGGCACCATCAACATCGATGGCCGCGACGTCACCGGCGAGGCGCCGGCCAAGCGCAAGCTCGCCATGGTGTTCCAGTCCTATGCGCTCTACCCGCATATGACGGTGGCCAAGAACATCGGCTTCCCGCTGAAGATGGCTGGCGAAGACAAGGCGACCATCGACAAGAAAGTGGCGGACGCGGCGCGGGTGCTCAACCTCACCAACTATCTCGAGCGCCGTCCCGGCCAGCTTTCCGGCGGCCAGCGTCAGCGCGTCGCCATCGGCCGTGCCATTGTGCGCCAGCCGACCGCTTTCCTGTTCGACGAGCCGCTGTCCAACCTCGATGCCGCTCTTCGCGGCACCATGCGACTCGAGATCAGCGAGCTTCACCATCAGCTGAAGACGACGATGATTTACGTCACCCACGACCAGGTCGAGGCCATGACCATGGCCGACAAGATCGTCGTTCTCAATGCCGGCAACATCGAGCAAGTCGGCTCGCCGATGGAGCTCTACAAGACGCCGAAGAACCTGTTCGTCGCCGGCTTCATCGGTTCACCCAAGATGAACCTCATCGAAGGCGCGCCGGCCGACAAATACGGCGCCAAGACCATCGGCATCCGGCCCGAGCACATCAACATCTCGACCACGTCCGGCGATTGGAAGGCGACGGTCGGTGTTGCCGAGCATCTCGGCTCCGACACCTTCCTGCACGCCCAGGCCGACGGCATCGGCACGATCAACGTCCGTGCCGACGGTGAGGTTGCCGTGAAGCACGGCGACGTCGTCTATCTGACCCCCGACAAGACCAAGCTGCATCGCTTCAGCGCCGACGGCAAGGCGCTGGCGCAGTGAGGTTGAAAGGCAAGTCGGCGCTGATCACCGGATCGGCGCGCGGCATCGAGATGAGCTGAAGACGATCAGTTGAGGGGGAAGGCGCTTCTCTCTTTCCTCCGGAGAAGACGCCGCGGGGCAGGTGAGGGACAGCATGCTGGAACACCGGCTGCCGTCCCTCATCCTCGCTCACCCAAGGAGGCAAAACAGTCGGGCTGCGGGTCGGCCAAAGGGTAAAGCAGATGACCGTGAAACTCTCTTCCTCGAACCTCGCCAGGCTTCCTTCGAAGGTCTCCGGTCCAAAGTATGACCGCGCCGCGCTCAAGGCGGGCATCGTCCATTTCGGTGTCGGCAATTTCCATCGTTCGCACCAGGCCGTCTATCTGGATGACCTGTTCGGCACCGGCGAAGGCCATGATTGGGCACTGATCGGCGCCGGTGTCTTCGAAGGCGAAAAGATCGGCCGCGCCAAGTTGCAGGAACAAGATTGGCTGACCACCGTCGTCGAGCAGGACCAGGGCCATATGAGCGCCCGCGTCACCGGCGCCATGATCGATTTCCTGACCCCCGGCGACGCCCAGGCAACCATCGAACAACTTGCCGATCCGGCGATCAGGATCGTGTCGCTGACCATCACCGAAGGCGGCTATTTCATCGACCCGGCCTCGGGCAAGTTCAACCCCGCCCACCCGGATATCGTCGCCGATGCGCAACCGGGCGCGGTGCCGAAGACCGTCTTCGGCATCATCCTTGCTGGCCTGTTGCGCCGTCGCGCCGACGGCATCGTGCCGTTCACGGTCATGTCCTGCGACAACATCCCCCACAACGGCCATGTCACGTCCGACGGCGTCATCGGCCTCGCCCGGCTGATCGACGAGGATCTCGCCAACTGGGTCAGCGACAAGGTCGCGTTCCCGAACGGCATGGTCGACCGCATCACGCCGGCCACCACCGACCGCGAGCGCAAGATCCTGGCCGACGATTTCGGCCTGGAGGACGCTTGGCCGGTGTTTTGCGAGCCGTTCAAGCAATGGGTGCTGGAGGATCACTTCACCGCCGGCCGCCCGGCGCTGGAAAAGGTCGGCGTGCAGTTCGTCGAGGATGTCTCGCCCTACGAGCTGATGAAGATCCGCATCCTCAACGGCGGCCACGCCACCATCGCCTATCCGGCCGGCTTGATGGACATCCATTTCGTCCATGAGGCGATGCAGGAGCCGCTGGTGCGCGATTTCCTCGCCAAGCTCGAGCATGACGAGATCATCCCGACGGTGCCGCCGGTGCCGAACACGGACCTCGAGGACTACTACCAGCTCATCGAGCGCCGCTTCTCCAATCCCAAGATTGGCGACACCATCCGCCGGCTTTGCCTCGACGGCTCCAACCGTCAGCCGAAATTCATCATCCCGACCATTGCCGACCGGCTGAAGGCGGGCAAGGGCGTCGCCGGCCTGGCGTTGGAATCGGCGCTCTGGTGCCGTTACTGCTTCGGCACCACCGACAGCGGCGCCGTCATCGAGCCGAACGATCCGGGCTGGGACCGTTTGCAGGCGACCGCGAAGGCCGCGAAGGATAATTCCGGCGCTTGGCTTGCCATGGAAGACATCTATGGCGATCTCGGCCGTTCAGGTGTTTTCGCGGAAGCTTTCGGCCATGCGCTGAAGGTTCTGTGGGCAAACGGTGCCCGCGAAACCTTGACGCGCTATCTCGCCGGCAAGCTCTGAAAGCACCGGAAGCAACAGCGATGACGCCGCAACTGGTCATATTCGACTGCGACGGCGTTCTGGTCGACAGCGAGGCCCTTTCGGTCTCGGCGCTGCTCGGCATGATCGAGCTCGCCGGCGGCACCGTCAGCGAGGATGCCGCCTACGAGCATTTCCTCGGCAAGAGCATGAAAAGCGTGCGCGAGATCCTCGGCCGCGATTTCGGGATCGAGATCAGCGATCAGCATCTGACCGCCATGCGCGTCGATTTGATGCGCAAATTCCGTGAGGAACTGAAACCCATCCCGGGTATCAGGGAAATGTTGCCGACGCTGGGCCTGCCCGCCTGTGTCGCGTCGTCCGGCACGCTGGAGCGCATCCGCTACGCTCTCGACGTCACCGGCCTGCTCCCTTTTTTGGAACCGAATCTGTTTAGCGCCACCATGGTTCAGCGTGGCAAGCCGGCGCCCGATCTTTTCCTGCATGCCGCCGCCGCTATGCATGCCCATCCGCACGATTGCCTGGTCATCGAGGACAGTCCCGCTGGCGTTGCCGCCGCGGTGCCGCGGGCATGCGCGTCTTTGCCTTCACCGGCGGTTCGCACGCCGGCAATCCCGGTTTGAAAGCGCGGCTTGCGTCGACCGAACCGGACTTTATATTCGCTGACATGCTGCAATTGCCCGATCTGATTGCAGGCCTGGGAGCGAGAGAAAAAGCATCTTGACGAAGAGTTTCGTTTGCGCGGTCGATGTCGGCACCGGGAGCGCTCGCGCGGGCATTCTCGACTCTGCCGGCAATTTGCTCGGCCGGGTCGATCATCCGATTGCCATGCATCAGCCCAGGCCCGATCACGCCGAGCATGATTCGCAAGATATCTGGTCGGCCGTGTGCAAGGCCGTGCGCGGCGCCCTGCAAAAATCCGGCATCGCCGCTGACGGCATCGCCGGCATCTCCTTCGACGCCACCTGTTCGCTCGTCGTGCGCGACCGGAACGGCGACCAGCTAAGCGCCTCCGTCACCGGCCAGAAGCGCTGGGACACCGTTGTCTGGCTGGACCACCGCGCCATCGCCGAGGCCGATGAATGCACGGCAAGCGGCCACGCCGTGCTCGATTATATCGGCGGCGTGATGTCGCCGGAAATGGCGACGCCGAAGCTGATGTGGCTGAAGCGGAACCTGCCGAAGACATGGAACGAAGCCGGCTATCTATTCGACCTCGCCGATTTCCTGACCTGGAAGGCATCGGGCTCGCTCGCCCGCTCGCAATGCACGTTGACGGCGAAATGGACCTATCTCGCGCATGAGGAAACGAGCTGGCGCCACGATTTCTTCGATCTCGTCGGCCTTCGCGACATCTTCGAGCACGGCAACCTGCCGCAAAAGGCAAGCGCGGTCGGCGCCGATATCGGTCAACTGACGGCGGATGCCGCGGCCGATCTCGGGCTGACGACTGCATGCAGGGTCGGCGCCGGCGTGATCGACGCCTATGCCGGCGCGCTCGGCGTTCTCGGCGGTTTTGCCGGCGACCAGCAAAACATCGGCCGGCACCTGGCATTGATCGCCGGCACGTCGAGCTGTGTCATGGCGATGTCGCCCGACCCGCAGCCCTTCGCCGGCGTCTGGGGTCCCTATTACGGCGCGGCGCTGCCGAAGCTATGGCTGTCGGAAGGCGGCCAGTCGGCCACCGGCGCCTTGCTCGACCACATCATCCGCTGGCATGGCGCCGGCGGCGAGCCGGATGCCGCCATGCACATGAAGATCGCCGGGCGCGTCGCCGAATTGCGCGCCGAGGATGGCGACGCGCTGGCGGCTCGGCTGCATGTGTTGCCGGATTTCCACGGCAACCGCTCGCCGCTCGCCGACCCGCATGCCGTCGGCGTCATCAGCGGCCTGACGCTGGACGCCTCGTTCGACAGCCTGTGCAAGCTTTATTGGCGCACTGCGGTCGGCATTGCGCTCGGCGTGCGCCATGTGCTCGATGCGCTGAACGAGAACGGCTATTTGATCGATACGCTGCATGTCACCGGCGGTCACACCAAGAACCCGCTGCTGATGGAGCTTTACGCCGACGCCACCGGCTGCACGGTGGTCGAGCCGCTGGCCGACGAAGCGGTGCTGCTCGGCACCGGCATGGTGGCGGCGACAGCTGCCGGGCTTTATCCCGATCTCAACGCGGCTTGCGTCGCCATGCAGCAAGGCGGCAAGACCCGCGCGCCCAACAAGGCCGCCGGCGCCCGCTTCGACCGTGATTATCGCGTTTTCCTCGAAATGCATCGCCAGCGGCGGATGCTCGACGCGATCAGCTAAGCTCGATCTCTTTGTTTTGACGCAATTCCGGGCGGAGGGTTACGGCGAAGTCGCGGAACGAAACTGCGTCACACTTTCCTGGAATTGCTTTATTGCTTGCGCAGTGACAGGCCGGTCGTTGCGTCGAAGAGGTGGACGCTTTCCTCATCGAAGCTGTAGCGGACAGGCGCGCGCAGCGCTGGACACTCACGGGCCGGTACCAGGGCGCTGATCTCCCTGCCACCGGAGCCAAACGTCACCAGCGCGTCATTGCCGTGGAATTCGATAAGGTCGGCGGTGCCTTGCAGTATGTTGCTGGCGCTGGCGTCGGCCGTCCTCAGGTCGGGGGCCGGATGCCGAGCACGGCGCGATCGCCATGCTGGAGATGGAAATCCGAGCCGCTTATCGAAAGCACGGTGCCGGCGCCGGTCAGCGTCCAATTGTTGTCAGCGCGGGCGACCGTCACCTCGATAAAATTCATGTTGGGCGTGCCGATGAAGCCGGCCACGAACAGATTTCCCGGCCGGCGATAGATTTCCGCCGGCGAGCCGATCTGCGCGATGACGCCATCCTTCAGGAGAACAATGCGGTCTGCCAGCGTCATCGCCTCGAGCTGGTCATGGGTGACATAAACGGTCGTCGTCTTCAGCGACTGGTGCAGCCTGGCGATCTCGATCCGCATGTGGTTGCGCAGCTTGGCGTCGAGGTTGGAGAGCGGCTCGTCGAACAGGAACACTTTCGGCGTCTTGATCATGGCTCGCGCGATCGCCACGCGCTGCTGCTGGCCGCCGGAAAGCTCCGTCGGCTTGCGGCCGAGATAGGGGTCGAGGCCAAGCGTCTGGGCGACCGCGTCGACGCGGTTCTTGATCTCGGCCGCCGGCACCTTCTGCCGCTTCAACCCGAACGCGATGTTGTCGAAGATCGTCATATGCGGATAGAGCGCATAGTTCTGGAACACCATGGCGATGCCGCGGTCGCCGGGTTCGAGATCGTTGACGACTTTGCCGCCGATCGACACCTCGCCTCCGCTGATCTCCTCCAGCCCGGCCAGCATTCGCAGCAAAGTCGACTTGCCGCAGCCGGACGGGCCGAGGAAGACGACGAACTCATGCTCCTCGATCGAGAGGTTGAGGTCGCGGATGACGGTAGTGGCGCCATAGGCCTTGTCAACATGGGAGCAGACGATCGCGGACATGGATCAGCCCTTCTCGCCAGAAAGCAGGATCTGCAGCTTGACGTCCTGCGGGTTGCCGGCGGCCGCCCGCTCGAACGCCTTGATGCTGTCGGAAAAGTCAAAAGTGCCGGTGATCAGCGGTTTGAGATCGACCTTGCCGGAAGCGATCAGTTGCAGCGCCCGGTCGAAGATGTTGGCGTAGCGGAACACGGTTTCGATGCGCGCTTCCTTGGCGATCGCCGCCGGCACGTCGAGGCTGACCGGCTCGACCGGCAACCCGACCAGCACCACCGCGCCGCCCGGCCGCACCACCTCGAACAGATCGGCAAAAGCCTTCGGGCTGCCGCTTGCCTCGAAAACGATATCGGCGCCCCAACTGTCGGTCGCGGCGGCGACAGCATCGACCAGCGTTTGCTCGCCGATATTGACCGGCACGATGCCTGGATACCGCGCGGCGATCTTGAGCTTGGGCGCGGAAAAATCCGAGATCAGCACTTTCGAACAACCGCCGGCTAAAGCGGCGAGCGCGATCATGATGCCGATCGGGCCGCAACCGACGACGACCGCGACATCGCCCGGAACGATCCGGGCGCGCGTCGCTGCCTGCATGCCGATGGCGAAGGGCTCCACCATCGCGCCCTCGGCGAAGGACACATTGTCCGGCAGTTTGTAGGTGAAGGCGGCCGGGTGCACGGCATAGGGCGCAAGCACGCCGTGCACCGGCGGCGTCGCCCAGAAGCGGACATCCGGGTCGACATTGTAGATGCCGAGCTTGGCCGCGCGCGACGCAAGGTTCGGCACGCCGGGCTCCATGCAGACGCGGTCGCCGACTTTGAACGCCTCGACATTGGCGCCGACCTCGACGACAATTCCCGCGGCTTCGTGGCCGAGCACCATCGGTGCCCGCACGACATAGCTGCCGATGGCGCCATGCGTGTAATAGTGCACGTCGCTGCCGCAAACGCCGACCGTGTGGATGGCGATTTTGACATCGTCCGGCCCGACATCCAGTGGCAGCGCGATCTCGCGCAGCGACAGTTTGCCTTTTTCTTCAAGCACCAGTGCCCGCATCGGGGTATTCCTCACATCAAGTCTTCTTTTGCCGGAAAACGGAATTCAGGAAGCCGCTCAAGACCCCGAGGAAAAGCAGCGGCGGCAGCGACAAGAGCACCACCGAGGCATTGAGGATGCCCCAGGGCACGTTCATGCCTTGCTGGGAGAGTTCGGAGGCGACGATCGGCAAGGTCTTGGCGTTGGAGCTCGACAGCATCAGCGCGATCAGAAACTCGTTCCAGACCAGCACGAAGCTGAAGGCGACGGCGCCGATCAGCGAGCGCGCCGCGACGGGAAGCGCAATCCGCCAGAACACCGCATAGGCGCCGTAACCGTCGACGAAGGCGGCTTCCTCGATCTCCTTCGGCACCGCCTGGAAGGCGGGGATTGCGAGCCACATGATCACCGAGATGGTGAGCAACGAGTAGGTGACGATCAGCGCCGGCAAAGTGTCGTAAAGGCCGATCTGCAGCCAGATCACCATCAGCGGAATGGCGACCGCCACCGGCGGCAGGAAGCGCAGCGACAGGACGAAGAACTGAATGTCGCCGGCAAAGCGGTTGGGATAGCGCGCCACCGCATAGGCCGCCGGCAGGCCGAGCGCCACGCCGATCAGGACGGCGGCGCCGCAGGCGACGATCGAATTGTAGAGGCCGGTCAGCACGCTGTCGCGGCCGATTATGTAGGTGATGTTGGCAAGCGTCGGCGAAAACACCAGGCGCGGCACGCGCGTGATGATGTCGACATTGTTCTTCAGCGCGTTCAATGCCGTCCAGACAAGCGGGAACACGGCCAGGAATCCGGCCAGCGCCAATATGGCCTTGGCGATCAGGCGGCCCGGTTTCATGCGATTGGGTCTCATGCCTGCACCCGCTTCCACAGCATGGTGAAGGTGATGACGGTGGCGACCATCATCAGCACGGCCATGGCCGAAGCGTAGGAGACCTTGCCGGATTCGATGAAGCCCTGCGAGAAGGCATACATGTCGAGCGTTTCGGTCGCCACGCCGGGGCCGCCGCGCGTCATCACATAGATCAGGTCGAAGGAGCGCAGCGATTCGATCATCTTGACGAACATCAGGCTGATCAGCGGCGCCTTGAGCATCGGCAGCGTCACATAGGCATGGATCTGCCAGCGCTTGGCGTGGTCGAGCCGCGCGGCTTCGATTGGCTGCGGCGGTAGGGTTTCGAGCAGTTTCAGCACGATGACGGCGAAGAACAGGCCCCACTGCCAGACATCGACCGAGGCGACGGCAAACAGCGCCGTCGCTGGCTTCGACAGTGGGTCGAAGATCAACCCGCCGGTAACAAGCCGGTAAGGGTAGGTGGCGATGCCGTAGAGCGGATGGTAGGCGAACTTCCACACGAAGGCGGCCGACACGCGCGGCAGCAGCACCGGGATGATGAACAGCAGGCAGTAGATGTTGCGCAGGCGTGGCGAGGCAACCTCGAACATCAGCACGCCAAGCCCGATTGCTACCGCCATGGTCGCGACAACGGTGACGATCTCCCATTTCACCGACACCCAGACGGCGTTGAGAAAGCGGCGATCGGAGAACAGATCGGCGAAGTTCGAGAACCAGACCCAGGAATAGTTTGCCGAGCTCAGCTCGCGGTTCTGCAGGGCGATGACGATGGCGTAGAGCGTCGGCACCATCGACAGCACCAGGAGAATCGCGAGCGTCGGAACGAGAAACGTCACGGGCAGGGAAGAGCGTCGGCGCATTGCCTATCCTCGGGTTATGCCTTTCAAGAGCGGGAGGGAACCCGTGACGCGCAGGTTCGGCATCCAGTCGAATGCCGCGGACCGCGCGCCACGGGCGGGAGGATTACTTCTTCTTCACCAGCTCGTTGGCATAAGCCTCAAGCTCGTTGAGGCTGCCCTTGACGTCGGTGCGCGTGCCGGAGATCAGCTCCTCGAGGATGATGCCCCAGCGGTCGCCAAGGTCCGGCCAGCGCGGATCCTGCCAGAAGTTCACCGCGGTGACCTTGCCGGTCTCCGCCAACGCCTGGCCGAGGTCGGCGCCATAGATGTCGGCGAATTCCTTGCTGGAGAGCACGCTTGTGCGATTCAGCTCGCCGAACTGATGCGCGTCGAGCCGGCGCTTCTCGTTCTCCTTCGAGGTTGCCCAGGCGATGAACAGCCCGGCGCATTTCTTCGAAGCGTCGTCGGCATTGGCTTTTGCCGCGATGGCAAGGCCATGGCCGTAGCCGCCGCCGGGCAGCGGCGAGGGCGGCGGCAGGAAGCCGATCTTGCCGACCACCTGCGAGGTCTTGGGATCGACCGCCATGCCCGACAGCGGCGTCGATTCGACCAGGATCGCGACCTGGCCGGACAGGAAAGCGCCAGTCGATTCATCCCAGCTGCCGGTCTGCGTGCCGGGCGCTGAATCCTTGAACAGCTTGAGATAGGTTTCGGTCGCCTTCACCGCCGCGTCCGAATTGAAAGCCGGCTTGTCGCCGTCGAACCATTTGCCGCCATAGGCCTTGAAGAACGGCATCCAGCGCCAGACATTGGCGCCCGAGCCGCGTGCGCCGCGCAGCGCGATGCCGTACATACCCTTGTCCGCATCGGTCAGCTTCGGCACATCGGCAAGGAGCTCGTCGAGCGTCTTCGGCGGCTGGATGCCGGCGGCCTCCAGCACATCCTTGCGGTAGACCATCAGGTCGCCGCCGCCGGTCAGCGGCGCGAACCACACCTTGCCGTCATAGGTGGCGACCTTCTGGCGGCCGGGATCGAAATCGGCGTAGTCGTAGTCAGCCGGATAATAATCGGTCAGCGGCACGATCCACCCTGAGGACGCGAACAGCGCGACATTGGCCTCGTCGACATAGTAGACGTTGTAATTGCCGACGGTGGAGGCATCGGCGCGCGACTTGGCGCGGCGATCGTTCTCGTTGAGATAGTCGATCTTGAAGCCGGCGCCGGCAAGCTTCTGGAACTCGTCCTTGAGTCCTCCAGCAGCGTCAGGCCGTCGCGCGGCTGCGCCAGCACCTTGACCGGCGCCGAACAGACCGGCGCCGCCAGCGCCATGGTTGAAACGCTGGAGACAAGCATGAAAGCTGCGCTCAAGCTCGCAGCGAGCCGAATTGGTTGCATTGATTTTCTCCTCCATGAACATTCGCGGGAAGCGGCTGTTCTCGGGCTAAGCGACCCTCACCGTCGCCCGGCGACCTGCCACCCATCGCCAAAATGAGGAGTTGCTAAAGGCCGCGCTAGAAGCCCCTTTGCGGCAAACCTGTACTTTTATGCATTGTGCGGTGCAAAATACGCGACCGGAAGAGTCTGTCCGTCACATGAATATCAGTGCCGATGGACGGACGTCGTTTCGGCCTTTGATCAGGCCCGCAGCGTCAGCCGCTGCCGCGACAGCTTGCGGTAGGATGACGGCGTCATCCTGTGCTTGCGCAGGAAGGCCCGGTTGAAGTTGGAGATGTTCATGTAGCCGACCTGGAAGCAGATGTCGGTGATCGGGATATCGGTATCGGCAAGCAGCTTGCAGGCCTGCCACAGCCTGAGCTTGGCGACATGGTCGCTGAACGAGTTGCCGGTGTTCTTCTGGAAGAAGCGCGAGAAGCTGCTTTCGCTCATGCCGGCGCGTTCGGCCACCTCCGGCAGCTTCAGGTCCTCGGCGAAATGCTGGAACAGATAGGTCAGCGTGCGCTGGATGATGTCGAGCGACGCGGCGTCGAGCATCGGCGAGAAGTCCGGCGACGACAAAAGCGCGTATTCCTCGGTCTTGGCCAGGAGGTCCACCAGTTCGAGGAACAGGCAGAACCGGCTGAGGCCGGTCACCGTGCCCATCCGCTCCATCAACGCGGCGCCGGCGATCGCGGTCTGGCCATGGAAGACCATGCCGCGCAGCGACCGCTCCAGGAACGGCTCCAGCTCGCGCAGTTCAGGCAAAAGGCCGGCAGAGCCGCGCAGCCGTTCCGGATCGAATTGCAGCACGATATCGCGGCCCTCGATCAGTTCGCCAGGCTGCACCGCCGTCACCCAGTCATGCGGCAACCCTCCGCCGACGATGGTCAGATAGCCCGGCCCGAACTCGCCGATATGGTCGCCGACCAGCACGACGCCCGAAGATTTCCGCAAGAGGTGGATCTCGTATTCCGGATGGAAATTCCAGACGTTGCGTTCCCAGGGATAGTCGTCCAGCCGCCACAGGAAACTGTCGCTGGCTTCGGTCACGATGTGCTCGAAAGCGGGCGCTGTGCGCGGGATCGCGGACGTGTTCTTCCTTCGCCTGAACGGCATTCGGTCCTCCCGGCATGGTTCGCCGGCTGTTCCATGTGCGCAACCCGTAGCAGGCTAGCCGGGACAAGTGAACGGCGCATCGGCGTCTAGCCCGGGCCGCTGGCTCAATCGCTGGCGGTGCCTCCTCCCTTGCCAACATGTCGCGTTTCGTTCACAAGGCGACGCAAACGGCGCCATTTCGCGCTGTTGTTGTGCGGCTTCCGGCTCCTTGCCGACGCGCCGTGTTCTGAAAGACGGAACAATGTCTGCGATCGAAACCGGCGTCCGTGCGCCGGAAAACCTTTGGCGTCAGGAAATAAGGGCGACGGTCGCGCTCGCCTGGCCGATGGTGCTCACCAATCTCGGCCAGACCGCGATGACGGCGACCGACGTCATGATGATGGGCCGCCTGGGAGCCGATACGCTGGCCAGCGGTGCGCTTGGCGCCAACCTCTATTTCATGCCGCTGATCTTCGGCCTTGGCCTGATGCTGGCCACCTCGCCGATGATGGCGACCGAGCTCGGCCGCCGTCGCCATTCGGTGCGCGACCTGCGCCGTACCGTGCGCCAGGGCCTGTGGCTGGCGATCCTCATCGCGATCCCGATCTGGATATTCCTCTGGCACGGCGAAAGCGTGCTTCTGGCCATGGGTCAGGAGCCGGCGCTGGCGCATCGGGCCGGCACCTATCTGCGCTGGCTGGAATGGGCGGTGCTGCCTTTCTACGGCTACATCGTGCTGCGCTCCTTCATCTCGGCGCTGGAGCGTCCGGGCTGGGCGCTGGTTATCGTTTTCGTCGCTGTCGCCTGCAACGTCTTCTTCAACTGGGTGTTCATGTTCGGCAATCTCGGTATCCGCCCGATGGGCATCGCCGGTTCCGGCCTCGCCACCACTTTGTCCAGCATGCTGATGTTCATCGGCCTGGCGGCCGTGGTGATGCTGGAGAAGAGGTTCCGCCGCTACCATCTGTTCGGCCGTTTCTGGCGCGCCGACTGGCCGCGCTTCCGTGGCCTCTTGCGGCTCGGCCTGCCGATCGCCGGTATCCTTGCCTTCGAGGTGACGATCTTCAATGCGGCAGCATTGCTGATGGGGCTGATCGACGCGGATTCGCTGGCAGCGCATGCCATCGCCATCCAGATCGCCTCGATCTCCTTCATGGTGCCGCTCGGCCTCAACCAGGCGGTCACCGTGCGTGTCGGCCTGGCGCATGGCGCCGGCAATCCGGAGGGCGTCTCGCGCGCCGGCTGGACGGCCTTTGTCATAGGTGTGTCGTTCATGGCGCTGATGGGCTTGGTGATGATCCTGTTGCCGCATCTTTTGATCAGCGCCTTCATCGATCTCGCCGATCCGGCCAATGCCAGGGTGATCACGCTGGCCGTGTCGTTCCTGGTGTTCGCGGCGCTGTTCCAGGTCTTCGACGGCGCCCAGGCGGTTGCGGCCGGCATGCTGCGCGGCCTGCACGACACCAAGGTGCCGATGATCTATGCCGCGATCGGCTATTGGGGCGTCGGCCTGCCGCTCGGCGTGCTTCTCGCCTTCCATTTCGGCCTGCATGGTGTCGGCATCTGGATCGGCCTGGCGTCGGGCCTGGCCGTGGTGGCGGCATTGCTCTTGGCGCGCTGGCTGCGGCGCGACCAAATCGCGCCGCCGCTTGTCTTTGGGCATTGAACCAGACGGCCGCCGTTAGCCCGGTGGCCGTCTTTGTGCCTGGCCAGCCGGTGACCCGAACTTTCGGTCGTGATTCAGCGTTGACGCTGGACTACGCCGCCTGAACGATCTCGACCAGTTCAACGTCGAACACCAGGTCCTTTCCGGCCAACGGATGATTGCCATCGAGCTTGACGCTGGCGTCGTCCACGCCGACGACTGTTACCGGCATGGGGCGCCCGTCGCGGGTTTTGGCCTGCAATCGAGTGCCGATGTCAACGTTGATGTTTTCCGGCACGCTGGCGCGGTCGATGGTTACGACCGCTTCGGGGCGATGGGGGCCGTAGGCGTCGTCGGCGGAAACGGTGACGGTGCTTTTCGTGCCGACCTCCATGCCCTCGACATAGGTTTCAAGGCCGGGGATCAGCTGTCCCTCACCCAGTGTGAATTGCAGCGGTTCACTGCCGGAAGAATCGAATTGAGTGCCGTCGGCCAAACGTCCAGTATAGTTGATGCGCACGGTGTCGCCATTCTTGGCCTGTGTCATAACAGCCATCCTTTCGGGAGTTTTTGGAGGACCGGTCCAGAGTTCACGGTCCTGTTCTCGATCATCCACGCACAAACCTGCGCGGCGCGAAAACCTAAAACTAGGTTCTCGACTGGAGATGTAAAGCGCTGGAGCTACCGACTGGCTTCCCCACGTGTCGCCTTCATTCGAGTGCTGCCTGCGCGATGATGCCCGCCGCCAGCCTTCAGCGGCCGGCCAAGTCGATGCCGAAATCACTCCGTGTCGTCGCCGTCGATGCCGGTCGACACAACATGCTCGGCGGCTCAGTGCGCGGAGGCGCGTTCCAGCCGGCGGGCATATTGCGTCAGCGGAAAACACAGGACGAAGAAGATCAGCGCCACCAAACCGTAGACCTTGAATGGCTCGAAGGTGGCGTTGTTGATGGCGTTGGAAGTCCTGACCAGTTCCTCGAAGCCGATGATCGAGGTCAGCGCCGTCGACTTGATGAGCTGCACCAGGAACCCGACGGTCGGCGCCCGCGTGATCGAGAAAGCCTGCGGCAGGATGATCAGCCTGAGTTCCTGCAGATAATGCAGCCCGAGGCTGGCGCCGGCGTCCCATTGTCCGCGCGGCAGCGCATCGACGCCGCTGCGCCAGATCTCGGCCAGATAGGCGCTGGCAAAGAAGGTGAGGCCGAGCACGGCGGCCGTCCACGGCTCGATGCGCAGGCCCAGCATCGGCAGGCCGAAGAACATCAGGAACAGCTGCATCAAAAGCGGCGTGCCCTGGAACAGCGCGATGTAACCCGAGGCGATGCGCCGGCTCCACTTGGCCTTGGCGATGCGGAAGAACAGCACGATCAGCCCGACCAGCGCGCCGCCGACGAAAGCCGCCAGCGACAACAGCACCGTCCAGCGCGCCGCAAGCAGGAGGTTGCGGACGATGTCCCAGAAGGTGAACTCGATCATGACACGCCTGCCCCCAACACGCGGCGTCCACCTGTGACCAGCAGCCGGCGCAGCGCCATCGACAGGCCGAGATAGACCAGCGTCACGACAAAATAGGTCTCGAAGGAACGGAAGGTGCGCGCCTGCAGCATGTCGGCCTCGTAGGTCAGCTCGCGCACCGCGATCTGCGACACGACGGCCGATTCCAGCATCATGATGACGATCTGGCTGGTCAGCGCTGGATAAATCACCTTCAGCGCCTGCGGCAGCACGATTTTGATGAACACCTGCCGGGGCCGAAGCCCGAGTGCGAGCGCGGCCTCCGTCTGGCCGCGCGGCACGGCATCGAGCCCGGCGCCGACGATCTCGATCGTGTAGGCCGCCATGTTGAGCGTCATCGCCAGCATGGCGGCCAGGATCGGGTCGAGCCGGATGCCGAGGCTGGGCAGGCCGAAGAAGATGAAGAACAACTGCACCAGGAACGGCGTGTTGCGCATCACCTCGACATAGACCGCGATGGCTCGCTTCAGGAGTACCGGGCCGTTGCGCCGGCCGGCGGCACCGAGGATGCTGAGCAGCGTGCCCAAAAGCGTGGTCACGACGATCAACAGGACCGTCGTGGCCGCTCCTCTCGCGATGTCACCCAGCGCGCCTGCAAGCCAGCCAAAGGCCACGGGAACTCAATCCTTGAGGTTGTCGGGATTGAGCGGGGTCTTCAGCCAGGCCTTGGAGCTTTCGTCCAGCTTGCCGTCGGCCAGCATCTTGGCGACCGCATCGTTCACCGCCTTCTTCAGCCGGTCCTCGTTCTTGTTGAGGCCGATATGCGAGGGCGAGGTGAGCAGCTGGAATTTCTGCTCCGGCTGCAGCGCGTCCTGCTTGGCCAGCACCTGCGCGCCGACATCGTTGCCGACCACCATCAGCTGCGTCTGGCCCGAGATGAAGGCCTGGATCACCGAATTGTAGTTATCGAAGCGCTTGATATCGGCCGATGCCGGCGCCGCCGCGGTCAGCGAGGTGTCCTCCAGCGTGCCGCGATTGACGGCGATCGACTTGTCGGCGAGGTCTTCCTTGCCTTTCACGGCCATTGCTTTCGGCCCGATAACCGCGATGTAGTAGGGCGCGTAGGCGGCGGCAAAGTCGATGACCTGCTCGCGTTCCTTGGAATAGCCGACGCTCATCAGGATATCGACGCGCTTGTCGGTGAGATACGGGATGCGGTTCTGGCCGGTAACGCTGACCAGGTTGAGCTTCACCTTGAGTGAATCGGCGATCGCCTGCGCCACGTCGACGTCATAGCCCTTGATGCTCATATCGGCGCTGGCCGAGGAGAAAGGCGGGAAGTCCGAGAAGATGCCGACGTTGATAGCGCCGGCCTTGGTGATGTCGTCGACGGCGTCGGCTTTCGCCTGCGTGGCAAGGCCGGCGGCGCCGAGTATCATGGCTGCCGCGACTGCGGATTTCAGTGCGTTGCTAAGAGTCATTGTGGTTCCCCTGCTGGAAGCTTGTTGTTGCATCCGGCCGCCGGCTCCAGCGCGCGGCGGCCGTATAGGTTTGAGCAATTCCAGGAAAAGTGTGACGCGGTTAAGTTCGGCGACTTCGCCGTAATCCTCCGTCCGGAATTGCGTGAAAACAAGTCGTCAGCCCCTCTTGATTGCGGGGCTGAACACCATCAGGCTCAGGATCTCGAACAGGACCTGGGCGCCGACATGGGCGGTGTTGGTGGTGGCGTCATATTGCGGCGCCACTTCGACGACGTCGCCGCCGACGATGTTGAGCCCTTGAGCCCGCGCAGCAGTTCGAGCACTTCGCGCGTCGTCAGCCCTCCGACTTCCGGCGTGCCGGTGCCCGGCGCGAAGGCCGGATCGATGCTGTCGACGTCGAAGGAGATGTAGGTCGGTCCGTCGCCGACAATCTTGCGCGCCTTCTCGATGATCGCCGGCATGCCGAGCCCGGTCACTTCCTCGGCATGCACCACCGTCATGCCGGATTCGTAGGTGAACTCCCACAGATATTCGGCCGCGCCGCGGATGCCGATCTGGATCGTGCGCGTCGGGTCGAGCACGCCGTCCAGCACCGCGTTGCGGAACGGTCCGCCGTGATGGAACTTGGTCATGTCGAACAGGCCGCTGGTGTCGCAATGCGCGTCGATATGGATCATGCCGACCGGCGCTTTTTTGCCGACCGCCTTCAGGATCGGATGGCTGATCGAATGGTCGCCGCCGACCGAAAGCGGCAGCACGCCGGCATCGACGATCTGGTTTGTACGGCGTTCGATGTCCTCATGGCTGATCTCCAGCCGGTAGCGGCTGCGGAACGGCACATCGCCGATGTCGGCGACGCGAAGCTCATGCGTCGGCGCGCATTCCAGCACATGATTGTAAGGGCCGATGCGCTCGATGGTGCGCAGCGCGCGGGGGCCGAAGCGCGAGCCGGGGCGATTGGTGACGCCGAGGTCCATCGGCACGCCGATCATCGCCACCTGCAGATCGCCGAAATCGGGATTCTCGGCCGCGATTTCACGATAGGGCGCGGCGAGGAAGGTTGGGATCCCGGAATAGGGCGCCAGCCTTGTGCCCGATTTGTTGAAGATCTTGTCGGCGACCTTGCGGAATTTCGGGTCGAACATCTCGCCGCCATGGCTCTCGCCATATTTGCGGCGCAACGCTTCGAGCTTGCCGCGATCGTAACCCATGTTCGGTCCTCCTCTGCTTGCTGCCCGCATGGATCGTTGCCACGCCAACCGCCTCTGGCTGGATCGTTGCCCGCTGCCCCAGCGGATTTCACGTCTCTTGAAAGCTGTTCCGGACAAAAGTGTCGGGCAGCGGCTTTGAAAAATCAATTGATATTGTTAGGGTCCTTCCTGTGAGGAAATCTCACAAAGTAGCGAGCTGTCCATGGCCAAGCGCCTACCACCCCTGAACCCGCTGCGCGCCTTTGAGGCCACGGCGCGCCATGCCTCGCTGACCAAGGCGGCAGGCGAGCTCAATGTCACGCATGGCGCCATCAGTCATCAGATCAAGGCGTTGGAACAATCGCTCGGAGTCAGGCTGTTTGAGCGAACCGGGCAGCGCGTCAAGCTCACGCCGCACGGCGCCGAGCTGCTGCCGGCGGTGTCGACGGCCTTCGACGGCATCGCCGCCGCCACCCAGCGCATGACCCGGCCGGCGAGCGCCGGCGCGTTGTCGGTGTCCTGCGTGCCGGCGCTGTTGCTGCTTTGGATGACGCCGCGGCTCGGCAGCTTCATGGCGCAATATCCCGACATCAGGCTGACGCTGATCCCGTCGAACGAGGCCCGCGACATCCGTTCGCCGCAGGTCGATGTCTGCGTGCTCTATGGCGATGGCAGCTGGAGCGATTGCTGGATGCGCAAATGGTCCGGCCTCGAGCTGTTCCCGGTCGTCAGCCCGACACTAATCAACAACCGGCCGATCCGCGGCATCCGCGACCTCGCCGACCATGTCTTCCTGCATGGCGATGACGGGCGCGAGTGGCACACCTGGCTGGCCGCCGCCGACGGGCTGGACCTCGAGCGCGGCCGCCGTCACCATCTTGGCGATGCGCGCACGGCGATCGAGGCCGCCGTGCATGGCCATGGCGTGGCGCTTGGCGATTCCGTCACCGCCAGCACGCTGCTTGCCAGGGGTTTGCTGGTGGCGCCGTTCAGCCTGTCGGTGCCGGCGGTCGACGATTTTTATGTCGTCTGCCGCAACGAAATGCGCTCGGCGCCGATCGTGCAGCTGTTCATCGACTGGCTGTTTGCCGAGAAGGAAGAGGCGGACAGCCGCGCCAACGCGCCGGTGGCCGGCCGCGTGCCGAGCCGCAGGAAACGCCCGTCGCTCAAGGTGATTGGCGCCAGGATCGCGTAATGAAGGCTGGACTGGGGCAGCCTTTTTTGTCGGGCCAGCTTGTAAAGCGGGCAGCGCATTCAAAAATTCGATGCTAAGAGCGATTGGCTAAATTCAACACCCGAAGCGTGCTCCTGTGCGACACGCTTTGAGGGCGAGCAGCGAAGGCGGCAGCAGGCATGGCAAGAACCGATATAGCGCGGCGCGTCTACAATCACACCTGGAAGCTCGACCCGATCGTCCGCAGCCTGCTCGACACCGACTTCTACAAGCTTCTGATGCTGCAGATGATCTGGGGCATGTACCCCAAGGTCGACGCCACCTTTTCGCTGATCAACCGCACGACCTCGGTGCGCCTTGCCGACCAGATCGACGAGGGCGAATTGCGCGAGCAGCTCGACCATGCCCGCACGCTGCGTTTCTCCAAGAAGGAAATGATCTGGCTGGGCGGCAACAATTTCTACGGCCGCAAGCAGATCTTCGAGCCGGAGTTCCTCGCCTGGCTGGAAGGTTTCAGGCTGCCGCCATACGAGCTTTCCAAGCGCGATGGCCAGTACGAGCTCTCCTTTCCCGGCCCTTGGATGTACACCACGCTGTGGGAGATCCCGGCGCTTGCCATCATCAATGAGCTCCGCTCGCGCGCGGCGATGCGCTCCTATGGGCCGTTCGCGCTCGACGTGCTCTATGCCCGTGCCAAGGCCAAGATGTGGGCCAAGACCGAACGGCTGAAGGCGCTGCCCGGCATCCGCATCTCCGATTTCGGCACACGCCGGCGCCACTCCTTCCTGTGGCAGCGCTGGTGCGTGGAGGCGTTGAAGGAAGGCATCGGCGAGGCCTTCACCGGCACCTCCAACGTGCTCCTGGCCATGGACAACGATCTCGAGGCCCTGGGCACCAACGCGCATGAATTGCCGATGGTGTTCGCTGCCCTTGCCAATTCCGAGGAGGAGCTGCGCGAGGCGCCCTACAAGGTGCTGCAGGACTGGCAGCGCTACTATGGCGGCAATCTCTTGATCGTGCTGCCAGACACTTTTGGCACCGCCGCGTTCCTGCGCGATGCGCCGGACTGGATCGCCGACTGGACCGGCTTCCGCCCCGACAGCGCGCCGCCGATCGAGGGCGGCGAAAAAATCATCGACTGGTGGCGCAAGAAGGGCAAGGACCCGAAGCAGAAGCTGCTGATCTTCTCCGACGGTCTCGAGGTCGAGACCATCGAGGAGACCTACAGGCATTTCCGTGGCAAAGTGCGCATGTCCTTCGGCTGGGGCACCAACCTCACCAACGATTTCGAAGGCTGCGCCCCGACCGAGACCGACAGCCTCGACGCCATATCGCTGGTCTGCAAGGTGACGGAAGCCAACGGCAGGCCGGCGGTGAAGCTGTCGGACAATCCCGCCAAGGCGACCGGGGATGCGAAAGAGATCAAGCGGTATCTGAGGATTTTCGGCGAGAAGGGACGGGTGGAGCAATTGGTGAAGGTGTGAGGCGCCACCAAGCCTGACATCGCCAAGCGGGACAGCAAAGTTGGATAGGCTGAGTTCCTTCGCCCCCCTCTCTGTCCTGCCGGACATCTCCCCCTCAAGGGGGAGATTGGCAGCTTCACTGCCGGCGCTTCCCTTGCAGCCCTGAAGATTGGCGAAGGCGGAGATGACAAGATAATCTCCCCCTTGAGGGGGAGATGTCCGGCAGGACAGAGAGGGGGGCCGTAGAGCGCCAGCTTTCCTGGTTGGCTTACATCTTTGTCGCCTTCCTCCTTCCCACCCCCGCCTTCGCCCACGCCTCCGATCGCGGCCACGTCCTTCTCCTGCCGACCGGCTACTACATCGCTGGTGGCGCACTCGCTGTAGCCATCAGCTTCCTCGTGCTGGCGCTGCTGCCGCCCGCGGCCTTCGACCGTTTCTGGCGCAAGCGCCTTCCGCTTTTCTCATTCGACGACCGCCTCCGCACCGTCATCAGCCTGATTTCTTTCGCCGGCTTTGCAATCCTCATCACCGCTGGCCTCTTCGGCAGTCGCGATCCGCTCTCCAATCCGCTGCCGCTGGCGATCTGGACGCTGCTTTGGGCCGGTTTCACCCTCCTTCAGGGCGTCCTCGGCAACCTTTGGGCATGGCTCAATCCGTGGTACGGGCCGTACCGCGTCGCGGCCCGGGTCCTCGGCCTCCGTGAAGCGCAGCCCCCGCGTCTACCCGCATGGCTCGGCTTCTGGCCGGCCTTCGCCCTGTTCTTCGCCTTCGCCTGGTTCGAGCTGGTCGACCCGGCGCCCGACGATCCAGCACGCCTGGCATACGCCGCCGGCCTCTACTGGCTGGCGAGCTTCATCGCCATGCTGGCATTCGGCTACGCGAACTGGAGCCGGCGTGGCGAATTCCTGAGCATCTTCTTCGCCATGGTCGCCCGCTTTGCGCCTTTCCAGCGCGAACAAGGCCGCCTCTCGCTGGCATGGCCGGGCGCCGGACTGCTTGCCGCCGAACCATTGCCATTGAGCGGCATGGCCTTTCTTCTATTGGCGCTGTCGTCGGTATCCTTCGACGGTCTGTCGAAGACCTTCTTCTGGCTTGGCTTGTTCGGCGTCAACCCGCTGGAGTTTCCCGGTCGCACCGCGCTCATCGGCATCGGCAGTTTCGGCCTCGTGCTGACCTTCGTCCTGCTGGCAGTGGTGTTCGCGCTGGCCGTCCTTCTTGGCCAACGTCTTGCCGGTGATATCAGTTCATTCAAGGACGCCGCCGGCCTGCTGGTATGGTCGATCGTGCCGATCGCGCTTGCTTATCACATCGCGCACTACGTCACCGCGCTGATGGTCGATGGCCAGTACGCGCTGGTCGCGCTCTCCGATCCGCTGTCGCGGGGTTGGAACCTGTTCGGCACCGCAGATATGATGGTCGAAGCAGGCGTCGTCGCCGGCGCCCGGTCGGCCTGGTGGCTGTGGAACCTGCAGGCCGGTGTCATCATAGCCGGCCATGTGCTGGCCGTGCTTGTCGCGCACGGTCTTGCCTGGCGGCTGTACGGCCAGCCTTCTCGCGCCGCGCGCAGCCAACTGCCGCTTACTCTTTTGATGATCGCCTACACGATCTTCGGCCTGTGGTTGCTTGCCACGCCGACCGCCGGATGAGACAAGGGCGCGCCTCCAATGCCGTCGGGTAAAGCTCGCTTGCCAGGCCAAGGCTTTGGTGATTTAGTTTGTACACATGCAATTTTCCCGTCCTCCTCAAGGGGATGGTTTAGCCGCCTTATCGCTGGTCAAGACTGAAAAAAACAGGGGAACGGACATGGCCGACAAGAACGGATTTTTCGATCTTTCCAAGACGACGCTTTCGCGCCGCACCGCGCTGAAGGGCATCGCCGCCGGCGCCGGCTTGGCACTCGCGCCAGGCTTCGTCCGCTACAGCCAGGCGCAAGCTCGGCGCCGATCAAGATCGGCTTCCAGTCGCACCGCACCGGCATCGGCGCCGCCTATGGCCGCTGGTACGAAAAGACGAGCGCCGCCGCCGTCAAGGCCATCAACGATGCCGGCGGCATCGGCGGCCGCCAGGTCGAGCTGGTCATCGAGGACGACGGCACTGATCCGGCGCGCGGCGCCGAGGTGGTCGCCAAATTCGCCAAGCAGCACAAGACCGACATCGTCTTCGGCACTTTGTTCTCGCATGTCGTGATCGGCTCGGCGCCGGCCGCCGGTGAAAACAAGATCCCCTATTTCGTCGTCAGCGAAGGCCACCACGTCGCCTCGACCAAGCTCAACCGCTACGTCTTCCAGCCCGGCATCACCGATGTGAAGAGCCAGATCCAGTCGATGGCGCCGTGGATCGCCGCCAACGCCGGCAAGAAGGTGACGCAGATCTTCCCCGACTTCGCTTTCGGCTACGACCATCGCGATTACCTGCCGCCGGCGCTGAAGGCGCAAGGCGCCGAGGTCATCGCGCAGATCGCCATCCCGCCGACGGAGAGCTCCTTCACCAAATACTTTCCGCAGATTCCGGCTGAGACCGAAGTGATCTATCACGTCATGGTCGGCCCGGCGGTGCTCACCTTCGTCAAGGAACTCGGCGAGTTCTACGGCTCGCAGCGGCCGCAGCTGTTCGGCTTCATCGATCCGCTCGAGGCAACCGACATCAACAGCCCTGGTCTCGAATTCCTCGACGGCAGCCATTTCTGGGAAGGCTCGCCGCGTTACGCCCAGCCTGACGATACCGCCGCGCAGAAGGCCTACCGCGCCGCCGTCGGCATCGACGACAATGGCGCCGCCGTCGGCGACCCCAAGGACGTCTCCACCGCCGCGCACATGTTCGGCTGCTGGGAAACGCTCTACGTCGTCAAGAAGGCGATGGAAGACGCCGGCTACAAGGGCCCGGAAGACCGCGCCAAGCTGGTCGAGGCGACAGAGGCGCTGAAAGAGTTCGCCGAAGGGCCGGAGCATCCGCAGGGAGCGAAAACCTTCAACGGCAAGATCCACCAGTGTTTCGGCATCCAGAACATCTCCAAGGTCGAAGGTGGCAAGCTGAAGGTCGTGCACAAGACCAAGATCGAGGACGGGCTCTACGAGGCTGAGGGGGATTACACGACGCAGGCGCTGTAGGATTAGCCAGCTAGCAAGCGTGAGCGCCAAGCCACCCCCTCTGTCCTGCCGGACATCTCCCCCTCAAGGGGGAGATTGGCAGCTTTTGCGACGGCACTTATCCACCTGCTTTGGCCATTGGCGAAAGCCTTGGTGACATCCAATCTCCCCCTTGAGGGGGAGATGCCCGGCAGGGCAGAGGGGGTGCGCTTGGCACTGGCCTGCGTGTAGCCCATGCATTTCGGTCCCCACCTCCTCCTCGCCGCCCTCGAAGGCCTCGTCACTTCCGCCGTACTCGCGCTGACGGCGCTCGGGCTGTCGCTGGTGTTCGGCGTCATGCGTGTCGTCAATGTCGCGCATGGCGAGTTTTTCATGCTGGGCGCCGTGCTGGCCTGGGCGATCTCGACCGCGATACCGGGCCATCCGACGCTCGGCTTCCTGGCGGCGCTGGTGCTGGCGCCGCTGATCGTCGGCGCGATTGCGCTGGTCGCCGAGCGCCTGGTGCTGCGCCGGCTGAACTACAATCCGGAAGCCACCATCGTCGCCACCATCGGCATGCTCTACATCATCCAGCAGCTGGCGCTGACCTTCTACGGCCCCGAGGCGCGCCCCGTCGAGCCGCCGTTCAGCTACCGCATCCTTTTGCCGTGGTTCGGCTATTCCGGCTACAAGCTCTCGATCGTTGCGGCCTCAGCCGTTCTGCTTGTCATCACCTGGCTGGTGCTGACCCGCACGAAAATCGGCTTGATCATGCGCGCCACCCAGTACGACCGCGAGACGGCGCAAGCCTTCGGCATTCCGGTCGAGCGCGTCTATGCCGGCGTCTTCGCCGTCGGCGCCATGCTGGCGGCGATCGCCGCCGTGCTGATTGTGCCGATCAGCCAGGCGCATTATCTGATGGGGCAGGATCCGCTGCTGCTGTCCTTCATCGTCGTCATCATCGGCGGCCTCGGCTCGCTGCGCGGCACCGTGGTTGCCGGCATCCTGATCGGCCTGTCCGACGGCATCGTCTCGATGTTCTTCTCGCCGACGCTGGCCAAGATCATCGCCACGCTGGTCGTCGCCATGGTGCTGGTGTTCCGGCCGCAAGGGCTGTTCGGGACCCAGCAGCGATGAAGGATGCTGCGCCGGCAAAAATCTATGCCCTGCATATCGGCGTCATCGCGCTTCTGTTCGCGCTGAACTTCGTCCTGCCGGATTATCACCAGGGTCTCTTTGCCCGCATCATGGCGCTGGCCGTCTTCGCCATGGGCTACAATCTTCTGTTCGGCTATGTCGGCCTGCTCAGCCTCGGTCACGCGATGTTCTTTTCCGCCGGCCTCTATGGTGCGGGCTTGACCGTCTACCATCTCGGCTGGGGCGTGCCGGAAGCCTTTGTCGCGGGCACCGCATGCGGCGCGCTGCTGGCTTTGGTCATTGGCCTGCTGGCGCTGCGCACCTCCGGCGTGGCGTTCATGATCGTCACCATGATGTTCGCGCAGGTTTTTTCCTGCTCATCCTCTATTTCGCCGCCTGGACCGGCGGCGATCAGGGCCTGGTCATCCAGCAGGCATCGCGGGTGATTGCGATCGGCGGCGCTTCCTTCGACCTTACCAATCCGACTGTGCGCTACATGAGCGCGCTGGCGCTGTTTTCGGTCGTGCTGCTCGTCACTTTGGCGATCGTCCGCTCCCGCTTCGGCCGCGTTCTGGTCGCTATCCGCGAGAACGAGGAACGTACCAAAATGCTCGGCTACGACACGGTCGCCAACAAGCTTGTCGCGGTCGTCGCCTCGGGCGCCATCTGCGCGGCTTCGGGGGCGGCTTATGCGTTGCTGTTCGGCTATGTCGGCTCGAGCTTCGCCGGCGTGCAATACTCGATCCTGCCCTTGCTGTGGGTGCTGCTCGGCGGCGCCGCGACAGCGCTCGGGCCGCTCGTCGGCACGCTGTTCATGTACTATGTCACAGACATCACCAGCGGCTTCACCTCCGCCTACCTGCTGATCGTCGGCATGGCTCTCATCCTTCTGGTGCTGTTTTTCCCAAAGGTATTCTTGGCAGCATCCGCCAGCGCTGGCTCGGGTGGCTGCCATGACGCCGCTTTTGACGACCAAGGGCCTGTCGCGCAATTTCGGCGGGCTGCGTGCGGTCGACAACGTCGACTTCGCGCTGATGCCGGGCGAAATCCGCGCGGTCATCGGCCCCAACGGAGCGGGGAAGACCACCTTCGTCAGCCTGATCAGCGGCCGCATCCAGCCGTCTGCCGGCATGATCGTCTTCGACGGCGCCGATATCACGGGCCTGCCGGCCTATGCCCGCGTCCGCATGGGCATCGCCTACACGTTCCAGATCACCAGCATCTATGCCAACCTGTCCGTCTACGCCAACGTCGCGCTGCCCGTGCAACTGACACTGCGGCATGGCTATTCCAAGAGCGCGATCCAGGCCGCTGTCATGGCGGCGCTCGAATGCACCGGCCTGGCCGACCGCGCCCACATGCCGGCAGGGCAGTTGTCCTACGGCCACCAGCGTTTGCTGGAGGTGGCGATGGGTCTGGCACTGAAGCCACGCCTGCTGATCCTCGACGAGCCGACGCAGGGGCTGGCCGACAGCGAGATCGACAATTTCATCACCCTGGTGCGCGAGATCGCCAAGGACGCCACGGTGCTGTTGATCGAACACAACATGCCTGTCGTCATGCAATTGGCCGACCGCATCACCGTCTTCAATGCCGGCAGGATCCTGGCCGAAGGCACGCCGGAAGAGATCCGTGAAAACGCGGCGGTGCAGGAAGCCTATCTGGGGACCGCCCCATGATTGAAACCAACATGACGGAGACGAGCAAGACGGAAGCATTGCGGATCGCCGGGCTGGACTGCTTCTATGGCGAGGTCCAGGTGCTTTACGGCCTCGATCTCGTGTTGAACAAGGGCGAGGTGCTGTGTCTCTTCGGCCGCAACGGCGCCGGCAAGACGACGACACTCAAGGCCATCATGGGGCTGGTGCCGGCGGCAGCCGGATCGATCAAACTGGGCGGCAAGGAGCTGACCGGGCTTGCCGCGCATGATGTGCCGAAGGCCGGCGTCGCCTATGTACCGCAGGGCCGGCGATTGTTCGCCGAGATGACGGTTGCCGAAAACATCGAGATCGGCCTCATGGCGCGCGGCAAGGGCAGGGCGACACGTGAAAGCGTGCTGGACCTCTTCCCATTGCTGCGTGAGCGCCTCAGGCAGCGCTCCGGCACGCTGTCCGGCGGCGAGCAGCAGATGCTGGCCATGGCGCGCGCGCTCTGCCTCGAACCACAGGTGCTGTTGCTCGACGAACCGACCGAAGGATTGATGCCGACGATGATCGCCAAGATCCGCGAGACGGTGGCGAAACTGCGCGATCTCGGCGTCTCGACCATCCTGGTCGAGCAGCGCGTCGATGCTGTGCTCTCGGTCGCCGATCGGGTTTGCTTCATCGAAAATGGCCGGAACCGCGAGACGGTCGATGTCGAGGCATTGCGCGCCGATCCGTCGGCCGTCCGGCGCTATGTCGGCGTCGGCTAAAAGAACAAAAAACCCGCGATCAGAAAAATCGGGACCAGCACGAGGCCCGACCACGCCATGTAGCCGAAGAAGCCGGGCATCTTCACCCCGCCGTGGCGGGCGATCGCATAGACCATGAAGTTCGGCGCGTTGCCGATATAGGTGTTGGCGCCCATGAAAACGGCGCCGGCCGAAATCGCGGCGAGCGTCGAGGCGGCCTCGGTCATCAGGTGTCTCGCATCGCCGCCGGCAAGCTCGAAGAACACCAGATAGGTCGGCGCGTTGTCGAGGAAGGACGACAGCGCCCCGGTCAGCCAGAAATAGGCGACGTCGTTGGGCTGGCCATTGGCCGAGGTCACCAGCGACACCAGCGGCGCCAGCGCACCGCCAGGCCCGGCGCGCAGGATGGCGACCACCGGCACGATGCAGATGAAGATGCCGGCAAAGAGTTTTGCCACTTCGGCGATCGGTCCCCAGTTGAAGCCGTTGGCGGCGCGGTACTCCTTGCGGGATACGGCGAGCGAGACGAAGGCAAGGATCAGGATGATCGCGTCGCGCACGAGGTTCTGCAATTCCAGCTCGACGCCGAAGACCGGGATGCTGATGCCGGGTTTCCAGCTTGCTGAAAGCAGGATGGCGCCGATCACGCCGGCGAGCAGCGGCAAATTGGGCAGGCCGCGGAGGCGCACTTTCGAATCCGGCGTCGGGTCCTTGATCTTCGGCGCGCCGGCTTCGCGGCGGTGCAGGACGATGTCGATCGCCAGGAAGACCGCCAGCACCAGGCCGCCGACGAACAGCGTGTCGGGCAGGATGTGCACCGTCGTCCAGAAGAAATCGACACCGCGCAGGAAGCCGACGAACAGCGGCGGATCGCCGAGCGGCGTCAGCGAGCCGCCGATGTTGGAGACCAGGAAGATGAAGAAGATCACCACATGCGCGTTGAACGGCCGGTTGTCATTGGCGCGCAGGATCGGCCGGATCAGGATCATCGAGGCGCCTGTGGTGCCGATGACCGAGGCCAGCATCGCGCCGATCAACAGCAGCCCGGCATTGACCAGCGGCGTGCCGTGGATGTTGCCGGCAAGCAGGATGCCGCCGGAAATCGTGTAGAGCGCGAAGAGCAGGATGATGAAGGAAAGATATTCCGTCAGCAGCGTATGCAGCACCGCCTCGCCGGCTATCGGACCCCCGAAGGCGACCGCCAGTGGAACCACCACCAGCGTCGCCCATCCGGCGGCGATCTTGCCATAGTGATGTTCCCAGAGATGGGGAAACAGCAGCGGCCCGGACGCAATCGACAAAAGCAGGCCGGCAAAGGGCAGCGTCCACCAGAGCGACATGGCAGCGCCCGGCAGTTCGTGATTTTCAGCAGCGAAAGCCGGATACACCGGCATGACGAAGGCAGCGGTGGCCAAGCCGGCCACCAGTTTCTTGGTCAATGTGGTGAAGCTCCCCCTTTGCCTCACAGTCAGTTCATTCCGAGGAATGATCTTCGAGCGTCACGCCGGCTTCGCGCATGCGCTCCAGCATCGCATCGACCGAGCCGTTGAGGTCGATGCCGCGGCAGGCGTCGAGCCGCACCGTGGTCTTGAAACCCTGCTTCACGGCGTCGAGCGCCGAGAAGGCGACGCAGAAATCGGTGGCAAGCCCGACCAGCGTGATCGTGTCGATGCCGCGTTCCTTGAGATAGCCGCCGAGGCCGGTCGGCGTCGCATGGTCGTTCTCGAAGAAGGCCGAATAGCTATCGATCGCGGTGCGGAACCCCTTGCGGATCACCAGTTCCGCCTTGGTCCAGGCAAGCCCCGAATGAAAATCGGAGCCAAGGCTGCCCTGGATGCAATGATCCGGCCACAGCGTCTGCGGCCCATAGGGCATTTCGATGGTTTCGAAAGGCTGCTTGCCGGGATGGCTGGAAGCGAAGCTCGAATGTCCGGCTGGATGCCAGTCCTGGGTCAGGACCACATGTTCGCTATGGCGGATCAGGTCGTTGACCAACGGCACGATCTCGTCGCCGCCGGCGACCGCAAGCGCGCCGCCGGGACAAAAATCGTTCTGCAGGTCGATGACGATGAGCGCTTCTTCAGCCATGCGGCCTCCCTCTGGTTTCGGCTCGGGCTCCAGTCAAGAAAGCCGCTCGCGCGACCGGAGGCAGAACCTTGACCAGATGGCCGGCGGCGTCAACCTCCGACGGGATAACAAATGCGTTCAGCGCGACTTGGCCAGGCGCGGGCGCGAACTCTTGCTTTGACAATTCCAGTCGGCCTGATATCATTTGCATACGAATGAATTTGACAGGTCTCGATGCCGGCGGAAGGCCCACGGCAAGGCGCTTTGGGCGGGCCAATTCGGGGAAGGCCCAGATTGGGAAGGCAAAGCGTGATCCGTTACGCGAAACCCACCACGGTCGACGAGGCGCTCGCCTTGCTTGGCGAGGACCGCTGGCGCATTCTTGCCGGCGGCACGGATTTCTATCCCGCGCAGGGCGTAAAACCTTTCCGTGACAACATCCTCGATATCAATGGTCTGGCAGCTTTGCGCGGCATCGCCGAGACGGACGAGCACTGGCGCATCGGCGCCCGCACCACCTGGACCGACATTGTCCGCCAGCCGCTGCCGGCGGCATTCGATGCGTTGAAGGCGGCCGCGCGTGAGGTTGGCTCAGTCCAGATCCAGAATGTCGCCTCGGTTGCCGGCAATCTTTGCAACGCCTCGCCGGCAGCGGATGGCGTGCCGGCGCTGCTGGTGCTCGACGCCGATGTCGAGCTGAGGTCCGCGCAGGCGACCCGCCAACTGCCGCTTGGCGAATTCATCCTCGGCAATCGCCGCACCGGGCTGCAACCGGGTGAGATGGTTACGGCGATCCGTGTGCCGAAGCGCTCCGCCACAGGGGTGTCGTCCTTCGTCAAGCTCGGCGCGCGGCGCTACCTGGTCATTTCCATAGCCATGGCAGCAGTGCGACTGGTAATCGAGGGTGGCGTGGTCGCCGATGCGGCAATCGCCGTCGGCGCCTGTTCCGCCGTCGCCCGCCGTCTTGCCGGCGTCGAGGCGGCGTTGCGTGGGCTACCTGCCACGGCCGCGCTCGCCGATGCGGTACTGTGCGCGCCGATCGAGGAACTGGCACCGATCGCCGATGTGCGCGGCAGCGCCGAATACCGGCTGGACGCTGCGCGCGAGATCGTCGCCCGCGCAGTGCGCGCCGCTATCGGCCCGAGCGAAGGCAAGGTGGCCGCATGAGTATGGCCCAATCAGGCATGGAACGCGCCGACATCGCTTTTGAGGTCAATGGCGCCGGCGTTAGCGTCTCGGTGGCGCCGGTCAGGCGGCTGTCCCAGGTTTTGCGTGACGAGTTGCGGCTCACCGGCACCAAGGTCGGTTGCGATGCCGGCGATTGCGGCGCCTGCACGGTGCTGGTCGATGGCAATCCCGTCTGCGCCTGCCTGGTCCCGGCCGCTTCCGTGTCGGGCGCTTCGGTCACCACGGTCGAGGGTCTCGCCAATGGCAGGCTTTCGGCGTTGCAAGCCTCCTTCCTGGAGCACGGCGCTGCACAATGCGGCATCTGCACGCCGGGCCTGCTGGTGGCGGCCACGGCGCTGCTGGAGCACAACCCCACCCCCAGCGAGGCCGAGACGCAGGACGCGCTGGGCGGCGTGCTCTGCCGCTGCACGGGTTATCGGAAAATCGTCGCGGCGGTGATGCAGGCCTCGAAACATATGAACGGCGTCGATCTTCGCCTGCCTGAAGTTGGCCACGCCGTCGGCGCCTCGCCGATCCGGCTCGATGGCGTGCCAAAGGTTACCGGCGACGAGAAATTCGGCGGCGATAGCTTCCCGACCGATGCGTTGTCGGTGCTGGTGGTCCGCTCGCCGCACTATCATGCCGGCTTCAGCTTCGGCGACCTCGGCGCCTGGACGAAGGCGCATCCCGGCATTGCCGGTATCTTTACCGCCGCCGATATCCCCGGCAAGAACTGCTTTGGCGTCATCGGCCCCTTTGCCGACCAGCCGGCGCTGGCCGAAGGTTTTGCCCGCCTGCGTGGCGAGGCCGTGGCGCTGGTGGCCGGCGAGCGCGAGGCGATCCTCGATCTTGATCTCACCGATTTTCCGATCGTCTGGACCGAACGGCCGCATCTGCTGCAGCCGCGCGAGGCGACAGCCGAAGGTGCTGCTCTGATCCACCAGCATCGCCCGGCGAACCTGCTCACCTCCGGCTATGTCGAACGTGGCGATCCCGATGGCGCGCTCGCCAGCGCCGCCGTCACGGCGTCGGGCGCCATCGAGACCTCCTTTGTCGAGCATGCCTATATCGAACCGGAAGCCGGCTACGCTTATATGGATGGCGACACGCTCGTCGTCGTCGCCTGCACCCAGGCGCCCTACATGGACCGCGATGACACGGCCAAGGTGCTCGGCCTTCCCGTCGAAAAAGTCCGCATCGTGCCGACCGCCACCGGCGGCGGCTTTGGCTCCAAGCTCGACGTTTCGTTGCAGCCGCTCATCGGCCTCGTGGCGATGAAGACGGGCCGGCCGGCGGCCCTTGCCTACACGCGCAACGAATCGATGATGTCGACCACCAAGCGCCATCCGGCCGAGATGAAGGCGACCATCGGCACCGATACCGACGGCCGCGTCACCGGCATGGTCTTTGAAGGTGATTTCAACACCGGCGCCTATGCGAGCTGGGGTCCGACCGTCGCCAACCGCGTGCCGGTGCATGCATCCGGCCCCTATGCCACGCCGAACTACCGGGCGACGGGCTACGCCATCCACACCAATGGCCCGATCGCTGGCGCCTTTCGTGGCTTCGGCGTGCCGCAGGCCACCATCATGCAGGAGACGCTTTATGACGAGCTCGCCGGCAAGCTCGGCATCGACCGGCTCGATTTCCGCTTGAAGAACTGCCTGCGCGATGGCTGCGAGACGGTGACCGGGCAGCGCCTGGAGTCAGGCGTCGGCATTGGCGCGTGCCTGGAGCAGCTTCAGCCGCATTGGGCGCGCGCTTGCGCCGAAACCGAAGCCTTCAACGCGACCAGCACGGCCAGCAAACGCGGCGTTGGCGTCGCTTCCTGCTGGTATGGCTGCGGCAACACCTCGCTGCCCAATCCGTCGACCATCAAGGTCGGCATCTCGACCTCAGGCGAGGTCATATTGCATCAGGGCGCGGTCGATATCGGCCAGGGCTCGAACACGGTCATCACCCAGATCTGCGCCGACGCGCTCGGCCTGCCGCTCGAACGGTTCCGGCTGAAGAGCGCCGACACCGCCATCACCCCCGACGCCGGCAAAACATCGGCATCGCGCCAGACCTTCGTGACCGGCAAGGCGGCTGAAAAAGCCGGCCGCGCCTTGCGTGAAAAGATCCTGCGCTTCGCCAACGTCTCGGGCGAAGCGACGATCGCGCTCGATGGCTCCAGCCTTTCCATCCGCGAGGGCGATGCGGCGCGGCGCATCGATCTGTCGGCGTTGAAGGCCGATGCCGACGGTCTGGTCTTCATTGCCGAGGAAACCTACGACCCGCCGACGCTGCCGCTCGACGCCAAGGGCCAGGGCAAGCCTTACGCCGTCTACGGCTATGGCGCGCAGATTGCCGAGCTCGAGGTCGATCTCAAGCTCGGCACGGTGAGGCTTATCAGGATCACCGCCGCGCATGATGTCGGCAAGGCGATCAACCCGATGCTGGTCGAGGGTCAGATCGAGGGCGGCATCGCGCAAGGCATCGGCATGGCGCTGATGGAGGAATACATCCCCGGCCGCACCGAGAACCTGCACGATTATCTCATCCCGACCATCGGCGACGTGCCGCCGATCGAGCACATACTGGTCGAGGTTCCGGACCCGGAAGGTCCGTTCGGCGCCAAGGGCCTGGGCGAGCATGTGCTGATCCCGACCGCGCCGGCGATTCTCAACGCAATCCGCCACGCCACCGGCGTGCTGGTGACTAAGGTGCCGGCAACGCCGAGCCGTATCCTGGCGGCAATCCACGACAAGGAGGCGCGCCGATGAGCGAGCTCGCCGAACGTTTCGAAACCCATGATCCCGGCGAAAAGCAGGTGGCGGAGAAGATCCGCTGTGATGCCTGCCCGGTCATGTGCTACGTCGCCGACGGCCGCACCGGCGCCTGCGATCGCTACGGCAATGTTGGCGGCCGTATCGTGCGCATGGACCCACTGACCATCCTCGACCACGCGGCCGAGACTGGCGGCGCGGTGGTGCCGTTCGTCGCGGAGGGCGAGGAATGGGACGGCGAACTGGTCAACTCCGGCCGCCGCTTCGTCACCGCCATCGGCGCCGGCACCACCTATCCGGATTATAAGCCGGCGCCCTTCATCGTCAGCCAGGAGGTCGAGGGCGTCGATCTCGTCACCGTCGTCACCGAAGGCATCTTCTCCTACTGCGGCGTCAAGGTGAAGATCGATACCGACCGTCACATCGGCGACGAGACGGCGATCGTGCGCGCCGCAGGCGAGGCGATCGGCCACGTCACCACCGGGGAATACGGCTCGCAGATGCTGTCGCTCGGCGGCGTCCATCACCTCACCGGCGGCTCGAAAGCCGAGGGACGCGCGACTTGCGATGCGCTGCTCAACCTATGCAACCGCAAGCCGGTGGAGCTCACCATCGACGGCGGCGCGACGGTCATCGTCGAGGCCGGCAAGGCGCCGGTTATCGACGGCAAGATCGAGCACCGCATGCGCGTCGGCTGCGGTTCGGCCACCATCGGCATGTTCGCCACCCAATGGCGCGGGCTGGTCGACGAGGTGGTGGTGGTCGACGACCACATCACCGGCGTCGTCTCCGAGCATCAGGCCGGCAAGGTGCTGGGCTGGGAGAACACGGGCATCAAGATCGTCGGCCGCCGCTCGACGCCGGGCCGTTATTTCAAGGTGTCGGAGCCTGGCCTCGGTTGGGGTGGCACTTCGATTTCCGACCCGCTGTCGATCCTCGGCGACTGGAACGCCAAGAAGGGCGCGCGCCCCGGCCTGTCGCTGCTGATGGTTTCGACCACCGGCGAGCAATTCGCCTATTACGAACTCGATGACGATCTGAAGCCGGTCGAAAAGCCGTTCCCGGAGCGGCTGCAGAAATCCGTCGGCCTGATCGAGGACAATTGCGAGCCGGCGTTGTGCACCGTGCTGTTCATCGGCGGCGCCGGCGGTTCGCTGCGCGCCGGCGTTACCGAGAACCCGGTCAACCTGACGCGTTCGGTGCAAGGCTTGAAGACCTATGTCACGGTCGGCGGCGCGCCAGTCTATGTCTGGCCAGGCGGCGGCATCACGCTGATGGTCGATGTCACCCGCGTGCCGGAAGGCGCTTTCGGCTATGTGCCGACCCCGGCTTTGGTCGCGCCGATCGAATTCACCATGCGCCGCGACGACTATGTCCGGCTGGGCGGCTATGAGAGCGAAATCCGCAGCGTCGAGGATATCCTTGCCAGGGGCGGTGAATACCTCAATCCGCGCAGCAACACCGGCGCGCCGGTCAACAATCCCTGGCCGCCATTGGCGCAACTGCGGCGCGCCGCGGCGAACGGTGCCGGCTGATGCAGGGCCCGCAAGCGCACTGGCTGCAGGACGGCAAGCGGCTCCATCTCAACCATGGGCCGATCGACCTGATCGTCGAAGCTTTCGGCGAGGCGGATGAGTGTCGCGCCGCCTACACCCAGGCCATCGAGCGCTTCCAGACGATCCTGATCGAACTGGTCAAGGAGCTTCCTGAATTGCGGCTGCCGGCATTTTTCCTGGCGCCGCGCACCTTTGACGGTCCGACGGCGCGCCGCATGGAAGCAGCCGTCACGCCGCTGGCGGAATGCTTCATAACACCGATGGCCGCCGTGGCAGGATCGGTAGCCGACGAAATGCTCGCCGCACTGCTTGCCGGTCGCAAGCTCGATCGCGCCTATGTCAACAATGGCGGCGACAGCGCTCTCCATATCGGCAAGGACCAGTCCATGAACCTGGCGATCGCCGGTACCGGCAACGGTATGGCCGACCGCATCACCATTCGCTCAGCAGACGGCGTGCGCGGCGTTGCCACCAGCGGCTGGCGCGGCCGCTCCTTCTCGCTTGGCATTGCCGACGCCGTCACCGTGCTGGCGCGCACCGGCGCCGAGGCCGACGCGGCGGCAACGCTCATTGCCAACGCCGTCGACCTGCCCGGTAATGCCGCCATCAAGCGCATTCCTGCGCAAGAATTGGCGCCCGACAGCGATCTCGGCACACGGCTGGTGACACAAGCCGTCGGCGCGCTTGCACTTGGCGAGGTGGCGCGGGCGCTGGACAATGGCTTCGCTGTCGCCGAAGATTTTCGCCGGCGCGGCTTGATTGCCGCCTCGGCGCTGTTTCTTGGCGGGGAAGCCCGCATCAGTGGTTCCATGGCGCTTGCCGCGCCCAACAAAAATCCAGGGAAGGAAGTTGCGCATGCCTGAGTTTCCGATCCGCAAGATCGCGGTTTTGACCGAGGAGATCTTTCACGATGGCGGGCCGCTCGCAGCGGCCCCACGCCAACGCGCCGCGGCCGTGGCGTTGGTCAAGAACCCGTACGCCGGCCGTTACGTGGAAGAGCTGCAGAGCGCCATGGACGATCTGAAGCCGCTTGGCCTGCTGCTCACCGACAAGCTCATTGCCGCACTGGGCGGCGACGTGAAGCAGATCGACGGCTACGGCAAGGGCACCATCATCGGTACGTCCGGTGAACTCGAGCACGGTGCGCTGTGGCATGTCCCGGGCGGCTACGCCATGCGCGAGCGGCTTGGCGACGCCAAGGCGATCGTGCCGTCGGCGACCAAGGTCGGCGCCTTCGGTTCAAAGCTCGACGTGCCGCTCGGCCACACCAACGCCGCCTATGTGCGCAGCCATTTCGACGCCATGGAGGTCGGCCTCAGCGACGGTCCGCGTCCCGACGAAATCCTGTTCTGCCTCGCCATGGCCTGTGGCCCGCGTGTTCACGACCGCATGGGCGGCCTGGCGGCCAAGGACATCAAGGCGTGGGATGGCTTACGATGAGCGGCGAGGACAATCTGCTCAAGCTCGTCGAGGCCGAAGAACCTGACGATCTTGATTACCGCTTGCAGAACCAGGTCGGCTTCATCCTGCGCAAGGCGCATCAGCGCCATGTCTCGATCTTCGCCGCGCACATCGCCGATCTGACACCGCCGCAATTCGCCGCCTTGGCCAAGCTCTACGACATCGGCGAAACCTCGCAGAACCAGCTCGGCACGCTGATCGCCATGGATGCGGCCACGGTCAAGGGTGTCATCGATCGTCTGAAGGCACGCGGCCTGGTCGACCTTACCAAGCACGAACACGACAAAAGGCGGCTGCTGGTCGCTTTGACGCCGGAGGGCCGCCAGGCCATCGAGCGGCTGATCCCGCTGGCCCGCGCCATCACCGAGGAAACGCTGGCGCCGCTGACCGCCAAGGAAGCCGCGACTTTTCTGCGGCTGCTGGCAAAGCTGGCGTGATTAGTTAGCCGGGTCGGACCCGAACATCTCCCTGGCCTGCTCGGCTGTATAATAGCCAAGCCGGACATCCTCGGCGACCTGCTTCGGGTCACGTTCGCGCGGATCGCCATAGCCGCCGCCGCCCGGCGTGCCGACGCGCACGCGGTCGCCGGCCTTGAGCGCAATGTCCTGTTCCTTGAAAGATGCGGCGGCACATGCGCCTCGCCGCCACGGAACACCGTCACGGTGTTCGGCGCGCCGTCCTTGCCGCCAAGCGCACCCTGCGGCCCGAAGCGGCCGTGATCCATGACGAAGGACGCGCGGGCGTCCCCTCGCAATATCTCCACCTCATAGGCGAGCCCGAAGCCGCCGCGATGCTTGCCGGCGCCACCCGAGCCTTCGCGCAGCGCGTAATGCCGATAGAGCACCGGAAACGCCTGCTCCATGATCTCGACCGGCGGCGATTTCGAAATGCCGATGGTCGAGCAGCCATTGCTCAAGCCGTCATGGCCGGCATTGCCGCCATAGCCGCCGCCCGAGATCTGGTACATGACATAATCGCGGCCGCGCGCCGGGTCGTTGCCGCCGAGCGCGAAATTGCCGCTCGAGCCGGCGGGCGACGCCGTCACCTTCTCAGGCAATGCCTGCACCATGGCGGCGAACACGGCTTCCGCGATACGCTGCGAGACTTCCGCCGCGCAGCCCGAGACGGGCCGCGGATATTTGGCGTCGAGGAACGTGCCTTCCGGCCGTTTGACGTTGAGCGGTTCGAAGGCGCCGGCGCTGATCGGCACGTCCGGAAAAATATGCCGCATGGCGAGGTAGACCGAAGACAAGGTCGTCGCCAGCACGCTGTTCATCGGCCCGGCGCAAGGTTTTGACGAGCCGGTGAAATCGAAGGTCAGCGTGTCGCCGTTCTTCTCGACCGCCAGATTGATGGTCAACGGCTCGTTCACCACGCCGTCGGAATCGACGAAGGCCTGCGAGCGGTAGGTGCCGTCCGGTATCGCCGCGATCGAGGCGCGCATCTGGTGGGCGGCGCGGCGGCGCAATTCGGCGATCGCCTCGACGACGGTTTCGTCACCGTAACGATCCAGGATTTGATTGAGCCTGTCCTGGCCGATCAGCAAGGCGGCCGCCTGCGCGCGGATGTCACCGATGCGCTGGTCGGCGACGCGGATGTTCGAGCAGATGATGGCATAGATCTCCGGATCGAGCACGCCCTTCTTGAACAGTTTGACCGGCGGCAGCCGCAGGCCTTCCTGCTCGACGGCGGTGGCCGAGGCGGAAAAGCCGCCCGGCACCGAGCCGCCGATATCTGGCCAATGTCCGGTGTTGGACAGCCAGCAGAAGATATTGCCGCCGCGGTAGACCGGCATGGCGAAGCGCACATCCATCAGATGCGTGCCGCCAAGATAGGGGTCGTTGACGATGTAGATGTCGCCTGGTTCCGGAGCGAGGCAACGGCCGTCGGCGATCATCTCGATCACCGTTCTGGTCGAATATTGCATGACGCCGACGAACACCGGCAGACCCTGGCTGCCTTGCGCGATCAGCGAGCCGTCGACGGCCGAATAGATGCCATCCGAGCGGTCATTGGCTTCCGCGATCACCGGCGAGAAGGCCGCGCGGGAGAAGGTGAGGTCCATCTCGTCGCAGACCTGCTGCAAAGCCGCCTGGAGGACTGAAAGCGTAATGGCGTCGAGCTTTTGCATCTCAGGCCTCGCCGATGTCGATGATGATGTTGCCGTCGGCATCCGAACGCGCGTGGTCGCCGGGTTCGAGCACGGTGGTGGCGTCCATCTGCTCCAGGATCGCCGGCCCTTCGATGACCGAGTCGAGCGGCAGTTTTTCACGAACATAGACCGGCGTGTCGTGCCAGCGGCCGGCATACCAGACCGGTCGGATCTCGCGCCGCGCTTCATCAAGTGTGGCCGCGCGCCCGGCCGGATCGATCAGCCGCGACAGGTCGATCTGCGGCCGCACCCCGGTGACCGAGGTGTTGAGGTTGACGAGGTTGGCGCGGATCTCCGGCAGCTCGACCTTGAAGCGCGCGAAGTAAGCTTTTTCGAACAGCTGCTGCAGCGTTTCTCGTGAAACCGATGACGACGGCAGCGGCACGTTGATGATGTGCGTCTGGCCGACAAACTGCATGTCGGCGGAGTGGGTGACGCGGATTTCCTCCGGCTTCACCGCTTCCTTGGCAATCAGCGCTTCACCTTCGTTTAGGTGCCGTTCCAAGACGGAATGGATAAGGCTTTCGTCAAGCCCGCCCACCGGTTGGTTGATGGTGTTGACGAAGTCGTGCCGCAGATCGGCGACGACGCAGCCTAATGCGTTGGTGATGCCTGGCCGCGCCGGCACCAGCACTCTGGGCAGGCCGAGCTCGCGCGCAAGCGCTGTCGCATGCAGCGGTCCGGCGCCGCCGAAGGCAAACAGCGCGAAATCGCGCGGGTCATGGCCGCGCGACACCGAGACCATGCGGATGGCGCCGGCCATCTTCATATTGCCCAGCCTGAGCACCGCGCCTGCTGCCTCGACGCCGGAAAGGCCGGTGCGTTTGCCGATCTTGTCCTCGAAGATACCGGTGACGCGCTCCACGGTAACCGGATTGTCGACCGCGAGCAGCTTCTTCGGCGCCAGCCGCCCAAGCACCAGATTGGCGTCGGTGATGGTCGGCTGCGTGCCGCCGCGCCCGTAGCAGATCGGGCCGGGATTGGCGCCGGCGCTTTCCGGGCCGATCTGGATCAGTCCGGCCGCGTCGACGCGCGCGATCGAGCCGCCGCCGGCGCCGACCGTATGCACCGCCACCATCGGCACGTGGATCGGCATCGCATATTCGATCTCGATCTCATTCGACACGGCGGGCTCGGCGTTGCGGATCAGCGCCACGTCGGTCGAGGTGCCGCCCATGTCGTAGGTGACGAGGTCGCCGAAGCCGGCGCGTTTTCCGCTGTAGGCGGCGGCGATCACACCGGAAGCCGGGCCCGACATGACGGTCTTGGCCGATTCCAGCGTGACGAAGCGGGCCGAGATCATGCCGCCATTGCCGTTCATGATCAGGAAGTCGCGCGCATAGCCTTGTGCCGCGAGTTCCTTGCGCAGCCGCTCGACATAGCGTTCGAGGATCGGCTGCACCGAAGCGTTGACCGCCGCCGTCACGCCGCGCTCGAACTCACGTGCTTCCGAAAGCAGCGCATGTCCGGCGGTGATGTGGCCGTTCGGCCAAAGCTCGGCGGCGATCTCGACCGCGCGCCGCTCATGCGCCGGATTGGCGTAGGAATGCAGGAAATGGATGACCAGCGACTCGCAGCCGGCGGCAAGCAGCGTCCTCACCGCATCGCGCATCTCGGCTTCGTCGAGCGGAATGCGGACCGGGCCGGACGCCTCGACCCGCTCCGACACTTCCAGCCTGAGATCGCGCGGGATGATCGGCACGAAGGTTCCCGTCATGCCATAGGGTTGCGGCCGGGTGCGCCGTCCAAGTTCGATCACGTCGCGAAAACCGCGCGTGGTGATCATGCCGGTCCTAGCCAGACGCCGTTCCAGAACGGCGTTGGTGGTGGTCGTCGTGCCATGCACGATAAGGTCGATGCCGTCGATCGGGAAACCGGTCGCGCCAAGCGCCGAGACCACGCCGAATGCCTGATTTTCAACCGTCGTCGGCGTCTTGGCGATATGCACCTTGCCGCCCGCCTTGCCGTCGATCAGAAGCAGGTCGGTAAAAGTTCCGCCGACATCGATGCCGGCCACAACGCTTCCAGCCGCCGCTGAAAATTTCTCATTCATTGCCGAAACCCGAAATGCCAGGACTAAGGATATGCCTTGGATTGGAAAGCTGTTTTACGCCACGATCTTGACCTGAATATCATTTGTATACTAATAAGTTTCTGACACAAGAGCTTACCGCTTGGCAGTGTGTGAAGAGCACGTTGGGACCTGACCGTTCGGACGCGCAGGAGAGAATTTGGCGCCTGAGCGTTTCGCCGGCGTCGGAAAGTTGGGTTTGATGAACACCACATCCACGTTGAACGTCGCCGGCGCCCGGCCGCTGCAGTTCCCGATCCCGGCCAATGTCTATGCCGAAACCGTGGTGTCGGTGAAGCATTACACCGACCGGCTTTTCTCGTTCCGCATCACCCGGCCGCAGTCGCTGCGCTTCCGCTCCGGCGAATTCGTCATGATCGGCCTGCCCAATGCCGAGAAGCCGGTCTTCCGCGCCTATTCCGTCGCCAGCCCGGCCTGGGACGAAGAACTCGAATTCTTCTCGATCAAGGTGCCTGACGGTCCGCTCACTTCCGAGCTGCAGAAGATCCAGGTCGGCGACACCGTCATCATGCGCCAGAAGTCGACCGGCACGCTGGTGCTCGACGCGCTGACGCCAGCCAAACGTGTGATCATGATCTCGACCGGCACCGGCATCGCGCCCTTCGCCAGCCTGCTGCGCGATCCCGATACCTATGAGAAGTTCGACCAGGTCATCCTCACCCACACCTGCCGCGACAATGCCGAGCTCATCTACGGCCAGGAACTGGTGGCGGCGCTCGAGAGCGATCCGCTGATCGGCGAGCTGACCGGCGGCCGCGTCACGCTCTACAATTCGACGACCCGCGAGGAGTCGGCGCGCATGGGCCGCATCACCGCGCTGATCGGCTCCGGCAAGTTCTACGCCGATCTCGGCATCGAGAAGCTCAATCCGGAGACCGACCGCATCATGATCTGCGGCTCGATGCATATGCTGAAGGACGTCAAGGAACTCGCCGAGAGCCTTGGCTTCCAGGAGGGCTCGCTCAGCCATCCGGCAAGCTTCGTCGTCGAGCGCGCCTTCGTCGGCTGAGGCCTGCTCCTCACTTCGATAAATCGAGTTTTTGACCTTCCGGTCAAAAACTAGCTGCTTTCGCGGCCTTTTTCGGCTATCCCTTGCTTGAGGACTCGTGAAGCGTAACTTCGCGGGCTATCCTTGTGCGTGTCGCCCGCAAGTGTGGAGCGGGTTGCGACGCGCGTCAGGACATAAAGCGCACGTCGCTGAATGAAAGGGCAGGAGATGAGCACGATCCGCGAGGCTGGCGCAGGTGCCGGTGCGTCCAAGGTGATGCCGCTGCCGGCGCGCGCCGCCGCCAACACGCCTGTGCTGAGCGAGCATGGCATTGCCCGCAACCCCGGCATGAAACTCGACCTCGGTTTCCTGGAATCGGTGCGCAGCGTCAACCGTTCGGCGCTGGAGCGCCGTGTCGCCACGCTGACCAAGCGGCGCTCGATCAAGGCCGACAACCAGGCCGCCTGGCTGTTGCGCGCGATAGCCTGCATGGATCTCACCACGCTGAACTCCAACGACACCGACGAGCGCGTGCGTCGGCTCTGCGCCAAGGCGATCAACCCGTTGCGCCGCGATATCATGGAGGGTCTGGGCATATCAGGCGAAACCATCCGCCCGGCAGCCGTCTGCGTCTATCACCCTTTTGTCGCCACGGCGGTCGATGCGGTGCGCGGCACCGGCATCCATGTCGCCGCGGTCTCCACTGCCTTCCCGCACGGGCTTGCACCGCTTTCGACCCGCCTGCAGGAGATCGAGGCCTCGGTGAAGGACGGCGCCGACGAGATCGACGTCGTCATTCCGCGCGGCCTGGTCTACGGCGCCAAATGGCGCGAGTTGTTCAACGAGATCGTCGCCATGCGCGCCGCCTGCGGTGACGCGCATCTCAAGGTCATCCTCGGCACCGGCGACCTCGCCACGCTGCGCAATGTCATGCTCGCCTCGATGGTGGCGATGATGGCCGGCGCGGACTTCATCAAGACGTCGACCGGCAAGGAAAGCGTCAACGCCACGCTTCCCGTCGGTCTTGCCATGGTGCGCGCCATCCGCGCCTATTTCGAAGAGACCGGCTACCTCATCGGCTTCAAGCCGGCCGGCGGCATCTCGACCGCCAAGGTCTCGCTCGACTGGCTGGTGCTGATGAAGGAGGAACTTGGCCGGCCATGGCTGGAACCGGACCTGTTCCGCTTCGGCGCCTCCAGCCTGCTCACCGACATCGAACGCCAGCTCGAACACCATTTGACCGGCCACTATTCGGCCAACCACCGCCACGCGATGGCGTAGCTCCCACCCTCCCCCTTGTGGGGAGGGTCGCCGCGCAGCGGCGGGGTGGGGGTCGAAAGAACAAACGGCCTGTCCAATGAACGAAATCATCAGCCAGTTACCCCCACCCAGATCGGCTTTGCCGATCGACCCTCCCCGCAAGGGGAGGGTGAAGGAGGCACCACATGAACATCCTCGAACGCTATCACGCCATGGAATACGGCCCGGCGCCGGAAGCCCGCAACGAGGCGGACGCCTGGCTCGCCGCCCGCGATTTCTCCAAGGCGCTGTTCATCGACGGCGCCTGGAAGGCAGCCGCAAGCGGCAAGACTTTCGAGACCAGCGACCCGTCTTCCGGCAAGCTGCTGGCCAAAGTGTCCGACGCCGGTTCCGCCGACATCGACACGGCTGTCGCAGCGGCGGCCAAGGCGCTGCCGAAGTGGAGCGCCTCCTCGGGCTATGCCCGGGCAAAAGTGCTCTACGCCGTCGGCCGTGCCATGCAGCGCCACCAGCGCCTGTTCGCGGTGCTGGAATCGATCGACAACGGCAAGCCGATCCGCGAAAGTCGCGACATCGACGTGCCGCTGGCGATCCGCCATTTCATCCATCATGCCGGCTGGGCGCAGGCGCTCGAGAAGGATTTTCCCGATCACAGGCCGGTCGGCGTCGTCGGCCAGGTCATTCCGTGGAATTTCCCGCTGTTGATGCTGGCCTGGAAGATCGCGCCGGCTCTGGCCGCCGGTTGCACGGTGGTGCTGAAGCCGGCCGAGTTCACCCCGCTCACCGCCATCCTGTTCGCCGAAATCTGCGAGCGCGCCGGCGTGCCCAAGGGCGTCGTCAACATCGTCCAGGGCGGACCGGAAGCGGGCGCGGCCATCGTCAACCATCCCGGTGTCCAGAAGATCGCCTTCACCGGCTCGTCCGAGGTCGGCAAGATCATCCGCAAGGCGACGGCAGGATCGGGCAAGAAACTGTCGCTCGAACTTGGCGGCAAATCGGCCTTCATCGTCTTCGAGGATGCCGATCTCGACAGCGCCGTCGAAGGTCTCGTCGACGGCATCTGGTTCAACCAAGGCCAGGTCTGCTGCGCCGGCTCGCGCCTGCTGGTGCAGGAAGGCATTGCCGAGGCCCTGATCGCCAAGGTCAAGGTCAGGATGAGCCGGCTGCGCGTCGGCAGCCCGCTCGACAAGAACACCGATATCGGCCCGCTGGTCGACCGCACCCAGCTCGATCGCGTCAAGGGCCTGATCGCCGAGGGCGCCAGGCAGGGCGCCGACTGCTGGCAACCGGACGCCACGCTGCCGGCCACCGGCTATTATCATCTGCCGACGCTCGCCACAGGTGTCTCGCCGGCTAACATTCTCGCGCAGGAGGAAGTCTTCGGACCGGTGCTCGCCACCATGACCTTCCGCAACACCGAGGAAGCGATCGAACTCGCCAACAACACGCGCTATGGGCTGGCTGCTTCCGTTTGGAGCGAGAACGTCAACCTCGCCCTGCATGTCGCGCCGCAATTGAAGGCCGGCGTGGTGTGGGTCAACGGCACCAACATGTTCGATGCAGCCTGCGGCTTCGGCGGCTACCGCGAAAGCGGCTATGGCCGCGAGGGTGGCCGCGAAGGCATGTTCGAATATCTGGCCGTGAAGCTTCCCGCGGGTCCGGTCATCAAGCCGGCAGCCGCGGGTTCAGCCCAACCGGTCGAGCAGGCCGATGGTTCGGCCATCGATCGCACGGCAAAGCTGTTCATCGGCGGCAAGCAGGTGCGCCCGGACGGCAACTATTCGCTCGGTGTCGCCACCGCCAAGGGCAAGCTTGCCGGCGAAGTCGGCCTCGGCAACCGCAAGGACATCCGCGATGCGGTTTCGGCCGCGCGCGCCTGCAAAGCCTGGCCGGAGGCGACGCCTTATAATCGCAGCCAGGTGCTGTACTATCTCGCCGAGAACCTTTCCGGTCGCGCCGGCGAGTTTGCCGCCCGGCTGACCGAACTGACCGGCGCCAACGCCAAGGCCGCGCGGGAAGAAGTAGAGCTGTCGATCGAGCGCCTCTTCCTCTATGCCGGACTTGCCGACAAGTTCGAGGGCCGCGTGCACCAGCCGCCGGCCCGCGCCGTCACGCTTGCGCTGCACGAGCCGGTCGGCGTCGTCGGCATCGTTGCGCCGGATAACCAACCGCTGCTCAACTTCATCTCGCTGGTCGCACCCGCGCTTGCCTTGGGCAATACGGTGGTGGCTGTTCCGTCGGAGCGTCATCCCTTGCTCGCCACCGACCTCTACCAAGTGATCGAATATTCCGACGTTCCGGCCGGCGCCATCAACATCGTCACCGGTCGTACGGCGGAGCTTGCCGGCGTGCTGGCCAAGCATGACGACGTCGACGGGCTCTGGGTGTTCGCCGATGCCGAAACCTGCGCCAAGGCGGAGGCCGAGTCCATCGGCAACCTCAAGCGTGTCTGGACGGGCAATGGCCGTAGCCTCGATTGGGCCTCGGACGGTGCTGCCGGTGAGGCGATCCTGCGCCGCGCCATCGAGGTCAAGAACGTCTGGGTGCCCTACGGCGACTGATCGCCTTGAGGCATCTGAACGAACCCGGCAGGATGTTTTATTGTCCTGTTGTCGTACATGTCGTTGCATCCGGGCAAGCGATATGCGTTCAAGCAGCTATCGCGAAGGTGAACGCGTTCGGGCTTGACGCTCGTGCGCTTGCTCTTTAACGAGAAAAAACATCTTTATTGTGAAGCCGACAGGCCGCATGATGCTGGCGTCTGGCACACGACGCTGCTACCGGCCACCGATAAAGGGCGGATGCATGAGAGCAATTCCAGGAAAAGTGCAAAGCGGTTTTCCGTCCGGAATTGCGTAAAAACAACGAGGTAGAGCGGTTCGCCGTTTCCATGAAACGGTAAAACGCTCCAGGCGAGGAGACAAGCGTGGCGGATCTGGCAGGCAAGGTGGCCGTCATCACGGCAGCGGCGCAAGGCATCGGGCGGGCGAGCGCGCTGGCCTTCGCCAAAGCGGGCGCCATAGTCCATGCCACCGACATCAACGAGCAAGCGCTGGCCGAGCTCGGTAAGACGCCGCGAATCAAGACCCGCAAGCTCGACGTGCTCAACGACGAGGCCGTCGCTGCCGCTTTCGCCGAAATCGGTCGCGTCGACGTGCTGTTCAATTGCGCCGGCTTCGTCCATTCGGGCTCAATCCTGGAAATGAAGGACGAAGACCTCGATTTCGCTTTAAACCTCAATGTCCGCGCCATGATCCGCACGATCCGCGCCGTGCTGCCCGGCATGTTGGAGCGCGGCGACGGTTCGATCATCAACATGGCGTCGCTGGCAAGCTCGCAGAAAGGCGTGCCGAACCGCTTTGCCTATGGCCTGACCAAGGCGGCGGTGATCGGCCTGACCAAGGCGGTCGCGGCCGACTACGTCGCCAAGGGCATACGCTGCAACGCCATCTGCCCGGGCACCGTCGAAAGCCCGTCGTTGCAGGATCGCATGCACGCACAAGGCGATTACGAAGCCGCCCGCGCGGCCTTCATCGCCCGCCAGCCCATGGGCCGGCTCGGCACGCCGGAAGAGATCGCCGATCTCGCCGTCTATCTGGCCGGCGCCACCTACACATCGGGGCAGGCCTATAACATCGACGGCGGCTGGTCGATCTGAGTTCTGCAGGAAGAAATGCTCGGCGCTTGCTGCGGGTAAGATCGATGGCTAGAGCAATTCCAGGAAAAGTGTGAAACGGTTTTCCGTCCGGAATTGCTCCAAAACAAAGGAGATAGAGCGGTTCGCCGTTTCCATGAAACGGTAAAACGCTCTACGGTCCATTCGGTACCGACGGAAGCGCTACCATAGCGGATTATTGCAAACGGCCTTCGGGCTGCAAGATGGAGAAAAAGATGAAGTTGTTGCGCTATGGCGAAGCTGGCAGCGAAAAGCCCGGCTTGCTCGATGCGGATGGGACGATCCGCGATCTTTCGGCTCACGTCGCCGATATCGCCGGCACCGCGCTTCATCCGGCCTCGCTGGAGATGATCGCCAAACTCGATCCGAAATCGCTGCCGGCGGTATCGGGCAAGCCGCGCATGGGCGCCTGCGTTGCCGGCACGGGAAAATTCATCTGCATCGGCCTCAACTATTCCGACCACGCCGCCGAGACCGGCGCCACCGTGCCGCCGGAGCCGATCATCTTCATGAAGGCAAGCTCGGCGATTGTCGGGCCGGATGACGACGTGCTGATCCCGCGCGGCTCGCAAAAGACCGACTGGGAGGTCGAGCTCGCCGTAGTCATCGGCAGAAAAGCCAAATATGTCAGCGAGGACGACGCGCTGGATTATGTTGCCGGCTATTGCGTCGCGCATGATGTTTCCGAGCGTGCCTTCCAGGCCGAGCGCCAGGGTCAGTGGACCAAGGGCAAGTCCTGCGACACCTTCGGCCCGACCGGCCCGTGGCTGGTGACCAAGGACGAGGTCTCCGATCCGCAGAACCTCAAAATGTGGCTGACCGTCAATGGCAAGACCATGCAGAACGGCTCGACCAAGACCATGGTCTATGGCGTCAAATATCTGGTCTCCTACCTCAGCCAGTTTATGTCGCTGCATCCAGGCGACATTATTTCGACAGGCACGCCGCCCGGCGTCGGCCTCGGCATGAAGCCACCGGTGTTTTTGAAGGCGGGCGATGTGGTCGAGCTGGGCATCGAAGGCCTGGGCCAGCAGAAGCAGACGTTTAAGGCGGACGTTTAGGCACTACTTCTCCGTCCTCTTCTTGTGGAAGTTCGGGAGGTGGAGACGGCTTCGCGCCTTTCCTCTCCCCGTCGATCGGGGAAGAGGTCGAGCGAAGCTCGACGGAGTGGGGGTCGACTGCTCGGCGAGACTGGTCTGGGCGCGCACTGGGTCGTGCCTGCTTTTCGGCGGCTGCGCTTGGGGCACCCGGCTTCCCCCACTCCGTCGCCGCTTCGCGGCGCCACCTCCCCCTCCGGAGGGAGAGGAAAGGAGCGCCGGCGTATCTACTTCAGCACTTTCCCATCAGCCCCAAACCGGTACGTCTTTCCCGGTTCCGGCGTCGCATAAAGCGTCGCGCCGGGCTCCGCGTCATACACCCCGAAAATACGCACGGTGATCAGCCCGGCCCTCTCGCAGTCGAGATAGAGGTTGGTGTCGGCGCCGAGATGCTCGGCATGCACCACCGTGCCCTTCCAGGCGCCGGACTTCGTGTCGACCGTCAGATGCTCGGGCCGCACGCCGATGGTCTTGGCCGCCTCGCCAAGCCTGGCGCCGTCGATGAAGTTCATCTTCGGCGAGCCGATGAAGCCGGCGACGAACTCGTTTGCCGGCGAATTGTAAAGTTCCATAGGTCCGCCGATCTGCTCGATCCGGCCGGCGTTGAGCACGACGATCTTGTCGGCCAGCGTCATCGCCTCGACCTGGTCGTGGGTGACGTAGATCATCGTTGCCTTGAGCCGCCGGTGCAGCTGCGCGATCTCCAGCCGCGTGTTGACGCGCAGCGCCGCGTCGAGGTTCGACAGCGGCTCGTCGAAGAGAAACAGTTTTGGCTCACGCACCACGGCGCGGCCGATGGCGACACGCTGGCGCTGGCCGCCCGACAATTCGGCCGGTCGCCTTTCCAGATAGGGTTCAAGCGACAGCATGGATGAGGCAATGCCGATGCGACGTTCGATCTCGGCGGCCGGGGTGCCGGCCTGCTTGAGGCCCAGCCCCATATTGTTCTTCACCGTCAGATGCGGGTAGAGCGCATAGGTCTGGAACACCATGGCGATGCCGCGCTTGGCAGGTGGCGTGATCGAGACGTCCGCGCTGTCGATCAGCACGCGACCGGAGGTCGAATCCTCCAGCCCGGCGATCACCCGCAGCAACGTCGACTTTCCGCAGCCGGAGGGGCCGACGAAGACGACGAATTCGCCGTCGGTCACCTCCAGGTCGATGCCTTTCAGCACCTCGACCGGCCCGAAGGCCTTCTTCACATTCTCGATCTTCAGCGAGCCCACGGCGTCGTTCCTGTTCTAGAGTTTCACAGCGTTGCCGCTGCGCACGCTCTCGTCGGCCGCAAGGCAGACGGCGAGCGATTTCACGGCATCGTCCATGTGGCGGGTGAGGTCGATATCCTCGCGGATGGCCTTGAGCAGGAAGGCCTGCTCGGCATCGCAGAGTTCCTGATGGCCGGGCTCGCCTTCCATCGAGAGCAACTGATCTTCCTTGGCGAACTTACCGTCCGGCCCCGTCGCGGCGCTGTGCAGGCGGATGGTCGAGGTCTTGGTGTGAGTGTCGATGTCGTCGGACTTCACACCTTCCTTCATCACGATCGACACGCAGCCCCTGGGCGAGATCACGTCCTTCACGAAGAAGGCCGTCTCCGAAATCATCGGCCCCCAGCCGGCCTCGTACCAGCCGACCGAGCCGTCCTCGAACAGCACCTGCAAATGGCCGTAATTGTACATGGTGGGCGCAATCTCGTCGGTCAGCCGCACCCCCATGCCGCGCACTTCGACCGGACGCGCATCGGTGATCTGCAGCATGACGTCGAGATAATGCACGCCGCAGTCGACGATCGGCGACGTCGTCTGCATCAGCTGCTTGTGCGTCCCCCAGGTATGGCCGGAGGATTGCTGATTGAGGTTCATGCGGAACACGTATGGCCCGCCAAGCTTGCGCGCTTCGGCGATCAACCGCATCCAGGACGGGTGGTGGCGCAGAATATAGCCGATCACCAGCTTCCTGCCGTTGGCCTTGGCAGAGTCGACGACGCGTTGCGCGTCGGCCACCGTCGTCGCCAACGGCTTTTCGACAAAGACATGGCAGCCGGCCTCGAGCGCCCGCACCGCATAATCGGCATGGCTGTCGGAATAGGTGGCGATCGCGGCGACATCCGGTTTTTCGTCGCGCAGCGCATCGTCGAACGAGCGCCTGATGCCGTAGCCGTCGAGCCCCTCGGGCAGCGGCACATCGGAGCGGTTGATCAGCGCGGCGATCTCGAAACCCGGATTGTTGTGATAGGCGAGCGCATGGCTGCGGCCCATATTGCCGAGACCGGCGACGACGACGCGAAGGGGTGTTTTATCGCTCACCTAACCACTCCAAACATTCCAATTTTTCTTGAGAGGGTGTCACCCCGCTCGGCGCTTCGCGCCGACCTCCCCATCAAGGGGAGGTAGGGCGTTAGCGCGAACTCAAACCAGTGGCGGTCAAGAACAAAGCGGCGACCTGCTACCTCCCCTCGATGGGGAGGTCGGCGCGCAGCGCCGGGTGGGGTGGAGCGCAGCACGGCGGAGAGTTGGCGAACACCGCTCACTTGACGGCTCCCGACGTGATGCCGCGGATCAGCTGCCGCGAGAAGATGACATAGAGGATCAGCACCGGCAGGATCGCCAGCGAAAGCGCCGCCAGGATCGCGTTCCAGTTGGTGACGAACTGGCCGAGGAAGAGCTGTGCGCCGAGCGTCACCGTCTTGGTCTCTTCTGACGGCGCCAGGATCAGCGGGAACCACAGATCGTTCCAGATCGGGATCATGGTGAAGACGGCGACCGTCGCCATGGAGGGCCGCACCAATGGCAGCACCAGCCGGAAGAAGATCGTGTATTCCGACAGCCCGTCGATGCGGCCGGCATTCTTCAGATCGTCGGACACCTGCTTCATGAATTCCGACAGGATGAAGATCGCCAGCGGCAGGCCCTGCGCGGTGTAGACCAGGATCAGCGAGGTCAGCGTGTTGACCAGCCCGCTCGCCACCATCAGCTGCAGGATGGCGACGGTGGCGAGGCGGATCGGGATCATGATGCCGAGCGCCAGATAAAGCCCCATCAGCGTATCGCCGCGAAAGCGATATTCCGAAAGCGCGAAAGCGGCCATGGCGCCGAACAGAAGCACGAAGAACAGCGATCCGACGGTAACGACAAAGCTGTTCTGGAAATAATGGATGAAGTCGCCCTGACCGATCACTGTCGTGTAGCCGATCAGGTCGAAGGTTTTTGGCGTCGGCGGCGTCAGCGGCGCGCCGAAGATGCCGGCGCGGGATTTGAAAGAGTTCATGATGACCAGGATCACCGGAAACAGCGCGATCGCCGTGTAGGTCAAAAGGATCGCGTGGGCGCCGATGGTGCGGGGAAGGGAGCGGGTCGCTGTGCTCATGGCGCGCCTCAGAACTGGTAGCGACGCAGGCGCGTCTGGACGAGGAACAGGTAGACGCAGACGCCGCCGAGGATGATCAGAAACATCATCGTGGCGATCGTCGCGCCCATGTTGGGATCGCCGACCTGCAGCTGGAAGCCGAAGAAGGCGCGGTAGAGAAAGGTGCCGAGGATGTCGGTCGAATAGTTCGGCCCGGCGAGCGCGCCTTGCGCGGTGTAGATCAGGTCGAAGGCGTTGAAATTGCCGACGAAGGTCAGGATCGAGATGATGCCGATCGATGGCAGGATCAGCGGCAGCTTGATTTTCCAGAATTGCGCCATGCCGGTGATGCCGTCGCATTCGGCGGCCTCGATGACTTCCTCGGGGATCGACAGCAGCGCGGCGTAGATCAGCATCATCGGGATGCCGACGAACTGCCACACCGAGACCAGGCTGAGCGCGGTCAGCGCATACTGCTCCTTGCCGAGCCACGGCGTGAACAGGCTTTTCAGCCCGACGAAGTCCATCAGGTGCGGCGCCACGCCCCACAGCGGCGACAGGATCAGCTTCCAGGCGAAGCCGACGATGACGAAGGACAGGATCGTCGGCACGAAGATCGCCGTACGGTAGAACACGGCAAACCGCAGCCTCGGGCTGGAGAGCAGTGCGGCCAGAAGCACGCCGATCGGGTTCTGCACCAGCATGTGGATGATGAAGAACCAGACATTGTTCCTCAGCGCGTTCCAGAAACCCACCGACCAGTTGGGGTCGCCGAACAGCGTGCGGAAATTGCCAAGCCCGACGAAGACCTGCGATTCGCTCACATTGCGGAACAGCGAGAGCTGCAGCGTGCCGGCGAGCGGCAGGATCATGATGGCCGTGTAGACCAGCACCGCCGGCGCCAGGAAGACGCCGATATGCCAGCGAAACGGTCTTTTCGGTCGTATTTCTGCGGCCATGAGTTCGGTCCCCGCCGTCTCTCGGTTCCAGGTCAAATGATGCTAGCTGACGCCTCGATGCACGGCTTGATTGTCCCCGCCAGGTGAGGACAAGGCCTGCGATTGTCCGGCTTCGTCTTCCCCGCCAGATAAGGGTAGGACCGAGAGGCTGCGCCGACAATCGTTATCTCAAAACAGGTAGTGCGCCGGCCGGGCGAGCGCCCGGCCGGCCTGTTGTCGAGGTCTTACTTCGCCGGCTTGTACCAGCCGTCGAGACCGGTCTGCAGCTTCTTGGCGGCAGCTTCCGGCGTGTCGGTTCCGTTGATCACGTTGGCCGATTCAACCCAGGTCTCGTTCTCGAGGTTCGGCGTGCCGCGCGACAGGATCTGGTAGGTCGAGCGGATCGTCGACTTGCACTTGCCGCGCCAGGAGACGAATTCCTGTGCCAGCGGATCTGCCATCTTCACCGGCGCGGAGTTCAGGCTGAAGAAGCCCGGCAGCGCGTTGGCGTAGATGGTGGCGAAGTCCGGCGAGGCGACCCAGGACAGGAAGGTCTTGGCCGCGTCGGCATGCTTCGACGCCGCATTCAGGCCCATGCCGATATCGGTATGGTCGGAGATGTAGCAGGTGTCGCCGGCCTTCTCGACCGGCGGCGGGAAGGCGCCCATCTTGAACTGCGCCTGGGTGTTGAACAGCCCGATTTCCCACGAGCCGGCCGGATAGATGGCGGCGCGGCCGAGCGTGAACAGGTTCTGGCTGTCCGGATAGGTCTGCGCCTCGAAGCCGTCGCCGAGGTAAGGCTTCCACTTGGCCAGTTCCTCAAAGGGAGCGACCCAGTCCTTGTCGGTCAGCTTCTGGTCGCCCTTGATCAGCGCGGCGCGGCCTTCCTCGCCCTTCCAGTAGTTCGGGCCGATATTCTGGTAGCCCATGGTCGCGGCTTCCCAGAGGTCCTTGGTGCCCATCGCCATCGGGATGTAGGTCCCGTCGGCCTTGATCTTGTCGAGCACGGCGAAGAACTCGTCGCGCGTCGTCGGCACTTTTAGGCCGAGCTTGTCGAAGGCGTCCTTGTTGTAGATGAAGCCGTGGATGACCGAGGCCATCGGCACGCAGAAGCTCGTCTTGCCGTCGTCGGTCTGCCAGGCGGACTTGGCCACGGGCGAGAAGTTCTCCATGCCGGGCAGCGTGGTCAGGTCGGCAAGATTGCCCTTCTTGAACAGCTCAAGCGACTTGTCGAAGGGGCGGCAAGTGATCAGGTCGCCTGCCGAGCCGGCGGCGAGCTTGGCGCCAAGCGCGGCGTCATACTCGGTCGGGGCCGAAGGTGCGAACACCACCTTGATGCCGGGGTTCTTGGCTTCGAAAGCCGGGATCAGCTTGTCCTTCCAGATCGCAAGGTCGTCGCCGCGCCAGCTCTCGATGTTGAGCGTAACGTCATCGGCCAGCGCGATTCCCGTGGTGCCGAGAATGCTTGTGCCGAGCAGCAGTGCCGTCAGTAGTTTAGTCGTCATGTTCAGTCTCCCTGTTGACCTTTTTCAGGTTCGGTTTTGATGAGAACAGGAGCTATTGCCCCTTGCTCCCCTCGATCGCCGAAAGCGCCGGCCTGAGCTTCTGGCCGGTCCCTTCCAGTATCTTCTCGGCCGTATCGGCGTTGGCGGCGCCGGCGGCGAGCAGAATGGCGGTTTTGACAACGCCGCCGCTCTCCTCGAGCAGGCGGGCGGCATCGTCGCGGCTGCGGCCGCTGATGGCGGCGACCATGCGCACGGCGCGGTCGCGCAGCTTGATGTTGTCGGCGCTGAGATTGACCATGTAGCCGTCATGGACATGGCCAAGATGGATGGCGGCGAGTGTCGACAGCATGTTGAGCGCGATCTTCTGCGCGGTGCCGGCGCCCATGCGCGTCGAGCCGGCGATCAGTTCGGGCGGGGTTTCGAGCAGGATCGCGACATCGGCCTGCTTGAACAGGGCCGCGCCCCGGTTGTTGGCGATCGCGATGGTCGCCGCGCCCCGATGCCGCGCGTCTGCCAGCGCCTGCACCGCGTAAGGGGTCGAGCCGCTGGCGGAAATGGCGATGAGGCAGTCGCCCTTGCCGATATTGGCGTCGGCAACCGCGGCGGTAGCCTCATTGGTGTCGTCCTCCGGCCCACCGGCCAAAGTGCGGAAGGCCTCGTTGCCGCCGGCGATCAGGATGGCGATGCGGTCGCGCGCGATGCCGAATGTGCCGGGCAATTCGAGCGCATCGGCCACCGCCATCAGGCCGGAACTGCCGGCCGCCGCGTAGGCCAGCCTGCCGCCGGTCTTCAATTGCCTGGCGATGAGTTCGGCGGCCACGGCAATCGCCGGGATAGCGCCATGCACGGCCTTGGCGGCTTCGATTTGGGCATTGGCGAGGAATGCAAGGATGGCATCGGGGGCCTGGACATCCAGCCCCTCGGCGTTTTGATGAAGCGCTTCTGTGCGCGTCTCGGCCATCCATTGTCCTCCAACTGCGGGAACAATACCAAAAAATACCACTTGTCCACATCCATTAACACTTTTCGAGTGTCGCAGGTGTCCCGCTGGCAGAATGTCATGGGTTTTCAATAAAATACGCCTTAATCTTTTTTGAAACGAAAATTAACGCTTGGCTATTGGTATTTTATTGGTATTATCCGCCGCGAGGAGAAATCACGTGAATTTCGTGCTTGGCATCGATGGCGGCGGCACCAGCTGCAGGGCGGCCCTTGCGACCGTTGACGGCGCTGTCGTTGGGCGCGCCAGGAGCGGCGCTGCGAACATCCGCACTGATCTCACCGGCGCCCGCGCCAATATCGTCGAGGCGGCAAGGCAGGCCTTCGTCGCCGCCGGCAAGGATCCCGAGCTTATCCCGCACACGCCCGCCATTCTCGGTCTCGCCGGCGCCAATGTCGGCACATACCGGCAACAGCTTGAAGCGATCCTGCCGTTCAGCAAAAGCCGCGTCGAAACCGACGCCGACATCGCGCTCGAAGGCGCGGTCGGCTCGGGCGACGGCGCTATGGCCATTCTCGGCACCGGCACCGCCTATATGGCGCGCAAGCAGGGCAAGTCGCGCGCCATCGGGGGCTGGGGCTTCCAGGTCGGCGACCAGGGCAGCGGCGCCCGCATCGGCCGCGACCTGCTCGAGCAGACGCTGCTGGCCTATGACGGCATCCGTGCCGGCTCGCCGCTGACGGATGCCATGCTTGCCGTCTTCCGCAACAATCCGGAGGACGTGGTCGAGTTCACCACCAACGCCAAGCCCGGCGATTTCGGCGGCTTCGCGCCCAAGGTCTTCGACCATGCGCAAAAGGGCGATGTCGTCGCCAACTGGATCCTCGACAAGGCGGTGGCCGATGTCGAAGCGTCGCTCGACGCCCTCGATCTGGCCGATGATGCGCCGCTCTGCCTGCTCGGCGGCCTGGCGCCGCTCTACGCGCCACGCTTGTCGGCGCGCTATCAGGCGCTGCTGAAAGCCCCGCTCGACGATGCGCTCGGCGGCGCCGTGCAGATGGCGGTGCGCATCTTCGCGCCTGGTTCGGAGGCGCCGCGATGAGCGCCGCCGACCAGATCTTCGCTATGCTGAAAGAATCCTCGCAGAGTGGCGCGCCGCTTTATCTGCAACTGAGAAAAAGCATCGAGGAAGCGGTCAATCGCGGCCTGATCGGCCCCGGCGACGCGCTGCCTTCGGAACGCGACATCGCCAGCAAGGCCGACATCTCGCGCGTCACCGTGCGCAAGGCGGTGCAGGATCTGGTCAAGGGCGGGATCCTTGTCCAGCGCCATGGTTCAGGCACCTTCGTGGCGCCGCGCATGGAGCGTGTCGAGCAATCCTTGTCCCGGCTCACCTCCTTCACCGAAGACATGGCGCGTCGCGGCATGACGGTGCGCTCCGTCTGGCTCGACCGCGGGCTGTTTGCGCCATCGCCCGACGAGATGATGGTGCTCGGCCTGTCGTCGACCGAGCTCGTCGCGCGTGTTTCGCGCTTACGCGTGGCCAACGACACGCCGCTGGCGATCGAGCGCGCGGCAATTTCGGCAAGCGTGCTGCCCGATCCCGAGGCGATCGGCTCATCGCTCTACGCGGCGCTGGGATTGACCGGCAATCGCCCGGTTCGCGCCGTGCAGCGCATCTCCGCCACCAATCTCGGCGACCCCGATGCTCGCCTTCTGGAAGTGCCGCCCGGGGTTGCCGGTCTGCATATCGAGCGTATTTCCTATCTTGCGAGCGGCAAGGTGATCGAGTTCACCCGCTCGGTCTACAGGGGCGACGCCTATGATTTCGTCGCGGAACTCCGGCTGACCGGGCCGGGAGAGGAGAGCCGGCCATGATCGCCAACACCACTCATATGCGCCGCGAGATCGACGAGATCCCTGAGGCCGCCGCCCGTCTGCTCGACGGGTCGTCCGCCGTCCTTGCCGAGGCCGGCCGCGGCCTGCGCGAGCGCGATCCGCATTTCGTCGTCACCGTGGCGCGCGGCTCGTCCGACCACGCCGCTACATTCATGAAATACGCGGTCGAACTGACGGCCGGCCTTGCCGTCGCGTCGGTCGGCCCGTCGATCGCCTCGATCTACGGCGCCAAGCTGAGACTTCGCGGTTCGGCCTGCCTGGCGATCTCGCAATCCGGCAAAAGCCCCGACATCGTCGCCATGGCCGAGACGGCACGGGCCGGCGGCGCGCTGACCGTTGCCATCACCAACACAGCCGACTCGCCGTTGGCGCGGGCTTCGGATTACGCCATCGACATCCTCGCAGGGCCGGAGCGCAGCGTCGCGGCCACCAAGACCTTCGTCAATTCAGCCGTCGCCGGCCTGGCGCTGATGGCGCACAGCACCGGCGATCAGCCGCTGCTCGCCGCGCTCGCCCGGCTCCCCGAGCATTTCGAGAAAGCGATCGCCTGCGACTGGATGGCGCTGGCCGCCGCGCTCGAAAATCCGCAATCGCTGTTCATCCTCGGCCGTGGCCCGTCCTTCGCAATCGCCAACGAGGCGGCGCTGAAATTCAAGGAAACCTGCGCCATGCATGCCGAGGCCTACAGCGCCGCTGAGGTCATGCACGGGCCGCTGGCCCTGGTCGGGCCGGGTTTCCCGGTTCTGGCGCTCGCTGCCCGCGATGCGTCCGAACCTTCCGTTGCCGAGGCCGCCGATAGCGTCGCGGCCAAGGGCGCGGCCGCCTTCATCACGTCGGACAAGGCAAAGGTCGCGAGCCTTCTGCCGCATGTCGCCACTGGACATCCGCTGACCGATCCGCTGCCGCTGATCGTGTCCTTTACGGCTTCGTCGAGGCCTTCGCCCGCCATCGCGGTCTCGATCCGGACACCCCGCGCAACCTGCGCAAGGTGACGGAAACCATATGAGCGACCGTTTCGCACTCACCGGCGCCCGCATCTTCGACGGCGACGACTGGCACGACGATGCCGCCCTCGTGGTGAACGGCGATGTCGTCGAGGCCATTCTGCCTGCCGGCGCCATCCCGTCCGGCGTGACGCCCGTCGACACCGGCGGCGGTCTGCTCGTACCCGGCTTCGTCGACCTCCAGGTCAATGGCGGCGGCGGCGTCATGCTCAACGACCATCCCGATGTCGCCTCGATCGAGACCATCTGCCGCGCGCACGCGCCCTTCGGCACGACGGCGCTGCTGGTGACGCTGATTACCGATACGCCGGCGATCACCACTGCTGCCATAACAGCCGGCACCGAGGCCGCCCGGGAAAAGGTGGCGGGTTTCCTCGGTCTGCATCTGGAAGGGCCGCATCTCTCCATAGCCCGCAAGGGCGCGCATGATCCGGCGCTTATCCGGCCGATGACCGATGCCGATCAGGCAGCGCTTATCGCACTGCGCCAGGATCTGCCTGTGTTGCTGACCACGATTGCGCCGGAATCGGTTGACGCATCCCGTGTCACGGCTTTGGCCAAGGCCGGCGTCATCGTCAGCCTCGGTCATTCCGACACCGGCTACGAGACGGCCAGCGCCTTCGCCAAGGCCGGCGCCACGGTGGTCACGCATCTGTTCAACGCCATGAGCCAGATCGGCAACCGCGAACCCGGCCTCGCCGGCACGGCAATCGATGTCGGCAGCCTCTCAGCCGGGATCATCGCCGACGGCATCCACGTCCACCCGGCGACGATGATCCTGGCGCTGCGCGCCAAGCAAGGCCCGGGCAAGATCGTGCTGGTCACCGACGCCATGGCCACGATCGGCACCGACATGACGTCCTTCACGCTCAACGGCCGCACTGTCTATCGCAAGGATGGCAGCCTGCGGCTCGCGGATGGCACGCTTGCCGGCGCGGATCTCGACATGATCTCGGCGGTGCGCTTCGTCCACCGCGTTGTCGGGCTGGAACTCGCCGAAGCCTTGCGCATGGCCTCGCTCTATCCGGCGCAGGCGATCGGCCAGGCGCATCGGCTGGGCCGCTTCGCCAACGGGACAGCGGCCGACATCGTTGGCCTGTCGGAAGGGCTGGACGTCAAGACTGTCTGGATCGGCGGCAAGAAGGTTTTCGGAGCGTAGGTACTCGATCCACCGTCAATCAGGAAACCAATGCAAACGTTCGCGATTGGCCGGAGCCCCTCGCGCGTCGTCATCCTCGGGCTTGACCCGAGGATCCATTCCGTGACCTGTGGCGTAAAGTGCAACGGTGCAGAATTCTGCAACGTTAGCAGTGCTTTAGCGTCACGGAATGGGTCCTAGGGTCTGCGCGCGTCGCTTCGCTCCTTGCTCCGCCCTAGGATGACGAACGCACGATAGGTTTGGCCGATTTCCAAGGTTCGCGAGCCGCCCGACAAGCCAGTCGAGGTTCAGTCAGTAAGTCATCCATTAGCCGGCTTGGCGTAGATATCCTTATACGCCTCGCGCAAAAGGTTCTTCTGCACTTTGCCCATCGTGTTGCGCGGCAGGTCGTCGACGAAGATCACCTGCTTCGGATGCTTGTACTTCGCCAGCCGTTCGGCGATGGCCTGGACAATGTCGGCGGCGCTGATCGTCGATCCAGGCTTGCGCACCACGATCGCGGTGACGCCCTCGCCGAAGTCCGGATGCGCAATGCCGATCACCGCGCTCTCGCTGATGCCGTCGAGCGCGTCGACCTCGCTCTCGACCTCCTTCGGATAGACGTTGTAGCCGCCCGAGATGATCAGGTCCTTGCCGCGCCCGACGATGTGGACATAGCCGTCGGCATCGATCAGGCCGAGGTCGCCGGTGATGAAGAACCCGTCGTCGCGGAATTCGGCTTTCGTTTTCTCCGGCATGCGCCAATAGCCGGCAAACACGTTCGGACCCTTCACCTCGATCATGCCGATGTCGCCCTGGGCAAGCGAAATGCCTGTTTCGGGATCGGTGACGCGCAGCGAGACACCCGGCAAGGAAAGCCGACTGTGCCGGCGCGCCGCTCGCCGTCATAAGGGTTGGACGTGTTCATGTTGGTTTCGGTCATGCCGTAGCGCTCGAGGATGGCGTGACCGGTGCGCTCGCGCCAGGCCTCGTGCGTCTCGGCCAGCAGCGGCGCCGAGCCGGAAATGAACAGCCGCATGCGAATGGCAGCCTGCTCGTTCAAGCCATCCTGCTGCAGGAGCCGCACATAGAAGGTCGGCACGCCCATCAAAACCGTTGCGCGCGGCAGCAACGAAACAATGCGGACGGGGTCGAACTTGCGTTCGAACAGCATTCTGGCGCCAGCGATGAGGACGACGTTGGTGGCGACGAACAGGCCATGTGTGTGGAAAACCGGCAGCGCGTGGATCAGCACGTCGTCGGCGTTGAAGCGCCAGCAATCGGCGAGCACCCGCGCATTGGAAGCGAGGTTCTCGTGGCTGAGCATCGCCCCCTTGGAACGCCCGGTCGTGCCGGAGGTGTAGAGGATCGCGCAGAGATCGTCCGGGCCGCGTGCGACATCATGGAAATCCGACGGCAAGCGCGACGCCTGTTCCATCAGCGAGCCCTGGCCGCTGCTGCCGAGCGTTGCGGTGGCGGCGCCTGTCGTTTGCGCCAGCGCCTCGATCTCTGTTGCCCGCGCCGGATCGCAGACGATCAGCCGCGGCTCGGCGTCCCCGAAGAAATACGCCAATTCGGCCAGCGTGTAGCCGGTGTTGAGCGGCAGGAAGACGGCGCCGGCGCGCACGCAGGCCAGATAAAGCAACACCGCTTCGGGGCTTTTCTCGACCTGGACGGCGACGCGGTCGCCGGGCTGGACGCCCATCTGCAGCAGGGCATGCGCCAGCTGCGCCGATCTTGCCAGCATGTCGCCATAGGAGATCGAACGCCCGTCATCCGTCTCCATCATCAAACGGTCGGGCGCCGGCATGCGGTCGCGAAAGGCATCGAACAGATGATTGGTCATGACCGTCCCCGGCATTCCGACAAAGCCTGACGGCTCCACCATGCTTTCCAGAGCAAATAACAGATTTGCCGTTGAGAGACAGCTATTTGCGGGCGCGCCGAGCCTTGCCGGCGGCCTGCGGCGCATAGCCCTGGTTGAAGCGCTCCATGCAGAGCGCCGCCGTGAGGCGATAGTGATTGATCAAGGCTTCGACAGCGCCGTCGGCATCGCCGTCCAGCGCGCGCTCGGCGATCGTGCGATGCTCTCCGATATCGTCGCGATCTGTTCCGGCCCGCGCTGCGAGATCAGCCTGTATCGCGAGGCCTGGTCGGAAAGCTGGTCGCAGAAGCCGATCAGCCAATGCGACCGGCAGGCCGAAATCAAGGCGCGGTGGAAGGCGCGATGCAGCTTCTCCCATTCCGGATTGTTGGTCGCCGGATCGTCGGGCAGGCGCCGGTCTGCCCGCGCCAGCCGATGCAAGGCGAGCACCAGCTGCTCTTCCCATTCGGCCGTGCGATGGGCGATGGATTCGCGCAGCGCGCGTTCTTCCAGCCAGCAGCGCGTGCGCGTCAACTCTTCGAGCTCGACCGCGCTCACCGGCATCAGGAAGAAGCCGCGCTGGTCGTGGCGTCCGAGCAGGCCCTCGGCGGCCAGGCGATTGAGGGCCTCACGTACGGGCGACGCGCCGGCCCCATAGCGGGCGACGACCCATTCGACGCGCAGCTTGCTTTCGCTCTCCAGGGCTCCCCGCAGAAGGTCGTCGCGGAGCTGATGGTACACCGAGCTGGCCAGCGTGCTCTTGGCACCCTTGCCCTCGCCCCCATCGCCGGTCCCGTATGTCAAACTGGCTCCTGTCCCTGCCTTCGCCTCGTCAGGGGTGCTGGCGAAGCAATATCCCGCAAAACTATCATACCGTTGGGCTTTTCTGCCTCAAGCGGAAGATGACGGTATTCGACTTTAAGACGAGTGAGTGGTCCAATTATCCAATGAAGTAAAGCGCAGTCGGGAAAAGATGAGATTTATCGACAGGTTGATATATTGAACAACGGTTCAACAACAGGCGGGTTTGTACAGCGCGCGCCGAGAGAGTGGAACCAGAAGCGTTTAAGTGACAGCCCTGTCTGCCGCCGAGCGGATCGCTTCGATGTTTGCCCGATAGGCTTCGACACTGTCGCCTTTGAACACGGCGGCGCCCGCGACCAGCACACTGGCGCCGGCCGCCGTCACCAGCGGCGCCGTCTCCGGCGAAACGCCGCCGTCGATCTCGATGCGGATCGGACGATCGCCGATCAGGGCTTTCACACGCTTCACCTTGTCGACGATGGCCGGGATGAAAGCCTGCCCGCCGAAGCCCGGATTGACGGTCATGATCAGGATCAGGTCGAGCCGGTCGAGCACATATTCGATGGCCGTTTCCGGCGTCGCCGGATTGAGCGCGACTCCAGCCCGCTTGCCGAGGGTCTTGATGGTCTGCAGCGAGCGGTCGAGATGCGGGCCGGCCTCGGCATGCACCGTCATGCCGTCGCAGCCGGCCTCCGCGAAGGCCGCGAGATAGGGATCGACCGGCGCAATCATCAAATGGCAGTCGAAGAAGGCTTTGGTGCGGTTGCGGATCGCCTTGATCACCGGCGGGCCGAAGGTGATGTTGGGCACGAAATGGCCGTCCATCACGTCGAGATGGATCCAGTCGGCGCCCGCGGCCGCGACCGCTTCGACTTCATCGCCGAGCTTCGAGAAATCCGACGCCAGCACCGACGGCGCGATCAGGGTTTTCTTGCTCATGGTGCAAATCTCCCGGCGGTCCTGCGCGTGTTGTCGCGCCTGTCAGGGCGATTGCCTAATGCATGTCGCCCAAAAGTGACCTCGGTTTTGGGAAGACGACATGCATAAAACAAAGACCTAAAGCGCGTCGCGTGGATCCGTTTCCACGCGACGCGCTTTAGACCATGATCCGGCCAAGGGGAAGCATGTTTTCGAGGGCGTCTCGGTGTCCTTGCCCGATCGGCCATCTTCGATGTGGAAAGAAAACCCGCCGGATCGCTCCGGCGGGTTCGTCTTCAGCCGACAAAGAATTACGGCTTGAAGTTCTGGATGTTGGCGCCGTTCGGGTCCTGCAAAAGGCGCCGTGGCTCCCGCTGCGGGAGCTGAAGCAGCAGGTTCGGGTTGAGCAACATGCCGGGGTTGATCTCTATCCCCGGCCGCCGACGGATCGGCGTGCAATCCGGGAACCGTCCGGTTGTGCCCACCGGGCAGCGCCGCTTGATGAACACCGGCTGGCACTGTCCGTCGATATACCGCGAGCCGGGAGCGCAGTCTTGCGGCGGCTTGCGGCAGGCGCCGTCGCGAACCTCGGTTCCACGCGGGCAGACGCAGTCGCCCCGCTTGTTGTGGGTCTGGCCGCGGATCGTGCACTGCTCTTGGCTTGGCTTCGGCCGCTGGCAGGTTCTGCCGCGCACCTCCATGCCGCTCGGGCAGACGCAGTCGCCGTTACCGTCGCGGGACTGACCCCGGATACGGCACTGTGCGGGCGGCAGCCTGTCCGGCACGCAGGCCTTGGCCACGCGGTCAAGATGCGTGTTGTCCGGGCAGGTGCAGCCATTGCCGTTCGAAGTCGGCACAGCGCCGCGCACCGTGCATTTCGGACCGACCTGGCAGACACCGTCCACCAGCTCGCCACGCCGGCATACGCAGTTGCCGTCCTGGTCGCGGTACTGTCCAGGACGCAGCGTGCACTGCGGCTCCTGAGGCTCTTCGCCCTGCACGCATTTGCCGTTCTCCAGGTCGGTGCCGCGCGGGCAGACGCAACGTCCGTCCGCGGTCCGGATCTGGCCCTGGAGCAGTACGCAACGCGGCGGTGGCGGCAGCGGCAGCAGGTTGGTGCCGCCACCCGAGCATTGGCCGTTGCGGAAGGTGGTGCCCTCCGGGCAGGCGCAGCGGCCGGCCGAGTTGAGCACCAGTCCGTTCGAGCACTGGTTCTTCACCTCATGCCTGATGGTGAAGGGGTGGCAAGCATAGGCCTTGCCGCGATCGCCCTGGACATTTGTCAGGTCGCGCGACAGCACCTCGCCGCCACCTTGCACCGGCGTGTTCGGTGGCAGCACGCCGACGCAGTTCTGCCCGCTGACCGAACCCTGCAGATTGGCGAGACGCCCATCATCGGGAAGGATCACGGTGACGTGGTGGCTATGGCTTTCGCCGGCCGCCAGCGTCAGATTGGCGATGCAGGACGCCGGCAACGTCGTCGGTTCCGGCGAGCAGCCGAAGGGCGGGTCGATCGAGGTGATCTCAACGCCTTCCAGCCGGCCAAGCCCTTCCACGCCGATCGCATCGCCGATGCGGACCGGACCGGAGAACGGGCTCTGGCCATCGTTCGTGATGGTGATCTCGAACGAGCAGGGTTGACCGGGTTGGCACTCGGCATCGCCGGTTTTCTCGACACGGAGCGTCGAGCCGCCACCCTTGGCGCAGGCCTGGTTGATCGGGTAGACGATGTCGTCGCCCGGCGCGGGCCCGTAAGAGCCGCGCGCGCAGTTTTCGAACGCGCCTTGGTCGCTGACCGTCACGTCGAAGTGCCGGCTGGTTCCGGGCGTCATCACGGCGCCGGGAATCTGGCAGGACAGCGAGTTGGCAGGCACCGGACCGCAACTCCACTCCGCACCATCGGGGGCCACGGTCTGGATCTGGACAGGCGCTCCGCCCGACACCAGCGCTGCGGCGTCGTTCACCCGCACCGGTCCGGTAGGGGCGGCGGTGCCGGTATTGGTGACCGTTATGCGGCAGGCGGTCATTCCGGCGCGAACGAGCTGTTCTCCGCCGCACACCTTGGTGATGCGCAAGCCGGGCTGACCGCCATTCGGATGGCGGATACGCTCGGTCGCGCAGGACTTGTTGTTGTCGAGGTCGACCTCGCCGGGAATGGCCTTCACTTCAGCGCAGTTCTCGACGGTGTCCGGCCGGTAGTTCGCCGGCATCACCGCCTTGACGACGATCGATGTCGTGGCACCCGCAGGCAGTGAGATGCCGGCGTTGTCGCAGCGGAACTGTCCAGGGCCGTTCGGGCCGCAGGTCCAGGGCGGGCTCGGCCCGAAGGTCGAGGAGGTCGGCGCGCCGCCGGGATAGTTGTCGCTCACCGTCAACGGGCCGTTATACGTATTGCTGCCGTTGTTGATGATGTCGATCACGAAGTAGCAGACGCCGTCGGCCGTGCAGACCGGAATGCGGGCGCGCTTCTTCAGGATCAGGTCGACCTTCTTTTCGACCGGTGGGTTGCACTGCGGGTCGCGGTCGCCACGGCGGCAGATCGGGATCGAAGCGCAGCCGCGGTCGTTGTACTGGCTGCCGAACAGCGGCTTGCCGCTGGCGTCGTAATCATAGGCGGCGCAATTGCGCAGCACGCTGCCCTGCCAGCCGCCAGCCGGCTTGAAGCCGAGCTTGAGGTTGACGGAGGCGCCGGGATTGAGCGTGGTCACCGGATAGGTGCACGTCATCGGCGTCGTTGCGGGCGCGCAGACCCAGGGCGGATTCGGCCCCGAGGTCAGCACCGAACCAGCCGGCAGCGTCACCTCGTCGAGCACGATCTTGCCGTTATAAGGCGCGTCGCCGACATTGGTGACCGTGATGGTGAAGTCGCAGCCGCCAGCCATCGTGCAACGCGGCACGTCGGCATGCTTCTCGACCTTCAGGTCCGGTTCCTTGTCCTTGGGCGGGCACCTCAGGTCACGCGGGATGACGATGTCGATGACCTGCGTGCAGCAAAGCCCCCAGCCTTCCTTCGGTCCGGCATAGGTTTCGATGCCGGTGACGATGAGGTGGATGGTCTCGCCGGGCGAGGCGCCGATGATCTTCCAGTTCAGCACGCCGCCGCCGACCGGCACTTTCTGCGTGTCGGGAACGATGCTGGTGCCGGGGGTCGTCGTCGACACCTGCACCCACTTGCCGCCCATCTCGGGGCCGACCGGCATATGGTAGATGAAAGCGCCGCCGCCGGGCACGCAATCGACCGTGCCGCGCTCGACCTTGAAGCATTCCTTGCCCGGAGGTGGCGGCGGCCGGTCGCATTTGGCGACGTCGATATGGATCGTCGTCTTGGCGCCGGTGAGGATGTTGCCGTCATCCGGCTTGCTCGGATCCTGCGACGGGATGATCGTGCCCGTGCCGGTTCCGACCGTCACCTTGATCAAGCCCTGGTTGTCGACATTGGCCGGCGCGGGAAACGCCGCCTGGTCGATCTTGGCCAGGATCTGGAAGGTGATGGTGCGTTCGTTCGGTGCGCCCGAACCGTCGAGGTCGGCGGCGGAGATACGGAAGTCGGAAACCGTCGCCGTATCGTCGGGATTGGCCGAGCTGCTGATCGTGGCTGCCGGCAGCGGTCCGCCGGAAGCGTCGGTGCCGTCGCCGGTCACATGCACGCTGACGATCTTCAGGCCGTGTGCAAGCTGGTCCTTGAACTCGATCTTGGCGTTCTTCAGCGCGGCGGCGAAGGCCGGATTGCCGAAGGCCGGCTCATTGCCGCGCAGGCCGAAGGTCAGCGTGTAGGAAACATAGTCGCAGCCCCGCTGGCCGCCCGTCTTGGTGAAGAAGGGCACGACGCGGCCAGGTTCGGGATTGATGACACGCGGATTGTCCAGGTCGAGCCTGGGCTCCGCGCCGGCAATATTGGTGATCTTGGCCGGCGCGGTGTCTTCCGCGAGTGCCGGCAAGGCCGGCATCATGGCGACCGCGATACCGGCCGCCATCAGCCAGCGCGCGCCGCGCCTGGCGTATGACAGGGGTTTCATGATCGTCTCCATGACGGTTTTCGGATCGCTCGAAGCGAGGCGGGAAAGGCTGAGATTGTTCATCTGTCCCTCCCTCAACGTTCGCAGCTGATTGCTGGCGTTCTGAGCGGCAGCGTCATCTTGCAGCAAGGGTAGTAGCCACCCTTGTCCTGGTCGGTCTTGCGGTAGAAGCAGAGCCCGACATTGACGGTGTCGCCAGGATTATGGCCGGTGATGTCGACCGTGTAGGGCTTGCCCGGCACGTGCGACATAGGGGTTGTCACCCCGACGCCGGGCGTCCTGGACTGCGCCTTGATCGAATCGCCGCCAAAGCCGGCGTGGTCATGGAGATAGAGATCGGCCTGCAGTCCGCGCGGCGTGCAGTAATAGTGCACGTCCTCGACATCGACGCAGGGAGGCAGATTGCCGGGCGGTGGAAAGTCCGGCGGATAGAACGGAGGCAGGTAGCCGCCACCCGGGATTTCCTCATAATAGCCGGCGCGACCTTCGCAAGGGCGCCAGACCCTGACGTCGCCGACATGGCCTTCGACCTCCGGGTCCTCGAAATAGCCGTCGAAGTCGACGAACCATGAGCCGAAGGGCGGAACGTTTGCCGGCTTGACCAGCGCGCTCGGCGTCAGTTGCACGCCGTGCACGGCAAGCGGCCCGCCGGCGGCGAGGCGCTCGGCAAGTTCGGGATTGTCGCGCAGTTTGTCGCCGGTGTTGACGACGGCATCGGTGCACACGCTGGTGTCGAGATTGCCGTCGGCGTCATAGCCATATTGCAGGTCGACGCCGCCGGCCGACTGTCGGTTGCCCTGCGGGAAGCCGACGGCATATTCCTGCGGCACCTCGACCCAGGTCGATTCCGTTGCCGGATCGTCCGGGTCTTCCTGCCAGTAACGGATCAGCTCGCCTTTGCCGGAATCTGCGAAGCGGCTGTAATCGTAGCGGTTTTCGACCGGGCCGCGCTGGGCCAGATACAGGAAGCCCTTGTTGTCGAAGGCGATATCGGTGACGGCGTAGTCCTTGTCGGCCTTGACCGTCAGCTCCCAGCGCGGATCGCCGGCAAATGAGCCGTCGCGCGCTATGCCGACCGACCAGATTTCGGATTTTTCGCCGACCGAATAATACAGCCGGCCGCCATGATAGGAGACGGCCCAGACGCGGCGTTCATCTTGCGTGTAGCCCCAGGTCTCGGGGTCTTCGGTATCGAAGGCGGCGCCCTGGATGTCCATGACGGCGCCGTCGTCGGCAACCGGGGCAAGGCTATGCGCCGGGCGGCCGGCAACGCCATGGTCGAATGTGTCGATGAGCTTGCCGGTGGCGTCGATGCGATGGATCAGCCCGGTGTCGAGATCGGAAGCGAAGAACTGGCGGTGGATCGGGTCGAAGGCGAGGTTGCCGATTCCAGGTCCGCTGTTGGTGTCGATATCGGCGAATTTGGAAACCGCGCCCGTGATGCCGTCGATCTTCCAGATCGTGCCCGGACCGCCGCCATTCTCGGTGCCGAACTGGCCGTCCATGAAGGTAGCGCCCGCGGTGCCGCGACGCTGCCGCTCCGGGCGCCCGTCGCTGTCGGCGTCCGGCGTGACGATCTCGATGCCGTGCAGCGAGGTCGCTGCCGCGTAAAGATTGGGAATGCCCGACGGCACGCCATCGCGCACGCCGTCGTCATAGGTGAGGCCGAAGACCTCGCCGATCTGGCCGGCGGTCACCTCGAAGGGTGGCGGCGTGAAGACGAGCTGGCCCGAGGCGGGGCCGCCGAGATGCGAAACGTCGAAAACGCGCAACGTGGCGCGTGAGGTGTCGATGAAAGTCTCGTCGACCGGATCGACCCCGGGAGGCAGGCCCTTTCCGGTCGAAATCGGGGATGATGGTGCCGGGGAAGCCGGTCACCGCCATCGAGCCGGGATAGATGATCTGGGTGTCCTGCGCCTGGGCGGCGCTGCCGAGCCACAGGCCGGCTGTCAAGACCAAGGCAAGGATTCCGCTGGTGGCTTTGATGGCGCGACGCAAACGGCGTGCGCGCGAGGGCACGAACGAGCAAGACATTGAACTCCCCCCGAAGTCTGCGGAAGGAACGTCCCGTCTTGCCGCACCAATCAGGGCAGGGCGCGGCTTTCCGGCACGTTCTTCCCCGATCGAATTGTCTGCTTTCCTCTGCCTGACGATACGCCTGCTCCTGGGCAGGGTCAACGGAATCAGCGGAAAGCCCAGCGCGTCGATCCTCTCCCGAAGGCGATGATCGCGCTGGGCTCCTGTTGTTCCCGGAGACCGTGGAGCCTCTGGGTTTCTGGTCATGGGGCTTTTGCCTTTCCGGGGCCGCACCATTGCGGCGCCTGGCCATCAGTCGCGGGCAGGAGCGGAAAGGTTCATGCAAAACGGCGGCCGGAACTGTTCGCCGTTTCACAGAAGCGGCGAACTGCGCGGGTTTTTACGTCACAGGATTCTGGGAGCGTCTCGCGGGAGGATTGTTTAAGGCCAGCACGACCGCCGGCAAACAATCACCAGATCCAGTCGCCTTTGCCCAGCACCGAAACAGCCTCGACGATCCGGCTGAAGCTGGCGCGCGCCCGGCCGACCGTGTGCCGGGCCCTCAGATAGCCATGCACCAGGCCGGGCTCTTCGAACCAATAAGCGCGCCCGCCGGCGGCAAGCACGTGGTCGCGATAGGCCTCGCCGTCGGAAGACAGCGGATCGCACTCGGCGGTGATCAGCATCGTCGGCGGCAGATTGGCGAAGTCGGCATCGGCCAGCGGGTAGAGTGTGATGTCGCCCGTAAGGTCGACGCCGCCGGTGCGGATATGCTTGTAGAATTCGAGGTCGCGCACCGTCAGCATCGGCGCTTCCGCATGCCTGAGGTACGAGCCCTTGGAACGGTCGCCGCCAAGACCGGGATAGATCAGCACCTGGCCGCTCGATTTTTTCGCATGGCCGCGTGTCGCGTGGGCAACGGCGGCGCAGAGATTGCCGCCGGCGCTGTCGCCGCAAAGCACGACAGGGCAGTCATAAGTCTTGGCAGCCCATTCGAAGGCGGCGAGCGCATCGTCGAAGGCCGCCGGATGCAGATGCTCCGGCGCCAGCCGGTAATCGACCGAGACCACCTCGTAGCCGGTGCGCGCGCAAAGCTCGGCGCAGACGTCGTCATGGCTGTCCAGCCCGCCCAGGATGAAGCCGCCGCCATGGATGTAGAGCACCATGGCAGCCTTGCTCGGCGCGGCATTGCGATAGATGCGGATCGGGATGCTGTTCGTCGTCGCGGCGATCGCAGTCGTTTCTGCAGCTACATCCTGCGGATAGCCGGCAAAGAACTCGCGGCACATGCGATCATAGATCGCGCGCTGCTGGGAGATGGTGTAGTCGATCGTATCCGGCGGATAATAGGAGTTGGTCTTCTCGATGAAGGCCCAGGTTTCGGCGTCGATCAGGGTTTTGTAGTCGGTCATATCGGATGACCAACTTTAGATGGTGGCGCCAAGGCCCCCTCTCTGTCCTGCCGGACATCTCCCCCTCAAGGGGGAGATCAGATGTCGCGACCGCTTTCGCCAATCTCCTGCGTTACAAGACGAGCGCAGAGCTCGAAGCTGCCAATCTCCCCCTTGAGGGGGAGATGCCCGGCAGGGCAGAGGGGGTGCCTCGCGCCGTCATCTCCGCAGAGTCATTTGCCCTTCCACACCGGGTCGCGCTTCTCCGCGAACGCCCGGAACCCCTCCATATTGTCTTCCGACCCGTAGAGCGCATCGACCGTCGCCAGCTGCCGGCGCGTCACGCGGTTCATCGCGTCCTGGAAGGTCAGCGATTCCGCAACCCGCGCCGTCTCCTTGATCGCGGCGAAGACCAGCGGCGGGCCGCTGGCGAGCAGCCGGGCGATCTCCCAGACGCGGTCTTCGAGTTTCTCCTTGGGCAGCACTTCGTTGACCAGGCCCCAGCGATGCGCCTCGGCGACATCCATCCAGCGGCCGGTGAGCAAAAGGTCCATGGCGACATGGTAGGGGATGCGCTTCGGCAGCTTGATCGTCGCGGCATCGGCCAGCGTGCCGGCGCGGATTTCGGGCAGCGCGAAGGAGGAGTGGTCGGAAGCGAAGATGAGGTCGCAGGACAGCGCCAGTTCGAAGCCGCCGCCCACCGCCATGCCGTTGACGCAGGCGATCACCGGTTTGTTCAGGTCGCGCAATTCCTGCAGCCCGGCAAAGCCGCCGACGCCGTAATCGCCGTCGACCGCGTCACCGCCCGCCGCTGCCTTGAGGTCCCAGCCGGCGCAGAAGAACTTGTCGCCGGCGGTCTTGACGATGGCGACGCGCAGCTCCGGATCGTCGCGGAATGCCTTGAAGGTCTCACCCATCTGCCGCGAGGTCTTCAGGTCGATGGCGTTGGCCTTCGGCCGATCGAGCGTAACTTCGAGGATCGTGCCTTCGCGGCGGGTGGTGATGACGTCAGCCATTCTTCTTTTCTCCAAGCACCATCAGGGCGTCCGCGATCCAGGCGCCCTTGCCCTCGGCGCAGACGATCAGCGGGTTGATGTCGAGTTCCTCGATCTCGCCGGCGTTCTTCTGCACGAAAGCGGCAATGCCGGCGATGGCGTCGATGGCGGCGGCGACATCGGCCTTCGGCCGGCCGCGATAGCCATCGAGCAGCGGATAGAGCTTCAATCCACGCAGTGCCGCCTCGATGTCGTCGCGGGTCGCCGGCAGCATCAGGGTGACGCTGTCGCGCAACAGCTCGACCAGCACGCCGCCTGTGCCCAGCGTCATGACAGCGCCGAACATCGGGTCGCGGGTGGAGCCAACGATCAGCTCGGCGACGCCGTCGCGCACCATGCGCTCGACATAGAGCCCGGTGCCGAGCGGCAACAGATCATGCGCCGCGGTGCTGACGGATTCGGCGTCCTTGAGGTTGAGCCTGACGGCGCCGACCTCGGACTTATGGGTGACACCCAGCGCCTTCAGCGCCACCGGGAAGCCGAGCGCCATCGACGAGATCACCGCCTCGACGGCATTGGCGGCGCGTTCTGCCTTCGGCACCGGCAGGCCGGCCTCGATCAGCCGCGCCTTGGCTTCGGCCTCGTCTGGGGTCACATGGTCGCCTCCGGCAGCGCCGGCGGCCGTCGTGTCGATCGGCTGCGCCTGCGGCTCGGCCCAGGCCCAGCCGATGAAGGCTGCGGCGCCTGCTGCGTCCATGGCCTCGGAAATGCCGAACAAGGGCACCATGCCGCGCGCCATCAGCTCGGCAGTGTATTCCTCCGGCAGGTTCTCCGGCAACGAGGAGACAATCGCGCCATGCGCCTTGTTGGTCTTCAGCGCCGATTCGAAGGCGCGCAGCGTCGCCCACCAGTCGGTGACCGAACAGCGGTCGGGGCGCGGGAAATCGAGCACCAGCATGTTCAAGTCGAAGCCGCCCGACACCATGGCGGTGAAGGTGGCGGTCATCGCCGGCTCGTTGTTCCAGATGAAGGTGTGGTAGTCCAACGGATTGGCGACCGCGACCAGCGGCCCGAGCGTCGATTTGACATGGGCGCGGTGCTTGCTCGTGAGCTCCGGGAAATTGACCCAGCGCCCCTCGGCGCTGTCGGCCATGACGGAGGCTTCGCCGCCCGAACAGCTCATCGACGACAGCCGGTAGCCGGGCAGCGGCCCGGTGACATGCAGCAGCTTCAGCGCCTCGATGAAGGCGGGAATAGAATCGACGCGCGCTATCCCGAGCCTTCGCAGGAAAGCACCGGAGGCCGCATCCGAACCGGCGAGCGATGCGGTGTGCGAGACCGTCGCCTGTCGGGCCTGCTCCGAGCGGCCGACCTTCATGGCGATGATCGGCTTCTTCAGCTCGCGTGCCCGTGCAGCCAATCTCTCGAAGCCGGCTACGGAATCGAAAGCTTCGATGTGCAGGCCGAGCGAGGTGACGCGCTCGTCCTCGATCAGGCCGAGCGCCATTTCGGACAGGCCGGTCTGCGCCTGGTTGCCGGCGGTCATCAGGAAGGCGATCGGCAGGCCGCGCTTCTGCATCGTCATGTTGATGGCGATGTTGGACGACTGGGTGATGATGGCGACGCCCTTGCCGCCTTCCTCCAGCCTGATGCCGCCGTGCTGGTCGGGCCACATTAGCGCGCCGTCGGCATAGTTGATCAGGCCGTAGCAGTTCGGTCCGATGATCGGCATCTGACCGGCGGCCGCGACCAGCTCGGCCTGCAGCCGCTCGCCATCCTCGTCATAGGCTTCGGTCTCCAGGAAGCCGGCGGCGAAGCAGACGGCGCCGCCGGCACCACGTTCGGCCAGCGCCTTGATCACCTCGATGGTCAGGTGTCGGTTGACGCCGACAAAGGCGGCATCCGGCGCGCCGGGCAATTCGGCGACCGAGCGGTAGGCCTTGCGCCCGGCGACCTCGTCCTTGGTCGGGTGCACCGGCCAGATTTCGCCGGCAAAGCCCATCTTGATCGATTGCGCAACGACGGCGGCGGCTTGCGCCCCGCCGAACACGGCGATCGATTTCGGGCGCAGGAGACGTTCAAGCTTATGCATATTCCCGTCTTTTCTTGTTTTGATGCATGTCGTTTCCGCAAAACCGCTTCGCGCCCTTGGGTGGCATGCATTAGGCCCCGAACGGCGCAGCAGCGCCCGCGAAATGATGTGGCGCTGGATTTCCGACGTGCCTTCCCAGATCCGCTCGACGCGGGCGTCGCGCCAGATCCGCTCCAGCGGCAGGTCGTCCATCAGCCCCATTCCGCCATGGATCTGGATGGCTTCGTCGGCGACGAAAGCCAGCATTTCGGTGGCCTTCAGCTTGGCCATCGCCATATCCTGATCCGTGACGGTGCCCTGATCGTACTTCCAGCCGGCTTCGAACACCATCAGGTCCGCCGCCTTCAATTCGGTCGCCATGTCGGCGAGCTTGAACGACACGCCCTGGAATTTACCGATCTGCTGGCCGAACTGCTGGCGCTGCGCGGAATATTCGATGGCATGCGACAGCGCGCGCTCGGCACGGCCGAGGCAAGTGGCGCCAACCTGCAGGCGCGTGGCGCCGAGCCACGAGTTGGCGACGTCGAAGCCCTTGTGCACCTCACCGAGCACCTGGCTTGCCGGCAAGCGGCAGTCGTCGAACTCGAGGATCGCGTTGGTGTAGCCGCGATGCGAGACGTTGCGGTAGCCGTCGCGCACCGAAAAACCCTTGGTGCCCTTGTCGACGAAGAAGGCGGTGATCTTCTTGCGCTTGCCGCGCGACGTTTCTTCCTCGCCCGAAGCCATGAAACAAATCGCGAAATCGGCTAGGTCGGCATGCGATATAAAGTGCTTGGTGCCGTTGAGCACCCAGTCGTCGCCATCCTGCACGGCGGTTGCCTTCATGCCGCGCAAATCCGAGCCGGCACCTGGCTCGGTCATCGCCAGGCAGTCCCACTTCTCGCCACGGATGCAGGGGAAAAGATACTTTTCACGCTGCTCCGGCGTGCCGGCAAGCAGGATGTTGGAAGGCCGCGCCACGCAGGTCCAGTGCAGCGCGTAATTGGCGCGGCCAAGTTCCTTCTCGTAGAGCAGCCAGCTCACCGTATCGAGGCCGGCGCCGCCGACATCGGCCGGCATGTTGGCCGCGTAAAGCCCGGCCTCGATCGCCTTGGCCTTCAACTCCTCGATCAGCTCGCGGCGCAGCACGCCGGTGCGCTCCACCTCGCGTTCATGCGGATAAAGCTCGTTCTCGACGAAGGCGCGCGTCGTCTCGACGATGAGTTTTTGTTCTTCCGAGAGACCGAAATCCATCGCCTCAGCCCTTCTTCTTGCCGCTCTTTTTCTTTGGCTTCTCGACCTTCACGGCCTTTGCCGGCTTCGCCGCTTTCTTCGCCGGCTTGGCGGCTTTTGCAGCCTTGGCTGCAGGCTTCGCCGCCAGCTTGGCCAGCTGCTTGGTATAGTCCTTGTGCAGCGCGCCGGCGCCCCAGCCCTTGCCCTTGTTCTGCTTCGACAGCGCGTCCATGATCGCGACCAGATTGTCGTCGCGGATACGTTCCAGCTCGCGGATCGACAAGCCATGCGCCTGCTCGTCCGACTGCGTGGCGATCAGGTCGACCAGCTCGTCGTTGAACTCCGGCACGTCCATCAGCTTGGTCCACGGCCATTTCAGGCACGGACCGAACTGTGCCATGAAGTGGCGCATGCCGGCTTCGCCGCCGGCGACACGGTATACCTGGAACATGCCCATCTGCGCCCAGCGCAGGCCGAAGGAATAACACATGATGTCGTCGAGTTCCTCGACGGTGCAGATGCCGTCCTTGACCAGCCACAGCGCCTCGCGCCAGGCGGCCTCGAGCAAGCGGTCACCGACGAAAGCCTCGATCTCCTTGCGCACCACCACCGGCTTCATGCCGATCGAGGCATAGAGCTCCTTGGCGACTTCGATCGCCTCGGGGAAAGTCTGCTCGCCGCCGACGATCTCGACCAGCGGCAACAAATAGACCGGGTTGAACGGATGACCGACGACCAGCCGCTCCGGATGCTTCTTCATCGCCACCTGCATGTCGGTCGGCTTGATGCCGGAGGTAGAGGAACCAACGATGGCGTTGGCCGGCGCATGGGTATCGATCTCGGCCAGCACCTTGTGCTTGAGGTCGAGCCGTTCCGGCACGCTTTCCTGGATGAAGTCGGCATCGGCCACCGCTTCGGCGATCGTCTTGGCGAAGGTCAGCTTGCCTTCCTTGGGCAGGCCGCCGGGGACCATCTGCTTGTAGGCACGGCGCGCGCCCTTCATCACTTCCGAGACCTTGCGCGACGCTTCCGGATCAGGATCGAAGATCGACACATCGATCCCGTTGAGCAGAAGCCGCGCTACCCAGCCGGCGCCGATGACACCGCCGCCGATGGCGGCCGCCTTGTTGATGATGCTCATGGTCAGGCTCCGGTTCTTGTCTTGGCTGTTTCGGGATCGATGAGGGCCACGCGCTCGCCGGCGCGGATCACCGCCGGGTCATAGGCCTTGCGGGCGAAGACTTCGAGCACGAAGGGCCGGAAGAACTCGATTGGCAGCGTCTCGTAATCGGGGTCGAAGCTCGACTGGTCCCAGCGCTCGCAGAACTGGTCGCAATCGTCGAAATAGAGGTGGCCGGCAAAGCGGTCGCGGGCATGCCGGTTACCACCGAGATGATGCGCGTAATAGAGCCGCTGGAAGTCGCCGTGCTTCTCCACCACCCAGGTGCATTGCTCGCGCACGAAGGGTTTCAGGATCGAAGCGGCGTATTCGTCGTGATTGTAGGGCGCATAGATGTCGCCGATATCGTGCAGCAGGGCGCAGGCGATCCAGTCGGTATCGGCGCCGTCGCGCCAGGCGCGCGTCGCCGCCTGCAACGAATGGCCGAGCCGGCTGATCTTGTAGCCCGACAGGCCCTCGTCGAGCTGCACCAGCGCGTCGAGCAGCCGATCGCCGGTCTTGGCGGCATAGTCGATCTCGTGGGCGGTCAGGAATTCGTAGTCTTGCCTGTCGCCATCCTTCATGGCGGTGAATTTGACGGTATCAGCCATCGCCAGCTCCCATCTCTTGTTTGAGCATGATCTTGTCCGAACCGAAGGTCAGCGAAGCAAAAACCGGTTCCCACTCATGCTCTATGCCGCGGCCGCGATCGGTGCCCGCTTGGTCAGGTTGAGCTTCTTGCGCACTTCCTCGGGTCCGAGGATCCTGGCGCCGAGATTGGTGACGATGCTTGCGGCGCGTTCGACCAGCTGGGCGTTGGTCGCCAGCACACCCTTGTCGAGCCACAGATTGTCTTCCAGGCCGACGCGCACATTGCCGCCGGCGAGCACGGCCGCCGCGGCATAGGCCATCTGATTGCGGCCGATCGAGAAGGCCGACCAGTTCCAGGTCGACGGCACGTTGTTGACCATCGCCATGAAGGTGTTGAGGTCGTCCGGAGCGCCCCACGGCACGCCCATGCAGAGCTGTACCAGCGCGTCGGGGTCGAGCACCTTTTCCTCGACCAGCTGCTTGGCGAACCACAGATGGCCGGTGTCGAAGGCCTCGATCTCAGGCTTGACGCCCAGCGCCGTCATCATGCCGCCCATGGCGCGCAGCATGCCGGGCGTGTTGGTCATCACATAATCGGCCTCGTTGAAGTTCATCGTGCCGCAATCAAGCGTGCAGATCTCCGGCAGGCACTGGCGCACATGTTCCATGCGGTTGGTGGCGCCGCCCATGTCGGTGCCTTTGTCATTGAGCGGCAGCGGCGCTTCCGGCGAACCGAACACCATGTCGCCACCCATGCCGGCGGTCAGGTTCAGGATGACGTCGACTTCTGCCGCACGGATGCGCTCGGTCACTTCGCGGTAGAGATGGACGTCGCGACGCGGCTTGCCGGTCTCGGGGTCGCGGACATGACAGTGGACGATTGCCGCACCGGCTTTGGCGGCATCGATCGCCGAATCGGCGATCTGCTTGGGCGAGCGCGGCACATGCGGCGACCGGTCCTGCGTGCCGCCGGAGCCGGTGACGGCACAGGTAATGAAAACCTCACGGTTCATCGCAAGCGGCATGAAACTCTCCTCCCAGTCGGAAACAGAGCACAGCATTGCGCGACTTGCGGGGAACTGTTTTGCGTTTTACGAAGAAGGTATGACTAAAAACGAAAAACCGACAATCTTTCGCCCCGAGCAGTCGCCACTCAGAGTGACGCTGCTGGTGTTTTCCGGGGCATCCATCATGTGCGTGGCGTGCACCGTCGATCCGCTGCGTGCCGCCAATCGCATCGCCGGCGAAACCCTGTTCGACTTCAAGCTGGTTTCGGTGACCGGGGAAGCGCCGGTCACGACATGCGGCCTGCCGGTGGCGGTCAGCGGCCGGTTCGACGCGACGGAACCAACCGATGTCCTGATCGTGGTCGCGGGCTTCGGCACGCAGAACTATGCCACGTCGGCGCTGCTTGCCGGCCTGCGCCGGGCGGCACGGTCGGCGCGCGCCTGCGGCGGCGTCGAGGCCGGCACATGGCTGGTGGCGCGCGCCGGTCTGCTGGAAGGGCGCAGCGCCACCACCCACTGGGAGGACATGGAGGATTTCTCGTCGGCCTTTCCGGGCGTCGACGTACGCCCCGATCGATACATCATCGATGGGCCGGTCTTCACCACGGGCGGTGCGTCGCCGACCCTGGACCTGATGCTGCACCTGATCCGCACCCGGCTCGGCATGGCCGTGGCGCTCGACGTGGCAAGCGCGTTCATCTACGACCAGGCGCGCGTGGCGACCGATGCGCAGCCGCTGGTCTCGCTTGGCCGGCTCGATGGCTACGATCCACGCCTGGGGCAAGCCGTCCGGCTGATGGAAGCGCATGTCGACCAGCCGCTGACCATAGAAGCCATCGCAAAGCGTGCCGGCGTGACGGCGCGCACCCTGGAAAGCATCTTTCGCAAGTCGATCGGCGAGACGCCGGGCGCCTATTATCTGAGACTGCGCCTGGGCGCGGCGCGCCGGCTGGTGGTCGACACGCGGGTGGCCATGGCGGATATTGCCGGGCGGACGGGGTTCTCGTCCGCCGCGGCATTTTCCAGAGCGTTTTCCAGAGCGTTCGGCGAAGCCCCGGTCAGGCTGCGGCGCGGCTGATTATCCAGTCCGTCGCGGCGGCGAGGTCGTCGACAAGTGCCGTGGGTGGCGGATCGAAGTGCGTTTCGTCGTCCGGGCGATACTTGCCGGTCCGCACGAGCAGCGCCGCGCCAAGCCCGGCGTTGAGCGCGCCGGCGACATCGCTTTCCGCGTCGTCGCCGACCATGACCGCGTCGGCTGCCGGGCAGTTCAAACCGGCAAGCGCCGAAAGAAAGAAATCCGGCGACGGCTTGCCGAGCACGACAGGGCCACGCCCGCTGGCGAATTCCAGCGCCGCAACGAACGCGCCGGTGTCGAGGCTGAGCAGGCCGTCGGCATCCTTGAAGGTACGGTTGATGGCCAAAGCCAGGAAATCGGCACCGGCTACCAGCTCGCGGAAAGCGCGGTTGAGGCTGGCATGGTTGAAAGATTCGCCGGCATCGCCGACGACGACAGCACGCCCGCTCCCGCCCTCCAGCCCGGAGAACTCGACCTCGAGGTCGGGGTGGACGAGCAGATGCGGCTGGCGGCCATGTCTGCGCAGCCATTCGACCGCGGCGCGCGCCGGCGTGAGCAATTCCTCGTCCGCTACCTTGATGCCCATCCCGGCAAGCTGCGCGATGATCGCGCTGCGTGGCGAGCGTGTCGTGTTGCTGACGAAGCGGAGCGGCAGGCCGGCGGCGCGCAGGCGGTCGATGGCCGCCACAGCGCCGGCTATCGGGGTGTCGCCGTCATAGACGACACCCAGAAGATCCAGGAGCACCGCGCGTATCATCGATGCAGGATGGAGAAACAGTCTCCGTTCGTCAAACCAAGGAAGAATCAGGTCGCGGAAGAATCAGGCTGCGTCGCGATCTGCGCCGACGATGCGTGAGCGCATGCTCCTGGCAAGTGCTGTTTCGAGCCGCGCGGCGACCGCGCGATCCCATTCATTTGTCTTGCGGGCGCCGTCCTTCGGATTAGGCAGCGCCATCAGTCGATCGATGATCGAACCAGCCTCGCTGGGAGAGAGCAGGGCGTCGATTTCGCGTTCGTGCTGCATACGTTTCGCCTCCTTCTTTCCTTCCCGCCACATGGCCATACTATAGGAAGTCCGTGACGGCTGTTTGAAGGCAAGAGCTGGGCGATTGATGGGCAGCGCGAGGCAAAACCTTGTCATGCGGTTTCACCCCGCGCGGAGTGCAATTTCAGGCTCGACGTCTCCCGATTGGGGCGCTGCAGGAGGCCTCAAACATACCTGTTGACGATGTTTTCCAGTAGTTCCTGACGGCCGGAGCGCGGCTGCGGTTCGATCTTCTTCTTCACCACGCGCTCGGCGATCTCCTCCAGCGTGCGCTTGCCGGAAAGCATCGCTTTGGCTTCGGCCGTGTTCCAGCCGGCATAGCGCTCGGCGAGCGGGCCGGACAAGGCCTTGTCCTCGACCATCTTCGCCGCCGCCTTGAGGCCGCGCGCGCAAGAATCCATGCCGCCGATATGGCCGATCAAGAGGTCCTCCGGATCGAGCGACTGGCGCCTGAGCTTGGCATCGAAATTGGTGCCGCCGGTCTTGAAGCCGCCGGCCTGCAGGACCTGGTAATAGGCCAGGGCCATTTCCGGCACATTGTTGGGGAACTGGTCGGTGTCCCAGCCCGACTGGTAGTCGTTGCGGTTCATGTCGATCGAACCGAAGACGCCCAAGGCATTGGCCAGCGCCAGCTCGTGCTCGAACGAATGGCCGGCGAGGATGGCGTGGCCCTGCTCGATGTTGAGTTTTACTTCCTTCTCCAGCCCGAAGCGCTTGAGGAAGCCGTAGACGGTGGCGACATCGTAATCATACTGGTGCTTGGTCGGCTCCTGCGGCTTCGGCTCGATCAGGATCGTGCCCTTGAAGCCTATTTTGTGCTTGTAGTCGACGACGAGGTTGAGGAAGCGGCCGGCCTGTTCCTGCTCGCGGCCAAGGTCGGTGTTGAGCAGCGTCTCATAGCCCTCGCGCCCGCCCCACAGCACGTAGTTCTCGCCCTTCAATCGTTTGGTGACATCGATGCAGCTCTTCACCGTCGCCGCCGCATAGGCGAACACATCCGGATCGGGATTGGTGGCGGCGCCCGACATGAAGCGGCGGTTGGAGAACAGGTTCGCCGTGCCCCAGAGCAGCTTGACACCGGTCTGCTTCATCTTGCCCGCGAAGTAATCGGCGATTTCGTCCAGGCGGGCGGCACTTTCGGAGAAATCCTTGCCTTCGGGGCGAACATCGGCGTCGTGGAAGCAGAAATAGGGCGCACCGAGCAGCGAGAACATCTCGAAGGCGACATCGGCCTTCAGTTTCGCCAGCTCCATCGTGTCGATGCCGCCGGCCTTGGGGAACCAGGGACGGTCGAAGGTCTGGCCGCCGAAGGGATCGCCGCCCGGCCAGGCGAAGGAATGCCAGTAGGCAACGGCGAAGCGCAGATGGTCCTCCAGCCGCTTGCCGGCCACGACCTCGTCGGGATTGTAGAACCGGTAGGCCAGCGGATTGGTCGAATCCGGCCCCTCATATTTGATTGTCTTGATGTCGCCGAAAAATCCGCTGCTCATCGTGTTCCTTCCTCTCACTCGGCCCGATTACCTCAGGCGTAATTGGTTTGGCTCTTTCGTCGGGCGAAAAGGGTCATGTCGAAACGATCCAACGAAGGATGAAAGAAATGACCGACCTCAACACGATCGCCCGCAATTACATCACCGCCTGGAACGAGAGCGATGCGACCCGCCGCAAGGCGCTGCTCGATACGGCTTTCACCAGCGACGCCAGCTACCGCGACCCGGTCATGCAGGGCGATGGCCACGACGGCATCGCAGCACTTATCGACGGCGTGCAGCAGCGCTTCGCCGGCTTCCGTTTCTCGCTGAAGGGCACGCCGGACGGGTTTGGCGACAGCATCCGCTTCTCGTGGACCCTTGGGCCGGAAGGTAGTGAATCCTTCATCGAAGGCACCGACATCGGCGTCATCGAAAACGGCCGCCTCAAGAGCGTCACCGGCTTCTTCGACAAAGTGCCGGCGCAGTGAGGCTAACTGGGGAGGTGGGGTGCTAGGCCCCCCTCTCTGGCCTGCCGGCCATCTCCCCCTCAAGGGGGGAGATTGGCAGCTTTGGCGCCGCCGCGCTTTTTTCAACGCTGGCGATTGGCGAAGGTCCGCGTGACGATCAATCTCCCCCTTGAGGGGGAGATGTCCGGTAGGACAGAGAGGGGGGCCTCGCGCAAACTCACGCGGTTACAGCCCTGATCGCCGGATACAGCGCCCGGTAGCGTTGATAAGCATCCGCGTACGCTCCACCAAGCCCGGCCTCCGGCTCGATCGTCGCATCTGTCCGCGGCGTGGTGCACACCGCAAGCGGATCAGCGCCCGCCGCTGCGATCAGCCCAAGCCGCGCCGCGCCGAAGGCCGCGCCAAAGTCGCCGTCGGCGGGGATGGCGACCGGCACCTGCAGCGCCGTGGCGATCGCCTTCAGCCAGTAGCGCGAGCGCGAGCCGCCGCCGATCGCGGTAACGCGGGTCAGCGTCGTGCCGGCCTTCTTCAGCGCTTCCAGGCTATCGCGGAAGGCGAAGGCAACGCCTTCGAGCACGGCCTGTGTCAGCACGGCGCGGCTCGATTCATGCGCGAGGCCGGTGAACGAGCCGCGAATGGCGGAATCATTGTGCGGCGTGCGTTCGCCAGAGAGATAGGGCAGGAAGGAGACGCCCGTCGGCGCCTTGAGCGTGTCGCCAAGCTCGTGGGTCAGGTCGCCGGCGCTCTTGCCGGTGACCTCCGACAGCCAGTTGAGCGAATCGGTCGCCGACAGGATGACGCCCATCTGGTGCCAGGTGTTGGGCAGCGCATGACAGAAGGTGTGGACAGCGCTTTCCGGGTTGGGCAGGTAGGACGCATTAGCCGCAAACAACACGCCCGACGTGCCGAGCGACACGAAAGCATGGCCAGCGCCGACCGTGCCCATGCCGCAGGCCGAGGCGGCATTGTCACCGGCGCCGCCGGCAATCGGGATGCCGGCCGCAATGCCCCATTTCGATGCGAGCTCGCCACGCAAGCCACCGGCTTTGGCCGTGCCCTCGACCAGCGACGGCATGTGCTTCTCGTCGAGCGACGTCGCCGCGAGCAGCTCGGGTGACCAGCGGCGCTGGCCGACATCGAGCCATGAGGTGCCGGCCGAATCCGACATTTCGGAAATATGCTCGCCGGTCAGCCACAGCCGCAGATAGTCCTTGGGCAAAAGCACCTTGGCCACTTTGGCGAAGACAGCGGGTTCGTTGTTCTTCACCCAGGCGAGCTTCGGTGCGGTGAAGCCCGGGAAAACGATGTTGCCGGTCAGCTTGCGGAAGCGTGGATCGGCATCGAGCGCGGCGGCCTCGACATGGCTGCGCGTATCGTTCCATAGGATGCAGGGACGCAGCACTTTGTCTGCGGCATCGAGCAGGGTGGCGCCATGCATCTGGCCGGAAAGGCCGATGCCCTTGACCGCCGCCAGCTCTTTCGGATGCGACGTCTTGAGCTCGGCGATCGCCGCCTCGCATGCCTCGACCCAATGCGCCGGATCCTGCTCCGACCAGCCGGGATGCGGCCGCGAGACGTCGAGCGAGCCATGGCCGGAACCGATGACCTTCTGGTCTTCATCGATCAGCAGCGCCTTGACGCCCGAGGTGCCCAGGTCGAGGCCGAGATACATGATATCCTCCCATTGCCATTAATTTTTTCGGATCTCGAAAAAATCTGGCTCGCCAGTTTTTAGGACAAGATCCGTCTCGGGTCAATTCTCAGACAAATTGGCCGCGCGCCGCGAGAAGAGCGCTGACAGCGGGCTATCCGGCCGCGCAAGTTGGCGCTCGGCCGACAATGCCCGCGCCAATGCCGCGTCGCCGGCGCGCAACGCCGCCTCGATCAGCGTGAGATCAATGACGTCGCGTTGAGCATGGCTGCCGCCGAAGCGATGGGCGATCGAGCGGATCGGCCGGATCAGGCGCACCGTCTCGCTGTAGTTGCCCTCGCCAAAGGCCCTGATCGCCAACGTCAGCGGATGGCCGACATCCCTGGTGAAGGCGGCGTTGTCGTCATCGCCGCGCATCGCTTCGTGCTGGGCCTCGAGCAACGTCCTGGCCGGCGCCTCCAGTCCGGCGCCGACAAAGGCCATCATCGCATGGGCGTCGTTGAAGGCATAATTGCCGGCACCGGCCTTCGGCCAGTTGGCGGCAAGGCCTACCCAGCGGTCGCCGACATCGAAGCCGCCGAGATGAAGCCGCCACAGGATCGCCGAAGCGTCGACCATGTTGAGCGCCATCGTCGACGGTGTGCCGTAGATCGGCCCGTCATAAAGCTCAAGTACGTTGCCGGTCTCGCCGAGATCATAGTGAAACAGCGCCAGATGCCACCAATTGTGCACCTGCAGGAAACTGTCCCGCGTCCACGCTTCGGGATTGGTCCGCATCCATGCGATGCCATCCTTTTGCCGGCTCTGCATTTCCATGACATGGGCGACGGCATGCTGCGCCCAACCGTCGCGCGGCTCGATGTCGACTGCCTGCCGACCTAGCCTCTCGGCGCGCGCATAATCGCCCATTTCCTCCAACCCGAAGGCCTGCATGCCGAGAATGGCATGGTAGCCCGGCATATTCCTTTGCCAGGACGGCAGCGCGCGTCCAATGCGGTCGCGCAGCATGCGGGCGTTGCCGGTGAAGAAGTCGACCTGGTGTCCAGTCTGCAGCGCCACTGCGTCGAGCGGGAAGTCGATGGCGATGTCTTCGAGCAGACGCGAGGCCTCGTGCCAGCGTCCGGCGGCGAGATGGCCAAGCGCCGCGACATGCGCCTGCTCGCGCGCCGTGGCGGCAAGCGGCAGCGCCGCCTCGTGGCACGCCTTGGCCACTGCTGTCGCCTCGCGCTCGGTGGCGAGGCCGAACAGATAGCCCTTGAACACATGCGCCATGACGAAGCCCGGATCCGCCGCTATGGCGCGATCGACGGAAGCGACGGGGTCGCCGATGAAGCATTGCAACTCACGGACAGCCTGGCTGTAAGCCGTGAAACCGGCCTCCGTCGCGCCTGACAAGGTCAGGCCGAATGCGTCCATGACTGCCATGCCGGCCCTTCGGTGCTCTCAGAATTCCAGATGCACCGACAATCCTAGACATAGGCGGCCGCCACGCCAAGCGATGTCTCGGCCGACCGATATCGAAGCTCGTTCCGCCGCCTTCGCAGTTTATCAACCATGCAAGACAGATTAGGCTTTGTAAAAGCCGTCCAATTGTGTCTTCATTGCGGCGCCGGGTGGGGAGCTTGAAATCGCGAGTCGAGAGGGACGCGATGCGGCACCTGAAGAACAGACTTCCGAACAGTCATTTCGGAAGGGCGAAGGTAATTTTTGCTTTTGCCAGGCGAAAGACGCATCGCCAACATCCTTGCTTTATTAGCTTGCTTGCAAGTACAGCGATGGGATTGCTGTCCAGTTCCCCGGCCTTCGCCGCATGTGTGCTCGGCCCACCCGCGGGCAACACCGCTTATATCTGCGACAGCGGCAATTCTGGCGGCAGCCTTACCGACACCGATGGCGACAACACGCTGACCTTCCCCGCCGGCGGCACCGGGCAGGTGAGCGGCAACGTGACCTTCGGCGCCGGCACCGATCGCATCGACATGCAGTCCGGCGCCATCACCGGCGCTGTCGACCAGGGCGGCGGCGCCGACTTTTTCACCATCGGCGCCGGCACTGTCACCGGCAACGTCCAGCAAGGCGCCGGCATCGACGATTTCAACATGAGCGGCGGCCAGATCGGCTCGCTCAACCAGGGCGACGCGCTCGACACCTTCACCATGAGCGGCGGCCGCATCGTCGATTTCTTCGACGATGGCGACCGCGCCGTGATGACCGGCGGCCGCATCGGCCGCGTCAACATGAAGCTCGACAAGAACTACTTCAACATGTCCGGCGGCGTCATCGACCGCAACCTCGTCACCGGTTTCGACCAGGACACCATCATCCTCTCCGGCGGCACGATCGGCGGCAACATCAGCGTCAGCGGCGGTAACGACAGCGTGACGATCACCGGCGGCACCGTCGGCGGCGATGTGCTGATGAGCGTCGGCGCCGACAGTTTCGTCTGGGATGGCGGCGGCATCATCTATGGCAGCGTCGATCTCGGCGGCGACAACGACACCGCCAAGCTGAGCAACCTCACCAACGCCAATCTTGGCGGTGCCGATGCGATCACCGGTGGTGCAGGCACCGACACGCTGACCTTCGACAACGTCAAGCTGGATGGGATCGCCAGGCTCCAGAACTGGGAGACCATCAACGCCACCAACGACACCGAGCTGATGCTGGACGGCAATCTGGTGCTCGGCGACAGCGGGACGGGCACCGGATCGCTGAACGTCGATAAGGCAAGCACGCTCTATGGCGGCGGCTTCAACGCTTCGATCCAAGCCTTCACCGCGGGCCAACTGGCATCGGTCGTCAATGCCGGCCGCATCGACCTGACCAATGGCAGCACCGGCGCCACCGACCGGCTGACGATCAACGGCAACTATACCGGGCTCGGCGGCCTGCTGCTCATCCAGACCGAGCTCGGCGACGATTCCTCCGCGTCAGATCGGCTCGTCCTGTCCGGTGGCGCGGCCTCCGGCTCGACAGGCATAGCCGTCGTCAATGTCGGCGGCGCCGGCGCCCAGACTGCGGCTGACGGCATCATGGTCGTCCAAGCGACCAACGGCGCCACATCGTCCGCCAGCGCCTTCGCGCTCGATGCTCCGGTCGCGGCAGGCGCCTTCGAATATTACCTGTTCAAGGGCGGCGTCAGCGCCGGCAGCGAGGAGAACTGGTACCTGCGCTCGACGCTGACAACGCCGGCAACGCCGGCTGCCGCGCCCGGGGCGCTTGAGCCGGCGCCGGAGCCCGAACCAAAGCCGCCCCAGACCGAAGCGCCGCCGCCGCCGTCCGAATTGCCGCCGGTGCCGGCGCCGACCGATGGCGACATCAACAATCCGCCGGTCGATCCGACGCCGCCGGTGCAGGCCGGCGATCCGGAACCCGAGGCGCCTCCTGCTCCACCTGAGGCGCCACCGCCCGATCCGCCACCACCGCCGCCGCCCGTACCGACAGAGGTGCCCAATCTGCCGACACCCGCGCCGGGCGAACAGATCCTGCTCTACCGCATAGAGGTGCCGGTCTATTCGGCCGTGCCACCCGTCGCCCAGCATCTTGCGATGGCAACGCTCGGCACCTTCCACGAGCGCCGCGGCGAACAGGGCCTGTTGTCGTCCGACGCGGATCTGCAGCCGGCCTGGGGCCGCATCTTCGGCCAGGACGCCAAGATGGACTGGTCGGGAACCGTCTCGCCCTCCTTCGACGGCACGCTGTTCGGCTTCCAGGCCGGCTTCGACGCAATCGGCCGCGAAACCGCGTCAGGCGATGTCGACCGCGCCGGCCTGTTCATTGCCTATGCCAACATGAACGGCGACGTGCGTGGCCAGGCGCTCGGCCAGGATGATCTCGGCGTCGGCAAGATCGATCTCGGCGGCACCAGCGTCGGCGGTTATTGGACACGGCTAGGCAAGGGCGGCTGGTATCTCGATGGCGTGCTGATGGCGACCTTCTACAGCGGTTCGGCCACCTCGTCCCGCGACATTGGCATCGACGTCAAGGGCACCGGCGTCACCGCGTCGCTCGAGGGCGGCTACCCGATTGCGCTCGGGCAAGGCTGGACGCTGGAGCCGCAGGCGCAGCTCGTCTGGCAGCATGTCTCGCTCGACGATGCCAGGGACCGGTTCTCGTCCGTCTCCTTCGACTTAGACGATAGCGTGAACGGCAGGATCGGCCTCAGGCTGCAAGGCGAAACCGTGCTGAACGGCATCGCGTTGCAGCCGTATCTCAAGGCCAATCTCTGGCACGATTTCGGTGGCGCCGACCGTGTCGATTTCGAAGGCACCGACATCTCGACTGAAGGCAGATCGACATCGTTCGAATTCGGCGGCGGCGTGGTCGCCAAGGTCACCGACAAGGTCAGCATCTTCGCCACCGGCGACTACACAACCAATCTCGGCGGCGACAAGCGGCGTATCCTCGAAGGCAATCTCGGCATTAGTGTCAAATGGTGAGGCCGGTCGGTCTCACCATTTTTCCAGCAAGCCTCAGCTTCCCGAACGCATCGCCACCGTGGCGATGCCGGCGCCGACCAGCAGCGTGCCGCCGGTGCGGTTGAAGATGCGGATCGCTTTCGGATTGCGCACGATGGCGCGGGCGCGCGACGCGATCAGTGCGTAGCCGAAGGCATTGGCGAAGGCCAAAGTCAGGAAGGTCGTCTCGAAGATCAGCATCTGCGTCCAGAAATCGGCGTGCCGGTCGAGGAACTGCGGCAGGAAGGCGACGAAGAAGGTGATGCTCTTCGGGTTGAGCGCGGTGACCAGCCAGGCATGCGCCATCATCCTTGCCGCCGACACCGCGTCGGTGCGCGGCTCGGCTTTCAGCGCGCCGCCGGCGCGGAACAGCCTTATGCCGAGATAGATCAGGTAGCCGGCGCCGATCGCCTTCAGGATGGTGAACACGGTGGCCGAAGCCGCAAGCAGCGCGCCGATGCCCAGCATCGACAGCGTCATGGCGGTGAAGTCGCCAAGCGCGACGCCCACCGCCATCGGCAGCGCGGTGCGCCAGCCCTGGCCCAGCGCATAGGAGACGACCAGCAGGATCGTCGGGCCCGGGATGACAAGCAGGATGGAAGAGGCAGCGGCAAACGCGGCCCAGTTTTCGAAGGACATTTCCTTACTCCTTGAGCGCAAAGAAAAGGATAAATCCTGGGGTCGCCGAAATTGTAAAGAGGCCGTTGAAAAATCTTCAGGGACGGCTTCTTCCGGTCCGGCTGCGGCTTAACGGACGGTTAGGGTTAAGCCCAATCCGGCGCTTTCACGCTTTTTCAACCATGAATGACGAAAATGCATGCGATCCGGCCGGACTGTGCTTCCCGCCGGCAGCGTAGGGTTTGGGTAGATGCGTGAGTTGCCGCAAACGCCGCCGTCGAACGGCGAGATGATCGATACCGAAATTCAGCTTTCCCGCCGCGCCGTGCTTTCCGGCGTCGGCGCCATGGCGCTGCTCGGCATGGCCGGCTGCAGCACCACCGAGACGCTCGACCTGCCGCAAATGCAGCTCGACAACACCGTCACGGGTTCGGTGCCGCCCATGCGCCCGGCGATCAGCGTCGACAGGAACATCACCGGCCCCGACGTGATGTACGCCTCGCTCAGCGATGGCGGGTTCGAGGTGCCGGCGGTGCCCTATCAGAAGGTCAAGCCGCAGTTCCGCCGTCAGATCGTCGTCGACCAGACCGGCGAGGCTCCCGGCACCATCGTCGTCCATCTCAAGGAGCGCATGCTCTATCTGGTTCAGCCGGGCGGCGACGCCATCCGCTACGGCGTCGGCATCGGCAAGGACGGCTTCCGCTGGTCGGGCCGCGCCAACATCCAGTACGGCCGCCAATGGCCCGTATGGACGCCGCCGCCTGAAATGATCCAGCGCAAGCCGGAATTGGTGAAATGGCAGGGTGGCCAGCCCGGTGGCCTCACCAACCCGCTCGGCGCCCGGGCGCTCTATATTTATCAGGACGGCAGGGACACCGGCTACCGCATCCACGGCTCGCCGGAATGGTGGAGCATCGGCCAGGCGATGTCGTCGGGCTGCGTGCGCCTGATCAACCAGGATATCATCGATCTCTACAACCGTGTTTCGAAGCGAAATCCGGTCGTCGTCGTCTGATCCTCCATTGGTGGTGTTTCTCCCGTTGCGCGATGCCGCAAGACAGGCGAAGGTGCCCTGAAAACCTTCGCCTGGAGCCGGATGATTTCAGGTCTGTTCGACCTAAAATCTGAATCCGTCTCTAGATCAAAGAGATAGAGCATGATGTCGCCCGAAAACCGCTTCACACTTTTCGGCATCATGCTCTAGGGAGAAAAAGCATGGCCGGAACTTTCGTCATCGCGCAGGGCGGCGGCCCGACCGCCGTCATCAACCAGACGGTCGTCGGCGCCACGCTGGAGATCCGCAAGCGCCATCCCGGCGCCAAGGTGCTGGGCTCGATCCATGGCGTGCGCGGCATCCGCGACGGCAATTATGTCGACCTCTCCGCCATCCCCGAGGATCGGCTGAGGCTGATCGCCGGCACGCCGAGTGCAGCGCTGGGCTCGACCCGTGACAAGCCGGGCGCCGCCTATTGCGAGGTCATCCTCAACGGGTTGAAAAAGGCCGGCGCCGACGCCTTCATCTATATCGGCGGCAACGACACGTCCGGCACGCAGCAGATCCTGACCGATGCCGCCGGCGGCTCGATCGCCTTCGTGCATGCGCCAAAAACCATCGACAACGACCTTGAGGAAAACGACCACACGCCGGGCTTCATCTCGGCGGCGGAATTCGTCGCCGGCGCCTTCCTGTCGGTCGATCTCGATTTCCGCGCGCTGCCCGGCATCTATGTCGGTATCGTCATGGGCCGGCATGCCGGCTTCCTCACCGCCGCCGCGGCTGCCTGGCAGCTCGACGCCGACAGCGGTCCGCATCTGGTCTACGTGCCCGAGCGCGCCTTTTCGGCCAAGCGCTTCATCGATGAGGTGCGCGAAACGCTCGACCGCCACAAGCGCTGCATCGTTGCGGTTTCCGAAGGCGTCAGCACCGCCGACGGCAAGGCGTTGGTCGAAAGCCTGGTGCCGCCGGAAAAGCTCGAGCGCGACCAGCACGGCAACGTCAAGCTGTCGGGCAGCGATCTGCCGGCCGCGCTCGAACGGGCGCTTGCCGAAGGCCTGCCGGGCAAGCGCGCGCGTGTCGACGCGCTCGGCTACATGCCGCGCGGCTATGTCGGCGCGATCAGCGCCGTCGACGCCCAAGAGGCCTTCGATGCCGGCGCCTTCGCTGTCGGCGTTGCCGGGGAAGGCGGCGGCTCGGTCGCGATCCAGTATGACGGGTCGAAGACGGTGCTGAAGAAGGTGCCGCTGAAGGCCGTCGCCGGCAAGACGCGCCACATGCCCGATGATTTCATGAAGCCGGACGTCAACCAGTTGTCCGAAGCCGGCATGGCCTATCTGAAGCGGCTGGTGCCGGAGAAGTACAAGGTCGGGAAGCCGTTCGTCTGATGGGCGGTGGTCCGATGCGCGACCTTGAGGTGGGCGATTGGTTCGGCAAGGCAATTGTCGATGCCCGAACGACAATGCTGACCGAGCCCTTCGTGCATGATTTCGTGCGCGCCAATATGTGGCACCTCAAGGGCCGCGACGCCGATCTTCTGATCGATACCGGCATGGGCATCTGTCCGCTGGCGCCGGAAATCGACACACCGGCCGGCAAGCCGCTCATCGTCGTCGCCACCCACATCCATCTCGATCATGTCGGCTCGCTGCACGAATTTTCGCTGCGCATGGGGCCGAAGGCCAGCGCGGCGCGGTTCGAAACCATGGACGACGCCGTCACCTACGCCTACATGTTCCATCATCTCGACGGCGCCGTCTCGAAGCTGCCGGCGCCGGGCTGGAAGGCGGCTGACTATCGCATCGCGCCGGCGCCGCTGACGCGCGCGCTCGACGACGGCGACATCGTCGATCTCGGCGACAGAAAATTCCGCGTTCTGCATCTTCCGGGACATTCGCCGGATTCGATCGCGCTTTTCGATGAGGCCGATGGCCTGTTCTTCGCCGGCGACGCCATCTATGACGGCACGCTGATCGACGATCTGGACGATTCCGACCGCACCGCCTATTGCCGCACCATGCAGCGCCTGCTCGACCTGCCGATCCGCGTCGGCCATGGCGGCCATGGCCCGAGTTTTGATCGCGCCAGGATGCGCGAAATCGCGTCCGCTTATCTGCGCCGCAGGAGCGCTTCGCGAGCGCCGTCTGAATTAAATCTTCGTAAGGTCGACCCAAAACCCTAATTCGGGCCATTCGACGTCCTAAATCCTTCTCTGTCGAGACGGCCGGCTGCCATGCACGGCGAGACAGGTGGCCCGGTCGTCGACAAGCCAAAGGGTGCTTGCTGGAGAGCCACCCTCTCGGCGTCGGATCAATTCTCGCCCGGACAGAACGACCATGTCACCCTCAAGCATTCTTCGCAGACATCGCGTCGCCGCCCTGCTGGGCGCCGCGCTGATCATTTCGCCCGTCGTCGTTTCCTTCGCCCAGAACAATGCCGGCCTGAGCACCGTGGCCGCGACGACGCAGACGCCTGTTGCCGGCATCACGGCCCCGAACGGCTCCTTCGCGCCGGTCATCGCCGTCACCAAGCCGGCGGTGGTCACCATCACCTCGGTCGTGAAGGCACAGACCGGGGAGGAGACGACGGTTCGCCGCTTGGCGGCAACCAGCCTTTCGACCAGTTCTTCCAGCAGTTCTTCGGTGACCAGGGCATGCCGATGCCCAAGGCGCCGCCGCAGCAGCAGGCGCCGCGCTCGGAAGCTCTGGGTTCCGGCTTCATCGTCGGTTCGGATGGCACCATCGTCACCAACAACCATGTCATCGACGGCGCAAGCTCAATCAAGGTCACGCTCGACGACGGCACCGAGCTTCCCGCCAAGCTGGTCGGCCACGACGCCAAGAACGATCTCGCCGTGCTCAAGATCAAGGCCAACAAGCCATTGCCGACGATCAAATGGGGCGATTCCGACAAGCTGATGACCGGCGATCAGGTGCTGGCGATCGGCAACCCGTTCGGCATCGGCACCACGGTCACTGCCGGCATCGTCTCGGCGCGCGGCCGCGACCTGCATAGCGGGCCGTTCGACGATTTCATCCAGATCGACGCGCCGATCAACCACGGCAACTCCGGCGGTCCGCTGGTCGACGTGAACGGCAATGTCATCGGCATCAACACCGCGATCTATTCGCCCAATGGCGGCAGCGTCGGCGTCGGCTTTGCCATCCCGTCGGACCAGGCGCAGAAAGTCGTCGCCAAGCTGATGAAGGGTGGCGACATCGAATACGGCTATCTGGGCGTGCAGATCCAGCCGGTCACCCAGGATGTCGCCAGCGCCATCGGCCTCGACCACCCGGGTGGCGCGCTGGTTTCGGCGGTGACGCAAGGCTCGCCTGCCGCCAAGGCCGGTATCGAGACCGGCGACGTCATCACCGGCTTTGCCGGCCAGGAGATCAAGGATCCGAAGGACCTGTCGCGCGCCGTCGCCGATGTGTCCCCCGGCGTCAAGGAGACGCTCAATGTCTGGCGCAAGGGCAAGGCGATCCAGGTTTCCGCCGATGTCGGCCGCAACACCGATGATCAACAGACCGCCTCAAACGGCAATGAGGGCGGCAATCCGTCGTCCCAGCAGGGCATGCGCGTACCGTCGCTTGGCCTTGGCCTGACCGACCTTACCCCCGATATCCGCCAGCAACTCAACCTTGCCGACAATCAGCGCGGCGCCGTGGTCGAGCGCGTCAATCCCGACAAGGCGGCCTCGGCCGCCGGCATCCAGCCGGGCGATGTCATCGTCGGCGTCGACCAGATGCCGGTAAAGAGCGCCAAGCAGGCCAATCAGGCGATCGCCGAGGTCGGCAAGTCCGGCAAGAAGTCGGTGCTTTTGCTCATCGATCGCGGCGACGCACAGATTTTCGTCGCCGTACCTTTCGCCGCCGGCTGACAAACACAAGGGCCTGTCGGATATCCGACAGGCCCTTGCCAAAATTCCTGTTGCTCGCACCAACGTCTTCGAGAACACTACCTGCGTTGTTCTTCTGTGCAGGAGGCGTCCCATGGCTACCCGCGGCTTCTTTTCCGGACGGCGTCCTCCCTCTGACACCGACGCGCGCATTCCGCCCGGGCAGTATCTGGAGCAGGGTTTCCCGGTTCTCTCCGCCGGGCCAACGCCGCGCGTGCGCACCGAGGATTGGTCCTTCACGCTCAAGCATGGGCCTCGGCCGATCAAGAAGTGGAGCTGGCCCGAATTCAACGCCCTGCCGCAAAGCAAGATGACCCGGGATATCCATTGCGTGACGGCATGGACCAAGTTCAACACGCCCTGGCAAGGCGTGATGATCGACGACATCCTCGCCGATGCCGGCATCGAGCCGCCCACTGCCCACATGCTTGCGCTGTCGTTCGACGGCTATTCGACCAATGTGCCGGCCAAGGACCTTGTCGCGGGCAAAGCGATGGTGGCGCTGCTTTACGAGGGCAAGCCCATCACGGCCGACCATGGCGGTCCAGCCAGGCTTTGGTGCCGCATCTCTATTTCTGGAAATCGGCCAAATGGGTGAACGGCCTGCAGTTCACCGAGCGTGACGAGCCAGGCTTCTGGGAACTCCGCGGTTATCACATGTATGGCGACCCGTGGCGCGAGCAGCGCTATTCAAGTGATCCATAAGTGGCGATCCATGACGGGCGATCCATGAGCGCCGAACCGCAGTCGCCGTGGCAGACAGCTACGATCACGCGCATCGAAAAACGCACTCAGCGTGTCACCAGCTTCTGGTTTCAGCCGGCGCGGCCGTTTGTGCATCTCGCAGGTCAGCATGTCGATATCAGGTTGACGGCGCCGGACGGCTATCAGGCGCGCCGCTCCTATTCTATCGCGTCCGCGCCGGAAGCGGGCGCAGCCATCGAACTGGCGATCGAGCGGCTGGATGATGGCGAGGTTTCGCCTTTCTTTCACGACGTCGCGGCTGTCGGCGACGAGATTGAAGTGCGCGGTCCGCTCGGCGGGCATTTCATCTGGGAGACGGATGACGGCGGTCCGATCCTCCTGGTCGGAGGCGGCTCCGGCGTTGTGCCGCTGATGGCCATGCTGCGCCACCGCACCTTACAGAAATCGGCTGCGCCGATCGCGCTGGTGTTCTCGGCGCGGATCTGGGACGAGGTGATCTTCCGCGATGAACTGATCTGCCTTGACGATCGACGTGACGGCTTCGACCTGGTGCTGACACTGACCCGTGAGCAGGCCCGACGCCCGTTGGACTACTCCCGGCGCGTCGACGCCAAGATGATGATGCAAACGATCGAGCGGTTGCCGAAGACGCCCAGGCTTGCCTTTGTCTGCGGCTCCAATGCTTTCGTGTCGGCCGCCGCCGAAGCGCTGATCGATGCCGGTGTTGTGGCAGGGCTCATCCGCACGGAACGCTATGGGGTCTAGAGCAATTCCAGGAAAAGTGTGAGCGGTTTTCCGTCAGGAATTGCGCCTCAGTCCGCTGGCGAGAACGTTGCCGAAACGAGCTGGAAAGGCAGCGCGCCATAAGTCGCCACGGCCTGCTCATTGTCCCAGACCCGGAATTGACGTGACGGCCGTGCTTCAAGCACCAGGGGCTGCTCGGTGTCGCCGAGCCTCACCTTGCCATGAAAGCGCAGCGTCCGTTGGCCACCGCTCCGGCTAAGCACCATCGAGCGCAGCCGGGCAACGTGATGATCTCCGGAGTTGATCTCCATTTCGATACGTCGCCTGACCGGCGGCACTGCGACGCGCACAACGACGTCCAGCATCATTTCCCTGCCGTCGCCCTGCTGGCGCTCTATGCGATGCGAAAGCGCGGGCGGCGCGGCTGCGTTGGCGGCCTTTGCCGCCATGGATTTGCTTCGCCAGACGACATCCGGCTCGATCTGTTTCAGCCGCCCTTTCTTGCGTCGCAGCCTGAGCTGCTTGGCAAATCCACGCGACAGCCAGGTGAGCGTGCCAAAGTCGGTGCGCGGCTTGGCTTGCAGGACGGATGACAGGCGCGCCGTGCCGCGCCGATCGGCCATGTCCACCACCTGCTCAAGAACGGCCTCCGGCACCGGGATGCCGATCTCCAGCGCGAGATAGGAGAGCGCCACCGCCGCGGCAACAGGGAGGTCGCGTTTGCGCACCACAGCAAGGAACATGTCCCAATCGACGTCGCCGCCCTCGATGGCCACGGCGCAGTCGACCAGCCAGTCGCTATGCGTGTGCGCGTCGAGGCCGCCATGCGCGATGGCCAGGGCGATGCGGTCGGCAGGCGAGGGCACGAGAACGTCAACGCCGCTGAATTCGGCCTTGACCGCGCGTTGCCAGATCGCAAGATCGTCCTCGGCACTCTGCTGCGAGCCGTCATAGGCAAGCTGGTGGAGGTCGATGTCGCCGTAATTGCCCTTGAAGAAATTCATCGAGCGCAGCGACGCCAGCCGCGTGCGCAGATATTGCGGACTGACGCCGGTGGCGATCTGCCAGTCGCGGTCGCGCAGCACGTCGAAAGTCGGCTGCATATCCTGCGGCCGCACCAAAATGTCGATGTCATGCGCGACACGGCCGCGTTGCGCGGCGGCATCGAGCGCGATGCGGCTGGCGCCCTTGATCAGCATCACGCTCGCGCCGGCGTCGACCATTGCCTGCAATGCCGGCTCCGCCTCGCGCATCGCCATGCGCGATTTGGTCCACAGCATCTTCTGCAGGCCGGCAAGCCGTGGATAGGCTGGCTGTGCGGCAAGCTTGCGGCCAAAGCGATCGCAAATCGCGGCAAGCAGCCGGTGTTCGCGGAAGGAGACCTTGTCGATATCGTTGTCGCCCAGCCAGCGCGCGGCGCAAAGACCGGCTGCGTCCTCGTCGGGCAGAAGAGCCGCCTTCAGCAACTGGTCGAGCGAGCCCGTCGGCCAGGACCAGCCATAATCCGGAAAACGCCGGCCGACGCGACGCATCTTCGCCATCAACTAGAGCCCGCTTTGCTTTGGGCCCGCCGCAACATGGCAAGCCGCGCGACTTCCAGATAGCCGCGATCACGCGTCGCGTCGCGCCCGTAGGACAGGCTTCCCGGCCTGATGCGCCGCAGCGCCAGCACCTCGCGCATCATATCCAGGACAAAACCGGCTTCGCGCGCGCGGGCGATCCAGTCGATCATTTCACCGCGGCCGCCCGGCGGGTCGAGGACGGGGCCGACCGCATCGGCGACTTCGCGGCGGATCAGCATCGTCGAGCGCGACCAGCCGGGTGTCGCGACAACGTTGGGGGCATCGGGCTGTCCGTCGCGGAAATTGCGCATGTGGGTGAACACGCCGAACGTGCCGGGAGATCGCTCGAGATGCGCAAACTGTGCCTCGATCTTGCCGGGCAGCCAGAGGTCGTCGGCATCGAGCGTGGCGATAAACGGCATTGAGAGCGCGGCGATGCCGCGGGTCGTCGCGCTGCCCGGCCCGGCATTGTCCTGGCGCAGCAGCTCGAGCGGTAGATCGATGCCGCCGATCGCCGCGGGGAGATCGTCGCTCGAGCCGTCGTCGACGACCACGACGAGTTCGGGGCGCAGTGTCTGCGATGCCACCGATTGCAGCGTTTCCCTGATCGTTGCGCTGGCGTTGTAGGCCGGAATGACGACGCCGTATCTATTCATTACATGAACCGCCAATCCGCCAGTTTCTTCAGTTCGAAAATGCCGTCTATGGGCCTGAGCGACGGATCGGCCCTGCGACGCTTCATGGATTTATAGATGGCGCGCATGAACTCGCGCGATTGGACATCTTCCTGGCGCGTCATGTTGCCCGGATGCCGCCGGTAGTAAAGCGCCAACGTATCCGGCAACACGTATCGCGGTCCGATCTCGAAGCAGCGCAGCAGATAATCGGTGTCTTCGGCCTGAATGAAATCCTCGTCGAAGCGGCCGATCCGCTCGACCAGCCGACGCGAGAAGATCGCGGCCGACAGATGAATGCCGCGAACGCTGATGCTGTTGCTGTCAACCGCCGGCTCCAGGGTCTCGTCGTCGATCCTGTCGACCAGCATCATCCTGGAATAGGTGAGCGCAAGGCCGGGATCCTGCCGAAAAAGGTTCAAATCGGCCTTGAACCGTCCGGCCGGCGAGATGTCGTCCGAATCCAGAAAAGTCACCAGGTCCGTCTCCGGCCTGAGCTGACTGAGCCCACTATTGCGCGCTCGGGTCACGCCCGTGTTTTCCTGCCGGAACAGCCGGATGCAAGAGGTTTGCTCCATCATCGCGCGCACGGCTTCGGCCGACCCGTCGGTCGAGCCGTCATCGATGACGATGATGTCGAGGTCGGCGGCATCGCGCTGCCTGAGCAATGAGCGAAGTGCTGCGCCGACAAAAGCCTCGCGGTTGTGGATGGGCATGATGATGCTCAGCTTCATGCGCGAACCCGACAGAGTTGCGCCTCGGCTCGATCTGGCTGCACAACACCCAGCATTACATGATCTGCCACTGGGGCGGGCTCTTCAATTCGAAAATGCCTTGCACTGGCCGCAAGGAGGATCCGCCTTGCGCCGTCGCATGGATTTATGGATCGCCCGCAAATGGTTTCGCAGCCGGCCGTCATGCTCCCTGGTGACATTGCCGAGATGACGCCGGTAGTAGATCGCGACCCTGTCCGACAGCGCGTAGCGCGGGCCCGTTTCGAAGACACGCAACAGATAGTCGGTGTCCTCGGCCTGTTCGAACTCTTCGTCGAAACGACCGATACGATCGACAAGCGCACGGGAGAACAGCGCGGCGCTCAGCGAGATCCCGCGGAGCGTCATGCTCCGGCTGCCCGCCGCCGGCTCCAGTGTCGCGTCATCGATCCGGTCGACCAGCATCATCAGCGAATAAGTCAGATCGAGGTCCGGATCGACGCCGAACCTGGCAAGATCACCCTTGAAACGTCCGGGGAGCGAAATGTCGTCGGAGTCGAGGAAGGACACGAAAGCGGTCTCAGGCGGCAGGCACCGCAGCCCTGCATTGCGTGCCTTGGCGACGCCCATATTGGCTTGCTGGAACAGACGGATGCAGGGGTATTGGCTAATCATCGACCGCACCGCCTCGGCCGAACCATCGGTCGAGCCGTCATCGATGACGATGATGTCGAGATCGGCGGCGTCGCGCTGCCTGACCAGCGAACGCAATGCCGAAACGACATAGCGCTCGCTGTTGTAGACAGGCATGATCACGCTCAATTTCATCAGCCGCCCCGTGCGAGGAAATCCGCAATCGTGCCGGCGATTTCCACCGGGTCCCGTCCCAGGGAAAGCTGGTGGCACGGCAGCAGCCGGGTGAGATCGCTGAAGAAGCGAAAACCGCTTTCCCGCTCGCCAGGCATTTGCGCGATGCCCGAGGGCGCCAATGCGATCATGGCATCCCTGCGCGACATCGGCACGATCGAACTCGTCTCGCCGCCGCCGATATGTGGCACCATCAACGCAAAGATGTCCAGACTTGCAGGGATCGGCCTGGGGGCGACGGCTTCAATGTGGAATGTATGCTTGCCTTGCCAGTTGAGGGGGCCGTCGATTCCCAGCCGATTCTTCAAGCCCAGCCGCGCAAACCCCCGGGGATCCTGCTTGAGTGTCGAAAACAGCGGCCGGGCGCTCACGTCGCCCTCGAGATCGACCAGCACATAATCGTCGCCGACACTATCCAGCCCATGGAGCAGGCCGGCAACGACGGTGCCGGATTTCCCGGCGCCGCCGGCGCCGGCCAGCAGCACGCCTTTGCCGTCTAGGCCGAGTGTCCCGGCATGGGCAAGCCGCATGCCGCGGGCGGCATACTCCCAGTGCAGGAAGGCGCGCAGTGGCGAACCCGGCTCCCAGGGCGGAAATGCCTCCGCCGACCGCATCAGCTGGACGCCGATAAGGTGCTCGGGATCGTAGAACTGCCAGAAATCCAGATCGTGGAAGTGATGGCCGCGCAATCCGGCCTCGGCGAGCTCTCGGGCGAAGCCGTGTTCGGTGAAATGCGCGTCGCCCCAATGCGCCGGCTCCGGCAGCTCGCCGATGCCGGGATGGCCGATGAAAATACTGAGTTGCCGCGCGCCCGACCGATCGCCCCTGGTTTCGACGAAAGCCGGACCGATCGCGTCCGCAAGCATACCCTGACCAAGATGTACGGTGATTTCCATCCCGGGCAGGTGGACGGTTCGCGTGACCGGGAAATGCGCAGAGGCGCCTTGCGCGGCCGCAAAGAGATAGCGGGCGTATTCCGATAGGGTTGCCATGGTCACGCGTGGCATGGTCTGTCCCGGCCTAGCCTCGTCTGCATGCGGTTCGTGCGGCGCCGCCTTCTCAGGCCTGCTTAACCGCCGGCCAGCCGAGCGGCTCCTCGACCTCGTGGATCGGGTCGACGATGATCAGGTCGGCAAGGTCGTCGTGGACGCTGACATCGAGCGGCTCGTTGGCCGCCGCGAGCACTGCCGGGAAACCGTCGGGCAACGGCTGTGGCGTTGCATCGGAAGGCGCCAGCAGCCCGAACTCGACCAGTTGCGCAACGAAGGCTTCAAGCGCCGCGGCGTCGATCATCGCCGCCCCGGCAGCGGATCCGATCAGGGCCTGCGTGCCGACCCCTGAGGACAATGCCTGCCAGATCGCGCTGCCAGAATCGGAGAAGCCGAAATACTTGCCGTTGGAGAGATCGAGCACGACAGCTTCGCCGTCGAAGGACTCGAAGACAATATCCTTGCTCGCAACCGCATAGACATCCGAACGATGCATTGGTCCTGACCCCGCTCCGCAAACCCAGCCCGGACGTAGTGACTGGCGCTTATCCCTCGACAACGCCTGTAAACACTCGAACATGCACTGGCAAGGTGAGGGTCATTCAACTGTTGCTGACCCATTTTCGCGATCGATCCATGGTCTCGCATGGATCAGGCCTCGATCTCCAGCGCCGACAACGGCTTCGAGCAGCAGGCGAGGATGAAGCCGTCATCGATCTCATGGTCGAGGATGCCGCCATTGTGGCTCATCTCGACATCACCCGACACCTTCTTCACCTTGCAGGTGCCGCAAAGGCCGAACTCGCAAGCCGCCGGTATGCGCACACCCGAGGCGCGCGCCGTCTGCAGCACGGTCTGGCCGGCAACGCATTCGGCATCGACGCCCGACAGCGCGAAACGGACGGGTGTCACCGCCTCGACCGGCGCGCCTTCGCCATCCGGTGACGCGAACGGTGGCGGGATTTCCTCGACGGCCGGCGCCGCGAAACTCTCCTGGTGGTAGCGGCTCATGTCGAAACCCGACATTTCCAGCATCTGGCGCACCGCGCGCATGAACGGATCGGGGCCACAGCAGAAGACCTCCCGCTCGCGGAAATCGGGGGCAAGCAGCGGCAGCCTGATGGCGTCGATACGTCCCATATGGCCGAACCAGCCTTCACGGCTCGACCGTTCCTCGATCATGAAGCCGAGCGACAGGCCGGGCATGCGGGTGCCGAGCAGCTCGAGCTCCTTGCGGAAGATGATCTCTTCTGGCCGCCGCGCGCAATTGACGAAGCCGACATCGGTCCATGGCGCGCAGTCATTCAGCCAGCGCAGCATCGACATCATCGGCGTGATGCCCGATCCGGCCGAAATGAACAGATATTTCGCGGCCGGATGGCTGTGGTGTGAGAAATCGCCCGCCGGTCCGTAAGCCTTCACGAGCGTGCCGGGCTTCAGGTTGTCGAACATCCAACGCGTGCCGATGCTGCCGCCTTGCGCCTTCACCGTCACCGCGATCGAGAACGGCCGCGACGGTGACGACGACAGCGTGTAGGTGCGCATTACCGGCCCGTCGGCGGCCGGCAATTCCAGCGTGATGAACTGGCCGGGCTGGTAACGGAACCATGTCTGGTTGTCGGAACGGAAGGTGAAGGTTTTGACGTCGGGCGCCTCGTCGGTGATGCCGATCACCTCCAGCATCTGCAGCCGGTCGTTCCAGGGCGTCATTTCGTCGAGATGACGGTAGAGGCCGAGTTCGGTCATGGCGTTCACCCTTCAAACCTTTTCGTTTTGCGCATGTCGTAATCCCAAAACCGCTCAACACTTTCGGGCGACATGCGCTAGGCAACGCTGCGCAGCGCCGGTCGACCATCACTGGCCAGCCGCGACCCAATGAAAGAGGCGTACCATTCGACGAACTGGATCACGCCGCCTTCATGCAGCTCCGAATACGGGCCCGGCTCGTAAGCCGGCGACAGGATGCCGAAGGCGTTCTCCTCGACGATGCGGCGGTCCTGATCGTTGGTTTCGGTCCACACATGGGTCAGCTCGGCAAGATCGTAGTCGACGCCTTCGACCGCGTCCTTGTGCACCAGCCATTTGGTCGTCACCGCCGTTTCGGTGGCGCTGATCGGCAGCACGCGGAAGGTCACCGCATGATCGATCAGGATGTGGTTCCAGGTCGTCGGATAGTGGTAGTGCATTAGCGTGCCGATGCGGTCGGCGCTGACATTGGCCGAGAGGTTTTTCTTGACGGCGCGTTTTCCCGTCATGGTGTAGCTCACGGCGTCGCGCAGCAGCGGAGCGCGGGTGGCGCGATACTGGCCGGCCGGATCGATGCGGAATTTGCTCGGCAGACCGGCCGCCTCGCATTTCGCCCAGTGGGCGACCATTTCCGGGTCGCTCTCGGCGCCGTTGACACCGGTCACGGTCGGGGCTTCCGGGAAAGTCTTGCACAGTTCGGGATGGTTGCCGGCGCAGTGATAGCACTCGCGGTTGTTTTCCCAGACCAGCTTCCAGTTGCCTTTCTCGATGATCGTGCTCTCGAAGGCGACCTTGGTCTCGGCAAGGCGATGCGGCGCAAGGTAGGGCTCGATCATCGCGCGCATCGGTGCAAAGTCGGCGGGTTCCTTTGCCAGGCAGATGAAAATGTAGCCGGCGACGCTTTCGCAGGCGATCGGCTTCAATCCGAACTGGCTCTTGTCGAAACCGTCCGCCATCTGGCGGGCGAACAGCAATCGGCCGTCGAGTTCATAGGTCCACTGGTGATAGGGGCACACCAGCTTCGCCGCCGTGCCCTTGTCGGTGTTGCAGACGCGGCTGCCGCGGTGGCGGCAGGAATTGTGGAAGGCATTGATGTTGCCCTTCTGATCACGCACCAGCACGATCGGATAGTCGCCGATCCGCGCGGTGATGAAACTGCCCGGCTTTGGCAACTCGCAATCATGGCCGATGAACAGCCAGTCGCGGTACCAGATCAGCTCCATGTCGAGCTTGAAGAAGTCGGTGTCGGTGTAGAAAGGCTGTTCCAGCGAATAGCCGGGCTTGCGGCTCTGCAGGAGCCTCAGCATGTCGTCACGCGCATCCATGTCCTGTCCTCATCATCAAGGACTGAACTGGTGGAGATGGAGAAGAAGGGCGGCCACCAGCAAAAACCGGCAAGCGCCATCCGCCTCTTGATCGCCCACCGCGATCAGTCGAGTTCAAATGTCTCGGGCTGGTTTCCGGGCTCTGGAGCTGCCCATGCGGGCGATCGCGACACCTTCCCAGGCCGATGGCCCAGTGGTCTCCCGTTGCGATTTTCACTCCACCACCGTTGCGGGGGCAGCGCCGGATTTCGACCGGCTTCCCAATTCTCCGCTCCGTCACGACGAAGCGGCACCTGAGATGCGACGATCTAATCACGACACGCCATGGTTCCGCCGGTATGAAAACGACATCGCATCCATGCGGCGCGACACGCCTGCCGGCTTGTCTGGGCCCCTATGGCGACATTCTTTGGGACCGGTTGGCAGCGAATCGGCGCTTCGAAAAATGGCTTCGCGCCGATGCGTAACGGCCTCCAAGTGGCTAACAGTATCGAAAAGTGACTATTAGCAGGTTCTAAAATCGAACCGAACGGTTCGTTTCTGTTGACGGTGCGTACAGGAAAGGGTGAACATTGGCACCTTGATACACTTGGTGAGCCAAATGAGAACACTATGTAAACATCTGGATTAATTGCAGAAAAATATGATGGTAGGCATGCTTAGGAAAATTTCAAGATGTGGATTCATGGTCCAGGTGGAAAAACTTCGTGATTGGAATCCGGCAATCGGCTCACCCACATCGGGGCTGTCCGAACGACGCGATTTCATTCCCAAGACACGCCGCTAGACGGACTGAATAAAAATACTGGAGTAGCAAAAATGAAAAAGATTGTTCTCACTGCCGCCGCCCTTCTGGCAATTTCCGGCAGCGCCTTCGCTGGTAGCGACAACTACGGTTCGAAGGCTGCCAATCCGCCGGCCGTTTCGGTCGACTCTTCTTACACCGCCTCGGTCCGCAACGCCGAAGCGGCCACTCAGCTGCCTGTCAAGACGGGCGCCGACCACAACCTTTTCGGCAACAACTAACAGCCGACTTTGAACAGGCGGCGGGCTTGCCCGCCGCCTCGGTCGGATCAAGAAATTCAGGAGCACTAAAATGAAAAAGATCATCCTCGCCGCCGCCGCCCTTTTGGCCGTCTCCGGCAGCGCGTTCGCCGGCAGCGACAATTACGGTTCCAACGGCGCCAACCAGCCGGCCAACGCGGTGGACTCGTCCTACACGGCTTCGGTCAAGTCCGAGCCGGCTGCACAGAAGCCCGTCACCACGGGCGCTGACCACAATCTGTTTGGCAACCACTAACAGCCGAATTCGGACCGGCGGCGGGCTCGCCCGCCGTCTCGGTCCGATCAAGAATTCAGGAGTAAATGAAATGAAGAAGCTCATCCTTGCCACCGCGGCCATTCTGGCCGTTTCCGGTGCGGCGTTTGCCGGCAGCGACAACTACGGCAACGGCGGCGTCAACCAGCCGGCCCCGGCTGTCGACACCACGCGCACCTCGTCGATCAGCACGGACTCGCCGGTTTACAAGCTGCTTAACTCGTCGGGCGACGTGCAGAAGTCGGCCCCTCAGGGCGCCGACCGTGTCCACTTTGGTCACTAATAGGCCTCAGAGAGTAACATGAGTAAGAAAGGCGGCGGGCATGGCCCGCCGCCTTTTTCTTTGCCAGGAAAGCTCGGCCTTGGTTTGTCCAGCCAGCGTGCCTGCGCAGCGCAAGCGTCAGGCGGCCTTGGCTTGCTCGCGCTGCAGGCTGAACGAATGGCCATCCGCGTCGAAGATATGCAGGTCGCCGGCGTCGGCGTTCAGTTTGAGCGTCTCGCCGCGCTTGACCTCGACATTGCCCGGCAGCTTGGTCACCAGCGGCAGATCGGTACGGCCGATATCGACATAGACAAGCTGCACCTCGCCGAGTTGCTCGACGTAATCGACCTTGCCTTCGAACAGATAATCCGTGCCGGTGGCGATCGAGAGGTCCTCCGGTCGCACGCCGAAGCTCACCGCCGCGCCCGTCGCGGAGGCAGGCGTGGCAATCGGCACCGTCGCCTTGCGGCCGCCGACATGGCTGACCACGGTCGGGTTGCCGGCTTTGTCGATCTTGGCGGGCAGGATGTTCATGGCCGGTGAGCCGATGAACTGCGCGACGAACAGATTGCCTGGACGCTTGTAGAGCTCCATCGGCGTCCCGACCTGCTCGATATGGCCGTCTTTCAGCACCACGATGCGGTCGGCCAGTGTCATCGCCTCGACCTGGTCGTGGGTGACATAGATCATGGTCGTGGCGGGCATCGATTCCTTCAGCTTGGCGATCTCGATGCGGGTGGCGACACGAAGTGCCGCGTCGAGGTTCGACAGCGGCTCATCGAACAGGAACACCTTTGGATTGCGCACGATGGCGCGGCCGATGGCGACGCGCTGGCGCTGGCCGCCCGACATCGCCTTGGGCAGACGGTCGAGATATTTGGTGAGCTGCAGGATTTCCGCCGCCTGCCGTACGCGCTTGTCGATCTCGGCCTTGCTTTCCTTGCCGATCTTCATCGAGAACGCCATGTTGTCGTAGACCGTCATATGCGGATAGAGCGCATAGGACTGGAACACCATGGCGATGCCGCGCTTCGACGGCGGCACGTCGTTCACCACCTGGCCGTCGATCTTCAACTCGCCCGAGGTGATTTCCTCCAGCCCGGCGATGGACCTGAGCAAGGTCGATTTCCCGCAGCCTGACGGCCCGACAAAGACGATGAACTCGCCCGATTTGATGTCGAGGTCGATGCCGTGGAGAATGTTGAGGTTGCCGTATGATTTCTTCACCTGGTTCAGTTTGACATCGGCCATGATTTCGTCCTCCCAGTGATTGTTCCTAAAACTCAATCGATACGTCCGAACCAGGCGCCGTAGCCGCCAAGGCGGATGGGGCCATCGCCAGTCTGTCCCGAAAAGCCATGCCCCAGCAGGGGTTGCAGCGAGCCCTGGCCGAGATCGACCTGGGCCGCCTTGCTGCCGAGGTTGAAGACGCAAGCGATGCGCTCATTGCCCTCGCGGCGCGTGAAGGCGACGGTGTCGCCATCGCTTTCGATGAAGGTGATGTCGCCCTTGGCCAGCGCCGGATGCTGGCGGCGGAAGGCAAGGAAGCGGCGATAGTGCTCGAGCAACGAGTTGGCGTCGCCCTGCTGTTTGTTCACCGCATGCGGCAGGTGCTTGCCAGGTACCGGCAGCCACGGCTTGGCGGTCGAGAAACCGCCATTCCGGGCCTCGGCATCCCAGACCATCGGCGTGCGGCAGCCGTCGCGGCCCTTGAACTCCGGCCAGAAGCGGATGCCATAGGGATCCTGCAGGTCTTCGAACTGCAAGTCCGCCTCGGCGAGGCCGAGTTCTTCGCCCTGATAGATGCAGACCGAGCCGCGCAGCGACATCAACAGCGCCGAGATCACCTTGAGATAAGCGGTCGGGTCGGCCTCGCCGGCGGCCCAGCGCGAGGCCGGGCGCACAACGTCGTGGTTGGAGAAGGCCCAGCACGACCAGCCGTCGCTGGCGACCTTGCCGAAAGCTTCGAGAACCGAGCGCACTTTGGCGGCGCTGATCTTCTCCGGCGCCAGGAAGTCGAAGGAATAGCACATATGCACGCGCTTGCCCTGGGCAGTATAGGCGGCGACCACCTCCAGCCCGCGCTGCGAATCGCCGACTTCGCCGACGGCGGCTTGCGCCGGATATTCGTCGAGCAGCGCGCGGAAACGCTCGAGGAAGGCGAGATTTTCCGGCCGGCTCTTGTCGTAGATATGGTCCTGGTAGTTGTAAGGATTGACCGCCGGTGCGGTCTGGTCGTTGCGCTCTTCCGGCGGCAGCGGCGGGTTGTTCTCCAGGCCCTGGCTGTGGAAGTAGAAATTGATGGTGTCGAGGCGGAAGCCGTCGACGCCGCGTTCCAGCCAGAAGCGCGTGATGTCGAGCAGCGCGTCCTGGACTTCGGCGTTGTGGAAGTTGAGGTCCGGCTGCTCGGCCAGGAAATTGTGCATGTAATATTGTTGGCGGCTGGTGTCCCATTGCCAGGCCGAGCCGCCGAAGATCGACAGCCAGTTGTTGGGTGGCGTGCCGTCGGGTTTCGCGTCGGCCCACACATACCAGTCAGCCTTGGCATTGGTCCGGCTGGAACGGCTTTCCTTGAACCAGGGGTGGATGTCGGCGGTGTGCGACAGCACCTCGTCGATCATCACCTTGAGGCCCAGCCGGTGTGCTTCCGCCACCAGTGCTTCGAAATCGGCGAGCGTGCCGAACATCGGATCGACATCGCAGTAATCCGACACGTCGTAGCCGAAATCCTTCATCGGCGATTTGAAGAAGGGCGAAATCCAGATGGCATCGACGCCGAGCGCCGCGATATAGGGCAGGCGTTGCACGATGCCTTTCAGGTCGCCGATGCCGTCGCCGTCAGTGTCCTGATAGGAGCGCGGATAGATCTGGTAGATCACCGCGCCCCGCCACCAGTCGCGATCGACGGCGGGGTCCGGTTTCGAAGTCGCCTTCAGTGCCGATTGCATTGTTTCAGCCTCCTTTCACCGAGCCGGCCAGCAGCCCGCGGACGAAGTAGCGCTGCAGCGAGAAGAAGACGATCAGCGGCACGATGATGGTGATGAAGGCCGATGTCGTCAGGATCTCCCAATTGCCGCCGCGAGAGCCGAGCAGCGCGTTGAGCTTGGCCGTCAACACAATCTGGTCGGGTGCCGTACCGAGGAAAACCATCGCCACCAGCAGATCGTTCCATACCCACAGGAATTGGAAGATGGCGAACGAGGCCAGCACCGGGAAGGACAGCGGCAGCACGATCTTGACGAAGATCTCGAAGTCGCTGGCGCCGTCGATGCGTGCCGATTCCATGATCTCGCGCGGCAGGCCGGCGATGTAACTCCTGAGCAGATAGATGGCGAAGGGCAGGCCGAAGCCGGTATGCGCCAGCCAGATGCCGAGATAGGTCTTCGATGGCACGCCGAAGAACACACCGACATTGTTATAGAGCTTGAGCAACGGGATCAGCGACATCTGCAGCGGCACCACCAGGAGGCCGATGATGACCGCGATCAGCAGCGCACGGCCGGGAAACCGCATCCACGCCAGCGCGTAGGCGGCAAAGGCGGCGATCAGGATCGGAATGACGGTCGCTGGGATGGTGACGGTCAGCGAGTTCATGAACGAGCGGCCGATGCCTTCCGAAAACAGCACCGTATCGTAGTTGCCGGTGGTGAATTTCGGCGGTGCCGACGAGGCATAGTAGAGGCGCTGGCCGCGATCGCCTTCGAACGCCTTGGGCGAGACCATGACGAAGCTGCCGTCGGAATTGACCTGCAGGGTCACGCCGTCGCCGAGGTCCGCCGATGCGCCGGCCGGATATTGCGTCGGTGCCGCCGCCTTGACGCCGAAGGCGCTGATGCTGCGCTTGGCGCCGTCGCCGAAAATGTTGCCCTCGAGGACGAACTTGCCGTCCTTCTCTTTCTGCGTCGAGGCTGGCGGCAGGCGCCCGGCTTCGGTCTGGCTGGAGCTGTAGAACGAATTCCACCAGCCCGAGGCGACGATCTGGTCCTTGTCACGCAGCGACGAGACCAGGATGCCAAGCGTCGGAATGGTCCAAATGGCAACGAAGACCAGCACCGCGATGTGGACGCCGAAGCGGCTGGCGAATGAATTTCCGGTCGCGACGGCCATCTCAGTGCCCTCCCGTCTCTTTGTTGGCCTGGCGGATATTCCACACCATGATCGGGATGACCGCGATCATGATGATAATGGCGATTGTGGCGCCACGGCCGAAATCGCCGCCGCCGCGGAACATCCAGTCGAACATCAGATTGGCCAGCACCTGGCTGTTCCATTGGCCGTTGGTCATGGTCAGCACAATGTCGAACACTTTGAGCACCAGGATAGTGATAGTGGTCCAGACCACGGCGATGGTGCCCCAGATCTGCGGCACCATGATCTTCCAGAAGATCTGGAACGGGTTGGCGCCGTCGATGACGGCGGCTTCCAGCGTCTCCTCCGGAATGCCGCGCAGCGCCGACGACAGGATGACCATGGCAAAGCCGGTCTGGATCCAGATCAGGATGATCATCAGGAAGAAATTGTTCCAGAACGGCAGCGAGATCCACACCTGCGGTTGACCGCCGAAATGTTGGATAATGGCGTTGAGCAGGCCGATCTGCACCTGGCCCTCGCCGCGATATTCGTAAATGAACTTCCAGATCACGCTGGCGCCGACGAAGGAGATGGCCAGCGGTAGGAAGATCAGGCTCTTGGCAATCGTGCCCCACCAGATCTTGTCCGTGAGCACGGCAATGATCAGGCCGAGGAAGGTACAGGCGGCCGGCACTACCGCCAGCCAGAGCAAGTTGTTCAGGATCGAGCGTCGGAGATCCGGATCGCGTAAAGCCCACTCGTAATTGGCGAGGCCGACGAAACTGGTGCCACCGCGGTCGAGGAAAGAGAGCCACAATGTCGCGATCACGGGGTAGATCAGATAGATGGTGAGAATGATCAGCGCCGGGCCGACGAACAGCCATGGCCGCACCAGGCCTTGCCGGCGCAGGTTGTTGACGGCAGCCGTGCCGGAGACCCCGCGTGAGGGGAATATCAGGTCGAGCAGTTTGTTGGCGCCCCAGAAATAGGCGACACAGCCGCCGACGCCGATGATGATGACGAATATGGCCGAGAAAATTTGAGCCGCCATGGGTCCCTCTCCCTGCGCATGACCGGCCAGGCAATGCCGGCGGTCGGATGCACCGACTTTTCAGCTGTTCGGAACAATCGAAACGCGAAGGCTTCCGGCGTGCGCCGCCGGTCGGATCCGGGCCATGGCCCGGATCCAGTAGGAGGATCAGGAAGGTATCAGGTCGCGTAGCGGCCTGCTCGCCAACTGCCTACTTGGCAGCCGCCTACTTGATAGCATCCCAGCTCTTCTGGATATCGGCGGCGACGTCCTGGGCGGACTTGCCGCCGACCAGGTCGATCATGCCGGTCCAGAACGCGCCGGCGCCGATCTTGCCGGGCATCAGGTCGGAGCCGTCGAAGCGCACCGTCGTCGCGCCGACCAGGATCTCGCCCTGCTTCTTCAAGGCATCGCTGCCATAGGCGTCCTTGTTGGCCCCCTTGAAGGGCGTGACGAAGCTCTTCTGCGCCATCCACAATTCATGCGCGAGCGGCATTTCCAGGAACTTGATGAACTCGCGCGACGCCTTGGAATCCTTGGTGATCATCACCAGCGTCCCGGCGACTTCGAGCGGCGTGCCCAACTCCGGCTTGGAGGCGTAGGGCGGATAATTGAAGAAGTCCGCATCCTGGCCGAGTTTCACGCCCTGCGGGAAGAAGGACGGGATGAACGATGCCTGATGGTGCATGTAGCACTTCGGCGGTACGCTGAAGAGGCCCTTCGGGCTGTCGCGGAAGTCCGTTGCCGCAACCGCCTTGGCGCCGCCGTCCACCATCTTGTCGTCGGTGGCGATCTTGCCGAAAATGTCGATGGCGTTGACCACCGCCGGATCGGTGAACGGGATCTCGTTCTTCACCCACTTGTCGTAGACTTCCGGCGGCTGCGTCCGCAGCATGATGTCCTCGACCCAGTCGGTCGCCGGCCAGCCGGTGGCGCCGCCCGAACCAAGCCCGATGCACCAGGGCTTGCCGCCATCGGCGATGATCTTCTTTTCGAGCTCGGCCAGTTCTTCCTGCGTCTTCGGCACCTTGTAGCCGGCTTCCTGGAAATTATCGGGCGAGTACCAGACCAGCCCCTTCACATCGATCTTGTAGGGGAAGGCATAAAAGCCCGACTTGCCGTCCTTGCCATTGTAGGTGCCGAGCTTGGCCCAGGAGTCGCCCGCGGCGTAATTCTCCTTGATCCAGGCGGCGACGTCGTCGCCCAGCGGGGTCAGCACGCCCTTGGAAGCCAGATCCTGGATCAGGCCCGGCTGCGGCAGGATGGCGATGTTGGGCGGGCTGCCGGCCTGGGTGTCGATGACGATCTGCTGCTCGTAGTTCTCGGACGAGGAGTATTTGACCTCGGCGCCGGTGGCTTCGGCGAAATAGTCGAGCACCGAGCGGGCCAGGTCCTCGTCCTCGCCACGCCATGGCCCGAAGATGGTCAGCGTTTCGCCTTTGAGGTCGACCTTCTTGAGGTCGTCATAGTTGGCCCAGTGGAAGCGCGGGTCCTCGCCCGGCTTGAACTTGAGCTCGGCATGCGCCGGCAGGCCAAGGGTGAGCGCGGCAAACGCTGCGCCCAGCAAAAGCATTTTCTTCATCGCAATCCTCCCAGTGGTCGTCAAACTGTTCGGACGAAACCTCCATCTCGTCCGCCGACGCCGTGGAACTGTGACTCAGCGAGAAGGCAACCGCAACCTTTCGAAGAGCATTCCAAAGCGCTTTGGCTAAATTGATCTCGCCATCGAATTGGCAGGAAGTCAAGAGGGCTTCTACTCTAACCGATTTAAATAGTGCTCTGGAGGTTGAGAATTTGCATCGCAACATGCATTTATCGCACTGCAACAGCATTTTCTGCTTCAAACCGGCGCCCGCCGACACTATGGTCTTTCGGTCGGCGATGTTATCGGAGCGACATCGGATCGATTCAATTTGAAAGCGCTTTGAGGCTTGGAGGCCCCGATGAACCTCAAACAGCTCTCGCATATGCTGTCGCTCTCACAGACCACGGTGAGCCGCGCGCTGAACGGCTATCCGGAAGTCAATGAGGAAACGCGGCGCCGCGTCATGGACGCCGCCAAGCGCCATGGCTACCGTCCGAACCCATCCGCGCGGCGTCTTGCCACCGGCAAGTCGGGCATGATCGGCTATGTCCTGCCGACCGGCAATGCCGTCGACATCGATCCGCACTTCGTCGAATTCCTGTCCGGTCTCGGCGACTACGCCCGCGCGCACGAGCTCGACCTTGTGCTGTCGCCGGCCGACGCCGACGACGAGGAGACGACCTACCGCCGCATCGTCGCCAACCGGCAGGTCGACGCTGTCTACCTCTCCGCGCCGCGGCCGGCCGACCGGCGCCTGGCGCTGGTCAACACGCTTGGCATTCCTTTCATCGTCCATGGCCGCAGCGAGGGTTTCGACTTCGACTACCCCTATCTCGACATCGACAATGAAGGCGCTTTCCACGAGGCGGCCCGGCTGCTGCTCCAGCTCGGCCACAAAAGGCTTGCGCTGATCAACGGCACCGACCGTGAGACGTTCGCCATCCACCGCGAGCGCGGCATGCGCCGGGCGCTCAGCGCCAGCGGCCTGACGCTTGGCGAACGCCATATCTGCTCGGTGGCCATGACCGAGGAAAACGGCTACCGCGCCGCCCGCCGCCTGCTTGAGGAGAGCGAGCCGCCGACCGCAATCGCCTGCTCCAGCCTGATCATGGCGCTGGGCGTCGTGCGCGCCGTGCGCGACCTTGGCCTGACCATACCGGGCGACCTGTCGCTGGTCGCTCATGACGACGTCTTCCCCTGGCTGCGTCCCGAGAATTTCCCGGTGCCGCTGTCGACGACGCGTTCCTCGATCCGGCTGGCCGGCGCACGCGTCGCCGAGCGCCTGGCAGCGCGCATATCGGGACTGGAGGAGGGCGCCCGAGGCGAGGTCTGGCCGGTCGATCTGGTGGTCAGGGGGTCGGTGGCTGGCGCGCCTGTCTGATTTCTGTTGTGGGCCATTTTCGCCCTGCAGCCATCAGATCCGGATTTCGACCAGAGCATTGCGGTCGTGGGACAACGGTCTGCCTTCACCTGCACTTGATCTTGGAGGGTGGCAACCAGTAAGCCAGAGCCGTCAGAAGTCCTTCAGGGTGCGCCACTTGCCCACATTCCCGTTCTCCGAAGCGGACCCAGTCCAACATCCCGGCCCGTTGCCGAAGACGTCGGAGGTGATCATCGTCGGAGGCGGCGTTATCGGCGTAACGACGGCCCTTTTCCTTGCGACGCGAAACATTCCGGTGATGCTGCTGGAGAAAGGCCGGGTCGCGGCCGAACAGTCCTCGCGAAACTGGGGCTGGATCAGAAAGCAGGGCCGGGACGCGGATGAACTGCCGATCGTCATCGAGGCCATTCGCCTGTGGCGGCAGTTGGCCGGGGAATGCGGCGAAGACATCGGGCTGAACCAGACCGGTGTGACCTATCTGGCCCGCTCCGACAAGGACATGACCGGCTTCGAAGCGTTCATGAAGATCGCGGCGATCCACGAGCTCGACACGCGCCTTCTGGATGGAGACGAAACCGCAAAACTCATCAAGGGCATGTCGCGCAAATTCAAGGGCGCGATGACGACGCCCTCCGATATGCGTGCCGAGCCTTGGCTGGCGGTGCCCGCGCTTGCCCGGCTTGCCGTGCGGAAAGGCGTCAAAATCGTCGAGAATTGCGCGGCGCGAATCCTCGAAATCTCAGGCGGCAGGATCAAGGGCGTTTGGACCGAGGCCGGCTATATCGAGGCTTCCAGCGTGCTGGTCGCGGGCGGCGCCTGGTCATCCCTGTTCTTGAAAAGACACGGCGTCTCCATCCCCCAGCTCAGCGTCAGGGTCACCGTGGCGGCAACCGAGCCCTTGCCTGAAATCTACGCAGGCGCGGCCGCTGACGACCACATCGCCTTCAGGCGCCGGCAGGATGGCGGATACACGCTCGCCGCAGGCGGCAGCCACTTGCTTTACCTGGGGCCTGACGCCTTCCGGCACGCCACCCAATATCTTCCCGCCCTCAGGGACAATCCGCTGGGAACACGCTATTTCCCGTTCGCCCCGTCAGGCTATCCGGATGGCTGGTCGACGCCGCGCGATTGGGCGCCGGATTCGCGGAGTCCTTTCGAAAGAATGCGGGTCCTTAACCCAACCCCTGAACCTAAAGCCCTGCGTTCGATAGAACGCAACTTCAAAAGCCTTTTCCCACAGTTCGAAACAGCGCGCTTGAAGGCCGGCTGGGGCGGCATGATCGACGCCATGCCCGACGTCGTCCCCGTCGTGGATCAGGTAGAGGCAATCGGCGGCCTTTTCGTCGCGACGGGAATGAGCGGCCACGGCTTCGGTATCGGGCCTGGCATAGGCCGCGTCGTCGCCGACATGATCCAGGGAAACCAAACCGGACACGACCTCAGCCGCTTTCGACTGTCGCGCTTTTATGATGGCAGCCCTGTCCGGTTAGGCCCGGCGCTTTGAAACAGCCGACTGGCCAGTTTCACTACTTCGTGGTTTCGGCCGCCTTGAGGTCCAGCAGCCCATAGCCGAAGTCATTGTCGCGGCCCTTCGGGCCGAGATCCTTGGCCGTGGCGGCCAGCGCCTTCTCGATGTCGTCGGCCGAACGTTCGGGCGCGGCATGGATCAGATTGGCGATGGCGCCGCTGACGATCGCCGCCGCGAAGGAAGTGCCTGTCACCACGTCGGAGCCGGCGCCGCTCGGCGCCACCATCTCGACGCCCGGCGCCGAGATGAAGACATAAGCGCCGCGATTGGCCTGCGGCATCAACCCGTCCCTGGCGTCGGTGGCGGTCACCGCGATGACGCCGTCGAAGGCGGCCGGATAGCCATAGGGCGCCTTCGGCCCGTTGTTGCCGGCGGCGGCGACCAGCACGATGCCCAGCGCGCGCGCGTTGCGGCAGGCAGTGCCGAGCAGATCGTTCTCCGGGCCGACGAAGCTCATATTGATAATGCGCACGTCCTGTTCCGCCGCCCAGTCGAGTGCCGAGAGGATGACATCCATGGTTGACTTGCCGCCTTCAAAGGCGCGCGTGATAGATCCTGGCGCCCGGCGCCATGCCTTCCAGCGGCCCGACGCCGGCGATCAGCCCATCGACCGAGGTGCCGTGATCGCGCTTTACGATCGGCACGTTCGGCATGGCGTCGAACTGTTGGGCGATAACGCCGGCGAGCGCCGGATTGGTGGCGTCGATGCCGGTGTCGATAACGGCGACGCGCACATCCTCGCCGCTCGCTTGGCTGGCGTCGAGCGTGATGCGGTCGAAGGCGTAGTTCACGATGCCGGCAGCCTGCTGCAGCGTGTAGATATGGTTGGGCTCGCGCCGTTGCACGCGGCCGTCGGCAGCAAGCTGCGCCAGCACGACGCCGACCGGACGCCCGTCGGTGATGCCGAAGCGCACCAGCGTGGTGCCGAGCAGCCGCGACTGGCGTTGCGCGCGCACCTGCAGGCCGAAGGAATTTGCAATCTGCTGGACAGTGCCAGCGTCGCCATCGACGGTCACCAGCACCTCGTCGGGCACGAACTCGCCGCTGATCGCGCGCGCCGGCTCGGCCAGGTTGAGACCTTGCGGCACGGTGACGGGCCCGCTCGGCGTCGGCGCGGGTGTCGGCGTGCTGGTATTGCCGTTGGATGACGATGTCCCGTTGGACGGCGGTGGTGTCTGCGGGGTCGCGCCCGCCGGCGGGTTCGGGAAAAGATCGACGATCAGCGCTGGCAGCGACACTGCGCTACCTGTGGCGTTGCCGGCGCCCGTTGTCCCACCGCCATTCTTGGTACCGCCGTTCTTGTCGCAGCCAGCACCCGCCGCGGTCGTACGGTTCAGGCAGTCGACCTGCGTCTGGGTCAGGTTCGGATCGTTGGTCTGCGCAAAGCGGGCGCGGCGACAAAGGCCGCCGCGAGGAGTGCCGCATGAAGAATGACCGCCTTAGCCGCCATCAACCGGTTTCCTTCCCTGGATCACAGTATCCGCGAAAGGTTGGGCGGCAACAAGGCCAACCAATTTGTCGTAATCGGCCGCGTCGTTGGCCGGAATGGTCACATGGAAGACGCCGTCGGCGGTCGGCCCGCTGGCGATCTTCAACCCGTTCTGGCCAAGGAAGGCTGCGATGTCCGACATCTTCGCATCCGGCTTGAACTTGACCAGGGCGAAAGGCAGCTTCGCCAGATCGTCCTGCGAGCCGGCGACCTCGAAGTCGTTGCCCTTGCCGCCTGGACGCTCGAAGGATTGCACCAGGACGAGCGCCAGCAGCACTGCCGCCGCGGCCCAGGCGACGCCGGCGGGCATCGCCGTCAGCCGGCCGAGCGCCTTGGCAAGCCAGGACTGGCCGGCCGGCGCGCGCCGGGCCGGCTTCGGCGTCGAGCGCCTTGGTGAAGCGCGAGAGCGCATCGGCGGGCGGGCGGATTGCTTCATTGGCCGCCGCCGTGCCGGAGAATTCCGCTTCTGCCTCGCCAAGCGCGGCAAGCGCTGCCGGATCGGAAGCCAGCCATTCCTCGACGGCTTCCAACTCGGCGCCTTCCAGCGAGCCGTTCAGGTAGAACGGCAGCAGCGTTTCCATCTCGTCGCGGCGCGACATCTTTTCAGCGGCGCTCATGGCCACCCCCTGTCGTAACCGGCGGCTTTCAGGGCCTCGCCGAGTTTCTTGCGGGCGTAGAACATCCGGGTTTTGACGGTGGCGACCGGGATGTCGAGCACCTCGCCGATCTCGGTCACCGACTGGCCATGGTAATAGGCAAGGTCGATCACCACGCGGTGTTCTTCCGGCAAGGCGTTGATCATGCGGCGCAAGGCGGCGGCCTTGTCTTCCTTCATGGTGACGACTTCCGGCGTGTCGGCGCCATCCGCGATCTCGGCGGCATCATTGTCGTCGATCCAGTCTTCCTTCTTCTTGCGCAATGAGGACAGCGCCTTGAAGCGGGCGATGCCGAGCAGCCATGTCGAGACTTCAGAGCGGCCCTCGAAGCCGGGGGCTTGCTTCCACAGCTCGAGAAAGACCTCGTTTGCGATATCGTCGGCCATCATTTCCGATCCAGTCTGGCGCGCCACGAAGCGGTAGACCCGCGCGTGGTGACGCATGAACAGGAGCCGAACGGCGGCCCGGTCGCCCTTCGCGACCCGGTCGACGAGCACGCGATCGGTTTCGGTCGCCGCGTTCATGGCCGGTCGAGCCGCCTGGCTCCTCGTAGCTCTGTCGCTGATCGGTTCAAAAAGGTTCATCCTCCGCCAAGGAATTTTCGGAGGCTAACCGAAGAAAGCGGAGGTTGCCAGTACCCGGGCTTCAGCCCAAAAACGGCTTCGCCTTCATCGTCTCGGGTATCGCTACGCCAAGCCGGCTCAGCACCGTGGGCGCCAGCTGCAACTGGTCGAGCAGCGTATCGGCCTGCGGTCCTTTTGCCGGGCCGAAATAGTAGAGAGCGAAATCCTGCATCTCCTCGTCATGGCCGCCATGATGGCCGCGGTCGGTCTGGCCGTGATCGGCGGTGACGATCACTTCGTAGCCGGCCTGGCGCCATTGCGGCAGGAAGGCCGCCAGCATGGCGTCCATGGCGTAGCAGGCATAGTCCATCTCGTGGCAATCATGGCCGAAGCGATGGCCCATCGAATCCAGCGTGCAGGTGTGCAGGATGCCATAGTCGATGCCGTGGCGCTTCGTCAGCATGGTCAGCGTCGCGAACAGGTCGACGTCGCTCGGCGTCATCTGGTTCTTGAGATTGTAACCGGTCATGGTGTGGAAACGGCCATGCGTGATCGGCCCTTCCGGATCGTCGAACTCCATGTCCTCGACAAGGTCGAACGGAAAGCTGCGGAAGAATTCCGACCAGTAGGAATGGGTGACCGCGCCGGTCCTGCCACCGGCTTTGCTGACCTCCGAGAAGATATCCGGCTGGGTGACGCGAAAGCGGTTCTCGTTGGAAAGGATGCCGTGCACCTGCGGCGTGACTCCAGTGTGGATCGAGGCATAGCAGCAGGCCGAGGTCGACGGCAGCACGGAGCGCATCTTCCACACCTGCGCCTCGCCGGACTGCGCCCAGCCTTCGAGATTGCCCATCAGCCGGCGCCAGTTCCTGTAAGGCACGCCGTCGAGGATGAAGAGCAGCAGTTTGGAGTTGAGCGCCACGGCAGGTTCCTGTGATTGTCCTTCGAAAACAGAAGCGCCGCGTGTCGCGCGGACACGCGGCGCTTCCTTGAATTAGCTCGATATCAGGCGTTGAGCCAGCACTCGCTGAGCGCGTAGCCGTCCATCATCTCGCCATTCGGGTTCTTTACCCAGCCGCTGACCTTCTTGGTGTTGGAGGCATCGACGAACTGGTTGAAGAACGGCACGATCAGGCCGCCTTCGTCGCGCATCAGCATCGCCATGTCGCGGTAGATCGCCTTGCGCTTGGCCTGGTCGAGCTCGCCGCGCGCTGTATAGAGCATCTTGTCGAATTCGGGCCGCTTGAAACGGGTGTCGTTCCAGTCTGCGGTTGACAGATAGCCGGTGGAGTACATCTGGTCCTGCGTCGGCCGGCCGCCCCAGTAGGAGAGCGAGAAGGGCTGCTTGTTCCAGACTTCCGACCAGTAGCCGTCACCCGGCTCCCGCTTGATCTCGATTTTGATGCCGGCCTTGGCGCAGCTCTGCTGGTAAAGCTGGGCGGCATCGACCGCGCCGGGGAAGGCGACGTCGGACGTGCGCAGCAGGATCGAGCCGCTATGGCCGGACTTCTTGTAAGCCGCGGCGGCCTTTTCAGGATCGAATTTGCGCTGCTCGATGTCGGAGGAGAACAGCGGATAGGCTTCGTTGATCGGGAAGTCGTTGCCGACCGAGCCGTAGCCGCGCAGGATTTTCTCGACCATTTCGTCGCGATCCATGGCGAGCTTCAGCGCCATCCTGAGGTCGTTGTTGTCGAACGGCGCGGTGTCGCAGAACATGTTGAACGGATAGTAGCCGCGTCCGGCGACGTTCTCGATGCTGACGCCCGGCATGCGCTTGACCAGGTCGACCACTTTCGGCTCGACGCGGTTGATGAGGTGCACCTGGCCGCCCTGCAGCGCAGCAAGCCGGGCCGTCGGATCGTTGATAACTATGATTTCGATCTGGTCGGCATGGCCGGCCTTGTCGCCGCGCCAGTAATTGGCGAAGCGTTCGCCGCCATGCTTCACACCGGGCTGGTTGACGGTGACCTTGTAAGGTCCGGCGCTGATGCCGGCATTCGGATTGTCCTTGCCGCCATTCGGCTGGATGACGAGGTGGTAATCGGCCATCAGATAGGGGAAGTCGGCATCGGCGTCGCCGAGGGTGACAACCACTTCCTTGCCGCTGGCCTTGATGCCCTTGATGTTCTTCAAGACACCGAGCGCGCCGGACTTCGATTTCTCGTCGGCGTGGCGCTCGAGCGTGGCGGCGACGTCTTCGGCGGTTACCGACTTGCCATTGTGGAACTCGATGCCGTCGCGCACCTTGATCGTCCAGGTCTTGGCGTCGGCGGCGGCGCCGATCTCCTGCGCGATCAGGTTTTCGACACCGCCATCCGGCGTCAGGCGGACAAGGAATTCGCCCCACTGCTTGCAGAAGCTGTAGGTCACCTGGCTGAGGTTCAGCGCCGGGTCGAGACTGTTGGTCGATTCACCGCCCTGCAGGCCGGCCTTGATGATACCGCCTTTGACGGGGGTTGCGGCAAAAGCCTTGCCGGCAAGCGTCGTCGCCAGCGCCGCCGACACGCCAAGTGCGGCCGCGCGGCCGAGGAAATCGCGGCGTGATATCCTGCCTTTGCCGGCGAGTATGGCGAGATGGTCGAGTTCCGTCTGCATTGTCCTGCCCCCTTTTTCGAGATTGATTTGGCGCGAGCCCTACCCGCCCGCGCCATTCTTTCCCGCTCCGCATTGCAGCCGCATGACAGCGGCTGCCCGTGGGGCCGACTTTAATGAGCTAATTTCCGGCGCTCGCCATGCGCCGGCCCTTGATCGCCTTCTCCAGCCAGCCGATCTCCATCTCGGGCACGGAGGACAGGAGCAGGTCGGTGTAGTCGTCGAAGGGCGGAGCCAGCACCTGGCTCTTCGAGCCATAGCGCACCACCTCGCCGCGATACATGACGGCGATGGAATCGGCGATCGACTTCACCGTCGCCAGGTCATGGGTGATGAACAGATAGGCGACATTTTCGATCTGCTGCAGGTTGAGCAGCAGTTTCAGGATGCCATGGGCGACCAGTGGATCGAGGGCCGACGTCACCTCGTCGCAGATGATCAGTTTCGGCTTGGCGGCAAGCGATCGAGCGATGCAGACGCGCTGCTTCTGGCCGCCGGATAGCTCGGCGGGATAGCGATCGACAAAACCCTTGCCCATCTCGATCTCTTCCAGCAATTCGGCGACACGCTTGTCGCGCTCGCGTCCTCTTATGCCGAAATAAAACTCCAGCGGCCGGCCGATGATGGTGCCCACCGTCTGGCGCGGGTTCATCGCCACATCCGCCATCTGGTAAATCATCTGCAACTGGCGCAGATCCTCCTTCGGCCGGTCGGCCAGCCTGTTGGCGAGCGGCCTGCCGTCGAAGGTGACGGTGCCTTCTTCCGGCGGCAAAAGCCCGGTGATGGCGCGCGCCAGCGTCGATTTGCCGGAGCCGCTCTCGCCGACGACGGCCAGCGTCTGCCCCGGATAGATGTCGACCGAGACGTTCTTCAACACCTTGACGTTGCCGCCGCCATAAGCGGCGGTGACGTTCTTCACCGACAGGAACGGCGTCGCGCCTGGCTGCTTTTCCTGATGCTCGATCTCGTGCACCGAGACCAGCGCGTTGGTGTATTCTTGGCGCGGCTCCTTGATGATCTGGCGCGTGCCGCCCCATTCGACCAGCCGGCCGTGACGCAGCACCATGATCTCGTCCGACACCTGCGCGACGACGGCAAGGTCGTGGGTGATGTACAAAGCCGCGACATGCGTGTCCTTGATGGCGTCCTTGATCGCCGCCAGCACGTCGATCTGCGTCGTCACGTCGAGCGCCGTGGTCGGTTCGTCGAAGACGATCAGGTCAGGCTCCGAGCAGAGCGCCATCGCCGTCATCACGCGCTGCAGCTGGCCGCCGGAGACCTGGTGCGGATAGCGCTCGCCGATCGTTTCCGGATTGGGCAGGCTGAGTTTCTTGAACAGCGCCACGGCCCGCTTCTCGGCCTCGGCACGGCTGGCGGTGCCATGCAGCAGGGTGGCCTCGACCACCTGGTCGATCAGCTTGTGCGCCGGGTTGAAGGCGGCCGCAGCCGACTGCGCGACGTAGCAGACCTCGCGACCGCGCAGCGCCCGCACGCCCTTAGCGCCGGCTTTCAGGATATCGCGGCCGTTGAGGATCACCTCGCCGCCAGTGATGCGCACGCCGCCACGGCCATAGGCCATCGACGACAGGCCGATGGTCGATTTGCCGGCGCCGGATTCACCGATGAGGCCGAGCACCTTGCCCTTTTCCAGCGTCAGCGAGACGTCGTGGACCAGCGTGATCGTCTTCGGCGCCTCGCCCGGCGGATAGACGGTCGCCTCGATGCGCAGATTGCGGATATCGAGGAGACGGCCCGGCTCTGCATGCCCCGACTTTACCCGTCCGGATTTTGCCTGATCAGCCATCAGCCGCGTCCTCCCTTTAGGCTCGTCGTGCGGTTTAGCACCCAGTCGGCAACCAGATTGACCGAGATGGCCAGCACGGCGATCGCGGCGGCTGGAATAAGTGCTGCCGGGATGCCGAAGACGATGCCGTCCTTGTTTTCCTTGACCATGCCGCCCCAATCCGAATCCGGTGGCTGCACGCCGAGGCCAAGGAAGGACAGCGCCGACAGGAACAGCACAGCGAAGATGAAGCGCACGCCGAGTTCGGCGACCAGCGGCGACAACGCGTTGGGCAGGATCTCGCGGAAGATGATCCACACCTTGCCTTCGCCGCGCAATTTCGCTGCTTCGACGAAGTCCATGACGTTGATGTCGACCGCGACCGCCCGCGACAGCCGGTAGACGCGCGTCGAATCGAGGATGCCCATGACGAGGATCAAGGTCAGCGCGTTGGTCGGCAGCACCGAGAGCACGACCAGGCCGAAGATCAGCGTCGGGATCGACATCAGAAGATCGACGAAGCGCGACATCAGCGTGTCGAACCAACCGCCGAACACCGCCGCCGTGAAGCCGAGGATCGAGCCCAGCGAGAAGGACAGCGCCGTCGCCAGCACCGCGATCTCCATGGTGATGCGGGCGCCATAGATCATGCGCGAGATGAGGTCGCGGCCGAGGTTGTCGGTGCCCAGCCAATGGGCGGCCGACATCGGCTCCCACACGTCGCCGACGATCTCGCCATTGCCGTGTGGGGCGATCCAGGGCGCGAAGATGGCGCAGAACGCGAAGAAGCCGGTCAGGATAAGCCCGACCCAGGCGGTTATCGGGATTTGTCTAAGCGCCATTCGCCTCAGTTCCCCCTCTGGTGGTTCTGTATCCGGCCATCACTTCGGATGCCCCCGTCACTTCGGATGCCCCCGTCACTTCGGATGCCTAAGTCTCGGATTGGCCAGGATGGCGGCAATGTCCGCGATAATGTTGAGCGTGATGTAGACCGCGGCGAAGATCAGGCCGACCGCCTGCACCACCGGCACGTCCCGCTTGGCGACATGGTCGACGAGATACTGCCCCATGCCCGGGTAGACGAAGATCACCTCGACCACGACGACACCGACGATGAGATAGGCGAGGTTGAGCATGACGACGTTGACCACCGGCGCGATCGCATTCGGGAAGGCATGCTTGCGGATGATGTCGAAGGCCCTCAGCCCCTTCAGCTCCGCCGTCTCGATATAGGCCGATTGCATGACGTTGAGGATCGCCGCGCGCGTCATGCGCATCATGTGGGCAAGCACCACAAGCGTCAGCGCGGTCGCCGGCAGCACCACGGCTTGCAGCCTCTCGAGGAACGGTGTCGAATCGTCCACCGTCGAGATGCTCGGGAAGATCTGCCATTTCACGGCGAAGAAATAGATCAGCACATAGCCGATGAAGAATTCCGGGAACGAGGTCGAGGCCAGCGCCAGGCCGGAGATCAGCTTGTCGACAAAGCCGTTGCGGTAGCGCACGGCAATCAGGCCGAGGATGATCGCCAGCGGCACCGCCACGATTGCGGCGCATGCGGCGAGAAACAACGTGTTCTTCAGCCGGGTGCCGATCGAGGCGGCGATATCGAGCCCGCTCGATTGCGCCGTGCCGAAGTCGCCATGCAGAATGCCCCAGAGCCAGTGTACATAGCGCAGCCAGGCCGGATCGTTGAGGCCGAGCTGCTCGCGCAGGTTCGCCAGTGCTTCGGGCGTCGCCGACTGGCCGAGGATCGCCTGCGCGACGTCGCCAGGCAGGATTTGCGTGCCGGCGAAGATCAGCACCGAGACGGCCAGCAAAAGAACTAGGCCCAGCAGCACGCGCTGAGCGATCAATCTCAGGATCGGAGACGACATCGGCAACCTGCAATGGTGAAGAAGGTACGCCCGCCTTTCAAGCGGGTCATGAAACAGGAAAGGGCCGGCTTGCGCCAGCCCTCGCCTTATCCTTCATCAGGCAGCCAGCCAGCACTCGATCAGGGCGTGGCCGTTGCTCAGTTCCTGCGCCGGGTTGTCGACCCAGCCTTCGACGCCCTTGCCGGTCGCGTCTACGAACTGGTTGAAGAACGGCACGATCAGGCCGCCCTGGTCGCGCATGATCTCGCCCATGTCGCGGTAGATCTTCTTGCGCTTGGCTTCGTCGAGCTCGCCGCGCGCCGCCAGCACCATCTTGTCGAAATCCGGATGCTTCCAGCGGGTGTCGTTCCAGTCGGCGGTCGACAGATATGCCGTCGAATACATCTGGTCCTGCGTCGGGCGCCCGCCCCAGTAAGAGAGCGAGAAGGGCTGCTTGTTCCAGACTTCCGTCCAGTAGCCGTCGCCGGGCTCGCGCTTGATCTCGATCTTGATGCCGGCCTTGGCCGCGCTCTGCTGGTAAAGCTGAGCTGCGTCGACCGCGCCAGGGAAGGCGACGTCGGAGGTGCGCAGAAGGATAGAGCCGCTATGGCCGGACTTCTTGTAGGCGGCGCCCGCTTTATCCGGATCGAACTTGCGCTGCTCGAAATCATTCGCAAACAGCGGATAGGCGGCGTTGACCGGCATGTCGTTGCCGACCGAACCATAGCCGCGCAGGATCTTCTGCAGCATCTCCTCGCGGTCCATGGCGAGCTTCAGCGCCATCCGTAGATCGTTGTTGTCGAAGGGTGCGGTGTCGCAGAACATGTTGAACGGATAGAAGCCGCGGCCCGAAGCGGCGCGAATGGTGACGCCGGGCAGCCGCTTGACCAGGTCGACGATCTTCGGCTCGACGCGGTTGATCATGTTCACCTGGCCGCCCTGAAGGGCCGCCATGCGGGCGGTCGGGTCGTTGACGACGATGATTTCGACCTGGTCGGCATGGCCGTATTTGTCCGGCTGCCAGTAATTGGCGAAACGCTCGGCGCCGTGCTTCACGCCGGGCTGGTTGGTGGTGACCTTGTAGGGACCGGTGCCGATGCCGGCGTCGGGCTTGTCCATGCCGCCGTTCGGCTGGATGATCAGGTGATAGTCCGCCATCAGATAGGGCAGGTCGGCGTTCGGATCCTTGAGCGCGATCACGACATTGCCGCCATCGACCTTGATGGTGTCGATGCTCTTCAGGACGCCGAGCGCGCCGGACTTCGACTTCTCGTCGCTATGGCGCTTCAGCGTCGCCGCCACGTCGTCGGCGCTCACTTCCTTGCCGTTGTGGAACTGGACGCCCTTGCGGATCTTCATCGTCCAGGTCTTGGCGTCCTTCGAGCTGCCGATCTCCTCGGCGATCAGATATTCGATGCCGCCGCCCGGCGCGAGCTCGACCAGCGTTTCGCCCCAGCACTTGCCGAAAGCGAACGGAACCTGGCTTAGGAAGGTCGCCGGGTCGAGGCTGTTGGTGGATTCACCACCCTGCAGGCCGGCCTTCAGCGTGCCGCCCTTGACAGGACCGGCAGCGCGCACGGCGCTGGACAGCAGCGAGTTGGCAAATGTGGCGGTGACGCCGAGCGCCGCGGCGCGGCCGAGGAAGTCGCGACGGCTAAGCTTCCCAGCGGCGACACGTCGGCTGAGATAGTCGAGTTCGTTAGACATTATGGTTCCTCACTCTGATGGTGCGACCTTATGGTCGTTTTTTGTTCGTTATTACCGAAGTGATATTGACCGGAAGCCAAAGCCGTAAGCAAGACCGATTGCGACATGCCGTGGCGTAAATCGCACGTCGCAACTGGACCAGTCGATTTGGAATCAGAGAACGGCGCGGGGGACCCGGTCTTCGAAATTGCGCTCGAAAACCAGCGTTTCGCCTTCATAGGCTTCGATTCTGGCGCTGACGATGAAATTTTGCGCGTCCGAGCGCATTTCCGCCGTTGTCTCGGTACGCACCGACCATTCGTTTCGCGACAAGGTCTGTGTCCAATGCGTTTTTCCCGACGCTGACAAAGGATTGTCAGGATGGATCGTCCAGGTTTCACGCGCGATGCTGCCATTGGCTAGGCCATGGGCAAGATCGCGCACCTCGCCGAAATCATCCACTATGGACAGCGTGACGAGCCCGGTCTTCTCGTCGCGGTCGATATGCCGTTCGGAGTTGGTCGGCCTGATCGTTTCGGTTGCCCAGGGCGCGGCGCCTTCCGGTTCGGCGAAGGAAACCTCGTCGCCTTGCGCGAGCGGCCGCAGCGGCAGCGTGAGCGTCGCCTTTGACAAGTCGAGCGTCACCGGCTCCGGCGAAGGCCAGATCATCGGCCAGTAGGCGGTCGAGATGGCGATGCGAAGCTTGTGGCCGGCCGGCACCCGGTAGGCGCACTGATCGAGCACCACGCGCGCCGAGACGATCTCGCCCGGCGCCAGCGGTTGCGGGAACTCATGCGAATTGCGGTGGGTAAGGTTGAGCACGCCGTAGGAGATCAGCTCCGAGGCGCCGTCAGGGTGCACGTCGCACAGACGCACCGCGATGTTGGCTTGAGGCCGGTCGGAGGCCAGCCGAACCTCCAGTTCCGGCGCGCCGACAATGTCGATTGCATCGTCGAGCACGGGCTGGTCGAAGCATACCGACAGCGCGTCGTCGGAGCGCTGGTCGCCCGGCAATTCCGGACCGAAGGTGAAGGGAAAATACTCGCCGCCGGCCAGCCCACAGGTCTGCGGCGAAGCCACGATCGCCGGCCTGGCGCCGGCTGAAAAGAGATCGATGGCATTGACCGTGATGTTGGGAGACGGCCATTCCTGCTCGGCCACCCAGCGCCCTGGCCGTTCGGGATGCCAGCGCGCCGGCCGCACGCTGTCCATGACATAGGCGCGGTAGGCCGGGTCGGCCTCGACGCCGGTTTTCGTACCCTTCAGCCAGCGATCCCACCAGCGCAGCGCTTCCTGCAGGAAGCCGATGGCCGGACTGGGGCCTGCATAGTGCGGATATTTATGGATCCACGGGCCGACGATGCCTTTGACCGGCGACTGGATGCTGGTGACGAGATTGGAAATCGTGTTGCGGTAGCCGTCATGCCAGCCGCCGATCGACAGCACGGCCGCCTTGACGGCGGAAAAATCCTCGCAGATCGAGCCGCGCTTCCAATAGGCGTCGCGATGCTGGTGGCTCAGCCAGAGCGGCAAGAGGAAGGCCTGGTTCTCCAGCCGGCTCAGCCACAGATCGCGCCAGCGGTTTCCGCCGGCAATCAGCGGATCCGGCGGCCGCGACGAATAGGACAGCATCGTCGAGGCCCAGCCGAAATTCTCGAGCAGCAAGCAGCCGCCCTTGTAGTGGATGTCGTCGGCATAGCGGTCGACGGTCGAGCACAGGCTGATCACCGCTTTCAGCGCCGGCGGCTGTTTGGCCGCCACCTGCAGGCAGTTGAAGCCGCCCCAGGAAATGCCCATCATGCCGACATTGCCGTTGCACCAGGGCTGCGACGCCGCCCAGGCGATGACGTCGCAAGCGTCCTGCAATTCCTGCTCGGAATATTCGTCGTCCATCAGCCCTTCGGAATCGCCGTTGCCGCGCATGTCGACGCGGATCGAGGCATAGCCGTGGCCGGCGAAATAGGGATGGGTGAGCTGGTCGCGAAAAATGGTGCCGTCGCGCTTGCGGTAGGGCAGGTGTTCGAGGATCGCCGGCACCGGATCGTCGCCCGCATCCTCCGGCATCCAGACGCGCGCCGACAGCCGGCAGCCGTCCGGCATGACGATGCCCATGTCGGGAAATTCGACGACCTTGCGGGGAAATTCGGTGACGGTTTTCATGGCGCGCATAACGCTCTGTGGCGTGGCGACTTTCAATCGCCATTCGCGACTGGAGCATCAAAAAATGCGACCTGGGCCGCTAACGCAATTCATCCAGAAGTTCGGGATGCTTTTCGAGCAACGTCATCAGCTGAATGGTCGGGCCGCTTGGTTCGATCAGGCCCCGTTCATATTTGTCGAAGGCATTCTCGCCGACTTTGAACAGGGAGCCGGCCTCGCGCTGCGACAGTTTGAGCTTCGTGCGCATGCGCCGGATGGTTTCTGGCGCCGGCACACCATCGACTTTTTCCTTGAGACTGCGAAGAGCCGCATCGGTGGCAACCATATCGTCTCCCACATGCACACCTTCGCCCTCCGAAGCCGGATAGTAACCCGGCAGGTCGACGGTCATGCTCTCGCCCTTGTAGGTCACCGTAAACGGACGAACCCCGCGCCTCAGGGTCTCTCCTGTCTCGGGGGAGATCATGGGTTCACTGGTTTCTTTTGCCGCCATATCATTTCTCCTTGAATGCCATGATCGTAAAATCAGTCACAACATCCGCCTGGAATTTCACATAGAGAACGACATCGCGTGCTGGCACGTAGTAGACGTCCTGCCAGACCCGATGGTCCGCGAAAGTCGTCATCGATTTCACGAACATCTTGCGTGTCATACCGCCGATCACTTCAACAATGCTGGCGCGATCGAAGCCGAGACCGAGAGCGTCGCGCTGCGCGGATGTTGTGATCGCCAGCGTGTCTACAGACCCGAACGTCGTCTTGATCGCGCGCAAGATCGTAAGTAGGTCTGCGTTTCTCCATGCCTCAATATGCCACCATAAAGGGGGCAATTCAAGGCGGATCAGATCAACGGTCCGAAAGTCAGTTCAACGGAATGTCGTTCTCGGCCTTGCTGTCCTGGTAGACGCCGGAAAGCTCGTCGTAGCGCGCGGAAATCTCACCGATCCGTGCCTCCAGCCGCTTGCGCTCGGCCTCGGGCAAAGCCCGCACCAGCCGCCGGATCGAAAAGCTCTTCCAATAGGCGTTTTCGGCATTGTAGCCGCCGGGGTCGAGGGTGAAGACCTCTTTCAGGATCTTCAAATCATGCGGGATGGCGAAACTGTCGCGCGAATCCTCGTGGCTGAACAGGTAGTAGAAATTGTCGAAGCCGGTCCAGGTGATCGCCGACAGGCAGAGCGAACAGGGTTCGTGCGTGGCGATGAAAAGCGCGTCCTTGGTGTCGACACGCTCGGCCTTGGGCATTTCATAAAAACGCTTCAGGCAGTGCACTTCGCCGTGCCAGAGCGGGTTTTCCATCTCGTTGTTGGTCTCGGCCAGCACCAGCGAGCGGTCGTTCTTGCGCAGGATCGCGGCGCCGAACAGCTTGTTGCCATGGGCTACGCCTTGCGCCGTCTTCGGCACGATGTCGTGCTCGATGACGTCGAGCAGGCGGTCGATCAGTGAGATATCGGTCATGATGAAAATCGCAAAGGGTCAGGGAAGGTGGATTTCGTAGGGATGCGAGAAATGAAATTCCTCGAGATTGGAACCGTCGCCGGCGCGGTCGACGATGAGGAAATCCTGCGCCTCGCCGATCGGTGTCAGCACGCCGTGCCAGAGGTTCCTGCGGTAGTTGATGCCTTGCCCTGGCGACGTGATGAAAGCGTGCGGCTCGCCGGGGCCGTCCTTGGCGTCGTGGCAGACGACGACGAGGAAGGGACGCTGCGACAGCGGGACGAAGGCCTGGCTGCCGAAAGGATGGCGCTCGACCATGGTCAGCCTCAGCGGCAGCTCATAGGGCGTGCCGCGCACCATCGAGATCAGCACGCGCGCGTTAGGCCCGGTAGCCTCGGCGGTGGCGAGATCGTGGTGGCGCATCGCCCTGCCGCCATTGATCGGGTAACGATTGTCGCCGCCCATATCGATGACGTCGCCGAATGGCGCGAAGCTCTCACGGGTCAGCGGCTGGGCGATGATGCGGGTCACCGCGCGTGGCCCCCGAGATAGCCGCCAAGCCTGGCGTGGCGGTTGACGTCCTTATAGAGCAGATAGCGGAATTTGCCGGGGCCGCCGGCATAGCAGGCTTGCGGGCAGAAGGCGCGCAGCCACATGAAGTCGCCGGCCTCGACCTCGACCCAGTCCCGGTTGAGCCGGTATACAGCCTTGCCTTCCAGCACATAGAGCCCGTGCTCCATGACGTGGGTCTCCGCGAACGGGATCACCGCGCCCGGCTCCAGCGTCACGATGGTGACGTGCATGTCGTGGCGCATATCGGCCGGGTCGACGAAGCGCGTCGTCGCCCAGCGGCCTTCGGTGCCCGGCATCGGCGACGGCGCCACCTCGTGGTCGCTCGAGAAGAAGGCTTCCGGCGCGTCGAGGCCGTCGACGGCCTCATAGGCCTTGCGCACCCAGTGGAAGCGGACGGCGGCCCTGCTCTCGTTGTGTACAGTCCAGCCGCTTGCCGGCGGCAGGAAGGCAAAGCCGCCAGCCGCAAGCACATGCTTTTTGCCGGCCAACGAAACCGTCAGCTCGCCCTCGACGACAAACAGCACGCCCTCGGCGCTGGCGTCGAGTTCCGGCCGGTCGCTGCCACCGCCAGGCAGGACCTCGACGATATATTGCGAAAACGTCTCGGCGAAGCCCGACAACGGCCTTGCGATGATCCAGGCCCTGGTGTCGTCCCAGAACGGCAGCGGGCTGGTGACGATGTCCTGCATCACCCCTTTCGGAATGATGGCATAGGCCTCGGTGAAGACGGCGCGGCCGGTCAATAGCTCGTTCTGTCCGGGATGGCCGCCTTGCGGCGCGTAATAGGTTCGCTCGGGCGTCTTGATCATATCCATGGGGTCCTGACCCTCGAAAACATTACAATGGGAGCATGTCTTTCAGCCGAAGCAGCGCGATGCGCTCGACCTGTTTGCAGGCGGTGTCGAATTCGGTGCCGCGGCTGTTGCCGATGCGCGCCTCGAACTCCGCCAGGATCTCGTCCTTGCTCTTGCCCTTGACCGCGATGATGAAGGGAAAGCCGAAGGTGGTGACATAAGCGGCATTGAGCTTGGAAAACAGTTCGCGCTCCTTGTCGGTCAGCGCATCGAGGCCGGCGGAGGCCTGTTCCTTGGCCGAGTCCGGCGTCAGCCGCTTGGCCTTGGCCAGCTTGCCGGCAAGGTCTGGGTGGGCGTTGAGCACCGAAAGCCGCTCGGCGTCCGTCGCCGAACGGAAGACGCGGCAGAGCGCATTGTGCAGGCCGACGGCAGTGTCATGCGCGGGGCCAAGCTCCAGTTCATAGGCGCGCTCGGCGATCCAGGGCGAATGCTCGAACACGCCGCCGAAAGCATGCACGAACGCTTCGAACTCCATCCGAGACGGGCGCAGCGCCGGCGCCTGGTAGGGATGCGTCTCGCGCCAGTGCTTGGCGATGTCGATGCGCCGTGTCAGCCACACCTTGTCATGCGACTTCACATAGTCGATGAAGCGCTTTAGCGCCGCCACACGGCCGGGGCGGCCGACCAACCGGCAATGCAGGCCGATATTCATCATGCGCGGCCGGCCGTCTCGGCCTTCCGCGTAGAGCGTGTCGAAGCTGTCTTTCAGATAGGCGAAGAACTGGTCGCCCGAATTGAAGCCTTGCGGCGTCGCAAAACGCATGTCGTTGGCGTCGAGCGTGTAGGGGATGATGAGCTGCGGCTTTTCCAGCCCGTCGCGGTCGAACCAATAGGGCAGTTCGTCGTCATAAGTGTCGGAGACGTAGTCGAAGCCGCCTTCCTCGGCGACGAGGCGCACCGTGTTGATCGAGGTGCGGCCGGTATACCAACCGGTCGGCCGCGCGCCCGTCACCTCGTAGTGCAGCTTGATCGCCGCATCCAGGTCGCGCCTCTCGTCCTCGGGCGTATGGTCGCGGTAGTCGATCCACCGCAATCCGTGCGAGGCCATCTCCCAGCCGGCCTCCTGCATGGCGGCCACCTGGTCGGGCGAGCGCGCCAGCGCGGTTGCCACGCCGTAGCACGTTACCGGCACCTGGGCTTCGGTGAACAGCCGGTAAAGCCGCCAGAAGCCGGCCCGGGCGCCATATTCGTAGATCGATTCCATGTTCCAGTGGCGCTGGCCGACCCAGGGCGCGGCACCGACGATCTCGGACAGGAAGGCTTCGGAAGCTTTGTCGCCGTGCAACACGCAGTTCTCGCCGCCTTCCTCGTAGTTGACGACGAATTGCACCGCGACATGCGCGCTGCCCGGCCATTTCGGGTCAGGCGGATTGGCCCCGTAACCGCGCATATCCCTGTCGTAACGCATTGCCACTCCTGCCCAAGGGTTGAAACCAAGATATCGAAAGGAGTGCGCACGCATTCCCCTCAAAATTTTTGAAAGTGCTTTTTGCCGCACTCCGCTCGACCTGGGCTTATGCATCGCCTTTAATTGGCGCACAATTGAGCAGAAAATGTCGAACGGTACCGGCCAATCGATTTTACGGGAAATGGGAGGCGGCCAGTGGCAGAAACGTCGAAAGCCGATGGCGGGCGCCTGACCACCCATGTGCTCGACACCGCGACCGGCCGGCCGGCGAAGGGCCTGTCGATCGAGCTGTTCCGTATCGAGCGCCAGAACCGCACGCACATCAAGACCGTGACCACCAATGATGACGGCCGCTGCGACGCGCCGCTGCTGGCCGGCGCCGATTTCCATACCGGCGAATATGAGCTGGTCTTCGCCGCCGGCGATTATCTGCGCGGGCAAGGCATCAGCCTGCCGCAGCCGGCGTTCCTCGACATCGTGCCGATCCGCTTCGGCATGGCGGAGCAACGCCACTATCACGTGCCGCTCTTGATTTCGCCTTACGGCTACTCGACCTATCGGGGGAGCTGAGCCATGGCTAAGATCAAGATACGCAACGAAATCCGCTTTATCCTGAACGGCAGCGATGTCGCGCTGACCGAAATCGCGCCTGATGCCACGTTGCTCGACTGGCTGCGGCTCAACCGGACGCTGCGCGGTACTAAGGAAGGTTGCGCCGAGGGCGATTGCGGTGCCTGCACGGTGCTGGTCGGCAAGCTTTCCGCCGACGGCCTTGTCTATGAAAGCGTCAATGCCTGCATCCGCTTCATGGGCTCGCTCGACGGCACCCATGTCGTCACCGTCGAGCATCTGCGCGGCGATGGCGAAAAACTGCATCCGGTGCAGCAGGCGATGGTCGATTTCCACGGCTCGCAATGCGGCTTCTGCACGCCGGGCTTCGTCATGTCGCTCTATGGCCTGTGGATGAAGACGCCCAATCCGTCGAACGCCGCCATCGAGAAGGCGCTGCAGGGCACTCTGCCGCTGCACCGGCTATGCGGCGATCATGCGCGCCGCACACGCCATTTCGAGCTACGGTATGGCGGCCAAGGATCCGCTGGCGGTCGAGCGCAAGGAGATCACCGCGCGGCTGGAAGCCATGCATGACGGCGCACGGGTCGAGATCGGTTCGGCCAAGAAGCGCCTGATCGTGCCAGCCAGCGCCGACGATTTCGCCGCTATACTGGAAAGAGAGCCGACCGCCACCATCGTTGCCGGCTCGACCGATGTCGGCCTGTGGGTCACCAAGCAGATGCGCGACATCTCGCCGGCGATCTTCATCGGCGGCCTCGAAGGCCTGCGCTTCCTGTCCGAGGCCGACAGCGTGATCACGATCGGCGCCGGCGTCACCTACACCGAGGCTTTCGAGACGCTGTCCAAGCGCATCCCTGCTTTGGGTCCGCTGGTCGATCGCATCGGCGGCGAGCAGGTGCGCAACATGGGAACGATCGGCGGCAACGTCGCCAATGGCTCGCCGATCGGCGACACGCCGCCGCCGCTGATCGCGCTCGGCGCGCGAGTGACGTTGCGCAAGGGCAAGGCGCGCCGCACCATCCCGCTCGAAACCTTCTTCATCGCCTACGGCAAGCAGGACCGGCAGCCCGGCGAATTCGTCGAGGCGGTCCATGTGCCGGTGCCGGCAAAAGAAACGAAGTTCGCCGTCTACAAGGTCACCAAGCGCCGCGACGAGGACATCACCGCGACGCTCGGCGCCTTCAACCTGAGCCTGGCCAAGGATGGCACGGTTGCCGACATCCGCATCGCCTATGGCGGCATGGCGGCGACGCCGAAGCGCGCCGCTGCCGTCGAGAAGGCGCTCACCGGCAAGCCGTGGACGGAAGCGACCGTGGAGGCCGCAATGGCCGAATACGTCAATGATTTCTCGCCGCTGACCGACATGCGGGCGACGGCCGAATACCGGGCGCTGGCGGCGAAGAACCTTTGCTGCGCTTCTATGTCGAAACCACTGGAACGAAGGCGCCGTTCCAGGTATCGCGTGACGAGGCGGCCTGATGAACAAGCACGCCAGCCCGAACCCCAACGCAGAAAAGATCGTCGGCGGCGTCGCCACCGACCAGCGGCATGATTCCGCGCACAAGCATGTCAGTGGCACCGCCGTCTATATCGACGACATGCCCGAGCCCGCCGGCACGCTGCATGTCGGGCTTGGCCTGTCGAAGATCGCGCATGGCGTCCTGAAAAGCGTCGACCTGTCGGCGGTGCGGTCAGCGCTCGGCGTCGTCGACGTGCTGACCTATGCCGACGTGCCCGGCGACAACGATGTGTCGCCGAGCGGCATGCATGACGATCCGGTGCTGGCCGAAGGCAAGGTGCAGTTCCATGGCCAGCCGATCTTCGCGGTGATCGCCGAGACGCGCGAAGCCGCGCGCCGCGCTGCCCGGCTGGCCAAGATCGAGTATGACGAACTTCCGGCCATCCTTGGCATCTGGCCGCTCGATCCGATCAAGGACAGGCTGGTCACCACGCCGTTGACCTTGCGCCGTGGCGACCCCGATGCCGCGATCGCAGCGGCGCCCCGTCGGGTCAAAGGGCGCATGAGGCTCGGCGGACAGGACCACTTCTATCTTGAGGGCCAGGTGTCGTTGGCGATGCCGGGCGAAGACGACGAGGTCATCGTCTATTGCTCGACCCAGGGGCCGAGCGAGACCCAGCACCTCGTCTCCCATGTGCTCGGCGTGCCCAGCCACGCTGTGACGGTCGAGGTCCGGCGCATGGGCGGCGGCTTCGGCGGCAAGGAAACCCAGGCCAACCAGTGCGCGGCGATCGCCGCCATCGCGGCCAAGAAGCTGAAACGTGCGGTCAAGGTCAGGCTCGACCGTGATGAGGACATGACCGCCACGGGCAAGCGGCACGACTTTGCCATCGACTATGAGGTCGGCTTCGACGACGAGGGCAATATCCTCGGCGTCGACTTCATGTTCGCACTCAATGCCGGCTTCTCGGCCGACCTGTCGGGCCCGGTCGGCGACCGCGCGCTGTTCCATTGCGACAACGCGTATTTCTATCCGAATGTCCACGCCAAGTCGGCGCCGCTCTACACCAATACCGTCTCCAACACTGCCTTCCGCGGCTTCGGCGGCCCGCAAGGCATGGTCGGCGCCGAGCGCGTCATCGACGAGGTGGCCTTCGCCGTCGGCAAGGATTCTGCTCGAAATCCGCAAGCTGAATTTCTACGATCCGATGGAGGCGATCGGCGAGCGCAACGTCACGCCCTATCATCAGAAGGTCGAGGACTGCATCATCCAGCGCATCGTCGCCGACCTCGAGGAAAGCGCCAACTATGCCCGGCGGCGGCGCGAAATAAGGGCCTTCAACGCCAATAGCCGGTTCATCAAGCGCGGCCTGGCGCTGACGCCGGTCAAATTCGGCATCTCCTTCACCAAGACCGAGTCCAATCAGGCTGGCGCGCTGGTTCATGTCTATGCCGATGGCTCCGTGCACATGAACCACGGCGGCACCGAAATGGGCCAGGGCTTGCACCTCAAGGTGGCGCAGGTCGTAGCCGAAGAATTCCAGATCGATCTCGCCAGGGTCAAGATCACCGCTACCACCACCGCCAAGGTGCCCAACACGGCGCCGACAGCGGCGTCTTCGGGCGCCGATCTCAATGGCATGGCGGCGCAGGATGCGGCGCGGCAGATCCGCAAGCGCCTCACCGATTTCGCGGCCGGGAAATATCAGGTGCCGGTCGATCAGGTGGTGTTCCTGCCCAACCGCGTCCGCATCGGCAACCAGGAGGTTTCCTTCAACGATCTGGTCAGACAGGCCTTTGTTGCACGCGTGCAACTTTCCGCCGCTGGCTTCTACAAGACGCCGAAGATCCATTGGGACCGCAGCAAGGGGCAGGGCCACGCCTTCTACTATTACGCCTATGGCGCGGCCTGCGCCGAAGTGTCGGTCGACACGCTGACCGGCGAATATGTCGTCGAGCGCGCCGACATCCTGCACGATTGCGGCCGTTCGCTGAACAAGGCGATCGATATCGGCCAGGTCGAAGGCGGCTTCATCCAGGGCATGGGTTGGCTGACCACGGAGGAACTCTGGTGGGACGACAAGGGCCGGCTGCGCACCCACGCGCCGTCGACCTACAAGATCCCGCTGGCGTCCGACCGGCCGAAGATTTTCAACGTGGCGTTGACCGACTGGTCGCAGGCCTACGAGCCGACCATCCATCGTTCCAAGGCAGTCGGCGAGCCGCCGCTGCCGCACGGCATGGCGGTGCTGCACGCGCTGTCCGACGCGGTGGCAAGCGTTGCCGACCACAAGATCTGCCCGCGTCTCGACGCGCCGGCGACACCGGAGCGAGTGCTGATGGCGATCGAACGGTTGAAACGGGAAGCCGCGAAATCGGCCTGAAGGGGCCAAAACGTGCAATTCGGGGCGCGAAACGCTATATTTCCAAGCGCATGACCCCGAAATCGGCATCGATTTCGGAAAGGATCATGCGTCAAGCAGGCGCAAATGCAGACGATGAACTCGAAAGTGCAAGGTCTGAAGGAATTTCTCGGCCATCCTGGCCGGATCGCGCTTGTCGAAGTCGCGGCGACGAAAGGGTCGACACCACGCGAGGCCGGCGCTTTCATGCTTGTCTCCCTATCGTCGATTTTCGGCACCATCGGCGGTGGCCAGCTCGAATACATGGCGATCGACAAGGCGCGACAGCTCATCTCCCCCTTGAGGGGGAGATGGCCGCGAAGCGGTCAGAGGGGGTCCTCTCAGAAGGCACCGCCAAGGCGTCGAGTCCGGTCGAACCGACCCCACCCGGCGGCTTCGCCGCCACCCTCCCCTCAAGGGGGAGGGAAGCCCGCATCGAGGTCGATGAAGTTTGCGCCACGCTCGATATTCCGCTTGGACCGGAAATCGGCCAGTGCTGCGGCGGCCGCGTCGAGGTTCTGATCCGGATCATCGACAGGACAATCGAACAGAGGCTGATCGCCGAAGCCGAATCGGAAGAGGCGCATCGGCCTCATGTCTATGTATTCGGCGGCGGCCATGTCGGCCAGGCGCTGGCCGCGTCGCTGGCGCTGCTGCCGGTTCATGCTGTCGTCATCGAGACCCGCGCCGAGGCGCTGGAAGGCATGCCGGACACGGTTGAGACGAGGCTGACGCCGATGCCCGAAGCCGAGGTGCGCAAAGCACCCGCCGGCAGCGCTTTCGCCATCCTTACGCATGACCACGCTCTTGATTTCCTGATCGTTGCCGAAGCGTTGAAGCGTGACGATACCGCCTATGTCGGCATGATCGGCTCCAGGACCAAGAAGGCGACGTTCAAGAGCTGGTTCCTGAAATCCGCCGAGGGCAGCGAGGCGGAGTTCGACCGTCTCGTCTCGCCGATCGGCGGCAATGCCGTGAAGGACAAGCGTCCGCCGGTGATCGCGGCACTGGCCGCCGCGGAGATCATGACGGCGCTGGTCTCGCATTCCGCCGAGGCGTCCGGGGCAGTTACCTCCAAAGGGCGATGGCCGTCTGATCGAACGGCCACCGCCGGCTAAACTATTCCTTTTCCTGCGTATGCGCTTCGAGGAACCACAACAGCTTGTCGAGCGAGCGCGAATAGGCGGTGAAGATGTCGGCGGTGTCGGCGTCGCCGGCATCGGCCGCCTCGTCGATCGCTTCGCGCGTCAGCTTGGCGGCCGCGGCATAGCGGTCGATCAGCGCCGCCAGATGGTCCTTGGTCTTGTGGATGTCGGTCGGATAGGGCTTCAGCTTGGCAGACTTCGACACTTCCTGCGATGTGCCACGCGCGGTGCCGCCAAGCTGCACGGCGCGCTCGGCGACGATGTCGACATGGCCGTCGATCTCCTCGCGGAATTCGTCGAGCATCCCGTGGATGGCGATGAACTGCGGTCCCTTGACGTTCCAGTGCGCCTGCTTGGTGATCAGCGCCAGATCGATGGCGTCGGCGAGCCTGGCGTTGAGCAGATCGATCGATTCCTTCTTGGCGTCTGATTTCAGGTCGTTCTTGGTGACGATGGCGTCCATGGTCGGCTCCTGTCGCGGTTGCCCGCCCGATGAAAAATAGGGGATGAAACTCGAACAGCGGCCTCGCCCTCGCGCGGCCGCCTTTGCCAAAACGGCGTTGGGGCGGGATTCGTTCCGCACTGAATGCGAACGGGCCGCGTCATCCGCGCTGCCTGTCGGCTATGAATGACGCTCACAGCTGCTCATCGCTTTCGTCATTTCCCAAATCGCTCGGGACCGTGTTTTCTGCGCGCTGGCAAAACCGAGGCAGGGCCCGATGGACGTGTTGAGAATTGCAGCGTTTTCCGATGGCGATAAGGGTGGCAACCCGGCCGGCGTGGTGATCGGCGAGGCCTTGCCTGATGCCGCCGAAATGCAGCGTATCGCCGCCGAGGTCGGCTTTTCCGAAACCGCCTTCGCCGCGCCGGAGGGCGAGAACTGGCGCGTCCGCTATTTTTCGCCGGAATCGGAAGTGCCGTTCTGCGGCCATGCCACCATCGCGCTTGGCGCAGCGCTTGTCAGGCAGTTCGGCGACGGTGTTTTCCCGCTTACCCTCAACAAGGCCAGCATCACGGTCGAAGGGTTTCGCGACGGCGCCAATGTCGCCGCCGCGCTGCAGTCGCCGCCGACGCGCAGCCGGCCGGCGCCACCGGAGCTGGTCGCTGAAGTGCTGGCGCTGTTCGGCTACCAGGCGGACGATCTCGACCCGGCCATCCCGCCCGCCTTGATCCATGGCGGCGCCGACCATCTGGTGCTGGCGCTGAAGTCACGCGAGGCGCTGGCCGCCATGCAGTATGACCTGAGGCAAGGCCAGGCGTTGATGCGCCGCGAGGGGCTGGTGACGATCCTGCTTGCCTATGCCGAAACGCCGCGTCTGTTCCACACCCGCAATCCGTTCGCCTCGGGCGGTGTCTACGAAGATCCGGCGACGGGTGCCGCGACAGCGGCCTTTGCCGGCTATCTGCGCGATCTCGGTTGGCCGTATGGCGGCTCGATCGACATCGTGCAAGGCGAGGACATGGGCACGCGCTCGCGGCTCCACGCCGACATCCCGCCGGCGCCCGGCAGCTCGATCAGGGTATCCGGAACCGCCAGATTGATGGACTGAGCCGCTTAAGCCGGCCGCTTCAGGCCCAAGTGCTCGCGCAGTGTGCGGCCCTCATAGTTCTTCCGGAACAGGCCGCGCCGCTGCAGCTCCGGCACCACCAACGTGGCGAACGCATCGAGTTCGCCCGGAAACCATGACGGCATGACATTGAAGCCGTCGGCGGCGCCGCCTTCGAAGCGCGCCTGCAATTCGTCGGCGATCTGGGTTGGCGTGCCGACCAAGCGCCAGTGGCCGCGCGCGCCGGCAAAATAGCGCGCGAGCCCCCGGATGGAGAGGCCATCGCGGCGCGCCTGCTCGATGACCAGCGCCTGCCGGCTTTTCATGCCTTCGCTTTCCGGCAGTTCGGGCAGCGGCCCGTCGATCGGATAGCGGCCGAGATCGGAGATGCTGAGATAGCTGGAGAGCAGCGCCACGCCGACATCGTCGGGGATCAATTCCTGCAATTCATCATGCTTGGCGCGTGCCTCGGCTTCGGTGGCCGCCACCACCGGCGCCACGCCGGGCATGATCTTCACATCGTCGGGTTCGCGTCCGTAGGCGGCCAGCCGTCCCTTGAGGTCGTCATAGAAGGCCTTGGCGTCCTCAAAAGTCTGCGCGGCCGAGAAGACGACATCGGCGGTCCGCGCGGCAAGGTCCTTGCCGTCGTCGGAGGCTCCGGCCTGGACCATCACCGGCGCGCCTTGCGGCGAGGGTGGGATGTCGAGTGGATCGCGCACCGAAAAGCTCTCGCCGTCATGGCCGGCGGCGCGCCGGTTCCACAGGCCGGTGATGACGGTGGCGAATTCGCGCGCCCGCGCATAGCGGTCGGCATGCGGCCTGAGGCCCGTCGCGCCGAAATTCGCCGCCTCGATCGGGCTCGCAGACGTGACAAGGTTCCAGCCGGCCCGGCCGCCGCTCAGATTGTCGAGCGAGGCAAAGGTCCGCGCCAGTCCATAGGGTTCGTTGTAGCTGGTCGATGCCGTCGAAACGAGGCCGATGCGCTCCGTCTGCGCGGCCAGCGCCGACAGCAGGCTGATCGGCTCGAAGCCGATCGAGCGCGAGGTCTGGCTGGCGATCTGGACATTGGCTTCGCGCAGGCCGGCGGCGTCCTCGCAAAAGATCATATCGAACTTCGCCGCTTCCGCCGTGCGGGCGAGCTGGATGTAATGGTCGATGTCGATGCCGGCCGTTACATGGGCCTTCGGATGGCGCCAGGCGGCGATGTGGTGGCCGGTCGCCCACAGGAACAGGCCGAGCTTCATCTGGCGCGCGCTCATTTCGCACCTCCAAGCCCAAGATGTGCACGCAGCGTTGTGCCTTGCTGGCCTTGGCCGGCAATGCCATGGCGTCGAAGTTCCGGCAAAACGCGGTCGGCAAAATTCTCGAGCGCCGCACCGTCAGCCTGCAATGCCAGGTCGAGGCCATCGCATCCGCTCGTGTCCAGTAAAGCCTGGAGCCTGTCGGCATCTAGCTCGGATCCAATGGTGACCGTCTGCAGGACCTTCATTGTCTCCGGCCTACGGCCGATGGCGGCGGCTCGGCGCTTGAGGTCGCCAACAGAACCTTCAGGGCCTCAGGTGACTGTCCGTCGAACAGCACAACGTCGGCGGCGCCGCATGCGAGATCGAAATCAGCTTCTGTCAGGCCGGACATCGCCAGCACTGGCCTGTCCTGCGGCGACCGAGCGACATTAAGCGGCCCGCGCACCGAAAAAAATTCGCCGGTGAAGTTCATAGGGTGCATCTTGTCCGGGTCGTGGAAGCGGCCTGCTGCCTTGTCGAACAGCAGCGCGTCGCGATCCCAGCCGATCCACAACATCCGCACAATGTTGATGAACTCCCTGGCGCGGCGGCGAAAATCATTGTCGGAAAAACCTTCGGGTCGGCTGAAATTGGCCGCTTCGCGCGGGTTCTGCGCCAACGTCGCGTTCCAGCCGATGCGGCCGTGGCTGATGATGTCGAGCGAAGCAAACCGGCGCGCCAGATTGTAGGGCTGATGCGCTAAAGTCGAGGCGCTGGCCACCAGTCCGATGCTGTCGGTCACCATCGCCAGGGCCGCCAGCAGCGTCGTCGCCTCGAACGGGCTGCTCGATGGCCGATCCGCGGTGTCGGAGATGATGACCATGTCGACGCCGGCCGCTTCCGCCTGCCGCACAAAGCCGCTGATCCGGCCGAAATCCAGCACTGGCTCTGCGTTGGCGGCAGCGATGTTGAGCGAAATGGCGAGATGCATGAGGCGAAGCTAAGCCCGCCTGCGCGCAAGGCAAGCCTGTCGAATGGGCCAGCGCGCCGTCACTTGCCGGCCAGTCGCCTGCCGGCCCCTACTTGCCAACCCCTACTTGCCGGCCAGGAGATCCTTGATCAGCCGCTGGCAGCGTTCGGCCATGAAGTCGAGCAGCAACCGTACTTTCGGGTCCTGCAGCTTCTTGTGCGGATAGACGGCGGCGAACTGCACTGGCGTCGGCGGCGCCTTGGGCAGGATCACTTTCAACCGGTGGTCGCGGATGAACGGCTCGACCTCGAAACGCGGCTTGTTGATGATGCCGCGCCCCGACAGCGCCCAGCCAGTCAGCACGTCGCCGTCATCGGTGTCATAGGGGCCGTGTACTTCGAACTTTTGCGGGCCCGCCGGCGTCTGCAGCGTCCACACATATTCGCGCGCGCCGGCATAGCGCAGCATCAGGCAATCGTGCTTCTTGCCGATCAATTCCTGCGGCTCGGTCGGCTCGCCGCGCGCCTCCAAGTACTTTGGCGCCGCCACCAGCACCCGCTCGCATTCCATGATGCCACGCATCCTGAGGCTGGAATCCTCGATGATGCCGAGCCGGAAGGCGACGTCGATGCCTTCCTTCATGATGTCGACATTGTGGTCGGAGAGCCTCAGCCGCACCTCGATATCGGGATAGCGGTCGTGAAAATCCGGAATGCCCGACGCGATCAGCCGCCTGCCAAGACCGAGCGGCGCCGTCACCCGGATCGTGCCGCGTGGCTGGCCGGAGAGCGCCGACACCGCGGCTTCCGCTTCGGTGATCGCGTCCAGCACCTGCTTGGCGCCGGTGTAGAACACCGTGCCATGCTCGGTCGGCATCAACTGCCTTGTGGTGCGGTTGAACAGCCGCACGCCCAGATGCTTCTCCAACTCTTTGATACGATTGGAGGCGACAGCCGGAGAGATGCGCATATCACGGCCCGCGGCCGACAGATTGCCGAGCTCGACGACGCGGACGAAGACGGCGATGTTGTCGAGATAGGCCATGCGGTTTCCGTGGCTTTATGCAACTGCGTGGAACGAGCCTAGTATTTTCCATTTTTTTTGAAAGTCATCGCGCACCTCGCCTCTTTTCGTTTGCGCTGCACACCGTAAAGTCACCCGATCGGCAGGGACGATTTCAATGATGGATTTCGCGATTTTCTGGGACTGGCTGAGCTTCGCCGTCCGCTGGCTGCATGTCATCACCGGCATCGCCTGGATCGGCTCGTCCTTCTATTTCGTCGCCCTTGATCTCGGCCTGCGCCAGCGTCCCGGCCTGCCTGCCGGCGCCTTCGGCGAGGAATGGCAGGTGCATGGCGGCGGCTTCTACCACATCCAGAAATATCTGGTGGCCCCGGCCGAGATGCCGGAACACCTGACATGGTTCAAATGGGAATCCTACGCCACCTGGATGTCGGGCTTCGCCATGCTCTGCGTCGTCTATTACGCCGGCGCGGATCTGTTCCTGATCGATCCCGACGTGCTGCCGATGTCCGTTCCGGTCGCCATTCTCTTGTCGATGGCGACGATCGTCTCGGGCTGGGTGGTTTACGATCTGCTCTGCCGTTCGCCGCTTGGCAAAAGCGATACCGGCCTGATGCTGGTGCTCTATGGCGTGCTGGTCTTCATCGCCTGGGGGCTGACGCATCTCTTCACCGGCCGTGCCGCCTTCCTGCATCTGGGCGCCATCACCGCCACGATCATGTCGTGCAACGTCTTCATGATCATCATTCCCAACCAGAAGATCGTCGTTGCCGACCTGATTGCCGGCCGCAAGCCGGACCCGAAATACGGCAAGATCGCCAAGCAGCGCTCGCTGCACAACAACTACCTGACCTTGCCGGTCCTGTTCCTGATGCTGTCCAACCACTACCCGCTGGCCTTCGGCACCCAATTCAACTGGGTCATCGCCTCGCTGGTGTTCATCATCGGCGTCCTTATCCGGCACTATTTCAACACCGTGCACGCCCGCAAAGGCAATCCGACCTGGACCTGGCTGGGCGCTGCCGTGCTGTTCATGATCATCGTCTGGCTGTCGACCGTGCCGAAGGTGCTGACCGGCGAGCCGAAGACCTCGGCTGCCTCTTCCGCCGCGCAGGTCTATATGGCTTCCGCGCATTTCCCGGCCGTGCGCGACACCGTGCTCGGCCGCTGCTCGATGTGCCATGCCGAGGAGCCGGTCTATGAAGGCATCTATCATGCGCCGAAAGGCGTGATGCTCGACACCGACGCGCGCATCGCCGAGCACGCCCGCGAGATCTACATCCAGGCTGGCCGGGCGCATGCCATGCCGCCGGCCAATGTCAGCCACATAACAGACCAGGAACGGGCCCTTCTGGTGGCCTGGTTCGAAGGCGCCGGAAAGTAAGCATGACCTTGAAATTATTGCGCGGCCGCACGCTGTCCTTCCTGCGTTGGCCAGAAACTGTCGACGACCATTCGGCCTGGCGCTATGAGGAAGATGGTGGCCTGCTGATCGATGGCGGCAAGATCATCGCCGCCGGTCCCTATGCCGAAGTCGCAAAGAAGGCGGGCGCGGCTGTCGCGACCGTCGACCACCGGCCGCATCTCCTGCTGCCGGGCTTCATCGATGCGCATGTGCATGTGCCGCAAATGCAGATCATCGCCTCCTATGGCGCGGAACTGCTCGACTGGCTGAACACATACACCTTCCCGGAAGAATCGAAGTTCCAGAACGCCCAGCACGGCCGCCGTATCGCCAGGCTGTTCCTTGACGAGATGCTGCGCCACGGCACGACGACGGTCGCCGCCTATTGCTCGGTGCACAAATCTTCGGCGGAGGCCTTCTTTGCCGAGTCGCACGACCGCAACATGCTCAACATCGCCGGCAAGGTGATGATGGACCGCAACGCACCGGAAGGCGTGCTCGACACGCCACAGACCAGCTATGACGATACGAAGGCGCTGATCGCCGAATGGCACGGCAAGGGCCGCCAGCTCTGTGCCATCACGCCCCGCTTCGCCATCACCTCCTCGCCCGAGCAGCTGGAGATGGCAGGCGCGCTCTGCCGCGAATATCCCGAATTGCATATGCAGACGCATCTGTCGGAAAATCACGCCGAGATCGCCTTCACGCAGCAGCTCTACCCCTGGTCGCGCGATTACACCGACGTTTATGAGCATTACGGCCTGCTCGGCAAAAAAGCCTGTTCGGCCACTGCATCCATCTGTCGGGACGCGAGGCCGATGCGCTGTCGCAAACGGGTTCGGTGGCGGTGTTCTGCCCGACCTCCAACCTTTTCCTTGGCTCGGGCCTGTTCGACTACCAGCGCTACCGCAGGCGTGAGAAGCCGCTCAGGATCGCGGCGGCCACCGATGTTGGCGGCGGCACCAACTATTCGATGCTGCGCACCATGGACGAGGGCTACAAGGTGATCGCCCTGAATGGCGAGAAGCTGAACCCGTTCCAGTCCTTCTGGCAATTGACGCGCGGCAACGCCGAGGCGCTCTCGGTGGCCGACAAGGTCGGCACGCTGGATAAAGGCACGGACGCTGATATCGTCGTGCTCGATGCCAGCGCCACGCCGGGCATGCGGCTCAGGATGGAAACGGTCGAAACGCTGGCGGAGGAGCTCTTCCTGTTGCAGACGCTGGGCGACGATCGCGTCGTGCGCGAGGTCTATGTGGCGGGCCGGCCGGCGAAGAGTGCGATTGTTCCTTAAGCACAATGCGCTCTTCGCTTGACCCCGCCTCGGCCATCGGCCAAACCCTCCATCGACGCTGACAGGGGAACGCCATGGCCGCCGCTGACGACATCGCTCTGATCAAGAAACAGGAAGCCGCGCTGGTCTTTCCGGCCTTTGACGAGGCCGTGGCCTTCAAGATCGGCTCTGCGATCCGGGACCGGGCGCTGGCCGAAAAGCTGCCGATCATTGTCGACATCAGGCTGTGGGACAGGCCGCTCTTCTATGCCGCCATGCCGGGCTCCAATGCCTCCAACCCAGACTGGGCGCGGCGCAAGATCAATGTCGTCAGGCGCTATCTTTGCAGCACCTACCGCCTGGTGCTGGAGCAGCAGCGGCCCGATCGCACCTTCAAGGTCGGTGAGGCGCTGGACATTGCCGACTATGTGCTGGCCGGCGGCGGCTTTCCCGTCACCGTCAAGGGCGCCGGCGTCATCGGCGTCGTTGCTGTCTCCGGCTTGCCCGAGCGCCAGGACCACGGTGTCGTGGTCGATGCCCTCTGTGCCTATCTCGGCATCGATGCAAACGGGCTTGCGCTGCCGCCGGAAGAAAAATGACCGATCCCAAGTCCTTCCTCGTTTCGATCTTCAACGCCGCTGTCGCCGCCGCCGATCCGGAAAAGACGATCCGCAATTATCTGCCGGCGAAGCCGAAGCGCCGCACGATCGTCATCGGCGCGGGAAAAGGCTCGGCGCAGATGGCGGCGGCCTTCGAGAAAGCCTGGGACGGTCCGATCGACGGGCTGGTCGTCACCCGCTACGGCTATGGCGCCAAATGCGAGCGCATCGAAATCATCGAGGCGGCGCATCCGGTGCCGGACGCCGCCGGTCTCGAAGCTTCTTGCCGGCTGCTGGAGAAGGTGCGCGGCCTGACAGCGGACGACCTGGTCGTGGCGCTGATCTCCGGTGGCGGCTCGGCGCTGATGCCATCCCCGGCTTCCGGCCTGACCTTGGCCGACGAGATCGCCGTCAACGAGGCGCTGCTTGCCTCCGGCGCGCCGATCGCGGCGATGAACACCATTCGCAAGCATGTCTCGACCGTCAAGGGCGGTCGCCTGGCCGCCGCGGCCCATCCGGCGCGGGTCGTGTCGCTGGTCGTCTCCGACATACCAGGTGACAATCCGGCGCTGGTCGCGTCCGGGCCGACCATCCCCGATGCCGGCAGCCGCGAGGACGCGCTGGCATCGATCGCCGCCTATGGCATGAAGCTGCCGGCTTCGGTGATGGCCCATATCCAATCTTCGGCCGCCGATGCGCCAAGCCGCGACGATCCGCGCTTTGCCGGCAATGAAGTCCATCTCATCGCCTCCGCCGGCGTCTCGCTTGAAGCCGCCGCCACTGAGGCGAAGCGACAAGGCATCGAAGCCGTCATCCTGTCGGATTCGATTGAGGGCGAGGCGCGCGAGGTCGGCGGCGTCCATGCCGCGATCGCCCGCGAGGTGGCGACGCGCAACCGGCCTTTCGCCAAGCCTGTGCTGATCCTGTCAGGTGGCGAGACGACGGTGACGCTGCGCGCCAAAGGCAAGGGCGGTCGCAACTCCGAATTCCTGCTCGCCTTCGCCCTCGGCATCGATGGCGTCGAGGGTATTCATGCCTTGGCGGCCGACACGGACGGCATCGACGGCTCCGAGAACAATGCCGGCGCCTTCGCCGATGGCTCGACCGTGGCGCGCATGCGCGGGGCGGGCGTCGACGCTAAGGCCATGCTGGCAGGCAACAATGCCTGGACGGCCTTCAACGCGATCGGGGATTTGTTCGTGCCCGGTCCTACAGGCACGAATGTGAATGATTTGAGGGCGATTCTCGTTCGGTAATTCGCTCTTGGGAGCCGAAGCCTCTCAACGTCGTCATCCCTGGGCGAAGCAGGAGCGAAGCTCCGTCGCGAAGACCCTGGGATCCATTCCGTGACCTTGGCCGTAGAGTGCAAGCGGAGCAGAATTCTGCACCGCAACGGCGCTCGACAGTCGCGGCATGGATCCTCGGGTCTGCGCCGCGTCGCTTCGCTCCTTACTTCGCCCGTGGATGACGAACCGATGGGCGTTTCGGCCAATCGCCAAGGCGGCGCGATCGATCACGCAGCCATCATCTGCTTCACCTTGCGCATATCCTTCAAAAACCGCTCGCGCTCGGCCTCCTTGTCCTCCTGTTCGCGGATGCGCAGGATGAAGGAGGGGTGGATGGTCAGGAACACCCGGACCCCATCCTCGCGCTCCACAACATCGCCGCGCATTTTGGTGATCGGCACCGCCTTGCCGAGCAGCGACTGCGCCGCCGTGGCGCCCAGCGCCACCACGAGGTTCGGCTTGATGAGGTCGAGTTCCTTGCCGAGCCACCAGCGGCAGGCCTGGATCTCACCGGCATTCGGCTTGGAATGGATGCGCCGCTTGCCGCGTGGCTCGAACTTGAAATGTTTCACCGCATTGGTGACATAGACCTTGTGCCGGTCGATATCGGCGTCGTCGAGAATGCTGCCGAACACTTTGCCCGCCGGCCCGACAAAGGGTTTGCCGGCAAGGTCCTCATGATCGCCGGGTTGTTCGCCGACGAAGACGACATCGGCGTTTTGCGGTCCTTCGCCGAACACGGTCTGCGTCGCGTCGCGCCACAGCGGGCAGCGACGGCAGCCTCTGCCAGGTCGCGCAGTTCCGGTATCGTGTCGGCGCTTTCCGTCTCACCGACATCGTCCGGCTGCGGCGCCGGCCAGTGCCTGGCCTGGACCTTGGCGTTATGCGCTGCTGGGCTGGTCGGCATACGGGCGATCATGGCTGATGCGGCTCTGTCCGCTCCTGCTATCGGAACTGGAATGAGCGAGGCCTCGGGAAGGTTCCGCCAATATTTCTTCGGCATCTCCTTCTGCATGGCTTTCACCTTGAGGCGTCCGCCGCTTGGCTTACAGCCGCCTGAAACCGGTAAGCCCCAGGCGTATCCGCTGGCCTTCCGCAAAGGCTAGAGCGAATGATTCCAGTTCGAATGAGCGGGTAATTTCCTGGTCTTCCTCGACCACGCGGACAAACCATTCGCCGCAGGCTTCGACCACTTCAATGCAAGGCGCAATCTTGTCATTCATCTCCACGCAACCCATCGCAGCCTCCCTAGAAGGCAATGGTCACCATCGATTTTTATAAGTCCGCCGAAATCGGCCTTTCAAGTGAAATTTCTGTATGGAATCGTACCTTCTTATGACCGCCGGTCTGGCGAGCATTTGGCAGGTTGATTTCAAACCGAGACACTGCCTAACTTTTGATTGTCGGCGGAAAAAAATGATCGCCGTGCCTGTGAGGTATGCGTTCAGACCTCGTGCAGATAGAGGTGATAGTCCAGCTCGCTGACCGTGCGCGCGACACGCAGATATTCCGCCTGCTTGATCGCCACGAAGGTGCGATGCAGATCGGGGCCAAGCGCCGCTTTCAGGAAATCGGAGGCTCTGGCGGCCTCGATCGCGGCGCGCCAATCGACCGGCATCGCCGATGCGTCCGAAGTCTGCTCGTAGCCGTTGCCTGTCGTCTCGAGTCCGGGGTCGAGACCCTCGTCCAGGCCTTTGACGATCCCCGCCAGGACCGTTGCCGCAACCAGATAGGGGTTGGCGTCGACGCCGGACGGCCGATGCTCGATACGTCGGTTCTTGGCGTCGCCGGCCGGCACGCGCAGCGCCACGGATCGGTTGTTGACGCCCCAGGTCGGCGCCACCGGCGCGTAGGATTGCGAGACAAAGCGCCGCCACGAATTGGCATGCGGCGCAAACACCAGCATCGATTCCGCCATGGTGTGGATCAGGCCGCCAAGCGCGTTGAGCAGGCTCAGCGACCATTTTTCGCCGGCGGCTTCTGTGAAGACGTTGCGGCCATGATCGTCCTGTAGCGAAACGTGGAAATGCATGCCGGAGCCGGCATAGGTCTCGATCGGCTTGGCCATGAAGCAGGCGGTGACGCCGTGCCGGCGCGCCTGGGCACGCACCAGCCGCTTCAGCATGACGAGGTCGTCGGCCGCCCGCAGCACATCCTTGCGGTAGTTGAGCGTCAGTTCGTATTGGCCCGGCGCGTATTCGGAAATGACGGTCTCGGCCGGAATGCCTTGCGCTTTTGCCGCGGCATAGATGTCGGAAAACAGTGGCTCCATGCCGTGCAGATGGTCGACGGAATAGACCTCGGTCTTGGCCGAGCGCCGGCCGTCGAGCACCGCGCGGGCGGCTTGCACCTTGCCATCCGCGTCGCGCTCGTTGGACAGCAGGAAGAACTCGAGTTCGAAAGCGCCGGCCGGATGCAGGCCCCTTGCCGCCAAAAGGTCGACCTGGCGTGCCAGCACCAGCCGCGGGTCCGACGGCATCGGCTGGCCGTCGAGGTGATACATCGCCATCAGCACCTGGCCGCGGGCCGGCTTGGTGCCATAGAGCGGCACCAAGGTGCCGGGGATCGGCCAAGCGCGCAGATCGCCGTCGCCGGTGTCCCAGATCAGTCCGGTGTCGTGTACATCCTCGCCGGTGATGTCGAGGCCGAGGATCGAGATCGGCATATGCCGCCCGCCCTCGAAGATGCTCTTCAGCTCGTGCCGGCGCACGATCTTGCCGCGACCGATGCCGTTGGCGTCGGTCAAGACGATGTCGAAGGCCTCGATCTCGGGATGGGCGTCGAGAAAGGCCTTCGCCTCGGCAGGCGTCGAGCCGGAAGGTGAGGTCGCAACGGCGCTTGGATTGTCCATGGCAGCTTGTCTCATGCCGCAAGCCTGGCGGCAACCGCGCCGAAGGCGGCGATCAGCCGGTTCACCTGCGCGGCTGTGGTCGCCGGCGAGATCAGCATCATGTTGTGGAACGGCGCGATCAGCACACCGCGATTGACCAGCGCCACATGGATGGCGGCTTCGAGCTCCGGCGCATGCGCCGTCTCCGCCTCGCCGCCGTTCCTGAGCGGTCCGGGCGCGCAGATGAATTCGACGCGGGCGCCGACGCGCGCGACATGCCAGGGCAGCTTGTGACGCTTGATCGCCGCCGTCAGCCCGGTGTCGAGCAGCAGCGCCAGCCGGTCCATATGGGCATAGGCGTCTTCGGTCATCACCTCTTCCAGGGTCGCGCGCATCGCGGCGAATTGCAGCGGATTGGCCGACAGCGTCGTGCCCATGCCGGAATAGCCGGGCTCCTTTGTCCGATTGTAGGCGCCGTAACGGGTGGCGACTTCCTCGCTCATGCCCCAGATGCTTGCCGGCACGCCGCCGGCCACCGGCTTGCCGAGCACGAACAGGTCCGGCTCCAGCCCATGCTTCTTCGTATAGCCGCCGGGGCCGGTCGAGATCGTGTGCGTCTCGTCGATCAGAAGCAGCGTGCCGGCCGCGCGGGTCAGCCGCCGCAGCGCGTCGTGGAAGCCCGGCTCCGGCAGCACCATGCAGGAATTGGTCAACACCGGCTCGGTGATGACGCAGGCGACGTCGCGGTCCGCCAGCGCTGCTTCGAGCGCCGCTATGTCGTTGAACTCGACGATCCCGGTCGCCCGCGTCAGGTCGCGGAATTCGCCGGCCAGGCCGGGCCTATTCACCGGCTTGCGGTCGACCAGCCGCACCATCGTTTCGTCGACCGAGCCGTGATAGCAGCCGTTGAAGACCAGGATCTTCTCCCGTCCGGTCACCGCGCGGGCAACGCGCAGCGCGAAACGGTTGGCGTCGGTGGCGGTCGTCGCGATCTGCCAGTAGGGCAGGCCGAAGCGCTGCTGCAGAAGCGGGCCGATCGCCAATGCATCCTGCGAAGGCAGCATATAGGTCAGGCCGCGGCCGGCCTGCCGTCGGATGGCGCGGGCGACGGCCGGCGGCGAGTGACCCAGCATCGAGCCGGTGTCGCCAAGGCAGAAATCGTCGAGCCTGTTGCCGTCGATGTCGGTGATCGAGGCGCCCTTCGCAGCCTCGACCAGGATCGGAAACGGCGTCGGCCAATCGCTCATCCAGTGCATCGGCACGCCGCTGAGGAAGCCGGCCATGCCGTTGCCGACCTTGGCCTCGGACTTCGGCCGCGCCTTGCGGAAAGCGGCTGCTTCCGTTTCGCGCAGTTCGGCGATGCGGTCGCGGCCGATGCCGCCGATTGAAGTCCTTGAATGATCGACTGAATGCATGATGGCTCCCTTGCCGGGGCACTCTAGCCAATCGCTGTTCGCAACCGCAATTGGCCGCCTGGTCGCCCTGCATTGGTTCAGCGATGGCCGACCGGCGCTTGACCTTGAGACAAAGCCTGGCGCCAATACGGTCGGGCTTGTGCACTGCGACATTGTTCCTGTCGACCGGCGCGGCCTTTGCCACCGGCGGCCTCTGGTGCACAGCCGACGACGCTGCGGCAAAATTCCAGGTCGATGCCGGCATCACCACCGGCATGGGCAGCCCGACGTTCAACTTCCGCGGCGATCTCGAAATTCGGAGCAGGCCTGCCGGCGACAGCCTTCGCAAAATCGTCTTCGAGAATTCGAACCTGACGCAATACTGGCTCGACGCCAAGGAATTGCGGCTGAACGTCTATCGCGAGCATGAGGCCGCGCCAACCTACAACTCGGTCGAGCTGACGATCCTGACCAAGGCCAGTGACAAAGGCGTCTATGATGGCCGCTATACGCTCGCCATCCATGATGCCGCGGCGGATACCGAAAAGGACGGCAAACCGGTTGAAGTCACCGGCAAAGTATCCTGCGGAGCCGAATAAGCGTGTTCAGGCCGTGATGTCGATCACGCCGCAATCGCCGGCCGCGCTGCCGAAGACGATGCGGCGTTCTTCCTTGTCCCACGTCATCGCGGTGATGGCGCCCTTGCCGGGGCGGCGCAGCAGCACCTCCTTGGCGTCGGCAAAACGCGCCGCGATGACCATGCCGTCCTCGTAGCCGATGGCCACGACATCCTGGCTCGGGTGGCAGGCAACGCAGGTCACCATCGTGTTGCCGCGCGTGCCGAGTTCCAGCGGCGCCTTGCCCATCGGCCCGTCCTTGCTGGCGAACGGCCAGACGATCGCCGCCGGCGCGCCGGAGCTTGCCAGCCATTTGCCCTTGACGCTCCAGGACAGGCTTTTGACCTTGCCGGGGTAACCGCTCATGCGCATGTGCTTGCCGTCGGCGAGCTTCCAGCCATGCAGCGCGTTTTCCTGCATGGTGGTGACAAGGAAGGCGCCGTCGGGGGAAAACGTGATGCCGGTATGGGCGCCGGCCCATTCGAGTTCGACCGGTTTGCCCTCGGCGGCCGGAAAATGCAGCGTCGCGCCATTGTAGCGGGCGACGCCGAAACGCATGCCCTTGGGCGAGAAGCCCAGCCCTTCGACCGAGCGCGGATGGGCGAATTCCTTGACCTTGCCGTCGGCGAAACGCACGAAAGCGGTCTTGCCCGAGGCATAGGCGATCGCGCCGTGCGGCCCGGCGGCGACGCTGGTGACCCACTTCTTGCCGGCGCTGGCGAGTTCGCTGACCTCGCCGCCCGCCTTGACGGCAAACACCTTGCCGTCCTCGCCGCCGGTGATCAGCCTGTCGTTGGCGGCATCGTGGAAGGCTGCCAACAGGCCATCGTTCGCCTGCGCCGTCTTTTGCCCATTGTCGAGCCGGTGGATCGCGCCGTCGGCCAGAGCAAAATGCGGCACATCGCCGAGGAAGACGGCGGCAACGCAATGGCCTTCGAGATCAAGCGGGGCAACTGTGGGCATCCGAACCGCTCCAATGAAGATTGTCGTCACGCCGGTGAAGCCGCTGGCGCGGCCAGATGTGGCGCTCCCTTCTCCCCTTGTGGGAGAAGGTGGATCGGCGCGTAGCGCCGAGACGGATGAGGGGTGCGTAACGGAATACCGTCATCGCCAAGCTGGAGCACCCCTCATCCGACCTCGCTTCGCGAGGCCACCTTCTCCCACAAGGGAGAAGGAAGAAGCGCAGCGCTAGCGCCTGAAAGTCAGGAAATCAAGCCGCCTGGCAGGCGTCGAAGCTCTTCTTGAGCCGCTCGGCGTCGAGGTCGCGGCCGATGAAGACCAGCCGGCTCTCATGCTTTTCGCCGTCCTTCCAGGCGCGCTGGTGGTCGCCCTCGAGGATCATGTGCACGCCTTGCAGCACATAGCGGTCGTCGTCGCCCTTGAGCGCGATGATGCCCTTCAGCCGCAGGATGTTGGGGCCTTCCATCTGGGTCACTTTCTCGATCCAGGGGAAGAACTTCTTCGGATCCATCTCGCCGCCGCGCAGCGACACCGATTTCACCGTCACGTCATGGATGTCCGAAGCATGGTCATGATGGTGATGATCATGCCCGTCGTGATCGTGATGATCGTGGTCATGATCGTAGTGGTCATGATCATGGTCGTGCGCGTCGAGGAAGTGCGGATCGTTTTCCAGCGCGCGCGACAGGTCGAAGGCACCGCGGTCGAGCACTTCGTTGAGCGCCACGCCGGAACGCTGCGTTCGGTGGATTTTTGCCGCCGGGTTGATGGCGCGGATCGTCGCTTCGACCTTGTCGAGCTCGTCCGGCGTGACGAGGTCGGTCTTGTTCAGCACTACGACGTCGGCGAAGGCGATCTGGTCCTCGGCTTCCTTGGAATCCTTCAACCGCAGCGGCAGGTGCTTGGCGTCGACCAGCGCTACCACGGCGTCGAGCTTGGTCTTGGAGCGCACGTCGTCGTCCATGAAGAAGGTCTGCGCCACCGGCACCGGGTCGGCCAAGCCTGTCGTCTCGACGACGATGGCGTCGAAGCGGCCGGGCCGCTTCATCAGGCCTTCGACGACGCGGATCAGGTCGCCGCGCACCGTGCAGCAGACGCAGCCATTGTTCATCTCGTAGATTTCCTCGTCGGATTCGACGATCAGGTCGTTGTCGATACCGATCTCGCCGAACTCGTTGACAATGACGGCGTAGCGTCTGCCATGGTTCTCCGACAGGATACGGTTGAGCAGCGTCGTCTTGCCGGCGCCGAGGTAACCGGTGAGGACGGTTACGGGGATTTGCGTTTGTGCATCGCTCATGGCTTGCCTCGAAAATCTGGGATTGTCGGCCTCATATAGGATGGCGAGGTGGCTTTTGCACGCCGCAAAAAGCTGGGCCAGGAATTCCGGCCGGATGAGCTTCTGGCTGGGCTGTCCGGGTGGTTTCCCGCCAGCACGAATGTCGCTAAATCGACGGCTCCCGGGCAGTGCGGTTCACGCCGTGGTCATCATGCCGATCAAGACTGTTTGAACACCATGGCGCAATGCCGGTCGGTGCTGTAAATCAAGCTGTCCAAAAGTCATTTGTCATCTAACTGAAATAAACATCTGGCATCACCACGCCGGGCACCGCATTGCTTGCCGGCAAAGCTGTTCTGCAAGCGGATTCTTTTAGATCGTCATTTGCCAACCGCCAGCCAGCCTCTATGCTGGCCGTCCCGGTTCGGCCGAAGAGGGGATGACCATGGCCAAGGCGGACAAGACAGCGACAATGAGCCGGCTGCATTCAGCGGCCAGGCTGGCGCGCACGGCGCTCGCGGCGCGGCTTCTGGCGCACGGCTTCTACGCGGGCCAGGACCAGATCATGCTGGCGCTCGACCGCGAGGATGGCCAAACGCCGGGCAATCTCGCTGGCCGGCTCGGCGTGCGCCCGCCGACGATCACCAAGACCATCAACAGGCTGCAGGCGCAGGGGTTCCTGGAAAAGCGCGCCTCCTCGGCCGACGCCCGCCAGGCGCATATCTTCCTGACCGAGAGCGGCCGCGAAACCATCCGCGCCATCGAGAAGTCGGTGAAGAAGACCGAGAAGCAGGCGCTGAAGGGCCTCGACAAGAAGGACCAGAAGGCGCTGTTCAAGCTGCTTGCCCGCATCGAGGCCAATCTTTCCAATGAAGATCTGGAACTGATCGACGACGACGCGGAGTTGGATGATTAAAGCGCGACGCGTAGCGTCGTCGCTTCACACGCTGCGTCAGCGTTGTCGCCTTAAAGCGCGATGCGAAGCATCGTCGCTTCACGCTACGTCCCAGCATCATTCCGTAAGCACTGTCGCGAAGCGCGAACCTAAGCCGCCGCCCCGCGCACCAGCGCCGCCCAGCGCCCCGGCGTCACCCCGAACGCTTTCTTGAAATGCCGGTTGAAATGGCTCTGGTCGCTGAAGCCGGCGCCGGCCGCGATCTCGGCCAGCGGCTCGCCCGCCTCGATCATGCGCCGCGCCCGCTGCAGCCGGCGCATCAACAGGAACCGGTGCGGGCTGGTCGAATAGGTCGCGCGGAAATGCCGCGACAACGCATAGCGGTCGAGCCCGGTGACCGCCTCCAACTCGCCGGATCGCACTGGACGTTCGGTATTCTCCTCGAGATAGTCGCGGGCAAGCGATGCGGCCCGCCAGGCGGTTTTGCCCGCAGGCTTTGCCGGCTCTCCGGCATGGCGCTCCAGATGCTGCGCCAGCTGTGCAACGAAATCCGCCACAAAAAGATCGTCGAGTTCCTCGTCGAGAGGGCCGAGCACCGAAAGCAACGTGTCGCGCAGCGCCGAGTCGCTCACCACGGCGTCGGCAACGAAGGGTAGCGGCGCCCCGCCGAGGCAATCGAGCAGCAGCGACGGCTCCAAATAGAGGATCCGGTAGAGCAGCCCGTCCTCTGTGCCGGCGCCACCGTCATGCAGCTCGTCGGGATGCAGCGCGATCACCTGGCCGGGCAGGCTGTGCCGCACGGCGCCGCGATAGTGGAAACGCTGCACGCCTGAAAGCGTCACCCCCAGCGCATAGGTGTCGTGGCGGTGCAGATCGAAGGCGTTGCCATGGAAATGCGCCTCGATGCGCTCGATTCCGGCTCCGCCCGGCGCCGAGACGATCCGGTCCTGCGCAGCGATCGGATCCGCGCACGAACGTTCAAGACCTTGCGCCACCTCACCGCCTAGACCCTGCGTCATCGCTCGATCCTTGCCCGTCATAGGGCTCTCTTGGAGTTCAAATCTTGGTGTTCGATACGAAAATTGCAATTGTTCTCAAGGACGATCTGCCTATCTGGCAAAAGCTCAACGTCACGGCGTTCCTGACCAGCGGCATCGTCGCCCAGTTTCCCGAAGCCATCGGCGAGCCCTATCGCGATCGCGCCGGCAATCTCTACAACCCGATGTCGATCCAGCCGGTCATCGTCTTGTCGGCTGATGCGGCGACGCTGAGCACCATCCATCGCCGGGCGCTGGAGCGCGGCGTGACGACATCTGCCTATATCGAGGAGATGTTCGCAACCGGCCACGACGTGGCCAACCGCGCCGTCTTCGCCCAATTTGCGCCGGACGATGCAAAGGTGGTCGGCATCGCGCTGCGCGCCGAGAAAAAGCTGGTCGACAAGACCACCAAAGGCGCCCGCATGCACGGCTAGGCGGCCAGCTGCCGTCGATCGAGCAGGGCGGCGTATAGTGCCGCCGATAGTGCGAGTGCCGCCGATATCAGCATCGTGATGAAAAGCGCATGGACCGAATTGGCAAGGAACAGACCGGCGATCGAGGCTATAAGTGCCCCACCACCGATCCTCATTGCCGCGGCCAGCCCTGCAGCGGTGCCGACCAGATCCGGTCGCACTGACAATGCGCCGCTGTTGGCGGCCGGCATGGTCAATCCATTGCCGATGCCGACGAACACGCAAGGGCCGAAGAAAGCCAGGACGTGGGTGATGCCAAAGCCGGATAGGAGCAGACCCACCAGCAGACCTGCACATGTCGTGACGCGCGCGAGGACAAGTGTCGCGCTCAGGGAGGTCTTCGAGGCGTAACGTCCAGCCAGATAGCTGCCAAGGATGAAGCCGGTGGGAACAAATCCCATGTAAAGACCGAGCTTGGCGCTTGATCCGCCGAGGGCGTCACCAATGACCAATGGCGCCCCTCCCAGGAACACATAGAGCACTCCCATCGAGGCGGCCATGCACAGCGTGTAGGCCCAAAACCGCTGCGAACACAGGAGCAGGCCATAGGCGGCAGCGTAGTTCCTGTTCGATTTCGGCAACGCGGTGACCGTTGCTCGGATCTGGCGCGCGGACAAGGCGAAGGCGGCTGCACCGAGGATTGCAAGGACAACGAAGATCGAACGCCATCCGAACAACTCATCCAGTGCCCCGCCGAACAAAGGACCGACCATGGGCGCCAGCGCCCACCCCATGGCGAGATAGCCAAATTTGCTGGCGGCCTCGCGCTCGCCCGATGTCTCCTTGATGATCACCAAGGCGACGGAATAGCAGGGTCCGATGCACGCCTGCATCGCGCGAAACAGAAGCAAAGTCTCGATATTGGGGGCCACGGCACAGCCGATGGACGCGGCGATGAAGATGGACAGAGACATCAGGACGACCGGCCTGCGTCCAAATCGATCCGATATCGTGCCCCCGATGGCTTCTATGACGGCGGTGATAATCGCAAAGCCTGCGACCGATAGATTGACCAATGCGAAATCAGCCTTGAACGTCGCGGCAATGTGCGGCAGCGACGGCAAAATCATGTTCACCGGCAGCACAGCAAGAGCCGAAAGCAGGATAAGGGTCATCAGTCGGGGTGGGGCAACGGCTTCGGAGACCGCTGCTTTAGCAGGGATGTCCGCGCCTGGTTTTCGACTGGGGTTGTCGCTCGCCATGATCTCTTCGCTTTGTCGGAGGGATAAAGTGGATCTGACGAGGCGGCCCAATTCCGGGCATAAAAAAGGCCCCGTCAGGAGCCTGCTTACCGCGCATGGGTGCTTTCGCCGGATGGTTACACCATCCTGCCCATGCGCTCCCTTACCACGACGAAAACCGTTGCGATGTTCATGGCCTCATGAGCTAGGCGGAAAGTTGCATGTCGTCAAGCAGCACGCTGTCGACGCCGATCAGCTACAGAGCCCATGCTTTGTAGCCTGTTTCAGGCGTGACCCGAATTTCCTCGGGTCGCCCAGGATGGGATGGGGCTGAGCCTGCGGGCTCCCGTTGTTGTGCCAGCAGGCTTCGGCGTCTTGGCGGCCGACAATTGGCTTGCGGGTGAGCGATGATTGCCGCAAAGGTGGTGTCTGCCTTTGCTCCTTCCGGACTGAAATTGACTGTTTCCCGAACCCAAGACGACAGCGCAACGCCGCCGGCGGCGATGGTGTTGATGCTGTGCGTCTATGTCTGCTTCACCTTTCTTGACACCTCCAGCAAATATCTGGTGCTGGCCGGCGTTTCGGCGCTGATCGTCGCCTGGACGCGCTTCACCGTCCATGTCCTGCTCGTCGGTGTCTTCCTGCGCAGCTGGCGCGAGCCGTCGCGCTTTCGCGCCAACAATCTGCCGGCGCATATATTGCGCGGGCTGTTTCTGTTCGGCTCGACGATGTTCAACATCCTGGCCCTGCGCACGCTGCAGCTTGCCGAAACCACCTCGATCTACTTCTTCGGCCCGATGGTCATCACCGCGCTTGCCGGGCCGTTGCTCGGCGAATGGGCTGGATGGCGGCGTTGGCTCGCCATCCTCACCGGCTTTGCCGGCGTCTTGATCATCACCCGTCCGGGCATCGGCGTGTTCGGCATCGGCCATCTCTTCGCGCTGGGCTCGATGCTGTCGAACAGTTTTTACGTCATCATGACGCGGCGTATGTCGGCCTCGGAGACGTCGGAAAGCCTGATCCTGTTCTCCGCGCTGGCGCCGTCCGTGCTGCTTGCCCCGCTGCTGGTATTCTCGCATGCGCTGCCACATGGCGGCTTTCAATGGTTCGTCGTCCTGATGCTCGGCGTCTTCGGCGCCGGCGGCCACTATCTGCTGGTTCGCGCCTATCGCCTGGCGACCACGACGCAACTGGCGCCCTATCCCTATTCGCAAATGGTGTGGATGATCATTTCCGGCTGGCTGATCTTCCACCAGTTCCCGGACCGCTGGACGCTGATCGGCGCAGCCATCATCGTCGCCAGCGGGCTTTATATCATCCATCGCGAGCACCGGCTTCGCCTGCGCAACTCCGCCTCGCTCGACACAGAGACCGAGACCCTGGCGAAAAAACTTTGATTTGCTCCAGAACCGGTGGCATAAGGCCGTTTTAAACAATTTAAAGCCGTTAAAATCAAAAGACCCTGGGGAGCGAAGGGCGCTGGCACAGAAGATCAAGCTTTCGACGATCGCGGATGCGCTGGGCGTCTCCACGGCAACGGTCTCGCTGGCGCTGCGCGACAGCCCGCTGGTGGCCGGCGCCACCCGCGAGCGCATCAAGGAGCATGCCCGCGCCATCGGCTATATCTACAACCGCCGCGCCGCCTCGCTGCGCACCTCGCGCTCGGGCATCGTCGGCGTCGTCGTCCACGACATCATGAACCCGTTCTTCGCCGAGATACTGCGTTCGATCGAGAGCGAGCTCGACCGCAGCCGGCAGACCTTCATCCTCTCCAACCACTACGACCAGCTCGAAAAGCAGCGCACCTTCATCGATACGCTGCTGCAGCTCGGCGCCGACGGCGTCATCATGTCGCCGGCCATCGGCACGCCGGCCGAGGACATCATCATGGCCGAGGAAAACGGCCTGCCGGCAGTGCTGATCGCGCGCAGCGTCGCCGGCGCCGATGTGCCGGTGTTCCGCGGCGACGATGCCTATGGCACCGCGCTCGCCACCAACCATTTGATCTCGCTCGGCCACAAGCGCATCGCCATGATCGGCGGCACCGACCAGACGTCGACCGGCCGCGACCGCTACCAGGGCTATGTCAACGCCATGGAAGCGGCCGGGCTGGAGGTCAGGCCGTCCTGGCGCATTCCCGGGCCGCGCACCAAGCAAGCTGGATTTGAGGCGGCAGGACAGTTTTTGGCGCTGAAAGACAAGCCCACCGCCGCCTGCTGCTGGAATGATCTGGTCGCGATCGGGCTGATGAACGGCATCGCGCGCGCCGGCCTTGTGCCGGGCGTCGATATCTCCGTCACCGGCTATGACGATCTCGAGGAGGCGGCAATCGCGACACCGGCGCTGACCACGGTCTGGAACGGTCAGCGCGAGGTCGGCCGCCGCGCCGCCAGCGCGCTGCTCGACAAGTTGAACGGGCAAGCGGTGCGGCCCTCGCAGGAACTGATCAAGCCGGAACTGCATGTGCGGCAGTCGACCGGCAAGCCGGTGGAGCGTGCATGACCAAAGCCGAAGCGAAATTGCCGGTCGCCATCCTGGTGCCGGGCAATTTCAACGACCATGCCATCGGCCGTATCGACAAAGCGTTCCAGCGCGTGCGCGTCGAGCGCGCCGACCCGTCGCTGGTCACCGATGAGATGCGCAAATCCGTGCGCGGCATCGCCTCTTTCGGCGGCATCGACGCCGCCATGATCGACGCGCTGCCCAACCTCGAAATCATCGCCAATTTCGGCGTCGGCTACGATTCGGTCGATGCCCGTCACGCCGCCACACGCGGCGTCATGGTCACCAACACGCCGGATGTGCTGACCGAGGAGGTCGCCGACACCACGATCGGCCTGCTGATCAACACGGTGCGGGAACTCTATGTCGCCGAGAAATATCTGCGCGACGGCGATTGGCTGAAGCACGGCAATTATCGCCTGAGCCGGCTCACCTTGCGCGGCCGCAGCGTCGGCATTTTCGGCATGGGCCGCATCGGCCTCGCCATAGCCCGCCGTCTCGACGCCTTTGGCCTGCAGGTTTCCTATCACAACCGCCGCAAGGTCGAGGGTCTCGCCTACCAATACCATGCGACGCTGGAGGGGCTCGCCGAGGCTGTCGATACGCTGATCTGTGTGGCGCCGGGTGGTGCTGCGACCGAGAAGGCGATCAATGCCGAAATCCTGTCGGCGCTCGGCCCGAACGGCGTTTTCGTCAACATCGGCCGCGGCTCGACGGTGGACGAAGCCGCGCTTGCCGCCGCCCTCAAGAACGGCACCATCGCCGCCGCCGGCCTCGATGTCTTTGCCGACGAACCGAACGTGCCGGGGGCGCTGCTCGAAGCGCCCAACACCTCGCTGCTGCCGCATGTTGGCTCGGCGTCCCAGCATACGCGGCGCGCCATGGCCGATCTTTGCGTCGACAATCTGATTTCCTGGTTTACCGATCGCCGGCCGCTGACGGCGGTGCCGGAAACGATCGACGTCAAGGCGCGCGCCTAGCGCTCTGGCCACATTTGTTAATGCTTTTCTGGCGCCTTAACGCCCGCTTAACCCTTTGAAATCATTTTTCATACTTGAGTTGGTATGGAGAAGCAGGGTGAAGTTGGTTGCTGGTTTGGTCGTGTCCGTCGCGGTGTTCGGGGGCCTGCAGTTTCTGCATGGCGGCGATGGCCAAGGCACGGCCAACGAGGCCACCCCGTCAAGCACGTATCTGTTGACGGCCAATGGCGACGAAGCAGCCTGCGCCATCCATCGCGGCTCAGCGGTCTCGGATGGTCTGTCGCTGCTTTCGGTGGCCCCGAATTGCCGCAAGCTGATGCCGGGCATAGAGCGGGCGAAGTTCTGGCGCGAAGGGGCGGATGGCACGGTGGCGTTCAGCGAGAACGGGATCGATCCGATCGTCACCTTCTCCGTCGCCGACGGCGATGGTTACGAATCCTACACGCCGGCGACGCCAATTCTGGCGCTGAACAACGACAGCAACGATTGATCGCCTGCGGCGGATTTACTCTGCCGCGGCGCGCGCGCCCGCCTTGGCCGCCGCGTGCAGCCGCACGGCATCGCCGAAAGCCTTGAAGATCTTGGCGGAATTGCTGTCCGACTTCACCCAGTATTCCGGGTGCCATTGAACGCCCACCGCGAAGGCGCGGGCATCCTTGACCGAGACCGCCTCGACGGTGCCGTCGGTGGCTAGGGCCTCGACCTGAAGCTTTGATCCGAGCCTGTCGATCGCCTGGCGATGCAGCGAGTTGACCTTGATCTCGCCGGCGCCGAACACGCCGGCGAGGCAGCTGCCGGCCTTGATCGAAATCGTCTGGTGGATGCCGAAGCGCTCGTCCTGATTGTCGCTGACCGGCGCGCGATGGTCGAGCGAGCCTTCGCGCTCCTGGATCTCGGTGCCGAGCGTGCCGCCCAGCGCCACGTTGAGCTCCTGGATGCCGCGGCAGATCGCAAGCAGCGGCACGCCGCGCTCGATCGCCTTGCGGATCAACGGCAGCGTCGTGGCGTCGCGCGCCGGGTCGTAAGGACCGTTGGCCTCGCTCGGATCGCCGCCATAGAGCGCGGGGTGCACGTTTGACTTCGATCCGGTAACCATGACGCCATCGACCGACGAGAGCAGTTCGTCCAGATCGAGCCGATCGCCGAAGGACGGCACCAGCACCGGGAACACACCGGCGCCGGCGACCGCCGCTTCCAGATATTGCTGGGGCGCCGCATGCCAGGTGTAATTGTCGAACTGGCGGACGTCGGTCGAGATTGCGACGAGCGGCTGCTGCATTTTGGGTTTGGTTTCCATCAAAAAGGCCAAGGAACTGTTCCGCCTGCAAAATAAGCCATCCGTCGCGGCTTTTCCATGGCAAGTTTCGCGAGCTTGCATAGGCCACGGTGACGCACGTTAGACTATAGTTGCAAGGCCTGGCAGGATTGGCGCGAAGCCTGCGGCAATGCTGGACTCGACGCCTTGCCCGTGTATGTTTCTTGGCAACCGAACCGGACATGGAGGATAATGTCGGGACCTCGGTCAGCTGATCCACGATGGGAGGAAACTGCATGGATCGTCGTTCATTCATCCGCAAGGCCGGCGTATCCGGCGTAGGCGTTGCGGCGGCCGCCGCTGCTCTGGCCACGCCGGCGATAGCGCAGTCCAATCCGAAAGTGACCTGGCGGCTGGCGTCGTCCTTCCCGAAATCGCTCGACACGATCTATGGCGGCGCGGAAGTCTTTTCCAAGATGCTGTCGGAAGCGACCGACGGCAATTTCCAGGTCCAGGTCTTTGCTTCCGGCGAACTGGTGCCCGGCCTGCAGGCCGCTGACGCCGCATCCGCCGGCACCGTCGAGGCCGCGCATACGGTGGCTTACTATTACTGGGGCAAGGACCCGACCTGGGCGCTGGGCGCCGCCGTGCCGTTCTCGCTCAACGCGCGCGGCATGAACGCCTGGCACTATCATGGCGGCGGCATCGACCTCTTCAACGAATTCCTTGCTACGCAAGGGCTGTTCGGCCTGCCCGGCGGCAACACCGGCGTGCAGATGGGCGGCTGGTTCCGCAAGGAGATCAACAGCGTTGCCGACCTGTCCGGCCTGAAAATGCGCATCGGCGGCTTCGCCGGCAAGGTTATCGAGAGGCTCGGCGTCGTGCCACAGCAGATTGCCGGCGGCGACATCTACCCGGCGCTCGAAAAGGGCACCATCGACGCCGCCGAATGGGTCGGCCCCTATGACGACGAGAAGCTCGGCTTCTACAAGGTCGCGCCCTATTACTATTATCCGGGATGGTGGGAAGGCGGCCCGACCGTCCACCTGTTGTTCAACAAGGCGAAATACGAAGAACTTTCGCCGACTTACAAATCGCTGGTGCGCACCGCGGCGCAGGCTGCGGATGCAAACATGCTGCAGAAATACGACTATGTGAATCCACCGGCGGTCAGGCGGCTGGTTGCCGGCGGCGCCAAGCTGAGACCCTTCAGCCAGGACATCATGGCGGCATGTTTCGAGAAGGCCAACGAGGTCTATGCCGAGATGGAAGCCTCGAACGCGCCGTTCAAGAAGATCTGGGAATCGATCAAGGCGTTCCGCAAGGAGCATTACCTGTGGGCGCAGGTCGCCGAATACAATTACGACACCTTCATGATGGTGCAGCAGCGCAACGGCAAGCTGTAGGCGCTTTTGGACAATTGTGTTGATCTGGAAGGCCCCCGGCTCAGTCCGGGGCCTTTGCATTTTCGCATTGATCGAATGTGATCAGCGGCCCGGCACCACCAGCACCTTGACCTCGCCAGGCGCGGGCGGACCGGCGATCACGTCCGGCGCTTGCTCCAGAGTGACCTGCCTCGATATCAGTCTGTCGATCTCGATCGCGCCCGAGGCGATCAATTGCGCCGCGCGGCCATGCGTAAAGGGGTTGAGGAAGGAGCCAAGCACCTTCAGCTCCCGAAACAGCAGGTCGAACGGCTCGATTTCCACCTTCATGCCTTGCGGCACGACGCCGACGATCACGACCGTGCCGCCGGATCTCGCAATACGCATCGACTGCTCGACCGTGTCACGCACGCCGGCGCATTCGAGCACGACATCGACCCCGCCAGGCGCCAGGCCGTTCGGTCCGACAATGGCCGCGATCGGGTCGCCTGCACTGGGATCGATTGTCGCCGTTGCGCCAAGTTCTTCCGCAAGCGCCCGACGCGAGGCCTGCCGGGTCGACAGGATGATGGTCGTCGCGCCTGCGAGCTTGGCCAGTTGTACGACAAGCAGACCGATAACGCCGCCGCCAAGCACCGCCACTGTCGCGCCCGGCCTGATCGCGGCAAGGTCGACGCCGTGCAGGCAGCAGGCCAGCGGCTCGCAGAAAGCCCCATGTGTCGGCTTGAGATTTGCCGGCAACTTGAACGCCTGCTTGTGCGGCATAAGCACATAGTCGGCAAAGCCGCCGTCGCGATGGATGCCGATGGCGCGCAAATTGCTGCACAGATTGACGCGACCGGCGTGGCAATGGGCGCAGCGGCCGCAGGCGATGTTGGGATCGCCGGTGACGCGGTCGCCGATGGCGATGCCGGGCACCGCGGCGCCGACAGCCTCGACGATGCCGGCGAACTCATGGCCGAGCGTCACCGGCGGCGTGCAGGGAAACTCGCCATGGAACAGATGGCAATCGGTGCCGCAGACGCCGCACGCCTCGATCCGGACGAGGACGTCCTCTGGCCCGCAAACGGGCTTGGGCACCTCGCGCAGCGCAATCTTGCCTACCGCTTCCAATCGCACGGCTCGCATGGCTCTTGCCCCTCAGTTGAAGTTCGGCGGTTGTGTGAGATCGGGCGTGGGTGCGGCCGGCTTGGCCGGCGCGTCGCCAAAGCTCGGCGGCTGCGACAGATCGGGCGTGCCCGACGTTGCCGGCGCTGTGCCATTGGCCGGCGCCGAACCATTGCCCGCCGGCTGCGCGCCGAACGGTGACATGCCGGGTACGTCGGGCACCTTGTAGTCGATCGTGCCCTGATCGACGGCGGTGCTCTTGTAGCGCATGACCATTTGCGGGAAGGCGATGGTGAGCCCGATCATGATCACCTGGATGCAGACGAAGGGCACGGCGCCCCAATAGATCTGCCCCGTGGTGACCGGCGCGATCTGCTTGCCGGTGATGCGGTCGAGGTAGGGCACGCGGGCGGCCACCGAGCGCAGATAGAACAGCGCAAAGCCGAAAGGCGGGTGCATGAAGCTCGTCTGCATGTTGACGCCGAGCAGCACGCCGAACCAGATCAGGTCGATGCCGAGTTTGTCGGCGGCCGGCGCCAGAAGCGGCACGATGATGAAGGCGAGCTCGAAGAAATCGAGGAAGAAAGCAAGCACGAAGACCAGGATGTTGACGCCGATCAGGAACCCGGTCTCGCCGCCCGGCAGCGAGGTCAGGAGGTGCTCGACCCAGATATGGCCGTTGACGCCGTAGAAGGTCAGCGAAAAGACGCGCGCGCCGATCAGGATGAACAGCACGAAGGAGGAAAGCCTGGTCGTCGAGGCCAGCGCCTGGTTGATGACGTCCCTCGTCAGCCGGCCCTTGAGTCCCGCCATGATGAGCGCGCCGACGGCGCCCATGGCGCCGCCCTCGGTCGGCGTGGCGATGCCGAGGAAGATGGTGCCCAGCACCAGGAAGATCAGCGCCAGCGGCGGGATCAGCACGATGATCACCTGCTGCGTCAGCCTGGACATGATGTTGAGCTTCAGCCGTTGGTCGACGATCGCCATCACATAGATGATGATGACGCCGACGGCGAAGCCGAGGATGTCGGCATTGTCGCCCTGGGTTGGCGCAAGATAACGATAGGCGCCGTAGGAAATCGCAACCGTAACGATGAGCGCCACGATCAGCGACAGCACGCCATGGCCGAGCGTGCGCGCCTCCAGCGGCAGGGCCGGCATCGAGTGCGGCCGGACGATCGACAGGATCAGGATGTAGCCCATGTAGAGGCCGGTGAGCACGAGGCCGGGGATTAGCGCGCCCGCATACATATCGCCGACCGAGCGTCCGAGCTGATCGGCCAGCACGATCAGCACCAGCGAAGGCGGGATGATCTGCGCCAGCGTGCCGGAGGCCGCAATGACCCCCGAGGCGACCCTGCGGTCATAGCCGTAGCGCAGCATGATCGGCAAGGAGATCAGGCCCATGGCGATGACCGAAGCCGCCACCACGCCGGTCGTGGCGGCAAGCAGCGCGCCGACGAAGATCACCGCATAGGCAAGGCCGCCGCGGATCGGCCCGAACAGCTGGCCGATGGTGTCGAGCAGGTCCTCGGCCATGCCTGATCGTTCGAGCACGATGCCCATGAAGGTGAAGAACGGGATCGCCAGCAGCGTGTCGTTCGACATCACCCTGGTGCCGTAGAAATTGTCGGGCAGCGCGTGCAGCAATGGCCAGGCGAGATTGATCGAGCCGCCTGAATAGGGCGACAGCACCACGCCGATGAAGAAGAACATCAGGCCGTTGGCGGCGAGCGAGAAGGCGACGGGGTAGCCGATCAACAGGAAGATGATCAGCGAGGCGAACATGATCGGCGCCATGTTCTGGGCGATGAATTCGATCACGAACGCACCTCGCCGGCAATCGCCTTCGCCTCTTCGGCCAGCGCCTTGGCCTCGAGCTCGGCCTGCTCATGCACCGAGATGAAGGGATTGGGATCGTCCATGTCGCCTCGGATGATGGCGATCTTCTTGATGATCTCGGAAACCCCTTGCAGCGCCAGAAGGAAGAAGCCGACCAGCAGGATCGCCTTGGCCGGCCAGACGATCAGGCCGCCGGCATTGGTCGACATCTCGCCGCTGCGGAAGGACAGCGACACATAGGGCACGAAATAGATCACCATCAGCACTACGAAGGGCATCAGGAAGAAGACATGGCCGAGCAGGTCGATCCAGTGCTGCACGCGGCGTGACCACATGCCGTAGACGATGTCGATGCGGATGTGGTCGTTCTGTTTCAGCGTGTAGGCGGCGGCCAGCATGAAGGCGGCGCCGAACAGATACCATTGCAGCTCCAGCCAGGCGTTGGAGGAGGTGTCGAACACCTTGCGGATGACGGCGTTGCCGGCGCTCACCAGGATCGCGAACAGGATCAGCCACGATATCCAGCGGCCGATGAATTCATTGACGCGATCGATCGTCCTGGAAAGAGCGAGCAGCCCTGCCATGCATTTTCCTCCCTGATGCCAATGGCGCGCCCGATTCCCCTTTATCGTCGCGCCGGCTGGCCCAACGATATGCAGTGGGTGGTCCGGCAGGTCAACATGACAAAGCCGCGCCGGCAGATGCTCGCTTTCGGCGAGGCAGCCTTAACCGCCGCCTGACGAGGCGTCATGCAACCAAAGTCTGAGAGGTTCAGGCGATCTTCGCCTGGTCGCGGCTGCCGCCGATCAGCACCAGCATGGCGACGAGGAAGAGGTAGATCCAGGCATCGCGCCATTCGAGCGGGAAATAGCCTGCCCACAGCGATTCGGCCATGCCGAAGGCGGCGGCGCCGAGCGCTGCCTTGAGCGGCGACAGATAGCCACCCACCGCCGTCACGAACAGGATCTTGAGGCCGTAGACCAGGCCGGTGCCGAAGCTGACATTGCCGTAATAGAGGCCGGCAAGCACGCCTGCCATGGCAGCGCAGAACCCGCCATAGAGCACGGCGCGACGGAACACCGCGCGCACGTCGACGCCGCACATCGCCGCCGCCTTCGGGTCGTCGGAAACGGCGCGCCAGGCGCGGCCGAAGGGCGAATGCGAGAACAGCCAGGCGGCCAGCGCGACCACCGCGATCACCGCCGCGCAGTCGAGCAGTTGGATGACCGTCAAGGTGACCGTGAATCCGGCGCCCTTGGCGAAGATCACCGGATCGGCGAGCATCGGCGGCAGCCACAAATCATGCGTGTCGGCGGCAATGCGGCTCGCTTCCGACAAAAACAGCAGGATGCCGAGCGTCGTCACCACGATGGCATTGGGCGAGCGGTCAGCCAGTCTTTCGAACACGCTGCGCGACAGAACGTGGCTGATCAGCGCGGCGTAAAGAAGAGCGGCGGCGACGCCGAGCGCAACCGAGGCGGACAGCGTCAACCATAGCGCCTGGTAGCCGAAGGCCGCGGTCAGGATCATCGTCTGGCCGCAAAAGGCAAACAGCGCGCCATAAGCGAGGTTGGTGCGATGCAGGATGCCGTTGGTCAGCACATAGCCAAAGGCAAGCAGCGCGTAGAGCGCGCCCGAATGCAGCCCGTTCAGCACCTGCTGGAAGAAATAGAGCATGCGACTCCCCGGGTCCGCGCGATGCGACCCGTTTGAGAGCGTTGCACTCGGAATCTAACTTGTCAAATACGTTTTATCGGTTAGATTCCCGGCATGGCAGTCTCCTGGACCCCGCATCGCTTCACCGGCGGCATTCTCGCGCTCGACACCGCGAATACCGTCGTGCTGCGCAATGATCCCGAAAAAACTTTCGACCGTTTCGACGATCCGGTCGAAATCGCGCGCTTTGCCGAAGCCGCGAGTGACTTTCGCGCCGCCGAGCTTGGCGGCCGGCCGCTGCACGCGCCAGAGCCCAACAACATTAAGGCGGCCGTCATAGCGATCCGCGAAACGACGGACCGGCTGTTCCGGCATGCGGTGTCGAAAGGCGCGGTTGCCACGGCCCATTTGCCGGACTTTCTGAGCGCCTGCGCGAGGGGGCTATCCGCCAGCGTCGTCGAAATCGGCGCACCGGGCCAGCCTTTCGGTGACCCCGCAACGCCGGTCGCGTTCGAGGCAGCGCTTGCTTTGTCGGCACTGTCGCTTCTGCGCGACGAAACCGTCGCGAGACTCCGGATCTGCCCCAATTGCAGTTGGCTGTTCGTCGACCGCAGTCGCAACTCCAGCCGCCTCTGGTGCGATATGGCCGTTTGCGGCAATCGTCAGAAGGCCAATCGTCACTATCGCCGCCGCGCCGCGGCCAGGGAGGTCTCCAATGCCTGACAGATTTTCGCGCTCGATCGCCCTTGGCTTGGCCCTGATTGCCGCCGTCACGCTCGGCGCGTGCCGCGACACCGGCAAGGACCAGCTTTTTGCCATTTCCGGCAAGCTGTTCGAATTCAACTACAGGCTGGCGATCGCCACCTATGTCATCACGCTGAAGCCGCTGCGGCCGATGGCCGACGGCCAGGTCGCGGTCGTCAGCTTCCAGAACCCGGCCGGCGGCGATCCGCTTATCGTCAACCAGAAGATCTGGCCGAAGCTGCCGCATATAACGCTCACCAGCCCGCCGCTCACTTGCGTGGTCAAGGACAAGCCTTATTCCGTCTCGATCCGCATTCAGGATTCGAGCGGTACGCTGCTGCAAAGCATCGACACCACGATGACTTCGTCCGAGGACCAGACGATGCTGCCGGACCGGCCGCTGGTGATCGGGCCGAACTACGAGCTGAACGCGGATCTCGCCGGCCATCCCGACGGCAAGCTGCCCGGCGAGCCGAAGCCGGATTGCTCCAAGGCTGGCTGAAAAGCGCGAAATTTTCGTTCTTCACGAAGCGGTTAGCATGGTCTTGAATGCGCCGGCGGCACCTCGCCAGACCGTTTGTTGCGTGTTACCTGGCTCCAGCGATTTTGTTTGACCTCTCCCGCAAGGGAAGAAACACTGCGGCGTCACACCCCGACGTTGGCCGCTTTTTTTAAAAGCGCCTCCGCAGAGGAATGCCTGATGACGCTGCACGACGTTGCGCTCGACGACAAGTTCGACCTTGGCAAGGAGCGCGTCTTCCTGTCGGGTGCGCAGGCCGTCGTGCGCATGCTTTTGATGCAGCGCGAGCGCGACCGCCGTGCCGGCCTCAACACGGCGGGCTTTGTCTCCGGCTACCGCGGTTCGCCGCTCGGCGGTCTCGACATGCAGCTGTGGCGGGCGAAGAAGCAGCTCGCCGCAGCCGACATCGTCTTCCAGCCCGGTCTCAACGAGGAGCTTGCCGCCACCGCCTGCTGGGGCTCGCAGCAGACCGAATTGCTGGGCGAGGGCACGCATGACGGCGTCTTTTCGGTCTGGTACGGCAAGGGGCCGGGCGTCGACCGCTCGGGCGACGTCTTCCGCCACGCCAATCTCGCCGGCTCATCCAAGCATGGCGGCGTGCTCGCGTTGATGGGCGACGACCACATGGCCGAGTCCTCGACCAACGCGCATGCCACCGAATTCCTGTTCGTCGACACCATGGTGCCGATCCTCAATCCGGCCGGCGTCCAGGAGATCATCGACTACGGCCTGTACGGCTTTGCCATGTCGCGTTTTGCCGGCACCTGGGCGGCGATCAAATGCGTCAAGGACAACATCGAATCGACGGCTTCGGTCGATGCCTCGATTGGACGGTTGAACATCGTCATTCCCGAATTCGAGATGCCGCCGGGCGGCTTGAACATCCGCCACGAGATCGACATGCTTGGCCAGGAAGAGCGGCTGCATGAATACAAGCGCGCCGCCGCTTCCGCCTTCATCCACGCCAACGGGCTGAACCGCATCGTCTACCCGGGCGGGCGCAACCCCAAGCTCGGCATCATCACCATCGGCAAGAGCTATCTCGATGTCCGCCAGGCGCTGGAGGATATCGGCATCGACGAGGACGCCGCCGGGCGCATCGGCATCCGCCTGTTCAAGGTCGGCTGCCCGTGGCCGCTCGACCTGCAGCATATCGCCGAATTCGCGCGCGGCCTCGACACCATCGTCGTCGTCGAGGAGAAGCGCTCGCTGATCGAGGTGCAGCTGCGCGAAAACCTCTACGGCACTGCCTTGCAGCCGACGATCGTCGGCAAGAAGGACGAGCGTGGCGACTGGCTGTTCCCGGCCAAGGGCGCGCTCGACCCCAACGAGATCGCCATCGCGCTCGGCGAGCGGATCCTGCGCACAATCGGTCCGTCTGAAGAGATCGCCGCGAAGGTGGCGAAGCTGCGCCAGTTCCAGGCGATGCTTGCCGACACCGCCGATATTGGTTCGCGCACGCCCTTCTTCTGTTCGGGCTGCCCGCACAATTCCTCGACCAAGGTGCCGGATGGCTCGATCGCCGCCGCGGGTATCGGCTGCCATTTCATGGCGCTGTGGATGGACCGCAACACTGTCGGCTTCACGGCGATGGGCGGCGAGGGCGCGCAGTGGGTCGGCCAGGCGCCGTTCTCCAAGCGCGACCACATCTTCCAGAACCTCGGCGACGGCACCTACAATCATTCCGGTGCGCTGGCGATCCGCTTCGCGCTGTCGAGTGGCGCCAACATCACCTACAAGATCCTTTACAACGATGCCGTCGCCATGACCGGCGGCCAGCCGCATGAAGGCGGGCTCACCGTCGACATGATCGCTAGGCAAGTGCGCGCCGAAGGTGTCGAGCGCATCGCCATCGTCACCGACGAGCCGGACAAATATGCCGGCAAGGTTGAACTCCCGGCTGGCGCCACCATCCATCACCGCGACGATCTCGATATCGTCCAGCGCGAGTTGCGTGGCCTCAAAGGCGTTTCCGTTCTCATCTACGACCAGACCTGCGCTGCCGAAAAACGCCGCCGCCGCAAGCGCGGCACGTTCCCTGACCCCGACAAGCGCGTCTTCATCAACGAATTGGTCTGCGAAGGCTGCGGCGATTGCGGCGTGCAATCGAACTGCGTCTCGATCCAGCCGGTCGAGACCGAGTTCGGCCGCAAGCGCCGCATCGATCAGTCGAGCTGCAACAAGGATTTCTCCTGCCTCGACGGCTTCTGCCCGTCCTTCGTCACCGTGCATGGTGGCAAGATCCGGAAGGCCGAAGGCATTGCCGGCAAGGCCGATCCGCTCGAAGGCGTGCCCGCGCCGGCCGAATTCCGCTTGGGTGAGGAGGGCTGGGCGGCGATCATCGACGGCGTCGGCGGCACCGGCGTCGTCACCGTTGGCGCGGTGCTCGGCATGGCCGCGCATCTCGAAGGCAAGGGCTGCGGCATGATCGACATGGCGGGCCTTGCGCAGAAGGGCGGCTCGGTCTTCACCCATGTCCGCATCGCCTCGACACCGGAAGACATCCACGCCATCCGCGTTTCGGCGGGCAAGGCCGATCTTGTCCTTGGCTGCGATCTCGTCGTCTCCGGCGCCAAGAAGGTACTGGGCGCGGTGCGCGAGGGCCACACCATCTTCCTCGCCAACACCGCCGAAATCATGCCCGGCGAATTCACCCGCTCCGCCGACTTTTCACTGCCCGTCGAGCGGCTGAAGAAGGCGATCCGTGCGGCCGCCGGCGACGACAAGGCGCATTTCTTCGACGCCACCCGCACGGCGACTGCGCTGTTTGGCAATTCGCTCGGCGCCAACATGTTCATGCTGGGCTTCGCTTTCCAGCACGGCGGGCTGCCGCTCTCGGCCGAAGCCGTTGAAAAAGCGATAGAATTGAATGGCGAGGCGGTGGCGATGAACATCGCCGCCTTCCGCTGGGGCCGGCGTGCCGCGCATCAGCCGGACTTCGTGCGCAATTTGGTCGGTCAGACCGGCAACGCGGCGCCCAAGCCGGCTGGAACGCTCGACGATGTCGTCGCGCGTCGTGTCGCTTTCCTGACGGCCTACCAGAACGCCGCCTACGCCAGGCGCTATGCCGACCGCGTGGCGACGCTGCGCGCGGCTGAAACCAAAGCAGCGCCCGGTTCGACCGCGGTCACCGAGGCCGCCGCCAGAAACCTGTTCAAGCTGATGGCGATCAAGGACGAGTACGAAGTGGCGCGGCTCTACACCGATGGCACGTTCGCGACCGACCTTGCCAAGCAGTTCCAGAGCTACGACAAGCTTGAGTTCCATCTCGCGCCGCCGATCCTCGGCCGGCGTGGCAATGACGGCAAGCCAAGGAAATCGAGCTTCGGCCCCTGGACGATGAAGGGGTTTCGGCTGCTGGCGGCGCTGAAAGGCCTGCGCGGCAGCGCCTTCGACCTCTTCGGCTATAGCAGGAGCGGCGCGGCGAGCGGAAACTTCTGGCGCAATACGAAGCCGATCTCGACCTGGTCGCCGCCGCGCTGGCGCCGGGCAGGATCGAGGCCGCCACCGCTCTTGCCTCCGTGCCGGCGCTGATCCGCGGTTACGGCCACGTCCGGCAGGCCAGCGTGGCGAAGGCGGCGGGTGAACGTTCCAGGTTGCTGGATCGCCTGCAAAAGGCTGTGGCGGAGCCGGTGCTGCGCGCGGCCGAGTGATCGCGCCAACTGGTTGCCCAAGGTTAATTTTCAGCGGTTGGTTTACGTCCCGTCCTGGGTCCTATCTGCCGCCGCGGGCGCTCTGCGCCCTGTTCTAAGCCTTTCTTAAGAGCAGGTGTGCCATGACACGGCTTAGCGTTGGGCCGACGATATGGGCAGAACAAAGACCGAAAGCATCCCAGCGGATGTCTATATCCAATTTGTGCGGTCGTTGTTCGACAACGCGCACATGTTGTTGATTGGCGGCGCGTGCTACTCGATCCTCGGGATCATGATCTATCTGCGCACGGGCAACCCCTTGTTCCTGGGGTTTTCCTTTGCTCTGCTTTCCGTCAGCCTTATCCGTTACTTCGGCATTCGCGGTTTCCTGAGGACCGGCGGCGTGATTGCCGATGTCGAGCACGCGCAGCGATTGGAGCGCGGCTACATCCTCAAAGGCTGCTTGCAAGGCCTCGGCTTGGGTGCGCTGTGCTTCGTGTCGATCTATGTGTATCCCGATCCCTTTGCCGAGCTGGCGGCGATGTCGCTCACCCTGGCGACCCTGGTCACGGTTGTCGCCCGCAACTACGGCTCTCCGCGCATGGTGCGGATTTTTTCCGTCACCTTCATCGGACCGGCGGCCCTCGCGCTTCTGCTGCGCATGGACGCGCCCTCCATCGTCCTCGGCCTGATGATCATCCCGATGACGTTCATCACCATTACAGGCGCCGACCATGTCCGCAATGTGCTGTTCTCGGCGGTGATTGGTCACAAGCAGGCCAGGAATCTGACGCGCCGGTTCGACCGCGCGCTCAACACCATGTCGCATGGCCTGGTCATGCTGGGCCCCGACGGGCGCGTCGCGGTGGCCAATGCCGAAGCCGCGCGCCTGATGTCGCTGAAATCGGGCGACGCTTTGCTTGGGCGCTCGATCCATGGTCTTTTGATGCGCGGCGTCGCCGGTGGCATGCTGGCGCCGAAAGACTGCCGCTACATCGAGGCGCAACTGACGCGCGCCTTGCGCGAGGGACGCGACCGCAAGGTGCTGGTTTCTCTCGCCAACGGCCAGCACTACGAATTCTCCGCCCGTGAAGGCAGCCAGGAACTGGGCGTCATCACCTTCGAGGACGTGACCGCGCGCGTCGAGGCGGAGGAGAAGATCCGCTTCATGGCGCGCTACGACAGCCTCACCGGTCTGCCGAACCGCGCCTATTTCCACGAACTGGTCGGCGAGGCCATGGCCTCGGGCGAGCAGGACCGGCTCTGCGCCCTTGCCGTGCTCGACCTCGACGATTTCAAGAGCGTCAACGACACGCTCGGCCATCCGGTCGGCGACGGACTGATCTATGCCGTCGCCGAGCGGTTGGCGGCGATCGCCGAACCGGGCGTCACCGTCAGCCGCTTCGGCGGCGACGAGTTCATGATTTTCTTCGACCGGGTGGAAGACGAGAGCCATCTGAACAATCTGCTCGATCAGCTCTTCGTCAACCTGCAGGGCGAGGTGGACGTCGCCGGCCACGGGTTGCGCATCCAGAGCAGTGGCGGCGCGGTATTGTCCATAGTCAAGGACACCGACGCGGACGCCATGATCGTCAAGGCGGACCTTGCCCTCTACAAGGCCAAGGAGCTCGGCAAGAACAGCTGGCGGCTGTTCGAGGCGTCCATGGACGCCGCTTTCCGCAGCCGCCAGTTGATGAAGGCCGATCTTCGCAATGCCGTGCAAGCCAAGGAACTGCGTGTCGTCTATCAGCCGATCGTCGCTGTAGACACAATGCGCATCGCCAGTTGCGAGGCGCTCTGCCGTTGGGATCACCCCGATCTCGGCCCGATCTCGCCCAGCGTCTTTATTCCGCTGGCCGAGGAGATGGGCATCGTTTCCGACATAAGCAGTTTCGTGCTGGAGGCGGCGTGCGCCGAATGTGCCAAATGGCCGGCTCAGACCAGCGTGTCGGTCAACCTCTCGGCAAAGGATTTCCGCAGTCGCGAGATCGTTCAGAAGGTCGCGGACGCCTTGGCCAGGTCGGGCCTGGCGGCGCACCGGCTCGAAATCGAGGTCACTGAAACCGCGTTGCTCGACGATAAATCGCTGACGCGCGGATCGATCGAGGAGCTGAAGGCGCTGGGCGTGCGCATTGCGCTTGACGACTTCGGAACCGGCTATTCGAGCTTGAGCTATCTTCACAAGCTGCCGCTGGACAAGATCAAGATCGACCGTTCCTTCCTGGTCGATGTAAACCAAAACCGGCAGTCGCTCGACCTGCTCAAGGGGATTGTCGGCCTGACCCGTACGCTGGGCCTTTCCGTCACCATTGAAGGCGTCGAGACCTTCGAGCAGTTGAAGACGCTTGTGCATTCGATCAAGCCGGACTTTGTCCAGGGCTTTCTCTTCGGCGCCGCGCTCAGCGCGTCGGGCATCGAAACGATGTCGAGCGTCACATGGCCGTTTGCCGCGGACCTGCATGTCGCCAGCAAGCGGACAGCCAGCTAAACGCAATTGCAGGAAAAGTGCGAAACGGTTTTCCGTTCGCAATTGCGTCCAAAACAAAAGAGCAATTGCAGGAAAAGTGTGAAACGGTTTTCCGGCCGCAATTGCGTTTAAAAAGACGGCGCGATCATGTGTTTTTCGTGAAACGATGGTCGTTCTGATGCGGTCTAAACCCGCTACGTCCTGGCGCGTCCAAGCCGTTGAGTTCTGATTAATCTTGATGGCCCCGTTAGATCGATCAGACAGCCGCCGGCTGCGGTATTTGCTTTTTTGTCGCGCGCGAGATCAGCGAAACAGCGGCGGTCATTAAGGTTAACAAGCGGTAAATCAGCAACATCGAATTTTCAGCTTGTGTCCCATTTCAACTCGAATAGCCTAGCTGCAGGCGGAATTCGAGGAATGACAATGGATGCTGCGAGCAACAGTGCGTCGGCTGGCGCCAGCGCGAGATTGGACTCGGCGCTCACCCAATCCATCATGCAACTATTGGACCATGTCGAATATCGTCTCATAACCGGCGGTGAAGATCTGGAAGCGATCTATCGGCTGCGCTACAATTCCTACCTGCGCTCAGGCATGTGCGGTCCGATCGCCAGCGGGATGTTCGAGGACCGCTGGGACAATCTGCCGAATTCCTACCGGTTCGGCGTCTATTTCGATGGTCACTTGGTCAGCACGCTGCGGCTCCACTACATTTCCAGCGAGCACCCCTATTCTCCCTCCGTCGACGCTTATCCGGAGATATTGGCCGAGCGGCTTGCCCGCGGAGAGACTTTCATCGACGGAACCCGCTTCGCAACCGATGCCGACAGCGCGCCTGCGCCGGGGGTCTTGCCTTTTCTGACGCTCAGGCTCGGCATGGTGGCCTCCAGCTACTTTGGCCAGACCGCGGTGCTTACGCCGGTCAAGGTGGAACATTCCGCTTACTATGCCCGCATCTTCCATGCCGTGCAGCGGACCGAGGGCAAGGTGTTTCCGGGCGTTCTTGCGCCGATCGCCCTGTTCGAAATTCCCTGCGGTGAAAACTTGCGCCAGACACTTGAACGGTTCCCATTCTTCAAGTCCACGCCGGTGGAACAGCGGCTGATGTTCGGCAACCCGGCCATCAACCGGTTGACGCCGCTGTCGATCGTGCCGACGGCGAAATATTACCGCGCCGCTGCCTGAGCGGCCTTCCTTCCTTCTGCAATGAACCTTTCTGGCGCTGCGCCGTTTTAAGGCGGCGGCCCGTCCGGCTGCTCCAAGCCGTGATAGGAAAGGATACCGACATGACCATCCACTCGATCGCGCTCACCCCACTGATCTCGCTGATCGCCGGCGTGCTGATCCTGGTGATGCCGCGGCTCCTCAACTACATCGTCGCGCTCTACCTGATCGTCGTCGGCGTGCTCGGCCTGTTCCCGCACCTCGCGGGCTGACTTTCGCCATCGGCCGCGCGTCGGGCGAAGCGCCGCCGGCAGTTTCAAACTTCATTTGAGGCTGTTGTCGCCGGCCGTGCGGCAATAGCGCCATTGCTCTCGGTCCGGCTTTTCGCTATGTGCCTCAAAGGCATTTTCGAAGGGGTATTCCTATGGCTGATCACACGCCGACCGGTCCTGTCGAACTGGGCGCGCAGATGGACTATGCCGAGCATGACCGTACCTACCATGGCTTCCTCGCGCTTGCCAAATACGGCTCGCTGTTTTGCGCCGGCATTCTCATCGCCATGGCTTTCGGCTTCTTCGTTGGCGGCTTCTTCTCGGCGACCATCGTGTTCATCCTGATCATGGCGGTCGGCGCACTCATTCTGCGGTAGTTTCTTCCAGCCCATTGCCCTCGACGTCGCCGGACGTCCGGCCGACGCCTTGCGTAATCAAGGTTCCAGCCGAAAGGATCATCCGGTGGGACAGATCATATTCATCCCTCGTGAGCTTGACCCGAACGAGCCGCGCGTCGCGGCTTCGGCGGACACGGTCAAGCGTCTGACAGGCTTCGGCTTCGACATCATCGTCGAGAAGGGCGCTGGTCAGGGCTCACGCATCACCGACCAGGACTTTGCCGGCGCCGGTGCGGCGATCGGCAAGGCGGGCGACGCCGCCAAGGCCGATGTCGTGCTGAAAGTGCGCCGGCCGACCGATGCGGAGTTGAAGACCTACAAGTCCGGCGCCGCGGTCATCGCCATCATGGATCCCTATGGCAACGACGCCGCTGTCGCCGCGCTTGCCAAGGCCGGGGTCACCGCCTTCTCGATGGAATTCATGCCGCGCATCACGCGCGCCCAGTCGATGGACGTACTGTCCAGCCAAGCCAATCTCGCCGGCTACCAGGCGGTGATCGACGCGGCCGCCGAATATGACCGCGCGCTGCCGATGATGATGACGGCGGCGGGCACCGTGCCGGCGGCCAAGGCCTTCATCATGGGCGTCGGCGTCGCCGGCCTGCAGGCGATCGCCACCGCGCGCCGGCTCGGCGCGGTCGTCACCGCCACCGACGTGCGCCCGGCGGTGAAGGAGCAGGTGCAGTCGCTCGGCGCCAAGTTCCTGGCTGTCGAGGACGAGGAGTTCAAGGCAGCCGAGACGGCCGGCGGCTATGCCAAGGAAATGTCCAAGGAATACCAGGCCAAGCAAGCGGCGCTCACCGCCGAGCACATCGCCAAGCAGGATATCGTCATCACCACGGCGCTGATCCCCGGCCGCCCGGCGCCGAAGCTGGTCTCCGCCGCCATGGTCGCCTCGATGAAGCCAGGCTCGGTGATCGTCGACCTCGCCGTCGAGCGCGGCGGCAATGTCGAGGGCGCGGTGCCGGGCAAGGTCGTGACGACGGAAAACGGCGTCAAGATCGTCGGCCATCTCAACGTTCCGGGCCGTGTCGCGGCCTCGGCCTCGCTGCTCTATGCAAAAAACCTGTTCGCCTTCCTCGAGACGATGATCGACAAGACGGCGAAGACACTCGCCATCAAGCGCGACGACGAACTGGTCAAGGCGACCATGCTTACCGATGGTGGGAAGATCGTGCATCCGAACTTCGCCAAGGCAGCGGAAGAACCGCGCACCGAGCCGGCGGCCATTCCCGCGGCGACCATGGTCGCCGACGCCAAACCGGCGCCGAAGAGGAAGGCCGCCGCCAAGTCGCCCTCGTCCAAGCCAGAAGGGACCGCATGATGGACGCCCTGCAGAAAGCCCTCGACCAGCTCGATCAGGCGACCGCCGCGGTGCGGGTCGCGGTGCATGATCTGGCCAACGCGCCGGGCGCGGCCGAGGCCGCCGGCGCGGCGCACGCACTGTCCGGCGGCGCCGTCGATCCCTTCGTCTTCCAGTTCGCCATCTTCGTGCTGGCGATCTTTGTCGGCTATTATGTCGTCTGGTCGGTGACGCCGGCGCTGCATACGCCGCTGATGGCTGTCACCAACGCCATTTCCTCGGTCATCGTCGTCGGCGCGCTGCTCGCGGTCGGCATCTCGGCCTCGGGGCTTGCCGCCGGCTTCGGTTTCGTCGCCCTAGTGCTGGTCTCGGTCAACATCTTCGGCGGCTTCCTGGTCACCCAGCGAATGCTTGCCATGTACAAGAAGAAGGACAAGTGACGTGACCGTCAATCTGGCTTCCTTCCTCTATCTCGTCTCCGGCATCCTGTTCATCCTGGCGCTGCGCGGGCTGTCGCATCCGACAACCAGCCGCCGGGGGAATCTCTTCGGCATGATCGGCATGGCCATCGCCATTGCCACCACGCTGGCGCTGGCCTTGCCCTTGGCTCCCTCGATCGGCCGTTTCGGCCTGATCGTGCTCGGCCTGGCCATCGGCGGCGGCATCGGCGCCGTCACCGCGCGCCGCATCGCCATGACCTCGATGCCGCAACTGGTCGCCGCCTTCCACTCCCTCGTCGGCTTTGCCGCCGTGATGGTGGCGGCCGCCGCCATGTACGCGCCGGAAAGCTTCAGGATCGGCACGGCGGGCGACATCCATGCCGAAGCGCTGATCGAGATGAGCCTTGGCGTTGCCATCGGCGCCATCACCTTCACCGGCTCGGTCATCGCCTTCCTGAAGCTCGACGGCCGCATGTCCGGCAAGCCGATCATGATCGGCGGCCGCCATCTCATCAACATCGCGCTTGGCGTCGCCCTGGTGGTGCTGATCGTGCTCCTCGTCACCACCGAAGCGAAGTTCGTCTTCTGGCTGATCGTGCTCGCCTCGCTGGCACTGGGCGTGCTTCTGATCATCCCGATCGGCGGCGCCGACATGCCGGTCGTGGTGTCGATGCTGAACTCCTACTCGGGCTGGGCAGCGGCGGCACTTGGCTTCACGCTGGGCAATCTGGCGCTGATCATCACCGGCGCGCTGGTCGGCTCTTCGGGCGCGATCCTGTCCTACATCATGTGCAAGGGCATGAACCGAAGCTTCATCTCGGTCATCCTTGGCGGCTTCGGCGGCGAGACGGCGGCCGCGGCCGACGATGGCATCGAGCGCACCGTCAAGCAGGGCTCGGCCGAGGACGCCGCCTATCTGATGATGAACGCGCAGAAGGTGATTATCGTGCCCGGCTACGGCATGGCGGTCGCCCAGGCACAGCACGCGCTGCGCGAAATGGCCGACAAGCTCAAGGCCAACGGCGTCGACGTCAAATACGCCATCCACCCGGTCGCCGGCCGCATGCCCGGCCACATGAACGTCCTGCTCGCCGAGGCCAACGTGCCTTATGACGAGGTGTTCGAACTCGAGGACATCAACTCCGAATTCGCACAGGCCGACGTCGCCTATGTCATCGGCGCCAACGACGTCACCAACCCGTCCGCGCGCGACGACAAGTCCTCGCCGATCTACGGGATGCCGATCCTCGACGTTGACAAGGCCCGCACCTGCCTGTTCGTCAAGCGTTCGCTCGGCTCCGGCTATGCCGGCATCGACAACACGCTGTTCTACAAGGACGGCACCATGATGCTGCTCGGCGACGCCAAGAAGATGACCGAGGAAATCGTCAAGGCTTTTGATCACTGATCAAGCCGCAACCTTCTGCAGAAGGTTGTCGGCCCATGCATCCAAAACCAAAAGCCCGGCTCGATCCGGGCTTTTTTTGTAAGACAAGACGAGGGTCAGCGTGTGGTCAGATAGGCGGTTTCCTCGTCGTCGCGCTGCCTGCCGCCGAGAGCGGCTGCGGCACTGGCGATGAAAGCACCGATGACCAGCGACAGCGCGCCGAGCAACGCAAAGGTCGCGCTGCCCTTCCTGGCCGTGTTGGCGGCCTGCTTGGCCTTTGTCTTGGCATCCTGAACCTTGGCAACCAGGGCATGACACGCGCCTTGGCGTCGCCCTCGGAGAGGCCGGTGCGGGCGGCGACCAACTGCGACAGATAGGTCTTGTTGTCAGCCGAAATCTCGCCTGCGCCGCACTGTCGATCAGGATGCGCGAGGCGTCGACAGCCGATACGGTGGATTGGTCCGCCGTAGCGCGCCAATGTTGATCCTCGATCAAATATCCAGGTTGGCGACCGACAGCGCATTGTCCTGGATGAACTCGCGCCTGGGTTCCACCTCGTCGCCCATCAGGCGCGAGAACAGCGAGTCGGCATCGGTCGCGTCGTTGACCTTGACCTGCAGCAGCGAGCGCACATTCGGGTCGAGCGTGGTTTCCCACAGCTGCTCGGCATTCATCTCGCCGAGACCCTTGTAGCGCTGCATGGTCAGCCCCTTGCGGCCGGTGGCGAACACCGCGTTGAGCAGCGCCAGCGGCCCCGCGATCGTCTCCGAGACCTCCTTGCGGCGCAGCACGGGCGGCTCGCCATAGACCTCGGCAAGGCGCGGTGCATAGCGGTCGAGCTGGCGCGCATCGGCCGAGTTGATCAGCCCGGCATCGAGCTGGGCGAATTCCTTCACGCCGCGCACCGTGCGCTCGAAGACATAGCCGCCGACGCCTTCATTGGAGGTCGACAGGCGGCCGGTCCAGCCGCGCTCGGTCTCTTCGGCAATGATGTCGAGGCGCTGGGCGACGCGTTCGGCCATGGCATTGGCGCGGCCGAGATCGTTCAGCACGTCGGCATTGAGCGCGCCGGCAATCGCCGCCTGCTCGACCACGCCTCTGTTGTAGCGCGTGTGCAGTCCGTTGATCAGCTGGCGCACGGCCAGCGCATCGTCGATGGCGCTGCGCAGGTCCTGCCCGGTTCGGACTTCGCCTGAGCCTAGCGAAAGCGATGCTTCCTCCAGTCCCGAACCGATCAGGAATTCCTCGAAGGCGCTTTCATCCTTGATATATTGCGAGCTCTTGCCACGCGTCACTTTGTAGAGCGGCGGCTGGGCGATGTAGAGATGGCCGCGCTCGATCAGCTCCGGCATCTGCCGGAAGAAGAAGGTGAGCAAGAGCGTGCGGATGTGGGCGCCGTCGACGTCGGCGTCGGTCATCAGGATGATCTTGTGATAGCGCAGCTTGTCGGCGTTGAACTCGTCCTTGCCGATCGAGGTGCCGAGCGCGGTGATCAGCGTGCCGATCATGTCGGAGGAGAGCATGCGGTCGAAGCGGGCGCGTTCGACATTCAGGATCTTGCCGCGCAGCGGCAGGATCGCCTGGTTCTGGCGCGAGCGGCCGCCCTTGGCCGAGCCGCCGGCCGAGTCACCCTCGACGATGAAGATTTCGGACTTGGCGGGATCGCGCTCCTGGCAGTCGGCAAGCTTGCCGGGCAGCGAGGTGACGCCGAGCGAGCTCTTGCGGGTGATGTCGCGCGCCTTGCGCGCGGCCTCGCGCGCCGCGGCTGCCTGGATCACCTTCTCGACCACCACCTTGCCTTCGGCCGGATGCTCTTCCAGCCAGGTGCCGAGCGCCTCGTTGACCAGGCTTTCCACCACTGGACGCACTTCGGACGAAACCAGCTTGTCCTTGGTCTGCGAGGAGAATTTCGGGTCGGGAACCTTGACCGAGAGAACGGCGGTCAGGCCTTCGCGGCAGTCATCGCCGGTCAGCGAGACCTTTTCCTTCTTGGTCTGTCCGGAGGACTCGCCATAGCCGGTGACCTGCCTGGTCAACGCGGCGCGGAAACCGGCCAGATGCGTGCCGCCATCGCGCTGCGGGATGTTGTTGGTGAAGGCCAGCACATTCTCGTGGTAGCTGTCGTTCCACCACATCGCCACCTCGACGGTGATGCCGTCGCGTTCGGCGCGGATCGCGATGGGGTTCTCGATCAGCGGCTTCTTCACCCGGTCGAGATATTTGACGAACTCTTCCAGGCCGCCGTCGTAGTGCAGCTCATGGCGCACGAGATCGGCGTGGCGGGCGTCGGTCAGGATGATGCGCACGCCCGAATTGAGGAAGGCAAGCTCGCGCAGCCGGTGTTCCAGCGTGCCGAAGTCGAACTCGACCATGGTGAAGGTCTCGGCCGACGGAAAGAAGGTGATCTCGCTGCCGCTGCGGCCCTCATTGGTGCCGGGCTGCTTGTTTTGGACGTAGCTGCCGGTCACCTTCAGCGGTGCATCGGCATTGCCGTGCGTGAAGCTCATCTCGTAGATTTCGCCATTGCGGCGGATCTTGAGCTTCAGCCAGGCCGAAAGCGCGTTGACCACCGAGACGCCGACGCCGTGCAGGCCGCCAGAGACCTTGTAGGAGTTCTGGTCGAATTTGCCGCCGGCATGCAGCTGCGTCATGATCACTTCGGCCGCTGAAACCCCCTCACCGGTGTGGATATCGGTCGGAATCCCGCGGCCATTATCGATGACCGTCACCGAACCGTCGGGGTTGAGCGTCACCGAAACAAGGTCGGCGTGGCCGGCCAGCGCCTCGTCGATGGCGTTGTCCACCACCTCATAGACCATGTGATGCAGGCCCGAGCCGTCATCGGTGTCGCCGATATACATGCCCGGACGCTTGCGGACAGCATCCAACCCCTTCAAAACCTTGATGGAATCGGCGCCGTACTCGGCTGCCGCGCCATTGGCGCCTTCGATTTGGTCGCTCATGAAAACCTGTCTGATTGATGCCGCTGAACCAGCGCGGGAAAATGCCCCCGAATCGCGCCGTTTTGATGTCCTAGATATAGGTGCAAACGGCTGGTTTTCCAAGGTTTGCAGGCATTTTGCCGGCTTGGCGACAGGCGTTTCCAGATCCGTCCGGACATGGCGGCACGCGCTATCGGGCAAGGGGACCGGTTGAAACGCGAAAGCCACGCCGACGCGCGGCTTTCGCTGCCGTCTTTTGAGGCAGACTTGGCCTCTAGCCCGGCAGGCCGGCGCGCAGCCCCTTCAGCGCCTCGCTCCAGCGGAATAGCTCGTCGAGCATCGTCTTGGCGCCCCCAAGTACTTGCTCGCTGGGATGATACGCGCGGTTCGCATCAAGCAGCGTCTGATAGGCCGGCAGCGCCACGCCTTCCGGGATCGGCATGACGCCGACCGAGGTCAGCAGCGGCTTCAACGCCTGCGCCGCGCGCAGGCCGCCGGACACGCCGCCATAGCTGAAGATCGCCGCGGGCTTGTAGCGCCATTCATGGACCAGGTAATCGATGGCGTTCACGATCGCGGGCGCCACGAAGTAATTGTACTCCGGCGCCACGAACACGAAGGCGTCTGCGGCATCGATCGCCTTCGACCACGCCTTGGTGTGATCGTTCTCGTATTTGCGCAGACGCGGATGGTGCGGCTCGTCGAGTATCGGCAGGTTGAATGCGGCGATATCGGTCAGCACCGGTTCGAACTTGCCATGCTCGCGCGCGAACCCTTCCAGGCATTCGGCAAAGATCGGCCCGGCGCGTCCGGGCCGCGTGCTGCCGATGATCACGTTCAACTGGTGCTTCACTTGTGGCTCCTTCGGGTTGACAGTATCCGTTGGTGACTAACGTAAGCCGTCACCTGCAACAAGCAGGAGTTGGCAAAGGCCGGTCACTTTCCGGCGAGGCGTTTGCCGGTTGCCGCCCGCCGTTCGGTCACATGGACGCCTGCTTTGGCGGGCACTACATTCAGCGCTGTCAGCGGAGCATGCCATATGGACACCCAGCCCGCCCCTTTCGTGCCGCCGGCGCCCAAGCCGCGCACCACGCCGCCGTCGACGCTGGAGATGATGCGCATCGTCTACCGCAACCCGCTCGAATTGTGGGGCGAGCACACCTACAACGAACCCTGGATTTCTGCGAATGGCGTTGGCGGACATCTGATCGTCGCCAACGACCCGGGCCTCATCCGCCATGTGCTGATCGACAACGCCAAGAACTACAAGATGGCGACGGTGCGCCAGCTGATCCTGCGGCCGATCCTGCGCGATGGCCTGCTGACCGCCGAAGGCGAGGTCTGGAAACGCTCGCGCAAGGCGATGGCGCCGGTGTTCACGCCGCGCCATATCTTCGGCTTCGCCAGGCCGATGCTGAAGCGCACGCAGGAATTCGCCAGCCGCTACGAGGCCGGCGGCATGACCGATGTCGCCCACGACATGACGCTGCTCACCTACGATATCCTGGCCGAGACGCTGTTCTCCGGCGAGATCGCCGGCGAGCCGGGCAGCTTCGCCAAGGAGATCGACCGCCTGTTCGAGACGATGGGCCGCGTCGATCCGCTGGACCTGTTGCGCGCGCCGGCATGGCTGCCGCGCCTCACCCGCATCCGCGGCCGCAAGACCATGGCCTATTTCCGCGACATCGTCGCCGGCACGGTCAGGATGCGCGAAGAGCGGATGAAGCGCTACCCCGATGGCGTGCCGCAGGATTTCCTGACGCTGCTGTTGAAGGCTGAGGGCCCGGACGGGCTGACCCGCCCGGAAGTCGAGGACAACATCATCACCTTCATCGGCGCCGGCCATGAGACGACCGCGCGGGCGCTCGGCTGGACCATCTACTGCCTCGCAGAGGCGCCGTGGGAGCGCGACCGGGTCGAGCAGGAGATCGACGCGGTGCTGGCGCGCGAGCCCGATCCGACGCAATGGCTGGACGCCATGCCGTTCACCCGCGCCGCTTTCGAGGAGGCGCTCAGGCTCTATCCGCCGGCGCCCTCGATCAACCGCGAGCCGATCGAGACAGAGACCTGGAACGATCTGGTGCTCCCCAAGCACGCCGCCGTGCTGGTCATGCCCTGGGTGGTGCACCGACACCGCAAGCTGTGGGACAGGCCGGACGCCTTCATGCCGGAGCGCTTCCACCCGGAGAACCGCGACAAGATCGATCGCTTCCAGTACCTGCCGTTCGGCGCCGGGCCGCGCGTCTGCATCGGCGCCAGCTTCGCCATGCAGGAAGCAATCATCGCGCTGGCGATCCTGTTGTCGCGCTTCCGCTTCGACGCGACGGCCGAGACCAAGCCATGGCCGGTGCAGAAGCTGACGACGCAGCCGCAGGGCGGCCTGCCGATGCAGGTCTCCCGACGGGCTTGAGTGCTGCTTACCGGTCGGCGATCGGCCGACGCTGCTGGAACTGGCCGGCGGCGCGGAAACGCCACAAATAGCTCGGCAGGATCGTCGCGATCGCCTGCGGCTGGATGCCGAGCCCGGCGAGCGTCCTGCCCGCCTTGTCAGCCTCGTCCGAGACGATGTTGTGCTCGCGCAGCTGCAGCACCTGATCCTTGGTCAAGAGCGGATTGGGCAGCAGCTGAAGGATCGACGCCTGGATGTTCGCCACCCAAAACGGCACCGGCACCAAAAGGCGACGGCGGTCGACGACCGCCAGCAGCTCTTGCATGCATTCCTTGAAGGTCAGCACCTGCGGGCCGCCGAGCTCATAGACTTGGCCGCCCTTGATCTTGCCGTCGACCGAACGCGCCACTGCCTCGGCGACGTCGCCGACATAGACCGGCTGCAGCTTGTTCTGGCCGCCGCCGATCAGCGGCAGCACCGGCGAATAGCGCGCCATGTTGGCGAAGCGGTTGAAGAAGCCATCTTCCGGTCCGAAATTGATCGACGGCCTGAAGATGACGGCATCGTCGATTGTCTCGAACACCGCCTTCTCGCCCAGCGCCTTGGTGCGGGCATAGTCCGACGGCGAATTCTCGTCGGCGCCGAGCGCCGAGATGTGGGTCAGCCCGGCGCCGACCGAACGGGCGGCCTCGGCGACGGCGCGGGCGCCGAACTCCTGAACGGTGTTGAACTTCTGCCGGCCGGTCTCGTGCAGGATGGCGACGAGGTTGACGACATGGTCGGCGCCTTGCACGGCGCGGTCGACCGACCAGCGCACGCGCACATTGGCCTGCACCGGCTGGATCTGGCCGACATTGCCGAGCGGCTGCAGATGGCCGGCAAGATCGGGCCGCCGGCAGGCGACCCGGATGCGGTAGCCGCGCTTGGCCAGCGCCCGCACGACATGGCGACCGACGAAACCCGAGCCGCCGAAGACGACGACGAGCTTGGGGGTCTGCAGGATTTCGGTCATGACTGGCTCCGCGCGAGTGCTTGGCTGAAGCCGTTTCTTAATCCGTTTCGCGCCAAAGGCAAAGAGCGACCAGAGGTCGCCGTCATCCAGTTTCCGAAGTTGCCCGGAATGCGCTCCAGCCGCGTTTGCAAAACGCAGAAAACCCCGCCGAAGCGGGGTTTTCCGGGCAGTGCCAACACCGAAACAAGGCTCAACGAGGCAGCCTGACCTGAGACGGTATCAAGGCGGCGTGAAGCAAGCACGCCCACCTCGCCCCTGAACGCCCGGCGCGGCCCGCCAGCCGCGAGCCGGACGAAGCCAACCAAGCGGCTCGCGGTATGGGGTGCCGAGGATGGGTCGTTGCAGATCGGGAAAAGGTTCAGCAGCCGCGCAAAGAATGCGCCGAGCGCTACTCGGTCCCGCCGGCTCAGGCCGAGTAGCGCTCGGCGAACTCGGAGATACGCTGCACGACAGCCTTGGACGCGGTGATGCCGCGCGCCTTGGCCTTCTCGGCGGCCTCCGCCCGCGACCGTCCGGGGATATGCACGCCATAGCGCCGCCGCAGCCGGTCGAGCTGGTCCTTCATGCGCGGTTCGAAATCCGGATCGAGCAATTTCGGCTCGATGGCCAATATAAACAGGCCGGTGCCGGGGCTGTCCGGCCCGCCGGTGAACCAGGGCGCGTCGAGCGACCAATTGGCGCCGGAAATGCCTGCAGCCAGCACCTCGACCATCAGCGCGATGTTGGCGCCGCGCTGGCCGCCGAAGGCAAGCATAGCGCCTTTCATGGCCGCCGCCGGATCGGTGGTCGCATTGCCGTTGGCGTCGAGCGCCCAGCCTTCGGGGATTTTCTTGCCGTCCTCGGCCGCCTTGCGGATGTTGACGAAGGCAGTGGCGCTCGATGACTGGTCGATGACCAGAGGCGGACCGTCGGCGGCCGGCGCCGCAAAGGACATCGGATTGGTGCAGTAGACCGGCTTGATCGAGCCGGAGCCGGCAAGCACGGCCGGGCCGTTGGTGGCGGCGAAGGAGACCAGTCCCTGTTCGGCGAGCCGCCCGGTGAAATAGCCGAGCGCGCCGCAGGTATAGGCGTTCTTCTGCGAGAACATCGAAACACCGAACAGCTTTGCGGCCTTGGCCAGATCCTCGATCGAGCGGTCGAAACCGGTATGGGCAAGCCCGCCGCGCGCGTCCGAAAGATAGACGGCGAGCGCCGGCCGGGTGATCACCGGATCGGCGTTGCCGTCGATGCGGCCGGCTTCGAACGCTTCGAGATAGTCGATGAAATGCGACAGGCCGACCGTCGACAGGCCTTCCGCTTCCGCGGCGATGATCGAGGCGGTAAGCGACTGCGCCGCTTCTTCATTGGCGCCGGCGCCAAGCGCCGCCATCCGGCATAGGCCTGTCGCCTGGTCGAGACTGAGTTGCATCATGGCTGTCCTAAGGGAGTAGGGGAATAGGGGAGTAGGGGGAAATTGTGGTGCGAATAGCGAATAAGGATGGAAATGTGAATGCGGGTAACGACTGGATACTCCCCTACTCCCCTACTCCCCTACTCCCCTACTCCCCTACTCCCCTACTCCCCTACTCCCCTACTCCCCTACTCCCCTACTCCCCTACTCCCCTACTCCCCTACTATCCGATCTTCACCGGAATCCGTGCCTCGATCCGGCTGAAGACAAGAACCAGGATGCCGGTGATCGTCATATAGATCAGCGCCAGCAGCAGCAGGGGCTCGTAAGTCAGGTAGGTGTCCTGGCGCACTTTGGACGAGACGGCGAAGATGTCGATGACGCTGATCGTCGCCACCAGCGGCGTCGACTTCAGTTGCAGCACGGTCTCGCCTGTCAATGTCGGCAGCGCCCGATAGAAGGCCTGCGGCAGCCAGATGCGGCGAAAAATCTTCCAGCGGCTCATGCCAAAGGCGCGGGCGGCCTCGAGCTGGCCTCGCGGCACGCCGGCGAAGGCGCCGCGCATCACTTCGCCTTCATAGCCGGCGAAGGACAAGGTCAGCGCCAGCACGCCATAGGGCCACGCCTGCCGCAGATACGGCCATATCCAGGATTCGCGGATCCACGGATATTGTGGAAACAGCGAGCCCAGCCCGTAATAGAGCAGCCACAGCTGTAAGAGCAGCGGCGTTCCTCGGATGATGGTGCAAAAGACCTTGGCCGGTATGGCGAACCAGAACGGGCCGCCGGCCTGGGCGAGCCCGAGCGGCACGGCAAGCGCAAAGCCCAGCGCGCAGGTGACGGCAAGGATCCAGAGCGCCCGCCACAGGCCCATCAGGCCCATTTCCCAATATTGCGGCAGCCAGTCCCAGCGCATGAAGAAGGCCGCGCAGAAGACCAGCGCCAGCGCGATCAGGATCAGCACGATGCGGTGCGGCCTGAGCCACAACGAGGCGCGCGCCGCCATGTTGATGGCATTCGCCTCGACCGCCATCAGCGGGCCTCCTTGACCGAAGGCATGCCGCGTCGCGACCAGGCCTCGACGCGGCCGATGATCAGGTTGGAAAACAGCGACAAGGCAAGGTAAAGCGCGCCTGCCGCCAGGAAGAACAGAAGATAGGCCTTGGTGACGCCCGCCGCCTGGCGCGTTGCCAGTGTCAGCTCGGAGAAACCGACGACGGCGAGCAACGCGGTGTCCTTGGTGGCGATCAGCCACAGATTGGCGAGGCCTGGTATAGCGAAAGGCAGCATCGACGGCAGCGTGATGCGTCTCAGCATCAGGCCGGGCGACATGCCATAGGCGCGGGCGGCCTCGATCTGACCCTGTGGAATGGCCAGGATCGCGCCGCGGATCACCTCCGTCGAATAAGCGCCCTGGACGAAACCCAGCACGAAGATGCCGGCAGCCAGCCCGCTGATGTCGACGCGCTGGTAGCCTATCGCCGTCAGCACTTGATTGATGAGGTCGGTGCCGGCGTAATAGAGCAGCAGGATCAGCACAAGCTCCGGCACGGCGCGGACCACAGTGGTGTAGACGGCAAGAAGATCGCGCGTCACCGGGCCGCCATAGAGCTTACCGAAGGCTCCGCCAATACCGATCAACAGGCCAAGGCACGTGGCGCCGACGGCGATCTCGATCGAATGCAGCAGGCCTACCAGCAGCGTGCCGCCCCAGCCGGGCGCCACGGGCGACAGGAGTTCCATGATGCCGACCGCGGAGGCCGGAAGAAAGGCGTCGATCAGCTTCGCCCCCGGATTGCTGGCAAGCCGCTCAGCGGCAAGCGTGCGTGGGAAGGTTGGGGCATGGCGCCGAGCGCCATGCCCTTGCGCATTTTGCGAAAAGCCTCAGTTCGACTGCGTTGCGCCGCCGTAGATGTCGAAGTCGAAGTATTTCTTCGAGATCTCGTCATACTTGCCGTTGGAACGGATCGCCTTGATGCCGGCGTTGATCTTGCCCTTGAGGTCGGTGTCTTCCTTGCGCACGCCGGCGCCGACGCCCGGTCCGAGCACCTCGTCATCCGGCGCCACCATGCCCTTCAGGTCGCAGCAGGCTTTGCCCTGATCGGACTTCAGGAATTCGCCAAGCGCGATGGAATCGGCCTGCACCGCGTCGAGGCGACCGGCGGCAAGATCGTTGTTGGCTTCATCCTGGGTCTGGTATTCCTTGATCTCGGATGCCCCGGTGCCAAGTGCTTCTTGGCGTAGACGGCGTGCACGGTGGAGACCTGGACGCCGACAACCTTGCCCTTGAGATCGTCCGGCGTGGCGCCGAATTTCTTGTCCTTCGGGCCGATGATGGCGGTCGGCGTGTTGTAGTACTTGTCCGAGAAGTCGATGGTCTTCTCGCGCTCGGCGGTGATCGACATCGAGGAGACGATGAGGTCGATCTTCTTTGTCGTCAGCGACGGGATGATGCCGTCCCAGGCGACAGGCGTGATGACGCAATCGAGCTTCTCCTCGGCGCAGACGGCGTCGATAAAGTCGATTTCCCAGCCAACCCATTTGCCCGAGGCATCGGGCGAGGTGAACGGCGGATAGGGCTCGGCGGCGACGCCGATCTTGACCTGGTCGGCCTTGGCCATGCCGCCCATCGCGGCAACGCCGAGAAGCAGCGCCGCGGCGAATGTCTTCAAAACAGTCTTCATGTCAGAACTCCCAGTTTGTTGTTGTTCCCGGTTCTTCGCTCCGCTTGATGCCGGCTCTAGCCGACATTGCGGAGGAATTGTTTGAGCCTTTCGGATTTGGGCGTGCCGAACAGCTGTTCGGGTGTTCCCTCCTCCTCGACCAGCCCGTTGTAGAGGTAGACGACATGCGTCGCGACCTCGCGGGCAAACTTCATTTCATGCGTCACCAGCACCATGGTGCGCCCCTCGCGCGCCAGGTCGCCGATCACCTTCAGCACCTCGCCGACCAGTTCCGGATCGAGCGCCGAGGTCGGCTCGTCGAACAGCATGACGCGCGGATTGATCGCCAGCGCCCGGGCGATCGCCGCGCGCTGCTGCTGTCCGCCGGACAGGTAGGCCGGGTAGACGTCGCGCTTTTCGGCAAGGCCGACACGGGCGAGCAGCTTCTCGGCTTCCTTGATCGCGACGTCCCGCTTGACGCCGAGAACATGCACCGGAACCTCGATGACGTTCTCGATCAGCGTCATGTGGCTCCACAAATTGAAATTCTGGAACACCATGCCGAGCTTGGAGCGGATGCGTTCGATCTGCTTGCGGTCGGCGGGCACCGTGTGGCCGTGACTGTCGGCCTTGAGCTTGATCTCTTCGCCATTGACCCGGATGATGCCGCTGGTCGGATTTTCCAGGCAGTTGATGCAGCGCAAAAGCGTCGACTTGCCGGAACCCGAGCCGCCGATGATGGCGATCACCTCGCCGTCGCGCGCCGACAGCGACACGCCCTTCAGCACATGCAGCAGGCCGAATTTCTTGTGCAGGTTTTCGACATGGATGGCTTCGGCGGCGCCGTCCTGCGCCTCGCCGGATGAGACTGCGGCAGCTGCCACCGCGCTCAACGGGTGACCTCTATGTGGCCGACGATAGGTCGTCGAAAGGCTATCCGGCTAATCAACATACGCTGTACTGTCCCGCTCCAGGCTTCAGCATGGACCCAACAGCGCGAGCCCGTCAATCCCGCTCATTACGGCACTTGCGGGCTTGTTATGCAAGTGTATAAATAGCCCTCCATGAAATTTTCTCGGTTTTTTTCAGCTTAAAAAAAGGGCATCGATGAGCGCTTTCGGAGCACAATCCATGGCGGCGCCGCTGCGACGCGTGCTGATGCGCTCGGCGGCCAACGCAATGCGCGACGCCGACAGAGCCGCCTGGCACTATGGTCCGGGGTTCAACCCGGTGAAAGCTGCCTCGCAGCATGCGGTCCTTGCCGAGCTGGTGGCGGCTTCCGGCGCCGAAGTCGAATGGATAGAGGACAAGGCCGACGGACTTTCGGATTCGGTGTTCACGCACGACCCGTCGCTGATGACCGACCGCGGCGCGCTGATCCTGTCCATGGGCAAGCCATTGCGCGCCCGGGAGCCTTCGCTGCATGAGGAGACCTATAAAAGACTGGGCATTCCGATCCTCGGCCGCGTCGAGGCTCCCGGCCAGGTCGAAGGCGGTGATTGCGTATGGCTGGATGCCCGCACGCTGGTCATCGGGCGCGGTGTCCGCTCCAACCAGGAAGGCATCCAGCAGGTGTCCAACTTGCTGACGCCGCTGGGCGTTTTGGTCTACGGCTTCGATCTGCCGCTGTGGCAGGGTGAAGAGGCGTGCCTGCATCTGATGTCGGTGATCAGTCCGCTGGCCGACGACCTCGCATTGGTCTATTCGCCGCTTCTGCCGGCCGCCTTCTATCAGATGCTGAAGGCGCGCCGCGTCCGGCTGGTCGAAGGCGATGCCGAAGAGTTCGCGGCTTCCAACGGCCTCAGCCTGAACGTGCTGCCGACGAGCCCACACAAGGTCATTGCCGTTGCGGGCTTCCCCAAGACCAAGGCCGCGATGGAAGCAGCCGGCTGCACGGTCGAAATCTTCGAGGCGGATGCGCTGTGCATCGCCTGCGAAGGCGGGCCGACATGCCTGACGCGACCGATCCTGCGCCAATGAATGCCACGCCCCGCCGCAGGTTCCGTCGCGAGGGCGAGGAGCGACGGCGGCAGGATCTGATCGAGGCGACCCTGGACAGCGTGGCCGAACATGGCTTGCAGGGCGCTACCTTGCGCACCATCGCCTTGCGCGCCGGCGTCACCGCCGGGTTGATCCGCCACTATTTTCCCAACAAGGAAGAATTGCTGCAGGAAGCCTATGCATCGCTCATGGGCCGCATGACCGAACAGGCGAAAGCGGCGTTGGTCATGGAAGATGCCTCGCCACGCCAGCGCCTTGCGGCGTTCGTCACCGCCAACCTCAACGCGCCGATCATCGACGCACGGGTGTTTTCGCTCTGGGCAACCTTCATCGGTCGCGCCGGTGCGGATCCAAGCCTGGCCCGCGCCCACCGCGAAGGCTATCTTGGCTTTCGCAACGAGGTGGAAGCCGTTGTGGCCGAGGTGCTCGCCGCCGAACGACGCGAGCCGGACGCAGGCCAGCTGCGCCACCATGCCATTGCGATCAACGCGATCATCGACGGGCTCTGGGTGGAAGGCTGCCTGGCCGGCGAGATGTTCTCGCCTGGCGAATTGGCGACGATTGGCATCAAGACTATCGAGGCCGAACTCGGCCTCACGCCGCTAGAGCAATTCCAGGAAAAGCGAGAAGCGGTTTTCCGTCCGCAATTGCCCTGAAAACAAAGAGACAGAGCGGATCGCTGTTCGGTTGAACAGTGATCGGCTCGAAAGGGAGAAGACCAATGACCACGCTTGGCGAAGCGCTCATCACCTTGCTAGAGGCGCATGGCGTCGACACCGTTTTCGGTATTCCGGGCGTTCATACGGTCGAACTCTATCGCGGCCTGGCGCGCTCGAAGATCCGCCACGTCACGCCGCGCCACGAGCAGGGCGCCGGCTTCATGGCCGACGGCTATGCCCGCGCCAGCGGCAGGCCAGGGGTGGCTTTCGTCATCACCGGGCCGGGCCTCACCAACACCATCACCGCCATGGGCCAGGCGCGCGCCGATTCGGTGCCGATGCTGGTGATCTCCGGCGTCAATGCCACCGACACGCTCGGCAAAGGCCTCGGCTTCCTGCACGAACTGCCCGACCAGCGCGGCATGATGGAAAAGGTGGCGCTGTTTTCCGAGCGCGTCACCGAGGCCCATGAATTGCCGGGCGCGCTCGCCCGCGCCTTCGCGCTGTTCTCGTCCGCACGGCCGGGCCCAGTGCATATCGAGATCCCCACCGATGTCATGGTGAAGCCTGCCAATGGGCTTGCACCAACGCTCAGCAATGTCGCCCCGCCGGTACCGGATCGAGCGGCGATTGCTGAAGCGGCAAAGTTGATCGAGGCCGCTCGCCGCCCGCTGATCCTTGCCGGCGGCGGCGCCAAGAAGGCCGACACAGCGTTGCGCCGCCTGGCCGAGACACTTGGCGCACCGGTCGTCGAGACCACCAATGCGCGTGGCCTGATGCACGGCCATCCGCTTTGCGTGCCGGCGAGCCCCAGCCTCAAGGCGGTGCGCGCGCTGATGGCGGACGCCGACCTGGTGATTGCCGCCGGCACGGAGTTCGGCCCCACCGACTATGACGGTTACGGCGATGGCGGCTTCGTGTTGCCGAAGAACCTGATCCGCATCGACATCGGCGCCGACCAGCTGGCACGCCGCCCGGTGACGGTCGCTATCCTGGCCGATTGCGCTCAAGCGACTGAGGCATTGCTCGCCGCGATCGGGCCCGGCCACGCGGCGGCAAAGGATGGCGAGGTTAGCGCCGCGGCGGCGCGTGAAGCTGCGCAGGCCGAGCTGAAGCCCGACTATGTGGCACAGGTGCGCGCGGTGGAGACGATCCGCGACGCTTTGCCGGGCGCAATCATCGTCGGCGATTCCACCCAGCCGATCTACGCCGCCAATCTCTACTACGACCACGACCGTCCAGGCGGCTGGTTCAATGCCGCGACCGGCTTCGGCGCGTTGGGCTACGGCCCGCCGGCCGCCATCGGCGCGGCACTTGCCGTGCCGGAGGCGCCGGTCGTGTCTCTCACCGGCGACGGCGGGTTCCAGTTCACCTTGCCGGAAATCGGCGCGGCGCTCGATGCCGAAGCGCCAGTGATCTTCGTCGTCTGGAACAATCGCGGCTATCGCGAGATCGAGACCTCGATGCTCGATGTCGGCGTCGAGCCGGTCGGCGTGTCGCCGGCGCCGCCGGATTTCTGCAAGCTCGCCGAGGCCTATGGCATCGCCGCCGAACGGCTGACCGGCGTTGGCGGCCTGGCCGAGGCGCTGAAGCGCGCCCGCGCGGCCGGCAAGCCGCGCGTCATCGAAATCACCGTCGACTGATTGCCGTGTCCACGAATGTCGTCGACCAGCAGGTTACGCTGGGCCTTCGTTCCGGCTTTGCCCTGGCCGCTGGTTAGCCGGCTGATGCATGCAAAGACGTGACGGCTGCCATGTCGAGATAGCGATTGAGTGATCGCGCGAAAGGCGCGACGCTTCGCGTCGGCGCGGCTTAACAAGCGACATAATCATAAAAGACGACAGGAGCGGTCCAGGATGACGGAAACACTTGAGGGCAGGCATATCGTTGTAACCGGCGGAACCGGTGCGCTTGGTGGCGCGGTGGTTGGCCGGTTGCTCGAACAGGGCGCGATCTGCCACGTGCCCAATGCCCATGCTGCTGCCCCGCCGCATTTCCCTTTTGCGGCCCACGCCAGTGTCCACCTGGCGCATAATGTCGACCTGTCGGACTCCGCCAAGGTCGAGGCTTTCTACCACCAGGTACCCGAGCTCTGGGCGTCGATCCACCTGGCCGGCGGCTTCACCATGGCGCCGGTCGAAAAGATCGAATCGGCATCCTTCGCCGAAATGATGGAGACCAACGCCCGCACCGCCTTCCTTTGCAGCCGCGCCGCTGTGCGCTCGATGCTGGAGTCCAATACGGCCGGCCGCATCGTCAATGTCGCCGCGCGCGCGGCGCTGGAGCCGCGTAAAGGGTCCGGCATGGTCGCTTATGCCGCGTCCAAGGCCGCGGTCGCGGCTATGACGGTGGCCATGGCCGAAGAGCTGAAGGGCAAAGGCATACTGGTCAACGCCGTGGCGCCGTCGACGCTCGACACGCCTGCCAACCGCGCCGACATGCCCGATGCCGATTTCGGCAAATGGGTCAGCCTCGAAGCCGCCGCCGAGGCAATTGCCTATCTCGCCTCACCGGCCAACCAGGCGATGAGCGGCACGCTGGTTCCGCTGTACGGCCGGGCCTGAGTTTCCATGAGCCGGCGAGCGCTGGCCCGTGCCGTCGCCCCGCTGTTTATGACCGGATCTGAGCCGTTGAAACGGGGCAGCCGGCATCCGATCCGTCGGCATTGCGGTAGGCGTAGATCCGCAGCGGCGACGAAGCATCGGTGGGGCATTCCCGTAACCATGGCGGCGGCTTGCCTTCCATCAGCGCCGCCGCGAATGGGTAGGCGGCGTCCAGTTTCGGCAAAGGCGGGTCCCGCCAGGCGCAAACCGCGACATGTGTCGCCTTGGACGCATCGAGATAGGCGCGCGGATCGGCGGTGGCGGGATCAAGAAACCGGTAGCTTCGCTCGATACCTTGCGCTGAGCGATGGTTGCCGATCGTCACCACCTTGGGACCCGAGGCGAGGGCGACAAAATGCTCCCCCACCTGAGGCGGTGCGAGGATAACCGCGCCTGCCGGCCAGCTTTGCTCCAATTTCAAATGACGGAGGTCGCAGCTTTCCGCCAATTCGCCTGCGGGAATGGCTCCCTGGGAAGGACGAACCGACAAATGATACAGCGCCATTGCGCTAGACAAAGCCAGGCCGGGCAGGATCAACGCATATTTTCGCGATGTCACCGGCACGTTGGGCGTCAGCAATCGTGCCAGTCTCGAACCTGCCGGCAGGAAACTCGCGATCACCAACGCCAGGCCGATGCTGGCGAAAACCGCAGTGTAGCGGAAATAGCGCATATAGCCGATGCCGAGGACCAGCGCGAGGATCGAAAACAGGGCAAGGATGACACGGGGCCGGGTTCTGCTCCGCGGATCGAGGCAGATCACGGCCGGCGCCAGCGCCCCGACGAATATCAGCACCGCGCCGGGTAAAACCAACGACAGAAAATGCTGATAGCGAAACATGCTCTGTTCTTGAACGATCAGATTGATCATGTTGTCGCGGACATAGGCGTCCAGGGCGGCATAAGGACCGTGCAGGCACTGCGGGAACAACAGCACCAGTGCCGCCAGGCTGGCGGTCGCGAGCACCAGAAGGAGTGCCGCCCGCATTGCCCATCCGCCGCGCCTGCCGGCAAGCAGGGGCGCGACCGCAAATGAAAGCCCGGCAGCGACCAGCGCCGTCACATGCGGCGCCGAATAGATGTCGCACTTGGCCAGGGCATAGGCTGAAGGCGGCTGCACGGCGGCAAGCAGGCCGATCGCGCCGGCCGCCAGGCTGAGCCCGAAACGGGTGATCCTGGCCGCGTCGTCGTCGTGGCCGGCGATCCAGTCAAAGGCATAGATCGCCATGACCAGGGCGTAGAAGGGCGCGAACTCAGCGCTGATTGCAAATGCCAGCGCCGCCAGCAGCCCGTTGATGACCGGAGCGGCGCGGCTCCGCGACAGCAACAGAATCAGAGCTGCCAACAGAAGCAATATCTGCAGATTGTGGTAGTCGATCCGCCCGGGCGCGTATTCGAAAAAGCTGCCTGTCGAGAAGATCAGCGCCAGCGGCAAAGCCGCCGCCGTCTTGCCGATATCCATTGCGGCCACCAGCCGGGTGTAGAAATAGAGTGCCGGCGCGAACAACAGCAGAGGCACGACCGCGCTCGCCGTCGCCAAAGCCGGCTCGATGCCCGCGAATGGCGCGAGCAGGCCCGCGAAGACGGCATAAGGCAGGTCCACGATCCCTGGCCAATGCGAGACATAGGGCTCCGGCTGGACTATGCCGGGCAGTGTGCGGTCGAAGATATCCCCGGTGTGAAGCAAGGTGCGGACTTCGTGCAGCTTGATCACGTCGTCCATGTCGCCGTTGAGCTGGACGCCGAAGGACCGCAGCACGATCATGATGATCGCCATGCCGCAATAGCAGAACAAGGCCGGCGATCTGGCGTAAAGCCGCAGCGCCCGCGATGGTGGCATGGCGGGACGATCGTCGCCGTTGCTCATGGAAAGCCCTTCCCTCGGGCTATAGCCAATACGCCAGGAAGTTTATCTTGCCGTAAAGAAAAAACCCCGCCGGAGCGATCCGGCGGGGTTTTGTTTTGGAGGGGGCTTAGCTGCCCTGCTTCTTCAGCGCGGCGCCCAGGATGTCGCCCAGCGAGGCGCCGGAGTCGGTCGAGCCGTACTGCGCGACTGCTTCCTTCTCCTCGGCGATTTCCAGCGCCTTGATCGAGACCTGCAGCTTGCGGGTCTTCTTGTCGAAGGCGATGACGCGGGCGTCGACCTTCTGGCCGACGGTGAAGCGCTCGGGGCGCTGCTCGTCGCGGTCACGCGAAAGGTCGGAGCGCTTGATGAAGGTCTCTAGGCCGCTGTCGACCAGCCGCACTTCCAGACCGCCATCCTTGACGCCGATGACCTCGCAGGTGACGACGGCGTTCTTGCGCAGTTCGCCGCTGTTGGCTGCTTCGCCGACCGTATCCTTGGCCAGCTGCTTGATGCCGAGCGAGATGCGCTCCTTCTCGATGTCGACGTCGAGCACCTGCGCCTTGACCATGTCGCCGCGATTGTACTCTTCGATGACCTGCTCGCCCGGACGGGTCCAGTCGAGATCGGAAAGGTGCACCATGCCGTCCACGTCGCCTTCCAGGCCGATGAACAGGCCGAACTCGGTCTTGTTCTTGACCTCGCCCTCGACCTGGCTGCCAACCGGATGGCTGCGCGCGAAGGCTTCCCACGGGTTCTCCAGTGTCTGCTTGAGACCGAGCGAGATGCGGCGCTTGGCCGGATCGACTTCGAGCACCACGACGTCGACTTCCTGCGTCGTCGACAGGATCTTGCCGGGGTGCACGTTCTTCTTGGTCCACGACATTTCCGAAACGTGGATGAGGCCTTCGATGCCCGGCTCCAGCTCGACGAACGCGCCGTAGTCGGTGATGTTGGTGACGGTGCCGCGGATCTTCTTGCCGATCGGGAACTTGGTGCCGATATCCGACCACGGATCCGACTCGAGCTGCTTCATGCCGAGCGAGATGCGGTGGGTTTCCTGGTTGATGCGGATGATCTGCACCTTGACCGTCTGACCGATGTTGAGGATTTCGGTCGGATGGTTGACGCGGCGCCATGCCATGTCGGTGACATGCAGCAGGCCGTCGATGCCGCCGAGGTCGACGAACGCACCGTAGTCGGTGATGTTCTTGACCACGCCTTCGACAACCTGGCCCTCTTCGAGGTTCTGCACGATTTCCGAACGCTGTTCGGCGCGGCTCTCTTCGAGCACGGTGCGGCGCGACACCACGATGTTGCCGCGGCGGCGATCCATCTTGAGGATCTCGAAGGGCTGCGGGTTGTGCATCAGCGGGGTGACGTCGCGGATCGGGCGGATATCGACCTGACTGCGCGGCAGGAACGCCACGGCGCCGTCGAGATCGACCGTGAAGCCGCCCTTGACCTGGTTGAAGATGACGCCTTCGACGCGCTCACCCTTGGTGAACTTCTCCTCGAGGCGGACCCAGCTCTCCTCGCGGCGAGCCTTCTCGCGCGACAGCATGGCCTCGCCAAGCGCGTTTTCGATGCGCTCGACATAGACTTCGACGGTGTCGCCGACCTTGAGGGTGGTTTCCTTGCCCTTGGCGCCGAATTCCTTCAGCGGCACGCGGCCTTCGACCTTGAGGCCGACATCGATGATGGCCATGTCCTTTTCGATCGCGGTGATCGTGCCCCGGACAACCTGGCCTTCGCCGGAATGGCCGGCGGTGAATGATTCTTCGAGCATGCTCGCGAAATCGTCGCGAGACGGATTGGCTACTGACATTGTTTCTCCTGGAATGCTCCGCAACGAGCGAAGCGGGCGCCGTGGGTTAGCGTTGCGTGAGCCTGCCGGCGTTCCGGGCTAAAAGCCCTGGGCCGCTTTTAGCGGCAAGTCCGGCGCATGAAGAATGCTGGCAGGCTGGTTCTTGCCCGATATGGGTATTTTCGGCGCCTACGGCAAACGAAACGCCCGGATCAGGGCTTGTTTCTCTTGGCCAGGACGTCGTCAACGATCGCCATGGCCGCCAGGAACGCGGCCTCTATAGCCATTTCGCTGGTATCAAGCAAGTGCGCGTCTGTCGCCGGCTTGAGCGGCGAGTCGGCGCGGCCCATGTCGCGCTCGTCGCGGCGCTCGATATCGGCCAGGATGGTGGCGAAATCGGCGCTGCCGCCGATAGCCTCGATCTCGGCCAGCCGGCGCCTGGCGCGCACCTCCCCGCTTGCCGTGACATAGAGCTTGATGTCGGCGTCGGGGCACACGACGGTGCCGATATCGCGGCCGTCGAGCACAGCGCCCGGCGGCGCCTTGGCAAAGGCGCGCTGCTTTTCCACCAGGATGCGCCGTACCGTGGGGATGACCGCGACTTTCGACGCGGCCTCGCCTACCGCATGCGCCGAAAGCACCACGCGGTCGAGGTCCGAGAGGTTCACCTGGCGCGCCGCCGTTTCCGCCGCTGAGACATTGTCGAGCGGCAGGCCGAGCTCGAGCAACTTATGGGCCACCGCGCGGTAGGTGAGGCCGGTGTCGAGCAGGTTGAGGCGGTAATGGTCGGCAAGGCGGCGGGCCAGCGTGCCCTTGCCGGCGCCGGCGGGGCCGTCGATGGCGATGGTGAAGGTGTCGGTCATGGTCGGGCCGCCGAAAAGCACAGGGGCTGTCCCGCCGACATCTCCGCTTGCTTTGCGCTTGCCATCAACCTTTATCCGATCTCCGCGCCCAGCCCCGTCATCAGCCCCATGAACTCCGGAAAGCTCGTCGCGATCATGTTCGCATCGTCGATGGTCACCGGCTTTTCCGTCGCCAGGCCCATCACCAGGAAGCTCATGGCGATGCGGTGGTCGAGATGGGTCTTCACCGGCGCGTCCGGTCCATTGCCGCCCAGGCCCTTGCCGTCGGGCTTGCCGCGCACGGTGAGGCTTGCCTCGCCCTCGGCGCAGTCGACGCCGTTGAGCTTCAGCCCATTGGCGACCGCCGCCAGCCGGTCGGATTCCTTGACGCGCAGTTCCTCCAGCCCCTGCATCAGCGTTTCGCCTTCGGCGAAGCTCGCCGCGACCGCCAGCACCGGGTATTCATCGATCATCGACGGCGCCCGCTCCGGCGGCACGATAACGCCTTTGAGCTCGGAGGCGCGCACGCGCAGGTCCGCGACATCCTCGCCGCCGGCATTGCGCGGATTGAGGATGTCGATCCGGCCGCCCATTTCCTGCAGCGTCAAAAGCAGGCCGGTGCGGGTCGGGTTCATCAGCACATTCTCGATTGTAATGTCCGAACCCGGCACGATGAGCGCGGCGACCAGCGGGAAGCCGGCCGAGGAGGGGTCGCCGGGAACGGCGATCGTCTGTCCGGTAAGCCTGCCCTGGCCTTCGATGAAGATATGGCGCACGCCACGCTCGTCGGTCTCGACGCTCAGGTTGGCGCCAAAACCCTTCAGCATTTTTTCCGTATGATCGCGCGTCATCACCGGCTCGATCACCGTGGTGATGCCCGGCGTGTTCAAGCCCGCAAGCAGCACCGCCGACTTCACCTGCGCGGAAGCCATCGGCACGCGATAGGTGATGGGTGCAGCATGTTTGGGGCCGCGCAGCGTGATCGGCATGCGGTCGCCGGGTGCCGCCTGCAACACTTGCACGCCCATCTGGCGCAGCGGTTCCAGCACGCGGCCCATCGGCCGTCCCGACAGCGAGGCATCGCCGATGAAGGTCGTCTCCATGTCATAGGTGCCGACCAGGCCCATGGTGAGCCTGGAGCCGGTGCCGGCATTGCCGAAGTCGAGCGGGCGTTCCGGTTGCAGGAGCGCGCCGTTGCCGGTGCCGCGGATCACCCATTCGGCGCCGTTCTTTTCAATATGCGCGCCCATCGCCTTCATGGCCGCACCCGTGCGCATCACGTCCTCGCCCTCGAGCAGGCCGGTGATGCGGGTCTCGCCGGAGGCGAGACCGCCGAACATAAAAGAGCGATGCGAGATGGATTTGTCGCCCGGCACGCGTGCGACGCCGCTCAACCCTTTCGACATGCGGGCCGTGGCCTGCTTCGGGGCGGCAGAGTGAGACATGGTCTTTTCCAAATGACAGTGCCGGCGGACCGGCTCGGTTCGTGATGTTGCGGCGGTCTCGTATCACGGCGAGCAATAATGGTCATCCCCTCGCGCGAGCCTTTGAAAGCCGCCTTTTCATGAGGCGGCTTTAGGCTTTGACAGCGCCGTCAACTGCGGCTAAGGGGACCCTTCTTTTTTTGACGAGGCTTGCTGTGGCGAAAGCTGAACTTGGCACAAAGCGTGTCGACCCTGAAACGGGTCGGAAATTCTACGACCTGAACAAGGACCCGATCGTCTCGCCCTATACCGGCAAGAGCTATCCGCGTTCCTATTTCGACGATGGCAAGATTGCCGCCATCGAGGAAGAGGAGGAGGTCGCGGAGAAGGAAGTCGACGCCGAGGAGGAAGAAGGCGCCGAAATCGTCTCGCTGGAAGACGCGGACGAGGAGGCCAAGGGCGGCGCGGACGATCTTCCCGATCTCGGCGACGATGAGGAAGATGTCGATCTCGGCGACGATGACGACGACACCTTCCTTGCCGATGAGGAAGAAGAGGACGACGACGTCGCCGACATGATCGGCGTCGGCGACGACGACGACGAGGTCTGATCGGATCGTTTGCCGGCCATTTTCGCCTTTGGCGAAAAAGCGGCCTGTGAAGGCTTGATCTTGACCGAAGGCGGCGCTAGAAGCCGCCAGCACTGAAAGACGGCGCGGCCTTCAAACCGCGCCGGATCTCTTCGCCGGAAACGGCGCCGGCTGACTGCCGGGAGTGGGGCCATAGCTCAGTTGGGAGAGCGCTTGAATGGCATTCAAGAGGTCGTCGGTTCGATCCCGATTGGCTCCACCAAACAGTCTCTCGCTGGGCTTCGCGGCATTTGCACTCGTTGCCTGCCAATCCGCTCCTGAGACACCGCCTGCTGCCCTACCGCAACCTGTCCCGGCTGCCGTTGCAGCGCCTGCCGCGTCGAATTCGGCGGCTTTGGATCAGGCTGTTTCGGTCACGCCGCCCGGCAAGGGCGTTCCGGCCAGATATGCGGCATTCTCCGGTATCTGGGCCGGACAGCTCAACGGCATGTATGACGGCAAGCTGGCGGTTCTGACGGTGTCCCCGGGCGGGCAGGTGACGGTCAGCTACGCCTGGGGCGATCTCGCCGACAACAAGCCGGGTGTCGCCGACGGCTCTGGCAGGATTTCCGGCAACACCATGAAGCTTGGTCGCCTGCCGAATGGCGCCGATATCACCGCCGCGATGCTGTCTGAAGGAACGCTCAACGTTACCTACGCGCTTGCCGGCCAGACCTATACCGGCCAGTTCACCCGGGTCGACCGCTGAAAACCGTCTACTAAGACTGAAGCGGGTCCGGCGTGATCCGCACGCACATCGGCGTTCCAATCTCGATTGCCTGCCCGGTGTTGGCCAGCCGGCCGCTCGCTTCGTCCCGCGCGAAGATGGAAATGCGATCGGCGTTCTGATTGGCCGAAAACAGGTGTCGGCCGGAGGGTGTCAGCGCCAGGTTGCGCGGCGTCGCGCCGCCACAGGGCGTGAAGTCGACGATGTTGAGTTCCCCCGATTGCTGATCGACCGAGAAGATGGCGACGCTGTCGTGGCCGCGGTTGGAGCCATAGAGGAAGCGGCCGTCGGGCGAGATCTGGATGTCGGCGCAATGATTGATCGCGCGGGCTTGCGCCGGAACCGCCGGCTTGGTGTCGATCAATTCGAGCTTGCCGGAGGATTGATCGAGCGCCAGCGAGACCACCGTCGAGTCGAGCTCGTTCATGACGAACACGAACCTGCCGTTCGGATGCAGCGCGAGATGGCGCGGACCGGCGCCGGGTGCCAGTGAAGACGAGGCAAGCTTGCTCAGACCGCCGTCGGCCTCGATCCGGTAGGAAACAAGCTGGTCGATGCCGAGATCGGCGACGATGGCGGTGCCGCCCTGGATGGTTTCGGTGACGCTATGGGCATGCGACCGCTCCTGGCGCTCGGCATTGGGGCCGGTTCCGGAATGCGCCACGCTTGCCAGCGGCGTGGTCAGGCCGCCATCGGCCTGCAGACCGAACACAGACACAGCCTTGTCGGGGCCGCCGCTTCCCATCCCGTAATTGGCCACCAGCAGCTTGCTGCCGTCGCGGGTGATCGTGTTGTGCGCCGTGATGCTGCCGAGCGACGGCTGCTTGTTGATATAGGCCAGCGTATTGGTGGCGCGCTCGAAGCGATAGGCCGAGACCGTGCCCTCGCGCCAGGCGAAGACTTCCGAATTGGCATAGATCAGCGAGCCGTCCGGCGTCACCGACAGGAAGGTCGGATTGTCGACCTCGCTGGTCTCGGCAAGCTTCTGCACCGCAAGCGTCGCCTCGTCGAAAGCGTAGACGCCAAGCCCGACGCCGCGCGCGCCCTGAAAATAGGGTGCCTCGCGATTGAGGCTGCCGACAAACACAAGACAGGCGCTCTGCATCGAATTCCTCCCATGGTCCGGCGGCCCTCCACGAGTGCCGGTCAGCAAAAATTTCGCCGATCGTCGCTTGCAAGGCAATCCCATATGTGAAAATATTATTTACAAAAGAAAATCGACGGGAGGAAAAGCGGCAATGCATCTCGCCATCCGGCATCGTGCCCGGCGTTGCTTTGCCGGCATCGCCCGGCAAGATCGGTGCGCGGCATGAGCGCGTTCTCGCCGACTATCGGTGTCGCCTCGACGCACCCGACCGACATGCCGCAAGGCCATGCCGAGATCCCGGTCTGGAATTCGGAAAACTGGTTCTACGAGGACTGGCAGCCCGGCCACAAAATCCGCTCGCTACGGCGCACCATCGCCGAGGGCGAAAGTCATATGTTCAATGCGCTGGTGCTGGATATCCACCCTTACGTGCAGGACCAGATGTTCGCCGAGCGGGAGGGCATCTTCGGCAAGCGGCTGGTGGCCGGCGCCTTCGTCTTTTCCGCCGGGCTCGGCCTCGTCGCCACCAACTGCGTCAACGCCTTCTCTTATGGCTATGACAAGCTACGCTTCATCAAGCCGGTGTTCATCGGCGACACCATCTATTCGATCCGCACCAACCTCGACAAAAAGCCGCGCTACAAGGACATGGGTCTGATCCGCGCCAGCTATGAAGTCTTCAAGGGTGAAGGGGAGCTGGTGCTTTACTGCGAGCATCTGCAGACGGTGAAATACAAGAACCCGGCCGATTTCGTCGGCAAGACCGAGAAGTGAACCGTGGTCGCTGAAAAAGAACTTCCGCTGGCCGGCCTCGTCGTCATCGACATGAGTCAGTTCCTGTCGGGTCCCTATTGCTCGCTGCGCCTGCTCGACCTTGGCGCGCGCGTCATCAAGATCGAGCGGCCCGATGGCGGCGACCTGTCGCGCCGGCTTTATCTCAGCGACACCGAAATCGGCGGCGATTCCACCATTTTCCACGCCATCAACCGCGGCAAGGAAAGCCTTGCCATCGATCTCAAGGACGCGGCCGACCTCGCCGCGCTGCGCGGGCTCATCGCCAAGGCGGACGTGCTCATCCAGAACTTCAGGCCGGGCGTCATCGAACGCCTCGGCCTCGACTACGAGCATGTGAAGACCATCAATCCGCGGCTCGTCTACGCCTCGATCAGCGGCTATGGCGAGGAAGGCCCCTGGGTGAAGAGGCCCGGACAGGACCTGCTTGCGCAATCGCGCTCCGGCGTGATGTGGCTGAACGGCGATGAGGAGCAGGGACCGGTGCCCTTCGGCCTGGCGATCGCCGACATGCTGGCGGGCGCCGCCTGCGCGCAAGGCATCCTCGCCAAACTGGTGCGCCGCGGCATCACCGGCCAGGGCGGCCATGTCGAGACCAGCCTGCTCGAGGCGCTGATCGATTTCCAGTTCGAGGTGCTGACCACGCATCTCAATGACGGCCGCCGCCTGCCCAAGCGCTCGTCCTTCCGCAGCGCGCACGCCTATCTGTCGGCGCCCTACGGTGTTTACCCGGCAAAGGATGGCTATTTGGCGATAGCCATGACGCCGATCCCGAAGCTCGCCGATCTGCTCGAATTGCCCGAACTCGATCCATTCCGCGACAAACCGGCGACCTGGTTCACCGCGCGCGACGAGATCAAGGCGATCATCGCCAGGCGTATTGCGCGGAAGACCATCGATGAGTGGCTGGCCATTCTGGAACCCGCCGATATCTGGTGCGCCAAGGTGCTGACCTGGCCGGAGATGATGGCAAGCGACGGCTTCAAGGCGCTCGACATGCTGCAGACCGTGACGCGCGAGGACAATGTCTCGATCCTCACCACGCGCTCGCCGCTGCGCGTCGACGGTATTCGCCCGGTGGTGGATCGCGCCGCGCCCCGCATCGGCGAGCACAGCGACAGGATACGCGCGGAGTTCGGCCTGTGAGCGGTGTTGCGCTGAAAGGCATGACCTGGAGCCACCCGCGCGGCTACGACCCGATGGTGGCGTGCTCGGCGCTGTGGAGTGAAAAGACCGGCGTCTCGATCGAGTGGGAAAAGCGCTCGCTGCAGGATTTCGAATCCTTTCCGGTGGAAGAGCTCGCGCGCGCCTACGATCTCATCGTCATCGATCATCCGCATGTAGGCCAGATCACCGCCGAAAAGTGCCTGGCGCCGCTCGACGTGCCTGGTCGCGAGGCGGAACGCGAGGCGCTGGCGGCGGGGAGCGTCGGCCGCTCCTATCCGAGTTACAATTGGCAAGGCCGGCAATGGGCCTTTCCAATCGATGCGGCGACACAGGTGCAGGCCTGGCGTCCCGATCTGATAGAGGCCGCGCCGACGGTCTGGACCGAAGTGCTGCAGCTTGCCGAGCAGGGCCGCGTGCTCCTGCCGCTGAGACCGCCGCACTCGCTGATGTGCTTCTACACTTTAGCCGCCGATGTCGGCCGGCCCTGCGCCGTCGATGGCCCCGGCGATCTGATCGATGCCGATACGGGCGAGACCGCCTTCGAGATGCTGCGAGAGATCGCCGCGCTCGTCGATCCTGAATGCCTGGCGATGGACCCGATCGCCGTGTTCGAAAAGATGGCCGAACCCGGCTCGGCCTTCGCCTGCGCGCCGCTGATCTACGGTTATGTGCCCTACGCCGTGGAGGGTTTCAGGCCGCGCCGCCTTGCCTTTGCCGACATGCCTTCGGTTGGATTGCTCGGGCCTGTCGGTTCTGCGCTGGGCGGCACCGGCATTGCCGTATCGGCCTTTTCCGCCGAACGGGAGGCGGCCATCGACTTCGCCTATTGGATCGCCAGCGGCGCGGTGCAGCGCGGGCCTTATGCCGCCGCCGGCGGCCAGCCCGGCCATGCCGCGGCCTGGGAGGATGACTCCGTCAACGCCGCCACGGGCGACTTTTATCGCGCGACCAGGGCGACGCTCGAAGGCGCCTGGGTTCGCCCGCGCCATGACGGCTATATGGCATTCCAGCAGCAGGCTTCCGACCGCATCAACGAGGGCCTGGCCGGCAAACAGGACGCCCGTCGCGTCGTTGCCGACATCAATCGCCTTTTTCGCGAGAGCTTCGCGCCGGCCGTCGCGGCCGGCCAGTCCATTGCAACCAAGGGAGGAAAAAATGACCAGCCTGCTACGCGGCCTTCTCGCCGCAACAGCCTTCGCGTCGATCCCGCTCGCCGCGCACGCGGCCGACGTGAAATCGGCGATCGATGGCCTGCCGGATTTGCTCAAGGCGCAATATGACGGCGCGCCGCAAAAGGTGCTGCCGTCGGCCTGGGACAATTTCACGCCGCCGCCCAAGCCGTGGAAATGGTGCCATTCGGAAAGCTACCAGGGCAATCCGTGGCGCGTGTCGGTGACCAAGGAATTGAAGCGGCTGGTCGACGGGCTGATCGCCGACGGCACGGTGTCGAGCTTCGAAGTGTCGGATTCCAACAACGATCCGAGCCAGCAGATCAACCAGATCCGCGCCTTCATCGACAAGAAGTGCTCGATCATCACCTCGATCCCCGGCTCGGCGACGGCGCTCGACGATGCCGTGGACGCCGCGGCCAAGGCCGGCATTCCCTTCATCACGGCGGCTGGCTCGATCACCAGCCCCAACGCCATCAACGTCGATTCCAACTATGCCCGCTGGGGCTATGACATGATGACGGCGATCGGCAAGGCCAAGGCCGATTCCAGCGTGCTGGTCGTCGAAGGCATCGCCGGGCATCCGATCGTGGTCCAGGAAAAGCAGGGCGCCGATAAGGCGCTTGGCGAAAACACCGGCCTCAAGGTCGCGCGCACCGTCAACGGCAACTGGACCGCCAACGTCACCAAGACGGTGGTGCTCCAGGCGATCGCCACCAACCCGGCGCCGATCGACGCGGTCTGGACGACGGGCAGCGAAAGCCGCGTCGTCGCCGAAGCCTTCGCCGAAGCCGGCCGTCCCGCGCCGTTGATCACCGGTTCGATCACCGGCGATGCGCTCGGCTACTGGAAGGCCAATCCCGACAAATACCGCTTCGAAGGCCATGCCGTGCTGCCGGGCTGGACGGCGCAGACGTTGTTCCGCGTCGGCGAGCGCATGCTCGACGGCCAGAAGCCGAAGCTCAACACGTTGCTCATCCCGATCCCGCCGGTGCATGCCGCCGAACTCGACAAATGGTACAAGGACTGCATGACGCCGGACGCCGTTTCGGTCTTCCCGGTGCCGCCGGCTGATCCGATGCCGGAGGACGCGCTCGACGCCTATTTCAGCAACCCGGCGCCGACCAAGGGCTGGGACTATTCCAAGGTGCCGGACGCCTGCGCCAAGTGATGCCGTGCGAAGCCGGCTTTTCCTGAAGAGCCGGCTTCTCTATTTTCGGAAACAAACATGCTCGAAGTCCAAGGCGTCTCCAAACGCTATGGCGAAACGGTCGCGCTGGCGCAGGCGTCTATCGCCTTCCGGTCCGGCACGATCCATACGATCCTCGGCGAGAACGGCTCGGGCAAGAGCACGCTGGTCAAGCTTTTGTCCGGCATCGTGCAGCCTGACGACGGCGCTATCCTTCTCGACGGCAAGCCGTTTTCCGGAACCCAGCCGGCCGCCTTCCAGGCCGCCGGCTTCGCCACCGTCTTCCAGGAGGTGCTGGTCGCGCCTGACCGGTCAGTGACCGACAACATCCTGCTCGGCCTCGATGGCCTCTGGCGACGAGCCGTACCGCGCGATGAGCGAAAGGCCAGGGCGCAGGCTGCGCTCAGTCGCTTCGCGGTGACGCCCATTGACCTTGACCGTCCGTGTGGCGAGCTCCCGCTTGCCGCGAGGCAACTCGTCGTGCTGGCCCGCGCCGTCATCCGCGAGCCGCGCGTGCTCATCCTCGACGAGGTGACCGCCGCGCTCGATTTCTCCGACCGCGAGTCGGTCTTTGCGCTGATGCGCTCACTTGCCGGGCAGGGGACGCTGATCCTGTTCATCACCCACCGCATGGACGAAGTCATGGAACTGTCCGACCGCATATCGATCCTGCGCGCCGGCCGCGTGGTGAAGACCGAGGAGCGCGGCGCTTCCACGCCGGCGGAACTCCTGGCGGCGATGGCGCCGCAAACCGCGGCGGAGCTGGCGCATGGCTGACGCCCGCGCACTTCGCGTCCGCGACCTTGTGATCACGCCCGGCGTCGATCCGATCAACCAGGCCATCGCGCCGGGCGAGATCGTCGGCCTTGCCGGGCTCGACGGCCATGGCCAGGAGCGCTTCCTGCGCGCGCTCGCCGGCCTCGAGCGGCCGGCGGCCGGCGCAGTCACTGTGGAAGACAAGGCCGGGTCGATCACCAGCTTCCGCAAGGCCGTCGCCAGCGGCATCGCCTATTTGCCGCGCGACCGGCGCACTACCGGCATTTTCCCGACGCAGTCGGTGCTCGACAATTTCGCCATTTCCACCGTATCGAATGACCGCCGCTTCGGCCTTCTCAGCTTCGCCGCCCGGCGCCGGCGTTACGATGCCTATCGTGAGAGGCTCGGCATCGTCGCGCCGCGTCCCGATGCGGCCATCACCACTCTGTCCGGCGGCAACCAGCAGAAGGTGTTGTTGGCGCGTGCGCTGGCGCTGGAGCCTAACGTCCTCCTGCTTAACGACCCGACGCGCGGCGTCGACGTGGCGACCCGCCACGTGCTCTACGACGTCTTCCGCGGCCTTGCCGCCGAAGACATGGCGCTGGTCATCCTGTCCAGCGAGATCGAGGAGATATTGCTTCTGTGCCATCGCGTGCTGGTGTTCCGCGAGCAGCGCGTGTCGGCGGAGTTCTCCGGTGCTCGGATGACTACCGATGCGGTGATCGCCGCCATGTTCGGACGCGCCGCATGAGCCCGATCTTTCGCAAGCTCAGTGGCGTCGGCTTCGCCGTGGTGATGCTGGTCGTCCTTCTCGTGCTCAACGTCACGCTCAATCCCGCGCGCTTTCAGCCTTCGGGATGGGGCACGCTGCTCGGGCTGGCGGCTCCGTTGATCGGCGCTGCGGTTGCCTCGGCGCCGGTCATCCTGGCGGGACGCGGCGGCATCGACATCTCGGTCGGTCCGCTGATGGGCTTCGTCAACGCCCTGGTCATCCAGGTGCTGTTCCTCAATCTCGGCATCTCGTCGCCATGGATCATCGTCCCGACCGCGCTCCTGGTCGGTGCCGCGGTCGGCGCCGCCAATGGCGTGCTCGCGACAATCGTGCGCATCCAGCCGATCGTGGCGACGCTCGGCACCTACCTCATCCTGACCGGCGTCACGCTCACCATCCTGCCGGCGCCGATCGGCCCCGCGCCGGATTGGCTGAAGGCGATGTCCGGACCGCTCTCGATCCTGCCTTTGGCGCTGATCGGCCTGTGCTGGCTGGTCATCCGCCGGACGCCTTACCACGACCTTCTGATGGCTGTCGGTAGCGACGACCGTGCCGCCTATACCGCCGGCGTGCCGGTGACCAAGGTACGGCTGATCGCCTATGTCCTGACCGGGTTGTTCGCGGCGGCGGCCGGCTTGATGCTCACTTCGCTCATCGGCTCGGCCGATCCCAACATCGGCGCGACCTATACGCTGATCGCCATTGCCGCGGTGGCGCTTGGCGGCGTCAGCCTTGCCGGCGGCCGCGGCGGTCTGGGCGGTGCCGCGATCGGCGCCATCGACATCTTCCTGCTGCAGAGCCTGCTCACCACCTTCAACGTCTCCACCTATGTGCTGCAGATCGCCTATGGCCTGATCCTCGTCGTCGCCGTGGTGCTGACGGCGCTGCAGGAGCGGTTCTCGGCGCGGAAAGGTAGGCCGTGATGACGCGCAACTGGTTCCAGTCCACCAGCGCCCGCATCGCCGGCGCCTTCCTAATGGCGCTGCTGATGCAACTGATCGGCACGCTGCTCATCCCTGGCTATTCCGCGCCCTTCGCCATCCGCGCGCTGCTGGTCATCGCCTCGCTGCTGGCGGTCGCCTCAATCGGCCAGACGCTGGTCGTCATCCTCGGTGGCATCGATCTGTCCATCCCCTTCGTCATCGGCTTTGCCAATGTCGTGGCGGCGCAGCTTTACGCGCAGGGCTGGAACTTCGCCTTGGTATGTATCCTGGTTGGTATACTTGCCGTCGCCATCGGCGCGCTCAACGGTTTGATTTCGCGCGGGCTCAACATCCATCCGCTGATCGTCACGCTCGGCATCGGCATGATCGTGCAGGGCGCCGTGCTGTTGTGGACCGGCGGCTTTCCATCGGGTTCGGCGCCCGAAGCCGTATCCACCTTCGTCTCCATCGGCGGCTCGGTCGGCCCTTTGCCTGTGCCCTTGCTGGTGCCGTGTCTTGCCGTGCTGACGGCGCTGATCGTGCTGGTGCTTGCGCGAACGCCTTATGGGCGCCGGCTCTACGCGGTCGGCAGCAATCCGGAGGCGGCGCCGCTGGCGCTGATCGATCCGCTGCGCATGTGGATCGTCACCTACGCGGCAAGCGCCTTCTTTGCCGCCGTCGCCGGCGTGCTGCTGCTCGGTTTCACCGGCTCTGCCTATGGCGATGTCGGCCAGCCTTATCTGTTCCAGACGATTGCCGCTGTCGTCGTCGGCGGTGCGGCTCTGGTCGGCGGTCGCGGCAGCTATCTCGGCACCATCGCCGGCGTCCTGGTGCTTACGGAAATCAACACGCTGCTGATCGGCCTCGGCTTCCGCCCTTCAACGGTGCAGGCGGCGTTCGGCCTTGTCATTCTGCTGCTGGTCTCGCTCTACGGCCGCGAGCGCCACGTCCGCACGACGATCTAGATTGAGCGGCTAACTGCTCAGCTGACTGCAGAGAAGCGTCGTTCTGGAATCGTCAAGCCAGATGTGCCATATGACTATCTACATGGTCAGGAGCGTGACATGAATGCGATCAGTCTGGCGGATGCCAAGGCCCACCTTAGTGAACTGGTAGATCGGGTCGAGGCGGGCGATTCGATCGATATCACCCGTCGCGGCAAGCCGGTCGCGCGGCTCACTGCCGTAATCGGGCCGCGCAAACCGATCGATGTCGCGTTGCTTCGATCGCTGACCGCAGCGATGCCGGCCCAGTCCCAGGGCGCCGCCGATCTCGTGCGGTCGATGCGGGATGGCGATCGCTACTGATGCTCTATCTCGATACGTCGCTGATCGTCGCGGCGCTCTCCAATGAGGCAATGACGCCGCGTGTGCAGGCTTGGCTGGCGGAACAGGAGCCGGCGCAGCTTCTCATTAGCGACTGGACAGTCACCGAGATGTCGTCCGCCATGGCGATCAAGCTACGCACTGGACAAATCAGCCTGGACCAGCGTGCCGCGGCGCTCGCCATGTTCAACAGGCTGGTCGCCGAAAGCTTTACCGTCCTGGGTGTGACGGGCGGGCAATTCCGGGCGGCAGCGAAGTTTGCCGATCGACACGAGCTCGGGCTTCGCGCGGGGGCCGCGTTGCATCTCGCCATCGCATCGGAGCATGGCGCCACGATATATACGCTCGATCAGCGGCTTGCCGACGCCGGGCCAGAGCTCGGTGTGCCGGCGCAAATGCTCGCTGACAGAGATCAGTTCGCAGGCGAGTTTCTTATAGCCTAATGCATGTCGCCCAAAAGTGACCTCGGTTTTGGGAAGACGACATGCATAAAACAAAGACCTAAAGCGCGTCGCGTGGATCCGTTTCCACGCGACGCGCTTTAGCCAAGACGCCACAGCCGCCGCGCGTTGCCGGAAAGCAGGCGCGTCCGCTCCGAGTCGCTGGCCCCGGCCAGCAAGGCGTGCGTGGCGGCAACCCAGGTCGTCAGCCCGCCGCCCAGCGTGCAGACCGGCCAGTCGCTGCCCCAGATCACCCGATCCCAGCCGAAGGAGCGGATCGTGTGCTCGACATATGGCTTCAGCGTATCGACCGTCCACGTCGCCGGGTCGGCATAGGCGACGACGCCAGAGATCTTGGCGGTGACGTTCGGTCGCTTGGCGATGGCTTCCATATGCTCGCGCCACGGATGCTCGGCACTGGCCTTGATGTCGGGCACGCCGCAGTGGTCGAGGACGAACTGCACGTCGGGCGCGAGGTCGGCAAGCGCGATGGCCTTCGGGATCTGGTTCGGCAGCACGACCAGGTCGAAGGTCAGGCCGGTGCCGGCGAGCCGCTTGATGTTCCGGCGAAACTGCGCCCCTTCCGACAGATCGTCGGGAACGACATGCAGCACGCGCCGGAAGCCCTTGACGAACGGCTCGGCCTTGACCGTCTCCAGATAGGCTTCGAAGCCGGCTTCTTCCGGCTGGCAGGATGCGATCGCGCCCTTCAGCAGGCTGCCGGCCTGGCCGGCCAGCGACTTCACGTAAGCGGTCTCCGCGTCAATGTCGGCGGGGTCGACATCGACCTCCATATGCAGCACGGCCTCGATGCCGCAGCGCCGGGCATCGGTGGCGTATTCGGCATAGGAGAAATCGCGGTTCAATGCCGGCACGCCGGCCAGCCACGGATAGCGCAAGGCGGCCTGGTCGATGAGGTGAAGATGCGTGTCGATGATCATGGCGGCGTCTCCTCCGTGGCCGCAGCACTATCCCGCCGAAAAATCCATTATTCAAATAAGAAATTTAGGACGATTGCGGCACGTCGGACCCGGCCAACTGCGACAACCTGGCCGCCGCGCCCTGCAGATGCCGAATGGTCAATGTGATGTCCGGTGCTTTGGGCGCGTTGACCAGGGTGATGTAGGGAATGGTGAGCGCCGCGATGGCCCTCCCGTCGGGCCCCAGCACCGGCGTCGAGAGATTGTAGACACCGGCGGTCTGCAGTGATGCCATCATCTCGTAGCCGCGGTCGCGCACCTGGTCGAGGCGGGCGAAGAACTCCGGGGTCAGATTGAGCTGTTCCGTGCTCTGCAGGTGCTCGGCAATCATCATTTCGCGCTCTTCCGGCGAGCGGAAGGCGAGCAGCACATGGCCCGAACCGGTGTCGAACAGGCTGATATGCGATCCCACGCGAATCGAGATGCCCCAATAACGCGGCGCCTCCTGTTGCGCGATAACCACGGCGGCGCCGCGGTCGAACACGACCAACTGGTTCGCCTGCCACGACGTCTCGGACAGATCGCGCATGATCGGCGTCGCATAGGAAACCAGCCTGCGCACCGGCGCGTGCAGTTGCGCCAGCCCGAAAAGCTTGAGCGTCAGCGAGTAGCGGTCGCCGTCGATCTTGGTGACGTAGCCGCGCCGCACCAGGCGGTCGAGCATGCGGTAGAACTCGTTCGGGCTGCGGTCGAGCCGCTTGGCGATCTCGGCTTGCGTCAGTCCGCCATCGACGCTCGACAAGAGCTCGAGAATGTCCAGGCCCTTGTCCAGCGCCGGCGCGCGGTAGCGATCCCCGTCTTCGTCCTCAGCCACCAGCAACCCCTCCAGTGAATTTCGATCTGCATATATGCATGGACTAAGGCCCGCAGGAAGCACAATCGTCTTGACCCGGGAATGAAAATGCTATTTGCATATGAATGAAGCTTAAGCGATCGGCTGCGCATTCGGCCGGCCGTCGCCGTGAGCCTTGGGAGGAGAGAACATGACGAGACTGCTTCTAGGCATTTCCACTGGACTGGCTGGCCTGTTGCTGAGCGGCGCGGCGTTTTCCGCCGATCTGCCCGGCAAATTTCCGGGCGTGGCCGTCGACGTGAAGCTGATCGGCGGCCAGCAATATGAAAAGCTCTACGAGCGCATTCCCGAATGGGAGAAGGCGACCGGAGCCAAGGTCAACATCCTGACCAAGAAGAACGGCTTCGACATCGACAAGGAGCTCAAGTCCGACATCGCCTCGGGCAGCACCAACTGGTGCGTCGGCTGGAACCATTCGTCCTTCGCGCCGCAATATACCGGCCTCTACACCGACCTCAGCAAGCTGCTGCCCAAGGAAGAGATCGACGCCTTCGTGCCGTCGACGATCAAGTCGGCGACCATCGACGGCAAGTTGGAAATGCTGCCGCGCGCGCAGTTCGACGTCTCGGCGCTCTACTACCAGAAGAGCCTCTACGAGAACGCCGACAACAAGACCAAGTTCAAGGCGAAGTACGGCTACGATCTGGTGCCGCCGGACACCTGGAAGGAAGTCACCGACCAGGCCGAGTTCTTCGCCAACCCGCCCAATTTCTACGGCACGCAATTCGCCGGCAAGGAAGAGGCGATCAACGGCCGCTTCTACGAGATGGTGGTCGCCGAGGGCGGCGAGTATCTCGACAAGGACGGCAAGCCGGTCTTTAACTCCGAGGCCGGCATCCGGGCGCTCAACTGGTTCGTCAATCTCTACAAGGCCAAGGCCGTTCCGGCCGGAACCACCAATTACCTCTGGGACGACCTCGGCCAGGGCTTTGCCTCCGGCACCGTGGCGATCAACCTCGACTGGCCGGGCTGGGCTGGCTTCTTCAACGATCCGAAGTCCTCCAAGGTTGCCGGCAATGTCGGTGTGAAAGTCGCGCCGAAGGGCTCTTCGGGCAAGCGCACCGGCTGGTCCGGCTTCCATGGCTTCTCGGTGACCGAGAACTGCCCGAACAAGGAGGCCGCCGCCTCGCTCGTCTGGTGGCTGACCAACGAGGATAGCCAGAAGCTCGAGGCCGCCGCCGGCCCGCTGCCGACCCGCACCGCGGTCTGGGACTGGGATCTGAAGCAGGCCGAGAAGGATCCTTACAAGAAGGAAGTTCTCTCAGCCTTCCAGGAGGAGGCCAAGAATGCCTTCGCCGTGCCGCAGACGCCTGAGTGGATCGAAATCTCGAACGCCGTCTATCCTGAACTGCAGGCGGCGATCCTGGGCGACAAGACCTCCAAGCAGGCATTGGATGACGCCGCCGCCAAGGCGACGCAGATCCTTCAGGACGCCGGCAAGCTCTAGAGCCGTCTGCCAAGGCTGCCTCCCCCTGTTCGGTATGGGGGAGGCGGTTCGCGTCCCGCGAGGCGGGCGCTGGCCGATCCACGATAATGTTTCCGCTCTGCCCGGGCCTCGACGCTCAAGAGCGCCAATCGAACAACGCTTCACAGGATACCGATGAAGGGCTTCAAGCCATCCGCGCCATTCCTGCTGCTGCTTCCCGCCTTCATCGTGCTGGCGGCGGTTGTCGTCGTGCCGTTGCTGCTGTCGCTCTATTCGAGCTTCACGCCGTTCCGCCTGACACGGCCTGAGACATTTTATGTCTTCATCGGCCTCAGGAACTATGTCTCGATCCTGTCCAACACCGATTTCTGGTGGGCCTTCGGCCGCACCGTGCTGCTGCTGACCATCGCGCTCAATCTCGAAATGCTGCTTGGCCTCGGTCTCGCCATGCTGGTCGAGAAGGCGACGCGCGGCCAGCGCATCCTGCGCACGCTGATGATGTTCCCGATGATGTTCTCGCCGATCCTGGTCGGCTTCCAGTTCAAGTTCATGTTCAACGACAATATCGGCCTGGTGAACAACGCCCTGCAGTCGCTGGGCATCACGCAGGACGCCATACCGTGGCTGATCGAGGGTCACCTCGCCTTCATCGCCATCTCGATCGCCGAAATCTGGTCGTCGACGGCGATCTTCGCCATCCTGATCCTCGCCGGCCTGCTCGCCATGCCCAAGGAGCCGATCGAGGCGGCCCGCGTCGACGGCTGCACGCCGTGGCAGACATTCCGCTATGTGACGTGGCCGTTCGTCATGCCTTTCGCCTACATCGCCATGACCATCCGCTCGCTCGACGTGGCGCGCGCCTATGACATCGTCAAGATCATGACCGATGGCGGGCCGGCGGGTCGCACCGAACTGTTGTGGACGCTGGTGGCGCGCACCGCCTACAGCGACGGGCGCATGGGCGTGGCCAACGCCATGGCCTATGTCTCGATCCTGCTGTCGATCGCCTTCACCGTCTATTTCTTCAACAAGCTCGCCGCGGCGCGCACGCAGATCGGTGCGGAGTGGTGAAGATGGACGAGAATTCTTCCGCCCGCCTGAAGCGCCGGCTCACCGGCATCGTCTATCGCATCGGCCTGTTCCTGGCGATGCTGACGATATGCCTTCCGGGTTTGTGGATCGTCATCTCGTCGCTGCGGCCAACCGTCGAGATCATGGCCAAGCCGCCGGTATGGATACCGCAGGAGATTTCGTTCGACGCCTATGTCGCCATGTTCAGTGGCATCGGCAAGGGCGGCATCCCGGTCATCGAATATTTCCGCAACTCGCTCATCATCTCGGTGACCTCGACGGCGATTGCGGTCGTGATCGGCATGGCCGGCGGCTATGCCTTCGCCCGCTACCGCTTTCGCGGCAAATCCAGCGTCTTCCTCGGCCTGATGCTGACGCGCACGGTGCCCGGCATCGCGCTGTCGCTGCCGCTGTTCTTCCTCTATGTGCGGCTCGGCATCATCGACACGCATTTCGGGCTGATCCTTGCCTATGTCGCGCTCAACGTACCGTTCACGATCTGGCTGATCGATGGCTTCTTCCGCCAGGTGCCCAAGGATCTCGCCGAGGCCGCCCAGATCGATGGCTGCACGCGCTGGCAGGCTTTCTGGCAGGTCGAGTTCCCGCTCGCCGGACCCGGCATCGCGTCGGCGGCGATCTTCGCCTTCCTGACCTGCTGGAACGAGTTCGCGCTGGCCTCGCAACTGACCCGTTCGGTCAGCGCCAAGACGCTGCCGGTCGGCCTGCTCGACTACACCGCCGAATTCACCATCGACTGGCGTGGCATGTGCGCGCTTGCCGTGGTGATGATCATCCCGGCGCTCACCCTCACCTACATCGTCCAGAAACACCTTGTCGGCGGCCTGACCTCCGGCGCGGTGAAAGGCTGATCCCATGGCAACGGTTTCCCTCAAAAAGCTGACCAAGCGCTACGGCAATATCGGGATCGTGCACGGCATCGATCTCGACATCGCCGACCGCGAGTTCATCGCGCTGGTCGGCCCGTCGGGCTGCGGCAAGTCGACGACTTTGCGCATGATCGCCGGCCTGGAAGACATCAGCGGCGGCACGATCGATATCGGCGGGCGCCTGGTCAACGATTTGCCGCCGCGCTCGCGCAACATCTCGATGGTGTTCCAGTCCTACGCGCTCTACCCGCATATGACGGTGCGCGAAAATCTCGGCTTCTCGCTGAAAATCGCCGGAGTGGCCAAGGACGACATGGACCGGCGCGTCGCCGAAGCCTCCGCCATCCTTGGTCTCGATGAGCTGCTGGAACGCCGGCCCTCGCAGCTTTCCGGCGGCCAGCGCCAGCGCGTCGCCATGGGCCGCGCCATCGTGCGCGACCCCGATGTCTTCCTCTTCGACGAGCCGCTGTCGAACCTCGACGCCAAGCTCAGAACGCAGATGCGCACCGAGATCAAGAAGCTGCACGCCAAGGTCAAGTCGACGGTGATCTATGTCACGCACGACCAGGTCGAGGCGATGACGCTTGCCGACCGCATCGTCATCATGCGTTCAGGCTATATCGAACAGGTCGGCACGCCTGACGAGGTGTTCAGCCGCCCCGCGACCCGCTTCGTCGCCGGCTTCATCGGCTCGCCACCGATGAATTTGCACGAGGCGACCGTCAGCGACGGCAAGCTGGTCTTCAGCGGCGGCGACAGCCTGCCGCTGCCGCGTCAGTTCAAGTCGAATGCAGCGACCGGCGACAAGGTGGTGTTCGGCATCCGCCCCGACGACTTCTACCCCACCGGTCATGGCCTGAGCTCCGGCGGCGAATCCGAGGTCCACCGCGTCGAGCTGCCGGTCAGCATCACCGAGCCGCTGGGCAACGAAACGCTGGTCTTCGCCGAGTTCAACGGTGCCGACTGGGTGTCGCGCATGCTCAACCCGAAGCCGCTGAAAACCGGCGACAGGATCGGAATGAGCTTCGATCTGAGCCGCGCGCATCTGTTTTCCGCCGAAACCGGCAAGACGTTGAGGAACTGACATGGCAAAGATCGAAAAAATCGAGCTGCGCATGGTCGACCTCGTGCCGAAGGTGAAGCGCACCGACGCTATCCAGAGCTTCGTCAGCCAGGAAACGCCGATCGTCACCATCACCGATGCCGATGGCACGACCGGGACCGGCTACAGCTACACGATCGGCACCGGCGGCTCCTCGGTCATGCGGCTTCTGGCCGACCATCTCGCGCCGCGCCTGATCGGCCGCGACGCCGACCAGATCGAGGCGATCTGGCATGAGCTTGAATTCGCCACCCACGCCACCACTATCGGCGCCATCACCGCGATCGCGCTGGCCGCCATCGATACCGCTCTGTGGGATCTGCGCGCCAGGAAGCAGAATCTGCCGCTGTGGAAGCTCGCCGGCGGCGCCAAGGACCGCTGCCCGCTCTACACCACCGAGGGCGGCTGGCTGCATATCGAGACGCAGGCGCTGGTCGACGACGCGGTTGCCGCGAAAGCCAAGGGTTTTACCGGCTCGAAGGTCAAGATCGGCAAGCCGCACGGCTCCGAGGATTTTTCGCGACTGTCGGCGGTGCGCAAGGCGGTCGGCGACGGCTACGAGATCATGACCGACTGCAACCAGGGCTTTTCCATCGACGAGGCGATCCGCCGCGCCGAGCGGCTGCGCGAGCTTGACCTTGCCTGGATCGAGGAGCCGCTGCCGGCCGACGACATCGACGGCCATGTACGCCTGTCGAATTCGACGACGACGCCGATCGCCGTCGGCGAGTCGCTCTATTCGATCCGGCATTTCCGCGAGTATATGCAGAAGGGCGGCTGCAACATCATCCAGGTCGATGTCGGCCGCATCGGCGGCATCACACCCTGGCTGAAAGTGGCCCATGCGGCGGAGGCTTTCGACATGCCGGTCTGCCCGCATTTCCTCATGGAACTGCATGTCAGCCTGGCCTGCGCCATCCAGAACGGCAAATATGTCGAATATATTCCCCAACTCGACGAATTGACGGGTAAGAAGATGCGCATCGAGGACGGCCATGCCCTGGCGCCCAGCGATCCTGGCATCGGCATCGACTGGGACTGGGACGCCGTGAAGGCCAGAAGCATCGCCGAGTTCACCACGGTGATCGCGAAACAGGGAGGCTAGGATGCAGCGCATGGGTATGGTGCTGGGCTTGAAGCCCGAGAAGGTCGAGGACTATGTCCGCCTCCATGCCGACGTCTGGCCGGACGTTCTCACCATGATCTCGGCCTGCAACATCAAGAATTATTCGATCTACCTGAAGCGGCCGGAAAACCTCTTGTTCTCCTATTTCGAATATCACGGCAGCGACTACGCCGCCGACATGGCCAAGATGGCTGCCGACCCCAGGACGCAGGAATGGTGGGCGGTGTGCATGCCTTGCCAGGAGCCCCTGGCGACGCGCAAGGAAGGCGAATGGTGGGCGTCGATGGACGAAGTCTTCCACCATGACTGAGGCTTTCGATCCCGCATCGCTGGCGCAGTCCTGGCCGAAGCCGGCGAAGCCGCGCCCGATCGTCACCTTCGGCGCCGGTTCGATCGTCGGCGACGCGCATTTTCCAGCCTACCGCAAGGCCGGTTTCCCGATTTCGGGCCTCTATGATCCCGATCAAGCCAAGGCACAGGCCTTGGCCGACAAATGGGGCGTGACGGCGTTCCGTTCGGTGGACGAAGCCGCTTCCGTCAAGGACGCGATTTTCGACCTGGCGACGCCGCCCGGACGTCATGCCGATGTGCTGAAGGCGCTGCCGGATGGCGCCGTGGCATTGATCCAGAAGCCGATGGGCAACTATCTCGGCGAGGCAACGGAAATCCTCGAAATCTGCCGCGCCAAGCAACTCAGGGCCGCGGTCAATTTCCAGCTCCGCTTCGCGCCGATGATGCTGGCGCTGAAGGATGCGATCGCCTGCGGATGGCTGGGCGAGGTCGTCGACTTCGACGCGTTGCTTGCGCTCGACACGCCGTGGCAGCTCTGGGAGTTCCTGCTCAAGGCCCCGCGCGTCGAGATCGCCATGCATTCGATCCATTATCTCGACCTGATCCGGCAGCTTCTCGGCAACCCGCTTGGCGTCCACGCCAAGACGCTCGGCCATCCCAATCATAAGGTCGCGCAGACCCGCACCAGCGCCATCCTCGACTATGGCGATACGGTGCGCTGCGGGCTTTCCATCAACCACGACCACAAATTCGGCCGCCGCTACCAGGCTTGCGAGTTCCGCATCTGCGGCACCGAGGGCGCCGCTTACGTCAAGCTCGGCCTCAACCTCGACTATCCGCGCGGCGAGGCCGACGTGCTGGAGATCTATCCCAAGGGCGGCTCCGACTGGGTTGGCGTGCCGCTCGTCGGCGAGTGGTTCCCCGACGCCTTTGTCGGCCGCATGGCCAATGTCCAGCGCTTTGCCGCCGGCGAAGACGCCGAGTTGGTCAGCTCCGTCGAGGACGCCTGGAACACCATGGCGCTGGTCGAGGCCGCCTATAAATCCAGCGCCACGCCGGCGACGCCGCTGGCCGCAAAGCCGTAGAAGCGCGCCATGGAACAGATCACCTATTTCGAGGATTATGAGATCGGCTCGTCGCGGCTGACCAGCGGCCGCACCATCACCGAGACCGATTTCGTCGTCCATGCCGGCCACACCGGCGATTTCTTCCCGCACCATATGGACGTCGAGTTCATGAAGACGACGCCGTTCGGCCAGCGCATCGCGCATGGCACGCTGGTGTTTTCGGTCGGCGTCGGCCTGACGGCGAGTGTCGTCAACCCGGTCGCCTTCTCCTACGGCTATGACCGGCTGCGCTTCATCAAGCCGGTTTTCATCGGCGATACGATCCGCACGCGCACCACGATTGCCGCGAAGGAGGATGACCCGAAGCGCCCTGCTTCAGGCCGCGTCATCGAACGGCTCGAGGTCATCAACCAGCGCGACGAGGTGGTGCTGGCGGCGGATCACATCTACATCGTCGAGCGACGGCCCAACTGAAAGACGGAGACCAAGAACATGGTGGATATCACAGGCAAGGTCGTGGTCGTCACGGCGGCCGCGCAAGGCATCGGTCGGGCAAGCGCGCTGGCCTTCGCCAAGGCCGGCGCCATCGTCCACGCCACCGACATCAACGCGGCGGCCCTGGCCGAACTGGCCAAGACGCCTGGCATTACGGCGCGAAAACTCGATGTGCTGAACGACGATGCGGTGAAGGCCGCTTTCGCCGAGATCGGCCGCGTCGACGCGCTCTTCAACTGCGCCGGCTTCGTCCATGCCGGCTCGATCCTGGAGATGAAGGACGAAGATCTCGACTTCGCCATCAATCTCAACGTGCGTGCCATGATCCGCACCATCCGCGCCGTGCTGCCCGGCATGCTGGAGCGTGGCGACGGTTCGATCATCAATATGTCTTCGGTCGCCGGCGCGCCCAAGGGCGTGCCGAACCGTTTTGCTTATGGCGTCACCAAGGCCGCCGTCATCGGCCTGACCAAGTCGATCGCCGCCGACTACGTCGCTAGAGGCATCCGCTGCAACGCCATCTGCCCGGGCACGGTGGAAAGCCCGTCGCTGGAAGGCCGCATGCGTGCGCAAGGCGATTATGAGACCGCTCGCGCGGCCTTCATCGCCCGCCAGCCTATGGGCAGGCTGGGCACGGCCGAGGAGATCGCCGATCTCGCGGTTTATTTAGCCGGCGCAACATATACGACCGGTCAGGCCTACAACATCGACGGCGGCTGGTCGATCTGACGGCTTTCGGCGGGTAGCGTAGACCCGCAAATTCAAGACGAGGCAGAGAATGACCAGGATCACCGACCTCAGGACCTTCGACTTGCGCTTTCCGACGTCGCAAAGCCTCGACGGCTCGGATGCGATGAATCCGGATCCGGATTATTCGGCCGCCTATGTCATCCTCGACACCGATGTCCCGTCGCTCAAGGGCCACGGCCTCACCTTCACCATCGGTCGCGGCAACGAGATCTGCTGCGCGGCGATCGAGGCGCTGCGCCATCTGGTCGTCGGGCTCGACCTCGACTGGGTCAAGCAGGATCCCGGTCGCTTCTGGCATCACGTCACCGGCGACAGCCAGTTGCGCTGGATCGGGCCGGACAAGGGCGCCATGCACCTTGCCGTCGGGGCGGTCGTCAACGCGGTCTGGGACCTGTGGGCAAAGGAAGCCGGCAAACCAGTCTGGCGGCTGGTCGCCAAAATGAGCCCTGAGGAGATCGTGCGTATCGTCGACTTCCGCTATCTCACCGACGCGATCACGCCGGCCGAGGCGCTGGAAATCCTGAAGCAGGCCGAGGCCGGCAAGGCCGAGCGCATCGCCACGCTCGAGCGCGAAGGCTATGCCTGCTACACCACCTCGGCTGGCTGGCTCGGTTATCCCGACGACAAGCTCAGGCGCCTCTGCCAGGAAGCGGTCGACCAAGGGTTTGACCATATCAAGCTGAAAGTCGGCCGCGACCGCGCCGACGACATCCGCCGTCTGAGGATCGCCCGCGAAGTGATCGGCCCGGATCGCTATCTGATGATCGACGCCAACCAGGTCTGGGAAGTCGACCAGGCGATCGACTGGCTGGGCGATCTGGCTTTCGCCAAGCCGTTCTTCATCGAGGAGCCGACCAGCCCCGACGATGTCGCCGGTCATGCCAAGATCCGCAAGGCCGTGGCGCCGATCAAGGTCGCGACCGGCGAAATGTGCCAGAACCGCATCATGTTCAAGCAGTTCATCGCCGGCGGCGCCATCGATGTCGTGCAGATCGATTCCTGCCGCATGGGCGGGCTGAACGAGGTGCTGGCGGTGCTTCTGATCGCCGCGAAATTCGGCCTGCCGGTCTGGCCGCATGCCGGCGGCGTCGGCCTGTGCGAATACGTCCAGCATCTCTCAATGATCGACTATGTCGCGATCTCAGGCAGCAAGGACGGCCGCGTGATCGAATATGTCGACCATTTGCACGAGCATTTCCTCGAGCCCTGCGTAATAAGCGATGCCGCCTACATGCCGCCGGCCGCGCCGGGTTTCTCGATCGAGATGAAGCCGCGGTCGATCGAGGATTACCGGCACCAAAGCTGAAGCTTTGCCTGGACCTCGTCGCTATTTGGTCGCTTCGAGCTTATCGATCGCGGCGCCGAAGCCTTTCAGCGAAACGGGGATCGTCACCGGTTTGCGGGTGACCGATTCCATGCCGACGTTCAGCGTCGCCCCGATCCGCATCGCCTTGACCAGCTCAGGCGCCAGCGGCACCGCGGCATAGGCGCCGTTCTGGTCGCTGGTCTGGATGGCGACGATGGCTTTCTTGCCGCTGTCGACCTGGTAAGAGGCGCCTGAAGGCAAGAACAGGCCATGCGGCAGCGCAAGCAGCATGGCAAAGCCCGTGGCGCCCTGCTGGCGACGCACCGTGACGGTCAGCACCCGCTGGCCGGTCTTGGCTTCGGTGAGATTCTGTGAAACCTGGCATTGCAGGTCGGTGCCGGACGATCCCGAGGAACAATTTACAACCCAGGGGTTGGCGTCGGCGGGCTTTGTCTCGGCGGGCTTGGAGTCTTCGGCCACAGCCGCGCTGATCACAAATAGCATCGTTGCGCCAATTATCGACGCCAAAAAGGCCAATTTTGTCGATATATTATAATTCACTAATGTACTCTCCCGATATTCTTGCTGAACTTCCGACATCTATAGCCGGCTGAATGGAGTCCCAATAAGGCCAAGACAAATTGGTGTTGCATTGTCGCAACAGCTATTCGATTTCTGTTAGAATACGCTATCGCAACCATGAATTGTCTTGCAACGCAATAATATTGGCCTAGCCAATCAAGTACCACAGCTCCAGCCGGGATGGGGAGATGCGTTCGCGCACAGGGCTGACTGACACTCGAAGGAAGATCGCGGGACGGGCGGTCGGGCGAAGCGGAAAGTCTTCCGCTGCTTGGCGCGCTGGCGCGTTGCTCGGAACGTCCGCATTGTCGAGCGTGGCGCTTGCGTTGTCGGGCCTTGCCGCGCACGCCGACGATACCGGCCTGTGGCAGCCGCAGGTCCGCGCCATCATCGGCGCCAACAGCAACAGCGGGTTCTCGGCGCTCGAAGGCTTCCTGCCGATCAAGCAGAATCTGGAATCGGTCCTCTTCCTGGACGTTCGCTCGAAATATGATTTCGATGACGGGTTCGGCCAGGATGTCGGTCTGGGCATCCGCCGCATCGTCAATCCGGATCTGATGATCGGCGGCTACGCCTATCTCAACATCCAGAACCGCGACAGCCATCAGTTCGTCTCCACCACGCTCGGCCTCGAGGCGATCACCTCGAAATACGATGCGCATGTCAATGTCTATCTGCCGATCAGCGGCGACCGCGGTTCGGCTGGGCAGGAGTCAAGCCTGTCGCTGGCCGGCAACCAGCTGCTCGAAGAGATCTCGGCAATCGACCATCGCACCTATGCCGCCTGGGGCATCGAGGGCGAGGTCGGCATCCAGGCGCCGATCGACCTGCCGGAAAACCAGTCGCTGCGCTTTGATGTCGGCGCCTATCATTTCGCCGATCCCGACAATGACGATCACAGCGTCACCGGCGCCAAGGCAGGCATCGAATACACATTCGGCGATGTCGTCGGCAAAGGCACGTCGCTGACCTTTACCGGCGAGGTGCGCAACGACAATCGCGACGACACCCAGTTCGCCGGCAGCGTCCGGCTGACGGTGCCGTTCAACGTGCCCGGCAGCAGCTCCGCCGACAATGAGGCGGACCCCGTCTCGACTGTCAGCCCGGGCCTGCGCAAAAGGCTCAACGAGCGCGTGCGCGGCGATATCGGCGTCAGGCTGCAGGACCAGGACAAGGTCACCGGCACGACGACGCGCGTCGCCATCAACGCCGCCACCAACGCCGCCTTCGGCAAGTTCTTCTTTGCCGATGGCCACAACGACGCCGGCGCCGGCACGCTCGCCGACCCGACGACGCTGGACCTTGCCGTCGCCGGCGCCGGCGCGAACGGCGTCGTCGTCGCGCTTGGCGGCAGCGGCAACATCACCACCGCCGGCGTCACCCTTGCCAACGGCCAGACCGTCATCGGCGGTGGCGGCAGTGTGCAGGCCAGGCTCGTCGACGGCAGCGTCGGCACCTACAATTTCGGCGGCAGCAACGGCACCATCCAGGGCACGAATTCCGCCAACAACGTCATCTCGCTCGCCAACAACAACACGCTGAACGGCATCACCATAAGCGGCGGCGCCGACGGTATCTTCGGCAACAACGTCACCGGCGCAAAGCTCACCGATGTCACCATCACCGGTGCCGGCGGCAATGGCGCGGAGTTCAAGGGCAACTCGACAAACGTCAGCGCCTCCAATTTCACCGCGACGGGCAGCGGTCTCGACGGCCTGCATATCGAGGACAACGGCACCTACAATTTCACCGGCACGACGACGCTCAACGGCAATGCCGATGACGGCCTCGATATCACCGGGCAGGGCACCTACACCTTCGCCACCGTCAATGCCCAGAACAACACCGATCGCGGCATAACGGTGCAGGGCACCTCGAGCGGCGGCAGCTTCACCACCACCGGCGGCACGATTTCGGGCAATGGCGGCACCGCCGTGTTCATCGACCCGATCACCGCCCATGTCGTGCTCGATTCCATCACGCAAGATGGCGGCGTGTCGGGCGTCGTCCTCGACCACGTATCGGGCAGCTTCACCGTCACCGGCGCGACCAATATCTCGAACACGACCGGCCCGGCCATCGAGATCACCAGCTCGCCGGCAACGATCCGCTTCGGCGACATCAACATCACGAGTCCCGGCGGCGACGGCATGTCGTTCACCGGCGTCAACGCCGCCGTGATCGCCGGCAACATCGTGATTTCCGGCCTTGGCATCGGTCAGGCGGGTCTCGATTTCTCGGGCAGCCAGACCAATTTCACCGCGCAGTCGCTCAACATCACCGGCCCCAGCATCGGTGCAGCAGGATCGATCGGCATCGACCTTGCCGACACGACCGGCGATGCCTCGATCATCATCACCAATGGCGGCAACATCTCCGGTGTGGACACTGGCGTCCGCCTCGGCATTTCCGGTTCGCTGGCGGATTCGGCCAATGCCGAATTCACCTTCGGCGGCGGTTCGATCGCCGGCACCACCGCTTCGCTCGACGCGCGCGGGCTCAACCAGACGCTCGGCCACTATGCGTTCGGCTTGACCACGTTCAGCGGCCCGCAACTGTTCGACCAGCAGAATGTGATCTTCGTCGGCGCTGTCGGGTCGTCGGGTGACGGCTCTTCCACATCGAGCCTGCTTGCGATCAATCAGGCCGATCTTGACACCGACAGCGACGCGATCTTCGTGCTGGTCAACCAAGGCTCGCCGATCGACGCCGTGGGCGGTTTCTCGCTGAGCGCCGGCCAGACGCTGGCCTCCTTCGGCAATGGCCGTACTTTCTCGCTCGGCGGCGTGCCGGTCAACGTCACCGGCGACAACATCCAGCACGACCAGGTCATTTCGGATCCGGGCGGCGGCGCGGCGACGCTGACCAATTCCGGCGCCGGCGATGTCGTGACGCTGGGCAATGGCAACTCGCTGCTCGATTTCAATATTTCCGGCGGCTCCGGCTCGGCGATCTACGGCCTGGGCATCAACGGGCTGACCGTCCAGGGCGTGACGGCCAGCAATGTCGGGTCCGGCCTCTACCTCAATGGCGCGACCGGCACGGTCTCGGTCGACGACCTGACCGTCCAAACAGCATCTCAAACCGGCATCGCGCTGGTCGATTCGAGCGCTACCGTCAATTTCACCGGAAACACGACGATCACCGGCGCCGCCAGTGTCGGGCTGTTCGCGAACAATTTCGACGGCATCGCCAGCTTCGACGATCTCGACATCACCGGCGGCGGCTACGGTGTCTCCATCCGGGGTGGTTCGACTGGAACGCTGACCTTCGGCGCCGGCAGCTCCATTACCAACACCGGCAACGCGGCGTTCGATGTCGTCAACAATTCGCCCCACGTCACCTACAACGGCACCATCAATCAGGCCACTGCTGCAAGTGCGGTGAATATTTCCAACATGACCGGCGGCACCGCTACCTTCGGCGGCAAGATCACCGCCAGCACGGGTGCGGCCAATGCGATCAACCTGACCGGCAATGCCGGCGGCGCGATCAATTTCACCGGCGGTCTCGACCTCACCACAAGTTCCGGCACCGGCTTCAACGCCACGGGTGGCGGCACGATCAATGTCGCGGCCGCGGGCACCGAGTCGATTGCCACCGGCACCGGCCGGGCGATCAATCTCGACGGCGTCACCATTGGCACCGGCGGCGTGGCGTTCGACAGCATCACCACCGGCGTCACGACGGCCACGGCGCTGAACTTCAACGCCGTCTCGGGCGGTCCGTTCTCGGGTGGCAATGTCAGTGTCGGCGGTAGCGCCATCGGCGGTCTCGCGATCGCCAATTCGTCGGCGACCTTCACTGTCAGCAGTCTGGCGACGTCCAATGTCGCGGGCGCCGACGTTAGCCTGACCAACAACACCGGCTCGATCTCGATCCTCGGCGGCACCATCACCAATTCCGGTACAGGCGATGGCGTCGTCGTCTCCGGCGGCAGCGCGACGATCGGTGTGGCGGCCAACATCTCCAGCTCGGCAACGCTGCCAGGCACGGCGGTCAAGGTCGACGGCACCACCGGTGGCTCGGTGACCTTCAGCGGCAGCGTCACCTCCACGGGTACAGGCAATCTCTTCGTGGTCGGCTCGGTGCTGCCCCCGACCGGTGGCACGATCAGCTTCACCGGCCCGTCGCTGTCGGCGACAGGCGGCGGCGGTGTGTTTGCTGTCGGCCTTGCCGGCACGGCGACGTTGAACGTTGCCGCCCCGCTGTCGATCACCGGCGCCACGAGCACCGGCCTGGCCATCGCCAATGTCGCCAGCACCGCATCGGTGACCTTCGGGGCGGTTACGGTGACGGGCGCCGGCGCCGACGGCATCGGCATCGCCAACGATGCCGGTTCCGTCACCTTTGGCACGACCAACATCACGCTGGGCGCCACGGCCGGAGCGGCCGGCATCAACTTCGCGCTCGCCAATGCCGATGTCAGCTTCGGCACGACGACCGTCAGCAATGTCGGCGCCAACCAGACCGGCATCGACTTCAGCGGTTCCGCCACCGCGGCCGATTTCGGCGTCACGACGATCACCGGCACCGGCGACCTGACCTCGCGCGGCATCGACCTGTCGTCGACCACTGGCAACAAGACCATCACCTTCCTGCGCGGCTCCAGCATTTCCAATGTCGGTGTCGGCGTCGAGCTGGCGTCCGATGGCACGACTGCGACCTCGGCCAACGCCAACTTCACCTTCGGCGACGGCAATGCGGGCGATGGGCTGCAATCTTCCATCAGCGCGGCCGCCGGCGGCTACACTGTCAACACGATCGGGCTCGATCCGACCCTCGGCAATTATGATTTCGACGATGTCGCCTTCACAGGTCCCGCCCATCTGGCGAGCGCGGTCGGCGGCGTCATCATGGTTTCGCAGAACGGTGGCGTCATCGCCGCCGGCACCGATGGCCTCAGTGCCGCGGTGACCACCATTTCGGTCGCTGACGCCGATGCCATGACCGGTATCAACACCTTCGCCTTCGTCGGCACCGTCGATCTCAGCGGCACACCGTTCACGCTCGATTCGGGGCAGTCGATCACCGGTTTCGGCAACGGCACGTCCATCCTCACCTCCGGCACGGTCCAGCCGATCAACGTCCAAGGCAATCTCGGCGCCACCGGCGGCAACGTCACCGGCGACGAGGGCGTGGTTAAGAGCACGGGCAGCGATACCCTGCAGTTGCTCGGCGACAACCAGGTGCGCAACACCGCCTTCGACTTCAGCGGCGGCAGCGGCTCGGTCTTCCTCATCGACCAGAGCGCAGCCGGGTTCAGCAATGCCGGCGGCATCACCATCGAGGGCGTCACGGTCAGCAATGTCGCCGTGGGCCAGACGGCCTTCAAGGTCGCTGGCCTCGACACCAATGTGTCGATCACCAACAACAACATCAACGTCGCCGGCACGCTGCTCGACGCCAATGGCGGCAGCGGCAACATCACGGTCACGCGCGGCACCTTGCCCAACGGCGGGCCGGCCGGCACGCTGACCGGCGGCGGCATCTCGATCGCCAACCGCACCGGCGGCACGGTCAACTTCACCGACAAGGTGACGGTCAACGCCAACGGTGTCTCGCTCACCAACAACACCGGCGCCACGGTCACCTTTGCCGATCTGGACATTTCCACCAACGGCGTGACGGCATTCAGCGCCACCGGCGGCGGCACGGTCAATGTCACGACCGGCACGATCGACGCCACGTCGGCACAGGCGGTGGCCCTCGACGGCATCACGGCCGGCATCAATTTCGCATCGACCAGCGCGACATTCGCGACCGGCAACGGCATCGACCTGCAGAATCTGAGCGGCACGGCTGCCTTCGGCACCGGCACGCTGACCAACACCGGTTCGGGCACGTCGTTCAACGTCGGCTCGGCGACTGCCGCCAGCGGCGGCAACGCCGGTATCTCCTATGGCGGCGCCATCGCCAGCAATGGCTCGGGTGCTGCCGTGTCGATCCAGGGGCTCACCGGCGGCTCGGTGTCGCTGTCCGGCAATTTGACCGACAGCAACGCGGCGGCCGGCGGCAACATCGTCATTGCCGGCAACGATTCGGCCACGATCACCTTCTCGGGCGCTACCAAGCAGATCAGCTCGGGCGCGACCGACGGCGTCAATATAGGCTTCCCCGGCGGCTTCCCGGTCGGCACGCCGAGCGCCAACACGAATTCCACGATCAACTTCACCGGTGGCGGCCTCGATATAACGACGACGTCGGGCGCGGGCTTCGAAGTTATCGGAGATACCAATTTCCCTGCGGGTATTCCCTCGACCGTCACCGTCAGCGGCGCCGGCAACACCATCACCACCGGCACGGGCACCGCGCTCGATCTCGACGGCGCGACGGTCGGCGCCGGCGGCATCACCTTCGATTCGATTTCGAGCAATGGCGCCGCGACCGGAGTGTCGCTCAACAATGTCAGCGGCGGCGCCATAGACCTCGGCGCGGTCAACCTGCAGAACATCACTTCGCGCGGCGTTGACATTTCCGGCACGCTCGGGTCGGCGCTGAGCTTCGACAGCCTGAACATCGGGCTCAATGCCGCCAACGCGGTCGGTCTCGATCTCAATGGCGCCGCTCTCGGCACGAGCAACATCACGGCCGGCGATTTCGATGTCGACGGCGGCAGCTTCGCCGGCACGATCGGCATCGACATGGCGGGCACCACGGGCACCGGCACCATCCAGCTCGGCGACACCGTCAACAACAACCCGGCCGACCAGACCTCGACGATCGCCAATGTCGGCTATGGCGTCCAGTTCTCCAGCGCCACCAACGCCAAGCTGGTGTTCGGCGACGGCGTCGGCCCGGCCGAATCGTCGATCGCGACCACCGGCGGCCAGGTCATCCACACCACCGATACCTTGCCGACCAATGGCGACTACAATTTCAACGACGTCAATTTCACCGGCGACACATCGAACCTGTCGTCGATCAGCGTCTACTATGTCACCGAAGGCGGCACCGGCGACGGCAGCCTAGCCAATCCGGGCAGTTACGCGGGCGCACAGGCCTCGACGGCCAACGTCGTCGTGCTGATCGACAAGAACGTCAACGGCACCCAGGAAACGATCGATCTCGGCGCGACGTCGTTCCAGCTCGATGACGGGCAGGTATTGCTCGCCTTCAAGAGCGGTGACGCGGCGGTCGATGTCTCGCAGCTCGGCGTCGACACCAGCAGCGGCGCTTCGGCGGCATTCCACTTCACCACGGTGCAGAATTCGCCGATCATCGCGGCGCCGGGCGGTATCGATTGCTGCGGCCGATCCTGCAGAGCAACAATGCCACATCGGTCATCAACCTGGCGACAAGCGGCACCGGCACGATAACCGGCGGCATGGCGAATCTGATCGTCCGCAATCTCGGCACCGGCACCGGTGTCGCCGTCAATGCGACAGCCGCCTCCAGCTTCTTCCTCAGGAACAACGACATCGCGGCCGGCGGCGCCGCGCTCAGCCTCGGCACAACCGGCGGTACCGCCGACATGCTGCAACTCAGTATCGACGGCAACGCTTTCCAGCGCACGAGCGCCGGGGTTGCCGTCTCGTTTGGCGGCCAGAGCCTGTCCGCGACCACGAATTCCATCCTGGTCAATTCGTTTGCCGGCAACACCGTTACCGGTGGCGCCGGTGGCGGCATCCTATTCAGCAACGTTCATTTCAGCGGCGCCGCGGGCGGCTCGCTCACGGTGGGCAACACGGGCGCGCGCGTCCTGGGCGACGGCTTGAGCTTCATCAATCCGACCGGCACCTTGAACTTCACCACACTCAACGTCGCCAACGATTCCGGCACGGGCGTCCTGGTCAACACAAAGGGCGCCGGCACGACCTTCACGCTGACCAACACCGGCGGTTCGGTCGACACCACGGCGGGCACGGCGTTCAATCTCGATCCGCTGACCGTCAACATGACGCTTACCACCGTAAACGCTGGCGGCGGCGCGAGCGGCATCATCTTCGACGGCGTTGCGGGGACTTTCACCGTTACCGGCGCGACCGCCATCGGCAATACGTCGGGCTTCGGCATCGATGCCATCAACACCAACACCGGCACCTTCCAGTTCAACACGGTGACGGTGAACAATGTCACCGTCCCCAACACGGGCGGCGGCATCCGTCTCCAGACCGGCACGCTCAACGTCACCGGCCTCGCCAACATCGACACGACGAGCGGCGTCGGTCTTCGCAGAGCGGCGGCACGACCAGCTTCGCCAACGGCCTGACCATCGACACCACCGTCGGCACCGGCATCGTGGGAACCGGCGGCACGATGGGCATCACCGCCACCGCTGCCGCCCAGACGGTCAATTCGACCGGCGGCCAGGCGATCAACCTCGCCAACGTCGCCGCCACCATCGCGCTCGACCAGACCAACTCCGGCGGCGGCACCAACAATGTCAGCCTGACCAATGTCAGCGGCACGGTCGTCCTCGGTCCGGGCGCGCTGAGCGGCGCGACGGGTGCGTCGTTCAATGTCGTCGGCGGCAGCGTCAACCTGACCTATGCCGGCAATATCAACCAGGCGAACAATGCTGCCCTGGTCAGCGTCTCGGGCGGCCACACCGGAACGCTGACCTTGAACACCGGCACGCTGTCGGCGACCAACGGCACCGGCCTGCAATTCGACAACGCCGACGGCACCTACAATTTCAACGGCACGACGACGCTGAACGGCGGCGATGCCGGGATCGACATCGTCAATGGCTCCAGCGGCACGTTCAGCTTCAATGCCAACACGTCGATCACCAACCCGACCGGGATTGGGTTAAATGTGAATGGCGGCAACGGCAACATCACCTACGCCGGCAGCATTTCGAAGACCAATACGAACAATATCGTCTCGATCCAGAACCGCACCGGCGGGACGACGACCCTGTCGGGCGCTCTCAGCGCCACGGGCGGTCTCGCAAACGGCATTCTGGTCGGCGCCAACACCGGCGGGTCGATCACGTTCTCGGGCACCAGCAAGACGCTGAGCACGGGAGCCAACACCGCCGTCAATTTGACCACCAACACCGGCGCGACGATCGATTTCACCAATGGCGGGCTGGTCATCAACACCACCAGCGGGACCGGCTTCAATGCCACCGGCGGCGGCACGGTGACGGCGCAGGGCACCGGCAACACGATCACGTCGACGACCGGCACCGCGCTCAACATCGTCAACACGTCGATCGGCTCGGGCAACGTGACGTTCCAGAGTATTTCGTCGAACGGTGCTACCAACGGCATCGTGCTCAACAACACCGGCCTAGCTGCCGGCAACGGCGGCTTGACGGTGACCGGAACCGGCACGACGGCAGGGTCCGGCGGCACCATCCAGAACGCGGTGCAGGGCGCGCTGTTCACCTCGACGAAGAACCTGTCGCTGTCGAACATGAACTTCACCAATGCCAACAGCGGCAATGGCACGTTGAACAATATCGACGGGCCGACGTTCAACAGCGCCGCCCAGGCCGCCATCAACATGAGCAGTGTGTCGACGGCGACGTTCACAAACCTCAACTTGAACGGTGGCGCCCAGGTCGGCATCAACGGTCAGAACGTATCGAACCTCAGCATCGCGAACACCACGATTACCGGCTTTGGCGACGCCGTCTTCGAAGGCGATGTGCGGTTCTACAATCTCACCGGAACGTCCTCGATTACGAATTCCACTTTCACCTTCGCCGCGGGCGCCGGTGGCGACAATCTGGTCGACATACGCAATGATAGCGGCACGACGCTGACGCTGACCGTCTCCGGCAGCACATTCAGCAACACAAGGAATTCCGCAAACGGAGCCCAGGGCCTCAGCTTCGAGGCCTTCGGCAACGCCAATGCTACGCTCAACGTGTGGAACAGCACGTTCTCGAACCTGAAGACCTCCGGCGTCGAGGGCTTCGCGCGCGATACCTCGACGCTGAACGTCAACATCACCGATGGAGGCGTCGCCGGCAACGGCAACACCTTCGATCCAGGCGGGACGACGACCCAGACGGGCCGGGCTATCGGGCTCAATGCCCAGGATACCGCGCAGCTCAATTTCAACATCAACCGTAACAAGAAAATCTACGGCCATGGTGGCCCGGTTATCAACATATTCAGTATTGATAACGCAACCATTATGGGACGCATCGACAATAACGCTGACATCCAAAACAACGCCACTGGATCGAATTTCGCCGGCAGCCCAATCAATATCAGTACGGAGGACAATTCCACGGGTGTTGTGGAAGTGATCGGGAATGCGATCATAAATAATGGCCAGGATGCTGCGATCTCGGCTGGCGTTACCGGTGACGGAATATCCAAGTTTAGCGCATCTCTCGATATCACCATTCAAAATAACAACATTACGATGGCTGGTTACAATACCGGAGTCGATACTTTCAATAACGGTATCTTGCTGTCGCCCGGTGCGTTGCCCGCAGATTTGACTACTCTTGTCGCGAATCTCCAGAACAACACAATTTCCGGCATCACGGCCGCGAACGGCGACGCGGCCCTTGTCAACGAAAATACCGGGGGCGCCGGTTCACATCTGTATCTCGAAGGCTTCACGGTCGACACCGCGACGACATGGGCTAATCGCGGCAACACGCCGACGACGCCCGTGCTCGATGCCAACGCGCCCGGTTCTTCTGCGATCCCGGTTGGCCACAATGGCGGTCACACAAAGACGCCGACGAACCCCAATCAGTAGTAGAATCAATTTTAGGCAATGTGTAGTTGTGGGCGATGCGCGCTATCTCTCAAGACGTTGGGGTTGAATAACTTCTTGCACTAAGACGACTCGAAATCGCTGGACACTTCCCTTGGGGAAGGATACTTTCTATTCAAAGTAAAATTGCTGGTGGGGACGCGAGATGGCCGAGCCTTTTCTCTCGGAAATCAGGATCATGTCTTTCGGTTTTCCACCGAAAGGATGGGCTCTATGCGACGGGCAGCTCCTGCCCATCAACCAGAATCAAGCGCTGTTTTCGCTGCTCGGCACCACTTACGGTGGCGACGGTCGCGTGAATTTCGCTCTCCCCGACATGCGCGGCCGTACGCCGAACCATACAGGCGGCATGGGCCATTTCCTCGGTGAGCGTGGCGGCGAACAGGCGCATACGCTTACAATAGCTGAGATGCCCACCCACACATCAGGCGAATGCCTCAATCAATGCGGGGTCGGTCCAGCTTCCGGGTGGAAATCTGCTGGGCAACTCCGCGCCAAACCTGCTCTACGGCCCGACGCAAAATCTCACCAATTTGCGACCGGACACCGTAAGCAATGTCGGTGGTAGCCAGGCGCATCTCAACATGCAGCCTTTTCTGACATTGAGCTTTTGCATTGCCCTGCAGGGCATTTTCCCCTCGCAAAACTGACGGAGACACACCGTGGCACAGCCCTATGTTGGTGAGATCCGTATGTTTGCCGGCAATTTCCCGCCGGCCGGGTGGATGTTCTGTGACGGACAGCTTCTACCGATCTCCGAGTACGATACCTTGTTCAACCTGATCGGGACCACCTATGGCGGCGACGGGCAATCGACATTTGCTCTGCCTGATCTGCGTGGCCGTCTCCCTATTCATCAGGGCAATGGCTTTACTCTGGCCGAGACCGGAGGCGTCGAAGAAGTCACTCTCAACGTGAACCAAATGCCAATGCACAGCCACCTTTTCATCGCGTCGAGCGACGTGGCGAATTCACCGAATCCAGGCAACAGCCTCATCGGCAGGTCGCCCCAGGTCAACACGTTCATCAACGCCGTTCCTTCGATCGCGATGGCCCCGCAATTCATCAACGCCGTTGGCGGAAGTCAGCCGCACACCAATTTCCAGCCCTATCTGTGCGTGGATTTCATCATCTCGCTATTCGGGATTTTCCCGTCACCGACTTAAGAGGACGTCATGGATCCGTTCGTCGCCGAAATCCGGATTTTCCCGTTCAATTTTGCGCCCAAGGGGTGGGCGTTTTGTGACGGGCAAATCCTCCCGCTTTCGCAGAACACCGCTCTTTTTTCACTGCTGGGCACGACTTATGGCGGTGATGGGAAGTCGAATTTTGCCCTGCCTGATATGCAGGGCAATGCGCCCATGCATCCCGGCCAGGGCCCTGGCCTCTCGCTGCACGATCTCGGTGAAACCGGCGGTTCCGAGACCGTCACCCTGCTGGAGAGTGAAATACCGTCGCATCCCCATACGGTGGAAAGCGTGCCGGGCAATTTCTCCGCCAACACGAACGTTCCTACAAATACCGCGTTCGGGAAATCGGCCCAAGGAAATGCCTATACGCCCGCGGCCAGCATGGTGCCGCTGTCGAGTCAGGCCATCGCTCCGGCCGGCGGCAGCCAGCCGCACAACAACATGATGCCCTATATCACCTTGAGCTTCTGCATTGCGTTGCAAGGCGTATTCCCGCCCCGCCCCTGATGTGTCGATGAATTATGTGGGCAAAGCGGCCAGCTGGGCGCGAGCCGCTGATTTAGGACTGAAGTTTCGTCCGATCGCGAATGCCGATCTGCCGTTTCTGGCGCGGGTCTATGTGTCGACCCGTGCCGAGGAACTGTCGCTGACCTCGTGGAGCGAGGCGCAGAAGGCGGCGTTCCTCGATATGCAGTTCCAGGCCCAGCACGCGCATTACCAGAAATACTACCCCAATGCTGATTGGCTGGTGATCACGCAGGCCGGCAGCGACATCGGCCGACTCTATATCGAGCGCTGGCCAGGCGAGCACCGCATAATCGACATTACCTTCCTGCCGGCCTATCGCGGCAAGGGGTTCGGCAAGGCGCTGCTCAGCGACCTCATCGACGAGGCGGGTGCGGTCGGCAAGGCGGTCTCGATCCATGTCGAGAAGCACAATCCGGCCATGCAGCTTTATCTGCGACTGGGCTTCACGGTTGCCGAAGACAAAGGTGTCTACGACCTGATGGTGCGCCCGCTCTCGTGAACCCCGCAACTCTCACGGACCGCGATACCACGAGACGATCGTGAACCGCTCGTTGCGCGTGACCGGAGTGACTTCGTGGGTCGTTTCCGAACGAAAGGCGATAACGGAGCCCGGCAATGCCGGCATGGTGATGCGCAGGTCCGGGCCGCTGTAAGGCCCATGCAGGACCAGCGAGCCGCCAGCGTAGCTTTCGGGGGAAGGGTCGTCGGACTGAGCGTTGAGAAAGATCACCGCCGAGACCTTCCTGAAACGCGATTCGTCATGGATGAGTGGCGTGTTGCCGTCCTGGTGCGGTACGAAGAAATCGCCCTCGCGGTAGTGGAGAAACTGGGGCTCCTCGCACGCGCCGAGCGCGACGCCGAAATGCTGTTCCAGAACCGGCTTCTGCCGCGCCAGCAAACGCTCTATTCGCGCCTTGGTGGCAGGCGAAACCTCCGCGCGCGTGGTCCGGCGTACCTCAGGCCATGCCGGCTTGTGGTCGGAACGGCCAAGCAGGCCCGCGTCCTGGCCGACGGCCGCGCGAATTTCCGCACGGAGCGCGCGGCATGCCGCTTTGTCCAGCACCTCGGGGATTGGAAGATAGTCGACCATCGAGCCGAACTCAGTTGAAGACGGCTTCGTAGATATAGCTCGACTGGTCGCTGGAGATGGGCACGATGAAGATGTCATGCGTAATGTCGCTGCCGACAAAGCGATAGATCGCTTGCGGCAAAAGCATCTCGCGCGGTCCCTTGAACAGCAGCGAGAAGCCGCCGCCGTCACGTGGACTGTTGGCGATAGGCTTCACCGCGCTCAGCTCCAGCGCCACCATCTTGCCATTGGCCTCGACGATGAAGGTCTGCCCGACCGCCTTGTCGAAATCCGTAGCCGACACCATTTCGCCCGCCTTCAACCACTTGTCACGGCCGCCGATATCCTCGGCCGACATCATGCTGTTCATAGCGTGCCGGCAAGCCGTTGCGCCAGCCCCCGCGCTAGCCTAAACCCGGTGTCGGCCTTTGTTATTTGGTGGCTTGCGCAATCCCCGCTGAAAGGATGCTGAACATGGCTGAAGCCAAGAGCGAGGATGCGCCGGCGGCGGGCGCCGCCAGCAACGCGATGCCGCTGTTCTATGGCAAGCCTGAAGCGCTCAATCCGATCCGGCATGGCTCGCTTGGCCTGACCGCGCGGGCCGATTTCGGCTTCGCGCGCACGGCGCATGCCATTCCGGTCATGGCGTCGGAAATGCCGGCTGCCATGCGCTCCTATCCGATCGTCTTCATCGGCCCGACCAAGGCGCCGGTGATCATCACCGGCCTGCGGCTGAACGAAAACCTGTTCGTCGATGCCGACGGCCGCTGGACCGAGCCGCATTACATCCCGGCCTATGTCCGCCGCTATCCCTTCATCCTTGCCGACGAAACGGCGACATCGGGCCGGCTGACGCTTTGCGTCGACCGCGGCAGCGACCGCGTCGTCGACCAGATTGCAGCACCTTTCCGCGACGATGGCGGCAAGATCGCGCTGTTCTTCGAAGGCACCGAGCCGAGCGAGGCGACCAAGCAGGCGCTCGCTTTCTGCAGCCAGTTCCAGAACGATTTCAACGCCACCCGTGCCATGGTCGAAAAGATCGACGCGCACGGCCTGTTCGCGCCGCGCCAGAGCAAGGTGACGCTGGAAGGCGGCGAGATCCTCAATCTCACCGATTTCCAGGTCATCGACGAACAGGCGCTGAACAAGCTCGGCGACGAGGCATTCCTCGATTTGAGGAAATCCGGCGCGCTGGCGCTGATCTATTGCCACCTGGCCTCGTCCAACAGCTGGTCCTCGCTGGTCTTTCAGGCATCGCTTCGCAAGCGGTCGTAGCTTCGCGGAGCGAGGTTCCATCCGTGCTGGGCTCGATAGCTGCGAATCGGCTATGCGTTGCCCATGCAGGAGACATCCCTCTACGAACCGGTGAAGCGGTTCCTCGAGACCATGGATTTCACCATCAAGGGTGAGATCGGCGGTTGCGACGTGGTTGGCCTGCGCGACGGCGAGCCGCCGGTGGTGGTGATCTGCGAGTTGAAGCTGCAGTTCAACCTCGAGCTTGTCCTGCAGGCTGTCGACCGCGCCGCGGCCTGCGACGAGGTCTGGCTGGCCGCCCTGATGTCGGCGCGCGGCAAGGGCCGCGAGCATGATCGCCGTTTTCGCGCGCTCTGCCGCCGGCTTGGCTTCGGCCTGCTCGGTGTCGGCAAAAAAGGCGAAGTCGAGCTGTTGCTCAGCCCGGCCGCCGCGCCGCCGCGCCGCGATCCACGACGGCGCTCCCGCCTGGTCGAGGAGCATCACCGCCGCAAAGGCGATCCATCGATCGGCGGCAGCACGCGTAAGAAGCCGATCATGACCGCCTACCGGCAGGAGGCGCTGGCCTGCGCCGTCGCCATGGTGGATGGCCCGAAGCGGCCGCGCGACCTCAAGGTCGTCGCGCCGCGCGCGGCAAGCATCCTGCAGCACAATTACTATGGCTGGTTCGCCAGGGCCGAGCGCGGCATCTATGCGCTGACCGAGGCCGGCATCGCCGCCATCGAACCCCGGCCGGCAGCGCTGTAGCCGGGACGGATAATCCGCCGCCTTACCACTCGGCGAAGGAGCCGTCCTTGTGGCGCCAGATCGGGTTGCGCCAGCGGTGGCCTTCCTTGGCGCGCTCCTTGACGTAGTCCTCGTCGATCTCGACGCCGAGGCCGGGACCATCGGGAATGGCGACATAGCCGTCTTCATAGCGGAAGACGTCCTTGTTGGCGGCATAATCGAGCAGGTCGTTGGCGGCGTTGTAGTGGATGCCCAGGCTCTGCTCCTGGATAAAGCAATTGTAGCTGACGGCGTCGAGCTGCAGGCAGGCGGCGAGCGCGATCGGGCCGAGCGGACAATGCGGCGCTACCGCAATGTCATAGGCTTCGGCCATCGCCGCGATCTTGCGGCACTCGGTGATGCCGCCGGCATGCGACAGGTCCGGCTGGATGATGTCGACCGCGCCTTGCTCGAACACCGACTTGAAGTCCCAGCGGCTGTAGAGCCGTTCGCCGAGCGCGATCGGCGTCGAGCCGAGCGCCGCGATCTCCTTCAGCGCGTCGCGGTTTTCGCTCAGCACCGGTTCTTCGATGAACATCAGCCGGTAGGGCTCCAGCTCCTTGACCAGCATGCGCGCCATCGGCCGGTGCACGCGGCCGTGGAAATCGACGGCGATGCCGACGGTGGGACCGACCGCCTCGCGCACCATGGCGACACGCTCGACCGCGGCATCGATCTTGTCGTGGCTGTCGACGATCTGCAGTTCCTCCGTGCCGTTCATCTTCAGCGCCTGGAAGCCGCGCGCCACGACTTCCCTGGCGCCGGCCGCGACTTCCGCCGGCCGGTCGCCGCCGATCCAGGAATAGACCTTGATGGTGTCGCGCAATTTGCCGCCGAGCAGTTCGTGCACGGGCACGCCGAGCGCCTTGCCCTTGATGTCCCACAACGCCTGGTCGATGCCGGCAATGGCGCTCATCAGGATCGGGCCGCCACGATAGAAACCGCCGCGATGCATCACCGTCCAATGGTCCTCGATCAGGCGCGGATCCTTGCCGATGAGATAGTCGGACAACTCCTTGACCGCCGCCTCGACCGTCAGCGCCCGGCCTTCGACGACAGGCTCGCCCCAGCCGGTGACGCCGGCATCGGTCTCGATCTTGAGGAACAGCCAGCGTGGCGGGACGACGTAGGTGGTAAGCGCGGTGATTTTCATGCCGGTCTCAGTTGTTCTTGAGTTTCTTGGCGCTGACGAGATCGCGCGCCGCCAGATCGAGGATATTGTTCGCCGCGCCGCCCGCGGCGTCGGCGTCGCGCATGCGCAACGCTTCGACCACCTCACGGTGCGCCGCAACGGCTTCCATGCGCCGGTCGAGCGATATCACCGCCGTTGCCTCCAGCGAGAATTTGAGCCCGGTGTCGATCAGATTGCCGATCTGCCGGAAGATCGGGTTGTGGCTTGCCGCATAAAGGATCTGGTGGAAGGCTATGTCGCTGCGTGAGAAGGCGGCGAGGTCCTCGCCGGCACCGGCCATGCCGCGCCATGCCGCTTCGAGATCGGCGATCTCCTGCAACGTCGCTCGGGCCGCTGCGAGTTCGGCGACAAGCGGTTCGATCGCTCGGCGCGTTTCGAGAATGGCGTCGAACAGCTTGTCGTCCAGCGCATGCGGCGCATGCCAGGCCAACACTTGCGGGTCGATGATGTTCCAGTCGTCCTCGTTGCAGACGATGGTGCCGACGCGTGGCCGCGACAGCACCAGGCCCTTGGCGGCCAGCACCTTCAGGGCCTCGCGGATGACGGTGCGGCTGACGCCATATTCGACGCCGAGTTCGTTCTCGGTCGGCAAGGAGGAGCCGGCCGGATAGCGTCCCGAAAAGATGTCCGAGGCAAGCGCCTTGGTCACATCGGGCATGACGCGCGGGCGGCGAGTGGCCGCGTCGCCTTGTCCCTTCTTAGACGTCTCGGTCACCTCAGCCCTCCTCCAAGGCGGCGAACCTGCTGGTTCGCGCAACCGGCCCGGCCATACCGGATGCGATTGATTTGCGCCAGCGATCCCTGGTCAGAGCATGTAGCTTAATTATCATACCAGATCAATTGACGAGTATGATAAAAACAATTAGAGACTCCTGCTGCCGGGCTGAGCGCCCGGCTATCGCTGGGAGGTAATCATGCGACTTTTGAAGACCGCGCTCGTCGCGGGCGCGCTTGCCGTGCTGTCCGTCACGACCATCGCCGCTTATGCTCAGGACACCAAGATCGGCTTTATCGTCAAACAGCCCGAGGAACCGTGGTTCCAGGACGAATGGAAGTTCGCCGACCAGGCAGCCAAGGAAAAGGGTTTTACCCTGGTCAAGATCGGCGCCGAGGACGGCGAGAAACTGATGTCGGCCATCGACAATCTCGGCGCCCAGGGCGCGCAGGGCTTCATCGTCTGCACGCCAGACGTGAAGCTCGGCCCCGGCATCGTCGCCAAGGCCGCCGCCAACAATCTCAAGCTGATGACCGTCGACGACCGCCTGGTCGGCGCCGACGGCAAGGCGCTGGAAGACGTGCCGCATATGGGCATCTCGGCGACCAAGATCGGCGAGGCCGTCGGCCAGGCCATCGTCGATGAAATGAAGGCGCGCGGCTGGAAGGCCGACGAGGTCGGCGCCATCCGAGTCTCCTACGACCAGCTGCCGACCGCCGTCGACCGTGTCGAAGGCGCCATCTCGGTGCTCAAGGCCAACGGCTTCAAGGCCGAGAACATCTTCGATGCGCCGCAAGCCAAGACCGACACCGAAGCAGCGCTGAATGCCGCGACAGTTGTGCTCAACGCCCATGCCGACATCAAGAAGTGGGTGTCCTTCGGCCTCAATGACGAAGCCGTGCTCGGCGCCGTGCGCGCCTCCGAAAGCGTCGGCATTCCGGCAGACAACGTGATCGGCGTCGGCATCGGTGGCGCGGATTCGGCGATCAACGAGTTCAAGAAGCCGACCGCGACCGGCTTTGTCGGCACGGTGATCATCTCGCCAAAGCGTCACGGCTACGAGACGGCGCTCAACATGTACGACTGGGTCGCCAACAACAAGGAACCGGCCAAGCTGACGCTGACTTCGGGTGCGCTCGCCAAGCGCGACGATTACCAAAAAGTCCGCCAGGGCCTCGGCATCGAATAATCCTCCCTGTACAAACAGGCGGCGGCTCATCCCGCCGCCTTTTTGTCGTGACACAGAAGGATCGACGCCCGTGTCGTTTCTCGACTTCTCGCGCATCGCCAAGACCTATCCGGGCGTCAAGGCGCTGTCGGACGTCTCCTTCGGCGTCGACAAGGGCGCCGTGCACGGGCTGATGGGTGAGAACGGCGCCGGCAAATCCACGCTGATCAAGATCCTGTCGGGCGACCAGCACGCCGACGCCGGCGAAATAAGCATCGACGGCAAGGTCCAGGCGTATTCATCGACCAGGGATGCCTTCGACAATGGCGTCATCGTCATCCACCAGGAACTGCAACTCGTCCCCGAACTGACCGTTGCCGAAAACCTCAGCCTTGGCCGTTTTCCAGCCCGCGCCGGCATCATCGCTGGCCGCCAGATGCTCGAAGACGTTGGCGCCAAGCTGAAATCCGCAGGCATCGACATCGACATGCGCCGCAAGGTCAAGACACTCTCGATCGGCGAGCGCCAGATGGTCGAGATCGCCAAGGCGGTGATGCTCGACGCGCGTGTCATCGCGCTGGACGAGCCGACCTCGTCGCTGTCTTCGCGCGAAAGCGAAATCCTGTTTGCCCTGATCGACCGCCTGCGCGGCGAGGGCAAGGTCATCATCTACGTCTCGCACCGGCTGGACGAGGTGTTCCGGCTCTGCGACAGCCTGACGGTGCTGCGCGACGGCAAGCTCGCGGCGCACCACGCATCATTGAAAGGTGTCACCCGCGACCAGGTCGTCGCCGAAATGGTCGGCCGCGAAATCTCCGACATCTGGGGTTTTCGCCCGCGCAAGACGGGCGATGTCCGCCTCAAGGTCGAGGCGCTTTCCGGGGCAAAGCTGAAGACGCCGGCCAGCTTCGAGGCCAGCGCCGGCGAGATCGTCGGCTTCTTCGGTCTGATCGGCGCGGGGCGTTCCGAGCTGATGCGGCTGGTCTTCGGCGCCGACCCGCGCTCCGGCGGCATCATCAGCGTCGACGGAAAAGTCGTTCATGCCACCGATCCGCATGAAGCGATCCGCGCCGGCATCGTGCTGTGTTCGGAAGACCGCAAGCATGACGGCATCATCCAGGGCCGCTCGATCGAGGAGAACATCAACATCTCGTCGCGGCGCCATCGCACGCGCTTCGGGGTGCTGAACCGCGCCAGCGAGATCGCCACTGCCGAAACCTTCATCAAGAAGCTCAAGGTGCGCACGCCGTCGCGCAAGCAGGACATCATCAACCTCTCCGGCGGCAACCAGCAGAAGGTCATCCTTGGTCGCTGGCTGTCGGAGCAGGGCGTGCGCGTCCTCATCGTCGACGAGCCGACGCGCGGCATCGATGTCGGCGCCAAGTCGGAAATCTACGAACTGCTCTACCAGCTTGCCGAGGACGGCATGGCGATCGTCGTCGTCTCATCCGAACTGCCGGAAGTGATGGGCATTTGCGACCGCATCCTGGTTATGTGCGGCGGGCGCATCGGCGCTGAGCTCGCGCGCGACCAGTTCGCGGAGAAGGCGATCCTGGCCGCCGCCCTTCCCGATCAGAAAACACCCGACGCGATCGCATCCTGAGGATTTTGGCATGACCGACCAATTGAAGAGGCTTTTGCTCGGCGAACAGGGCCTCGTCGTCATCTTCGTCGTCGCCTTCGCTGTAGTGTCGCTGCTGGTGCCGAACTTCCTCACCGACCGCAATATGCTCGGCCTGCTGCAGTCGGTGGTAACCGTCGGCATCGTCGCCTGCACCATGATGTTCTGCCTCGCGGCGCGCGACTTCGATCTGTCGGTCGGCTCGATCGTCGCCTTCGCCGGCATGGTCGCGGTGATGGCGTCGAATTATACCGGTTCGATCCTGCTCGGGCTTCTGGCGGCGATCGCCTGCGGCGCCTTTGTCGGCTTCATCAACGGCGTCGTCATCGCCAAATTCCGCATCAACGCGCTGATCACGACGCTGGCGACCATGCAGATCGTGCGCGGCATGGCGCTGATCGCGTCCGACGGACGTGCGGTGGGAATCAACAGTCCGGATTTCTATCAGCTGGCGCTGTCGAAGCTGCTCGGCATTCCGACGCCAGTCTGGGTTTTGGCCGTGCTGTTTTGCATCTTCGGCTTCGTCCTTAACCGCACCGTCTTCGGCAAGAACACGCTGGCCATCGGCGGCAATCCGGAAGCCTCGCGCCTCGCCGGCGTCAATGTCGACCGGACGCGCATCTGGATTTTCGCGCTGCAGGGCGTCGTCTGCGGCATCGCCGGCATTCTGCTGGCCTCGCGCATCACGTCGGGCCAGCCCAACGCGGCGGTCGGGCTGGAGCTCTCGGTCATCTCGGCCTGCGTGCTCGGCGGCGTGTCGCTCGCCGGCGGCCGCGCTACGATGTCGGGCGTCATCGTCGGCGTGCTGATCATGGGCATCGCCGAGAACGCCATGAACCTGCTCAACATCCCGGCCTTCTACCAGTACATCGTGCGCGGCGTGATCCTTCTGCTTGCCGTGCTGCTCGACAATCTGCGTTCGTCGGCATTGGGGCGGCGCTGAGCCGGGGAAGCGACATGCCGTCCTCGATCCGCATCGAAAACGATCGGTTGAGCGTCAGGATCAGCCCGCTTGGCGGCGCAATCGTCGAGGCGCTTACGGCTGATGGCGTGCCGTTCCTGCGCCCTTACAGAGGTAAGGCCGAATTCGACGTCGGCGATTGCGCCTGTTTCCCGCTGGTGCCGATAGGCAACCGCGTCGAAGCTAACGCTTTCTCCTTCTGCGGCCGCGCGTTCCAGTTTGCTCGCAACAGCGCCGATCCCTTGTACATTCATGGTGACGGTTGGCTCGGTGTCTGGACGGTGGAGCAACGCCGCGCCGATCGGGCCGAACTGAGCTTCGACAAGCCCGCAGGCGAGGGCGCGCCTTTTGCCTACCGTGCGCGGCAATCGTTCCGTCTTGCCGGAGCGCGGCTGGACCTCGCGCTCTCCGTCACCAACATCGACGAGACGGCTCTGCCGTTCGGGCTCGGCTTTCATCCGTTCTTTCCGCGCACGCCGCTGACGACGCTTCTTGCACCGGCGAGCGACTGGTGGAGCGAACGCGGCGGACACCTGCCCGGCGAGCGGATCGCTGTTGCCGGCGATGTCGACTTCGCCACGCCGCGCCGGCTGCCGGACCGCTGGCTGAACAATGCCTTCGAAGGCTGGAGCGGTGCCGCGCGCATTGTCTGGCCCGAACATCGGCTCGGTCTCGATATCGAGGCGACCCGGGAGCTTGGCCGTTACATGCTCTATGCGCCGGACGATGATCGCAGCTTTTTCTGCTTCGAGCCGATGAGCCACACCCCAAACGCGTTAAGGCATGTCGATACCGACCCGATGGGATTGAAGATATTGTCGCCGGGCGAAAGCCTTGGTGCCGGATTTGCGATGACAGTCTTCGACTGGAGTGAATGATATGACTGAGCGCCTTTCAGGCAAACGGATATTTCTTACCGGTGCCGCGCAAGGCATAGGACTTGCCATCGCCGAGGCCTGCCTTGCCGAAGGGGCAAAGCTGTTCCTGGTCGACCGCGACGGCGCCCTGCTGGACAAGACGGTCACCGGCCTTGCCGCGCCGCGCGGATCTGTCGGGCATGTCGCCGCCGATATCAGCGATAGCGTCGCGATTGTTGCGGCAGTCAGACAAGCAGGCGATGAGATCGGACCCGTCAACGCGCTGATCAACAATGCCGGGATGAATGTGTTCTCGACACCGCTCGAGGCGACCGAGGAGGAGTGGAACCGCAATTTCGATGTCAACGTCAAGGGCGCCTGGAACTGCAGCAAGGCGGTATTGCCGGGCATGATCGCCAATGGCGGCGGCGCCATCCTCAACATCGCCTCGACGCACAGCTTCACCATCATCCCGCACACCTTCCCCTATCCGGTCGCCAAGCACGCACTGCTCGGCCTGACCAAATCGCTTGCGCTCGAATATGCGGGGCAGGGTGTGCGCGTGAATGCGTTGGCGCCCGGTTATGTCGAGACGCAGAAGGCCATCGACTACTGGAACAGTTTCCCTGATCCGGCGGTGGCGCGCGCCAACACCATGGCGCTGCACCCCGGTGGCCGCATCGCATCGGTGCGCGAGATCGCGCTTGCGGCGCTGTTCATGATTTCCGACGAGTGCCCGTTCATGAACGCGGCGACCCTCGTCGTCGATGGCGGCCTTAGCCAGCTGCAACATCCCGCTTGAGCGTCAGGGAACAGCCATGACCAAGAGACGATCGCAGTACTGGTTCGGCGGGCAGGGCAAGGATGCCTTCATCCACCGCAGCTGGATGAAGAACAACGGCCTGCCCGATGATGCCTTCGACGGCCGCCCGGTGATCGGCATCTGCAACACCTTCTCCGAATTCACGCCCTGCCATGTGCATTTTCGCGGCCTGATCGAGCACATCAAGGCCGGCGTGCTTGAGGCCGGCGGCCTGCCGTTGGAATTCCCGGTGTTCTCCTGCGGCGAATCCAATCTGCGGCCGACGGCGATGCTGTTTCGCAACCTCGCCTCAATGGATGTCGAGGAAGCGATCCGCGGCAATCCGATGGATGGCGTCGTGCTGATGGCCGGCTGCGATAAGACCACGCCCTCGCTGGTCATGGGTGCTGCCTCCTGCGACCTGCCTTCGATCGTCATTTCCGGCGGGCCGATGCTCAACGGCCGCTTCCAGGGTCGCGAGATCGGCTCCGGCACCGACGTCTGGAAATTCTCGGAGGACGTGCGCGCCGGCATGATGAGCGAACAGGATTTCGCCAATGCCGAAGGCGCCATGTCGCGCTCGCCCGGCCACTGTATGACGATGGGGACGGCCTCGACCATGGCCTCGATGGTCGAGGCGCTCGGCCTGGCGCTGCCTGGCAATGCCGCCTATCCGGCGGTCGACGCGCGCCGCAACCGCATCGCCCGCATGACGGGGCGGCGCATCGTCGAGATGGTCAATGAGAATCTCTGCCCATCCGCGATCCTCACGAAGCAGGCCTTCGCCAACGCGATCCGGGTCAATGGCGCCATCGGCGGCTCCACCAATGCCGTCGTGCATCTGCTGGCCATCGCCGGCCGTGTCGGCACAGAGCTGACACTGGACGATTGGGACAGTTACGGTCGCGATGTGCCGACCATCCTCGACCTGATGCCGTCGGGCCGCTTCCTGATGGAGGATTTCTGCTATGCCGGCGGCATTCCGGCGGTCATGAAGGAGATCGCAGATATGCTCGATCTCGATGCTTTGACCGTCACGGGCAAGAGCGTAGGCAAGAACATTGCCGACGCCCAGAACTACAATCCCGAGGTGATCCGCCCGCGTGACAAGTCGCTCACGTCGCGCGGCGGCATCGCGGTGCTGCGCGGCAATCTGGCGCCCGACGGCGCCATCATCAAGCCGTCGGCGGCGTCTCCCGCCCTGATGAAGCATCGCGGCCGTGCCGTCGTGTTCGAGGATATCGACGACTACAAGGCGCGTGTTGACGATCCCGCGCTCGACATCGACGAGACGTCGATCATGGTGCTGAAGAATTGCGGCCCGAAGGGCTATCCCGGCATGGCCGAGGTCGGCAACATGGCGCTGCCGCAGAAGCTCCTGAAGCAGGGCATCCGAGATATGATCCGCATTTCCGACGCCCGCATGTCCGGCACCGCCTTCGGTACGGTCGTGCTGCATGCGGCACCAGAAGCGGCTGTCGGCGGCCCGTTAGCTCTGGTCAGGAGCGGCGACGTCATTGAGCTCGATGTCGAGGCGCGAAAGCTGCATCTCGACGTGTCGGAGCAGGAACTGGCGCGGCGGCGTCAATCCTGGCAGCCGCCCGTGCCGGCAATGCGCGGCGGCTACCTGGGTCTCTATATCGACCATGTGCTGCAGGCGGATCGTGGCGCCGACCTTGATTTCCTCGTCGGCAACCGTGGTCACGCCATTCCGCGCGAGAGCCATTGAGGTCGAGCAGGATGCCGAAATTTCGACCTGATGATATCCATGGCATTCACGCCATTCTCTACGCGCTCTTCGACGAGAACGAACGGCTGGACCGCGCGGCGATGCGCCGGCAGGTCGAGATCTGCCTGGCCACGGGCGTGCATGGCATGGCGGCGCTCGGACTGGCGACGGAAGTCGCCAAGCTGACCGAGGCCGAGCGTCGAACGATCATGGACTGGACGGCCGAGGATACCGCCGGCAAAGTGCCACTCGCCTTCACCATCTTCGGCGCGTCGGTGGCCGAGCAGGCCGCGCAGGTCCGCCACGCCGAAAGCGTCGGCGCCGACTGGGTGATCCTGCAGCCGCCGCTCGGCGGCTCCTATGGCGCGGCGGAATATATCCGCTTCTTCGGCCGTGTCGCCGAGGCGACCGAATTGCCGGTGGCGATCCAGAACGCGCCGGCCTTTTTCGGGCGCGGCCTGACATCCGATGAAATCCGCGAACTCGTCACGCTGTATCCCAACATAAGGCTGATCAAGGGCGAGGGGCCGGTCACCGACATTGCCGGCTTGATCGAGCGCACCGAGGGCCGGATTCCCGTTCTCAACGGGCGCGGCGGGCTGGAGTTGATCGACAACTTTCGTATCGGCTGCCGGGGCATGATCCTGGCGCCGGACTGTATCGACCATGCCGTGCGCGCCTTTGAAGCATTCCGCGCCGGCAAAGAAGCCGCGGCCGAGGCCGAGTATGCAAAAATGCTGCCCGCGGCCGTCTTCGTCATGCAAGGCATCGAGAACCTGATCTGCTACGGCAAGCGGCTGTTTGGAGCCCGCGCCGGCATCCCGATACACGATCGGGCGCCGGCAATGCGGCCGACCGAGGTTGGCCTTGCGATGGTCGAGCGCTTCGCTTTCCGTTTGGGTAAATTGTCGGGATAGTCCGGCTCAGGGAGAATGCGGGAAAGTGTCATGGAATCCTCGCTCGGTTGGAAGACCGGCGATGATTTGCCGTGAGAGGTGCCGAAAAGCGTCCTCGATCGTGATCGAGGTCGTTCTCAGTCGCGATCTGGGCCACTATCACTGCGTCTGATTGTCCCTTGAGAGCGCCGTGATCTTCGTTCCGCTTCCTTTTGTCGTCGCGCTGCTGCTGCTGATCTTGCTTGTCCGGATGCTGCGCGCCGAGCGGCCGAGCCGGCCGTTCCTTGCCCTGGTCGGCCTTTGCGCGCTGCAGTCGGTGCTTCTCGGTCTGCGCTGGGGCTACGACATGACGCAGGTGCGATATGTGCTGCCGGTGGTTGCGAGCTCCCTGCCGCCGATCGTTCTGGCCGGGTTTCGCAGTCTGATCCATCGCGGCGCAGCGCAGGCAAGCAGCATACGTTGGCTGCATGCGGCCCCGCCTGTCCTGATGCTTGGGTTGGTGATGTTTGCCCCGGGCTTGATCGATGCTGCCCTGATCGTGATCTTTGTCGGCTATGCATTGGCCCTGCTCGATCTCGGCCGCGCCGGTCCCGATGCGCTGGACGAGGCGCGCATCGACGGCGCGGTCGCCGCGCATCGCGCACTCGTCATCGCCGCCTTGTCGCTTTGTCTCTCGGCCTTCTTCGACTTCGCGGTGTTCATGGACTTCGCATGGAGCAAGGGCGATAACGCGGCCTTCCTCGTCGGCAACGCAAACTTTCTCGGCCTGCTGCTGATCGGCCTCACGGCCATCGTCGCTGCTCGCGCGCAGCCTCAATCCGCCGCCGCCGAGGAGGCCGAAAAATCATCCACGACGGCACAGGATCGCGAGGTCCTCGAAAGGGTCCGCAAGCTGCTGGTCGAGCAGAAGCTGGCGCGTGACGAGAACCTGACCTTGTCGCGGCTGGCGCGCCGCGTGGGGTGCCGGCCCGCCAGATATCGGGCGCGGTCAATCGTCTGGCCGGCAAGAACGTCTCGCAGTTCATCAACGACTTCCGCATTGCCGAAGCCTGCCGGCTGCTCGGCGAGACCGACATGTCGGTAACCGCGGCAATGCTTGAATCCGGCTTCCAGACGAAATCGAACTTCAATCGCGAGTTCCGCCGCGTCACCGCGCATAACCCGGCTGCCTGGCGCGAGCAGTCGCGATCAGAAACGCTCGCGGTAGTCGCGCGGGTTGGTGCCGAGGACGCGTAAAAGCCGCGCCGCATCGTCTCTTCCGAGCCGAACCCGCAGCGGCGTGCCGTCCGGTTGACGGGCTGGCCGCGCTCCAGCATCCGCCGCGCCGCCTCGATGCGGATTTCCTCGATCGCGCGGGCAGGTGTCCGACCCGTGGCCTCGAGATAGCGGCGCGAGAAACTGCGCGGGCTCATATTGGCGTGGTCGGCCAATTGCGCCAGCGACAGGTCGCCGGCCAGATTGTCGAGGATCCAGCCGTGCAGCCGGTCGAAGCGCCCGTCGCCTTGCTGCAGCTTCAGGGTTTGGCTGAATTGCGCCTGGCCGCCGGGACGTTTCATGAAGACCACCAACTCGCGCGCCACGCTGAGCGCCATATGCCGGCCAAGGTCGGCTTCGACGAGAGACAAAGCGAGATCGATGCCAGCCGTTACGCCAGCTGATGTCCAGATATTGCCGTCACGGATGAAGATCGGATCGGGTTCGAGGCGGACCGCCGGAAAGCGTCGTGCGAACTCCGCGCAGCGTCCCCAATGGGTAACCGCGCGACGGCCGTCGAGCAGTCCTGCAGTTGCCAGCAGCATGGCGCCGCTGCAGACAGAGGCGGTGCGCGTGGCATCACGCGAGCGCTCGGTCAGCCAATCGACCAACTCGCGATCCTCACAGGCGGCGTTGACGCCCCACCCGCCGGGCACGACCAGTGTGTCGATCTCCGACCCGTGCGCCGGCAGCGCCGCAGCCTCCAGCACGAGACCGGCCGATGTCCTGATCCGCGGCGAGGCGGCGACGACCAGGACTTCGTAAGGCGCTGGTTCGCCGGCCTGCATCCTGAAGTCGTTGGCGCTGGCGAAAACCTGAAGCGGTCCGCTGACGTCGAGCAATTGAACGTCGGGATAAGCAAGCACTTCGACACGGCGCATTTGGTTTGGCCTGAAACGAGGGATGAATGGCAATCCTGCCAAACCATGATGCCGTAGATTGCCCGGAGTCAACCTGTCCCGAGTCAACCCACGGAGATTTCCATGGCCCTTCGTTTCGGCATTCTCGTATTTCCCAATGTTCAACAGCTCGACCTAACCGGCCCCTACGAAGTCGTGGCATCGGCCAAGGGCGCCGAGGTGGATCTGATCTGGAAGGATCGCAATCCGGTGATGTCGTCGACGCGTCTCTCCCTCACGCCGACGGCGACCTTCGACGATTGCCCGCCTCTCGACGTGCTGTGCATTCCAGGCGGAGGCGGCGTCAACGTGCTGCTGGAGGACCAGGCAGTGCTCGATTTCGTTTGGCAACGCGCGGCGCAGGTTCGCTATATCACCTCGGTGTGCAGCGGCGCGCTGGTGCTCGGCGCGGCCGGGCTGCTGCGGGGCAAGCGGGCGACCACGCACTGGTACGCGCATGATTTCCTTGAAGAGTTCGGGGCGATCCCGGTCGATGCGCGTATCGTGGAAGACGGCAAGCTGATCACCGCAGGCGGAGTGACCTCGGGGATCGATTTCGGTCTGGCGCTGGTCGCGAGGCTTCTCGGACAGGCAGAAGCCGAGATCGTGCAGCTCTCGCTCGAATATGCTCCGGCTCCCCCTTCCAATCGGGCACGCCGGCCGAGGCCTCGCCGGCGATCCTGGCGCAGGCAAAGGAGCGGCTCGCGGCTTCGCGGCGGGTTCGCGAGGAAATGTTCGCGCGCTGGCGCGGTGCCGGCGCGGCAGCCAAGATCGCATAGGCGCCGGCGCATCCAAGGCTGAGGCGTCAGGGCCGAATGGCGGATATCCGCGCCGTTCGGCCTTGTCGCGTTTCGGCTGTTGACACATCCGTTTGCATGTGCAGAAATTGGTTGGACCATTGAACCATTTTTGGACAGCTTCGGCGTGACCGATCTCTTGCCGCCCATCCAGACGACAGCCCGCGACGACGCGGTGCTGAAGGCGTTGGTGGGGTTCGTGCGGCAGGAGGCGCTGGGGCCGGGCGGCAAGCTGCCGACCGAGCGCATCCTGGCCGAACGCCTCAAGGTCAGCCGCAACACGGTGCGCGAGGCATTGACGCGCTGGGAGGGGCTGGGTCTCGTCGAAAGGCGGCAAGGCTCGGGCACTTATCTCAAGGCCGCCGTTTCCGCTGACATGCTGCATATGCCGCTGACCTTGGCCGGCGGCAACGACTTCACCGGGCTGATGCGCACGCTGGAGATCCGCCGTGCGCTGGAAGCCGAGGCGGCCGCTCTTTGCGCCGTCCGCGCCGGCAAGGCCGAGATCGCCGAGATCGAGCGCAAGCTCGACATCATGGAAGAGGCGTTTCGCACCCGCGCCGGCATGTCGTCCGAAGAGGACTGGGAGTTCCACCAGGCGGTCTACCGCGCCTCCGGCAATCCGTTGTTCGAGCAGATCATCGCCGCCATGCACGAGCTCTTCCATCGCTTCTGGGAGCATCCGCTCGGCGTGCGCGATTTCGGCCATGCCAGCTTCCCCTATCACCGCACCATCTTCGAGCGCATCGCCGCGCATGACCCCGATGGCGCCCGTGCCGAGGCGCTGAAGCTCATGGCCACCGTCGAGGACGATTTGAAGCGCGGCGCCGCCAACCTCAAACTTTCGGATCGCAGATGAACGAACAGCCAAACACCTTCGACCCGGCTTCCCTGGCGAGCGACTATCTCGCCGAGGCGGCGACCCTGCTTGCGCATGACGATCCGTTTCCCGGTAACGCCGTGGTGCCGCCGATCTACCAGACATCGCTCTTCACCTTCGCCAGCTATGCCGACATGGCCGACACCTTTGCCGGCCGCAGGAAGCAGCCGACCTATTCGCGCGGCGACAATCCGACGGTGATGGAGTTCGAGGCGCGTGTCGCGGCCTTGAGGGTGCTGAAGCCGCGCGCGGCTTCTCGAGCGGCATGGCTGCGATCAGCGCCACGCTGCTGGCCTTTGTCGGTGCGGGCGAGCGCATCGTTGCCGTGCGCAATTGCTATGGAGACGCTTACCGGCTGTTCGAGCGGCTGTTCCCGCGCCTCAACATCAAAGTAGACTATGTCGACGGCGGCGATCCGGACGCGGTTGCTGCCGCACTTCCCGGCGCCAAGCTGCTTTATCTTGAAAGCCCGACCTCGATGATGTTCGAGCTGCAGGACCTGGCGCATCTGACGCGGCTGGCCAAGGAGCATGGCATCGTCACCACCATCGACAATTCCTGGGCAACGCCGGTGTTCCAGAAGCCGATCTTGCATGGCGTCGATCTGGTGCTGCATTCGGCCTCGAAATATCTGGGCGGCCACAGCGACACCGTCGCCGGCGTGGTGGCGGGTTCGGCAGCGCATATCAGGCACATCAACGAGCAGACCTATTCCCAGCTTGGCGCCAAGCTCTCACCCTTCGAGGGCTGGCTTTTGCTGCGCGGCCTGCGCACGCTGCCGCTCAGATTGCCGCATCACATGAAGAGCGGGCTGACTATCGCCGACCGGCTGAAGGCGCATGGCAAGGTCGAGCGGGTCAACCACCCCACCTATTCCAACCATCCCGGCAAGAAGACCTTAGCCGGCTATGGCGGACTGTTCTCCTTCGAGGTGACGGAGGATGTCGACATTCCCGCTTTCGTCGACGCGCTGAAACTGTTCCGCATCGGCGTCAGCTGGGGCGGCCATGAAAGCCTGGTCGTGCCGGCAAAGGCCTCGCTCGAGCAGACGCCGGGCATCAATTCGATGGCACGCTTCGGCGTCAGCCCCCGAACCATCCGCTTCAATGTCGGATTGGAGAGCGTCGAGGACCTTTGGGCCGACATTGCCCAAGCCTTCGACAAAGCAAAAAAATAACACGTCCAAAATGGGAGTTTTGAACATGAAGAGACTGAGCATCATGCTTGCCACCGTGGCCGGTCTGGCGATTTCCGCCAGCGGCGCGCTGGCCGACACCACCATCAAGCTGGTCGAGGTCATCACCAGCCCGCCGCGCACCGAATTCCTGAAGAAGCAGATCGCCGAATTCGAGGGCGCCAACCCGGGCATCAAGGTGGAAGTGATCTCGCTGCCCTGGGGCCAGGCGTTCGAGAAATTCCTGACCATGGTGCAGGCCGGCGACACGCCCGATGTCGTCGAGATGCCTGAGCGCTGGATGGGCCTTTACGCCAACAACGCCCAGCTCGAGGATCTCGGGCCCTACATGGCCAAGTGGGACGACGCCAAGACGCTTGGCGACCGCGCCAAGCAATTCGGCTCGACCGTCAACAACACCCAGTTCATGATCCCCTACGGCTATTATGTGAACGCGCTGTTCTGGAACAAGAAGCTGTTCAAGCAAGCCGGCCTCGACGGCCCGCCGGCCACGCTCGATGACTTCGTCGCCGACTCCAAGAAGATCTCCGCCATTCCGGGCAAATACGGCTACTGCCTGCGCGGCGGCCCCGGCGCTTTCAACGGCATGCACATGTTCATGAACATCGCCGACGGCAAGGGCGGCTACTTCACCGATGACGGTGTCTCGACCATCAACGATGAAGGGTCGATCAAGGGCCTGCAGATGCTGGCCGACATGTACAAGAACGGCCTGGCGCCCAAGGACTCCGTGAGCTGGGGCTTCAACGAGACGGTGACCGGCTTCTATTCCGGCACCTGCGCCATGCTCAACCAGGATCCGGACGCGCTGCTCGGCATCGCCGACAAGATGAGCGCCGACGACTTCGCCGTGGCGCCGTTGCCTGTCGGCCCAAGCGGCAAGTCCTACCCGACGCTCGGCTATGCCGGCTGGGCGATGTTTGCCAACTCCCAGCACAAGGACGACGCCTGGAAGCTGATGGCGACGCTCTTGTCGCCGAAGGACAATCTGGAATGGGCCAAGGAGGTCGGCGTCGTCCCGATCCACAAGGGCGCCGACCAGGATCCCCATTTCAAGACGGAGCAGTTCAAGGGCTGGTTCATCGAGCTCAGCGACACTTCCAAATATGAAATGGTGACGCCGCCGACGCATCTGGAGAACCTCGGCAACTTCGTCGACCAGGTGGCGATCAAGAACTTCCAGGAAGTGCTGCTTGGCCAGAAGCAGGCCAAGGACGTCGCTGACGAATGGGCCAAGTTCCTGACCAAGGAACAGCAGGACTGGCTGGCCAAGAACAAGAAGTAGCACAGGCCTTCCCCTTCTCCCCGTTCACGGGGAGAAGGTGGCCCGATAGGGCCGGATGAGGGGCAGCGTCTGCTTCAGATAGGTTAGCGCTGCCCCTCATCTGCCTGCCCATCCTCCGCAGCAGCTGTCCTGCAGCTACGGAGGGTGAACCGGCGCCTTCTCCCCGTGAACGGCAGGGCGATAGCATATGAGTTTTTACGAAGAGGACCCCCACCCCTAACCCCTCCCCACAAGGGGGAGGGAGACTTGGTAGGCGCTGATCTCCCCAAATCGCCTAGGTTCGATGCCAAAAAGGGTTGCATGCGGCAGCGTTCCCTCCCCCTTGTGGGGAGGGTTAGGGTGGGGGTCCTCTTCGTAAAAACTCATATGCGATCGCCCTGCCTCAAGGGGGCAGAGGCGGGCGCCGTCTCGACGCCGCCGGCACCCATTAATCACCCATGAGCCGCCCGTATGACCTACGCCGTTTCCGAGATCCGATCCGCCGGCCGGCCGCGCAAGAAGCGGCTGAGCAAAGCCACGATCGAGCCTTGGCTCTATCTTTCGCCGGCTATCGTTCTCTTGGCCCTGGTGCTGCTGGTGCCGCTGATCATCGGCATCAGCTATTCCTTCCGCAAATTCTCCGCCTTCAAGTCGCAATATGTCGGCCTCGCCCAGTACCAGGCGATGTTCTCCGACCAGGTGCTCGGCCAGGCGCTGGTCAACACGCTGTGGTGGACCGTCGCCAGCCTGTTCTTCCAGTTCTTCCTTGGTCTCGGCCTCGCGCTTTTGCTCGACAAGCCTTTCTACGGCCGCAAGGTCGTGCAGGCTGTGGTGTTCCTGCCCTGGGCTGTGCCCTCCTTCCTCTCCGGTCTCACCTGGGCGTGGCTGTTCAACCCGATCATCGGACCGCTGCCGCACTGGCTCTTTGCGTTAGGCCTGAAAGCCGAGCCGACCAATGTTCTGTCCGATCCGGCCACCGCCATGTGGGGGCCGATCGTCGCCAACATCTGGTTCGGCATTCCCTTTTTCGCCATCACGCTGCTGGCGGCGCTGAAGTCGATCCCGTCGGAACTCTATGAAGCGGCGGCCATCGACGGCGCCTCGCCCTGGCAGCGCTTCACCAAGGTGACGATGCCGTTCCTGGCGCCGACCATCGTCATCACCGTGATGCTGCGCACCATCTGGATCGCCACCTTCGCCGATCTGATCTTCGTCATGACCGAGGGCGGCCCGGCCGGTTCGACCAGCACGGTGCCGGTCTACATCTATGTCAGTGCCTTCAAGTCGCTGGACAAAGGCTATGCCTCGGCCGTCGCGGTGCTGCTTCTGGTGCTGCTGATTGCCTATGCGATCGCGCTGATTGCCATTCGCCGCTTGCTGGTGAGGCACGTCTGATGATCGCCGGACGCTCCACTTCCTCGCGCATCATCGGCGGTTTCGGCCTCTACGCGGCGATCGCCGCCTATGTGGTCTTCGCCCTGTTTCCGATCTTCTGGACGCTGAAGATCTCGGTGACACCCGAGCGCCTGCTCTATTCCGAAGGCATCACCTTCTGGCCGTCGCAGACGACGTTCAAGAACTTCGTCACGGTGCTCGAAGCTTCCGACTTCCCGCGCTATTTCCTGAACAGCGTCATCGTCTCGGTGTCGACGGCCGCGCTGGTGACGGTCATCGCGACGCTCGCAGGCTACGCCATGTCGCGCTTCACTTTCCGTGGCAAGGCGACTTTGGCCATCCTGCTCTTGCTGACGCAGACCTTCCCGCTGGTCATGGTCATTCCGCCGATCTACCGCATCATGGGCGATCTCGGTCTCACCAACAGCCTGATCGGCCTGATCGTCATCTACACCGCCTTCAACACCGCCTTTGCCACCTTCCTGATGCAGTCCTTCTTCGACGGCATCCCGAAGGACCTGGAGGAGGCGGCAATGATCGATGGCTGCACGCGCGCCCAGGCGATGCGCCGGGTGATCGTGCCGCTCACCTTGCCCGGCATGGGCGCCACGCTGGGCTTCGTCTTCACCGCCGCCTGGAGCGAGCTTCTGTTCGCGCTGATGCTGATCTCCAGCGACGAGCAGAAGACCTTCGCCGTCGGCCTGCTCACCTATATCGGCAAATTCGCCGTCGACTGGGGGCAGATGATGGCGGCGTCGATCCTGGCGCTGATCCCGGTCTGCATCTTCTTCGCCTTCCTGCAACGCTATCTCGTCACCGGCCTCACCGCCGGCGCGGTCAAAGGATAATCGATGGCTTCCGTCACGCTGCAAAACGTCGAGAAGGACTATGGCGCGCTGCGCATCCTGCACGGCGTCGATCTCGAAATCGCCGACGGCGAATTCGTCGTCCTGGTCGGCCCGTCCGGCTGTGGCAAGTCCACGCTTTTGCGCATGATCGCCGGCCTGGAGGACGTCACCGGCGGCGAGATCCACATCGGCGAACGTCTGGTCAATGACGTGGCGCCCAAGGACCGCGACATCGCCATGGTGTTCCAGTCCTACGCGCTCTACCCGCATATGGACGTCTCCTCGAACATGGGCTTCAGCCTGCTGCTCAAGAAGGCCGAGAAGACGACGATCGAGGGCAGGGTGGGCGCTGCCGCCAAGCGGCTCGGCCTCGACAGCTATCTCGGCCGCCTGCCGCGCCAATTGTCCGGCGGCCAGCGCCAGCGCGTCGCCATGGGCCGCGCCATCGTGCGCGACCCGAAAGTCTTCCTGTTCGACGAGCCGCTGAGCAATCTCGACGCCAAATTGCGCGTCCATATGCGCGCCGAGATCAAGGCGCTGCACCAGCAGCTCAAGACGACGTCGGTCTATGTCACCCACGACCAGGTCGAGGCGATGACCATGGCCGACCGCATCGTCGTCATGCATGACGGCTATGTCCAGCAGGTCGGTCCTCCGCTGGACCTTTACGACCGGCCGGCCAACACTTTTGTCGCCGGCTTCATCGGTTCGCCCGGCATGAATTTCTTGCCGGCCAAAGTTGCCAAGGGCGGCAAGGTCGACGCCGTGCTCGCTGACGGCCAGAAACTAAGACTGCCGGATGGCCTGCCGTTGCAGGACGGCGATGCGCTGACCATCGGCCTGCGGCCCGAACACATCAAGCTCACCGACGACGGTGTGCTGAAGGCCGAAGTCGGGGTGGTCGAACCGCTCGGCCTGTCGACGCAGTTCTATGTCCAACTGGCCAACCAGCAGATCTGCGTTTTCGTCATGGGCCGCAGCGACGTAAAGCCGGGCGACACGATCCGCCTTGCCGCTGAGCCGGCGGCGCTGCACCTTTTCGATCCGAAAAGCGGCGATCGTATTGGTTAGGTCTTCGGTGCGACAATCGAGACGGTAGGCTAAAATCGTCCCTGTTGATTCGTCTCGACAGGAAGCAGCATGAGCAAGGCCCTGGGCACATTCGCATTGGTCACCGTGTTCAGCGCCTTGCTGATGGCTTTGTCGCTGGCCGTAGCAAGGCACGGCTATCCCTATGGCGCCTTTGGCGTGAAGCGCCTCGACGGCATCGCCGACGCCGGCTCCTTCCTGGCCATCGCCGCTATCTATTTCTTCGGCGCCATGCTGATGATGATCCTGCCGATCCGCGCCGCCGGCGTCGTCCTGACCCATGCCGCCGATGCGATCTTCTGGACGACGATCGTGCTCTTCGCGACCATTGTCGGCTCGCTTCTCGCCCGATTGGCCTTCGGTCAGAACAGCGTGCTCTTGGCGCTTCTCAACTGGCGCTTCCTGTTTGTCGCGGCGATCGTTGGCGCGCATCTCACCATGAACGATCTGCGCCGCAACCTCCTGCTCAGAAGCCTGTTTTTCGTCGTCTTCGCCGCGGTCACGCTGGCCTGCCTGTTCTGGTCGTTCTCCGCCTGAAAATAGGTTCGGCGCAGCGGCTCTCGGAATGGACTTTCACGATTGAAGGCCTAGGTTTACTGAAGGCTCGGCTGGACCTCCGCGCGCCCAGCCACTATATCATTTGTCTGACAATTGATCGGCGCTTACCGCCGTGACAATCCCTCGAAGGAAATAACATGACTTTGCTCCGCAAGAACTTGATCGATGGCGAGTGGCTGGGCGAGGCCGGCTCGCGCAACATCAATCCATCGGACACCAACGATGTGGTCGGCGAATACGCATCGGCGGGTCCTGAGCAAGCAAAGCAGGCCATTGCGGCCGCCAAGGCGGCCTTTCCAGCCTGGTCGCGCTCCGGTCCGCTGGCTCGTCATGTGGTGCTGAAGAAGGCCGCCGACGAGATCACGGCGCGCAAGGACGAGATCGGCCGCGCACTGGCCCGCGAAGAGGGCAAGACGCTGGCCGAAGGCGTTGGCGAAACGATCCGGGCCGCCCAGATTTTCGATTTCTTCGCCGGCGAGACACTGCGTCTCTCAGGCGAGCTGGTGCCGAGCGTGCGGCCGGGCGTCGGCGTCGAGTTGACGCGCGAAGGCGTCGGCGTCGTCGGCATCATCACGCCATGGAATTTCCCGATCGCCATTCCCGCCTGGAAGATCGCGCCGGCGCTCGCCTACGGCAACACCATCGTCTTCAAGCCGGCCGAACTGGTTCCCGAAAGCGCCTGGACCATCGTCGATATCCTGCACCGCGCCGGCCTGCCCAAGGGCGTGCTCAACCTGGTCATGGGCAAGGGCTCGGTGGTTGGCCAGGCCATGCTCGACAGCCCCGACGTCAACGCCATCTCTTTCACCGGCTCGGTCGGCACGGGCAAGCGCGTCGCCGCGGCGAGTGTCGAGCATATGCGCAAGTTCCAGCTCGAGATGGGCGGCAAGAATCCGTTCGTCGTGCTCGACGACGCCGATCTTGCGGTCGCTGTCGATTGCGCCATCAACGGCGCGTATTTCTCCACCGGACAGCGCTGCACGGCTTCCTCGCGGCTGATCGTCACCGAAGGTATCCACGACCGCTTTGTCGAGGCCATGAAGGAGCGCTTGGACAAGCTCGTCATCGGCGATGCGCTCGACGCCAAGACGCAGATCGGTCCGGTCGTCGACCAGACCCAGCTCAAGCAGGATGAGGATTATATCGCCATCGGCCGCCAGGAAGGCGCCGAGCTTGCCTTCGGCGGCGAGCGGCTGGAGCGTGGAACACCGGGCTTCTATCTGCAGCCGGCGCTGTTTGTCGGTTCCACCAATGCGATGCGCATTTCGCGCGAGGAGATCTTTGGCCCGGTCGCCAACGTCATCCGCGTCAAGGATTATGACGAGGCGTTGACCGTCGCCAACGACACGCCGTTCGGCCTGACCTCCGGCATCTGCACCACGAGCCTCAAGCACGCCACGCATTTCAAGCGCAATTCGGAAGCCGGCATGGTCATGGTCAACCTGCCGACCGCGGGCGTTGACTTCCATGTCGCCTTCGGCGGCCGCAAGGGCTCCAGCTACGGCTCGCGCGAACAGGGCCGCTACGCCATGGAATTCTACACCACGGTGAAGACCGCCTATACATTCGCCGGCTAAAGCAATTCCAGGAAAAGTGTGAGCGGTTAAGTTCGGCGACTTCGCCATAACCCTCCGTCCGGAATTGCGTCAAAACAAAGAGTTGAAGCGTTTCGCCGTTTCCGAGAAACGGTGAAACGCTCTAATCGGAAGACCGAGCGATGACGTCGAGCATGGCCGACATGACCTGGCTCAATCCGCCGCCGCACCACGTGGTCAGCGACGGCACGCTTCAGGTCCGTACCGGCAAGGACACCGATTTCTGGCGCGAAACCTTCTATGGCTTCTGGCGGGACGACGGCCACTTCCTCTATCGGCCGGTCGAGGGTGACTTCAGCGCCGAAGTCACCGTCAAGGGCCATTATGAGATGCTCTACGATCAGGCCGGGCTGATGCTGCGCCTGAGCGAAACGCATTGGATCAAGGCCGGCATCGAATACACCGATGGGCTGGCCTACTTCTCGGTCGTCGTCACGAACGACACATCGGACTGGTCGCTGGTCAGCATTCCGACGAGCCCCAACGGCACCCGTATCCGCTTGACCCGCCACGCCGAGGCGATTCGCATCCAATATCTCGATGCCGCGGATGGTCACTGGAAACCGGTGCGACTCGCCTATTTCCCGATCTCGAAATCCGTCGATGTCGGCATGATGTGCTGTTCGCCGCAGCGCGAGGGTTTTGACGTGACGTTTACCGATTTCACCGTCGGCCCGCCTATATCGAGAGAATTGCACGACTGACGGTATACATTAGAAACCGATGATGCTTCCCCGATCCCGCGGAAGAGCGTATGAGAGGGCATCGACTTGGCCCTGGGGGACCGATGCCGTCAGACGTTCCGCTCATCCTTTTCTACACGCGCGCCTTCAAAAAACCCATCGACGTCGCCGCCATACCGCAATGCCGCGTTCCCGTTGAGTGGACCACCGACCGCAGCCGCCTTGCCGAGGCCGATGCGGTCGTGTTCCACATCCCGAATGCTCGCGAGATCGGCGATGCCCGCAAATATCCTGGACAGCTCTGGGTCGCCTGGTCGATGGAGAGCTTCGAGAACTATTCCAAACAGGCCGATCCCCACTTCATGCGGCACTTCGATCTTACGATGACCTACGAATCCGGAGCGGACGTCTGGGAGCCTTATCTGCCCAAAGCCGAATGGTGGGAAGCGACACGCAGATCGGCGATTGTGCCCAAGACCGAAGCCGCGCTGGCTGTGACTTTCCAGTCCTCCAAGCTCGACAAAAGCGGGCGCGCCGCCTTAGTTGCGGAACTCTCCAAAAGCATCGGCGTCGATCGCTATGGAAGGTTCAATCGCCGCGCGAAGCTCCAGCCCAATCGGCACATCGAGGGTCCGGATCTTGGCCTGCAGACAAAGCTCGAAACCATCGGCCGCTATCACTTTTGCCTGGCGTTCGAGAACTCGATCGCTCCCGATTACGTCACCGAAAAGATGTTCGACCCGTTGGCGGCCGGCACGGTGCCGGTCTATCTCGGTGCTCCGAACGCCGCCGAATTCGTTCCCGAACATTCCTATATCGATGCGGCATCCTTCAGGACGCCGGCGGAGCTTGCAGCCTATCTTCGCCATCTCGCCGAAACGCCGCGAGACTATGAGGCTTACCTGGCCTGGCGTTCAAAGCCGCTGCCGGACCGCCTTGTTCGACGCCTGGAATTGATCGAAACTGCATCGAAATACCGTCTCGCGGAACTTGTGCATCGATTGGTTGCTGAGCGTGGTGGAGTGCCATCGGGCCGGCCCTCCCTGCCATTTGGCTGGATGGCATTTTTGAGGACACGGCGGGAGCGCTGGTGGATGGCTCGCGCCGGTCACTGATTGTCTAGCCTAGCCCCTGGCTCACAGCTTCGCGGATTGCCTGGGGGCCAAAGCGGCCCCATGCGGTTTCAAGCGCTCGGATGCGCATGCTGCCCATGCGGCCCAAGTCCGAACAGAGCTCGACCGCGAGATCGGCAAGGCCTTGCTCGGAACTGGAGAACAGCGCGTCTTCTCCATCGACGAGATCGAGCCCTTCAGCCGCGAGCGGTGTCGCCACGACCGGGACGCCTGAGAACATCGCCTCGAGTATCTTGATGCGTGTGCCGCCGCCCGTCGTAAGCGGAATGACGGTGAGATGCGCTGTCGCCAGCAGCGGTCGGACATCTTGCGGGTTCTCGACCAGCGTAACACCATCGAGTGCCGACAGCGCTCGCACGGCGGCATTCGGCGATCGACCGACAAGCACGAGCTTTGCCATCGGCAATGCCTGCCTGATGCGTGGCAGGATCAGGTGCGCAAGACGCTCTGCCGCATCGACGTTCGGCGGGTAGCTGAGGTGCCCGACAAAAACGATCGTCGGGAAGCCATTGGCAGCGTCGGGCATTGGCGGCAGCGCGTGTGGCTTTTCTTCGGCGCGCGGAATGCCGTTCGGTACGACGTCGATCGGTATTGAGTGCGTGATGATTGCCTTGAGCCGCTTGCGGTCAAGCTCCGAGCAGACCCATATCCGGTCGGCGATTCCGGCTGCTTTCCGCTCCAACGTCCTGAGATTTGGGGCGAACGGCCGCCGCCATTTCTCCTGCGGCGACTGGAGGATGAGGTCTGATTCGACATTGTGCATGTCGAGGATCAGTCGTTCGGCCAAAGACCGCAAATGACCCAGCAGCTTGAGCAGCGGCGTGCCCTCGACGACAATGGTATCGGGGCGAAAGTCCTGCATCAGCGTCTTCAGGCGGGCCAGGGCCGAGCGTGGAATCTTGGTCTCGCCATTGGCTCTTCGCCAGCCCAGGAGCGGCCCGCGCTTTTCACCAGCGATGGTTAGCGATGCAAGCCGGATATCCAGGTCGCCAGGCAGTGTGTCGATGGTTGGCGGCTTGATGGAAGCAACGCAGACTGGACCCAATGTGGCGGCCGCCGCGACATTGCCGTAGATCCTGAGATCCGTCCCGGAAGTTGGCGGGAAGGAGGCTCGTGGCAGACGAACAAAATACGTCTGGTGGATGTTTCGTTCTGCCGCAATGACGCGCGCGCATGATCGATGCGTTCTTCAATCTGCATGTGACGCATCGGCAAAATCCCGTACGGGGTCCGATCCCGGATTTGCATCTACCCACCGACGCTGCCGTCGCGCAATGGTCGACGCCAGCAATGCCTGCTCCAGCGGCTATGGGCGCCGGGACAGTGCCGCTTGATCGTCGCCGAACGTCCCCTCTATACGCGGTGCTGGAAGAACTGCAGGAACAATTCGCGCTCGGTGGTGATGTCGAGCTTTTCGTAGATGCGCCGGCGATGGTTCTTAACCGTGCCGACGGTGATGCCGAGCCGCTCGGCGATGTTGGCGGTCGGGTGCCCGGCAAGGATCAGCTGCACCAGCTCGCGCTCGCGCAAGGACAGCTCCGGCCACAGGCTTTGCGGGATGCTCGGCTTCTGCTGCGGCGAGGCGCCGGGACCGGTCGGCGCCGAGGTGCGCGAAAAATCGCTGCCGCGGGCTTTGATGTCCAACGCATGCAGCGCCTCGAACACCGGCAGCCGCTCGTCCAGCAAGGCGATCTCGCCGTCCTTGAAGGAAGAGGTCGAGCGGTCGAGGAAGATGCCGAGGCACCAGTCGCCGCCATCGGCGAGCAGGATGCCGACCTCGTCGCAGATTTCGGACTGCGCCAGGAAGCCGGCGATATACTGGCCGCGCTTGGCTTCTTCGTCCGCCAGCCCCTTGAGCGGGAGGATGCCGAGACGACGCTCGCGTCGCCACGAGGCATAGAACGGGTCGAAGACGTAGTAGTCGTCGAGGTAGCGCCGCACCATTTCGTCGGAAAAACGCCGGTGCTTGACGAATTCGGGCGTCTTGGTCGCCGAGTAGCGGGTGACCGTCACCAAGTCATGCGCAATGTCGGCCCCGATCAGGTCGATCAGGCAGTCGACATGCCGGTCGGTGCCGGTGGCCGCGATCGCCCTGGCCAGCGGCGCCCAGATATTGCCCATGCGCATGCCCTTTTCTCGGCGAACCGCGCCGCGCGGTCATTGTGTCTTTAGGCATATGGCGCGATCGGCGCGATCGAATCTAGCCTGCGGTCATTCTCGAAGAGGGAAGGCGACCCGTGGACCCGATCACTACCAACCCCATCGTTATCGGCATCGACGCCGGCGGCACCATGACCGACACCATCCTTGTCGATCAGGACGGCCACTTCAAGATCGGCAAATCGGCGACCACGCCGAAGGACGAGGCCGAAGGCTTCCTTGCTTCCGCCGAGGATGCGGCCGATGCCTGGGGCATCTCGCTGGAGACGCTGTTTTCCGGCGTCAACGTCGTGCTCTATTCCGGCACCGGCATGCTCAACACGCTGCTATCGCGCACCGGCCGCCGACTTGGCCTGATCACCACCAAGGGCCTCGAGGACATGATCCTGATGGGCCGCGGCTTGCAGGCCTGGGCCGACTATTCCTATGCCGACCGCCTGCATGCGGTGACCCACCAGCATCCCGACCCGCTGGTGCCACGCCGCCGCACCCATGGCGTGACCGAGCGCATCGACCAGTTCGGCGACATCATCCTGCCGCTCTACGAGCACGAGGTGCGCATCGCCGCCAGGAAGCTGATCGCCGACAAGGTCGAGGGCATCTGCATCATGACGATCTTCTCGCACGTCAATCCGACGCATGAGAAGCGCATCGCCGAGATCTGCCGTGAGGAGGTCGCCGCTGCCGGCGCCGATATCCGGGTCTACACCAGCCACGAGGTCCGCCCGGTCATCCGCGAGCAGTCGCGGCTGAATTCGGTGCTGATCGAGGCCTATGCCACCTCGCGCGGCCGCAAGCAGCTCAAGGGCATCGAGGACGTCGCTAAGAAATACGGCTTCAAATACGGCGTGCAGACGCTGTTGTCGTTCGGCGGCCTGACCTCGATCAACCATCCACGTCTGCATGAAACCATGATCTCGGGCCCGATCGGCGGCATCCTCGGTGCAGCCTATGTCGGCAAGCTGATCGGCAACGACTCGTTGATCTGCTCGGATATGGGCGGCACCTCCTTTGACATGGGCGTCATCACGCGTGGCCAGACGCGGATCGAGAACGAGCCGCTGATGGACCGGTTCAAGCTCAACGTGCCGACGCTGCATCTCGACACGATCGGCGCCGGCGCCGGCATGATCCTGAAGGTCGACCCGCTGACGAAAAAAGTCTCGCTCGGGCCGGAAAGCGCTGGCTCCGATCCCGGTCCGATCTGCTTCGCCAGGGGCGGCACCGAACCGACCATCGCCGATTGCGACGCAATCCTCGGTCGCCTCAACCCGCATTACTTCCTTGGCGGCAAGGTCGTGCTGCAGGTCGAGAGGGCCAGGGCCGCCTTCGAGGAAAAGTGCTCGCGCCTGCTCGGCGTGGGTGTCGAGGAGGCCGCCGAGGGCATGATCGACATGCTGGAGGCCGACGCCAACAACGCTCTGCGCCGCGTCATCTCCGGCCAGGGCATCCACCCGTCGGAATTCACGCTTCTGTCTTATGGTGGCTCGGGCCCATTGCATCTTGCCGGCTGCTCGCGCGGCATCGGCTTCAAGGACATCATCACCTTCCAGTTCGCCGCCGCCTTCTCGGCTTTTGGCTGCACCACCGCCGATTTCATGCGCCGCCATTCGGTGTCGACGCAGCATGACATCAGCGCACGCGCCGGCGATGACGAGCTGCTGGCTTTCGGCAGGAAGGTCACCAATGTCTGGGACGATCTCACCAAGGCGGCGGTCGATGAGATGATCGAGGACGGCCACGCGCGCGAGAAGATCAAGACCGTGCCGTTCCTGATGATGCGCTATACCGGCCAGCTCGAGGACGTCGAGGTGATGGCGCCGCTGTCCGCCATCCATTCGGCCGACGACATGCGCAAGATCATCGACGAATTCGAGGCGGTCTATGCCAAGGTCAACCATCGCGTGTCGCGCTATGGCGAAGCCGGCTTCTCGATCACCGAACTGGGCTTGATCGCCACCGCTGACAAGGTCAAGCCGGTGCTTTTGAAGCGCCCGCTCGGCAAGTCGGATCCGGCGGCCGCCCACAAGGGCGTGCGCGAGGCCTATATCGGCGGCCGCTGGCACAAGGCCAATCTCTACGAGATGGACCTTCTGCAGCCCGGCCACGAGGTCGTTGGCCCGGCCATCATCGAACATCCGGCGACAACGCTCGTCGTCCACCCGCAAGACCGTGTCCATGTCGATGAATGGACGCTGCTGCACTACACCCACGCTTGAGAAGGGCGACCGCCATGCTGGACAAACCCGCTTCCGCCCTGCGCATCCGCGAACGGCTGATCGAATCCGAACGGCTGATGGAAGAGACCGGCTGCTATGATGGCATCACCGAACTCCATCTGCGCAACCAGGACCCGCTGAAGTTCGAGACGCTGCACACCAAGCTGCGCGCCTACTGCGTCTCGGCCCGCGAAATGGCCCGCCGCATCTCGGCTTCGCCGGGCGTGCGCGAAGTCGGCGAGATGGTCGTCGCCATCTACACGCCGGAAGGCGATGCGATCGCCCTTTCCAACGGCATCATGGTGCATGTGCACACCATGAGCCGCTTCATCAAATGGATGATCAGGCAAGGCTACGAGGAAAATCCTTGCATCCGCGACGGCGACATCTTCGCCAACAACGACGCCTTCATCGGCACCGTGCAGGTGCCCGATGTGATGGACGTGGTGCCGATCTTCCATTCCGGCAAGCTGGTCGGCTGGGCGGGTGCGGTCTGCCACGAACTCGAGGCCGGCGGCATCACGCCCGGCGGCGACGTGGCGCTTGCCCAGGAGCGCTTCACGGAAGGGTTGTTCGTCTGCGCCGAAAAAGTCGGCGAGAATGACGAGATCCGCCGCGACTACGTCATCCGCTGCGAGCGCAATTTGCGCATGCCGATCTATTGGGTGCTCGACGAGAAGGCCAAGGTCGCCTCCTGCATCGACATGCGCGAAAGCGTCAAGCAGCTGATCGACGAGATCGGCCTCGACTATTGGATGCAGGTGTCGAAGGAGTTCATCGAGGAAGGCCGCCGCGCCCAGCTCGCCCGCACGCGTCAGTTGACTGTGCCCGGCATCTATCGCGGCCATACCTTCTACGGCCATGTCACCGCCGGCAAGCCTGGCTACCAGCCGCTCGGCGACCCCGACTGGCTCTACAACATCCCGATCGAGATGGAGATCAGATCGGACGGCAAGATCGTCATGGATTTCGAGGGCACGCAGCCCTGGGGCTACCATTCGATGAACTGCACGCCGGCCGGTATGGATGGCGGCATGTTCGTCACCCTGACCCAGCACATGAACTTCGAAGGTCTGGTCAATGACGGCGCCTGGATGGCGACCGAACTGAAGCTGCCGCACGGCACCTGGACCAACCCCGACAACGAGATGGTGGCGACCGCTACTTCGTGGGCACTCCTTTTGCCGGCTTACGGCGTGTTCCAGCGGCTGCTGTCGCGCGCCTTCATCGGGCGCGGCTTTGTCGAGGAAGCTTTCGTCGGCCAGGTCAACAGCCCGATGATCGAGATGGGCGGCACCAGCCAGTACGGCAAGCTGTTCGGCATGGCGCATTTCGAATGCGCCGCAGCCGGCTCCGGCGCGCTCGCCATCAAGGATGGGCTCGACACCGCCTATGTCGGCTGGAACCCTGAATCCGACATGGGCAATATCGAGATCTGGGAACAGAACATGCCGATGCTCTATATCGGCCGGTCCATCGTTCCCAATTCGGGCGGCGCCGGCAAATATCGCGGCGGTTGCTCTTTCGTCTCGACCTGGCTGGTCAGCAAGACCGACCATCTGAGACTGGTGACCTCGGAGCATTCCTCCCGCGTCTTCGACAATGGTGGCATGTGCGGCGGCTATCCGGCGCCGACCTGCCAGAAGCACCGGGCGGTGCGCGACAGCAACATCTTCGAGCTTGCCGCAAAGGAGCGCCGCTCGCCCATCACACCGGCACCAACCCGCATCGCTCGGAACTCGAAGTCCGGCTGCAGGGTGAGCATGTGACGATGGAAGGGCCTTACATCACCGCGCCGCACAAGACCGGCGACGTCTTCACTCACTCCTACAATGGCGGCGGCGGCTATGGCGACGTGCTGGAGCGCGATCCGCTCAAGACGGCCATGGATGTCGAGAACGGCTATCTCACCAAGGAAGCAGCCGAAGGTATCTTCGGCATCATGCTGGACGAGGATGCAGACGGTTATCCTGTCGCCAACATCGAGGCCACCAAGCGCCACCGCGCCGAGATGCGCGCCAAGCGCCTTGCGCAGGCCAAGCCGGTTTCGGAGTGGATCGCCACCGAGCGCAGCCGTGTCGAAAAGGCCGACTTCGCGCCCGAGGTGAAGAAAATGTATGCCAGCGCCATCAAGCTGTCGTCGCGTTTCACCAGGGATTTCAGCGATTTCTGGAACGTCGACGCCAAATCGATCTTCATGCCGGGAGCAAAGCCATGACCTCGTACAGCAAGGAAGTCATCGCCGATCTGGTCGCAGGCACGCTGCCCTGGCCGCAGACGCGCCGCGTCATGAGCGCCTACAAGGACGACGACCGCTTCTTCAAATATGTCGCGGTGCTGCAGGACCGCGTCGGCTGGAAGGACCCGATCCTGCTGCCGGTCTCGGATCACCTGTTCATCTGCCAGAGCGGCGATGAGCGTGTGACGAAATGCGAATGCGGCCATTCCTTCGGCGACTATCGCAAGAACTGGAAGCTCAAGGCCGCGGTCATCGTGCGCAACACCGAGGAGGCGCTGCGCGAGATCTATCCCAACAGCGATATTCCCGATCCGCAATGGATGGAGATCCGCGAATTCATCTGCCCGCAATGCGGCACCATGCACGAGGTCGAGGCGGCGGCCCCAGGCTACCCGATCGTCCACGATTTCGAACCGGATCTCGAGGGCTTCTACCGCGAATGGCTCGGCAAACCGCTTTAGGGAACAGGATGTTGTGAACCGCGTCGCAGGCAAGGTAGCTTTGGTCACCGGGGCCGGCATGGGCCTCGGGCGGGCGGCTGCTTTGCTGCTTGCGGCCGAAGGCGCCAACCTTGTCGTCACCGACATCGATGAGGCGGCGGCTCACCAGACGGCCGACCTGATCGCCAGGGGCCGTGGCGAATGCCTTCATTTGCAGCATGACGTCTCCGTGCCGGAAGCCTGGCCGCGCGTGATGGCGGCGGTGTCGAAGCGTTTTGGCCGGCTCGATGTGCTGGTCAACAATGCCGGCATCGCCATCGCCAGGAACATCGAGGACACCTCGCTTGAGGAATGGCGGCGCACCATGGCCGTCAATCTCGACGGTGTCTTTCTCGGCTGCCAGGAGGGCATAAAGCTGATGAAGAGATCCGGCGGCGGATCGATCATCAACCTGTCTTCCATCGACGGCATCATCGGCGAGGCCGAACTTGCCGCCTACTGCGCCTCCAAGGGCGGTGTGCGCACCTTGACCAAGGCGGTCGCCGTTCACTGCGCCGAGCAGCGCTACGGCATCCGCTGCAATTCCATCCACCCGGGCTACATTTGGACGCCGCAGACGGAAAATTACCTGCGCGATCTCGGCACGCTCGACGCGGAAAAGGCCAAGGCTTTGTCGCGCCATCCGATCGGCTTCCTCGGCGAACCCGACGACATCGCCTACATGGTTCTCTATCTCGCCTCGGACGAATCCAAATTCGTCACCGGCTCCGAAATGGTCGTCGACGGAGGCTACCTTGCAGTGTGAATATGGAGACAGTATGCGATGACCAATCTCACCGGCCGCAGCGCCATTGTCACCGGCGGCTTTTCCGGCATGGGCTTTGCCATCGCCACGGCGCTTGCCAAAGCCGGCGCCAATGTCGCCGTCGGCTCCTATGTCGCGCCGCCGCAGGCGGGCAGGGTGGATGCGGCCTATTACCCTGGCGCGGAAGAGATCGAGCGGGTGCGGTCGGCACTGGCGGCGCATGGCACCAAGGTGCACGCCGCCCATCTCGATGTGCGCGACAGCGATCTTGCCAACTGTTTCATGGCGGAGGCCGAAGCGGCCATCGGTCCGGCCGATATCCTGGTCAACGCCGCCGGCACCACCGCCGAGCAGCCGGTCTGCGGCCATTCCGACGAACTCTGGGACAAGATCGTCGACACCAACCTCACCGGGGCGTTCCGTACGACCCGCGCGGTGTTGCCGGGCATGATCGGGCGCGGCTGGGGCCGCATCGTCAACATCGGTTCGACCGCCGCTTCCGTCGGCTGGAAGGACAATCCGGCCTATTGCGCCTCCAAGGCCGGCCTGCTTGGACTGACCCGCTGCATCGCGCTCGAAGGCGCCCCGCATGGCGTGACCTGCGTGATGATCAGCCCGACCTGGGTCGAGACCGAATTGATGCGCCGCAACGTCGCGCAGGTCGTCGAGCGCGAGGGCAAGGGCCGCAGCGCCGAGGAGGTGATGGACGAATTCAGAAAGGGCAATCCTCAAGGGCGCATGATGCAGCCAGAGGAGATCGCGGCGCTCGCCGTGTTCCTCTGCTCGGATCTTGCCAAGGGGATCACCATGGAGAACATCCAGATCACCGGCGGAGCCTTATGGTGACACCCGCGCTGGCAAAGAGCGCTTACAACCGCTCGCCGCCGGCGATGCATTCGGGAGCGTCACGCCGCGCGCAACGGAAGCCGTTTCAGCTTCGACACCATGCCCGCGCCAAGCATCTTTTCGGAATACTCGACGAGCAGCGCCCTCGCTTCCAGATGCGAGATGTCGTCGTTGGAGTGGCCGCGCCGCAGCCAGAAGCCGTCGAGCATGGCGGCGAAGCCGCGCACGAAATGGTCGATCTCCGGTTTGGCGCACAGCGGCGACAGCGCCGAACCGATGTTCGACCGCAGGCGCCTGTAAAACAGCTCCTGCAGCCGGACGTAACGCGGATTGTGCGCGGCCTCGGCATAGAAGGAAATCCAGGCATTGGCGGTGTTGCGCTCGAACTTCTCTTCCGGGAAATTGCCGTCGACGATCGCCGTCAGGCGCTCCCACCGGGTGCCGGCCCGGCGCAGATTGACCACCACGGCGTCCATCAGGACGCGGTTGGCGTACCGCACCATCTCGAACAGAACCTGGTCCTTGTCCTTGAAATAATAGGTCAGGATGCCTTGCGACATGCCGGCCTCGTGGCAGATGCGGGTGGTCGTCAGCCCCTTCAGGCCATCGCGCAGGAAGATGCGGTGCGCCGCTTCGATCAGCTCGATCCGCCTGATGTCCTCGATGCGGGTCTTCTGTTTCTTGGTCCTGGTTGCCATGGGTTTCGTATATCCGACGAATTTTTTGTACGCTCTAACAAATTTTTCTATTGTTATATAATTTTGGCAGGCCTAGGCTGCGATGGCAAGCAGATGCCGGACGGGCAATCGATGACGTCGCAAACACAAACCATGCGGGCCGCGGTCCTTCGCGGATATGGCGAGCCGCTGGAGGTCACCAGCGTGCCGCGTCCCGTCGCAGGCCCAGGTCAGATCCTGGTGCAATTGCAGGCCTGCGGCGTCTGCCACACCGATGTGCACATCTGGCGCGGCGAGAGCGTCCCGCCGCATGCGCCGTCTCCCTTTGTCATGGGCCATGAGGGTGTCGGCCGCGTCGCGGCGATTGGCGAGGGCGTCGCTGGCTGGGCGCTCGGCGACCGGGCCGGCGTGCCTTGGATCCACGATACCTGCCGCCATTGCGACGAATGCCTGGATGGCCAGGAATCCTTCTGCCAGCACCATCGCGCGCATGGCCTGAACGTGCCCGGCACCTTTGCCGAATATGTCGTCTGCGATGCCGGCTTCGCGGTGGCGCTGCCCGAGACCATCGACCCGGTGACCACCGCTCCGGTGATGTGCGCCGGCATCACCGCCTACGGCGCGGTGAAGCGGGCTGGGCTGAAGGCAGGCGAGAGCGCCATCATCTTCGGCTGCGGTGGGCTTGGCCTTTATGCCGTGCAGATCGCCAGCCGGCTCGGCGTCAAGGTGTTGGCGGTCGATCGCGACCCGGCGAAGCTGGAGACCGCCCGCCGCTATGGCGCGGCGGAAACCGGGATCGCCGACAGCGACCTGCCGTCAAAGCTGAAGGCGCGGAGCGAGAAATACCACGCCTGCATCAACTTCGCGCCGACCACAGCGACCTGGGACGCCATGGTCGCTGGCATCCGCCCACGCGGCAGGATCATCGCCGCCGCCATGGTCTTCCAGCCGGTGCCGCTGATCCAGGAATGGCTGACGGCCACCGGCGTCGTCATCACCGGCACCAGCGTCGGCACCAGGCAGGAGATGCGCGAGCTGGTCGCCATGCACGCAGCGCAGCCGCTCGAAACCACGGTCGAGCGCATCCGGCTGGACGGCGTATCGGACGCGCTTGTCGCTCTCGAAAAGGGTCAGTCGAAAGGGAGGTTCGTCATCAGCTTTGAGGAGTAGCAGCGTGTTCCAGCGGCCAGGGGAGTGGCGCGCGGAAAGAGGCTAGCGGCAGCCTCGACTTCAGCTCAAATCATAAAATGCAAAAAACAGGGGAATAATCATGCCGACTTCAAGGAACAGACTGAGAAATGCAGGAATTGGCTTGGCGCTGGCGCTTGCTGCCACGACGCCTGGCCTGAGCGCTGACCTCGGCGCCAAGGACGAGCCGATCAAGCTCGCAATGCTCGAATGGACGGGCGCGCATGTCTCCACGCATATCGCCGGACAGCTCTTGGAAAAGCTCGGCTACAAGGTCGAATATGTGACCGCGGGCAACTTCCCGCAGTTTTCCGGCCTCGCCGATGGTTCGCTCAGCGCCTCGGTTGAGGTGTGGATGAACAATGTCGGCGACATCTATCCCAAGACGCTGGCGGCGAAACAGATCGAGGATATCGGCAAGCTCGATCTGAAGACGCGTGAAGGCTGGATCTATCCGAAATACATGGAGAAAATCTGCCCTGGCCTGCCCGACTGGACGGCGCTCAACAAGCCGGAATGCATCCAGGCGCTGTCGACGCCGGAAACCGCGCCCAATGGCCGCTTCCTCGACTATCCCGCCGACTGGGGTTCGCGCGCGGCGACCATCCTTGCCGACAATTCCATGCAGTACACCGCCGTTCCGTCAGGCTCCGAGGGCGCGCTGGTTGCCGAGCTCGAGTCTGCCGAAGCCGCCAAGAAGCCGCTGATCATGATGTTCTGGGGGCCGCATTATGCGCTCGCCGAAAACGACGTCGGCTGGGTCAAAATGCCGCCCTGCAAGGACCAGACCAACGAGCACTGCATCACGCCGCCCGATGTCGACAAGATCGTCTGGTCGGGCTTCGGCGCCAAATGGCCGGCGGCCTACGCCCTCCTCAAGGCCTTCAAGATGGACGCCGGCGAGCAGGAGAAGATGATGCTCGCCGTCGACAAGAAGGGCGAGGATCTCGACGCGGTGGTCAAGGCATGGGTCGACAAGAACGAGGCGGTCTGGAAACCCTGGGTCGACGGCGCCAAGGGCTGACCCGGCCGATGCGCCCGACAACAGCTGAAGGCAACAGAGGCCCGGCTCCCGCGCTGCGCGGAGCCGGGCGAACAACCGGCGGTGCGCAATGAGCAACGCCGCCCGTCCGATAAAACTCGTGTGCCGCAATGTCTGGAAGGTCTATGGCCAGCGCCCGGCCTATTACTTCGATTCACGCGGCTATGTCATCGATCCCGACGCGCTGGCCGAACGCCTGCGCGCCGAGGCGCATCTGCCGGCCGTCGTCGACGCCAGTTTCGAGGTGGCGGCCGGCGAGATCTTCGTCATCATGGGTTTGTCCGGTTCCGGCAAGTCGACCTTGGTGCGCTGCCTGTCGCGCCTGGTCGAGCCGAGCGCCGGCGAGGTCCTGCTCGACGGCAAGAACCTGCTCCAGGCAACCGGCAAGGAACTGATCGAGTTGCGCCGCCATGCCATGGGCATGGTGTTCCAGAATTTCGGCCTGCTGCCGCATCTCACCGTACTCGACAATGTCGCCTTCCCGCTGAAGATCCAGGGCAGGCCGGCAAAGGACCGCGAGGCGCGTGCGCGTGAAATGATCAGCCTTGTCGGGCTGGAGGGACGGGAAGCCTCCTTCCCGCACCAGTTGTCCGGTGGCCAACAGCAGCGCGTCGGCATCGCCCGCTCGCTGGCTGTCGGCCCCGAACTCTGGTTCCTCGACGAGCCGTTCTCGGCGCTCGATCCGCTGATCCGCAAGCAGATGCAGGACGAATTCCTGCGGCTCCAAAGGATGCTGAAGAAGACCATCATCTTCATCACCCATGACATTGCCGAGGCTTTCCGCCTCGCCGACCGGCTGGCCATCATGCGGGCCGGCAAGATCGTCCAGATCGGCCGCCCGGCCGACATCGTGCTCAACCCGGCCGACGACTATGTCGCGCAGTTCACCGAGGACATGCCGCTGCTGCGTGTCATCACCGCTGGCGATATCGCGGTGTCCGCCAATGGAGCGGCGCTGCCCGAGCAAAGCGTTGCCGCCGACACCAGCCTGGAGGCGCTCATCCCGCAACTGGCGTCGGGCGTCACGGCTTTCGCCGTGCCTGGCGTTGGCGACGGTCCGCCGGCGCTGCTTCAGGCCAGCGCGGTGCTTGCCGTGCTCGGGCGCGAGCAGGCGAGGCGCACGCGCTCATGACGGCGCCGGCCGCGACACTGAAGCCCTCGTCGAGGCTCGCGATGGAGCCGGCGCTTCTTGCCTGGTGTGGCGTGGCCGTGCTGACGGCGCTCTGCCTGCTCTTGAAGGCGGATTTCCCCTGGCTGGTGAATTTCCCCAAGGGTGGACGCTGCCGCTGGCCGACTATGTCAATGCCGTCACCAACGCCATGGTCGCTGTCGTCCAGCCGGCGTTCCGCGCTCTCTCCGCCTTGCTCGACGCGCCGATGCGCGGTGCGCGGTTGGTGCTCGGCTGGCTGCCCTGGCCGGCGGTCATGCTCGCCGTCGCGGCGCTCGCGCTGAAGTCGAGCGGCACGCGGCTGGCGATCTTTGCCGTGCTCACGCTCGCCTACATCCTGCTCGCCGGCTATTGGCCGCAAAGCATGAACACGCTGGCGCTCGTGCTGCTGGCGGTGCCGATCTCGACAGTGCTCGGCTTTCTGCTCGGCGTTCTTGGCTACGCCCGCCCGCGCCTGCGTCCCGTCCTGCTTGGCGCGCTCGATCTGATGCAGACGGTGCCGGCCTTTGCCTATCTCATCCCGCTCTTGCTTTTGTTCGGCTTCGGGCCGGTGGTCGGGCTGATCGCCTCGGCGATCTATGCGACGCCGCCCATGGTGCGCAACACCATGCTTGGGCTCGACCGCGTCCCGGCGGCAATCAGCGAGGCCGGCCTGATGAGCGGATGCACGCGCCGCCAGCAATTCTGGCAGGTCGAGGTGCCGACAGCGCTGCCGCAGCTTCTCGTCGGCTTCAACCAGACCACGATGGCGGCACTGTCGATGGTCATCGTCGCCGCCATCATCGGCGGCTTCGAGGACATCGGCTGGGAGGTCTTGTCTTCCATGCGCAAGGCGGAGTTCGGCCAGAGCATTCTGTCCGGCCTGGTGATCGCGCTGCTCGCCATCCTGATCGATCGTCTCACCATCGGGTTTGCCCGGGAGCCGGCCACCGGGCCGACCCGGGCCATGCAATGGATGACGCCGCGCCGGCTGGCGCTGGCGCTGCTGATGGCGCTCGCGCTCGCCGTGGTGATCCGCCTTGCCGCGCCAGGCGCGACGCTCTTGCCGGAAACCGGTCTGCGTACCGAGATGGGTGGCGTCAACCAGTGGCTGCTCGGCATCGTTCGCGATTATGCCTGGTTCTTCGACGGTGTCCGCAACACCGTCCTCTATTGCCTGCTTCTGCCGCTCAGGATCGGCATTTCCGGAGCCGCCACGCCGGCCATCTGGGGTTTTGTGTTGTCGCCGGCGGCGGTGATCACCTACTTCGCGGTCGTCCTGGCCGTCGCCGGATTGATGCAGCGTGGCTTCGGCTGGCGCGCAGCACTTGCCATGCTCACCGCCGGGCTTGTCCTCTACACCGGTTTCCTCGGCCTGCCCTGGCCTGTCTTCATCCTCGCTGTCGCACTGCTTGCCGGGCAGGTGGCGGGCTATCGCCTCGGCCTGTTCGCCTTTGCCGGCTTCACGCTGATCCTGGTCGACGGCCTGTGGCCGGCGCTGGTGCAATCGCTCTATCTCTGCACGCTGGCGGTGCTGCTTTGCCTTGTGACCGGCGGTGCGCTCGGCACCTGGGCGGCACACAGCGACCGCGTCTCCCGCGCGCTGAAGCCGGTCTGCGACGCGCTGCAGACCATGCCGCAATTCGTCTTCCTGATCCCGGCGCTGATGTTCTTCAAGGTCGGCGAGTTCACCGCGCTGATCGCCATCATGCTCTACGCCATCGTGCCGCCGATCCGCTATGTCGAACACGGTTTGCGACATGTACGCGCCGACGTCGTCGAGGCGGTCGAGCAGATGGGCGCGACGCCGATGCAGACGCTGCTGCAGGCCAAGCTGCCGCTGGCGCTGCCTGTCGTCATGCTCGGCCTCAACCAGACGATCATGGCGGCGCTGTCGATGCTGGCCATAGCAGCCCTGGTCGGTACCCGCGATCTCGGCCAGGCGGTCTATGTCGCGCTCGGCAAGGCCGATGCCGGCATGGGCCTGATCGCCGGCCTGTCGATCGCCTTCCTCGCCATCCTCGCCGACCGCCTGATCCAGGCCGCCGTTGCCCGTTCGGCGGCGGCTTGAGGATATTCTAGCGCTCTCGCCCCATTCCGGCCGTTTCATTGTGCGATGCGGCAAGCCAACAGCACTTGGCCGCTCACGGCAACTTTGCGGTTGAGCCGGCGGCCGTACGGCGGTAGGTTATGCTGCAGTGCACAATGGATGCCGCGCGGGCCGGAGGCTTGCTCGGGCAGATAAAGGGCTCACGGACAAAAATCCGGTATGAAGATTCCGAAATCCATTCTGATCGACCCCGACCGCAATGAAACCTACGGCATTTTCGCCGTTGCGGTTTCCATGATTGCCTTCGCCTACTCGCCCAATTTCGGCCAGATCCTGATCCTCGCCTATTACGCTGTCTGGCTGCCGCTGCTTTTCGTCGATTATCGGCGCTTCACCTGGAAGCTTTCCAGCGCCTGGCTGCCGATCCTCTTTGCAGCCTATGTCTGCCTCTCGGTGTTCTGGTCGCAGGCGGCGGGCGTCAGCGCCCGCGCGGCGGTGCAATATTCCTCGCATATCGCCTGCGCCTATGTCGCGGCGCGCACCATCAGCATGCGCACGCTGGTGGTAGGCTCGCTGATCGGCATCTTCTTGGTCCTGCTCTATTCGCTGAAAGTAGACGATTACGCGCTCGACACGATCGACGGCACGGTCAATTTCGTCGGTGCTTTCGGCTCCAAGAACCAGATCGGCTTTTTCTCCTCGCTCGGCATCTTCTTCACTCTCGCCTTTCTCGCGTTTTACCGGCGCAATTGGTTGAGCTTCGTGTGGACCGCGCCGATCCTGCTTCTGTCGGTTTATATGCTGGCGATAGCCCACTCCGCGACATCCGTCGCTTCGCTGCCGGCGGTGGTCGGCATCGTCGCCCTGCTCACCGCGAGCAAAGTGCTGTCGCTGCGCTATCGTCGCGTGATTTTCATAGTCGGCGCCGCTGCGCTGGTAACCGGCGTGGTGGCCGCGCTCAACCTCGGCCTGCTCGATGTCGTGCTCGGTGTCTTCGGCAAGGATTCCACGCTCACCGGCCGCACCTATCTCTGGGAGCAGGGCTGGAACGCTGCGCAGCAGCGTCCGCTGCTCGGCTATGGCTATGCCGCCTATTGGGTGCAGGGTTTTGCCGAACCGGAGCGCCTGTGGGCGGAATTCTACATCTCGACCCGCACCGGCTTCCATTTCCACAACACCTATGTCGAGACGCTGGTCGAGATCGGCTATATCGGCGTCACCATGCTGGCGCTGATCATCCTGCGCTCCTTTTACGGCCATGTATCGAAAGTCGTGTTCGGCGACTGGAACGCCGATTCGGTGGTGCTGGCCGGCGCCATCGGACTGATGCTGATCCGCTCCTTCTTCGAGGTCGAAATCCTCGGCCCCTACTTCATGGCGTCCTTCATCGTATATTACGGCCTGTTCAAGCTCAGCCCGCTGCCGGTTGCGCGGCGACGCCGGGTGGCTGTTCCGGTTCAGGAGGAAAGGCCGGCGAACGGACGGATGCCCGCTCCGGTCTGATCGGCTCTGCGGAGAATTTAAGCTACCGCCCGCCTGCGCTGCATCAGCCGCTGCAGCAAGCGCCGCACTGGCTCGTCATAGAGCCGCGTGGCGATGTCGGCGATGACGATGACAGCGCCCGCCATGACGATGCCGAACCAGGGATGGTGCGCGAACGGGTCGATCGAGACAGCCTTGCCGGCTCCGGCGATGATCATCAGCATCGGCGTATGGATGATGTAGATCGGGTAGGAGATCCGCCCGAGCCAGCCATAGAAGCCGGCCAGCCGTGGCATGGTCGGGGCTATGGCGCCGGTCACGACCATGGCCGGAAAGATGACGACGATGCAGGCGAGGTCGTAGACGACGCGCGCGCCGCCTGCCGGCGCAATCGCAAAGACGATGAGCGTCAGCAGGATCGCGCCCTCGACCCAGAAGCCGCGCCGCAGGAAGCCGAGGCTGGCCTGGTAGCGCGCCATCGAGCGGCACAAAAGCACGCCCAGGAAGAACGAGAAGGTCACGCGCGGCAGGCCGCTGATGATGGTCTGGCCCGTCATGCCGAAATCGAGCGTGCCGGCGAAAACCGAGGCAATGATGAGCAGCACGAGGCTGACGACGACGAGCCCGGTCAGCACCCGTTTCGACAGCTGGAAGAACACCGCTACATAGGCGATGTTGACAATCAGCTCGAAGAACAAGGACCACGAAGCGGGATTGAGCGGAAAGATCGTGTGATAGGCGTCGCTGATCAGCGGGATGAAGAGCATGCCCGTCGTCAACTGCATCCCGATCTCGGACAGCGGCATGTACTCGCCCGGCATCAGCCGGTTCTTCACCAGCAGGTAGAAGAAGCCGAGCAGCGTGCCGCCGAGATAGAGCGGATAGAGGCGGATTAGGCGGATCATCACGAATGTGCCGAAGCCCATGCCGTTCTCGATCTTGCGGTCATAGGCATGCGCGATGACGAAGCCGCTGAGCAGGAAGAACAGGTCGACCGCGAGATAGCTCGACGGCAGCACCCTGCCGTCGGCAAGGAAGGGCGAGAAATGGTAGAGCATCACGCTGATCGCCGCCACGCCGCGAATGGCGTCGAGGTTGAGGTAGACGTGACGCGGGGCGGCGGCGGACTGCATCTTATGCCTTCAAGCGGTACAAACAGATCGCCCGTCCGCGCCTTGTCGCGAACAGGCCTGACATGTTCCTCCCCTCGTCGCGAACTGCGCCGAAACGCAGGCCAACTGCTGGTGCTACTGGCTGGCCATCGGCGCCAGCTTCACCTTGATCACGTCGCCCGGCAGCACCGGCGTGTCTTCCTTGGCGTCGGTCTCGCTGGTTTTGCCGTTGGCGACACGCACCAGCGAGTACAGAAGCGTCGGTGCCTCGCTGCTGGTGATTGAGGCCGTCGTGGCCGGGTCCGATGCCTGAGCGATCAGGCCCTTTTGCATGTTCACCCGCAACGCCGCCTCGTTCAGGTCGGCTTCGGTCTGCTGCCGGTCGGAGGCGAGGCTCGAGCTCAGCGTGTTGCGGGCGTCGATGGCGTCCTGCGTTGCCTTGCTGATCGATTGCTTGGCGGTGAGGATGGCTGTTTCATAGTCGAGGATCTTGCCCTGAAGGTCGGCGACGGACTGCCTCGAATCGAGCAGTCGCGAATTGGGCACCAGGCCCTTCTGCGCCAGCGGTCCGATGGAGGCGAGCTGCTGTTGCGCCAGGTCGACCTGCTGTTGCTGGTTGACGATCTTCTTCTGCAGCGATTCGATCTCGCCCTGCAGCACGCCCTTCAGGTCGTCGAGCGCATCGAGCTTCAGCTTGAGCGCCTTCTGGTCGGAAGTCAGGATCTGCATTTCGTCGGCAACGACGGTCGGCAGCTTCGGATCGCCCTCGACTTCTTTCGGCGGATCGAAACTCTCCTTGCCGGCAAGATCGGCATCGATGCGCGCGCGCTTGACGAGCAGGCGCACGCGCTGGTCGTCATAGATGTCGTAATTGCCCTTGGCGGTGACGAGGTCCTTGCCGAGCTGTGGTCCGTAGTCGGCATTGCGCCGCATGCCGCCGGCAATGCTGATCGCCTTCAGCACCGTCAGCTCCGGCACATAGGGGAATTGTCCGGGGTTCTGCACCTCGCCCGAAATGTAGAACGGCCGGAATTGCGCCATCTCGACCGAGGCTTCAGGCTTGTCGGGCAGCGCCAGCTTGCGTTGCAAAGCGAGCCCGATCGCCGCGGCGATCTCCGAGGTCGTCTTGCCGGCGGCTTGCATATCACCGACAAACGGCACCGAAAGCGTTCCCGCGGGGCCGACCGAATATTCGCCGTTCAGCGCCGACCAGTCGCGGAACGTGCCGTCGACCGTCTGCCATTCGGCAACCCGGATGTTGAGCTTGTCCTGCGGGCCAAGCTGGTAGTCGCCGGCCGCCGCGATATGCGGCATCGCGAGACAGGCAACGAACGCCACGGCCGCGAGCCGGCCGGGCGCTCTAGGACGAAGACTGCAGGCGAAAGACAGTCCGATAGGGTCTTTTTTCAAATGAACGTTCCGATCCGCTTGGCCCCATCCGCCCGATGAGATCGCTGCCGGATGCCTGCCCCGGTTCCGGGGACAGGCTCGAAGGTCAGTAGCTGCCGCGCGACATCCACACGGCTGGCACGGTCTTGAAGATGATGCGAATGTCCTCGAACATCGACCAGTTCTCGACATAGTGGCGGTCGAAGGCGACGCGCGTGTCATAGGAGACATCATTGCGGCCGCTCACCTGCCACAACCCGGTCAGGCCGGGGCGCGACTTCAGGTAATAGACCGCGGCGCTACCATAGATCTCCAGCTCGTCGCGCACGACAGGGCGCGGTCCGACAAGGCTCATGTCACCCTGCAGGATGTTGATGATCTGCGGCAGCTCGTCGAGGCTGAGTTTGCGCAGCACCTGGCCGACCCGCGTGACGCGCGGATCGTTCTTCAGCTTGCGCGTTGCGAGCCATTCGGCATTGGCGTCGGGATTGGCCGCCAGATACGCGTTCAGCACGCGCTCGCCATCCTGCACCATGGTGCGGAATTTCAGGCAGGCAAACACACGGCCGCCGCGGCCGATTCGCTTGTGGCCATAGAACACGGACCCACCGTCGGAAAGCTTGACCAGCAGCGCGACCATCAGGAAGAGCGGGCTGAGCAAGACAAGGCCGGCCAATGAGCCGACGATATCGAAACCTCGTTTCAGCAGACCACCGATGGGGGGTGGAAAATCAACGCCAGCTTGCGAAAAACCCGCATTAGCCGACTTGGCGACGTCCCTCATGCAAAAGCTCCATACGTTGAACGGATGGTTTACCGCACGATACCAAAAAAATGCTGCATCGCAACACACAATTTCCCATTCCGCTGAAATGTTCACGTCATGAATTGATTAAATAATAAACCTGCCGTGCCCAAATTTTCACCTTTGTGGCACGTTTATGACAAGGTGAGCGAAACCCATGAAAATGTAGTGCGCATTTTGGGCCATTTTTGGACAGTGCATTCTTTGCTGCAGAAGAAATCGGGTTGCAGGTCGCTGGAACCACTCGCAATGGTAAGTTATTCGGATAAAATACTAATCAATGTCGCAGCTTTTACTGCTGCATGAGCCGCCTCTTTGAATAGGTATCGGGGCGGGAGTGTGCGACGCACCATGCCAGAGTCGATCCCGCGAAATCGCTGGATATCACCCCTGTCCGGCCTTGCCGCGGAGTACGCGCCTTAATAGAGTCGCAAATTGTTTCTGTCATAGTCTGCATGGGTAAGGAAGGCCGGAAGCAACCGGCCGGATTGGGCAGCCAGAAATAGCCCTTTGGCGCAACGGGGAGTTACACAGGGTGGGTAAGTCGCAGCTTTTGCATGTTCGCTTCGGTTGAGGGGCGAACGGATATGTCTTTGCCAAAATTCATCGTCGGCATGGTCTTCGCGCTGGCGATCGTCGTCGGCTGGTCGTATTTCGATGGCGCATCGCTTGGCGCTATCGTCATTCGCGCGGTTGTCTGCGCCGCCATCATCCAGGCCGGCTATTTCCTCCTGGTCTTTGCCATGGTCGCCAGGAGCGCACCGGTACCGGCGGACAAGACCCGCGAGGCCGAGCACGGCACGATCCTCGACAAAGTCCCGACGGCGAAAAGCTAGGGCCACTCTAGGCGCCAGGCGCGGCAGCCTCCACTGACCGTTCAACCGGCGCCGGCGCGACTCCAGCCGGCAGTATTGTTCCCGCCTGCTCACCGGACAGCATCCTGGCCAGCCGGCTGCCGGCCTTCGCCTTCAGCCGCTGATACTGGCCGACCTCGACAATGCGGCCATTCTCGATGGCGACGACCCAGTCTGCAAAAGCGATCATCGATGGCCGGTGCGCGATAGTCAGGATCGTCATCTGGCCGCGCAAGCCATCGATCGATTGCGCGATTAGCGATTGATTCTGCCAATCGAGCGCGCTCGTCGCCTCGTCGAGGATGAGCAGCGAAGGTTTGCGCAGCAGTGCCCGCGCCAGCGCGATGCGCTGGCGTTCGCCGCCCGACAGCCTGACGCCGCGGTCGCCCACCACCGTATCCAGCCGCAGGTCGAGTTGTTTGACGAACTCGGCCGCATGGGCGTCGCGCAGCGCCGTCCAGAGCTCATCGTCGCTTGCTTTCGGCGCGGCGAGGCGAAGATTGGCCGCGATCGTGTCGTGCAGCAGGAAAACATCCTGCGGCACATAGGCCACCTGGTCGCGCCAGGCCCTGCGGTTCTGCGCCGTAATCTCGACGCCGTCGGCCAGGATCCTGCCTTGCGTGGGGTCGAGCAGGCCCAGCAGCATGTCGGCAATCGTGCTCTTGCCGGAGCCGGACGGGCCGATCAAGGCCGTCACCTTGCCAGCCGGCAGACCGAAGGTGATGCCCGAGACCACCGGCTTTGCTTCGCCATCGCCATAGGCGAACGAGACGTCGCGGATGTTGAGCCCGGTATCGAGGGACAACTTTGCGCCTTGCCCTGCGTCATTTTCCGCCGGCTCGCGCTCGGCATCGAAACGCGCCTGCAGGGCTTGCATGGACGCATAGGCCGGCAGATTGATCAGCACCTGCTGCACCTGGATCTGCATGTCCATGAAGCGTGGTGCGACCCGCATGAAGACGAGCAGCAACACCACGATCTCGGCCAGCGACAGGTGGAAGCGGACCAGCGCGATATAGATGAACAGGCTGAGCCCGATCACGCTCGCCATCTGGAACAGCGCGGTGCCGAGCGTGGAGTTGCGGACAAAAGCGATGTTGTCGGCCTTCATCCTGTTAAGCGTCGCGCCGAGTTCTGCAAAGTAGCTGGCCTCGACATTCAGGCTCTTCGCCACTTTGATGCCGCCGAGGAATTCGGAGACCGTTCGATACTGGTCCTGCCGGTTGCTGGTCAGCGTCCGGCCATAGGCGCTGGCACGCGCCCGGAACGGCTGCAGCGCAATCAGCAGCACCACGCCGATGAGGATGGCAAAGGACGTCATCACCGGCGAGATGAACAGCGACACCACGAGATAGCCCGTCAGAAGCAGTGCGGCCTGGGTGAACATCAAAAGCGAGAAGGCGCCCACCTGCACGCGGTCGACGTCGCCATTGAGCGCATGGTCGAGGTCGGAGCTGCGCATGCGGGTGAAGACGCCCCAGCGCGCCTTGCCGATGCTTTCGAACAGGTTCAGGCGGACACGGTTGACGAAGTCGTAGAGCAGCCGCGCCATGTAGACCGACTTGAAGCGGTTGAAGATCGCCTGCAGCGCCACGAGTGCCACGAGCAGGGAAAGGATCGCCGCAAGCGGCAGCGTTCCACCCGGCACCAGCCACTGCAACGCCTCCGGCACCCGCACCGCATAGTCCTGATCGGCCTTGCCGATCAGATGCAGCAGCGGGATGAGCAGCAGGATCGAGACGCCTTCGGTCAGGCTGCCCAGGATCAGGAAGGCGAGCGCCGTCAGCGTTCGCCGGCCGCCGACATGCGCGATCATCGCGCCGAAGCCGGCGATATCCCGAAACAGCGACAGACGCAGCTTGGATGACCAGCCCATGTTTTGGCTCATGTCGTTGCGGGTGCCAGATCGCCTTCGATCAGCGCGACCGCCTCGTCGATCCGCGCCAGCCCGGTAGGCACCTCAAGCCGGCTCACACCGATCCGCCCGGCAAGCTGCGCGCTCTGGCCAAGATGCATGGCTGCGGAATCGCCGGTGAGCGCCTGCCGGCCGAAGCGCGTGATGTAGGAGAATTTGATGATCGCGGGCAGGGCAGCGAGGCTCGACAGCGGAGAGATTGCCGCCTCCTCGCCGCGCTCAAGCACATAGATGCGCGATACCGGTACCGCTTCGGCGGAAAATCCCTGGCGCAGGCGATGCTGTGCCTTGTCGATTTGCGGATGCACTTGCGGGCGCACATCCACCTGCTCGAGGCGGATGGCGTCGGCCGCGTCCGCGGCGAGCTTGAGCTGCGGAAAGCCGGACAGGAGCATCGGCCGGCCGGGGTCGGACAGATCCAGCGCCACGACGTCATCGGTCAGCAGGCGATGGCCGGCGCGGATCATGGCGCCGGCCGTGGTGGATTTGCCGGCACCCTTGTCGCCGAGGAAGATCACGCTCTTGCCGCCGACGGCGATGGCGCTGGCATGCAAGACAAGCAAACCGCGCTGGTGCAGCGCAAGCGCCAGCACCGGCCCGAGCAGCGGGAAGGCAAGCAACGGGTCGTCCACTCCTGCCGCCGGATCGACATCGATACGATTGCCGCCGCTGATCAGGAATGTGCCGACCGCTTGCCAGGAGAGATACTGACGCGCCGGCTCGAAGCGAAAAGCGGTCGCCGCTTGCGATGCCGCCTCGGGAAAGTCGACCGGTGCGACCGCAATCTCGAGATCTGGTTTCGCAGGCGTCGCCGGCTCCAGTTCCGGCAAAGCCACGTCCGAGCCGATGGTCAACCCATAGGCCTTGTAGAAGCGGCGGACACGTCCGCTTCGCGTGTTCGCGTTGATGAGGGGCTCGGGTGTGGCGGCGATAGAAGCGTTGGCGGTGCTCATGCAGGGCTTCCATCTCTTTGAACTTGCCGCAACCACAGCGACAGCGACACTGAGCGCCAGACATGCTGGACATCGGGCAGCGTCGCCTGTTCAGGCTGCTGCAGCATGCGCTGATAGACGGCGTTGACTTCGGGCAGGTTGACATAAGGCGCGATCAGGTCGCTGTCCGCCATCAGCACCTTGTCCAGGAGCTGGCGGTGGTTGCCGAGCATGCCTTTGACCAGATTGGCGGTGAAATCGATCTTGTCGCGCCGCCATTGCACCGCCGGCGGCAGGATGCCTTGCATGGCCCGGCGCATGACATGCCGGCCGAAGCCATCCTTGAGCTTTTCCTCGCCGGGCAGCGACAGGCAGAATTCGATCAGCGGCTTGTCCCAGAACGGGTAGCGCGGCTCGACGCCGAAATTGGCGGCCGCCTTGTCGAGCACCTCGAAAGCGTGCGGCACCAGTCCGGTGGACAACAGCCAGCGATGCGTCAGCGCCTCGCTGGCGCTGACGGCGGCTGGCATATGGCCGGCGCGATGGAACCGCTCGGCAAGATCGGTGCGCCTGGCAAGATCCGGATTGACCAGTCCCGCCCAGGCGGCGCGCCGCACCGGGGCCGGCATGCGCCACAGCCTGCCGGCGACGCGTTTGGCGATCGCTCTCATCCGAGCGATCCGCCAGGCCGGCCCATAGATGGTCAGGAACTTGAAATAGAGCGAAAGCATGCCGTCGCCATAGGTGTTGGCGGCGCTGTGCAGTTCGCGCCACAGCTCGAGCCACCGGCGCGCATTGGCGAGCTCGTGCAGGTGGCCATGGCCTTGCGAGACGACCTCGTCGCCGCCATGGCCGTCGAGAAGCACTTTCACGCCCTTGGCGCCTGCCGTGCGGTAGATATCCCGGGTCAGCGACAGGCCAGGCGCCAGGAATGTTCCTTCCTGTTCTTCCAGGATCCGCTCGAACTCGGCGAAGGGCGCGTAATTACCGACGCCGATCAGCGTGGCGTCGAGCGGCTGGTGACCCAGAACCGCGTCGATGAACGGCTTCTCGTCCATCGACGAGCCCTTGTCGAAAGTGAGCGAGAAGGTCTTGAGCCTGGGCTTGCGCTGCGCCGCGGTCCGCAGGGCCGCAATGCAGGCGATCGAGGACGAATCGAGGCCGCCGCTCAGCATGGCGCCGATGGCCGGCGTGCCGCGCATGCGGTTTTCCACCGATTGCGCGAACAGGTGCCTGAACTCTTCCGCCGCATCCGAGCGCGGCGGCCGCTGCGACGGCTCGATCTGCCAGTAGCGGCGCAGCACCACCTGTCGGTCCGTCACCGTCATGCTGTACCGCGCCGGAAGGCGGAAGATCTCGGCGTAGGGCGTTGCCTGCGGATCGTCGGGCAAGCCGGCGAGGAAGCCGGAAATCTGGTGTTCGCTGATACGCCTGCCGACATCGTCCAGCGCCAGGATCGGGCCGATCTCGGAGGCAAAGGCAAAGCGCTTGTCGGCCGAGTGGTAGTAGAATGGTTTGACGCCGAAATGGTCGCGCGCGCAAAACAGCGCCTGGTGCTCGGCGTCCCAGATCGCGAAGGCGAAATCGCCCTGCAGATAGGTCGGGCAGGTCTCGCCCCATTTGAGATAGGCGCGCATGATGAGCGTCGCATCGGCGATCGACCGATCGCGGATGCCGAGCCGGGCCAGGAGTTCATCGCGGTTGTCCAGCCGACAATCGGCAGTGATGGCGAGCTTGCCGCCGGCCATCGTCAGCGGGCCGGGACCGTCTTCGCTGGTGGTGTCGAGCCAGGCATGGCCTAGCGCCACACCGCCATCCGTCCACCACGAACTGCCGTCGCGGGCGCGATGGCGCATGCGCGCCAGCATCTGCTGAATGTCGCTTGCAGTGGCGGGTTTGCCGCCTTGCCTGGGCTGAATTCCAGCGACGCCGCTCATCGCTTACGGCCCGTGATCGACGAGATGGGTAAAGCCGTTGATCGAGCCGCCCAGCACGATGTGATGGCCGCTCATCAACCAGGCATGTGCCTTCAACTGTGGGCCGCTGTCGCGCTCGATGCCGATCGTGATCTTGGACGCGTTGCCCTGGCGCGCCAGCAGATATTGCCCGGCCAGCGCCTGGGTGAGACAGCTGGCGCCAGGCACGAGGCGCGCCGCGGCGGCGACACCCCAGGCGACGCGTCGCAGGTCGGCGATATCAGCGTCATTTCTGGCATCCAGCCGCGTCACGAGGTTGCGCACACGCCTATAGGAAGACAGCGTCAGTCCGAGCCGCACGACCGTGACCACGACAAGGCAGCGTGTCAGGAAGAACGCCTCCGACAGGCTGAGCGAGCGCAGCCTAGAGCGATCCCAGGAAAAGTGTGAAACGGTTTTCCATCCGGAATTGCGTGAAAACAAAGAGATAGAGCGGTTCGCCGTTTCCGTGAAACGGTGAAACGCTCTAGACCAGTTCCTCATGATGGAGCCTCGCAAGCCCTGCCTCGGTCAGCCCCTTGAGCAAGCCCTCGACATCCGCCTTGCAGCGCTCGGCATCGACATTGTAGCGCGCCAGCACGGCGCTTTGGAGATCGAGGATAGATCTGGGCTCCTGGATCTGCTCCCAGATAAAGGCGCCGACGCCGTTCAGGCTGTAATAGACATTGGATTTAAGGTGAAGCAGCGCCAGCCCGGCGCCGAATTCACAAGCCACCGCGTCGCTGGTCGCAACCACACGGTCATGGTCCGATGGGTTCCAGTGCATCTAAAACCTCGTTCTAGCCGCCACGCCCTCAGACCTGAAACCGGGATCGGTTGCCTGCGATTGCCCCGGGAGCAGGAAGCCGGGGGACATGGCCCCCCGGCTCGCCTGTCTAAAGAGCACCCGGAGCCCCAACTGCGTCACCCCGGATACCGTAAGCTCAAGAGAAGGTCAGCTCACCGACTGGCGTGTGCGCGGGAAAGCTCGCGTCGAGCGCCGTTGTGCCAGCACCGCCCTGCGTGATGGTTTCAATCGAACCATGAACCGTCAGGCTGGGGGTCTCGTACTCATGCTTGTCAACATTCTGTTCCATTTTACTCTCCAACTGAGGACTGGAAGCGGCTGCAGAGTGCCGCCAGCATGCTTCTATGCTGCAACGCAATTGCTGCATGGCAGCATTTATGAGTCAAGTCTGATTTACCGGGCGTTAATCAATTCTCGGTTGCGCCTGCCTTCGTTGGTGACCAAACTGGGCAGTCCCATCATAGACGCTGTTCCTTGTCGAATTCAACCGAGCAACTTTGCCGCTTTTATAAGCACATGATTTAATTATGATAATTCTCAAGGCACGAAAATGTGTTCGCAATAGCGAAAAAAATGCTGCAGAAATTCACCTGGCCGCGAGCCGTATCCGGCTTCACCAGGGGTTGTCTCCAAAAGTGATCGCTTATGAGGCAATATGAACGCCCCGGTTGCAGAAATGGGGCGTGCCAACCTGCCGACCACAGTCCGGGTTAATTTTCTCGGTGCTTTCCTTCGCGGTTGCGGTATAAATCGCGCCAGGCGGGTTTTGCGGAGAACGACATCGGGCATGCCCATGCAGGACGGCTCCTACGAAAGGCTGCGTGCAGCCGGCTGCGCCGATGAGGTCGCCTATGTGCAGGCCTGCCTGAGGCTGTTTTTCGCGCCCGGCGCCGAAGCCATCCCCATTTCGTCAGCCGCGCCGGCTCCGGCCATCTCAGCGGAAAACATCGCCGACATAGTGAGGCTGAACAAGGTCGCGGTCTTCCTGCTCAAGGCCCTGGCGCGCGCCCCCGTCGACGCGACGCCACCGGACCTGCTTGCCTGGCTCGACGGCTACCGCCGGCGCACCATCTCGATGAATGCGGCTTGTCTGAGCGATTCGATCGCCATCCATCGCGTGCTGCGCGACAGGCAGGTCGACTTCGTCTTCCTCAAGGGGCCGTTCCAGCAGCATCTGCTTTATGGCGACCACTTCATGAAACCGTCCGGCGACGTCGACATACTGGTTTCGCCTACCGGCTTCACGGCGGCCCGCGAGGCCTTGCGCTCGATCGGCTATGAAGTCGCCGGCAAGTCGCGCTCCGTCTGGTGGATACGCTTCCTCGGCGAGCAGCATATGGTCCGCGACGATGGGGCGAGAGCCTCCACGGTCGATCTTCATCATCGGTTGCAGCAGCCCGGTTCACCCAGCCCGCGTGATATCGATGGTTTCTTGCGCCGCAAGCGCGAGGTCCAGGTCACCGGCGCTGCCATGCCCATCATCTCTGCCGCCGACACGTTGCTGTTGTCCGCGATCAGCGTCGCCAAGGCGTTTTTCAACCGCGAGCCCTGCGCCGGCTATGTCTGCGATGTCCGTGCCAGTGCCAGCCGCCTGAGCGAGGCCGAGCAGCAGAAGGTGCTCGATCACGCCGCCGAACAAGGCCTCGCCGACACGCTGCTGCTCGGTCTGCGCGCCGCCGATGTGCTGCTTGGCGGTGCGGGCTCGCTGCTGTCGGATCGCGCCACCCGGATTTTGGCGCGTATCGACAATGCCGACATCTTCCACATGGTCATCGCGCCCTGGCTGTCGTCGCTGCGCTGGCCACAGCGCCGCCATGTGCTGTGGGAACTCTGCGGCCGCGAGCCCGTCCGCTACTTGGCGGAGGCCGGCTGGGCAGCTTCCGCCGACCTCAGCCGGCGTCTCTTCGAGCGTCCTATCGCGGTCGGGCCAATGCGCGACGATGCCATCAGAATCACGGGCGGGGCAGCCTCCAACGCAATCGAAAGGTGAACCCATGCCTGTGCCGACGCCACCTGTGACGACCCCCGGGGTCTGCGTCATCATCGCCGCGCGCAATGCGGCGCGCACGATCCCCGTCGCCATCGCCTCGGCGCTGCGCGAGAGAGAAGTCGCCGAAGTCGTCGTCGTCGATGACGCCTCCACCGACAACACGCAACGCGTGGCTCTGGCCGCCGATGACGGCAGCGGCCGGCTTTCGGTTATCCGCCTGGATGTCAATCGCGGGCCGTCTTTCGCCCGCAACGCCGCTATTCAAGCTTCCCGGTCGCCTTTCATCAGCATTCTCGATGCCGACGATTTCTTCCTCGAAGGCCGCTTTCGCCGCTTGTTCGCCGGCGCCGACTGGGATTTCGCCGCCGACAACATCATGCTGATCCGCGACGATGCCGCGAACGATCTCGAAAGGGTCGCAGCGCCGCCCTTTGCCGCCGATCCGGAGTTTCTCGATTTCGAGCGCTTTATTGAGGGCAATATCTCCCGGCGTCGTGTGCTGCGCGGCGAGCTTGGTTTCCTCAAGCCGGTGATCAGCCGGGCTTTTCTCAAGCGCCATGGGCTGAGCTACGATGAGAATCTCAGGCTTGGAGAGGATTACGAGCTCTATGCGCGCGCCGTCGCCTGTGGCGCGCGGTTCAAGATCATCAAATCCTGCGGCTACGGCGCGCTCGTGCGTGCTGATTCGCTGAGCGGCCGCCACAAGACGCAGGACCTTAAGCGCCTCGCCGATGCCGATCTGGCGCTGCTGGCGATCGACAACCTGCCGGAGCGTTCGAAGGCCGCGTTGCGGCGCCACGAACGCCATGTGCGCGACAAGTACCGGCTGCGCAATTTCCTCGATGTGAAGGCCGAGCGCGGCCTGGCTTCCGCCGCGGCCTATGCCTTCGCCAGTCCGTCGAATCTGATCCCCATCGTGCACGGCGTGGCGGCCGACAAGCTCGACGTGCTGTTCCGCCGCACCGGCATTGCTGCAAAGCAGCAAGTGCCGCCGACGCGCTTTCTCATGGCGGCAACAAGTGCCGCGAAAGAATGATGGTTCTGGCCATTTCAGCGTCGCGCGAGTCCAGAAAAAACGCGCCCGCAAAACTATAAGGTTGCCTCCTCGCGCGGAGGATGGCAGTCTATGCTGCAATGCAGCAATTTCGAAAGGCCAATCGGATGGCTTCGATTTTCGGCTTCAGGTCGCGCAATCCCGCCCGGGACAAGCAGACCGATCTTCAGCGTTTCGACCGGCTGGCGAAGCTGTTCGACCAGATCGCGGCCGAGATCGAGGCGGAAAAGACCGGCCTGGAGAATCGCTACCGGTCGACGGCCACCAATGCGGCCTTTCTGGTCGAGGCGATGGAGAATGGTTCGGCGTCGACAAGCAAGCTTCCCGACGTCGGCGCGATGACCAGTGCGATTTTGAACTGCGAGCGGCGCATTGCCGAGCTCGCCCGCCAGAATGGCGTGATGAAGGAACTGCGCCATTCGCTCGACGCGATTGTCGAGGATGGCGCCGATCGGTTCGGTTCACAGGCCGACCGGACCAGGTCGGCGGGATGAGGCTGGTGGCGTCCACAGGCAATGTCATCGGCATGAGACGATAAAGGAGTTCAGTCGAGGGCGGAGGATCGGAATCGGCCTGTTCCAGGCAGGCCAGGGAAGACTTGGGTTGGGCGGACAACACAAGGTGAGTTTGTTATGAATGTAGATCCGAACAACACCTCCACGGCGGCGGGTTTCGATCTGTCGCGCGGCCGTTCGAACGAGCAAAAGAGCGTTTGGCTTGGCTTCGTTGGCGCAGTGCTTGCGGCTGCGGCCACATTTGCGGTGGCCCCGACTGCCGTACGCGCCGAGGAGCCTTCAACGGCGGCTGGTCCCATGCAGAGCGCGCCGTCCTTCGTCGACAATTTCTCTAATTTCGACCGTTCGCGTTGGTTCGTTTCCGACGGTTGGAGCAATGGCGCGCACCAGAACTGCACCTGGTCGAAGGACCTTGTCCGGCTTTCCGACGGCGCGCTGTCGCTCGGCTTCGAAAAACGCAAGCTGAAGGATCGCGAGTTCGCCTGCGCCGAAATCCAGACCAAGCAACGTTATGGCTATGGCGTCTACGAGGCGCGGATGAAGACCGGCACCGGCTCCGGCCTCAACGCCGCCTTCTTCACCTACATCGGCCCGCAGGACAAAAAGCCCTGGGACGAGATCGACTTCGAGGTCCTCACCAAGGATCCATCGAAAGTCCAGGTCAACAGCTATATCCAGGGCAAGCCGAAGAACGGCAAGCTCGTCGACGTCGAGGGCGGCGCCGACAAGGGCTTCAACGACTACGGCTTCGTCTGGGAAAAGAACCGGCTACGCTGGTACGTCAACGGCAAGCTGGTCAACGAAGTCACCAATCCCGATGAACTGCCGACCAACTCGCAGAAGATCTTCTTCAGCCTGTGGGGCAGTGAGAAGCTGACCAACTGGATGGGCGCCTTCGCCGATCCTGGCAACAAGGTGACCATGGAGGTCAAGCGCGTCGCTTTCACCGCCTTGGGTGAGCCGTGCCAGTTTCCGGAATCGCTGGCATGCAGCATAAACAAGAGCAACTAAGCATGATCCCCAAAAGTGGGAGCCGGTTTTGGGATAAGGTCATACGGAACATCCAGGCCGATGCGGCCTGGGGGATACCAGAATCGACCGGGCCCGTTCGCGGCCCGGCCTTGCATAGGAAGAGAACCGAATGAACTTGACGGTGTTTGGGATTGGCTATGTCGGTCTCGTCCAGGCTGCGGTGCTAGCCGAGGTTGGCCATGATGTGGTTTGCGTGGACATCGACGCGGCCAAGGTAGAGCGGCTCAACCAGGGCTTCATCCCGATTTTCGAGCCAGGCCTCGAAAGCCTCGTCAAGGAAAACCACGCCGCGGGCCGCATTCGTTTCACCACCGACGCCGTCATGGCGGTCAAGCATGGCGAGATCCAGATGATTGCCGTCGGCACCCCGCCGGGCGAGGACGGCTCGGCCGATCTCAAATATGTGCTGGCCGTCGCCGAGACCATCGGCCGTGAGATGGAGACAGCCAAGATCGTCGTCGGCAAGTCGACGGTGCCGGTCGGCACTTGCGAAAAGGTGAAGGCCAGGATCGCCGAGACGCTGAAGAAGCGCGGCCGCGAGGACCTGGGCTTCGACGTCGCCTCCAATCCGGAATTCCTCAAGGAAGGCTCGGCGGTGGCAGACTGCATGAAGCCGGACCGCATCATCGTCGGCACCTCCAGCGAGGACACCGAAATGGTGATGCGCGAGCTCTACGCGCCGTTCAACCGCAACCACGAGAAGATGATCGTGATGGACGTGCGCAGCGCCGAATTCACCAAATACGCCGCCAATTGCATGCTGGCGACCAAGATCAGCTTCATGAACGAGATGGCCAATCTGGCCGAGCAGCTCGGCGCCGACATCGAGGAGGTGCGCAAGGGCATCGGCTCGGATCCGCGCATCGGCTACCACTTCATCTATCCCGGCCTCGGCTATGGCGGCTCGTGTTTCCCCAAGGACGTGCGCGCGCTGATCAAGACCGCGGAAGGCGTCAAGTTCGACGCCAAGCTGCTGCGTGCCGTCGAGGAGCGCAACAATGCGCAGAAATCGGTGCTGTTCGACAAGGTCCATCGCTATTTCAAGGGCGCCTTGAAGGGCAAGACCTTCGCCGTCTGGGGGCTGGCCTTCAAGCCGAACACCGACGACATGCGCGAGGCGCCGGCACGCGTCCTGATGGAAGCGCTGTGGGCCGCCGGCGCCAAGGTGCAGGCCTATGATCCCGAAGCCATGCAGGAGTGCCAGGCAATCTACGGCCTGCGCGACGACCTGCTTTTGTGTGGCACCAAGGAAGCCGCTTTGCGCGGCGCCGACGCGCTGTTGATCTGCACCGAATGGAAGAGCTTCCGCGCGCCGTCCTTCGATGCGCTCAAGGACGCGCTGACCACGCCGGTCATCTTCGACGGCCGCAATCTCTACGATCCGAAAGTGATCGCGCGCTACGGCATCGAATATTTCTCGATCGGCCGGATGGCGGCGTGATGGCGATCGCCGGCCTGGAAAACCAAACCCGCCTCGGCGAACGACAACGAGGCAGACAGTGACGGTGCGCGTACCGGGAAAGGTCTCGATCTGATGGTGCTCGACGTTCGACCCGAACAAATCGCCAACGAGCATTTCGACCTCGTCGTCATCGGCTCCGGTTTCGGGTCGTCCTTCTTCCTGCACGAGTTCCTGAAGCGGCGCAAAGCCCGCGTCCTGGTGCTCGAATGGGGCCGCCACAACACGCATGAGTGGCAGCTCAATCAGAATGCCAACACCGATATCGACGACGAAAGCACCTACAAGACCGATAATGCCGACAAGCCGTGGAACTACACGATCGGTCTCGGCGGCGGCACCAATTGCTGGTTCGCCCAGACGCCGCGCTTCCACCCCAACGACTTCAAGCTGAAGAGCACCTACGGCATCGGCAACGACTGGCCCATCAGCTACGAAGAACTCGAGCCGTTCTATTGCGACGCCGAGGAGGTGATGTCGATCTCCGGCGATCCGGACATGGCGCAAATGCTGCCGCGCTCGCGGCCCTTTCCGCAGCCGCCGCATCGCATGTCGACACCCGACAGGATGATGAAGGCCGCGCAGGCGGATCAGCATTTTGTCATGCCGACCGCCCGCGCGCGGCTGGCGACGTCGCAGCGTGCTTCGTGTTGCGCCAATCTGAGATGCTGGCTCTGCCCGGCCGACGCCAAATTCACCGTCAACAACGGCCTCATGCACGTCTTCCAACACCCGGATGTCTCGGTCTGCCTCGGCGCCGAGGTGCGCCGGTTCGATCACGCCGGCGGCTCCGCCCGGTCGGTGGTGTTCATGAACAACGGCGAGGAATATAGGGTCAGCGGCGACCTCTTCGTCCTTGGCGCCAATGCCATCCAGAGCCCGGCGATCATGTTGCGCTCGGGGCTCGGCGGCGAGTTCGTCGGGCTCGGCCTGCATGAGTCCTACGGCTGGAATTTCGAGGTCTATCTCGATGGTGTCGACAATTTCGACGGCTCCACGATCACCACCGGCCTGAATTTCGGCCTCTATGACGGCCCGCATCGGGCCGAGCATGCCGCGGCACTCGTCTATTTCGAGAACCGCTGGCAGCACGGCATGCGTGCCGAGCCGGGGCGGCTGCGCCAGGTGCTGCCGCTGGTCATCGTCACCGAGAACCTGCTCGATCCTGAAAACCGCGTCGTCCTGGACGAGAACGACAACGCCTTCGTCAGCTTCAAGGGCGCATCGGACTACGCGACCAAAGGCATGGCCAAGGCGCTGGAAAGGCTGCCGGGCCTGCTCAAGCCGCTGCCGGTCGAAAGGATTTTCGACCGTGGCATCAGGCCGACCGAATCGCACGTGCAAGGCACCTTGCGCATGGGCATCGGCCCGGCTGATTCCGTGGTTGATCGCGACCTGATCCACCACCAGCTCAGGAACCTCGTCGTTGTCGGCACCAGCACCTATCCGACCTGTTCCTGCGCCAATCCGAGCCTGACCGCGGCGGCCCTGTCGTTGCGGGCGGCGGGCCGGCTGGCATGAGGGAGGGCTCGATGAAGATCACAAGACGCACGGCGCTCGCCATCGTTGCCGGCGGTGTCGCTTCGACCGGCATAGCGGCGGCGACCGTCTCCTCTTTCTCGGATGAGGATCTGGTCCGCGTCACGCTCGAAAAATATTTCGGGCCGCTCAACATGCGCATTGAGCACCTGCAGCAATTCGTTCTCGAATTCCAGAACCGCAACCCATGGATATTTCCGAGCGACAGGCTGGCCGACGTGGTGACGCTGGCCGAGACGGTGAAGCTCGGCAAGGCGCGCGATCTGCTGCCGAGGCAGAAGCGGCGCGACCTGCGCCATTTCGATCGCTGGGTCATCGCCGAGTTCCACATGCTGACCGATTATGCCTGGCGCGGTTCGCCGAACGACCCGATCCGCTTCACCGGATGGCATCCCTGCACCAACCCCTTCGCCAACCTCGACCCGCAAAGTGCCTGAAACAGTCCGCCGGACATGCTTCGGCGGCCGAACAGAAATGTGACCAGGAGCCGGATATGAGAGTGCTTTTTGCAGTCGGCAACGGATATCCCCCGCAATTCGGCGGCGGTGTCCAGTCGAGCACGCACCATTTGGCCGAGCAGTTGATCGAGCATGGGCACGAAGCCTCGGTGCTGGCTGCCTTGTTCGGCGACGGCATGTTCGGGTTCAAGGCGCGCGCCAAGATGAAGCTGTTGCGGCAGCGCGCCGTCGTCGACTGCTTTCCGGGCTACCCGGTGATACGCGCCTGGTTCCCTTGGGAAGCCGCTGCCTTCGCCGTCAAGAAGCTGCGGCCGGACGTCGCCGTCGTGCAGTGCCACCAGTCGGTTCCGCTCGGCAAGGCTCTGCAGACCGAGGGTGTACCACTGGTCGTCTATCTGAGGAATGTCGAGTTCCACGAACTGGGCGGCGATCTGCGCGAGCTGGACTCGGCGCATTACATCGCCAATTCCGAATTCACCGCCCGCTCCTATAAGCGGGAGTTCGGCATTGATTCCACCGTCATCCCGCCGACCATCAACCCGGGCGTCTACAGCACGGCGACGACTGGCGAGTTCGTTACGTTGATCAACCCTTACGAGGAAAAGGGCTTTGATCTCGCGGTGCGCATTGCCGCGGCCTGCCCGGAGATTCCTTTTCTGTTCGTCGAGAGCTGGAAGCTGGACGACGATCACCGCGCCAGGATCAATGCGACTATCGCGCCGTTCGCCAATATCAGGCTGGAAAACCGCACCAACGACATGAAGACGGTCTATGGCCGCACCAAAATCCTGCTTGCGCCGAGCAAGTGGGAAGAGGCGTGGGGACGCGTCGCCTCCGAGGCCCATTGCAGCGGGATCCCTGTCGTCGGCTCACGGCGCGGCGGTCTGCCCGAAGCGATCGGCTCCGGCGGCGTGGTACTGGACTACGATGCGCCGCTCGCCGACTGGGTCGCGACGCTCAAGCGGCTGTGGAACGACAAAAAGGAGTATGAGCGGGTCTCGTCCGCCGCTCGCAGCTTCTCGGAGCGTCCGGAACTCGATCCCGACCGTCAGTTCGCCACCTTTTTCGGCCTGCTCGACAATGCAGCGCGGAAGCGTCAACGGCGCGCTGCTTAAAGTTTATGTAAGATTTTACTTACGCAGATCGCCTTATGCCGGGCGCTTGACGCGGTTCTTCAGCATTTCGTAGCCGCGCTCGCCAAGCAGGGTGCGCGCGGCTGCTTTGACGACCTGCTTGCGCCCATCGGGCGAATTCACCTGGCGCAGACGCGCCGGCAAGTTGCGTACCGCCTGTTCGAGAGCCGGCAGCGACAGCGCGTCGGGGAAGCTGACGATGTTGGTCTCGACGCACAGCACCGGCTTGCCCGACAGCCTGGCGATCTTGAGCGCCTGCTCGTGCTCGCTCTCGATGAACAGGATGGCGTCGGACTTGCGGTAGAACTCCGCCTTGAAGCTGCCATGCGCGCCAAGCCGCTGCCGCTCTGCCTTGCTAGGCAGGTCGAGCATGATCAGTTGGTCGTAACTGATCTCGTGTTTGGCGAGCCAGGCCTCGGTCAGCTTGCGGTATTTCTCCAGCCGGCTCGTCACCAGCCAGCCGATCTTGCGCGTCGGTCCGAGCAACGGCCGCGCGGTGGCGAGAAATTTCTCGTAGGCCGGACCGTCGTCATTTTCGTCCTCGGTCGGATCGAGACAGAGCACGCCATCAATGTCGACGCAGCATTGCTCGAGGAAGATGTGGTGCATGAAGTTCCACTGGAACATGCGCGGATGCGGCACGACGTCGAGGACGATGTCGGTCCCCTGGTGCTCCGGCTGAAGCCCAAACACCGCGGCATAGATGAAATCGCCCGCGATCCCGGCAGCGGTGATCTTGTCGCGCGCATCGCGCATGGCGTTGCCGCCGGAGACGCTGTCGTCGATCACCAGGATCTTGCGCATCTCGGAATGCTGACGGTCGAGCGCTGCGCGCCGCTTGGTGATGCCGGACGTGTAGATTTTACCGGCAAGGAAGCTGTCGAGATCGGTCATCGGGATGTTGGCCGTCAGGCTGACCAGCGTCGCCGCCAGGATGCCGCTTCTCGGCACGCCGACCACCAGGTCGATGTCGCGCGGCAGCCGGTGCAGGTTGCGCAGGATGGCGTCGTTCATGTCTGAGATCGAGCGGTAATTCATCGTGTCGCCTTACCTTCAAAAATCAGCGGTTTTGCGGCTTGCTGGCAAGAGCAAGCTCATTTCGCCTCGCTTGGCGCGGCCGGGAAGCCGCCGCGCGCCGGGATCAGCTTCAAAGCCTCCCGCAGTGCCTCGCGACCGGCGCTGAAAGCCAGCGCAACGACGATGGTGATGGCGTAAGCAAGCATTGCCCCGCTTGCCAGCGCCACTACCGGCTGCGCCGGCAGCATCGGTTTGGCGAACCAGATCAGGGCAAGCGCCAGATGCGCGCCAAGCACGAAGGGCGTTGCCGCGTGAAGTATGTGGCCGGCCTTGAGCGGCCCGGCCTTGCCAACATAGAGCCACAGGAACGGTGTCCTCAGATACTCGCTGATCGCATAGGCGACCGCGACGCCGAGCGCGCCGTAAGGCAGGCCGATGGCGAATGCCAACACCGAGGTCACCGCCGTGACGATGCCCCAGCGCATGAAATCGCCGGAACGACCCTGGCTGACGAACAGCCATCCGGCCGGATTGTTGAGCGGCTGTAACAGGCCGGCAAAGCCGAGCGCGAAAAAGATCGCCGCGCTCTGCCGCCATTGCTCGCCGAGCACGAAGGGGATCAGCGTGTCCGACATGGCGGTGGCGAAGGCAACCCCGGGCAGCGCCACCAGCAGGATCAGCGGCATGACGCGCAGATAGGCGCTGCGGTAGCGATCCGGCTCGTCCTTCAGTCGCGACAATGCCGGCACCATGACCTTGGAAAGCGGGTTGGTGATCTGGCTGAGCGGGAACAGAAGCAGCTTGTAGGCACGGTCGTAGAGGCCGAGCTGCGCCTCGCCCCAATATTTGCCGATCAGCACATTATCGAGGTTGCGGGCGAAGAAATTGGCGAAGTTGAAGCCGGTGATGCCGGCGCCGAAATGGATCAGCTGGCCGATGCCGTCGACCTTGCGCGGCAGGCCGGGGCGCCAGCGCGAGGATGCCCAATAACAGATCGTCGGCAGCACCGCGCCGGTCAGCGTGCCGGCGAAAAGCGCCCAATAGGAGCGGTCGATGAAAGTCCAGGCGATCGAGACGGCAAGGCCGGCGACGGCGCTGGCGACGTCGATGACGGCCAGCCGCGAGAATTCCATGCGTCGCGTCAAAAGCGCCAGATGCTGCGCGCCGAGGCCGTATGCCATGATCTGCAGGCCGAAGGCGGCGACCAGCCCCGTGACGCGCGGCTCGCTGTAGAAAGCGGCGACCAGCGGTGCAGTACCCGCGAGCACGCAGGCCAGCGCCGCGCTGACCGCCGCGTTGATCCAGAACAGGGTGTTGACCTCTTCATGCCGAATGCCGGTCTTCTGGATCGTCGCCTGGGTCAGGCCGAAATCCTGGAACAGCGCAATAAAGGCAAGCACTGGCGCGCACATCGCCACGACGCCGAAATCCTGTGGCGACAGTAGCCGCGACAGCACGATGACGGAGATCATCTGGGTCGCCACCCGCACGCCTTGCGCCATGGCGGTGACGACGGCGCCTCGCCCGACAGACTTGCGCAGGGAGCCCTCGGGCGGATCGAATGCACTGGTTTCCAAATTAGGATTCCTGATCTTAGCACCGCCCGACATCGTCGCGACCGGCGCCCACCGCCACGGACAAACTACCGCAAGAAGTTTTTGCAGTGCAACAAAAAACGTGCCGCGCTTGCTACGCCGCACCAAAAATGTTGCGATGCAGCAAAACCTGTACTAGCATCCCAGATGGGTGGGCCAACAGCGGTCGAGTTGCATGCTGCATGTCTTGTACCTTGTGCATGACGTTTCCGACCCGGCGGTTCGCCGGAGGGTTCAAATGCTCAAGGCAGGCGGCGCCAGGGTCACCCTGGCGGGATTCCGCCGCACCACCAGTCCGGTCGCCGAGATCGAAGGCGTCGAGCCTGTCGACCTCGGCGCGACGCGCGACGGCCGATTCGCGCAACGCATCGGCGCTGTCGCCAAAGCCGCCATGTCGATCGGCGCGAAGCTTGGCCCTGTGGCAAGGCCCGATCTCATCATCGCGCGCAATCTCGAGATGCTGGCGCTTGCCCGCCGCGCCAACGGCGCTTTGGGGCAGGACGTGCCGATCGTCTATGAATGCCTGGACATCCACCGCCTGGTGCTGCGCAACGATTTTGTCGGCCGGACGCTGCGCGGCGCCGAGCGCCATCTCGCCCGCGACGTGAAGTTGCTGGTGACCAGTTCGCCGGCCTTCATCGCCAATTATTTCGAGCCATTCGGGCAGATCGACGCGCCTGTCGAGTTGATCGAGAACAAATATTTCGACACCGCGCCAATCGCGGCGGACGCGTTTTTCGAGGAAGACAGCCCGGTGGCGCCGCCGTGGCGCATCGGCTGGTTCGGCGCGCTGCGTTGCCGCCGTTCGCTGAAATTGCTGGCTGACTTCACCCGTCGCCAGAACGGGCGCTTCGAGGTCGTGCTGCGCGGCCGCCCGGCGCTGTCCGAATTCCCGGATTTCCATGGCTTCGTCGACGCTGAGCCATGGCTTTCCTTCCGCGGGCCCTATCGCAACCCGGAGGACATGGCGGCGATCTACCGCGAGGTGCATTTTTCCTGGGCGATCGATTTCTTCGAGGCCGGCCAGAATTCCGAATGGCTGCTTCCCAACCGCCTTTATGAGGGCTGCCGCTTCGGCGCCGTGCCGATTTCGATGGCCGGCACCGAAACGGGACGCTTCCTGAAGGAGCAGGATATCGGCGTGCTTTTGCCGGAAGCCACACCCGATGGCCTTGAAGCGATGCTCGGCCGGATGGATCAGGAGCGGTTTCGCGAGCTGAAGTCGCGGGTGCTTGGCCGCAATCCGCGAACCTGGAGCTACGACCGCAGCGATTGTCTGGCCTTTGTCGACAAGCTGCGCGGCCTTGCCGCGACCCCGCTATTTTCGCGGCCGGAGCGGCGGCTTGATATGACTCAAGAGGGACAAAAGCCGATGACCGATGCCGCTGCATCGACCCTGATCGTCATCCCGTGCCTCAATGAGGCGACGCATATTGGCGCGCTGCTCGAGCAGTTGCGGCCGGCGGCGGCAAGGCTTGGCGCCCGCATTGTCGTTGCCGATGGCGGCAGCGTCGACGGCACGCAAGCCATCGTCGAAAAATTCGTGGCCAAGGACCCTCGGGTCGTCCTGCTCGCCAATCCAAAGCGCCTGCAAAGCGCGGCGATCAATCTCGCGGTGGCAACCTTCGGCGATGGCGCCGATTATATCATTCGCATCGATGCGCATGGCGGTTATCCGGCCGACTATTGCGACAGGCTGGTCGAGGAGGCCCTTGCGACCGGCGCTGATTCGGTCGTCGTCTCGATGCTCACCAGCGGCACCGGCGCGGTCCAAAAAGCTGTTGCGGCGGCGCAGAATTCCAAGCTCGGCACCGGCGGCTCGAAACATCGCCACATGTCGGAGGGCGAATGGGTCGATCACGGCCATCACGCGCTGATGCGCATCGCCGCCTTCCGGGATGTCGGCGGCTATGACGAGAGTTTCAGCCACAATGAGGATGCCGAGCTCGACTACCGCTTGCGCCGTTCCGGCTACCGCATCTGGATGAGCGGCAGGACGCAGATGGTCTACTATCCGCGCTCGACGCTGAAGAGCCTCTATTTCCAGTATCTTGGCTATGGCCGCGGCCGGGCCAAGAACGTGCTGAAACACCGCATGGTGCCGAAAGTCCGCCAGATGATCCCGCTCTTGGTCGCGCCGGTGGTGCTGCTTGCGCTGTTTTCCTTCGTCCATTGGCTGGCTGCCGTGCCTTTCCTTTTGTGGGCCGCCGTGTGCCTCGGCTACGGCGCGGTCACCGCGATAGGCCAGCGCAATCCGGGCCTCGCCCTTATCGGCGTGTCGGCCATGGTCATGCATTTCGGCTGGTCGGTCGGATTCTGGCAGCAGCTTCTGCTGGGTCGGTCCCAGCGCAAGGTGGCGTGATGGCCGGCCGTTCGATCGATATCTGCATCTGCACGTTCCGCCGGCCGGAACTGGCCGACACGCTGCGCTCCATCGCCGTCCTGGAAAAGCCCGCCGGCTTCGAAATCGGCGTCGTCATTGCCGACAACGACGATGCGCCGACGGCGCAGGAAATGGTGAAGACGCTGGCGCGGGACTTGAAACTGCCGATCCGTTATCGCCATGCGCCGGCGCGCAACATCTCGGTCGCCCGCAACGCTTGCCTCGATGCCAGCGTTTCGGATTTCGTCGCCTTCATCGACGATGACGAGACGGCTTCCGCCGGCTGGCTCGTCGAGCTGATGGCGACCGCCGACGCCAACGGCGCCACCGCGGTGCTCGGCCCGGTCCGGGCCCATTATCGCCAGGATGCGCCGGCCTGGATGCGCAAGGGCGATTTCCATTCGACCTTGCCGGTCTGGGTGCGCGGCGAGATCCGCACCGGCTACACTTGCAATGTCCTGTTGAGGATGGCGGACGCCAGCCTGCGTGGCCGGCGCTTCAGCCTGGCGCGCGGGCAGACCGGCGGCGAGGACACCGAATTTTTCGACCAGATGGTGAAGGCCGGCGGCCGAATCGCCTTCGCGCCGGATGCCTTTGTCGATGAGGTCGTGCCACGCGCCAGGGCCGCTTTCGACTGGTTGCGCCGCCGCCGCTTCCGCTTTGGCCAGACGCACGGCCATCTGATCGGAAACAATGCCGGCGGCTTTCGTCGTATCGGCCAGGTCGGCCTCGCTTCCGCCAAGGCCGCCTATTGCTTCGGCATGGCTGTTGTGACCGCCGTCAGCCCGGTTCGCCGGAACCGCAGCGTGCTGCGCGGCATTATGCATGTCGGTGTCATCAGCGGCTTGGTCGGGGTCCGCGAAATCCGCCAGTACGGCCTTGCGCCGCGGGAAGGGGACAAGCGTGCAGCCTGACGTCAGCTTCGTCATCGCGGCCTACAATGCCGAGGCGACCCTCGACCGGGCGATCGCCGGCGCTGTCGCGCAGCGCGGCGTCACGGTCGAGATCATCGTCGTCGACGATCAGTCACGCGACCGCACGCTTGAGCTCGCTCGCGCCTATCCCGAAGACGTCGTGAAGGTGGTCGCGCTGCCCGCCAACAGGGGCCCGGGCGGCGCCCGCAATGCCGGCCTCGACCTGGCGCGTGGACGCTGGGTGGCGGTGCTCGATTCCGACGACGCCGTGCTGCCCGACCGCCTGGCGACGATGATCGCCCGCGCCGAAGCTCAGGGCGCCGAAATCGCGGTCGACAATGTCCAGGTCGTACGCGAGGACGGCACGCCAGACGACGTCATGTTCCCGGCCGGCTATCTGGAGGGCTTACGTGAAATCTCGCTGGCCGATTACATCGCCGGCAATCTGGTCTTCGAATCCCGCTTCAACCTCGGCTATCTGAAGCCGATCTTCCGGCGCCGGTTCCTCGACGAAAACCGCCTGCGCTACGACGAGAAACTGCGCATCGGCGAGGACTACATTCTACTGGCGAGCGCGCTGGCAAAGGGCGGCGGCTGCGTCGTCGAGCCGACCGTCGGCTATATCTATCACATCCGCACGGGCTCGATTTCACGCGTGCTCGAACTGCACCATGTCGAGGCAATGACCCGCGCCGACGCGGCCTTTGCCGCGGCGCATAGGATGGACGACAGGGCCAAGGCCGCCTTTGCCTTGCGCGGCCGCAGCCTGCGCAAGGCGGCGTCGTTCCTGTCGTTGGTTCAGCACATCAAGGCGCGCGCGCCGCTCAAGGCGATCGGCGCGGCACTCAGGGATCCGGCCGCGGTCAGGCATATGGGAATGCCGATCGCGGCCCGGCTGCGAAGGGTTACGGCACGATTTGCCGTGGGGGTGGGGAGATGAAGCATGCGGGCGATTTTCTAGGGCATGATCCCAAAAAGCGGGAACCGGATTTCGGGAAAGATCATGCTCCAACAATGAATTAGCCGGCGATAGGTAGAAATCTTTTCTCTCAGAAGGAATAGCAGATGCAGAAAGTCAGGAAGGCAGTCATCCCGGTGGCGGGGCTCGGAACGCGGTTTCTGCCGGCGACCAAGTCGATGCCGAAGGAAATGCTTCCCGTTGTCGACAAGCCTGTCGTGCAATACGCCGTCGACGAGGCGTTCGAGGCCGGCATCGAGCACATCGTCTTCGTCACCGGTCGCAACAAGGCGGTCATCGAGGACTATTTCGACCTGCATCCTGAATTGATCGGCACGCTGGAACAGACCGGCAAGAAGGCCCAGCTTGAGTCGCTGGAAAGCCTGCTGCCAGAGGCCGGCGCCACCAGCTTCATCCGCCAGCAGTCGCCGCAGGGTCTCGGTCATGCCGTATGGTGCGCCCGCGACGTGATCGGCAACGAACCCTTCGCGCTGCTGCTTCCCGACATGGTGTCGTTTGGCGGACGCGGCTGCCTTGCCGAGACGGTCGATCTCTATCAACGCACCGGCGGCAATGTCATCGCCGTCGAGCGTTGCGATCCGTCCGAGACCAGCAAATACGGCATCGTTGGCCGCGGCGCCGAAGTGGGCTCGGGTTTCGAGGTGACATCCATGGTCGAAAAGCCCGCGCCCGCCAACGCCCCGTCGAACTTCTACATCAACGGCCGCTATGTGCTGCAGCCGGAAATCTTCGCGCTGCTCGGCAACCAGCAGCGCGGCGCCGGCAACGAGATCCAGCTCACCGACGCCATGGTGCGCCTGGCTCAGAGCCAGCCTTTCTACGCCCAGCCTTTCGAAGGCCGCATGTTCGACTGCGGCTCCAAGGAAGGCTTCATTGAGGCCACTATCGCCTTCGCTTTGTCGCGCGACGACATGAAGGGACCAGTCCTGGAAATGCTGCAGCAATTCGTGCGGTCGCATGAGCGCCGGGAAGTAGCCGCATAATGCCCATGTTTTGGGTGCATATGCGAAATTGCGATGGCGCGGCAGCCACGCCGGTGCGCTCGAGCCTCCGGGCCTAGCGCGCTCCTGGCGTTAATGTCGCGCGGTCTTTTCTGGTCATGACGCCGATCTACCAAGGCCGATAGCGCCTGCAACCTGGAATTGGACCGAAGATGAACTACGCCAACTTCCCCCTCGACAAGAGGATGCCATTGCCCAGCGCCGATCAGGAAAAGGGTGAAGACTTCATCGACGTCGAGCGTCTGCTTGGCATGGCCTCCAGACAAGCCAAGGTGGTGGCGGTTTGCGCCATGATCGGGTTGTTCCTGGGCGTGATTTATCTGCAGACCACGCCCAAGCAATATACGTCGGTCGCCGGCGTCCTGATCGACGAGGGCCTGAACAAGGTGGTCGACGACATTTCGGCGGCCTCGGCTACCATGCAGACCGACTCTTCGATGCTCAGCCAGATCGAAATCCTGACCTCGGCGCGGCTGGCCTCGGTGGTGGTCGACAAGCTCAAGCTCGACCAGAACCCGGCCTTCATGAATCCGCCTGAGTCGGCGCTGGTCAAGGGCATCGGTTTCCTGCGCGGCGCGATCGGCTATTTCCGCGGCAGCTCTGCTGACCAGATCCCCGGCATGGAAAATGTCGACGAAGCGACGCGCGAGGCCATGATCAAGACGGCGACGCACGACTACGCCGTGCTGAAGCTGCAAAGCGAGGTGCTGGCGCAGCGCAACGGCCGCAGCTATGTGATTTCCATCGGCTACCAGGCGGCCGATCCTGCTTTGGCCACGGCCATCACCAAGGCCTATGCCGACGCCTATCTCGCCGACCAGCTCAACGCCAGCTTCGACGCCACCGAGCGGGCGGCCGTCTGGCTGCAGGGCAGGTTGTCGGAGCTTCGCCAAAGCTCGCAGGAAGCGGCGCTTGCCGTGGAAAAGTTCCGGGCCGAGCACGGGCTGTCCGCCAACAGCGACGGCCAGCTGATGAGCGACAAGCAGCTCTCCGACCTCAATGCCCAGCTGATCGTGGCGCAGGCCGACACGGCGCGCGCCAGCGCCCGCTATCAGCAATACAAGGCGATCGTCGACAGCGGCTCGGAAAGCGCCTTCAACGATTCCGCGATCGGCGCCGACCAGCCGAGCAGCTCGGTCATCATCGCACTCAAGACGCGCTATCTCGCCATCGCCAAGCGATTGCAGGATGTCGAGACGAATTTCGGTAAGGATCATCCGCAGGCGATAGCCTTGGCCAAGGAAAAGTCGGACGTCTCGGCGCAGATCTTCGGCCAGTTGAAGCAGCTTACCGAAAGCTACCGCAACGACTATGAGGTCGCGCAGGCGCGCGAGACCGCGATGCGCGAGAAGATCAGCACCGCCGCCGGCAAGAGCTCGATCGACAACCAGTCGCAGGTCAAGCTGAAGGAACTCGACCAGCAGGCGCAGGCGCTCACCACGCTCTACCAGACCTTCCTCAGCCGTTACGAGGAAGCCTCGCAGCAGCAGTCCTTCCCGGTCGGCAAGGTCCGCATCATTTCGGACGCGACGATGCCGCTTGCCGCTTCCAGCCCGCGTACCTTGCGTGTGGTGGCGCTCTCGCTGGTGCTGGGCTTGATGCTTGGCGCCGGCTTCGGCGGCCTCAATGAGTTCAACGAGCGCTTCTTCAGGACGGGCGAGGACATTCGCGACCGCGTCGGCCTGAAATTCCTCGGCTATCTGCCCACCATCGGCGGCGGTAAGGCCAAGGATGCCAAGCCCGACGACCTGCCCGCCGACGGCAAGGTCGCCAGCCTCTCGGCCGCCGAGAAACGGGCTCGCATGCGCGTCAGCATCGACGCGCCGGCCTCGATGTTCTCCGAGACGCTGCGCAACGCCAAGATCGCTTTCGATGTGGTGATGGAAGATCGCAACAGCCGGGTGATCGGCGTCATCTCGGTGCTGCCTGGCGAAGGCAAGTCGACGGTTGCGGCCAACCTTGCCGGCCTGCTTGCCGCCAATGGCGCCAAGACACTGCTGATCGACGGCGATCTGCGCAATCCCGGCCTCAGCCGCAGCCTTGGCATGGAAGCCGAGCAAGGGTTGATGGAAGCGGTGGTCAACGGACAGACCTGGCAGTCGGTCGGCAAGGTCGACCGCCAGACGAAGCTTGCCATCATTCCCGCTGTGTTGCGCGGTCAGTTCTCGCACACCAGCGAGCTGCTGGGCTCCGCCGGCATGCGGCGCTTCGTCGAGAACGCCAAGGAGACGTTCGAGTACATCATCGTCGACCTGCCGCCGCTCGGGCCCGTTGTCGATGCCAAGGCCTTCGCGCCATTGGTCGACGGCTTCGTGATGGTCACCGAATGGGGCCGCACGCCGCGCGCCATGGTGCGCTCGCTGCTGGAAGCCGAACCCTATATCGCCAACAAGATCGTTGGCGCGGTGCTCAACAAGGTCGACCTGAAGAAGCTGGCGAAATACGGCTCGCTCGGTGGCTCGGAAAGGTTCTTCGACCGCTACTCGACCTACTATCTGGAAAAGTCGGAAGCGCGCGCCAAACAGGCGGCCTGAAGCAATCCGGGAAAACTGTGAAACGGTTTTTCCGTACCGGCGCCCGCCAGTACCAAAGGACAGCGGTTCTGCATTTCGATGAAATGGCGAACCCGTCTATCGGTGAGCATCGCGCGTCCGAGACGAGGATTGGCGAGCGACAAGCGAGACGATAGCCTCACGGATCCAGCGCTGGCCGCTGTGTCCGTGACCGCGCTCATGCCACACCATTCCCACCGCAAAGCCTTCAACGGGAAATGGACACTCCATCACTTCGAGCTTGGCCGCAGAGCCACGCACCAGCCGCTCCGGGACCAGCGCGACGAAATCCGAATTGGACACGATCTCCGGGACGAACAGGAACGAAGCCGCGGAGAGCACCACCTCACGCTTATGTCCGAGAGCAGCCAAGGCGCTGTCCACCGGCGTTATGAAGCCGCCGCCGTCCAAGGATACGACCACCTGCTCCAACCGAGCAAATTCAGCGACCGTGATTCCTTCCCGCAGCCGCGGATGCTTCCGGCGGCCGATGAGCACATAGCGCTCATCGAACAGATGTCGGGTGCGAAGACTTGGCGGGGCGGCTTGCGGCGTCATCAGCGCTAGATCCACATCGCCGCGCGCCATCTGCGGCTCCAACTGCGCTACGTCCAGATTGCGTATCGCGATGCGAACACCGGGCGCTCGCGCCCTGAGTTCCACAGCGAGCGGCTTGATCAGCGCAGCTTGCAGATAGTCTGTACAAGCGATTGCGAAGGTCAGCTTGGCCTTCGCTGGATCGAAGTTCCGATGCGAGGTGAGCGTGGCGCGAGCCTGATCAAGGGCTTGGCGCAACGGATCGAGCAGCTCCATCGCTTTGACTGTCGGCGTCATCCCTCGCTGGCCGGGAATCAGCAGTTGGTCGCCGAACGCTTGCCTGAGACGGTTGAGCTGGGCGCTCACCGCTGGCTGGCTCAGATGCAGTCGGGCAGCCGCCTTCGTGACGTTGCGCTCGATCAGCAGCGTTTCCAGCGTAACCAACAGATTGAGATCCAGACGCTTGGTATCCATGAAATGGATAGTAGCTGAAAATTTTTACGATTTCAAAAATAGCGTGGAGCAGCCGACACTTGTTGCCGAAGCCAGAACGTTAGGGCGCGCCCTTTGGCAAGCCCGCCGTGGGCGTCTATCGGGGCGGACGCGGTTTCGCCCTCAAACCAGGATGCCAGCATGAGCCAGGCCAATACTTCCAAACCTCTGATCACCGTTGTCGGGGCTTCGAGCAAGCAGGGCCGCAGCGTCGCCAGCTCCTTGCTCGACAGCGGGCGCTACCGCGTACGCGCCCTGACGCGCCGTCTCGACAGCCAGCCAGCGCAAGCCCTGGCGAAGAAGGGTGCGGAAGTCGTGGTGGCGCCCCTTGAACTCGGCAGGCAGGCCGAACTGACCGAGGCACTGAAAGGCTCGGCCGGCGCGTTCTTGATGACGCCGCCCATCGTCAAGGTGCCGCCGGCGGAGCCCGAGCTTGATCTCGGCAAGGAGCTGGCCGATGCGGCGGTGGCCGCCGGCGTCGAACACGTGGTCTTCAGCGGGCTTGAAAATGTCGAAGCGATCACCGGCGGCACTAAGTGGGCGCCGCATTTCACGGACAAGGCAAAGATCGAGGATTACATTCGCGGCTTACCCGTCCGCAGCTCGTTTGTGTACCTGGCGTTTTATTACACCAACTTCCTGGAGTACTACGTGCCGCGGGGTGGGGAGGACGGCATAACGTTCGCCATGTACTTGCCGCCGGATATTCCCATGCCTTTCTGCGACCCGCTCACCGCGGCCGGCCCGGCGGTGCGCGAGATCTTCGATCACCCGGCGCGGTACACCGGCAAAATCCTGCCGGTGATTGGCGAGTTTATCTCGGCGCGGCAAATGGTGGATACGTTTGTACGCGTCACTGGAAGGCGCGCGCGCTATGCCTCTGCATATTCGCGCGAAGACTTGCTGCGTCACTTTCCGGGTTTCGCCGGCAACGAGCATCTCGTGCGCGAGTTGGTGGGCATGGTCGAATACGCGGTCGAATATGGCTACTACGCCCCCGAGCGCGATCTGACCTGGAGTCGGAAGATCGATCCGAATGCTCTGACCTGGGAACAGTTCCTCAAGCGCAGCCAATGGAAAGGCGACCTGCTGTCCTATGGCGCCGCCGCCGAGGCCGGGCTTGCGCAGACCTGAGAGCGGAGAAGCTGCCGCCGCCGCCGTGTGATGGCGTCGCAGCAGTGTTTCGCCATGCGGAGTCCACGACGCTCTTCCTTAATTTTCCGACGACAGCAGCCGGCCGTATTTGCCGACGATCCTGAGCGCGGTCAGCCGTCCCGTCCGGAAGGCGCCGGTATCGATATCGACGCGGCGTCCGTCACGCAGTGGGGCGTCCACGATCGTGTGTCCGTGCACCACCCAGCGGTCGAGACGGTGCGCCGCCTGGAAAAACGCCTCGCGGATGTTGAGCAAATCGTCTTCGTCCTGTGCCTCGAGTGTGACGCCGGGCCTGATGCCTGCATGCACGAAGACGAATTGCTCCGAGCAGACCATGATCGGCAGCGTGCGCAGGAAGTCGACATGGCTGGCCGGAATAGCCTCGCGGATGCGCGCGTCGATCTCGCCTGAAGCATAGAGGCTGGCGAGGCGACCGGGGTCGACACCGTAGGAGAACAGCGTCTCGCGTCCGCCATAGCCGAGCCAGGGTTCGCGCGACAGATAGCCGTCGAGATAGTTGAGCAGCGCCACCTCGTGGTTTCCGGCAAGGCAGACGCGCAGGAAGCCTTTCGGAGCCGGCGCCATCAGGTGTTCGATCACGCGCCGAGAGTTCGGTCCGCGGTCGATATAGTCGCCGAGCATGATGATGACCTTGCGGCCGCGGAACTGCTGCGCGTCCAGCACGATCTTTTGCTCGAGCGCGCGCAGCTCGTCATGGCAGCCATGCACGTCGCCGATCGCGTAGACCACGGTGTCGCGCATTTCGATGACGAGCCGTTCACGCGGCGCGGCGCGGGGTCGTCTCGATCGCTGGAACAGGTTCACGGATTGAGGCTCGGATGTTCGCATTGGGACTGCGCCTCGATATCATGTGGAATGCAAACAATTCCACACCGCGACAACGCGCCGCCCCTGATGGCGCGACAATTGCCCGACGGGCGGACGCTCAGGCGGCCTTCAGCCGGTAGCGGAACAGCGTGTGGTCCAGAAGCAGCCGGATGCGCGGCTCCGCCTCGGCTGCGATCAGCCAGCTCGCAGCGATCATCGCTGCGCCGACGATCGGGATCGCGGCAAGATAGGGCAAGCCGGCCCGCATCAGCGCGCCCAGCATCGCCGCCCCGACGACGTCATGGATGAGGTAAAGCGGATAGGTCATCAGCCCGATGCGACGCCAGCCGCTCCAGGAGAGGTCGAGGCGCAGCGACCATGCCATCAACGCGATCGCAGTCAGGAAGACGACGATCGGCGGCGCATAGGGCATCACGGTCTCGACCTTGATGCTGTGCACATCGACCGAGCTGGCGATCTGCAGCGCGCCACCGAAGAGAAACAGTCCGCAGAAGGCGAGGCGCGGCATGGTCAGTGCCTTGAAGCGCATCAGCCAGATCAGCACGCCGACGGCGAAGAAGGCGCCATGATGCACCAGCGTCAGCTGCAGCCAGCGCGTTTCGGCGAGATCGGTCAGGCCGAAGGCGAAATAGGCGCACCAGAACAACGTGCTGACGAGGCCGATGACGATGGCGATGCTTTCCATCAGGTCGAACCGACCGAGCCGCAGCAGGATCCAGACGATGGCGTAGAAGGCGATCTCGATACCGAGCGTCCAATAGACGCTGTCCACCCAAGGATCGAAGGGGACGAACAGGCCTGTGCGGATAAGCCGGATCACGGCGTCCGTCGGCCAGGACAGGCCGACCATGAGCAGCACGATCGCCGAGATTGGCGCGCAGACCCAGACCGCGGGCACCAGCCGTCTGAAACGCGCTTCGAAGAATTTGAGCGGCGTCGACTTCTCGGCGCTGAAGGCGATGACGAAACCGCTGATGACGAAGAACACCTGCACGCCGACCCAGCCGGAGCCGACAAAACCCATTTCGGGATGCGCCGGAATGCCGCCGGTGGCGCGCGCCGAAATGCCGTCGGGAAACGCCCAGACCCAGAAGCCATAGTGATAGAACATCACCATGACGGCAGCCAGGAAACGCAATATGTCGACACCGCCGAATGTCGTTTTGTGCTGAGCCATGCCGTGCCTTCGGAATGGCCCCCCACACGATGTTTAGGGGCTATTGCTGCATCGCACAACAGCCGATCGCACTGCGGGATGAATTCAGCGGCGGCGCCGCGCCGACCTACACCCCGATGCCACGGCCCTTCAGCACGGCGGTGATCTCGTCGAGAATCACGGGATCGTCGATGGTTGCCGGCATTGCCCAGTCTTCCTTGTCGGCGATCTTCTGCATCGTGCCGCGCAGGATCTTGCCGGAGCGGGTCTTCGGCAGACGTTTGATCGTCACCACCGTCTTGAAGGCTGCGACCGGGCCGATGCGCTCGCGCACCAGTCCAACCACCTCGTTTTCAATAATGTCGGTATCGCGCGACACGCCCGCATTGAGCACGACGAAACCGAGCGGGATTTGGCCCTTCATCGCATCGGCGATGCCGATCACGGCGCATTCGGCGACATCGGGATGCGCGGCCAGCACCTCTTCCATGGCGCCGGTCGAGAGCCGATGTCCCGCGACATTGATGATGTCGTCGGTGCGGGCCATGACATAAAGGTAGCCCTCCTCGTCCATCAGGCCGGCGTCCGCCGTCTTGTAGAAGCCGGGGAACTCCTCGAGATAAGCCTGGCGGAAACGGGCATCGGCGTTCCACAGCGTCGGCAGGCAGCCCGCCGGCAACGGCAGCTTCACCACGACGTTGCCCAGCGTGCCGCGCGGCACCTCATGGCCGGCATCGTCGAGGATGCGGATGTCGTAGCCAGGCATCGGCACGCCGGGCGAGCCGTATTTCACCGGCAGCAGCCCGAGCCCGGCCGGATTGATGGTCATCGGCGAGCCGGTCTCGGTCTGCCACCAATGGTCGACGACCGGACGCTCAAGCTTCTGCTCCGCCCATTTGATGGTTTCGGGATCGGCGCGCTCGCCGGCAAGGAACAGCGTGCGGAACTTCGACAAATCGTATTTCGGCACGAACTCGCCCTGGGGATCCTGTCCCTTGATGGCGCGGAAGGCGGTCGGCGCGGTGAACAGCGCCACCACGCCATGCTGCGCAATCACCCGCCAATAGGTGCCGGCATCCGGCGTACCGACAGGCTTGCCTTCGAACATCACGCTGGTCGCGCCATGCAGCAGCGGCCCATAGACGATGTAGGAGTGGCCGACCACCCAGCCGACATCGGAAGCCGCCCAGAACACTTCGCCGGGCTTCACGCCGAACTCGTTGTCCATCGTCCATTTCAGCGCGACCATATGGCCGCCATTGTCGCGCACGATGCCTTTCGGCTGGCCGGTCGTGCCGGAGGTGTAGATGATGTAGAGCGGATCGGTGGCGAGCACCGGCACGCAGTCGACATTGGCGCCGGCCGCGCGTTCGCGGGCCACCGCGTCGGCATAGTCGAAATCGTAATTGTCTTTCATCTCGCAGCGCAGTTGCTCGCGCTGCAGGATGAGGCAGGCGTCGGGCTTGTGCTTCGATATCTCGATCGCCTTGTCCAGCAGCGGCTTGTAGGCGACGACGCGCCCGGGCTCCAGGCCGCAGGAGGCGGTGATGATCAGCTTCGGCTTGGCGTCGTCGATGCGTGTGGCGAGCTCGTGCGAGGCAAAGCCGCCGAACACCACCGAATGCACGGCGCCCAGCCTCGCGCAGGCGAGCATGGCGATCGCCGCTTCCGCCACCATCGGCATGTAGATGATGACGCGGTCGCCTTTGCCGATACCGCGATGCCTGAGCACCGAGGCCAGCGCGATCACCTCGCGCTTCAGTTCGGCATAGGTAAATTCTTTGACCGTGCCGGTGATGGCGCTGTCATGGATCAGCGCCAGCTGGTCGGCCCGTCCGCCCGCCACGTGGCGGTCAAGGGCGTTGTAGCAGGTGTTGCAGGTGGCGCCGACGAACCAGCGGCCATAGACCCCAGCACTCGGATCGAAGGTGGTTTCGGCCGGCGAATACCAGTCGATTGCCTTTGCCGCCTCGGCCCAGAATCCTACGGGGTCGCGTTTCCAGCCCGCATAGACTTCATGGTAGCGTGAGGCCATTCATTCCTCCCAGGAACATTTCGTTGCCTGGGAGCAGCCTTAAGCCGGTTTTGCCGTCCACGCCACCGGCAAACGCCGCTTCCGGACGAAGCGCCATCAGGCCACCTGAAATGCAACTCGCTTAAAGCGGCAATGCCGCCAGCATCAGCCCCACGCCGCCGGCAATCAGAATAGCGGCAGCCAGTGCCTTCCGATGGCGTTCGAACGCCGTCGGAGCCCGTTCCCAATTGTAACGCATATACGATCAACTCCCCAAAGCCCGGCGGAGTCATAGCTTACTCAAGGGAAGGATGGCAAGTCGAGCGAAAGTCGATAGTGGGTCAGTTTACGCGTTACGCCGGCAATGGCCGCTGGCGTGACCGACAAACTTTGGGAGATTGGCGACATCGTTGCGCTGATCGAGGCGAAAGAAGCCGACCAGCCGGTAGTGCGCGGTCCCTATAGAAAGCGCGAGAAAACTGCTATAGCATAGAGGCATAAGCGCGACGAAAGCGGACCAAAAGTGAAGAAACGACCACAGCAATTCAACTTCCGCAACATTGTTGTTTACATTTGCAGCGCGATCATCATTCCACTTCAAGTCGGTTTCCCCTTCTTCCCGACTTGGTTTAGGCCATACCGATTTCCTTTTATGGTCGTCATATTCGCCTTCGGCGCCGCTATGATATTGATATACAACAAACTAAAATTTGGGCTCTTCCTACCTGGCCCACCAAAGGCATGATCCCCAGCCGTTCGGGGAAATTTCAAACTGACCCACTACCGAACGTCCGTCGTCTTGACAGCCTGCACAGCCAGCCGTCATCCTCCTGATGTGGATTGTCTATCGGGGGTTTCGATGAAGAAAACTTGCGAAAAGCCGAAATTGGTCAAGCGAGAGCGCCTATCGAGCGTCGTTGCCGGTCTAAGTGGCTCGGTCGGACCGAAAGGCTGAAGACATCAGGTCTGCCTGGGGACTGTGTCTTCGTTATTGTGCCGGGTTATGGACGGCGCCACGATGCCGCGCTAATTGACCTGCGGCTAGTGGAGCGGGCGTATGGCTGAAATAGTTTCGGAAACGGTGCTGCGCATGGCCGACGACGCTTCGGTGCAGCATGTCGGCGATGGCGCCGTGGTGCTTCTGGCGCGCAGCGGACAGCTCTATACGTGCAACGATACGACAGAAGCCTTTCTCGATAAGGTCGACGGCGCGCGCAGCCTCGACCAGATCGTCGGCCTGCTCTCGAATGAATTCGAAATCGACAAGGCGACGCTCGACCAGGACATGGCTGCACTTGCCGCCGAACTGGTGGCGGAAGGCATCCTCGCCGATCCGGGCGCATAATGGCTGACGGACCGTTTCTACGCGCGCTGTTTCGCGCTCATTTGTGGCTCAGCGCGCGGCTGATGCCCGCTTTTGTCGGCCGGCGCGATTTCGAAGGCGTGTTGAAACTGGCGCCGCTGCAATTGCCTACGCCCTATCGCGACTTGCCCTGGACCTACATCGTGCAGCGCGTCAACCGGACGGTACGGCGCCCCTGGTTCATGCGCGACCGCCGGTGTCTCAGGGAAGGCCTGCTCGGGTTTCGCTTCCTGCGCATGGCTGGTCTCGATCCCGCTCTGCATTTCGGTGTCGATGCGAAATCGATGCATGAACCGCGCCTGTCGGCGCATTGCTGGGTCTGTCTCGACGGCAAGCCGGTGGTGAGCGACAGCCAGCCCGGCATGGTGGAAATCTACCGCCACCCATCCAGCGCAAAGGCGCCCGCCGCTTGACCGATCAGACCTTCAGCTACGACCTCAAGGGCCAGGTCATCAGCATAACCGCCGCGCGCGCCGATCTCTGGCCGAACTTCGACCTGACGCTCGGCTCCTTGCGCATCAGCGAAGCCGTCGAGCCCGGCTTTCGCGTCAACATCATCGAAACCTTGGAATTGCACGAGAGCCCCGAAGGCAAGCTCGCTTTCGACGGCGAGGTGCCGGTCGACGGCCATTGCCGGATGATCGACGCTGGCGCCGTCTTTCACCTGATCTTTCCCGGCCTGCAGACGGTTTCGATCCACGACGAGCAGCGTTGGGCCGAAATCCGCGTTCATCCCGACAGCAAGATCAAGTGGACGTTGCTGATGATGGTGATCGACGCCGCGCTCGATGCCGGCGGACAGCATATGCTCCATATGGCTGGACTCACCCTGCCCGACAGCGAGGCGCTCGTGCTGATCCACGCGCCGAGCGGCACCGGCAAGTCGACGACGTCGCTGGCCCTGGCGTCGCAAGGCTTCGGCCTCTGTTCCGACGATGTCATGATCCTCGCCGCGGCGCCGGCTGGCGTTACGGCTTGGGGCATGCCGCGCCAGGTGAAGATCCACCGCAACACGGCGGCGATGCTGCCCTTCGTCTCGCCTTGTCTTGGCGACACCTGGAACGTCGAGGACGAACAGGCGGTTTCGCTGGAACGCCTCGGCGAGATCATCCGTGTCAAGGATGTTCGCGCCAGGCCGGTTGCCGCGGTCTTGCACCTTGCACGTTCGGCCGATGGCGAGACCCGGCTGCTGCCGCTGGCGAGGACCGATGCCATGGTGGCGCTTGCCGCCGACAATGTGCGGACCGGCATGACCGGTCTCTTGCCGCTCCAGAAAAGGCGGATGGCGACGATCGCGGTCTTGGTGAAGACGATCCCGACCTTCACGCTGGAAGTCGGCAAGAGCCCGGCGGACGCGGCCGCGCTGATCCAGGCGGCGTTGCAAAGCTGAAGGTAGTCAGTCCGTCACGCCAAAACGCTTGATGTCGAAAGATCGTGGCCCTTGTCCGGTCCGGCGGCGTCTCGACTGCCATCGCAACAACAGCCGGGAAAGCTTGCCATAGGCGAGATGGACGACGCGCGCGTCGGCGCAGTCGAACTCTACCAGTCCCCATCGGTGTTTCGGCGCTTGGCCGGTCGGCGGGCCCAGGCGTCGTACAGGCTGAGCCAACCGGACCGGCTCACCTTTGATCAGGACATTGACCGAAACGCTCGATCCGATGATGCGGCACAGGCGGGCGACATGCTCGCTCGAAGTTTGCAAGCCGACGATCAGCGGATCGGGCTTAAGACGCGCCCAGACATACGCCCCGTCCGCCTGTGGCGCCCCGGCAAGGTCGCCGCGACAGAACTCCGGAACCACATGAGCTACCAGCGTGGCCATCGCATCGGCGAGGGCTTTGGAGACTGTAGCCGCCGAGCGCCAATCGCCGGCGGCAAATCCCACCTGCGCAAGGATATCGCCTTCATCGAAGCCGGCGGTCATCTTGTGCAAGGTGACGCCGCCATGGGTGTCGTGCATCTGGTCGATGACGAGCCGATGCATCGGATGAGGGCCGCGATAGTGCGGCAAAAGCGCAGGATGCAGGTTAAGGCCGCCTTTGGGAAACAACTCCAGAACGGTTTGCGGGATCAGTTTGCCATATCCGAAACAGACCAGCAGGTCGGCGCCAAATGTGCCGATTTGCTGCCTGATCGCATCCCAGTCATTGGACGGGCCGAGTTCCACCAGCCTCGGCATCACGCGCCGAAGCTGAGACCTCAGTGCAAACCTTCGGCGCAAGCGGCGGCGCAAGGTGCTGAAACTGCGGTGTTTGCCGGCACGTGGACCAGGCACGACGATTGCCGCAATGCGATGGCCTTTGTTTACCCAGCTTGCCAGCATAGGGGCGGTGATGGAGGAAACCTCGGTGACGAAAACGGCCGAGAGCGGGTTTTCCATTCCGCGCTCAGGCCGGATACGGTCTTTGCCGGGCAAGCCGCTGCACCCAGCGGAAGGCATCGCGGCTCAGGCGCGAGCGCATCTTGTCGCGCGAGTTGACGCGCAGCAGCATGTTGCCGGTGATCAGCCATTTGGCGAGCCGTATCGAAAGGTCCGGCCTGATGCGGTTGGCGAGCTCGATCGCCCGCGGCGCGCCGAACAGGCGCCCGGTCACGTTGAGGACAGTCGCCAGCTCGAGTTCGATGCCGGTCATCCGAGCGGCCTCGAGCACACGCGCTTCCTCTTCCGGTGATTTCAGCGCGCGCACGCCCTGCAGCACGTCGACGCACAATTGCAGCCGGTGGAACTTGTGGCCACCGGCGGCGTGGACGATGGCGATGGTGAGCAGCGCCGCCGGCGTATCGGTTTGGCCGCCGTCGATCGCCTGCAATTCACGAAAGCCGAGCGAAAGCCGGCGCCGCATGCCGGTGTCGTGCACCAGATTGCCATGCAGCTCGATCAACAGGCTGGAGTTCTCTTTCTCCAGCCATTTGAACTCCTGCAGCTCGTGCGATTCCGCCTCGTCGCTGCCGAGTTCGAAGCCGCATTCGGCAATGGTCCTGTTGGCCTCGGCAATGCTGGCGGGCTCGACAAGGATGTCGATGTCGGTGAACGGACGGTCGGCAAGCTGGCGGTAGAGCTTGCGCGCGAACACCGGCCCCTTGACGATCCGGGCCGAGACGTTCTTCGCCGCCAGCGCCTTCATGATGCGATCGCCATGGTACTGCAGCAGCATCGCCTGCCCGGTCGCCATCGTCGCCTGGTCGCGCAACTCGGCGAGCTTCTGTTGCAAGGCCGGGTCTTGAGGCAAGCTGGCGTCGCCAAGTTCCCTGAGCTTGCGCAGCATGATCGGCAGCACGCCATGGAATTCCGCATTGGCAAGCAGCGCCAGCAGGCCGTTTGCCGAAAGCTCCTTGCCCGAGATCGCCGAGGCATCAGGATCGGCGAAACTAAGCAGCAGTTTTTCGTCGGCAGGCGAAAGAGATGGCAGCATCAATCCGGTCGGCATTCGTTCGTGGAAGACATATATCGTGGATATGGTTGCAGAAAAGCATCAGGGACGCCAGCAATGCGAAAGCAAAGCGATGCCATGAATTGACAGTGCGAGCGAATTTCCTGCATTCTACCGGACTTGGGTTTGAAGGAGGCGAAAAATGATCAAGAAGAAGTATCAGGCACCGGTGCTGCACAAGGCGGGCAAGCTGTCCAGCGTGGGAGCCGTCGCGTCGAAGACGCCGGCCTAGTATAGGAATTTCGCAACTTAGGCTCTGCCGGGTTGCTACAGTCCCCAGCGCAGCGCTGCCGTATGCACCGGCGCGTCCCACAGTGCTGTGGTCTCGTCGTCGAGCATGGTCAGCGTGATCGAGCAGCCGGCCATGTCGAGCGAGGTCACATAAGACCCGACCAGCGAGCGGGTCACGGTCACGCCCTGCTTCTCGAAGATTTTGCGGGCGCTGTTGTACATCAGATAGAGTTCCATCGACGGCGTGCCGCCGAAGCCGTTGACCAGCAGCAGCGCCGGCCCTTTCGCGCGATCGCCGAGATCGCCGGTGATCGCCGCGCAGACTTCCTCGGCGATGGCATCCGCACTTTTCAAGCTGTCGCGCCGGCGGCCGGGCTCGCCATGGATGCCGACGCCGAACTCCATCTCGCCATCGCCGATCTCGAAGGTCGGCCTGCCGGCAGCGGGCACGGTGCCGCTGGTCAGCGCCACGCCCATCGAGCGCGTCGCGCCATTGACGCGATCGCCAAGCGCCTTGAGGTCGGGCAGGGCCATGCCTTGCTCGGCGGCGGCGCCGACGATCTTTTCCACCACCAGCGTGCCGGCAACGCCGCGCCGCCCGGTCGTATAGGATGAATTCTCGACCGCGACGTCGTCATTGGTCACCACTTGCAGCACGCCGGCCGCCATCTCGGCCGCCATGTCGAAATTCATCACGTCGCCTTCGTAGTTCTTGACGATGAACAGGCAGCCGGCGCCGGTATCGACGGCTTGAACGGCGGCAAGCATCTGGTCCGGGGTCGGCGAGGTAAACACCTGGCCGGGGCAGGCGGCGTCGAGCATGCCGTGGCCGACGAACCCGCCATGCAGCGGCTCGTGGCCCGAACCGCCGCCCGAGATCAGCGCGACCTTGCCTGGCTTGAGCGCCTTGCGGCGGATGAATTTGTGCGCCTCGCCGAGCACGAGGATATCGGCATGGGCGGCTGCGAAACCATCGAGGCTTTCGGTCAGCGCCGTATCGACCGAATTCAGGAATTTCTTCATGTGTCCTCCCGACACAGTCTTACGCAACAAGATCAGCCGCCACTCTTGCCGGTGATGCTGGTGATCTTCTGGATGAAATCGTTGACCGCCCGGTCGAGCGCGGCGTTCTGCTTGTCGTCGCCGAAATCGGGGACGATGACCGAGATATGCCTGGTTTTACGCATGCCTGCCGCGACCGACATCTTGCCGGGATGCGCCAGATGGTAGGCAGCGAGGAACTGGTCGCGCTCGGCCTGGCTGAAATGGCAGACGGAAAAGATCGCCGGCAGATGTTTCGAGGGGATCGGGATCGAATAGGTTGGGCTGGAGATCTGCGTGACGAAGCTGCGATGTTTGCCGAGCGCATCGGCCAGGCGCTGCCGCATGCCGGAGGGGCGCTGGTCGATGACATGTGACAGGATCGTCTTGTAGGCACGGATCGCTTCCTCCGATCCCGGCTCCGGTGTTTTGGCAATCTTGGTCATGCGGCGCCTAGACCGCGACGTTCGCGATGGCCGCCTTGGCCATGGCGAGTTGAGCCGGCGCGACCGAGAGGTCGCGCAGGCCTGCCGAAAGCAGCGCCGGGATCGCCGCCGGATCGCCGCCGGCGTCGCCGCACAGGCTGACCGGAATACCCTTCTCGCGCCCGAAGTCGACGACCGCAGCAATCAGCCGCAGCACGGCCGGATGATGCACGCTGTTCAGATGCGCGACCGCCGCATTGTCGCGCGCCGCCGCCATCACATACTGCGTCAAATCGTTGGAGCCGATCGAGAAGAAGGCGACATCGGCGAAGGCTTCCGGCATCAGCGCCACCGACGGCACTTCGACCATGATGCCCAGCGGCGGGAGCTTGTTTGCCAAGCCACGCGCGACAAGCCCGGCCTGTTCCTCCGCGAACAGCGCGGCGGACTGGTCATATTCGTCGGCAGTGGCGATCATCGGGAACATCACCTTCAGATTGCCGTGGATGGCGGCGCGCAGCAATGCCCGGATCTGCACGCGGAAGATGTCGCGCCGCTTGAGCGACAGCCGGATGCCGCGCAGGCCGAGGAAAGGATTGGTCTCCTCGACGGTAAAGCCCGCAATTGGTTTGTCGCCGCCGGCATCGATCGTGCGGATGGTCACCGGCTTGTCGCCCGCCCATTCCAGCACCTTGCGATAGGCGTGGTATTGCGTTTCCTCATCCGGAAGCGTCTTGCCGAACAAAAATTCCGTCCGCATCAGCCCGACCCCGTCGCAGGTCGCGATATCGATGCCGTCGACATCGGACGGATAGGCGATGTTGACCTGCACACGCACGGCGGTTCCGCTCCTGGTCTTTGCCGGTTGGGTCAGGAAGGTCTGCGCCGCGCCCTGCCTGTCGGCGAAAGAGCAGGCTGATTCCCGGAAGGTTTCAATCTCGGCCGGTGACGGCGAGAACACGATCCCGCCGCGCTCGGCATCAAGCAGGGCAAGTCCCTGGACCGTTTCGGCCGAGGCGCCAAGACCCACCACCATCGGCACGCCGCGCGAGCGCGCCAGCATGGCGACATGGCTGGCGGTGCTGCCGGCTCTGAGCGCGATGCCACCGCCCGCGCTCCAGTCGGTCTCGAGGAACCGCGTCGGCGCGATGTCCTCGCCATAGAGTATGGCGCCGAGCGGTGCCGTGGCCTCGCCGTCCTCGCTTAGAGCCCGCAGCACCTGGTCGCGGATGTCGCGCAGATCGGCGGCGCGCGCGCGAAAATAGTCCTGGTCCGAAGCGTCGTAGCCGGCGATCTCGGCGTCGAGCGCCGCCCGCCACGCGCTATCCGCCGGCTGCCCGGCACCGATCGACGCGAGCGCCGGACCGCTTAGCGCATCGTCCTCCAGCATGGCGACATGGAATTCGAGGATGCCGGCGGCGTCCGCATCGGCGGCATCGGCCAGCGCGGCCAGCCGGCCGATTGCCTTACTGATCGCCAGTTCCAGCGCTTCCTTCTCTTCCGCCGCGCTCGCCTTGGCTCTGTATAGGGATCGAGGCCGATCGAGGTCGAACAGCGGGCCTTCGGCATAGCCGGCTGACGCTGGAATGCCCTCAAGCCGCATGGCGCGCATTCCTTGCGGTCAGGGGATCAGGCCGGCTTGCGCTACGCGGACCGGGCATGGTCCGCTTCCTCGTCGAAGTCGCGTTGCACCAGATCGACCAGCGCTTCGACCGCTTGGGTCGCGCCGTCACCTTTGGCGCGGATATGCAGCAATGTCCCCTTGGGCGCCTTGGCCGCCATCACCTTGACGATGCTCTTGGCGTCGAGCCAGGGGCCGTTGGCCGCCACCGCCACTTCCACCTCGGCTGCGAACGACTTGGCAAGCTTGGTGAACTTCACCGACGGGCGCGCGTGCAGGCCCACGGCGTGGGTGATCAGAACGGTTGCTTCGGCGGATGCGGACATTCAGTCGATTCCCGTTCGTTCACGCCGGCGACAATTCGTGCGCCGTCGCCACCACGTCCTTGAGCGAGGCGCCGCCGGAGGATTCGGTCGCCGCCATCACGGCGCCTTCCACGATCGGCGCGTTGCAGACGATGATCTTGTGCGAGCGCGGCTCGCCGATCATCTCGACCGCCATCTCCGAGTTGGTCTCGGCGCCGCCGAGATCGACCAGTATGGCGACGCCGGCTTCCGACCATGCTTTGTCGATCGCGCCCATGATCGCCTCGACGCTGGTGCCGAGCCCGCCATGGCCGTTGCCGCCGCACCAGGCAAGCGGCACCTCGTTGCCCACCATCTGGCGCACCATGTCGGCCGTGCCCTCGGCAACCAGCGGCGAATGCGACACGATGACGATCCCGACATTGCTCATCAATGACCCTCGACAGTTTCCGCGACGGCGCGCACCAAGAGCGCGGTCGAGCGCGCTCCGGCATCCATATGCCCGACCGAACGCTCGCCCAGGAAAGAGGCGCGCCCGCGCAAGGCCTTCATCGGCACTGTGGCGTCCGCCGCCTTGTCGGCGGCGTCGGCGATCTCTTCCGCCGTCTTGCCTTGCGCCAGCGCCTCATACACCGGCTGCAGCACGTCGAGCATGGTTTTTTGGCCAATCTGCGATTTGCCCCGCGCCGCCACCGCCTCGATGGCCTTGCCCAGTGCGGCTGCTAGCCCGGCGCGGTCGGGTTCTACCGGCATCTCCTTGCCGAGCGCCAGGAACAGCGTGCCGAACAACGGCCCGGAGGCGCCGCCGACAGTCATCACCAGCTTGGTGCCGACGGCTTTCAGCGCCTCGGGCAACGGCTTGGCCGCGAAGCCCTCGGCTTCGGCGCGCACCGCCTCGAAGCCGCGCTTCATGTTCAGCCCGTGATCGCCGTCGCCGATCGCCTGGTCGAGCGCGGTCAATTCCTCGGCATGTGCCGCGATCGTGTCCGCCGTCGCCGCGATCAATCGGGAGAAATCGGCCATCACTGGTCCTTCACGCCGGAGCGAACAGCGCCGCCACGGCGGCGAAAACCTCGGCCACCGCATAGGCGCCCGGGTCGGCTATGTCGAGCTTGGTGCCGATATAGGCGGATCGGCCGGCCTTCGCCTTTGCATGGCGACCGTTGCGTCGGCGCCCTGCCGCGCCGCCTTGGCAGCCGCCTCCAGCCCGCTCGCATCGAGCGCCTTCAGCGCCGGTTCCAGCGCGTCGATCATGGTGCGGTCGCCTACCTTGGCGCCGCCATAGAAAGTCATGCGCTCAAGGCCGGCGAGCAGCGCCTTGCTGAGCGACGCGCCCGTGCCGAGCGACTGCGAGGCGGCGGTGAAGAAAATCGACAGCAGCACACCGCTGGAGCCGCCCATCGAAATGCCGAGCGTCTCGCCGATCGCCGCGAGCGTAGCGGCGCGATCGGCGAGCGGCAGCGCGTCGATGCGGTCGAGCACGCTGCGCGCGCCTGTCGCCACGGTCGAACCGGTGTCGCCGTCGCCCGCCTTGGCGTCGAGACTGTTGAGCGGCTCTTCGAGCGAAATCAGCTTTTTGCAGACGGCGGTGATCAGATGCGCCGCGCCTGCGTCGCGGCTGCCCGCCTTCGCCTCATGTCCGGCGGCTTTGCCGATCGCTACCACCACCGGCGCGCGCACCGGCGTCGCCGGCAGCCAGGCATGCGGGCCGACCGGCGCCAGCAGCGCCGCTTCGCGCTCGGCATCCAGCTTGATGAGCGACAGCGAGAACCCGTTCATGTTGAGCGCGGTCATCAGATGTCCGGGACCGATCGTCAGCGCCACGCCCTTCGCCAGCGAAGACGACAGCACGGCATGGGCGATCAACGACATTTCGAGCGGCGGCACCGATCCGAGATTGTTGATCAGCAAGGCACAGCGACTGCCCGGATCGAGCCGCGCGGCGAGGCGCTCGGTCATGATGTCGACAAGCGCGCCGGCGCTCTGCAGCGCGATGCGCTCGACGCCCGGCTCGCCATGGATGCCGAGACCGAGCTCGCCGTCATTGGCGCCGAAACGATCTTCATGCGCCTGTCCCGGGATCGAGCAGGAGGAAAGCGAGATGCCCAGCGAAACGACATCCTTGGCCGCCGCGCGCGCCGCCGTCGCGACCGAGGCCAGATCGTGACCGGCTTCGGACAGATGGCCGGCGATCTTGTGCACGAACAATGTGCCGGCAACGCCGCGCGGCTGCGCGATGTCGGGCAGCGCGATGTCGTCGCCGACGATCACCATCTCGACGGAAAGACCCTCGGCGCGCGCTTTTTCGGCGGCGAGGCCGAAATTGAGACGGTCGCCGGTGTAGTTCTTGACGATCAGCAGACAGCCCGCCTTGCCGGCCGTCGCGCGGATCGCCGCCAGCACGGCTTCGACGCTGGGCGAGGCGAATATCTCGCCCGAAACCGCGGCCGTCAGCATGCCGGAGCCGACGAAGCCGGCATGCGAGGGTTCATGCCCGGCGCCGCCGCCGGAAACGACGGCGACCTTAGTCTTGTCCCAGTCGGCGCGCAGCACGACCTTGATCTCGGGATAGCCGTCGAGGCGCGCCAGCGTGCCGGAACCGGCGGTAGCCAGAAAGCCGTCCAGCGCCTCGGTGACGATCGTCTCTTTGCGGTTGAAAAAGTGCTTCATGGATATCGTCCAGTGCGTGGTCGTCAATCAGTGCGAATCTGTGGATGGCTACATCAGTCTTTGCCCATCCGAGCCGAAATAAAGCGGCGAGCGATAGCGGATCGTCACCTTGTCCCCTTTCCCGAGCGCCGTGTCGGGATCGGTCAGCGTCACCAGCTTCTTCGCCCCGACCGTGACATGCAGGTGGTTCTGGTCGCCGAGATGCTCGACCCAATCGACGACGCCGTCGGCATGACCGTTCGCCGCCTTCTCGATCGACAGATGCTCGGTGCGGGCGCCGATCGTCGTCGTGCCCGCCGGCGCGCCGCCGTCGGGCAGCAGGCCGGCCGGCAGGAGATTGATCGCCGGCTGGCCAAGGCGGGCCGCGACATGAAGGTTTGCCGGCTCGGAATAGATCGTGCGCGGCGTGCCGATCTGCACCAGCACGCCGTTGGCAAGAATGCCGATACGGTCGGCCATGGTCATCGCCTCGATCTGGTCGTGCGTGACGTAGAGCATGGTGGCGCCGAGCTCGGATTGGATGCGCTTGAGTTCCAACCGCAGATCGCCGCGCAATTTGGCGTCGAGCGAGGAAAGCGGCTCGTCCATCAGGTAGATCGACGGCTTGCGCACCAGCGCGCGGCCGATGGCGACGCGCTGCATCTCGCCGCCCGAGAGCTTGGTCGAGCGGTTTGCGAGTTTGTGGTCGATGCGCACCATGCGCGCCACGTCCTCGACGCGGCGGCGCACCGCCTCTTCCGGAAAACGCCGCGCCGGCGAGCGCAGCGGGAAGGCGAGATTGTCGAACACCGACAGATGCGGATAGAGCGAATATTGCTGGAACACGAAAGCGGTGTCGCGCTCCGCCGGGGAGAGCGTCGTCGCATCCTGGCCGGCAATACGGATCGTGCCGCTGTCCGGCCGCTCCAGCCCGGCGATCAGCCGCAGCGTCGTCGTCTTGCCGGCGCCGGTCGGGCCGAGCAGCACGACGAACTCGCCGTCCTTTATCTGCAGGTCGAGACTGCTGAGCGCGACCGTCTCACCGAAACTCTTGGTCACACCCTGGATATGGACGTCAGCCATGACGCGCCTCCGCTGCGGTGTCATGCATGGCGGTCCGGACCGCGCGTCCAGTGCCTTTCTCGAACAGCGACAGCCGAGCGCTGCTCAAGGACAGCCCGACCTGTTCGCCGGGATTGAGGTGGATTTCCGCCGGCACCCGCGCCTTGATGATGCCGTCGGCCGTCTCAACCGCGACGATCTGCGTGGTGCCGAGATATTCGGTGCCGTAGATCGCGCCGCGCAGCTTCGAGCCGTCGTCGAAGCGGATGTGCTCGGGCCGGATGCCCAGCGCCATGTCGGCGGGTGCGATGTCCTCGCGCACCTCCGGCACGGACACTTTCGCGCCTTGCACGACGATCTCTTTCGCGCCCTTGGCGAGCCCGCCGCCGAAGCGCAGGAAGTTCATCGGCGGCGAGCCGATAAAGTCGGCGACGAACATCGTCGCCGGGCGATCGTAGATTTCGCGCGGCGTGCCGAACTGCTCGATGACGCCGTGGTTCATCACCGCAATCTTGTCGGCCATCGACATCGCTTCCATCTGGTCATGCGTGACATAGACCGTGGTGGCGTGGATGCGGTTATGCAGCTCGCGCAGCTCATGCACCATAAGATCGCGGAACTCGGTATCGAGCGTGCCCAGCGGCTCGTCCATCAGGAAGCATTTTGGCCGCCGCACGATGGCGCGGCCGAGCGCGACGCGCTGGCGGTCGCCGCCGGCAAGGCCAGAGACTGATTTCTCAAGCAGATGGTCGATACGCAGGAGCTTGGCGGTCTCCTCGACGCGGCTTCGGATCTCGGCCGTCGGCATGCCCTGCGCCAAAAGCGGAAAGCCGATGTTCTTGCGCACATTCATGTGCGGATAGAGCGCAAAGAGCTGGAAGACGAAGGCGATGTCGCGCTCGCGCGCCCGCAGCATGGTGACGTCGTCGCCGCCGAGCAGGATCTGGCCGCCGGTCGGCAGTTCGAGGCCGGCGATCATGCGCAGCGTCGTCGTCTTGCCGCAGCCGGACGGCCCGAGCATGACGAAGAACTCGCCATCCTCGACGACGAAGTTGGAATCCTGCACGGCGACGAAATCGCCGAAGGCCTTCCTCAGATGTTGGACGCGGATCTCGGCCATGATTATTCCGGGAATTTCGAGACGATGATGAACATCACTGTGCCGGCAAGCATGGTGATGAAGGAATAGGTGTAGAGTGCCAGCGCGAAGGGCTGGAACAGCATCAGGAAGCCGATGGCGATCAGCGCCGTGGCGATGTTTTCCATCAGGCCGCGCCTTGCCCAGCGCGGCCATGATGGTTTTCTGGAGATGGCGGGGCGCGTCATGCGTAGCTCCCTTCCTTCTCTCCGTTCAAGGGGAGAGATGGTTGCCAGGTGGTTCCCCCACTCCGTCGCTGCTTCGCAGCGCCACCTCCCCTCCGGAGGGAGAGGAAGGGAGTCTGGCTGAATGAAGTTCGCGCCCTTCCTCTGCCCCGTCGATCGGGAGAGGTGTCGAGCGAAGCTCGACGGAGTGGGGGTCGACCTGACGCGGCGCGAGACGATGCATGCGCCTGCTTGCCAGGCACGCCATCGCTAAACGCCAAGCGTTCGCAAATGTGTCGATCCCGTAGCCGTGAACGAGGAGAAGGGAAACGGTGGCGCCGTCGGTTTGTTATTCCCACATCGATCATTTGCGCACCGCGCCGAAAGTAATGCCGCGCAGCAATTGCTTGCGGAGCAGGATTGTGAAGACCAGGATCGGCACCAGGAAGATCGTCGTGCCCGCCGCCACCGCCGGCCAGTCCTGGCCGCCTTCGCCGATGATGGTCGGGATGAAGGGCGGCGCGGTCTGCGCCGTGCCGGAGGTCAGAAGTGCGGCGAAGGCGTATTCGTTCCAGGCAAAGATCAGGCAGAAGATCGCGGTGGCGGCAATGCCCGTGGTCGCTTGCGGCAGCACGGTGCGCCAGAACGCCTGCAGCCTGGTATAGCCGTCGATCATCGCGGCTTCCTCATATTCGCGCGGGATCTCGTCGATGAAGCCCTTGAGCAGCCAGACCGCCAGCGAGACGTTGACCGCGGTGTAGAGCAGGATCATGCCGAGCGCCGTGTCCGACAGGCCAAGCTCGCGATACATGAGGTAGATCGGGATCGCCACCGCGATCGGCGGCATGAAGCGCGTCGACAGGATGAAGAACAAGAGGTCGTCGGCCAGCGGCACCTTGAAGCGCGAAAAGCCATAGGCTGAGAGCGTGCCGAGGAACACCGCGCAGAAGGTCGAGCCGAAGGCGATGATCAGCGAGTTGACGAAGCGCGGCAGGAAGTTCGACGGCCCGGCGATCACCATGTTGCGCTTGCGCACCGTCTCGTCGCAGAAGCCGGTCGCCGGGCCAAGCGAGTTGATGTATTCCGGCGTCTGCCGGGTGCGCGTGGTAAACAGGTTGCAATAGCCTTCGATGCTCGGCTGGAAGACGACCTTGGGCGGATAGGCGATCGAATCCGGCGGCGTCTTGAAACTGGTGGCGAAGATCCACAACAACGGCACGATCGAGATCAAGGCGTAGAGAACGATGATCGTGCCGGCAATGCGCTTCGAGTTTGCCGAGGGTGCGACGACGGAATGGGCGGTGGTCAGGCTCATCTCTGCTTCACCTTGTTGAGCGCCTTGACGTAGATGTTGGCGAGGCCGAACACGGCGACGAACAGGATGATGGCGAAGGCCGAGGAATAGCCGGTCCGCCAGCTCTCGAAAGCCTGCCGTTTCAGCGTGATCGAGGCGACCTCGGTGGTCGAGCCTGGCCCGCCGCCGGTGAGCAGATTGACCATGTCGAACATCTTGAAGTTCTCGATGCCGCGAAACAGCACCGCCAGCATGATGAAGGGCAGCGCCATCGGCAGCGTGATCGACCAGAATTGCCGCCAGTTGGAGGCGCGGTCGACTTCGGCCGCTTCATAGATGTATTCGGGGATGGAGCGCAGGCCGGCGAGGCAGATCAGCATCACGTAGGGCGTCCACATCCAGGTGTCGACGATGATGATTGACCACGGCGCCAGCTCCACATTGGACAGCATCTGGATGTTTGTCGGCGGAATGCCGGTGATGAAGGAGATAGCGTAGGAGAACAGTCCGATCTGCGGCTCGTAGAGGAAGCGCCAGAAATTGCCGACCACCGCCGGCGACAGCATCATCGGCACCAGGATGATCGTCGTCCAGAAGGCGTGGCCGCGGAATTTCCGGTCGATCAGCCAGGCCAGCGTGAAGCCGATCAGCGTCTGCAAAAGGATCGTCCAGAACACGAAATGCGCCGTCGTCTGCATGGCGATCCAGATGTCCTGGTCGCCGAGGATGCGCTGATAGTTGGCGAGCCCGAGGTTCTTCACCACCTCGTTCGGCCGGTTGGCGCGATAGTTGGTAAAGGAGAGATAGATCGCCCAGAAAAGCGGGAAGATGTTGATGGCGAGCAACAGCAGGATCGTCGGCGAGATGAACAGCCAGGCGAGGCCTTTGTCGCTGATGCCCCGGACTTTGCGGGCCAACGGTTCCGGGGTCGCCCGGGCAACGTTGTCCGCAGTCCGATTGAGCATGGTAAGTCCTGCTTCGGTCACTGGGTCAGTCTCGATGATGGAATTTATCTGAACTGCGTCCCGTGCCAAGGGCGGCACGGGACGCGTCGGTCTGGCTCGGGAGGAGCCTTACATCTTGCCGTCATCCTGGAAGGTCTGCGTCCAGTCCTTGACCAGACTGTCGAGCGCTTCCTGCGCGGTGCCCTTGTCGGCCACCACATAGTCATGAACGCGCTTCTGCATTGCCTGCAAAAGCGTGGCGTAGCTCGGCTCGGCCCAGAAATCCTTCACGATCGCCATCGAGTCGAGGAAGGCCTGCGCGTAGGGTTGGCTGGCCGGGAACTTGGGGTCGTTCACCACCGCATTGAGACAGGAGTAGCCGCCCAGCGCCCACCATTTGGCCTGCACATCCTTGTTGGCGAACCATTTGATGTATTTCAGCGCGGATGCCTGCTTGTCGGAATAGGAGACGACCGAGATACCCTGGCCGCCGAGCTGGGCGAAATGCCCCTTCGGACCCGCGGGATTGGTGAAGAAGCCGATCTTGTCGCCGCCTACTTTCTCGTCCTTGTAGAGGCCGGGCCAGGTGAAGGCGAAGTTCATATGCAAGGCAACCTGGCCCGATTTGAAGGCGTCGGCCGATTCGCCCATGTAGACGTTCGACGACCCGGGAGGCGTGCAGCAATCATATAGCTTCTTGTAGAATTCGAGGCCCTTGGCTGCGTCCGCCGAGTTGACGAAGCCCTTCATGTCGTAGGGTTTGTTCGGGTTCTGATAGTCGAAGCCGTAGTCGTAAAGGACGTTGGTGACGCCCATGGTGATGCCTTCCGAGCCGCGCTCGGTGTAGATCGAGGCGCCGTAGACCGTCTTGCCGTCGATCTGCCGCTTCTGGAAGAACTCGGCGATTTGCATCAGCTGGTCGTAGGTCTTGGGCGGCCCAAGCTCCCAGCCGTATTTTTCCTTGAATTCCTTCTGCAGCTCGGGCTTGGAGAACCAGTCCTTGCGATAGGTCCAGCCGACGACGTCGCCCATGGCCGGCAACGCCCAGTAGTTCGGCGTGTTCTTCGGCCATTCGGAATAGCCGACCACGGTTGCCGGCACGAAGTCGTCCATGCTGATCTTCTCCTTGTCGAAGAAGTCGTTCAGCTTGACGTAGTGGCCGTTCTCGGCCGCGCCGCCGATCCACTGGCTGTCGCCGATGATCAGATCGCAGAGCTTACCGTGTGAGTTGAGCTCGTTGAGGAAGCGGTCGGCATAGTTGGTCCACGGCACGAACTCGAACTTCATGCCGATACCGGTTTCCTTGGTGAAGTCCTTGGACAGTTCCACGAGCGCGTTGGCCGGATCCCAGGCCGCCCAGCACAGCGTCAGGTCTTCCGCATGCGCGACGTTCGAGACGGCTGTCGACGCAAAGATCGCCGAGGCCAGTCCCAACGCCAGTTTCAAGGTCGATTTCATGCCTTACCTCCCATTTGCGAAACGCGTCCGAATGACGGTTTCAAGAGCCCCTCAACCCTCGCTCCTCCGAGGGCCCAAACATGGCGGGCGCAGCGCCGATGTTTAGTAATTTGTTTAGTGATGCAATTTTTACTAAACAAGGCAAGCGAATTCGTTGCTGCGTCGCAGCATGACGAAACGGGTGATTGAAATCATTTGGGAAAAGCTGCTGAAGAGCTCGACCTTTAACCGCTCAGCCGGCTTCGCCAACGATGCTTGCCTGTGGCGTCACCGGCCGTACCGGCGGCGCGGGCGGCAGCAATGCGCGGATGTCGGCGAAGGGAAATGTCGGCTCGAAGCGGAAGGCCTCGGCCAGTGAGCCTGGGACGCTGTTGCACTGCCCGGCGCGAAATTCATTCTGGGCGCGCGCCCTCTCGACATATTGCTCCGGCATCTGCGACCGATGCGCCCGGATCGCCTGCGCCTTGACATCGCGGTGGGCGGAAATGTCGACATAGTGTGTCGGCGAAAAGCCGGTGCCGCCCATCGTGTCGGCATGCAGCACAGGCACCGCGAACGAGGCCGCGATGCGCACGCCGTCCGACAGTGCGCGGTGGTCGGCGTGATAGTCGTTCGGCGCATGCGTGATGGCGAGGTCCGGCTTCACCTCGCCGATCAGCGCTTTCAGCCCCGAAATCAACGCGGCGTCGGCAATCAGCGCGCCGTCGGGGAAGTCCAGTAAGCGCGGCACGGCGCCAATCAGGCCTGCGCCCGCCGCCGCTTCCTCGCGGCGGACACGAGCCAGGACAGTCGGGTCGCCCTTGCCGCCCTTGGCGCCGTCCGTGGCTATCGCAAATATCAGCTCTGCGCCTTGCGCTGCATAGGCGGCCAGCGTACCGAACATGAATATCTCGATGTCGTCGGGATGTGCGCCCAGCGCCAATATCTTCAAGTCTTCTCTCCCGGAAATGGTAAAGTGCCGAACGGAATCCTGCTCGCCCTGGTCGCCTATGCAAGCTATTCGTGCAGCGACGCCGTTATCAAGAGCCTGGGCGGACAGTTCACCGTCTTCGAGATCGGCTTTTTCTCGACCTTGTTTGCCGGCTGCTTTCTATTCTTCACCAAGCCCAAGGACGAGCGTTGGCGCGATGCCTGGCGCACCAGAAGGCCGTGGGCGGTGCAGGCCCGCGCCTTGGCGGGCATCGCGTCGGGCGTGCTCAGCGTCTTTGCCTTCACCACCATTCCGCTGGCGGAGGTCTATGCGCTGATCTTCCTGGCGCCGCTGCTGGTCACCATCCTGTCGACCGTCATCCTGAAAGAGAAGGTCGGCCCCTGGCGCTGGCTGGCCGTGGTCGCCGGCTTTGTCGGCGTCATGCTGGTGGTGCGTCCCGGCTTTCGCGAACTGCATCTCGGCCATCTCGCCGCCTTTGCCAACGCTTTCCTCGCCGCCACCAGCGTCATCCTGATGCGCTCGCTCGCCCAGCAGGAAAAGCGCACGACGATCCTCGGCGCGCTGGTCGGTTACGGCCTGGTGTTCAACGGGGTGGGTGCCGCCACGACGTCGTTCATCCTGCCCGGTCTCGGGCAATTGGTCTGGCTGATGCTGGCCGGTGTCTTCACCGCCGGCGGACAATTGCTGCAGCTGCTTGCCGTCAAATACGCGCCGGCCAACCGCATCGCGCCGACGCATTATTCGCAGATCGTCTGGGCGGTTATTCTCGGCGCCCTGTTCTTCAAGGAATATCCCGACTGGCTGTCATTGGTCGGCCTTGCGGTGGTGGGCGGCTCCGGCCTGCTGACGATGGTGCGCGAAGAGGTGAGGCTCGGCACCGTGCGCTGGAACCCGTTTTCGCGCAATCGGCTTTGATCCGCAGCCGGCCTCGTACATTGCGTGACGACCGCGACCGCTGATATGCGGGCACGATGACGACGAAACCCTTGCCGGAGCTTCCGGTCACAGCCGTGCTGCCGGCGCTCGGCGATGCGCTCTCTGAGCGCAACAGCGCCGTGTTGGTGGCGCCGCCCGGCGCCGGCAAGACGACATTGGTGCCGCTGGCGCTGCTCGATGCGGCCTGGCTCGGCACAGGTAAAATCGTCCTGCTCGAGCCGCGCCGGCTGGCCGCCCGCGCCGCCGCCCGCCGCATGGCCGAACTGCTCGGCGAGGAACCCGGCGGCGCCGTCGGCTATGCCATGCGCATGGAAAACCGCACCTCGGCGCGTACAAAGGTTCTCGTTGTCACCGAAGGCGTGTTGTCACGCATGATCCTCGACGACCCGGAATTGCCCGGCGTCTCGGCGGTGATCTTCGACGAATTCCATGAGCGCTCGCTCGACGGCGATTTCGGCCTGGCGCTGGCGCTCGATGTCCAGGGCGCACTCAGGCCGGACCTGCGCCTGCTGGTCATGTCGGCGACGCTCGACGGCGCCCGTGTCGGCAAACTGCTTTCCGGCGCGCCGGTGATCGAAAGCGAAGGCCGCGCCTTCCCGGTCGATATCCGCTACGACGAACGGCCCGCCGGAGTGGCCATCGAGGATGCGATGGCCAAGGCCATCCGTTCGGCGCTCGCCACGGAGCCGGGCAGCGTGCTCGCCTTCCTGCCCGGACAACGCGAGATCGAGCGCACCGCCGAGCGGCTTCTGGGCGCTGTTGGCGCCGATACCGATATCGTGCCGCTCTACGGCCAACTTGACAATCGGGCGCAGGATCAAGCCATCAAACCGGCGCCGGCGGGTCGCCGCAAAGTGGTGCTGGCGACGTCGATCGCCGAAACCTCGATCACCATCGACGGCGTCCGCGTCATCATCGATTCCGGCCTGTCGCGCTTACCGCGCTACGAGCCGGCGAGTGGCCTCACTCGTCTGGAAACAGTGCGCGTCAGCAAGGCCTCGGCCGACCAGCGCGCCGGCCGCGCCGGTCGCACGCAGCCTGGCGTCGCCGTCCGCCTGTGGCGCGCCGAACAGACCGCGGCGCTTCCCGCCTTCACGCCGCCGGAAATCCTCGAGGCCGATCTGTCCGGCCTGCTGCTCGACTGCACCGCCTTTGGCGTCGCCGATCCGTCGAGCCTGTCTTTCCTCGATCCGCCGCCGACGCCGGCGCTCAACGAGGCCCGCACGCTGCTCGAGGCGCTGCATGCCATCGACGACGCCGGCCGGCTGACGGAGGCGGGTGCTGCCATGCGCAAGCTCGCGCTGCCGGTGCGATTGGCGCATATGGTGGCCGAGGCGGCGAAGACAGGACAGGCGCTCGCGGCGGCCACGCTTGCCGTGCTGCTGACCGAGCGCGGGTTGGGCGCCGACAGTGCCGATCTGGAGCGGCGATTGATCCGCTTTCGCGGCGAGAAGTCGCCGCGCGCCAATGCGGCGCGGCAACTCGCCGAGCGTCTCGCGAGACAGGCTGGCGGCGGGCAAGGTGGCGAGGCGGCCTCGGCCGGCGCTCTCTTGATCCATGCCTGGCCGGATCGCGTCGCACGGGCGCGCGGCGAGCGTGGCCGCTTCGTGCTGGCAAACGGCTCCGGCGCCATGGTCGACGCCGCCGATCCATTGGCCGGCGAGACCTGGCTGGTTGTCGCCGACCTGCAGGGCAAGGCGCAGAACGCTCGTATCACCGCTGCTGCGCCCGTCGACGAAGCCGACATCCGCGCCGCCCTTGCCGACCGCATCGAGACGAAGCGCAAGGCCAGCTTCGACCGCGAGCGGCGCGCGGTGCGCGTGCGCGAAACCGCCAGGCTCGGCGCCATCACGCTGTCCGAGCGCATGCTGCCGCCGCCTTCGGGCGCCGACGCTGACCGCGCCATCCTTGACGCTTTGCGCGAGCACGGCCTGTCGCTGCTCGACTGGGGCAAGGACGCGCAGACGCTGCGGCAAAGGCTTGGCTGGCTGCATCGCGGCCTTGGCGCGCCCTGGCCGGATGTTTCGGATGCCGGGCTTCTGGACCGCCTCGACGATTGGCTGGTGCCGTTTCTTGCCGGTGACGCCTCTTTCGCGGCCATCAAGCCAGCCATCCTCTCGGCGGCGCTGATGGCCTTCGTTCCGCATGATCTGCGGCGCAAGGTCGATACACTGGCGCCGACCCATTTCGATGCGCCATCCGGCAGCCACGTGCCGATCCGCTACGACGGCGAATGGCCGGTGCTGGCGATCCGCGTCCAGGAGCTGTTCGGCCTCGACCGTCATCCCGCGATCGCCAATGGCAGCGTGCCGCTGACGCTCGAACTCCTGTCGCCGGCACATCGCCCCATCCAGACGACGCGCGACCTGCCCGGCTTCTGGCGCGGTTCCTGGGCGGATGTGCGCACCGACATGCGTGGCCGCTACCCCAGGCATGTCTGGCCGGAAAACCCGCTGCTGGCCGCCGCCACCAGCCGCGCCAAGCCGCGCGGGACCTAGCCTTAGCTTGGCGGGCCGCTCGCATTGTCGGAGGTTATACGTTTGCGATTGGCGCAAACGCCCATCACGTCGTCATCCACGGGCGGAGCAAGGAGCGTAGCGACGCGCGCGGACCCGAGGATCCATGCCGTGACTTCGAGACGTTGCGACCGTCCAGAATTCTGCTCCGCTGCATTCTATGGTCAAGGTAACGGAATGGATCCTCGGGTCTGCGCTCCGCTTCGCGTCGCTCCGCCCGTGGATGACGAGGTCGCGGGTGCTTCGGCCAATCTCGGATGTTTATGATGGTGAACCAAGACGAACGATGAAACACCAGCTGCTAGTCTGTCCAGCCGCCTTTAAAGCACTACTAGCGCTTACCCTCCTGCGGCTATAATCGTAAGTCGATGATCAACATCCTGCGCGTGCCCGATTCCCAGCAGAGCCAGCGGTTGCGGCTCAACACGCTGATCCGCCTGCGCTGGCTCGCCATCGTCGGCCAGAGCCTGACGGTGCTGGTCGTCGCCTACGGCCTGAAATTCCCGTTGCCGGTGTCGATGTGCTTTGCGCTCATCGCCTGCTCGGCCTGGATGAATCTTTGGCTCACCTTCCGCTATCCGGCGGCGCACCGGCTGACGCCGCTTTCCGCCTTCGCCATCCTCACCTTCGACGGCATCCAGCTCACCGGCCTGCTCTACATGACCGGCGGCCTGACCAACCCGTTCTCGGTCCTGCTTTCCGTGCCGGTCGTCATTTCGGCGGCGTCGCTGCCGCTGCGCCTCACCTCGGTTCTGGGCGCGCTGGTCATGATCGCCGCCACGCTTCTGGTGTTCTTCCATCAGCCGCTGCCCTGGTACGAGGGCTCGCCTTTGCCGATGCCGTTCATCTATGTCGCCGGCATGTGGATGGCGGTCTTCGCCTCGATCTCCTTCACCGCCATCTATGCTTTCCGCGTCGCCGCGGAAGCGCGTCTGCTCGCCAACGCGCTTACCGCCACCGAGCTGGTGCTGCAGCGCGAGCAGCATCTTTCGGCGCTGGATGGGCTGGCAGCGGCCGCCGCGCACGAGCTTGGCACGCCTTTGGCCACCATCACCGTCGTCGCCAAGGAAATGGAAAAGGCGCTCGGCAAGGATCCGAAATACGGTGAGGACGTGAAGCTGTTGCGCTCGCAGAGCGAGCGTTGCCGCGAAATCCTGAAGCGGCTCACCAGCCTTTCCTCGGAAGGCGAAGTGCATATGTCGCGCATGCCGCTCACCTCGCTGGTCGAGGAAGTGACGGCGCCGCACCGCGATTTCGGCATCTCGATCCGGTTGCGGCCCGGCGAGCGTATCGGGCCCGAGCCTGTCGGCCAGCGCAGCCCCGGCGTCATCTATGGGCTTGGCAACCTGGTCGAGAACGCTGTCGACTTCGCCCGCAAATCGGTCACCGTAAGCTGGGCCTGGGACAATGAGGAAGTCACGTTCTCCATCATCGACGACGGTCCCGGTTTTCCGCCGGAGATCATCGACCGTATCGGCGAGCCCTATATGTCGACACGCCAGGGCACCGAGGCCGGCGGCGGCCTTGGCCTCGGGCTGTTCATCGCCAAGACCTTGCTCGAGCGCTCCGGCGCCACGATCGATTTTCGCAATTCAAGCGGGCTCGGAGAAGGCGCCGTGGTTCAGATCGCCTGGCCGCGCGGCCTCTTTCTCAACCAGGACCTGGCCTCGGCAACCATGTTCGACAATGCCTAGAGCAATTCCAAGCCTTGCATTTACCGCATGGCAGCTCTGTTGCCGGCTGTAAAAATTGGACATTGCTGTTGCAGAACTGTATCTGCGTAAAAGTAAGGCATGTCGCCCGAAACCGTGCAGTGTTTCCGGGAAAAATGACATGCTTGGAAACAGGGACTTAAGACGCGTTCGCTAGAACGATACGAAAGCGCTTCAGGTCGTTAGGGTGCCGATAATGAGCGGAGATGAAACGACTGGCGCAATGGTTGAGGGCGATGACACCTCGCTGTTGATCGTCGAGGACGACAAGCCATTCCTCACCCGGCTCGCTCGGGCCATGGAAACAAGGGGCTTCGTGGTCGAGACGGCCGAGAGCGTGGAGGAGGCGGTCGCCAAGGCGCGCGCCCATCCGCCGGCCTATGCGGTGGTCGACATGCGGCTGGGCGACGGCAACGGCCTCGATGTCGTGGCCGCCATCCGCGAAAAGCGTGGCGACGCCCGCGCCATCATCCTCACCGGCTACGGCAACATTGCCACCGCGGTTACCGCCGTCAAGCTCGGCGCTATCGACTATCTGTCCAAGCCGGCCGACGCCGACGACGTTTTCGCGGCACTGACCCGCACCTCGGGCGAGCGCGCCGCGCCGCCGGAAAATCCGATGTCGGCCGACCGCGTGCGCTGGGAGCACATCCAGCGCGTCTACGAGATGTGCGACCGCAACGTGTCCGAGACCGCGCGCCGGCTGAACATGCATCGCCGCACCTTGCAGCGCATCCTGGCCAAACGCGCGCCGCGGTAGACCTAGCTTCGTCATCCTTGGGCGTAGCGACGCGAAGCGGAGCGAAGACCCAGGGATCCATGCCGTGATGTCGGACGTCGAGTGCAACGGAGCAGAATTCTCTACCGAAGCAGCGCTTTGAAGTCCGGGCATGGATCCTATGGTCTGCGCCGCTTCGCTCCGCCATAGGACGACGACGTGATCTCGGCCAATAATCCGAGGCACGTGAGCCTTGCGCCGCCAGCCGTGCTTGCGCATCATCGCCAATGACGCCGACCGGGAAACCCCGCAACGGAGAACATATGCAAGGCCAGCGACCAAAATCGATCCTGCGCGAATTCCTTGACGGCGAGGCGGCCGGTGGCATCATCCTGATGGTTACCGCGGCGCTGGCGCTGATTGTCGCCAACTCGCCTTTGGCCGAAACCTATTTCGCCGCCCTGCACGCCTATCTCGGACCGCTCAATGTCTCGCACTGGATCAATGACGGCCTGATGGCCGTGTTCTTCCTGCTGGTCGGGCTGGAGATCAAGCGCGAGGTGCTGGACGGCCAACTGTCGACCTGGCCGCGCCGCGTACTGCCCGGCATCGCCGCCGCCGGCGGCATGCTGGTGCCGGCGCTGGTCTATGTCGCGATCAACCGCGACAACCAGGCGGCACTCTCCGGCTGGGCGATCCCGACCGCCACCGACATCGCCTTTGCGCTCGGTGTTCTCTCCCTGCTCGGCAGCCGCGTGCCGGCCTCGCTGAAAGTCTTCCTCACCGCTCTGGCGATCATCGACGACCTTGGCGCCGTCGTCATCATCGCGCTGTTCTACACAAGCGGCCTGTCGCTCGCCTATCTGGCGGCGGCTTTCGCCGTCATCGCGGTGCTCGTCGTGCTCAACCGCATGCGGGTGATGACCCTTGTCCCCTATCTGGTGCTCGGCGCGGTGCTGTGGGTGCTGGTGCTGAAATCGGGCGTGCACGCCACGCTGGCCGGTGTGGCGCTGGCGCTCACCATTCCGCTCGAACGCAGTCCCGGCATTGGTCATGACACCGAGCATTCGCCGCTGCACAGGCTGGAGCATGGCCTGCACAAACTGGTTCCCTTCTTCGTCATCCCGATCTTCGGTTTCGCCAACGCTGGCGTCTCGCTCGGCGGCCTGAGCGCCGCAGCACTTGTCGAGCCGCTGACGCTGGGCGTCGCCGCTGGCCTGGTTCTCGGCAAGCTGATCGGCGTCTTCGGCTCGTCCGCAATCGCCATCCGACTCGGCCTCGCCGACCTGCCGGTCAATGCCGGCTGGCTGCACATGATCGGCATTTCGCTGCTGTGCGGCATCGGCTTCACCATGAGCCTGTTCATCGGCCTGCTCGCCTTCGCCAGTGACCCGGCGCTCCAGGACGCAGTGAAGGTCGGCATTTTAGCCGGCTCGCTGGTCGCTGCATTGCTTGGCGCCGCCGTGCTGCTCACGGCGCCGGCGGCGGGTGAGACTGAGGACGAGACCTAAAGCAATTCCAGGAAAAGTGTGAAGCGGTTTTCCGTCCGGAATTGCGTAAAAACAAGAGTTAGAGCGCTTCGCCGTTTCCGTGAAACGGTGAAACGCTCTAAGCCGGCGGCAGACCGAAGGCCGCGAACAGACTGGGGCCGAGTGGCGGCACATAGATCGTCAGCGCGGCGATATTGCCGTCGTCCGGCTCGATGATATGCAACGAGTGGGCTCGCCATACAGGGTCGTTGCGGCTGAGTGCGTAGAGCCCGACAGCAGGCTGGCCGTTAGCCCTTGTGGCCACCGCCCGGTAGTCGGAAAAATTGCCCCAGACAGTTGCCATGAAAGCGCGGATCGCCTGGCGTCCCCGATACCACTCCGGCCGCGGCGGCATGTGATAGATGGCGTCCTCGCGCAGGAGTTCCACGAGATCGTCGAGGCTGGCGGCCTGCCAGGCGCGCATGTAGCGTTCGAGCAGCACCATCTCTTCCGGGCGGGCCTGCGGCCGCTGCAACGGACGTCCCTGCGGATATCGCTGCCCCAGCGTTGCCCGTGCCCGCTGCAAGGCGCTGTTGATCGAAGCGGTCGACCCGCCCAGCAACTGCGCCGTTTCGAGCGCCGACCAGCCCAGCACGTCGCACAGCAAAAGCGCGGCGCGTTGCCTGGGCGGCAAAAGCTGGATCGCAGCGACGAAGGCGAGCTGCACGGCTTCGCGGGTCTCGTAGCGCGCCTCGGGACCAGGCTCGCCATCTGCGAGGTCCGGCAGTTCCGTATCCGGGTAAGGCTCCAGCCAGGAGAGTTCGGGAGGAGGTCCGTCGGATGGCGGCCGCTCGGGGTGTTCAAGAATGCGATGCGCGATCGAGCGGGCCTTGATGGCGTTGAGGCAACTGTTGGTGGCAATCATGTAGAGCCAGCCGCGGACAGAACCGCGGCCGTCGAATTGCGACCTTGCGCGCCAGGCGCGCAGGAAAGTGTCCTGGACCAGGTCGTCCGCTTCGTGCAGCGAGCCCATCATCCGGTAACAGTGAAGCTTGAGCGCGCGCCGGTGTGCCACCGTCAGACGTTCGAAAGCCAGCCGATCAAGGATCGGCTCGCTTGGTTGGCCCAACAGCTCAACCGGGGCGGGAGCGTCTGTCATGGGAAGCCTGCGGTGTTGAAGTGGGCCGGCATCCTGCGCGCCTCATGCTGCCGCCGCAAGGCCGCTGCCGCTGACCACGAACGAGCTGCCCTGCGTTTGGGCGACAGCAAGTGTGACCACGGCGCGCGCGACATCGGCCGGCGTCTGCATGTCGGCCATGCCGGCCAGGAAGTCTGCCCGGCTGATGCCCATATAGGCCGAAATCCCGTCGATGCCGTGATCGCCGACGCCGGTGCCAGGCATGATACGCGCTGGCGAAAGCGCCATGAAGCGCAGGCCGAGGCCTAGCCGGTCCGATTCCTTCTGGCTGTGGCCTGCCAGGAATATCTGCATGCGTTTTGCACCGGCATAACCGCCGGAATTCGGCGGCCCGCCGCTGAAGGCGCCGCCACTGGCGATCAGCACTACCCGGCTTCCCGGCTTGAGCCGGCCCTGGAGCGCAGCCCGGCAGAACAAGAACGACGCCTTGACGTCCATGTCCCAATTTGCCGAGAAAACCTCCCAGCTCTGCTCTTGCACCGGCACAGACGGCGCAAGAGCGCCTGCCGAGATGACCAGCACGTCCGGCGCAAGCGCGCCAAACACCGCATCGGGCGCGGACTCTTTGGTCGCATCGACAGCCAGTGTCTTCAAGCCCGGCTTCTCCCACGCGAACTGCTTCAGCGTCTCGGCATTGCGGGCGACGGCGAGCACGCTCGCCCCCTCGCGGAGCGCGGCTTCCACGATGTAGCGGCCGACGCCGCGGCTGCCTCCGACGACGACGACATTCTGACCTTGCAACGATCCCATGGGTTACCTCTTTCCGGGGCCGCCGGACCATCCGCGCGGGCCTTACCCATCAGGACAGCCGAGATCGGTGAAAATCATCGGTGTGAGGTCAAAATCTTTCTGGGAAGCCGGGTCGCCCATGCAATGCCCGCTCCGGCGACCGGTCTCGCGGCGGCCGGCCTGTCACCGACGCGGCGCCAGGCTACTCGCTCTCGCCATCCAACGCCGGCACCGCGACGCCTGCAAGCTCCGCCGCCAAGAGCCGCGCCGCGCCCGCCCTTGCGATCCGCAGCATCAGTGCCTTGCGTGTTGCCGCCGCCATGCGGTGCTCCGGCGCATCGCGCAGGATCTCCGCGCCGTAGCCGTCGGAAAGAATGAAGCCGCATTCCTCCGGAAAGATCTCCGCGGGCACGCCCGGATGGGTGGCGAAGAAGAAGCGGTCCGAATGCAGCCGGTAGTCCGGCCATTTGCGGTCGACCCGGAAATCCTCGATCGAGGATTTGATCTCGATGATCCAGATATCGCCGTTCCGTGTCAGCGCGACGAGATCGGCACGGCGCCCGGTTGCCAGGGACAGCTCCGGCAGCACATGCGCGCCCATTTCCATGAGCAGTCGCTGCACGCCGCGCCGAACCAGCATGGCGCGTTCGGACTGGCGGCCGTCGATCAGAGGGTTGAGGGGAATCGGGGAAATAAGAGGCATGGCCGGCATCATGCCAGATTTTGTTCACGGTTTGAACCCAGTAAAATCGGGCGATTATGTCGTTGACAGACCGGCTTTCCCTAAAGGCCTTGCGATGCTACCTGTGCGCGAGTGGGGCGGGGGGAACACATGATCCGCATAGCAATCGTCATAGCCATTGCTGGCAGTGCATCGGCGTGCACAAGCCAGGCGAACGTTCCTTATTCGAGCGCGAGGACCAAATGCACAAACCATACCGAGTACGGGGAACTCCCGGGCGGGCAGCTTGTGCCTATCAACGTCCATGTTTGTATCCCGGACACTCCCAATAAATCTTGTAAGCAGTATCTTGATCGTACTACGGGGCAAATGGCGGTCATTTGTACCCCACTCACGCGCAAATCGCCGACGGCCGAAGGTCGCGCTAGACAGCTAGCAGGCAGCCAATACCCCTAAATTCCACGCTAAGCGCTACCCAGTCCTAGGGAAATGACTGCAAAGGAAATAGAACGGCCCACCCTTCCACAAGGCGGGCCGTTCGCGCTATGACTTAGCTCCTACTTGGGGAAGGGGGGCTAAACGCGAGCTGTCGACGCAATACTATTAATTGCCGTAGTACCCGCAGGCATGGGATTTGTCGTTTGCTTTTTCCTGCGACAGAGATTCTGGATCAGACCGGTTATGCTCATGCGCATATTTGCTCTAGTCATGGCTATGATGGGTTACTTGGATATTCGGTTAGCGGAGGCTGTCGGCGGGAAGAGTAATCCGTCGCCCGCTACTTCGATCCAGCCCCAAACCAGCGGATGAACGGCGCATCCTTTGGCCGGCGCTACCCAGCCGTAGGGGAATGGCCGACGCAGGTCCGGGGCTCTCAGGGGGCTTGGGAGGCCGCGCCGGCCATTTGCGGACCAGGCAACAACCCATCCCCGCACTGCACAACTTATAGGCACATTAGAAATCGCTCAATTGAGACTGAATCCCTAGCAGGCATGGGTCTAAAGGCGCGAGATCGGCGCAAGGCTCTTCGGGCATGTCAACCGGATAATCGCCTAAATCGTTGCCGATGAACTGAAGGTCTGAATGGGAATTGAACCCATTACGTCTGTTTTGCAGACCGATGCATCACCGTCCCGCCTCAGACCTCGAAGCCTCTATGCCCGGTCCATAAGGGCATGGTCAACCTATCGATGCCCAGATGGCGCTACCGGAGGCAGCCCGTGGCTGAGCCTCCGGTAACTCAATCCCGGCAAGCGACCTTCTCCCCATCACTGGGCATCAGGCGTGCACCGCCTTGCTGTCGTCGCTCGTCATCCCCGCCATGTCGTCCAGTATCGGACAGTCCGGCCGCTCATCTCCATGACACGCGTGTATCAGCGTCTGCAGGGTCGAGCGCATCGACTGCAATTCGCGTACTTTCTCCTCGATCGCCCTCACATGGGCGGCGGCGATCTCGCGCACGTCGTGGCTGGCGCGGGCGCGGTCCCGGTAAAGCGCCGTCAGCTGCCTGCAATCGTCGATTGAGAAGCCGAGATTGCGCGCGCGGCGCAGGAAGGCCAGCCGATGGATGTCGTCGCCGGAGTAATCGCGATAGCCGTTATCGGCCCGCGCCGGGCGGATCAGGCCGATCTCCTCATAGTAGCGGATGGTCTTGGCCGGCAGGCCGGAACGCTCGGCTGCATCACCGACATTCATGGCACTCTCCTTGATATGCTCGGCAGCGCTTCGAGCTGCCCCATTGATTTTGCTTCACAATCCTGTGAAGGCTGTTGCCGAAATGCCGCAGCTCGGCACTTACCGGCACCTAAGCCTATCCATATAGGCAGTGCCCGCTTGGCAAGCAAAAGAAATGCCAGCATGAATGATGGCAGGAAAGCGGCCGACTCGTGCCGCGAACGTTTAGGCGGGGCATCGGACCTATTCATGCGCTTGAAGTCGCTTGCAGTTTTCGCCGCTCTTGCGCTGTCGACCGCGATCAGCGGCTGCAGCACCATCGGCGGTCAGTTGTTCACCAACAACTATGGCGCGATGACGGATGCCGGCTATCAGCTGCCGCGCATCCCTATCGAGAAGGTTCCCGCCAAGTATCATCGCCAGGAAGTCCGCTACGACTCTTCCGAGAAGCCGGGCACCATCATCGTCGATACGCAGAACAAGTTCCTCTACTTCATCGAGGGCGACGGCATGGCGATGCGCTACGGTATTGGCGTCGGCCGTGAGGGTTTCGAGTGGCACGGCACCGCCCATATCGCGCTGAAGCGCGAATGGCCGACCTGGACGCCGCCTTCGCAGATGATCAAGCGCCAGCCCGAGCTCGCCAAATTCGCCAGCGGCATGGAGCCGGGCCTGAAGAACCCGCTCGGCGCCCGCGCCATGTATCTCTTCAACAAGGGCGGCGACATGGGCTACCGCCTGCATGGCAGCCCGGAATGGTTCTCGATCGGCAAGGCGATGTCGTCGGGCTGTATCCGTCTGATGAACCAGGACATCATCGACCTCTACGACCGCGCGTCGATCGGCGCCAAGGTCATCGTTTTGTAGGCACCAAAAAGTTTAGGAAGCGGACCGTCTAGGCAACAACAAGACGTCCAAAAACAGAAAACCGGGCTGTTGGGGCCCGGTTTTTTGTTTTTGCGGTAGCGCTCAATCCGCCGCGCCAGGCGGCCGGCGGAGTACAATTATCAGGCGACCTGCTCGACCTGCTGCACTTCCGGAACGAAGTGGCGAAGCAGGTTCTGGATGCCGTGCTTCAGCGTTGCCGTCGACGACGGGCAGCCGGCGCAGGCGCCCTTCATGTGCAGGAACACGGTGCCGTTCTCGAAACCGCGGAAGGTGATGTCGCCGCCGTCCTGGGCAACCGCCGGACGCACCCGGGTGTCGAGCAGTTCCTTGATGGTGATGACCAGCTCTTCGTCGGCCTTGTCGTAGAATTCGCCGGTCACGCTGGTCTCGGCGGCGGGGCCGGCCTGAGCCATGACGGGCGCGCCCGACATGAAATGTTCCATGATGGCGCCGAGGATTGCCGGCTTCAGATGCTGCCAGTCGGGGCCGTCCTTGGTGACGGTGATGAAATCATAGCCGAAGAAAACGCCGGTGACGCCCGGGATTTCGAACAGCCGGCCGGCCAGCGACGATGCTTCGGCGGCGCTGTCGGCATCGCGGAAATCGGCGGTGCCTTCGTGCAATACTTCCTTACCGGGCAGGAACTTCAACGTCGCCGGGTTCGGCGTCGATTCGGTCTGGATGAACATGGGTATCTCCAGGCCCTTCAGGGCCGATAGTTTGGAATAATTCTAAATAGGCTCTATCGGCTGGATATTCAAGCGAAACGCATCGCGCGAATAGCTGACTGGTGGAGTATTTTGCCATGATGGAATGTCCGAACCGTGGCAGCATCATCCTCCAACTTCAACAGCCAGTTGTCCGCTCGTCTGCAGGATATCGACCTCAGCGCCATCATCCGCTCGCCTGAATTCGAGATCGACGCTGCCCTTGCCGATACGCAACCCGCGAAGCTCGATGCGGTTCACGAAATCGGGCATTCGCGGCCGCACGATCCGCAGCTTGTTCGCAAAAGCGTCCGGCTCCAGGCCGAGGCAGACCGTAAGCAGGAACGGCACTGCGCCGGCTGCCCAAGCTTGTGGGTGACAAGCCACCGGATAGTGCACCGGGACCTGGAAATCCGCGCGCGGAAAACCCGCCATCGCTTCAGGCAGCCTGTGATGACGAAAGTGCATCGCAGCCTCGGCGATCGTCGTGAAGATACGCAACGCCGCGTCGTGCTCGCCATATTCCCGCAAGCCAGCCGCCACCAGCGCATTGTCGTGCGGCCAGACGGTTCCGAGATGGTAGCCGACAGGATTGTAGCGACGCTCCGAGGCGGCGAGCGTGCGGACGCCCCAGCCGTTGAACATGTCGTCCTGCATAAGCCGCGCCGCCGACCTGCGGCCTTTGTCGCGGTCGGCGATGCCGCACCACAGCGCATGTCCGGGGTTCGAGGAAACGACCGAGACCTGACGTCTTCCTGCTTCCAGCGCGAGGGCGAAGATGCCCTGGTCCTCGCACCAGAAGTCGCGGTTGAAGCGTATTCGAAGCCTCTCAGCCTCCTGGCGAAGCTGCCTTGCGCGATCGGCATTGCCATTGCGCTCATAGAGGTCGGCGATGGCCAGTTTGGCGGCAAAGACATAGCCTTGCACCTCGACAAGGGCGATCGGCGGCTTAGCGAGGCTGCCATCGGCCCTGACGATCGCATCGCCCGAATCCTTCCAGCCCTGGTTGACAAGTCCTTCGCTGGATCCGCTTCTATACTTCAGATAGCCCTCACCGCGATCGTCTCCGGCCTTGTCGATCCAACCCAACGCCTTTTCCACCGGCCCCTGCAATTCGCGGAACAGGCAGAGATCGCCCGTCCAGGCGGCATAATGGCCGAGAAGCAACAGGAAGAGCGGGGTAGCGTCCACGGTGCCGTAGAACCTGGCGTGAGGAACATCGCCTGCGCGCGCGAGTTCGCCGACGCGCAGTTCGTGCAGGATCTTGCCCGGCTGTTCTTCCCGCCATCGATCCGCCCGGGTTCCCTGATAGCTGGCGAGGAGGCGTAGCGTCTGAGCGGCGATCTCCGGCTGGAAGGCCAGCATTTCCAGCGCGACGATCAGACTGTCGCGACCGAACAGAGCAACAAACCAGGGCACGCCGGCGGCAAAGTATCCGCGGTTCCCCAGTTCCGAGCGCAGCATCGCGACATCCCGCAGCGATCTGTCCATGATGCTGTTGAGCAGAACACTGTCGCTGTCGAGCTTGGTGTGCTGTTCCAGCCATTCTTCAGAGTTCGTCCGGAGTTTGCCGGCAAGGCCATCGAGCGTGGCCTCCGGGCGTTTCAATTGCTTGGCCTCGGCATCCTCCGAATGTTCCTGCAACTCGATTGTGACCGCGATGGTTCGCGTCGCTCCCGCCGGCACGTCGATCCGGAATTCGGCCGTCGTCTTTTCCGTGGCATCGGGCAGAGGCGAGAATGCGATCGTTGCCGTCCTGCGGAGCCGGTCGGCGCCGCGATATGCGAAATGCAATCTGCCATTCCTCCAGGCAGGCCGTTCGGCTCTGCCGAGATTCTGCCGCACCAGCCCGCGGACGTTGAAGATGTCCTCGAAGCCGGCGCCGAACTGCAAGGTCAGCGGAAAGTCATGCGCCTCGTGTCCGAGATTCTGGATGGCCACGACTTCCCTTACGCATGTCTGTTCGGCGTCCAGGATGCGCTCCCAGCGAATGCCGAGTTCGTCCTTGGGTATCAATCGGCCCTGCTTGGAGTGCAGGTCTGGATTGGTCAATTCGAAGAGCGTCGCGTAACCCTTTTGCGCTGTCGAGGCCAAGACAACCGGCGTCAGACCCGCCATGGCCATCTGGTAGCCGCCGATAAAACGGCAGTCGTGAAAATAGAGCCCGAAGCCGTGCCCGTCGCTCACCGGTATCTGCGCATCCGAGGCGATGACGTAGTAGAGATCGAGATTCTTGACGGTAATTGCCCCGGCGATGCTGTCGACCATGGCTGGATGGCCCTTGGCAAGGACGCGATGCTTGCGCTCCCGCTGCGCATGAGGCGTCTGCCGGGCCTTGTCCTGCGCCCTTGCCGAGCGCGAACGCACCAACGATCCGGCGCCCGTATTTTTCGCCCCCGGTTGTCCGCGTCGGCTTGCCCCTTGTTTCGTTCTGTCCATCGGTTCTCCATTGGAATGTCGCGCAGGATTCCAAATGGCGCGCCGCGGACGCCGGCCAAGGGTAGCGTTATCGTCGGGTGGCTTCGGTCGGTGGCGCTGCGAGTGTCGGGCGGCAAGCGCAGCCGAAAGGCCTTCGCAAGTCAGGCGAGGCTCTCGATTTCCTCGTCGGAGAGGTTCTGCGGCACCACGGTGACCGGAATGGGGAAGGCTGCGCCCTTGCCGGCCACGGCGCCGACCAGCGGTCCTGGGCCTTCCTTGCCGGCGCCGGCCGCCAGTACCAGGATGGCGATGTCCTGGTCTTCCTCGATCAGCTTGTGGATCTCTTCGGTCGGCTTGCCTTCGCGCACGACCAACTCCGGCTCGATGCCGAGCTTCTGGCGCACCTTGTTGGCGTAGCCGTCGAGCGCCGCGCGCGCAGTTGCGGTTGCTTCCTCGCGCATGATCTTTTCCACGCCCAGCCAGTGCTGGAAGTCGTCCGGCTCGATGACATAGAGCAGCACCAGCACGCCGCTGGTGCTCTGCGCCCGCTTCGAGGCGTACGCGACGGCGCGTTCGCATTCGGGCGTATCGTCGATGATCGCCAGGAATTTCCTGCGATGGCCGGCTTCACGGCTGAGGCGTTTGGAGACCATGTCTATCTGCTCGGTATGGTTCGGCCGCAATCTGCCACCGCCACGGACCGGCGGCAAGCGGCCGGCGAGCGTGGCGATGGATGTTCAACGCGACAGGAGTAATCAGTCCTGCAGCAGCCCGATGATGTCGCGCACGGTTTTCATCGTGCCTTCGGCGAGCGCGCGGGCGCGGTTGCCGCCATCCTTGAGCACGGCGTCCACATAGGCGCGGTCGCCCTCGATGCGGCGCATCTCGGAAGCGATCGGCGCGAGCTTTTCCACCGCAAGGTCGGCAAGCGCCGGCTTGAACACGGAAAACTGCTGGCCGCCATATTCCTTCAGCACATCTTCCTTCGACATCTCGGCAAGGCCGGCGTAGATGCCAACCAGGTTTTCCGCCTCGGGCCGGCTTTCCAGCCCGCCGACCTCGCTCGGCAAGGCTTCCGGATCGGTCTTGGCCTTGCGGATCTTCTTCGAGATGGTGTCGGCATCGTCCGTCAGGTTGATGCGCGAGAGATCCGACGGGTCCGACTTCGACATCTTCTTGGAGCCGTCGCGCAGGCTCATGATCCGCGCCGCCGGGCCGCCGATCACCGGTTCGGTGATCGGGAAATAGCCGTTCACCGTCTCTTCGCCGACCTGCATTTCGACGCCGACGCCAAGCGCGGCGATCTTCTCGGAGAAGTCGTTGTTGAACTTCTGGGCGATATCGCGCGTCAGCTCCAGATGCTGCTTCTGGTCCTCGCCCACCGGCACATGGGTGGCGCGGTAGAGCAGGATGTCGGCGGCCATCAGGCTCGGATAGGCGAGCAGGCCGAGCGAGGCGTTCTCACGGTCCTTGCCGGCTTTGTCCTTGAACTGCGTCATCTTGTTCATCCAGCCGATGCGCGCCACGCAGTTGAAGATCCAGGCAAGCTCGGCATGCTGCATCACCCGCGACTGGTTGAAGACGATGTGCTTCTTGGGGTCGATGCCCGAGGCAAGGAAGGCGGCGGTGATCGAGCGCGTCTGGTCGCCGAGATCCTGGTGCACGAGCTGTGCCGTCAGCGAATGCAGGTCGACGACGCAATAGATGCAGTCGGACTGTTCCTGGAGGGCGACGAATTTCTTGATGGCGCCGAGATAATTGCCGAGATGCAGATTGCCGGTCGGCTGGACGCCCGAAAAGACGAGTGGCTTGAAGGCGGACATATGTTCCTCGTGGCTTGTGGAGGGCCGTATAAGCATGATTCCAAAAAGTTGCAGACTTTTTGGAGCCAATCATGCGGCTGGAAACCGCGCGCGGCGAAAGTCTTGCGACGGGCGCGCTTATGGACGAAGGCGATTGCGGGATCAAGAGGCCAGCCGATCGACCTTGGATTGGCCCTAGCCAGCCCGGGTTGGTCTGGCCTAGCATAGTGGCCTCGCTTGGGGTTCCTCATCATGCTTTCGCATCTGCTCGCCGTGGCGTCCGTATGGCTGGTCGCGGCGCTGTCGCCGGGGCCGAACTTCCTGATGACGGCGCGGATCGCGGTCGCGCGCTCGCGCGGCGCCGGCCTTGCCGCCGTCTGCGGCATCGGCATCGCCACCGCCATTTGGGGCGCTTGCGGGCTTGCCGGCATCAAGGCATTGTTCCTGGCGGCGCCGTGGGCCTATGCAACGATGAAGCTGGCCGGCGCCGGCTATCTCATCTATTCGGGCGCAAGGTTGATCATCCTTGCCGAGAAGCGCAGTGCGGCCGATGCCGCATTGCCTGCCGATCCGAAGGCTTTCCCGGCAAGCAGGGCCTTCTGGATCGGGCTTGTGACCAGCCTTGCCAACCCGCGTTCGGCGCTTTCGGTGGCCAGTATCTTTGCCGTCGCGCTGCCGGCGCAGCCGTCGCTGGCGTTGGGTGTGGCCTCAGTCGCGCTCATGGTGGCGATCTCGGTCGGCTGGTATGCCTGCGTGGTCTGGCTGTTCGCCGCCGAAGTCGTCTCGAACGGCTACCGGCGGTTGCGTCGCGCCATCGACCGCATCGCCGGCGGTCTGCTCATCCTGTTTGGCGCGAGGCTGGCTCTGGAGCGCGGGTGAGGCAGGGCAGGCTCGGCGATGAACATGGCACGGAGATGGAGGGCATGGCCATCAGTATCAAAAACAAGGAAGCGGATAGGCCGATACGGACCCTCGCAGCGGTGGAGGGCGTCGGCCTCACCGAGGCGGTGATGATCGCGATGCGCGAGGCCCTCAAGCGCCGGCGCATTGGCGAGACGCCACTGGAGACAGCTGCGCGGCTTCGGTCCGAGTTTGGAATCGAATTGAGCGAGCAAGCGTGCAACGTGCTGCCGCGATCAGTCTATGACCAGCTAACAGGTGAAGTCTGACGCCTTGTCGTCAGCACCGGCTGTCGTTCGGCTCACGGATCTGAAGACTGTTCCGTAACCGGCGGCGCCGCCTTTGAGCCGCGCTTGACGTTCCTGCGAATCATGCCGAAATCGGCGCCGCCGGTGGCGAAGGCGGCGATGAAGTACAGCAGTGCCCCCCGGCGACCAGCGCCAGCACCGTCGTCGCCTTGACGACCAGCGGCGAGCCCGGCCCGATCCTGGCGGCGAAATAGTGCTCGGCAAAATAGAGCGCCGCCGCCATGATCACCGCCGACAGCACCAGCCGTGGGATGCGTTTCAGCAATGGGACGTCGCGGCCCCAATGTCCCCGTTTGATCAGCATGCCGAGCAACATCAACGCGTTGACCCAGCCGGCGACGGCGGAAGCGACCGCGATGCCCGGCGCGCCCATCGAGGGGAACAGGGTCAGCGCGGTGGTTACGTTCACGGCGACCGAGATGGCGGCGAAGATCATCGGCGTGCGGGTGTCCTCGCGCGCGAAATAGCCGGGCGTGAAGGCCTTGATCAGCACGAAGGCCGGCAGGCCGAGGCCGAAGATCGCCAGGATTGCCGCCACCGTCGGCGTCGAATGGTTGGCGGCGAAGGCGCCGCGTTCATAGACCAGCCGCACGATCGGCTCCGACATCACCCAAAGTGCTGCCGCTGCCGGCAAGGTCATGAACAGCGTGAACTCGACGGAGCGATTCTGCAGATTGGCGGCCTCGATCAGATTGCCCGACTTCAGCGCCCGCGACAGTTCCGGCAACAGCACGATCGCCACCGCCACGCCGACGACGCCGAGCGGCAACTGGTAGACGCGATCGGCATAGGCGAGCGACGACACGGCGCTGTTTTGCGCCGAGGCAATCGCCGTGCCGATCAGTTGGTTGATCTGGGTGATGCCGCCGGTGATCGCCGCCGGCAGCGCCAGGATCAACAGCCGTTTGACGTTGGGCGTCATCTTCGGCCGGCGGAAGCCGACCGAAATCCCGGCATTGCGCACCGCGACCCAGACGATGGCCAACTGCACGATACCCGCCGCCAGCACGCCCCAGGACAGGCCGAAGCCGACATCATGCGCATCGAGGCCGTGATACCAGGCATAGCCGAGCACGCCGATCAGGATGATGTTGAGGAAGGCCGGCGCGATTGCCGCAGCGAAATAACGGCGCAGCGAATTCAGCATGCCGGCCATCATGGCGGCGAGCGACATGCAGATCAGGTACGGGAACATGATCGTCGCCAGCCGTACGGTCGTCTCGAACTTGCCCGGAATGTCGGCAAAGCCCGGCGCGACGAGGTAACGCACGATCAGCGGCATAGCCAGTTCCATCGCGATGGTCAGCGCCAGCAGCGCCGAAAACAGCACGCCGAACACTTCCTCCGAAAAGCGCTTGGCGCCTTCATTGCCGTGCGTTTCGATCTCCTTGGCGAACAGCGGCACGAAGGCGGCGTTGAAGGCGCCTTCGGCGAACAGCCGGCGGAAGGTGTTGGGAAACTGGAAAGCGGCGTTGAAGGCGTCGGCGACCGGGCCGGTGCCAAGCGCGGCTGCCATCAGCATCTCGCGGCCAAAGCCGAGCGCGCGGCTCATCAGCGTGCCGGAGGCGACCGTGGCGAATTTCTTGACAAGGCTCATGCTTGGGACGACTGCCAGAAAAATTGCGTCAAATGGATGGTCACTCGGCCGCCGCCCTGGTCTTGCCGTTGCGTTCGGCGGTTTTGCCTTCAAGCGTATCGATCAGCCGCTTGTGGATGGTGGCGGTGCGCGACGGGCTGTCGATCTTCTGTCCGGTGAGGTCGGTGACGTAGAAGGTGTCGATGACCTTTTCGCCGAAGGTGGTGATGTGCGCCGAGGCTATGTCGAGCGACAGGTCCGACAGCGTTCCGGTGATCTCGGAAAGCAGCCCCGGCCGGTCCAGGCCCTCGACCTCGATCACCGAGAAGCGGTTGGACAGCGTGTTGCGGATCTCGGCTAGCGGCGGGATGCGGAAGGCCTTGGCGCCGCGCTTGGGCTTGGTGCGCTTTTCGATCATCTCGGGCAGCCAGCTCTTGCCCGACAGCACGTCCTCGATCAACCGGCCGACGCGCTCGGCGCGGCGGCGCTCATCCTCGTCGCGGTCGAACTCCCTGGAGATCAGGATGGTGTCCAGCGCGCGCCCGTCCGAGGTGGTGAAGATCTGCGCGTCGACGATGTTACCGCCGGCCGCCGCACAGGCGCCGGCAATCACGGAAAGCAGGCGTGGATGGTCTTGCGCCAGAACGGTGATCTCGGTCACCGCCTCGAATTCATGCGTCTTGACCATGGTGGCCAGCTTCTTGCCGGCCGCGTCCGCTTCGCGGATGAATTCGGCGTGGCGCAACTGATCCGGCAGGTCGACGGTCAGCAGATAGTTTTCATAGTGCTGGGCGACATAGGCCTTGCGCTCCTTTGCCGGCCAGGCGGCGAGCGCCTCGGCCAGCCGCTCGCGCGCCGCCGCCGTGCGCAGGGCGCGCGACACCTCGGAGAAGCCGCCGGTCAAAAGCAGCTCGGTTTCGTAGTAGAGCGTGCGCAGCAACTGCCCCTTCCAGCCGTTCCACACGCCCGGACCGACGCCGCGGATGTCGCAGACGGTCAGGATCAGGAGCAGCTTCAGCCGCTCGACGGACTGCACGATGGAGGCAAAATCCTCGATCGTCTTGCGGTCGTTGAGGTCGCGCGTCTGCGCCGTCATCGACATCACCAGATGGTTCTCGACCAGCCAGGCAACCGTCTCGGTGTCGGCGGCGGACAATCCCATATGCGGGCATATGCGCCGCGCGATCCTGGCGCCGGCCTCCGAATGGTCCTCCGGCCGGCCCTTGGCGATGTCGTGCAGAAGCACCGCGACATAGAGCGCCTCGCGGCTTTTCTTCAGCCCCGGCATCAGCGAATGCGACAACGGATGCACTTTCGCGCCGTCGCCGCGCTCGATCTCGGCCAGCACGCCGATGCAGCGGATCAGATGTTCATCCACCGTGTAGTGGTGGTACATCGAGAACTGCATCATGGCGACTATTCTGCCGAAGTCGGGGATCAGCCTGCCGAGCAAACCGGCTTCGTTCATGCGCCGCAGATTGAGCTCGGCGTAGCGGTCCGAGGTCAGGATGTCGAGGAACAGCCGGTTGGCCTCCTCGTCGCGCCTGAGCGACTTGTTGACGAGACCGAGCGAGCGGGTGAGCAGCTTCAGCGCATCGGGATGGAACTCCAGCCCGTGCTTGTCGGCAAACCAGAACAGCCTGAGCAGATTGACCGGATCGCGCTCGAACACGCCGTCGTCGGCGACGTTGATGCGGTGATTGTCGACAATGAAGTCCGACGTGCCGGCAAGCTTGCGCTTGCGCCGCTGGAAGGTCAGGAAGATGCGGTTGAAGCCAGGCACGTGCTTGGCCTGCTCTTCCTCGAGCGCCGCGCAGAAGATACGGGTGAGGTCACCGACATCCTTGGCGACGAGGAAATAGTGCTTCATGAAGCGCTCGACCGCCGACAGGCCGGGATGCGTGGTGTAGCCGAGGCGCTCGGCGATCTCGCGCTGGATGTCGAAATGCAGCCGCTCCTCGGCCTTTCCGGTCAGGAAATGCATGTGGCAGCGCACCGCCCACAGGAAATCCTCGGCTTTCTGGAACTCGCGATATTCACCCTCGGTGAAGACGCCCTTTTCGACCAGCTCCTCGCCGGTGCGCACGCGATAGAAATATTTGCCGATCCAAAACAGCGTCTGCAGGTCGCGCAGCCCACCCTTGCCGTCTTTCACGTTGGGCTCGACAAGATAGCGGCTTTCGCCCGCCTTGGCGTGGCGCTCGTCGCGCTCGGCGAGCTTGGCCTGCACATATTCCGGCCCGGTCGTGCGCACCACCTCGTGATCGAAGCGGGTCAGCAATTCGTCAAACAGCTTCTGCTCGCCCCACAGGTATCGGGCCTCGAGGATCGAGGTGCGGATGGTGATGTCGCTGCGCGAAAGCCTCAGGCACTCCTCGATGTTGCGGGTGGCGTGGCCGACCTTCAGCCCCATGTCCCACAGCATGTAGAGCATGTATTCGACGATCTGCTCGCCCCAGGGCGTCTGCTTGTAGGGCAACAGGAAAAGCAGGTCGATGTCGGAACCCGGCGCCAGTGTGCCGCGTCCGTAGCCGCCCACCGCGACCACGGCCATGCGCTCGGCCGCGGAGCGGTTCTTCACACGGTAGACGTGGGTTGCCGCGAAATCGTAGAGCGCACGGATCAGCTCATCCATCAGATGCGACAGCCGCTCGGCGCAGGCATTGCCGCCGCCATCCTGCATCAGCATGGCCTCGGCTGTTTTCCGCCCCTCGGCGAGCCTGACTTTGAGCAGTTGGAGAACCGCCGCGCGGATGGCCGGGCTGGAGCCGTCGCCGGCGCTGGCCGCCGTCAGCGCGGTCATGTCGCGACGCAAGGCAGCACTGTCGATGATTTCGTCGAGTTTCAGGGAGATCTTGGCCATTCGGCGGCGTCTATAGCGCGTTTTCTCCGCGCTGTGTATGGGGCCGGTACATTCGCTCACCTTGGTGATCAAATGGCACGATCGAGGAAAATTGCAGCCGGCAGATTCTGTTGAGCCGGCGTGCGAGCCGCTCTACCTCGCGCTTCACCCTTGCCATCTGGGATAGCCGCGGCTTGACGGTCGTCGCCGACCCGTCGCGGTCGTCAGGGATCAGGCTCGGCAGCTGGGCGGCTCCATCGAGATGCTGTTTCTGCACGCACAAGGCTGGACTGAGCTGATAGATCTTGCGCACAGGACTGCGCTGGCGCACCGGATCGAAGAGTACGTGGTCGACCGGCATCGCGATCTCCTCGGTGGCCTCGACGAGGCTGCCGGCGATCCGCTTCGACAGGATGTAGCCCGCACAACCAAGGTGGGGCGTATGCAGCCTGCTGAGCGAAAAGCCATTGCCGACGGCGATGCGCCGAGGGCCGATCACGGCCCGCCGGAAGAAGGTTTCCAGCTTGACGATATCGGCATCGGCGGGAATCCAACCTGCATCGGCAAGCAGGCCGCCGGCTGCGGACGTGAAGACGACGTCATCTTCGAACACGGCAACATGCTCGTCGTCGCCCGCGGCAATGATCGACCAGCAGGCCTTATGGCTGAGCAGGCATGCGATTTCACCATTGGTCAGCCGCGACTGTAGGCGATGCTTCGTCAGCCGCTGCATCGAACTCAGCTCCGGGCGACCGCGCGCATCGAGAGCCGCGATTCGCTCGAACGAAATCCCGATCCGCTCGAATTCGGCCGCCACATGGGCGAGCCGGTCGCTGGATCGGTCGAGATTGATGACGAGGCATTTCATCAGGCGGACTTGATGCAACCCAAAAACGGCGATGTCCATAAGCGGTCATGATGTGACACCGTTTTTTGTTGGCCGGAAAATCAAAATTCAGCCCTTGACCTTCCAGTTACTGGAAGGACTACCTCGGCCTTATTCGAGAATTCCGAGGCATACAGCATGACCCGTTCCGACCATCATCATCATACCCATGGCGCTTCTTGCTGTGCGGCCAAAGAGGCTATGCCGGCGGCCGAAGCGACGACGCGCGATCCTGTCTGCGGCATGATGGTCGATCAAGCGGCCGGCAAGCCGACGGCCGAGCATGGCGGGCGATTTTTTCATTTCTGCAGCGAACGCTGCCGGGAGAAATTCGTTGCCGATCCGGAAAACTACCTGACGGCCATCGATCCGGTTTGCGGCATGAGTGTCGACCGCGCCAGCGCGAAGCATTTTTCACGCTATGAAGGCCAGGGCTTCTACTTCTGCTCGGCGGGCTGCAAGACCAAGTTCGACGCGGAACCGACGAAATACCTTGCTGGCCAGCCCGAACAGCAGCCGATGCCGAAGGGTACCCAATACACCTGCCCAATGCATCCCGAGATCGTGCGCGACAAGCCCGGCTTCTGCCCGATCTGCGGCATGGCGCTGGAGCCGATGGGCGTGCCGACAGGTGAAGAGGGACCCAACCCGGAGCTTGTCGATTTCACGCGGCGGTTCTGGGTCAGCGCCGCACTCTCCTTGCCGCTGTTGGTCATTGCCATGGCGCCGATGCTGGGTTTCAGCTTGGAAAGCTTTGTCGATGGCCGGGAGAAGACCTGGATAGAACTGGCGTTGGCCAGTCCGGTGGTGCTGTGGGCGGCGTTTCCGTTCTTCCACCGCGGCTGGGAATCGATCCTCAACCGCAGCCCAAACATGTGGACGCTGATTTCGCTCGGCGTCGGCTCTGCCTATCTCTTCAGCCTTGTCGCGACGCTGTTCCCGAATGTCTTTCCGCACCAGTTCCGTGGCCATGACGGCACTGTGCCGGTCTATTTCGAAGCGGCTGCCGTGATCGTGGCACTGGTTTTCCTCGGGCAGGTGCTGGAGCTCGGGGCCCGTGAGCAGACCGGCTCGGCCATCCGCGCCCTGCTCGACCTTGCGCCGAAAACGGCGCGGCTGATCGGCGTCGACGGCTCCGAGAAGGACGTGCCGCTCGACAGCGTCAAGACGGGTGATCGTCTGCGCATCCGTCCCGGCGACGCCGTGCCGGTCGATGGCATCGTGCTGGAAGGCCGTTCGGCGATCGACGAATCGATGATCACCGGCGAGCCGCTGCCGGTCGAAAAGACCGAAGGCGATGCCTTGACCGGCGGTACGCTCAACAGACAAGGCTCGCTGATCATGCGCGCCGACAAGGTCGGCGCCGAGACGACGCTGTCGCGCATCGTCGAGCTGGTCGCCAAGGCGCAGCGTTCGCGCGCGCCGATCCAGGGCTTGGCCGACCGCGTGTCTTTCTATTTCGTCCCGGCGGTTGTCCTGGTCGCCATTGTGGCCTTCGTCGTCTGGGCGCTCTTCGGTCCGCAGCCGAGCCTGGCCTTCGCCATCGTCTCGGCCGTCTCGGTGCTGATCATTGCCTGTCCCTGTGCGCTGGGCCTTGCGACGCCGATGTCGATCATGACCGCGACCGGTCGCGGCGCGCATGCCGGCGTGCTGATCAAGGAAGCGGCCGCACTCGAGCGCTTTGCCTCCGTCGACACGCTGATCGTCGACAAGACCGGCACCTTGACCGAGGGCCGGCCGCGGCTGACCGATGTCGTCGCGTCCGGGGACATCGACGAGAACGAATTGCTGTCGCTCGCCGCCGCGCTCGAAAAGGGCTCGGAGCACCCGCTGGCCGAAGCGATCGTCGAGGGCGCCGCCGCGCGCGGTGTGAAAGTGGCGGACGCCCACGACTTCATGGCGGTCACCGGCAAGGGCGTTTCCGGCACGGTTTCGGGCAGAAAAATTGCATTGGGCAATGCGGCGATGATGGCCGACCTCGGGGTCGAAACGTCGGCGGCCAATGCCGAGGCGTTGCAGGCCGAGGGCAAGACAGCGATGTTCGTCGCTGTCGATGGCGCGTTCGCAGGCATCGTTGCCGTTGCCGATCCCGTCAAGGCGACCACGGCCGAGGCGATCAAGGCCCTGCACGGCAAGGGCCTGCGCATCATCATGGCGACCGGCGACAACGAGCGTACTGCTCGCGCGATTGCGGGCAAGCTCGGCATCGATGAGGTGCGCGCCGGCCTGCTGCCGGACGGCAAGAGCGCCCTGGTGGATGAACTGCGCGGCCAAGGCGCTGGCGTTGCGATGGCTGGAGACGGCGTCAACGATGCGCCGGCGCTGGCCAGCGCCGATGTCGGGATCGCGATGGGCACCGGCGCCGATGTCGCCGTCGAAAGCGCCGGCATCACGCTGGTCAAGGGTGATCTCAACGGCATCGTGCGGGCCCGCACGCTCGCCCAGGCGACGATCGGCAACATCCGCCAGAACCTGTTCTTTGCCTTCCTCTACAACGTACTCGGCGTGCCCGTGGCGGCCGGCGTGCTCTATCCGGTCACCGGCACGCTTTTGTCGCCAATGCTGGCCGCGGCGGCGATGAGCCTGTCCTCGGTCTCGGTCATCGCCAATGCCTTGCGGCTGAGGACGTTGAAACTTTGAGCAAACCCCCAGATACGAAACCCAACCACAAAGGAGACCTGAATGACCCTGGCCAAGAAAATCGTGCTGCTGTTGATGGCGGCGGGAATGCTGCTTGCGGTGTTCCTCGAAAGCGTGCCTGCCTCGTCGAAGGAGATGAAGCACGACATGTCCAAGATGGCGATGGGCGCGCAAAGCCCTGCCACCGTCGGCTATGAGGCGGCGATGAAAAAGATGCACAAGGACATGATGATCAAATACACCGGCAATGCCGATGTCGACTTCGTCCGCGGCATGATCCCGCATCATCAGGGCGCCATCGACATGGCCAAGGTGGTGATCGCCAACGGCAAGGATCCGGAGATCCGCAAGCTCGCCGAAGGCGTTGTCGCGGCGCAGGAGGCCGAGATCAAACAAATGCAGGACTGGCTCGCCAAGCATCCGGCGAAGTAGCCGCGACTTTGCCGGGACGGATCGAAGTGACTTCGGTCTGGATTTCCGGCCGGGGCTGTGCTGCGATCGGCGCTCACGCGGAGAAAGCCCATGCCCCCATCAACCAGCCCCTCATCGATCAGAACCCTGAAGCTGCCGTCCGGTGAAACCGTTCCGGTGCTGGGTCAAGGCACCTGGAAGATGGGCGAGGACCGGCGCCGCCGCGACGACGAGGTCGCGGCGCTGAAGCTCGGGCTCGACCTCGGCATCACGTTGATCGACACGGCGGAAATGTACGCCAGCGGCGGCTCGGAAGAAGTCGTGGCGGAGGCGATGGCCGGACGCCGTGACGAAATCTTCCTGGTTTCCAAGGTGCTGCCCTCCAACGCCTCGCGGGCCGGCGTCAAACGGTCTTGCGAGAACAGCCTGAAGCGCCTCGGCACCGACCGCATCGATCTCTATCTGCTGCATTGGCCGGGCAGCGTGCCGCTGTCCGAGACGGTCGAAGTCTTCGAGGCTTTGAAGAAGGCCGGCAAGATCCGTCACTGGGGCGTCAGCAATTTCGACACCGATGAGATGGAGGACCTTGTCGGCCTGCCGTCCGGCGGCAATGTCCAGACCAACCAGGTGCTCTACAACCTCTCGCGTCGTGGCCCTGAGTTCGACCTGGCGCCTTGGAGCAGAGAGCGCGGCATCCCGCTGATGGCGTATTCGCCGGTCGAGCAGGGCGCGCTTGCCCATAATACCAGGCTGGAAGCCGTGGCTTTGCGCCACAACGCCACGGCCGCGCAGGTGGCGCTCGCCTGGGTGATGGCGCAACCGGGTGTCATCGCCATCCCGAAGGCCAGCCGGCAGGAGCATGTCCGCCAGAACGCCGCCGCGCTCGATATCGGCCTGACGGCGCAAGACTTCGCCGACCTCGACCGCGCCTTCCCGCCGCCGACGCGCAAGCGTGGCCTGGAAATGATCTGAAGGCTTGCCGGAGCTCAAACTGGAAATCTGCGGCAAAAGAGAAGAAGCATTGAAACCAATTTCAGCCGGGCCTTATCACACCACCTACAGGATCGGAGACATGACCGTCACGTCGCTGCGCGACGGTTATGTCGACATGCCGACCAGGCGACTGCGCCAGCCGGGAGACAAGCCTTTCGGCGACGATCTCCCGGCGCAGGTGCAACTGGTCGGGGTGCGCTCAGACTGTCCGTCAACGCCTTTGCCATAGACGACGGCCACGAAATCACGCTGATCGACACCGGCTCGTCGAATGCTTGGCATCCGAGCATGGGGTTTCTGCCGCAGGCGCTGAGCGAAGCGAGGATCGCTGTCGATCGGATACGCACGGTTGCCTTCACCCACACTCATCTCGACCATATCCACGGGCTCATCCTCGCCGATGGTCGAGACGGCTTCCCGCAGCTCTCCCGCCTGCTTGTGCCCCGACCGGAGCTCGACATGTTCCGGGCAGAGGCGCGGCTGCAGCGTTTCCATGATCGCGCGCAGCCTTTCGACGCTGGGCAGCGCCTGAGCCCGAATATCGAGACGATAGCCGCTCACGGCCATGAAGTCGGCCACACCTGCTTTCGCGTTGCGAGCGAGGGCGAAACATTGTTGATCTGGGGTGACACCGTGCATGTGCCGTCGCTTCAGTTCGATCGCCCGGAGGTGGCGTGGGAATTCGACGCCGACCAGGAGCGGGCCCGCGCAAGCCGGCTGCGACTGCTGACCCTTGCCGCCGACAACGCTTGTTTCGTTGCAGGAGCGCATCTCGATTCGCCGGGCGTGGGCCGGGTTTTCCGAACCGAAACAGGCTTCCGCTTCGAACCCTTGTAGGCCGGTCGGAGCTATCTCCCTGCCTGTATCTCCAGGCGCATGCGCACCCTGCGCAGGGAGCGCGAAAACACTGCCGTGTCGTCAGCGGCGCGGGCAAGCGTGAGCGCGCCCTGGATGGCTGCGACGGCCTCTTCGGCAAGTTCGGCCGCCTCGGCTTTTGCATGTCCGGCCCGCGTCAGCGCATCGGCGAGATGTGCGATCCAGCGGCCGAAATAGTCGCGGATCGGCCCGGCGAAGAGGTCGCGGGATTCATCGAGCGCGAAGGCGCCGATCAGGCAGACGCGGCGGCCGGATCGGAAATAGCGGTCGGTCGCCTCCAGCATATGCTCGATCCCGGCGCGTGGATCGGCGCCGTCGCGCAGCGGTGCGAAGACATTTTCCTCGAACCAATCGTCGATATGGGCAATGACGGCCCCTGCCATCTCTTCCTTGCCGCCGGGAAAGAAGTGGTAGAGACTTCCCTTGCCCAGTCCGGTTGCCTGGCCGATCAGGGCCAGGCTGGCGCCTTCATAGCCGTGCTCGCGAAACACCTCGGCGACCATCGCCAGCAGGCCGTCACGATCGGGCGCTATCCTGCGCATTCCCGGGGCTTTACAGCCCGAGTTCAGTCAGGCCCGGATGATCGTCCGGTCGACGGCCGAGCGGCCAGTGATATCTGCGCTCGCTCTCGGCGATAGGTAGATCGTTGATGCTGGCGACGCGCCGGCGCATCAGCCCGGCGTCGTCGAATTCCCAATTCTCGTTGCCGTAGGAGCGGAACCAGTGGCCGCTGTCGTCGCGCCATTCATAGGCGAAGCGCACCGCGATGCGGTTTTCGTTCCAGGTCCACACTTCCTTGATCAGCCGATAGTCGAGCTCGCGCGCCCATTTGCGCGCGAGGAAATCGACGATCTCACCTCTGCCGAAAACAAATTCGGCCCGGTTCCGCCAGGTGCTGTCCTCGGTATAGGCGAGCGAGACCCGTTCCGGGTCGCGGCTGTTCCAGGCGTCTTCGGCCAGCCGCGCTTTTTGCGCGGCGGTCTCGGCCGTGAAGGGCGGCAGTGGCGGACGGCTCATGGGGATCTCCTGTGACAAGGTATCAACCAACATTGTACCGATCGGTACAATGAGTCAATAACGAGCGGGATCTCAGTCTATCGTTTCGTCGCCAGCCCCTTCAGCCGGTAGAGCGCGTCCAGCGCCTCGCGCGGCGTCATCTCGTCGGGATTGATCGCGCCGAGCGCGTCGCCAAGGGCATCGCTCTTCACCGGCTTTTGCGCCTCTCGCTTGACCGCCACTGAAAACAGCGGCAGGTCGTCGACCAGCCGGTTGGTCTTGCCCGAGACTTCGCCTTCTTCCAGCTGGTGCAGCACTTCCTTGGCGCGCGCCACCACGGATTCCGGCAGGCCGGCGAGCCTCGCCACCTGGACGCCGTAGGAGCGGTCGGCGGCGCCCTTGCCTACCTCGTGCAGGAAGACGACTTCGCCCTCCCATTCCTTGACCCGCATGGTGACGTTGAAGAGGCGAGGCAGTTTGCCGGCCAGCGCCGTCATCTCGTGGAAATGCGTGGCAAAGATTGCCCGGCAGCGGTTCTTCTCATGCAGATACTCGACCGCCGCCCAGGCGATCGACAGACCGTCGAAGGTCGCGGTGCCGCGGCCGATCTCATCGAGGATGACCAGCGCCCGCTCGCCCGCCTGGTTGAGGATCGCCGCCGTCTCGACCATCTCGACCATGAAGGTCGAGCGGCCGCGCGCCAAATCGTCCGAGGCGCCGACGCGTGAGAACAGCCGGTCGACGACGCCGATATGGGCCGACGTTGCCGGCACGAAGGAGCCGGTCTGGGCAAGGATGGCGATCAGCGCGTTTTGCCGCAGGAACGTCGATTTACCGCCCATGTTGGGGCCGGTCAGCAGCCAGATCACACCGTTCCTGGCACTCCCCTCGGGCGAGAGGTCGCAATCATTGGCGACGAACGGGCCTTCGCCCGACCGCCGCAGCGCCTGTTCGACCACCGGGTGCCGGCCGCCGGCAATTTCGAAGGCAAGGCTGGCATCGACGACGGGCCGGCACCAGCCCTCGCTTTCGGAAAGCAGCGCCAGCGCCGCGGACACGTCGAGCACGGCTAGCGCCTCGGCGCCGGCGCGGATGCTGCCGGCCTCGCTCACGACTTCGGCGGTGAGCCGGTCGAAGGTGGCGAGCTCGATGCCGAGCGCCTTGTCGGCGGCGTTGGCAATCTTGGATTCCAGTTCCGCCAGTTCCGTCGTGGTGAAGCGCATGGCATTGGCCATGGTCTGGCGATGGATGAAGCGGGCTTTTACGGCATCGCTGCCGGTCATGATGGCATGATGGTTGGCGGTCACCTCGATATAGTAGCCCAGCACGTTGTTGTGCCGGATCTTCAGCGAGCGGATGCCGGTCTCCTCGATCAAAGAACGCTCCAGCCCGGCGATCACCTTTCGCGACTCGTCGCGCAGCGCCCGCATCTCGTCGAGTTCGGCGTGATAGCCGCCGCGCACGAAGCCGCCGTCGCGCTTGATCAGCGGCAGTTCGTCGTCTAGCGCCTCGCTGAGGTGCCGGGAAAGCGCTTCCGGCAGGGCGTTGATTGCCGTCAAAGCGGCCGCCAATTCAGCGGGCAGGGCGGTCGCGGCCAGCAAGCCGGCGATCGCGCCGGCCGCCTCGAAACCGGCGCGCAGCGCGCCGAGGTCACGCGGGCCGCCGCGGTTGAGCGCCAGCCGCGACAACGCCCTTGGCATGTCGGCAACGCTCTTGAGGCTGTTCCGCAAGCCTTGGCAAAGCCTGGTCTCGGCACGAAAGAACGAGACCGAATCCAGCCTTGCTCCGATCATCGTCGGATCGGTGAGCGGCGCCATCAGCCGGTCAGCCAGCAGCCTGGCGCCGCCGCCGGTCACCGTGCGATCGATCGCCTTGAACAGCGAGCCTTCGCGGCTGCCGGACAGCGTGCGCAACAGTTCCAGATTGGCGCGCGTCGCCGGGTCGATGAACAGCGTCGAGCCGACCTCTTCGCGCTCCGGGCGCGACAGCGGCGGCCGCTCGGCCTTCTGCGTCTTCTCGACATAGGCGATGGCGCCCGAGATCGCCGACAATTCGGCGCGCGAGAACGTGCCGAAGCTGTCCGGCGTCGCCACCTCGAAGAAGCGGGCGATGCGTCCCGTGGCCGATGCCGAATCGAACAGCGATGGCGGCTGCGGACTGGCGACGCGGCCAAGCACGTCGAAGACCGGCCGCAAGTCCGGATCGTGGAACACCGGCTCGGCGACGATCAGCTCGCGCGGATCGACGCGGAAGATATCGGCGAGCAGGCGGTCGGCCGTCGTCTCGGCGACCCGGAACGCACCGGTGGAGATGTCGATCCAGGCAAGCGCGAAGCTGCCTTGGGCAACATTGCCGGCCTTCACCCGGCCCAGCGCCATCAAAAAACTCGATTCAGACGGCGCGAGCAGCTTGTCTTCGGTGATGGTGCCGGGTGTGACGAGCCGCACCACGTCGCGCCGCACCACCGATTTCGAGCCGCGTTTCTTCGCTTCCGCCGGGTCCTCGATCTGCTCGCAGACGGCAACGCGAAACCCCTGCGCGATCAGTTTTTGCAGATAGTCGTCCGCCGCATGCACCGGCACGCCGCACATCGGAATGTCGTGGCCCTGGTGCTTGCCGCGCTTGGTCAGCACGATGCCGAGCGCCTGGCTCGCCTTCTCGGCATCGTCGAAGAACAGCTCGTAGAAATCGCCCATGCGGTAGAACAGCAGCGAATCCGGGTTCGCCGCCTTGATCTCGATGAACTGCTCCATCATCGGCGTCACCCCGCCCGTGGCGGGCGCTGGCGTCGTCGTCTCCTCGGGATCGGTCGGCATGTGCATGTTCATGCCGGAACGCTAGCAGATCGGCCAGCGCGGTTTAATGCCGGACGCTCGAAAAGCAGGGGAAAGCGCTGGTGATGCTGCCAGTTGGTGTTGCAACGTGTCGGCCGGGCAACCTCGTCGGCATTGAAGCAGCTTTGCCGGGCTTGCCGGTTTACAGCCGCCGCCTGTAGCCTTAGTCCTGGAAACCATAAGGAAGCACCCATTCAAGCGGTGCCGCGTGAAGGCGAGGAAATCAGAAAGCATCATGGCCAGGAAAACCGAAAACAGCGGCCCCTCCGTCAGCCCCGAGGAGGCGCTGGAATTCCACGCCATGGGGCGGCCCGGCAAGCTGGAGATCGTCGCCACCAAGCCGATGGCCACACAGCGCGACTTGAGCCTCGCCTACTCGCCGGGTGTCGCCGTGCCGGTGCGCGCCATCGCCGAGGACCCCAGCCGCGCCTTCGACTATACGACGCGCGGCAATATGGTCGCGGTCATCTCCAACGGCACCGCCATCCTTGGCCTCGGCAATCTCGGCGCGCTCGCCTCGAAGCCGGTGATGGAGGGCAAGGCGGTGCTGTTCAAGCGCTTTGCCGATGTCGATTCCATCGACCTCGAGGTCGACACCGAGGATGCCGACGAGTTCATCAATTGCGTGCGCTTCCTCGGACCCTCCTTCGGCGGCATCAACCTCGAGGATATCAAGGCGCCGGAATGCTTCATCATCGAGCAGCGCCTGCGCGAGCTGATGGACATTCCGGTCTTCCATGACGACCAGCACGGCACTGCCATCATCTCCTCCGCCGGCCTGATCAACGCGCTGGAGATTACCGGCCGCGACATGAAGACCACGAAGATGGTCTGCAACGGCGCGGGTGCGGCTGGCATCGCCTGTATCGAACTGATGAAGGCGATGGGATTTGCGCCGGAAAACATCATCTTGTGCGACACCAAGGGCGTGGTTTTCCAGGGCCGCACCGAAGGCATGAACCAATGGAAATCGGCGCATGCGGTCAAGACCGAGGCGCGCAGCCTGGCCGAAGCGCTGGAGGGCTGCGACGTGTTCCTTGGCCTGTCCGCCAAGGGCGCGCTGACCACGGCCATGGTGCAGTCGATGGCCAAGAACCCGATCATCTTCGCCATGGCCAATCCCGATCCGGAGATCACGCCGGAGGAGGTCGCCGAGGTCCGCACCGATGCCATCATGGCCACCGGCCGCTCGGACTACCCGAACCAGGTCAACAACGTGCTTGGCTTCCCCTACATTTTCCGCGGCGCGCTGGATGTCAGGGCCACCACCATCAACGATGACATGAAGATCGCCGCCGCCCGCGCGCTGGCCGAGCTTGCCCGTCAGGACGTGCCCGACGACGTCGCCGCCGCCTATCAGGGCAATCGGCCGAAATTCGGTCCCAACTACATCATTCCCGTGCCTTTCGATCCGCGTCTGATCTCGGCAATCCCGCTGGCGGTGGCCAGGGCCGCGATGGAGTCCGGCGTCGCCCGCAAGCCGATCCTCGACCTCGACCGCTACGCGCAGGAGCTTTCCGCCCGCCGCGACCCGATCGCCTCCACTCTGCAGCGCATTTACGACCGCGTGCGCCGCCAGCCCAAGCGCATCGTCTTTGCCGAAGGCGAGGAGGAGCAGGTGATGCGCGCCGCCGTGTCCTATGTGAACCAGAGGCTCGGCACGGCGATCCTGCTCGGCCGCGACGATGTCATCAAGGATAATGCCAGGAATGCCGGCATCGACTTGAACAAGCAGGGCATCGAGATCATCAACGCCCGCCTGTCGCGCCGCAACGGCATCTACACCGACTATCTCTACGAGCGCATGCAGCGGAAGGGTTTCCTGTTCCGCGATTGCCAGCGCCTGATCAACAACGACCGCAACCATTTCGCCGCCTGCATGGTGGCGCTGGGCGACGCCGACGGCATCGTCACCGGCGTCACCCGCAATTATTCGACCGCGCTCGACGATGTGCGCCGCATCATCGACGCCAAGCCTGGGCACCGCGTCATCGGTGTCTCGATCGTGCTGGCGCGGGGCAAGACGGTGCTCGTCGCCGATACCGCCGTGCACGACATGCCGAATGCCGAGCAGATCGCCGATATCGCCGAGGAAGCGGCAGGCTTTGCCCGCCGCATGGGCTACGAGCCGAGGCTCGCCATGCTCGCCTACTCCACCTTCGGCCATCCGCAGGGCGAGCGCTCCGAGCGTGTCCAGGAAGCGGTGCGCATCCTCGACAAGCGCCGTGTCGATTTCGAATATGACGGCGAGATGGCCGCCGACGTGGCGCTGAACCCACGCGCCATGGCGCAATATCCGTTCATCCGGCTCACGGGCCCGGCCAATGTGCTGATCATGCCGGCGTTCCACTCGGCTTCGATCTCGACCAAGATGCTGCAGGAGCTCGGCGGCTCGACCGTCATCGGTCCGCTGCTGGTCGGCTTGAACAAGCCGGTGCAGATCGTGTCGTTGAACGCCAAGGATAGCGATATCGTCAACATGGCGGCGATCGCGGCCTATACGGCAGGGAACTGAGCGGTCCACGCTCGGTATTCTAAAATTCCACTAAAAATATAGGAGATTCCTACCTATTTGAGTCGAATAAGATTGCCCGTCGAATAAGATTGCCCAGAGAGAAACCTGTGGAGTGGGTATATGACCAGTAGTTATGACAAACTTTCGAAAGCTGGTAAGGGCGCATGGGTAGTACATCACGGCCAAAAAACCTCAGGAACTATAGGAGCCGGGGCGCAATTTCCAGCATTGGAAGTTGCTGGAAAGGCCGCGGCGCTCCTGTCGCAATTCGCGGCGACCGACCAGATTGTTCTGGATAAAGCACGTGTAGACGCGTTGGCTGCTGCGGCGGGTATTAACCCGAAGATGGAACTCCCCGTGCTTATGGATATGTTGAGACGACGTCGCGTTATCGACATTGGAGCGATGGGGGACGTGGAAGTTATTGGCTTAACTAGTGCGGTCACTGTTCAGCATGCTTCCGAATTGTTTGAGGCAGAAAACCCCACGCAGGAAGAACGGGCAGCCATCGCGCTTGCTGAAATTACGTCTAAAGCTCCCCTCGAACACGGTACTACACAACAAATCATCTCCGACGAATTCGAAATTGCGTCCGCAAAAACGAACGACCTTCTCAAGGTTTCAGAGACCATCGGTTTCGTCGACGCCGAGGGTCAAGGTAACGAAAAACTCTATTTTAATGGGAATTTATTCCGACGCGATAATTTGGCAAAAGTTAAACGCGTCCTAGATTCCCTGTCATCAGCTGAAAGGGTAAAGGTAGTTGAGCTGGATGGGATGCTTGACCGTATAGGTTGTGTGTCAGTTGAAAAGACGGAGCGTGTCCTTGGAAAAATGTTGTTTGAAAAATTAAAAGCTGCAGCGATGTATGATGTCAATCACGTCGCCAATGCTTCCGGAGAATTCGGTTTTGTGACTAAGCCGGCGGCGTTTCACAAATTCAATGATCCTATGGCGGATGACGCTTTTGATCTAGCGAAGACACTAGTTGCCGCGCTTACATACGGCATGACACAGAGCTCGTCTGGCCTTGGCAAAATTGAGTTTATTAGATTGTTGCTCAATAAACTGAACTCCGGAAAGCCGGTAGGCCCTGCCACAGCGATAGGAGAAGACTATCGGGTTCTCGAGATGAGAGGTGTCTTGAAGGTCCAGAAGGCGTCGGGCTACGGCTACATTATGACCCTACTCAAGAGGGATATTGGACAGATGGCATTGGCGGTGCTCACGACTGGCGAGACAGCGTCGGTCAATTCGCTAAGCCAGATCCTCCCAGGTTCGATGACAGGCTACATTGGACCCGAGAAATCGCGCTCTGACTTTCGCAGGAAGCAAGTGGCGCCCAGCAAGCGAATGACCGAAGACGTGTTGCAGGCACTACGCCAGCAAGGAGGCCTATAATGGCTACTGCGAGTCGCGGAGGAAAAGGGTTTGAGCTTGAAGAGAGTTTAAAGGCGTATTTCTGGCAAGCTGGCTACTTTGTAGTCCGTGGTCTTCCCTATCAACTCGACGGAGAGGACGTAACAGATGTGGATTTGTGGCTCTATGAGCGCCCAACTGCATCGACCCGCAGACGTATTATCGTCGATATAAAAAACAAGAGATCACCAAAGGCTGCTGAACGAGTGATCTGGACCCGAGGCCTTCAAGCGGCTCTGGCAGTCGATGGGGCGATTGTGGCGACAACTGACAATCGCCCGGCCATCCGACGTTTTGGAAAGGTGCTTGGCCTACAAGTCTTAGACGGAGATGCGGTATCGAAAATTGTCCAGAGCGACAAGCTAAAGATAGCCGACCAGCTATCGCTTGAGGATTTGAACATTTCAGTGCGCAATGTCGATGATGAGCGGCGTTCCAGTGATTGGCGTACAACTGCCCATGACGCTCGAGCCTCAATGATAGCAGGAATGGGAGTTCAGTCTGCTAACAAGAATCTAGCCGCCAGCGCATTTTTTGCGGAGCAGGCAGTCCTCGCACAGCCATCGTCTGCCCAGGCTTTGGTAGGGCTGCGGTTATTTTATTTAACGTCTGCACTTGCGGCAATCAGTCTCGATTTTGTGCTTGCAGATCAAGCGTTTAGGTCGCCTGACGAGCGAAAGAAAATAATTGTAAACGCAATTAGGTTTGGTCAGTCGGAAACGGTTGCATCCGTGCCGATTGTAAAAGCTGCTATCAGTTTGGCGCGAAAATACGCTGAGAATGGGCAGGCTGCCGCAAAGCAAATTGAGTATGGCTTTTACGAAGATGCGGATCGAATACCAGCAGAAGTCATAGCGGACTACCTCTCGAAAATCTCAAGAGCTGATATGCTATTTAATGCAGCCCGAGAAATAGAGCGTGCTTCTTTCTCGGTTAACGTACCTGGATATGATGCACTTGGTCCCGAAGCGCGTTCCATTTTGGGTGTTTTCTTGGATTTTAACGGCATTTCACGTGAGAAAATTGCGTTGGCTTTTCCTGTGGAAGGTAGTCGAGCTAGGGTTGGCCCGCAGCCTGACCTTGGCTTTTTTGAGGATGCAAAAGACGAGGGCGCTCCAAGTGCAACGACCAGTTCGAACACGGGAAACTCGAAGTGAAGCGCCACAATGACTTCGAACCCCGAAACCCCCAAACGAGTTAGGCTGTGCTCAACTGCGGCTCGACCGTCATCGGTCCGCTGCTGGTCGGCTTGAACAAGCCGGTGCAGATCGTGTCGCTCAACGCCAAGGACTCAGACATCGTCAACATGGCGGCGATCGCGGCCTATACGGCAGGGAAATGAGGCACGACTGACCTCGGCTTTCGCCGACCGAAAAAGCAAAAGGCCCGCGGCGATGCCGCGGGCCTTTCTGTTTGATGTCGTGTCGATCAGAAATTGCGCTGGAAGCGGACGATGCCGCCGACGCTGTCTTTCTTGTCGGCGTGGGTGAAGTTCCCGTAGATCGAGGGATTGCCGAAATTGCCGTAGTGGTCCCAATCGACTTCGGTCGTGATCGTGAAACCGGGCACGATGGTGTAGGCAATGTTCGCGGCCAGAGCGTAGTTCTTGTCGTCGTCGGCCGAGGCCTGGACGTTAAACGCCGTCTTATCGCTGAACTTGTAAGTGCCGCCACCCCAGACAGCCCAGTTGCCGCCCCATGGCTTGTACTGAGTGCGGCCGCTCGGGGCAAAGTCGTCGCTGTTGTTGGTAGAACCATAGCCGCCCATGATGAACAGCGACAGCTGCTTGTTCACGGTGACGTCCAGGCGAACCTTGCCGGTGACTTCCTCGTAATTGCTGTCATAGGCCACGACGCCGGTGATCGCGCCCCAGTCGCCCTTGTACTTCAAGCCGCCGGTGACATGCGGAACATAGCTGTCGATCGAGTTGGCGCCTGTGCCTTCTTCGAGCGAGGCGAAGCCCGTGAAGCCGCTGCCAGCGTCGAAGTAATAGCTGACGACGTTGGTGTCCTTGATGCCATACGGGATGATCGTGTCCTGGATGACGTTGCCGGCATAACCGATGAACTGGTCGTAAGGCGTTTCGTCCTTACCGACGCGCAGGCCACCGAGCTGGATCCAGGCGAAGTTGAGGGTGGTGTTCTTGTTGCCGGCCTGCCAGCCGGAGCCGCCCGCCACATCATAGTCGTTGGACGAGTTGCCGAACTGGAAACGGGTCTCGGTGAAGGTCTTCAACGTGCCGAGTTCGGTTTCCTGGCCGGTATAAGTGCGCAACGTGAAGCGCATGTTCTTATACCAGGTGTCGTGGGTTTCGCCGCGGTTCATATGATCCGGGACGTTGTTGACGCCATCCAGCGTGCCGCTATCACCCACACCCATGTCATAGCGGAGGTAGCCGCCGATGCGCAGGCAGGTCTCGGTGCCGGGGATATAGAAGTATCCCGAGCCATAGACGTCGCAGATCTTAACATATTCGGCCGGTTCCGGCTCGGCAACGGTCACCGCGTCGGCGGCGCGGGCGCCCGAAACTGCGACCAGGGCCGCAGCGGAGCCGAGAAGAAGGCTCTTGATGTTCATTTTCTTGAATCTCCAGTCAAAGGTTCAAGACAGGCTTCGGCAGGCCTCTTGGGCTCTCCTGCCATCCCCCGTCCCCATCATTGAAAAAGTCGCGCGCACCGGCGCCGCTTCTTCGCTTTGGACATGACCCAAATGGCCGTCACGCACAACAGAGATTGTGTCCGAAAGGCGACTTTTCGTATCTTCTGAAAGTCTTGTTGCCCAAATATCACGTCACATAACTGCAAAAATGGGATTAAGTGTAATCGTTATGTCGAACTAAGCTCTAAAATGTGCCGAACGTGCCAATTATTACAGTTTTATGACGGTTATTTTGCCGAATAAATTTCTACAAATGCGGATAATCGTGAAAAAATCGACTCCAGAAAGCCGGGTCAGGACAGCGCACGGGCACTGCGTATCACATCCTCGACCTCGTCCTTCCGCAACATCTCGATAGGCGCGCGACCATCGAGCTCGGGTGAGGGCCGGGTCAGCCAGAGCCAGGCGATCCGCGGGTTGGGGATCGCCGACAGCACCTCGCTGATGCCTGGAACCGGCCTGCCGTCGATGAATTGCGCCAGCGGGAAGACATGCTTGCGCCCACCCTTGCGCAGCGCGACGACCTCGCCGCGTCGTTGCCAGCGATGCAGTGTCGAGCGTGGGATGCGCAGCCTTTCCTCCAGATAGGTCGAGCCGGCGACCTCGCCGGCCCAATCCTCGATCAGCATCGACTGCAGGTCGGCGGCTTGCTCCGCGATAGTCCGCGCGATGGTCCTGCCCGCCTCCTGTTGCATGCGTTCAGGACGCTGATCGGGCGCACCGTTTGCGATCCCGGCCGGCATCGTGCGGAAGAACTCCGAGACAAGCGCGGTCCAATCGCCCTTGAAGGAACCGATGGCAAGGCGCTGCGCCTGCGGCAGGAAGGAAGAGCTGCGGCCATGCTGCCGGCCAGCGCGCTGGCTGAAACCAGGGCCTCGGCATCCAGCAGGACACCATGCTGCGTCAGTGCCTGTTGCACTGCTTCGGTTACCAAGCCTGCCAGGGTCTCCTGCGAAATCCCCTCAGGCGGAGTCTGAAATCTGGTCATGCGTTCGTCGTTTGGCCCGCGCTCCTCCCCAGGCGCCGGCGATTGTTCAAATTCTACAGCGGAAAACAAAAATTACGGCGGCAACAAGCACCGCGGCCCGGCAAATTGCTGGCTTGCATCTTTACACCCCTGGTTTTTGGGCGCGCCGAAATGTCAGTCGCGGAACGCCTCATCTTGCCTGTAGGAGCGCTCTGTGACACGTGCGCGACAGAGGTCCCAATTTGGAGACCAGCCGTGATGACGCGACGACAGGTAGCCTTCAGGCTTGCCGCGGGAACTGCTCTAAAGCAGCCCCGCCCGCTCGGCCTCTCGGCGCAGGTTCTGGCGCGGGCGCGGGCCGAGCTGCTGGATCACCAGCCCGGCGGCCAGCGAGCCGAGATCGCCGCATTCCCGAAGACTGCGCCCGCTCGTGTAGCCGTAGAGGAAACCAGCGGCATAGAGATCGCCGGCGCCGGTCGTGTCGACCAGTTCCCTGATCGTCGTCGCCTTTATGGTGACGGTCTCATCGCCGCGCACGATCACCGAACCTTTTTCCGAACGGGTGACGGCGGCGATCTTGCAGTCCTTGCGGATGGCGGCGAGCGCGTCCTCGAACGACGCGGTCTGGTAGAGCGACTTGATCTCGTGGCTGTTGGCAAAGACGATGTCGACGGTGCCCGACCGCATCAAATCGAGAAACTCGTCGCGGTAGCGGTCGACGCAGAAGGAGTCCGACAATGTCATCGATACTTCGCGCCCGGCCGCGTGCGCCAACCGCGCCGTCTGGCGGATCGCCTCCTTGGCGCGCGGCGGATCCCACAGATAGCCTTCGAAATAGGTGACCTTGGCGCCGGCGGCCTTGTCGGCCTCGACGTCCTCGGGGCCTAGTTCCACGCAGGCGCCGAGATAGGTGTTCATCGAACGCTCGCCGTCGGGTGTGACGAAGATCATCGAGCGTGCCGTCGGCGGCTGGCCCTGGAGCGGTTTGGTGTCGAAGGCAACGCCCTGGGCATGGATGTCGTGTGCGTAGATGTCGCCCAGCGCATCGTTCGACACCTTGCCGAAGAAAGCCGCCCGTCCGCCCAGGCTGGCGACGCCCGCCGCCGTGTTGCCGGCGCTGCCGCCTGAAGCCTCGATCGCCGGACCCATGCGGCTGTAGAGCAATTCGGCGCGCTGGGTGTCGATGAGGTTCATCGCGCCCTTGATGATGCCGTTGGTTTCGAGAAAGGCCTCGTCGCATTGCGCGATGATGTCGACAATGGCATTGCCGATGCAAAGCACGTCATATTCCGGCATCAAAATCTCCGCCAAGAGCCGATCCCGCTTTCTGGCCGGCTTTCCAGCCGGCTTTCTGGCACGCCGGCCGGGCGCGGTCTAGCGAGTTGCCGTTGCTTTGCCTACCCCGAAAATCGCCATTGTCTTCCACCACGTCGACTTGAGCGCCGATTGTTCGCCGGCTGCGGCAGTGTTCGCATCCAACTGGCCCATATCAGGCGCAACCATGGCGGCTATGGTTTCACCGCGATCGAAACGTTTCCGCCCCATCGTGAGCTAGAAGCGGATCGTTCCGGCAGCAGGCTGAAGGCGCCAACAACCAATGTCCGAAAAGACCGAAACGACCACCGATCTCGCCCTGCTTGGCGTGCTGGCGGTGTTGTGGGGCGCCTCCTACACCTTCATCAAGATCGGCGTCGAAACGATCCCGCCGGTCACCTTCATCGCCGCTCGTACCTTGGTTGCCGGCGGCATCCTGTTCGCCATCATCCGCTGGCGCGGCCTTGCCATGCCCAGGGATGCGGTGACGTGGCGCCGCTTTGCCTTCCAGGCCTGCCTCAACAGCGTCGTGCCGTTCACGCTGATTGCCGCCGCCGAGCGCTCGGTCGATGCCGGCCTTGCCACCATCCTCAATTCGACGTCGCCGATCTTCACCTTCCTGCTGACGGCGTTGATCACCCGCCACGAGCCGGTCACCGCGCGCAAGCTACTCGGCGTCGGCGCCGGCATCGTCGGGATCGGCCTCATCGTCGGCATGGAAGCCCTGGGTGGCCTGGGCCAGCAATTGTGGGCGCAGCTTGCCATCATCGTCGCGACGATCTCTTACGCCGGCGCGGCGATCTTCGGCCGCGGCTTCAAGGGTCTCGATCCGATGATCCCCGCCGCCGGCTCGATGCTGTGCGGCGCGGTCATGCTGGTTCCGCTCAGCCTGGTCGTCGACCGGCCCTGGACACTGGCGCCCTCGACCGCCTCGATCCTCGCGCTGCTTGGACTGTCCATCTTCTCCACCGCGCTGGCCTTCGTCATCTATTTCCGCCTGATCCATACGCTGGGTTCGGTCGGCACCACCTCGCAGGCCTATCTGCGCGTGCCGATCGGCGTCGGCATCGGCGCCGTATTCCTTGGCGAAGGCCTGGGTCCTGCGGTGTGGGTCGGCATGGGCTTTGTCGTCGCCGGTGTGGCGGCGATGACCATCCCGGCTCGGCGGGCAAGAGCAATTCCTGGAAAAGTGTGAGCTTCGGCGACTTCGCCGTGGCCTCTGTCCGGAATTGCGTTACTGGCGCAGCAGTTGCGCTGACCGCCAGGCCCGCCTATCTCGGGGACGTCGTTCTCGATGAAGGCTTGGACCTGACGTGATCCCAGACGCCGCCCGCGCCGCCGCCAGCCAGCTGTTCTCGCCCGAGTTCCGCTCGGTCTTCGTCAAGACCCTGGGGCTGACGTTGTTGGCCCTGGTGGCGCTCTGGTTTGGCATTGAGAGCCTGCTCGAATGGCTGGCCTGGCCTTGGCTCGAGGCATTGCTGCCTGGACTTCCCGCCTGGGCCGGATGGCTGGGCGCGATCGTCGCCGGCATCGTCCTGGCGATCGGCATGGCCTTGCTCGTCGCGCCGGTCACCGCGATCATCGCGGGACTGTTCCTCGACGATGTCGCCGCCGTCGTCGAGCGCACGGACTATCCCAACGACCCGCCGGGCCGGCCCTTGCCGGCGCTGCGCTCGCTGATGCTGGCGATAAAGTTCTTCGGCGTCGTCATCCTCGGCAACATCGTCGCGCTGCTGTTGCTTCTGGTGCCCGGCGTCAACATCGCCGCCTTCTTCATCGTCAACGGTTATCTGCTCGGGCGCGAATTCTTCGAATTCGCGGCCATGCGTTTTCGCCCGGAGGCCGAGGCCAAGGCGCTGCGCCGCAAATATGCCGGCACGGTGTTTTTGGCCGGACTTGTCATCGCGGTCTTCCTGGCCGTGCCGCTGCTCAATCTGCTCACGCCGCTCTTTGCCGCGGCCATGATGGTGCATCTGCACAAGGCGGTTTCGTCGCGAGAGCCGGCATGACCGTCTTCGTCATGCGCCCCCTCAAGCTTAGGATTGGCGAAACAGCGCCTGCAGCTTGCCGAACGGCATCGCGGCGCGGGTGAAGCCGAACGTGCCGTCCTGCTGGATTTCGCGCGCCGCGGTCTCCAGCATGCCATAGGCGAAGTTGGTGAGCCACGGCCCGAGCGAGATGCGCTTGATGCCGGCCATGGCAAGATCGGCGATGGTGAAGCCGGGCAGCGCCATGACATTGACCGGCTTGCCGACCGATGAACAGACCGTGCGGATGGTCTCGACATCGCTCAGGCCCGGCGCGTAAAGCACGTCGGCGCCGGCTTTCTCGAAGGCCTGCAGCCGCTTGATCGTGTCGTCGAGATCTTTCTTGCCCCACAGGAAATTCTCGGCCCGCGCGGTGAAGACGAAATCGTGCTTGAGGGCGCGAGCCGCTTCGGCCGCCGCGGCGACCCGCTCGACCGCATGCGAGAACCCGTAGATCGGGTTGTCCGGATCGCCGGTATGGTCCTCGATCGAGCAGCCCGCGAGGCCCGCCGCTTGCGCCGCGAAGATGGTCTCCGCCGCCTGCTCGGCGCTGTCCCCCTTGCCTTTTTCAAGGTCGGCCGAGACCGGCAGGCTGGTCGCCGCCGTCACCTCGCGGCAATGATGGATCATGGCGTCGAAGGTCACCGCGCCGTCCGGCAGGCCGCGCGAGAAGGCAAAGCCGGCGCTGGTCGTCGCCAGCGCCTTGAAACCGAAGGAGGCCAGAAGCTTGGTCGTGCCGACATCCCACGGGTTCGGCATGACGAAGGTGGAAGCATGCAGGTCGCGAAAGATCTTGCCCTTGTCCATGGCGGGTCCTCAATCATGAGCGGGTCGTGCGAGGAATTTATCGCGGCAGTCGGGCCCGGGCAAACGAATGCGGTTGGTTCAGAAGCGTTTGGTGTTGTCTGCTGACAGTTTCTCGAATGCCTTTGAGTCCTTGATGTAGCGACCGGGTCTTGCTCCAGTGGTAGGTGACGGAGATCTGGCGTGACGATCGTTTTGGCGGTGCCTCATCGCAAGGATCATCGGTCGGTCCAATGGCATCTGTCACGGTCGCCTTGATGGCGGCGCGGAGCCTATCATAGCGCCTTAAGCCGTCCAGCCTGCTATCTGGCTGGGAAAATCAGCGGATAGGCACCAACTCGGCCAGTTCGCGCATATCGTCGAACAGGATGCCGCCGGCCGCCGCCAGGCCATCGCGATCCGAAAGCGGATCGGCGTAGTAGGAAAACACCCGCATGCCGGCGGCGATACCGGCCTCGGTGCCGGCGACGCTGTCCTCGATGACGATGCAGTCGACCGGCGCGAAGCCCATCGTCTTTGCAGCGTGAAGGAACAGGTCCGGAGCCGGTTTGCCGCGCGAAACCATGGTGGCGGAGAACATCGCGTGCTCGAACAGCGGCAACAGCCCGGTCTGCCCCAGCGTGATGTGCATCTTCGAAATGCGCGCCGAGGAGGCGACGCAATAGGCGATGCCGGCTGCGCGCACCGTCTCGACGAACTCCCGAACATAAGGGATCGCTTCGACGCCATGTGCGAACAGATCAGGCAACCCGGCGTTCCAGCGCTCGACAAAGTCGGCGCCCAGCCTGACCTCTGTCGCCGCTTCGATCTCCTTTTGCACCGAGACCATGCTGCGCCCGGAAAAATGCTTGCGGCAATATTCGAAGGTCGTCGCGAAGCCGGCCGCGCTCAGCCATTCGGCCAAGCGCTTGTTGGCAAGGTTCTCGGTGTCGACCAGAACCCCGTCGCAATCGAAGATGACCAGTTCTGGCACTTTCATTAGGCGGTGCCGGTCGACCCGAAACCGCCGACGCCGCGCGTCGTGCCCCCGGCGAGCGCGCGTTCCTCGCTGGCCACCTGCGCCACCGCGGCGAAGACGATCTGGGCGATGCGCATGCCGCGTGTCACCGCGAAATCCTCATCGCCGAGATTGACGAGCAGCACCTTCACTTCGCCGCGATAATCGCTGTCGACGGTGCCAGGAGAGTTGAGCACGGTGAGGCCGTGCTTGAAGGCGAGGCCTGAACGCGGCCGAACCTGGCCTTCCATGCCTTCCGGAATTTCCATGACCAGCCCGGTCGGTACCAGCGCACGCTTTCCCGGCAGGATCAGCAGCGGCCGGTCCTCCGGCACGGCGGCGCGCAGGTCCATGCCAGCGGCGCCTACGCTCTCATAGGCCGGAAGCGGTAGCCCCTCGCCATGCGGCAACCTGACGAAGCCGACAGCCGGAGCGATGACGGAGGGGTTTTGAAGGGCTGCGCGCATAAAATCGATCCTATCGGCGCAAACGGCGATTCGGTCAATTCGCCCACACTGCTATCAACGGCTTTCTTTGTGGCCTCACCACGACATCACTTTCCAGGCTACGAACTGCGTGCTTTGGCGATTAGCGAAACACCTATGGCTTCGGGAGGCTTCCGCCAAACTCAAACGCAGCGCCACTAACGCAGTTCCACCGGCACCACGGTCGTCTCCTTGATCTCCTCCATGACGAAGGAGGCCGAGACGTCGGACAACGCGACCTTGGCGATCAGCCGCTGATAGAGCCTGTCATACGCCCTGACATCGGCAACCCGGGCCCGCAGCACATAGTCGAGATCGCCCGACATCCGATAGACGCCGGTGATCTCGGCAAACCCGGTCACCGCCGCGCGGAATTTCTGCAGCCAGTCCGGATCGTGGTTGGAGGTGCGGATCAGGATGAAGACGGAGAGCCCGAGCCCGAGTTTGTCTGCATCGACCAGCGCGACGCGGCCGGTGATCACGCCATCTTCTTCCAACCGCTTGACGCGGCGCCAGCAGGCATTGCGCGACAGCGCCACCCGTTCCGACAGCTGGTCCACCGAGAGCGTGCCGTCGCGTTGCAGCTCCGCCAGCAATCTTCGGTCAATTTCATCGATTTCAAGCGCCATGTTGGGATGAATGTCCCATAAAAGTGCCAAAAGCAAGGACAAATTGGGACCGATGAACCTAAATGGTGTGGCACCATACTCACTATCGGGGCTTATCCCGGCAGGAGGGATCACCATGACGACCAGGCTTAGCGCACTCTTCACGTCTCATCCGGAGAAGGTCGGCGAAACCTATTTCGGCCACATGGCCTTCGCTGCCTGGTTCTGCTCGCGCCTGTCGATGGCCGCCGGTGCCGCCCTCGTTCACGCTTTCTTGCCGTTTCTGTTTGAGACTACGGCCAGCCGAATCGTTCGCGAGCTCTATGAGCGCACGCACAACAGAGGCTCACACGCGGTCAAGGATCCAGTGGCTCTGATGGATCGCGCTTAACGACGGAAGAAGCGAATGTGCCGGTGGGCGGCCTATCTCGGTGAAGCGGTCTTCCTCGAAGACATCATCACCGCGCCCTGCCACTCGCTGATTGCTCAGAGCCATTGCGCCCAGGAAGCCAAGTCGCCGACCAATGGCGACGGCTTCGGTCTTGCCTGGTATGGCGACCGGCCCGAGCCCGGCCTCTATCGCGACATCCTGCCGGCCTGGTCCGATCCCAACCTGAAAAGCCTTTGCCGGCAGATCAAATCAGGCTTGTTCCTGGCGCATGTGCGCGCCTCGACCGGCGGCGCCACCAGCCGCATGAACTGCCACCCCTTTATCTCCGGCCGCTGGTCGTTCATGCATAACGGCCAGATCGGCGGCTTCGAGAAAATCCGCCGCGCGCTGGAAAATTCGCTCTCCGACGAGGTCTTCGACCAGCGCGAGGGCACCACCGATTCCGAACTCTTTTTCCTGCTCATGATCGACGAGGGTCTTTCCGGTGACCCGCAAGGCGCGGTTGCGCGTGCCACGGCCCGCGTTATCGACGCCTCGCGTCGCGCCGGTTCTTGAGCCGGCTTTGAAACTCACCGCCGCCTTTTCCGACGGGCAGGCGCTCTACGCCGTGCGCTACGCCACCGACGAGCATGCGCCGACGCTTTATACCTCCGTGTTCCGCAATGGCGGCCGCTGCATCGTGTCCGAGCCATTCGATCGCGAGGGCGGAGACTGGCAAGCGATCCCGCCCGCGAGCTTCGTCACGATGACGAGGGATGGCATGAGCATTCGGCCTTTCGCGCCGGCGGCGGCGAAGCTGGCGTTGGTTGGGTAGGTATCTTCGCTAATTTGGTAGCGTCGCTGGACAGCGCCCCCCTCTGTCCTGCCGGACATCTCCCCCACAAGGGCAGGGCAATCGCATATGGCGGCGCTCCCCCGCATGGCAGCTTGGCGCATGCATTGTCTTATGCGGCGCTGGTCGACCCCCACTCCGTCTCGGCTTCGCCGAGCCACCTCTCCCCGATCGACGGGGTAGAGGAAAGGCGCTAAGCTTTTTTGCCGTCAACGCTCGTCCAGCAAAGCTCCCTTCCTTTCCCACCGGAGGGGAAGGTGGCGCTGCGAAGCAGCGACGGATTGGGGGAACCACGTGGCAATCAAGCCTCGGGCCGATCAGTCACGCCAGTCACAGAAGATGAGCATAGCGTAGCGCCGCCAATCGCATATGGCGGCGCTCCCCCGCATGGCAGCTTGGCGCTTGCTTTGTTTAATGCTGCGCTGGTCGACCCCCACTTCGTCTCGGCTTCGCCGAGCCACCTCTCCCCCGATCGACGGGGTAGAGGAAAGGCGCCAAGCTTTTTGCCGTCAACGCTCGTCCAGCAAAGCTCCCTTCCTTTCCCTCCGGAGGGGAAGGTGGCGCTGCGAAGCAGCGACGGATTGGAGGAACCACGTGGCAATCAAGCCTCTGGCCGATCAGTCACGCCAGTCACAGAAGATGAGCATAGCGTAGCGTGATATGCGATTATCCTGCCCACGAGGGGGAGATTGGATGTAATCCCGGTTTCGCCAATCTCAAACGTTGCAGGACTGAGCGAGGCGCTGAAGCTGCCAATCTCGCCACCTGTGGGGGAGATGTCCGGCAGGACAGAGGGGGGCGCCATAGAGCGCTAACCTCGGCGCAATTTCGATCAAGCGCCGTGGACTCTCCAATGCTCCACTCCGCTTGAAACAACGTCACTATCCGCCATCTTGATCGGACGAGCGCTGCCAAAGCCGGAGCGTCAAATGGACCCCATCTTTTCCTCGGTCATCGACCTCGCCGCAGCCTTCGCCGCGCGCAAAATCTCCACCGTCGAAGCACTCGACGCCCATCTGGCGCAGATCGACCAACATAACGACGCGGTCAACGCTGTAATCTCGCTCGACAGGGAGTGCGCGTACGAGCGCGCCAAGAACGCCGACTCGGCGCTCGCACGTGGCGCCATGACCGGCCCGCTACATGGCGTGCCTTTCACGCTGAAGGACATGCATGAGACGGCAGGCTTGAGAACCACGGTCGGCTTCCCACCTTTCGCCGACTACGTCGCAAAAGCCGACAGTCCGCTCGTTGCCAAGTTGAAGGCAGCCGGCGGCATTCTGATCGGCAAGACCAATGTGGCAACCATGCTGGGCGACTGGCAGTCGAACAATCCGCTGTTCGGCCGCACCGGCAATCCGTGGGATCTTTCGCGCACATCGGGCGGCTCAAGCGGCGGCGCCGCGGCGGCGGCCGCGGCCGGCATGACACCATTCGATGTCGGCACCGACATGCAGGATTCGATCCGGCTGCCGGCCGCATTCTGCGGCGTCTACGGGTTGAAGCCGACCGAGCATCGTATATCGCTGGCCGGCGCCTTCCCGTATCCGGACGACACTGCGTGCAGCGTACGGCTGATATCCTGCCTCGGGCCGCTGGCGCGTGGCGTGCCCGATTTGGCATTGATCTATCGCATCATCGCCGGGCCGGATGGAGCGGACACCGACCTTGCGCCGGTCCCGGTCGAGGCCATGCCGAAGCTCGACCTCAAGACATTGCGCATCGCCTTTGCGCCGTCCTTCCCGGGCTTTCCGGTGGCTGGCGATATCAGCGCCGCAGTTGAGAATCTCGCAGGGCAGCTTCAATCCGCCGGCGCCGTCGTCGAGGAAGCGAAACTGCCCAAGCTCGATCTGCGCGACGATCTTGCCCAGGGCGGAGCGCTGATTGGCATGATGATGGAGGCCGCGCAGCCGGAGCCGCCTGAGCAGCCGACACCCGTCTCGCGCTGGTTCGAGGCGCTTGCCCGCCGGGACAGATCCATTCTCGCCTGGGATCAGTTCTTTGGAAATTATGATGCGCTGCTATGCCCGGTCGCCATGACCACGGCCTTTGCGCATTGCGAGCCGGGCACGCCGCTCAAGGTCGGCGGCAAGGAACAGAGCTACTGGATGCTGCCGGCCTATGGCGCTGTCTTCAACTACAGCGGCCACCCGGCGCTTTCGATGCCGTGCGGACAGGATAGCGGCGGCTTGCCGATCGGCCTGCAACTGGTCGGCGCGCGCTGGTCGGAATCGCGGTTGCTCGGCATCGCCGAAGCGATGGCGCCCTTGACCGGCGGTTTTCGCCGTCCACCCGGTTATTGAGCGAAGCGTTCCAATCCATAGGGCGCCAGCAGCCGGTCGCGCTCGCCCTCCAGTATCTCACGGGTAGCAAACAACCCAACCGCAGGCGCTAGCGTGATACCCGAATGCATGACGGCGATGTAGAGGCCGCTTACACCTTCGGCGCGGCCGATGATCGGAAAACCGTCTGATGGCGTAGGTCGGTAGCCGACTGTGTGGAAGTCGAGCTCCAGTCCATCCGCCCCGCGCAACGCTGCCTTGGTGACTTCAAACAACTCACGCGCCGTGGCTTGCGGGTTATCGCCCGGAGCGCCGCCGGCGAAATCGGAACCGGCGATGATGCGGCCCTCGGCCGTCTGGCGCATATGCAGTTTTTCGGCATGGACCAGACCGTTGAGCAGTTTCCTGTAGGGGCGCGAATGCACGATGAGGCCTGGCGGCGTCTCCATCGGCAGCGCGACGCCGGCGGTGGCGGCGATCGCCGGAGCGCCCGTGCCTGCCGCGACGACAATTTCATCGGCGTCGATGGTTTCGCCCGCAACGACAACGCCAGCGACGTTGCCGCCAGCAAGCGCCAGCCTCTCCACGGTCCCGACCACCACCCGTGCCCCGAGCCGCTCGGCGTCGGCCAGCAGCGCCTTGGCGGTCGCCACCGGCTCGGCGACGCCTTCTTCCGCGACATAGACAGCAAAATCGGGAGGCGCGACGAGGTTGGGCTCGATCTGGCCTGCTCGCTTGGCGTCGACCCGCTCGATGCCGTAGCCCCACGACGAGTGCTCAGCCGCATAGGTTTCGAGCCGGTCCGGCGGCAGGTCGAAGCACAGGCCGCCACACCAGGCGAGCGGCAGCCCAGGCGAATCATTCGCCAGCCGCTTCCACTCGGCCATGGCGCGGGCGCGCAGCCGGAAATAGATTTCCGGGTTGCCCCAGCTGGCATTGATCCATGCGAAGGAGTTGGGCGTGGCGACACCGCCGGCGCCACTTGTCGAGACGATCGTCACCCGCGCGCCGGCCTTGGTCAGATGCCAGGCGATCGAGGCGCCGATGATGCCTGCGCCAATGACGATGATCTGCTTCGACACGCTGTTCTCCATCCCGTCTCGATGATCTCTCCACCTGCCATTTGCGACGGCCTTTGCCAACGCAAACTTCTGCGCTTGACATCAATACGTACGTACGTATTATTTGACGATGGCTAGACAATCACTCCGCGAAAACCTCCTCGAAGCCGGCTTTCAGACGATCTGGAATTCCGGCTATAGCGCCGCCGGTGTCCGCGACATCGTCGCCGCGGCCGGCGCCCGTCCGGGTTCCTTCACCAACCACTTTGCCTCCAAGGAGGAGTTCGCCGGCGAGGTGGTCGAACGCTACTTCACCTATGTCAGCGGGCTGGTCGAGAATGCGCTGGCGCGCGACGGCACGCCGCCCGTCGGCAGGCTGCGTCGCTATCTCGAAATCATCACCTCGAGGCTCGAGGCGCATGACTGGGCGCGCGGCTGCATGATCGGCAATCTCAGCCTGGAAACGGCCGTGCACAGCGAACCGCTGCGGCTGCGGCTGGTTGGCGTTTTCGAACGCTGGCGTCAGCCCTTTGCGGCCTGCATTGCCGAGGGCCAGGCTGCAGGCGAGATCACCAACGCCTTCGATGCCGAGGACCTTGCCGATTTCCTGTTGTCGTCCTGGCAGGGCGCCATGCTGCGCATGAAGGTCGAGCGCAGCCCCGAACCGCTCGAGCGGTTCAAGAAGATCATCTTCAGCACGGTATTTGGGAAGGAGACAGTGCGATGAATTCGAAGACCGATGGACGACCGACCGCGTTACGGCGCTCGGAAGTGGCTGTGCTCGATTCCACTATGTCCTATCTGCACGCCGGCAAGGCTGGTCCCACCATCCTGTTCCTGCACGGCAACCCGACGTCGTCCTATATCTGGCGCAACATCATCCCGCATGTCGCGCCGTTCAGCCGCTGTGTCGCGCCTGATCTCGTCGGCTATGGCCAATCGGGCAAGCCCGATATCGACTACCGTTTCTTCGACCACGTCCGCTATCTCGACGCTTTCCTGGAAGCGCTCGACATCAAGGATCTGGTGATCGTGGCCCAGGACTGGGGCACGGCGCTGGCCTTTCATCTTGCGGCCAGACGGCCGCACCGTATCCTCGGTCTGGCTTTCATGGAGTTCATCCGGCCCTTCGAGCGCTGGGACGACTTCCACCAGCGACCACAGGCGCGCGAGCTCTTCAAGGCATTGCGCACACCCGGCGCCGGCGAAAAGCTGGTGCTGGAGGACAATGTCTTCGTCGAGAAGATCCTGCCAGCCTCGGTCCTGCGGCCGATGAGCGAGGAGGAAATGGCCGCCTACCGCGCGCCGTTCCCGACGCCGCAATCGCGTAAGCCGGCGCTGCGCCTGCCACGCGAATTGCCGATCGAAGGCCAACCGGCCGATGTTGCCGCGATCAGCGAGCACGACCATCGGGCGCTGCGGCTCTCCGCCTATCCGAAGCTGCTGTTTGCCGGCGATCCCGGCGCCCTGATTTCGCCGCAGGCGGCCGAAGAATTCGCGGCGGGGCTCAAGAACTGCCGGTTCATCAATCTGGGACCAGGCGCCCATTATCTGCAGGAAGACCACCCCGATGCGATCGGCACGGCGATCGCCGGCTGGCTGCCGGAGACTGCGCGGGCCGAAAGCCTGGCCGAACCGGCCTGAACCGGGACGTCGTGGCTTAGCGGCTTGGCCGCCCAGGTCGACAGGCCGGCGCCGCACTGGTAGAAGCGCCGCCTGTCACACGGAATTCCTAAAAGATATGCCCGAAACCATACCCGAAGAGGTTGCGCGCCGCCGCACCTTCGCGATCATCGCCCATCCTGACGCCGGCAAGACCACACTCACCGAAAAGCTGCTGCTGTTCGGCGGCGCCATCCAGCTTGCCGGTGAGGTCAAGGCCAAGAAGGACCGCATCCAGACGCGGTCCGACTGGATGAAGATCGAGCGCGAGCGCGGCATCTCGGTCGTCACCTCGGTGATGACCTTTGAATATGAAGGCAATGTCTTCAACCTGCTCGACACGCCCGGACACGAGGATTTCGCCGACGACACCTACCGCACTTTGTCGGCTGTGGACTCGGCCGTCATGGTCATCGACGCCGCCAAGGGCATCGAGCCGCGCACGCTGAAGCTGTTCGAGGTTTGCCGCCTGCGCGACATCCCGATCATCACCTTCGTCAACAAGATGGACCGCGAGAGCCGCGATCCGTTCGAGATTTTGGACGAGATCGAGCAGAAGCTGGCGCTCGACACCGCCCCAATCACCTGGCCGATAGGCCGCGGCAAGAATTTTGCCGGCACCTATCACCTGGCGCTGAACGCGGTGCGCAGGGGCGACGCTGAAAAGGAACGCACGCCGGTCAACGGTCCCGATTCCAACCGCGTCGCCGGCCTGCTGCCGGAAAACGAGCGCGAAGCCTTCATCGAGGAACTGGAGCTCGCGCGCGAAGCCTGCCGGCCCCTTGACATAGAAGCCTTCCGCGAAGGCCATCTGACGCCGGTCTATTTCGGCTCGGCGCTGCGCAATTACGGCGTGCGCGACCTGATCGAGGCACTGGGCGCCTACGGCCCGCCGCCGCGCGCGCAGGAAGCCGATACCCGCACCGTGGAGGCGACGGAGGAGAAGATGACTTCCTTCGTCTTCAAGATCCAAGCCAACATGGACCCCAACCACCGCGACCGCATCGCTTTCGTGCGCGTCTGCTCGGGCACGCTGGCGCGCGGCATGAAGGCCAAGCTGGTGCGCACCGGCAAGCCGATGTCGCTCTCGGCGCCGCAATTCTTCTTCGCCCGCACCCGCGTCACCGCCGACGAGGCCTTTGCCGGCGACGTCGTTGGTATTCCCAATCACGGCACGCTGCGCATCGGCGACACGCTGACCGAAGGCGAGGAAATCCTTTTCAGGGGCGTGCCGAACTTCGCCCCGGAAATCCTGCGCCGGGTGCGCCTCGGCGACGCCATGAAGGCCAAGAAATTGAAAGAGGCCTTGCACCAGATGGCCGAGGAGGGCGTCGTGCAGCTGTTCTCGCCCGAGGACGGTTCGCCAGCCATCGTCGGCGTCGTCGGCGCGCTGCAGCTCGACGTTTTGAAGGAGCGGCTGAATTTCGAATACACGCTACCCGTGGATTTCGAGATGTCGCGCTTCTCCATCTGCCGCTGGATCTCCGCCGACGACAAGGCCGAAGTGCTGCGCTTCATCGAGGCGCATCGCGGCGATATCGCCCGCGACCTCGACAACGATCCGGTCTTCCTCGCCCAGCACGCCTTCTCGCTGAACTACGAGGCCGAGCGCTGGAAAGCCGTCCGCTTCGCCACCGTCAAGGACTACCAGGTCCGCGACAAGGCGGCCTGAGTTCTGCCTTCTCCCCGTTCCACGGGGAGAAGGTGCCCGAAGGGCGGATGAGGGGGTATCGCCGACCTTGGCGGTCGTGCTCACCCCTTCGCCGCCGCCTCGATCTTGGCGATGTCGATCTTGCCCATCTGCATCATCGCCGACATCACCCGGCCGGCCTTGGCCCGGTCCGGGTCCAGAAGCAGTCTCGGCAGTTGCTCCGGCACGACCTGCCAGGAGACGCCGAACTTGTCCTTCAGCCAGCTGCATTGCGACGGTTCGCCGCCACCTTCGATGAGCTTGTCCCAGAAATAGTCGACCTCCTCTTGCGTCTTGCAGTCGATCGACTGTGACATGGCTTCGTTGAACTTGAATTGCGGTCCGCCGTTGAGCGCCTGGAACGGCACGCCGTCGAGCTCGAATGTGGTCATCAGCACTTTGCCCGCATCGACGTGGCCTTCGGGCCAGCGCAGAACGCTCAGCACCTTCGAATTCTTGAAGATGGAGATGTAGTGGTTCATCGCCTCTTCGGCCTGGCCGTCGAACCACAGGCAGGTGGTGATCTTTTGCATGTCGTGCTCCTCGCTTGGTTGCGGTTGTCGGTCAAACGGCTGACTTCAGAAATGGTGCCATTCCCTTGCCGTTGATCCAAGGACGGATGTGCGCCGCGCGATCCGACAGCGGTCTGCAATTTTTTAGGAGAATCTGGCGCATTGCAAAATTGTGGCCAGACCATACTTGCGCGTCTATAACGCCTGCGGTCCGAATTCAGCTCCGCCGCGCCATTCCCGGGCTGCGGCCAGCCACCAAGGAAAAGACATGCCTGCCTATCGTTCCCGTACCACCACCCATGGCCGCAACATGGCCGGCGCCCGCGGTCTGTGGCGCGCCACCGGCATGAAGGATTCGGATTTCGGCAAGCCGATCATCGCGGTGGTCAATTCCTTCACCCAGTTCGTACCCGGCCATGTCCATTTGAAGGACCTCGGCCAACTGGTCGCGCGCGAGATCGAGAAGGCCGGCGGCGTCGCCAAGGAATTCAACACCATCGCCGTCGATGACGGCATCGCCATGGGTCACGACGGCATGCTCTATTCGCTGCCGTCGCGCGAGCTGATCGCCGATTCCGTCGAATACATGGTCAATGCGCACTGCGCCGACGCCATGGTCTGCATCTCCAATTGCGACAAGATCACCCCTGGCATGCTGATGGCCTCGCTGCGCCTCAACATCCCGACCGTCTTCGTCTCCGGCGGACCGATGGAAGCCGGCAAGGTGGTGCTGGCCGGCAAGGCGCAGGCGCTCGACCTGGTCGACGCCATGGTCGCGGCCGCCGACGACAAGATCTCCGACGAGGACGTCAAGGTCATCGAGCGCTCGGCCTGCCCGACCTGCGGTTCGTGCTCCGGCATGTTCACCGCCAATTCGATGAATTGCCTGACCGAGGCCCTTGGCCTGTCGCTGCCCGGCAACGGCTCGACCTTGGCCACCCATGCCGACCGCAAGCGGCTGTTCGTCGAGGCTGGCCATCTCGTGGTCGATCTCGCCCAGCGCTATTACGAGCAGGATGACGAAAGCGCGCTGCCGCGCAGCATCGCCTCGAAAGGCGCCTTCGAGAACGCCATGACGCTCGACATCGCCATGGGCGGCTCGACCAACACGGTGCTGCACATCCTTGCCGCCGCGCATGAGGGCGAAGTCGACTTCACCATGGAGGATATCGACCGGTTGTCGCGGCGGGTGCCGGTGCTGTGCAAGGTGGCGCCGGCGAAGTCCGACGTTCACATGGAAGACGTCCACCGCGCCGGCGGCATCATGGCCATTCTCGGCCAGCTCGACAACGCCGGCCTGATCAATCGCGACCTGCCGACGGTGCATACGGCAAGCCTCGGTGAAGCGCTCGACCATTGGGACATTTCGCGCACCTCCAGCCAGAATGTCCGCGATTTCTTCCTGGCGGCACCGGGCGGCGTGCCGACGCAGGTCGCCTTCAGCCAGGACCGCCGCTGGGACGATCTCGACCTCGATCGCGAGAAGGGCGTCATCCGCTCGGCGCAAACGCCGTTCTCGAAGGATGGCGGCCTGGCTGTGCTGAAGGGCAATCTGGCGCTCGACGGCTGCATCGTGAAGACCGCCGGCGTCGACGAGTCGATCCTGAAGTTCACCGGCCCGGCCCGCGTCTTCGAGAGCCAGGACGCCTCGGTCAAGGCGATCCTCGCCAACGAGGTCAAGGCCGGCGATGTCGTCGTCATCCGCTATGAAGGCCCGCGCGGCGGCCCTGGCATGCAGGAAATGCTCTATCCGACCAGCTATCTGAAGTCGAAGGGCCTGGGCAAGGCCTGCGCACTGGTGACGGATGGCCGCTTCTCCGGCGGCACGTCGGGCCTGTCGATCGGCCATGCCTCGCCGGAAGCCGCCGAAGGCGGCGCTATCGGCCTGGTCCAGGAAGGCGACACGATCGAGATCGACATCCCCAACCGCACCATCCGACTGGCTGTCAGCGACGCCGAGCTCGAAGCGCGCCGCGCGGCAATGAATGCCAAGGGCGCGCTGGCCTGGAAGCCCGAGGAAAAGCGCAAGCGCAAGGTGACGACCGCGCTGCGCGCCTACGCCGCCTTCGCCACCAGCGCCGACAAGGGCGCGGTGCGGCACGTGCCGGAGTAAGGTGTTTTTTCCTTCTCCCCTTGTGGGAGAAGGTGTCGCCGAAGGCGACGGATGAGGGTGCTCCAGCTTGGCAGCACCGCTCATGGCTAGGACTTGCCAACGCCTCACTCCGCTGGAACACCCCTCATCCGTCTCGGCGCTATCGCGCCGATCCACCTTCTCCCACAGGGGGAGAAGGGAAGCCGGCGTCAAGGCATCAACTGATATTCATAAAGCTTCTGGTAGAGCCCACCCTGATTGAGCAAGACCCTGTGCGGGCCGCTTTCCACCATCTGGCCTTTTTCCAGCACCACGATCGTGTCGGCCTGGTGCACGGTCGACAGCCGGTGCGCGATCACGATGGTCGTGCGCCCGACGGTGAGCTGCTGCAGCGCGTCGCGGAACAGCGCTTCCGATTCGGCGTCAAGCGCGCTGGTCGCTTCGTCCAGAAGCAGGATCTCGGCGTCGCGCAGCATGGCGCGCGCGATCGAGATGCGCTGGCGCTGGCCGCCGGAAAGCAGCGAGCCGTTCTCGCCGACATCGGTTTCGTAGCCCTTGGCCGTGGCGCTGATGAAGTCATGCGCGTTGGCGGCCTTGGCGGCGGCGATCACCTCTGCGTCGGTCGCGTCTTCGCGGCCGAGCCGGATATTGTGCATGATGGTGCCGGCAAACAGGAACGTCTCCTGGCTGACATAGGCGATCTTCTTCCTGACCGAATCGAGCGTCGCGAACGAAATATCCTGGCCATCGAACTTAACCTTGCCGCTCTGCGGATCGTACATGCGCATGATCAGGTTGAGGATCGTCGACTTGCCGCTGCCGGACGGCCCGACCAGCGCCGTCATCTTGCCGGCCTTAAGCGTCAGGTTGAAGCCGTCGAACACCGGCGCACTTTCCGGATAGGCAAACGTCACATCCTCGAAGCGGATTTCGCCGGGTCCAGGCCGTAGCGGTTTGGCACCGGGCTTTTCGGCCAGTGTCAACGGCCGGTCGGCGAGCTGGAACATCATGCGCACGCCGACAATGCCGGTTTCGAGCGAAATGCGCACCCGCGCCAGTCGCTTGGCCGGCTCATAGGCAAGCAGCAGCGCCGCGATGAAGGCCATGATGTTGCCGGGCATCTGGCCGCCCTGCAGGACCAGGAAACCGCTGACGAAGACGGCGCCGGCGATCGCCAGGCCGGCAAGCGTCTCCATCACCGGGCTGGTGGCGGCTTCCAGCGTGGCGATGTTGTTGGCGCGGCTCTCGACGTCGGAGACCGCCTTGTACATGCGCTTGCGCATGGCGCCTTCGAGATTGAAGGATTTGACGACGCGCACGCCGATGGCCGTTTCCTGCATGACATGCACGATCTGACCGAGCGAGCGGAATTCCTGCTTGGCGATCTTGCGCACCCGCTTCAGGATGCGGTTGACGCCATAGACCGCGATCGGTCCGACGGCGAAGCAGATGACGGACAGTCCCGGCTGCTGCCAGACCATCAGCGCCAACAGGGAAACCAGGGTCACCAGATCCCGTACGTAGGACGTGACGACAAGGTCGAGCACATTGCGTGCCGCCTGCGCGTTGTTGGTCATGCGCGTGATCAGTTCCGACGACGAGGTCGAATGGTAGAATTCGATGCCTTGCGCCAGGATCCGGTCATAGATCTTGCGCTGCCGGTCGGCGATGATGGCATTGCCGACCCGGCTCATGAAATAGGCCTGGATGAAACCGGCGAAGCCCTTGAGGATGAAGATCGCCGCGGTCGCCAGCGCAATGATGTTGACCTGGTCGACCCGCTTGTAGACGACGAACTCGTTGGTGATTTCGCGCAGCATGTAGGCGCTGGCCGCCGTCGTGCCGGCCACCACCAGCATCGATAATATGGCAAGCGCATATCCGACCTTGTGCTCGCGGAAGGACTCCCTCACCAGCCTCGCGATGAGCTGCTGGTTCTCCGTCGAGCGGAAGAAGCGAAACAAACGGCCACCCTCGCGCCAGGCTATGATTTCGGATTCGCCACGGAGGCGAGAGGCGGCTTATAGAGCGAGTTGCTGCCGGATGGAACCTGTAGTGCTCCGGCGACGAAACGGCTGCGGCGGGGTGTCCTTGCGGCCAGGCGTTGTGATTGTTCCTTCAGAGGGGATGACAGATGGATTTCGACCTCATCGTGCGCGGTGGCACGCTGCCCGACGGCAGGATTGCCGACATCGGCATCGTCGGCGAGACGATTGTCGCCATCGAACCGGAGCTTGCCGTCACCGCCGGCACGGCGATCGACGCGCACGGCAATCTCATCTCGCCGCCCTTCGTCGATCCGCATTTCCATATGGATGCCACGCTGTCCTACGGCATTCCGCGCATCAACGCCTCCGGCACATTGCTCGAAGGCATCGCGCTCTGGGGTGAGCTGAAGCCTATTCTGACGCATGAAGCGGTGCGCGACCGCGCGCTCGCCTATTGCGACTGGGCCGTCTCGATGGGCCTGCTCGCCATCCGCAGCCATGTCGATGTCTGCGACGACCGGCTGCTCGCGGTCGAAGCGCTGCTCGACGTCAAGAAAACGGTGGCGCCTTATCTCGACCTGCAACTGGTCGCCTTTCCGCAGGACGGGCTCTACCGTTCGCCGACGGCGCGCGAAAACACAATCCGCGCGCTCGACATGGGCGTCGACATCGTTGGCGGCATCCCGCATTTCGAACGCACCATGGCCGACGGCACGCGCTCGGTGACCGAGCTTTGCGAGATCGCCGCAAAACGCGGCCTGATGGTCGACGTGCATTGCGACGAAACGGACGATCCGCTGTCGCGCCACATCGAGCAGCTCGCCTATGAGACGCAGCGCCTCGGCCTGCAGGGCAGGGTGGCTGGCTCGCACCTCACCTCCATGCACTCGATGGACAATTACTACGTCTCGAAGCTCCTGCCTTTGATTGCCGAAGCCGGTGTTTCCGCGATTCCCAACCCGCTGATCAACATCATGCTGCAGGGCCGCCACGACACCTTCCCCAAGCGGCGCGGCCTGACCCGTGTGAAGGAAATGCTGGCGCTCGGCATCCGCGTCGGCTGGGGCCAGGATTGCGTGCTTGACCCCTGGTATTCGCTGGGCACGGCCGACATGCTCGACGTTGCCTTCATGGGCCTGCATGTGGCGCAGATGTCGAGCCCGGCCGACATGGCGCGCTGCTTCGACATGGTCACCAACGTCAATGCCGCCATCATGGGTCTCGACCATATGGGTCTTGCCGTCGGCAAGCGCGCCAGCCTTGTCGTGCTCGATGCCGGCGACCCGGTCGAGGCCATTCGCCTGCGCCCCGAGCGCCTCTGCGTCATCGCCAGGGGCAAGGTCGTGGCGGAAAGGACGAAGCAGGAAACCAGGCTTTCAATTGCCGGCCGTCCAGGCCAGGTGAACCGGCGACACAAGACCGCGTAGGACCAGCCGGGTTCCACCGCTGGTCTTACCGATTCCCTGGAATGTTCCTCGTCAAACCGGCGGCTTGCGTCTAGGACGCCGCGATGGCTCAGTCCCTTGCCCGCAATTTTACGATCAGGAACGTGCTTCTGGCCGGCATCCTCCTGATGCTGGCCGGCGACTTCATGTTCGCGCTGAACGACGCGATGGGCAAATGGCTGGTCGCCAGCTTTTCCGTCGGTCAGGTGGTGCTGATCCGCTCGATCGGCGCCTTCATCGTGCTCGGACCGATGATCGCCAACCAAGGCACGTCCAAGCTGTTCCACGTCGAGCGGCCGCTGTTGCAGTTCCTGCGCGTGGTGGCGACCACGGCCGACACCGGGCTGTTCTATGCCGCGGTCGTTTATTTGCCGCTTGCCGACGTGATGAGCTTCTATATGGCCGGTCCGATCTATGTCGCGGCGTTGTCGCATCTTCTGCTCGGCGAGAAGGTCGGCTGGCGCCGCTGGCTGGCCATCCTGGCCGGCTTCTGCGGCGTGCTGGTCATCCTGAAGCCATCCTCGGCGGCCTTTTCGCTGTCATCGACCTTCGCGCTGGTCGGCAGCATCGCCTTTGCCTTCGCCATCATCCTCAACCGGCGTCTGCGCGGCACCAGCGACACCACGCTGGTCACCTGGCAGACGATTGGCACGCTGCTGGTCGGCGGTGTGCTCACCATCGGCGCCTGGCGCACGCCATCCGCGCTCGATTTCGGCGCCATGCTGTTGCTCGGCATCGTTTCCTGCGCCGCCCATCTGATGATCACCAGGGCATTGAAGCTGGCGCCGGCATCGACACTGGCGCCGCTGCACTACACGCTGCTTTTGTGGGCGGTGGTCTTCGGCCTGGCGTTCTTCGGCGATGTCCCCGGGCCGCGCATCCTGATCGGCGCGGCTATCGTCGTGCTCGCCGGCCTGTTCATCTTCCACCGCCAGAAAGTGGTGGAAACCGTGGTGCCGCCGGAGAACGTGCCGAAAGGCGTGAATTAGAGTCTTTCGCTGTCCGCATGTTGTTTGATCGCATCGATAAAGGCGCGCAAGGTAGATGGCACATGGCGATGGCCGGAATAGTACAGCGCCAGGCCCGGTATCGAGGGACACCAGTCGGCGAGGACCATCACGAGTTGACCTGAGCGCAGTTTCTCTTTGGCGAAAGATTCAGGCACGTAAGCGATCCCCAGACCATCCGCTGCCGCCTTTACCATCAGGCTATTGTCATCGAGCGACAATGCGCCAGGGACATCGATCGAGGGTTCGAGACCATTGCAGCTGAATTCCCAGAAGTATCTTTTGCCACTGGGCAGTCTCTGGCGAATGCAGGCATGCTGGCGCAAATCCTCGGGGACGGCCGGGGGCTTCCGGTCGACTAGGTAAGCAGGCGCGGCAACCGCGACAAAGCGTGTGGGGCCGCCGAACGGCACCGCGATCATGTCTTGCGGTATCGCGTCGGCCAGTCTTACGCCCGCGTCGAACCCATCGTTGACAATGTCGACGAAGCGACCTTCCGACACCAGGTCAAGCTCGATGCCGGGATAGCGTCTGAGAAAAGGCGGCACGACATGCGTAAGCAGCCACGTCGCCGCGGCCTTGTTGGCGTTGATGCGCAACGTTCCAGCTGGTGCGTCGCGGTCCTCGGTAAGTTCGTCCAATGCTGCATCGAGGCCGTGCAGGACCGGCTCCAGACGCTGGAGCAGTCGTTGTCCCGCCGCGGTAGGCGACACACTGCGGGTTGTTCGGTTGAGGAGCCGGATGCCCAATGTCCTTTCAAGCGCGATGATGGTGTGGCTGAGCGCCGAGCGCGATGTGCCAATGGCGTCGGCCGCTTTGCGAAAGCTGCGATGGGCGGCAACCGCACGAAATGCCTCCAGTTCGGCAAATGTCGGTCGCATTGGTGAAAATCCTTCACGAGATCATGCCGATTTATCCATCTTATGCAACGAATGGAGAATGTCTATCTCCCTCGCATCCTGCCGGGATCATCAACGGCAGATCCATTCACGCCCGCAGCGGAGCATGCCCAGCCTCGCGACGGGATTAGCTAAAATAGAGGACGCCATGAGCACGAAATTTACACGAGACCAACTCGTCGCCCGCCTTGTCAAAGCGGGTGAACTCGAAGTCGCCGGCGCGCCGGCGGCCGAAATCGCCAGCTATTTCGATGTCGAAAATTTTCGGTTTCACGGGCCGGACGGCTTTGAAAGCGATTTCGACGGGCTAAACAGTTATTTTTCCGCCATCCGCGCCGCATTCGAGGATCGCAAGATCCGGCGCGGCATTATTGTGGCGGAGGGCGACACCGTTGCGTGCCAGACCTGGATTACCGGCCGTTTTGTCAATGAGTTTACAATGTCGCCGGCCGGGACGCTGCCGCCCAACGGCGCCAACATCACCATGGACCTGATCAACATCTTCATATTCGACGACGACGGCCGCCTGATTGAAGAGTTCGTCCGTACCGACTATCGGAGTTTTCTCAGGCAGCTCGGCGCCGAGGGTCAATAAGCAAGCTGCTTGGACGGGTCAGTTCGGTCCCGTTCCGATGGCGGCAAGATGGCATGAGAAGTCTGCCGTCTCCATCAGCGCCTTGCAGCGGGCAAAGCGACCGTCGGCATAGGCGCGGAAATCGTCGACCGGGTTGCTGTTGGCAAGCTGGATCAGCCCCCACAGCGTCCAGAGCAGATCGCACATCGCCTTGTAGATCACGACGCGGCCGCGTTCGGCCGGCTTTGCCTCGCCGCCGAAATAGGCGCGCATCATCTCCTCGTCCTGGGCAGCGTCGAATTTGCCCTCGACGGAGAGGTCGCCGAGATCCCACAGCGGGTCGTTCATGCCGGAATATTCCCAGTCGACGATCCACATCCGCTCGCCGGTATCGAGGAAGTTCTCGCACAGCGGATCGCAATGGCAGGCAGTGAGCGGGGCAGAGTGGGCGGCCAGTGCGGCGCGCACGCTGTCCGCCTCGCGCACCACGTCGTGGTAGCCGGCAGGCAGCGTCACATCCTTGGTCGACAGCACCTTGAGATAGTCGTCGATCATGGCGAACAATTCGAAGCGGAAGGGGAAGACAGCACCCGACGAATGCAGCTTGCGGAAGGCCTCGCCGGCGCGCGCGGGACTGCCCGGCCGTGCTTTGAACTTTTCCGGCGACATCGTCTCGGCGCCAATGATGAAACGCGTGACCATCAAGCCGGATGCCGGATCGGCATAAAGCACCTCAGGGCTGACGCCGGCGCGCGCCGCCTCGCGCGCCGCGACCGCCTCATTGGCCCGGTTGATATATTCCTCGGTGCCTTTTCCGGGAATGCGCAGACAGGCCTCGCCGGCCCTGTAGACCATGTTGGTGAGGCCGCCCAGCCGCTCCAGCGGACCGTCATAGCCGGCCAATGACGGAATGGCGGCCAGCGCCCCACGCAGATCCTCGATCATCCCGTGTCCCCTCACCATTATTGTGGCTCTGACGGTTCCACAGTTTTTGCTGCTTGGCTATGATCGGTTCGACATGAATCGGGTTTGGGAGCGGCAATGGCGGACGACAAGCACAGCGGCGGGTTGAGCGCAGCCTATGCGGCGAAGCGGCCGGAGGAGGTTGCTGCGATCTATGACAACTGGTCGGAGACCTATGATTCCGACATGTCGGCCGCCGGCTATCGCCACCCGACGATCTGCCTGGCGCTGCTTGCCCGCCATCTGCCGCGCGGCGCTGAACCCTTGCTCGATGCTGGCGCCGGCACAGGGCTGATCGGCGAGTGGCTGATCATCACCGGCTATCCGAATGTCGAGGCGCTCGACATCTCGCAAGGCATGTTGGACAAGGCGGCGGCCAAGGGCGTCTACAAGGCGCTGCATCGCCTGGCGCTCGGCGGCGCTCTGCCCTTGCCGATAACGCCTATGCCGGGATCGTTTCGGCCGGCGTCTTCACCTCGGGCCATGTCGGGATCGAAGGCCTGGATGAACTGATCCGCATCTGCCGCACAGGTGGCGTCATCGTGCTGACGGTCAAGAACACACTGTGGCAGGCAGGCTTTGCCGAACGCATCGCCGCGCTGGTGGCCGAGGGTACGCTGGCGCGGATCGAGGAAACGCCGCCCTACGCCTCGATGCCGGGTGAGTCTGACACCGTGCCAAGCCGCGGCCTGGTGCTGCGCGTCAGCTGACACCCTATCTCAGGCTTTTGTCTTGGCCCCTGTCGGATCGTACATCGGCACGAGATGAATCCTGGCCGGCGTGCGCTGCATCGCCACGACCAGTTCACACACACCCGAGGTGAGGAAATCGTCGCTGACGCCCTCGGTGTTGCGCACATAGCCGTAGCCGATGTTCTTGCCCAGCGTGTAGCCATAGCCGCCGCTGGTGAGATAGCCGACCGGTTCGCCATTGCGCAGGATCGTCTCGCGACCGAGCAGAACGATCTCGGGATCGTCGACCGTGAAGCCGGCAAAGCGTTTTGTCGGCGGCTTGCCGGCCGATTTTTCCAACGCCCTGCGGCCGACGAAGTCGGTGTTCTCGCGAAGCTTCACTGCCCAGCCGAGGCCGGCCTCCAGCGGCGTGTCGTTGGGCGTGATGTCCGAGCCCCAGGCGCGGTAGCCCTTTTCCAGCCGCAGCGATTCCAGCGCCCGGTAGCCGACCGGGCGGATGTCATGCGGCTTGCCCGCTGTCATCAGCGCGTCGAAGACTTCGCCCGTGGCGGCGATCGGCACATGCAGTTCCCAGCCGAGCTCGCCGACATAGGTGACACGCAGCGCCCGCACCGTATGGCCGGCGATCTCGATCTCGCGGACATGGCCGAACGGGAAGGCGGCATTTGAGACATCCGCGTCGGTCACGGCCGATAGCACATCGCGGGCGCACGGCCCCATCAGCGACAGCGTGCCGAACGCCTCGGTGACGTCCTCCAGCCTGGCGTCGAGACCGGCGCCGATGTGATCGCCGATCCAGGACAGATCATGCGTGCGGAAGCCGGTGCCGGTGACGATATAGAACCTGTCCTCGCCCAGCCGCGAGACGGTCAAGTCCGCCTCGATGCCGCCGCGCGTATTGAGAAGCTGGGTATAGGTCAACCGTCCGACCGGCTTGTTGACGTCGTTGGCGCAGATCCAGTCGAGCGCCTTTAGCGCGTCGGCGCCGGTCAGTTCGTATTTGGCGAAGGAGGACTGGTCGAAGATACCGACCTTCCCGCGCACATGGCGGTGCTCCTCGCCGACCGGGCCGAACCAGTTCTGCCGGCCCATCGAATAGACGTCCTCGGGTTTGGTGCCGTCCGGCGCGAACCAGTTCGGTCGCTCCCAGCCGAGCTTGGAGCCGAACACGGCGCGCTGCGCCTTCAGCCGTTCATAGAGCGGCGAGGCGATGCGCGGCCGTCCCGACAGATATTCCTCATGCGGGAAGCCGACCGTGTAGTGCTTGCCATAGGCTTCGAGCGTGCGGTCGCGGACCCAGTCGCGGTCGCGGTGCAGGCCGGAAAAGCGCCTTATGTCGACCACCCAAAGATCGAGCGGCGCTTCGCCGTCGACCACCCACTGCGCCAGCACCCAGCCGGCGCCGCCGCCCGACGCGATGCCGAAGGCGTTAAAACCGGCGCCGACGAACATGTTCGAACATTCCGGCGCCGCGCCGAGAATGAAATTGCCGTCCGGTGTAAAACTTTCCGGCCCATTGATCATCTGCTTGACGCCGACGGTTTCCAAGGCGGGAACTCTCGCGATCGCCTGGGCCATATGCTGTTCGAAATGGTCGTAGTCGTCATCGAACAGCCGGAATTCCCAATCGTTGGGAACGTCGCCGGTCGTCCAGGCTTGCGGGTTGGGCTCATAGCCGCCCATCGCCAGGCCGCCGACCTCCTCCTTGAAATATGTGCGGCGGTCCGGGTCGCGGATCGTCGGCGCGTCGGTTGCCAGACCGTCGATCTTCTCGGTGATGATGTACTGGTGCTTGACCGGCTGCAGCGGCACGTTGATGCCGGCCATGGCGCCGACCTGGCGCGCCCATTGCCCGGCGCAGTTCACCACCTTGTCGCAGGCGATGTCGCCCTTGAAGTCTTCACCGCTGTTATGCGGCCGTCTTTTATGTCGAACCCTGTGACGCGCACGTCCTCGAACAGTTTTGCCCCGTGCATGCGCGCGCCCTTGGCGAGCGATTGCGTGATGTCGGAGGGGCTTGCCTGCCCGTCGGTCGGCAGCCATGAGGCGCCGACCAGGTCACCGGTTTCCATCAGCGGCCACATGCGCTTGACCTCGGCCGGCGAAAGCAACTGCATGTCCATGCCGAAGCTTTTCGCCGTCGTCGCCAGGCGCTGGAACTCGGTCCAGCGGTCGGCGTTGGTCGCCAGTCTCAGGCATCCCGTCATCTTCCAGCCGGTCGCCAGCCCGGTTTCGGCTTCGAGCCCCTTGTAGAGCTCGACCGAATATTTGAGCACGCGCGTGATCGAGGCCGAGGAGCGCAGCTGTCCGACCAGCCCGGCCGCATGCCATGTCGAACCCGAGGTCAGTTTGCCCTGTTCGAGCAGCACGACATCGGCCTTGTGGTCGCGCGCCAGATGATAGGCCGTCGAACAGCCGATGATGCCGCCGCCGATGACGACGATTGCGGCGTGGCTGGGCAGGGTCATGGCTTTGTTCCGTACTTGGTTCGGTAATTGTCCAGTGACGCGTCGAGCCGCTTGAGGTTCTCCTCGGTGTAGGCGACGTAGTCGATGCCGGGCGCATCGAGGTAGAGCTCGGAAACCATGCTCCACATCGCCTCGCGCAGCAGCGAGGCGCATTGCATGGCGGCGTGCGAGCGCCGAACCTCGATATCCGGCTCCCTCATGAAATAGGCGGTCAGGAAGGCGTTGGATTCATCGTCGCTCATGCCGGCGTTGGAGGTCACGCCCGCAAGGTCGAACATGGCGGTGTTGAAGCCGGCATATTCGAAATCGATCAGCCACAACCGCCTGCCGTCGTCGAGGATATTGGCCGGCAAAAGATCGTTGTGGCCAAAGACGATCGGCAGCAGCTTCTGCGCCCTTTCGAGCTCGTCGGCTAAAGAAAGATAACGCGGCAGCTCGGCCTTCTTGCGGCTGCCGCCATCGTCCAGCGTGCGCGCGTAGTCGCGGATGACGTGGAACACCCAGAACATGAAGCCGGCGCCGGAGACATGGTTGGGCATCTCGCGATGGAAGGAGCGCAGCAGTCCGGCGACGCGACCGAAATTGGCGCGCACGTCTTCGGCGAGAAAAGTTCTCGCGCCGAGAAATTCCGTCACCAGGATGCCCGGCTCGGAATAATGCACTGCCGGCGCAAAGCCCGCCGCCTGCGCCGCCCGGGCCGTCATCACTTCGCGCTCGCGGAAGACATGATGGAATGGGAAATCCTGGCCAAAGCGCACCACGTGCCGCCCGGCGGCATCCGTGACGACAAAGTTGGCGTTGCTCAAGCCGCCCGGCAGCGGCTCGATCTCGATGCCGCCGTTCCAGCACGGCAAGGCGCGGATACGGTCTTCGGCGCTCACGATTTTGCTCCGGCCTCAGCCGGCCCCCCGCAAAATGACGATGAGAGAAAACAAAAAAGCCTCGTCGGTGCGAGACGCCAGGATCGGTATCCCGCACCGCACCGACGAGCCCCTTGGCCAGGTTTGTAATCCCGGCATCCGCCCCCGCGGATCTGAAAAAAGCGCGCGCCTGACAGCCTCCAGACGCTCTGGTCGCTAGGTTGCGGCTCTGCCATCACCCTCCCGTGGCGGTTCCGAAACCAGTCACTGCGCCAATTTCGCGCCAGGGTGGCAGGACTGTCAATCAAAAGCTGTGACCTTTTTTGGGTGTTTTGCCCGAATGTATAAGCAATTTCTTTAAAAGCGTTAGGAATACCTTAGATTCGGTCAAAATCCTCGGACGTCCAGATGATCCATTCAAAACGGCATGGCGAGATCCTGCGGCTCCTCAACGAGGAGGGCACGATCACCATCGCCAGCCTTGCCGAACGTCTCGGCGTGTCGCTGGAAACGGTGCGGCGCGACGTCAAGCCGCTCACCGATGACGGGTCGGTGCTCAAGATGCATGGCGCCGTCGGCCTGGTGGCGCCGAGCGGCGAGGCGCCGTTCGAGCGTCGCATGCGCGAGAATGCCGAGGCCAAGCGCCTCGTCGCCCGCATGGTTGCCGCCACCATCCGCGACGGCGAGTCGATCATGCTCGACAGCGGCACGACGACCTCCATCCTGGCGCGTGAATTGCTCGGCCATCGCCGGCTGACGGTGGTGACCAACTCGTCGGACATCGCCCGCACCCTGGCGACCGTCAACGGCAACAAGGTTTACATGGCGGGTGGCGAACTACGCAGCGATCTGGGTGCCGCCCTCGGCGTCTCGGCGATCGATTTCATCAACCACTTTTCCGTCAGCCACGCGGTGATCTCGATCGGCGCGGTCGACGCCGTCGCCGGCCTTACCGACTATGACCTCGAGGAAGCGGAATTTGCCCGCATGGTGCTGTCGCGGGGCCAGCGTTCGCTGGTCATCACCGATCACACCAAGTTCGGCCGCCAGGGGCTGGTCCGCGTCTGCGGCTTCGACGGCTTTTCCGAACTTGCCACCGACCAGGCGCCGCCCCGCGACATAGCCGCCGCGCTGAGCCAGGCAGGCACGCGCCTCAGCATCGCGACAGCCTAGCGCTGACTGGGCTAGCTCTAGCCGAACACCAGCGACTGGTGCGCGGCGACACCCGCCATCGCACCGCCCGACACCGCAAAGGAGATGTTGTGCATCATTCGCGCCGCGTCCCCGGCCGCAAAGACGCCCGGCACCGATGTCTGCTGCTTGTCGTCCACCACGATCGCCCGGCCGAGCGGGCCTTCGTTGAAGGCGCAGCCCAACTGCTCGGCCAGCGGGCTGACCATTTCGTTGCGCGGCGCGGTAAACAGCGCCCTCACGCCGGCGCTGCGATTGCCATCGAGCCTGACGACCAGGCTGCCGTCGCCGTCATCTTCCAGTTCGGTCACTTCGGCAGGTTCGAAGCGGATCTTGCGCTTCTCCAGCGCCAACGCCTGCTCGGCGTCCGGCTCGAACACCCCGTTGGCGAACAGCGTGACATCGCCCCAGTCGGAAATCAGTTCGGCCTGATGCAGCGACATCGGTCCGTTCGCCAGCACGCCGAGCGGACCGCCGGCGACTTCGTAGCCATGGCAATAAGGGCAGTGCAGCACCGTTCTGCCCCATTTCGCCGTCAGTCCGGGAACATCAGGCAGGATATCGCGGACGCCTGTTGCGAGCACCAGTCGCGCAGCCTTGAAACCTTCGCCGTCGGTCGTCCGGATCTCGAAACCGTCCTTGCCAGCTGTGGCCTGATCCGCGCGTCCGGCAATCACCCTGGCTGTGGGATAGGCAAGCAGCTGCCGCATGGCTTCGTCGAGGATAGCCGATGGCCGGCGCCCGTCCTGGCCGAAGAAGCCATGCGAATGTTCGGCAAAGCGGTTGCGCGGCTCGCCGGCATCGATGACCAGCACCTTGCGCCGCGCCCGCGCCGTATACATGGCAGCGGAAAGGCCGGCGAAACTGCCGCCGACGACGATGACATCATACTGCATGGCTGGATACTCCAATCAGGTCATAACGGCGGCGGAAATCGGCTGTCAGGTCGGCCAGCGTGATATGGCTGAGCTTCTCGGTGAGCAGCCTTTCCGCCTCGATGCGGAAATCATCGAGCACGGCGATCACCGCTTGCTCGACAAGGCATCCGGGACTTTCCGGCTCGGTGCTGAACGGCAGCAATGTCTCGCCGAGCGCGGTGCTGATCTCGGCCAGCGAAATCCTGTCCGGCGCGCGACCAAGCAGCAGTCCCCCGCCATGGCCGCGTGAAGAGGTGACGATGCCCGCCTCGCGCAGGCCGGCGATCGTGCGACGCACCACCACCGGATTGGTGTGGATGAAAGTGGCGAGCTGCTCGGAGGTCAGCGCCCGTTCGGGCTTCTCGGCCATGTGGACGAGGATGTGCAAGGTGGAGGACAGTCGGCTGTTGCGCTTCATGTAACTCAATTAGTTACGAATTGGGCCGATGTCAAATCCTCGCACCACAGCGAAGGTTACGCAGGGCCCAACTGCCTTATGCTGTCGGGAAGGTCATCCTGAAGCAGGCGCCGCCGACCTTGCCGTCGGACACCTCGACCTTGCCACCATGCAGATGCATCAGGTCGCGCACCAGATTGAGGCCGAGCCCGGCGCCATGGTCTTGCGGATGCAGGCGATAGAACGGCTCGAAGATGCGCTCCCGTTCGGGCGTCGGCACGCCGTCGCCCTCGTCCAGCACCTCGATCACGGCGGGCGGGCGCACGCTGATGGTGATCCGCCCGGCCTTGCCGCCATGATCGATGGCATTCTGGATGAGATTCATCAGGGCGCGCTCGATCGCCGTGCGGTCGCCGCGCACGGTGAGTTTTTCGCGGGCCGGCTGGAAGGACATTTCGTAGCCGGCCGCGAATGCGATCGGCGCCAGGTCGACCACGACATTGCGCGCCACGGCCACCAGATCGACCGAGCCGAACTGCTCGGCCAGACGGTCGAGCCGCTGCAGGTCGAGCAACTGATCGGCAAGTGTCGTGAGCCGCGCCGCGTCCTGCAGCAGCCGGGCGCGCTCCGGCGTCGCCGGCAGCGCGGCGAGCCGCGTGTTGAGGATGGCCACGGGTGTGCGAAGCTCATGGGCGGCATCGCTCAGGAAGCGCTTGTGGCGTTCATAGCCGGTGTCGAGCCGTGCGAGTGCCGCATTGACCGCGGTGACCAGCGGCGTCACTTCCTTCGGCACGCCGTCCAGCGGCAGCCGCACGCCGCGCTTGTCGATGTCGATCTGTCCCGCGGCGGTGGCGGCGCGTCCCAGGCTGGAAAGCGCGCCACGCACCACCAAGGGCGTGACGAAGAGCGTTGCCAGCGCCATCAGCCCGGCCAGCGGCAATATCCCCCACAGGAACAGATTTGGCGCCTGGCCAAGTATGCGTAGCAGCGAAAGCCCGCCCTTGGTATCGCTCATGATCTGCACGCTGCCCACCGCCGTATCGGTCCAGCGGATCTTGCCGCCGGGCGGTGCTGCCTCGCCGATGGCGGAATCGATACGCGCGTCGCTGATGTTGTCCAAGAGGCCGACAAAGGGCTGGTAGGCGGCCGGCACCGTACCCTCCTGCAACCGGTGTCCGTCTTTGTCTCGGATGATGAACCAGAGATCCGGAACATCCGACCGCAGCCTGGCAAGCTCGGACGTCTCCTTGAGCGCCAGCCCTCCCTTGGCATCGCGCGAGATCGCGTCGAGCAGCACGTCCATCGTGCCGTCCTCGTAGTCGTGCGGGATCAGCCCGGTGGCGATCAGCGCGCCGATGATGCCGGCAATGATCAGCGTCAGCATCACGCATTGCAGCACCGCGATGCGCAGCACCAGGCTCCATTTCAGCGAGCGTGGCTGGCGAAGGCTCATGTGGTCTCGCGCAACAGGTAGCCGACGCCGCGTATGCCGTTGATGACCACATCGCTCTCCGCCTCGGTCAGCTTGCGGCGCAGGCGCGAGACATGGGTGTCGAGCGCGTTGGATTGTATCTCGTCGTCGAGCCCGAACACCGCCTCCATCAAGGCCTCGCGCTGCACCATGCGGCCGGTGCGCCGCATCAGTGCTTCCAGCACCAGCAGCTCGCGGCGCGGCAGTGCAAGCGGTTCGCCGCGGATCGAGGCCTCGCGATGCCCGACATCGAGCGCAAGATGGCCGGCGCGGATTGTCTGCGTCTCGATCGACGCCGGCCGCCGCAGCAGGGCTCTGAGCCGCGCCAGCAACTCTTCGAAGGCAAAGGGCTTGGCCAGATAATCGTCGGCGCCGAGGTCAAGGCCGTCGACCTTGTCGGCGGTATCGCCCCTGGCTGTCAGCATCATCACCGGCGTCGTGTTCCTGGCAGCGCGAAGCTTCGGCACCAGCGACAGCCCGTCGCCGTCCGGCAACTGCCGGTCGAGCAGGATCGCGTCATAGCTGTCGACGGCGACGAACCCTTCGGCTTCCAGCAGCGAGCCGGCATGGTCGACCACCATATCGTGCCGCTTCAGCGCTGCCCGCAGCGCCGACACCATCTCCGGTTCGTCCTCGACCAGCAGGATACGCATGGCAAACCTATCGCTTTTTAGACGCAATTCGGCGAAGTCGACGAACTTAAACGCTTCACACTTTTCCTGGAATTGCTCTTACAGTTCTTTGCCGGTGGGCTATCGCGCCAAGATTGCGCAAACATGGCGCCAATGTCGCCCGGCCGCCGCCGCCCTTTTTCTTTGCGCGCTCCCGAACCGCGCAATGTCTATGCAATGCCACGCCCGCAAACAGCGCCTCGTCGATGCCGGACGCGCGTATCGTCCGTGCAAGAAAATGAGGTCACTATGCCCGCAAATGACGCTTTGTCTTTCCTCATGGCCTGGACGCTGGCGCCCCTCCGGATTGGCTCGGTGACGCCTTCCAGTTCAAGCCTTGCGGCACTGATGACGCGCGAGATCGGTCCCGAGACGGGTCCGGTGCTGGAGCTTGGGCCAGGCACCGGACCCTTCACCCGCGCCTTGCTGGAACGCGGCGTGCGGGAAAACGACCTGACGCTGATCGAGGCCGATCCCGATTTCGCGCTTCTGCTCACCCGCCGTTTTCCGGCGGCGCGCATCTTCGAGATGGATGCGGTCAGCCTGCGGCATCTGCCGTTGTTCGACGGCCCGGTCGTCGGCGCCGCCATCTCCGGCTTGCCGTTCCGGCTGATATCGCCGCGCAAGACCTTCGCCATCCTGGAAGGCGTGTTCGACAATCTGCGGCCGGGCGCGCCGCTTTACCAATTCACGCTTGGCCATCGCTGCCCTTTCGACCAGACCTTGCTCGACAGGTTGGACCTGGAAGTGACGCGGGTCGGCTGGACATTTCGCAATTTCCCGCCGGCTACCGTCTACCGCGTTTCCAGGATAAAGAAGCTCACAACCTATGACTGGCGCTTTTCATGACCGATTTCCTGTCGGCGATATTGGGGTTGGGGCTGCTCGGCGCCGCTTGCCTGGCCTTCACCGAAAAGATCCTGCCGGTGCCGCCCTCGCATGCCGTGCTTCTGTTCCTCGGCATGGCGAGAGCGCCCGACATGGCGACGCTCGGCATGTTGCTGTTGGTGACGACGCTCGCGTCGACCGCGGGCTGCCTGTTCTGGTACGCGATGGGTGGCCGGCTGGGACCGGCGCGCGCCGATGCTCTGATCCAGCGTTTTGGCCGCTATATTTTCCTGCGCCACGAAACCTATGTCCGTTTTGCCGGCGCCTATCGCCGCAACCACATGCGGGCCTCGCTGCTGGCACAGTTTGTCCCCACTGTGCGTAACTATCTGCCGATCGCCGCCGGCGCTCTGCGCTTGCCAGCCTTGCCTTTCGCCTTCGCCACGCTGGTTGGCGCGATGGTGTGGAACGGCGGCTTTCTCGTCGCCGGCTATGCGATGCGCGACGGGGTCCACGACCTGCCTTCCGTCGCCTTGCGGATCATGGCCATCGTGCTGGCGGTCGAAATCTCGTTCTTCGTCGCGCTGCGCTATCGCCGGCTGTGGTGGCCGCGCGTCGGCGCGGCAAAGAGCTAAAGCAATTCCAGGAAAAGTGTGAAGCGGTTTTCCGTCCGGAATTGCGTTAAATCCAAAAATAGCGGGCAGGTCGGAGCCTTCCTTTCCCGGTCGCGTCGGTGTTTAGTCCGGCCATGGCCTTCACCATCCGTCAGTTGCAGTTCTTCGTCGCCGTCGCCGAGCAGGGCACGGTGTCGGGCGCCGCGCAGAACCTCTCGATCTCGCAATCCTCGGTCACCGAGGCGATCAAGGAGCTCGAGAGCGATCTTGGCGTCGAATTGTTCGAGCGTCATCCGCGCGGCCTCAACATCACCCACAAGGGTCACCAGTTCCTGCGCCACGCGACCAAAATCCTGGCCGATGTCTCCGACGCGCGCCGTGCCTTCTTCGGCGAGCAGGCCGTGACCGGCGGCCGGCTGCAGCTCGGCGTCACCTCGCTGGTCGCTGGCTATGTGCTGTCCGATCTGCTTGCCCGCTACCGCCGCGCCTATCCTGGCGTCGAGGTCTCGGCCATCGAGGACAATGGCGACTATCTTGAACACCTTTTGGTCGGCGGCAAGCTCGACATCGCGGTGATGGTCACTTCCAACCTGCGCGACCGCACCGCGCTGCAGTCGGAAATCCTCGAAGTCTCGGCCTATCGGCTCTGGATCCCGCTCAGCCACAAGCTTGCCAGCGCCGACATCATCTCGATCGGCGACATCGCGTCCGAACCGCTGATCATGCTGACCGTCGACGAGATCGAGGAAAACACCGGCAAGCTGTTGGCTGCGCTCGGCGCCAAGCCGCATGTCGCCTTCCGCACCCGCTCGGTCGAAGCGGTGCGCAGCCTGGTCGCCACCGGCGCCGGGGTGGCGCTGCTGCCGGATCTGGTCTATCGGCCCTGGTCGCTGGAAGGCGACCGCATCGAATCCCGCGACATCTCCGGCTCGCTCCCCGTCGTCCAGGTCGGCACGGTCTGGCGCCGCGGCTCCGGCCTGCCGCAGGCGGCGCGCGATTTCATCGGCCTTGCCCAGTCGCAACGCATGGTCCGCCGCTAATGTGGCCTACTCAGGCTGACGTGGCCAGTCTTGCCTTTGCGCTTTGTGACGGAAACCGCCTCAGCCTTGAATGGCCCGATCGGAGCAACCTCGAAGCGGCCGGCACCGGCAAGCCTGACGGCGCGGCTGAACGTTGGACACTCCATCGGCCGCGCGGCCGGACATCGGGCGGCGTGACGCAAAGCCTCTCGGATCGCCGTCAGGCGCTGGATGATTTGGTCCAGTTCGTTCGCCTTGGCACTCAGGCGCCCTCGATCCATTTTCGGCAGGCCGTCGGGCGTCAGCATCGAGGAAATCTCGTTCAGTGCGAATCCACCGGCGCGTCCAAGCGTGATCAGGGCGAGCCGTTCCAGGACGGCCGGGTCGAACAAGCGGCGCTGGCCGCGACGGCCGATCGAGGCGATGAGGCCCTTCTCCTCGTAGTAGCGAAGTGTCGAGGCGGGCACGCCGGTGCGACGCGACACTTCGGCAATGTCCATATCCTTCATACTTGACCTCAAGTCGGCTTGAACTCGTAGAGTGCTCGCGACGATCGGTGAGAGCAACACAAAAGGGAGGTCCGTTATGCCGCAATCCGCGCCGCCAAACACACGGCAAGCCGCGCTCTGGAACGATGCCAGCGGAAAGACCTGGGTCGAGATGCAGCCGATCCTCGACAAGATACTGGCCCCGTTCGAGCGGCTGGTAGTCGATGCCGGCTATCCCGGGGAAGGCGGCAATGTCCTGGACATCGGCTGCGGCGCCGGCGCCACAACTCTGGCGATGGCGCGCCGCGTGGGCAACGACGGAAATTGTGTGGGGCTCGACATCTCGCAGCCGCTTGTCGCCCTGGCGACGGAGCGCACAAGGGTGGAAGAGGTGGCAAACGCAAGTTTTGAAGCGGGCGATGCCCAGGTGTATGCGTTCGAATCCGGGCACTTCGACGCTGTTGTTTCGCGCTTTGGTGTCATGTTCTTCGATGATCCCGTGGCCGCATTCACCAATATTAGAAAGGCCGCTAGGCGCCAGGGCAAACTCGCCTTTGTTGCCTGGCGCGGTCCGGCCGAGAATGATTTCATGACGACCGCTGCGCGAGCGGCTGCGCCTTTCCTGCCGCCCGCACCCGAGCCAGACCCCGATGCGCCAGGGCAGTTTGCCTTTGCCGACGGCGCCAAGGTGAAGCGGATCCTTGAAGCGAGCGGCTGGTCGTCGATCGAAGTCGAACGGGCGGACGTTCCGTGTCAGATCGCCCAGGGCGATCTGATGACGTATGCCACCCGGCTAGGGCCGGTCGGCGGCGCCCTGCGCGAGGTTGACCAGGCAACAGCCGAAAAAATCACCGCGGTGCTGCCTGCTGCGTTCGCGCCTTTCGTGGGAGACGGTGAGGCTCGCTTCAATGCCGCCTGCTGGCTGGTGACGGCGATTGCCTGACGGCGCCTAGCTATCGGAAAAACCGATATCGGCTTTCTGATAAATGAATTTGCGAAACCGGAATTTTCAAAGCACCTTCCGTTTCAGGGACCAGACCGCCATCAGAGCGGCATCGTGTCCATCGAAGGAACGTTTTTCAGTCCGCGCGTGACCTGGCGAAACCGATGTGGTTTCGGGGTCACCCGCTAAATGGGAGAGATCGACGATGAATTCATTCCTGAAGTCGTGCACGGCGTTGACGGTTGCGCTGACTTTTTCTTGTCAGGCGATGGCCCAGGTCAAGGAACTCGGCAAAAGCGAGGGCGAGGTCGATATCGTTGCCTGGCCGGGCTATATCGAGCGCGGTGAGACCGACAAGGGTTATGACTGGGTGACCGCCTTCGAGAAGGAAAGCGGCTGCAAGGTCAATGTGAAGACCGCCAACACCTCCGACGAGATGGTCTCGCTGATGAACGAGGGCGGCTTCGATCTGGTCACCGCTTCGGGCGATGCATCACTGCGCCTCGTCGCCGGCAAGCGCGTGCAGCCGATCAACACCGATCTCATCCCGAGCTGGAAGAATGTCGACGACCGCCTGAAGGATGCGCCCTGGTTCACGGTCGACAAGGTCCATTACGGCGTCCCCTACCAGTGGGGTCCGAACATCCTGATGTACAACACCGAAATCTTCAAGGAGGCGCCCAAGAGCTGGAACGTCGTCTTCGAGGAAATGAAGCTGCCGGACGGCAAGTCGAACAAGGGCCGCGTCCAGGCCTATGACGGGCCTATCCATATCGCGGATGCCGCCAACTACCTGATGTTCCATAAGCCCGAACTCGGCATCAAGGATCCTTACGAGCTCAACGAGGACCAGTACAAGGCCGCCCTCGACCTGCTGCGCACGCAGCGCACGCTGGTCGGCCGCTACTGGCATGATGCAGCCATCCAGGTCGACGACTTCCAGAACGAAGGCGTCGTCGCCTCCGGTTCGTGGCCTTATCAGGTCAACACTTTGGTCGCCGCCAAGAAGCCGGTTGCCTCCACCGTTCCGGAAGAAGGCGTCACCGGTTGGGCCGACACCACCATGATGGAAGCCGACGCCGCGCATCCGAACTGCGCCTATATGTGGCTCGAGCACTCGCTGGCGCCGAAGGTCCAGGGCGACGTCTCGGCCTGGTTCGGATCGCTCCCCGTCGTGCCCGCCGCCTGCAAGGGCAACGAACTGCTCGGCGAGGAAGGCTGCAAGACCAACGGCTACGACAATTTCGACAAGATCAAGTTCTGGAAGACGCCGGTGTCGAAATGCGCCACCCAGAACAACCAGTGCGTGCCCTATTACCGCTGGGTGTCGGACTATATCGGCGTCATCGGCGGACGGTGAGCTTCTTACCCTCCCTTGTGGGGAGGGTCGATGCGCAGCATCGGGGTGGGGGCAGCGCAGACGTTCGTGCCAAGGCCACCCCCACCCGCGGCTTCGCCTGCGCCGCCCCCACATCGAGGGGGAGGTAGGCGCCCGCACGAGTTCGCGGCCCGCTCGATGAGGGGCGGCGCAGGCGACGCCAGAAGATCAACCGGCAACTGAACTGACAGGCTCATGACCTCTGCCGTCTCCTTCCAAAAAGTCTCGCGCCATTTCGGCAGCGTGCGCGCCGTCGACGCGGTCGATCTCGACATCGCGCCGGGCGAGTTCTTCGCCATGCTCGGACCGTCCGGCTCCGGCAAGACGACCTGTCTGAGGCTGATCGCCGGTTTCGAGCAGCCGACGGCCGGATCGATCTCGATCTTCGGCGAGCGCGCCGAGGGCGTTCCGCCCTATCGCCGCAACGTCAACACGGTGTTCCAGGACTATGCACTGTTCCCGCATCTCAATGTGCTCGACAACGTCGCTTACGGCCTGATGGTCAAGGGCGTCGGCAAAGCCGAGCGCCTCAACGCAGCGGAAGAAGCACTGTCGCTGGTGCGCCTGCCGGGCTACGGCGCGCGCCGTCCGGGCCAGCTTTCCGGCGGCCAGCGCCAGCGCGTCGCGCTAGCCCGCGCTCTGGTCAACCAGCCCAAGGTGTTGCTGCTCGACGAGCCGCTCGGCGCGCTCGACCTCAAGCTGCGCGAGAACATGCAGGAAGAATTGAAGTCGCTTCAGAAGGTGCTCGGCATCACCTTCGTCTTCGTCACCCACGACCAGGGCGAAGCGCTGTCGATGGCCGATCGTGTCGCCGTCTTCAACGACGGCAGGATCATGCAGATCGGCACGCCGGAGGATATCTATCAGCGGCCGAAAACCCGCTTCGTCGCCGATTTCGTCGGCTCGTCCAACGTGCTGCCGCCGGATTTCGTCCAGCGCTATTCCGGCCAGCATCGCTGGGGAGTCTCAGGCCCGAATCCATTCGCATTTCAAACGCCACAAGCGGCGGGGGCGTTGCCGCCCGCCTGGTCGGCACCAACTATCTCGGCGCCACGACAAGGCTGGCGCTCGACGCCGACGGGTTGAAGCTGCACGCCATGGTGCCGGCAGGTACCGCGCTGCCGGCGGAAGGCGAGGCGGTCATGCTCACCTTCAACCGCGAAAGTCTGCATCTGATGGATGAGCAGGCATGATTGAGGTTTGCGCGAAGGATCGCGGCCTCGGTCTGTACACGGTGGCCCCATGACCATTGCCGCTGTTCAATCCAACCCCACCCCTGCCATCCTGCCCGGCAGCGGCGGCATGCGCGGCGCGCTCTCGGACCTCTTCTGGCGCCGGCCAAAGCTGCTTCTGCTCCTCATGCTCGCGCCGCCGGTTCTCTGGCTCGGCATCGTCTATATCGGCTCGCTGTTCGCGCTGCTCGCGCAGAGCTTTTTCTCCATCGACGAGTTCTCCGGCCTCATCAACCGCGAGTTCACGCTCAAGACCTATGGCGATCTGTTCCAGGCCGCCAATCTCGACATCATCCTGCGCACGGTGACGATGGCAGCACTTGTCACGCTTGCCTCGGCGGTGGTCGCCTTCCCGATCGCCTATTACGCCGCACGCTATGCGCGGGGCCGCTGGAAGGCGCTGTTTTATCTCGGCATCATGCTGCCGTTGTGGTCTAGCTACCTGGTCAAGATCTATGCCTGGAAGCTGATCCTGGCCAAGGAAGGCATCCTCACTTGGCTGCTCGCCAAGCTGCATTTGCTGTGGCTGCTCGATGCCTGGCTGTCGCTGCCGATCGTCGGCGGCAACTCGCTGTCGGTGTCCTTCACCGGCACCTTCATCGTCTTCGTCTATGTCTGGCTGCCCTTCATGATCCTGCCGGTGCAGGCAGCGCTCGAACGTGTGCCGGGCAATCTGGTCGAGGCCTCCTCCGATCTTGGCGCCTCGCCGGGTCAGACCTTCCGCAACGTGCTGTTCCCGCTGGCGCTGCCGGGCATCGTCGCCGGCTCGATCTTCACCTTTTCACTGACGCTGGGCGACTACATCATCCCGCAGATCATCGGCACCTCGCGGCTGTTCATCGGCCAGGCCGTCTATTCGCAGCAGGGCACGGCCGGCAACATTCCTTTAGCCGCCGCCTTCACCGTGGTGCCCATCGTCATCATGGGTTTCTACCTGTGGGGCGCCAAGCGCATGGGGGCTTTCGATGCGCTCTGACCGTGGCCAGTCGGCTCCGCTCGGCCTGAAGATCGCCGCCGCTTGCGGTCTGCTCTTCCTGCATCTGCCGATCCTCTTGATCTTCGTCTACGCCTTCACGACGGAAGAGAAGAGCTTCGTCTGGCCGCCGCCGGGGCTCACCTTGCAATGGTTCGCCGTCACCTGGAACCGGCCCGATGTCTGGCAGGCGTTGTCGCTGTCGGTGCGTGTCGCGGCCATCTCGACGACGATCGCGCTGGTGCTCGGCACGCTCTGCGCCGCCGCCGTCTCGCAAACGCGCTTTTTCGGCCGTGAGACCATCTCGCTGCTGGTCATCCTGCCGATCGCGCTGCCCGGCATCATCACCGGCATCGCGTTGCGCTCGGCTTTCGCGCTGGCCGACATCCCATTCTCGTTCTGGACCATCGTACTCGGCCACGCCACGTTCTGCGTGGTCGTCGTCTACAACAACGCCGTCGCCCGTTTTCGCCGTACCTCCGGCTCGATGATCGAGGCCTCGATGGACCTCGGCGCCGACGGTTTCCAGACCTTCCGCCATGTCGTGCTGCCCAATATCGCGACAGCGCTGCTCGCCGGCGGCATGCTCGCCTTCGCCCTGTCCTTCGACGAGGTCATCGTCACCACCTTCACCGCCGGCCAGCAGCAGACGGTGCCGATCTGGATGCTGGAAGAGCTGATCCGCCCGCGCCAGCGCCCGGTCACCAATGTCGTCGCCATGGTTGTCGTGCTGGTGACGCTGCTGCCGATCCTGTTTGCCTATTACCTGACCCGCGACGGCGACCAGATCGCGGGCAGTGGAAAATGAAACAGCGAATAGGGAATAGCGAATAGCGAATAGGGAAATCGACGACCGCCCCTACTCGCTATTCGCTATTCGTTACTCGCTCCTGACAAGGGAGAAAATCCATGGATACCCAGATGCTGATCGGCTCGAGATTCGAGAAGGGCACCGAAACCGAGGAGCCGATCCTCGATCCGAAAACCGGGGCGACCATTCTCAACCTGCCCGAGGCCAGCCAGGCGCAGATCGAGGCAGCTGTCACTGCCGCCGAACAAGCGTTCGTCTTGTGGTCGCGCACGACGCCGGCGCAGCGCTCCGGCTACCTGCTCAAGATCGCCGACCGCATCGAGGCCGAGGCGAAGGCGTTCGCCACCCTGGAGGCGCTGAACTGCGGCAAGCCGATCAACGCCGTGCTCAATGACGAGATCCCTGCGATCGTCGATTGCTACCGGTTCTTCGCCGGCGCGGTGCGTTCCATGCCGGGTGTCGTCGCCGGCGAATATCTGCCCGGCCACACCTCGATGGTCAGGCGCGACCCGATCGGCATCGTCGCCTCGATCGCACCCTGGAACTATCCGCTGATGATGATGGCCTGGAAGCTGGCGCCGGCGATTGCCGGCGGCAACACCGTGGTCTTCAAGCCGTCCGAACAGACGCCGCTGACGTCGCTGAAGCTGGCGACGATCCTGGCGGACGTGCTGCCCGAAGGCGTCGTCAATGTCGTGCTCGGCCGCGGCGACAGCGTCGGCAACACGCTGATCAACCACCCCAAGGTCAACATGATCTCGATCACCGGCGATGTCGCCACCGGCAAGAAGGTGCTGCAGGCCGCCGCCAAGTCGGTCAAGCGCACGCATCTGGAGCTTGGCGGCAAGGCGCCGGTCATCGTCTTCGACGACGCCGACCTCGGTGCCGTGGTCAACGGCCTGCGCGCCTTCGGCTACTACAATGCCGGCCAGGATTGCACCGCCGCCTGCCGCATCTATGCCGGCAAGAAGATCTACGACAATCTCGTCGCCGATCTCTCCTCGGCGGTCTCGACCATCAAATACAACCAGCCCGACGACACCGAAAACGAGATCGGCCCGCTGATCTCGCGTCGCCAGCGCGACCGCGTGTCGAGCTTCGTCGAGCGCGCCTCGGAACTGAAACACATCGAGATCACCACCGGCGGCAAGCCGGGCGAGGGCTCCGGCTTCTACTACCAGCCGACCGTCGTCGCCGGCGCGCTGCAAGAGGACGAGATCGTACGCCGCGAAGTGTTCGGCCCGGTCGTCTCCGTCACGCGTTTCTCGGATGTCGACGAAGCGGTGACCTGGGCCAACGACAGCGACTACGGCCTCGCCTCCTCGGTGTGGACGAAAGACGTCTCGCGCGCCATGGCGACAGCCGCGCGCCTGCAATATGGCTGCACCTGGATCAACACCCACTTCATGCTGACCAACGAAATGCCGCATGGCGGGTTGAAGCAGTCCGGCTACGGCAAGGACATGTCGCTCTACGCGCTGGAGGACTACACCGCCGTGCGGCATGTGATGGTTGCGCACGGGTAATATTGTGATGTGTGGTTGAAGAAGGATGGCGCCTGGCGCCATCCTTGAAATGTTCGCGATTTTCTGCGCACTGGCCGCCCTAGACTAGGCGGCCGTCCTGCCTTGCTCCGTTGATGTCGCGGGCTTGATGTTCTGGTTGACCCGGAAGACATTGGACGGGTCGTAGGTCCGCTTGACCTGGCTCAGCCGCTCGTAGTTCGCGCCATAGCTCGCCCGCACGCGCGCCTCGCCTTCGTCGTCCATCATGAAGTTCACGTAGCCGCCTTCGCCGCTGTGAGGGTGGACGCTCGCCCAGTAGGTCTTCGCCCACTTGGTGAGGGCGGCCGCTTTGCCCGGATCGGGATCGATAGCGGCGATGACCATCGACCAGCTTGCGTCGCGCGCGTTCCAGGCCGTCTCGTCCTTGCCGACGCGGCGAACGGCGCCGTCGATCGGGTAAAGATGCATGAGCGACAGTTCGCTTGGCGCCTGGGCTGCCTGCGCGATATGGGTCGCGATGGCCTCGTCGGGAAGCGACTTGACGAAATCGCCCTTCCAGTACCATTGCAGGCCTTTCGGAAGCAGCGGATCGAACATCCCCTGCAATGCCGGGAACGGCATCACGCCCATCCAGTTGAAGATCGGCGGCGGCAGATTGTCCAGCAATGGCGCCATGGCCTTGCGCCCGTCCTCTTCCGTGCCGTTGTAGCAGGAGATGATGGCGCAGGCGCGCTTGCCCCAATACTCGCGCGGGAAGGGATCGGTCGAGGGCACGGACTTCAGGCCGACAAAGGTGCCCAGATCTTCCGGCGCCGCCGGCAGGTAGTCGCGATAGGCGCGCATGACGGCCGGGGCGTCCTTGGCCTCCCAGAACACCGGGCCGCCGAAGATCATATTCACGGGATGGGCCTGGAACAGGAAGCTGGTCACGACGCCGAAATTGCCGCCGCCGCCTCGGAGCGCCCAGAACAGGTCGGGGTTCTCGCCTTTGCTGGCCCTCACCACGGAGCCATCGGCCAGCACCAGATCGGCTTCGAGCAGATTGTCGATGGTGAGGCCGTATCTGCGTGTCAGATAGCCCGTTCCGCCGCCGAGCGTCAGGCCGGCAACGCCCGTGTTCGACACAATGCCGAACGGAACGGCGAGCCCGAAAGGATGAGTGGCATGGTCCACGTCGCCCGAGGTGCAGCCGGGCGCGACCCTCGCCGTGCGCATTTTCGCATCGACATGCACTCTCTTCATCATCGACAGATCGATGACGAGGCCGTTGTCGCAACTCCCCAAACCGGCGCCATTATGCCCGCCCCCGCGTATTGCGATCAAAAGATCGTTTTCGCGGGCGTATCTCACAGCGGTGATCACGTCGGCGACATCGGCGCAGCGCGCAATCAGCAGCGGGCGCTTTTCGATCATGCCGTTGTAGAGCTTGCGAGCCTCTTCATATCCGGCATCGTCACGCAGGATCAGCTCCCCGCGCAGGCTTTCACGCAGTTTTGCATGGGTTTCGTCGGTCATCATTCTTGCTCCCTTGATTGCGCCAGCGCCAAGCGAAATCGACGCGACGCATTTTTGTTGCTTGGTTCATGCCGCTCATCGGGGCGGCTGCTTTGGACGGTGCAGGAAGAGCACATTGCACCGATCCGGTTCGCGCTGCTTCGCCCGAAAGGGCCACTGGGGGCATGGCCCAGGAGAGCCATGGCAAGGCAGCCGGAAGCTGCCGTCGGAACTGGCCCGCAGGGTGCACGACTCCTCGCCCCGTGCTGAGGCACGATGGGGTGGCCGCCGTCGCGACCACCCCTCCCGTGCTCGCCGCCACACCGGCGCCCGGCCGGCTATTCGACGATACGGAAGATCTGCCAGAGGCTGGTGCCCGACACGACATAGGGCTCCACCTCCTTGCCCCATTTGGCATGGGCGTCGATCTTGCCGATCTTGGCGAACATCGCCTCCAGCTGGGCCAGGCTTTCGACCTGGTGGTGCGACTCGACCGTCGCTTCCCGGGCGCCGATCGATCCGGTCATGATCTGGAACTTCAGGTCGGCGAGGCCGACCTGCGAACCGATCTCGCGTTCCCATTTCTTCAGCAGTTCGAGCACGGTCTGCTTGTGCCCGAACTTGGCGTCGATCTGCCATCTGGCGCTGAACATCTTCTTCTCCTCCAGTTTGCCGCCTAGGCAGCGGCCGCGGTTGATCTACTCGTCCCAGGCCTGCACGACGGTCTGCCGTGCAATGCGCCCGTCCTTCAGCTCCAACATCGCGGCGGCGAACACTTTCGTGCCGTCCGGATAGGCGCAGGCCTGGGTGAAGGCGAGGCTGTCGCCGTTGGCGATGGTGGTGTCGACCTTGTGGGTCATCGCCCGGCTGCAGATGTCGTCCCAGAAGGTGGCGATCGCCGCGCGCCCGCGGACTTCGCGCGGCTTGCTCGGCGGGTTGTTGCGGTCGATCACCCGCACCAGCGCGTCGTCGGCATAGAAGCTCGACAACATTTTACCATCGCGGCCCTCGATCGCCTTCTTGATCGCCGCGCCATCCACGACTTGAGTCTTCGTCAGCATTTTATCCTCCATGTGCCCGTCTTCACGATCGGGCGGTTGTTGATAGGAAGCGCTGCCTAGCAGTCTCCGCCAGGCAGTGATTTTCACTGCGACTTCGCCTTGACGGCAGCGAAGACGTCGTCTGTCTGCTTCTTGAAGGTCGCGAGATCGACCTGGCTGCCGTTGAGAATCGTCGACCAGTGGCGCACGATCGCCGCCATGGCGATCGTCTCCTTGATCTCCTCGTCGCTGGCGCCATTGAGCTTGGCCGCCTCGGTGTGGAAGTAGATGCAATATTGGCAGGGGATCTGTGAGGCGACCGCAAGGCCCATCAGCTCTTTGGTCTTGCCGTCCAGCGCGGTCTTCGGGTTGAGCTGGACGCCCTTGATTTCAGCCCAGGCGCCGGCGATCGCGACATCAGGCAAGGTCTTGAACATGTCCGGCACCGAGCCGAGCGTCGCCTGGATGTCCTTGTAGGCGGCCGTTGCCGACGCATCCTCGGCCTTTGCGGGAGTGACCGTGAACAGCGCGCCAATGCCTGCCGCTATCACCAGTGATCTGACATTCAGTCTTGACTTGAGCATTTCATCCTCCGTTCGCAGCGCCTTCAATGGTGATTATCCGCCTGGCCTGCATGGGGAATTGATAACCCTTAGATCGGCCTGGCCGCTTCGCCCGAAAGCGCCATGGCTCTCATGGCCCGTCCGGGCCAGTGTGCCGGACCGAGAATGCCGCCGCCGCCGCCCGCGACGGCAGGTCGAGCTTGAGCAGGATGTTGGCGACGTGCCGCTTCACCGTATGCTCGCTCAGCCTGAGTTCGGCGGCGATCGCGGCGTTGCTCTTGCCGTCGGCGATTAGGGTCACCACCTCGCTTTCCCTCGCCGTCAGCACGGCCGGTTCGGCCGTTTTGGTCCTGGCGCGGCAGTCGGGCTCCAGATGCTGTTCCGACATTGCCCGCACCAGCGCCATCGGCTCGTCCAGATCGTCCAGCGTGACCCGGCTGGCGTCTTCGAAATGCAGGCCCGAGCCGGTTGCCAGATCCGCGACCAGCCGCGACGCGAGGATATCGCCTCGGCTGGCGTGCGCCGCGAGCTGCGTCGTCACCCGCGCCGTCAGCCCCACAGGCGGCCCGCGCAGTTCGATTTCCCCGACATGCGCGCCCTGCGCACTGGCCACACCGATCCCTTGCGCCGCCTCGCGCAGAGCCGCCGCGCAGCGTATGGCGCGCGCCGGCCCATCGAAGCGCGAAATCATCATTTCGCCTTGCGTACCCAGCGCGCGGCCGCCATGGCGCCCGACCAGCGACCGCCAGGTTTCCTGGAAGCGCTCGCTGCGTTCGCTCCACATGCGGTCGCCCATCCGCGTCGTATCGTAGATGCGCGTCACCAGTAGTGCCGCCAGGACACGGTCAGCTTCCGCCACGGCGCGCTCGCCAGTCAGGAATTCCTCGATCAGGTCGGCGACCCGGTCTACGTCGCCGGTCCAGATCGGATGGTCGCGCCCCGGAATCTCGACCAACCGCGCATTCGGGATTTTCTTTGCCAGGAAGCGGCTGGCGTCGGGATCGACCCGAGCGTCGTTGCGGCGGTGGATCAGCAATGTCGGCGCGCTGATCATCGCCAGGATGCCGCGCACGTCTATCCCGGCGTTCATACGGGCCAGTGCGGCCGCTGCCGTCGGGCTGGCGGATAACCGCTCGAACCGCGCCCACCATTGCGCAAAGTGCGGGTCGTCCACTCGGCCCGGCGCGAAACTGGGCAAAGTGGCGCCGGTGCCCCAGGACGTCTCCGCCGTCTCGATGAAGGCTTCCAGCCGTTCGGGCGGCATCACCCATTTGTGGAAATGCGCATAACCGCCATAAAGCGCCAGCGCCCGCGTCCGCTCCGGATAGGTGGCGGCGAACAGCATGGCCATCGGTGTGCCTTCCGAAGCACCGAGGATAGCCGCGCGGCCGCTGCCTGCCGCATCCATCACCGCGCGCACATCGTCCATGCGGGTCTCCAGGCTGGGCAGGTGATGGGTGTCGACACGGTCGGACAGCCCGGTGCCGCGCTTGTCGAACAGGATCAGCCGGGAGAAGGCCGAGAGGCGTTTCAAGAGGCGGCTGTACCCTTCGTCCTCCCAGTGCAGGTCGAGATTGGAGATGAAGCCCGGCACGAAGACCAGATCGAACGCACCCTGGCCGATCACCTGATAGGCGATCCGCACATCCCCGCTACGGGCGTATCTGGTCTCGATCGGCCTCACGCAACTACCCTGCCTGGCCAGACGTTTCCTGTCTGACCATAGCAGAAGCCGGCCGTTTACGGCAGTGAACTTTAGAAACTAGGAATATAACATTTTACCGCCGAAAGGCCGCGCCGTGCTGCTCGGCGAAACCGCGCTCCGGCTTATGCCGGCCCGGCGTAGCCGATATTCTTGTCGGCCTGTTCCGGCGTCGGCGGACGCTTGATCTTGCCCGACGCGGCGACTACCAGCTCGTCGAAATTCTCGGTGCCGGCGTCCAGCATCTCGAAGAACTGGCGCCGCATCCTCGGTTCCCAGAACTTGTTGATGTGCTCGGCAACGCCGGTAATGCCTTCGTCGCGCGGCTTGGAGTGGAAGAAGGTAGCGATCTGGTTGGCCATGCGCACCAGCTTCTCCCTGGTGCTGGTAACGTGGTCTTCGTCATGCGACATGCTTGGCAACTCCGCAAGCCACCCGGTCCGGGTGGGTGAAAATATCAAAATCGTCGCCGCGCACCAGCGCTACCAGCGTCATGCCGGCGGCATCGGCCGTGCGGATGGCGAGTGCGGTCGGCGCCGAGACGGCGATGATGACGGCAGCGCCGATGGCCGCTGTCTTTTGCACCATCTCGACCGACACGCGCGAGGTCACCACCACCGCGCCGGTCGAGCCGTCAATGCCGGCCTTCGCCAGCGCGCCGGCGAGCTTGTCAAGCGCGTTGTGGCGGCCGACATCCTCGCGCGCCATGACGATGCCCTTGCCGCGAACGTAGAAGCCAGCGGCGTGCACCGCGCCGGTTTGCGTATGCAGCGGCTGCACCTTGGACAAAAGCTTGACCGAGCGGGTGATATCGTCTGCATCAAGCGTAAGCTTCGACGCACCGACTTCATCGACCGAACGCATCGCTTCCTCGATGGATTCGATCCCGCATAAGCCGCAGCCGACCGGACCGGCAAGCCGGCGCCGCCGCGCCTGGAAGCGCGTATTGGCCTTGTCCTTGAGCCTGATCTGGATGTCGATGCCGGCGCCGAGATCCTCGACCTCGATTGCCTCGATTTCTTGCGGATCGGCAATGACGCCTTCGGTCAGCGAGAAGCCGAGCGCGAAATCCTCGAAATCGGCCGGGCTCGCCATCATCACCGCATGGGTGGTGCCGGCGAAGGAGAACGCCACCGGCGTCTCCTCCGGCACCATGCGGTCCGCGGCGGCAGTGCCGCTGGCGCGGTGCGCCAAGCGGGAGATTTGGGAGATAGGAGGGCGTTCGTTCGTCACGAGGCGCACCCCTCTGCCTTGCCCATCCTTCGCAGCAACTGTAGAGGCTCGCGCCTTTCCTCTCCCCGTCGATCGGGGAGAGGTGTCAAGCGAAGCTTGACGGAGTGGGGGTCGACTGCTCGCCAGATACGCCGGTTTGCCTGCCCTTCGGCTTGTGCCCGACTTTCGGCGGCTGCGGGTTGCGGGGCCGGCTTCCCCCACTCCGTCGCTGCTTCGCAGCGCCACCTCTCCCCTCCGGAGGGGAGGAGGGAGCCCAGCGTTCGCGCGCTTTCCTCTCCCCCGTCGATCGGAGGGGGAGAGGTGTCGAGCGAAGCTTGACGGAGTGGGGGTCGACCAACCGTCGCGATTGACGCTTTTATTGTCGAATGCCTCGACAAACTCTACTCCGCCGCCGCCAGCGGAGCGATGCGGCGGCTCTGCTTGGCCTGTTCGTTATAGTCCTTCTGCCAGTCGGTCGGCCCGTTGGACGGCGCCACCTGCACGGCGGTGACCTTGTATTCCGGGCAATTGGTCGCCCAGTCCGAGAAGTCGGTGGTGATCACGTTGGCCTGCGTGTCGGGGTGGTGGAACGTCGTGTAGACGACGCCGGGCGAGACGCGGTCGGTGATCAGCGCGCGCAGCGTGGTTTCGCCCGAACGGCTCGCCAGCCGCACCCAGTCTTCGTCGCGAACGCCGCGGACCTCGGCGTCGTGTGGATGGATCTCCAGCCGGTCCTCGGCATGCCACATGACATTCTCGGTGCGCCTGGTCTGCGCGCCGACATTGTACTGCGAGAGAATCCGGCCGGTGGTGAGCAGCAGCGGATAGCGCGGGCCGGTCCGCTCGTCCGTCGCCACATATTCGGTGCGAATGAACTTGCCTTTGCCGCGCACGAAGCCGTCGACATGCATGATCGGCGTGCCAAGCGGCGCCTTGTCGTTGCAAGGCCACTGCACCGAGCCGACACGGTCGAGCAAGTCGAACGAGACATTGGCGAAGCTCGGCGTCGTCTTGGCGATCTCATCCATGATCTGCGAGGGATGGGTATAGTTCCAGTCGAGCCCGATGGCGCGGGCAAGCTCCTGTGTTGCTTCCCAGTCGGCATAGCGTGCCTTTGGCTCGATCACCTTGCGCACCATGTTAATGCGGCGCTCGGCATTGGTGAAGGTGCCGTCCTTCTCGAGGAAGGTCGAGCCCGGCAGGAAGACATGCGCATAGTTCGCCGTCTCGTTGAGGAAGAGGTCGTGCACGACGACGCATTCCATCGCGGCAAGGCCGCCGGCGACATGCTTGGTGTCGGGATCGGACTGCAGGATGTCCTCGCCCTGGATGTAGATGCCCTTGAACGAACCGTCGACGGCGGCATCCAGCATGTTGGGGATGCGCAGACCGGGCTCATCGTCCAGCTTCACGCCCCACAGGCTCTCGTAGATGTCGCGCACCGCTTCGCCCGAGATATGGCGATACCCCGGCAGCTCATGCGGAAACGAGCCCATGTCGCACGAGCCCTGCACATTGTTCTGGCCGCGCAGAGGGTTCACGCCCACGCCTGGACGGCCGATATTGCCGGTCGCCATGGCGAGGTTGGCGATCGCAATCACCGTGGTCGAGCCCTGGCTGTGTTCGGTGACGCCGAGACCGTAATAGATCGCGCCATTGCCGCCCTTGGCATAGAGACGGGCTGCGCCGCGGATGAGATCGGGATCGATGCCCGCCAGCTGGCCGACGACTTCCGGGCTGTTTTCGGGAAGGGCGACGAAGGACGCCCAGTCCTGGAATTCGGCCCAGTCGCAGCGCTCGCGAACGAAGGCTTCGTTGAACAGGCCCTCGGTGACGATGACATGCGCCAGCGCCGTCAGCACCGCCACGTTGGTGCCGGGCTTCAGCGGCAGGTGATAGTCGGCTTCGACATGCGCCGACTTGACCATCTCCGTGCGGCGCGGGTCGAGCACGATCAGCTTGGCTCCCTGGCGCAGCCGCCTCTTCAGCCGCGAGGCGAACACGGGATGCGCCGAGGCCGGATTGGCGCCGATGATGACGGCGACATCGGTGAATTCGACGGAGTCGAAATCCTGCGTGCCGGCCGAGGTGCCGTAGGTCTGGCCGAGCCCGTAGCCGGTTGGCGAATGGCAGACGCGCGCGCAAGTGTCGACATTGTTGTTGCGGAAACCCTGCCGCACCAGCTTCTGGACGAGATAGGTTTCCTCATTCGTGCAGCGCGAGGAGGTGATGCCGCCGATGGCGGTGCGTCCATACTGATACTGGATGCGCCGGAATTCCTTCGCCGTATGGGCGATCGCCTCTTCCCAGCTCACTTCGCGCCACGGATCCGAGATCTTCTCGCGGATCATCGGCGACAAGATGCGGTCCTTGTGGGTGGCATAGCCATAGGCGAAACGGCCCTTGACGCAGGAATGGCCGTGGTTCGCCTTGCCGTCCTTGTAAGGCATCATGCGAATGACTTCGTCATCCTTGACTTCAGCCTTGAACGAGCAGCCGACACCGCAATAGGCGCAGGTGGTAACCGCCGAACGCTCCGGCATGCCCTTTTCGAGCACCGTCTTCTCGCGCAGCGCGTCGGTCGGGCAGGCCTGGACGCAGGCGCCGCAGGACACGCATTCGGAAGCGATGAAATCCTCATGCATGCCGGCAACCATGCGCGATTCGAAGCCGCGGCCCTCGATGGTCAGCGCGAAGGTGCCCTGCACTTCCTCACAAGCGCGCACGCAACGCGAGCAGACGATGCATTGCGCCGGATCGTAGGTGAAATAAGGGTTGGATTCGTCGCGGGCGATATAGTCGACGACCAAAGAGCCGTGGCCGGGCGCCACACCCCCTTCTTCCTTGACGTGGTTGCGGCCTGCGACGCCGTAGCGGTTCTCGCTCAGGCCGACGGACTTCGCCACTGCGTCGAATTCGCTGGCGCCGGTGCCGGCCTTCTCGTTCCAGCCGGTCGGATGGTCGGAGACATAGAGCTCCATGACGCCGCGGCGGATGGCGTCGAGCCGGTCGGACTGCGTGCGCACCACCATACCTTCGCCAACTGGCGTCGTGCAGGAGGCGGGCGTGCCGCCGCGACCTTCGATCTCGACCAGGCAGACGCGGCACGAGCCGAACGAGTCCAGCATGTCGGTGGCGCAGAGTTTCGGAATCTCGACCCCGCCCTCCATCGCCGCGCGCATGATGGACGTGCCTTCCGGCACGCTGATGCTTTTGCCGTCGACGGTCAGCGTTATCTGTTTCGAGGCCCTCGACTCCGGCGTGCCGTAGTCGATCTCTTCGATGAGTGTCGGGAAGTCGGCCTTGATGTTCATCTGCCAGCTCCTATTCAGCCGCCACGCGCGCCGGCGCCGGCTTGAAATCCTCGGGGAAATGCGTGATCGAACTCATCACCGGGTAGGGCGTGAAGCCACCCAGCGCGCAAAGCGAGCCGAACTTCATCGTGTTGCACAGGTCGGTGACCAACGCGAGGTTGTTCTCCGCCTCGATCCCGGCGGCGACCTTGTCGAGAACCTCTACGCCGCGCGTCGAGCCGAGGCGGCAGGGCGTGCACTTGCCGCAGCTTTCGATGGCGCAGAACTCCATGGCGAAACGCGCCTGCTTCAGCATGTCGGCGGTGTCGTCGAACACGGTGATGCCGGCATGGCCGATCAGTCCATCGCGCTTGGCGAACTCCTCGTAGTCGAACGGCGTGTCGAACAGGCCGCGCGGGAAATACGCGCCGAGCGGACCGCCGACCTGCACCGCCTTGACCGGACGTCCCGTGGAAGTACCGCCGCCGATGTCGTCGACGATCTCGCCCAGCGTCAGCCCGAAGGCCGTCTCGAACAGGCCGCCTTGCTTGACGTTGCCGGCGATCTGGATCGGGATCGTGCCCCGGGAGCGGCCCATGCCGAAATCCTTGTAGAAGGCGGCGCCCTTGTCCATGATGATCGGCACCGAGGCCAGGCTGATCACATTGTTGATCACCGTCGGCTTGCCGAACAGACCCTGGATTGCCGGCAGCGGCGGCTTGGCGCGCACCACGCCGCGCTTGCCCTCGAGGCTGTTGAGCAGCGAGGTTTCCTCGCCGCAGACATAGGCGCCGGCGCCGACGCGGATTTCCATGTCGAAAGCATTGGGCGAGCCGAGCACGTTGACGCCGAGCACACCGGCCTTGCGGGCGATGGCGACGGCCTTGTTCATCGTCGCCACCGCATGCGGATATTCCGAGCGGATATAGACGAAACCCTTGGTCGCGCCCGTCGCGATGCCGGCGATCGCCATGCCTTCGATCAGCACGAAGGGATCGCCTTCCATGATCATGCGGTCGGCGAAAGTGGCGCTATCACCCTCGTCTGCGTTGCAGACGATATATTTGCGCTCGGCTGTCGTATCCAGCACCGTCTTCCATTTGATGCCGGTCGGGAAGCCGGCGCCGCCGCGGCCGCGTAAGCCGGATTCGGTGACTTGCTTGACGATATCGGCCGGCGCCATGGCCACTGCATTTTGCAGCCCGCGCAAGCCGCCCAGAGATTTGTACGCATCGAGCGACAGCGGATCATTGATGCCACAGCGCGCGAAAGTCAGGCGGGTCTGCTTGGCCAGGAACGGGATCTTGTCGGGTGCCCCGAGCCACCGCTTGTGATGGCCACCAGTAAGGAAGCCGCTGTCGAACAGGCTTTTCACGTCCGACGGCTTCACCGGTCCGTAGGCGACGCGACCCTTGTCCGTGGCTACCTCGACCATCGGCTCGAGGAAATAGGCGCCGCGTGAGCCGTTGCGCACGATCTTGGCCTCGATACCACGCTCGGCAAGCTCGGCTTGAACCGCCTTGGCGACCTTCTCCGCGCCAAGCGCCAACGCGCCGGAATCCGCAGGAATGTAGATGCGCGGGATCATGAACGTACCTCCGCGACGATCTCTTCGATCTTTTCGTCATCGAGCCGGCCGATCACTTCGCCGTCAAGCATCGCCGATGGCGAGCAGGCGCAAAGCCCGAGGCAATAGACCGGCTCCAGCGTCACCGACCCGTCGCGTGTGGTTTCGTGGAAACCGATGCCGAGCAACTGCTTGAACTTGGCCGCGACCGCGTCCGAGCCCATCGACTGGCAGGCTTCGGCCTGGCAGACCTTCAGCACATGCCGGCCGGCCGGGTGGCTGCGATAATCGTGATAGAAGGTGACGACGCCATGCACCTCGGCCCGCGAGATGTTGAGCGCATCGGCGATGACCGGCAGCGCGTCCTGCGGCACATGGCCGAACTCTTCCTGGATGCCGTGCAGTATAGGCAGCAACGGGCCTTCCAGGCCTTTCAGCTCGTCGATGATCGCGGCTGTGCGCGATGTGATCTCGGTACTTGCGGGCTGCATCGTCACGCAGCGCCCTCCCTGGGTCGTGGCATCCAATCTATGTCACCCAAAATTCGATAGTGATTTCAGGGCAACGACATGCACGGACGCTATATCGCTAAGTCCTTACGAAATCAGAGAAAACCCCGAAATCAATAAAGCTGTTCCATCGCTTGATAGAAATTTTCTATCGAACTTTGTCCGGCCCGCACTGTCTAAGTCACTTGTGCATGCGGAAATTGTCCGCCAGCGCCATCGCCTCGTCCAGCAGCGCCTGCACCAAGGGCGTGTGCGGCTCGCGCGGCGCGGCGACCAGCCCGACGGTGTGGCTGGCATCCGGCTCAACGATCGGAATGGCGCGGATCGGCTCGGAAAAGCCGAATGTTTCCGCAAGGTTGAGCGGCATGATCGACGACCATTTGCCGGTATGTATATGCGAGAACAAGACGATCATGGAGTTCGATTCCAGCGTCGGCCGCACCTGCACGCCGGCCTCGGACAGATGCTGGTCGATGATGCGCCGGTTCTGCATGTCCGGCGTCAGCAGGCAGAGCGGCAGCTGGCTGATCTCGGCCCATGTCACTTTGTCGCGGTCGGAAAAGGGGTCCCGACCGCCGTGATCAACTGGTAGCGCTCGTCATAGAGCGGCACGCTGGTCACGCGCCCAAGCGGCTCGTTGTCGAGATAGGTGATGCCGGCATCGACATCGAGATTGCCGAGCAGGGTCAGCACTTCGATCGAGGTGCGTGACAGGATCGAGAAGGTCACGCCTGGGTGCTTCTCACGGAACGGCGTCGTCAGCCGCGCCACCATGGCCAGGGCGGTGGGGATGGCGGCGATGCGGATGCGGCCGGACAGGCCATGGCGCGCCGCGCGCATCTCCTCGCGCATCGTGCGTGTATCGCCGACGATGCGGCGCGCCCAGCCCAGCACCTGCATGCCTTCCGGCGTCAGCCCCTGGAAGCGCGAGCCGCGATTGACCAGCATGACGCCAAGCTGGCCCTCCAGCTGCTTGATACCAGCCGACAAAGTCGGCTGGGTGACGCCGCAGGCTTCCGCCGCCCGGCCGAAATGCTCTTCCTTGGCCAGAGCAATGAAGAATTCGAGCTTGTCGATCATGGCTGCGAAGCTGCCATAGGTGCGAGGCGCTGTCAGCCAGACAATGAGACGGCTTGGTTCCGTCCGGAAACTGCACTATCTCAAGCGCCAAAGCCTCGAGGAAAGAACCCAACCATGTCCGTCAGCAAGGAAAATGTCATCGAGCGGCTGAAGACGGTCAACGGGCCGGACTTCACCGGCAACATCGTCGACCTCGGCATGGTCTCCGATATCTTCATCGCCGATTCCAAAGTGTTTTTCTCCATCACCGTGCCCGCTGCCCGCGCGCAGGAGATGGAACCGTTGCGGGCCGCCGCCGAGCGCGTGGTCAAGGCCATTCCCGGCGTGGTCAGCGCCATGGTCGCGCTGACGGCCGAGAAAAAGGGCGGCGGCATGGAAGCGCCCGTACCACCGCGCCCGGCAGCGCCGAGACCTGCAGCCGCTCCGCGGCCGGCGCCGCAGCGTGCCGCGCCGCAGGCTCCGGCCTCGCAAAGCCATGGCAAGCGCGGCGTGCCCGGTATCGGTGCCATCATTGCGGTGGCTTCCGGCAAGGGCGGCGTCGGCAAGTCGACCACCGCCGTCAACCTCGCGCTCGGCCTTGCCGCGAACGGCTTGAAGGTCGGCGTGCTCGACGCCGACATCTACGGGCCGTCGATGCCGAGGCTGCTCGATATCCATGGCCGGCCGCAGACGGTCGACGGCAAGATCCTCAAGCCGATGGAAAATTACGGCCTCAAGGTGATGTCGATGGGCTTCCTCGTCGATGAGGAAACGCCGATGATCTGGCGCGGCCCGATGGTGATGTCGGCGTTGACGCAGATGCTGCGTGAGGTCGAGTGGGGTTCGCTCGATGTGCTGGTCGTCGACATGCCGCCCGGCACCGGCGACGCCCAGCTCACCATGGCGCAGCAGGTGCCGTTGGCCGGCGCCGTCATTGTCTCGACGCCGCAGGACCTGGCGCTGATCGATGCCCGCAAGGGTCTCAACATGTTCAAGAAGGTCGACGTGCCGCTGCTCGGTATCGTCGAGAATATGAGCTACTTCCTGGCGCCCGACACCGGCAAGCGCTACGACATTTTCGGCCATGGCGGCGCGCGCCGTGAGGCTGAGCGTCTCGGCGTGACTTTCCTCGGCGAAGTGCCGCTGGAAATGGGCATCCGCGAAAGCTCCGACGCCGGCGCGCCGGTGGTCGTGTCGAAGCCGGATGGCGCCGAGGCGAAGATCTATCGCGATATTGCTACAAAAGTCTGGGATCGGGTCAACGAAGAACGCGGCGCCGCCGAAGCGGCTGTGCCGAGCATCGTGTTCGAATAGCGCGGATATCCCTCCCCTAGCAGGCTGTTGAAAAAGGCGCTCGCCATCGGTTTGCAACGATGATTCATTGTCTCAGAAGGGATTCGGAGACGGATGCATGCGAGGCGGAGACGAACAGACAGGCGAACTGTTCAGCTACGTGGACCTTGAAGCGCGAGTGCGGCGCAATCATCCATTGCGGGCGATCCGGACGATCGTGAACGAGGCGCTGTCGGCGCTGGAGTGGGACTTCGCGGCGCTGTATTCGCCGATCGGACGGCCATCGATCCCGCCGGAGAAGCTGCTGCGGGCGATGCTTTTGCAGGCGTTCTATTCGATCCGCTCGGAGCGGCTGTTGATGGAGCGGCTGGAATACGACCTTCTGTTCCGCTGGTTCGTCGGTATTGGCGTCGACGATGCGGCCTGGGATCATTCGGTGTTCTCCAAGAACCGTGACCGGTTGCTGGAGGGCGACATCGCTGCGAAGTTCCTGGCGGCGGTGCTGGCGCAGCCCAAGGTGAAGAAGCTTCTGTCGACGGATCACTTCTCGGTCGACGGAACGCTGATCGAGGCCTGGGCTGCGATGAAGAGCATCCAGCCGAAGGGCGACCCAAGCGGCGGTCATGGCGAACCGCCGGCAGGCGGCAGCGGACGCAATGCGGAAGCGGACTTCCACGGCGAGCGGCGATCGAACGAGACGCACGCCTCGACCACCGACCCCGACGCCAGGCTCTACCGCAAAGGCGGGGCAAGGAGGCGAAGCTTTGCTTCATGGGGCATGGGCTGATGGAGAACCGCCATGGCCTGCTGGTCGACGCTTGCCTGACGCTGGCCGACGGGCATGCCGAGCGAGTGGCCGCACTGCATATGATCGAACTCTGCGCCGACCGGCCGCAGTCGATCACGCTCGGCGCCGACAAGGCCTATGACGCGGAGGACTTCATCAACGAGTTGCGCTCAATGAAGGTGACGCCGCACGTGGCGCAGAACACGAACGGCCGCCGTTCCGCGATCGATCGCCGCACCACGCGCCACGGTGGCTATGTTGTCAGTCAGCGCATCAGAAAGCGCATCGAAGAGGCGTTCGGCTGGATCAAAACCGTCGCCGGGCAGGAGAAGACAAAGTTGCGCGGCCGCGACCGCGTCGGATGGGCCTTCATCTTCGCGGCTGCCGCCTACAATCTGGTGCGATTGCCGAAGCTGCTGGCGGTGCCGACATGACCGCGCCCGCGGGCTGCCAACTGATCGGCCGCTGGCGGATCATCGAAGCCGATCTGTGGGATCGCGACTATCTGAACCTCGGTGGACCCGCAACCGTCACCATCGGAACCGACAATAACGGCGAGATCGCCTTTGGCGCCCTGCAAGCTGGCCTCGATCTGAGCTACGGCCCCTCGACAGTTCACTTCACATGGGGCGGATGCGACGAGATGGACGAAGTCACAGGCGATGGCCACGCCGAATTGCTCGATGACGGCTCGATCGAGATCACATTCGCCTACCACAACGGCGACGAAGCCATCCTCAAGGCAGTACGCCAGACTTCTTCAACAGCCTGCTAGAGGTGAGGGAACGCTCAGCCGCCCACCTTTTCGCCGAACGTCGAGAAAAACTGCCCGGCGAGCTTCTTCGACGTCGATTCGATCAACCGGCTGCCGAGCTGCGCGATCTTGCCGCCGACTTCCGCCTTGGCGGCATATTTAAGCACCGTTGCGTCCGCGCCGTCGGCGGCCAGCGTCACCTCGGCGCCACCCTTGGCGAAGCCCGCTATGCCGCCCTTGCCTTCGCCCTGGATCGTGTAGGAGTGCGGCGGTTTGAGGTTCTTCAGCGTCACCGCGCCGTTGAAGGTCGCCTTGATCGGTCCGATCTTCAGCACGACTATTGCCGCCATCTCGGTCGATGATTTCATCTCCAGGCTCTGGCAGCCCGGGATGGCCTGTTTCAGGATTTCCGGATCGTTGAGGGCTTGCCACACTTTCTCGATAGGTGCGGCAATGTGTTCCTCACCTTCCATCACCAATGCCATCGAGACCTCCGGGCGTTATTCCAGAAAAGGGGTAACGCGGGGTCACACGCATGTCCATCAGCACCAAAGTCCTGATTTGGGCAGCACCTTCCTCTTGCCTGCATTCGCGCGTTGTCATAGGGATTTGTCATACAAATACGGAGACCACGATGGCAGGCGCCCCCACCAGGAAGAAGAAACTTCGCTCGCAGGAGTGGTTCGACAATCCCGACAATCCGGGCATGACCGCGCTCTATCTCGAACGCTACCTGAACTATGGCCTGACCCGCGCCGAGCTGATGTCGGGCAAGCCGCTGATCGGCATCGCCCAGACCGGCTCCGACCTTTCACCCTGCAATCGGCATCACATCGAGCTCGCCAAGCGCGTGCGCGAAGGCATCGTCTCGATGGGCGGCATTCCCTTCGAGTTTCCGTGCCACCCGATCCAGGAAACCGGCAAGCGCCCGACCGCCGCACTCGACCGAAACCTTGCCTATCTCAGCCTCGTCGAAGTGCTTTACGGCTATCCGCTCGACGGCGTCGTGCTCACCATCGGCTGCGACAAGACCACGCCGGCGCTGCTGATGGCGGCCGCCACCGTCAACATTCCGGCGATCGCGCTTTCGGTCGGCCCGATGCTCAATGGCTGGCACAAGGGCAAGCGCACCGGCTCGGGCACGATCGTGTGGAATCGCGCCAGCGCCTGTCGGCCGGCGAGATCGACTATGACGAGTTCATGGACATCGTCGCCTCCTCGGCGCCGTCGACCGGCTATTGCAACACCATGGGCACCGCCACCACGATGAATTCGCTGGCCGAGGCGCTCGGCATGCAACTGCCGGGCTCGGCCGCCATTCCGGCACCCTACCGCGAACGCGGCCAGATCGCCTACGAGACGGGCAAGCGCATCGTCGACATGGTGCATGAGGATCTGAAGCCGTCCGACATCATGACGCGCCAGGCCTTCGAGAACGCCATCGTCGTCAATTCGGCCATCGGCGGTTCGACAAATGCGCCGATCCACCTCAACGCGATTGCCCGCCACCTTGGCGTGCCGCTCAACAATGACGACTGGCAGTCGGTCGGCCTCAACGTGCCGCTCATCGTGAATTTGCAGCCGTCGGGTGAATATCTTGGCGAGGATTACCATCATGCCGGCGGCGTGCCGGCGGTGGTCGCCGAACTCATGAAGGCCGGGCTGCTGCCTTATCCCGAAGCCGTGACCGTCAATGGCAAGTCGATCGGCGACAATTGCAAGGGGTCGCCAACGAGAACACCGATGTTATCCGCACCGTTGCCGATCCGCTGAAGGCCAATGCCGGCTTCATCAACTTCAAGGGCAATCTGTTCGATTCGGCGATCATGAAGATGAGCGGCATCTCGCCGGAATTCCGCGAGCGCTATCTGTCCAATCCAAACGATCCCGAGGCTTTCGAAGGCAAGGCCATCGTCTTCGACGGACCGGAGGATTACCACGCCCGCATCGACGACCCGGCGCAAGGCATCGACGAGCACACCATCCTGTTCATGCGCGGCGCCGGTCCGATCGGCTATCCGGGCGGTGCTGAGGTCGTCAACATGCAACCGCCGGCCTACCTCATCAAGAAGGGCATCCATGCGCTGGCCTGTATCGGCGACGGTCGCCAGTCCGGCACGTCGGGTTCGCCCTCGATCCTCAACGCCTCGCCGGAAGCGGCGATCGGCGGCGGGCTGGCGTTGCTCAAGACCGGTGACCATGTCCGCATCGATCTGAAGAAGGGCACGGCCAACATCCTGGTCAGCGACGAGGAGATCGCCAAGAGGCGGGCCGATCTCGAAGCCAATGGCGGCTACCATTATCCCAAGCACCAGACGCCGTGGCAGGAGATCCAGCGCTCGATGGTCGACCAGTTCTCGGAAGGCATGGTGCTCAAGCCCGCGGTGAAATATCTCGACGTGGCGCATAAGAGCGGTGTGCCGCGCGACAATCACTGAACCCGGCTAAATCAAAGGGCGGCTTGCGAAGAGCGGGCCGCCCTTTCGCATGCCCCGCCTTTCACATGCCCCCGCTTTCGTATGCCCTTGTTTCGGCTGCATGGAACCTACAGATAAGCGTGGTTCTTGCGGGTCTTGTGCAAAGGAGAGATGATCATGGCGAAGCGGCGCTCTTCCCTTGGCTTCCTTGGCATGTTCGGCCGCTCCGGCGATTTGCGTCAGCTCGATGACGCGCTGCGCCAGGCGGATCTGCATCCGGCGCTGGTGTCCGAAGGCGTCAAGCTCACCCTCGTCAATCTGATGAACGACCGCTGGCCGGATGAGCCGCCGGCGGATGCCTACTCATCGGCGGCGCAGCTTTGCGGCTATTGCGTTGCCGGTCCGCAAGTGTTTGAGCAGGCCAATGGCAGTGAGCGGACGCAGGATGTGGAGCGCCGCATCGAGGCAGCGCTTGAAGCCGGCGACAGCCTCGACGCGCAGATCGTCCTGATGACGCTCCACGCCAAGCTGATCAACGCCGAGGTGGTCGAGCGCTACGGGCTGAGCGCGGAATGATCCGCTGAGCAGAATGCGTCCTACCCGCCCATGCCGCTGCGCGGCAGCTTGATCATCTCGCCGAAGCGGGCGCGCAGTTTGTCGTCGAGCGTGCGCGGCACGTGGCGCGGGAAGCGCTCGGCCAGCACGCGCTTCTTCTCGGCGATCGCCCGCGACAGGATGTCGGGCCGACCCTTCTCATTCCATTCCTTGGGCGAGAAACGGTCGCCGACGGCCGGATAGAAATACTCGGTCTGCATCAGCCTCAGCGTCTGCTCGTTGCCGAGGTAGTGACCCGGACCTTTGATGCAGACTTCGGCGATCGTGTCGATCGACAGCGCCTCGTCGGTCACCTCGATGCCGCGCACGCAGCGCAAGCAGTGTCCAAGCATGTCGTTGTCGATGATCAGGCTTTCCAGGCAGAAGCCGAGCAGCGAGGCATGCATGCCGGCCGATTCATAGACGAGGTTGAGGCCGGCAAGACCGGCCATCACGTCGGTGATGCCCTTTTCGTAGCCGGACTGGATGTCGGGCAGTTTCGAATCCGTCATGCCGGCGGCCGAGCCGCCCGGCAGGTCGTAATACTGCGCCATCTGGGCGCAGGCGGCGGTCAGCACGGCCTGCTCGGCCGAGCCGCCGGACATGGCGCCGGTCCTGAGATCGGAGACGAACGGCCAGGTGCCGAAGATCGCCGGATGCCCAGGTTTGATGGCGTTGACATAGACCAGGCCCATCAGCACTTCCGCCACCGCCTGAACGACAGCGCCGGCGATCGCCGCGGGGGCCGTCGCACCGGCCTGGCCGGCTGACAACAAGAGGATCGGGATGCCGCCCTCGACGCAGGCTTCGAGCACGCCGCAGGCGTCCTCGGCAAACTTCATCGGCGGCACGACGAAGCAGTTCGAATTGGAGACGAAGGGACGGGCGCGGAAATTCTCCTCGCCGCCGGCGATTGCGTAAAGCATCTCCAGCGCCGGCTTGACGTTCTCGCGCACGGTGAACGAGGTGCCGACATGCTTGGACGTCCCCATCACGCAGGCATAGAGCGTGTTGAAATCCATATCGAGCGGATCGGGAATGTCGCGCGGCACCATGGTGCGCTGGAAGAAATGGATGTTGTCCAGCCCCTCGACGAGACGGGCGGCGTCATAGAGATCCTGCAGCAACGATTCGCGATACTCGCGCTTCTCGACATCGACCAGATGCACCGCAGCACCGGCCGTACCGTAATGCACGCGTTTGCCCTGGATCAGCATGTCGTGCTTGGGGTCCTGGCCGTGCAGCGTGAAATTGCGCGCAGCCCTCTTGATCGTGTCCAGCACCAGCGCGCGCGGCAGGCGGATGCGGCCGTCATCGCCATAGATGGCGCCGACCCTGGTCATGGCCTCGATGCAGGACGGGATCGCATTGGCGAAGCCGACCGTCTCAAGCAGTGTCAGCACCGCTTCGTGGATGCGCTCGCGGTCGTTCTGGCTCAATGGACCATAACTGCCGCCCTCGAGGCCTGCCCGGATTGGACGGACATCGTCGGCTAAAGGCGCTGCCCGCATCGCGCGCCGCGCTTCGCGCCCGCCGGATCGCCGCGAACGCTGGTCCGCTGCCGCGTCCTGCTTCTCAAGAGCCACTGACATGGAAGACACTCCACCTTTGGTTTTGTCGTGGGCAGGGCGCGTGATGATTGGTCCACCATCGGCCTGCCGCATCCCCTTTATGGCTCGACTATGCCGCCGGCATTGGCACAGCCTATGGGCCAGGAATTCCCGTCAAATATGCCAGAGTGCTAAAGCGAGCGCCGCGCCAAAACAAAAGGAGCCGGCGCGTGCCGGCTCCTTAGGCAGTTCGATCGGCGATCAGGCCGCGGCCGGCCTGCGTCCTGCCGCTGTCGCCAGTTCACGGATGCCGGGCTCGATATGCTGCAGCGAGATCGAGGAGATGCCCAAGCGCATGAAACGCGAAGGTTTTTCGCTGCGATCGAAGAAACGGTCGCCGGGCTCGATGATGACGCTGCGCGAGGCAGCGGCTTCGGCAAGGCCACGCGCGTCGGTGCCGCGCGGTCCTTCCAGCCAGAGCGAAGTGCCGCCCGCCGAGTCGGTCGAGCGCCATTCTGGCAGGAACGCGGAAATCGCATGGACCAGACGCTTGCGCCGTTCGTCGAACGCGGCGGAAAGCCTGCGCACCAGCGCCTCGTGGTGGCCGAGCGACAAGAACAGCGCGACCGCGCGCTGGTTGTTTGCCGGCGGATGCCGCAGCATGAAGCGGCGCAGCGCGCGCAGTTCCGCGATCAGTCCAGCCGAAGCCACGATGTAGCCGAGCCGCAAGCCAGGAGCGAGCGTCTTCGACATCGAGCCGACATAGACGACGCGGCCTGAGCGATCGAGGCTCTTCAACGCCTGTTGCGGCGCCTCGTCGAGGAGCTGGCTGTCATAGCCGTCTTCGATGATGATCTGGTTGTTGCGGTTGGCGCGTGCCAGGAGATCCTGCCTGCGCTCCGCCGACAGCGGCACCATTGTCGGGCAATGGTGGCTCGGCGTAACGAAGACAAAGCCGGAATCGCTGGGGATTGCCGAGGTCACGATGCCCGATTGGTCCACCGGAACCGGCTGGATATCGGCGCCGGCCAACCGGAAGATCGAGCGGGCATCCGGGTAGCCCGGATCCTCCATCGCCACCTTCGAGCCCTTGGTCATCAGCAGCGTGGCGAGCATATAAAGCGCGTTCTGCGCGCCCAGCGTCACGATGATCTCATCGGGATTGGCGAAGATGCCGCGGCGCGGCAAAAGCCTGGCCTGGATCTGTTCGATCAGCAGCGGATCGTCGCGGTCGACCATGTCCGACGCCCAGTTGCGGATCTCCAGCACTGCCAGCGCCATGCGGTTGCATTCGCGCCATTCGGCGGTCGGGAACAGCGCCGGGTCGAACTGGCCGTAGACGAACGGGTACGAAGACTTGATCCAGTTGTCGTGCTTGGCCGGCGGCGGCATGTCGCTGGCCGCGATCTGCCGGCGTGCCTTCCAGTCGATCTCGTTCTGCTGGTCCGGCGCCTTCTGATGCGGCTTGGCGGGGGTTGCCAAGACGTCGGGATTGACGAAATGGCCACGCCGCTCGCGCGCCACCAGGAATCCCTGGTCGACAAGCTGCTGGAACGCCAGCACCACGGTGCCGCGGGCAACGCCAAGTTTTTCAGCCAGAATTCTGCAGGACGGCAACGGCATCGAGGCGGCGATTTGTCGATCGAGAATCGCCGCGACGATCGCCTGGCGGATCTGCGCCTGGAGGGTTTGGCCGGATTCGGCCGAAATACGGAACAGGCCGGACCATATGGCCGTGTCATTGCGCTGTGGCATGGGGATCATCCTCGGATGGTCAGCCTTTTTTGCTTGGCTGGACCAGTGGAGTGTATGGGTGGCATAAGGGGTTGCGCCAATCAATTTTTCTGATCGCTGGGATTTATGCCAGTGATCTATCGGGCAGCAAAAATCATGCTGCAATGCACCATAAAAGCCCGATTTGGAGGTTATCAAAGCGCGATGCGCAGCATCGTCGCTCTGTGATGCGCAGCATCGTCGCAGCGGGTCGCGCACCGTGATCATCTGCGACGCCATGCGTCAACGAAGCGTGACACATTGCTTCATTGCCGCGCTTGAATGAAGCGGCAATAGGCTCGATAGATTGTTACGCGACATGCGCCGGAAACATCCGGGCTGCTAAGATAAGTGTAAAAACCCGCCAGGAGCTCGCTAGTGGACCAGTCATCTTTCGACAAGCAACTTGCCATCCTGCGTGAGCAACGCGCTGCCGCCAAGGGCACGATGCGCGAGGCCTTCGCCGCCGATTCCAAGCGCTTTGAGAAATTTTCCGCCACCGATGGCGACCTGTTGCTCGACTGGTCGAAATGCGCCGTCGACGCCGACACCATGGCGATGCTGGAGAAGCTCGCGGCCGCCGCCGATCTGGCCGGCCGCCGCGCCGCCATGTTCGAAGGCAAGAAGATCAACATCACCGAGAACCGCGCCGTGCTGCACACCGCGCTGCGCAACCTGAGCGGCAAGAGTGTCGTGGTCGATGGCCAGGACACCAAGGCCGACGTGATTGCGGTGCTCGATGCCATGGGCGCCTTCGCCGACGCCATCCGCTCGGGCAAAGCGGTCGGCGCCACCGGCAAGAAGATCACCGACATCGTCAACATCGGTATCGGCGGCTCGGATCTCGGCCCGGCGATGGTGACGTTGGCGCTTGCCCCTTACCATGACGGGCCGCGCGCGCATTATGTCTCCAATATCGACGGCGCCCATATCCACGACACGCTGAAGGATCTTTCTCCCGAAACGACGCTCTTCATCATCGCCTCGAAAACCTTCACCACGGTCGAGACGATGACCAACGCGCAGACCGCGCGCGACTGGGTGCAGAAGGCGCTTGGCAAGGAGGCGGTCGGCAAGCATTTCGCCGCCGTCTCGACGGCGCTCGACCTGGTGGCGAAGTTCGGCATCGAGCAGGACCGCGTCTTCGGCTTCTGGGACTGGGTCGGCGGCCGCTATTCGGTCTGGAGCGCAATCGGCCTGCCGGTGATGATTTCCGTCGGCCCGCGCAACTTCCGCGCCTTCCTCGATGGCGCCCATGAGATGGACGAGCATTTCCGCTCGGCGCCGATGCAAAGGAACCTGCCGGTGCTGCTCGGGCTGATCGGCTGGTGGCATCGCGTCGTCTGCAAATATCCCGCCCGCGCCGTCATCCCTTACGACCAGCGCCTGTCACGCCTGCCGGCCTATCTGCAGCAGCTCGACATGGAATCGAACGGCAAGAGCGTGACGCTGGACGGCAGCGCCGTCACCACGCCGACCGGACCGCTGGTCTGGGGCGAGCCCGGCACCAACGGCCAGCACGCCTTCTTCCAGTTGTTGCACCAGGGCACCGATTTCATTCCGGTCGAGTTTCTCGCCGCCGCTGTCGGTCACGAGCCCGAACTGAAGCACCAGCATGACCTGCTTCTCGCCAATTGCCTGGCGCAGTCGGAAGCCTTCATGAAGGGCCGCACGCTGGAGGAGGCGCGCGCGCAGATGCTGGCCAAGGGCATGAAGCCGGCCGAGGTCGACAAGATAGCGCCGCATCGCGTCTTTTCGGGCAACCGTCCTTCGCTGACCATCCTTTACAGAAAGCTCGATCCGCGCACGCTCGGCCGGTTGATCGCGCTTTACGAGCATCGCGTCTTCGTCGAAGGCACGCTGTTCAACATCAATTCCTTCGACCAGTGGGGCGTCGAACTCGGCAAGGAATTGGCGACAGGCCTGCTGCCTGTCGTTGAGGGCAAGGAGACTGCCGCAAAACGCGACGCCTCGACTGCCGGACTGGTGGGACACATCCACCAACTGCGCGGTAAGGAGTAAACGGGTTGGCGGATATCAAGGGAATTCTGTTCGACAAGGACGGCACGCTTGTCGACTTCAATACAACCTGGCTCGGCGTCGCCGACTTCATGGCGATGGACGCTGCCGAAGGCGACCGCTGGAAGGCCGATCGCCTGCTCGCCGCCGCCGGCTTCGATTTCGTCACCAAACGCTTCAAGCCGGATTCGATCTTTGCGTCCGGCTCGAACATGGACGTCGTCGAGCTCTGGTTCCCGCGCCTGTCCGACGAGGACCAGATGCATGCCGTGTCACGCTTCAACGAGATCACCTCGGTGCAGGGCTCGGCGATGGCGGTAGCACTTCCGGGCGTCATCGCAGCGCTGCGGACCTTGCACAAGCGCTCCATTCGAATGGGCGTTGCCACCAACGATTCGACCAGCGGCGCCGAAAGGACGCTTGCCACGCTCGGCATCGCGCAGCTCTTCGATGCCGCCTTCGGCTACGACGCCGTGGCCAATTCCAAGCCGGCGCCCGACACTGTGGTGGCTTTCTGCGATCTGACCGGGTTGAAGCCGGGCGAGATCGCCATGGTCGGCGACAATCGCCACGACCTCGAAATGGCGCGCGCTGGCGGCTGTGGCCTTGCGGTCGGCGTGTTGTCCGGCACAGGCACGCGCGATTCGCTGGCGCCGATGGCCGATGTCGTCCTGGATTCGGTGGCCGACCTGCCGGATTTCCTGGCGGCAAGGGTCGGCGTACCGGCGGGTTAGCCTACGCGATCTGTGATGAATGCGAAGACCGCGCTCGGCTTCTGTTCGCCGCCACCGTTCCCGCCAACGTCGGGCACCTGATATTCGCCAAGCAGGTGAAGCCGCGACCTGGGCAGCCACGCGCGGCCGGGATCGCCGATCAGCACCTCGATGCCGGCGGCGAGGCAGCGGTCGAGGAAGGGTATCATGCGCTGCCCTACCTCCTGCCCGTAGAAGACGTCGCCGGCGAGCACCAAATCGACGGCGGGCGGCGGACCGGCTGTGACGTCTTCGCCGACTACGTCAATGGCAACGCCATTGGCCAACGCATTGAGGTCGATTGCGGCAACGCCGTTGCGGTCGATCTCGGCCGCCATCACGTCCCGCGCTCCGGCCTTCGCCGCCGCGATGCCGACCAGACCCGACCCCGCGCCGAGATCGAGCACCCGCTTTCCGGCAACGATCGAAGGATTGTCGAGAATGTAGCGCGCCAGCACCGCGCCGCCGGCCCAGGCATAGGCCCAGTAGGGTGGCTGCGGCTCGGGCTCGCTGTCATCCGAGCCGCCGTCTTCCTGTTCGAGCAATCGCCTCAGGCCGCTCCCGGGATGGGCTAGGTAAAGCTGGATTTCCGGCAAGGAGGGCACGGGCGCAAGCCGCATGTTTGCCTGGATGAATGCCGCCGCCGGGTTGAGCCCTCTGGCCCGCTTCAGCACCGCGCTCTCGGAAGGTTCGCTCAAGCCTGGTCCCGCAGCGCCCGGCGCAAAATCTTGCCGACCGGCGTCTTCGGCAGTTCGGTGCGGAACTCGATGAATCTCGGCCGCTTGTAGCCGGTCAGGTTCTCCCGGCAGTAGGCCATCAATGTCTCGACGGTAAGCGCCGGGTCCTTCTTCACCACGAACAATTTCGGCACTTCGCCGGAATGCTCGTCCGGCACGCCGATCGCCGCCACTTCGAGCACGCCTGGATGATGCGCCACCACTTCTTCCAGTTCGTTCGGATAGACGTTGAAGCCCGAGACCAGGATCATGTCCTTCTTGCGGTCGACGATCTTGGTGTAGCCGCGCTCGTCCATGAAGCCCATGTCGCCGGATTTGAAGTATCCGTCCTCGGTCATCACCTTGGCGGTTTCGTCCGGCCTATTCCAATAGCCGGCCATCACCTGCGGGCCGCGGATGCAGATCTCGCCGACTTCGCCGAGCGGCACGTTGTTGCCGTCGTCGTCGCGGATGGCGATCTCGGTCGAGGGCAGCGGCAGGCCGATCGTGCCGGTGAAATCGGACGAGCTGAACTTGTTGGCGGTCGCCACCGGCGAGGTTTCCGACAGGCCGTAGCCTTCTGAGATCGGGCAACCGGTCAGCGCCTTCCAGCGTTCGGCCACGCCCTTCTGCACCGCCATGCCGCCGCCCAGCGTCAGGATCAGCGGCTTGAAGTCGAGCTTGCGGAACTCCTCATTGTTGAGCAGCGCGTTGAACAGCGTGTTGAGGCCGGGGAAGATGTGGCTCGGATATTTCGAAAGCTCCTTGACGAAGCCCGGAATGTCGCGCGGGTTCGGGATGAGCACATTCTGCGCGCCCTGCTGCATGCCCATCAGCGCGTTCACCGTCAGCGCGAAGATATGATAGAGCGGCAGCGCGCAGATGAAATTGAGATGCGCCGGCTTCGGCTTGATCGTGTAGGCGTCTTCCACCCAAAGCGAATTCTGCGCGACGTTCGACAGCACATTGCGATGCAGCAGCGTAGCACCCTTGGAGATGCCGGTCGTGCCGCCGGTATATTGCAGGAAGGCGATGTCGTCGCCAGAGACCGCCGCCGGCTTGAAGGCGATCGCAGCACCCGCCTTCAGTGCCGCGTTGAACTTGACATGGCCGGGCAGCGACCAGGCCGGCACCATCTTCTTCACCCGGCGCACGACAAGGTTGACGATCGTGCCTTTCAGCCCACCCAGCATGTCGCCCATGGCCGCGACCACGACATGCTTGACCTGCGTCCTGGCGATCACCGCCTGCAGCGTGCCGGCGAAGTTTTCCAGGATGACGATCGCCTGCGCGCCGCAATCCTTGAGCTGGTGTTCGAGCTCGCGCGGCGTGTAGAGCGGGTTGATGTTGACCACGGTGTAGCCGGCGCGCAGCACCGCCATCATCGCCACCGGATATTGCAGCACGTTGGGCATCATCAGCGCCACGCGCGCGCCCTTCTCCAGCCCCTTCGACTGCAGGTAAGCGCCGAAGGCCGCCGACAGCCGCTCGAGCTCGGCATAGGTGATCGACTTGCCCATGCACACGAAGGCAGGCCGGCCGGCGAACTGCTTGCAGGCGCCGACAAGGAAGTCGCCGATCGAATTGTAGGGCAGGGCGCCAATCTCGGCCGGCATGTTCTTCGGATAGCTTTTCAGCCACGGCTTTTCCGGCAGCCCGGCGGTGAGCTCGGTGATTGCCTTAGGCAGGTGCTTGGCGGCCGGTTTGGCAGTTGCTGTCGCGGGCGTGGCCTTGGCAGTGGTTGACTTGGCAGGTGCTTTTGCCGCTGCCGGTTTTACCGGGGCCGACTTGGCGGCGGGCTTTGGAGCGGTTTTCGCCTTAGGCGCGGCGGCGGCCTTGGCAGGCTTCGGCGCATCGCTCCCGGCGGCAGGCTTGGCCTTTGCTTTCGCCGGGGCTGTCGTCTTTGCTGCTTTTGCCACCTGTCTCTCCCTGTCGCCTTCGATTTGGGCGCTCGCTTCCAAGAAGCGTCCTCCACGCCGGTCGCGGATTCCCCGAGGAAATCCAGCCCTGCATCTATGTATTGCCTCTATCGGCGGCGGTGCAAGCCTTGCCCCTGCGGCAGTGCGGGGAAAGATTTGCCGTCGAAATCTCGCTGTTCGGCCGCCTCAGGCGTCGTGCGCAGGCAGAGGCAGACTCCGGCTAGTGCCGTCTGGCGCACGCTTTTCAAGATGCGGCTGATCAATAAAAAAATGCAGTCGTTAACAATGTCGTGAGTGGAAAAATCTGCTCTTTTTTTCTGCTGTTTGAGGAAAATGCGGATTCTTTTCCTGCTTCCCATGGGGTACGCAAACGAGGTGTTCCAAAGCGAAAAAAACGGTGCTTATATGCGCGCTTCGCGAGCCTGATAGAGGGGCTTGGAAGAACATCAGGGAGTGCTCAATGAAAAAGAAACTGACTTTTGCAGCCGCGTTGCTGGCTGCAAGCGTCCTCAGCGGCATGGCCAGCGCAAAGACGCTTGTCTATTGCTCGGAAGCGTCGCCGGCGAATTTCGATCCCGGTACGACCACCGGCGGCAACGACTTCGATGCGTCTTCGCGTACGGTCTACTCGCGTCTGGTCGAGTTCAAGCATGGCGGCACCGAGGTCGAGCCTGGCCTCGCCGACAAGTGGGAAATCTCCGACGATGGCCTGGTCTATACTTTCCATCTGCATCCGGGCGTGAAGTTCCAGACCACCGATTATTTCAAGCCGACGCGCGACCTCAATGCCGACGACGTCGTCTTCTCGTTCGACCGTCAGTTCAACAAACAGAATCCGTGGAACGGCGACAAATATCTGCCGAACCTGACCTGGGACTATTACACCGGCATGGACATGCCGAAATATGTCGCCAAGTGGGAGAAGGTCGACGACCTGACCGTCAAGCTGACGCTGACCGAGCCGAACTCGCCGATGCTGGCCAACCTCGGCATGGACTTTGCCTCGATCGTGTCGAAGGAATATGCCGACCAGCTCCAGAAGGGCGGCAAGATGGCCGACTTCTCGACCAAGCCGATCGGCACCGGCCCGTTCCAGTTCGTCGACTACCAGCTGGATTCGGTCATCCGCTACGCGGCCAATCCCGATTACTTCAAGGGCAAGGAAAAGATCGACGATCTCGTCTTCGCCATCACGCCTGACGCCACCGCCCGCATCCAGAAGGTGCTGGCCGGCGAATGCGACATCGCGCCCTATCCGAACCCGGCCGACATCGCCACCATCAAGGCCAACAAGGACGTGACCCTGATGGATCAGGCCGGCCTGAACATCGGCTATATGAGCTACAACACCACCATCCCGCCGCTCGACAAGCCTGAGGTGCGCCATGCGCTCAACCAGGCGATCGACCGGGAAGCGCTGATCAAGTCGCTGTTCCAGGATGCGGGCGCAACGCCGGCGCAAAACCTGATCCCGCCGACCATGTGGTCGTGGAACAAGGACGTGAAAACGGACTCCTACGATCCGGATGCGGCCAAGAAGGTTCTGGCTGCTGCCGGGCTGAAGGACATCCAGCTCTGGGCTTCCGACCGCGTTCGCCCGTACAACCCGAACTTCCAGCGCGCCGCCGAACTGATCCAGGCCGACTGGGCCAAGGTCGGCGTCAAGGCCGAGATCGTCAACTACGAGTGGACCAAGTATCGCTCGGAAGGCAAGAAGAAGGACCGTCCCGGCGCCTTCCAGATCGGCTGGACCGGCGACAATGGCGATCCGGACAACTTCTTCGCCACGCTCTTCGCCTGCTCGGCAATCGGCGTGTCGAACTACTCGAGCTGGTGCGACAAGGACTTCGAGGATCTGATCCAGAAGGCCAAGAAGACCAGCGACCAGGCCGAGCGTTCCAAGCTCTATGAGCAGGCGCAAGTGATCTTCGCCAAGGAGGCGCCCGCCTTCCTGCTGGTCCATAGCCAGGTCTATGCAGTCGTGCGCAACAATGTCAGCGGTTTCAAGATGGATCCGCTCGGCATTCACCGCTTCGACGGCGTTGACAAGGCTGAATAAGGCTATAGAGCGGGGCGGCGCAATGAAGCGCCGCCCCCCTACATCATGCTAAAATACATCCTCCACCGAATTGCACTTTTGATCCCGACGCTTGTCGGCATCACGATCTGCGCCTTCGCGTTCGTCAGGTTGCTGCCCGGCGATCCTATCCTTGCCATGGCCGGCGAACACGGCGTGGCGCCGGCGCGTTACGAAGAGCTCAAGGAGCAGTTCGGCTACAATCTGCCGATCTGGCAGCAATACACACGTTATGTCGGTGAGGTCGTGACCGGCGATTTCGGCGTCTCGATTTCGTCCAAGCGCCCGGTGCTCGAAGAGTTCAAGACGCTCTTCCCGGCGACGCTGGAACTGTCGTTCTTCGCCATGATTTTCGCCATGCTGCTCGGCATTCCGGCCGGCATCTTCGCGGCGATCAAGCGTGGCTCGTGGTTCGACCAGTCGCTGATGGGCACGGCGCTCGTCGGCTACTCCATGCCGATCTTCTGGTGGGGCCTGCTGCTGATCATCTTTTTCTCCGGCTATCTCGGCTGGACACCGGTCAACGGCCGCATCGACCTGCAGTACTTCTTCAAGCCGATCACCGGCTTCATGACCATCGACACCTTGCTCTACGGCAAATGGGCTGCATTTCGCTCGGTATTGCGCCATCTGGTGTTGCCGACAATTGTGCTCGGCACCATTCCGCTGGCTGTGATAGCGCGCCAGACGCGCTCCGCCATGCTCGAGGTGCTGGGCGAGGACTACGTGCGGACTGCCCGAGCCAAAGGGCTTTCTTCGGCTCGGGTCATCGGCGTCCATGCTCTGCGCAATGCGCTCATCCCGGTGGTCACCACCATCGGCCTGCAGGTCAGCACCCTGCTCGCCGGGGCCATCCTTACCGAAACGATCTTCTCCTGGCCTGGCATCGGCAGGTGGATGGTCGAATCCATATCCAAGCGCGACTATGTCGTCGTGCAGTCTGGCCTGCTCTTGATTGCGCTTATCGTCATGGCCGTGAACCTGATCGTCGACGTGCTCTACGCCGTCATCAATCCACGCATAAGGGCGGCGTGATGAGCCAATCGACCGAAGTCACCTCGATGGCCGCCGGCAGCCCGGATCGTCTCACCGGTCTCAAGACCTTCTGGTACTATTTCTCGGTAAACCGCGGCGCCGTTATCGGCCTGTTCGTCTTCGTCCTGCTGGTGCTTGCGGCGCTGTTTGCGCCGCTGCTGGCTCCCTATGCACCCGACGTCCAGGATAAGACCGCATTCCTGCGCCCTCCGGCATGGCAGGACGGCGGCTCGACGCAATATCTGCTCGGCACCGATCCGGTCGGCCGCGACATCCTCTCGCGCCTGCTCTACGGCGCGCGCTTCTCGCTGCTGATCGGCGCGGTCGTCGTCACGCTGGCGCTCACCGGCGGCATCACGCTCGGCCTGCTGGCCGGGTATTTCCGCGGCTGGGTCGACGTGGCGATCATGCGCGTCATGGACCTCATCCTGGCTTTCCCGTCGCTGTTGCTGGCGCTGGTGATGGTCACCATCCTCGGCCCTGGCCTGTTCAATGCGATGCTGGCCATCGCGCTCGTCCTGCAGCCGCATTTCGCCCGGCTGGTGCGCGCGGCCGTCATGGCCGAGAAAAGCCGTGAATATGTCGTGGCGGCGAAGGTTGCAGGGGCTGGCCATACCAGGCTGATGCTTCGCACCATCCTGCCCAATTGCCTAGCGCCGCTGATCGTCCAGGCGACCTTGTCGTTCTCGAACGCCATTCTCGAAGCGGCGGCGCTCGGCTTCCTCGGCCTCGGCGCCCAACCGCCGACGCCCGAATGGGGAACCATGCTTGCCTCGGCGCGCGAATTCATCCTGCGCGCCTGGTGGGTGGTGACCTTCCCCGGCCTTGCCATCCTGATCACCGTGCTCGCCATCAACCTGGTCGGCGACGGCCTGCGCGATGCGCTCGATCCCAAGCTCAGGAGGTCATGATGGCGTTGCTCGACATCCAGAACCTCGTCGTCGAATTCCAGACCGCGTCCGGCCCGTTCCGCGCCGTCGACGGCGTCTCGCTGCACGTCGACGAACGCGAAGTGCTGGCCATCGTCGGCGAATCCGGCTCCGGCAAGTCGGTGTCGATGCTGGCCGTGATGGGCCTGTTGCCGTGGACGGCCAAGGTCACCGCCGACAAAATGAGCTTCGGCGGCCGCGATCTCCTGAAGCTAGGCCCTGCCGAGCGGCGCAAGATCGTCGGCAAGGACATGTCGATGATCTTCCAGGAGCCGATGGCCAGCCTCAATCCCTGCTTCACGGTCGGCTTCCAGATCGAGGAGGTGCTGCGCTTCCACATGGGCATGGACAAGGCCCAGCGCCGGGCGCGCGCCACCGAGTTGTTGAAGCAGGTCGGCATCCCCGAACCGGCAGAGCGGTTGAACTCCTTCCCGCATCAGATGTCGGGCGGCCAGTGCCAGCGCGTCATGATCGCCATCGCCATCGCTTGCAATCCGAAGCTCCTGATCGCCGACGAGCCGACGACCGCATTGGACGTCACCATCCAGAAGCAGATCCTCGATCTGCTGGTCTCGCTGCAGGCCAAATACGGCATGGGCCTGATCATGATCACCCACAATATGGGCGTGGTGGCCGAGACCGCCGACCGCGTCATCGTCCAGTACAAGGGCCGCAAGATGGAAGAGGCCGACGTGCTGTCGCTGTTCGAGCAGCCGAAGAGCAACTACACGCGCGCGCTGCTCGCGGCGCTGCCGGAAAATGCCGTCGGCGACAGGCTGCCGACCGTGTCCGACATGCTGTTCGAGCCGGCGCCGTCGGGGGCTAGTGCATGACCATTGTTGTCGAAGGCAAGGACATCAAGCGCGACTACCATGTCGGTGGTGGGCTGTTTCGCGGCGCGCGCACCGTGCATGCGGTGAAGGGCGTTTCCTTCAGTGTCGAGAAGGGCAAGACGCTGGCCATCGTCGGCGAATCTGGCTGCGGCAAGTCCACGCTCGCCCGCATCATCACGCTGATCGACCCGGCGACATCAGGCGAGCTGTTCATCGACGGCAACAAGGTCGACATCGCCAAGAACGGGCTCTCCAAGGAGATGCGCCGCAAGGTGCAGATTGTCTTCCAGAACCCTTACGGGTCACTGAACCCGCGCCAGAAGATCGGCGACGTTCTCGGCGAGCCGCTCTTGATCAACACCGACAAGTCGGCCGAGGAACGGCGCGACCTGGCGATGAAGATGCTGAAGAAGGTCGGCCTCGGACCTGAACATTATAACCGCTATCCGCACATGTTCTCCGGCGGCCAGCGCCAGCGCATCGCCATTGCCCGCGCGCTGATGCTGAACCCCAGCCTGCTGGTGCTTGACGAGCCGGTCTCGGCGCTCGACCTGTCGGTGCAGGCGCAGGTGCTCAATCTGCTCGCCGACCTCCAGGACGAGTTCCACCTCACCTACGTCTTCATCAGCCACGATCTGTCGGTGGTGCGCTATATCGCCGACGAGGTGATGGTGATGTATTTCGGCGAAGCGGTCGAATACGGCTCGCGCGAGGCGGTCTTTTCCGACCCCAAGCACGCCTACACCAAGACGCTGTTCGCCGCGACGCCGCGCGCCGACGTGGCCTCGATCAAGGCGCGGCTGGCGAAGAAGAAGGCGGCCTAGAGCAATTCCAGGAAAAGTGGGGGCGGTTTTCCGCCCGGAATTGCGTAAAAACTCTAGCGTGAAAACCCAACTACCCTAAAAGACCGAGCTTTCAAAGGCGACTTACCCAAGGCGATCGCTTGCGGGTAGTGTCGGACGGTGGTTCGCCGTCTTGGGACTTACCAAGCAGACTTCGATAGTCACCGGGGCGGCCCGGTGATCTACTTCGGCGCCGATCACCTTGGCCGTCGGCCTTGAACAGCCGGCGCACCATCGGGCAGCGCCTGTCGAATTGAATGCGTGGAGGGTTTGACGTGACCAGCTTTTCCGAGTTTGCCGGCAGCCTGACATACGATGCCATTCCCGAAGAGATGCGCGCCATCCTCAGGCGCAGTTTTGCCGATACGCTTGGCGTCGCGGCGGTGGGCTCGACAACGGAGATCTCGTCGATCACCAGGACGATCGCCGATCGGCTATGGCGCTCCTCGCCCGAAATATCGGCTCGGATGATATTCGACGGGCGCCCGGTCAGCCCTGCTGGTGCGGCCTTTGCCGGCGCCTTCACGGTCGATTCCATCGACGGGCACGACACGACCAGCCCTTGCAAAGGCCACGCAGGCTCAGCGGTGTTTCCAGCTCTGCTCGCCGTTGCGGATTCGCTTCGGGCCTCGGGTACCGCCATCTCCGGCGAAGAACTGATGGTCGCACTGGCCATCGCTTATGAGGTTTCCTATCGCGCCGGGCTGACCCTGCACGGCACCGTGCCCGACTATCACACTTCCGGGGCGTGGACCGCGGTTGGCGTGGCGGCCGGTGTTTCCCGGCTGCTCGGGCTCGGTCAGGAGCAGACGCGTCATGCCGCCGGCATTGCCGAATACCACGGTCCGCGCAGCCAGATGATGCGCTGCATCGATTTCCCGACCATGCTGCGCGACGGCGTCGGCTGGGGCGCGCCCTCCGGCGTCATGGCCGCCTATATGGCGCAACTCGGCTTCACCGGGGCACCGGCGATCACGGCCGAAGGAGAAGCCGCCGCACCCTGGTGGAGCGATCTCGGACAGGCCTGGCGTGTCGTCGAAGACACGTCATACAAACCCTATCCCGTGTGCCGCTGGGCCCATCCATCGATCGATGCCGCACGCGACCTGATGCGCGACAACAAGCTTTCCAGCAAGGATATCGCGCGCGTGCGCATCCAGACCTTTCACTATGCGGTGCGGCTTGCCGGCCACAATCCGAAGACGCTGGACGAGATGACCTATTCGATCGCCTTCCCGGTCGCGACGATGATCGTGCGGGGCAAGATCGGACCGCAGGAGTTGCTGCCGCAGGTTCTGCAGGACGAGGAGATCCGCCGTATTTCCAATGCCACCGAACTGGTCGAGACCGAACACTACACCCGCATCAGCGTCGGCAAGCGCTGGGCCGACGTGACGCTCTACCTCAAGGACGGACGCGAAATCATGTCGGAGCCGCGCACGCCGAAAGGTGATCGCGACAACCCGATGAGCGACGACGAGTTTCACCAGAAATATGCGACTTTCACCGACGGGCTGATGGGCAAGGACCGGGCCAACGAGATGGAGACGATGGCCCTGTCCTTCGATGGCCTGGATAGCAAAGGCCTTAGCCGGCTGATTGATCTGACAGTCGCGCCGCTCGACCGCTGAAGCAGATTACGACAGCTTGGCGATGATCGTGCGCAACGCTTCGCCGAAGCGGTGCACTTCCGCCATCGTGTTGTAATGCACCAGCGAGGCGCGGATGGCGCCGCTGTCCATCGACAGATTGAGGCGCTTCATCAGCCGCGGCGCATACATGTGGCCGTCGCGGATGCCGATCTGCATGGCGGCCATTTCCTCGACGACCCTTTGCGGCGAGAGGGTGCCGATGTTGAAGCAGAAGGTCGGCACGCGCTCGTTGATGCGCGCTTCGTCGCCGACGCCGTAGATTGTCGCACCACAGCTCTTGAGCACTGCCAGCATTTCGCGCGCCAGCATCAGCTCGTAATCGCGGATGGCGTTCATGCCGGCGACGATGTTGTCGCGGCGCGAACGGTTGTTTTGGGCTAAGAAATTGCGGCCGATCGATTCCAGGTAGCGCACCGCCGCGTCCATGCCCGAGACATTCTCGTAGATGAACGTGCCGGCCTCGACCTTGTAGGGCGGTTCGTCGGGAATGAAATCCTCGCGGAAGGTCGGCAGCCGCTTCAGCGTTTCGAAGCGGCCCCACAGGAAGCCCATATGCGGCGAGAAATTCTTGTAGCCGGAGCAGACCAGGTAGTCGCAATCCCAGGCCTGTACGTCGATCAGCCCGTGCGGTCCGTAATGCACGCAGTCGAGGAACACTTCTGCGCCGGCGGCATGGGCGATCTTCGCCACCGAGGCGACATCGACGATCGAGCCGATCGAATGCGCCGTCACCGTGCAGGCGACGAGCCGGGTGCGCTCGGAGACGAGCGGCTTGAGGTCGTCGACATGCAGATTGCCGTCCTCGCGCATGCGCCACCATTTGAACTTGGCGCCGGCGGATTCCAGCGCCAGCCAGGTGGCGATGTTGGCATCGTGGTCCATGTCGGTGATGACGATTTCGTCGCGTTCCGAAAGCATCTGGCCGATGCCGAGGCTGACCAGGCGGATGAACGAGGTGGCGTTCATGCCGAAGCAGATTTCCGACGGGCTGTAGGCGTTGATCAGCAACGCTACACTTTCGCGCGCTTCGGCGACCGACTGGTCGACGGTGACGCTGCGGCCATAGCGGCCGCCGCGCTGCACATTGTGGCTGACCAGATGGTTGGTGACCGCGTCGAGCACGCTCTGCGGGATCTGCGCGCCGGCGGCATTGTCCAGGAAGATGAAATCGCCGGCACGCTGCAGCGCCGGGAACATGGCGCGGATTTTTTCGACGGGGAACGCGGCGGCGTTGTCGGTTTGATGCTTGTTCACGGGGGTACGCTCCTACGGGGAGTTGGGGATCGGTTGGTGAGCTCAGCGCGTCTTCTCGGTCTGGAAGCGGCGCTCGAGCAGGCTGACCAGGCGGACCATCGGCCAGAGGAAGATGAGATAGACGAGAGCGGCGCCGATCAGCGGCGAGGGGTTGGCGTAGAGCGACTGCGCGTTGGTCGCCTCTTTCAAAAGTTCCGGCAGTGCCACCGTCGAGGCAAGCGATGTGTCCTTGAACATCGACACGCAGTTGCTGGTCATCGGCGGGATGACCACACGGATCGCTTGCGGCAGCACGACCTTGCGCAAAGTGAGCATGAACGGCAGCCCAAGCGCCTGCGCCGCCTCGAACTGGCCGCGCGGAATGCTCTCTATGCCGGAGCGGAAAACCTCCGCCGAATAGGCCGACATGATGATGGCGAATGCCGTCACGGCGGAAGCCCAGGACGAAAGCCGTATGCCGAGGAAGGGCAGCGCGTAATAGATCAGGATCAGCACCACCAGCACGGGAAGGGCGCGGAAGATGTCGGTGTAGCCGATGGCCAGCCAACGCAATGGCTTGGGCCCATAGAGCCGCACCAGGCTGATCGCCAGCCCCGCGATGACGCCGATGACGATGCTCATCACGCCGAGCAGCAGCGTGTTCAGGAAGCCGCGCAACAGCGCGGGCAGGCTGGACATGATGACATCGGGATTGAAGAAGGTGTCGATCAGCGACATAGGAGCGTTCCCGAACAGTTTGCGTCCAGAGCAATTCCAGGAACTGTAGAACGGTTTTCTGGCCGGAATTGCATCAAATCAAAGAGATAGACGCCTAAGCAAGGCCCGAAACATCACTCAGGTCTGCCCTGCGGTTCCGGGAGAAAGGAAACGAGCCGTGCAGGCCTCGAAAGCCGGCACGGCTCGCTTCTTGTCAGTCCGCTCAAGCCTTCGGCAGCGGCATTTCCTTGACCGTCGAGGAGTCGGCCGGAGCATCGGAGCCGAACCACTTCTTGTGGATCGCGGCCAGCGTGCCGTCCTTCTTCATCGCCGTCAGCGCGTCGTTCAGCTTGCCGAGCAGCGGATGGTCCTTGCTCATCATCAGCCCGTACTGTTCGCCGGTCTTGATGCGCTGCTTGACGACCAGATCCTTCATCTTGGTGAAGGAGTACTGCATGCCGGGGATGTCGCTGACGGCGGCGTCGACGCGGCCGGCGCTGAGGTCGAGCAAAAGGTTCTGCTGCGTGTCGTAACCTTTCACGTCGCTGTAGCCGTCAGCCTCTTGATGCGCCTTGACCCAGGTCTCGCCGGTCGAGCCTGACAGCACGCCGACAATCTTGCCCTTGAGGTCGGCCTCGGCGTTAACAGCACTGTCGGTCTTCGTCGCGATGCCCATGTCGGAATCATAATAGGGCTGGGTGAACGACAGCGTTTTCAGCCGCTCCGGTGTGATGGTGATCGAGGAGATGGCGACATCGATGCGGTTCGAGCTGACAGCCGCAAACAGCGCCTGGAAGCCGAGGTCGGCGATGTCGGTGGTCATGCCGATGCGCTTGGCCGCTTCGTTGATGATATCGACCTCGAAGCCCTCGAAGGTGCCGCTCTCGTTCTTGTATTCGAAGGGCGGATTGGTTGGGTAGGCGCCGACATTGAGCACATCGGCGGAATAAGCGGTGGCAGGACCGGCGGCGATGCCGACGGCTGCGGCCATGATAAGCAGGTTGCGACGCGTAAAGCTCATTTTTGTTCCCTCTGTTGTTGAACGGGCGGGTTGGCCCGCCACGGTTTTTGCCGCCCCGCTTCCGGCAAGGCGTCAATTCATGGCGGCGCTCATGCGCTCGAGCGCCGTTTCTATCTGGCCGCTGTCGCGGCATACGCACATGCGCAGGAACGCTGCCGCCGAATGTCCAAACAGGTGGCCTGGTGCAAGTCCGACCCGGGCGGTTTCCAGGATCCGGGCGCAGGCCTTCCTGGCATCGTCCTCGCCTTCCAGGGCAAAGAAGGCGTACATGCCGCCGCGCGGCTTGGTCGGCAGGATGACGCCCGGGATCTCCGCCAGCCTGTCATAGGCAAGGTCGAGGCCGGTCCTGATCCGTTGCCTGATTTCTTCAACCAGCGGCTCGCCCTGCTGGATCGCGGCGACCGCGCCGGCCTGGATCGGAGCCGCGGTGCCGCTGTTGACATATTGGGTCATGGCGCCGAGCTGGTCGGCGACGCCTGACGGATGCGTCAGCCAGCCGATGCGCCAGCCGGTCATCGCCCAGGCTTTGGAAAAACTGTTGACCGACAGCACCCGGTCGCCGTCCTCGGCGATCTGCAGGATGGAGGGGGCGACATCGTCGTCGAAATAGAGCCGGCCATAGACTTCGTCGGAGATGATCCAGATGCCGGTGCGCCGGCTGAAGTCGAGCAGCGCCTGCATCTCCACGCGCGACGCGGTCCAGCCGGTCGGGTTGGACGGCGTCGACAGGAAGATGGCGCGGGTGCGTGCGTCGCAGGTAGCGAAGAGCCGATCGAGGTCAAGCTGCCAGTCGCCCTTGAAGTCGAGCGAAAACGGGCGCGGCTCGCCGCCGATCAGATGGATGGCGTTGTGGATGTTCGGCCATTGCGGCGCGACATAGACGACATTGGTGCCGGTATCGACCAGCAGCTCCAGCGCCAAATACAGTGCCTGCATGCCGCCCGGCGTGACCGTGGTTCGCGCGATGGGAATGGAGCGGCCGTGGATGCGCGTCTGGTAGTCCGACAGCGCTTCGTTCAGGGGCCCGAGCCCACGCATGTTGGGAACGTAGAAGGTCTGGCCTTCATCGAAGGCGGCCTTTGCCGCGTCGCGGATGAAGGCGGGCGTCACCATGTCGCCTTCGCCGTACCAGAGCGCGATGACGTCGCCGAGTTCGCGCGCGCGCACCGCGAGGTTGGCGATGTTTTCCGTATGCAGATCGCGGATCTGGGCGCGCACGCCATCGAAAGCATAGCGCGCGCTGGACGATGACTGGGGCAGTATGAACGACAAGGACTGAACCCCTCCCACCCGGAGCGCCACGATGGGCTGCCCGAAAAGACCCCTCCGGCGCGGCAGCCACCACCGACTTTGGATGCTATCCAAAGTGCCGCGCTTTTCAAGGAAAAAGTTTTAAGCTTAAAAAGTTTGGCCGGCCTGTTGCTCCGCCGATACGCTTTTCCAGCCACGCCCGCCTATGCCAGTTCGTCGCGCGCGGCGGTACAATTGGCGGCGGCCCCGGCGCCAAGAAACATCGTGTCGCTGGCCAGGACGAAGAAACTCGCGCCCATCATTGCCCAGCGGCTGATGGCCTGCGGGCTGGCGCAAAATATGCCGGCCGTCCTGCCATGCGCCATCGTGGCGGCGATGATGGCCCGGATCGCCTCGTTGAGCTTGTCGGCGCCTTTCGGCCCGATTGCGTCGATCGACACCGAAAGATCGCCGGGGCCGACGAAGATCACATCGACGCCGTCGACGGCCGCGATCGCGTCGATGTTGGCCAGCCCTTCCGCCGTCTCGACCTGGACCGCGACAACGATCCGGTCGTTGGCGGAGGTCAGATATTCGGGAATGCGATAGCCGTAGCCGGCGGCCCGTCCCGGGCCGACGCCGCGTTCGCCCAGCGGCGGATAGCGCGAGGCCTTCACGGCAAGAGCAGCTTGCGCTGCGGTCGAAACGCGCGGGATCAGCACGCCCTGCGCGCCGCTGTCCAGTGCTGCCTGGATCGCTTCGGGCGCATGACCGGGAACACGCACCATGGCCGGCACGCTATGCACGTCGGCCGCGCGTATCATGGTCTCGATCATGTCGCGCGAGATCTGGGCGTGCTCCCAGTCGATGCAGAGGAAATCGAGGCCGGACGACGCCATCACCTCGACCGCGACGGGATGGGGGATGGCGGCAAAGGAGCCGATGAGGCCGGTCTTGGCGATGCATTTCTGGCGGAACTCGCTCATGTCGATCCTCTTTTCATCTGGCACAAATTCATATCCGCAATCGGCAACGACGCGAAGCTATTTCAGGCTTGAAATATTTTTGCGCGGGCCTAGCGTGTGGTCTCCCGCCGCGAGTTTCCAAGATGATCAAAGCGCATCCCCTGCACGGCCCGAACAGACTGAAGCTCGGCGTCTTTTCGACCAACGCCGATGGCGGGCTTGCCATCACCGATGTGCCCGAGCGCTGGATGGCGAGCTGGCAGGACAATCTGACGGCGGCGCAGATCGCCGACCGCGCCGGTTTCGAATTCATGCTGCCGATCGCGCGCTGGCGCGGCTTCGGCGGCCGCAACAAGGTGCGCGAATGGTCGTTCGAGACCTTCACATGGGCGGCGGCGCTCAGCATGGCCACCGAACAGATCGGCCTGTTCATGACGGTGCATGTGCCGCTCGTGCATCCGCTCTACGCCGCCAAGGCGCTGGCGACGGTCGATCATATCAGCCAGGGCCGCGCCGGGCTGAACATCGTCTGCGGCTGGAACCCGAAGGAATTCGGCATGTTCGGCACGCCGCTGGTCGAGAAGGGCTACGACCAGGCGGCCGAATGGATCGAAATCCTGGAGCGGCTTTACGCATCGAGCGAGCCGCTCGACTATGAAGGCATCTATTATCGCTTGAAGGAGGCGGTGAGCCGCCCCGCCAGCCTGCAGGTTCCGCGCCCGGTAACGATGAACGCCGCCTTTGGCGGCCCGGGCAGGGATTTCGCCGCCGCTCGATGCGATTACCTGTTCACGACCTTTTCGGAAATGAGCGATGCCGGCAAGCATGTCGCCGACATCGGCGAGCGCGCCGCAAAGCTCGGCCGCGATGTCGGCGTCTACACCGTCGCGCATGTCGTCTGCCGCCCGACCATGGAAGAGGCGCAGGCCTATTACGCGCGCTATGCCGCCGACATGGCCGACCACGAAGCGGTCGACGCGCATATGGCCGGCAAGAAGGAATTCTCGCAGTCGCACGACCCGCATGCCTATGACCGCTACCGGCAACGCTTCGCCGGCGGCGCCGGCACTTACCCGTTAATCGGCACGCCCGAAACGATTGCCGCCGACATGGCCGCGATTGCCGGGCATGGCTATCAGGGCATCGCGCTGTCCTTCGTCAATTATACGCAGGAACTGCCCTATTTCTGCGACCATGTCCTGCCGCTGCTCAGGCAGGCAGGGCTTCGCGAATAGTCAGTCGGGAATAACAGCCGTCGCCTGAATCTCGATCTTGGCGCGGTCCTCGACCAGCGCCACGACCTGCATCGCCGCCATTGCCGGGAAATGCCGGCCGATCACGTCGCGATAGGCTTCACCGATGCCTTTGAGGTTGCCGAGATATTCGGCCTTGTCGGTGAAGTACCAGGTCATCGAGGTGATGTGCCGCGGCTCGCCGCCAGCCTCGGCCAGCACGGCGACGATGTTGGCGAGCGTCTGGCGCACCTGGCCGGCGAAGTCGTCGGTTTCGAACTGGCATTCGGCATTCCAGCCGACCTGACCGCCGACGAACACCAGGCGCCCGCGCGCGGCGACGCCATTGGCATAGCCGACCGGTTTGGCCCAGCCCTCCGGCTGCAGAATGGTGTGCATGTCTAGCCTCCCCAAAATCAGATATCGCCTGCAATGATGTCGTTCGAAAAACTCATGGGACCGTGCGGCTCAAGCCGCCCCCATCACTTGCCGGGCGATCACCACCTTCTGCACGTCGGACGCGCCCTCATAGATGCGCAGCGCGCGAATCTCGCGGTAAAGGCTTTCGACGATATGTCCCTTGCGTACGCCGTCGCCGCCATGCAACTGCACCGCCTTGTCGATCACCTCCTGCGCCTTGTCGGTGGCGAACAGCTTCGCCATCGCTGCCTCGCGGGTGACGCGCGCGGCGCCCATGTCCTTGGTCCAGGCGGCGCGATAGACGAGCAGGGCGGCGGCGTCGACATCGAGCGCCATGTCGGCGATGTGACCCTGCACCATCTGCAGGTCCGCCATCGGCGCGCCGAACAGTTTGCGCTCGGCCACTCTGCCGATGCTTTCATCGAGCGCGCGGCGCGCGAAGCCGAGTGCCGCGGCACCAACGGTCGAGCGGAACACGTCGAGCACCGACATGGCGATGCGGAAGCCATCGCCCGGCTTGCCGATCAAGGCTGCGGCCGGAACGCGCGCCTTGTCGAAGGAAAGCCGCGCCAGCGGGTGAGGCGCGATCACCTCAAGCCGTTCGGCGATGCCAAAACCTTTCACATCGGCCGGCACGATGAAGGCGGAGAGCCCCTTGGCGCCGGGCGCTTCACCGGTGCGGGCAAAGACTATGTAGAGGTCGGCGATGCCGCCATTGGAAATCCAGGTCTTCTCGCCCGAAAGGATATAGTCGTCGCCGTCGCGCATCGCCGTCATCTCCATATTGGCGACGTCTGAGCCCGAGCGTGGCTCGGACAGCGCGAAGGCCGAGATCGCTTTGCCGGCCCGCGTCTTGGCGAGCCAGTGCTGCTGCTCGGGTGTGCCGAACAAAGTGAGTGCGCCGGTGCCCAGCCCCTGCATGGCGAAGGCGAAGTCGGCCAGCCCGTCGTGGCGCGCCAGCGTCTCGCGGGTGATGCACAAATTGCGCACATCGAGCGGCGCGGGATTGTCGGGATCGAGCGCCGTCGGCTTCAGCCAGCCGTCGCGGCCAAGCTTCGCCACGAGTTCGCGGCAGGCGGCATCGACGTCGTGGTGGTCGACGGGAAGGTTTTTAGCGCACCAGGCGTCGAGGTTTTCGGCGAGGTCGCGGTGACGGGTTTCGAAGAAGGGCCAATTGAGGAAGGAACGGTCAGGCATGGGTGCCTCCGCAGTGCTTCGAGCGCTGTCCCGCCGACGTCTCCACGGAAAGCATCATCCTCAATTCCCCTCGAACACCGGCTTTTCCTTCGCCACGAACGCCTTGTACGCCCGCTCGAAATCGCCGGTCTGCATGCAGATCGCCTGCGCCTGCGCTTCCGCCTCGATTGCCTGGTCCAGCCCCATCGACCATTCCTGGTTGAGCTGCGTCTTGGTGATGCCATGCGCGAAGGTCGGGCCGGCAACAATACGCGCCGTCATCTCAAGCGCGTCGGCTTCCAGCGCGGCTGCATCGACCAGGCGATTGTAGAACCCCCAGCGCTCACCTTCCGCCGCTGTCATCGTCCGGCCGGTGTAGAGCAGTTCGGCGGCGCGGCCCTGGCCGATGATACGCGGTAGGATCGCGCAGGCGCCCATGTCGCAGCCGGCAAGGCCAACGCGGGTGAACAGGAAGGCGGTCTTCGCCTCCGGCGTGGCGATGCGAATGTCGGAGCTCATCGCGATGATCGCGCCGGCGCCGACCGCGACGCCGTCGACGGCGGCAATGATCGGCTTGCCGCAGTTGAGCATCGCCTTGACGAAATCGCCGGTCATGCGGGTGAAGGCCAGGAGCTGCTTCATGTCCATCTTGACCAGCGGTCCGATGATGTCGTGGACATCGCCGCCTGAGCAGAAATTGCCGCCATTGGGCAGGAAAACGACGGCGTCGACATCGTCGGCATAGACGAGGTCGCGGAACGTGTCGCGAAGCTCCGCATAGCTGTCGAAGGTCAGCGGGTTCTTGCGCTCCGGACGGTCGAGCCGGATCTTTGCTACCCGACCCTCGACCTGCCAGAGGAAGTGTTTTGGCTTCAAGCCGGCCATCGCGCTCATTCGCGTCCCTCCCAATTGCTGCGGAACGATTTCAGCATGCCGGTCAGCCGCCGCGCTTCGTCCTCGCTGACATTGCCGAGCAACTCGCCGACCCAGCTTTCATGCGCGGCGGCGATTGCCGCGAACGATGTCGAGCCTTCCTCGGTCAGCCGCACCATCGAGGTGCGGCGGTCGCCATTGCGGCGCGCGCGCGGACCAGTCCTTCCGAAACCAGCCGGTCGACGATACCGGTGACATTGCCGTTCGACACCAGCAGGAAGCGCGACAGGTCGCTCATCAGCATGCCTTCCGGCGAGCGATAGAGTGCTGCCATCACGTCGAAGCGCGGCAGCGTCGTGTCGAACTCCTTCTTCAGCCGCTCGCGCAGTTCGGCCTCGATCGTGCGCGAGGCGCGCAGCAACCGTATCCAGAGCCGCAGCCTGTCCTTGCCCGGTCCGGCGGATGTCGGTCCCGCTACCATGTCTCGCCTCCGGAGATAGAGATCGCCTGCCCGGTGATCGATCGCGCGGCATCGCCGCAGAGCCACAACACCGCGTCGGCGACTTCTTCCGGCTGGATGAACCGCCCTTGCGGATTTGTCGCCGACAGGCTCTGTCGCGCGTCCGCCACCGACCTGCCGGTCTTCTCGACGATGCGCTGGATGGACGCTTCCAGCATGTCGGTCTCGACGAAGCCCGGGCAGACGGCGTTGACCGTCACGCCCGACTTCGCCGTCTCAGCGGCCAAAGCCCGCATCAGCCCGATGACGCCGTGCTTGGCCGCCACATAGGGCGCGACATAGGCATAGCCTTTCAGCCCGGAGGTCGAGGCGACGAAGACGATGCGGCCCTGCTTGCGCGAAAACATGCCGGCAAGCGCCGGCTGCACCGTCAGGAAGGCGCCGGTCAGGTTGACGTCCAGCGTCTTCTGCCAGTCAGCGAGCGGTGTCTTGTGCGCCGGCGCGCTGCCGGCCATGCCGGCATTGGCGACGACGATATCGAATGGCCCGCGCGCCGCCTCGGCCTTCTGATAAAGGGCAGCCATCGAGGCTTCATCGGTGACATCGGCGACAATGCCGAAGACGCGGCCGCTGTCGCCGGCTACCTTGACAAGTTCCGCCTCGCGCCGCCCGCAGATGGTGACGTCGACACCAGCCTTCGCCAGCGCCAGCGCGATAGCCTTCCCGACGCCGGAGCCACCGCCGGTCACCAGCGCATGCTTGCCGGCAATTGCCTGCGTGGCGCTCATACTTTGAGCCCCGCGGCCGCGTCGCGCTCGGCGAGGCGATAGAGTTGGTCACGGCCAGGCAGGTAAGGGTCGGGCCATTTGACGCCGCGATCGCCGAGCGTGACCGCCGCATGCAGCGTCCAGTAGGGATCGGAAAGATGTGGCCGCGCCAGCGCCACCAGGTCGGCGCGTCCGGCCATCAGGATCGAATTGGCGTGGTCGGGTTCATAGATGTTGCCGACCGCCATCGTCGCCATGCCGACCTCGTTGCGGATGCGATCGGAAAACGGCGTCTGGAACATGCGGCCATAGACCGGCTTTGCGGCAATCGAGGTCTGGCCGGCCGAGACGTCGCAAAGATCGATGCCCGCTGCGTGCAGCATCCTGGCGATCTCGACGGCATCGGACGGGGTGACGCCTTCGATGCCGACCCAGTCATTGGCCGAGATACGCATCGAGATCGGCTTCCCCGCCGGCCACACGGCGCGCACCGCATGGAAGACCTCCAGCGGATAGCGCATCCGGTTTTCCAGCGAGCCGCCATAATCGTCGGTGCGGCGGTTGGTCAGCGGCGTGATGAAGGCGGACAGCAGATAGCCATGCGCGGCATGGATCTCCAGCATGTCGAAGCCGCAGCGCTCGGCCATTTGAGCCGCCGCCACGAACTGGTCGCGCACCACGTCCATGTCGGCGCGGTCCATTGCCTTCGGCACCTGGTTTTTCGGCGACCACGGGACAGCCGACGGCGCCATCACCGGCCAGTTGCCGGACGCGAGCGGAACGTCCGTCCCTTCCCAACCGACGCGGGTCGAACCCTTGGCGCCGGAATGGCCGATCTGCGCGCAGATCTTTGCTTCCGTCTCGGCATGGACGAAATTCACCAGCCGCTTCCAGGCGGCCTCGTGTTCGGGCTTGTAGAAGCCAGGGCAACCAGGCGTGATGCGTCCCTCGGGGCTGACGCAGGTCATCTCGATGTAGAGGAGGCCGGCGCCCCCTTGGCGCGTTCGGCATAATGGGAAAAATGCCAATCGGTCGGGCAGCCGTCGACGGCTTTGTATTGCGCCATCGGCGAAACGACGATGCGGTTGTTGAGCGCCATGTCGCGCAGCTTGAACGGCGCAAACATCGGTGCACGGCGCAGGCTGTTGCCGCCGGCGCCGGCCTTGCGCTGGAACCATTCTTCCGCGCCCTCCAGCCATTCGGCATCGCGCAGGCGAAGGTTCTCGTGGCTGATGCGTTGCGAACGGGTGAGCAGCGAATAGTTGAACTGAACTGGATCTAAACCGAGATATCGTTCAACTTCCTCGAACCATTCTAGCGAATTGCGCGCCGCCGATTGCAGCTTCAGCACCTCGGTGCGCCGCGCATCCTCGTATTTGCGGAAGGCGGCCTCGAGGTCGGGCTCGGTTTCGACGTATTCGGCCAGCGCCACGGCGCTTTCGAGCGCCAGCTTGGTGCCGGAGCCGATCGAGAAATGCGCCGATGCCGCCGCATCGCCCATCAGCGCCAGGTTCTTGTACGACCAGCGCTCGCACAGCACGCGCGGGAAGTTGATCCACGCCGAACCCCTGATGTGGTTGGCGTTGGTCATCAGCGCATGGCCGCCGAGATGCTTTGCGAAAATGCGTTCGCACACCGCGATCGATTCCTGCTGCGACATTGCGTCGAAGCCGAACGCAGCCCAGGTCTCTTCGCTGCACTCGACGATGAACGTCGCCGTCTCGCTGTCGAACTGGTAGGCATGCGCCCACACCCAGCCATGTTCGGTCTTCTCGAAGATGAAAGTGAAAGCGTCGTCGAATTTCTGATTGGTGCCGAGCCACACGAACTTGCATTTGCGCGTGTCGATATCGGGCTTGAAGACTTCGGCGAAGGTAGCGCGGGATTTCGAATTCAACCCGTCGGCCGCGACGACGAGATCGTGCGTTTCCATGAACGGCCTGGGGTCGGCGATGTCGGTCTCGAAGGCGAGCTTGATGCCGAGCTCGCGGGCGCGGCGTTGCAACAGGACCAGCAGTCGCTTGCGGCCGATGCCGCAGAAGCCATGGCCGGAAGAGACGGTGCGCACACCGTCATGGATGACGGCGATGTCGTCCCAATAGGCAAAGTGTTTCTTGATCCAGACGGCGCTGACCGGATCGTTTTTGGTCAGGTTTTCCAGTGTTTCGGCCGACAGCACGACGCCCCAGCCGAAGGTGTCGTCCGGGCGATTGCGTTCATAGACCGTCACCTCATGCGCGGCGTCGCGCAGCTTCAGCGAGATGGCAAAGTAGAGTCCGGCCGGTCCGCCGCCGAGAACCGCAACCTTCATGTCTTGCGATCTCCTCTTCGCTTCGGGTCGCCGGTGAACCGGCGATCCCGACTTTCAGTATTGCGCCTGAAGGCAATTATTTCAAGCTTAAAGTTTTAGGATTGAATGTTGCCCGGCGCGCGAGCGCGACCCGTCGGTGCGCTCACTTGGCTCTCATGCCGGCGCCTGTACCGCCGGCCGCAGCCAGTCCGCGTCGATCTCCGGAAGCGGGATCGCCGCCAGCAGGTCGCGCGTGTAGGCTTCCTTCGGGTTCTCGAAGAGCGCGTCGGTGGCGCTCATCTCGACGATCCTGCCTTCGCGCATGACGATGACCTGCTGGCAAAGCCGCCTTATCACCGACAGATCGTGGCTGATGAAGGCGACCGTCAGTCCCATCTCGGCCGCCAGCTTCTCAAGCAGCGTCAGGATCTGAGCTTGTGTCGAGACGTCGAGTCCGGAGACGATTTCGTCGGCCAACACGAATTTCGGCGACAGCGCCAGTGCGCGAGCGATGCCGACCCGCTGGCGCTGGCCACCCGACAACTCGTGCCGGTAGCGGCCGGCGAAATTCTGCGGTAGACCGACGCGCTGCAAGGCCTCCGCCACGCGCTCTTTCAACCTGTCGCCTAGCCCATTCTGCCGGAGCGGCGCGGCGATGATGCTGAAGATCGTATGCCGCGGGTTGAGCGACGACATCGGGTCCTGGAAGATCATCTGCAGGTCGCGACGCAGCGGTCGCAACCCGGCTTCCGAAAGATGGCCGATGTTGCGGCCCTCAAACTGGATCGTGCCGGCGCTTGGTTCCAGAAGCCGCACCAGCGCGCGGCCGAGCGTCGACTTGCCCGAGCCGGATTCGCCGACGATGCCGGTGACCATTCCTTTCGGCAGGTCGAAGTCCAGCCCTTTCAGGATCTCGGCCAGCGGCGCGCGGCCGATCAGCGGCTTGCGCGTCATGTCGGGCAGCGCCACCTTCAGGCCGCGCACCGAAAACAGCGGCTCAGCCATGGCCGGGCCTCCACGCCTGGTCGGTCGCCGCGATTTCCGCCGCAAGCCCGGCGAGCACGGTGTCGTCCACCGGTTTCAGCGAGGCATATGGGTCGGTGTAGCGCGGCGTCGCCGCCATCAGCGCGCGCGTATAGGGATGTTGCGGTGCTGCAAACAACGCGGCGGTCTCGGCCTCCTCGACCACCTTGCCGGCATAGAGCACCGACACCTTCTGGCTAATCTTGGCGACGACGCCGAGGTCGTGGGTCACGAACAGGATCGCCGTGCCGTGGTCGCGCTGCAATTCAGAGATCAGCCGCAGGATCTGCTTCTGCACGGTGACGTCGAGCGCCGTCGTCGGCTCATCGGCAACGATCAGCCTGGGTTCGGCGGCAAAGGCGGCGGCAATCAGCACACGCTGGCGCATGCCGCCGCTGAGCTCATGCGGATAGCATTTCAGCACGCGCTCCGGATCGCGGATCTGCACCTCGTCGAGCAATTGCCGGATGCGCTTGTCGGCCTTCTCGCCGCTCCAGCCAAGGATGCGCACCAACCGGTCGGTCATTTGCGGGCCGATGCGGCGCGACGGGTTGAGCGCGGTCAGCGGATCCTGCGGGATCAGCGCGGTGCGTGCGCCGATCAAGGTGCGCCGCGCCTTGGCGTCGAGCCGGCCGAGGTCCTCGCCCTCGATCAGCATCTCGCCTTCGACGATGCGCACGCTCTTCGGCAGGACGCCGAGCACCGCCTTGCCGATCATCGTCTTGCCGGCGCCGCTTTCGCCGACCAGCGCGCGTACTTCGCCGGGCTGCACGGTGAGCGAGACAGAGCGCAGCACGCGCTGGCCGTTGGCGAGCACTGCGCTCAAGCGGCGGATATCGAGGCAGCTCATCGCAGCACCGGATCGAAGCGCGTCTTCAGCGCCTCGCCGAACTGACTGAAGGAGAGCACGGTGAGGATCAGCGTGATCAGCGGGAACACCAGCACCCACCAGGCCTGATGGATCGACAGCCGGCCCTCGGCAATGATGCCGCCCCAGGTCGGGTCGTCGGTCGAGATCGACAGGTTGACGAAGGACAGGATCGCCTCGACGATGACGGCGATGCCCATTTCCAGCGACAAAAGCGCGACGACCGAAGGCAGCACATTGGGCAGCACCTCGCGCAGCATGATGCCAACGCGGCCATAGCCGGCGATGCGGGCATTCTCGACATAATCCATGCGCGACTGCCCCAGCGCCTCGGCGCGGATGACGCGGCAAAAGCGCGTCCAGTCGATGATCGCGATAGCGAGGATGACGGAACTCAGGCCCGTGCCCAGAACCGCCACCAGCAGGATGGCGAACAGCACCGGCGGGAACGCCATCCAGATGTCGACGATGCGCGAGATGATGCGGTCGGCCCAGCCCCCGAAATAGCCGGCGATCAGGCCGAGCGTCGAGCCTATAAGGCAGGCGGATATCGCTGCCACGAAAGCGACGATAAACGCGATGCGGCCGCCGAAGATCAGCCGCGATAGCAAATCCCGGCCGAGGCTGTCGGTGCCCAGCCAATAGCCGGGTTCAGTGCCGTCCAGCCAGAAGGGCGGCAGGCGCTCCAGCATCAGGTCCTGCGCCAGCGGGTCCTGCGGCGCGACCAGCGGCGCGAAGATGGCGGCGGCGAGCGCGATCAGCAGCCAGCCGCCAGCCAGCCACAGCCTCGGGCTCAAGCCGCGTCGGGCGATGCGCGCCTCATCCATGGCGCAGCCTCGGATTGAGCAGCGCATACATCATGTCGACCACGAGATTGATCAGCACGAAGAGCAGCGCGAAGACCAGCACGATGCCCTGGATCAGCGGCAGGTCACGGTTGATGACGGCATCGATCGCCATGTTGCCGAGACCTTCGTAGGAGAACAGCCGCTCGACGATAACCGTGCCGCCGATGAGAAAGGTGAACTGCACGCCGACCAGCGTCAGCGTCGGCAGGGCCGCGTTCTTCAGCGCCTCGCGCAGGATCACCTGCGTCTCCGAAAATCCCTTGACCCGGGCGAGCACGACATAGTCGAGGTCGAGCACCTCCTTCAGCGACTGTTTGAGCAACTGTGCGATGATCGCCGCCAGCGGCAGCGCCAGCGCAATCGCCGGCATCAGCATATGCTTGAGCAGGTCCCAGGTGAGGTCGAAGCGCAGGCGAAGGATACTCTCGACGAGGTAGAACTGGGTGACGAAGGGCAGGTCGAGCTGTGGCGACACCCGGCCCGAAATGTCGAAGACAGGCACCAGCACGCCGAACAAAAGGATCAGCACCAGCCCCCACAGGAAGTCGGGAATTGAGAGCGTCGCGCCGCTGGCGATATCGATGCCCGCCTCGACCGCCGTGCCGCGATTGCGCGCCCCGAGGATTGCAGCGGGCACGCCAATCCCGATCGCCATCAGCAGCGCGAAGGTCGCCAGCTCCAGCGTCGCAGGCAGCCGGTTGAACACGAGGCTCAACACGTCCTGGCGCAGCGAGATCGAGGTGCCGAAATCGCCATGCAGCACGCCGCCGAGCCAGATGAAGAATTGCTGCACGATGCTCTTGTCCAGGCCATAGAGCGCCCGCAGCCTGGCGATGTCGTCATCGCTGGCGCCGGGCGGCAGCATCATGGCGATCGGGTCGCCGGGCGCGACGCGGATGACGACGAACACGACGATGGCGACGCCGAACAGCGTCACCAGCATCGTCAACAGGCGAACGAGGAACCTTTGCAGCAGCATCTGCCCGTATGCCCGGATGAAAAAGCGCGCCGTCTCGCGGACGGCGCGCGGCAAAAGAAAGGCTGACGATCAGGCCGGAGTCATCAGCGCCGGCAGCAGCGCGCCGGAAATATGCTGCACGACATTGACCTTCTTCGAGTGCACGATCGGCTGCGCATACTGGATCAGCGGCAGCACATAGGCCTCTTCGGCAATGTACTTGTCGACCGCTTTCCAGCCGGCGATGCGCTTGGCCTCGTCCTTCTCGCCCCACAGCGGGCCGATCTTGGCGTCGAGGTCGTCCGTCTTCCACGACGAGTGCGGCGAAGGCCCGAACATGGCAAAGCCGGTCGAGGTCGTCGGGTCGCCGATGGAATTGCCCCAATTGTAGAAGGCCGCCGGCGCCAGCTTGTGCGCGGCGCGCAGCTCGTAGTGCTTGGCAATCTCGTAGACCTCGATCTCGGCTTCGATGCCGACCTTGCGCCACATGCCGACGATCGCCTGCACCATCTCATAGTCCTTGGGCTTGAAGCCCTTGGTCGTCTGTATGGTGAACTTGGCCGGCTTCTTGGTCGAATAACCGGAGGCGGCAAGCAGTTTCTTGGCCTTCTCGGCATTGTGCTCGACCTTGATCGACGGATCGAAGGCTGCGTATTCCGGCGTCTCCAGCGTGTCGATCGGCTGGCCGTAGCCGCGCAGCAGCCGCTTGACCAGAAGTTCCTTGTCGACCGCCATCACGGCCGCCTGGCGGACATTCTTGTCCAGCATGGCGTCCTTGTTGTTGAAGAAGATCATGCCGATGTCGGAGACATTCTTGACCGAGCCGGCGAGCCCGTCCTTGGCGATCAGCCGGTCATATTCCTCGTAAGGAATCTCGAGCGTCACCTGCGAGGAGCCGGACTCGATCTCGGCCACGCGGCTCGCCGCATCGGTGACGAACTTGATCGTCACATTCTCGAAGGCCGGCTTGGTGCCCCAATAGTTCGGATTGGCCTTCAGCCGCAGGAAGGCGTTGCGCTCGAACTTGTCGACCATATAGGGGCCGGTGCCGATCGGCGCTTTCTCGAAACCTTCGGCGCCGACCTTCTCGTAATAGGCCTTCGGCATGATGTAGCCGGTCAGGAACGACATCCATTTGAAATAGACCGGGTCGAACTGCACGACGTCGCCGGTGATCTTGTTGCCGTCGATCTTGAAGTTGTTGACGTTCTTCCAGACGAACTGGATCGGATTGCCGGTCTTTTCGTCACCCGCACGCTGCAGCGACCACACCACGTCTTCCGGCGTGAAGGGCGAGCCGTCATGCCATTTCACGCCTTCGCGCACCGTCATCATCACCTTGGTGCGGTCATCGTTCCAGCCCCATTCGGTAAGCAATCCAGGCGCGAAGGACAGGTCGGGCTTTTGCGGGATGATCTGGTCGAACACCGACTGGTAGAGACCCTGGATAGTCGGGTTGACGGCCGAGGGTCCGGTCGTCGGGTCCCAGGAGGGGAGGTTGACGTTGTAGGCGATGGTCAGTTCGTCGGCTGCCTTGGCAGCCTTCGGCAGGCCAATGGCGGCCACACCGAGTGCCGCGGCACTGTATCCGAGCAATTCGCGTCTGTTGATTGTCATGGTCGTTCCCCTTGTTGGTTATTGTCTTTGCGCCGCAATGTCCGTTCATTGGTTCAAGCTTCGTGGGCAGCAGCGCCTTGCCTCTCGTCGCCTCGATAAAATCGTCGGAGCCTACCTCCCGCCAAGCTGTTGCGCGAGCATGAAGCCCGAGGCCGCGCCGGTGCCGGCGCCCGGCCATGTCGCGGCGCCCGTAAGATGCAAATTGGCGACCGGTGTGTTCCAGCCGGCATAGCCCGGGGCTGGGCGGAACAAAAAGTTCTGCGCCAATTGGTGGCTGCCGCAAATCTGGTCACCGCCGACCAGGTTCGGATTCTCGCGCTCTAGGTCGAGCGGCGAAAACACCGCGCGGGCGAGGATCTTCTGCCGCAAGCCGGGCGCGTAAGTCTCGATGATGTCGAGCACGCGCTCGGCATAAGCGTCCTTGACCTGATCCCAATGTGCCGGTGCGATCTTGCCGGCGGCATCGCCGAGGATTTCCGCCGGCAGCATGCGTACCTGGACCCACAGCACATGCTTGCCCGCAGGCGCTCGCGAGGGGTCGACGGCGGTCGGCTGGCCGACGACAAGCACGGGCTGGTCGGGCAGCATGCCGGCGATCGCCTGCTGGTAGGTGCGCGACATGACGTCGAGCGAAGGCGCCAGATGCACATAGGCAAACTGGCGAAGCTCGGCTCCGGCGCTCCAGTCCGGCAGGTCGTCCAGCGCCAGGTGGATCATCATCGTGCCCGGCGCGTAGCGGAATTTTTTCATCGCCGTGTCGAAGCCGGCATTGCCTGAACCGCTCGGCAGCAACTTGCCGGTCAGCGCCTTGGGCGCGACGCCGGCGATGACGGCCTTGGTGGCGGTATGCGTCTCGCCGGATGCGAGCCGCACGCCCGTCGCCTTGCCGCCGGCAACCGTGATCTCGGCCACGTCCGCGTCGGTTACGATCTTGCCGCCGCCGGCTGTTACCATGCCAGCCAGCGCGTGGATGATGGTGTCGGCGCCGCCTTTGCCCAGCACCATGCCAAAACTCTGGTTGGCCATCGATTCCAGGTAAGGGAACACGGCGCCCCCGGCGATGTCGGGCGCGAAGTCGAGATGCATGCCCCACGCGGCGAGTGTCGTTCGCACATAAGGCGTCTCGAAATTCTCCTCCAGCCACGCGCGCGGCGAGGACAGAAGCAACCGTCCAGTGTCGAGCGCACCGGCAAGGCCCTTCTTGCGCCACAGGTTCCAGGCGGTGCCGGCAAGCGCCCTTGCACTCATCGGCGATCCCAGCAGTCGGAACAGATGCTCCGCCTCGGGCAGGAAACCGGCGACCAGCCGCCGCCATGCCGCGGCATCCGCGGACGAGAAGGCGGCCAGTCGTGCGGCCGTCTTTTCGAGATCATTGCTGACGCCGAACCACTTTCCGTCCGGAAAGGCGCTGGCGAAACAGTCGGCGACGGGCGCGAATTCCAGCCCGTGACTTTTCAATTCATTTGCATATTTCCGGTGGAAGGCCGAGCCGGCGAAGAGGCTTAAGTTCATCGCGCCGAAATCGTGCCGGAAGCCCGGAAGCGTGAACTCGCGGGTCTGGACGGCGCCGCCGATTGTCGCGCTGCACTCGAAAATCCCGATTTTCCAGCCCTTGAGCGCCAGATGCGCGGCGCATGCCAGACTGTTGTGGCCCGCCCCGACGAATATGGCGTCAAACTCGCTCACGCCGCCCCAACCCATTCCTTTATGCTTAAAGATAATTGCAGATGCATATGTTTTCGTCTAGTAGGATATTAAGGGCCGCAACGAGCCTCGATCATCATCGACAAAGAGGGAACTGAGACCATGGACACGCAAAAACTCCTCGGCGAGATCGCCGGCCAGCTGCTTTCGGGCGCCATCAAGGTGGTCGATTTGTCGGCGCCGCTCGGACCGGATACGCCGCTGATCAAGCTGCCGCCGGAGCTTGCCGTCGACACGCCAAAGGTCGAGATCCATCAGATCTCCAAATACGACAAGAACGGTCCGTGGTGGGCCTGGAACTGGCTGAAGCTCGGCGAGCATTCGGGCACGCATTTCGACGCGCCGCAGCACTGGATCACCGGCAAGGACTATCCGGACGGTGCCACCGACACCATCCCGGCGCAGAATTTCGTCGGCCCGGTCAATGTCATCGACTGCTCGGTGGAATCGGCCGCCGACCACGATTTCCTGCTCACCGTCGACCACATCAAGGCCTGGGAAGCCAAGCACGGCGCGATCAATGCCGGCGAATGGGTGGTAATGCGCACCGACTGGTACAAGCGCAACGGCTCCGAGGCTGAGTTCCTCAACGCCAACGAGACCGGCCCGCACACGCCTGGACCGACGGCGGAAGCCATCCAGTTCCTGATCAGCAAGGACATCAAAGGCTGGGGCTCGGAGACGATCGGCACCGACGCCGGCAAGGCCGGCGGCATGGAGCCGCCATTCCCGGCGCACACGCTGATGCACAAGGCCAACCGTTATGGTCTGGCCAGCCTTTGCAATCTCGACCAGTTGCCGCCGAAAGGCGCCATCCTGATCGCCGCCCCGCTCAAGATCGAGCACGGCACCGGCAGCCCGATCCGCGCGCTGGCGCTGGTGTCGAGCAAATAGAGCGAGGTGAGGTCTTCGGGAGAAGATCATGGGTGTAGGCGAGGCGATAGTAAGGCAGGTTGGCGGCGCTAGCGCTCTACGGCGCCCCCTCTGTCCTGCCGGACATCTCCCCCACGAGGGGGAGATTGGCTGTCATCGCGGCCTTCGCCAATTGTCCACGGTGCAGGATTGAGCGGGGCGCAGAAACCGCTGATCTCCCCCTCGTGGGGGAGATGTCCGGCAGGACAGAGGGGGCGCCGTAGAGCGCAATTCCACGCGATTGGGCTCCAGTGCCTGCCGTCTGCGAGCATCCAATGACCGCCCCCGATCACATCATCGTCGGCAGCGGCATCAACGCGCTGGTCTGCGCGGCAATGCTTGGCGCCAAGGGCGCAAAAGTGCTTGTGCTCGAGCGCAACGACCGCATCGGCGGCTGCATGCGTACCGAGGCGATCACGGCGCCCGGCTTCGTCCATGACGTGATGGCAACCACCTTCGTGCTGTTCATCACCTCGCCGGCCTTCGCGGCGCTCGGCAAGGATCTGGCGCGGCATGGGCTGGAGTTCTGCCACACGGCGACGCCGACCGGCGTGCTCACGCCCGACGGCAGCCATGCCGTGCTCACCACCGACCGCGCCGCCAACATCGCGGCGTTGAACCGGATCGCGCCCAGCGACGGCGACCGCCATGGCGGCGATGTCGGCGACATCGAACGCAATGCCGGTCTGCTCTTCGGCCTGCTCGGCGGCGCGCTCTGGTCCTATCCGACGACGAAGCTGCTCGCCGGCGAAGCCTGGCGGCGCGGCCCGCGCAACCTCGCCGCCTTCATGGGCGAGGCGCTGGTTCCCGCGCGGGGCTGGCTGGAGACGACTTACAGCTCGGATACCGTCCGCGCGCTCTGGGCGCCCTGGGTGCTGCATGCCGGGCTTGGTCCGGAAGACGCTTTCTCCGGCCAGATCGCCAGGGTCATCGCCTTCGCGCTGGAGGCCGCCGGCGCGCCGATCGTCAGGGGCGGCGCGAAGAACCTGCTCGCCGCCTTCGAGGCGCTGATCAAGGAACGCGGCGGCGAGATACGCATCAATGCCGACGTTGGCTCGATCGTCCAGAACGGCGGGCGTGCCACTGGCGTTCAGCTCGCTTCCGGCGAGACGTTGGACGCCACGAAAAGCGTCATCTGTTCGGTCACGCCGACACAGCTCTATGGTCGGCTCCTCGGCGACGCGGCCCCAAAGCGCGACGTCGACGCGACGCGCGCCTATCGCTATGGCAAGGGCAATTTCCAGATCCACTACGCTCTCGACAAGCCGCCGGCCTGGCGCGGCGAGGGGCTCGACAAGGTGGCGCTGCTGCATCTGACGCCGGGTCTCGACGGTGTCTCCAAAGCCTGCAACGAGGCGGTGCGCGGCCTGTTGCCGGAGGTGCCGACCATCTGTGTCGGCCAGCCGCATGCGCTCGACCCGTCGCGCTGTCCGGACGGCAAGGCAATCCTTTGGCTGCAACTGCCCGAGGCGCCGCGCGCCATCAAGGGCGATGCCGCCGGCAAGCTGCAAGCGCCCGCCGACGGGCGTTGGACCGAGACGTTGCGCGAAGCCTATGCAGATCGCGCCGAAGCCATCCTCGCCAGCCATATCGACGGCTTCAAGGACACCGTGATCGCGCGCCGCGCCTATTCGCCGGCCGATCTCGAAGCGATGAACGTCAACCTGGTCGGTGGCGATCCATATGGCGGCTCCTCGACCATCGACCAATCCTTCCTGTGGCGGCCGTTCAAGACCAGCCGCAACCACGAGACCGGCATCAAGGGCCTCTACCATATCGGCGCCTCCACCCATCCCGGCGCCGGCCTTGGCGGCGGCTCCGGCTTCCTCTTGGCGGGGAGGCTCTGATGGACCAGAAGGCCCCCGAAAAGCGCCAGCGCATCTCGACCCTTGGCCAGATCGGCCTGCAGCAATTCGCGCCCTATCTGATGAATCGCATCATGGGCCGCTACAACGCCACGCTGCGCGAGGATTTCCGCAAGCAGGGCCTGACCATTCCGCAGGTGCGCACGCTGGCCGTGCTCTCGGTCACCGACGGCGTCACCGTCAACGACCTCTCGGTCTACACCGTCATCGAACAGTCGACCTTGAGCCGCACCCTCGACACGCTGGAGGGGCAAGGCCTGGTGCGGCGCGAGCAAGGTGTCACCGACAGCCGCATCCGCCACGTGTTCCTGACCGACGATGGCCGCGCGCTGTTCACCCGCGCCTGGCCGGCCATGCACGACGCCTTCGAGGCGATGTTCGACGATGTCGACGATGCCGAATATGCCGCGCTGATCGCGACGCTGCAAAAGATGTTGAAGAATATCCGCAAGCACGAAATCTAGATGTACGCGCCGCCTCCCAATGGCAACGGGGCGGGCGGCAACGGAAGGAGGCAGACATGGCCGAGCGGTCTTTTGCCAAGGAAGTCGAAAAACTGAGGCTGGGCGCCGGTGAGGAATTCGCCGGCGAGGGCATCCTCGCCATCACCAAGGCGCTTCTGCAATGCGGCGTCGGCTATGTCGGCGGCTACCAGGGCGCGCCGATCAGCCATCTGATGGATGTGCTCGCCGACGCGCAGGATATCCTCGGCGAACTCGGCGTGCATTTCGAGGCGAGCGCCTCGGAGGCGACCGCAACCGCCATGCTCGCCGCTTCCGTGCACTACCCGATCCGGGGTGCTGCCACCTTCAAGTCGACGGTCGGCACCAATGTCGCCTCCGACGCGCTCGCCAATCTGGCCTCGGGTGGTGTCACCGGCGGCGCGCTGATCATTGTCGGCGAGGACTATGGCGAGGGCTCCTCGATCATGCAGGAGCGCAGCCATGCCTTCGCCATGAAGAGCCAGGTCTGGCTGCTCGATCCGCGCCCGAACCTGCCCTCGATCGTCAAGGCGGTCGAGGACGGTTTCGAATTGTCCGAGGTCTCCAACACACCGGTCATGCTGCAGGTGCGCATCCGCTGTTGCCATGTCCACGGCCACTTCATCGCCAAGGACAACAAGCGGCCGTCGATGACGGTCGCCGACGCGCTGTCGGCGCCGCGCCGCGACACCGGCCGCATCGTGCTGCCGCCCGCCTCCTTCCTGCATGAGAAGGAGAAGGTCCAAAAACGCTGGCCGGCCGCGGTGGACTTCATCAAGAGCCGCAAGATCAACGAGATGTTCGGGCCCGATCACGGTTCCGTCGGCATCGTCATGCAGGGCGGCATGTACAATTCCGTCATCCGTGCGCTGCAGCGGCTCGGCCTCGCCGACACCTATGGCGACACCGAGGTGCCGCTTTATGTGCTGAACGCCGTCTATCCGCTGGTCGATGACGAGTTCCTCGCCTTCTGCGAAGGCAAGCAGGCCGTGCTGGTCGTCGAAGAGGGCCAGCCGAATTACATCGAGCAGGCTTTCGCCGCGACGCTGCACAAGGCCAGCCGTGGCACCAAACTGGTCGGCAAGGAGCATCTGCCGATGGCCGGCGAGTACACCGGACAGGTGATGCTCGACGGCATCGGCTCGTTCCTGCACGCCCATGCCCCGCATCTCCTGCCGGGCGAGGTGCGGGCGCCGAACAAAACGGGCGACGGCGTCGATACGGCCGACCTCATCAATGTCGTTCCCGGTCGTCCGCCGGGCTTCTGCATCGGCTGCCCGGAGCGGCCGATCTTCGCCGCGACAAAACTGGTCGAGCAGGAACTCGGCAAGCATCACATCGCCTCCGACATCGGCTGCCATCTGTTCTCGATCATGCCGCCCTTCGAGCTCGGCGCCACCACGATGGGTTATGGTCTCGGGCCGGCTTCGGCCTCCGCCTTCAATTCGCCCGATGCCAAGCGCCGCTCGATCTCCTTCGTCGGCGACGGCGGTTTCTGGCACAACGGCCTGACCTCGTCGATCGGCAACGCCGTCTTCAACAAAAATGACGGCGTCATCGTCATCGTCGACAATTTCTATTCGGCAGCGACCGGCGGCCAGGACATCCTGTCGTCGCGCGCCTCGAACCGCACCAAGTCGACCAAGCATCCGATCACCGAAGCGGTGAAGGGCATGGGCGTCAAATGGCTGCGCCATATCGACCGCACCTACGATGTCGGCAAGATGCAGGACACGCTGCGCGAGGCGCTGACCACTGACGAGAAAGGCCCGAAGGTCATCGTCGCCTCGTCGGAATGCATGCTCAACCGCCAGCGTCGCGAAAAACCGCTGGTCGACAAGGCGATCAAGGGGGAGAGCGGGTGGTGAAGCCGAAGTTCGGTGTCGATGAGGACATCTGCACCGGCGATCACGCCTGCATGCGGCTGTCCGGCTGCCCGTCTTTGTCGGTGAAATCGCTCGACGATCCGCTGCGCGACGATCCGGTGGCATCGATCGACCAGAGCTGTGTCGGCTGCGGCAATTGCGGCGAGGTGGCGGACGCCGCCGTGCTCTGCCCGTCCTTCTACCGCGCCGATGTCGTGCACAATCCCAGTGGCTGGGACCGTTTCCTGGAAAGCGCGCGCCGCGCCGGCATAGGTCTTCTGCAGCGCCGCCGCGAAAGCCGTCGTTTGATGTTCGCCGATGCTTGACCACAATTCAGCGCTGCGCCCGAAGGCGGGCGCCCATGACGACGAGCGGGTGATAAAGCTCGCCGTGCTTGCCGTCGGCGGCCAGGGCGGTGGCGTGCTGGCCGACTGGATAACCGACGTCGCCGAGCGCAGCGGCTACATCGCGCAGTCGACGTCGGTCGCCGGTGTCGCCCAGCGCACCGGCGCAACCATCTATTACATCGAGATGGCGCGCGACACCGGCCGTCTGCCGGTCTTCGCGCTGTCGCCTTCGCAAGGTGACGTCGACATATTGATCGCCGCCGAGCTGATGGAAGCCGGCCGCGCCATCATCCGCGGTTTCGTTACGCCCGAGCGCACCACGCTGATCACCTCCTCGCACCGCATCGCCGCTGTCTCGGAAAAGATCGAGCCTGGCGATGGCCGCGCCTCGTCGGAGAAGGTGCACGCGACGGCGCAGGCCGCGGCCAAGCGCTTCATCGCCTTCGATATGGAAAAGATCGCCGCCGACAATGGCACCATGATCTCGGCCAGCTTGCTCGGCGCGCTGGCCGGCTCCGATGCGCTGCCGTTTGCGCGCGAGAACTACGAACAGGCGGTGGGCGCCGGCGGCCGCGGCGTCAAAGCCAGCCTCGCTGCTTTCGCCGCCGCTTATGATCGCACGCGGGGTATCGCGGCTGCTCCGTCGGGTGAGACTGTTGCGACAGAACCGGCCGCTCCTGAAACCCGCCCGAAGGTTAGCGGACCGGAGACGCTGCTGAAGGGCTGGCAGGGTCTTGCCGCTCGCGTCGCGTCACTGCCGGAGCCGCTGCGCGACATGGCCGAACGCGGCCTGAAAAAAGTCGTCGACTACCAGGACATCGCCTATGGCGGCGACTATCTTGAACGGTTGGACAAGGCGGTCGAGCTGGACAGTTCGGAACGCGGCTACGCGCTGTCGATCGCGGCGGCGAAGCATCTCGCCAACGCCATGTGCTACGACGACATGATCCGCGTCGCGGACCTCAAGACGCGCTCGACCCGCGATAGGCGCGTGCGCAAGGAGGTCGGCGTCAAGCAAGGCTCGGTGCTGCAGGTGACCGAGTATTTCCATCCGCGCATCGAGGAATTCTGCGGCACGCTGCCGGCTGGCCTCGGCAGCTACATCGAGAACCGCCCAAAGCTCGCCGCTTTCCTCGACCGCCGCATCAATCGCGGCCGCCACATCCGCACCGACAGTTTCACCGGCTTCGCCATGCTGTGGCTCATCGGCGGCCTGCGCCGTTGGCGCCGTCGCCTGCTGCGCCACAGGGTAGAGGTCGAGCATCTGGAGCGCTGGTACCAACTGGCGCTCGGCCATGCGCGCGAGGACTACGCTCTAGCCACCGAGATCCTGAACTGCCGCCGCCTGATCAAGGGCTACAGCGACACCCACGTCCGCGCCCAGTCGAAATTCGACCGCGTGCTCTCGGCACTGCCCATGCTCAAGGGGCGCGACGATGCCGCCGACTGGATCCGCCGCCTGCGCGAAGCGGCGCTGAAGGACGAGAAGGGCGACATGCTGGATGGGGCGCTGAAGACCGTAGCGACGCTCGACGACGCCGCCCGATGACGAACATGTGATCAATCGCGCTCCGACGGAATTCAGCCTTGTCCTCCGTCTCATGGCGGTAGGGATGAATTACGGAGACAATGCATGTTTACAAAATACTTGCTGCCTTTCGCCTTGGCTACCGGCACGTTGGTGCTGTCCGGCGTCGGCTCACAGGCCATGCCGATGGCCAAGCCAAGCGCGTCCTCGCTGCCGGTCGAAACCGTCGGCTGGCGCTGTGGTCCCGGCTGGCACGTGAATCGTTGGGGCAGATGCGTGCCGAATGGACGGGTGATCATCCGCCCGATGCACGTACGCCACTGGCACCCCGGTTTCTGGTATCACGGCCGTTGGCATGCCGGTTTTTGGAGCCGGTGATCCCTTCAGGATTGCGTGAAATGCCCGCTCCGGAAACGGGGCGGGCGTTTTTGTTGAGTCCTCTTGCAAAGGGGTTCATCTCGGTTGGCTTCCCGCCAGCGTTCGTGATTGGCCGAAGCCCCTCAGCTTCGTCATCCTCGGGTCTGCGCCGCGTCGCTTCGCTCCTTGCTTCGCCCGTGGATGACGAAATCACGGGCGCTGGCGCTTATCGCCAGTGGATAAAGTCGAGGCTCACACCACCAGATCGCGCATCGGCTTCACCGCCGCGGACTCCGGAAACACCTTGTCGCCGAGCACCCCGGCTGACAGCCCGAACTGGTCGGCAAGCAGACCCTTCAGCACCGCGCGCACATCGCTGGTCGGCGCGAGGTCGCGCTGCTCATAGAGCTGCGCCGGCTTCAGCCCCGGCCAGTCGGCGATGACGCGGCCGCCCTTGATCGCGCCGCCGGCGAGCAGCACCACCGTTCCCGTCCCGTGATCCGTGCCGACAGTGCCGTTGATGCGGGCGGTGCGGCCGAATTCGGTGATCGCGACGATCGCGGTGTCCTTCCAGCGTGAGCCAAGGCCTTTCTCGAATTCCTCGAAGGCGCCATCGAGGCCGCCGAGCAGATTGGCAAGCCGTCCAGTGGCGCCGCCCTCGTTGACATGTGTGTCCCAGCCATCGAAGGCGAGCGCGGCGATGCGCGGTCCGTCGTCCGCGGCCATCAGCTTTGCGGCACCCTGCGCCGACTGGCGCATGCCGGCGGCATTGTCGAGGCCGCCCTTCGGCTTCATCGTCTTGCCACCGATCTGGTCGCTCATCGCCATCCGGTCGGCGTCGAGGCCTTTCTGAAGTGCCGCCGCCAGCACCGGATCGCGATGATTGTAGAGATCGAGCACGCGTTCGGCCAAAGCATCGCCGGGTGTCGGCAGGAATTGCGGCGCCCAGCCGAGCACGGGCGCCGCACCTCGGATCACCAGCGGTGTCGACGGCCCGACCGCGAGCCCGCCTGCACGGGCGATCCTGTCGCCGGCGGGCAGGCCGGCAAGCGCGCGGTTGAGCCAACCGCTGCTGGCGTTGCCGGGACCCGGCAGGCCGCTTTCCAGCACGTCCTGGCCGTCGAAATGCGAGCGGTCGCGGTAGCCGGTCGCTGCCGCATGCACGACCGCGGCCTGGCCCGCCTTGAACAGGCGGGCAAACACCGGCATTGCCGGATTGACGGCGAAGAAACCGTCAAGCGGCAATGCCGGGTTGGCGCCTGAGAGCGAAAGCGCGATGTCGCCGTGCAGGCCGGCATAGTCCGGATCGCCGACCGGCCCGACAGTGGAGAGCCCATCGAGCGCGCCGCGCAGGACGATGACGATCAGCCGCGGGTCGCGATTGTCGGCCGCGCGGGCAAAGCGCGGCAGGTAGGCCCAGGCGAACAGGGCGCCGCCGGTCATCAGCACGGCGCGGCGCGATAGGGTGGGGGTTTCGCAAAGCAAGCTCATAGCCGCATCTCCATGCTGTTACCGGCGCTGGAATTCGGGCGCCATCAGCAGCAGCGCCAGGCCCTGCTGCTTGGATTCGGCGCGCGAAATCGCCTGCTTTGTCTCGGCGGAAGCAGATGTGCCGATCAGCGATGCCAGCATCTCGTCAGGATTGCCGATCGCGTCGGCCTGCTTCGCCGCCTGCCAGGCGATGTCGAGCCGGGTCTTCAGGCCCTCGGCGGACGCCCAGGCGTCGGTCTGGTCGGGAAAGCCGTTCGGCCCAGGGGGCTCCCAGAGCGGCTGGCCGAGCGCCCTCAGCCAGCGAAGCGTTCGCTGCGGCTCGTTGCCGGCGGAGGGACCGACCGCGCGGCGCAGCGCAACGACGAAGTCGAGCGGCGAGCGCAGTTTGGCCAAAGGCGTCGACCAGGCCTCCGGCATGTCGATCAGCGTCACCGCCACTGCCCTGAGGTCGCCGTCCGTCTTGGCGAAGACCCTGGCGAGACGAGCGACCGCTGCCGGCGGTGGATCGTCTGCTATGAAGTGGCGGGCGAGTTTGGTGGCGATGTGCTGCGCGGTCGCGGGCTGGCTGGCGATGTCGTTGAGCGCGGCTTCCGCCTGGCCCATGCCGCCATCCGGATAGGTCTTGCCGAGCAGCACCGCCTTTCCAGGTTCATGCGCATTGGCGTTGAAGACGAACGTGCCGGGCTCGCCCAGGCGCCCCTCGCGTCCGGCCATCGTCCAGCCGGTCAGCATGCCGGCGAAGCTGGTCACGTCGGCCTGGCTGTAGCCGCTGCCGACGCCAAGCGTATGCAATTCCATGATCTCGCGGGCAAGGTTTTCATTGAGGCCGCGGCCGCGCCTCTTGCCGGCGCGAGAATCCGGTCCGATCGACTGCTGGTTGTCGAGGTAGAACAGCATCGCCGGATGATGCTCGACAGCAAGCAGCATGTCGGCGAAGCGGCCGAGCACGAAGGGCCGGATCGCCCCACGCTCGAAAGCGCCGGCACTTGCCCGCACGATCTGCGCCTTGGCGGCGGACACGCAGAAATGGTTCGACCAGAAGCCGACCAGCCGCTCGACGAAGCCGGCGTCGGCGCTGAATGCCTTGTCGAAGCGGGCCTGCGCTTCGGCGCGATAGATATCGCCCTCGACCGGCGGCACGGCGGGCTTGGTTTTGGTCTCCGCCTGGCCGGGCGGATCGTCCATCGCCGTCCGCAGCATGGCCGGCGCGGCCATTTCACGTCGCGCCGTCTTGCGTTCCGCGGCCGCCGTCATGCTGGCCTGGATCGCGGCGGTGCTGTCCAGCAGCCCGGCATTGGTCTGCTCGTCGACCGACACCAGCGCGATATCCTGCTGCTTCAGCTCGGCCTTGAGATAGCCGCGCGCGTCGGCGGCGATCTTGCCAAGCTCGGTGTCCGGCTTGGCGCCGAGCCCGAAGCGGTTGAGCGCGATCAGCGCCGGATCCGGCGGCGGGGAATTCGAAACGGGTGCGGCCAATACAGCCTCCATCTCCGGCATGATGCCGAAAAGTGTGATGCGGTTTTCGGGCGACATCATGCCGGCTCCAGAAGGCATGATGCCGAAAAGTGTGATGCGGTTTTCGGACGACATCATGCCGGCTCCAGAAGGCATGAGCCGAAAAGTGTGATGCGGTTTTCGGACGACATCATGCCGGCTCTAGAGGACCGACGCCGGGTCGCGTCGGCGGACACGTTCTATGGATCGGAAGGTCTCACGATGCCGGCCGCAGCACCGGCATCATCAGGCGGTTCTTACCAGCGGCGCCAATGGTGCCAGCGATGGTACGGATGCCAGGCTGGGCCGATATAGACCCTTGGTCCGCCCCAGTAATAATAGCCCGGATAGATCACGCGGCGGTAGGGGACGCAGCGACCCCAGGGATTGGGATGCCAGCCCGGGCCGCAACCAAAGGCGACATGTTCGATCACCGCCGGCGCGGTGACCGGCGCGATCGGCATCGCCGAAGCGGCGCTTGCCGCGACCGTCCCGCCGATGGCGAGAGCAGCCGCAATGGAATATTTCGTCAGACCGTTCATGGGAGACTCCCGAATGGTTCGAGGTTTCTAGAGAACCTGCCCGCGTCACGCGGCGCCAGGCTTGTCCCTCTTCTCCTTGAACGGGGGTGCTCGCGCTTTCCGTCGCTGTCTATGGCGATTTTTTTGTGAGGGTAGGCAGTGGCCTGCCGGCACGCCGCAACAGGGCGTCTGCCAGCAGCTGTCGGTCCTCCGGTGAGCTCGATGCGGCGAACTCGACGATGCGCTGTTCCAGCCGTGTGCGGACCGTGACGTCCGCTTTGCGCGCCCGCTCGAGCGCCGCCGCAAGCGCTGCCGTGTCGAGCGTCGGTTGCTGCAGAAGATTGGCCGCTTCGCGCCTGGCGGCCTGGCTGTCGAGGATCACGTCCCGCGATTCCCGGCGAACCTCGCGCAACGCCTGGCGGAACGCCTTGCGTTCCGCGGCAGGCAATTTTCCGCCGGCCGATTCCAGCGAATAAACTGGATTGGATTTGCCGATCAGCCAGCCGGCGCCGCCGGCCACCGCGCCAATCAGAAAGACGTTGAGCACCAGGGATGCGGCGACAAGACGGGGGTTCATAAGTCCTCCTCGGTCTGGTCGGCGTCAGGACTGGCATCGCCGAACGACGTCGCGTTGGCATCCATCACATAATGGTCGGAGGGCATATCCGGGTTGACCACGGTCACCAGCGCCAGCCCGGCAACGGCGCCCGCCAGGCCGACGCCGGCAAGCCCGAAGCCAAGCCACCACAGCCGGTTGCGCCGTCCTTGCCTGACTTCGGCTGTGGCCCTGGCAAGGATCGCGCCATGCAGCACCCTGCCGGGCGCCTCGACGCGGTGCCGATCAAGCATGGCATCCAATCTGCCGGCGCCTGCCAAGATGGCGCGGCCTTCCTCGGTCTCGGCAAACACCCGCGCCCCAGCCTGTTCGGCCTGAGGCCAGCGGTGCAAGGCACTGCCATAGGCGTCTGCCAGCGCGGCAAAGCGGCTTGCATCCAACGGCGCTTGGGCGGCCTTCTTCTCGTCAGCCATTTCGCTCCCCCTTCCACTCTTTCGGCGTGGCCCCCACGCCGCATTCCACGGAATCGGCAAGTCCTTCACTGTCTCAATCATTGCCATCGTCTCCGACGAGCATGGTCTGCAAGGAACGGCGACCCCGCGCGAGCAGGCTCTCCAGCGCATCGACGCTGACCTGCATGGCATCGGCCGCCTCGATGTTGGACAGCTCCTGATAATACACCAGCACGATAGCTTCGCGCTGGCGCGGCGCGATGCGCTGCAGCGCCTCTTGCACGCGCCGCTCCTCGTCGCCAGGCAACGAGTCGGGAAGCGGCGCCTCGTCGGCCACCTCCGGCAATTCGTCCGTCGTCCATTCGCGGCGCTTTCGCAGCCGGTCGTAGCAAAGGTTGAGCGCCACGCGGTGGACCCAGGTGTCGAAGCGCGCGTTCCTGGCGCCAGCCCGAAGCGTGGCGCCAGATGCGCACGAAGGTCTCCTGCGCGACGTCCTCCGCCTCGGCCGCGTCGCCGAGCATCCGGGCGGCCAAAGCCAGGATGCGCGGCGACTTGCGCGCCACCATCGCCTGCACGGCGGCGGGGTCGCCGGCGCCGATGCGGCGGACCAGTTCCTCGTCGGTATCGGCGCCCATCAGCCGGGGCGCTCAAAGGTGTCATCGCGCGGCATAACCTCGTGGTCATTGCTCCTGATTGGGAGCGGTTTTGTGGCTTGGCCGCTCGTCGGCGCTGAGCACGCCGTCGCTGTTCTTGTCGAGCTTGGCGAAACGCTTGGCGAGGAAGGCGTCGAGTTCGCCCTTGTCGACGAAACCGTCCTTGTTGGTATCCATGCGCGTGAAGGATTTCGCCGGATCGCCCTTGGCCTTGCGCTCGGTCTGAAAAGCGGTCCATTCGGCGAGGCTCACCTTGCCGTCATTATCGGTGTCGGCCTGCATGAAGGCCTTTTCCCGCCGCGCCTCGAACTGTTCCAGAGTGATGCCGGTCTTGGTCGCTGGCGTCGCCTGGGTCGGCGCGGGGGCAGGGGTTGGCGTCGTCGTCTGGGCAATCGCCGCGCCGGCGGTCAGCAAACCAAGGGCAACGGCGAATATCGAACGGCGGATCATGCTTTCGTCTCCGGTTGCGCGCGGCCATTGGCGGCCGCGCTTCAGCCGTTAAACGCAGTCATGAGCGAAATCCGTCGGTCCGTTCGACAAGACAATAAGACTATCACATCCGGAGCGGCCGGATTTGGTTCCGTCGTCCAGGGAGACAATTCGGCGGCTATTTCGAATGGTCGATCGCGATCAGTTGGTCCGGTTTGAAGCCCGCGTGCTGCGGGGTCCAGACATCGCCGTCGCGGTTGAACCAGTGGCACAGATACATGCCCGAGGCCGCGCCGTCGCTCACCGTCATCGGCGGCCCTCCGGATTTCAGCTTGACGACGTCTCCGGTCTTGAAAGTATTGGACATTTCGACCTCCCATGCTGATGGTCGAGTTTTCCACCAAACCTCGATTTCGACAATGGTCGATATGCTTCCATCGCTTGGCGCAGGCGGCGGTGACCCGCGGGAGGAGGAGGGGAGAGAACGGCTCTCGTCGGCAGGTATCGAATTGGCGGCACCGCCACATAAAGAGCTAAAAGGGACGACATCGGATCAAGCATCGTTGCTGAACCTGCAAGGCTCGGCCTGAGAGGAATACGCCGTGACATCAAGCAGGCCTGTTCTGGTTACCGGCGCGGCCGGTTTCATCGGTTTTCATCTTTGCCAAAGGCTGCTTGCCGATGGCCAGGCGGTCGTCGGCCTCGATTCCATGAACGAGTATTACGACGTCACCCTGAAGCGGACCCGACTCGAGCGGCTGAAGGCATTTCCCAATTTTCGCTTCGAGCACGTCAATCTCGTCGAGTGCGACCGCATTTCGGCACTGTTTCAGTCGGCAGCACCCGAAATCGTCGTCAATCTCGCGGCCCAGGCCGGCGTGCGCTATTCGCTGACCAATCCGCACGCCTATGCCGAAAGCAATCTCAGTGGCTTCCTCAACATCCTGGAAGGATGCCGGCACGCCTCGGTCGGCCATCTGGTCTATGCCTCGTCGAGCTCGATCTATGGCGGCAGCACGCGCATGCCGTTCTCCGTGCACGATTCGGCCGACCACCCGCTCAGCCTCTATGCCGCCAGCAAGAAGGCGAACGAACTGATGGCGCACACCTACAGCCATCTCTTCGCGCTGCCGACGACAGGACTGCGCTTCTTCACCGTCTACGGTCCGTGGGGGCGGCCCGACATGGCGCTGTTCATCTTCGCCAAGGCCATCCTGGCCGGTGAGCCGATCGACGTCTTCAACCACGGCAACATGCAGCGCGACTTCACCTATGTCGACGACATCGTCGAAGGCATCGTCCGCGTAATGCGGCAACCGGCGACAGCCAACCCGCAATGGTCAAGCGCTGCACCCGATCCGGCGACCAGCAACGCGCCCTACCGGATCCACAATATAGGCGGCAGCGCGCCCGTCGAGCTGAACCGGCTGATCGAGGTGCTGGAAGACGCGCTTGGGCGCAAGGCCGTTCGCAACCTGATGCCGTTCCAGCCGGGCGACGTGCCGGCGACCTTCGCCGATGTCAGCTCGCTTGAGCAGGCGACCGGCTTCAAGCCGAAGATACCGATCGAGATCGGCGTGCCGCGTTTCGTGGAATGGTACCGGGAATTCTACAAAGTTTGATCCGAAGCTTGCAGGTCGGCGAGAAGACGTGGCGGGCCGCCGGCGACTGCGTCGTCCCGTGCGGTCAGGCATCGCTAGGCGGAAGTCCCCGAGTAATTAGACTCACGATTGCCGCCTGCCAGCCTTGGCACTAGTGCTCAAGTAGGTTGCCCAACCGAGAACAGCCTTGTGTCCAGGTGCATCAGCTGAAGGGCCAGAGTGGTGGTCGGTGGTGTTCGGTGACGTGCGATCAGCTAGCAATTGCTTTCCGTCGCCCCGACAAACGCCCGACAGCGGCGTATGTCGGTGAGCTTTCACCGGCGACGCCGTCAGGTTGCGCCGCGGCCTATTTGAGCGCGAGCACCCTAAGCCCTTCTCCTTAGGTAGCTCTTTGAGCAGGTGCTTCGCAAGCCGGCCCTGATTTGCCGGCATCAGCCGCTGAAGTGGGACGGGAGAAGTGCATAAGACCGGACTGATGGCAAAGCCAACTCACCTTCGAATCTAGGACCGCCCGCCCGATCCACCTTTTTTGTGCCACGCTGTCCCTACCAACATCCCGCCAGAGCCGACCTGAATTGGAAGACGGAAATCGCCAGGTATTAATTGACGGTCATCTGCCAAGCTTCGCTATTAAGAACTGACGACCAAGCAATTCATCCTGCGTATCGCGGACTGAACGATAGATATTCCAGACAAAGAAACAATATACCGCAATCGAGCCGAGACCGCCAACAGACGGAACAGCAATAACGTACAGGCCAGATATTGGAATAGAAAAAAGGCTAGCCAATGCTACTCGTTCAATTGCGCGGATAGGCGAAATATCAATTCCGAAGATCAGACTTTCGCTCTCTAGTTCATCAAGCAACGCCAGCGTTCCGGTACGGGCATAGTCGCCATCAAACGTTCTCGCACGCCATGTCCGAAATAAATATCCGAATACTGCCACACACAATGCAATACCAAGTATTGGTGTCCCTATTATCCAAAGCAGCCACCCAACAGCCACCGACGTAATCCCGCACACTCCAAACAGTACAATATCGCGCCTAAGCCGAATGCTTCGCCCTGTCATCGCCTCCGCAACTCCAGCCATTAAACCGAGTCCGACCGCAACTCCGACAATAAACAACATAGCCAAGCCCCACAGCCTCTGCGACGGCACCGGCATCGACATCAGATCAATCGCCGAGTCTCCAATCGCACCCAACAGAACCGAGGGATCAGCGAGCGCGCGACCCACATCATCTCCAAAAAGTGCCGCAGCTGTCACTGCGATCACTCCGAGGCACGCAGCAGGCAGCAAAATAGGCAGGACCTTACCCTTGCCTGCGATCTCTAGGAGTATGAAAGCTGCCGGCGCGACCATTTGAAGTGCTAGCCAGATCCAAAAGAACGATACAAAAATGATTGCGAGAATCAAGACCCATAGCCCGAGAAAGGCCCCAAGCATAAACCCGACTAGCGGTATAACGAGGAGATATCCCGAGGCAACGACACCAACCAACGAAATTTCAGTAAGTGTAACTAGGGCCGCAACGCTTATACCAATAATATTTGAGTGACGAGCGGCAATAACATTCATTCGCTGTTCAAATTTCGGGTGCGTCAGTGCTGACCAGATTTCTCTTTTAATATATTTCTCCCGGCGGGTATATTTACATAATTCTGAAGCAGCTATGTCAATACCAACTATATTCGCGGCAAATTCGTCAGCGTAGTACTCACCATATCGCAACTGAAAGAGCGTGCTTGAGGCTGCAATCACGAACCCCGCAAAAGAAATCGTGATTAGGCTTGGATCGAGCTTAGACTCCAGTCCCGACTGCTTCGTCGTAACGAAGGCGAGAGCGGAGCAAAGAATTCCCAAAAGTGAGGCAAAGAGAACCACTAGCCGGCGCTGATCGTGATAGAGTACGTGTCCGAGTTCATGAGCAAGGATAAAGCGCATCGATCTACCCGCGTCGCTATTCTCGTCCTGCAAGGCAGTTTGTATTTCAGCCACCCGCCCGGTCGGTATGGATATCACCACACGCGAGGGGCGCTCCTTTGCCACCTTTGTCACAAATACTGTATGATCGCCCCTGTGCCCCTCGACCAGATCCACATGTCCACAGATTGCACCGAAAGAAGGTGGGAGAGAAACTGGCAAGAGAGTGGAGGGTGGTCGGCGACGAAAACGCACCATTCGCCAAATGACAGCTATGGTAAGCACGATTGTGACAGCGAGCAAAAAAAGGCGAAACGCTATCGGATCATGATAACCGAAAAACTCATTGAGCCAGTTTATCAAAACCAACCATGAGAAAAGAACGATAAGTAGGACCTCTCGAGCGACGACGTGCGAGAGTCGCCACATATCAAGAACGCTTATCTGAATCAAAATTCTTAAAGAATGTTTGCAGAGTTTCATCGTCCGCATTACGAACCACTACGGTGGTAGAACCATTTATCCCTTTACGCCGCAACACAAGCTCTGTGTGAGGTCGCTTGGCGAAGTATGCGCGAAGTATAGATTGTACGGCATAAATTGCCCCAGACGATCCAAGTGCCAAGATTAGTTGAGTGATCTCAGGAGCGCCCGCCGCAAGAAACGACGTTTTCTTGGTGCGTGCCGTTATATCCTTAAGTTCCGGTAAGTTAGGCTTCATTTCATCTGCGGTATCGAGCAAAAGCGCAAGAGCTTCATGATCGGCTTCAATAGCAATTTCAGTATCTATAGAACTGGATCGCTCGGTCATATTGGCCCCTTAGTGCCGAGATTTAGACTCCGTCGCAGGATGAGCTAACATGGAGTCACTGGCGGCCCTCAACTGACGTTACGGTATCACTCTTTTCCTCGGACTGCCACGGGGACGATCATTCCAACAGGTAGGTTGCACCAGATTTGCCGCCGGCTGCTACGTTTAGCTTTGGCACTTCTCCCGCGACACATTCTCTTTTCAGTTGCTGGCTAGACATTCTCCGGTAGAAACATGCGCAGCCTATGGTCAGCCGTCTGCGGCTGCAGGCCTGCAGCCGCCCGTGGCCGCTGTCCAACTGAGTGATATCTGGAGGAGCCGGTCCTGATTTACGGCGGCTGGTCGCAGGGGAAGGCAAAACTGCTGGGAAATGAAATCAAGCTAACAGTCAGCGGGTAAGCACCACCTCCGGACCAACCACGCGAGGGTCCACGACCGCAAAGGCCTGCGTTTGTGGGAATTCCACGGAACGCCCTTCGGCCATTGTTCGTTTTGCTCCGGCATACCTCAGGGGTATGAGTGATGCTGAATGATTCTCTAGCGGTAGATTCGCCGCTTGATCAGGAGGCCGACGAATACGGCCTGTTCAGAGGCTCGATGGCTGATTATCCACGCCTTGGCTTTAGTATGAAGGCGGTTCGCAAAACCGGCGACCGACTGGCGGGTGAAATTGCGTTCAATCGCGACTTAACCAATTCGGAATTTGGCGACATCATCGAGACCTTCACCATCGCCAACAGTTTCCGCGACTCGCACGTCATGCCGATGAGATCGGTGTTCTACTCGGTGCGGCATAAATTGCGCGCCAATGGCATCAAAGGGGATATGGCCGCCAGACCCAAGAGGATGCCCTCTATCCGGCGCAAGCTTCGGGATAGCAGTGTCAAGTTTGATCAGATGAATGATCTTGGCGGCTGTCGCGCCATAATGCACGACATTCGAGGTGTCCGGACCTTGATTGCCGCTATAGAGGAAAGGTTCCCTCATCCGATCCGGCAGCGGTATCCGTACATCGATAATCCCAAACCGGACGGCTATCGCAGCCATCACATCGTCTTCACTTTTAGCCCGCATAGCGAAGAACAAGACACCTACGCTGGTCGAAGGATCGAGCTTCAAATCCGGACCCGCCTCCAACACTCTTGGGCAACTGCGGTAGAGGCCGCCAGCCTCTACCGAGGCGAAGACTACAAGCACGGCAAAGGTGACTCGGACTGGTTGCGGTTGTTCGAACTGGCCGGCGCGGAATTCTCCTACGTCGAAGATTGTCCGATAGTTGATGGCATGCCCACCCACGATGATCGTGTCAGAGAACTGCGCGACCTGAACAAGAGATTGCAGGCGACCAGCGTTCTAGAGAACATCAAGAACGCTACCCACTTTGCCGAAAATTACACCTACGATGCTGGGCGCTACTACCTCATCAGATACCGAAAAGATCACACCGTCGTGGTGGAAAGCTACGACAGCATAATCGTAGCGACCCAGGAACTTGGCGATGCGGAATTTCGCCTTGCGACTGGTCAGGACGATGACAAGGTCGTGCTGGTCGAGGTCGGCAAAATCAGCAAGCTAATTCAGATGTACCCCAACTACTTCGGCGACGTGTCGCTGTTCGTTAGCAATCTCCGAGAGATATGCAGCGGTAGGAGGGCCATCGAATATAGTATGGCGAAGCCTGAGATTGTCAGACCGAAAAAGATCGAGGTCGCAAACCCCGCGTCGCTCTATCGTCGATACACTAAATGGTTCGAAAAGCGCCGCTAGGTAACGAATCCCGATCCTGTTTCCGCGATTTACCGAAAGCGAATCTATCCAGGGTGATTGTGCTTGAGACCAACGGCGACCAATTGGACATTGATACGGCCTGCAAAGCGGATTGGTTCAATCTGATGACTGATGCCGTCGCCTAAATGGCCATGCCACAGGTAGGACGCGACCCTCACAGGGTTGCCCAACGAAGCATTCTAAGGTGGACATTCGGGTGGATGGAAATCCGTCAAGTTGTTTATCCTACTGGAAATAAAGCATTTTCAGTAGGGGAATGGTGCCGCTTAGGTGACTCGAACACCTGACCCCATCATTACGAATGATGTGCTCTACCAACTGAGCTAAAGCGGCCCGGGAAGCGTTGGGCTTCCAGAATGGGCTGCGTGATAGACGCAACCGGCCGCTAATTCAAGATGGCTGGCGGTGAATTCCGGCTCGGTGGTCGGCAATTCCTGTCCTCGACTGTCGCGCGGGGCAACTCGCTGCCCGCCGCCAGCCGTGGCTCGATCGGGTCCGGGTGACGAAAAATGTTGATTATCAAGCAAAAAATGCCGAAATGGCTCGGGATGCGCCGGCAAGGTCGCCCGCCGCCCGTTGATTGATTGGTCGGCTGCGGCTAACGATCAGGGCGAACGCGCAGAGGGAGCTCGCTTGGACGCCATCGAGAAAGCGATCCGCAATGCCTTCGAGAAAGGCAATGCCGAGGACCGGGCGTTTCGCGAGAGGGTCTATCGATCCGCCTTTGCCGCGCTCGACCGCGTGCTGCAGGCCAATCCGAACATCACGGTTGAAGCTGCCATCAGCCGGCGCAAGGCGGTGCAGGCCAAGATCGCCGAGATCGAATCCGAATTCATAGCGGCCGTGCCGGATGTGACGCTGCCGCCGGAAAATGTTGCCGCCGCCGGTGGCGGTGCTCCAGCCCCCGCGTCGACGCGCCGGCCGTATCCGCCGCGCCGTCGGTCGACGCACCGCGGCCACCGGCGCCAGCCGCGACGTCACCCTCGATTACAGTTGACGGCCCGGTGCAGCCGGACGCCTCCGACCAGCCGCGCTCGCGTGTGCTGCCTGTGGTTCCCGACATCATGCCGGACGAGACGGCGCTGCCCAACGCACCTTCTTTGGATGAAGCGCCGGGCGCTCCTGTCGGCAACGGCGCCCAGGTGACGCCCGATCGCGACGAGCGGCGCATCAGAGGCCGGCGCCTGCCGCTGACGGCGATCTTCGTCGTCGCAACGCTGCTGGCTGCCATCGGCATCGGCGGCTATTTCGCCATACAGAATGGTGTCTTCAAGACGGCCGCGCAGCTCGATACAGGCCCGCCGGAAGCGACGCCGACCCTCGACAGCGAGGATTCCTCGCCGCCGCCCGCCGGCTCGCCGCAGAAGCCGGGCGAGGCGGACCAGTCGAAGAACTGGATCAATGTCTTTACGCCGAGCGACCCGACCCATGTCAGCACGCCCTCGGATGCCGGTGCCGACGTCATGAAGGATGACACCGGGCAGTTCCTGCGCATCCGCTCGGGCGCGTCCGGCTCGGCGATTGCTTTCGATGTCGGCCAGGGCGTGCTGGAAAAGCTCGCCGGCAAGCATGCCATGTTCGACATCGTTGCCCGTTCGGAAGAGGGCAAGGAAACGCAGATCTCGGTCGACTGCAATTTCGGCAATCTCGGCGATTGCGGCCGCAAGCGCTACGCGGTCGGCCACGAGCGCAACGAGTATCTGTTCGACGTCCAGTTCCCGGACAAGCACCCGGGCGCCGCCGGCACGATCGCGGTCAATTCCGACTTCGACAAGCAGGGCAAGTCCGTCGACATCTACGAGATCCGCGTTTCGATCGCGGAATAACCTCCACCAAGCAGTCGTTTCTATCGGGACACGTGACGGGTTTGCCGTTGCTGGCGGCCGAGAGGAGGAAACGATGAATGCTGCCGATCCCCGCACAGGACACACCAACCAGATTCGGCTGTTGATCGAGCAATGGGCCGAAGCCGTGCGCCGCAAGGATATGGACGGCATCTTGCGTCACCATGCGCCGGATTTCGTCATGTTCGACGTGCCACCGCCGCTGCAATCCAGAGGCATCGAAGCCTATCGCGACACCTGGCCGTTGTTCTTCGGCGCTTCGCCCAGTCCTCCCATGTTCGACATCGTCGACTTGAACATCACCGCCGGCGCCGACGTGGCGTTTGCAATCGCGTTGATGCGCTGCATCGTCGTGGGTGACGGCAAATCAAGCGACCTCGATTTCCGGCTGACCATCTGCTTCGAAAAGATCGCCGGACAGTGGACTTTTATGCACGAGCATCACTCGGTGCCGGCTGTCGACTGAGCCTAATCGAGCATCGCCTGCAGCGTCTCGATGCGGTCGGCCTCGGCCGTCGGCTTGTCCCAGCGCAGCCGCGAAATGCGGGGAAAGCGCATGGCGACGCCGGATTTGTGCCTGGTCGAGCGGTTGAGACCCTCGAAGGCCACTTCCAGCACCAGCCCGTTGTTGCGGTCGGCGCGTACCGAGCGCACCGGCCCAAAACGCTCGATGGTATTGTCGCGGACATATTTGTCGATCTCTTTCAGCTCCTCGTCGGTGAAGCCGAAATACGCCTTGCCGACCGGCACCAGCTCTTCGGCGCCCTCCGGTCCGGACCAGACGCCGAACGTGTAGTCGGAATAGAAGCTGGAGCGCTTGCCATGGCCGCGCTGTGCATACATCAGCACCGCGTCGACCGTGTGCGGGTCGCGCTTCCATTTGAACCAGGGCCCCTTAGGCCGTCCGGCGAGATAGGGCGAGTCCCAGCGCTTCAGCATCACGCCTTCGATGATCGGATGCGGCGGCGCCGCGCGCAGCCGTTCCAGTGTCCCCCAATCTGGGAACTTGACCAGCGGCGAGAGGTCGAAGCGGCCGGGATCGAGCGTTTCGATGAAGGTTTCGAGCCGCTTGCGGCGCTCGGCGAAGGGCAGCGTGCGCAAATCCTCGGCGTTGATCTGCAGTGCATCGTAGCAGCGCATGAAGGCCGGATATTGCTGCTGGATTTTTGGCGACACGCTCTTGCGGTTCAGCCGCTGCTGCAGGTCCGAAAACGTGCCAGTCGCCTCGCGTGGATCGCCGACCAGCAACTCGCCATCGAGCGCTGCTTCGAAATGCATTGCCGCGGCAAGATCCGGGAAGGCGCCGGACACATCGTCGCCGGTGCGCGAATAGAGCCGGCGCACACCGCCTTCGCAGACCGCCTGCACACGGATGCCGTCCCATTTCCACTCCGCCGCATAATCGGCCGGAGCGAGCTTTTCGAGATCGCTGTCATCGACGGCGTTGGCAAGCATCACCGGGCGGAACAGCGCGAGTGCCGCGCTCGTCGGCTTGTCCGCCTTGCCTTCCAGCCAGGCGAACAGCTCGGTGTAGGGCGGCGTCAGCCCGTGCCAGAGCTCCTCGATCTCGGCGACATCGACCTTGCCGAAATCGGCCAACGCCTGCTTGGCGAGCCGCGCCGACACGCCGATGCGCAAGCCCCCGGTCACCAGCTTGATGATGGCAAAGCGCGCCGAGATGCTGGCGTCGTCGAGCAACCGCGCCAGCACCTTCGGTCCGTCGGAGCGGCTGGCCGCCTGCAATCTGCCGACGACGTGGGCCAGTGTCGGCACCTGATTGGGGATGTGCCCTGCCGGCTGCGGCCAGACCAGCGACACCGTTTCGGCGAGGTCGCCGACATAGTCGTAGGAGTAACCGAACAGCACCGGGTCCATGCGCTCGACCACCAGCGCCCGCAGCATCGCCGGCTTCACCGCGGCGATCGTGAGGTCCCCGGTGATCGCCGCCAGCGCCAACCCGCGGTCGGGGTCCTCGACGCTGCGGAAATAGTCGGTGAGCAGCGTGAGCTTGCCGTTGCGCGACGGTGTGAGCACCAGACGGTCGAGGAGCTCGGCGAAGCGGTTCATAAGGGTGCACGCGACGCGAATAGCGAAGGCCAGCGCGAGGCGCCCCCTCTGTCCTGCCGGACATCTCCCCCACGAGGGGGGAGATCGGCAGTTGCGCCGCCGGCTCTTCCCCGGCAGCATTGGAGATTGGCGAAGGCCGACGTGACGTCTGATCTCCCCCAGTGGGGGAGATGGCCGGCAGGCCAGAGGGGGCGCCGATTGTCGTAGCTACCTCCGCCATCAATCGCCCTCGTCCTCATATCCCACCAGATGCAACGGCCTCGCGGCTATCCCCTCGATCTCGCACCAGCGCACCAGCGCTTCCTCGCGGCCATGCGTCACCCAGATCTCGCCGGCGCCCGTTTCCTTGATGGTGATGATCAGCTCGTCCCAGTCGGCATGGTCGGAAATGATCAGCGGCAGCTCGACGCCGCCCTGCTTGGCGCGCTGGCGGATGCGCATCCAGCCGGACGCGAAACACGAGATCGGGTCGGGAAAGCGCCGCGCCCAGCGGTCGGCGAAGGCCGAAGGCGGGCCGACGACGATGGCGCCGGCAAAATCGGCCTTGCTGCCGCTCTCCACCGTGCCCGGCTCCAGTTGGCCGAGATCAATGCCCTGGCTTTGATAGTATTCGCTGAGCTTCGTCAGCGCGCCATGGATGTAGATCGGCCGGTCGTAACCGGCATCGCGCAGCAGCCGCATCACGCGTTGCGCCTTGCCGAGCGCATAAGCGCCGATCAGATGCGAGCGCTCGGGAAACTGCACCGCCGATTTGAGCACGCGCGCGATCTCCTCATGGTCCGGCGGATGGCGGAACACCGGCAAGCCGAACGTCGCCTCGGTGATGAACACATCGCATGGGATCGGTTCGAACGGCAGGCAGGTGGCGTCCTTCTGCCGCTTGTAGTCGCCGGAGGCGACGATGCGCATGCCGCGATGTTCGACCGCGATCTGCGCCGAGCCCAGAACGTGCCCCGCCGGGTGGAAGGTGACGGAAACGCCGTTGATATCGATCGTCTCGCCGAGAATTGCTGTCTGCGTCGCGCCGGCAAAATCCTCGCCGTAGCGCAGACCCATGATGTCGAGCGTCTCCTGCGTGGCGAGCACCGATTGATGGCCGGAGCGCGCGTGGTCGGAGTGGCCATGCGTGATCAATGCCCGTTCCACCGGACGCACAGGATCGATGAAGAAGTCGCCGGGTGCACAATAGAGGCCTTCGGGCCGGGATTTGAGCAGGTCGCTGGCGCGCATGCTTGGAAGATAGTCGTTAAATTCCGCGCGGGAAGCCTGTTGCAAGAGACTGCTGACTCATCCTAGATCGCGACGGCGTTTCGTTGAATCGCCTTCACGATCTAACTCTTTGTTGGAGCATGATCTCTCCGAAAAAACCGGTCCCCACTTTTCGGGATCATGCTCAAGAGCCGGCCGCCGGCTAGCTTCACCGGCGGGATGCTTCGCGCATGAAACCGCTTCAAGCCTCGTCCGGCGACTTGAACGCCGACCGTCGCGCCGATTTCGCCGAGATGCTGCTTGCCTCCGGCGAGCCGGCGCAGGCGGCCGAGCTCTTGCTTGGCGCCCTGGAACTGGCGCCGCAATGGGCCGCCGGCTGGTTCCGCCTCGGCGAGATGCAGGAGGCCGCCAGCTTTCTCGATCGGGCGGCGCACGCCTGGGCGATGGCGTTGAAGCTCGACGCCAGGGATCGGTTGGGCGCTGCGCTTAAACTGCAACTGATTGGCCATGCGCCGGCCGCGGCCGCGCCACCCAGCGCCTTCGTCGAAACCCTGTTCGACCACTACGCCGACAGTTTCGAGGAATCGCTGGTACAAAAGCTCGGCTACGGGCTCCCGGATGTTCTCGCCCGGGCGATCGGCAAGGCAAGGCCTGGCCGTTTCCGGCTGGCGCTCGACCTCGGTTGCGGCACTGGCCTGATGGGTGAAAAGCTACGCCCCTTCGTCGACCGTCTGGAGGGCTATGACATCTCGGCCGGCATGCTGAAGAAGGCGCGCGCCAAGAACATCTACGACCGCCTCTCGAAAGCCGACCTCCAGCATTTCGGCCATGGTGATGCCAAGGCCGACCTCGTGGTGGCGGCCGACGTGTTCATCTATATCGGCGCGCTGGAAGGCATCGTCGCTTCTGTTGCAGCGAACCTGGCAGGCAATGGCGTGTTTGCGTTCTCGCTCGAGTTGCTTGCCGGCGACAGCGGCAACTTCGCCTTGCAGCCGTCGCGGCGTTACGCGCATTCCAAGAGCTATATGCGCAGTGTTCTCGCCGCGAATGGATTGTCCATCCTGTCAATTGAGCCCACGGTCATTCGCCTGGATCGTGGCGCGCCTGTCGATGGCTTGGCCATCGTGGCGCAGAGAACGTGGTCTGAACCCTGACCTTGCTGCGAAAAAGCCGAAATTGCATGATCGGGGTTGCACGGGCCAGTCTTTGTTTGTGCAATTCCCGACGGAGGGTTACGGCGAAGTCGCCGAACTTAACCGCTACGCACTTTTCCTGGAATTGCTCTAAGGAGGGATCCATGCGCTGGAACGTGGTCGTATTGGTGTCGTGCCTCACCGTTGCCGGCTGCGTCGGCGGCACCTCGATGTCCGAGCGCCAGGACGAAAACGTGCAGTCCTCGCTGCAATATGACGACGTGCCGTGCGATCAGCTCATCGCCAATCGCAACACGCTGGCGCAGCAAAGCAATCTGCCGATCACCGCCAAGGCCACCTTCTCCAATCCGGCAATGGGTCTCGGCCCGTTCACGCCGGACATGCGCTCGAAGGCTCAGCGCGATAAAGACAAGGCGAGCGGCGAGATCGACGCCATGAACCGCTCGATTGAGCGTCGCGACTGCGGCAAGCCGAAGAAAAAGGAAAGTTTCGCGCTGCCTGGTTCGAAGCCTTCGTAGCTAGTATCCAGCCTTGCGGTCGACCAGGTTTTCAAGCTTTTCGCCGCGCTCGAAGGCTGCCATCTGGCGAAGCATGGTCGGCACCAGATGCGCTGGGTCGGATGTTGCCGCCGCATGCGGCGTGACGAACACCTTCGGATGGCTCCACAGCGGGCTGGTCTTGGGCAGCGGCTCGACCTCGAAGACATCGAGGCTCGCTTCTTTCAACGTGCCGTCGTCGAGTGCCCGCAGGATGTCGGCGTCCTTCTGCAGCCGGCCGCGGCCGGCATTGATCAGCACCGCGCCGCCCAGGCCGTTGCGCCGGCGCAATTCCTTCAGCAGGCCATAATTGACAATGCCCTGGGTTTGCGGCGTCAGCGGCAAAAGCACCACGAGGATATCGGTGGCGTTGAGGAACGGGATCAGCCCGGACTCGCCGCAATAGGTTGAAACGCCTTTCATCGGTCGGTCGGTGCGCGACCAGCCATTGACGGCAAAACCGAGCGAGAGCAGCACGGCGGCCGCGGCGCGCCCAAGATGGCCGAGACCCATGATGCCGACGGAGATGTCGCCCGCTGGGCGCTGCGGCGGTTCATGCCAGGTCTTCTTCTTCTGCTGCGCCTGATAGAGCAGGCCCTGGCGATGGTGGTCGAGCACCCGCCAGACGACATATTCGGTCATGTATTGCGTCAGATTGTCGGCAACGACCTTGACGATCGGCACATCGGGCAGGCCGGGATCGGCAAAGATGTGATCGACGCCGGCGCCGATCGAAAAGATGGCGCGCAAATTGGGCAGCGACGACAGAAGGTTGGGCTTCTGCTTCCACACCACGGCATAGGTGATCGAGGGGTCGCTCGGCCCGTTCGGCTCCAGCACGACCTCGCGTTCGGCGGCCAGCAACTCGTGCCAGCGCTGCGGGTGGAAGCCGGTGACGGCAAGCAGGATTTTGCCTTTTTCCATTCGCGGATTTTCTTCCCTGTGCTGCTGATCGGGTCGGCTACTCGCTGACCACGCCGGTCGGCGCCGTCTCGATCTTGAAAGCGGCCGCCATCAGCGCTCGCGTGTAGTCGGTTTGCGGGCTGCTGAAAATCTGTTCGGACGACCCGGCCTCGACGATCTGGCCATTGCGCATGACGATGACGTCATTGGCAAGGGCGCGGACGACTTTCAAATCGTGGCTGATGAAGAGATAGGCAAGGTCGTGCTTGGCCTGCAGGCTGCGCAAAAGGTCGACGACCTGCGCCTGCACGCTCATATCGAGCGCCGAGGTCGGCTCGTCGAGCATGACGAAGCGCGGGTTGAGCACCATGGCGCGGGCGATAGCCACGCGCTGGCGCTGGCCGCCGGAGAACTCATGCGGGTAACGGTTCCTGGTTGCGGGATCGAGCCCGACCTCCTTCAGCACGGCGACGACCTTGTCGTCGCGCTGGTCGGGTGACAGTTTCGGCTCGTGGATCTTCAGGCCTTCCTCGATGATCTCGGACACCGACATGCGAGGGCTGAGCGAGCCGAACGGGTCTTGGAAAACGATCTGCAATTCGCGCCGGAGCGGTCTCATGGCGCTGAAGGAGAGTTGGTTGATGTCGCTGCCGTTGAACCGGATGGTGCCGGTCGACGAGATCATCCGGGCCAGGGCCAGGCCGAGCGTCGTCTTGCCCGAGCCGGATTCGCCGACGACGCCAAGCGTCTGGCCGGCGCGCACGGTGACGTCGATGCCGTCGACCGCCTTCACATTGTCGACGGTGGTGCGGAAAAAACCCTTCTTGATCGGAAACCAGACCTTGATGTCCTTGCCAGTCATCACCGGCTTGGCGTCGGCATTGGTGGCCGGCGGCTTGCCTTCGGCTCGGCCGCCAACAGGTGCTTGGTATAGGCGTGCTGCGGGTTGGCGAAGATGTCCTTGGTCGGTCCGGTCTCGACGATCTTGCCCTTGGTCATCACGCAGACCCGATCGGCGATCTTGCGGACGATGCCGAGGTCGTGGGTGATGAACAGCATCGACATACCCTTGCGGGCCTTCAGCCCTGCCAGCAATTCCAGGATCTGCGCCTGAACGGTGACGTCGAGCGCCGTCGTCGGCTCGTCGGCGATCAGGAGCTCCGGCTCATTGGCCAAAGCCATTGCGATCATGACGCGCTGGCGCTGCCCACCGGACAGCTGATGCGGATAGGCGTCGAGGCGTTTTTGCGGATCGCGGATGCCGACTTCGTTGAGCAGCTCCAATGTGCGTGCCTTCGCCTGGCGGTCGCCCATGCCTTGATGCAGTGCCAGGATCTCGACGATCTGCTGCTCGATCGTGTGCAGCGGATTGAGCGAGGTCATCGGCTCCTGGAAGATCATGGTGATCTTGTTGCCGCGCACCTGGCGAAGCTGCTTCTCGTTCATGGCCAGCAGATCGGCGCCCTGGAACAGAATCTTGCCTGACGGATGGCTGGCGGTCGGATAGGGCAAGAGCTTCAGCACCGACAGCGCCGACACCGACTTGCCCGAGCCGGATTCGCCGACCAGAGCCACCGTCTCGCCCTTGGCGAGGTCGAAGGAGATGTGGTCGACGGCTATCGACTGGTTGCCGCTTTGGGTGAAGGCGACACTGAGGTCGCGGACGGAGAGCAAAGAAGCAGTCATGCATCAATTTCCGCTATGATCTTATCAACGGCAGAAATCTCGGGTCGAATGATCGAAATTTGCGCTGTCAATTGCGGAGGGACAAGCCGATTTGGCGTGACAGAATAGGCGTCCTTCAATCTGGTATCGGCAGTCAGAAATTGTGTGCACCCGAAATGCATCGCCGTCGAAAGATGAATGGCATCCGGCAGCCTAAGGGAAATGAACTGCGAGCGAAGCTGTGCTGCCTGCCAGAGAACCTCGCGAGTTACCATCCCAATGGAGACAAAGGCGTTACCAATCGAGATATTGTCATAGAGCTCAACAAGCGGCTCATTGCCCTTTTTCAGAGGGTCAACCATCAACTCCGCCAGCACGAGCTCGCTTGTCGCGAGGAAAGGCCGCTTTCTGCCCTCGTTCAGTGAAATGAGCTGAAGCAGTTTTTTTGCCAGAGCATCGTTATTTTCGAAAGCGTAGATGAAAATGTTCGTATCGACGTAAAGCCGGAAGGCGGCCATCAATCCTCCCACTCATCGCGGAGGGCACGAACACGCGCAACGGCCTCTTCGAGACTTGTTCCCGCCGCGTTGGCCTGCGCATTGCGCATAAGTTCAAGCAACTGCCTGTGGCCGAGAGGCCGTTTGGCTTCCTCTTCCACCGTCACCTTAACCGAGGCAGTCAAAGCTATACCCTCTCGCAACTCATCCGGGAGTTTGGATGCGGGGTAATGCTCAAGGATGACCTTGTTCACAACTCGGTCCTTTCGTGGGGTACGCTACGCTCATTTTCGTTCGAAAAGCACACTGAGAATATATCATGCTGAATGCTGGTCCGCACCGTCGCTCATCGGAAGGCCTTGCGCGGATCGAACGCGTCGCGCGCCGCTTCACCGATGAACACCAGCAGCGACAGCATCAGCGAGATGACGACAAAGCCCGATATGCCGAGCCAGGGGGCGTTGAGATTGCTTTGCGCCTGTTTGAGCAGTTCGCCGAGCGACGCGGTGCCTGGCGGCAGGCCAAAGCCGAGATAATCGAGCGAAGTCAGCGTCGAGATCGAGGCGCTGACCAGGAAAGGCAAGAAGGTCAGTGTCGCCACCATGGCATTGGGCAGAAGATGGCGCAGCATGATGGTGCGGTTGGGCACGCCAAGCGCGCGGGCCGCATTGACATATTCGAAGTTGCGGGCGCGCAGGAATTCGGCCCGCACCACGCTGACAAGCGACGTCCAGGAAAACAGCAGCATCAGCCCGAGCAGGATGAAAAACCCCGGCGGCAGGATGGCGGCAACGATCAGCAAGAGATAGAGCAGCGGTATCGCCGACCAGATTTCGATGAAGCGCTGGAACAGGAGATCCGTCCAGCCGCCGAAATAACCCTGCAGCGCGCCGGCAGCAACGCCGATCACCGACGAGCCCAAAGTCAGGGTCAGTCCGAACAGCACGGAAATCCTGAACCCATAGATGATGCGCGCCAGCACGTCGCGCGCCTGGTCGTCGGTGCCCAGCCAGTTCCAGTTGCCGACAATGCAGTCGGGATCGGCGGCGCCCTTCGGATACTGGCTGCATCGCTTCTGCACGTCATATTCCCATGACGGTTTTGCCGGTGCGGCGTCGGGGATCGCATTGTTGACGGTGCGGTAGGAATAGCGGATCGGCGGCCAGATCATCCAGCCATTGGCATTGATCTCGTCGCGGATGACCGGATCACGATAGTCGGTGACGGCATAGAAACCGCCAAACTTCTCCTCCGGGTAGGCGACCGCCACCGGGAACAGGATCTCGCCCTTGTAGGAGGCGATGATCGGCCTGTCGTTGGCAATCAGCTCGGAAAACAGCGACAGCACGAACAGAGCTAGGAATATCCACAACGACCAGTAGCCGCGTCGGTTGGCCTTGAAGTTCTGCCAGCGCCGCTTGTTGAGCGGCGACAGCCAGGGGCGGGCGATCCTTGCTGGTGTGGTCTCGGTTGCGGCCTGCGTCATCAGACGTCTCTCCGCTCGAAATCGATGCGCGGATCGACCCAGGTGTAGATCAGGTCGGACAGCAGCGTCACGAACAGGCCAAGCAGCGAAAAGATGTAGAGGTTGGCGAACACGACCGGATAGTCGCGCGCCAGCACCGACTTGAAGCCAAGCAGGCCGAGGCCGTCGAGGGAAAAGATGTTCTCGATCAGCAGCGAGCCGGTGAAGAAGGCCGAGATGAAGGCGCCCGGAAAGCCGGCGATGACGATCAGCATGGCATTACGGAACACATGTCCGTAAAGCACCCGCCGCTCCGACAGGCCCTTGGCGCGCGCCGTCACCACATATTGTTTGCGGATCTCTTCCAGGAAGGAGTTCTTGGTCAGCAGCGTCGTCGTGGCAAAGGCCGACAGCACCAGCGCGGTCAGCGGCAACGTCATGTGCCAGAAATAGTCGACGATCTTGTCCGGCCACGACAGCTGGTCCCAATTATCGGAAACGATGCCGCGCAGCGGAAACCAGTCCCAAAACGAGCCGCCGGCAAACAGCACCATCAGCAAAATGCCGAACAGGAAAGCCGGTATGGCATAGCCGACGATGATGACACCGCTGGTCCAGACGTCGAAGGCGGACCCGTCCTTGACCGCTTTGCGGATGCCGAGCGGGATCGAGATGAGGTAGGAGAGCAGCGTGATCCACAGCCCGAGCGAGATCGATACCGGCATTTTCTCCAGGATCAGGTCGAGCACCGAGATGTCGCGGAAATAGCTGTCGCCGAAATCGAAGCGCGCGTAGTTCCACAGCATCATGCCGAAGCGTTCGAGCGGCGGTTTGTCGAAGCCGAACTGCTTTTCCAGCTTCTTGATGAATTCCGGATCGAGCCCTTGCGCGCCGCGGTATTTCGAACCGACATCGCTGGCAACATCGAAATTGCCGCCGGCGCCCGCATCGCCGCCGCCGCTGCCGAGGCGGTCGCTGCCGGCCTGATTGGTCAGGCTGGCGATGACCTGCTCGACCGGCCCGCCCGGTGCAAATTGAGTGACGACGAAAGCGACTGCCATGATGCCGAACAGGGTCGGGATCATCAAAAGGATGCGTCGCAGTATGTAGGCGCCCATCAGGCTGCTAATCCTGCGCGAACGGTCATCTCAGGCTTTGCCAATTCTTGCCGCCTTGCCCTTGTCGACCCACCACAGCGCTTCGACCGGAAAGTCGAAATCGGGTTTCCGCTCGGGAAAGCCGAACATGTCCCAAAAGGCGCTTCGGTGATTCGCCAGGAACCAACTTGGAATCCAATCGCGCCGCGCACGCAAGACCCGGTCGAGCGCGCGCATGGCGATTGTAAGGCTTTCGCGATCCGTGGCGGCGCCTGCGGCGTCGACCAGGGCGTCGACGGCCGGGCTCGATGTTCCAGGCAGGTTGCGTGTGCCCGGCAGGGCAGCCGCTCGCGAGTGGAAAATGGTTTCGAGGTCGTCACGGGTCGGCGTCGCCGGAAACGAGGCTGCGACCGAGACGAGATCGTAGTCGAACGAATTCTGCCGCAGCTGATACTGCGCCGCATCAACCAGCCGGATCGAGGCGTCGATGCCGACCGCCTTCATGTTTTCGACCCAGGGAGAATAGACCTGTTCGAAGACCTCGTCGTCGACAAGGAACTCTGCCGACAACCGACCGCCTTTTTCGTTCACGACGAAATTGCCGGACCGTTTCCAGCCAGCGTCCGTCAGGAGCTTGGCTGCCTTGCCAAGCAGTTGGCGGTCACGGCCGGAGCCATTCGACACGGCTTGCATAACGGCTTCGCCAAAGGCCTCGGCAGGAATCTGGTCGCGCAGCGGCTCGAGCAAGGCCAATTCCCCGGGCGATGGCCTGCCTTCGGCGCGAAAGTCGGATTGCTCGAAGCAGGATTGCGAGCGCTCGTAGGAGCCATAAAAGAAATTGCGCCGCGTCCATTCGAAGTCGAAGCACAGCCCGATCGCCTGCCGTACGCGCGGGTCGCGAAACTGCTCGCGCCGCTGGTTGACGGCGGTGCCCTGCATCGAAGGCACGGTTTCGGCCGGGAATTCGTGCTTCACCACCTTGCCGGCGGTGAAGGCGGGGAAGTCGTAACCTGTCGCCCAGACACGCGCGGTGTATTCCTCCCTGTAGAGGATTTCTCCCTTCTTGAACGCTTCGAAGGCAACGCTGCGGTCCTGGTAGAACTCAACGCGGATCCGCTGAAAATTGTTCTGGCCGCGATTGACCGGCAGGTCGTTGGCCCAATAGTCCGCCACACGCTCATATTCGATCCAAGCTCCTGCCGACCAGCGACCGACCTTGTAGGCGCTAGAGCCCAGTGGCGGGTTCATCTGCGAGGAATCGAACGGGTTGGCCGTGTAGAACGCCTTCGACAGGATCGGGAACTCTACGGCGTTGAGGATGGTGCGACTTGTCTGCTTGCCGGAAAACTTGAGCTGCAACGTGTGGGCATCCACGGCAATCGCGTCATCCAGATGCGTCAGCGGCAGGGAATAGTACGGGTGCCCCTTGTCCTTGAGCAACTTGAAGGTGAAGGCGGCATCCTCGGCCGTCAATGGCGTGCCGTCATGGAAACGCGCTTGCGGGCGTAGCGAGAAGGTGAAGTCGTTGCGGTCGTCCGAAATCGTCACCCCGTCTGCGATCAGCCCGTAGACGGCGTCAGGCTCGTCGAAGGCTCTCACCATCAGCGTATCGAAACACATCTCCATGCGCTGCGGCGCATCGCCTTTGGGCACGAACGAATTCAGCGTGTTGAAAGTTAGCGGCGTCTGGTTGGCGCGCCAGTTGCGCGGCAGGAAGTTGAAGGTGCCGCCTTGCGGCGCATCGACATTGACATAGTCGAAATGGGTGAAGTCCGGCTTGTATTTGAGGTCGCCGAAAGCCGACAGGCCATGCAGTTTCGCGCCGGTCGGGCTGGCTGCGAAAGCCCTGCCCGGCAGCAGCGCAGCGGCGGTCGCCGCGGCGCCGAGCGCGAGGAAATCGCGGCGGGGAGCACCGCCATCAATTGCTGCCCTTGTACTTAGCCGCGAGCGCCTTTTCCTTGTCCTGGTCGACCCACCAGGAATCGAGATCGGCGCCGACATAGGCAGGCTGTTTGTCGGGGATGCCGAATTTGTTCCAGTAAGCCAGCCAGACCACCGGCCGGTGCCATTGCGGCACGACGTAGTAGCTCCACAACAGCACCCGATCGAGTGCATGGGTGGCGGCGACGAGGTCGTCGCGGTCGGTGGCGAAGATGACGCGGTCAACCAGTGCGTCGACAATCGGATCCTTGATGCCCACCAGGTTTCGAGAACCCGGCGTATCGGCGGCCTTCGAGCTCCAGAAGTCGCGCTGCTCGTTGCCCGGCGACTCGGACTGGCCGAACAATCCCGTCACGACATCGAAATCGAAATTGCGGCTGCGGTTCACATACTGGCTGGGATCGACGATACGAAGATTGGCGTCGATGCCGATCTTGCGCAGATTGCCGACATAGGGATTGGCGATGACCTCATCGGTCGGGTCCTTGCCGAGTATTTCCAGCTTGAACTGTTGACCTGTCTGGGCGTTGACCATCTTGCCGCCCTTGATGACCCAGCCCGCCTCAGCAAACAGATCGACCGCCGCTTTCAGATATTTCCGCTCGGCCTGCGGGGAATCGTAGACAGGCAGCTTGAACGGTTCCGTGAACAGCTCCGGTGGCAGCTTGTCCCGGTACTGCTGCAGGATATCCAGCTCCTTGCCTTGCGGCAGGCCGCTCGATGCCAGTTCGGTGCCCTGGAAATAGCTTGAGGTGCGCGTGTTCAGGCCGAAGAACAGCGTGCGGTTCATGCTTTCGAAGTCGAGCACATCGGTCAGCGCATGGCGCACCCGGCGATCCTGGAACTGCGGGCGGCGCACATTGAGCACGAAACCCTGCATGGGCTGGGGAGATTCAGTCTTGAACTCCCTCTTGATGACGTCGCCTGCCTTGATCGCCGGAAAATTATAGAAGGTCGACCAGCGCCTTGAACTGTTTTCCGCGTTGATGTCCTCGAGTCCACCCTTGGTGAAGGCCTGCCAGGCGGCATTCTCATCGAGGATGTAGGTGTAGCGTCTGACGTCGAAATTCTCGCGGCCGATCTTTACCGGCAGTTTGGCGCCCCAATAGTCGGGCACGCGCTGCCAGACGATCTCAGAGCCTGCTTTGAAGCTGGCAATCTTGTAGGCGGCCGAGCCCAGCGGCGGCTCCAGCGTGCCCTTGGTGATGTCGCGCTTCTTGCCATTGGCGTCGGTGCCCTCCCACCAGTGCTTGGGTAGCACGACGAGGTCGCCCAGGATTTTGGGCAGTTCGCGGTTACCCTTCTGGCTGAAATGGAACTCGACCTCGCGGTCGGAGACGGCCACGGCATCGGTGACATTCTCGAAATAGCGGCTGTACATCGGGCTGTTGGCCTTCAGCACCTGGAACGACCAGATGACGTCATCGGCGGTGATCGGCTGGCCGTCATGCCACTTGGCGCGCGGATCGAGGCGGTACGTCGCCGAGGAATAATCCGGTGGAAATTTGTAAGCGTCGGCGATCAACGGGTGGCTGGCGCTGCCTTCGTCGGTCGCCTGCTCCATCAACGTGTCGTAGAGCAGTCCGCCGCCGAACTGGGAGAAGCCCGCAGCGGCCGAGCCCTGCACGATATAGGGATTGAAGCTATCGAAGGTGCCCGGCACCACTGAGTTCAGCGTTCCGCCCTTCGGCGCATCGGGGTTGACGTAGTCGTAGTGCTGGAAATTGTCGCCGTACTTGGATTGGCCGATCAGCGAAGACGTAGTCCGCCACTCGTCAGCTTGGGTCCCCTGCATCCCCACTGCAAGCAGGGCTGCCGTCAGCAACGACTTCAGAACCGTTCGGCCAACCGTCATGCACTATCCTCTTCGCGATGCGTGCCAGATCATCCAGACGGCAATCCTAGATGATTTGACGCTGGTGAAAACCGCAACGCGCCGACTTTGTCGCCGCACCATGCATTTCCCAACAAAAAAGCCGGGCTGAACCCGGCTTTTTTGAGATGGTCGAGATTACAAATCGGTTACTTGGCCGGCGCTGCCGGAGCCGGTGCGGCGGGCTTGGCAGGTGCCGCGCCTTCGGCCGGTTTGGCCGGAGCCGCACCCGCAGCGGGCTTGGCGGCATCAGCCGGCTTGGAAGCGTCGGCTGCGGCGCCCGGCTGCGGCAACGGCTTCGGATTGTCCGACAGCGTGCGCAGATAGGCGATCACGTCGGCGCGGTCTTCTTCCTTCGGCAGGCCGGCAAAGCCCATCGCCGTGCCCTTCACGTCCTTCTTCGGCGACGTGATGAAGTGGTTGATGTTCTCATAGGTCCACTTCTCGGTGCCGCCCTTGGAATATTCCTTCATGCCGGCTGAATAGGCAAAACCCTCGTGAGAGGCGACGGGGCGCTCGACGACGTCCCACAGATCGGGGCCGACCTTGTTGGGACCGCCTTTTTCGCCGGAATGGCAGGCCTGGCACTTCTTGAAGATGGCGGCGCCCTTTTCGACACTGGCGCTCGCCAGGAGGTCGGCGATCGGCTTTTCGGCTGCGGCGGGCGCGGCCGGGCCACCTTCGGTCGGCTCCTGGGCTTCGATGATGAAGCCGGGCTTCTCGGGCGTCGGCGAAGCGTAAAGCCCGTCGGAGATCAGGCCCACCGAGAAGAGGACGAAGCAGGTTCCCAGAAATCCGCCGAGCAGCTTGTTGACTTCGTTGGAATCCATGCGCCCCTTGCTCCCTTTTCCGGCGGACCGTCCCGTCCACTCCGTCCGTCGGTATCGCGAACAGCCCCGAAAGGCCAGTCAAATCGGGCGGAAACTAGGTCTTTTGCTTCGGCGTTGCAACACCTATAAGGGCGCTTCCAGTGAGACCTTTTGCCACTTTTCCATCCGCTTTTTCCGGCCACCCAAGAATCCGATGTCGACCTTGATCCTGATCCCCGCCCGCATGGCCTCGACGCGCCTGCCGGGCAAGCCGCTGGCCGATATCGCGGGCGTGCCGATGATCGTCCACGTCGCGCGCCGTGGCGCCGAGGCCGGGCTCGGCCGCGTGGTGGTGGCGACGGATACGCAAACGGTCGCCGAAGCCGTGCGGGAGCATGGTTTCGAGGCGGTCATGACCCGCATGGACCATGAATCGGGCTCCGACCGCATTTTCGAGGCGCTTTGCGCCCTCGATCCGGACAAAAAGGTCGAAACCATCGTCAACGTGCAGGGCGACCTGCCGACGATCGATCCCGACATCATCGGCGCGTCGCTGCGCCCGTTCGAGGATAAGTCGGTCGATATCGCCACGCTCGGCGTCGAAATCGTGCGCGACGAGGAGAAGACCAATTCGAACGTGGTCAAGATCGTCGGCTCGCCGCTCTCGGCGACACGGCTCAAGGCGCTCTATTTCACCCGCGCCACCGCACCCTGGGGCGAGGGGCCGCTCTATCATCACGTCGGCCTCTACGCCTATCGCCGCGCGGCGCTCGAGCGCTTCGTGGCGCTGAAGCCTTCGCCGCTGGAGCGGCGCGAGCGGCTGGAGCAGCTGCGGGCGCTAGAGGCCGGCATGCGCATCGACGCCGAGATCGTTAAATCGCTGCCGCTTGGCGTCGACACGCCGCACGACCTCGATCGCGCCCGGCAAATCCTTTCAAAATGAGACCATCCTTATGACCGCCAAGACCAACAGAATTTCCTTCCAGGGCGAGCCCGGCGCCAATTCCGACACCGCCTGCCGCAACATGTTCCCGTCGATGGAACCGCTGCCGTGCCCGACCTTCGAGGACGCCTTCAACGCAGTCGAGACCGGCAAGGCCGAACTCGCCATGATCCCGATCGAAAACACCATCGCCGGCCGCGTCGCCGACATTCATCATCTTTTGCCGGAATCGAAGCTCAACATCGTCGGCGAATATTTCCTGCCGATCCATTTCCAGCTGATGGTGCTGCCGGGCGTCAGGCGCGACGAGATCAAGACCGTGCATAGCCACATCCATGCGCTCGGACAGTGCCGCAAATACATCCGCAAGAATGGCTGGAAGCCGGTGATTGCAGGCGACACGGCGGGCTCGGCCAAGATGGTCTCCGAGGTCAAGGACCGCACCATGGCCTCGCTGGCGCCGGCTCTGGCCGCCGAACTTTATGGCCTCGACATCATCGAGAAGAATGTCGAGGACACCGATTCCAACGTCACCCGCTTCGTCGTGCTGACCAAGAACAAGCAATGGGCGGAGCGCCCAGCGCCGGACGCCAAGATGATGACCACCTTCATCTTCCGCGTCCGCAACGTGCCGGCCGCGCTCTACAAGGCGATGGGCGGCTTCGCCACCAACGGCATCAACATGACCAAGCTGGAGAGCTACCAGCTCGGCGCCTTCACCGCGACGCTGTTTTACGCCGACATCGAGGGCCATCCGGACGATCCGCTGGTCAAGCTGGCGCTCGACGAGCTGCGCTTCTTTTCGCGCGAGGTCCGCATCCTCGGCGTCTACCCGGCAAGCGCCTCGCGCGAGCAGTGGAAAGTGGCGGATTAGCAACGACCCAAATTCAGGTCAGGCCGGCCTCACCTGAATTTCAGCCGAAGCCGAGCGGCACGTAGTCGATCTCCATGAACGTCTCGACCTCGGGTACCCAGCGGTCGCGCACGAACGCCACATGGTCGGGATGTTCGTTGTAGCGGGTGTAGGCCGCCTGGTCGGCGAACTCCATCGAGAAGCCGTACTGGAAGTCGTTCTTCGGGCTGACCTGCCGCAACTGCTCGAAATGCGTGACGCCCTTGATGGCGGACAGGATCTTGCGCGCATCGTGCAGGAAGCGCTTGGTCTCAAGCGAATGCTGCTCATGCTTCAGCGTGAACACGACGGTATGACGGATCATTCTTCTGCTCCTATTCGCTGTCGACCCAGGCGCGGATGAGGTGATGCGCGATAGCCCCCTTCGGCGGCGTGATCAAGCTGTCGGCGTGCTGCCGGTCCAGCATCGTGCGCACCTCGTCGCGAAAAAACCAGCGGCAGTCTTCCAGCTCGTTGAGGTCGGCCTGGATGTCCTCGTTGAGCGGCTCGCCGAAACAGCCGATCATCAGCGAATAAGGGAACGGCCAGGGTTGGCTGGCGTGGTAGACGACGCGACCGAGCCGGATGCCGGCTTCCTCGAGCGTCTCGCGGCGCACCGCCGCCTCGATCGTTTCGCCGGGCTCGATGAAGCCGGCAAGCGCCGAATACATGCCTGGCGCGAAATGCCGGCCGCGTCCGAGCAGGCACTTTTCGCGCGTTGCCGTCAACATGATCGCCACCGGGTCGGTGCGCGGGAAATGTTCGGTGCCGCAGGCCGGACAATGCCGCTTGTAGCCGCCGGCGCGCACTTCCGAGCAATTGCCGCATTTCGAGCAGAAGGCGTGGCTGGCATGCCAGGCAAGCAGTGCCGCTCCTTGCGCCAGCGCGCCGGCCGCAGCCTCGTCGATCAGGCCTTGCATGTAGACGGAGCGATAATCGATCGCCTTGATCGTCTCGGGAAGTTTTTCCGGTTCGACGCCGGCGGGAACAGCCAGCACCGGCCCGCCGTCGGAAAAGCCGAGCAGCACGCCGCGGTCGAGGGATACCTCGAAGGGCTCGCTTCCACTGGCGTTGAACCAGGGGTCGAACTTGCCGTCGTCCAGTTTGAGATAGAGCCGGCCGGCATGCATCAGCATCAGCCGCGCGGCGGGGTCCGCCAGCGCTTTTTCGACCGAGTCGTCAGCCCGGTTCTCGGACTGCCGGTCGATCTGATTGCCGGCGAAACCGACAAACTGGCTGGGTTCGCGCAATGGCGCGTCAAACAGGCGAAAGCTCATGGGAGACTCGGGGGCAAGCTGCAAAGTGGACACGGACGTCAGCTTATAACGCCGCCTTGATCGTTTCGGCAAACCGTCGGATGTCGGAGCGGTGGTAGGGCTCGCGCATGCCATGCCCCCAGACGGGACCTGGCCAGCCGGGATCGCCCTCTGAGCGGGCCACGACATGGACATGCAGCTGCCGCACGATGTTGCCCAGCGCGCCGGTGTTGATCTTGGTGCAGCCGGTCGTCCGCTTCAGCGCCTGCGCCACCATATTGGTCTCGAAGGTCAGCATCGCCTGGTCGAGCGGCGTCATCTCGTGGATTTCTTCCACGCCCGGACGTTGCGGCACCAGCACCAGCCAGGGCCAGCGCCGGTCGTTCATCACCCTGAGTTCGCACAGGCCAAGCCACATAAGCTGCTCGCTGTCCGCCTCCAGCCGGGCGTCCAGCGTAAATCCGGCCTTCAGGCCAGGCAGCATGGGCGTTTCCTTCACTTTTGTTATTTTGCAGGCACTTTCCAAACCCGCAAACGCTAGAGCGGCGGCAAGGTGGCTGCAAGCGATTCATTGACCGCTGTATCGATTTGAAGGACTTTCCCGCGTCGATATGGCCGGGGTGCCTGCTCTGCCCTTGCATTTCGTCGCTGAATTGCCGATATGGAGCGCGGGAGGTTGGTGGTGGACGATCCACTCGCCAACCGGGTCAGGTCCGGAAGGAAGCAGCCCTAACGAGCCCGGAACGGGTCATTGTTCCAGCCTCCCACCTCATCGGACCCTCTCGCGACATTGACGACGCATTGCTGCGCGGGCGAGACTATTGGAGCAATTCCAGGGAAAGTGTGAGCGGTTTCCCGCCCGGAATTGCGTTAAAGCAAAGAGATAGAGCGGTTCGCCGTTTCCAGAAACGGTGAAACGCTCTAACAGGAATCGGCCACCCTTTGACGTGGCCTTTTGGAGCTCCACGGGCGAATGAGCGAAGCCGGAAATTCGGGACCAAAAAGCCTGGAGATAGCAAAGGCCGGCGTCTATCGCGTGCTGGCGCGCAAATACCGCCCGTCGAATTTCTCCGAGCTGATCGGCCAGGAGCCGATGGTGCGTACGCTGACCAATGCGTTTGCCACCGGCCGCATCGCCCAGGCCTGGATGTTGACCGGCGTGCGCGGGGTCGGCAAGACGACCACGGCGCGCATCCTGGCGCGTGCGCTCAACTACAAGACCGCCGCCGTCGACCAGCCATCCGTCGATCTCTCCATCCTCGGCGAGCACTGCCAGGCGATCATGGAAGGCCGCCATGTCGACGTCATCGAGATGGACGCCGCCTCGCATACCGGCATCGATGACATCAGGGACATCATCGACCGCGTGCGCTACGCGCCGGTTTCGGCCCGCTACAAGGTCTACATCATCGACGAAGTGCACATGCTCTCCACCCAGGCCTTCAACGGCCTGTTGAAGACGCTGGAAGAGCCGCCGCCGCACGTCAAATTCATCTTCGCCACCACCGAGATCCGCAAGGTGCCGATCACGGTCCTGTCGCGCTGTCAGCGCTTTGACCTTCGACGTATCGATCCAGCGGTAATCAAGGTCGATCTCGGTCGCATTGCCGGCCTCGAAGGCATCGATGCCGAGGATCAGGCGCTGGCGATGATTGCGCGCGCCGCCGAGGGATCAATGCGCGACGCGCAGTCGATCCTGGACCAGGCGATCGCCCACGGTGCCAGCAAGGTGACGGCCGAGGCCGTGCGTGCCATGCTAGGCTTGGCCGACCGCGCCCGCATCATCGACCTGTTCGAGCACGTCATGAAGGGCGACGTAGCGGCTGCGCTCGCAGAATTCCGCGCCCAGTATGACATTGGCGCCGATCCGGTCGCCGTGCTCACCGATCTTGCCGAATTCAACCATCTCGTCACACGGCTGCGCTTCATACCCTCGGCGGCCGAGGACGCCTCGCTGTCCGAGGATGAGCGTCGGCGTGGCGCGGATTTCGCCAACACGCTGTCCGTCAGGGTGCTGTCGCGGACCTGGCAGATGCTGTTGAAGGGCATTCCCGAGGTGCAGTCGTCCAACCGCCCGGTCAGCGCCGGCGAGATGGTGTTGATCAGACTGGCGCATGCCGCTGATCTGCCGACGCTGGACGAGGCGCTGAAGTCCTTGGAGGGCGCAGCGCCTGTGTCGAGTGGCGCGCCACGCCCGAACGGCGCACCCGCCAGTCCCGGCAATGGCGGCGGCGCCAGCGCGGTGGTGCAGGCGCGCATGCCCGCTGCCAATGGCGGCGCGCAGACCATGCGGTTGGTCGAGGCTCAGCCGGCGCCAGCAGCCTTCGTGCCGGCGCCGGAGCCCGTTGTCGAAGCGCCTGCCGTGCCGGTCAAATCGCTGGCCGACATTGTCGCGCTGGCCGACGCCAATCGCGACATGGCCTTCAAGGTGCTGATGAAGCGCTGCGTGCGACCGGTGCGCTTCGAGCCCGGCCGCATCGATGTCACCTTGACCGACGATGCGCCGAAGATGCTGCTCAATGACCTGACCTCCAAGCTGCGCGCCTGGACCGGCCGCAACTGGCTGGTGTCGCTGTCGAAGGACGAGGGCGGCCAGACGCTGGCCGAGATGGAATCGACCAAGCGCGAGAACGCGTTCTCCGACGCCAAGGCCGATCCCACGGTCGCCGCCATCCTGGCGCGCTTTCCCGGCGCCAAGATCATCGACGTGCGCATACCCGACGTGCCGGATGTGGAAGAGGCCGAGGCCGAAGTGCCGGTCGAGCCCGCCACCGACGATGATGAGATATGAAGCATGATCCATGGGCCGAATGCGGTCGGATCACTTGGGAACTGACAGAACAAGAGGACCAAACGGATGAAAGATCTTCTCGGCCTGATGGGTAAGGCGAAGGAAATGCAGGCCAAGTTCCAGGCCATGCAGGACGAGATCGCCACGCTGGAAGCGACCGGACAGTCGGGCGGCGGCCTGGTCAGCATCACGCTGACCGGCAAGTTCGAAATGAAGACGCTGAAGATCGATCCGTCGCTGATCAAGGCGGACGAAGCCGAGATCCTCGAGGACCTCATTCTGGCCGCCCACAATGACGCCAAAAATAAGGTCGAGGCCATCATGCAGGAGAAGACCAAGGCGCTCACGGCAGGCCTGCCGATTCCCCCGGAATGAAATTGCCGTTCTGAGGCGGTCCCCGCCAGTTAATTGATTATGAACGAAAATTGAGCGCGGACGGCGTTATTAACCAATTCCCCGGTGATGCTCACGCGCTCGTATCGCTCCATTCATAAAGTTTTACCTATGTCGAGAACTTGCTAACCTTCTAGCCATCTTTTTGCCTGAAAGAGTCTCATTCTTGCCACATCTCGGGGCGGGCTGGCATCTGGACATGAGGCTTTTTTGTTGATCGCGACGCGATGGAAGACGCCGCTGCTGCTTGTCGGCATCGTCTTTTCCCCCTTGCTCCTGGCCGGTTGCAGCCAGACGACCTCTTCCCATGGCATGTCGGTGTCGGGCCTGGCTGACGCGCTCACGCCGAGCTTCCTCACCACGCGCACCAGCCACTCGCTGAAGGACAGGGAGTGCCTGGAACGGGCGATGTTCTTCGAATCCAACCGGTCGAGCCGCGACGGCATGATCGCCGTTGGCACGGTGGTCATGAACCGGTTGCGTTCGGGCCAGCATGGCAACACCATCTGCGAGGTCGTCGGCGAGCAGGGCCAGTTCGCGCCCGGCGTGCTGACGCGGCCGATGAACTCGAGGGCGCTGCCGGATGTCGAGGAAGCGGCCGATGCGGTGCTGAGAGGCGAGCGCAAGGGCAAGCTCAAGAACACCATGTATTTCCACACCGCCGGCCTTCGCTTCCCTTACAAGAACATGCACTACACGATGGTGGCCGGCGGCAACGCCTTCTATGAGAAGCGTGGCCGCAACTGGCAGCCGCTGCCCGATGAGCCGATGGTCGCCATGAACACGGACCAGCCGCAGAAACCGGTGCCGGCTGCGCCGGTGCTGGTCGCCTCCGCCGAGCCTGTGGTGAAGACCATCGTGCGTCCGGACCCGGCCAAGCAGGCCGGTGTGACCACCGCCGCGGTGCCGGCATCTTCGGCCAGGAAGGTCAAAACCGTACCCGCTGATCAGACCTTTATGACCGCCTCGGTGGCTCCGTCGCAAAAGTCCGGCCGCGTCGCGCAGAAGCAGACCTTGGTCGCGATGCAGGAGCCGATGGCCGAGCCGGATGCCTCGCGTTTCGGCGGCGCCGTCAAGGCCCGCTACATCTCTTCGGTGCCGAACGCGCCGCAGGAAGCGGGGATGGGTTTCCAGTCGACGCCTGACAACACCGACGCCATAGGCGCGATGATCGTCAGCCAGGACCGGCCGCTCGAAACCAATTGACGTAATCTCATTCAACGACACAAGGCCTGCCATGGCAGCATGGCAGGCCTTGTGTCGTTGCGGCTGTTCCAAGCCGCGCGGAAAAATCTTGGACCGGTTGACGCAATTCCGGACGGAAAACCGCTTCGCACTTTTCCTGGAATTGCTCTAGATCAGAGCGATGTCGAAGAGAATCGCCGGTCCCGAAATCGAACGCCTGATCCAGCTCCTGGCCAAGGTGCCGGGGCTCGGGCCGCGTTCGGCACGACGCGCGGCACTCCATCTCATCAAGAAGAAGGAGCAACTGCTCGCGCCTTTGGCCGCCGCCATGGCCGAAGCGGTCGACACGGTGCGCATCTGCTCGACCTGCGGCAATGTCGATACCTCCGACCCTTGCATGATCTGCACCGATCCGCGCCGAGACGCCGCCACATTGATCGTCGTCGAGGACGTTTCCGACCTCTGGGCTCTGGAGCGCGCAGCGGCGATGAACGTGCGCTACCATGTGCTCGGCGGCACGCTGTCGCCGCTCGACGGCATCGGGCCTGATCAGTTGAATATCCGCTCGCTGGTCGATCGCGTCGCCGGTGGCGAGGTCAAGGAGGTGATCCTGGCCGTCAACGCCACGGTCGAGGGGCAGACGACGGCGCATTACCTGACCGACCAGCTGTCCGGGTTCGAGATCAAGGTGACCAGGCTGGCCCACGGGGTGCCCGTCGGCGGCGAGCTTGATTATCTCGACGAGGGCACGCTGGCTGCGGCGCTCAAGTCGAGGACGGCGTTCTAAAGATCGGGGGGACTTGGAAATGACGGCAGAACCCGGCCTAAATCTATTCACATTTTTCCTGGCAACGCTTTTCGCCCTCCTCCTCGCTCTCCCTACCCACGCCGCCCCCATCGACGACCAGTTCCGTGCTTGGCTGCAGACCGACCTCTGGCCGGAAGCCAAATCCAAAGGCATCTCCAAGAAGACCTTTGACGAGGCCTTTCTTGGCGTGAAGCCGAACCTGAAACTGCCGGACCTCGTAACGCCCGGTGAGACTCCGACCACGCCTGAAAAGCAGCACCAGGCCGAGTTCGGCCCGCCCGCCAACTATTTCGCCGAAAAAATCGTCCGCGCCGTCACCAGCGGAGGTCGCACGCGTGAGAGCGCCAATGCCAGGGTGCTCGGGCTGATCGAGAAACGCTACGGCGTGCCGGGCGAGATCGTGCTGGCGATCTGGGGCCGCGAGACCGGCTTCGGCGCCGCCAAGATGCCTTACGACGCCTTCGAGGTGCTGGGCACCAAGGCGTTCATGTCGACCAAGAAGGATTTCTTCCGCACTGAGCTGCTGGCGGCGCTCGACATCGTCGAGCGCGGGCTGGCGCCGGTCAATGCCATGAAATCGTCCTGGGCCGGCGCGCTTGGCCAGCCGCAATTCATGCCGACATCCTTCCTCAAGCATGCGGTCGATTTCGATGGCGACGGAAAGCCCGACATCTGGAACTCGACGCCCGACGTGCTCGCCTCGATCGCCAATTACTTCGTCCACTATGGCTGGGTGAAGGGGCGCGGCTGGGGCGTCGAGGTGACAGTGCCGGCAAGCGTGTCCTGCGCGCTCGAAGGCCCCGACCAGGGCAAGAAGATTTCCGACTGGGCGGCTATGGGCATCAAGCGCGTCGACGGCAAAGCGTTTCAGGCAAGCGAGCTGAAGGCACAAAGCTCTCTGCTGATGCCGGCCGGACGCAGTGGTCCGGCTTTCCTCGTCACGCCGAACTTCTATGTGATCAAGCAATACAACAACAGCGACCTCTACGGCCTGTTCATCGGCCATGCCGCCGACCGCATCGCCAAGGGCGACTACACCTTCTCCGGCAGTTGGGGCCCGGTCGGGGACCTCCACCGTTCCGATATCGCGGCCCTGCAGCGGGCGCTTGAGGCCAAGGGCTATGATGTCGGCAGCGTCGACGGGCTGCCCGGCTTCAAGACGCGCCGCTCGATCGGCGTGTGGCAGGCCAAGAACGGCAAACCCGCCACCTGCTTTCCTGATGCAAGCCTGGTCGCTGCGATCAAATAGCTGAACAAGCTGCGCTTTCCTGGTTGGAGGGTTCGCTTGAGGCTACCAGCTTTGCCTGGCCATTTTGTCATGCAAATCCGCGTTGCCGGTTCGAAAGCTGCCTTATATGCTGTTGACCAATTGGACAAAAACCACGACGCTACCGGATCAGAGCCGCCGTGCGGTTTCAAAAGAACGCTGCAATCCTGAGCCGGGAACTCAGGTCAATAATCAACAAAACAGGGAACGATCACCATGATGCTGGAAAAGTTTGCTTTGCGCTCGCGCGGCCTGCTCGTAGGCGTGGCGCTGTCGGCACTGTGCGCCGCACCCACTTTCGCGGCTAGCCCCGCCGACACGCTGGTCGAGGGCTTCGCCATCGACGATATCATCTCCATGGATCCGGGCGAGGCGTTCGAGCTGTCGACCGCCGAGGTCACCGGCAACACCTATGATCTCCTGGTCCGCCTCGACCTCAGCGACACCTCCAAAGTCAAGCCGGATCTCGCCGCGAGCTGGACCGTCTCCGACGATGGCCTGACTTACACCTTCAAGCTGAAGCCGGGCCTCAAATTCGCTTCGGGCAATCCGATCACCGCGGCCGATGTCGCCTATTCCTTCGAACGCGCCGTCAAGCTGGACAAGAGCCCGGCCTTCATCATCGGCCAGTTTGGCATCAGTGGCGACAACGTCACTGAAAAGGCCAAGGCCGTCGACGACTCTACGTTCCAGTTCACCGTCGACAAAGCCTATGCGCCGAGCTTCGTGCTGAACTGCCTCTCGGCTACCGTCGCCTCGGTTGTCGACGCCAAGCTGGTCAAGGAACATGTCGCCGCCGTGACGCCGAGCGCCGACTACAAATGGGACAATGATTTCGGCAACGCCTGGCTGAAGACCGGCTATGCCGGTTCCGGCGCCTACAAGTTGCGTGAATGGCGCGCCAACGAAGCTGTCGTCATGGAGCGCAACGACAATTATTACGGCGAGAAGGCCAAGCTCGCCCGCGTCATCTACCGCAACATGAAGGAAAGCTCGGCCCAGCGCCTGGCGCTCGAAGCCGGCGACATCGACGTTGCCCGCAACCTCGAGCCGAACGATCTCGACGCCATTGCCAAGAATGCCGACCTCGTCACCACCAGCGCGCCGAAGGGCACGGTCTATTACATCAGCCTCAATCAGAAGAACCCGACGCTTGCCAAGCCCGAGGTTCGCCAGGCGTTCAAATATCTGGTCGACTATGACGCGCTGAGCACGACCATCCTCAAGGGCATCGGCGAGATCCACCAGACCTTCCTGCCCAAGGGCGTTCTGGGTGAACTGGACGAGAACCCGTTCAAGCTCGACGTCGCCAAGGCCAAGGAACTGCTGGCCAAGGCTGGCCTGCCCGATGGTTTCAAGGTGACCATGGACGTTCGCACGGGACAGCCGACCACCGGCATGGCGGAATCGATCCAGCAGACGCTCGGCCAGGCCGGCATTCAGCTGGAGATCATCCCGGGCGATGGTAAGCAGACGCTGACCAAGTATCGTGCCCGCAACCACGACATCTATATCGGCAATTGGGGCCAGGATTATTTCGACCCGAACTCCAACGCCCAGACCTTCGCCTCCAATCCTGACAATTCGGATGCCGGCAAGTCTCACACGCTCGCCTGGCGCAACAGCTGGGACATTCCGGACCTGACCAAGGAAACGGAAGCAGCGCTTCTGGAGAAGGATGCGGGCAAGCGCGCCGATATGTACAAGGATCTCGAGAAGAAGATCCTCGACACCAGCCCCTTCGTCATCATCCATCAGCAGCTGGAAGTGGCCGGGTTGCGCAAGAACCTCAAGGGCTTTGCGCTCGGCCCGAGCTTCGACACCAACTTCGTCGGTCCGGTCTCGAAAGAGTAGTGCCCGCGGACGCGACGCGTGAGCGTGGCTGACAATCAGGCGGCGGCAGGGCGTGGAAGCGTCCGTGCCGTCGCGATTCTATCGTCGCTCGGCCGCTTTTTGATCATCGCGGTGACGACCTATCTCGGCCTGCTGGCGGTGACCTTCTTCATCGGCCGCGTCATCCCGATCGATCCGGTTCTGGCCGTCCTCGGCGACCGGGCGCCCACGGCGGTGGTTGAGCGCACGCGCCGCGAGATGGGGCTCGACCTGCCCTGGATCGAGCAGTTCTACATCTATGTCAAACACGCGCTGAGCGGTGATTTCGGCACGTCGGTGCTGACCACAAACCCGGTGATGTCCGACATCCGCCGCGTCTTCCCGGCCACCATCGAATTGGCGACGCTAGGCACGCTGATCGGCGCCATCATCGGCGTGCCGCTCGGCGTGCTGGCCGCCGTCAAGCGGGGCAGCCTGATCGACCAGGTGGCGCGCATCGTCGGCCTCATCGGCTATTCGGTGCCGATCTTCTGGCTGGGGCTGCTCGGCCTGGTGCTGTTCTATGCCAAGCTGCAGTGGATCGCCTTCCCGGCGCGGCTCGACGTCGTCTACGAATACACCTTCACGCCGATCACCGGCTTCTATCTGCTCGATGCCGCGATCCAGGGGCAATGGGACGTTTTCTACGACGCCTGGCGCCACATCGTCCTGCCGGCCGCGCTGCTCGGCTATCTGTCGCTAGCCTATATCAGCCGCATGACCCGGTCCTTCATGCTGAACGAGCTGGCGCAGGAATACATCGTCGCCGCGCGCGCCAAGGGCTTGTCGGAAAGCCGCATCATCTGGGGCCACGCGCTGCGTAACGCCGCGGTACCGATGGTGACGGTGATCGCGCTCTCCTACGCCAACCTGCTGGAGGGCTCGGTGCTGACCGAGACCGTTTTCTCCTGGCCCGGCATCGGCCTCTACATCACCAATTCGCTGCAGAACGCCGACATGAACGCCGTGCTTGGCGGCACCATCGCCATCGGCTCTGTCTTCATCGGCATCAACCTGTTCTCCGATCTGCTCTACCGGCTTCTCGATCCAAGGACCAAGGTCGGATGAGCGTCGAAACCCTCCAATCCCGGCGCGCGTGGCTGCTCAGCGAGCGGCCGGCCTCGCGCCTGCAGGCAAGGCTCGGCCGGGCCTATGTCGCCTGGCGGCGCTTCTCCGCCAACCGGCTGGCTTTGGTCGGGCTGTTGATCATCATCGCGCTTGTGGTGATCGCGGCCCTTGCCGGTGTGCTGGCGCCTTACTCCCCGACCTTCGGCGACCTCAAGAATGCCCGCCTGCTGGCGCCTGGCGCCGCGCATTGGTTCGGCACCGACGACCTTGGCCGCGACATCTATTCGCGCATCATCTATGGCACGCGCTGGACGCTTTACGTCGTGATCCTCGTCGCCATCATCGCGGCACCCATCGGCCTTCTGGTCGGCACGGTCGCCGGCTATGCCGGCGGCTGGACCGACGCCATCCTGATGCGCGTCACCGACATTTTTCTGGCGTTTCCCAAGTTGGTGCTGGCGCTGGCTTTTGTCGCCGCGCTTGGCCCCGGGATCGAGAACGCGATCATCGCGATCGCCATCACTTCCTGGCCGCCTTATGCGCGTATCGCGCGCGCCGAGACGCTGACCGTGCGCAACTCCGATTACATCAAGGCGGTTGAACTGATGGGCGCATCGTCCTTCCGCATCGTGCTGCGCCACATCATGCCGCTCTGCATCTCCTCGCTGATCATCCGCGTGACGCTCGACATGGCGGGCATCATCCTCATCGCCGCCGGCCTCGGCTTCCTCGGCCTCGGCGCGCAGCCGCCGCTGCCCGAATGGGGCGCGATGATCGCGTCCGGCCGCCGCTTCATCCTCGACCAGTGGTGGGTGGCCGCCGCACCTGGGGTCGCTATCCTCATCGTCAGCCTTGGCTTCAACCTGCTCGGCGATGGCCTGCGCGACGCGCTTGACCCCCGGAGTGGTGATCAATGAGTGGTGACCAATGAGCGGCGACACGCTTCTCGACGTCGACGATCTGCGCGTCACCTTTCCGACCCGCACCGGTCTCGTCCAGGCCGCTCGCGGCGTGTCGTTCTCGCTCGGCCGAGAGCGGCTGGGCATCGTCGGCGAGAGCGGCTCCGGCAAGTCGCAGACCGGCCGCGCCATCATGGGCCTGACCCCGCCGCAGGCCGAAGTTTCAGCGAAGAAGCTGAATTTCGACGGCATGGATCTGCTTTCGATATCTTCGCGTCAGCGCCGGGCGTTGCGCGGAAATCGCATCGCAATGATCCTGCAGGATCCGAAATACTCGCTCGACCCGGTGATGAGCATCGGCCGTCAGATCGTCGAAACGCTGCGCACGCATGAGAAGGTCTCCAAGGCCGAGGCGCGCGAGCGGGCGTTGGCCATGCTGCAGGCGGTGCAGATCCGCGACCCCAAGCGCGTTTTCGACCTCTATCCACATGAAGTCTCGGGCGGCATGGGCCAGCGCGCAATGATCGCCATGATGCTGATCGCCGGGCCAGAGCTGATGATCGCCGACGAACCGACTTCGGCGCTCGATGTCACCGTGCAGCTCGATGTGCTGGGCATCCTCGACAAATTGGTCAGCGAGCGTGGCATGGGGCTGATCTTCATCTCGCACGATCTGCGCCTGGTCTCCTCTTTCTGCGACCGCGTCGTCGTCATGTATGCCGGCAAGGTCGTCGAGCAGCTCAAGGCCTCCGAACTGCGCAGTGCCCAGCATCCCTATACGCGCGGGCTTCTCGACTGCATGCCGCGGATCGGCTTCGAGCGCCATCCGCTGCCGGTTCTCGACCGCAAGCGGGAGTGGGCGGCATGACCGCCGCGATCGCCGTCGAGGAGCTGGAGGTGGTCTTCGACCGTTTTCGCGCGCTGAAGGGCGTTAGCCTGGAGGTGGGCGAGGGCGACTCCTATGGGCTGGTCGGCGAAAGCGGATCCGGCAAGTCGACGCTGCTGCGAGCGATCACCGGCCTGGCGCCGGTCGCGTCAGGCACCATCACCGTCAACGGCAAGAAACTCGGCAGGACCCGCGACAAGGCCTTCTACCGCGAGGTGCAGATGGTCTTCCAGGATCCGTATGGCTCGCTGCATCCGCGTCAGACCGTCGATCGCCTGCTGCAGGAGCCGCTGGCGATCCACGGCATTGCCGATGGCGAAAAGCGCATCGAGCGCGCGTTGGACGAGGTCGGCCTCGGCACTGGTTTCCGCTTCCGCTACGCGCATCAGCTGTCCGGCGGCCAACGCCAGCGCGTGGCGATCGCGCGTGCGCTAATCCTCGAACCGTCGATTTTGCTGCTAGACGAGCCGACCTCGGCGCTCGATGCCTCGGTGCAGGCGGAAGTGCTCAACCTTCTCGAAGAGGTTCGCCGGCGCCGCAAGCTCACCTTCCTGATGGTCAGCCACGATCTCGCCATCGTCACCCATATGTGCGAGCGGCTGATGGTGATGCAGAACGGCGAGACGGTGGAGAAGCTGACCGCAAGCCAGCTCATCGGCCATCGCGTGAGCGCGGATTATACGCGCAATCTGCTCCGGGCGAGCGAGGGGTTTGTGCGGACGGCTTGATCTTCCCACACATGGCCAACGGCGTTCCGGGGAATTCCTATGGATGATTGGAAGTTCGAAGATCCACGCAATGTCGCCGTGTTGTCGGACAGGAGCATATTTAAACGTGGCGACTGGATCGCATACGTTGTGCATGAAGCTGATGACGACGACAACTACAATGATGAAGGTGGCAGTTGGCAATTTCATAGCAGCGACAAGCAAAATCGGGAATGCGAGGTAATGCTCGTCGGTCTGGAGCAGGTGGTTCGGCTGGATGAAAGCCTCCTTGCCTTGGCCGATTTGCCAAAAGGCTGGCATGCTTGGCGTACCTCGAAATTGTCGCCTTGGCAGCGCGCCAAATCACTCCCCGTACCCTCAAACGACAACGAATGATGCAGCAGGGCCTTAAGTCGAACTTTGCACCAGTTCGCTGTTCTCCGGAACGGATGGTGCGTCCCCCTGCTTCGGAGGCTCCTTGATCCGGAACCACGTCACATAAAGCGCCGGCAGGAACAGCAGCGTGATCGCGGTACCCGCGATAATGCCACCCATCATGGCGTAGGCCATCGGTCCCCAGAACACTTCGCGCGCGATCGGGATCAGCGCCAGGCTGGCCGCCGCCGCTGTCAGCGCGATCGGCCGCATGCGATGCTCGGTCGCTTCGATCACGGCCGCCCAACGATCCTTGCCCTCGCGCACCAGATCCTCGATCTGCACGATCAGGATGACCGAGTTGCGGATCAGGATGCCGATCAGCGCCAAAACGCCGAGGATGGCGACGAAGCCGAGCGGCGCGCCGCTCGGCACCAGGGCCGCCACCACGCCGATCAAGCCGAGCGGCGCCACCGCCACCACCAGGAACAGGCGCTGGAAGCTCTGCAATTGCACCATCAGGATGGTTGCCATGATGAACAGCATCAGCGGCACAACGGCGGCGATCGGCCCTTGGCTCTTTGCGCTTTCCTCGACAGAGCCCGCGGTCTCGACCGAATAGCCGGGCGGCAGCTTGGCGATGAAGGCCTCGACGGACGGTTTCAGCTCGTTGACGACGGTTGCCGGCAGCACGTCGCCGACCAGGCCGGCGCGAACGGTGATCGTCGGCGTGCGGTTGCGCCGCCACACCGTCGGCTGCTCGAGGTCGTAGCGGAAGTTGGCCACAGCGGCCAACGGGATCGCCTCGCCATTGCCGGTCGGCAGCTGAATGTTCTGCAGCGTCTCGATCGAGCCGCGCTCGGCCTCGCGCGAGCGCGCCACGACGTTGATCAGGTAGGTGGCGTCGCGCACCTGCGTGATCGTCGCGCCGCCGACCGTACTGTTCAGCGTGCTGGCGATGTCGGACGAGGTGATGCCGAGCTGGCGCGCTTTGTCCTGCAGCACCTCGACCCTCAGCACACGCTGCGGCTCGTTCCAGTCGAAGGTCGGTGCTGCAAGTTTCGGATTGGCCGAAATCAGCCCGGCGAATTGCTGCGCCAGCTCGCGCACCGTCTGGATATCGGGACCACCGACGCGGTACTGCACCGGCCTGCCGACCGGGGGTCCAAGCTCGAGCGGCTTGACGAAAGCGTCGGTGCCGACGAACTCCGCGCGCAGCAGTTTCTCCAGCGCCGGCTTTACCCGGTTGCGTGCCTCGATGCTCTTGGTGACGATGACGGTCTGGCCGAAATAGGGATTGGCCGGCTGCACGTCATAGGCCAGCACGAAGCGCACCGCGCCCTGGCCGATATAGGAACTGAAATGGTCGATGTCGGGGTTGCCGACCAGTGCGCGCTGCTCGAAGCGCTCCATCTGGTCGCGCGTCTCGGCGATCGAGGAGTTCTGCGGCAGGTTCCAATCTACGATCAGCTCCGGCCGGTCCGACGGCGGGAAGAACTGCTGCTGGACGAGGCCGAAGCCGGCGATCGAAGCTGCGAATAGCAACACGGTGACGATGATGGTCAGCCAATGATGGCGCACCGAGCCGACAAGCACGCGCCGGAACAGCGAGGTGAAGCGTCCGGGCTGGTCGTGGTGCTTGGTCTTCATCGTCGCCGGCAGGATGGTGACGCCCAGCAACGGCGCAAACAGCACCGCCACGATCCATGACACCAGAAGCGAGACGGCGATGACGACGAACAGCGTAAAGGTGTATTCGCCGGCAGCGCTTGAGTTGAGGCCGATCGGAATGAAGCCGGCGACCGTCACCAGCGTTCCGGTCAGCATCGGAAAAGCGGTTGAGGTGTAGACGTAGGTCGCCGCCTTGCGCAGATTGTCGCCGACCTCCAGTCGCGCCACCATCATCTCGACCGCGATCATGGCGTCGTCGACCAAAAGGCCGAGCGCGATGATCAGCGCACCGAGCGAAATGCGCTGCAGCGATATGCCGAGATACTCCATGACGGTGAAGGTGATGGCCAGCACCAGCGGGATAGACAGCGCCACGACGAAGCCGGCGCGCATGCCGAGGCTGATGAAGGACACCGCAAGCACGATGGCGACGGCCTCGAACAGCGCGCGCGTAAAGCCCGAGACCGCCTCCTCGACGATGACCGGCTGGTCGGCCACCAGATGCACGCCGACGCCGACCGGCAGGTCGGCCAGCACCTTGTTCATTTCCTCATGCAGGGCCTCGCCGAATTTGAGCAGATTGGCGTTGGGCTTCATGCCGATGGCAAGCCCGATCGCGTCCTGGCCGTTGAAGCGGAACAGCGCCGTCGGCGGGTCGGCATAGCCGCGCGTGATCGTCGCCACGTCGCTCAGCCGGAAGAAGCGATCGTTGACGCGCAGGTTGATGGCGCGCAGGCTCTCCTCGGAGGTGAACTGGCCGCCGACGCGCACGCTGATCCGCTCCGGGCCGGACTGGATGACACCCGACGGCGTGATGGCGTTCTGCGCCTGCAGGCTGGCGACGATCTGCTGCTGGTTGAGGCCAAGTGCCGCGATCTGGCGGGTCGAGAATTCGAGATAGATAGCTTCGTCCTGGGCACCGACCAGATCGACCTTGCCGGCATTCGGCACGGTCAGGATCTTGCTCCGCACGTCCTCGACATAGTCGCGCAGCTGGCGCGGTGTCAGCCCATCCGACGTGAAGGCGTAGATGTTGCCGTAGACATCACCGAAGCGGTCGTTGAAGAACGGTCCCTGCACGCCTTGCGGGAACTGCGCCTTGATGTCGTCGACCATGTTGCGCACCTGAATCCAGTTCGGCACGACATCGCGCGCCTTGGTGGTGTCCTTCAGGTTCACGAAGATGACGGTCTGGCCGGCGGTTGTGACGGACCTGGTGAAGTCGAGGCTGTCGAGTTCCTCGAGCTTCTTTTCGATGCGGTCGGTGACCTGCTGCACCGTCTCCTTCACTGACGCGCCCGGCCAATTGGCCTGGACGATCATCGTCTTGATGGTGAAGTTGGGGTCTTCCTCACGGCCGAGATTGAGGTAGGAGAATACGCCGGCCACCACGAAGACCAGCATGAAATACCAGACCATGGAGCGATGGCCGAGCGCCCAGTCGGAGAGATTGAAGCCCTTCATCAGACGCCGCCCTCCAGGACTTTGACCTTCTGGCCTTCGCTCAGGCTGTGGACGCCCGCGGTGATGACGCGCATGCCGGCCTCAAGTCCTTCGGTCACCGTGAAGCGGCCGCCATTCTTGGACGCGATCTTGATCTCGCGCGTGGCGACGTTTGATGTCTGCGGATCGACGACCCATACCTTGGTGGCCCCGTCCTTCTCGAGCAGCGCCGAGATCGGCAGTTCGATCGTCGGCGCCACCTTGGTCATGCGCGTTGCCGTGATCGTCGAGCCGAGCCGGAAGGCCGTCGGCGGGTTGACGAGCGTCAGTTTCACGCGGCGGCTGCGCGTCGCGCCTTCCGACTGCGGCGCGATCTCGCGCAGCTTCGCCTCTGTTTTGATCGTCGGCAGCGATTGCAGGACGATATCGAAGGGCATGCCGACACTGAGGTCGCCGGTCAGCTGATCAGGAATGTCGACCACTGCCTCGCGCGGATCGGTGCGCGCCACGGTGACGACGGTCTGCCCGGCCGAAACCGTCTGGCCGACTTCGGCGCCGACCGCCGTGACGACGCCATCGAAATCGGAGAACAGCCGGGCGTAGCCCAACTGCTCCTGCGATTTGGCCAAAGCGGCGTTGGCGCGCTCGACCCCGGCTTGCGCGGCTTGCCTTGCCTGTTGCGCGGTATCGAAGGTGGCTTGCGGCGTGTTGGCGGAGGCAAGCAACTGCCGCTGACGGTCCTCGCTTGCGGCGGCGTTGGCGAATTGCGCCTGGGCATTTGACAGATCCGCTCTCGATACCTGCACGGCAAGCTCCAGCGCGGTCGGATCGAGCGCAGCGATGGTGGTGCCCTTGGTTACGAGGTCGCCGACCTTTACGTCGCGCGAGACGACGCGGCCGAGGAGGCGGAAGGCGAGGTCGGCGCTGTATTGCGGCTGCACCGTGCCGGCGAAGCCGAAGATCTCGACGGTCTTCGGCTCGACCACCATCGACAGCACCGGCCGGATGACCTCCGGCGGCTTTTCTTCCGAGCGCGAACAGGCGCCAAGCGATGCAAGGACGAGCAGGACGGGGATGCCGGGCAAACGTTTCATTGGCTGGCCCCCGCGATGTCGACGGTCTGTCCCGGACTGAGCAATTGTCCGCCGGCGGTGACGACGCTTTGGCCCTCCTGCAAACCCTTGTCGACGGCGACCACGCCGGAATCGAAGGCAAGCACATCGACCGCCGCCGCCGCCACCGCCTTGCTCGACGGATCGACGACCCAGACGGCGGGTTTGCCGGCGGCTGAGGTCAGCGCCTGCCAGGGCAGGAGAATAGCCTTCACCGGCTTGGCGCTGACGGTGCCGATCACCGCGGCCCCGAGCGGCATGCCGGCCGGCGTATCGGGAATGCCGATCTTGACCCGGATCGAGCCCGACGCGGTATCCACTGCCGGCGAGATTTCGCGCACCTTGCCCACTGCCCGGACCTGCGGGTCCGAAAGCAGGGTGATCGTTACCGCCGGGGAAGGCGCCGTCTGGGCGACCAGCGTCTCATGCACGTTGAACACCGCGTCGCGGTCGCCGTCCTCGGCGACGGTGAAGACGGTCTGCGCCGCCTGCACCACCTGTCCGGCCTCGACCTGGCGCGCCGTGATGACGCCGGCGGCGCCCGCCTTGAGCTCGGTGTAGGACAGGTTCTCCTTGGCGTTGGCCAAGGCGCTGTTTGCCGCGTCGACGCTGCCTTGCGCCACCTTCAACACCTGGTCGGTGCTGTCGAAATCGCGCCTTGTCGTATAGCCTTGCAAAAGCAGTGTTTTCTGCCGCTGGAAGGCGGCCGCGGCCTGGGTCTGCTGCGCCTGCGCGGCGTCGAGATCGGCCTGCGCCGAACGCAGGTCCGATTCCTGCTCCTGCGGATCGATGCGCGCCAGCACCTTGCCGACGTCGACATGCTGGCCGACATCGACCAGCCTTTCGGCGACGCGGCCGCCGACGCGGAAAGACAGGTTGTTCAGAGTGCGCGCCGCGATCACGCCGGTCAGCGAGGTTCGCGGCGCATAATCGGCAAGCGCCACCGTTTGCGTCGTCACCATCACAGGCAGCTTCTTTTCCGCCGCCTGCTGCTTCTGGCAGCCGGCGGCGGCGAGCGCGGCGCAGGCCACAAGCAAAAGCACGGATGGATGAGACGAAAGGCGGGATGGTGAAGACGGCAAGGCGGACGATGTCGCGTTCCTGCTCATGGTTCCCCTCAGTTCCGCGCAGGCTCTTCCAGGGGCGGCACGTCGCGGATGGACGTGAAGATAATCGATCCTCATAAAAAGGAAACCGTCCCCGTACGCGTACCGCCCCAGCTGGTTAAGAACGGTTCAGTGCCATCCGACAGGCCCAATCGACTGGGCCATGGTGCCGACTTGAGGAAAACGTGAAATAAGGTCAGAAGACACTGATTAAACGCAACGGGCTTTCGCCCGATGGGGGATGAGATGAAGAATTCAGCGATTTCCGAACGCAAGAACCAGTCGATCTCGCGCGGCGTCGGCATGACGACGCAGATCTATGCCGATCGCGCCGAAAATTCGGAAATCTGGGACGTCGAGGGCCGCCGCTACATCGACTTTTCGTCGGGCATTGCGGTCGTCAACACCGGCCACCGCCATCCCAAGGTGATCGAGGCGGTCAAGGCGCAGCTCGATCGTTTCACCCACACCTGCCATCAGGTCGTGCCCTATGAGAGCTATGTGCATCTGGCCGAGCGCCTGAACGGCATACTGCCCGGCAAGTTCGATAAGAAAACCGTCTTCGTCACCACTGGCGCCGAGGCGGTGGAGAACGCCATCAAGATCGCCCGCAACGCCACCGGCCGCCAGGCCGTCATCGCCTTTTCCGGCGGCTTCCATGGCCGCACCTTCATGGGCATGGCGCTGACCGGCAAGGTCGTGCCTTACAAGGTCGGTTTCGGCGCCATGCCGGGCGACGTCTTCCACGCGCCGTTCCCGGTCGCGCTGCATGGCGTTTCCGTGGCGGACTCGCTCGCCGCGCTCGATAAACTGTTCAAGGCCGATGTCGATCCGAACCGCGTCGCCGCCATCATTCTCGAGCCGGTCCAGGGCGAGGGCGGCTTCTACGAGGCGCCGCGCGATTTCATGGCCGCGCTGCGCAAGATCTGCGACCAGCACGGCATCCTGCTGGTCGCCGACGAGGTGCAGACCGGCTTTGCCCGCACCGGCAAGATGTTCGCCATGGAGCACTACGATGTGGCGCCCGATCTCACAACCATGGCCAAGAGCCTTGCCGGCGGCTTCCCGCTGTCGGCCGTCACCGGTCGCGCCGAGATCATGGACGCGCCTGGCCCTGGCGGCCTCGGCGGCACCTATGGCGGCAGCCCGATCGGCGTCGCCGCCGCGCACGCCGTGCTCGACGTCATCGAGGAGGAAAAGCTCTGCGACCGCGCCAACGCACTCGGCGCCAGGCTGAAGCAGCGCCTGGACTCGATCCGCGACGACGTGCCGGAGATCGTCGACATCCGTGGCCCGGGCTTCATGAACGCGGTCGAATTCAACGACGTGAAGAAGGGTATGCCGTCGGCTGAGTTCGCCAACGCGGTCAGGCTGAAGGCGCTCGACAAGGGCCTGATCCTGCTCACCTGCGGCGTCTACGGCAACGTCATCCGCTTCCTGGCGCCGATCACCATCCAGGACGGCGTCATGACCGAGGCGCTGGATATTCTGGAAACCTCGATCCGCGACGCGCGCGCCGCCTGAATGGGCGGTGCGGTGTTCCCTGACGGTCTGCACTTACGTGCATGAATGAGCCGTCAGGGCTCGGATTCCGCAACTAGGCCGGAATGTCTGTCCTGGGTGCAGAGCTCGAGACGCCGGTCTATCGGACTTGTGCTCGTCTTCGCAGCGCCGCGAAATAATTATCGTCAACGGGTGCGCCCGGCGCGGATGACGCCCCCTCGAGTAGCAAGCCGCGCAGAAGTTGACGATCCTGATCGTGGCGGATTAACTCACGCACATACTCGCTGCTGGTGCCATAGCCGCGCTCCGTCACCTGCCGGTCGACAAAATGCTTCAGGCTGTCGGGGAGTGAGATGTTTAACATGCTCATTCAGGCATTTTGTTGCCTATGGCAAAAATTGGCAACCCTATGCGCTGGCCTTGGCCGGCTCCATATCCTGAAACGCGGCAAGCGCTGCCTTCAGCCCTTCGGGACCCATGGCCACCGTCTGTGGCGTCGGCGAAAAGCCGGCGCCGAGCATTTTGCGTCCGAGCATGTGGTCACCGGGACGGTTGACGGATTCGATGCCGAGCAGCCGGTTGCCGGCATAGTGGTAGATCGAGAACTTGTTCTCGGCGAGATCGCCGAGCACGACATGGTGATCGCCGCCTTGCGTCAGCCCGACCATCTGCAGCTTCATATCGCCGATATCCGACCAGAACCACGGCACGGCGGAGAAAGGTTCGGCATGGCCGACGATGGTGCGTGCGGCAAGCCGCGCCTGGTCGGTGGCGTTCTGCACCGATTCCAGCCGCACATCCCCGCCGGTGAACCAGTGCCGGTAGGAGGCGGCGTCGCCGATGGCGAGGATTTCCGGGATCGAGCTCTGCATATGCTGGTCGACGCGGATGCCGTTGGCGGTCGCCAAGCCGGCGGCTTCCGCCAGTTCCACATTGGGCACGACGCCGATGCCGACGATCACCATCTGCGCCGGCAGGCGTTCACCCCCGACGCGATCGCGGCCGCGACACGGCCGCTTTCGCCCTCGAGGCGAGCGACGGTGGTGCCGGTCAGGATGCGCACGCCGATCGCCTCCAGGCGCTGGCGCACATGGCTCGCGATCACCGGCGCCACGGCGCGGCCGAGCAATCTGTCCACGGCCTCGACGACGGTGACGTTGCGGCCGGCGGCGCGCAATGTCGCCGCGATCTCAAGACCGATGAAGCCGCCGCCGAGGATAACAACATCCTCGGTTCGAGCGCTGAGCTCGCGGATCAGGCGCGCGTCGGCAACGGAGCGCAGCGAGACCACGCCGGCGAGCCCGGTTCCGTCGAGCTTGAGCACGCGCGGCCGCGAGCCGGTGGCCAGGACCAGCCGGTCGAAGGCAAGTGGGCTGCCGCCCGCGACGTTCAACTGGCACGCGCGGGCGTCGATGCTGTCGATGCGCGTGCCTGGCCGGAAATCGATGCTGTTGCCCGTATAGAAGGCTTCGCCGCGCAAGGGCTGCGGCTTGGCCTCGGCGTCCTTGATGAAGGTCTTGGACAGCGGCGGTTTGTGATAGGGCAGTTCCTGCTCATCGCCGATGAGGATGACCGGACCGCCATAGCCCTCCTCGCGCAGGCTCGCGGCTGCCTGCACGCCGGCATGGCCCGCACCGACAATCACAATCCCGTTCGTCATCGCCATCCTTTTGTTTTTAGAAATCTAGGCTCTTGCGCCAGGTGGCGATTGTCTGCCGCCGCCGCAAGAGTGGGCGTCGGGGTCGCACCCAGGACGGCTCTCTGTCAATTGCGCCACCGATCGAATTCCTTAGGCAGGCTTGAGGTCTTAAAGTTGATAGTTCTAGTTTAGAATAATTCTAAACTATTGTTTCAATTGAATTTTCCGCGTCGCGCCAGTTGACTTCCGACCCTTCCATCGTTTTATGAAGGGCTGCGCGCAAAGCGCATTCCTTTGATGTCTGGGCCTTGAACCCGTTCGATTGGAGGCTACCGGTGACTTTTTATCGCGAACCGCGCATTGGCGCGGCCCACATCTTATCGGGCATGTCGATGCCTCGGCGCGGGTGGACGCGTGCGCCTTTTGTTGAATTCCCAAGGAACTGGAGAAAGATAATGACGGCACGTAATGGCAGCAGGCTGGCAGCGATCTGCGCCACGGCTGCATTGACCGCGGCGGTTTTCGTGCTGCCGGCGAACGCCGAGACCGATGCGAAGGCGGTGATCAAAACCTATTCGGACATCGCGCTGGCCAAATACGAGGATCTGCTGACCACCGCGCAGGCGCTGGACAAGGCGGTCGACACGCTTCTCGCCAAGCCTTCCGCCGACACGCTGAACGCGGCCCGCGAAGCCTGGAAGGCGTCGCGCATCCCTTACCAGCAGACCGAAGTCTACCGTTTCGGCAACAAGATCGTCGACGACTGGGAAGGCCGGGTCAATTCCTGGCCGCTGGACGAAGGCCTGATCGACTATGTCGCCAAAAGCTACGGCAGCGAGTCGGACGAAAACGCGCTCTACACGGCCAATGTCATCGCCAACAAGGAAATCGAGATCAACGGCAAGAAGGTCGACGCCTCGAAGCTGACGCCCGAATTCCTGTCCAGGACGCTGCAGGAAGCCGGCGGCGTCGAGGCCAATGTCGCGACCGGCTATCACGCCATCGAATTCCTGCTCTGGGGCCAGGACCTGCATGGCACCGGGCCCGGCGCCGGTGAGCGTCCGTATACGGACTACGACCTCAAGAGCTGCACCAATGGCAATTGCGACCGCCGCGCCGAATATCTGAAATCGGCGAGCGACCTTCTGGTGTCCGACCTGCAGGAGATGGTCGGCAATTGGAAGGAAGACGGCGCCGCGCGCAAAGCCCTCTCAGATGGTGAGCCGAATGCCGGCATCTCGACCATCCTGACCGGCATGGGCTCGCTGTCCTATGGCGAGCTTGCCGGCGAGCGCATGAAGCTCGGCCTGTTGCTGCACGATCCGGAAGAGGAGCAAGACTGCTTCTCCGACAACACCTATATCTCGCACCTCTATGATGCCGTCGGCATCCGCGACGCTTACCATGCCAGCTACAAGCGGCTCGACGGCTCGGTGGTTTCAGGCCGGTCGGTGTCCGACATGGTGAAGGTGGCCGATCCGGCGATCGACAAGGAATTGTCCGGCAAGCTCGACACCACCGTCGCCAACATGGAAGCCATCCAGAAGCGCGCGCTCGGCGGCGAGGCTTACGACCAGCAGATCGCCGAGGGTAACACCGAAGGCAACGCCACGGTGCAGGCGGCGATCGACGCGCTGATCGAGCAGACCAAGTCGATCGAACGCGCCGTCGGCTCGTTGAAGCTCAACGCCATCGCCTTCGAAGGCTCAGACAGCCTCGACTCACCGGACAAGGTGTTTAAATAAGAAGGCCGCAGGGCCAGTAACAAGCCAAGCGGCGCCGGAAGGGGCGCCGTCAGCCAGAGCAAATAAATGCTGATCTGCCATTGCAACATCATCACCGAGAAGGAGATCGAGCAGGCCATCATTGGCCTGCTGGATGAGGATCCCTGGCAGCTTATCGTGCCGGCCAAGGTCTATCATGCCATGCGCAAGCGCGGTCGCTGTTGCGGCTGCTTTCCAAATGTGGTGGAAACGATCATTCGGGTCACCGAGAATTACCACACCCGCTCAGAGGTGGGCGGCGTGGACATCGTTTCACACTTGGACCGCGTAAGAGGCTTGCGCGTCCAATACGGGAGCAGAACCCATGAAAGGCGAACCGCAGATCATCGAGCGGCTTAATGATGCTCTGTTTCTGGAGCTTGGAGCCGTCAATCAGTACTGGGTCCACTATCGTCTGCTCGAGGACTGGGGCTACACCAAGCTGGCCAAGAAGGAGCGGGCCGAATCGATCGAGGAAATGCATCACGCCGACCGGCTGATTGCTCGCATCATCTTCCTCGAAGGCCATCCGAACCTGCAGTCGGTCGCGCCGTTGCGCATCGGCCAGAACGTCAAGGAAGTGCTCGAATCCGATCTTGCCGGCGAATATGACGCACGCACCGCCTACAAGCGCTCGCGCGAGATCTGCCACGATACCGGAGACTATGTGTCGATGAAGCTGTTCGAGGATCTGCTGTCGGACGAAGAGGGTCACATCGACTTTCTCGAGACGCAGCTCGACCTGCTTGCCTCGATCGGCGAGGAAAAATACGGCCAGCTCAACGCCGACTCGGCCAACGAGGCGGAGTAAGGACATGCGGGAATGCGGCGCACCGTAGATTTTCCGCGCCGCCCGCGGGCCGCAGCCAGCGGCCCGCCATTCCCGAAGAACCCGCGATACCAAAACCATCGCGGGGCTTCGCTTCTGCTGGCAATCGTGCTTTCCACACCCGCTTTGGCCGGCGAGCCAGCCGGTCTGCCCACCAGCCGAACCGACTTGTCGCCGAAAGACCAGGCGAGGGTGCTGGCCGTCACCCGGCCGACCACCGACTTTTCCAAACCCGAGCCCTTCGAACGGATGCAGGGTGGCGCCGGTACCTCGCGCAAGGACGTCAACCGCGACGCCTTCTCGCAGTCCTCCGCCAACATCACCTTCGAGGAAGAGGGCACCTTCAAGCTCGGCAATGCGCTTTTCCGCAAGAATTGGGTGTCATCGCCGTCCTCGACGCAGGCCTCCGATGGCCTTGGTCCGCTGTTCAACGAGCGCGCCTGCCAGAACTGCCATCTGAAGGATGGCCGCGGCCGTCCGCCGGAAGGCGCGGGCTCGACCTCGATGTTCCTCAGGCTCGCGCGCGACGCCGGCAACGCTGGAGAAGAAGCAGCACTTGCCGGCCACAAGGTGCTGAACTTCCCCGATCCGGTTTACGGCACGCAATTGCAGGAGCTGGCGGTTCCCGGCCTGAAGGGCGAAGGCCGCATGCGTGTCGACTATTCCGAAGTGAAGGTGGCACTTGCCGATGGCACCGTCGTTCCGCTGCGCAAGCCGAGCTACGCGGTCGAAAACCCAGGCTACGGCCCGCTCGATCCACGCATCACGCTGTCGCCGCGCCTGACACCGCCGATGATCGGGCTCGGCCTGATCGAGCAGATCGCGCCGGCGGACATCCTGGCCCGCGCCGATCCGGAAGACCGTAACAGCGACGGTATCTCCGGCCGTCCCAACATCGTGCGTGACGAGCTGGGCGGCGAGATAAGTTTGGGCCGCTTCGGCTGGAAGGCGCAGACCGCCTCGATCCGCCAGCAGGCCGCCGATGCCTTCGCCGGCGACATCGGCATCTCGACGCCGGAAATGCCGAAGCACTGGGGTGATTGCACCCAGGCGCAGAAAGATTGCCTTGCCCTGCCGAATGGCGTTCAGAAGCGCCTCGGCATCGCGGAGGCGCCGCCGCCGGTGATGGACCTCGTCACCTTCTATTCGCAGAACCTGGCCGTGCCGGCGCGCCGCGATCTCGACAAACCCGACATGCTTGCCGGCAAGAAGCAGTTCTACGAGATGGGCTGTATTGCCTGCCACACGCCGAAATTCGTCACCATGCGCGGCACGCCCAACAAAGCGCAGGCCTTCCAGTTGATCTGGCCTTATTCCGATTTTCTTCTGCATGACATGGGCGAAGGCCTCGCCGATGGTCAGCGCGTCGGCGAAGCCACCGGCAGCGAATGGCGCACGCCGCCGCTCTGGGGCATCGGGCTTACCGCGACCGTCAACGGCAACAGTTTCTACCTGCATGACGGGCGCGCCCGCAGCCTTGGCGAGGCGATCCTGTGGCATGGCGGCGAGGCCCAGAAGGCGCGCGACCGCTTTGCGGGTGCTGCCGCCGCCGATCGTGATGCGCTGATCAAATTCCTGGAGTCGCTCTGATGTCGAAACGCCTCGCGGCCGTTCTTGCCCTTCCGCTCCTGCTGGCCGCCGCATTGCCGGCATCAGCGGCCGTGAAAGCCTCCGATGTCATCGGGCGCGCGATCGACGGCTTCGTCCGCCCGGCCTATGCCGCCCTCGACACTCACGCCGAAAGCTTGGCCAAGGCGATGCATCAGCTTTGCGATGCACCGTCCGAGCAAAATCTGGAAGCGGCGCGTTCAGAGTTTTCCGGCACGGTCGAGGCCTGGTCGGTGGCCGAGGTCATCGGTTTCGGCCCGGTCAAGGAGAACAACCGGCTGGAGCGCATGCTCTATTGGCCGGACCGCAAGAGCATCGGCCTGCGGCAGGTGCAGGCGACGCTCGCCGCGAAGGACCCGTCATCGACCGATCCGGTGCAACTGGCGGGCAAGAGCGTCGCCATGCAGGGACTGGGCGCGCTCGAATATGTGCTCTACGGCGACGGCGCCGAAACGCTTGCCAAAAAGGGCGACCCTTATCGCTGTGCCTATGGCGCGGCGGTGGCCGGCAACATCAAGACGATCTCAGGCGAGGTTCGCGACGCCTGGCAGAAGCCCGACGGCTTTGCTTCGCTGTGGGCCAATCCAGGTCCGAAGAACCCGCTCTATCGCGACGGCACCGAAGCGGTGACGGAGCTGGTCGGCGTCTTCATCAACGAACTGGACATGATCCGCGACGTGCGGCTCAAGGGGTTCCTCGGCGCAAAGCCGGACGCCGACAAGCCGAAACAGGCGATCTACTGGCGCTCGCGGAACACGGCCGCATCGCTGGCCGGAAACCTGTCCGGCATCGACCAGCTCTTCCAGGCTTCCAAGCTTGGCGATGCGCTGCCCGCGGATGCGCAATGGATGGCGCAATCCATCCACATCCAGCTCACCAATGGCGTGGCGACGGCAAAATCGGTCACTGGACCCATCGACAAGGCGCTCGCCGATCCGGCTTTGCGCGACAAGCTTGAGCATTTCGCACTGATCACCTCCAGCCTTTCGACCTTGATCGGCACCAGGATGACGGCCGAGTTCGGCCTGACCGCCGGCTTTTCCTCGCTGGATGGGGATTGAGCGATGGCTCGGCTGGGTACAGCGCTCATCGACCGCCGCGACTTCCTTCGGGCAGCAGGCGCCAGCTTCGCCGCCGCGCTGGCGCCGCGCGCCTGGGCCGACACGCTGGCAGCGGACGCTGTCTTCGCCACGGCTTTCGCCAAGCGCGACGGCAGTTTTGGCGCCGCCGTGCTGTCCGAAGCCGGCAAGATCCTGCACATAGTCGATCTGCCGGACCGCGGCCATGACGTCACCTTCGATCCCATGTCGAAGCGATCGGTCGTCTTTGCCCGCCAGCCCGGAACTTTCGCCGTGGTCTTCGACCATGCCGGCCGCGAGCAGCCCCTGACGATCCCCAGTATCGCCGGCCGGCATTTCTTCGGCCATGGCGTGTTCTCGCGCGATGGCGCCGTGCTCTATGCGACGGAGAACGACTTCGACAATGCCGCCGGCGTCGTCGGCATTTACGACGCGCGCGCGAAATTCAACCGCATCGGCGAATTTCCGACCTATGGCATGGGCCCGCATGAACTCTTGCTGCTCGGCGATGGCCGGACTTTGGCGATTGCCAATGGCGGCATCGAAACCCATCCCGATTTCGGCCGCGCCGAGCTCAACATCGCGACCATGAAGCCGTCCTACACGCTGGTCGACCGCATCACCGGCGACCTGATCGAAAAGCACGAATTGCCGCCGTCGCTCCACCAGCTGTCGATCCGCCATATGGACCGCGACCAGGCCGGCACCGTCTGGTTCGGTTGCCAGTATAGGGGACCGGCGACCGACCGTCCGGCGCTGATCGGGCGTGCGGTTCGCGGCAAGGACCTTGAACTCTTGGAGATGCCGCAGGACGTGCTCTCCGGCTTCCGCAACTATATCGGCTCCGTCGCCGCCAATCCCGGCGCCGGCACCGTCGCCGTCACATCGCCGGAGGAAACGCGCTGGCGGTGATCGACGCGGCCAGCGGCCAAGTCGTCACGACCAGGTCGCTTGTCGAAGTGTGCGGCCTCGCGCCAGACGGCGCCGGCTTCATGGCAACGACAGGCGCCGGTGAGATTATCGGCGGCGCAGGCGCGACCCGTTCCGAGCCCGACTATGTCTGGGATAACCACATGCTGCGCATCTCCGCCACGGCCTGACGGCCTGCCGAAGCAATTCCAGGAAAAGTGTGAAGCGGTTTTCCGTCCGGGATTGCGTCAAACAAGCCGAAGCAATTCCAGGAAAAGTGTGAAGCGGTTTTCCGTCCGGGATTGCGTCAAACAAAAAGTCCTGATGTTGCGCGGAAGCCAAGCCGTTTAACTTTCTCGACCGTGGCCCTTGCGGCGGCAGGCCCTGGCGGGCACAGGGAATATCGTTCGATCCTGTTCGTTGACCGGCTAAAATGAAGCTGCCTGTATGAAGCTCCTTGCCATCGACTGCGCCGCCAGTCTCTGTGCCGCCTGCGTCTATGACGCGGCTGCTGGCAATGAGCTTGGCCGGCAGGTGCTGGATCTCGGCAAGGGCCATGCCGAGCATCTTATGGCTGTCATCGAGGCTACCCTTGAAGCCAGTGGGATAGGCTATCGCGACCTGAGCGCCATTGCCGTATCGATCGGCCCGGGTTCCTTCACCGGCTTGCGTGTCGGCGTCTCGACGGCGCGTGGGCTGGCGCTGGCGCTCAAAATCCCCGCCATCGGCGTGACGACGCTGGAGGCGCTGGCGGCTGAGGCGGCTGGGGTTTTCCCCGGCCGCGCCGTGCTTGCCGCGCTCGATGCCGGCCGCGCGGAAATCCATGCCGCGCTCTACGATAAAGCGTTAGTTTTGACTTACGGACCTGCTGTGGCTAATCTTGCCGAGGCGAGTGCCATGGCTGAGCGCGCCGACGCGATCCTTGCCGGCACGGCCGCGCCGCTGATCGCGGCGGCAGGACATGTCCTCGACATCGGGCCGGTAACCTCTACCGCCGACATTGCGACCTACGCCAGACTGGCCGCCGCCAAAGGACCGGGCGAGAGGCCGAAGCCGCTCTATCTGCGTGGCGCCGACGCCAAGCCGCAGGCTGGCTTCATTTTGCCAAGGCAGGACCCAAGGGGAAAACAGCCCTGATGCGCATACCGTTCTTTCAACCGCGCCGCAGGGATTATGCGCTCGAACCGCTGACGGTTGGCGACAGCGCCGCCGTCTCGGTGCTGCACCGCGAGGATTTCGTGCGGCCCTGGACCGATGGCGAGTTCGCGTCATTGCTCGGGCAGGACACCGTGTTCGGCTATGCCGCGCGTGAGACCGGGCAGGAGCGAAGCCTCCGGTCGGCTTCGTGCTGGCGCGGCTCGCGGCCGGCGAGGGCGAAATCCTGACTGTCGCGGTTGCCCGCGCGCATCGCCGTCAGGGCCTCGGCTGGCAGCTGATGGACGCCGTGCTGCGCGAATTGCATGCGCAGCGCGCCGAAGCGCTGTTCCTCGAGGTCGACGAGACCAATGCGCCGGCGATCGCGCTTTATCGCAGGCTGGGTTTCCGCCAGGTCGGCCAGCGCCCCAATTACTATCGCTCGACCGAGCACGGTCCGACCGGCGCGCTTGTCATGCGCCGCGATCTTCGCTAGCCACACGGCGCATGACCCCGGCAATCGTCCCCGATTGCCGGGGTCATGCGCCAGAATTCGAGCGTTACAGCGTCCTTTGCGCGCCCGAGAGGGCGCGCGGCGCTGTAATGGGCAGGGCCGGAGCGAATGATCAAGAGATTGCGGATTTTCCTGGCGCTCGGCTGCGTTGTCGTTTGCACGTTGGTGCTGGTGCCCCTGCAGATCCTGTCGATAAAGACCGGGCTGTGGCCCGAGACGGTCATCCTGAAAATCTGGCACCGCATGATCCTGAGGGCGCTCGGCATTCGCGTTCACATCAAAGGCGCGCTGGCGAACGAACGCCCGTTGCTGGTCGCGGCCAACCACATTTCCTGGACCGACATCATGGTGCTCGGCTCTTTCGCCGACGTGAAGTTCATCGCCAGGGCCGACATGGAAGGCTGGCCGCTGATCGGCATGCTGTCCAAGCTGCAGCGTACTGTCTTCATCGAGCGCGAGCGCAAGCGCACCTCCGGCGACCAGGCGAGCGAAATCGGCGGGCGCATGGCCAAGGGCGATACCATGGTGCTGTTTCCCGAGGGCTCCACCGGCGACGGCAATCTGGTGCTGCCGTTCAAGAGCACCTTGTTTGGCGCGGCCTCGATGGCAATTTCGGAAGGCGCGACGGACAAGGTCTTCATCCAGCCGGTGGCGATCGCCTATACGCGCCTGCACGGCGTGCCGATGGGCCGCCGTCACCGGCCGATTTCCGCGTGGATCGGCGATCAGGATCTGATGCCGCATCTGAAAGTGCTGCTTGCCGAAGGCGCGCTCGACGCCGAGGTGCATTTCGGCGATCCAGTGGCCTTCTCCAAGGGCTCGAACCGCAAGGAAACCGCGCGGTTGATGGAAGCCAAGGTACGCGAGATGATGCAGGCGGCCCTCGCGAACCCGGCTCCAGGCCGGTAAACGCTGCATGGCGCCCAAACTGTGTAGGGATGACGACCGAGATCCCTGCAGTCGGCGTGCCTTGGCTAGAATCGTCTGTTTTTTGTCACGGAAAGGCGTTAGAAGCCGCCCGATGGAGTTAAACACGATCGAAAGCCACGACATCGGCATTGCAGCCGAGCATTCGGCCAGCACTGTCCCGACGGCGAAAAAGGTCTTCGTCAAGACCTATGGCTGCCAGATGAATGTCTACGATTCCCAACGCATGACCGATGCGCTGGCCGCCGACGGCTATGTCGCCACCGACGCGATCGACGATGCCGATCTGGTGCTGCTCAACACCTGCCATATCCGCGAAAAGGCCGCCGAAAAGGTCTATTCCGAGCTCGGCCGCATCCGCGACATGAAGGCTGAGCGCGCCAGCGCCGGCCGCGAGCTTTTGATCGGCGTCGCCGGTTGCGTGGCGCAGGCCGAGGGTGCCGAGATCATCCGCCGTTCGCCGGCCGTCGATCTCGTCATCGGCCCGCAGACCTATCACCGGCTGCCCGACGTGCTGGCAAGGGTGCGCGGCGGCGAGAAGATCGTCGAGACCGAATACGCCATCGAGGACAAGTTCGAGCATCTGCCGCAGCCCAAGCGCGCCGAACTGGCCAAACGTGGCGTCACTGCCTTCCTTACGGTGCAGGAAGGCTGCGACAAGTTCTGCACCTTCTGCGTCGTGCCTTATACGCGCGGCTCGGAAGTGTCGCGGCCGGTGGCGCAGATCGTCGCCGAGGCCGAGCGCCTGGCCGAGGCCGGCGTGCGCGAGGTGACGCTGCTCGGCCAGAACGTCAACGCCTGGCATGGCGTTGGCGAAAACGGCGAGGAATGGGGCCTTGGCCGCCTGCTGTTTCGCCTGGCGGAAATTCCTGGACTGGCGCGCCTGCGTTACACCACCAGCCATCCGCGCGACATGGATGATGAGTTGATCGCCGCGCACCGCGACTTGGCCGCTCTGATGCCCTATCTGCACCTGCCGGTGCAGTCCGGCTCCGACCGCATCTTGAAGGCGATGAACCGCCGGCACACGGCGCGCGATTATCTGGCGCTCATCGACCGCATCCGCAATGCCCGCGCCGATATCGCCATGTCCGGCGACTTCATCGTCGGCTTCCCGGGCGAGACGAATGACGATTTCGAGGCGACGATGGAACTGGTACGGGAGGTCAACTATGCCTCGGCCTTCTCGTTCAAATATTCGCCGCGACCCGGCACGCCGGGCGCCGAAATGAGCGACCAAGTGTCCGAGGCGGTCAAGGATGAACGGCTGCAGCGGCTGCAAGCCCTGCTTTTGAAGCAGCAGCAGGATTTCGGCCTGAGCCTGGTCGGCAAGACCATCGGCACGCTGATCGAGAAGCCGGGCCGCCAGGCTGGCCAGAAAGTCGGCCGCTCTCCGTGGCTGCAACCGGTTATTGTTGACGACAAGGCCGGTGGAATCGGTGACATTATCGACGTACGAATCACAAGGACGGGCTACAACAGCCTGTTCGCCGAGTTGGCCTGATGGCTTCGGCAGATGAGGAGAGACGGTTGAGCGCTGCTGAACTGAAGAATCCGCCCCAGACCCAAGCGTCCGGGGCTTCCGACATGGCGCACATCGTACTGACCTTCGACAACAACAAGCTTGCCAGCGCCCTTTACGGTCAGTTCGACGAGAACCTCGCCCGGCTCGAGCAGAAGCTCGGCGTCGACATCCGTTCGCGCGGCAACCAGCTTACGATCAAAGGCTCGGCAACCGCGGCCGAACAGGCGCGTCGCGCCCTCGATACGCTCTACGGCATCCTGCAGAAGGGCGTCGACGTCGGCCAGTCGGATGTCGACGGCGCCGTGCGCATGGCGATCGCCGCCGACGACCAGCTGACGCTGCCAACCATGGAGCGCAAGGGCAAGGTTTCGGCCGCCCAGATCGCCACGCGCAAGAAGACCATCTATGCCCGCTCGCTCAACCAGGATGCCTATATGCGGGCGCTGGAGCGGTCGGAACTCGTGTTCGGCATCGGTCCGGCCGGCACCGGCAAGACCTATCTGGCGGTGGCGCATGCGGCGATGCTGCTCGAACGCGGCATGGTCGAACGCATCATTCTGTCGCGTCCGGCTGTCGAGGCCGGCGAGCGGTTGGGCTTCCTGCCCGGCGACATGAAGGAGAAGGTCGATCCGTATCTGCGTCCGCTCTACGACGCACTTTACGACATGATGCCGGCCGACAAGGTCGAGCGAGCGATTGCCGCCGAGGTGATCGAGATCGCACCGCTCGCCTTCATGCGCGGCCGCACGCTGGCGCATGCCGCGGTCATCCTCGATGAGGCGCAGAACACCACGCCGATGCAGATGAAGATGTTTCTCACCCGTCTCGGCGAGAACTCGCGCATGATCGTTACCGGCGATCCGACCCAGATCGATCTTCCTCCGAGCACCAAGTCGGGCCTTGTCGAAGCCTTGCGTGTCCTCGATGGCGTGGCAGGCGCGGTAACCGTGCGCTTCAACGATGTCGACGTCGTTCGCCATCCGCTGGTGGCGGAAATCGTCAGGGCCTATGATCGCGACGGCAAGCTGGCCAGGGGCCTGGGCGCGGAAAGCTGACAAGGCCGCATGGCTGAAGCCGCCAAACCAGCTGGCAAAACGCCGGTCGATATCGATATTTTCGTCGAGGCCGGCGATTGGCCCGCGCAAGCCGAGCTGAAGCGGCTGGTCGGTCTGGCCGTCACGGCGGCCTTTGCCGAAACCGGCGCGAGCGGCGTCTCGGAACTCAGCATCGTTTTTTCCGACGATGCCCATATCCAGGCGCTGAACGCGCAATGGCGCGGCAAGGACAAGCCCACCAACGTCTTGTCTTTCCCGGCTTTTCCGTTCGCCAAAGGTCGCCCGCTACCGCCGATGCTGGGCGATATCGTGCTGGCGGCGGAGACGATCGCGCGCGAGGCCGCACTGGAAGACAAGCCCCTGGCGAACCATATCACCCATCTTGTGATCCATGGCCTGCTGCATCTTCTGGGCCATGATCACGAGACCGGCGCCGAGGCTGAGGAGATGGAAGCGATCGAGCGCAGGGCGCTTGCAAGGCTTGCCATTCCCGATCCCTACGCGTAACAAAAAAGCTCAATTGACCCGATGGCGATGAACGACAAACCAGAAACTGCCGCCCGTCCGGACGCCGGCAGTGCTGCCAAGCCTTCCGAAAAGTCGGAAGAGGGCTCCAGTCCGAGTATTCCGACCGGCAGCGCGGCCGCCGAGCCGCAGCATGCCGGTCCTTCGCTCTTTGATCGCGTTGTCGGCCTGTTCAGGCACCGCAACGGCACCAGTCTGCGCGAGGAGATAGCCGATGCGCTTGCCGAGACGGCGAGCGATGCCGAGTCGTTCTCGCCCGGCGAGCGCGCCATGCTCAACAACATCCTGCGCCTGCGCGAAGTGCGCGTCGAGGACGTGATGGTGCCGCGCGCCGATATCGAAGCGGTCGAGATCAACACCACGCTTGGCGATCTGCTCGGCCTGTTCGAGCAATCCGGCCATTCGCGCATGCCGGTCTATTCCGAGACGCTCGACGATCCGCGCGGCATGGTCCACATCCGCGACGTGCTGGCCCACATCACCAAGCTCGCCCGCGTCAAGAAGGGCCGCGCCAGAGCGAAAGCCCCGGTGACGGCCGCGCTCGACCTTGCCCAGGTCGACCTGGCGCGCACCATCGGCGATCTCAGCCTGATCCGCCCGGTGCTGTTCGTGCCGCCGTCGATGCTTGCCTCCGACCTGATGGGGCGCATGCAGACCAACCGCACCCAGATGGCGCTGGTCATCGACGAATATGGCGGCACCGACGGCCTCGCTTCGCTCGAGGACATCGTCGAGATGGTCGTCGGCGACATCGAGGACGAGCACGACGATGACGAGCCGATGATCACCCAGACCGGCGACGGCGTGTTCGTCGTCGACGGCAAGGCCGAGATCGACGAGGTCGCCAAGATGATCGGCGAGGATTTCGCCGCCGGCGAGCATGGCGAATATGTCGACACCATCGGCGGCATGATCTTCAACACGCTGGGACGCGTCCCGGCGCGCGGCGAAGTGGTCCAAGCCATCCCCGGCTTCGAATTCCATGTGCTTGACGCCGACCCGCGCCGCGTCAAGCGCGTGCGCATCGTCCAGAGCCAGAAGGGCGAGCGCCAGCGCCGTCGCGCCGCACGCACCGAGCAGGCCTGAAGCGGGCGGCGCCGACCGTAGGCGCAGCCCCATCTCTCAAGTCGGCGTCATTTGGAGCAGGCGGCGCAGCCTGTTAAACCTTCGCAACTGATTCGCGCGACTCGGACGTCTGCATGGAGCGCCTTGCCGGCCGGATAATTCTGCTCTGGGGTTGGCGGCGGGCGCTGGTGGCGTTTCTCGCCGGCGCGCTCGCCGTTCTGGCTCAGGCGCCCTACGACTTCTTCGCCGTCTGCTTCATCTCGTTTCCGGTCCTCGTGTGGCTGCTCGACGGCGCCACCGGCGAAGCCTCCGATGGATGGCTGAAACGCCTGAAGCCGGCCTTCGCCACCGGCTGGTGGTTCGGCTTCGGATATTTTCTCGCGGGTCTCTGGTGGATCGGCCAGGCGCTGCTGGTCGAGGCCGACAGCTTTGCCTGGGCCTTGCCCTTCGCCGTCGTCGGCATCCCCTTCGCGCTCGCCTTCTTCTACGGCTTCGCCACCGTCGTGGCGCGGCTGTTCTGGAGCAGCGATATTGGTCGTATCGCAGCGTTGGCCTTCGGCTTCGGCCTGGCCGAATGGCTGCGCGATTTCCTGTTCACCGGCTTCCCCTGGAATGCCGTCGGCTATGCCGCAATGCCGGTGCCGCTGCTGATGCAGAGCGTATCGGTGACCGGAATGATCGGCATGAACGCGCTCGCGGTCTTTGTCTTTTCGCTGCCTGCGCTGCTCGCCGCGCGACGCCATCTCAGGCTGGGCTTCGCCCTGTTCGTCATCCTCATCGCCGGCCATGTCGGCTTCGGCTATGTCAGGCTTGCCACGCCGGTCAAACCGACCCGATCGATCGACGTTCGCATCGTGCAGCCGGCCGTCGATCTCAGCGAGAAGTGGGACGCTTCGGTGCGCGACCGTATCTTCGCGACCTTGCTCGGAATATCCGCAAAGGCGCCGGAAGAGGGTCACGCCAAGCCGCAGTTGATCCTGTGGCCGGAAACGTCGGTGCCGTTTCTGTTCACCGAGCGGCCGGACGCGCTGACGGCGCTCGGCGACATGCTCACCGACGGCCAGCTGCTGGTCGCCGGTGTCGTGCGCGAGGAAGGCGGCGCTGTCGCCAACGCTGACAGCCGCTATTACAATTCCGTGGTGGCGATCAATGACAAGGGCGAGATCGTCGACGCCGTCGACAAGGTGCATCTGGTGCCGTTCGGCGAATACCTGCCTTTCGCCGAACTGTTCCAGCGCTTCGGCATCGGCCAGCTGGTTGCCGGACCGATGAATTTCGCCGCCGGCAACGAGCGCCATCCGATCGCCCTGCCGAATGGCCTGCGCGCCGCGCCGTTCATTTGCTACGAGGTGATCTTTCCCGACCTTGTGGCAGTTGACGCAGCGTCATCCGATCTTATTGTGAACGTCACCAACGATGCCTGGTTTGGCGACACGCCGGGCCCTTATCAGCACTTCAGGCAGGCGCAGATCCGTGCGGTGGAAAATGGGAAGCCTTTGTTGCGCGCGGCTAACAATGGCATTTCCGCCGTGGTCGATTCGCGCGGGCGCATTGTCGATGCGCTGGCCGTCAACGCGCGCGGCGCCATCGATGCGCATGTGCCAATTTCGGGCCAAGCTCGGTTCTCCGCCGATCAGCGGCGAATTAACGGATTGCTGATCATGTTGCTGTTTGCCCTGACGGCCTTCACATTGAATGTAAGGCAACGGCTACGGGCGAATTGACAGTCGACACATTAGAAACTCATACTGTAACGCCTAAAATTTTCTCGAAGTCGGTTGGGGTTTCTGTTGGGGCAGGTGGCTCCGGTTTCGTATGGGCGGGAAAAATAGAAAAAGCCGGAAAAATTCGGCGAGGAAAAAATGACAGAAGAAAACAAGAAGAAGCCGAATCCGATCGACATCCATGTCGGGAGCCGTATTCGTCTGCGTCGCAATATGCTTGGCATGAGCCAGGAAAAGTTGGGTGAAAATCTCGGCATCACGTTTCAACAGATCCAGAAGTACGAAAAGGGGACAAACAGGGTTGGCGCAAGCCGTTTGCAGGCGATCGCCTCCATCCTGAGTGTTCCCGTCGCGTTCTTCTTCGAGGATGCCCCGGGTGAGGAGGCCGGCGGCGTCAACCGGGGATTTGCCGAGGACTCCTCCATGTCCTTCGCCATCGAATTCTGCGGCAGCCCGGAAGGACTTCAGCTCAACCGGGCTTTCGTCAAGATAGCCGATGTCAAGGTGCGGCGCAGGATCATCGATCTGGTGAAGTCGCTCGCCGCCGACGACGCCGATTGATTTCGGCCCATCTCCTCGACTGACGTCACCGGTGGCGCCCCGCCGCCGGTGGCATAAGCCGGCAATGCCGACATTCATGCCAGATCCGTCGCGCCGCTTGACGAGCAGCGCCCGGCACCGCTAACACGTGGCGCGCCAAAATCGGCAGCCTGCCGATCTTTTCAAGAGGGGACACCCGTGACGCGGCAGAACTATCTCTTCACCTCGGAATCCGTTGCCGAGGGCCATCCCGACAAAGTCTGTGACCGTATCTCCGACGAGATCGTCGATCTGGTCTATCGCGAAGCCAAGAAGACCGGCATGGATCCATGGAAGGTCCGCGTCGCCTGCGAGACCTTGGCGACCACCAACCGCGTCGTCATCGCCGGCGAGGTCCGCGTTCCCGAAACGCTTTTGAAGAAGGACAAGGCAGGCAAGGTCCTCACGGACGGCGCCGGCCACCCTGTCGTCAATCCGGCCAAGTTCAAGTCGGTTGCCCGCAAGGCGATCCGTGAGATCGGCTACGAGCAGTCAGGCTTCCATTGGAAGACGGCCAAGATCGAAGTGCTGCTGCACGGCCAGTCGCCCGACATCGGCCAGGGCGTCGACAATGCCGCCGACCGCCAGGGCGAGGAGGGTGCCGGCGACCAGGGCATCATGTTCGGCTATGCCTGCCGCGAAACGCCGGATCTGATGCCGGCGCCGATCTATTACAGCCATAAGATCCTCGAATTGCTGGCCGCCGCGCGCCATGAAGGCAGTGGCGAGGCCGGCAAGCTCGGACCGGATGCCAAGAGCCAGGTCACTGTCCGCTACATCGACGGCAAGGCCGCCGAAGCGACGCAGATCGTGCTGTCGACCCAGCATATGGATTCAAGCTGGGATTCCAAGAAGGTCCGCCAGGTCGTCGAGCCGTATATCCGCGAGGCGCTGGGCGATTTGCGGATCGCGGACGATTGCATGTGGTACATCAACCCGACCGGCAAGTTCGTCATCGGCGGTCCGGACGGCGACGCCGGCCTTACCGGCCGCAAGATCATCGTCGACACCTACGGTGGCGCGGCCCCCACGGCGGCGGCGCGTTCTCCGGCAAGGACACCACCAAGGTCGACCGTTCGGCCGCTTATGCGGCGCGCTATCTTGCCAAGAACGTCGTGGCGGCCAAGCTCGCCGACCGTTGCACCATCCAGCTCTCCTACGCCATCGGCGTTGCCCAGCCATTGTCGGTCTATGTCGACCTGCACGGCACCGGCAAGGTCGACGAATCGAAGCTGGAAGAGGCGTTGCGCAAGGTGATGGATTTGTCGCCGTCGGGCATCCGCCGTCATCTCGACCTCAACAAGCCGATCTACGCGAAAACCTCGTCCTACGGTCATTTCGGCCGCAAGGCAGGCCGTGACGGGTCTTTCTCCTGGGAGAAGACCGATCTGGCCAAGGCGCTCAAGGACGCTGTCGCCGCCTGACGCCGGAGGACCACAAAGACCGCCCGAGCCGCGCGACCGAAGGATTCTTCGGCCGCCGGCACGGCAAGACCATCCGGCCACAGCAGGCGGTTGCCCTCGAAAGCGGGCTGCGCGCCCATGGGATCGATCTGGCGGTCCCGCCACCGGCGGACCTTGCGGAACTGTTCAAGGCCGATGTTTCAGCGCTTCAGCTGGAAATCGGCTTCGGTGGTGGCGAGCATCTTCTGCATCGCGCGACCGAAGCGCCGGCGACCGGCTTCATCGGCGTCGAGCCTTTCGTCAACGGCATGGCCAAGATGATGACGGCGCTCGGCAAGACGCCGCTCGCCAATCTCAGGGTCTATGACGACGACGCCACGCGCCTGCTCGACTGGCTGCCGCAGGCCTCGCTCGACGGCATCGACCTGCTCTACCCCGATCCCTGGCCGAAGAAGAAACACTGGAAGCGGCGCTTCGTCGGCCCGGCCAATCTCGGCCGCTTCGCCCGTGTCTTGAAACCGGGCGGCAGGTTTCGTTTTGCTTCCGATATAGACAGCTACGTGAACTGGACGCTGCTCGCCTGCCGCGACCACGGTGCCTTTGAATGGCAAGCGCGGGATGCTGCGGACTGGCACCGTCCCTATGAGGGCTGGCCCGGTACGCGTTACGAGACGAAGGCCATCCGCGAAGGCCGGCGTCCCGCCTATCTGACTTTCATTCGGAAATAGGTCAAACCGAGGCACCAGGTGCAGGTGATCAGCCGCTTGTACGCTGCCGATGCCCTCGAAAGTCGTTTCGCATTGGGTTCGGCTTGCTGACTATCTCGATGAATCGACGCGATGTATTGCATTTAGCGCTACAAATCTGTATGTAGGTGGCAAGGAGACAATATGGCCACCACGGGTGAACGTAAGGAATATCCGATCTCGATGCGCCTGCCGGAAGCGGACGTGGCGATGATTGACCGTGCCGCCACTCTCCGTGGCCGGTCCCGCACGGACTTTGTGCGCGATGCCGCCGTGCGCGCGGCCGAGGACGTGTTGATGGATAGCCGGTTGATCCGCATGAGCCAAGAAGGGTTCGCGGAGTTCATGGAGGCTTTGTCGGCCCCCGCCGCTCCGGTTCCCGACATGGTGGAATTGGCAAAGCGTCGAGCGCCCTGGGAAACCGCGCACAAAACGAAACGCTAGGCCGTGGCCTTATCGGCCCCTGAACCGCTTACCGCCGTCCACGACGTTTCCGGATTTTCCTGCGGGAAGCCTGCGCTTGATCACTGGTTGAAAACGCGCGCGCTCTCCAATCAGGAAAAAGGTTTTACGGCCGTACTCGTCGTCCATGAATCCAACCGGGTGGTTGGATACTACGGTTTGGCGCCGACGGCTGTTGTGCCGTCGATCTTGCCTCGGTCGATCCGCACAGGCCAACCGCCCGACCCGGTCCCCTGCCTCCTCCTCGGTCAGCTTGCCACCGACACTGGATGGGCTGGGCTCGGCATCGGTGTTGGTTTGGTGAAACATGCCCTTCAGCGCTGCGTTCAGGCTGCGGAACTGATCGGAGGGCGCGCTCTGATGGTCAATGCAATCGACGACGAAGCCGCCCAATTCTGGCAGCGGAGAGGATTTCTGCCCACGAAGGACGACCCGCTCCTCTTGTTCCGCTCGATTGCAGCAATTGCTGCGTCGCTTGTGGAAGCCCAGCAGTAAAGCGATGGACTGTCGTTCAGAAAACGCGACGGGCGGGAAATCTCGCATGCGTCACGGTCGTAGCTAGCGACTCGTCGCGGCTGGCTCCGTCCGCGATTGCCTCAGAACCGGCCAATCCTGTCGAAAGCGGCGGGGTCGATGCCAAGCTTCTTGAGGTCGCTGGGGCGGGGCTTGCGGCCAGCCTCGACGGCGCGTGATGCTGAAGCGGCGCTGCTGAATGTGCTGAAGAAGTCACCGATGACGAAAAACAATCCACGATCCATGATAAAAACAACACGCGCGCCACCGCGCGCGTCCTTCTCTTTTGCTGTGCGAAATAAGTGGGTGCAGCGGCCCCTTGTCCGCAAGGCCGCCCGCCGCATGGCGGCCATGCTCGGCGCGCAACCCTGCCCGAACTTGGCGCCGGCCCTGAACTTCGCCCGGCCCTGAACTTCGCCCGAGCTTGCCTGCAGGCTTGAAACACGGTTCGGTATCGTCTATATCAGCCTCAAATTCTTGGTCGGTATGACGAAGAGTGGGTCCACCCGGTCCCGCTCTTTTTATTACCTGCCCGCCGGAAGCGACAAAGCGACAGGGATCTGATGACTGCAGCGGCAAGCGAAGCCGACGACCGTATCATCCGCGAAAGCGGCATCGATGCGCGCATTGCGCTGATCGTTCAGCCGGTGCTGAAGGCTATTGGTTTCCGCCTCGTGCGCGTGCATTTGACCGGCCAGAACGGGTTGACGCTGCAGATCATGGCCGAGCGTGAAGACGGCACCATGACCGTCGAGGATTGCGAAGAGGTCAGCCGCGCGGTGTCGCCGGCGCTCGATGTCGATGATCCGATCGAAAAGGCATACCATCTGGAAGTCTCCTCGCCTGGCATCGACCGGCCGCTGGTGCGCAAATCCGATTTCACCACTTGGACCGGCCATCTGGTCAAGCTGGAAACGTCGGTTCTCGTCAGCGACCGCAAGCGCTTCAAGGGCAAGATCGCCGAGGCCGATGCCGACGGCATCCTTTTGGAGCGCGACAAGGCGGCCTATGGCGAAGAGCCGACGGTGCGCGTGCCTTATGACGCGATTGCCGAGGCCAGGCTGGTGCTGACCGACGATCTCATCCGCGATGCCCTGTCGAAGGACAACCGGGCGCGCAAGGAAGCCAAGAAACGCCGAGGCGAAGCGGAAGACGCCGCCGAGGAAAACGAAACCGAACAGGAAAGTTGATAGCGCCGCGGGGCCGCGTGTCCAGGGCGAAGTCGGGAGAAAGACAATGGTTGTAAGCGCCAACAGGCTTGAACTGCTGCAGATCGCCGATGCGGTCGCGCGTGAAAAGTCGATCGACAAGTCGATCGTCATCGCCGCCATGGCCGATGCGATCCAGAAGGCGGCGCGTTCGCGTTACGGCCAGGAGACCAACATCCGCGCCGACATCAACCCGACTACCGGCGAGATGAAGCTGCAGCGGCTGATGGAAGTGGTCGAGAAGGTCGAGGATTACGCGACGCAGATCGCGCTTTCCACCGCCCGCGAGCGCAACCCCGACGCCCAGGTCGGCGACTTCATCGCCGAGCAGCTGCCGCCGATGGATTTCGGCCGCATCGCCGCCCAGTCGGCCAAGCAGGTCATCGTGCAGAAGGTGCGCGAGGCCGAGCGTGACCGGCAGTATGACGAATACAAGGACCGCATCGGCGAGATCGTCAACGGCACCGTCAAGCGCGTCGAATACGGCAATGTCATCGTCGATCTCGGCCGCGGCGAGGCGATCATCCGCCGCGACGAGCTGATCCCGCGCGAGAACTACAAGTATGGCGACCGCGTCCGCGCCTATGTCTACGACGTGCGCCGCGAGCAGCGCGGCCCGCAGATCTTCCTGTCGCGCACCCATCCGCAGTTCATGGCCAAGCTCTTCACCATGGAAGTGCCGGAGATCTACGACGGCATCATCGAGATCAAGTCGGTCGCCCGCGACCCGGGTTCGCGCGCCAAGATCGCCGTCATTTCGCGCGATTCCTCGATCGACCCGGTCGGCGCCTGCGTCGGCATGCGCGGCAGCCGCGTCCAGGCGGTGGTCGGCGAGCTGCAGGGCGAGAAGATCGACATCATTCCGTGGTCGCCGTCGGCTGCCTCCTTCATCGTCAATGCGTTGCAGCCGGCCGAAGTCGCCAAGGTGGTGCTCGACGAGGATGCCGAGCGTATCGAAGTGGTGGTGCCGGACGACCAGCTGTCGCTGGCCATCGGCCGCCGCGGCCAGAACGTGCGCCTCGCCTCGCAGCTCACCGGCTGGGACATCGACATCCTGACCGAAGCCGAGGAATCCGAGCGCCGCCAGAAGGAATTCGTCGAGCGCTCGGCGCTCTTCATGGAAGCCCTGGACGTCGACGAGATGGTCGGCCAGGTGCTCGCCTCCGAAGGCTTCACCAGCGTCGAGGAAGTCGCTTACGTCGACTCCGGCGAAATCTCCTCGATCGATGGCTTCGACGAGGACACCGCTTCGGAGATCCAGACCCGCGCCCGCGAATATCTGGAAAAGATCGAGGCCGAGCACGACGAGAAGCGCAAGGCGCTCGGCGTCCAGGACGAGCTGCGCGACATCCCCGGTGTCACCACCGCCATGATGGTGACGCTTGGCGAGGATGGCGTGAAGACCGTCGAGGACTTCGCCGGCTATGCCGCCGATGACCTGGTCGGCTGGAAGGAACGCAAGGACGGCGAGACCAAGGTCTATCCCGGCGTGCTCGCCTCTCACGGCGTCTCGCGCGCCGACGCCGAACAGATGGTGCTTGCCGCCCGCAAGAAGGCCGGCTGGATCACCGAAGACGAGCTTGCGGCCGAGGAAACATCGGCTGACGAAGCCGTTGGTGCGTGAGGTGAAACCGCATCGTACACAACCCGCCCCAGGACGAGATGAACGATCGCACCTGCATCGTCACCCGCAAGCAGGCCGAACCGGATGATCTGATCCGGTTCGTCGTCGGCCCGGATTCGGCCGTCGTTCCCGATCTCAAGAGAAATCTGCCCGGCCGCGGTTGCTGGGTCACCGCCGACCGCCTACATATCGACAAGGCAGCGGCGAAGAACCTGTTTGCCCGCGCCTTCAAGGCGCAGGTAGCCGTTCCTCCCGATCTTGGCGCCATGGTCGACGGACTGCTTTCCAGGTCCGCTCTGGGCATGCTTGGCCTGGCTCGCAAGGCCGGCGCCATTGCCCTCGGCGCCACCAAGGTCGAGAGCGCGGTGCGCAGTGGACTGGCGCTTTTCGTGCTTCACGCGACCGAAGCGTCCGAAGATGGCGTGCGCAAGATCAGCCAGGCTCGGCGGGCAACCGTCCATCTCGGTGGCCCCGCAGTCCTTGCCTACAAACTTTTCTCCGAGGCCGAGTTGAGCTTGGCATTGGGGGGTACAAATGTGATACATGCTGCCGTTCTCGCGGGAGACGCGGGCAAGGCGGTTGAGAAGCGCATGGTTGCGCTCGACCGATATCGGGGCGGAACCCCGGACGATCTGGCAATGCTTGCGGCCGTTGCTGACGAAGATGATGCCGCAGAGGATATGGAATGAGCGATACGAAATCGGGCGACGATAAGACGTTGAGCGTTACGCCGAAGAAGACCTTGACGCTGAAGCGCCCCGGTACCGAGCAGGGTACCGTGCGCCAGAATTTCTCGCATGGCCGCACCAAGCAGGTCCAGGTCGAGATCAAGAAGCGCAAGTTCTCGATGCCTGGCGACAAGCCGGAGCCGGTGGCGGCGCCTGTCTTCACGCCGAAGCCCGCCCCTGTTGCCGCCGCGCCCGCGCCGGTCGTGCGCGAAGCGCCGAAGGCGCCGCCACCCCAGCCGGAGCGCTCGGGCATGGTGCTCAACGAATTGTCTCGCGGCGAGATGGAAGCGCGCCGCAAGGCGCTCGAGGGCTCCAAGGCGCGTGAGGTCGAGGACCGTCAGCGCGCCCAGGAAGATGCCAAGCGCCGCACCGAGGAAGAAGAGCGCCGCAAGCGCGAGCGCGAGGAATCCGCGCGCCGTCAGGCCGAGGAAGAAGCCCGTTTGCAAACCGAGGCGGAGTCCCGCCGCCGCGCCGAGGAAGAGGCTCGCCGCCGCGCCCCGCAAGCCGCCGAGCTGGTCACGGTCGAGGACGAGGAAGAGACCAAGCCGCGGCGTCCTGGTGGCGCCGGCGCCGGTACGCCGGTGCGCCGTCTGGCCACGCCGGAAGTCGCACGGCCGGCCAAGCCCACCAAGGGCGAGGAAGATCGTCGTCGCGGCAAGCTGACACTGAATTCGGCGCTGTCGGATGAAGATGCGCGCGCCCGCTCGCTGTCGTCGATGCGTCGTCGCCAGGAAAAATTCAAGCGCGCGATGCACAATGAGCCGCGCGAGAAAGTCATGCGCGAAGTGATCCTGCCTGAAACCATCACCATCCAGGAACTGGCGCAGCGCATGTCCGAGCGCGCCGTCGACGTGGTCAAGTTCTTCATGAAGCAGGGCCAGATCCTGAAGCCGGGCGACGTCATCGACGCCGATACGGCCGAGCTGGTCGCCACCGAGTTCGGTCACACGGTCCGCCGCGTTGCCGAGTCCGACATCGAGGAAGGCCTGTTCAACATCGCCGATCATGCGGAAGACCTGGTGTCGCGTCCGCCCGTGGTCACCATCATGGGCCATGTCGATCACGGCAAGACCTCGCTACTCGACGCCATCCGCAATGCCAATGTCGTCTCCGGCGAGGCCGGCGGCATCACCCAGCATATCGGCGCCTACCAGATCGAGAAGAACGGCCACAAGATCACCTTCATCGACACGCCCGGCCACGCCGCCTTCACGGCGATGCGCGCCCGTGGCGCGCAGGTCACCGACATCGCAGTGCTGGTGGTGGCTGCCGATGACAGCGTGATGCCGCAGACGATCGAATCGATCAGCCACGCCAAGGCGGCCGGCGTTCCGATCATCGTGGCCATCAACAAGATCGACAAGCACGACGCCGACCCGCAGAAGGTGCGGACCGAGCTGCTGCGCCACGAAGTGTTCGTGGAATCGATGGGCGGCGAGGTGCTGGACGTCGAGGTTTCGGCGACCAAGGGCACAAATCTCGACAAGCTCCTGGAAGCGATCCTGCTGCAGGCCGAAATCCTCGATCTCAAGGCCAATCCCGACCGCACCGCCGAAGGCGCGGTCATCGAGGCGCAGTTGGACAAGGGCCGCGGTCCCGTCGCCACCGTGCTGGTGCAGACCGGCACGCTGATGCCGGGCGATATCATCGTTGCCGGCAATGAGTGGGGCCGTGTTCGCGCGCTTGTCGACGATCGTGGCGGGCATGTGCAGGAAGCCCCGCCGGCCATGCCGGTCGAAGTGCTTGGTCTCCAGGGCACGCCACAGGCGGGCGATCGCTTCGCCGTCGTCAACAACGAAGCGCGCGCCCGTGAGATCACCGAATATCGCCAGCGCCTGGCGCGAGACATGGCGGTGGCCAAGCATGCCGGCCAGCGCGGCTCGCTCGAGCAGATGATGTCGCAACTGCAGACGAGCGGATTGAAGGAATTCCCGCTGGTCATCAAGGGTGACGTGCAGGGTTCGATCGAGGCGATCAACGCCGCGCTTGAAAAACTCGGCAACGACGAGGTGCGCGCGCGTATCGTTCACGCCGGCGCCGGCGGCATCACCGAAAGCGACGTCTCGCTCGCCGAGACGTCCGGAGCGGCTATCATCGGCTTCAACGTCCGCGCCAACGCGCAGGCACGTGCGGCCGCGGTCGCCGCCGGTATCGAGATCCGCTATTATTCGATCATCTACAATCTCGTCGATGACGTGAAGGCGGCACTTTCCGGCATGCTTTCGCCGGAGCGGCGCGAGACCTTCATCGGCAATGCCGAGATTCTGGAGATCTTCGACATCTCGAAGATCGGCAAGATCGCCGGTTGCCGTGTCACCGAAGGCAAGGTCGAACGTGGTGCTGGCGTGCGCCTGATCCGCGACAACGTCGTCATCCACGAAGGCACGCTGAAGACGCTGAAGCGCTTCAAGGACGAGGTTTCGGAAGTCCCGGGCGGCCAGGAATGCGGCATGGCCTTCCAGAACTACGAGGATATGCGTGTCGGCGACGTCATCGAGTGCTTCCGCATCGAGATGGTGACCAGGACGCTGTAAGGCGCTTTTTGCCCATATGGAAGGCGATCATTCAAGCTCGGAAGGTGCACTTCTATGGGAGTACATCTTCTGGAATGATCGCCGACACCGCAAGGATGTGGGCCGGTTAATATACAAGCTGCGACACGGGCGCCTGAGGCTCTGGACTGCCATAGCGGTTCTCCGGGTCGTTGGTGTGGTGGTCCTGTTTGGGATTATTTGTGTCTCTTTGGTCGCGTCACGGGCGATAGTGGCTCCTCTTGAAAAGATATTGACCAGCGATGCGATGATTGCTGCTCACGTTGGTGGGTTCATTTTTGTGTATTCGTCTACCGTGTTTATGATCAGAAATCTGACGATCAAAAAAAGAATGAAGATGATGATGGTGTCATCAAGATATACGATGACTATACGGTGGCGTTTTCCGATGAAGACTCTGTTGCTTTCCGAAAGATCGAGAATTTGATAACCACTGAGAAGTACATACTTTTAAAGATCGAGGACGGAAAGAGATTTGTATACCTCCCAAGGGAAGTCGTAAGCTCAGGGGATTTTGAAAGCATAAAAAGCTGGGCAGCGGGAATCTCGCCAGCCTAGCGTTTGAAAGCGCTGTTCGGCGACGGCATCCGGAGACAAAGACAAGAATGGCTGCACAATCCACCAAAGGCCCCTCCCAACGCATGCTGCGCGTTGGCGAACAGGTGCGCCATGCGCTCTCCGAAACCTTGCAGCGCGGCGAGATCATCGATCCGGTGGTCGAGAACAGCGTCGTCTCGGTCTCCGAAGTCCGCATGTCGCCGGACCTCAAGATCGCCACCGCCTTTGTCTCGCTGCTCGGCACCGGTGACGCCGATGCCGTGATCGAGGCGCTCAACAAACATGCGAAATTCGTTCGTGGCCGCGTCTCGGGCGCGCTTCGGCAGATGAAGTACATGCCGGAGTTCCGCTTCCGGCTGGATACGTCCTTCGACAATTTTGCCAGGATCAATGAACTGCTGAAGTCGCCCGAAGTCGCGCGCGATCTCGGTCCGGACGACCAGAACAAAGACGACAAGGACCAGGAATAGTGGGGCGCCGCGGCAAGAAGAAGGGCCGGCCGGTTTCCGGCTGGGTGGTGCTGGACAAGCCGGTCGGCATGGGCTCGACCGAGGCGGTCTCCAAGATCAAATGGCTGTTCCAGGCCGAGAAAGCCGGCCATGCCGGCACGCTCGATCCGCTGGCATCCGGCATGCTGCCGATCGCCTTGGGCGAGGCGACCAAGACCGTGCCTTATGTGCAGGACGGCGCCAAGGTCTATCGTTTCACCGTCGCCTGGGGCGAGCAGCGCTCGACCGACGATCTCGAAGGTCCGGTGACCAACAGCTCCGATCGTCGTCCGGCCGAGGCCGAGGTGAGGGCGCTCTTACCGAAATACACCGGCGTCATCATGCAGACGCCGCCGCAATTCTCGGCCATCAAGATTGCCGGCGAGCGCGCCTATGATCTTGCCCGCGACGGCGAGACCGTCGAGATACCCGCCCGCGAAATCGAGATAGGCCGCTTGGATATCATCGAACACGGCGCCGACAAAACCGTCTTCGAGATCGAATGCGGCAAGGGCACTTACGTGCGCTCGCTGGCGCGCGACATGGGCCGCGATCTCGGTTGCTTCGGCCACATCGCCGAATTGCGCCGCGTCGAGGTCGAGCCGTTCACGCCGGAAGATTTCGTCACCGTCGCTGAGCTGGAGAGAGCCCGCTTTGGCGCCAAGACCGAAGAGAATTCGAGGAAGCCGAGGCGCCTGTCGATTTCAGCGCCATCGACGCGCTCCTGGTGGATACGGCGGTCGCGCTCGACTGCCTGCCGCAGGTCGCCGTCAGCGACGATGCCGCGACGAAAATCCGGCTCGGCAATCCCGTCATCATCCGCGGCCGCGATGCGCCGGTCGAAGCCGAGGAAGCCTGCGCCACCGCGCGCGGCAAGCTCGTCGCCATCGGCGCCATCGAGCAAGGCATGTTCAAGCCCAAGCGGGTCTTTGTCGGTTGATGGCGTTCGACCAAAGCAAATTCCAGGAAAAGTGCGTAGCGGTTTTCCGTCCGGAATTGCTAGAAACCTAGAGCACTTCGTTTCGGGTTCACGCCTGAGGTTCTGATGGCAAAGGCTGATACGGGCAGGAAACGCGGGCCGCTGCAAATGCGGCGGCCACCGGTCGGCGCGTCGCCGGGCACGCTCATTGCCGATCCGGCCGCGCGGCGCAGCGAGCTCAGGCTGACGCTGATTGCGCCGGAAAAATTCAAGACTATCGACAATGCCTCGATCGACGACCTCAACACCCATTGCGAGAAATGGCCGGTCGTCTGGCTGGATTGCACGGGGTTGGCCAACATCCCGCTGATCGAGGAGATCGGCCGCATCTTCAGCCTGCACCCGCTGGCGCTGGAAGATGTGGTCAACACCGGGCAGCGGCCGAAGGTGGATTTCTTCGAGGATCATGCGTTCGTCGTCATGCGCATGATCGATGAAGTCACGTCCCATCGTTACGAGCAGATATCGCTGTTCTTCGGCAGGAATTTCGTCGTCACCTTCCAGGAGCGCGAGGGCGATCCGTTCGATCCTGTAAGGAAGCGCATCGCGGGCGCAATGCCCAACCGGCTGCGCTCGCGCGGTTCCGATTATCTGGCCTATGCGCTGATCGATGCCATCGTCGACAGCTACTTCCCGCCGATCGAGGCGGCGAGCGAACAGGTCGACGGCATCGAGGATCAGATGCTCAACATGCCGCATAAGCACCAGATGCAGCAACTGCATGAGCTGAGGCGGGACGCCAATGTGCTGAAGGGCGTGCTATGGCCGATGCGCGATGCGCTGGCGACGCTTATCCGCAACGACGTGCCCTTCGTGAAGGCCGAGACCAAGATCTTCTTCAACGACACGCTCGACCATTCGCTGCGGCTGATCGAACTGGTAGAGAACCAGCGTGACATGCTGACCGGCCTGATCGAGATGCACGTGTCGCTGACCCAGGCGCGCACCAACGACGTCATCTCCTATCTAACGATCGTCTCGGTGATCTTCATGCCGTTGACCTTCCTAGTCGGTGTCTGGGGCATGAATTTCGACCCGGCAAGCTCGCCCTGGAACATGCCGGAGCTGAAAGCCTATTACGGCTATCCAGTGTCGCTTCTGCTCATGGTGGTGGTGGCTGCCGGGCTGATTGCATTCTTCAAATGGAAGAAGTGGTTGTAGGCCTGGAATTCTTCTGTTTTTGCAACCGGAACCTGCGACAAGCCGGCTTGACAATTAGGCTGGTGTTTTCTCGGGAATTGCACTATATGCGCGGCAGCTTCGCGCCCTGACGCGTTGCTTGCACTGGCCCCTGCTGGACGACATCCCGGCTGTGGGCGTCCCGTTTCCTCCAACAGACAAGGAAAAGCACGATGTCGGTTACTGCCGAACGCAAACAGGAATTGATGACTGAATTCGCAACCGCCAAGGGCGACACCGGTTCTCCGGAAGTCCAGGTTGCCATCCTTTCCGAGCGCATCAAGAACCTGACGGAGCACTTCAAGGATCACAAGAAGGATAACCATTCCCGCCGTGGTCTTCTTGCTCTCGTCTCCCAGCGCCGCAGCCTGCTTGATTATCTCAAGCGCAAGGATGACGCGCGCTACCAGACGCTGATCGACAAGCTCGGTCTGCGTCGCTGACGAATTGACCGGCGGGCTCTCCAAAGGGCCCGCCGGTCGCGCATTGGCGCATCGGATAATCCGGTGTCTTAATGCTCAGGAGCGAAACTCGCTCGAGAGCGAAGTTCGCTCCACACATTCGCATTCGCGCGGGACGTGTCTCGGAAACAGGGTTTTCGACGTCATGCGCAAAGTTGGCCGATCAGTCGGCCAAGACCCGGTTCCGGACGCGCAGAGGGCCATTCGGAACCGCCCGTGGACGGTCATGGGGCAGGATTGCAGGGTGCTCGCTCGGGTGATGCCGGATCCAATCGAGCTTCCCGTTGTCTTGCCCGTGGCTGCCCGAAGGAAGCCAGGGAAGGGATGACCCGTGACCGTCAAGACGGCGCGGCCCTTTCCGCATATGAAGGACAAGATATGTTCAATCAACACAAAGTCGAAATCGAATGGGGCGGCCGGCCGCTCATCCTGGAGACGGGCAAGATCGCGCGTCAGGCTGACGGCGCCGTGCTCGCCACCTACGGCGAGACCGTGGTGCTTGCCACCGTCGTCTCGATGAAGGAGCCGAAGCCCGGCCTCGATTTCTTCCCGCTCACCGTCAACTACCAGGAAAAGACCTATGCCGCCGGCAAGATCCCGGGCGGCTATTTCAAGCGCGAGGGCCGTCCGAGCGAGAAGGAAACGCTGGTTTCCCGCCTGATCGACCGCCCGATCCGCCCGCTCTTCGCCGATGGCTACAAGAACGACACCCAGATCGTCGTCACCGTGGTTCAGCATGATCTCGAGAACGATCCGGACATCCTGTCGATCGTCGCCACCTCGGCTGCGCTCACGCTTTCCGGCGTGCCCTTCATGGGCCCGATCGGCGGCGCCCGCGTCGGCTACATCAACGGCGAATACGTGCTCAACCCGCACATCGACGAGATGCAGGAATCCAAGCTCGACCTCGTCGTCGCCGGCACCGCCGACGCCGTGCTGATGGTCGAATCCGAGGCCAAGGAACTTGACGAAGAGCTGATGCTCGGCGCCGTCATGTTCGGCCACAAGGGCTTCCAGCCGGTCATTGACGCCATCATCAAGCTGGCCGAAGTCGCTGCCAAGGAGCCGCGCGATTTCACCGCGCCGGATCATTCCGCGCTTGAAGCCGAGATGCTGAAGATCGTCGGCGACGAGCTCAGCAATGCCTACAAGAACGTCGACAAGCAGAAGCGTTACGCCGCCGTCGACGCCGTCAAGGCCAAGGTCAAGGCAGCGTTCGCTCCGGCCGAAGGCGAGGACGCCAAGTACACTTCCGAGCAGATCGGTTCGGTGTTCAAGGAGCTCCAGGCCAAGGTCGTGCGCTGGAACATCCTCGACACCGGCTCGCGCATCGACGGCCGCGACCTGAAGACGGTCCGCAAGATCGTCTCCGAAGTGGGCGTCCTGCCGCGCACCCATGGCTCGGCGCTGTTCACCCGCGGCGAGACCCAGGCGCTGGTCGTTGCCACGCTGGGCACCGGCGAGGACGAGCAGTATGTCGATCCGCTGACCGGCATGTACAAGGAGAAGTTCCTCCTTCACTACAACTTCCCTCCCTACTCGGTCGGTGAAACCGGCCGCATGGGATCCCCGGGTCGCCGCGAAATCGGCCACGGCAAGCTCGCCTGGCGCGCTATCCGCCCGATGCTGCCCTCCGCTGACCAGTTCCCCTACACGCTGCGCGTCGTCTCGGAGATCACCGAGTCGAACGGCTCGTCCTCGATGGCCACTGTCTGCGGCACCTCGCTGGCGCTGATGGATGCCGGCGTGCCGCTGGCCAAGCCCGTTGCCGGCATCGCCATGGGCCTGATCAAGGAAGGCGAGCGCTTCGCGGTTCTTTCCGACATCCTGGGTGACGAAGATCACCTCGGCGACATGGACTTCAAGGTCGCCGGCACCGATGGCGGCTCACCTCGCTGCAGATGGACATCAAGATCGAGGGTATCACCGAGGAGATCATGAAGATCGCGCTGGACCAGGCCAAGGATGGCCGCCAGCATATCCTCGGCGAGATGGCGCATGCTCTGACGGGCGCCCGTCCCGAACTCGGCGAGTTCGCGCCGCGCATCGAGGTCATGCACATCCCGACCGACAAGATCCGCGACGTCATCGGTTCCGGCGGCAAGGTGATCCGCGAGATCGTCGAGAAGACCGGCGCCAAGATCAACATCGAGGATGACGGCACGGTCAAGATCGCTTCGTCGAACGCCAAGGAGATCGAGGCGGCCAAGAAGTGGATCCACACCATCGTTGCCGAGCCGGAAGTCGGCGAGATCTACGAAGGCACGGTCGTCAAGACCGCCGACTTCGGCGCTTTCGTCAACTTCTTCGGTCCGCGTGATGGCCTCGTCCACATCTCGCAGCTCGCCAACGACCGCGTCGCCAAGACCTCGGACGTCGTCAAGGAAGGCGACAAGGTCTGGGTCAAGCTGATGGGCTTCGACGAGCGCGGCAAGGTCCGCCTGTCGATGAAGGTCGTCGACCAAGCCACCGGCAAGGAAATCGCCCGTGACAAGAAGGCCGAGGGCGAAGAAAACGCCGCCTGATCGGCCTGGTGAAGTAATCAAAACGGGCGCGCCGCAAGGCCGCGCCCGTTTTCGTTTGAAGAATGGACGAATGGTCGCGGAGCCGCTGAAGACGCTGTTCTATCCTTTTGAGGCTGAGGCGTTGCCTCTGCCGCGAAAGGATGCCCGCGTCCTGTTCCTGGGCGCCGAGCCCGGTTTCCGTCTGCCCGACGGGTTCGAGGCGGCACTGCATCTCGTGCAGGGTTTTCGGCCGTATTTTCGCGCCTTGCAGGGATCGGGCCGGACGGTCACACCACGAGCAGAGGGGGCGGACTTCGACATGGCCCTGGTGCTTGCCGGCCGTCACCGCGGTCAGAATGAGCGGCGCATCGCCGATGCCATCGAGCGTGTCCTTCCGGGCGGACTGGTCATCGTCGCCGGCGGCAAGGAAGACGGCATCGACAGCTTGCGCAAGCGCATCAACGCGCTGGTGCCGCTCGAAGGCCATTTGCCGAAGCATCATGGCCTGGTCTTCTGGTTTCGCCCGATGGCCACCGATACCGCAGCGGCACTTCGCGCCGCCAATCCAGATCATCTCGTCGAAGGCCGCTTCCACACCGCGCCCGGCATGTTCTCCTTCGATCGGATCGATGCAGGGTCGAAACTGCTGGCCGCGAGCCTGCCCGGCGATCTGAAGGGCAATGTCGCCGATTTCTGCGCCGGCTGGGGCTACCTGGCCGCCGAGGTCGCGGCGCGCTCCCCCAGGCTGTCGGGTCTCGATCTCTACGAAGCGGATTTCGAGGCGCTGGAGGCGGCGAAGCTTAATATCGCGGACGGCGCAGTGGCGCGCCTTGGCGACGCAGTGGCGTGCCCTGGCGACGCGGTGGCATCCCGCTTTTTCTGGACCGATCTGTTGAACGAACCGGTCGAGCGGCGCTACGACGCCATCGTCATGAACCCGCCCTTCCACAGCGGGCGCGCAACCGAGCCTGAGATCGGCGCCGGCATGATCCGCGCAGCGTCGAAGGCGCTGAAACCGGGCGGTCGCCTGTTCATGGTCGCCAATCGTCAACTTCCATACGAACAAGTGTTGTCGGCGGGCTTTGCCAGCCATGCCGAGATCGCCCGCGACGGCATGTTCAAGGTGTTTTCGGCGCGCCGCTGAGGGGCCGCTGCAGCTGCTCTACTGCACGCTGACGATGCGTGCCGGCTCGCGCGTTTCAAAGGCCGGGCGCGCCTCGCCGAGGTCGATCTTGAGCGGCGCCGGCCGGCCGAACAGATAGCCTTGCACCACCTCGCAGCCGGCAGCCCTGAGCAGGGTCGCCTGGTTCTCGGTCTCGACGCCCTCGGCGATGATGCTCACACCCAGCGCCCGCGACAGTCCGACAATGGTCGAGACGATCGCGCCGGAGCTGGAATCGGTGTCGATACGGCTGACGAAGGAACGGTCGATCTTCAGTTTGCCGAACGCAAAATCGATCAGATAGCTGAGATTGGAATAGCCGGTGCCGAAATCGTCGACAGCCACCGAAATCCCCATCTCGGCAAGCTGCTCCAGGATCGCAGCCGCGCGGTCGCGATCCTGCATCATGGCCGTTTCGGTGACCTCGAGCTCAAGCCGCGACGGCTTGATGCCGGTCGATTCCATCGTCTCTCGCACGATGCCGACAAAGTCCCTGGTCATGAACTGCACAGGCGAGATGTTGACGGCGACGAAGCACTCTTCCGGCAGATACCGGGCATCGTTGCAAGCCTTGCGCAGCACCCACTCGCCGATCGGGTTGATCATGCCGGTTTCCTCGGCGATCGGAATGAACTCCATCGGCGGGATCATGCCGCGTTCAGGATGCTTCCAGCGGATCAACGCCTCATAGCCGACGATGCGGCCGCTCGGCAGGTTGAGCTGCGGCTGGTAGTGGAGGCTGAAGTCACCGCGGTCGAAAGCGGTCTTCAGCTCGGACTCGATCCATTGCCGATAGTCCGCCACGCGGCCCATGTCGGCATGGAATACCGACCAATTGCCGATGCCGCTGGCGCGTGCGTTCTGCAACGCAAGGTTCGAGCGGCGCAGGATCAGGACCGGATCGACGCCGTCCTTCGGCATCGCCACGATGCCGACCGAAAGGCTGACCGACTGCAGATGCGTCTGCAACTGGTAGGGCTCCATCATCTCGTTGATCAGCTTTTCGATAAGCCGCTCGATCGAGCCTCTTATCTCGCGATCCGGCAAAAGCACGGCGAATTCGCCGGCGCCGATGCGCCCGATCAACACATCCTTCGGCAGGTTTTCCTTCAGCCTGCTGGTGAAGCCCCGGATCAATTCGTCGCCCTGGCTGTAGCCGATGGCGTCGTTGATCTGCTTGAAGCGGTCGATGTCGATGTCGACCAAGAACATCGGCTCGCCGGTCCTGATTGTCTGGGAGGCGGCATCGGCGATCTTGCCGACCATGGCCGGACGCGACAGCAGACCCGTCAGCTTGTCGAAATGGGTTTCCTTGAAGACATAGGCCGCGGATTCATCGACGCCCGCGAAGAAGGAGAGCGCGGCGCCCCCGGCAGCCAAAGCGCAGAGCGCGGCGATGACGCCCGCCATCGTTTCGGCCGGGATGCCGGCCATGCCGTCACCGAAGCCGAAGCGCAACCCCCACAGCCCAAGGATGAAACTGCCCATGCCCGAACTGGCGATGGTGATCAGCCGGAACAGCGGCGTTCGCTTCGGGTTGCTGACTGCAGGCATGCATGGTCCCTAGATTACAGAACCTTTTAGCGGACATCTCCTTAAAATGCGTTTCCGCCAATGCATCCAATTTTACGGAAGGTTAATATTTGGCCGGTGAATTACTCGCGGCCGCCGTCGTTCTGCTTCAATTCCTCAAGCGCCGGCATCGAAACAATATGGTAACCGGAATCTACATAGTGGATTTCGCCGGTGACGCCCGACGACAAGTCGGACAAAAGGTAAAGCGCCGAGCCGCCGACCTCGTCGATGGTGACGGTACGCCTGAGCGGTGAATTGCGCTGCTGGTAGGAAAACATGTGGCGGGCGTCGGAAATGCCCGAACCGGCCAGCGTCCGCACCGGCCCGGCCGAGAGGCCGTTCACCCTGATGCCGCGCGGACCATAATCGTTGGCAAGGTAGCGCACGCTGGCCTCGAGCCCGGCCTTGGCGACGCCCATGACATTGTAGTTCGGCATGACCCTGACCGAACCGGCATAGGTAAGCGTGATCATCGAGCCGCCATCGGTCATCAGCGCGGCGGCATTGCGGGCAATCTCGGTGAAGGAATAGCAGGAGATCACCATAGTGCGCACGAAATTGTCGCGGCTGGTGTCGGCGTAGAGGCCCTTGAGCTCGTTCTTGTCGGAAAAACCGATGGCGTGCACCACGAAGTCCAGGCCGCCCCAGGCCTTGCCCAGCGTCTCGAAGGTCGCGGTGACGGAGGCGCTGTCCTCGACGTCGCAAGGCACGACAAGCGAGGCTCCCAGCTTCTCGGCCAGCGGCTTGACCCGCCGCCCGAAGGCGTCGCCCTGATAGGTGAAGGCGAGCTCCGCCCCGTGTTCGGCGAGCTTCCTGGCGATGCCCCAGGCGATCGAATGATCGTTGGCGACACCCATGACAAGCCCGCGCTTGCCCTTCATCAACCCGTCCATAGAAGGCAATCCTTATAAAAACGCCGGCTTTATGCGGAGTAACGCTGGAAAATCAGCGTCGCGTTGGTGCCACCGAAACCGAAGGAATTGGACAGGACGGTGTCGATCCTGGCGTTGTCGATACGCTCGCGCACGATCGGCATGCCTTCGAATTCCGGATCGAGTTCCTCGATATGGGCGCTCTCGCCGATGAAGCCCCCTTGCATCATCAGGATCGAATAGATCGATTCCTGAACGCCGGCCGCACCCAGCGAATGGCCCGTCAGCGACTTGGTCGATGTGATGTAGGGCATCTTGTCGCCGAACACCTCGCGGATGGCGCCCATTTCCTTGGAATCGCCGACCGGCGTCGAGGTGCCGTGGGTGTTGATGTAATCGACCGGCGATGACACGGTGGCAAGCGCCTGCCGCATGCAGCGCATGGCGCCCTCGCCGGATGGCGCCACCATGTCGTAGCCGTCGGAGGTCGCGCCATAGCCGACGATCTCGGCATAGATCTTGGCGCCGCGCGCCTTGGCGTGTTCAAGCTCCTCCAGGATGAGGACGCCAGCGCCGCCGGCGATGACGAAGCCGTCGCGGTTCACGTCATAGGCGCGGGACGCGGCCGAGGCCCGGTCGTTGAACTTCGACGACATCGCGCCCATGGCGTCGAACAGGTCCGACATCGTCCAGTCAAGGTCTTCGTGGCCGCCGGCAAACATCACGTCCTGCTTGCCCCATTGGATGAGCTCATAGGCGTTGCCGATGCAGTGCGCGGAGGTCGAGCAGGCCGACGAGATCGAATAGTTGACGCCGTGGATCTTGAACCAGGTGGCCAAAGTGGCCGACGCGGTCGAAGACATCGCCTTAGGCACCGCGAACGGGCCGATGCGTTTGGGGCTGTTGTTCTTGAGCGTGGTTTCCGCCGCCTCGACGATGGTGCGCGTCGACGGGCCGCCGGAGCCCATGACGATGCCGGTCCGCTCATTGGTGATGTCGCTTTCGCTTAAGCCGGCATCGGCGATCGCCTGGTCCATGGCAACGTGGTTCCAGGCCGCGCCCTGGCTCAGGAAGCGCATGGCGCGGCGATCGATCATCGCCGACGGATCGAGCGTCGGCGCGCCCCATACCTGACAGCGGAAGCCGTGTTCGGCGAAAGAATTGGAAAAGCTGATGCCGGATTTGGCATCGTAAAGCGAGCTCTGCACCTCATTGGCATTGTTGCCGATCGACGACACAATGCCGAGGCCCGTCACTACGACCCGTCTCATTCGCAACTCCTTCCGGCGTATTTGGCGAAAAACCTAGTCGGTTTTCACCCAAGATCATACGCAAAACAAACTGTTGCGACGCCCTTCGCGTGTCCGCCGGACACCATGGACGCCGTGGCGAAACAGATCAGGCGGCCGACTGTTTGGACAGGCCGACCTTCAGATCCGTTGCGGCGTATATGGGTTCGCCATCCGCCTTGAGCCAGCCATCGGCGATGCCGAGCACCAGGCGGCCGCGCATCACGCGCTTGAAGTCGATGCCGTATTCCACCTTCTTCACCGACGGCGTCACCATGCCCTTGAATTTCACTTCACCGGTCGACAGCGCCATGCCTTTGCCGGGCTCGCCGAGCCAGCCGAGGTAGAAGCCGGTCAACTGCCACATGGCGTCGAGGCCGAGGCAGCCCGGCATGATCGGATTGCCGATGAAGTGGCAGGCGAAGAACCACAGGTCCGGCTTGATGTCGAATTCGGCGCGGATGAAGCCCTTGTCGTGGGCGCCGCCGGTCTCGCTGATCTCGGTGATGCGGTCGAACATCAGCATCGGCGGATAGGGTAGCTGGGCGTTGCCCGGTCCGAACAACTCGCCGCGGGCGCAGGCAAGCAGTTCCTCGTAATCGTAGCTGGACTTTTGACCCGCCATCAAATTTCTGTCCCCATAGTTCTTCGCGGACGCCGGGCGCCCTTGTCGTTGGTTTCCTAACACACTCTGTTTGTGGCCGGAAACCGGCGTTTGCGCTTAACCCGTGCGCCTGCCCGGGTCAATGCGCGCTATTGATCGCATCCGGACTACAGAATATATCTCGAATGGTGTCCGGTTTTGGCTTTTGACGTCTTTTTGCCATTCCGGATCTGTTTAAGGGCTGGGCCATAAGCTTCGACGCATAGATGGATACGGGCTACCGGAAGGAAAATGTCGCTGTGGACAAGCGGGTTCGCGAAGCCGGCCTGAGGCCGACACGCCAGCGCATCGCGCTGGCCGATCTGCTTTTCGCCAAGGGCGACCGCCACCTTTCGGCCGAGGAACTGCACGAAGAGGCGATCGCGGCCGGCGTGCCGATTTCGCTGGCAACCGTCTACAACGCGCTCCACCAGTTCACCCAGGCCGGCCTGCTGCGTATCCTGGCGGTCGAGGGCTCGAAAACCTATTTCGACACCAATACCTCCGATCACCATCATTTCTATATCGAAGGCGAAAATCGCATCTTCGATATCGAAAGCGGGCCAGTGACGGTCTCCAACCTGCCGGCGCCTCCGGAAGGCATGGAAATAGCCAATGTCGACATCGTCGTGAGGCTGCGCCCGAAGCGCGGCGGCTGACCGGTTCGCGATGCGGCCCGTCGACCTGGTTGTCCGGTTTGAATGGGTCTCGGCCGCCGCGGTGGCTATCATTTTCTACGCAATGTCGGGCGTCTCATGGTGGCTGTTCGCGCTGCTTATCCTGGCGCCGGACCTATCGATGCTGGGCTATTTGGCCGGGCCGCGTGCCGGCGCTGTCGCCTACAATGCGTTGCACATCCTTATTGCCCCACTTGTCCTTGGGATCGCGGGCATCCTGCTTGCCGGGCCGATCACCACCGCCGTGGCGCTGATCTGGATCGCCCATATCGCCATCGATCGCGCTCTGGGCTACGGCCTGAAGTTGCCCACCGGTTTTCAGGATACCCATCTCGGCCGCATCGGTCGCGACCCGAAGGCCAGCTAGCTCAATTCTTGAACTTCTCGCCGGGATAGGCGCCCCAGACCTGCGACTGGGCCATCCAGCCGGTATGACCCTCGAAGGTCATCTCGCACCACTGGCCATCGCATTTCTTGATGGCGCCGATCACTCCAGGCTCGATGATGGCGACGACGCCGGCATCCTTGTCGGGCTCGTTGAGCAGATTGATTCGCCCACCCTTGCTGCGCTGCCAAGGCGCCACGATCGCGGTGCGGCGGCCCGAAAGCAGCGACTGGTTGATCCAGCCTTCCGATCCGTCGGCGTCGCGCACGCGCCGCCATGTGTCGAATTCCTGGATTATTTCCATAGGCAGCCCGGCCTTCATGTACATCCAGTTGACGGAATAGTTGGCGCCGGGACCGACGCGCGCGTTGACGCGTGCGGGCTTCAGGCTGACAAAACGCGGCAGCGGCAAGCCGCTCGGGCCCAGTGTGATGGTTTGCGCCGGTGCGGCGGCACTTTGCGCCAGCGCCTGGGGCGCGCAAAGCAGGGAGCCGAGAACGGCCGCGCTGAGGACCAGGCGAAGCGACGCGAAACCAGACACTTTCTTATCCTTTCGGCGCTCCTCCTTCAGGATGAGCGCCCCTTTTTCTTTGTCTTCGGCGGCACTGCTTGTTACAGGAGTGGGCTGATACCGCGACTGGTTACAAGTTTCGCCTGTCTTGGTTAAAGAGGTCTCAACGAGATCGGTTTCGAGAGCAATATCCCGAAAAGTGGGAACCGGTTTTCGGAGAAGATCATGCGCCAAAAAAGAGTAGGATCAGGATGGCGATCCAGCGAAACGTCATTCTGATCTAGCAAGCTTCAGGGATAAAATGGCAGGCAAAAAACGGCCCCTCGTCGTCATCACGCGCAAGCTGCCCGATCCGGTCGAGACCCGCATGCGCGAGTTGTTCGACGCGCGGCTGAATGTCGAGGACCGGCCGATGACACAGCCGGAGCTGGTCGCGGCGGTCAAGGAAGCCGATGTCCTGGTGCCGACCATCACCGACCATATCGATGCCGCGCTGATCGCCCAGGCCGGCGAGAACCTCAAGCTGATCGCCAACTTCGGCAATGGCGTCGACAAGATCGATGTCGCCGCCGCCGCCAAGAAGGGCATCACCGTCACCAACACGCCGAACGTGCTGACCGAAGACACCGCCGACATGACCATGGCGCTGATGCTTGCCGCGCCGCGGCGCCTCGCGGAAGGCGCCAATGTGCTGACCGGCGAGAAGAAATGGGCCGGCTGGTCGCCGACCTGGATGCTCGGCCGGCGCATCTGGGGCAAACGTCTGGGCATTGTCGGCATGGGCCGCATCGGCACGGCCGTCGCCAGGCGCGCCAAGGCTTTCGGCTTGTCGATCCATTACCACAACCGCCACCGCGTGCTGCCGGCGGTCGAGGACGAGTTGGAGGCGACCTATTGGGAAAGCCTCGACCAGATGCTTGCCCGCATGGACATCATCTCGGTCAACTGTCCGTCGACGCCGGCGACTTTCCATCTGTTGTCGGCGCGCAGGCTGGCGCTGATGCAACCCACGGCCTACCTCGTCAACACCGCGCGCGGCGACATCATCGATGAGGACTCGCTGGTCAAGCTGATCCAGGACGGCAAGATCGCCGGTGCCGGCCTCGACGTCTACGAGCACGAGCCGGCGCTGAACACCAAGCTCCTCAAGCTCGCCGCCAAAGGCAAGGTCGTGCTTTTGCCGCATATGGGTTCGGCCACGCTCGAGGGCCGCATCGACATGGGCGAGAAGGTGATCATCAACATCCGCGCCTTCTTCGATGGCCACCGCCCGCCGGACCGTGTGCTGCCGCTCAGGACGTGAACAGGACCTGAGCAGCCGCGGTCGTTCAGGCGGCGACGCTAAGCGAGCCGTTTTCAGCGACTTTGACAGAGCGGCCCCGATAGGTGTCGAACCCTCCGCGGTCGAGGCGCACCGCGATCGGCGTCTCCCAACCCATCTCCTTGGCAACGATCAGCCCCAAGAGCAGGATGGCGTCCGGCTCATGCAGCACCAGCGCCGCCGGCGCGTGGCCGTTATGCGCCAATTCCATCAGCACCGCCGAGGCGGATGACGAGCCGATCGTGCCCGGCAGGAACAGCACCCGGCCCGAAATGCTCTCGCCATGCTGGGGATGGCGGACGTCGGCGATACGACCGGTTCTGGCGTCGACACCGCCCCAGAAGCTGATCGGCGCCGTCAGCAGCAGGGCCTCGCCTTCGCCCGCCTTGCCCTGGACCAGGATTTCAGCAACGGCGCTCATGCGGCGATATCCGTAAAGACGGGCCTACCCAGCACCGCGCTCTCCACACAGTCGGCGAGCGAGGCATAGAGCACCGCGTAACCGGTGTTGCCCGGCGCGTAATGCGCGAACTTGCCCGAATTGGTCATCAGCACGCCATTGCTGAGCTCCGGCATGATCGGCGTCACCACCACGCAGGTGTCGGCGACGATGACGACGCCACTGGCTTCCAATGCCTTGCGTCGGCCGTTCTGTTCCAGCGCGACAAGCGCGTGGCGGCCGGTGCAGGCATAGAGCGGCACGGCGAGCCGCCGCCCGGCGATCAACCGCTCCAGCAGATCGAACTCGGCTGGCGACAGATGCGGGCTGCCGATCGCCACCGCATCTATGGCCTTGGCCTGCGTGGCGGTCGATAGCCTGGCGCGAGCCGTCGCTATCATCTCTGGCGTGACCCGGACCACTGCTTCCGGTTCCTTCCCGGCTAGAATGGTTTCAGCATCGGGCGCTTCCGGCGTCACGCCGGCGATGTGGAACAGGCCGACCGCGCCGGAAGACGCGGCGGCGGCGCCAAATGCCTTCAACGCATCCTCGCCGGGATGGCTCGCAATGCCGGTGACGACAGCGATCGCGTTGCCGACCTCGCGGCCATAGAGGCTGCCCAGCACCGGCCAGGCGATCTCCGAGGCGAGAAAGGACGGTGACAGGTCCGAGACGTCGAAGACAAGTCGCGCGAGGCGGTTCTCCGGCCGGTGCAGGCCGTAGTCCGGCGCGCGACCGGTGATGGCGCAGGCGATGTCGAGAAAATCGCCGTAGCGGTTGGTGCGCGCGCCCAGCACCGAATTGCAGAACACCACCGCGTTGGACTCGCCCCAGGCGACGTCGCTGCCTTGGGCCGGCCTATGCCCGGCCTGATAGGGCGCGCAGGTCCAACTCTGTTCGCAGCCAAGCTTGCGATAGGCCTCCATCATCCGCCGCGCCATGCCGCGCTGCGGCTCCTCCAGCCGGATGCGCGAGCAGCCCATCAGGTCGAGCGCGCCGACATTGAGCGTCGAGCGCACCGCGACCCTGGCGCCGCCTTCGACCAGTCTCTCGGCAAACAGCGTGCCGGAATCGCCGTGGTAAAGCGCGCCATCGATATGCGTCGAGGCGATCGGGATCAGCCGTGGCGCGCCGAGCAGGCGCGCGCTCTCGGCGACGATGCGCATCGCCATCGCCTTGCCGTCGTGGCCGGCGGCGACGGCCTGTTCGTCGGCACTGAGCATGAGGGTCATGAGAGTTCCTTGCGCATGGTGATCGAGGTCGGGTGGTCGTAGCCCCGATGCGCCGTGCGTTCCGTCTCACGAAAGCCGAGGCGGGCAAAGGCCGCGTGGTTCGCGGTCAGTTCGATACGGGTCTGCAGTTCGATAGCGTCTTTGCCGCTCGCACGGGCAAGCCGTTCCACGGCTTGCATCAACCGGGCGCCGACACCTTGGCCCTGACGTTGCGGGTCAACGGCAAGCTTGCCGACATAAAAATCCGTCTCTCTGGCCAGCGCGAACACGCAGCCGACGATCCGGGTATTGTCGATGGCCAGGAACACGGTTTCCAGTTTCGCTTTCTCACGAAGGCTCCCGGGCGTCAAAAGATGGGCCGAGGATGGCGGATCGATGACGGCGTTCATATAGGCGAAGGCGCGCAGGATCAGCGCCAGCAATTCGTCCCACTGGGTGAAATCCGGCGCAAGCCCGGTGATTGAGATGCCAATTTTCTGATCCATTTGGCTCAAGTCGCCTTGTAGCGGATGGTTTCAAATCGCGCGGTGAGCGCATCGTAGAGCAACAGCCGGCCGATCAGCGGTTCACCAATGCCGGCGATGAGCTTGATCGTTTCCATCGCCTGCAATGTACCGATGACACCGGTCAGCGCACCGATGATGCCGGCGACGGCGCAGGACGGCACCAGGCCTTCCGGCGGCGCTTCCGGGAACAGGTCTCGGTAGCTCGGATTGCGCTTGCCGTCGGCGCCAGCCTCGAACGGCTTCAGCACCGTCAGCGAGCCGTCGAAGCGGCCAACGGCGGCATGCACGAGCGGCTTGCCTTCAACCTCGCATGCATCGGCCACCGCATAGCGCGTCTCGAAATTATCCGAGCCGTCGACGACCACGTCGTAGCGCGCGACGAGGGCAGGGGCGTTTTCGGCAGTCAGCCTGAGGCGATGCAATTCCACCGTGACATTGGGATTGATGCGCTTGATCGCCGCCGCGGCGCTGTCGGCCTTGGCCATGCCGATCGCGTCGCTGCCGTGGATAACCTGGCGTTGCAGGTTGGACAGCGACACCGTGTCGTCGTCGACGATGCCGAGCGTGCCGACGCCGGCCGCGGCCAGATATTCGAGCACCGGGGCGCCCAGCCCGCCGGCGCCGATCACCAGCACCCGCGCCCGCTTCAGCTTCTGCTGGCCAGGGCCGCCGATCTCAGGCAGCACGATATGGCGGGCGTAGCGTTCGAGCTCTTCGTCGGTCAGCACTGTGTTGGTCATGGCCGGACCATATCGCCGGCGCGCTGCCTTGTCATGCACGGGCAAGGCGAAGCCTTGTCCCGCGGGCAAGCGCCGCCATCCCTGATCTCCAAACGAGATCAGCCGGTTGGGCCGACGCTGCCGTGATCGACCGTGAGGAATTGCGCCCGCCCTGCAAGACTGGAAAACAGCGCCGCATCCGTTCCGGTCATGAAGGACTGGCAGTTCAGATCCTCGAGGATGGCAAACAGCGCCGCGCGGCGGCCTGCATCGAGATGCGCGGCGATCTCGTCGAGCAACAGGATCGGCGTCAGGCCCGACATCTCGCCGGTCAGCCGCGCATGCGACAGGACGATGCCGACCAGAAGCGCCTTCTGCTCGCCGGTCGAGCACAGTTCCGCCGGCATCGACTTCGGCCGGTGCCGTACCACCAGGTCGGAGCGGTGCGGACCATCCAGCGTGCGGCCGGCGGCCCGATCGCGCTCGCGACCGCTGGCAAGGGCACGGCGGAAACGTTCCTCGACATCGACGGCTGGAGCGACCGCAACCTCGCTTTCCAGTTCGCCGGAGAGGCTGATGTCGGCCTGCGGAAACGGACCGCTGTTCGGCAGCTTGTCGATCATGGCGGCAAGCAGGCGTACCAGCTCGGCCCGCGCCGCGGCGATCGCCACGCCGGTCTCTGCCATCTGCATCTCGATGGCGTCGAACCAGGCGCCATCGCGCGAGCCTTCAGTAAGCAAGCGGTTACGGCCGCGCATGGCTTTCTCATAGTCGAGCGCGCGCTGACCGTGGCCGGGATCTATCGCCAGCACCAGACGGTCGAGGAAGCGGCGGCGGTCGGCGGCCGGACCTGGGAACAGTCCATCCATCGCCGGCGTCAGCCACACCACGCGCAGCCATTCCAGCATCTCCTCGATCGATCGCGCCGGCGCGCCGTTGATACGCACGCGCCTGCCGCCTTCGCCGGCCGCGTCGCCGCCGGAAATCCCGGTGCCGATCTCGACCTCGCCTTCCGGCCCCTCGATCCTGGCGTGCAATGCAAATCCGCCGTCACCACCTTCGCGCGCCACGTCGCCATAGGGTGCGCGCCGCAAGCCGCGGCCTGGCGTCAACAACGAGATCGCTTCCAGGAGGTTGGTCTTGCCGGCGCCATTGTCGCCCGACAGCACAACCGCGCCAGGCGCAAGGTCGAGCGACAGTGCCGCATAATTGCGAAAATTGGTAAGTATCAGCTTACTTATGTGGCTCTGTTGCCGGAGCTGTTTGGCATCCTCGGTCACGGCGACACGGTAGCCTGCTCAGGCCTATACACGCATCGGCATCAGCACGTAGAGCGCGGTCTCGTCGGCCATGTCATGGATCAGCGTCGGCGAGCCGGCGTCGGCAAGCATGAATTTCGCTTCCGTACCGGTGAGTTGCGCCGCGACATCGAGCAGGTACTTGGCGTTGAAGCCGATCTCGATCGGGTCGGATGAATAGTCTGCCGCCAGTTCCTCGGTGGCGCTGCCGGAGTCCGGATTGTTGACCGCAAGCGTGACCTGGCCCTCGGCGATCGAAAGCTTCACCGCGCGGCCACGCTCGGAGGAAATCGTCGACACGCGGTCGACGGCGGCGGCAAAGCTCTGGCGGTCGATGATCAGCTTCTTGTCGTTGCCGGTCGGAATGACGCGCTGATAGTCGGGGAAGGTGCCGTCGATCAGCTTCGAGGTCAAAATCACGCTGCCGATGGTGAAGCGGATCTTGGTGTCCGACAATTCCGTCGTCACCGCCACATCCGGATCGTCGACCAGCTTCTGCAACTCGCTCACCGTCTTGCGCGGAATGATGATGCCGGGCATGCCTTCGGATCCGGCCGGCGCGTCGATCTCGGCGCGCGCCAGGCGGTGGCCATCGGTCGCCACCGAACGCAGCTTCAGCTTGCCGCCGGATTCATGCGTGTGCAGGTAGATGCCGTTGAGATAGTAGCGCGTTTCTTCGGTCGAGATGGCAAACTGGGTCTTGTCGATCAGTCCTTTCAACGCGGCGGATTCAAGCCGGAAGATATGCGAGAACGACCCGGCCGAAAGCTCCGGGAAGTCGGATTGCGGCAGGCACTGCAGGCGGAAGCTGGAGCGGCCGGAGGTGACGGTCATCGCATTGCCGTCTTCGTCGGTCTTCAGCATCACCTCGGCGCCATCGGAAAGCTTGCGCACGATGTCATAGAGCAGATGCGCCGGAACAGTCGTTGCGCCGCCGCGTTCGACCTTGGCGGGCGTCGCTTCCGTCACTTCGAGGTCGAGATCGGTGGCCTTCATCTCGAGGCTGGCGCCCTCGGCGCTGAGCAGCACGTTGGACAGGATCGGTATGGTGTTGCGCCGCTCGACCACGCGGTGGACGTGGTTGAGGGACTTCAGGAGATTGGACCGTTCCAGGATAACACGCATGACGAAACAGGCTCGCTTCAATGAATGAGCGGGTCACCGTAGGCGGCATCCCGCGAAAGCTCTGAAAGGCTTCAGAATCTTTGTAAGCTGACAGTAAAAAGCCTGCGAACGCAAGCCCGCGGCACCGGTTCAGGCCGGTTGCGCGGCCTTTCTGGGGATAAAGCCGGCCAGCGCGCCGCCCAGCGCATGTCGCCCAAAAGTGTGTAACGGTTTTGGGCCACGACATGCGCCAGAAACAGACGCCTGTCGCCCAAAAACCCGCGGCGGCTTTGGGCAAGCTACATGCATAAAAACAAACAGTTAAAGCGCGTCGCCCAAAACCGTTGCGGGGCGACGCGCTTCAGGATTTCAGAACCGGCTTAAGCCTGGTCGTTGATCAGCCTTCGGAGCAGTTCGAGTTCCTGCGCCAGCGTGTTGTCGGCGCCCGAAAGGTCCTCGATCTTGCGCACGGCATGGAGCACGGTCGTGTGGTCACGGCCGCCGAAGCGCCGCCCGATCTCCGGCAGCGAGCGTGGTGTCATCACCTTGGACAGATACATCGCCACCTGCCGCGGCTTGACGATGGTGCGCGTGCGCCGGTTGGACAGAAGCTCCGTCTTCGACACGTTGTAGTGACGTGCGACGATACGCTGGATGTCCTCGATGCGCACCCGCTTCGGCTCACCGGAGCGGTAGATGTGGCCGAGGATCTCGTCGATACGGTCGATGGTGATCTGCGGCTCGAACGACTGGCGGAACAAAAGCTGGTTGAAGGCGCCTTCGAGCTCGCGTCCGCTACCCGTCACCGTGCGCGCCACATGGTCGAGGATCTCGTCTGAAATGTCGAGTGAGGTGTCATCGGTCTTGGCGGTGGCGCGGCGCAGCTTCAGCATGCCGAGCCGCATGGCGAAATCGGGCGCCGACATTTCCAGCGCCACGCCGCCATTGAGGCGAGAGCGAACGCGCGGCTCCAGCGATTCCAGTTCCGAAGGCGGACGGTCGGCCGCGACCACAACCTGCTTGGCGCTGTCGAGCAGCATGTTGATCAGGTGGCAGAACTCGTGCTGGATCGACTTGCCTTGCAGGAACTGCATGTCGTCGATGATCAACAGATCGATGTCGCGCAGCTGCTCCTTGAGCGTCAGGGCGTTGTTGTCGCGGATCGCGGTGGCAAAGCGCCACATGAAATACTCCGCCGTCAGATAGACGACGCGCGACTTCGGGTTGTGCCGCAGCGATTCCGCCGCGATCGCCTGCAGAAGATGCGTCTTGCCGAGCCCGACAGTGGCATGCAGGAAGAGCGGATTGAAACGCACCGCGCTCGACTGCGATTCCGCCACCGCCCTGGCAGCCGCGAAGGCGACCCGGTTCGACGGACCTTCAATGAAGGACGCGAAGGTGTAGCGCGGGTCGAGTGGCGATCCGAGCACGTTGTGCCGGAACTCCTGCTCGATAGGCGCACCCGGGCGCGGTGCCGGCGCCCGCTCCACCCGACCGGCGGCGACGGTGCCGGCGGCCAAAGCGGTCTGCGTCTGCTTGGTCATCTTGCGCGCCGGCGCGACTTCCGGCTCGATCGGGTTGCGGCCCTGGCGCGTGGCGGTGCGCACGACGATCTCGATCTTGAGGATGTTCGGATCCTCATGCCGCCACAGCTCCGCGATCAGGTCCAGATAATGACCGTTGATCCACGACCGCAGGAAGGCCGTGGGCACGGAGATGCGTATAATACCGCGGGAGGCCTCCGCGACCTTCATGCGGCCGAACCAGCTCGAATAAACCTCGACTCCAAGACGCGCCTTCAGCTGGGTCTTGACCCGCTCGAACTTCTGTTCCGCGTCGTTGGATGCCACCATGTCGTCCCCTCCGACAAAAGTTGCTGGAAATGGCAGTTCGCCCGTCAGATCCCGTTCAATGCCGCTTTGCATGTCAAGTCCTTCGCTCTCTCGTACCCTTCATTCCGTCGGGAGTGCGCCTCCTGCACCCTTGGTCCGACGATCCTATTCGTCGCTTCGCCACCGCCGCCGGTGACTGGCAACTTCACGCAAGGGACCTGCGCCAGCTCGCATAAGCCAGCTTGCTGACAACGTCAGGACAATACGATACCGCCCGGCGAAAATCGCCGGCACAAGATCGACCGCCATGTACAATTACGCCAGTCCCCTACCCGCACCGCAGAGACAAACCAAACCCTGCGCGGAATTGCTCCACGTCATGAATTCTGCCATTTTGTGCTGGCCGATCCAGGCTTGGGTCAGGGGCAAAAGCCCGTCCCTTCGATGAATGGACATTACCGAAATCGCTGTGGATAGAGCAAGGCCACGTCTAACGGATTTTTAAGGAATCTGGTTACGGATGAGAGGTCGCAAGCAAGTGTCGCGACGGCATGTTTTGACAAACCCGTTGTGATTCAAACCCTTTTGCCGAGAATATGAAACGGGCAGCCTGAAACGAAATTTTCTGAAATAATTCTCTTGACACCGACTTGTCCCCCGCCGCTCGACTTTGAGTTGAACAAGCTGTGGACGACTATCTGTAACACTTTGGAAAATATAAAGATTTTCTGACAGGCTATATTGTGGCCACTGTCGCATCAAGGACGCGCCGATATCCGTGACGCGGTGTATGCCGGCAAAACAATCGCACCGTTGAAATTCAGCGGCAAGAACCCATCGCGAGCATTCTTTTAAGTACTTGCCGGCAAACGAAAAAACCCGGCCTGTCCGGCCGGGTTCAAACGCGATAGCGGAAAGCGGAGGTCGGTTAGGCCGACAGCGTCTTGACCCGCTGGGCAAGCCGCGAAACCTTGCGGGAAGCCGTATTCTTGTGGACGACGCCCTTGGTGGCGGCGCGCATCAATTCCGGCTCCGCGATCTTGAGGGCTGCCACCGCCGCGGTCTTGTCGCCGGCGGCGAGCGCCTCTTCGACCTGGCGGATATAGGTGCGAACGCGCGAACGGCGGTTCTTGTTGACCGCCGCGCGGCGGGCGATCTTGCGCGTTGCCTTTTTGGCCGAGGAAGTGTTGGCCATGATGCCTCTCTTCTGATCTGGTGGGCGCCAGCGGTATGCCGCAGGGCGCAAAAAACAAACGGGCAGCCACAGGGCCGCCTCGGTTGGTGCGGCTTATAGTTCAGCTTTTCCGGCGCGTCAACGCTATGTCACGGTCTTTTTGCGGCACCGGATGTATGCCGCCCTGAAGCGCCTCAGCGCAACGCCATCCATCAAGAGAAGCGACTGAAAATGTCTCGCTCGACTCCCTTCCGGGCGACACGCTTCAGCGATTGCTGAAATTTGGCTTCCGCTTTTCGACGAAGGCGGCCATGCCTTCCTTCTGGTCGTCGAGCGCGAACAGCGAGTGGAACAAGCGGCGCTCGAACCGCAGCCCCTCGGCAAGTGTCGTCTCGTAGGCGCGGTTGACCGCTTCCTTGGTCATCATGACGGATGGCAGCGAAAACGCCGCGATCTTTGCCGCCGCCTTCAGCGCTTCCTCGACAAGGTCCGGGGCAGGCACCACCCGCGAAACCAGCCCGCAGCGTTCGGCTTCGGCGGCATCCATCATGCGGCCGGTCAGGCACATATCCATTGCCTTCGACTTGCCGACGAAACGCGTCAGCCGCTGCGACCCGCCCATGCCCGGCATGACGCCAAGCGTGATTTCGGGCTGGCCGAATTTGGCATTGTCGGCTGCAATGATGAAATCGCACATCATCGCCAGCTCGCAGCCGCCGCCGAGCGCGTAGCCGGCCACCGCGGCGATGATCGGCTTGCGCGTCCTGGTGAGTTCCTCCCAGCCGACGAAGAAGTCCTGCGTATAGGCGTCGGCAAAGGAGATTGCCTGCATTTCCTTGATGTCGGCGCCGGCCGCGAAGGCCTTGTCCGAACCGGTAAGGACTATTGCACCGATATCGGCATTGGCGTTGAATTCCTTGACCGCCGCGACGAGCTCCGTCAGCACCTGCGAATTCAGCGCATTGAGCGCCTGCGGCCGGTTCAGCGTGATCAACCCGACCTTGCCGCGTGTCTCGACGATGATGGTTTCATAGGCCACGGCTTCGCCTCCTTGTCCGGCAACGGGATGATCGTTCCTAGCCTAACGCTGACAGGTCCGGCAATAGAAGGTCGAGCGGCCCGATTGCACGATGCGTTCGACATGGCCGCCGCAGCCCGGCGTCGGGCAAGGCGCGCCCTCGCGATCGTAGACCGCGAAGGAGTGCTGGAAATAGCCGAGCGATCCGTCAGTCTGGACATAGTCGCGCAGCGAGGAGCCTCCGGCGGCGATCGCATCGGCTATGACCGAACGGATCGCCGCGGCGAGGCGGTCGCTCTGCGCCTTGGCCTTCTTGGCCGAACCGGCAATGGTGCCGGCTTCGCGCAGCGGCGACAGGCCTGCGCGCCACAGCGCCTCCGAGACATATATGTTGCCGAGCCCGGCGATGAGCCGCTGGTCGAGCAGGGCCGCCTTGAGCGGTGATCTGCGGCCTTTGAGCAGCGAAGCGAGCAGGGGACCGTCAAGCGCGTTGCCGGTCGGCTCGACGCCCAACCCGGCAAGCATTGGGTGCGTATCCGGGGCGCCTTCGGCAAACAGCATGAAGCCGAAGCGGCGGGGATCGTTGAAGATGACGCGGGAGCGTTCGCCCCGCGGCGAGACGACGTCGAACACGACATGATCATGCGCGGCGATTTTCGAGCGCTCGTGATGAAAAGCGCCGGGCACGTCGTCGGTGCCGGCCGTCTCGATGCGGAACGATCCCGACATGCCAAGATGGCAGATCAGCAGCGGACCGTTGTCGATATGCATGATCAGGTATTTGGCCCGCCGTCCGAGCGCCGTCACGGTCTTGCCGGTCAACCGCTCTGAAAACCGCTCCGGAAAGGGAAAGCGCAGGTCCGGCCGGCGCGCCTCGACATGGACAAGCCGCGCGCCTTCCAGAACCGGCTGCAGTCCGCGTCGTACCGTCTCGACCTCCGGCAACTCAGGCATGGCCGCCTATCGTCGCAAGGAAAGAGCTGCCGTGGCGGCCGGGCGCCAGGCCGAGATGGTCCGCGACGGTCTCACCGATATCGGCAAAGCTCGGCCGAAGCCCGATATCGCCGCCTTCCAGCCCGGGTGCGATGCCGATCACCGGAATGCGTTCGCGCGTGTGGTCGGTACCCCGCCATGTCGGATCGTTGCCGTGGTCGGCGGTGAGGATGAGCAGGTCGCCCGGCCTGACGCGGACAAGCGCCTCGGGCAGCCGCAGGTCGAAGGCTTCCAGCGCCGCGGCGTAGCCGGCGACATCGCGCCGATGGCCGAATTCGGTGTCGAAATCGACGAAATTGGCAAAGACCAGGTCGCCGTCGCCGGCGTCGTCCATCGCGCCAAGCGCCTTGTCGAACATTGCCATGTTGCCGCCCGCCTTGCGCACTTCGGAGATGCCGCGATGGGCGAAGATGTCACCGATCTTGCCGACGGCGATCACCTTGCCGCCGCGCTCCGTCAGCCGGTCGAGCAAGGTCGGCTCCGGCGGCGGGACCGCATAGTCGCGGCGGTTGTGGGTGCGCTGGAACGTGGCTGGCGTCTCACCCACGAAAGGCCGCGCGATCACCCGTCCGATCTTCAGCGGATCGACCAGCCGGCGCACCGTGAGGCAGAGTTCATACAGCCTGTCGAGCCCGAAATGCGCTTCATGCGCGGCGATCTGCAGCACGGAATCGACCGAGGTGTAACAGATCGGCTTGCCCGTTCGGATATGCTCCTCGCCGAGCCGCTCGATGATCTCGGTTCCTGGTGCATGGCAGTTGCCCAGGATACCCGGCACTTTGCCCTCGCGGATGATCGCTTCGGTCAGATCGGCGGGGAAGGCGGGCACCGTGTCGGGAAAGTAACCCCAGTCGAAACGCACCGGCAGGCCTGCGATTTCCCAGTGGCCGGAAGGCGTGTCCTTGCCGCTCGACACTTCCTGCGCGGCGCCATGGAAGGAGGAGGCAAGCAGCGCACTGTCGATGCCGAGCTGCAATCCTGTCGCGATTTGCGCTGCCCGGCAGAGCCCCAGCGACATCATGTTGGGGACGGTGAGCGGCCCCTTGCGCAGGCCGTCCCGATCGGCGCGGCCTTCGGCGCAGGCTTGCAGTATATGCCCGAAGGTGTCGGCGCCGGCATCGCCATAGCGCTCGGCGTCGGCCGCGCCGCCGATGCCGAAGGAATCCAGAACGAACAGGAAAGCGCGGGCCATGGGTGTCGTCGTTGCCAGTCCTAACTGCCAGACAGTCTGAACAGCCAGATATTCTGAGCAGCCAGACATAAGGTTCGTCGGCGGCATTGGCAAATCGGAAACCAAACCGCAACGGCTTGGCGTCATAGTCGGGAGAGGCGGAACTGCGTGGGCTGGAGCGGCAAGCGGATGGTGAGGCGCGGCGGAACCGCGGCAAGGCAGGGCTGCGCGGCGGCGGTTGCGGTCCTCGTTGCATGCTTGCCGGCGCACGCCGACTGGCGCGACGACATCGGCGTCTTTCGCATCGGCGTCGTCGCCGAGCCGGGCGGCGGCAACACGGTCCCTGGCCTGGCGCGCCTGACGGAGGCCTACACCAATGCGCTTGGCATGAAGGTGGAGTTCGTCGTCGCGCGTGATTATGCGACGCTGATCGAGGCACAGGCGAGCGGCCGCGTGCAGTATGCGATCTATTCGGCACTTGCCTACGCCACGGCCTCCGAGCGTTGCGGTTGTGTCGAGCCGCTGGTCGCGCCGGTCGACACCGATGGCGCGGTCGGCATCAGGTCCATCCTGGTGACGCGTGACGACAGGCTGCCGGACCTTGCTTCCATAGCCTCGCACCGGGTCGCGATCGCGCCCGTCGACAATGTCGGCGGCGCGTTGATGCCTCTGGCGGGGCTGTCGGCCGACGGTGTCAAGATCGCGGAAGGATCGCCGTTTCTGGTGCGCGCTGCCACGGCTACCGCAGCCGAGACGATGCTTGGCGATGGCGAAGCTGACGCCCTGTTCGGCTGGGCGCCGGCCGACGCAGATGGCCAGCCGACCAATTCGGGTGGGACGGTCGCAAGATTGGAGGCCGCCGGCATTCCAAACACCTCGCTAAGGGTGCTGTGGACCTCGGGCCTGCTGCGTTACGGCCCGCACACTGTCCGCAGCGATCTCGATCCCGAGGCAAAGCGCCGGCTGACCATCTTCCTGACCAATCTCAGATCCATGACGCCCGACGTCTACGACCTGCTGGAATCGGCCCATTCCGGCGGCTTTGCATTGGCCGCGCCGAAGGACTACGCGATGGCTCTTGCGATCGTGCGGCGGGAATCTGCCGGACAGGAATAATCCGTCAGAGCATTCTAGCAGTCGCTGCAGGGAATGGCCGAGCTGCGGCGAGGCCTGAGGTAATAGGTCTCGCTCATCGATATGTTGTTGAAAACCGAGGTCAGTCCAAGCGTCTGGGCGTTGTTGGCCGACCAGGTGATCATCGGCTTGTAGCCGAGGTCGCTTTCCACGCGCACCAGGAAGGTATTGCGGATTTTCAGCGTCGCGGGAACCGTGGTGATGGTGTTCACCGCCGCGTCGGCGCTGTAGGCGGTGCCGACCAGCTTGCGCGACCACGCCACCAGCACCCTCGGCGACGTTTCATCCGTGATCTGTATGCCCGTGATGATGATTGTCGGCGATGAGCGGTTGTATGGCTGCAGTGTCGAAGTGCCGATCTTCATCATTGCCTCGAGGTCGGCTTTCTGGACCGACTGCTGCTGCGTGACGAGATCCGCCACCATGCTGCCGATGCGGCTGACCTTCTTGCTGGTCTCGATGGCCTGCGAAGCTTCCATCGTGATGAAATACATGACGAGCAGCACCGGCACGATGAACGCAAACTCGATCGCCGCGACGCCGCGCCGGTCGCGGCCAAACCGCTCGACTTTCGCCGCAATGGCCGAAATCCCCCAATGTGCCCCCGCACGGTACATATTATCTTATCCTCCATGCCGCGGTCTTAGCCGTCGAGCAGTCTTCAGTTGTCGTCGAATGGTTCGTTCTGCCAGGTCACGGACGCGAAATGCAGCGTGTTGCCATCCTTAAGATTGGCCATCGACTTGGCCAGGAAGTCGGTCATCACCGGCCATTTGTAGAACACCCGCAGCATGTTGATGGACTCCGCCAATCCCGGCGAGACCGTGAAGGCCATCGAATTGGTGCCTTGCGTCAGCACGATGTCTCCGTTCACGATCTGGAAGCCTGCCGTGGCGGCGTCCGCGAAGGTCGCATATTCGCGCAGATCAACCACCAATCCAGGACAGTCCTTGGCCACCATGATCTCCAGCCGGCTGCAGATCAGCTGCTTGATCGAGGCTTCGGTTACGTTTGACTTCTGGAGTTGCCCGGTCCGCAATTGTCGAGCGACATCGTCGGTGACGTTGGCCATCACCTCTTGACCGGCAAACGAAATGCAGCTTTCGAGGATGGCGAAGACGAGAAGCGCGAACGGGATGGCCAGCATCGCGAATTCCATCGCCGTGCTGCCGCGTTTGTCGCTGAAGAAGCCGGGGCGGGATTTCGCTCGCGCCTTGCTATCCATGCCGTTGCCGGATGTCGCGTCCTTGCTCATCTCCGTTCCTGCCGATCCCCCTTGCGGTACCGGCAGCAACATAGCGAAAACCCATTGAGGTCCGGTTTGGATGATCGTTAAATTCGCCGGGCGTGATTTAACCTGCCTTTAATATCTGCAGGTCCGGCGTCTCAGTGCCCGGCGCTCATTTCGGTCTCGGAGGCTTTCTCGGCGTCGGTCTTGTAGGCGCTCTCGCAGTAAGGCGTGCAGGACATGGTCTGCACTTCGGCGCGCCTGTAGATGCGCACCGAGGAGGCGGCCTGTCGCACAACGGTCACCTGTTCATCAATGATCGGGCTGCCGTCCGCATCGAGCACGACCAGATTGGTCACGCCAAAGCCCTTGCCGGTGAGAACGATGGTCGAGGCATCCTGCACCGAAGCGTCCGCAATCGCGGGATTGCCGATGACGACGGTGTCGGCGGCGCGTGTCAATTTGACGATCTTTGCCTGGTTCATGGTGACCTCTATACCCGCTTCGCTCTTGGCCGGCATCGCGAAAGCGGCAGTTGCCAGCAACGCGACAACTGGAAACAGCGATCTCGACAAGCTCATTTAGGCGCTCCGGGCGGCAGATTCTTCAATGGAACATGAACGAGATTGGTAAACCAACGGTTAAGCCCTGCCCACCCACGGCAGGGATCGGCCCTGCTCGTGCTTCACGCGTCAACCGGACATGCCGTCTTAGCGGTATTGCATAAGCTTCGGTTTCCGCTGTTTTCCCGGGGCATCAGGCTGGCTGACGGCGCTTAGGCCACGGTTAACCACACAACGCGTTCACCCCCGGAAAGGAATCGGTAAGGCTGTTTATTAAGCCGATTGAAAGGGCTTCTCCCTAGATTTGCAGCATCCGATCAACCGCAAGAGAAGTTGACGGAAGTGCTGTAACACGTGGAGTAGGAGCTCTCGAATGTCTAATCTCATTGCACGTTTTGTGAAGGACGAATCCGGCGCGACCGCCATCGAATATGGTCTGATCGCCGCTCTCATCGCGCTCGCCATCATGGTCGGCGCTAGCCAGCTCGGCACCGCGCTGAACACCAAGTTCGCCAACATCGCCACGGCTGTGACCAACGCCCCGTCGGCTCCGTAACAGATATCGTTTCTGTTTGAATAAAAAGGCCGCCTCTGGCGGCCCTCAGACTGCTGACAAACCCCTGGCATTTGCCGGGGTTTTTGATTCACTGGGTCATGTTGAAGCGACCCGCCCCTGAACAGACCGCGCTTGAGATGGTAACGTTGGATCAGCTGGTTCCGGCTGATCACTTGTTGCGCAAGATCGATCGAGCGATCGACTTTTCCTTCATCCACGATCTGACAGCGCCCTTGTACTGTGCCGACAATGGTCGGCCGCCGCTCGACCCGACCTTGATGTTCAAGGCGCTGTTCATCGGCTACCTGTTCGGGGTGCGCTCGGAGCGGCAGTTGGTGCGCGAGATCGAGGTCAATGTCGCCTATCGCTGGTTCCTGCGGCTGAAGCTGACCGACAAGGTGTTCGATGCCTCGACGCTGTCGCAGAACCGACGCCGTCGCTATCAAGACGAGACGGTCGCGCAAGCGATCTTCGACCGCATCGTCGAACAGGCGATCGGGGTGGGGCTGGTGGACGGGACGGTGCTCTATACCGACAGCACACATCTGAAGGCCAACGCCAACAAGGGCAAGTACGACCTTGCCATGGTGGCCAAGTCGCGCGCCGACTACTGGGCCGATCTGGACCGCGCCATCGAGGCGGAACGGACGCTGCATGGCCAAAAGCCGCTGAAGGCCAAGGAGCGCAAGCCTGCGCAGAAGCAGACCAAGATCTCGCGCGCCGATCCGGATGCCGGCTACATGGTGCGCGAGGGCAAGCCGAAGGGCTTCTTCTACCTCGATCACCGCACGGTGGATGGGCGCTGCGGCATCATCACCGACACATACGCCACGCCGGCCAACGTGCATGACTCGATCGTCTATCTAGGCCGGCTCGACCGTCAGGTTAAGCGCTTCGGCTTCACCGTGGCGGCGGCGGGGCTGGATGCCGGCTATGCCACGCCGGGCATCGCCAAGGGCCTGGAGGACAGGAACATCAGCGGCGTCATCGGCTATCGCAACCCGACCCCGCCAAAGCCTGGCAAGATGAGAAAGAGCAACTTCGTCTATGAACCGGAGGCGGACGGCTATCGTTGCCCGCAGGGCCAGCTGCTCACCTACGTCACCACCGAACGCAGTGGCTATCGCCATTACAGGAGCGATCCAGCCATCTGCCGCGACTGTCCGCTGCTGGCCTCCTGCACATCAAACGCCAAGGCCGAGCGCACGATCACGCGCCATGTCTGGCAAGATGCCCGCGAGCGGGTCGACGCCAACCGGCTCACGGCTTGGGGCAAGGCCATCTACCGGCGCCGCAAGGAGACGGTCGAGCGCTCCTTCGCCGATGCCAAGCAGCTCTTTGGCCACCGCTACGCCCGCTTCCGAGGGCGAACTCGTGTCGCCTGCCAGTGCCTGATCGCAGCCGCCGCCCAGAACATGAAAAAGATCGCAATCAGCCTCTGGCCAAAGCTCAAACCGAGCCTCGCCTGAGGCCCATCGCCGCCAGCTGTCTCCTGACATCTCCTCCCGACACAAATTTGCTGAGCCAAATCAATCCGCAAAAACAAAACCCCGCCGAAAATCGACGGGGTTTGTCAGCGGTCTGAAGGGCCGCCTCTGGCGGCCCTTTTATTGCGGTCGGCTGATTTTGAACGTCCGGCCTCATCTATCGTTAATCCGGCGCGCCTAGGATGCCGCTGGTAACTTGCCACGGGCGCGCCGCATCGATGCTTGAAGCCGTCATCTTCGTCGTTTTTCCTTTCTGCATGCTCTTTGCCGCCATCTCGGACGTGCTCTCGATGACGATAGCCAACCGTGTCCCGGTGCTGTTGGTGGTGACCTTTGCGATTGTCGCGCCGCTCACCGGCATGGATTGGGCGGCTTTTGGATTGCATTTCGCGGCAGGTGCCTTGGTGCTTGCCGTGACGTTTGGTCTTTTTGCGCTCGGCGGCATGGGGGTGGCGATGCCAAGCTTCTGGCCGCCACCGCCGTATGGATGGGACTCAACGTCAACCTGATCGGATATCTGGTGACATCGACCCTCATCGGCGGTCTGTTGACCGTCGCAATCCTGGTGTACCGGAAATCGCCGCTCTCGGTTTTAACAGGCCACAGCCGCTTTCTGCGCCATTTCGCCGACAACAGCGTCGGCGTTCCATACGCCGTCGCGCTTGGGCTCGGCGGGCTGATCACTTTTCCGGATTCGCCGCTGATGGTCTGGGCGCTGGCGAGGCTCACCGCCTGAGCCTGCCTATGCAAAAACGATCTTGCCGCGCCGCCTGAAATCGTTTCCATCGCGACGCTCGTCCAGAGGCGGCCTTGACCGCCTTTTTTGTTAACGCGGCGCCTTCCTTCGAATTTGAGTAAACCTTAAATTAATCACGATCGTAAGCATTACATTAACCTTGTTTTGACGATTGCGGTTGCAAAGTCCGGCCTGGCTTAGGGTGGTTTGCCACGAGGCGAAGGGTTTCGGACGAATGCCAGCATCCCGATTGATCATTCTTGGAGTGGCTGCGGTCGCCGCGGGGGGCGCCGGCTATGTCGCAAAGAACATGGTCGTGGCGCCGCCGCCCCAGGTCATCGTCGACGCGCCCAAGCAGCCGGCGATCGCGCTGCAGGACGTGCTGGTGCTTTCCGGCGACGTGGCGATGGGCAGCCAGATCGGCAACAACATCGGTTGGCAGCAGTGGCCGTCCGACGGCGTCAATGCCAACTTCATCACCCGCGCCGCCGAACCCGACGCAATCGATAAGCTCAAGGGCTCCGTCGCACGCATGGCGATGTACACAGGCGAGCCGATGCGGCGTTCCAAGCTCGTCGGCGAGGGGCAGAGCTTCATGTCCTCGATCCTGCCTTCCGGCATGCGCGCCGTCGCGACCGCGATATCGGCCGATACGTCGGCAGGTGGCTTCATCCTGCCCAACGACTTCGTCGACGTCATCATGACCCGTCGCGCCGACACCGGCAACGGCGGCAGCGGCTTCAACACCGAAACCATCCTCAAGAACATTCGTGTCCTGGCCATCGACCAGACCATCCAGCAAGACGAGGAGGGCAAGAAGACCAGGGTCGGCCAGACCGCGACGCTGGAGCTGACGCCGCAACAGGCCGAGATCATCACCGTTGCGCAGCAGATGGCGGACCGGCTGACGCTGGCGCTGCGCCCGATCACGGACGCTCACGAAAAAAATCTGAGTGAGGCTGACTACCTAGTCAACGGCAATGGCCGGCGCGGCACTGTGCGGTTGATCAAGTCGGGTGAAGTATCCGAGGTGGGAGCAAGGAAATGAGGCTAAACGGCAAACTGCCCTTGCTGGCGGCCGCAACAATCGGCCTGCTGCTGCTCGGCGCCGGCGCGCCTGGTTCCGCCGAAGCCAAATCCGCGACCGCCGGCGTGTCGGCTTCCGTCGCCACTCAGCGCGTCAAGCTTGGCCTCAACAAATCGGTCGTCATCGATCTGCCAAGCGATGCCTATGATATCCTTGTCGCCAATCCGGCGGTTGCCGACGCCGTCACCAGGACGGCGCGCCGCATCTATCTGTTCGGCAAGTCGGTCGGCGAAACCAACATCTTCGTCTTCGGCCCCAATGGCGAGCAGATTGTCAGCCTGGACCTGGCCGTCGAGCGCGATGTCGCCGGGCTGGAGGACTATTTGAGGCGCTTCATCCCGTCTTCGCAGATCAAGGTCGAGCTTCTGAACGACAACGTCGTCCTCACGGGCACCGTGGATACGCCTCTCGACGCCAAGCGCGCCGTCGACCTTGCGACCATCTTCGTATCCGGCGGTGAAGCGACCACCGGCCAATATTCGCAGACCGCGGCCGGCGGCTCGGTCAATGGCGGCGTCGACATCAACAATCCCGACCAGCAACGACGGACCTCCAAGATCGTCAACCTTCTGCAGATCATCGGCGACGATCAGGTGACGCTGAAGGTGACGGTTGCCGAAGTCAGCCGCTCGGTGATGAAGCAGCTCGGCGTCAACATGGTTGGCAACGGCGGCAGCAATGGCATCAGCTATGGCGCGCTCAGCGACAATTTCACGGGCCTGGGCAAACAGCTGTCGAATTCGGGCTTGAACATCGGCAGCTCGTCCCTGACGGCCTACATCAACGCCATGGAGCAGTCGGGGGTCATGAAGACCTTGGCTGAACCGACCTTGACCGCTGTGTCCGGCGAGAAGGCCACATTCAAGGTGGGTGGTGAGTATAATATGGTTGGTGGGGTCACCAGCAACGTATCGACCGATAACCAGACGGGTCAGAAGACCTATACCATCGAGAAGATCGAGTATGGCATCGGGTTGGAATTCCAGCCTGTGGTGCTGTCTCCCGGCCGCATCAGCCTGAAGGTCAGAACCGCGGTTTCCGAGCCGACGACTGAAGGATCGGTGTCGCTTTCCGCCGGCGGAACCAGCCCCGGCACCAATATCTTGTCGCTGCGCAAGCGCCTGGCGGACACCACGGTCGAATTGCCCTCGGGCGGCTCCATGATGATCGCCGGCCTGGTTCGCGACGACGTGCGTCAGGCGGTGGCTGGACTGCCGGGTCTTTCCAAGATCCCCGTGCTCGGCACGCTGTTCCGCAGCAAGGACTTCGTGCGCAACGAGAGCGAGCTCGTCATCATCATCACGCCCTATCTGTCGCGACCAGTGGCGCGCAACGATCTTGCCAAGCCGGACGACAATTTCAATCCGCCGAGCGACGGCGCCGGCATGTTCCTCGGCCGCGTCAATCGCGTCTACGGCACCATGCAGACGGACAAGCCGGCCGGTCGTTACCACGGCGTCGTCGGCTTCATCTACAAATGAGCGGGAATGCGGATATGTCGAAGTCTTCATCCAAGGTCGTGACGCTCCGGAGCCCAGCTGGCATCGAAGGGATCCGCCGCTCGGCGATCCCGGCCCTGGCGATCGCCCTTGCGGTTTCGCTTGCCGGCTGCGCCAATCGCGACAGTGTGACGGTCGGGTCGATCCCGGACGACTATCGCACGACCCATCCGATCGTCATCGCCGAGAAGAACCAGAAGATCGATCTGCCGGTCGGCGCTGGTGACCGCGGCATGACGGGTGCGCAACGTGATACGCTTCTTGGCTTCCTGGACGGCTACGACAAGAGTGCCGCTCCCTCGCTGACCATTGCGATTCCGAGGGGCTCGGCCAACGAAGTGGCGGCATTGGTGGCGGGCCGTGATTTCGCCCGCGTCGCCGTCGCGGCCGGAGTGAAGCGAGGCCGTATCGTGATGACCTCTTATCAGTCGGACGTTCCCGAAGCTTCGGCGCCGGTGCGCGTCGCCTTTGTCGCGGTACGCGCCCAGACCGACAAATGCGGACGCTGGCCGGAAGACATGCTGGAGACCTCGCAGAACAAGCACTACGCCGATTTCGGTTGCTCCTATCAGAACAATCTTGCCGCCCAGATCGCCAATCCCAATGATCTGCTCGGCCCGCGCAAGCAGACCGACATCGACGCCGAGAACCGCGGCGCGGTGATCGATCTTTACCGGTCGCGAGGTATTTCAAACGAGTTCCTCGGCAATTCGGAAGTGACGTACTGAGCCGCGCAGTTACGGAAAGAGCATGACGATGAGCAATCTTGCCTACGACACGCCTGCGGACACCGGCGACCTATCCCAGCAGGATATCGCCGCCATGCAGGCGCTGCGTCCGGTGCCGCGCATATCGATCCAGGCCTTCTGCGAGACCGAAGGTGTGGCCAACCCGGTCGAGCGCGCCGGCGAGGATCGCCGCATGGCCAAAGCCCATCTCAAGGTTCACATGGGCGGCATCCCGACCGCGATCGAATTCTATCAGTCCGCGCCGACACCGAACCTGATCATGCTGGAATCGCGCAGCGAACCCAAGCAACTGCTCGAGCAGCTCGCCCATCTCGCGGAATATTGCGATCCGTCTTCCAAGGTCGTGGTCATCGGCCACTACAATGATGTCGGCCTCTACCGCGAGCTGATCCGCTCCGGCATTTCCGAATATGTCATTGCACCGGTTTCGATGACCGACATCGTCAGCGTCGTGTCGTCGATTTTCGTCGATCCGGAATCGGAGCCGATCGGCCGCTCGATTGCCTTTATCGGCGCCAAGGGCGGCGTCGGCTCCTCGACCATCGCTCACAATGTCGCCTGGGCGATGTCGTCACTGTTCAAGTCCGAGGTCGTCATCGCCGATCTCGACCTCGCCTTTGGCACCGCCAACATCAATTTCGACCAGGACCCGGCGCAAGGCATCGCCGAGGCAGTGTTTTCGCCGGAGCGCGTCGACGAGGTCTATCTCGACCGTTTGCTGGCGCAATGCGCTGAGCACCTGTCGCTGCTGGCGGCCCCTTCGACACTCGAGCGCGTCTATGATTTCGACCCCGAAGCCTTTTCCCAGATCATCGAGACGGCGCAGCGCAGCGCGCCGCTGCTTGTGCTCGATGTCCCCCATATCTGGAGCGGGTGGTCGAAGAGCACGCTGATCAAGGCCGACGAGATCGTCATCACGGCCACGCCCGAGCTTGCCAACCTTCGCAACACCAAGAACATGGTGGACATGCTGAAGCGGCTGCGGCCGAACGATCCGCCGCCGAAGCTGATCATCAACCAGGCCGGCGTGCCCAAACGGCCCGAGATCGCGGCCGCGGATTTCGCCGAACCGCTCGGCATCTCGCCCATGGCGGTGATCAACTTTGAGCCGCTTCTGTTCGGCAATGCCGCCAACAATGGCCGCATGCTGAGCGAAATGGATGCCAAGAGCCCGGTTGTCACCACGATCAACGAGATCGCGCATGTGTTGACCGGGCGCAGCGAAATCAAGTCAAAGAAGAAGGCCGGCCTGGGCTCGATCCTCGGCAAGCTCTCGCGCAACAAGAAGTGACGCTCATCAGGCGGCATCGGGTAGTCGATCATGTTTGGTAGAAGAGGCATCGACGACGGCAGCCGGGCAACGCCCGAACTCCGTCCGCCAGCAGCTGCTCCCGCCGGTCCCGCCGCCGCCAGTACGATGGCGCCGGAGCGCCCGGCGGCGCCAGCGCCGGCGCAAAGCGCTCCTGCCGCGCCGCCTGCCCGCCGTCCGGTCGAAGCGCCGCCGATGGCGCCCGAACCGCCAAGAAAGGTTCAGCGCGAACGCAGCGAAACCTATTACGACACCAAGAGCCAGGTGTTTTCGGCGCTCATCGATACGATCGACCTGTCGCAGCTCGCCAAGCTTGATCCCGAGAGCGCACGCGAGGAAATCCGCGACATCGTCAACGACATCATCGCGATCAAGAACTTCGCGATGTCGATCGCCGAACAGGAGGAACTACTCGAAGACATCTGCAACGACGTTCTGGGTTATGGACCGCTGGAGCCGCTGCTGGCCCGCGACGACATCGCCGACATCATGGTCAACGGGTCCAAGAACGTCTATATCGAAGTCAACGGCAAGGTCGAACAGACTGGCATTCGTTTCCGCGACAATCAGCAGCTGCTCAACATCTGCCAGCGCATCGTCAGCCAGGTCGGCCGCCGCGTCGATGAATCGAGCCCGATCTGCGACGCGCGCCTTCCCGACGGCTCGCGCGTCAACGTGATCGCGCCACCGCTTTCGATCGACGGCACCGCGCTCACCATCCGCAAGTTCAAGAAGGACAAGCTGACGCTCGACCAGCTGGTCAAGTTCGGCGCCATCTCGTCGCAAGGCGCCGAGATCCTCAAGATCATCGGCCGCGTCCGCTGCAACATCGTCATTTCCGGCGGCACCGGTTCCGGCAAGACGACGCTGCTCAACTGCCTGACCAATTACATCGATCGCGACGAGCGTATCATCACCTGCGAGGACTCGGCCGAACTGCAGCTGCAGCAGCCGCATGTGGTTCGCCTCGAAACCCGGCCGCCCAATCTCGAGGGCGAGGGCGAGGTGACCATGCGCGATCTGGTTAAGAACTGCCTGCGCATGCGGCCGGAGCGCATCATCGTCGGCGAAGTGCGCGGACCTGAAGTGTTCGACCTGCTTCAGGCCATGAACACCGGCCATGACGGCTCGATGGGCACCATCCACTCCAACAGCCCGCGCGAGTGCCTGAACCGTATCGAATCGATGATCGCCATGGGCGGTTACTCGCTGCCGCAGAAAACGGTGCGCGAGATCGTCGTCGGCTCGATCGACGTGATCATCCAGGCGGCTCGCCTGCGTGACGGTTCGCGCCGCATCACCCACATCACCGAGGTGGTCGGCATGGAAGGTGACGTCATCATCACCCAGGATATCGTCCTCTATAACATCAAGGGCGAGGATTCGAGCGGCCGGCTGGTCGGCGAACATGTGTCGACAGGCATAGGCCGCCCGCACTTCTGGGACCGCGCCCGCTACTACGGCGAGGAAGCGCGTCTTGCCGGCGCGCTCGAGGCCATGGAGAAACGCGCTGATTGATGCATCTGGGATTGTCTGAATTCAAAGAGATAGAGCGGTTCGTCGTTTCCTGTGCGACGACGGAGCGCTCGGGAACCGCGGTCGATGTTCGGAATTGATACCACCGTCCTGGCTTTCGTCGTGCTGGCCGGCTTTAGCGCCGGCGCGGTGGCTTACGCTTTTTTGTTTGCGCGCATCGGCAACGAAAAACAGGCCGGCAAACGTCTCCAGATCATCAAGACGGCTGAGACCGACCGGTCCGTGGTCAAAGCCACGCGCGACCGTGCCGCCGAACAGGTCAAGCGACGTAAAAACCTCCAGGATTCGCTCAAGCAGCTCGACGAGAAGCAGAAGACCGCTGATCGCAATGTCAGAAAGCCGCCGCTGAAGGTTCAGATTCGTCAGGCCGGCATGCAGGTTACGCTCGAGCGGTTCTACATCTACTCGGCGGCTTGCGGCATCGTGCTGACGGCGCTGCTCTATTTCGTCGGTGCGCCCATGCTGGCTCTGCCGGGCGCTCTTTTGGTGGGCGGCCTCGGCCTACCGCGCTGGTTCGTCTCGTTTCGCCGCACGCGCCGCGTCAAGGCCTTCCTGGAAGAGTTCCCGAACGCGCTCGACATTATCGTGCGCGCGGTCAAGTCCGGCCTGCCGCTGAACGATGCGATCCGCCTGATCGCCAGTGAATCGCCCGAACCGGTCCGTGCCGAGTTCCGCCGTATCGTCGATTCCCAGCAGCTCGGCCTGTCCGTGCCCGACGCCGCCATGCGCATGTCCGAGACCATGCCTTGCACCGAGGCAGGCTTCTTCGGCATCGTCATCCAGATCCAGTCGCAAGCCGGCGGCAACCTGTCCGAGGCGCTGGGCAACCTGTCGCGCGTCCTGCGCGACCGCAAGAAGATGAAGGCCAAGGTCCAGGCGCTGTCGATGGAAGCCAAGGCATCCGCCGTCATCATCGGCGCCTTGCCTTTCGTCGTCGCCTTTCTCGTCTATCTGTCGAGCCCGAACTACATCATGCCGCTGTTCACCACCAGCGTCGGCAATCTGATCCTCGGTTGCTCGGGTGTCTGGATGGCGATCGGCATCCTGGTGATGCGCAAGATGATGAACTTCGAAGTGTAGGGCGCGGATCAATGACAGAACAGGTCATCAAAACCCTCACCGACCCTTCCTTCCTGATCGCGCTTCTGGTCGGCATCGCCGTGTTTGCGACCGTCTTCACCCTGATGCCGGCGCTCGGCGGCAATTCGCTCAAGTCACGCATGAAAACCGTGGCGCTCGAGCGCGACGAACTGCGCGCCAAGCAGCGTCAGCGGCTGGCGAGCGAAGCCGATCGCCGCCGCAAGGGCCTGCGCGAGGAACAATCGATCGGCATGCGCAACATCGTCGACCGGCTGGATCTCAGGCGCGCGCTTGCCGACGAAAATACGCTCCAGAAGCTCAAGGTGGCCGGCTTTCGCGGCCAGAACCCGCTGACGCGGTTCCTGTTCTTCCGCCTGGTCCTGCCATTCGTCGGCTTTGCGCTGGCGGCCATCTATCTGTTCCTGCTCGGCGGCCTGCCGCTGCAGCCGGCCTTCGTCAAATTGTTCGTCTGTGTCGTCGTCGCCTATGGCGGCTTCTACGCACCGATCCTTTACGTCAACAACCGCGCGACCAAGCGCAAGCAGTCGATCCAGATGGCGTGGCCGGACGCGCTCGACCTGATGCTGATCTGCGTCGAATCCGGCATGTCGGTGGAAGCAGCGCTGCGCAGGGTCGCCGACGAGATCGGCGCGCAGTCGGTGGCGCTGGCTGAAGAGTTCGTGCTCACCAATGCCGAGCTCTCCTATCTGCAGGACCGCAAGGTCGCTTATGAGAACCTGGCAAGCCGCACCGGCCTGGAATCGGTCAAGTCGGTGTCCCAGGCGCTGGTCCAGGCCGAACGCTACGGCACGCCAGTGGCGCATGCGCTGCGCGTGCTCGCTTCGGAAAGCCGCGACATGCGCATGAACGCGGCCGAGAAGAAGGCGGCTGCGCTGCCGCCGAAGCTCACCGTGCCGATGATCCTGTTCTTCCTGCCGGTTCTGTTCGCCATCATCCTGGGGCCGGCCGGCATCCAGGTCAGCCAGCGCGGCATCTTCGGCGATCAACACAGTGCGCCGAGCCAATAGGCGAACGGTTCGCACAACCAAAAAAGCCGCGTGGTGAATGCCGCGCGGCTTTTTTGTAAGAGATGAAACGCTTCGGGAGAACGGCATACCGTTCTCCTTTGATCAGTTGGTCGCGGTCTTCGCCTTGCCCTTGTCCTGATCCTTGAGCTGGCTCCAGGCATTCTGCTGGGCAAGCATCTGGCGCAGATAGGCGACATTGGCCTGCGCCTGCTCGGGCGACAGTTCCTGCGAGGCGATCTTCTCGGCCTCGTCGAAGCGGCCTTGCAGGCCTACCACCAGCGCGAGGTTCTGCCGCACTCGGCTGTCGGCGCCCGGTTGCTGCGCGGCCGAGCGCATATAGGTCTCGGCGGTGCGCAGATCGCCCTCGAGCACATAGGACATGCCGAGATTGGACAGCACCGAAGGCTCGTTCGGCTTGAGTTCCAGCGCTTTGCGATAGTTCTGCCGCGCCTCGTCCTTCTGGCCCATCTGGTCGAGAATGGCGGCTTCCGCCGACACCAGCTTCCAGTCCGGATATTCGGGTGTCTGCGCGCGGCGCACGGCGTCGAGCGCCGGCTCGAACTGCCCGTTGGCGGCGAGCGCCTTGCCATAAGCGGCAAGCACGTCGCGATCCTTCGGATAGGCGATCGCGAGCTTGCGCATGACGGCCAGCGACTGGTCGGCGTCACCGTCCATCTGCAGCGCTGCCGCGAAATTCATGGCTAACCGCTTGTCATTCGGGCGGTTGGCGTAGGATTGGCCGAGCCTGGATGTGGCGGTATGCAGTTCATCGGCCGACATTGTTTCCAGCGGCCTGCTGTCGGAGCGGGAAATGGAGCCTGTAACGAACTTGCTGGTGCTGCCGCAACCCGCCACGCTGGCTGCCAGCGCTGCGACGAATGCCGTGGTGATCAGACGTTTGCTCGTAAAGGTCAACGCTTTGATGGGCATGGGAAACCCTGTCTCCATTCCTGTGCGGCCATTGGCTGGCCGTCTTCCCTCCCGCAGAAATATTCTGTTAACCCTAACGGACCGTTAAGAAGCGCCGACTCGAACTGCTCAGCTGGAGACCTACCGAATGCCTGTCGAACTCGTCGAGCAGAAGCCGCAAGCAGCCTTGCCCGTTTACCTGGTGGGAAAGGACGGTCTCAGGGATCTCGCCCTCTCGCCGGCCGCAATGGCGTGGGCGGCGGCCAACGGTTTTTCCGGCGAGGCCGGCCGCACCTTGGTCCTACCCGCCGACAACGGCGCTGTCGGCGGCGCGTTGTTTGGCATCGGCGACGGCGAAGGCGCGCTTGGCATAGGCGCCCTGGCGCGAGCCCTGCCGGAAGGCGACTGGCATTTCGCATCCGAGCCGCGGCAGCCCGACCTTGCGGCACTTGCGCTTGTCCTTGGCGGCTATGTCTTCACCCGCTACGGCAAGAAACCTGCCAAGGCTTTGCGCTTCGCGCTGCCGGCGGGCGCCGGCGGCGCGCATCTTGGGCGCATCGCCGACGGCGTTTTCCTGGCGCGCGATCTCGTCAACACACCGACCAACGACATGGGACCGGGCGAGCTGGAGGAAGCGGCGCGCAAGCTGGCCGCCGCGCACGGCGCCGACATCTCCGTGGTTCGTGGCGACGATCTCCTGGCGCGGAATTTCCCGATGATCCACGCCGTCGGCCGCGCCTCCATGGGCGCGCCGCGGCTGATCGACATCACCTGGGGAAAGGCCGACGCGCCTAGGGTGACGCTGGTCGGCAAGGGCGTCTGCTTCGACACCGGCGGTCTCGACATCAAGCCGTCGGCGGGCATGCTGTTGATGAAGAAGGATATGGGCGGCGCCGCCAATGTGCTGGGCCTGGCCTCCATGATCATGGCGGCGAAATCGAATGTCCGGTTGCGGGTGCTGATCCCGGCGGTCGAGAATTCCATTGCCGGCAATGCCTTTCGTCCGGGCGATGTGTTGCGCAGCCGCAAGGGCATTACGGTCGAGATCGGCAACACGGATGCCGAAGGCCGACTGGTCCTTGCCGATGCGCTGGCGCTGGCCGACGAGGAGCAGCCGGCGCTGTTGATCGACATGGCGACGCTGACCGGCGCCGCCCGCGTCGCGCTCGGGCCCGACCTGCCGCCTTTCTACACCGGCGACGAGACGCTGGCCTCCGAGCTGACGGCCGCATCGGTCGCGGTCGAGGACCCGTTGTGGCGCATGCCCTTGTGGCGTCCCTACGACACCAAGCTTTCCTCCAAGATCGCCGATATCAACAATGTCACCACGGACGGCTTTGCCGGATCGATCACCGCGGCGCTGTTCCTCAAACGCTTCGTCGAGAGGACGCCGGGCTGGGCGCATTTCGATATTTTCGCCTGGAACCCTGCCGATCGTCCTTACGGCCTGACCGGTGGCGAGGCGCAGGGCATCCGCGCGCTGGAGCGCGTCATCGCCAGGCGCTTTGCATAAGATCGGGAAATCGCCGGCGAAACTCCAACACTGAAACGGAACCGAAACAATTTGCCGGCATGCTTATCCGCATGTCGATCTCGATGCGCCCGAGCCAGGCCTTGCGACTGTGGCAGCAAGTGATGCTGTCGCAGGTGCGCGATGGCGCGCCCGATCTGACCATGCGCCAGACTGCGATCCTGCTCACCATCTATCTCGACGCGCCGCCGCATACGGTGCGCGGGCTGGCCGGCAGGCTCAACGTCACCAAACCGGTCATCACCCGCGCGCTCGATACGATGGGCGCGCTGAAGCTGGTCTCCCGCCATCGCGACGAGCTCGACAAGCGCAACGTGCTGATCCGGCGCACGGTCGAAGGCGCGCTCTTTGTCGAGCGCTTCGGCGATGGTATCGTTGCCAGGGCACATGAGCTGCCCATCTGACCAACTGCCAATAACTGGATTCTCGATTTGACCGCCAGGGATGCCCGCCTTCACGTCTTTCGTTCCGACCTTGCCGACGCCAGGCTGAAAGGCGAGGTCGCCGCCGATCGCTTCGTCACCGGCCGCCCGATGAGGATCACGGCCTCGGTTGCCGATCTGCGCAAGGCGCCGCGTCCCGATGCCGGCGTCAACACGCAAATTCTGTTCGGCGACGACGTGCTGGTTTTCGAGGACACCGAAGGTTGGACCTGGGTGCAGGCTGAGCGCGACGGCTATGTCGGTTACGTCGCCGACAATCTTGTTGGGCCGCGCGAAGATGTGCCGACCCATATTGTGTCCGTGCCGCGGACCTTCCTCTATCCGGGGCCGGACCTGCGCTTTCCTATCAGCGGCCAATTGTCGATGGGCTCGACCGTGGCGGTGACCGGTTCCGCCGAAACGCGCGGCACGCATTATGCGCTGCTGCCGTCCGGCCAGGCGCTCATCGCGGCGCATTTGCGGCCGGTTGCGGACGTCGCGCAAGACTATGTCGCGGTCGCCGAAGGCTTCCTCGGCACACCTTATCTGTGGGGCGGCGCCTCCGGCTTCGGCATCGACTGTTCCGGTCTGGTGCAACTGGCGATGCGCATGACTGGCAAGGATGTGCTGCGCGATTCCGACATGCAGGCGGCGTCGATCGGCACGGTGCTCGAGCCGGGGCCCGACTATTCCGGCCTCCGGCGCGGCGACCTTGTCTTCTGGAAAGGCCATGTCGCGATCATGACGGACGCTGAAAACATGATCCATGCCAATGGCCACACCATGCTGGTCTCGCGCGAAGGGCTGAAAGAAGCGGTCGATCGCATCGGCTATCTCTACGGCGGCCCGACAAGGTTCAGAAGGCCGTAGCCCCTTACCTCTCCCCTGTGGGAGAGGTCGGATTGCCCCGATTTGCTCTTCGCAAATCGGTTGGCAATCCGGGTGAGGGGTAAGCGGCGCCAAGCTGGAACACCCCTCATCCATCTCGGCGCTGTCGCGCCGATCCACCTTCTCCCACAAGGGGAGAAGGGAAGAATGATCCCTTTTTGTTCCAATTTTTCTTGGCGATCGGCCCACGTCGCGCTACCTGTTGCGCGTGACCGAGCAGCCGCGCCTTGCAAAACAGAATGCCGCCGTTCTCCTGCCCGAACCATTCGTCAGATGGTTCGGCGAAAAAGCTGGTCGCCGCGCGCCCATCAGCTTGAACTGCTGGTGAAAGCTCAAGCTGGACAATCGGTGCTGCTGATCGCGCCGACCGGCGCGGGTAAGACACTGGCCGGCTTCCTGCCTTCGCTCACCGAGCTCGCCAACCGGCCCAAACGAAAGCCCGGCGCGGCGCATCGTGGCATCCACACGCTCTATATCTCGCCACTGAAAGCGCTGGCCGTCGACATCGAGCGCAATCTCGGCAAGCCGGTCGAGGAAATCGGGCTGCCGGTGACGATCGAGACGCGCACCGGCGACACCCCTTCGCACAAGCGCCAGCGGCAGAAATTGGTGCCGCCGGATATCCTGCTCACCACGCCCGAGCAGCTTGCGCTGCTGATCGCCTCGAATGACGCCAGGCGCTTCTTCGAGGATCTGCGCTACGTCGTGCTCGACGAGCTGCATTCGCTGGTGACGTCGAAGCGCGGGCACTTGCTCGCGCTCGGACTGGCGCGGTTGCGGGCCTTCGTTCCCGGGCTGCAGACCATAGGTCTATCAGCCACCGTGGCCGAGCCCGACGAATTGCGCCGCTGGCTGGTTGCACAGAACCCAGCGGGCGAAATGGCCGGGCTGATCACGGTTGCCGGCGGGGCCAGGCCCCACATCTCCATCCTCGACTCGCGTGAGCGCGTGCCATGGTCCGGCCACTCGGCCCGCTATGCCATTCCCGAAATCTACGAAGCGATCAAAGAGCACCGCACCACGCTTCTGTTCGTCAACACCCGCAGCCAGGCCGAGCTTCTGTTCCAGGAGTTGTGGCGGGCCAATGAGGATTCGCTGCCCATCGCGCTCCATCATGGCTCGCTCGATGTCGGGCAGCGCCGCCGCGTCGAGAAGGCGATGGCCGACAATGCGTTGCGCGCCATCGTCGCCACATCGACGCTCGATCTCGGCATCGACTGGGGCGACGTCGACCTCGTCGTCCATGTCGGCGCACCGAAGGGCGCCAGCCGGTTGGCGCAGCGCATCGGCCGTGCCAACCACCGCATGGATGAACCGTCGAAAGCGATCCTCATCCCGGCGAACCGCTTCGAGGTGCTGGAATGCCGCGCCGCGCTCGACGCCAACTATCTTGGCGCGCAGGACACGCCGCCGTTGATCAAGGGCGCGCTGGATGTGCTGTCGCAGCATGTGCTGGGTGTCGCTTGCGGCGGCCCGTTCGACGCCGATCTTCTGTTCGAGGAAGTGCGCAGCGCCGCCCCCTATGCCGCGCTGGAGCGTGCCACCTTTGACCGCGTCATCGATTTCGTCGCCACCGGCGGCTACGCGCTGAAGAATTACGAGCGCTATGCCCGTATCCGCCGGAACAAGGATGGGCTGTGGCGCGTCTCGCATCCGAGCGTCGCGCAACAATACCGCCTGAATGTCGGCACCATCGTCGAAATGCCGGAGCTCAACGTCCGCTATGTGCGCCAGGGCCGGGGCATGGCCGGTCGCGGCGGACCGGTACTCGGCAAGATCGAGGAGTATTTCGCCGAGACGTTGCGCCCCGGCGACAATTTCCTGTTTGCAGGCAAGGTGCTGCGCTTCGAAGGCATTCGCGAAAACGAATGCGTCGTCTCCAACGGCGCCGGCGCCAACATCATCGTGCCATCCTACGCCGGCGGTAAGTTTCCGCTCTCGACCTATCTCGCCGAGCAGGTGCGCGGCATGCTGGCCGACAGCGACCGCTGGAAGCTGCTGCCTGAACAGGTCGCCGACTGGCTTCGGATCCAGGAAGAGAAGTCGGTGCTGCCGAAACGCGGCGACCTTCTGGTCGAGACCTTTCCGCGCGGCAATCGCCACTACATGGTCGCCTATCCCTTCGAGGGGCGGCTGGCGCATCAGACGCTGGGCATGCTTTTGACGCGCCGGCTGGAGCGGGCACAAGCCAGGCCGCTCGGCTTCGTCGCCACCGACTATTCGCTCGCCGTCTGGGCGCTGGACGATATGGCGGCGCTGTTCAAGGCCAAGAAGCCGTCACTGGCCGCTCTCTTCGACGAAGACATGTTGGGCGACGATCTTGAGGACTGGCTGAACGAGAGCTGGATGCTGAAGCGCACGTTCCGCACCTGCGCCGTCATCGCCGGGCTGATCGAGAAGCGTTATCCCGGACAGGAGAAAAGCGGGCGCCAGGTGACGGTTTCGGCTGATCTGATCTACGACGTCCTGCGCAGCCACGAGCCGGACCATATCCTGCTGCAGGCGACCCGTACCGATGCCTCGGCTGGATTGCTCGATGTCAGCAGACTTGGGGAGATGCTCTCGCGTGTGCGCGGTCAGATCATGCATAAGCATCTCGACCAGATCTCGCCGCTGGCGGTGCCGGTGATGCTGGAGATCGGCAAGGAATCGGTCAATGGCGGCGCCAACGACACACTTTTGATGGAAGCCGCCGACCTGGTCGAAGAGGCGATGGGCCGAAGTTAAACGAGCTGAGAGTGCAGAGGGGATGAATTTTTCGCTGTCGCGTGCAACCCTGATCGCCGAGGCCGACCTTGTCGGCATCGCCGGTGAGCGCGCGGTCTGCGACCGGCGAGGGGTGCTTTATTTTCCCGATCTGCGTCTTCTCGCGGTTTCCGATCTGCATCTCGAAAAAGGCTCGTCTTTCGCCAAGCGCGGCGCGCTGATCCCGCCCTATGACACCGGCGCGACCTTGCTGCGGCTGCAGTCGGTCATCGCCGACTACCAGCCGCGCATCGTCGTCAGCCTGGGCGATTCCTTCCATGACGGCGGCGGTGCCGAGCGCATGCACCAGAGCTTCCGCGAACGGCTGGAAGCGATGATGGCCGGGCGCGACTGGTTCTGGGTAGCGGGCAACCACGATCCGGAGGCGCCTGCCGACCTGCCGGGCGACACGGTGAGGGAACTCGCCGTAGGCTCGCTGCTCTTCCGCCATGAGCCTTCCAAAGCTCGGGTCGAAGGCGAGATTTCTGGGCATCTCCATCCCTGCGCGCGCATCGTCCAGCGCGGACGTTCGGTGCGGCGGCGCTGCTTTGCCGGCGACGGCGGCCGCATGATCATGCCGGCCTTCGGCGCCTATACCGGCTCGCTCAATGTGCTCGATCACGCCTATTCCGGCCTGTTCCGGTTGGAAACGCTAATGGCCTATATGCTCGGCGCCGAGCGCATCTTCGCCATTTCCAGCTCGATGCTCAAGCCTGGTTAAAGTCGTTCAACGTCAGAGGTGGGGCTCAGGTCTTATTCGGCGCAACTTGGATGCGGTCAAGCGCTCTTTGTGCGCCACTATATCCCTGCGCTGCCGAGCGTTTTAGCCATTGGACCCCAAGGTCTGTATTCCGCTCAATCCCAACGCCCTTGAGATACATCACTCCTACGTTGAATTGGGCTTTGCCGTTGTTGAGCTGAGCAGCTTTTTCGCACCAATAAAAGGCTAGCTTAGGGTTTTTATCTTTAGCTTCACCGGTCAGGTAAGCGGAAGCCAAGTTAATCTGCGCGTCAACATTACCTTGCTCCGCTGCCTTTGTTGACCAAAAGATCGCGTCGGCACCACTTTTGGGAACTCCTTTTCCGACGAGATACACATATCCAAGATATTGCTGAGCTTCGGATAAGCCCTGGGTCGCCGCCCGGCGCCAGAGCTTCGCCGCTCCGGCATCATCCAGCGGAACGCCCTTACCCCAGGAATACAAAAGTCCAAGGTTCAACTCGGCTAGTGCTAGGTCCTGATCCACCGCCTTGCTCCACCATTCGGCAGCTTCGGAATAATCCAGTGGAACGCCAAGCCCCCTGGAATACAGAAATCCAACGTTAAATTGGGCGATGGCATCACCCGTTTGGGCGAGCGCCGTCCATTCTCTGTACGCTTCCGTATAGTTCTTCGCTTTGAAGGCGGCGTCGGCTTCCAGCGCTCCTGCCATCAAATCGTGGGGCGCAAGGATAGACACAAGTGCAAAGAAAAATCCGCGTGCAAGACAAGTCGGAAAGCGAACAGTCGCGAGTTTCATCGATTGATCTAGGAATAGAGAGCTGGAACGAGCTTCAACGTCGAGTCCACCATTACTGTAATATTGAATTTCACTTTCGTCCAGAAGCTAGGTAAAAATTAAATACGGCCACCTATCGCCCGTAATAGAGCGTGACCGTGTGCTTCGCCTCGGCGAAGAACAGCCAGCGTTCAACGAGCATGCCAGCGAGCTGCAGTGGTGCAGCAAGTACCGATGCCAATGCCGCGAAAGGCCACGGCGCTAAAAAGGCGGCAGCGAGCAGCAGAGCGGGCGCCGCGAATGCGAGAGCCTGTGTGACCAACCGCAACTTCGCGCCGTGCTTGCGCGCAACGCGAAAACCCATCTCCTTGAGCAGATAATTTTCTTCCGTGTGCGGCCATTCGATCGACCGCACCGTGCCACCGGCCAGGCCCGTCGCCGTGTTGGCGGTCGTCGGGATGTCGAGCCGGTCATTGTGCCGCCATGTCGCGAGCTTCCAGCCCCAACCGACAAGCGTGGCAAGCAGCGCACAGGTCAGCACCGCGCTCGAGCCGACGTTGAAACCCTGGAGCAGGGCATTGGCGAGAACGCCCCCGTCATCGCCGCAAAGATCAGATAAGCCGGCAAAGTATAGCGGCTGTGCCATTGCGCGATCGGCTTCAGCGAGGCGTAGATCATGCCGGTCGTACAGACGGTCACCACCGCGCCCACCGCCGCCAGCAGCCCGGCGACTGCCACCCATCCGCCGCTGCGGCCGAAAAACACCCAGCCGATGCCGAACATACAAGCTGGAATGAAGGTCGCAACCGACGCCACGCCTTCGCGCGACAGCCACGAGCTGCGCCATTGCGAGAAGGCGCGCCAGGCCCGCTCCGGCCGGCCGAGATGGCCGGTCGACGACAGCAATCCGGCCGCGATCAGGCCGAGTGCCAATCCCATACCGATAAAGCCCAGCCAGAAATCAACCGGAATGAAGCCCGGTCCGCCCAGCGCGCCAAGCAGCGCCAGCAGGCCGTAACCGGCGCCGGTAGCGGTGGTGAAGAAAACGACGGAAAAGGCAGGATGCATGAGCGCTAGTTCGAGAGCATGCGGTCGATCCAGCCGAGAAAGCCGCCTTCCGCCTTGATGGACTCCAATGCCGGCGCGTCTATCTTGGCCGCCCGCTCGCTGCGGGCGCGTGGCGGCAGATATCTGTTAGTCGGCTTGTAGCCAAGCTCCGGCATCAGGGCGACGCCGCCGCGTTCCTCGACAAGCTGTGAGATCGCCGAGGCTGGATCGCCGAGATCGCCGAAATGCCGGGCGCTGGTCGGGCAGGCGGCGACGCAGGCCGGCACGCGATCGTCTTGCGCCAGATTGTCGTTATAGATGCGGTCGACGCAGAGCGTGCATTTCTTCATCACGCCGACATCGGTGTCGAACTCGCGTGCGCCATAGGGACAGGCCCAGCTGCACAATTTGCAACCGATGCACTTGCTCTCGTCGATCAGCACGATGCCGTCCGAGGCGCGCTTGTAGGAGGCGCCGGTCGGGCAGACGGTGACGCAGGCCGGCGTCTCGCAATGCAGGCAGGAGCGCGGGAAGTTGACGGTGCGGCCGCCGGCCTCGGTCGTGTGCTCGTAACTATGTACGCGGTTGAACCAGACGCCGTCGACATGTCCGCCATAGGGATCGATATCGGTGAGCGGCGCCATGTGACCGCCGGTGTTCCATTCCTTGCAGGCGGTAACGCAGGCTTGGCAGCCGACGCAGGTGTCGAGGTCGATGACGAGGCCGAGCTTCTTGTCGGTATGGGCGGGAAGACAGGTCATTCGGCGGCTTCCCTCTTGGCACGAAACTCGGCGCCGAAACGGAGCACGTCGGGCGCAGCTGCGAAATGCGGCGGCTGTCGGAAGCGCTCGAATTGCGGTTCGGTGAAGCCGGCCTCCTCGGCCGCGCATTTGACTATGCGCACCCTGAGGTCGAACCACGCCGCCTGGCCGGTGACGGGGTCGGAATTGGAGTAGCGCCGGCCGTCGGCATTCGCGGATGTCTGGTCGCCGATGATGTGGTTGAGCAGGAAGCCGCGGTTGCTCTCTGCCGCGTCGTCCTTCAGCCCCCAGCTGCCGCGTCGCTTGCCGATCGCATTCCAGGTCCAGACCGTATCGACATTGACGCCGTCAATCAGCTTGATCTGCCCCTTCACGCGGCCGTTGATGCTCTCGATCCACACCCAGTCGTCGTCGACAAGGCCAAGCTTGGCGGCGGTCTCGTGATGCACGAACAACCGGTTCTGGCTGGTGATCTGCCGCAGCCACGCATTTTGCGACCCCCAGGAATGGTACATGTGCATTGGCCGCTGCGTCAGCGCGTGCAGTGGGTATTGTCCAAGGTCGACGGCATCTTCCTCGAAGGGCGCATACCAGAAAGGCAGCGGGTCCATATAGGCTTCGATACGGCCGCGCTCGGCCTCCGGCGGCTGCACCTTGCCGTGGCCGCGCGCGGCTAGGCGAAAGCGCTGCATCGGCTCCGCGTAAAGCTGGAAGATGATCGGCTCGGCCGTCGGCACAAAACCCATCTCGACCGCGAAGTCGAGATAAGAGCGGTTGCCCATCTTGTAATAGCGCTGGTCGGCGGAAAAATCGTGATGCCAGAAGCCGCCATTGTCGATGTAGCGCTGCAACTGGTCCGGATTGACGCCGCCCTTGCCGCTCGCGCCGCCATCCTTGCCGCGCCAGCCGGCGAGCGGCCCGATGCCGGGCGTGCGCTCGTGGTTGACGATATAGTCGGCATAATCGCGATATCTCGCGGAGCCGTCCTCGCTCACGAAGCCCGGCAGGCCAAGCCGCGCGCCAAGTTCGATCAGCACCGACTGGAACGGCCGCACATCACGGTCCGGCTGGACGACCGGATGGCGGATGGCGTCGCCCGGTCCGTCGGCATGGCTGATCGGCCGGTCGAGCAGGCTGATGCAGTCATGCCGTTCCAGATAGGTCGTGTCGGGCAGCACCAGGTCGGCAAACGGCACCGTCTCGGAATAATAAGCGTCGGAATAGATGATGAAGGGGATCTTGTAGTTGTCGGCCTCGTCCCGGTCGGTGAGCATGGCAATGGTCTCGACGGTGTTCATCGAGGAGTTCCACGCCATGTTCGACATGTACATCATCAGCGTGTCGATCGGGTACGGATCGCCGGCCCAGGCATTACGGATGACCGTGTGCATCAGCCCGTGCGCGGCCAAGGGCGCGTCCCAGGAATAGGCCTTGTCGATGCGGGTAGGTCGTCCAGTGTCATCGACGAGCAGATCGTCCGGCCCGCACACGAAACCGAGCGGCATGCCGTCCAGCGGCGTCATCGGCTGAATAGTCTTGCCGGCGGGCTTCGGCCCGGGCGGCGACTGGCGCGGGTAGGGCGGTTTGAAGCGAAAGCCGCCGGGGACATCCACGGTGCCGAGCAGCACCTGCAGGAGATGGATGGCGCGGCAGGTGTGGAAACCATTGGAATGGGCCGAGATGCCGCGCATGGCGTGCATCGAGACCGGCCGGCCCTTGATCGTCTCGTGCCGGCGGCCGGCCCAGTCGGTCCAGGCGACAGGCAGTTCGATCGTCTGCTCGAAGGCGACATGCGCCAGTTCCGCCGCGATGCGGCGGATCGTTTGGGCATCGACGCCGCAGCGCTCGGCGACCGCGTCCGGCGAGTAGCTCTCGTCGAGATAGCGTTCGGCCATCAGCTGGAAGACCGGCACGCAGCGCCGTCCGTTGACCGTATAGTTGCCGGTCAGCGCCGGCTTCGCCTCCGGATCGGCCGCCTTGACCGATTGCTTCGCCACCCTGTCCCGTGCAAGCGGATTGCCGTCGGCGTCGCGCACGAACAGCCCGTCATCGGACGCGCCCGGCTCCTGCACGACCAGCACCGGCGCGTTGGTGTAGCGCAGCAGATAGTCAAGATCGACGCGCCCGGCCTTGAGCAGTTCGTGGACAAGCGCCAGCACGAACAGCCCGTCCGTCCCCGGGCGAATGCCGATCCAGTCGTCGGCGATGGCATTGTAGCCTGTCCGGCAGGGATTGATCGACACCACCTTGGCGCCGCGCGCCTTGAGCTTGCCGAGGCCGATCTTGATCGGATTGGAATCATGGTCCTCGGCAACGCCGAACAGCATGAAGTATTTCGTATTGTCCCAGTCGGGCTCGCCGAACTCCCAGAACGAACCACCGATCGTGTAGAGCCCGCCGGCCGCCATGTTGACCGAGCAGAAGCCGCCATGCGCCGCGAAATTGGGCGTGCCGAATTGCGAAGCCCACCAGCCGGTCAGCGATTGCGACTGGTCGCGCCCAGTGAAGAAGGCGAGTTTCTTCGGGTCGCTGTGCCGGATCGCCGACAGCCGCTCGGTGGCTATCGAGAAGGCTTCCTCCCACTCGATCTCGCGGAATTCGCCCGAGCCGCGCGGGCCCGAGCGCAACAATGGCTTGCGCAGCCTTGCCGGGCTGTAGTGCTGCATTATGCCGGAACTGCCCTTGCCGCAGATCACGCCCCGGTTCACCGGATGGTCTTTGTTGCCGTTGATGTAGCGGATCTTGCCGTCCTTGATGTGGACATCGATGCCGCAGCGGCAGGCGCACATGTAGCAGGTGGTCTTGGCGATACGGTCGGAGACAACGGGCGAGGTATCGACGCCGTCGCCTTCGGCCGGCGCTCGGCTGTCGGCCAGCGGCCGTTGCGAGGAGCGGAATTGGCGCCGCGCGTGTCGCGCATCATGAGCCGCGAGCGCTCTGGCCGCACGCCGTCTTGGCCTTCGTCTTCGGTCCCGGTCCGCGCATATAGTGCAGTTCCGGGTGATAACGCTCACCAGCCAGTTGCCGCCGCAGGCGACGGGTCCAGTGCGCGAAAACGGATTTGAAGCGCCCGATCATTTCCTGCCTGGCCGTGGAACGGCCAATTTTTTCCAACTTCCGGCAAAAACTTAGAACAAAGCAATTGATGCGTCTAACAAGCAGCTCTTGTAATTCCGATCGATTTTGCTTCTTAGTTATCCCATGACTCTCGATCAATTGCGCATCTTCGTGGCGGTCGCCGAACTTGGCCATATGACCAAGGCCGCCGAGCGTCTCGGCATTTCGCAATCCGCCGCCTCGGCTGCCATCCGCGCGCTTGAAAACCAGCATGGCGTGCGGTTGTTCAACCGCGTCGGCCGCAACATCGAGCTTGCGCAGACCGGTCATCGTTTCCTGCCGGAGGCGAAAGCGGTCCTGGACCGCGCCGCGGCTGCGCGTGGCATGCTGGAGGATGTCTCGCAGACCGTCACCGGCAGCCTGTCGATCGCCGCCAGCCAGACCATCGCCAGCTACTGGCTGCCGCGCCGCCTGGCGTCGTTCCACGAGGCCTACCCGGCGGTGAAGCTGAGCGTCACGATCGGCAACACCAGGCAGGTCGAGACCAATGTGCTGGACGGCCGCGCCGATTTCGGGCTGGTCGAGGGCCGCACGGAATCCGATGTCCTGCGTCGCGTCACGGTGAACGAGGATCGCATGATGCTGGTGGTGGCGAACTCATATCCTGAAATTCCGATAACGAGGGCGGGAAAGCTCGACATCAGGGCATTGCGCTGGATCATCAGGGAGGGCGGGTCGGGCACGCGCGAGGCGCTGGAGGATTTCGCGCATGGCGAAGGTGTCCCGCCGGCGGAATTGCAGATATTCCTTGTTCTGCCCAGCAACGAGGCCGTGCGTCAGGCCGTGGAAGCCGGCGCCGGGGCTACAATCATCTCGGAGCTCGTTGTCGCGCGCTCGCTGGCCGAGGGTAGCCTCAGGGCAGTGCCGGTCGATTTGCCGAAGCGCGACTTCGCCATGATCACCCACCGCGACCGGCAAGCGAGCCTCGCCCAGATGGCGCTGAAGGCGCATTTGGGTGGCAGGGTCGGCTGAAGGGCGTCAGGACTGCATCTGGACTGCGTTCTGAGAATGCTGATTATCGCAAACGCCCGCGATTGGCCGATGCCTCGAACTTCGTCATCCTTGGGCGTAGCGACGCGAAGCGGAGCGCAGACCCGAGGATCCATGCCGTTACCTTGATCGTAGAACACAGCGGAGCAGAATTCTGCACCGTAGCAACGCGTCGAAGTCACGGAATGGATCCTCGGGTCTGCGCCGCGTCGCTTCGCTCCTTGCTCCGCCCGTGGATGACGAAGAGACGGGCGCTTCGGCTAATCTCCTGGCCATGCCCGCCGCTACCGGATGCACTTGCGGCGAAACCTGGCTCTCAGGCGAACTTTCGCCGCGCATCGAGCGCCAGGCCAAGGCCGACGGAGCCGAACATATCGCCTTCGATAACCGAGGCCTGCGGCACCAGCGAGAGGATTTCCCGCTTCGCCAGCGGGATAGCGGTCGAACCGCCGGTGAGGAACACGGCGGTGATGGCGGCAGCGTCAACGCCGGCATCGGCGATCGTCTGCCGGACTGTCGCTGTGACCCGTTCGATGTCGCCGCCAATCGTCTCCTCGAGGCCGGCGCGCGTAATCTCGGCCGCGAAGCGCGCGCCGGGCAGCGATACTTGCACGTTCGCCGAAGGCTGGTCGGTGAGCGCGATCTTGGCCCTTTCGACCAATCCGGCAAGCGCATGCCCATAGCGATGCTCGACGATGCGAATGAAACGATCGACAAGGTCGGGCCGTTCAGCCTCGTAGCGGACCTGTCTGAGGTCGGTCATCGCCTTGGCGGTGTAGACGAGGTTGATGCGCTGCCAAGTCGCGAGGTCGACGAAATAGGCCGCGGGCAGGTTGCGCTTGTGGTCCTTGGTCCGCGTCAGATAGCCGAGTTCAGGCATGACATGGGCTATGCTGAGCAGCCGGTCGAAGTCGGTGCCGCCGATATGGACGCCGCGATTGGCCAGGATGTCGTCCTTGCGGTCGGTCGAGCGGGCGCGCTCCGGCGAGACGCGCACGATCGAGAAGTCGGACGTGCCGCCGCCCATGTCGACGATCAGCGCCAATTCCTCGCGGACGACTTTCTGCTCGTAATCGAGCGCCGCCGCGATCGGCTCGAACTGGAAGGCGATGTGCTTGAAACCTTGCGCGTGGGCGGCCTTTTCCAGCTCACCCTGCGCCTTTGCGTCCGCGGCCCTGTCGTCGTCGACGAACTGCACGGGGCGGCCGAGAACCACGCTCTCCACCGGCGCGCCGGCGTCCTGCTCGAGCCGTTTCTTCAAATGGCCGACAAACATGCCGACAATGTCGATGAAGCCGATCTGGCGTGTCTTGATGCGCGTCTTCTCATTGGCGAGCGAACTGCCGAGCACGCTCTTCAGGGACCGCATCAGCCGGCCCTCGATGGCGTCGGTATAGTCAGCGATCGCACGGCGGCCGAAATAGGTGTGGCCGTCCTCGAAATTGAAGAAGACCGCGCTTGGCAAGGTGGGCTGCTCGCCTTCCAGTGCAACCAGTCGTGACTGGCCGTTGCGGATCACGCCGACGGTGGAGTTGGACGTGCCGAAATCGATGCCGCCGAATGCCGTTTGCATCGCAGCCTCCTGTCATTGCTTTGGCAGGATCGCTGGCGACGCCAAGCGCGCCGTCATCCGGATGGCCGGACGCTCTGCCGAACTAATTGTGCGTGTTTACCCTTGGGCCGGGAGGCGGCGGTTTATCGTATGATCGCCTGAAGGGAAACCCCTTGCGGGAAAATGGGTTTCCATTTTTCCGGCGCCTTCAATCCTTGCGGAAGACCAGCCGTCCAAGCCAGCCGGTGATCATCGCGAGCGACACGGCGAACACGCCGTAGAGGAAGGAATACTCATGCGCGACGCGGAAGATAGACTGCTCGAAGCCGGATTTGCGGATTTCGAGCTGGGCCGAGCTTTCCTTGATGAACAAGCCGCTCTTGAACAGGAACGCGCGGGCTTTATGGGTCCCAACAGGCACATTGGGCGCCAGCCGCACCGTGGCGCGAAACAGGTTCTGCGACAGGAACTGCACGCCGCCGATATTCTCGCTGTAGAGCCCCGTCGCCGTCTTGCGGTCGCGTAGCGCCGCGGTGAATTCCTCGATGGTCGCCGGGCTGTCGTTTTCGTCGGCGGGCATCATGTAGAGATTTTGCGGGCCGAGCGAGAGCTGCTTGTATTTGCTCGGCTCGGCGATGTCTTGCAGCGGCCGCGTCGTGGCGACCGAATAAGACACCGGCACATTCTCGAAAGTCTCGGACTCGAGGTTCACCCAGACGCCGAGCACCCTGTCCTTGCGGCGGACAACGACAGGCCGCGGCGGGCCTTCGAGCACGACGATGACGTCGTAGCGCCCTTGACGCGCGATCAGCGGGTCGGGGTTTTCCAGCGATCCGAAGATGGTGAGGTCGGCGCCGGAAAACCCTGCCGTGATCGAAACGGCGTCGGTCGACAGGCCGATCTGGATACTCTCGGGGACCGGCGCCTGCGCCGTTGCCGGTGACAGGGCAAAGAGCAGCGAAAGCAGGACCGTGGCGACAGACGCTCGCAATTGCGCCATCAGTTCAGGCCCGCAGCGGTGAGCGAGTAGAGATTGGGCGGCGTCACGAAAAGATCGATGGCAAGGCGGATGGCGACGGCCAGCACCAGCATCGCCAGCAGCGCGCGCAACTGTTCGCCGCGCAGCCGCTGGCCGGCCTTGGCGCCATATTGCGCGCCGGCGACCCCGCCGGCCATCAACAGGAAGGCCAGCATCACATCGACGGTCTGATTGGTGGTGGCGTGGACCAGCGTGGTGAAGGCCGAGGTGAAAATGATCTGGAACAGCGAGGTGCCGATAACGACGTTTGTTGGCACTTTCAGCAGATAGATCAGCGCCGGCACCATGATGAAGCCGCCGCCGACGCCGGTGACTGACGACAGAAAGCCGATGCTCGCGCCAAGGCCAAGCACCGGAATGACACTGACGAACACCTTCGAGGCCCTGAACCGCATCTTCAGTGGTAGGCGATGGATCCAGTTGTGCTGGCCGGATTTCTTCAGCACCGGCGCCGCGCCGCTGCGCGTGGCGCGCAGCACGCTGACGCTCTCGATCAGCATGATCGTCCCAACGGTGCCGAGCAGGGCGACGTATGAGAGCGAGATGAATAGGTCGAGCTGGCCGAGCCGGCGCAGGAAGGCGAAGACGAAGATGCCCGCCGTGGAGCCGACGATGCCGCCAGCCAGAAGCACGCCGCCCAGCTTGAAGTCGAGCGTGCCGCGCTTCATGTGCGACAGCGCGCCAGAGAAGGAGGACGCGATGACCTGGTTGGCGCCGGTTGCCACCGCGATCGCCGGCGGAATGTTGTAGAAGATCAAGAGCGGCGTGATCAGGAAGCCACCGCCGACCCCGAACATGCCCGACAGAAAGCCCACCGCCGCGCCCATCGCCAGCAGCACGAAGACGTTGACGGAAATTTCCGCGATCGGGAGATAGATGCCCACCCGGCTGTCTCGAACAGTTTGCTTGTCGGCGAATGCCGCCGTTTGGGCAGTATCGCACCGAAAAGCCAATTTTTTCTTGCACCGACGCGGCGGCGGGCCAAAGCCCGCCGCCGCGTCGAAACAAAAACCATCTCAATCAGTTAACAGGCAAATGTGTGGCAAGGCGTCGCGTATGCGACGCCTCTGCCGTTATTTGTGCGCCAGCAGCGCTTTGACCAGCGGTGCGTCGACCTCGCCGGTGGGCTTCATCTTGTTGTCGGTCTGGAAGGCCATGATGGCGGTCTTGGTCTTGCCGCCCATCACGCCGTCGGCGCCGCCGGCGTCGTAGCCATTCTTGTTGAGGATCAACTGGATGTTCTTGACCGCCTTCTTCATGTCGATGCTGGCGGTCGTCTGCGGGGTGCTGTCCTGCCAGGATTCGGGAATGTCGGCCGAGTTGGCGGCGGCGTTGAGCGGCTTTGCCTTCCACAGCTCGGTGGCGGCGCGCGCCCGCTCGAGCTGCTCGGGCCGCAGCGCATTGGCGATCTCGTCGCGCTTGGCGGCGGCGTCCTTGTCGCCGGTCTTGGCGACCAGCGCGAACCATTTGTAGGATTCCTCCAGGTTCTGCTTCATGCCGACGCCCTTGGCCGCCAGGATGCCGAGATTGAACTGGCTGTCCTTGACGCCGAGGTCGGCGGCTTCCTGGAACCAGCGCGCGGCGGACTCATTGTCGGTCACCCCGTCCGCCGCCATTGCGAACAGCACCGCCAGATTGTGCATGGCGCTGGCGTTGCCTTGTTCGGCGGCGAGCTGGTAGTAGCTCTTGGCCTTCTTGAGATCGCGCGCGACGCCGATGCCCTTCTCATAGAAATTGCCGATGCGGTATTCGCCCGGCGCAAAACCGAGCTCGGCCGACTTCTGGTACCACTTGGCCGCCGTCGCCATGTCTTCCTTGACGCCGCGCGATTCGGCGTAGCGCGAGCCGATCTCGAACAGCGCCTTGGCGTCACCGCCGGCGGCGGCATCGCGCAGAGCGATCGGGCCGATCTCGGAAGGAATGTCGGCCTTGGTCGCGGTCGTTACGGCCTGTTTGTCGGCCGGCGGCACCGCGCCGGTCATGTCAGCGGAAGTGGCGGCCGGTGCACCGGTTGCTGAGCTGTCGGTTGCCGGATTGACCGCCGCCGGTTCCTTGGCCATCGGCTGCGTGTCACCGTCCGTATCGATCGCGGTAGCGGCGGCAGGCCCGGATGGTGTCGCGACAGCCATCGGAACCGGCGCCGGCTCCGAAGGCGCGGCAAGCGCCACTGGAGCGGGTGCCGGCGTGGCCGGGATCGCGACAGTCGGCACCGCGATAGCAGGCGGTGCTGTGGCGGATGCGTCAGCGCTGGATGGCGCCGGCGGATTGTCCTTTACGGGCTCGGCCTGCCGGACTGAACGATCCGACGCGCTTTCGGGCTGCGCGGCATTGGTATCGGTCTTCGGCGCGCCGTTGGCGTTAAGCGAAGCGGTTTCGACCGCCGGCGCGGAGATCACCGGCGCCACGTCATTGCGGGCCACCGGCGCGGGATCGGACAGGAACGCCTTGCCGAGCTGCAGGCCGGCCAGCGCCATCATGATGGCCGCGGCGGCCATCAGGATCGGCTTGCGGCGGGCCTTGAGCAGGTCGCCTATCCGCAACGCCTTCACCGGGCCGGTCATCGTCGACTGCCGCTTCAGCGTGTCGGCCTCTGCGGCCGCGGCCTGCGCCGCGCGCCGCGCCGCTGCGATGAAATCGGACTTGGCGGCATCGGTCTCGGTGCGTTTGACAGGCTGGCCGCGCTCGTCGCGCACGCGCTTCATGATGGCGTTTAGGTCGGGCGCGCCGGAGCCGGGCTCGAGCGGTCTGTTGGCGGCCTTGGGGTCGAGCGGTTCGTCAATGTCGACGCTTGGAATGTCGGCCATCGGCGCCGACCCGGCAAGCGGCAAGGTCTCGGCGTCCTTCTTGCCTTTGAAGGCGCGCGCCAGTCCGCTGAACATCGACTTCTTGCCACCGGCCCTCTCGCCTTTCTCGGCGATCGCATCCGGTCCGAGGGCCGCCATGGCGGCCGCCGCGGCTGCCTCGGCTGGCGTGCGCTGCGGGGCCGGATCATTGCGCAGGATGGCGGCGGCGCGGCCCTCGAGATCGGCCATGTCTCCGCTCAGCGGCAGCGGCTGGTCGATGTCCATGGAAGGCGCGTCCTGCACCGCGATCTTGCCGCCGCGGCCGCGCATGCCGGCCGGGTCGACCAGTTCGCTGACCGCTTCGCTGGGCTCCGTCGTCTCCAGCGAACCGAGCCGGTCGACGATCTTGAGCAGCGTGTCGTGGATCGCCTCGAAAGTCCGCGAGTTGCGCTCGTCGGAGCGGCGGGTGAGCGCCTCGAGCGTCTTCAAATCCTGCGCGAGGCCGGCGACCGCGGTCGCGTTGGTCGCGGCCGTGCTGGAGCTCGACTCGGCGATTGACCGGACGGCGCTCTCGGCCGCTTCGCGCGCCACGCTGAGGATGGAATCGTGCGTGCCGGCCAGCGACTTCTCGATCTCGCTGAGGCGCGGGCTGATGTCCTCGAATTCCGGCAGCGGCACGCCCGGCTTGGAAAGATGCGCCGACAGCCCCGCCACCTGCGCTTCCAGGCTGCGGATCAGCGCCGGATCGATACCGGCCACCTGCTGTGCCGACGATTCAAGCCGGCTGGAAATGTCATCGAGCCGGGTTTCCAGGCCACGGATCGCCATGTCGTTGGCGGGATCGGGTGCGCGCGTCTCGATGCGCTGGGCGAGCGCCGTGAAGCGGGCGTCGATCGCTTCCATGATGCCGGCGCTGTCGTCTTGCCGCATACGCTGGTCGAGCCTGTCGGCAACTTCGTCCAGCCGCCGCTCGAGGTCGCGAAACAAGATGTTGCCCTGTTCGATCGCATCGCCCTGGCGGCGCTCGAACAGCATCGACAGCGCGTCGAAGCGCTGCTCCAGGCCCTGGAAGATGTGGTCGGTGTCCGGCATGGCCGGCGCGCGGTCCATCTTGTCAGTGATCAGGGCGATCTGCTTGCCGAGGCGCTCCATGGCCTGTTCCGGCAGGTCGCCACGGTCGGCGAGCTGGTCTACCCGGCTGGAGAGAAGGTTGAGGCGGTCGATGACCTCGGCGCCTGGCCGCGATTGCGCGACCTCCTCGATCTGCTGCGCCAGCGAAGCGATGCGTTTTTCGATGCGGCCGAACGTCTCCGGGTCGAAGGCATTGGCCTGTGCCGCCACCGTCGAGGCGACGATGGCGCGCGAAATCTCGTCCAGCCGCTCGTCGATCATGGCCAGCGTCTCGCTGCCGCGCGTCGTCTGCTGGCTGGCGAAACGGTCGACCGCGCCGGCTAGCATGCGCACTTTTTCTTCCAGCGAGCGCACCGACAGCGATTCCGGCAGATTGTTGACGGCACTGCCGATCTGCTCGAGCCTGTCGGTCAGCACCGACAGGTTCGGCCCGTCGGCGCGGCTGCGCTGGTCGGCGTCGACGCGATCCTCAAAAGCGCTCCAGCGGCGGTCGAAATCATCCCAGCGGCGGTCGACCTTCTGCACGCTTTCCTCGCGCGCCAGCGTGTCGAGGGCCGACTTGACCTGTTCCAGCTCAAGCCGCAGCAGATTGACGCTGCGGTCGTCACTCTTTTCGGCAAGCGTCTGGATGGCGCCCGAAAGGCGCTCGAATTCGAGGCCGAGCTCGGCGCTGCTCTTATCCGGCAGCCCTTTCGGCTGTGAGCCGTGCAGGCTGTTCGCCTGCATGGCGCGGTCGATGTCCTGGCGCAGCGTATCAAATTCGCGCTGCAGGCCGGCGGTCATCTGGTGGCGCAGTTCCTCGCGCAGCCCGCGCAGTTCGACGGCGATCTTGCCGACCATGGCGACGCCGTCTTCCTGGCCGCGTACCCGGTCGATGTCGCGCGCGATCGCCTGATAGTTCTGGCCGAAGGCGGAAGCCGGGTTCTGCGGCGCGCGACTTGGTGCACTTGGATTCTGCGGCGCGGGGTTTTGCGGTCCGCGTTCCGGAGGCCGTTGCGCGGAATAGGGGTCCTCATACCAGCGCGGCTGACCATAAGGCTGTGCGCTGGCATAGCGCGGCTCGACGGCCGGCCGGCGCGGATCGGGGCGCTGCTCGGGCATCTCGGCGCGCGTGCGGTCCAGCCGCTGTTCCAGCGTTTCGAGCGAGCGGTTCAAGTCTTCGAGCGAGGTGTGCGGCCGACGCTGTCTGCCGGCGTTGAGTGTATCGAGATAGGACCGCTTGCTGTTCATCGATGCGCCCGTATTCAGAATGGCCGGCCAATGGCCGGTTTCCCAGTATCCTGCCGGCAACGAAGCGGACCGAGCGGTTTTGCCGCGGAGGAAGACGAGCTTCCCGGGTTTTCACCCGCGCTTCGAAAAACCGTGAAAAAATTCACTACAGGATAGCCACGGGTGACCGACATGCGCACAATTCGCCTAACGTGGTAAACAAGGCGTTAACCAAGCTTAAGAAGTTGCGCATAATCGTGAGCCGCCTGCGCGTGGTGCGGCATAAAGGGTCCTTTAGACAACGCCCTTGCGTCACCCTGCGGCTCTCGATATAGGATTGACGTAAACGTAAAAGGTGCAAAGCGTGCCTCTTGCGATTGACTTGTTGCAACCACGATTGGAAGCACGCCCCCGCTTCCATTCCGGCGACGCTTGGTCCGAGACCGCGACGCCACCAGGGGAAAGCTAGTGACCATGATACTTGTTTCGCCCGGCGAAGCCGCGGCCAACACCAACAATGACATATCGGCCGAGGCCGGTGAGGACCTGGTCCGCATCGGCGAGATGGCCAAGAAATATGGCGTTACGCTGCGTACGCTGCGTTTCTATGAGGACAAGGGCCTGCTCAATCCGAAGCGCGACGGTTCGACCCGTCTCTACACGCGCCGCGACAAGGCCCGGCTGAAGCTGATCCTGCTTGGCCGCAAGGTCGGCTTCTCGCTGCGCGACGTCAAGCAGATGATGGATCTCTACGATCCGAGTGGCTCCAACACCAAGCAGTTGCGGCTGGCGCTCGACAAGTCGGAAAAGCAGCTCGCCCGCCTGCAGAAGCAGCGCGCGCTGATCGACGACGCCATCAACGAACTGAGCGGCTCGATGACGGCCGTGCGCCAGATGCTCACCGAGCGCGCCGCGCCGTCGCAAGCAAGCGTGGCCGGCTGATCGCAGCCGACATCAACTGCGCTTGATACCGGAATCAAGAGCCGCACGGCTGTAGCCGTGCGGCTTTTTTGTTGCCACTATCGCGCCGCCTGCCAAATTTTTTCTGACTGCGACCTTGTTGACGTTTACGCAAACGTCAATATTTGTTATCGGGGCATCGACATTGGTCTGGCCTCTCGTCCGGGACATGGACGAGAACTTGCCGGCTGGCCAGGACCGCAAGGGTGGAGGAAGGCATGACGATCTACAGGGCGCCGGTTCAGGACACGCTTTTCGTCCTCAACGATGTGCTGGGCTACCAGCGCTACTCCAATCTTCCGGGCTTCTCGGACGCCACGCCGGACGTGCTCGAGGCGATCCTCGCCGAAGGCGCCAAGCTTGCCGAGAATGTCATGCATCCGCTCAACCGCGTCGGCGACATGGAAGGCTGCGTGCGTCACGACGACGGCTCGGTCACCACGCCCAAGGGTTTCAAGGACGCCTATGACCAGTACCGCGAGGGCGGCTGGATGGGGCTGGCGGCGCCAGCCGAGTTCGGCGGTCAGGGCTTGCCTTACGCGGTCCACACCGCGGTCTCGGAATATATGATCTCCGCCAACATGGCGCTGATGATGTATCCCGGCCTGACGCAAGGCGCGATCGCGGCCATCGTCACCCATGGCACGGACGAGCAGAAGACCACCTGGCTGCCCCGGCTGATCGAGGGCAGCTGGACCGGCACCATGAACCTGACCGAGCCGCATTGCGGCACCGATCTCGGTCTCTTGCGCAGCAAGGCCGTGCCCAATGGCGACGGCACTTACAGGATTTCCGGCCAGAAGATCTTCATCTCCGCCGGCGAGCACGACATGTCGGACAACATCGTCCATCTGGTGCTGGCCCGCGCCGAGGGCGCGCCGGAAGGCGTCAAGGGCATCTCCCTGTTCATCGTGCCGAAGTTCAAGCTCGATGCCGCCGGCAATCCGGATGAGCGCAACACGCTCTCCTGCGGCTCCATCGAGGAGAAGATGGGCATCCACGGCAACTCGACCTGCGTCATGAATTACGACGAGGCCGAGGGCACGTTGCTCGGCGAACTGAATGGCGGCCTCAAGGCCATGTTCACGATGATGAACGAGGCCCGCCTCGGCGTCGGCTTGCAGGGCCTCTCGGTCTCCGAGATCGCTTACCAGAACGCCGTTTCCTACGCCAAGGACCGACTTCAGGGTCGCTCGCTGTCGGGCGCCAAGGCGCCGGACAAGAAGGCCGACCCGATCATCGTCCACCCCGACATCCGCCGTTCGCTGATGACCATGAAGGCCTTCAACGAGGCCGGCCGCGCGCTGGCGCTGTGGACGGCGATCAAGTCCGACATCGCGCATCGTTCCGAGGACGAAAAGGATCGCCAGGCGGCCGACGACTACACCGGCCTGATGACGCCGGTGGTCAAGGGCGTGCTCACCGACAAGGGTTTCGACCACGCGGTGATGGCGCAGCAGGTGTTCGGCGGCCATGGCTATATCGAAGAGCACGGCATGAGCCAATTCGTGCGCGATGCCCGCATCGCCATGATCTATGAAGGCGCCAATGGCATCCAGGCGCTCGACCTTGTCGGCCGCAAGCTCGGCCTGAATGGCGGTCGCGCCGTGCAGGCCTTCTTCAAGGATGTCGGCGAGTTCTGCGAGGAAAACCGCGCCGACGAGAAGCTGGCGCCGTTCACCAAGGCGCTGAAGAAAGGTCTCAACGACCTGCAGGCTGCGACGATGTGGCTGCTGCAGAACGGCATGGCCAAGCCCGACAATGCGGGTGCCGCCTCGACCGATTACATGCATCTCTTCGGCCTGGTCGCGCTCGGCTATATGTGGGCGCGGATGGCTCGGTCCGCCCAGGCAAAGCTCACGGAAGGCGCCAACGGCGCGTCCACTTTCTACGACAACAAGCTGGTGACGGCGCGCTTCTTCATGGAACGGATCATGCCGGAGACGACGAGCCGTCTCGCTCGCATCTCCAGTGGCGCGGACACGCTGATGGCACTGCCGGCGGAAGCGTTCTAAGCTTCGCCGAAGGCCGGCTTCGCCGGCACACAATGCGTGGAGGATAAACGTGGCGACCAACCCGGCCGACATTCTCGGCCTTCCCAAACCCGCCTGGGCGGCGGATGAGGTCGCCATGCTCTACGACATGGCAACCCGCTTCATGTCGGAAGAGATCGCGCCTCGCTACGACGAGTTCGAGAAGAACGAGATGGTCGACCGCGAAAGCTGGCTGAAGGCAGGTTCCGCCGGCCTGCTCTGTGCCTCGATGCCGGAGAAATATGGCGGCTCCGGCGGGACCTTCGCGCATGAGAGCGCCATCATCGAGGCGATCGGCCATGTCGGCGTCGACGGCTTCGGCATCGGCCTGCACAATGCGATCGTTGCCCCCTACATCCTTCATTACGGCTCCGAGGAGCAGAAACAGAAATGGCTGCCGAAGCTCGCCACCGGCGAGCTGATCGGCGCCATCGCCATGACTGAACCGGGTGCCGGTTCCGATTTGCAAGGCGTCAAGACGCGGGCGCAGAAGGACGGCAACCAGTACAAGATCAACGGCTCCAAGACCTTCATCACCAACGGCCAGCTTGCCAATCTCATCATTGTCGTCACCAAGACCGATCCCGAAAAGGGCGCCAAGGGCACATCGCTGATCGTTGTCGAGACCGACGAGGTCGAGGGTTTCCAGCGTGGCCGCAACCTCGACAAGATCGGACTCAAGGCCAACGACACCTCCGAGTTGTTTTTCAACGACGTGCGTGTGCCGACCTCCAATTTGCTCGGCCATGAGGAAGGGCAGGGCTTCATCCAACTGATGCAGCAGCTGCCGCAGGAGCGGCTGCAGATCGGCACCGGCGCGATCGCCATGATCGAGCGCGCGCTGGCGCTGACAATCGAATACGTCAAGGAACGCAAGGCCTTCGGCAAAGCGATCATCGATTTCCAGAACACCCAGTTCAAGCTGGCCGAGCTGAAGACCGAGGCGACCGTCGGCCGTGTTTTCTACAATGACTGCGTCACCCGCCACATCGATGGCGGCCTCGATCCGGTCACCGCATCGATGGCCAAATACTGGCTGTCCGACCTGCAGGGCAAAGTCGTCGACGAGTGCCTTCAATTGCACGGCGGCTATGGCTACATGAATGAATACCCGATCGCCCGAATGTTCCGCGACGCCCGTGTCCAGCGCATCTACGGCGGCACCAACGAAATCATGAAATTGCTGATCGGGCGCTCTCTGAGCGATACGACCGGCAAAGCCAAGGAGCACGAGAATGACTGAGGCTTACGTCTATGACGCCGTGCGCACGCCGCGCGGCAAGGGCAAGAAGGATGGCTCGCTGCACGAGGTGCCGGCCGTGCGGCTTGCCGCCCGGACGCTGGAAGCGTTGCGCGACCGCAACGGCCTCGACACCGGCAATGTCGACGACATCATCTTCGGCTGCGTCGATCCGGTCGGCGAGGCGGGATCGGTCATTCCGCGCGCCGCCGCTTTCGAAGCCGGCTATGACACCAAGGCGCCGGGCATGCAGATCTCGCGCTTTTGTGCTTCCGGCCTCGACGCCATCAATTTCGGCGCCGCCAAGATCGCGCAAGGGGCGGACGAGATCGTCATTGCCGGCGGTGTGGAATCCATGTCGCGCGTCGGCATGGGCGCCTCCGGCGGCGCCTGGTTCATGGACCCGTCCGTCGGCCTGCCCGGCTGGTTCGTGCCGCAAGGCATCTCGGCCGACCTGATCGCCACCAAATATGGTTTTTCGCGCGACGACGTCGACGCCTATGCGGTCGAGAGCCAGAAGCGCGCCGCCAAGGCCTGGAGCGATGGGCATTTCAAGAATTCGGTCATCCCGATCAAGGATCAGAACGGCCTGACCATCCTCGACCATGACGAGCACATGCGGCCCTCGACCGACATGCAGTCGCTCGCCTCGCTCAATCCGTCCTTCGTCATGCCGGGCGAAATGGGCGGCTTCGACGCGGTTGCCGTGCAGAAGCACCCTGAGGTCGAAGAGGTCAACCACGTCCACCACGCCGGCAATTCGTCGGGCATCGTAGATGGCGCCGCAGCGGTGCTGCTCGGCTCCAAGAAGGCCGGCAAGGCGATGGGCCTCAAGCCGCGCGCCCGCATCCGCGCCTTCGCCAACATCGGCTCCGAGCCGGTGCTGATGCTGACCGGTCCGGTCGACGTCACCGAGAAGTTGCTGAAGCGCGCCAAGATGAAGCTGTCGGACATCGACCTGTTCGAGCTCAACGAGGCCTTCGCCTCCGTGGTGCTGCGCTACATGCAGGCCTTCGACATTCCGCATGACAAGATCAACGTCAATGGCGGCGCGATCGCCATGGGCCATCCGCTCGGCGCCACCGGCGCGATGATCCTGGGCACGGTGCTGGACGAGCTCGAGCGCCGGGATTTGAACACCGCATTGGTCACGCTCTGCATCGGCGCCGGCATGGGCACCGCCACGATCATCGAACGCGTCTGACGGGGAGCGGCTTGTTGGTCACAGCCGAAGTGCCATATGGGTCAGACAATGATCGCTGATCTCAGGATCGTGCCGCAAGATCTGCCGTGGTTTCCATCGGGGCCCTCGGTGCGTGCGGCAAGCCTGGCAATCGGGGCCGTTCTGCTCTGGTCCACGTGGCCGATGCTGGCGACTTTTGCACAGCCGGCACCACCGATGCTGGTTTTCGGCCTGGCGGCTGCCGTTGGCTTCTGTGCCATGTTCATCCGTGCCGCCCTGGCTGGCACCGTGGCGGGATTCGTCAGCATCCGTCCGGCGACCATGCTCTTCGTAGCCACGGGCCTCTTTGCCAACAACCTTCTCTATCTCCTGGCCATGCCGCGGATCGGACCGGCCGAGGCGAATGTGATCGCCTATCTGTGGCCAGTCATGCTGGCCGGCATGGGAGCGCTCGTCGGCCGTAGCGGTCTCACGGTCGTGCAGGGCCTGGGCATTGCCACGGCTCTCGTTGGCGCAGTGATCGTGATCGGCCCGCAGTTTGCGGGAGGCCTTGATTTCGTTGGCGTGACGTTCGCCTTTGCCAGCGGCTTCGTCTTTGCCGTCTATGCCCTGATCCGGTCTTATGGACGCGAGGCCAACGACATCATCGGCCCTTCCATGGGATTGATCGCTGTGGCCGGCATCGGCCTGCATTTCCTTCTGGAACCGCCCGCCACGTTGGATACCGTGCAAATGCTTGCCATCGCGGGCATCGGCGTTGCGCCGCTTTCGCTCTCCAACATGCTCTGGGACCAAGCCGGCCGCACCGGCAAGCTGGCGCTGATCTCGGCTATCGCCTTTTTCACCCCTTTGGTGCACTTCTGCTGCTCAGCGTCTCGGGGGTCGCCCAAGTGACGGCCGCTGCATTCGCTGGTGCAGCCTTCATCGTCATCGGCGCCTTTGCCGCCGCCAACTTTTTCAGGAAAACGAAGGGGACGCCCCAATGACCTACACCAATTTCACCCTGGACATCGACGCCGACGGCATCGCGCTCATCACCTGGGACAGCCCGGACCGTTCTATGAACGTCTTCACCGAAGAGGTGATGCGCGAGTTGAACGCCATCGTCGATCAGGTTGCCGGCGACGCCGCCATCAAGGGCGCTGTGATCACCTCCGGCAAGGACAGCTTCTCCGGCGGCGCCGACATCACCATGCTGCAGAAGATGCTCGCCACCTTCGCCGCCGACAAGCAGCAGGACCTCGACAAGGCGACCAGGGTGCTGTTCGAGAATGCCGGCTACATGACCGGCCTGTTCCGCAGGATCGAGACCTCCGGCAAGCCGTGGGTGTCGGCGATCAACGGCACCTGCATGGGCGGCGCCTTCGAAATGTCGCTCGCTTGCCACGGCCGCGTCGCCGCCGATTCCGAAAAGGTCAAGATGGCGCTGCCCGAAGTGAAGATCGGCATCTTCCCCGGCGCCGGCGGCACCCAGCGCGTGCCGCGGCTGACCGATCAGCAGCAGGCGCTGCAGATGTTGACCACCGGCCAGAACCTGTCGCCGCAGAAGGCGAAGGCCATGGGCCTGATCCACGAGGTCGCCGAGCCGGCCAAGTTGGTCGAGACCGCCAAGGCGATGATCAAAAACGGCCTGAAGGCCGTCCAGCCCTGGGACGAGAAGGGCTTCAGACTGCCCGGTGGCCAGATCTATTCGCCAGCCGGCTTCAACCTGTGGCCGCCGGCCATCGCCATCCTGCGCCGCGAGACCTATGGCAATTATCCGGCTGCCACCGCCATCCTGAAATGCGTCTATGAGGGCCTGCTGGTGCCGTTCGACACCGGTCTCAAGATCGAGCAGCGCTATTTCACCGAGATCATGCAGACCAAGGAAGCAGCGGCCATGATCCGCTCGCTGTTCCTGTCGTTGCAGGAATTGAACAAGGGTGCGCGCCGGCCGGCCGGCGTGCCGGACACCAAGTTCAAGAAGATAGGCATCCTCGGCGCTGGCTTCATGGGCGCCGGCATCGCCTATGTCACCGCAAAAGCTGGCATTCCCGTTGTGCTGCTCGACCGCGATCTGCCCTCGGCCGAGAAGGGCAAAGCGCATTCCGACAGCCTGATGGCCGATCAGGTCAAGAAAGGCCGCGCCAAGCCGGAGGACAAGGACAAGCTCCTGTCGCTGATCACGCCGACGGCCGACTATGCCGACCTTGCCGGCTGCGACCTCGTCGTCGAGGCGGTGTTCGAGGATTCAGGCGTCAAGAAGGAAGCCACCGAGAAGGCGGAAGCGGTGCTGAAGTCTTCTGCGATCTTCGCTTCCAACACGTCGACGATCCCGATCACGGGGCTGGCGAAGAATTCGGCGCGGCCGAAGAATTTCATCGGCATCCACTTCTTTTCGCCGGTCGACAAGATGATGCTGGTCGAAATCATCCTCGGCAAGAAGACGGGCGACAAGGCATTGGCCGTCGCGTTCGACTTTGTCCGCGCCATCAAGAAGACGCCGATCGTCGTCAACGACACGCGCGGCTTCTACGTCAATCGCTGCGTGCTGCGCTACATGTCGGAAGCCTACAAGATGCTGATCGAAGGCGTGCCTGCGCCGATGATCGAGAACGCGGCCAAGGCTGCCGGCATGCCGGTCGGCCCGCTGGCGCTGACCGACGAGACGGCCGTCGACCTCGCCCAGAAGATCATGAAGCAGACCATCAGGGATCTCGGCGAGAAAGCCGTCGATGCCAAGCAGATGGCGCTGATCAACACCATGGTAGACACCCATGGCCGCTTCGGCCGCAAAAATGGCAAGGGCTTCTACGATTACCCGGCAAAGCCGGCGAAGAAGAAGCTGTGGCCAGGCCTGAAGGATCTCTATCCGCAACTCGCGCCCGAGAAGGTCGATTATGAGGAGCTGAAAGAGCGCCTGCTGGTCACCATCGCGCTGGAGGCGGTGCGCGTCATGGAAGAGGGCATCGTCACCGATCCGCGCGAGGCCGATGTCGGCTCGATCCTCGCCTTCGGTTTCGCGCCGTTCACCGGCGGCGCGCTGTCCTATATCGACGGAATCGGCGCCAAGCGTTTCGTGAAGATCGCCAAGGGTCTGCAGAAGAAATATGGCGCCGAGTTCAAGGCGCCGAAGCTTCTGCTCGACATGGCCGAGAAAGGCGAGAGCTTCTACCAGCGCTTCGATCCGTATCAGAAGGGCGAGGTCAGAGAGGCCGCCTGACGACCCCGAAATGTATGTCTGGGGACGCATGGCGCGCACGATGGCCACGGCATCCAGCCGTGGCCCTTACATCGTGGGCGATGAAAGCCGGCGGGCCTTTCGTTGGCACCGCTTCGTCCTCGACAATGGCGAGACCGCCGCGCTGATCATGACCACCGGCGGCGTCTATGACCGTGGCAGTCGCCGCTTGGCCACGCAGCCAAGACACGCCCGCCGACAGAGGCCGAGCGGACGTTCATGCTGTCGCACCGGAATCTGCGTGAGCAGGCCAACGCGCAAGCCGCCCAGTCGGTCTCAGGCCGCTCCGCCAAGCAGGAATTCGGTCACCTCATCCATCACCACGTCTTCAAAGGCGACAGCCGGCCGGCCCTTGGGGTCTGGCCGCCCGGTTGGCACGCTTAGGTCAATCCGGCCGCAGGCCGTCGGCGCTTTGATCCATGGATCACTTTCCATGCCACGCGGCCGCCGGCGGTAGACAAGCTGCCGGTCGCGCGCTAGACAGCGTTGAGGCATTTTTTCCTGTTTCGAAGGAGAGCGGCATTGCTCTCACATGACCGCGTATGGGCAGCCATCGATGCTCTTGCCGAGCGTTATTCGCTGTCGGCTTCAGGCCTTGCCCGGCGCGCGGGTCTCGATTCGACGGCCTTCAACAAGTCGAAACGCCTGTCGTCCGACGGCCGCCCGCGCTGGCCCTCGACGGAATCCCTGGCCAAGATCATCGAGGCCACCGGCGCCTCTCTGGAAGAATTCACTGGCCTCGTTGAGGGGCGCGCCGGCTCTTTCCTCGCTCAGCCGCGCAGCGCCGTGCCGCTGCTCGGTTTCGCCCAGGCCGGCGCCGGCGGCTTCTTCGACGATGCCGGTTACCCAGCGGGGCAGGGTTGGGACCTGGTCGAGTTGCCGGCGCGGGCGACCGAGACCTCCTATGCGCTGCAGGTCCAGGGCGATTCCATGCTGCCGCTCTACCGCAACGGTGACGTGCTGATCGTCGAGCCCGGCGCGCCGACCCGCAAGGGCGACCGCGTCGTCGTCAAGACAACCGCCGGCGAGGTCATGGCCAAGGTGCTGGACCGCCAGACGGTGAAATCGATCATGCTGGTGTCGCTCAATCCTGCCCACCCGGACCGCGATATTCCGACCCGCGACATCGAATGGGTGGCGCGCATCGTCTGGGCAAGCCAGTAGGTCCGGCCTGGTGCGGCTTCTTCAAATCACCTTGGCTGTCCTGGCAATTCCGGTCATGGCGGCGCTTGTCGTGGCCGGCGGGCGCACTCTTAAGGGCCGTGAAAGCATCATCACCGTCGACCAGATCGATCCGGTCGCCGACACGCCCTCCGCGCCCGCTGGCGACGCGCTCCCCGCTGCCGGGGCCGATACGCCGACGCAAGAGCCGGCGACATCGGCCATTGCCGCGCCCGCCGCTACCGAGCCGCCCAATCCGGTCATCCATTCGAGAGCGATCGACCCCCAGATCGTCGCGCCGCCCGATCTTCCGGATAAGCAACTCCAACGCGTCGAGCCACGTGCGCCGCTCAGCGACCTGGCGCTGGCCGGCCCGCCAAAGCCGCCCAAATCGAAGAAGCCGGGCGAGTGGAACGGCACCAAGCTGTTCCAGCCCGTCGCCACCGCCGCCGGACTGATCGAAGCCAAGGGCTACGCCGTCGCCATTACCGGCGTCGACGTCGTCAAGGCCGATGAGACCTGCAGCGATGAGGGCAAGAGCTGGGCATGCGGCGCGCGCGCAAGGACGGCATTCCGCGCTTTGCTGCGCGGCCGGGCTGTCGCCTGCACGGTGCCGCCGGAAGGCGGACGCGACACCATTTCCGCCGAATGCCATATTGGTAATCTGGACATCGGCCAGTGGCTTGTCGAAAACGGCTGGGCGCGCGCCGCGCGGGGCGGTCCTTATGTCGAGGCGGAGAACAAGGCGCGCACGGCAAAGAAGGGTATTTTCGGGCCGGCGCCGAACCTCGGCGGCCTGCCGGCGCTGCCGGCCGCCGAACCGGCGCCGGTCGCGCCGGATTCCATCCTGCCCGCGGAAGACGGCGCGGCTACGCCGCCAGCTGACCAGCCAGCGCCCGCTCAATGAGCGCGCGCGTCTCGGCGATACCGTAGAGTGCTGCGAAGGAGCCGAAGCGCGGGCCGCGTTCCTGGCCGATCAGCACCTGGTAGATCATCTGGAAGAAGGCGACCGATACGCCCGGTCCGCCTTCCGGGCTTTGCTTGGAATGGTCCTGGTAGCGCTCGATCCGGCGCGCGACATTGAGCGCCGCGTTCTGGATCGCTTCGCCGTCGGCGCCTTGCGGCAGCGCGCCGAGCGCGTCCGAAAGCCTGGCCAACGCCTCGCGCTCCACCTCGTCGGCGGCGCGGAAAACCTTGGTCGGCTTCACGAAGTCGTCGAAATAGCGGATGGCGTAGCCGGTCAGCCGGTCGAGCTCGGGATGCGTCTTCGGCGTCACGCCCGGCGCATGCCGCGAGATGAAGCCCCACAGCACCGCCTTGTCATGCGCATTGGACGCGCTCACCAGGTTGAGCAGCAGCGCAAACGGCACCGGCAGGTCTATCGTCGGCGGATTGCCGTCATGCATGTGCCAGACCGGATTGCCGAGGCGTTCCTTCCAATCCTGCCGGGGATAGGCGCTGAGGAAAGCGTAATACTCGTCCACCGCCTTCGGGATGACGTCGAAATAGAGCTTCTTTGCCTGCCGCGGCCGCTGGTACATGTAGAGCCCGAGGCTCTCGGTCGGCGCATAGGTAAGCCATTCGTCGATGGTCAGCCCATTGCCCTTCGACTTCGAGATCTTCTGCCCCTCCTCGTCGAGGAACAACTCATAGACGAAATGCTCCGGCGCGCGTCCGCCGAGGATGTTGCAGATGCGGTCGTAGATCCCGGCATTGGTCTGGTGGTCCTTGCCGAACATCTCGAAATCGACGCCGAGCGCTGCCCAGCGCATGCCGAAATCGGGCTTCCACTGCAGCTTCACATGGCCGCCGGTCACCGGCAGCGTGGTTTCGGTGCCCTCGTCGTCGAAGGTGATCGTGCCGGCCTTGGCGTCGACATGCTTCATCGGCACGTAGAGCACACGGCCGCTCTTCGGCGAGATTGGCAGGAACGGGCTGTAGGTCGCCTGGCGCTCCGGCCCGAGCGTCGGCAACATCACCGCCATGATCGCGTCATAGCGCTGGGCTGCCCGCATCAGCACCTCGTCGAAGCGGCCGGACTTGTAATATTGCGTCGCGCTGGCGAACTCGTAGTCGAAGCCGAACGTGTCGAGGAAGCGGCACAGCATCGCGTTGTTGTGGTCGGCGAAGCTCGTATAGTCGCCGCCGAACGGATTGGGCACCGCCGTAAGCGACATGTGCAGATAGGGTTCGAGCGCCGCGCGGTCCGGGACGCTTTCCGGGATCTTGCGCATGCCGTCCATGTCGTCGGAAAAGCACAAAAGCTTGGTCTTGACCTTGTTTTCGGTCAGCACGCGGAAGGCGTGCCGCACCATGGTCGTGCGCGCCACCTCGCCGAAGGTGCCGATATGCGGCAGGCCGGACGGGCCGTAACCGGTCTCGAAGAGGACGGTCTCGGGAAAGTCTTTGCCCTTGTAGCGCGCGATGATCTTCTTGGCTTCCTCGAACGGCCAGGCCTTACTCTCGGCAGCCGCGGCAAGCATCTCGGGATTGAGATCGATGATGTTTGATCCCGTCATGTAAATATCTTCCAGGTCAGGCGCCGTCGTCACGGCGGATATGTTTTTCAATCGGTCTCTAGGCGTGACAAGCCGGAGCGTCAACGATTTGCGGCGCTTTTCCTTGCGGCGCCATGATCGGGTCCCTACGTTCGAGCGCTGTTATCCTGTGCATGTCGCTCCAAAGTGCCTAGCGGTTTTGGGACAACGCCACGCACGCTTCCAGGAGTTTTGAATGCCTTTGCTGACACCGCACGAAGCCCTGATCCACCTGATGGTCATAACTTCGGCTTCCGACCGCGACATGACCGATGTCGAGCTGGCGCGGATCGGCGACGTGATCCGCTCCTGGCCGGTGTTCGTCGATTTCAACCAGGACCGGCTGGTTGCCGTGGCGCAGGCCTGCCAGAAGGCGCTGCATCACAAGGATGGTCTGGAAGGCGTTCTCGCCCGCGTCGCCGAGGCGCTGCCCGAGCGGCTGCGCGACACGGCCTATGCCGCTGCCTTCGAAGTCGCCGCCGTCGATCTGGAGATGCGCATGGAGGAGGTGAGGATCCTGCAGCTCATCCGCCTCAAGCTCGATCTCGACACACTCACCGTCGCGGCGATCGCCCGTGCGGCCAAAGCGCGGCTGCGGACGTTGACCTAAAAGAAGCTGACCGGGAAATAGCGCAGGTAGAACTCGGCAAAAGTGCCCTTGATCGAGATTTCCTGCAGCGCGTAGTCGAAGGCCGCCGCCAGCGCCGTGTCGCCTTTGCGGGTAGCGATCACCATGCCGGAGCCGAGATATTCCGGCGCCAGATAGGGGCCGCCGGCAAAGCGGCAGCAGCCGGCCGCATCCGAGCCCCCCAGCCAGAACGCAAAGCGCATGCCGTCGCCGAAGGCGGCATCGATCCCGCCGGCCTTGAGGTCGGCATAGAGGTCTTCCGGCTTGTCGAAGGTCACGACCTGGACGGTGCTGAAATAGTCACGCAGCATCTTTTCATGCGCCGAGCCGGTGACGACGCCGACGCGCTTGCTGCGCAGCTTGTCGAGGATCGGCTCGGCGAAGGCCTTGGCCTTCGGCATGATGAAACGTGCCGGGAACTGCAGGTAGGAGCGCGAGAAGGCATATTTCTCTCGGCTTTCCGGTGTCGCGGCGATGCCCGCGATGATCGCCTCGCCTTCGCCCTTCTGCAACGCATCGTCCAATTCATTCCAGGGCAGCGCCTGGATCTGGCATTTGTCGACGATGTCGAGTTCGGCGCAGATCGCCCGCGCCAGGTCGATATGGAAACCCGACAGCCGGCCCGAACCGTCAAGGAAATTGAAGGGCGGGAAATCGGTGGTGGTGAGGAACCTCAATCGCGGCAGCGCGGAGAGGTCGGGCTTGGGCAGCCGCTCCTTGGCGTCCCACAGCACCGGCACCTGCGGTTCCGCGGCCTGAGTCGCGCCGGCAAACGGCAGCGCTCCGATCAGCATCGACACCAGCGCCAGGACTATCCACCGCAATGTCACGAAAAGGTTCCGCCCCGTTATATGCCGGCTTTTCGTACGAAAATGACGCAGGCACAATGGATTTTGATTTCAACCGTCCAAATTAAGCGTATGATTCAGCGCGTTTGCAAGTGATCCTGAGCGTGCCGGACGGGGAAGCTGCCGGCACAGCGATAGGGGCTTGCAGTCCGGGGGTTGATGGCGAAGGGCGGTTCGGGCATCTATCGTCGGTAACGATAAAAGCAGAAGCAACATGGGGTAGATGTTGCGATGGGCATGTACGACAGAACTCTGGAATATATAGACCAGTTGCAGCACGCCGGCACCGCAGCCGCGGTATGCGAGCGGTTGCTCGGTATTACCTCCAATTTCGGCCTGACAGCTTTGATGGCGGGCACCGTGCCGCAGCCGGGCACGCCGCGCGGTCAGCAGAAGGACCACGTGCTGCTTTGCGACTGGCCCGGCGAGTGGCTGGAGCGCTACGTGGCGCGCAACTATGTCGACCACGATCCGGTCGTCAGCCACATGAAGCAGCTGCAAGCTCCGTTCCAATGGCGGGACGCCTCTCGCAGCATCGTCGTCGACAAGGGCAGCGACGAAGTGATGGGCGACGCGCGCGAGTTCAAGCTGCGCGACGGCCTTGCATTTCCGCTGGTCACGCTCGATGGTCAGATCGTCATGGTCTCGTTGGGCGGCGAAGCTGTTGAATTGTCGGGCGAAGAATTCGGAATGGTCTCGCTGGCGTCGACCTATGCGATCGGCCGCGCCATGCAATTGCACACGAAGCCGACCAAGGTCATCGATCACATTGTGTTGACGGCTCGTGAGCGCGAGTGCCTGCAATGGGCCGCCGTCGGCAAGTCCGAATGGGAGATTTCTCAGATACTCGGCATCTCGGAACATACATCCGAGAAACACCTTCTTAACGCCAAGAGCAAACTCGGCGCAGCCAACCGCGTGCAGGCAGTCGCGGAGGCGATTAGGCGCGGCTATATTAGCTAGGTCGGCCGTGCCGACCTAGAAATTCTTGCCTGCGCGTTCGCGCAATATTCTAAGGGACATCACGGCCGTATCTTCCTCTTACGCCTAGGAGACGGCTGATGCTTTTTGCCCTTACCACACAGGAACTGATGGAACGTCCCGACCTCTGGGAGGCCGTCCATCGGCTGCGCTACAAGATCTTCGTCGAGGAGATGGGATGGACCGATCTCGATCGCCCGGACCATTTCGAGATCGACCAGTTCGACCATGACGAGGCCGAACACCACCTCGTCATCCGCAATGGCGAACTCGCTGGCTACCAGCGCATGCTGCCGACGACACGGCCGCATCTTCTGACGGACGTTTTGCAGGATCTCTGCGAGGGCCCGTCGCCCCGCGGACCGAATGTCTGGGAACTGACCCGCTACGCAGTGGCCCAGGGCTTTCGCGACGGCAAACGCGGGGTCTCGACGGTCGGCACAGAGCTGATCGCCGGCTTCGTCGAATGGGGCCTTAAGCGCAACGTCAACCAGGTGATCATCGAGTTCGAGCCGATGTGGGTCCTGCGGGCGCTGCAGTTGCACTTTCTGGCCAAGCCCCTCGGCTACCAGCGCACCTACGGCAACCAGCAGGTCGTGGCGACGCTGCTGACCTTCACCGAGCATACGCTCGATGTCGTGCGTCAGCGCCGCAATCACCACCTGCCGGTGCTGAACCGGGGTTATCCTGGCCAGCTCGGCCTGAAGCAGGCCTCCTAGGTTTGGAGATGGTCATGAGCTTTCATCCCGAACCAGACCTGCGCGGCCACACGCTGGTCGTCACGGTGTCCTCGCATGACGGCCGGCCGGTGCTGGACAGGCACGCCTATGCGAGCCTTGCCAGAACCTTGCACGACGCGGCCGCCAATGACGAGGTCCGCGTCGTCATGCTGCGCGGCCTTGCCGGCTGCTTCTGCCTTGGCGGCGACTTCTCGGAGTTCCTCGACGCCACCAAGCACCAGCAGTTGATCGCCGCCGTTACCGACATGTTTCGCATGTTGGCGACCTTTCCCAAGCCGGTGCTTGCCTGCGTCGACGGCGATGCCGTCGGCGTCGGCTGCACCATCCTCTTCCACTGCGACATGGTGATCGCTTCCAAGGGCAGCACCTTCAGGGTGCCTTTCGTCGATTTCGGCCTCGTGCCGGACGCGGCGACCAGCATCCTGGCGCCCCAGAAGCTCGGCTATGCCGGTGCCTTCCGCTTCTTCTGCCTGGGCGACACGCTCGGCGTGGATGACGCCAGGGCGCTCGGACTGGTGGGCGAGATCGTGACGGAAGGCAGCGCGGAGGAGGCAACCATGGCGAGAGCAAGACAGCTCGCCAAGAAGCCGGTCGCAGCATTGCTGCAGACGCGCAGCCTGCTCAAGGGCGATACGGACGTGCTGTGCGACCGTATCGATCATGAGATTACGCTGTTCCAGCAGGCGCTTCAGGACGACGCCACGCTGAAACGCCTACAGCGTATCGCCCGCCTGGCGGCCTGAGCGCCAGGCGTGAAAATCTCAGCGCCGCGTAACCGAAAGGTCCGCGGCGCTGTAATGCCCAGTCTTGTTGGATGCATGTCGTTTTCCCAAAACCGCTGCGCACTTTGGGCGAGAGCCATCTAATCTTTCAGGAACGACGGTCCTTCGCCGATGATTTTCTTGTCGGGTTTGCCGATGGTACCGCTGTCGCGGCCGTCATAAGGCAGCGACAACAAAATGTGCTGCATCACCGCAAGCCGGGAACGGCGCTTGTCGTTGGCGCGCACGACGATCCAGGGCGCAAACTCTTTGTGCGTGTGTTCGAACATGGTGTCGCGTGCCTTGGTGTAGTCGTCCCATTTGCTGACGCCGGCGATGTCGATCGGCGAGAATTTCCAGTTCTTCAGCGGCGACCAGCGGCGGTCATGGAACCGCTCGAGCTGCGTCTCGCGGCCGATGTTGAGCCAGAATTTGAAGAAATGGATGCCCTCGTTCGAGATCATGCGCTCGAAATGCGGGGTCTCGTCCAGGAATTTCTCGTGTTGCTCTGGGCTGCAGAAGCCCATGACCGGTTCGACGCCGGCACGGTTGTACCAGGAGCGGTCGAAGGTGACGAACTCCCCCGACGTCGGGAAGTGATCGACATAGCGCTGATAATACCATTGCCCCGTCTCGGTCGGCGTCGGCTTAGTCAGCGCCACGTTGCGCGCCGTGCGCGGGTTCATATATTGCCGTAGCACGAAGATCGTACCGCCTTTGCCGGCAGCGTCGCGCCCCTCGAACAAGGCCATCACCCGCTTGCCGGTTTTTTGCAGCCAGGCTTGCGCCTTGACCAGTTCTATCTGCAGCCGCTCGAGCTCCTTCTCGTAGTCCTCGCCGTTCATTTTCTTGTCATAAGGATAGCCGCCGGCGGTGAGCTTGTTGTCTTCGATCCAGTCCGGCAGCACCGGATTGTCGATGTCGAACTCGCGTTCCTTGCCACCGATCTTGATCTTGATCGTCCCCGTGGCCGGCACCGCTTGCGCTGTTTCCTTGGCTTTATTCATCCAGACGAACCTTTCCAGTTTGCGGACTCGTGCTATGGAGCCTCTACGGCGCCTGCGCCCTTTGGAGCGCAAAATCGCTGTAGAACTTTGATTTTGCGCATGAACCTTTGCGAAAATCGATCCTGATTTTCAGGGGCCTATGCGCAAGGCCGGCCCAGCGAGAAGCTGACCGGACCGAAAGCGGGGTAACGCAGGCCTATGGCGGAGACAAGCGCGGGGCACAACGGGGGGCAAGCCTTGGCTGCGCGGCTGTGGCGCAGCCGCTGGCTGCTTGCCGTGGGTGCCGTTGCGGTCGTCGCCGTCTACTTTTTCGCCGGCATGTCCGCCTATGTGCCGCTGCTGGCCTTGGCCGCGCTGGTCGCCGCGGCAATGCTGCCTGCCGCTGCCGAGCGTCAGTCGGCCAATGAAGCAGCCGCGATCGAGGCCAGCGGACTGCAGCGTCTTTCCGGCGAATATCTGGCGGCCGCGGTTGCCGATCCGCTGATCATCTTCGACCATTCCGCCACCATCGTTCATGCCAATGCCGCCGCCTTCGCCGCCTTTGGCGGGCTGGCGCCGGGCATGTCGCTGTCCCTCAAGTTCCGCGCGCCGGAGATGCAGGCGTTGCTGGACGGCATCCTTGCGGGAGAGGTCGCGTCCGACGCCGTCGATTACACTGAAAAGCTGCCGGTGGAGCGGACATACCGGGTTAGCGCCTCCACGGTTGGCCATGCCACAGGCCTCTATGTGCTTGTCTTCAAGGATCAGAGCGAGACGCGCCGCATCGATCGCATGCGGGCCGACTTCATCGCCAACGCCAGCCATGAACTGCGCACGCCGCTTGCTTCGATCGCCGGCTTCATCGAGACCTTGCGCGGGCCGGCCCGCAATGACGCGACCGCGCGCGATCAGTTCCTGCAGATCATGCAGAACCAGACCGGCCGCATGGCACGCCTGATCGACGACCTGCTTTCGCTGTCGCGGCTGGAGATGAAGCCCTATCTGAAGTCGGGCACCGAGGTCGATCTTCGCCAGACCATCGACGGCGTCATCGACTCGCTCGCGCCGCTGGCCAGCGAGAACGGCGTCGTCATCGAGCGCGATTTCGCCGCCGGCCCGCTGGTCGTGCCCGGCGATCGCGACGAACTCTTCCAGGTCTTCGAAAACCTTCTGGAGAACGCCTGCAAATACGGCCAGTCAGGCGGACACGTCACCGTATCGATTGCCGGCGGCGAGGACGGCCAGGGCGTCGACGTCTCCATAAGGGACTACGGCCCAGGCATTGCCGAAGAGCATATCCCGCGCATCACCGAGCGCTTTTATCGTGTCGATGTCGAATCGAGCCGCACGCAGAAAGGCACTGGACTTGGCCTTTCGATCGTCAAGCATATATTGACCCGACATAACGCCAGGTTGTCGATCAAGTCGGAAGTTGGCAAGGGCGCGGCGTTCACGGTTCATTTGCCGGCTCGCTGATCGGCTACAGCTTGCCAACCGGCATTTTCTTCTTTCTGTCATGCGGTTCGCGTATCAGCGACGGATTGAGGAAACGAACAAGCCGGCACAAACCGGGAAGGCATATCGATGCAGTCCGTCCATATCGTCAGTGCCTATGATGAAGAATTGAAGTTCCTGTCGAAGCGCATCGCGGCGATGGGCGGGCATGCCGAACGCATGGTCGAGCAGGCGATAACGGCCCTGGTGAATGCCGACCATGGCCTCGCGCAGAAGGTCATCCAGGACGATGTCGTCCTCGACGAAGGACAGCGCGAAATCGATGACAAGGCGATCATCATCATCGCCAAGCGCCAGCCGATGGCGACGGATCTGCGCGAAATCGTCGGCGCCATCCGCATCTCGGCCGACATCGAGCGCGTCGGCGACCTCGGCAAGAACGTCGCCAAGCGCGTGGCCTCGGTCGATGGCCGCCAACCGAACAGCCTGTTCCGCGGCCTGGAAGCTCTCGCCAACCTGGCTCTGACCCAGCTCAAGGAAGTGCTCGACGTCTACGCCTCGCGGTCGGTCGAGCGGATTGGCTTCGTGCGCGACCGAGACGACCAGATCGACGCCATGTACACCTCGCTGTTTCGCGAGCTTTTGACCTACATGATGGAAGACCCGCGCAATATCACGCCCTGCACGCATCTCTTGTTCTGCGCCAAAAACATCGAGCGCATCGGCGATCATGCGACAAACATCGCCGAAACCATCTATTACATCGTCACCGGCGACCAGATGCCGGTTGATCGGCCCAAAAGCGACAAGACCGACCAGGTCGTGCTTCCCGCGGCGGCAGTCCCAGCTAATTGAATGCCTGCCTCTCGAACGATTCTCTAATTTAGGCTAAGCTCCCCGCCAGAACAGGGAAATAGAGCGGGTTTGCCGTTCCTTGAACGGTGAACCGCTCCAGGCGCAGCGATCCGCCAGGCGCTAGCGCGGGAGGTTGCGATGGAACAAGTTCGGAACCTGACCCCGGCCCCGCAGTCGACGTCAGGGATCATTGCGTCGAGCGTCTATACCGGCGGCAAGCGCGTTGCCGACATCGCGATCGAGGATGCAGGCGAATGGGCGCGAAAGCCGGGCCATGTCGTCTGGATCGGTTTGCTCGAGCCAGACCGTAACCTTCTTCTCAGGGTCCAGGCGCAGTTCCACCTGCATGATCTTGCAATCGAGGACGCCGAGCATCCGCATGCCCGCCCGAAGATCGAGCAATATGGCGACGCCCTGTTCATCGTCGCGCGCACCGCGCAGCTTATCGATGGCCGCGTCACCTTCGGCGAAACGCACCTGTTCGTCGGCACCGGCTATATCGTCTCGGTCAGGCACGGTCCGTCGACCTCCTACGCTGCGGTGCGCCAGCACTGGGAAAGCTGCCCGCACTCGCTGGCCAAGGGTGAGGATTTCGTCCTCTACGCCATCCTGGATTTCATCGTCGACAACTACATGCCGGTGCTGGAGCAGATCGAGGACGAGGTCGAGGCGATCGAGGACAAGGTTCTGCTGAAGCCGATGACCGGCCCGGATATCGAGCGGCTCTACATGTTGCGCCGCGATCTTCTAAGGCTGCGTAACGCCGCCGTACCCCTTGTCGAGGTCTGCCGCCGGCTGACCAGCGCCGAGCTGCTGCAAATCCATGCCGCCATGCATCCGCTGTTTCGCGACGTGACCGATCACATCCGCACCGTGCAGGAGAAAATCGACAGTCTGCGCGAGGTGCTGGCCTTCGCTTTCGAAGCCAGCCTGCTGGTCGGCCAGAGCCAGGAGACGGCGATCTCCAAGAAGCTCGCATCCTGGGCCGCAATCCTGGCGGTGCCAACGGCCTTCGCCGGCATCTACGGCATGAACTTCTCGGACATGCCGGAGCTGAAGATGGAATATGGCTATCCCATCATTCTGCTGGTGATGGCCTCGATCTGCTCGTTCTTGTACTGGCGGTTCAAGAAGAATGGGTGGCTGTGAAGGGAAGGGAATAGGGGAGTAAGGGTTGCCGAGTCTGTAATTGACGGGACAGCGCTAGCCGACCACGTTCTACTGCCCTACTGCCCTACTGCCCTACTGCCCTACTGCCCTACTGCCCTACTGCCCTACTGCCTTACCTGTTCCGCCGTCTATCCGCCGCCGGCTGGAACGCCACGCGGGAATGGTACTTGCAGTACGGGCCGGTTTCGGCTGATTCATTGCCGCAGAAGCTGAAATCCTCCGACAGCGGATCGCCGTTCGGCCATTTGCAGGTGCGCTCGCTCAGTTCGACGAGCTGCAGGTTCCGCGAAATCGGCACGACGACGTTCTCGACCGGACGGATGTAGTGGCGCGCTACGGGCTCGGCGTCGAATTGTATCTGCAGCGCCGTTGCGCCGACGGAAGCTGTCACATGGCCATGGCGCGAGGCGCTGGCCGCGCGGGCCACCGATTTCTGCATCGAGGCGCCCTGCACCGTCTTTTTCTGCCGCGCCGGGGCGGCCGTCGCGCGGCCGCGGCCCGACAGTTTCAGGCGATGGACCTTGCCGATGACGGCATTGCGGCTCACTCCGCCCAACTGCGCGGCAATCTGGCTGGCGCTCAGACCCTCCGACCACAATTTCCTGAGAAGTTCGACCCGCTCGTCAGTCCAGTTCATGAGACCGCGCTCCTGTGAGGCGTACGGCAGTCAGAATCCTTTCCCGCCCCGGCTCTCGCCGGGCAAACGACACCACATGTACCGGGTGATTAGGTCCGCCGCACGAAATCTAGTTATTTCTCGACTACAATTACCTTATGCGCTGACTCGGTGACAAGAGTCCCCAGGGCAACACGAATCGGTTTTTTCGGTTTTCCCCAACTTGCCGGCCGCTGATGAGCCGGCGTGCCGTCGGGGGGCCTTGCCGCGCGCTTCTGCGCGACGTTTTCGTTGACTTCATGGCCGAAAAACATCATAAGCCGCAAAGGCCGCCGCATTGGCGGCTTTTTTGATTTCCGGTTCCGGAGACGCATATAATGAGCGGTTCGGCGCTTTACGAGACCTTTGCTCGCGCACCCCTGGCTTTCGACCATGGGGAAGGGACTTGGCTGGTCACCGACAAGGGCGAGCGATATCTCGACTTTGCCGGCGGCATTGCCGTCAATTCGCTGGGCCATAGCCATCCGCATCTGGTCGCCGCATTGACCGAGCAGGCCGCCAAGCTCTGGCATGTCTCCAATCTTTATGAGATTCCTGAGCAGCGTCGTCTGGGCGAGCGGCTGGTCAATGCCACCTTCGCTGACAAGGTGTTCTTCACCAATTCCGGCGCCGAGGCGCTGGAATGCGCCATCAAAACGGCCAGGCGCTATCATTTCGTCAAGGGCCAGCCCGAGCGCTTCCGCATCATCACCTTCGAGGGCGCCTTCCACGGCCGCACGCTGGCGACGATCGCCGCCGGCGGTCAGTACAAATATCTCGAAGGCTTCGGCCCGAAGGTCGAGGGTTTCGACCAGGTGGGCTACGACGATATCGATGCCGCCGAGAAGGCGATCACGCCAGAGACCGCGGCGATCCTGATCGAGCCGGTGCAGGGTGAGGGCGGCATCCGTCCGGTGCCGACGCAGTCGTTGAAGCGGCTGCGCCAGCTCTGCGACCAGCACGGCCTGCTTTTGATCTTCGACGAGGTCCAGTGCGGCATCGGCCGTACCGGCAAGCTCTTCGCGCATGAATGGACCGGTGTGACGCCCGACATCATGGCGATCGCCAAGGGGATCGGCGGCGGCTTCCCGATGGGCGCCTGCCTTGCCACCGACGAGGCTGTGATCGGTATGACTTCGGGCGTGCACGGCACCACCTTCGGCGGCAACCCGCTGGCGATGGCGGTCGGCAACGCAGTGCTCGACGTGGTGCTGGCCGAAGGCTTCCTCGAGGACGTGCAGCGCAAGGCGCTGCTTTTGAAGCAGGGCCTGGCCGGGGTTGCCGACGAATTTCCCGATGTCATCGAGGACATAAGGGGGATTGGCCTGATGCTCGGCCTGAAATGCGCCATGCCCAACACCAAGGTGAACATGGCGCTGCGCGACCAGCACCTGCTCGCGGTGCCTGCCGGCGACAATGTCATCCGCCTGCTGCCGCCGCTCACCGTCACCGACGAAGAAATCGGCGAGGCGCTGAGGCGCATCCGAGGTGGCGCCAAGGGCCTGACCGACGCGATCGCGGCCGAAGCCGCCAAGTAATTTCTGGAAACCCCGCCGATGAGTGTTCGCCACTTCACCGATCTATCCGCCGTTTCCGCGGGCGACCTGCGCGTCATGCTCGACGACGCGGTGGCGCGAAAGACCAGGCTCAAGGCCGGCGAGCGTTCGAAACCGCTCGAAGGCAAGGTGCTGGCCATGATCTTCGACAAGCCGTCGACGCGCACGCGCGTGTCCTTCGATGTCGGCATGCGCCAGCTCGGCGGCGAGACGATCATGCTGACCGGCACCGAGATGCAGCTCGGCCGCTCCGAAACCATTGCCGACACCGCCAAGGTGCTGTCGCGCTATGTCGACGCCATCATGATCCGCACCACCTCGCATGAGCGGCTGCTGGAGCTGACCGAAAACGCCACCGTGCCGGTCATCAACGGGCTGACCGACGACACCCATCCGTGCCAGCTGATGGCCGACATCATGACCTACGAGGAGCATCGCGGTCCGGTGGCCGGCAAGACCTTCGCCTGGACCGGCGACGGCAACAACGTGCTGCATTCGCTGCTGGAGGCGTCGGCGCGTTTCCGTTTCGACGTTAATGTCGCGGTGCCGGAGGGCAGCGAGCCGTTCGAGAAATATGTCGACTGGTCGAAGGCCAATGGCGGCAAGGTCAGGTTCTCCCGCTCGGCCGAAGAAGCCGTCGACCAGGCGGATTGCGTCGTCACCGACAGCTGGGTGTCGATGGGCCAGGAGCATCGCGCCCGCGGTCATAACGTCTTCCTGCCCTATCAGGTCAATGCGGCACTCATGGCCAAGGCCAAGCCCGACGCTTTGTTCATGCACTGCCTGCCGGCGCATCGCGGCGAGGAGGTCACCGACGAGGTGATCGACGGGCCGCATTCGGTGGTCTTCGACGAGGCCGAGAACAGGCTCCACGCCCAGAAAGCGGTGCTCGCCTGGTGCCTGGGCGCTTGATCCAAGGCGATCGATACGGGGGATATCCCGACTTGATCCGGGGATATGTGATGCCTATTTGCGGGCCATCACGTAAATTGAACGCGCTTCGACGCATGCGGCCCGCTGGCCGGCATGGTTGCGCCCCGGAGTATTGTTATGTTGGAAACCCGTACCTTGGCTGAGCATCATCAACCCCAACTCGGTGAATTCGGCTTCGCCGGCGACGATCATGTCGTGCCTTACGAGGTCGCGCCGCTCGACGTGCGCGGTCGCACCGTGCAGCTCGGGCCGATGCTCGACGCTATTTTGAGCCGCCACGATTACCCCGAACCGGTTGCCCGGCTTCTGGCCGAGGCCTGTGTGCTGACGGTCCTGCTTGGCACCTCGCTGAAGTTCGAGGGCAAGTTCATCCTGCAGACCCGCACCGATGGGCCGGTCGACATGCTGGTGGCGGATTTCTCCACCCCGCATGCGTTGCGCGCTTATGCGCGCTTCGACGCCGACAGGCTGCAGGCGCTGATTGCCGCGGGCGAGACCTCGCAGCAGACATTGCTCGGCAACGGCGTGCTGGCGCTGACCATCGATCAGGGCGAACACACGCAGCGTTATCAGGGCATCGTCCAGCTCGACGGCGAGACGCTGGAAGACGCGGCGCGCACCTATTTCCGCCAGTCGGAGCAGATTCCGACCGAGCTCAGGATGTCGGTCGCCAAGCTGGTGACGCCTGGCCCTGGCGGCGCTCGCGAACAGTGGCGTGCCGGCGGCATCCTGGCGCAGTTCCTGCCACAGGCGCCGGAGCGTATGCGGGTGCCGGATATTTCGGGCGGCGATGGCGATCCGCGCGACGTTACCGATCAACCGGCCGACAATTCCTGGCAGGAATTGCTGGCGCTGCTCGGTACCATCGAGCCGACCGAACTGATCGACCCGACAGTGGGCGCCGAACGGCTGCTCTATCGGCTGTTCCATGAACATGGCGTGCGCGTCTTCCGTAGCGTGCCGGTCGCCGACCAGTGCTCCTGCTCGCGCGAGAAGATCGTCGGCATCCTCGCAGGATTTTCGGCTGAGGAGATCAAGGACTCGACCGAGGATGGCGGCATCCACGTCGCCTGCGAGTTCTGCTCGACGCAGTACGACTTCGATCCGGCGGAGTTCGCCAAGTAACGACTTCTCCTTCTCCCCGTTCACGGGGAGAAGGTGTCACGAAGTGACGGATGAGGGGCAGCGCTGACCTTGAAGAAGACTGCTCCGACACCTCAACGCTGTCGCCGACTTTGAACATAATCTCGAAAACTCAGCGCTGCCCCTCATTGTCCTGCCGGACATGTCTCCCCGTAAACGGCGAGAAAGAGGCTAATTCACCGTCCGCCTCGTCCCGGGCAGGTCGAGCGAGAAGGCCGGAATGGCGATGTCGAACACCTCGCCGCGGCCGTTGCGCATCGTGTAGTGGCCGACCATGATGCCGGACGGCGTCGGGAGCGGGCAGCCTGAGGTGTATTGATAGCTGTCGCCGGGATTGAGCTCCGGCTGGTCGCCGACGACGCCGGCGCCGCGCACTTCCTCGACGCGGCCCTGGCCGTCGGTGATGTGCCAGTAGCGCGACAGAAGCTGCACGAAATCGTCGGAGCGGTTGTCGATCGTCACCTGATAGCCCCAGACATAGCGGTTCTCGGAGGGATCGGAACGATCCTCCAGGTAGAACGGCCTGACCAGCACTTCGATGTTGCGCGTCACGGCGCGATACATGGGCTACTCCGTTGGCGCCGCAGGGGAACATTTACTGCACTTCGCGGTTCTCACGCGAGATACCGGCCGTCCTGCCACGCTTCAAGCGCAGGTGCCGAAAAACAATGTCATTTAAGTGACACATGACAATGTTGGTGTGCACAAACTTTGCCGGGCGACTCGGGCGCTCTGTCGACTGATGAAACGGCCTCGCGGGGCCTTTCGGGAGTGACCAGATCTCGATGGAACTCACTATCGCAGCCGCCCTAGCTTCGTCAGCCCTTCTTCTATCCAATCTCGCCAGCATCGTGCTTGCGTCGTCGCGGCTGAAACCGCGACGTGTCATTCCACCGCCGGCCGGCGCGCGTCCGCCTGTGTCGATCGTCGTGCCGTCGCGCGGCGTCGAACCGTTCACCGAGGAAACCTTGCAGCGGTCCTTCTCGCTCGACTGGCCACGCTATGAGCTGATCTTCTGTGTCGCCCATGCCGAAGACCCGGTGGTCAAGCTCATCGACGCAGCGATCGCGCGCTACTCGCAAGTTCCGGCGCGGCTGTTGATCGGCGACGACAGGATCAGCGCCAATCCCAAGCTCAACAATTGCGTCAAGGGTTGGCAGGCGGCGCGGCACAATTGGGTCATTCTCGCCGATTCCAACGTGCTGATGCCGAAGGACTATGTTCAGCATTTGATGGCGGCATGGCGCCCGGACACTGGTCTTGTCTGCTCGACGCCGGTCGGTTCGCGGCCGGGCGGCTTCTGGGCCGAAGTCGAATGCGCTTTCCTCAACACGCTGCAGGCGCGCTGGCAATATGCCGGCGAGGCGCTTGGTCTCGGCTTCGCCCAGGGCAAGAGCATGCTGTGGAACAAGCCGATGCTCGACGCCAGCGGCGGCATCCAGTCTTTGGCCGCCGAGATCGCCGAGGACGCTGCGGCCACCAAGCTGGTCAACGGGCTTGGCCTCAATGTTAACCTTGTCGCTTCGCCTTTCGAGCAGCCCCTCGGCCAGCGCACGCTTGCCGAAATCTGGTCGCGCCAGACGCGCTGGGCGCGGCTGCGCCGGGTCACCTTTCCGTTGTTCTTCGCGCCCGAGATATTCACCGGCGCCGCGATACCGTTGCTTTTTGCGCTGATCGCGGCTGCAAGCGCCGGCGTCAGCCTGCCGACCACCGCGCTTTGCGTCCTCGTCATCGCCTATCTGCCGGAGTGTCTGCTGGCCTGGTCGAAGGACTGGTATCTGTCGCGGCGCAGCGTCACCGCGATGATCGTACGCGACGCAATGCTCCCGGCGATCTGGGCGCGCGGCTGGCTGGGGGCGCCGTCGAATGGCGCGGCAACGCCATGACCATCCGTACCCGGGAAATGACGGAGCTTGACGAGATCGCCTGAGCCAACCCAGGCAATCTCCAGCGGTCGTTGCGAAGTTTACTTTGCCGCCTTCAGCGCCTGCTCGACGTCTTCGAGCAGATCGTCCGTATCCTCCAGGCCAACCGAAAGCCTGAGCGTGCCCGGCCCGATGCCGAGCTCGGCACGCGCCTCGTCGCTGAGGTTCTTGTGCGTCGTCGTTGCCGGATGGGTGATCAGGCTCTTGGCGTCGCCGAGGTTGTTGGAGATCAGGACGATGTCGAGCGCGTTCTGGAAGGCAAAGGCGGCCTGCTTGCCGCCCTTGACATCAAGGCAGATCAGCGTCGAGCCGCCCGCCATCTGCTTCCTGACGATATCGGCCTGCGGGTGGTCGGCGCGGCCTGGATAGATGACGCGGGCGATCTGCGACTGCCCGGCCAGGAAATCCGCGATCTTACCGGCGCTTTCCGTCTGCTGGCGCACGCGCACCGGCAGCGTCTCCAGGCCTTTTAGCAGCGTCCAGGCGTTGAAGGGCGACAGGCTCGGGCCGGTGTGGCGGAAATAGTCGTGCAAATTCTCGTCGATCCACTTCTTGTCCGACAGGATGATGCCGCCGAGACAGCGCCCCTGGCCGTCGATGTGCTTGGTCGCCGAATAGACGACGATATGCGCGCCAAGCTGCAACGGCTTCTGCTGCAGAGGCGTGGCGAAGACATTGTCGACGACAAGCCGCGCGCCGATCGAGTTGGCAAGCGAAGCGACAGCGGCGATGTCGACCACTTCCAGTGTCGGATTGGTCGGGCTTTCCAGGAAGAACAGCTTGGTGTTCGGCCTCACCGCCTTTTCCCAATTGGCGGTATCGGTGCCGTCGACCAGCGTCGCCTCGATGCCGTAGCGAGGCGCCAGCGTCTCGACCACCCAGCGGCATGAGCCGAACAGCGCGCGCGCCGCCACGATATGGTCGCCGGCCTTGGCGCTGCACAGAAGTGCCGCCGTCACCGCTGCCATGCCGGAAGCGGTGGCGCGGGCATCCTCCGCACCCTCTAGCGCGCACATGCGCTTTTCGAACATGTCGACCGTCGGGTTGGCGTAGCGCGAATAGATGAAGCCGGGCTCCTCGCCCTTGAAACGGGCTTCGGCGGCTTGCGCCGTCTCATAGACATAGCCTTGGGTGAGATACATCGCCTCGGACGTCTCGCCGAATTGGGAACGAAGGGTTCCGCCATGCACGAGTGCCGTCTGAGGCTTCCAGTTACGCTTCTTGGTGCTCATAGCCCTGCTTCCAGACACAAAAAAACCGGCCGCGAAAGTCGCAACCGGTCCATACGGCCTTGCGGCCAACGGTCCTTTAGCGACTTGTTTAACGTGGCTGCAAGCCGACCGGCCAAATCACCACGGGATAACGACCCTTTAGACCCGCGCCGCGCTTGCGTCAATTGCCGGCTTCATTAAGAGGTTTGTACCAGGCAGGTTCCGCAAAAGCGTCCAGTGGTTTTGCGGCAAGAACCTGCCCCAAAGAGATCCGCCTTAACGGAGCCCGCCTTTGCGGCAGACAGGCATTCTTCCCGATCAGGATATCGCGGCGCTGTTTGAGGCAGGCACGCTGAAGTCGCCTCGCGCGCTCGACGCCGACCAGGTCCAGCCGGCCAGCCTCGATCTGCGGCTCGGCGAAAAAGCCTTTCGCGTGCGCGCCTCCTTCCTGCCAGGCCCCGATCATCTTGTGGTCGACAAGCTCGACCGGCTGAAGCTGCACGAGATCGACCTTGCCGAGGGCGCGGTGCTGGAAACGGGCTGCGTCTACATCGTGCCGCTGCTTGAAAGCCTGGCCTTGCCGGCGCATGTGTCGGCTTCGGCCAATCCGAAGAGCTCGACCGGACGGCTCGACATCTTCACCCGCGTCATGACCGACCGTGGCCACGAGTTCGACAAGATCGCGGCCGGCTACCACGGTCCGCTCTATCTCGAAGTCAGCCCGCGCACCTTTCCGATCATCGCGCGCGCCGGCTCGCGCCTGTCGCAGATACGCTTCCGCACCGGACATGCGGTGCTGACGGAAAATGAGCTGCGCGATCTCCACCGGGCCGAGATGCTGGTCGCCACCGAGCCGCCCAATATCTCCGGCGGCGGTATCGCGCTGTCGATCGATCTCGACGGCGACAAGGACGGTCTTGTCGGTTATCGCGGCAAGCATCACACCGGTCTCGTCGATGTCGACAAGCGCGCCGCCCAGGATGTCGTCGATTTTTGGGAGCCGATCTACAAGAGCGGCGCCGGCGAGCTGGTGCTGGATCCGGACGAATTCTACATCCTGGTCAGCCGCGAGGCGGTGCATGTGCCGCCGCTCTACGCCGCCGAGATGACGCCCTTCGATCCGCTGGTCGGCGAGTTCCGCGTCCACTATGCCGGCTTCTTCGACCCGGGTTTCGGCCACTCGGCCTCCGGCGGAACCGGCAGTCGGGCGGTGCTCGAAGTGCGCAGCCACGAGGTGCCCTTCATCCTCGACCACGGCCAGATCGTCGGCCGCCTGGTCTACGAGCACATGCTGAAGCGCCCGCAAGCGCTCTACGGCAGCGATCTCGGCTCCAACTACCAGGCGCAGGGCCTGAAGCTCTCCAAGCATTTCCGCGCCGCACGTTGAGGCTGAGGTGGCACCTCTTACCTTCTCCCACAGGGGGAGAAGGGGAAGCCGGCGCTACAACGCCTTCACCGCCACCTTTGCCGGTTTTTCGATCTCGAGCGGGTTGCGCAGCGGCAGGCCGAAATCCTGCGCTTCGATCTCGAATGTATCGCCAGCCTCGGTCCGGACGCCATCGGCGAAGGACAGCGTCGCGGTGCCGAACATGTGCACATGCACGTCGCCCGGCTGGCGGAAGGCCGAATATTTGAAGTGATGATGCTCGAGATTGGCGATGGTGTGCGACATGTTCGCTTCGCCCGACAGGAAGGGCTTTTCCCAAAGCAGATTGCCGTCGCGCCAGATGCGCGATGCGCCGCGGATGTCGGCCGGCAGGTCGCCGATCAGGATTTCCGGGCCGAACGAGGCGTTGCGCAGCTTGGAATGGGCAAGGAACAGATAGTTCACCCGCTCCGTCACGTGGTCGGAAAATTCGTTCGACAGCGTGAAGCCGACGCGGAACGGCGCGCCGTCATCGCCGATGACGTAGATGCCGGCGATCTCCGGTTCCTCGCCGCCATCCTGCGCGAAAGCCGGCGACATCAAGGGTGCGCCGGGCGCCACGGCCATCGTGCCGTTGCCTTTGTAGAACCATTCCGGCTGCACGCCGACCTGTCCCTTGGCCGGCTTGCCGCCTTCGAGCCCCATGCGGAACATCTTCATGGAATCGGTGAGTTGTTCCTCGCCGTCGTTGAGCTTCTTGTGCATGGAATCGCGCGTGGCGGCGGATCCCAGATGCGTGAGGCCGGTGCCGGTGAGATGCAGGTGCGCGGGATCCGGGTGGTTGATCGGCGACACCAGCCGGCCCTTCTTGTAGGTGGCGTCGAGATCGACCGCCTCGCCATAGCCTTTGCGCTCGATCAACGCCTCAAGGCCGACACCGGTGCGCGCGGCCTCCATCGCCAGCGAATAGACGCTGCGCGCGCCGTTGATGATCCTGGTCTTGCCGCCGCCATTGCGGGCAACGACGCGGATCGTCTCGGCGTCGTCGAGGATCTGGGAGATCAGCATGTTTGCAATCCTCTCTCATCTTGCGTGTGGCCGGCTGCCTTGCGGGCAAACCCTGACCGGCGCGGCATGGAGAAACCCACGCCACGGTTGAAATTCGTCGTCCGGATTGCGCTCGCGAACCTGTTCCTCTCGGGACTTATTGGCGCCGCCTGGCAGCTTCGCGATCTGGAACCCGTATGCCTCCTTAAATCCGCATCAGGCGTTTTGGATGGAGCATGATCTTTTCCGAAAACCGGCATCCACTTTTCGGGATCATGCTCTAGGCCTTGTTCTTGTTGTAGACGTCGAAGATGACGGCGCCGAGCAGCACCAGGCCTTTCACCACCTGCTGCCAGTCGACATTGACGCCCATGATCGACATGCCGTTGTTCATTACGCCCATGATGAAGCCGCCGACCACCGCGCCAATGACCTGGCCGACACCGCCCATGGCCGAGGCGCCGCCGATGAAGACGGCCGCGATCACGTCGAGCTCCGAGCCCAGACCCGCCGCAGGCACGGCCTGACCGAGGCGCGCCGCGATGATCAGGCCGCCAAGCGCCGACAGCACGCCCATGTTGATGAAGACGAACAGCGTCAGCCGTTCGGTGTTGATGCCCGAAAGCTGCGCCGCCTTGGGGTTGCCGCCCATGGCGTAGATGCGCCGGCCGATGGTCATGCGCTTGGTGACGAAGACGAACAGCGAGATCAGCACGCCCATGACGAGCAGCACCACCGGCAGGCCCCGGTAGCTGGCAAACTCATAAACCAGGAACAGCGCCAGCGCGCTGGCGACCAAGGTCTTGATGACGAACAGCGGGAAGGGTTCGGCCTCATAGCCATGGCGCTCGCGCTTGCGCCGGGTGCGGACCCCGAAATAGGCATAGGCCAGCACCGCGATCAGGCCGAGCACGATCGTCGTCATGTGCAGCGTCAGGCCGCTGCCCAGGATGGTCTTGCCGGCGGCGTTGACCGTCGGCGGGATCAGCGTCAGCGGACCGATCACGTCAGGAATGAAGCCGGAACTCAGCGCCTTGAAGTCATCCGGAAGTGGCCCCACCGAGGATCCGCCGCCGAGCAGCGCCTGGCAGATGCCGCGGAAGATCAGCATTCCGGCCAGCGTCACGATGAAGCTTGGTATCCGGTGGTAGGCGATCCAGTAGCCTTGCGCCGCGCCGATCAGGCCGCCGACGATCAGGCAGACGATCGAAACCACCAGCGGATTGCTGAGCGGTCCGAGCTGCCAGATGACCATCATGTTTGCCGCCAGCGCGCCGATGAAACCGGCGACCGATCCGACGCTGAGGTCGATATAGCCGGAGACGATGACCAAGAGCATGCCGAGCGCCATCACGATGATGAAGGAGTTCTGCTGCACCAGATTGCTGAGGTTGACCGGCTTGAACAGCGTTCCCGACGTGGTGAACTGGAAGAACAGCATGATGACGATCAGCGCGATGATCAGGCCGTATTCACGCAAATTCGTCGCCAGCGCCGAGACGGCGATGCGAGGGCGCTGTTCTAATGCGGCGTCGCCCTGCGGGACGGGGGCGCTTTCGGTGCTCATGCTGCTTTTCCTTCTCCCCGAACGATGGCGCGCATTATTTTTTCCTGGCTTGCGTCCGCCGCCGGCATTTCGCCGACGATGCGCCCTTCGTTCATGACGTAGATGCGGTCGGTGATGCCGAGCAATTCCGGCATTTCCGACGAGATGACCACGATCGCCTTACCTTCCGAGGCAAGACGCGCGATGATCGTGTAGATTTCATATTTGGCGCCGACATCGATGCCGCGTGTCGGCTCGTCGAGGATAAGCACGTCCGGGTCGGCGAACAGCCATTTCGACAGCACCACCTTTTGCTGGTTGCCGCCCGAAAGATTGCCGGTCAGCTGATAGACGCTGGACGCTCGGATATTGGTCTTCTTGCGATAGTCGTTGGCAACCGCGAGCTCGCGCAAATCGTCGATCACGCTGTGGCGCGACACGCCGCCTAGGTTGGCCAGCGTGATGTTGTGCTTGATGTGGTCGATGAGATTGAGACCGTAGGTTTTGCGGTCCTCGGTCACGTAGGCGATGCCTTGCTGGACCGCCTTGCTCACGGATGAGACATCGACCGGCTTGCCCTTGAGCAGCACTTCGCCGGTGATGCGGCGACCATAGGTGCGGCCGAACAGGCTCATGGCGAATTCGGTGCGGCCGGCGCCCATCAGCCCGGCAATGCCGACCACTTCGCCCTTGCGCACGTTGATATCGATGCCCTTGATCACCTGCCGGTCGGCATGGAGCGGGTGATAGACCGACCAGTTCTTCACCTCGAACACGACTTCACCGATCTTCGGCTCGCGCGGCGGATAACGGTCGTCGAGCGAGCGGCCGACCATCGAGGTGATGATGCGGTCTTCCGAAATGTCCTTTTTTGCCAGCGTCTCGATGGTGCGCCCGTCACGGATGACCGTCACCTTGTCGGCGACCCGGTTGATCTCGTTCAGCTTGTGCGAGATCAGGATCGAGGTCATCCCCTGCCGCTTGAATTCGAGCAAAAGGTCGAGCAGCGCCTGGCTGTCCTTTTCGCTGAGCGACGCCGTCGGCTCGTCGAGGATCAAAAGCTTGACGTCCTTGCTCAGCGCCTTGGCGATCTCGACCAGCTGCTGCTTGCCGACGCCGATGTTGGTGATCAGCGTCTTCGGATCCTCCTTGAGGCCCACTTTCTTCAACAGGGCGCTGGTGCGCGCCTCGTTGGCGTTCCAGTCGATGACGCCGTATCGGGCGTGCTCGTTGCCGAGGAAAATGTTTTCAGCGATCGACAGCATCGGCACCAGCGCAAGCTCCTGGTGGATGATGACGATGCCCTTGTGTTCGCTGTCCTGGATGCCCTTGAACTGGCATTCCTGGCCTTGAAAGATGATCTGGCCGTCATAAGTGCCGACGGGATAGACGCCGGACAGCACCTTCATCAGCGTCGATTTGCCGGCGCCATTCTCACCGACCACGGCGTGGATCTCGCCCTCCTCGACGCTGAGGTTGACGTTCGACAGCGCCTTCACGCCGGGAAACGTCTTGGTGATGTCACGCATCTCCAAAATCGTCGTCATCAGGGCAAGCTCCTCCTAGAGTTTCTTGTTTTATGCAATTCCGGACGGAAAACCGCTACGCACTTTTCCGGAATTGCTCTAGGCCGGCAAAAACATACCGGGGTCGCTTGTGAACGGAAAGGGGTCCTGCGTTGCGCAGGACCCCTGGCTTTATGACCGGGATTACTTCAGGTCATCGGCCTTGATGTAGCCGGAGTCGACAACCAGCTTCTGGTAGTTCGACTTGTCGACCTCATGCGGCGTCAGCAGGATCGAGGGAACGACCTTGACGTCGTTGTTGTAGGTCTTGGTGTCGAGGCCGTCCGGCTTGCCGCCCGACAGCACCTTGTCGACCAGACCGACAGTGGCCTTGGCCAGGTCGCGGGTGTCCTTGAACACGGTCGAGTACTGTTCGCCGCTGATGATCAGCTTGACCGAAGCGGTCTCGGCGTCCTGGCCGGTCACGATCGGCCAGGGCTGAGCGGCGGTGCCGTAGCCAACAGCGCGCAGCGAGGCGGTAATGCCGCGCGACAGGCCGTCATAGGGCGACAGAACGCCATCGACGCGGCTGCCGTCCGAGTAGTTGGCCGACAGGAGGTTGTCCATGCGCGCCTGGGCGGTAGCTGCCAGCCAGCGTAGCGTGCCGACCTTGTCCATGCCGGTCTGGCCGGACTTGATCTTGATCGAGCCGTCGTCGATCAGCGGCTGCAGGACGGAGATGGCGCCATTGTAGAAGAAGAAGGCGTTGTTGTCGTCGGGCGAACCGCCGAACAGCTCGACGTTCCACGGCTTGGTGTTCGGGAAACGCTCCTTGAGCCCCTTGACCAGCGAATTGGCCTGGATCACGCCGACGCCGAAATTGTCGAAGGTGGTGTAGTAGTCGACATTGGCGGTCTTCTTGATCAGGCGGTCATAGGCGACGACGACGACGCCGGCGTCGGCGGCCTTCTGCAGCGCATCCGACAAAGTGGTGCCGTCGATCGAGGCGATGATCAGCGCCTTCGGGCCCTTGGTGATTTCGTTTTCCAGCTGGCTGAGCTGGTTCGGGATGTCGTCCTGCGCATATTGCAGGTCGACCGTGTAGCCGAGCGCTTCGAGCTGGGACTTGACGGCGTCGCCGTCATTGATCCAGCGCTGCGAGGTCTTGGTCGGCATCAGCACGCCGACAAGGCCCTTGTCGGCGGCATGCGCCGAGTAAGTCATGGCGGCGACGCCAAGGGCCGCTACGGCGGCCAGTGTCTTGATAATTTTCACGTAACTCTCCCTGGTTGATGGACGCGACACCTCGGGGCTTCGCGGGCCGCGCAGTCGAACAGGAGCGCAGGCGCGCCACTGTCAGCCTATCGATCTCCGGTATCCTCCCAATCGGCCCTGAACCGATGATTTCAATCGATACGATTTTCCTCGTCGTCGACTGACACGGCTCAGGACAGGCGGAGGTTGTGTCCCTTTGACATAACTGTCAAATGCGATCTTTGCTGGTTGCTATACCGGAACTGTTATAGCTTATGGCGAAGTGACAATCTGGCGGAGCAGGCTCGAAATCATGGCGGCATTGCGCGATCCTGAAGGGATTTCAGGCAGTTACGAGAAACTGCCGGGGAACAGCGAAACGCTTCTGCGCAGCGGCTTGAGCCTTCGCCACATGCGCATGATCGCAGCACTTGACGATCACGGGCGGGTGAGTGCCGCCGCGCAGGTCATGAACATCTCGCAGCCGGCCGCCTCGCGCATGATCGGCGAGATGGAAGCGGTGCTCGACGTGAAGCTGTGCGAGCGGCTGCCGCGCGGCGTCACATTGACCCCTTACGGCCAGGCGCTCGCCAGGCGCGCTCGCTCCATTCTGCTTGAGATGCGCGAGGCCGATCGCGAGATTTCCGAGCTCAAGTCCGGCAAGGGCGGCTCGGTATTCCTCGGCGCGGTGACGGCGCCGGCGATCGAGCTGGCGGTGCCGGCGATCCGCGAGATCCGCCGCATCTATCCGCGCATCGAGATCACCATGCAGGTCGAGACCTCGAATGTGCTGGCCCGCGAACTGATCGCGTCGCGGCACGATTTCATCATCGCCCGCATCCCGGACGATCTCAATCCGCGTTTGTTCGAATCGCGCGTCATCGGCGTCGAAAAGGCCTGCCTCATCGTGCGCCGCGGCCATCCACTGACAAGGGGCAATGGGGTGCGGCTGGAAGATACCGCGGCCTATGACTGGGTCTTCCAGTCCGGCGGCTCGCCGCTGCGCCAGGCGATGGAAAGCAACTTCTTGAACCGCAACATCCCACTGCCGGACCGTATCCTCAACACCTCTTCGCTGCTCTTGACCCTGGTGATGGTGGCGCAGTCGGACGCCATCGCGCCGGTATCGATCCAGGTGGCGAAGTTCATCCAGGGTCCCGACGGGCTGGCCGGCGCCATCGATGTGGTGCAAACCGAGTTCGACATCGAGGTCCGGCCCTACAGCTTGATAACGATCAAGAATCGCGTGCTCTCGCCCGCCGCCAAGATGCTGCACGATTTCATCTTGCGCGAAGTGGGTTAGTGGAACGACAATGACTCTCGTACGTTCAAACCGATCGGCAGCTCGCTGGAGCCTGTTGCGGGCGAGGGAAGATCTGCCGATGCTCAACAGCTCGGAGGTTTTGATGGAACGTCGGTTATTTCTGACTGGAATGCTGGGCGTTGCGGGGGCAGCCGCACTTGCAAGCTTGGCCGGACCTAGCAAGGCCATTGCCGGAATTCCCGCCGGCAATGGAATTCTCGACGAACTCGACAAGCCGGATAACGCGGTTTTCGACGGCGAAGATCCGGCCGAAGTCGAGCTGGTCTCGCACCATCGCCATTATCACGGAGGCAGACATTGGCGCTGGCGCCGCCGCCGTCGTCATGGCTGGCGCAGGGTCTGTCGTCGCTTTTGGCGTCATGGTCGCTGGCACCGCCGCTGCTGGCGGGACCGCTTCTGGCTCTAGTCTAAGCGCGAGTTAAAGATTGAGAATTGAGCCGTGCATGATCATGCACGGCTCAATTCGTTATAGACAATCTGCCGGATCGCCATGTGGATCGGTGGAAGCCATGCGGCTCATGCAGCAAGCCGCTGCGTTTTTCGGAAGCTGGTCGAGGGGAGCCTGGAGCGGGTAGCGGGAATCGAACCCGCGCGTTCAGCTTGGGAAGCTGACAGGCTACCATTACATCATACCCGCGCGAGCCCTCGTTACCATGACGGCGCCGGCTCAAGCAATCGCCAAAGCAGGCCCTTTATCACTGCGCAACCGGCCCGCGGCGGCTCGAAGGTGACGTCATAGCCGGCCTCGATCGCCAGCGGCGCGAAGTCGGCGGAGCGGGCCGGCATGGAAAGGCGGAGAAAGGCAGTTTCCCGCGGTGGAGATCGGCGGGGGTCGGGCCGCCGCGGAAAACTGCTCTCCGACGACCAGGATTTTTCCTGATGCATGTCGCCCAGAACCGCTGCGCACTTCTGGGCGACATGCATTAGAACCGGTAATTGAGACCGGCCTTCAGTTCCTGGCTGCCTATACCGGTCTTCGCTTTGCCGAAGGCCGATCTCGTCTCCACGTTGGGTGTGCGGATGTAGTCGTATTCGATCTTGGCCGAGAGGCCGCCGGCGAAAGCCTGCTCGACGCCGCCGCCGACCAGATAGCCAAGCTTGCGGCCGTCGGTGTCGCGCACGCCGGAACCCTTGTCGAATGTGGTCATGGCAACGCCCGCGGTACCGAAGACCAGCGTCTGGTCGAAAGCGAGGCCCGCCTTGGCCTTGGCGGCGGCGCGCCACTTCTCCTTGATCTTGCCGCCTTGGACATTGTGCTCGGCGCCGCCGAGATAGGAGCCTTCAAGCTCGGCGCCCAACACGGCCGGGCCGGTCTGGATGTTGTAGCCGGCCTGGACGCCGCCGCTCCAGCCGTTCCTGCCGGCAAACGGATCGGGCATTTTGGTGAAGGCCGTTCCGCCGTGAACGCCGACATAGGCGCCGCTCCATTGGAAAGCCGGCGGATCGTTATAGGGCGCGAGGTCCGCGGCCGTCGCCGCGCCGTCGAGGCAGGCAAAGGCCACTGCCAGGGCAATCTTGGTTCCTGAAAACACGCACAATACTCCAAACACACGAGGCGCAGGGCTGACCATGCGCGGATTGACCCGTGGAGCCGGCCCCTGGGATGGCCGCTCCGGTTCGAGCGTCTTTCGCGGCAAAGGAATTGCGTGCCGCAAGGCCGCTGCCTTGCGGTTCGAACTTCCGTTGCGCCACTGCTCGAAAGACCAGCCCTATCTGTCAGGCGAAAAATGCAGGCACATTGCGCAGGTCGGAGAAATAAAGATTTTTCTATTTATTTTCAGCGGTTTGGAGCTTTTCTGTTTACCAAAAATTAATCTGATCGAGGGCCGGCTTCACTCCTCGAAACCGACGCTTTCTTCACGACAGCATGATCAGCATTGCTGCAATCGCCCGAGATGGACTACAAAATGCCGGGGTTTAGGGCGCGGCGAAGCACACTGCAGGCCAGGCATGGGCGCCCGGCAGCAGGCGCCGCATTGGGGTACTGCCTTGCGGATTGTCTACTTCTATTCCGACACGCATCCTTACGAAAAGGCGATCTATCCGGGCGTCGGCCCGGCTTTTGCGTGGCCGCTCGGCTGGGAAACCAGGCCCATCAGCGGACTTGATGAAGGCAATTTCGATGCCGGCGTCGTCGACAACCGCCTGGAGGAGGGAGATGTAACCCGCCTCAGGCGTTATCTCGCCCTTCCCGCGGTGGGTAGGCCGGCGATCTTCTTTCGGGTCAGCGACCCCGACATGCCGGACTCACCCAACCCCAACACCCGGTTCATCTTCGACTGCGCCGATGTTGCCGGCGTTCACTACGCGACGACCTACGATCCCGAAGGCCCGTTCCTGGCATTCACCAGGCGGCTCAAGGCATCCCGCATCATCCGCCTTCCATATGCCTACGATACTTCGCGAGAGGTCGATCTTCCTTTGTCAGGCCGCAGCCGCCGGATCTTCCTGTCGGGCAGCAATTCCAGAACCCTCTATCCGGCCCGTCACGGCTTGCGCCGCAGGCGGCGCTGGTCTCTGCCGTTGAGATACCTTGTCCATGATCTGAAGCACCCGGGCTATCCCGAGCACGGCAAGCCGCCGCTGCATGACATCACCCACGACCGTTTCGTCGCCCTTGCGGCACGTTTCACGCATTTCTTCCTGTGCGGTACCGCCTTCAATGTCGAACTGATGAAATATGTCGAGTGCGCTTATGCGGGCTCCGTACCCGTCGGCGTGCCGGCGAATTCGCTCAGCATGGCTGCAAAGAACTGCTTTCGCCCTTACACGGCGCGCACATTCGACCTCATCGGCGATCTTAGCCAGCCGATCGGCAAGCTTGCGGAACGAGCCGCTGCCTATCGCGCTGCCATGCGCGAATTGCGGTCCCCAGCCAAGATAACTGATGACTTCATCATGCAGGCCAATTCGGTCGGCACCGGCGGAAGGCCAAATGCATGACGTCCATGGAGCCTGTCGTCAACGCGCTTTGGATCGGTGATGCGCTTGACGATACCAACGCTGCCTGCCTGCGCTCTTTTGCGCTGGCGGGTCACCGTGTGCTTCTTCATTGCTATTATAGCCCCCGCAACGTGCCGCCGGATGTTGAGGTCTTCGACGCCTCGGCGCTGATGCCGAAGGATCGCATCGTCTATTACAAGGAGAACGGCAGTCCTTCCCTATTCGCCAACCTCTATCGACTGAAGATACTGCAGGCGGGCCTGGGCGTTTATATCGACTGCGACGTCTTCTGCCTGAAGCCGATTCCTCAAGCAGACTACATTTTCGGATACCAGACAGACACGGAGCTCAACAATGCCGTACTGAAGCTGCCTGCCGACAGCAGCGTGCTGCGGGAAGCGCTGGCAATGACCGAGGATCCTTTTACATCGCTCCCTGGCTGAGCGAGAAGAAGCTGCGGCGCTACCGGTTACGCAAGGCGATCCGTTTTCCGATCCATATTTCGCACTATAGCTGGGGCAAGCTCGGGCCGGAGGCCATTACCTATTTCGCCGGCAAGGCTGGGGTAATGCATCATGCGGCGCCGATCGATGTCTTCTACCCGGTCCACTATGACCAAGTCTCCATGCTGCTCGATCCCGACTTGTCGCTGGACGATATCGTGACACCGCGCACGCTCTGCATCCATCTGTTCGACAAGGTGTTGAAGGAGCAGATGAAAGGTCGCGCGATCCCGGCCGGGTCTCCGCTTGGCCAGATGCTGGACCGCTGCGGGTTACCCGTCAGGTCTTGAAAACATCGGCGCCTCGAGGGGCACGGGTCGCGGCTGCGCTTGATGCCGGGCAATTGAACGCATACTTCTGGGCCTGCGCCCGAATCGGGCCGCTTGCACGGGAGAATGGCCTTGTCCGTACTGACGCGCTTTCTCGGCGACTCGCCGCTCAGGGTGTTCCTGAAGCTGCTGGTGGTCTCCTTCCTCGTCGGCCTCGTCATGCATGCCTTCGGCTGGACGCCGATGGATATCTTCGACGGCATCCGCCAGTTCTTCATCGACCTGTGGAATCTCGGCTTCCACGCCGTCGACCGTTTCCTGGGCTATATCCTGCTCGGTGCGGCGATCGTCGTGCCGGTGTTCGTCCTGCTCCGGGTCGCCAGCTACAGGAAATAGTTAGAGCAATTCCAGGAAAAAGTGTGAACGGTTAAGTTCGGCGACTTCGCCGTAACCCTCCGTCCGGAATTGCGTCAAAACAAGGAGATAGAGCGGTTCTCCATGAAATGGTGAACCGCTCTATCGGACCTGGTCACGCATAGCGCGCAGCTATCTCGAACAGAATGGCATGGCGCGCGGCAAGCGCCGGGACGTCGGTCGAATAGCCGCCGCCGATGACGCCGCAGACCGGGATGCCATGGTTGCGGAAATGGCTGATGACCATGTCCTCTCGCGCGCGCAGGCCATCATCGGAAAGCGCCAGGCGGCCGAGCCTGTCCTCGGCATGAACGTCGACGCCGGCATTGTAGAAGACGAGGTCCCAGCGCCCGCTTACAGTGAGTTCCGGCAGGATGGCGCCGAGGCGCTCGAGATAGCCGGCATCGCCGGTGCCGTCCGGCAGCGCGACATCGAGGTCGGAGGCGATCTTGCGCACCGGGTAATTGCGCTCACCGTGCATGGAAAAGGTGAACGCGCGGGGTTCATTTCGCAAAATGTCGGCCGTGCCGTCGCCTTGGTGCACATCGAGATCGACGATCAGAATGTTGTCGACGGCGCCTTCGGCGAGCAGCACCAGCGCGGCGACGGCGACATCGTTGAAGGTGCAGAAGCCGGCGCCTTGCGCGCGTCTGGCATGGTGGCTGCCGCCGGCCGAGTTGCAGGCGATGCCGTGCCTCAGCGCCAGCCTTGCCGCCAGCACGGTGCCTGCCGTGGCAAGCTGCGCCCTCAGCGAGACACGCGGGCCGACCGGAAAGCCGATCTCGCGCTCGATCTTGTGCGGTACCGTGCAGGCGATGACCTGGTCGACATAGTCGGCGGCATGGGCGAGCTTAGCCATGCCGCCGGCGCCGGCCCGGGCATCGACAGCGCTTCCGGCGCAGCCAGCCCACGGTCGCGCAAGGTTTCCATCAAAAGCGGATATTTGCTCATCGGAAAGCGGTGGTTGACGGCGAAGCCGGCGTCATAATCGGGATGATGGACGATCTGCAGCGGCATTGATCGGCGGGCCTGCGCCAGCTTGGGAGCAATTCCAGGAAAAGTGTGAAACGGTTAGGTTCGGCGACTTCGCCGTAACCCTCCGTCCGGAATTGCGCAAAAAACAACAGATAGAAATTCGGTTGGCAGTTTGGCGGATGGTGGTTGCGTGACGCCGGCAAACTGGGGCACATCGGCTGTTCGATCAAGCCGCAATCAGCCAGGCAGCAAACCCTTTGGATGCGACCCCCTTGGACGTAACCCCCTTGGACGTAACCCAGGCTAACGCCAGATCCTTCGTCGTCACCAACCGTTCGGTGCTTGCGATCGCCGTGCCGATGACGCTTGCCTATCTGACGACGCCGCTGCTCGGCATCGTCGACACGGCGGTGGTCGGTCAGTTCGGCGACGCCGCCTTGCTTGGCGGCCTGGCAGCGGGGTCGCTGGTGTTCGACGTCGTCTTCACCACTTTCAATTTCCTGCGCTCCGGCACCACGGGCCTGGTCGCCCAGGCTTTCGGGCGCGGCGATGCGCTGGAGGAACAGGCGGTGCTGTGGCGCGCCGTGCTCATTGCGGTCGTCGCAGGCGTCATTCTTGCCGCCCTTGCGCCGCTCTTTGCCGTCGGCGGGCAATGGTTCATGGGCGCCGAACCGCGGGTCAGCGCGGCGATGTCGGTCTATATCCGCATCAGGCTGCTCGCCGCGCCCTTCTCGCTTATCAACTACGCCATACTGGGCTACGTGTTGGGGCGCGGCGAAGGCGGGCTGGGGTTGATGCTGCAGGCGGTGCTGAACGGCATCAACATCGCGCTCTGCTTCCTGCTTGGGCTCAAACTTGGATGGGGCGTCACTGGCGTTGCCTGGGCGACGGTCACCGGCGAATTCCTCGCGATGCTGCTTGGCTTGACCATCATCCTGCTGCGTTTCCGCAAACTCGAGCGGCCATCGCGCCGGCGCATCCTCGACATGCCGGCCTATCGGCGCATGCTCTCGCTCAACCGCGACATCATGATCCGCTCCTTCTCGCTGCTCGCCGCCTTCGCGCTGTTCACGCGCCAGGGCGCGCAGTTCGGCACGGTGACGCTCGCCGCCAACGCCGTGCTGATGAATTTCTTCCTCATTGCCGGCTATTTCCTCGACGGTTTTGCCACCGCAGCAGAACAACTCGCCGGCCGTGCCATCGGCGCGCATGCGGCAGCACCTTTTCGCCGCGCCGTACAGCTCACGCTGATCTGGGGCTTCGGCCTTGCCGGCGTCGCCACGCTCATCCTGCTGACGGCCGGCGCCGGTCTTGTGGCGCTGGTGACGACATCCGCCGACGTCCGCGCGGTCGCCGACACCTATCTGCCCTGGGCCGCCTTCACGGCGCTGAGCGGCGTGCTGGCCTTCCAGATGGACGGGGTCTTCATCGGCGCCACCTGGTCGCGCGACATGCGCAACATGATGCTGCTGTCGTTCCTCGTTTTCGGCGCCGCGCTGATCATGCTGGCGCCTGCCTTCGGCAACAATGGGCTGTGGGCGTCGCTGCACGTCTTCCTGCTGGTGCGGGGGTGAGCCTGCTTGCAGTTCTTAGGCTTCGGGTGCGCACGGCTTTCTAAACTAGCCTGTCGAAGCTGGCAGCGTGACGACCACTTTTCCTTTGGCGTGGCCACTTTCAAGGTATTTGAAGGCCTCGGCGATTTCAGAAAAGGCATAGCTTCTGTCGACAATGACCCGAAGCTTTGCCTGCGCAATCAGGTCAGCGAGCAGGGCCAGGTCGCTGCCGCTCGGATGCATGAAGAAATATCTGTAGCGTACGCCGGCGCGCCGCGCCCGCCACCTGATGCCGTAGCTGACCAGCCAGAACAGCGCCGCGAGACTTCTGCGGCCGCCAAGGTCTTCCAGCGCCGTTTGCGGCTCCGGAATTCCGGCGACCGAAACGACCTTGCTACCGGGCTTCATGATCGTGAACATCTGATCGAGAGTCTTGCCTCCGATCAGGTCGAAGCCCGCGTCAAAATCGTTCCGCATCCTGGAGAGATCGTTCCTCGTATAGTCGACAACTTCGTCGGCGCCCAGGGAACGGACCAGCGCTTCCCCGCGCGGAGAAGCCGTCGTCGCCACATAGGCGCCGAGCCATTTTGAGATCTGAACAGCAAATGTACCGACCCCGCCGGCGCCGCCGGAAATGAAAACCTTTTGCCCGGGTTTCAGGTCGAGTTGGTCCCTCAGCGCCTGAAGCGCGGTCAGCGCGGCGAGCGGCACCGCTGCCGCACTTGCGAAATCAAGGTTAGGTGGCATATCGGCGGCGTTGTCTTCGCCGACAACCGCCTGCCCCGCGAAAGCCCCAAGCCGATTTTTTTCGACACGGGCAAAAACCGGATCGCCGACGGCGAACCGCTTGACGTCTTGTCCGACGGCAATGACCTTGCCTGCGAATTCGCTGCCGAGCACGATCGGAAGCTTCGGCCGGTGAATGGCACGCAGCTTGCCCTGGCGGAACTTGAAATCGACTGGGTTGAGCCCCGCCGCCCGCACCTCCACGAGGATGTCCTTGCGGCCGTGCGCCGGCGCCGGGGCATCCGTCAAGGAAGAACCTTCCGGGCCACCGTAGCGATAGAGAACATAGGCGCGCATTGTCGTGACGTCCTCAAGTGGTTCACAGCGGCTTTACGGCCCATCGATCCAGGCTGCTGTCACGCAGCTCGCGGATGGATTTGAGACGCTCTTTGTCAAGGAACCACGTCATGCCGGCAACAATGCGCCCGGGCAGCGCCGGGCCGGCATAGATCATGCCTGTGTAGAGCTGGACGAGATCGGCGCCGGCGCGGATTTTCTCCAGCGCCGTCTCAGTGGAGTCGACACCGCCGACGCCGATGATCGCCATGTCCGGCCCGAGCAGCTTGCGCATCCTGGCCAGCACCGCCGTCGAGCGCTCGAACAACGGTTTTCCCGACAGCCCACCAATTTCATTCGCCGCCCCCGTGCTGCGCAGGCCCGCGCGCGAAAGCGTTGTGTTGGAGACGATGATGCCGTCCAGTTGCTTCTCGCTCACCTCGGCGGCGATGTCTTCCAGCTCAGCTTCGACGAGATCCGGCGCGATCTTGAGGAAGATGGGTGGCTGCGCGGAGGCGGCCGAACGTGCCGCCATCACCCGCGACAGAAGCTCACCAAGTTGCTCGCGCGCCTGCATGTTGCGCAGGCCGGGCGTGTTCGGCGAGGAGATGTTGACGGTGAGGTAGGAGGCGTAGGGCGCGAAGCGGGCAACGCCGCGCTCATAGTCACCGGCGCGGTCGGTGCTGTCCTTGTTGGCGCCGATGTTGACGCCGACAATACCGCCGCGTCCCTTGCGCGCGGTAAGACGTTTTTCGGCCGCCGCGTGCCCTTCATTGTTGAAACCAAGCCGGTTGATCACCGCGTCATCCGCCGTCAGCCGGAAGATGCGCGGCTTGGGATTGCCGGCCTGCGGCAGCGGCGTGATGGTGCCGACCTCGGCGAAGCCGAAGCCCAGCCCAAGCAATGCGTCCGGCACTTCGGCGTTCTTGTCGTAGCCGGCGGCCATGCCGAGCGGATTCGGAAAGTCGAGGCCACAGAGACTGACCTTGAGCCGCGCGTCACGCCTCGGCGGCGAGGCGACCGGCAGGCCGCAGCGCAATGCTGCGATCGACAGTCCATGCGCGGTCTCCGGATCGAATGAAAAAAGCAGCCTCTGGCCGATCCGGTCGAGCACGCTCATTCGCCCTCCAGCACAGGAAATTGATGCTGCCCATCGGCGCCGAGCGGCAGCGGTTTTGCCCAGAGGACAGCATCGAGGCCGAGCGGCGCGTAGAGATGCGGGAACAGCGCGCCGCCGCGTGACGCTTCGTATTTCAGCGCGTCACCCAGCTTCGTCTCGTCGATCGCAATCAAAAGCAGGTCCGCCTGTCCTGCAAAATGCCTGGCCGCCGTCTCGCGCACTTGGGCTGCGGTGGAGAAATGGATGAAGCCGTCGACGACATCGATCGGCGCGCCGCCGAAGCCGCCATTCTCCTCGGCTTCGCGCCACAGCGCCTCGGGCGCGATCTTGTAGATAATCTGAGACATAGTCGCGCTATAGTCCGAACCCGAGGCATGGGAAAGGCTCAAGCGCAGTTCTTCCCCATTTCCGGCGCAAACCTGCGATACTGGTTTCGAGCAATGGCTCATGGAGGACAAAACATGCGTCTTCAGCACATTCTGATCCCCGCGGCGCTCTGTTCGCTGGTCGCCGCCACCGCCTATTCCGAGGAGACCGACCACTACCGGCTGGAGAAATCGGCCAATGGCTATGTCCGCATGGACACCCGGACCGGCGCCATGTCGATCTGCGAGGAGCGCTCCGGCCAGCTCGTCTGCAAGATGGCGGCCGACGAGCGTGCCGCCTATCAGGACGAGATCGACCGTCTCGATGGTTCGATCAAGGCGCTCGACGAGCGCGTCGCCAAGCTCGAGAACTCGCTCTCCGCGCAGCTGGAATCCAAGCTGCCCAGCCAGGAGGATTTCAACAAATCGCTGGGCTACATGCAGCAGTTCTTCCGCACCTTCAAGGACATCGTGAAGGACATGGACAAGGAAGACGGCGACGGCGGCGCCAAGCTGAACCAGAAGACCTGAGCCATGGCGCCGCACGGAATTGCGCAAAACAGAGCGTCGGAGCGGTTCCGTTTGCTGAACCGTTCTGGGGAAAAACCCGCGCGCCGCCTTTGCCGCTTGAAAACGCGCCGCGCCGCCGCATAATCGTTAGGGTCCCCGCAAGAAGCAGACAATCATGATGGGATCGGGGGAGGGATATTTGCCGTCGGGCCACACCTTTGTCATTGCCGACGACCATCCGCTTTTTCGCGGCGCCTTGAAGGAGGCGCTGGCCGGTATCGGCAACGTCGCCGCCATCCACGAGGCCGGCGATTTCGAGAGCGCCAAGGCGCTGGTGCTGGCCAATGAAGATATCGACATGGTGCTGCTCGACCTGTCGATGCCTGGCGCCAGCGGTCTGTCCGGCCTGATCTCGTTGCGCGGCATCCATCCGGCGGTGCCGCTGGTGGTGGTGTCGGCGCATGACGACCCCGTCACCATCCGCCGTGCCCTCGATCTCGGCGCTTCCGGCTTCATCTCCAAATCGGCAAGCATGGAAGAGATCCGCGGCGCGGTGCAGGCGGTGCTCGCCGGCGATATCGCCGCGCCCACCGGCGTCGAGCTCGGCGTCGAGCGCGACCCGGAGATCTCCGACCTGATCAAGCGGCTGCGGGCGCTGACACCGCAGCAGACGCGCGTGCTCGGCATGCTCGCCGAAGGGCTGCTCAACAAGCAGATCGCCTATGAGCTCGGCGTCTCCGAGGCAACCATCAAGGCGCATGTCTCGGCCATCCTGCAGAAGCTCGGCGTCGACAGCCGCACCCAGGCGGTGATCCAGCTGTCGAAGATCGGCGGCGACCCGCTGCAGCCGGTGGGCTAGAGCAATTCCAGGAAAAGTGTGAAGCGGTTTTCCGCCCGGAATTGCGTCAAAACAAAAGAGCAATTCCAGGAAAAGTGTGAAACGGTCGGGCTCGGCGGCTTCGCCGTAGCCTCCGTCCGGAATTGCGTCAACAAAGATAGCCCGTTCAGTCGGAACACTGTACTTCGGCCTGGCGCTCGGATCGAAGGTTGAAGATCGCAAAGCCGATTGCCGCCATGATCCAGACGCCGATGCCGCCATAGAGCATCACCCAGCCGAAGCCATTGACCAGCGCATCATGGGCGACGTCGTCGGAAAGCCCCGGCACCGGATTGCCGGCCGCGATCCCTTCGGCGAACCGGTAGAGCCTTGCATCGTGGAGATCGGGCAGCGCGGCCTTCAGATGCGCCAGCACCCCGCTCGCTACGATGAAGCCCATCACCGCGATGTTCACGGCCAGCGAGATCATGCGCGCGCTCATGTCGATGCCGGATGCCATGCCGGCGCGGTCGCGCGAAACCGAGCCCGTCGTCGTGTTGGTGACCGGCGTGTTGGTGATGCCGAGGCCGGCGCCCGCGACCAGGCAGCCGGGCAGCATGGTCAGCCAGCTGGCATGAGGGGCAGCACTTCCCCACTTCATCAGCATGAAGCCGGCGCCGATGGTGGCGAGTCCCACTGGAATGATGATGCCCGGCCGGTAGCGCAGCGACAGCCGCTCGGCCAAAGGCGGCATGGCCAGCGTCGGCAGCGTGTAGGCGAGCAAGGCAAGGCCGGTGGCGAAGCTGTCCAGGCCAAGCCCGGCATGGAACCAGATCGGCAGGTAGATCATGAACGGCCAGTAGCTGATGTTCATCGCCGCCGAGCCGACGATGGCGCCGGAGAACGGGCGGATGCGGAAGACGGTGAAGTCGAACATCGGCCGCTTGCTGACCTTTTCGGCGATGAGGAAGGCGATGAAGCTTGCGATCGACAAGCCGAGGATCGCCAGCGCCGCCGGGCTAGCAAAACCCAGCTCCGGCCCCTGGGTGATGTAGAAGACGAGGCAGAAGACGGCAGGCGAGAGCGTCAGGATGCCGGCAAGGTCGAGCTTGCCCGCTCCGGGGTCCTTCGATTCATGCACGCCGAACAGAGCGAGCAGGAAGGCGGCGATCGCGACCGCCACATGGATGAGGAACACCCACTGCCAGCTCGATAGGGCTACGATGCCGCCGCCGATGATCGGGCCAAAACCGAGGCCGACGCCAAAGATGACGCCCCACCAGCCCCAGGCGATGGCGCGTTCGCGGCCTTCCTGGAATTCATGCGACAGCACGGCCAGTTGGCAGATCAGCATCGCGCCGCCGCTCAAGCCTTGCAGGAAACGGGCGGCGATCAGCATCGAGACATTGTCGGCCAGGCCGCAGATCAGCGAGGCGAGGCCGAAGGCGACGATGGAGACCAGGAAGACGCGCTTGCGTCCATAACGGTCGGCGATCGTGCCGATCGCCATCAGCACGGTGGTGACGGCGATTGTGTAGGCGTTCATCACCCATTGCAGTTGCTTGAAGTCGGCGTTCAGCACCTGCTCCAGCGTCGGCAGGATGGTGGGAACGCTGGAGATCTCCAGGCCGAACATCAGGCAACCCAGGCATGCGGCCAGCAGAACGACGATGCCTCGGCGGGTGAGGACAGTGGGCATGATCAAGCCTTTCGACTTCTTAGGGCGTTTCACCGAAACGGTGAAACGCCCTGTCTCTTGTTTTGACGCAATTCCTGACGGAAAACCGCTCCACACTTTTCCTGGAATTGCTCTGGGCGGGGACGACTCCGCATGACGGCCGCCGCGCTCAATCCAAACTAGGACAGGCTTGATCATTTTAGAATTGCATGATTGGCTATTTCAGTGACAACAAAACGAGATAACTGACATGACGCTGGACGTAGATGCGGTGAAAGCTTTCATCGCCGTCGCCGAGTTGCGCAGCTTCACCCGCGCCGCCGAAGCCCTTGGCAACACGCAAGGCGCAATCAGTGTCAAGCTGAAGCGCCTGGAGGAGAGGATCGGCGAAAAACTGATCGAACGGACGCCGCGGCTGGTGCGCCTTTCGACGCGAGGCGCGGTGTTCCTGGAGCCGGCGCGCGAGCTGCTTGCCGCGCATGACCGTGCAGTCGCGAGCCTCACTGCTGTTCGCCGCCGTTTTCGGCTTGGCATCGCCACTCATGTCGGCGGCGCCGAAGTGCCGACCTTGCTGGCGCGGCTCAGTGCGCATGACCCGGCCCTCACCATCGAAATGCGGCTCGACGATTCGCGCTACCTGCTCGACGCCTTCGATCGCGGCGATCTCGATGCCGCGATCGTCCGCCGTGAAGACGACCGCCGCGACGGCGAGGTGCTGGCGCCGGACCATTATGGCTGGTACGCCGCGCCCGACTTCGTCTACCGCGCCGACGAGCCGCTGCGGCTGGCCGCCTCCTCGCCATCCTGCGGCATCCGCAACATTGCCACCGGTGCGCTCGATGCCGTCGGCGTACCATGGACGGAAGTGTTCCTCGGCTGCGGCTCTTTTGCCGTTGCCGAGGCCGTTTCGGCCGGTCTTGCCGCGTCGGTCTTTTCCTACCGGCTGGCGCCGCCCGGCACCATTGAGGTCAGCCGCAAATTCGGCCTGCCGCCATTGCCGCCGTCGCAGATCGTGCTGCTTTCCACACTCTCCGATCCTCAATCGCGCGAGGCGCTGCGGACGCTTGCCATGGCGTTTCGCGAGCATCGTCCGTCGCCGGCGGCCAACGGCGCGAAGCCCCGCTTCCGCAACTCGCAGATGGTCGACAGCCAACCCTGAGGCTGCCGGCTTTTGCCTGAGCCGCGATGCCTCAGCGATAGTTTTCCACGACGGAGCCATCCGCTGGCGTTGCATTGTCCGTCGTCACGCCGGGCGCCGTTCGCGCCCGTCCAATCGCGGCGCCAAGGCCGAGCGATGCGATCGCCACCAGCGGAATGCCGGCGATCCAGGGCAGGCGTGGCGCCAGGCGAACTCAGCTGAGCCGCATCGACAGCTCGACGTCGTCGCCGAACGGCGTCGACATGTAGCCGGCCGACGGCGAGCGCACGCGCTGCAGATAGTCCGGCGAGAAATCGGCGTTGTCGGCGATGACCAGCGCGCCCGGCCGCAGCCGGCTTTCGACCAGCTCCAGGATTTCCGGATAGAGCGCCTTGGCGCCATCGAGCAGCAGAAGATCGATCGTCTCCGGCAGGTCGGCGGCGAGCGTTTCCAGCGCGTCGCCTTCGCGCACTTCGACCAGGTCGATGAGGCCGCCTTCGGCCAGATTGGCCTTGGCGCGCGTTACCTTGGATGGCTCGAATTCTGTCGTGATCAGGCGGCCGCCGCCATTGTCCCTGAGCGCGGCGGCCAGATACAGCGTCGAGATGCCGAACGAGGTGCCGAACTCGACGATGATGCGCGCGCCGGTGCTGCGCGCCAGCATGTAGAGCAGCGTGCCGGTCTCCGGCGAAACCGCGAGCCAGAGGTCCTTCAGATTGCCGTAGAATTCACGATACTCGGTCTTGCTGTTGACGAGGCGCGCCCGCTCCTCACTCGAATATTGCGCTATAGCCGGGCTGGTCGCGGCATTGGCTTCCGTGAAGAGGCGCCCGAGCAGCGGCAAAAGTGGGGTAAGGGTGGTCATGGCTATCTCCGGTCAATGCATTCTTGTGTCGTCTCAAAAATACGAACAATCCTTCAGGTTTCCAATTCGCATTCCCGAGCGCGTCGATGATCCAACGCACAAGCCCTTCAATTTCCACCCGAAAACAGCCCAAACAGGCTCGCGCCACAGAGCTTGTCGCGGCCATTTTGCAGGCGGCTGCTCAGGTTTTGGCGAGCGAAGGAGCGCAGCGTTTCACCACTACGCGCGTCGCCGAGAAGGCGGGCGTCAGCGTCGGCTCGCTCTATCAATATTTCCCGAACAAGGCGGCGCTGCTGTTCAGGCTGCAGAGCGACGAATGGCGACAGACGACCGATTTGTTGTGCGGCATCCTGCAGGATTTCGAACAACCGCCGCTAGGGCGCATCCGCACACTGGTGCATGCCTTCATCCGCTCGGAATGCGAGGAGGCCGCGGTGCGTGGCGCGCTGAACGACGCGGCACCTCTCTACCGCGACGCGCCCGAGGCGCAAGAGGCCAAGGCCATGGCGGACCGCACCGTCCGGGCCTTTACGCTGGAGACACTGCCCGAGGCCCCGGAAACTGTTCGTTCCATGGCCGCAGAGTTGATCATGAAGACGCTCAGTGCCATCGGCGCGGATTTTTCGTCAAAAGAACGGACATCGTCGGAGATCGAAACCTGTTCCGACGCGCTCGCCGACATGTTCTGCGCCTATCTCAGAAGCCTTGGGCACCGAGGCTGAGGTACTCTCCAGAGATCACTCCGCCGCCGATGCGAGCGGCCTGACGCGCGCCATCATCGAACGCAGCACCGCTGGCTTCAGCGGCTTGTTGATCACCGCTATGTCGAGCTTGCCTGCCGCGGTGCGCACCTCGCTGGAGCGGTCGGCGGTGACCAATACGCAAGCCAGGTCCTGCCCATACACGGCACGCAGTGCGTCGATGGCTTCGAGCCCGGTGCCGCCGTCGAGATGATAGTCGGCAAGCACGATATCCGGCCTCGGCATGCCCGGTTTTAACGGATCGCCCGATCCCGAAGCCGCCGCGACGCGGCAGCCCCAACCTTCGAGTAGCAACCGCATGCCATCGAGGATGCGGGTGTCATTGTCGATGCACAGCACATTGAGCCCGGCAAGCGACGAGGCGGCGCGCGCCGGTGTCTTCATGATCTCACGCGGCGGCGCCGCAACCGCCGCGACAGGCAGGATGACGGAAAAGCGCGTGCCCTTGCCCGGATTGGAGAAGATGCGGATTTCGAGCCGCAGCACCCGCGCGATGCGGTCGACGATCGAGAGGCCGAGGCCAAGGCCCTCGGCCTCGCGCACGCCTTCGTCGAGCCGGGTGAATTCGTGGAAGACGGTGTTGAGCTTGTCGCCGGCGATGCCGATGCCGGTGTCGATCACCTGGATTTCGGCCAACTCGCCGCGCCGCCGTACGCCGACCAGGATGCGGCCCTCGCGCGTGTATTTGATGGCGTTGGAGACCAGGTTCTGGATCAGCCGGCGCAACAGATTGCGGTCGGTCGTGACGCCGAGTGACGACGGCATGATCTTGAGGTCGAGTTTCTTTTCAGCGGCGAGGGGCCGAAAATCATTGCCGATCTGGCCAAGCAGCCCGCCGAGATTGAAGGCGGTGTCGTCGGGTTTCATCGCGCCGGCGTCGAGGCGTGAGATGTCGAGCACCGCGCCAAGGATGGTCTCGACCGATTCCAACGAGGATTCGATGTTGATCGCCGCCTTGCCGGCCGGACCCTTGCCGGCCTTTTCGATCAGCGACGAGCAGTAGAGCCGCGCGGCGTTGAGCGGCTGCAGGATGTCGTGGCCGGCGGCGGCGAGGAAGCGCGTCTTGCCGAGATTGGCCTCCTCGGCCAGCATCTGCGCCTGCGCCAGCTCCTCGTTGACGCGGGTGAGCTCGATGGTGCGCGTCTTGACCCGCTGCTCCAGCGATTCATTGGCTCGTTTCAGCGCCAGGTCCTGCTCGACGCGGCCGGAAATGTCGGCATAGGTGGCCACGATGCCGCCGTCGGGCATCGGGTTGGAGCGCAGCTCCAGGATGCGGCCGCTTGTCTTGAGCTCCATCTGCCAGGGGCTGACGAAGCTGGTCAGCCGGTTCAGCATCGAAACCCGCTGTTCGGTGGGAATGTCGCCGCGCTCGGCAAGGTGGCGCAGGATCTGGTCGAGCGACACGCCGACCTGGCCCATCTCGTCGGGCAGATCGAACAGCGCCCGGTATTGCCGGTTCCAGCAGATCAGCCGGAAATCGCGGTCGAAGACGGTGATGCCTTGCTCCATCTGGTCGAGCGCGATCTGCAGCAAGTCGCGATTGTGCTGCAGCGCTTCGGTGGCGTCGTCGAGCAGTTTAAACGCGTCTCGCGAGTCGCGATCGTTGCGGCGGAAAAGCAGCGACAGGATCAGCCGCGCCGAGGACGAGCCGACGGCACTTGCCAAAAGCTGCTCGGAGAAGCGGATGACATCCATGCTGGCTTGTTCGGTGCCGTGCAGGGAGACTTTCGCGTTCTTCTCGAAGGACTGGAAAGAACGCTCGGTGCGCTCGACGCCGAGATAGCGGGAAATGGTGTCCTTGAGGTCGTTGACGGTGACGGCGGTGCGGAAGCGGCGCAGGCTGGGCATCGGGCCGGCCTCGCGCGGCACGAAGATCGCTGCCTGGATGCGCTCCAGCGGTACGGACGCACGCGACAGCGAGCCGAGTACGAAGAACAAGGCATTTACCGAAAGGCTCCACAGCACGCCGTGGTTCAGCGGCTCGCCGAGCGTGCCGAACAGCGCTTGTGGCCTCAGCGCCTCAAAGCCGAACAGGCCATGCACGAGGATGTCGGCATTGGCGCCGACGAGCGAGGGCAGGAGCAGCGTGTAGCTCCAGACCGCGATGCCGGCGACCATGCCGAGCGCCGCGCCCCGGCCGTTGGCGCGGCGCCAGATCAGCCCGCCGATCAGCGCCGGCGCGAACTGCGCGATGGCCGCGAACGACATCAGTCCGATCGAGGACAGCCGCGCGCTGTCGGTGCTCTCGCGGTAGTAGAGGAAGGCGATAAACAGCAGGATGAAGATCGAGGCACGGCGCACGTTGAGGATCAGCGTCGACCAGTCCTCGTTTTCCGAGGCGCTGGTCTTGAGCACGCGGCGCACGAACAGCGGGATGACGAGGTCGTTGGAGATCATGATCGACAGCGCGACGCTCTCGACGATGACCATCGCGGTTGCCGCCGACAGGCCGCCGATGAACGCGACCATCGCCAGCACGTCGTGGCCGTTGAACAGCGGCAGCGACAGCACATAGAGATCGCTGCTGGTCCTGGTGCCGACCAGCGACAGGCCGGCAAAGGCGATCGGCAGCACGAACAGGTTTATCGCCACCAGATAGAGCGGGAACACCCAGGTCGCGGTGCGCAACTCGGCCTCGCTGCGGTTTTCGACGATGGTGACGTAGAACTGGCGCGGCAGCATCAGGACGGCAAAGCCGCTCAACCCCGTCAGCACCAGCCAGGTGGCGAGCGAAGTGTTGTAGCTCATCGCCTGCCGCACCTGGCCATTGGCGGCGAGCTTGGCAAACATGTCGCCTGGGCCGCCGAAGATCAGGAAGGTCACCACCAGGCCGATGGCGAGGAAGGCCGCGAGCTTGACCACCGTCTCGACCGCCACCGCCAGCATCAGCCCGTCCTGGTGTTCGGTCGCGTCGGCATGGCGGGTGCCGAACAGCACGGCAAACAGCGCAAGCAACATGGCAACGACCAGCGAGATATCGCTGACGAACGGATCGAAGCTCGGCGGCGAGCCGGTATAATGCTCGACCATCAGGCTGACGGAGCCGGAGATCGCCTTCAACTGAAGCGCAATGTACGGCACCGCGCCGATGGTGGCGATCACCGTCGCGATCGCGGCGACGGTGAAACTTTTGCCGTAGCGCGCGCCCAGAAGATCGGCGATCGAGGTGATCTTCTCGCTTTTGGCCAGCTTGACCATGCGGTTGAGCAACGGAAAGCCGAACACGAACACCAGCACCGGGCCGGTATAGATGCCGAGGAACTCGAGCCCGCGCTCGGAAGACAGTCCGACCGAGCCGAAGAAGGTCCAGGAGGTGCAGTAGATGGCGAGGCTCAACGCATAGATGAACGGCCGCGCCCGGCCGAACCCGGCCGTTGCCGCGCGCCGGTCGCCGACGCTGGCAATGGCGAAAAGCAGCGTCACATAGGCAATCGCGATGATGACGACGAACCAGCCTAGCACGGCCCGCACTTCCTCCCTAGAGCATGATGCCGAAAAGTGGGTAGCGGTTTTCGGGCGACATCATGCTCTATTTCATGATTTAAACCCGTTTTCTCCTCCGGCGCTCACAACGCAACCACAGCTCCAGCCCCGAGTCCACCGCGGCTTTCGGCGCATATGTCGTTGATGACGCTGCGTAAACACAAAGCGGTGCTTTGCCCCTTTTTCCAGTTTTGCAACCGGGGGTTTTTGTTAAGGTGGACAAGGGTCGGCGCCGAAGGACACCGGTGAGGCGGCAGCGCGGCCCGTCAAGGAGGGTCGAATGCTGAAAGAATTCCAGGAATTCATTTCTAAAGGCAATGTGATGGACTTGGCCGTCGGCGTCATCATCGGCGCCGCCTTCGGCAAGATCGTCGATTCGTTGGTTAACGACATCATCATGCCCTTCATTGGCGCGCTTGGAGGCGTCGATTTTTCCAACTACTTCATTGGCCTGTCGCACAGTGTGACCGCCACCAACCTAGCCGATGCTCGCAAGCAGGGTGCTGTCTTTGCCTATGGCAATTTCATTACGGTGGCGCTGAATTTCGTGATCCTTGCCTTCATCATCTTCCTGATGGTCAAGGCGGTGAACAATTTGCGCAAGCGGCTTGAGGCCGAAAAGCCCGCCCCTGCCGCCGCGCCGCCGCCAGCCGATGTCGCGTTGCTGACCGAAATCCGCGATCTTCTCGCCAAGAAATAGTCTTCCGGCGAAGGTTCTGGACCAAAACCCCGGCCGCCCGCGGCCGGGGTTTTCTGTTCGGCAATCTGGTAAGAGCCCTGCCGAGACGAATCCGGATTTGCTCATGACCCTTATCGAAACCTTGCGCACTGAGGCCCGCGCGGCGCCCGAAAGCGGCATTGTCGCCGTCGTCAATTACGGCCGTACGCGTGACGGCATGATCCCGCTCTGGGCCGGTGAAGGCGACCTGCCGACGCCTGACTTCATCTCGCAAGCCGCTGCGCGCGGGCTCGCTAATGGCGAAACCTTCTACACCTGGCAGAAGGGCATTCCCGAACTCAGGCAGGCGCTCGCCCGCTACTACGCCAGGCATTTCGGCAAGAGCTTCCCCGAAGAGCAGTTCATCGTCACCGCATCCGGCATGCATGCCATCCAGCTCGCCATCGACGCGATCGCCGGCAGCGGCGACGAGGTGATCTATCTCTCGCCGGCCTGGCCGAATTTCGCCGCCGCCGCAGGTGTGGCGGGCGTTGTGCCGGTGCCGGTGGTCCTCGACCAATCCGGCAATGGCTGGTCCTGCGATGTCGAGAGGATCGCCTCCGCCATCACGCCGCGCACGAAGGCGCTGTTCATCAACACGCCGTCCAATCCGACCGGTTGGACCGCCGATCGCGAAACGCTGCAGACGATCCTGGATCTGGCCCGTGCGAAGGGCCTCTGGATCATCGCCGACGAGATCTATTCGCTGTTCCATTACGGCCATGGCCGCGCGCCGTCCTTCCTCGATATCGCCACTGCTGAAGACCGCATCCTGTTCGTCAACAGCTTTTCCAAGAACTGGGCGATGACCGGCTGGCGCGTCGGCTGGATCAAGACCCATCCCGCGTTGCAGCAGGTGTTCGAGAACCTGATCCAGTACTCGACCTCGGGCGTCGCGCAATTCATGCAGCGTGGCGCGGTCGCCGCGCTGGACGAAGGTGACGGCTTCATCACCGAGCAGGTGGAGCGGGCAAGGGCGGCGCGCGACCTGGTCTGCGGCATCCTGGGCGCCACCGGCAAGGCGCGCTTCACAGTGCCGCAAGGCGCCTTCTATCTGTTTTTCACGGTCGACGGCATCACCGATTCCCGCACCGCCGCCTTCGACATCGTCGACAACGCCAATGTCGGCCTGGCGCCGGGTACTGCCTTCGGCCCCGGCGGCGAGGCCTTCCTCAGGCTATGCTTCCACCGCCGCCTCGATCAGCTCGAGGAAGCGGCGCATCGGTTAGCGACGTGGATGAAGACTGTTTGAGCTATGTGAAGCCGGATTGAAACCCGCTCCGGTGAGTCAGCCGGTGAGGCTTTCGAGAACCGGAGCGCAGCGGACATTCAGGTCCGTGAGCACCGGAAGCGCAGAAAGTCGCAGCGGATGGCCGCCGGAGCGGGTTTCAAACGGCTTCAGCCGCCTGACTTCGGCACCAGGAGTGGAACAACCCGGTCGCTCTTGGCCACGGCTGGCCGTCCGGCCGAGCCGTAGGAAATGCCCAGCGCATCCCAGGTCTCGACCAGCGCGTCCTGCAATTCGGCGATCAGCGCGTCGGAGTGGAACGGCGTCGGCGTGATGCGCAGTCGCTCCGTGCCGCGCGGCACGGTCGGATAGTTGATCGGCTGGATGTAGATGCCGTGCACGCCGAGCAGGCGGTCGCTGGCCATCTTGCAGAGCTCGGGATCGCCGACCAGCACCGGCACGATGTGGGTGGCCGATTCCATCACCGGCAGGCCGGCGGCGGAGAGGATCTGCTTGGTCGTGGCCGCCTGGCGCTGCTGCGCGTCGCGCTCGGTCTGCGAACGCTTGAGATGCCGGATCGAGGTGGTGGCGGCCGCGGCGATCGCCGGCGGCAGCGCGGTGGTGAAGATGAAGCCCGGCGCGTAGGAGCGCACGGCATCGATGACAGCGCTGGTGCCGGTGATGTAGCCGCCCAGCGTGCCGAACGCCTTGGCCAGCGTGCCTTCGATGATGTCGATGCGATCGGCCAGGCCCTCGCGCTCGGTGATGCCGCCGCCGCGCGGTCCGTACATGCCGACCGCATGGACCTCGTCGATATAGGTCATGGCGTTGTAGCGCTCGGCAAGCTCGACGATCTCTCTGATCGGGGCGATGTCGCCGTCCATCGAATAGACGCTCTCGAACACGATCAGCTTGGCGCGCTCTCTGCCCGCCGCCTGCAGCAGGCTTTCCAGATGCGTGACGTCGTTGTGGCGGAAGATCTTCTTTTCGGCGCCCGAACGGCGCACGCCTTCGATCATCGAGGCGTGGTTGAGCTCGTCCGAGATGATCAGGCAATTGGGCAAAAGCCGGGCGATGGTCGAGATCGACGCCTCGTTGGAGACAAAGCCCGAGGTGAAGACGAGTGCCGCCTCCTTGTCGTGCAGGTCGGCAAGCTCATGCTCGAGCTCGACCAGCGGGTTGGACGTGCCGGAAATGTTGCGGGTGCCGCCGGCGCCCGAGCCCATCTTGCCGGCCGCGTTCTGGAAGGCGGCGATGACATCGGCATTCTGGCCCATGCCGAGATAGTCGTTGGAGCACCATACGGTTATTTCCTGGGCGCGCCCATTGGAGCGCCAGATGGCGCGCGGAAACTTGCCCACGATACGCTCGAGGTCGGCGAAAACGCGGTAGCGCCGCTCGGCATGGAGCTGGTCGATCGCGTCTTCGAAGAACCGCTGATAATTCATGTCAGCATCCCAGTTTTGCGCCGGATCATAATCATAGCCCCAAGCCACGTAAACCGGACCGAACCGGTCAAAATGCCACGCCCCGAGCCTGTTCCTAACGATGCCGGATCGTGGCCTATTCCCGACGGTGTGCAGGAACTTCGTTTCGATACAATGCCTCGGGGCGGAGGAACTGTTACGGATTTAACATTCAGGGTGTAGTGGGCTTGCGACGGGGTTTCCAGCACGGCGGCTGTTGAGACAGTTTCCGATAAATCTTGATCAACGAGGACACGACATGACGGTTTTGGTGACAGGCGGTGCCGGTTATATCGGCAGCCACATGGTCTGGGAACTGCTCGACGCAGGCGAGAGCGTCGTGGTGCTCGACCGGCTTTCCACCGGTTTCGAATGGGCGGTGGCGCCGGAAGCGAGGCTGGTCGTCGGCGATGTCGCCGACCGCGAACTGGTCGGCCAGGTTATCCGCGAGAACAAGGTCGACGCCATTATCCATTTCGCCGGCTCGATCGTCGTGCCGGAATCGGTCGCCGACCCGCTTGCCTATTACGAGAACAACACCTCGAAGACCCGCACGCTGATCGAGACCGCCGTGCGCGAGGGCGTGCCGCATTTCATCTTTTCCTCGACCGCCGCCGTCTATGGCGGCGCCGGGCTGGAGCCGGTGCGCGAAGATGCCCGCCTGGCGCCGGAATCGCCCTACGGCCTGTCCAAGCTGATGAGCGAATGGATGCTGCGCGACGCTGGCCTGGCGCATGACATCCGCTACACGGCGCTGCGCTATTTCAACGTCGCCGGCGCCGATCCCAAGGGCCGCACCGGACAGTCGACGCCCGGCGCCACGCATCTGATCAAGGTCGCCTGCGAGACGGCGCTCGGCAAGCGGCCCTTCATGCAGGTTTTCGGCCAGGACTATCCGACGCCGGACGGCACCTGCATCCGCGATTACATCCATGTCAGCGACCTTGCCGCGGCGCACCGGCTGGCGCTGCAGCGGTTGCGCGAGGGTGGCGCGAGCCTGGTCGCCAATTGCGGCTACAGCCACGGCTATTCGGTGCTGGAAGTGATCGACAGCGTGCGCCGCGCCTTCGGCCATGACTTCGATGTGCGCATGGGCGACCGCCGTCCGGGCGACGCAGCGGCCGTGGTGGCCAATTCCGACCTTGCCCGCAAGGAATTGGGCTGGGCGCCGCAGCGCGACGATCTCGACCTCATCGTCAACGATGCGCTGGCTTGGGAACGCATCCTGACGACCAAGAATTCAGTTCGAACCTAACCTGTTGGGCCAAGGGCTCGCGGGGTGGGTTCTTAAGCGCTATTGAGGCTTCTTCAGGCGGCGCATAGAGGTGCGCCGTCGGCATGAGCCTCGAGGGACGGCATGAAAATCGTGGTGCTCGGAGCCGGCGTGGTTGGCACGGCGGCGGCTTATTATCTCGCCGCCGACGGCCATGAGGTGACGGTCATCGAGCGTCACGAAGCCGTGGCGCACGGCACCAGCCAATCCAATGCCGGCCTGGTCTCGCCGGGCGACGCCACCGCCTGGGCCTCGCCAGCGGCGTTGAAAACCTTCCTGCGCGGGCTCTGGAACCACGACCTCGGCATCAAGGTCAGGCTGAGCTTCGATTCGTATTTTTATGCCTGGAGCTTGCGTTTCCTGCGCGAATGCACCGTCAAACGGCTGCGCGCCAACACCGACATCAAGCTGAGACTGGCGCTCCACTCCCGCGCGTGCATCAACGCCTTGTCGGAGGCGACCGGCATTCACTACGACGAGCGCAAGAAGGGCATCCTTTATTTCTTCCGCTCCCAGAAAAGCCTCGACACCGGCACCGACAATTACCGCTATCTGGCCGAGCATGGTCTGCCGATCGAGATCGTCGGCCGCGAGCGCTTGGCCGAATTGGAGCCGGGGCTGGCCGGCGTCAAGGATAAGATCGCCGGCGGTATTTATTCGCCGATCGACCAGACCGGCGATTCCAAGCAGTTCACCGACAATCTCGCCGCCTATGCGGCCGAGAAGCTCGGCGTCAAATTCCTGTTCGGCACGACGGTCGAAGGTCTCGACACCGAGGGCGACCGGGTGCGCGCCGTGATGACCTCGGCCGGCGCGGTCGCGGGCGACGCCGTGGTCATCTCGATGGGGCCTGAAAGCGGCCTGCTCGGCCGCCGCTACGGTATCGACCTGCCGGTTTATCCGGTGAAAGGCTACACCGCGACCATTCCGCTGGAGGATGAGAGCAAAGGGCCGACCATGGGCGGCGCCGATGAGGACCGGCTGATCGGCTATTCGCGGCTGGGCAACCGGCTGCGCATGTCCTCGACCGCCGAGTTCACCGGCTTTGACCGCAGCTTCAAGCCGAGCGATTTCAGGACCATCCTGGAAACCGGCAAGGATCTGTTCCCCGGCGCTTTCGACGAGAAGAAAGCCGTGCTGTGGGCCGGCTTGCGGCCGATGATGCCGAACTCGGTGCCGGTGATCGGCCAAGCGAAGTATCGCAACCTCTATCTCGACACCGGCCACGGCCATGTCGGCTGGACCATGGCTTGCGGCTCTGGGCAATTCCTGTCGGATATTGTGGCGGGCCGCAAGCCAAGGATTGATCCGCGGGGTTTGCTCTACGGAACAGCGCGCTGAGCTGATTGCCGACTTCTCAGACAGTGGCGGCGCCGGATTCCACCCGAACAGCCAGGCGCCACGCCCTCGCATAATCGTCCCAGACCGGGTCCGCCGGCGGTTCAGCCCGTTCACCCTTGCCCACGGCCTCACCCCCGTCCGCCGCCAGCAATGCCGCCCCGATGCTGGTGCCGGTCGAAGTCTCGGATGCGACGACCGGCCGCCCTGTCGCTGCCGCCAGCATGAGGGTGAAAGGCTGGTTCTGGGCAAACGGCCCCTCGACCGTCGTCGGCCCGTCGCCGCCGATCAGATCGAGGCAGGTCGCGGTCATCAGCGCCAGATAGAACGAGATGACGACGAAGCGCTGGCCCGGGCTCAAGGCGTCGGCGTCGACCCATTGCGCGGCGCGGTGCGGGAAAGGCCCCGAGCCTTGTTGCGTGGAGGGTAAAAGCAGGGCCTGGCGTGTCAGCACGGCGGCGATATCGCTGTCATTCCAGGCCTGCGGCCTGTCGTCGGTGAGCAGCGAGAACTCGCGCCCGCCCATGAAGCGCGCCGACGGCACGGGATGCCCGAGCGCATTGACGTTGACCAGCGTGTCGCGCGCCGGATCAAGCTCGATTTCTCTGCCGCCGATGGCCATCGACACCACCCAGGTTCCGGTCGAGACGACTGAGAAGGGTGGCGCGTCGGCCAAGAGGTGCGGCAGCAGCGAGGCGTTGGAATCATGCAGGCCGCAGAACACCAGTGTCTGCGGATCAAGGCCGGTCCGTGCGGCGAGTGCGGGCAGGATCGGGCCGAGCCGGTCCTTGGCCAGCCGCACCGGCGCCATCAGCCCACGCCAATCCAGGCGGTCGACCATCGACGAGAAATCCGCTTTCCACGGGTTCCACAGATCGGTGTGGCAGCCGAGCGAGGTCACCTCGTTGGCAGCAACGCCGGTCAGCCGCAGCGCCCAGTATTGCGGGTACATCAGCATCGCGGTCGCTTTGGCAAATTCCGCCGGAAAACGCTGCTGTTGCCAGAAGAATTGCGCGCCGAGATTGAGGCCCACCGGCAGGCGTGGCGTGCCGGTCTCGGCAAGGGCGGACGAACCGCGTCATACTCGGTGGCCAGCCTGTCAGGGCCATCGAACTCATAATCGAGCACCGGCAGCACCAGTTCGCCGGCGGCATCGACCAGCGCGCCCGTCGCGCCATGGGTGGTGATCGAAATTGCGTCGATCCGGCGTTCGCGATTGAGCTGGGCCAGGCTGTTGAGGATGAACGTCCACAGCGCCTCGACATCGTGATGCGGGTAGGGCGCTTGCCGCAGGGGTGCGTTTGCCTTGCGCCGCAAGACAACCTCGCCCAGCGTCGCAAAATCGACCAGCACGACCTTGGCGTTGGTCTTGCCGATGTCGATGACGGCGATGGTTCGAAGCGCGCTCATTCCAGGTGGAACATCGTTTCCAGCGGCGCCGCCATCGGCTCGTTGTCGTCTCGGGTCTCCATCACATCGGCCATATGAGCCCACCAGCGCTGCATCACCGGATGTTTCGGCAGGTCGGCCATGCCGTGGTCGTCACGGCGCCACAGCACACCGAACAGGATGTTGGTTTCCTCATCGAGATGGATCGAATAGTCGGAGACGCCGGCCTCTTTCAGCAATGCCACCAGCGTTGGCCAGATCTCGTCATGGCGGCGCTTGTATTCGGCCTTCATGCCCGGATGGAGCTTCATCTTGAAGGCATATTTCTGCATCAGGCAAAGCGTCCTTCGCGCAGCCGCCGCCAGACGATCGGCAGCGCGATGACGATAATCAGGAGCAGGCCGATGAAGATCGACATGACGATGCCTGGGACGTTGAGCAGGCCGAGGCCGAACGTCACCAGCCCCATGATGAAGGCGGCGAGCACGACGCCGAGGATGCTGCCGGCGCCGCCCAGGATCGAGACGCCGCCGAGCACCACCATCGTGATCGCCTCCAGTTCGTAGCCTTGCGCGATCGAAGGCCGTGTCGAGCCGAGCCGCGAGGTGATCAGCACCGAGGCGATGCCCGACATCAGCCCGGTCAGGCAGAACAGGATGAATTTTATCCGCCCGACGCGCACGCCGGAGAATTGCGCCGCCACCGGATTGTTGCCGATGGCAAAGACGCGGCGGCCGAAGCTCGTGCGGTGGAGCAGGAACCAGTAGATGACGGCCGCGACGAGGAACAGCGCCAGCTCGAACGAGAAAACCCACCAGACATAGCCCTGGCCGAAGAAGGCGAAGCTCTCTGGATAGCCCTTATAGGCCTGGTCGCCGAGGATAATGAAGGCGATGCCGCGAAACAGGCTCATCGTGCCGATGGTCACCACGATGGAGGGCAGACCGAGCCTTGTGACCAGCAGCCCGTTGAAGGCGCCGCAGCCGAGCCCGACAACGATGCCGATCGCGACCAGCACCGGCGTTCCGGCGCCGGCCTGCACGGCCATGCCCATTAGTGTCGAGGCGAGCGCGACGATTGCCGCGACCGACAGATCGATCTCCCCGGAGATGATCAGCAGCGCCATGGCCAACGCGATCAGGCCCTTTTCGGTGAAGTTGAAGGTCAGGTCCGACAGCGACCACGGATCGAGGAAATAAGGCGAAGCGAAACTGTTGACCGCGAAGATGGCAATCGCGATGACGATCAGCAGCGCTTCCCAGGAAAAGATCGCCGAGGACAGCGGCTTGTCGAGCCGGTCTGGGATATGGCGCGGGGCGTCGGTCATGCCGCTTCCGCCTTTCTCAGGATGATGCGGCCCTGCCGGCGTTCGCCGCGCGCGTTGAGCACCACGGCCAGGATGATGGCGCTGCCCGAGATCGCCATCTGCCAGAAGGGCGAGATGTTGATGACCGGCAGCGCGTTCGAAATGATGCCAAGGAACAGCGCGCCGAGCACCGCGCCACCGACCGAGCCGATGCCGCCGGCGATCGAGATGCCGCCGATGACGCAGGCGGCGATGATGTTGAGCTCATAGCCATTGGCGACCTCGACCGAGGCGATCACGTAGCGCGAGATCCACAAATAGCCGGCCAGCCCGCCGATCATGCCGGAGATGCAAAAGACGATGAATTTTGTCCGGCCGACATCGATGCCGGCATAGACCGAGGCGGTCGGGTTGACGCCGATGGCGTAGATCGAGCGGCCGATGGCTGTTCGCGTCGTCACCAGGAAAAACAGCGCGATCACCAGGATTGCGATCCAGGACAGCACCGGAATGCCGAGGAAGGCGGCGCGCTGGAAATTGATGAAGTCGGGGCTCATCTGGTCGGCATTGACCCAGGCCCCGCCCGACAGCACGAAGGTCGCGCCGCGATAGATGGTCAGCGTGCCGAGCGTCACCACGATCGAGGGGATGTTCAGCCGCCACACCAGCAAGCCGTTGATGGCGCCGAGCACCAGCCCGACGGCGAGCGCGATGACGATCAGCACCGGGATCGGGATTGCGGGGTGTGCGGCATTCAGCATCGCCACCACCATGCCGGTGAAGCAGAGGTTGGAGGCCATCGACAGGTCGATCGAGCGCGTCAGGATCACCACCATCTGTCCCAGCGCCAGGATCACCAGGATCGAGGTGTCATTGAACACTTGGCGCAGGTTCGCCGGATCGGCGAAACCCGGGAAGCGGGTCGAGATCAGGCCGATCAGCACGACGATGCCGGCCAGCAGCCAGAGCTCGCGGTATTTGAGCAAAGCCTTCATGCCGCGATCCCCGCCGCTGTCCGCACCAGCGTCTCGGCATCGAGGCCCTTATTGTCATAAATGGCCGCGATGCGGCCTTCGCGCATGACCACCACCCGGTCTGACATGCCGAGGATTTCGGGCAGCTCGGACGACACCATGATCACCGAAAGGCCTTGTGAAACCAGCTCTGCCATGAAGCCGTGCACGGCCGCCTTCGAGCCGATGTCGATGCCCTTGGTCGGTTCGTCGAGGATAATGACCTTCGGCACTGTCGCCAGCCATTTGGCGATCACCACCTTCTGCTGGTTGCCGCCGGACAGCGTGCCGACATCCTGGCTGAGCGAGGAGGCGCGCAGGTCCAGCCGCTCGGTATAGGAGCGGGCGAGCGAAAACTCTTCCGCCAGCCGCAGCATGCCGGATTTGGACGTGCGCTTCAGCGACGGCAGCGAAACGTTCTGGAAGATCGGTAGGCCGATCACCACGCCCTGCTTGCCGCGCTCCTCCGGCACATAGACGATGCCGGCCTCGATGGAGTCCGCGGCCGATTTCGGTGCGATCGCCTTACCCTCCAGGGAAATCGTGCCCCGGCTGGTGCGGGTGATGCCTGATATCGCCTGCATCACCTCGCTGCGCCCGGCGCCGACCAGCCCATAGAAGCCGAGGATTTCGCCCTTGCGCAATTCGAAGCCGATATCGTCGAATTCGGTTGGATGCGACAGGCCCGCGACCGACAGCACCGGTGCGCCGATCTGCGGCTCGCGCCGCGGAAAAATGTGGTCGACCGAACGGCCGACCATCATGCGCACGATCTCGTTCTGGCCGGTGTCCTTGAGCATGCCTTCGCCGACCATCTCGCCATCGCGGAAGACAGTGTAGCGGTCGGCGATGCGGTAGATCTCATCGAATTTGTGGCTGATGAACAGCACCGCCTTGCCTTCGCTCTTTAGGAATTCGATGAGCAAAAAGAGCTCCTCGATCTCCTTCATCGAAAGCGCGGCGGTCGGTTCGTCCATGATGACGATCCGCGCATCGATCGACATCGCGCGAGCCACGGCTACGAGGTGCTTGTTCGCGATGCCAAGGTCCTTCAGCCGCGCGTCGGCGTCGATATGGCCGGCGTGCATCGTCTCCAGCACCTCGCGGGCATTCCTGCGCATCATGCGCCAGTCGATGATGCCGAAGCGGGTGCGCGGCGCATGGCCGAGGAAGATGTTTTCGGCAACCGACAGGTCGTCGAACAGCACGGTTTCCTGGTGGATGGCGGTGATGCCGTGGCCGAAGGCGGCATGCGCGCTGGGCAGCGTCGTGGCTTGCCCATCGATGCCGATCTCGCCGGCATCCGGCTGGTAGATACCGGTCATGATCTTGACCAGCGTCGACTTCCCGGCGCCGTTCTCGCCGATCAGAGCGGTCACCTGTCCCGGATAGAGCGACAGGCTGACATTGTGCAGGGCGCGCACACCGGGAAAGCTTTTGGAGATGCCGGACAGCGTCAGGCGCGGAGCAGGGGCCGAGGGCTCCTGCTTGACCGTGCCATGTTGGGCTGTCGTGTCCATGATCGTATCAAGCCCTGAAACAAGGTCCATTTAAAGTCGCGGCGGGACGTGAGTCCCGCCGCAGTGTTTGGAGGTGCCAGGATCAATAGATCTTGGAGAACTTCTCGATGTTCGACTTGTCGAACTGGAAGGGCGGAGCCATCGCGGCCGAGTTGGTGTCGTCAAGCGTCACCTTGCCGACGCGGCCGATCGACAGCGTGGCGCCGGGCTTGGCCTCATCCTTCTTCACCGCCAGGTCATGGGCGAGGTAGATCGCCGAGTAGCCGAGATCGATCGGGTTCCAAAGCGCGACTGCCTGCGAGGCGCCGTTGTCGATGAACTTCTTGAACTCCGACGGCAGCGCGAGGCCGGTGACATTGACCTTGCCGATCAGGTTCGCGTCGGTGACGACCTGCGCGGCGGCAACGACGCCGACGGTGGTCGGCGCGATGATCGCCTTGAGGTTGGGATAGGACTTCAACAGACCCTTGGCTTCGTCGGTGCTCTTGGCGGAGTCGTCGTCGCCATAGACAGTGGCGACCAACTTGATCTTGGGGAACTTCTCCGGCAGCACCTTCTTGGCCGCTTCGATCCAGGCGTTCTGGTTGGTCGCGGTCGAGGAGGCCGACAGGATGGCGACGTCGCCGCCTTGCGGCAGATAGTCGGCGGCGAGCTTGATGATGGTCTCGCCGATCAGGCCGGTGTCGGACGGGTTGAGATGAAGCTGGCGGCCTTCCTTGGCGACGCCCGAATCCCAAGAGATGACGGTGATGCCGCGTTCCATCGCTTTCTTCAGCACCGGCACCAGCGCGTCGGCGTCATTGGCCGAGATGGCGATGGCGTTGACCTTCTGCGCGATCAGCGAGTTGATCACTTCGATCTGCGCCTCGGCGGTCGCCTTGGTTGGACCGGTATAGATGACATCGACATCGCCCAGTTCCTTGGCCGCTTCCTCGGCGCCCTTGTTGGCGGCATCGAAGAAGCCGTTGCCGAGCGACTTTACGACCAGCGCGATCTTGACGTTTTCGGCGTAGGCGGCATTCACGAACATGGCGGCGGAAAAGGCCGCCGTGACCAGCAGTTTCTTCAAAAGGCTCATCGAATATCCTCCCTTGAGCGTTGCATTCCATCGCCGCTGCGGGCGTAAGTTCCCTCAGGCCTGCAGTGAAGATTCTTCCTTGTCGTTCGACTGTTTGCGGGCGACGATCAGCGCCACGCCCGCCGTCTCCAGCATATTGGCTTCGCGATCCTCGATGCCGTCGTCGGTGATGACGGTCGCGATGCGCTTGAGACCGCACAGGATCAGGCTTGAGCGCTGGCGAAATTTCGAGGAATCGACCAGCACCACCAACTCGTCGGCCTGGTCGATCAACTTCTGCTCGGCCTGGATCAGCAGCGGATCGCCTTCCATCAGGCCAAGCGGCCCGAGCCCTTGAGCGCCCATGAACATGCGGCGGGCATAGAAATTGCGCGTCACATCATTGTCGAAGGGCGACAGGATGATGTTCTGCTCGCGGTAGATGGTGCCGCCCGACAGCATCACCGTGTTCTTCGAATGCTTGAGCAGATGCTCGGCGATCGGGAACGAATTGGTGAAGATCGGCATGCGGCGTCCGGTCAGGTAATGCACCATCTGGAAGGTGGTGGTGCCGCCATTGATGATGATCGGCTCGCCGTCGGTGCACAGGTTTACCGCTTCCCGCGCGATCGCCCGCTTCTGCGCGGCGTTCAGCGTTTCGTTGACCGAGAAAGGCCGGCCGGCAAGGCCGATGAACTGCGGCGGCGAGATCGCCTCGGCGCCGCCGCGCACGCGGCGCAGGCGCTTTTGCACATGCAGCGCCGCGATGTCGCGCCGGATCGTCGCCTCGGAGGAATCCGTCAGTTCGACCATCTCCTGCACCGTCACCACAGGCTTTTCCTGGACGGCGGACAGAATGATCCTATGGCGCTCTTTTTCGTGCATGGTTCCTCCCTGCCTGGGCATGAGGCCTTAGAAAACGCGCAGTGTCAATCATTTCCAATCATATATTTTCATTGTGCAGTGCAATATGATCGATATTGATCGTTTGTGATTGACAATCAGACTGCTTGCGTAGACATTCCGGGCGAGAAATGAGGGGCGCATCATCCGTGCTCCAAGGGAGGATACCTATGCTCGACAAGCGCTCCGGCTCGCGCCTCGCCAATCTGTGGGACGATGCGAAAGCCGAAGGCATGAGCGGTCCCGAGCTGCTGGTCTATCGCTCGAACACGCTGGGTTCCGACAAACGTGTCACCAACTACGGCGGCGGCAACACCTCGTCCAAGGTTTGGCAGAAGGACCCGCTGACCGGCGCGGATGTCGAGGTGTTGTGGGTCAAAGGCTCGGGCGGCGACAGCGCATCGATCAAGCTTGACGGTTTCGCCACCCTCTACATGGACAAGCTGCGCGCGCTGAAGGGTCTTTATCGCGGGCTTGCACACGAAGACGAGATGGTCGGCTATCTGCCGCACTGCACCTTCAATCTCAATCCGCGCGCGGCCTCGATCGACACGCCCCTGCATGCCTACGTGCCGAAGGCTTGCGTCGACCACATGCATCCCGACGCCATCATCGCCATCGCCGCGGCCAAGGATTCCCAGGCGATCACCAGGGAAGTCTTCGGCGACACCATCGGCTGGCTGCCGTGGAAGCGGCCCGGCTTCGAGCTCGGCCTGTGGCTGGAAAAGTTCTGCCTCGAAAATCCCGGCGCCAAGGGCGTCGTGCTCGAGAGCCACGGCCTGTTCACCTGGGGCGACACGCCGAAGGAATGCTACGAAACGACGATCTCGGTGATCAACCAGGCGATCGACTGGTTCGAGCGCAAGTCGCAGGGCAAGGCGATCTTCGGCGGCGAGGTGGTGAAGGCGCTCGATGCATCCGCGCGCCGCGCCATTGCCGCCAGGCTGATGCCAAGGATCCGTGGCCTGATTTCCGAAACCAGCCACAAGCTCGGCCATTTCGACGACCAGCCGGCCGTGCTCGAATTTGTCAACTCGAAGGATCTACGGCCGCTAGCGGCACTTGGCACCTCGTGCCCCGATCACTTCCTGCGCACGAAAATCCGGCCGCTGGTGATCGAGTTCGACCCGGCCAAGCCCGATGTCGACGCCGTCATCGCGCGATTAGCTGACGATATCGCCGCCTATCGTGTCGGCTACCAGGCCTATTACGACAACTGCAAGCATCCGGATTCGCCCGCCATCCGCGACCCCAATGCCGTCGTCTACCTGATGCCTGGCGTCGGCATGTTCACCTTCGCCGGCGACAAGGCGACGGCGCGCATCTCCGGCGAATTCTACGTCAACGCCATCAATGTGATGCGCGGCGCTTCCACCGTCTCGTCCTATGTCGGCCTGCCGGCGCAGGAAGCCTTCGACATCGAGTACTGGCAGCTCGAGGAGGCCAAGCTGCAGCGCCTGCCGAAGCCCAAAGCGCTGGCCGGCCAGATCGCGCTGGTCACCGGCGGCGCCGGCGGCATCGGCCGCGCCACCGCCAACCGGTTGCTACGCGAAGGCGCCTGCGTGGTGCTCGCCGATATCGATGAAGCCGCGCTCGCCAGCGCCAACGACGAACTGGCCAAGGCCCACGGCAAGGACTTCGTCCGCCCGGTGCGGATCGACGTGACCTCGGAAGATCAGGTGCTTTCCGGCTTCGCCGAAACGTCGGTCGAATTCGGCGGCATCGATATCCTGGTCTCCAATGCCGGCCTTGCCTCCTCCGCGCCGATCGAGGAGACGACGCTGGCGTTGTGGAACAGGAATATGGACATATTGTCGACCGGCTATTTCCTGGTGTCGCGCGAGGCGTTCCGGCTGTTCCGGGCCCAGAAGATCGGCGGCAATGTCGTCTTCGTCGCCTCCAAGAACGGCCTTGCCGCATCACCCAACGCCGCCGCCTATTGCACCGCCAAGGCTGCCGAAATCCATCTCGCCCGCTGTCTGGCGCTGGAAGGCGCGGAGGCGCAAATCCGGGTCAATGTCGTCAATCCTGACGCCGTGCTGCGCGGCTCCAAGATCTGGACCGGCGAATGGAAGGAACAGCGCGCCGCCGCCTACAAAATGTCGACCGACGATCTCGAGGAGCACTACCGCTCGCGCTCGATGCTGAAGCGTTCGGTCTTTCCGGAAGACATCGCCGAAGCGATCTATTTCTTTGCTTCCGACATGTCGGCCAAATCGACCGGCAACATCATCAACGTCGACGCCGGCAACGCGCAGAGCTTTACGCGCTAGGCTTCCTTCCTTCTCCCCGTTCACGGGGAGAAGGTGCCCGAAGGGCGGATGAGGGGCAGCGCCAGCCGGACGCATTCTTGGAAGGAACCGCATTGTCTGAAACAATTATCTCCGCCGACCTCGTCGCCAGCCACAACGCCGCGCGCAAGGCCGACCTCGAACGCGACTACACCTCGCTTGGCGAGCGCCTCGACCGCCGCGGCATTGCCATCGATGCCATCCGCGACAAGGTCGAAAAATTCGCCGTGGCGATCCCATCCTGGGGCGTCGGCACCGGTGGCACGCGCTTTGCCCGTTTTCCCGGCGCCGGCGAGCCGCGCGACATCTTCGACAAGATCGAGGACTGCGCCGTCATCAGCCAGCTCACCCAGGCGACGCCAACGGTCTCGCTGCACGTCCCGTGGGACAAGGCCGATCCGAACCGGCTGAAGCAGGCGGCTTCGCGCTTCGGCCTCGGCTTCGACGCCGTGAACTCCAACACGTTCTCGGACGCGAAAGACCAGAAGCTGTCCTATAAATTCGGCTCGCTGTCGCATGCCGATGCCGGCACACGGCGCCAGGCGGTCAAGCACAATCTCGAATGCATCGAGATCGGCAAGGCGCTCGGCTCGAAGGCGCTGACGGTGTGGATCGGCGACGGCTCGAACTTCCCTGGCCAGGTCAATTTCGCTAAGGCCTTCGAGCGCTATCTCGACGCCATGCGCGAAATCTACGCCGGCCTGCCGGACGACTGGCGGCTGTTCACCGAACACAAGATGTACGAGCCGGCCTTCTACTCCACCGTCGTGCAGGATTGGGGCACCAACTACATCATCGCCAAGGAACTCGGCGACAAGGCTTTCTGCCTGGTCGACCTCGGCCATCATGCGCCCAACGTCAACATTGAGATGATCGTGTCGCGGCTGATCCAGTTCAAGAAACTCGGCGGCTTCCACTTCAACGATTCCAAATATGGCGACGACGATCTCGATGCCGGCTCGATCGATCCCTACCGGTTGTTCCTGGTTTTCAACGAACTGGTCGATGCCGAACTCGCGGGCGCGGATGGCTTCAATCCGGCGCATATGCTTGACCAGAGCCACAACGTCACCGATCCGATCGAAAGCCTGATGCTGTCGGCGGTCGAAGTGCAGCGCGCCTACGCGCAAGCGTTGCTGGTAGACCGCAAGGCGCTCGAAGGCTTCCAGGAAGCCAATGACGCGCTGATGGCCACCCAGACGCTGAAGGCCGCTTATCGCACTGACGTCGAGCCGATCCTGGCCATGGCACGGCTGAAGACCGGCGGCGCCATCGAGCCGGTCGCCGCCTATCGCGAGTCCGGCTACCGGGCGAAGGTCGCAGCCGAGCGGCCGGCAGTCGTCGGCGGCAGCGGTGGCATTGTGTGATGGGCCTGACATCCGTTTTGATCTGGGCCACCGCCATTGGCGATGGACTCGCACGCTTTGAGGGTCTTTCCTAGGCGTAGCCAAACGACCAGGAGCACCGCCATGCCCTTGACCCGCCGGACGCTGATTGGCGTCACCCTGTCGCTTGCATTCGCGCTTGCGCCATCCGCCGCCGTCTTCGCCGCCTCACTGCAACCGGCCAAGGGCGAGCACGGCATGGTGGTGACCGCGCAGCATTTGGCCTCCGAGATCGGCGTCGAGGTCTTGAAGAAGGGCGGCAACGCCGTCGATGCCGCTGTCGCTGTCGGCTATGCGCTGGCAGTCGTCTATCCCGATGCCGGCAATATCGGCGGTGGCGGCTTCATGACCATCCGGCTGAAGGACGGGCGCACGACCTTCCTCGATTTCCGCGAGCGCGCGCCGCTTGCCGCGACCAAGACCATGTATCTCGACAAGGACGGCAATCCTGTGAAGGGCGCCAGCCTCGACGGCTATCTCGCCGTCGGTGTGCCGGGCTCGGTCGCCGGTTTCGAGATGGCGCGCGAAAAATACGGCACGCTATCGAGGCAGGATCTGATGGCGCCGGCGATTGCTCTGGCCAAGGACGGCTTCGTTTTCAACCAGGGCGATGCCGCTACGCTTGCCGGCAGCGCGGACAGGCTGGCCAAGGATCCGGCGGCGGCCGCGATCTTCCTGAAACCGGATGGCAAGCCTTATGGCATCGGCGAACGGCTGGTCCAGACGGACCTCGCCGCCTCGCTCGCGGCGATCTCGCAGAAGGGTCCCGACGCCTTCTACAAGGGCGGCATCGCCGATGCCATCGTCAAGGCCAGCGGCGCCAAGGGCGGCATCCTCGCCAAGGGTGATTTCGAACAATATGCCGTGCGCGAATTGAAGCCGGTGACGTGTTCCTACCGCGGCTACGGGATCATCTCCTCGCCTCCGCCGAGCTCAGGCGGCGTCATCATCTGCGAAATTCTCAACGTGCTGGAGGGCTATCCGCTGTCCTATCTCGGCGCCGGCTCGGCCGAGACGGTCCATGTCATGGTCGAAGCCATGCGGCATGCCTATGTCGACCGCAACTCGGCGCTCGGCGACCCCGATTTCGTCGACAATCCGATCTCGAAGCTGCTCGACAAGAATTACGCCAAGGACATCCGCGACAAGATCGATCCGTTCCGCGCCGGCGTCTCGAAGGAGCTGATGCCGAAGGGGTTTGGCGAAGCGAAGGAAACCACCCACTATTCGATCATCGACAATGACGGCAACGCGGTCGCGGTCACCTACACGCTGAACGGCTCCTTCGGCGCCGGCGTCGTTGCCGACGGCACCGGCATCCTGCTCAACAACGAGATGGACGATTTCACCCAGAAGCCCGGCGTGCCCAACCTTTACGGGCTGGTCCAGGGCGAAGCCAACGCCATCCAGCCGAAGAAGACGCCTTTGTCCTCGATGAGCCCGACGATCGTGACCAAGGACGGCAAGCCGTTCATGGTCATCGGCAGCCCCGGCGGCTCGCGCATCATCACCATCACGCTGGAGGCGATCGTCAACGTCATCGACCACGGCATGAACATCCAGGAAGCGATCGACGCGCCGCGCATCCACCATCAATGGCTGCCCGATACGATCTATGTCGAGCCGTTCGGGTTGTCGCCGGATACCGAGAAGCTGCTGGCCGGCATGGGCTACCATCTCGATCTGAGCGACCAGACCTGGGGGCAGGCCGCAGGCATCCTGGTCGGTGGCAAGAGCCTCCGCGAAATCGAGAAGGGCGGTGGCGCGCGCTACAACGGCGCCATTGACAGCCGTGCCGCCGCCGGCGAGGCGCTGGGGTATTAAACCACGAGCGTAAGGGTCGAGGCGATCAGGAGAATTGCGGCAATGCCGACGAACAGCGCGTAGATGCGTGGCCGGTCGAGCAGCAGCGCGTTGCCCGAAATCCAGGCCGATGTGGCGCCGCCGAGCGCAAACAGAAAGCCGTTGCGGTGGCCGAAGGACAACGAGGCCGCCATCAGGCCGCCGATGATCAGCGCGCCGAACACGATGATGACGGCCACGGCATATTTCTCGAAATCATTGCCGCTGCCCATCGCCGGCCCCATCGCGTTGAGATTGGGCAGGTCGTCCGGATCGAAAGGGTTGGCCGAGCCGTATTCGTCTTGACCGAGGGATTCGCGCATTACTCGTTCTCCGCTGAGCGGCAACAAATCATCAACGCTGACCAAGCGCAACCCGGCAACGCTGTAGCTGCGATGCGTTCGCCGCGCCTCTGATGCCGGCGTGCCACGGTTTCCCGGTTGCTCTCAACGGCGAAGCGGCGTTGCGGTTCCACTTGCAGCAATTCCAGGAAAAGTGTGAGCGGCTTTCCGTCCGGAATTGCGTAAGGCAAAGAGAGCATGATCCCGAAAAGTGGAACCGGTTTTCGGAGAAAGATCATGCTGCAACAAAGTGCTAGATCATGATGGCGATTCAACGAAACGCCATCATGATCTAATTTGATCACCTGGAGAAATCGCTGCGCACGATGCCGTGCCGCTGCAACTTGTCGTAGAAAGTCTTGCGTGGAATGCCGAGCGCCTCGATGGTGCGCCGGACGTCGCCATCGTTGCGACCAAGTGTCTCGCGGATGATTTCGGCCTCGTAGCGATCGAGCCTTTCCGGCAACGCCATCGGCACGTCGATATCTGCTGCCGCAGGGGAAGCGGTCTCTGCCATATCCTCCAATCCAAGCACGAAACGCTCCGCGAAATGCGCGAGTTCGCGCACATTGCCGGGCCAGTCATGGTCGCGCAAATGACGCTGGATCACCCCGGAGGGTGCAGGCACGGCACGCCGGAAACGGGCGCCGGCGCGCTCGGCGAAATAGCCGAACAACAATGGCACATCGTCCCGGCGCTCGCGCAGCGGCGGGATCGACAGCGTCACCACATTGAGCCGGTAATAGAGGTCTTCGCGAAAACTGCCGCGCTGGGCGGGATCGCCGAGATCGACCTTGGCGGCGGCAACGACGCGCAGGTCGACCGGCCGGACCTCATTGGTGCCGAGCGGCGTCACCTCGCGCATTTCCAGCACTCTGAGCATCTGCACCTGCGTCGAGGCCGGCATGCTTTCGATCTCGTCGAGGAACAGCGTGCCGCCGCTCGAATGCTCGATCCGGCCGATGCGCTTCTTCTGCGCGCCGGTGAAGGCGCCCGCTTCATGGCCGAACAATTCGCTCTCGATCACCGTGTCCGGCAGGGTGCCGCAGTTCAGCGCCACGAAATTGCCCTTGGCGCGGCGGCTCCAGCGGTGCAGCAGGCTCGCCACCACCTCCTTGCCGGAGCCGGTCTCGCCGGTCACCAGCACGTCGACATCGGTGTCGGCAATCTGTCGAAGCGTTCGGCGCAGCCGCTCCATAGCCGGTGTCTGGCCGATCAGAGGCAGACCCTCCTGCGCCTGTTCCGCCGCGTCGCGCAGCGCGCGGTTCTCCATCACCAGGCGGCGCTTCTCGGCCGCGCGCGAAACACTCTGCGCCAGCCGGTCGGCGGCGAAGGGCTTGGTGATGAAATCGTAGGCACCGTCCTTGATCGCCTTGACGGCCATGGCGATGTCGCCGTGGCCGGTGACCAGGATGACCGGAATGTCGCGGTCGAGTTGCAGCACGCGGTCGAAAAGCTGCAGCCCGTCGATCTCGGGCATGCGGATGTCCGACACCACGACGCCGGCGAAACTCCTGTCGAGCGAAGCCAGCGCTTCCCTGGCCACCGAGAAGGCCAGCACGTCGAACCCGGCAAGCTCCAGTGTCTGCTTTGTCGCCTTGAGCAGGTCGCTGTCGTCATCGATCAGGATGACCGGAGCTGGATCGCCAGTCGTCATGCGGTGGCTGCCTTCGAAAGGTGGATGGTGAAACGAGTCCCCTGGCTGCTGCTCGACACCTCGATGCGCCCGCCATAGTCGGCGACGATATCCTTGGAGATGACGAGGCCGAGCCCGAGGCCCTTTTCCTTGGACGTGTTGAAGGGCGTGAACAGCGACTTCAGCATCACTGGCGGGATGCCTGGGCCGTTGTCCGAGACCAGAAGCGTCACATCATCGCCCGTCTCCACCGCCGACACCTCGACCTTGGCATCGTCGCGGCCTTCGAGCGCTTCCAGCGCGTTCTGGAACATATTGATCAGCACCTGTTCCAGCCGCAGCCGGTTGCCCATCACCTTGACCGCCGGAGGCGGCAGCGTGATCGCCAGCGCGTCCAGCCGGCCGGCGAAGCGGCTTCTGAGCAGCACGACAGCGCCTTCGATCACGCCGCGCAATTCGACCGGCTCGGCCGCGGTGCGGCCCTTGCGGGCGAAGGCTTTCAGTTCCTCGGTGATCGAGCCGATGCGCTCGGTCAGCGCCGCGATCGCGCCGAGATTCTCCTCGGCAGGCGCGTTTTGCTTGCGCTCCAGGAAGACGCGCGCGTTGTCGGCATAGGCGCGGATGGTCGCCACCGGCTGGTTGATCTCATGCGCGACGCCCGCAGCGACCTGGCCGAGCGTCGCCAGGCGGTTGGCCTGCACCAGCTCCTGCTGCATCACTTGCAGCTTCGCCTCGGTGCTGCGGTGGTCGACGATCTCGGCCTGCAGCCGGTCGCGCGCCAGGCTCAGATCCTGCGTGCGCTCGACAACACGCCGCTCCAGTTCGGCGCGCGCCGCCTGCTCGGCCGCGATCCGCATCTGGGCGGATTGCCGGCGCCACAGCAGATAGGCAGCCAAAGCGATGAGCGGCACGACAACGCCGAGTGCCAGAAGCCGCATTTCGCGCTGCGCGGCGGCGATCGGCGCTTCCGCCGGCACGAGATAGTCGAGCCGCCAGGGCGTCGACGGCACCGCCGTCGACAGCCGCAAATATGCCGCGTCGCTGCCTCCCGGCGTGACGGCATGGACCAGCGCGACATCGGCGGAGAGCGCTTCCGGCCTGGTGATCGGCAAAGGCACCAGCGGCGCCTCGCCGAACTGCTGGCTGGCGCGGATATCGGCGAGCAGCGGCCGGTTGAGCGGCGCCGTCGTCAGGAAGCGCCAGGACGGCACGCTGCTGATCAGCACCACGCCATGCTCATCGCTGACATAGGCCGGGCGGTTAGCCTCGTGCCAGTCAGCCTCGAGCTGGTCGAACTCCATCTTGACGACGACGACTCCGAGCGGACCGGAAGCGCCATCAACGCGGCGCGAGATGTAGAGGCCAGGACGCTTGCTGACATTGCCGAGCGCGAAATACTCGGCGGTACCGGTATGCATCGCACCCGAGAAATAGGCGCGAAAACCATAGTCGTTGCCGACGAAGCTGACCGGCTCGCGCCAGTTGCTGGATGCGATCGCGAAGCCGTCCGTGCCGGTGACATAGAGCACCGAGGCCTTGGTGCCGGAAACCAGCCCTTCCAGCTTGCGGTTGAGCACATCGATCGCGGCGGGGCTGCGTTGCAAAAGCGCGTCGTTGACCTGCTGGTCCTCGGACAAGAGCAGTGGCAGCGCACGCGGGTTTTCCAACACAGCGCGCAGCAGCGCCACCTTGAGGTTGGCGTCGGTGCGCCCCTGCGCCGCCAGCGCCTCGATCTCGGTCGAACGGCCGTAAAGACCGGCGCCGTAAAGTGCCGCGAGCACGATGAGCAGCGCCACCGCGGTGAACAAGAGCCAGACGCGCCGAGCCCGCCCGGCGAGCAATTCGGGCGTCGAGAGGACGGCAGCGGCGGGGCGTTGCAGCATAGAGCATTTGTGCATGTTTTCGCACAGAGCACAATTCGGCCCATGCGGATAACCGCACCATTGCGCTGCAGATGCCGGCCAGAGATCCTAAAAAGTGAATAAAATCAATAAGCGAGTGCCGGCGAGAAAACTGGCACGCCGGTTGCAAATGCATCCACAGCAGTCGCGAGGCTGTGGAGGTCAACTGCCCCGGGAGGTCGAGCTTTCTCGATTGGGGCATGAATGGAGGACATTATGCAGACAGCTATCGCTGCCGTGGAGCCGCGCGCCAAGGTTCCCTTTACCGGCATCTCTATGTGCAGGTCCTGGTGGCGATCGCCGCCGGCATCCTGCTTGGACATTTCTATCCCGATGTCGGCGCCTCGCTGAAGCCGCTCGGCGATGCGTTCATCAAGCTGGTCAAGATGGTCATCGCGCCGGTCATCTTCCTGACGGTGGCGACCGGTATCGCCGGCGTTTCGGACCTCCAAAGGTCGGCCGTGTCGCCGGCAAGGCGATGATCTACTTCCTCGTCTTCTCGACGCTGGCGCTCGTCGTCGGCCTCGTCGTCTCGAACGTCATCCAGCCCGGCGCCGGCATGCACATCAATCCGGCGACGCTCGACGCCTCGAAAGTGTCGACCTTCACCGAGAAGGCGCATGATACCAGCGTCGTCGGCTTCCTGTTGAACATCATCCCGGACACCATCACCGGCGCCTTCGCGCAGGGCGACATCCTGCAGGTGCTGTTCTTCTCGGTGCTGTTCGGCATTGCTCTCGCCCTGGTCGGCGAGCGGGGCCGCCCGGTGGTCGATTTCCTGCAGGCGCTGACCTCGCCGATCTTCCGCCTCGTCGCCATCCTGATGAAGGCGGCGCCCATCGGCGCCTTTGGCGCCATGGCCTTCACCGTCGGCAAATACGGCATCGGCTCGATCGCCAACCTCGCCATGCTGATCGGCACCTTCTACCTGACGTCGCTGCTCTTCGTGCTGGTCGTGCTCGGCGCTGTCGCATGGTACAACGGCTTCTCGATCCTGGCGCTGATCCGCTACATCAAGGAAGAGCTGCTCCTGGTGCTCGGCACCTCGTCTTCCGAGGCAGCCCTGCCGGGCCTTATGGCCAAGATGGAGCGCGCCGGCTGCAACCGCTCGGTGGTCGGCCTGGTCATCCCGACCGGCTATTCCTTCAACCTCGACGGCACCAACATCTACATGACGCTGGCGGCGCTGTTCATCGCCCAGGCGACCGACACGCCACTCACCTATGGCGACCAGATCCTGCTCTTGCTCGTCGCCATGCTGAGCTCGAAGGGTGCCGCCGGCATCACCGGCGCCGGCTTCATCACGCTGGCCGCCACGCTCTCGGTCGTGCCGTCGGTGCCGGTCGCCGGCATGGCGCTGATCCTCGGCGTCGACCGCTTCATGTCGGAATGCCGCGCGCTGACCAACTTCGTCGGCAATGCGGTCGCGACCATTGTCGTGGCGCGTTGGGAAGGCGAGCTCGACCAGACGAAGTTCGCCGCCGCCATGGCCGGCCAGTTGTCCGAAGAGGCTGACCTCGCATTGTCCGGCGGCTTGCAGCCCGCGTAACCAACAAGCATCCTCCCGATGCCAACAGGTCGCGGCTTGCCGCGGCCTGTTCTTTTTCGCGGACGCCGCTTAGGTTGCGCGAGCCGGCTTCCCGGCACAACAGCCAACCGTGAGGGCGGTCAATGAGCAGCGCGTATCCCGAGATCTATCTTGTTCGCCATGGCGAGACGGAATGGAGCCTCTTGGGCAGGCATACCGGCCGCACCGACATTCCGCTGACGGCGAAAGGCGAGGAGGCCGCGCGCGGTGTTGCCCAACGTCTCAAGGGCTTGAGTTTTGAGGCCGTCTGGTCGAGCCCGTCGCAGCGCGCCTTCGACACCTGCCGTCTTGCCGGCTTCGGTGAGCGTGCGGTCAGGAAGCCGGACCTGCAGGAATGGGACTATGGCGACTATGAGGGTGTGACGACGAAGGACATTCTCTCCAAACGTCCCGACTGGCAGTTGTTTCGAGACGGTTGTCCAAATGGCGAAGCGGCCGCCGATGTCGGCGCCCGGGCCGATGCCATCATCGCCGAGCTCCGGGCTGTCGCCGGCAATGTGCTGATCTTCTCCAGCTCGCATTTCCTGCGCGTCTTTGCGGCGCGCTGGGTCGGCCTGGCGCCGGAAGGCGGGGAGCACTTCGTGCTCGATACGGCAAGCCTCAGCGTCCTCGGCTACGAGCACGACCTGACCGAGCCGGTCATCCGCCGCTGGAACCAGAAATAGTCCCTCACGAGGCAAGCACCGCCAGCTCTTCGGCCGTCAGATGCCGCGCTTTGCCTTTGGCAAGTTCGCCGAGCTGCAGGCCGCCGATCGCCACCCTCACCAGTCTCAGCACCTCGATGTCGAAGGCGCCGAGCAGCCGGCGGATCTGCCGGTTGCGGCCTTCATCGAGGACGATTTCCAGCCAGGCGGTTCGCCCGCCGCTGCGCAACAGCTCGATCGAGCTTGCCGTCAGCAGCTCGCCATCGGCGTCAACGCCTTTTCGAAATTGCGCCAGCATCGTCTCATCGGGAACGGAGGCGATCTGCACGTGGTAGGTCTTGGCGACATGCGAAGCGGGGTCGAGCAGCGCGTTTGCCCAGCGCGTGTCGTTGGTCATCAGCAGCAGGCCTTCGCTCGCCTTGTCGAGCCGGCCGACCGGTGAGACGAAAGGCAGGTCGAGCCCCTCCAGGCAGTCATAGACGGTGCCGCGCCCTTCCGGGTCGTCGCGGGTGGTGACCAGCCCACGCGGCTTGTTGAGCATCAGGTAGACCTTGCGCTCGGCAATGACGCGCTCGCCGTCGATGGCGATGCTGTCGCGCTCAAGATCGACCCACAGCGACGGGTCGCGCGCCACCTTGCCGCCGACGCGCACGCGTCCCTCGGCGATCAGCAGTTCCGCCTGCTTGCGCGAGCACAGGCCGAGCTTGGACAGTGCGCGGTTGAGGCTGACTTTGGGGGAGTGACGTTGTTTGTCGGAAGGACGTGCCAACGCTTTGCTTTCAAATTCGACAGCGCGACGCATGCCATGTCGGGCGACATCGGCGCAACCCGCTCGACAGCCAAGCCGATGTGAGGCAGTTCAACTTCACTCCTTCGGTGCACTCAGCCGCTTATAAGAAACGCCGCCGAAAGTCGCCGTCACGAAATTCTTGACCGACATCTTGCGCTTGCGGCCGTCGCTGCAGGCATAGACCGGCCAGCCGGCCTCGCTGCATTCGCTGGCCAGGCAGAGGCGTGCCAGGCAGTTGCCGACGGTGAGGCGAAAACCGCCCTTTCCGGCGAAGCCCTGCAGCAGGCTGCCGTCCGCCGCGCGCCATGTCCGCTGGACGAATTCAGGTCGTAAAAGCCAAGGTTCCAGGCGCGCCGCAAGGCCCGTCTGCTGATCTGTATACTGCAGGCGATAGCGCGCCATGCCCGTCGTATAGGCGGTCACCAGATCAGACTCGCCAAGATAGGCTGTCGTGAGATCGGCCTTATCGAACACATGCGTACCATGCTGGCCTGCCTGCGCGGTCCCTGAAAACGCAACAGCGGCTATGAGAGCGAAACAAGCTCGCGACATTCGATTTCCAGCAGCCACACGGATCCGGCGTGCCGGTTTGCCCGGTTGCCTTGCGGCACCATCCTGCCAATCGCCGATTGGCGCAAGCCGCCCCGGAGATGTTCGGCAACGCCACCGGATATGGACGCGGCTTTCTTCAGGTGTTGGCGGCTGGCGGCAGCTCGAACAAGGTGGCGCCGTTCTGCCGGCCTTTGTCGACATAGCCGATCACGCGAAACCACCTGGCGACATCCGGCCTGTCCAGCCAGCTGCGCGAGTGGATGGGCAGGTTGCCGGCAAGCGCCTGGACATGGCGGATGTGCCGTCTGCAGAAGCGGACCGTGGCGGCTCCGAAGAAATCCTCCCGCGCGGCAAACAGCGTATTGGCGGCATCGGCGTCTTCGTGCCAGGCGATGATCGCCACAGTCTTGTCGTCTTGGACGAGCGCATGCGCCCGGCCTTCCTTCAGGTTCATCATCAGATTGTCGTAGGCGCTTTTGCTGTCCTTGCCGGCCGCCACATATTCGTCCGACATTCGCTTGGACAGGTCACGGAAAACATCTTCCAGATCTCCGACCGTCGCGGCGCGTGCTTTCATTTCTCCTCCTGACTGCCCGGGAGCAGTTTGCACCAGGAAACTGCGATCACCAAGAAATGCAAATCCGCGATATGACCTATGGGCGCAAACTCTTTTCGCCTGAGGGAGGCGAGCGGTGCCGCTCCAGGTGGCGCTTATATAAGCGTCGGCTTGAGATCGGGCGGCGGGTGTCGGATAGTCAACCATCACGCGAGCCTGGACAGGCGGTACCAATCCATCACCGTCAAGTCGGCCCGCACCTATCTCGAGCGTGTCTTCCAGAAAACCGGCACCCATCAGCAGAGCCAGCTGGTTGCAATGCTGAAGACGATGCAGCCGCTGGTCTCACCTCCGTGCAATGATCCGACTGCGGCAATCCGGCTCTCTGACCTCAATCGGCTCTGCCCTCTGCCGTGGAGGACTGCCTGTCGATCCACAGCGCAATCAAGGTGCACACGGCGCCTGAAAGCAGATAGGCGCCGGCGGCGATGAGGCCGAAATTGCCGGCCATCAGCAGCGCCGCGAGCGGCGCGAAGCCGGCGCCGAACATCCAGGCCAGGTCCGAGGTAACCGCCGAGCCGGTGTAGCGGTGCTGGCGCGAAAAGCTCGATGCGACGATGCCCGAGGACTGCCCGAAGCTCAGGCCGAGCAAGATGAAGCCCAGCACCATGAAGACGGTTTCGCCGACGGCGCCGCCGTCGAGAAGCTGCGGGGCAAAGCCGCTGAAGATGGCGATGGTGATTGCCGAGCCGATGAGCAAATTGCGGCGCCCGACGCGATCGGCCAGCGGACCCGATGCCACGATGGCCGCGATGCCGAAGAATGCGCTCACCGCCTCGATCACCAGGAAACGCTCAGGTCCCTCATTGGTGAACAGGAACACCCAGGAGAGTGGAAACACCGTCACCATGTGAAACAGGGCAAAGCTCCCCAGCGGCGCGAAGGCGCCGATGACGACGTTGCGGCCTTCCGTCCTGACTGTGTCCCTGATGCGCGTCGGCTGCAGGTCGCCGCTCTCATAGAGTTTCGAGAATTCGGGCGTCACCACGATGCGCAGCCTGGCAAACAGCGCCACGACATTGATGGCGAAAGCGACGAAGAAGGGATAACGCCAGCCCCAGGCGAAGAAATCGTCGGCCGACAGATTGGCGACGAAGAAGGCGAACAGCGAGCTTGCCACGATGAGACCGATCGGCGCGCCGAGCTGCGGGATCATCGCGTAGATGCCACGCCGGTTTTGCGGCGCGTTCATCGCAAGCAGCGATGGCAGCCCATCCCATGTTCCGCCAAGCGCCAGACCTTGCCCGAAGCGGGTCAGCGCCAGCAGCCAGGCGGCGACCGCGCCGACGTCGTTATAGGCGGGTAGGAACGCCATGGCGACGGTCGAGGTGCCGAGCAGGAAGAGCGCGATCGTCAGCTTTGCGCCGCGGCCATAGGCGCGGTCGACCGCCATGAACAGCACGGTGCCGAACGGGCGCGCGATGAAGGCCAGCGCGAAGATGGCGAAGGAATAGAGCGTTCCGACCAGCGGGTCGTGCGTCGGGAACACCAGCTTGGGAAACACGATGACCGAAGCGATGGCATAGACGAAGAAGTCGAAGAATTCCGACGTCCGGCCGATGATCACGCCGACCGCGATATCGCCCGCGCTGACCTGGCCGTGATGCGAGCCGATCAGCTTGCTGTCAGTTTCGGCAGTCGAAGTTCCAGCCATAGTTTCGTCGCCACCGAGCTCAAGTTCGGAACGCGATTGTCGTCGTCCCATTATGCGTGCACACTTTCGCGAAAGCCATACCAACTGGGCATTGGACAAATTGTCCAATGTCGTCGCGGTGACGGCGGCAGTAGCCGTTGATCCATACCGCGCCGTAGCCTGCTGAGGCCTGCCGCTGCGTCATCGAGGGCAACGTTTGATGAAACGATCCGGAGCCTTGCTTCTGTTTCCCCTGGCCGTGCTGCTCAGCGGCTGCGACTTCGTCGTCCTGGCGCCCGCGGGCGACGTGGCGGCACAGCAGCGCGACCTGCTCGTATCTTCGACCTTTCTGATGCTGCTCATCATCGTGCCCGTCATGGCGCTGACTGTGCTGTTTGCCTGGCGCTACCGGCAGTCCAACACGGCTGCCACCTATGCGCCAGATTGGGACCATTCGACCAAGCTGGAGCTGGTGATCTGGGCTGCCCCCCTGCTCATCGTCATCTGCTTGGGCGCCCTGACCTGGCTCGGCACGCATTTGCTCGACCCTTACCGGCGCATCGACCGGATCGAGCCTGGACAGCCGGTCACGCAGAACCACAAGCCGCTCCGCGTCGAGGTCGTCGCGCTCGACTGGAAATGGCTGTTCATCTACCCCGACTACGGTGTTGCCTCGGTCAATGAAATGGCGGCGCCGGTCAACCAGCCGATCGACTTCCGCATCACATCTTCGACGGTGATGAACTCCTTCTACGTTCCGGCCCTTGCCGGGCAGATCTATGCCATGCCCGCCATGGAGACGAAGCTGCACGCCGTCATCAACCAGCCGGGCAGCTACACAGGCTTCTCGGCCAATTACAGCGGCGCCGGCTTTTCGGGCATGCGCTTCGCTTTCCACGGCCTGTCCGACAAGGATTTCGAGCAATGGATCGCACAGACCAAAAGCGCGCAGGCGACACTTACCCGTGACAGCTACCTCGCGCTCGAACGGCCAAGCGAGAATGAGCCGGTCCGCCACTATGCATCCGTCGATCCCGACCTCTATGGCGCCATTCTCAATTTGTGCGTCGAGCGCGGCAAGATGTGCATGAACGAGATGATGTCGATCGACGCCAAGGGCGGCCTCGGTCTCGCCGGCGTGCGCAACACCTTGCCGCTGCAATACGACAAGCTTGCCCGGCGCGGCGCGGTGTTCGGCAACGAGCCGTCCTATGTCGCGAGCATCTGCACGGCGGAGGAGGCGGCCGCCGCCTCGCGCGCGTCTCGTGATGCCGATGCCGGGAATTGGCCGATCAGGGATCTGTCGCCTCTGCACGGCGTCGGTCTGCTCAAGCCCGGCGCCGGCAGCCGCCAGGCTGAAGTGGACAAGCCGTCGCTCGGCCTGCTGCGTTTGGAATTGTGAGGGCATAGCGGATGTCTGAGACGCTGACCAAATTCATCTTCGGCCGCCTCACCTTGGAGCAGCTGCCGCTGCACGAGCCGATCGTCGTCGGCACCTTCATCGTGGTGGCGCTTGGCGGCCTCGCACTTCTCGGCGCCGTCACCTATTTCAAGCTCTGGGGCTATCTGTGGCGCGAGTGGTTCACCAGCGTCGACCACAAGAAGATCGGCGTCATGTACATGGTGCTCGGCCTCGTCATGCTGCTGCGCGGCTTCTCCGACGCCATCATGATGCGCCTGCAGCAGGCCATCGCCTTCAACGGCTCCGAGGGCTACCTCAATTCGCATCACTACGACCAGATATTCACGGCGCACGGCGTGATCATGATCTTCTTCGTGGCGATGCCGTTCGTCACCGGGCTGATGAACTTCGTCGTGCCGCTGCAGATCGGCGCGCGCGACGTGTCGTTCCCGTTCCTCAACAATTTCAGCTTCTGGATGACGGTCGGCGGCGCCATCCTGGTCATGGCCTCGCTGTTCGTCGGTGAGTTCGCCCGCACCGGCTGGCTTGCCTATCCGCCGCTGTCCGGCATCGGCTACAGTCCAGACGTCGGCGTCGATTACTACATCTGGGCGCTGCAGGTGGCGGGCGTCGGCACGACGCTGTCGGGCATCAACCTGATCTGCACCATCATCAAGATGCGCGCGCCCGGCATGACCATGATGCGCATGCCGGTCTTCACCTGGACGTCGCTCTGCACCAACATCCTGATCGTGGCGTCCTTCCCGGTGCTGACGGCGGTGCTGACGCTGCTCGCGCTCGACCGCTATGTCGGCACCAACTTCTTCACCAACGACTTCGGCGGCAACCCGATGATGTATGTGAACCTCATCTGGATATGGGGTCACCCCGAGGTCTACATCCTCATACTGCCGCTGTTCGGGGTCTTCTCGGAAGTCACCTCGACCTTCTCCGGCAAGCGCCTGTTCGGCTACACCTCGATGGTCTACGCCACGGTGGTCATCACCATCCTGTCCTACCTGGTGTGGCTGCACCACTTCTTCACCATGGGGTCCGGCGCCAGCGTCAATTCCTTCTTCGGCATCACCACGATGATCATCTCGATCCCGACCGGGGCGAAGATGTTCAACTGGCTGTTCACGATGTATCGCGGCCGCATCCGCTTCGAATTGCCGATGATGTGGACGCTGGCCTTCATGCTGACCTTCACCGTCGGCGGCATGACCGGCGTGCTGCTTGCCGTGCCGCCGGCCGACTTCGTCTTGCACAACAGCCTGTTCCTGATCGCGCACTTCCACAACGTCATCATCGGCGGCGTGCTGTTCGGCCTGTTCGCCGGCATCGCCTACTGGTGGCCTAAGGCCTTCGGCTTCAGGCTCGATCCGTTCTGGGGCAAGGTCTCATTCTGGTGCTGGGTGGTCGGCTTCTGGTTCGCCTTCATGCCGCTCTACATCCTCGGCCTGATGGGCGTGACGCGCCGCATGCGTGTCTTCGACGACCCCTCGCTGCAGATCTGGTTCGTCATCGCCGCCTTCGGCGCGGTGCTGATCGCTTGCGGCATCGCCGCCTTTCTGGTGCAGATCTACGTCTCGATCCGCAATCGTGCGGCGCTCACCGACCCGACCGGCGATCCCTGGGACGGCCGCACGCTCGAATGGTCGACCTCCTCGCCGCCGCCGGCTTACAATTTCGCCTTCACGCCGGTCATTCGCGACAACGATGCCTGGTGGGACATGAAGCAGGCCGGCTACAAGCGCCCGCTCTCCGGCTTCAAGCCGATCCATATGCCGAAAAACACCGGCACCGGTGTCATCCTGGCGGTGTTCAGCGTCGCGCTCGGCTTCGGGATGATCTGGTACATATGGTGGCTGGCGGCACTGAGCTTTGTCTGCCTGATCGCCACCGCGATCGGCCACACCTTCAACTACAACCGCGATTTTGACATCCCGGCAGCCGAGGTCACGCAAACGGAAGAGGCGAGGACGACGCTCCTTGCCGCTCAGGGAGTCAGGGTCTGAGTATGGCATCGATGGCAACAACGGCCGGCGCCGAACCGGTCTTCCACCTCGAAGAAGAGCATGCGCACGCCGAGGGCGGCAGCACCATGCTCGGCTTCTGGCTCTATCTGATGAGCGACTGCCTGATCTTCGCCATGCTGTTTGCGGCCTATGGCGTGCTCGGCGGCAATTACGCGGCGGGTCCCGCGCCGAAGGACTTGTTCGACCTTAGCCTGGTGGCCGTCAACACCACCATGCTGCTCTTGTCCTCGATCACCTACGGCTTTGCCATGCTGACCATGGTCAGGGGTCGCGTCGCGGCGACGCAAGCCTGGCTTGTCGTGACCATGCTGTTCGGTCTCGCCTTCCTGTCGATCGAGCTCTACGAATTCGCGCACATGATCCATGAGGGCGCGACGCCGCAGCGCAGCGCCTTCTTGTCGTCCTTCTTCACGCTCGTCGGCACGCATGGCCTGCATGTCACCTTCGGCATCGTCTGGATGGTGACGCTGATGATCCAGGTCGCCAGGCACGGCCTCATCGAGGCCAACCGCCGCCGTCTGATGTGCCTTTCGATGTTCTGGCACTTCCTCGACGTCGTCTGGATCGGCGTCTTCACCTTCGTCTACCTCATGGGGATGCTGCGATGAGCGCTCACGATCACACGGATCATGACCACACGCATGGCGGCGCGGCGCATGGGTCGCTGAAAGGCTACCTGATCGGCTTCTTCCTTTCGGTGATCCTGACCGCCATTCCGTTCTGGCTGGTGATGAGCGGCGCCATCGACAACAAGCAGGCCACGGCCGTCATCGTCATGGTCTTCGCGGCGGTGCAGATCGTCGTCCACATGGTCTTCTTCCTGCACATGAACCCTTCCTCGGAGGGCGGATGGTCGATGCTGGCGCTGATTTTCACCGTGATCCTTGTCGTCATCGTGCTCAGCGGCTCGCTTTGGGTGATGTACCACCTCAACGCCAACATGATGCCGGGGCTTCACGAGATGCGGCAGATGCCATGAGCCCTGTGGCAGCCGCAGAGAGGACCAACGCCGAGGCAGACGATATCGACCACCCTGCCGCCTCTCTCGTCGCGTCGCCAGAGCGCGCCGGTTCAGCGTCGCGACTGCTGCTTGTCCTGCTTGGGTCCCTCGGCGTTCTGGTGTTTCTTGGCCTCGGCATCTGGCAGCTGGAGAGACGGGTCTGGAAGCTCGACCTGATCGCTCGCGTCGATCAGCGCATCCATGCCCCGGTCGTCGATGCGCCTGGACCCGCGGCCTGGGGCGATATCAACGCTTCCGCCTACGAATATCGCCATGTGCGGCTGGCTGGGCAGTTCCAGGGTGGCGCCAACACACTGGTACAGGCGGTGACCGAGCTTGGCGGCGGCTATTGGGTGCTGACGCCGATGCGCACCGACAACGGCTTTACGGTCCTCGTCAATCGCGGCTTCATCCCGCAGGGGCGCAAGGCGGAATTCCAGCAAGAGAGCGGCGACGCAACGTCGCCGGTGACGGTCGACGGCCTGCTGCGCATCAGCGAGCCCGGCGGCGGTTTCCTGCGCAGCAACGATCCGGCGGCCAATCGCTGGTATTCGCGCGACGTTGCGGCAATCGCCAAGGCGCGCGGCTTGACGGATGTCGCGCCCTATTTCGTCGATGCGGGAGCAACCGGCGCCGACAGCTGGCCGCGCGGCGGGCTCACCGTCGTCAGCTTCCGCAACAGCCATCTGGTCTATGCTTTGACCTGGTTCGCCCTGGCAGTGATGCTGGCAATCGGGCTCGCCCGGCCGGTCCTTGCCGGCCGCCAGAAGCGGGCTGCGGCACGATGAACATCTCCATCCGGCGGCCTCGTCCCGACAAGCCATTCCCGGCGGTTTCGCTCGCCGGCCAGGGCACCAGCTTGAATTCAGATGTGACCAACCGGAAGAACCTGCTTCTGCTCATCCAGTTGCGCTGGCTGGCGGTGGCGGGGCAGGTGCTGACCATCCTGGCGACGCAATACTGGTTCGCCATCCCGCTGCCGCTGGCCGAGATGGCCGGCGTCGTGCTGTTCCTCGTCGGGCTGAACATCTTCAGCCTGCTTGCCTTGCGCGGCAACCGCCGCATCAGCAACACGCAGCTCTTCGTCGCTTTGATCTTCGACATGGCGGCGCTGACGACCCAACTCTATCTGAGCGGCGGCGCCTCGAACCCGTTCGTGTCGCTCTATCTTTTGCAGATCACGCTTGGCGCGGCACTTCTGACATCGTGGTCGACCTGGATCCTCGTGGTCGCGGCATCGGCCTGCTTCGTCTTCCTCATCTTCGTCTTCCAGCCGATCGCCATCCCGCATCACGGCGGCAGCGATCTTCTGGCGCTCCATCTGCGCGGCATGTTCATCTGCTTCGTGCTGGCGGCCGGCCTGATCGTCATCTTCATGACGCGCATCAACCGCAACCTTCGTGAGCGCGACGCCTATCTCGCCGATCTGCGCCAGCGCTCTGCCGAGGAAGACCATATCGTGCGCATGGGATTACTGGCTTCCGGCGCGGCGCATGAACTGGGCACGCCGCTCTCGACCATCTCGGTCATCCTGTCCGACTGGCGGCATATGCGCGGCATCAAGCGCAACCGCGAGCTGTCGGAAGATGTCGCCGAAATGCTGGCGCAGATCGAGCGCTGCAAGAGCATCGTGACCGGCATCCTGATGTCGTCGGGGCAGGCGCGCGGCGAGGGCACGATCCGCACAACCATCCGTCATTTCCTCGACGATCTGGTCCAGGAGTGGCGCGTCAGCCGCCAGCCCTTCCGGCTGGACTACGAGAATGACTTCCAGCCGGACGATGAGATGGTGTCCGACACGGCCTTGAAGCAGGTCATCTTCAATGTCCTCGACAACGCCTATGAAGCATCACACGATTGGGTTGGGGTCACCGCCAAGCGACAGGACGACAGGCTGGTGTTTTCCGTGAACGATCGCGGACCGGGTTTCGACAAGGATATTCTGGCCGCGCTCGGCCAGCCCTATATGTCGAGCAAGGGACGGCCGGGCGGTGGGCTCGGCCTGTTCCTGGTGTTCAACGTGGTGCGCAAGCTCGGCGGCGACATCTCGGTGCGCAACACGGCTGAGGGCGCCTGCGTTACCTTATCGCTGCCGCTGGCGGCGCTGACCAATGGAACCGACCACCATGCCTGATGGATCGCTGTTTATCGTCGAGGACGACGCCACCTTCGCCCGGACGTTGAAACGCTCGTTCGAAAAGCGCGATTACGATGTCACGGTCTGCCACGACCGGGACGCATTGCTCGCCGCGCTGCAAACGGCGGTTCCGGCCTACGCCGTCGTCGATCTCAAGCTCGGAGCCGGCTCCGGCCTCGAATGCGTCAAGCTCTTGAATGCCCGCGATGCCTCGATCAGGATCGTCGTGCTGACGGGATTTGCCAGCATCGCCACGGCGGTCGAGGCGATCAAGCTCGGCGCCTGCCACTATCTGGCCAAGCCCGCCAACACCGACGACATCGAGGCCGCCTTCGGCCGTGGTGTGGGCGACACCTCGGTGCAGCTCACCAGCCGTCCGACCTCGATCAAGAATCTCGAATGGGAGCGCATCCACGAGACGCTGGTCGAGACCGGCTTCAATATCTCCGAGACCGCGCGCCGGCTCGGCCTGCACAGGCGTACGCTCGCCCGCAAGCTCGAGAAGCGTGTGGTGCAATAGGCGCGCCGGCCGCAATCAACTCCAGGCCGGCACGGCGCTCGCTTGCTAGCCGTGCAAGTCGGCTGCTGGCGTCCGCTCGATGTAATGCGAAATTCTCGTCACGTGGTCGATCTGCCTGCGGAAGGCTTCCAGTTCCTGTCCCGTCAATCGGGTTCCCGCCGGCAGCCGGGTCGAAGTCGGATCGTAGTACCGGACGCCGACGCGCAGTTCGTAGTATAAATGCGGCCCGGTCGAGAGCCCGGTCGAGCCGATATAGGCGATGGTTTGCCCCTGTTTCACGGATTGGCCGACCCTGAGGGTCGAGGGCACGTGGGAGATGTGGGCGTAAGTGGTGAAATAGTCGCCGTCATGCTGCAGGCGCACAAATTTGCCGTAGCCGGCCTGCCAGCCGATCGTGACGACGCGGCCATCGCCGGCGGCCACGATCGGGGAACCGTATGGCGCGGCATAGTCGACGCCATTGTGATGCAGCCATCGCTTGAGGATGGGATGCAGGCGCCAGGCAAAGCCGTCCCCCAGCCTTCCCTTGGCCACTGGTTTTGCCATCAGCACTTTCGAAACCGACCTGCCTTGTTCGTCAAAGAACTCGGGCTGTCCGCTCGCGGACGGCTGATAGCGATAAAATATCTTGTCGCCATCGCTGCCATGGAAGGTGGCCGAGATGAGAGCGGAACGGCCATCGGTACCCGTTCGAAAGATCAGGTCCATCGGTCGGCCGGCGGACGCATCCCTATCGACGCTTAGGCCGTTGGCATGTGCCAGATTGATGATCTCGGCCCTGACATCGGCGGGCACTTTCGCCTTATCGACGCGCTGCGTCGGTGACGTGTATCCGCGTGGATGCCCGGCACCGACGGCCATGGCGCCGCAATCCACATCGGACGCTTCGGCGGCAATACGGTCGAACTGGTCACGACTGGCCAGCCGACGGAAGCCGCCGTCGTCGCTGCGCGAAAGGAACACTTCCGCCTCGTCACGGCGATGGAAACGCACGGCCGTCAGCCTTGGAGGCTGACCCGGCGATGCTGGCTTCTCCAGGATAAGATCGAGATGATCCGAGGGGTCGAGCGTGCGGTTGCTCCACGCACTGGACAGCGCATTCCGGTCGGCCTTGCTCACACCGGCCGCGGCCAGCAGGCTGTCGACATCCTGTGTGGCGTTGGGCATCGCCGCGACCCGCTCGACATGGGGCGGCGGCTGTTCGGCCGCGGTGCTGACGTTTATCGCAACACCGCGCATCGGCGGCTTCCGGTCGTCAGCTTGCCGCGGCGTGGAAGACGGCTGCAAAGCCGCCGGAGAGTCCGGTCTTGTCAGCAGAGCGTCGAAGGGGCTCGTCTTTTCAGGCGCGTCGCCCTGATAAAGCAGGGGCCGGTCATCTTGCGCGGCGCCGTCGGCCGCCAGTTCGCCAAAGGCCACCTCGACACGGCGATAGGTGAACTCATCGGCGGATCCGTCAAGCTCCGGCTCGATCAAAGCCGCCGTCGCGTCGCGACTTGCGGGCCGCGGCGGCGGCAATCGATCGCTCTTGGCGGTCGATCCCTGCCTGGTCAACGGCGGTGTTGCCAGGACCGCCTGTGCAACGGCCGCGGGGCGAACGGCGACACGCAGCGTGCCAAGGAACAGCCCCGTGGCTCCGACGGTAGCCAAGAGCACGGCGAGAGCAAGCCGCGCGTGCGTCGCGATGGAGAAGCGGACAATGCGCTCCCGCCAATGGACGCCGAGCAGCGGACCGTAGCTCAGATCGATTCCGCCATGCCGGAATCCGCTGGAACGGACATCAGAGCCCGGATCAGGTTTCCCTTCAACGGGCGGCGCAACAGGCACTGCCATCGAGCAGGCTTCCCCTCTCTTTTTCGCCCCGATTCCAGCCCGCCCGGCCAAAAGCTATCGCCCTCTACGACAAGCATGAACCCATTGGCACCCGTCGAAGCCTCAACTTTTTGTGCGCGAAATGTTATACCATCATGGGTTGACGGATGAACCCTCGAGCGGCCTTGTTGGACGCCACCGGCTTGGTCTATGTCTCGCGGCCTGACGAAACCGCCGCCGACAGCCATTCGACGAACAGCGCCGCCGATTTCGACAGGCGGCGTTGCTGGTTCGATATGACATGCAGGGCGATTGGCAGCGTGTCTCCCAACCCGAACGGCGCGACCAGCCGCCCCGATTCCAGATAGGCGGCGGCGTAGGTCGAGAGCGTAGCGGCGATGCCGCCTGAGCAGGCGGCCAGTTCCAGGGCGGCGGCCGCGTTGTCGGCCTTGATCGGCGCCAGTTTCGGCGCAATGGCGATCTTTTTGCTCCTGGCCCACTGATCCAACAGTTGCACGCGTCCCTGCACATGGATGAGCCGGGCGGCGTTGAACCAGCCGGCGTCCGGTTTGGAGCCGGCTTTGGCTGCGGTTTCCGGGTCGCTCAGAAGCGTCAGCCGCTCCTGCCACAACCTCACCGCGCCCGGCATCCGTTGCGGCGGATCGAGCACCAGGATGCTGAGGTCCGCCAGTTCCACATTGGGATCGGTCCAGATCGTGCTGTTGAGACGGATCTCGATCTGCGGATGAGCGGCGGAAAAACTGCCGAGATGCCGGGCCAGCCACAAGGTCACAAAGCTCAGCGGCGCCGACACCGTCAGGCTGGTCTGCGCACGCGCGCCCATCAGCCCTTGCGTCGCGGCCTCGGCGCGATCGAGCGCCTCGCTCATGCCCGGCAGGTAGGCGGTGCCGACTTCTGTCAATTCGAGGCCGTTGCGCCGCCGATGGAACAGCGGCCTGGCAAAGAACTGCTCCAGCGCGCGCACCCGCTGGCTGATCGCCGCCTGCGTGCATTTCAGTTCGTCGGCGGCGCGGGTAAAACTCAAATGCCGCGCCGCCGCCTCGAAGGCTTCCAGATAGCTGAGGTGCGGCAGGTTTCTCATGTTGACCCTATTTTTCTTGGTCAGACATTATGAAAACGCGGTCACTGGGTAAAGATCGATTTCTTGCGAACTTTGCCTCCCGAGGCTTCTCTAAAGCCTCTTCCAGTCTCCGCACGGAACGCGCCAAAATATGCCCTTCTCCCTGCTCAGATACGGCTTGCGTTCAAAACACGTGTCCTTTGGCGATATCCCTTCGACGCCGGAGCTGAAGCGCTCCTATGACGTCGTGATTGTCGGCGGCGGCGGACACGGTCTTGCCGCAGCCTATTACCTCTCCAACGTGCACGGCATCCGCGATGTCGCGGTGCTGGAAAAGGGTTATCTCGCCGGCGGCAACACGGCGCGCAACACGACCACGATCCGCTCGAATTACATGACCGAGGAATCGGTCCGCTTTTACGACGAAGGCGTGCGCCTCTTCGAGACCATGTCGCGGGACCTCGGCTTCAACATCATGTATTCGCAGCGTGGGCAGCTGACGCTGGCGCATTCGGACCCGGCGATGCGCAGTTTCCATCTGCGCGCCGAAATGGGCAAACATGTCGGCACGCGCATCGAAGCGGTCGATGCAAAGACGGTCAAGGAACTGGTCCCGCACCTCAACCTCGACATCGGTGGCATGCACGAGGTGCTTGGCGGCCTCTGGCACGCGGATGGCGGCACTGCCCGGCATGACGCCGTTGCCTGGGGTTACGCAAAGCATGCCAGCCGGCGCGACGTGGAAATCCACCAGCGTACCGAAGTGACCGGTTTCGAGCTGAGCGGTGACCGCGTCACCCATGTCCGGACCAGCCGCGGCACGATCGCCGCCGGACAGGTGCTGCAGGCCGTCGGCGGCCTCAACGGCCAGGTGGCGGCACTTGCCGGCATCCGCTTGCCGATACGCTGCTTCCCGTTGCAGGCGATGGTGACGCAGCCGCTGAAACCCTTCCTGCACACGCTGGTCTCGTCGGCCAATCTGCACACCTATCTGGTGCAGTCGTCGCGCGGCGAGGTCGTCATTGGCGGCGGCTCCGACCCGTACCAGCTTGCATCGACGCGCTCGACGCTCGATCAGAAGGAACATCTGGCCGAGGGCGCGCTGCACCTCTTTCCCTTCCTGCACAAGGTCAAGCTGTTGCGGCAATGGGCCGGCATCACCGACATGACCCCGGATTACAGCCCGATCATGGGCGCGTCGCCCCTGGCCAACTACTGGCTGGATTGCGGCTGGGGAACCTGGGGCTTCAAGGCCACACCGGTGGCTGGCAAGCGCATGGCCGAAACCATCGCCACCGGCAAGATGCCGGACATATTGAAACCGTTCGACCTGCGCCGGTTCGACAGCTTCGCGCTGCTGAACGAAATGGGCGCGACAGCCGCCAGCCATTGAGGGGGCCATGAAGATATTGATCTGCCCGGTGAACGGGCCCCGCAACATCGCCGAGTTCCAGTATCTCGGCCCGGTCCGCGCCGCCAGCGCCGAGGAACCCGGCCAGCTGATCGAGGCGCTGTTCTACGCGGAGAACCCGCTCGGCGTCATGCGCGAGTGGTGGCGGCACACGCCGTCCAACACCATCCTGATCGCCGAACGCCACACCGTCACCGACCGGATCGTCGCCACCTATCTTCCCAACCAGAAGCCCGCCTGACATGACCGACCGATTGCCGCTTCCCTGGGGATCGCGTCTCGACCGCGCGAGAAAAATCCGTTTCCAGTTCGACGGCCGGATGGTCGAGGGTTTCACCGGCGACACCATCGCTTCGGCGATGGCCGGCGCAGGCCGCTGGATCCTGTCGCGCTCGTTCAAATATCACCGCCCGCGCGGTATCCTGACCATGGCCGGGCAGGACGCCAACACGCTGGTGCAATTGCCGGACGAACCGAATGTCCGCGCCGATCTGCGTGCCGCCGCCGACGGCATGAAGGTCACGGCCCAGAATGTCAGCGGCACGGCCGACCGTGATCGCGGCGCGGTGCTGGACAGGCTCGGCCGCTTCATGCCGGTGGGCTTCTACTACCGCAGCTTCTTTGGCCCGGGCGCCAGGAGCTGGCTGAAATTGTGGGAACCGATCATCCGCAGGTCGGCAGGTCTCGGCAAAGTCGATCTGGCGGCCGCCCCCGGCCACTATGTCAGGGAAAACCTCCACACCGATGTGCTCGTCGTCGGCGCCGGGCCGGCCGGCCTGTCGGCAGCCGTCACGGCGGCCGAAGCCGGCGCTGAGGTGCTGCTGGTCGATCTCAATCCGGAGCTTGGCGGCGCGCTGACTTACGCGCGCTTCGGCCTCGACGATACCGAGGCGCAAGCGACGTTGGAAGCTCTGCGCGCAAGGGTCGAGGCCTGGGCCAACATTCGGGTCATGACGCAGGCGACCTGCAATGGCTGGTTTGCCGACAACTGGCTTCCCGTCCTGCAGGACGACCGGCTTTATCGGGTGAGGGCCAGGCAGATAGTCGTCGCCGCCGGATCGCAGGAGCAGCCGCTGGTTTTCCGCAACAACGATCTGCCGGGGGTACTGCTGTCATCCGCGGCGCAACGCCTGATGCGCCACTACGCGGTCCGCTCCGGACAGCGCGCCGTGGTCTTCGCGGGCAACCGCGACGGCTATCTCGCCGCGCAGGATCTGGTCGAGGCCGGCGTGTCGATTGCCGCAGTTCTCGATCCGGCCGCCAGCCCGGCTTTCCCTGACATGGCGCAGCGCCTGATCGAACGCAATGTGCGCATCGTCCATGGTGTGACGCTGAGCGAAGCCATCGGCACCACTGGCAACCGTCATGTCCGCGCCGTTCGTTTCACCACCGCCGGCGGCGGGACGGAACAGCTCGATTGCGATCATCTGGTGATCGCCGCCGGCTATACGCCCGCTTATCAGCTGCCGCTGCATGCCGGCGCCAGGCTGGACTATGACGATGCGGGCAAGCAGTTCGTGCTGCGCCACCTGCCGGATACGCTCCATGTCGCCGGTTCGGCTGCCGGTTTCTTCGATCTGAAGGCGGTGCTGCGCAGCGGCGAGGTGGCCGGCGCCAAGGCTGCAAAACTGGTTGGCTACGACATCGCCGAGCCGGAGCTGATTGCGGATCCGATTGCGCCGGGCATGAACCATTTCCACCAGCTGCTGGCTCATCCCAGGGGCCGCGATTTCGTCGATTTCGACGAGGACCTGCAGGTCAAGGACATCAAGAATGCCGTCGCCGACGGCTATCGCGAACTCGAGCTGGTCAAGCGCTATTCCACCGTCGGCATGGGGCCGTCGCAGGGCCGGCATTCCGCCTTGACCACCGCCAGGATCGTCGCCGCCGAGACTGGCCGCTCGGTGGGCGACGTGGGCATCACCACCTCGCGTCCGCCCTTTGGACCGGAACAGCTCGGCCTGCTCGCCGGTCCGAACCATGTGCCCTACCGGCATACGCCAATGCATGCCGAGCATGTCGCCGCCGGCGCAAAGCTGACGCCGGCCGGCGCATGGTGGCGTCCGCTTCACTATGGAGTGCAGGGCGATGCGCGAAACACGATCGCCGACGAGGTCGCCCTGGTGCGCAACCGGGTCGGCATGCTCGATGTCTCGACGCTCGGCAAGCTGGCGATCCGCGGACCGGATGCCGCGGCCTTCGTCGACCGGATCTACACCATGGCGCATCTCAAGCAGCCCGCCGGCCGCGTCCGCTATTGCCTGATGCTGAACGACATGGGCTCGGTCATCGACGACGGCGTCGCCTATCGCCTGTCGGAAACCGAATTCTATGTCACCGCCACAACCGGCGCCGTCGCCCGCGTTTTCAGCGAGATGCTGTTCCTCAACGCGCAATGGCGCATGCAGGTCGACATCCAGAACGTCACCGCCGCCTTCGCCGCGATCAATGTCACAGGACCGTCGGCGCGCAAGGTGCTGGAGGCTCTCGGCAGCGATATCGACCTGTCGTCCGAAGGCTTTCCCTATCTGAACGGCCGCAGCGGCGTGATCGGCGGCTGCCCGGTGCGCATCATGCGCATCGGCTTCACCGGCGAATTGAGCTACGAGCTGCATATGCCGCAATCCTTCGGCGCATCACTGTGGCGCAAGCTGCTGGAGATGGGAGCACCGCATGGCCTCAAGCCTTACGGGCTGGAAGCATCGCGCATCCTGCGTCTGGAAAAGGGTCACATCATCATCGGCCAGGACACCGACGCGCTGTCGACCCCGGACGATCTCAACATGGGCTGGGCGCTGTCCAAGACCAAGCAGCGTCATGTCGGCAAGACGGCCATCGAAGCGCGCGGCAAACTTGGGTTGAAACGCAGGCTTTGCGGCTTCGAACTGGCCGAAGGGCATGGCATAAGGCTGGCCGAATCCTGCCTCGTGCTACGCGACGAGCGTCCGGTCGGCTTCGTCACATCGACCTGTTTTTCGCCGACATTGGGCAAATGGATCGGGCTGGCCTATGCCGATCCGCGCGATGCTGCGCCGGGATCCAGCCTGCGCATCCGCGGCCTGTGCGGCAATGAGGTAATGGCCAAGGTCGTGACGACACCGTTCTACGATCCCGAAAACCGGCGGCAGGAAATATAGGATGACCGGGATGGACGTGGTCGATCAGAATCTGCGCCGCAATGCCATCGCGCATCGCCTGCTGCTGCTGGCGAACCTGCCGGGCAGGCACGACAATGTCGTGTTGGATTGCACTGAAACCGAACGTCTCGGGCTGCGTGGTCCGGGCACGATGGATTGGCTCGCCGCCGAAGGCCTGGCCGCGCCTCAGGCGGTGAACACTGCCATCACTCTGCCCTGCGGCACCAACGTGCTGCGTCTGGGACAGCAGGAAGTGCTGTTGACAGCGCCTCCAGGCGCCAGCGGCGACAGGCTGCGCGAATTGCGCCAAGCATGGCGGAATAGCTCAGTGTCGCCCAAGGGCTATGACGCCTATCGCGACGAGGGCTGGGCGTGGTTCGTCATCTCCGGCCCCGGCGCGCCGGCTTTGATGCGCAGGATATCGATGGCCGATCTCAGGCCCGAAAGCCTGAAACTCGGCCAGGTGGCGCAGACCCGCGCGCTGCATCTGGATGTCGTCATCGTGCGCCTCGATCGTTTCGGCGCGGTCTCCTACGACATCTTCTTCGACATTGCGTCGGCCGCCTTCGCGCTGGATGTGCTGACGGAGGCGGCCGAAGGACTTGGGGCCGGCTTCCGGCTCGCCGCGCTTCACCCTGCAGGGTGAAGTCATGGACGATCATTTGCGATTGCACGCAACGCGGCAGGCCTAGCCGCCTCTGCCACTCCACATCGCGTCCGGCACCACAACCAGCTTGCCGACGAAATCTTTCGCCATGAAGTCCGTCTGGGCGCGGTGGAAGTCCGACAGTCTGTAGACGCCGCCAACCAGCGGCCGGATATTTTTCTTCGATGTAGCGCACGATGCGGCGGAAATCCGCGCGCGTGCCTTGGCTTGATCCGTGCAGCTGCAGCTGCTTGAGGTACATGGTTCTGAGATCGAGCTGCACCACCGGGCCGGCGATCGCGCCGGCCGTCGTGTAGCGGCCCTCGGGGCGCAGGATGCGCAAGAGGTCGTTGAAGATGGCGCCGCCGACAAGGTCGGCGACCACGTCGATGGGCTCCCCGCCGGTCGCCTCCGCGACCGCGGCCGGCAGATCGGCGACGCCGCGCGTGATCGCTTTCTCGGCGCCGATATCGAGCAGGGCCTGTTCCTTGCCTTTGCCGACGATGGCGTAGGGAATGGCGCCGCGCGCCCGCGCCAGTTGAACGATGCCGGAGCCGACGCCGCCAGAAGCACCGGTGACCAGCACACGCTCGCCGGCTTTCAGCGCGGCGCGTTCCAGCATCTGCTCGCCGGTGAGATAGGCGCAGCAGAAGGTGGCGAGTTCGACATCGCTCATGTCGGTGTCGACGACATGCGCATTTTCAGCCGGCACCGTCTGGTATTCGGCATAACCGCCATCGCGGCCATGGCCCATATAGTCGATGTCGGCGAGCAAATCGTCATCGCGGTTGTAGATCGAGAAATCGACCATCACCCGTTCGCCGATCCGGTCCGGCGAGACGCCTTCACCGACAGAAGCGATGGTGCCGACCGTGTCAGTGCCCTGGATGCGCGGAAAGCTCAGCGTGTTGCCTTGCCGCCGCCAGGTCGACACGGCTGCAGCATCCTCCTCCGTGCCATAGGCGCCCTGGCGCACCCAGACGTCGGTGTTGTTCATCCCGCAAGCGCTAACCCTTATTAGCACTTCACCGGGCGCTGGAGAGGGCACTTTCACGTCGGTGTTGTAAACGAGCTTCTCCAGCCCGCCATGGCCTATGAGTTGCACGGCGGCCATCGTGGCCGGGACGGTTGGGGTCATTGCATTCATATCGCTTCTCAGAGGCTGGCAAAAACGCTGTTCACCGCATCGGCGGTCCTGGCGACGACGATATCGGCCTCCTCGCGGGTCAGGCAGAGCGGCGGCGCGAAGCCGAGGATGTCGCCCTGCGGCATGGCGCGGCCGATGACGCCGCTGGCGGCAAGTGCTGTTGCGATCTGCGGACCGACTTTCAGCGACGGATCGAAGAAAACGCGGTCGTCGCGGTCTTTGACGAATTCGATCGCGGCCAGCATGCCGCCGCCGCGCACCTCGCCGACATGCCTATGTCCGCCGACAGCCTTGGCGAGCTCAGCGCGGAAATAGGCGCCGGTCTCGCCGGCGTTCCTGACCAGGTCCATCTCGTCGATCAGTTCGAGATTGGCGACACCCGCCGCAACGCAGATCGGATGCGCCGAATAGGTCCAGCCATGGCCGAGCGAGCCGAGCTTGTCGGAACCCTGGACCAGCACCTGCCAGACCTTGTCGGCGACAATGACGCCCGATAGCGGCGCATAGGCCGAGGTCAGGCCCTTGGCGATGGTGATCAGGTCGGGCTTGATGTCGTAGTGGTCGGAGCCGAACATGGTGCCAAGGCGACCGAAGCCGGTGACCACTTCGTCGGCGACGAGCAGCACGTCGTATTTGGTCAGCACGGCCTGGATCTTTTCCCAATAGCCTGCCGGCGGCGGCACGATGCCGCCGGTGCCGAGGATCGGCTCGCCGATGAAGGCGGCGACAGTTTCGGGACCCTCAGCCAGGATCATCTCCTCGAGCTTGTCGGCGCAACGCTGCGAGAACTGTTCTTCGCTCATCGAGCGGTCGGCGCGGCGGAAATAGTATGGTGCCTCGGTGTGCAGGATCGGCGCGCGCGGCAGGTCGAAGGCGTTGTGGAACAGCTCCAGCCCGGTCAGCGATCCGGTCATCACGCCCGAACCGTGATAGCCGCGCCAGCGCGAGATGATCTTCTTCTTCTCGGGGCGGCCAAGGACATTGTTGTAATACCAGATCAGCTTGATGTTGGTCTCGTTGGCGTCCGAACCCGAGAGACCGAAATAGACCCGGCTCATGCCCTTCGGGGCGCGGTCGATGATCATCTTGGCCAGCGTGATCGAGGCCTCGGTGCCGTGCCCGACATAGGCATGGTAATAGGCGAGGTTCTTCGCCTGCTCGGCGATCGCATCCGCGATCTTCTGGCGTCCGTACCCGACATTGACGCAATAGAGGCCGGCAAAGGCATCGATGCTCTTCTTGCCGGTGTTGTCCCACACGATGACGCCTTCGCCGCCGGCCATGATGCGGGCAGGGGACTCACCACGCGCATGCGTGCCCATATGCGTCGAGGGATGGAAGAAGTGGTCGCGATCCCAGGCTGAAAGTTCGTTGGACTGTTCGAGCATCTTTTTGACTCCTGAAAATTCCGGGATGGCTTATGCGACATCCAGACAAAGGTACTTGAGATCGGTGAAGGCTTCGAGCCCGTGGCGCGAACCTTCGCGGCCGATACCGGATTGCTTGACGCCGCCGAATGGGATCGGTGCGCCTGTGATTTTGACGCGGTTGATGGCGACCATGCCGTAGTCCAGTGCGCGGCCCATTCGCGCCTGACGGGCGCCATTCTCGGTCACGACATAGGCGACGAGCCCGTATTCGGTGGTGTTGGCGCGGGTCACGACTTCAGCCTCGTCGTCAAGGGTGTCACCGCGGCGACCGGACCGAAGGTTTCCTCGCGCATGATCAGGGCGTCGTCGTGCACATCGACAAGCAGCGTCGGCTGGTAGAACAGCGGCCCAGCCGCATCGCGTTTGCCGCCAACGAAACAACGTGCACCGCTGGCAAGAGCGTCGGCGACCTGCTCCTCGACCTTCTTGACGGCGCGCTCATGCATCAGCGGGCCGATGTCGGCATCGCCAGAAAGCCCGTTGCCGGTGCGAAGGCCCTCGATGCGACGGGCGAAAGCCACGCAGAAGGGTTCGTAGACCGGCCGCTGCACATAAATCCGATTGGCGGCAAGGCAGTCCTGGCCTGACGTTGCGAATTTGGCGTCGAGCGCGATCGCCACAGCCTTGTCGATATCGGCGTCGTCGAAGACGATCAGCGGCGCATGGCCGCCGAGTTCCATCACCAGCCGCTTCATGGTCGGCGCGCTCTGGGCTGCGATCAGCCGGCCGATCTCGGTCGAGCCGGTGAAGCTCATGGCGCGCACACGTGGATCCTCGCACATGCGGCCGACGATGGTCGAAGCCTTGCCGGTGAGGACGTTGAACACACCCGCCGGCAGACCGGCGCGCTCGCCGAGCTCAGCCAGCGCCAACGCCGACAATGGTGTTTCCGAAGAGGGATGCGCCACCACCGTGCAACCGGCTGCCAAAGCCGCGGCGGCCTTGCGGGTCAGCATGGCAGAAGGAAAGTTCCACGGCGTGACGACGCCGACGACGCCCAGCGGCTCGCGATACACCATCATCTGGGCATTGGGCAGATGGCTGGTCACGCTCTCGGCGTTGAGGCGTTTTGCTTCCTCGGCATACCACTCGACGAAAGAGGCGGCGTAGTCGATCTCGCCTAGCGATTCCTTCAGCGGCTTGCCTTGTTCGAGCGTCATCAGCAGCGCCAGATCGTCCTTGGCGGCGATGATCAGCTCGAACCATTTTCGCAGGACGCCGGCGCGCTGCTGCGGCAGGAGCGACCGCCAGGCTGGAAAGGCGCGGGACGCGGCATCGATTGCTTGCGTTGTCTGCCCGGCATCCAGCGCCGCGACGAAGGCAACTGTGCCGCCGGTCGCCGGATCGGTGACCTCGAAGCTTGCGGCCGCGTTGCCGGCTGTCCAGTGGCCGCCGACATAGCCGAGATCGCGCAGCAGGCGGCGATCGCCAAGGCGGTCCAGGGCTTCGTGACGGTGCGGGCGGGCAAAATGCGCGGACATCAACATCTCCATTCGATGCCGCAGCATCAGCCGTACCGGGCAAAGAATGAGACTGTTTCGACGCCTGTCGGTAGAGAGATTCTCTCTATTGGTGCGGATCGATAGACAATCTCTCCGCCTAGGGTGTTTGCCTCCGCCTAGGACTCCTGCTCCGGCAGCAGATCGGCCACCGGCAGCACGGTCTCATCCTTGACCGTCTTGGTGACGATGTAGGTGAAGTAGCGGTCGATGCCGATCTCGCGCTCGAGCAGCCCGTCGACCAGTCGCTGATAGGCGTCGATGTCTCGCGCCATGATCTTGAGCAAATAGTCGACGCCGCCGCCCACCGACCAGCAAGCGACGATCTCCGGCACGTCGCGCACGACGCGCTCGAAGCGGTCGAAATCGGCCTGGCGATGGTTGGCCAAGGTCACTTCCATCAGCACAGTCGTTACCGGCGCGATGGCGCGCATGGCGATGGAGGCGTGATAGCCCGACACGATGCCTGCCTTTTCCAGCTTGCGCAGCCGCATCCAGCAGGGTGTCGGCGACAGGCCGACCTTCTCGGCCAGAGCCAGCTTGGTGATGCGCCCGTCGCGCTGGATGGCATCGAGAATCCGCAGATCGATCGGGTCGAGTTTCACTGCCGCCATGCGGGGGCCGCCTTTCGTTCGGCACACCATGACGGTGCATTATTTCGATTGTCAATTGCACTGATTTCGATCTCTAATAAGTCATGACATTGTGGCAGCCAGATCCAGCGCTCATCCGTCGTCCGGCCTATCTCTCGCTGGCCGACCAGGTCGCGCGCGCCATCCATGACGGCCGGCTCGCCAACGGCGCGCGCTTGCCGACGCATCGCCGCCTTGCCGACGACTTGAAACTCTCGGTGCAGACCGTCAGCCGTGCCTATGAGGAGCTGATCCGCCGCGGCCTGATTTCCGGCGAGGTCGGACGCGGCAGCTTCGTGCAGACGCAGCGCCGCGAGCCCGAGCCGCCCTACATCCCGGAGCGGCTCGGCGAGGTCATCGACCTTTCGATCCTGAAGCCGGTCTGCGAGCCGATGCATCTGGAGAAGCTGAAGCAGGCGCTGGGCTGGCTGGCGGAGAACCTGCCGTCGAGCTCGGCGCTGTCGTTCCGGCCCAACATGGTGTTCCCGCGCCATCGCGCGGTCGCGGTCGAATGGCTGAAACTCTGCGGTCTCGAAGCCTCGCCGCAGAACATCTGCCTGACCAACGGCGCCACGGCCGGCATGACGGTGGCGCTTATGAGCGTCGCGCCGCCCGGTTCGACCGTCGCCACCGAGGCGATCGGCCATCACACGCTGATCCCGCTTGCCCGCTATCTAGGCTTCAACCTGGAAGGCCTGCCGATCGACGGCAATGGGCTGATCCCCGAGGCGCTCGACGAGGCCTGCCGCCACTCCGATATCCGTGCCGTCTTTGTCCAGCCTTCGGTGATCAATCCGACGGCGACGCTGATGGACGAGCGGCGGCGCGAAGAAATCGCTGCTGTGGCCCGCAAGCACGACATCGCCATCATCGAGAACGATGTGCTTGGTCCGCTGGTGGAAGGCCGGCCGCCGGCGGTCGCCGCCTTTGCGCCGGAACGGACGCTCTACGTCACTTCCTTCACCAAGATCGTTCTTCCCGGCCTGCGCATCGGCTATCTCGCCGTGCCGGACCGCTACGTGGCAGCCGTCGCCAACCGCCATCTCGTCTCGAACTGGATGGCGACGCCGATGGTGGCGGAGATCGCCACCAAATGGGTGACCGACGGCACGGCGATGGAGCTGGTCAACTGGCAGCGCGCGGCACTCAGGCGGCGCCACGAGATTGCCGCCGAAATGCTGGCGGGGGTCGACTATCGCGTCCACCGCGACGGGCTGCACCTCTGGCTCGAACTGCCGGGCGATCGCGCCGAGGACAGCTTTGTCGCCCAGGCACGGCTTCGCGGGGTGGCGATCGCGCCAGGCACCTCGTTCCGCATCGCCGACACCCCCTGGCATCCGGCCGTGCGCATCTCGCTCGGATCGACAACCGAAGGGGAACTGCGCGCGGGCCTGAGCGTTGTCGCCAAGCTGCTGCTTGGCGATCCGGAGCATCTGCTGCTCGCCATCTGATGCCTAAGCAGAGCGCAAATTGCCCTGAATTTGTGCCGCGCCGGAAATATTGTCATGATCTAATTTTCCCAATTGACATGATTTGGCGCGTTTCGCATCGTTAAGGGCACAGGCTTCTCCAGAAGGGGGAAACGGATTGCCCGCGCCCATCATCAAGGTTGACGCAATTTCAAAGAGCTTCGGCAGCTTCAAGGTGCTGGACGGCCTGTCGATGCAGGTCATGCCAGGCGAGAAGCTGGCGCTGATCGGCCCATCCGGATCCGGTAAGACGACGATCCTGCGCATCCTGATGACACTGGAGAAGATCGACGGCGGCCACATCCAGGTCGATGGCGAGCAGCTTTACCACATGGAGCGCAACGGCCAGTTGCTGGCGGCCGACGAGCGGCATCTGGCCAAGATGCGCCAGAAGATCGGCATGGTCTTCCAGCTGTTCAATCTGTTCCCGCACAAATGCGTCATGGACAACGTGACGTTGGCGCCGATGCTGACCAAAGGGATGGCGCGCGCAGCCGCCGAGAAGCGGGCAATGGAACTGCTCGACATGGTCGGCCTTGCCGACAAGGCGAAAGCCATGCCGGCGCAGCTTTCCGGTGGCCAGAAGCAGCGCGTCGCGATCGCACGGGCGCTGGCGCTGTCGCCCAAGATCATGCTGTTCGACGAGGTTACCTCGGCGCTCGACCCCGAACTGGTCGAGGAAGTGCTCAATGTCATGCGCAAGCTCGCCGCCGAGACCGACATGACGATGCTTTTGGTCACCCACGAGATGGGCTTCGCTCACGACTTCGCCGACCGGGTGCTGTTCTTCGACCGCGGCCGGATCGTCGAAGAAGGCAAGCCCGACGAGATTTTCCGCCATCCCAAGCAGGAACGCACGCAGAGCTTCCTGAAGAAGATCATCGCGGCCGGACATCGCGTCTGACCGCAATGCAAACGAGCGACGAAGTCGTCTCGAAGGCGACGCAGTCGCCACAAACCAAGAAGAGAACAAGGAGTTGGGAACAATGAAGAAACTTGGCATTCTGGCTGGCGTCGCCGGCCTTGCCCTGACAACCGTGCTCGCCGCCACGAGCGTCGGCTCGGCGGATGACAGCAAGCTCGAACAGTTGAAGGCGCAGGGCTTTGCCCGGCTCGCCATCGCCAATGAGCCGCCCTACACGGCGGTTGCTGCCGACGGCAAGGTTTCGGGCGCGGCGCCCGACGTGGCGCGCGAAATCTTCAAGCGGCTCGGCGTCGCCGACGTCGTGGCCTCGATCTCCGAGTATGGCGCCATGATCCCCGGCCTGCAGGCCGGCCGCTTCGACGTCGTTACCGCCGGCCTGTTCATGAAGCCGGAGCGTTGCGCGGCGGTCGCCTATTCCGAACCGGTGCTTTGCGATGCCGAGGCGCTGCTGGTGAAGAAGGGCAATCCAAAGGGCTTCAAGAGCTATGAGGACATCGCCAAGGACACCAGCGCCACCGTCGGCGCACCGGGTGGCGGCACCGAGGAAAAGCTGGCGTTGAACGCCGGCGTGCCGCGCGAGCGCGTCATCGTCGTGCCGGACGGCCAGAGCGGCCTGAAGATGGTGCAGGACGGCCGCATCGATGCCTATTCGCTGCCAGTGCTGTCGATCAACGATCTGGTCAAGAAGGCCAGCGATCCGAACCTCGAGGTCATCGCCCCAGTGGTCGGCGCTCCGGTCTATTGCGACGGCGCCGCCTTCAAGAAAGGCGACGAGGCGCTGCGCGATGCCTACGACGTCGAGCTCGCCAAGATGAAGAAGTCCGGCGAGTTCGCCAAGATCATCGAGCCCTACGGCTTCTCGGCCGCCGCCGCGATGTCGACGACGCGCGACAAGCTCTGCGCGGCGAAGTGATTTTTGCCTTCTCCCCGTTTACGGGGAGAAGGTGGCCCGAAGGGCCGGATGAGGGGCGGCGCCAGCATTTCACGGTTCGCGCTGCCCCTCATCTGCCTGCCGGCATCTTCTCCCCGTGGAACGGGGAGAAGGAAGCTAATCGCAAACGTTGGAACCCGAATGACCCAGTGGTCCGGCTATTTCGGCCTGATATTGCAGGGAGCGCTTGTCACCATCGAGCTGACGCTGATGGGGTCGGTGCTGGCGCTGATCATGGCCTTTCTTGCCGGCATGGGGCGCCTGTCGCATGTGCTTGCGCTGCGCTGGCTGGCCACGGCCTATATCGAATTCTTTCGCGGCACGTCGATCTTCGTGCAGCTGTTCTTCGCCTATTTCGTGCTGCCGCTGGTCGGCCTGGAACTGACCCCATTGCAGGCCGGCGTGCTGGCGCTGGGCCTCAATGTCGGCGCCTATGCAGCCGAGGTGGTGCGCGGCGCCGTGCAGTCGATCGGGCGCGAACAGCACGAGGCGTGCGTCGCCCTCAATCTCGGCCGTTGGCAAGGCATGCGCCATGTCATCCTGCCGCAAGCGTTTCTGGTCATGCTGCCGACCTTCGGCAACAACGCGATCGAGTTGCTGAAAGCCACATCGGTCGTCTCGCTGATCTCGCTCGCGGACTTGACCTTCCAGGCGCAGGTGGTGCGCGCCCAGACCGGCAACACGATGGTGCCGTTCACCACCATTCTGATCGTCTATTTCATCCTGGCGCTGCTCATTTCGTGGGGCGTGCGTTCGCTGGAGCGCCGCCTGGCGCGCGGCCTCGACGGGGTGCGCGTCTGATGCCAGGGTTCGCTGATGGCCAAGGTTCGCTGATGGCCAAGGTTCGCTGATGGCCAAGGTTTGCTGATGGCCAAGGTTTGCTGATGGCCAAGGTTTGCTGATGGATTGGGCCCGCTAATGGACTGGGACTGGGATTTTGTCCGGCAAATCCTGCCGACGCTGATCCAGGGGGTGAAGATCACCATCCTGGCGACGCTGCTCGGCTCGGTGCTGGCGGCGATCGTCGGGCTCGGCATCGCGCTGGCGCGTCGCTCGTCGAACAAGGCGCTGTCGCGCACGATCGGTTTCATCGCCGAATTCGTCCGCGGCACGCCGCTTCTGGTGCAGCTCTATTTCATCTTCTACGTGTTGCCCGATATCGGCATCCTGCTGCCGCCGCTGGTGGCGGGCGTCATCGGGCTCGGGCTGCACTACGGCACCTACACGGCCGAGGTCTATCGCGCCGGCATCGACAATGTGCCGCGCGGCCAGTGGGAAGCCGCCAAGGCGTGCAATCTCAACGCCAGGCAGACCTGGACGCACATCATCATCCCGCAGGCCATCCCGCCGATGATTCCGGCACTCGCCAACTATTTCATCGCCATGTTCAAGGAGACGCCGCTGCTCTCGGCGATCACCGTGCTAGAACTGATGAACCAGGCGAAAAGCGTCGCCAACACTTACTATCGCTACCTGGAGCCGATCACGTTGGTCGGCGCCTTCTTCCTTGTCATCAGCCTCTGCTCGGTCGTGCTCTTGCGCTGGCTGGAACGCCGCTACGGCAAGATCGAGAGATGAAAGTCATGAAGCCCTTGCCTGAGATCCATCTCGAGACGGCGCGCCCCGCGCTCGACAAGCGCCCTTTGGAAAAGCGCGTCGGCCTGATCGCTCTGGCCACCGACCACACCAGCGAGGTCGACTTTCGCCGCATGGTGGCGAGCGAGCGGATTGGCGTTTACGTCGCGCGCATTCCCTACGCCAATCCGACGACGCCGGAGAATTTGCGCAAGATGCAGCCATCGCTTTCGGCCGGTGCGGCGCTGATCCTGCCGGACGAGCCGCTCGATGCCGTCTGCTACTCCTGCACCTCGGCCTCCGTGGTGATCGGCGACGCTGAGATCGAAGCCGCGATCCAGGCGGCGAAGCCCGGCGTCCCCGTGGTCACGCCACCGATGGCGGGAATGCGCGGCCTGAACGTCTTCGGCGCAAAGCGCATCAGTATTCTGACGCCCTATACCGTGGAGACCAGCCGGCCGATGGCCGCCTATTTCGCCGGCCACGGGTTCGACATCCAGAGCTTCACCTGTCTCGGTTTCGAGGATGATCGCGAGATGGCGCGCATCACGCCGGCTTCGCTTGTCGAGCTGGCCCGCAAGGTTACGCATGCGCAGGCCGACGCACTGTTCGTCTCCTGTACGGCGCTGCGTGCCGCGCTCGCGGTCCCCGGCATGGAGGAGGCGATCGGTCGCCCCGTCGTCACCAGCAACCAGGCCAGCGCCTGGAACTGTCTGCGGCTTTGCGGTGATGATACACCGCGGCCCGAGTTCGGCCGGCTGCTGACAAAGCAATTGGCGCAGTGATCGATATGGCTGTCGAGCTTCAGCATATTCGCGCCGCGCGCGAACGCATTGTCGGCAAGGTCGAGCGGACGCCGGCTGTGTTGTCGCAAAGCCTCTCGGATCGCGCCGGGCGCCCCGTGTACCTAAAACTGGAGCACCATCAAACCACCGGCGCTTTCAAGCTGCGCGGCGCCTCGAATGCCATCGCTGCGTTGAGGCAAGAACAAAGATCGCGCGGCGTGATCGCTGCCTCGACCGGCAATCACGGCCGGGCGCTGGCTCATGCGGCGAAGCTCGAAGGCATCCGGGCGGTGATCTGCATGTCGAGGCTGGTGCCCAGGAACAAGCTCGATGCCATTCGGCAGCTCGGCGCCGACATCCGCATCGTCGGCGACAGCCAGGATGATGCCCAGCAGGAAGTCGACAGGCTGGTGAAGGAAGAGGGGTTGATCATGCTGCCGCCCTTCGACCATCCCGAGATCATCGCCGGCCAGGGCACGCTCGGGTTGGAAATCATGGAGCAGGTTCCGGATGCCGCGGCCGTGCTGGTGCCGCTTTCCGGCGGCGGGCTGGCGGCTGGGGTCGCGGCGGCTGTGAAAGGGGTGAGCCCAGCCACCAAGATCATAGGCGTTTCGATGGAGCGAGGCGCGGCGATGAAAGCCAGCCTCGACGCCGGCCGGCCCGTGCAAGTCGAAGAGCTGCCGACGCTGGCCGACTCGCTCGGCGGCGGCATCGGCCTCGACAATAGGCTGACCTTCGCCATGTGCCGCGACCTGCTCGACGATGTCATCCTGCCCACCGAGAACGAGATCGCCGCCGGTATCCGCCACGCCTACGAACAGGAACGCGAGATCGTCGAGGGCGCCGGCGCTGTCGGCATCGGCGCGCTGCTTGCCGGCAAGGTGAGGGTGGCCGGCCCGACAGTTCTCATACTCTCCGGACGCAACATCGACATGGATCTGCACCGCCGCATTGTCTGCGGCGAACTCTCCGCAAAGGAGCGCGCCGTATGAGCCGCATGACGATCCTCACCGAGGCGGACCTGCGCAAGATAGTGACGCTCGACCTGGGCACGGTCGCCTGCGTCGAGAACGCCTTTCGCGCCTTGGCCACAATGCCGGTGGCAATGCCGCCGATTCTGCGGCTCGACATTCACGAGCATCGCGGCGAGGTCGACGTGAAGTCCGCCTATGTGCCGGGCATAGACGGCTTCGCCGTCAAGATCAGCTCCGGCTTCTTCGACAATCCGACACTAGGCCTGCCGAGCGGTGGCGGCATGATGGTGCTGCTTTCGGCAAAGACCGGTGTGGTAGAGGCGCTGCTGCTCGACAATGGCTACCTGACCGATGTTCGCACCGCTGCAGCGGGAGCGGTCGCGGCGAAGCACCTGTCGCGCGAAGACTCTACCGTGGCAGCGATCTTCGGCGCCGGTTTGCAGGCGTCGCTTCAGCTCGAGGCGTTGCGGTTGGTGCGGCCGATCGCGGAAGCCCGCATCTGGGCGCGCGACGCCGCCAAGGCCGAGGCAACCGCCGCGCGCCTGCGTGAAAAGCTCGGCATTCTGGTGCGCGCCGAACCGGACGCCGCGAAGGCGGCGGCCGGCGCCGACATCATCGTCACCACCACGCCGTCGACCGAGCCGTTGATCAAGCCGGGCTTCGTCTCCTCCGGCCAGCACATCACCGCGATGGGCTCGGACGCCGAGCACAAGAACGAGATCGCGCCGGCCATCCTGCGCATGGCCGATCTGTATGTCGCCGACAGTGCGCGCCAGACGCGGCGTCTGGGCGAGCTGCATCACGCCATCTCGGCAGGCGTGATGGCCGCCGATGAGCAAGTGACCGAGCTCGGCCAGATCATCGCCGGCGAGCAACACGGAAGGCGCTCGGCCAGCGACATCACCATCGCCGATCTCACCGGCACCGGTGTGCAGGACACGGCGATCGCGACGCTCGCCCGCGACCGCGCGCGGGCGGCCAATGCCGGAACAACCTTTGAAAGCTGATGCTGGCCACCAGGCCCAAAAAACGAGGACCAACAAAATGCAGCCAAACCTGAAATTCTCGCGCAGCGAATTTGCCGACCGCCTAGTCAAGACGCGCAAGGCCATGGAGGGCAAGGAGTCGACCTCCTGATCGTCAGCGATCCCTCCAACATGGCCTGGCTGACGGGCTATGACGGCTGGTCCTTCTATGTGCATCAGGCGGTCATCGTGCCGCCATCGGGCGAGCCGGTCTGGTATGGCCGCGGCCAGGATGCCAACGGCGCCAAGCGCACCGCTTACCTCGCGCATGACAACATCATCGGCTACGCCGATCACTACGTGCAGTCGACTGAGCGCCACCCGATGGACTATCTCGCCGGCGTGTTTGCCGAGCGCGGCTGGGACAAGCTCTCGATCGGCGTCGAGATGGACAATTACTGGTTCTCGGCGGCCGCCTTCGCGGCACTTCAGAAGCACCTGCCCAATGCCCGTTTTGCCGACGCCACCGCGCTGGTGAACTGGCAGCGCGCGATAAAGAGTGCGACCGAGATCGACTATATGCGCAAGGCCGCACGCATTGTCGAAGCCATGCACCAGCGCATCGTCGACAAGGTCGAAATCGGCATGCGCAAATGCGATCTGGTGGCCGAGATCTACGATGCCGGCACGCGCGGTGTTGACGGTATCGGCGGTGATTATCCGGCGATCGTGCCGCTGCTGCCGTCGGGCGCCGACGCTTCGGCGCCGCATCTCACTCGGGACGACAAGCCGATGAAGGCCGGCGAAGGCACGTTCTTCGAGATCGCCGGCTGCTACAATCGCTATCACTTGCCGCTGTCGCGCACCGTCTTCCTCGGCAAGCCGACACTGGCCTTCCTCGATGCCGAGAAGGCGACGCTTGAGGGCATGGAGGCCGGCCTTGCCGCCGCCAAGCCGGGCAATGCCTGCGAGGACATCGCCAACGCCTTCTTCGGCGTCTTGAAGAAGTACGGCATCGTCAAGGACAACCGCACCGGCTATTCGATCGGTCTGTCCTATCCGCCGGACTGGGGCGAGCGCACCATGAGCCTGCGTCCCGGCGACCGCACCGAGCTCAAACCTGGCATGACCTTCCATTTCATGACCGGCCTGTGGTTGGAGACGATGGGTCTGGAGATCACGGAGTCCATCCTCATCACCGACACCGGCGTCGAATGCCTGGCCAATGTGCCGCGCAAGCTGTTCGTGAAGGACTGAGCCGATGCCTGCACTGCGTCCATCGCCGATCACGGCGACCGTCGACTTCGAGCGCGACGGCGTCCAGCACGGCTTCCTGCGCCTGCCTTACAGTCGCGACGATTCCGCCTGGGGCTCGGTGATGATCCCGGTCTGCGTCATCCGCAATGGCAAGGGCTCGACCGCGCTGCTCACCGGCGGCAATCACGGCGACGAGTATGAGGGGCCGCTGGCGCTCTATGAACTCGCCCGCACGCTCGACCCGAAAAACGTCGCCGGCACGGTTATCATCGTGCCGGCGATGAACTATCCGGCGTTTCGCGCCGGCACCCGCACCTCGCCGATCGACAAAGGCAATATGAACCGCTCTTTCCCGGGTCGCCCCGATGGCACGGTGACGGAGAAGATCGCCGACTATTTCCAGCGCGAACTGCTGCCGCGCGCGGATATCGTCTTCGATTTCCACTCCGGTGGCAGGACGCTCGACTTCGTGCCGTTCTGCGCCGCGCATACGCTGCCCGACAAGGCGCAGGAAGCAAAAGCCTTCGCGGCGGTCGAAGCCTTTTCCGCGCCGTTCTCGATGCGCATGACCGAGATCGATGCGGTTGGCATGTACGACACCGCAGCCGAGGAGATGGGCAAGGTCTTCGTCACCACCGAGCTCGGCGGCGGCGGCACGTCGCGCGCTGAAACCGTGCGCATCGCGCGGCGTGGCATCCTCAATGTGCTGCGCCATGCCGGCATCGTCGATGGTGCGGTCGAGAAGGACAGAACCCAGTGGCTGGACATGCCTTCGGGTGATTGCTTCGCCTTCGCCGAGGATGACGGCATGATCGAGACCATGGTCGATCTCGGCGAGCCAATCGAGGAGAGCCAGGCGATTGCCCGCATCCATCCGATCGGGCGCACCGGTCAGGCTCCGCAAGAGATCAAGGCCAGGATGTCGGGGCTGCTCGCCGCCCGTCATTTTCCCGGCCTGGTCAAGGCCGGCGACTGTGTTTCGGTCCTGGCGGTATTGGTTTGAAAGGCGTCGAGGCCGCTACGGCGACCGGACGGCATACCGAGGCTTGCCAAGGTCCAGCGGGAAGCACATGTGCTTCCCGCTGAAACGCTCCAGGTCAGCCGATCACTTTTGTAAGGCTTCCCTGCGCCGGGTACAGCGGTATCAGGCAAGCCTGCAGCGCGTGGTACAAGTCTGCCTTGCCCGCAAACAGCGAATGCGACGGAACAAGATTCTCGTCGAGTTCCTCGAACCATCCGCCATGCTCGCGGTCGATGTAGGATTCGGCAATCGTGTTCCAGATGCGCCGGTACCATTCTTCATGGAATGCGCTCGGGCGGTGTTCGATCAGAAAAGTGACAGCGCCCGCGGCCTCCGCTATCGGCCACCAGGGTTTGAAACGAAATGAAGGCTTGTCGGCCCAATCGAGGGTGTAGAAGAAGCCACCCTTGCTCCTGTCCCAGCCCAACTCCACGGACCGGCGAAACAGCGTCTCCGCGGCTGCGGGCATCCAGTCATGCTTTTTGCCGCCGAGCGCCCAGAGCTGGAGGGCTAACCTCGCCCATTCAAGCCAATGACCCGGCGTCGTTCCCGAGGGCCGGAACATCTCGTTGACCGCCTTGTAGGAGCGGTCGACCGTCCATTGCTCATCGAAATGCTCGGCGACACGAAAATCGCAGTCGCGGGCACGGCGGTTGATGATCAGGTCGGCGATTCGCTCGGCTTTGCGAAGATAATCCTGGTTGGCGGTCGCCTCATAGGCGGCCATCAATGCCTCGGTCAGGTGCATGTTGGAATTTTGACCGCGATAGCCTCGCATCGGCGTCCAATCGCGTTCGAACTCCTCGGTGATGGCGCCGTGCTGGTCTTCCCAGAAGCGATCGTTCAGGATCGTCGTGACGTCATCCAGCATCCTGTCGGCCAGGGGATGCCCCACCAGCTTCGCGCTTGACGCCGCAAGCAGCACAAAGGCGTGCCCGTAGCCCTGTTTGCTGGCGTCTTTCGGGCCGTCGTCGTCGAGCGACCACATGTAACCGCCATGCTGTGCGTCACGATGCGAATGCCAGAGGTAATTCATCCCGTGATCGATCATCCGGTCGCTGCCGGGGCGGCCAAGCAGACTGGCGATGACGTAACAGTGGACGGCCCGGGCCGTGGTGTGGATTGGCCGCACAGCGCCACCCGGCAGCGGCTTGCCGGAAGGATCGAGATCGAAAAACCCGCCCTTCGGGTTGATTGCGACGGGATCGAAAAGATCGAACAGGATGTTTGCCTGCTTCTCGAGCCAGGCGCGATGCCAAGGCTTGTCGCGCCAGGCCCCTGGGGTAGCTGACGTAAATGAAAGCTCTGGCATTCAACTCCTCCTGTTGTGGTGACCGCCTCGCGATGGCCCGCCGCAGATTTGGATCAGGTAACTATCGATGGCAAGTGAATGAGGTGCAGCTTGATGTTTTTGCTGCTCTCGCGATCGCTTTTCGCGTCGCGTGCCACGCCGATATTGTGCTTGCGGCAATAGGGCAGCGTTTCCGCCTCCACCTCGCGCCACAGCATGTTGTAGGGCGGCTGAAGCACGTCGATGACGCCGTGCTGACGGGCGCTGTCCATATCGGCGGTGCTGAAATTCGAGACGCCGACTGCCTTGATACGCCCTGACGATCGCAGCCGCTCCATCATCTCCATGGTCGGCCCGATTACGACGCCGATCCGACCGACGGCTATGGTCTCTCCAAGGTGCTGGGCGAGAAGATCATGGTACAATGAAGCTTTTCGGATGGCCCGCACCGTTCGAATATCCGCTGAATCCTTTGCTCTACGCCGCCGGAATCCTTGAGGTGTTTGGCGGCCTTCTATTGGCGATCGGCTTATTCGCCCGCCCAGTTGCCTTCGTGCTCTCGGGTGCGATGGCTTTCGCGTATTTCATTGCGCACGGGTCGAACGGCTTTTTCCCTGTGCTCAACCATGGCGAAGCAGCCGTGTTGTATTGCTTTCTGTTTCTCTACATTTCCGCAGTCGGACCCGGCGTCTGGACCCTGGACGCGCTCCAGAAGCGCATGCCAGCCCCTCGTCCAGGCTGAAGAAGGCGGTGTAACGCAATTTGGCATGGGCCGGCGCCCGGGTTAACCGGAATCGGGCTGTTTCCATGAAGCATGAGACGCGTGCGTCGTGCTTTCTGAATGTCGGCAGAGCTTCGCTTCTGAGCGCGGCCATTGATGGGGCGCGAGCCGACTGAGGCGCTGTCAGCCGGCAACGATACGGCTTAACTGCCCCGACCGCCGCAACCGCACCATACGGTCGCCTTTGTCCGTTGCATGGAACCGGCCGGGCCTTTCTATATTCAATGGCCGAGTGTCGAAACTCGGACTCCGCTTGGGCTGAAGGCGGTTACCGTGGGCCGACTGCCACACTGTCACACAGCTACATTCTCCCGGAGCTTCTCGAAAACAAACAGCTTGCCATCGCGCACGCTGTCTTCAAGCGGCTTCCCAATGGCCAGATGCGCGGCGATCGCGCTGGCCAGCATGCAGCCGGTGCCGCGCATCGATCCGGCGAGCCGGGGCATGTCGAAGCGGATGGGTTCCTGATCGGAGTCCAATAGAATATCGGTTGAACTAGGCCCCGATGCGTGACCGCCCTTGATCAGCAGCGCATGCGGGCCGGCCGCAAGCAATCGCCTTCCCTGCCGCAGCGCGCCGTCCTCATCCGCTGCCGGTTCGGAGCCGACAAAGAGTGCCAGTTCGATGAGATTGGGTGTGACGAGACGACAAAGCGGCATCAGATCGCGTTTCATGGCGGCGATGGCGCCTGCTTCCAGCAGCACCCGGCCCGATGTAGAGGCCAGTACCGGGTCGAGTACTGTCGGCACCTGCGGATTTTCGCGCAGCACGGTGACGACCGCGGTGACGATGTGTGCCGTTGCAAGCATACCGATCTTGACGGCCGCTACCTTGTTGGCCTGCAACGCCGCGCGCATCTGATCGGATACCAGGCTTGGTGACGAACGATGGATTTCCATCACAGCGTCGTGCGTTTGCACCGTCAGCGCGGTGACAGCAAGGCAGGTGCGCACACCAAAGGAAGAGATCGTCTCGATGTCGCGTGCAATTCCGGCACCCCCGCTGGAGTCCGAACCGCCGACCACCAGCACATGCGGTTCGCGCCTTACCGCCATTGGCCTGTCTTTTCGATCCATTCCCGCGTGCGAGCCTCGGGGTCGACGTTCAGCGTGATGTCAGTGACCACCGCGGCACTATCCGCACCGGTAGCGAAAACGCGGTCGAGCCGGTCAGGGTTGAGGCCGCCAATGGCGACCAACGGGATAGGCTCGGCCCGGCGCTTCCATTTGCCGATCCGTTCAAGTCCTTGCGGGGCCCATTTCATCTTCTTCAGGATGGTTGGGTAGACGGGGCCGAGGGCGACATAGTCGGGCTTGGCCGCCAATGCCGTTTCCAGTTCGGCATCATCATGGGTGCTGAGCCCGAGCCTCACGCCGGCTGCCCGTATCGCCGAGAGGTCGGCGCTCTGCAAATCCTCCTGGCCGAGATGCACGAAGTCGCAGCCTTCCTCGATCGCCAGCCGCCAATGGTCATTGACGATGAGCTGGCACTGGTACCCGGCGCATAAGGCCTTTGCCTTGCGGATTTCGCCGCGCAGCCCGGCCTCATCCATGGTCTTGATGCGAAGCTGCACCAGCTTCACGCCGAGCGGCACCAGCCGTTCGATCCAGGCAGCGCCGTCGACGATCAGGTAGAAGGGATCGAGTTTCATCAGAACGCAGCCATGCCGATCACGGGCGTGGAGGGGACGGCCATGTCGCGCGGTTCGAGCATTCCCGAGCCAAAAGCCTCGCGACCGGCCTCGACCGCCTTGCCAAACGCGCGCGCCATGCCGACCGGATCGGCCGCCTTGGCGACCGCAGTGTTCAACAGCACGGCGTCAAAGCCGAGCTCCATGACGGTGGCAGCATGCGAAGGCCTTCCAAGACCCGCGTCCACAATCAGCGGGACATCGGGGAAGTGCCCGCGCATCGAACGCAGCGCCGTCATATTGACCGGCCCGAGGGCGGAGCCGATCGGCGCGCACCACGGCATCAGCACCTTGCAGCCGGCCTCCAGCAGCCGCTCGGCGACAACGAGGTCGTCGGTGGTATAGGGGAATACCGAAAAGCCGTCCTCGCACAGGATGCGCGCGGCTTCGACCAGGCCGAACACATCCGGCTGCAGCGTGTCGTGGTTGCCGATCACTTCGAGCTTGATCCAGCTCGTGCCGAACACCTCGCGCGCCATGTTCGCGGTCGTGACCGCTTCCTTGACGGAGTGGCAGCCGGCCGTGTTGGGAAGGATTCTCGTGCCGAGCGAGCCGATCAGCGACCAGAATTTTTCGCCAGCCCTGCCACCTGCCATCTCGCCGCAAGGAGGTCGTCACAATCGCCGTGCCCGATGCCTTGACCGCATCTGCAAGGATGGCCGGCGAAGGGTATTGTGCCGTGCCGAGAAGCAGCCGGGAGGGAAGGGGCATTCCGAAAAGTTCGAACATTGTCTAGCCTCCCTGCATGGGCGAGAGGATTTCGATCCGGTCGCCGTCACTCAACTGGAACTCCGCCCGATTGGCTTTGTGTACGAGGTCGCTGTTGACGGCCGTCGCCAGCCAATCGCCTTCATAGTCGAGTGCGGCAAGCAGCTCGGCCAGCGTGGTGGCGGCAATCTCATGCGCTTCGCCGTTGACCATCAATTTCATGAGCAAGCTCCTTGGTTCCGTCTTGATTGAAAACCAGGTTGGCAGCCTGGCGCGCCATGGCTGGGGCGAGGAGAAAACCGTGGCGATAGAGCCCGTTGATTGCGACGGTGCTTCCGTGCGTCTCGACTCGCGGCAGGTTGTCTGGAAAGGCCGGACGAACACCGGCGCCGGTCTCAATGACGCCAGCCTCACCGAATGCCGGATGGAGAGCGTAGGCCGCGCCCAAAAGCTCCATCATCGAACGCGCCGTCACCGGCCCCGCGGACTGGCTCTCGATCATCGTCGCCCCGACCATGAAACGGTGGCCGGTGCGCGGCACCACATAGAGCGGAAAGCGCGGGTGAAGCAGCCGGACCGGGCGCGACAGCGACACATCCGGCGTGCGCAGGATCAGCATCTCACCCCGAATGCCGCGCAGTCGGTCGTCTTCCGCCGCCATGCCCGTGCAGTCGATCCGGCGATCGAAACCGGAAATGTGCCGGGCGTCAGTGCCGAAGCGGAATTCGACACCCATCGCCATCAGTCCGTCATGAAGTGCCGCCATCGCCTCGCGCGGATCGAGATGGGCCTCGTCCGGGAAAAACAGGCCGCGGCGAAAGCGACCAGCGAGGTCAGGCTCCAGCAACGCGATTTCATCTTCATCGATGCGCCGATGGCCCGACGTGCGGCTGGCGAATCGCTCGAGTTCGCCGTTGTCGCGCGGTGCGGCCACGACCAGCGTTCCGGCCCGCGTCACCTGCCCTGGCGTTGCCGCATCCCACCAGTCTGCAGCATCGCGTCCGAGATCCAGCACCGGCTGCTCGGCGCTTTCACGCTCGCACCATGGCGCCAGCATGCCGCCGGCGAACCACGAAGCATTGCCACCGAGGGCATGTCTTGTCTCGGCAACTGTCACCGCCGCGCCGCGTGTGGCGAGCTCGAAGGCGGCGGTGAGGCCGGCGATGCCGGCCCCTTGGATCAGCACCCTCATGATGGCTCATGCGCCTCCGGCATGAGCGTTGCGCCGGTCGCGTCCGCCGGCACATAGAGATCGCCGCCCTCGCGATATTTCGCCGCCATCGCCGCCATGCCCTCCTTCTGTGCCTCGGCGCGGATGTCGTGGGAGATGCGCATCGAGCAGAATTTCGGTCCGCACATCGAGCAGAAATGCGCCACCTTGTGCGCCTCCTTGGGCAAGGTCTGGTCGTGGAAGGACCGCGCGGTTTCGGGGTCGAGCGACAGGTTGAACTGGTCTTCCCAGCGGAACTCGAAGCGCGCGCGGGAAAGGGCATCATCCCTGACTTTCGCCGCTGGATGCCCCTTCGCCAGGTCGGCGGCATGCGCCGCGATTTTGTAGGTGATCACGCCGGTCTTGACGTCGTTGCGATCGGGAAGGCCGAGATGTTCCTTCGGCGTGACGTAGCAGAGCATGGCGGTGCCGAACCAGCCGATCATGGCAGCACCAATGCCGGAGGTGATGTGGTCATAGCCTGGCGCGATGTCGGTCGTCAGCGGTCCCAGCGTATAGAACGGCGCCTCGCCGCAGACGGCGAGCTGCTTGTCCATGTTCTGCTTGATCTTGTGCATCGGCACGTGGCCGGGCCCCTCGATCATCACCTGGCAATCCTTCGCCCAGGCGATCTGCGTCAGCTCGCCGAGCGTTTCCAGTTCGGCGAATTGCGCCGCGTCGTTGGCGTCGGCGATCGAGCCGGGACGAAGACCGTCGCCAAGCGAGAAGGACACGTCATAGGCGCGGCAGATGTCGCAGATTTCCGCGAAATGCTCGTAGAGGAAGCTCTCGCGGTGATGGTGCAGGCACCATTTGGCCATGATCGATCCACCGCGCGAGACGATGCCCGTGACCCGGTCGACGGTCAGCGGGATGTAGTGCAGCCGCACGCCGGCGTGGATGGTGAAATAGTCGACGCCCTGCTCGGCCTGCTCGATCAGTGTGTCGCGGTAGACCTCCCAGGTCAGGTCCTCGGCAATGCCGTTGACCTTTTCGAGCGCCTGGTAGAGCGGCACCGTGCCGATCGGCACCGGCGCATTGCGCACGATCCATTCGCGGATGTTGTGGATGTTGCGGCCGGTCGACAGGTCCATCACCGTGTCGGCGCCCCAGCGGATCGCCCAGACCATTTTTTCGACCTCTTCGGCCATCGAGGAGGTGACCGCCGAATTGCCGATATTGGCGTTGATCTTCACCAGGAAATTTCGGCCGATGATCATCGGCTCGCTCTCGGGATGGTTGATGTTGGCGGGAATGATCGCGCGCCCGCGCGCCACCTCATCGCGCACGAATTCGGGCGTGACGAAGTCGGGGATCGCCGCGCCGAAGGCTTCGCCGTCGCGCTCGAGCTTGCCGCGCAGCATCTCGCGGCCGAGGTTCTCGCGGATGGCGACGAACTCCATTTCAGGCGTGATAATGCCGGCGCGCGCATAGGCGAGCTGTGTCACCGCCTTGCCGGCCTTGGCCCTGAGCGGCCGGTTACGGGCCGGAAACTCCGGCGTCAGGCGTTCGCCCGTGACAAATCCATTGTCTTCGGGCCGGATATGGCGGCCGTCATAGGCTTCGACATCGCTGCGCGACATGATCCATTCGTAGCGAAGCCGGGCAAGGCCGGTTTCGATGCTGGTTTCGACCGTCGGGTCGGTATAGGGGCCTGACGGATCGTAGACGGTAACGGGCGGCTCGCCGGCAGTCGGATGGACGGAGATTTCGCGCATCGGCACCTTGATCTGCGGGTGGATGGTACCGGATTTGTGGATTTTGCGTGAGGCAGGCAGCGGTCCCGTCGAGACGGCGGGGGTGAGGGCATTCATCTTGAGGCTCCTTTGCTCGTTGCATTGGAGACCCAGTTCTGTGCCGGAAGGATGAAAAGACGCTTTGGTCGACCTGCTCGAAACAGGACTTCGGGCGTAAACTCCCGCAAAGCGCTTGCACCGTCCCTACGCCAGTATGAACTGGATCAGGTTCAACGGGTCACTGCGCCGCAAAAGCCAGCAGTATCTCAGCCCCTTGCCGGGACTCCCCTGGTGAATGCCTCAGGTTGAACGGGCCGGCGCTAACTTGTCAAGCGCCTTCGGCCAGTCATCCAACGCATGTGGCCAGTCTTGCTGTTAGCCGGGCCGAGCGTCGCTCGGCTAAATCCCGACCACGAGGGCGCCGCCGCTGAGACCCGCACCCGCAGCCGCCAGAAGAACCTTCTCACCCGGCTGAAACGGCTGCGTGCGATGGGAGAGCGACAGCGAGAGCGGGATCGTCGCGGCGGAAGAGTTGCCGTATTCGACGATGGTCTTGACGATCGCTTCATCGGGGATGCCGAGGTTCCTGCCGACCGCATCGAAAATGCGCGCATTGGCCTGATGCGGCACAAACCGGTCGATGTCCTGCGGAGGCATTTGGGCTGCAGCGAGCGCACCTCTCGCGCAGTCAGTCATCATCTCCACGGCCTTGGCGAACACCTCGCGGCCGTCGGTGATCGTCATCCGGGTCTGCGCGAGGTCGAGGTCGCCATGGAACGGGGTATTGCTTCCGCCGGCGGGAATCTGGATCAGCCCATAGCGTGAGCCGTCCGAGATCGACCGAGGCACCGAGAATGCCTCGATCGGCATCCCCGCACGGACCGATCACCACGGCGCCGGCGGCATCGGCGAACAGCACGGCGCTGGCGCGCTCGGCCGGATTGATGCGACGGCTGAGTATGTTGGCGGCGATGACAATGCTTGCCTTGCCATGCAGGCGGGTGAATCCGTCGGCGAACATCAGCGCATAGATGAAGCCGGCACAGGCGCCGGTCAGATCGATCGCGCCGGCGCGGCTGAGCCCGAGGCGATGCGCGACCAGTGGTGCGCTGGGCGGCAGAAGGTGGTCGGGTGTCGAGGTGGCGAGCAACAGCAGACCAATGTCGCTGCGGTCGATGCCGGCATTGGCCAGGGCCATGTCGCCGGCAGAGGCGGCAAGGCCCGACAGCGTGTCTTCGTCTGTTGCCCAGAAGCGCGACCGTATCCCGGTGCGGCGCTCGATCCAGCCGGGTTCAAGCCCGAGACGGTCTTCGATTTCCGGGTTCTCGACCTTGCGCGACGGCGCATGATGGCCAAATCCGAGAATGCGCGACGATCGGCTCATGGCCTCGGACCGAAGCGTTCACCGGCCTCCTCGATGGCGTCATAGAGCCCGTCCAGTTCCTCGCTGGTGATGCAATACGGCGGCAGAAGATAGACGACATTGCCGAGCGGGCGCACGACCATGCCTCGTTCGAGGAAAAAGCGCGCAGCTTCGGTCCGATCTCGGCCAGATAGCCGGCAGAGCCGGTGCGTAGGTCGAGAGCAGCGATCGTGCCGGTCGCCCGGCAGTCGGTGAAATATGGATTGTCCCGGAAGCGTTGCAGCCCCGCCGCCTGCCTCGCGCCCAGGGCCGCGATCCGCTCGGCCACCGGCTCGTCGCGCCAGACCTCGACATTGGCGAGTGCGGCCGCGCAGGCGATCGGATTGGCGGTGTAGGAGCTCGAGTGGAAGAAGGTCTTCTTCCGGTCCTCGGAATAATGGGCCTGGAAGATGGCATCGGTGGCGAGGGTGGCCGCCAGCGGGATGGTTCCGCCGGTCAGGCCCTTCGAGGTGCACAGGATGTCTGGAGTGATGGACGCCTGCTCGCAGGCGAACATGGTTCCGGTTCGCCCCCAGCCGGTCATCACTTCGTCGGCAATCAGCAGCGTGCCGGAGGCCTCGGCGATCCTCTTCAATTCGCTCAGAACCCAGGCCGGGTACATCAGCATGCCGCCGGCGCCAAGCACCAGCGGCTCGACGATCAGCGCGGCGGCGCGCCGGTCGCGGCTCACAGCCTCGAAACGATCCAACGTTTCCTGCTCGCGTCCGGCGGCCGGGAAGGGAATGGTGTCGACCTCGAACAGCAAAGGCTCGTAGGCAGCATTGAACACGCCGCGGGCGCCGACGCTCATCGTGCCGATCGTGTCGCCATGATAGCTGTGCTCCATGACGACGATGCGCGAACGCGGCGCGCCGATATTGCGGAAGTAGCCTAGCGCCATCTTCAGCGCGACTTCGACGGAGGTCGAGCCGCTGTCGGAATAGAACACCCGGTCGAGGCCGGCGGGCGCGAGGTCGACAAGCGCCTCGGCCAGGCGTTCGGCCGGCTCGTGGGTGAAGCCCGCGAAAATGATCTGGTCGAGGCTCGACGCGGTCGTCTCGATGGCCTTCATGATGCGGGGATGGCGGTGGCCATGGGTGACGACCCACCAGGATGAAATGGCGTCCAGGATGCGCGCGCCGTCGGCGTTGTGAAGGTAGGCGCCTTCGGTCCGGACGATTTCGGGGATCGACGGCTCGAGCGCGTGCTGGGTGAATGGGTGCCAGACTCGAGACTGCGGCATCATTCGCCTCCGGTGATCATGGCCAGGTCGAAGCCGGCAACCATTGCATCTCTCAACGTTTCACCCGTCAGTGGATCGAGGTGCGGCAATCTACCAATTTGCGGCACACCGCCGAATTCCACGATTGTCCTTTGCGTATCGGCGACCTCTTCGCCGATGAAGGCGATGCCGATGAGCGGAATGGATCGCGCCCGCAGGGCCTCGATCGATAGCAGGGTGTGATTGATGGTGCCGAGCGCGGTGCGGGCGCAAAGGATGACCGGCAGTTGCCATTCCTGGAAAATATCGATGAATCTTGTCTGTCGATTGAGCGGCACCATCAGTCCGCCCGCGCCTTCGATGACAAGCGGACCCGGCAAGTCTGGAAGCGAGAGCTTGGCCGCCTCGATCGCGACGCCGTCCATTTCGGCTGATCGATGCGGCGACAGCGGCATGCTCAGACGGTAAACCTCCGGCAGTACGCGTCCGGCCGGCAGGCCGGAAAGCCGGGCAACGACCTCGCTGTCAGTCTCCTCGTCGAGGCCCGATTGCACCGGCTTCCAGTAGAAGCCGTCGAGCAGGCCGGCGAGCCCCGCCGAAAATACTGTCTTGCCAATTCCGGTATCTGTTCCGGTGACGACGATGCGCTTCGTCATGCCGTGGCCAACACCTCGGCGAGCGCCTCGACCATGGCGGAAATGTCGGTTTCGTCGACGTTGAGCGTCAGAGAAATGCGCAGGCGCGATGTGCCCTCGGGCACGGTCGGCGGACGAATGCCGCGTATGTCGAAGCCGCGGGCCTGCAGTGCCGCCGCCACAGTCATGGTGCGCCTGACGTCGCCGATGACAAATGGCTGGATCTGCGAGCCGCTCGGTAGAGCGCCGCAGCGCTCGGCCAATTGACGGCCCGCGAAGGCAATGCGTTCCTGCAGTTGAACGCGGCGCAAGGGCTCGTCGGACAGCATGGCGAGCGCTTCGCGCGCCGCGACCGCCATCAGCGGCGATGGCGCGGTGGCGTAGATGAACGGCCGGCAGCGATTGACGAGATAGTCGCACAGCGTTCGCGGTCCGGTGACGAGCGCGCCCGACGCTCCGAGCGCCTTGCCGCATGTGTGGAGCGCGATGATGTTGTCGCGGCCCTCGAAAGCGGCGGCCAGCCCGCGGCCGTCCGGTCCCCAGACGCCGGTGGCATGCGCCTCGTCGACGACGAGGAATGCCTCGTGCCGATCGGCAAGCGCGACGACACTCTCCATCGGCGCGCAATCGCCATCCATGCTGTAAAGGCTTTCGACCGCGATCCAGACGCGCCCCATGCCGCCTTCGGCGCGCCAGCGTGTGATCGCGTCCTCGACAGCGTCGACGTCGTTGTGCGCGGCCAGCTTGAACTCGGCGCGCCCGGCGTGCGCGCCCTCATGCATGCTGGCATGGGCGAGCTCGTCGAGGACCAGCAGGTCGCCTTTCTGGGGCAGCGCGGTCAGGAGAGCGAAGTTGGCGATGTAGCCGCTGCCGAAGAACAGCGCGCGTTCGGCGCCAAAGAACGCCGCCGCGTCCGCCTCCAGTTGCTCATGCTCCGGCGCGTTGCCGCGCAGCAGCCGCGACCCGGTGGCGCCGACCGGCGTACCCCGCGCGATCGCCGCCGCAACCGCGTCACCCAGTCTTTTGGAGGCGGCAAGCCCGAGATAGTCGTTCGACGAGAAGTCGAGACCGGCGCGCGGCGCAAGCGTCCGCAGCCGGTCCTTGCGCGCCAGTCCACGCAAAGATGCGTCATACCGGGCAAGAAGTGCTTCGTTCATTGCGTGCCGATTTCCATCGGCTCGATGCCGAGACGCTGGAACAGCAGAGTATCCTTGTCCTCGCCGGGATTGTCCGCCGTCAGCAGCGTGTCGCCGACGAAGATCGAGTTGGCGCCGGCAAAAAAGCACAGCGCCTGCATCTCGTCGGTCATGGCGGTGCGGCCGGCCGAAAGTCGGACATGCGAATTCGGCATCATGATGCGCGCCAGCGCGATCACACGCACGAACTCGATCGGCTCGATGGGCTTGGCTTCGGCAAGCGGAGTGCCGTCGATCGGGATCAGCATGTTGATTGGAACGCTTTCGGGATGCTCCGGCAGGTTGGCCAGCGTCACCAGCATGTCGATCCGGTCGACCGGTTCTTCACCCATGCCGACAATGCCGCCGCAGCAGACCTTAATGCCGCTGTCGCGGACATTGGCGAGCGTATCCAGCCGGTCGGCAAATTTGCGGGTCGAGATGATCTCTGAGTAGTAGCGCTCCGACGTATCGATGTTGTGGTTATAGTAGTCGAGACCGGCCTGTTTCAGACGAGCGGCCTGCTCAAGATCGAGCATGCCAAGCGTCATGCAGGTTTCCATGCCAAGCGCCTTGACGCCCTCGACCATCGCCACGACCGCATCCATGTCCCGGGCCTTGGGGTTTCGCCAGGCAGCGCCCATGCAATAGCGGGTGGCGCCGGCATCGCGTGCCTTGGTCGCCTCGGCGATGACGCGTCGGACCTCCATCAGCTTCGACGCCTTCAACCCGCTTTCGTGATGCGCCGACTGGCTGCAATAGCCGCAATCCTCCGGGCATCCCCCCGTCTTGATGCTGAGAAGCCGGCTGAGCTGGACCTTGTTGGGATCGAAATTCTGGCGATGAACGCTTTGTGCCCGAAACAGAAGGTCGTTGAAAGGCGCGTCGTGGAGCGCCTGGGCTTCTTCCAGGGTCCACATCCGGTGGCCGTCGAAGGATTGAGCTTCAGGCAGGGTTTTTTCCGAAATTGCTGCTCGCATTTCCATCCTGTTCCTTGCGTTGTGGCGACACGGGCGCCTTTGGACTGGCGGACACGGTCGAGAAAAAACGGATAGGCTAGAGGGTCAGCCTCGACGATCAAGGCTCACGGTAGTCGAGGCCGATATCGAGGATGGGGGCGCTGTGAGTCAACCAGCCGATGGAAATCAGATCGATACCGGTTGCGGCAATTGCTGGCGCAATCGCGGCGGTGATCCTGCCAGACGCCTCTGTGACCGACCGGCCGGCAACCAATCCCACAGCCTGCTGCAGCTCGTCGACCGACATGTTGTCGAGCAAGACAGCGTCGGGTCCCAGGTCCAAGGCCTCTTCCAACTGGGCCAGCGTATCGACCTCGACTTCGATCTTGACGAGATGGCCGACGCTGCTCCGCGCGTGCTCGATTGCCGTGCGAATTCCGCCGGCGATGGCGATGTGGTTGTCCTTGATCAGGATCGCATCGTCGAGGCCGAAACGGTGATTGGATCCGCCACCTGCACGCACGGCGTATTTTTCGAGCGCCCGCAAGCCAGGTGTCGTCTTCCGGGTGCAGACGATCTTGGCTTTGTGCCCGCGGACTGCATCAACAATCGATGCCGTCGCCGTGGCGATGCCGCTCAGATGACAGAGGAAATTGAGCGCTGTCCGTTCCGCGGTAAGAATGGCCCGGGCCGGACCGCTGATCGATGCAATGGTCTCACCTTGCGCAACGTCGCTACCGTCCGCTCGCTCCACTGTCATTTCGACATTCTGGTCGATCAGCTTGAAAGCGAGCATCGCCAGATCGAGGCCAGCGATAACTCCGGGCTGGCGTGCCGAGAGTACGGTCGTTGCCCAAAGGTCCTTCGGTACGATGGCATCGGTGGTCAGGTCTCCGGCTCTGCCGAGGTCTTCGAGCAAGGCTGCCCGGACAGGAGGCTCGAGCATGATTGCGGGGAGTGGTGAGAGGTTCACAGAACGCTTTCCAGTGTTGGGGAGGATGCGAGTTCCCGCGCCGCGGCTATGGCGGCGTCGAGCGTGATTTGGGAACGACGGGCGACGGTCGCATGATGCGGAAAGTCGGCCCGGAAGTGAGCGCCGCGGCTCTCCCGGCGCAACAAGGCCGCAATGGTGATCATCAGCCCAACGGCGGCGGGATCGGACGCGGCATCGTGGCATTCTGCGAGCGGCAACAGGGCGCGTGCGGCGGCTTTCAAGGCTTCGCCATCCCGCACGACGCCGAGCGCGCGCGACAAAAGAGAGCGCACTGGTGTCGGGTCGGGCGAAGGGTAGTCTCTTGCAATCGCCGGCTCTGTTCGGCGGGCAGGGGTTCCCGCCAGGCTTTCCGCAACCCAGCGCGCGCACACTACAGCTTCGGTCAAGGAATTGCTGGCAAGCCGGTTGGCGCCGTGCAGCCCGGTCGAGGCGACCTCGCCGCAGGCCCAAAGTCCCGGAATCGAAGTGCGCCCAGCCAGATCCACGGCGATGCCACCCATGTGGTAGTGCTGCGCCGGCCGGATGGGGATGAGATCGCGCGTCGGATCGATACCGGCTTTGCCGCAGGCTGACGCGACCGTTGGAAATTGCTGCGCGAATGCAGCGCCTGGTTTTTCGCGCACGTCGAGGAAGACGCGATGGCCGTCGGCAAGGTGTTGCCAGACTGCACGCGCGACGACGTCGCGCGCTGCAAGTTCCGCCCCTGGCACGCCGTCGAGAAAACGCCGTCCTGTCTCGTCGGCGATCACCGCGCCTTCGCCGCGAACCGCCTCGCTGATGAGTGGCATCGGACGGCCCGGCCCATCGAGCGCGGTCGGGTGGAACTGGATGAACTCCAGGTCGGCAAGGACGGCACCCGCGCGCGCCGCAAGTGCCAGGCCCTGCCCGCAGCTGCCGAATGGGTTTGTCGAGTCATGGAAGAGGCCGCCGATCCCGCCAGTGGCGAGAACGACCCGTCCCGTGGCGAAGAACACCGGACCCGTCGAACAATTCGCCAGCACACCGGTGATCCTGCCGTCCTGCACGGCCAGCCTGCGCGCTTCGATGCCTTCAACGACCGTTATTGTCGGCGTGGAGCGCACGGCGGCGACGAGCGCGCGCATGACCTCCCGTCCGCTGCCGTCCCCTCCGGCATGAACAATGCGCCGGCGGCTGTGCGCGGCCTCCAGTCCCAGACGAAACGCGCCTGCCGGCGTCCGATCAAAGCGAACCCCAACGCGTGCCAGATTCTCGATCGCGGCGGGCGCGGCGTACACGATGCGTCTTGCTGCTTGCGCATCGCAAAGACCATCACCTGCGGCAAGAGTATCGGAAAGATGGAGCGCCGGGTCATCATCGCCGCCCAGGCTCGCTGCCAGTCCGCCCTGTGCCCAAGCACTCGATGCGTCCGCGCCCAGCGGCGATCTCGACAGCAGAAGCACCGGCTCAGGCGCCAAGTGAAGTGCGGTCATCAGCCCAGCTATGCCGCCGCCGACGATGACCGGCCGGCCTGAGAGATCGTGGACATCCGTGCTCATACGGCCAGCATCCGCTCGACGGCCAGCCGCGCACGCCCGGCAATCTCCGGCTCGATGGTGACGACATGGCGGTTCTGCTCAAGTGCAGTACGGATATTGGCGAGCGTTATCCGCTTCATGTGAGGGCACAGATTGCAGGGCCGGATGAACTCGACCTCGGGGTGTTCGACCGCGACATTGTCGCTCATCGAGCACTCCGTCATCAGCACGACGCGGGGCGGCTTTCGCTGTCCGACATAATCGGACATGGCAGCGGTCGAGCCGGAGAAGTCCGCTTCTGCCACCACCTCGGGCGGGCATTCAGGATGCGCCAGCACCGTCACGCCAGGATGACTTTCACGCAACTCGCGTATGTCGGCCGGCGTGAAGCGCTCATGCACCTCGCAATGCCCTTTCCAGGCGATGATCTCGACATCGGTCTGGGCAGCAATGTTCTGGGCCAGATACTCGTCCGGCAGCATGATCACCCGGGGAACACCAAGGGATTCGACGATGGCCCTCGCGTTGCCGGACGTACAGCAGATGTCGGACTCGGCTTTCACTTCGGCCGACGTGTTGACGTAGGTGACGACCGGCACACCCGGATAGCGTTGCCGCAGCAGTCGGATGTCCCCGGCGGTGATGGAGTCTGCCAGCGAGCAGCCGGCCTTCATGTCGGGAATGAGAACCGTCTTTCCTGGATTGAGCAGCTTCGCCGTCTCGGCCATGAAATGCACGCCGGCCAGCACGATGACATCGGCCTCGACCGTCATTGCCTTGCGGGCAAGTGCCAGGCTGTCGCCGACGATGTCGGCGACGCAGTGGAAGATCTCCGGCGTCTGGTAATTGTGCGCCAGGACGACCGCGTTTCGCTGCCGTTTCAGATCGAGAATAGCCTCGATGTCCTCTTCGAATGCTGGCCACTCGATTGGCGGGATGACCCGCCGCACTCGATTGTAGAGCGCGACCGTACGCCTGGAGACGTTGAGCATGCTCTGCTCCTTATGCTCGTAGTGAGTATAATTTGCACATATGCTTACTTTGAGCATAAGAAATGTCAAGCGCGTGAAAGTGGTAATTTTGTCCCTGCGACAGCTCGCTCCGCCAGAACTTCCTGGCGGAAGCGGAAACGCTTTGCCGGACGCCCGCCTGTGTCCGACATCGTTTCGCCAGTCTCTTCGACCAAGTCCTGCTGTTCGATAAGCCGACGAAAATTCTGTTTATGCACCAGCCTGCCGGCAAGCGCTTCAACGGTACGCTGCAATTGCAACAGCGTGAATGCCGGTGGCATCAACTCGAATACGACGGGGCGGTATTTGATCTTGGTTCGAAGCCTGGCGATCCCCGTCGCCAGAATGCGGCGGTGGTCGGCGATCATCGGTCGACCGGGAATAGCCGGAGCACCCCTGGTATCTCGGTCGCCTGCGGCCTCAATCACCAACGCTGCTTCATAGAGCAGTTCGTATCGCTGCAGGACGAGTTCCTCGTTCCAGGCGCGATCTTCTATGCCGAAGGCATATGCCACGCGCTGCCGGCGATCACGTCGCATGTTCATACTCTTGGCTTCTTCGGCCCAGACCAACAGTCGAGGCACGAGGATATCAGGCAGGATAGGCGGCACGCCCGCGCGGTGATCTTCCCATGGAAAATAGTCGTACCATCCGTGCCATCCATGCGTCGGCGACCGCTCCGCCTGTTCCTCCCGCGTCAAGCCGAGATAGCTGATCGAGATCTGCACGCGCTCGTCGCCGGCCCGGTCGCGATCGGCAAAGGTGTAGAGCTGTTCGATATAGCCCAACGGATGACCGGTCTGCCGCTCTACCCACGCCCTCAGGCCCGACTGCAGTGAACGATGGCTGAGCTCAAACGGGCCAGACGGCAAAGCCCCGGCCCGCTCGATGGTCAGAACGCGTGGCTCACCATGGGTTACCGCAATAACGACGGCAATCAGATCCGCGCTAATGGCGTTGCTCGGATTGTTCCCTGCAGCCTGCCTTGTCGCCTGGGTTGTCTTGTCTTGCATTGGGATCGACGGAATTCCGGTGTGAAGGTGCTCGAGTGGACCACCAGCAGATCGCTGCGTTGTGGCGACAGCCAAATCCAATCGCTGCAAGGCAGAGCCCATTTTCCTGCCCGCAAACTAGGTTCCTTGGTGCGAAGAAGCTATAGCCCCTGCCTTCTCACATTGACCATCGTCGATCGGGCAAGCAAAGGCAAACGCCAGCCCGTGTCAATTGCTGGTGTCGAAAGACCCGCGGAAGACCGTTCCATTCGGGCAAGATCACGGGCTAACTGAGCGAAGCGTTCCTGCACAACGGCCGCCTCGATCCCAGCAGACGCGTTTCAAGGGAAGGCGACGCCGCATGCCGCTGTGCGCGCACATCAATGATGTCGTAGCTTGCATAGGGGACTAGGTGGCCAACTCGTTCCGGCTAGGGCGGCGGCGGCACCACGTAAGACGCGTTGCCGCCCAATCAAACCTCCGAGGAGTTGACTATTCATACCTAGTATCTTGTGAGTCTGGATGATGTCGAGGCCACGGGATCTGGTCATGTCTGAAGTTTCTCACAGAGTTCAGGGCGCTCTATTGGCAGATATATTCTTGATGTGTTCGAGCCAAGCCTAATTAATTATAGTGTAATTCGGCTGCACAGATACGGCCGATCATTGCCGCTTCGCAAACAGGCCCTGTGCAATCAATGCGGCGCCTATTGCGCCAGCTTCGTCACCCAGCGCAGCAACATGTACGGCCGACTGCACCGCGAAGGTTGGAGTTCTTTCCATCGCTTTGTGCACCTTTTCCTCGAACAGGTGAAGATAGGCTGCCGCACTGCCACCCAGCACGGTAACCTGCGGCATGTAGTGAGTGTGGAGAATCGACAGGCCCCGCCCCACGAGGCTTCCGTAAGTCTCGAATGCATCGCGTATGAAGGGGTTTTGGTCCACCGAAGCGGCCGCAAGAGGGATCACGTCTTTGCCCTGCACGTTTGATGGCAGATGCTGTCGGAGCATGGCCTGCAGTGCTGATCGCGATGCAACCTGCTCCCAGCACCCATCCGCGCCGCAATAGCATCGACCGATGCCGCTCACGATGGGGATATGTCCGGTTTCGGGATGCATTCCGTTCGGGCCGCGGAATGGCTCGCCGTTCACGAGAAACGCCGCACCGATGCCGGTGCCTAGCGTCACCATGAGCATGCGCGAAGCGCCTTCGCCAGCCCCGAGCCGATGTTCAGCAACGGCTGCAGCCACGGCATCATTGTCGATAACCACAGGGACTTTGAGCCGTGTCTCCAGTTCAGCAACCAGACCGGTCCCCGAGAACCTGGGCAAGGTGTCGATGTTATGGATCACCCCAGCAGTACGATCAACGGGTCCGGTTGCACCGATTCCAACGCCAGCCAAAGTGTCCCCTCGAGGCACCAGGTCGCGGATAGCGCCGACTAGGCGCCTCAGTCTGGTCTCGAGCTCTCCGGCACCGAGTTCCGAAGTCTTCAAGATACTCGACGCAAGGACGCCGTGCGGCCGCAGAGCGACGAAGCGGCTCCCTGTTCCACCAAGGTCGACACCCGCGAAAACGAGGCTCACAGCAGCGCCGTAATCTTCTGGCCATAGCGGAATTCACCTGGCACTAAACCGGCTTGCCGAGCCAGGCTGACGCTGAGGTGCTGCACGGTGATCATGGCGTGCGCCATACGGCTGCATACAGGGTGCGACGGTATCGCAATGTGCTCCGCTCCGTCGTAGTTGCGCGGTGCGATGGTGACCACCGTGCTACCAGTTCTGGAAAGATCCCGCACGAGTTGGCGAAGGGTCAAGTCCTCGTCCGCGCCCGACCCGAACAGGAATGCGGTGAGCCCGGGGCCTGCCAGTTCCAGCGGCCCGTGTCGGAAGGCGCCGCCGATATAGCCCTCCGCCGCGACTTTGGAGGCTTCCTTGAGGATCAGAGCACCGGTAAGGGCCGTCGCAGCATCGGGCCCTGAGCCGATCAGGGCGAACCGCGGATTTGGAGCTGCCAGTGCTCGCTTCGCCACGACGGAGATGATCTGCGGCGGCGCCTCGATGGCGGCGCGCAGATCACCGGCCAAGGTCCGGATATCGTTGACTGCCGCCTCGTCCACGCGACCCTCCACACGAGCGCAAACCCTGTGCATCACCGCCAGCGTGTTGAGGTAGCTTTTGCTGCTCACCGTCGCTTCCTTGCCGCAATGGAGTTCGACGACGTGATCGGCGGCGCGTGCCAGTGGGCTTTCGGGGTCATTCGTCACCGCCACGACAATGCCTCTGCGGCCCGCCGACAATCGGTCGAGCAACGCCACGACCTCACCGCTACGGCCTGATTGGGAGGTGATCCAGAGCAATGTCCGATCCGTGATCATCTCCAGAGTTTCCAGGAGCCGGCTCGTCTGCAAGCGCCAGACAGGCATGCCGCGGCCGGCGAGCAAAAGCTCGAGCGGGATCGTTACATAGTCCGACGATCCCATGCCGGTCATGATGATACGATCGAACTGCGCCAAATCGAGTGACGCAATACCTATCGGCAAGGGCCGGGAGGCGAAGGATGCAAGCGCGTCCGGCTGATCGAGTATGTCTTGTTCGAAGCCGGCGATCATGGGCAGGGTCATGGGGAAGTCTCTCAGTGGAACAATGGCGCGAGAACGCCTGTTCCAATTCTATGCACGATTGCACACTTTCGTGCAATCCCCTGCGCAAAGGGTCATTTCAGTGCACGCAACGCAGCTTTGTCCCAAATGCTGGCCGCTTCTCCATAGCCAGCCCGTCATCGGTGAGGATGAGGTCCGCCTGGCTCAGTTGACAAACCGTGGCAAAGGATCGGCGGCCGAACTTCGTGCTGTCGGCGACGAAAACCGTTTTTGCCGCCGCTGCCATCATCGCGTGCTTGATCGGGATTTCGACGACGTTGATGTTGGTCACGCCCGCCTCTGCATCGATGCTTTCGGCTCCCAGAAACGCCCAATCCGCGTGGAGTCCATCGAATGCCGCAACTGCGGCGGGACCGACCAGCGTGTACACGGTGTCGAGCAGCACGCCCCCCGTCATATGGAGACGATTGGTGGGATGCCCCGCGGTTCTGACGGCAATGAGCAAATCATTGGTAATAATAGTTAAATTACGGCGTCTCCGCAGTTCGGTGGCAACCTGATATGTCGTCGAGCCATTGTCGAGAATGACGATCTGCCCGTCTTGCACGAGGTCGACCGCAGCGCGAGCGATCGCCTGCTTGGCTTCGAGATTTTCATTCTGGCGCACCGCATAGGGCGTATCGATGACCGTTCCCGGATCCGCTGGCAGGACGCCGCCATGCGTGCGCCGGATGAGACCGGCCCGTGTTAGTTGTGCGAGGTCCCGGCGGATCGTTGAGCTGTCGACGCCAAAGACGTGAGCAAGCGATCCCGCATCGACATATCCCATTTCACGCGCGCGCTGCAGCAGGGCACGGCGTCTCTCCGAAGTGTTCATGATTCCCAATCTTATGAACGTTGCATCAGGCGACCGTAGCCGGGATGGACAATTCGTGCAACCGGATGTGCACGATATTGCGCCTTGACTGCACACTTTCGTGCAATATAATTGTAGTCGCAGGGTATGTCTTCGTAAGACGCTGCCCCGCACCATTCGTCATAAAACAAAAAAGGGGAATCGCATGGTCAAGGACCATTCAGACGAAGGCCTGCAACGAAACTCGGTCGGCCTGACAACGGTGCTCATGCAAAGCATCGCCCAGATTGCACCAGCGGTTGGCGTGCTCACGACGATCGGGTTCAATACGCAGCAAGCGGGCCTCGGTGCCCCATCCACCTATATCGCTGCATTCGTGATCGGCCTGGTGGTCGCGATTTCCCTTGCACAACTCGGCCGGCATCTGCCGTCGGCGGGCGGCTTCTACACTTACGTCAGCGCCACCGTAGGCCCGCGTTCCGGCTTCCTGGTCGGCTGGCTCTATTCCTGGTTTGTGGCGATCATCCCGGGCGGCCTCGCGTCCTATACCGGCTTCGTCCTGCAGACGGAACTGCAGCAACACTATGGTTTCAATCTTCCCTGGCAGATCACGACCCTGGCCATCCTCCTTCTGGTTGGATACATCGGCTATCGAGGAATCAAAGTTTCCGGCAAGATGCTGACGGTTCTATCGATCATCGAGATGCTGATCGTCCTCGCGCTTGCGATCTCCGGCCTGATTTCACCAGGACCTGGCGGCATCTCGTTTAGCGGTTTCAATCCGGCCAGCAGCACGAATCTGCACGGCTTCTATCTGGCCGTCGTGCTTTCGATCTTTGCGTTCACGGGCTGGGAGGGCGCGGCAGCGGTGGCAGAGGAGGCCCGCAGACCGCGGACTGTGATCCCTCGAGCCATCATCGGCTCGGTCATCCTGCTTGGCGTGTACTACGTGTTCTGCGCTTGGGGCCTTCAAATCGGCTGGGGCACCCAGAATCTGAATGATCTGGCGAACGCGACGGAAAACCCGGCATTTGTTGTCGCGCAGCGTCTCTGGGGCAATGGCTGGGTGCTTGTGCTCCTCGCGTTGCTGAATTCCGGCATCGCCGTCTGCATCGCATGCACCGTGGATTCCACCCGCAACTGGTACGCCATGGCTCGCGCCGAAGCGCTTCCGTCCTGGCTTAACAAGATTCACCCGCAGTATCGCACGCCTCACAGTGCCGTGCTGGCGCAGTCGCTTTTGGCAATTGGGGTTGGTCTGGGCGTTGGAACCCTGGTCGGGCCCGATCAGTCGTTCTTCATGCTGGGGACGCTTGGCACGATCATCTATGTCTTCGTCTACCTGATGGGCAACATCGGCGTGGCCCGGTTCTTCCTGACAACTGCGCGGCAAGAATTGAACGTCCTCATTCACGTCATATTCCCCATCATCTCGACCATTGCGCTTTTCCTTGTTCTTTACTACTCGCTCGTGCCGCTGCCGGATCCGCCGGTCGGTTACGCGCCCGCCATCGCGGCTGCCTTGCTGGCCGCGGGGCTCTTGGTCCTGTGGCGGCTGCATGCCAGTTCGCGCACTGGCTGGAAAACCTTGTCGCAATATGTGGTCGGCACCGAACAACCCATGGCTGCCCTTAGAACCGCATCGTCGGCGAATCCGGCCGTGCAGCGCTGAACGACCGACAACACGGGTTGGGCGCGCCGAGCGCCCAACCGAATGCAATTATGAGGCTGAGTCATGAAGCCCCGTTGCTGGCCTCAGCAATCACGATGAGCTCAACGCAGAAGCTGAGCCTCTAACGCGACGAACTTTATGACGGAACCAATAGCGCGGGTTGCCATGCAGTCATCGGCACCTGCCGGATGGGATAGTACATGAGCCGCACAAAATTCGAATTCGACTATGTCATCGTCGGGGCCGGATCGGCGGGATGCGTTCTTGCCAGCCGACTGACCGAAGACCCTTCGATCGAAGTCTGCCTGATCGAAGCAGGCCCATCCGATAGAAGCATTACCATTCGGATGCCGGCCGCGCTGACATTTCCAATAGAGAGCGATGTCTACAATTGGAAGTTCGAGAGCGAGCCCGAGGCTGAGCTTCATGGCCGAAGTATCGGCCAGGCTCGCGGCCGCTGCCTTGGAGGCAGTTCCTCCATCAATGGCATGGTGTTCGTGAGGGGCAGCCACCAGGATTATGACGGCTGGCGCGACTTCGGAATCGAGGGGTGGGACTACAAGGACTGCTTGCCCTATTTCCGCAAGATGGAGACCTTCGAAGGTGGTCGTGACCCCCTGCGGGGCGGGTCGGGGCCGATCTCCGTTGTTCGCAGCAAGGCGGAGCACCCTCTTTACAAATCGTTCCTCAAGGCTGGCCAGGAGTTCGGTCTGCGCGATGCCGGCGACTACAACAGTGGCAACCAGGAGGGTGTTCACATCACGCAGGCGACTATCCGGGACGGCGTGCGCTGTAGCACCAGCCTCGCCTATCTCAAACCAGCCGCGTCACGGCGGAACCTGACGGTCATGACGGATTGCCTTGTCGAGCGCATCGATTTTGACGGCAAGGTCGCTGCTGGCGTCACCCTGTCTCGCTGCGGTGAGAGGTTGCGTATCCGTGCTGCGCGTGAAGTCATCCTCTGCGCGGGCACGGTCGGCTCGCCACAACTGCTGATGCTCTCCGGCGTTGGCGATCGAGAGCATCTTCGGTCGCACGGGATCTCACCCTTGGCCAATCTGCCAGGCGTGGGCGCGGACCTTCAAGACCATGTGGTTGCCCCCTTGCGTTTCCAATCGACGAAAGGCGTCTCGATCCGACGGCAACTCAACATGGTCGGGCGCTTGAAACTCGGCCTCGAGTGGATGCTGTTCAAGTCCGGTCTGGGCGCGACGAATTTCTTCGAGGTCGGCGCCTTCTTCAAAAGCAGCGACGATGTCGCCTATTTCAACCTGCAGCACGAATTCCTGCCCTTTCTGGCTGACTTCCAGTCCGGGAAAGTCACCATTTCGGATGGTTTCCAATACTTTGTAAGCCAGATGCGGCCTTACAGCCGCGGAAGGATATCGCTCAAATCCGCCGATCCAGCCGCTAAACCGAAAATTCGGTTCAACTATCTGACCGACCGGCGCGACATCACCGAAATGGTGGCCGGCATTCGCAAGACCTTGCAGATGGTCGAGCAGCCGGCTTGGATGCCTTACCGTGGCCCCGCGGTTGATACGCCGGACATCAAGGCGACTGACACCGAGATCGCCGGCTGGCTCAGGACGGTCGCCAACACTGAACATCACCCCACAAGCACATGCCGGATGGGCTTGGACGACCTCGCCGTCACCGACGGCGCTGGTCGTGTCCACGGAATCGAACGCCTGCGCATCGTAGACGGGTCAATCCTGCCGCGTGTACCTTCCGCCAACATTAACGGGCCAATCATAATGGTGGCGGAGAAAATCGCAGCTTCGATGTCGACTAGAGTGGTCCCCACGACTTGAGTCTCGGTGTGCAATCAGATCATCACACAAGGCCAGTTTAAGCCATTACCCATTACCGGCTCGCTGCGAGCTTAGTCACTGACAGGCAGAAACGACAAAATGTGGTGATGGCATCCTCCTCCCCAGAGACCATACGGAGGCTGGAATCAGCAATCGCGACCTGCTCTGGTTAGACTATCACATAGGGCAGAGCGCCACGCGCGTTATGATCGACCTGGAGGCGCCGCTTGAGTGGCGGCACCGCCCATTGGTCGCAGTTCGTACGCTCGCAGATGCGACAGGAGATACCGATTGGCTGGAAAGCGGCCCGATCGGCTAGATCTAGACCGTCCGAATACACCAGGGCCCCGGCATTGGCGACTTCGCAGCCTAGTGCGATAGCATAGCGACGTTTGGAGGCATTGAACCGCCATCTCCTTTAGTGAGCTCGGTAGCCACGCTGAGATAGCGAACGCCGTCCGGCGTCTCGGCCAGTTGGCGAATGAAACGGCCCGGAGTTTCGAATGCCCGATGCACATTCCAGGTGCTTCTTCCGGAATTGCCTGGCCAATATTAGACAATGTCGAATTAACGCTGGCGATCAAATCTGGCAGTCCGGACACGGGAACCGACGGACCTTGCGCCCGCTTGTCGGAGTTGCCCGAAACCAACCATTGCACGGTCGGCAATGGAAAATAGGAAGGTCCTCAATCAAGCCGGCTTGTATCGTCAGGTGAGAAGGTCGTGGCGTATCGCTTCGGCCACGGTGTGCGTCCGATTTTTCGTGCCTAGTTTGTGTGCGACGTTGTCGATGTGCTGATTCACGGTTCTAGGCGACATTCCTAAGCGCTCGGCAACTTCCTGCGATGTGAGCCCTTCGGATGAAAGCCTCATGACTTGCTTCTCGCGGGCTGTTAATGGCCCGGGCAATGTCTTGAGCCCGACACTCCTGAACGAGCGCGTCTGAGCGAATAGGTTGTAACTTACGATCTGAAGAGCGGTTTGCTCGGCCGGTGTCAATTGCTTCGGTCCGCAAAAACCCACCACACTCACCACTTCGCCCCCGTGCTGAATAGGGACGACGGTGCAATCGACTATGTCGTTCTGAGTGCAAAAGTCCCTCCTAGCTCGATCTTCCGGGGAAAAACGGTTCGCATCAAGGAAGGTGACCGGTGAGGAAGATAGTACGGCCGCGACGGCCTTGCGGTCATACAGCGGGCTGTTGAAATAGTCGCTCCATATTCCATTCCGATGTTCATTCGTGTCGACGACGATTTGTGGCTTCCTTTGCGGTCCGATATATTCAATGACGTAGGCGCTGCGGTATCCAAAGTGCCCGCAAAGTTTGCTCAAAACCGAAACGATGTCCCTGTCTGACTGCGCGTTACGGATACTTTGAAGATGCTCTTCGATTAGCGCCAGCATGCGGACCCCCACGGAAAGCAAGTTATCTTTTGCAAATGCACGCATGGTTACGAAACTGTTGGACGGCGCGAATCCGCCTTTGCCAGTATCTCTGTGACAGTATCATACGTAAAAACAACATTGTGAAAAATACGGAGCAATCGGGGCAAATGGTATTTTTACGGATGGTATTTTTGCCAACGTAAGATTTAGCAGCGGCATTAGTGCCGATTCCCAACGGCTTGCGCCCCGCTTATCGTTCCGGAGATCAAGCGTAGTCGACCTTCATAGTCTTCGTGCGTTGCAGGGTGCTAAGATGTTGATTTCCCAGAACCGGCGGTGCCACCCTGCAGCTGGGCAACCGGTCGGGGACAGAAAGTGGGACCGGCGAAAGGTCGATTTTGCAATCCGTGTGATGTTTCCGTCGCGAGGTATCCGTGAGGTCAACAGCGCGAACTTGAGTCTGTGCGACATCTCCGAGGGAGGCGCTTCCATCAATGTCGGGAGCCTGAAGGGCATTCCCGATTTCTTTTACATCCAGTTCGGAGACGAGAATTCAGAGCTGGTTGGATGCTATGTCGTGGGAAGATCGGGATTCCGCATCCACTGCCAGTTTATGTACGAGCGAAGCTCTGCCGAAATAGAAGAAATTATTGCTGCAAATGAGATGGGAAGGTTACTCGATTCGCTATTCGATGCACCGAAAGAAGTGCTGGTGATGGATGAATTTCTCGATTTGCTTGACACGGCGACCCGCTAGCGAATCCTCGGGCTCACGCTCCTGCCATTTGGCTTTGGTCGGGCTCGTTATGACGGCTGACCCCTCTTTGCCAATTCGGACGAATAGAATGTCCGTTCTCGTGTATCCCAGCGAAAAACCAGGCGGTGCGCAATCGGTCCCAAAGGCGATCTGTCTAGGAGATCGGAATGTTCGTCGCAAATGTCCGAGCTAGGGATCGACCGGGCTCGGTGGCTCAGCCGAGCAACCGCCGTATGTAGTCTTAAGTCTGCATTAACACCTTAGGCGTGACACTGCGAATACACTTAATATTTCGCGAAAACTTGGAACTCGTTTTAATTGGGAACGCGATTTCGGTGTTCTACATAAGGCAGCTGAAGGACATTAGCGTCGGAACCAAGCTCTCGTTGGGCTTTGGACTGGCGCTGCTGTGCATCGTGGCTGTGGGAGTATTTGGGGTCGCGCAACTTCGGTCACTCAACAAGGTCACGAGCGAGATCACCAGCGTTTGGTTGCCACAGGTCCAGGTCGTCGGCGAGATGAAACGCAACCTCGCGGAACACCAGCTCTATGCGACGTTGCGCGTGCGCACAGCCGAGGCTGCGCAGATAGCCGGCATTGACAAGGAAATGGCGAGGGAGAGCGAGGAAATACTGCGAGGCCGGCGTGCCTACCGCAGGAGTGCCGGATCACTCGCCGAGCAGCAGCTGTTCGACCAGTTCGTCAACCTGTGGACAGCCTATCAGGATTCCCTGACATCGATTTTCCCGCTCCTCGAAACAGGAGAGCGGACGACGGCCGTCAAGGAGTTCGAGACGGTATCGCTGCCGACCGTTGCCGCCGCCACGCAGCGGTTGGACGATCTTCTCGCCCTCACCAATGAGCGCAGCAAGGCGGCCGCGGCGATGGCAGATAACACCTATACCGTCGCGCAGAGATTGACTTGGCTGGCAGTTCTCTTTGCCGCGGGATGTCTTGGTGGGCTTGTCGCCTGGATACGCCACAATGTCAGCAAGCCGATCCTTGCCGTGAGCGAGGCGATGCATCGCTTGGCGCAGGGCGAGCGACGCTCGAGTCTCATTGCGCTGAAAAGGGATCGTCGGGACGAGGTTGGAGTGCTGTTCTCGGCCTTTGCCGGCTACCGAGCCAGTCTGGAGCGCAGCGATACCCTGGCCCGCGAAGCCGAGCTGGAGCGGCAGCAACTGGCCGCGGCTGCCGCCAACATGCCCGTGGGGCTTTGCATGTTCGATGCGGAGAGGCGGCTGGTTCTATGCAACCAAAACTACGCGGATCTCTACCATGTGCCGGAGGTTCTGACTCGTCCCGGCACGCCATGGATCGATTTGATGCGGTTCCGGATCGCGGCGGGGCTCTATGTCGGCCAGCACCCGGAAAAGTATCTGCAGCAGCTCACGGCGACTATCGATCGCGCCGAGCGCGTGGTGAGCCTGGTGGAACTCAGCGACGGACGCACCATCGACCTCATCCATCAGCCACTGCCGGGCGGCGGATGGCTTGCGACCCACCATGACGTGACCGAGTTGCGGCGCAGCGAAGCCAAGATTTCCCACATGGCGCGCCACGACGGGCTTACCGGGCTTCCAAACCGCTTATTGTTCCGCGAACGCGCCGAGGAGGCTTTGGTCGAGATGCGGCGCGATGATGGCAAGATTGCTTTCCTCTGCCTCGATCTCGATCATTTCAAGACGGTCAACGACACACTGGGGCACCCGGCTGGCGACGCCTTGCTGAGGGAGGTCGCCGCCAGGCTGAGACAGGCCGTTGGTGAAGGCGATACCGTCGCAAGACTCGGTGGCGACGAGTTCGTGATCATCCAAAAGGGAGCTGATCAACCGGTCGAGGCGACAGCCCTTGCCCAATGGGTCATCGATGGGCTGAGCGCACCTTATGTCGTGGATGGCCACGGCGTTATGATCAGCGCCAGCATCGGCATCTCGATTGCGCCGGATGATGGCATGGACGCCGACCAACTTCTCAAGAACGGCGACATGGCGCTCTACCGCGCGAAGGCGGAAGGACGCAGAACCTGCAGGTTCTTCGAACCGGAAATGGATGCCCGCATGCAGGCGCGGCGGTTTCTCGAACTCGATCTGCGTGAAGCGGTGCTACGGGAGCAGTTCGAGATCTACTACCAACCGCTCCTCAATCTCGACCGCGGCGAGGTCAGCTGCTTCGAGGCGCTGCTGCGTTGGCATCACCCGACGCGCGGCATCGTTTCCCCGGGAGAATTCATCCCCCTGGCCGAGGAGATCGGCCTCATCGTCCCGATCGGTGAATGGGTTATCAAGCAAGCCTGTCTCGACGCGGCAAGCTGGCCCGCCGGCACCAAGGTCGCTGTCAATCTGTCGCCGGCGCAATTTCGCAACGCGCGTTTGCTCTCGACGATCGTCGGGGCATTGGATGCTTCGGGACTTCTTCCGGGGCAACTCGAGTTGGAAATTACCGAGACAGTCCTGCTGGCCAATACCCAGTCCACTCTCGCGATGCTGGAACAGATCCATATGCTGGGCGTGCATATCGCGATGGATGACTTCGGAACCGGCTACTCGAGTTTGAGCTATCTGCGCTCATTTGCGTTCGACAAGATCAAGATCGACCAGTCTTTCATCAAGGACGCGGGGGATATCGACAGTTCTGTCGCCATCATCCGGGCGGTCACGAGCCTAGGCAACAGCCTCGGCATGCAGACCACCGCCGAGGGCGTCGAGACCCTCGAGCAACTGGAACGAGTCCGGCGAGAAGGCTGCACCGAGGCGCAGGGGTTCCTGCTCAGCCGCCCAATGCCCGCACGGGACATTCCCGCGATGCTTGAACGGACACGCGCCGTCGTGGCGGGTGAAATCATCGAGACTGCACCCGAAACGACAGGCGAGCGGAAAATCGCGCAGGCCTCCGCTGGCGGGCGTCGCAGGAATGCCTCTGTGCCGGCCTAGCTGGGTGCGCAAGCGAAACTCCGTACCAACGATCTGAGATGATGCGAACTTCGGCGTCGAGTTCCGGCCGGAGCTTCGCGACCACCGAGCCGATTCCCCACCCAAAGAAATAGCCAGCCTGAATCGGACTTTTGGGGTTTCGAGTTGCATCCTCAGCGGGAGGCATCCTTGCGCAGAGACGGTACGGCTTGAACAGGATCAGGTCTGCTGCACTCATGTGCCGCGGTAGTGTGCTGAGAGTTCTGCAAAGGTTGTGTGCGTCAAGTTCTGCAAATTGGGGCGGCCACGATGCGGGTGCAGCACTAAGTGGGTCGGAGAGTCTTGAAAAAGATCACGTCCTCCGGGCCTGCCACATTGGTCGTCCAATTTCGTTTTTTCGACGGGTTCAGTATCATTTTCGGAGGTTGGTCTCGTCGTTTGGCGAACCGTCGCTGTTGGATTCAATTTGACCCTGGCGATGGTGTATGGACGGGCAGGCTTGCCTCGCGTCCGCTGATTGAGATCATCCGCGGGTTTTGCTCTCGAGTTCATCCAGATAATCGGCCCACCATTGCATCATCCTGACGCGGTCTTCCCAGTGCTCTGCCCGGGCGTAGGCGACTCGTATCGACCGCGAACCTCCACGCCGCGGAGAGCGGTAAGAATTGTGGCTGGATCGATCTCCCGAACGCTTTCGTCCCCGAACGTTGGATAGGCAAAGTCGAGCAACCATTTGACCTTGATGATGGTCCGGTCGGCACGTCCCTCCTTCTTCAACTTGTCGACATAGTCCTCCGCGATTGAGCGAAAGGTGTCCTCTGCCAAAGCCTTTTGCGACTTACGCTCCTGTGCGGGGTCGATGCCACGTCGGAGGAGACGTTTGGCGGTATCGCGCGCCTCGCGCGCCTCGGCGAGGGAGATGAGGGGATAGCTGCCCAACGCCAGAAGCTTCTGCTTGCCGCCAAAACGATACGCGAGGCGCCATAGGCGAGATCCGGTAGGCTGAACCCAAAGCTGGAGCCCGCCGCCGTCAGACAATTTCACGAGCTTGGAAACGGGTCGGGCATTTCGGCATTTTACGTCGGAAAGGGCCATTTTCGGGACCTCCATTTGGCTGCATCGATACCACCAGGAGCTCCAATACCAGCGAAAATACCAGCCCCTCGCCTCGTTGGACCAATTGCGCAGAAATTCCACAAAACCCGACCATCCGCGCCTTGCGCGCCGAAATCAGTAAGGATTTCAGTTAGTTGCCGAAGCATAAGCGTAGAGGCTTCGGCGAAAGAGACTATCGAGAGAAGAGGGGATGGTGCCCAGAGGCGGAAAAGGCAGAACGCAGAAAAAACCTAGCAAAATCAATCGCAAGGCCATCCCATTTTGTAAGCCTGTGTAGCACTGGTGTGGTGCAAGGTCGAGCTGGCAGTGTGTAAGATAGCAGGTCGTGTCCCCACAGGTGGTGTAGCTCGGCGGTAGTGAAGCCGCTCGCGAGTGCGCCGTTAGTCGCGCTGTAGCGAGCGAGCGGCTTGCGGTGGTCATCGGCGCTTTCCGGTAGGGTTTGGTTGTTGACGCCAACCCAATTCGGAAGGACCACCGATGACCGACGACATGATGAACCTGCGCACGCTCGTGGAGAAGACCCCGGATGCCGATCTCCTGCGCGAGATGATCGGCTTTGCCGCCGAGCGGCTGATGGAAATGGAGGTTGGGGCCGCCACCGGCGCCGCCTATGGCGAGAAGAACCCGTTGCGCACGGCCCAGCGCAACGGCTATCGCGAGCGCGACTGGGAGACGCGCGCCGGCACCGTCGAGCTGCGCATCCCGAAGCTCAGGAAGGGCAGCTATTTCCCCGGTTTCCTCGAACCGCGCCGCATGGCCGAGAAGGCGCTGACCGCCGTCATCCAGGAGGCCTACGTCCAGGGTATCTCGACCCGCTCGGTTGACGACCTGGTCAAGGCCATGGGGATGAGCGGCATTTCGAAGAGCCAGGTCTCGCGGCTGTGCGAGGAGATCGACGGCAAGGTCAAAGCGTTCCTTGAAAGACCCATCGAGGGCGACTGGCCCTATCTGTGGATCGACGCCACCTACCTGAAGGTGCGCCGCGGCGGCCGCATCGTCTCGGTCGCCGTCATCATTGCCGTCGGCGTCAACGCGGACGGCCGGCGCGAGGTGCTGGGCATGGAGATTGGCACCTCGGAGGCCGAGCCGATCTGGACGGAGTTCCTGCGCAAGCTGACCCGCCGCGGCCTGCGCGGCGTCAAGCTCGTCGTCTCCGATGCCCATGAAGGCATCAAGGCGGCCGTCACCAAGGTGCTGTGCGCGACATGGCAGCGCTGCCGCGTCCACTTCATGAGGAACGTGCTGGCCCATGCCGGCAAGAGCGGCCGCAGGGTCGTCTCCGCTTTCATCGCCACCGCCTTCGCCCAGGAAACGCCCGAGGCCGCAAGCGTGCAATGGCGCGCCGTCGCCGACCAGATCCGGCCGAAGGTGCCGAAGTTGGCGACAATCATGGACGACGCCGAGCCCGACGTGCTGGCCTACATGACCTTCCCGAAAGAACACCGCGCCAAGCTGCACTCGACCAATCCGATCGAGCGTCTCAACGGCGAGATCAAGCGGCGCACCGAGGTCGTCGGAATCTTCCCGAACGACGATGCGATCGTGCGTCTGGTCGGCGCAATCCTGCTCGAACAGAACGATGAATGGGCAGTGCAGCGGGCCAGATATATGACTCTGGAAACGATCAGCCAGATGAGCGATGATCCCCTGATCAGCTTGCCAGCCGTGGCGCGCTGATCAGCCCGGCCCATGCCGGAGAGCACGGCGACCAATGCCGTCAGCTACACCACTCCCCGGGACACGATCAGATAGCAATCTTCACAACCAGCTTGCTAAACTTTATACCTGCGTTGCTTCTATCGGTCGTGTCGCGATAAGTCGGTCCTTGGGGCTGATCGCCATCTACAAGCCAAAGACTCTGGACGCTCAGGAAAATGGTTCGTCGAGGATCCAACGAAGACCAACTCCCGGTTCGATATTTCGCTGACACGCCCTATCAGGGTGAAGGGATGTTCCCATCTTCGCAGGCTATTGCGAGCAGGAACGAAGCCATGAAGCTAGTGCCAAGGCTACCAGACAAGCCTTTTGCGCTCGACAAGGTGAAGCTTCATGAATACCCGTTTGCGCAGGTATTGGAGCGAATTTGTCAACGATACTGGAGCGAGGCGAGTTATTTTTTGCGAACTCCCATCAGCAGAGGGGACATCCGTGAGCTCAAAAAGCTTCAGTCGGCAGCCTCGCTTTTGATAGGCGTCGTCGCCCCAGGCTCGGTTTCGCTAGCTTCCCCTGAAGCACGGCTGGCCGGTCTAGTCAGAAGGAGCTTGAAGAGCAACCGGGCGGAATTCGACGCCAACCTTCAGGCGTGTCTCCAAAATTTATCAATCCTGACGCGTCTAGAGGTACCTCGCTCCGTCGACAAGGGTAGGCCGGAAAATCTCCACATCAATAACGCGACCGTTGCCCTGTGTGAGTTGTGGAAAGAACTCGGCGGCAGAAAATTCAAGCAGAACCCTGATGTCGTAAAGCGTGAAACGAAGGAACTTGAATTTGTGCAGCCGGGTCCGCTTTTTGTTTTCCAAATGCTACAACTCATTGATCCTGACATTAAAGCCGAAGAGGTCCGGACTGCCTTGAAGTTAGTGCCCGTCAAGCGCGCGAGGGGTCCAGAAAGGGAGCCTTTTTCTGGCTGATTTTGTGGACCGTAATTCGCTCGACCATTCGTGGGTGTCGTGCCATTTGATCCCGATAACGGGAGAAAGAAATGGTCGAGCTCAGGGCAAATAGTGGTGCTTTCCCGTTTGCGGGCGTGGGCGCTGAACACGGCACTTTCTATGCGCAAGGCGGTGACAACTTCGGTTCAACCGAAACTGGGCAGGCCCAGGGAAGCATCGAACCGGTCGTCGATTCCACTGTAATCGCCCCTTGCAGCAAGTCGCCTTCCGTTCTCCACAGCGCGATCGAAAAGTGCTTCCTCACCGATGCCCATTGGCTCTTCTTTGGAACATGGCAGGAAAAACTTGAAGCATTGATGCCGGCGTATGAACTACTTCTTACAATGGCCATTTGCGGAGAAGACTCAATTGCGCATGTCAAAGCCCATCCGTACTTCGCCGGCCTGAAACGCCGCCCGTCCGCAACGAACCCGGCACTCCTGGCTGTGAGGCTCATCACACGGCCCGAGTGGGAGGACGATCATAAGATCGCCTCCGACTACGCTGCAATGTTGATGCATGCTCAGCATGAATCTGTCCCTCCGCATGAGTTCTTAGCCTGGGCGAGCAACAGAACGTTGCGTGACTGCCGTAAAGCAATCGCACAGGCGCGACGGATATCAACCAATAGATTGGCGACAGCTTCGACCCTCGGAGTCGGTGCTCAAGGTTGCGAAGTCATGCCGCAGGACGAGGCGGTAGCACCGGCAGGTGAAGCAGTAGGTGGTGCGACCCGCCTCCGAATACAGGTCAGCAAGGACGACTCGGAGCTTCTTTGTGAGTTTCGGTTGTGCGCTGAGATCATGGATGAGTTGCGTGACATGTTTGAACAGTCATCACGCAAGACCGCGACTGAATTCCTTCTCGCCATGTCGGCTAAACTTGGGCTTTGCCCCAGCGCCGATCAGAAGCCTAGTTGAGATACCTCCATGACAAAACGCAAAAAAACGCGACCAGTTCTGCAACTTAAGGATGTGACCAGCCTTCACGATAAGAACAATGGCAGTATCCGTGATCATGCACTCCGTTACAGCAAAAGGGGTTTCGCAGTTCTCCCCCTTCATGGAATTGTCCATGGTGCTTGCACTTGTTCGAAAGGTCAGGCCTGCCCAAACGCTGGCAAGCACCCTCTGATTGACGGCGGCGTCAACGCTGCTTCCACGGACCCTCGTCAAGTGGCGAAGTGGTGGCGCATGTTCCCTGAAGCGAACGTGGGAATTGCGACCGGAACCGCATCGGGCTTGGTGGTGCTTGATATAGATCCTCGCAATGGGGGAAAGGCTTCGCTAAAGGCACTGCTCAATAAAAACGGGCCTTTGCCTCGCGCCCCTCGCGTGAAAACGGGAGGCGATGGCGAACATCGCTTCTTCACGTTGCCCGATGGGGACATCCGGACAAAGCACGGCAGATTGGGTGCTGGAATCGACTTGCAAGCAGAGGGTGCATACGTCGTGGCGCCGCCTAGCCGCCACGTCTCGGGCAAGCAGTACTCGTGGTTCCCAGATCGTAAGTTGAGACGCTCCGCCCTGAAGGCGCTGCCGGGGCCGTGGGCGGCCGCAATCGGCGGTAAAGTATCGGCTGCTGAAATCAGGTCTTCCTTGGCCTCGGGTTTGAGCTCCTCTCCGTCGGGATTGTTGGCTCTCGCGGAGGAAGTTAATCGCCTTCGCGCGACGGGCCCTGGCAAAAGGAACGACGCACTGAACTTGGCGGCGTTCTCGCTTGGCCAGCTAGTTGCCGCCGGCGATCTCGCTCGTTCTCACGTTGATCTGGAGCTGGCCCAGGCCGCCCGGGAAATCGGGCTTGATGCGGCAGAAATAGCCTTGACGATCAAGAGTGGACTCGGCGCCGGGGAGCAAGTCGAACGCGACCGTCGCCGGAATGCGCAAGAGGAAGTGGAAAACCTCGATCCTCTGACCGCCGAACTGGCTGCACTTGGTGAGACCGATGCCGACATGGGTCACCGCTTCGCGCGTCGACATGCCGGGAAGGTGATCTTTACGCCTGGTCGCGGTCTACTGGTTTACGATGGCAAGATTTGGAACTCGGACGACGCCCGCCAACGCTATCAGCTAGCGGAATCCGTCGCCCGTCTCGTGGCCACCGAAGCCCCCTTGCTCAAAACGGATCGGGAGAAGCAGAAACGTCTTGAGTTCGCGACCAGTTCATTGTCGAAAAGCGCCCTGGAACGCGCCTTGGATCTAGCGAAATCGCATCTCGCTGTCGATGATGGCCGGCTCGATAGCGACCCTCTCGTCCTGAATGTCCTCAACGGGACGGTCGACCTGCGCACCGGCCTCCTGCGTTCTCACGATCCCAGCGATCACTGCACTATGATGGCCAACGTGACACACGACTCCCAGGCGAAGTGCCCACAGTTCCTCGCTTTCTTGCGGACTGCCTTTCGCGCCGATCAAGATCTCATGACATTCGTGCAGAAAGCTGCCGGGCTCTCCCTCACCGCCAACATCGAAGAACACATCTTCTTCTTCGTCTATGGGCCAGGTCGCACCGGAAAATCTACCTTCGTCAACCTGATTCGATCGATGCTTGGCGGTTATGGAAAGCACACGCCGACGGAAACTCTGCTGGCGAAACACTATGACAATGCCATTCCTGCTGACTTGGCCCGTCTGGTTGGTGCACGGATGGTCACAGCTATCGAGGCGAACTGGAATCGGGCAATTGACGAGGCCCGCATCAAGTCGATGACAGGCGGCGAGCCGATCACAGCCCGCTATCTGCGGGAGAACTACTTCGAATTCCGTCCGAGCTTTAAACTCTGGTTCGTCGCAAACGATCTCCCAGGGGTGCGTGGAACAGCACAGGCATTTTGGGAGCGCGCACGGGTGATCCCCTTTAATGTTGTGATCGCTGACAAGGACCGCGATCGTGAGCTGACGGCCAAGCTGAGAGCCGAGGCTTCGGGCATATTGAATTGGGCGATCGAAGGCTGCCTCATTTGGCAGCGCGAAGGTCTCGGCACCTGTGAAGCCGTCGAGGAAGCTTCCAAGGGCTGGAAGAAGGCGGCTGATCCCCTTCGCAAATTTGTTGACGAGGAGCTCATTCGCGAGTCGGGCAGCATCACGCAGGCTCATGATCTGCTCGAACACTATCAAGCGTGGTGCCGCAGGCATGGGGAGCAGGCTCTTAATGACAAGAACCTCAAGCGGCAGCTTATTGCGACGGACTTCACCCATGCTCGCGCCAAAACGGGAAGCATTTGGAAGGGGGTCAAACTTCGCCTGACTTAGGCTTGGCCAGCCATGGTTGTGGGTGACAGCGGTGACAGCCCACCGCTAAGCAATATAAACAGGCCATCGGTATTCGTGAATACAAAATAAGTTACCTGTCACTGCTGTCACCGGCAGGTGAAGTTCAGTGCGCTCGGCTCCGAGCAAACCACCACCATCACCATCACCACAACGGATTGAACCGGCGTCCCGCCGGACGACCCCCATGTCCTGCAGGAGGCCAAATGAGCAAGTTAACGTCGATAGAATTGTGTGCTGGTGCAGGAGGCCAGGCCCTCGGTGTTTCCAGGGCAGGTTTTACCCACCTCGCTCTCGTTGAGATCGAAGAGGACTACTGCGCCACACTGCGCACGAACCGCAGCAGGTGGAACGTTGTCCAGTCAGATATCGCCGACTTCGACGGACGCCCGTACCGCGACAAGGTTGACCTTCTGGCGGCGGGGCTTCCCTGCCTACCGTTCACGATCGCGGGCGAGCAAGAAGGCGAACGCGACTCAACATGTTCCCTTCGGCGCTGCGCCTGATCGAAGAAATTCGTCCCAAGGCAATCATGATCGAGAACGTGGCCGGGTTTCTTGCCCAGCGGTTCGCATCCTATCGCAAAGCTCTGCGCCGCCAGCTCAAGAGCTTGGGCTACAAAGTGAGGTGGCGGCTGTTTGATGCCACCAACTTCGGTGTGTCTCAGTCGCGCGTCAGAGTCGTCATTGTTGCCATCCTTCGTCAGTACGCTTCCGCGTTCAAATGGCCGAGTGCAGCAGCCAACGGTCCGCCTTCTGTGGGCGACAGGCTGTACGATCTGATGGCGGAGAACGGCTGGCGTGGTGCGAAAGGGTGGAGCCGGCAAGCGACCGGTCTGGCGCCAACCATCGTCGGGGGATCGAAGAAGCACGGAGGACCAGACCTTGGACCGACCCGCACTCGTGAGGCTTGGGAGAAACTGGGTGTGAACGGCAAGTCCTTGGCTGACGCGGCACCGTTGCCCAACCACGTCGGCCTGCCACGTCTAACGATCAGGATGGTGGCCCGACTTCAAGGCTTTCCCGACGACTGGGAGTTCGTTGGAGGCAAGACCAAGGCTTATCGCCAAGTCGGGAATGCTTTCCCTCCACCTCTTGCGCAGGCAGTCGCCTACCGGATCCGCAAAGCCCTGCGGGCAAAGTCTGTGTCGCTGCAGGCGGCCGCGTAACGTCAGGGTCATACAGTTGATTGGCTGCCTGCATAGGTCCGGCTCACTCGACCTGCCGAAGCTATCCGCTCCTGTTCCGATCGACCGAGCCGTAGACCGCAAACCCATCGGGGACAGTCGGTAAAGGTCCATGCAAATTCGAAATCACGAAAGGACAAACCATGCCGAAGACGAGCACGCCAGAACCCATTCGCAAAATCACCGACCAAGTTGAACTCATAGATTGGCTGATCGATCTGGTGAAATCGGATAAGCCGGAAATGATCCGTGCCGGTGAGGTCACCTGCTTCGACACCGTAGCTCTGGAATACAAATATGGCCGCCTAGACTTGGGGGACATGTGGGGCGAGTATCTCGTCCACCTGTTCGACGACCTCGTTGATCAGGAGGAGAAGGTGCTCTGCTCGCCGGCTGTCCGCTGGTTGGCAGCCCGAGCCCTTGGAGCCGCCGCCGAGCATTCGGTCGGCGAGGCCCAGCACTTTATTGATCTCCTGCTAGTCGCCGCACGTCTGCAGAGACGAATTCTAGCGACACCACTCGGCAACACGACCCGGCTCAAGAGCACCTGGCGCTTTGAAGAACAGCACGGGTTTCGTTGCGATGTCACCGTGAAGCACGGGGAATACGCCGACCTCTATCGCCGCGAGGTTGGCGAGCAGTTGAGGTAGCAAGTCCGCCCGGCATGAAGCATAGGCTAGGCGCTTCCGCGCGGTCGGCGACATAACTGCGCGTCCGACGCCCTATTTCCTCGAAGCCAATTCCGAGCGCCGTAAAGCACGAAACTGCCTCACCAATAGGCGGCTGACCGGCAAGCGCGTTCAATATCAAGGAGAATGAGATGAAGCTCGACGACAAACCAACCCTGATTCATCAGCTCGACCCCTTCCTCGGCTGGCTAGAAGGCTACATGCTGCATCGTGGCCCTCGGATCACCGTGACCCAACGTTCCATTTCGTTCTTTCAGGCTCTGATGCGCTGTGCGCGAGCTAAGGGGCATATCCCAGGCTCGGGACGCTTCGAAATGATAGATACCGTCACGGATGGTTTCATGGTGCCCAGCAAGAAGGCCAAATGCAATGCCGGTATGACCATGCTCCTCATCTCCATCTTCAATGAACTTCTCATGGAATCTGAGCCCCACATCGAACTGGATGAATTCTGCGGCTATTTGATCGAGGCTCTTGAGCTGGAGATCTTGGCAACGAAGCGCGGAAAGGAAGTGCGGTTCACGTCATCACGCGAGTTGACTCGTGCCGAAGGAGTTAAGATCGACGTCACTGTGCCCGCTCGGTTGAGGGATGCAGTCGAGCCTATCTATTGACCGTTGGCACGCAAATTCCGGAGCCGTCCAGCGGCATTCGGAAAGCGTCGTCTGCCGGTCGCGATAAGAAAGCTAAAACAACCTCCGGTTGATTTATGAATATATTCCTGTTATACTGGATGCGGCGAGCTACGTCGGTTGATGCGGCTAGGCCAGGACCTAACAGGAGTTCTAACATGCATATGACATACCGACCCGGCACCTTGTGTCGGCAGCCAGCTCAACTTGACCATGAGGGCCCTTCGGGGCCCTCAGACCGCTGACAAACCCCGTCGATTTTCGGCGGGGTTTTGTTTTTGCGGATTGATTTGGCTCAGCAAATTTGTGTCGGGAGGAGATGTCAGGAGACAGCTGGCGGCGATGGGCCTCAGGCGAGGCTCGGTTTGAGCTTTGGCCAGAGGCTGATTGCGATCTTTTTCATGTTCTGGGCGGCGGCTGCGATCAGGCACTGGCAGGCGACACGAGTTCGCCCTCGGAAGCGGGCGTAGCGGTGGCCAAAGAGCTGCTTGGCATCGGCGAAGGAGCGCTCGACCGTCTCCTTGCGGCGCCGGTAGATGGCCTTGCCCCAAGCCGTGAGCCGGTTGGCGTCGACCCGCTCGCGGGCATCTTGCCAGACATGGCGCGTGATCGTGCGCTCGGCCTTGGCGTTTGATGTGCAGGAGGCCAGCAGCGGACAGTCGCGGCAGATGGCTGGATCGCTCCTGTAATGGCGATAGCCACTGCGTTCGGTGGTGACGTAGGTGAGCAGCTGGCCCTGCGGGCAACGATAGCCGTCCGCCTCCGGTTCATAGACGAAGTTGCTCTTTCTCATCTTGCCAGGCTTTGGCGGGGTCGGGTTGCGATAGCCGATGACGCCGCTGATGTTCCTGTCCTCCAGGCCCTTGGCGATGCCCGGCGTGGCATAGCCGGCATCCAGCCCCGCCGCCGCCACGGTGAAGCCGAAGCGCTTAACCTGACGGTCGAGCCGGCCTAGATAGACGATCGAGTCATGCACGTTGGCCGGCGTGGCGTATGTGTCGGTGATGATGCCGCAGCGCCCATCCACCGTGCGGTGATCGAGGTAGAAGAAGCCCTTCGGCTTGCCCTCGCGCACCATGTAGCCGGCATCCGGATCGGCGCGCGAGATCTTGGTCTGCTTCTGCGCAGGCTTGCGCTCCTTGGCCTTCAGCGGCTTTTGGCCATGCAGCGTCCGTTCCGCCTCGATGGCGCGGTCCAGATCGGCCCAGTAGTCGGCGCGCGACTTGGCCACCATGGCAAGGTCGTACTTGCCCTTGTTGGCGTTGGCCTTCAGATGTGTGCTGTCGGTATAGAGCACCGTCCCGTCCACCAGCCCCACCCCGATCGCCTGTTCGACGATGCGGTCGAAGATCGCTTGCGCGACCGTCTCGTCTTGATAGCGACGGCGTCGGTTCTGCGACAGCGTCGAGGCATCGAACACCTTGTCGGTCAGCTTCAGCCGCAGGAACCAGCGATAGGCGACATTGACCTCGATCTCGCGCACCAACTGCCGCTCCGAGCGCACCCCGAACAGGTAGCCGATGAACAGCGCCTTGAACATCAAGGTCGGGTCGAGCGGCGGCCGACCATTGTCGGCACAGTACAAGGGCGCTGTCAGATCGTGGATGAAGGAAAAGTCGATCGCTCGATCGATCTTGCGCAACAAGTGATCAGCCGGAACCAGCTGATCCAACGTTACCATCTCAAGCGCGGTCTGTTCAGGGGCGGGTCGCTTCAACATGACCCAGTGAATCAAAAACCCCCGGCAAATGCCAGGGGTTTGTCAGCAGTCTGAGGGCCCTTCGGGGCCCTTCTTCTTGGGGAGGCGGGTCGATGAGCGTCGCCTCTGAAACCACTCCCTCGCTGATCGTGTTCGGCAGGGATGAGACCAGCAAGGCTCATGCTTCGATCTTCCTGCTGCCCGACGTTGAAGCCGCGGAAGGCGCGGCCAGACTGATGGGGATGCATTCGCATCGCATCGAGCCGGGCGAGGCGGGTGACATCGTGTTACGCCTTCCTCGGGGCAAGCTGTTCGACAGCGGCAAAGCCTTCGTGCCCTTCGTCAAGGGTGAGCTATATACCCGAATAGCTGCCCTCGCGGGGGTCGCTGACGAGCCGCGACGGGTTTCGACCGGCACCGGCGACCCCGACACCCCCGAAAACGCTTCAGCGGGCTCGCCTGAGGCGCTGGTGGGCCATGCCGACGACGTGCAAAGCGGCGGTTCAGGCGGTGGTGGCGGCGAGGGCGGTTCGCCCGACCCGTGGGGCAAGCTGGCGATTGGCGACGTAGTGCTGGCGTCGGAAGGCCCCGACGAGGGATATTTCGAAGCCCGCATCATGAAGACCAAGGCCAAAGGGATATTCACACTGAAGTTCCGCGACTACCCGGACGCACCATCGGTCGACCGCAGCTACTATCAGCTCGGCCTGATCCACCCGAGGCAGCTCAGCAAGAAATAGAGCCTGCTTCAAGCGGGCTGGGCTCGGCTCGGCCCGCCACCCTTTCAGCGACCATCAAATCACAGGAATTGAACCATGACCTGCTCAGCAGAGTGCGCCGCGCCGTTGCCGGCTGCCGACAAGAGAACTCGAATTCGCAAACTCAACGACCAACTGCGCCAGACGGGCGTCGGTGGCCGAATGGTGATGACCGCCGGTGTCGCGGCGCTGCCTGCGCACGACATAGCTGCCATCTTGCTGGCCATCGCCCAATTTGATGCCTTCGACGAGGACAACGACCCATGGGGTGAGCACGATTGCGCCCTGCTGCATGTCGGCGAGAGGCAGCTGTTCTTCAAAATAGATTACTACGACCGATCCCTGACCAACCTATCGCCGGACCCAGCCGATCCTGCCGTCACCATTCGCGTCATGACAGTCATGCTGCCGGAGGAATATTGATGGCCTCCGCTGTACAGGGCGAAGGGGCACATCCGACCGCGCCACTAGCCCGCCTTCGGCTTCCTACCGGACGCCAATGGCGCAGGGTCGCGGGCACCTTTCGGCGGCTCAATCAAAAGAGCCGCGGCCGGGACGCCAAGTGCCTTCGCCAAGGCTTCCAAGGTATCAGTCGTGACGTTTTCAGAGCCGCGCTCGACACGACCGACGTACGAACGGTCAATCTCGGCCACCAGCGCCAGCCGCTCTTGCGACAGACCGCGTTCGACACGGAGCTTGCGGAGGTTCCAACCAATGATCTTGCGCACGTTCATCGTGGGCAAGAAGGCAATACAAACGGCTTGACAATCGACGGACCAATAGTCCCCTATTTCGATTTCATGGGGATTGCACGATTGATGTGCTTGCTTGGGGGAGTGAAATGAAAATCGCAGTTGGAATTATCGGAATTCTGCTTGGCTTAGTGTCGATGCTGCAATCTTGCGCGGTGGCGACCGGCGGCAGCCTCACAGCCAATCACGATCTAGCGGGTGCAGGGTCGGTTGGCGTTTTGGTTGGCCTGCTGTTTTTTGTCGGCGGTGCTTTTGCCTTCGGCCTGCCGCTTGTCTCCGCGATCGTTTTTGTCGTTGGCAGCCTGTTCGCCGTCATTGCGGCCAGCGCTTTCACCGACATGAAGATATGGGCCTTCGCCGACCTGATCCTCGCCGCCATGGCATTCTTCGCATGGAGAACCGCACGGGCAGCCCGGATCAAAGCCTTGGGAGTTGCCCAAAAATGAAGACCTGGTTTTACGAAGAAAACGGGCAACAGCGTGGCCCAATCTCGGAGAGCGATCTGGTAACGATGTTCGCCAACCGGCTGTTGTCCTTGGAAACACGCGTGTGGACCGCGGCCTTCGGCAATGAATGGCGGCCTGCCTCGCAAACACCTCTGGCGGAGGCGCGTGGCGTCATGCCGCCGCCACTGGCATCAACGGGCACAACGGCAGCGCAGCCTCTCACAAGTGCACTACAAGACGCCGCGCCAAGCGACTTATGGGCCTATCTGCTGGCCTTTTCACCGCTGCTGCTCATCGTGCTGGAGATGGTCTTCTACAACCCGTTGTTCCCTGCGCCGGGGGACAAAGTTCCAGTGGCGGGCGTGTGGCTCGGTCTGCTGCTGGCATGGGCCGACGCCCGCAACCTCAGCCGCAGCCGTCGCAATCCGCAGATGCGGCGAATGGTACCGTTCGTGCTGCTGACCCCCATCGGCTATTTCTGGCGGCGCTGGGCGATCACCAGGACATCGATCAAGTTCCTTTGGATATGGATCGCCTGCTTCGTGGCCTATGTCATCAGCGTAGCTGCGCTGTCGGGCGCTTGAGCCAATCGGGACAACATCGGCATACAGCCGGGCGGCGCGTTCGCCCGGCCGCATCATGTGGGGCAGATCGTGGACACAAGCGAATTCATTACCGGGCTGATCATCATATTCGTGATCTACCTGATCCCGACCATCATCGCCTTTTGGCGAGGCCACCCGAACCGCTGGATCATTCTGTTGCTCAACATCTTCTTGGGCGGCACCGGCATCGTCTGGTTCGGCTGCCTGATTTGGGCATGTATGGCGGTCCATATCAGCAACGACCCCACTGGCAGCGACGGCGGCGAATCGGGCCTCAATCTTGCCGCCAACGACATCGTGCCTGTCCGCCTCGTCGGCAGCCCGCCAGCGCTGCCTGCAACGCCGCCGCCACTCAGCAGCCCGCCAGTGTCCGACGACACCCTTACGCGCCTGGAACGGCTCAAAAAGCTGCTCGATGACGAAGTGATCGATCGGGACCAGTTTGAGCGGTTGCGGCAACAGATAGTTTGACCACTCGGACGTTTCTTGGTGATAAGCACTGCTCTCCGAAGGCAGAGGTCACAGGTTCGAATCCTGTCGGGCGCACCAATGGAATCAATGTCTTACATGGGCCGCTCATCCCATACTGCAGTTCCACACAAGCACGATGGTCAGAAACGGCGCGCCGCTGATCGTAGTGGCTGAAGCGCTTGGCCATAGCGACACTAGGAGGCCGAAAAGCACTTGCGCATCTGGCGCCACCCTGTGTGGCAGACACTATCAGGCGATTGGCGCCTGATACATGAAAGGACGCGACACCATATAGCCGTGGCAACGGTCTAATAGCCAACCTGCTCCACAATCACTTGTCCATCGCGTCCCTGTTTTCCATTGGCTCCGGGAGGGCCTGGGTTACCAGAGGGTCCCTGACTGCCGTGGGCGCCTCGTCCAGTACACGCGCCTCCCGAAGCCCCGCCGTTCCCACCATCACCACCTTGACCTGGTACGCCGCCCGGCCCTCCCGCGCCGGGTTTCCCGCCAGACACAACCAAGGCTCCAGGCGCGCGGTAAAGCTTTGCGTCACCCATTATAATTCTGATGATACCACTATCTTCACCATCCGCGCCGGGGGCACCGGGTCCGCCATTCCCGCCGGGCCCTCCGTCCCGGCCTCGCCCAGGCCCACGGTTGCAAAAAACACCAGAGCTTGAATGATCACCTTCCGCCCCGGGTGCACCCTTCACGCCGGGGGCTCCCTGTACCCCGTCAGTCCCTGCTCGCCCGGAAGCATCCACCAAGAACTGCCCTCCTAGCTTTGAATGCACGGTCAACGTGATATCTCCTGCGGGTCCGAAACTGTCAAACGGCACCTTTCCATCACTAGCACGCGCTCTTATCACCCCGCCGTTCCCGATGAGGTTGATCGTTTCGATCGAAAAGTCGCCGTTTGTAATTATGGTCCCGTTATTGAGATCCAGGCTCGAAGCAGACAAGCCCTTTCGCCCCTCGATCACGATTTTTGCACCGGAGTCCAGCTTTAGTGCGGGCAGCTTCGACAGATATACAATTCGGTCGAATTCTTCGCGGCCTTCGACTGTGGCAAATGCGCTTTGCGGGATATCTGCGGCTGATCGCACGATAACCGTGGGCGGGTTGCCCGGATCTATCAAGTCTGGCTGATGTAGAATGCGCGCCAATAACAGGGCGCCGCCAGGCGGCCATCCGAAAAATGCTGCCGAAATGAAGAGAGATGTCACGACCACGACAGCGGCTATTACGAACCAGGACACAATTCTGGCTTGGAATGAAGAGCCACGCCCCGTTGCACCTCGTGCGGCTAGATAAACTATGAAGCCAAGTAAAAATACTCCGATGGCCGTCGGCCAAAGGACTCCAGGCGCGAATTTCCACGATAGTACTAATGCCGAAATGGCAAGGACAGCATATGCGGCATTGACGACATTTCTGACCGATTTTTGTGAACTTCTGATAGGATTTTCAAATTGCCCATCAGAGGGGATATTCGACATAATACTCCTCCTCGCTATTGCCCTAAGAGCGTTCGAAAGCCTTGCCCTAGCATAACGATTCGCACGCCACGCCATCGCCGTCCCGGTCCAGCTTCCCGCCCCATGAGCAGTTCTGCAGGTACCATTGGCCTTCGTCGCACGAGCCGATCTGCTTGCACGTCCGCCGCGGTTCGCATGAATAGCTGCTTTGCGCGATCAGCTTGCGGCTGAGGATGCCGCGCGGCTGGCGGGACGGCGCCGCGCCGTCGGCGTGCGCTGCACGCCACTCCCAAGGCGTCTGAAACGTTCCGACCCACAGCCCGAGCTTTGCGGCTTCTGCTTTCGCCTGCTGCGCCGCATATGCGCCATGGCTGTAGCGCGGCCAGTCGAGCGCCTGGCCATGCTCGACCATCCACGCGGCCACGCTGGTGCCGTCGGCGCGCCGGCAGTCGCCCACAAAGCGGTGATAGCGGTCCCATGTGATGAAGGTGCACTGCACCGGCCTGGAGGCGGCCAGGAAGCCGTCGAGCGCTTCAGCTGATCGGCGGCCGCACGGGTATTCGAAGCCCTTGGCGTCGTCGCAATATTGCCGGCTCTCCGGTGCGTCGATGCCATTGAAGCGGATCCGCTGGCCGTGAACTTCGATCGTGTCGCCGTCGATGACGGACGCGACGCCGGTGATCGCCTCTGGATCGGGGCCGGTCAGATTCGACAGGTTGAGCTCGGGCAGGCTGCGGCTGTGCTGCATGACCGTCGCTGCGGCCAGCGCGCCGGCCGCAGCGACGGTTACTACGACGAGCCACAGCGGAACGCTTGCCCAGCGGCGAGCGCGCGAGCCCCGGCGGTGCGATCCCAAGCGAAGCGGCATTGCTAGTCCGCCTCGTGTCCGGTTCGGCCGCCCGCTTTTGCTTCGGCGTCGCGCCCACCACCCCAGGGGCGGCCCAAGCTCGCAAGACAAAATACTGCTCGCCGATACATTGTCCCCACTCCCCGTTGAGAAAGTGACACGGCGCGCTCTATTTTGCAAATTCGCTAATAGATGTTGCGGTTATTCCGGATTTTCACAGAGAGCGACGGCGCGCCTACGGTGAAAATCACGCCGGCGGTCTCAAAAGCAAGTCGGATAGCCTCCAGTTTCTGATGCCGCAAGAATCTTTTCTCATTCTCAAAATCGCGGATCGTCCCTTCGCTCACGTTTGACTTGGCGGCAAGGCGCACTTGAGACCATTTCAGAAGAGCGCGCGCCGCTCTCGACTGCTCCGGCGTCAGATCCTGCAGAGGGGCCGATGGCATCTTTAGCTATCCATTTCTAGCGGCTCGTGCCCCGGTTGCTCATGCCAGATGACTTGCCGAAGGTCCCGCCAGTCGACTGCCTGGCCGCAAACCGGGCAGCGGTGGAAATGTTCCCCTTCGCGCGCCGGTTGAATGCCATGTCGTGTGCCGACGATCGGCGGCCCCAAATCGGAGAGCTTGGTCAATCCCGTAGCTTCCGGGCTTCGCGCTCCAACGTCTTACGATTGTTGCCGTGCTCGTTGATCAAAGACCGCACCTGCTCAGGTGTGATGCGATGCTGCTTGGCGAAATAGCGGACCTCGTAATCCTCGTCTTCCGACACCCGGTCACGGTCCCGAAAATCTCGCTTGGTTTTGCCGTCTGCCATGGGTACTCCTCCTGGTCAGAAAGAACCGCGATCGCCGGGGAATGTTCCCGGTCGCTTAAACAGCAACAGCTAACGGAACCGAAACGACCGTGCGATATTGAGTCAAATTCGCGTTGTTGGGGCCTTCCATGCGTAAGCCTGCCGGCGGGGGCCGGTTGTCCTTCATTGAGCCGTTGATGCCGACCCTTGTCGAGAAGCCTCCCGAGGGCGACGGCTGGATTCACGAAGTCAAGTTCGATGGCTATCGATCTCAAATCGTCCGCGACGCCGCTGGCGTGCGCATCTTCACGCGCCGCGGGCTCGACTGGACGTCGAAATACAGCGACCTCGCCAAAGCCGCTGGTGAGCTTGGGGTCGAAAATGCGATCATCGACGGTGAGGTCATTGTCACCAACGAGGCCGGGCTTTCCGACTTCAAGGCATTGCGCAGTGCCATCACCCGGCGCCAGCACGAGCTCTACTTCGTCGCCTTCGATCTGCTGCACCTCAACGGCCACGACCTTCGTGACATGCCTCTAGAGGACCGCCGCGAGATCCTGACTGAGATGATCCCGGCAGGTGGCCGGATACAGTTCTCACAGGCACTTCCCGGCGACGCCAAAGCCATCTTCAAACTGGTCGACGATGCCAGGCTTGAGGGGATGGTCTCAAAGCGCAAAGACAGTGTTTACCGGAGCGGCCCGTCAACAGCCTGGCTGAAGATCAAGGCCTTCATGATCGACGAATACGATCTGCTCGGCGTCGAGCGCGAGCCTGGCAAGCCGGCCTTTGCACTGATGGCCGATCGCCGAACCGGCCGCTATGTCGGTAGCGCGTTCATCAACGCAAACCGGGAGCTGCGAGAGCGGCTTTGGGAGCGGGTGCAGGCGCGTCCAGGAACGTCGCCAAAAGGGATGAAGCGGCCGGCGACTGTTTGGGTGAAGCCTGGCATCGTCGGTCGTGTGAAGCATTTGCGCGGAGAGGAAGACTTGCGGCACGCTTCGCTGCAGGACTTTCGCGAGGAGGACCGCTGAAATGGCCGGCGCGACAGCCGGTAACAGCAAACCGCCTAAGACCGCGCCGGCCACTGCGGCAACTTTGAGGGGATTGCCGCCTGCCGGAGCTAGAGCGCGCCGATTGGCCGGCAATTCCTTGGTAAAAACCGTACAATCTTTTTTTATTGAAAGACCGATTTCGGCGGGCTTATAAAATCCAACGTTGCCATTGCTTTCGCAGGAGGCAGCGATGGACGGCGTAACGTCGAACGGCAAGGTTCACCCTTGCATTGAAGTGGTCGAGGCCTGCGGCGAATGGCACGTCCGCGTGATCGAGGAAGACCAAGCAAAAACTCTGACATTCGAGCTTGAATCGTTCGCTCTGGCCTTTGCGGAAGGCCAGCGGATACGCCTAAAGCTTCCCGACTTCACACGGCTGTAACCTATGGGCGCTACCGCATCAGGAGCAACACTCGCCCGTCCAGAAGACCTGGGCGCATTGAAGCGCATATATGATCGAATCTCCCAGGAGCGCGCATTAGGCCGTCCGGAAGACTTGGCAGCATTGAAGCGTATATATGATCGAGATCTGCCAGGAGCGCGCATTAGCGATAGGTAGTCCGGAAGCGGCAGCCCTAAGCACGCGCGCCATGTGGCTTTTTCAACACTCGATTGGACCGTTCGACGAAGAGATGTTCTACCAGACGCTGCGCCATGGCTAGGACATCACCCCGGTCGCGTCCTCCCGGCTCGAACTGCGGCGCGCGCGAGCGCGAGTTCGGTTTCGAGCCTCGCCGTCTCCCTTTGAGCTGAATTGTCGGCCGCGATCAGGCGCCGCAACGAGCGCTTGATTTCCCCGCGCGACCAACCGGCTTCCAACATGCCATCGACGATGGCCTGGAACCCAGGCTCCATTGCCTCTTGGCAGTCGATCTCACGATCGGCGTACTCGCGTTCCTGCTTCGGCGCTGTGATCATGCGTTGCCTTTCACGTCGCTCTCTTCGTCCAATGCGTGCGGCACCGGCAGATAAGCATTTGCTACCAGCCATTCGCCGACGATCGTTTCCACCAGATCGGGCTTGGCCGTGCCCATTTCGGCCGCCAGGCTGGTAAGAGCGTCATCGGTGCGCGCGTCAAGGCTGATCCCTCCGACATTTCTAAGCAGCAACGCGGCGCGGCGCAGCATTACCTGGAGGTCGGCGCGCGAGGCGTCCGCGATGTGGTCGGCGGTGCTTTCCAGCTCGTGCACGAATTGATGACGGGACATCGGCATCGCTCCTAAAGGGCTTTCTCAATTGAGGGGCGCGGATCCCGCCTCAAGCGCGTCAATAGCGTCGAGCACTGCCTGGCGCTTCGGCTCGATAGGCTCATCGGGAGTGAACTGCGCGCACGCCAGCGGCGTGTACGCAACGGTCACCGCCATGACGAGATTTCTCGCCAAATCCCCGTCAGCCATGGCGTCGGTCGCGGTGCAGGCCAGTTCGCCAATCCTCATGTCATGGAACTCATTCTTACCGTCCTCAGCTTTTATGATGGCGCGCAGTTGCGCCAACGCCGTGACCCGATCGACAAGCTGCGTCTCCGGGTCACTAAGCAACTGGAGGCCGTGAACCTGTCGCCGTTTCTCGTCTGGCCAGCCCTCACAGCACGCCTTGATCGCCGCGTTGCTGGCCTCCCACCATGCTTCAGCGGCGACATACTCGTCTTCCGACGGCTCTTGGTCCGGCGGGAACCCCATATCGTCCCATCGTTCGACAGCAAAGGAGCCGCAGGCCGCGTCTTCAGCAATCATGCCGATACGCTCGAGCACAGCCCTCGCGGCATCAATCCCACGCTGCTTTTCTTCGGGGTTGGCGCCCCTGGCATTCATTAAAATGTTCATGACCGGCCTCGCTGTGGCTGTCCTGCCAACAGTGAACAAAATGAGAACAAAAATGTCAAGCCGGGCATTGACCCGCTAGGAATTTGTTCCCTATTCAGATGTTCGACGGATCGAATGAACAGGGCGGGCGCCAAGCGCTCGACGGCGAAAGCTATGCCAAAAACGGCTGAGGACAATTTCAAAATCGAAGTCTGGGATAAGCAGGAGTCGGCTCTTGTCGAAACGGTATCGCGGTCCCCGGATTTTTTCGTGTCGCAAGCAGCCTGGCAGGCGGCGATCCGGCGCAGGCCAGGAATGGTGCTGATCCATCTCAACGCAAGGCACTCGATGGAAAAGTTGATTACGCCGGGCGAACCTACCGTGAAGCTGGAAACCATTGTGGATGGTTCAATTCATGCCGGGCTCGATGTCGCGCTCGGGGATCTTCGAGATTGGCATAGTCTTCGGGCGTGGTGCAAGCACTGCTCGCATAATGCTCCGGTGAAGGCCGAAGCTCTTATCCGCCGCTATGGCAAGGAAGCGCTGTTCAGTTCTGTGGAGCGGGCGCTGTTTTGCACAAGCTGCGATCGGGGAGGGCCAGTGAGGCTGGAGATATTGTCGCTGCCGCGGTGAGGGACTGGTCGAGATCAGGTGGGGACAGCGGGTGGTGTGGTGGCGGCTGACGATAAAAAGGCGAAAAGGCCGGCGCCCTCGCTGGGAGGTTGCCCGAGTGGCGCCGGCCAGACGGTTCCATTTTTCAGGTCCGCCGCGCTTCAGGCATAGCTGATTCTTTACGTAGGTGGAGCGGCTGGCTTTACGTAGGTGGAGCGGCTGGCGGGTTAAGCTTTGGCTTTCCGCTTCGCAGATGCTTTTGCGGCTGGCGCGACTGGAGCTGCTTTTCGTCCAAGCCCGCTGGACTTTGCCAATGCTGATCGCTGCGCCGCATAGTTGGGTGCTGCCATCGGATAGTCGGGCGCCAAACCCCACTTGGCCCGGTATTCGTTAGGTGTCAGGCCTAGGACGCCGAGATGGCGCTTCAGCGATTTGAACTTTTTCCCGTCCTCGAGGCAGACGATGTAGTCAGGGAACACCGACCGCTTTGGGTTGACCGCAGGTACCAAGGGCGGCATCTCAGGTTCGGCGGGCTGACTAACCTTCGCCAACGACGCATTGACGCTTTCGATCAGCTCCGGCAGAGACGCCACAGGCACCGCATTGTTGCCGACGTAAGCAGAAACGATCTCCGCGGTTAACCCGATCAAAAGGCTTCGGCCGTCCTCAATCTCTTCCGACATGAAATAACTCCCGATGGATAAGCCTGAAAGCTTTACCGGCTTTGTTGAGAAAGGCCAGTGGGGCGCGGCTCGCGAGCACGATCACGCGCACGCTTGAATGATGCGGTAAACTTGCATCCTAGAGCAGCCGACCGCTTTCGCTATTCCGGCTGGGCCTACTCCATCAGCGTGCAATGCCATCACACAGTTCCGATCAAGCCGTTGCTTCCCGCCCTTGTAGACACCATCACGTTTGGCTTGCTCGATGCCGTCGCGTTGGCGTTCTTTGATGAAACGCCGTTCCATTTGAGCAACCATCCCCAACACGGTCAGCACGATATGGCCCATCTCTCCCCGGGTCGAAACGTGCGGATCGAGCACCGTGACAAATGCGCCTTTCTGCTCGCATTCGTAAATAAGGTTCAGCACATCGCGCGTATCGCGCCCGAGCCGGTCAAGGCGCGTGACGACCAACTCGTCACCTCGCCGGAGGAAGTCCAACACAATAGCCAGTTCGGCGCGGCCATCGCGGCTGCCGCCCGAAACCTTTTCAGACCGAATAACCTCGCATCCTTCCGCTCTCAGTTTTGCGAGCTGAGTTTCGAGATCCTGATCGATAGTACTGACGCGGGCGTACCCGATGCGAGCCATAGCGTGTTACCTCAAGGTTTTGAGGCTTCACGCTACCTTGCCGCAAATAGTCGATGTCAATTGCAAAAAGGCTTTCCACTTAGCCGGTCTGTATCGCCGACCTATTTCTCACTGAAGGCTCGAAATGGCATGTCCCACAAGAAGTCAGTTTGAAAATAGAGTGGTTTGTCCGGTGATTGCGCATCAGGGCAAAAGCCGGAGCTCTTGTTAAAGAATTTTCCACAGACCGGCGCACCAACATCGGGTCGAGGAGGGGCCGACGACCCGATGTTTCTCACGAAATCAAAACCAAGGAAACGCGGAAGGCTAGTCCCCTCATCCGGCACTGAGCCGGGAATGCCGGCAGTGGCATAAGCATGGCAAGTCATGCACGAGGATTTCTGAAAACTGCTCTCGATGACAGGGTTGGATAATATCGTTGGTAGACCCTGCGCCGTTACGAAATCAATTTGCGTTCCACGTAAGCGATAGAACTCCCACTTCGATTTTACCGTCTCATTTCTGACCCCCATCGAACCCGAAGCGCCCTTGCCGTCCGGGCCATTAGTGGTCGAGTCCCGCAGAACGTTTCCTTCATCGGCAGAAAAATCGGAACACGGACCAGCACCCGTTTCGCAATCAATATGGCCGAAGTCCGCCCAGAACCAGTTCTTTAGGTCTTTCGTAATAACGTGCAGCGACGCAAGGCCCCAAACTTCCGGAACATTGTTTTCCGGATTCACAATCACCCTCCAGTGAAACCTATCTTTGTCAGCGCAGGGCTTATCCGCAGTGCACGAGGTAAGTCGGATCCACTGAGCTTTCACCTCCTTCGCAGAGGGCTCGAATTCCGCAAGTGACGCTTTCCCCGCAGCTTTCGCGGCCGCCACTGCGTCGTCCAATCCTTCAATACTATACAGTCGCTTTGACCTGACAGCTTCATAGGTAGACCGGTTCATCCGAACTTCTTCGTCCCCCGCTGGCACACCCGCCGGCGCGGCGAAGGTCATAGAGCCTCCCGGCTTCATCCCTGCCGCAATGTCCAAAGCTGGGAATAGGCCTTGCAGATTAGCGGAGAGGACCGGCTTGTTTCCCGCGCGATCGAGCTTGTCCCACTCGACAGGGAGTGTTGCCGGTCGCTTGAAAACCTCGCTTTTGTTATCGACATATCGAAGGCCGCTCTGGCTTGGCGCTACAACTAGTCCGCTGGCAAGCGCCCACGTTTCCCATACGACGTCCTTGTCTGGGCCGTAATCGCGGACAGATCCTTTGGAAGGGTCGGCTTGGCCGGCACTGCCTGGCAAGGCTTGACGGTTGATGTACAGAAAGAGCCGCCATGCGAATTCGTCCGGATTGGATAATGCCATTTGGGCATCTTCTGGTGTTCCCCCAGGCTCAACGATCTGCTCAGCAGAAGTTGCGGCGGTGCTCCCTACTAACAGGAAAGCAAAACCTGCCACAGACCGCAGAAACATCCGCATCGAAATCTCCCAAAGAGTTACGGCAATGCGCCAGCATTTATCCAATCGACGATTTCTTCAATTTCCGCATCGATCATGTAAGGTCCACGGTTCGGCATTCTCGGAAATCCCGGAATACCCGTGCGCAGCGCAATGACCAGGTTGGCGTTGTCGCCATCTTTCGCATCGATAATTTTCTGGGAAAGTAGAGGCAGTCCAAAGGCCTTAGAGCTAACCAGTTGGTCCCGCGTGCTCCATCCAAATGGACCATTGTGCTTTGCCAGTATCGGCGCGCGGCCATGTTGAGTGGTCCAATCAGCGATTGCCTTATCGAGAAGCTGCTGGACACGCGCAAATGTTGACACCGCCGTCACCTCGTCAAGGTCAGAGACGCCTATTACTTCGCGAGAAATATATAAAGATTGCCACATGCGGAAGGCGTTCGCAACGATATTTGCGTGTGCCGAGCCTATGCCGCATCGTCAAAAATAAATCTCGCTCCAGTAAATATCTTCGTGTGGCGCACGATCTGCAAGGCAATTCAGTCGGTTGCTGATATTTTTAAATGATTTCGTTCTGCAGAAAGAAGACCTAGGCATCAAGAAATGCATGGAGCAGGGAGTTGCGTTGCGGACGGTAGTGGTGTAATAATAAAGGAATAATTCCTTGATACTGAACTCGTTAAATGCCTGTCGTATAAGCGGCGGGTGGCACGCATTTCTCTGTCTGGCGGAATGGGGGAAGCGGATGGCGTTGGGAGTCCCAAGGTTCGGCATTGCAGCCGGCCTAATCCTTGGTTCCAGTCATTTCTCGGTGGGTGCATCATTGCCAGATCCGCCACCCTGCGCGCCTTGCTTCGTAGGGGCACTCAAGCTAGTGGAAAACCCTTCGGATACCTCTGGAAAGACGAAGGTCTTAGCGGACGATATCTTCTTTATCGATACGGACGAGTTTGTTTGGAAAGCGGGTAAAGGTGATATCACCGATGGCGCGAGCATCCCACCCCTGTTTAAACCCATAATCGGGCTTTCTTTCGAATCTGACTACCTGCCAGCGGCGGTGATCCACGATCACTATACGGACGCCGCCCACAGGGTTCGGAGCTGGCGAGATACAGCTCGCGTTTTTTATCAGGCAATGCTGGTAAATGGTGTGGACGTCGTAAAAGCGAAGACAATGTACTTCGCTGTTTACACCTTCGGACCGCATTGGGGCGCTCTGGCACAAGGCATTTCGTGCGGCAATCGATGCGTTTTTTCGGTTCCTGACCAACTATCAGTCACCGCGGGTGGAACCGTTGTCGCCACTGGCGCCAAGGTGGAAATGAGCGCGGGTAAGGTTTTTGCCGAGGAAGGAGCCGATTACGCGGATGCACATGCAAATGAGCTAAATGAAATTCAAAAGAAGATCGGCTTAAGCGAGGTTCGGGGCACGCCGCTTTCGCTAAAGGACCTCGAATCTCTTGCGGTTTTCAATCATGGCGAGAATGTGTTCCTATCTCATGAATAACGGCCCAGTGATGTCGACTGGTGTGCTTTGGAGGAGTTCCATGGTGAGATTTTGGAAAGTTAGCACGTGCGCCGGGTTGCTTGTGTTTCTACAATCGGCATACGCCGCTGATTTGAAATCGAATATATTTGTAGCTCCAAGCCTTGAAACTCGTCAGGCAATCGAAACGCTGATTCCCGAGAAGAAGTCAGGCGAATTGACATGGAAAGAACTCAAGGTAGATCCCGATAAATTGCCACCACAGCAGACGCCGGCAACCGTCGATGCGCAAGGGAAGGTAGACGTGCCTTTTGCGGCGCAGAACTCTATGATTTTGCAGTTCAAGCCGGACACTACACAGAAGCAGGTTAATGATTATTTGGGGCAACACAACTATGAAGTAATCAGGACGTTTCCTGGGATAGGTGCTGTGCAAGTTAAAACAGACCTGAGCCGCTTTTTCCAACAACAAGGCACTGACAACAGTATCAACGATACCATTATCCGCGGCCTGGTTCAGGCAAGCCAAGAGTTTAAAAAGGATCCTAGGATTCTAGAGGCCACGCCGGACGTGGTAATGCAAGGACAAGCGGATATCACCAACTTCGTAATGCCAACGGAGGTACAAGACCAGGCTCCTGTTGGAGATAATGTCACTGATTGGGGTATCCGGGACATCCAAGCAGACCAGCTTTGGGCCCTGCCGGGTGCCCAGGATGGCGTCATTTTCGGCATAATGGATGTGGGCTTCGCAAAGCACGAAGATCTTGTCTTCCTGGGATACTCGAAGGATATGCCGATCGAAGATCACGGTACCCATGTAGCTGGCATCGCCTGTGGTCGTCACCCAACCTCCAGCGGAGTTCGAGGTGTCCTTCCAAATTGCTTTGTGCGGGCACAGTATGGCAATGTGTTTTTCAAGAGCGTTCAGGGAGGGCAAGTCACCCAGTTCGTGACACTATTCAGTCAGATATTGGGCAGTCTCAGCGATTTTGTTGAATCGACTGACGACGTGTCCACATTCAACATTAGCTTGGGCTACAATTGGGAGGGCAACTTCGGTATCAATCCCGATGCAGCAGATGCAACCCTGTCGAGATCTCTGGTGGAAATTCAGGGGCCAATGCTAGTCACGGTTCTGCGAAACGCCGAAAAGCGCGGCAAGATCATCTTCTCCGCTGCAGGAAATGACAGCACGGGGATCGATCCGCCCATCGGCGCGAAGTACGCTAGTCCGTTTAACTGGGCGGCGATCGTAGCCCGCGGTCAGGGTATCAACAACGGCGTTATCGTCGAAGCGCATGACAAAGACGGAAAGCGCGCTCCGTTCTCCAATACGGGAGGCGATATCTCGTGCCCGGGTGTGGACATCGTCAGCACGGTCGCATTTGACGGTCAGCACCATACTTCTACTTCAGCGTATGGTAAGATGAGCGGGACGTCGATGGCTTCACCCTACTGCGCGGCTGGGCTTGCCCTGTTTCGTCTGGTGCGGCCAAGCTACTCTAGCGAAGAGGCAATGGCCTGCTTGCTCAAGTCAAATACGAAGTCGAGCTCAAATGTTCCTATGTTGAGGCTCAAGGATGCACTGGGAGCTTGCCCTTGAGTTTTGAATCGAGTTCCAATTTCTTGCGGCTTTTTGGCTACGGGACGAGACGGCCAAGACGAATATTGATGCTAAATAAATAAAACAACAAGCCAGGGCTCGCGCAATGAAGTTGGCTTCGCGCTGAACGCGGCTACTACGGGCTCTAAATCCTTGCTGCCGAAATTGGCCCACTCTTTGTAGTGGACGGCCTTATTCACGGCCCACTGCTCGACCTTGCTCGCGCCATTCGAACTTGAAAGAGCAGCTTTTCGCGCCAGGGCCGCTTGCTTGGCCGCCGTGTTGCCCCAAGACTGAGCCGAGTCGACGGCCCTGCCGTAGAGGTCTTTTAGGCGCGAGACCACGCTAGGCAGAAGCTCGCTAAGTTCGTAGTCTCCGTCACCTCAGAAGACGGGGCTCGCGCATGGCGTTGCCTTGCGATCGCTGGAACTCTTGAATCCGGATGTGCCATAGTTGAGCGGCAGCTGCGAACAGCGCGCCCAGTCGAGACACCCGACATCTGGAGACGCCGACGAATGTCGCGCCCCGCGCTGCTCGCGCTACTTAGCCAAAGGGACAGTAAGTGCTACTGACTTCAGAACGTCGGTTGCAAGAGTAATTGTGCCTGCAACGACACTTGGATCGGTTGACTGGAATTCAGAGAGCAGCCCATTCGCAAATTGAATGGACGTCTTGTTGTCGACAAAAGCGCGTCGGCTGAAAGCGACGTAACCCCTTGCGCTGGCGGAAGGAACGGAAAATTCAATCTGCTTGTGAGCAGTCAACCCCTCCAGCCCATCTACTTTGGCCGTTACGTCGACCATTACTTCCTGTGCCATCGGGAAGCATATTCGGCCGGCGCACGGGTCGCCTACCTGCCTGTCCAAATTATGCGAGGCAAAGAAGGTGGCTGGAGCCCCCATTCGCGTCACCACAGCGGAGAGCACGAGGCTGCAACCAGACCTCTTGTCTTTCGAGTATGTCGTGCCGTCCAGCCAGCGCTGGGTTCCGTCCGAAAGATTTACAACTTCGGTTGACGATAGCGAATTCGGACATCCGCCGGCCACGCTCGATTCAGCATGTAGTGTCTCTACCGCCTTTTGCGTTGTGGCCACTTGGCCCAGAAGCGTGTTGAAGGCCTCCACAGCTTTCAATGTCTGGTCGCTGGACTCCGAAGATAGCTTTTGCAGCATGGTACCCGAAGTCCAAGTGATGTCGACGGTGTCGTCCGACAAACCGGCATGGGAATACGAAAGGTAATACGGCCGAGTGGTATCGGGGACAATTTCGGGAGCCGTCGTCGCAGACGCGATTGATAGCGCCGCTGGAGTGGCTTTGTCTCCCGTCCCGGCCGCTGGTGCATATGATGCGGTGAAGTGCAATTGCGCCTTTGGAAGATAATATCGGATGACCGCGCCATCGATCTTGTCCGAGATAGCCATCGATTGTTGGCTTTTGAAGACCTCTCCACCGCAGCCCGCTAGCGGCCCAATAGCTAGCGCAACGACTGCTACCGCGAGCGCACGCATATTCTTCCCCTCGTAGATACCCCAACACCGTAACCTCAGAACTAATAAATGGGGAGTGTCAAGTGGTAAAATCGGCAATTTTTGAACCAAACCCTTGCTTTTCAATCCATTGTACAGCTAAAGAATTACAGTGCCTCGGCATTTTCGGCGCGCTGATTAGGGGCGTCATCACTGGCGTTTTTGGACTTAGCTCACCGGTAGGCACCAAGAACTAGCAGCAGCCATTCCGGTCGCTTTTCCGGATTGCCAGATATGGCGCTGTTTTGCCGAGCAGGCCCTTGGCGATCACCATGTCGCGCTTGTGGCAGATCTCGACTCTGGCTGCCGCTGAGACTTTCTCGATCAGCGGCGTCGCAGCCGCGGCATTGTTGCCCAGGGGCTGCAGCAATCGCCATATTCGTCTCGATAGCCAGGTCGCCGGGGTTAAGCTGGAGTGCCTGGCTGAATGCCGCCTACGCCTTCTCAAACTGACCGGCTAGCGTCTGCGCCACCCCCAACCGGTTGTAGGCCTTGCTGGTGTTTACCATTGGGGCTGCCTGGGCCAAGGCGCGAACGCCTACCTCCACATCTCCGGACTCGATCATGGCCGAGCCAAGTCCAAGCATCGCCGCCTCATTGTCCGGTGCCTTCGCCAGCGCGCCGCGATAGGCTTGAGCGGCTTGTGTTGGGTACCCGAATGCAGACCAGGCCACCGATGCTGACATGCTCGCAAGGTCGACGGACCCAAATGTTAAGCACAGCCCCGAAATGCCTAGCACGGCTTCAACCATGCGGCCGATCGAGAGTGCATCTAAGCCCTAGATCAGGAAGATCGAGTTCGATGCCCGTGAAAGCGACCCCAGGACGATTGGGGCCGCGACTGGATTCTTCGGCAGAGGCTCAGGATGCCCAGCGGCACCCGCGACAAAGCCATGGGAGACGACCAAAACGAAGTAGATCGCCACTATCGCGGCCGGCCGAACCACCGTTCGGCGCGATGCAAAGGTCAGAAGCGTGCCTGAGGCCGGGCTTTCCGACTCGTGAGTCGGCTTTTGAGGAGCCTCGGCAATGGCGTCAAGGACTGAGTTAGGCGCAAAGCTGCCATTGGGATAAACTAGTGAATGGCCACCAGCGAAACCTTAGTGTCACTTCGAGGTTTAAGCTCGTTGCCGCCGTGTCACAAATGGTCGGTTACGACCCAGATGTGACATCGTGTGATACCCTGACGAGTTACGTCGCCTCAGGGCATACCCCGATGTGCCGGAGAGACTGCATCGGCGCAACATGCTGGCCCTAGAAGCTCCGCCTTAACAATGAAATCTATTTTTGAAGGGCGATATCACAGGCGGTCAAAGGGTGCCAAAATCCATGGCAAATTCGTCGATGCACTCCAACGGCATCAGCGAGCTGGTAACAAACGGCATTTAACAGGAATCAAGCTTGACGGGCTGTGCGAAGCGCTCTTTCTAGGCACCAATCAAATGGACAAGGGAAAGCGGTGAGATTTTCTCGATTCGGGGGCGGAAGTATTGGTCCTTCCGCAGGAATGCGTGCGCGCGCCGAGCACAGGTGCGCGAGTTCCAAGCGAGATGCCGACAGCCAGTCCGATGAGACATCTCAGCCTTCCCAGCGAGGTGCCGCTTCGCCGAGCGTATCCACCATAGCGGCGAACGAACCGCCGGCAGAATCCGACAAAGCTATTGACGCTGTCTACGATCCATCGAGTGCTGCCTGGAGCCGAGCGGCGCATGCAGATGCCGAAACTGTCCGTGCAATAGACTCGCTCCGGTCGAAAGCGCCATGGCATACCGCAAGCCGCAGCTCGGCGAAAGGGCATTCGACGATTCAGATTTCTGACGGTTGTGCTTGTTTCTCCCCAATCAAGCGGAGGCCTTGGTGAAGACCAAAATTGAGGAGATAACCGCCATCGAGGAAGGGCTTGCGCGTTTGCTCGTTGAGGACGGAGATTTTCGCGTCTTAGAGAGGGAATTCGGTCAATTCTGCCCCTTTGAGGCGCTCGGTATGGTGCGTTCAGAAATTCGGCATGGAAATTTCCTGGCTTATCTGCTGAACCCAGATCGACCTCACGGATTTCACACAAAAGTGCTACGGGCATTTTTGATGAGTGTTGCAAAGAACGCTTCCTTAGGTGGCACCAATTCCCGTTTGAAACCCCTCGACGTTCATCTGCTGGAAATTGAGGAAGCCGACGTACGACGAGAATGGCGCAACATCGACCTTCTTGTGGTGCTGCACTCTGCAAAAATAGTCATATTGATCGAGCTAAAGATAGACTCAATCCAGGGTGGTGATCAGCTTGAGCGATACCGAAAGATAGCCCAAAGCGAGTGGCCTGCAGCCGGTGGGTGGCGCCATATCAACGTGTTTCTTACAAAGTATGAAGAAGCGCCTCTCGACAGGGACTATTGGCAACCTCTGAGGATTTTTGACCTTGCAAAAGATCTGGAGGGAGTTGCAAACGGCCATAGCGATGGACCCGCCGCCGAAACCTTTCGGGCATACCTTAGAATGCTGAGGAGACACCACTTGGAGGATGAACGCCTTGAGGAGATTGCACGTAAAATATGGGCTCATCATAGTGAGGCATTGAGTTTTCTTGCCGACAGACGACCGGATGCTGTGGGTAATCTTTTTGACACCATTAAGGACAGGAAAAGTGAAATTGAAACGGCAATCAATGCCGCTGGCATTGCAGTAGTCCCTGATGCAGATCACCGAGCCAATGCTCGTTTTGCCTTCAAAAACTGGGACGATCTTCCACAGTTTAGGACATCTACGTGGACCGAGTCTAAGCGGCTGATTCTGCTAGAGCTGAAGCGAGAGAGCCAAAAATTCAATGCCTATCTCTATTTGGGCCCTGGTGATGAAATTAGTAGGGCGAAATATTTGGAATTGCTTGATAAGAAACGGATGCATCGTCCTAACGCTCGACCAGGAAAGGATTGGATGTGTTTGGCTAAATCCGAAATCTTTACTGCTCGGCATGACGACGAAATCGACTTCGATGTGTCGGTCGACATGATTAAAAAGTCGCTGCAGAATTTCGCCAAGAAAATTTTCGATCATTTTGACCCAATCCTAAATTCATTGCGTACAGCAGTTGAACCTACGATTTAGGAAGTGGCGGGCCGACAAAGTTATTAGAGAGCTATGGGCTCTGTTGCGGCAGGTCTATTCTATGGGTCTCCAAGGCGACCGCGAAATCTTTTGACTGCGCTTGCAGACGAACGAGCGGTCGACTGAGTCCACAGGTATATACTCTGAATCCAGCGTTCTTGAATGGTGTCGACCCGATGTTGGCAACGACAGCGACGGCATCTGCGGACCAACAAGCCCTTGGCGATCCGCACTGGCTCAAGCCCTATGCTGCAAAAGGCAAACACGACGCTGATGCACTTTCAACCCATCCGGCCATCGTGCCCCGGTGGCGGGTTCCGCCAGGACTAACGGCGATGTGAATCCACTCCATCGAGCCGCTACGCTGATCACTAGTCTACAAATTTGACATACCGTGGCCCAGCGCCATTGATTTGCCGGGACTTCATCAATATTTCTGGCACGACTTCACTGGTTCGCACCCGAGCTGTCTTCACCACAAATTTCGGTAGCGTCGTCGAGCGAGCGATAACAACGCGAAGAACCTTCGGCGCGCCATCGTGTTCCAAGACTTGGACTATCAAATCTTGAGCGTCAGCTTGCAGAAATATTCCGACCGAATCAGCGGACATGATCGGTCGCGCGGCCAAAGCGGCTCCGCCGACATTCGACGACCTGCTCGCCGCGATCAAGGCGGCTCGAAATTAGGATGGATGATCGCAAGAAACGGCTGAAGGCGCTGGCGTGATCCGGCACACTTACTGGAGGATTGCGTAGGAAAAGATTTTTTGTGCTGAGCTGTTTCTGCGGGCCTTGACTAACTACAAAATTCCTAAGAAGAGTGACAGCTTTCTTGTCGCAAAAAGAGTATGGCGGTTTTCGGAAAAGGGCTGTCAATAACATACGAGAGGCCCTTCCTTCTATCTGAACACTACTGATAAGAACGATTGTCGACAACGACTTGTGACCATTTCTCGGGGGTGAGCCCGCTGCTGTGTCATTATCGGCATTGGCGCGCGCAAGTCCCGATTGGGGGAGACGCGGCAAAGTGAGAATATTGTCCTACAATCCAGGGCACGATGGCGCCATTGCGCTAATCGAGGACGGCCGCCTGGTGTTTTCACTCGAGGCGGAGAAGGGCTCGAACTACCGCTATTCCGCAGTTTCAATTGCCGACGTGCTCGACGCGGTCGGTGAACTATCCGATGTTCCAGATGTCATCTGTATGGGTGGCTGGTGGCCGCTCGATCACCATGAATTCCTCCACGGCTCGCGTCGCAATGCGGGCTATCGCGGGGTATCCGAGGCGGGCGCAATCATGGAAAAGGGGCGCCTCCTGCGCGGCCGAACTGACTACTTCTCGTCCTCCCACGAACGATCCCACATAATGTGCGCGTTGGGGATGTCGCCCCTCTCGAAAGGCACGTCGAGCTACGCCCTGGTCTGGGAGGGCGAGATGGGCTCGTTCTACGAAATCGGCGCAGATCTAAGCATCACTCTGATCGGGGACGTCCTCACCCAGCCCGGCAATCGCTATGGATTGCTATACGCGCTGGCCGATCCGACCTTTCTAAGGACGGCCCCTATCCACGGGCCTCTGATGCCGGGAAGCTCATGGCGCTCGCGTCGTTCTCGACCCGCTCCACGCCGACGACAGACGAGAAGGCGCTCCTCGCCTTCTTGCTGGATGGACCCTACCGGAAGCTTTCGGATTATGACGCCCTCGACAAGGCTCCACATTTGGATGCTGGCCTAGAGGACGCCGCATTCCGCGATTTCGCAGGCATCTACAGCGACGCCATCTTCGACCGCTTCGAGAGGTTCGCGCGCGAGAGGCTTGAGAGAGGCAGACCGCTGCTTGTTGCCGGGGGCTGCGGCCTCAATTGCGACTGGAATACTCGTTGGGAGCAGAGCGGACTTTTTCTGATGTCTTCGTCCCGCCGGTGGCAAACGACACAGGATCCGCCATCGGAACCGCCATTGATGCCCAGTTTCGGTACACGGGCGAACCCAAAATATGTTGGGATGTGTACGCTGGCGCAGAATTCCGAACGGGCGGCGGCATCGATCACATCGCCTACGACGTTTTCGAGAAGGACTATGCGCTAATCGCCGATATGCTCGCCAACGATCTGGTCCTGGGATGGGCACATGGACGGTATGAGATCGGCCCCCGTGCTCTCGGAAACCGATCCATTCTCGCGGCCCCGTTCCGAGATGCCACCAGAGAACGACTGAACGGGATCAAGCAACGAGAACAGTTCCGACCAATCGCGCCCGTCTGCCTAAGAGAGGAGGCTGAGAGATGGTTCGGATGTCGTGTTGATAGTCCGCACATGCTCTACACTTTTAGGGTCACGACGAAAGAGCTTCAGGCAGTCACACATGTCAACGGAACAGCGCGCCTCCAGACCGTCACGAGCAGTTCCAACCCAGAGCTCCACGACCTGCTCGTCGCATTCCGGGACCGAACCGGATTTGGGGTGCTCTGCAACACCTCACTGAACTTCAAGGGTAAAGGCTTCATCAACGACATCACTGATCTGGATATTTATGCCAGGGAACACGGTCTGGACGGCTTCGTTGTGGGAGGTCGCGCTCATCTCCTTAGGAGTTCGCCGCGGTACCAGTTGTACCTGGGCCAAGCCGATGGCTCGCCAGCCGTCTCGTCGCATGCGGCCAGGGCGCGCTGACGACAACGTCGTCCATCGGATTAGGCGAAGCTTAGTGGATCTTCAGCATATGCGACCTTTCCAAGCCGGGTTCGAGGAAGATGAGGCGCTGAGATCAGCCTACATCCGCGAACTCACTCTGCTCCAACTTCGCGACGATGGATTGATGGATTGTGCTAACAGCCGGCCGCCTTCGATTCCGAGAACACTGGTGAGGTTTTGGCACAATGAACTTGAGTTGCCGGACGATGTCCGAGCCTGCATGGCGAGTTGGGATAGGCTGATGGACGAAGGGTTCGTCCTACGGTTGTTCAACGATGTCACGGCAACTTCCTACATCGAGACCTTCTATGGACAACGGGAGCGTGCCGCCTTCGCCCGGTGCGAACACCCGGCGATGCGCTGCGACTATCTGCGAATGTGTGTTCTGCTGGCAGAGGGCGGGTGGTACGTGGATGCCGACGACGTGCTACTCGGAGACGACTGGAAGGTGATCTTCCGAAATGACCGAATGAAGGTGCAGCCGCTCTGCTACGATATCGCTGCGGGCGGCATGATGCCTTCAGCGGATATATGGCGCACCGATCTTCCCGCCGGCAACCGTGTGTTTTACGTCAATAACGACCCCATTGCCGCGCCGGCCGGGCATCCCATACTGCGGTTAGCGCTCAAACGCGCGACCGACAGGCTCCTCGGCAGTGACGGTTTTCTCGAAATCCAGGCGACTACAGGACCTGGCAATCTAACTGCCGCTCTCGCCGCGCACGCGCACTTGTTGCAAATTGCGGATCGCCGCTTCGACTTTGAGCTCATTCGAGACTGGGACGGAATCGCCGAGATGCGTTGGGAGCTTTCCTACCGTAATGACCGGCGCAACTGGCGCAACGTCTACGGATGCTAAAGTCTTCAAATTCGGAGCGTGGACCGTGAACCTCCGTGACACAACTAAGGGCCTCCGGCGTCTTGCATTTCGCCTGTGCCGCGGCGCGATTGCCGCCATACCGGGCGGACGGATCTCGGCATTCGGTTCGGGAGGAAGTCAGATTGGCGCTATCCTAGTTCTGAATCTCGATAGGCAGCCTCGCAGGCTCAGACGGACTATGCGCGAACTGGCGCGTTTCCGGACCCGCGACGGCGCCCCGCTGACATCCATCACGACGAGAGTGCCGGCGGTTGATGCGAGGGATGGCCGGGCCGTGGCGGCATCTGCCGATGTCGACCCCATGTTCCGGCTGGGTGACCAGCTTCACGTGCAGCCGGACGCCCGGCTGGAGGAGTGTTTTGGGGCGGATCAGGTGGTGCGTATGACACGTCAGGAGATCGCTGTCGCAAGATCGCACGTGGAGGCCTGGAAGACGATCGCCTCGGGCGTAATCGAACACGTTCTAGTCCTTGAGGACGACGTGTGGTTCCGCCGGGGCGCGGCAGCCGCGATAGATCACGGATGGCGCGCAGCAAATGAGCGCTGCGGATTGGCAGGTCCCCGAATGCTGTACTTGTCTTACGAGGATGCGGGCGGCACGTGCGAACGTATCGAGGTTTGTGACGGGCTTTTTCGTCCGGTGCGCGGCCTGTGGTTCCTCTCGGGATATGTCTTGTCACGGGAAGGGGCAGACACGCTCCTCCGAGCGATGCCCGTCGTCGGCCCCGTAGACATGTGGATCAACCGCCGTTTCGATCAGCTCCGGCCTCTGGCGATGCGCACGCCGGCGATCTTGCAGCGAGCGGACGCAGTTTCGGACAACTCTTATTCGGTGCTACCTTTCCTCGCACAGGCCGGTGTGGTCGACGCGGATGCTGTCCGCGCGCCGTCGCGCGCTCGACCGGCGCGTGTGCTGGCGTGGACCGCCAAGAGTGAACGTGAGCCGCTCGCCATGGCCCTGTCGATGATCGGCCTGCGCGTGCGCACGTTCGACCACAATTCGGACGAACTGTCGATCGAAGAGCTTGATCGTCAGTTTGATAGGTATGATGCACTCGTTAACCCGCGGCTGACGGAGCACGCGTTCGCGGTCGCTTCGAGGTGCAAGCGCACAAGGTTCGTCCTTGAGCCGAACTCCCGACTAGAACGCGCAGAGCACGTCAGCCGCTTGCCGCCCTCCAGAACATCTTTCCTTCCGAACGATGGTCCTGGCGACACTTGGTGGTTGCCTCTCAGCTCGCTGCTTCCCGTAGAGCCGCCAATACAAGCCTTTCCAGCGGGGCCGCCTCGGGCGTGGAGGATGTTTCGCGATGACGCCCGAGCGTCCGGGTCGACGGCAGACGTTTTATGGCAGAGCGACGAGATGGATGACACCGCTTGGGCGATCGCACGAACGCCCGGCTGTCCCGCTCGACCACGGCGTGACGGAGCCCCGATGCCCCAGTTGGTCACCCTTATGCAGGAAACGCTTACGAAGCCGACGCCTCACTTCCGCGCTCGCGTCGGAACGTTCCCCGGCAATAGGGTCGCGTTCTCCAGGGAGGGCATTGTCCACGGCCCGAACGGTGCGGCGGTGACTATCGACGGAGTCGAATCCGGGGACCGGCTCTACCGGTCCGGCGCCTTTGTTGCCGATAATGCGCTTCTACACGGGCGCGTCGAGGTGAACATCAAGGCGGCTCGGGGGGCGGCCTCGTCACAGGCTTCTTTCTGCACCGGGACTCGCCTCGACAGGAGATCGACATCGAGATTACAGGTGACGACCCGCGTAACATGCTGGTCAACGTCTACTTCAATCCAGGTGATGACGGTACGGCCCTCGACTTCGGCTACCGCGGCTCACCATGCCGCGTCGACCTCGGCTTTGATGCAAGTCTCGATTTCCATACCTATTCGATCGAATGGTGTCCGGACCGCATCTTATGGTTCGTGGACGGTGCGCTCATGCACGAGCGGGGCAGTTGGGATCCGACGCCGATACCGCACCTTCCCATGAAGCTCCACGCAAACCTCTGGTCACCACGTTCCGAAGGCCTAGCCGGGCCGTTGGAGGACCGCTCGATCCCGTCGACGGCGATGTTCAGGGATGTCGCGATCCGCGGCTTCATAAATCTGGATAACGAAACCTCAGCTAAGCATGGTGGCGTGCAAAGCCCAGTCGCGCCTTGTATATGCACGGAGGCTCTACTGTGCTTGGCGAGAGCGGTCGAGCCGAAAGCATAGCAGACGCGTAGCCGGCACTGTAGGCTCCCCAGGCAGCTATCGGCCCAAGGAGTCGCAAGGCCAACTTTCAAACCTCGTCAGGGTATACCCCCGCGTGACGTAACCCAGCCAGCACCGCACTGCGTAACATCCGGGTCGTCGCCGACCATTTGTGACAGATCAGCGTCAGGCCTAAACCTCGAAGTTACATTTGGGCCTTTGTGCACGGCGTAAGGCAACGGCGGCTTTGCGCCCCATGCACGAACCCGCTTCGCGGGAAGGCGCGGTTGGCAATGCGGTATGGTAATCTTCGGCTTTGAGTGCCTAACGGCCCGACCAGACCATGGAGTTCCCTTCAACGAGAGGAACTCGCCATGGCTACCCTGCCGACCAATGCACCGATATCACCGCTTCGTCAGCGCATGCAGCAAGACATGCTGATGCGAGGTCTGGGACCGCATACACAGCAGGATTACGTGCGTCACGTCCGGCGCTTTACCGCATTCCTTGGGCGCGCTCCCGATACTGCGACGCCCGAGGACATCCGTCGCTTCCAGCTGTATCAGCATGAGAACGGCGTCGGGCCTGCGACCATCAACGGCGCGGTCTCAGCGTTGCGGTTCCTGTTCCTGATGACGCTGAAGCGGCGGGATCTGGCCCGTGTGCTGGTGATCATGCGCTATCCACGCAAGCTGCCAGACGTGCTGAGCGTGGAGGAAGCGGCGCGGCTGCTCGAAGCAGCACCTGGTATCAAGTACAAGGCCGCGCTCGGTGTTGCCTATGGCGCGGGCCTGCGCGTATCGGAGGTCGCGCACCTGAAGGTCGATGATATCGACTCCACACGCATGCTGATCCGCGTCGAACAGGGCAAGGGACGCAAGGACCGCAACGCCATGCTCTCGCCGCAACTTCTGGAACTGCTGCGGCTGTGGTGGCGCGAAGGCAAGCGGCGCGGGGTGATGCTTCCGCATGGCTGGCTGTTCCCGGGGCGCAGTTGCACCGATCCGATCTCGTCGCGGCAACTGCACCGCGCCGTCCAGGAGGCTGCTGAAGTCGCAGGCATCCGCAAGCGCATCAGCCCGCATACGCTGCGGCACAGCTTTGCCACCCATCTGCTCGAGCAGGATGTCGACATCCGCGTCATCCAAGTGCTGCTAGGCCACAGCAAGCTCGATACGACCGCGCTTTACACCAAGGTCTCGACCCGGACGATCCACGCGGTCGCCGGGCCGCTCGACCGGCTGATGGCGCTGATGGAAGGCAAGTCGCCGCCCGGCTGATCCGTGCGCGCCTCGATCGAGGTCGCCGACATCTTCCGTGCCGCCGGGCCCGCCTATCGGGCCGCCTATGCAGGTCATCTGAGTCTGCAGCAACTCAAGGTCATGTCGGCGATCGAGCAATGTCGTACCGCGGCCCTCGGCGGGCATGTCGAAGCCTGCGAGGACTGCGGCGAGTGGCGCATCGCCTACAATTCCTGCCGCAACCGGCATTGTCCCAGGTGCCAGGGCGCGGCCGCGCGTACATGGCTCGCCGAGCGCGAAGCCGACCTGCTGCCGGTGGGATACTTCCACGTCGTGTTCACGCTGCCGGCCGAGGTCGCCGACATCGCGTTCCACAACAAGGCGCAGGTGTACGATCTGTTGTTCAAGGCGGCATCGGAGACGATGCTGACGATCGCGGCGGATCCCAAGCACCTCGGCGCGCGCATCGGCATCACCGCCGTCCTCCACACCTGGGGCTCGGCAATGACGCAGCATCCGCATGTCCACATGATCGTACCAGGCGGCGGCATCGCGCCGGACGGAAGCCGGTGGATATCGTCGCGTCCGGCTTTTCTCCTTCCAGTGCGCGTGCTCGGCAAACTGTTCCGCCGGCTCTTCCTCACCCGGCTGGTTACGCTGCACGAGGCCGGACGGCTCAGCTTCTTCGGATCGATGGCGCACCTGGGCGACCGCCAGGCATTCCTGCGGCACCTGTCGCCGGTCCGGAAGAAGCGCTGGGTGGTCTATGCCAAGGCGCCGTTCGCGGGACCGGAGGCGGTGCTCGCCTACCTGTCGCGCTACACCCACCGGGTCGCGATCTCGAACAGCCGGCTGATCGCCTTCGACAAGAGCGGCGTCACCTTCCGCTACAAGGATTACCGCCGTGACGGCGCCAACCGCCAGCAGGTCATGGTGCTCGCGATTGATGAGTTCGTCCGCCGCTTCCTGTTCCATGTCCTCCCGCACGGCTTCCATCGCATCCGGCATTACGGCCTGCTTGCCGGCGGCTCCCGCAAGGCCAGCCTCGCGCTCGCCCGCGAACTGCTGAGCGTTGCCACACCTCCCGATGACGACACCCCGCACGCGCCGGAAGACTTCCGCCCGTCATGCCCGTGCTGCGGCGGACGCATGGTCGTCATCGAGGTGTTCGAACGGTGGAGGCAGCCGCGCGGACCGCCCAACGCGACCGCAGCGAGCCGGGAGAACTCTCCATGACCCGGCATGGCCCGCTTGCCCCCACGACCGCGCTACGCCGGCGCAGGTCAACGGAAACGCATGTGCGCTTTGCTGTTGCGCCGGTCATCAGGCACGCGAACCCAGTCAGAATCACCGTAACAAGCTCCCCGACCAAGCCGGACGTTACTTCCTCGACACGCTCGCAGCACGAAATGTGAGCGTTCGCGACAGACGCTGGCACACCCGCCACACAAATCCCCATAGCGCACAGCATGCGGCCCGCGGGTTCCTGCATGGGAGGCTTTCGTACGCCTGACGGCACCCGAAACCCTTCACAATCTCCGCCGTTTAGCTCGGCTTAAGGCGATCCCGGTAGCTGCCGTTGAAGCGGAAGGAATTATGTGCGGTGGCGTGTAGCTTGTCGGGGATCACGACCGTGCTGTCCTGCTCCAAGAGATCTAGCAGGCTGTTGAAAAACTGCTTTGTTCACGGAACGTATCAGAATCAGGCCGAGCACAAACCAGATTCAAAACGGGTATCTCCGATCCTTTTTCCACAGCCTGCTTGCTAGGCGAAGAATGGTGCGATAGTTCCATCGAATCACTAGAGTATCGCGTGCGGGTTGCGCTGATCAGAATCGATGAGCCGCTTGACCCTTATGGAAAGTCAGCTTCGGCCGCTGTTTGCTTCCAGTCTGTCAGTTCTTGGAACTGAGCGTTAAGCTCAGCCTCTACCCTTTCGCTCGCTACGCGCCCGAGAACCAACCGGAATGGAGGGGTGTGGTGCTGCATTGTTCGAATGATGCACTGTGCCGCTCGCGCAGGATCACCCGGCTGATTTCCATGGATTCCGCTATTTTCCTTTCGAAGAAGGCCGGCGGTGGCGGCGTAGTCTTCAATCTGACGGCTGGCCTGACGCAACGACCTTCCGGCAAAATCTGTCCTAAAGGGCCCAGGCTCAACCAGGAGAACGCGGATGCCTAGTGGTTGAAGCTCCTTTCGCAGGCCGTCAGACATTCCCTCAACCGCAAATTTGCTAGCCGAATATAGAGCGTTGCCCGCCTGAGCGAGGCGACCGGCTGCGGAAGACATGTTTACGATATAGCCATGTTTACGCGCACGCATTCCCGGGAGCACCGCCTTCGTCAAGCGGACAAGACCGAAGAAGTTGGTGTCGAACAGGTCGCGCAATTCCTTGTCGTCACCTTCCTCGACCGCCGCGCGCAGACCAAATCCCGCGTTGTTGACCAGAACATCAATTGATCCGAACTTCCGTTCGGAACGATGCACGACCGCGTCGATAGCCTTAGCGTCAGTCACATCCAGCTTTTGAATCAGACATCGATCCGTCCCGAAATTGGTCGTGAAATACTCAAGTTCGTCTGGATTTCGGGCCGTTAGCGTTGCGTTCCACCCGCCCTCCAGCACAGCTAGTGCCAATGCCCGGCCGATGCCTGTCGAGCATCCCGTAATCAGCCAATTCTGCATTCAAAAATCCTCCTTTTGTAGAGCCTCAGCTAGAGGCCCGGAAACATCGCTTGACCAATTCAGCATATTCATTATATCAATTAAAAAAAGCAATACCGGAGGATCACAGTGCTGGAGGGCATCGGGCCACTAAACCGAGCAGAAGGAAGCCTGGCCGAGGAACTCGTGCGCCGAATCGAGGCGCTCATCCGCGAGCGCCGTGGAGAAGGCAATGAACGGCTCGGCTCCAAGGAGGAGTTACGTCAAACCTTCCAGGTTGCCCATGGAACAATGAATGAGGCAGTGCGAGTGCTCGAAACGCGCGGTCTGGTCGAACTGCGCCGCGGGCCGCAGGGCGGCGTTTTCGTCGCTCAGCCATCAATTTTTCTCCGGCTGAGCAATATTTTCCTTGGCTTTCGCAAGAACTCCGAGTCCGTACAAGACTGCCTCGCCGTGCGTGACCAACTGGAGGTTCTAACAGCTGTCGAGGCAGCCAAGACGGCCCTTTCCCGTCCCGAAGACGTGAAGGAGATGTATCGGCTTTACGACAAGATGGCTGAGACGGTCGACGATCTAACCGTCACGCTGAAGTGGAATTGGGAGTTGCATCGATGTATCTCCCGGATGGGCGCGAACAAGATACTTTCCGGAATTTATATGTCCCTGCTCGACTATATCGAGCAGGAGCTCGACGTCGTAGCATCGGCTACCGTTAGTGACCGCCCCCAGAGAATCCTAAAGATGCATCGAGACATCGTCGATGCAATCGCGTCGGGCGACGTTGATCGGGCAGCAGCTGCGGCGCGCCTTCATCCCCTTCCGCCTGAAGAAGGTCCTGACGTCCAGATGGGCGCACTCAAGCCATATCTCACGAAAGTGCGCGAGCCATGACCGACATTGATCTTGTTGGAATGGCAGGAGCGGCCCCGGTGCTGAGCTGCACCGGCCTCGTCAAGCGCTTCGGAGGAACCCTTGCTCTCAGGGGGTCGACTTCAACGTGAGGGCGGGTGAGATCCATGCTCTGCTTGGCGCCAATGGTGCCGGCAAATCCACACTAATCAAGATCCTTGCACGCGTTCATAAGCCGGATGTCGGTGAGATCACGTTGCGTGGGACTCCACTGACTGAAGAGATGCTCGGAACGCGCCTCTCTTTCGTACATCAAGACCTTGGCCTCATCGAAACGATGAGCGTTGGTGAAAACATGGCGATGGCCTACGGCTATCCGAGGCGTCGCAGATTGATTGACTGGCGTGCAGTCGATGTCATGGCTGATGCCGCACTGCGCAAGCTTGGCGCGCCGCTGCCTCTCAACAAGCTCATCGGCGAACTGAGCCAGGCAGAAAAATCGATCGTTGCCATTGCTAGGGCGCTGACCCAAGACATCGACATTCTTGTTCTCGACGAGCCGACGGCCAGCCTTCCCGAGGCGGATGTGGAGCGGCTGTTCGCTGCGGTGCGGACGCTTCGGGCGCGGGGCGTCGGCGTTATTTACGTGAGCCATCGTCTCGACGAGGTATTTCGGCTTGCGGATGCCGCAACCGTTCTCCGCGATGGTCAAGTTGTTGCCACGTATCGCCCCATGAGCGTATCGCCCGAGCAACTTGTCAAAGACATCTGTGGCAAGACGCCCTTGCGGCGCCAAAGCGCGGGTTCTCGAAAGAGCGTTGCTGCGGTGCTCGAAGTCGCAAACCTCTGCATTGATCATATCGGTCCCGTTTCGTTCGATGTCGCACCCGGAGAAATCCTGGGATTGGCCGGACTTAGAGGCCAAGGGCATGAGGCTGTGGGACGTGCCATCAGCGGAATCGATCCGGCGTCTTCTGGAGAAATTCGTGTCGCCGGTTCGACGAGACGTCTGCTGAAACCCCAGGATGCCATCGGAGCCGGTATTGGTTTTGCCTCCAGCAAGCGAGCGGAGGAAGGGCTCGCTCCCACGATGAACGTCAGGGAGAATCTTTTTCTCAATCCGTCCAATTTTGGCCGCGGCAGTTTCTCCCTCGCCACGCCTGCACGCGAAAGCCGGGACGCCGAGATAATCCTCAGGCGGCTCGACGTGCGTCCAAAAGATCCAGAGCGGGACGTAACCACCCTCAGTGGAGGCAACCAACAAAAAGTCGTTTTGGCCAGGCTAGCCGGACGGGATTACCGTGTCCTGGTGCTCGAAGATCCCACAATGGGAGTCGACGTTGGCGCAAAGGCGGAAATCTACAAGATTCTCGCTGATGGAGCGGCCAAAGGTACGGCCTCTATCGTCATCTCGTCGGATTTGGATGAATTGGCGCAGATCTGTGACCGTGTCCTTGCGTTTAGCGCAGGCAAGATCGTTGCGGAGCTAATCCGCGACGAACTTTCGGTTGAGGCGCTTATCAGTGAAATCAGTGGCGCAACTTCGGCGGCTGTCTCTCAAGCCGACGTCCGAGCTCGCGTCCCATGATCGAACGAATGCGGTCTGAGACCCAAATCAACAAGAAAAGTGAGGAAACGGACATGGCGGACAGCAACTTGTCGCCTCAAAATCTGAATGAAATGGCGACCGGAGGTCGGGAAATCCCGATCAGATTCGTGACTGAGAAGCGTACGTTTGGTCAATCTCTGCTTCACATTGTATCGAACCATGGGCTTCTTCTGCTCGCTATACTATTTATAATTGCATACGCATTCCTGTTGCCTGACACGTTTCTTACCAAGCAGACTTTTCGTGCAATTATAGCGGCAAGCGTCATCGTCTCGTTTCTCAGCCTGGCCGAGATGATTGTCATCGCCTCCAACAACTACGATCTCTCGATCGCTTACAATCTTGGGCTCTCCCACATTGTCGTAATGGGGCTTCTGACCACAACCCCAATCCCTTGGTATGTAGTTGTAATAATTGCGATTCTTGTCGGAGCGACGATAGGCCTGATCAATGGCCTACTGGTGGAATATGCGAAGATTGACTCTTTCATCGCGACCTTGGGTGTCGGCACAATCCTTTACGGACTCGGCGCCTGGTATACCAATGGCGCCCAGGTGGTTGGTGAACTGTCGACCTACTTCACCGACATCAATGACGCGACTTTCTTGAACATACCGCTGCCGGCCATCTTTGCTGCGATCCTCGCTGTCGTTCTCTGGGTTGGCTTTGAATTCCTGCCTGTCGGCCGACAAATCTACGCTGTGGGGGGCAACCGGAAGGCGGCCGAGTTGACGGGTATTTCGGCACGTCGCCTGGTAATCACCGTTTTCGTGCTTAGCGGGGCAATTGCCGCCTTTGCTGGTGTTGTATTGGCGGCGCGTTTGCGGGTCGGCCAAAGCGCTGTCGGTCCCGAGTTTCTACTGCCAGCGTTTGTGGGAGCGCTGCTCGGATCAACGACAATTCGCCCCGGCCGTGTCAACGCGTTCGGAACGATCGTTGCGGTGCTCGTCCTGGCAATTGGAATTTCCGGACTGCAACAGCTCGGTGGCGGATTCTACGTAGAGCCAATCTTCCAGGGCACCAGCCTTATTCTTTCGGTCGGGCTCGCGGGATATGCCGCACGCCGCCGCCGCGAAGGCCGCCGCGGCTGACAATACACAGTTCAGGATCGCACGGCGCCTGCGTAACAAGTCGTGCAAATCAACTGGGAGGAACGTTATGAAGACAACCCTGAAATCCACCTTTCTGTCTAGCGCCGGAGCATTTGGCCTGTTGCTTGCAACTGGTGCTCTGGCCCTGCCCGCCGCTGCCGAAAGCCTTGACCAGATCAAAGCTGAAGCGGCGGCGGCGACGGCGCCCGTGACACAATGGGATGGTCCAACGACGGGGCCAAAGGCCGACAAGGGCAAATTTGTCATCTACCTTGCGGATACGCAAACGAACGCCGGCAGCGCGGGCACGGCTGCGGGAGCCAAGGAGGCGACGGGCGCGCTTGGCTGGAAATTCCAATTGCTGGATGGCCAGAATACGGCGACAGGCCAGTCGGCGGCGCTTGAACAGGCTATCGCCCTAAAGCCTGACGGCATCATCCTGGGGAGTTTCCCCGTGGAGCGGTTTACGGATCTGATCAAGCGGGCTGGTGCGGCAGGAATCAAGATTGTGAGTTGGCACTCGGCTGCCGCACCCGGTCCCGTTGCCGGAGCGCCGGACCTCTTCTGGAACATTTCCACCGATCCATACGCGATTGCAAATACTGCCGGCAAGTATGCCGTTGCCCACAGCAACGGCACGGCGCAGGCGGTTCTCCTCACCGACGGGCAATACCCGATCGTCGTCACCAAGACCAAGGGTGAGTCGGACGGCATCACCGCGTGCGACACGTGCAAGGTGCTTTCTCAGGAGAACGCGCCCTATACGGAAATCTCGCAACGCATGCCATCCCTTATGGGAGCGCTGCTGCAGCGTTATGGCGACAACCTTGGCTACGTGCTCGCCTTCAATGATCTGTATTTCGACTTCTCCGTGCCGACGTTGCGCTCCAATGGCATTGCCGCGGACGCCAAGCCTTTCCTGATTTCCGCAGGGGACGGAAGTGTGTCGGCATATGAACGCATCCGAAAGGGCGAATACCAGATCGGCACGGTGCCGGAGCCGCTTAACATGCATGGATGGCAGGCGATCGACGAGCTCAACCGGGCCTTCCATGGCGAGAAGCCTAGCGGATACATCACCAAGGTCCACCTTGTTACCAAGGACAACATCAACGCCGACGGCGGAGACAAGAACAGTTTCGATCCGGGGAATGGCTATCGCGATCAGTATAAGAAGATCTGGGGCGTAAACTAACCCTTTTCTCTGGCTGGCGACGCTTAGCGTCGCCGGCCAAAATAGACAATAATCAGAAATAGTAATCGTCACTCAAGAGTTGAGCATCTAGATGCCAAGAGTATTTGCTTTCGAGCGTATCGATCCAACGGATGAGTCCACCGATTGGCTTCGGCAGCAGGGCGTCGACGTCATGCTAGGGCGACCGATGTGGGAGACGGGATTCAATCGTTACAGCGAGGATGAGATCATCTCGGCCGCCCAAGGCTTTGATGGGGTCATGGGTGCGAGCGGGGCTCATTTCACGCGTCGAGTTTTGGACGCGCTACCTCAGCTCAAGTACATTTCCAAGTTCGGCGTGGGGTTCGATAGCATCGATATCCCGGCCGCGACCGAGAAGGGCATTCTTGTCACCAATACGCCCGTTGATACGCAAGCCGTACCCGTCAGCGAGCATGCCATTGCGTTGATGATGGCTCTGAACAAACGACTGACCGAATGGACGCCCAGCTTCATGGCTGAAGGTGGCTGGCGGGGTGACATCTTCGGAACCATCGTCGAAGGCTCGACGATCGGTATTGTCGGTCTTGGCCGCATCGGTGCGGGTGTTGCGAAACGCCTCGCGGGTTGGGACGTCAAGATCCTTGGTTTCGATCCGTTCCTAAAGGAAGCGCCGACGGGGGTTGAGCTCTGCTCTCTGGAGCGGCTGCTAGCGGAATCTGATGTCGTGACATTGCATGCCGTTCCAACGCCCGAAAATCATAAATTGATCGATGCGTCAGCGCTGTCGAAAATGAAGTCGAATGCGATCCTGATCAATACGGGGCGTGCTTGGCTTGTAGACTACCCGGCGCTGCGCACAGCGCTTCGGGAAAAGAGGATCGCCGGCGCTGGTCTCGACGTGTTTGAAACCGAGCCACCATCGCGATCAGACCCGCTTTTCCAGATGAAGAACGTTGTCGTCACACCGCACTCGGCAGCCTGGACGCTGCCAGGCTTGAAGAACATGGGTTGGTACGGTGCCCGCAACATGTGGTCGATGATCAGTGGCGTTGGTGAAGCCAGTATCGTCAACCTGCACTAGCCGAATTTGCCGTCTGCACTTTGAATTGGAGAACGTCGATGACTACACCGCTGGTGGCTGAAAGTTCGCGCAATGTGAAATATCTCGGCCATTCCGATCAAGGGGAAGGCCGGACGGTGTTCAGGTCATGGTCTCTAATGGCTATGCCTATGTCTGCAACAACTTTTCAGCCGGCTTGACGGTGATCGATGTCCGGAACCCTCGTGATCCGAAGCCCGTCAACTTTCTCCCCGTCCATCCGAATTCCTGGTCAATTCATTGTCAGACCCACGGCGATCTCATGCTCGTCGTCGAGGAATTCAATTTCTACAAGGCGTTCGACAACGAGGAAAGTTATTATGGCGGCTCGATCCCCGGTATTCACAGTTCGAAATTCGGCAAACGAGGCGTCGATTATACCGCCGGGCTGCGGGTCTACGACATCTCGGACCGCGCCAATCCCAAGGCTATCGGTTTCATGGAGGTCGAGGGTCTAGGGCTCCACAGAGTGTGGTGGGTTGGGGAGCGTTGGGCTTATGCCTCAGCCTTTCTTGACGGCTATACCGACCACGTCTTCATTGTCATAGACATGGCCGACCCGACCAAACCTGTCGAAGTGGGTCGGTGGTGGCTGCCGGGAATGTGGGCGGAAGGCGGGGAAACCGCGAATTTCCATGGGAGGGTTGCCCTGCATCATGCGGTGATCGCCGATGATGTCGCATATGGCTGCTGGCGCGACGGCGGACTGACCCTGTTGGACGTTGCCGACAAGACAAAACCCAAGCTGATCTCGCATCGCAACTGGTGTCCGCCCTTTGCGGGCGGCACCCACAGCGCGCTGCCGCTGCACGATCGTAATCTCGTAATCGTCGCTGATGAGGCAGTGCGCAATATCGACGTAGAGCCGCTGAAATACACCTGGGTCTTTGACATCCGATCAAAGGAGAACCCGGTCAGCATCTCGACGATGCCGGTTCCAGCCGACCAGGACTATTTCAAGAAACCCGGCCACTTTGGGCCTCACAACCTCTGGGAGAACCGTCCCGAAGGATATCAGAGTTCGCGTTTCATTTTCGCGACCTATCAGAACGCCGGCCTGCGAGTTTTCGACATCGAAAACCCTTTCTGTCCTGAAGAGGTCGGCTGGTTTGTGCCCCCGGCACCCCGCAGCCTTGTCGACTTCCGCCCGGATATCGTTCTGCAACTGCATACGGCGGATATCTACGTTGAGAAGAACGGGGTCGGCTACATGACCGACTTTAATGGCGGACTCTACATCGTCGAAATCGACGGGATCTAGACGCTACCGCACCAGTCAGCACTCGCAGTACCGAAGGGACTCGATATGTACGACAAATCAGATCCACGCGCGAGCCTCGCTCCCGCGAATGCGAAGAGCGTTGAATTCGCGACGTATCATCCGTCCGAATACGCCCGTTTCTACGAGGGGCCACCGCAGTTGAGCGACGCGCTCGTCAGGACTTGGCTTGTGCGAGGGCAGAACGCCGTCAACGCATATTCCGAGACGAAAGCAGGCGCGCAATTCGAAAGAAAGGGACAAGTTGACGAGTGGGTCTTGCTGTTGCCCGATCCCAACGTGGTGGCGGAACTGGTAGTGGGTGGCCGAAGCCACAGCCTATCAGGCGGCACAGTCACGTTCGTTCCTCCAGGTGATAGCAGTCTCACGATCGTCTCTGGTGGACGCGTGGTGCGCTTTTTCACAACCCTCTCGCTGGATCTGGCCGAGCTTTGCGTCAATGCCAGAAGTTATCTTGAAGCTGACCCGAACATACCGCCGTTCCAGCCTTGGCCAACTCCTGCCGACGGCTTCAAAGTGCGGAGCTACAGTCTCGATGTGGCTGACGAGCCGGGTCGCTTTGGTAGGATCTGGCGTTGCACGACATTCATGGTCAACTATTTGGCGCCCATCGACGGCCCACGCGACATAACCAAACTGTCGCCGCATCACCACGACGACTTTGAACAGTACTCGCTGGCCCTGCAGGGGGCATTCATTCATCACATGCGATGGCCGTGGACGCCAAACATGAAGATGTGGCGTCCGGATGAGGGCGAGTTCTGTGGCACTCCGTCCGTCGCCGTTATTCCTCCGCCGGCCATTCATACGACGCGGGCGGTGGATTCGGGCGTGAACCAGCTTGTCGACGTCTTTTCGCCACCCAGGATCGATTTCTCGCAAAAGCCGGGGTGGGTGCTGAACGCCAGTGACTATCCGCTGCCCTGAGGCAGAGCAGGGCTTTGCGGCTGCGGCCTCCGATCCGGGAGCGTGACCCTTCATGAATGAAGCACAAATCTCGTTCCGGAAACGGTTCACATCGAGGGAGTTGCTCTTGGGCACTTTCATAAAAACTCCCACGACGCACGGGATAGAAATACTAGGCGGGCTGGGATTTGATTTCGTGGTGATCGACGAAGAGCACGCACCATTCGATCGTGTCACGGTCGACAATCTGCTCCTAGCCGCGCGCGCAGCCAATACCGCAGCCATTGTCCGCGTCGCCGAAGCGACGCCGGCTAATCTGTTGGCAGCTCTTGACGACGGCGCGGCAGGTGTCCTCGTGCCTCACGTCTCGAGCGTTGAAAAGGCCCGCGACGTGGTCGCTGCTTGTCGTTACAGCGGCAAACGTGGCTTCTCCAACTCGCCGCGAGCGGGGGCTACGGTCAGCTCAATATCTGGGAACATGTTGAAACGGCCGACGCTTCAGTCTCCGTCATCGCCATGATCGAGGACCCCGAAGCGGTCGAGATCATCGATGAAATAATATCGGTGGAGGGGCTGGACGGGGTGTTTATCGGCCGAGGCGATCTCACCGTTGCCATGCACGCGAGTGGTCCGGCTGATCCCCGAGTTAGATCTGTCACAGAACGTATCATTGCTGCGGGTCGCAAAGCCGGGAAGCCCGTGGTGATCATGGTAGGCGATGCAAAGGAGGCGGCCGAATGGCGGTCTCTCGGCGTTAATTGCTTCATCGTCGCATCCGACCAAGGATTCATGCGGCAAGCCGCGGGACGAACGCGGACGGACTTTACGGAACTCGCTGACGCATGACGCGCCGGAGGGCAACTGCTCGCCACACCGCAATTCATCATTCACTTTTAGAGATAAATCAGAGGTAAGGCCATGATCCGACGTTTGAAGACGGCGAAGCCAGAAGGCGAACGCGCTGAGGAGGATGCGAAGGTTCGCGCGACGGTCGAGGCGGCGCTCGCCGATATTGCCGCGCGCGGGGACACGGCCGTACGGGAAATGTCGCAGAAGTTCGACGGCCATTCTCCCGAGACGTTTCGACTGACCGACGGCGAAATCCAAACGGCGTTGTCGAGCGTGGCCAAACGCGATCTCGAAGACATCCGTTTCGCACAGGAACAAGTGCGCAATTTTGCACAGAAGCAGCGCGAGGCCCTGCGCGACATCGAAGTCGAGACGCGGCCCGGCGTGGTGCTCGGACACAAGAACATTCCGGTCAATTCCGTCGGTTGTTATGTGCCTGGCGGCAAGTACCCTATGGTGGCCTCGGCGCATATGAGCGTTCTGACCGCCAAGGTAGCTGGCGTTAAGCGCATCGTCGCGACCGCTCCGCCGGTGCGCACACCGAAAGGTCCGCGTCCGCATCCTGCAATCGTGGCGGCGATGCATCTGGCGGGTGCCGACGAGATCTATTCGCTCGGGGGCATCCAGGCGGTTGGCGCAATGGCACTCGGCACGGCTTCGATCGCGCCTGTCGATATGCTCGTCGGTCCCGGCAACGCTTTCGTCGCCGAGGCCAAGCGACAGCTTTATGGCCGCGTTGGCATCGACCTCTTCGCGGGTCCAACAGAAACACTCATCGTTGCCGACGACACAGTCGATGGAGAAATTTGCGCCACCGATCTGCTCGGCCAGGCCGAGCATGGGCCGACCTCGCCATCGATTCTGATTACCAACAGCGAGAAACTTGCCCGCGACACAATGAGCGAAATTGAACGGCTGTTGAAAATCTTGCCGACCGCCGACATTGCCGCGCAGAGTTGGGAAGACTACGGCGAGGTGATACTTTGCGACAACTATGAGGAGATGCTGGTCGCGGCAGAAGCAATTGCCTCGGAGCACGTGCAGGTCATGACGGACCGAGACAACTGGTTCTTCGAAAATATGACCTGTTATGGTGCTCTCTTCCTCGGCTCGCGAACCAACGTCGCGTTTGGCGACAAGGTTATCGGCACAAACCATACGCTGCCCACCCGGCATGCCGGGCGCTTTACTGGCGGCCTCTGGGTCGGCAAGTTCATCAAGACGCACACCTATCAGCGAGTGCTCACCGACGAAGCCTCGGCTGAGATTGGGGAATATTGTTCGCGACTCTGCATGCTCGAAGGCTTCGTCGGCCATGCCGAGCAGGCTAACGTGCGCGTTCGTCGCTACGGTCGACGCGACGTCGGTTACGGGCAAGCTGCTGAATGAGCGCGTTGCCGAGGATGCCATCGTTTCGTCTCGACGGACGACGGGCGATCGTCACCGGCGCTTCCCGGGGCATTGGACTAGCAAGCGCGGTTGCGCTCGCCGAAGCCGGAGCTGAAGTGACGCTTGTGGCAAGGGGGCGCGAAGAACTCGAGTTACGCGCAGCGGAGATCTCGCACGGCATTTGGAAGCGCCCATACGCTGCCGATTGATGTCGGCGACGTCCAGGTGGTGGAGCGCGAACTGACACGCGCCGGGCCATTTGACATCCTCGTCAACAACGCCGGCGTTTCGCGTCACCGTTCGATGCTGGAAACTACCCCCGAGGATTTCGACTATGTGATGTCTGTTAACCTGCGTGCAGCCTATTTCGTTGCAAAATCAGTCGCCGCCGGCATGGTCAAGGCTGGCCGACCGGGTGCAATCATCAACATATCCTCGCAAATGGGCCACGTCGGTGGCTTCGACCGAACCGTCTACAGCGCTAGCAAACATGCAGTCGAGGGACTGACCAAGTCGATGGCGATGGAACTCGGCGGCTATGGCGTGCGCGTCAATTCAATTGCCCCGACCTTCATCAAAACTCCGCTGACCGAAAGCACCTTCGCGGATCCCGTTCGGCGTGCCTGGATTGAAAGCAAGATCAAGCTTGGACGTGTCGGTGAGTTGGAAGACATCATGGGGGCGGTCGTTTTCCTAGCCAGCGACACCGCCGCGATGATTACCGGGACGAGTCTATTGATCGATGGCGGCTGGACGGCCGGTTAGCACACATGGTGGGCAGCCATGCACGATACCGGACTACTGCAGGAATGCTCACCGTCGCAATAGTCAAGGGCCTGCGTGTCTAGATTGCATCACCACTTGCGGGTATGGAGAGTGAGGCGTCCGTGAGCCCAGTTGGTCGTCAGATGTTGTTCTATGTCAGCTTGTCTAATTCGGCTCCCGATACCTGACAGTCCGCAAACGGCCCCATACCGGTCGTTCCAATCAGACCTGCTAATCGACCTCGGGCACTGCCCCTGTGATAGCCAGCACTTCGAGGCCTTCGATCTCCTGCATCACCTTCCCAGCAATTCCTTGCAAGTCGCCATACATGCCGACCGTCGATTCAATAACACCTTGAATTTGCGCTTCCCGCTTGGCCCACATTCGGATCGTGGCCTTGCGCTCACGTGCAAGATCGTCCTGCATGTCGGAAAACTTCTCGACTATCGCCTCGATGCGCTGCCGAAAACGCGGCCCGGTCAGATACCCGTAGACCAATTCCATCTTTGAAGCTTGGCCGACTTGGACTAACCGGGAGTTGGACAATTCGATAAGCGACTGCCGCAGCATAACAGCGATGGGGACTGCGCACTTGGGATGCGCGACATATACGCTGTCGACTAGGTCGAATGTTTCAACGCCCGGAGGTAGGGTTTCAGAAATGAGCAGGGCGATGTCAGCCTTCGCCACCCGTTGATCGGTCCTCAGCTTGGCGAGCCAGCCCTGACTCCAGTTTTTGGTGCGCTTTGACTCCCAAAGGATGGCCCCGCATTGCTGACCAGCCGGTCCCACGACCCGCTGAAGGACGTCACCACCGAACTCGCCTTTCGCCACGGGCTCGATCACGTCCACTGGGAAGCGACTGCTAATCAGTGCTTCCAGTTCCAACTCCAGAGCTTCACCTTGCAACTGTTGAGAGCCCTGTTCAGCGCGGCGCTTCAGATCTTCGATCTGGCGCTGCATGCCGGCAATTTGTTCCTCTTTTTCGACGATCTTCATTTTGAGGCCATCTTCGGCATCGGACCTCGCCTTTGCACGAACAGCCTCCAGTCCTTCCTGAACCTTTCGCTCAATTGTCAGGGCCATTTCTCTCCGCTCGTCCTCCAGCGCGCGCTGCTTCGTGAGGAATTCTGCTTGCTGCTTTTGCGCCTGTTCGAGCTTGTCATTGCGAGCCTTTAGCGTTTCCTCCAACTCGGCCACCTTCCGGTCCCTCTCCTCCAAGTCGGCCGAGAGCAAAAGTTTGGCCTTGCGAGCCTCGTCGGCCGCGATGTGACCTCGCTCGATCCTAACCTTTTCGGCAACGAGACTCTCGACGCCTTGTTTAGCCACTGCAACGTCATGGCGCTGACGCTCGAGTTCCTCTTCTCTGAGGGCGATCGCTGCATTCGTCTGAGCAATGCGCTGCTCATACTCCTCTCGCGTAGCGGCGATTAACGGCCCCGCCAAAGACTCGTTGAGCTTGATGTCCGTCTTGCAACTAGGGCAGGTGATCGTGGGCTCGCTGAAGACCTTGTCGCCGTGCAGAGTCTTGCTGACAGGTTGAACGGTCATCGAAATTCGCCTCGGAAGAATCGGTTTCCTTGAGGCGGTAGCTTAGCCGATGCTCGCAGCAGTGAATAGAACGAAAAGGGAACTTTTTGAGCGCTCCACCGAATTGAGCTGCTCAAACGTGGCGCCGCGACAGATAATGAATTGGCGCGGTCAACTGTCCAACAACATCCAGGGACGAGCCGCTTCATCCACTTCGAAATGTGGGGTGTAATGAGGGTTTTTACGATTGTGCCCGTGAAATTTTCAAGTTATTCAATGCGCTAACAATGGCAATGGCGGAGAGAGCGGTATTCGAACATGGACCGCGTCGTGCGACCTCCTGGGCAAGCCAGTCACCGGTCATTGAGGTTCAAATAGATAGCAGGGCAATTTCGCGATCTCGCCGGCCATTGTCCTCAGCGTCACTTCCCCATAAGTGTCGGCAACCGTTCTAGCAGCCTGACCCTGGATTGCATCCAGGATGCGAGGAGGGATACCGGCTTCCATACCAATTGTTTTGAAGCGATGACGCCAGCCGTGGTTGGGCGCCACATGCGGATCTGACACAAACGTGCGCCCGAACTCGGCCAGCCGGTTTTTCAAGCCGCGCAAAGCCCCCCGAACATTTTCTGACGGATCGACATTCAAAAAGAGGTGACCGCTTGCGGCTTCTCGTACAAAAGCAGGGAATCCAAGGTCGATCACCTGCTGATGAAGGGGCACCTCGCGAGCTTCATTGGTCTTGACTGTTCCGGCCTCAGGGGTAATGCGAATGACCCAGACGTCGCCGCGCAATGATACATCCTGCTTTCGCAATTGCGCCAGTTCGCCGACTCGGGCTCCTGTGAACGCGCACAGCCATGGAATCCAGCGCTTGGCAGCATAAGTCTTCGGACTCTCCTGTCCTTGCTGATGCGACATAGCGCCGGATAGGATGGCTTTAGCCTCGTGGTCTGAAAGGCTCTTCGATCTCAGCCGAGCCGTCTTCCCTACCTTCAGCGTGACGCCTGTCGCCGGGTTATGGGTAATAAGCCCGTTTGCAACTCCCCAATCAAAGACGACTTTCAAGGCTGACAGATTGCTGTCCTTAACGGTCTTCGCCGAAACCATCTTCCCGGTCTTGGGCGACGGCGTGCTGAGGCGGTGATTTTTGAATCCGATTACATCCTTGGCCGCGACTTTCGTCGCTTCGTCATGGCCGAGGAAATCGACAAGATAGGCAAACGCATTCCGATAGCTCTCATAGGTGCTCGGTTTCCGGCCCGCCGCCTTGTTTTCTTTCCACCAACCATCCACCAACCCCGTTAGCGTGGCTGAAGCAGATTTCGTCTTTGCAGTCGTCGCTTTGAATGGTCGATTGTCCGCTGGTTGAGATTCTGCAGAGCGGTGGATTGGTCCGGCTGGCAGCGGTTCTGCTTCATACTCCCCGCGTTCAAGCTTTTGCAGTGTCAAGCTGGCTCGTTGGAAAGCAGCCCCCACCGCCCGCGCTGTCTTTGTGATGCTCCAAGGATCGTTCGAAAAGCCGTTCTGTAGAAGGAGGTCTTTGGCCCTGCTGATGCAGACGGCCCTCATCGACTTCCAAAAAATGTTTTCGATCGGCATAGTTCCCGGAATGGGGTCAGAGATCCCTTCCACTCCCGGAATCGGATCAGTCGAAGGTAAGGGATATTCCGTCCACATGCCCTCATAGAAGTCGGTATGCCAGTGCAACTGCTCGCTAGGATTTTCATAGAATCTATTGAGCCATTCATCGTGGACCGTCTGGGCAATGGAGTGCGCCTCGCGGTCTGTGATGGGTCGTTTTAAGGGTTCGATTCCTGCAGTCGGTTTTTCTTTCAGTTCGCCACGCGCGGCACCGAGCCGAAGTCGGGAGCAATCACCTTCGAACTCCGCGAGCACCTCTGCGTATTTTCGCTTGGCCTCTACGGGGTCTTTCGTTCCAAGCGTCTTGTTGACTTCCTTGCGGCCCGTCAGCGCGGCTATGTCCGCCGGTAGGCGCTTTCGAAACCAGTAAACGCCGGTCTTACGATGTTTGACAGGACGGCTCATAGCAAGGACCATGTGTAACACCCGTGTGTGGCACTCGGGCAGGCCTAAGCATATCATTTTGCTAGTTTTTCAGCTGCGTCAACACCTTATGGAGGTGATGGTGCCCAGAGGCGGATTCGAACCACCGACACGCGGATTTTCAGTCCGCTGCTCTACCAACTGAGCTATCTGGGCCTGCGCCGGCTAACGGGGTCCGCCCGCCGGATTTCGTGGGAGCACCATAAGGCACCCCTTGAAAGCGCGTGGGTTATAGCACGGGTATCCTGCCTGTCCAGAGCAATTCCCGGAAAAGTATTTAGCGGTTTTCCGGTCCGGAATTGCGTGAAAACAACCACTTAGCTTGGCGGTTGATTTCACAGGAAAAGAAAAATCGTCGGAAAGCGGCGGCTCCCGCGACTCAGTCCTCATCCTTGGGTGCGGGACCCGGCTTCGGGTTGTCTTCTTCTTCCTCCTCGTCGTCGCGGCCAGGGATGACATAGGCGCCCTTCAGCCAGCGATTGAGGTCGATATCCTTGCAGCGCAGCGAGCAGAATGGATAGTGCTCGCGCGCGGAAGGTTTTCCGCATTCGGGGCAGGGCCGCTTCGGCCGAAGCGGCGTCACTTTGTCGTCCAGGCTCATGAGCGTGAAGCGTGCCAGTTCTGGTGGGCCTTGAAGCCTTCGCCGGAAAGCAGCGCGATGCTTTCATAGAGCGGCAGGCCGACCACATTGGTGTAGGAACCGACCAGCTTGACGACGAAGGAGCCGGCCAGGCCCTGCACGGCATAGCCGCCGGCCTTGCCGCGCCATTCGCCCGACGCGACAAAGGCGTCGATTTCCTCGCGCGGCAGCCGCTTGAAGCGGACCCTCGTCTCGACCAGCCGCAGACGCTGCTTGCCGCCCGGCGTGATCAGGCAGATGCCGGAATAGACCCGATGTGAGCGGCCGGAAAGCAGGCCGAGGCAGTTGCGGGCGTCGTCGATCGTCTCGGCTTTAGGCAGGATGCGGCGTCCGACCGCCACCACCGTGTCGGCGGCGAGGATGAAGGCAGGGGCGTAATCCTCCTCGCTTTTCAGCGAGGCCAGCGCCTTGTCGGCCTTGTCCTTGGCCAGCCGCTTTGCCAGCGAGCGCGGATGCTCGGCGCGCAGCGGCGTCTCGTCGACATCGGCCGGCAGCACGCGGTCCGGCTCGATGCCGGCCTGCTGCAACAGTTCAATGCGGCGCGGCGAACCCGAGGCAAGCACGAGCTTCTGCAGGATGCTCATCGGTTCGCGCCGGACTGTTACTTGAAACGGTAGGTGATGCGGCCCTTGGTCAGGTCATAGGGCGTCATCTCGACCAGGACCTTGTCGCCGGTCAGCACGCGGATGCGGTTCTTGCGCATGCGGCCGGCCGTATGGGCGATGATCTCGTGTTCGTTTTCGAGCTTCACGCGAAACATCGCATTGGGCAGCAGTTCAGTGACCACACCTGGAAACTCGAGGACTTCTTCCTTCGGCATTCGATACCTTTGCTTGGATGGACGTTCCGGCGCCCTGGAGCGCCCAGGCCGGAATTTCGGCGGAACCTATATGATAATCGTGCGCTTGTGAACACGCTTAATCCGTCGCGTTTTTTGCCTCTGGAAGCAGAAAACGGCGGCTTATGCGCGCTTTCAGCCGCTCGCGCACGTCGCGATAGGCGCTCATGATCTGTTCGCGCGTGCCGCCGGTGTCCGTCGGGTCGGGCATCGGCCAGTACTCGACCTCGACGGCGAGCGAGCGGGTCAGCTCAAGTGCCGCGTGATGTGCTTCCGGCGCCAGCGTGACGATCAGGTCGAAATAGTCGTCTTCCAGATCGTCGAGCGTCCTGGGTTGGCGCGCGCCGAGCGAAAGCCCTTCCTCGGTCAGCACCGCATCGACGAAAGGGTCGCGCTCGCCGGCGCGCACGCCGGCCGAAGCGACGAAGGTGGTGGCTGGAAGCATGCGGCGCGCCAATTGCTCGGCGATCGGCGAGCGCACGGCGTTCATGCCGCACAAAAACAGGATCGAATGCGGCAACGCAGTCAGCACCAGAGCATGATCCCGAAAAGTGGGAACCGGTTTTCGGAGAAGGTCATGCTCCAGGAAAGAGTTGGATCAGGATGGCGATTCAACGAAACGTCATCCTGATCTAGCCCCGCCAATGCAGCACGCAGACCAGCGTGAACAGCCGGCGCGCCGTGTCGAAGTCGATCTCGATCTTGCCGGCCAGCCGGTCCATCAGCGTCTGCGAGCCTTCATTGTGCAGGCCGCGCCGGCCCATGTCGATCGCCTCGATATGGCTCGGCGTCGAGGAGCGGATGGCCTCGTAGTAGCTTTCGCAGATCAGGTAGTAATCCTTGACGATGCGCCTGAGCGGCGTCAGCGACAGGATGTGGGTGACCACGGCGGCGCCGTCGTCGCGGCTGACGGCAAAGACCAGGCGTGACTCGGCCAGCGACAGCTTGAGCTTGTAGGGCCCGGCGCCGTCATCATTGACCGGTCGAAAAGAGTTTTCCTCGATCAGGTCGAAGATCGCCACCGCCCGCTCATGCTCGACGTCGGGCGTCGAACGTCCAATCGTCTCGTCGAGCTCGACGTCGATCAGCCTGTCGCGGGTTTGGTGGTGGCCCGGCATCGCTACATGTTCAGCCGGATCGCCACGGAGCGCGCATGCGCGTCGAGCCCTTCGGCCTTGGCAAGCGCGATCGCGGCCGGTCCCAGCGCCCTGAGCTGCTCCGGGCCGAGCTTGAGGATCGATGTGCGCTTGACGAAATCGAGCACCGACAAGCCTGAGGAAAACCGCGCCGAGCGAGCCGTCGGCAGCACATGGTTGGAGCCGCCGACATAGTCGCCGATCACTTCCGGCGTGTGCCGGCCGATAAACACCGCGCCGGCATTGCGCATCCTGGCGAGGAACGCCTCGGCGTCGTCGAAGGCGAGCTCGACATGTTCGGCCGCGATCCGGTTGACCAGCGGCAGCGAGGCTTCGAGCGTCGGCACCAGGATCACCGCGCCGAAGTCGCGCCAGCTTGCCGCCGCCGTCGCCGCGCGGGGGAGCGTCCGCAACTGGCGTTCGACCGCCTGCTCCACCGCCTTGCCGAATTCGGCACTGTCGGTGACCAGGATCGACTGCGCCGACACATCATGCTCGGCCTGTGCCAGCAGGTCGGCGGCGATCCAGTCCGGATCGTTGTCGGCGTCGGCCACGACCAGCACCTCCGAGGGACCGGCGATCATGTCGATGCCGACCGTGCCGAACACCTGGCGCTTGGCCGCCGCGACATAGGCGTTGCCTGGACCAACGACCTTGGCGACGGGCTTGATCGTCTCGGTGCCGTAGGCAAGGGCGGCAACGGCCTGCGCGCCGCCGACCCGGTAGATCTCGGAGACGCCGGCAAGGTCGGCCGCCACCAGCACCAGCGGGTTGATGACGCCGCCCGAAGCCGGCACGACGATGACGATGCGCTCGACGCCGGCGACCCCGGCCGGCACGGCGTTCATCAGCACCGAGCTTGGATAGCTCGCAGTGCCGCCCGGCACATAAAGGCCGGCGGCCTCGACCGCGGTCCAGCGCGAGCCGAGCTCGACACCGGCGGCGTCGGTGTAGCGGTCATCCTTCGGCTTTTGCCGCTCATGGTGCGAACGGATGCGGTCGCGCGCGAATTTGAGCGCTTCGACGGTCGCCGGATCGGCTTCGGCATAAGCCTTGCCGATGTCGTCCCTAGAGACGGCGATGCCGAGCTGGCCGAGATCAGCCTTGTCGAATTTCAGCGTGTAGTCGATCAGTGCCTTGTCGCCTTCGGCGCGGACGCGGCCGATGATGTCGCGCACCACGGCCTCGACATCGGCCGACACCTCGCGCTTGGTGGTGAGGAAGGCGGCGAAGCGCTGCTCGAAATCGGCGTCCTCCAGGCGGAGCGTTATCGCCATTGCACCCTAGCCCCTATGCACCGGGCGCGAGGAAGCTTCCCAGGAGCCGCCGATATCGGCGAGCCGGGCCTCGATGCATTCGACGTCGAGCATGATGGTGCCGCCGCCAGCAAACACCAGTTCGACGATGCCGGCCGGCTTGCTGATCGCAACGAAGCTGATCGCCAGCAGCGAGAGCACCTCAACTGGCTTGTCGCGGGCAATCCCACTGGTTTTCGCGCCGAGCACGCGGTCGAAATGCAGAACGGCCTGCCGCCGCTCGTTGTGCTGGCGAAACAGGCCCGATTTCGCCTCCCAGACGAAGCGGTTCATGGTCATCAGGAAGCGCTTGGCGGCCGGCAGGTATTCGAGGTCGGAGACCTTCATCACGGCGTCCTGGACATGCGCCGAGACGATGCTCAGATCCTGGTCGTCGAGTGCGATGAGTTTTAGGGCTGCCATGCGGAATTCGCACCTAAACGTTGACAATTCAACGTTCTGTTATGCGGTCTTTCCGCTCGGCGCAACCGCCGGGAAAGAATGCGGTTAGCGTCAGCCCGAAATGCGCTCGATCACCGCGCCGCAGCCGGAGAGCTTTTCTTCCAGCCGTTCGAAGCCGCGGTCGAGGTGATAGACGCGGTTGACCGTCGTCTCGCCCTCGGCGGCAAGGCCGGCGATGACCAGCGACACCGAGGCGCGCAGATCGGTCGCCATCACCGGCGCGCCCTTGAGCTTGCCGACACCGTCGACGATCGCCGTCTGGCCCGAAAGCGTGATGTGGGCGCCGAGACGGGCGAGCTCCTGCACATGCATGAAGCGGTTTTCGAAAATCGTCTCGGTGATGCGCGACTTGCCCTTGGCCATGGTCATCAACCCCATGAACTGCGCCTGCAGGTCGGTGGGGAAGGCCGGGAAGGGGGCGGTGGTCACGTCGACCGGCGCAATGCCGGCGCCGTTGCGCCTGACGCGGATGCCTTCATTGGTCGCCGTGATCTCGGCGCCGGTCTCGACGAGCACGTCGAGCGCGCTCTGCAAAAGATCGGGCTGGGCGCCGGCGAGCATGACGTCACCGCCGGTCATGGCCACGGCCATGGCATAGGTGCCGGTCTCGATACGGTCCGGAATGACCCGCACGCGGGCGCCCGACAGCGCCTCGACGCCCTGGATGGTGATGGTGGCGGTGCCGGCGCCGTGGATCTTGGCGCCCATGGCGATCAGGCATTCGGCGAGATTGACGATTTCTGGCTCGCGGGCGGCATTTTCCAGCACCGTCTCGCCCTTGGCGAGCGCGGCCGCCATCATCAGCACATGGGTGGCGCCGACCGAGACTTTCGGGAAGGCGTAGCGGTTGCCGACCAGGCGGCCGTTCCTGGCCTTGGCCAGGACATAGCCATTGTCGACGTCGAGCTCGGCGCCCAGCACCTGCAGGCCTTCGAGGAACAAATCGACCGGGCGCGTGCCGATGGCGCAGCCGCCAGGCAGCGACACCTTGGCTTCGCCCATGCGGGCAAGCAGCGGCCCGATGACCCAGAACGAGGCGCGCATCTTCGACACCAGTTCGTAGGGTGCGGTGGTATCGACGATGTTGCGGGCGGAGAAATTGATGGTGCGCGAATAGCCTTCCTGTTGCTTTTCGCGGCGGCCGTTGACGGAATAGTCGACGCCGTGATTGCCGAGGATACGGATCAGCTGCTCGACATCGGCCAGATGCGGCACGTTTTCCAAGGTCAGCGTGTCATCGGTAAGCAGCGAGGCGATCATCAGCGGCAACGCCGCGTTCTTGGCGCCCGAGATCGGAATGGTGCCGGTCAGCTTGTTGCCGCCGACGATTCTGATGCGATCCATGAGAAACAGTCCCCTCGGCCCAAAAGGCCGGTTCAATCGGTTGAGTGTGCCGGCTTAGACCATTGGCCGGCTTGGTTCAAGAAATAGGATTTCCCCGGAGCCGAACCAACTGTGGCCGGCCAGTATGGCTGATTTGGTCAGTCTTTGTGCATTTTTCCAGCAGTGGGCAACCCTTCCGGCCTTTCGTCGGCACTGCCGGTGCGCCGCGAACGCGTCTGCGCCTTGCGCTTCTGCAGATTGGCGCGCAGCGCCTCGGCAAGCCGGTCCTTGCGCCCGCCGCCGGCCGTTTTTGGAGGATTTGCCTTGTCGTTCATTGTCCCGTTCCTGGCCGGCGCGAGCCGGCGGCGATTTGAGGAACGGCTAACATTTTAAGGCCGCCATGTCATGGCTGTTGGCGGCCAGACCGTGGCTTGCCGGGACGCAGCCCAAAAAGCTGGCCGCATTCGCGGCCCTCACATGCGACGCTTTGGGTTTCTCTTGGCCTTGCGCTTGCCGATTCGATATGGCAGAAGCGCCGCCATCGCAGGCTGCGGTAGCTCAGTGGTAGAGCACTCCCTTGGTAAGGGAGAGGTCGAGAGTTCAATCCTCTCTCGCAGCACCAGTTCCCTATGGCATTGAATTGCGCCTGGCCGTCGATTTGCACCGGCTCAGTTGCCGATATGCGACAACGCCAGGTCGGCCTCGTCTTGAGCCTCGAGCAGCATCTCCTCCGCCGACCGGAACATGTCCTCGAACGCCAGTTCATGCTCGAAGACGACGCCGCCGGCGCGAATGGCAAGCACGTCCTTTTCGCCTTTCGGCGCAAAATAAATCTGTCCGACCGCCTGTCTGATGCGTTCGCCGACCTCCCTGGCGTCCTGCTTCGTCGCCCCGGGAAGGAAGACGCCGAACATCGAGTTTCCGATGCGGCCGATCAGGTCGTCCTCGCGCACTGAGGAGCGGATGGCCGAGGCGACCAGCCGCAAGGCCTCGTCGCCCCATCCGAGGCCGAAGCGCAAGTTGATTGACGCCAGATGTTCCGGATGGATGACCAGAAAGGCGCCGGAGCGCGGACCGGCCGGACGCGCGGCCCTTCTGTCGACCATCGACGTGAACACCACCCCGTTGAGGCAGCCGGTCAGCTTGTCGTAGGAGCCGGATCTCGTGAGTTCCCGCCGGTAGCGACGGATCTCGATCTGCATTCGGCCAAGCAGGAGGAAGAGCGGCAGGCCGATGATGATGGGCACAAGCGTCGCGGTTACGATGCTGCGGCCGAACGGCGTCAGAACATCGCTGAACAAGAGCAGATAGTTCAGGCCGAGCGACAGGCACACGCAGGCGGCAGTGCCCAGAAACGCTCGCCAAATGACCTGCCGCCATGGTTGAACCGGCGCGGTCTGAGTTCTTGTGGTCACCAAGCCAATCTCCTCTAGGAGCCATCTGTTTAAGGCCGGTGTGCTGCAATTTCAGTTTCAGGGAAGCCTACAATTTGATGGAAGCCAGCTATTGCGGCGGGCCGAAGGTGCGAGAGCGGGTGCCGTCGGTCCAGATGAAGGTTGGCGCGACGCTGTTGACGACGATGCCGTGCTGCGCCCATTCGGCGGCCAGGCCGCGTCGCATTTCCTACGTTTTGACGATCTCCGTCACGCAGTGGACGTAGTCCATGCGGTGGCCATCGGGCGCTCGGGCCACCTCGGCTTCGTAAGCCGTGTAAAGCGCGTCGACGATGGCCGAACGGTCGCTCGCGGGACGCGACGGATCGAGCGCGTTGGCAAAGACGATTTCGGACCAGGAGCGCAGCGTCGGCACGTAAGCCTTGGCGAAATCCTTGGCGTCGCCATGGACCCGGAACGCCTCGGCGTAGGGGCAGGGCGTCACCATGGTGAACATCGTCTCCAAGGCCAATCCGGCTCGCGACACCGGGGAGGCGGGATCGTGGAAGGGTGCCGCAAACTCGTCCGGCGTCTTGTAGAATTGCTGGAACGTCGCGTTGGTATACTCCGTCTCGTTGATCCGGCCGGTCTTGAGAAGGTCGCGCCAATGGCGCGCGAAGCCGTCGAACATGTCGACCCCTGTCGTATGGCCGAGATAGCGCCCTTCCTCGTCGACGCAGAAATTGGCTAGCGCCAGCCTGCCGCCGGACCGCAGCTCGCGCGCCCTGGCAAGCAGGATCGTCTCCCAGTCGCTCCGCGCTTGGGCGCGAAACTGCGCGCGCTCGGCGCCGGTCGCGCCAACCGCCTGGACATGGTCGGCGATCATGCAGGGGCGCTTGCTGATCCAGTGCATCGCGGTGGCGGAGAAGCCGAACGACAGGGAATTGTCGGGCAGGATCTGGCGATAGAAGCTGGTGCCGCTGCCAAAAATGTAGAGAGCGGGCGTCCCGGCCAGCGGAACGTCCGTGGCTGGGCCAACAAGCCCCTGGCTCAGCCTGAACAGGGTCGAGAAGTCGTTGTGGGGCAGGTCCGTGTAGGTGATCGATATTGCCCGATGCGGCTCCGTTTCGCGGATGGCGCCGATCAGCCGCCGCATCATGTCCATCGAGGTGCCGCCGTCGGCCGCGCCGAAATCGGCTATTGCAAATGGCTGGCCGTCGGCCGGCCGGGGCATCTTGGCGACAGCCTTGACGACGAGGTCGCCGACCTTGTCGATGACGTTCTTGGCCCCCACCGTGTTCGCCGAATAGTAGCCCGCTCCGCGCATGGCAATCTTCTGGCTGTCGGCTGCGCTCATGTCTTGTTCTCCCTCTAATCGTCGACGCGGCCACCGCCGGCGCCGCGCGTGCGCGATCTTTCGCTTTCCGGCACATAGGTTTTGGCCGCAAAGGCATTGAGCGCTGCCAGCGTCTCCCGGTCGATTGCCCCGCGCCGGCCCGCGACCGGCTGCGCGATCTGCAGATGGCGTTCGATGACGACATCGGCCCTGGGCAGCGCCACCGGACGCGCCAAGCGCATGGTCGACCGGCGCAGCATGGCGTCGAGCCAGACCGGCAGTGCGACATTTAAAATCGTCAGCGGCATCACGCTCGCCTCGGGCGGATCGTCGAGCAAAAGGTTTGCCGTCCGGATCGGACAGAGCGGCCTTCCGGCGGCGACATCAGCCTCGCCCATGCGCCAGCGCGCGGCGCGCCGGGGATCCGGCGGCGCGAAGGATTGGGCATTGTCGAGCAGGCCAAGCAAGGCCGGGCCCCAGTTTTCATCCTCGACCGCAATGCGGCGTGCCGCCCGTCCGATATCCTCGGCCAGGCCCCATGAAAATCCCGCGCCGCGCGCCGCCTTGGCGCTCAGCGTTTCCACCTCGTTGAGCGACAGGTCGATCATCCAGCCTCTCCCGCCGGCGACGTCGTGGCGACGTCCTCGATCAGGGGCTCGCCGCTGAACAGCGCGATCCGCAGCCAGCGATCCGAGCGCGGATCGAAACTGCGCGCGCCGAAAAATGCAAGCTTGGCGCGCAATATGTCGACGGGCCGCAATTCGGCGCCGATCAGATTGTCGTGGATCTCGCTATAGGGAAATTTGGCGACGATCTGCGCACGCCGCACGGTATGGCGCCACTCCGGCTGGCGAAGCAGAAACTCCGCGACACTGGCTGAAGCGGGTTGCTGCGCCAGTGCGGCGGCGAGCTTGAGTGCATCGCGAGCCGTTGCCAGGGGTTGCTCGAGTTCGGCCCCGTCTTCCTCGAAGCGTTCGCCAAGCCGGGGCTCGAGCTTCTCCGCCGAAACATACCAGAACCGTGCGTTGGCGGCCGGTTCGGCGAAGTCGATATCTGCCGCCCAGGAATAGCCGTCGAGAAGCACCTGGCGGAGCGAAGCGCAGTTCATGCTGCCGTCGATCGCATGTCCAGGCGTCTCGTCGGCCTTCATCGTCTCGCCGAGTTCGTCGATCAGCGCACCGTGCGGCTCGAGGATCAGCGCAACGCAGGCTTCCTGCCCTTCCAGAGAGAATCGGTCTTCCGCGAAGCGATAGAGCGCATCCCAAGGCTGCGGCTTCGCCAGAAGTCGATCGAGGTTTTCCGCCAGCGTATCGAGATCTCCCGCCAATGCCTGGGTTGCCGCGGCTTGACTTCTGTCGTCGCTGTGCCAGCGGGCGACGCGTTGGCTTAGGTCGGCGAGCGCTGTCGAAAAGACACTTCGTTCCACCTTGCCGGCATGCGGCAGGGCGCGAACCCGCGCCAGCGCGGTTTCTCGAGCCAGGAACCAGCTATGCGTCAGCAGCGGGTGGCGGACGAGGAAAGGGGCCATGCCCAGTCCCGTCGCATTGCCCACGCCCAGCGCGCGGCGCAAATCCGGCCCCAGCCTTGCCGCGCCGTCCGGATTGCGGCGATGGGCGATGTGATCGACCAGATCGAGAGTGAAGGACCGGATCAGCCAGACGGTAAGCATTTCCGCCTGGAAGGAGCCGGCAAGCTCCGGCCGCGACGCGATCTCGTCGCGATCGGCAATGCCGAACTTGCCGTTGCCATAGACCGCCGTCGTGCGCAGCAGATAACCAACACCGAGCAGTTGCTCTTCGTCCGGCTGTTGCCCCTGCGCCAGCGCCGCGGCCACCTCCTCGAACAGCCGCACGCTCTTGTTGGCACGCGCCAGCACCAGTTCGCGGCTGGTGTAGCGGCCCGCTTCCTGCAGAGGCGCATTCGTCTCCAGCCGGGCGACGTCGGCTTCATCCGGCAACCCGTCGTAAAGAACGTAGCTCGTGTCCCAGGCCTGCGCGATCACCCGGTCGGAGCGGTTTTTATCGTCGAGCGGCGTCGAGAACGCGACAAGGCTGTAGACCCTTGCCGGTGTCTCGACCGCATAGACCGCGCGTCCGAAGCCGTTGTCGTCCAGTTCGAACCGGTCCTTGCGCACGCGCCATTGTTCGTTGGTGGCGCGTCGGATCAGCTGGCGCAGGAAACTCAGCCGCGTCGGATGCGCCGCGCCAAGCCGTTGCAGGCGCATGACGATTTCGGGCGGGCGCAGCGCGATTGCCGTCATGCGGCTGTCCCGGCGAGCTTTTCGAGCGTGGCAAGGGTTTCGGCCGCCACCTCGATGCCTTCGCTTGCGTTGCGCTCGCGCGCGGCGAAACGCCTTGTGCCCGGAAGCCTGGCCTCGCCGGCGAAGGCGCCGGCGACGATCTCCAACGCTCCGGCGAATGCTCCACCCGAGGTGGCATCGGGTGCGATTGCCAGGAAGAACTGACCGGTTCCAGGCGGACCGCCGGCGGTGCCGGAGAACGGGCTGGCGACAAGCCCCGGATTGGCCCCCGCCAGGCAAGCCGCGAAAATCTCCACCAGCAGGGCGGAGCCGACGCCTTTGTAGCCGCCGGCCGGCGCCATTGTGCCCTTCAGCGCTTCGCCGGCATCGGTGGTAGTCTCGCCATCTGCGTCGAAGGCCCAGCCGGGAGGGATGGGTTCGCCGGCGCGGGCCCGCTTGATGACTTCGCTCTTGGCGACGACACTCGCGCTCTGGTCGATGACGAAGCGCGCGCCGCCTTGCCCGTCGGGAACCGCCAGCGACCAGGGATTGGTGCCGACGGCCGCCTTGCGGCCGCCCCATGGCGCGATCGAGGCCGGCGCGTTGGTGAAGCCCAGCCCGACCAGGCCATCCCGGGCGATGCGTTCCGTGTGATAGCCCAGGGTACCGCAATTGTAGGAGTTGCGGATGGCGAGCGCCGCGAGACCTTGCGAACGTGCCGCATCGATCAATTGCGGCAGGCCGGCGGAAATGGCGGCGTGCGCGAAACCGTTGCCGGCATCGACGGCGACGACAGCCGGAGCCGGCCGTGTCAGGCGAGGCTCGGCCAATCCCAGCACTTTGCCGCAATCCAGATGGTCGCAATAGGTCGGCAGATACATCAGGCCGTGCGACTTCAGGCCGTCACGTTCGGCCGCCGCGACGCCGGCGGCCAGCGCCCGGGCCTGCGTTTCGCTTGCACCGTGGCGCATCAGGGCGGTGCAGGCCAGCGTCTCGATCCGGGCTTGCGTCAGGCGCGTCATCGGGTCACCCGCCATTCACGCCGCCGCATAACCGAACTCTCCTTCACTCGCCCGTGTCTGCAGGCGAATGCATTCGATGAACCTGAGCGATGCCGGTTGCAGGTTGCGCCCTTCCTTGGCGATCCAGCCGACCGTCCGGCTCGATCGTGGATCGGCAAGCGGCACGAAGCGAACGTCGTGGCTGGATTTCCAGCGGCAAAGCCGAGGCAGGATGGTCACGCCGAGCCCGGCCTCCACCATCGCCAGATTGGAGCTCACATTGGTCGCGGTGAGTTTGGAGCCGGCGGCAAGCGCCTCGATCTCGGCAATGCCAAGCGCTGCGGCCGCGCCGTTCTGGATGAAGCTCTCACCTTCCACCTGCGCCCACTGCAATGGATCTTTCGATTTGGCCAGAGGATGATCGACCGGGCAGACGAAATCGAGCGGCTCCTGGAACAGCGGCTCGAAGCTGAGCTGTGGCCGCTTGCTGGCGAGCACGCACAAGCCGACCTCCACCATGCCGTTCTCGACCGCCTCGACAATGGCGTTGGAATCGCTGTCGCGGACATGGATATCGAAGCGGTTGCCCTCGGCGCGCAGCTGGGCGATCGCCCGTGGCAGCAAGGTCACGGCAACGGAAGGCACGCTTGCGATGTCGCAGCGGCCCTGCCGGTCGGCCGCGTAGCTGGTTATCGCCAGGCAGGCGCGATCATAGTGGGCGATCATCGCCCGTGCCTCGTCGAGAACGATGCGACCCACGGCTGAAAGCGCGCCCTTGCGCTCGCTCTCGAACAGTGGCGCGCCGATGTCGTCCTCGAGCTGTTTGAGGGTCATCGACACGGCGGACGGCGTGCGGCCGATCTGATCCGCCGCGGCGCGCACTCCGCCGGCCTCGCAGACCGCAACGAAGCTGCGCATGCCGGTCAGGCTGATGGCTTTGGTCACTGTTAAGCTTGCCTGAACATTTGTACCAAAAATTGAGCTTGATTGAAGTTCACATCATTGGTTAGGTCGTTGTCAACCGAATTGATGCAGGACGAATGCGATGCTGAACGGACAGAACTTCGTCGCCGGCGAATGGCGCGATGGCGCCGACTGGATCGAGGACAGCAATCCGTCGGACCTGACCGATCGTGTCGGGCGCTTTGCCCAGGCTGCATCGTCCGATGTTCACGACGCCGTAGCGGCGGCGCATGGCGCGCAACGGGAATGGGCGGCGGCCGGGCTGGAAGCGAGAGCCGCGGTTCTGGATGCCATCGGCCGCGAATTGATGGCGCGCTCGAAGGAGCTTGGCGAATTGCTTTCCCGCGAGGAAGGCAAGATCCTGGCCGAGGGCGTCGGCGAGGTCTATCGCGCCGGGCAGTTCTTCACCTATTTCGCCGCCGAGGTTCTGCGCAATCTCGGCTCCTCGGCCGAGTCCGTCCGCGCCGGCGTGGAAGTCCTGACGGAGCGCGAGCCGCTCGGCGTCGTCGCGGTCATATCGCCGTGGAATTTCCCCATCGCCACCGCGTCGTGGAAGATCGCGCCGGCGCTGGCTTTCGGCAATGCCGTGGTCTGGAAGCCGGCCAGCATCACCCCAGCCAGCGCCTGGGCCCTCACCGAGATCATCAGCCGGCAGGCCATTCCGAAAGGCCTTTTCAACCTCGTCATGGGATCGGGATCGACGATCGGTCGCGAGCTCGCCGCGAACGCCGACATACAAGGCTTGAGCTTCACCGGCTCCGGCGCTGTCGGCTCGGGTATCGCGGCATTGGCCGCGGCGCGGTTCGTGAAACTTCAGCTCGAAATGGGGTCGAAGAATCCATTCGTGATCATGGACGACGCCGACCTCGAGCGCGCGGTCGACCTAGCCGTGAACGGCGCCTTTGGCGGTACGGGCCAGAAATGCACGGCATCCTCCCGCCTGATCGTCCACAAGCCGGTGCATGATGCCTTCGTCGAAAAGTTCCTTGCAAAGACCAAGGCGCTGAAGGTCGGCCATGCCTTGGAGGCAGATGTCCAGATGGGGCCGGTCGTCAGCGCCGGGCAACTCGCTGCCAATCTCGACTATGTGGCGCTCGGCAAAAGCGAAGGCGCCGAGCTTGCTATAGGTGGCGAAGCGCTCGACCGGGCGCATCGGGGCCACTACATGGCGCCCACCGTTTTCCTCAACGGGCGCTCGCGCATGCGCATCAACCAGGAGGAAATGTTTGCGCCGATCACCTGCGTCATCACCGCCGGCGATCTCGACGAGGCGATTTTCCTCGCCAACGACACCCCTTACGGACTGACGGCGGGGATCGCCACACGCTCATTGGCGCGCGCCACGAAGTTCCGCCATGCGTCGCGCTCGGGCTGCGTCATGGTCAACCTTGCGACAGCCGGCACGGACTATCATGTGCCGTTCGGCGGCGTTCGTGCCTCCAGCTACGGTCCGCGCGAGCAGGGCGCGCCGCGGTCGAGTTCTACACCCAGGTCAAGACGTCCTACATCCATGCGGGCGTACCCGAATGACCGCCGATCAGCCGCAAGTGCTCATCGACGGGCTGCAATACTGCAACTGGTCACGCGAGATTTTTGAACAGATGCGCCAGGGCGGCCTGACCGCGGTCCACGCCACTGTCGGCTACCATGAAGGTTTCCGCGAGACGGTTCGCCACCTCGTCGATTGGCGCACACGCTTCCGCGACAACGAGGACCTCATCCTTTTGGCGCGCGACAGCGCCGACATCGAGCGTGCGCGCGCCACGAACCGTACGGCGATTTTCCTCGGGCTGCAGAACCCGATGCCGATCGAGGACGACATCGGCCTGATCGAAATGCTCTTCGATCTCAGCATCCGCTTCATGCAGCTCACCTACAACAATCAGTCGCTTTTGGGCTGCGGTTGGATGGAGAAGGAAGACAGCGGCATCACGCGCATGGGGCGCGAGGCAATCGCCGAGATGAATCGGCTCGGCATGATCATCGATCTGTCGCATGCGGGCGAGCGGACGGCGTTGGAAGCAATCGCGCTGTCGCAAAAGCCGGTGGTCATCAGCCACGCCAATCCGCGTTGGCTCTGCGCCGGCAACCGCAATGTTTCAAGGACCGTCCTGCAAGCGCTACGCGAAAAGCAGGGGCTGCTCGGCCTTTCGCTTTATCCGCTGCATCTTGCGAACGGGCCGGACACGACGCTTCGGCAATTCGGCGAAATGGCTTCGGCGGCCGCCGAGATCATGGGAGCGGAGCATCTCGGCATCGGTTCCGATCTTTGCCAGGACCAGCCCGACAGTGTCGTGCGCTGGATGCGCGAGGGCCGCTGGACCCGCGAGGCGAACGGCGCCGCAAGCTTTCCGCCGCAACCGGCCTGGTTCGCGTCGAACCTCGATTTCCCCGGGCTTTCCGAGGGCCTTTTCTCCGCCGGCTTCAGCAAGGCCGAAACGTCGCTCGTACTCGGCGGCGCCTGGCATCGTTTCCTGACGGCCAGCCTGCCCGTTGCGTGATAGGTTTCGCCAGGCGAATTCCCTCAAGCCAGGTTCACGCCACCGACCACCCGCCATCCACCAGCGCGGCGCAGGCGAGCGCACAGGCACGGCCGATGCCGCGCGAGGCGCCGGTGACCAGCACCACCTTGCCGTTCAGGTCGAATTTTGGCGTGAATTCCGTCATATCCAGCCTCCCGGCGTTAGCTCGGGCAAACATTAGCTGGTCGCGCCGCGAAAGCCAGAAGTCCGAGGCCGCTGCAAAGGATTTGCTGCACTTCTGCAAATTGCGCGCGAGAAATTGCCACGTGTGGATGCTTTCATTGGCAAAGCGGGCCCATTCCCTGTTATTGCGGCCCCGAAACCGGAAAGCATGGACAGTTCATGACCAATGTTGCCTTGACCGGGTTTGCCCGCGATCTCGCCCGCCGCGCCGCCGAAGGCAGGCCGGTGCGTATCGGTGTCATCGGTTCCGGCGAGATGGGCACCGACCTGGTGACGCAGGGCATGCTGATGCCGGGCATTTCGATTGCCGCCATTTCGACACGGCGCCCGCATACCGCGCGCGAGGCGATCCGCATCGCCTATGGCGACGAGGCGATGGCCGTTGAGGCCGAGACGGCATCTAAGGTCACCCAGGCGATCGAGAGCGGCAGGATCGCCATCACCTCGAACGAGATGCTGGTCACCAATCCGCTGGTCGACGTCGTCATCGACGCGACCGGAAAACCCGGCGTCGCCGCCGATTTCGATCTGATGGCGATGGAGCATGGCAAGCATCTGGTCATGATGAATGTCGAAGCCGACGTCACCATCGGCTGCTATTTGAAGCAGCAGGCCGACAAGTTGGGTGTCGTCTATTCGGTCGGCGCCGGCGACGAGCCGTCAAGCTGCATGGAGCTGATCGAGTTCGCGTCGGCGCTCGGGCTGACCATCGTCGCCGCCGGCAAAGGCAAGAACAACCCGCTCAACCACGATGCCGTGCCCGACGACTATCGGGAAGAAGCGATCCACCGCAACATGAACCCGCGCATGTTGGTCGAGTTCGTCGATGGTTCCAAGACCATGGTCGAGATGTGCGCCATCGCCAACGCCACCGGCCTAGTGCCGGATGTTCCCGGCATGCACGGCCCCAAGGCCGATCGCGACCAGCTCGCCAAGGTGCTGATCCCCAAGGAGGCAGGCGGCCTTTTGTCGAGGAAGGGCGTTGTCGACTACACAATCGGCAAGGGCGTGGCGCCCGGCGTGTTCGTCATCGTCGAGGCGATGCATCCGCGCATCGTCGAGCGCATGGACGATCTCCATGTCGGCCAGGGCCCTTACTACGGCCTATTCCGGCCCTTTCACCTGACTTCGCTGGAAGTGCCGCTGACCGCCGCCCGCATCATGCTTTATGGCAAACCCGACATGGTGCCGCTGCCGAAACCGGTGGCGGAAGTCTGTGCGGTGGCCAAGCGCGATCTGGCCGCCGGCGAGACCTTCGACGCCATCGGCGAGACCTGCTACCGCTCCTGGACGATGGCGGTCGGTGACGCCCGTGCCAGCCGCGCCGTGCCGGTCGGGCTGCTCGAAGGCGGCAAGGTGCTGAAGCCGGTCAGGAAGGGCGAATTGTTGACGCAAGACAATGCATCACCCGACCGCACGACCAGGCTTTATGCCCTGCGCGCGCTGCAGGATGAGATGCTTTACGGGGCGTCCCTTACTTCCCCAGCTCGATCGACCTTAGCCGCGCAGCTTCGACCGCTTCGGTGACGAGTTTCGTCAGCCGGTCTTCGCCCATCAGCACGGCAAGTGCGGCCGCTGTCGTGCCGTTGGGGCTGGTCACCTGCCGCCGCAGTTCCCCTGGCTCGTCGTCGCTTTCGGCGGCGAGCGAGGCAGCGCCGAAAACCGTCTGCATGGCTAGCAGCCTGGCGGTCTCGGCCGGCAGTCCTGCCTTTTCGGCCGCGACCGTCAGGGCCTCGATGAAATGGAAGATGTAGGCCGGGCCGGAGCCGGAAACCGCGGTCACCGCATCCATCAGGCCCTCATCGTCGATCGTCGTCACGACGCCGCTTGCCGAAAGCAGCTCTAGGACGAAACGGCGGACATCGTCCGACACCAGCGGATTGGAGAACACCACCATCATGCCTTTGCCGATCGCCGCCGGCGTGTTCGGCATGCAGCGGATCACCGGCACGTGCTCGCCCAGGATCTGCTCGAACGTGGCGACCGGCGTACCGGCGGCGACGCTGACGAACGTGGTGCGGCCGTCGCCGAAGCGTTTGTAGTCAGCCATCACTTCGCGGATCACCTGCGGCTTGACGGCAATGACCACGAGGTCGGGCGCCGCATCGGCCGGAATGCCTTGCGCATCGGCGGCGGCGGGACAGCCAAGATGTTCGGCGCGGCTGCGCAGTTCAGCATTGGGCTCGACCACGAACACCGCCGACGGCTCGAGCTTTGCGGATTTCAGCCAGCCCGAGAGCATGGCGTAACCCATATTGCCGCAACCGGCGAGAACGAGCCTGATCGTCATGAAAGCCTCCGCAAGAAGGCTCTCCTTAGACGTTTGTACGCCGGTGGAAAAGTCCAAGGGAGATCGACTGTGCAGAACGATGTTGAAAGGCCCTCTTCAGGGTGCCTGCTGTTCTGAGAAGGGAAGCGCTATGTCGTGCTCCAGCAGTGTAGCCTTATAATGGTTGAGATATGACCAAAGAGCGTTGCGCAGATCATTCAGTTCGTCGTAACCCGGCGAACCTCGACCGACTTCCTTGCAGGCCAGATCCGCTCGCTGACACAGCATATAAAGGCTGTCACCCTGAACGAGAACGCCCGGGAAGGCACGACCAGGATGCCGCATGACAGCGGCATTGGTCTTGTCCGACAGTATCTCGACGTTCTCGCTACGCATCAGTGTCTCGCGGATCGGCTTGCCGCACCGTCAGAGCACGAGCCCGTTCATCCCGCAACCCTTTATGGGTTCACGACCTAGCCAGGGAGGCGAACCGGGATCGGCCGCAGCGAGACTTGCCTGAGGCCGAGCACACCCAGCACGAAGAACAGCCAGACCGGATCGCCACGGTGGAAGAAGAAACTTTCGAGGAAACCGTTCAGCGCCGTGAACAGCACCACCATCATGAAGAAATCGCCGAGGAAGATGTTTTCCTTGCGCGGCGGGATGCGCATATAGTCGCGCAGCGGCGCGATGAGGAAGGTGTAGACGGCGACGCACAGCGCCGGGATACCCATCAGCACGGCGATATCGAGATAGCCGTCATGGCCGTGCACGATGGTGCGGATGTCCCAGGGGCGGTCGAAGGGCTGGTCCTGGTTGAGCAGCAGCGGCGTTCCCCAGAAGCTTTCATAGCCGTAACCGGTCCATGGCTTCTTGGCCAGCATCTCGCCGGCGAACTCCCACAGCGTCGTGCGTCCCGTATAGGTGAGGTCGGGGAAATAGACCGCAGCCAGCTGTTTCACCGGCGCGATGAAGACAATGCCGAGCGTGCCGACGGCGGTCGCGATGATGGCCGACAGGAACAGGATCGGCGTGCCGAGCCGCATGCCGATAAGGCTTGGCAGCACGACGATCATGATCGAGAACGGGATCAGGCCGGCAGTCGTCTTGGAGCCGGTGTGCAGCATGAAGATCATCGCCGCGCAGAAGATGCCGACGCCCCACCAGCGCTGGCCGCGCCGGAACAGATAGAGGCCGGCGAAGCTGAAGCAGGCCATCACCGGGCCGGCGATGTTCTTGTGCGTGAAGACGCCGCGCCACAGGCCGGCATGCTCCGGCTCCTGCGAGTCGGCCGTGTGCATCGCCTCATGCGGGAAGACGATCAGGCCGATATAGGAAAGGCCTATCACCATCACCGCGGTGAAGATGATGACCCTCGCGAAGGACTCCGCGTCGCGCGGCAGCACCAGGATCGTCGCCATGGTGATGATGCCGATCATGGTGAAGGAGGCGGCGCGCATTGCCGAGGGCGGATCGGTCGCCAGCACCACCGAGAGGAAGAAGAAGCCGAGCATCAGCGCCCAGGACGGGCTGACCAGCGAGCGCACCACGCGCGGATCGGCAAAGGCGAGCAGCGAAAAGATCGAGACCGCGCCAAGCGAGCCGAAGCCGAGCTGGTTGACGATGTCGCCGCCGTCGCCGGTAAGCTCGGCGCCGGCCGGCTGGAAGGGCCGGAACGAGACCATGATGACGGTGAACAAAAGCGCGGCGATAGCCGTCGCCACACCGTCGCGTGTGAAAACGGCGCTGAGCGGCGCGCGCTCAGTTCTTCTCGGGCTGGCGATACTGCTCATTGGCATATCCGAATTCGGCCATCACTCGGCCAAGCGCGACATAGACGGGATAGAGCCCCGTCGTCAGCGAGCCGGTGCGCGCCAGCCTTACCGACGCGCGCAGCGGCGAGGCGGCAAGCAGCGCCAGGCTCTTCACGAAGACTTTCGCGCCGGCGAACGGTGTGCCGGCGCGCTTCTTCTTCTCGACCAGCGTCGAGATCACGCCGTTGCGCAGGCTGCGGGCACGGATCCAGTCGGCCTCGACCCGCCTTGCGGGGACGGTTTCGTTGACCTTGGCCTCGGCGCACCAGCCAAGCACGAAGCCTTTCTGCGCCGAACGGCTGAGGAAATCGGAATCGCCGCCTCCCATGAAGTTGAATTTCAGGTCGAGGAAGGGCGGACCCATTGCTGTCAGCACGTTGCGGCCAACCAGCAGATTGCCGGACGAATAAAGCGCCGGCACGCGGCCCGTTTCCCGGTAGGGCGGCGCGAACACCGGGTGCTCGGCCCATCGGGCATGTGCCGGATCGGCAAAGATTGGCACTTGCGGACCACCGACGATATCGGCGCCAAGCGTTTCCGCAGCGCTGCACATGCGCTCCAGCCAGTCGGGCTCGGCGAGCTCGTCGTCATCGATGACCAGCAGATGCTTGAAGTTCGGGAAGTGAAGCATCGCTGTTTGCCAGCCGGCATTGTAGGCGCTGCAATTGCCACGCTCATGCGCGACGATGACAAGGCCCGGCATCTCGCCGGCTTCGAACAGCGGCAGCACCGCCTTGGCGCCCTCGCGGGCCTCGGCCTCGTTTTCCATGACGATGACGGCGAAGCGCCTGACGGTTTGCTGCGCCTTGAGCGAAGCCAGCGTTTCCAGCACCTGTTTCGGCCGCTTGAAGGTCGGCAGCGTCACGACCGCCTCGACGGTTTCCGCGACAAGCCCCGGAGACCGCCCCGCGATCGATACAGAAGCGTCGGACGGCAAAGGGATCATCCGTTTCCAGCAGCGTGGGTTTCAACCTCGATAGCATCGCGGTGATAACGTTTCGTTAATCACCTTCATGCGCGGTCGCTGCAAAACCCAGGCTTTCGGCCTTTGACAGAGCCATTTAATCAAGGCTTCACCGCGCTTTGCTACCGCCTACACCAATGGATAGATGAGATGCATCTGCTGTTTGCCACATCGATCGTACCCGACGGCGCTCTTGCCTCGGGCTACGAGATTGCTAACGCCGCGATCATCGACGCGTTGCGGCGCGCTGGCGTGCGCGTAACGGTCATGGGTTTCATCTGGCCGGGAAAGATGCCGTCCGATCCTCAAAACACAATCGTGCTCGACGCCGTCGAGGTGCGCACCGAAAGCGCTTCGGGTTTGCAGAAGCTCGTCTGGCTTGGCAAGGCGGTTCTTTCAGGCCTGACCTTCTCCTCGGTCAAATTGCGTGTCGTCCCGGACGCGCGGGTTCGCGCCGCCATCGATCGCGCCGGCCCCTTCGACGGCTATGTTTTGAATTCGGTGCAGTTCGCCGGGGCCTTTGAAAAAGTCTCGCCGACCGGCCGACGATCTTCGTCGCCCACAATGTCGAGCACCGCTCGGCGCAGGAGAATGCCGCTGCGGCCGGCAGTGCGCTGCAACGCTGGATGTTCCGCCGCGAGGCGCGGCTGCTCAAGATCGTGGAGGAGCGCCTCTGCGGCGCCGCGCGCTTCGTCTTCACGCTGGCCGAGGAAGATCGCGCAGCACTTGGCGTCGCCTCGGACAGCCGCTCGGCCGTGCTGCCGCTGGTGACCCGCGCGCAGGCGCCGGCAAGCAAGGCGCCACGCCACATCGAATGCGATGCGGCGCTGATCGGCACCTGGACCTGGCAGCCGAACCGCATCGGACTGGACTGGTTCCTGACCAAAGTCGTGCCGCATCTGAAGTCGGACTTCCGCATCAGGATCGCCGGCAACATGCCTTCGGGCGTCACCTCGGCGCATCCCGGCGTCGCCTTCGTCGGCCGCGTTCCCGAGGCTCAGGCCTTCGTGCGCGGCGCCGCCGTCATCCCTCTGATCAGCACCGCCGGCAGCGGCGTGCAGCTGAAAACCATCGAGACCTTCGAGCTCGGCCTGCCATCGGTCGCCACCAGCCGCTCGCTGCGCGGCATCGGCTATCGCCCCGACAATTGCGTCGTCACCGACGATCCCGTTGCTTTCGCCGCAGCGCTCGAAACGGCGGCGGGCAATGTAAGGGATGTGGATGGCAGCGCCTTTCACCGCCGCCAGCTCAAGGCACTCGATGCCGCGGTCGGATCGGGCCTCGCCAGGATCGGCGCGGTCAGGCAGGAAGTCGCCGCATGAACATGCATGCCGCGCGCGCCGCCCTCGGCTTCGACACGCTGAAGACCATCCTCGGCATCTCGGTGCTCGCCATCCGCTGGGACGAGGCGGTCGCCTTGCTCACTAGGCTGATCGATGAACGGCGCTTCACCAAGGTGAGCTTCCTCAACGCCCACAACGCCAATATCGCCTATACCGACCCGACCTTTGCCGAAGCGCTCGAGGATTTCCTCATCCTGCCGGACGGCGTCGGCGTCGACATCGCGGCAAAGCTGCTCTATGGCGCGCCGTTTCCCAGCAATCTCAACGGCACCGATTTCATTCCGGCCTTCCTGAAGGCGTCGTCGCGGCCGCTGACCGTCGGGCTGCTCGGCGCGACGCGGGTCAACGCCGAAGCCGCATCGGCAAAGCTCTCCGCGCTCGCTACACAGCACAAATTCGTCGTCATCCATGACGGCTACTTCTCCGCCGCGCAGGAGCCTGAAATCGTCGAACGCATCGCCAGGCTGCGGCCCGATATTCTGCTCGTCGCCATGGGCGTGCCGCGCCAGGAAATGTGGATCGAGCGCCACATCGATGCCCGCCATTGCACGCTGCCTATTGCCGTCGGCGCGCTGCTCGATTTCCTGTCGGGCACGGTGCCGCGCGCGCCGCCATGGCTGCGCCGGCTGCGTCTGGAATGGCTGTTCCGGCTGTGGATCGAACCCGGCCGCCTGTGGCGTCGCTACGTGGTTGGCAATCCGGTTTTCCTGTGGCGGGTTTTCAAGCAGAGGCTGACGCATAGGCCCCGACCGGCGGAGGCGCACCGGTGAACAGCCGTTTCGTGCCGGATGCGGCCACCAGGATCGAGCCTTTGCCGGCTTCGCCGTCGGCCGCGATCGTGACGGCAAGCTATGCGCCGGACTTCGAACGCTGCCGGCTGCTGTGCGAAACCATCGACCGCCACGTCACCGGCACGGCGCATCACTATATTCTCACCGAGCACCGCGACGTCGCGATGTTTCGCCAATTGGAAGGCAGCCGCCGCAGCGTCGTCGACGAACGGGACCTGCTGCCGGGTTGGCTACGGGCTTTCGACGATCCGCTCAGCCTGTTTCGCCGCCGTGTCTGGCTGAGTTTCCGGACGCAGCCGTTGCGCGGCTGGCATGTGCAGCAGCTGCGCCGCATCGCCATCGCCGGCCATGCGCGCGAAGACGTGCTCGTTTTCTGCGATTCCGATGTTGCCTTCCTCAAGCCGTTCGATACGCGGGCCTTCTGGCGCGACGGCAAGGTTCGTCTGTTCCGGCGCGACGGCGTGCTCGCCGAGGACGGCCATGACGAGCACCGCATCTGGTCGCGCAATGCCGGCGCCGCACTTGGCATCGATGCGGCCAATGTCTCGAACCACGACTACATTTCGACGCTGATCGCCTGGCGCCGCGAGACGGTCAACGCGATGTGCGAGCGCATCGAGAAGGCGCATGGCCGCGACTGGGTCAGTGTGGTCGGCTCGGCGCGCCAATTCTCCGAATGCATGATCTACGGCCGCTATGTCGACGACGCGCTTGCAGGCGCCGGCCATTTCCACGGTTCGGAGGAATTCTGCCGCGTCCACTGGAATGGCGAGCCGCTGTCGGACGAGGCGTTCCGCCGCTTTATCGACACCATGTCGCCGGAACAGGTCGCGATCGGCATGCAGTCCTTCATCGGCACCGACATCGGCCGCATCCGTCGTTTGATCGGGCTGGATCGTTAGATCAGATTGCCTTGGCTGGCCGGCGAAGCGCCGAATAGGTCAGCAGCATCGAGGCGAGATAAAGCAGCAGGAAGACGATGTTGAGCGACAGCACGAGGTTGGGCGTGTCGGCGATCGTCGTCAGCACATAGGTGAGCAGCACAGCCTTCAGGCCGGCAAGCAGACCGAGATTGATCGCCCGCATCGCCGTCTGGCCGCGCGCGAAAAGCAACTCGGCCTGGTATTCGACAAGGTTGCGTAGGCCCGGCACGCAGACCGCCAAGGCGACCAGAGGAGCGGCCTCGGCGACGTTCTTGCCGAGCGCGTTAGGGAAGAAGTGCAGCACGATGCCCAGCGATGCCAGCGCCAGCGTCGAGACCAGGAACACCCCGCCTTCGATGCCGCTCTTGACCGCCAGCCGCGACAGAAGCTCCGGCGCCCGCATCATGCGCTGCACCAGCATCATCGAGAAGGTGCGGATCGGGATCGCTGTCAGATCCACCAGCCGCATGATGATGGCGTAGATGCCGGCGAGATGCGCACCGCCGATCGACAGCACCAAGAGCTTGTCGAACTCCATCTGCAAGTAGAACAGCACATCGGATCCGGCGACATAGATCGAATCGGCGAGCCGCCGGAAATAGAGTTCCGTGCGCAGCTTCAGCTTTTGACGTGGATAGAAGAAGGCGAAGGCGACGACCAGCGAGGCGGCATTTGCGCCGATGTAAAACAACGACCAGACGCCGACCGTGCGTTGCGCGGCGAACACGAACAGCACCGCGCCGATTGCCCTGAGCGCCGTCGCCAGGATCGCCAGCACCGCGGCGCGGCCGAACTTGCCGAGACCGTTGTTGACGATCAGCACCACCTCGACCGGTCGCCACAGAAGTGCTTCGGCAAAGACGACTGCGGCGAAGACGCCCAGCGGCACGGTCCCGGCGAAGAAGATCAGGTAGACCATGTAGGATGCGGCGGCCAGGAACGGCAGCGACAGCACGCCGAGGAACAGGAAGCCGGCGGTGAAGGTGCCGATCAGATTGGGGCGGATCGTGGCGGTGCGGTAGAGTGCCGAGATGAAGCCGAAGGCGAGGATGCGCGACAGCATGATGCCGGCCGCCGAGGCGGTGGCGAACATGCCGAATTCGGCGATCGACAGCGTGTTGGCCAAGGCCACGAAATAGGCGAGCGAGAACACCAGTCGGCCGCCGGCGCCGCTGATCGCCGAGAAATAGTCCAAAACCAGCTTCCGGCGCGTGGCCACGAAGTGGCCGATCCGCGCGAGAGGCCGCCTTTGCGGTATGTCGCTGGTCTGGGTCATATAACGGCCGACAGATAGGCCGGAAAGTTTAACGTGACGTTCTGGCGACCCGTCGAGAATCGCGCAATCGTTGCAAACAGCGCCAGAAACCGTGCTCTGCGGCGGCAAAAATTAACCTTTTGTTTCCTATGCCTGTTTAGCGTGACTTAACGATTGGCCGACCGCCGCTCCCAAGCCGCCAGAAAGTAATTCCAGGACAATGGTCGACAGGGAAAACCGCGAGGATTGGAGGCGTGAGCGCTCTTTGCTCGCACTCGGCCAGGCCGTGCGCGGCGAGGACAATACGGTGCCGATCGGCGAGCGCGCCAATTCTTCGTGGCGCGAGGACGCCGCCGCACGCCATCGCGCCGCGCGCTTCGAGCGCGAAGGCCGGACAGATCCACCACCCGCTGATGCCAATGATTTTGGCAACGCACGGCCCGAACCGGCTGCGGATACGATCGGAGCCGACAACGAATGGCAAAGAACGGATCGCTACGCACCCGCCGGACGGAATGACGCCGGCGATGCCTCGGGCCAGCCTCAAGCAGCCCTTGGGCCCCGCTCGGCAAGGCAGCCGTCTGCCGGCGAGGATGCCAACGCGCAGGAATGGAAACCGCTGATCGATCCGATGCAGGTGATCGGCGGCATTACCCGCTCCAAGGCGCTGATCCTGTCGACGACGATCCTGGGCGCCGCGCTCGGCATTGCGATAGCGCTCTCGGCGCCGAAGAAATACGAGGCGACCACCGAGCTGACCATCGAGCCCGGCGACCTCAAGCTGTCCGACCGCGATCTTACCCAATCGGTTGGGCAACCCGATGCGGCGTTGGCCGTCGTTGAAACCCGCATCAAGATGGTCACGTCCGGCAAGGTTCTCGACGAGGTCGTCAAGGAGCTCAATCTCGTCAATGACCCGGAGTTCAATGGCCAGGGTTCCGGCGGCCTCGGTGTCATGTCCTTCATACGCTCGATGCTGTCGCGACATGACGAGCCGGCCGGTGGAGGCGAGGTTCGCCGCCAGGCGCTGGCCGTCGGCAATCTGGCCGAGAGCCTGTCGGTCGATCGCTCTGGCAAGACCTTCGTCATCTCCATCAGCGCCACCACGCAGAATGCCGAGAAGTCGGCGCTGATCGCCAACAGGACGCGAGACGTCTTCCAGCGCGAGATCGGCCAATACCAGTCCGACATGGCCGGACGCGCGACCAGCACGCTGACGTCCAAGCTCGATGAGCTGCGCAAGGGCGTCGAGACGGCGGAGCGCAACGTCGAGACCTTCAGGGCCACGCACGATCTCGTCGACGCGCAGGGTCGCCTGATCAGTGACGATCAGATGCTGAAGCTCAACGAGCAGCTTTCCGTGACGCGCGCCCACACACTGGAGCTGAACGCGCGCGCCGCATCGGCGCGCTCGCTGGACGTCAACTCGATCCTCAACGGCACGCTGCCGGAAGAGATCAACTCCAACATGATGAGCGAGCTGCGCTCGCAATATGCGGCGTTAAAGCAGGAGGCCGACCGCGCGGCGATCAAGTTCGGGCCGCGCCATCCGGAGCTTCAGGCGCTCAACGCCCAAATCGCCGGCGCGCGCGAACGCATCAGCGCCGAATTGCAGCGTATTGCCGCCTCGCTGCAGGTCGAACTGAAACGCTCCGTCCAGCTCGAGCAGGATCTGTCGTCGAACCTGGCGCGGGCCAAGGTGCAGAGCGGCGACGTCAACAACAATCTTGTTTCGCTGCGCGAGCTGGAGCGCGAGGCAGCCGCCAAGCGCTCGGTCTATGAGCAATATCTGCTGCGCGCCAAGGAAACCAGCGAGCAGAAGGACGTCAACTCGGCCAACATCAACGTGCTTTCGCCCGCTCAGCCGCCTCTTGAGGCCAAAGGACCGTCGCGCGTCGTGAAGGCTTTGGCCGGACTGGTTGCGGGCCTGTTCGCCGGCATCGGCCTCGGCGGGTTGCGGGGCATCTATGCCAGCCTGCGCGAGACGGCTGATGCGCGCTCGCGCAGAGGCGGCGAAGGACGAGCCACTGTCTTCGAGGACAAGTCCCGTCAAGCTGCCCCGCCCGCGCCGCCACCGGCTACACCGGCGTCGGCGGTCAAGCCGGCGCCCGTACAGCCCGTCACACCGCCGCCGGCACGGCCAGTCGCCCCGCAACCGGCATCGTCGGCCATGCCGCCGCCAGCGCCGTCTGTCCCGCCATCCGTGGCGCAGTCAAACGATACGAACCGCCGCCCTGGGCTTCTGGGAGCTCTGGCTTCGTCGCTGCGCTATTTCGTGCAGCGCGAGCCCGAGGGCGCGCTCGACACGGATTCCGTCCCGCCCGAGAGCGCCTGGCGCGCGCCGACCGAGGGGGCTCGTTATTCACATTCGAGGCCCCGGTGCATCCTGGCTTTCAGCCGCCGCCCGCGCAAGGATACCGTCCGAACGATGCGGCGCCCGATCCCCATGGCGACGCGTACTCACGGTTCCCGACGGCCGTATCGCCCCAAGCGCCCGCCGACCAGCAGAGCCAGATCGACGAAATCCGTGCCAGCCTGCGCGAATTCCGCCAGGCGGTGCGCGATCTGAGCGAAAACCGCACCCGCCGTCGCTATTTCTAAAGCTCCCCTGCTCGATAAAAGCGACTGGTTTCGGGTTTACGGCATCCGACGACGCTTTGGCGGGATTGCCTTGTCGAATTTTCGTGAAAATGCCGCGCTGCGGATCGGCCGTCAGCGCCTTGCCTTGGCGTGTCGATATAGCCGGACGGAAGAACGAGGCCATGCATCGATGCGGCCTCAAACGAAGCTGAGGATAGTGATGGCCGAAGTGATTGATGGAAAGAGCGTCGCCGAGGACGTGGTTTCGAAGGTGAAGGCGCTGACATCGGAGCTGGTGGCCAGAGGCGCAACGAAGCCCGGCCTCGCCGTGGTGATCGTCGGCGAGGACCCGGCAAGCCAGGTCTATGTCGCTTCGAAATCGCGTACCGCCAAGGAATGCGGCTTCCATTCGCTCCAGCACACGCTGCCGGCCGATACCACGCAAGAGCAGCTTTTGAAGATCATCGGCGACCTCAATGCCGATCCGGCGATCAACGGCATCCTGGTGCAGCTGCCGCTTCCCGGCCATATCGATGCCGGCAAGGTCATCCAGACGATCGCGCCGGAGAAGGATGTCGACGGCTTCCACTTCATCAATGTCGGCAAGCTCGGCACTGGTGAGCTGGAGACCGCCTTCGTGCCGTGCACGCCGGCAGGTTCGATGCTTCTGATCGAGCGCGTGCGCGGCAAGGATCTTTCCGGCCTCAACGCGGTCGTTGTCGGCCGTTCGAACATCGTCGGCAAGCCGATGGCCAACCTTCTGCTTGCGGCCAACTGCACCGTCACCATCGCGCACAGCCGCACCAAGGATCTGCCAGCACTTGCCCGCACCGCCGACATCCTGGTCGCCGCCGTCGGCCGCCCGGAAATGGTCAAGGGCGATTGGGTGAAGCCCGGCGCCACCGTCATCGATGTCGGCATCAACCGCATCCCGGCGCCCGAGAAAGGCGAGGGCAAGTCGCGGCTGGTCGGCGACGTCGCCTATGCCGAGGCGGCCAGGGCCGCCGGCGCCATCACCCCCGTACCCGGCGGTGTCGGACCGATGACCATTGCCATGCTGATGGCGAACACTGTAGCTTCCGCCTACCTCGCGGCCGGGTTGAAGCGGCCGTCCTTCTGACCGAGAAAGCCTTTTCATTGCCGAACCTGACCGCTTCCGTCGAACGGCCGATCACGAACGATCCCGTTCAGGGCGGCCGTCAGTTCGGCTTCCTGCTGGTCGACAAGTTCTCGATGTTCTCGTTGGCCGCTGCCATCGATTGCTTCCGCTCGGCCAATCGTCTGCTCGGCCGCGATTTCTATGGCTGGACGACGATTTCGGCCGATGGCGACGCGGTCATGGCCTCCAACGGCTTGCCGCTCAAGATCGACTATTCCGTTGCCGACATGCCGCCCGTCGACATCCTCTTCGTCTCAGTAGGCCTCTCCATCGAGTTCCCCGGCAAGAGCAAGGTGCTGGCCGCGCTGCGCAGCTGGGGCCGGCGCGGCAATGCGCTCGGCGCGCTGTCGGTCGGCTCATACCTGCTGGCCGAAGCCGGCCAGCTCGACGGCTATCGCTGCACCATCCACTGGGAAAACCGCGCCGGCTTCATGGAGCGCTTTCCCGACATCAACTGCACCGGCAACGTCTTCGAGATCGACCGCAAGCGCTACACCTGCGCCGGCGGCACAACCTCGATCGACCTGATGCTGGAGATCGTGCGCGGCGATTTCGGCTCCAATCTCGCCAATGGCGTCGCCAACCAGTTCCAGCACGAGCGCATCCGCTCGGCCGGCGACCGCCAGCGTGTCGGGCCGGAGCGCGATCTCACCGGCAAGTCGGAGAAGCTGCGGCGCATCGTCGAACTGATGGCCGACCATCTCGATGAGCCGCTGTCGGCGGTGCAGCTTGCCAAGTCGGCCGGGCTTTCGGTGCGCCAGGTCGAGCGCCTGTTCCTGCGCCACCTCTCCGTCACGCCCGGCCGCTACTACATGCGGCTCAGGCTCGAGCGGGCGCGCGAATTGCTGCGCCAGACCAACATGCCGATCCTCGATGTGGCGATCGCGACCGGCTTCACCTCGCATTCCTATTTCGCGCAGAGCTACCGGCTGCAGTTCGGCCGCCCGCCCTCGGAAGAGCGCCGCACGACCTACTGAGTGCTGCCGAAGGATGCCGCTGTGCCGTGCGCATGGCGATGCTCGCCGAACGTGCGCATCGATCTGGCGTTCAGGAGCCTGCGCGGCGATCCGCATTACCGGTCAATCGTCGAGGCGCAGCTTTGTCCCGGCACAGGTGCCCGGCGCCTGGGCTTTTGCCGCTTGTCTCGGAAGACCGCCTAAAATAGTTTCCGCGACGCGGACGAGGGATCAATCAGGAGATATCCATGGCGGGACTGATAAGGGCGTCGCTGCGGCGGCCTTGCTTTTGTCGATGACGACCTTCGGCTTTGCGGCCAACAAGGTCATCATCATTCTCGACGCTTCGGGCTCGATGTGGGCCCAGATCGACGGCAAGCCGAAGCTGGAAATCGCGCGCGAATCCTTGCGTACGGTGTTGCAGTCGGTGCCGGCCGATGACGAGATCGGCTTCATGGCCTATGGCCATCGCACCAAGGGCAGCTGTGACGACATCGAGCTGATCGTGCCGCCGCAGGCGGGCTCGGCGAGCGCGATTTCGTCCGCCGCCGACAGCATGAAATTCCTGGGCAAGACGCCGCTGACGGCCGCCGTCAAGCAGGCCGCCGAGGCGCTGAAATACACCGAGGACAAGGCCACGGTGGTTCTGATCACCGACGGTCTGGAAACCTGTGGCGGCGACCCTTGCGCTCTCGGCAAGGAGCTGAAGGCCTCAGGCGTCGACTTCACCGCCGACGTGGTCGGTTTTGGCCTGACCGCCGACGAGGGCAAGCAGATCGCCTGCCTCGCCGACAACACCGGCGGCAAATACATCCAGGCGTCCGACGAGAAGGCGTTGCAGCAAGCTCTGGTCGAAACCGTCGCCGCGCCGGCACCAGCACCGACTCCGGCGCCAGCGCCTGAACCGGCACCAGCTCCCGCTCCGAAGGCAGCCGAGGTCGACTACAATCTCCTCCCGCAAGCATTCTTGAAAGCGGGCGGCGAGGTACCGAAGACCGACGTCTACTATGAAGTCTTCAAGGACGATGCCAAGGGTGTCAGTGGAGACAATGTCAACTACGGTTACAACGCCATCAAGTTCCACATTCCCGCCGGCAACTACATCGTCGTCGCGACCAGCGGCGGCGCCAAGGCCGAGCAGAAGGTCTTACTGACGGCCGACAAGGCGACGGAGGTGGCGCTCAACCTGAACGCCGCGGAGATCTCCATCCATGCCCGGCCGGCGCCGGGCGCCGAAGTCGACCGCAATGCGCAGATCAGCATCGCCTATCCCGGCGGCACGTCTGACGCCAACTATGGCGAGGTCAAGTTCGTCGTTCCTGCCGGCGAGACCAAGGTTATCGTGAAGCTGGGAGCCGGCGAGGTAAGCGAAACCATGCAGCTTGTCGCCGGCCAGATCGTCGACAAGGACATGATCGTCGGCGTCGGCAAGGCCAAGGCCAACGCCTTCTACGCCCAGGGCGGAGAGAAGGCTGAAACCGATGTCGGTTGGAAGGTGTACAAGGCGGCCAAGAAGCTCGACGGCACGCGCGATCAGGTGACCTACGCCTACGGCGCCGACAGCCAGTTCGACCTGCCGCCGGGCGACTATGTCATGGGCGTCGATGTCCAGGCGGTGTCCACCGAACAGCCTTTCAGCGTCAAGGTCGGGCAGATGACCAATGTCAACGTGACGCTGAACGCGGGCGCCCTGGTCGTCAATGCGCCAGGCGCTGACGGCTTCAAGATCTTTGAAGCCAAGAAGAACATCCAGGGCGAGCGCAAAGAGGTGACCTACGCCTATGGCGAAAAGATGCAAACCACACTTGCCGCCGGCGACTATGTGTTGGTGACCAACTTCACCAGCGACAAAGCCGACAAGGAAACGCCGTTTACCATCAAGCCCGGCGAGCGCAACGAACTCACCGTCCAGTAGCATCCGGTCGGACAAAGACGAAAAAGGGCGGCTTCGAGCCGCCCTTTTTGCTGGAAGGTTGTCAGGGATCAGGTCACGCGTTACCGAAGGCGGCGGCGCCGTGGTCGGCGCGGCCGACCAGTTGCCGGAAGCCGGCGAAAAGCTCGCGGCCGAAGCCGAACTCGTTGCCGATGAGATCGGCATCCGCCGTGCGGCGCAGAGCGAACTCCGTTCCCGGCACCAGCACCTCGAGCGTGCCGGCATCGGCGTCGAGGCGGATGATGTCGCCGTCATGGATCCTGGCGATCGGCCCTTCCTCGACCGCTTCCGGCGTCACATGGATCGCCGCCGGCACCTTGCCGGAAGCGCCGGACATGCGCCCATCGGTCACCAGCGCGACGCGCTGGCCGCGATCCTGCAGGATGCCGAGCACGGTGGTCAGCTTGTGCAGCTCCGGCATGCCGTTGGCTTTCGGACCCTGGAAACGGATGACGGCAACGAAATCGCCGGTGAGCTGGCCCGCCTTGAACGCATCATTCAGTCCTTGCTGGCTATCGAACACCTTCGCCGGCGCCTCGATAAGTCGGCGTTCGGGCTTGACGGCCGAGGTCTTGATCACGGCATGGCCGAGATTGCCGCCGAGCATCTTCAGGCCACCGGTCGGCTGGAATGCCTTCTTGACCGGCGCCAGTACCTTCTCGTCGCCGCTCTTGAGCGGTGCAGCTTCGCGCGCCACGCTGCCATCGTCGCCAAGCCGCGCTTCGATCGCATAGGGCCGCAGGCCTTCACCCCAGACAGTCTGCACGTCCTCATGCAGCAGGCCTTCGTCGAGCAGTTCGCGGATCAGGAAGCCGAGCCCGCCGGCGGCGTGGAAATGGTTCACGTCGGCAAGCCCGTTCGGATAGACGCGCGCCAACAGCGGCACGGCCTCCGACAGGTCGGAGATATCCTGCCAGGTGAGCGCGATGCCGGCGGCGGCCGCCATGGCGATCAGGTGGATGGTGTGATTGGTCGAGCCGCCGGTGGCATGCAGGCCGACGACGCCGTTGACGAAAGAGCGCTCGTCGATCATGCGACCGACCGGCGTATAGGCATTGCCGAGCGCGGTGATCGCCAGCGCCCGCTTGGTCGCCTCACGCGTCAGCGCATCGCGCAGCGGCGTGCCCGGATTGACGAAGGACGCGCCGGGCGTGTGCAGGCCCATGATCTCCATCAGCATCTGGTTGGAGTTGGCGGTGCCGTAGAAGGTGCAAGTGCCCGGCCCGTGATAGGATTTGGACTCGGCCTCCAGCAGTTCGGCGCGGCCGACCTTACCCTCGGCATAGAGCTGCCGGATCTTGGCCTTCTCGTCATTCGGCAGGCCGGTCGTCATCGGCCCGGCCGGAATGAACACCGCCGGCAGATGGCCGAAGGTCAGCGCGCCGATCACCAGTCCCGGCACGATCTTGTCGCAGACGCCGAGGAAGACCGCGGCGTCGAACATGTTGTGCGACAGGCCGACCGCGGCCGCCATGGCGATCACGTCGCGCGAAAACAGCGACAGCTCCATGCCCGGCTGTCCCTGGGTGACGCCGTCGCACATCGCCGGCACGCCGCCGGCGACTTGAGCTATGCCGCCCGCCTCACGCGCGGCCTCCTTGATCAGCGCCGGAAACGTCTCGAAAGGCTGATGCGCCGACAGCATGTCGTTGTAGGAGGTGATGATGCCGAGGTTGGGCATGCGGTCGCCGCCGAGTGCCATCTTTTCCGACGGGCTGCAGACGGCAAAGGCGTGGGCAAGATTGCCGCAACCCAGCACCGCGCGGTTGGCGATGCGCCCCGATGCCTCCGCGATGCGGCCGAGATAGGTCTCGCGGCCGGCCTTCGAGCGTTGGCGGATGCGTTCCGTGATGGCTTCGATATCGCGTCTGGCTGTCATGGTCCGTCCTCTCAAACCCGGCAGGCGTCCTCCCAGCGCCGTCGGGACAGTCACATTGAAATCAAGGTGCCCAGAACACCTCGACCGGTATAGGCGCTGCCTCGAGCACCTTGCTTATGGGTTTTTTCGCGCCTGGCCCCATCGCGCCGTCGAACGCGGTGCGCTTGTCCTCGCCTTCGATATGGACCGCGATAAAGCCGGCAGCCACGATGCGCGCCATCGACAGCGTCAGCCGCGGCTCACCGCCGCTCGCCGCATGCACGGGCATTACGATCCGCTGCGAGGACGGATCGAGCAATGCGTCAAGGTTGCCTGCATCCGGGAAGAATGAGGCGGTATGGCCGTCGCCGCCCATGCCGAGGATGACGACGTCGAGCGGCCAGGGCAGCGCTGTCAGCTCTTTGCTGTCGGCAGCGGCCGCGTCTTCGATACTTTCCGCTTCATGGTAGAGCGGCACGAAGCGCGCCGCCGCGGCCTTGTTCTGCAAAAGGTTGGCCATCACCAGCCCGGCATTCGAACGCGGCGAGGACGGCGGCACGAAACGCTCGTCGACAAGGGTCACGACCACCTTGTCCCAGGCAATCGGGATGGACGACAGGGCTGCAAAGAATTTCGCCGGTGTGGTGCCGCCGGAGACCGCGAGCATGCCGGTTCCGCGCTCGGCAATGGCCTTGGTCAGCCGGCCGGCAACATGGCCGGCGAGCGCCGCCGCCAGTTGCTGGCGGTCGGCAAAGCCGTTCCAGGTGAAATGAGCCTCGCTCAATTGCTCTCGTGCCATGTCCGTCCGTCACGTTCGATCAAGGCAATCGAGGCCGACGGCCCCCAGGTGCCGGCCGTATAGCCTTGCGCTTCCTGCCTTGCGCTTTCCCAGGCGTTCTGGATCGGGTCGATCCATTTCCACGCCGCTTCGACTTCGTCGCGACGCATGAACAGCGTCTGGTTGCCGCGCACCACATCCATGATCAGCCGCTCATAGGCGTCCGGCGCGCGCCCGTCGAAGGACTGCGCGAAGGTCATGTCCAGCGATATCTGGCGCAGCCGCATGCCGCCGGGGCCCGGATCCTTGATCATGATGAACTGCTTGACGCCTTCGTCCGGCTGCAGCCGGATCACCAGCTGGTTGGCGAAGATCGGCCCGGCGCTGTCGTCGAAGATCGAAAAGGGGATCGGCTTGAACTCGATGACGATCTCCGAAACCCGGCTCGCCAGCCGCTTGCCCGTCCGCAGATAGAAGGGAACCCCGGCCCAGCGCCAGTTGCCGATCTCGGCCTTGATGGCGACGAAAGTCTCGGTCGTGCTGTCCTTGCCGAGTTCCTCGACATAGCCTTTGACAGCGCCACCGGCCGAGGCGCCGGCGCGGTACTGGCCGCGCACTGTGTGCTTCGGCGCCTCGTTGCCGTTGATGCGCTTCAGTGCCCTGAGCACCTTCAACTTCTCGTCGCGCACGGCGTCGGCGTCCATCGAGGACGGTGTTTCCATGGCGACGAGGCAAAGCAGCTGCAGCATGTGGTTCTGCACCATGTCGCGCAGCGCGCCCGCCTTGTCGTAATAGGTGACGCGGTCTTCCAGGCCGACGGTTTCGGCGACCGTGATCTGCACATGGTCGATATGGGCCGAATTCCACAACGGCTCATAAAGCGCATTGGCGAAACGCAGCGCCATCAGGTTCTGCACCGTCTCCTTGCCGAGATAGTGGTCGATGCGGAAGATCTGGCTTTCGTCGAAATCGTCGCCCACCGCGTCATTGAGCGCGCGCGCCGACGTGAGGTCGCGGCCGATCGGCTTTTCCAGCACGATGCGCGAGTTCGGCGTGATCAGCTTGTGCTGCTTGAGCTGGTGCGAAATGTCGCCGAACAGCGCCGGCGCCACCGCGAGATAGAAGGCGCGGACGCTCTCGCTGTCGCCGATCGCCTTCTTCAATTTGTCGAAGCCGGCGCCGGTCGTCGCGTCGGCAGGCACATAGGAGAGTCGCGCCAGAAAGGTGTCCAGCTCCTTCTGGTCGATATCGGCCGCCCTCACGTGGTCGGAAATCGCCTGCCTGGCGAAAGCCTGGAACTCGGCGTCGCTCATCTTCGAGCGCGACGTGCCGATGATGCGGGTCGGCTCGGAAAACTGATGGTCGCGCTGGCGGTGGTAGAGCGAGGGCAGGAGCTTGCGTTCCGACAGGTCGCCGGTGCCACCGAAGATGATGAAGTCGAAAGGGTCGACAGGGATGATCTGGCTGGTCATGGTCGGTCCGATTTGATGCCGTGCGCCGGCAGCGGGGTTGGTATAATCTAATCGATTTAAATTTTCCAGTGCCATGGTGTCACATGTGAAGACCAATCGCTTTCACTTGCATGGTCCACATGTGTCGTTGACACTCACGCCGCCGGCAGGTTTATCGGCAAGCGATGGCTTCCGGAAGCGTTTGCGGCCGCACCATAGAACGCGAATGTGACGAAAGCTAAGGGGAAATCACCGGGCGCCCGCTGTTGTCGCGCGCCGGGCCGTCATAGCCGCCCAAGTCAGGCAGCCGCTTGGCGGTCGTCTCAAACTGCGGGATATCCAATGAGCGGGAAAAGCATGCGTCTGGAAAACAAGGTCGCCATCATAACGGGTGCTGCGTCGGGCTTTGGCGAAGGCATGGCGAGGCGCTTTGCCGAGGAGGGCGCGCGCGTCGTCGTCGCCGACCTCAACGCCAAGGGCGCCGAGCGCGTTGCCGGCGAGATCGGCGACAAGGCGATCTGGACGCAGACCGACGTCTCGCTGCGCTCCGAGTTCGACGAGATGGTCTATGCCGCCAAGAGCGCCTTCGGCCGCGTCGACATCATGGTCAACAATGCCGGCTATACGCATCGCAATGGCGACATGCTCGACGTCGACGAGGCAACTTTCGATCTGATCACCGCCGTCAACATGAAGGCGATCTATCACGCGGCCCTTGCTGTCGTGCCGATCATGGATCGGCAGGGCGGCGGCGTCATCCTAACCACCGCCTCGACGGCCGGGCTTCGGCCACGGCCCGGGCTTACCTGGTATAATGCTTCGAAAGGCTGGGCGATCACCGCCACCAAGTCGATGGCGGTGGAGCTGGCGCCCAAGAACATCCGCGTCAACTGCCTGTGCCCGGTCGCCGGCGAAACCGGCATGCTGGAAAAATTCATGGGCGCCGACACGCCGGAAATCCGCGAAAGATTTCGCGCTTCGATCCCGCTTGGCCGGCTTTCGACGCCGCTCGACATTGCCAACGCGGCGCTGTGGCTGGCCTCGGACGAAGCCGCCTTTATCACCGGCGTGGCACTGGAGGTCGACGGCGGGCGCTGCATCTGAGGCGCGCCGGAAACAAGCTTGTTTGACTGAAGGCACAAGTCGATGGGGGCGAGGAATGGTTGGCGTAAACCTGAAATTGCAGCTGCGCAGGATTCGCCGGAATGCGAAGCATAGGGTGAAGTTGTATCTTGCTAAGCGGGGCCGCGCTAAAAGCCGGGCTACTTTCATCGGCGTAACCGGAAGCTCGGGCAAGTCGACCACCTCAACACTGCTGGCGCATCTGTTGGCTGGACATGCCTCCGTTTGTTCGCAAGTGCTCGCGAACACCATCATGGCGCTTGTTTTCGCACTCCGCAAACGCATCAACAGCGGCAACTTCGACTACGTCGTCTCTGAGGTTGGCGCGGGCAAGGACTCGATAGGCCCAATGGCGGAATTGTTGAGACCGGATGTCGCTGTCGTTACCATGGTCCGCCTGGAGCATGTCGGCAAATTCAGGACGATTGAGAATGTTGCGGATGAAAAGCGCTTGCTGGTTGACGCTCTGCCCTCTAACGGGCTTGCGATCCTCAATGCCGACGATCCCTATGTGAAAGCCATGGCGGCCGGCGCCAAGTGCCGCGTCGTGACTTTCGGAATGTCGGAAGAAGCAGATTATCGCATCAGCGATGTCTATGCCGGTTATCCTGATCCGCTGACGTTCAAGATACATTGGAAACAAAATACCCTTGCGCTGAAGGCTCCATTTCCCGCCGATTATTTCTGGTTGCCGCTGGCGGGGCCACTGCCTCGGCCCTCGAACTCGGCGTCCCACCGGAAATCGTGGCCTCGCGGTTGGCAACATTCTTGCCCTTGCAAAACAGGTGCGAGGTGTTCGTTACCGAGGCCGGCCCTGAATTCATCATCGATACGGCAAAAGCGCCTTGGCACTCGATCGACCTTGCTATCGGGATGATGTCAAAGGCCACTGCCAGACGAAAGCGCATCGTCCTCGGCCAGATTTCGGACTACGCCGGTTCCAGCCGAAAATACGGCACTGCCTATAAGTCCGCACGCGAGGCTGCCGACCAGGTCATCTATGTTGGAGACAATGCCCACCGTTCCAGGGCCAGTGAAGCAGATCGCGACAGTGGCCGATTTCAAGAAATCAGAAGCGTGAAGGATGTGTCGGAATTCATCAAGCAGACGGCTTTGCCGGGAGAACTCATTCTGCTCAAAAGTTCGGCCAATCTACATCTGGAACGGGTTGCGCTGTCCTGGACGCATGATGTCAGATGCTGGGCGGCTGCGTGCGGCAAGGAGGAGGGATGCCGCGCGTGCGGGTTGTACGAAGTGCCGTTCGAACAGCACAAGGCCCGCGTCCGTCAGCGAAGGCGTGCCCGCCGCTGGCAGTTTATTCGCCGTCTCTTAGGTGGCCGGCAGTCGCTTTGACGCCCGTCATTGTCCCGGCGTTACGGGCTGCATTGACGAAGCGCGTCAGGCGCCGGTCTTTACGTAACTCTTGTAGACCCAGCCGCGCTTGCCGTTATAGACGATCTCGCACCATTTCTTGCAGCTCATCACCTGCACCGAAGCCTTGGCGGGCACCGTGCCGATGGCGCCAGCGCCTTTCTTGGGGCCACTGCGCATGGTGACTGCCCTCAGGATACGTCCATTGCTGGCCGCGCTGACCTTGTGAGCTTTCGGCTTTGGCTCAGCCGCGCTGTCCGCCGTTGCCGGTTGAGCGTCGGGAACCTGCGGCTGGGTTTCGGGAATGGCGGCGGTCCGGGCGCCATCCTTGTCGTCAGGCTGCTTTGCGTCCGCCGGTGTCTCGCTCGCCGAAGCTGGAGCCGCGACCACCGACAGCGCTGTCGAAGCGTCGTTTCCCGCAGCGGGTTCGGCGAAAGCCGTATCGGTCGATTTCTGCTCTGGGGCCGCTGCCTGGCCACTACCGGACGAGGCCGGCTGGGCCTCGGGCTGAGCCGGTGGGGTCTGCGCGCCGGAAGCCGTCCAACGCGGATTGTTCGAAGCGAGCGCAGTGATGTTGGCCTGGCGCGTCGCGATTGCCGGCGAAATAGCGTCTGCCTTGCGCGCGGCTTGCGGTGCCGCGGCGACGGTGACGACTGCGCTCGCCGCCGGGACAATCTTCGTGGTCTTCACCGGGATTGTCGGAACGGCCTGCGCGGCGCTTGCGACGGCTTGTCGGTCACTGCCTGGCATGCACAGCCATAGACCCATCGCCGCCACGCCAAGCAGCGCCGCGGTACCGACGGCTGCAATCACCAGATGCGAATTCGACTGCATGGTCTGCCAGAAAGACGGCCGCATGTCGTAGCCAAACTGCATTGTAAGGCGCCGTCGTTCCGGCGTGCCGAAACTGAAGGGCTCGTTCACTCAAACCACCTCCAACAAACGGGCCGACGTTCTTTCAATCTTTGCCGCGAAGACTTGTGCTCGATTGGCATCGGTCCCGAAAATCATTGCGGACAGGCCCGCGAAATCCCCGGATTATCGCCCAGAATGGCATCTTTCATCGTTGATTATGGCATGAGTACGCCAATTTGCGAAATTCAAACCGTTCATTAAGGATTTCAAACGGTAACGTAACGGAAGCGCTCAAGCTCGCTCTACAGTTCCCGCGGAGCGCCCGGCTTCAAATCCTGTCGCGCAGCGCGAACCAATTGAGCGCCAGAAACAGCAGCGGCGCCCGGAAGCGGCGCCCACCCGGAAAAGCGGGGATCTTGAGGTCCTCGATCAGCTTCAGCCGGTCGCGATTGCCGGCCACCGTCTCGGCATAGAGCTTGCCGAAGAAGTTGGACAACATGACCCCATGGCCCGAATAGCCGCCGATCGAGATCACCTTCGGCATCACCTCGCGCACGAACGGTTTTCTCGGCACCGTAATGCCGACATAGCCGCCCCAGCCATGCGTGATCTCGACATCCTTGAGTTCAGGATAGAGCTCGGCGATCTGCCGGCGGATGTGGATATGGATGTCCTTCGGATCGTTGACGGCATAGACCTCACGGCCGCCGAACAGCAGCCGCCCGTCCTTCGACTTGCGGAAATAACGCACGACAAAGCGGGAATCGTCGACCGACTCGCTGCCCGGCAACACTTTGGAGTTAGCACCCAGCGGCACCGTCGCGCCGATGAAGGAGCCGATCGGCATGATATGAGCCGCACTCACCGGCTCCAGGTTACCGCCATAGGCGTTGACCGCGACCAGGCATTTCTCGGCGGTGATCGTGCCTTTGGCCGTCGCGACCCTCACCTTGCCGCCGCCGGCGACGATGCCGGTCGACGGCGTCCGCTCGAACAGATGCGCGCCGGCCGCAGCGGCGGCTTTTGCCGTGCCGATCACCAGCTTCATGGGATGGATATGCCCGGTGCCGGTGTCGCGCGTGCCGCCGAAATAGCGTGTCGAGCCCAGCCGCTCGGCCGTCTCTTTGGCGTCCATGAAACCGATATGCCGATAGCCGAAGCGGCTCGCCATGATCTCGGCGTGGCGCTTGTAGTCATCGACATAGCGCCGCTTATGCGCCACCGACAGCTGGCCCGGCATGTAGTCGATCTCGATTGCGCTGGCAGCAGTGAAATCAAGCAGATGCGTCTTGGCTTCCTCCGCCAGATCGAACAGCGCCTTGGCGCGCGAGAGGCCGTATTCGGCCTCAATTCCTCGGCCCAGGCGCGCTGGCCGGTGCCAAGCTGGCCGCCATTGCGCCCAGATGCGCCATCGCCGAAGCGATACGCCTCGATCAGCACGACATTGGCGCCGGCTTTGGCTAGGTGGGTTGCCGCCGACAGGCCGGTGAACCCGCCGCCAATGATGACGACATCGCACTGGCGGTCGCCGTCTAGCGAAGAGTACTCGGGGCGAGGTCCAGCCGTATCCTCATACCACGACCGGCCGGGGGAAATGGGGGATTGGTAGGGCATGATACTCGTGAGTAGGGGAGTAGGGGAGTAGGGGAGTAGGGGAGTAGGGGAGTAGGGGAGTAGGGGAGTAGGGGAGTAGGGGAGTAGGGGTTACCTAGTCGGCGGCCAACTTTCGGATCAGGAGTCTGAGAAGTTTCCCCACGCTTTCAGTGCTGACTAGCAAAGAGGCCGTCGTTGCTTGCGGTGCGATACCGGTACGTTCAGCGATCATAAGCTGTGTTTCCAATTCCTTCAGCGACCCTTGAGCGATCCGTAGAAACTGCTGATAGGAGCCGCGGATTTCCCTGCCGTAGCCCTCTGCTATATTCGAGGGCACTGAAGTTGCAGAGCGGCGAACTTGGCTGGTCAGTCCATACAGCTCCTCCTTGGGCCAGGATTTCGTCGCGCCGTAAACCGCCACAGCCAAATCCATCGCCTGTTGCCAGACCACCAAATCCTTGTAGGAACCCGTTCTTTCAGCCATTCGTCCCTACTCCCCTACTCCCCTACTCCCCTACTCCCCTACTCCCCTACTCCCCTACTCCCCTACTCCCCTCACACATTCAGCAACAAATACTCCCGCTCCCACGGGCTGATCACTTCCATGAAGGTCTCGAATTCGGCCCGCTTGATCGCCGCGTAGGTTGCGGCGAAGGACTTGCCGAGCAGGGCGCACAGCTCCGTGTCGCCTTCGAACAAATCGACGGCTTCGAGCAGGCTGCGCGGCAGGTCGATCTCATCGGCATTGGCGGTGGTAAGCACCGGGGCCGAGGCCTTGGTCTTGTGCCTCATGCCGAGCAGACCGCAGGCAAGCGAAGCGGCCAGCGCCAGGTAAGGGTTGGCATCCGAGGAAGGGATGCGATTTTCAACGCGCCGCGCCGCGGGATCCGAGCGCGGCACACGGAAGGCGGTCGTGCGGTTGTCGTAGCCCCATTTGTTGTTGACCGGCGCGGACGCTGCCTGCGTCAGGCGTCGGTAGGAATTGACATAGGGCGCAAACATCACCAGCGCGTTCGGCACGTGCTTCTGCATGCCGCCGATGAAATGGAAGAACGCGTCGGTCTCGGAACCGTCCTCGGCCGAGAAGATGTTCTTGCCGGTCTTCTTGTCGACCACCGACTGGTGGATGTGCATGGCCGATCCTGGCTGCCCCTGGATGGGCTTGGCCATGAAGGTGGCGTAGATCTCGTGCTTCAGCGCCGCCTCGCGGATGGTTCGCTTGAACATGAACACCTGGTCGGCAAGCTCGATCGGATTGCCGTGACGCAGATTGATCTCGAGCTGGCCGGCGCCTTCCTCGTGGATCAGCGTGTCGATCTCCAGGCCTTGCCGTTCGGAGAAATGGTAGATGTCGTCGATCAACTCGTCGAACTCGTTGACGCCTGCGATCGAATAGCCGGCGCCGCCGCCGATCGGCCGTCCCGAGCGCCCGACGGGCGGCGTCAGCGGATAGTCCGGATCGGGGTTCTTGCGCACCAGGTAGAATTCGATCTCGGGCGCCACCACGGGGCGGAGGCCGCGTTCGTCATAGGCGGCAAGCACGCGCTTCAAGACGTTGCGCGGCGTGAATTCGACGGAACGGCCGTCCTGATGGACGAGGTCGCAGATCACCGCCGCCGTCGGGTCTTCTTCCCAAGGCACCGCGGTCAGCGTCGAGAGGTCGGGCAGAAGCTTCAGGTCGCCGTCGTCTTCGGGATAGTGGAAGCCGTTGCCGTCTTCCGGATAGCCGCCGGAGATCGTCGTCATGAACACGGCCGAAGGCAGCGCCAGCGACGTGTTGGAGGTGAACTTCTTCGACGGCATCATTTTGCCGCGGGCAACGCCAGCCTGGTCGGGTGTGATGCACTCGATGTCCTCGATGCCGCGCCATTCGAGCCAAGCGGTGGCTTCCTTCCAGTTCTTCACACCGCGTTCGTTTTTCAGGAAAGCAGGCGTGCGGGCACGTCCCCCCCGGCTTGACGGACGGACTTCCTTTTTTTCAGGCGGCATCATTCACCAGATTGTGTTGCGGATTTCGAACTATAGCCGGGCGCCATGGGGGAAGGGAAGGGCAAGCATCCAGATGCGCGAGGTCGGCGGACAGAGAAACTTGGCTCAGCGCCGCTTTCCCTCAACCGCATCGAGCCATCGCAACAGCGCCGCCGCATACAGCTTGCGCCAACCCGTCTGCGGCTTCGTCAGGAACCAGGACCGGCGTATATCCCAGGTGTCGCCGGCCAGATCGCGCAGCCGGGTGTTGATGATACCTTCGCCGGACAGCGGATAAACTGCGAACTCGGAAAGAAGATTTCGCCGTCGATCTCATAGAAATCGCACCGCATGTGATCGAACGGCGCCGTCAGTCGCTCCGCAATCTCGCGCATATGCAAAAACGAAGCCGGCAGATCGATCTTCACCCACTGGCTGCCGCTGCCGGGCGGGACCGCCGCATAGCTGCCGTCGCGGTCGAAATGACATTTCAACTCGTTGCCTTGTCCGTCGCGCCTTGAGGCGTAAGCGTAAGCCGTCCTCCCGTTCGAGACATGGAATTTGTACTCCAGCGGAACCGGCACATCATCCCGAACAAGCATCTCTTCGACGAAGATCAGCCGTCTTGCATCCTTATAGCCCCACTCGCCGTATTTTCGGCCATAGCGACGACGCATCCAACGCGCCGTTCGCTTCAGCAACGTCGCCATGTCCACGTCGCCGTTGTGGATCATCATGTTCCAGGCGCTGCCATGGTTGGCCTTGACCACGGCATTTCCGGTCAGCAGCGCCGGCGGGATCTGTTTTGCGTCACGGCCGGTCCACAGGACTTTCGCCGTTGTCAGTTCGGGGCATATGGAGAGCGCATAGTCCTTGGAAGCCAGCTTGTCGCAGGCCATTGCATAAAGCGGATTGTGATCGAAGATCTTCCGCCACAAGAACTTGTCGACATAGGACGCCGGTCTGGCGGGATCGGGAAAGGCACCGCTGTGGTCGTACGTCTTTTTCCAGATTACCGGGTGGCGAAGCAGACACCAGGCCCTGACAGCGGTCAAAATCGCGCGATCAGCCGTACTCACGGTCACTGCCAGCCTTCGCTTTGGCGAGCTGCGCCAGGCCGGAAGCGGACAAACACATCGCGCGTCATGTTGCGCGACACGCGGGTGCGGCCAACAACCTCCAAGCGCGGATCGAGAGCATCTTCCGCGCGCTCCGACCACAGGCGGGCCAGCGAATACGGCTCCCATAGAACGAGCTGCAGGTCGTGCGGGGCCGTGTCCGCGATGCGCGACACGACTTCCGCCTTGGGCGAAACCATGCTGGCTATGTAGACCATCTGCGCGGCGCGATAGTCATAGTCGCGCCCGTCGCAAAATTCGGCGTGCATGCGCGTGTAACCGAGTTTGGCAGCCAGAAGGTTGGCTGTCTCGACCGCATCCGGCACGATATCCAGGCCGATTATTTCGGGAACCCGGGTCTGATCGTGGATGCGGAACATCGTGAAGGGGCGGCCGCCGCAACCGACCATCACGGCACGCCTGCATCCGCTGAAATCGACATGCTCGAAGACTTCATCAAGGCGTTTGTAGGCGTCCTTCGACGACATGACGCCGATAGTCGTTTTTTCGGTCGCGATCTGCCCGAACGAAGTCGGCTCCTTCAGATCCTGGTCCAGCATCTGTCTGATTTCAGCGACGTCTTGGGCATGGACCATTTCGATGAATGCCTGCGTAAGCACGGGCCGATGGGAGAACAGCTGCGGATAGCTGTGCAGCAGCGCCTCGCCCGCCTCATGGCCCATGGCAACGCTGATATCGCGAATTCCGTTGATAAGCGCAGTCGGCGTGCGCGCCCCAGCGCTTGCCAGGAAGGCTTCGAGCTCGTCTTTCCAGGAACTCAGCATGCACCCCCGCGCTTTGCCGGTCTCTAGCAGTGCCACGCGAACGCGTCTACACCACGAGTTCGCGAGAGGATGATGTTGCGATGACCGTTCTTACCACCATCGGCTTCGACGCCGACGACACGCTGTGGCAGAACGAGCAGTTCTTCCGCCTGACCGAAAAGCGCTTTGCCGCCTTGCTCGCCGACCATGGCGACCATGAGCAGATCGCGGCAAGGCTGCTCGCGGCGGAAAAGCGCAATCTGGCCGTCTACGGCTTCGGCATCAAGGGCTTTACCCTGTCGATGATCGAGACGGCGCTCGAGGTCACCGGGGGCAAGGTGCCCGGTGCGGTCGTAAGCGAGATCCTGGCCGCCGGCCGCGAGATGCTGAGCCATCCGATCGAGCCGCTGCCGCATGCGCGTGAGGCTGTCGAGACGCTGGCGGGCGCCTATCGCCTGGTGCTGATCACCAAGGGCGACCTCTTCGACCAGGAGCGCAAGCTGGCGCAGTCGGGGATGGGCGATTTGTTCGACGCTGTCGAGATCGTCAGCGACAAGAACGCCGACACCTATGCCCGCATATTCAGCCGCCATGGCGACGGTCCGGATAAGAGCATGATGGTCGGCAATTCGCTCAAGTCCGACGTGGTGCCGGCCATCGAGGCCGGCGGCTGGGGCATCCATGTGCCGCATGAATTGACCTGGGCGGTCGAGCATGCCGAAGCGCCGGTGGCGGCCCCGCGCTTCCGCCAGATCGCCGACCTCGGCGAATTGCCGGCGCTGGTCGAGACCATCGCCAAGCCGGGCTGAAGCAACGCGGCGCGCGTTTGCGGTGTCCGCCTTGGAGCAACTCCAGGAAACGTCTACGCGATTTTTGCGCTAGGAATTGCTAGCCGCGTCCCGCCAGCCGGTCGACTACCGGTTGCAGTCTTTCGGGCGTGATTGGCTTGGCAACCACGGTATCGACAACGCTCGACAGGCCGAGGGTCTCGGGCGTGCCGGTCTTGGTTGAAAGCAGGATCACCGCGGGCAGCGCCTTGCCCGAGGCGCGCCGCAACGCGTCGATGGCCGACATCAGCCGGTCGCAATCCTTGTTGTCAGGGCCGCCATCCAGGATGACGACGCCGGGCGTGACGCCTGCCAGGGCTTTCTCCGCGGTCTCGGGCGATTCCGATATCGGCCTCAGTCCCGAACGCTCGACGATCTTCGACACCACGACCCGGTTGATCGACGACTTTCCGACGACAAGCACCTTGGAAAGATCCGTTGGCGCCGCGCTGGCGCGGTGTAGGGGTTTCGGATGATTTTGGGGGTCGTCAGGGTCGGCGGGGCACATTGGCGGGCAGGCACTCTGGTTCAATGCAGGGTTGAAACCTGAGGCCCAATTGGCGTGAGTTCACGGCCGCTGTCAAGCTGAAATGGCAGCGGTCGAAAATATAACAAGAAAATGCAGAATTCAGTGCAAGTCCTAGCATCCGTTCCCAATGCAAATCGAAAAAAATCGATAGTTTCCCGAACGTATAGCGCGCGGGAAACCATCGCTGAGATTGTTGACGTTACGTCAACCGTGGCTCTGCTGGGTAACAATCACCGGGATCAGAAGATCACCCCAGTTGCCGTCGCCGCCGTGGTGCCTGGCCGAACGCACCAGCTCGACCGAGACGCCCGCCTCGACTGCCTTCATGACCGATTGGTTCAACCTGTGCAGGTCGTTGGCGAGCATGCGGATCGTCGCCTGCTGGTCGACGCTCATTGCGCTTGCCTGCTCCTCCGCCCTCTCCTTGACCCGGCTTATCGATGCCATTGTTCTTCTCCTTGATGTCGATGCCCTTGCGGGCGTTTCCTCTGTTGTTATTCAGCCGCCGGCCTGAACTGGGCGTGCTCGGTCGATTCATGCATGGCGGTTGTCGAAGACTGGCCGCCGGTGATCGCCATCGATACGGCGTCGAAATAGCCGGTGCCGACTTCGCGCTGATGCTTGGTCGCGGTGTAGCCATTGGCTTCCGCGGCGAACTCGGCTTCCTGCAGCTCGAATAGGCCGCCATCTGCCGATCCTTGTAGCCACGCGCCAGCTCGAACATGCCGAAGTTCAACTGGTGGAAACCGGCGAGCGTGATGAACTGGAACTTGTAGCCCATGGCGCCGAGCTCTCTGGAACTTGGCGATGGTCGCGTCGTCGAGGTTCTTCTTCCAGTTGAACGATGGCGAGCAATTATAGGCGAGCAGCTTGCCTGGATGGTGCTTGTGCACGCCCTCGGCGAACTTCCTGGCCTGCGCGAGGTCCGGCTTCGAGGTTTCGCACCAGATCAGGTCCGCATGCGGGGCATAGGCCACGGCGCGCGCGATGCACGGCTCGATACCGTTCCTGACATTGTAGAAACCCTCGACGGTACGGCCGGCATCGTAGTCGACGAACGGCTGGTCGCGCTCGTCGATATCGGACGTCAACAGCTTCGCCGCCTCCGCGTCGGTGCGCGCCACCACCAGGGTCGCCGTGCCCATCACGTCGGCCGCCAGGCGCGCCGCGTTCAAGTTGCGGATATGCGCCGCCGTCGGGATCAGCACCTTGCCGCCGAGATGGCCGCACTTCTTTTCCGACGCCAGCTGGTCCTCGTAATGCACGCCCGCGGCACCCGCCTCGATAAAGGCCTTCATGATCTCGAAGGCGTTGAGCGGACCGCCGAAGCCGGCTTCCGCGTCGGCGACGATCGGCGCGAACCAGGTGTCGACCGAAAGTCCCCGGCCTTCCGAGGTCTCGATCTGATCGGCGCGCTGCAGGGTGCGGTTGATGCGCTTGACCAGTTCAGGCGCGGCATTGGCCGGATAAAGCGACTGGTCCGGATACATGGCTGACGCCGTGTTGGCGTCGGCCGCCACTTGCCAGCCCGACAGGTAAATCGCCTTCAGGCCGGCGCGCACCTGCTGCATGGCCTGATTGCCCGACATGGCGCCCAGCGCGTTGACGAAGTCCTCCTCATGAATGAGCTTCCACAGCCGGTTCGCGCCCATCTCGGCCAGTGTCTGGCGAACTTGCACCGAGCCGCGCAGCCGCTTCACATCCTCGGGCGAATAAGGGCGCTCGATCCCGTCGAAACGGCCTTCGGGCGCGGATGGGACGAGGTTGTAAAAATCAGTCATTTGGCACTCCGAGATCATAGGAAATTGGTTTGAGCGGTCGGTGGCAAACGTTCGTTCAGCGTCATTTGCCTGTGACATCATTTACATTGCGTCGCAAAATCACCTAGGAAAACCGCCAAACTGGCCGAAAAATAAAAGAAAACCTGTGTTGTCTTTGACAGGTCTGCGCTGTAAATTTGTCACGATTGTAAAAGGTGAATGCTGATTGCCGGTGGCGGGTTCCTGTGTAAAATCTTGTCAAGGACAGAAGAGTGGCTGACCAGAAGATCTTTGCCGGGCCGAGGCTGCGCCGGCTGCGCAACGCCAGGGGGCTGACCCAGACGGCAATGGCCGAAGGGCTTGGTATCTCGCCTTCCTACCTCAACCTGATCGAGCGCAACCAACGGCCGCTGACGGTGCAGCTGATCCTCAAGCTGGCGTCCGCTTACAAGGTCGATCCGCATGAATTGCAGGGCGAGGCCAAGGGATCGATCGCGGCGCTGAAGGAAGTGTTCGGCGATCCGTTGCTGGCCGGCGAACTGCCCGGTGATCAGGAGCTGATCGATCTCGCCGAGACAGCTCCGAATGCGTCGGCGGCGATGGTGAAGCTCTTTCGCGCCTATCGCGAGCAGGCCGAGCGCTTGTCCGACCTCAACCAGCTTCTGGCGAAGGAGGGCAGGGCGACCGCGCTGTCGGGCACGCGCCTGCCGGCCGATGAAGTGCATGAAACATTCGAGCGGCGGCCGAACCATTTCGCCGCGCTGGAGGAAGAGGCGGAGGCCTTCACTTCGGTGCTCGACCCCGGTGACGATCTGTTCGGGGCGCTCAAGGCCTGGCTGAGGCGTGAGCACGGTGTCGTCGTCAAGGTGCTGCCGGTCGCTACCATGCCCAATTGGCGCCGCCGCTATGACCGCCACTCGCAGCGCCTGTTCCTGTCGGAGCGGCTGTCGCCTTTCGATCAGCTGCGCGAGGTCGCCATGGAGGCGAGCCTGATCCGCATGACGGTTGCCGTCGCCGGCGAGATCCAGGCGCTGAAGCTTGGCACCGACGAGGCGCGGCGGCTCGCTCGCTTCGAGCTCGGCCGCTATGCCGCGCATGCGCTGATGATGCCCTACCAGGCCTTTCACGCCGCCGCCGTCCGCGCCCGCTATGACATCGACGTGCTGCGGTCCCGCTTCGGCGTCTCCTTCGAGCAGGCGGCAAACCGCTTGACCATGCTGCAACGTCCCGGCGCTGGCGGCGTGCCGTTTTTCATGCTCGAGGTGGACAATGCAGGCAACCGCTTCCGCAGGGCCGGCAGCCAGGGCTATCCGCAAAACCGTTTCGGCGGCGGCTGCCCCAAGCTTGCCGTCCACGCAGCCTTTTCGCAGCCCGGTCAAATCCTGGTCGAGGCGGTGGAGATGCCTGACGGCGCCGAGTTCCTGTGCATCGCCCGCACACTGGAAGGCCCGCAGGGCGCGTATTCCGAAAGGCCGCGGCGCACCGCGCTGCTGCTCGGCTGCGACATCGGCTTTCGCGACGAGATCGTCTATGGCGCGGCGCTGCCGGCCGCGGCCGCCGGCAAAGCTGGACAGAGCCTCGCGACGCCGGTCGGCCCAGCCTGCCGCCTTTGCGAGCGCGTCGGCTGCCTGGCGCGCGCCGAGCCGCCGGTGACGCGCCCTCTCGGCCTCGACGAAATGGTGACGGGCTTGAGCGCTTTCGATTTTCAGGGCTGATGCATGTCGCCCAAAACTGCGCCGCGGTTTTGAAACCACGATAAGCATCAAAGTAAAAGCTCAGGCGGCGATTGTCCCACATTTAAGCGAATGCTGGATCACGCCTGGCCTTCTGCTTTGCGCTACGCGGATGAGACATAGTCCTGTCGTCCCTGGTGCATCGTAATGCCTATAACTCGCTGACAGTCTGTCCATGACCGATACCGCCACAGCCAGTGCCGCCTTGCCAGCCGTCTCGCCGCGCGAGGAGCGGGCGGGCATGCTGCTGGTCTTCCTGTCGGCGCTGATGTGGAGTTTTGGCGGCACCATCGCCCGCTTCATCCATATCGACGACAGCTGGACGGTGGTGTTCTGGCGCTCGTTCTGGGCAGTGGCCTTCCTTGTCGCGTTCATGCTCTGGCGCGACGGCCCGCGCGGCACGGTAAGATTGTTTCGCGACATGGGGCTGCCCGGGCTTGGCGTTGCCCTGTGCTTTGCCACCGCATCGACCAGCTTCGTCGTGGCGCTCGCCTATACCACGGTCGCCAACATCCTCCTGATGCAGGCCGGCGTGCCGTTGCTGGCGGCCCTGCTGGCATGGATTCTGTTTCGCGAACGTGTCAGCCCGGCCACCTGGATCGCGATCGCCGCCGTCATCACCGGCGTCGCCATCATGGTCTCCGAATCCCTCGACGGAGCCGTCTCGCCGATCGGTGATGGCCTGGCGCTGCTGATCGCTGTGATGTTTTCGGTGGCGACCGTGATCACGCGTCGCTTTGCCCATGTGCGCATGGTGCCGGCCAATTGCCTGGCAGCGCTGCTCGCCTGCGCGTTCGCCGCGTCCCAGGCCTCGCAATTCGCCGTCTCCGCACGCGACATGGGTTTTCTCTTTGCCTTCGGTGTCATCAATCTCGGTGTCGGCCTCGCCTTTTTCGCCATGGGCGCGCGGCTGGTGCCTGCGGCGATCGCGGCGCTGCTCGGCACGTTCGAACCGATCCTCGGGCCGATCTGGGTGTGGCTCGTCCATTCCGAGGTGCCGTCGCTGCGCACCATCATCGGCGGCGCGGTCGTGGTCACGGCGCTGCTCGTCCATATCGGCCTGGAGTTCAAGCGGCAGGCTCGGCCGGCGCGCCCCGGCGTCACCGGTCTGCCGTCACCCAATTGAACGCGGGCAGCCTTGCCCATTGACAACCCTGTTGCCGGACGGGCAGGCTGCGATTACGGCAACAACAAGACAGGCGTATCTTGCCAAGTGTCTCCGCCGGCCCGATCGGGACCGGACAGCATCGTCATAACTTTGCATACGCCACGGCGAATGCCGCTGACGCAGCCAGCATGCCTCTTCGGGGCGCTGGCAAGGCTTCCAACCCTTTTGCCGCGCCCCAGCGCAGCGCCGACAGTTCGCGCTTGTCGCCCCCTGGAAAGCTCAATAGTCTGAAATCAACGCCGCCCCGCCATCTAGCGACGAGCCGGCGAGGGAACACTTACCAAAGGAGAACAGCATGATCCGCAAAGCGCTCTGGCTTTCGGCGACTTCGGCATTACTGACGCTTTTCACGGCAAGCGGCCATGCCGCGGACCGCGTCGTCAACGTCTTCAACTGGTCGGACTATATCGACCCGTCGATCATCGAGGACTTTACCAAGGAGACTGGCATCAAGGTTGTCTACGACACCTACGATTCCAATGAAATCCTTGAAACCAAATTGCTCGCCGGTGGCAGCGGCTATGACGTCGTGGTGCCGACTGCGAGCCCGTTCCTGGCCCGCCAGATCCAGGCCAACGTGTACCAGAAGCTCGACAAATCGAAGCTCCCCAACCTGTCCAACATGTGGAACGTGGTGATGGAGCGGGTGGCGAAGTTCGATCCCGGCAATACATATTCGGTCAACTATATGTGGGGCACCACCGGCATCGGCTACAACACCGAGAAGGTGAAGGCAGCACTCGGTGTCGACAAGATCGACAGCTGGGACGCCGTTCTGAAGCCGGAAAACATCTCCAAGCTCGCCGGCTGCGGCGTGTACTTCCTGGATTCTCCGACCGATATCTTCCCGACAGTGCTGAACTATCTTGGCCTCAAGCCGGATTCGACCTCTCCCGATGATATTGCCAAGGCTACGGACCTGATGCTGAGTGTCCGGCCGTCGATCCGCAAATTCCATTCCTCGGAATACATCAACGCTCTCGCCAATGGCGATATCTGCGTGGCCGTCGGCTATTCGGGTGACATCTTCCAGGCCCGCGACCGCGCGGTGGAAGCCAAGAAGGGCGTCGACATCGCCTACGCGATTCCGAAGGAAGGCGCCGAAATGTGGTTCGACGAAATGGCCATCCCGGCCGATGCCCCGCATGCTGCCGAGGCGCATGAATTCATCAACTATATGATGAGGCCAGAAGTCATCGCCAAGTCGAGCAATGTCGTCTTCTACGCCAACGGCAACAAGGCTTCGCAGCAATTCGTCAGCAAGGAAATTCTTGAGGATCCGGGCGTCTATCCCGACGACAAGATGATGTCCAAGCTGTTCACCGTGGGTCCTTATGATCCCAAGACGCAGCGGCTCGTCACCCGGTCCTGGACCAAGGTCGTCACCGGCCAGTAAGCATCGAGACACGACCCCGGCAGCCAACTGCCGGGGTCACTTCTTCAAGAGCAATTCCAGGAAAAGTGTGAAGCGGTTTTCCGTTCGGAATTGCGTCAAGGAAATCGGGCAGTTCCAGGAAAACTGGGAAGCGGTTTTCCGCCCGGAATTTGCGTGAGAAACAAGACACAAGGGTGGTGCCGCTCGAGGGGCATCGGAGCAGAAAACGGAGTGGGGACATGAAATCGCTTGGCAGCATCCGCAGGGATTTCGCGCCATGGACTGATCCGAACGCCAAGCCGTATATCCAGTTCGACAAGGTCACCAAGAAGTTCGGCGATTTCACCGCCGTCAACAATCTGTCGCTGACCATTTTCGAGCGCGAGTTCTTCGCGCTGCTAGGCGCCTCCGGTTGCGGCAAGTCCACCCTGCTCAGGATGCTCGCCGGTTTCGAGGAGCCGAGCGCCGGGCGCATCCTGCTTGACGGCCAGGACCTGCGCGGCATTCCGCCCTACAGGCGGCCGGTCAACATGATGTTCCAGTCCTATGCGCTGTTCCCGCATATGACGGTGGAGAAGAACATCGCCTTCGGCCTCAAGCAGGAAGGCATGCCTGGCCCGGACATTGAAAAACGCGTCGCCGAGATGTTGAGGCTGGTCAAGCTCGAGCAGTTCGCCAAGCGCAAGCCGCACCAATTGTCCGGCGGTCAGCGCCAGCGCGTTGCGCTCGCCCGCTCGGTTGCCAAGCGGCCGAAGGTTCTGCTTCTAGACGAACCGCTCGGCGCTTTGGACAAGAAGCTGCGCGAGGAGACGCAGTTCGAATTGATGGACCTGCAGCAGGAACTCGGCCTTACTTTCGTCGTCGTCACGCACGACCAGGAAGAGGCCATGACCATGGCCGACCGCATCGCCATCATGGACAAGGGCGAGGTCATGCAGGTCGCGACGCCCGCGGAAGTCTATGAAGCCCCGACCTCGCGCTTCGTGGCGCATTTCGTCGGCAATGTGAACATGTTCGAAGGCAAGGTTGGCGAGCGCACGGCGAACACCACGCGCATCACCGGCGCGACGGGCGCCGAGATCGTCGTCGACAATGGCGGCGATGCCGCCGCCGGCGCCAGCATCGTCTTCGCGATCCGGCCGGAAAAGATCAAGGTATCGTCCAAGAAGCCGGCAGATGCCGTCAACGCGCTCGAAGGCGAGGTTTATGACGTCGCCTATCTCGGCGACATGACCGTCTATCACATCAAGCTCGATGACGGGCAGATGGTGCGGGCGAGCGCCCTGAACGCCTCGCGTGTCACCGAGGACCCACTCACCTGGAACGACCGCGCCTGGGTTTCCTTCCGGCCTGACGCCGGCGTCGTGCTGACCAGGTAGGAGGGGGCCATGACCGACATCGCCGTGACCGGATCCACCGCCGCTGGAACAGACGCTCTGCCGACGAGGTTGGCCAAAGGCTTTGTCAACCGGCTCGTCATCATCGTTCCCTATCTCTGGCTGCTGTTCTTCTTCCTCATTCCGTTCGTCATCGTCTTCAAGATATCGCTGTCGCAGTCGGCGATCGCGATGCCGCCCTACACGCCAGTGCTCGATTTCAGCGACGGCATTTCCGGCTTCTTCGCCGGCTTCCGCGAACTGAATTTCGACAACTATGTCTGGCTCACCCAGGATGCGCTCTACTTCAAGGCCTATCTGAGCAGCGTCATCATCGCCGCGATCTCGACCCTGCTGACGCTGATCGTCGGCTATCCGATCGCCTATGGCATGGCGCGGGCGCCGGCGACGGTCCGGCCCACCCTCCTGATGCTGGTGATCCTGCCGTTCTGGACCTCGTTCCTGATCCGCGTCTATGCCTGGATCGGCATCCTGAAGCCGGAAGGGCTGCTCAACCAGCTGCTGTTGTCGCTGCACATCATCAGCGAGCCGCTGGTCATCCTCAACACCTATACGGCGATCTTCATCGGCATCGTCTACTCCTATCTGCCCTTCATGGTGCTGCCGCTCTACTCGTCGCTGGAGAAGATGGACAACTCGCTGATCGAGGCGGCGCAGGACCTCGGCTGTCCGCAGATCGTCGCTTTCTGGAAGATCACCTTCCCGCTGTCGCTGCCGGGCGTCGTTGCCGGCTGCCTGCTGGTGTTCATTCCGGCCGTCGGTGAGTTCGTCATTCCCGATCTTCTGGGCGGTTCGCAGACGCTGATGATCGGCAAGACGCTGTGGAGCGAATTCTTCTCCAACCGCGACTGGCCGGTTTCGTCGGCGGTTGCCGTCATCCTTCTGCTGGTGCTCACCATTCCGATCATGTTCTACCAGCAGGCTCAGGCGCGCGCTCAGGAGCAAGGCAAATGAACTCGACCTGGAGCCGCTTCAACGTCACCTCGGTGGTGCTTGGCTTTGCCTTCCTCTATTTGCCGATCGTGCTTCTGGTCATCTTTTCCTTCAACGAATCGAAGCTGGTCACCGTCTGGGGCGGCTTCTCGACCAAATGGTACGTGTCCCTGTTCCACAATCAGGGCCTGATGGACGCGACCTGGGTGACCGCGCGCGTCGGTGTCATCTCCGCCAGCGTCGCGACCGTGCTCGGCACGCTGGCCGCTCTCACCTTGACCCGCTACACGCGGTTCAGGGGGCGTATCCTGTTTTCGGGCATGGTCTTTGCGCCTCTGGTCATGCCGGAAGTGATCACCGGCCTTTCGTTGCTTTTGCTTTTCGTCGCTGTCGGGCTCGACCGCGGCTTCCTGACCGTCACGCTTGCGCACATCACCTTGACCATGTGCTTCGTCGCCGTCGTCGTGCAGTCGCGCCTGATCACCTTCGACCGCTCGCTCGAAGAGGCCGCGATGGACCTTGGCGCACCGCCGGTGAAGACCTTCTTCCAGATCACCTTGCCGGTCATTCTGCCGGCGATCGTGTCCGGCTGGATGCTGGCCTTCACGCTGTCCCTCGACGACCTGGTCATTGCCAGCTTCACGTCGGGTCCAGGCGCCACGACGCTGCCGATGAAGATCTACAGCCAGGTGCGTCTAGGCGTGACGCCTGAAATCAACGCCGCCTGCACCCTCCTGATCGCGGTGGTGGCGGTCGGCGTCATCATTGCCTCGATCGCCAACAAGCGACGCGAGGTCCAGCGCCAGCTCGACGAGCAGGCGGCGCAACGCGGATAAGCGATAGAAAAGAGCGGCGGCGGCGGGTTTGCACCTCCGCTTTCGGTCATTTCGAAATCTGTGCGTCTACTGGCCTGAAACGCCGGGTGCGATCGGCGAGATGAACGGCGTGCTCCAGTTGCCGCCGACGAAAAACAGCGACTGGTTCTGGGCGGGCGGCGCCGGACTGACCGCCTGGCCGTTGGCCTGAGGCTGCGGCGCCGGCTGGCTGTTCGGCACCACGCCGCCCGACAGCGCCAGTCCGCGCCCGGCGTAAGAGGCGATGCCGGACAACCAGATCTTGTATTTCTGCGCATTGATCTCGGCCTTGTCCAACCGTGCGACGCCCTTAGAAATGCTCGCCTTGATCTCGGCGCCGTCGATCGGCACCGATCCCTTGTCGACGTCGTCGAGGGCGAAGAAGCCGCCTTGCTGGTTGCGTTTCAGGAAAGCCGGCAGGTCGAGGCCGTTGAGCGTGCCGGGCCCAAACGTCGCCGAGAACGATCCGTCGGCATTCTCGAAGATCGAATTCCACGCCTTGCCCGGCCCTTTGAGGATGACCGACACGGTTCCGGTGCCGGCCGGCACCAGCCGCGTCACCCCCGCCGCCGTGGCAAACGCTCCGGTGTCGACATCCGAAGCCAGGAGCCGCATTTCGACCTGTGTGCCGTCGGGCTTGCGGTCGAAGCGCAGGCTGCTCTGGATAGTGCCGCCGAAAGCCGATGCATCGGAGATGTCGAAGACGGCAAGACCATTCTTGACCTGCGCTGTAGCGGCGACATCGGCAAGCTGGACCGGCCCCGCGGTGGCATGCGCCGCCGACAGTCTGAGGTCGAGGTTTATGCGATCGGCGAAGCTGGTGTCGATGTCGCCTGGGCCGTCCTCGCTGGTCGGCGCGACGGGCGTGAACGCCGTCAGGAAGGACCTGAGATCGAGCGTGTCGAAGGCAAGCGTGCCGGCAATTACCGGCCGCGCCTCGGCGAAGGAGAAATCCAGCGCTCCCATGCCCGGATTGTTGTTGAGCGTCACCGTCGTATTCTCGAACTTCGCCCGCCCCGCCGAGGCATTCACCTTGCTGGCGAACGCGACCGAACCGACCGCCGCGCCGGGCGCGATGCCGGCCTGCGACCACTCCAGCACGCGCCTGAGCGAAGGCGCGGCAAACTTCGCCTGGCCGTCGAAATAGGCATTGTCGGACATCGAAGCCGTGCCGTCGAAGGAAAATGTCGCCGGCGCCGCCTTGAACGAGAGCGTGACGGGCGCCGACCCGCCGGCAAACAGCACCAGCGGCTTGGCGGTGGAGAAATCGAGCTGCACGCTTTCGCCGCGCCAGATGCCGCTGGCGGTCAGCGACGCGTCGCTGTTCATCGCTTCCCAATTGACCTGGCCGTTAAGGCCGCTCAGGATTTCGGTGTCCTTGCCGTCCGCCGACGTCACGACACGGCCATCGCGGAACTCGACGACACCGAACGGATCGGATGGCAATTTGCCGAGATCGGGCTTTTGCGGGTTGGCCGTCACCACACCGCGCGCGGTATCGATCGAGCGCGAGATACGCCCGCCGGTCGGCAGCGGCGGCAGGTAGAAGCCGTTCGCGGTACGCTCGACCCTGATCGTCGGCCGCACAAGCCTTGCGGTGGTGAACGCCACGTCGCCCTGCAAGGCGGCCATGGCCGAGAGGTCGACTTCGACGCGATCGGCCTCGACCACCGGCGGCGCGTCGGTCTCCGTCCACTGCGAAAGCGTGACGTCGCTGAGGATCGCGCGGAATTTCGGCCACACCTCGATGCGCGGCGAGCCGTCGATCGTCACCCTGAAGCCGCTCCAGGCGCTGAGCTCCCAGGCAATGCGGTCGCGCACGATGCGGGTCGAAGCAATCAGCGGCAACGCCGCGACGGCGAGCGCGATGACCAGCACCGCAACGCCGATCACCCAAATGCCGCGCCGGATCAAAGATGATGGCATTTCGCCCCGTATGCTTCCGTTGCCGACAAAAATCGCCCGACGGGTGTAACCGAGCGCTGACGCTTTTCAAGTCTTTATGGCCTTGCGATGGCATTTGCCCGCCGCCCGGCATTGGCGGCCCGAACAAAATCTTGCTCTGCTGCGCTGCAATAGGCATAAGCGATCTGCCCGATCCCGCTCCGCAATCGCGCGCCGGTTTTGGGATAATGGCATAAGCGATGTTGGGCTTAACTGCCCCGAACGCGACGCGCTTGGGAGAAGCGATCATGGCCGCCGAGACACCTTTGTGGACCCCGACGCAGGACCAGGTCGACGCAGCACCGATGACGGCTTTCCTGAAGGCTGCGGCGGTCAAGGCGGACGCATCCTTCTCCAGCTATGCGCAGCTCCATCGCTGGTCGATCGACGATCGTGAGGCGTTCTGGAGCCTGGTGTGGGATTTCTTCGATCTTGTAGGCGACAAGGGCGAGACTGTGCTCGTCGACGGCGACAGGATGCCGGGCGCCGCCTTCTTCCCCGATGCGACGCTGAATTTCGCCGAGAACCTTTTGAAGAAGAGCGGCAGCGGACCGGCCATCGTCTTTCGCGGCGAGGATAAGGTCGAGCGCAGGCTCTCCTGGAACGAGTTGCGCGCGCTGACATCGCGGCTGCAGCAGCTCTTCCTGTCGCTTGGCGTGAAGGCCGGTGATCGCATCGCCGCCATGATGCCCAATATGCCCGAGACCGTGGCCGCTATGCTGGCGGCAAGCTCGATCGGCGCCGTCTGGTCTTCCTGTTCCCCCGACTTCGGCGAACAGGGCGTGCTCGACCGCTTCGGCCAGATCGAGCCGGTCGTCTTCATCGCGCCGGACGGCTACTGGTATAACGGCAAGGCGATCGAGGTCGCCGACAAGGTCCGTGCGGTGGCGGAAAAGCTGACGAGCCTGCGCAAAGTGCTGATCGTCGACTATCTCGGCACCTCGGCAGATGTCGCCGCCACCATCGACAAGGCAACGGCGCTGGAAGAGGCGCTCGCGCCCTTTGCCCCCAAGACGCTTTCCTTCGAGCGGCTGCCTTTCGCTCATCCGCTCTACATCCTGTTCTCGTCGGGCACGACCGGCATTCCGAAATGCATCGTGCATTCGGCCGGCGGCACGCTGATCCAGCACGTCAAGGAGCATCGTCTGCATGCCGGCCTAGTCGACGGCGATCGCTTCTTCTATTTCACCACCTGCGGCTGGATGATGTGGAACTGGCTGGTCTCGGGCCTCGCCTCCGGTGCAACGCTGTTGCTCTATGACGGCTCGCCTTTCTATCCCGACGGCAATGCGCTGTTCGACTTCGCCGATGCCGAGCAGATGACCTTTTTCGGCACCTCGGCGAAGTTCATCGATTCTGTCCGCAAGGCTGGCCTGAAGCCGATGGCGAGCCATGATCTGTCCACCGTGCGCGCCATCTCCTCGACCGGCTCGCCGCTGTCGCCGGAGGATTTCCGCTTCGTCTACGACGGCATCAAGAAGGACGTGCATCTGGCCTCGGTTTCCGGTGGCACGGATATCGTCTCCTGCTTCGTGCTCGGCGTGCCGATCGAGCCGGTGTGGACCGGCGAGATCCAGGGACCCGGCCTTGGGCTGGCCGTCGATGTCTGGGACGACGACGGCAAGCCGATCCGCCAGGAGAAGGGCGAACTGGTCTGCACTAAGGCCTTTCCGTCGATGCCGATCGGCTTCTGGAACGACCCGGGCGGGAAGAAGTACGCTGCTGCCTATTTCGAGCGCTTCGACAATGTCTGGTGCCATGGCGATTTCGCCGAATGGACGGTGCATGGCGGCATGATCATTCATGGCCGTTCGGATGCCACGCTCAATCCGGGCGGCGTGCGCATCGGCACGGCGGAGATCTACAACCAGGTCGAGCAGATGCCCGAGATCCTCGAAGCGCTGTGCATCGGCCAGGATTTCGACAATGACGTGCGCGTCGTGCTGTTCGTGCGGCTGGCCGCCGGCGTCAGTCTCGACGAGGATCTGGAAAAGCGCATCCGGGCGAAGATCCGCTCGGGCGCCAGCCCGCGCCACGTGCCGGCCAGGATCGTCGCGGTCAGCGACATCCCGCGCACCAAATCCGGCAAGATCACGGAACTCGCCGTGCGCGACGTCGTCCATGGCCGCACTGTCAAGAACAAGGAAGCGCTCGCCAACCCGGAGGCGCTTGAGCTTTTCCGCGACCTGCCGCAACTGGCGAGCTAGTTCGGGATTGGCCGAGGCTTCTCAACTTCGTGTCCCTGGGCGGAGCAGGAGCGAAGCTGCGTCGCGGAGCTGCCGTTAAGGCGTTGCAACAGGACAGAATTCTGCTCCGCTGCGTTTTCGATCGAAGGTAACGGCATGGATCCCAGGGGTGGCATGGATCCTCGGGTCTGCGCCGCGTCGCTTCGCTCTCCTTGCTTCGCCCGTGGATGACGATGGGATGTATGTTTCGGCTAACGTCGAATTTCTGCGAACCCATCAAAATACTCAAATGGCGCATCGGCATGGTAAACAAAATCCTACCGACGAATTTACCTAGATTTCATGGGTGGTACACATTCGTAAATTTTTTTGCGACCCGGTAAGGAGTTGTTAAGGGACGCCCCCGATAGTCGCGAGTAACTTGAGGGAGAAATCCCGTTCCTCGTCCCCTGAGGTTCAGCTCAAGCCCCCGTTGTGACAGCATCCCATTTTCAAGGCGCCCCCTAGGGCGCCTTTTCTTTGGCCGCAGCCTGTCCCTAAACCGCTACTCGGCGAGCACGCGGGTCGAAGGGAAGGCGACTTCGACCAGGGTTCCTTCGCCAGGCGTCGAGGTGATGGTGAAGCGGGCACGGTTCGCCTCCACCATCGCCTTGGTGAGCGGCAGGCCGAGGCCGGTGCCGTCGCCACGTCCGCGCTTCAGCGCATTGATCTGCTTGAACGGCTTCAGCGCCTGTTCGATCTCGGCCGGGGTCATGCCAATGCCGGTGTCGCGCACGCGCATGACGACGTCGCCCGAGACCTCGTAAGCCGTCGACACGATCACCTGTCCGCCGGCCTGCGTGTAGCGGATGGCGTTGGACAGGATGTTGAGCGCGATCTGGCGAACGCTTCTCAAATCCGCCACCACCTCAGGCAGCCGCGAGGAGAAGCTGGAGCGGATGATGACGCGTTCGCGGTTGGCCTGCGGCTGCATCATCGCCACCGTCTCGGCCAGCGTGTCGTTGAGCGACACCGCCTCATAGGCCATCTCCTGCTGTCCGGCCTCTATCTTCGAGATGTCGAGCAGGTCGTTGACGAGGTCGAGCACATGGTTGCCGGAGCGGTTGATGTCGCGCAGATAGTCGCGATAGCGGTCATTGGCGATCGGGCCGAACTTCTCGTCCACCATCAATTCGGAAAAACCGATGATGGCGTTGAGCGGCGTGCGGATCTCGTGGCTGATGCGAGCCAGGAAATCCGTCTTCTGCGAGGAGGCGCGCTCGGCCACCGCGCGCGCTTGCGTCAGGTCTTCCTCGGCCCGCTTCCACTGCGTGATGTCGCGCACCACGGCGCAGAAGCCGCTGTCGCCGGGCAGCCTTCCGATGGTCATGAACAGCGGAATGAAGCGCCCCTGCGCCTCACGGCCGATGACCTCGCGGCCGTCATTCAAGACGCTTGCCACGCCGGGCTCGGAAAGGCCGGCAAGATAGTCGCGCGCCGCGCGCTGGCTCTCGATGGCGAACAGCGATGCGAAGGGCTTGCCGACGACCTCGTCGCTGTCGAAGCCGAACAGCGCTTCCGCCGGCCGGCTGATCGAGCGGATGTTGCCGTCGCGGCCGATCAGCACGACGCCGTCAGTCGCGGTGTCGATGATGGTGCGCATCTCGGAGATCCGCGACTTCAGCTCCGGCACGTCCGGCTGCAATGCCGGTTCGTCGTTCGCGGCGCTGAAATGCGCCGCATCGTCCTCGCCGGAGCGACGCACCACCAGCATCAGCGCCTTGCCTTCGCGCCACGGCACCGACCGCAGCAACGCGTCGATCGGAAACTCCTGGCCCTGGCGAGTCTTGAGCTTCAGCGAGCGGTCGCTTTCGTCCGTGGCGCCGTCATCGGCGTAGGGGTCGGCAAAGAGCGCGCCCAGCCCGCCGGCGTCGGCGAGGTCGTCCACAGCGTCGTAGCCGGTGAGCTCGAGGAAGGCTTCGTTGGCATAGTGCAACACATCGCCCGAATGGATAAGCAGCGGCACCGGCAGCCTGGACAGGATGGCGGTGTCCGGCGCCTTGGTCTCATCGCCGGTGGAAAAGGCCGAGGGCACGAAGCCTTCGAGCTTGAGCGGCGGCACCTGAAGGCGCGGCCGTTCCGGCGAAGCGGCTTCGGGTGCTTCCGGCTGTTTCGCCGTGGCGCCGGCATCCGCATCGGAACCAGCCCAATCCTCATTGTCCTGCGCGTCGCGGAAATCGTCGGCGGTCATGCTGTCGCCGTCCGCAGTCGCGTCAGGCGCCACCTGTACCGGCTCAACGGCAGCGGGTTCGACCGTCTGCGCCACATCCGCTTTCTGGTCGGCAACGGACGCATCAGCGGCGGCGTCCGTAGATTTCTCGCCATCAGCATAGTTGAGCAGCGAGCCGGAAACGGGCGGCGTTGCGCCTTTGTCGGCGGAACTCGTCTGCGTGGCGTCTTCCGCGCCATCGAGCCGTGCCAGATCCTTCTGATCCTCCGCCTCGGTCTGAGCCTCGGCGGTTTCCGCTTCGGTCTCCGTCTCCGAGGCCTTTGCATCGGCCGTGGCTTCCGCCGTCTCGGAGCGTTCAGACTCCGGCGGCAGGGTCACAGGCGATGCGTCAGGCTCGTCCGGCGCCACCCCGGGCCCGGCCGGCTTGGCGTCTTCAATGGCAGCTTCGCTGACTGGCGATTGTGGCGTCTCAACGTCTTCGACAGCAACCGGCTGCTTCTCGGTTTCGGGCACAGGCGGCTCGGCCGGGGCTGAACTGTCTTTGCGCAGCCTTTCGCCGATCTCGCGGAAGGCGCTGCGTTCAAGGACGGAAAGGCCCCTGTCACTTCCCGGCTGCTTGTCATTGGCCGGCTGGCGATGCTCGGCGAGCCTGATCACCTTGTCGGCGAAACGCCGTTCGGGCTGCGGCACGATGGTCAGTGCCGGCACCTCGCCCTGGAACGGATCCTTAGGCTTCGACGGCTCCGCTGTCGGCGGCTCCGCCGCCGCAGCCTCATCGGGTGCGCCGGCATTGGGCACCAGCGCCAGGCCGAGCGCCTCCGGGTCGACCACGGCGTCGGCGCTGCGCGCGACGCCGAAACCGCGAAACCCTTCGAAGGCGCGGCTGCGGCCATAAACAGGCAATGCCGCCAGATCGACCGGGATCTTGAGATCGGTGCCGGCCACCGGCCACAGCACCGAGCGGCCCGACCAGGTGTCGCGCCGTTCGAGCAGGCCTGCGATCTCGCCGGAGGGGTCGAGGCCGAAAGTCGTGGCGACGTCCTTGAAGCGGCGGCCGATCACATCGGCGGCCGGCCGACCGACGATGTCGGCGAATTCCGGCGACAGCGCGCTGAACTTGCCCTCGGCGTCGGTGCGCCAGACGAATCGCAACGGCGCCGCCGAGCGATCGATGTTGCGCTGCGCGACCGGCTGAGTTGGCGCCCTGATTTCGGCGATCTTCTGGGGAACTTCGGCTTCAGCAGCTTCGGCCGGCTCGATCTCGGCCGACCGCTGCGCCTGATCGGCCTCGTCGTCACCGGAATGAAAATACCAGTGATCGTGCTGGCCCGGGTCGGTACTCACGGCCTGCTGGCCGGGCTCGGCGGCGTTGGCCTGATCGATCGATGCCTGCGGTTGGTCGGCCGGGATCTGGCTTGCCTCGGCGGGGCTTGCGCTGTCTTCGGAAGGAGCTTCCTCCGGCTGCGCGGTGTCAGCCGTGGGCTGCGGTTCCTCGGCGGGCTGAGCGTCGACCTGAGGCGCCTCCGCGACGGCCTCGGCCTGTCCGCTGGCCGCAGGCGGCGGGCTGTTGTCCTGTATGGCCTCGTGTTCAATAGTCGGCAGGGTGGGCGCGGCAGCCGCTATCTGAACATCGGCCTGATCGCCCTCGGCTGAGGGCTCGCTTTCATGGCTTTCGGCGTCCTCAAGCTGGCTCTCGTCGATCACCACCAGCAGATGGCGTGTATCGGTGAGGCGTGCAAAGCCGGCCGGGTAGGCGGTGCTGGCGCCGGGAACGAGCCGCTTGACGACGCGGTCGCCACTGCTTGCCACATCCGCAACCAGGGCAGCCAGTGTTTCCGGTTTGATGCCGAGCGCGGCAAATCCGTCCGATGCCGCCTCGGCTTGGCCTTGCGCATCGACGAAGGCGATGAAATGTCCGGCCTCGGTGAAACCGCCAATGGCGCGGCTGGTGATTTCGGCCGCGCTGCGCGAGCTGGTCTGTGCCGCCGGCACGGCCAGCATGATCGCCTTTTCGCCGTCCGGCATCGTCACCGCACTGGCCAGGAAGCCGACGGCGCGGCTCACCATGCCAGTGGCGAGCCTTACCATGATGGAGCGGTCGCTGCCGATGTCGGGAAAACCGCTGGTCGCCATGATCTGCCGCCGGGCAATCAGCGGCAGCCCTGCGGATGCGCCGATGATGGCTTCGATATCTGGATAGCCGAACACGGCCGCCCCCGGGCCGTTCGCCCAGATCACCTGTTCGAGGTCCGCCGACAGGATGGCCAAAGCGTCGCCGGCGGCAAAGCGCTGGCGCACCGCGTCGAGCACGGCAACGTCGAGGAAGGAGTAGTTTTCAGGCGGCATGCGCAGGCCAACCCTCCGAAGCAGGCATTTCAGTTAACACTTTGTTAATAAAAGCCCGCGGCCGGAAGGTCCACAAGCTGGGCGGTTTAACGGTCGAAATCTCTGGGCTCGTGGTTAACGGCGCTGTTGGATGACGTCGGGGAAGATTTTATGGTGCAGTGCAACAAAGATGTTGCAACGCACAAAAAAACCTCTATATTGCCATCATACATGAACGAGACGGCTTTCTGTCAAAGCCGCTACCTGAAAAGGTTGGAAAATGTCCAAGACCACCACTAAGACCGCCGAGACCATCGAAAACGTTGAATTCCCGAGCTTCGATGCTTCCAAAGCCACCGACCAGATCCGCGCCTTCGCCGAGAAGGGCGTTGAGCAGTCGAAGGAAGCCTATGCCAAGCTGAAGACCGGCGCCGAGGAGACCCAGAAGGTTCTGGAGTCGACCTTCGAGACCGCCAAGACCGTTTCCAACGACGTTTCGCTCAAGACCATCGCCGTGCTGCGCTCAATTTCGAAGCCGGCTTCTCGCATCTCGAAGCCCTGATCGGCGCCAAGTCGCTGTCGGAAGTCGTCGAGCTGCAGACCTCTTTCCTGCGCAAGCGCGTCGAGACGGCTGTCGAGCAAGCCAAGGAACTCCAGACCATTGCTTCCAAGGCGGTCGAGGATGTCTCCAAGCCTGCCAAGACCGCTTTCGAAAAGGCGATCAAGGACGTCAAGGCTGCCTAATTTAAGCGCACAACCCTGCGATGCATCAAAACGTCGCATTTCATCAGACAAATAGGTGCGATAGGGTTGAGTAACCAGATACCCGGAAATGGAACCTCCTCCCTCCGTTTCCGGGTGACCAGCCAGCACCTCCTCCCGCTGGCTCGTAACAGGAAAAGGCCGGCACCTCCTCCCGCCGGCCTTTTCTTTTGCCTTTTCTCAGGGCGCGATGCGGACAACCTGTCCTTTGCCAAATCAAGGGCCTTGAATTAAAATCCGATAGCCCGTATTGGACGCGTCGCCGACGACAGAGCGGATATCGGAGACTTACACCGCGATCCTTCTCAGGCAGACGTGCCGTTGTAGCTCAGATGGTTAGAGCGCCGGATTGTGGATCCGGAGGTCGCTGGTTCGATCCCAGCCAACGGTACCATCGGCCCCATCAAGTGTCTGAATTTGTTGGTGAATTTCGTCCTTTGGCCGAAATTTGCATCACAATAGGTAGCACAATTTGGTAGCCCAAACGGTGATTGCCGGGCACGGACAGTGACACCAACCCATTGATATCAAGAGCTTTTTGCGACTGCACGACGATCATAGACGGAAACCGTCGGGTTACTTGGGAAGTAAAATCAAACCGGAATCGCCCAGGCAGGCGGATGCTGAGTTCAGCTTGTATGCAGATCCGGTCCCGATAGTCGTGGGCGGCCGGAACGCCCTGGAAAGGCTGCGTGCCTAGCGCGCTTGTGCCTTTTTGAAATCGGCATGCCGGGAGGCGCTGGCCATACGGGTGATCGCGGCCGATCGGGCGGCTGCCGCCTTGTCAACGTCGCGCTAGGTCCCAGTTACCATCGCTACATCCTGGATGATTGTTTGGCGCTGCGCGAGCGTGAGCACGCGGAATTCAGCGACCGTCTCCAAGAAGCCAATGGCATATGGATTTGATCTTGTATCTGGCTGCCGACGGTCCGCCAAAAAAGCGAAAGACTGCGATGCTCGTTTCGGCCGGCCCGATTTGCGTTGCATCAAAGCTTACCGCGGTTGCCAAGCCTAGAATGCCAGCCGGCTCGTGTCAGCGATGGTCCACACAGCAGTTGGGATACCTGTGAAACGTCGATAAAGGGCCGAAACGGACCCAGTCCTCCGGCTAGATACAGTCGCTCGGGATTGGACAGCTCGAGCCAGGAAATCAGAGGAATGTGGAATGGACGACCGTACGAGAAAGGCGACTGAGACGAAGCGTCTATCCAGGCAGGAGTTACACGATATCGACGCCTATTGGCGTGCCGCCAACTATCTGACGATCGGGCAGATTTATTTGCTCGACAATCCGCTGCTGCGCGAACCGCTTCGCCTCGATCATGTCAAGCCGCGGCTGCTTGGCCATTGGGGAACATCGCCTGGGCTCAGCTTTATCTACGCCCATCTCAACCGCGCCATCCGGCAGCGCGACGCCAACGTCATTTATGTTTGCGGCCCCGGCCATGGCGGACCCGCCATGGTGGCGAACACCTATCTCGAGGGCACCTACAGCGAAGTCAACCCGGACATCTCGCTGGACGAAAGCGGCATGAAGAAGCTGTTCCGCCAATTCTCGTTTCCAGGCGGCATCCCCAGCCATGCAGCGCCGGATGTTCCCGGATCGATCCACGAGGGCGGAGAGTTAGGTTATTCGCTCTCCCACGCCTATGGCGCGGCGTTCGACAACCCGGACCTGATCGTCGCCTGCGTGGTCGGCGACGGCGAGGCGGAAACCGGACCGCTTGCCACGGCCTGGCATTCCAACAAGTTCCTCAACCCGGTACGCGACGGCGCCGTGCTGCCGATCCTGCATCTCAATGGCTACAAGATCGCCAATCCGACCATCCTCGCCCGTATCCCCGAAGAGGAATTGCGCGCCCTGTTCGTCGGTTACGGCTACGAGCCGCTGTTCGTCGAGGGCCACGAACCGGCATTGATGCATGAGAAGATGGCGGTCGCGCTCGACGATGCTCTGGATCGCATCGAGGAGATCCAGGCGGCGGCTCGCGAAGACGGCGCGTCTGCGCAGTCTCGGCCGAGATGGCCGATGATAGTGCTGCGCAGCCCGAAGGGCTGGACAGGCCCCAAGGAGGTCGACGGACTGAAGACTGAGGGCTTTTGGCGCTCGCATCAAGTTCCCTTGTCTGGGCTTGCTGAAAATCCCGCACATCTGAAGATGCTGGAGGAATGGCTGCGCAGCTACCGACCTGAAGAACTGTTCGATGCGACGGGTGCGCCAGTGGCCGCGATCCGCGCCACCGCTCCTCAGGAATCAAGGCGCATGAGCGCCAATCCGCATGCCAATGGCGGCCTGCTGCGCCGCTCTCTCGACTTGCCTGGTCTCCACCAGCACGCGATTTCGATCGAGCGTCCCGGAGCCGTGAAGGCCGAGTCGACACGGGTCATGGGTCACTTCCTGCGCGACGTGATGGCGCTCAATCAAGATGCCAGGAACTTCCGCATCGTGGGGCCCGACGAGACGGCGTCAAACCGGCTTCAGGATGTGTTTGAAGTCACCGAGCGCGCCTGGATGGAAGAGATCCTTCCCGAAGACGTTCATCTCGGCCGCGACGGCAAGGTGATCGAGATCCTTTCGAGCACACCTGTCAGGGCTGGCTGGAAGGCTATCTGCTTACCGGCCGGCACGGCTTTTTCTCCTGCTATGAGGCCTTCACCCACATCATCGATTCCATGTTCAACCAGCATGCGAAATGGCTGGACGCCAGCCGCAAGCTGCCTTGGCGACGTCCGGTCTCGTCGCTGAACTATCTGTTGTCGAGCCACGTCTGGCACCAGGAACACAATGGCTTCAGCCACCAGGATCCGGGCTTCATCGACGTTGCCCTGAACAAGAAGGCCGATGTCGTGCGCGTCTACCTGCCGCCGGATGCCAACAGCCTGCTGTGCGTGACCGACCATGTGCTGCAGACCTGGAACCGCATCAACGTCATTGTCGCCGGCAAGGCGCCATCCTGGCAGTGGCTGGCGATGGATGATGCGATCGTTCACTGCAATTCCGGCATTGGCATCTGGGACTGGGCATCGACGGACCATGGTGCCGAGCCAGACGTGGTCATGGCATGCGCCGGCGACGTGCCGACGCTCGAGACGCTTGCCGCCGTCCAGATCCTGAAACAGCATGTGCCAAACCTGAAGATCAGGGTGGTCAACATTGTCGACCTGATGACCCTGCAGCCCAAGGAACATCATCCCCACGGCCTGTCCGACCGCGACTTCGACGCGCTCTTCACGAAGGACAGGCCGGTGATCTTCGCTTATCATGGCTATCCCTGGACCATCCATCGCTTGACCTACCGACGGACCAACCACAACAACATCCATGTGCGCGGCTACAACGAAGAAGGCACGACCACGACGCCTTTCGACATGACCGTCCTTAATGGCCTTGACCGGTATCATCTTGTGCTGAGTGTGCTTGACCGTATCCCGGAGCCGACCGGTGCGCATGTCGCGCTGAAACATGCGATGCAAGGCAAGCTGATCGAACATCGCGCCTATATCCGAGCTCATGGGCAGGACATGCCGGAGATCCTCGGCTGGAAATGGGAATAGCAAGCAATGATGTGGCTGCGTCCCAGATTGTTTGCATCATCTTTTGTCGGACGGCGCATGGGACATGACGAGCATGCGTGATGCGATCCTCGTCCTCAATGGCGGCTCATCAAGCCTGAAGTTCGCGGTCTTCGAAGACCAGTCGGATCTTACTCTTTATTGCGCGGCAGCGTCTCGTCGATCGGGCGACATCCGCGCTTGCGCACCAAGGCCCTCGCAGAGGCTCCTGAAATCGACAGGAGCCTCGGCGAGGGACCAATCGACATCGCCAAGGCATTCTCCGCAGTGGCCTCATTGCTGGCCGATCGCGATTATCTGCGGCGGATCGGCAAGATCGGCCACCGAATCGTTCATGGCGGCCTGGCGTTCGCCGAGGCAGTGCGGCTCGACGCTGACACACTGGCAGCCCTGCACCGGCTTGAGCCGCTCGCGCCGATCCATCAGGCCATCAATCTCGAGATCGTTGCACTGGCGAGCGAGCTGGTGCCGCAAGCCATCCAGGTCGGCTGCTTCGATACGGCATTTCATACAGCGCGGCCGGAGCTTGCCAAGCTCTACGGCCTGCCTCGGGAGATGTCGGAGCAGGGGATCGTTTCCTATGGCTTTCACGGACTATCCTACAGCCACATCGCCGAAAAGCTTCAGGGGCGCTACGACGCCCACGCCGGCGGCCGCGCGATCGTCGCGCACCTTGGCAGTGGAGCCAGCCTGTGCGCCATGCGGGCCGGGGCTAGCGTGGCCACGACCATGGGGTTTTCGACGCTTGATGGTCTCGTCATGAGTACCCGCTGTGGCGCGCTGGATCCGGGCGTGATCCTGCACCTTCTGCGGGAGCGGAAGCTGTCAGGGAGGACCTGACCGACCTACTTTACGAACGTTCCGGCCTGCTGGGCGTGTCCGGCATTTCCGGAGACATGCAAATCTTGCTCGAAGCGAAGGACCCCGCGGCCATCAAGGCTATCGACCTTTTCGTCTATCGTGTTGGGCGAGAGATCGGCTCACTTGTCGCCGCGCTCGGAGGACTCGACACACTGGTGTTCACCGCGGGGATTGGCGAGCACGCGCCGCTGATCCGGCAGAAAATCTGCCAGGCTGCCGAGTGGCTTGGCCTGGAGCTTGATGAAGACCTGAACCGGCGTGGCGATATGCTGGTCAGCGCGGCAACGTCACGTGTCGATATTCTCGTCATTCCTGCCGACGAGCAGCACGCCGTGGCAAGGGAATTGCTTACATTCTGAGCGGTCGCTCCTGCGTCTGAGGCCAGGCGGCAGTGACTATGCCGGCAACTTGGCGCCTTGCTTTCGCTGAACCAGAACGAGCGTTGGATCATCAGGGTCCGCCGTGACGGTGAAGCCCATGTCGCGCTCCAGCTCGATCGCCGCGCGATTTTCCCTGCTCTCGATGGACTCGATCGATTCAAGGCCGTGCTCATCGGCAAATCGTGCGATGTGGGCGAGCAATTCCCAACTCACCCCAACATGCTTGCGGTCGTCGCGAATGCAGATGGCGACCTCGCCACGCCGATCGGCGGGATCGCTGGCTAGCGTCGCCACCGCGATCAACATTCCGTCGGGTGCGAATGCCAGGAAATTATGGACGTGGGCATCGTCGGAGCGGGTCATCGCAACCAGCCGTTCGTGCGAAACTTCCCGCACCGCGCCGAGAAAGCGGAAGCGCAGATCTTCAGGTGTCACATGGGTGAAGAACTCTGCCAATGTCGGCTCGTCTTCCGGGCGCGCGCGTCGTACTTCGAAACAAAATCCGGTGTGGGTGGTAAGTGTCCTGGTCATTGTCGTATGGTCCTTAGGGTTGTCGACCGCCGTCCGGGCGCTGAGGCGCTATTCGCCCAAGTCGAACAGCACGTCCTGCTTGAGGATCTCGACGCTGCGCAGGCCAAGAAGGCGAATGACGCCTTTGTCTTTCAGGCGGGTGAAGACCCGCGACACCGTCTCGATGGTCAGGCCGAGATAGTCGCCGATATCCAGTCGCGACATCGGCAGCTCGACCTGGCGCAAGCCGCCCTGGCGTCCGGTCATGTCGACCAGGAACGCAGCTACGCGTTCGATAGCGTTCTGGCGGCCGAGGACCAGGAGGTGTTCCTGGGCTCTGATCAGACCCTTGAGGGCCAACGGCAGCAACTGGCGAGACATATCTGCGGCTGCGGCGATCCGGACAACGCGGATGCCGGTCGCATTGATTGCCTCGGCGAAGAAATGGTGCGTGGTGTCGGCCTCGAAGCCGAATGTCTCTCCAGCCATATGGAACGCGCTGATTTGTCGGCGGCCGTCAGCCAGCAGGCGGTATACGCGCACTGCGCCGAATTCGACCTGGTAAAGCGGGCCGGCCTTCTCGCCCTGGGCGTAGATCTCGGTACCGGCCGGGAAGAAGCTGATCGGCTGTGCCTGAGCTCCATCGAGATGGACAGCGCTTTGCGTTGGCAGTTCAATGTTGGCGATCTGTCGAGCGTGCATGGCTGTGTTTCCGGGTTGATCCGTGACCACAGCAATCGCGCGAATTCGAGTCGACCGAAATTCGGTTATGTCCCTAAGGAGAACTACCTAGTGCACCCGGTGGCACCGAAAACGAGATAGATGCTGAAGCTTGCTTGCGTGATCGCGCTTTCCTTGATGGCGATCAAAGCACGCGATCGGGGGATGAATTCACCCCGTCTTGGCCCTTCAGCGAACGGCCGAGGAGAAATGCAGGGTCTCGCCATCCACCGCGAAGGCCCCCTTTTCCAAATGATGAAGGGTCTTGGGCGGCGGCCCAGCCGGATCGATCCAGGCTTTCAGAACCTCCAGAACGAAGAGATTGTATTTGTTGACCAGGCGGGTGTCGACGACGCGACATTCGAGATTGGCAAAACACTCCGCGACAAGGGGCACCGACACGCGCTCGGCGTGAAGCGGCGTCAGCCAGGTGGTCGCGAACTTGTCCGTGTCTCTACCCGAAGAGTTACCCACACGCAGAACCTTCTCCGCCAGCCCAACCCGAGGAATGGCGATCACGCACTCCTTGGTCGTGTGTAGGGCTGCAAAGGAATAATCGTTGCTCGACACCACGCAGGCGATCTTTGGCTGCGTGAAGTCGACCATCATGTGCCTGGACATGGCCATTACGTTGGCGCGGCCTTTGGCTGAACGGGTTGCCAACAGAACGACCGGGCCCGGCTCAATCAACCGACGGACTTCCGTTAACGGGAGTTCCTCGAACGTCATGTTAACCCCGTTTGTATCTTCGAGCGCGATCGCCTCCTGTGTTGTGCCGGTCGAGAGCACTCGTCGCCTTGACCAGGGTCAAATCGTGCCGGACGGCTTGATCGGGATCAATGTCTTGTTGGTCCGCTCTGTGATGGTCGGACAGGATCTACGAAAGGATCACACCATGTCCGCCTATATCGTCCTTTGGAGCGCCATGCTCGGATTTGCCTACCTCGCCGGGGCCGCAGTCTATTTCGAACTGGTGTTGGCCAAGCGCCTCAGGGCGCCCGCGGCAAGCCCTGGTTTTGGCCGCCATGGACGGCCTCGTCAGACAAGGATCGGGCACTGACGTCGGGGCGAAAGAGTTTCATGGAACCGCGCACCGTCCTTAGGCCCCTTTTGTTCGGAGGTGCACTCCTTTGGGTCCTCTCGGCGTCGGCTGGCGATAATTTTCAAATCGCGACCGGCAAGGCGCTGGTCGAGACGAACTGTTCGCGCTGCCATGCCATCGGCCTGGCCGACAAAAGCACCCATCCCGATGCGCCACCCTTCCGGACTTTGTCCAACCGCTATCCAATCGATGATCTGCAGGAGGCGCTGGCCGAGGGGATTTCGACGGGCCATCCCGACATGCCGGAGTTCGTCGCATCGCCCGACCAGATCGATGCCATCCTCTCCTACATCAAAAGTCTTGGCCGACGCTGAAAAGTTGACCTTCGGCGCTGCGATCGGGCTGATGTACCTTATCTTTCGGACTGAACAACCAAGTTTCAGCGGTCGAGAGGTTGAACGGTCGCTTAAGCGCCATGATCTTCGAGAGGAGCAGGAGGCTGGTGCTTCGACAGGTCCTCAGTCGATGTCGGCAGATGCTGCCTTGCGTTTTCGCCCCGTAATCATGGCCCGGACAAGGTTTTCACGATGGCGCCAGCTTGCCAGCGCGACACCGCCAATGTGCAGGAAGACAAGCAGCAGCAGGCCGTGCGCTGCCAGGCTATGCACCGCCTCGACCCACGATACGCCGAAATAGGCATCCGTCGTCATCAGCCATCCGGTCAGTGCGGTTGAAGCCATCGCTGCAATCAGCACGATCACCATCGCTCCGCCGGCTGGATTGTGGCCGATGTAGCGGGCTTCGCGACCGCTCAGTATTGCCCAGAGGTAACGCAGCACCGTCACCGGATCACGCACGAATTGCGAGAACCGCGCATAGGGCGTGCCCACGACGCCCCACAAGAGCCGCATCGCGACCAGCACGGCGGCGGCATAGCCAGCCCAATGGTGAATGTCCTCGGAGGAATGGGAGGTGAACCAGGCGGTGACGAAGCTGAGCGCCAGTGCCCAGTGGAAACTTCGTACCACCCAGTCCCAGACGCGCACCATCTCCGGAGATGGTTGCGCGTCCGCGGTCGCTGAAACACTCAGATCAATTTTCGCCGGCTTCGGCATTGTCAAGCTTTTCAAGGGTCTCGGCATTATAGGCCAGGTTCACTTTCTTGCCGGCCTTGTCGACCGCGTAGACTTCGTAGCAGCCCTTCTCCACCTTGATCTGGCGGACGGTGAGGCCTTCGCCGATCAATTGCGCCTCGAGCGTTGCCTTGGGCTTGAATTGCGATTTTGGCGCGGCGCTGCAACTGCCGCCGGCGGCGAGGGCTGGCGCTGCAATCAATCCCGCCAGGGCGACTAACGTAAGTGTGCGGTACATGGTGGCTCCATTCTGAAAGCGCTGATGTTGCGCCTGTGGGTGGGATGCGGATCGGCTTTGGTCAGACGGCGATGTGACCGTCATCGGTGCGGCATAATCAATTCAAGCTGACAACCGGCTGACAGTTGTATGGCGCTGCGGATCAGGCTCCCGCCAGTCGGTTTGATCTGGCGCAAGGACGGCGTCTGACACGGCGAGCAGCATGACGGTCGGGATTGGGAGCGCTTCTGCTCCGTCCTGAAGGAGGGATTCCAATGAACGCCAAATCAAGGAGAGCGGCGCTCGGGCTCACTGGCGCAATGCTCATGGCCGGCAATGCCGGCGCCGTCCAGGCTGCCGCGCTTGTTCAAGTCTCACTGTGGGACAAGGGCGCGAGTATGGAGATGCCGATGGGCCTTGCCTATGAGACGCCAGGCCTTGATCTGGCCAAGGCGACCATGGGCATCAAGGCTTTGCCCGGTGCGGTGAAGGCCGGGGAGGTGACCTTCAATGTTAAAAATGATTCCAAGGACACCGTTCACGAAATGATCGTTATGTACCTTGCCGATCCTGGCAAGTCGCTTCCTTATGTTGACGCCGAGAACCGGGTCGACGAAGACAAGGCGGGCGATAAGGGTGAGGTTTCGGAGCTTGATCCCGGCAAATCAGGTACTTTGACCGTCGACCTGAAGGCTGGAAAATACTTGCTCATCTGCAACGTGCCAGGTCACTACGGGGCCGGTATGTGGGCCGAATTCACCGTGGATCCGTAAGCGGGCCGTGGTTGACACGCTTGTCATTATGGTTGGCGCAATGCGAGGCCGACGGTGCTCCCTGGTCGCCTGACTCCGCTGTCAGGCTGTTGTCAGCTTTGCTGTTCTAGCCGGGTTCCGCGACCAGCAATGATTCACAAAACCACCGCCTGCGCGGTCGCCGCATGCGTTCAGGAGCTTTTTGAACATGCAGCTTTTCAAATCCGGACTGGTCTTGGTCCTCTTAACAGCGTCGGCGCCGGCCTTCGCAAACGCGACGGTAAACGTCAAGCTATGGGACAAGGACGGTGTCGTGAACACCGATGCCAAGATGGGATTAGGCATGCCGGCGAACATGAGCATGGCAACCATGAGGATCAAGCTGGACCAGACCGTCGTGCCGGCAGGTAAAATTACTTTCCAAGTCAGCAACATCTCCAAGGACACGGTCCACGAGATGATCGTTGTGCCGGTCGCAGATGCCAAGAAAACCGCGTTGCCCTATGCACCCAATGAGAATCGCGTCAACGAGGATGCGGCGGGGCATCTCGGCGAGGTATCCGAGCTCGATCCGGGCAAGACCGGATCGCTAATTCTCGACCTCAAACCGGGCACCTACGCCGTTTTCTGCAATATCCCCGGTCACTTCATGAATGGAATGTGGGCGACAATCCTGGTCAAGTAGGTGGTGATCTAACACCATAGCCCGTTGCGCCAGAAAGCGCGACGGGCGTTCGGCGCATTTCCGCCGCTTCGGCATTGCGTTGGATCAAGCATGTGCCTCACCAGAGGTGCCGCAGTCTCGTCGCCGAGAGATGTTCTCGAAAATAGGACCTAGTCCGCACAGATCAAGCGTCGAGCGCCTCCCGCCCCGAAACCGCTGTGATGGCGATGCGGAAGAAGACGTGCGGCTGGCTTTCCGCAACTGTGGCCGTCTCGGGTTTGAGCGCACCGGGCTCCCACCAGTCGGCGTGCTTGCTCAGCAACGCCCAGGCATGATCGCGCTGAACCTTGTGCCCGATCCGGTCGGGAAGCTCCTCATAGCGGCCCTCAACAACCACGCTCCTCCATCCCCGCCCGTGGCCGCGTTCGTCGACCTGTACAGCGACCAGCAGGTTGGCGCGCATCCACTCGATCTTCTTGCCCGGCATGGAAAACGCATAGAGGTGATTGTCGGCATGGGCATAGTAGAAAGGCACGATATAGGGCTGCCCATCTTTCGCACAGGCCAGATGGCCAACGCGGTTGGCTGTCAACAATCGCGTGCATTCCAGGGTGGATAGCGTCCGGATGAGCATCTAGGCTTCCTCCTGTCCCTCCGCGACGGATTGGCGTCGGGACTTCTTTGCTGCGTTCGAAATGAGCCGTCGCTGTTCGCGGCGCCGGCGGGCGTTTTGCGTCCGGTCGGCTTCGTCCATAATGGCGAGGACTTCAGTGTCGGACATCTTCGGGAAATTCAGGTAGTGTTGACTGACCCCCCGGTAGCGGGTCGGCTGGCCGAGGCATACGGTCCAATCGGCCTCTTGGGCTAGATCGGTTAGCGTGCCCGTCGGCGCAACCGGGAGAGCGATGACGATCTCCCGGGGAGATCGCCTTTTCAGAGCGCGTATCGCAACCTTCATCGTGGTTCCGGTCGCAACCCCATCGTCGACGACAATTGCCGTCTTGCCGGCGATCGACAAAGGCCGATGCTTGCCGCGGCAAGCCCTACTGCAACGCTCAAGTTCGGGGCGCTCCCTTGCGATCAGGATGCGAAGTTCATCATCGTCGAGGGAACAGACCTCGATTATCTCCCTGTTGAGTACAATGTCCGGAGGGTCGCCGTCGACGATCGCGGCGAGCGTGAGCTCCGCATTCCGCGGCGCTCCGATCTTTCGCACGATGACCAGATCAAGCGGAGCATTGAGCGCCTTGGCAATCTCGGCCGCGACACAAACGCCGCCTCCCGGCAACGCGAGGACAACGGGATTTGGCAGCCGAAGTTTCTGGAGCTCGATGCCGAGTTTCTGCCCGGCTTCCTGGCGATCTCGGAACATCGATCAAGCCCCCGGCCACATGTCGCGCAGCGTCTTCTTCATCGATTTGCGAACCTGTATGAGCTCGCCGTGGGAGAGGTGCTGTTCGAGAAGCTCGAACACCGCCTTGATCGCCTTCTCGATGTCGATGTCGGCTTCGTAGCTGAATCTGGTCCTGACGGCGATGATGAAGTCGCGCTTCTTCCGCTCCCGTTGCGGATCGTCAGCCTTCCAGCCCTCGAAATAGATGCCTCTGATCAGCGTCGGCAATTGGGCCGAAAGGTCAGCGATTTCTGCCGGCGAAAGCCAGTCCCTCAGTGTTTGGAGGACCGACTTCAGCAGCCGGAAAGCGCTCTGTTCACTCCAGTCCAAATCCCTGGCGAGGTCATTGACCCACTGCTGCGCCTGTTCGGCTGCATGTGTGAAACCTTTGAAAGGAGAATGGGATCCTGAGTGTGTCATGTCGGCTATCCTTTCGGGTCGCCTCTTTTCTAACGTCTGGTGCCTTCCCGCATTGAGGCGGATCAAACGTCCTCAGCGTCAGCCGCCTGACGATGTCATCAGGAACGGAACGATCCGGTCGCTCTTGGCCACGGCTGGCCGTCCGGCCGAGCCGTAGGAAATGCCCAGCGCATCCCAGGTCTCGACCAGCGCGTCCTGCAATTCGGCGATCAGCGCGTCGGAGTGGAACGGCGTCGGCGTGATGCGCAGTCGCTCCGTGCCGCGCGGCACGGTCGGATAGTTGATCGGCTGGATGTAGATGCCGTGCACGCCGAGCAGGCGGTCGCTGGCCATCTTGCAGAGCTCGGGATCGCCGACCAGCACCGGCACGATGTGGGTGGCCGATTCCATCACCGGCAGGCCGGCGGCGGAGAGGATCTGCTTGGTCGTGGCCGCCTGGCACTGCTGCGCGTCGCGCTCGGTCTGCGAACGCTTGAGATGCCGGATCGAGGTGGTGGCGGCCGCGGCGATCGCCGGCGGCAGCGCGGTGGTGAAGATGAAGCCCGGCGCGTAGGAGCGCACGGCATCGATGACAGCGCTGGTGCCGGTGATGTAGCCGCCCAGCGTGCCGAACGCCTTGGCCAGCGTGCCTTCGATGATGTCGATGCGATCGGCCAGGCCCTCGCGCTCGGTGATGCCGCCGCCGCGCGGTCCGTACATGCCGACCGCATGGACCTCGTCGATATAGGTCATGGCGTTGTAGCGCTCGGCAAGCTCGACGATCTCTCTGATCGGGGCGATGTCGCCGTCCATCGAATAGACGCTCTCGAACACGATCAGCTTGGCGCGCTCTCTGCCTGCCGCCTGCAGCAGGCTTTCCAGATGTGTGACGTCGTTGTGGCGGAAGATCTTCTTTTCGGCGCCCGAACGGCGCACGCCTTCGATCATCGAGGCGTGGTTGAACTCGTCCGAGATGATCAGGCAATTGGGCAAAAGCCGGGCGATGGTCGAGATCGACGCCTCGTTGGAGACAAAGCCCGAGGTGAAGACGAGTGCCGCCTCCTTGTCGTGCAGGTCGGCAAGCTCATGCTCGAGCTCGACCAGCGGGTTGGACGTGCCGGAAATGTTGCGGGTGCCGCCGGCGCCCGAGCCCATCTTGCCGGCCGCGTTCTGGAAGGCGGCGATGACATCGGCATTCTGGCCCATGCCGAGATAGTCGTTGGAGCACCATACGGTTATTTCCTGGGCGCGCCCATTGGAGCGCCAGATGGCGCGCGGAAACTTGCCCACGATACGCTCGAGGTCGGCGAAAACGCGGTAGCGCCGCTCGGCATGGAGCTGGTCGATCGCGTCTTCGAAGAACCGCTGATAATTCATTGTCTGGTCTCCCGAATGGCAAATGCCGAGCGGCGACAGGAGGTCCCGCGCTTGCGTCACCTTGCAAACGGAGCGACAGCCCGCATTGAGCCACGTCAATCTTCATGGACAGTCCTCGCAAGATTAGGCGAACCAGAAGCCAGCCGCCCATGCGAGCTTTTGTGATAGCGACGTTGGGGGTACGACCGCTCCGGTAGATGGTCCATTCGGCAGTGAGGCTTGTCGTCGACCGACTCGTTGCGCGGTCCAAGCAAGCGCTGGTCGGGCTGACGAAGATCGCGGCGACGATCGGACTGCTTGCCGGCCTGCACCCGCCTCGCAACGCCGGAAGATGTTTCGGCCCTGATCTGCTTCCCGCAACGCCAATTTCATCACGGGCAGCTATCATCCGGTTGACGGAGGCTGTACGGCCAAATGAGCCGACTTACATTTTTCCCAGCATCGCAAACGCGGCCAAAATGATTCAAATCAAAGCGCCGCACGTGCCATTCTTTCATAATGACAAGATGTGGAATCCGATCGCAAGCGCCCCATATGGCCGCAGCCTCGAATTGGCCGTCATTGACGACGACGGGATGCACGCGCTCGTGTTCCCTTGTGAAAAAGGTCGGGATGGCTGGAAAGACGCCACAACCGGCACTCGCGTTGACATCCGTCCAACGCATTGGAGGGACTGGGTGCCAAGAGAGAAGCAATCGGACTTGCTTCCTGTTTCATCCTAGTGCTTGGCGTCCGCGATCAATGCCATGCGCACCAGATGCGACAGGCTGCCAGCGCCCATTTTGCTCATGACGTTCGCGCGATGGATTTCGACCGTTCTCGGGCTAATTCCTAGATCGTAGGCGATTGTCTTGTTGGGCAAACCAGAGACCAAGCCATCGAGCACCTGCCGCTCACGCTCCGACAGTCCAGCCAGGCTCTGGCGAATCTCTGCGGCTTGCGGGTGGGTCACTGCCGCGTGACTGCGGTTGTCCAGCGCCAGGCGGATGGCATCGATGAGAATGTTGTCGTCGAACGGCTTCTCAATGAAATCGGCGGCTCCCTCCTTCATTGCCTGAACAGCCAGCGCAACATCCGCGTGACCCGTCATGACAATCACTGGAACAGCGTCTCCGCGAGCTCTGAGCTGCCGCAGGAATTCGATGCCATCGATGCCGGGCATGCGCACATCGGTCAGGATGCAGCCATCGATGGCTTTCGTCGCTGAGGCCAGAAAAGCTGTCGCCGACTCATGCAGGCGGACGGCAAAATCGGCCGTCGCGAGAAGAAAGCCCAGCGATTTGCGAACGTCGACGTCGTCGTCGACGACGTGCACGACATCATTGCCTGCCATGAGCGACCTCGTCCTTTTCGACAATGCGCAACGTGAAGCGGAACGCCGTCCCGCCATCGGGTATTGCCTCGGCCCAAATATGACCGCCATGCGATTCGACGATAGTGCGGCAAATGGACAAGCCTACGCCCATGCCCTGTTTCTTGGTGGTGACAAAGGGTTGGAACAGTTGCGCCGAAATCTCCGGGGCCAGGCCCGGGCCTGTGTCTCTCACGCTGACCTCCGCCATTCCATCCGGGCGGGCCCTGGTCACCATGCGCAACTCACGGCGTGGCGCCCCTTGCATTGCCTCAACCGCGTTTCGCATCAGGTTGAGCAGGACCTGCTGAATCTGGATACGGTCGGTCAAAACCAATTCAGCCGCCGGGTCAAGCTCATAGCTGACGCGCACGTCGGCTTCCCTGGCCCCTACCAGCGCAAGCGACGAGGCCTCCTCGATAATTGTCGTCAAACGCTCCACCTGGCGCTCGCTTTCGCCTCGAGCGACGAAATCGCGAAGGTGACGTATGACGTCCCCGGCCCGCAAGGCCTGCTCGGCAGCCCTCTCGACGGCTTCGCGCAACAGGTCGGCGTTGTCATCCTTGCTCTTTTCGAGAAGTCGGCGACTGCCCTTGAGGTAATTTGTGATGGCTGTCAGCGGCTGGTTGATTTCATGCGCCAGCGTCGATGCCATCTCGCCGAGTGCGGTGAAACGGGCCATGTGAAGCAGCTCCTGCTGCTGCTCCTGTATCCTCGCCTCCGATTTGTGTTGCTCGGTCAGATCGCGGCAGAAGCCGGTGAAGAAGCGTCCGGTTCCCGGATGCATTTCGCCGACGGAAAGTTCCATCGGGAAAGTCGTGCCATCCTTACGCGCCCCGGTAACGGTGCGGCCGAGCCCGATGATCCGGCGCTCTCCCGTCGTCAGGTAGCGCAGCAGATAGGCATCATGCTCGTCGCGATAGGGCGGAGGCATCAGCACTTTGACGTTTTTGCCAATGACCTCGCCTGACTGATAGCCGAACAGCGTTTCGGCAGCCGTGCTGAAAGACTGGATACTGCCTTGCTCGTCGATGACGACCATTGCATCGGGCACGGTCGCCAGGATCGAACGCAGATGATCTTCGCGCAGCAGAAGCGCTGCATTCGCGAAAGAAAGATCGCTGACATCCGTGCCTTCAATGAAGATGGCAGTTATTCGCCCATCATCGGCCCTGACCGGCTGATAGACGACATCCAGGATGCGCTCTTCAATTGGCCCATCGCTTTTATTGCGGAGGCCAACCTTCACGCCTTTGCCGCTGTAGGGCTCGCCGGTCAAGTATACACGGTCGAGACGTTCGAGGAATTCTTGTCTTTCGAGTTCGGGAAAGGCCTCGCGCGCCGATTTTCCAATAATTTGCCGGTCGCCGATGAGTCGCTGGTAGGAGGCATTGGTCAGCACGAATACATGGCCAGGCTCGCGTATCAGAGCCATGAATCCCGGAGCCTGATCGAACATTTGCGACAACAGGGATTTCAGCGTCGTCCCGCCAGGTGACAAACTGAGTGCTTCGTCTTGGATCACCTGCGGTTCCTGAGCTCGAGACACATGCAAGAAAGCCTGATTATCACCTCTCCGTTCAGAGACAAAACGGGATCGAGATCGAAGGTTTGAGACGCAATCGCAATTGGCGGGGTCTTTGACGCGCGTCAAGGAAAGCGGCGCCCATGCATGTAATTCGTGGCGCGATAGAACCGCTTCAGTGAAAGGCGCGTCCAATGGCCTACAAGTCAATAATCGTGAACCTCGCCGTCGATGCGCCTCCAGCCGCCATCGTGAAGGTAGGTATCGAGCTTGCGGAGCGTTTTGGGGCCCATCTCACCGGTCTGGCGGCCGCGGATGTCCCGCCTTTGGTCGCGACAGGCGAAGGCATGGTCTATGAAGGCGAGGTCATGCAGATTCAGCGCACCGAAATCGAAAAGCGCCTCGCCGAACTGCGCGGCGAATTCGAGAGGCTGGTTCCGTCCTCGATCAGCAGCGAATGGATGCAGCAGGTCTGTAGTCCAACCCGCCTGCTCAGTGCTCTCGCTCGCGCGGGAGATCTGATCGTGACCGGGGGCGACGAAGGTGAAAATGTCTTCCGCGCCGTCGACATCGGAAGCCTGGTTCTGGGCAGCGGCCGGCCGGTCTTCGTCGTCGCCAGTAATTTCGAGCATGTCCCGGCAAGGACCGTACTCGTCGCATGGAAGGATACAAGGGAGGCGCGCAGGGCGATCACCGATGCCTTGCCCTTCCTCTCTAAGGCCAACGAAGTGGTCGTCGCCACGATAGATGGCGATCCCGATGACAGCACCCGCAACAGCCTGGCCGATGTAGCGGTCTATCTCGAGCACCACGGCATCATGGCGAGGACCGAAATGCTCTCCGGCGCCGCCGACGCAGAACGGTTGCTTGCGTTCGCGCGCTCGATCCACGCGGACCTGATCGTCTCCGGCGCCTATGGCCACAGTCGATTGCGTGAATGGGCCTTCGGCGGCATGACCCGGACGCTTGTACAGGAGAGCGGCATCAATCGCCTGATGTCGTACTGAGGCTTCCATGTCGACCGGCAGAATCGATTTGGTGCGACAGGCGACATACAGCGCCACCAAGATGCAATCCGATCGCCGCTCGCAAGGTGTCATCGGCGCCTATTGGTCGCTCGAAAAAGACCAGCTGGTGACGCTACTGGGAACATCAACATCTGGGCTGCTAAGCTTCGGCGCGGCGGTCCGACTGGCAAAGTTCGGTCGAAATTCGCTGTCGTCACGGTCCAGGCGATCGGCTGGGACAGTTTTCGCCCGCCAGTTTCGCAGCCCTCTGGTTCTCATCCTGATTTTTGCGGCAGCCGTGTCGGGTTTCGTCGGGGAGGGCCATGAAGCCGCGATCATTGGCATGATCGTGCTGGCAAGCTGCATCCTGAGTTTCACCCAGGAATATGGCGCATCTCGCGCAATGGAAGCGCTGCAGCAACGGATTTCCCGCAAAGCCAACGTGTTGCGCGACAGCGTCGAACGCTCGATAGACGCTCGGGACATCGTTCCTGGCGACGTGGTCTGCCTTTCGGCCGGCAATCTCATCCCTGTCGATGGTGTCGTGCTGGAATCGCAGGACTTCAATGTCAGCGAAGCGGTACTGACAGGCGAGACTTTCCCGGTTGTAAAATCGGCGGGACGCTCGACACCGGAAGCCGGAATCGCCCAGCGGTTCAATGCAGTCTTCACCGGCACCTCGGTCCGCAGCGGCACGGCCAAAGTGCTCGCCGTTGCCACCGGAACCAACACGGAGTTCGCGCGGATCGCGAGCGCCCTCGAAAGGCGCATCCCTGAAACAGGGTTTGCGCGCGGCATTCGGCAGTTCGGCTATCTGATGACGGAGATCATGCTGGCTATCGTGATTGTGGTCTTCTTCGCCAACCTGATGCTCGCGCGACCGCTGATCGAATCGCTTCTGTTTTCTCTGGCGCTCGCGGTTGGCCTGACGCCGGAACTGCTGCCCGCAATCATCAGCGTCACATTGGCTCGAGGCGCGCGGACCATGGCGGCGAACGGCGTCATCGTGCGCCGCCTCGATGCCATAGAGAATCTGGGAAGCATGGACCTTCTTTGCACGGACAAAACCGGTACCTTGACCGAGGGCGTGATCCACCTCGACGGGTGGCTGGACCTGGAAGGCAATCCTTCAAGCGATGTTCTGCTCTGGGCGCATCTGAACGCCACCCTGCAGACCGGACTCAAGAACCCACTGGACGACGCCGTTGCCGGCACTCCGCTCGCGGATGGCGCGGGCGCCGGATTCACGAAGGTCGAGGAGATCCCTTACGACTTTATTCGCAAACGCTTATCCGTCGTGGTTCGCAACGACAGGGCTGAACAGATTCTGATCAGCAAGGGCGCGGTGCAGAACATCCTTGAGGTGTGCGATTTCGTTCTGGGCACCGGTGGAGCTTCAGGCGCATTGGACGACCGGCACCGTTCGGCAATCGACGACAAGTTTCGGCGCTGGAGCGCGCAAGGCTACCGTGTGCTCGGTCTCGCGATCCGGCGTTTCGAAGGGCAGGCGAAGTTCAGCCGAGACGACGAAAACGCGCTCGTCTTCGCCGGTTTCCTGCTCTTCCTCGATCCGCCGAAAGCCGGCGTGAGGGAAACGCTGGCTGCACTGGCCAATCGCGGAATTGCGGTCAAAGTCATCACCGGCGACAACCGCTATGTCGCCGCGCATCTGGCGCAGGCTGTTGGTCTTCGCGCCGACAAGATCATGACCGGCGAAGACCTGACGAAACTGACGAAAAGCGGTCTTTGCGCCAGTGTCGACAGCACCGATCTGTTCGTGGAAATCGACCCCAACCAAAAAGAGCGCATCGTCGATGCGCTTCGCAGAAAAAGTCATGTCGTCGGATACCTTGGCGATGGCATCAACGACGCGCCCGCACTTCATGAGGCTGATATCGGCATTTCCGTAGACACTGCCGTCGATGTCGCGCGCGAAGCGGCCGACATCATCCTGCTTCAGCGGGATCTTGGCATTCTGGTGCGCGGCATTGACGACGGCCGCAAGACATTCGCCAACACCATGAAGTACATTTCCATCACGACCAGCGCCAATTTCGGCAACATGATCAGCATGGCCGTCGCCTCGCTGTTCTTGCCATTCCTGCCGCTGTTGGCCAAACAAATCCTGCTCAACAATTTCCTGTCCGACATCCCCGCACTCTCCATTGCCGGCGACAATGTCGATGCGGATCAGCTGCAGCGCCCCCGCCAGTGGGACATCCATTTCGTCCGCAGGTTCATGGTCAGTTTTGGTCTTGTCAGCTCGCTGTTCGACTTCGCGACCTTTGCGTTTCTCCTGTTCGTGGTGCACGCCACCGTGGCCACATTCCAGACAGCCTGGTTTGTCGAATCCCTGCTTACCCAACTCTCCATTCTGCTCATCGTGCGCACGCAGAATCCATTCTGGGTAAGCCGCCCAAGCCGGCTGCTTGCTGGCCTGACGCTCGGCATTGGCATCGTCGCGGTCGCTCTTCCCTATGCGCCATTTGCTGCCTGGTTCGGGTTCGTGCCGCTTCCCCTGCCCGTGCTTGCAGGGTTGCTTGCGATCACAGCTCTGTACGTTGTCGCCTCCGAGGTCACCAAGCATTGGCTGTTTGGCAAGGGAAGCCGCCGCAGCGCTCAGCCGAAGATAATGAGGAAGGTTGCGACGAGCACATCACGCTGACATATGCGAAAAGCTCATGCGCTAAGGGGTGGTGTCGTGCGCGAAGCTGGCGGCGCGGCGAGCTTCGGGGAGCGAGATTGCCAACAAGATAACAGCGCACTTCTTTGCGCCGGCGCAAAGTATCCAGGCTCCAGCTCCAACAGTCTGGTTTCATCGTCATCTGCTGACTGATGCCAACAGGAGCAACCGATGGTGTCGAAATTGGTCCTGGCACGCGCGCCTTGAGCTGGCGGATTGGCATCTTTGTCTTCTCCGGTCAGTTACCGAGAGATTTCGCGCGATAATCTGGCGTGGCGTACGAATGATCGAGATCAATCATCATCAGCCCTGAAGCGGCTATGACAGCGGACCAAGGAGTGAACGGCATGAGTTTTCTTGACTACTTCATCACAATTGACGTGAGGACGACCCTCATGGCTCGTATGATACGTAAGCTGGGCGTTGACAGGCAGCTGAAAGTCGTTGCGGATCATGCCGCCGTCACCAATAGGGCCGTTGACCGATGCCGGTCTTGCGGCCATCAACAGGAATGCTCGGCCTGGCTTGACGAGACGCAGCATGCCGATCATCCCCCGCCTATTGCCGCAACAGCGACTTGATCGCGCGCTTGCAGCTTGCTTCGGGACAGAGGCAGCCCTGACGTCTGCCCGATCCGTTTCGCGAGGGGCAGGACGTCATAACCGAAGGCGCGCCCTCGGCCCGGACGGCGTCTTCGTCGCCGACAGCGTGCTCGCCAAGCATGACGAGCGCTATATATGCCGAAGGACGTCGCCGACGGACTCAAGGCCAAGGGCGTGTGGGAGGAAAGCAAAAGCCCAATGAGGGCTGGCGCTTCTGGGTCGGCAGCACTGCTATGAAACCAGGATGACGGAGAACGGTTCGGCACAAAAGAGGCTGTCTTTGACATGCCTGACACCGGCAACGTTCTCCGCGGCAACGATCGCTGCCTTCCGTTGACGCTCGTCGACAATTGCGCCCGTCAGCTCGACAATGCCGTTGTCGACCTTCACGTCAATCAGGTCACCATCGCTCCACGATTGACCTTGCAACTCGGCAAATATAGCGTTGCGGATCTGCTCGTCATCGGGTGGCGTGGCGCCTGCTTTCGGCATGGTGCGGATCAGGGCGCGCAGCAGATCTGTTCGCGTGATGATGCCAACAATTTTGCCTTGATCGACGATCGGCACGTTCTTGATGTCGTGCTGCACCATCAGGTCGACAATCTCCGCTACCGAGGCGCCTGGAGGCGCCGAGACGACGTCCGTTGTCATCACCTCATGGATCAGGCGACCATTTGCTCGCACGTAGTCTTCGGCAAACTTCCCGGGGCCATGAAGAAACCGCAGCCAGCGAGGTCGAACCCGTTGAGTGCCAAGTTCTTCCCGGCGCAGGAAATCGCCTTCACTCACAATCCCAGCCAGCGCTCCGTCGCTGCGCGTTACCGGCAGACAGCTGACTTTTCTTGAAAGCATAAGGTGGACTGCTTCGGCGAGCGTAGCACTCGTGTCAATCGTGATCACCGGCTTCGTCATTATGGCTTCGGCTTGCATTCCCACCTCCTGATTTTCGTCAGGCGACACTGGGACATTTCGATCCGCAATGCTTTGATCTGCGTCACTTGGAGCTAGGAGTGTCCTCGGCGCTGTCGTCGCGATCGATCAGAATGCGCTCGGCGGCGCCATCGAGATCCTCGTATTGACCGCTTCGCAATGCCCAGAGGAAGCCGGACAGGCCGAGCGCGCCAAGAAGCAGAGCTGCCGGGATGAGGTAGATGAGGCTCGTCATCGAGATCGGGCCTGCACGCCAGCGCTGCGGGGTCTGGCTTGCGACACGCTTTCGGGGGACCCGCCCCTTGCGAAGCGCTGAAGCCGCATGGCGTTGCCAGTCACCAGCAGCGATGAGGCAGACATCGCGATCGCCGCGATGAGCGGCGTCACATGCCCGGTTATCGCAATCGGCACGGCGATGGCGTTGTAGACGATGGCGATAGCGAGGTTCTGACGGATTAGCCTTCCGGCCTTGCGCGAAATCTCCAGCGCAAGCGGCACGGCAAGCAGGCTTTCGCGCAGAAAGACGAAGTCGGCGATGTTGCGGCCGACATCGGCCGCCGTCGCCGGCGCAATCGAGACGTGCGCGGCGGCCAGTGCCGGCGTGTCATTGAGCCCGTCACCGACCATCAGGACCCTGTGGCCTGCCCGGGTCAGCGCCTCGACCCATTCGACCTTGCCGGAAGGAAGAAGCGACGGAACATAGCTCTCTATCCCCAAAGCGCCGGCGACTTCGCCGCACGCCTTGGCGGTGTCACCCGACAGCATATCGATGGACACGCCGCTTGCCTTCAGTATACCCAGGGCCAGCCTGGCATCGGCGCGCACAGCATCCTCGAACGCGAACGTGGCGACAATCATCCCGTTCTTCGTCAGCACCGTCCCGCCGTAGCCAAGTTTACCCTCGCCGCCGGTTCTCGCTTTCCAGCCGGCCCAACCGCGCCTGCCGAGACGCCAGGTGTTGCCCTCGGTGAAGGCTTCCATGCCCAAGCCTGGGTGCTCGCTGACGGATCCGACCTTGGGTTGCGCGGACGAACTGGCAAAACGGGCTATTGCCTTCGAAAAGGGATGGTGGGAATGCGCTGCCATATCAGCCGCGATCGCCAGCATGGTCGGGTCGATCGATGACGCATTGATCAGCCTGGGTTGTCCGAGCGTCAGCGTTCCAGTCTTGTCGAACACCGCGGTGTCGATCATGGCCAGCCGTTCCATGGCCGAACCGTCCTTGACCATGACACCGGCTTCGAAAAGGCGCCGCGCCGCGACCACCTGCACGATCGGCACGGCAAGGCCGAGCGCGCAGGGGCAGGTGATTATGAGAACGGCAATCGCGATCGTCATTGCCTGGTGCCAGTCGCCGCTTGCTGCCATCCAGCCAAGAAACGTCAGCAGAGCGGCAAGGTGCACCACCGGAGCATAGAGCGAGGAGACGCGGTCGGCGATCCTGCGGTATTTCGAGCGGCCGCCCTCGGCGGCTTCCATCAATCGGACCATTTCGGCTAGGAAGGAGTCCTTCGCTGCGGCTGTCGCCGTCATCGTCAGCGGGCCGGTAAGATTGAGCATGCCGGCCTGAATATGCGATCCCGAACCGACTGTTCTGGGCGTGCTTTCGCCCGATACCAGCGAGCAGTCGAGATCCGAGGCGCCGCTGAGGATGGTGCCATCGACCGGGATCCTCTCCGGCCGCGATCAGCAGCCGCATGCCTGGTTCGATCTCAGCGATCGGCAGATAGTCGCGACCGCCTTCACCACGCAACACCACGGCGCCGCGGGCCGCCAGCCGCGACAGCCCGTTGACAGCCGTCCGCGCCCGCTCGCGCATGACATGGTCCAGCGTGCGACCAATCAACAGGAAGAACAGGAGCGAGACGGATGCGTCGAAATAGGCGTGCTTGCCATGGTTGATCGTCTCGTAGAGGCTCATCGCATAGGCCAGCGAAACGCCGACCGCGATGGGGACGTCCATGTTCATGCGCCCGTGGCGCAACGCATTGGCTGCCGAGCGAAAATAGATTCCGCCTGCAAAGAAAAGTGCAGGGACTGCAATCAGCGCCGAGACCCAGTGAAACAGGTCCCGGGTGGCGCCCTCGGCGCCAGACCAGACGGATACCGACAACAGCATGATGTTTCCAGCCGCAAACCCTGCAACGGCGACGGCCCGTATCAAGTCGGAAAGCGTCTTGTCTTTCTCAACCACGTCCGGATCGAACAGATGCGCCTGGTACCCCGAGCGGCCAAGCGTTGCGAACATGGGCGGTATGTCCTCGCCGTGCCAGCGCACCGATACGCGCTTTGTCGACAGGTTTACGCGGGCGCTTTCGACGTGTTCGAGCTTGCCGAGCGCTGTTTCGATGGTGTGGATGCAGGCAGCGCAATGAACGGACGGAACTGACAGGTCGCATTGGTGGAGGTCGCCGCCTAGCGAGCGGCTGGCCAGTTTGATCTCGGCGCTTGAGGGCATGACGGCGGCGGTAAAGTCCAACGCCATTTCAGCGCCAGGCGCACAGCAACTCACAGCATCGCCCCCTTGGCAATCATGATCCGGCGAACATCGCGATAGGGCTTAGCCAGGCCAGCATCGGCATCGATCTCGATAATCCAGACACCGTCCTTTGGCGTGTGCTGGGCACTGAATGCCTGCCCAGTGCCCGCGCCCAAGGTCACGACCTTATCCTCGGCTTCGTAGGCGGGATGACGAAACAGCACCTTTACCGCGCGCAACGGGACCGGCTTGCCCGATGCGTCCATCAATGAATAGCCGAGCTGTCCGGACGCGATGGTCAATTTCCCTGTCCAGCCGAGTGCGGCCTGGGCGCGCCCTTCCTTGGCCTTCTGGTTGAATTGCTGACTGGCGACATAGCTGTTCTCGACCACAAGCCCGGTCCAGCTTGTGTTTGCGAGCGTCGCCATGGTGACGTTGACGCCGATGACGACGGCAAAGAAGCTAACGATTGTGAGCAGCATGTGCTTTCCGGTAAACTCGCGGACTTTCTGCGGTTGGGCGCTCACTTGGCGATCTCCGGTGCGTTGAATGTGGCCGTATATTCGGCTGACTCGACGCCCGCCTGGTCCCTGATCCGGAATGTGAATGTCTGCGCGACACTCGCGATCTGCCCCGACGGTTGGCGCACAAAAACCTTCAGCATCTTCAACCGGTCGGGGTCCGCTACCGTCGTAAAGGACTGTGACGCCGGGAGATCGATGCCGACGGCATTCATTTCGCCCCCAGGCAAGCCTTGCAGGCTGACCTCGATCGTCCTCGGCTCGGGGATCATGTTAAGCAGCTTTACGGTATAGCCGTTGCGTATAGAGCCATCCGACAGGGTGACGAATTGCGGATTGCGGTCATGCAGAACGTTCAGCTCGAGACGCTCGCGCGTCAGCAAGGAATAGAGCAGGGCCAGTCCGATCGCCGACCACGCACCGAGATAGATGAAGGTGCGCAGCCGGAAGATGTTGCGCAGATGGAAGTGTGCCAGGCCGTCGGCGAACGTCCCTTCGGCCGTCCTGACCAATGCCGGGTTTACTGCTGTGGTGCCGCCAGCGGTCGCCAACGACATGTTGGCGTTGTAGTCCGAAAGCGTTGCATAGGCGATCAGGCCGCGCTCGCGGCCGAGCTTTTCCATGACGCCATCGCAGGCGTCGATGCAGAGCGCGCAGGTGATGCACTCCAGCTGCTGGCCGTCGCGGATATCGATCCCCATCGGACAGACCGCGACACAGGCATTGCAGTCGACGCAGTCGCCGACAGGTTGGCCTGCGGTGAGAGCTCTTTGGCGTGGCGCGACCTTGGTTCACCGCGCCAGTCATTGTAGGTGACCGTCAGCGAGCTCTCGTCCAGCATGGCCGCCTGGATCTGCGGCCACGGGCACATATAGGTGCACACCTGCTCGCGCATGAGCCCGCCAAACGTATAGGTGGTCGCCGTCAGCACCAGAATGGTTGCATAGGCGACTGGCGCTGCCGTGCCGCTCACCACGCTCACGGCGAGCGTCGGCGCATCGGCGAAATAGAAGATCCAGGCCCCTCCGGTTGCGACTGCTATTATCAGCCAGATGGCGTGCTTGGATACGCGCAACACGACCTTGCGGGCGGACCACGGACCGGCCTCGAGTTTGATACGGGCATTGCGGTCGCCTTCAACGGCACGCTCGACGACCAGGAACAGATCGACCCAGACTGTCTGCGGGCAGGCATAGCCGCACCACGCGCGTCCGACCGTGGATGTGACGAGGAAGAGACCGACGCCTGCCATCATCAGCAGGCCGGCGACGTAGTAAAATTCCTGCGGCCAGATTTCGATAAAGAAGAAATAGAAACGGCGGTTCGCCAGATCGAGCAAGACCGCCTGGTCGGGAGCGAATGGCCCGCGATCCCATCGCAACCAGGGCGTCAGGTAATAGACGCCGAGCGTGATCGCCATCACCAGCCATTTGAACTGGCGGAAGCGGCCCGAGGCTCGCTTCGGGAAGATCTTCTTGCGCGCCGCATAGAGCGGCTGTCGCAGCTTAGCGGAATTGACCGCCTCGGCCTCCAGCCGTTCCACCTGCGTCTGGTCCAACACGTGTTTCTCCAATGCCGGCAATGACAACGCCTTTTAATCAGTCTTGCCGAAGATCACGGCGCACCGCGTTGATGCAGGTCAAAGTCGCAAGGCCGCAACAAGTCGAGGCCCGGCATGGCCGGGCCTCGTCGCTTGGACGGCCGAGGGCTTAAGAACAGGCCCCGCTTCCTATTCTCCACCGCCAAGCGAATGGACGTAGACCGCGAGCTCCTTGACCTTGGTATCGCCGAGGCGTCCGAGCCAGGCCGGCATGACACCGTGTTTCGGCGAGCGGACCTGCTCTGCGATGGCCGTCTCGCCGGCTCCATAGAGCCAGATAGCGTCGGTCAGCTTGGGTGCGCCGAACTCCCTGTTGCCCTTGGCGTCGGCGCCGTGGCAGGCCGCGCAACTATCGGCGAAGACCTTGGCGCCTGGCCCGATCAGGCTCTCGTCCTTGACCTTGCCGGAGAGGCTGGCGACATAGGCGCTGACCTGTGCGATCTGGTCCGGGGTGATGACGTCGGCAAACGCAGACATCTCCGACATCCTGGTATCCGGATCAGCGGCAAAACGGATGCCGTGCATGATCGTCTGCTGAATCTGGTCGGCCTTGCCACCCCACAGCCAGTCGTCGTCATTCAGGTTTGGAAAGCCCTTCGACCCTTGAGCGCCGGAGCCATGGCACTGGACGCAATTGACCTTGAACGTGGCCGCGCCAGCCGCCACCGCGAATTCGCGCAATGCGTCGTCCGCCGCAATTTCGGATACAGTCTTGTCCTGGATGGCGTTAACAAATTTGACCTTGGCAGTCTCCGCAGCGGCCAGTTCGTTCTTGACCTCGTTGCGGGAAGAATAGCCGAGAACCCCCTTCGTTGCGGAACTCAACATCGGCCACGCCGGATAGGCGATCGTATACGCAGCAGCCCACGCGATGGTGACGTAGAAGGTTATCACCCACCACCGCGGCAACGGATTGTTGAGCTCCCTGATCCCGTCCCACTCGTGACCTGTCGTCGAGATGCCCGAGACGTCATCGATATGCTCGTTGCTCATGATCAGTCGTCCTTGAGCGGTATCTGGGCGGCCTCATCAGCCTGCGTCTTGCCGCCTGGACGGAGCGCAAAGGCAATACAGCCGACGAAGAACAGCGCCATGACAAGCAGGCCCCAGCTATCAGCGAATTCGCGCATCAGATTGTAAGTCATCATCTGTCCCTCAACGGTAGCCGGCGGATTCGTCATAGTTCTTGAAGTCGACGAGCGTGCCGAGCATCTGCAGATAGGCGACGAGCGCGTCCATTTCGGTAACCTGCTGCGGGTTGCCGTCCAGGTCACCGACCTTGGCCTTCGGATATCGGGCGAGCAGCGCGGTGGTGTCGGCATTGGGATCCGCCTGCGCCATCAGATCGGCATTGGCGTGAGCGATCATGTCGTCGGAATAGGGCACGCCGACACGCCGGTTGGCGATGAGATGTGTCGAGAAATCCTTCACCTCGATGGGAGTATCTTTCAGGAACGCGTAACTCGGCATGATCGATTCCGGCACCACCGAGCGCGGGTCAGTCAGGTGTTGGACGTGCCACGTGTTGGAATACCGATCGCCGACGCGTGCCAGGTCGGGGCCCGTGCGCTTCGAGCCCCACTGGAAGGGATGATCGTACATCGACTCGGCCGCCAGGCTGTAGTGGCCGTAGCGCTCGACCTCGTCGCGGAACGGTCTGATCATCTGGCTGTGGCAAAGATAGCAACCCTCACGCACATAGATGTTACGGCCGGCGAGTTCGAGCGGCGTATAAGGCCGCATCCCTTCGACCTTCTCGATCGTGTTGTCGAGGTAGAAGAGCGGCGCGATTTCGACGATGCCGCCGACAGTCACGACCAGCAGCGATCCGACGAGGAGCAGCGTGGCGTTTTTCTCGATGATCGCGTGTTTGTCCATCAAGCCCATGTCTGGTTCCTTATTCGGCTGGCTGGAGAACGGGCGCGGCACCCGGCATCGGCTCTTCTTGGCGCTGATAGCCGCGAATGGTCATGATCACATTGAACGCCATGAGCAGGGTGCCGCAGAGGTACATCGCCCCGCCAATGGCGCGCATGACGTAGTAGGGGTGCATCGCCGCAACGCTCTCGGCGAAGGAATAGACAAGGAAACCCTGCTCGTCGTACTCGCGCCACATCAGGCCCTGCATGATGCCGGACACCCACATGACCGCGGCGTAGACGACGATCCCGAGCGTCGCCAGCCAGAAGTGCCAGGTGACAAGCCGCAGCGAATAGAGCCGCTCACGGTTCCAGAGTTTCGGCACCATGTAGTAGATCGCGCCGAACGTGATCATGCCAACCCAGCCGAGCGCGCCTGAATGGACATGGCCGATTGTCCAGTCCGTGTAGTGCGACAAGGAATTGACCGTCTTGATCGACATCATCGGACCCTCGAAGGTCGACATGCCGTAGAAGGCGATGGCCGCGACCATCATGCGGATGATCGGATCGGTGCGGATCTTGTCCCAGGCGCCAGAGAGCGTCATCAGGCCGTTGATCATGCCGCCCCATGACGGCATCCACAGCATGATCGAAAACACCATGCCGAGCGTCTGCGCCCAGTCTGGCAGGGCGGTGTAGTGGAGGTGGTGCGGCCCGGCCCAGATGTAGAGGAAGATCAGCGCCCAGAAGTGGATGATCGACAGGCGGTAGGAATAGACCGGCCGGTTCGCCTGCTTGGGCACGAAGTAGTACATCATGCCGAGGAAGCCGGCAGTGAGGAAGAAGCCGACGGCGTTGTGGCCGTACCACCACTGGATCAGCGCGTCCTGGACGCCCGAGAAGGCCGAGTAGCTTTTGGAGCCGAGGAACGATGCCGGCATCGAAAGATTGTTGACGACATGCAGCATCGCGACCGTGATGATGAAGGACAGATAGAACCAGTTGGCGACGTAGATGTGCGGTTCCTTGCGCTTCAGGATGGTGCCGAGGAAAAGGATCAGATACGCGACCCAGACGATGGTCAGCCAGATGTCGACATACCATTCAGGTTCCGCGTACTCGCGGCTTTCGGTAATGCCGAGCAGATAGCCGGTCGCGGCCATCACGATGAAGAGCTGGTAACCCCAGAACACAAACCAGGCCAGATTACCGCCGAACAGGCGCGCGCGGCATGTGCGCTGCACGACATAGAGCGACGTGCAAAGCAGCGCGTTGCCGCCAAAAGCAAACACCACACCAGACGTGTGCACAGGGCGCAGCCGGCCGAAATTGAACCATGGCGGGATGTTGAGTTGCGGGTAGGCAAGCTGCAACGCGATAACAACGCCAACCAGCATGCCGACAACGCCCCAGAACACGGTTGCGATCGTCCCATAGCGGATTGGTCCATCCATGTAAGCGGAGGGGTCAACCGGAATTGCCGGTTTGAAATCTGAACTGCGCAACAGAATGGCGGTGAAGCCAGCCAGGACCAGGAACAGCACCCACATGTGCTGGCGGAAAGGTTCATCGACTCCGAAACCTGCGGCCACAAGCGCGGCAAACGCAAACAGGCTTAGTACGACGATCTCTGTGCCAAACTTCATCGCAAGTCCCCGATCTCGAATCCTGACGGTCGCCAAATCCGCGGGTGCATGAATTCCGCAGCCGCTCTTCACTCGCCTTGATCCATGTCAAAGCCGGGCGGTTTTGCTTTGGGCAGCGTCGTACTTCGCGAAAACCGGAGCTAGCGATTGAAGAGGAAGCCATCCCACGCGTCGTCGCTCCGCTTCCGCCGCGGACAAGCCACGAAGACGAAGCGAGACGGCATGCAGGCATCGTCGGCTGCCACAATGATGCACCTGCACCGGGAAAAGCTGCACCTGTGCGAAGCGCTGGAACGAATTGCCGATGCATTGCCCAAAGTCGATCGCTTCACTTGCCTTGCCATCGCAAACAGCATCATTCCACTGCTTCGTGACATCCACCGATATGAGGAGGACGTCATTTATCCAGTTTACGAGGCTGGCCTGTCGGGGGCGGAAGCCGACCTCCAATCCACCCGTAGGCTGCGCACCGAACATGTCGAGGATGAATGCTTCGCGGATGAGGTTACCGACCAGCTTCTAGCGATCGGGCACGGACGTCCGCTCGAGAACGCGGAGGTTCTCGGGTTTATGCTGCGCGGCTTTTTTGAGAGCCTGCGGCGGCATATTGCGTTCGAACGCGAGCACATCCTGCCGCGCATCGCTGAGGTCGATCCTGGTGATGGCAAATGAAACAACCGCGGTGTCTCAATCCCCGCAGCGCTGCTCCAGCCGCTTCATGTCATCGACGACTACATGCCGGTTGGTTTCGATCCGGATCACACCGTCGGACCGCAATCGGGTCAGCTGGCGGCTCACCGTCTCAATGGTGAGCCCAAGAAAATCGCCGATATCGGACCGCGTCAGCGGCAGGTCGAAGCGCGCTGACGGGGCCGCGCAATCCACCGCCGGATCGATATTCCTGGCGATCATGATCAGAAAGCTCGCGACCTTCTCCGACGCCGTCTTGCGGCCTAGTGTCACCATCCATTCGCGTGCCTCATCGAGTTCGTTCAGCGCCTGCTTGAGCAGGCGATGTTCCAGCTCAGGCGATTCCGTCATCATCCGTTCAATGACCGACTTCGGAAATGAGCAAAGCGCGACGGCTGTCGCCGCCTCCGCGTTGATCTCACTTTCCGCCTTGAACGGCCGTCCGAGGAAGTCTGGCGCGAACTGCAGGCCGACAATCTGCTGGCGTCCGTCCGAAAGGCTCTTCGTCAGCTTCACCACGCCGGAAAGCACATTCGAATAGCTGCCGATCGTCTCGGCGTCACCGACCAGTTCAACCCCAGCTTCGATCTGGCGTTTTGACGACGTCCTGGCGAGCCCGACAAGCTGATCAGGATCGAGCGCGCCGCAGACGCCACGGTGCCGCGCTTCGCAGGACTGGCAAAGCACGGGAATGCCGGTGTTGTGGACATCCTGTCTGATCGTCATTGCATCGTCCGAGGCTACCCTGAGGAAATGGGGAGCGCCGCCGCATCGCGTTACTGCCGATGGCGCCAAGCGCATTGATTTAAATCAATGCGCGGCATTGCAGCGCGCCTAGACTGGCGCAATGCAACCGAAAGCAGCGACTGACGCGCGCCCGATTTTGACGGCCGACCCGGCTGAGAACGTGCCACGTTACACGAGCTATCCCACGGCGCCGCATTTCCATGCGGGCGTCGACGCCGTGATCGTCCAGGGGTGGATGAACGCGCTCGAGCACGATGACGAGATATCGCTGTATTTGCATATCCCTTATTGCGACCGGCTTTGCTGGTTTTGCGCCTGTCATACCAAGCAGACGCGCCATTATACGCCGGTGCTCACTTTTCTGACCGCGCTGCACAGGGAAATAGAAATCGTCGGCCGCCTTCTGCACGACCGGGGAAGAGTGCGCGCCGTGCATTTGGGAGGTGGCTCCCCTACCATTCTGAGACCTCAAGACATCCTCGCACTGGGAAAAGTTCTGCGGGATCGGTTCAACTTTCTCCCCGATGCCGGTCTCAGCGTTGAGCTCGACCCGAACGATATGGACGGGGGTCGGCTTGACGCCTTCTCCGCCATCGGGATGACGCGGGCGAGCGTCGGTGTCCAGGATTTCGATCCCAAGGTGCAGAAGGCGATCAATCGGGAGCAAGGCTTTGCGCTGACCAAAGGTGTCGTCGATGCGGTGCGTGCCCGAGGTGTAGGCTCCGTCAATCTGGACTTGCTCTACGGGTTGCCGCACCAGACCTGCGAAAGCGTTTCAGCCACTGTCGCCCAGGCTCTCACGTTAGCGCCGGAGAGGATCGCGCTTTTCGGCTACGCGCATGTGCCATGGTTCAAGAAGCATCAGACGATGATCGATGAGGCCTGGCTGCCCGATTCCATCGCACGTCTGGCGCAGTCGCGGACAGCCGCGCAAATGATCGTCGATGCCGGCTACGAGATGCTGGGCCTCGATCATTTCGCCAAGCCTCTTGATGCGCTGGCGGTTGCCTACCGAGCCGGCCAGGTTCGTCGCAATTTCCAAGGCTATACCGAGGACCAATGCGAAACTCTGATCGGACTTGGTCCGTCCTCGATCAGCCGGTTTCGTCAGGGCTATGCGCAAAATATCGTTGCGACCGGCGAATACGAAAAGGCCGTCAATGCCGGACATATGGCGGTCGCACGAGGTATTGAGTTCAGTCTCGACGATCAGGCTCGGGGTTGGGTCATAGAGCGCCTGATGTGCAACTTCACCTTCTCGGCGTTAGATATTGTCGAGCGCTTTGGAGCGGTCGGTCAAACGCTTCTGCGCGAGGCGAGCCGCCTGTCCACCGGCAGCGCCGGCCAGCTTCTTCGGCTCGACGGTGAGAACTTCGTCGTACCGGTGGAAAGTCGGCCACTTGTCCGGACGGTGGCGGCGAAGTTCGACAGATATCTTGGCAACGGGATCGGCAGACACTCGCTGGCCGTTTGAGTGACCGTCCGGCGGCTGGTTAAAAATGCTCGCCGACTCTGAACGGGCCGATACGGGTACCGGCTGCGATCAGATAAGCGGTTGACCAGCCAATCAGCAGAAAGCCGTTTACGCCCTCCAAGGCCGCGAGGATCCGCCAGTTGTGGGCGGGCACGATGTCGCCATAGCCAACAGTTGAGAAAGTGATCGTCGAAAAATAGAGGGCGGTCTCGAAATCCGGCAGGATTCCCAGAAGACGATAAAGGCCTGCCCACAACCACACCTCGACAGTCATGACGGCAAAAAGTCCCATCACGACGCTGATCATCGCGACGATGCGGCTGCGGCGGCCATGCATGCGAAAACGCGCCACCATATGGCTCATCGCGTGGGTGACGGCGATGAGGCCAAAGGTGTGAATGAGGACCGTCAGGCTAATGACGATTGTGCCGATGAACAGGTTGAGGGCCACGAAAGGAAATTAGAATTCTCGCCGGATGGGTTCCTTGCGCAAAATCAAAACCTGGCGCTGATCTTTCGAGCTGAGGCAACCGGCGACTTTCGTCAAGCTAGACCCTATTGGCCACCAACCGTCGCGGCGGGGGTGAGGCGAAAGAACATCGCCAGCTTCAGGCTTGTCGCGATCCGCTCGGCTCGGTCGACAAACACCGCGGCCGTTTCCGGAGCGAAGAGTTCAGTCGCCGTCTGACTAAAAAGGCCCTGCCAGATCTCGAAATCGGCCTCGGTGACATCCTTCAGCTTGAGGTGCGCCGGCACCGGGCGTCCATGATAGTCACCGCTCTTCAGGATGACCGAGCACCAGAAGTCCGTCATTTTCTCGAGATGAGGTTCCCAATCGCCAACGACTTCGCGCGCGAAAATCGGACCGAGACGTTTGTCCTGCCTGACATTGGTGTAGAATTCACGGACCAATCTTCCGATCGACGTTCGATCGAAGCCGGCATGGTCCAATGGCTGCTCCGCGTCTGGACGCGCCCGGTCGGCCAAAGCTGATTTTAATGTCATCATGTACTCTTGTTCATGTTTATCCCGTCAGGAAAATCCCAGGCGTCGGAGAGTGACCTGCACAAGACTGAGCCGGTCGCGGACGAGACGAAAGCCCAGATTGTCAGGTGGGGTCCCGACCGCGCAGCCGCCGCTCTTGCCGTCTCGGATGAAGTTCGACATGTAGGTGCGGTGGAAGCCTTCCACAGCGTATACGCCGCAGTTTTTTATCGAGCTCGCCGTCTCTGTACCGTCGCTGGCGATTGTCGTGTGGACGTAGCAGGTGGAGGTCCATTCCCAGACATTGCCCGCAATGTCGGCCAATCCTTTTGAATTGATCCCAAAGGCCCCTGCTGCCCTTGGCTCCGGATCGGGCGCGCGCCCGAGCGACGTTTCCTTGCGATACTGATCGAGCCAACGCTGCGCCGGGTTGTTCGGGTCGCTTGCATTTCCCTCTATGTCGCCCCGAAAGCGTTCGCCGGCGGCATAGGCCCATTCGACGTCCGTTGGCAATCGCCAGGTTTCGCCTGTGCGTTCAGACAGCCACTTTGCATAGGCTTCGGCGTCAATGTGACTGATGCCGGTGACCGGAACGTCGCCCCCCTTTCGCATGTCGGCCGGTTTGCAGGCGCCGTCGGCAACGCAACGTGCATAGTCCGTCACACTGACCTGGTACTTCATGATTTCCAGCGGCGCTTCGATGGCCTCTCGGACGACGGGCGCCGCGACGGGATGATTGGCCCGGAGGAATTCTCCGGGCCTGGGGTGGTTGAATGAGCCAGGCTGCAAGACTGCGGATACAGGGGTCGGCAACGGCAGAGCTGGGCTGTCGACGACCTGATTGGCTATGCCCAGGCCGATCAACGTGGCGGCTGCGATGACGCCGAATGTGAAGACAGGATCAAAGGACATGGCGCAAAATCCGGTGACGGGTGCAACCCCGTGGGGGGCCGCGGGGCTGCACCCTCTTCTGTCCTGTTTTAGGAAGCGATTGCCTTCGGCGCCGCAACTTGGGTCATCAGGTCGTCATTCCAGACGCCGCCGTCGACCATAAAGTGGGCGGTTGCGCCCAGTTCAACCGCCTCGATCAGATTGTGGTTCACATAGGCGTAGACGCCGGGCTGCAGGAAAGTATAGAGCGCCGCTCCGGCCGAGCCGCCGCGAATGAACCAGGTTTCAAGATCCTTGGCCGGCGGGTTGGCGAACTTGCCCTGTTCCCAGACGAAGTCACCGTGGCCACCGATCAGGTGGGGACGGGTGTCGCGGTTGGCCTGGGAATGAACGATCAGCACCGTTTCCCCGACCTTCGTCTTCATAGCATGTTCACCAGTCAGCGATCCCGCCTTGCCGTTGAACACGACATGGGTGGGGATCAACCCGCGCATCACCTTCACCGTGTCGTCGTAATTGTCGCCGGCCGAGTCGTACTTCTTGAATTTCCCCTGTTCGTCGCGCGGGATGTAGAAGTCGTTTTCGCCGACATAGTAGATGCGGTCATAGCGGATCGGCTGGCCCTTGTCGTCTTTCAGCCCGTCGCGCGGCAACACCATGACGGCTCCACTCATGCCGGACACGACATGCCACGGGATCATCGCGCCGCCGGGTGCACAATGATAGACGAACGTGCCGGGCCGAGTGGCCTTGAAGCGCAGCGTGACCTGCTCGCCAGGATTGATCAGCGTCAGTCCGCCGCCGCCGAGCGCGCCGGTTGCCGCGTGGAAGTCGATGTTGTGCGCAAGCGTGTTCGTATCGGGATTGATGAGGGTGAGCTCGAGATAGTCGCCTTCATGCACGACCATCAGCGGGCCTGGAATCGACCCATTGTAGGTCATCGCGTTCAATTGCGTGCCATCGGCGTCGATGACGATCGGCTTTTCCTCGATCTTCATCGTGAATTCGACGACCTTTGGGCCGCTTTTGGCAATCTGGTCATGGGCGTGGACGAAAGGCGGCGCCACCAGCGTGACCTTTTCGCGTGGCAGGCCGGCAACTTCCCTCGCACTGGCTGCTGCCGGCATTGCACCTATGGTGGCAACAGCAGCGGCCGTAAGGACAGATCCCAACAAAGCTTCACGTCTGGTAAGCATCTTCATCTCCTTGGTTTTGAGCCGTTGATGCTGCCTGTGTAGACTGGCTGCGAAAAATTTTCTTTGCGCTAACGCAAGCCGCACGCGGTTGGTGAAGTTTCTTTCTTTCTGGAATACTTGCCTTCGCGCGAAGCCTGCCAGTTATTCGCCGGGCGCTGAAAATGAATCAGGCCGGGCTGGACCTCTCCCTGGTCCGCCCGGCCATTCCCTCCGGACATCGCCGGGACGGAGGGGTATCTGTCAGGCTCAGGTCTAGTTGGAAGCGGCCTTGCTCGCTTCCGTGAACAGTTCGGCGAACACCGGCTTTGCCTTGCCGATCTGCTTGACCGCTTGCGCCGCCTCGAGGTTGACGGGCTTGCCGACCAGGATCAGCGCGACCATGCCCATGCCGTAATGGGGAGCGCACTTGACACCATAGAAGCCCTCCTTGGTGAGGGTCACGGTGATTTCTTCGCTCGGCTTTCCCTTGAAGGGTTCGGCGCCGTCCGGGATCATGTCCTTGATGGTCTCGGCGTCGTGGGTCTTGTCGGTCGGCACAAACTTGATCGTGTCGCCGGGAGCCGCGCGAACAAAGGCGGGCTGGAAGACCATCGCACCCTTCTCGCCCTTGTTCAGCATCTGCACGACGTGTTCTTCGGCATTTGCCGCACCGGCAAGAGAGAGCAGGGCGACGGCCGCGGCGATCAGGGGCAGTTTCATTTGGAAATCCTTTCTTGGGTTGTTCACAGCATCAACCGTTGGCCCCTTCTACGCCGCGTCCTCATGGCGCGATTTGCGCTGGCGCAAATTGGCCAGCGAAAACTGTCGCTTCGGGACAGCAGGCAGCGGCGGATCATCCTGCCGCCTTTTTCAGGCGGCGTTCACGGGTCGACGCGCCCGCAAACGTGGCCGAACGAGCATTCGCCCGAACAAAACCGCATAGCCGATGAAGGCAACAACCCAGAACGCCGCCGCCATGTAAAGAAGCGCCGTGGCCGCGGGGGCAAAGGCCGCCACTATTCGCAATATGGCCGCGAGCACAATCGCGACGAAAATTACACATGTGCCAATATCCGCCCGCAATTCGCGGCCGGTGTGGCCTAACGTGGCGCGCGACATGACGGCGAGCGTCATGCAGGCCAACGCCCCGACCCCGAATGCATGAATTCCGGCGACAGCAGGCACCTGTCCTGGAAGGAGAGCGGCTAGTCCGGTGATGAGCAGGCCGATCGGCACGAAGGCAAACGACATGTGCAGGATCAATACCAGAGGATCGCGCAGCGAACGGTCTCCGGCCCAACGGGCAAGCCGGAGGGCGTTGAGGATCGCAGCAGCGATCAGGAGTGCTCCGGCGCCAGCGTTGTCTGGAAAGAACGTCCAGGCAATCAATCCACATGCCGAGAGCAGGATCGTCATGGCGTCGAACCTGCCGAACGGAACCGGCAAGCGCCCCGGTCTCTCCCGCGCCAGCCAGTTGCGGGTGAAGGAAGGAATGATCCGGCCACCGATGACCATGACCAGGACAACTGCGGCGGCAAGACCAAGGCGGCGGCTGATATTCGCCCCCCTTGATAGCGCGCCTCGATATGAAACATGATGTTGGCCGCCAGAAGCGCCGTCACAGGCAGCAGCACCTTGAGATTTCGCCAGTTTCTGCCGGCGACGATTTCCGTTGCGGCGGCGACGACAACCGCAAGAAGAAAGGCGCAATCGGCAATGGCGGCGAGCAGCCAGCCCGTCTGCGCCGAGAAGAAAACGACGACCCGTCCGGCTGACCACAGCAGCACCAACGCCAATAGCGGAAGGCCCTGCAAAGGCAGCCTGCCGGTCCAGTTGGGTATTGCGGTCAATAAGAAACCCGTCACGACAGCGGCCAGATAGCCAAACAGCACCTCATGGACATGCCAGTCCACGGGCGTGAAAACGCTGAAGGTTTCGAGCTTGCCGTAATACAAAGGCAGCCAGAACAGGATGGTGGCACCGCCATACAGCGAGCCTAACAAAAAGAACGGCCGGAAGCCGTTGGCGAGAATGGCCGGATAGGCGCCCGGCCGCGTGCGTGGAATTGCCATGTCATCCCCTGAATTACAATGACCGGTGGACCGGATAGGACCTGTGGGCGGCTGCCGATCCGGACGATTTATGCTGATTTGGGCAAGTGGAATTTGCCGCTGCGCAAACAAAGACACGAAAGTCCGGGAACGCGGCACCTCTTGCTGCTCGTCAGCTACCCGTGAGACAGTCCGTGATCTGGTGGCGATGCGTACGCTGAATGCTTTTGAGTCTAAAGGAGGACCACTTGGGTAGCCTCGATCCCTCGCTGATTTCCGGGCTTCCCGTGTTTGAGGGCCTGGCCGCCACGGACCTCGACCGCATCGTTGGTCAGGCGAGGTCGCTCCGGATCGCCAAGGACCAGTCGGTGTTTGAACAAGAACAGGAAGCGCATTCATTTTTCCTGTTGCTCGACGGACATGTACGCGTCGTGAAATCGACTCCGGACGGTCAGGAAGTGACTGTCCGGTACATAAGTCCCGGTGAATTGATGGGAATAGCCCACGCCTTGGGCCGCACCACCTATCCGGCAAATGCAATAGCTGCCGCCGATTGCGTGGTTCTTGCCTGGCCGAGCCGCTTGTGGCCGGCTTTCGCCGCTGACTACCCCAGTTTTGGCGCCAACACCTACAAGGTCGTCGGCAGCAGGCTGCAGGACGCCCACACGCGCGTCATCGAGATGGCCACCGAACAGGTCGAGCAGCGTGTAGCTCATGCGCTGCTCAAATTGGTCAAGCAGGCAGGCAAGAAAACAGACGAGGGAATTCTGATTGATTTCCCTATTACGCGCCAGAACATAGCCGAGATGACTGGAACGACGCTGTTCACGGTGAGCCGGCTGCTTTCGGCTTGGGAAGACCTGAATTTGGTCAAAGGGGGTCGTCAGAAAGTGACCGTGGTCGCGCCGCACCAACTGCTGTTGATCGCGGAAGGCAGGGCACAGAAGGGCTAGTCCCCACCGCCGACCGTGGCCTGCAAATCCCGGCTCAGTTGTTCCTCGTTGAGGTCGTGCTCGCGTGCCGCATCGGAAACCGTGTGGAACGAAGCAATCGGACAACCGATGCAAAGCATGCCGTGCTGGAGCACGATCCGGATCGCCGCCGGCGACATCCTCATGATTTCGTCCATCGTCGCATCGTCGCTGAATCTATGTTTCATGCTTCCTGTCCGGGCTTCGAGGCAGAGATCCTGCGCCTGTTTTGCAGACGTTCGTTGCGATGGCACAAAGAAGAAGCTCGAGCGGCGTTGCAGTGTCAGTGAACGTCAAACCGGCGATGAACGGGAACAAATTCCGGATACGGGCTGTTGTCATCCGTCCGGGCATCGTGTCCCATGGCCAGGCTAGGTACGTCCGACCTTAAGAAGCTTTGCAAAACTCAGGCTGTTGGGACAGAAATCCTGATAATGGCTTTCGAAATCGAAGGCGGCCAGGTGACCGCGACACTGCCGGAGATGTGGGCAGGTGATGCAGATGCGTGACATGCCACAACGCGCCGCCTGCAGCGCTAGAAGCTGTCTGGGTCGATGCCGGTCGAACGCATGGCTGACGTTAGCAGATCCTCCGAGGCGTAAGGCAACATCATGGCGGCTTCGAATTCGCGTCGCGATAGACCGATGTCGTTCAAAACTTTCGTGCACCTATCCAGAGCCTGCGCCCAGAATTCTTCTCTGGCTGCCTTGCTGCGCTCACGATCAACCAGAAAAGAGATTGCGAACCGCCAAGCTTCGACGGTTTCACTTTTGCGATTGCCTGCCATGAGATCCCCATTTGCCTCGATTGCTTCCTTGGAAGCGATGCCAACGCTCAAAATAGTGCCGAAGCGTTGACCCGTCCTTGCGCTAGCGCAAAGTCTCCCGGTGGCGCAGGCGTCACAATTGTCAGCGTCCTGACAGGTTCGATGATCCAATGTTCACCATCACGCGAAAACTGGCGCTGCCGTCATGGTCGAAGCTTCGACCGGATCGCCATTGAAAATGTTCAAACTGGAATCCTCGAATGAAGCCCAACTATGCCAGCTCCCAGAAAGCCATTCACTGGGTCGTCTTTCTGCTGGTCATCGGCCTTTATGGTCTGACTTACATCGCCGATATCTTCCCGCGCGGTGACCCCGGCCGTGCCTTTGTCTGGTGGCTCCACATCTCATTTGGGCTGCTGCTTTTCGCGCTAGTGGTCATTCGCATCGGCTTGCGGCTGGCGCTGGGGACGCCGGGTCTGCCGGTGGAAATGTCACAGCTTGAACGATGGATGGCCAAGATCGCGCATCTCCTGCTCTACGCGCTGCTTGTGGCCATACCCGTGCTCGGTATCCTGCTCACCTGGTACCGGGGCGATGCCTTGAGCTTCTTCGGCCTTTTCACCATCCCGGCTCCGGTTTCCGCGGACCGCGCCACGGCCGGGTTCATCAGGGAATTGCACAGCCTTTGCGCCAATCTGATCCTTATTCTTGCAGGATTGCATGCCGCTGCCGCCCTTTGGCACCACTACGTCTGGAAGGACGATGTGCTCAAGCGAATGCTGCCCGGAACAAGTGGCTCCTGACCGCAGTTCGCTCTACACCGGTCAAATGCAGGCAGAGTGGTGCCGCTTGCAGCGTCTCAAGACTCTGACACGTTGGTCCTGGATGAAATCGACACTGAAATGGCTGGCGGTGCTTGGTCTGTGCGGGCTCGTTCTCGCCGGCCCTTCCGCCGCGCGCGCCGACGTTGATGATGACGATGATCATGATCGGGCGCGCGACCTTTATGAACGCGGAGAAATCAAAGGGCTGAACAGCATCCTTGGGCTGGTTCAGGCCGAAGCGCCTGGTGACATCGTGGCCGTCGATTTCATCCGGATCGGCAACAGGTGGGTCTATCGTTTCCAGGTCGTTGCCGCCGACGGACGTCGCAGGATCGTCGATGTGGACGCCGGGTCTGGTATCCTCATGCGCGACGGGGGCGGCGGCTGATGAAGATACTTCTTGCTGAAGACGAGCCGCGCATCGCAAGCGACATCGCGGCGGTCCTCAAGTCTGCTGGAATGGCTGTCGATATCGTGAGCGATGGAGAGGCTGCCTGGTTCTCCGGCGACGTCGAGAATTACGACGCGGCGATCCTGGATATCGGATTGCCAAAACTCGACGGTCTCACCGTGCTTAAGCGCTGGCGGGCCAATGCGCGCCGCTTTCCAGTGCTGATCCTGACGGCGAGGGGTCTGTGGACGGAACGCGTCGAAGGCATCAACGCCGGCGCCGACGACTACCTGCCAAAGCCGTTTGAGATGGAAGAGCTACTGGCGCGCCTGCGCGCGATCTTGCGCCGCTCAGCCGGCCAGGCCGCGCCAGTGCTGAAATCGGGACCTTTGGTGCTGGACACGCGCCAGATGCGCATCTTGCTGCGGGACGTTCCCGTCGCACTGTCGCCGCTCGAATATCGGCTGATGGCATTCCTGATGCATCACGCCGGGCGAGTGGTGGCACCGACCGAGCTTGCCGAACATCTCTATGGTTCGGGCAATGATCGTGATCCCAATGCAATCGAGGTCATCGTCGCACGCCTGCGACGCAAGCTCGGCAACGATGTCATCGAAACACGCCGCGGGTTCGGATATTTCATGCCCGACGAGCCGTCCTGATGGGCAATTCGATCCGCCTCAGGCTCTGGTCGGCGGCAACCATATCGATCCTCATTGCCCTTGCCATCGCCGGGGTCGGGCTGCGCTACCTTTTCGAGCTGAATGTCGAACGGCGCATCGTCAGCGAGCTTACCGTCGATCTCAACGAGCTGATCGGCGCGACCAGCTTCGCCACCGACGGTCGGCTGTCGGTCGCGCCGGGCCTGACCGACCCGCGTTTCGCCAACCCGCTGTCCGGTCACTACTGGCAGGTGGAAGACCTGGCCAGCCATACTCTGGTCCGCTCGCGTTCGCTGTGGGACGCAACGCTTGTTTTTCCCGATCAGGGGACCACCGGCGAATTGAGAAAGATCGAGGAGCTCAAAGGACCCGGCGGCGAACTGACCATTGCCGTCGAGCGCACCATCACCGACGCCGATGGCCGGTCCTTTCGTGCCATCGTTGCCGAAGACCACCACAGCGTCGAAGTATCGGTGCGCGAATATGTTCGCGACCTAGTCCCAGCGCTCATCATGCTCGCAGCCGCTCTCATGGCGGCCTTCTTCGTCCAGATCACCGTTGGCCTTGCGCCGCTGGAGAACCTCAGGGTCGCGGTTAGAAACGTAATCGCACAGCGAACCGCCAGGCTTGACGTGGCGGCGCCAAGCGAGGTGCAGCCGCTCGCCGAGGAAATCAACCGCCTGCTCGAAGCGCAGGAGAAGGCGCTCGCACGAGCCCGGTCGCGCGCCACCGACCTGGCGCATGGCCTGAAGACGCCGCTGCAGGTGTTGTCGGCTGACATTCGGGCCTTGCGCAAGAAGGGCGAAACCGAGCTCGCCGACGAGATCGAGAAGAGCGCCGGAGCGATCCGTCGCCATGTCGAGCGGGAACTGGCTCGCGCCCGTCTGGCGCCAGGCGTTTCCAGCAAGGCATCGTGTCGGGTCAAGGAAGCCGCTGCCGGCGTCATCGCCGTCGTCAAGCGCACGCCTGGCGGCAAGCAACTCGCGTTCGTGATCGACGTCGAGGATGATTTCATGGCGCCGATCGATGAAGGCGACCTGTCGGAAATCCTGGGCAATCTGGTAGAGAATGCGGCTCGCTTCGCAAGATCCTCGGTACACATCAGTGCATTTGCAACGGTTGGCGAGGTGTCCATCGCCGTCGCCGATGACGGCCCGGGCATTCCCGATGCGGACCGGGAATCCGCCCTGTCGCGTGGCGTGCAACTGGACAGCAAGGGCGGTAGCAGCGGTCTCGGCCTGGCCATCGTTACAGACATCGTCGAAGCCTATGGCGGCCGTCTGACGATGGCCAATGCCGATCCCGGTCTGGTCGTGACCATCGCCTTGCCTCGGCACGGCTGAGCCGCGCTCAGGCAAAGCCGGGGAAGTAGTCGACCTTTATCCTCGAGCGGCGAACGCCCATCGCCAGCAGCTTGCCACGGAGTGCCCCGACCATGGCCTGCGGGCCGGAAATGTAGAAGGTCCGCTCCAGATAGTCGGGGATGGCGAGACGCACCAGGCGCGCATCGATGTAGCCAGGATACTGCCCGCGTTCAGCGCCGTTGGCGACTGCGAACACCGTCTTTATGCCCAGTTCTCTCTTTGCCGTGTCAAGGATGTCGCGATAGGCGATGTCCTGCTGGGTCTCGGCTCCGTAGAGGACGGTGATCGGCCGCTTTTCGTGGACGTCGAGGAGATAATGCAGCATCGAGCGGAATGGCGTGATGCCGATGCCGCCGGCCAGGAAAGCAATTTTGGCCTCGGGGTCAGCCGGCAGGGTGAAGTCGCCGGCGAGCTGAGAGGCGTGGATCGTGCCGCCCGGCTTCATCGCGCCCAGCGCCTGCTTGAAGGCGCTCGATCGCGGATAGAACTTCACGCCGAGTCGTAAGGATTGCTCCGTGGGCGCCGATGCGACCGTGAAATAGCGACGGTTGCCGCGATTGTCTGAGCGGTCGAGACCAAGCGTCCATTCAAGATACTGCCCCGCCTCGAAGGCGAGCTTGCGCGGTGAGCTGAAGATGAAGTCGTAGCTGTCGTCCGCCGATTGCTCGATGCGTTCGAGCGTGAGCACAAGGCGCCCCTTGGGGCTCACGGCGTATGCAAGCAGATTGCCTGTCAGAAGCGCCAGCTCCGGCGTGAAGTAGAACGAACCGACATGGACGTTGGGCGCAAACAGGAGACCGACGATCGCGGCGAAAGCGATGCGCGGCAAGCGCCTCGTCGGCGCTGTCAGCGGCTCGGTCAGCATCGCGAAGGCGAAGAAGAACAGCGGCGACGAGCCAAGCGTCTCAGTCAGTGCTGTCGCATATTGCGACGGCTCGGTCGTAGATAGGGTCATCGCCAGCGCCACGGCGATGAAGATGACGACGAGATCAAGCCGGCGCAGCTTGCGCACGATGAGCAGGCCACCGGCAAGCACGACGGGAAGCAATGGCAAATTGCCCCCGACCCACCAGGTGGCCGGGTGGTCAAGCAGCAAAGCGGTCAACGCCACGCCCAATGCCGCCGGATTGAACAGGTGCTTTCTGCCGATGGCGAGGATGAATTTGGATGAGACCGCCCAGACGCAGGCGAACATGACCGCGCCGATCCCCTTGAGGTCGGTGGCGGCCACAGGATCGAGGATAAGCGCCAGAATGAAGGCGGTGATGTAGACGGACTCCTGTTGGCAGGAACCTGAAAGACAGCCGCGAAAACCCTGTTGGTGATCCAGCAGGTGGCCAACATCAGTCCCGTCGTGAAGGCGAGAGCGATCGGATCATGCGGCACAAGCTTGAAGAAGCTGAGTATCAAGGCCGTACCCAGCAGGGCAATCAGGTAGTAGAGGACCAGCCGGTACATGGTCTGGTGGTCGAGAAACCGGTCGATGGCCTTGATCATGATTGGCAAAACGCTCCGAAGCCGCTTGTCAGCGTGGCACGGCCGTTGCTGTCCACGACGTAACCCTCGAGGCCCGCCGTCTGTTCGAGAAAGAGAATGCCATCCTGGCCCATGGCGAAGGCGGCGGTGGCGAAACGATCGGCCTCGAACACATCAGACCCGATGACGGTCAGGCTGACGATCTCGGTAATCAGCTCGCCAATCCCAAGCGGATTGTAGATATGCTGCCCGCGCACATAAGTGCCTGACGTCGCGACACCGTGTCCGCGCGGATAGACGACCTTGACGATCTCGTCCGCATTGAAGGGGTTGCGGATGCCTACGCTCCAGTCGAAGCCTGAAGCATTCCTGCCGAAGGACTGTATGTCGCCGCCGGCCTCGATGAAGAAATCGCCGACGCCGGCCCGCTGAACCATCCCGGCCGCATTGCGGATGGCCCAGCCCTTGACGATGCCGGATGGGTCCAGCGATCCGTCGGGCTTGCGGATGTCGAAGTATCCATCCGTCTCATTTTTTGTCTTTGCAGCGAGAGCCATCACTTCCATCATTTCGCCGCTCCAGTCGCGGACCGGAAGGTCGCCGCGGTTGATGGCCGAAATCTCACTGTTGGTCCTGTAGGTGCTGAAGCGTTCGTCGACGCGCTCGAAGTAGTCGAAGACAGCGTCGACAAGGGCTCCGGCCGAGGCGCCGCCGATCTCGACGGTGATGGGCATGCCCATCAAGATCCTGGTGTCGCGCATGGAACTAAGAGGATGCCTGCTTCAATGCACCAGCGAGCGACTGCCTGAAGGCCTTGCTGGTCAATGTTGCGCCCGAGATAATGTCGACATTGGCGCTCTGCGCGCTGATCGCCTCGTCCCGCAGCATCGGCAAAGCTTGCCTGTTGATGCTGATCGAAGTGCGGCGGTCATTCGGATATTTCAGCACTTTCAGGGACGTGAGACGTCCGCCTTGGATGGACGCCTGAATCTGCATGAGACCGTAATAGGCGTCGGTGATTGGACCAACATATGTGCCGTCGGTAAAGCCGTGGCCGGCGGCCTTTATCCTTGAATTCACGGAGGACTTCATGCCGGCCCTGATGACGCGCGCTGGAGTTTGCGGATAATCCGGCCTCGGCCTCGGCCTCGGCTGCGGAATGGGAATGTAGACCGCCGGGGTTACGGCGAAGGATTCTGTATGTGGCGCGGCATGGGCGATGAGTTGAGCTGACGACTGTTCGAGCTGTGGCGCGGACGCCAGGGATATCTGCTGCTGGCTGACTGCAAGCGGAGATTTTTCGGCTGCTATCGGAGTTGTGAAGGCAGGCGGCTTCGAAGCGAGCGTAGCGATCGCGGCCGTGGTTTCGGTGCCAACCGTGGCTGGTGACGTCGCCAGAGGTTCGAGCCGCACGCCCTGCTGCACGATCGCGGGCGAGGGCACCGCCGGTGGCGCGACGGCAGTGGCCGAAGCAGACGCAGGTCTGACCGGCTGCAGCAAGCTCTCGTCGATGGCATCGGCGGGCCCTGCCATGTCGATCGCATCGCTGGTGGAACCCTTGCCCGCCTGATCCCAGACGTAGGCGCTCGAAGACGCGATCACGAACAGCGATAGGGCGATCTGTTTCATCAGTGTCTGCATTTCCGCGTTGAAGCCGGCGAGCGTTGGGCCGCTGCCGGCGGGTTCAAGCGCAATATCTCATGACGAAGCTGACAACTGGCTGTCAGAGCACTTGCCCCGGGAGGAATTTGCCAGCGCGTAACCGTTCGTCGGGTGGCGCGCGAAACATGGACCGACTTGATCTGGTGCAACGCGGACAAGATCGATCCTGCTACTTGCCCGTCATCAAGCGGTGTAAATGCCACTCACGAACGATGGTCTGACTGATTGCAGGGCTATCTGTCGGGTATTGGAAGCAACCATGTTGCATGGGCCTTGTTGAGCGCTCGTGGCGTCAAGACAAAGCAGAAGCAGCCTGATGCACTGTCATCACAACTGAACAGCGCAGATTGTCGACCGCGTCAGGAACCGCTTCTCGCGTCCGTTGTCCAGCGAGAACATGCCGCCGCGACCAGGGACTACGTCGATGATGAGATCGGTATGCTTCCATGCCTGGAATTGCGAAGCTCCGATGTAGAACGGCGCGTCGCCGACGTGGCCGAGCAGTACATCATGGTCGCCGACGATGAACCCGGCACGCGGGTAGCACATGGGCGAAGAGCCGTCGCAGCAGCCGCCGGATTGATGGAACAGTACTGGGCCGTGGTCGGCAATGATCTCGGCAATCAATTCAAGGGCGGCCGGCGTTGCCGTGACCTTTGCATGCATGGCTCTTTCAACTTTCCAGCTTGGGGCGCGGCCCCCTGCGAGGCCGCGCCTGTGTGCCAAAGAGACGATCAGAAGAAGCCGAGCTTCTTCGGGCTGTAGCTGACCAGCATGTTCTTGGTCTGCTGGTAGTGGTCGAGCATCATCTTGTGGGTCTCGCGGCCGATGCCGGACTGCTTGTAGCCGCCGAAGGCCGCATGCGCAGGATAGGCGTGGTAGCAATTGGTCCAGACGCGGCCAGCCTGGATTGCCCTGCCGAAGCGGTACGCGCGGTTGGCGTCGCGTGTCCATACGCCGGCGCCGAGGCCGTAGAGCGTGTCGTTAGCGATGCTGAGCGCTTCGTCGTCATCCTTGAAGGTCGTGACCGATACCACCGGCCCAAAGATCTCCTCCTGGAAGATGCGCATCTTGTTGTGGCCCTTGAACACCGTGGGCTGGACGTAATAGCCGCCGGCCAGATCGCCGGGCAGATGATTGCGAGCGCCACCGGTCAGCACCTCGGCTCCTTCCTGGCGGCCGATGTCGATGTAGGACAGGATCTTGTCCATCTGCTCGGACGAAGCCTGGGCGCCGATCATCGTCGCCGGATCGAGCGGATCGCCCTGCACGATCGCCTCGACGCGCTTGAGGGCGCGCTCCATGAACCTGTCGTAGATCGATTCCTGGATGAGCGCGCGGCTCGGGCAGGTGCACACCTCGCCCTGGTTCAGCGCGAACATGACGAAGCCCTCGATAGCCTTGTCGAAGAAATCGTCGTCCTCGGCGACGACATCCTTGAAGAAGATGTTGGGTGACTTGCCGCCGAGCTCGAGTGTCACCGGGATGAGGTTCTGGCTGGCATACTGCATGATCAGCCGGCCCGTCGTGGTCTCGCCGGTAAAGGCGATCTTGGCGATGCGCGGTGACGACGCAAGCGGCTTGCCGGCCTCGAGACCGAAGCCGTTGACGATGTTGAGCACGCCTGGCGGCAGCAGATCGCCGATAAGATCGGCCCACAGCAAGATGGCGGCCGGTGTCTGCTCGGCGGGCTTCAGCACGACGCAGTTTCCGGCGGCAAGCGCGGGAGCAAGTTTCCAGCATGCCATCAGCAACGGGAAGTTCCACGGGATGATCTGGCCGACCACGCCGAGCGGCTCATGGAAATGATAGGCGACGGTGTCATCGTCGATCTGGGATAGACTACCTTCCTGGCCCCGCACGGCGCCGGCGAAATAGCGGAAATGGTCGATCGCTAAAGGCAGGTCGGCGGCCGTCGTTTCGCGGATCGGCTTGCCGTTGTCCCAGGTTTCGGCGCATGCGAGGAGATCGAGGTTTTCCTCCATGCGATCGGCGATGCGGTTGAGGATGAGCGAGCGCTCTGCCACGCTGGTGCGCGCCCAGGCGTCCTTGGCGGCGTGCGCCGCATCCAGGGCCGCCTCGATATCCTGGGCATCCGAACGAGCAACCTCGCATAGCAGTTGGCCGTTCACCGGTGAGTAGTTCTCGAAGTAGCGGCCGGACCGCGGCTCGGCCCATTTGCCGCCGATGAAATTGCCATAGCGCTTGTCGAAGGGCGCCTTGACCGAGCGTGAGAATTCAACCTTGTTCATGTGTCTTCCTCCCAAAGTTGACGTCGCGGGATGCGACGCTTCGGAAGAGACTTGCTGTTTCCGCCGGTAGTTGTCACCGCACCGGTTACCGTGGATGGACATGATGTGTCGCAGAATTGCGACAGTCATGATTGCTTGGGAGTTCAGTGTGACCGGTGGACATCCAGGCGGTTGAGTTTGCGGTGAAGCGTCGCGCGGCTGATGCCAAGCGCCTGAGCCGCGGCGGACACGTTTCCGTCAGCCCGCGCGAGCGCACGCTGCAGCGCTCCGCGCTCTGCGTCGGCCAGGACTTTGGAGTCACTCTCAGCCCAGCCGAGCAGATCGGCGGCGGGCATCGGCTTGTCGAGGCACTGCTGCGTAAGGCCAAGCGCCAGGCGGGCCGATCGGGTCGCGCCGACCACGAGATCGTCCGCGTCGACGGCGATCAGCGCGCCGGAGCCTTTGTCGGTCACCGGTGCGAGCAGAATGCGCGCTTTTGGGTACGCCATCTTGAAGTTTTCGCTTTCTATCCGACGCACAGCGTCAACCACGGCCATCGAAATAAGATTGGCGAAGGCTTCGGTCAGATCTGCCCGGCAGGACGACACGTCAAGCGCGGCTACCAGGTTCCCCTCGTGATCGTGGATCGGAGCGGTGGTGCAGCTGAGCAGCGTGTTGCGCGTGTGGAAATGCTGGTCGCGGTGAATTGTCAGTACGCGCCGCTCGACCAGACAGGTGCCGATCCCGTTGGTGCCCTGGCTTTCCTCGTTCCAGACGGAGCCAGTCCACAAACCCCAGGAACGAAACGTCTCATCGTCGACGACCGCGCCGCGCCGTTCGACCGGCACGCCGTCGCGATCGGCGAGCAGGACACAGCACCCGACGCCGCCTACTGCAAGATAGAGGCGGTCGAGACTCGATTGGGCAGCCCGGACGAGCGGTTCGATGTGTTGCCGGGCTCGCCCGAGTTCGGTCTCTGTCAGATAATATGGAGGGCTACAGTCGGCCGGATCGAGCCGATGCAAATCGGAAGACCGTCGCCATGAAGCAACCAACGCGGACTTCGCGGCAGCGTCCGAGGCAATCGCAGCCTGGATGCGGTCAGCATGATGGTCGTGTAGAATTTCTCCCATACCTATCCTCCCAATCCTGATGTAATTCCTCCCGATGTGACCGGTCTGCGGTCCGATCAGCGCATAGTCAATTCGTCGAAAGCAGTAGAAGGTGGATGTCTTCCTCTTGGCAATCTTTGAGCGATCATGGGTAGCCGATCGAAAAAGCCTACCGACAGATTGCGGCGCGTTCATTGATCGGGAGCAAATCCGACCATCGCCGCGGTCAAAAATGCTCGCCAGCCTTGCAAGGCCCCATGCAGGTGCCTGCTGCGATCAGTTTGGAAGGCAATGGCCGCAGCTACGAGCGGCGCCTTGGGGACGGCGATCGGACCGGTCTCAACTGCGGCCGCCGAGATCGAACAACCAGTGTAACCGTCCTACCGTTAAGCCTCGCATAACCTCTGCAATCTATGCTGACGCCAGATTGTCGAGGACAACATGAAGCGCAAGTCGATATTACTCTTCGCTTTTCCCGCATTCATCCTGGCGATTATGGGAGGCGAGCGAGCCGCGACGTTCCTGCTCGGAACCTATCCCGCCAGCCCCGCCATGTGGTGGATCTGGCTTGAGCTGCGACCGTTCTCGACCATGTTCTGGCAGCAGGCGCATGTCTATCTCGGCGGATCGATGGCGCTCGATGCGGCCATTATCGTCTTTGCGGCGGGCGCCTGCTGGATGATTTGCCAGGCAAAGAGGTCCGCCGGCATCTTCCTCGCCAATCATGCCGCGCTGCTCTTTGCCGGAAAGATGATTGCGCTGAGCAGCCATGCCGAGACGGCAAGCACGATCGCCGCCTTCACCATTCCGAATGGCTGGCATTTTTCGCTCATGCTCGATTTCAGCCTGAAGAATTGCCTTGTGCTGTGCTTCGGTCTCGCGGCCTGCGCCCACTGCCATGTCGCTTTCCTGCGCGAGGCAAGGCAGCGCGCCGAAGCTCGCGCGGTCCGGATGCTTTCGCTACAGCGCGATCTGTAATCCGCGGTCCAGGCGACGAAAACCGGCCTGCTCAGTTGATCTTCTTGTAATAGACCTTGCCGTCGGGCTGCTGGATGCGCTGGTAGGACGGGTTGGGCCCCGGAGGCGCAACCTTCCTCTTGAACGACGGCCGAGCGTCGGCGGTATCGTCGCCGCTTTGGTCGGCCGCGGCCGCCACCGTGGTATTGTCGAGCATGGCCGGCTCGGATGTGCTTGGCGGCGGCTCGTTGGCGGCAACGGGCTGACCTTGCTCCAGCTTGGCGATATTGCCGTTGATCTGGCCGAAATTCGCCTGCAGCTGGTGGTCCAGCGTCTCGAACCGGCTCTGGAAACCGTTGTTGACGGTATCGATGCGGGCGCCGATCCGCTGCTCGAACTGGCCGAGCTGTTCCAGCCGCGCCTCCATCGTCTTGAGGTCGCTGACGCCGCGATAGAGATAGACCGCAGCCGTCACATTGACGAAGGTGACTAGTGCAGCACCCACGGCCAAAACACCGATCATTCTGGCTCGGCTGGGCCGTCCCGGAGCAGCTTCCCTGTGACCAAGTTCGATTGCCGGAACGTCCGGCTCGCTGATCATCGTCATTCAACCACCACCTTTGCGCCCACCGCGACGCGCTTGAAGAGATCGATCACATCGGTGTTCGTCAGCCGGAAGCATCCGGACGTGCCGTCGAAACCGACGCCCTTGGGATCGTTGGTGCCATGGATGCGATAGAGCGTGTCGCGCCCGTCGCGCGACAGATAAAGCGCCCGGGCGCCGAGCGGATTGTAGGGACCGGCCGGCACCATCGCCGGCAGCTCGGGCCGGCGCGCGCGCATTTCCTTGGGCGGGCGCCATTCCGGCCATTCGGTCTTGGACGCGATCTTGACCGTTCCGGTCCAGCCGAAGCCGTCGCGGCCGACGCTTATCTGGTAACGCAGCGCCTGACCCTCGCCCGTCACCAGGTAGAGCGCCTTCTCGTTCTTGCGGATGACGATCGTGCCTGGCTGCTCGCCGGTCTGGAAGGCGACCGCCTTACGCAGGCTGGGGCCCATCGCCGGGAGCGGCGGCAGCCCCGATCCGGCTCGCGCCAAGTCGCAAGCCGACATTGACGCGATGCCGATCAGGCAGGCCGCCACGAAGCGCGCCGCCATCCGGCGCTTGGAGCTAGCGCTGGGCATTGTCCAGCCGTTCCTTGAATATCTTCTTCAGGTCCTTGTTGAAGCGCGCCCGCCCCTCCACCTCGGAAGGCAGGATGGCCCGGTTCAGCGAATCCGAGAGAAGCGCATTGTCGAGCGCCACCGACTTGATGTGCGGCGCCTTGAAGATCTTCTCCAGCTCGCTGCGCGAAAAATGGTTCCCGAACCATTTGCGCTTATGCTTGTTGGCGACGAGCGTGATGCTGACCGCGTTGCCGCGCAGTTCGCGGATCTTGGTGTAGAGCCGCTTGCCTTGCCGCAGCGACGCGACGTTGAGCTCGAAGACGATGAAGATCTCGTCGCTCGTCGAAAGCACGGAATTGTGCCAGGGCGTTTCGAGATTGGGCAGGTCGATGACGATGTCGTCGAAGCGGTAGGCGACGAGGTCAAGAAGCCGGAAGACGAAATCGCTGCCATGCGGCTCGAAGGGCAGCTGCGGTCGCTCGAACGCGTAGAGGGTGAGGCCGGACGGCCGCGACAGCTTGATGACGTCCATCAGCTCGACATCGAGCCTTTCGGGCTGGCCGATGATGCCCGTCAGGTCGAACTGGTTGAACTGATTGATATAGGCGCCGCAATTGGCGCTCTGGAAATCGAGGTCGACAAGACAGGTGGCGGCCGCGCGCTCAGCCGATTTCGAGGCCAGGTGCTCGGCCGCCGAGAGCGCCAGCGTCGTGGCGCCGGCGCCGCCGCTGGCGCCGATGAAGGTGATGATGCGGCTTTTCGTGCCCTGGTTGCCGGTGTCGTGGAAGGTCACCGCGTTGAGCAGCTCCTTGCCGTCGAGCGGCTTGTGCAGCCAGTCCGAGGCGTTCATCCGCACCAAAACGCGCGTCCGTTCCGAGGTCAGCTCGTCGGAAACCGCGATCAGCGGCACGGACGCCCACAATGCGCGCGCCTCGACAATGCCTGGCCTGGCGAGCAGCTCGCCATCGCCGAGATCGAGGATGACGATGCCCGGACGCGTATCGGCCGGCGGACCTTTCAGAAAGTCGCCCGTCTCGGCAACCCTGACATCATAGATCGCCAGCGCATCGAGCCGCGTCGCCACCTCGCGCTTGAAATTCGGATCCGACGAGAACAACGCCACCTGCTTTCGCTTGGTCGGTGTAACCTTAGTGTTGATGGCGTTCATGGAAAGGTGCTCTTCATGTCTTCGCCCGTGACCGTGCTCAGCATCGAGGGCATGGTGATGTTTCCGAACCCGAGCAGTCCGCCCAGGAAGAAGAACTGGAAGTGATGGTTGACGATGCTGACCGTGATGGTCGGGACAGGACCGTTGGGGCGGGTCCAATAGCCAAGACCCGAGGCCTGATACTGTATCTGAACCTGGGACTTCGTCAGCATCGGCAGGAATGTCTGCATTCCAGCCCGACCACTGCTGCCGCTGAAAATAAAGTCAAAGGCGGCCTGACTTGCGGTGAGGTCCTGGCATGTAGCGCCCGTTCCGCAGGAGCATGAGACTGTTCCAGCTGTGTTGGCCGTGCAGATATAGTTGTACGTGTTGGCTGGAACCGCCTTGCCGACGTCCAGCGAGTCAGCGGGCGTTTTTGCCTCAAGCAAAAGCCCGCTGGCGACCGGGCCGGAGATCTGTGCGAGCCTTGCACCGGCTTGCACTGCCTTGTCGGCCGCGTTCCACTGGTAAAAGGCATATCCGAAGTCGACGAAGCCGAGCAGGAGCGTGAGCAGCAGCGGCATGGCGATGGTCGCCTCGACCATCGTCGCGCCGGACTCCGCTGCCCAGAACCTGCGGCACAGCATCACCATCCGAAGACGCGCTCCTGATGGGCAACTGTGAGGCTGAGTTGGCCGAAACCGAGATAAGACCACAGGCCGAGATCGACGTAAGGATATGTCGTGCTGACCTCCACGACATCGACGGTGCTGGTGGGGCTGAGATAGAGTTCAGTGCCGGTAGCGGAATCGATCGCTTGAAGGGATTTTGACTTGCTGATTGTTACTTCGGTTGTGGTCCATCCTGTGACCCTTGCGCTGCCGCCGGTTATGGCTCCTTTCACGGCAAGGTTCGTTGCATAGCCCGAACAAGTGTCCCAATCGCTACTGCAGCGCGCCATATAGCGAGCAGCGTCCTTGACGCCGGCATCGAGCAGCATGCGTGTGTTGAGGATGTTCGAAAACTCGAAGACGCCGGCCGATAGCAGCAGAACGAACGGTGTCACAATGGCCATCTCGACGAGGGCGGTCCCATCGTCATCGCGTTTAAAACGCCGGATAATTTGTTTGAGCGCGGTCAGCATGGCTCTACCGGTAAAGCTGCGCTTCGTTGCGCTGAAGCTTCTTTAGAGTGCCTTGGCCAACCGAGGTGCTGATGTCTTCTATTTCAGCGTATATGTTGGCGTCCGGCGGTCCTCCCGCAGGTTCCGTAACGAACATGCTGGCGAAAGCCTGCACCGGCAACGTCTGATTGCCGCCTTTGACTGAGTTGTTAACGCAGTCGACGACCGCGACATAGAGCAGCCGCCTGTCGGCACTCTGCGTGGTCGTGTTGCACTGGGGGGCAGTTTTCTCCTGCCCGCTTTTCAGCGTCGGATTGTTGACCTCGTATTTGTAGACGCAATACCGGCTGGGGTTTGCGCCACACGCGGTCAGAACCCCGGAGGTGCTCGCATTGCCGTGATTGACACTCCAATAGCCAGTGAAGTTCCACAGGCCACTGCCAGGCACTCCGGCCTGCGCGCAGCAGCCAGTGTCATGTGGGAGAGCCATGTAATTACTTGCCTGCCCACTGTTTGGAGCGGAATAGGCGCAACTTTTCTTTCCGGCATTCGAGACAACCATGCCTTTGCGGACGTTGGGCGCCGGTGGATTAACAGTCGGATCGGTCTTATACGGGCCACTGTTGTCGTAAAGATCGAAGCGGGTGTTGATGCCCGCGTCGACGGGCGGAATGTTGCCGGGGCGCGTTGTCACCCCGTTTTGGCTGTAACAAGCCGGCGGGTTCGTCACGGCGAACATTTCGGTAATGGTTGCCGTGGACTTGTTGCCCTCGGGAGAAGACAGGAAGCCGTAATTGCCGGGAAGATATTGGGCGTTATTTCCGCCGGTCTGCTCCTTGAGTAAGATCATCGGCTTGCTTGTTCCAGAAACGGCCGTCTGAAGGGCGCCGAGGGAGGTGTAGGGATTGCAGATGAACATCGGCGTGAACTGACAAAGCGCATTGGTGAACCCCGCCACCGCCTGCGGTCGCAGATCCATACGGTCGCCGCCGCCAATGAAGCTGGCTGGAAGGATCGTCTCGAAAGCGCCGGCCCCGTCCGTCGTCGTGCCAGAGGCGTTCACGGTGACTTCCGCGAACTTTACAAGCTTGGGGTCCGTGCTGGCCCAATTTTTTCCGGTGGAGTCGACCCCAACCGCAGTCAAGCTTGTGCTGTCGCTGGCTGGTATGCCCGTCAGGTACGCAACGGTTACGTCGGCCAAAGCGATCTGGTGATCGCCCAACGTCGAAAACCGTGTCTTATTGGCAATAAGGGTCGACACAGCTCGGTTGGCCCGGGTAATGGCGTCTGTATTGCCGTCGAGCTCGGCGGCAGCGCCAAGAGCCAGCGCGTCCACGCCTTTCTGAAGATCGTTGTGCAGCCCGGTGGCACGGCTCATGTCGACGGCAAGCAAGGCGAAGCCAATGAGAACCGGCAGCATAATGGCAACCAGGATCATCGCTATGCCGCGTTGATCGTGCCAGAATTCACGAATGGTCCTCAACATAATCCTACTCTCCATTCGTGTCGGGTGTCCTCGCGCGCCCGACGCGCCGCATCCTTCTCTCTACTTCGCTGCGCTGGTCGCGCTCGACGGCCCGACATTCACCGTCATGTTCGTCGCCGGCGCTGACGTATCTGACGGAAGCTTGTATTTCTGGACCACCGCGACGGACCGTGCACCATTGCCTTCGATCTTCGTGTTGTTGGAAGCCGGATTGTACGGATCGACCGTCTGCAGCAGCTGGTTGGCTTTCTGCGAGTCGCCGGATGCCAACGTCATCGTGTCGTAATTGTTCAGGTAATCGGCCGCGCAGCCCGCGAGTAGGCTGGTGCCAAGAACAACGAGCAGGAGCTTACTTCTTGACATAGACCAGCTTGTCCTTCGATTTCACATCCAGCATGTGGCCGTAAGGGCCGGTGACGCCGTCGCCATGTTCATATTTTCGGATCATGTCCTTGCTGACTTCGAGCTGGCCGAGCAACATGAGCTCCGGGTCGTTGGCGGGCCTCGTCTTGTCGAAAGGAGTCGCCAGCTGCTCGCCGGGCCTCACCGGCCGCACGAGGTGCGGCGTGACGATGACGACCAGTTCGGTCTCTTCCTTCGCCGTGCTCGAATTCTTGAAAAGCGCGCCGACGATCGGCACCTGGCCGAGCCACGGCACCTGGTTTTGCTGTATGGTGTTCTTGCTGGAGAGCAGACCGCCGACCGCGAAACTTTGGCCGTCGCGCAGGTCGACGACGGTCGACAGTTTGCGGTTGGTGAAGATCGGATCGCCGGCGGCGGTGAAGCCGGTCAGGTCGCTCACTTCCGGCGCCAGTTTGATGTGGATCTTGCCGTCGTCCAGCACCACCGGGGTGAAGTTCAAATTCACGCCGAACTGCTTGAATACGATCTCGACCTCACCTTGCCCGTTGACGCTGCGCACCGGCACCTCGCCGCCGGCATTGAAGCTGGCCGTCTCGCCGGAGACGGTGGTGAGGTTCGGTTCGGCCAGGGTGCGAACGACGCCCTTCGCCTCAAGCGCCTCGATGATCAGGTCGACCTTGATGTTGCTGTCGATGATGCGGGTGATCAGAGCGGCGAAAGGATTGGTATTCGACAGGAGATTTCCGACGAGTTCACCTGCCCCAAGTCCTGTGCCGTTCGTGTTGACCGCTGCTGGCCCGGTTCCAACGAGCGTCGTTTTGCTGCTATTCGCGCTCCTGAACGACACCCCAAGATCGCGCCCGGCATTGCGCTTGGCCTCAAGGATGCGCACCGACAGATTGACCTGCTCGCTGTCATCGATCGTCACCGCGTTGATGATGGCGTCGGGGCCATATTGCTGAGTGACCTCCACAATGGATGCCAGCGTCGCGGCGTCCTTGACGTGGCCGCTCAGGCGCACCTTGCCGTTGATCGAGCCGATCTCGATGCGGGCCTTCGGCGCCACCTGGCGGATTGCGACCGCCATATCGCCGACATCCTGGCCGACCTCGATCTGGATGGTGCCAAGCGAGCGCTTGTCTTCGGAAAACAGATTGACGGTGGTGGTGCCGACGGTTTTGCCGATGATGTAGAGCGTCTTGTCGGTCATCGGCTGCGCGTCGGCGATCTTCTCGTCGCCGACAACGATATCGCCCAGTGTCGCATTCACCTGGATCGTCGCGGATTGCGAAACCGGGATGAACACGCGATGGAGCGACGGACGCGACACATCTATGAAGCGGTCAGCAGCCTGGGCCGAATGGCCGAGGATTGCCGATGCGCCCAACAAGGATAGCGCGACCGCCGCTATCCTAAGCCAAAACCGCTGCATCCCCGTCTCCCCGTTTGCTGCCCAAGGCAGCCTTCGCCACGCCGAACCCTCGTCAGTCTTGTCGCGGCACTTCGTATGATTCCAGCTTGATGCCCCGGAACACGCCGACCGTCGCCTGCTTCGGCGGTTCCGGTTTGACGTATTTGATCACTTCCTTCACCTGCTGCTGAGGCGCGGCGGCCACGACCGTAACCGGCTTTGTCTTGCTCATCTGGTCGAGCTGGCTGCCGACCCGCTCGACTGCCTTGGCCAGTCCATCGATCTTATCGTCGGCTTGCTTGCGCGCCGCTTCCTCGGCAGCCTGCCTGTCGAGCTCGGCCTGGCGCTTGGCGACATCGTCCGGCGTGTCGCCTGTCAGATCCGCAAGCGTCACCCTCTCATTCGCCTCGCCCTGGTTGCCGGCAGCCTGGCGCAACGCCAGCGACAATTGCCCGGCGCCCGCCGCGAGCGTCAGCTTCTGGGCGTCCTTGGTGCTGACTTCCACAGTGACTGCTTTCACGACAGTTGGGTTGTCCTTGCTTTCATCGGCCACCTGGTCGACGGCAAGCACCTTAACACTTTGCAGCAGCACGTCGACGAAACTCTTGTCGGCGCCGTCGTCACCACGAACGTTCCGGGTCAAAAGCACGTCAACTCGGTCGCCCGGGAAAACGAATCCCGCGACGCCGAGCACGTCGTTGACGCGGATGGAAACTGCCTTCATGCCCTCACTAAGCACGGCCGACAGCGTCGCGCGCTGGCCCGGGCCGGTGATCTTGGCAGTGAGAATAGGTTCGTTGGCACTGATGGACTGCAGCGCCTGGCGTGCGCCGCTGCCGGCCATCGCCTCTTTGACCGTCTTGAAGGCGCCAGCCGGCACTGCTCCCGCCGGCCATGCAATTTCGCGCAACTTGTCGGCGCTCAGCGTATCGCCGAATTTCAGGGGCACCGCCGCGACCACGACCGTGCTTGCTTGCACGCCGTTGGCCATGGCGTTGCGCTGCCCCGCCAGCCAAATATTGATAAGCACGACCGCCAAAACGCCAAATATCCCGGCGAGTACGATCATAATGAGTGTGTTGGCACGCATTTTTCCCAAGCCCTTTGACGCAAACCCGTGGTAACGCCAGCAGAGTGCGCTTTGTCCGAGATTGACCAAGCCCGCAAGTTTGTCTGCGGGCCTGGTCAGTTCTAGTTCAGGCGGGCGTGCAGCCGATCGTGGTGGTGTTAAGCGCTGTGCAGAGCGCGGTCCACGCGCCGGTGACATAGGCGCCTACCCCGATGATGAACGTGATCGTCGCAGCCGTGATGATGCCGATCAGGATAGAATATTCGACCATAGCAGCGCCGTTTTCGTCGTCGCGGAACTGCCGGGTCATCGTCATGAGCTTCTTCATGTCAATTTCTCCCTTTGGAGGTTTGAACCCGACGAGACAGAGCCAAGGATGAACCCCATACCAAAGCATCCCCCGTCACGTTCAATCCTGGTCGTGCGAAAAAGCAGTGTCAAACGGATTAACGGAAGCTTAACCTTTCAATACTGGAACGGAAGTCGTTTCAATTTTGACAAGGGCTTGATTCGCCTCATTTTTCAACCACTTTAACCATTCATTCACAATTTTGCCACGGTCGTGCCGCACCGCACAAACATTAGGATCCATACATATTCCTTTATATCTAAGGGCTTAGAGGCATGCCTTGCCGGCTTAAGACCAAGGGCCTAGGACTGGTCCTGCGACTTTTGTCTGATAGCCTGGAGCAAAAACTAAATAGAAAACGAGAAATCCAGATTAATTTCTTAACTATGTTGCAAGTAATACGCGGTGTTTCGCGTCCAGACCGCTTGTGCCCTTCGTGGTTAACGCTTAGTTTCCGGACCTGGGGAAATTAAGAGGGGTAGGCGGCATGTTGGGTCGCTTCATCAAAGGGCAGGGTGAGCAAACGGCGCCGCAGGCGTCGCGCGCAGTTGCTGCCGTGAACGGAACAGCCGCCACCATCGTCGCGGAGCCCGAACCGCAAGGTCTCGACTTCCTCACCTTGAAGGTCGAGCTGCATCGTCATCTCATCGATCGCTTCAACCTGACGGCACTGGAAAGCGCCTCCAAGGACGAAATCCTGAACGAGATCCGGCCGATCGTGCGCGAATTCGTGCGTGGCCGGAACGTGCCGTTGAATGCCCGCGAGCTCGATCTGCTGACCAGCGACACGGCGGACGAAATGCTGGGCCTTGGTCCTATCGAGCCGCTGCTTAAAGACGATTCGATCACCGACATAATGATCAACACGCATGAGCGCGTCTTCATCGAGCGACGCGGCATGATCGAGGAAACCTCGATCCGCTTCCGCGATGAGGCGCATCTGTTGCGCATCATCAACAAGATCGTCTCGGCCATCGGTCGTCGGGTCGACGAATCCGCGCCGATGGCGGATGCTCGCTTGGCGGACGGATCGCGCGTCAACATCGCCGTGCGGCCGGTCTCGGTCGATGGTCCGCTGGTCTCGATCCGCAAATTCTCCAGGAATCCCTATTCGCTGGAACGCCTGATGGCGTTGAATTCGATCCGCCAGCCGATGATCGACATGCTGAGGATCGCGGTGCAGGCGCGCAAGTCGATCCTGGTCTCGGGCGGCACCGGCAGCGGCAAGACGACGTTGCTCAACGCACTGTCGAGCTGCATTCCAGCGAAAGAGCGTCTGGTCACCATCGAGGACGCGGCGGAACTGCAGTTGCAGCAACCGCATGTCGGCCGCCTGGAAACGCGCCCGCCCAATGTCGAGGGCAAGGGCGAGATCCGCCAGCGTGAGCTGGTCAAGAATGCGCTGCGCATGCGCCCCGACCGCATCATCGTCGGCGAGGTGCGCGGCGAGGAAGCCTTCGACATGCTGCAGGCCATGAACACCGGCCATGAAGGTTCGATGACCACTATCCACGCCAACACGCCGCGCGACGCCATCTCGCGCCTGGAGCAGATGGTCGGCATGGCCGGGCTGCCGATGACGCATGACTCGATCCGCGCGCAGATCGCGTCGGCCATCGACATCATCGTGCAGACGCAGCGCCTGTCGGATGGCGGAAGGCGGGTCGTCTCCATCTCGGAGATCACTGGCATGGAAGGCAACGTCGTGCAGCTCCAGGAAATCTATCACTATGTCAGGCGCGATGTTGCTGCCGACGGCATGATCATCGGTGATTTCCGCGCCACCGGCGTTCGGCCGCGCTTTGCTCCCGAAGCCGCCACGCAAGGCCTTCATTTCGCCAAGGACGCCTTCAATCCGCAGGTGGCGCTGTAATGCTGACGGGGCAGTCGCTTCTTTATTTCATCTATGTGGTTGCGGCCGCCTCCGTCATCCTCGCCGGCGAGGCTTTTTATATATCCCTTACCCGTCGTCGCTCGCATCGGGTCGCGATCAATCATCGGCTGCGCCGGCTCGCCGATGACGCGCCCGCGGAGCAGACACTGCACAACCTGCTGCGCGAACGCGGCCTGACTGATTCAGGAGACTTTATCTCCGGTTTTGTCTGGCTGAACCGGCTGTACACACAGTCCGGCGTCACCGGAAACCCGATGACGTTCGCTGCGTCTTTCCCACTCGCCGGTTTGGCGCTGGCATTGGTGCTATGGTTTCTCGGTCTGTCGGCGCCGGCGGCCGTCCTTGTTTTCCTTGCTGTAGCTTTCGCACTGCCGCTGTTCATTCTGCGTCGTGCCGGCAAAAAGCGTATTCTGAAGTTTTCAAGGCAATTGCCCGACGCGCTCGACATGATCGTCCGTTCTCTCCGCGCGGGTCACCCGGCCACCGTCGCGATCGGCCTCGTAGGTCGCGAAATGGCGGATCCGCTCGGCACCGAGTTCGGCATCGTCGCTGACGAAATCACATTCGGACTGAGCATTGAACAGGCCGTCAGAAAACTGTCGGAGCGGGTTGGGTTCGAAGGGCTTCATCTGCTGTCCGTTTCGCTTTCCATCCAGGCGAAGACAGGCGGTAACCTTACCGAGATCCTTGCCAACCTCTCATCCGTGCTGCGTGAACGCCAGAAGCTCAGAATGAAGATCAGGGCGCTCTCGGCCGAGGGTCGCGCATCCGCATGGATCATCTCGCTGTTTCCTCTCGTGATGTTCGCGGTGCTGCAAGTCCTCGCGCCCTCATACTATGGCAAGATCTGGGGCAGCCCGTTGGTTGCGCCGGTGTTCCTGACCTTCGGGACCTGGGCGCTTCTCGGCGACTACATCATGTATCGCATGGTCACTTTCGATTTCTAGGAGCGACATGGGCCTTTCGAACTTGAACGACCTGACCCTGCTGGTCTCCCTCGCCGTCTTCGCGGCGGCGGTCGCTCTGTTTCTCTTCGCAGCGCTGGTGTTCCTGCCGGCGATGCAGACGCGCAGACTGGTGACGGGCAGTCTCGTCGGCGACGGGCCCGTGAATCGACGATCGATCCTGGCACAGGATCTTCTCGCCAAGGCCGCGGCGCAAAGGCCGGTCGAGGCCTATTTCAAGTCCATGGAGAAGGAGCGTGACGAGCCGGACGCCCTCGAGGCCAAGCTCTTTCGTGCCGGCTTCTATCATGCCAGCGCACCTGTTATCTATACGCTGTGCAGGCTGGGCGCTGTCGCAATAGGCTTTCTGCTTATGTACGCCTTGATGTCGAAAGCATTGCCGCCGCGGGTGCCAGGCTTCTTCGCTTTCGCGGGCGCCGCCCTGATCGGCCTTGGATGCATCGTCATCCCGAGTATCATGCTCGATCGCTTCGAGAATGCTCAGAAGCAGGTTTACCGTCGCTCCTTTCCAGACTTCATGGACATGATGATCACTTGCGCCGATGCCGGCATGAGCCTGGAGGCGGCGGTCGAACGGGTCAGCCAGGAACTGGCTGGCACGCACAAATGGCTGGGCATCCAGCTCACGATCATGAACCTGCAACTGCGGGCCGGCAAACCGCTCCGCGAAGCCTTGCGCGAGCTCGCCGATCGCGTCGGGCTGGAGGAGGCAAAGGCGCTGGCGGTGCTCTTTCGGCAATCGGAGGAACTGGGCACCAGCCTCACCGATGCCCTGCGCGTTTACAGCTCCGAGATGCGCGGGCAGCGCGTCCTGCAGGCCGAGGAGCGCGCCAACGCATTGCCAGTCAAGATGATGATCCCGCTGGGCCTCTGCATTTTCCCTGTAGTCATGATGGTGATCATGTTGCCTGTGATCATTCGCATGAAGGGCATTTTCTTCTAGTCGTCATATGCTTATGTTCTAAAATGGAATCGGAGAGCACGTTGGGGCACATAGCGAAAAAGCCGATACGCCTCGCCGCCGCGGCAATCTTGTTGGCGGTCCTTGCAGGTTGCCAATCGACCGATGGCGGCGTCGTGCGTACCAATGAGCCGGCCAAGGGCGACTATACCGGCTTCGGCGATGCCTTCGACGGGCTGAAGACGGTGAGCGATGTAGACTACTACGCCTCCGATCAGGCCGTCACTGAGGCCAAGACGCAGTTCCGTTCCGAAAACTACGGCAATGCCGGTGCTCTGTTTTACAAGGCGACCAGGCTTGCGCCGAATGATGGCGTCGCGTGGCTTGGTCTCGCCGCCTCCTGCGACCGCATCCGGCGCTTCGATCTGGCCGACATGGCCTATGGCAGGGCCTACCGGCTGCTCGGCGCGACGCCGGAATATTACAATAATCTCGGCTATTCTTATTTGCTGCGCGGCAAGCTGCAGGACGCGCGCAGCAACTTCCTCAAGGCCTATGAACTGGCGCCCAACGATCCGACCGTGGCCAATAATCTGAAGCTTTTGTCGTCGAGCATCCAAAACGTCGAGCGCTAGCATGTTGATTACCGAATCCCTATTGCTGAAGGCGCTCGCCACCCCTCTGCTCGCATGGATCGCGTGGACCGACTTCACCACCCAGAGGATAACCAATCGCGACGTATTGCTGCTGCTCTGTCTTGGCGCGGGATCACTGTTCCTGCAGTCGCTCCTGTCCGGATCCTGGTGGGACATGGGGCTGAGTGCCATGGCCGGTCTTTTGTTGTTTGTGGCGCTCTTCCCGTTCTGGGCGTTTCGCAAAATTGGCGCCGGCGATGTCAAGCTGATGGCGGTCGTGCCTTTCCTGATCGGTGGCAGCGGCCTCTCGCTGTTTTCCATCCTACTGCTGGCCTTTGCTGTTATCACCGCGATGGTGGTGAAAGCGCCATTCCTGTTGCCTGAGGGCGCGTTCCGGCTCTATGTGCAGCACATGGATCGTAAAGGGGTCGTGCCGTTTGGCGTGCCGATATCGCTGGCCGCGATCTGCACGATAGCGTTCCTGGTCTATAAAAGTCTGGTGCTGGCGAACAGCTCTGGGATCCTCAACCAGCTCAATTGAACCGCGTGGTCCGTTCCGCTGACGGAATACGGGCCACCCAGCATGGTCCTCCGCGACATTCGGTTAATAACAGTCGCCAAAGCGCGAAAGCCACTTCTCATTATATTCGAACATGCTAATGTTCTTGAGTTCGCGGCAGCCTAAGTCACCCCAGTCCAAAGACCGCGATCACGGAGCGCCGGCAAACTCTCCCCCAACCCTGATTATCGGGTTTGCCGGCGCTTGGTCCTCGATGGGCGAGGAGCTTCGTCTGGCGTAAGCAACCGGCTGGCATCGTCGAACATATTTCAACGTTCCCGGTTGGAGCGGGCCGTATTGAACAAGCGACGGTCGCCCTGGTCAGGCTGCGTGTCGCGCCACCACGCCGGGTTGCCGTGACCATTGGGCGTACCAGCCGTCGAACAGTTTGAGCTGCTGCTCGGCATAGCCGCGCTGGCTGTCGGTCAAGGCATCCGTCTCGTTGAAGTGCAGCCTGTATTCGGGATTACCCTTCAGCACCATCATGTGCTTGAAATAGAGCACCAGGTCGGGGCCCTCGTCGAAGGAAGACAGCACGGCGAGCGCGGCGTCCAGCTCCTGCGCGCGCTGGCGCGCCTCGACATCGCCCTTGGCCGCCGCCTGGCTCAGGCTCACGAGATGCAGCACCTCCTTCGGCAACACGTTGCCGATGCCGGTGATGGCGCCGGAGGCGCCGCAATTGACGAAGCCGTGGAAGACGGCGGTGTCGACGCCGATCATCAGCACGACCTCGTCGTCGCGGCTGGTGATGTTTTCCGCCGCATAGCGCAGATCCGCCGGGCCGCCGAACTCCTTGAAGCCGACGAGATTCGGATGTTCCGCGCGCAGCGCGAAGAACAGGTCGGCGCGCGTGGCAAAGCCGTAATAGGGGCTGTTGTAGATCACCGCCTGCAGGTCTGGCGCGGCGGCAAGGATGGCCTTGAAATGGTGGCGCTGCGCGCTCACCGAGGGGCCGCGCGACAAGACGCGCGGAATCACCATCAGGCCGAGCGCGCCGACGTTCTGCGCGTGGGCGGCATGCGCCACCGCCTTGGCCGTATTGACCGCGCCGGTCCCGACGATCACCGGCACGCCAGCCTTCACCAGGCGCTCGACCCCTTCCATGCGCTGCTCGTCGGTGAGCAGCGGCCAGTCGCCCATCGAGCCGCAATAGACCACCGCCGACATGCCGGCCGCGATCAAGTCGCGCCCCTTGCGCGCCAGCGCCTCGAAATCGGGCTGGCGGTCGGGCGTGCATGGGGTCATCAAGGCCGGCATGCAGCCGGAAAAGACATTGGCGCTCATTGGGACTCTCCTTGAGGCTGACTGGCAGATTGACCAGTTTGTCCCGGAGCAGCACTGCTTGCCAAGCAAATAGTCGTGGTCGCCAGCGATAAGCACAGGAGCAACAATGCGCACCAAAGCCTCTATTCGCGTCGTCGGCTGCCATGCCGAAGGCGAGATCGGCGACGTCATCGTCGGCGGCGTGCTGCCGCCCGCCGGCCGTACGATGATGGAAAAGATGATCACGATGCAGCGTGACCACGACCATATCAGGCGCATGCTGATCTGCGAGCCGCGCGGCAGCGTCGCGCGCCATGTCAATCTCCTGGTCCCGTCGACGCGCGAGGATTGCGTCGCCGGCGCCATCATCATGGAGCCGACGGAGTATCCGCCGATGTCCGGCTCCAACACGATCTGCGTCGCCACGGTGCTGCTCGAGACCGGCATGGTGCCGATGCAGGAGCCTGAGACGCGCTTCAAGCTCGACATGCCGGGCGGCGTCATCGAGGTGCGCGCCGAATGCCGCGACGGCAAATGCCAGTCGATCACCTTCCGCAACGCGCCGGCCTTTGCCGAACGTCTCGACGCAGTCATCGAGGTCGAAGGTCTAGGCGCCCTCAAGGTCGACGTCGCCTATGGCGGCATGTTCTACGCCATCGTCGACGCCCAGGCGCTCGGTTTCTCGGTCGTTCCCGACGAGGCTCGCGAACTGGCGGTTGCCGGCGAGAAGGTTCGCCGCGCGGCACGCGAACAGCTCGACGTCGTGCATCCGCAGTTTGATAACGTGCGCGGCGTATCGATCGTCCAGTTCGCCATGCCGTTCCAGGGGCCAGGCAACGTCACGCGCAACACCTGCATCGTCGCGCCGGGGCGCTCCGACCGCAGCCCGACCGGAACCGGCACCTCTGCCCGCATGGCGGTGCTGCAGGCGAGGGGCATGATGAAGGCCGGCGACGTGCTGATCCATGAATCGATCATCGGCTCGCGCTTCACCGGCAGGATCCTGGAACTGACCGAGATCGCGGGGCGCAAGGCGATCGTGCCCGAGATCACCGGGCGGGCCTGGATCACCGGCGAGCACAACTACTATCTCGATCCGACGGATCCGTACCCGCAGGGCTATGTGCTGTCGGACACCTGGGGCACGTCCACGTCGGTGACGCAGTAGGTTACCAGGCGCGCTCCTGCGGCAGCCTACGTGGCTTTGCCGGCAACCGCGTCGACGCCCATCTCTTCCTCGGAAATGTCGTCGAACGAGGCGTAGTTCATGTTGTAGAGGCGGGCGTAGAGGCCTTTGCGCGCCATCAATTGCGCGTGGTTGCCGCTTTCGACGATCTCGCCGTTCTGCAGCACGATGATCCGGTCGGCGCCGCGGATGGTGGCCAGGCGATGGGCAATGACCAGTCCGGTCCGCCCTTCCAAGAGCTTGATCAGCGCCTTCTGGATCAGCATCTCGGTGTAGGAATCGATGCTCGCCGTGGCTTCGTCGAGCACCAGGATCCTGGCGTCGGCCACCAGCGCCCGGGCGAAGCTGACCAGCTGGCGCTGTCCAAGCGAGAGGTTGCCGCCGCGCTGCTCGAGTTCGGTGTCGTAGCCGTCCGGCAACTGCATGATGAAGTCATGCGCGCCGACGGCCTGCGCCGCGCGCACCACTTCGTCGCGGCTGGCGCCGGTCTTGTGGTAGCGGATGTTTTCCAGCACCGTTCCGGAAAACAGGAACGGCTCCTGCAGCACCATGGCGACCTGCTCGCCGAGCGAATCCTGCGTCAGCGCGCGCACATCGTGCCCGCCGACCAGCACCTGCCCCGACCAGACATCATAGAAACGGTGCACCAGCGCCATCGAGCTCGACTTGCCCGATCCGGTCGGGCCGACAAGCGCCACGGTTTCGCCTGGGTTGACGCGAAACGAGATGTTCTTCAGCACCGGCTGGTTCTGGCGGTAGCCGAAGGTGACGTTTTTGAATTCGACCGAGCCGTCCATGTCGCGCGACAGCGTCAGCGCATTTTCCTTGTCGCTGACATCCACCGGCACGTCGAGCACCTCGGAGATACGCTGTCCCGAAGCCATGGCGCGCTGCATGACGCTGTACTGCATGGTGAGCGACCGGATCGGGTCGAAGAAGCGCTGGATGTAGAACAGGAACGCCACCATGACGCCGATGTCGAGCCTGTGCGACAGCACCATCGAGCCGCCGACCACGATGACCGTCGCCATGGCGATGCCGGTCAGCGTATCGACGATCGGCACCATCACCTGCGCATATCTGGCTGACCGCAGATGCGCGTGAAGGTTGGCCAGCACCTTCTCGTCATAGAGGTCGAAATTGACGTGCTGGCGCTCGAGGCTCTGTACGGTGCGAACGCCGTGAATGCCTTCGGCAAGCGCCCCGTTGGCGATCGAATTGGTTTCGTGCGCGGCCATGAAGGCGACCTTGGCGCGCGGCAGCCAGAACAGGCGCACGATGAACAGCGCCGGCATGGTCGACAGCGTCAAGAGCCCGAGCCGGAAATCGAGCCAGAGCAGCACGCTGACGATGCCGAACAACAGCACGATGTCGCCCACCGACATCACCGAGGTCTCGAGGAACTCCTGCATCGAGTTGACGTCGCCCTGCAGGCGCGACATCAGCCGGCCGACCTCGGTCTTGTCCATGAAGCTCAGCGAAACCCGCTGCAGGTGGCTGAACATGGCGCGGCGCAGGTCCGACAGCACGTTCTCGGCCACCTTGCCGACAACGCTCTCCTGCACATAGCTCGCGGCGTAGTTGATCAGGATGATCGCCGCGAAAATGCCGGTCGCCCAGACCATGACGGATCGGTCGGGCCCGCCCGCCGCCATGCCGTGATCGATGGCGTAGCGGATGACCAGCGGGATCGCCAGCTGTGTCAGCGTGAACACCAGCACGGCCGCGACCGAGATGAAAATGCGCACCCGGTACGGTTGCACGAAGCTCCAGATACGCCGCACGATGCGCGGATCGTAGACCTTGCCGAAAACCTCTTCCTCGTCGCGGTGCGAACCGACGACCGCCTTTGTCGGGCGACCGCTGGTGTCGTCGTCTTCCTCGTCGTCATGCGTCGACATCAGGCAGCTCCTTGCGCGGCGGGCCGCTCGTCGTCTGGGCGAAGCTGCAGGTCGTGCAGCGCGCGATAGCGTCCGCCGAGCGCCAGCAGTTCCTCATGCGTGCCGCGCTCGACGATCCGGCCGCCTTCCACGAACAGGATCTGGTCGGCATGCATCAGCGAGCTCAGCCGGTGCGAGATGATGAGCGTGACGCGATCCTTGGCGAAGCGCTTCATCGCCGCGCGTATGCGCTGCTCGGTGCCGGCGTCGACGGCCGCGGTGGAATCGTCGAAGACCAGCACCGAGGGCCGCAGCATCAGGCTGCGGGCAATGGTCAGGCGCTGCCGCTGGCCGCCGGAAAGCGAGGCGCCGCGTTCGCCGACGACGCTGTCATAGCCGGTCGGAAGTCCGATGATGTAGTTGTGCAGTTGCGCGGACTCGGCGGCGCGCTCGATGCGCGTCTCGCGCGCCCAGGGATTGCCATAGGCGATGTTGTTCTCGATCGAGGTGGTGAACAGGAACGCATCCTGCTGCACGATGCCCACCGCTTTGCGCAGCGACCGCAGCGTGACCTTGCGGATATCCTGCCCGTCGATGGTGATGGAGCCGGACGTCGCATCGTAGAAGCGCGGGATGAGATGCGCGATCGTCGACTTGCCGCTGCCCGGCGGGCCGACGATGCCGATGGTGTCGCCGGGCCGCGCCTCGAAAGAAACCCCGGACAACGCCGGCCGGCCGCCGGCGCCCTCGTAGCGGAAGCCGACATTGTCGAAGCGCAACACACCGTCGGTGATGACGAGGTCCTTTGCATCGGGCGCATCCGCGATATCGAGCTCGGTGTCGAGCAGCTCGAACAGCCGCGTGCCGCAGGTCGAGGCGCGGGCGAATGAATTCACCATCAGGCCGAGCTGGCGCACCGGCATCTGCAGGATGGTCATGAAGGTGAGGAACTGGGCGAGCGTGCCGACGCTGATCTGGCCCGCTATCACCTTCTGGCCGCCGAACCACAACACCAGGCCCATGGCGGCAAGGAAGGAAAAGTTCATCGCGCTGGTGTTGGCAACGCGGATGTCGACGCGCTCATTGGCAAGCTCCAGCGCCGACCTTTTGGCGCGGTCGAACTTCTGCAGCTCATGGCGCTGCGCCGCGAAAGCGCGCACGACGCGGATGCCGCCGAGATTCTCATCCATCACCCGGCTCAGCACCGACAACCGTTCCTGCAGCGTCAGCCAGGTGCTGCGCAGCCGGAGCTGCGTGACCGAGGACCGCCAGGCGACGAACGGTACGAAACTCAGGCTGAGCAGCCCGAGCACGAGATCGGTGCTGATCAGGAGATAGGCGCCGACGCCGATCAGCACGCCGAGCAGAACGACGCGTAAGATCCCTGTGGAAAAGAACATGCGCACGCCGTCGAGATCGAGCAGCCCCAGCGTGATCAGATCGCCGGTGTGGACCTTATCGTGAAAGGCGAAGCTCAGGCGCTGGATCTTCTCGTAGAAGGCCAGCCGCAGTTCATAGCCGGTGTGATGACCGACGGCCTCGCCGTAATAATTCTGCGCCATGGTGAAGAGGCCGCGCAGGATGCTGACGGCAAGCAATGTAAGTGCCGTGGTCCACAGCGCCTGCTCCGCGGCAGTGCCGGCGCCCGCGGCCATGACGCCATGCGCCTGATCGATGGCGTGTCCCAACAGGCGTGGAATGAAAAGCTGCAGCGTCGCGGCAATGAAGGTCGAGACGATGGTGATCGCCACCTGCCACGGATGGCGCAGCGTCATGCGCATGATGCGGATGAGGGTGCCGAGGCCTTTGCCCCAGGAGGCTTCCGCCACATGGGCAAACGATCCGCCGCGCTCCGAGCGCCGCTTTTTGCATCCTTATGCACAGGGAAACATCCAAGCCGATCCGGACATTAGCCCGGACGAATGAAACAGACTCAGTTGAGCGGATGCAATGTTACGCGCTTCGAACTTGGCCGTTCAAGGGCCAAAGCCGGCATAGCGCCTGTGCCTGTCGCAAACACCGCTACGGCAGCCGCCACCTGGCCTTCCCGGGCCCCGCGGCGCGGCGGAAAGAAGCAGGGCGGCGAGCGGAGTCGACATTGTGTGAGGATATCACTATATACCGGCGGCCTTCGGCCTCTGGCCCTTGAGTGCGACTGCGAAGTCGCGGTAGGTTGTGCAGTGCGCCGTGCTAAGGAATCGATCCGGAAAACCGGGAAAAAGCAAGCGGAAACAATAGGGTGTATGCTTGACGGCCCCGATCGAACCATCATCATTCTCAACAAACTGAACGTGCCCCTTGAACCTTTGCATCCCTTCGGCTTCACGAACCTTGGGCAAGATGTCTTGCCGGTCGAGGCCGACTCGGCTCGAATGGGGCATGCATCCTTTGCGGGGGTGCGGACGTTCATGGCTACCAACCGGCTTTGCCGCTAGGGAAAGAGCATTATGAGTGAACATGCGATCGAGTTCTTGCGCGGCTGGATTGGCGAGAAAGTTCATTGCCAGCATGCGCCGATCAAGATCGACAAGCACGCCGAGACCCTTGCCAAGGAGTGCTGCGCCAAGGCCGCCGAAGCAGGCATTCTCCTGGAGGATATCCAGGAAGAGGTCGGCGACATCCAGGAGCTGATAGCATCGCGCCTCGAGGAAGCCGTCGAGGAGAATGCTGGCGACACCAAATCGGACAGGCCGTCCGAGTAAGGCGCGGCTCCCGGCCCCTGGCCGGGACTTATTTTTCTGGCAGGGCCTGTTAGGCCTCCAAGCTAGCCAAATTTTTCGCTCAGCCACGTCTTAGGCAGTGCCGGTACGAAATTGCCGTCCCGCCCGGTCATATCCTCATTGGCGACCAGCGCATTGAGGATTGCTTCTTCCACCCCTTGCACCACCGCGTCGAAGAACGGGTCGATGTCGACGTCCGGGATGAAATCCGCGCGCGCCATGCGGCCTGAGGTCGCCAGCGCCGCCTCGGGATTGTTGGTCGAAAAGGCAAGAAAGATGTCGCCCGAGCTGTGATAGCCATAGCCGCCGGTCATGGCGACACCGAGCGGCACGCGCCGGGCGAGCCGCTTCATCTGGTGCGGCAGGAATGGCGCGTCGGTGGCCACGATGGCGATGATCGAGCTCTTTTCGGCGCGCGGCGTGCCTTCGCGGACCGCCGGTTCGGCCAGTTCCGGTCCAACGCGCTGGCCACGGATGGTGAAATTGCGCCTTTTGCCGAAATTTGACTGCACGAACACGCCGAGCGTGTAGCGTCCACCCTGCCATTCGACGATGCGCGATGCGGTGCCGCATCCCGCCTTGAAGCCGAAGGTGATCATGCCGGTGCCGCCGCCGACACTGCCTTCCTCGATAGGTCCGCCGACGGCGCCATCGAGTGCGGCGGCGACATGGTCGAAGCCGACATGGTGGCCGTTGATGTCGTTGAGGAAACCGTCATAGGTCTCGGCCGCCACCGGCAAGCCCCAGGTGCCGAGCGCGTCCGGCAATATCCGGCCTATCCAGCGCAGCGTGCCATCACGGGTGACGCCGCAGGAATGCGTGTTGGTGATGGTGATCGGCAGGTTGAAAGCGCCGGTTTTCTCGATGATATGCGTGCCCGTCAGCTCGCCATTGCCGTTTTGGCTGAACACGCCGGCGAACATCGGCGTCGCAAGCTGCGCAACCGGTCTTGGCAGGATAGCGGTGACGCCGGTCCGCACCGGGCCAGTGCCGACCTGCAGCGCACCGTCGCCGGAAATCAGTGTCGCGTAGCCGACCGACACGCCCGGCACGTCGGTGATGGCGTTGAAGCGGCCGGGCATGCCGTCGAGCGCGATGCCGAACGAGCGCAGCCGCGGCTTGCCGGACGGCGTGCGAAGATGCGGATCGTGACTGCTCATGCAATCCTCAGAACAACGAACCCTGGCTGCCGGGCGCTTTGGTTTTCGCGGATGGCTTGGCGGCGAGCTTCGGTCGCCCACCGCCGCTGGTGGCGATGGCTTCGGCGGTGCCGTCGGCGAATTCGAGCTGCAAGGCGGCCCCCGGCGCCAGCTCTTCGACCCGCTTGATCACCGCGCCGTCGGCATCCTTGACCAGCGCAAAGCCTCGCGCCAGCACCGCCTTGTGCGACAGCGTGGACAATAGCCGGTCGGCCTGGGTCAGCGCCGCGCGCAACCGGTCGAGACGACGTGCCAGCGCCTGGTCCTGCCTGCGCGACAGAGCAAGGAGCGCATCGGCTTGCAATTTCTGCCGCCTGGCGATCGGTGCCGGCGACAGTCTTGCCGCGGTGCGTTTGAAGCGGGCCCTGCGCTCGCGCACGATGGCGAAGAACGCGGCCTGCGCGCGGGCGATGTCGCGGCCGGTCAGCGTGCGTGCCTCGTTGATGCGGCGCGACAGCGTCGCCGGCGTCAGCCGCTGCCGCTCCAGCGTCGCTCGTTTGCGCTCGATGTTGACGGTCAGCCCACGGCCGAGCCGGCTCGTCGCCTCGTCGAAGCGGCGGCGCGGCAGCGCCAGCAACTGGTCGGGCGAAGGCAGGGCCCGCGCTGAGGCGCGCACTGCCTGGCGCTTGCGCTCCAGATGCCGCGAGACACAGGCGTTGAGCCGGGCGCCGAGGCTGGCCAAAGTCGCCTCGAGATCTGCCTTGACCGGCACGGCGATTTCGGCGGCGCCGGTCGGCGTCGGTGCGCGCATGTCGGCGACGAAGTCGATCAGCGTCCAGTCGGTCTCGTGGCCGACAGCCGAGATCACCGGAATGCCCGAGGCCGCGACCGCGCGCGCCAATCCTTCGTCATTGAAGCCCCAGAGGTCTTCGAGGCTGCCGCCGCCGCGCGCCACGATCAGGACATCGGGCTGGCGGATCGGGCCGTCCCAGGTCAAGGCGTTGAAGCCGTTGACGGCCGCCGTCACTTCCTTGCCCGCGGTATCGCCCTGCACCCGCACTGGCCAGACCAGCACATGCAGCGGGAATCGGTCCTTGATGCGGTGGATGATGTCGCGGATCACCGAACCGGTCGGCGAGGTGACGACGCCGATGACTTGCGGCATGAACGGCAGCCGGCGCTTGCGGCCGGCCTCGAACAGGCCCTCCGCCTGCAGCCGGCGTTTGCGCTCCTCCAAGAGCGCCATCAGCGCGCCGGCGCCGGCCGGTTCAAGATTGTCGATGACGATCTGGTAGTTGGATTTGCCGGGATAGGTCGTCAGCTTGCCGCTGGCGATCACCTCCATGCCTTCCTCGGGGCGGAATTTCAGCCTGGACATGGTGGTTTTCCACACCACGGCGTCGATACGCGCCCGATCGTCCTTCAGCGCGAAATATGCATGGCCGGAAGAATGCGGCCCGCGATAGCCCGAGATTTCGCCGCGCACCCGCACATTGCCGAAGGTGTCCTCCACAGTGCGCTTCAGCGCGCCGGAAATCTCGCTCACCGTGTATTCGGTGGCGTTGCTGCGTGATTCGCTTGCTGTTTCACTCATTGCGCGATTGGGGAACGCTTGCCCGCCGACGTCAAGCCGGAACAAACCTCGCTAATATTATAACGTGATTTTAAGGCCGATTTGTTTTGACTGGCCCCTAGGAGAGCCGGCCAGGGACCTGATGAGCGCACGCCACAACAGCAGCCCGTTGACGCATCAGGTCACGCTGACCGTGCTGACGCTCGCCGCCTTCGCGTTGGCCATCGTCGTCGGCTTCGGCTTCTACGCCGCCGACCAGGCCGACCATGCCTCGCTCGAACGCCAAAAACTGTTCATTGCCGATGGGCTGGAGGACCAGGTCGCCGCGGTGCAGCGCGAGCAGGAGAGCATCTCCGTCTGGGACGATTCCGTCACCAACGCCAAAGCTGGCAACCAGGCCTGGATGGCCGAAAACCTCAGTGTCTGGATGTACACCTATTACGGCCATAACCGGGTCTACATCCTGGACAGCGCCAACCATGCGATCCATGCCATGCGGGAAGGCAAGGTGGTCGATGCGTCCAGCTATAGCGAGGACCAGCCGGCATTTCGCGCCACCGTCGAAAAGTTGCGCGCCATGCTGGCCTCGCCGCCAAAGGCCGACACTTCCGGCCAGCTGGCCAAGATGGTTGCCGAGGATCTGGTGTCGCTCGGCGGCCAGCCGGCGATCCTGAGCGTCATGCCGCTGGTGCCGAGCTCGGACCGGATCACCCAGGCGCCGGGCACGGAATATCTGCACGTATCGGTCGAATTCATCGACGATGCGGTGATCGGCAAGATCGCTGGAAAATATCTGCTCGACGGCGCGCGTCTGGTGCCGCTGTCGCAACCGACCGGTCCGGCCGCCATACCGCTGATCGATTCCCGCGGCGTCATCCTCGGCTATATCGGCTGGGATCAGGATCGACCCGGCATCACGCTGGTGCGCAAAGTGGCGCCGGCACTCGCCATAGCGCTGCTCGTGGCCGGCGGCGTCCTACTGTTCTTGTTGCGCAGGCTGCGCCGCGCCTCGGCCGCGTTGCAGACCAGCCAGGACCAGGCGCAATATCTCGCCTTCCACGACACCCTTACCGGCCTGCCCAACCGCGCGCTGTTCGAGGACCGCTTGCGGCGCACGCTTTTGTTCGCCAACCACGACGCGGCAAGGGTGGCGCTGCTTTATCTCGACCTCGACCGCTTCAAGCATGTCAACGACACGCTCGGCCACCCGGCCGGCGACGAGCTGGTGCGGCAGACGGCGGCGAGGCTCAGGCACACGATCCGCGAGGTCGATACAGTGGCGCGGATCGGCGGCGATGAGTTCGCCATTATCCTGCTCGACGTCCGCGACGTCAGGAGCGCCGAGGATATCGCCGACCGGCTGCAGCAGAAGCTGCGCGAGCCGTTCAAGCTGATCGGCGACCAGGTCTTCGTCAGCGCCAGCATCGGTATCGCATTGTCGTTCGGCGAGGAGACCGATGCCGACGACTTGCTGCGCAAGGCCGACATTGCCCTTTACGAAGCCAAGAAGAATGGCCGCGGCCGCTATCAGGTGTTCGCCGGCGACATGGACGACCTTCTGTTGCGCAAGCGCAAGGTCGAGGCGGAATTGCGCAAGGCGTTGAATGGCGGCGGCATAAAGCTCGCCTATCAACCCGTCTTCGCGGCCGACGGCCGCCGCATTCTCGGCGCCGAAGCGCTGATCCGCTGGGGCCACGAGGTGCACGGCGCGCCGCCGGCGGCGCAATTCATCGCCATTGCCGAAGAGCGCGGCCTGATCGGCGAGCTCGGCAAGTGGGCGCTGACCGAAGCCTGCCGCTTTGCCGTCAGAACCGAATTGCCGTGGATCGCGGTCAACATCTCGCCGATGCAGTTGCGCGATAGCGGCTTTGCCGAACAGGTTGCCGCGATCCTCGACGAAACCGGACTCGATCCCGCCCGCCTGCAGTTGGAGACCACCGAAGGCGTGCTGCTCGAGCACAGCGAAACGATCGGCACGGTGATTTCCACGCTGCGCGCATCCGGCATCCGCATCGTGCTCGACGATTTCGGCACCGGTTATTCCTCGCTTAGCTATCTGCGCCGCCAGGCGATCGACAAGTTGAAGATCGATCGCTCCTTCGTGCGCCTGCTCGACGAAGACGACAGCGCCTGCGCTGTCGTCAAGGCGCTGATCGAGCTTGCGCTGGCGCTGAAGGTCGAAGTTACCGCCGAAGGCGTCGAGACCGACGGGCAGAAGGCCCTGCTGGTCGGCATGGGCTGCCATCAGCTGCAGGGCTATCTGATGTCGCCGCCGCTGGAGCCGGGCCAGTTGCTAGCGCTTCCAGGGCTCTCGTCCGGTGAGCTCAAGCGGTCCGCCGTTCGCGCATAGGGCACTTCTCCGTTTCGCGGAAACGGGGAAGCGCCCCATCTTTATTTTCGCCGCAATTCCTTACGGAAAACCGCTTCACACTTTTCCTGGAATTGCTTCAGTCTACCAGCCAGGCATGATCTGGTTTGCCTTGGTCCGCTTCATCTTGGCGAAGGCAAGCGCTGCGAAGTCGAAGCTGCCCGCCTCTTCGCTCAGCGGCACGGAAATGTTGTCGAGGCTTTCGGCGATGTGTCGGGCGAGTGCCGCGACAATCTCCGGCTGCGAGGTCTGGCCGCGCATGATGCCGATGCGGCAGTCGGGCAGCGCGCCGAAGCCGTCGGCTTCGCCAAGCACGCGCATGCCGGGCCTGAGCGCACACTCCGGCAGCACCGAGACCGCCAGGCCGGAGAGGACGGCAGCGGTGATGACGGTCGCCGAAAAGCTGGAAAACAGCACCCGGTAGTCGCGGTTCTGGTGATCGAGCACATCGACTGCGGCGCGCCGCCAGATGCAGTTCGGCCGGCCGAACGCCATCGGCAGGATCTCCTGCTCATGCGTGGCATGGTTGGCCGAGGTGACCCACAACAGCGGCTCGCGCCGCACCACTTCCGACTGGCCGCGCGTATCGTTATGCGTCACCAGCGCCAGATCGAGATTGCCGCGCTTGATATGCTCGACCAGGCCTGGCGTCGGCTCGCAGATGACGGTCAGCTCGACGCGCGGGTTGGAGCGCGAGAAGCGCGCCATGATCTCGGGCAGGAAACGGTCGGCATAATCGTCCGGCGTGCCGATGCGGATCGTGCCTTCGAGCCGCTGGTCGTCGAACGCGGCCAAAGTCTCGCGGTTGAGAAAGATCAGCCGCCTTGCGTAGGACAGCAGCTTGTCGCCTTCCTCGGTCAGCCTGTTGGTGCGGCCGTCCTTTTCGAACAGCGCCTTGCCGATCCGCTCCTCCAGCCGCCGCATCTGCATCGACACCGCCGATTGCGTGCGATGCACCTCTTCGGCCGCGCGGGTGAAGCTGCCGGTGTCGGCGATCGAGATGAAGGTCTGCAACTGATCGAGGTCGAGCGGCGCTTTCATCGGTCCAACCTATCATTGATGTTGATGCTAAAGATTAAAAACATTCGTTGGATTAATCAATCACGCAATGGCAAATTGCCATCGTTCACATGAAAGCACTGCATGTCGCCAAAAAAGTGGTCCCCGGTTTGGGGACAACGACATGCATCGCTTTAAGTGAATCGGAATCGGCGGCGCTTCTCCCAAGGCGCCGATTGACTGATTTCGTCCGCTCGACTCCGAAGGAGAGACCGACATGACCACGATCGAATTCGCCACCGAGACCTCGCGCATCACCACGCGTCCGGCCGTTGCGACGCGTGTGGCCAATGCTCTCGCCAACGCCTATGTCGCCTGGAAAAATCGCCGCGCCTTCTATCGCCTTGGCGAGATGTCGGATGCCGAGCTTGCCGATATCGGCCTGACGCGCGGCGACCTTCATGTCGCCATCGGCGTGCCTTTCGGCCGCGATCCGACGGTGAAGCTGCGCGCCATTGCCAGCGAACGCGCCGACACGGTCGAGGACCTGGCGCGTCAGGTAGCCTGAACGGGCTTGCCTGAATGGGCTTGATTGTCTGAAATTCCGGCCGCGTTGAACCTTTTCAAGGCCTTGCGCGACCAAGATTCATGCAGGCTCCCACACTCCCTGCCGGTTCCCCGCCGGCCCGCCTGCACATTGCCCGGTCCGCCTCCAGGACCGGGCATTTTTTATTACTTCGTCATCCACGGGCGTAGCGACGCGAAGCGGAGCGCAGACCCGAGGATCCATGCCGTGACTCTGGCCGAAGGGCGCGGCCGAGCAGAATTCTTAACCGTTGCAACGCCTTAGCGTCCCGGCATGGATCCTAGGGTCTGCGCGCGTCGTTTCGCTCCTTGCTCCGCCCTAGGATGACGATCCATGCTGCTAGGCGCGAGACCTACAGTCGGTCCATGTCGCGCTTGAACTGGTCGAAGATCGTCCCGACGTTCTTTTCATACTCGTCGCGCTGCTGCGCGCCGGTCTCGAACATTTTGCCGAAAATGTCGTCGAAGGGTTTTTTGGCCGGCCGCCCGGGTTGGTCTGTGGCTGTTGCGGCGCGCTCGGCGGCGCCTGCCGCTGTTGCGGTTGCTGCGGCGCCGGCTGTCCGCCGGGCAGGCCGCCGCCACCCTGGCGCAGCATCTCCTCGAAGATCTTGCCCAGCGGATTGTCACCGTAGGGGCTTTGCGTCGGCTGCGGCTGCGGCTGAGGCCGGCTTTGCGGCTGCTGTGGCGCGCCGCCACCGAACATATCCTGCAGCACCTTGCCGAGAGGATTCTCTCCGTAAGGATTGGGCGCCTGCTGCGGCTGGCTTTGCGGCTGCTGTGGCGCGCCGCCACCGAACATGTCCTGCAGCACTTTGCCGAGCGGGTTTTCGCCGTAAGGATTGGGCGCCGGTTGCGGCGCCTGACGTTGCTGCGGCGCAACGCCGCCCTGCCGCATCATCTCCTCGATGATTTGGCCGAGCGGGTTGTTGCTCCCGCCGCCGAAGCCGCCGGCGGCCCGCATCTGGTTGTTGGTCTGGTTGAACAGCCCGCCCATCATCATCGAGGCCATAGCCGGCAGCATCTGCTGCAGAACTTGCTGGCTGAGGCCGGTCGCCTGAGCGGCTTGGGCGGCGACGGCGCGCGAGAGGTCTTTCGAACCGAAAAGATGGCTGAGTATGCCGTTGCCTTCGTCGATGCCCTGGGGCGAGAAGGCCCGAGTCGCGTCCTCAAAATACCTGGCGTGTTGGCCGCTGGCCATTGCCGTCATGAAGGCGCCCATCCCATAGGGATCGGCGGTGTTGCGCTGGAGTCCCTGCGAGAAGGCGGGCAACAGCGCCTGCACCGCGGCTTGCGTCTGCTGCATGGAGAGCCCGTATTGCTGCGCCAGCGCCTGCATGCCGGCGCCATTCTGGGCTTGTGCAAAGATGTCGAACAGGGACGGCATGGCGTTTCTCCTCCGCAACGATGCTGCGGGAGAGACTAGTTCGTTTCCATCCTCGATTGAAGCGGCTTTTCCAACGTCCTCGGCCAGTAGGACGTACGGTTAATACGCGTATTCCATGAACACTGGCTCGATCGAGTCGCCCCAGCGTGTGTGATAGGCCGACAGCATCTCCTCGGCGCTGGTGGTGCCGCGCGCGACCACTTCGTCGAGCGTGTTGAGGAACGAGGTTTCATCGTAACCGTCGCGGTTCTTCTTGGCCCGGTTCTTCAATCCCATGCGCGAGATGCCGAGCACTTCGCGCGCGACCTCGCGCAAGGTGGTGTTGCGGAATGGCGCCGAGATGCCTTGCTCGGGCACGGCGTTGCGCATCGCCAACGCTTCCTCGAACGTCCAGCTCGCGGTCAGCGTCTCGGCGGCGTCGAGTGCCTGTTCGTCATAGAGAAGCCCGACCCAGAACGCCGGCAGCGCGCAGATACGCCGCCAAGGCCCGCCATCGGCGCCGCGCATTTCGAGGAAGCGCTTCAGCCGCACGTCGGGGAACAGCGTCGACAGATGGTTTGCCCAGTCGCCCATCTCCGGCAGACCGTCCGGTATCTCGTTGCGGGCCGCGCCCGCCATGAACTGGCGGAAGGTGATGTGCGTCATGTCGTGATAGCGGCCGTCGCGGATGACAAAATACATCGGCACGTCGAGCGCCCATTCGACGTAGTCGGCAAAGCCGAAATCCGGCGAGAAGCAGAATTCAAGCATGCCGGAGCGCTGGTTGTCGGTGTCGCGCCAGATGTCGCCGCGCCAGCTCTGCAGCCCGTTCGGCCGGCTCTCGGTGAAGGGCGAGTTGGCAAACAGCGCCGTCGACAGCGGCTGCAGCTTCAGCGACACCTGCATCTTGCGGCGCATGTCGGTTTCGCTTTCGAAGTCGAGGTTCACCTGGATCGTGCAGGTGCGGTACATCATATCGAGGCCCTTGCTGCCGACCTTGGGCATGTAGCGGGTCATGATCTCGTAGCGCGATTTCGGCATTTTCGGTGTTTCGGCCAAGGACCATTTCGGGCTGCCGCCCAGGCCGAGGAAACGGATGCCCATCGGCTCGGCGATCTCGCGCACCTGCGCCAGATGCGCATTGCCCTCGCGGCAGGTCTGGTGGATCGATTCCACCGGCGCGCCGGAAAGCTCGAACTGGCCGCCGGGCTCCAGCGAGATCGCGCCCTGACCGGTCGGCTCGACCAAGCCGATGATGCGGCCGTCATCGATGATCGGATCCCAGCCGAGCTTGTGCTGCATGCCTTCCAGGATGGCGCGGATGCCACGCTCGCCGCCATAAGGCACCGGCGCGTTGCCGTCGACATAGAAGGGAAACTTCTCGTGCTCGGTGCCGATGCGCCATTTCTCGCGCGGCTTGTTGCCCGCGGCCAGGTAGTCGACGAGTTCGTCAACGCCTTCGATCGGCTGGGAATCGGTTGTGTCGCGCGCCATGAATAGCCCCTCAGCAGGCGGCCCGACGGCCGCCGGGGGCTAGATGGACGAAATGCCGGCAGCCGATCAAGCGAAAAATCCTGAGCCACAGGTCAACAGGAATTGAAAGTCGCTCACCGGGCCACCTCTTGCAACAGACGAAGTCCTACCAGTCTCCAATAGTCGCTTGCATCACCGCCAGGGCAGCCACCGCCGCCGTATCGGCGCGCAAAATGCGCGGCCCGAGCGGGATGGCGCTGACGAAGGGCAGCGCCCGCAGCATCTTGCGCTCATCGTCCGAGAAGCCGCCTTCCGGTCCGACCAAGAGCGCGAGCTTTGTCTCGCGCAGTGCCTGTAAGGCCGGCAACGGGTTGTTGGTCGAAGCGTCTTCGTCGCAGAAGATCAGCCGGCGTTCCTTGTCCCAGCCGGAGAGAAGCCTTTCGAATTTTTCGACATCACGCACCTCCGGGACGGCCAGGATACCGCATTGCTCGGCTGCCTCGACGACATTGGCGCGAAGCCTGTCGATGCCGGGCTTTGCCACCTGGGTATGCTGGGTGATGACCGGCTGCAGCACGCCGGCGCCCATTTCGACCGCCTTCTGCACCAGATAGTCGAGACGGCCCTGCTTCAGCGGCGCAAAGCAGTAGACAAGATCAGGCAGCGGCGGCTGCGGCCGTTTCAGGTCAAGCACCTTGAGCCGGACCGCCTTCTTTGATTTGGCCGCGATCGCCGCCGACCATTCGCCGTCGCGACCGTTGAAGACCAGGATCTCGGCGCCTTCACTAAGGCGCAGCACATGGCTCAGATAGTGGCTCTGCTGTTGACCGGCATCGAATTCGAGGCCCGGCCCGAGATCGTCCGGAACGAACAGCCGCTGCATCTTGTAATTCGCGCGCATCGCCGAGCAATGGGCGAGGCGAAGGGCGGCGTCAAGTATTGGCGGTTGGATGCCAGACCGGCGCGAAACCGTGCCGCAAGACCGAGACACTCGTGGCCGGAGTAAGCAGCCGAAGCGGCTCGTTGGCAAGACGGTCGAAACCTATGGGATCTGCGTAACCGGCGAATGACCATTCGATCGCCTTGCCGGCGCGGATCGCATAGGCGGTGCCTCCACGGGCAATCATCGAACCATCCGGCAGGCTGCCGAGTTCTCGCGCGTTCACGGCCAGCGGCCGTCCGCCCGACGCCAAACGCTCCTTGTGCAGCCGCTTGTCGACCATTGGCGCGCGGGGTTCGTCAATGCCGAACGCTTTGCCGAAGCGCGCGACGAAATCGGTCGCCCGCTCGCGCCGGCAGTAGAAGCAGGGCCGGTGGCCGGCGGCCAAAGCCGTCACCTCGTCGAGGAAGAACAATTCCGTCCAGCCGGCTTTGCCACCTGGCCGGTTGCGGCCCATCGGCTCGCGCCGCACATTGCGGAACCGGCACACGCAGATGATCCAGGCTTGTAAGGCCCAGCGTTTCTTCAAAAGCGTCTTTGTCTCGGGGTCATGGATAATGCCGCGATTGCCGGTGAACAGGCCGCGCTCGGGCACGGCATGGATGGCGCCGAACGGATCGACCCGGTTCTGCAGTGGCATAGTCTTCTCTCCCGCACGCATCTTGGCTGAAATACGGGCTGCATGATATCGCTCGCCTCAGCGTTTTCATGTCAGCAGGTTTTCGATGCGGGTCCTGGTCGTGCAGAATTTCGACAATGAAGGCCTTGGCCAGATCGGCGCGGCGTTGGTCGAAGCCGGCGCCGATATCGACCTGCGCAAGCCCTATCGCGGCGAGATGTTGCCTGAGGATAGCAGCGGGCATGACGCGATTGTCGTGCTCGGCGGCGCGCAGAATGCGCTCGACGACGAAAAGTGCCCGTATTTCTCCGGTCTGCTCGACCTGACCCGCGACTTCGCCGACAAGGACCGCTCGGTGCTCGGCATCTGCCTCGGCAGCCAGTTGCTCGCCCGCGCCTTCGGCGGCAGCAACCAGATCGGCGGCGCCACCGAATTCGGCTGGCACCAGGTGTCGCTGACGCCCGCCGCGAAATCCGATCCGGTGCTGGCCGCCTTGCCCGAAACCTTCCCGATTTTCGAATGGCATGACGACACATTCGGCCTGCCGAAGGAAGCCGTGCGGCTGGCTGGCAGCCCTGTCGCCGCAAACCAGGCCTTTCGCCTTGGCCGCGCCGTCTACGGCTTCCAGTTCCACTTCGAGGCCGATACGCCGATGGTGCGCGACTGGAGCACCTCATTTGCCGCGATGATCGCCGAGCGTCATCCCGACTGGAATGACCGGCTTGACGATGAAATGGCCCGCAATGGCCCCGGCGCCGACGCCGCCGGCCTGGCAATAGCCCGCGCCTGGGTGGCCACGATCTGATCACAGAACCTGTCGCAGGGGAGGCGTGGCATAATTGGCACGCCTCAGCGCTTCCGTCTGGGGACAACGCTCTTCTTTCTTGGTTTGTGTCCGGCCGCTCGCCTAGGAGCAATTCCAGGAAAAGTGCGTAGCGGTTGGGCTCGGCGCCTTAGCCGTAGCCTTCCGTCCGGAATTGCGCCGAAACAAGAGATCAACGGCGCGCTTTGTATCGTCGGTGCAACCGCCATGAACCTTTTGTGTGATCCAGCCGACACACCGGCGATACGGAATCTGCTTAGAAGCGTGGAATCGTCGAAACATTGAGACGCATTTTATCGTTTCAACGCATTGGTAACCGCCTCGTGCCCAGATGCTGAAAGCTTAACCAGGGATGACGTCCGTGAAAGCAGCTATCCTGTCTTTTGTAATGCTGTCCGCCATCGTGATCTGCGGCCTGGGCATCTATGCCGCCGACGCAGCCACCAACCACCGTGCCGTCGACGGCTACGGCGTCACCGCCTCGCTCGATTGAGCCAACTCTCTTCCAAAGGCCGGAAATACTTGCTCGGGTAACGCGCCTAGAACGCTTTGCCTTGCACGGTGATGATGCGCTTGTCGTCGCCATTGACGGCCAGCGCGCTCAGCATGCCCGATTTCCAGGCCAGCGTGTCGACGTTGACCCGGTTGGCCCTGACCTCGGCCTCCGGGACGGGTGTGTGCCCATGCACGATCACTTTCGCAAAAAGCCCGGAATGGTCGTGGAATGCATCGCGGATCCAGATCAGGTCCTGCTGGTTCTGATGGTCGAGCGGCACGCCCGGCCTTATCCCTGCATGGCAGAAGAAGAAGTCGCCGAAGGTCACGCAAAACGTCAACGACTGCAGGAAGTCGACATGGCTGCGCGGCACCGCTTTCGCCAGGGCCGCATGTCCTCGCCGCACCGCCTCGGTCTTGCCGTACCAATGAGCGTCTCGCCTGAGATCGACGCCATAGGATTGCGCTGTCTGGATGCCGCCGTAATTCATGAACAGCCCGTCCGGCTCGCCATTGGCGAGAAACTCGAGCATGCCGATGTCGTGGTTGCCGGCGAGCATGATGTTGCGCGGATCGCGTTTGCGCGCCTCGATCAAGAAATCGATGACGCTCTTGAGTCCGGTCCGCGATCGACATAGTCGCCGAGATGGATGATGCGCCAGTCCGACGACGGCGCCCTGTATTCGATCTCGCTTTCGATGCGGCGATGCATCGCCGTGAGCAGGTCATGGCGGCCATGCACGTCGCCGATGGCATAGAGCCGCATGCCATCCGGCCCGCGCGCGTCGAGATAGTGGATACCGGTTTCGGTCAAGGCGAGCGTTTTCCCGACAGGAAGCTGTGGCGGAACCTACCGCCGATCGGTGAACAAGCCCCTAGCGATGCAACTGGTCCTTGCCCATGTCGGTCACCAGGCGCTTGCCGCAGAGCGCCAGCGTGACGTCCATCTCTTTTTGGATGATCTCCAGCGCCTTGGCGACGCCTTCCTTGCCCATGGCGCCCAGCCCATAGAGAAACGGCCGGCCGATATAGGTGCCCCTGGCGCCGAGGCAGAGCGCCTTCAGCACGTCCTGGCCGGAGCGGATGCCGCCATCCATATGGACTTCGATCCTGTCGCCGACCGCATCGGCGATCTCTTCGAGCACCGAGATCGACGACGGCGCGCCGTCGAGCTGGCGCCCGCCATGGTTGGAGACGACGATCGCGTCCGCTCCGGTCTTGGTCGCCATCAGCGCATCCTCTTTGTCGAGGATGCCTTTCAGGATCAGCTTGCCTCCCCAGCGCTCCTTGATCCAGGCAACGTCCTTCCACGACAGATGCGGATCGAACTGCTCCGTCGTCCATGAACCCAGCGACGAGACGTCGCCGACGCCCTTGGCGTGGCCGACAATGTTGCGGAAGGTGCGGCGCTTGGTCCCGGCAATGCCCATCAGCCAGCGCGGGCGCATGGCGATGTTGGCAATGTTGGCCAGCGTCATCTTGGGCGGCGCCGACAGTCCGTTGCGGATATCCTTGTGGCGCTGTCCCAGGATCTGCAGGTCGAGCGTCAGCACCAGCGCCGAGCATTTCGCCGCCTTGGCGCGGTCGATCAAATTGAGCACGAAATCCTTGTCGCGCAGTACATAAAGCTGGAACCAGAACGGTTTCTTCGTCACCGAGGCAACGTCCTCGATCGAGCAGATGCTCATCGTCGACAGCGTGAACGGCACGCCGAATTCTTCCGCCGCCTGCGCCGCCAGCATCTCTCCGTCGGCATGCTGCATGCCGGTCAGTCCGGTCGGCGCAAGCGCCACCGGCATCGACACCTTTTCGCCGATCATGGTCGATTCCAGCGAACGGTTGCTCATGTCGACCAGCACGCGCTGGCGAAACTTGATCTTGGCGAAATCCTCTTCGTTGGCGCGATAGGTGCTCTCCGTCCAGGCGCCGGAATCGGCATAGTCGAAGAACATTTTCGGCACCTTGCGGCGCGCGAGGTCCTTGAGGTCGGCGATGGTGAGGATGTCGCTCATGATGGGTCCCCGCTTGCGTGTCGGCTCGATGTCGCCGGCTTCCGCGCGTTGTCTGAGCCTGAGCCGCGACACGCGTTGCCAGTCGCCGCTGCGCTCGGCTTCCGCCATCGAACGCTCGACATAGGTGATGTGGTCCATGGCCGCCTTGCGCGCCGCGACGGGATCGGCCGCCTTGATCGCGGCGTGAATGGCCCGGTGCTGCGCAAGCAGCGCCTCGCGCGCGCCGGGAACGGTGAAGACCGGAAGCCTGTTCTGGAACACGCCTTCCGAGAGCAGCCTGTAGCAGGAGCGCAAAGTGTGTAAGAGGATCATGTTGTGCGCGCATTCGCACACCGCGTGATGGAACTCGATGTCGATCGCGGCCTCGTCGTCGAAGTCGCCCGTACGGTCGGCTTCGTCCATGCGCGCCATGATGCGGTCGAGCAGCGCCAGATCCTCCGGCGTCGCGCGCCGCGCCGCATATTCGGCCGCCACCGCCTCGATCTCGCGCCGGTACTCGAGATAGTCGGTCACGGCCTTGCGGTGCGTGGAAATGAGATCGGTCACCGGCTTGGTGAAGAGCTGGCCGATAATGTCGGCGACATGCGTGCCGCCGCCGGCCTTGGTCGTCAGCAGCCCGCGGCCTTCCAGCGCCTTCAGCGCATCGCGCAGGATCGGCCGCGAGACATCGAACTGACGCGCCAGCTCGCGCTCGCCGGGCAGCCGGTCGCCGGTGCGCAGCACGCCTTCGAGGATCAGGCTCTCGATCTGCTGCATCACCTCGTCGGCGGTGCGCGAATGCTCGATCCTGGAGAAAATATCGCTCAACGCGGCGCGCCTGGGAATGGAAAGGATGTCGCGCAGATTAAAGCCTCTGTCGCCAACTGGTCAAATTATTTATCCAATTCGTCCCAGCTGGTCGATTTCGACACGGCGCTCTCCGGCCGTCCTGCGCTAAACTTTACTGTTTACGTGCTTTGCCGATTGCCGCAAGACGACGCGACCACACGAAGGTCGAAACCAGGGGGACCAGCCGTGTCGGACGAAACGTCCAACCTCGAATTCCAGCCGCGCACCCAGGGCAGCGTCATGGGCTTTCCCGCGCATGAAGGCAGGCCGGGCGCGCTGGGCGAAGTGCATGCCCGCCCGCATCCGCTGGTCGAGAAGCCGCGCGTCATCGTGCAGCTCTCCTTCATGACCGAGGGCGGCTCTGCCGTTGACCACGCCGTGTTGTCGGAACTGTCGCGGCGCCTCGGCATAGCCGCGCCCGAGCGCCATGCCCGCCACCATGCGATGAAATGGGGCAAGGGCACGCTGCGCTGGGAGCGGCACACGGAGTTCTCGACCTATCTGTGGGAAGGGCCGTTGGTCGAGAACGGCCGCGGCCAGGAGGACTCGCCCTTTGGCAACGGCTTCTCGCCACCGGGCACGGTGATTTCCGGAATTCGTCTTGAAATCCGGAAGTGGACGCAGGCGAGCGAGAAGGTGATCGCCGGCTTCGATCCGACCAGCCTGTGCTATTCGCTGGTCGAGCGTGGGGCGGCCGCCATTATCACCGACTTCCGCCAGGACGGCGATGGCCTGACCCGCATGCTGATACTCGATCGCGGCTTGACGCCGGCCAGCACCGGCGCCCTGTCGCAGCGCCTGATCGACATCGAGACGTACCGCACGCTCGCCATGCTGGGCCTGCCGCTGGCGTTGACCTTGTCCGGCCGCGCCCGCCGCATCGAGGATCGCCTGGCGCAGACCACGCTCGAAATGAAGGCGGCCGAGACCCGCGACAGCCAGACGCTGCTTGCCGATCTCACCGAGCTTGCCGCCGAACTGGAGGCCGATGCCGCCTCCAGCCTCTACCGCTTCGGCGCCAGCCGCGCCTATGACGGCATCGTCACCGAGAGGCTGGAGGCGTTGGAGGAGGAGCCGGTGCAGGGCTACGACACCTGGGCGGGCTTTTTGCTGCGGCGCATGGCGCCAGCCATGCGCACCTGCCGCTCGGTCGAGGAGCGCCAGGCCAATCTGTCGCGCAAGCTTACCCGCGCCACCACGCTGTTGCGCACCTGGGTCGACGTCGAGGTCGAGAAGCAGAACCGCGATCTGTTGGCTTCGATGAACAACCGCGCCCGGCTGCAACTGCGCCTGCAGCAGACCGTCGAAGGCCTTTCCGTCGCCGCCGTCTCCTACTATGTCGTCGGTCTCATCGGCTATCTCGCCAAGGGCGCATCGGTCTTCGGCCACGCCTTCGCGCCGGAAGTCGTCACCGCCGCCTCCGTGCCGGTCGCCATCCTGCTGGTCTGGTGGGGCGTGCGCCGGGTGCGGATGATGCACTCCGAGCCGGCGAAGCATCCGGGAGAATAATCTCCCCCTTGAGGGGGAGATGTCGCCGAAGGCGACAGAGGGGTCGCCTCGCGTGGAGCGCCAACGCTCTACCCGACAAGAAATAACGTTAGCATTTTACGCGCGAGGACCCCTCTGACCGCTTCGCGGCCATCTCCCTCAAGGGAGAAAGCCAGCGGCAGATTGCCGCTGCGGAAGCCTGGAACTGTGCTCGCCGACGAGCACGGTCAAAGCAGCGTTTGCAACGGTCCCGCTTCACTGGTAAAAGATTTTGACCAGTCAAGCGAAGAGGCTGCCCGATGTCCGGCCTAGCCATGCCGAAGCCAGATGCCGAAACAATGCGCCGGCGCACCGAGATCGTTGCCGACATGCGCATCATCGTGCCGGGCGAGGGGGTCGTCGACGCCGTGAACGGAATGCGCGCCTTCGAGAGCGACGGCCTGACCGCCTATCGGCAACTGCCGTTGGTGGTCGTGCTGCCGGAAACGGTCGCGCAGGTGTCGCGTGTGCTCAAATATTGCAACGATCGCAACATCCGCGTCGTGCCGCGCGGCTCCGGCACCTCGCTCTCCGGCGGCGCAATGCCGCTCGAGGATGCGGTGCTCTTGGTGATGAGCCGCTTCAACCGCATCCTTCAAATCGACTATCCCGACCGCATCGTCGTCGCCCAGCCGGGCGTCACCAATCTCGGCATCACCACCGCCGTCGAGCAGGAGGGTTTTTACTATGCGCCTGATCCATCCTCCCAGATCGCCTGCTCGATCGGCGGCAATGTCGCGGAGAATTCCGGCGGCGTGCACTGCCTGAAATACGGCCTCACCGCCAACAATGTGCTGGGCATCGAGATGGTGCTGATGAATGGTGAGGTGGTGCGGCTCGGCGGCAGCCATCTCGACCAGGAAGGCTACGACCTGCTTGGCGTCATGACCGGCTCCGAAGGCCTGCTCGGCGTCGTCACCGAGGTCACGGTGCGCATCCTGAAGAAGCCGGAGACGGCGCGCGCGCTGCTGATCGGTTTTCCGACCAGCGAACAAGGCGGCCAATGCGTCGCCGACATTATCGGCGCCGGCATCATCCCGGGGGCATGGAGATGATGGACCGCCCGGCGATCCACGCGGCGGAAGATTTCGTCCATGCGGGCTATCCCCTCGATGTCGAGGCGCTGCTGATCGTCGAGCTCGACGGTCCAGGTGTCGAGGTCGACCACCTGATCGGCCTGGTCGAGGCGATCGCCTACCGCAACGGCTCGACCACCTGCCGCATCTCGCAGTCGGAGCAGGAGCGACTGAGTTTCTGGGCCGGCCGCAAGGCGGCCTTCCCGGCAGTCGGGCGCATCTCGCCCGATTATTACTGCATGGACGGCACCATCCCGCGCAAGGAACTGCCGAAGGTGCTGGCCGGCATGCGCGCGCTGTCGGAAAAATACGGGCTCGGCGTTGCCAATGTCTTCCACGCTGGCGACGGCAATCTTCATCCGCTGATCCTCTATGACGCCAACGTGCCGGGCGAACTCGACAAGGCGGAGAGCTTCGGCGCCGACATCTTGCGGCTTTGTGTCCAGGTCGGCGGCGTGCTGACCGGCGAGCATGGCGTCGGCGTCGAAAAGCGCGACCTGATGCCCGAGATGTTCAACCAGATCGACCTCGACCAGCAAATGCGCGTCAAATGCGCCTTCGATCCCAACCATCTGCTCAACCCCGGCAAGGTCTTCCCGCAACTGCGCCGCTGCGCTGAACTTGGCCGCATGCATGTGCATCGCGGCCAGGTGGCGTTTCCGGATATTCCGAGGTTTTGATGGGGGCGTGGGACAAGAGTTCCTCGCCCCCGCAAAGCGGGGAGAGGTGGCTCGGGCGAAGCCCGAGACGGAGAGGGGGACGCCCGATGCACCAAGCCGCCGGTCGCCCGAAAAGATCGCCCGTGCGCGCGAGCTTCGCCATGGCGACAATCAGGCCGAGGCGACCCTCTGGAACGAAGTGAAAGCCAAAAAACTCGGCGGCTACAAATTCGTTCGCCAGATGCCGATCGGTTCGTATTTCGCGGATTTTGCGTGCAGAGGCCAAAGGCTGATCGTGGAGTTGGACGGCAGCCAGCACGCCGAAAGCAGTTACGACAGGCGATGCGACGAATTCATGCGTGGCGAAGGCTTCTCGGTGTTGCGCTTTTGGAATCTTGATGTGTTGAAGAACACGAGGAGCGTTTGCGAAACGATCCTTGCGGTACTGGAGGGGCGGCTTGCTGAAGACGTAGTTGCTGCGGACCTGAGGTTCGTTTTCGCAGCCAGGAAGATTGGAGATAGCGCTCTATGATGGCCCCCTCTCCGTCTCGGACTTCGCCCGAGCCACCTCTCCCCCGCTTTGCGGGGGCGAGGAACTAGAGACATCTCATGACCACCTTCACCCCTGGCACCTCCGCCGAAACCCTCTCCACCGTCCAATGGGCGGCGGCGGAAGAATCGCCACTCGAAATCCTCGGCCATGGCTCCAAGCGCGGCATCGGCCGCCCGCAACAGAGCGAGCACACGCTTGACCTGTCGCAGCTCACCGGCGTCACACTCTACGAACCGGCCGAACTGGTGCTGTCGGCAAAGGCCGGTACGCCGCTGGCCGAACTCGAAACACTGCTTGCCCAAAACGGTCAGCAATTCGCCTTCGAGCCGATGGATTACGGCCCGCTCTTGGGCGGCGAGCCGGGCCAAGGGGCGAGACAGGCACAATCGGCGGCGTGCTGGCGGCGAACCTGTCCGGCCCGCGCCGTCTCAAGGCAGGCGCTGCCCGTGACCACATCCTTGGCGTCGCTGCTGTCTCGGGGCGCGGCGAGGCCTTCAAGTCGGGCGGCCGGGTCGTCAAGAACGTCACCGGCTATGATCTGTCGAAGCTGATGGCGAATAGCTGGGGCACGCTGGCCGTGCTGACCGACGTCACCTTCAAGGTGCTGCCCGCGGCCGAGACGGAAGTGACCTTGGCTATTCGCGGCCTGCTCGACGATTCCGCCGTCGCCGCCATGGCGCTGGCGCTCGGCTCCAGCGCTGAAGTGTCGAGCGCCGCGCATCTGCCGGAGCGCATCGCCGCGCGGGTCGCCGATGGCAGGCATGGCAGCGACGCCGCGACGCTGCTGCGCGTCGAAGGGTTTGGCCCGTCGGTCGTCTATCGCATCGAGGCGCTCAAGCAATTGCTCGGCAAGGCCGGACCGCTGGAAGAGATTGCCGGCGAGGCATCGAAGACGCTCTGGCGCGACATCCGCGATTGCCGGCCCTTCGCCGACGGCGGCGCGCGACCGGTTTGGCGCGTCTCGATGGCGCCGTCGCAGGCCCATCACATGGTGATGGCGCTACGCATGCAAGCGGCGGTCGACGCCTTCTACGACTGGCAGGGCGGGCTGGTATGGCTGTCGATGCGCGAGGACGATCCGGAAGCCGACCTTTTGCGCGGCTTGATCGGCAAACATGGCGGCGGTCACGCGACGCTGGTGCGCGCCTCCGCCCCGCATCGCGCCGCCTTGCCGGTGTTCGAGCCGCAGCCGCAGCATCTGGCAGCGCTGTCGGCGCGGCTCAAGGCCGAGTTCGACCCCAAGGCCATCCTCAACCCCGGCCGCATGGCCTAGAGCAATTCCAGGAAAAGTGTGAAGCGGTTTTCCGTCCGGAATTGCGTCTAACTGAAGACTAAAAGAGATGCAGACCAATTTCTCCCTTGCCCAGCTTGCCGATCCGCATGTCGCGGAATCGGAGAAGATCCTGCGCAAATGCGTGCATTGCGGCTTCTGCACCGCCACTTGCCCGACCTATGTGACATTGGGCAACGAGTTGGATTCACCGCGCGGCCGGATTTATCTGATCAAGGACATGCTGGAGAACGGCCGGCCGGCCGACAAGGAGATCGTCACCCATATCGACCGCTGCCTGTCCTGCCTCGCCTGCATGACGACATGCCCGTCGGGCGTGAACTACATGCATCTGGTTGATCACGCCCGCGCCCACATCCAGGAGACCTACAAGCGTCCGCTGCTCGACCGGTTGACGCGCGCGCTGCTCGCCTTCGTACTGCCCTATCCAAACCGCTTCCGCGCCGCACTGAAGCTTGCAGGACTCGGCCGTCCGTTCGTTGGCTTGTTCGAAAAGCTGCCGGCGCTGAAGCCGGTCGCCGCCATGCTCAAGCTCGCGCCATCGTCGCTGCCGCCGGCATCGACAAAGGCGAAGCCGGGCGTGCATGCCGGGCAGGGGATCCAAAGGCGCGGCCGCGTTGCGATCCTCACCGGTTGCGCGCAATCGGTGCTTGATCCGGCCATCAACGACACGACCATGTCCTTGCTGACGAGGCTCGGCGTCGAAGTCGTGGTGCCGGAAGGCGAGGGCTGCTGCGGCGCGCTCGTCCATCACATGGGCCGCGAGGAAGCGGCGCTGGCGTCCGCTCGGAAAAATGTCGACGCCTGGACGCGCGCCATCGACCAGGGCGGTCTCGACGCCATCGTCATCACGGCATCCGGTTGCGGCACGACGATCAAGGACTACGGCTTCATGCTGCGTCTCGATTCGGCCTATGCCGCTAAGGCCGCGCGCGTTTCGGCTCTGGCCAAGGACATCACCGAGTATCTCGCCACGCTCGACCTGCCAGAGCCGGTCCGCAAACCCGGCACGGTCGTCGCCTATCACTCTGCCTGCTCGATGCAGCACGGCCAGAAGATCACCCGCCAACCGAAGGAGCTTCTGACCAGGGCCGGCTTCATCGTGCGCGAGCCGCGCGAGGCCCATCTGTGCTGCGGCTCCGCCGGCACCTACAACATCCTGCAGCCGGAGATTTCGGCCAAGTTACGTGATCGCAAGGTGAAAAACATCGAAGCGACCGGAGCCGAGATCGTCGCCACCGGCAACATCGGCTGCATCACCCAGATCGCGTCCGCGGCAAAGCTGCCGGTGGTGCACACGATAAAACTGCTCGACTGGGCCTATGGCGGTGAGCCGCCCAAAATGGGTTAATCGGAACCAATTCGCGCAAGACAATACGGCAATGACCGATTTGGAAACGTTGGAGATAGAAACCGTCGTCCGGTTGCTCTCGAGGACGCCGCGCCTGACAGTGCAGGCGCGCTATGAAGATTGTTCGGCAATCGTTGCCCGTCATCTAGCGGATGGATCCGGATTCCTGCTTGCGCTGATAAAGGCGGCGATCGAAGGCGACGTTCACCAGACCAATCTGATCGAAGACGCGGTCTCGTTCCTCGACGATGCGGACCTGGGCTGCCTAGCAACCTTCCTGGAGGATGCGGCCGAGCAGGGGGCTGACGTTGAAGATCTGTTGGCCCAGGCCGCGCTGCAAGCGCCCGAATTGTTCGCGGACGACGTGCTGGCTGACATTCCCGATTTTGAGGATTGGCAGGTCCACGCCGATCCTCGCTCGCCGCCGGCCTGTCACCATCTCGTATTCGAGGGCGGCTCCCCGAGTGACTCGCCTTTTCCGACGCACCACAATCACCCCACCTGGCATCTCCCAACCATTGGCGGGCCACTTACGGTTGGCGGCACCGGTTCGGCGACGTGTCCGATCTGTCGGCAGAAATTGACGCACCTGGTTACGCTGGACCGTTTTGGCGAGGATCCACCAGTATCTATTCCGAGGCTCTTGCTCGAAACCTGTGCGAATTCGCTGGAACCGACCTACTATTCGCACGACGCTGCAGGCGTGCCGACGCCGATTGCGCCGTTTCATTCCGCCGATGATTTCACGCCGGAGCCGGCCACAAGCCGGAGCACCGTACACCTGGCACTCACACCGCCGCGCTGGCTCAGGCAGTCGTGGGGCATCAGCAATTCGCGACAGAACCTGTTCCGGCTCGGCGGGCTGCCGTCATGGGTTCAGGGACCGCAATTTCCGCTGGTTCCCGGAACGAATAGGGAAATGAAATTTCTGCTGCAGTTCGACTCGCTGGCGGGATTCTTCTGGGGCAGCGGCGGCATGCTTTACATCTTCTGGGATGAGGAAAGCCGCATCACCTGCCACGTGCCGCAATACACGTAACGAGTATCGTTACTCCGCCGCGAGCTGGTCCGGCACCCCGTAGGTCGCGCGATAAAGCGCGCGCTGGCGGTTGAGCGCCACCATCGTGTTGCGCAGCAGGATCGCCACCGTGAGTGGGCCGACACCGCCCGGCACCGGCGTGATCCAGGCCGCGACCTCCTTGACGCTTTCGGTGTCGACGTCACCGACGATGCGGTTTTCGCCGTCCGGGCCGATCTCGGAATTGATGCCGATGTCGATGACACAGGCGCCTGGCTTCACCATGTCGGCCTTGATCAGCCTGGGCTTGCCGACGGCGACGAACAGCGCATCGGCGCGTCGCGCATGCGCGGCCACCGAGCGCGTCATGTGGTGGCAGACCGTCACGGTCGCGCCTTCGCTCATCAGCAGGAAGGCGATCGGCTTGCCGACGATCTCGGAATGGCCGACGACCACGACTTCGAGCCCCTTGAGGTCGAGCCCGGTCTCTTTCAGCAATTCGACCGAAGCGGCCGCCGTGCAGGGCGCCAGATCGAGCTGGTTGTAGACGATGTTGCCGATCGAGGCCGGGTGCATGCCTTCGACATCCTTGAGCGGATGCACCGCCGCCTGCAGCGTCTTGATCGGAATATGCACCGGCACCGGCCGCTGGATGATGATGCCGGTGACGCGCGGGTCGGCGTTGAGGCCGTGGATCGCGGCTTCCAGCTCGCCGGCGGTGATGGAGGCGGCGAAGCGCCGCTCCTCGAAGCTGATGCCGGCAAGCGCTGCCTTGGCGCGCTGGTTGCGTACATAGACGTCGACCGCGTCGGTGTCGCCGACGGTGATAGAGACCAGTTTTGGCGGAAAGCCTTCGGCCGTGGCGATCGCGGCGTCTTCACGCACCGAAGCGATGATGCGCTGGGCGACCGGGCCGCCTTTCAGGTAACGGCTGTCATCGGTCCGGGACATGGGTGGCACCTCTGCCTTCTAGGGCAGTTCCGGGAAAAACGCCGAGGCGATTTTCCGTGCGGAATTGCGCAAAAACCAAGATTTGTGCACTGCAATAGCAGAGGCGCCCCCTTAAATCAGCCCCGAAAGCGAAACGCCCTGCTTTCGGGGCGACCTGTCGACCTACAAACGAAAAAGGCAGCGCGGTTTCCCGTCGCTGCCTTTTCGTGACCGACCGTATCCCCACACGGCCCGTCCCCCGTTATCTCTTCACCGGTTTAAGCACATCCTGAGGGACTGCACTATGCTTTCGCGGCAACAGCTCGGACGAAAAGGTGCTGCGCCGCCTAACCGACTGATTCGCGACGACTATATCACCTCGACCGTGGTTCCGACATTGACGAGCTCGTAAAGGTCGACCACGTCCTCGTTGCGCATGCGGATGCAGCCCGATGACACCGAGCCGCCGATCGTCCAGGGCTGGTTGGTGCCATGGATCCGGTATTCGGTGGTGCCGAGATAGAGCGCGCGCGCGCCGAGCGGGTTCTCGATGCCGCCGGCCAGATAGGTCGGCAGGTAACGGCCCTTGGCCGCCTCGCGCTTGATCATCTCCGCCGGTGGGCGCCAGTCCGGCCATTGCTTCTTGTCGGTGATCTTGTGCGTGCCCGACCATTCGAAGCCCGGCTTGCCGGTGCCGACGCCATAGCGGCGCGCCTTGCCGTCCTTTTCGACCAGATAAAGGAAGTTCTGATGGGTATCGATGACGATGGTGCCCGGCTTCGCCGGTCCATCATAGGCAACTTCCTGCGGCAAATAGATCGGGTTGATCTGCGGCCGCATGACCATGCGCTTGGCCGGCTGCTGCACGGCCGCCGTGCGCTGCTGGTCGGGCTGCGCCTGGAACAGCCGGCGCAGCGGCTGTTGCGTCACCTGGCGAGTGGGACGCACGATGCCCGGCGCCTTGCCAAGCTGCAGCACCCAGGGTGCTGAAAGGTCTGGGCTGACCATCACCGGCGGCCTGTCGGCATAGCGGTCGTTGGCAAGGGAGGTCGTGGCGCCGGCGGCAAGAACCGCCGCGGCACCTAGCAGGGAACAAAACGCTGTCTTCATCGGAACGCACCTCGATCGTCGAACTCGTCCAAGGGCGGGGAGAGCCCTCTGTCTCGCGATCCTTGGCGCGAAGGGCCAAGCAAAACATGAATCGGAATGCGTAAAATGCTCACTTGTCAGTAAACCTTTTGGTGTGGTTACCGGCCGGTTCAGGAATCTGGTAAAGCCACGGTAAACGCGCCGTTCGAGCGCATTAACGAATGGATTTGCGGCCATGGGAACTGAAAATACCGGCATCCTCGACGGCCCCGACGGCAAGGCGCGCTGCTCCTGGCACGGCAATCTGCCGGACTATCTCCATTACCACGACCATGAATGGGGCCGGCCCGTAACGGACGACCGCCGGCTGTTCGAAAAGATCTGCCTCGAAGGTTTCCAGTCGGGCCTGTCCTGGCTGACCATCCTGCGCAAGCGCGAGAATTTCCGCGAGGCTTTTGCCGGCTTCGACTTCGACAAGGTGGCGCTCTTCACCGACAAGGATGTCGAGCGCCTGCTCGGCAATTCCGGCATCATCCGCCATCGCGGCAAGATCGTCTCGACCATCAACAACGCCAAGCGTGCCCGCGAGATGGTCGATGAGTTCGGCTCCTTGGCCGCCTGGTTCTGGAAATTCGAGCCGGGTCCGGACGAGCGGCCCAAGATCGTCGACCTCGCGCATCTGCGCGCCAACCCGACGACGGCGGTTTCGGTCCGGATCTCGAAGGACTTGAAGAAGCGCGGCTGGAGCTTCGTCGGCCCGACCACGGTCTATGCCTTCATGCAGGCGATGGGCCTGGTCAACGACCATCTCGAAGGCTGCTACTGCCGCAAGGAAGTGGAAGCGGAAAGGAAGAAGCTGAAGCGGCCGAAGTAGGCGCGATCTCCTCTTCTCCCCTTGTGGGAGAAGGTGGCCGCGAAGCGGCCGGATGAGGGTGTTCCAGGGAACGCCGACGCCTCACTTCACTGGAACACCCCTCATCCGTCTCGGCGCTGGCGCGCCGATCCACCTTCTCCCACAAGGGAGAAGGAAAAGAGGCGCCTACTTCTCGAACGTTCCTTTGTGCCCGCTGCCGTTGATGTTCCAGACCAGGCTGGAGCCGGACACCGTCAGCACCAGCCCGCTGAAGCCGCTATCGTCCGGCGTGTGATGGGTGGAAGCCGATCTGCGGCCGGCCGGAATGACTTCGACCGTCGAACCCTTCTTCACCCAGCAGCCTTTGCCGTACTGGTCGTTGGCGCCATAGGCGAGCGCGAACTCGAAGCTGCCGTCTTTCTTCAAGAGCAGCTCGGAGCCGACTTCCATGACGCCGCGCAGATAGTAGTGCCCGGTAAGATGGGCATCGCCGGCCTGGCAGGCATTGGCCGCAACCGGCATGGCAAGCACGAGCGCGCCAAGAACTGATGCGCGACTGAGCGCGCACGCGATTTTCATTCGCATCGCAGATCCCTCGATTGATGGAAATCAGGCGCCGCTGGCGCCGGTCAGGAACAGTCCGGCAAGGATCGCGGCCAACGCCGCGAAGGCCGGATAGATCACCAGCAGCCCGGTCATCAGCGCATCGCGCGCCGACGAGGACTGGCTTGCGTCGACTGCAACGTCGAACGGACCGGCCGGATGGCTGGCCGCTCTGAGCGCATGACCTTCGGCAGGCCGCAACCTGCCGGCCGGCTCGCGGCTGTCGATGTCTTTCGCCGTGATCATTTGCCCGAAGCCCTTGTTTCGGCGCGCTTTATGATCGTCGATTGTGTCGGCAGCATGCCGCGCCGATGGCGGAATTGTTTCGTTTTCAGCGCGGTTTGTTTCGAACGCGCAGGCGCTCTTCCTTCTCCCCTTGTGGGAGAAGGTGGCCGCGAAGCGGCCGGATGAGGGTGTTCCAGGAACGCCAACGCCTCACTCCGCTGGAACACCCCTCATCCGTCTCGGCGCTGGCGCACCGATCCACCTTCTCCCGCAAGGGGAGAAGGGAAAGTGCTCGCCCTTGCCGCCCTAACCCGCATCGTTTAGGAAACGCGCGCCCATTACCAGAAAAGATCATCCCATGGCCGACAAATCCGAAAAGACGAAAGCGCGGCTGCCGCGCGGTTTTGCCGACCGCAGCGCCGAAGACATCCGCGCCGTCGAGAAGATGATGGCGACCATCCGCTCGGTCTATGAGCTTTACGGCTTCGAGCCGGTCGATCAGCCGATGATCGAATACACCGATGCCCTGGGCAAGTTCCTGCCCGACCAGGATCGGCCGAACGAAGGCGTCTTCTCGTTCCAAGACGATGACGATCAGTGGCTGTCGTTGCGCTACGACCTGACCGCGCCGACGGCCCGCTTTGTCGCCGAGAATTTTGAAAAGCTGCCGAAGCCCTATCGCAGCTATCGTTCCGGCTGGGTGTTCCGCAACGAGAAGCCTGGCCCCGGCCGCTTCCGCCAGTTCATGCAGTTCGACGCCGACACCATCGGCACGCCCGGCGTCGCCGCCGACGCCGAAATGGCGATGATGATGGCCGACGTGATGGAAGCGCTCGGCATCAGGCGCGGCGACTACATCATCCGCGTCAACAACCGCAAGGTGCTCGACGGCGTGCTGGAGGCGATCGGCCTTGGCGGCGAGGAGAATGCAGGACGCCGGCTGACGGTGTTGCGCGCCATCGACAAGCTGGACAAGCTCGGGCCAGAAGGGGTTCGCCTGCTCTTGGGTGAGGGTCGCAAAGACGAGAGCGGTGATTTCACTAAAGGCGCCGGACTCAATGAGGCGCAGACATCAAAGCTCCTCGATGTCTTTGGGCCGGAGAAAGTTCATTCGATTCAGACGGTGCACTACGAAGGGGTGGTCCTTGACGACGATGACGTCTCTCCCAACATGGGTGAGGGGTTCAGGGTCCTCAACTCCCTTCTCATTGATGATTGGGAAGAGATCCTAGGGGAAACGGAAATTGGAAGACAGGGACTGGAAGAACTCAGACAAATAGCTGCACTGCTAACGGCTTCCGGATATGGAACCAAACGAGTGAGGATCAGTCCCTCCGTCGTGCGCGGCCTCGAATACTACACCGGCCCGGTCTTCGAAGCCGAGCTGCTGGCGGAAATCCCCAATGAGGACGGCCAGATCGTACGCTTCGGCTCGGTCGGCGGCGGTGGTCGCTATGACGGGCTGGTCTCGCGCTTCCGCGGCGAGCCGGTGCCGGCGACCGGCTTCTCCATCGGCGTGTCCCGTCTGATGACGGCGCTGAAGAATCTCGGCAAGCTCGACATCTCCGATGTTATCGCCCCGGTCGTCGTTCTCGTCATGGACAAGGACACGGAGAGCCTCGGCCGCTACCAGAAGATGGTCGCCGATCTGCGCGCCGCCGGCATCCGCTCCGAAATGTATCTCGGTGGCGCCGGCATGAAGGCGCAGCTGAAATACGCCGACCGCCGCGGCAGCCCGGTCGCCATCATCCAGGGCGGCGACGAGCGCGCCAAAGGCGAGTTGCAGATCAAGGATTTGATCGAAGGCGCGCGCATGTCCGCCGAGATCATCGACAATGCCGAATGGCGCGCCGCAAGGCCGGCGCAGGTGACGGTGGCGGAAAGCGAGCTGGTCGCCGAGGTGAGGAAAATCCTGGCGGCGCAGGCGGCCGATCGCGCGAAAGGTGGCGCTTGAGCCCCCTCTCTGGCCTGCCGGCCATCTCCCCCTCAAGGGTGGAGATTGGATGTCGCCTATGCTTTCGCCAATCTCCAGCGCCGAAGGAAGGCGCTGCGCTTTGAACTGCTGATCTCCCCCTTGAGGGGGAGATGTCCGGCAGGACAGAGAGGGGGGCCTCGCGCCAAGCCTATCGATGACCTTCCGCCCCGCCATCGCCACCGCCATCACCGACCTCTTCGCCACTCGCGACACCCATGCGGTCGAAGTCGCCGTGCTGCAGCCGGCCGATCCGTTCCTCGACATGGCTGGCGAAGACTTGCGCCGCCGCGTCTTCCTGACCGAGAGCGAGACCGGCAAGACGCTGTGCCTGCGCCCGGAATTCACCATTCCGGTCTGCCTTGACCACATATCCAGCCAGGCCGGCACACCGCGTCGCTACTCTTATCTCGGCGAGGTCTTTCGCCAGCGCCGCGAGGGCGGCAACGAGTTCTTCCAGGCCGGCATCGAGGATCTCGGTGATCGCGACATAGCAGCCGCCGATGCCCGCTCGCTCGCCGACGCGCATGCGCTGCTGTCGCTGGTGCTGCCAGGGCAGAAGCTGGCGATCACGCTCGGCGACCAGACACTGTTCGAAGCGGTGCTGGCAGCCCTTGGCCTGCCGCGCGGCTGGCGCATGCGGCTGGCGCGTGCCTTCGGCTCGGCGCCGATGCTGGAGGCCGCCCTGGCCGATCTCGCCAACCCGCCGCGCAACAGCCAGCTTGCCGGGCCGGTCGCCATGCTGGTGCTCGACGGCGATGCGGAGGCTCTTGCCGCGCATATCGCCGACGGTATGGAACAGGCTGGCCTTTCCGCCTCGTCCGGGCGCGCGCCGGCCGACATCGCCAGGCGGCTGATCGAGAAGGCGGAACTGCGGAGCGTCAGGCTGTCGAACGAAGCCTTCTCGGCGTTGAAAGGCTTTCTCGAGATCGACGTCACGCTGGGTGAAGCGACCGCCGAGCTCGAAAACTTCGCCGTCGGCGCCGGCCTGTCGCTAGGCCCGGCCCTGGAGAATTTCGCCACCCGCGCCAAGGCGATCGAAGCCCATGGCCTGCCGGCGGCAAGCATCCGCTACGACGCCGCCTTCGGCCGGCCGCTCGATTATTACACCGGTCTGGTCTTCGAGATCGCGGCGGAAGGTGGCGACCGCGCGCTCGCCGGCGGCGGCCGCTACGACCGGCTGCTGACGCTGCTCGGCGCCAAGAAGCCGATTCCCGGCGTGGGCTTCTCGGTCTGGCTCGACCGCATCGAGGCTTTGCGGGAGAACGCCAGATGATCACGCTGGCGATCCCGTCGAAAGGCCGTCTCAAGGAACAGTCGCTGGAAGTGCTGGCCAAGTCCGGCCTCGCCGTCGCTTTGCCGGAGGACGACCGCAAATACCGCGCCCGCATCGATGGCCTCGACAATGTCGAAGTGGCCTTCCTGTCGGCGTCCGAGATAGCCGGCGAGATCGGTCAAGGGGCTGTCGACCTCGGCATCACCGGCGAGGACCTGGTGCGCGAGAACCTCGCCGACTGGGAAGCGAGTGCCGAAATTGTCGCCCGTCTTGGCTTCGGCCATGCCGATGTCGTGGTCGCGGTGCCCGACATATGGCTCGATGTCGAGAGTATGGCCGATCTCGACGATGTCGCCGCTGATTTCCGCCAGCGCCATGGCCGGCGCTTGCGCATTGCCACCAAATACTGGCGGCTGACGCAGCAGTTCTTCTCGCTGAAGCACGGCATCCAGGTCTACCGCATCGTCGAAAGCCTCGGCGCCACCGAGGGCGCGCCGGCAGCGGGGCTGGCCGACGTCATCGTCGACATCACCACCACCGGCTCGACGCTGCGCGCCAACCATCTCAAGGTGCTCGGCGACGGCACGATCCTGAACTCGCAGGCCTGCCTCGTGGCGTCCAGAAAAGATCGTGCGCCGGCGGATGAAGCCGTGCTTCGCGACATCGCCGCGAAGATGGGTGCCCTCCCTCCTTCCTGAGGACCGGGAACCACCCATACCAACGGCGGGTTTCCTCTACCCCGGCAGGCTGATAGGTTGGCCTATCCCGAGGAGGAGACGGCGATGGCGATCAAACTCGACGAACTCCAGAACGCCACCAATCTGCGGGGGCGCAAATCGCGTGGCACCTTCATTGCCCCGGTGGACGGCACGGCGCATGTCTCGGGCGACCGCTCGGTGCCGCTGCTCGATAAGACCATCCCGCAGCTGTTCTCCGACACCGCAAGCAAATACGCCACGCAAGACGCCGCCGTTTTCGTCGGCCAGGACAAGCGCTTCACCTGGGGCGAGCTGTCGGACACGGTCGACGCTTTGGCCGCCGGCTTCCTGGCGCTCGGCCTGGAAAAGGGCGACCGCGTCGGCATCTGGTCGCCCAACCGCTGGGAATGGCTGGTGACCCAATTCGCCACTGCGCGCATCGGCCTGATCCTGGTCAACATCAACCCGGCCTACCGGCTGACCGAGCTCGAATATGCGCTGAACAAGGTCGCTTGCCGGGCGCTGGTCACCGCCGCGCTGTTCAAGACCTCCGACTATCTCGGCATGATAGAGACGCTGGCGCCGGAACTCGCCACCGCGGAGCCCGGCAAGCTGAAGGCAAAAAAGCTGCCCTCGCTCGAAATCGTCATCCGCATGGGCGACGACAACTCGCCCGGCATGTTCAATTTCGGCGACGTGCTGGCCATGGCCGGGCGCGACGAGCATGACAGCCTCGACCGCATCTCGGAGAGCCTGAAGCCGAATGAGGCGATCAACATCCAGTTCACGTCGGGCACCACCGGCGCGCCGAAGGGCGCGACGCTGACGCATTTGAACATCGTCAACAACGGCAATTTCGTCACCTCGGCGATCAAGCTGACCGTCGACGACCGGCTCTGCATCCCGGTGCCGCTCTATCACTGCTTCGGCATGTCGATGGGCACGATGGGCTGCGTTTCCAAGGGCGCGACCATGGTCTTCCCGGGCGAGGGTTTCGATGCCGGCGCGACGCTCAAGGCCGTGGCACAGGAGCGCTGCACAGGGCTCTACGGCGTGCCGACGATGTTCGTCGCCATGCTCGACCATGCCGACTTCGCCAGCTTCGATCTTTCCAGCCTGCGCACCGGCATCATGGCCGGCTCGCCTTGCCCGATCGAGGTGATGAAGAAGGTGGTGTCGCTGATGCATATGTCCGAGGTGACCATCGCCTACGGCATGACCGAGACCAGCCCGGTCTCTTTCCAGAGCAGCGTGGACGACCCGCTGGAAAAGCGCGTCTCAACCGTTGGCCGCATCCATCCGCATGTCGAGGTCAAGGCCGTCGGCGCCGACGGCTCGACCGTGGCGGTCGGCGCGCCGGGCGAGCTCTGCACACGCGGCTACTCGGTGATGAAGGGTTATTGGGACGACGCGGAAAAGACGCGCGAGGCGATCGATGCCGACGGCTGGATGCACACCGGCGACCTCGCCACTATCGACCCCGAGGGCTATTGCAACATCGTTGGCCGGGTGAAGGACATGGTCATTCGCGGCGGCGAGAACGTCTATCCGCGCGAGGTCGAGGAATTCCTCTACCGCCACCCCAAGATCAAGGAAGTCCAGGTCTTCGGCATTCCCGACGCCAAATATGGCGAGGAGCTTTGCGCCTGGATCGTGTTGAAGCCCGGCCAGATCGCCACCGAGCAGGAGATCAAGGCTTTCTGCGCCGACCAGATCGCCCACTACAAGATCCCACGCTACATCCGCTTCCGTACCGAATTGCCGATGACGGTAACCGGCAAGCCGCAGAAGTTCCTGATGCGTGATGCGATGGTCGAGGAACTCGGGCTGGTGGCGCAAAAGACGGCGTGAAACTGGATTGACCCGAAATAGTCAGTCTTTGAAAACGCGCCCAAGGCGCGAACTGCCAACCATGCTTGTTTGGACGGGCGAATGGATAACGAGTTTCCAAATTTCGCGGCGCTGAAAGCCGCCAAAACCGAAAACGTAGACTTTCGCATCGTCATCCGGCGCGGCGCCCGAACCGGCAATGCGATCGTTATGGCCCCCCATGGCGGGAAAATCGAACCCCGCACATCCATGATCACCGAGACGATAGCAGGGCGCGATCTCGATATGTATTGCTTCGAAGGCCTCATGCCGGATGCCAATCGAGAGCTTCACATAACATCCAGGAACTTCGACGAGGAATCCGCGCTCGAACTGTTGCGGACAAAGTCCACGGTCGTCGCTATCCACGGTCGCCAGGATCGGGAAGATCCCTCGACAGTCTACATGGGGGGCAAGGACGAGGCGTTGGTTTCAGAGATAGTCGAGCATCTGCGGCAGGCCGGCTTCAAGACACAAAATGATAACCATCCGTTTCCCGGTATCCAGGATACGAACATCGTCAACCGAGGACTGACGGGGAGGGGCGCACAACTGGAAATACCCTTCTCGCTGCGCCGTCGACTCGGGAGCGAGCCGGAACTTCTGGAAAAATTCTGTGGAGCTGTTCGCAAGGCAATCGAGATATTCGATGCCCGAAATGGTGTTCAATCCTGGGCCGTGTCCTAGCTGGAGGAACCGTTTTCCCGCCGTGCCCGCCCTGCCGAGCGGCTCGTCGTTTCATGGACGAACCGCTCGAGGAATCTCAGGCTGCCGTCGAATAATCCGTGTAGCCCCTGGCGTTGCCACCATAGAACGTCGCCTTGTCCGGGACGTTCAGTTCGACATTCTGCTTCAACCGGCTGACAAGGTCGGGATTGGCGATGAACAGCTTGCCGAAGGCGACAAGATCGGCGTAGCCGTCGGCCACGGCCTTCTCGGCCAACTGCTTGTCATAGCCATTGTTCACCAGCCATGCCCCGCTTCCACCGGTCTTGCGATAGGCGGCCTTGAGCTCCGCGTAGTCGAACGGCCTGTCGCCTTGGCTGAAGTCGCGCGCGCCGCCGGTCGCTCCTTCGACGATATGGACATAGGCCAGGCCGCGGCCGCCCAGGCCGGCGACCACATGGTTGAACAGCGGCTGCGGGTCGGCATCCGAAGTGTCGTTGGCGGGCGTCACCGGCGACAGCCTGATCCCGGTCTTGCCGGCGCCGATCGCACCGGTGACCGCGTCGACCACCTCGAACAGCAGGCGCGTCCGGTTCTCGATGGAACCGCCATAATTGTCGTTGCGATGGTTGGTGCCCGAGCGCAGGAACTGGTCGATGAGGTAGCCGTTGGCGCCATGGATCTCGACGCCGTCGAAGCCTGCTTCCTCGATCGCCGCCTTGGCGGCGCGGCGGAAATCATCGACGATGCCGGGCAGTTCGGTCGCATCGAGCGCGCGCGGCTCGGAAGTTTCGACGAACTCGCCGGCGCCATCCGGCTTGACCAGATAGGTCTTGGATTTTGCCTTGATCGCCGATGGCGCCACCGGCTTGCCGCCGCCGGGCTGCAGCGTGTTGTGCGAGATGCGACCGACATGCCAGAGCTGGACCACGATCTTGCCGCCGCGCGCATGCACGGCGTCGGTGACACGTTTCCAGCCGGCAAGCTGTTCCGCGCCATAAAGACCGGGCACATCAGCATAGCCTTGGCCCTGATGGCTGATGGCGGTGGCTTCCGTCACGATCAATCCAGCCGTGGCGCGCTGGCTGTAATAGGTGACCGCGAGGTCGCCGGGCACCGCATTGGGTGAGCGATTGCGCGTCAGCGGCGCCATGACGATGCGGTTCGCCAGCGTCAGGTCGCCAGCGCGCAGAGGATCAAACAGGGTAGTCATGAGAAATGCCTTTCATGCATTCTTGGGGGCGGGGAAGGATTGTCAGAGATCGGACAGGGCGGCCTGAAAGGCGGCGATGGTTTCTTCGTTGCGCTTGTAGAATACCCATTGACCGACCCGTCGGGTGGTGACGAGGTCGGCCGACGCCAGCGTCGCCAGATGCGCCGAGACGCTCGACTGCGCCAGGCCGCGATTGTCGAACTGGCTGGCGCAGACACCCATCTCGAGCGGATGCGCCTGTTCGGCGAAGTGCTGTTCAGGCTCCTTCAGCCACGCCAGCACATCGCGCCGAAACGGATGCGCCAGCGCCTTCAATATGATGTCGTTGTCCATCTTCACCTGCATCGATCTCACCCGATACATAGATCGGGCAGAGACGATATGGCAGGAAATCCATGCCATTGTTGACGGCAATTGGAGAAAGTCGCTGCCTTACACGGCCACAGGCCGGAACGGACGAGCGCAAATGGCAGGTACTTCAGAGATGGTCTGCCACGGCCTCTCAAGCCGCCAGCACGGCCTGGTCCAGCCCGCGGATAATCCGCGCCAGCTCCACGCACTCGTCCTGGCGAGCCCTGTTGCGGCGCCATGCCAGGCAGATCATGCGCTGCGGCATCGGATCCTGGAAGGGCACGATTCGCAAGTCCGGCATGACGCCGGCAGCGCTTGCCGCCATTTCCGGCACCAGCGTGACGCCGAGCCCATGCGCCACCATCTGCAGCAGCGTGGTGAGGCTGGTCGCGCCATAGCTTGCCATCGCCACCGGCCGGACATTGCCGCAGACGGCCAGCGCCTGCTCGCGCAGGCAGTGCCCTTCCTCCAGCAGCATCAGCCGTTCCAGCGCCGGGCTTTCCGGCGGCACCGGCGGTGAAGCGAAGGCCGGGTCGCCGGTCGGCACGGCGAGGAAGAAGCGGTCGGGGAACAGATCTTCGGTGACGAGACCCGGATGATCGAGCGGCAGCGCGGCGATGAAGGCGTCGAGCCGGCCTGAAACCGCGTCCTCGACCAGCGATGCGGTCACCGCCTCGCGCAATTCGAGCTGCAGCACCGGATACTGCTTCTTCAGTTCCGGCAGCACATGCGGCAACAAATAGGGCGCGACCGTCGGAATGATGCCCAGGCGGAAACGGCCTTCCATGGAAGGGCGGCCCCGCCGCGCCGTCGTCTCGACGTCACGTATGTCGGCCAGGATGCGTTCGATGCGCGGCCGCAAGGCAAGCGCCTCGTCGGTCATGCGCACCGTCTTGCCGCCGCGCTCGAACAACAGGCAGCTCAGCCGCGCCTCCATTTCCGCGATCTGCGCGGAGAGCGCCGGCTGACTGACGCCGGCGAGCTTGGCGGCGCGGCCGAAATGCAGCGTCTGCGCCAGCGCGTCGAAATATTGCATCTGTCGGACAGTGAGGCCAATCATAAGCAAAGGTTATCAAAACAAACAGGAAAGGCAATTTGTCTTTATCGTCCGGCCGCCTTAGTCTGGAATCATTCCAGATCGGCGCGGGGCGCTTTCAGCCCCGACAGCTCGGCAAAACCTCGGCAAAAAATCGGAGACGAAGATGGACGCGAAAACCGACGACAACAGCGCGGGCAAGTGCCCCGTGGCGCATGGATCCACGGCGAGGACCAATCGTGACTGGTGGCCGAACCAGCTCGACCTTGCCGTTCTACACCAGCAGTCGAACCTCTCGGACCCGATGGGCGAGGATTTCGACTACGCCAAGGAATTCGCCAGCCTCGACCTCGATGCGGTGATCAAGGATTTGCACAAGGTCATGACGGATTCGCAGGACTGGTGGCCGGCCGATTTCGGCCATTACGGCCCGCTCTTCATCCGCATGGCCTGGCATAGCGCCGGCACCTACCGCATCGGCGACGGCCGCGGCGGCGCGGGTGCGGGCCAGCAGCGGTTCGCGCCGCTGAACAGCTGGCCGGACAACGCCAATCTCGACAAGGCGCGCCGGCTGTTGTGGCCGGTCAAGCAGAAATACGGCCGCAAGATCTCCTGGGCCGACCTGTTGATCCTTACCGGCAATGTCGCGCTGGAATCGATGGGCTTCAAGACCTTCGGCTTCGCCGGCGGCCGCGCCGACGTCTGGGAACCCGAACAAGATGTGGACTGGGGTTCGGAAACCAAGTGGCTTGACGACAAGCGCTATTCCGGCGATCGCGAGCTCAGCGGCCATCTCGGCGCTGTCCAGATGGGCCTGATCTACGTCAACCCGGAAGGCCCGAACGGCAAGCCCGATCCGCTGGCCTCGGCCCGTGATATCAGGGAAACCTTCGGCCGCATGGCCATGAATGACGAGGAAACCGTGGCGCTGATCGCCGGCGGCCACACCTTCGGCAAGACGCACGGCGCCGGCGATGCGTCGCTGGTTGGCGCGGAGCCGGAAGGCGCCGGCATCGAGGCGCAGGGCCTCGGCTGGTCGAGCAAGCACGCCTCCGGCGTTGCCGGCGACGCCATCACTTCGGGCCTCGAGGTGACATGGACGACGACGCCGACCAAGTGGAGCAACAATTTCTTCGACAACCTGTTCAACTACGAATGGGAGCTGACGAAGAGCCCGGCCGGCGCCCATCAGTGGACGCCGAAAGGCGGCGCCGGCGCCGGCACGGTCCCGGACGCGCACGATCCGTCGAAGAGCCGCGCGCCGGCGATGCTCACCACCGACCTCGCGCTGCGCGTCGACCCGGCCTATGAGAAGATCTCGCGCCGCTTCCATGAGCATCCGGACCAGTTTGCCGACGCCTTCGCTCGCGCCTGGTTCAAGCTCACCCATCGCGACATGGGTCCTGTCGCGCGCTATCTCGGGCCGCTCGTGCCGAAGGAAGAGCTGATCTGGCAGGATCAATCCCGGCCATCGACCATGAACTGGTCGGCGAGGCTGACATCGCTTCGCTGAAGGCGAAGATCCTGGCGTCCGGCCTCTCGGTCTCCGAGCTGGTCTCGACCGCTTGGGCTTCAGCCTCGACCTTCCGCAACTCCGACAAGCGCGGCGGCGCCAATGGCGGCCGCATTCGCCTTGAGCCGCAGAAGGACTGGGAGGTCAACCAGCCGGCCCAACTTTCGAAGGTGCTGGCCAAGCTTGAAGCCATCCAGACCGAGTTCAACGCGGCGCAGGCCGGCAACAAGAAGGTCTCGCTCGCCGACCTCATCGTGCTTGGCGGCGCCGCCGCTGTCGAGAAGGCCGCCAAGGATGGCGGTGAACCGGTGAATGTGCCGTTCACGCCGGGCCGCATGGATGCTTCTCAAGAGCAGACGGATGTCCACTCCTTCGCCGCGCTCGAGCCGAAGGTCGACGGCTTCCGCAACTATGTCAGAGGCAAGCCGCCGATGTCGGTTGAGGCGATGCTCGTCGATCGAGCGCAACTGCTTGGCCTGACGGCGCCGGAGATGACGGTGCTGGTCGGCGGCCTGCGCGTGCTCGGCGCCAATGTTGGAGGCTCCAAGCGTGGTGTGTTCACCGACAAGCCTGGCACGCTGACCAACGACTTCTTCGTCAACCTGCTCTCGATGGCGACTGTCTGGGATCCGGCGGCCGGCTCGACCCCGGGTTCGGACGAGGTCTACGAAGCGCGCGACCGCAAGACCAAGCAGGTGAAGTGGACCGGCACGCGCGCCGACCTGATCTTCGGCTCGCACGCACAGCTGCGCGCGTTGTCCGAGGTCTACGGTTCGGGTGACGCCAAGGCGAAGTTCGTCAAGGATTTCGTCAAGGCATGGACCAAGGTGATGAACGCCGACCGCTTCGAGATCGCCGCGAAGTAGGTCGTATCCTCCCAGGAAAAAGGCGCGGGGTCCTGCCCGCGCCTTTTTCGTTCGGCCTTGGAGGCCGTTCAGTTTTTCTCGAAGACGCCCGCCTTGGCGACGACGCCGGCAATGGCGCCGCCGATCAGCGGCGCAACGATGAACAGCCAGAGCTGGCTGAGCGCAGCACCCCCGGTGAACAGCGCCGGGCCGATCGAGCGCGCCGGATTGACCGAGGTGCCGGTCACCGGGATCATGGCGAAGTGGATGCCCGCCAGCGTCAGGCCGATCACCAGCCCGGCAAAAGCGGTGGTATGCTTGGCGTTGGTGACGCCGAGGATCACGGTGACGAAGGTGAAGGTGCCGATCAGCTCCCACAGGAAGGCCGAGCTCATGCCCCATTTGGCCTCGTCCCAGCCATTGGCGCCGAAGCCGCCGGTGTGGCCGCCGGCCTGGCCGGAAACGATGATCCACAGCGCCAGCGAGGCGATGATGGCGCCGATGATCTGCGCGATCCAGTAGGGGATGACATCCTTGGCCGGCATCCGCCCCGCCAGGAACACGCCCAGCGTCACTGCCGGGTTGAGATGCGCGCCCGAGATCGGGCCGATCGCATAGGCCGCCGCGATCAGGCCGATGCCGAACGCCAGGCCGATGCCTTCCTGGCCAAGCGGCAGCGCGCCGCCGAAGCCGCCCGTGACCACGGAGGCCGTGCCGATGAACACCAACAAGAACGTGCCGAGAACTTCTGCCAGATAAGTCTTCATTGCCCTCTCCTCATAGGACCCGCCTGAACCGCGTTGCTCGCGTCGCGAATCACCGGCGAAAGAGTATTCCTACCGGTGAATCTTGAAAAGCACGGTGGTTAAGCCAGGCGGCTTGCTTGCGCGCGCCAGTTGATTGCATTAGGGGCGATCATGTATTGCTGAAACTGCTCAAACCTTCTTGCGGATCAGGCAATTCATGTTGCCGGTCCGGTTTCCAGCATCGGCTGTTTCGCCGGGCTCGGAGGGCGACGCATGAGCGCCGCAACAGAACTGTTTCAATCCTGGCTGGAAAAGCTTTAAGAGCGGCCGGAACAATGCGGAACGACGGAAGACAAGAATGCGATTGGGCGGAAGGCTGGCGGCGGCCATAGAGGTTCTGGAAGACATCGACCGGCGGCATCGGCCGGTGGCCGACGCCTTGCGCGACTGGGGCCTGTCGCACCGCTTTGCCGGCGGCGGCGACCGCGCCGCGATCGGCAACATCGTCTATGACGCCTTGCGCCGCAAGCGTTCCGCCGGCTGGCTGTTCGGCGCGGACACGCCGCGCGCCATCGGCTTCGGCGCGCTGTTGCTCGAATGGGGTCAGACCGCGCAGTCGCTCAACGACGCGCTCGATGGCGACAAATTCGCGCCGCCGCTGCTCAGTGCCGCGGAACTGAAGGCGACGGCCGGCCATCGGCCTGCCGATGCGCCGGACGCCGTGCGGGCCGATGTTCCCGACTGGTGCGTGCCTCTGCTTGAGAAAGCCTATGGCGGCGCCTGGGTCGCGGAAGGGGCAGCACTCGCCAATCGCCCGCCGCTGGATCTCAGGGCCAACACCTTGCTGGCCGGGCGTGAAAAGGTGCTGGCCGAGCTGCAGGGCACCGGTGCGGCGCCGGCGGCAATCGCGCCGCATGGCATCCGCATCCCACCGATCGACGGCGACGGCCGGCATCCGAACGTCCAGGCCGAGCCGGCTTTCCAGAAGGGCTGGTTCGAAGTGCAGGACGAAGGCTCGCAGCTTGCCGCCGCCCTTGCCGGCGCCGAGCCCGGCATGCAGGTGCTGGATTACTGCGCCGGCGCCGGCGGCAAGACGCTGGCCCTGTCGGCCGAGATGGACAACCGCGGCCAGCTCTTTGCCCACGACTCGGAAAAGGTCCGGCTGGCGCCGATCTTCGAGCGCATCCGTCGCTCGCACAACCGCAATGTGCAGATCGTCAGCAAGCTGGCGGAGCTTGCGCCGCTCACCGCTCACATGGACATCGTGCTGATCGACGCGCCTTGCACCGGCAGCGGCACCTGGCGCCGCCGCCCGGATGCCAAATGGCGGCTGACCGATCGGCAGCTCGACGCCCGCCGGGCCGAGCAGCAGGCGATCCTCGACACTGCCCAGGCCTTCGTCAAACCGGGCGGGTTGCTGGTCTATATCACCTGTTCGGTTTTCGACGCCGAAAACGGCGAACAGGTCGCGGCTTTCCGCGCACGCCATGAAGGCTTTGCGTCGATCGATCATCGGAGGCTCTGGAACGAGCGCTTCCCCGGCCACGGGAAGGCCGCTCGCATCGCCGACACCGGCGGCATCTCGCTGTCGCCGGCGCTGAGCGGCACGGATGGTTTCTATTTCCATGCCTGGCGCAAGACTGCCTGAGCGCGTGGCTGAACAGGCTTTGCTGCGCTGCAACATAAGAGATTGCCTGTCCCGCTCGGCTCTGCAATAAGCTTCGCCAGCAAAACGAGAAGGCGAAGGCCATGGCAGCAGCCAAGATCGTACCCGCTCCCGACTTCGAGGAACGCGTCAGGACTTCCTTCGCCCGGCAGAAAGCGATGGCGACCATCGGCGCCGAGCTGACACTGGTGACACCCGGCATCATCGAGATCGAGATGCCTTATTCGGCGGCACTGACCCAGCAGCATGGCTTCCTGCATGCCGGCGTGATTTCCACCGCGCTGGACTCCGCCTGCGGCTATGCGGCCTTCTCGCTGATGCCGGAGAATTCCGGCGTGCTGACCATCGAGTTCAAGGTCAATCTGCTGGCGCCCGGCAGGGGCGAGCGTTTCCTGTTCCGCGGCTCGGTGACCAAGCCCGGCCGCACCATCATCGTCGCCGATGGCCAGGCTTACGCCTTCGCCGCCGACGGCGAGGCCAAGCTGATCGCCACCATGACCGGCACGATGATGACCGTGGTCGGCCGCGACGGGATCGAGGGCTGATCGATGGCAAGCGCCGTGCAGATTGCGGGCAGAAACGTTCTCTTCGTCATGGCGGTGGAGGCTGAATACGGCCCACATCTGAAAAAGCTGTTCGACCCCCTGATGACCGGCGTTGGCCCGGTGGAGGCCGCCGTGCGGCTCGCCGCCGAGCTTGCCGCGTTGAAGGCCGAAGGCTCGCTGCCAGACCTGGTCGTCTCGCTCGGCTCGGCCGGCAGCCGCGGACTGGAGCAAACCGAGATCTACCAAGCTGTTTCGGTGAGCTATCGCGACATGGACGCTTCGCCGCTCGGCTTCGAGAAGGGCGCGACGCCTTTCCTGGACCTGCCGGTCACGGTGCCGCTGCCCTTCGTCATCCCCGGCATCAAGACCGCCGCGCTCTCGACCGGTGGCGCGATCGTCACCGGTGCCGCCTATGACACAATCGATGCCGACATGGTCGATATGGAGACCTTCGCGTGCCTGCGCGCCTGCCAACTCTTCGGCGTGCCGCTGATCGGCCTGCGCGGCATTTCTGACGGCGCGGCCGATCTCAGGCACGTCAACGACTGGACGGAATATCTCCACGTCATCGACGAGAAGCTGGCCCAGGCGGTCCAACTGCTGGAACAGTCGATTGCGTCGGGCGCAATCGATCTTCAGACCCGCTGACGCGGCAGGTTTTTAGCGTTGCCGAACAGCACCCCGATCATCCTGAATCGAACGGCGTTGTCGCGGTTGACGTAGGTGACGGACCCCGGCTCATGGTCCAGGGTCCAGCGCCCGGTTACACCCGTGTCCCAGTCCGTGACATAACCATCATCGAGCATCCGCCAGCGCCCGCTGCGCGCTTCGCCATCATCGAGCAGCATGTGCGCGGCACCGTCGTTTTCGAAATAGACGTAAGCCTCCTTGCCGTTTCGCTCCAACACATGGGTCGCGCCCGGAATGAGGATCGCGAGATTTTCCTTTTGCAGTGCCGTCATGTTTTTCTCCTGAGTGAAGTCGGCGATTGCCTCGACCGGCGCCGCCACGTAAGGTGGGTAAGTAGTCAAGATACTTGACTACTTAGAGGGTGTTTTGAATTTGGTCAAGGAGCTTGACGAAAATACCGAGGCGTTGCCCGATCATGTCGGCTGGCGGCTATGGCAGGCGAGCCGTGCCTGGCAGGCGGAGTTCGCTGCCGCCATGCGGGCCGCTGGCCACTCCTGGTTCAGCGAAGCGCGCGCCGGGCTGCTCGGGCACATCCCCCGCGGCGGCACGCGCCAGGCGTCACTGATCGAACGCTCTGCAATCTCCAAGCAGGCAGTTCAGCAATTGCTCGACGGGTTGGAGATGGACGGCGTTCTGGAGCGTTTGCCCGATCCCCGCGACGGCCGTGGCAAGCTGGTCCGCTATACGCGCAAGGGCCTGGACGCCTTGCGAGACGGCGATCGCGTCAAGCTCCAGATCGAACAGAGTTACATCGCCCGTCTCGGCCAGCAGCGGTTCGCGGCCCTGATGGACGCCCTGCGAGCGCTCGAGCCTAGGCACGCAGAGGCTATCGATCGAGAGCCTGGCGCTCAGTGAACGGCACAAGCTTACGCCCATTGCGCCGAATCGGTTCTTTCTCTAAAGGCTCGCCATGACGACAGCCAATCGCCCCGACGCCGTCCCGCCCAACACTGTCCTGATCATCGATTTCGGCAGCCAGTTTACGCAGCTCATCGCCCGCCGCATCCGCGAGGCCGGCGTCTTCTCTGAGATCGTGCCGTTCCAATCGGCCGAAGCCGCCTTCAAGCGCATCAATCCAAAAGCCGTGATCCTGTCCGGCGGTCCGGCCTCGACCGGCGATATCGGCAGCCCGCGCGCGCCGCAGATCGTCTTCGACGCCGGCGTGCCGGTGCTTGGCATTTGTTATGGCCAGATGGCCATGTGCGTGCAGATGGGCGGCATTGCCGAAAGCTCCAACCACCGCGAATTCGGTCGCGCCTTCGTCGAGATCGAGAAGGAAAGCCCGCTGTTCGAAGGCCTGTGGGCGCCGGGCCAGCGCCACCAGGTGTGGATGAGCCATGGCGATCGCGTCATCGAATTGCCGCCGGGCTTCAAGGTGCTCGGCAAATCGGAAAGCTCGCCCTTCGCCATCTTCGGCAATGTCGAGCGCAAGATGTACGGCATCATGTTCCACCCCGAAGTGGTGCACACGCCGGATGGCGCCAGACTGCTCCGGAATTTCGTCCACAACATCGCCGGCATCGAGGGCGATTGGACGATGCGCGCCTATCGCGAGCACGCGGTCGAGACGATCCGCCAACAGGTCGGCAAGGGCAAGGTGATCTGCGCGCTGTCGGGCGGCGTCGATTCTTCGGTCGCAGCGCTTCTGATCCACGAGGCGGTCGGCGACCAGCTCACCTGCATCCTCGTCGACCACGGCCTGATGCGCAAGGACGAGGCGGCAGGCGTGGTGGAGATGTTCCGCCAGCACTACAATCTGCCGCTGATCCTGGTCGACGCTTCGGACAAATTCATCTCGGCGCTGGAGGGCGAGAGCGACCCGGAAAAGAAGCGCAAGACCATCGGACGCCTGTTCATCGAGGTCTTCGAGGAAGAGGCAAAGAAGCTCGGCGGCGCCGATTTCCTGGCCCAGGGCACGCTCTATCCCGACGTCATCGAAAGCGTCTCCTTCTCCGGCGGCCCGTCGGTGACGATCAAGTCGCACCACAATGTCGGCGGCCTGCCCGCGCGCATGAACATGAAGCTGGTCGAGCCGCTGCGCGAACTGTTCAAGGACGAGGTGAGGGCGCTTGGCAAGGAGCTTGGCCTGCCCGAAAGCTTCATCGGCCGCCATCCCTTCCCGGGTCCGGGCCTGGCCATCCGCTGTCCTGGCGGCATCACGCGCGAGAAGCTCGAAATCCTGCGCGAGGCCGACGCCATCTACCTCGACGAAATCCGCAAGGCCGGCCTCTACGATGCCATCTGGCAGGCCTTCGCCGTGCTCCTGCCGGTGCAGACGGTCGGCGTGATGGGTGACGGCCGCACCTACGAATTCGTCTGCGCGCTGCGCGCCGTCACGTCCGTCGACGGCATGACGGCCGACTTCTACCACTACGACATGAATTTCCTCGCCGCCACCGCCACCCGCATCATCAACGAGGTGAAGGGTATCAACCGGGTCGTCTATGACGTGACGTCGAAGCCGCCCGGCACAATCGAGTGGGAATAAAGCTCGGTCGTTCGCCAGCATTCGGTGACTATCGCCGAAACCCAATTAAGCGCTTGAATTTAATCTGCTTTGGTCTCTACGTCTATCGCTGACTATCGCCCCTAAGCGGAATCATTTGGCGGTAGATCTGACGGCATTCCTTTTCGCGCCATCTTCCCTACAGACTGATGCCGTCACTGCGCCGGACTCAAGCATGTTGGCGTCTTTCGAGGTAAAGCATTGAATTGTATTGGCTCTCACAGAGCCTTGACGGTAAAACGAATGACGGTAAAACTAGGCATTGAACAACCCTAGATGCGCCCCACCCGTCTCCTCCTATGCTCACCGACATCGCGCTTAAGAAGCTGAAACCAAAAGATAAAATATACAAAGTCACCGATCGTGACGGTATGTACGCGACCGTGGCTCCCACAGGGCAGATATCATTCCGATACGACTACCGAGTGAATGGTCGGCGAGAGACAGTGACGCTCGGTCGCTATGGTGAGGGAGGCATCTCGCTAGCAGAGGCGCGTGACCGCTGTCTTGCCGCACGAAAAATGGTGGCAGCCGGAAAATCGCCTGCCCAGGAAAAGCAGCGTGACAAGCGGCGCCTGTCTACGACGGCTACGTTCGGTGATGCCGGCAGAGTATGGTTTAAAGAGGCGAAGATGGCGGACAGCACGCGCTCGATGCGCAAAGCCGTCTTCGGTCGAGACATCTTGCCGATTTGGGACAAAAGACTCTTGACAGAAATCACGTCGGACGACTTGAGGGCGCTCTGCGCAAAGGTCAGGGACCGGGGCGCACCAGCAACGGCCATTCATGTCCGGGATATTGTGAAGCAGGTCTACGGTTATGCCATTCTGCACGGCGAGAGGATCGTCAATCCGGCGGACGAGGTAGGACCGGCCTCGATAGCTACCTTCGAGGCGAAAGACCGGGCGTTGTCACCCGCAGAAATTCGAATCATGCTGAAGGAGTTGGAAAATGTGCCGACTTTGCCAACCATTCGGCTGGGCCTAAAGCTGATCCTGCTCACGATGGTTCGGAAAAGTGAGCTTCTGGACGCGACGTGGGATGAGGTCGACTTCGAGAGCGCGATATGGAGCATTCCCAAAGAGCGAATGAAGCGGAAGAAGCCACATAATGTCTACCTGTCCCGCCAATCCCTCGACATCATGATTGCGCTCAAGACCTGCGCTGCTAACTCTCGATACGTGCTTCCATCTCGCTACGACGCCGACGAACCCATGTCGCGCGCGACTTTCAATCGGATTACTATGGCGATTGTGGACCGCGCAAAAAAACAAGATCTGCCGCTTGCTCCCTTTACGGTGCATGATCTACGGCGGACAGGCTCCACGCTCCTAAACGAGATCGGATTCAATCGCGACTGGATCGAAAAATGCCTCGCCCACGAAGACAGTCGCTCCTCCCGCGGCGTCTATAACAAGGCTGAATACGAACCGCAGCGGCGCCACATGCTGCAGGAATGGGCCGACATGATTGAAGCGTGGGCGGCTGGCAGCAAACACTCACCCACACTGCAGCCGATTTCCGGGGCAGCCGTCATCCTCGATCCGATTTGACGGGTCTCGTCTTTCGCGACCGCACGTCTGGTCCCGGGGCCAGTTCGATCGAACCAGCTGAGGACGCGTTCCGCCGTTCCTGAATCCACGCTTCGACTTCTCCCAGGTCCCAAACGACGCAGCGGGGGGCCAGATTGAACCGTCGGGGGAACTCGCCTCGTTGTTCCATTTCATAAATGGTCGTGTCCGATAGCGGGACGATTTCTCGCAATTGCGATCGGCGAACCGTTCGCACGACCTGTCGCGCCTCAATGTGCGGTAGAACCGGAAGGGGGCGATCCGCTGGTGCGGCCTCTATGTCCTGGCAGCTTTCGTGTTGAGTTTGCTTCTGCCGTTTGACCATTTGCATACCGAAGGGCTCCTTCGGGCCAATGATCGCGCATCTGCTCCAATCTGATTATAGCTCTCAACTACGTTCACATCGTCTCCTTTGACCAACCGGCAGGTTTAGGGTCTTGCTCACGAGCACACCGACTTCGCGACTGTGTGTCGAAGGCCTGCTGTCTCTTGGGCTGTTTAGACCGGTCCTCTTCGCTCACGGTCAATCTTTTGCATGGATCCACGTCGGGTGGATTCATGTAGTCCCGGTATCCAGGTCCTCATCGCTCGGATTCTCGGCTTGCGGAATGAACCTGATCGTCTCGGCGATGTCGCGGCGGGCGACGGTCCCGATGACGCGCCGCCGTTGCTCATCTCTTTCTGCCTCGCCGTGTTCGAGGACGGGATGGAGCACCAGGCCATCCATTACGGGCTGGATCACGCGCTCGTAAAGCTGGGCCAGGTTCACCTGAAATATCCGACGGACTTGCTCACCCAGGACCATCATGGCGTTCGCCACCTTCGGGACCAAGGAGACCGGTGAGATTCAACGATTCGCTGGCGTTCCCAATGTCCACAGCCTTGACTCTTCTACGCGCAGGCATGTCCCATATCTGTCCCGCAATTCGAGGAAGATAAATTTCATATGAGCCCCTACTCAGACGTCGCGTTCGGGGCCGTTGCCGGCCTGGCGGGTTTCGGCTGGGATTTGCGATAACTTGCCATTCTGCAGGCGACCTCATCGGGGTCATTCGCCGCCAGATTCGAGAACCAAAATAGCGGCCCCCGTCAACGTCAGGCTTGGCCAACTTCTCTTGAAAACTCCTTGGGGCGGAGCGTCTCTCACGGGGGATGCGCGACTTATCAAGCCCAGCCCTTTTTCGATTTGAGCTCCGACGCCTTTGAACCTGCTTTGTGGGCTACTGCGGAAGGGCCAAGCCAAGGTCTGAGTATATCGGCCCGAGTTCCTCATCGGTCAGTAAACCGGGCGAGGTGGCGATGCTCGGAAAATTGCCCACCACGAAGTAGAGCAATAAGATCGAGGGCAAGGCGAATACGGTTTGGTCCTCTCGCCGGCCCTTAATGCGCTCCATGATGAAATCCTTGGTGTTCAGCCAAAGGAGGATGTCTTCGATTGAGCTCTCGCCGGCCAGTGGGAGGTACGCGTCGATCAGCTCACCGTCGAGAGTGGTGACAGTCGCGTCCACGCCGATCTTGTCTCGGTAGTATACGGACAAGGCGTCGATCAGTGCCTTGACGCTCTTGACCGATGCGTCGATGAGGTTGCCGACTTGGCGGAAGTAGTCGTCGGTCGCTTCGATCAGCGCCATCGCCTTTGCCGCAGCCCGCATCATCTCAGGCGTCGATTTTACGCTCGGCTTGTAGATTGTGTCATGGGTGACTTCGCTGAAGGCATGCTGCAGCAGCGTGCGGACCTGGATCTCGCACGGAATGTCCAGCGGCATAGGGACGCCCTCGAAGACGATCCCCGCTTTTGCCCGAACCACGTAGTGGACCGACTGGTACCCAAACTCCCAAGGCTTGCGGGCTCGCTCCTCAGCGAAGTCCCGCGCCTTTTCCCAGAACCAGTATCTGTCGCCGAATTCGGTGATCGCCTTCTCGACGATGGGTATTTCGTCGGAAGTGAGCACGACGAAGCGGATGCCCACCTTGTCCTCGATGTCGTCATACGGGCTTGCGTAGCCCTTGCCGCGATAGAGTGCCTTCTGGATAAGTGACTTGCTCTCCTTCAGCCTATGCTTAACCGGAAGGCGCAAGAACAAGTCCGGCGCCTCCACTTGGGTTGAGAGCCCGTCGATGACCGTGTGGATGATGAACCTGCCCCACGCATCGTAGTACTGCTGCTCCGCCTCCCAGCGCCGCAGGATCTCGAACTCGGTCGTCATAACTGTTCGGTGACTGGCCTGCGGACCGTGATCCTGGTCCAGCTTGCAGCCTCGCCTTCGGAGATATCGCCTGGCGGCACATCCTCGATTGTCACGGTGCCATTCCGTATCGCGTCCGGGGACGCCGAGAACTCAATGTCTGGACCGAACTTGTACTTCCGGCGCCGCAGCCTACCACCCATCTCGCTGATGTCCCGAACCACGGCTCTATTGATCGGGAATTTCTTGGCTTCGAGAAACTTGTTGAACGGGTCGCGCAATTCGGGTGGTAGATACGTATCGCCGAACTGTTGCGAGGTGAACGTGGGTGCCTGATCTACCTTGACGAAGGCGAACAGCGCGTCGCCCAGGTCCCTTTGGAGATCTCGGTCATTTACCAATGTTCGAACGAATTCCTTCGTGAGGTCGAAGAACTTGGCGGTTTCGTATTTCCCGCTCTCAGGAAACGCGCAGCCAAGAAAGCCATCGTAGAAATATACGGCCGCGTTCTCTCGGCGGGCGGCGGTGATATTGCTGTCGAATACAAAGCATCGCCAACTTGTGCTCGCCGTGACGCCGACATCTTCGGAGATGAACATAGCAAGCTTGTAAAGCCTCGTGGCTGGCGTCAGGAAGATGTTCTCGAGGAATTCGGTCACGACTTTTGCCGCAGCCAGTCGGCGTTGAAAGCCGGACTGCATCTCCGCTTTAATTACCCCTACGAAGGGCTTTCCGTCGCCACCGACTTTTCCATCGAAGACTAGAAGCATTCCCCCGGGGATCCCTCGTGATTTCTGTGCGTCAGCGAGGGCATCGGCCATGTGATTGGAGATGTTAGGAAAATCGGTGTCGGTTGCGAGAACAAGACGTCGAGCCGTTCCAACTACGCTCGCGTCATCGGTCTTTACTATCTGCATCTCTATGCTCTTGGACTGTGCGGAGAGCGCGTCGGTGATACGCATCCCAAAATGACTGAGAGCCTTGGCATCTAATATTTCGAGCTCCTTGCCGTAGGATGGCGGCACTACATTGGGCCCGTCTTTCCTCTGGAATACCTCGTGCATAACGACTCGGCCGATAGAAAGATTCTCTACAAGCAAAACTCAATCCCCACTTCGAAAATATTGGAGAATGTTATTCTGAGCGGGTTAAGGAAGGATAATCAGAACAAAGCAAGAACACAAGGGTCCCTTCGCACGAAGAGTGACCGGTGGAATCGTGGGCACGGGTACGCCACTCGGCGCTGAACTGCGGGGTGACGCCCGTCGAGCCCGTACTCCATCGTGAGGCCTCGGACGTCTCATTTGGAGGAAATCGTTCTGTCTCATTCAAACTCCCATCTTGCGCACAATAAGGCCGTGGCGTGGAGGTCATCCGTACGCATCGAGGCGGCAGTGGAACTTAGGGATCGGGGTGTTAAAGCGATTACTGGTGCCTGTGGTTTCATGGCTTTTTTTCAGGAGGATGTCGAAGCTGCGGTCGAAATCCCGGTGTTCTTGTCCAGCCTGATGCAGATTCCTTTCATCCACGCTCTGTGCGGCGGCAGCGTCGGTCTCATCACCGCGAATGCCTCGCGCCTGACGCCGCGACATTTCGAGGCCTGCAAAGTGCCTTCCACCGTTCCGCTTGCCATTGCCGGAATGGAAGATCGCACGGAGTTTCGCGAGGCCATCCTCGAAGAGCGTGGAACGCTCGATTCCGCCGCTATCGAACGGGAAGTGACGGAGGTTGCGCGCGCTCTGGTGGAGCAGAACGCGGATGTCCGTTCGATCCTGCTTGAATGCAGCGACCTGCCACCCTATGCCCATGCGATACAGGCGGCCACCGGCAGGCCGGTTTTCGATTTCATCACGATGATCGATTACGTCCAGCAAAGCACGGCGCGCAAGCCGTACTTCGGCGGTATGTAGGCGGCAGTCGATCCGGCCTTGGTGCCATCGTCGTCGTTTGAACTTCGAGTGCGCGGAGCGGATCAAACCCAGCGACGTTTCCGACAGCGAAACGGCTTGGTTGTCCACCACACTGGCGGCTGCATCTGAACAAAGGCAGGCCGGGGCAGCCTTGCTAGCGGTGAGTTTGACCAATATCTACATGCGGAATCCGCGAACCAGGCGGCACACGCGTCTCAGCAGCTTGGCGCCGCCATTCCTTTGCGACACCCGCCTGGACGGGGCGCTGCGCGCATGCCGTCCCGCGCCACACACCGACCGGATCGAGCTCAGACTGAGGGGTTTCAGGCAGGGTGGAGAACCTTCCGCCGTGCTTCCCCGCCGAAAACTGGCCTTCTGGCTTCGCACAACTTTACATTCGCCTACAACACCCGAAAATGGGGCCGATAGTTTCGCCCAGTCGCGCAGATGCCGCAAAGACAAGGGCGGCATTGCTGCCGCCCTTGGGGATTGGTGAGAGGCGCAGGCCTCAGAAACCCATACCGCCCATGCCGCCGCCCATGCCGCCCATGCCACCGCCGCCCATGCCGCCAGGCATGCCGCCGCCGCCAGCCGACTCCTTCTTCGGAGCCTCCGCGATCATGGCTTCGGTGGTGACGAGCAGGCCGGCGACCGAGGCCGCGTCCTGGAGAGCCGTGCGCACGACCTTGACCGGGTCGACGATGCCCATGGCGATCATGTCGCCATAGTCGCCGGTCTGGGCGTTGTAGCCGAACGTCGCGCCCTTGTTCTCAAGGATCTTGCCGGCAACGATCGAGGCTTCCGCACCGGCGTTCGAGGCGATCTGGCGGGCCGGAGCCTGCAGCGCACGACGCACGATGTTGATGCCGGCGGCCTGGTCGGCATTGGCGCCGGCCGCCTTGATGTTGGCCGAAGCGCGCAGCAGGGCCACGCCACCGCCAGCAACGATGCCTTCTTCCACGGCCGCGCGGGTCGCGTTGAGGGCGTCATCGACGCGGTCCTTCTTTTCCTTGACTTCGACTTCCGTCGCACCGCCGACGCGGATCACGGCAACGCCGCCGGCGAGCTTCGCCAGACGTTCCTGCAGCTTCTCCTTGTCGTAGTCCGAAGTGGTCTCCTCGATCTGCTGCTTGATCTGGGCAACGCGGCCCTGGATCTCGGCCTTCTTGCCGGCGCCGTCGACGATGGTGGTGTTCTCCTTGGAGATCGACACCTTCTTGGCGCGGCCGAGCATGTTGAGGCCGACGTTCTCGAGCTTGATGCCGAGGTCTTCCGAGATGACCTGGCCACCGGTGAGGATGGCGATGTCTTCCAGCATGGCCTTGCGGCGATCGCCGAAGCCCGGAGCCTTGACGGCGGCGATCTTCAGGCCGCCACGCAGCTTGTTGACGACGAGCGTGGCCAGGGCCTCGCCTTCGACGTCTTCCGAGATGATGAGCAGCGGCTTGGAGGTCTGCACGACGGCTTCGAGAACCGGCAGCATCGCCTGCAGGTTGGAGAGCTTCTTCTCGTGGAGCAGGATGTAGACGTCCTCGAGTTCGGCAACCATCTTGTCGGCGTTGGTGACAAAGTAGGGCGAGAGGTAGCCGCGGTCGAACTGCATGCCTTCGACGACTTCCAGCTCGGTCTCGGCGGTCTTGGCTTCTTCAACCGTGATGACGCCTTCGTTGCCGACCTTCTGCATCGCTTCGGCGATCATCTTGCCGACCGACTCGTCGCCATTACCCGCAATCGTGCCGACCTGGGCGACTTCCTCCGAGGTCTTGATCTTCTTGGCAGCATTGCCGAGCGCCGCGACGACTTCGGTCACGGCCAGATCGATGCCGCGCTTCAGGTCCATCGGGTTCATGCCGGCGGCAACCGCCTTGTGGCCTTCCTGGACGATCGACTGCGCCAGAACGGTCGCGGTCGTGGTGCCGTCGCCGGCGATGTCGTTGGTCTTCGAAGCGACTTCGCGGACCATCTGCGCGCCCATGTTCTCGAACTTGTCTTCAAGCTCGATTTCCTTGGCGACGGTGACGCCGTCCTTGGTGATGCGCGGGGCGCCGAACGACTTGTCGATGACGACGTTGCGGCCCTTGGGGCCGAGCGTGACCTTCACCGCGTCGGCGAGGATGTTGACACCGCGCAGCATGCGCTCGCGGGCATCACGGGAGAATTTTACGTCTTTGGCAGCCATTTTTTAGCTCCTGGCAGGGGCTTGGGGTAAGCCCGAAATTCAGTTGACGGTGAGGCCTGATATCAGCCGATGATGCCCATGATGTCGGATTCCTTCATGATCAGAAGGTCTTCGCCATTGAGCTTGACTTCGGTGCCCGACCACTTGCCGAACAGGATGCGGTCGCCGGCCTTGACGTCCAGCGGGACCAGCTTGCCAGCTTCGTCGCGAGCGCCGGAGCCGACGGCGATGATCTCGCCTTCCTGCGGCTTTTCCTTTGCCGTATCCGGGATGATGATCCCGCCGGCGGTCTTGGATTCGGATTCGACCCGGCGAACGACCACGCGGTCATGAAGCGGCCGGAAATTCGACTGTGCCATGTTTTTTCCTCGATGAGAGCGGTGAGAAACACCGTCCGGCCACGCCGGACAAACTGCAAAGCCCGGCTTTGCCGGACCCGTTGTTAGCACTCACCACGAGTGAGTGCTAACAACGGGAGGATTAAGGGGTAAGCCGGAGATAGTCAAGGCGAAATAGGGCAGGCGAACGAGCAAAAGTTTCATCAAGCTCTCAGGCAAGGCGACCACGGCACGTGAGGCGAAGCTGGCACCAACCGGCCGGAGATACCAAGGAAAACAAGCGCGCCTGACTAAGCGCTGCAAGGTCAGCCGAGCCGGTGCAGAAGCAGGCGACGGCCAATTGGCGGACGCCGATCTCGAAATGCGCGACAGCCGCCTCGGCACACACGATCGCCGCGGGCAGCACGCCGGCCGCCTGCCCGGCAGTGCCGGCGCCCATACGGATGGCCTTCGCCACGTCGACACCGTTGCGAATGCCGCCCGAAGCGATCAGCTTCACTGTTGGCAGCGCCCGACGTGCTGCCTGGACGCTGGCCAGGGTCGGAATTCCCCAATCCGCGAACGCCATCGCTACTGCACGTCGGCGCGATCGCGGCCGCGCTCGCCCTCCACCGCGGCCCAACCGGTGCCGCCGGCGCCGGCGGCATCGATCACCGCCACGGCCGCATCGACGAGCGCAGAGGCTAGTGGTCGAGCCTGACCAGTTTTCTCAACGCGTAAATCTGGCCGGCCGGAACGACCGGCGGGAATTATCGGAAGAGCAGACGGACCGTTTGCGAAAATCATGGTTCAATTCCTTGGTCGGTGGGAGCGAAACCCGGCCAGTAGTGGCCGTCAGGCGTCGGCCGCTTGCCGAAGATGGCCTGACCGACGCGCACGACAGTGGCGCCTTCCTCGATGGCTTCCTCGAAGTCTCCGGTCATGCCCATGGAGAGCCCGGTCAGCGCGGCGTTGTGCTTCACGGCTTCGTCCCGCAGCCGGCGCAGCAGAATGAAGCAAGGCCGCACCTTGGCCATGTCGGAGGAAAACAGCGCAAGTGTCATTAACCCGCATGGCCGGAGACGGGGAAGCTGATCGAGCCTCTCCACGAAGGGCAGCACTGCGTTCGGATGGAGGCCGAACTTGCTGTCCTCGCCAGACGTGTTGACCTGCACATAGACGTCGAGGAAGCGATCTTCGCGCTCCAGCCGCGTGTTCAGAAGGTCGGCGAGCTGGAGGCTGTCGAGCGCATGAAACTCACGCGCGAAGCGGGTCAGATATTTGGCCTTGTTGGTCTGCAGATGTCCGACGATGCTCCAGTCGATGGCGAGATCGTGAAGCGCCTCGCACTTTGACATTGCCTCCTGGATTTTGTTTTCGCCGAAGGTGCTGATGCCGACCTCGAAGGCGTATCGCAGGATTTGGGTCGGCACCGTCTTGGTGATCGGCAGCAAACGCACGGAGGCTCGGTCGCGCCCGGCCCGTGCGCAAGCAAGCGTGATGCGCTCTTCAACCGACGCCAGATTGGTGCGGAAGCGGGTAAGGGGATTAGGCCCGAAGCGTTCGACGTCCTCGGGCGAAAGCGGCGGATTGTTCGTGCCCATTGTGATCTGCCCATCCGCCGATTGAAACAGTTGAACACTCCTGCTGACTTCGCCATTTGGCATTCTCAGCAGTGCGACAAGTTTCGACAATTTATGTTCGCCTACCATTCCCAGCGGCTTTGGAGTGCTAAGAGCCTGTGAATTTCTTTGAAGAATCCGTTGCAACGCCTGCACGCTGCGCGGAGGCTGATCAGGCAGCGAGACTTGCGAACTGCTTGGGCCAGGAGGCATTCGGATTGAAGGCGTATCTCGCTTGTGGTTTGCTCAAATTCAGGACGCAGGGGTTGCTGCCGCTTGACTTACATTTTGTCGGCCAGCCGACTACGGCTGTCGCCGCATCACCGCACCTGCGCACAGGTGCGCTTCGCGAGGAAGTCCATTCGGGAACAAACCCACTCGCAGTGCTGGTAGTCGGCAAGCGGTTTTGTCGCTGCCGGCGTAGGTTGGGGACAGATTGTCTAAATAGTCCTGCGGAGCCGAGGGCCGACTTCCTCGAACCCGTTCCGTAAGTAGAAATCGAGCGTGCGTTTCCATTTTGGTTGCGCGGGTGCTCCAACCTCAAGTCGCTTCCAACCACGAGCGCGGCCTTCCTGCAAGCCGACCTCGAGCAGACAAGGGGCAATCCCTTTGGAGCGCATCTCGGGTCGAACATACAGCTCCGAAATCTGGCCGAACTTGCCTCCTGCATAGATCGCCGTGCACTCATTCAGTACGATTATGCCGGCCGGCTCGCCACCTTCACTTGCGATCACAGCGACCGCGCCAGCGTTGGCAAGCACTGTCGCCGCGCTTTGTTTGACGAAGTCGGGCGTGGGCGCTTTCCCGCCAGAGAGTTCATCGAGTAGCGCGTGAATGAAACGGGCGACCGTCTCTGCGTCCAATGAGCTGGCCCGTCGAGTAGATACGGAAGGCATGGTTTCTCCTTCTCCTAGGGGTCGGCGTCCCGATTCCTGCTGCCAATCGCAAGGTGCGCTGGCAAAAAATGGAACTGGGAATCCGCATGACGGAGGCTGCTCTCCTGTATGGCAAGCCATCTTGGGAATTGCAAAACCGTCGCACGCTCGTCCAAGCCAGGAATCCCTTACACCATCTGACCGCACTCGAAGCAAGATTCTGGTTAGCTGCTAGCGAGGACCGAGCTTGCGGACCCCGACAGACCCCATGGTCAGCGTCGGGCGATTTCCCCAATCAGCCGAACATATTCGCCTTCCGGTTGCCCATATGTGCCAGCTGCTTGGGCAACGAGGCCATGGCGGTCTCGAATGACGATTTCACCTCGTCGCGAACGGATAAGGCCGCGCCCCTCGAGCAGTTGGAGCCCGACGGTAACTCCCGGCCGCCTCACGCCGAGCATAACAGACAGAAACTCGTGGGTGATGGCAATGTATGTGTCGTGGATCCGGTCGTCACACATCAGGAGCCACCTCGCCAAACGCTCTTCAAGGCTGGCTCGTGCGTTCATAAGGGCCGTATAGCTGGTTTGAATGTGAAGATAGTGGACATAGCGCAAAAGGAAGGGACGTAACGTCGGGCTGTCCACCAGAGCCGCCTTGAATGGCTCAACTCCGATGCGAAGTGCATTGCCTGCCAATTGCACGTAACAATCGTGCGCGGCATAGTCGGCACCCATCACCAGCGCGGGACCAGTCATACCCTCTAAGCCAATGAGGCCAACTTCGGCATCCTTGCCGTCCGAAGTCATCGCGACAACAGAGCCGATGCCTTCCTCGAGGAAGTAAACCGCCTCTATCCTTGAACCGGCAGTCTCCAACGGCATTCGCAGATCAAGGGCACATCGCTCAAAATGCGGCTCCAAACGCGCGAGGTCATCCGCGTTAAGCCGTCGCAGCAATTCGTTTTTGTAGGAAGCATTCACCGGATTGGTCATGGCTCAATCCCACTTGGGGCAAGAGCATTCCAATCTCCTTGCCATCCGCGCCCGTAAAAACGTGCAGACGATCTTGTGACACTACGCGCCTTGTTACGACAATGACAGCGGAATGCGAATCGATGCACGGCGAGCCCCCGCCGCGTGATTACAAAAGACGCGAGAAGTATGTCAGAGTGGGAAACGTACCAAACTCAGCTTTGTACGAAACCGACATTCTGAAGCCTCAGCTCTTTCCCGTTAACTGCCGTCCTAGCGCGCCGATTCCCTTGAGCTTCGTGAGAAGCGCACGAAGTCCGGATTTAGAGCCGGCGCGCTTTCAAAACGTAACTGTTCACTGAGAACGACGCCTCGCGCTCGGGGATGCGGCTAGATGCAACCGCTCCCCAAGGCCGCAGCGCATCCGGTCGGCCGCGTTGGGGGCCGCAGGATTTATGTTGTCGTTCGCCGATCGCTCGGATCTACGATTGCTCGGAAAGTTGCGTCGGCGGGACGTTAGCAACACTCAGCGTGTCCGATAGAAATGCCCTAGTGGCGGCTGACGGATCTATTCTGTGCGGGGACACTTGAGGATCGACTGATGTCAGCCCGGGGCCGTCTGGTCCAATGTCGCGCGGATAGCGCCGAATCCCAACTCGTTGATGATCATGTTGTGGTGACTGGCCGTCACCACATCCTGCAGGATGGACGGCCGCTCGGACTTGCCTCTGTTCGAGCTCAGTTTCCGCTGATGACGCGCAGGAAGAGTGAGCATGAGGTACTTTGGCGAATTCAACCGGCCAATCTACATTCGCGCTGCCGCGAGAATGTTGTGCACGCTCGGCCTCAATGCGCAAGGTCCTGCCGCACCGCACTTCCGTGGTTATCGGGCGTCCGCGACGCATGGGCACGGTCCGAGATCACGAGTGCAGTAGGCACTGGCTAGCATGCCGCGCCCGGCTGTGAACGAGGCGACATGACATTGCCGTGTATACGCAGGTGCGCGCGCCGGGGTCGCTTGCTTTTAGCGAACTTGCATGGCTGAATGGTTTATGAAAACGGCCGGGGGCTACATGACCATATACCTGTTTCTCAATAGTGTCGCTGCATTAGGCTTGCTTTATCCCACTCTACTTTATTCTCAGCTGAACCGACCATTCTCGAGACTTCACGGCCAGGCAGGGAGTCGCGTGGGACCGAAGATTAGCTGCGGTGATTGAGGCGGATTTCGGTTGAGGAAAACAGTGCGGCCTGTCGTTGCCGGGTGGAGGGGAGCGTGGCGATGGGCTTGAGCAGATTTGAGAGACCAGTCGTCGTTCAGGTCAACCGTAACAGCTCTGAACGCATCGTGCTTGACGTGAATGACGCGGCAACTATTTTGATGCGGGATCTTCGTTCTCAGACCAAGAAACGGAATGCAGCGATGGATGCCTGCCTGCACGTGTTGCGTGGTGAGGCTCATCCACCAACTGCAAGGCGGGCATTCGTTGCGGCCGCGCTCGAGGCGAAGATTCTACGCGGCGATTAGACCAGCTCGAACGTCGGCCGGATACCCATTCTGGTTCAATCCTCCTCCCGCTCGAAGCATAGAATGGGAAGTCCCCTCTGCGTGATCATGGCGCGATCAAGCAGGGTGGCGTGGAGCATGCATCCGGTGATCTAAATTTAACAGCTTCCAACGCCCGCAGACTTGGCTCAGCTATTGAACAGAAATGCCGCCTGGAACTCCCGAAGGGCGCCTCGACCGGCGCAGGGGTTTCATTTTAAGATCACCTCGACGCATCGCGGACCCCTCGCGCCCGACCACCGCCTGCTTCATACCACCAACGGACTTGCTTCGAAGACATTTGCTCAGTGTTGATCGCCACTTCCCTTATTCCAAAGCTTCCGCCACAGGACGGAACACGTTTCATAGCCACCCGGTAAATCGTGCCTTTGGCGTGATGCACGACCTGCTCCGCATCATCGAAGCGAATGACGGGAGCCGAGCGGCCGAATTTCTCGTCCTGCGCCCTGTCATGTCACTCGGCATCCGTGGAAGAAAGTACCGTCCCTAAGCGTAGACGGGCAAGGCCGGGTCGCGAACTGATCCAGGTCAGGGTAGTCCACCGCCACCCCAGATAGGTAGACGGCCACACTGCTTAAGAAGACGAAACGCTGGGCAGGCATAGCCACCGACGTAGCGTCACGCGGCTTCATGCGCCTTATTCGGACGAATCCTGATGTCGGCCCGCTGGCGCGGGCCGGACGGCCTGATCGCCGTCTTCAACCTCTAAAACGGAGAGCAGTCGTGGCAATCCCTCCTTACACAGCTCCTTCGCGCAATGCCTATGATATCGTGATCGTTGGTGGCGCGGTAGTCGGCTCGTCGACGGCGTATTGGCTGAGCCAGGCACTGGGTAAGGACGCCGCGATCCTCGTCATCGAACGGGACAGCAGCTATGAATTCTCTTCGACGGCGCTTTCCACCAGTGCGATCCGCCAGCAATATTCCAATCCGATCAACGTGAAGATCAGCCAGTTCGGCATCGAGATTATCCGGGGGTCCAGGAACGAATGGCGCCATTCTACACGCCTGGGCTGGCGCCCGATCTCGGCTTCAAGGAACACGGATATCTTTACTGCTGCTCGCCAGAAGGCGTGCAAGCGGCGCGCGAACGGGTCGACTTGCAGCGCAGCCTCGGTGCCCACACCGTGTTCCTCGAGCCCGGCGCTTTAAAGCAACAGTTTCCGTGGCTGAACGTGAGTGATCTTGGCGGCGGCTCGTGGGGCGCTCGCGATGAGGGCTGGTTCGATTCCATGGGGATGCTGAATGGCTTCCGCCGCGCAAGCTGTGCCAGCGGCGTCGAATATATCGACAATGCCGTGACCGCACTGGATGTCGTTTGCGGGCGAGTCATGTCGGTCCGGCTGGCGACGGGCGAAACGGTGACCTGCGGAACCTTGGTCAACGCTGCCGGCCCGCGGGCCCAGCAGGTCGGCCGCTATGGCCGGCCTCTCGATCCCGTAGCGCCTCATAAGCGCTACAGCTTTGTCTTCGCCAGCGCCAATGCGATCCCAGGCCGCATGCCCATTGTCATCGATCTTTCCGGCACATTCGCGCGTCCGGAAGGCGAGCTTTTCCTCGCTTCAACACGCCACAGGGCGACGGCCCGGCCGGCTATGACGACTTCGAAATGCATTTCGATGAGTTCGACGAGTATATCTGGCCGGCTCTGTGGCACCGCATTCCGGCCCTCGATGCTCTGAAAGTGCAAACCAGTTGGACCGGACATTACGAGTACAACATGCTCGACCACAACGGCATCGTCGGTTTCCACCTTGAGGTGACGAATTTCATGTTCGCCAATGGCTTCTCAGGCCACGGCCTGCAGCAGTCCCCCGCGGTCGGCCGGGCAGTGTCGGAGCTGATCATCCACGGCGGGTTTCAGACGCTGGACCTGTCGCCATTTTCCTACGAGCGAATTTCGCGCAACGAACCGTTCCTCGAGGAGGCTGTGATCTAGACCATCGAGGCCGCTGGGTTGTCTTGCGATGAGGCTAACTACGACGTTGGAATGATCGGTCGCATGTCACCCGGCGGCTCAAGGAGGGAGATGGCGCTTTAGCTTACGTGCCCACCTGAACCTTGTATCGTGATCCGCCTAGCCAAGGAGACCCAACAGCTGCCGAAGTTAGTGCCGAACTGGAGGTGGCGGCGAACTTCTCACGCTTTTTGCAACAAGGCTCCGCAGGGATGTGCGACCCGATGATTGCCGCGGCCGCGCTCCACGCCTGCGACCCATGTTCATTTCAGGAATCTGGCTGCGGCTGGGCCCTCAAATTGACTTGTCTTGGTCAAAAGCAACCCATCACACCAAACGTGGGTCTACGCAGCCCCACTCACAAGCGGCAGCAGCATCCGGAAAAAAACCACGTCCATTGAGATTTGCAGTTGCGCCCAAAGTCCGCGGAGTTCGCTGCCTGCCCGGCATCGTGGATGCGCCCCCCAGGCCTCCATAGCTATTTACCCATCGGGTTAAGCCTGGGGGCAGGGAAGATTTGCTCCCCAGGTTAATAGCTAGGGCGATCGTCTAGAAGCGACACACCCGGAAATGGTAGCACCTTCGCCTGTCGGCGGGGTTGTTTGAATTCTTCGAAGGCGACCGCCTCAATTATAACGTCCAAGGCTTCGCGCCCCGTCCGGCTCATCGGGTCATCACCACCAAGATAGTGATACGCTCGATCTAAATGCACCCGGGCGGCGGAAAAATCGCTCTTCATGTAACCTCTCAGTAGCCGCCCGCGTCAGCCCTCTACGAGGTCAGTGTCGCGCAACGGTCAATTTACACAGGACAATTTGATTCAAATTTGACACGACTAGGGGGAGTAGCTCGCTCGGATTGATATCATGCCAGCGCTGTGCGCGACGGTGAGAGCTTGCCTCGCAAGCCGCTGCGCAAGGATGTGGTCACATATCCCGAGGGACGGGAGGTGCTGCGCTCCCTCGGCACACACGGTGAGCGCGATGGGTAGGGGTCGAGAACTGTAATCCGTCGGTGGTCAGCACACCGCTCGAACGCGGGGCTTACGATTGGGCACCTAATCCTAAACGGGCCAGGACTTCGGCGACCTGGTACTTCGCGGCAGCGGAAACCGGCTTGATTGGCCGTGGGGGCTGGGTGGAACAGATTTCGAGGAGCTCGGCGATAGCGTAGACAATGCGAAGGCTCGAGAACGTTTTAAAAAGCTCCCACACGGGAGCCAGCGTGGCGCCTATCCGGTGTACTTCTGTGTGGTCGCCGTGCTGAGCCGCTCTGACCATCCCCAGGCAGGGCTCGGGCAAGATGCCACCGAGGACGCTGTACCATGTATCGGCGCCCGCAATCAGGGCCGCCGTGGCGTTCCAGTCGCCGCTGTAGCCGATCGAGAATCCTTTCGGCAAAATTTCTTTCTGGTGCGCAAGTTGGCCTTCGATAGCATCGCCCCGGTCCGCTGAGTTTTTCATAGCGAGGATCTCAGGCAACTGTCCCAGACGCGCGATGAGTGCTGGCGTGAAGCGAAAATGCGTGTTTCCAGGATTGTCGTAGATCACGATAGGAAGGCCACTTTCGCGCGCCACTGTCGAAAAATGCTCGAAAACTTCGTCCTCAGTGAGCGGACTGTATGACACAGCGGCAAGCAATCCCGCGGCTGCGCCGAGGGCCTTCGCATCACTTGCATATTTTACCGCTTCATCGGTGCGCAAAGCGCCCACGCCCACGAGCGGGACTCGTCCACCGTCTCGTCCAGCGCCTCGGAAATTGCCCGGCGGCGTTCCTCGCGTGACAGATACATGTAAGTGCCGGTGCTGCCGAGCAGGCCGATGGAATCCACCTTTGCTGCACAAAGCCGCGCTATGAGCTTTCGAAGCGCCAGGACATCGACGGTGCCGTCACTATCGCTTGGCGTTATTGGGAAGGCCAAAGGCCGCTCAGGAAAGCCATGCTGAAGCTCCCGTCGTTAGATTGCGTGAAGCGTTGGCCATCAGACCCCTTCCAGCGCCTGCTCGAGATCGGTGATCAAATCGGCGGCGTCTTCAAGCTCTACCGACAGGCGCATGAGGTCGTCGCCGACTGCGTCAGGCAAATGCGCGTTCTTGCGGATTGACTTGCGCGAGCGGGTCAGGATTGCCGGAGGATAGATGAGACTGTCAGCATCGCCAAGGCTGACTGCCCTGGTGATCAGCGTGAGACGGTCCATCATACGGCGCGCGCCCTCGAACCCAGTTTCGAGAGCCAACATGCCTGAGCCGTTCGACATCTGCCTGCGCGCGATCTCAGGGTCGGGATGAGAGCGGAGAAACGGATAGCTAACCCAAGCCACAGCCGGGTGCGTCGAGCGCCTGAGCGACCGCGAGCCTAGAGGCACTGTGACGCTCCATACGCAGCGTGAGTGTCTTCAGCCCGCGCAAGATCAGGAATGCGGACATGGGCGAGAGCGCTGCCCCGGTGAGATAGCGCAGGCCAGTTTCGCGCAACAGGTGCAATATCTTCGCATCGCCGAGTATGACACCGCCTAGCGCATCGCCATGTCCGTTGATGTACTTGGTCAGCGAATGGATCACGATGTCAGCTCCGAGTTCCAGCGGACGCTGGAGGGCGGGCGAGGCGAAGGTGCTGTCGACCGCGACCTTCACCCCGCGAGAATGGGCGTGTTCGGCAATGGCAGCGATGTCGAGGATACGGCTCAGCGGGTTGACCGGCGTCTCGAAGAAAACGAGCCGGGTCCTTTTCGGTGATGGCCCCATCGAGATTACTGGGATTTGACAGGTCGAGGGCAACGACCTTGATCAAAATGCGGCAGCCCCTGTTCGACCATGGCGAGTGTATTGCCATAAACGGTGTTGTGGACGATGAGTTCGTCACCTTGCGTAAGCAGCGAAAGGATCAACGTGCCGAAGGCCGCCATCCCCGAGGCGAGTACCAGCCCAGCTTCGGCTCCTTCGAGATTGGCGAGCCGCTTTTCGAGGACCTCGGTCGTCGGGTTGTATTCGCGTGCGTAGAAGTCTTCCGCCAGGCGCTGCGGCGGCTTCGTTTGCTGTCACGCTTTCAAATCTAGGTCGATGTAAGAAACACAGGCGTCTGAACGGAATTGCAAAAGCCAGCCGGATCGTAGCCGTGATGGATGGCCCGGGTGGCGAATGCGAGATCAACCTCGTTCCGGAGCGGCATTGATATTGCCTCGTTTTCAAGCGGATCTTCGGCGCTGGTCATCGGCTTTAGCCCTCTTGATTTCGGGGACAATGCCGTCACACTAACTCAGATGGAACGTCCAGTTGGCGATGAAAGAAATGGTCCAGCCTTCCCCTGCCGCTTCGACAGCTCGCTCGCAAGGTCTGGGCGCGCGCCAGATCTGCGAAGCTCTTCGCGAGCAGATCCTGGGCGGCATCTATGAAACGGGCAGCCAGCTGCCGTCGTCCCGCGGCCTCGCAAATGAACTCGGTGTGTCGCGAACCACGGTGACGGTGGCATATGACCAACTGGTCGCCGAGGGTTTCATTGAGGTCATCCAAGGCGCAAGACCCCGCGTTGCAGCTTCGCTAGTCGGGAGTAAAGCAACCAGCGCGGTGCGGAAACGGACTGGCCCGATCCACCTTTCCAGCTACGGCGAGCGACTGCGCGCCAGTCCTCCACGGCCCGACTACCTCCCCAACCGCCTCAAGCTCGATTTCCGGTATGGCGACCTCGCGCCATCTGATTTCCCGGCACTGACGTGGAAGCGCGCGATGAACGCGGCGATGTCACAAAGTCCCGGAAGGCTGGCCTATCACGATCCACGCGGTTCGCATCGCTTGCGCCAGGCGCTGCAGGGATATTTGTGGCGCGCCCGAACGCTTAGCTGCCGGGTCGAGCAGATCCTCGTCGTGAGTGGATCACAACAGTGCCTGGACCTTTGCGCGCGTCTGCTGCTGGATCCTTCTGACAGCTTCGTGATCGAGGATCCCTGCTATAGAATGGCGCGCCTCGTCTTTGCCAGCACAGGAGCCACTCCAGTGGCTGTCGCCGTCGATAGCGAAGGCATGAAGACGGAGCTGCTGCAGGAAGTCCCGGCGCGGCTGGCCTATGTCACCCCGTCGCACCAGTTCCCGCTCGGCGGCGTCTTGTCGATTTCGCGGCGCTATCAACTCCTCGAATGGGCTCGGCGCAACGACGCCTATATCATCGAGGACGATTACGATGGCGAGTACCGGTACGACATTCGTCCGGTGCCCCCGTTGCATAAGCTGGAAGACCGCAGTTCCGTGATCTATGTTGGGACGATCTCCAAGACACTGTCGCCGATGCTGCGCATCGGCTACCTGGTGGTTCCGGCCGAGTTGCAAGATGTCTTTGCGACGGCCAAGCAGCTTCTCGACAGGCATTCTCCGGTTGCCGAACAGGAGGCCCTGGCCTCACTTATCGAGAGCGGTGGTTATGAAAGCCATGTGCGACGCGTCCGCCGTCTCAACGGCGAACGCCGAGAGGCGTTGCTTGCCGTCCTTCAACGCGCGTTCGCAGACAGCATTGTCATCGAGGGTGCTGATGCAGGGCTGCATGTCGTCGTCTGGTTCAGGGATCTTTCTCGGTCGCTGGAGGACATCCTGGTTGAAGAGGCGCGGCGGGTCGGGGTGGGCATCCATCCGATTTCATCGCTGTACATTCGAGATGAAGGCCGTGCTGACCGGATTGGACTGGTGATGGGCTATTCCGCCCTGACCATTCGGCAGATCGAGAATGGCGTTCGGCTCCTTACTGGCGCTGTCCAACGGGTAAAAAGCCTTGCGAGCACTCGGCAACATCCTCAATAACCGGCCTGACGGTGCACAGGCCTGGCTCGTGACCCCAGAGTCACGCCGGCAGCGATCGCAGACTGGATCAGCAAGACTTGCCATGACTGGCTCTGTCGACCAGTCCGGGGCCCGGGCAGTAGTCTGACCCTGCGACCTGGAGAAGAGAGTTCTCAACGAGACTCTCACATGCAGTGGAAGCAAGGCGCCGTGCGGCCGGCTTAAAGGAGGAAGCGTTGATGGATTTTCCGCTGATCGACGAGGAAATAGCAGAGATCGCACCTGACTTTCGCGCTATCAGCATTCTTGTTGATGCACAGGACAGTGCACGAGGCGTCATGGCTCGAGACGTGTTGGGAGAGGCTTGCGATTTCGTCCGAGCGGGAGGACCCGCCTGGGGAGAAGCGCACTTGGCCAATTGGGCGGAGGCATACGTCCGATTCGGAGCGAAACCAAACCGGACGCCGTGCTCGGCGCACGCATTGAAAAAACGGGTGGAGCGGGACGGCCGCATCCCATCAATAAATCCTGTCGTTGACCTCTACAATGCAGTGAGCCTGCGTTTCTCGATACCCGTCGGCGGCGAAAATTTCGATGCATATGTCGGCAAACCACGGCTGACGATTGCGGAAGGAATGGAGTGCTTCCATACTGTTTTGAATGGGGAAGCGGTCGTCGAAAACCCTTCCAAGGGGGAGGTCATCTGGCGCGACGATCTGGCAGCTACATGTCGACGCTGGAACTGGCGGCAGGGCACGCGGACCCGGTTGGAGACGGTGGGCGGCCGCATGTGGTTTATTTTGGAAAGCTTAGCAGCGATGCCGGAAAGAGCGCTCGAGGATGCAGCTAAGATGCTCGTGAGCGGTCTGAGAGAGCTTGCACCAGGGTGTAAGGTCTACAAACAGGAGATCACCACCGCTAAAGGCTCGGTCGCCAGTTACGCCAGGCGGGTCGGTTGAGGAACATGCCGTCCCCGTCATCGCGTGGCGGAAGCCGGATGGAATTCGATCGAAGCGGTCGCGAGACACTCGTGGCTCTCCGCCGAGGGCGGACTTGGACGTCGATGCTTTTTCGCCTGCCTTATCTGTGTGACGACCACAGCAGTTGTTGTACCCATCGACCATGGGGCGCGCTCGATCGTTGACATGACCTTCAGCTGCCGAGGCTGAGCTGGCCTGCATGCGCGGGCTGATAGGCAGGCCGGCAGCACGGAAGCCTATCAGAGATGACGATCGAGAGGCACATGCTCACCCGTCGGGGGAGCTCTCCGCCTCCTTTGAAGGCTAACTTCCCGAGCGGATCGGTACGCAGCCATATCTGCGGGTCGCGAGCTTGCCGCCGACACCGCCAGCGGCTCGGCGGCACATGCTGTGTCAATTAATTTCGCCAACCCTGGAGGACGGCGCCAGCTCGGCGTCACGCAGGTCCTGCTGGGCTACGCAAGCTCGACACACGGCCCTCTACGATTGTTGGGCCACTAAGATAGTTGGCCCGATGATCTGGGCTCGCCAGGTCACTTCACCAACTGGACGACTTCAATTGTAATTAACTGGCTGTTTCCTGAGGGCCAGCTTACCGGTATCCCGACCTGCAGCGCACACACGGAGTTCCCCCGATGTACACCCCTCCCGTCTTCCGCGATGATGATATGGATTTCCTGCGGGCGAGCGTCCGCGCATCCCCTCTGGCGAACTTCGTCACCGCGACGGCCGAAGGACTCTTCGCCTCGCCGCTGCCCCTCTTGCTTGATGAAAGCGAGGGCGAGCACGGCGTGATCTACGGCCACCTCGCCAAGGCCAATCCACAGTGCCGTGTTCCCCCGCTGGGCGACGGTCTGGCCATCTTCATGGGGCCGGAGGCTTACGTGACCCCGGCGTGGTATGCGACCAAACAGGAAACCGGGAAGGTTGTGCCTACCTGGAATTACGTCACCGTCCACGCCTACGGCCCGGTCGAGTTCTTCGAGGACACCGGGAGGCTGCTGGAGGTAGTGAATCGCCTGACCGACCACCACGAGGGTGGGCGCGTCTCGCCTTGGGCGGTGTCGGATGCCCCGTCGGATTTCGTCCAGGCCCAACTCCGCGGAATTGTGGGTCTGCGCATGTCGATCACGAGGATCGAGGGCAAGCGCAAGATGAGCCAGAATCGGAACGCGGCCGACCGTGCCGGAGTGGCTGCGGGCCTCGCAGCGAGCGAGCGGGCATCTGACCGTGAGGTCGCCTCCTTCATCCCTTAGCAACATAAACTGCGTTGGTATCGACCACCATGACAAATTTGACGCAACTCGCCCTACGCCTTGCCGCGGCTTTTGTGCCGGCCATAACGCCTGGTGCTCGGCGACTCTATGTTGTCGCACGCAGTCCTGCCGGCGGTCGCCCCGATTGCGTTCAATACGCTCGCCGACGTGTTGGCCTTGTGCCCAGCGGCATTAAAGGCCGCACAGCAGCGCGTCCTGGATCGAAACAGAGCCTGAGGGAGAGGTTGGGGAGGCGCTATGATTGCGCTGGGCGTCCACCTCGCTACGACGAAGCAGCCGGCCACGTCAGTTTGGCTCGGGAGCGATTCAGCATCCTTGCGGCCTGCTACTCAATCTGCGGAAGCGGCTGGGTAGGCTGGACCCATCTTCGGTCATTTGGCTTAGCAGATGAATGTCTCAAGACGCGCGGTAGTACTCGTTGCGTGAAAGTCGGCTCACAATGAGAGACAATCCTATGAAGAAAGAGCGGGTGACTTCGACCGGCTCGCCTCCCTATGCCGAGCATTTGGGCATTGAAAATCAACAACCGGCCAGTGAGCCGCGAATGGCGGCCGCCTTGATGAAAGAAAGCCACTCCGTGCGCCTGGCGCCGCTTCGGTTTGCACTCGACCATATGGCGACACCTGGGCTTGACGTCATGACGTTCCTCGCACTCGCCCGCGATCTCGGTCTGACCGACGTGCAAGTCCGGAATAATCCGTGCAGTAAGGCTGTTGTGCGCGGCAAGCCGTCGGCGGATATCCGGGCTGCCGCTGCCGAAGCGGGCGTCACGATTATCTCAGTCAACGCCTTGCAGCGATTCGACGAATGGACTCCCGCCCGCAAAGCCGAGGCCAGCAAGCTCGCCGATTATGCGGCCGCCTGCGGCGCCCAGGCACTCATGCTGGTGCCGGTGAACGACGGTTCGCGGTCCGCCAATGCCGAGCGCGAAGGTAATCTCCGCGTCGCCTTAAAGGCGCTAAAGCCAATACTTCAGTCGCGAGGTCTTGTTGGGCTTATCGAGCCGCTTGGGTTTCAGACCTCCTCACTTCGGTCGAAGAAAGAAGCGGCTAGCGCCATTGCCTCGGTTGATGGCCAGTCCGCCTTCCGGCTTGTGCACGATACATTCCACCACACGCTTGCCGGCGAGACGTCCTTCTTCTGCGACCTGACCGGTCTCGTACACATTTCGAGCATAAACGATCCAACCTTCTGGATTCACCCGGATCGCATCCTGGGCGGCTCGGACAATTGCAGCCAAATCCGGACGCTACTCGACGGCGGCTATTCGGGCCCCTTCTCCCTTGAGCTCGTGGAGGAGGTCCATGCGTTAAATGACTTTGCAGGCGCATTGGCCGCCAGCATCGATCTCATCCGACGCGGGCTTCTCAGGCGAGTGCCAGTCTAATTCGCGCAGGCGATTGAGCGGAGAAGTCATTTGCGATCGCTGTATCTCGCTCATGCAGGCGCTTGCCGCATCACCATTGTTAAGACTGGCCATTCGACCGCCTTGGGCGGCCGCGGCAGTTCGATGGGCGGCAAGGCGAAGATTGGATCTGATGCTGAGGGCGGCGGGCTATCGGTTTTCGGACGAAGAGCAACTGATGGCGGACAAAGGGCGAGTGGCCCAAGCCAACCGCAGCGTTATTCAAGCTCCAGCTTCCTCTTCAGTTCCGCGTTCTCCTTGCGCAGCCGTTCCGCGAGCAGGCTCTTCAGTCGCTTGTTTTCTTCCTCAAGCGCGACGAGGTCCTTCAAATCATCACCAACCGATGCAGGCGGCGCAGCTTTCTTCCATTGATAGTAGGTCTGTTCCGAGATCCCGGCCTGCTTTACGGCGCTCTTATGGGTGGCGCCGCCACCGATAGATTTCTGTATAAGGGCGAGCATCTGGGCGCGCTCCTTTTCAGAGTAGATCTTGCGTCCGGTCCGCACGGTCGCTGCTGGTGCTTCCTGCGCCTGCGACGCCGCATTGGGCGCATTCTTCCGAGCAGGCGGCCTGGGCTCAGCCTTAGCTCTCGGCGACCGTTGGGCTTTCTTCTTCTGAGGCGTCTCCACTTTGGCTGCCGGTTGCGTTGCAGTTGTTCCTGGTTCTGCTTCCAGGGAATTTACCATGAGATGCTCCGCTCGCGGTTTGTGCATGTGTTCAGCATTAAGCGATACTACACTTGAGTCAACAGGGCGACCATTTGGCGACTCCATCTCCTCGAGTTCCCTTTTTGTCTCGGCCATTGCTGCGGTGAGGTCGACATCGCTCCAGATCGAACGACTCTGTTTTTGAGAACTGCGCTTCTGTCTGATCTCCACCGTGAATGCTCGGGGCTGCCGCCTCATAGGTCGTTCCTTGTTGAAGACGAGTTATGCAGGAAGTCGCGGCAGACGACGGAATGAAGGTCTGGCCGCCTCTTCTGTAGCCGAGCTATATGCATCCGACCGCTCGAGCAAGCCCTGCTGGCGACGCACATCCCGGAACAGACCTACGAGCACCTAAAGCAAGCAGGCTATTTCATCTTGAGACCGAGGAGGTGGTGCTTCCCCGCAGCATGCAAAAGCTATCTTGCGTGTTTTCGACGGCGCAGCGACGGCTGGCATCCGGACTGAAAGGAGCTGCTCAAGAGCGCCGATCTCCAATCTGCGCTGGCAGTGCAGGACGGCTTACATCCGAAGGCCGGCTGATCAACACATGAACCGACTTGGGTCGGCGGCGAAGAGCGGACAGCTGCGCAGAATGGTGCGCGCTCGTCGCCGCAGCCACCGCTGGGGCCAATCCTTCTTGCACGAGTACCGCGGCGGCCATCTGGTCGGAACGTCCCGGTGCTGACCGAGGGAATTTTGCGGAGCCACTCAGTGGAATGGTACGCAATCGGGAAAGCCAATATAGGCTTGCCCTGGGGAGGTCGTTTTCGTGGCCCGCGGAGTGCATGAATTCCCGGAGCCTTTACCCGGCCGTTTCACCTCTTGTGAGCGAGTTTGCTACGCTCACGATATGTCCGGAGAAGTTGTTTCCCCTTTCACGAATATGTTGAAGCCGATCTTCACTTGTGTCGGCCTTTCTCCTGAAGGCCGGCCGGCCCGCTTTTCGCGTTCGATCGATGGCGCGTTCTCAAGGCCGAGGGCTTTGATGTCGACGGTCAGGTTTGAAAATGCTGAAGGACGCACGCCTGGTTGCCTTTCCGGCAACCAGGCGATCACGGGGCGCTTCACGAGCCATCAGCAAGCATCGCTGTCAAACGGCACTCAAACTGACCCCCAACCGGCCTTGGAGTCGCCTCACCCATTGGTGAGCAGTCCGACTCTGGACAACGCACCGCTCCTGTTCAGGCCAACGCATGAAGCCAAAAGAGTGATTTTGGTGGGCCTGTTATGCCTGCTCCAGCAAACGATCGGGGCCTTGACGGACGCGAGCAGCTTGTGAGGGGTGCAGCCGAATGCAGCGCTGCTCCCACAACTGACGAAGCTCCTTTGTAAGAGCTTGACGCTTAGCTTCATCTCGCGTGATTGGATTAAGGAGATCCCCCAGCACGGCTTCGCCCTCGATCTGAATGAGCAGAGCGTACACTTCACTTGAAATGCGCACACCGTCGCGAGGGGAGTGGACTGCGCGGATCTCGCAGACCGTCTCCTGGCGATCTGGCGTTGTATAAGCACGTACTTGATGCAGACTAAACTGAGGAGGCAACGAAACCGCGAGCGCAGTCCAATCCTCCAGCGCGGTAGCCCGTTTCTTGACGAGGAACGGCCCGACCACAAGTCCGTCCAATTCTGTCGTTAGGAAGGTGGCAATCGAGTCTGCAACTGAATCGACGATCGGCTCGGCGTTGTTGTTGAAAGATGTGTTCAGCAAAATTGGGATGCCCGTCCGCTTCTTGAAAGCATTAATGAGGTCCCAGTAGGCCGGATTGGCTTTGCGCGATACGGTTTGCAGCCGCGCGGTACCGTCGACGTGCGTGATGGCGCCGAGCAAGCCACGCATAGAGTCGCGCACACGAACGACGAAATTCATGAAAGGGAATTCGCATTCAGTGTCCGGCAGGTCGAAAAATTCGGCCGCATCCTCCTCCAGCACCGATGGCGCGAAGGGCCGATAACCTTCGCGCTTCTTAACCATTGCGTTGATCCGCTCCTTGTTTGCGGCAGGTCGTGGATCTGCAAGAATGCTGCGGTTGCCAAGCGCACGTGGACCGAACTCCGAACGGCCCTGCACCCAGCCGATCACCGCGCCATTGGCCATCAAGTCGGCTGCACTGCTGGCCACATCATCGGTGCGTTCGACCTCGATGTGCCCGGCCCATGCAATAAGTTCCTGCTCGACGGCCTGATCGCTTCCGAGATCAGGCCCCCAATAGACCTCCCGCAACCGCTTGCGCGGCGCAGGGTGCCCCAGCTCAGCAGATGCCATGAGTGCGGCGCCCAATGCACACCCAGCGTCATGCGCTGCGGGTTGAACAAAAATATCTTCGAAAAGCCCTGAATACAGCAGTTTGCCATTCATCGAGCAGTTGTGGGCTACGCCTCCAGCCAGGCACAGCCGCTTCATCCCGGTCGCCTCACGATGATGGCGGAGAATGTGGAACACGATCCGCTCCAGCGCTTCCTGCAATGAGGCACTCACATCACGATGTTGCTGTGTGAATGGCATTCCCTTTCGCCTGACACTGATGTTGCGGAGCAGCGTCGGGCCGATGCGGTCCAGATGGACGCGGTAGCCACCGTTGGGCAAGAGTTCATAGAACTGCTCGAAGAGCTCGCGATAGGGAACTGCATCGCCGTATGGGGAAAGCCCCATTACCTTATATTCATCGAACATGCCGTAGCCCAGATGCCGAATAGTCTCTATATAGAACAGGCCAAGAGAGTTATTCTCTGGGAAACTTTCGAGCTGCCGGATTTCTGTGCCAGACCCGACCGCCAAGAGGCCCGACAAGAAATCACCAGAGCCATCAATCGCGAAAATCAGGCTTTGTTCGAAGCCCGACATTGCAAAAGCACTTACCGCGTGCGCCTGATGATGACTTACGAATGAGATACGCGAAGCCTCCAGTTCGGTGCCGAACTCCTGCGCGAACAGTTTCTGTACCACCAATTTAGCGTCCAAAGGGATGGAGGCGTCCGGCTGGGAAATAAGCATCTTCTCCAGGGCGGCGTTACAATAGGCTTCAGTAGTGTAAAACGCTACACGATCGATGTCTTTGAGCTGAACTCCAGCGGCTGAAAGACAGTATTGAATCGCGCCACTGGCGAGCTTGTTGGAGTGCTTGATCCGGTTGAGGCGCTCCTCTTCAACGGCCGCTATTACCTCTCCGTCTCGGACGAGCACCGCAGCACCATCGTGCAAAAATGTATTCGCAAACTGGAATCGGTTTTCATGGACTTTGTCCAATCCGCCACTCACTCCTAGACACAACATTTCGATCTCCATGTTATTATGACAAAAAGGACCAACTGGCCCGGCTCAAGCCCGTTCGACTTAGAACGGGCTCCATTATCTTTCTCGCCTGCGACCCCAATCAGACATCGTCAAACTCTGGCAGGGGTGTCGTCTGTGCCAGAATCCGGCCCAACGTTTCGAAATTGCCAGCATGGCCCCACTGACCAGAAAAGGCCGCGTGGTCCCGACGCGGTATGCCCAAGGAAGGAAAGCTCCGCTAAGGCCGCCATTCCTGTTGAGAACTGCGGCAGGCGCCACCGGGTGGTTCGTAATTTCAACCTTCAATGGAAGGTATCGAGTGGCCCCGCAGCAAGCTTGCCTTCGGCGGAGCGGGCCAATCACAGACCACCCACGTCAAAGAACCGGGCGTATGGTCCGTGCGCGAAGTGGAGCTGCAACTCATCAAAATTCTGCACTGTCTGGTCCAGCGCTCGCGTTTCCTGGCGCTTAAGGACGGCGCGATCAGATAGCCCAACGGCCGGTGCGCCCAAAAAATGCCAAACCTTTCCCAAGCAAGCAGCGGGTTCGTGAAGGAGGCTCTCGTATTCGACTACAAGCAGCTGGCTCGTCGTGAAGGAGTGCTCGATGCGAGCGTGGAAATTGTCCGCGGCTTTGAAGTAAGCCTCGCAATCAGCGATTGACAATCTTACGCGCGGCGGCCGAGCGGCGTCCGAACTGAATTTCAGCCATTGGCCGCTTTGCCTTGCCTGTGCAAAGGACCGAAGCGATTCCAATATGTTTCGAGTTACGAGTATGACCTTGAGTGCTGGCCAACGAGTCAGTTCAGCAAAAAAACCTGGACGTTCGTGAAATTGGGGCTCGTTGATCTTGCAGCCAATATGCGTCACGTTCTTGTAGTCTGGCGTCGGATAACGCAAATAAGCTTGTTCGAGGAGCTCACGATCCGAGCGTAGCAGGCGATCCTTCCCGGGCCAATTGGTGTCGTACTCATTGAGCAACTCACCGTTGCTCAGCACGGTCGGATGCTCGTTTAGCAATTCCTCCAAATAATGTGTGCCAGTCCTTGGCATGGCAAGGATAACAAAGGGCTGAGGCATCGGCGTGTGGTGTTTCATTGCTATGTGGTTCCAGCTAGTAGTGGTCGCGAGGCTTAGGGCGGACCAGGGCATCAGAAGTTCGGCTGCTATGTCTTGAACGCGGACTCAATTCGGCTACAGCTTTGATGGTGGCCAATTCAAGATGCATCGCGGCCCTCCTTCTCGTGCCGTCGTAAGCAGCGTCAACGCATCAGGCGTCGGCGAAAGAGCGCAGCAGAGAGGAAGAACGGCAAAACCGTGTACATACAAAGTGCGCCGACATGCAGCCCGACGTTGTCTGCCACGTGGCCAAGCATTACCGGGCGAATCAGGTCGATAGAGTTCGCCAGCGGGGAGAAGGCCGCCACGCGCTGAAAGGCGCCTGGCAACTGGCCGACTGGAAAGACCGCGCCAGACAGGAACAGCATGGGTGTGATGACGAGCGTCTGATAGAATATAAAATAGTGATAGCTGGGTGTGAGCGCGATGACGACCATTGCCAGGCTGGCAAAGGCGAAGCCGGTGAGAGCGACCACCGGCAGCACATAGGGCAGGGACGTCCAATCGGCATAGCCCAGCGTAACAGCAACAATGGTAATTGCGGTACCGGCCAGAAAGGCCTTGGTGGCTGCCCATGCCAATTCACCAAGAACGATGTCGCCCAGGGTGAGTTGTGTATGAAGAATTGCTTCCCAGGTGCCCAGGTCGCGCATGCGACTGAAAACCGCGTATATTGTTTCGAAGGTCGATGCGGTCATCGCGCCTGTCGCGACCATCCCGGCTGCCAAGAAGGCAATGTACGAAGCGCCTTCAACCCGACCTATCATCAGTCCAAGCCCCGTACCGAGCCCGAAAAGGTAAATCATAGGATCGGCAAGAGTGCCGAGAAGCGAGACAAATGCGACCTTCTTCCACGCCAGATAGTTCCGGCGCCACACCGCAATCCAGTTCCACGCGTTCGCGGGCAGTGCCGCCGCAAGACCTTCACGCATTTTTCACTTCTCCATCTCGCGTCCGGTTAGCCGCAAGAAGACATCCTCCAGACTTGGTGGGCGCTCCAGAATCCGCAGACCCGCGCGCCCGCGAAGCTGGAGATGCACCTGCTCTGGATCGGGCGCATAGCAAAAGAGCGTCTCGCCGCTTACCTCAATGCGCTGAACGTACGGCTGGATCAGTGAAGTCAGCTCCTGCGGATTGCCGCCAAAGATCTCGATCACATTGCATCCGATATGCTCGTCTATCAGAGCATGAGGGCTGCCCTCGGCAATCTTGCGTCCCCGCTCCAGTACACACAGCCGATCGCATAGCCGCTCAGCCTCTTCCATGAAGTGGGTAGTCAAAATGATCGTCTTTCCGCTCGCCAGCAGAAAACGGAGCCGCTCCCAGATCAGGTGGCGGGCGTGCGGGTCGAGGCCAGTAGTCGGCTCGTCCATTATAAGGAGTTGGGGGTCGTTGATAAGCGCGCGTGCCAAAGTTAGACGCCGCCTCATGCCGCCTGACAGCTGGCCGACACGCGCCTCCGCCTTGCTCTCAAGGCGGGCAAACTCGAGGAGAGATGGAACGACACCTTGAATCTGCCGTGTGCTCATGCCGAAGTAGCGCCCGAACACCACCAGGTTCTCGCGGACCGTGAATTCCAGGTCCAGGTTATCGAACTGGGGAACGACGCCTATGCCCTTGCGGGCTAGGCGACTTCGAGCCGGAACCGGCAATCCGAGCACTGTGATCTTACCGGAGTCAGGCCGGGTCATGCCGAGCAGCATGCGTGCAATCGTGCTCTTACCTGCACCGTTCGGCCCCAGCAGGCCGAAGCACTCTCCCGTACCCACGGCGAATGACAACCCGTTCACTACGAGCTTGCTGCCAAATGACTTGGTTACGTCGGCAAGGTCGATTGCTACATTGGACATTCGTCTATCTCAGGCTGAAACAGGCCAATCGGCGGCCAGCAGCTTACTTTCGAGGTTCTGGTCCAGAGAGCAGCCATATCTGTGCTGGTCCTTTGGGAATGACAGCGGAAGGCGTGTCGCTCCGCCAAAGACCGCATTCGGCTGGTTCCCGTTCTGAAGTTGATGCATGCCTAAGCCCACGACTTATTGGCGACGCAAATTATTCGGTCAGTCGGAGCTGTGAAGAACGCCAGGCTTAGCCAACTGTGCGGAATCTCGCGTACGATCCGTCGTACGCTTCGAGCCGGCAATTCCCGGACTGCCTGTACCATTTGCCCGGGTGATCGAGTTTGCGGTGATGATCGGCTTCTGGCTCCCGTGGGGCTGGGTAGCGTTTTTGCGCGACAGCCAGTCACTGTTGCTTAAGGTGCACAACGCATAAGCTTTCAAGGGAAGTAGGAGAAAGATGTTGATGAACGTGTGCAGAGAAAAGCCGAAAAACCGAAATTGACGTGCACGAAAAGCTATCACGGTGCATCGAATGGTCGTCATGCCAGCAATGATAATCGCCGTTGGCCAAGGCACTGTGTCTGTCGATACGAGCCCTGCGAGCCCGGCAAGTACAGCGACGGCGAGCAACAATGGGCCGAGATTCTGTCCAATTACGTCCAAGGTGAGATAGCGATCGAGGCTCGGCAACAGGCGCAGTGCCAGCAACGTGTCGCGGAAAGTGCTTCGTGCCCAGCGTAGTTGCTGGCGCAGATAGGGCCCCAGCTTTTCCGGAACGACGGTCGCCGCGATGGCGTCCGGAACGTACTCGGTTCGAAAGCCTGCTTTCAGCATCAGGATGGTAAGATGGCGGTCCTCGCCGAAGTCGCTAGGTTTGCCTCTAAACAGCTGAGTCTCGTATTGATCTAGCAGCGACATCAGAGATGAGCGGCGGTACATTGCGCATGGGCCGCAACAGCACATGACCGCACCAAAGCGGGCCTGCGCAGCTCGCTCCTCGTTGCAAGCGAGCCAGTACTCCATGTCAATCAACCGGGTCAGCCAAGTGTCGCTCCGGTTGGATGCCGTCAGCTGGCCCATGGCGGCGCCGATCGCTGGATCCCGCATCTTTGCGGTAAGTTTCGCAATCACATGGGGCTCAAGTGTCGTGTCAGAGTCGACGCTGAGCACGAAATCTCCAGACGAGCCACGGATCGCGGCAATCTGCGCCTTGCGCTTGCCGACATTGTGGGGGAGCTGAATAAACGTGAATCTGGGGTCGTCTACGTAGGCGTGATGCACCGGTATGAGGGCGTTGCGATTTCCAGAACCGTCATCAACCACATAGACGTGCAGCTTTCCCGCGTATTCCTGGTTCGCAACAGAAGCCAGACAGGCGGAAAGTGTACCCGGTTCCTCATTGTAGCAGGGAATAATGACATCCACGCTCGGCCAAAGGTCGGAGGCGATCAAGTCATCCGAGATTGACGCAATGTGCCCCGGCTGCGCGTAAACCGCTTGCATGCCTTTATAAACGGTCGAGAGCAGCGCGTAACACGAAACGGCGACGGTGCTGGCTGTGGTAAGCGGGTCCATAAGATCTCGTTTGTTCAATGGTGTTGAGGAAGGGGTCGGACTGTGAATCCGCGGTCGAGCAGCGCCGGAATTAGGCGGGAGAGTGCGATAACCGTCTGCTCGCGTGGGTCGCTTTGAGAGCGCTCGCACCCGTCGTGCAGGAGCACAATCGCCCCCGGGCGGACACCCGCGAGAACTGCGTCGACAATCAAGTCGGCGCCGGGGCGAGACCAGTCTCGCGGATCTACTGACCAATGCAGGGGTGCCAATCCACTGCTCGCCGAGGCTATGAGAACTTCCTCGGTCCAGCTCCCATACGGCGCGCGAAAGTAACGCACCGTAGCTTCGGGGCACGCCATGCTGATGGCCCTGTTCGCCTCACCTATTTCACGTTCAACTTCGCCGGGTTCGCATCTGGACAGGTCCGGATGAGTCATCGTGTGATTGGCCACTTCATGCCCATCTGCAATCATTCGCCGGACAAGCTCCGGCCGGTCTACAGCCGCGTCACCGATCAGGAAGAACGTCGCCGGTGTCCGGTTTTGCGCCAACACGTCCAGGACCGCCGGTGTCCAAACGGGATCGGGACCGTCGTCAAACGTGAGATAGACGCTGCGCTCTTGGGTGCCGTCTGCGCAGTCACTGGCCACTTCACATATGCAGTCCAGATGTTTCATAGCTCCGGACCGTTCCGCTCGATGAAGGTGCCGCACGGCCACTCGTCGATCGACCGCCCAATCGGCGAGACAAATACGAGATCGTCCTCCAACAGTGTGGGCGGCAGGTCGGGGTGCATGTCTGCCAGGGTCGAGCGGATGCGAACGTCCGGCACAATCTTCCCAAGCCCCACCTTGCAGAGCCTCTGGATGTGATTTCGCATTTCGTGCCGAACGGTGCCGAAAGCGAATGGAACGCCCATCTGCTGCAGCGCCGGATACAGACGGCGCATCGACAAGCTGATGCCGAGGCCCTCAAGATCCCGACGCACCCCGTACAATCCGAGTTCGGCCACCAGCACGTCGATCTCGCCAACTTTGATGAAACGGCGCAGTAGACCGAGATGTGCCGCTACACCGTGCGTGTCCCTACCAATTGCGCGGAACTCTGGCCTCGCGCCGGCCCAACTGCGGCCGCCTTCGAATCGCATTGCGGGGAAGGTGCCAGTCCCTCCATAGGTTTTGTGCAAGAAGTCTGAGAGCTCGACATGCTCATGCAGTTGCAACTCGTTTTCCCAACACAACCTCCACTGCACTTCAGAGCGCATGCAAAGACCTCTGTCCGTTCCTGTTTTCCTGAGGTAAGCGCCTAATGACGGGGAGCTTGTCGCGTCGAGCCGGCGCGATATGGCTTTCGCAGGTCACCGGTGAGCTTTAGCCGCACTGGACCTGCGAGCCGGTTGACACCGGAACGCGTACGCCAGAAATGCTGTCCGGCACCCACGCAAGCATCAAGTTCCTTTAGGGCTTGCTTACATCTCTTGTGAGGTCCCTATGCGACGTTCGGCAAAACTGGTAAAATCGTTTGTTTCGATGAAAGGTATCCACTCTATGGATAGCCGCAGGCATGCGTTTCAAGGGGCTTGATCTCAACCTTCTCGTTGTGCTGGACGCATTGCTGGCCGAGCGCAATCTCTCGGCGGCGGCACGCCGCATAAATCTGAGTCAGCCGGCCATGAGTGCGGCTGTCGCCCGGCTGCGCGATTTTTTTGGTGATGAACTGTTCAGCATGAACGGTCGAGAACGCGTTCTGACGTCACGTGCGATTGCACTTGCCCCTGCAGTCCGCGACGCTCTCCTGCGTATCCAGTCCTCGATTATTTCTTCGGATCCGTTTGACCCGGCTCGATCCGATCGACGCTTCAGGATCATTATTTCCGATTTCGCCACGCTCGTTTTTTTTGAGAAAGTCGTGGAGCGTGTTGCCCGGGAAGCCCCCTCCGTCACGTTCGAATTGCTGCCGTTCGATGACGACCCAGATGAGCTCCTCCGGCGCGGCGACATCGACTTCGCAATTCTTCCGGATATGTTCATGTCGGGCGCGTATCCAAGCGTAGCGCTTTTCGATGAGAAGCTGGTATGCGTGGGCTGTGCCGCCAATAAGCAGCTGCCACGGCAGCTTACATTTGAGAGATACCTGTCGATGAGGCACGTCTGCGTCAGGTTCGGACGTTGGCGCAAGCCCTCCATGGAGGAACTGTTCTTGCTCGAGCACGGCCTAAAAAGACGTGTCGAAGTCGAGGTGCAGGGCTTCAGCATGGTGCCGCCAATGGTGTCCGGCACAGCTCGTATTTCGTCCGTGCCCCTCCGGCTGGTTAAGCACTTCGAAAAAACATTCCCTCTTAAGGTCGTCGAACTTCCATTGCCCCTTCCCGTTTTCACCGAAGCCGTCCAATGGCTGGCCAACCACAACAGCGATCCGGCCAGCATCTGGATGCGGGAGATAATGGTGCAGGAAGCATCCCGGCTTGCGACTCCTGCGAATCCACGAGAGGCCCCCAGCGCTCCTGGCCTTGTGCCGGCCGTTATCGCCCACTCTCATGTTGCCTGAGGCGACAGATTGTCAGCTGATTGGCAGGTGATGCGCTTGCAGACTGTGAGACTCCCATGGCGAGAAGCGGAGCTAAAAGTGCATGTCTCTGGGTCGGATACCGCGTCCGGATTCGCAGCTTGGCTGGCCTTGGTCTGGGCTTGCTGAGGCCCATGGTTTGTTTATGCCGCGGTTGCGGTCGATGGGCGCTTCGAGCTCTGGTTGAGTTTATCAGCTCGCATGCGCTTGGGTGCAGAAGAAGTTCTAGATGAGATGACGCTTCCAGATCGCGGCGGCAAGGCCCCGCCTCGGATCGTGCTGGATCACGATCCTAACGCCGCACTCGTTCAGATCGGCAAGGATGGAGTTGCTGTTGAACCCCGTGTCGGCGATCGGATGGCGCAAGGCTACGCCCGACGGGCGGGCGAAATCCACCGTATCGAAGCGAGGCCTGCGGCTGGCTTAGAGTTCCCCTTTGCGCTGCGGCGGCACTTCACGACAAGCGCCGCGGAGGTTTGATCCGCATTGCAGCAGCAGTTGCCCTCGCAAGCCGTGGCGGTGAGACCTGTCGCCGGCGACGAGGTTAGGCTCGGATCACCCGTGCTCAGATCATCGCCGTGCCGCCATTGACGTGGATGGTCTGGCCCGTGACGTAGGCGGCTTCATTGGAGGCGAGATAGGCGACCGCGGATGCGACTTCAACGCTGGTGCCCATGCGGCGTGTCGGGATCGCCGCCATGATCGCCTCTTTCTGCTTGTCGTTGAGCTTGTCGGTCATCGCCGATTCGATGAAACCGGGGGCGACGCAGTTGACGGTGATGTTGCGGGTGGCGATCTCCTGCGCCAGCGACTTGGAGAAACCGATCATGCCGGCCTTGGAGGCGCAGTAGTTGGTCTGGCCGGGATTGCCGGTCACTCCGACCACCGAGGTGATGTTGATGATGCGGCCATGGCGCCGACGCATCATCAGATGGTTCGCGGGTGAGCCGGAAAACGGCGGTCAGATTGACCTCGAGCACGCTGTCCCAATCGGCGTCCGACATGCGCACGAACAGGCCGTCCTTGGTGATGCCGGCATTGTTGACCAGGATGTCGACACCTTCGAGATCGGCCTCGGCTTTCTGGCCGAGCGCCTTGACCTCGTCACGGTTGGACAAATTGGCCGGGAACAGCTTGACCCGGTCGCCAAGCTCGCTAGCCAGCGCCTCCAGTTTCTCGACGCGGGTGCCATGCAGGCCAACGATCGCGCCCTGCGCATGCAGCACCCTGGCGATCGCCTCGCCGATGCCTCCCGATGCCCCGGTGACGAGCGCCTTGCGGCCGGTCAATTCGAACATGTCTTGTCCTCTTCTCTTCAGGCCGGTGAATTCGGTTCCGCTGAACCGGAAGTCTCGGCTTGATGGATGGCGTCCTCGCAGCTCCCGATCCGCTGCCACGTAATATTCTCTGCAGCCAAACGGCGTTGGGTGAGTTCGCGCACCAATTGGGGGCCGGCATCGGCCGCACGACCAGGCGGGGCTCGACCGATCTGACCACCTGGAGCTGACTGGTGGACACTGGCAGAGCGTTCAGACTGCCTAGCAAAGCGCCCGGAAGGACTTTGCGAAGACATGTCGCACGCTTGTTATACGTGCTTGAATGCTACAATAGCGTTCATGCCGCCCATAGCAAACGCGTTACTTATGGCGACACGCACCTTACGCTCGCGCGGCACGTTGGGGGTGACGTCGAGATCGCAATCGGGGTCTGGCTCGCGATAATTGGCGGTCGGCGGCACGACATCCTCCTGAATTGCCATCACACAGGCAATCATTTCAATCGCACTCGCTGCACCCAGGCAGTGCCCGTGGGAGGATTTGGTGGAAGAGACGGACATCGAATAAGCATGCTCACCGAAGACACGCTTGATCGCCGCCGTTTCAATCTGATCGCCGGCCTTGGTGCCGGTACCATGCGCGTTCAGGTAGTCCACGTCCTCGGGATTCAGTTTCGCATCGGCAAGGCAGGCCCGCATCGCGGTCTCTGGCCCGTGAACTGCCGGCGCGGCGATATGGGAAGCATCGGCAGACAGGCCAATGCCGGCGATCTCGGCAAGAATCGTTGCACCCCGGGCGGTAGCATGCTCATAGCTTTCCAGTACGGCCATGCCCGCACCCTCGCCCAGGACTAAGCCCTTCCGGTCGGCGGAAAAGGGCCGGCAAGTGTCCGGAGCGAGTACGCGCATCGTTTCCCATCCCTTCACCACTGCAAACACGAACGGCGCTTCGCTGCCGCCGGCAAGCATCACGTCGGCCCGGCCGCATCTGATCTGGTCTACGGCCGAGGCGATCGCATGATTGCCCGATGCACAGGCTGAGGTGACGCCGAAGACCGGCCCGCGAAGGCCGAGGCTCATGCTGACGTGGCACGCAGCCGAGCTCGGCATCGCCTTTACTACAGTGAATAGATCAAGGCGGGACGTTCCGCCTAAAAGGCATGCGCGGTAGCCTTTTTCGGTCGCGTCGTAGCCGCCAATGGCGACGCCCACTGACGCGCCGACGCGATGGGCATTGGCTTCATCGCAGGAAAGTCCGGCCTGTCGCATGGCCTCGCGGGCAGCAAGCACGGCAAGCAGGCTGAAACGGTCCATGGAGAGGAGGTGCCTGCGGTCGATGTCGTGCTTAGGCAATATCTTGATCTCGGCGCCAATTCTGCCCTCCAGCCCGTGAAGCTGGGGATTGGCGATCGGGCCGATGGCCGATCGGCCCTCGCGCATGCCTGTCCAGATGGAGGCGGCATCTATGCCCAATCCGCACAGCCCGCCCAGTCCGGTGATGACGACCCGGCGATCCATTCAAGCGGCCTTGTTGAGCAAGCCGCGGATGGCTTCCACCATGTCGCCGACAGTTTGGAGATCAGACCACGCCTCGGCCGAGTTCATCTCGATCTTGATTCCGTACGCCTGCTCAAGATCCCAGAGCACGTCCGCCAACCCCAGTGAATCGACGCCGAGCGCCGTCACTTCCGTTGCAGTGGTTATTTCGCCGACGGATGCTGCAGTCGTGACCTCGTCGTTCTCCAATTCGATGCGCTTCCTGATGATCTCTATGACTTCAGTTGAAAGTTGATCAGACATTTTGTTTCTCTCCATTTCAGCTTGTTTTTGCGTGGCGCGACATAACTTCTTGAGTCGCGCGTCGGGGAAACTAGCCATTGAACTTGTGCAGCTGACAAAGCTTAAATGCTCAGACCAGCCGGGTGAGTTCGGCTGTCCGCGGCGCAGGCTGCGATGGCGAAGAACGTCGCTGGGAGCCGATTTTTGCTAGGTACTCGGGACAGATATGTAGCCCCGAAGTTTCATAGCTCCGGACCGTTGCGGTCGATCAGCGTGCCGGAAGGCCACTCGTCCATCGAGCGTCCAATCGGCGAAACCAAGACGAGCACGTCCTCCAGGCGCGTGGACGGCAGGTCGTGATGCACATTTGCGCGGCTCGAACGGACGCGGACGCCTGGCACAATGGTGGCTATGCCCTCTCTGCAGTACCTCTCAATATGGTTACGCATGGCGTGCCGAACCGTGCCGAAAGCGAATGGAACCCCCATCTGCTGCAGGACTGGATACACCGTGCGCATTGCAAAGCTGATTCCGAGCTTCTCAAGATCCTGACGAACGCCATACAGACCCAACTCAGCCACTAGGACATCGACCTCGTCAACCTTGATGAAGCGGCGCAGTATACCAATGTGTGCCGCTACCCCCTGAGGGTCGCTGGCAATAAAGCGGAGTTCCGGTCTTGCGCCGGCCCAACTGCGGCCACCTTCGAATGGCTTTGCGCCGAAGGCCCCGTTTCGTCCGTAGATATTTCGGAAGAAATCAGAGAGCTCGACATGGTCGGCCACTTGCAAGCTATTTTCCCAGCATAACCTCCACTGCACGGCAGAGCGCATGGAAGAATTTCTCCTTTCGGGTTGTCCTTAAGACGCTCATCACGGCATAGAGGCAGCGGGTGATCGGTGCGTCAGGTGTTTGTCCATGCGAGATTTCAGCACAACAATAAAATCATTTGTTTCGATGGAAGCTATCCACTCCATGGATGACCGCAGAAATGCGTTTCAAGGGGCTTGATCTCAACCTTCTCGTCGTGCTGGACGCATTGCTGGCCGAGCGCAATCTCTCAGCGGCGGCACGCCGGATAAATCTCAATCACCCGGCGATGAGTGCGGCCGTCGCCCGGCTGCGCGATTTTTTCGGCGATGAACTGTTCAGCATGAACGGCCGCGAACGTATTCTGACGTCACGAGCGGCAGCACTTGGGCCCGCAGGTCGCGACGCTCTCCTGCACATCCAACGTACGATTATTTCTTCCGACCCGTTTGACCCGGCTCGATCCGATCGTCGCTTCAGAATCATCATTTCCGATTTCGCCACGCTCGTTTTTTTTGAGAAAGTCGTGGAACGTGTTGCCCGGGAAGCCCCTGCCGTCAGCTTCGAATTGCTGCCTGTCAACGATAGCCCCGATGAACTCCTCAGGCGCGGCGACCTAGATTTCGTTATTCTTCCGGATTTGTTCACGTCGAGCGCGCATTCGAGCTTGGCGTTGTTCGGCGAGAGGCTCGTCTGCGTCGGCTGTCCCACGAACAGGCATCTGAGACGGCAGCTTACATTCGAGCGAAACCTGTCGATGAGGCACGTCTCCGTCAGGTTCGGACGTTCGCTGATGCCATCCGTCGAGGAATGGTTCTTGCTTGAGCATGGTCTGAAAAGACGGGTCGGGGTGGCCGTGCAGGGCTTCAGCATGATCCCGCCTATGGTTTCCGGCACAGCTCGTATTGCGGCTATGCCCTTCCGGCTGGTTAAGCACTTCGAAAAAACCTTCCCCCTTCAGATTGTGGAACTTCCGCTGCCGCTTCCCGCTTTCATCGAAGCGGCCCAATGGCCAGCACTCCACAATACCGATCCGGCAAGCGTCTGGATGCGCGAGATAATGATGCAGGAGGCAGCTCGCATGGCTGTTTCGCTGTGACAACACCCAAGGCTTTACGCGTCCATTCCGCTTTCTACCTCCGCGACCAACTGCTTTCGCGTCGACAGCACGCGCTTGATGAAATCAATACTGGCGGCAAGCGCGCCCGCGAGGTCGTCCATCGTGCACACTTTCTCGACCAGTTCGAACGAGAAGGGACCCGCATAGCCATGGTCAAGCAGCGCCTGGATCTGACTGGCATTGTCAGACCCTCCAAGAAAGCGGTCCGGGACGTCTCGCCGGCGAGCGTGTGGTGAAATGTATCGTGCATCAGGCGAAACACCGTCTGGCCATCAACCGCGGCAATGGCTTCGGCCGCTTCCTTCTTTGATCGAAGCGAGCAGGTTCGAAAGCCCAACGGCTCAATCAGGCCGACAAGGCCGCGCGACTGGAGGATCGGCTTGAGCGCGTTTAGAGCGAACTTGAGCGCGTTTAGAGCGAGGCGGAGACCCTGCTGGCGCACGCCAGTGCTGGCGCGCGAGCCGTGGTTGACTGGCACCAGCACGACCGTCTTGGCCCCGCACGCGGCAGCGTAGTCGGCCAGCTTGCTCGCCTCCGCCTGACGGCAGGGGCCCCAGTCGTCGAAGCGCTGCAAGGCGTTGATCGAGATTATGGTGACGCCGGCTTGGCTGGCGGCAGAGCGGACCTCGGCAGCCGGAATGGAGCGTATAACAGGGTTGCTGAAATGATGGTCACGAATTTGAACATCGGTCAGCCCCTGATCACGCGCAATTGCGAAAATTGCGCTGACGTCGACCGACGGGGCCGCGATGTCTTCCAGCGCAAAGCGGGGAGATACCTGGCGCATGGGCGGAGCTTTCCTTCCAGAAATGCGGCGCCAGTCTTGTCAGGTCTCCCGCTCGCCCACCGCAGGCCGATGCACAAACCTGATTGGAGCAGGCTAGTCAATCGAGCGATTCTTGCATTTATGAAAGGAACGTCCGCCAACGGCGATAGATCACATCATTTCAGATGTTTTCCGGCAGATAGATGTCAAACGGGAGAAATGTCTGCCCCGGCGTCTCCGCTGTGCCGGTCTTGATGGCGCGATCCATCAGCACCATCAGCTCTCCGCACAGTCGGCGCAGTGGCGTCGCCACCGCCATGGTGATGATGTCGTCCGCGAGGGCCTCCCGCGACTCCGGCGTGATTTCATTCACGATCGCGACGAGATCCTGGCCTTTGCCTTCTTCCCGGAGCGCGGAAATAGCTCCCTCCATGCCGCCGCCGGCCATGTAGAAGCCGACGAGCTCAGGTTCCCGCTGCATAAGATCCAGCAGCGCCTCGTAAGTGATCTGTCGCTTCTCGAGATTGACGAGCGTATCCAGCACCTCGAACGCTGGCTCATGCTCACGGAAATAAGAACGAAACCCGCTTTCCCGCAGTTCATGACCCTGGAAACGGTGGCTGCCGACAAACACGGCCACCTTGCCAGTCCGTTTCGCGACCTTTGAGAACATCCAAGCTGCCGTGCGGCCAACGCTGCGGTTGTTGAGACCTATGTAACCCTCACGAACGCCCGCGGCGAAGTCGGAAAGCAGCGAAAAGACCGGGATGCCTTTCGCTTTGAGCTCCTCAACTGCTGCGGTGATCTTCGGGTGATCTGGCGCCACCATGGCGATGGCGTGGCATCGGCTGCCAAGATCCTTAAGCAGTGCCGTCAGATCCCCGGGCAAGTGTGACGGCGCGAATTCGATGAGCGGAATGCCGTGGAAGGATTCAGCCGAACCCACCGACGCCTCGACCTCGCGCGCGAATTCCTGGTAGAAATGCTGGGCCGGTTTTCTCAAGATGAAGCCCAGGCGGTAGCGCGGCAGATCCCGTCGCACACGCTGTTTGATAAGTCCCGCATTGTGATAGCCGATCGCGTGGGCCGCGTGGTGGACGCGCCGGGCGGTTTCCTCCCGCACCGGAAGCCGAGCGTTCAGTACTCGATCGACCGTTGCCACGCTCACCCCGGCTTCGCGGGCGAGATCGGCGATTGTAGGACGCTTTGCCGTCGCTCCAATTTTAATCCGCGGGCTCTCCGTCATCTGGTGCATGCCGGCGACGCGTTGGGGCGGCAAAATGATTTCGGCATCCTGCCCGATTGCCGGCCTATACAATGAGCAGCTTTGCAGGCGTACCCAGGCGCCTCTCGGTCTGCGGTGCGTATCCATCGGGCGTCCATGTTCTTGTCCTCACCGCATTTCGTGCTTCTGATCTGTAGCCCGCGACCGCTGTTTAGACCCAGCGAGCCGACTGTATGGTGGCTGATGAGCCCGGTAGTTCGCTGCTCACGCTGCAGCAATCTTGCAGGGGCAAGGGGGCGCGCTTAATCTTTCGGGCAGCTTCCGTGGAAGGCGGTTTTCATGCGGGTTTCGTCCAGTTCGCCTTCCCAGCGCGCGACAACCAGTGAGGCCACTGCATTGCCGATTACGTTCGTCAGCGCTCGGCATTCGGACATGAAGCGGTCCACGCCAAGGATCAGAGCCATACCAGCTACGGGAACGCTAGGAATTACGGACAACGTAGCGGCCAAGGTGATGAAGCCGGCGCCTGTTATACCCGCGGCGCCCTTCGAGGAAAGCATCGCGACCAGCAAGAGGAGGACCTGATCGGTAATTGACAAATGCGTGTTCGTCGCCTGGGCGAGGAAGAGGGCGGCCAGCGTCATGTAAATGTTGGTGCCGTCCAGATTGAATGAATATCCAGTCGGGATGACGAGACCCACGACCGATCGCTTGGCGCCGGCCTTCTCCATCTTTGCCATGAGCGAGGGCAGCGCGGCCTCCGAGGAGGACGTTGCCAGGACCAGCAGCAGCTCTTCCTTTATGTAGCGCAGGAGAGAAAAGATCGAGAAGCCGTTGTATCGGCAGACTGCGCCAAGAATCCCGAAGACGAAGAGGAAAGCAGTGAAATAGAACGTGGCGACCAGCATGGCGAGGTTGGCCACCGAACCGATGCCAAACTTGCCGATAGTGAAGGCCATGGCTCCGAAAGCGCCGACAGGCGCAGCCCGCATCAGGATGCCTACCAGCTTGAACACCGGCGCGAGGAGCGCCTGAAGCAAAGAAAGCACAGGCTTGCCCGTGTCGCCGACCATCGCGAGAGCGATGCCGAACAGAACCGAGAAGAACAGGACCTGCAGGATGTCGCCGTCCGCGAAGGCACTGACGATCGTTGAGGGAATGATGTTCATCAGAAAGCCGGTCACCGACTGCTCGTGGACCTTGGCGGCATAGCCCTTCACGGTCTGGACATCGAGCGACGCCGGATCGATGTTCATGCCGGCACCTGGCTGAACGACATTTGCGACAATGAGACCGACAATCAATGCGAGGCTCGAGAAGGTGAGGAAATAGATCATTGCCTTGCCGGCGACCCGGCCGACCTTCTTGAGGTCATTCATACCGGCAATGCCGGTCGTCACGGTTAGAAAGATCACCGGCGCGATGATCATCTTGACGAGCTTGATGAAGGCATCCCCGAGCGGCTTAAGGCTCTCGCCGACGTCGGGGTAGAAATAGCCAACTGCCACACCGAGCGCGATGGCGGTAAGCACCTGAATGTAGAGCTGGGCGTAGAAGGCCTTGCGGGGCGCAGAACCCGCGCTTCGGATCGGAGCCAACAGATTTCTCTCCCTGACCGGGTTGCGGTGGGTCTCCTCCCTCCGCGCTTCTCCCATCGCGGCGCTCCGGTCACGCGCTGCTGGCATGTCGACAGCAAGTGACGTGCCAAGTGCGAGACCCGTGCCCAACACGCGTAGTCCTGCGCTCGGTGCGGCAGCCTCAACAGGGCGGGCTGTGCGGGTTTCCGCACTGTTGCCGTCATCTCTGGCGAAATCCCGCACTAATGCCCCCAGCTTTGCGTCATTGCTTTGCCTGGTGCCACCGGTCGGCAATTCTGGAATCTGCCGTTCCCGCTCGCCTGTTTGTCGCATTTGCGACCCGGCCGGTCACGGGAGTGGAAGATTCGCTACACGACCGGGCGGGCTCCGCTGTAGCCGCGGCATGTCCACGGTGGTGGATAAGACCGGCTGGTTCACCGGACTTGGCGCATCGGTGACTCAGAAGAGGGGTCGCGAATTTGTAGCCGCTCGACGACACCTGTCGGCCATACTGTCCGCGGTAGCAGGCTATGCCGAAGCCCCCGAGGCGTCGGCCTCGGTAGGCTCACCCGCCTGGGCATCCGTGAACACCGGGGTAATTCTGCCGTTCAGATCGATCTGTCGGAAATTCCAGCTGATGGAATTCTATCATGTCCTCTGCCTTTCCTCTCAGAAATGCGAGGAAAGCTCGGTTGACTAGCCTGCCTCATTCCCGCTCTGTAGCGCAATGTGTGGTTGCGCTCCGGAAGCCTGAACCGCGCCTCAGTTCAGTAAGGATAGCAACGCATGCATCAAGCCTTGCCTCCGGCGTCGTCCGTGCTTGCCCCTGGTCTGGGCCCGGCCCAAAACCGTGACCCACACTTGATCTTGTTGAAAGCAGTATGTCGCCTGCGGAACTCTGGCGTCCTGCCGCCGACACCCCAGGACGGCCCGCATCAACCTCTTCAGCCTTCCGGTAAGCGGCTGCCACCCGCGAGCAAGTGCGCCAATCATGCTGCGGCTCGCGGGGCGAAAAATTCTTCTTAGTGCCGCCCATCGGTGGCTCGGGCGCTGATGACGTCTGACGATGCGTCTCCGCCGGCGGACATCGCAGATCCAGATGGCGCGGTGTTGCTGTCGCGCCCCCAGATCGAGGATGACATGTCAGATCAACACAATGGTCGCCAATCTGAAGGCGGTGCTGAGCAGGCTTCGTCAAGCACATCACTCGACGATGAATCGGCATCCGCCATTCTGCCGTCGCGCGCGAGCGCGCTGGCTGGCATCTACGAAATTTCGAGAGCACTCACCGCCCCGTCCGCGCTCGAGGCCAGGTTGGCCAACGTCGTAGACCTGCTGCGATCGTTCCTGCAGATGCGGCACGGCATCATCTCTTTCCGGCCATAATAGCGAACTGGAAATTATCGCAGGCGCGGGCGGGACCAAGAGTTGCGGTGAGCGTTGCCGCACGTACCTGCCGCGGAATGCAATCGACCAGGTTTTGGCGACGGACAAGCCCCTGGCGACAGAGAACATCGCGGTTCATCCGGCTTTCACCGCCGCCGACGTGGACGTGCTCGGGGCTTCCGACGACATACCAGTGTCCTTTATCGGCGTTCCCATTCGCGTCGATTCAAATGTCGTGGGCACGCTGAGCATCGATCACGTGCTGCCCCATGGCTCAAGAGTCTGGCTCGACTACAGCCTCTGTCTGCTCCCGCTAATCGCCAACCTGGTAGGCCAGGCAGTAAAGTCGCATCGCTCGTTCGAGCTCGACCGCGAGCAACCGATCGCAAAGCAGGACTGCCCGCCAAAGCGGAAGCCCCTGGCCCTGCAACGTAACACTCACGTGGAGGGGATGATTGGCGACAGCTTGGCGCTGCGCGGCTTGCTTGAGAAGGTCGCGCTCGTAGCCAAGGCCAAGATTGCGGTTCTGTTGCGAGGCGAATCCGGTACCGGGAAGGAGCTGGTCGCCAAGGCTATCCACGAATTATCCCCACGCGCCAAGCGGCCCTTCATCAAGCTCAATTGCGCGGCTCTGCCCGAGACGGTGCTGGAATCCGAATTGTTCGGCCATGAGAAGGGTGCATTCACCAGCGCGTTCAACTCGCGCAAGGGGCGCTTTGAGCTCGCCGACAAGGGGACATTGTTCTTGGACGAGATCGGCGAGATTTCGGCCTCGTTCCAGGCAAAGCTCTTGCGCGTGCTGCAGGAGCAGGAGTTTGAGCGCGTCGGCGGCAACCAGACCATCAAAGTCGACGTCCGCATCATTGCCGCGACGAACAAGAACCTGGAAGAGGCGGTCGCCAGAAACGAGTTCCGTGCCGACCTCTACTATCGCATCAGTGTTGTTCCTTTGCTGGTGCCGGCGCTTCGCGAAAGGCGCAGCGATATTCCGCTCCTTGCAGCAGAGTTTCTGAAGAATTTCAACGATGAAAACGGCCTGATGTTGACCTTCGATCCGAGCGCAATCGAAGTGCTGATAAACTGCGACTTTCCCGGCAATATTCGCGAATTGGAAAACTGCGTGTATCGGACCGCGGTTCTGGCGGCCGGGCCATCAATCGGGAAAGACGACTTTGCATGCTGCCAGGGCAAATGCTTCGCCGAGGCCCTGCATAATTGCCGGCTCGGCAAAGTCGCGCAGCAACCTTCGCCGGTCGGGCCGCCGCCACTGGGTCGGGCCATACCGCCAACTGCTGCCGGCAGTCCTGCCGCCGTCGCGCCCCTATCAGAGGCTTTAGGGCAGCCGCCGCTGGACTCAACCGGGGTCATCCACTCCGCGGGAATGGCCGATGCCGAACGTGTCATCCACGCCATGGAGAGATCTGGCTGGGTCCAGGCAAAGGCGGCGCGCCTGCTTGGATTGACGCCGCGCCAGATTGGCTACGTGTTGAGGAAATACGGCATTGAGATCAAACGCCTTTGAACACATCACAGAGCCGAGTAGCTGAGACGTCAAGCATTCATGCCTTGGCGCCTTGAGACGCGGGCCCTCCTGCAGTTCCGATCCGATCCGATCCGATCCCGCAGGCCGCGCTGGCCCGCGGTGGTCGCTCGGGCGAGCGGCTGACGGCTGTCAGCCAATGTCGATCGCCAGCTCGTGCCGACACTGAAACAGAAACGGAGAAAAATTGATGTCTGATGCAAAACTGCAAACTGTGCTTTCTTCTCTGTCGCAAGTAGCGAGGCAGCTGGATGTTCTGCTGTCCGACAAGCCGGCGCCGGATCCTTGTTGCGTCAAGCTGAACACGAACGAGAACCCGTTTCCGTTGCCGAAAGTCATAATGCAAAGTGCAATGGCCGCTCTCGGACAGCAATATCTTTATCCAGAAGACGACAACGCCAGCTTGAGGCAAGCAGCATCGGAAGCCTACGGCGTCTCGATGGATCAGGTGATCGCCGGAAACGGATCGTCCGAACTGCTCGGGCTTATCTACCGGGCCTTCCTGGTTCCAGGAGACAAAATGGCGATGTTGTCGCCGGGGTTTTCCTTCAACCGCAAACTTGCCCGTTTGCAGGGTGCCGAATTTCTCGAAATTGGATGGGGCGCAGATCATTCCTTGCCGGTCGACGACTTGCTCCTGGGACCGGCAAAAGATGCCAAATTCATTCTGCTGGCCAACCCAAACAATCCGACCGGAACGTTTGTGCCGGTGGCCGATGTCGAACGCCTGGTATCAGAATCAGACCGCCTGATTGTCTTGGATGAGGCCTATGTCGATTTTGCACCGGATAATGGTCTGCATCTCGTCGATCGTTATCCAAACCTCCTGGTCTTGAGAACATTCTCGAAAAGCTACGCCACCGCCGGCATTCGCGTCGGTTTCGGACTTGGCCACCCTGAGGTTATCGGCAGGCTGCGGGATCTCCAGAACGTCTTCAACATGAACGTAATCGGCCAGGCGGTTGGCATCAGTGTGCTTGGGCACCGCAGCGCCTATGCCGAGAACCACAAGCACATCAAGCATGAAAGACAGCGAGTGACGGTGGCACTGTCGAAACTTGGATTTTCCGTAATTCCGTCTCACGCAAATTTCCTGCTAGCGCGTGTGCCAGCGGGGCAGGAAGGCAAATGGTGGCAAGCGGCTCTGGAAAGGCAAAAGATACTCGTCGCCTTCTTTGAGGATGCAGGGCTGGAAAACCACATCCGCGTCAGCATCGGTACAAAAGCTGAGATGGATGAATTTCTTGAGGTCGCCAGAGAGATAGCTGCAACGGCTAAGGAAACGATCCCGCTGTGCCAGCCGTCAGCGGCCGCTGCACCTGCCTTAACCAGTCGGTAGTTCCCCCGCATTCACCGCCGATAATTTGAATTTGCTTGCATCATTGCGGGCCACGAACTGTTGCAAAGAGTTGGAGAAGATTTGTGAAGAATGCCTTTCCCCGGGGCCTGACCTTCGGCATATTCGACCATCTGGATGAGGACGGCTGCGAGATTGCCCGTCAATACGCCGATCGCCTGAGTTTAGCAGAGGCGTGCGATCACCTTGGCTTCTATGCATATCACTTGGCAGAGCACCACTGCACTCCGCACGGCATGGGCCCATCGCCGAATTTGTTCTTGGCTAGCGTCGTCCAGCGCACCCGGCGCCTTCGCGTCGGCCCGATGGTGATGCTGCTTGCCCTTTATCATCCGCTGCGTGCATTCGAGGAGATCTGCATGCTGGACCAGTTGAGTGGGGGCAGGGTCGAACTGGGCATAGGGCGCGGCTCTCTTCCAGTCGAACTGGGTTACTTCGGGATTGCTGCGGAGGCAGCGCCAGGTCACTATGCGGAAGCCAGCGAAATCCTTATCGAGGCGATGAAGGGCGGCGACACGCTATCCTATCGCGGCCGCCATTTTGAGCTGAATGACGTTCCTTTGACGCTGAGATCTCATCAGCGCCCCCATCCACCGACATGGATCGCCACCAATAGACCCGAGTCGGCCAGCTGGGCCGCTGCAAGTGGCGCAAATATCGCATGCCTTGGGCCTGCCTCTTCTGTTCGCAGAGTTACGGATGCATTCCGAGCCTGCCGGGAGCGCAGTGCCGACGCGGACGAGCGGGAGCCATTTCTTGGAATGCTCCGCATGGTCGTGATCGCGCGAACGGAAGCAGATGCATATGCGCTCGCGGCACCCGCTTACGAAAGATGGCTCAAGAGCTTCAGGTTTCTCTACGACCTCAATGCGCTCCAGACGCCCCCAAATCTGCCGCTGAGCTTGGATGCAGCAATCGAGAGCGAATTGTGCGTGGTGGGAACGGCATCTTCCGCGCGACAAGCTCTTCTTGATCAGCTCGAAGAGGCCGGTGCTAATTATCTACTTTGCCAACTTGCATTTGGGAGTCTGTCCTTAGACGCTTCGCTATACACCGCAAGGTCGATCCAATCTGAAATCATGGCTCGGGTTACCTGATGTGACATGCGCGTTCAGCGTTCGGAGTTGAATTTCTCCGGCGCACCATCACCTTCCCGGTCACGCGCATGATGCCGATATAGTGCTTGGTGTATGGGTGAGGGCGCACACGCTTGTGGAGGCCCTACATAGTGGAGCGACCGGCCTGCCGACTAAGAACTCGCCCCGATTTCCCTTTCGCAAGAGAGGGCGAACTTGTGCGCACCAAGTCAGAGCCCCGGTTTCTGAGGCATAGAGAAGCTTGCTATAGCTCATCATTTAAGGCAATATGAGTTATAGAAAGGTGTGCTATAACTCATGGTATGGAATTGGGAGCAGGCTGACTGGCCGCATTTTACCTACGATAAGGAAGAATTGGAACCGCTGGAAAGGGAGTTCCTGCTGCGATCGGGTGAGTTCCTGGGTGTCTTTCGGCACGTCGGTTCTGACGATCGCGACCAGATACGCATCGATCTTATCAGTGAAGAGGCCTTGAAGACATCCGCGATTGAAGGGGAATACCTCAACCGCGAGAGTCTGCAATCATCCCTGCGCCAGCAACTTGGGCTGGGCAGCGAGAACAGGCGCATTCCGCTTGCCGAGCGCGGCATCGCGGAAATGATGGCCGACGTGTATTTACATTTTGGCCATGTCCTCTCGCATCGCACTCTGAACGCTTGGCACAAGATGCTGATGTCGGGGGAACGGCGTATTGAGACGATTGGCAATTACCGCCAGCATGCCGACGTCATGCAGATCGTTTCCAATCGGCTGGATAAGCCCAAAGTGCATTTCGAGGCACCTCCTTCAGCGCGGGTAAAAGCCGAAATGGATGCTTTCATCCCTTGGTTCAACGATACCGCGCCTAAAGGTAAGGCCCCGCTCCCGGCGTTGACGCGAGCCGGTATCGCGCACCTTTATTTTGAGAGCATCCACCCATTTGAGGACGGCAACGGCCGCATAGGCCGTGCCCTCTGCGAAAAGGCGCTGGCGCAAAACCTGGGCGAGCCGAGTCTCATCGCGTTGGCTTATACGATCGAACGCCACCGCAAGGCCTACTATGACAACCTGGAGGCCAGCAACAAGAGCAACGCGGTTACCGATTGGCTGCTCTACTTCGCCAACACGATCCTTGAAGCGCAGCGCGTAACGCTCTCCCGTGTCGAATTCTCTGTCGCCAAGGCAAAATTTTACGAACGCCACCGCGATCAATTCAACGAGCGGCAGGAAAAGGTCATCGCCCGAATGTTCCGCGAAGGCATCGACGGGTTCAAAGGAGGGCTCAGCGCCGAGAACTATATCGCCATCACTCAAGCATCGCGCGCGACGGCGACAAGAGATCTGCAAGACCTCGTTTCCAAGGGCGCGATGATAAGAACTGGTGAACGGCGACACACACGTTACGCCCTGAACGTTCTGGATGACCACAGGTAAACCGTAGCACAGTTTTATTGCCACGTTACTCGCGCAGCGACACGTGCGAAGTTTTGAGCAAAAAGTCTACGAATTCGGGATCGCGCCGGGCAAAGCCTGAGCGCACCAAGTCCGACTAACGGGTCCGTCTGCATTCGCTGAGAGTTTCAGGGCACGGTTGCGGTCCCAGCGCGTTTTTGTGTCAATTTCGGCAATGTTCATGGCGCTTCGGGCGACCGAAGCGATAACTCCAAACGCATCGGCGGTGCCGTCGGCTTCGCCTTTCTCAAATCACATTCGATCTGGCCCATCTGGTTTGTTATATGGGCAAGCAAATCACGTCCTTTGTGACGCGCCGATGCAAAGGAATAGAGGGCCCGCTGCTACCGATTCGGGATAATTGCGGAAGTGCAAGCCACACTTCAGTTCGGTGGCTTAGCCGTGGTCAAAACCATCACCTCGCCGTGCAGTCGCGCCTCATGACATGGATAGTGGCGGAACGGCGGCTCACGAATGATTAGATCGTTCGAGATCGGGTCCAGTCAGTGCCGGGCGTGTTCGCATTGGCTGTGGTCGGCCAGCACCTCAATCACCCGGCATTCGCCGACCTTCCCGTGCCGGCAGCCTTCGACCATGAGTTCCAGTTCGGCCTTCAATGCCGTGAGGCTGCGTATGCGCTGAACGACGTCGGCCAGCCGCGCCTGGGCTATGGTGTCGGCCGTGGCGCAGGGCTGGCCGGGATTATCCTGCAACGTCACCAGGGTGCGGATGGCTTCGATGCCGAACCCCAACTCGCGTGAATGGCGAATAAACGCCAGCCGGCGCAAATCGCTGGTTTCATAGTGCCGTCGATTGCCTTCGCTGCGGTTCGGCGCGGGCAGCAGGCCGATCTGCTCATAGTAGCGGATGGTCGGCACTTTCACGCCGCTCTGTCGTGCCGCTTCGCCAATCGGGACACCGCGCATCATTTTTCGCTTGCTCCTCTACTCGCTAGAGAATGTAGCGTGCCTCTGGAATGGTTCAAGGAGTGAGACGATGGCTGCAACCGCCCCACAAACCCGTTATCGCGTTGAAGGCATGGATTGTGCCGGTTGCGCGACGAAAATCGATAGCGCCGTGCGTCGCATGCATGGCGTCCAGGATGTGAACGTCTCGGTCACGGCGGGCACCATGACCGTCAGGCACTCTGCCCAAACCGACCTCGCCGCGATCGAAAGGAAGGTGACCGGCCTCGGCTATTCTGTGGCTCAGCTTGCGAACGAAGCGGCAAAGAATGCCAAGCCGGCCGGGCACGGCACCAAAGGCGGCCATGACCACGCTGGCCACGACCATGCCGGCCACCACCATGCCGGCACAGACAAAGATGACCACCACGACGTGGAGGGCCTGAATGGCCACGACCACACGCTCGCCGCGGGGCGGTGGTGGAACAGCGCCAAAGGCCAGCTGAGCATCGCCAGCGGCGGCGCATTGGCCGCAGCTTTTGCGGTTCACTATTTCTGGCCGGCCACCGGCCTCTGGCCTTCATTGCCGCCATGCTGATCGGACTGGTGCCGATTGCAAGGCGAGCTGTGATGGCCGCACTTGCCGGCATTCCCTTCACCATCGAAATGCTGATGATCATTGCGGCGATCGGTGCCGTCATCATCGGTGCCGGCGAGGAAGCCGCCACCGTGGTCTTCCTGTTCCTCGTCGGCGAGTTGCTGGAAGGCGTGGCCGCCGGCAAGGCGCGCTCCAGCATCCAGGCGCTGACCACGCTGGTGCCCAAGACGGCATTCCTGGAGGAGAATGGCGCCACGCGCGAAGTTCCGGCCGAAGCCCTTGGAGTTGGTGCCGTCATTCTGGTGCGGCCGGGCGATCGCATTCCTGCCGACGGCAAGATCATCGAGGGCGAAAGCGTCATCGATGAATCGCCGGTGTCGGGGGAAAGCGTGCCGGTGCGCAAGGGCGTCGACGCGGACGTGTTCGCCGGCACCATCAATGGCGACGGCGTGTTGCGCATCACCGTCACGGCTGCGGCGTCCGACAACACCATCGCCCGCATCGTCAAGCTGGTCGAGGAGGCCCAGGAAAGCAAGGCGCCGATGGAACGCTTCATCGACCGTTTTTCACGCTGGTATACGCCCGCCGTCGTCGCCGTGGGGACTCTAGTCGCCGTCGTCCCGCCGCTGGCCTTCGGCGGCGCCTGGAACGAATGGATCTACAAAGGCCTGGCGCTGCTGCTCATCGGCTGCCCCTGCGCGCTCGTCATATCGGTGCCGGCGGCAATCGCCGCCTCGCTCTCGGCCGGCGCCAGGCGTGGTCTTTTGATGAAAGGCGGCGCGGTGCTGGAAGGTTTGGGCAAGATCACCGCCGTGTCTTGGGACAAGACCGGGACGCTGACTGAAGGCCAGCCGGTGGTGACGGATGTCGTGGCCATCGGAATCAGCGAAAAAGAGGTGCTGTCGCTGGCCGCTGCACTCGAAACCGGATCGAGCCATCCGCTGGCCTTGGCTATCCTGCGAAAGGCCAAGGCCGATCGCGTGCCGGTGCCGCCGGCGGCGGAGGCCAAGGCGCTCGGCGGCAAGGGCGTCGTCGGTCGCATTGGCGATAAGAACGTCTTCCTGGGCTCGCCTATCGCTGGAGGCGAGAAGGTCGCGCTGCCGGTCGAGCAGGCGGCCCGCATCGCCGAACTCAACGACCAGGGCAAGTCGGTGTCAGTGCTGTTGATCAACGACGTGCTCGCCGGTCTCGTCGCCATGCGTGATGAGCCTCGGCCGGACGCGCAGGCCGGCCTCAAGGCGCTGACTGATGTTGGCATCAGGACTGTCATGCTGACTGGCGACAACGAGCGCACGGCGGCGGCAATCGGCAAGCAACTCGGTATCGAGGTGCGTTCGGAACTGCTGCCGGAAGACAAACAGCGCATTGTAGGGGAGTTGAAACGGCAAGGGCTGACGGTCGCTAAGGTCGGCGACGGCATCAACGATGCGCCGGCGCTCGCCGCGGCCGACATCGGCGTCGCCATGGGCGGCGGCACCGATGTCGCCCTGGAGACGGCGGATGCGGCGGTGCTGCATGGCCGCGTGGGCGATGTCGCGGCGATGATAAAACTCTCCCAGGCGACCATGGCCAATATCAAGCAGAACATCACAATGGCGTTGGCGCTGAAGGCGGTGTTCCTGGTGACCACGGTATTCGGCATTACCGGCCTGTGGCCCGCCATTCTCGCCGACACAGGCGCGACAGTGCTGGTGACAGCCAATGCCATGCGGCTTTTGCGCTGGAAAGGTGGGGTGTAGATTGCCGACTTCTATGTTGTTTGGGACGGCTCGATGAGCAATAACCATTCGCATCGAACCGGCGCTTCTTATTCGTTCGCGCTGTTTATCGGGGCATTTCTGGCGATTGCCCTTTTAGGTGAGCCGCTGACTGCCCCGCTTGGCAACTGGGTTTATCTGCTGCCTGAGGGACTTCGCGATCAATGCCGTGACCATGGCCGCCTCCTCTTCAAGGGTGGCGATTAGGCGGTTGATCTGAGAAGCCGTTGCACCGAGTTTGGTAGCGAGTGACGAGATACTCCCGGTTCTGGCTGAGGGACCGAAATATGTAACACTCCGGTAACGAGGTGGTTGCGGCGCCATTAAGACCGCGAGGAAGGCTCCAGAAAGGTGTAAGCCCTCCCGGTATCTACACAAGTCATTGGATTCCTACGCCTCGCGGTTGAACAAGTTTACCTCTTCGCTTATTGTCGATTCGCTCTTGGCATGAGCATGGCACTCGCCGTTCCGAAGCTGCTGGCAGCATTGCCCATATCCTCTGCAAACCTTCAACACTCATTCGGGCTTGAAGGGCGGTTGGCGAGTGACGCTTACGGATCAAGCCAGGAGAATGATCATGTTGACTGGTGACGTGCGTCCTACGACGCTCGAAGGTGTAAAAAGTCTCGCTGCGCAACTGCGCAAGGAGCGCGGCATTAAGCACGCGATAGCGCTTGATCTTGCGGCTCAGGCAGCAAGTTGCTCAAATTTCCGGAACGCCCAACGCTTACTTGTCCAAGGAGGGCAGGAGGCTACACGTCCGTATGTTCTGCTAAGCATTTATTGGTGCGATGAGGAGCAGAAATATGCCAGCGGGCGCGAGACCCTAAAGATCGAGCTTTCGCGAACAATTCTGGAAACCTGTGGGAGATATGCCCTTAAGAAGGTCCGAGGGTTCGGCAACCTTCGGATGGTCGCGGATGACCATTTTATCTGCGATGCCCTGGCTCCGTCGCAAGCGTATGCCCGTGAGCGTCTATGCACGGCAGAGCGTTCGATCCGCTTCATGGAATACACTGGGTTGCGTCCTCCCCGAAGTTCTCGCCAAGCTCACCCTAAAACCCTAGCCCAGGACCAGCTGCCAAATAGGGATCATGCCACCGCTTGGATTGACCCTAACAGCGGCCAATTCATTCTAGTCGACGAACCCTACGGGAAAGCCCCTGACGAGATTAAGCGGGCCGCTTGGGCCGCTCGCACGGGCTGGAAGATCGTGAAGACTGATTGGCCAGGGATGTACAGCCCTTACGATTGCGATCTCTACGTCGCGACGGACGCCAAATCTGGCTATGATGTGGAAGCCATTGTTGCAAAAATTGAGGCCATGCCGGCCCCTTTGGTCGCCGAGAATTGGGCCGGGGAATCGTCTCCGTCGTGGGATACGTTCGTGAGCCCGTTAGCCAAGACGACCCAAGATCTGCGCCGAGCTCGGTGTCGCGGTATGGTCTATCCGAGTGCCAGCGCCACTTCCGTACCCTACTCTTACCAACTCGGCTCGACCCGGCGTCGGCCGGTCGGTGAACTTGGGGTTGCCGGACACATCGAGGCAGGAAGCATCATCAAAGCGGTGCTGATCTCGCGTCATCGGTCTGGCGGGGTCTGGAATCGCTTAAGTCCCTTGCGCTCGACTTTGGAGGACTGGATGGAGCTTGAAAGGCGTCGAGGAGAACTGGACGGTCACGAGTTTTTCCAAGTTTATTATGGCGACACGATCGCCAACAAAGACCACCTTGAAAAGGGGAAATCGCGGGAAGGTGTCGGCTGGATGCTTGGCGAGTTAAAGGCGCAACTCCAGAGGGCATATTCGGACTGCGCCCCGCTTCGCCGGCAGCTCCATCGCATCGAGATGTCGGTATCTCTGATTAGAAATGAAGTCGACAGGTAATTGAAGCTCAGCTTGAAAGGTTGCCAACCTTCGCGTTGATACCATCTATGGGCACGCCCCTGTTTGCCAGGTGGTAATATTCGGTCCAGTGGTTCAGCTAAGAAGAAGTTGGGCGGCATCAGCTGGGTAGCTGGAAATCGGCACGTCATGTTCAGGTTCTGGCTCAGCAGTCAGAAAATGTTTTTCAACAGTCAGGATGACACTCGCGTCCTTGGTCAGCTTGCACTGCGCGTGAATCTCCGGACCGAGCTTCAGGTCAATCGAGTAGCGCTTGGGATTGATCGTCGCCTTCGCCTGCTCAAAGAGGGCGAGAGATTCTGCCGTCAGCTTGCCGGTACCCCAGAATTCGAACCGCAGGGGCAGGTTCTGCCAGTCGGGATGTTTCCGGGCAGCCGCGTAGCATGTGGGCACGTTGTGCTGGAGCCACCGCTTGAACAGATCGTCCGGAATATAAGCGTAAGGGTTGTAACCTTTGCACTCGATCATCAGGACTTCGGCGCCGTCGCGGATGACGATGACATCGGCTTCGGCCTCGCGTTTTTCGGTCTTGAATTTCTGGTTGATTCGTATCCCCGAATGGGGCAGGGATTTACGTGCAATATCAGCAGCCAAAAACTCGAATAGCACGCCGCGTAACTGGATAGAGGCGCCCTCGATCCTGCCGAATTTTTTGAAGAGGGTGTCGAAATCATCCGGGTCGATGACTGACATCGCACTCTTCATAAGCACCTGTGTCAGTTGCGCGAGGCCCTCGGCAACCTCATGCCCAAAAAGAGTTGTCGGCGTCGCCGGGATGATACCCGCGCGCTTCGCCTCGAGGAAAGCCTCTCTGGTGTAGCGGTTCGCAACGAACATCTGCAGACAGGATCCAACCTTCCGCAACCGGCGTAGTGTTTGGCATTTGTGTATGAAGGGCCTGATGCCCTCCTCATCGACCGTTTCCCCCAACAGCACGTCGCATGCAATGAAGCCGTTCTTTCCCACACCGTCCTTCGAGTACTTGAGCATCGGCGCTAGATATGAGGGGGCGGTCAAGTCCCAGGCGAAGGTGCCGACGGTGGGCAGCTTCGGTCCGTCCCTAGTCTGGATACGGTCGTAGCTCGCGAGCCCGAGTTTCTTAAGCCAGTCTGTGATAGCGGTCAGCAGCAGCGATTCGGTTATAAGCCTCGCTCGTACCCAAGTCGCCTTCGTTTCATAGTGTTCCTGCTCCTGCACGAGTGCGACGCACTCGCCCAAGCCGCCGACCGAAATCTTTTCGATAAGGTTAGCCGCCTGGAGGCGGTCGAACACCGTTTCAGGCGATAGGTGTTTGAGCTGCTTGAGCGGGGATCCGCACGCGATGCGGAAATGTTGGGCGGGAATAAGCCCACCTCGCTCAATTAATGCGGCAAGCCCCAGTCCCAATGCAGATTTGTTGTCGATCAGGGCCTTTTCAAGCGCCAACCAGTAGCGGGGTGATCCAAAATCCTTCTGGAGGTACAAGAAACGGGCTTTGCGCGGAAACGTGATTCCCGACAGTCTCTTCGCGACCGGTTTCGGCCCTTCCGTAGCGCGAGATACCCGCTTTCTGGCTGCCGCCGGCGCGACCTTCAATGTCGTGACAAGATGATCCGCGACAGCACTGCTAAGGTTCGGCCCAAACCGGTCCAGAAACAGCTCAATAGCGTCGGCCATACTCACCTCATGTCACACAGCGCAATTAATAACATGACTACATGTCGCTCTCCAGCTTTTTCACGTGCGCCGTTTCGTCTTTGATTTTGCTCGATAATTTTGGTGCATTTATGTGGCACTCGGCAGGTTTGTCACAGTGGCGTTGTCCGATAGGGTCGGATCATGGTGTCCAGGCGGTCATTCCAGCAAGGGTCGGAACCTTTTCAAGGACGAAGGCGACGCTGTAGCGAGCACGAGTCATTGCTACGTAAGTTTTGGCCCGGCTCCCCTCAATATGCGCGTCGTTGCCACTTATCAGCCACGCGGCCATTTTCTTGGTTGGGAAGATCAGCACGCGCTCGAACGTCAAGCCTTTAGAGATGCCGAAATTCATTGCGTCGTGGCCATCGCACGGGCTTCGCTTGTCATAGCGCAGGACTTGCGGCTGGTATTTCAGGACGTAGTCCGCCACCGCACTGGCGGGGATATGGAAGACACCGTCGTGGCCTGTGCGCATCCTGTTTTGGGATGTGGTTGTCGGCTCCGCGGGATAGAGCGCGTCCGCGAAGTCGGTGATTTCCTGGTTGCAGCGGTAGCTGACACGGCGATAGTCTAGCGAGCACAGCTTGCTTTTCTCCCATTCGCGGAACTTTTTGATGATGGCATAACCTGCATAGCCGCTGTTCTTGCCGGAATAGTTGGTACGGAAGGTAGGCTGGCGGTGGTCGCCGACGAGGGTCAAGTTGACGCCAGTCTTCATCATAGCCTCGAGTAGCTCAAGGTCATATCCGGCCATGTCCTGGATTTCATCAATATAGATGCGGTCGAAGCGCTGTTTGAGACGCTCCAATATCTTTCCGCCAGAAGCCTTATCGCAGGCACATACGAATTCGGCGAGCCGGTCGGATAGGATGTCGTCGCTCGATGCGAAGTAATATGCGCGTATCTGTGAGGCCTTCGCCCAACTCTTGGTTTTCCCGGCGACCCAATGGATGCCGCTGATGCGCGTCTCGTACAAGGAGCGTTGGTACGGACGCGCCAATTCTCTAAGTAGGAACGTGAACCATGAGATGACCTCGATGTGCTCGGCCGGCACCGCATTGTGCTCGACAATGCCCTGACGGATGCCGGTGATATTGTTCTCGGTGTAGGTGAGGATTGCCGTCCTTTGGCCCGGATTGGCCAAGGCATCCTTCACAATTTCCATGGTCTTGCCGCCACCTGCGGCGCAGATGACCACGTTACTCGACGGCATTGGCAATATACCCCGGCACCGTCCAGGTCTCCGCTGTGTCGAAGAAACGCAGAGCGCACTCGGTCTTATTGCCTGCCATATAGGCTTTCAGCAGATCATCGGTCGCATGGGAGGTGCCTAGCACTGTGTTGACCTTGTCACGGCCATTTGCCTTCAGCAGCTGCGGCTCGAGGGTCGGAAAGCCGGTGTCGGTGTCGTAGCAAATCCGGATGTGGGTAATGCCGTCGAACTTCTCGTATTTCTTCTTCAGCGCGGCAACGTCTCCGTCGTTGTCGGTTACCACCGCGACATCCAATTTCAGTATCTGGGCAATTTCCAAGAATCGCGCAAAGGCGAGCGAATTAACGGTGATCACGTCAACCCCGTCGGCCAGCGGCATCTTCTTGTGCTGCTTATAATAGGCCTTTTGCACCACGAGTTCGTCGGACGGACCTTCTACCAGGATGGCTTTCTTCGACAGGATCAGCCGCAAGGTGTCGTGCCCGGGCAGTTTCATGAAATACCGGTGGGTCGCTTTCTCCAGGTCAGACAGTTTGCCGTTAAAGCCTCGTTTGAACAGGATCGCGTTCTCCACACCAAGTTTGTTAAGGACAAAGCTGCTGTGCGTCGACATGATGATTTGGCGTGCTCTATAGGCTTCTGAAATCGTGTCGATGAGCACGTTGAGATTGCTGAAGGACAGATGATTCTCTGGCTCCTCGAGCAGGAACAGGTGCGAGTCGGCGCTGGAATTCATGGCCAGGCGGATCTTCACGCTGTTCTGCTCACCCTTGCCGATTAGTGTGATCGGAATGTCATTGAGGTGAGGCATGATACCGGCGTCCCAATTACCCTTCGACGAGTTGTCGAGGGATACGGTGATGTCCTTGCCAGAGATATGCCCTTTAAGCTTGGCAAGCTCGGTGTTGATCCTGCTGACGCTGGGCTCATCGAGGAACGTGTTCTTCATCTTCCGGTAGGCAAGCGACAGCTCGGCCTGCTGCTTTGCGTTCATCACATCCCGGACGATGTCGACGACATATTTGTTGGCCGATGCCGTATTCCTCACGATGCTGGCGTCAATGAAGGTGCATTTCGTGGGAATCGAACGGGCTGTCACCGGGTTGCCGCTGAAGCCGTTCCATTCGACCCGATAGTATTCGACCGGCAACGTCCGGACATCGGCCATATGAGTGACGTAGGCCGCGAACTCGGGCTTGAAAGCTTCGTTAAACAGGATGGTAAGCCGAAGGCCAGGCACGTCCTCATTCAAAGAATTGTTGGTGCCCTTAAGATGTGTGAGGGCTGCGTCGTCCTTGAAATAGAGCTCGATCGTAATCTGAGGTGGCAAAAGTGGCTTACTTGACGTGAGGGAGGCGATATAGGCGGCAACCGCCTCAACGTTAAAAAGGTACGGATGCAGTTCGGCAATGATCGACCGGCCGTTCAACAAGCCAGTAAGACACAGGTTGATGGCTTCAAGCAGGGTGCTCTTACCGCACTCGTTGTCGCCCACTATGATGTTGAGATGTTCATTGACGGGCACCGTCGCCCTCTGCAGTGTCCGATAGTTTTCGACGATAACCTTCGTGATATTCATGCGACGTTTCCCGAATCACTTCTCTAGCACAGTGTTCCGCCAGGCCCGCTTTGCTGACAAGATCAATCGGCGCCATTGCCAGATTTTTCAGCTTTCTGTGAGGTTTGAAGTGCAATTAGCGATCCAAGTATCTGACGATTGATGCTCGTCCAGGTCAGAAACAGGAGGGTTGCCATAGAGTGGGCTAGATAGACGGCGAGGACGGCAGCGACGCTAGTCCGTCAAATCAATGATCGACATAATCTGATCTGCCACAACACGGGGAGTCGCCGTCGCATCGATGATGTGGCATCGCTGAGGTGCACGTCGTGCAACTTCTAAGTATCCATTACGAATGCGGCCAAAATTGCGCGTTGCTTCGGCAGGATCGTCGCTCGGCTTTCCCGCCCTAGCATTGCGACGCCGGACCGCGGTGTCGGCGTCGATGTCCAAAATGAAGGTGAAGTTGGGCATCGTATTGCCGACGACCTCAGCAGTGATCTCCTCGAATGCCCGTTCTGAAACTCCTGTCTGAAAGACCTGGAAGGCGAAGGTCGAGTCGACGAACCGATCGGTCACGACCCAGTTCCCTGCGACCAGGGCAGGGCGGATCACCTCGTGGACGTGGTTGAAACGCGCGGCCGAAATGAGCAGCATTTCCTCTTGGGGTGACAGAGGGGAGGGCCGCTCGGCAGTAAGTATCGAGCGGACGTCAGGGCCTATCCAGCCCCCGTCCGGCTCTTTGGTCTTCAAAACATTTAAGTTGCGCGCCCTCAGCGAGGCTGCCAAAAGCTCAGCTTGAAGAGTTTTTCCACTGCCATCGATTCCTTCGATACTTACAAACGGCAACTATTCCCCCTATACCCGCCTGCCCACTTCTTCGATGCGGAATTTCCATGTATCGTTCAGACGTCGTAGCGTTCGTCTCCGCCGGCATGCTTGCTCCCAAGAAGAGGGATCACCCGCTCGCTCGTCGCCAGCTCTATCTCAATATGGCGCCCTGTCCCTGGCTACTACACTCCAACTTGCCGGACATAAAGTGGTGCTGGTTCATGGAGAGCACCGGACGCCAGATGAAGTATTTGCTGAGATGCAGGCATCCGGCAGGTTTCCATTGCGGTACCCCCTAATGCTGTCAATTCCAAGCTTCTACGCCTTGCCATGGGCTCAGGCATTTTGCCGGTTAGTGAAAGCGGCGGATCCGGATTGCAGGATCGTGGTAGGTGGACGATGGGTTGTGGGGCCAGACATGGAATGGTTCCGGACCATGCTCCCGGAAGCGGACGAGTTGGCGCCTGGATTAGGCGAACCATACATCGAAAATTTGCTAACTGAACATCCGGTGCTTGACCGTATTGCGGTTCCCACTCCGGGCTTCACGCTCAACCATCTGCTGGTCGATGGTTATTTGAGATATCAACCGAGTGTCGAGGCTTCGCGCGGCTGCGGGATGGGCTGCAAGTTCTGCGAGGAGCGCGACATTCCGGTCGAGAAACTTGGTCATCCTGCAATCATCGCGAAGTCCCTGGCCGGGGTGCAGGAGCAGTACGGTGGTGGTGAAATTCACCCGTATCTCCAGTCGTCCATGTTCATGCCGACTGCGAGATGGGCAGCGGCGCTGGCCGACGAGACTAGGCGACTCGGACTCAAGATCGGGTGGAGAACAGAGACACGAGTTGACGTGATGAAACCCTCCACACTGGCGGGGCTGGCCGAGGCCGGACTGCAGATCATCGATCTGGGATTGGAAACGGCGTCCCCCTCTCAGATATTGGCCATGGACAAATCCGACAAGCCGGATCGCTACCTACGCAGCGCCGAAGACCTACTGGCTGCGTGCCGCGCTCACGGCGTTATGGCTAAGGTCAACGTCTTGCTATACGCAGGCGAGTCCGCCGCTACCTTAGGCGAAACAAGGGCTTGGCTGGACCAGAACGCTTCCGCCATCACGGGTATATCGGTCGGGCCGGTAATCGCATACGGTCCTCCCAAAACAGCCAGCATCCTCATCGACAACTGGGCTGCTCTTGGGGCACGCCCGGTCGATCGGGATAGTGCCGCGAAGACCGGCATTTCCGTAATGCATCTGAGCAAGGATTGCGACGCCGACGCCGCGGAAGCGGTCAGCCTTGAGCTCTCGCGCCGATACATGGATGCAGACGCGTATTTCGCTCTGAAAAGCTTCTCATATTATCCGCGAGGATACAGTCGTGCCAACTTCGACTTCGATGTCGAGGCATCGGAGCCGGCGTGTCTCCCCTTCGCAGTTTCCGAATATGCGTGGGGGTACCCGGAGTTTTAGAAGGCAAACACATATTGCGAATAAGGGGGTCACACAAACATGCCAGCGAAGATGATCAAAGACCCGATCCACGGGTTTGTCGAATTCCAGGGCGACGCCGAGAATGCCCTTAAGGATCTGCTATCCGATCCGTTCTTTCAGCGGCTGCGTCGAGTCAAGCAGCTAGGTTTCTCTGATTATGTCTTCCCTTCCGCTACCCACTCCCGATTTGCGCATTCCCTCGGTGTGTATTCCGTCGCAAAAAGAATGCTGTCGGTAGTCGAGCCAGAGGCACGGCAAGGCAATTGGTCGCTAGAAGGTCAGGCATGTCTGACAGCCGCCCTTCTCCATGATGTCGGCCATGGCATGTTCAGCCACGCCTTTGAGAAGGCGATGGAATTCTATTTTACAAGGAATCCGGAGCAGGCCGAACAGCGTGTCGGCCTTAAGGATGCCGTCGATCACGAAAAGGTCAGTCCCAAGATAATCTTAGAGTCGTCTGTGGGGACAGCGTTAACGAAGCTTGGCGGGGAGGAGTTCCCTCAGCTTGTAGCGGACATGATCACGAAATCGAGGAAGGGATGCATTTACACCTCAATCGTATCCAGCCAGCTTGACGCAGACCGCCTGGACTATGCCAAGCGCGATCCTTACTTCGCCGGCGTATCATCGGGTGGCATCGATCTTGACTGGCTGATCCGGAACTTCAAGACGGGCGAGAGCCAAAACGGCCGCTTCCTATACGTCAACAGCAAGGCTTACATTTCGCTTGAGCAGTTCACGGTCACGCTGTTCCAGCTGTATCCAACCCTCTATCTGCACAAAAAGACCCGGGGGCTTGAGTATATGTTCGCGCTATTAATGAGCAGGGTGTTTGAACTGGTTGCCGTTGGTGACGAAGCCGCCGCAGGCATTTCGGCCGACCATCCTTTCGTTCAATTTTTTCACAGACCGCATGATCTGGAGAATGCGTTGCTGTTGGACGACACTCTCTTTTGGGGATCGCTTTACCTTCTGCAAGGAGCCAGCGACCAATCTATTGCGGCGATCGCACGGCGCATCGCCTCAAGGAAGATCTACCCGATGCATGACGTCTGGAAGATGGCGGATGAGGCCGCCGCCGAGGATACCCGTATTCAGAAGCTTACAGCCGTGGAGCGTGTGGCCAAGCTGCACGGCGTCTGCCAGGAGGTTTGCGAGGAGATCGGCGAGAACGAGAAGCTGTGGAGCGATGGCTGCTACTACGACACATACGATCGTCCGATTTACAAACCGAAGAATATGATCGGAGGAGACCCTCAGCAGATTAACGTCGAGGTCGGCGGTAAGATCGTGGATATAGCATCCATCTCGCCGGTGGTGGCCAGTGCAGCGTCTTTCAATATTCATAGGATTTATTATGACGATCGCATCGCAGGGCAAGGCCGAAAGCTTGAAACGGAACTCAGGACCTTGATAGCCAAAAAGCTTTCAGCTGAGGAAGAGTAATGGGAGGGGATGCAGGTGTCCTTCAAATTTGCCAGCTGCCGCGGTTTGACAGTCCTTGAGCCGTTCCCAATCCACCCGATCGAAGGCCAGATTGGTGATCTGCCGATTGGGCATCGATGCGCATTTCGCAAAAACCGCACAGAGGTTCCGCAAAATTCCCGGACAGTGTTTCGCCAATCTCGGGCAGTTTGGTGGCGACGGTCCTGGATGCCTTTTGCGTTAACGGATGGTTGCTTTCGCCGTTTTAGGGCGATTTATGGGCGCGGCCTTTTTGCTCTCCGCATTCTGTCGCCCCCGGAGCACCATGGGGCGTGCGGTGTGCGGTGTGCGTTATGCACGATCCTTTGAGAATGTCGTCGGCGACGGTGGGTGTGTGATGAGGTAATGCCATTTGGCCACAGGGACATAGGCGGCGCGGCGATATCGTTCCCTGACGATTCTCGGTAAGGTAGTGGGTTCCGAAACGATCGAGGACGACCAGTTGCGCGCGGCGAGTTTGTCGATGAGGAGCGGTTAGCGTCCATCGAGATGGGCGAGTGCAATCCTCGAACAGGGCCACGCAGAAACGATCGAGCCGTACTGCTTGCCAGCCGCAGGCGCCGGCCAGCCACGGCTTGCCGGTTCCGGTCTGGCCGGTAGTGATCAGCTTCCCATGGCCGTCCGGGATTTAGCGCTATCACTGTCCGCATCTTTCGCCGGTGCCCCTGAACAAGTGGACGGTCAGATACGGCTCGCAAGGAGCATCAGGTACGAGAGGCGGCTTGTCCAGTCGGATCGGTTTCCTCTTCGGGAATGTCGTCGAATGACGAGTAGTTCAGATTGTAGAGTTTGGAATAGAGCCCGCCCATAGCGATCAGTTTGTCGTGGTTGCCGGTCTCAATAACCTGGCCGTTCTGAAGCACGATGATGCGATCGGCATCTCGGATTGTGGCGAGACGGTGAGCGATGACAAGCGCAGTCCGCCCTTCAAGGAGCTTTCTGAGAGCCTTCTGGATCAGCATTTCCGTGTAGCTGTCGATGCTTGCGGTGGCCTCGTCAAGAACAAGGATTTTGGCGTCGGCGACGAGAGCGCGGGCGAAACTGACAAGCTGGCGCTGGCCGAGAGAAAGATTGCCGCCGCGTTCGCCGAGTTGAGTTTCATACCCTTTGGAAAGGCTCATGATGAAGTCGTGCGCTCCGACCACCTTGGCGGCCTCGATCACCTTCTCGCGCGTGACTTCTGTCTTGCGGTAGCGGATGTTCTCGAAAACCGTCCCGGTGAACAGAAACGGCTCCTGCAGCACCATGGCGATCTGGTTGCCGAGCGATTCCTGTGTGAGATCGCGTACATCATGTCCGCCGACCAGCACTTTGCCTTGCTGAACATCATAGAAGCGGTGGACGAGGGCCATCGCGCTCGATTTGCCAGAGCCGGTTGGGCCGACTAAGGCGACCGTCTCGCCTGGATTGACCTCGAAGGAGACATTTTTCAGCACCGGCTCTTTGGGGTCGTAGCCGAATGTAACGTCCCTGAACTCGACTGAGCAGGCAATTTCCGGCGAAAGGACAATCGCATCCCGTTTGTCCTGGATTTCGACCTTGACGTCGAGCACATCGGTCAGGCGCTTGCCGGAGGCCATGGCGCGCTGCATGACCGAATACTGCAGGGTAAGTGAGCGAATTGGATCAAAGAAGCGTTGAATATAGAATATGTAGGCCACCAATACGCCTACACCGACGCGGCCATTCATGATCATGGAGCCGCCGACCACAATGACGACGGCCATGGCGAGACCGGTGAGGCCATCGACGATCGGGACCATGACCTGTGCATACCTGGCAGCGGTCAGGTGAGTCCTGAGGTCGGCATGTGCCTTATCGTCATACAATACGAAGTTTATGCACTGGCGGTCCATGGACTGGACGGTGCGCACGCCTTGAATCGCTTCGGCCAATGCGCCGTTGACGACTGAATTGGTCTCTTGCGCAGCCATGAAGGCCTCGCGAGCACGCGGCAGCCACACGATGCGAATAATCAACAGGGCCGGCAAGACCGAGAGCGTCAGAAGGCCGAGGCTAAAGTTGACCGACAGCATTACGAAGATGATCCCGAAGAGAAGTGCGATGTCGCCGACGGAGTAGATTGAATTTTCGAGGAATTCGTGGATAGCGTTGACGTCGCCTTGGAGGCGAGACATCAGGCGTCCGACCTCGGTCTTGTCCATGAAGGAGAGCGATACCTTCTGCAGATGGGCAAACATGGCGCGGCGGATGTCGAATAGGACGTTCTCAGCCATTTTCCCTACCACGGTTTCCTGCGCGTAGGCCGCGCCGAAATTAACCAGAATGGCGAGCGCAAAGACGCCGGCGGCCTCAAGCAGCGCGAAGCCATCAACGCCATCCGGAGTTATAGCCTGGTCAATGGCGTAGCGGATGATCAGCGGGACGAGAAGCTGCGTGCCGGTGAAGGTCAGCAATGCTGCAACCGAAAGGAAGGCCATAGCCCGGTAAGGACGAACGAAGGCCCAGATACGGCGAACGATATTCTTGTCGAATGCCCTGCCGAACATCTCCTCCTCGATGCGATGGGAGCCGACGACCGCGTGCGGGGGGCGTCTGCCGCTATCATCCGGTTCGATTTCGAGTTGGCTGGCGTGCCGCTTGGTCATCTGGACGCCCCCCTACTCATGGCGCAACTGAAGATCGTAAAGTGCTTTGTAGCGTCCTCGCTTGGCCAAAAGCTCTTGATGGGTGCCACGTTCGGCGATCTCGCCATTGTCGACGAACAGAATCCGGTCGGCGTGCTTGAGCGAACTCAGCCGGTGAGCGATGATGATCGTCACCCTGTCCTTGGCGAAACGCCGTATCGCCGCCCGGATGCGCTGCTCGGTGCCTGCGTCGATCGCGGCCGTCGAGTCGTCGAAAATCACGATTGATGGGCGCAAGATCATGGTGCGAGCTATGGTCAGACGCTGACGCTGGCCGCCAGAGAGAGATCCACCACGTTCGCCGACGACCGTCTTGTAGCCTGCGGGCAGGCCGAGGATGTAATTGTGCAACTGGGCGGATTCGCTAGCCCGCTCAATCCGCTGTTCCTTCGCCCAAGGGTCGCCATAAGCGATGTTGTTCTCGATCGTGGTGGTGAACAGGAATGGATCCTGCTGTACGATGGCGACCGCCTTGCGAAGCGTAGCCAGGGTGACCCCGCGGATGTCCTGCCCGTCAAGCATGATGGTGCCCCCGGTGACGTCGTAAAAGCGGGGGATCAGGTGAATCATTGTCGATTTGCCCGAACCCGGCGGACCGACGATCGCGATCGTCTCGCCTCTGTGGGCGCTAAACGTGATGTTCTTCAGAATGACGCGGTTTGCGGTGCCGGGATATGCAAACGAGACATTGTCGAAGCGCAGGGTGCCTTCGCCGATCTCGAGCGGTCTTGCACCGGAAGCATCCCTGATCGTGATGTCCTGGTCGAGCAGACCAAAGACGCGCGAACCGCAAGTGTAAGCGCGGGCGAAGCCGTTCACCATCAATCCGATCTGGCGGACGGGCATTTGCAGGATCGTCATGAACGTCAGGAACGTCGTGAGTGTTCCAACGCTGATCTGGCCGGCAATGAGCTTATTGCAGCCGATCCAGAGGACCAGCCCCATGGCAACAAAGAAAGCCAGGGTCATTGCCGAGGTATTGGGGACGTAGACGTCAACCTGCTCGTGAGCGAGTTCGAGCGCGTTGGTCGAGGCGATGTCGAACTTCGCTATTTCATAAGCCTGTCCCGAAAACGCGCGGACAACGCGGATGCCCGCGAGATTTTCCTCCATCACGCGGCCCAAAACAGAAAGCCGCTCCTGCAGCTCGAGCCAGATCGCGCGGAGCTTGAGCTGTGTGACCGACGACCGCCAGGCGACGAAAGGCATGAAGCTCAGTGCGACGAGGCCGAGCACCGGGTCGGTAGAGATCATCATGCAGGCGCCGATTCCGATCAGCATGATGAGCATAATCAGCCGAACCAGAGCGGTGGAAAAATACATCCGCACGCCGTCGAGATCGAGGATGCCGAGAGTGATCAAGTCGCCTGAATGCACCCGGTCGTGAAACGAAAAGCTCAGGCGCTGGACTTTCTCATAACAAGCCAGTCGCAGTTCGTACGCGGCGTGGTGCCCGACGGCTTCGGCAAAATAGTTTTGCGCCATCGTGAAGAGGCCGCGCAGCAAACTCGCTGCCAGTAGCAGGAGAGCCAGGGTCCAAAGCATTTGTTCTGCAGCCGCCCCCGTCACACCGGCCCCGATGACGACCTGGGTTTGGTCGACAGCCCGGCCGAGAAGCTGCGGAACGAGCAACTGCAGGATTACCGCTATCATCGTCGAACCGATGGCTAGCGCGACCTGCCACGGGTGCCTCAAATTGATGCGCGTTATGCGCAGTAGTGTGCTCAAGCCCCGACCCCACCCGGCCGCTTTCACATGCGCGGACGAATTGAGAGGAGTCGTGCCAACAGCATCACTGCCCACAGAATGTCCCTGACTGAATTTTGCGCCTTCGGAAGCGAGCCGGTCGACTCACATCAAAGACGTCCTCCAAGTTGATCCTAGCCACCATCGGCTCAAGACGCTGATCCGGCGAGTTGTGCCACGGCTTCGCTCGCTGGCATGTCGATCACCGTGATGCCGCTTGCCGCAAGGAAACGCGCTTCGTTTCTTGTCAGCGTTTGCCCATCCATGATCGCGTAACGGGGCCCTTCCGAGCGCTTCATGATCTGCCTGGCGTAAGTGCGCAGCATCTGATCATTGAAGCGGCAGCCGACGAAGAAGAACCCCCGGTGGACGCGTCGTTCCTTGACCACGTCAGGAATGGGCGTCTGGATATCGATTTCAGTCAGGGCTTCGACATAATCGGAATCGGCGATGAGGAAATTTGCGGCCGGCCTGATACTGCCATGAGGCGCATAGAGAACCGTCCTTACCGCTGCTCCGGGCTCAAGCTCCGTTCCGAACAAGTCGTAGGTTCTGGTCCAAATGTCGCGAATTTCGTTCGCCCGCGTGACGCCTTGTATCTCGGCGACGTCGGTCCGGCCGGCCTCAGCCAGCGCCGCCCTCATCGCGCCTTCGTACCAGCTGTCGATGATGAGGGAGAGCGGGAGCTTTGCGAGCCAGTTGTGGAGGAGCGTCGGCGCCGTCGGCCCCGCGAATATATCTGTCATCCAGGCTTGAAGTGTGCGGCGATGCCGACGCTGCTCGATGAATTGCGCGACCGACCACATGTTGGTGCGGATCTTCGAGGGAGCTGGCGCCCGCGTGTTGAGTGCGGCGGCGACGGCCTCTGGGGTGCTCGGTACAGGCGGCTCCGCTGAGCTTAGCCGCAGCAGACCCGGACCGAGATATGGGATCACGTGATCGGAAACGAGCGCTTGTCTGGCCAGCTCAAGCAGCGTTCGGGCGAAACTGTCCCGCACGACGACGAGGTGGCCCGAGGTCGGGATCTTGTTCATGCTCTTTTCCTCTTGACGCCTCTCATTGAGGGGCAGCATCAGCCCTCGTCGGGAAGCTTCCTTGCCTCGACGGTGATTGGCAGACGCGTATGCGGCGGAAGATCGGGTAGGAGCAGCCGCCACCCGTTCCTGAGCGTTACGACGCCGCCCCAGAGGTCTTGTTTCTCCAACTTGATGATCGGTTCTTCGAGATCCTTTTTGGGGACATATGCCGACAACCCGGAATCGGTCCTGCGGATCATTACTTTCATCCGGCCGTTCCTTGGTTTGCTTTTTCTTCGGCGTCGAGGGGAGGGTCGGGTCTGTCGAGGCTCATCAATTCACGCGCCCGCATGCCGACGATCGTCCCACGGTCGATCCATTCGACCGCGTAGATGAAGAACTGCTGGAGAAACGTGCCAATATCGCGCACATAACCCTCTTCGCCCTTGCGCACGAGATTTTCGCCGATCTCCCTGCCAGGGTAGGTGCCGTCATTCTTGACGTGACGAGTGGCACGGACCCGCTCTCCCGGCCGAAATTGGGGAGGTCTGCGGATTTCCACCTCCTGTTCGCGTGCGAGCCACATTGGCGGTTCCTTGGTTCTCTGAGGCTACTGTGATTGATGAGGCGCGCAGGCGTCCGGGCAGCCACTTGTCGGCTACCCAGTGGACTCAGGCAGGAACGCAGGTATTCGGCACAGGACACACCGAAGCACATTGTTGCGTGTCGAAAGCCCCTTCGCATTCGGTGCATTTCTGCAGCTCGACCACGTAGCTTTCGCCTTTGAACTTGATCGCACCCGACGGGCATTCGAATTCGCAGGCGCCGCATTGTGTGCATTGGGATGCGATGATCTTGAAAGCCATTTCGATTCCTGAGTTGAGTAAATGAATTGGGTTCAGGCTGTCGCCGCGAGTGCTTGGATGCCGAAGTCAGCGGCGTAAATCGCTGCGATTGCCGTTTCGATGTAGTCATGGCCGTAAGCCTCCGTTGCTTGGATACCGGCGGCCGCGAGCTGCTCCCTGGGGCGATCTCCAATTTTGATGCAAAGCACGACGTCTACGCCTTCAAGCGCTGCGATGATCCCGTCGAGAGTGGCCTTCTCGCCCCACCCCCGAGACAATACTGCTCAACGTTGCGGTGCCCGACAAAGTTGATCCCACTAGTCGAGGCTTCATACATTTGGAATTCCTTGGCATGGCCGAAGTGTTCGTTGACGCGGCCGCCGCCCTTAGTCGCCACCGCGATGAGAAGGACTTCCCGGAACTCGCTGTCTTCACCGCTCCGGCCGCTTGGCTCCTGGCCGCCAGGTGATCACGGCGCTCGTCCGCCACCAGCTCCCGATAGGCTTCGCGCTTGCTGGCATCGTAGGTGAGCTCACCGGGGATGTGGGCAAGCGTGAATTCCTGGCCACGATCCACGCCCAGCAGGCCGACGGCATCGGCCCGGCACTGCCTGCAGTGGCGCATCAACTTGGCGCCGCCTTCAAGACGATCCTGAAGAGCCTTCATCTCCATTGGGTTTGGACCACGCTGCCCGGTCAACCCGAAGTGCGTGCCGTGCGCCGGGTCCGAGATGAGAGGCATGACGTTATGAAGGAACGCGCCGCGCTGCTTGACCGACTTGTTCACCTCAATCAGGTGCTGGTCATTCACTCCAGGGATCATCACCGAATTGACTTTGGTGAGGATGCCGCGTGCGCTGAGCATCTCCAGTCCCAGCATCTGCCGCTCGTGCAGAATTCTGGCTGCTTCGATGCCGTAATAGCGGCGGTGACCGTAAAAGATCCAGGGATAGATTTTTGCACCTATCTCCGGATCGACCATGTTGATCGTGATCGTCACGTGATCGACATTCATGTCGGCAAGCTCGTCGACATGGTCCGGCAGCGCGAGCCCGTTCGTGGAGACGCAAAGCCTAAGGTCGGGGATTTCCCTGATGACGCGGTCGAGTGTCGCCTTTGTCTTCTTCCAGTCGTAGCAGGCATCACCCGGTCCGGCGATGCCAAGCACGGAAAGCTGCGGCACTTCATTGGCAACGGCGATCACCTTGCGTACCGCCTCATCGGGCGTCAGCTTTTCCGAGACAACCCCGGGCCGGCTTTCGTTGGCGCAGTCATATTTGCGATTGCAGTAGTTGCACTGAACATTGCAGGCCGGCGCGACGGCGACGTGCATGCGCGCAAAATAGTGGTGCGCCTCTTCCGAAAAGCACGGGTGATCCTTGATCTTGTCCCAGGTGGCCAGATCCACATTGTCCGGCCTTGTCGACGACCCGCAGGAGGAAGATGCGCAGCCACCCGACTTCGCGCTCACCAGCAACCGTTCGGAGACCCTCGCGCCCGTCAGGCTCTCAGCTGAAATCACCGGTGCGGCCATTGAACGGCTCCGTTACGGGTTAACGTCGCGGTTCGAAGCGCAAGAGCAATGCCAACTGAATAGCTGGCGCTAGCTCACGAATTGGCTTTGCGCGTCGGACATCACGGAGTTGCTCCGACACAGCTTTGTCGGACTCCTAACAGGGCATGCTCAGAAGGTTAGGAAGACGACCCCGGCCGAAGATCAGGTCGAGATGAATTACCGCGTCGACAGCTCAGCCGTGATCGCCCTCGGCACAACCGTCCCGACCTGTCTCCGAGAAGGATGTCGCTCTGAGCGACGGCGACTTGGTTGTGATGTTGCCACTGCTCGTCTGGATCTGCATTGGTCCGGGTAAGGAGAGTCGGTGACTCCCGTTTACGATCGGCAAGACGCCGGAAAGGGTGGGTTGGGGCGCGACAGCATCACACGCCCGCGCAGCTTGGGCCCGGGCTCCGACACATTTTGGCGTAGCTGGCGCAGTGTTCCCGTTCTCCAGATCAATGAGACTCTAGAACTTCTTCACCTCGATGCCGTGTCGGCGCAAAGCGTATCCGACCTGTCGCGGCGTGACGCCGAGGACACGGGCGGCCTTGGCCTGAACCCAGCCGACCTTCTCCATCGCGCCGATCAGCCGGTCGCGTTCCGTCAGGCGCGGGCCTATTGCACGGAGAGCGAGATCGTTTGCAGGGTCGGCAGTATGGGGTCGGAGGTTGTCCTGCGGCGCGCCGAAGCGCCCGGCCGGCGTGGGCAATCCGGCAGGCATCATATTGTTTCGAATGCTTTGGTTGCCGGTATTGCCGCTGTGCGAATGATCAGCTCTTTTCCAGAGGAGCCATGACAGACATTGGTTATTGTTGCAGGCAAAATCCGATGGAGCGATGGTCCTTGAACGCGCCAGCGTGGCCGTCCTTTCCACGCAGTTCTCCAATTCGCGGACGTTACCAGGGAAGTAGCATTGCGAGATAAACTCGAGCGCCGATGGCGCGAAGGCGAGTTCGAGATGGTTCTCCTTGTTGAATCGTTCGAGGAAGGCGTTCGCAAGCCGAGGAATATCCCCCGGTCGCTCTCTGAGCGGAGGCAGGATGATTGGCACCACATTGATGCGATAATAAAGGTCGGCCCTGAAATCCCCGTTTACGACAGCCGACTCAAGATCCCTGTTGGTGGCGCATATGAGTCGCACGTCCACCTGCAGCGTCTTGGTGCCGCCAACACGCTCCAGTTCGCCTTCCTGCAAGACGCGTAACAGCTTGGCTTGGAAGGCAGGCGATATCTCGCCGATTTCGTCGAGTAGCAGCGTTCCTCCATTTGCCAATTCAAAACGGCCGGCGCGCTGGGAAATTGCGCCTGTAAAGGCACCTTTTTCATGTCCGAACAGCTCCGACTCCAGAACGCTTTCCGACAGTGCGGCGCAGTTCAACTTGACGAAAGATTTCGTCCGCCGGAGCGAGTGCCTGTGTATGGCCTGCGCGAAAAACTCCTTGCCGGTGCCGCTCTCGCCTCTCAGAAGCACGGTGGAATTCGTCCTGGCTACAATGGAGACGGTTTCGAGCACCTGCTTGAGTGCGGGGCTCTCCCCGATGATCCCATCGATCTTGACGCGCGCATGTGGGACGAGGTCGGTCCGGTCCCCATTGGACGAATTCTCCACTCTCCAGTCCTTATTGACGCGCCGCTCACGATCCATAGTCAAGCCGCGATGGAGGCGAATGGTGCGGCCGACGAGGTTTGCCACCATCGTCAGGAAGCAGATATCCTCATCATGGCGGGATCCGTTTTCTCTTAGGATCGATAACGTCCCAAGGACCCTGTCCTCAGCCTTAACCGGGACGCCGATAAAGGCCATCGGGAGGGACTCGACTTTGGGAAGTGTTTGAAGATCGGTCTGAAACAACTCGGACGTGCTTAGGTCCGCGATGACGAGCCGCGTGCCCGTTGCGACGATTTGATTGATTGCGGCCTCCGGTATGATGGGGTGAGTGCCTGACGGGGCGCTGCCGGCACTCGCCGCGATCTCCGGCTCACCTTCAGAGCCGAGAACAAGGATTGATCCATGACGCATTTGCACAAATGACGCGAGAGTGTTCACGACATTGGCCAACGTAACCTCCAGCCGGGCGGGAGCCGTCAGCGCCTTCGATATCTCGTAAATCCCCGTCAGCCAGTCATCTGCTTCGAACATCCGATCAGTGGTGGGTTTGCGGAAAGTGTCTGGACATCCTGCTTCGTTGACCCGATCCGGGGATATGTGAGCCATGGAAAGACCTCGGCGGTTGTGGTCAGGGTGCTCCTCCCAAGCGCCTACTTATCGTTCAGGATGTTCACCCGCTCCACGCTTTGGCGAGATGGCGCCGGCAAAAATGCGCTTTGTCGCGACTTCCGGAGTGCACAGCCGCACCACCCACTGAGACGGTGCCGAAGCCGATCATCCGAACTTGAACAGGACGCCGAAGCCACCGCGCGGATAGTTCCATTCGATCTCGCCGCTGGCCTCGCACAAAACGCGGCAGGTGCCGCACTCCATGCAGCCATCGGGGGTTATTTCAACTTGTCCTTCGTCGTTCAGCTCATAGCATTTCGCGGGACAGATGTGGGTCAGCGCGAGCAGACTTGCACTCGGTTGCTCGTGGGGTCGCACCTTTATGTGCGGACGGCCGGGGTCCACCAAATAGCGGTTCTGGTAAAGCTTGTCTTCGACACGTAATTTTGTCACCGGGTTGGTCATGTCGTCAGTGCCTCACCGCCACGCCAACGCCAAGCGAACCGCGTCGCTGATCAGCCCCCACCGCGAACGCGCCTTGATGAAGGCTGCCGCGGTCGCCTTTTCCTTCTCGATCTTTGGCGTGCCATCGACACGCATGAAATTTTGCGCGGCTTGCGACATCAACCACGGGTACGTCGTGAAGAAAGTGGAGGCGTTGGTGTGGAGCAAAGCCGGCATGTCTTTGTATTTTCGCAGGTCTTTGACCACGAACGATTTGTCCAGCATTGCCTTGTAAAGGGCGAGGTTGCGTTTGGTCATAGGGTTGTTGCGTCTCTTGACCTGGATGATAGCCTCTGCCGCGATGCGACCCGATGTCATGGCGAGGTTGGAACCCTCGCGGTGAACGGCGTTGTTCAATTGCGCGGCATCGCCGACAACGACCCAACCGTCGCCAAAGAGCTGCGGAATAGCCTTGTAGCCACCTTCGGGAATGAGGTGCGCAGCATATTCTTTCACCTCCGAACCTGCAATCAGCGGCCGGACCGAAGGATGGTTTTTGAATGCGTCGAGGAGGGCGTACGGGCTCTCCATCTTCGCGGCGAAATCCGAGACGAGGCAGCCGATGCCCAGTGAGATCGATTCCTTGTTGGTGTAGACGAACCCGAGCCCAGCCATGCCGTGGGATATCGTGCCAACTGCCTCAATGACACAGCCTTCACCCCCTTTAACGCCGAACCGCTGCTCAATGACCTCTTCGGGCAGGAAATGCATTTCCTTGACCGCCAAGGCAACGGACTGGGGCTTCAGCATCTTGCGCAGGCCGCCCCGTGTGCCAAGCAGCCCGCAGACACCCTCTGCAAGAACAACTACGTCCGCGTAGATCACTCCGCCTGCCCGGTCCGTGCGGACGCGATCACCTTGCCCTTGGTATCACGCACGAGGTCCGTCACCGTGGTCTCGCACAAAACCGTCGCGCCGGCCTCCCGCACCCTGCGCGAAAACCATTTATCGAACTGGGCGCGGATGATCGTATAGCGATTGGGCTTTATCTCGTTGAAGTCATCCGATCGATAGTGAATCCCGGTGTGGGAGGTGTCATCCATAACCCACAGTCGCTGTTCAACCAGATGCCGTTCGAGAGGTGCATCATCGCGGAAGTCCGGAATGATCTTCTCCAGCATGCTCGCATACATGATGGCGCCCTGGACATTCTTAGAGCCCGGATATTCACCTCGCTCCAACTGGAGCACCTTCAGGCCGTCGCTAGCCAAAGTATAGGCAGCTGCGTTCCCGGACATTCCGGCGCCGATGACAATGGCGTCGAACTCTTCCTTGATCATCTGCATCATGCCTTAGCTCGCAAGCTTGTCGCGACTGTGCGGTGAAAGCCGCCGGGTGAAGGCTTCGGTCAAAGCCGGCAGGAAGCGCACCGCATCGGTGACGATCCCGAGGTGAGCGAAATCGAAAATTGGCGCGTTCGGATCGGTGTTGATGGCCACGATGAGATCGGCTCCCTCAACTCCAACGCGGTGCTGAATGGCGCCGGAAATACCGGCCGCTATGTAGAGCTTCGGCCGGATTGTCTTGCCTGTTTGGCCGATCTGCCGATCGGCCGACATCCAGCCCTTTTGGACCAGCGGCCGCGAACAGCCGAATTCGGCGCCTATCACTCGCGCGAGGCTCTTCACAAGCTGCAGGTTCTCCGCCCCGCCGAGACCGAGCCCTCCTGCAACAACTACATCCGCATAGGCGAGATTGACGACGCCCGACTGGCTATCCGGAAGGAACCCTAGCACCTTGGTGACGATTTCATCCTCGGCTAGCGACAGCTTGTGCGGGATGACACGCCCGATTGGTCTGTCCGCCCGCTGCGGCATGGCCATGACCCTCGGTCGCACCGTCGCCATCTGCGGCCGGTAATTGAGCGTGTAGATCGTGCATAGCAACGAACCGCCAAAAGTGGGGCGGGTCGCGGCGAGTGAACCGTCAGCGTCCACATCAAGTTCGGTGCAGTCGGCCGTTAGCCCAGTCAGCAAGGTGGTTGCGACGGACCCGGCGAGGTCCCTGCCGAGCGTGGTTGCGCCCAGAAGCAGGATCTCGGGTTTGTGAGCGGTAACCAGATCGGTCATCGCCTTGGTGAATGGCTCATTACGATAGTCGGCGAGCAGCGGCGCTTCGACCAAGTAGACGAGGTCGGCGCCATAGGCGAAGGCCTCGGCGACTGCGTTATGGGTGGCTTCTCCCGGCGGTCCGAGCACAGCACCAGCGAGTTGGACGCCAAGTTTGTCGGCCAGCTTGCGGCCCTCGCCAAGCAGTTCGAATGATACGGGATGGACCTCGCCGCGTTCGAGCTCGACTAAAACCCAGACGTGCCGATAATCCCTGAAACGCTCGGGAAGTTCCTTCTTCATCCCGGCACGGCCGGGGGGCTGGGGAGGTGTGTCTGTGTTCTTGCTCGACATATGGTCTGATCCTTGCCGTCACGCGCTCTCGAAGGCGAGTTCTGGTTCCAGCGCCGGCTGACGGGTGAAGATCGCACCGATCAGCTCGTCGGCGACTTCGCGCTGCGTCTTCTCGGCGATCTCAATTTGCGCCGCCTTTTCCGAACGGGTGATAGGGGCAAAAACGCGCTTGACGACCGTCGGCGAGCCACGCAAGCCACATTTGGTGAGATCTTCGATGCCGGCCTCGGCCGCACTCCATCTCACTATCTGGCTGCGCGCGGCGGAAAGCGCGTTTTCGATCGAGCCCCGGCGCATCTCGTTTGTGCCTTCCAGCATGGTGATGAGGCAAGGCAGCCTGCTCTTCAGCTTCTGGGTGCCGCCCTCGCACCTGCGCTCGACCGTGATCTCGCCTGCAGCAAGATCAATGGAGGCGATTTTGGCGACGTAGGTGAGTTGAAGCAGATCGAGACGCTTGGCGATGCCGGGTCCTACCTGGGCGGTGTCGCCGTCGATCGTCTGTTTGCCCGTGAAGACCACGTCTGGCGTGCCGAAGGTCTCGCCGATCTTCGCGATTGCCTGGGAAAGAGCAAAGGAGGTGGCCAGCGTGTCGGAACCGGCAAAATAGCGGTCGGTCAAAAGCACCGCGCGATCGGCGCCGTAGCCGAGCGCCTTGCGCAGGGAGTCCTCGGCCATGGGTGGGCCCATGGTGAGCACGGTGACCTCCCCGCCATAGGCGTCGCGCAGCCTGAGTGCTTCTTCCAGGGCGAACAGGTCGTAAGGGTTGATGATGGTCGGCACACCCTGGCGCATGATGGTGTTCGTCACGGGATGGACCCGTATCTGTGCCGAGTCCGGCACCTGCTTTATGCTGACGACGATGTGCATTGGCGTTCTGTGTCCCGATGTGAGCTGGCAGTCCGATTTCTTGTCAGCATCATTCGTGCCAAGTGTTTTGTGGGCGCCTATTCCTTGTAAGTTCCATTGGTCATTTCCGAGGGCCCCGGCTTCGATGTCCGAATTGTCGGCTTGTCGACATTGCCGCGTCGCAACTATGTCGTTATTCGCCGAAACGCTTCAGGATGGAGTCGAACGGAACGAATGTGCGGCCTGGCTTGTGAGCTTTGCTCGGATCGTGGTCTTTGAGCACCTTGAAAACCCGTTGCGTGAGCGGCGAGGAAGCCGCGAACTCCTCGTAGGCGCGTACCAGCATGGCGCGCACGCGCGCGGCAATCACCTGGTCGGGCAGCCCGGAGAAGTCTTCCTCGGCAAGGTATTGGCCCACACGCTTGAGGATATGCAGCCGTGAGACATTGAGCACCTTCGGATCATACGAAACGCCAAGAGCGGCGAAAAACTCCTCCGCGGACGACAGGCGTTTCAGGCGCGTGAGGATGTTGGTGACGTCGATGGGTCTGCTGTCAGCGGAACAATTCATTACAATCTCCTTTGTCGGAACCGGGTTTTGGCGCGTTCGTCGCACATTGGACATGCAGCCCCGAAGGCCGCGGTTGATGAACGATGCAGATCAGCCAGCGCGACAATCGCCTCGTGGATACAGCTGGCGTTCGGCGCCTGGCGCTCGGCCCGACCGAGGTCGCGCGAGCACTCGTGCGAAAAGGAGCTGGTGGCGCTGCTCTGGTTGCCCTGGTGGCCGCGCTTCCGAGCGTATGCTCGATGAGCTGTAGCGCTCCCTCGGTCGAGCCCGAGCCTGGCGGCAAGCTGAAATCGATGGACGACGATTGAGGCGCAGACGCCGCACTCGACCGATCCATCGCGATCCTGTGAGCTCATCCGGCTACCATGCCGTGAGCCGCACCGGGACACCCCAGCGACCACGGAGCAAATTGCTCGATCTCGTCAGTTCCCATGCCCGGAGCGCCAACCTCGTGTCAGGCACACCGGCCGCCATCAACGCACCGTCGGTCACCGTGTAGGCGAGTCCACCGCAGTGTCGTCCCTGACCGCCGGGGGCCTGCTCGCCGTCGCGCCGGGTGGTATCCTTGAGAAAGAATTGACTGCTCACGAATGGACGCCGGTTCTTCCGCCGCCGAGACCTGGAACGCCTTGAAGATCTTCGGCGCTCCATCCATTCGACCCGGAACTGTGGGCGTGCCGCAGCCTCTCCACGATCGAAGGCAAGACCTCGAGCACGCGGTCCACGTCTTCTTGTCCGTTGTCACGCGCGAAAGAGAAGCGGACCGCCCCATGTGGCATTTTCATCGCCCTCAGCACATGGCTTGGCTCCGCACCGCCCGATGTGCACGCGGACCCCGAGGAACAGACGACACCCTCGCGGTCCAGGAGATGCAGGATCCCATGGCCGCCCTCAATGTCCTCGAAGGCGATGTTTGCGGTGTTGGGCAAGCGCTCCAGAGGATCGCCGTTGACGAAGCTGTTTGGGACACGCTGGACAAGCCCGTTCTCCAGCCTGTCGCGGAGCCACTTTATCCGCGTGGTCTCACAATCCATGAATTTCAAGGCGAGTTCGGCGGCCGCGCCGAGCCCGACTATGCCGGGCGTGTTTTCGGTGCCGGCGCGCCGATCGCTCTCCTGGTGCCCCCCCTTGATCAGCGGTTGGAACGGCACGCCGCGCTTGACGAAAAGTGCGCCGACCCCTTTTGGCCCATGAAATTTATGGCTGGAGAGCGACAGCATGTCGATGGCGGTGGATTTCAAGTTGATCGGGAGCTTGCCGACCGCCTGCACGGCATCAGTGTGGAAAACCGCGCCGACTTCCTTGGCCAATTCGGCGAGTTTGGCAACGGGGAAGATCGTACCAGTCTCGTTGTTGGCCCACATGATCGAGACGACTGCCACGTTTGGGGTGAGCGCCGCCCGGTAAGCGTCGACGTTCAGCCGGCCATGGCGGTCCACCGGAATCCTGTGCACCTTAGCGCGGCGCGTCTCTTCAAGATGAGCGCACAGGGTCAGCACAGCCGGATGTTCGACAGCGGAAATCACGATCTCTGTTCGGTCAGACATCACCTCAAGCGCCGAGAGAATGGCGGCATTGTCGCTTTCCGTTCCACCCGAGGTGAAGATGATCTCATCGTCGAACTCCGCGCCGACCAGCGCCTGCAACTGGCGCCGAGCCTTTGCCAACGCAGTGCCGGCAAAGGCGCCAAAACCGTGGGCCGACGAAGGGTTGCCGAATTGATCGGTAAGAAACGGCAACATCGCCTTGACGACCGCGGGGTCGACCCGGGTCGTTGCGTTGTTGTCGAGATAGACTGCCATGGGTGGTCTCCAATCGAGCGGGATGACGTTAAGCGGGACTTGGTCTCATCGAGCCTGCGCCGTTGAGAGCGCGATGGTCCCGAGTGGCGCAAGTGCTCCGCAGGTTGGCCCGCACCGGGCGACGGCCGGCCAAGCTCGCTCGCGGCGCCCTCTCTCCTCCTTCGCGATCAGCCGAACGACTTACCGCAGGAGCACTTTTCTCGCGCGTTGGGATTGTCGAAAACAAAGCCGGAGGATTCGATACCGGTGACGAAGTCGACGGCCATGCCGGCAACATGCGGTTGGGAGTCGGCGTCCACGAACACCTTGATCCCATCTGTCTCGACAACGGCGTCGCCCTCGCGCGGTACGCTCTCCAGGCCCATTGAGTATTTGAAGCCGGAGCAACCGCCGGCCTCAACCATGATGCGAAAGCCTTCCGCGGGCTGACTGGCGGCGGACAGAGCGGTCTTGACGGCGGCAACGGCCTTGTCGGTGAGCGTGATCATGGCTCGCTTCTCCTCGATGCGGACTGCGGATGCCCGTGCATGGACCGTGCCAACGGGAAAAAGCCGTTTTCGACCAGTGCGACATCCCCAACACTTCTAAAATTCCGGTTCGGAATTGCCGCAGAAGCGTCGACAATCGACGCGTATTGTCGGGTTCGTCGGGTCCGCGACACCTGGGTGGGCCCGAATTCTCTCTCGGACTGCAGGCAAGCCAGGTTCCCGGATAGGTCCAGGAAATTGGCACGCCTTTTGAGGCTCCTCTTGGCGAGGGCTAAGGCTCCCAACCACACAATATGCGCAAAGCAGGGGTTAAGACATGCACCAGCGCGAGAAACCTTCGCCGGAGACCATCCGGCGAGCACGCGAAGACTGTCCCACCATCCTCAGCCGCGATCTCGCCGGCAAATTGGGCATTTCGGAAGCCGAGCTTTACGCGGCACATTGCGGTTTTGGCGCGCTGCGCATCGAGGCGCGCGTGAATGATGTGCTTACCGGTCTCGAGGCGGTCGGCGAGGTCATAGCGCTGACCCGCAATGACAGTGCCATGCATGAGAAGATAGGCGTCTACGACAAGGTGTTCACCGGCAACCATCGCGCCATGGTGCTCGGCAATGACATTGATTTGCGCATCTTCCCGAAGGAGTGGACGCATGGTTTTGCCGTGGAGACACGCGAAGCCGACGAGATCCGCCGCGGGCTGCTGTTCTTCGACGCGGCAGGCGAGGCCGTGCACAAGATACATCTGAGACCGCGCTCAAACCTCAATGCATATCGAAAACTGATAGACGAGCTCCAATCCTCCAACCAGGAGCCGATCATCTCGGTTGAGACGAGGTCGGCCGAAAACGAGGCAAAGATTTCGGACCAAGCGGCCACGGTCGACGACCTGCGCGAGCACTGGAGTCAGCTGACCGACGTGCACCAGTTCTACGGCATGCTGAAGGCGCTCAACCTCAGCCGCCGCCAGGCGGTGCGCATGGTCGGGGACGACTACGCCTGGCTGCTCGACCATGCTGCGCTTGGATCCATGTTGCAGCGTGCGGCCGAAGACGAGATGCCGATCATGTGTTTCGTCGGCAACCGAGGCTGCATCCAGATCCATTCAGGCCCAATCAAGACGGTCAAGCAGATCGGGCCTTGGATCAATGTGGTCGACGAGACCTTCGGCCTCCATCTCAGGACCCACCACATCCGCGAGGTTTGGGCCGTGCGCAAGCCTACCAGGGACGGCCACGTCACGTCACTTGAAGCCTATGGCGCCGACGGCAAGATGATCATCCAGTTCTTCGGATTGCGCGAGGAAGGCGCACCCGAGCGTGACGACTGGCGGCTCCTGGCCGAGAACCTGCCGCGCATTCCCCGTTCAACCGCTGCTTGAGGCAACGCCGATGCATGTTGATTTCCGTTCTCGGGCGGCGTGCGGGCCGCTACTTTGGACTTTGTTGACCATCGCTTTGCCCGCGGAGGCCAACCAGGGCACAGCTGTCCTCTGCGCCTCACCGCCGATCGCCTCGAGCGTAGGCTCCCCAGGAGCGCTTCCGCGCTTGTCGAGGATCGCCGCCGCTGTTGCGGTGAGCCCCAACCTGAATCCGGCGGTAAAGTTGCTCAATGCAGGCAAACGCGTCCGTTGGCCGCCGGCGGGTATGGTGTCAGTCAATTGTCCGGGGTTACCGCCGTATTACGGGCGGGAGGAATTGGTCCAGGTGAAGTCGATTGGCGGCACCGTAAAAATTCCAGAGGACGGACTCCACAAAGGGCATCCTCGAATTTTCCACGGAGGCAGGGCGCTCGGTGTCTAATACGGAGGAAAGCCCGCGTCCAACACGGATGTAAAGCGCTGTCGCGGCCCAAGGCGCGTCAAAGACGCTATCGCATCCTGTTCGGCGCAATCCGCAATGCGGCTAGATTCTTGCCACGAACAGCAGCACAGCAAGGGTCGGGCTGATGGTGCCACCAGGGCGGTCGAGAATTTCTGCGATTACCAGCAGATCATGGCGAGGCCATCGCCATCGCAGGCCAATGGTGATCTTGTACGCAGACCTGGTGGGGCTGCCGATCCCCGGATTGAGCTATTTGCAGCGCCTTGATGGCGTAGGCGCGGCAGGTCTTCTTCTTGCCGTAGCCGCTTCCGGTCGCGGCCCTGATCTCGGGCCCGCCCAACCGTAGGACGGCAAAGGCAATTATCTCGCACAAGCGATGGCCATCAGAAGGCTTTTCCATGTGCGCACAGGTTCACTATGTCATTGGTCATATAGCCTCCGCCGGATTGGTCTCAGCAACCCGACTTTATGAGCAAGTGTCGATGAAGAGCGCAAAGCCGCTCGCTCGCTTGTATGGGGTGATGTTTGTCAACTTGATCTTTCAGTCGTTCCGTCTCCTTGTTCGTTCAACTGTGGCGCCCATATGTTCCTGCTTTGGCTTCGGGGTCCATTGGGGCGCCGCGCGCAGTGACGGTCAAGGGTGGGCCTTTGGCCCATCGCGAAGCGACTTGCCCTTGATGGTCACGAGCACGGCGGCAGGAAGCCATGTGAGCGACCGGGATCACCACCACCTCGGATCGTTATCGGCAGACGCTATTGCAGCTGCCAAACTTCAATGCTCGTCCTGTCGAACGTTCCTCCATGCTTTATACCGGACGCAGGGCTACTCCCGTCGGGATCTCGCCGGTCGTGACAAGTCGCCAGAATGCAATCAGTAGCTTGCGCGCCAAAGCCACGATCATTGTCTTGCGCGTACCGCCACGGCCATCGGCCGTTCTCGCGCAAAACCAGTGCGCCAGGGCGCTGTCTTTTTGGAATTGGAGGAACCGCCAAGCCAACAGGATCATGCCGTAGCGGACGCGAGCGTTGCCGGCCCGCGCAAGACCTTTCTCGCGCCTGCGTTGGCCGCTCTCATCTGGCGCCCCGGTAAGTCCGGCATAGCGCGCGACGGCTCTCCGATCACGCAGGCCGCGTGACAGAATCTCATGCACCAGCATGTCCGCAGTCTCGATACCGACACCGATGATCCGCGCAAGAAGGCGAACCATCGCGAGCGGACCCTTCTCCGTGTCCAGAGCCACCGAGAGCTGCCGCAGCCGCTCCTGTTCGATCTCGTGGATTTGTTCACGCAACAGGTGAAGCCGTCCGAGATTACGGCGCAACTCGGCTCGGCTTCGTTCTGGCAGGGGCATACCTTCCGCCGTATGCAGAGCTTCCAGTTTCTCGGCAGCCTTGCGCAGATTGGGTTTGAAGGTGCGAATGCCGAAACGAGCGAGGATTGCCTTGATGCGGTTGACGATCCGTGTACGTTCGCGGACGAGATTGTCTCGTTCACGGTTCGGACGGCGGGCCTCCTCCTCATCGATGGTTGGGATGGCTGCCATGCTGCAGTGGCGCTTCTCGCCCCGCAGCCAGCCAAGAAAGGCGCGCATCAGCAGTTCGGTATCGAGGCGATCGGTCTTGGCACGCCGATGTTCGCGGGAAACCGCGACGCTCGATGGATGTATGACATAAGCCTCGACAGCGTGCGCCTGGAGCCAGCGCGCCAACCAAAAGCCGTCGCGTCCAGCCTCATAGGCGACAACCATGCGCCGGACTTCGCGCCCGGCTTCGATGGCTTCGCTGCGCCAGCGGCGCAACAGCCTGAGCACCGAATCCGGGTCGGCATCGAGCTTCTTGAGAGGATTACGTTCAAAGCCAGGGACCGTCGCAGCAATGAGCCACTTTGTCTGGCTCATCTCAATCACTGCGACCAACGTGCTGTCCTGATCAAGGGCGGTAAGGGATTTGCTTGCATCAAAGGATGGTGACATGGGGGCGCTCCTTAGGTAGCTGCTCAACAGCGCCGAGGGTGCCACACGCTCGCCGCCGCCCATAGCATCTACAGCGCTTGTGGAGAGCGCGCAGCGAGCGGCTTTGCTGCCGCCGAGCTGTGTCCGGAGTGGCAGGTGACCTCGGTTCCATACTTGGCCTGCGTGCCAGGCTCCCCATTCGATCTTCATGCAGTGTGTCGTGTCTGGAACGGACAAGAATGTCTGAGGCCTGCCAAAAGGGTAGCCTCATGCGGACCGCTGCAACGCAGAATGACTGGGCCGCCAATGGTGCGCTTGCTCGGCACGCAACTTGCTCGGTTTTATCATCAGAGGCGTGTCGGCGGTGCGTTGCGGAGCCCAGCGGTGACGAACAGCTCAGCGATCTCAGCCGAGCGCGTAAACGCCTGACCCAGGAGAACCAAATGACGACCCACCCGGTTCCAGATCATGTCCCGCCGGAAATGGTGCGCGACTTCAGCCTCTTTTCGTCGCCAGGCATGTCACCGACGCCCAACGGCGACCCGCACGCAGCAGTCGCATGCGTGCATGACGGACCGCGAGTCTTTTATTCGCCCTGGAACACGCGTACGGGGCAAGGTGCTTGGGTCATCACTCGCGCCGCAGATCAGCGCCGGGTGCTGCAGGAGACGGAAAACTTTTCCAGTCATCGCAACATCTTCGCATCCGCACTGGGCGAAGACTGGCCGACGATCCCGCTCGAAATCGATCCCCCTTCGCATGCCGTCTTTCGCTCATTGCTCAATCCGCTCTTTTCGCCCAAGCGCGTAACGGAACTTGAGCCCGCCATCCGCGAGCGGGCGATAGCGCTTATCACGAGGATCGCCTCGTCGGGAACAAGCTGCGATGTCATGAAGGATTTCGCCTTTCCTTTCGCGGTCAGCATCTTCCTTCGTTTCATCGGACTGCCGGAGCACCGTCTTGAGACGTTTGTTGCTTGGGCGAGAGATCTGCTCCACGGCGATGAGGTGAGACGGCCGGCGGCGGCACGGACGATTGTAGCGTTCATAGACGAGCTGGCGGCGAAGCGCCGCAAAAAGCCCGTCGACGATTTCATGAGCTTGATTGTGCAGGCGCAGGTCGAGGGCCGCGGGCTGACAGACCTGGAGGTCCGTGGCATTGGCGTGCTCGTTTTGGTGGCAGGGCTCGACACGGTCGCTACAGCCATCGGCTTTGACTTGGCCTATCTCGCGCGAAACCTGGACGATCAGGAATTGCTCCGAAAAGAACCGGACCGGATCGTGCGCGCAGCCGAAGAACTGCTGCGCGCCTTTCCGACCGTCCATCTGGTCCGCGTCGCACGGAAGGATATCGACTTCGAAGGCGCGCCGATCCGCAAGGGGGACTTTGTTTCCTGCGCCACAATGATTGCAAATCGTGACCCAACGGAATTCGAAGACCCCAACACCGTCGACCTGACCCGAGAAGGCATCCGCCACGCCGCCTTTGGCTATGGCCCCCACCGTTGCCTTGGCTCACATCTTGCCCGCCTCGAAATTGTCATTGGCCTGGAGGAGTGGCTGGCGCGCCTGCCGCCCTTTCGGATCCAGGAGGGAACAGCTCCCATCACCCATGGCGGCCAATTGTTCGGCATTGAAAATCTGATCCTGGACTGGGCCTAAACCTAGCCCGGCCTGAGCCGGGGGCACAGACGTTGGAGGTCGCCTTGCGCATCATCGTTCACAAAGCCAGATGTCAGGGTCATGCGCAATGCTGGGCGCGGGCGCCGGCAGTCTTCAAGCTGGATGAGGCGGGCTACATTCTACCCGGTGACATCGAGGTGGCGGAGGGGGAGCAACTGCTTGCGTCGGATGGCGTGCGATCCTGCCCCGAACTTGCGTTGGAAATCGACGATCCACCCGCTGTGCGACTTGTTTCGGAGGGCGCTTTCAAACCGAAGAGAGCGGTCCCGGAACACGTCAGCACCACGGAGTTTGCGACTGACCCGATCGGACAAGCAAAAATTGCTGAACTGCTCGACCGCGAGGCGATCCGCGACTGCCTTTATCGGTATTGCCGCGGGACAGACCGCGCCGATGAGGCGGTGCTGCGCAGTGCATATTGGCCTGACGCCCACGACAGCCACGGAGCGTATCGCGGCACGGCCGAGGGCTTCATTCGGTTCGCGCTCGATATCTTCAAGACGCGACCGCGCAACATCCATCAGATCACCAACATTCTGATCGAATTCATTGATGCGGCGGAGGCCACGGTCGAGAGCTATTTCACCGCGCTGCAACGTGGACCGGACAAAGACGGAGAGGTACGCCAGACATTTCTATGCGGGCGCTACTGCGATCTGTTTCAAAAGCGGGAAGGGGAATGGCGAATTGCCGAACGGACCGTTGTCTATGATTGGCTCGAGGAGCAGATCCCATCCTCGGTGCTGGAGGCAGAACGCTTCGGCACGCGACAGCCGATTGGGGCGCCGTATCCGGACGATCCGGTCTATGCGTTGGGCAAGCGTTCCATTGCTTCTCACAACACGGATTTCACCGATTCCGAACCGCATCAGTAGGAATACGGACTATGACAACTTTCCAACGCCACTGCGACACCTGCAAGGGAAAGATGGCCGGCAGAGAGCTCGCTACAGCGTGACCGCCACAACTCTCTGCTGCGACCCAGGAGCGCACCGAGGACGCCAGTGTGGGGGCGCATTCCCTTCATTGGTCAATCTTCAACGCCTAGTGATTGCGACGGGTAGCGCGGTCACTTGGAAGGCGAGTTCAACGCGTGCTCATGTCGGTCGAACCACCGCCCGATTACGGTTGAGCCGGCGCGTGCCCAGGGTCGGTCACCATGTTGCTCGCGGGCAGGGCGCCTGCGTCGCGAAAACAAGCCGGGAGAACGGGACCATGTCCGCCGATAAAGACGCATCTGTCGGCGCCGCCCAATGCACCTCTATCGAGCCGGAGAGGAGTTTCGACGAGCATGTCCTTAGCTGCGTTCTGTCGTGTGCGCTCAAGGAGGTCCAGGCTGGCGAAACGACAGCGACGGAGTCGACAGGCCTTTCCCTCGCCGAGCTGCACCAGGTCCTGCCCCCGGCTTTGTCCGCAACCGCTATGGCAGTCTTAGCCTTGGAAGACGTCACCGATCCTGAGCCAGGCATGGAGGAAGAACTTCTGCGCGGGCTGCTGCTGGCGCATGCCCGGCCGAGTGACCCGGCGAGCGCGCGCTTCGCCAAGATCGTCGCCCGGCGCGCCATGCGCGATGACCATCTGTGGCAGGATCTTGGTCTTCTCAATCGGGGCGAGCTCAACCGCCTGCTTGCCACGCATTTTCCGATGCTTGCGGCCGGCAATACCCAGAACATGAAATGGAAGAAGTATTTTTACCGCAAGCTCTGTGAGGCCGAAGGGTTTTCGCTATGCACTGCGCCCAATTGCCGGGAATGCAGCGATTTCGACAGTTGCTTCGGCCCGGAGGAGAGCGAATCTGAAGAAGGCGTCATATTTGATTTGGGGGCCGCTCTTGGTCACGAGGCCTTGAGGCCTTGATCGCCGTCGCGCCACAAGCGCTTTTCCCGGCGCCGCTGTATGGAGGAGGGGATGTTCATCGCCTCGCGATATTTGGCGACCGTGCGGCGAGCGAGATCTATGCCGCATTCCTTGAGCCGGTCAGCGATGTCATCGTCAGAAAGCATGTTATCAAGCGATTCTTCGGCGACCATCGCCTTGATCCGATGGCGGACAGCTTCAGCCGAGTGCGCGTCACCCCCTTCGCAAGAGGCGATCGCGACGGTGAAGAAATATTTGAGTTCGAACACGCCGCGTGGGGTGACCATGTACTTGTTCGACGTCACCCGGCTCACGGTCGACTCGTGCATGTTGATCGCATCAGCGACGGTCCTGAGATTGAGCGGCCGTAGATGGGCGACGCCGTACTCCAGAAAGGCATCCTGTTGGCGCACGATTTCGGTGGCCACCTTAAGGATCGTCTTGGCGCGCTGGTCGAGGCTGCGGATCAACCAGTTCGCGTTTTGCAAGCATTCATTGACAAAATTCATGTCCTTCGATTTTTTGGCGGCTCGGCTCGAAACCTCCGCAACATAGCTTTGATTGATCAGCACCTTGGGCAGCGTGTTCGGATCAAGTTCGATCTGCCATCCACCTCCGGGCGAGCGCAGCACCCATACGTCCGGTATCACGCATTCCGGCGTTCCCGACTGGAATGTGTTTCCAGGCTTTGGGTCGAGCGCACGGATTTCCTGCAGCATCTCGAGAAGATCTTCTTCATCGACGCCGCAACGCTGCTTCAATGTCTGAAAATCGCGTCGCGCAAGCGTCTCAAGGTTAGCAACCAAAACCGCCATTGCCGGGTCGAAGCGGTTTCGCTCGCGCAACTGTATCTCAAGACATTCGCTGAGCGATCGTGCGAAGATTCCAGGAGGATCCAGGCGCTGCAAAACGCCGAGCACCCGTTCCACATGGACCAGCCCGACGTTTAGGGTATCAGCCAAGTCCGAAGGACTTACCCGAACATAGCCGGTGTCATCCAGATGACCGGCCAGCTGATGAGCGATCAGCCGCTCGTGCGGTGTGAAGGGGGTAAGGGAGATCTGACGAGCGACATGGTCGTGCAACGTTTCGGGTAAGGCGACAAACTCCTCGTAGGCAGGTCGCTCGCCCGGCGCGGTGCTGGTTGCATTCGGCAGGGACTTGCCTTGCCTGGGCAGGTCCGGCGGCCCTGCCCAGGCCGGTCCTTCGATCTCGCCATTCAGCCCTTCGTCTTTTGGCGCATGCTCCAGAAGCGGATTTTTCTCGAGCTCCTGGTCCACGAACTGGTGCAGTTCGGCATGCGTCAGCTGCAGCAGGCGAATTGACTCGATGAGTTGAGGCGATGCTGCAAGCGCCTGTTTCTGAAGGAGGCTGAAGGACGATTTCATGGTCAGTCCGGTATTCCTGTCAAACCAGCCCTTGGCCGTGGCCAATTGGATCTCTCACAGGTCGAAGGTTCCAAGCCGCGTCGCGTTCGACCGACCTCAGGGGGCGCGCACGTCAGAGGCTCCCCCTTTGCGTCGCATAGCGTCGTCAAAACGCAGTTGCGCATGGCCGATCTGAACCAGCTCACGCCGCGTCCTTCAACGATTGAAGGACGTTCTGCGGGGATGAGACGCCATAGGGGTCGGTCTCGCAGTTATCGGAGAAACCATCCTCCTCAAACCACTGCTCCACGACGCCATCGTTGAGTAGAGCCGCGTAGCGCCAGGAGCGCATGCCGAAGCCCAGATTGTCCTTGGCAACCAGCATGCCCATTTTGCGCGTGAACTCGCCAGACCCGTCCGGGATCAGCTCGACCTTCTGTAGGCCCAAGGACTTTCCCCATGCATTCATGACAAAGGCATCGTTGACCGAGAGGCAGTAGACCGCGTCGACTCCTTCTTTCTTGAAGTCCTCGTAGAGGTCTTCGAAATTGGGGAGTTGGTAGGTCGAGCAGGTCGGGGTGAAAGCGCCAGGCAGCGAGAACAGGATGACGCGCTTGCCGGCAAAGTAGTCGTCGGACGTTTTTTCTTCCCAACGATATGGATTGGGTCCCTGGATTGAATCATCGCGAACACGCGTAAAAAACGTGACGAAGGGGACCTTCTTTTGACCGGTCATCAACTTGCTCCTTTTGAAAAAACTGGCGCACTGGATTTTACTGAGGCTGGCGCATTGCCGCGCTGGGGTGCTGCCGGGGCGCGAGACGATGCTTACGGGCCTCGCGATTCTTTCCCCGGTCGGGTGTATGGGAAACGGCCCGGCTCCAGATCTTCGGACCTCCAGACCGGGCGATGCGCAGCCTTCATGCACGACAATCAACGCGGCCTTTGTGGGTCGTTTTGTGCTTCGCGTGCCAGCCATGGTTCGGTATCCGCTTAGTCGCGTTCAATGGGCTCTGAGCACGAGGCGCAAAAGGCATGCCATTTGCAATGAAGCTGCTTCTGCACGAAGGTCTCGCTTTCGGGACGACGCCTTTTGTCAAACCGGATGCGCGCCATGAGGTGTGTAGCGTGCCTGGATTGCGCTTCCGCCGGCTGGCAAACGATGCAGGCCACAGCGCAAGCCTACGCCCCGGTGCCACCGCAGCGGTGCGCCGTAGCGGTGTTGGCGAGGCATGACTGAAGCGAACGCACGCCATGGCCGCAAGTCATGGCTGCCGCTCTTCGGCAAATCGCCATGATCCCGCGCCAGCGACAGACCGAATTGGGCTCGGCCAGGATCATGACAAGTTTGGCGTCCCAACCGCTTCGCCGTTGGCACGATCGAAACCACTGTGTCGGAAACGGAACCAAAAATGTGGCAATACCGACGATAGGTCGCCAAGCCGCCGCTGGTTAGCGGGAAGGTCTCTCCCGTCAGGAGGTGTAGGTTGCACCTTTCGGGCCGAATAGGAACACAGTGAGGGCGGCGAGGAACGTGGCTACTGCGCTGTAGGCAAACACGCTGGCGACGCCGGCATTATTGACGAGCAGTCCGCCGAAGATCGCGCCGGCTGCGATGGCTATTTGAAAGGTTGAGGTCATCAGCACACCGGCGCTTTCGGCCTGCTCGGGAACGGCGCGAAGCACCATCCAGGTTTGTACCCCCACCGGCACCGCACCAAAGCCAAAGCTCCATACAGCAACCGCAATCGCCGAGGCGGAGGCCGATGCTCCAGGCATCAGCAATGAGACAGCGGCTATTGCCATGAGCAGGGGCGGCAGCGCCGCGACTGCCTTGAGACTGTACTTGGCCAGGTATGCGCCGGCTACATTGCCGAAGAAGCCGCATACGCCAGAAATGAGCAACAGCAGCGAGATTGTCTCGATACGGAGCGCGGGAATCTTCTCGAGGTAAGCCCGGACATAGGTGAAGCTGGCGAAGTGCCCAGAAGCGACCAGCAGTACCACCAAAAGCGCGACCCTGATGGTTGGCTTCTTGATCACACTCAGCAGACCGCGGACGCCAGCCATTTCAACCGGCGGCAACAACGGGAGCGTTATGAGTTGCACCAGCAATGTAACGGCATTGACGGCTGCGACGATCATGAAGGTGGCTCGCCATCCCCAGATGTCGCCGACATAGGCGCCGATTGAGGCGTGCAAACAATGGCGACCGAAACGCCGGTTAGGATGATTGATAGGGCGCGCGGCAAGAGATGATTTGGAACGAGCCGCAGCGCCAGCGATGCCGAAATCGACCAGAAGCCTCCAAGCGCAATGCCGAGCACGACCCGTGTCGCCAGGAAAACCGGCAGCGACCAAGCGAGCACAGCCAAAAGGTTGGACAGGATCTGAAGCAGCATCATCGCCCAGAGCACCACACTGCGGTCCAGGCGCTTTGTTATGAAGGCGATCGTCGGCGCAGAGATCGCCGCGGCAATCGCCGTCGCTGTCATGGTCTGTCCAGCCGCACCCTCCGTGACATGCAGATCATGGGCGAGCGGCGTCAGCACGCTCGCAGGCAAGAGCTCTGCCGACACCAACCCGAAGGTGCCCAGGGCAAGCGATATGACCGCGCCCCATGCGGGACGAGACCGTTGATCCGGCTTTTCTGGGCCGTGCAGACGAGCCTTCATGGAACCTGTCGCGAATTCAGTCATGAATAAGCTCGCCAGCTTGGGTGCAACTGCAACATGAGTTGGCGCATTGACCCCCATTCATCCCAGGAGCGCCGCCCTCGCCGGCGGCGTTGCACGAGGGGAATGTTGATCGCTGCCCGACTTGTTGTGACAGCGCCGCGTGCAATATCAGTGCCGGTTCTCGAAGCCGGACGAGGATGTGATCGTCGGCAGTCGCCGGATCCGGCATGTTCCATGCCGCGTTGGCGGGCCAAGCTCGAACCAGCCAGGCGCAACCAGCTACCGAGTACGAATCGGATGTCCCGCGGCGGAGGCGCGCCGGTCCTTGCCGCCGCAGGCAGCCAAAACTCGGCTCCAAAGCGAAGGCCCAGCTTCTTCCGCGTAGCCGTTTCGAAGCCGACGCCTCGTGTCGGGCATTGTCGGGTCCGCTACAGGGCTTGTTCGGACAATCGCTTGTTTGGCAGCAAACACATGTTGGAGCTCAGGCTAACTCGCGGGACAGGAATGACAAAATCCCCGTTCGCATCAGCAAGTTCACTTGGCACGAGTCTTGAGACCCTTCCGGTGTGAGGCGGCAAGAGCTGCCCATCGGCATTCATATCGCGGCCAGCCGCGACGGATGGAACGAAGGAAGGAAATCTATAATGTCAGGTCTGCGTCAGATCGCCTTTTACGGAAAGGGCGGCATCGGCAAGTCCACCACCTCCCAAAACACGCTCGCCGCCCTGGTCGACCTCGGGCAGAGAATCCTCATTGTCGGCTGCGATCCGAAAGCCGACTCCACCCGCCTGATCCTGAATTCGAAGGCTCAGGATACTGTCCTGCATCTGGCGGCGCAGGAAGGTTCGGTGGAAGATCTCGAGCTGCAGGACGTGCTCAAGATTGGCTACAGAGGCATCAAGTGCGTGGAGTCCGGCGGCCCGGAGCCGGGTGTTGGCTGCGCCGGCCGCGGCGTCATCACTTCGATCAATTTCCTCGAAGAGAACGGCGCCTATGACGATGTCGACTATGTCTCCTACGACGTGCTCGGCGACGTGGTTTGCGGCGGTTTCGCGATGCCAATCCGCGAGGGCAAGGCGCAGGAAATCTACATCGTTATGTCCGGGGAGATGATGGCGCTCTACGCCGCCAACAACATCGCCAAGGGCATCCTGAAATATGCTCATTCGGGGGGCGTGCGACTCGGAGGCCTGATCTGCAACGAACGTCAAACCGACCGTGAGCTCGACCTCGCTGAAGCCCTGGCTTCCAGGCTCAATTCCAAGCTCATCCACTTCGTGCCGCGCGACAACATCGTCCAGCACGCCGAGCTCAGGAAGATGTCGGTTATCCAGTATGCGCCGGATTCAAAGCAGGCCGGAGAGTACCGCGCGCTGGCCGAGAAAATCCATGCCAATTCTGGCCAGGGCACGATCCCGACGCCGATCACCATGGAGGAGCTCGAAGACATGCTGCTCGACTTCGGCATCATGAAGACCGACGAGCAAATGCTTGCCGAGCTTCAGGCCAAGGAAGCCGCCAAGACGGCCGCGCAGTAACGACCGATATTGGTCGCCTCTCGAGTTGCGGCGCCTTGCAAAGCACGGCGCCTCATCGGTGAGGCGTGATCAGACACCTTGAAAGGGGTCCCATGAGCCTGGAATACGAGAACGATGGTGCTCTCCATGCGAAGCTCATCGAGGAGGTACTATCGCAATATCCCGACAAAGCGGCGAAGCGTCGCAAAAAACACCTCAGCATCGCAAAGAGCGGGGATGAGGCTGGCGGAGAAAGCGAGATCCTTTCCGAATGCGACGTCAAATCGAACATCAAGTCCATCCCTGGGGTGATGACGATCCGCGGCTGCGCCTATGCCGGCTCAAAGGGCGTGGTCTGGGGACCAGTCAAGGATATGGTCCATATCTCGCACGGGCCCGTTGGTTGCGGCCAATATTCCTGGTCACAGCGGCGCAATTACTATGTGGGCACAACGGGCATCGACACGTTCGGGACAATGCAGTTCACCTCCGATTTCCAGGAAAAAGACATTGTCTTCGGCGGTGACAAGAAACTGGAACAGATCATCGACGAGATCGAGGTGATGTTTCCGCTGAACAACGGCATCACCGTGCAATCGGAATGCCCGATCGGTCTCATTGGTGATGACACCGAAGCAGTTTCTCGCAAGAAGGCCAAGGAGTACGAAAAGACCATCGTGCCGGTCCGTTGCGAGGGCTTCCGTGGCGTCTCGCAATCTCTCGGCCACCACATCGCCAATGACGCGATCCGCGACTGGGTCTTCGACAAGAAGGACGTCGAGTTCGAGGCCGGTGCTTACGACGTCAACGTGGTCGGCGACTACAACATTGGCGGCGACGCCTGGGCCTCGCGGATCTTGCTTGAGGAGATAGGATTGCGCGTGGTCGGCAACTGGTCGGGCGACGCGACACTGGCCGAGATCGAGCGCGCGCCAAAGGCCAAGCTCAATCTCATCCACTGTTACCGCTCGATGAATTACATCTGCCGGCATATGGAGGAAAAGTACGGCGTCGCCTGGATGGAGTACAATTTCTTCGGACCGTCCCAGATCGAGACCTCGCTGCGCAACATAGCCAAGTATTTTGGGCCGGAAATCGAGGAGAAGACCGAGAAGGTGATCGCCAAGTACAGGCCACTTGTCGATGCCATCATCTCCAAGTACCGGCCGCGTCTCGAAGGCAATACCGTCATGCTTTACGTCGGTGGCCTGCGCCCCCGCCACGTCATCACAGCTTACGAGGACCTCGGCATGGTCATCGTCGGCACCGGCTACGAGTTCGGCCACAATGACGACTATCAGCGCACCGGTCATTACGTGAAGAACGGCACGCTGATCTATGACGACGTTACCGGCTACGAGTTGGAGAAATTCATCGAGGGCGTTCGCCCCAACCTCGTAGGCTCCGGCATCAAGGAAAAATACCCGGTTCAGAAGATGGGCATCCCGTTCCGCCAAATGCACTCCTGGGACTATTCGGGACCTTATCACGGCTATGACGGCTTTGCCATTTTCGCGCGTGATGTGGATCTTGCCATCAACAATCCCGTCTGGGATCTCTACCACGCGCCTTGGAAAGAACGCCCAGGCAGTGGGCGGGCGATAGCTGCCGAATAGACCCCCTGTCCGGCCGGGTCTCCCCAGGAGACCACGAACCCGGCGGTCTGTGAGCCCCGGATTACCGGAAACGTCTCGACCTATCTGAGCTGCCGATCGCGGCCAGATTCAAAAGAGGAATACCAATGCCGCAGTCGGCCGAAAAGATTCTCGACCACGCTCCCCTGTTCCGTGAGCCGGAATACAGGAAAATGCTCGCCGAGAAGAAGCTGAATTTCGAATGTCCGCACCCGGATCAGATCGTTGCCGATCAAGGCGAATTCACCAAGACCTGGGAATATCGCGAAAAGAACCTCGCCCGGGAAGCGCTTGTGATTAATCCCGCCAAGGCCTGCCAGCCGCTCGGCGCTGTGTTCGCGGCCGCGGGCTTCGAGCGGACCATGTCCTTCGTCCACGGCAGCCAGGGCTGCGTGGCCTATTACCGCTCGCACCTGTCGCGCCATTTCAAGGAACCTGCTTCGGCGGTTTCCTCGTCCATGACCGAGGATGCGGCAGTGTTCGGCGGCCTTAAGAACCTGGTCGACGGGCTCGCCAACACATACCAGCTTTACGACCCCAAGATGATCGCAGTTTCGACGACATGTATGGCCGAGGTCATAGGCGACGATCTGCACAGCTTCATCCAGAACGCCAAGGATGAAAACTCGGTCCCGCGCGACTTTGACGTGCCCTTTGCCCACACGCCGGCCTTCGTCGGCAGCCATATCGACGGCTATGACGGCATGGTCAAGGGTATTCTGGAGCACTTCTGGAAAGGCCAGCAGCGCACGGAAACCAAGGGAAGCATCAACCTCATTCCGGGCTTCGACGGTTTCTGCGTTGGCAACAACCGGGAGCTCAAACGTCTGCTCGATGTGATGGGTGTGTCCTACACCTTCATCCAGGACGCGTCTGACCAGTTCGACACGCCGTCGGACGGTGAATACCGCATGTACGACGGCGGCACTAAGATCGAAGAGGTGAGGGGGGCACTCGACGCCGAGGCAACGCTTTCGCTCCAGCACTACAACACCCGCAAAACGCTGGACTATTGCGGGCAAGTTGGGCAGGCCACGGCTTCCTTCCACTATCCGCTCGGCGTCGAGGCGACGGACGAATTGCTGATGAAGGTGTCGGCGCTTTCCGGCAAGGAAATCCCCGAGGCAATCCGACTAGAGCGCGGCCGACTGGTTGATGCCATGGCGGACAGCCAGTCCTGGCTGCACGGCAAGAAATACGCGATCTACGGCGACCCCGACTTCGTGTACGCCATGGCCCGCTTCGTCATGGAGACCGGCGGCGAGCCGACCCATTGCCTGGCCACCAACGGCTCCTCGGGCTGGCAAGCCGAGTTGCAGGAGCTGCTTGATGCCTCGCCCTTCGGCGCGGATGCCCAGGTCTGGGCCGGCAAGGACCTGTGGGCGATGCGCTCGCTGCTCTTCACCGAGCCAGTGGACCTGCTCATCGGCAATTCCTATGGCAAGTATCTGGAGCGCGACACCGGCACGCCGCTGATCCGGCTCACGTTCCCGATCTTCGACCGGCACCATCACCACCGCTTTCCGCTCATGGGCTATCAAGGCGGATTGCGCGTGCTGACCACGATCCTGGACAAGATCTTCGACAAACTCGATCGCGAGACGAGCCACACGGGCGTGACGGACTATTCCTATGACCTCACCCGGTAGAGACACGTGCCGGCTTTTCGCCCGGGCGGTTCGTTGCCGAATTGGGTTCGGGGCCTGACGCCATGACCGCGCTCAGTGCCAAGATCCAGGACGTTTTCGACGAACCCGCCTGCAATAAGAACCTCGGCAAGGATGCCAAGGTGCGCAAGCAGGGCTGCACAAGGCCGCTGACACCAGGAGCGGCAGCGGGCGGTTGCGCGTTTGACGGGGCCAAGATCGTCCTGCAGCCGATCACAGACGTTGCGCACCTGGTGCATGCGCCGCTCGGCTGCGAGGGCAATTCCTGGGACAACCGCGGTGCAGCTTCGTCGGGGCCAAGTTTGTGGCGCACAAGCTTCACAACCGACCTCACCGAACTCGAGGTGGTGATGGGGCAGGGCGAGCGGAAGCTCTTCAAGGCGATCCGCGAAATCAAGCAGGCATATGCACCGCCCGCAGTCTTTGTCTATTCGACCTGTGTGACGGCGCTCATCGGCGACGATATCGAGGCGGTCTGCAAGCGCGCCGCCGAGAAATTCGGCTTGGCCGTGGTTCCGGTCAATGCGCCGGGTCTGGCCGGCTCAAAGAATCTGGGCAACAAGCTGGCCGCCGAGGCGTTGCTCGACCATGTCATCGGCACGGTTGAACCGGACGACGCCGGGCCGTACGACATCAACATCCTTGGTGAATTTAACCTTTCCGGCGAATTCTGGCTGATAAAGCCGCTCCTCGATCGGCTCGGGATCCGGGTTCGCGCCTGCGTTCCGGGCGACGCGCGCTATCTCGACATTGCCTCTGCACACCGCGCCCGCGCGGCTATGGTGGTGTGCTCGACAGCCCTCATCACTCTAGCCCGCAAGATGGAGGAGCGCTGGGGCATCCCTTTCTTCGAAGGCTCGTTCTACGGGATTTCGGACACTTCGGAGGCGCTTCGCAGAATTGCCAAGCTGCTGGTGAGGAAAGGTGCCGATCCGGAGATCCTGGACCGCACAGAGACGCTGATTGCCGAGCAGGAGGCGATTGCGTGGAAGAAGCTCGAGGCCTACCGAGCCCGCCTTCAAGGCAAGCGCGTGCTGCTCAACACGGGTGGTGTCAAGTCCTGGTCGGTCGTCCACGCGCTGGTAGAGATCGGGATCGAGATCGTCGGCACCTCGGTCAAGAAATCCACGGTCGAAGACAAGGAGCGCATCAAACAGGTCCTCAAGGACGACAAGCACACATTCGAACAGATGCCAGCGCGCGACCTTTACGCCATGCTCTCTGCAGGCAAGGCCGATATCATGCTGTCGGGCGGTCGCACGCAATTCGTCGCGCTCAAGGCCAAGACGCCCTGGCTCGACATCAACCAGGAGCGCCAGCACCCGTATGCCGGTTATGACGGCATGGTGGAACTCGTACGGCAGATCGACCTCGCCGTTCACAACCCCATCTGGCGCCAGGTGCGCGAGCGTGCTCCGTGGGATTGGCCACCCCATGAGAACCACGAACTGGCGGGCACAAGCAAGGAATCCGAGAACCTGCACGCTGTCCAGGAATCCGCCTGCAAAACGCCGACGATTTGCGTGAGTGCTGAGGAGATCCGATGACGCATATCCTTCCCCAGACCAAATCAGCATCGGTCAACCCGCTGAAATTGTCACAGCCGCTTGGTGCAGCCTTGGCCTTTCTCGGCATCGACGGCGCAGTCCCGCTGTTCCATGGGATCCAGGGCTGCACCAGCTTCGCCCTCGTACTGCTCGTGCGGCATTTCAAGGAAACGATCCCCCTACAGACCACCGCGATGGATGAAATAACAACCATCCTCGGCGGGTCGGACAATCTGGAAGAGGCGATCCTCAACCTCAAGACCCGCACGACGCCAAAGTTGATTGGGGTCTGCACGACGGCTCTCGTGGAAACCCGAGGCGAAGATTGCGCAGGCGACGTCGCCGACATCAGGCTGAGACGCGCGAAAGAACTCGCGGGTACGGAAATCGTCCTGGCCAACACGCCTGATTTCGCCGGCGCCCTCGAAGAGGGCTGGGTCAACGCTGTTACCGCGATCATGGAAGGTGTTACGCGACCTGGCGAACGGGCGCGCCAGTCAAAAAAACTTGTAATCTTGCCCGGCTGGAACCTCACCGTGGCTGACCTCGAGCATTTGCACGAGATGGTCGAAAGCTTTGGCCTGCAATCGGTGATGTTGCCAGACCTCTCCGGCTCGCTCGACGGTACCGTGCCAGACCACTGGGTCCCCACCACCTATGGCGGAACGAGCATCGAGGATATCCGCGAGCTCGGCACGGCTGGGCACTGCATCGCCATCGGCGAGCATATGCGCCGCCCGGCCGAGGTTCTCTACAAGGCGACCGGCGTGCCTTACGTGCTGTTTCAGTCGCTGACCGGATTGAAGAGCGCCGACCAGTTCGTTTCGCTGCTGTCGGCTATTTCTGGCCAGCCTGTGCCGGCAAGCGTCCGCCGTCGGCGGGCGCAATTGCAAGATGCGCTACTCGACGGACATTTCCACTTCGGAGGCAAGAAAATTGCGATCGCTGCTGAACCTGACCAACTCTATCAATTCGGAGCGTTCTTCGTCGACATGGGCTCCGAAATCACGGCGGCCGTCACGACGACCGATGTGTCGAAAATTCTGGAAAAGATACCGGCGCAGTCGATTCAGGTCGGCGATCTCGGCGATCTGGAATCACTTGCAAGCGGCGCTGATCTTCTGGTCACCCACTCACATGGACGCCAGGCGTCGCAACGCCTTGGCATTCCACTCATGCGCGTCGGCTTCCCCGTCTTCGACCGGCTCGGCAGCCAGCACAAGCTCTCGATCCTCTATCAAGGAACCCGCGATCTGGTCTTCGAGGTTGCCAACATCTTTCAAGCCGACCGGCGTGCGCCGATGCCCGAGGAGCTTGATCCATTCCGCAGGCGGCAAACGCCAGGTGAGCCCTATGCGTCGCCTCTCACTCGTCACTGACGAGGTTCACCGTCCGATGCGTGAACGACAAGCAGGCGCTTTGCGCGTCGCAATCGCTACTCAGGACGTCAAGCAGCTCAATGCCCATTTCGGGTCGGCCAAGCGCTTTGTCATCTATGATATGACGCGCGAGGAGTGGGAGCTTGTGGAAGTCATCGAGTTCGACGACGTCTCCGACGAAAGTGGGAAACATCGGGCCGAGAGGGATGACCGCATCACACCGAAGGTAGAAGCGCTGAAGGGCTGCCACCTCCTGTTTTGCCTGGCGATCGGTGGACCTTCGGCAGCCAAGCTTGTTTCGGCAAAAATCCATCCGATCAAGGTGCGGCATACTCAGAGCATCCAGGAGGTCCTGTCTCGAACGCAGATGATGCTCAGGACCTGCCCTCCACCTTGGCTGCGCAAGGTCCTGGCTGAGGCAGGCATACAGAAACCGCCCTTTGAAGACGAGGACTGAAATCAGGAGGCAAAATGTCCGACCCTTCGATTAACCCTGCCGTCGCCGGCGACGAGGCGGCGCTTGCCAGCCCGTTTCTCAAATGCCTTGTGCGGCTGATCCGTGCTCAGGATTCCCATGGAGCGTGGGAAGGCCAATCGGAAGTCGAGCTGCTGGCAGACTTCATCGTCAGCAAGGAACAGCGCCGTACGGTTCCAATCATCGGCGATCCCGATCCGGACGTGCTGTGGAGGCTTGATATGTTCTACACCGCCGTTGGGCTGGCGATCGAGGAGCGCTGCGGCCTGATGGCATCGCCGATGATGGAGTTGAGCCATGAGGGCTTTGGGCGCGTGCTTTTCACGGCCGGGCGGTTGGTCGCTCTCTCGAAGACGCTGCGCGACGTCCATCGGTTCGGGTTCGAGACGCTCCGGAAGCTCGCCGAGGCCGGCACGAAACTGGTCGGCGAAGCAATCGCAGCCATCGAAACCTATCCCGAGGTCGCGCGTGCGTAATGGAAGCAGGTTTCGAGCAACGGGTCATGACAGGTCTTGAGCGGCGCGACGGCCTCTACTCAGCCGATCCGGTACAAGCCGATGGGGCTTTTGAGGTAGCGACGATGAAGCCACTCGTCCTGATCTGTTCGCAAGATGCCGAGCTCTATCTGTTCCTCAGCCACATACTGGAGGTGGACGGCTTCGACAGTGAGCCGGCAGGCGGGGCAAAGGAAGCGCTTGCACTGGCGGACGAACGGGAATTTCAGGCCGTGGTGCTGGACTGCGGGCCAGCGAGCATATCCGGCCCCCAATCTGCTCTCGGCTCAAACAGGAACCCCGGACCGGCGGGCTGCCCGTTGTCGCCCTGATCGCGCCCGGTGCCGAGGACCAGCACCTCAGCCTCCTCAAGGCTGGCATAGACGAGAGCTTTGTGCGGCCGATCGCGCCGGCCAAGCTGCTGGACTGTCTGCGGGCGAAGCTGGGGCTGCCCAGGCGGGGTGAAAATGGTCTTGAAAATGGCGGCTGGCTGTCCTGTGGCGGCCTCGAGATGAAGCTCGACGCCCACCAGGTTCGCGGTAATGGTCACGACATCCATCTCGGACCCATCGAGTTCAACGTGCTGCGGCTTTTGATTGAAGCCCCCGGGAAGGTCTTCAGCCGGGACGAACTTATCCGCGCGGCTTGGCCGCCCAACATCCATGTCGGGGCACGCACCGTCGATGTCCATATCAGCCGGATCAGAAAAGCCCTTCAGGCGGCTTTGCCCGGCAGCGTCATTCGCACGGTCAGGTCGGCCGGCTACTCGCTCGATAAGCCGGACGGCTGAATCAAGTGCCGGGTGTGGTGGCCCCCCGCCATCGCGCTGTGAGCCGGTCTTGCAGCCAGAACGGCACAAAACGAACGCCCAGAACAAAGGCAGGCAAATGGGTTTTAGAAGCATCCTCTGCGTGACCGGCGCTGACCATTCCGATCAGGACGTCACAACTGCCGCCGGCTTGTGTGCCGAAGCCGGCGCGCATCTTTCCGTACTGATCCTACCGCCTCCGATGCTCATCATGTCGTATCCGATCGGAAATGGTGTCCCCGAATGGCCTGTGGGACGTGGACTGGCAATTGCCAGATTGTACGATCGTTTTCGGGAAATCGAACGATTTACACAGGACGTGGCCAAACTGGAAAGACGCTCCAAAGATCTCCAGAACCTGCTGAGATCCATGTCGCTCTCGTTTGACATTGATACCGACTGCTGCGATCCGGCTAGCCTGGGTGAATTGGCACGACAGCGGGCGCGCTGTTCCGACCTCACGATCATCGGGCCGGGCCTTCTCAATGACGAGACTCTCGGACCTCCTGTCGTCAACGGCTGCTTGTTCGATACGGGAAAGCCGGTGCTCGTTGTGCCCAAGGGGGCTGAGGCAACACTGTGGCCACGGCGCGTCCTGGTCGGTTGGGATCCGCGCGTCGAGGCTTCCCGTGCGGTTCGCGAAGCGCTGGGTCTCCTCTGCGTTGCTGAGGACGTTCGTGTGGCCCTGGTCGACCCGAAGGCGAACTACAACGGGAAGGGCGCGGAGCCTGGAGCCGACATTGCTGCCTATCTCACTCGACACGGTGTTCGGGTGTCGGTTGACCTACTGCCAAGTGCCGGCAAATCGGCCGCCACGGTGCTTGCCCAGCACGCAATCGACACGTCTGCCGAATTGATGGTCATGGGCGCTTATGGCAGCCGCCGACTACGGGAGCGGCTCTTTGGCGGTGTGACGCGATGGATATTCGAGAAGCCGACATTGCCGCTGTTTTTGGCGCGCTGACTCGTCGGGAGTTGCAAATATGCTGTTCAACGCTCTGCTTCTTCCCGGTGACCTATTCTGATGCCAGTTGGAGAAGAAAGGGGACGGCGAGAAGCCCCTTGCAGCCATCTGACGCGGTGCTACCGCGAATATTTCCCCCTTCAATTGCGCCTGGGTTCCGCCAACCCGAGATGACGCCGCACGCGCATACCGAGCGCCGCGCAGGGACGCTGCTCCCGCAACCACGGTTTCTAGGTTGAGAGAAAGAGGCGTTTCAGCGCGGCGGCCGAGTTCCGACCCCTCGCCGCCGGCCAGCACCGCCGTGGCAGACCATGTCCGCCGACAATACCGCGCGCGACGCGTCGAAGATCAGGGGCGGGGGCGCCACTGTTCCCCGACTGGCCTGGTTGTCGAGGCAATAGCGCCACGGCGTGATCCACATCCTGAAGCCGCGTGAGTTCGAGCAGCTCAGCGTTGCACTCCGCCCGTTAGGGGCGGCCACGGGAATATTTGCTTGTCCGCGCCCGCTTTCTCCGGGCGCCGGGGAAAGCCGAACCATACCCGCCCACAACAGAATGCTGCTAGCGGTTGGCATGGATCAGTGCGGCGGTGAGGGTGCTGTGAACCGCATAACTCGACCGGCAGGACCCGATAAGGCCCGGGATCGTGATGCCTTTGCACTGACGGCAGACAGCCATGCGGAAACTTCGCTGCAATCCTCGCCGAGGCTTAGCCCGCTTTCCACCGCGCCATGCGCGCGATCCGCTTCTCCGGAAGCTTAGTGCAGATTCATGACTGACGAAGAGATGAGCTTGGCAAAAATTGGAGCAAGGACATGCCGGCTCGCCCGCGAAAGGTGAATCGCGTCAAGGTAGAAGACGTCTTCTGATCTCAGCGGGCAGTTTTGCTGCCCGCACAAAGCTGGGACTATGGGAATGAACCGTACGGTTCGTGGCAGGAGATCCGCGAGGATTGATTGTTCTGCCAAGACCTCTCGGCCGGCATGGTAGAGCACGGCGCGTTGCCCTTCATGAAGTCCGCAAAGGAGGCAAGTCAGCACATCGCTGGACGCTTCTGGTGATGGTCCAACGACGGCGGTTTGGATGCCATGGGTCGCCAGTGCGGCAGCGGTCTCTTTTATGGCGGACGTGAAGTTGGCATTGGAAGTCTCCTGGCGAAGGCCAGCTTCCGTCTTTCGAGAGGAAGCTGCCTCCATGCCCCGAGTAGGCGTTCCAGCGGCCTGCCAGGATCACGAGTGTGATGTTGGGATCGGCAAGCACCGATTGGAGCGCGGACGAATTGAAGGCCGGGCAATCCGCTCTTAGCGGACTGGCGGGTAGCATCCTCATGTCGGGAAAAGGAGCGCACCCCGCTTTTGTGATCTGTCTGACGCGCACGCCTGTCGTGCGGGCGGCTTCGTCCAATGCAGAGGCAAGATGGGCAGCCTGAGAATCGCCCCACAAAACGATCCTTGGAGCGACAATGCCGGAGCCGAGGATGCATTCGCCTGCCTTGGTGATGAGCCCACCACGCTGGAGGCAGGAAGACGCTTGGAAGTTGGCTCTTTCCGCTCTGAGCGCTTGCACAGTCGGGCTGCCGGCAGGACCCCGACTGGGGAAGACGGAGCTGTTGATGATCACCAGAGACAGGCAGCACACGGCAGCCACCGAGCCGGCCGTCGCTGCCATCCACTTCCAACCAGTGGCTCTCCGGCGAAACGGGCGCTCGACAAAGCGCCATGAGAGTGCAGAAACGAGCAGAGCGGCCATCACGATGGCGACACGTTCAGAGACGAACAATTCGCGATTTCGATAGATGCCAGCAAAGACCAGCAGCGGCCAGTGCCGGAGGTAGAGCGAGTAGGATGTGAGGCCGATGAAGGCGGCAGGCCCGATCGACAGCGCTCTTGAGACTAATGTTTGGCGGTGAAAGCCGGCTCCGATGATGAGCGCCGCTCCAACACAGGGAGCAAGCGCGTAGAGGCCGGGAAATGGCGTATCCTGATCGAGCAGGAAGATGGAAGCGGTGATGAGCGTCAGACCTGAGGCATCGAGGAGTTCCGCAATCGTTTGGGTTGGCCTCATTGCCTTAGCAACAGGCAGTGCGATCAGCCCGCCCGTGAGCAGTTCCCAAGCGCGTGTCGGAAGCATGTAGAAAACAAAGGGCGGATCGCTCTGGAGCCAGTGCTCAGCGGCGTAGATGGACATCACGCACAGCGCCGCGACAATGATTGCCGCCCACGGTCTCAGCCACCTCATCATGAGTACAACCGCAAAGGGCCACAGGAAATAAAACTGCTCCTCGACGGCCAGCGACCATGTGTGCAGGAGCGGCAGCGAGGTCGCGCCTTCAGTGAAATAGTTGGTGTTGCTGTAAAAAAGAAGTTGCTGGCGGAAATCGCTGCGGCGATGGCGCTGTTAGCCAAGCCAATGAACTCTCCCGGCGGCAGCACAAACCACCCCATCGCAAAACAGGCGGCGAGCATCGCGAACAGGGCAGGGAAGATCCGTCCAACACGGCGGTGATAGAAGTCCAGCAGCGAGAATTCGCCTCTGTCTGTCCGCTCGATGATGTCGGAGGTTATCAGGAATCCGGAGATCACAAAGAAGATGTCGACCCCAACGAACCCGCCGCTGACCGCTGAAAACCCAGCATGATATAGGACAACCGGAACAACGGCGACGGCCCGTAGACCGCTAATATCCGCTCGGTAGTTCATGCAGCTGATTGTCCTCAGAAGGTCACGAGCAGCGTTTTTCATGTTCGTTGCTGTTCGTAAAATCGATCGTTTCGATGAAGCGCATCTACGGTATGAATGCGGCCATCAACTGCGACTAAGAACTCGACGCTAGACCGATCCCGACGCGAATTCAGGTTCTACCTTCAGAAAGCGCTTTTAAGAACGGGCCTTCCAGCCGACTTGCTGGGCGAAAAGAGCTTTCGCGGACAGTGCGAGGCGTGGATCACAACCAACATTGCCCACATTGCGAAATCGACAAGACCGTCCTGGGGCTTCAATAATCTGGTCTGATCATCCCATCAAACTGCGAAGTGCCATCCGCGTTGGCCGCGGCTGCGCAATCCTGACCAGCTCCGCGCGGCAAAGGCAGACCGCCCGCATGATACAAAGATCTCATGAGAGGACGGGCGGCCGCTGATTTGGAGTGCGCTCCTGAGGCCGGACAGCAACAACATTACGCCACCCTAGCTTACGGTCTTGGGAGATTCTGCGATCAAACCCCACCCCAGCCTGTTAGCTGGATTCACTTTGCGCTCGCCACAAGCGGGCGTAGGCGCCTTCGCTTGTCACCAGATCAGCATGCTTTCCCTCCGCAACGACGCGCCCCTTGTCCAAGACCACTATTTTGTCGGCTCCACGTATGGTGCTCAGTCGATGAGAGATGACGACGATAGTCTTGCCGTCCCGACGCAGATCCTCAACCACCCGCAGGACAAACGCCTCGGCGACGGAGTCGAGCGAGGACGTCGCTTCATCGAGGATCAGGATCTCCGGATCCCGGTACAAAGCACGAGCCAACGCTAGGCGCTGCTTCTCGCCCCCGGAGAGGCGCACGCCGCCCTCGCCGAGATAGGCCTGGAAGCCACCGGGCCAGCGCTCGATCACATCCTTCAGCCCTGTTTGATCGCAGATTCGATGGATCTTCTCGATGTCAGGCTCGAATTCGCCAAGGGCGATGTTGTCGATGACCGAGCCCGAGAACACGTCGATCGATTGCGGCACCGCAGCGACAACCTTACGCAGGGATACGGTCGAGAGGTCTTGGATGGCATAGGGGCCGATCCGGATGTGCCCACCCTCGAGGGGGTAGACATTCTGCAGCAGCGCCGCAAGGGTGCTCTTGCCCGAGCCGCTTTCACCCACAACCGCAGTCATTCCTCCGCGGGGCAAGGTGACGCTAAGATCCTGGAAAAGGTCCAACTGCCCGCCATAGCGGAATGTGACATTCCCCAGGTGGATGTCGCCAATGCCGCATTTGGTGGCGTCGATGTCGCCACCGCTTTCCGGCTCCAGGTCGAATATATCGAACAGGCGATCTGCCGCGATAAAAGCTTCCTGAACGACCCGGTTGGTCTGAATGAGGGTGGCAACCGGCCGGGTGACATAGCCCAGCAAGGTATAGCAGGACAGTAATTCGCCGGGCGTGACGGTTTGATCCAGGGCAAGCGTCGTTCCGTACCACATCAGCACGATGGTGAAGAGAGTTGCGAGGAAAGTCGAGGTGCTGTTTCCGAAGATCGAGATCAGGCCGGAGCTGTAGACGGAGTGAAGCATTTTGATGAAGCGGGTCTCCATCCTAAAGTTGGCGAAGCTCTCCATGCCGGAGATCTTGATCGTGGAGACAGCTCCGAGTGATTCCACCAGTTGCGTCTCCAGTTCGGCAGCGTTCTCCATCATAGCGCGCTGGCGGCCCCTATTCAGCCGGTTGATGGTCCAATAGACTGAAAGGTACAAGGGGATGGAGACCGCCACGACCAAGGCGATCTGCCACGAGTAGATGAACATCAGCCCTAACGAGAACAGTATCGTTAGCACGTCGACGAACATGTTGATCGAGACGTCGTTCAGGAAGCTCCTGATCTTCACCGCGTCATTCATGCGGGAGACGATTTCGCCCATGCGCATGCTATCGAAGAACTTCTGAGGCAAGCTCAGGATGTGATTGTAGTAGCCGAGGATCAGCTGGACGTCGATCTTCTGCCCCGTTTGCAGGACGAGCCGGTTTCTGAGAAGATCGATTAGGATCTGCACAACCAAGATCAGCAGCATGGCGACGCTCATGAGGTTGAGCAGATTGCGGTTGCCCCCTGTAATCACATGGTCGACGATCTTCTGGACATAAATGGCCGTCGAGAGGCCAAGGATCGTCGTCACCAGCGCCCCCACGAGAGCCTGCGACATCGCAGCCTTGTGTGACGCAAGCAGACGCGCGAACCGAAGCAGGGGGAGGTGGTCTCGTCGCCGCGCTTGAAGGTGTCTGCCGGAACCAGGAGCACCAGGGCGCCAGTCCATTGCTTTTTGAATTCCTCGTGCGCTAGTTTGCGGATTTCACCATAGGCTGGGTCCATGATAGTGACCCACCTAGCATCAATCGACTGGATGACGACGAAGTGGTGCAGGACCTCGTTGACGATTACGTGCGCGATGGCGGGCTTGGGGATCTTGTATAGGCTGTCGAAGCCACCCTTCACCCCCTTGGCAACAAAGCCAAGCTTCCGGGCCGCTTCCATTAGGCCCAGCACAGTCGTGCCGGAGCGACCGGTCGAGGCATACTGCCGGATCCGCGGCAATGGCAGCTTGTACCCATAGAAGGCCGCCACAGAAGCAAGGCTGGTGGCTCCACAATCCGTGATGTCGCGCTGCTTGAACTTGATGACTTTGCTCGACATGGTGGCTCGCTGGCTGTTTGGAATGTCGGATTCAGTGTCCCGCCAAGAGCGGATTGAGCCAAACATCAACCTCATTGTAGAGGAGTTGCAGGAGAGTGTGGTCGCCCAGGAGGAAGCGGGCTCGCACGGTCATCCCTTTCTTCAGGTGACCGATTGCCCCGTGCTTGAGGGCCAGATGGCGACGAGAGAGCGCGCAGCGGACTAGGAAAACCGGTCTCCCGTCATGGAGAGAAAAGTCCTGCGCCACGTTCAGCACTCTCGCGTCTATGAGACCCCATTGATTGGGGTTGAATGCATCCACTTGGAGATGCACCGACTGGCCTGGGCGCACGAAACCGATATCGTTGGGCGAAACGTAGATTTCCGCCACCAATTCCCCGTCGGGAGAAACCCAAGCGACCGTTTGCCCAGCCTGGACATAGCTGCCTGGACTGAGAGCTGTGAACTGCTGGAGAGCGCCTGCCACGGGGGCTCGAATGCGTGTCAGATCCCGTTCGTTCTCCAATTGATGCAAGTCGGCCGTAAGCTCACTGCGCCGTAGGTTGACATCAAAAAGCTGCTGGTTCCATTCGGCGGATTTGCGCCGCGCGAGGATCTCGCCCTGAACCTCAATTGTCTGAAGGGCGAAAGCCTTTTCCTCAACGGCCTTTGCGGGTCCTACAGCAGAGGAGAGCAGTCGCTGAGCACGCTCGAGTTCCGCGACGGCATTACTGCGGGCGTAACTGTTCTCCCGCAGCAGGTTGAGGAAATGTGCGTGCTCGGCTGTGGCGGACGCGGTCCAGAGGCGGATCGGGTCGTCGGCTTGCGTACCGGAGGAGATCAGGGTTTCGAGGTCACGGGCAAGATCGCTCTTTGCGCGAAGATCGCCTGTAACTGCCCTGAGCTTTTCCTGAATAACCTTATCATCGAGGGCGAGGATCTCTTGCCCCTGGGCAACCGGATCGTTTTCAATTGCAAGAATACGGGAGATGCGTCCGGAGACGGGTGCGACTAGGGGCGTCTTCTCGACGGTCGGCCGAATAATACCGGCACTTTGGAAAGACACGGTTACTGTGATGAAAGGCAGAGACGCCAAGGCCGCAGCTACAGAGAGCACAATGATCTTGTAGATGAGCAAAGCTCTCTCTGATCCTCGAGAAAGGATGCTCTCTGCAGTGCAGTTGGCGAGTTCAGGATTAAGTGAGATATTGATGACGATCTCGCTGGTTACAATGATATTGATCTATGATGATGAAAATCATCCGCCATGTTTTCGGCGCGTACTACGCCAACGAAATCCTACGGCAGAAACTGAGGCTATGAACCAAAGACCACCGGAAGTTGATGATCCCGCTCTCGGGTCAACGCGGTCAAGCCGTATACTGATGTCGGTATTCATCGTTTTTCATTTTCAGAAATATTCAACGATGAATGTCGGCGATCATTCTGCCGCTTGGCAGCACTCCCCCGCGCCGAAGGCGATGCCGACCACGTAAATAGAGGCCAAAAAGGCGCTCTATATCTTTTCCCAACCCAACTGAGAGTGCGTCGGCCGAACATCACGCTGTCTAATGCGACAAACCAGGCCACAGCTGCCTGGAGCTGACCGAGGTCAACCCCAGAGCAGCGCGAACATTATGGGTCGTCCTAATGATGCTTAAGATATGTTATCACGGCTGCTATACTCAGTACTAACGAGGCAACTCCGCTAAATGCTGCCAGCGGCAGCCAGAAACCTCCGGACGTTGCACATGCTTCTTCGCGCGTTAACTCGGTCACGCCATAGGCCTGCATATTGGTCTTCATTTTTTTCTCCTTTCCTAGAGCTTGAAATCACGGGATGAAGCAATAGCTGCACCGTAGCAGCGTGTGCCGCCGCACAAGGAGATCATCAAAGGTCGTGCCAACTGCACAGGAGACCCCAAACAGCGCTTATGCATCGTTAGAGGCTTAGCTGCGAGCGCGGCCGCACACCGGGCCGAACATCACCATGTCGCGAATTCGACAAACGCGACAAATCTGACAACAGCCTACCAAAGGTCGTTCTGATCGTCTGAAGGATGCTCTCTCTTCCGTATATGTCGGCCTCATTGTTCTCCATAGAGAACAGGCAGATCAGTCAACGATCCTGTCGGCCGGCAGATCGCCGGTCGTCCTTTCATAGAGCCCAAGAGAGAATGAATCCGTGATGCCAGTCGTCAGCGTGTGGTGCCAGGCAAAGAGAACCTCAAAAGGCATCCCAATCCCACGGGGAGCGTCTCAGAACCCTGTTCAGCGCATTCAAGGGCTACATGGAGTGCGCGCTTGTCACCGGCAAAGTATCGCGAATGGCGGTCCCGACAACCGGAAACCTACAAGCAGGACTAAGTCCATCAGGTTGGGTTGCCGATGAGGTCAGGACCCGTATGTCGGATAGTGGTCGGACGGCCTAAGCTACCGAGGCTGTGTCCTCTGGGGCGCAGTTGACTGCCACAAGACTCGACCGGATCGGCCGCTTGGGGCCTTAGGACTCGATCCACAGGGTGGGTCAACTCAGCGCCCGCGGAGCACGATACAGCTGTGTTGCGCGTTGTTGCCTCGGCATTTTGGTGCTGAGCTCGCCTTTAAACAGTCTGCCGGCGAGAGGACGGCGACCTGCAAACTTGCGCGGCCCGGCGTACGGTTTCCTCACTGTCCGACATCAGTCGATCTCCTTGTGGCACGCTCGATGCAGGGAATCTTTTGAACACATTAGCGGATGTCCTCCTACGATTAGGCTCACGGAAAAATGCTGTCGCCGCATTCGAGACCAAGCTCTGGTGCACCTCAAGCCGGTCAAAGACGGCCGCATCGTGTTGGAGGTGGGCTGTTGATTAGAGCACAGCATACGGTTGGAAGTATGTCCCTGACCGAGATGCGATCATGAAAGCGGGCGCAACAAAGTTGATCCCGCCGCACGCCTCACAATTTACCACACGAGTGGAGATCACCTGACTTTGCTTGGATTTTTGCACTTAACAGCCGAACACGAAGTTGGGGACAAACTCTAGCAGATCGGGTGGCACCGAGGTCGACACCGCCAACGCGGAGTGTGAGCCCAATGACCATGGCCGAAATTCGCCGCGAACATAGCCTGATCGGAACGGCCAATAGGAGCAGGACCAGTGGAGCTCTCTTGCATTGGAGTGGGTGCCGGGCCGTCTAATTTGAGCCTGGCATGTCAGATACACGAGCAAGTTGGTCAAGGGGCGCTCTTCCTGGACCGGCAAGTCGCCTTCCGCTGGCACCCAGGCAGCGCATTTGATTCATCGGAGCTCCAGGTCAGCTGCTTCCAGGATCTGGTCACATTGGTGAATCCGCGCTCAGCTTACACGTTCATCAACTACCTGCACGAGAACGGGCGTCTGTACCACTTCCTGAATGCACAGTTCGAGGCCGTGCTCAAAGCTGAGTTCGAGCAATATCTGAACTGGGCCTTTCACAGGAACCCGCTTGTCCGCGGCGGCGAAGCGGTGCGCGAAATCCGCTTTGACGGTGAGTTTCGGGTGCGGACGGTGAACGCGGTTCTCGGCGCCAGAAACGTTGTCGTGGGCATTGGCAGGCAGCCGCGAATTCCGCCTGAGTTTCAGGGCTGGACTGGACGCAACCTGTTCCATTCATCTGAAATGGTGCACATCAATCCTGAGGTGCATAACAAGCATGTCTGCGTAGTCGGTGGGGGACAGTCGGGAGCCGAGATGCTGTTGCATCTGGTCGGCCGTCCCGAAGAATGGCGGCCTGCCACGATCACCTGGATCTCGCAAAGCGAAAACTACCTGCCCGTCGACAACACCCCGTTCACAAACGAGCTGTTCACGCCGTGCCTTTCGGATCGTTTCGTGGCGATGAGCGAGCCGCAGCGGACCCTTTTGCTTCGGCGCTTCATCCTTGCCTCGGAGGCTATTTCGGAAGACACCCTACGGACTGTCTATCAGGCGCTGTACCGCCACGCATTTCTCGAGGCAAACCGATGCAAAATCACACTGCGGCCGGGCTGCACCATCTCGCAGTGTATCAACGCCGGCGCCGGTCACAGGCTGACCCTGCAGCACGGCATGGGAGAGGCCGAAGAAGTCACGGCCGAGGTCGTCATCCTGGCCAGCGGTTACGAGAACGCGGTGCCAGGCTTCTTGGAACCGATGGCGGACCGGCTAGAACGGATAGACGATCAGTTCGTCATTCGCGAGGATTTCTCGGTGTGCTGGGACGGACCGCCTGACAGACGCATCTTTGTACAGAACGCGAGCCTTGGGCAGCGCGGGCCGGCTGATCCGATTCCAAGTCTGCTGGCCTGGCGAGCGCGCCGCATCCTCGACAGCCTTCTGGGCCGAGCACCCCACGCGAACACCGAGTGTCCCGGCTTCATCAGCCCTAACTCCGTCGAGGACTGGTCCCAAAATGTCGCAGAAGAAATGGGCAGCGGGATATGACCCGGTGACTACTCGTCACCGACGGCGGCATCTATGGAATGTTCTGTCGTTCGCTTCAGCGAGGGCCGAAGCCTTCTCCCGAGTCATCGTGGCTGAGCCGGCGCACTGCCATCCTGCCAGGGTGCGCTTGCCCTACGGCCGTAAAGATCGTGTTACGTCGTTCACTCCGAATTGCGCAGTGGTCTTGACGCCCATCCATGAGCCGGCGGAGTAAAGGGCTCCCGCCCGTTGCAACGCGTGTCGTGGCTGGATCGGGTGAGGCAATGATTGGGGGCCTCAAGGAAAGCCGCGACCCGGCTCGGGCCGCTGACTGTCCCTGCGGAGCAGAGGCGAATACCTGCACGGCATACCCACAGCAAGCTTCCAAGCTCAGTCACGAAAATATCGGACGTGCAAGCCGCCTCCGACGTCTGGCAAACAGCACGCGCAGCACCCGTGGCAGCGACTCGGCCCTGGCCCCAATGGCCGCGCTCGAGGAGCAGAGGTCAGCATGAGTCGGCCGGCAGGCAGTCGCGCGCGCGACCAGTGGTCGGGTTACCAGCTCTCGACTCGGCGCCGCAGTGCTGCTGCTCGACGAGCTGAGGCCAATTTGTCGCCGACGATACAGTGAAATGTCTTCGCTGTCCTGGCGAGCGATGCATGAGTGATGCGTGTCCAAAAGCTTACAGCCGGCAGAAAACATGTCGGGTTCGAAACACCGGCCTCTTGGACCCGTTGGACTTTTGAAGCCAATAAAGCATTTGCTGCGCGCCAAGCGCGCTGGCACGGCCTTTGCGAGTTGAGGTGCGGCGATGGTGACTGAGCTGACCCGCATGAGAAGAGGCAACAGGAGCGATGGCCTCCGGTGTGTTCCGTTCTAAGCCGGATCGGTCATCGACGCCAACAAGGTGGGGAACAAGCTTTGGAGACCAACATAATGTTGCGGATTGAGTCCCCGGCTCCTGCGATCAAAGTCAACGACTGGCTGCGTGGGAAGCCACTCGCGACCTTTCAACCCGGCATGGTGTACCTTGTTGAGTTTTGGGCGACTGGGTGCGGACCTTGTGTGGCGGCGATGCCCCTTCTGATGCAGCTGCAAGAGAAATATCAGGACAGTGGATTTGAGGTCGTCGGAGTCGCAGCAAGCGAAGAGGGTCCAACCGCGGCGGAGACGCGGACGAGCTTGATGCTTGGCTGCTTCAGAGGTTCCCCAATCTCAATTATCGGGTCGCGTTCGATTACACAGGCGAAATGAACAGACTTTGGATGAAGGCGAGTTCTTCTCTCGGAATTCCTACCTCGTTCCTGGTGGACCGCGACGGCCGCATCGCATTCATCGGACACCCGGCGGATCTCGATGACGTTTTACCGAAAGTTATATATGGCAGCTGGCGCGGCAGCTATGAAGCGAAAGCCGCCGACAAGGGGCGGATCGATAGGAACCAACGCACTGCGCGCGAGCTGGCGCTGACCGAACCGATATACGCCAAACTCCAGCCGGCGATGCAGGCGGAGGATTGAAGGCGGCACTCTCGGCCGTCGAAGGTGGCCTCGCCTTAATGCCAGACAATTACGGGTTCCGGCATACCCATGCGGATATTCTGCTTCATAAGCTGCGCGACATGGAGACCGGCTTGCCAGTTATGCGCCAATTGGTCGAGGACGCCATCGACAAGAAGTTTGAGGCCGTGTCCTGGATGGCAATGGCCCTGAAGCAACTCTTCGATTCAGCGAGGAACAACTCGCATCTTCCCCATGCTGAGCGCTTCGCGATGGGCAAGGAGCTTTCTGAAGAGATCTTGGCACTGAGTTCCCCACAAAGCGACGGCCCCCTCAAATTCGTTTGGTACGTTCCGGTCGCTCAGTACTACTACGAGTGCGGCAACAAGGTTCGCGCGATCGAGCTGATCGACGTCGCGCTGAAATCGCTCGATCTTCCGGAGCCAATGCCGGACCACATCAAAAAATACTACCTTACCCCCTTGCTCCAATCCTTGGCCAACTACACGGGTGAGAATGCCTCTTACGCGGGTCTCTGCATGGTTCCGCAAAAAAATAAGGCTCCGGAAAGTCAAACCGCAGCCGCCTAATGAGCAAAGATCACAAGGAACTCGTGGAATTGAACCCGGTCGATTTTCTGCGGCGGCGCGCCGGCGGGAAGTATGCCCCAGGCAGTAGAGGCGGGACCGTTTCGTGCATGTAAAGGCTCAGACATTAGACACCGATAAGCGGACACGGCGCAGAAGAGAAGTTAGAGCCGAACCGGGGATGTCTTTGAAAGCATCACAGTCCAGGACGTGTTCGAGATCGTCCCTGAAGACCTCAGTTGCGTGGAATCGGGCTCCCCCAGCCGCCGGTTGCGCAGGTGTGCCCGAACTCGGCGTACACGAAAGCAGGAATCCTCCGTTGTGGACGAGGACTGGAATTTGAGGAAACGAAATCTCTCACGGCGCCTGACCTGCCGTCAAAAAGGAGCGACTTGCCCCTGTTTGACCAATGCCTGCTGCGGCTTATCCGATGCTCAGGACTCCCAGGGCTCATGCAAGGGTAATCGGGGACCGAGCTGCCGGCCGGCTTCATCGTCCAACGGACTGCGCCGGGAGATCCGATCATTCGCGATCCGGATCCGGATGTGGAGGCCCAATGTTTTCACCGCAGCGGAGATAGGGATCGAGGTGAGCTCAGGCGTGATGAAACGCGACAAGAAGCCTTGAACGTTTCTGGGCCTCTGACTCGTGCTTTTCGCGGACGGCGGTTGTTCGTTCTGTCGAGGCGTCCGCCGGTTGGGCTTCGAGACTTTCCGGGAAGTCGCGGATTCCGGCACCAAACTGGATGCGTCCGCCCGCGATGTCGTGCGGGCGTGAAACGATCGATTTTCAAGGAAGGATCATGTCAAACTTGGATGAGATGGTGAAAAAGGTCCGAAAGCTTCAACTGCGTGCAGCAATTGCTAAGACGAACCTGCGCGACCTTGCCGAGGGTCTTCCCGTGAAATGGACTGAGATAGAGGAAGTGGCCGATAAAGCGCACGCCGTTTATGCGGAGTTGCATGGTGCCAGGAGAGAGCTTGCGAAAATGAAGACTTTACGATGAGCAGTGAATTCATCACCCGCGACGGCTCCGTATGGATGCCGGAATATCTGATCGCTATAGATGGCAAGATCTGCATCGGCTGCGGCCGCTGTTTCAAAGTCTGCTCGCGCGAGATCATGCATCTTTACGGCGTCGACGACGCGGGTGAAATCCTCGGCGCCTGCGACGGCGGTGACGACGACTTCGATGGTGAGCTCAATCGCATGATCATGGTTGTCGACCATGGCGGCCGCTGCATTGGCTGCGGAGCCTGCGGCCGCGTCTGCCCAAAGAACTGCCAGACCCATGTCGCGGCCGACCAGATCGCAGCATGAGTTGCATGATTTGACGAGACAAAATCAGGAGAACGGCATTGCGCTTCATGATTTTTTGTCGGCTCCTCGGGCTGGTCCTGTGCGGCAACGCTGTGACGGTTTACTTCGCCTCGCATTCGTTCCGTCTAGCATTCGTCACGACGCTGGGCTGTTCGCTACTTCTTCAGCTGGGCTATTTCGCAAGTGTGCTCTTTCTGATTTGGCGATCCAGATGCGCTGGCAAAGCCGGGCAAGGGGCTGAGCTTGTCGATAGGTCCCAGCAAGTTCAGTACCAGTCGCGCGACGATGAGCATAGGAATGAAACCCAAGATGTGCACAGCGCAATCAAACGCTCGGCATATCGCTGCTCCTTCCTTGATGACTTCGTCGTCCTCGACGAACTCGGCTATCTCCCCTTCGCCCAAGCCGGCGGGCATTCTCTCTTCCATCTCATCAGTCGGCTCTACGAACGCACCTCCATCATCGTCACCACCAACCTGGCAATTTCGGCGAATGACCGAGTTCTTTGCCAGCGACGCAAAGATTGCGACGGCGCTGCTCGACCGGCTCACCCATCACTGCAAGACCATTAAGACCGGAGACGAGTCCTGGCGCTTCAAGAACCGCGCCTGACGCGCCCACCGTCCAAACAATCCGCGCTCGCCGGGGCTGCGCAACCCGACCAGCTCCGCCCGGCGAGCGCTCCTCGTCGCGCTTATACAAGCGGGGGGCAATAAGTGGACGCAATCCAATCAGGGGTAAAGTTCGGCGCCGATTGGCAGGTCTCCGCTATGGTGCGTCCCAGAACAGCTGTCCGCATCCTCGGTGACACGCCGTAGCGCCTACGAGCTCTCGGCTTTGCCAGGTCGTGCGACTGTCCTGCTGTCGCTCGCTCGCCGTCTCAGGCGCGGATATCTTGCACCCTATTCACCTCCGTGCCGGGGCGACCTGGCCCGCGATGTTTTCGAAGCACCGCCTGAGGTGCGCTCGAGTGCCTCAATGCTCTAAGTCTGGGCCAAGCCGGAAAGACGCGTCTAACCTTCGTTCTTCGTGCGCTCGACGGCTCACTTGCTGGGGCGTCACATCGGCGAGCTCGCCGAAGGGCTGATTGCCTACGGCGCGTCCATGCCGATTGTGGCGATCCTCGCGATAATCTGCCCGACCGCATTTCGCCGCGCCGTCTCTCATAGCCGCGCCGTTTTGAATTGAAGGTACAGACAGTTCCTCTTTAAAGAACGACATCCCCGCCCTGTCCGTCAGCCGGCGAACAGTTCGGGGCTAAAAACCCGGTCACCACCGGTTCGCCAGGTCGAAATGGCAGCGAACACCCTTGCGGGTGCGCTCTGGTTCAGGCGCAGGTCGATGCCGAGAGGCACGTTCGGCGTTGTCCGATAGCCGACAATGTCGGGTACGCAATGTAGAGGAAGCTGACTCTCGGGTGTTTTTTAACGCTTTTGGCTTGGCACGGTACATGCTCGCTATTGCGCGAAACGCACGGATTGAGTGGTCCCACCGCCACGAAAGTCGCTAGCTTACGCCTCCTCCCAAGGCGAACCCGGCCCGGCAGGGAGCTCCGTCTCTGCCGGGCATGCCTTTTCAGACGACTCGCGTTTAGAACTTCAAATTGGGCGGCGCAATGCCCGGCTGAAGAGGATTGCGCCGAATTGGAATATGGAGGCCGTTTCGAGGGCTCTCCGATGTATGGCCGGAGCGCGAGGGGAGTGTTCCTGTGCCCATGCGGTGGGTTCACGCTGAGCGTGTTCGTCGACATCGTCAATTGTGTCGGCTTTGTCGGTTTGACGACACAGCCTTGGTTGGCCGGCATCTTGGAGCTTTTGGCTAAGCCGCTGAAAGAAAACATACAATGCCCCCGCCGCCGTCATCTAGATTGGCATGAACTTTGCGAGATTCCGTTGGAGGACAGGAGCTGCTTGCCAGAAGAGCGAAGAGATGGCTCGGCAAAATTGAAGCACGGGGGATCACTGATTTGTTGCGAATGAACACATTGCCCGCTGGCAGCCATGCATGGGGCTAGAGCATCTGGATGGTTTGAAGATGCGGCCAGGGACTGCAGTACGCGTGTCGTTCGCATGATTTGCTGGCGGGTCCAACAATGGGTGTTGCAGATGTGCATACGGTTGGCGAGTTACGTCCTGTCCGTGATGGCATTCTTCTCAGCGCTATGACTGCGAACGGACAGGAGACCAGCCTTGTCGGCATTTACCAGGGTTCAGAGCTAACCGCGGCCGCCAACCGTCTGGGACAAGGCGGATACGAGCTGTCGGGTGGTACCAAGTGTCTTTCGATAAGTGATACCATAGCAACTGGATCGACATGCGATTTGAAATGTTGACGCAGATGTCGGATGATTTCGGTCTCCTGTGGGGCGCGAGCACCGGCCAACGCGCCGAAAAGGTCCGAATCGACCCAGGTGTGAAACTCGGATTTATTCTGCAAAAGCGACCGACGCCGGCCACGGCGCTTTCTCTCACCGTCGGTTCGATTTTGGGCGGGAACCTGACGGAACAACCTTGCACGGCTGACTATGGCGCCATCGGCGGCTTCCAGACAGCGAATTGTCGTCTGGCCGCGTCGCAACTCCGGCCTGCGGACACGTTGAAATACATGACAAACATCAATCCAAGCCGATTGAAACTCGATCTCCGGTTCAGGGGTAATTCTAGCGATGGTGAAAGGCATAGGCGGTACATTTCGTTGATGAAGAACAATCCAGACAGGAAGTCTATTATGCACAAAACACAATTGTTCCCAGTAGGACTCGTTGCCAGTCTTTTCATGTGCCTGCTGACGGCATCCGGTTTTGCTGGTGATCTCGATGCGGGCGTCAGCGCTAAAGGAACGATCGGAACGCCAACCACGGAAAGCAGTAGCTCAGGCTGCCCACAAAATGCCGACGGCACCTTTTGCTGGATGAGCCCGGATATTGGTGAAGCATGGGCATCGGGCTATACCGGTTCCGGCGTATCGGTGACCGTCGCAGACGACTTCACCAGTGAAATGACACAGTTTGGGGATCTCGGTCATGGCCCCCAATGGCGGCAACATGGGCAATGGGTCACTCAAGTAGCCGGCATGGTCGCGCCTGGCGCAAAGATGATCGAGCTTGACTATTTAGAACCAGTTCCGCTGACGCTGGAGGGTAAGCGCCTCGCCGATTGCCTATGGATTTGGGCTTGACGTTTTCCGGAATCGCCAGGGCATGAGTTCCTCGATCTGGCTCTGCGGATGGCCGTTGATGATGGCGTCGAGAGTTTCGGCGATGTAGGCGACGGGATTGACGTCGTTGAGCCTGCAGGTGGCCACGACGGATGAGAGCAGTGCCCAGTTTTCGGCCCCGACTTCATGGCCAGCAAACAGAGCATTTTTTCTGGTCAAGCATACTGGACGGATGGCGTTTTCGACTGGGTTGGTGTCGAGCTCGAGCCGGCCGTCGTCGAGGAAGCGGGTGAGCCCCTCCCAGTGAGCGAGCCCATAGCGGATGTCTTCGGCCAACCTGGAGCCGGAGGAGATCATCGACAGTTGCTTTTCGAACCATGGTTTCAGGGCGGCGATGATCGGCCTGGAATAATCTTGTCGAGCGGCAAGCCGGACTTGAGGCGATGCGCCGCGCACTGTTGCCTCGATGGCGTAGAGCGCTGCGATCTGGCGTATCGCCGCTTCGGCGATCGGGGACTTGGTGTTGCGCGCCAGCTTCACAAACCGTCGGCGCAGGTGGCTCCAGCAATGGACGAGCAGCCACGGTCCTTGCGGCCGTTCCAGGCGTGTCAGCCGGTCATAGCCCTCATAGGCGTCAACTTGCAGGAACTGTCCGCCGAAGCCTTGAAGGAAGCGTTCGGCATGCTCGCCGCCGCGCCCGGGCGCATAGTGGAACAGCACGATGGGTGGGCCTTGGCCACCATGGCCGCGGTCATCGGAGGCGATTGCCCAGAAGAAGCCCTTCTTGACCTTGCCGCGTCCGGGATCGAGCACCGGCGCGGTGGTCTCGTCCATGAACAGGCGATCCGCGCCGGCCAGATGCCTGCGCATGTGCTCGGCTATCGGCTTGAGATGGAAGCAGGCCCGGCCTGCCCAATTGCCCAGTGTGGCGCGATCCAGTTGGATGCCCTGGCGGGCGTAGATCTCGGCCTGCCGGTAGAACGGCAAATGATCACCGAACTTGGCGACGATGACCTGGGCGATCAGCGCCTCGGTCGGCAGGCCGCCGGGCACGATATGCTCGGGCGCATGCGCCTGCACGACCGCGCTCGAGCAGCGCCGGCAAGCGTATTTCGGGCGGCGCGTGACCAGCACGCGCAACTGCGCCGGGATCACGTCCAGCCGTTCGCTGACGTCCTCGCCGATCCTGGCCATCTCGCCGCAGCCGCACGGGCACAGCGTGCTCTTGGGCTCGATGATCCGTTCCACTCGCGGCAGATGAGCCGGCAAGTGACCACGGTTGCGCAGGCGTGAACCGGACGCGCCGTCCGAACGACCCTGGATGACCCGCTGCGCCTTTTCCTGCGCGGCATCGAGCACGCCCTGCGCGATCTCCACGTCTTCGAGCGGCAGGTGGTATTGATTGGGATGCAGCTTCTCGGACCTGGCGCCGAACTTCTCGTGATTGAGTTGACCGACGATGGTCTCCAGGCGACGCCGCGCCTCTTCGGCCTCAGCCAAGGCAGCCTGGTGCTCGGCCAGGGCCGCTTGCGTCTGGGCCAGGAGCGCCTTCAAACGCTCGTTCTCTTCCTGGAGAACCGTCAGATTCATGCGCTAAATCAAGCACATGAACACCGAGAACGCCATCGAAGACAACGCAGCTGAGTCACTGTGCCACACTCATCCGCCAAGCTGCGGACGCCGTGCCCGCTCGGGGCGAACCAGTCTCCAATCCAGCCCTTCGAACAAGGCCGCGAACATCGCCGGCGACATGCGCATCGGCGAACCTGCGGCCAAACGAACTTCGAACCCTCGAGCCGCTTGTGCACCAGCACCAGTCCGGTGCGATCCCAGACTAAAATCTTGATCCTGTCAGCCCTTTTGGCCCGGAAGACGAAGGCCGCCCCGCAATGCGGTTATGTGGCGCGCCACATAACCGTTCTTATGTGTCGGGTGAGATTATGTGGCGGAGCCGCCCTGACCCCTTTCGGGCCGGCCAAACCCAGCTTGCCTCCGCCACATAATATTTCATGCCTCTCTCATGGCGCGGGATTCCCCTGTGCCACAACGCCGGAGGGGCAGAATGCTCGAGTTCTATTTTTCCTATTGTGGGGTGCTCAAGCGCCTGCGTAGCGGTGCACTCGGTGGCGAGATGGATCGCCTCGCGGAGCATTTTTTCACCCTCGGTTATAAGCGAGCGTCCGCCAAGATTTACTTGAGCCGGATTGCGCGCTTTAGCCAGTTTGCCGCAACGCGCTGTGGTCGGATGCCGATCCATCAAGATGTCGTCGACAGCTATTTATGCACGTTTACTACGGATTCTCCACGCATTGGGGCAGCATCGGCGCTGGGACATGCACGGCGAGTGGCTCCGGAGCGCTTCATTGCTTCCCCTGCCCAAGGTAGATGATGATCCGGATACTCCGCTTCTGGCCTCATTTTCCGACTATTTGCGCAAGGTGCGAGGACTTGAGCCGAAGACCCGCGAAGGCGTTCTTCTGGGAGGCCGCCGCTTTCTGGATTGGTTCCGCCATCACCATCCCGGTCAAGACCTCGAGGCGTTGACGGCTGAGCACGTACTCGCTGCTGTCGAGCATCGGCTGTCGCTATCGGCGACCACCGGCACCCGCACGGCAGCGACTTCTCACATCCGAACATTTCTTCAGTTTTTATGTTGGGCTGGCCACCATGATCAGGATCTCGACCGCGTCGTCCCAAGGACGCCTCATTGGCGTTTGGCGCATTTGCCGCCGCGCCTTGCATGGGATGACGTTCGGCGGGCAATCGATGCGATCGGTGCAACGACGCCGGTCGACATCCGCGATCGAGCCGTCCTGCTGCTACTCGCCACCACGGGCATTCGCAACGGTGAGCTACGCGCCATTCAGCTGCAGGATATCGACTGGCGTGCTGGCGAGGTTTCTGTCCGGCGCACCAAGGGCAAGCGGGATCGGGTGGCGCCGCTGCTCGAGGAGACTGGCGCTGCGCTCGCCGACTACGTCCTGCGCGCTCGACCGAAAGTGGATAGTCCGTATCTGTTCCTGTCCTTCACGCCGCCCGTGGCACCGTTCAAAGGCGCGTCGCCTGTTTCGAGGATCGTGCGGAAGCGGTTGCGACATGGCGGGGTTGAACTCGGGCAGGTCGCAGGTGCGCATCTCCTGCGCCACAGTCTCGCCACCCAGCTCGTCAAGCAGCGAAGGCTGATCAACGAGGTCGCCGATCTCCTGGGACACCGCAGCATCAATACAACGGCGCTGTACGTAAAGGTCGCGACCTCGCAACTTGCCGAGGTCGCACTCCCCTTTCCGGGAGGCGTGGCATGACCGCCTTTGCCCGATTCCTCCGCGAGAAGGCCGAGTGTTACATCGAGCTACGCCACTCCCTCGGCTATGCCTTCAGCAAGCAAGCCGGCACGTTGCGGGCCTTCGTGAGGTACGTTGAGCGCGCTCAGTTCGATGGGCCCGCCACTCGAACGTTGGCGCTGGATTTCGCGCTGTCGTTCAGCGGCGCCGCCAACAGCCGCGTCACTCGTCACGGCGTGCTCCGCCGGTTTTACGAGTATCTCGCCGTCTACGACGCGCGAACCGAAGTCTTGGAGCGCAGGGCTTTCCCCAGATCCAGAGCGATCCCGCCTCCGCGTATTCTCAGCGAGGCCGAGTTGGCATCACTCATCGACGCATGCGCCCGCATTTCGCCTAGCATTCCTCTGCGAGGGCGGACGATGGCGACGCTGATCGGATTGTTGGCGAGTTCGGGGCTGCGATCGGGCGAAGTAGTCGGGCTTGATCGATCCGACGTTGATCTCACCAACGGGGTTCTCCTCGTTCGGAAGACAAAGTTCCGCAAGGATCGTCTCGTTCCAGTTCACACGACAACCCAGGCTGCCCTTGGGTGCTATGCCCGTGAGCGCGACGCCGCTTTCCCCATACCCAAGGATCAGGGCTTCTTCCTCAGTTCCCGGGGCAATCGCCTCTCGGCGACCGGCCTGCAAAACGGCTTTGCCGAGGTCCGTAAACTCGCCGACTTTGATCGCGGTAAGCCGTTAAGGCCGCACGATCTCAGGCACCGATTTGCCGTGACCCGCCTCAGCCTCTGGCACCAACAGCGCTTAGACGTTCAGGCGCTATTGCCTTTGCTCGCCACATATCTCGGCCACGCCAGTTACAGCGACACGGCCTACTACCTCACGGGCTCGGCGGAACTCCTCGCCATCGCGGCTGAGCGTGCCGCCCTCGATGGAGGCGCAGCATGAGCGAAGACCTGCTCCTAGCGCCGCTCCTGGAGTCGTATTTCCGCCGGCGCCTGACCAAGCAGCGGAACGCGACTCCGCGACCGTGGCCAGCTATCGGGACGCCTTGCGCATGCTGATCCTCTTTGCCGCCGCCCGATTGCGGAAGAAGCCCGCCGCCTTGGCGCTCGAAGAGCTTGATCGAGACCTCGTTCTCGCTTTTCTCGACGAACTCGAGGAGAAGCGGAACAATTCCGTCACCACGCGCAACGCCCGCTTGGCCGCGATCCGATCTTTCTTCCACCACGTCGCTGCCGCCGACCCGGCGTCCTTCGGCGTCGCCCAACGCGTGCTGACGATTCCCATTAAACGGACGCACATTGAGGTGACGTACCACCTCACCAAGGCCGAAGTGGACACCCTCATCGCGGCGCCCGATCCAAAGACGCCCCGTGGTCGGCGCGACCGAGCCTTTCTGCTCTTCTTGGCACGGACCGGCGCCCGGGTCTCCGAAGCCACCGGCGTCAACGCAAACGACCTTCAGTTGGAGCGGCCGCACCCACAAGTGCTGCTGCGCGGCAAGGGGCGCAGAGACCGCGTCGTCCCCATTGCTAAGGACCTGGCGCGGGCGCTGACATCCTTGTTGAGCGAGCGCGGGATCGCCCATCACGAGCCGCGACCGATATTCGTCGGCGCCCGCAACGAGCGTCTGACTCGTTTCGGAGCGACCCATATCGTGCGGCGTGCGGCCACCGAGGCCGTGCCTACCAAACCGGCCTTGGCCGACAAGCCCATATCGCCGCACATCTTCCGGCACTCCTCGCCATGAAGCTTCTTCAGTCCGGCGTGGACCTTTTGACGATCCAAGCCTGGCTCGGGCACGCACAGGTCGCCACGACCCACCGCTATGCCACAGCGGATGTCGAGATGATGCGCAATGGACTCGAGAAGGCGGGCATCGAGGGCAATTACGGGGCGCGCTTCCGGCCCACCGATGCCGTTCTCCAACTGCTGAACTCCATCTGAATATTATGTGGCGGAGGCAAGCTGGGTTTGGCCGGCCCGAAAGGGGTCAGGGCGGCTCCGCCACATAATCTCGCCCGACACATAAGAACGGGTCGAGGCCTAGCATCTCCTGCACAGCCAATGCCAATCCGTCCATGCCGCGCCGGAAGTCAACCGGCCGGGTCGCCACGTAGATCTTCAGATCGGCGCCCGGTGCAATCATCGCGAGGCCCGAACCGCTCGGATCACCTGCGACAGCTGCTCGAGGTCAACCGTCGTTCGGATCACCATGTCGTCGATCACGATTTCCACCTTCGCCGGCGCCGATTTCGGTGGCCTCATCGTCCGCTGAGGCGCCGACGATTCTTCCACCATCAGCGGCGCGAACATCGGCGCCATGCTTTCTGGCAGTGCCAGTTGTCCCTGACGAAGGCGACGCCGCCAATCGTAGATCTGCCAGCGGGTCGCGCCATGCTTGCGGGCGACCGCCGCCACCTGCACCCCCGGCATCAGGCTCTCGGCCGCAATCCGGGCTCTGTCGGCCTCCGAGCGAACCCGCCGTCCTGGACCTTCCAGAACCTCGAGCCGGCCTGCGTAGCCAGCTGTTGAGACGTCCAAATGGACGTCGATTTTGCCGTCTGCTCCCATGTAGGCCCTCCGTCTCTCGCGATCGGGGGGATTCTTGGCACATTCACCTCATGCGCCGCACGAGGGGAGCGGCGTGGCGCTTACGAGGGCCTCAATGTCATTAATCTGAGCTATGCCCTTGACGGACCAGCGAGCGGGTACCGGCTCGAACAGTCGATTGTCGATGCGGCTTGGGCGGGTGCTGCGGTCTTCACAAAGGCAGCCGGCAACGGGTCCGTAGCGGTAGGTACCCCGACCGAAGGGAATATTGATTTCCTAGCTCTCGAGCTGACTGGTACGCAATCGACAATCTTTGTGGGTGCGCTCGAGCACAATGGCAGTCCCGAAAACAAGGTAAAGCTCGCCTCCTATTCGAATTACGCCGGTTCAGATTCGGAGGTGCAGAACCACTTCCTCACGGTGGGGGTCGATAGTGACCTAATTGGACTATCCGGGACGTCTATCGCGGCACCCGTGGTTGCAGGCTATGCCGCCATCCTTGGCAGCAAGTTCACGTCCGCAACACCGACACAAATCACCAATCAGCTGCTGGATACAGCCAGGACCGACACGCTCGTCAACTATGATGCGGCGACTTACGGACGCGGGGAGGCCAGCCTTTCGAGGGCATTGGCACCTGTCTCGATCAGGTAGACGAGCACTTCGATCGAGCAGCTGAAACTTCTGTGAGGCGTTGAGCACCACAAAATCGCCTCGCAGAATTCGCCTCAGCAACTGTGCGGTTCCTGCTGGTCCAATCGCAAACAAGAGCCATTGCGTCTTTATCGAAGTCTGTTGGTTTGGCAGTCTGGCTGCTCTCGCAAAGCCGGAAAAAACGCAGATGCCGACCGCGTGTCATCGTAGGTTTCCGAGACGATGGTCGCCTCATTGCAGCATGTCGACATGTGGATCGCTTCGTCTCAATCGCAAAGAAAGCGCTGGAAATCCCCAAGGCTCTGATGGGTGGTCAGAGAGCGCGGCCGACCAATTCAAGCGGCGCTTATGGAACGAGTTTTGTTTGGCTATTTCAGCTGAATGATCGTCGCCGGAGAGAATATGCTGGAAAATTTCGAGCGTTACCCGCTCACCTTTGGACCCACACCCATCGAGAAGCTCGACCGGCTCGGCAAGCATCTGGGCGGCAAGGTGGAGATCTACGCCAAGCGCGAGGACTGCAACTCCGGTCTCGCGTTCGGCGGAAACAAGCTCCGCAAGCTCGAATACATAATCCCCGACGCGATCGCGTCTGATGCCGATACGCTCGTCACAGTCGGCGGCGTGCAGTCCAACCATACGCGCATGGTCGCCGCGGTCGCCGCCAAGATCGGCATGAAATGTCTCCTGGTTCAGGAGAGCTGGGTTCCACATGAGGATGTCGTCTACGACCGGGTCGGCAACATTCTGTTGAGCCGCATCTTGGGCGCGGAGGTGCGCCTGGTTGACGAGGGCTTTGACATCGGCATCCGGCACAGTTGGGAAAAAGCGCTCTATGAGGTCAAGGCGAGGGGCGGCAGACCTTACGCGATACCAGCCGGCGCATCTGTTCACCCGAATGGCGGCCTCGGCTATGTTGGGTTCGCCGAGGAGGTGCGCGCCCAAGAGAAACAGCTTGGGTTTGCCTTCGACTACATTGTCGTTTGCACTGTTACCGGTTCAACGCATGCCGGCATGATCGTCGGGTTCGCCAAGGATGGTCGACAGCGCAACGTGATCGGTATCGATGCCTCTGCCACGCCTGCAAAAACCAAGGCGCAGGTGCTTAGCATTGCCCGGCGTACAGCGACCCTCGTCGAGCTCGGAACGGAACCTGTCGAGGATGACGTGGTGCTGCTCGAAGACTACGCATATCCGCGTTATGGCATTCCATCCGAGGAAACCAAGGAGGCGATCCGCCTGTGCGCTCGGCTCGAGGGCATGATTACCGATCCCGTCTATGAGGGCAAATCGATGCAAGGAATGATCGACCTCGTCCAGAGAGGTTTCTTTCCAGAGGGATCGCGCGTCCTCTATGCCCATCTCGGCGGCGCGCCGGCGATCAACGGTTACGGCTACACTTTTCGCGACGGCTGATGCTCGACAGATCTCCACGTGCTGTGCCTGCCGTAACAGCGCTGCGCCAAGTTTGACCGGAGGCCCGTTGGCAAACCTCAGCGGCCAGCTGTTAACTGCCGCCACGAGGTGGGTCGTGGTCTGGCATGCTTGGCAGTATTTGCCTGTGCTCAATGTGTCCTGGAGCCGCATAAGAAGGGAGAAGACATGGCCGTTTGAGTCATTTTGCGGTGCGGCGATAACCGCCGTAAATTTGATAAATTGTAAGCCACCGAAGCTCTCGCTCCGATGCGGAGGTATCTTCTTGGTCAGGTGTCGAAGCTGTGACCCAAGCGTGCTCGATCTGGTCGTCGGCGAGCACATAGCGGGACCCCCGGCGCAGTGGTGAGCTGGGCCAAGCATGGGCGAGGGAAGAGGCCGCGAGCGTGACAGCGGGCAGATCGGTATCCGACTTAATGAGGCCTTGCCTCATACCTGTAGCGAGCGTCGACGAGACTGTCGTCCCTTCGGCAATTTTGCCCGAAACGGGCGTTCAGCGGCGCGTTGCCTTCGGGCGGGTTCGTCCACCTGGCGCTGTTTTAGACTAGCACTTCGTGCGTGAGGGCTACGACGTAGCTGAGCCGCTGTATACGGGGGTGCGCGCGAGGCGACGATGAGGTCGAGTTGTCCCCCGATCGCCTCTACGTAGCTGTAAGTGTCGATAGATACATATCGGCCTGGTTCTCGATCTTCGAAACAGGGGCTTGCTTGACTTGAGGTCGAGGCAATCTCTGCCTGGCTGCCTGGCTGCCTGGCTGCCTGGCTGCTTGGCTTCCCGGCCGCACGGCGCAGCTCGCCGAGGCTCTCGACGTCCGTCCTTTGACTCTTCGAAACGTGCGTCGACACGCTCCCGGCGCTGCTCAGGGAGGCTGCGATCACGTCATCAAGCTTGCGTTCCATCATTTTCTTCTCTTCTTCGCCGCCGCCGGGCGGGTGAGATCTCCTCTGAAAGCGACCTGATAGCATTTGTTCGATGGCGTGCTGATTTGGTGGCCCGGAATGGGAAGTCGCATCTGGCCATTGCCATCGCCCGCGCGCTCATTCGTGACGGCGGGCGCGGCCGCTTCTTCAGCGCGACCGCACTGCTCGATTATCTCACCCATTATTGCGAGATCATCGAATTCGGACATGAATCCTGGCGCTTTAAGAACCGCGCCTGATCACCACATCGCCCAAGACGATCCGCGCTCGCCGGGCTTCGCAACCCGGACCAGCTCCGCCCTGCGAGCGCTAAGCGCGATGCGCTGCGGCCAAGTTTTACCGGGATAGGAGCGAAAGCTCGCATCCGAGATGTCTTGGAACTGATAACGGTTGCTGCCGATGAGAGCAAAGACCTTGCCGGGCCGACCGGACGTCTGGCTGAGAAACCATGCGGCGGTGCGGCCGGCCTTCCAGTCGTCGGTTCCCACAAAGCCGGTCCGGCTGGCAGCGCATACGTCGCTGACGTAGGCGATCACCGGAACGCCCTTGACGCGCAACTCGTCAATCACCTGGCCGACGAGCGGGTGATCGGCCGATATCACCGCGATTGCATCGGCGCTCTCGCCTATCTTGAGCAGATTGGCAGCGACCGCTTCGGGGGAAGGGTCCTCCTCGAAGAGCACGTCTGGCTCAATAACCGCCTCTGTGCGTCGCGCGGAGGCACCGAGAAGCGCCTCGGCCCAGATCTGACAGAGCGGCCGGTGCGATTGCTACATGAGAAGGCTCAAGTGCCGATGCGGGAGATTGTCCCGCCTGCGTTCGTGCAGCGGCCCCGAACTGCGGAAGCCGATCTGCTGCGCTGCGCTCAAGATGAGGTCGGCCGTCTGCGGTCGCAGTTGCCAGTTCCGTGCAAGAGCCGATTGACCGTGGAAACATTTACGCCCGCGGCTTTCGCCAGATCGGCGATCGTTGGCCTGTTCACCAGCCGCCTCCCATTTTCATTCGTGAATGACGTCTTCCAAGTGCAAATGCATGTCAGCGCAAAAGAGGCGTACGTTTCCGGATCCTTCGAGGAGAGGCCTGACATGTTGCAAGAAATCTCCGCGCCGCCTGACGCCCTATCGGCAAGATTGTTCGGCCGCGGCCGTTTTTCCCGATCGCACCACGCGCTGCGGCTGTGCGATCCGAAGCCGCGCGGCGCGCTGCAACGCGAAGGCGCCAATCTGGCTGACCTCAACGGACAGCGCTTTCGGGACCTCAACAACACTTTCGCCATCCTGATGCATAGGGATGGCTTTGCCCCGGCGCTTGATGCGGTTGCGCGCATGCTTCTTGACGGCAGCCGTCTTTTGAATTCGACGGCACATGACATCGACCTTGCTGAGCTACCTGCTCGATTGTTTTCCGGCGGTCGAGCAGATCCATTTCGTCAACATCGATACTGGGGCTGTGACGATCGCCATCAGAGCGGCGCGCGCATTCATTGGACGCACGAGTATTGCCAGATCGAAGGCGCTTACCAGGAATCCTTTGATCGGGCCAAGGCAGGCCAGCGAGGGATATCCGCAACATCGCTTCGCCGCAGGGTGCCTGCGCCGTGCCGGCTTACGCAGGCGCCGGCATCGATTACCAATGAGGTCGTCATTCGTCGCTTCAATGAGGCCGATGGTGCGGCCATGCTGATTAGGACGTGCATGGACGATCTCCACATAAGGGCGGGCTCGGGCATCAACTGCCTCTCGTCGAAACCACAACCTCTCCGTTTTCTTGGCAGTCCGCTCCACGGTCAATCCGACCGGGATCAAGGATAACAACCGCAGCCTGCTCGCCATTGCGGTGCCAAAACAGCACCACGCGAACGGCGAAGATCATCAAGGTCGATGGTATGGAACAGCCCTTCAAAACGGCATCGAGGGCGTGTACCTTGATCGTGCTTAACACCCAAAGAGAAGGAAGCGATCTATGGAACAGATTGCCACCTTCGGTCTGGATCTGGGCGCTCACGTTCTTTCATGGGCGGTCACGGGTGCCTCTTTGGAGGATCGGAATTGCTCCCATCCTGCTGCGCGAAGATTACACTCGACGCAGGTCCCGCAACCGAAACCCCAGCTATGTCTATGCTCGCGGTTTCCGCTATAGCAGGTGTGGCTTGCTTCGCAGATGAGCTCCACTAGCGCCTCGCCGCCCAACCAATCCGCCAGCGCCCAGGTCTGCGCTTTGTCGCGCCGCATGAGGGGTGTGTGAATGACGAAACGCGTCTCCATTGCATGGTTCAGGGCAAGTTGCATCGCTTTAATTGCGTCATCTCGACAATCCGGGTAGCTGAAACGATCCGTCTCGGACACGCCGATCACGAGGTGTTTCGCGCCGATCCGGTAAGCTGTCGCGGCCGCAAAGCCGAGGAACAAAAGGTTGCGACCAGGGACGAAGGTATTTGTTATCCCGTTCGCGTTCAATGCGATCTCGACGTCGCGCGTGAGCGCGCTATCACTGATTTGACCGAGCACGGTCATGTCAATCATGTGGTCCTCGCCTAGTCGACCACGCCAGGTCGGAAAGTCTGTTCGAATGCGCTCGATCAAGTAAGGCCGCACATCGAGCTCGATCCGATGCCGCTGCCCATAGTCGAAGCCGATTGTCTCGACGCGCTCTAAGTTCTCCAGCGCCCAAGCCAGGCAGGTTGTCGAATCCTGACCGCCGGAGAAAAGGACGAGTGCGGTTCCCGGATCTCGTTGCATCGGGTCAACCCTCGTATTCAGCCCAACACTGCGGTGTCTCATACACTGTCACCGAGCACATTTGGCCAAGAAGCGGCTTGGTTTGGTTCCAGATCCATACCGCAATGTTTTCCGCTGTCGGATTGTCGAGACCCTCAACCTCATTCAGGTACTGATGGTCGAGACGTAGCAGAAGTGGTCCGAACACAGCCTCGACATCGAAAAAATCGATGACAAAGCCCGTGTTTGGGTCGACCGGCCCTTCCAGACGCAGTTCCACACGGTATGAGTGGCCATGCATGCGGTGACAGCGGTGGGTGTCTGGAACGCGCGGAAGACGGTGCGCTGCCTCGAAGGTGAAAGCTTGCGTAATTTTCATGGGATCCCAAGAAGCTTGTGGGTTTGAAGGCTCAAGCGCCAACGTGGGTTGGCAAGACAATAGGCCACTGCGGCGGCAGTATTCGCCTCGCGCTCGGGCCCATCCATCGGCTGAAGCAAAAGGTGCTCAAACTCGAGAACTTCGAAATGTTCGGGCTCCACGCCAATCTGAGGATATACAAGCTTCAGCTCGTCCCCTGCCATGACCACGAGGTGTGCATTGCATTTCGGACTGACGCACAGCCAGTCGATGCCGGCGGGTGTGGAGATGGTACCGTTGGTCTCCACGGCAATTTCAAACCCCAAGGAATGCAGCGCTTCCAGGAGTTCTTCATCGATCTGGAGAAGGGGTTCCCCTCCGGTGAGCACCACAAGACGCTGCCCAGTTCCCGACCCGCGCCAGGCTTGCTCGACCGCCAACGCAAGCTCCCGTGCGGTGGAAAAATGTCCGCCAGCTGGGCCATCTACCCCAACGAAGTCGGTGTCGCAGAATCCGCAGAATGAGCTTTCCCGGTCGCCTTCACGTCCCGACCAAAGGTTACAGCCGGCGAAACGACAGAATATGGCAGCCCGCCCGGCATTTCGTCCTTCACCTTGAAGAGTGTAGAAAATTTCCTTGACGGCATATGACATTGCTTAAGCGGCCTTCGAGTGAGCAAGGGAGCATCTCTGCTGGCTTACGAGACACGGCAATAGGTGGGAAATCTTCCACTGCACGTTTTGCAGGTCGTTCCACCTTCGAGGGCCGTTACCGAAAACCCACTGGCCCGAACTACACGCAGAATCAGGTTGCACCGGGTGGACGCTGCGGGGAAGGCTCTCTGGTTCGTCGAGGCCTACCACCACGGGAAACGCCGCTATCGCGTCGCTCATGGCGATGATGCCTTCACGAGGACGAGGCGTGAGAAGCCCGGCGTCTCCTCGAAAGCCTGCCTCACAGCACGGAAGAACTCGCTCATCAGCCGCAAGCCGCGTTCCAGGATGAGGCGGTCGAGCGATGAGTATGTCGTCTGCGGCGGCAAGGCCCCGAGAAAATCCGCCATGTCCTGGTCGGTGATCTGAAGGGCTTCATCGATGGTCTTGCCGACGATGAATTCGGCAAGCGGCGAGGAAGCGGTTATGGCCGAGCCGCGGCCGAAGGTCTGGAACGTTGCGGCGGAGATCGTCTGCGTCTTACGGTCGAAAGCCATCATCAATTTAAGCCCATCGCCGTAGGCGACCGCGCCGACCTTGCCGGCCGCTTTAGGGATGTCTAAGGCGCCGACATTGTTCGGGTTGATGAAATAGACCTTGTCACTGAACAGGTAGTCGTTGTCGGTGTCACTCCGCATGGCTCCGATCCCTATGATGGCGGCTAGCCGAAGGATTTGCCGCAGGCGTATTTGTCCCGCGCGTTAGGATTGTCGAAGAGAAAGCCCGAGGACTTCAGGTCCGTGACGAAGTCAACGATCATGCCGGCGAGATGGGGCTGGGAGCTTGGGTCGACGAACACCTTGACCCCGTCCGTCTCCATGACCGCTTCCTCCTCGCGCGAGACACTTTCCAGACCCATCAGGTATTTGGGGCCGGCGCAGCGCTCGCATCGACTATGATGCGAAAGTCTTCCGCCGGTTCGTCGGCGCGGGAAAGCGCGGCCTTGACGGCGGCGACGGCGTTTTCAGTGAGTGTGATCATGGGACTATTTTCTTGCTGACACGTTCGCAAGCCACGCTGCACAGAACGTGCCAGCAGGAAAATTCGATTAAAATCTGGGCTAGCGGATTTGGCACCCTGTCTCACATCCAACAATTGTCGGATGTCGGACAGAGCCAAACCTTGTGTACCAAAAAGCGGCATCGGACACATCGCCAGTGTCGTCGCCTGAGCCAGCGCTTTCGATCATGTGAATTTTGACCAGTTTGAGGGTGAGAACTCTTAGTCGTGCTGCGCTCAAAAGCCGCGCCGTCGTCACCACACAGTGCGGTGGCGAACACCGGGGTCGTCGATACCGCTTCGATCGCGCCTTCTCGAAACAGGCGCCATCTGCGTCAGCTCGTGGGTGCCGAACACCACTCGCGTGCTCGGCCCGTGGCCTACAGTGCGGCCGTCACCTCGCGAGGGCCGACTGAGACATTGTAAATGCCGTCAAGCCAGGGGTGGGCCAACGCGCCGCCCTGCGAACGGCGCTATCACCGCCACCGCGGCCACGGCCGCGATTAGAGGCCGCGGCCAGTTCCAGTTCTGTCGCCAGTCGCGGTCTGCTCGTCCGCATCCCAAAACGAAACTCGAGCGAGGTCCGGTCTCGCCGTCACATCGAAGGAGAGAAATCGCTATCTGTCACAGCCACTCGTCGGTAAGGATCCCGTCACGGCCGGCGTAGAGAAATGCCAACGCCTCGTGGTTGCAGGCATGCTGAAAAACCGGTGCGGCTGTGTCAGTCGCCCAGCCAACAACGCCGCCGATGGCGTTTCCGCAAAGGCGGGTACCGACTGTCCCGCTATCCAAAGCGTTGCAACAGATTCGTCAAACAAGTTTACAGACTCTTTGCGAATGCAAGTCGCTGACCATGATACCTTCCCTTTAAGGCAGAGATTGGTCGCAGCTAATCGTCGAAGTCAATCTTTTGGAATGCGTGAATAGAGAACCTGCAGCGTTGATCGCCAGCCGCATACAGCGAGGCCCTTAATGGAAACTGACATTTTCGAAGCTTACGAGTCTAACGTCCGTCGCTATGGGCGATCGTTTCCGACAGTCTTTAAAAAGTCACTTGGGGCGACAATCTGGGACGAGTCCGGCAAACCATTTATCGATTTCCTTGTAGGGTCCGGCGCGCTCAATTACGGTCATAACAACCCGGATATTATTGGGCCGGCAATTAAATATCTCACGGATAAAAATATTATTTTGTCGCTCGATATGTATACAACTGCAAAGCGTGATTTCATCGAAGTGTTCGTCGAGTCGATCCTGAAGCCCCGAGGACTTTCTTACAAGATACAGTTTCCTGGGCCAACCGGGACGAACGCCAACGAAGCGGCGTTGGCGCTGGCGCGAAAATATACCGGCCGCTCGAGTGTCATGGCCTTCACAAATTCGTACCATGGCATGTCGCTCGGCTCCTTGGCGGTGTCGGGTTCAGCGTCAACCAGACAGCTTGGCGGCGTTGCTCGCCACGATGTGATCCGTGTCCCTTACGAGAACTATCCGAACCAAACTTTCGATTCCGCGAGTTACATTGATCACGTGTTGGGCGACCCAGGCAGCGGTATAGAAAAGCCGGCCGCAATCATCCTGGAGCCCATCCAGGCGGAAGGCGGCATGAACACCGCATCCGCACCTTGGCTCTCAGAAATTCAGCGCATTTGCCGTAAGCATGACATTGTTTTCATCATCGATGACATTCAGGCAGGTTCGGGACGAACGGGCGATTTCTTCTCGTTCGAGTTCGCGAAAATCGAGCCCGACATCGTGTGTCTTTCGAAATCGCTAAGCGGTTCAGGTAATCCGTTGTCCATAGTTCTGATTCGCCCCGACATCGACATATGGAAACCGGGAGAACATAGCGGGACCTTTAGAGGCAATAATCTCGCTTTTGTGACTTCCGCGGCCATGTGCAAAATGTGGTCCGATAGGCAGTTTACTAAAGCTGTCGACGGGACGGCCGTCAAACTGCAAGAACACCTCGATCGCCTCGTTGCGAAATTCCCCGAGTGCATCGAACAAAAGCGCGGCCGTGGTCTGATGGCCGGCCTCAAGTGCCGTTCACAGGCCGTTGTTGGCCGTGTGCACGAAGTCGCGTTCGAAAACGGCCTTCTGATCGAGTCCTCGGGGCCAAATCGCGACGTCATCAAGGTCCTTCCGCCGATAACCATCTCAGATGACGAACTCGATCACGGCATTGCCATCCTCGATCTGGCACTTCAGGAGAAAACCAATGGCGACTAACCAAGTACCTCAAACGCCGGCCATCTCGCCTCTTACGATCAAGGAACGAACCGGCTCGATCAGCACTGCGGACATCATATCGGTCCTTAAAGGTGAGATCACGGCTCTTCACATCAAGCAAGGTTTCAGCACCGTAGTAGCTGAGGAGATCACCACGAAGTTTTTTGGCAGCCCCGGTCTCAACGAGCGCAAAGATGGCGTCCCCGGACAATATGTCGGCGCATCCCACTACAGGAAGGATGCAGCCACCTATTTCAAGGAGGCGGAAAATGCGCGGCCGCACGTTGACGCCCTTTTTGGCAATTTAGTTGACCCGGTCCGAGCCCTATTCGACGCGTTGAAGCGCGAGCTTCACAACCAAGGCATTGAATTGCGGCTGGCGCGCTCAGAACACGGTCAGGCGAACGTTTGTCGGGCTCTCAGTTGGACCGGAAGCGGCACATTTTCCTTGGACCCCCACGACGATGTCGCTCAAGTGTTACGTGCTGGGAACGATTACGAGCTTTCTGCGGTGGCGCACAACACCGTCGCAGCACTCAACTTTTATCCCAGCATGCCTGAGGAAGGTGGAAACTTGAGGCTATGGAGTCACAAGCCGACAGTCGCAGATCGAAAGGCGCAGGGTGTGGAGACCACGGGATATCCCTACTCCGCAGCTTATCTCGAGGCCGTGCCTAGTCGCGAAATCCAGCTCAAGGCCGGGGATATCGCGCTACTTGACGGCGGTTTCGTTCATGGGGTTACCGGTCAATCAGACAACGGAAAGCCTCGCGTGCTGCTGAATTGCTTTTTCGGGTTTGCTCGTCCGGATCTTGTTCTCTGGTGGACCTGAATTCGTAATGTATTGGTGGGCCGCGCCAGCGGCAAATTTGTTCGCCAAACGTAGTTCGATGCAAATGCAGGACCCCCCGTTGACGAGGTCCCAACAGCCCTGCCTTTCCATTCGCAGAGATCAGTGACCTTTGAGGCTCTGTCGATGCTCCGCCTGGAAGTGGCCTCTTAGTCACACCAAGCGGGGCACAGTCTTACCGTAAGACCGTATGTCCGCTTCTGCCGGTGAGGTGGCTCGCCCTACACTGCGCGTCCGAGGGTTGCTCGGGCGGGCCGAGCCGATCCTCATCACAGGAGGACGAGCCGTGTCAGATTATAGGGAAGCATTTGTCGGAATCGATGTCGCAAAGCTGAGGAACGCCATCGCGATTGCGGATGCCGGCCGGGAGGGAGAAGTTCGCTTCTTCGGCGAGGTCGACGCCTCGGATGAAAGCATGCGCCGAGTTATCCAGCGGATCGCCAACAGGTTCGATGGAGTCCATTTCTGCTACGAGGCCGGCCCGACCGGCTATGGTCTCTATCGGCTGATCCGTTCGCTAGGTCACGAATGCACCGTAGTCGCTCCGTCGCTGATTCCGAGGAAGCCCAGCGATCGCGTGAAGACAAACCGCCGGGATGCCCTCGGATTGGCCAGGTTGCTGCGCGCTGGCGAACTGACGGCGGTATGGGTTCCCGATGAAGGCCACGAAGCCATGCGGGATCTCGTCCGCGCCCGGGCGGCCGCAGTTGAGACACTTCGGGTCCACCGGCAGCATGTGAGCGCCTTCATGCTCAAGCACGGACGTATCTTTCCGCGCAAAAAGGGCTGGACTATGCGCTATCTCTGCTGGCTGCAGGCGCAGCAGTTCGATCATCCCGCACATCAGATCGCGCTCCAGGAGATGGTCGAGGCGGTTCGCATCTCGAAAGAACGGGCCGAGCGGCTTGAGAGTGTGATCGAGGAGTTCGTTCCAGCCTGGTCGCTGGCGCCGATCGTGCGGGCGCTGCAGACATTACGTGGTGTGGATCTGATCGTTGCCGTGACGTTTGCTACCGAGATTGGCGACGTGCGCCGTTTCGAAAGCCCGCGCCAGCTCATGGGCTATCTTGGCCTTGTTCCTGGTGAGCGGTCGACCGGAGAGACAGTCAGACGGGGCGGTATCACCAAGGCAGGGAATGGCCGCGTTCGTCATATGCTGGTCGAGAGCGCATGGACCTATAGGCATGCGCCGAAGGTCGGCGCGAAGAAGCTGTATCGACTGGAGCAGGCGCCGCCACGGGTGAGAGAGATCGCCTGGAAGGCGCAGGCCCGACTGACGGCCCGCTATCGAATGTTGAGCGGACGAGGCAAGAAGACGACAGTGGTCTGCACCGCGATAGCCCGCGAACTGGTCGGCTTCATGTGGGCTGTTGCCAGGGAGGCGCACGCAACCTGATCTAGTCGCCGCACGCGACACACATCCTTCGCTCATGGGCGGGGGCGGGACCACGGCAGGGGAATGCCCGTCAGACGCTTTGTGGCCGGCAAATCGACCGACCGACGCCCGCAGTAAGATAGGAACAGCCCCGGACGCACAATCGGGAATGCGGCAACCAATCCGCGCATCAGAGCTTGATCACCGACGTCCTTCAGTTCCGCCTCCACCCATGCGCGATCATCAGAATGAACAGCCGACCTCTCGATCGGCCGGACCCGCACGTTCCAAACCTTGACAGCGGACATCAGAGCGGTGTTTCCGGACCACCTTTCGGGAGTGGCCGCGATCTGTGAGGTTGCCGATCCTGTATTGGGATCGGAGATCGGCTTGTGTCTGGACTTGACCTTACGCTTGACCCGGAGCGGCAGCTTCGGCGTTTCGAGGTGATCAACGGTGCTGGCGGTCGGCGTCATTGGTCGGTGGATGACAAGGCGCGGATCATCGCGGAGACGCTGGAGCCGAACGCAATCATTTCCGAGGTCGCCCGTCGGTATGGCCTTAGGCCGCAGCAGGTCTTCGCCTGGCGCCGCGAAGCGCGCAAACAGGCCGCTTCGGTGCAGCAAGATTCTCCTGCCTTTGTGCCGGCGGTTTTGGCGGCGGCGGAACCTGTAGCCAGCCGTTCACCGAAGCAGCGAAAACGGCAAGCCACCCGAGATGCCGGCCTGATCGAGCTTGAGATCGACGGCATCGCGATGCGCGTCGGCCGGGGCGCCGATACCAAGACGGTGGCCGCAGTGATCCGCGCGCTGAAGGCGCCGTCGTGATCGGGCCGACGGGTACGGTCAAGGTCATGGTGGCGACGAAGCCGGTCGACTTCCGCAAGGGTGCGGAGGGATTGGCGGCGCTGGTGCGAGAGACGATGGGGGCCGATCCGTTCTTATGTGTCGGGTGAGATTATGTGGCGGAGCCGCCCTGACCCCTTTCGGGCCGGCCAAACCCAGCTTGCCTCCGCCACATAATATTTCATGCCTCTCTCATGGCGCGGGATTCCCCTGTGCCACAACGCCGGAGGGGCAGAATGCTCGAGTTCTATTTTTCCTATTGTGGGGTGCTCAAGCGCCTGCGTAGCGGTGCACTCGGTGGCGAGATGGATCGCCTCGCGGAGCATTTTTTCACCCTCGGTTATAAGCGAGCGTCCGCCAAGATTTACTTGAGCCGGATTGCGCGCTTTAGCCAGTTTGCCGCAACGCGCTGTGGTCGGATGCCGATCCATCAAGATGTCGTCGACAGCTATTTATGCACGTTTACTACGGATTCTCCACGCATTGGGGCAGCATCGGCGCTGGGACATGCACGGCGAGTGGCTCCGGAGCGCTTCATTGCTTCCCCTCCCAAGGTAGATGATGATCCGGATACTCCGCTTCTGGCCTCATTTTCCGACTATTTGCGCAAGGTGCGAGGACTTGAGCCGAAGACCCGCGAAGGCGTTCTTCTGGGAGGCCGCCGCTTTCTGGATTGGTTCCGCCATCACCATCCCGGTCAAGACCTCGAGGCGTTGACGGCTGAGCACGTACTCGCTGCTGTCGAGCATCGGCTGTCGCTATCGGCGACCACCGGCACCCGCACGGCAGCGACTTCTCACATCCGAACATTTCTTCAGTTTTTATGTTGGGCTGGCCACCATGATCAGGATCTCGACCGCGTCGTCCCAAGGACGCCTCATTGGCGTTTGGCGCATTTGCCGCCGCGCCTTGCATGGGATGACGTTCGGCGGGCAATCGATGCGATCGGTGCAACGACGCCGGTCGACATCCGCGATCGAGCCGTCCTGCTGCTACTCGCCACCACGGGCATTCGCAACGGTGAGCTACGCGCCATTCAGCTGCAGGATATCGACTGGCGTGCTGGCGAGGTTTCTGTCCGGCGCACCAAGGGCAAGCGGGATCGGGTGGCGCCGCTGCTCGAGGAGACTGGCGCTGCGCTCGCCGACTACGTCCTGCGCGCTCGACCGAAAGTGGATAGTCCGTATCTGTTCCTGTCCTTCACGCCGCCCGTGGCACCGTTCAAATGCGCGTCGCCTGTTTCGAGGATCGTGCGGAAGCGGTTGCGACATGGCGGGGTTGAACTCGGGCAGGTCGCAGGTGCGCATCTCCTGCGCCACAGTCTCGCCACCCAGCTCGTCAAGCAGCGAAGGCTGATCAACGAGGTCGCCGATCTCCTGGGACACCGCAGCATCAATACAACGGCGCTGTACGTAAAGGTCGCGACCTCGCAACTTGCCGAGGTCGCACTCCCCTTTCCGGGAGGCGTGGCATGACCGCCTTTGCCCGATTCCTCCGCGAGAAGGCCGAGTGTTACATCGAGCTACGCCACTCCCTCGGCTATGCCTTCAGCAAGCAAGCCGGCACGTTGCGGGCCTTCGTGAGGTACGTTGAGCGCGCTCAGTTCGATGGGCCCGCCACTCGAACGTTGGCGCTGGATTTCGCGCTGTCGTTCAGCGGCGCCGCCAACAGCCGCGTCACTCGTCACGGCGTGCTCCGCCGGTTTTACGAGTATCTCGCCGTCTACGACGCGCGAACCGAAGTCTTGGAGCGCAGGGCTTTCCCCAGATCCAGAGCGATCCCGCCTCCGCGTATTCTCAGCGAGGCCGAGTTGGCATCACTCATCGACGCATGCGCCCGCATTTCGCCTAGCATTCCTCTGCGAGGGCGGACGATGGCGACGCTGATCGGATTGTTGGCGAGTTCGGGGCTGCGATCGGGCGAAGTAGTCGGGCTTGATCGATCCGACGTTGATCTCACCAACGGGGTTCTCCTCGTTCGGAAGACAAAGTTCCGCAAGGATCGTCTCGTTCCAGTTCACACGACAACCCAGGCTGCCCTTGGGTGCTATGCCCGTGAGCGCGACGCCGCTTTCCCCATACCCAAGGATCAGGGCTTCTTCCTCAGTTCCCGGGGCAATCGCCTCTCGGCGACCGGCCTGCAAAACGGCTTTGCCGAGGTCCGTAAACTCGCCGACTTTGATCGCGGTAAGCCGTTAAGGCCGCACGATCTCAGGCACCGATTTGCCGTGACCCGCCTCAGCCTCTGGCACCAACAGCGCTTAGACGTTCAGGCGCTATTGCCTTTGCTCGCCACATATCTCGGCCACGCCAGTTACAGCGACACGGCCTACTACCTCACGGGCTCGGCGGAACTCCTCGCCATCGCGGCTGAGCGTGCCGCCCTCGATGGAGGCGCAGCATGAGCGAAGACCTGCTCCTAGCGCCGCTCCTGGAGTCGTATTTCCGCCGGCGCCTGACCAAGCAGCGGAACGCGACTCCCGCGACCGTGGCCAGCTATCGGGACGCCTTGCGCATGCTGATCCTCTTTGCCGCCGCCCGATTGCGGAAGAAGCCCGCCGCCTTGGCGCTCGAAGAGCTTGATCGAGACCTCGTTCTCGCTTTTCTCGACGAACTCGAGGAGAAGCGGAACAATTCCGTCACCACGCGCAACGCCCGCTTGGCCGCGATCCGATCTTTCTTCCACCACGTCGCTGCCGCCGACCCGGCGTCCTTCGGCGTCGCCCAACGCGTGCTGACGATTCCCATTAAACGGACGCACATTGAGGTGACGTACCACCTCACCAAGGCCGAAGTGGACACCCTCATCGCGGCGCCCGATCCAAAGACGCCCCGTGGTCGGCGCGACCGAGCCTTTCTGCTCTTCTTGGCACGGACCGGCGCCCGGGTCTCCGAAGCCACCGGCGTCAACGCAAACGACCTTCAGTTGGAGCGGCCGCACCCACAAGTGCTGCTGCGCGGCAAGGGGCGCAGAGACCGCGTCGTCCCCATTGCTAAGGACCTGGCGCGGGCGCTGACATCCTTGTTGAGCGAGCGCGGGATCGCCCATCACGAGCCGCGACCGATATTCGTCGGCGCCCGCAACGAGCGTCTGACTCGTTTCGGAGCGACCCATATCGTGCGGCGTGCGGCCACCGAGGCCGTGCCTACCAAATCGGCCTTGGCCGACAAGCCCATATCGCCGCACATCTTCCGGCACTCCCTCGCCATGAAGCTTCTTCAGTCCGGCGTGGACCTTTTGACGATCCAAGCCTGGCTCGGGCACGCACAGGTCGCCACGACCCACCGCTATGCCACAGCGGATGTCGAGATGATGCGCAATGGACTCGAGAAGGCGGGCATCGAGGGCAATTACGGGGCGCGCTTCCGGCCCACCGATGCCGTTCTCCAACTGCTGAACTCCATCTGAATATTATGTGGCGGAGGCAAGCTGGGTTTGGCCGGCCCGAAAGGGGTCAGGGCGGCTCCGCCACATAATCTCGCCCGACACATAAATGCGGTTATGTGGCGCGCCACATAACCGTTCAGCGGGGCCGTTTACGTCTTCCGGGCGAAGCGGACTGACCGGATCAAGCTGATCTTCTGGGATGGCACCGGGGTCTGCCTCTATGCCAAGCGTTTGGAGGATGGGGAGTTCCGCTGGCCGAAAGTGCATGACGGCATGATGCGGCTCACGGCCGCGCAGCTCTCGGCGCTGCTTGAACGGCTTGACTGGCGGCGGGTCCACGAGGCGCGCCGGACCCGCGTTCCAGCCCAGGCCGGCTGACCCGCGACGAAGTGAATCAGCCTGGATTCCGCTGTCGCGGGCTGTCGGTGAATATGGTCTGATCCTGTCATGGCGATGACTGCTGACCAGCTTCCCGACGATCCGGACGCGCTGAAGGCGATGGTCCTGGCGCGCGACGTCGAGAATGCCCGTCTGATCCAGATCATCAAGGAATTGCAGCGTCACCGCTTCGGCCGGCGTGCCGAGACGCTGCCGGAAGACCAGCTTCTGCTGGGGCTTGAGGAAGCCGAGCAGATCGAGGCCGCCGGCGAGGAGGAGAACGAGCAGGCCGCTCCCACGGAACGTCGGGCAAAGACTGCCAAGCGTCGGGCCAACCGTGGCTCGCTGCCGGCGCATCTTCCTCGCGTGGAGATGGTCGTCGACATCGAGGACCATGCCTGTCCGTGCTGCCGCAACGACTTGCATCGGATCGGCGAGGACGTGAGCGAGCGGCTCGACATCGTTCCGGCGCAGCTGCGTGTGATCGTCGTGCGCCGCGCCAAATATGCCTGCCGCGCCTGCGAGGATGTGGTGGTTCAGGCTCCGGCGCCCGCCCGGCTGATCGAGGGCGGTCTGCCAACCGAGGCGACGGTCGCTCAGATGCTGGTGTCCAAATATGCTGACCACCTGCCGCTTTATCGTCAGGCGCAGATCTATGCCCGGCAGGGCATCAATCTCGACCGGTCCACGCTCGCCGACTGGGTCGGCCGCGCCGCCTGGCACCTGCGTCCGGTGCACGAGCGGCTGCTTGGCAAGCTGAAGTCCTCGCCAAAACTCTTCGCCGACGAGACGACCGCGCCGGTGCTCGATCCGGGCCGCGGCAAGACGAAGACAGGCCAACTCTGGGCCTATGCCCGAGATGACCGACCATGGGAGGAGCGACCCGCCGGGCGTTGCCTACGTCTATGCGCCCGACCGGAAGGCCGAGCGTCCAATCGCCCATCTCGCTGGCTTTGGCGGAATCCTGCAGGTCGACGGCTATGGCGGCTATCGCGTGCTGGCCGAAAAGAGTGGCGTCACGCTCGCCTTCTGCTGGGCACATGTCCGCCGACGCTTCTATGAACTGGCAGCAGCCGGTCCCGCGCCGATCGCCAGCGAGGCGCTGAGACGGATTGCCGAACTCTACAAGATCGAGGACGCCATCCGCGGCCGATCGGCTGACGAGCGCCGCGTGATGCGCCAGGAAAATAGCCGCGCTATTATCGCCGATCTCGAACCCTGGCTGCGCGAGAAGCTCGGTCTGATCAGCCAGAAGACAAAGCTCGCCGAGGCGATCCGCTACACGCTCTCACGCTGGGAAGGCCTCTCGCGCTTCCTTGACGACGGCCGCATCGAGATCGACAGCAACACCGTCGAACGCTCGATCCGTCCGATCGCGATGCGTGAGTCATTATGCACTCCCTCGTCAAGTATCTGTAAACATTGGAATCGTGTCCACGTCGGCAACGCGACACGGGCGACCTTTTCGGGCCACCGCCGTTTTGATCGACCCCGATGCCAAGTCGTCGGCACGGATTTGATAGGGTGCGCCAGGAACAACCTGTGCAGCAGGAAGAACGCCGGTTTTGATAAGGCGCCGTATCGCGTGATTTGTGACGCCTAAAGCCTTTGCTGCTTCGGTCATCGTGAGCCATTCACCGTCTTTTTCAGCGGATCGATAGGCATGGATTCCACGCACGCGCCGAACAGAAGAGACGCGGTGCGCCGTCCACGTTTTTCCTTGTCCAGTGGGTAATCCCATTCGATTGAGCGAGGCGGCGATATGCTCGTCAGACCAGCGACCGGCCATGCTGCGCATCACCGCCAAAGCGTCTTCGGTCGTCGCGCAACCGTGCTCGCCAGCTCGAGGCTTGCGAACCCGCAGTTCTGAGTGCTGGCCGCCCCGCCAATGGATCATGAGCACGACGTCCCGTACCGCGTCGTCGACATCGACGATGATGTCGGCGATCAAGGTTCGTAGCAGCTGCTGGCGCGCACGCATCGTCACATCAGGTCCATTCCAGGCTGCTGACAGGTTTTCTGCCATATTGGCGAAGGCACTGGGATCGACCTCAATGGCCGGTGGCCTGCCAGTAGGCTGGCGGGTTTCAAGATCTCGCAAGCGGCGCAGCGTGGTCTCCCAGCTTTTCTCCGCTGCGCGCTTCGGCGATTATCAGGATCACAGGCAGCGTAGCGACGCTCAGCAAGATTGGCCTCGTAACGGGCCTGCTGAAGTTCCAGGTCGAGGATCTGGCGTTGATCATCTTGTCGTTCCCGGTGCATCCGCTCCGCCTCGAATGCGGCCTCGATCGCCAAGGGTTCTACCGCTCGCAACAGCTCACGCGCAACAGCCACGTCAACCCGTGGGCCGCCGAAGGTCATGCACCTGGGCAAGCCCATCATCAGGTTTGGCTTGTCGCAGCGATAGACAGGTCGACTTTGCGGATTTCCGGTATAGGAAACGCTCAGTCGCCGCCCGCACCGTGCACACGTCATGATGCCTGACAGCAGCGCTTTCCCGCCGCGGCCGGATTTTACACCGCCGGCGCGACCGTAGTTGTTGAGTGCCAGCTGCTTCTGGTTTCGCTCGTACTCATCCCAGCTGATATATACCCTCGTGGTGATCCTTGATCATCACCTCCCAGGTTCCGATAGGCTTGCCATGCCCGTAGCTTCGCCGCGCTCGCCCGTCGATAATGGAGGTTCGCTTTTCGCTTTTGCCGTAAACGTAAACACCTGCGTAAAAGGGGTTTTTGAGAACGGCGATCACATTGCGATAACGGATCGGCAACCAGACGAAGCTGGTCATGCGGCCCTCATCAGAAGGTCGAGGGAAGTGGATCTGATCCGCCGTCATCGACAACAATACCTGGCGCGCGCTGCCGAGTTCACGGAAGCGCGCGAAGATCAGCCTGACTACCTCCTGCAGCCGTATATCTGGGTCGAGCCCAAGCCCAGCTTCGCGATGCCAAATATAACCGAACGGTACTGACAGGCGCAGCTCCCCCCGGCGCGCCTTGATCTGGCGGCGTCGAGCATCCGTGCCTTAAGCACGCCCAGTTCGAACTCGCTGATGCTTCCCTTCATGCCCAAGAGCAGACGATCATTAGGCAGGCAGGGGTTGTAGACGCCATCGTGGTCGATGACGCGGGCTTCGACAAGTCCACACAACTCGAGCAGATGATGCCAGTCCCGCCCATTGCGTGCGAGCCTCGATGCGTCCAGGCACAACACGGCGCCGATCTTGCCCGCACACAACCATGCAACCAGCCGATCGAAGCCGGGGCGCGCCACTGTTCCGCTTGCCGATCGGCCGAGATCGTCGTCGATGACTTCGATATCGGCGAAGCCGCGCTGTCGCGCAATGTCGACCAGATCATATTGCCGTCGCTGGCTCTCCAGGTTGGTCATGACCTGGGACTGCGTCGACTGGCGCACATAGACGACAGCCTTTCGCTTCAAGAGCGCAGCTGGGATCAGATCAGTGCTGATCATCATCGAGCTCCTCGACGACCAGACCGGCCGCCTGCATGAGGATTTGGGCGAGCGTCAGCAAGGCCTTCGCCCGCTCCACTTTGCTCATCCCCTCCAGCCTGTGGGGTTCGAATATCAGGCTCATCTGCCTGCCCGAGGTCGGTGCAGGCACGTTGTGCTGTTTCATCGACTTTCTCCCGTGCGATTCCATTCTCGCTCGGGAAGTTTGTGGAAACAGCGGCCGGCGTGACCAGCCTCTTCAGATCAGATAAGGCGGTGAGATCAACCTGTGGCGGGCCAAATGTCATGCCCGCGCAAGCGGCCGAATCATCCAGCCTGGAATCGATACGACAATGCCCGATGGGTATTGCACCTTGAGAAACTGGCCAGTTACCCGCTGCTCCACACGCCGCACGCTGACCTTTCGGCCAAAATATGGATGACAGCGATAATGAACTTCCACTTCGTCCCCGACATGGGCACAATGAACGGGTGATGGCGCTCAACCGCAAGAATGCGCTCTTCGCCGGTTCCGACGGCGGTGGAGAGCACTGGGCGACGATCGCCTCGCTCGTAGAAACCGCGAAACTCAACGGCCTCGACCCGTACGCCTACCTCACCGACGTCATCACCCGCATCGTCGCCGGCCATCCGCAAAGCCAGATCGACGACCTGCTGCCCTGGGCCTACACCCCCGCACCACTCAAGGCCGTGGCCTGAGAACAGCGGTTACCCGAGAGCGAGGTCTTGCCGATCTTCAGCCGCTCTGCCACCTGGCGCAGAGACAGGCCTGTTCACGGGTCAGCGCAGAATCGTCCGGATGTCCCTCACGCTCGTCGGTCTCGCTTGCTTCCGTCTTGGCAGGGCCCTCTCAACGTCTTCGTGAGACGCCAAAGTGGCTGCGAACTCGACGGATCCGAATGGACGCCGCACCACCCGATAGGCACCGGCAGATGTACTTTGAGAGCGAGTACGCTGCTGTTGTTAGCCATTTATGCGCGGCAAGAGGCACCAGCCGCTACAACTGAACTCTATTCAGAGTCTAAGTCTTACCTGCGGCGGGAGCCACCGGGCGACGTGCTCCTCGGCGATAGACCGAGATGTGACGTTGGGAACGTTCGGTGAAGGCGCCTCTGTCCCAATCTTCCCACCGCTCCACTAGCTCCAACCCAACGCATTCGGCCATGGTATCGAGTTCCTGGTGATAAACGTAGCGAATTCGCTGCGGCAAACGTCTCACCGAGTTGCCGGAGAACCAGAGAAGGGTTGAAACTAAGCTCTGCTCCAGCGGGTTGTGCACAGACACATTGAGGATTGTATTATCACGATCCACTAGCCGCACCGTTGTCGTGTTCTGGCCTCGGACGCGAGGATCCAAGTTTGGGACATCCAATTCAATTATTAAAACCCCATCATCATCTAGCGCTGCAACGGCAGATCGAAGGCAGGCTAACTGGTGTTCGCGCTTGAAGAGCAACGTGAAAGTGAAATAAACGCAATACACGACTCGGTAACGGTTCTCTGTTCTGAAATGGGCGATATCTCCCTGCCATGCCTCAACTAGCTTGGTACGCTTGGCAAGAAGTTCCAACATGCTGCATGAATTATCGATACCTTCAACCTTCACGCCCCGCTCACTCAACGGCACAGCCACTCGGCCGTCACCTATTCCGAGCTCGAGAGCATGGCCTCCCCCACAATACTGCTCAATTAGAGAAACGGTCTGATTTACCTCCGCCAGTTTCCCCTGTAGCCGAGTGTATTCCTTGTAAATCGGAGCGTAAAGGTCCCCGTATGTCGTCTCATCGATCATCTTATTTCTCTGCTCCGTTGGGTAATTTCTCGTCAGACCGCACGTCAATAAGTGTTCGTGGACTCTGCCTCGCATTCCAGAACGAAATCACTCCTGCATTGCCTTGATGATGTTATCAACTGGTAGAGAAAAATTTCCAAGAGAAAGCATCAATACGGACATTGCGCGATGTCCCCGCTGAAGGAACATCGAACTTCAAAGAGCAAAAAGCTTGCCAAGTCGAAAACGGTGTAGAATCAAATAGATATGGCTTTCGCTGCAACTGCCTGTTCTGTTTGTGACAAACATCGTCGCGCTTCCAACTGTTCGAGGGGGAGGCGAGCTGCGACGAGCTTGACCTACTGCGCTTGAAAGATTGGTTCATCCACTGCAGCAGCATGAGGCTCAGCTATCCGCGCCCGACTCAAAAGACCGCTCGACTATGCGCTAAGCGCTCCTTCGCGCCGAGGTCTCCAGAGCAATGAGCCACATGTGGAGAATGGTGACAAAGCTTGCGCATTCGTGCGCGGAATGCGCTTTGCAATGCAGACTTGAGAGACGCGCCTGACCACTTGCCCGGTGTCCACTTTTTCAGTCGATAGGAAGAGCCAGCGAGACCTTCGTCCGGTCCATGACGATCATCGTGCTAGATTTCTTTATTTCGGGATGTCCGAAAAGAAAGCGACGGGTGAATGCCTCGTAGTCCCCGATGTCTCGCACAGAAATCATGAGAACGAAATCGAAATCACCTGTCACACAGTAGGCGCTGATGATCTCAGGCGTGCGCCGAATCGCCTTTTTGAAGCGATCAATGACCTTTAGGCGATCGCGCTCCAGACTGACAAACACCAGCATGAGCATGGGCCGACCGACGGCCTCTGGCGACAGTATGGCTACATCAGCCTCAATTACACCAGCATCCCGCAGGCGTTTCAATCGGCGCTGACATGCGGTTGCTGAAACGCCTACAAGTTTGCTCAATGTTTCAGTGGTAAGGCGATTGTTGCGTTGCATGGCGACAAGAATCTTGCGGTCAACGCGGTCCAGGCTCATTGAATGATCTCTGCCGTGCATTGCTCAGGTGCCTGTACGCGGGCGCCGTACTCTGGTGGGCCTTGGCCATAGCGGAGCATCCCGTACGTCAGATGGGGCAGCGGAAGCTGAACAGCCACCGAACGTGTTGAGGGCGCCATAGTCGTTTCGCATAGAGAAAGATATAGGACTAATGCAAACTGCTGATTCACCAGTTCGCCGCCAAAGCGTGTTTACAAAATGTGCAACATAAAAGAAAAAGTCATGTTAAGTCATGTTATAAATTTGTGCCGTGTAGAACATCAGCCGCCGTAACGCCGTTGCCGAAAGCGGTCGTTTCAACAGCCGGTGAGCGTGCCCTCTACAAGGGCCAGAGAAGGTATAGAGCGAACGCCGAGCGGTGGCATCTTCTGCCGTTGGCGGAAACGTATACCGGCGGAGTACCCGAACTCTTTTGATGCGAGCAGCCCTCACGTCTCTGCAGCATGCTAATCCTGGACTCGCCGTCTGCATGCGCACCTAAGGGACGTGCATCGTTGAACACAGCTGGGCTGGGCGCCTGCCCCTGTCACCGAAGCCCCTGAGTTAATTGTCGCTGAACGGTTCCAAGCACGTCCTGATCTGTTTCTCGAAAAACGGGGCGACTACTGCAACTCTCGAGCGCGGCCCGCGCCATTTCCTGTTTCGACGGACTCCATATTGCGCAGCATCATTTCCGCGACATTCAAGGCGCGCCCTCCTTGCCTCGATGCCAGGCGAGCGTCGACGTCGGGATAGATAAAGAAGGGAAGGGAAATTCGGTCAGTCGGACCACTGTGCTCGACCTGGTGGGGGGTACTCTTGAAGCGGTCGTCGCTCAAGGCCTGAAACATGTCGCCCAAATTGACGACTAGACTGTCAGGCAGGCTCGGCACTGGAATCCAGCGCTCGTGGAACCACACCTGCAAGGAGAGCGTGGGGAGTTCTTCCTGCAGCAGCAGCGTGAAGAAGCCGCCATCGGTGTGCTTGCCGGCTACGCCGCCCGATGGATAACGGATCACGCGTTGCCCAAGCGTCGGTGGGCTGAAGTGTCGCTGGAACCATCCCTGTTCCATACCGATTAGGTTGGCGAGCGCCTCTCCGAGCTGCGGAACAACCCCGTTGACCATCTCAGCCTGCAAAGCAAGCAGGCTGCGCGCGAACCCGGGAGCCAAGGCGTCGTCCGGCAAGAGCGTGCATCCCGCAAAGGGACGCCGGTCGCTCTCATTCTCGATTCCAAGGTCAAATATTTCCTTGGGATCAGAGCCGGTCTGTGGATGCAGCACCTCACCGTGCAACGGACTATAGCCACGGGCGATCCTAGGGTAGACCTCCTGAAACCCGTGACCAAAACGTTCTTTGACCGAGTCTGGCAAAGCGAAAAAATCTCGGGAACTCTGGATTGATTGTGAGATTCTTTCTTTTGGGATGCCGTGCTCGATGAGATAGAAGAATCCGTACTCCTGGCATGCCGTGCAGAGTCGCGTGCGCTCTTCAATTCGAGTTGCGTCATCTGCCAATTTCGCCAGGGATATTTGCGGAAGGGTGGTCATAGCATTCATCCTATTCTTTCGGCATTGCGGACATCTAAGTGGCGCCCCCACCGTCTTCAATCACAGCAGATACGCGGCCTTGCTTGCCAGTAACTTCGCCTGGGCACCTTCCGTTTTCTTCTGCCAGACCCGAAGCATAACAATTCCAAATACCAGTTGTGTGAAATAATTATGAAATTGTCAGGGCACGTTTCACACCCGTACGAGGATCTTGCACTCTGGCCGTCAAACCCACCAACAAAACGCACACCACTGCTGAATTCGGTAGCCACCAATGAAACGAAACTTTCTGCACCATGGGACAACATCGCTTCGTCGGATGGGGAGGAAAATCCACTTGCGAGCGATGGGTTGCTTCGCCGCCGCGTTGGAAGGAAGCTTGTCAGTTGAAGATTTCAGCCGGCCGTGCTCTGCGGCTACGTCCCGTTCGTGATTGCCTTGCACGAGAAGGCGACCCTATTGCCGTCGCTCGCCGCCGAAAATTGCCCGCTGACCAGCCGAAGGCGCATTCCCCAAGCCACGGCTCCGAAACAAATGTAAGCGGGCCTCAGCATGTCGCGATGCCCCAAGCTGGTCGGGCACCACGACGGTCCGACGAGCGCTTGAGCCTCACGGCTGGCCGCACGCCTGGCGAGGATCATTGCGTGCGCAATGTCACGGTCACCGGGAAGCTAATCGGCCGCATCGGTCATCGCGCGAGGGAATCCTATTGGCCCTCGCCATGCCAGCGGTTTGCTCGCCGAGCCTGCCGCCCGCGGAAACAGCACAACTGGCCGCTGTTCGGATCCCGCTAGAAGATCTTCTGCACCATCAGCGCGAGGCCGTAAGCATTGCGCATGTCCAATCACATCTTGGGACCGGGATCATCGCCGCTCCAGCACATCGTCAAGCTCTGATGCGCGATTGTCTGTCCGGGGCTGCACCTATCTTACTGCGGGCGTCGGCGGTTCGCCGGCCACAAAGCGTCTGACATACCCCTGCCGTGGTCCCGCCTCCGCCGATGCGCGAGATATGCGCCGTCGCGGCGAGCGATTAAGCGACGCGCGCCTCCTCCTCGAGTGCGATCTGATGCGCGGGATGATCGAACCGCTGTTTCCTGAAGCCAGCGTAGATAGCGCATCGTCCAGCTCTTCTTTCGGGGATAGCTACGGCCGTGCTTGAGCATGAATGCGCTCACCTGCTGGCCGTGGACGCGCAGCGTCTCAACTGTCGCAGCTCGGGCTCGGATGAGATATAACGACCGGATTGTGGCAAACCGCGTTCCGGGTCCGTGCGCCCGTTGCCCCGATGACGCTCGGGGCGTCGAGCAAGTCGCCACACATGTCATTGGACTCCAGCCTGGAAGACAGAGCATATTGGCGCCCTGACGCACAAATACGGTCCCCCTTGGGCGGTCCCGGCACGCGCCCGCGCAGATAGGACCGCCGCAGTTTCGGCCGAGACGAAGCGACTTGCGGACCTTCTGCCACCGCATGTCAGCGGTGCCTATGTGGGGCTCGCGTGATCGAAGTATATGTGGCCGTAGTCTCGCGGCAAGGCCTCCCTGGCCGGGGTTCGTCCAGTAGACTCTCCACGCGATCCTTGAGGAAGCGGCGCCTCCACTTACCGACCGTATATTCGTGCACCCCCAGCTCAGCTGCGACCGCCTTGCTGGGAATGCCGTCGGCGCAACGAAGAATGATCCGGCACCGCTCGGACATGGATCGCGCCACACGCTGCCGACGCACCTGTCGTTCCAGATACTCGCGTTCTTCTCGCACCAGAACCAGAGGCGCCGTCGGTCGGCCTGTCGCGTTCGCCATCGCTGCACTCTCCATCGAATACGCGAATTGACGCAGGCGGCTCCTAGATTTCAGGCATGTAGAGCAGCAGTTTCTGCATTCCTGCGTCGGCGCCGCTGACTGAAACGCGGAAAGCGAACTCTCTTCTACCCTACTTTTCAGGGCAGTATCGCGGGTGCGGCCTCCTGTGCGAGTATGCACCAAGGGCTCGCCCAGGGTGCCGGTTTGGTTTGCATGAGCGATGAGCAACCTGCTCGCCTAAAAAGGGGCCCCAAGTGGCTCTCCATGGAGGTGGTTTGGCGATGGATATGACAACGAAACTCATCAGGCATGTTCTCGATTCTCGCTTAGAGACGATACCTGACGGCGCGCTTGAACGCGCTAAACTTTCCATCCTCGACACCATTGCGTGCGCGATTGGTGGATCGAACGATCCGATCGCGCGCAACGCCCGCCGACTGGGTGGGCTTTTCGGTGGCGAGCCAGAATGCACAGTGTGGATTTCCGGAGAGAAGGCTCCATCTGCCTTAGCGGCTCTTATCAACGCCACGACAGCCCGGGCCCTGGATTTTGACGAGACCTACGAGCTCTGCATCAATGGATGTCATGCCAGCGCCTATGACGTGCCACCGGCGTTGGCCCTTGCCGAACGTGACCCTTCTATAAGCGGAAGCGAACTACTGTCAGCCATCGCGACCGCTATGGATTTGCATATACGCCTAACTCTTAGCCTCACAAGCCAATCGATAGATACAGGTCGGGACAATATGGTCGCCGTATGGGGCACCACTGCGGTTAGCACCAAGTTGCTGCGGCTCGATGAAGAAAAAACTCGGAATGCGTTCGGGATTGCTTATGCGCATGCTGCCGGTGAAGCCCAAATGTACGCAGAATCTGCGCACAGTGTGTCGCTTCAGCAGGGACTTCGAGCTCGCTCCGGGATTGAGTCGGCTCTTGCGGCCATGGTCGGATTTACCGGTCCTCAGGATCCGTTCTTGGGGAAGTATGGGTTCTACAAGGCGTTCGAACCTGAACACGATTTCCATATGCTCACGGATGCCCTCGGATCCGAGTATGTAAACGCTTCGATTAGCTTTAAGCCTTGGCCGTCTTGCAGGGCTACACATCATGGGATTGACGGGCTGCTGGAACTGCGCCAGAAGCACAATTTTGCCGGGGACGACATTGTTTCTATTGAGCTTGGATTAAATCACCTGGCTGACCAATGTGTCGCCCAACCGCGAAACAAAAAGTGGGATCCAAAGGACCCTGTCGTGGCGCGCTTCAGTTTGCCTTACGTCGTTGCTGTCGCTGCACAATACGGAAGAGTCGGGATCGGGGACATGCTTCCAGAAGCATTTAGTGACACGGCGGTGCGTAGAGTCATGGCTGCCACAACGGTCAAAGTTGATCCGGAGATCGACCGCACTAACGGTCGGCATGGGAACTCGCCGACAATGTAAAGGTGAAGCTAAGTGGCGGGAGAGAGCATGTCCTTCGTGTCGACAAACCCTTCGGACATCCGGAAAAACCCGCATCGCTTGTCGACGGAATGCGAAAGCTCAAGGACTGCGCAGAGATGTCAGCATATTCGTTTTCCGACAAGAAGCTGGAATTAATCGGGGAGTTCATCGACGAGCTTCATAAGCAGCCTACGTTGGCACCGCTATTCAAGCTGCTGGTTGGCGATAATTAGCACTCGGCGCGAGTGAACCGCAACGGTCTAGTTTTACAAATTAAGGGGGCGGTTTCATGTGCTCAGCTCAGTCAAAGCCCGCCGTCGGGTCGACTTCACACGACTTTGGGCTCTTCGTCAGCGAGCTCGACTTTGGAGCCTTGTCGTCCGCAGACGTCAGCACTCTCAAGTTGGCAGTAATGGATTGTCTCGGTGGCGCCATTGCGGGTGCGCGGGAGCCTGTAACGAAGATCGTTGTCGAGAAGCTCCTATCTCAGTACAGCGGCAACAAAGCGACAGTTCTCGGCCATTCGGTTCAAAGTTCAGCGCTGGGTGCAGCGCTCGCCAACGGCGTCATGGCGCACGCTTGCGATTTTGACGACTTCAGCGAACCGATGTGTGGCCACCCTTCAGCGCCCGCGCTTCCTGCGATTTTAGCAGCCGGCGAACTTGTACGAAGTTCAGGCCAAGATATCCTTCTCGCATACGCCGCCGCTATCGAAGTGATGGCAAAACTGGGCCGCGCTTCGGGCTATGAACTTTACCTGGCAGGTTGGCACGCAACCTCTGCTCTCGGGGTTTTTGGCGCTGCTGCCGGCGCCTCGAAGATTCTGGGCCTTGACCCCGAACGCACAGCTGCCGCTATTGGAATCGCCGCTTCCCGTGCTGCTGGTATACGCGTGAATATTGGGACCATGGTAAAGCCGATGCACTGTGGTTTCGCAGCAAGGGATGGGTTAGAGGCTTCGCTTTTAGCTGCCGCAGGAGCCACCGCAAGCCCGGACGCGCTTGCCGGCACAACAGGGTTTTTTAACACCTTCGTGTCAAAGCTGTTGCATTCGAAAGACTTGGCTTCACTTCTAGGCAACCCGCTTGATGTCCGACAGCCGGGTATTATCTTCAAGAAGTATCCTTCGTGCTTGGATACTCATTCGGCCATTGATGCCATTCTCGACCTGCGCGCCAACTACGAAATCCGACCCGAACACATTCACCAAGTTCGTTGTGTGCTCGCTCCAGGCGTCGGTGGCGACCTAAGCTACAGTGCTCCCAAGGCCCCTTTGGAGGGCAAGTTCAGCATGGAATTTTGTGCTGCGGTCGCTTTGGTGCACGGGCGCGTTTCTTTAGCTGAATTCGCGCAAGAAGTGGTCAGGGATCCGGTCATCCAGCGGCTGATCAGCATCTCAAGGCTTGACTACGATCCTGCCCTAACCAATCAAGATCCGAGAAGCGCCTGTGCCGCCGCACGCGTTGAGATCACTCTCCAAGATGGACGCGTCGTGCAGAAAACCGTACATCACATGCGAGGTCATCCAGATAATCCCATGGCGAAATCTGAGTTTGTGTCCAAATTCGAGGACTGTGCGAAAGGAGTGCTCAGCCCCGACCGCACAACTCGAGCGCTTGCGATGATCCAGCAGTTGGACCAATTGCCAGATGTGTCCCTCCTCATGTCGGAACTAGTCGCTGAGTGAGTAGGGGCAGATAGACGCTGCGTCCTCGGGCGGGCCGAGCCGATCCTCGCCACAGGAGGACGAGCCGTGGCGGATTATGGAGAAGCATATGTCGGAGGCGATGTTTAGATGTTTCGTACCCATCCGGTGAAGACCGCAGACATACGTATCTGGTGGCCATGAGGACCTGAGCACCGGATTGCTGGGGTCAAGCTTTCGGTGGGGAGACGCGATGACATTCTTCGAGGAGGAGTTTGAGCTCCTCGAAGCCTTCATCGGTGAAGGCCAAGATCCCGTCGTCATCGTTGGCCCCGTACACCCAGATGACGCCGTCCTCGGGCTCGAGACCCAGGGTCAGGTCCTGGATGAGCGCTTCGCTGACGCCGAGTGCGCTGGCGACACGTTCGACGGTGTAGACGTGATGCACCTTATTGCGCTGCATGATCAGGCCGCCGCTGGTTGGGTCCGCAGTTTTGCGGACCTCCAATTCCATGGCAGCAGATCATCGATTTGATGGGCCGGATAGGCGGGCAGTCGGGCGAGGACGTCGGCGAGCCAGGCCTGCGGGTCGATATCGTTCATCTTGGCGCTGACGATCAGGCTGTAGAGAACGGCAGCGCGCTGTCCGCCGCGATCGGAACCGCAGAACAGCCAGGACTTTCTGCCGAGAGCCATCACCCGTTCATTGTGCCCATGTCGGGGACGAAGTGGAAGTTCATTATCGCTGTCATCCATATTTTGGCCGAAAGGTCAGCGTGCGGCGTGTGGAGCAGCGGGTAACTGGCCAGTTTCTCAAGGTGCAATACCCATCGGGCATTGTCGTATCGATTCCAGGCTGGATGGTGGATTCGGCCGCTTGCGCGGGCATGACATTTGGCCCGCCACAGGTTGATCTCACGGCCTTGTCTGATCTGAAGAGGCTGGTCATGCCGGTCGCTGTTTCCACAAACTTCCCAAGCGAGAATGGAATCGCACGGGAGAAAGTCGATGAAACAGCACAACGTGCCTGCACCGACCTCGGGCAGGCAGATGAGCCTGATATTCGAACCCCACAGGCTGGAGGGAATGAACGAAGTGGAGCGGGCGAAGGCCTTGCTGACGCTCGCTCAAATCCTCATGCAGGCCGCCGGTCTGATCGTCGAGGAGCTCGATGATGACCAGCACTGATCTGATCCCAACTGCGCTCTTGAAGCGCAAGGCCGTCGTCTATGTACGCCAGTCGACGCAGTCCCAGGTCATGACCAACCTGGAGAGCCAGCGACGGCAATATGATCTGGTCGACATTGCGCGACAGCGCGGCTTCGCCGATATCGAAGTCATCGACGACGATCTCGGCCGATCAGCAAGCGGAACAGTGGCGCGCCCCGGCTTCGATCGGCTGGTTGCATGGTTGTGCGCGGGCAAGATCGGCGCCGTATTGTGCCTGGACGCATCGAGGCTCGCACGCAATGGGCGGGACTGGCATCATCTGCTCGAGTTGTGTGGACTTGTCGAAGCCCGCGTCATCGACCACGATGGCATCTACAACCCCTGCCTGCCTAATGATCGTCTGCTCTTGGGCATGAAGGGAAGCATCAGCGAGTTCGAACTGGGCGTGCTGAAGGCACGGATGCTCGAGGCCGCCAGGTCGAAGGCGCGCCGGGGGGAGCTGCGCCTGTCGGTACCGTTCGGGTACATCTGGCATCGCGAAGCTGGGCTTGGGCTCGACCCAGATATACGGCTGCAGGAGGTAATCCGGCTCATCTTCGCGCGCTTCCGTGAACTCGGCAGTGCGCGCCAGGTGTTGTTGTCGATAACGGCAGATCAAATCCACTTCCCTCGACCTTCTGATGAGGGCCGCATGACCAGCTTCGTCTGGCTGCCGATCCGTTATCGCAATGTCATCGCCGTTCTCAAAAACCCATTTTACGCAGGTGTTTACGTCTACGGTAAAAGCGAAAAGCGAACCTCCATTGTCGACGGACGAGCGCGGCGAAGCTACGGGCATGGCAAGCCTGTCGGAACCTGGGAGGTGATGATCAAGGGTCATCACGAGGGTTATATCAGCTGGGATGAGTACGAGCGAAACCAGAAGCAGCTAGCACTCAACAACTACGGTCGCGCCGGCGGCGTAAAATCGGGCCGCGGCGGGAAAGCGCTGCTGTCAGGCATCATGACGTGTGCACGGTGCGGGCGGCGACTGAGCGTTGCCTATACCGGAAATCCGCAAAGTCGACCGGTCTATCGCTGCGACAAGCCAAACCTGATGATGGGCTTGCCCAGGTGCATGACCTTCGGCGGCCCACGGGTTGACGCGGCTGTTGCGCGTGAGCTGTTGCGAGCGATAGAACCCTTGGCGATCGAGGCCGCGTTCGAGGCGGAGCGGATGCACCGGGAACGACAAGATGATCAACGCCAGATCCTCGATCTGGAACTTCAGCAGGCCCGTTACGAGGCCAATCTTGCTGAGCGCCGCTACGCCGCCTGTGATCCCGACAATCGCTTGATAGCTGCACAGCTGGAGAAAAACTGGGAGACGACGCTGCGCCGCTTGCGGGATCTTGAAACCCGCCAGCCTACTGGCAGGCCACCGGCCATTGAGGTCGATCGCAGTGCCTTCGCCAATATGGCAGAAAACCTGTCAGCAGCCTGGAATGGACCTGACGTGACGATGCGTGCGCGCCAGCAGCTGCTACGAACCTTGATCGCCGACATCATCGTCGATGTCGACGACGCGGTACGGGACGTCGTGCTCATGATCCATTGGCGGGGCGGCCAGCACTCAGAACTGCGGGTTCGCAAGCCTCGAGCTGGCGAGCACGGTTGCGCGACGACCGAAGACGCTTTGGCGGTGATGCGCAGCATGGCCGGTCGCTGGTCTGACGAGCATATCGCCGCCTCGCTCAATCGAATGGGATTACCCACTGGACAAGGAAAAACGTGGACGGCGCACCGCGTCTCTTCTGTTCGGCGCGTGCGTGGAATCCATGCCTATCGATCCGCTGAAAAAGACGGTGAATGGCTCACGATGACCGAAGCAGCAAAGGCTTTAGGCGTCACAAATCACGCGATACGGCGCCTTATCAAAACCGGCGTTCTTCCTGCTGCACAGGTTGTTCCTGGCGCACCCTATCAAATCCGTGCCGACGACTTGGCATCGGGGTCGATCAAAACGGCGGTGGCCCGAAAAGGTCGCCCGTGTCGCGTTGCCGACGTGGACACGATTCCAATGTTTACAGATACTTGACGAGGGAGTGCATAATGACTCACGCATCGCGATGCCGCGCAGGGCTCGCTCGGCTGCATTGTTCGACAGGCAGATCCGCCCATCAGCGAGGAAGCGGGTGAAGGATGACCAGCGGCGCAGCATGTAGTTGAAGGCCTTGCTCAGATCGTGTCCGCGCGAAAGCTTGTCGCGCGTCTCGATCATCCAGCGCTCAAGCTCGGTGACTAAGCGCGCGCTCCGCTCCTGGCGCACGGCGTGGCGTTGGGCCGGCGACAGGCCGTTGATCGCGCGCTCGATATCGAACAGGGCATCGATGCGCTTCACGGCTTCAACCGCCAGCGGATAGACCAGGTTGGGTTTCTCGCTGCGCGCCTTCTTGCGCGCCGCCGCTTCGATATCGGCCAGCTCGAACACTTTGCGCCGGCTGTGAGCCCAGCAGCTGGCTTCCATAACAGGCGCCGGCTGACGACCCGTCGCATAGAGATCGCCATAACCGCCATAGGCATCGGCCTGCAGAATGCCGCTCCAGCCGGCGAGATGCGCCGCGGGATGTTCGCCTCGGCGATCGCGGGAATAGTAGAACACCGCCGCCGGCGGATCGGCGCCGCCGAACGGTCGGTCATCGCGCACATAGATCCATAATCGGCCGGTGTCGGTCTTGCCCTTGGCCAGGACCGGAACGGTCGTATCGTCGCCGTGCAGACGTGAAGCGGACAGCACATGGGCTTCGAGCCGCTTGAACAGCGGTATCAGCGCCGCGGCGCCGGCGCCGACCTGGTCGGCGAGCGTCGACAGGCTGAGCGGCACGCCTTCGCGGGCATAGCGTTCAGCTTGGCGATTGAGCGGCTGATGCTGGCCGAACTTCTCGAACAGGATCATCGCCAGCAGGCCGGGACCGGCCCAGCCGCGCGAGGTGGCGTGGAACGGCGCCGGAGCCTGGCTGATCGCCTCGCAGTCGCGGCAGGTGAACTTCTCCCGCACGTGCTGGATCACCTTCCATTGCCGCGGCACCACCTCCAGCGTCTCGGTGATATCCTCACCCAACTTGCGCAGCCGATGACCGCCGCAGCAGTGACAAGCGGTCGGCGCCGGCTCGACCATGCGTTCGCGCGGCAGATGCTCGGGAAATGGCTGCCGCGTAGGTCGCTTGCGCGCATAAGGCGCCACCTCGGTGGTCCGGGCCGCGGCCTGCTCGGCGGCGATCTCGTCTTCCGTCGCGGTGCTCTCGAGTTCCTCGAAGGTGAGCTCCATCTGGTCGTGCAGGCGGGCTGAGCGTTCAGAACTCTGACCATGGAGCGCCCGCTGCAGCTTCCGGCCTCATCTTCGGCTCTGGCCAGCGCCGCGCTCAGCGCCGCTCTCACCGCGCCAATATCGTCGGGAACAGCATCCTGGGCGGTGGCAACCATGCCCTGGAGTGAATCATAAAACGAGTCCGCTGACTCGCGGAAAATGGCGCAAACTCAAAGAAAAACTCAGCCCGCGCGCTGCGGTCGGAACGTGTGGCGCGGGTTGCGCCAATCGATCCCGTCGAGCAAGTAGGCAAGCTGCGCCGGTGATATCGAAACCGTGCCGTCGGCCGGCGACGGCCATAAAAACCGGCCCTTCTCGAGCCGTTTTGCATACAGCGACATGCCGAGCCCATCATGCCAGATAATCTTGATCAGATTGCCGCTGCGGCCGCGGAAGACATAAAGATCGCCGGCATGCGGTTATGTGGCGCGCCACATAACCGTTCTTATGTGTCGGGCGAGATTATGTGGCGGAGCCGCCCTGACCCCTTTCGGGCCGGCCAAACCCAGCTTGCCTCCGCCACATAATATTTCATGCCTCTCTCATGGCGCGGGATTCCCCTGTGCCACAACGCCGGAGGGGCAGAATGCTCGAGTTCTATTTTTCCTATTGTGGGGTGCTCAAGCGCCTGCGTAGCGGTGCACTCGGTGGCGAGATGGATCGCCTCGCGGAGCATTTTTTCACCCTCGGTTATAAGCGAGCGTCCGCCAAGATTTACCTGAGCCGGATTGCGCGCTTTAGCCAGTTTGCCGCAACGCGCTGTGGTCGGATGCCGATCCATCAAGATGTCGTCGACAGCTATTTATGCACGTTTACTACGGATTCTCCACGCATTGGGGCAGCATCGGCGCTGGGACATGCACGGCGAGTGGCTCCGGAGCGCTTCATTGCTTCCCCTCCCAAGGTAGATGATGATCCGGATACTCCGCTTCTGGCCTCATTTTCCGACTATTTGCGCAAGGTGCGAGGACTTGAGCCGAAGACCCGCGAAGGCGTTCTTCTGGGAGGCCGCCGCTTTCTGGATTGGTTCCGCCATCACCATCCCGGTCAAGACCTCGAGGCGTTGACGGCTGAGCACGTACTCGCTGCTGTCGAGCATCGGCTGTCGCTATCGGCGACCACCGGCACCCGCACGGCAGCGACTTCTCACATCCGAACATTTCTTCAGTTTTTATGTTGGGCTGGCCACCATGATCAGGATCTCGACCGCGTCGTCCCAAGGACGCCTCATTGGCGTTTGGCGCATTTGCCGCCGCGCCTTGCATGGGATGACGTTCGGCGGGCAATCGATGCGATCGGTGCAACGACGCCGGTCGACATCCGCGATCGAGCCGTCCTGCTGCTACTCGCCACCACGGGCATTCGCAACGGTGAGCTACGCGCCATTCAGCTGCAGGATATCGACTGGCGTGCTGGCGAGGTTTCTGTCCGGCGCACCAAGGGCAAGCGGGATCGGGTGGCGCCGCTGCTCGAGGAGACTGGCGCTGCGCTCGCCGACTACGTCCTGCGCGCTCGACCGAAAGTGGATAGTCCGTATCTGTTCCTGTCCTTCACGCCGCCCGTGGCACCGTTCAAATGCGCGTCGCCTGTTTCGAGGATCGTGCGGAAGCGGTTGCGACATGGCGGGGTTGAACTCGGGCAGGTCGCAGGTGCGCATCTCCTGCGCCACAGTCTCGCCACCCAGCTCGTCAAGCAGCGAAGGCTGATCAACGAGGTCGCCGATCTCCTGGGACACCGCAGCATCAATACAACGGCGCTGTACGTAAAGGTCGCGACCTCGCAACTTGCCGAGGTCGCACTCCCCTTTCCGGGAGGCGTGGCATGACCGCCTTTGCCCGATTCCTCCGCGAGAAGGCCGAGTGTTACATCGAGCTACGCCACTCCCTCGGCTATGCCTTCAGCAAGCAAGCCGGCACGTTGCGGGCCTTCGTGAGGTACGTTGAGCGCGCTCAGTTCGATGGGCCCGCCACTCGAACGTTGGCGCTGGATTTCGCGCTGTCGTTCAGCGGCGCCGCCAACAGCCGCGTCACTCGTCACGGCGTGCTCCGCCGGTTTTACGAGTATCTCGCCGTCTACGACGCGCGAACCGAAGTCTTGGAGCGCAGGGCTTTCCCCAGATCCAGAGCGATCCCGCCTCCGCGTATTCTCAGCGAGGCCGAGTTGGCATCACTCATCGACGCATGCGCCCGCATTTCGCCTAGCATTCCTCTGCGAGGGCGGACGATGGCGACGCTGATCGGATTGTTGGCGAGTTCGGGGCTGCGATCGGGCGAAGTAGTCGGGCTTGATCGATCCGACGTTGATCTCACCAACGGGGTTCTCCTCGTTCGGAAGACAAAGTTCCGCAAGGATCGTCTCGTTCCAGTTCACACGACAACCCAGGCTGCCCTTGGGTGCTATGCCCGTGAGCGCGACGCCGCTTTCCCCATACCCAAGGATCAGGGCTTCTTCCTCAGTTCCCGGGGCAATCGCCTCTCGGCGACCGGCCTGCAAAACGGCTTTGCCGAGGTCCGTAAACTCGCCGACTTTGATCGCGGTAAGCCGTTAAGGCCGCACGATCTCAGGCACCGATTTGCCGTGACCCGCCTCAGCCTCTGGCACCAACAGCGCTTAGACGTTCAGGCGCTATTGCCTTTGCTCGCCACATATCTCGGCCACGCCAGTTACAGCGACACGGCCTACTACCTCACGGGCTCGGCGGAACTCCTCGCCATCGCGGCTGAGCGTGCCGCCCTCGATGGAGGCGCAGCATGAGCGAAGACCTGCTCCTAGCGCCGCTCCTGGAGTCGTATTTCCGCCGGCGCCTGACCAAGCAGCGGAACGCGACTCCCGCGACCGTGGCCAGCTATCGGGACGCCTTGCGCATGCTGATCCTCTTTGCCGCCGCCCGATTGCGGAAGAAGCCCGCCGCCTTGGCGCTCGAAGAGCTTGATCGAGACCTCGTTCTCGCTTTTCTCGACGAACTCGAGGAGAAGCGGAACAATTCCGTCACCACGCGCAACGCCCGCTTGGCCGCGATCCGATCTTTCTTCCACCACGTCGCTGCCGCCGACCCGGCGTCCTTCGGCGTCGCCCAACGCGTGCTGACGATTCCCATTAAACGGACGCACATTGAGGTGACGTACCACCTCACCAAGGCCGAAGTGGACACCCTCATCGCGGCGCCCGATCCAAAGACGCCCCGTGGTCGGCGCGACCGAGCCTTTCTGCTCTTCTTGGCACGGACCGGCGCCCGGGTCTCCGAAGCCACCGGCGTCAACGCAAACGACCTTCAGTTGGAGCGGCCGCACCCACAAGTGCTGCTGCGCGGCAGAGGGCGCAGAGACCGCGTCGTCCCCATTGCTAAGGACCTGGCGCGGGCGCTGACATCCTTGTTGAGCGAGCGCGGGATCGCCCATCACGAGCCGCGACCGATATTCGTCGGCGCCCGCAACGAGCGTCTGACTCGTTTCGGAGCGACCCATATCGTGCGGCGTGCGGCCACCGAGGCCGTGCCTACCAAATCGGCCTTGGCCGACAAGCCCATATCGCCGCACATCTTCCGGCACTCCCTCGCCATGAAGCTTCTTCAGTCCGGCGTGGACCTTTTGACGATCCAAGCCTGGCTCGGGCACGCACAGGTCGCCACGACCCACCGCTATGCCACAGCGGATGTCGAGATGATGCGCAATGGACTCGAGAAGGCGGGCATCGAGGGCAATTACGGGGCGCGCTTCCGGCCCACCGATGCCGTTCTCCAACTGCTGAACTCCATCTGAATATTATGTGGCGGAGGCAAGCTGGGTTTGGCCGGCCCGAAAGGGGTCAGGGCGGCTCCGCCACATAATCTCGCCCGACACATAAATGCGGATCCCGGCCCAACGTCTCCTGAACCTGCAGAGCGAGCCCTTGCATTCCGCGACGCATATCGGTCCGGCCGACCGCCAACCAGATCCGCACCTGGCTCGGAACCGGGATCATGAAACGCCCAGCGCCTTCACCATCGCAGCCGCCAGTGTCGGCGGCGTGGTCAGCGGAATCCGCAGCCGCACCTTGCCGGCGATCTCCAGCTCGATCACCGCTGGTGGCGCCGCCGGCACCGAAGCGGCGACGGGCTTATCGGGAACCACGACAACTTCGGCAAAGCCCGTCTCGCGGGCTCTGACCGTGCGGCGCCACTTATAGATCAGGCTGGTCGCGACATCTTACTGACGCGCCACCGCCGCCACTGTGGCACCGGGCGCGAATGCCGCGGCCAGTATCCGGCACCGATCTTCTTCACTCCAACGGCGCCGCCGCTCCGGCCCGGTCAATAACGTCACATGGCTCATGCTGTGCTGCTAACTACGCTCGTAAGGACGACCTTAAGAGCGCAGCCTCGCTACCGTGCCATCCTCCCGCAAGGCGGCCTTCGCCGGAGGCGTACGATGTTTCGAAGCTGAAGAACGCTATTGCGATAGCGGAGGCACGCCGGGAATTAGAGATTCGGTTCTTCGGTGAGGTCGACGCGTCGGCCACCAGCTTGCGGCGGGTTATAGGCCGGATCGCCAGCCGATTTGATCACGTGCATTTCTGCTACGAGGTTGGCCCAACCGGGTATGGCCTTTATCGCCTGATCCGGTCGCTCGGGCACGAGCGCACCGTGGTTGCGCCACCATTTGGTGAAGATGAACCGCCGAGGCGCCATTCCCTTGCCCGGCTATTGCGCCGGCGAGCTGACCTCCGTGTGGGTTCCCGATGAAGGGCACGAGTCCATGCGGGAGTTCCAATTCGCAGCCTTCGTTACCTAGCACACCGCGACGATCGAACGGGTGCTCGCTTTCCGCGAAGCTCTTTGAGCGAAGGCTTGTGACATCCCCGACGGGAGGAGCAAGCTGATGCGGTGCTGCCTTCATGCGGTGGGCCTTTCGGGCATCGGCAAGCCGACGGTGAAAGGGATTACCGAAACAAGATTGCTCCCTTTGGGGGCCCCGCCCACTCGTTTGGCGACATATCCGAGGAGCCACAGCACCGTGAGCCCGATAGACGGTTCAAGCGAACGGGATGAGCACTACACTGCCGATTTAACCGACCATCCATAAAATTCACAACATCTTCACAACTGAAATCGCTCGACGATGGTACCTTCATCGCAAGTCGACCATCAGGCACGACAAAAAAGCTGTTGCCTGTTACACTCCGATCACAGACCAGAAAACTTGGGAGGTTGCACCGATGGCAAGAAGAGCGCTCATCCTAATCGAAGGAGATACTGGTAACGGACCGCTATATCTTCAAGCGGCCCAGCGCCTTGGCCTTCATCCGATTACCCTGTCAGCCGATCCTGCTAGATACGACTATCTTGCATTTGACGGAGCTGAGGTAATCACTGTTGACACGGATAATATCGATGCGCTCATACGCGAATGTTGTCGGATTCGTGCGGGCTATCATATTGCTGGCATTACCGGCTTTGTGGGCGACGACGAGTTGGTCTATGCGACCGTTGGCAAGCTCTGCCAGTACTTCGATCTACCGGGTCCGAACCCAGCAGCGGTTGAACGGTGCTGCGACAAATTCGTTCAACGTCAACTGCTCGGGAAAGCCGGCGTTCCAATGCCTGCGTATCGACTGGCAGCGAACGCGACGGATGTAGAAAACGCCGCTGCTGAGATCGGTCTACCGGTGATTGTTAAGCCAACCGTAGGTTGCGGCAGCATCGGTGTCCGACTTTGCCGGAACTTCTATGAGCTAGCCGAACACGCGGCCCACCTTTTGCGTGGGAAGCATTCTTCGCCGAGGATATTGGTTGAAGAATTCGCAGAGGGTCCGTATTACGTGGCTGACATAATGGGGTATAACGTTATTGCGATTGCGGCTGGCGAGTTTTTGCCTCCACCACACTTCGTGTGGCGTGAGGAGACTTTGCCGGCCCAGCTGACCAATGATCAGCATGAGCGTATTGCCGACGTTTCACTGAGAAGTTTGCGTGCTCTCGGCCTCGGTTGGGGCCCAACGAACATCGGGTTCCGATGGACGAAGAGTGGCCCAGTGGTCATTGAAGCCAATCCGCGTATTTCTGGCGCGCCCGATCCTCAATTGGTCCAACTAGCTTTCGGCATGGATCCGATTACCGAGCATGTCAAACTTGTCATCGGCATGGAATGGGACATAAGCAAGCGGAAGTCGCACATTGCTGCTATGCGTTACTTAGTTCCTGATCGTGATGGAATACTCGATTGGACGGATGCGGATACCGATGAGGCAAGCCGTGCGGCCGCTGCATCCGGTGCAGTGGTCGAGTTCAAAAAATACCTCGAAAGCAAGACTGCGATCGTCAGGAAAGGCGATTACCGAGACGCGATCGGACATATCATTTGCGCCTCGTCCACCCATGCCCAAACCGCGAGGATACTTCAGGGTGCCGCCGACTCATTTAGCTGGTCAATTGCACCATTTCCCGACTCCTGCATCCGCTGACGCGGCATTTGGCGGGTGTTTGCAGGGCAGGTTTTGTATCGAAGGATTGTGGCTGTTAAGCAATCTTGAGAACGGAAGCACCTGAGTTGGCCGAGATGAGGATCGTGGTCGAGTAGCTCAGCCATTCGGCTTTCGCCCTCCCAGATCCGGGCGGGCGGATTTCCCGCACCCGGCTCTTCCCGAGGGTAACCCGCGCCATATCCGTGCTTGCGCCCAAGTTCGAGTGATGCGCGGAGTTGGCAGGGGGAAGCGCGCCGTCAAGTTCGAACTCCGGCCAGCCCATGCACCGGCTTTTTTGGCTGTGCCGTCTCAGGATAGGCGGGGCCTGTCTATCGCACCAGGGGCAGTCCAAATGGTTGAATGTTGCGAGAAATCTCTCAAGCATCTTGAGCTTACACGTGCGCCCGAGGCGCTGATGGCGTGGAGCGGCTCGCCAGTCGTGCTCTTCTTACTTGATCATTGAGGAAGGTCATGCATCGCCTCTTGAGAAGACTGACTGGCCTACGGTCCTCTGAATAGTGCTTCGGCCGGAGCTGCCGGAACCGCACACAGCGCCGGCACCGCCGTTGCCTGCAGCGCGTGGCTCGGCCTGAGCACGATGCGCGCTCAAGCGCCTTCGCCCAGTGCGTGGGCTATACCTGAGAACAGCCGCCGGATGCCATTTGGAAGTCAGCCGAGTTCGAAGAGTTGGCGCGGCGCTTTTGTGAGTACCTCGACTCCGTGTTCGGTGACGCGAATGCTCTCGCTAAGGACGTATCCGAAACCTTCATCAACCCAGGAGCCAAGATGCAAATGGAAAGTCATGTTCGGCTCGAGAACTGTCGTACCTCCCAACTTGAGGCTGGTCGTCGTCTCCATCCAGTTTATTCCGATGGAATATCCGGCGCGCGAGCGTTTTGGGAATCCGTGCTTCTCCGTCGTAGTGTGAATAATTTTGGCCACTTCGCCGCTAACGGCGCCGGCTCGGATTACACTCAGCCCCGCCTCAAGGCCGGCGAGCTGCGCTTGATGAATGCGCAACAATCGGTCAGAAGGTTTGCCAATGATGTACGTGCGGCCGATCGGAGCGTGGTAGTCATGCCGGACACCAGCGATCTCCAGATTGATTTGCGAATTCTTCCGAAGAGTGTCTTCGCTCCAGGCCGTATGAGGGTTTCCGATCCGCGAGGTGGCACAGAGAAAAGGCGTTGCGATCCAAGTTCCGGGCTTACCATTGGCTCCGCGAGCTAACGTCCCTACAATTTCGGCGATTGCGTCTGCCTCCCGCATGCCGGGGCGCATGACTTCAGCAGCCCTGAACACACCAGCATCCGAAATCGCAGCCGCTTCGCGCATGATGATAATCTCGAGATCGGATTTGAGTGTGCGTATCCGGGTTACCACGTTCGAGAAATCTCTAATATTCGCGTGTCTTAGCCTGCGCATGTACTTTCCAGCCGAGTCAGCCCTCAAATTGCACAGCTCGATTCCTATCCTGCTCTGCCCAAGCCCCTGATCGAACATAAAGTCAATCACCGCGTCGTGACCATTGACATCGGAATCGCCCATCAACTCTTCTGGGTAGCCCAAGACGCTCTCGCGTCCCATGAAGGTTTCCTGCACGGCTGCGCCAACGTCCATCCAACGCAAGATGAAGATAGGCTCTTCCCGTGAGGCGATGACGACAAGGGCTCGCGTGTCATAGGAGTGAGCGACTGATCCCGATAGGTAAGTAATGTGTGCGTCGTCAGTAATCACAACCGCGGCGAGATCACGGGCAGCCATCATCGCTTTAACTGCGGCAATTCTACGTAGATATTCCGAACGCGGGAATACCTGCGGCCCTTTAATGACTAACATAAAAAAGCTCCCTCGGATGTGTCTCAGATTGGGGTCGGCCAAGCTCTCCAACAAGCAGCTTTCAACCGAAGTTGTCATACAAGAAGTCGAACGCCAAATAAGGCTGCAGTCGCCGAGGACTAAGCAAGTCGCTCACACGGCAAACTGGTGGGACAAAGTACGAGTACCACGGTTCTCAGCGCAATCCGCAGGTGCTTCGACACTTCCATAGGAAGATCCGAGCTCGGGTAGTTGATCACCAGGCGTATCATTGTTGTCATTGCGCCGACCTCGACAGCTTGCAGCAGGATGTGGACCGTCGGCCTGACTAAAGGAGGCGCGTCCGAAATTCCGAATGGATTTTGTGGGATTGTTTTCTCCCCTCCTCAACCTTGCTAAGAACCGCAAATCGGGAACGCAGCCGATGCAGATCACAACGCCACGCACTAGACCCGACCCGCACCAACTGACAGAATGCTATTTCAAAGCTCAAATTTTCCTGAGGCAGTGCAAGCTTTGACCTCCTCATTTCCACGACGGAACTCTCGTGTTCTTAGACAACTATACCCTACAATCAACCGCCTGATACCTATCGCTGTTGGTGGGGTGCTCGTGGAGCCGACACACCTGCAAGCCGCGTGCTGAGAATCAGAACGTTTTGGGGTTGCCCTGACAATTTCATAATTATTTCACACAACTGGTATTTGGAATTGTTATGCTTCGGGTCTGGCAGAAGAAAACGGAAGGTGCCCACGGCGAAGTTACTGGCAAGCAAGGCCGCGTATCTGCTGTGATTGAAGACGGTGGGGGCGCCACTTAGATGTCCGCAATGCCGAAAGAATAGGATGAATGCTATGACCACCCTTCCGCAAATATCCCTGGCGAAATTGGCAGATGACGCAACTCGAATTGAAGAGCGCACGCGACTCTGCACGGCATGCCAGGAGTACGGATTCTTCTATCTCATCGAGCACGGCATCCCAAAAGAAAGAATCTCACAATCAATCCAGAGTTCCCGAGATTTTTTCGCTTTGCCAGACTCGGTCAAAGAACGTTTTGGTCACGGGTTTCAGGAGGTCTACCCTAGGATCGCCCGTGGCTATAGTCCGTTGCACGGTGAGGTGCTGCATCCACAGACCGGCTCTGATCCCAAGGAAATATTTGACCTTGGAATCGAGAATGAGAGCGACCGGCGTCCCTTTGCGGGATGCACGCTCTTGCCGGACGACGCCTTGGCTCCCGGGTTCGCGCGCAGCCTGCTTGCTTTGCAGGCTGAGATGGTCAACGGGGTTGTTCCGCAGCTCGGAGAGGCGCTCGCCAACCTAATCGGTATGGAACAGGGATGGTTCCAGCGACACTTCAGCCCACCGACGCTTGGGCAACGCGTGATCCGTTATCCATCGGGCGGCGTAGCCGGCAAGCACACCGATGGCGGCTTCTTCACGCTGCTGCTGCAGGAAGAACTCCCCACGCTCTCCTTGCAGGTGTGGTTCCACGAGCGCTGGATTCCAGTGCCGAGCCTGCCTGACAGTCTAGTCGTCAATTTGGGCGACATGTTTCAGGCCTTGAGCGACGACCGCTTCAAGAGTACCCCCCACCAGGTCGAGCACAGTGGTCCGACTGACCGAATTTCCCTTCCCTTCTTTATCTATCCCGACGTCGACGCTCGCCTGGCATCGAGGCAAGGAGGGCGCGCCTTGAATGTCGCGGAAATGATGCTGCGCAATATGGAGTCCGTCGAAACAGGAAATGGCGCGGGCCGCGCTCGAGAGTTGCAGTAGTCGCCCCGTTTTTCGAGAAACAGATCAGGACGTGCTTGGAACCGTTCAGCGACAATTAACTCAGGGGCTTCGGTGACAGGGGCAGGCGCCCAGCCCAGCTGTGTTCAACGATGCACGTCCCTTAGGTGCGCATGCAGACGGCGAGTCCAGGATTAGCATGCTGCAGAGAACAGTTCAGGTATGTGAGGAGGGCTTGGGCATTGCTTTACGACTACATCGTCGTCGGAGGGGGCTCATCTGGATGCGTGATGGCGAACAGGCTATCCGCTGGCAAAGAACGCGTGCTGCTCATCGAGGCTGGGCCAGACACCCCGCCGAACGCCATTCCTAGCGACATCCTAAACGGCGATCCGACCCGAGCTTACCTTAATCCATGCTACCAATGGCAGTCGCTTTACGCCACGACAATGCGCGATGGCCGCAAGCCCATTCATTACGAGCAGGCTCGGGTTATGGGCGGCGGATCCAGCATCAATGGCCAAGTGGCAAACCGCGGCGGTCCGGAAGACTATAATGAATGGGCCTCAATCGGTGCCGAAGGCTGGGGTTGGGACGACGTTTTGCCCTACTTCCGCCGGCTCGAACGCGATTTAGACTTCGAAGACGAATTTCACGGCAAAGACGGCCCCCTGCCAATAAAACGGGTCCGGCAATCAGATTGGTCTGGCTTTGTCCGAGCGGTCTCAGAAGCGTGCGACGCTTTGGGCCTTCATTTCAAGCCAGACTTCAACGCCGCGTTCGGTGACGGCTACTCCGTCGTCCCGTTGACCAATTGCAACAATCATCGTGTTTCCTGCGCAATGGCCTATTTGTCCGAAAGCGTCCGCTCTCGGCCCAATTTGACAATCTTGTCGGAAACGACGGTTGTCCGGCTAATTCTTTCAGGAAACGCAATCACAGGCATCGAGTCGGAGAACACTTTAGGGCGGCAGCTACATCGCGCTTCGACCGTGATCCTCTGTGCCGGAGCGATCCACTCTCCTGCCATTCTGATGCGCTCTGGGATTGGACCGGCCGAGGAATTGACGAGGATCGGTATTCCAGCTGTAATAGATTTGAAGGGAGTGGGTCAGAACCTGCAGGAACACCCGGCGATCTGCGTTTCGGCCTACCTACGGCCGGAGCATTGCATGTTGCCAAGTGCCAACGGGCATATTCAGATGCATGCCCGCTATTCGTCTGGGTATGATGGTTGCCCCCCAACGGACATGGCAATGTCTGTTCTCGCTAGGTCAACGTGGCACCCGGTTGGGCAGCGCCTCGGAACATTGGCCTTATGGGTAAATCGAAGTTATTCTACAGGAGCCATAACCCTCAGGGATCGCTCTCACAATGTAGAGCCCAAAGTGGATTTTAACTGGTTGAGCGACACGCGGGATGTCGAGCGTTTGAAGCAGGGCTTCCGTTTCATCGCCCGTTTGGTGCAACAAAATTCACTGTCCTCGGCAGCGTTCAACTTGTTTCCCTCGGCTTGGAACACACGAGCGAAGCGGGTGAGCAGGCTCAATCGCACAAATTTTGTTCTCACTTCTGTTCTGGCGCGGATCATGGACAGATCTCCGTTCCTGCGCCGCGCGCTGATCAGGCGCGTCATAACAGATGGCCATAGCATTGCCGATCTCACTAATGATGAAGAACAGTTGGACCGATTCGTCCGTAAGAACGTCGTCGCAAGTTTTCATCCAACATCGACCTGCAGGATGGGCGCGACTTCGGATCTTAGGGCCGTGACTGATTCGTGGGGCCGCGTGCGCGGTCTTTCCGGCTTGAGGATCGCTGATGCTTCGGTGATGCCATTCTGCCCCCGAGCGAACACGAACATTCCTACGATCATGGTGGCTGAGAAGATCGCTGACGCAATCCTGCAGCATAAGCAAGGGCCGCTTCACCAATGATCCACGTGAGTTGCGAAGTTTCACGCACTCGACAGCGCAAAACGGGCGTTCTAACCCGTTTCTCCAATTCCGGTTCTTTCCTCGCCGGCAAATTCGCGGATCGGGTCCGCGACCTTCGATGACAGTCGGGAGCTGCGAGACATCATACAGGGCGCGGTCAGGAACTTCGCGAGCACTTCACGGTGCTGCGCGAAAAACCTGTTGTCATCGTGAAGTGTAACCCGGTTGTTGATTACTGTGCCGGGCGTTGGCCCTTTGGTTGCTCCGGCTGGCAACGCCCTCTGGCCCCCTGAGGAACTCGAAGGTCCTAGCAGGCTGTTGAAAAAGGGCTCGCGACGGTCCCAGGTTGCGCGTTCCGGTAATTCCCGGACAGGCATTCCAGTAATGTCGGGACAGCAATTCCAGTAATTCCCGGACAGTGATTCCACTAAATCCCGGACAGTTTTGCGGGGTGGATTTGGCGACCGGTTCTCGACGGCGCCGTTCTGGCAATTTGGTCTCTCACGCGTGTGTTGAGAGGACCGATGCCAAGACGGAAGCAAGCGAGACGAACGACAGTGAGGGATATCCGCTCGATCCTACGCCTGACCCATGACCAGGGCCTTTCAGTGCGTGAGGTGGCCGAACGGCTGAAGATCAGCAAGACCTCGGTTTCAACCTATCTGCTTCGGGCGCGGGAGGCCGGTTTAACGGGCTGGCCGCTGTTGCCCGGCTATGACGACGACGCCAAGCTCGAACGACTGCTCTTCGGCCGCGCGGGCCGTCCTCCCCTTGATCTGAGTGAGCCGGACTGGGCGGCGATCGCCCGGGAACTCAAGCGCAAAGGGGTGACACTGGCCCTGGTGTGGCATGAATATCGGGCTGCCCATCCCGACGGCTATGGCTACAGCTGGTTCTGCGACCGGTTCGCCCTCTTCGAACAGCGTACGAGCGCTGTGTTCCGTCATCGGCACGCGGCTGGCGCTGTGATGCAGACCGACTATGCCGGGCAGACGGTGCCGGTGATCGATCCGATCACTGGCGTCATTGCGCCGGCGCAGATCTTCGTGGCGGTGCTGGGAGCCTCCAATCTCACCTTCGCCCATGCCAGCCTCAGCCAGAAGCTGCCGGATTGGATCGAAGGACAGGTGCAGGCCCTGAGCTTTTTTGGTGGGGTCACCAAAGCGATCGTCTGCGACAATCTGAAGGCTGGTGTCGTCAAGGCCCTGTGGTTCGAGCCGACCTTGAACGCGACGTTTGCGGCCATGGCCGAGCATTACGACACCACGATCCTGCCGACCCGACCAGCTAAGCCGCGCGACAAAGGCAAGGTCGAGGGCGCAGTTCTCATCGTCGAGCGCTGGATTCTGGCGCGACTGCGCAACCTGTAGCGCGACAATCTGGGAGAGAAGCGCTCTACGTTGATTGTCGCGCCGCAGCAACCGCCAATTCTTCTCGCTAGCCCAGCTCAATGCGGCGATCGCCGAGCTTCTCGAGGAACTAAACAACCGGCCCATGCGTCATGTCGGCCATAGCCGGCGCGAACTGTTCGATGAGCTCGAGAAGGCGGCGCTCGCGCCTCTGCCGGCCACGCCGTTCGAATATGCCGAGTGGAAAGCGGCCAAGGTCCATCCTGATTATCATGTCGAAGTCGACAAGACTTTCTATTCCGTGCCCCATCAGCTGATCGGCCGCACCGTCGAGGTCCGGCTCACCCACCGGGTGATCGAGATCTTCCATGATCACCAGCGCGTCGCCTGCCATGTTCGCCGATCGCAGCGCTGCGGCCATGTCACCATCGACGTTCACATGCCCAAGGCGCATCAGCGCTACGCCAACACCACGCCCGCCAACCTGATCGGCCGAGCGGCTGTCATCGGCCCGAACACCGCGATCCTGGTCGAACGCATGATGCGCGACAGGCCCCATCCCGAGCAGGGCTATCGTTCGGCCATGGGCATCTTATCGCTATCGCCCCGCTATGGACCCACGCGCCTGGACGCCGCTTGCGAGCGCGCGCTTACCATCAACGCGATCACCTATTCCTCCGTCAACGCCATCCTCAAAGCCGGCCTCGATCGCATGGGATCGCAGGCCGAACCGGCGAAGCCGACACCAGCCCACGCCAATATCCGCGGTCGCACCTACTATCAGTGAAGCAAAGGACGAAAGAATGCTGACAAACCCAACCCTCGATCAAATGCAGGCCCTCGGGCTCCCTGGCATGGCTACCGCCTGGCGCGAACTGGCCGCAGCTGAACAGAGCAGCGCCAATGAGTTGAGCCGCGACGAATGGCTCGGCCTGATGCTCGACCGGGAGATCGCCATGCGGGCCGACAAGCGTGTCAGGAACAAGCTCGCCTCGGCCAAGCTGCGCTTCCCCGAAGCATGCATCGAAGACATCGACTTCGCGCCCGCGCGCGGCCTCGACCGCCGCAACACCATGGCGCTCGCCCAAGGCCATTGGCTCAAGGCCCAGGAGAATTTGATCCTCACCGGCCAGACCGGAACTGGAAAATCATGGTTGGCCTGCGCCTTCGGACGGCAGGCGGCCCGGCTCGACCATTCCGTTCTCTATGTGCGCGTACCGCGCATGTTCGAGGATCTGGCGCTCGCCCGCCTCGACGGGCGCTTCCCCCGGCTCATCGAAAAACTTACCCGAGTGCATTTGCTCATCCTCGACGATTTTGGCTCCCACAGCCTCTCGGACCAGCAGCGCTTCCATCTCTTCGAAATCGTCGAGGAGAGATATCGCCGCCGCTCAACCATCATCGCCGCTCAGACCACCGTGGACAAATGGCATGACCTGATCAATGACCCCACCGTCGCCGACGCCATTCTCGACAGGATCGTTCACAATGCTCACCGCATTGCCCTGCAAGGCGACAGTCTGCGAAAGCAAAAAACGAGGCCCCTCTTGACCGGCGCCGAAAACACCGAAATCAATCAACCCTGAACTCAACGAGGCTATCGAGAACCAGCGACCCCAGGCTGTCCCGACATTACCGGAACGCCTGTCCCGTATTTAGCGGAATCGCTGTCCCGAGTTGGCGGAATGCGCACCCAGGTTCGTGATTCACTCTGACCACGAAGAGGTGGGAGTGAATCGTGCGGGGCGAAGACGAACAGACAGGCGAACTGTTCAGCTACGTGGACCTTGGAGCGCGGGTACGGCGTGATCATCCGTTGCGCGCAATCCGGCTGATTGTGAGCGAGGCGCTGTCGGCGCTGGAGCGGGAGTTCGCGGCGCTGTATTCGCCGATCGGACGGCCATCGATCCCGCCGGAGAAGCTGCTGCGGGCGATGCTGCTGCAGGCGTTCTATTCAATCCGCTCGGAGCGGCTGTTGATGGAACGGCTGGAATACGATCTTCTGTTCCGCTGGTTCGTCGGCATCGGTGTCGACGAGGCGGCGTGGAACCATTCGGTGTTCTCCAAGAACCGCGACCGGCTGCTGGAAGGCGACATCGCCGCAAAGTTCCTGGCGGCGGTGCTGGCGCAGCCCAAGGTCAGGAGGCTTCTGTCGACGGATCACTTCTCGGTCGACGGGACGCTGATCGAGGCCTGGGCGTCGATGAAGAGCGTCAAGCCGAAAGACGGCTCGGGCGAGCCGCCAACTCAAGGCGGCGGGCGCAACGCCGAAGCGGATTTCCATGCCCAGAAGCGGTCGTGTAGCGCGACAATCTGGGAGAGAAGCCGTATTGCCTCACGTAATGATGTTCCTCGAGATTCGAGCGTTGCCTCATCCATTTTGCTCCCGGCTTGGGGCTAAGGAGGCCGGGCGCGGAGATGGCCAGGGTTTCGCAGCGCCCGGCCTCCTTAGCGAGCGCCACGGCCGCAAGCAACTGCCCTTCGCGCAATTCTGTGAGCACCGTGCTCAACAGCGTCTGTTCGCGAACCAGCAGCGGCGCACATTCCGTCCAGCCGATCGCAATGTCGGTGAGCACGAGGGTTTGGATGAAGCTGCCGCGAGCCGAAGGGCCGCTATGGGCCACGAGGTCCGCCTCAACGAAGCCTGGCGCTGGATCGTCCCAATCCGCCGACGCTCTAATGGGAATGCTCCGTCGCAGGGCATGCGCTGCGGGCCGTCGTCGAGGACGTCCCAAGCCTTCTCGGATCGGTCCCAGCGTCCTATCGATCGTGGCCGCGCTCATCGCCAGCAATTTGCCCCGGATTTCGGGCGCTAGGTCAAAATGACCGTGCCGTTCCATCGCCTCGAGAAGGATGGGCAGCAACGCCTTCAGCCGCTTGCCGCAGACGCGGTCGGACGCCTCCCAGAGCAATATGAGCGCATTGCGTTCCGCTTCATCATAAATCCGCGGCCGCGCTCGCCGGCGTGCAAACGGCCCCTCACCGCGTCGTAGCAGCCGCATCGCGTGCTTGCGGTGAAAGCCCGTGACGACGACGAACTCATCCAAAATTCTCGCCTTCTCCGCTCGCGTCGAAGCACGATAACGCTCTGAAACCGCCGTCGTGTGGAGCCTCAACAGGTTGTCCTCGATTAGAGCCAGGCGACTGATAGGCGTTTTGGACTTTAGGCTGCCGTGGGGCCGGTGCCAATTGTAACGATGCAGCCAGACGGGCAGTTCTGCGGCGCGGTGATTTGATGTCGGATAGGCAAAGGCGTAGGCCCATTCGCGCAGCGCCGTCTGGATGAAGCGCTCGGCCTTGCCCATTGGTCTTGGGCGTATAGGGCCTTGTCCTGACATGCTTGAGGCCGAGATCGCGGCAGGCATTGGCGAAGGCCCTCGATCTGTAGCAGGAGCCGTTATCGGTCATGACGCGCGCTATCTCGACGCCGAGGCTGGCGTAATAGGCCACCGCCGCCTTGAGGAAGGCGATGGCGCTTTTTTCTCGTCGGGCAGGATCCGCGAGAAAGCGATGCGGGAAGCATCGTCGATGCAGACATGGACGAACTCCCAGCCGGCGCCGCGCGACTTGCCCTTTTGCGGATCGCCCGTGATGCGATGGCCGACTTGACCGAAGCGGCCGAGCTTCTTGATGTCGATATGGATCATCTCGCCGGGATGCTCGCGCTCGTAGCGCCGGACCGGTTCGGCCGGTTCGATGTCGCTCAACCGCGACAATCCAGCACGCTTGAGCACCCGGCTGACGGTGGCGGGCGAGACGCCGACCTCATGGGCGATATGGTTGCCGGTCCAACGTTGCCGCCGCAGCGCCACGATGCGCTCGGCGATCGACGCAGCGGTGGCCTGTGGCATATGGGCGGGCCGCGAGGAACGGTCGACCATGCCGGCCCGCCCTTCGGCCTTGTAGCGTTCGACCCAGCGCGCCACGATCTTGGCCAACACGCCATAGACGCGCGCCGCATGGGCTTTGGAAAAGACGCCTTCTATCACCGACAGCGCCATCTCCTCTCGACGCAGCGGTGTGAGACGGGCATTCTTGTGGATGTTCATTCGGACCCTCCGACGGATGCTGAAGCCTGGTAACTCCAGTCTCCTCGGTCCGGTCCGAATGGACAACCTCCCGAAAGCTCACACCTCGGCGGACCCGCAACCATTACCATTGGAGCCGACAATCACGGCGAAATCGCCTTTGGCGCCCTGCAAGCCGGCCTCGATCTCCGCTACAGTCCCTCGATGGTCTTCTTCGCATGGGGTGGCTGCGAGGAGATGAATGAAGTCACCGGCGACGGCTCCGCCGAACTGCTCGACGACGGCTCGATCGAGATCACATTCGCCTATCACAACGGCGACGAAGCCATCCTCAAAGCCAAACGGGATACTTCTTCAACAGCCTGCTGGGCCGTTCTCAGATTGATGCCCCTTCACCTCAACAAGGCGAGGATGATGGCGTCAGGCGTGCCTTCATGTGTTCCGCGAAAGTGCTCAAGCTTTGTAACCCCAGTTTCGTTTAGTTGTGTGCGCCAAGTTCTGCAAGATGGCTTGGTGGTACATGTGGCTGTTCAGCGCATTCCCGATGGTCAGTTGCGCCGTCCCCGCCATTTGGACCCGCTCGACCAGCGCTTTTCCTCGCTCCGAGCCTTCGGTGATCCGCAGACAGTCTGCGGGCATTGCCAGTGGAGGTCCACGAGACCTGCCTGTAGAGGCCATCCGCGACCCCGGCCGCTACCGTCGCACAGAGGCGCTGCTCGTTCTACCGACTAACGGAGCCCTCTCATTGTTGAGGGCAGCCTGTTATTTGCGGCGATGATTGTCGGTAGGGGAACATTTGAAGGCATTTTTTGGGAGGCAACTCCCGAACGATTAACACATTTTCGTGGGTTGGGCGGCTACTTAATGAGTAGCATTTACACCGCTGCTGGCGGAATGGCGATGTCGATTCAGGCACCTACCAGCCTTGGCGAATTCAGGAAGCGGTGTGGGTACATCTCTTCGTAGGAGAGAGCGGCGCTCAGGACGTCGCTGTCTGCACCACGCGCCCCGATAATCTGCATACCGATTGGCAGTCCTCTTTCCGTTAACCCGCACGGGACTGTGCAGGCAGGCTGCTGGCTAAGATTGATCGGAAAACTGAATGAGGACCATTCAACCCAGCTCTGCAAAGCGCTTCCCGGCGGGACATCGTGGCCTGCCTCGAAGGGGAGGATCGGCACTGCCGGCGATATGATGAAATCAAATTCGGCGAGCAGGGCGTCCATACTCGTTCCAAATCTGGCGCGGGACATTTCGGCAGCCACGTGTTCCACACCGGTATAGCCTTGGCCAATGCGCGCCGCATTGAGAAGTCCGGGATCGAGAGCGGACCATTTGGTGGGGTCGATCAGGGACAGCCTGTTTGCCGCTCCGACATACCAGTGAGCATAAAAGATTTCGAGAAGAGCTTCCTGGTTCGGCAGGCGGATCTCCACTATCGTTGCACCTGCTTGTTCAAGATCCTTTAGAACGCTTTCGATTGACGCGATCACCGAAGCGTCTACTTTGCCCACACACGGGACTTTCCAGTAAGCAATCCGCTTACCTTTCCACCCGAGGGGGCGACCGTTAAACTGGGAATAGGAAAGGGCGATTGAGTCCAGTCTCGAGGGTCTCTTCCGGACATGACGTCCAGCATGGCCGCAGCATCGCCTACCGTGCGGGTCATCGGACCGATATGGGCGACGGTACCAAACGAACTTAGGGGATAGGCTGCAACTCGCCCGTAGCTTGGTTTGTGGCCGACGATCCCAGTAAAAGAGGCGGGAATCCTTATTGAGCCCCCCGTCGGTGCCAAGATGAAGCACACCTGCCCCGCAGGCTGCGGCAACCGCTGCTCCGCCGGACGAGCCCCCGGGGGTGCGCGCCGGATCCCATGGATTGCGGGTGACGCCGAATGCCGGACTATCGGTGACCGCTTTCCAACCAAATTCGGGCGTGGTCGTCTGGCCGATGAAAATCGCACCTGCCATGCGCAATCGAGCGACTGAAGGAGCATCCTGTTGAACAGGAGCAGCATCTGTCGCAGTGCTCCCATAGCGCACTGCCCATCCTTCTACGTGGACAATGTCTTTCAGCGTAGTAGGAATTCCGTCTATTGGCGAGAGCTGCTGTCCCTTCCTCCAGCGCCGTTCAGCGACACGGGCTTGGTTTAGAGCATTTTGAGAATCAAGGAAGCTGAAGGGATTTAGGAACTCCTGGATTTCAGCTGCTCGGTTGAGGGCTGCTTGGGTTAACTCTACCGGCGAAAGCTGCCCTTTTCTATAGGCGGCAGTCAGCGATTGCACGTCGAACCTGTTGAGTTCAGACGACAGAGGCGAGATGCCGCGGGCACTGAGTGAGCTACTCAAATCTGGTTCCTCCGCTTGCTTCCCTAGTATGCCGCGAACAGAAAAGCCTATAAAATGCATTATTTGATGTGCGTTGATATATGGAGTGTGACATTGAATATGACCCTCCGCCAGATCCGATACATTGCGAGTATCGCTGAAACTGGCTCCATCGCTGCTGCGGCACGACAATGTAGGATCTCACAATCATCGGTAATGTCGGCACTGGATGTAGCTGAGATCGGGATGGGAGCGCGGCTTTTCGACCGGCGGCCCTCCCGCGGCGCGGAAACGACGCCCGCAGGCGAGCGCTTTTTGGCGGCTGCACGGCATCTGCTGACCGCTGAGGTTGAATTCGAACGCGCGATGGACAGGCATAGCGATGGCGCACCCGCGGTTCTTCGAATCGGTTGTTTCGAACCCTTCGGGGCGCTCTTCATGCCAGAACTTCTCAGAATGTATATAGGCCGAGGCGAGGTCGAGGTTCAACTGTTTGAGGGCGAGCAGCCACAACTTCTAAAGTGGCTGGAAACAAATGCGGTGGATGCCATAGTCACCTACGACCTTGGCACCGGACTTCCCGACGATGCAGCCGTGTTAGCGCACATTCCGCCGCATGCCCTGCTGCACATTGATAGTGACCTTGCGAAGCAGCCCGCAGTTAGCCTTTCTGAACTGTCTCAACTCCCCTTAGTACTTCTGGATTTACCGCAGACGTCTGCCTATTTGTTGACGCTGTTTGATATCGCCCGGCAGCGGCCAAAGGTGGCGTTCAGGACGCGGAGTTATGAGGGGGTGCGGGCTGCAGTCGCATGCGGCTTCGGCTTTGCGATCCTCAATATGATGCCCCTCGGTCGAGGCAGTCCCGATACCGCTCAACTTACACGTCGGCCTCTGATTGAAGACCTACCTGCGCCGAGACTGGTGATCGCAGATCGTTATGGGCCATTGAAGCCGCCGTTCCTGAGGCGCTTCACTGATGTGGCGCAGTCGTTCTTCAAAGGATCGGAGCTGAACGGGCAACGCACCGAACTGAGTCTAACATCAGAGCCTAAGGGGCTCTAAGTGAACTCTCACAATCACGCAGGAGCCAGTGAGTCGCCTCTCACCGCTCAAAACCGCCGACAATACCCGCTCGCGAACATGATGGGCAAGAGGAGACGAGTTGGCAGACCGCAGGGTCAATGTGGCGAAGCGTACCGTCGAGAACTTGTCGCCACAATGTAACCATCGAACCCGGCGAATGCGACAACTACGCAAGCCGGATACGCTTCCGTCAAAACCTGAAAGACTCTAGAGCGAGAAGTTACCCGGAAAGTGCCAGCCAGACCATCATCGTGTGCAGCCGGCAACGAGTGTTTCCGTCTGCCTCCGCGGTGCATTCTTGCGTTGGTTGCTCTTCAATTGATTTGCAGGGCTCGCTCTGCTTCAGGGCGGTTCATTTGCTGGCGTGGTAACCGCGACTGATGCGGCGCGCATCCGTAGACGTCGCGGTACACTTTTGAGAAATGCGATGCAGAGACAAAGCCGCAACCCATCGCAATTTCTACAACAGGCAGCTGCGAACTGATGAGTAGCAGGTGCGCACGTTCCAAACGAAGGTTCAAATAGTAGCGGCTCGGAGAGCAGCCCAGTTCCCGCCTAAACAGGCGTTCGATTTGACGGCGGGATAGACCGGCTGACTCCGCAAGTTCGTCCAGTAGCAATGGCTCCGTAAGGTTTGACTCCATCTCTTCGATCACCTTGATGACGGCCTGATGGTTTATGTGGACTCGAGAATGAAGAGGTAGACGTTGGCGGTCACCCGCTAAACGTTTCCTGCACACGAGGGCTTTTTCGCAAATCCTGTTGACGACGATGCTCCCATGATGGCGGTCAACCAAGTCCAGAAAGAGGTCGAAGGGGGCGTCCCCCTGCGCAGGTTTAGAGGTCCCGGTCTCGCTCGAAGGTGGTTTGGGTGGCTATCACCCCTCGGAACCGCTCAAAGAATATAGGAAATTGCTCCCAGTGAACCGCACAACGCCGTCCTTCTGCAAGCCCGGCGCGAGCAAGCACGATTGTACCGCTACCGACCCCTACTAGGCTGCCCCGGCGATTACGACACTCTCTTAGCCAGGCATCGAGCTGTTTGTGCGGACTGGGAGCATTGCGGCTGCCGACGATCACCACCGTCGCTGCCGAGATCGATCCCCGAGTCCTTTCACGTTCGAAGGACAACGACAAATCGGCGCAGACCAACGAGCCACAACTCGCGGTAGTCGGTTCCCCGTCGTTCGAAATGACCTGCCAGCTATATACGCTCTGCCCCAACACCTCGTTAGCGAGCCTCAGCACTTCTACTGCCGACGAAAATGCCTGGAGTGAAAAGCCCGGTAGGAGGTAAAAGTAAAAACTTCGGCACTTGGATTGTGAGTCCAGCATCCCGGATTTCCCTTTTCCCAGCCTGATCTCTCGTTTCTTCTCGCCGTGTTGAGATGAGCGTCGGCTTCGTAGTCCAGACATGGGTTATGTGCGAACTGCTCTCTGCGTAACGAGTGTAGTCGGCAGCATCCTGCCCGAGCCTGCTCGCTGCCGGCCGGAGCTCGATCGTTCGGAATCCCAAACACAAACTAAGGCAGTTGGCCCAGTGCGCTCGCACCGATTGCTATCGCGTTTTTTTGTCGGCCCCATAACGTCGGCCGGATCGTTATACGGACGCTGCTTGACCCGCTCATAGAGCGGGTCAAAAAGGCCCGTTGCGGCTTCCACTTATATGTTAAGCCCCTCTCGCGTGAGCTCATCCATGACAAAGCGCACAGCACTTTCAGCAATTGCGACAATTTCTTCGACTTCGGCCTTGGTTGTCACCAGGGGAGGGGCAAAGCCTAGAATGTCACCGTGTGGCATGGCGCGAGCGATAAGGCCACGATCACGGGCAGCCTTCGAGATTCGCACGCCGACTTTGAGCATCGGATCGAAGCCCTTCCGATTGTCCCGGTCGGCAACGAACTCGATTGCGCCCATCAACCCAACACCGCGCACCTCGCCGACGATTGGCAACTGCGAGAATTTCTCCTTCAGCTGCGCTTGGAAAAACGCGCCAACGTCACGGGCGTTACCTGGGAGGTCTTCTTTTTCGACGATGTCGAGCACCGCATTGGCCGCGGCGGCTCCTATCGGATGGCCTGAATAAGTGTAGCCGTGCGAGAAAGCGCCAACTCTTTCTGCGCCAGCCTCCAAAACGTCATAGACCTTCTTACCGACAATTGCCGCGGAGAGCGGGAAATAGGCCGACGTTAGACCCTTTGCGATCGTGATGAGGTCTGGCTCGATCCCATAGTGCTGCGAGCCGAACATGGAGCCCGTCCGGCCAAAACCGGTGATGACTTCATCGGCAATGAGCAGCACATCATGCTTTCGGAGTACGGCCTGGATCGCTTCCCAGTAACGTTCCGGGGAGGGGTGATGCCACCGGTGCCGAGCACGGGCTCGCCAATGAAGGCGCCGACGTTGTCCGGGCCCAGGCGTTCGATCAACTGGTCAAGCTCGACGGCGCGGCGAGCGGAAAATTCGCGTTCGGTCTCGCCCGGGGTCGCGCCCCAATAATGATGCGGAACACCGGTGTGAACAATCTGCGGCAGCGGCAGGTCCATGTGATCGTGGTAAAAGCTCATGCCGGTCATCGAACCAGACACAACGGAGCAACCGTGATATCCGCGCTCGCGCGAGATGATCTTTTTCTTGTTCGGCTTGCCACGCAGGTTGTTGTAGTACCAGACAAGCTTGGCCTGGGTCTCGTTGGCATCCGAGCCGGACATGCCATAGAAGACCTTGCTCATTTTGCCCGGTGCCATGTTCACAAGGCGATCAGAGAGGATAGCGAGCTCATCGGTTGTGTGTGCCGCATACGAATGGTAGTAAGCAAGGCGAAAGGCCTGACGGGAGATCGCTTCAGCTATTTCGGTGCGGCCGTAGCCGACATTCACGCAGTACAGGCCGGCAAAACCATCGATATATTTGTTGCCATGCGCGTCTTGAATTCGGATTCCTTTCCCGGTCTCGACGATCGTCGGCTCGCCGAGCTTACCGGTGGCGAAGTCCTTGAGTTGCGTGAAGGGATGCAGGACCGAGTTACGGTCCTTTTCGCTGATATCCTTGATGTTGATCGTCACAGATGCTTCCTTTCAGGCTGCAATGTTTCCGATACAAACGTATTTGGGTTCGAGATATTCGGCGAGCCCATGCTTTGAGCCCTCGCGCCCCAGCCCGGACTGTTTCCATCCGCCGAAGGGAATTGGCGCGCCCGTGAATTTAGGCGTATTGACGGCGACCATGCCGTATTCCAACCGGTCAGTGAGCCGCATGGCGCGGTTGAGATCACGAGTATAGACGTAGGCTGCGAGGCCCATCTCGGAATTGTTGGCTCGCAAGAGCACTTCCTTCTCGGCATCGAAGGGCAGGATCGCGGCGATGGGGCCGAAGGTTTCCTCCTGGCGATCAGCATGTCATCGGTGACATCTGCGAGGACCGTCGGTGTCACGAAGTTGGCGCCAAGGGGGCTGTGTTGGCCGCCAAATACAACGCGAGCTCCTGCAGAAACCGCCTGTGAAATCTGCTGGCGACACTTTTCGGCAACAGATGGCAGTGTCATCGGCCCAATATCCGTTCCCTCTTCAAGGCCGTGGCCGACCTTGAGTTTTCCTGTTGCCTTTGCGAATTCCTCGACGAATCGGTCATAGATGCCGCGCTGGACGTAAATTCGATTTGCCGCCAAGCAGTCTTGGCCCGATGTAGCGAATTTCGCACTGACACACCCTGCAATTGCAGCATCCAATGGAGCGTCTTCGAAAAGCAGGAATGGCGCATTGCCTCCCAGTTCCATCGACGCCTTCTTGATCGTACTTGCGGACTGCGCGAGGAGGAGCCGACCAATCTCGGTGGAACCGGTGAAAGAAAATGCCCGCACATCGGCGTGCTCCAGCAGCCGCTTTGCAAGCGGCGGTGCTTCGCCTGTGATCACCTGGAACACGCCAGGAGGGATACCGGCATCTTCGGCGAGACAGGCAAGCGCAAGAGCCGACAAAGGGGTTTCTGGTGCCGGCTTGACGATCATAGTGCAGCCCGCGGCCAGCGCGGCTCCAGCCTTTCTGGTGATCATGGCTGATGGAAAATTCCAGGGCGTGATTGCGACGGTTACCCCAACCGGCTGCATCCGCACCGCAAGCTGAAATCCGGACAGATGACTAGGGATGGTCTCGCCGTGGGCCCGCTCTCCTTCGGCTGCAAACCAGTCAAGAAAGCTGGCGGCGTATGAAATCTCACCACGCGCCTCGGCCAGAGGTTTGCCTTGCTCAGCGGTCATGATTGTGGCTAGGTCCTCAGCGTTCTCGCGCATACCTGCGGCCCATTTCCGGAGGAACATACCGCGATCTAAAGGAAGAACATCACGCCACGTAAGGAATGCGGTTCTCGCGCACGCAATCGCATCGTCCACGTCGGTCATGCCACAGGCTATAACCTGAGCCAATTCCTCGCCAGTAGCCGGGTCCACAACCGGTAATGTTTCAGCTCTAGAGAGCCAACCGCCGTTCACATATGCGCGATTTGTTATAAGATCCTTCCGTTTGAGACCCCTTATTGCGACGGCGGCTGAACCTTTCATGCGCTAAACCTCAAGTAGAATATTCGATTTTCGGCAAAACTAGCCTCTTATAAGAGTCGCTAGGCAGCGCAATCCAGGCGCAGCAAGTCGCCTTCCTGCGAAAGGCGGCCTTCTGGTGAGGATTTCTCCATCTCAGCGTTTCTCGCCATCAAGCAACGACACGACCTCAGCGGCTACGCGGTGTATGTCCATGGTTCCCTCCATCGTCTGGTCACGAACAGGGAGCCAGCGGGCAACAAGACAACCAATACGGATCCGCGCTCGCAGCGCATCCGGGCGAGACGACAGCCTGCTCGGACTTGCGTGCTCCCGGTGCCCGGTGCCCCGTGGCCCAGATCCGCCAAACTTAGCCTGACGACCGAAACAAACGATGGCACCGAGAACAACATGCCTAAGACTCTGCGCCTCCGCCGGTTGCCCAACCCGCGCCAAGAGGTGTAACAGAAACTGCCGAGGCTCTAATCGCCACTGGATGACAGTTCAGTGGCATGTATGGACGGCCTCCGCGTGGCAAGGGCTTTCTGACATTGATGACAGGTTGGTCGGGTGCAGGCCGATCCCTACATCCGTCGCCTTCTTGTTGTGGGAGCCCATGCCGTGCTTCGTGCACCTCACGCAATTGCTGTACCAAAAGAAAGAGGGCCGATCGGGCAAGCGGGGGAATGAGGTCGTGCCCCTCGTCCTCAACCAACGCGACGAGCTTGCTCAGCCCTGTAGCACCCTGACGAGTGATGATGCCCAACTCCGCCAAGTGGCCGCGCAAGGCGTTCACCAGCATTGTCCGCTGCCGGATCAAAAGCTCGCGGACGCGATGCAGCATCAACACGCTCTGCTGCTCCTCGCTCTTTGTCGGAACAAAGCGCATCGTCGGTCGCGTGACCGCCTCGCAGATTGCCTCGGCATCCGAAGCATCATTCTTCTCTGGTTGCCGCCCTCGATGCAAGAAGCCTTCCAACCTGATGTGCCCGGTGATCGAGTGCGTTCTTCTCTCAGGCCTTTCGTTGCGACCTTTCAAGAAGCCGCGGGCCGGTATGGTGATCTGCGGATCGGGTCCAAATCTTCTGCAAGAGCTTTCAAGCTCGCGAACGATGTCTGGTTTTCCTGATCCAGATCTTTTCGATCATTGTGCCCATTCAGGTCATCGACTTCCTACACCTCCTTCACCGGCGCCAGTTTGTGTGGTGATGCATCCGTCATGCAGCCACAACTCGCGCCGGATTTCGATAATCCTCTTTCTTTGTCATCATCGCCCAGATCGCCCGCGCCATCTTGTTCGCAAGCGCGATTGCGACCAGCATGAGCGGCTTGCGACGCAGCATCCGTGCCAGCCATGATCCCTCGACGATCGATTTGCGGGCCAGCACTGTCAGGCGTGACATGGCACCGATGATCAACAAAGACCGGATATCAGTCTGGCCAGCCTTCGACACGCGTCCAAGTCGCTCCTTGCCGCCGGAGGTGTATTGACGTGGGACGAGCCCAAGCCAGGCCGCAAAGTCTCGCCCGCGTTTGAAGCTCTCCATCGGCGGAGCAAAGCCGCTGATGGCCAACGCGGTCTGGGGCCCGACACCAGGCATTGTCTGCAGCCGCCGCGCTGTATCGGTCGCCAGGGAAAGGGCTTTGGCCTTTGCCGTTTTGATGTCGATCCGAGCTGTCTTCTCGGCAATCTGCTCAATCAGGTCGCGGCATTCCTCGCGTACCAATTCGGGCAGGTCACTGTTGGGTGCCTCCAGGATGCCCTCGATCCGCTTAATGTGGGCGATCCCTTTCGGAATGATGTGACCATATTCGTACAGCACCGAACGCAGAGCATTCACAAGCTCGGTGCGCTGATGGAGGAGGCGCTCCCGACCTCGGAACAAAACAGCGCATGCCTGTTGATCTTCCGACTTCGGCTGTACAAAACGCATCTCCGGACGCTGTGCTGCAACGACGATTGCTTCAGCATCGGCAGCATCGTTTTTCTGCCGTTTGACAAAGGGCCGCACATATTGAGGTGCGATCAGCTTCACCTCGTGGCCAAGCTTGACCATTTCTCGGGCCCAGTAGCTCGCGCTGCCGCATGCTTCCATCACAACCACGGCAGGCGGCTCGCTTGCCATAAACTGCAGGAACCGTGACCGCGTCAGCTTCTTACGGAATCTCAGATGCCCCGTCATTGTCGCGCCGTGAAGCTGGAAAACGTTTTTTGCCAGGTCCACCCCGATCATAGTATCGTTCATTTGCCGTCCTCTCCTTCTCGTGGCGTTGAACACCACGACCTTGGCACATTGCGATGCCGTCTGGGGAGGGCGGCAACCATCCCATCTTCTGCCGCTTCACGTATGGCTTGAGTATGACGCAGGCATCAGGCGAACCTCATGCCCCAGAGCCGTGAGGACACGAGCCCAGTGATGGCTCGTTGCGCAGGCTTCGATGCCGATCAAGCACGCCGGCAAGGACGTAAAGAATGCGACTACATCCTCGCGACGCAATTTCCGGCGGACAACCACTGCGCCCTGCGCGTCAACGCCGTGCACCTGAAACACGTGCTTGGCGACACCCAGACCGATTGTGCTAACCTTCTCCATGGACGGCTCTCCCTCATGTGACTTTCGACAGCCACACTTTGGCACATTGCGATGCCGGGAGCGGAGGCCGTCCACCTCATCAGGTCATGGCAAGGCGCGCTCGCGGAGCGAGGTCTGGACGAGGCGCTCGGCTTCGCCGCTGTTTTTGGGGTAAAGCGTTTTGGTCCGATGGGCTTGACGCTCTCCTTGCGCCTCGCTGGCAAAGGCCCTGGGGTCTGTATCAGGAGCCGTTTGTGTTCATGAGCGGCTGACCGCGATGAAAGCGGCATAAGAGGCATAACAGCGAGCGCCGCCTCGAGGAAGCGATGCCGCTCGGCTTTCTTTCATCGGCTGCATCCGGAGAGAAGGCGATACACGAGGCGTGGTCGATCGCGACGTGGACGAATTCCGCAGGGGGCGCCGCGCGACCTGTCCGTTGCGGATCGTCGGTGAGGACTCGCCTGAAGTGGGCCGAGCTGTTTGGTGTCAATGTTGATCATTCCATGGCTCCTCGCGTTGGTAGCGCACCTCCTGCTTGGCCGGCTCCAAGTACCGTCAATCGGAAAGCCCGCGCGCAAGCACCTGGCTCACCGTCGCCGGCGAAAAAGAACCTGGTGGGCCATGTGCTGGCCGGTGAAGCGCTGGCCTCAGTATGCGTCATGCCACAAGAGTATGCCCACACCCTCTTAGGCGCGAACCCGCAAAAGCGGCTCGAACTGCGGTGAAGAGAGGTCGCTGCCTGAAGCCCCCTTTGGGCGTAGCAGCTCACTGGGTCACGGTGCAATTCGCTTATCGCGGCGCTGCGAGTTAGCGCGTGGGTTCGGCGACCAGCACGGCAAATATGCAGAATAACATCGTTCTTCGGCCCAAGTAGCCCGATCCCTGCGGGATACGTCCCTTAGAGTCAGTTCCTGAATGATCGTCTCTGGCCGTGCGGTGCATAAATCCCGAGGCACAAACGATCGAAATACCTTGGTGCGGCGCCGCCTAAACTGGACAGGACAGTTATGATCACTAACTCACCCCTACGCCCTCATGAACAATCCATTCGCAGTCACGAGATCCTCGTCATTGGGGGAGGAATCGCTGGGACCAGTGTCGCCTATCACCTCGCTAAAGCCGGCAAGAAGGACGTTGCACTTCTGGAGCGAAACACCCTGACCTCTGGCACCACTTGGCATGCTGCCGGGTTGATTATGCAGACGCGCGGTACTCACGCGCTCACCGAAATCGCGAAGTACAATGCGGAACTCTACTCAACTCTGGAGTCCACGACTGGTCAAGCGACTGGATTCAAACGAAATGGCACCCTTGGAGTTGCTAGAACAAAAGAACGCCTTTTTGAAACCGCGCGAAACGCGTCCATCGCTAAGAGTTTCGGGCTTGACGCGCATGTGATCTCGCCGAACGAGGCAAAGAGACTGTATCCGGCCCTCAATTCGTCCATCATCGAGGGAGCAGTTTTTATTCCTGGAGATGGTCAAACAAGTCCTGTCGACACGTGCATGGCGCTGGCAACTGGTGCCAAGCAAAACGGTGTAACGATTTTTGAGAATTCCGAGGTCTTGGACCTCTGGCGCACATCAGAAGGCGATTATCAAGTCCGAACCAAAGAAGGGGTTATTGAAGCCGAAATTCTTGTGCTTACGTGTGGACTTTGGACCCGAGATCTAGCTTCCAAATTGGGTGCGCGGATCCCGTTGTATGCGGCAGAGCATTTCTACGCAGTCACTGAAATGATGGATTTTGTCACGCCGACCTTGCCCGTGCTGCGCGACACAGACGGCCACGTCTATTTGAAAGAGGACACAAGAAAGCTCCTTGTCGGCGCGTTCGAACCCTGGGGCAAGCCGCTTCCGATGGAAAAGCTTCCGAAAAGGTCAGCCTTCATTGAGCTTCCCGAAGATTGGGATCACTTTGAGCTGCCGATGACCAAGGCGATAGAGCTTGTTCCCGCGCTCGCGAATGCCGGGATTGCCAAGTTTTTCAACGGTCCCGAGAGTTTCACGCCAGATCTTCTCTTTATGATCGGTGAGGTTCCAGGATCGAAAAATCTCTACGTTTCAGCGGGCTACAATTCGGAAGGTATCGAATACGGGGCGGGAGCAGGGCGAGCTCTGGCGGAGTGGATCATTGCCGGCGAGCCCCAGATGGATATCAGCTTCGTCGATGTCGCGCGGTTTCATCCCTTCCAGATCAATAAAAAATATTTGCACGATCGTACCGCTGAAGTATTGGGTCTCCACTACAAAATGCACTGGCCGGCCCACCAGCCGGAGACGTCTCGCGGTGTTAGGAAGAGCGCTCTTCACGATCGATGGGCCAGGCTTGGAGCAAGTTTTGGTGAAGGCATGGGCTGGGAGCGTCCCATGTGGTTCGCCGGGGAAGGAGAGCCGACCAAAAACGTCTACTCCTATCACGAGCCGAACTGGTTCAAATATACGAGTCAGGAGTGTAAGGCCGCCCGTAACGACGCCATTCTGCTAGATCAAAGTTCATTCGGCAAGCATCTGGTTCAAGGTCGTGACGCGTGTCGCTTCCTTCAGCGGCTTTGCGCAGGAAATGTTAATGTACCTGTTGGAAAGCTCGTGTACACACATATGCTCAATCAAAAGGTGGGATCGAGACAGACGTTACCGTGAATCGTCTGTCGCACACAGAGTTTCTGATTATCTCCTCAGCGACTGTCCACCCGAGAGATAAGGCGTGGATTACAAAACATATTACCGAGGACTGGCATGTCACCCTCACTGATGTCACGTCGGCTTATGCGGTCTTGTCGTTGCAAGGACCGAAATCCAGGAAGATACTGTCTCAAGTCACTGACACAAATCTAGAAAATGCAGAATTTCCATTTGCCACGAGCCAAGAAATAGATATCGGCTATTGTCGTGTAATCGCCAACAGGCTGACGTATGTCGGAGAGCTTGGCTGGGAGCTTCACATTCCAACCGAGATGGCGCAGCATGTTTTCGATACTGTTTGGGAGGCTGGTCAGGCCTTCTGCCTCAAGGCCGCAGGATACCATGCGCTTGAGCACCTACGATCCGAACGCGCGTACCGCGAATATCAGCTCGATCTTACGCCCGTCGATACTTTGCTTGAGGCAGGCCTCGGATTTACAGTTGACTGGGATAAGGAAGGCGGGTTCATAGGAAAAGACGCGTTGATTTTCCAGAAGAATGGTGGGCCTCTAAAAAAACGCCTTGTATCGTTCAAGCTTCGTGACCCGAATCCTGTGCTCTTCAAAGAAGAGCTTATCCGATGCGACGGCAAGATTGTCGGCTATGTATCGTCGGGCGTGAAGAGTTTTACTCTTGGTACTTCACTCGGAATGGGGTATGTAAACCATCCTGCCGGTGTCACAAAGGATTTGATCGAAACCGGACGATGGGAAATCGAGATAGCCGGTGAACTTTACGAAGCCGATGCATCGCTTCGGGCATTCTTCGACCCAAATGGAGATCGAGCTAAGCAATAATTTGCGCCGCTAGAGGCAGAAGGCAAAATTGCATTTCCGTTCCTAACTGAAATGAACCAGTTCAGCCGACGATCCTGACAGCGCAAGTCAGTAGTGGGTAGTCAGTCAGCGCTCATTTAAATACGCGGGGCGAAGTCTGTTGCGTTATCTTTTGGTCTCCCTCAACTGTCAGCCGCGTGTTTGACCGTAGCCGAGCGAGCGTCGCACCACGCGCGAATGAGGAGGACTGGGCATAGAGTGCTGGATACTACTCCAGCCGGCGCCGAGCGGGAAATCGAATATTCATGTCTTCACTCTGGGGGTTGATCGCTATTCCATTCGGGCGAGAAGGATATGGCCCCAAGCGATCGAGCGTGTTCAACCGCTTTCTTCACGACGGCCAGCTCGATCCCGACAAGCCTGGCTGAGCGGGTTATGTTCGGCCAGCCGAAATTGGGCAACTCCGCCGCGGGAGCTGCCTGCGGTCGTACTCACCTTATCGAGACCTGAAAGCTCCATAGCTTCGATGCCGAAGCCCGCATTGCCATGTCACTAAGTCGAAGGAATGTGCGGAGTTCGAAGCCTAGCGGCAGCCTACGTGTGTCTTCCACCGCACTCCGGGAAAACGGTTACGATTAATGACGAACAGGCCGCAGAAGGGCCTCAAGAGCTGGGGGGCAGGGCGGATTCAGCCAAAGGCCTGCGACGGGCCGGACTGGCTAATGCCGCTTCGCGGCCACTGTCCAAGAAATCCCAGCCAACCGTCGGCCGTCATTGCATTTCTGCGTGTGGCATTGAAAAAACGTCGCTTTCCTGCTCTTCGAGGTGAACGATTTGCGGAAGGCAGCGTAGTGCGCTTGGTATTGTGAAGAAAGGGAAAAGACCATTCTTGATACTGGGAGGAACATACAATGTCGCAGGAGTTGGAGTACCTCAGCCGCTGCGCTGCTGCGGGATGGTTGAGCCGACGTGAATTTCTCGGCCGTGTGACGGCGCTCGGCGTCTCAGCGGCGTTCGCGAGTTCGCTCCTGGCGAGCGCCGCGCGAGCCCAGGGGCCGATTTGGGGGGGCGCGCTCAAAGCCGGCCTCGGTAAGGGCCAAGCGACCGACAGTCTGGATCCGGCGGCCATTGGCAGCAACATCCCTATCGTGTTCAGCAAATGTTGGGGCGAGATGCTGCTCGAGATGACTCCCGACGGAGCCATTGAGTACCGGATCGCCGAGGAAATCGGCGCGTCAAAAGATGCGAAGACCTGGACGATGAAGATCCGCAGAGGCATCCAGTTCCACAATGGCAAGGAAGTGACTGCGCAGGATGTCGTCGCTACCCTCGGGCGGCATGCGGACAAGAAGTCGAAATCCGGCGCGCTCGGCGTCTTGAAAGGGCTTGAATCGTTCAAGGCTGATGGCGGCGAGGTCGTGATCACGCTCAAAGAGCCCAACGTCGATCTGCCCTACCTGTTGACAGACTATCACCTGATCATCCAGCCCAATGGCGGCAAGGATGATCCTGCCGCTGGTATCAGCGCCGGCCCTTACAAGGTCACCGTCAACGAGCCGGGTGTGCGGCACGGCGGCGAAAAATTCAAAGACTACTGGCAAGGCGACAAGCTCGGCCATGCCGATCAGGTCGAGATCATCGTCATCAATGACGCTACCGCGCGTATGGCTGCCCTGCAAGCCAACCAGGTCCACATGATCGATCAGGTCTCCCCGAAGGTCGTCGACCTTGTGAAGCGGGTGCCCGGTGTGACCATCCAGAACGTTTCGGGGCGTGGCTACTGTAGCTTCAACATGTTCTGCGACACCGCGCCCTTCGACAACAACGATCTCAGAATGGCCCTCAAGCTCGCCATGAACCGCGAGGAAATGGTCGACAAGATTCTGCGCGGCTACGGGACAGTCGGCAACGACTTCCCGATCAATGCCTCCTACCAGCTCTTCCCCGAGGACATCGAGCAGCGCGCCTTCGACCCGGATAAGGCCAAGTTCCACTATCAGAAATCGGGCCACAGCGGGCCGATCCGGCTCAGGACGTCCGAGGCGGGCTTCCCCGGCGCCGTCGATGCTGCCCAGCTGTTTCAGCAGAGCTGTGCCTTGGCGGGCATCACCATCGAGGTGAAGCGGGAGCCGGTCGACGGCTATGATTCGGAGATCTGGAACAAACAGCCCTTCTTGACGAATTTCTGGAACGGTCGACCGACGCAGGACCAGATATACTCGACCGTCTATTCGTCGACAGCGCCCTGGAACGACACGCACTTTTTCAACGATAAGTTTGACAAGCTGCTCATCGAGGCGCGCGCCGAATTCGACCAGAGCAAGCGCAAGGATCTGTATCGCGAGATGGCCCTCATCGTTCGCGACGAGGGCGGCGTGATCGTGCCGATGTTCAATCATTCCATCGACGCGACAGGGCCGGGAGTGAAGGGGTTCGTCAAGGATCCCGTGTTTGACAGTATGAGTAGAGCATTGACACATTGCTGGCTGGCAGCGTGAGCGGAGTGCCTAGGTTCAACCGTTCTGCGGCCGGTTGCCTCCCTGGGCATTCTCTCTTCGCGGTCGCCGTCCTGGCACAAGCGGTAGAAGAGTTTCTCACCGAGGGCGCAAGCTCAAAGATCATCAATTCGGGACGAGTGCGGCCTGATAAGCCGAAGTTCAACCCGTGCACATCAGTGGAATAGGGCCGGGCGTGAAAAGGATTAATCAGGATGGTTTGTCTGATATTACATTCTCAGCGATAGAGCTCAGAATGCCTCGTCCAGCACACAGTTTACGGGAATATAATGATCGCTGAACAACATATATCTGTTAGCGGCACCGCAACCTCATACTACGAGAACGGACTCGGCGCGCCGCTTCTGTTGATACACGGTGCAGGCCCGTTTGCCGACGCAAAGAGCTCTTTCATTCGGCAGCTGAATGGGCTGCACGATCGATTTAGAGTGATTGCATTGGATCAGCTCCACTTTGGTGGGACGGATTATCCTTCCGATCACAAATATATAAATCGCATCAATCGTGTGGACCATGTGGTCGGTTTTATCGATGCGCTTGGGCTAAAGCAAATAACGTTGGTTGGCCATTCAGAGGGATCATTCGTCGCCGCTCGAATTGCGATTGTCCGTCCCGATGTTGTTTCTAGGCTTATACTGCTGACCGCCAGCGCCTTATCACCAGCGTTTGGAGACGACCGCGATGAAGTTTGGATGCAGGCCTGCCGGCAGCAGTACGACGTCTCCTGTCCGATGCCGAGTGAAGAGGAGTATATCAGAGCGTGGCGGAAGAGCAGCATGGCCCATGGACGGGATTTGGAAGACGTAAAGCGAGAGGCTTATCGCCGAGCCGCGGAGCGCGGCCAATACGAGTTGTTCCAACATGCCCCGGAGGAGGAACACGATCCGCGTCTCTACGTACAACTTCAGCAGAAATACATCTTCCCGTATATAGAGCGACTTCGAGCGCAGACGCTGATCATCTGGTCTAAGAACGATCCTACTGTACCGCCGGAGCGCGGCTTGATGCTGGCAAAACTGATCGGGAATTCGGACTTCCATCTTTTGAACAAAGCAGGGCACGCCGTCCAGAGCGACCGTAGCGAAGCCGTGAATGAACTCATCCAGCAGTGGTGCGGCCAGACAAAGCGCAACGGAAAAACTAAGTTGCTCGCCAATTATAGGTAACCTGCGGGAGGTATCAATAATGTAATTTGCAGTTCGGACTATGGAGCGCTGGTCGGAAAAACTCGCTTATCCCATCTCAAGGAGTTTAAGTCGAAACGCCGGTTCCCGTTCCGGCCGAGTGACGTCAAATCTATCTTCTTACACGGATTGATATTTATCATGAAACCTCATGTGACTTCCTTAGATCATCTTCGGCCTGAATTTCCGGCCACTGCGAGCGTCATCTACATGGACGTAGCAAATCAGGGCCTCATATCAATAACAACTCGCAATTCCATAAATCAACATCTCGAAAATCGGCTTAGTGGCCTGAATGACGAAGGGGTCATGCTGGAAATGGTCGAGCAAACTCGTTCCAGATTTGCTGACCTGATAGGCGCCGGCAAAAAGAAGTTGCAGTCACGAAGAACGCATCCGAAGGCATCAACATTATTGGCAATGCTATGGAATGGAAGTTAGGAGACAATATCGTTCTATGTCAGAAATTGGAACATGCGAACAACATTCTCCCTTGGCTACAAATCAGAGACAAGCATAAGATTGAACTTCGGGTGGTGGAGCCGGCCAATGGAACGATCCCTTGGAATGCAATCACGAAGGCCATCGACGCCCGCACCAGAATCGTCACCTTATCCACGGTGACAATGGTCCCGGGATTCAAGACCGTAATGGAGCCCATCGCTGAGGCTTGTAAGCGGGTTGGTGCCTTTTTTCTGGCCGATGCGTCGCAATCTGTGGGTATTCTCGACACTAATGTCACTCGGCTTGGCGTAGACGGCTTGGTGGCATCAACATACAAGGGCTTGATGGGACTCTACGGGGCAGGATTTCTGTACTGCCGCCGAGAATGGGCGGATCGCCTAAGCCCTGCCTACCTCGCCCGCTACAGCGTCGATTTGGGGAACGCACCAGAATCGGCCCCTATATTCGATACGGTGAAGTTGTGTGCTGGCGCGCCCCGCTTCGAGATTGGACATTATAATTTTCCAGGCATACTAGCCGCCCACGCATCCATGGGCCAACTAATGGAAATCGGAACGCCAACAATTGAGCGATGCGTTACGTCCGTTACAAAGCGACTGGCCTCAGGCCTCCTCGAACTAGGACTGCCGGTTTGCGGCGGACCGCCAGGAGACCACACGGGCAGCATTGTTGCCCTTGAGGTCCTCCTGCGCCTAGTGGCTCTCCCCCATTGACAGCCGCATGAAGTCGCTTCATGAGCACCTGGTGAATAATCAAGTGATCGTCTCAGTGCGTAGGGGTATCCTGCGGTTGTCGCTCCATCTGTACAACACCGTAGATGAGGCCGATCAGGTCATCGACTTGACGAACAAGTGGCTCATAAAAAGCAAATAGTATCGAGACGACATTCATGTCGCCTCGAGCGTAACTGTCCGGGGTCTCGTGCGATAAGCTTCGCGCAGCGCCTGGGAACGTGTCTTAGGAATTCGGCCCCACAAGGCAAGTCCCGATCACCGGCCACCACATGGCATCTTCCGGTTCCAAACCAATCGCAGGCTCGTTTGCGTAGCAGCAAAATATATGCCGCATTACTGCACTGCGGCTGGGACTATCCGCGTAAGGCGTACGCGCCTCTACAGTGTTTCCTGATGTCGCGGTCCGGTCCCGTGTGCGGTACTGACGGGGTTTTCCCGATGATCAAGTTAGGATGTTGCAATGAGCGAGTGCCTCGCCCCCCAAGGGAGCACTCGCCCGCTCTGCTCAGGAGGTTTCGGAAATGGATATGACAACGAAACTCATCAGGCATGTTCTCGATTCTCGCTTAGAGACGATACCTGACGGCGCGCTTGAACGCGCTAAACTTTCCATCCTCGACACCATTGCGTGCGCGATTGGTGGATCGAACGATCCGATCGCGCGCAACGCCCGCCGACTGGGTGGGCTTTTCGGTGGCGAGCCAGAATGCACAGTGTGGATTTCCGGAGAGAAGGCTCCATCTGCCTTAGCGGCTCTTATCAACGCCACGACAGCCCGGGCCCTGGATTTTGACGAGACCTACGAGCTCTGCATCAATGGATGTCATGCCAGCGCCTATGACGTGCCACCGGCGTTGGCCCTTGCCGAACGTGACCCTTCTATAAGCGGAAGCGAACTACTGTCAGCCATCGCGACCGCTATGGATTTGCATATACGCCTAACTCTTAGCCTCACAAGCCAATCGATAGATACAGGTCGGGACAATATGGTCGCCGTATGGGGCACCACTGCGGTTAGCACCAAGTTGCTGCGGCTCGATGAAGAAAAAACTCGGAATGCGTTCGGGATTGCTTATGCGCATGCTGCCGGTGAAGCCCAAATGTACGCAGAATCTGCGCACAGTGTGTCGCTTCAGCAGGGACTTCGAGCTCGCTCCGGGATTGAGTCGGCTCTTGCGGCCATGGTCGGATTTACCGGTCCTCAGGATCCGTTCTTGGGGAAGTATGGGTTCTACAAGGCGTTCGAACCTGAACACGATTTCCATATGCTCACGGATGCCCTCGGATCCGAGTATGTAAACGCTTCGATTAGCTTTAAGCCTTGGCCGTCTTGCAGGGCTACACATCATGGGATTGACGGGCTGCTGGAACTGCGCCAGAAGCACAATTTTGCCGGGGACGACATTGTTTCTATTGAGCTTGGATTAAATCACCTGGCTGACCAATGTGTCGCCCAACCGCGAAACAAAAAGTGGGATCCAAAGGACCCTGTCGTGGCGCGCTTCAGTTTGCCTTACGTCGTTGCTGTCGCTGCACAATACGGAAGAGTCGGGATCGGGGACATGCTTCCAGAAGCATTTAGTGACACGGCGGTGCGTAGAGTCATGGCTGCCACAACGGTCAAAGTTGATCCGGAGATCGACCGCACTAACGGTCGGCATGGGAACTCGCCGACAATAGTAAAGGTGAAGCTAAGTGGCGGGAGAGAGCATGTCCTTCGTGTCGACAAACCCTTCGGACATCCGGAAAAACCCGCATCGCTTGTCGACGGAATGCGAAAGCTCAAGGACTGCGCAGAGATGTCAGCATATTCGTTTTCCGACAAGAAGCTGGAATTAATCGGGGAGTTCATCGACGAGCTTCATAAGCAGCCTACGTTGGCACCGCTATTCAAGCTGCTGGTTGGCGATAATTAGCACTCGGCGCGAGTGAACCGCAACGGTCTAGTTTTACAAATTAAGGGGGCGGTTTCATGTGCTCAGCTCAGTCAAAGCCCGCCGTCGGGTCGACTTCACACGACTTTGGGCTCTTCGTCAGCGAGCTCGACTTTGGAGCCTTGTCGTCCGCAGACGTCAGCACTCTCAAGTTGGCAGTAATGGATTGTCTCGGTGGCGCCATTGCGGGTGCGCGGGAGCCTGTAACGAAGATCGTTGTCGAGAAGCTCCTATCTCAGTACAGCGGCAACAAAGCGACAGTTCTCGGCCATTCGGTTCAAAGTTCAGCGCTGGGTGCAGCGCTCGCCAACGGCGTCATGGCGCACGCTTGCGATTTTGACGACTTCAGCGAACCGATGTGTGGCCACCCTTCAGCGCCCGCGCTTCCTGCGATTTTAGCAGCCGGCGAACTTGTACGAAGTTCAGGCCAAGATATCCTTCTCGCATACGCCGCCGCTATCGAAGTGATGGCAAAACTGGGCCGCGCTTCGGGCTATGAACTTTACCTGGCAGGTTGGCACGCAACCTCTGCTCTCGGGGTTTTTGGCGCTGCTGCCGGCGCCTCGAAGATTCTGGGCCTTGACCCCGAACGCACAGCTGCCGCTATTGGAATCGCCGCTTCCCGTGCTGCTGGTATACGCGTGAATATTGGGACCATGGTAAAGCCGATGCACTGTGGTTTCGCAGCAAGGGATGGGTTAGAGGCTTCGCTTTTAGCTGCCGCAGGAGCCACCGCAAGCCCGGACGCGCTTGCCGGCACAACAGGGTTTTTTAACACCTTCGTGTCAAAGCTGTTGCATTCGAAAGACTTGGCTTCACTTCTAGGCAACCCGCTTGATGTCCGACAGCCGGGTATTATCTTCAAGAAGTATCCTTCGTGCTTGGATACTCATTCGGCCATTGATGCCATTCTCGACCTGCGCGCCAACTACGAAATCCGACCCGAACACATTCACCAAGTTCGTTGTGTGCTCGCTCCAGGCGTCGGTGGCGACCTAAGCTACAGTGCTCCCAAGGCCCCTTTGGAGGGCAAGTTCAGCATGGAATTTTGTGCTGCGGTCGCTTTGGTGCACGGGCGCGTTTCTTTAGCTGAATTCGCGCAAGAAGTGGTCAGGGATCCGGTCATCCAGCGGCTGATCAGCATCTCAAGGCTTGACTACGATCCTGCCCTAACCAATCAAGATCCGAGAAGCGCCTGTGCCGCCGCACGCGTTGAGATCACTCTCCAAGATGGACGCGTCGTGCAGAAAACCGTACATCACATGCGAGGTCATCCAGATAATCCCATGGCGAAATCTGAGTTTGTGTCCAAATTCGAGGACTGTGCGAAAGGAGTGCTCAGCCCCGACCGCACAACTCGAGCGCTTGCGATGATCCAGCAGTTGGACCAATTGCCAGATGTGTCCCTCCTCATGTCGGAACTAGTCGCTGAGTGAGTAGGATGGGCAAGCCGAATGAGCTCGTTTTGGAGGAATACAATGATTGCGGAAGGAAATGTATCGGTTGGTGGTAGCCGAACGTCGTACTACGAGAGTGGGCTCGGTACCCCGCTTGTGTTGATACACGGTGCCGCTCCCTTTGTGGAGGCAAGGACGTCTTTCATGCCACAGTTAAATGGTCTATCGGACCGTTTTCGCGTTATTGCGTTGGATCAGCTTCATTTTGGTGGGACAGATTATCCCTCGGATCGTAAATATATAAATCGGATCGGTCGTGTGGATCACGTGATTGGTTTCATCGAGGCGCTTGGACTGAAAGAAGTTACCTTGGTCGGTCATTCCGAAGGGTCATTCGTCGCCGCGAGGATTGCGATCGTTCGACCCGATCTTGCTTCCAAGCTTGTATTAATGACCGCCAGCGCCTTATCACCGGCGTTAGGAGATGATCGCGATGAGGCTTGGATGCAGGCTTGCCGCCAGCAGTATGACGTCTCCCGGCCAATGCCGAGCGAAGAGGAATATATCACCGGCTGGCGCAAAGGCTACAGCGGCTGCCTGCAGGATATGGAAGACTTGGAGCGAGCGGCTTATCGCAGAGCTGCGATGCGTGGCCAGTACGAGATGTTCCAAAATGCGCCGGAGGGGGAAACCGCCCCCCACCTCTATGTCCAACTCCAGGAGAAATACATTTTTCCATATCTGGAGCGGATTCGGGCGCAGACAATGATTATCTGGTCGAAAGACGATCCGACAGTGCCGCCGGAACGCGGTTTGATGTTGGCAAAGCTGATCAAGAGCGCAGATTTTCACTTGTTGAGCAACGCTAGTCATGATGTCCATATCGACAGAAGCGATGCTGTCAACGGGTTAATCAAGCAGTGGCATGGACAGCATAGCAAATGCGGGTGATGTCGCGCAAAAACTAATTCGAGAGATGGGTGCTCCCCTCGGACCGGACAGGACGAACAAACTTATCGCACGCACAGCGTTTAACGTCAGGTAGTGCAGGAGTTCCGTAATGTCCGCTTCTGCCGGCGAGATGGCTCGCTCTACACTACGCGTCAGAGGGTTGCTCGGGCGGGCCGAGCCGATCCTCATCACAAGAGGACGAGCCGTGTCAGGAAGCATTTGTCGGAATCGATGTCGCAAAGCTTAGGAAGGGCATCGCGATTGCGAATGCCGAGCGGGAGAAAGAAGTTCGCTTCTTCGGCGAGGTCGACGCCTCGGATGAGAGCATGCGCCGAGTTATCCAGCGGATCGCCAACAGGTTCGATGGAGTCCATTTCTGCTACGAGACCAGCCCGATCGGCCATGGTCTTTATCGGCTGATCCGTTCGCTGCGTCACGAATGCACCGTAGTCGCTCCGTCGCTGACTCCGAGGAAGCCCAGTGATCGCGTGAAGACAAACCGCCGAGATGCCCTCGGACTGGCCAGGTTGCTGCGCGCTGGCGAACTGGCGGCGGTATGGGTTCCCGATGACCAGGAAGCCATGCAGGATCTCGTCCGCGCCCGGGCGGCCGCAGTTGAGACACTTCGGGTCCATCGGCCAGCATGTGAGCGCCTTCAGCTCAAGCATGGACGTATCTTTCAACGCAAAAAGGGCTGGACGATGGACGATGTGACGATGCGCTATCTCTGCTGGCTAGGCGCAGCAGCTCGATCATCCCGCACATCAGATCGCGATCCAGGAGATGGTCGAGGCGGTTAGCTCAAAGAGCAGGCCAAGCGGCTCTCGGCCCGGATCTCGCTCTCGATCTTGTAGAGCTCGCCGATGCGCTGGAGCGCCTCTGTCGCGATCGGCGCGGGTCCGGACTGAGCCAGTTCGTAGAAGCGGCGACGGACATGGGCCCAGCAGAAGGCCAGACTGACGGCATTACGCTCGGCCAGCGCCCGGTATCGTAAGCGCCTCGCCGATTGCCTATGGATTTGGGCTTGACGTTTTCCGGAATCGCCAGGGCATGAGTTCCTCGATCTGGCTCTGCGGATGGCCGTTGATGATGGCGTCGAGAGTTTCGGCGATGTAGGCGACGGGATTGACGTCGTTGAGCCTGCAGGTGGCCACGACGGATGAGAGCAGTGCCCAGTTTTCGGCCCCGACTTCATGGCCAGCAAACAGAGCATTTTTTCTGGTCAAGCATACTGGACGGATGGCGTTTTCGACTGGGTTGGTGTCGAGCTCGAGCCGGCCGTCGTCGAGGAAGCGGGTGAGCCCCTCCCAGTGAGCGAGCCCATAGCGGATGTCTTCGGCCAACCTGGAGCCGGAGGAGATCATCGACAGTTGCTTTTCGAACCATGGTTTCAGGGCGGCGATGATCGGCCTGGAATAATCTTGTCGAGCGGCAAGCCGGACTTGAGGCGATGCGCCGCGCACTGTTGCCTCGATGGCGTAGAGCGCTGCGATCTGGCGTATCGCCGCTTCGGCGATCGGGGACTTGGTGTTGCGCGCCAGCTTCACAAACCGTCGGCGCAGGTGGCTCCAGCAATGGACGAGCAGCCACGGTCCTTGCGGCCGTTCCAGGCGTGTCAGCCGGTCATAGCCCTCATAGGCGTCAACTTGCAGGAACTGTCCGCCGAAGCCTTGAAGGAAGCGTTCGGCATGCTCGCCGCCGCGCCCGGGCGCATAGTGGAACAGCACGATGGGTGGGCCTTGGCCACCATGGCCGCGGTCATCGGAGGCGATTGCCCAGAAGAAGCCCTTCTTGACCTTGCCGCGTCCGGGATCGAGCACCGGCGCGGTGGTCTCGTCCATGAACAGGCGATCCGCGCCGGCCAGATGCCTGCGCATGTGCTCGGCTATCGGCTTGAGATGGAAGCAGGCCCGGCCTGCCCAATTGCCCAGTGTGGCGCGATCCAGTTGGATGCCCTGGCGGGCGTAGATCTCGGCCTGCCGGTAGAACGGCAAATGATCACCGAACTTGGCGACGATGACCTGGGCGATCAGCGCCTCGGTCGGCAGGCCGCCGGGCACGATATGCTCGGGCGCATGCGCCTGCACGACCGCGCTCGAGCAGCGCCGGCAAGCGTATTTCGGGCGGCGCGTGACCAGCACGCGCAACTGCGCCGGGATCACGTCCAGCCGTTCGCTGACGTCCTCGCCGATCCTGGCCATCTCGCCGCAGCCGCACGGGCACAGCGTGCTCTTGGGCTCGATGATCCGTTCCACTCGCGGCAGATGAGCCGGCAAGTGACCACGGTTGCGCAGGCGTGAACCGGACGCGCCGTCCGAACGACCCTGGATGACCCGCTGCGCCTTTTCCTGCGCGGCATCGAGCACGCCCTGCGCGATCTCCACGTCTTCGAGCGGCAGGTGGTATTGATTGGGATGCAGCTTCTCGGACCTGGCGCCGAACTTCTCGTGATTGAGTTGACCGACGATGGTCTCCAGGCGACGCCGCGCCTCTTCGGCCTCAGCCAAGGCAGCCTGGTGCTCGGCCAGGGCCGCTTGCGTCTGGGCCAGGAGCGCCTTCAAACGCTCGTTCTCTTCCTGGAGAACCGTCAGATTCATGCGCTAAATCAAGCACATGAACACCGAGAACGCCATCGAAGACAACGCAGCTGAGTCACTGTGCCACACTCATCCGCCAAGCTGCGGACGCCGTGCCCGCTCGGGGCGAACCAGTCTCCAATCCAGCCCTTCGAACAAGGCCGCGAACATCGCCGGCGACATGCGCATCGGCGAACCTGCGGCCAAACGAACTTCGAACCCTCGAGCCGCTTGTGCACCAGCACCAGTCCGGTGCGATCCCAGACTAAAATCTTGATCCTGTCAGCCCTTTTGGCCCGAAAGGGGTCAGGGCGGCTCCGCCACATAATCTCACCCGACACATAAGAACGGATCGGCGCCCATTGTGTCGCGCACCAGCGCCGCCAAGCCCTCGGTCCCCTTGCGGAAGTCCACCGGCTTCGTCGCGACCATCACCTTGACCACACCCGTCGGCCCGATCACGACGGCGCCTTCAGCGCACGGATCACCGCCGCCACCGTCCCGGCGTCGGCGCCACGACCGACCCGCATGGCGACACCGTCAATCTCCAGTTCGATCACGCCGGCTTCTCGCGCGGCCTTCCGCTTCCGCGCCGATCTCGCGCGCTTCCCCGCCGGTTCGGGCTCCGGTGCCGCGACCACTGCTGGAACAAACAACGGCTCCGGTGCCGGCGCATTCTCAAACGGCACCCGCGCGGACCGGCGCCAGGCGAACAACTGCTGCGGGGACAATGCATATCGCCGGGCCACCGCGCTCACGGTCTCGCCAGCATCGTAGCTTTCCGCCACGATCCGCGCCTTCTCCTCCGGCAACCATCCGCGCCGCCGGCCGGCACCCGTGAACACCTCGAAACGTCGCGCCGGCTCAGAATCCTTGGACTTAAGCATAAGCTCTGAAATCGTCATGTGTCGAAGCCCTCAAAGGCTCCGAACATCGCTGCTCACGACCACGCGCGAAAGGTGGTGCCGGAACAGCGCTCACGCTTGAGCGTGGATCGAGGAGTTCGTTCCAGCCTGGTCGCTGGCGGGTCGGCGAGGGCTCGACGTCGTTCAGCTTGCATGTTTATGCCGGCCGCCGAACTATGCCGAGCGCCTCTTCTGATCGTGGCGGTATGAAGCGCTTTGCCCGCCATTTCGACCAAGAACCGGTCGTTGACACTCGGCATAGTTCCCATGTTCAAAGGGCGTTCAAGAACTCAAGAAGCCGGTCGTTTGGTCGAAATCGTTCGGCCTTTGCGCGTTCGTATGGCTTCAGCTTGGCAAGTGCGGGTCAGGATCAATGCGGTATGGGGCGATCTTGCCGAATTGGGCTCATAGCGCCGCGCCACTAGTCGTTGAGACCTCTCCAAGCATGGTTGCCCGCGAATTGGCCCGGCTCATCACCGAGTGCGGCCGGCCGAGGATGCTCGTCAGGCGACAACCTCCGAACGAGGAACGAGATGGAGGCCTGCAGTCAAGGTCACTCAGTTCGTCAGCATGCTCTCGGTGCGTGACGTTGGTCAAGATGTCGAAACGGCGACTTCCACCGGCAAGGGAAAAGGTCTCGTCCATAGCAAACAAAGGTACGCACGGTGGCGGCCCTCACCCTCCTCAACACGAGCCTCTGATCCAGGTGGAGGCCCGCACGGAATCTACAGGTCGTCGAACCAATGCCGGCATAGCGACAGATCGGACTCGCGTGAGGAGGTTTGGTGCAGGAGCCGTAAACCAGACGAAATTCAGGCACCCCGCGGTGCGTTGCAGCGTAACATGCGCGAAAAACGTTGTTTGCCGGCGTTATTAGGGGAGTATTTGCTCAAAGGCGACCGGCCGGCCGAATTACAATTCACGTTGTACATAGGGAACGAAAATTGAATCAGGCCGCAATGTCGGTGCTAAGATCGTGGAGGACTTGATGTCGCAGGAGTTGGAGTACCTCAGCCGCTGCGCTGCTGCGGGATGGTTGAGCCGACGTGAATTTCTCGGCCGTGCGACGGCGCTCGGCGTCTCAGCGGCGTTCGCGAGTTCGCTCCTGGCGAGCGCCGCGCGGGCCCAGGGGCCGATTCGGGGGCGCGCTCAAAGCCGGCCTCGGTGGCGGCCAAGCGACCGACAGTCTGGATCCGGCGGCCATTGGCAGCAACATCCCTATCGTGTTCAGCAAATGTTGGGGCGAGATGCTGCTCGAGATGACTCCCGACGGAGCCATTGAGTACCGGATCGCCGAGGAAATCGGCGCGTCAAAAGATGCGAAGACCTGGACGATGAAGATCCGCAGAGGCATCCAGTTCCACAATGGCAAGGAAGTGACTGCGCAGGATGTCGTCGCTACCCTCGGGCGGCATGCGGACAAGAAGTCGAAATCCGGCGCGCTCGGCGTCTTGAAAGGGCTTGAATCGTTCAAGGCTGATGGCGGCGAGGTCGTGATCACGCTCAAAGAGCCCAACGTCGATCTGCCCTACCTGTTGACAGACTATCACCTGATCATCCAGCCCAATGGCGGCAAGGATGATCCTGCCGCTGGCATCAGCGCCGGCCCTTACAAGGTCACCGTCAACGAGCCGGGTGTGCGGCACGGCGGCGAAAAATTCAAAGACTACTGGCAAGGCGACAAGCTCGGCCATGCCGATCAGGTCGAGATCATCGTCATCAATGACGCTACCGCGCGTATGGCTGCCCTGCAAGCCAACCAGGTCCACATGATCGATCAGGTCTCCCCGAAGGTCGTCGACCTTGTGAAGCGGGTGCCCGGTGTGACCATCCAGAACGTTTCGGGGCGTGGCTACAGTAACCTCAACATGTTCTGCGACACCGCGCCCTTCGACAACAACGATCTCAGAATGGCCCTCAAGCTCGCCATGAACCGCGAGGAAATGGTCGACAAGATTCTGCGAGGCTACGGGACAGTCGGCAACGACTTCCCGATCAATGCCTCCTACCAGCTCTTCCCCGAGGACATCGAGCAGCGCGCCTTCGACCCGGATAAGGCCAAGTTCCACTATCAGAAATCGGGCCACAGCGGGCCGATCCTGCTCAGGACGTCCGAGGCGGCGTTCCCTGGCGCCGTCGATGCTGCCCAACTGTTTCAGCAGAGCTGTGCCTTGGCGGGCATCACCATCGAGGTGAAGCGGGAGCCGAGCGACGGCTACGTCGCGAATGTCTGGAACAAGCAGCCCTTCGTGATGGGTAGTTGGAACGGTCGACCGACGCAGGACCAGATATACTCGACCGTCTATTCGTCGACAGCGCCCTGGAACGACACGCACTTTTTCAACGATAAGTTTGACAAGCTGCTCATCGAGGCGCGCGCCGAATTCGACCAGAGCAAGCGCAAGGATCTGTATCGCGAGATGGCCCTCATCGTTCGCGACGAGGGAGGCGTGATCGTGCCGATGTTCAGCCAATCGATCGACGTGACGGCGCCGGGGGTGAAGGGGTTCGTCAAGGACCCTGTGTTTGGCAGTATGGCTAAAGCATTAGAGCAATGCTGGCTCGAGGCGTGAGCGGAGTGCTTGTGGGCTCGCCTGTGCTGAGGTTGGTTGCGCAGCGTATTGCGCTGGGCATTCTCCTTCTCTTCGCGGTATCCGTTATGATCTTCGCGGGCACCCAGATCCTTCCAGGGGATGTAGCGCAGTCTATTCTTGGTCAGGCGGCAACGCCGGAGGCGCTCGCTAATCTGCGTCATGAGCTCGGCCTCAATGATCCGGCGATTCTGCGCTATTTCGAGTGGTTGGGTGGGATTTTGACCGGCGATCTCGGCAGGGCTCTAACGACGCGACAGGAGATCGCCGCGACACTGATTCCGCGGCTGTGGAACACGCTATTTCTCGCCTTCTGGGCGGCCGTGGTGTCGGTTCCGCTCGCCATCATGCTGGGGCTGCTGGCGGTGAGCCATCGCAATGGTCCAATCGACAAGCTGATTTCGGCGACCACGCTTGCCACGATATCGCTGCCTGAATTCTTCATCGGTTATATATTTATCCTATTCTTTTCCGTGAAGCTGCAGTGGTTCCCGTCGATCTCGACCGTCTATGGCGGTATGCCCTTTCTGGAAAAGCTAAAGGTGATCGTGCTGCCGGTCACCACTCTAGCTCTTGGGGTACTGGCGCATATGATGCGGATGACACGTGCCGCGATCCTGAACGTGATGCAGTCGGCCTATATAGAGACTGCCGAGCTCAAAGGCATTTCTGCCTTTAATGTTATCCGCAAACATGCTCTCCCGAACGCGGTTGCGCCCATCATCAATGTGGTCATGCTCAATTTAGCGTACCTGGTGGTCGGCGTCGTGGTGGTTGAGGTAGTTTTCGTCTATCCGGGCATGGGGCAATATTTGGTCGACCATGTTGCCAAGCGGGACGTGCCAGTGGTGCAGGCGGTCGGCCTGATCTTCGCTGCCGTCTACATCGGGCTTAACATCGTCGCGGACGTTGGCGCGATAATCGCCAACCCGCGACTTCGTCATCCGAAATAAGGAGGGGCTGGTGCTCGACCTCAAGCGCGTCCCGATCTCAGCCTGGATCGGGTTAGTTCTGACTAGCCTCTTTGTCTCCTGTGCGCTGTTTGCGCATTGGCTCGCCCCCTACGGCAATGGAGAGATCGCCGGCGACGTCTGGGAACCTATGTCATCTGCGCACTGGATGGGAACCGACAATCTCGGACGAGACCTGCTCTCACGCATGATTTATGGCGCACGCACAACTATCTTTATCGCCGGAATGGCTACCGCCCTGTCCTTCTCGCTCGGCGCTGTCCTCGGCTTTGCGGCGGCTGTCCTGGGCGGTTTGGTGGATATGATGGTGTCAGGCATTGTCGAGCTCCTAATGTCGATACCGACGCTAATATTCGGTCTAGTCGTTCTAGCAGTGCTGCCCGCGAACAACATGACCCTCATTCTGGTCATGGGGGTTCTGAGTTCGACCCGCGTCTACCGCCTCGCGCGGGCGGTAGCGGTCGATATCAACGCTATGGATTTCGTGGAGGCAGCTAAGCTGCGCGGTGAGGGTCTCGGCTGGATCATCTTTCGCGAGATTCTGCCCAACGCGCTGTCGCCGCTGGTGGCGGAACTCGGTTTAAGATTCGTCTTTTCCGTGCTGTTTCTATCTGCGCTGTCGTATCTAGGACTCGGTGTGCAGCCCCCAGAGGCTGATTGGGGTGGCATGGTGCAGGAGAACACCGACGGCATTGTCTTCGGAGTTCCTGCCGCCCTCGTCCCGGCTGCCATGATCGCGGCCCTGGCGATCTCCGTCAACCTTATCGCCGACTGGATGCTTACGCGCACCAGCAGCCTCAAGGGAGGGCGCGACTGATGGTCAAGTCTGAAACAAAGCCGCAGCGCGAAAGCGGGTTCCTGCTCGAAATCCGCAACCTCAAGCTTGAAGCGACGGTCTGTTCGCCGGGCGAGAAGGCACACAACGTGACCATCGTCAATGGCGTGTCGCTGGCCCTGAAGCGAGGCAAGGTGCTGGGACTTATCGGCGAATCCGGCGCCGGCAAGTCGACCATCGGCCTTTCCGCCATGGGTTACGGCCGTGGTGGCGTCCGGATCACCGGCGGCGAGGTCTTCCTCAACGGCCGCGACATTCTAAAGGCGGGCGTCCAGGATTTGCGCAGGGTACGCGGCAGAGCCGTCTGCTATGTCGCGCAGTCAGCTGCCGCTGCGTTCAACCCCGCGCACCGGCTCATGGACCAGGTTGTCGAAGCAGCGCTTCTGCATGGCGTTGCGAGCAAAGCCGAGGCGGAAAAGCGAGCGCTCGCTCTGTTCACGAAACTCGGTTTGCCCGATCCCAAAAACATCGGTTGCCGTTACCCACATCAAGTCTCTGGCGGTCAGTTGCAACGTGTCATGACGGCGATGGCCCTCTGCTCCGAACCCGATCTGATCGTATTCGACGAGCCGACCACGGCTCTCGACGTGACGACGCAGATCGACGTTCTAGCAGCCATCAAGGACGCGATCCGGGACACGAGGGTTGCAGCGCTCTATATCACGCACGATCTTGCCGTGGTGGCTCAAGTCTCCGACGAGATCATGGTGCTGCGTGATGGTAAGACGGTTGAGCACGGAGAAACACGACAGATTGTCGAAATGCCGCGCACGGACTACGCCAAAGCGCTGGTTTCGGTGCGCTCCATCGACCACAAGGAAAAAGGCCGACCGACAAATCGCTCCTCTCGGTGGAGCACGTCACGGCTGCCTACGGGGGTGGTACTGTGAAGATTTTGCAGGACGTCTCGGTCGAGGTATATCCCGGTCAGACGCTCGCTGTCGTAGGTGAGTCAGGCTCAGGAAAATCAACTCTTGCTCGCGTCATCACGGGTCTGCTGCCGCCGATCGCCGGAAGCATCACCTTCGCCTGCCGCACGCTCAAGCCCAAGCTTGCCGACCGATCCAAGGATGATCTTCGCGAACTGCAGATGATTTACCAGATGGCCGATGTGGCGATGAACCCGCGCCAGACGGTCGGAACTATAATCGGCCGGCCGCTCGAACTCTATTTTGGGATCCGTGGACGGGAGCGCGACGCCAGGGTCACCGAACTACTGGACGAGATTGAAATGGGTAAAGGCTTTATCGACCGGTATCCTGCGGAGCTTTCGGGCGGGCAGAAGCAGAGAGTCTGCATCGCGCGCGCGCTGGCAGCCAAGCCAAGGCTCATCATCTGCGACGAGGTGACGAGCGCCCTCGACCCGCTCGTGGCCGATGGTATGCTGAAGCTCTTGCTTCGCCTACAGAAGATCGAGGACGTGGCCTACTTGTTCATCACGCATGACCTCGCGACGGTGAAGGCTATTGCCGATTCGATCGCGGTGATGTATCGGGGCGGAGTCGTCCGCTACGGTCCCAAGACGCAAGTGCTGACGCCGCCATTCGATGCGTATACCGACCTCCTGCTATCGTCCGTGCCACAAATGGAGATCGGCTGGTTGGAGCACGCGATTAGCGGTCGCCGCATGGAAAGCGCCGGGCGCTAAGGGTTTGCTTGGGTGCCGGCATGAAATCTTCGATATTAATCACGTGCTGTGCAGTCGGTGCAGGCTGCTAACTCATTGGTGCCGACATTCCGCACGTGGCTCTTAATCGCCGTCGTCGCCGGCGCGATGCCGCCGCGGGTCAAGTAGCGCAGCGAACTCCTGGACGAAGTGGGGTCACGCACCCGATTTCGTCCCTCAGCTGGAGACTCTCGGGTCGCCTCCGATGACCTCGGAACCATGACGGCATATGTTCTCGGGCGGCACACAGGAAGTGATGGGCCGGCGACCGGGCTGTCCGTAGCCGCTGTTCTCAGGCCACGGCCTTGAGTGGCGCGGGGGCATAGGCCCAGGGCAGCAGGTCGTCGAGCTGGCTTTGCGGATGGCCTGCGACGATGCGGGTGATGACGTCGGCGAGGTAGGCGTATCGACGCCGTTGAGTTTCGCGGTTTCTACGAGCGAGGCGATGGTCGCCCAGTGCTCGCCACCGCCGTCGTCGGCACACCATTAAGGACCTGGTCCGCCGGGCGTCGGCAGCCGCATGACGATGAAGCTGTTCGCAAGACATTCATGCCTAGCCTCGTGCTACAAGGCCTCCTTTCGAAGTAAGCGACGCGGTCCGGCGCATCACCGACGCCGCTACGCCGGCCTCCGGAAGTGTTGCCGGGACTTGATAATGCTCTTCGCCGTGATAGCAACGTGGGGGACACGGCGAGCACAGCGGGCATACCCATGATCGATGTTACTCGTCGCCTTGGGGCAGGTGACCTCAGTAGCCAGCTCGGACTGTTCCTCCTTCAAACGCGAGCGGGTCGCGGCGGTACGTCGTCACGAACCACGCCTTCCACCCATTGAGAGCCTTGATCAGCCGTTCGGGCTCTTCTGTTAAGTGAAAACCACTAGTACACCTCGGTGGAAGTTTTGACGCATTGGTTAGGCGGTCAAGGGTTTGCCGGCCCAGGTCCATTTGAATGGCTTTGCCATGGTCTTGCTGAAGTAGTCGATGAAGCGCTCGATGCGGTCTTTGAGATCGGCGGTGGAGGTGAAGCTGGCGCGGCGCAGCAGCTTGCGCACCAGGATGGAGAACCAGATTTCGATCTGGTTGAGCCAGGAGGCGTGCCTGGGGGTGAAGTGGAAGGTGATGCGATGGCTCTGATCGCTGAGGAACGCCGCGCGGCTGGCCTTTCTTGCAAGGACGCCGTCGTGCCCTTTGCGGCCGAGCGTTGCTTCATCGATGCCGCACTGGCGCGCCACCAGCCGCACGACGCCTTCCGACCTGTGGGTGTCGAGATTGTCGCATACGATGCGCCAGCGCATGGCCGGGGCTTCCGTGCGCAACAGGCCATCGAGGAAGCTGACGAAGTCGGCTTCGGTGCGCGTGTTTGCGATCGAGCCGCCGACCATGCCGGTGACAACATCGAAGTGGGCGATCAGCGTTTGCGTGCCGTGGCGGACATATTCGAACTCGCATCGCTCGACCTTGCCCGGCTTGATCGGCAAGGAAGGGGCGATCCGTTCGAGCGCCTGGATGCCGGTCATCTCGTCGACCGACACCGTTTTCGTCGTCTTTTGGGCTGCGATGGCGCGGCGATAGACGCTGCACACATCGATGCATCTGGTTTCAAAGTCCGGATCGGGCTTGGCCGTGAGCCAAGGGCGAACCAGATGCGGCTTGAGGTCAGATTCTTTTTAAAAAGCGCCCCACCGACCGAGGCGAGATGGATGTGACGATGCCGCGTCGTACCGCCTCGCGCGCCAGATCGCTCGCGCTCCAGTGGCTGATCGGAACCGCGCCGTCCTCCGGCCTGTAGCGCGACAATCTGGGAGAGAAGCTCTACGTTGATTGTCGCGCCGCATCCGGCCGCTCGCACGCCAATGCGACAATGGCACAAGTCTGTTCCGCCGTAATGGTCGCCGGCGCTCCCGAGCGTGGCGCGTCTTGCAACCGTTCCGCGACCGCCTCGCCCGCGCCATGCGCAAGCCAGCGCGCTCGCCACAAGCTCACCCCTTTGCGCCACACGCCCAGCCGCTGTGCGGTCTCACAAACGCCGACGCCATCGGCTGCCAGCACGATCATCCGCGCCCGAAGCGCCAGTTGCTGGGGTGTCGAATGGCTGCGGATCAAGCGGTCCAGCTCGCTGCGCTCCTCGGCGCTGAGCGTGAGTGGGGCAGAATGGCGCGACATGGCGTGCTCCTCAGGCTGCGAATCACCCAAAGTGAATCACCAAATGCGCGCCGCCGGAACCCCAACGAGTCGTAACTTCAGCCGAGGTGTACTAGCTGATAGGGAGTTTCCATCGCATTAGGTCCATGATGGGGACTGCGCCGAGTGAGTGATAAAAGGCACTTCCAATCTCGTTTGACAGGAGTGTTTGCCACTGGATCTCTTGGCATCCGCTTCGACGGGCAAATTGCTCCAAAACTGTAAACATTGCTCTCCCAATGCCTGAACGCCGCAGTTCGGGTTGCAGGTAAATGCAGTCGAGATAAATGTGGGGTTTTACAGATCTTGTCCTGGCTCTGATCGAGGCGGTCATGTATCCTCTGAGCGTGTCATGACAACTACCTCCTTCGTCGCAAACCCAACCGAATAACTGGGCAGGTTCTCCAAAAAATACCGAATGCCAATGTGCACTCAAATCACATTCCGTGATCAACGCCCCTTCTAGAGCGGCGTGTTCATCACAAAGCCTGCGCATTTGAGAAAAGTCGTTTGGACCTACAGCTCTGATTTCCACAGGGTTCACCTTAAAGTAGGGAAATGTCCTTAGATATTATTCGAGAAGGCTTCCATTCTCCACGCCTATCCCGATCTCAACGGCCAGGGGCGTGGAATGAGATGACGTTGGACTTATAAAAGAAGATGGGCGCCCGAGGCCAAAATGTTTGGGAGGTCATCGCCGAACACAGCTTGCAAAAGCATGACTTTGATGAACCGGCGGGTTGTCACGTTTTACCTCGTCCGGGTGGCTCCGCTTACCGTTCCATTCCATCTTTGCCCACTGGCAGGCCTTAGTCCACAACGATCAACCGGCGATCAACATCGGCCAGCCGTTCACCGCCGCTTTCGGTGACAACGAATGACTCTGAGATCGCCGCGCCGAACTCAGCTAGCCTGACTCCTGACTGAAAATGGAAGCACATTCCGCCCTGTAAAACAGTCTTGTCGCCTGTGCGAATGCTAACCGTTCGTTCGCCCCATTCCGGAGGATAGTTGAGCCCGATCGAGTAGCCGGAGCGGCCTATTTTGCTATACCCATGGCGCGTAAGGATACGTTGCCATACGGCATTGAGCTCTTCGACTACTATTCCGGGCTTTGCCATTTCGAGTACAGCATTTCCACCTTCGACTATCACATCGGCGAGGCGCGAGACCCCTTCGGGTGGTTTCCCGATGTGAACCGTTCGACACAGCGGCGCACAATACCGGCGTCGCGTCGCGCCAAACTCCATGAGTACCAGGCCAGAAGTTGGCAAGGGCTCGTCCGTCCAACCAAGGTGCGGAGCGTTGGTCTGTTCGTTGGTCTGAATAAGAGGGGGAGCGCTAGCGTCTCCGTACTTCCCGTCTACACCGCGTGTCTGACAACTGTAAACCTCTGCTACAATGTCATGTTGAGGTACTCCAGGCTTTAAGGCTGCGATTGCGCTCTGCATTGTATGAGTTGCGAGTCGACCTGCCTCTCTCATATAAACGAGTTCAGCGTCAGACTTTATTAGTCTTGACCAATTCACCAATTCTCGGCTGTCGGAGAACTTTGCATTCGGGAGGCCTTTAACGAGATGTTGATGGGCGCGAGCTGTATAGTAGTGTGCGTTAAGCTCAACGCCAATGCGATCCGACCCCCACCCGCGCAAATTGATTAGCTCGCACAGATCATCGAACGGATGCAGTTCAGAATGTTGAAGACGGTGGTCGGAAAATGACTTTATATTTTCAGCGGGTAAGTCCGTGGTAATATGGGCAGAATTCACATCAATGAACCGCCCGAACCAGATTGGTGTGTCCCATTGAAGGTGCACTAAGACCGCTTGAGGCACGTAGAACGAGTATCCATCGTAGCCAGTAAGCCAGTACATATTCGCAGGATCTTGGCAGATTAGCAGATCCAATCCTGCTGTCTCCATGCGTTGCTTGACGTCTTGCACACGACGACGAAACTCAACGGGAGGGAAAGGTTTCTCGAATTTCATTTCGTGGTCGTCCTTCGCTAAGTTTTGATACGACCAGGCAACTTTCGCTGTCTGTTGTGCCTTCGTAGCACGCATCAAGCGGTCGTCCCCCACGAAAGCTGCCTGAGTGCCGCGGAAAACCTGCGTTTTTGCTCCTTTTGTGCACCGCATCCTCACACCCTCGCGCAAGTCTCCTTCACTCGGGATTGCGCCAGTCGTGTGCAGGGTTGTTCGCCAACATGCTCGACCACTGGAAGACTGGAGCGTGCCCCTTCGTTGCTGGTCGGAGGTGTCTCTTCAGGTGCGACAGCGGGACGATAGTTCCGCAGGTTCGGCATTGCAGTTAGCGTCAATTGGCTTGCGCAGGCGTGCGTTCTGGCCCGCTGCATCACCAAATTCAACCGCCGAAAGGCGACATTGAAAGCACTCTAACAGGTGCCGATGCGTACTTCGACATCATCAAGGACAGCCCGAATATCACCCTTACAACGCGCCTAGGCGATCAGCCCTTTGCCGAAGAATAAAGTGGACTGAAGGCGATGGTCTCGGGGCATTCGGAAATATCGCTGCGAATCTGTGCCAACCAGGGGCTTTTTGCCGGCAACCTGCGGACATCCGAGAAATACGCATCAAATCTGCGGCCGGCTCCTTTTAAATTAGCGGGCCAAGGGACGCTAGCGCTTCCGTCGATGAAGGTTTGTTCTGGTCACCATGTGCGCGTTCAGGCTCAAATTTAGCGTTAACGACAGGTCGACTTTTGCGTACCCATGGTATGTCGAATTTAACAGGTAGGCTTCGGTTCGCTGCATTGTGAATAAAGGGCGCCAATCAGACAAAATTTACAATTACTGCTTTGCATATCGGGAGATGACTAATGTCGAAAAAGTTACTGGGTCAAGCTTCCAACGTGTCGGATGAAACCGTAACGCTCCTACAGGAGCTCATAAAAATTGAGAGCATCAACCCGTTGTTGTCGCCTCAGGGAAGCGGAGAAAAAAGGGTTGCAGAGTTTCTTATGGCTTTTTGCAGCGAGCGAAATCTTCCATTTCAAATCCAGGAAGTCGTGGATGGCCGGGCAAATATTCTGACTTGGGTTCCGGGCAAGGATCCCTACAAGCGCATCCTTTTCCTCGCCCACATGGACACCGTTCCCGTGACCAAGTGGGATGGAGACCCATTCTCGGGAGAGCAAAGAGATGGGCGAATCTATGGTAGAGGTAGTTGCGACACTAAGGGGTCGCTTGCGGCTATGTTGATCGCGCTAAGCACGCTCGGCGATCGAAAACCCAACGCCACTATCGTCGTATCGGGGGGCATTGATGAAGAGGGGCGCAAAATTGGCGCTCGCGCTATTGCTCAGTCAGGTGTTTCTTATGACGCCGCGGTGTGTGGTGAACCAACCAAGTTAGAAGTTGTTGTGGCTCATACCGGTTCCGTGCGATGGCAAATCGAGGTTGAGGGCGTGGCGGCACATACCGCTAGGCCCCATCTCGGTGTCAATGCCATCACCAGTATGGCTAAGATAGTACTGGCTCTGGATGATTATCATCGGACCCTGGCGGCTCGTAGGCATCCATTGGTTGGTCCTCCACTGCTGACCGTCGGTCTTATCGAAGGAGGCATAGAATTAACTACTGTGCCGCCGTCATGCCGCATTTGGGTTGATCGACGCCTCGTACCTGGAGAGCAGCCGCAAGACGCGATACAAGAGGTAGAAGACATATTGGAAACTTTCCGCCAGGGTAAAGACAAGATAAAGGTGCGGTCGTTGCTGCCCGCCTTGGAGGATCCAGCTCCGCCCAGTTCCGAGTCGAGCAAAATCGCAGCGGTAGCAGCAGCGGCTTGTGCTGACGTGGCCGGGACTGGGGACCTCATTGGAGTTCCCGGCGGCACAGATGCAAGCCAACTATCGTTGGTCGGGATTCCGTGCATTGTCCTTGGACCCGGGAGCACCGACCAGGCACATACGGAAGGGGAGTTCGTTGAAATAGATCAGCTCATCAAGGCAGTCGAAATATATCGGAAGATTATGCTCAGCTACTGACGGTCTTGCGATCATGGTAGAAAGTAAAACTTACTATTTGTCCACATCACGGCAGATCAGTTGCGTTATGATATGATGTCGAGGCAGAATTGAAACGACTTGACGTGCTTGTGGAACGGACCATCGTCACAGAGCTGGTGGGAGAGAATCAAGAATTTTAGGACGCGGTAACTGCGACATCACACCGATGATGCTCAAATATAGCGACAACGAGCGGGAGCTTGCCAGTGCGCCATCTCGCAGGCCGCCGGTTGGCGTCCCGGCGGCAGAGCACTTTCCGACCGCAACGCCTATTTCATGGCGGTGATGGTTGTCGCCGACTTTCATGGAGCATAGTTTGTCCAGATAAAAGTATTCGCTGTCTGTCGCTACGAGCGATAGTCAAGCAATGGGCGTTACAACGACACGATTCAAGGCTTGGCAGGGGGCATCTTTCCCGACGCTCAGCTTCGAGCAGAACACGGCCGACCGTCTGCCCGGTTCGACGCAAACACCGACCTGATACGCGCAGGTGCGAGACGGTCGAGCTTCTTTGGGCTTATCAAAGGCGAAGGATTCACTTTCGAATTAAGCGTCTGCCGGATGTCGCTTCGGAGATTTTTCGCCTCTACATCCGGACGATGGACGTCACCGGCAGGCCAGGCTTGATTTCGCTATTCAATGCCGCGCGACCTCTCTATTCGGGCAGGCCACCCACTAGGAACTAACTGTCTAGTCCCGGGATTTGATGGAGAGGGTTGAGCCTGAACCTTTGTGGCTCGATCATCCATTGTTTGCAGATGGACTCGACGGGTGAGAGGCCTTTGAGGGTCCTTGAGGCGGCGACCGAAGTTGTAGGCTGCAATGAAGTCGGCGAGGTGGCCTCGGAGCTGATCGTGACTATCGTAGTGGAGCGTCTGACGGTGGCTTCCTTGATGGTGCGGTTCATCCATTCGACCTGTCCGTTGTCCGGTATGTGATCTGTGGTGCCCTTTGGAAACAACCGATCCGCAAACGTCTCAACCGCCCTGGTCCGGACAACGGCACGGATGAGACCGAATTTGAATCTTGATCACCGCCGATCAAGCGTATATTCAACCCAAGACGCAGGTTTTCTGCGCAGATGGCGGATTTGGAGTTGTCATCTATGGATTTGGATAAAGTTGATCGCAAACTTCTCAACGCCGTGCAGCGCAACAATCGCCTCACGACAGAAGAACTGGGCGAAATTGCCGGCCTGTCTGCCACCGCGTGTCAGCGGCGATTGAAGCGACTGCGTGAGTCCGGTGTAATCGAGGCTGATGTGGCCATAGTCTCGCCGAAAGCTGTTGGTCGGCCTTTGATCATGCTGACTTCAATTAGCCTTGAGCGCGATCGCGCGGACATAATTGACCGCTTCAAGCAGGCGGTCCGGCGCACGCCGGAAATCATGAGCGCATATTATGTGACGGGTGAAGCCGACTTCGTTCTTACAATTTCCGTTCGTGATATGGCCGAGTATGAAGAGTTTACTCGCCGTTTTTTTCACGAACATTCCGATATAAAGGGCTCCAAGACAATGGTGGTAATGGACCGAATTAAATCGTCCTTCGCTCTACCGATTGAAGACTAGATCACGATCGCCTGCGCAGGACAAAATTCTAAAACAACGAGTAGATGGCCTAAAATCGCCTACCTTCCCGAGCGTTAAGCAAAATACTGGTGGCGTCCGGCTGTTTGGCATTCCGGCGGGCGCTGGGCGGTCGACAGAGACGCGTCATGCTGAGTTCACCGTAGCGGCGGAAGATATCCGCCACTTCCGGCCCCGAGCGGGCCATCGGCGCGCTCAGAAGTATTGCGGCTTGGCGGGCGGCGGTAAGGTGGCCGCCGGACGAGGCAAGAGCTCGAAGGGGCTCGACGTGGCGCAGACCTTGTTGGTGGCAATCCGCAGGTAATGGGCGGTGGGCGCGAAGCTCCTGTGACCGAGCAGTCGTGAGTCATAATATGCATCCTCTTATCTCATTGAAACTCAAAGGCCTGCTGCGCGGGATTTGGTGTGACCGAAGCTGACGATCGTCTCCTGGCTGCAAACGCGGCCACGTCCTCGGCCATGATCACCCAGGGTGAACCCGTGCACACCTTGTCGGCCCTTGATGTCGCCGCGACGGATCATGCGCAGCGCCGTCATCTTGCAGGCGCCAATGATCTCGGCCGCGGCGTCGAGCGTGATCTCGCCGCGCTCGGCCCGTTCGCCGTCGCGGTAGACTGCGATGCCGTGGTGAAAGCGGAAACCGCGCACGCGCTGTTGCGTCCATCCGTCGCTGTAGCCGGTTGGCTTGCCGCATGAACTGGCCCCCATTTCGAAATTTCACTGGCAACTCGATGGCCTCGGCGGGCAGCCAGATATGCACCTGACGCACGCTTTGGAACTCGGCAAACTTCGAGAAGACGAGTTGCAGTGCATCCTGCACTCGCTGATCCGGGTTCTTCTCAATCCGGTTGCGCCCAACTTTTACATAGCCTGCTGCAACACCGAGGATCAGCGCGCCGCGCCGCGCTTTCTGCTTCAGCGCCTCCTGCGAGCGCTGGCGGAACAGCGAAAGCTCGAGCTCGCTCATCGTGCCTTTCATCCCCAGCAACAGCCGATCATTGGGATGGCGAGGATCGTAGATTCCGTCCCCGTCGACGATGATAGTCCCGACTAATCCACAGAACTCGATCAACGTGTGCCAGTCACGGCCGTTGCGCGCCAGACGCGACGCCTCGATCGCGAGCACGGCGCCCGCGCGCGCTTCGCAGATCGCCGCCAGCAGGCGCTCGAAGCGCGGGCGCGTGATTCCGCCGCCGGAGCGGCCGAAATCATCGTCGATGACCTCGACATCGGTCCAGCCGAGCTGATTGGCGCGATTGACGAGCCCATGTTGCCGGCGTTGGCTCTCGTGATTGTGCGTCAGCTGATCGGCCGTCGACTGTCGGATGTAGACGTACGCGCTGCGCGCAAGATGCTCAGTCATGACTTTGCTCATCGCCGGTCTCCGCGTTTGCCAGTGCCGTCGCGATCTCGCGCAGCAGGGCTTTCACCAGAGCCGCCAGATCGACCATCTGTGCGGCCGCCAACTCGACGGGGGACTCGTCCTCGTCGAACAGACTTGCCTGGAGTTCTTCGGATTGGCGGATCATTATCGGCCTCCTCCGTCTTTGATTCGGACTGGAGAAAGTTTAAAAGCGCATCAATCTCGGCGCGCAGGGACCGGAGGATATCGACAGAAAAACGGGGCTTCTCACCGAGCGCGTATTGGCCCGCAGCTTCGTGTGTCATCCACGCCGGGATGCAGGCGAGTGAGCTGTCGGGTTGCACGATGACCACCAGCTCAACGCCGCGGTACTCGAGCTGCCGCTTGATCAGCACGGTCTCGCCGCATCGGGGATGAAACCGGTAGTAGATCAGCCCTCCAAGCAGGTGTTCGTGGGCAATATGTCGCCGTTCCGAGCAGCAGTTGAATGGTGCGCACGTCGGCACCGGCCTCCAACAAATGGACGGCAAAGGCGTGTCGTAGGCTGTGCGGCGTGACCGGCTTGGACAAGCCGGAGAGGTCGTGCGCTTTCGCACACGCATGTCGCACCGCATCCCTGGTGATCGGCTCGCCGGCGCGGTCGCCGGGGAAGAGTCAGCGCGACAATCAAGTTGAGAGCGGCTTCTTATCCAGATCGTCGCGCTACAGAAGAGCCAGGCTACTGGCCGGCGTACCTTCCAGTAGCTGCGCAGGATCTCCAGGAGCTTGGGCGACAGCATCACGTAGCGGTCCTTCTGGCCTTTGCCCTGCTCGACACGGACGACCATTCTCTGGCTGTCGATGTCCGTGGGCTTCAGCTGATTCGCCTCCGAGATGGGCAACCCGGCAGCATAGCACGTGGTCAGGATCGAGTGATGTTTGATGTCGAGCACACAGCCGAGGAGTTGTTGAACTTCCTCGGGACCGAGGACGATCGGCAGCTTTTGCGGGTTTTTCGGAAGCGGCAGAACCTCTTCAGGTGCCCAGTCCCTTTCGAGCGTCACGCTGTAGAAAAAGCGCAGCGCCGCGATGGCGGTGTGGATCGAACCGGGCGCGAGCTTCTTCTCGTTGGTCAGATAGACCTGGTAGGTCCGAATGTCCTCGCGCCCGAGCAGGTCCGGCGACTTGCCGAAACAGCGAGCGAACAGCGATACCTGTTGCAGATACGAGAGCTGGGTGTTGAGCGCGAGGTTGCGCACCTGCATGTCCTCGCTCATGCGCTGGCGAAGTTGGGTCATGACGAGCTCCATTGTCCGATGGAATGGGCTGCAAGCAGCCACCCCATGCTCGCGCAGTTGGAGCTCCTTTTGCATGCATGACCGCCGCTACCGACGACGCAAGACCGCGCCCGTTGGTGCATCGCTTCCTTGCCGCTCCGCGACGCGGAGCGGGTTAGTCCAACGTGCATTATGCCGATGTCCGGATTAGGGACTGTCAGGAGTTCTGTGCGCGAGGCCATGATGATGAAAAGGAGAGAATCATCACATGGCTATCGAGAAGGAACTTCTTGACCAACTGCTTGCGGGTCGCGATCCGAATGAGGGTTTTCGCCAGAGACGGACTGCTCGACGATCTGAAGAAGGCGCTTTCTGAGCGGATTCTGAACGCTGAACTGGACGAGCACCTTGACGATGAAGGCGACGCCGGCAACGCCAATCGCCGCAACGGCCATTCGAAGAAGTCGGTTCTGACGGGCACGTCGAAGATGACGCTTTCGATCCCGCGCGATCGGGCCGGAACGTTCGATCCGAAGTTGATTGCCAAATACCAGCGCCGATTTCCGGACTTCGACGACAAGATCATCTCCATGTACGCGCGCGGCATGACGGTTCGCGAAATCCGCGGTCATCTCGAGGAGCTCTATGGCATCGAGGTGTCGCCGGACCTGATCTCGGCCATCACCGACGCCGTCCTGGACGAAGTGGCCGAATGGCAGAACAGGCCGCTCGACATCTGCTATCCACTGGTCTTCTTCGATGCCATCCGGGTCAAGATCAGGGACGAAGGCTTCGTTCGCAACAAAGCCATCTACATCGCGCTCGGCATCCTGCCCGATGGCACCAAGGACATACTCGGCATCTGGATCGAGCAGACCGAGGGCGCCAAGTTCTGGCTGCGCGTCATGAACGAACTGAAGAACCGTGGCGCCGGCGACATCCTGATCGCCGTCGTCGACGGGCTGAAGGGCTTCCCCGAGGCGATTAACGCCGTCTTCCCGCAGACCGTGGTCCAGACCTGTATCGTGCATCTGATCCGTCATTCGCTCGAGTTCGTGTCGTGGAAGGACCGCAAGCCCGTCGTACCGGCGCTGCGCGCGATCTACCGGGCCAAGGACGCGGAAGCCGGCCTGGCCGCGCTCGATTACGTTCCACGCCGGCTATTGGGGCCAGACATATCCGGCGATCACGCAGAACTGGCGGCGCAACTGGCAGCACGTTGTGCCGTTCTTCGCCTTCCCTGAAAGCGTGCGCCGCATCATCTACACCACGGATGAGACCGACAAGCGTGATTTCGGCTCTCCTGTGCGTTTCTTTGTTCGGCTTCAGGTGAGCTGTTTTTTCGCCCCCGCCTACAGGATTTCCCGTGCGAGCGTGTCGAGACGCAGTCAAGGCTGGCCGGTGCGATTGGCGCCACGGCCGGCTGCGAGGTTTCCAGGCCACGCCTTGATGGCGTCGAGCACGGCGCGATTCTGGAGCGGACCGAGGCGTCGGTCGTGCCGCCACATTTCCTTGTGCTATATTTGTCCGGCACGGACGACCACATGGCAAAGAGTGGTGCGAGAGGATGAGAGTGCCGCCACGCAGCCGTTATAGTCGTTCCTCGTTTGTGGCGTCCGTGCGCCGCTTCGGCCCTCGTGACCGCCAATGCCGAACCATCAGCTCGTAGGCACGTTCGGCATTCTCGGCCGCGGCTTTCTCGCTGTTTCGCAACTCCTTCACGTTGTAGGCGTAAGCCGAACCGCGGCGACCGACACCGCGCTCGCCTGGCGCACCAGCCTTGAGAGCGAGCTGCCTCTGCTTTGCCGCCACCAGCGCCGGGCGAGCCCAGAAGTAGTCCTGCTCCTTTGTCAGCAGATGCCAAATCAACACGGCGAGCTTGCGGGCGAGCGCCACGGCTGCGACCTGATAGCCGCGCTTGTTGCGGATGCGCAGGAAGAAAGCCCTGAGCGGTCCGGGCGCCTTCGCCGCCGCCCAGGTGGCCTCGACCAGCATGGCGCGGGCATGGGAGCGCCCATGTTTGCTGATCCGGCCATATTGCGCCAAGCCAAGACCGGATTGACGCACACGAGGATTGAGGCCGAAGTAGCTCACCAGCTTCTGCGGTTCGCGGAACCGCCGGATGTCGCCGACGGCGGCGATGATATACCACTCGCGACGATGGCGTTCACGCCGGTGATCGTCTGAAGCCGCCGGACTTGCACATCATCAACCGCTTCCCGGGCGATCTCCCGATCGAGGTCAGCCAGATCCTCGGCCAGGCGGTCGATCTCGCGGATGTGGCGAGCGATAGCGGCCCGCTCGTCGTCGGGAAGCACCTGCCGCTCGAGCCAGGCGCGACCCCGACGGTTGAACAGATCGGCATGCGGGCACTTCGGCACGAGATGCGCCTGCAGGATGCCATGCACCTCGTTCTTCACGCGCGTGCGTTGCCGCACGATCTGGTTGCGCCGCGCGACGAGGCGGCGAAGCCGCTCAGTCCGCTCATCGGGAACCCAGACCTCCGGCAGAAAGCCGCTGGCATGGAGCTGCGCCAGAACCCCGGCATCGATCTTGTCGGTCTTGATCCTGGCATGGGCGATCGCCTTCACCTGCATCGGGTTGGCGACAATCACCCGGCCGACATAGGGCGACAGAACCCGCACCACCGCCATGGCGTTGCCCGTAGCCTCGACGACAATCTCATCCGTCCTTCGCAAACTGCGGCCGAACCCTTCCAGTCCCGACCGGGTCATGTCGACCCTCCGTGATGGCGCAGTTGGCCATCTTCCCAAACCACCACCTCCGCAAAGGTGCGGTGGATGTCCATTCCAATCACGCGTCTCATCGGCTCCTCCTCAAACAGTCGGGAGCCGGCGGGCGACGCGACACCTACGGATCCGCGCTCTCGGCGCAACCGGGCAGGTCGCAGGGGCGGCCAGCTACTAACGCGAGCTCGCAGCTCATCGAATACATCGGCCTGCCCGCACTTGGCGTGCTCCCGGTGCCCCTGTCCCGGATGGTCGCACCATACGCCGAAAATCGATCATCTCCAGCGGGGATCGGATGGCACAGTCATGATCATACCGGTTACCAACGCCATCGAGGCGCTGAACTCGAAGCTGCGCCGCGCCGTTCGCACCAGGGGACACTTCCCCAGTGACGATGCGGCCATGAAGCTGCTATATCTTGTTTTGATCCACGCGACCGAGGACTGGAAACGACCGCCGCGCGAATGGTTCGAGGCCAGGACCCAGTTCGCCGTCGTGTTCGGCGAAAGGTTCGTCAGCCAATGACGAAACCGGCCTCGCGCACAGAATTCCTGACAGTCCCCCGGATTATGCCGGCCCCATCGCAGCGATCACCGCCTGCGAATCCGACATCCACCCCCAAGGTCGGCATAATCCGGACATCGGCATAATGCACATAGCAGCGCTGCCAGACGGCCTCCGGCAGCACTTCCTGGATCGCTGCCCTGAGCCCCGGATGATCATCGGAGACGACGAACTCGACGCCGGCGAGCCGCGCTGCTTGAGGCCGGCCACGAATTCGCGCCAGCTCGAATGGCTTTCCCTGTTGGCCAGCTCCACGCCCAGAACCTGGCGCCGGCCCTCCCAGTCCAGCCCGATCGCCACCAGCACCGCCTGGCTGGCGATCACGCCGGCCTCGCGAGCCCGCTCGTAGCGCGCGTCCAAAATGAGATAGGGGTAAGGTTCGGCAAGCCGCGCTCATAGAACGCCTTCAGCGCCTCATCCAGCCGCGCTGTTGCCTGGCTCACCGTCGAGGCCGAGAAGGAATCGCCGCACAACTCCTCGCTGCTCGCCTTGACCTTCCGGGTCGACGGCGCCGATACCCGTGCCCTCTCCGAGCGCGGATTCCATCGGGAACCGGCAGGCCCGATCCTGTGGAACGCCAGGACCGCGACCCGCGTCACAAAGCTTGCGCTCATAATAGCCGGACCGGTAACCAACCCGCTCCGCCGTCCGCTCGCCCTTCTCGGCCCCCCGATCGCCTCGATCATGTCGGCTTCCGAAGCCTCCTGCACGATAATCTGCAAAACTCTGCGGAAGCCGTCCTCATCCGACAACAGCAACGCTTTCAACTCGCTTCTGCTCCGTCTAACTTCTCGTTCGGTCATGGCACTTCCCCTTCCACGGGATGTGTAACCAGCGTGCCATAGCCGCCCCAAACCTCAGAGCAACGACCGCTATCTCTTCAGAACTTTTGCAGAACATTCAGGACACTATCTCTCCTTAGTTCGGGTTCGAATGGGCAACCTCCCGAAAGCTCATGGCCAAGCAGTCCAGATTGTGCTGGGTCATCAAGGCATCAAGAATGCCCTAGGAAGTTTCTCTGAGGCAAAGAGTCACCTCAGCCTGGATGCCGGGAAACGAGATCTTGAGCGTCTTTGCAGATCCGTTGTCAGCGCGCACGACAACCAGCCGCTCCAGCGAGAACAACACCCCGCTGCTGCAACCCGCTCCGGCACTCGGTAAGGGCACATCGCGCCGATTTTACATAAAAGTCTTGTTTTTAGTGATCTCATAACAACAACTTAACAACAAAGAACGGTTTTCCCGGTTAATAAGTGCTACGAATACTCCACGGCGTTTTACATGTTCCGAACAGAAAGCGGTCGCAAAATGATTTAGTTGCAAGAACTAACATCCAGATATTGCGGCAATCGTCTAACGATTTAAATTGAGGTATTTTGCGACCTTCAACGGCTGTCGTCTATTGATTGAAACGAATGCGAGATCCCAGCGTAATGTATAGTGCAGAAGTGGTCAGGAATTACATCGATGGTGAATGGCGGGATTGTTTTTCCCGAAGACGGATCGAGGTAGATGACCCATCAAATGCCGAAATTATCGCCGTCATAGCAGAAGCAGGCGCCAAAGAGGTCCAGCTCGCCGTTGCTGCAGCTCACCGCGTTTTTCGCGATCGCGTTCTAATCGACATGCATCCCTATGATCGTGGGTGCCTGTTGTTTCGCGTTGCCAATGCCATCGAGGAGCGCAGTGATCAGATCGCGGCCATTAACTGCACCGAAACGGGAAAAGCATTAGAGCTCGCCCAAGGCGAAGTTCATACCGCGGTCAAATACCTCAGGTACTACGGTGGACTGGCCGACAAGCTTGAGGGGCGTTCGATCCCCCGGGGGCCAACCTCCTCGATTTCACTGTCAAAAGTCCGTTCGGCGTATCTGCGCAGATCGTTCCTTGGAATGGTCCACTGGAATTGACGGCCCGGTCGCTCGCCTGCGCTATTGCAACCGGCAACTCGGTGGTAGTCAAGTCATCAGAGTTGGCGCCCCTGTGCGGAATTGAGATCGCACGTGCCTGCGAGGCCGCGGGCATGCCTGCCGGAGCGGTCAACGTGCTCGCTGGTTACGGCCAAACGGCAGGGCAAATGCTGATCGGTCATCCCGATGTTCGCCACATTGTCTTCACGGGCTCTATTATGACGGGGCGAAGGATCCTCAAGACGGCGGCGGAGCGGATCGTGCCCTGCATTATGGAACTCGGCGGCAAGTCGGCTGCGATTGTGTATTCCGATGCTGATCTCGATGCGGTTGTGGAAGCTGTGCGGATAGGAACCTTCACTAATGCCGGCCAGAACTGCAACGGCCTTACACGTCTGATTGTGGAGTATTCGGTTGCATCTGAACTGGAAGAAAGACTGAAGGCTCTCATCGAAGGGCTGTCTGTCGGTCCAGGGCGCGAGAACTGCGATATCACCCCGTTAATCTCCCACATGCAGCGACAGGGAGTCGAGCGAGCCTGCCGGATAGCCCACTCGCAGGGCGCACGACTTGTGATAGGCGGAACTGCACTTTCCCAGCGGAGCGGCTATTTCATGGCGGCCACGGTATTTGCTGATGTTGCTCGGGACAGCAGTCTCTTCCAGAAAGAGGTATTCGGTCCCGTTCTCGCTGTCACCACTTTCGATGATCCGTTTATGGCGACTGAACTTGCGAACGACACTGATCAAGGCCTGGCAGCCGGCGTGTTCACGCGGGATCTCGACCGCAGCCTTTGGACCGCGGATCGCCTTTGGGCGGGCCAAGTGTACGTTAACGGATGGTACGTCGGCGGAGTAGAAACTCCATTCGGTGGAGTAAAGCAATCCGGATACGGCAGAGAGAAAGGTCAAGAAGCACTTGACGGCTACACTCAAACAAGAAACTTCGGTATTCAGGTTTCGCCCCCGTTCTCCGGAAGGGCAGAAAGCAGAGGCCGGTAGAGTCGAACTTGTCCATTCCGACCAGCTCGAGGAGACTGGAGTTAACTTTCCGCAGGTCTGGTCTTTCGGATTGGCCTTGGCCGCCTCGTCTCGTTCAGCTTCGACCTCCCGAATCAACTCCAAGGCCAAGACGAGCCGGCGACGCAGACGGTCCAGCTCAGCCCGAAGATGGTGCGCCAATTCCTGGCGGTCGCCGGTCCGGACGGCTGCAAGATCACGATCCCATGAGTGCCGAGAAGGGCAGAGAAGGTCTCTTGTGTATCCCCGCGCGAACAGCAATGGTTAGATGCGGTTCTCCATGCGCAGCCTCTCCTGCACTAGCAGGCGGTTGAAGAAGTCTGACGTATTGCCTTGAGGATGGCCTCGTCGCCGTCGTGGTAGGCGAATGTGATCTCGATCAAGCCGTCGTCGAGCAATTCGGCATGGCCATCGCCTGTGACTTCATACATCTCATCACACCCTGCCCATGTGAAGTCAACGTCGAGGGGCTGTAGCTCAGATCGAGGCCGCGGCTTGCAGGGCGCCAAAGGCGATCTCACCGTGGTTGTCGGGTCCGATGGCGATGGTTGCGGATCCACCGAGGTTCAGGTAACCGCGATCCCACAGATCGGCTTCGATGATCCGCCAGCGGCCGATCAGTTGGCAGCCCGCGGGCGCGGTCATTTCGGCGCCGCCAAGAGCTTGGGCAGCCGCACCAGATTGTACGCGGCGGCCGCGAAGGTGAAGGCCCACCCAACGCGACGACGCGGCCTGGGACCATTCGGTGTTCTCCAAAAACCGTGACCGGCTGCTGGAGGGCGATATCGCGGCGAAGTTCCTGGCGGCCGTGCTGGTGCAGCCGAAAGTCAAGAAGCTCCTGTCCACGGATCACTTCTCGGTCGATGGCACGCTGATCGAGGCCTGGGCTTCGACGAAGTGGGTCAAGCCAAAGGGCGGGGCAAGGAGGTCAGGTTGTGCTTCATGGGACATGGGCTGATGGAGAACCGCCACGGCCTGCTGGTCAAGCCTGTCTGACGACGGACATGCCGAGCGGGTGGCGGCCATGCACATGATCGAACTTCGCGCCGACCGGCCACGGGCGATCACCCTCGGCGCCGACAAGGCCTATGACGCAGAGGACTTCGTCAACGAGTTCCGCTCGATGAAGGTGACAGTGTCCGGGTTCGGCGCAATCATCCATTGCGGGCGATCCTGGCGATAGTGACTGAAGCCCTGTCGACGCATCAAGATCCACCTAGCTGAACAGTTCGCCAGTTCGATCGTCGCCGCCGCGCACTCCTCACCTCCGAATCCCTTCGGAGCCAGTGAATCATCGCTGCGGTCCGGTGGCGAGAGCCTTTACAGCCTGCTAGGTGCTCGCGCTCGCAGTGAATGCGTTTGGCGTCCTCCTCATCTGGTGTGGGCACCCGCACCATGCTGCAGGCCTAACGGTCCCCTTGAAGGTAGGCTGCAAGCACGCGCAGCATGCCTCGCGCAATCGATGCTCGACAATCTAGGAGAGACGCGCTCTCACGTTGATTGCCGCGCCGCAGTTCTTGGCCCGAGGGGCACGCCGATTGACGAGACTGCTGGTTGGCTCGATCACATGAGGGGCGATGCTGTGCGTGGTCAAGAAATTGATGGAGCCAGAAGCCGTAACGCCCGGCCTCGAAGCAGCAAGAAAGTGCCGGTTCCGGGCAAGACACGGGTTTGCAATGATGAGAGAGACGACAGGAGAGCGGCCGTCTCGCGGCGCCGATCTTGTGAAACCACGGCGTATCCACTCCTGGCAAGCCGGCGGTAACAAGCCATGTCGATCGGCTGAGTTCCATCGCGATGAAGATGACGTTCTCGTGGTCAATTGTATCGAGGACATGTGGCTTCCTTCACAGGAGGTCGGATATCCGCCACTCTCGACGATCTCCGCCCTCATAGCCAAACCACACCTCGACGGGCTTGCCCTTCGGCAGATCGGCGAGGTGGGCGTCTAGCGTGGGCGGAAATTCTTTTGAACTCTTCCACGATCCAGGCATCCTGCGCCGGATGGCGCGGCCGCACGCTCATGTGCGAGAAGCCGAGTTCCTTCGGCAGCTTGCCCACGTAGCGCTCGCGATATGCGACGCCGAAAGGATCCGCGATAACGCGCTGCATATCGATGCGCCGCCAGCGTCCCTCGCCGTCAACCGCCAGGCCCGGTCCCGTCTCGACGATTTTGCGCCAGTTCGGCCTTCTCTTCCGGCGACAGGCGCGGCATGCGGCCGCCATACCAGGCATCCTTCAGTCCGTCAGGGCCATCCTCGTTGAAGCGATGCACCCAGTCCCGCAGCATCTGGCGGGCCATGCCGCCGATCCGTGCAGCATCTTCCCGGCTCTTCCGTCCATGAGCCCAGCCGGCGACAACAAGCTCCTGCTCTGGTTGGCGTCCTTCGCCGCCTTCGCCGGTCGCCGAAGCGCCACAGCCGAATAGTCCATCCGCATCTTCACCCCTGATCCCATCGTCCGAATCCTCCTCGCGACAAAGAATCACGGATCAGTCGAGGCGGGAACCCTAGAGAGTCAGCCCTCAGAGCCTTTGGTATAAAAGGCTCTCGATGAGATCCGGCGGAATGTAAGATGTCAGGCGGAATGGTTCTATGGCTGTGATCTTTCAACCGGGTGGTGCATCGGACCCCGACTGAGAAGATTGACGTTGTGGAGGGACCATGATTGCCACAGGAGGATGTCCACAAGAATGCCCGCATTAGACGGCACCGAGAGCGAATTGCAAGGCAGGTTGAGAGTGGCCAAACCCAGAAGGGCCTTTGCCGGAGCCGCAGGGCTTTCGCAAGCGAATCAATCGATATCATCTCCGAAGGCGTGAGCGGAACTTAGATGTCCACTCGGTCGGTCCGCTCGAGCGATAGTAGATTTGTGAGTGCGGCGATATCACTTCGCCCTGCTCTTTTCGATTAGAGCGATCGTAAACTGTCGAAGGACAATAGAACCGCCCGATTAGAAATGATTGTGAAATGAGTCGCCTTTCTGGTGAACTATGCAACAACCCAGCGTTCGGCCGGTGGCAGTTAGCTCATTAGGCTTGGCCGAGCGCCTGCCCAAGAACTAACCAGGCTAAGTGTTCTCAGGGAATTTCTTCCGCAGGAAAAATCGCCGGAATCCTTGTGGATAATTCGGTAATTGACCAAACGTCTCGTAACCGAGAGACCGATAGAATGCCGGAGCTTGAAACTCAAATGTGTTTAGCCACACTCCGACACATCTTCTACTAAGAGCCCAATCTTCTGCGGACCTTACTAATTGAGTGCCAATTTTCCGCCCCCGCAGTTCCTTGGGTACAAATAGGAATTCGATGTACAGCCAGTCATAGTAGCAGATTGCCCAGAGCCCACCTGTGGTTCGACCGCTCGCCGGGTCCTTGGTGAGCACTGCAAACGACCTAAGGTCGTAAACAGCGCCCATGCTTTCATTGTAATTGTCTAATGCATTCAAAATAGCTTGGCGATCGCAATCGTCAGGCTGCTCTCTTGTCTGAATAAGGCTATTCACAGTGAACCTCTGCTTCAAGATCTGCGTTGTAGTTTGGCTTTAGCTGTGTCGAAAGACGAGTGGATGTGCGGGATCGTTCCGAATGGAGCGGCGCTCCCGGTGACACTACTTGCGAGACAGAGATCCGACGCGAAAGCCCTTGAGCGGGTCGGCTGACTGAAAGGTCAGTAGACGCGCTCCGATGGGATGGCGATGACAAGCATTGCTGGCACCTCGGTCTCCCGCGGAAGTCGCGAGAATACTGGAACCACTCATCTATTCCCTTAGCAGGTGAAGGAATGTTCACGAGAGTCCCTTCTGAATCCGATTTGGATTCAGGGCGAATAGTATTCGGTTGCGTGAGCATTCACAGCTGCCGCCCGGACGCTACCGGCTGTCGACCCTGAGTCGATGCTTACACGTTCCCGCCAGGGGAACCGTTGCGAACCGCGAAGGTCTTCGTTCCATCTTGGCTGATCCCGACATCATAGAACATGCGGTCACGCACTGAATTGTTCTGATCGAACGTCAGCACACGCGGCTTGATCTCTGCGAGCTGATGCTCCCCAATGTATGCGGAGGAGCAAACGATGATCTTATCACCAATCTGGCAGGTGCGAGCAGCGGCTCCGTTCAGCACACAGCAACGAGACCCCCTTTCGCCGTAAATGACATACGTGCTGATCCGCGCGCCAGTGGCCGTATTCCATATATCAACGAACTCTAACGGGAGGATACCTGCCTCGCTGCAATGATCCGGATCGAGAGTTATCGAGCCATGATAATTCAGATCTGCTCCGGTAACAGTGATGCCGTGCAACTTAGAGCCCACGATTCTTATCATTCAGAGGTTTCCTTTTCCAATCAACGGCCGCGACGGAGACGATTGACCGCGCCGCGTGCTAAACGGCATTGCGCCTTCAACACAACAGTTGCAAACCTCGTGCCGATTTCAGCCAGTCGGGTGAGGTCAGAAAATTATATTCCAATTCAAACGCTTGGCCTCAGACGAGACAAGCTTAGTTTTGGAAGGCTGTCTGGAACCAGACAAGCGACACGGATATGGGATCTTCGTCACACGACGTCGTAGGCCAGAAGCAGACGTGAGCCATGGGGAGCGGTGTCGCTAACGCGGCCTCTTTGTCGCTTCACCTTCGCGGCCGCCGCGTACAATCTGGTGCGGCTGCCCAAGCTCTTGGCGGCGCCGAAATGACCGCGCCCGCAGGCTGCCAACTGATCGGCCGCTGGCGGATCATCGAAGCCGATCTGTGGGATCGCGGTTACCTGAACCTCGGTGGATCCGCAACCATCGCCATCGGACCCGACAACCACGGTGAGATCGCCTTTGGCGCCCTGCAAGCCGCGGCCTCGATCTGAGCTACAGCCCCTCGACGTTGACTTCACATGGGCAGGGTGTGATGAGATGTATGAAGTCACAGGCGATGGCCATGCCGAATTGCTCGACGACGGCTTGATCGAGATCACATTCGCCTACCACGACGGCGACGAGCGTCAGACTTCTTCAACCGCCTGCTAGGAGTAGTTCTATGACAACGCAGCGCGTTGAGGCGATCACGTCAGTCGAGCGACGTCGGCGCTGGTCTCGGGCGGAGAAGGAACGGCTGGTCGCTGCAACGCTGGACCCCGGGCCAGTGTTTCAGAGATCGCTCGGTCGGCCGGCATTCACGTGAGCCAGCTTTTCCGATGGCGCAAGGAGCTCTGCCGGATGCTCGCGCGCCATCCATCGCGCAATTCGTAGGTCGCTCGAGGCGTAGTATACTGCCGCCGGTGGTGCATGCCCACTGAAGGGCCGATCGTCCCGCACGTAAGTCCAGATGCGCCCGATCGTGCACTTGCTCTTCGCCAGGATGCGGATGGTGGTGTCGTCGCCATGGAGGCGCTCGGCCGCGAGCACATGGCGCTCGATCAGATGGAAGAGCGGCATGACGGCGAAGGTTCCGTGGCCGACCTGATCGGCCGGCGTCGACAGCGGCAGGTCGATCCCCTCGGCCTTGAAGCGCGTGCTCTGACGGTTGAGCGGAGTGTGCATGCCGAACTTGTCGAACAGGATCATCGCCAGCAGCTGCGGACCGATGAAGCCGCGTGGCGTGGCATGGAACGGCGCCGGCGGCTGGCTGATCTTCTCGCAATCGCAGCAGGTGAACTTTTCGCGAACCGTCTCGATCAGCTTGAAGCGGCGCGGGATCTCTTCCAGCGTCTCGGTCACGTCCTCGCCCAGCTTCGACAGCCGAGGCCCGCCGCAGCAGGCGCAGGTGGTGGGAGGCTCGATGACGACGCGCTCGCGCTCGATATTGTCTGGCCAGGTTTTACGCACTGGCCGCTTGCGCGTGAAGGAACGCACGCTCTGGGTCCTTGCCGCCGCAGCGGCCGCGGTAAGCTCGTCCTCGCTCGCCGCGGTCACGAGGTCTTCGAGTTGCAATTCCAACTGCTCGATCAGCCGCGCCGTGCGCCCGGAGCGCTGCTCGTACAGTTCGCGTTTCAGCTTTTCGATGCGCAGCTCGAGATGCGCAATCCGCATCTCGGTGTCGGACAGCATGGCTTGCGCCTTGGCCGCTTCGGCCTGCCAGTCGGAGGCCTCCGTCTGCGCCACGTCGCGCAGCCGTGCTTCGCGTTCAACCCGCAGCGCCGCCAGGGCACTCGCGAGGTCCGAAGGAAGATCATCCGGCGTCAACGTCATGAGGCCAGTGAATCAGATTTTGCCTGCAATCTCAAAATGTAAATGCTAGCCGACCCGCGTCGGCCGCCATGTCTCCTGAGGGTGATGGTAATCGATCCCGGACAGGAGATAGAGTTACTGCGCCGTCGGAATTGTAACGCTTCCATCTGCCAGAGATGGCAAGAGGTAGAGCCGCGCTCAACACGCTTGGTAACAGGAACGATTCTTGTCCATCATGCCGAATGATCGTCAGGAAAGCGCCTCTTTTACAGCGAAAGCAGAGAAATATGATCGCTCAGCGGATCCATCTCCAAGATCTCCTGCACGCGTAGAGCAAGGCTCGGAAAGCCGCAGCTCGTCACTGACGCCCTGATCATGGCGATCTGGCGCAGGGGCAAGCCTGACAGCCTGCTGCATCACTCAGACCAGGGATCGCAATACACGAGCGAGCAGTTCCAGCGGCTCATGGCCGATCACGGCATCACCTGCTCAATGAGCAGGTCGGGCAATGTCTGGGATAATGCTGCGATGGAGAGCTTCTTCTCGTCGCTTAAGACCGAGCGCACGGCGCGCAAGGTCTACAGGACGAGGGATGACGCCAGGGCGGATGTGTTCGATTACATCGAGCGCTTCTATAACCCTCGGCGAAGGCACTCGACCCTCGGCTATCTGAGCCCCGTCGAGTTCGAGGAACAAGCTATGCTAGCTTAACCTCGTGTCCGAAAAACCGGCAGCAGGCCAACCTTCGCCAAGCGACCCTCGCGATGCGCCTTGCGCCAGGCAAACAGCAGCGGATGGAAATCCCGTGAGGCCGCCCTGCCGCGGAGCCTGCCGCGGAGCCGAATAGCTCTCCTCGGCGATCCGCAGCTTCTCCTCCTCCGACAAGCGGCGCCGGCGGGCCAGTGCCAACAATCTCGAGCCGAGTGACTTGGCGGCAGTCAGTAGCGATATCCATACCTGCAGTCAGCTATACAATCCGTTCCGGCAAGGCGGCCGTCCTCGGACGCGTACGGAGAACGAACAGGCTGCCTCCATGGAACTCCTGGCAGAGGCTGCCACACGCCGGGTTAACCGTGGTTCGATCCCGGCGCATCTTCCTCGCGTGGAGATGGTGGTCGAAATCGATGACCATGTCTGGCCTTGCCGCCGCAACGGGCTGCACCGGATCGGCGAAGACGTAAGCGAGCGGCTCGACATCGTTCCGGCGCAGCTTCGCATGATCACTGCCGCCGGATAAACTCACATGAAGCGCTAATGCTCTAAGCTACTCGGGAGAAAACAGAAATGATACGCTTTTCCTCTCAGTCGCTTATTCGTCAGCGACGCTCGTTGGTCACGACTTCGCGCCCTTGGGCCGGGACAGCGCGGCAAAAGGCGTGTGATTTTGCCGTTCGCCAAGCATCGGTGTAATTGACCAGGAAATTAAATCGGCGGCACGCTTAAGTATCGCTTCTGTCTGGTCAAGCCTGGGCGAAACCGCGAGGATATGTCCGATGCAGTCTCGATAGTCGCCGTTTCTGACGATAGGAGATTTGGGTTGAACGTACAACTTCGCCCCAACGACACCCGAGACAGCGGCAGCCCGATCGACGCCGCCGATCCAATCGAGCGTGCCATCATTGTCGGCGATCAGAAATCGCGCGGCGGCAGTCTGTGACTGGCTTGGGCGTAAATCGCATTGCTTCCCGATCACAAGCTTGAGATGCTCCGTGATGAGATCAATACCGCAGGCCAGATGGATCAGCTGCGGCTCGAGCGCACCAGCAAGGCGGGGATTGACCTCGATGACGACGGGACCATGCTTTGCCCATCGGAGTTCTATGTTCGCCGGCCCCCAGCTAAGGCCCAACGCTTGCAAACACCTCAGGGAAACATCGGAAATACGTTCTTGCTGGTCAGCACTTATAGGAGCCGGACATTTCATATGGCGGAAAACGAAATGCGGTGGCGCGCCGAAGTCAGCGGCGACAATCCCAATTACCTGGTTTTCCAAGACCTCCACGCTAAAGAATGGGCCTTCTGCGAACTCTTCCATCAGGATCTTCGGCGAAGATCGCCATGCGTGTTGGCCGCTCAACAGATAGGTGAGATGTTGGTGTAGCTCATCGCGGTCGCGGCACAATCGGACGCCAATGCTGCCGCTGCCAACGGCTGGCTTGACTATAACCGGAAGCCCAATCTGCGCAGCCCAGCCTTCCGCCTCCGCTGCGTCCGCTACTAAGCGATAAGCAGGCACTGGAACGCCGAAGCGGGCGAGGAGCTGACGTTGAGTCAACTTATCGCACGATCGTTCGATAGACACGGGGTCCGGTCCCGGCAAATCGAAGTACCGGCAGAGTTTTGCGACCGTTGCAGAGACCGACTCGTCAAAATCCGCAAATCCAGAAATGCCGGCAATGTCATAGGTCGCACGTAGCTTCGAACATTGGCGGATTAGCGAATCGAGGTCATTTATATCGACACGGACGGAATCAACGTGTGCCGCCGCAACATACTCGTAGCAGCTTGGGTCTCCCGCCAAGACAATTGTATGAATGCCAAGGCGGTGAGCCGCTTGCACGTATGGCAGACCACTAGTCTTGTGACCTCCAAGCAGGATAAGTGCTCGTTTTACCATTAGCATTTCCTCCGTAGATGGCCTCGGACCAACTCGATCTCGTCTCTTACCGACCCCCATTTCCGCAGTTGATCGTACCAGCGCCAGCGATGTGCAGTTGCGAAGAATTCACGAATTTTTAGGACGTCCGTTTTACATTCTGTCCGTCTGTTTAGCGGCCCCTCGAGGTGATGTTCGTTAGCCATCGCGCGTACATTGGATTAAACTGGAAAGAGCCGGGCCAACGACAGTCGGAGGGGCTGCCTGCGGCTAGCGAGAACACACTGCTTCGGATGATCCGCCCCAATCGCGTTCGCGCTCCAGCTCGATCACCGCTGGGTGGCGGCCGGCACAGAAACGGCAACGGGGTTATCGGGAGCCACGACATAATCCGGCAAAGCCCGTTTCATGGGGGCTCAACCGGCGGCGCCCTTATAAACTAGGCTGGTCGCGACAGCGTACTGAAGCGCCATCGCCGCCACTGTGCCCCGGCGCGAATGCCGTGGCCAAGACCGGCACTGATCCTCTTCGCTCGGGCGACGACGCCGCTCGGCCATGTCAGATGGCTCACACTGTGCTGCAAACAACGTTCGTAGAACGACCATAAGAGCGCAGCTTCGCTACCCTGCCATGCTCGCGCATGGCGGGCCTTAGCCGCAGCCGCACCTTGCAGAGCGCGGCTAGCGCGAGCCTCGGCGGCCGCTCGCGCTCTCCTTTCATGTCTGGAACTGCGCTCGCAGGACGGCGAGGGCAACAGGCCGCACTTGTGATTGGAAACGAAGGGCCGCGGCTTTGAAGGTAACAAGGAAAACATTAAGAGATGGGCCGCCGGCGCAACAAGCGGCATCAACCCTCGGCCAAAATTCGCGGTGGGCGCGATCACGCGAACCTGTACATGGCTCCTGCGCGAAGGCCCAGCCTCTCTCCAGCAGAACAGCGGTTCCTTAAAGCTAGGGATCGGGAGCAAACCCGCTCCTGTTTTGCCGCAGTGAGACGCGGCAACGACGATGCCGACCGCAACCAAAGGATCGCTGATGTTGCGAAGAGGGAACAGCCTCATCTAGGTGCCACAGCAGCGCTCTGCGGCCTATTCTATCTCGATCATAGTAGCTTTCCTGCGGGGCTGGATGACGTCAAATCACATCAAGCCACGGCCGCCCTACTAAACGAATTTGCCGAACCAGTACGCTACCTGATGTTTTCCACCTCCGTCTATAGTACCGGGCGATCAAGAGTGCCGTGTGCGAATGGATGTTTGCACCCGCACGGAGAAGTCTTACCATGTCGTGGCGTCCCTCGAAGAGATGGTCTAGAGCGGCCGAAGGACGGGCGTTCCTCGTCCGTAATTGCTCTCAAAAAATGTGCGACCCTACGGTTCGATGATTCCTAGGTCGATCGCCCTAATAGCGGCGACTGTTCTATTTGTGCAATCCAGCTTGCGCATCGCATTCTTTATATGGAAATTAACGGTGTTTAGGGATACATTGAGAATAACTCCTGTTTCCCAGGAGGACTTACCGCGAGCAGCCCACTGTAGGCATTCCATTTCCCTTGGGGAAAGACCAGGAGCGTTCTTTGTATTCCCCATTTTACCCCACCTTTCCAAAAAATGTAAGGCAGCAAATTGCAAGTAGATAATTGTTATATTTTTAATTCTGTGGTGTGACTTCTGAGCAAAGCTCATCAGTGCAAAATCGGTATTGGGACCGTGCAATGGAATGGTAATGCCTGACTTCAGGCCGAACTTAGCCGCCTCATCCAGAACGCGCCGTTCGGCTTCAGTCGTGCCTGCATCGTTGTATATCTCGCTCCAGCGAAAGGCGCTTGCCCGCTTTCTACCGTTTTTGATAACGGGATCGATTTGATCATAGCCCATTTTAAAATAGCGCTCTTGCCATTCATGCGGATAATTGAGCATGATGGCCGGATCGCACCCGACGCGGTCTGAGGAACTGTTCCTAAATTCAGGAGCGCCGTAGGAGATCCAAGGGCAATCAAAACTCGACGAAAAGTCAGATAACAGGTCGAATAGCCGCTTGGGTTGAACAACGCCATCAGTTCGGTCGAGAAATCGGCCAAATTCGATCGCCAACCTCTCCATGCGGGACATGCGAAGTCGCGTCGATGAACCAGAAGAGAACTGGTCTGATCCTGGCGTCTTTCGGATTCGAGAGGCCGTAGCCATTTGGGGACGTTCCATGGTCTCTCTCCGCGACTATCTGCGCGAGGTCTTGCGATCTCTTCTTGCGAACCGGCCGGCGGATTCCTGCACTGTACGACTGCCGCACGGTGTATTGCCAAAGCTCTATCATACGAACTGCAACGGCCGGGTAATTTCGGGTTAAGTTCAAAGTTCACACACCCGCGGAAAATTTACAGCGGTGACAAAAATCTGTCGGCGGTAATTGGCCATGGACGGTTGGAATGTGTAGAGGATGAGGCTACTGAGGCGACTGACGCAGGAACAGCTTGCCGAGATTCCGGGTTTGCCGGTAGTACATCAGTGGCTTAGAGAAGGTGGACGAAACTCCAACGATCGTGACCTTGCTCTCTCCAATTTAATCCCATTTGAAGTTCGTTCTGGGCCATAGAGAGGACTAGCACATGAAACCCCTGCGCTGGAGAGCAGATCATCGGATTTAAAGGAACAAGGCCCCGGGGGTCGGTTGCCGATGGTGCCACTACCTGTCATTCAGCTTAGAGCCTTGGCCGTTTCTGTTACGCCGTAGCGCGCGGGTTGAGCGACGGTGGAGACGCGAGCCCTCGTTGAGGGCAAAGGGCTTCGGTCCGCTCGGGGAAGCTCAGTGTACGTGTCGGCGACCGCAGGTTCGGTGAAGGTGATCATGGATGAGTTCTGTCTCCCAGTTCGCGGCGCGGCAATGGCTTTGCGCTAGGGACTGCACGTGTTGTGCCAACTGGAAAAATTGTTTCAGAGCAATGCGATTGTCTTCTCGCGGCGTATCTCATGTCCGACATTGTCGACGATCCGACAATGACCGCTGCTTAGACGCATCGTCGGTGTGGTGTGCGAGCACGCACCTAGACCGGGATACTCAAGTAGTGAACGCACAGCGAACTTGGTTGGGACACAACACCTTCACTCCAAACAGCTTCACGTGCCCGGCTTTCATCCGCAGCCACCCAATGAGCTGGCACACCATCTGAGTGACGAAGGCGGCCGCGCGGCTTAATCGTCAGGCTCCGCCAGCGGAAAGACTCGGAAAACCGGGGAAAAGGGGATGGTGGACAGGTTCGTCACATTGCGGAGCGTCTGCCCGGGAAATCGGATAGTGTCCTGAACGTTCGAACGTTCTGCAAAAAGTTCTGAAGAAAGAGAAGCGCCGGCGAGCCCGCGCTGCTTGAGCCCGGCCACGAATGCGCGCCAGCTCGAATGGCTTTCCCGGTTGGCCAGCTCCACGTCCAGAACCTGGCGCCGGCCCTCCCAGTCCACCCCGATCGCCACCAGCACCGCCTGGCTGGCGATCACGCCGGCCTCGCGAGCCCGCTCGTAGCGCGCATCCAAAATGAGATACATAGCTTTCCTTGAGCGGCTGCTCAAAGAACGCCTTCAGCGCTTCCATCCAGCCGCACCGTCGCCGCGCTCACCGTCGCGGCCGAGAAGGCGTGACCGCACAGCTCCTCGGTGATCGCCTTCACCTTGCGCGTCGACACCCCCTTGCACATACATCTCGACCAGCGCCACAGCCCAGTCGGCTGAGTGGACGGTCATGGCACGTGGTGACGTTGCGATCCGCCGGTCCCGTGGGAAAAGGAAGTGCCATGACCAAGGGAGACAATAGTTTGCGTGGTTCGGAGTTGAAAGCTGTCAATACCGGGTGAAATTTCCCCAAAAGTGCCAAAGTAAAATTCCCCAATTACGCCGATCGCATCGAACGCCGCGGCGTGGCATCGCAGCACCGTCGGCAGATCCTGATGCATAGCAAAGCGCGCCCAGATGAGACGGCTATAGCCCAGCACCATAGAAAACAGCCAGACGATCCTGGGGGTTGCCGGCTCGTCGGTGAAGACGACATGGAATTGGGCGAAATCCACCTGGGCCTGTTCGCCGGGAGCTGTTTCGAACCGAACTTCAAAGCCGGGTTCTGAGGTCGGACGAACGTCTCTGAGAAAGTCCGTGACGGTAGTGTAGTCACCGGCGTACCCACGATCCTTCAGTTCTCGCAGGAGCCGCCGACCGCTAAGGCCGGGATAGGCAGCAACCCGTTCACGCAGATAGGCGGTGAATGGATCAATCACCGTCGCCCGCGGCTTTCTTGGTCCGTAGGCAGGGGCCTCAAGGCCACGCTCGATGTATCTGCGGATTGTCTTTCGATCGACGCCGGTCTGCCTGGCGATCGCTGACACCGACAGCCCCTGCCGGTGCATATCCAAGATCATGACTATCTCCCCGAGTTTGATCACCGCCATTCCCCTCTCGACCATCGAGAGCAGTATCGGTGATGACGTGCCGCCGGTCCTCCGGGGCGCGCCCCGGAGGACCGGCGGCAACGCTAAACTGGGGAAGATTCAAACGGCACTTCTGGGGAGTATTGATCCGGTATCGACAAAAGCACTGCTGCTGTCGGACGAGGACGGCTTTCGGCGGGTTTTGCAGAGTGTGGTGCGGGAGTTTCTGGAAGCCGAGATGACGGAGGCGCTGGGGGCTGAGAAAGGCGAGCGGACCGCGGAGCGGGTCGGCTACGGGTCCGGCTACTACGAACGCCGGCTTGTGACGCGGGTTGGCGTGCTGGAGCTGCGCGTCCCGCAGGATCGGGCGGGCCGGTTCTCGACGGAGCTGTTTGAGCTATATCAGCGCTCGGAGAAGGCATTGGTGGTCGAGTTCGTCGTCTCCGATGATCATCCGAGGCTCAGGGCAGCGATCCAGGAAGCGCTGCCCGGGCCGTCTGGCAGCGCTGCTATGTGCATTTACGACCGGCGCGATCTTGCCGAGGTCAAGCGTGATCTGGCGTAATGGATCGCCAAATTGCGGGCCACGTACCCAAGGCTGGTGATCTGGGTGGAAGACAACATCGAGGAGACGCTGAGCTTCTATCGGCTGCCGCTTGCCATCACAAGCACATGAAGTCGACGGATGACATCGACAAGCGTGATTTCGGCTCTCCTGTGCGTTTCTTTGTTCGGCTTCAGGTGAGCTGTTTTTTCGCCCCCGCCTACAGGATTTCCCGTGCGGGCGTGTCGAGACGCAGTCAAGGCTGGCCGGTGCGATGGCGCCACGGCCGGCTGCGAGGTTTCCAGGCCACGCCTTGATGGCGTCGAGCACGGCGCGATTCTGGAGCGGACCGAGGCGTCGGTCGTGCCGCCACATTTCCTTGTGCTATATTTGTCCGGCACGGACGACCACATGGCAAAGAGTGGTGCGAGAGGATGAGAGTGCCGCCACGCAGCCGTTATAGTCGTTCCTCGTTTGTGGCGTCCGTGCGCCGCTTCGGCCCTCGTGACCGCCAATGCCGAACCATCAGCTCGTAGGCACGTTCGGCATTCTCGGCCGCGGCTTTCTCGCTGTTTCGCAACTCCTTCACGTTGTAGGCGTAAGCCGAACCGCGGCGACCGACACCGCGCTCGCCTGGCGCACCAGCCTTGAGAGCGAGCTGCCTCTGCTTTGCCGCCACCAGCGCCGGGCGAGCCCAGAAGTAGTCCTGCTCCTTTGTCAGCAGATGCCAAATCAACACGGCGAGCTTGCGGGCGAGCGCCACGGCTGCGACCTGATAGCCGCGCTTGTTGCGGATGCGCAGGAAGAAAGCCCTGAGCGGTCCGGGCGCCTTCGCCGCCGCCCAGGTGGCCTCGACCAGCATGGCGCGGGCATGGGAGCGCCCATGTTTGCTGATCCGGCCATATTGCGCCAAGCCAAGACCGGATTGACGCACACGAGGATTGAGGCCGAAGTAGCTCACCAGCTTCTGCGGTTCGCGGAACCGCCGGATGTCGCCGACGGCGGCGATGATACCACTCGCGACGATGGCGTTCACGCCGGTGATCGTCTGAAGCCGCCGGACTTGCACATCATCAACCGCTTCCCGGGCGATCTCCCGATCGAGGTCAGCCAGATCCTCGGCCAGGCGGTCGATCTCGCGGATGTGGCGAGCGATAGCGGCCCGCTCGTCGTCGGGAAGCACCTGCCGCTCGAGCCAGGCGCGACCCCGACGGTTGAACAGATCGGCATGCGGGCACTTCGGCACGAGATGCGCCTGCAGGATGCCATGCACCTCGTTCTTCACGCGCGTGCGTTGCCGCACGATCTGGTTGCGCCGCGCGACGAGGCGGCGAAGCCGCTCAGTCCGCTCATCGGGAACCCAGACCTCCGGCAGAAAGCCGCTGGCATGGAGCTGCGCCAGAACCCCGGCATCGATCTTGTCGGTCTTGATCCTGGCATGGGCGATCGCCTTCACCTGCATCGGGTTGGCGACAATCACCCGGCCGACATAGGGCGACAGAACCCGCACCACCGCCATGGCGTTGCCCGTAGCCTCGACGACAATCTCATCCGTCCTTCGCAAACTGCGGCCGAACCCTTCCAGTCCCGACCGGGTCATGTCGACCCGTCCGTGATGGCGCAGTTGGCCATCTTCCCAAACCACCACCTCCGCAAAGGTGCGGTGGATGTCCATTCCAATCACGCGTCTCATCGGCTCCCTCTCCTCAAACAGTCGGGAGCCGGCGGGCGACGCGACACCTACGGATCCGCGCTCTCGGCGCAACCGGGCAGGTCGCAGGGGCGGCCAGCTACTAACGCGAGCTCGCAGCTCATCGAATACATCGGCCTGCCCGCACTTGGCGTGCTCCCGGTGCCCCTGTCCCGGATGGTCGCACCATACGCCGAAAATCGATCATCTCCAGCGGGGATCGGATGGCACAGTCATGATCATACCGGTTACACATGCTGGAGCGGCTCCGCAGAGCTGTCCGCGGCTGGTGCGGGCGCTGGCGGTCGAGATCCATGAGACCTGGCTCGAGGCGACCCGCTACCTCAACGTCGAACATCTGCGCGAGCACAAGAAGGAGAGCCTGAGGGCATTGGCCGCCTGAAGCGCAACTAAATCGGCTGAAACCGCGATCACGGCGCAAGGCCACATTCCATCTCGATAGCGCCCTGCGGAGCACGTTCGGCGCGAGCCCTACCAAGAGCTGATCGCGCGTCTGGCGGTTCGTTTTTTGGTTGGTCAGCTTCACCTGTGCAACTGTAAAGGCTGCCATGGCCTGAAGGTTCGACTTCAGTGACAGTGACGGGAAATTCCGGCGAGGAGGCCTTCGACGACCGAGCTCAATTGCACCGTAAGCTACGATAACTCTGCCGACGAACCAGGTGCCATCCACCGTCCGCGCAACCTCGTCCCGAAGAAGATCTGGATCGGGCGCAGGCGTCGATACCGCTCATTAAACTGATTCCACCGACCCGCTCAGGCGGCTCTCCCTATTACTGTACGGTTTTGACGGTCGGGTCGCTGGTGCGTACCTCTCCTGTCCTGAACAGTTCCAATGGTACACAGTCAGACGAAACGGTCGCATAGACGGCCCGCTGCTTTGGGCGCCGGTGTGCTTCGCGAGTGAAAATGAACTCGGACGGCTCACAGCCATGACTAGAGTTCTTCTGGCGGGCGCTGATCAAGCTGAGTGGCAAGATGAAAGATCCAACGACTACAGCGTTCGTCTGACGCTGCGCGGCTGGGCTTTGGGTTCCAGCGCCGCCATCCAGCAATCAGCGTGATCTTCTCGCTGTGCGCCAGCAGGCCAATGCTCCGTCTCGCGAATCCTTTCTGGACGTAATCGCGTGGCCAGCGACCTGTCGCGCTGGGGTGTTTTTGTTTCGCACATTCCTATGCGCCCAGTGTGGCCGTGTTCTGGTGTCCGCGCGGGTGCGTCCATCTGCTGCCGGTCGTCGCGCAACAGCTGTCTGAATGCTCGACGACATCGCCGTTCGACCTGGCAGCCTTGCCATGTCGTGCGGTGGTCCTACTGTCCCGGACAAGAGCCAACATGTTCTCCGCGGCAACAGGGAGCATACCTTCCGACTCGCAGTCGAGGGCGCGGATATCTTGCACCCTGTTAGCCTGAGTGCCGAGGCGATCTGGCCCGCGATGCTTTCGAAGCATCGGCTGAGGGCGCTGGAGTGGCTCAATGGTCTAGCAGGCTGTTGAAGAAGTATCCCGTTTGGCTTTGAGGATGGCTTCGTCGCCGTTGTGATAGGCGAATGTGATCTCGATCGAGCCGTCGTCGAGCAGTTCGGCGGAGCCGTCGCCGGTGACTTCATTCATCTCCTCGCAGCCACCCCATGCGAAGAAGACCATCGAGGGACTGTAGCGGAGATCGAGGCCGGCTTGCAGGGCGCCAAAGGCGATTTCGCCGTGATTGTCGGCTCCAATGGTAATGGTTGCGGGTCCGCCGAAGTCGAGGTACCCGCGATCCCACAGATCGGCCTCGATGATGCGCTAGTGGCCGATCAGTTGACAGCCTGCGGGCGCGGTCATGTCGGTGCCGCCATGAGTTTAGGCAGCCGCACCAGATTATAGGCGGCGGCAGCGAAGGTGACGGCCCATCCGACCCGGTCGCGGCCGCGCAAGTTGGTTTTCTCCTGCCCGGCGATCGTCTTGATCCAGCCGAACGCCTCCTCAATGCGCTTGCGGATACGCTGGCTGACGGCATAGCCGCCGTGCCGGGTCGTGCGCCCATCAATCGCCGAACTTCGCCCGTTCGTGTTCTGCGCCACATGCGGCGTCACCCTCATCGAACGCAACTCGTTGATGAAGTCCTCCGCGTCATAGGCCTTGTCGGCGCCAAGCGTGATCGCAGCCGACCGATCCGCACGAGGTTCGATCATATGGAGTGCCGCCACCCACTCGGCATGCCCGTCGGCAAACGTCAGGCAGGCGTCGACCAGAAGGCCATGGCGGTTCTCCATCAGCCCATGCCCGATGAAGCAGAGCTTCGTCTCCTTGCCTTTGCCCTTGCGGTAGAGCCTGGCGTCAGGATCGGTGGTCGAGCCATGGGTATCGTTCGACCGCTTCTGGCCATGGAAATCCGCTTCGGCGTTGCGCCCGCCGCCTTGAGCCGGCGGCTCGCCCGAGCCGTCTTTCGGCTTGACGCTCTTCATCGACGCCCAGGCCTCGATCAGCGTCCCGTCGACCGAGAAGTGATCCGTCGACAGAAGCCTCCTGACCTTGGGCTGCGCCAGCACCGCCGCCAGGAACTTTGCGGCGATGTCGCCTTCCAGCAGCCGGTCGCGGTTCTTGGAGAACACCGAATGGTTCCACGCCGCCTCGTCGACACCGATGCCGACGAACCAGCGGAACAGAAGATCGTATTCCAGCCGTTCCATCAACAGCCGCTCCGAGCGGATTGAATAGAACGCCTGCAGCAGCATCGCCCGCAGCAGCTTCTCCGGCGGGATCGATGGCCGTCCGATCGGCGAATACAGCGCCGCGAACTCCCGCTCCAGCGCCGACAGCGCCTCGCTCACAATCAGCCGGATTGCGCGCAACGGATGATCACGCCGTACCCGCGCTCCAAGGTCCACGTAGCTGAACAGTTCGCCTGTCTGTTCGTCTTCGCCCCGCACGATTCACTCCCACCTCTTCGTGGTCAGAGTGAATCACGAACCTGGGACCGTCGCGAGCCCTTTTTCAACAGCCTGCTAGGTGTGTGGTCCCGGAATGAGGGGGTGCGGATTGATCTTGAAGATTGATGGGTCCTTTGTCCATGCGTTGCAGATCACCTGATAGGGTGTTCGCCATCGTAGGGCGATGAGGTGTTTGACGAAATTATAGGCGGCAACGAAGGCCATGACATGGGCCTTGAGGTTCTCCAGATCGTTGTAGTGGTAAACCTTGACTGTGGCGTCCTTGATGGTTCGGCTCATCCGCTCGGCCGACTGTTGGTCCAGGGTGATAGGGTTTGGTTAGCCGATGTTCGATGTCGTTGACGATGCAGTCTTGCCGGTGCAGTCATGGAACTCGACGTAATTGAACTTCGACACGCGGTCGATCGCCAGGAACATGACCAGCTTGCCGTCGGCATGCCGCAGTTCGCAACTGTCGATATGCCGTCAGCGCCGCCATCTAGGCTGGGCGACATGCGCCTTGTCTATCGCTGCGCGTGTCTCCTCGACACCCGGTCGGGGAATTCTGTCAGCACTTCGCCGGTAGATGGATTGAGGACGTCAAATGTCGGTCCGTGAAACGGCGGCGCCGCCAGACCTACAGCGCGGGGCAATTGCCGGCCGATGCCCCGATCACCCGGCGCGCGGGTCGTCATACGCCGGGGTCTGTGCCCGCCCGACCTGCGGTTCCGAGCGGCTGGGCAGGGAACAGCGACGATGAATGCGAGGTGCTGGAATATGTGCCGTCACACTTCAAAGTCGTCGTGCATGTACGGCCGAAATTGAGCTGCCGGATTGCGAGACCATCACCCAGCAGGCGATGCCTAGCCTGACGATCGAGCCGGCAGGCCGGGCCAAGGGTTTATCGCCCATGTGCTGGTTTCCAGATATGCGACCCCTTTGAACCGACAGTCCGGCATCTACGCTCCCGAGGGCAAGAGCGGCCGGCTGTGGGTCATTGTGCGCGACGAAGGCACGGGGCTCGCCCAATCCGTCGGCGGCTTCCTATCGCTAGTCGCTTAACCGCAAGGGCAAGCACGCCCAAGACCGGAATCCGGCTTCCTTCACGCAGACGCCTATGCCGGCTTCGACAAACTCTATGAAAATGAACCGGATCCGATCATCGGTTGCCCGCGCGTGGAGTCGGTCGCGTGTTTGGGCCCATGCTTCGGGGATCGATGCGCTCGAACGCAAGGTCCGCCAGCTCATGTGGAGTGGATCTCAGCAGCGACAGATCAATCATCGTCACAGGCCTGCTTCATCAACCGGAGGCCAGCCCGCTAGTTGCGGATTCAGCGATAAACGCCGATTCCCTGCGCTGATGGAAGGTTAATCGCGCAAAGCGGTCCGGTGAAGCTGATATACTCACAAGTGACCGGCCTCGTCGGCTCGACATCAATAGAGCGACCCAGCATGCTTCGGATAACTTCGATCGCAAACGATAACCAAATCAGTTCTGCCGCCGCTGTCCTGTTGCCCAACGATCAGGGTGTTTGTGCGGCGCGCCCTGCCGGTGTACCTCCCCGCCGGCAGGGCGCCTTTTTTGACCGCTGGATTTGGGTGCCCCGCTGGATCTGCGTGATTGTAGCGCGTCCGCAATCGCAAGTTCGCGAAGGAGGTCATCTCCGGAGGGCACATCGAGCTTCGGTATTTCTACTACACCGTTGCAACCGCCCACAATCGCAGCTTCGGACCCGCGGCTTGCGCAGCCGGCGTCGCGGTCGCATGCACCTCGTTTCATATGATCGAAGGTCCGGGGAGTAGTCACTGCGGTGAATTTTCTCCAACGTCGAATATCTCAGGTGCGAGTCTTCTCGCCGTAGCTGCCAAGAAGCCAGAAAGTCCAAGATTTAATTGAAAACAGCCGCAGGAGAAAATGCAGCTCGTCTTCGAAACTTTGCTAGAACAGCTGTCGTTGAGCGTCGATGAAGTCGATTTCCACAACGCACTGGCCTGCGCCGCCGGCGCCTTCGACATTCCCGCGTTCGCCTATCTGTCTCTGGTGTCTGGTCGCGTCACAAAACCCAGGCTGATATCGAACTATCATAACGGGTGGACGTCGCACTACTTGCGCCACCAATATGAAAGGATCGACCCGGTCATAGAATGGGCAAGATGCAGCGAATGTTCCTTTCAGTGGGGACCGGGATTCGGCCATGCCAGCATTTCAACGCGACAGCGACAGCTTTTCGATGAGGCTGCCGAATTCGGCATCTGCTGTGGACTGACGATTCCACTTGTTGATCGCCGCGGCGGTGTCGCTGCGATGACCTTCGCGGCAGACAGGCTCGATCCGACCTTCCTGCGCGTCGCCGAGCAATATGAGCAGGCGCTCGAGATTATGGCGATGTGCTTTCACATTGGCGTTCGCCGCAAGCTTTCGGGTGGTCTGGCGGTGGATGGTGTTTCGCTGACGCCCCGTGAGTACGAATGCCTGAAATGGACGGCGAAGGGCAAGTCCGCCTGGGAGATCGGCTGTATCTTGGGAATCAAGGAGCGCACGGCCGCTTTCCATCTGGACAATGCCAAGAAGAAGCTCGGCGTGCGCACCAAAAATCAGGCGGTGACACTGCTGGCTTCCTCACGATCATCAATCCTCTGAGGAACAGAATCCCCCTTTGATCTACCTGTGCAAATGCACAGGCAATCGCGGCATGAAGGTTCGCCTCCAATGGCAGGGTCATACCTGCGAGGAGACCATCATGATTGAGCTTATTGCGCCCGGCTGGTACGGCGCCTTTGCCGACGAACTTCACGAAATGCACCCCCTGCATTACCGCGTCTTCAAGGAGCGGCTCGGCTGGAACGTGTGCACGACGGGCGGCTTCGATTCAATCCCCTGAAACCGCACTATCTCGTGTTGCGCGACTCCGCCGGTCGCGTCGGGGGCGGAGTACGCCTTCTGCCCTCGACGGGCCCGACGATGCTGCGAGATGTCTTTTCGAGGCTCTTGGAGGAGAGAACGGCATCCGAGGAACCGAGTGTATGGGAAAGCAGCCGTTTCGCCCTTGATCTTCCACCGGCTGCACCGAAGGGCAATCGGAGTATTGCTGTTGCGACCTATCAACTCCTCGCCGGCATGATCGAGTTCGGTTTGTCGCGGCAGCTCACCCATATCGTCACGGTTACGGATTTGCGCATCTGCGTCGCGTCGGATGGCCGCTGGCCCGGATAGGTCCGCCCCAGACAATCTGCACCACGCTCGCCGTTGCCGGCTTTTTAAATATCTCAGAGGAGAGCCTTGCTGCGGTCCACCGCAATGGCGGCCTTGGCGGTCCCGTGCTGTGGGCGCCGGTGCTCTGCACGGGCGCCTGATAGGTAATAAGACGCGACGCGGCTGGGCCTGGGAATTCCTGCGGCGCAATCCGGCCTTCCAGCGTGACTTGGGGCGTGCGCTTGAGCAGGCAGAATTTGCAGAAAGGCGCTTCGACATAGAAGTGGTGAGATCGTCGCTCGATCTGACGCAGTGGGGGCTCCTATTTCGCAAGCTCGTTGAGGCCCGATGCGAATGCGTTCTGGTGCTCCCGCCAATGCCCGCATGCCGGTCATTGCAGAAAAGGCATTGTCGCTTGAAACACTTTCGTTTGATCTCGCTGCTTATCATGTCGAGCGGCACTCGTGACAACGGCGGACGGTCGCCAGCATGTTATGCTGCGAAATGCTCACCGAGATTTACAACTGCTTGTGGAGGGCGCGGACGTTTTGCGCCCCGTTCGGCTTTCCCGTCGACGCGATCTGGCCCGCCGATCGGATGAGACAGCAGTCGAATGCGTTCATGCCTCAATGCTCTTCACGCGACCGGACAACTTCCCGACAGGCTGTTTCCGCTCGAAGCGCGCGCCAGTCGTCTGCGCTTTGTCCTCCAGGCGCTTGACGGCTCGCTAGGCGGTGCATCGCACCGTAAAATCGCAAGGGCCCTGTTGGGCCGGCAACGCGTCCAGGCCGACTGGACGGATCCGCGCAATCACGTTGCGGATCGCATCCGAGGTGCTGTTCGCCGCGGCCACATCCTCATGGATCGTGGCTATCGGGATTTCCTCGCCTGAAGGTGATTGGAATAGCCACCTGGAGCCGCTCAGCGCGCGAACAGTTCTTTGTATCCAGTGGTAACCATCCAGTTTGCCCGATCGAGATGGCTGCGAACCGCCATTCGAGCGCGCTCAGGCTCTCGCACCGGATCGATGCCGAGGACGAGCTGCGCCATCTCCTCTTCGCTGGCATCGTCGGCGGACGCGTCCAGGAGCCTCATATAGATCGTGAATAGCTCGTTGTCGTAAGCAGTCAGACGGTCCGACCACGGGACTTCGTCTTGAACTTTGGGTTTCATTGCGACCTCCTGCGGTTAGGGTTTGTCGTCAGTTGGGCTAATTATACCGAATAGGAACGATCGTTCCTAGAACCATAGTTCCGGTTCTGGTCCCTATCTCGCCATGGACCTCAAGGAGGTCATGGCGATCAACATGCGTCGCTTGCGCCATGATCAGGACCTGACGCAGGAAGAATTGGCTGCCCGCGCAGAGCTGAGCATGCGCTATGTGGGCTCGATCGAGCGTGCTCGGGTTTCCGCAAGTGTCAGTGTGCTTGGCCGGCTCGCAAAAGCGTTTGATGTTGATCCTTGTGAGTTGATTAGGCCGCCGCAGTAACAAAGGCGCCCCGGCCCATCCTGGATTGCCGCAATCGATTTTGATGGCGCGCAACCGGCCGCCAGTGAACTGAGCCCGCTCTCTTCGACATGGGTCTAGACCATTCGGCTTCGGTCCTTGGCGCGATAATCATCGTCAGCTCGCATCCGGAAAGTCGCGATCCCTAACAGCAGGTAGTTCGGACAAAGTCGACGCTCGTGCAAGTTGCTCTGGTTTGTAGAGTATACTCCGTGGTGAAATCCTCAACAAGAGGGTGGCCTCTCGACTATGGGAATCCGAGAGGTCTTTGCCCGCAATCTGCGTAGGCTTCGCGAGAAAAAGAAGCTGTCGCAGGAGGCGCTGGCACATGAAGCTGGTGTTGATCGAACCTACATCAGCGCTCTTGAGCGCAGTGTATATGCTGCTAGCATCGACATGGTCGAGAAGCTCGCTATGGTGCTGGAGGTTGAGCCGGCAACGATGCTCGATCCTCGATCTGAATAGACTTAAGCATCGTCTGACGCCGAGATCCCTTCGATCGCCCCGCCAACGCCGGCTGCTGGAACAGCTGATACCGGCGCGCAAGAACAAGGGCTTAACCTAGGCCAAGCTTGCCGAAGCGCTTCGCCGCCCGCAGTCTTTCGTGGCCAAGTATGAGGGCGGTGAACGTCGCATAGACCTCGACGTAGCGGAAGCGCTCGAAATCGAACCTTGCGAGGTTCTCGCACGTGTGCGTCGCTTGCGTGCCGACAGCTCGTGCTGTGCTTGGCTTGAGCGACCAACGTCATCAAAATTGCATCCCTGGATTGCTATCTTTGCGACCGCAAATCGCCGTCAATGGTACGCTCACCCACAACTTTCGAGTTCAGTGGCGGCAGAAATCTGGTGTCGTTTATGTTCCGCCGCCGAACAGCATTTGCGAAGAGCGCGAAATGACAAAGCCAGTAGGGCGGGGGTTCGGCTCTTCTATTTGGCGTCGTGCTTTGCGCGCATGCCGACCTGACTGTCTGCGAACTAGCGGCGATTCTCGATCTTCGTCGGGAGCGCGTCGCGCGACAGGTCCGGATGCTGGCCAGAGCCGACATTCTTTGCGGCAACGGACAACGTCCTTGGTCCTCTTATCATCTCAATGCAGTGGGCAGACGGAGGGTTGGTTCAATTCCTGGTCGATCTCCCGCCCCACGACGATGGGCATCATAAGCGGGACCTGGAGCGGCTCGAGGCGGTACAGACGCGTGGTCGAAGGGGACCGCTGCTCGATCGTGAAAGGATCTGCCTAGGTGGCAGTGCTGGAGGCGAACTCCTATCTCGTGGCTGACATTGCGCACATCAGCGGCCTGATTGCCGCCGGAGCATCCGATTCCTGTGGCTCGTTGCGACCGGCACATCTCACAAGTCGATCCCCGGCCCCCGTGGAGGCTTTATTCTGTCGAAGAATAAAATCGCTATCAGGCGCTCTTACTGCAATGTGAGCGTCGGCGGCAGCAGCCAAGCCTTGCCGACCTTGCCCAGCCCGCCGATCGCACCTTGGCCATCGATGTTGGCATAGGTGGGGCCGAGTATGAGTTCGGTGGCGATGTTGTCCGTGAAGAAATACGAAACATCGAGTTCCGGCGTTATCGTGTTCGAATACGAAAGACCGGAGCCGAGCACCGCATTGACGAAGCCCGAATCCCCGGTGATCACCCCCAACGCCCTCAGGCGGATCTGCGAGGGGCTGGGCGCTTCGGCAACTCCGTTCGTGCCTGCGGGACGTTCGCGGCTTGCCCAACATCTGCCGCGCCGGCCTGTCCCGCAACAATGAGAACGACAGCCGCTGTTAATGCCCGCGCCACCCCATTCGCGATCTCACCATGCTCTTCTCTCCTTGATCTTCAGAAATGACACACTTCCGCCTTGATTGAATACTGCTCGCATCAATCGAGTTTGACGGAGCGCTCATGCGCGATAGCCTCAGCATGTATCGTGCCAAATGAGAAAACCATTGCAAAACAACACGGTCACTCTGATAGCGCTGTGTCTCATGTGCGAGTTCGTCGGAGATCCGACAACCAGTGCAGTCATAGCCGCCGCGGGGAGCCGAATGCAGTCCCCAGTCGCCTCGGTTCTGGGACGGCAACGGGGCTGCACGTTTCAAAACCCTCGGAGATTTCAGCAGCTATCGCAGATTGGGACCCTGCACGCCCAGATCGACTTGCCCGCGTAGCAGCGGCAGTCGCCTATGGGACGCGGCCATCTGCAAACGCGATGGTATAGTCCGGAATATTATATTGGCGAACTGAACACCACGTCGCGAGCGGGGCGTCCATGGTGTCTGGTGCCGGGGCGAGACTTGGCACGCCGGTAGCGGCACCATCGCGACCTTCGCGCCGGGCGAACCGCATTTCGGGGGTGCGGGCAACGACCTTGGCTGGAGTCAGAAGATCTTCTACCTGCCCGAACGCCTTATCCGGCAAGTCCTTGAGGACAGCGGCCAGACCGAACCGGGAACGATCGACTTCAAAGAGCCCGTTCCAGGAGAATGCCCTCGTTGCGCAGGGACTCGGCGCGCTCTGGCGCCTGCTTGAACATGAGCATAGCTCGGCACTGGAGATCGAGGAACATCTGATCCGTTTCCTGCCCCGTGCCTTCGCGCAGGTCGGCAGGTCGCCCGTCGCCGAGCAAAAATTGGTGCCGCCGAGGTTCCGCGACGTGCGTGACTTCATCCATGCCCACTCGGACGAAGTCCTGCAGCTCGCCGCTCTCGCCGCCCTCGCCGGATGCTCCAAGCGACGCTGATCGATGGCTTCAAGGCGCATTTCGGGGTGCCCCCCACCCGTTACCTGATCCAGGTTCGCATTGACGAGGCGCGACGGCTGCTGAGGCGAGGTCAGCACGTCGCGGAGGTCGCCGTCGCGAAGGCCGCAATTGGCTCCGGCACAAAGCGTTGGGTATCGACATTCTCTGCATGGCTGTCCGTTGATCCGTGTCCGGATGAACGATGCAACATGCGCGCCAAAGGAAAGTCCCTTTAGATCAAGGCGATCGATCGAACCGGCTGTGTCGGACGCCCGACCTTAACGTCGCATATGCAACAGCTCGGACACCCCAAGATACATCGACCTTGGTTGTACCTCGGTACTAGACAAGAGTGGATCGTCGAGCCGACGGAAAAAGGGCGCACGGGCGCCCTTCATTCGCCTCGGCTGCGCGTAAGCCGCCTTCGCCGTCCTTTGTCAGAAACGGTAGGTGACACCTGCGCCTATCAGCCAGGGATCGAGCGGCGCTTTCCCAGTCAGCTTGTTGCCGGCCACGGTAACATCGAAGGCTGGCTTGAGGAAAAGCTTCTTCACGTCGAAGTTGACGCCCCAATGCTGGTCCACCATGTAGTCGAACCCGACCTGCAGTGCGGTGCCGAACGTGTTGTTGACCTTGAGATCATCGGCGCTGCCGGCTTGCTGATGATAGAAAATTGTATAGTTCACGCCCGCGCCAACATAGGGTTTGAAGGCCCCGAAATCGGTAAAATGGTACTGCAATGTCAGCGTCGGCGGCAGCAGCCAAACCTTGCCGATATTGCCCAGCCCAACGATCGAACCCTGGCCCGTGATATTGGCGTAGGTGGTGCCGAGGATAAGCTCAGCGGCGACGTTGTCCGTGAAGAAGTACGAGATGTCGAGTTCCGGCGTCGCGGTATTCGAATAGGAAAGACCGGAGCCGGGCACCGCATTAACGTAACCCGAATCCTCAGTAATAACACCCAAGGCGCGCAGGCGGATCTGCCACGGGCTAGCCCATTCCGGCACCCCGGCACCCTCGTCGGGGTCGCACGGGACCTCTGGAACGTCAGCCGCGGCCGCCTGCTGTCCAACCAGCATCAGGACGATCGCCGCTATAAGGCCCCGCGCCACGCTCAATCGCTTTGTTGCCATCGTATTCTCTCCTTGCTCTTCAGAAATATAGACCTTCTCGCTTGTAGTCCGGATGTGTTGGCCGAGGTCGACAGAGGTCAGGCGCATTTCGCGCAAGCAGTGGTCGCATTTGTACTTTTCTCGCAGCCATAGACTTTTACTCAATCACCGTCGTTTGCTCTTGTCTGGTTCCCCTCCGTTTATGACGGTATCGGCATGCCAGCCGATCGCGCTGCGAAGAAAATTGGTGCCAAGGCTGATGAATGCCGCTCGCTCGCGATTGTCCTTGCCGTAGCCGTGCCCACCGGTGCTGGGCTCGTAAAAGTAAGCGGGATAGCCAAGCGCTTGGAGTTTTGCGGCCATCTTACGCGCATGGCCGGGGTGGACGCGGTCGTCGCGTTTCATGGTGGCGAGCAGGATAGGCGGATACGGCTGTCCCGGCGTGGCAGTGTGATAGGCGGAGATTTCCTTCAGGAAAGCCCAATCGTCAGCCTTGTCGGGATCGCCATATTCCTCGATCCAGCTCGCGCCTGCCAGGAGCTTGGTGTACCGGCGCATGTCGAGAAGCGGAATCGTGCAGAACAGCGCGCCGAAATGCTCAGGATAGCGCGTTAGCATGTTGGCGATCAGAAGGCCGCCATTTGAGCCACCCTCCGCGGCGATCCGCCTCGACAGTGTAGTGCCCCTTCTGACCAAGTCGGCGGCAACGGCGGCGAAATCGTCATGGGCCAGACGCCTGCCTTCCCTGCGCCCGGCATCGTGCCAGCGGGTGCCGAACTCGCCGCCGCCGCGGATGTTCGCCACCACACAGGTGCCGCCGCGCTCGAGCCACAGCTTGCCGAGCGGGGAGTTGTAGTAGGGCAGGAGCGATATGCCGAACCCGCCATAGGCGGAAAGGTGAACCGGGGCATCTCCGTTCCCATCAGCCGGACCGACCTGCGTATAGGGGATCATCTCACCATCGATCGAGACTGCCTCATGGCGCGTGACCACCAGTCCGGATGGGTCGAAATTCTCCGGGCTGCGCTTCAGCATTACTGAAGCGCTGAGAGGCGGCGCGGCATTTAGATCGAATAGGAAAAGCTGCGGCGGCGTGATCGGATCCTGAGCGCAAACCAGAACCTCTCCATTGGTGTCGTGATCTGCTGCATCGAGTGACCAGAGGTGAACAGTCCCTTCGGCGGGCACTGTGTCTAGGGCTCGGCGTGTCCATTCCTGCGGGCCCGGGGTAAACACCTCGAATCTCGGAGCGAGGTTCGCCAGGTAGCCGATAATGAGCTTCCCGTCATTCCATAAGAATGACTGCAGACAGCGTCTCTCGGCTGGTTCAAATAGGGTACTGAAACGGCGCTCGCCGGTCAGAAAAGAGGAAAGCGACATGCCGATCAGCGCGTCGGCGCTATAGGTCGTCCCGGCAACCGTCCACGCTTTGCGCGGCTTTACCGCCAGCCAATCGCCAAAGTTATCCCACCGGGCGTCGTTCGGAAGGTCGATCTCAATCGTCGGCCCGCTTCTGTCGCCAATGCGTACCAGCTTCTCGAGCCAGCCCAACTGCTCGACGAACCACAGGCGCTCGCTCTCGGCGGTACGGTCAAGATGGCCAGACACACCCAAGCTTTCGGAGCCGGTCTCGAAGATTACCGGCGCGGTGAGGGGATCTGCGCCACGCTTCCACAGTCGCACGGTGCGTGCATAGCCGCAGCGCGTGGCCATACCATCACCAAGCGAACTGGAAAGCAGAAGCGTGTTGGGGTCGAGCCAATCAATGTCGCCCTTGGCCTCGGGCAGATCGAACCCGTCGGCGACAAAGCTTAGAGAGCTGAGGTCGAATTCGCGATGCGCGACTGCGTCGCCGCCGCCGCGCGACAGGCGCAGAAGGGCTCTTTCCCGTCCCTCCGGCTCGATCGACGCGCCGCCCCAGAGCCAGTCCTCTCCGTCGCTAGCAGCGAGGGCGTCGAGATCGAGCAGCAGCTCCCATCGGGGATCCGCCTCCATGTAGACAGAAAGGGTGGTCCGGCGCCACAGCCCGCGCGGATTTCCGCCATCTTGCCAGAAATTGTAGAGGTACTGACCGCGGCGCGTGACCAGGGGAATCCGGTCGGGGCGGTCGAAAATCGCTGTCAGCGCCGCTCGGTCTCGCTCAAACTGCGTTCCACCGAAGCACTTCAGGGTCCTGGCCGACTGGCCGTCCGTCCATGCAAGTGCCCGTTCGCCATCTACATCTTCAAGCCAAAGATGGGGGTCATCGTCGGGTGCATTCACCGTTGGCCGGAAATCGAATTCGGTCATGTCGCGGCAACCCGACGAGTGAAAGCGCTATAGTTTCGGTCTGCTCGGTAATGATCAGTGTTGGCGGGGGCGCCAGCATCTTCGAAAAGCGTGATCATCAGAGGGTTCTTCTCAGTTGGCGGCGCCAGAGTGCTCCTGGGCACAGGACTGCATCTGTCGTGCCAACTGTGAAATCGTTTCAAAACAATGCGATGACTCTAGTAGCGCTGTGTCGCATGTCCGACATCGTTGAGAATCCGACACGAGCACCCCGCAATCGCCGGATCAAGTTCCAGCGGCGAGTTCGGCTGCAAGGTGCAGACCCAAGCAGTCAAGCTCACAATGAACTTGGCTAGCAACATCTTCGCGCACCAGAACGCTTAATGCCTTCGGATCCAATTGGCAGACGGCACCGCAAGGCGATGGCCGCCCAGGCGGACCGAGAGCTTCTGTGGGCCTAGTCACCGGAGCGGTAAAAAATGGGAAATCCGAGGGCTTCGTTGGCCGACCTGATCGTTGGTCAAGCCCCTGCCACCAACCGCATCCGGCGCCATGCCCTGCGTGAGCACCACCTCAAAACAATTCGCCCACGTCGGTGTTCGTTTCTGCGGCCCTCTGAACAGTCGGCTTACCTGTACACCTATACAGGCTGCCACAGCCTGAAACTTGGCCTCCAATGGCGGGAACTTCCCCCAGGAGACCTCGCATGACTGAGCTTACACCGCCCGCGCTACGACGACCTGCGCACCATCAACGTGAAACCCACCGCCGCGGGACGCGGTCTTCAAGGAACGTCAGGAATGCGGCGCAGGAACCAGCCACTGTCGGCGAGCCAACTCACTTGGCCTGCTCGGGCCGTGCTGGCTGCGCTGGTTCGATCATGTCGCCGCTATTTGCCGGCGTGTTCGGCCCCGAACGGTGCCGACCGCACACGCTTCGACGAAACGCATTCAGCGAGGTCTGGTGGCCGCAGCGCCGGTGCTTTGCCAACCGGCATGATGTTTCGACCTACCTTTGGGCGGGCAGGGGAGCACAATAATGCCTGCAGTCCTCGTGAAGGGCGCCGATGAGGCTGATTGGCGCGATGAAAGTTCATACGATTACACCTCAGCTCTGACGCCGCGCGAATGGGCCTGGGAGTTCTTACGCCGCAATCCAGCATTCCAGGCTGATGTGAGCGCTGCAAGCCAGCAGGCAAGTACTTTGTCCTTGCGACCTTTTCTCGACGTGGTCGTGTCGGCCGGCGACCTGTCACGCTGGGGTGTTCTGTTTCGCCGAGTATTGTGTGCGCAATTCGGTCGTATTCTGGTCTCCGTTATGGTGCGCTCATGTGCTGCCGGTCTTTGCAGAGCAGCAGTCCGCGTGTTCGGCGACAGCGCCGTTCCAGCTCTCGGCATTGCCGTGCCGTGCGACAGTCCTGCTGGCGCCCGACAATGGCCAGCATGTTTTTCTTCGCAACGCGCAGCATGCGCTCCAGCTTGCGGTGTCTGGCGGGGATATCTTGCACCCCGTTTGCCTCCGTACTGACGCCATCTGGCCCGCGACGCTTTCGAAGCACCGCCTGAGGGCGCTCGAGTGCCTCAATGCTCTGAATCTGGGTCAACAGCTCCCTGACCGCTTATTCCTGCCCGAAAAACGGGGTCCCCGTTTGACCTTCGTACTTCGTGCGTTGGACGGCTCACTTGCTGGGGCCTCACATCGCGAGCTCGCCGAAGCGCTGATTGGCCAACGGCGCGTCTATGCAGACTGGAGGGATCCTCGCGATCATCTGCGCGACCGCATTCGCCGCGCCGTCTCTCGTGGCCGCGCCCTTATGCATGGAGGGTACAGGGATTTCCTTCTTTGAGAAGTGACGGTCCGCCCTGTACATCAGCCGGCGAGCAGTTCGGAGCTAGAACCGGTCACCCCAGTTCGCCCGGTCGACTTGGCGGGGCAAGGCCTTAGGTGCGCTCTGGTTCAGGCGTCAGTCGATGCCGAGAGGCCCGTTCGACATTGTTCCATAGGTGACAATGTTGAGTACGCAACGGAGAAAAAAGCTGTCGCGTCGGGTATTTTAAAACGCTTTTTGCCTTGGCACGATACATGCACGCCCAGCAAAATGCGCGGACTGAGTGGTTCCCCCCGCCACGAAGGTCGCGGACTTACGCCACCTCCCAAGGCGTACCCGGCCCGGCAGCGAGCTCAGTCTCCTGCCGGGCATGCGTGTTCGGACGAACTCGCGCTAGAACTTACAATTTGAGACGCATTTCGGGTCCGGCTATGCGGCTGACATCTGTAAGCTAGTCGAGCACGGCGGACTTGCCGCTGCGTCTGCGACGGTTACGCAAACGAAGGGCAAGGCCCCAAAACAACCAGATCTTCGAGCGCGTCGTTGTGGCTCCAAGTTCCGGCAGCGACTATTTCGGCCATCGCCAACTCGAGGACCGCCTTTCAAGTAATGCGGAAAGGCTCACTCGCAGCATAGTCTTAGCATTTCATAGCTGATCCCATCGTCGTCAGCACATGCTGCTCAACGGTGAGCGCGGCAGGCAGAACCTGTGGAAAGACAGGTTCCGCGCGTCGCTAGGCCGCTCGGCACGCGCGGTGCTTGAACCCATTAAAACGTACTTGCGCCAGCCGGATTGCCACTCCCGTTCAAAGTTGTTTCGAAGCGCCTCGATGCGGCACGCTACGCAGCCCCCGAGCCTCTGTTCGCGGCAATGGCGTTCCGCCGGGCCTTGGGCTAGGTGCCCGTCGTTCGACCAATTTGTCGGCTTGTCACTTCTTTTGCGGCCAGCTCTCCTCCGGATTGCCCAGCTTGATGGCCCGGAACGGGGAGGGAGCACGTTGAGACTTGGTGTCGGGTCCCTTCGGCGTGTTGGTTCAGATGATCTGGCCCACATCGGCAAGGCAATCGACCACGTAGTCTGGTTTGAATGGAAACCGCTCTATGTCAGCCAGTTTGGTCACCCCAGTAAGCACAAGGGCTGTTTTCAGGCCCGATTCCAGCCCGGCGAGCACGTCGGTGTCCATGCGGTCACCGACCATGATGGTATCGACAGCTCGCACTCCCAATCGGTCGAGCGCGTTGCGCATCATGAACGGGTTAGGCTTCCCTACGAAATAGGGCTGACGGCCGGTGGCCTTCTCGATTAGTGCCGCGACTGCCCCGCACGCGGGATGGGAGCCCCGCTCGGTCGGGCCAGTCGCATCCGGATTGGTGGCCAGAAAGCGCGCGCCCTTCGCCACAAGCTCGGCGCCAATTGCGATCTGCTCATAGTGGTACGAAACGGTGTCCCCGAGGACCACGAATTCGGGGGCGAACTCCGTTATCCGGCAGCCTGTCTGCCGCAGGGCCTCGACCAGACCATGGTCGCCGATGACATAGGCAGATGATCCATGCTTTTGAAGTTCCATGAACCGCGCCGTGGCGAGCGCCGATGTGTAGATGTGCTCTGGATGCACGGCGAACCCAACTGCTCTAAGACGTTCGGCATGATCTTCGGGCGTGAAGCGGGAGTTATTGGTGAAGATCTGAAACGGCTCACCCCGGGCGACTAGCCCGGCGACATAGCCGACCGAGCCAGCAATCGGTTGGCCGCCGCGGACCAGGACCCCGTCCATGTCGAGCAGATGCGCTGTAATCATTCGATATCAACCCTCAATGTCTTTCGTGCATGCACGGCCTGGGCACGGCTTATGTCACTGTATCTTCTCCAGGCGAGAATGCCGGCGACTGTACCGATTGAGAGCGATGCGCGAAGGGCGCTCAGTTGGCCGTGCGGCAATAAGGAGGTTGCGGCGTAAACGAGTCGGTGGCACCGATCGCCGTGCGGACGCCCGCTCCGTGGGCTTGATGACATTCGCTCTCGTCAGCGCAGCTGATGGACAATCGCGCCTCTAGTTCCAGTAATCCACCAGCCTGGCGAGACGTGCCGCGCCTGGATAAGGAGAGCAATCTACCGTCCGCCATCGACCCATTTCCTCGCGTTGGGGGGTTAACCTAGCTGGGCATGTAGATGCCCGCAGGCCGGGGCACGGCAATGACCCGAAGCCATCCGCAACAAGGCATCCTAAGCGCCCGATCATCCCTTCGGTTGATTCTGCGCCCGAGATGACCATCCCGTAGAAATCAGATGCCGCCCATGCAGAGGTATTTCATTTCGAGGTAGTCTTCGAGCCCGTGGCGGGAACCCTCTCGCCCGATGCCGGACTGCTTGATGCCGCCAAAGGGCGCCGCTTCCGAAGACATACGGCCCGTGTTGATGCCAACCATGCCGTATTCCAATGCCTCGGCAACCCGCCAGACATGCTTCAGATTGGAGGCATAGAAATAGGCGGCAAGGCCGTAGATTGTGTCGTTGGCCTGACGCACTACCTGATCCGCATCGTGGAAGCGAATGATCGGGGCCAGCGGCCCGAAAGTCTCCTCTTGCGCAACCGCCATGCTGCTGGAAATTTCAGTGAGGACTGTCGGTTTGAAGAAGGTCCCATCCTTGCCAATACGTTCGCCCCCGCATCGAATTGTCCCACCCTTAGCAACGGCATCTGCGATGTGGGACTCTATCTTGGCCAAAGCATGCACGTCGATGAGCGGTCCGACGTCCACTGCCGGAGCGAAGCCGTCGCCGACCGACAAGGACCGGGCTTTCTCCACGAACTTTTCGACGAACTCATCGTGAATGCTCGATTGGACGTAAAGCCGGTTCGCTGAGACGCAAGTCTGGCCGGCGTTGCGGAACTTCGCCTGGATCGCGCCGTCCACCGCAGCGTCGATGTCGGCGTCGTCGAAAACGATGAAAGGCGCGTTGCCGCCGAGTTCGAGACTGACCTTCTTGATCTGGTCCGAGCACTGGCGCATGAGCAGCCGGCCAACCTCGGTCGAGCCTGTGAAGCTGATCTTTCGAACCTTGGGGTTAGAGCAAAGTTCGCGTCCGACGTCATCACCTTCAGATGCATAAACCAGGTTGAGGACGCCATGGGGAAAGCCGGCTTGGTGCGCGAGCGCGAACATTGCGCCTGCCACGAGCGGCGTCTGTTCAGCAGGCTTAAGCACGATCGCGCAGCCCGCCGCCAGCGCCGGCGAGATCTTTCGCGCCACCATCGACGCCGGGAAATTCCAAGGCGTAATCGTGCCGACCACACCGATGGGCTGCTTGATCACCAGCATGCGACGGTCTGTCGACGGCGCGGGGATCGTCTCGCCATAGATGCGATTGGCCTCTTCGGCGTACCATTGCAGATACGCGGCCGCGTGCGAAACCTCCGACTTTGCTTCGGTTATCGGCTTGCCCATCTCAGCAGTCAGTATCGCGGCAAGATCGTCGGTGTGATCAATGATAAGCTGATGCCATCGCCACAAAGCGTCACTGCGTTCTCGGGCGGTCAGCCCTGCCCATCCTGGCTGCGCTAGGTAGGCCTTGTGGATCGCAGCGCGCGTTTCTTCCACACCCATGTCGGGAAGCACCGCCAGCACTTCGCCGCTCGATGGATTGATGACTTCGAATGTGCGCTCGCTAACCGGCGTGCCAAGCCCTGGCAAGCGATCAATGGCGTCAAACAGGTCCGGGGATTTCAAGTGACGGATCATCGGCAGGCACAGGGGCAATACCGTATTCCTCTCAACCGCTGCGGATTTGTATGTCGATAGGGTGTCGGTGTGTACTGCGCAGCTGCCGCTTCTTAATAGGGCGTCGGCCACCCGGCTGGTAGACCATTGCACTCAGCTTGAAGCGAGAATTTTGAAATGTGCTGGTCGACGACTTGTGGTCTCACCAGGTGCAGCCTGAAAATTGGACGTCGGCTGCCCGCGCGGCTAGCACTGCGGATCACGATCAGAGTCCTCGGCCAAGCCCAAGGTGCTGACTTTGTGAAGATCACCGAACAAAAACTGGGGAGGGAGCATCCTGTCCAAAAAAGCTGCTTTGTACGCTTCTTGCAAGCTTCTCATCGGCAGCTTTTCAGCGCGTTTTGAGCTCGTGTGGACAGCGGCGATCGCACCTGAGTAAAGTCGCGACTCCGAACAGAAGTTGGCGCCATCACGCTTGTGCGAAGAGAGCCCAGCAGGCCATCGTCACATGACCTTGAACGCGAGAGTGAAGCGGCTGTAGTCGACAAGCACCCATAAAAGACCCAAACGAAACGAACTGCTATGGCTGTCGGAAACGCCGGCGGGCTCCGCCAACACCAACGGCAAGGTGCGCTTGGGCCAGAGCAGCTGACGATCCCCTGAAAACAGCACTCCTGATCGGGGCCGCGGAGATCGGGGCCGCGGAGTCTCGTGTCCAGCGTTCGGGGTGTATACTGGCACTTCCGCGGCTGCCCTCTGACCGATGTTGTCATTGCAGCCAGGGGACCTTCGCGGGCGTAAGCGCTGGCGCTCCTTGGACCACCTTATTTTCCTCTGAGGCGCTCCTCGATCTCCCGACCAGTTCCAAAGTGAACAGAGATCCGAACTTTCGTTTTACGGGAAAGTTGGATGCCCTTGCTCGCCAACTGCTGTTTACGCAGTTCGAAGACGATTAGCGCGGACCTCGGTAGAGAGCAGACTGCTGGTCGTCACGGGAAATCAGCCAGCCCCAGGCCAATGCCCATAATGGCGGGCTCGGCCGAAAGCAGCCTCTTCGCCGCCGCCCTGACTTGGTCGATAGTCACTTGTTCGATGAGGGCCTGGCGGCGCTGAATGAAGTCTATGCCGAGCTTATCAATTTGCAACGCGAGAAGCGTGGCTGAAATCGATCTGGAGGAACCCAGATTGTGGATAGCGTAGGCGCCGATCAGATGTTTCTTGCTCGCATCGAGCTCGGCCGCTGTTGGGCCCGTGTCCACCAACTCCTTGATCACCTGTCTTATCAGGCCGAGCGTCTCGGCCGCCCTGTCCGGGCGCGTCGAAGTGGTCACCACAAGCATGTTGGAATGTTGGTAGTTTTCCAAGCTAGAGGAGACACCGTAAGCAAGCCCACGCTTTTCGCGCACTTCCCGGAACAGCCGTGAGGTAAATGGCGAGCCACCCAGTATTTCGTTTATCAGCTGCGCGGCATAGAATTCAGGGTCGCTGCGCGCGATGCCGGGAAAGGCCAGCTGGAGCGAAGTCTGGGGCAGGGCGTATGCGACCAAAGTCAATCGGCCGAGCTTCGGGGTGACATCAGCTACCGGCGAAAGAACCTGATTGGCGGCCAAATCGCCAAACAACTCGTCGAGCCTTGCACGCAGGGACTTGGCATCTATGTCGCCCACGACCGCGACGTGCAGGCCGCCGCGGGCGAAAGCGGCCTTGTGGAAGGCACTTAGATCGGTGGGCGTTATGCGGGCGAGGCTTTCCTTAGTGCCCTCAGGCGGCCTCGAATACGGGTGTGTGCCGTAGATACTGCGCCGCCATTCATCCACCCCGATCGCGTGAGGTTCGCGCTCGTTGGCGATGATGCCGGAGACAAGCTGAGCGCGAACCAGGTCCAAGCGTTCCTGATCGAAGCGGGGCATGTTCAACGCGAGCCCGACGAGATCGAAAGCGGCGTCCCGACGCAGGGAAAGCATGCGCACCGAGCCATAGATGCCGTCAGGCCGCGCGCGGAAGCTCATCTCAGCGCCGGCATCACCGAGCCGCTCCTGAAAGGCGTCGCCGCCATAAGGGCCTGCACCCTCGTCGAACAAGCCAGTCATCAAATTGGCAAGCCCCTCCTCACCGGCCGGGTCCTGGCTGGTGCCGCCGTCAAACACGAACTGGAGCGTGATGATCGGCAGCGTATGATCTTCCACCAGCCAGGCGGTGATCCCCTTTTCCGATTTCACGTCCTGGATGTTCAGGGCAGCACGAGCGGTAAGCGCCGGCATGGTGAGGAACAACATAGCAAGGCAAAGCACAGCCAGGGAGGAGGCGAGGCGCTTCCGTTCTCCAAAAGGAGAGAGCAATACTTGTGAAATGGCGCGGCGGCGTGGGTTCGTCATCACATCAATTTTCCTTGGGCAGAAGATAGCCGGTGGTCGAATGGTCGGACACGAGGTAGCGGGCGGCAGCGGCCTTGACCTGATCGGCCGTGACCTTGCGGATGCGGTCCGGCCATTCCTCGACGTCTTGCACGTTGCCGCCTGTGGCAAGCGTGGCGCCATACATGTTTGCGAGGGAGCCCTGCTCGTCACGGGCGAAGATGAACGAGCGGATATAGCGGTTTTTCGTCTGCTCCAGTTCGTCGCTGGTGACGCCGTTCCTCGCGATACGCGCTATCTCGGCGTCGATGGTGGCCTCGACATCCGCAAGCTCGGCGTCGCCGCGCAGCCAGCCTCGGATGCTGAAGCTGCCAGCATCCAGCATGGTGCCCTCGAAATCTGCGTAGGCCGCCGCGGCTACGCCCCGCTTGACAACGAGTTGCTGGTAAAGCCGGCTGCTTTTGCCACCGGCGAGAATCTGTGCCAGTAGGTCGAGCGCCTCGGCTTCGCTGGGCTTGGCGGTGCGATAGGACGGCACCACCCAATATCTGGAGAAGATGGGGACCGAAACCCGGGCATCGCTTAGCGTCAATGTACGCCTGGTGTTCTGCACCGGCTCAGACGGGCGTTCGCGTGGCGGCAGATCTGGCCCACGCGGAACCGTGCCATAGGTCTTCTCGGCCAGCGCCTTCACGGCCTCGGGCTCGACGTCGCCTGCCACCACCAGCACGGCGTTGTTCGGCGCGTAATTGTCATAAAACGCCACGGCGTCATCGCGGTCCAGCTTTTCGATCTCGTGCATCCAGCCGATCACCGGAATCCGGTAGGGTTGGCTCTGCCACAGCGTCGTGACGACCTCCTCATCAAGAAGCGCCTGCGGACTGTTGTCGACCCTCGAGCGACGCTCGTCGCGGACCACGTCGCGCTCGGTTTTGATGACGTTGTCCGTGAGGGTGAGATTGCGCATGCGGTCAGCCTCGAAGCTCATCATCTGCTCCACTGCCGAGGGCGGCACTCTTTCGTAGAAGGCAGTAAAATCGTAATAGGTGAAGGCGTTGAGCGAGCCCCCGATCTCGGACACCGCGCGGTCCAACTCGCCGGGGCCGTGATTGGCCGTCCCTTTGAACATGAGATGCTCGAGAAAATGCGCGATGCCGGATTTGCCCGCAGGCTCGTCGGCGCTGCCGACCTTGTACCACACCATATGGGTGACGATGGGCGCGCGGTGGTCGGGTATGACGACCACCTCCATGCCGTTCTCGAGCAGGAAGTTCGCTGCCTTGATGGCATTGGCGGCCGCCGGGATTGGCGCGGTCGTCAGAAATGCCAGGGCGGTCGCAAAAGTGCCCTCCGCAGCCAGGCAGACGGTGGCTTCGGTTGTTGTGACCGGGCGATAGACAAGGTTGGCGGGGAAGTGAGTTGTCCCTCAATTTGAAAGTGCTGAGTCCCAGTCGCCCCCACTGGGAGAAGGTGGATCCGTGGGCAGCGCCGCTCCAGACGAGCGCTCAGAATGTCGCTAGGCCCGGCTCGCATGTCAGTTTTGAGTAGATCGGCGAAAGGTAGGGCTGCAGTTTTCTGTGTGGGGATCATGGGACGACTCTCCTGCGCATTTGCATGACCGCGCAGGAACCGTGCCGGATAAGAAAGCCGTTTCGGCGAGGCGTTATAATGGCCTCTGTGTTGCGTACCAGACATTGTCCGACGTCTGACACTGCCGGATGGGAGCGCTTGCCGTTTAAAGAGATGACTAGGTGAGATACCCTTAGGACAGCGGCGAACATGGTGGCGTTAGCGCGCGCCCGTAGTTCCTGGTCGTTAGGGTACTCTTGTTCACATCGGCCGATTGCAGGTCCCCTGAAAGGACTCCAAAGCAGCGATAGGCGCGGTTCTGGAATTGCAGAAGCCTCGCAGAACTTGTGGTTCCCATTCTGAGCTCAGCGCGAGAGACGCCTCCGCGACGGCGGTCAGGAGAGGGAGCTTGCGAGCCGATTTGCGATTTGACCGGGGGCTTTTGCTGTTTTCGCTTTTGCTGCCCCTGAAATCTCGGATATGAAGCGTCCCTGGCTTATAGTCAGCCTACATTGAATAGTTACAAAGGAACACGCTATGGCGACTGGAACGGTGAAGTGGTTCAACAGCACCAAGGGATTCGGTTTTATCCAGCCTGACAACGGGGGTCAGGACGTTTTCGTCCACATTTCCGCTGTGGAACGAGCGGGCCTTTCGACCCTCAATGAGGGCCAGAAGATCAACTACGAAGTCGAACAGGACCGCCGTACCGGCAAGTCTTCCGCAGGCAGTCTCAGCAAAGCTGGCTGACCTTTTTCTGCTTCTGCCCGGCAAGAGCCGGGCAGACGTGCCCATTGACCGGGCCATAGGAGCGGGCAAGAACACGGATGTCCCGACGAGGGCGGCGGATTGCGGGAAGCTGCTAATTTCTACTGAAACAATTCGCAAAAAGGCGGGCGGGTTCGAGCTTCTGATTTCTGTAGCACATGCATGTCTAGCCGCCGACGCAGCTCCGCGCATGGAACGAATTTCAAGCTGCGACTTCTGCGGATCCACTCGCTAACCGATGAATCCAGCTCGTGGTGCCTTCGCGTTCCGATCTGTTGGACCTGGTCATCTCCACGGGATAGCCGCCCACCGATGGTGATGATATTTCCTCCCATGAGGTGGACTGAAAGATCGGCATTTCACGGAAGGCGAGCCAGGTCCCCCAATGGCGCGTTGGCGCTTCCAAACTCAGGAGCAAAGAGACCTGGCAGGCTGAAAGTCGACTAGTGGCCGCCAGCAAGAAAACAGCAGGAGGCGCGAGTTGCACGGCACCGAATGTGGCAAGGAGGCCCAGATCTCCGAAACCAAAAAGGGTCGCAAGACCAAACGGCACAGGCAGCAAAGCCGTTGGCCAAACAGATAATGCCAGGGATGGCCACAGCCGAGCCTCGAATTTGCAACCGGAAATATTTCGGTCATTAACCCAGTGCGTGTGATTTCATGAAGAGGGTCTCACGCTTATCGATCGAGCTTGGCGGGAAATGAACGAGCAATTCAGCCAGCCTCCAGCGATCGACACCTCCGGGATCAACAGGGCAGGGTACATTGGCCCTGAGGGGACCTGGACCCATCAAGCTTCGCTTGACCTCTTTGGTGACCAAGTTGAACTCGTCCCGTTCAGCGACGGATTGTGCGAAGCCTATGAGAATGGCTGCGTCGACGTTGCATGCGTCCCAGCCACGACCTCTCTGGTTGGAACCACTCCCTACCTCGACCAAGTCCTGCGCTTGAGGTCCCCCAAGATCATAGCCGAGTACCCGAAAGTGCTGAGCTACAGCCTCATGGCCAGCAAGGTTGCGAATTTCTCGACCATCGCTAAGGTGGTGGGCCACCCGGTGGCCTTGCAGGAGGTGGCCGGCTGGCTCGACAAGAACATGGCCAATCTCGAGCGAGAGAGCCGTACGGGAGCGACATCTTTCGTCGCGAAGCAAAATTCTCCCTCGATAGCGGCAATTGGTCCTGCGCTTGGCGCCAAGCTGTACAATCTGCAAATATTGCGAACGGGAATTGAAGAAGGGCTGCATAATGTTACGCGGTGGTGGGTGCTCGGGCGCAGAACCCCTGCGCCGACAGGATCTGATCGGACGACACTTCACCTCCGAGTTTCAGAGCAAAATCTCAGCTCTGTCCTGAACAAGTTTTCGGAGGACGATTTAGCCGTTCTCAACGTCTATCAGCGTCCGACTTGCGAGCGGCTAGACACCCATCAGTATATCATCGATGTCGCTGGACACGTTTTGACACACCCGGCGCTGGCTGCGTTGGGGGAGATTGATGGCCTGAGAATTCTGGGGTCCTACCCACGTGGCTATTAGCTATGGCCAAGCTAGAATAGTGTTGATCAGGGTCTGCTGCATCGATCCTGATGGGATGTACGTGATGCCGCGGTATGGACGAGATCATCGCCCAGACTTCCGTTCCCGCCCATTTCATGGTCCGTACGGGGGTATTCATAGGCACAGATGTCGACCGGCCAGGCATCTCGCAAAACCAGTCACCGTTGTAAGACTGTGACGCTTATAGGAGTGCGCTTGGCCATTCGGGAAAGTCAAGCACTCAATCGCGAAGGGGCGCGGTGACCGGGCCCGCGGCCGCTTTACGAGCCGGCCGTTTGGAACGAGCTTATCGCTTCAGCCCCCTCACACTACTTGACTGTGGATATGGGATAGCCCGGTCGAGAAAAGCATCGAACGCGGCAGCAACAGCGCGAACCACGAAGCGATGCTCCTGCCGCACCCGGATGGAACCGGTTTTCGGTGTCCACTATCCCATCCTCGGCCAGCTTCGCCAGGCGTTCAGCAGCCGAATCGAGAAGGCGAGTTGGATCGAATCCATGGGCCGCACAGATTGCCGGCACATCGGCCTGCAAATCGCACATCAGCCGTTCTATGATCTCGGCTCGCACGCGGTCTTCGGCTGTCAGCCGGTAGCCTTTTGACGTTGCCAGACGGCCAGCCGCTATGTGCCGGCTGTAGGATTCACGTGTCACCTCGTTCTGGACGTACCCCTCGCCAACCCGCCCGATAGAGGACGCCCCGAAACCGATCAGGGTTTTGCAGGTGTCGGCCGAGTAACCCAGCGAATTACGCCGCAGCCGACCGCTAGTTTGCGCCAGCGTAAGTTCGTCGTCCGGCAAGGCGAAATGGTCGAGGCCGATCTCACGGTAGCCGGCCGAAACCAGCGTCTCTGCCACGGCAGCAGCCTGTTCGGCGCGGGCGCCACTGTCAGGCAAGGCGGTGTTCTCGATCAGGCGCTGATTCCTTATCAGCGATGGAATGTGCGCGTAGGCGAACACGGCAAGCCGGTTGGGACGCAGGGCGACAGTCGCCGCCGCAGTCTGGACGCAGGACTCTACCGTCTGGTTCGGGAGACCGAAAATGAGATCGACGTTGATGCCGCTTACTCCATGCCGGCGCAGTTCTTCGACGGCCGCGGCAGTCTGCGCCTCGCTCTGGACGCGGTTTATCGCCTTTTTGAACAATCGGATCAAAGCTCTGCACCCCGAGACTCGCGCGGCTCACATTGGCTGCTCCCATCGCTTCGGCGATCTCGGCCGTGAAGGTGCGCGGGTCAATTTCGACGGCGATCCTAGCTGGTTTTGTGAAGGCGAAGCAGCGGCGCAGGAGTTCGATCATTGCCAAGAACTCCGCTGCCCCGATCAGGGTCGGGGTTCCACCGCCGAAATGCACGTCATTTACGACAAGCCCATTCTGCACTTGCTGCGAGACCAAACGGATCTCGTCACGCAGAACGGCCATATAATTGACGATCGGCCCCTGATTGCGGGCAATCCTGGTCAGGAAGCCGCAATACCAGCAGATCGATCTGCAGAACGGAATGTGGAGATAGAGCGACACCGGATCGTCAGCCGGCAGACCTCTTAGCCATTCCTCATAGCTTTCGGCCCCGACGCTGGCGGTGAACTCCGGCGCCGTCGGATAGATGGTGTACCAAGGCAGGAGAGCCTCGCGATATTCTCGGATAGAGGTCTGCAACGGTTTCCGTCCCAAGCTGAAAAGTTGGTCCTTTTACCGCTGCGGTCTCCTGTGTCTCTGCGCTATGTCAATTCCATTCCGCTTCGCGGCGTGTCATCACGCCGAGTAAGGGAAAAGGCGGGATTTGATCCCGCCTTTCGATGTTTCGCTCGCATCATGCTGATCGAGCTGCCACCCCACGGGTCTGGATGGAGGAAGTCACGCTGGTACCTTCTTTCTAGACCGCTTCTCGGGCGCCGAGACTTCAGGCTCTTTCGGTTTGCGCCCAAGTCCCATTGTCTTGGCCAGGGCAGAGCGTGCGGCCGCGTAGTTCGGCGCGACCATGGGGTAATCCGCCGGCAAGCCCCATTTGGCGCGATATTGATCAGGAGTCAGCCCGAAATGGGTCGACAGATGCCGCTTTAGCGATTTGAACTTCTTGCCGTCCTCAAGGGAGATAATGTAGTCCGGCGTCACCGATTTTCTGATCGGGACGGCCGGCGTCAACGCCGTCGGCTCTTGTGCCGAAACGCGACCGGCCGCCGTGCGTTTCAAAGCTTCGTGCACTTGGCCGATCAGGGCAGACAGCTCCCCCACCGGAACGGGATTGTTGGAAACATAGGCTGAGACAACATCCGCGGTAAGGTCGATGAGGTTGTTGCCGTTTTCGAAGTCTTCTTCTGGCATGAAACTCTCCAGTGGATTGGTCTGCGGAGCGTGGCCTTCTAGTGGTGATTTCCGATGAACGCAACAAATCTCGCGACAGGATTGTTCGTTGCTCGTCCAACATCGAGGTCTATAGCGGCAGTTTCAGGCTGTCGCGACCCTGATCTCCTCGGAAATCGCCGTCCATAAGCGCCCGGTATCCGCCGTTCAGTCGCGATCTTGTCGGTTTGAGTTGCGAGAGGACAATGCAGAAAATTTGTAAGCACCATGAGCGGTGCACTTGATGGGGCAGACAACCCTGCGCGTATGAAACAGGTCGGCGTTGCGCCAGCATTGGGCGACAGGCAACAGAACCGGCCAAACCCTCAGCGAACAAACAGCGATTGCGCGCCCGCCACTGTTGGTATCGGCCGCCGGCGATAAATCGCAGTCACTGTTCCGCCGCTCGATTGGCTTGGTCGACAGGCACCATTCCCTTGATCCACTGATCTAGCGCAGGGCGTTCGCAGGCCGCATGTGGACAATGGTTTCCGTGCACATCGTAAGGACTCCATCTATGAAAATTCTATTGCCTGCGGTGGCTGTTGCGCTTGTGGCTGCCACAGCTTTTGCTGAGCAGTCCCTTCCGCCAGACCTCAGAGAAACGGCACTGGCCATCTTCAAGCCTTTGCCATCCATACCGGCAATCACCAACAACCCGAGCACGCCAGAGAGGATTGCCCTCGGCAAGGCGCTGTACTTCGATACACGCCTCTCGTCCTCAGGCGTTTTCTCCTGCAACTCGTGCCACAACCTGGCCACCGGCGGTGACGACAATCGTGAAACGTCGATTGGCCATGGTTGGCAGAAGGGGCAGCGCAACGCGCCGACGGTGTTTAACTCCGTTTTCAACAAATCGCAGTTTTGGGACGGTCGCGCCGAAGACCTGAAAGCTCAGGCCAAAGGGCCGATACAGGCCGGTGCCGAGATGGCCAACACATCGCACCAAGTGGTCGAGACGCTCAAATCGATGCCGCAATATGTGGAGTGGTTCCAGTCAGCTTTCCCGGGGGAGGCCGAACCCATCACCCTCGACAACGCAGCCAATGCACTCGCAGATTTCGAGACGACACTGGTCACGCCGGCCCCCTTCGACGCCTACCTCAATGGCGATGACACCGCCATCGATCTCAAAGCGAAACAGGGCCTGGCCCTTTTTATGGAAAAGGGCTGCTCGTCCTGCCATTCCGGTGTTAATATCGGTGGAGACGGCTATTATCCATTCGGCGTGGTTGAGAAGCCTGGCGCCGACATTCTGCCGGAGAACGACAAGGGACGATTTGTCGTCACCAATGTACCGGAGGATTCCTATGTTTTCCGCGTGCCATCGCTGCGCAACGTAGCAATCACCGCGCCATACTTTCATTCGGGCAAGGTCTGGGACCTGAGCGAGGCGGTCGCCATCATGGCCACCACCCAGCTTGGCCAAGAGCTAGCGCAAATCGAAATCGATCGGATCGTTGCCTACCTTCATTCGGTGACCGGAAAGCCACCGGAGATCACATATCCCATCTTACCAACTGAAACGCGCACAACGCCTCGACCTTGATCCTAGGCATTGGTAAAACAGGCGATCGCGTCGAGGCCAGTGACATTCCTTGACCGATCTGGCGAATTGCCACAGGCGCCGCCGTCCGATTGGGCCGTGATAAGTCGCGGCACGATTGAGCGTCGCACGTGGGTGGCAGGCCATTGCTTGTACCAGCCATGCTCCCGCACGGAGATCTCCGGCAGGCCAGCATGCTGCCCCGTCAGCACCTTAGTGAGGTTACGCCGACAGTCGCCCTACCAATCCATTACCACCTTGCCCGAGCTGCCGCTGCGCATCGCGTCGAAGCCTAGTTGAAAATCGTCGATGCCGATGCGGTGCGTGATCAGTCCGCTCACATCGAGCGGGCCTTGGACCAGGGCGATCATCTTGTACCAGGTCTCGAACATCTCGCGGCCGTAGATGCCCTTGAGATGCAGCATCTTGAAGATGACCTTGTTCCAGTCGATCTCGAAGCCGGTCGGCGCAATCCCGAGAATGGCGATCTTGCCGCCATTGTTCATGGTGTCGATCATGTCGCGGAAGGCGGGGGCGGCGCCCGACATTTCGAGGCCGACGTCAAAACCCTCGGTCATGCCGAGCACCGGCATGACGTCGCGCAGCTTTTCCTTCGACGCATCGACGACATGCTGGACGCCGAGCTTCTTGGCCAGCGCCAGCCGCACCGGATTGATGTCGGTGATCACCACTTTTCGCGCACCGACGCATTGCGCTACCAGCGCGCCCATGATGCCGATCGGCCCGGCGCCGGTGACCAGCACATCTTCACCGACGAGGTCGAAAGACAAAGCGGTGTGGACGGCATTGCCCAGGGGATCGAAGATCGCGGCGACCTCATCGGGCACATCGTCGGGGATGGGCACCACATTGTGCTGCGGGATCGCCAGATACTCGCCGAAGGCGCCTGGACGGTTGACGCCGACGCCGAGCGTGTTGCGGCACAGATGGCCCCTGCCCGCACGGCAATTGCGGCAATGGCCGCAGACGATGTGGCCTTCGCCCGACACCCGCTGGCCGACTTTGTATTCGGTGACCGCCGCGCCGAAATCGGCAATGGTGCCGACGAACTCATGGCCGGTGACCATCGGCACCGGCACGGTCTTCTGCGCCCACTGGTCCCAATTGTAGATGTGCACGTCAGTGCCGCAGATCGCGGTCTTCCTGATCTTGATCAGCACATCGTTAGGGCCGATCTCCGGCACCGGCACTTCTTCCATCCAGATGCCCGGCTCGGCCTTGGCCTTCACCAGTGCCTTCATCATGTTCGACATCAGATGCTCCTTACACCTTGGTTTGATTCCACTCCTCGCCTCTCCTCCGGTAGCTCGCACAACGGAAAGGCGGCTGGGAGAGCACAGCTGAGATCTTTGGACCGATCGTGATGTTGGCGGCTGGTGTCGAAGCAACACTCTACCGCGAGTCGTGCGCGTGAAAACCCAGTTCGAACCCCAGCGGAAGCGAAGCAAGCGCCACGCCAGATGCAGCGAAGTTTCAACTCATGGGACGAATAAAGGGTCGCAGCTTCGGCTCGGGGCCATGGCTATGTTGTCGATTGTCAGCAACATGCCACGCAGTCAATCGACACGATGCTCTCGATGGTCGATCTCACCGCGATATCTCAATAGTGCGGACGCACAGGCGGCATCCGCAAACGTGTGCCCCTCGGTGAAGGGTCTGTTGACCGCTGGCTGTGTCAGAACCAGAAGCTCATGGACGAAGCCGCCTTGTCGACCTCGTGATCTAGATCATCCGTCCTCTGACCAGAAGCGGCTTCCCAGATCCTGCCCTGCGGGCTCAGTCGTCCAGCGGGGCCTTCGGCTAGACGACGAGGGCGGGGCCCCACTCGTGCCTACCGACTTGCGCGCGACTTTTCGATGGCGTCCTTTCTGCCTCAAATTATCCGCGAAGCCAGCTGGTCACATGTTTGCCGTCACAGGGACCCAGCGGCCTGCGTCTGGACATTCTCCCGCAGCGCGCGTGCTGCAGCGACCATGTTGATGAGGGCAGGGCGGACCTCCTCCCATTTCCTTGTTTTGAGACCACAGTCTGGATTGACCCATAGTTGGCTGTCCGACAGTCGCTCGCGGGCAAGTTGGGCAAGGTGCAAAATCTCGCCGATTTCCGGGACACTTGGTGAGTGAATATCGTAGACCCCGGGGCCGATTTCGTTCGGATATTTGGACTTGGTGAAGGCGTCTAGCAGTTCCATTTTGGAGCGCGACGTCTCGATCGAAATTACGTCCGCGTCCAGTTCAGCGATGGAATCGATGATCTCATTGAACTCCGAATAGCACATGTGCGTGTGAAGTTGGGTCGCGTCCTCTACACCCGTCGAAGCGATCCGGAAGCATTCGACAGCCCAGCCGAGATAATGTTTCCAATCCGACTTCCGCAGGGGCAAGCCTTCGCGAAAGGCGGCCTCATCGATCTGGATCACCCTTGCGCCAGCTCTTTCCAGGTCGGCCACTTCATCGCGGATGGCGAGCGCGATCTGGCAGCAGGCCTCGGCGCGGGGTACGTCGTCGCGAACAAAAGACCAGTTGAGGATCGTCACTGGGCCGGTGAGCATGCCCTTCACCGGCTTTTTCGTCAGCGACTGGGCAAATTGCCACCAGGAAACCGTCATCGGATTGGGCCGTGATACGTCGCCGAAGATGATGGGAGGGCGCACAAGCCGGGAGCCGTAACTTTGCACCCAGCCATGCTGGGTGAAGGCGAGGCCGGACAGCTGCTCCCCGAAATGCTGCACCATGTCGTTTCGTTCGAACTCGCCGTGCACCAGCACGTCCAACCCGATCTCCTCCTGCCAACGGACCGCCGCCTCCGTCTCCTTCTTCAGGAAGGCCTGGTAGTCGATATAGCTCAGTCGGCCCTTGGCATGTGCGGAGCGCGCCCTGCGCACCTCGGGCGTCTGCGGGAAGGACCCGATGGTCGTCGTGGGGAACGGCGGCAGCCCGAGCGTGTCAGCCTGGACTCTCGAGCGCTTGGCAAATGCGCTCTTTCGTTGCTTCATGGCGCCGTCAATGCTGCTTACGCGCCCGTGGACGAGCGGATCATGGACCTTTCCCGACATTGCGCGCGCAGCGGCCGCCTCTTCAGAAGCCTTCAGCGCGCCCGCTACGGCCTCTCTGCCTTCGGACAAGGCTTGGGCCAGTACGAGCAGCTCTTCGGTCTTCTGGGCGGCGAATGCCAGCCACGAACCGACGTCCACGTCGAGCGCGGTCTCCATCCGAAGGTCGATCGGCACATGAAGCATCGAGCACGAAGGCGCAATCTCGACGCGGTCCAGCGGCCAGCCGGCAACGATCGGCTTGATGCGGTCGAGAATGGCAGTCAGGTTCGCGCGCCAGACATTGCGGCCGTCGATCAAGCCAAGTGAGAGCACCAGATCCTTCGGTGCGAGCCGACCAACCGTATCCAACTGCTCGGGAGCGCGCACGAGGTCGAGATGTAGGCCCGCCAGGCGCAGTGAAAGCGCGGTATCGAGATTGTCTCCCAGCGGCCCGAAATAGGTGGCCAGCATAATTTTCAACTCGGGCGCGGCTTTCGACAGCTGCCCGTAGGTGAATTCGAAGGCAGCTCGTTCGTTCGGGTTAAGGTCGAGCACAAGCGCCGGCTCATCAATCTGCACCCAGTCGGCCCCCGAGAGCTCCAGCCTGCGCAGGAGTTGCTCGTAGACGGGCAGCAGCCGCGGTAGGAGCGCTATGGGATTGAAACCGTGGTCGGGAGACTTCGCCAGGTTGAGGAAGGTGACCGGTCCAAGGATAACCGGGCGTGTATGGATGCCGAGCCCTTTTGCCTCCAGAAAGTGATCGACTGGTTTCGTCGACGAGAGGGCGAATGTTTGATCCTCGCCCAGCTCCGGCACGATGTAGTGGTAGTTCGTGTCGAACCATTTGGTCATTTCCATCGCGGTTACGCGCTGCCCCTGAACCGCACGCTCGTGACTGGCGTGTCCGCAACCCGCGGCATCGCCTTGCGTCCCGCGCGCCATCGCGAAGTAGATGTCGAGCGGGACCTCGCCGCCCGTCCAGCCGTAACGAGCTGGCACGGCGCCGAGCATTGCTGCGGTGTCGAGCACATGGTCATACAGTGAGAAATCGTTCGACGGGATTTTCGACACGCCGCGGTCGTGCTGCTCGCTCCAACTGGCTGCACGGAGCGCCTTTGCCGTCGCCAGAAGGTTGTCAGCAGACGATTTTCCGGACCAGTAGCTTTCAAGCGCGAATTTCAGTTCTCGCCGGCGACCGATACGCGGCACGCCAAGCGTTGCTATGGGAACTTGTTGGGAGACATTCATTCCATACCCCGATGGTTGGGGGCGGGGACAAGGGAGGCGCTAGCAGGCCGGCATCAACGCCGAGCTACCGCGGCCACCAGACACCCCGCCCATGGACGTTGTTCACCGTGGCAGGTCTCCTGGCTCGCGGGTCACAGCCTCTGCCCCGTCTTCCCGGGGCAGTTCGCCCCAGTGACATTGTTGGGTTGGCTCGCCGCTTACAGTTGCGGGGGCAGCGCCGGCATTGCACCGGCTTCCCTCTTAGCTCCGCTACGGCAACGCCTTGCGGAGAACCACGACATGCAGACAATCGCAGCAGGTCGCTCTGCTGTCAATGTCGCATAAAGAAATGTTTATGTGTTTATGTGAAATCGTCGTTTACGGCGTGTTCTCAAGTCGCAGGTCGCGGTAGAGCTGAGCCATTTGCGCCGTGCGCCGGTGGTGCCTCGCTGCTCGGGCAATCTGCCGGTCACACGATCCCGGCTTAAACGAGTTTCGCCAAAACTGGGCGTGCTGGCCAGCATGATCGGCCGGCAGTACCGGCCCGAGGTGCGACAACGTTCCTGAGCCTGCAAAATTGAAATTTGGAGAAAACCGCCATCCTTCACGGACGGGCACGCGACATTTCGATTTAGACGCGCTTGTCTTAACAGCCCTGCAGCAAGTGCGGTGGGCAGCACCTTGTCGAAATGCCGCCTACAACAACCCGGCTTGCTCGGCCTCGCGGCGCAGATTCTGTCTTGGCCTCGGGCCGATCTGCTGGATCACCAGTCCGGCCGCCAGCGAGCCAAGGTCACCGCAGGTCTTGAGGTCGCGACCTTGCGTGTAGCCATGCAGGAAGCCGGCGGCGTAGAGATCGCCGGCGCCGGTCGTGTCGACCAGCTCCTTGATGGCGGTAGCCTGGATGACCACGGTCTCGTCGCCGCGCACGATGACCGAGCCTTTTTCAGACCGCGTGACGGCGGCGATCTTGCAGTCCTTGCAGATCTGCGCCAGCGCCTCGTCGAAGGACGATGTCTGGTAGAGCGACTTGATCTCGTGGCTGTTGGCAAAGACGATGTCGACCGTCCCCGAGCGCATCAGGTCGAGGAATTCGCCCCGGTAGCGGTCGACGCAGAACGAATCCGACAGCGTCATCGACACTTCGCGGCCTGCCGCGTGCGCCAGTTTCGCCGTCTGCCGGATCGCTTCCTTGGCTCGCGGCGGATCCCAGAGATAACCTTCGAAATAGGTGACCCTGGCGCCCGACGCCTTGTCGGCCTCGACGTCCTCCGGGCCGAGCTCGACGCAGGCGCCGAGATAGGTGTTCATCGAGCGCTCGCCGTCGGGTGTGACGAAGATCATCGAGCGGGCCGTCGGCGGCTCGCACTTGAGCGGTTTGGTGTCGAAGGCGACGCCCTGGGCATGGATGTCGTGCGCATAGATCTCGCCCAGCGCATCGTTGGAGACCTTGCCGAAGAAGGCGGCGCGGCCGCCGAAGGAGGCAACGCCGGCCGCCGTGTTGCCGGCGCTGCCGCCGGAGGCCTCGATCGCCGGGCCCATGCGGCTGTAGAGCAGTTCGGCGCGTTGTGTGTGGATGAGGTTCATCGCGCCCTTGATGATGCCGTTGGTCTCGAGGAATGCCTCGTCGCACTGGGCGATGATGTCGACAATGGCATTGCCGATGCAAAGCACGTCATATTTCGACATCAGTGTCTCCGCCAAAAACCCGAGCCGGCTTCTTGCCATGCAGGCCCGGGGTGTTTCTTCCGAGTGTGGAATGGGTCGTCCTATGCCGAAAGCATCCAATACCGACGCATCAAGCAGCTGCCGGTCCTGCCTCACGCGACAGGTCGTCAGCTCTGTCCGTCTTTTCCCAGGTGAACTCCGGCTCTTCGCGGCCGAAATGTCCGTATGTCGCGGTCTTGCGATAAATCGGCCGCAGGAGATCCAGCGTCTTGATGATGCCTTTCGGCCGGAGATCGAAAAGCTCAAGGACCGCGCGTTCGATCTTTTTTTCATCAATCTTTGCGGTTCCGAATGTATTGACGAGGACTGAGACCGGTGCGGCCACACCGATCGCATAAGCAAGCTGAACCTCGCAGACCTCCGCGAGTCCGCTGGCAACGACGTTCTTTGCGACGTACCGCGCCGCATAGGCGGCCGACCGATCAACCTTGGACGGGTCCTTGCCCGAAAAGGCACCACCGCCGTGACGCCCCATGCCGCCGTAGGAATCGACGATGATCTTGCGGCCGGTGAGCCCACAATCGCCGCGCGGCCCACCGACCACGAACCGGCCTGTTGGATTGACCAGGAACCTTATCCCCGTCGTATCCAAGTCGTGGGGCAAGACCGGCCTTATGATCTCCTCAATGACGCCTTCGCGGACCGTGGCTTGTGAGACCTCCTCGTCATGCTGCGTCGACAGGACTATGGTATCAATCGCTACCGGGCGCAAACCCTCATACCGGACGGACACCTGAGATTTAACGTCTGGGCGAAGCCACCCAAGGCGTCCGGCTTGGCGCACCTCCGCCTGTCTTTTTGTCAAATCGTGAGCAAGTTGGATTGGCAAAGGCATTAATGTTTCGGTCTCATTGCACGCGTACCCGAACATGTGTCCCTGATCCCCAGCTCCCTGCTCGAGATCCTGCCCTCGTCCCTCGTCGACGCCCTGGCTGATGTCGGGCGACTGCTCGGTCAAAGCCAAGATCACGGCGCAACGCCGGCCCGTCAAAGCCGACCGCATCGTCGTCATATCCAATGTCCAGAATGATATCGCGGGCAACTTGGCTGTAGTCGATCTGCGCGTGGCTGGTGATCTCGCCAGCCAAAACGACCATCCCTGACTTAACCAAGGCTTCACAAGCAACGCGAGCCTTAGGATCCTCACGAAGGATCGCGTCGAGGACGCCATCTGAGATATTGTCGGCCATCTTGTCGGGATGTCCTGCGCCGACGGATTCGGAAGAGAACACGAATTGTCTGGTCATGGAATGTCCTCGCTTCAAACGTTGGAATTAGATGTGACAGTTGATCCGGCCGTCTTACCTGTCGGAGATGCCAGGCACGTCGAACGCAGCGCAGAAGTCGGCAACGTCTCTGCGCACGCGGGCATGGACGTCCGAATCCTCGGGCCGGCTGCAAACCAGGTCGATGAAAGCGGCAATCTGCACCATTTCCGGCTCGCGCATGCCGACAGACGTCACTGCTGGCGTGCCTAACCGAATGCCGCTGGCAAGCGCGGGATGGCGCCGGTCGCCCGGCACCATGTTGAAATTCGTGATGATACCTGCTTGCGACAAGCGCTCGGCATAGGCTTTCCCGGACAGCGGCCGGTCCCGTAGATCAAGGATCAGCATGTGATTGTCAGTGCCCCCCGTGACGAGTTCATAACCTCGCTCCAGAAGCGCCTGGGCCAGAGCCTTGGCGTTGTTGACGATCTGCTGACCGTACACACGGAAGGACGGATTCCCTGCTTCGTGCAGAGCGACAGCCAGCGCGGCGATCGTATTCATGTGCGGTCCGCCCTGCAGGAGAGGGAACACGGCACGGTCTATGCGTTTGGCCAGATTGTGTTTGCTCTTGGAATGATAGAGCGCCTGATAGCGGTCTTCGTTCCTTGACAAGATGAAGCCACCCCGGGGGCCGCGGATCGATTTGTGGGAGGTGCTGGTGACCACATCGCAATGGCCAACGGGATTCGGATGCACTCCTGCGACAACGAGGCCGCTGATGTGGGCAATGTCGGCCACCAGGTAGGCGTTCACCTCCGAAGCAATTTCGGCCATTGCCGCGTAGTCAAAGATCCGCGGATAGGCAGTTCCGCCGACCCAAATGAGCTTCGGTCGTTCCCGCTTGGCCGTCTCACGCAAGCGGTCATGGTCAATCTGGTGCGTCTTTTCGTGCAGCCCGTACGGAACTCGCTGATAGTCAGTGCCGGAGAAGTTGACGGCCCAACCGTGAGTCAGATGCCCGCCCTCGGGGAGGGTCAAGCCCATCATCTTGTCTCCCGGACACAACAGCGCTCGACAGACAGCCTGATTGGCCGGGGAGCCGGAATAGGGCTGCACGTTGGCGTGTTCACAGCCGAATAGTGCCTTCAATCGATCGATGGCGAGGTTCTCAACCTCATCGACGATCTCGTTTCCGGCGTAATAGCGTGCGCCAGGATATCCCTCGGCATACTTGTTGGTGAAAATAGACCCGGTCGCTTCCAGCACCGCGGAGGACGCGAAGTTCTCGGAGGCGATAAGTTTGAGGGTCGTCCGCTCCTGGCGCTCCTGTCTTAAAAGCAGCTCGTGAACGCGAGAATCTGCGACAGCCAGGTGAGGCCACTCGCAAGTGCCAAGCTCCGCGATCCCTCCGCCAGTCGAATTGTTCATATCAGCTTCGCGCTCCATTGGGACTAAGTTTCAGGACAAGCAGTCGGCCACCTTGGACCGCGCCCCCTGTATCGCCTCCAGGCGCTGTAGGTCTTGTCTGTGATGGCCATCGCCGTGGGGCAGGAGATCAACCAACAATTGAACCAAGCCGCCGTCCGAGCCTCCTGCTTCGAGGTGGTACGAAGGCCAGGGGCGCTGTTCGTTGCCGAGAAGAAAGCCGGCTCTGGCGAGCTGGCGGACATGTGCGACCACGTGCTCGCGAGACAGACTCAGAACTTCTGCTAGCTCGCAGACGGTTAGGTCCGCATGCGCACAAAGTCCTAGGATTCGAAGTCGATCAAGATGAGCCGCAGCCTTTAGGCGCATGACCAGTGTCATCATCGGTCGGCACTCGTTGTATTGACTTCGTCCATTTGGCGTCCTCCCACTCCTTCAGAGGCAATCTTGCCGTCCCGACGAGGTCAATACGCTCGACCGCATAGATCGTTTGCGATACATCTCCTCGACCAAGGCAAATGCTCCTGCCGGCTCTGCTGTGGTCGGGCCACGGCGCCACGATCTCGACCCGGCTCAAATGATTGGCTCAACGTACATATTCTCAGCGGTTTAGAGTGCTAAAAGTCCGCGATTTTCTTTGAAGGATCTGTTGCGACACGTGCACACCGGCTAGGACGCGCCCCAGCACAACGGCGGCTGCGCGGTAAGCCGGCTTGCGAAGATGCGGCGATGTTTCGCGACGGTGCTGGACCAATTCGTGCGGGAAGTCGATTTCGACGAATCGACCTATAGCTGGTATCGAAGGGTGCGACGCCGCCAAGCCGCGTGCTGTTGACGACGATGCGCGAGATCGAGCGGAATCGGCCCGACGCTCGCTTCACTCGACGATTTTCTGGCACTGGACGCACCGGACTATCTCATCGGCGACCCCGAGGTGGAGCAGGCGCACTCTGTGCCGGGATCCGAGGCCGATGGTGCCTACGACGAGGAAGAAGAGGATCGGCCGAGGCCTTCATGCGCTGGTCGCGCGCGATGGGCAGGGACGCTCAGCATCGACGGAGATGAAGCTCCGATTTCTATCCCGATGGACCACCTCCCAAGGAAAGCGATATCCTGCTCGAAGTCGCCGCCGTCCACGGCGAGCTCAAAGCATGGCTGCGGCGCAAGGCTCACTGCGGCTGACGATTGGCTTCCATTGATTCTCAACAAGTGATACAAATCCTCGGACTGTAACCCATTAGTGCCGAGATTTCGTATCAATGCCCGAGCCCGCTCCCCAGCGCCAAATCGCCCACGCACTTCTGACAGTGCGCGGAATCTCGCGTCTCGCGGAGCTGCGCAAAGCCGGCGTAACAGCGGCCACGATGAGCCGCATGGAACGGGATGGGGAGGTGCTCCGGCTCGCACGCGGTCTCTACCAGCTCTCCAATGCGCCGCTCGACGCCAATCATAGCCTAGCCGAGGCTGCCAAGCGCATACCCAAAGGCGTTGTCTGCCTTGTGTCAGCCTTGGCATTCCATCAGCTGACCGATCAGCTTCCGAGACAGGTATGGCTGGCCATCGGCCCAGAAAGACTGGGCTCCCAAACCCGACGGCACACCCATTCGCATCGTGCGTTTTACCGAAAGTCTGCTCAACGACAGCGTCGAAACTCATGTTGTCGAGGGCGTGACCGTAAAGGTCTTTGGGATTGTCAAAACGATCGCGGACTGTTTCCGATATCGCAACAAGATCGGCCTGTCGGTGGCGATCGAGGGCCTCCAGGAAGCGCTTCGCCAGCGCAAGGCCACGCCCGGCGAAATTGCCAGGCAGGCCGAGCCTGGCGGTGTCGCCACGGTCATCCGGCCGTATATCGAAGCGCTGACTGCCAATGGCTAAAGAGATCAAGAACATCGGCGCCTCGGTGCGCGCACGTCTGCTGCAACTCGCCAAGATAAGTGGCCAGAGCTTCGACCTGATTCTGACCCGCTTCGCCCTCGAGCGGTTGCTTTTCCGGCTTAGCCAGTCACCCCACACCGACCGCTTCGTGCTGAAGGCGCGATGCTGATGATGAGCTGGTTCGATGATCCGCACCGCGGCACCCGCGACCTTGACCTGCTGGGTTTTGGCGATCCGAGCGCGGAGCCGATGCTGGCGACGTTTCGGGAGGTCCTGGCGCAGGACGCTGGCGATGGCGTCGACTTCGACGCTGACGCACTCCGGGTCGACCGCATTCGCGAGGAGCTGCAGTATGGTGGGCTCAGGCTGCGGACGACGGCCTCGATCAGCGGCGCCCGGGTCAGCGTGACGATCGACATCGGCTTTGGCGATGCGCTGGAGCCTGGCGCCGAAGAGCTGGACTATCCTTCCATGTTCGACTTCCCATGCCCCGGCTGCGGGCTTATGCGCGGGAAACCGTCATTGCCGAGAAATTTCAGGCGATGGTGGCTCTGGGGCGGGCGAATAGCAGGATGAAGGACTTCTACGACATCTGGATTCTCAGCCGGTCCTTCCTTCGACGACGACAGGTTGCCACGAGCGATCGCCGCCACCTTCGCGCGGCGCGGAACGGCGATACCTCAAGACCTGCCCGATGCGCTGACGCCGGCCTTTGCCGAGGATGCGCAAAAGCAGCTACAGTGGCGCGCGTTTGTTGGAGAAGTCGCTCACGATCCGGGTGATCTTGGGAACGTCATTAGAGATGTAGCTGCATTCCTCATGCCCCAGGCAGCCTCAGCAGCGAGCTTGGGCCAATGAGCAGCTTGATATCCACTGTCGGGTTGTGGGGAGCGGACGAGGCGGTCGCGCTGAGAGATATGCCCCATCAGCATCCGATCGAGCCTCACTTCTCTGCTCGAGAGCGTGTATCGAGTCTAACGTTCAGGCCAGTCTCCGCACCCGCGGCTTCGACGGTGGGGCCGCCGGCAGTCCTCGTCACGTTGAACGCGCGGCGATGGTTTACCAGGGCTTCATATTCCGCGTACTCACCGTGTCTCATCGCCGCCCCTTTTTCGTCGAAGACTATTCCATTCGCGCACGGTCGGCCATTCCGGCCGGCCGTGACCCACAGGCTTGTCGACGGCGCCGAATGCAAGTGCGGGACGGATTGTCTTGGGAGGTCAAAATCCGTCCCGCGCCGGCCCCCGGCCGAATTGAGATTTAACGTCCAGGCCGATCGATCACCTGGTACAGCAGGTCTTGGCATCGGTCGGCGCGAGTTTGCCCATCGGGGTCACGCCGGCAATCATCGACGACACGGATTCGGTGCCCGGAGGCGAGACGACCAGCTGGCGAAAACGGTTCCAGTCGAAGTTTGTGCCCGGATCGGTCCGGCGGCCGGATCGAGCGCGGCATGAGAAACGATGGTCTTGAGGTTCGGGTACTTCGCCCAGCAATAGCGGACAATTCTCGCCGTCACTTCGACCTGCCAGCTTGAGAACGGATCCGCCACCTGGGTGTTGACGACTTCAATGCCAAGGCTCCAGTGGTTGACGCGCAAGGCGCCGCCATTGACCCGCGGGTGGCTCTTGTCGTTTCTCACATGCCAGGCCGCCCGCGCCTCCGGCGCACACGCCCAGACAATATTTCCGTGCTGGCTTTCGTTCTCGTCGGGAACCAGCCAGTGGAAGCTGGCCGTGCCGGCCTGCATCGCCGACCTTATCAGGGTGCGGAGGCCCACTTCCTCGAAATCCGTCCTACCAGCGTCTATCTCGCCGGTCACGCGGACGGCATCGAGGACACGGCGGCAGGCAAAGCACTGGCGGAGTGGGCTGCGGACTTGAATAGCGATGTGGCTGACCTGTGGGGCTTCCTCGCCTCACTCGACTATGCCAGCGTCTAGGCGTTGCTCGCGCATTGCGCCTCGCTCACCGTTAATGCCGTAAAGCAGCCTTGGGAGCGCAAGCCCCACGCCCACGCGACAGCGGACAGGCTGGCAACAGCGGTCAACCTCGACATGACCCCGCATTGGAGGCCGACCGCTCGGACCTATCTCGGGGCGTCACCAAGGCACATATTCTCGACGCTGTGCGCGAAGCTGCCAGCGAAGAGGCGGCAGACAAGCTGGCCGACCTGAAAAAGCAGCCAATGGCGGAAGCCGCCGAGCAGTTGCTCGCCGGAACTGGATGGCTACCTGCGGTCTTGCGGATCTAGGAACGTGCGGTGTTCGCTGAGCGGCAAGACGAGGAAGGTGCGGACGCCAGATCGGCGGACGTTGCTAAACCGGAGCGGGAAGCCCCCGACCCGGACACGACGAACGCTGCGCTCGCCGACAGCAGCGCCATGGCCGAAGGGGGCGAACCCTTCAACATCGCCGCCGAGTAAGCGCGACGGCCGGAGCCGCCGCGCGGTTCCGGCCAGCCTTCTGTTGGAGAATTTCCCGGCCGCGCTATTGGCGCGGCCGGGGACCTCGACCTAAGAACAGCAGCAATGAGAAGCTGATGATCTTGGCATGAGACACCATCGGCCCAACACGACGCCGCGTTACCATCAGACGAGATGTATCGTCACTAAATGATCAGCCGTTCACCGAGTCTTTGAGAGCCTTTGCCGGCTGGAAGACGATCTTTTTCGAAGCGGCGATCTTGATCGTGGCGCCAGTCGACGGATTGCGGCCATCACGTGCTGGTTTGTTCTGTACCTTGAACTTGCCGAAGCCATTGAGGCTGATTTCCTCACCCTTGGCAGCGGCTTCCGCTATGCCCTTCAACACATCCTCGACCACGGATTTCGCTTGGTTTTTCGACAGGCCGTGCGCGTCTGCAAGGCGCTCGGCAATATCGATCGTGTTTACAGCCATCGTTTCCATCCCTGAGTTGGTTCAACGATTGGCCTTATGGCACAGGCAATTCCACACTGTCATCGCGTCAATGAACGGAATCCGGTGCAAACCAACGTTCGAACCGGGAATTTCCGCCACTCTTATCGCGAAAGTCACGCAGAGCATCACCTCGGCATCAGACTCCGGCGTGGGAGCCACCCTTTCCCAGAAATGCCTCTTCTCTCCCGGATTGGCCCGACAGGAGCAGGTGTAGGATATTTGACGGAAGATCATGCGTCTCCATCGCAACCTTCACAGCGACTCTCCTGTGACATCAGGAGCGCGTCGTTCGGCGTTCCTTCGTCTGCTCCTCGAACACTTCCCGCGCAGCACGACGAGCAAGCAGGCGAACCAGCTCAACCAGACGCGGGTCCGGACCGTTCCCGCGGCGCAAGAGCGTCAATTCCGGCTCGTTGAGCCGAAGCGCACTCCTTTGCTTTGGGCGGTTACCAGAGTTCATCGTTGCGCCGTTCGGTAGATCGGCTTTAAAATTGGTATGAACAGAAATATAAGCAACTGCAATCAGGGGGGAATATTCGGCGGCATTAGGCGCATCCTTGGCGGTGCAGGCGAAATTTGGCGTAGCGAAGCGCGTCATAGAAGACGGAACATACTGACGTTGCTCCGGCCCGCCCAAATTGTCAGGAACTCGCCCTTCCATCCTGTCCTCACTTGTCGGCGCTACATATCTGGACTATATATCCAGATATAGCATGGAGTGGATAGCCATGGGTAATGCCGCACAGAAAAGAGCCACGCAGAATTATCGCACGCGCCTGACGCAGCGAGGTCTCACTCGCTTCGAGATCATGGCGCTTGAATCCGACCGCGAACTGATCCGCACGCTTGCGCGTCGCCTGGCTGAAGAAGGCCCGGAAGCGGAGCACGTCCGCTCGGCAGTCAAGACAGCCGTCGGCGGCAAACCGCCGAAGCCCGGAAATATCCTGACCGCTCTGCGGCGCTCGCCCCTTGTTGGCGCCGAACTCGACCTTTCCCGTCCCCGTGAAGAGGGGCGCAAAGTCGATCTGTGACGCGCTATCTTCTCGACACCAACATCATCAGCAACATCGTAAAGCTAAGGCCGTCGGAATCGCTTCTGGCCTGGATGGGCGAGCAGCGCGACGAGAATCTGTTTATTGCCTCGCTGACAATCGCCGAAATTCGGCGCGGTATTCTGGAAAAGCCGCGAGGCAAGAAGCGTGACAGCCTCGACGCCTGGTTCGCGGGGCCAGAGGGGCCGCAGGCGTTGTTTGCCGGGCGTATCCTGTCCTTCGACGATAAAGCCGGTCTGGTCTGGGCGCGACTCATGGCGGAGGGGAAGCTGGCTGGCCGCCCCCGCAGTGGTCTCGACATGATCATTGCGGCTGTTGCAGGCGCAAATGACTGCGTCGTTGTAACGGACAACGAAAAAGACTTCGTGGGTCTCCAGATCATAAATCCGCTGCGCGGCGGCTTGGAGGGGGAGAATAGAATAATGACGGCTGCGCCGCCTGTACCTATCGAGTATCAGCTCATTGGCTTGACTGACGACGGCAACGCCGGCGATCTTCTGCTTGGGCTCGACCAGAAACAAGGCCGCGTTCGCCTCCAAGCTCTGATCTCCGAATGGTTGCGGATGGAAAACCTCGTCGTTCTGACGGGTTCCGGCACGTCGGTTTCGGCGGGCGGCAAGACGATGGCGAACCTTGAAACCGCCGTCTTTGCGACAATTGAGGCTCTTGCCGATGTGCCGGCTTCTATCGGCCTCATCATCAAGGCACGGCAGGATGCCGTTTCTCTGGCCGATCTTTTGAATGAGCCGACGCTGGGGTTCGAGGCTTGGCTGTCCTTTGTCGCTAACGCCCTTGTCGTTGGACAGTCGAAGGACGCGCCATTCTCCGGTGTCTCTTGGCCGGGCACGCCAGCACCGAGCCTGGACGATCTCAAGTGGTTCGTTGATCGTCTGCGTATGTCGATTTTCGCTGAATGCGCGCTGTCCTTGCCCGATACGGCCAAAGCGAAGTCGGCAAGCGAGATCGCTCCGCAGCTTGCGTTTCTTTCCAAGCTCGTGGCGCGCGACAGCAATCTCGGCCGAACTCACCTTTTCACGTTGAACTATGATACCCTCCTCGAGCAGGCTCTTGAGCTTCTTGGTATCCAGTATTTCGATGGATTCACCGGCCGTGCCGCTGCCCGCTTCGATCCCTCAGTTTACGGGCTCGATATCTATTATCCGGGCGAGGTTGCCGAAGGTCGCGTAAGGCGCTTCGACAAGTTCTTGCACTTCTACAAGCTACATGGCTCCATTCACTGGTTTGAGCAGGACGGCGAGATGCGTGCGCGGCATCCCTATCTTGCCCCGTTCAGAACGTATGCCGGTCTGAAAGCGGACGAGAAGGCGGCCGCACTCGTCGATTTGGCAGGCGGCACGCCATCGGTCGGAATTCTGCCGACGGCCAACAAGTTCGCGCAGACCCTGACGATGCCTTACGCGCACCTCTTCCGGTCCTTTCAGGTTCGTCTCGGTATCCCGCAGACCTTCCTGCTCGTTCTCGGCTACGGCTTCGGTGACGATCATGTCAGCCGTATCGTTGAAAACGCGCTCATGAATCCGTCATTGGTGATGCTGGTCATTGAGCCTAATCCAGCAAGCCCCGTCATCGAGCGGGTGCGCCGCTACAAGGATCTCGGCAAACGCGCTTTCGTGCTAGCCCCAACCGACGCCGCCTTTGCTGCTGCCAAGTTCAAGCACGCCACCTTTGACGATTTCGCGCGTTCGGTAATGCCCGACGTGCAATGGCTGGACGATTTCCTGCGCCTGCGGCGTTTCGAGAAGCAGATTGCTTCCTCCACGACGCCGACCGAACCTGATCCGGTGGTGTAGGATGGATAATCCACGTCTTGTCGGCCACATCGTTTCAGTTCAAGGCTTCCGGGTGAAGGTGGAATTGCTGCCCGAGACCCGTTCGGCGTTGCGGGCGACCCTCGATGGGGTGCAGGTAGCGATCGCCATCAATGCTTATCTCACCTTCTCGCTGGGCGCGGGCGAAACCGTCATCGGCATCATCACCGACCTCGAGGCGCGGGAAAGTTTCGACCCTTCCAGCGGAGATGATCTCAGTCTGGAACTTATGAAGCCACGTCGGATTGCCAGTGTGCAGTTGTTGGGCACCATCGAGCACGCCGATGATGAGCCGTCTTTCAGTGCTGGCATATCCGTTCTGCCGACGTTGGATACAGCGGCAGAAATCGGATCGCCCGACATCCTGCGTGCGATATTTGAGATCCCACCCCGTCGCAACAGGCCGGAAGGCTACGATGCCAAGGATTTCGACTACGACCTGAAAATCGGTTTTCCGACCGGCCAGGCGCGCAATGTCGTGCGAGCGTCCTACAATGACCTGTTCTCCAGGCCGTTGGCGATCGTTGGAAACACGGGCTCAGGGAAATCCTTCTCAGTGACGAGCCTTATCCAGAAGGCAATGAAGGCACTGGATGCTGCTGCCCAGGAGCCGCACATCTTCATTCTCGACATCAATGGTGAATACGCCAAAGCCTTTCCCACCGCCGTAGCAGAGACACGCCTGCCGGATCGCATCTATCTCAATGGCAAGGAGTTCAGCCTCCCGCTCTGGTTCCTGAACGCGGAAGAGATCTGCGCATGGCTGAGCGCATCGGAACAGACGCAGGAACCCGTACTGAAAGACTGGTGGGCGATTGCCAAGGGTGGCAACGCTACGGCTGCCGCCAGCCTCGGTTCGCTTCAGAATGCGATGAGCGGGCTCGATCAGCTCCTCAGCGAACTGACGAAAGTGAAGAGGAAGTTCGCCGGTTCTTACTGCGATGCCATCGTCGGCCATCTGGCTGACACCGACATCGACACTGCGGTCTTCGAGGCCCTTTTCACGGCTCATCGCAGTGTCGATCAGTACAATCAGGACGTGATGGGCAATCAGGCTGCGATTGCTGCCGCAGCGGAGAAGCTCAAAGACGCCATACGGATCAAGATTGTCGGCGGGAGCGATACGGCGGAGGCAGGCGCACGCACAGCAGATTCACCGATCCCGATTGCACGTTCGACACTGACCGATCCGTCTCTCATCAATCGCGCGGTGTCGAAGGAAGACACGTTCAGGGTGGACGCCCATTTGACGACGCTGAAGCTGCGTTTGAGAACCCGCCTCGATGACAAGCGGTGGCGCGCATTCCTGAACTATGAGGACGCTGGCACCGCGATCGCCAATCTATCCACCTGGTTCGCTCGCATCGGTTTGGGCGCTGCCACAGGTCCGAAGGTGTCTGTTCTCGACCTCTCGATGCTCAGCAACGAAGTGCTTCCCTATGCCTGCGCCGTCATCGGGCGCGTGCTCCTGGAGGCCCGGGAACGCTTGCCCGCCGCGTCACGCTACAAGCACCCATGGGTACTCGTCCTGGAAGAGGCGCACAATTACGCCCGGCCAGCTCGTGCCGACGAGGATCGCGGTCATCGTCTGGCGCGGCTGACCTATGAGCGCATCGCAAAGGAAGGGCGCAAGTTCGGACTGTCGCTCATCATCGCCAGCCAACGCCCGAGCGAGATCAGCCAGACCATTATTAGCCAGTGCGCCAATTTCATCAGCCACCGTCTGCAAAACCCGGACGACATCGACCATTTCCGCCGGATCATCCCGATGCAGGCGCGGCGTCTGCTCGACCAGGTGACAATATTGTCGTCAGGCGAGGCGATCGTTTTTGGAAGCGCATTCCATATCCCGACGCGCGTCCAGTTCGATCGGCCAGAGCCCGGCCCATACAGCCAGACAGCAGCGCCGTACCATGAATGGTCGAAGGAAAAAACTCCATTTCCTCTGGGCACGATGATCGACGCTTGGGGAGCATAGAGGGGAGCCGCCCGCCTTAGTCTTCGAGGCCTATACGGTGCTCTCTCCGGCCTCCGGTGCATCGCCGCTAGCTCTCGAACCCCTCCGAACCCCTCCTTGGGCGACCATCGCCTCGTCTCGATTTTTCGCGGGCGAAAAGGGTCGCCCACCAAGGCCAGGCCATCGCGGAACAGCGCGTAATTATAGTCAGAGCCGTCGGCACGCCGGCCTCGGCTGTCCTCGCGAATACCGAACCCGGCTTGATCAAAGCTGGGCAGGTCGAGTCGTTCGGGACGATCGTCACCACCGGCTCGGATAATACCGGTGATGCTATCGAGGAACTCCCTGCAGGCAGTCTCCTCCATGACGAACCACAACGGACTCGCCCAGCAAACCGCGAACGATAGTGCCTCCAATGGCAAGCCGTCGCCAATTCGGATCGCCCCAGAGCTCATCGTGCCACCAATAGGGGCGTAGAGCCGGCCAGATCGAGAAAGCGTGCCAATGTACCAACGGCGGGCATAAGGAAATCGGACAAAGGTGACTGGTCCGGATTCCACGGGAAACTCGCCAGCCGTATTGATCCAATCGATCCAGTTGACGACGGGGCTCATGCCCATCAGCAGGAAGTTCGACCGGTGCGTCGCCAGCGCCATTTGCGTTGTCACACCGCGGCCAACAGCGGGCTGGCTCGCAGGCGGCGGAGCCTTTTTCCTTGGTTTCGGAATCCTCGTTTCAGCTACGCTCAGAAAGGCGCCAGACGTGCCCGGCTTCGAGCCAAAGGCTACGGAATAGCCGTGGATGATGTGGCCGAAGGGTGACCCCACATTCGCATCGGGTTTCACCTGCCTTCCATATTTGCGCTTTGCTTGCGCGGCGACAGTTTTTGCCGTGGCGTTGGCGGCGAATGAACCGTGGGCTTCAGCCAGCACGATACCGCGGCCGTCAACGTTCCCGCCATCGTAAAGAAAATCCGCATGCGGATCGAGCGCGCTGGACAGGCAGGCCGCGTTCGCGCGCCAGACATATCCCAAGGCGTTCAAATAGAGATCGGTTATCCCAGCTCCGCAGCGCGCGGTGAACAGCGTCCGTTCGGTGTCGGCGAGGTCCGCAAAGTCATCCGTGAGTTCGAACGTCGGCGTGTGCGAGATCAAGCATTACAGTTGAGCGAGTGCGCTCTTCTGAAGGCCCGCCAGCAGTTGCGGTCGAGCCTGACGTGTCGTCGCCGTTCTGGCGACCGCCGCCGCCAGCGCCACGGGAGAGAACGTCAGGGTCGACGCAACCTGAGGCGCAAAGTAAACGGGCACAAACAGGCGCGTCACCTTGCCGTGCAGACCGTTCGCCCACCGCAGGAACTGGTCGATAGTCGCCGCATCGAATTCAGTTTGGCGAGCCCATTCAGTTCGAATTGCGTAGTTTGCCGCTATTTCAGCCGCCGTGGCGCATCGCACGATTGCGGCGGAAGGCTCATCCCTCAGGTGGAGCCCGGACAACTTATTCCACTGCGATTGCAGTTTTTCGAGATCGGAACGCTCGCTATAAGGCTTCTTGGATCTCTTCCTGTGGGTCTCGTCAACCGCTTTTGTCATATTCCTCCCGTTCTTCTTAGTAACAATGGGCTTCCGCTAATGTCATTGATGCCAAACTCTCCCATGGCACTAAATACCAAGACTCATGCGATCAACAGTCTAACGACTTTGGCGCGTCTAGGAAGACAGTAGTCGCATCGAATGCTGGCTCATGCTGTTAGAGTCCTCATGAATCGCGAACACAGAATGAGCATGATCATGCCCTGTCCACAGGGGGAAAGCCTTCCTCCCTGGCGGGGCCACGGTCGCCGGCGCACCCCTTCTGTGGGGAGACCCCGCAACGCCCGGCCGCGATCCGAACGGGTCATCTCGGCATTGACGGAGAAATAGCAGCCGAGCATCGCCGAGCGTCGAGCCTCGCTTTTGCTTCCGGTGAACCAGTGAAGTACGACGGTGCCGCGATCATGTGGGAGATATTGTTCGTGCAGGTGCCGCCGCTACCCACCTTGAAAAACGACTCGTATCAGGATTCACTAAGGCTCGGGTATTCAGGCTCCGCGCTTCCGACGCGACCAAGCTCTGAAGCCGCACCTCGAAGATAATAGGTTTTCCTTTGCCGGATGGAGGCGCTCAGAAACCCAACGCTTTGGCCAGCATCGGTTCAAGAACCAGATCCGGCCGACCTCCCTTTTCGCGAAGCTCCATTGCCCTGATGATCTTCGTGCCTTCATGGCTGTGCTTCCAGTCCCGAGACGCTTCGGACGCGACGACGAGGTAGTCGGTCTGGCCGCAGACGGTTTCCTTCCAATCACCGCCGCGTTCGCAAATCATCTCAGCGATTACCTTTCGCGGACCGATGTAGAATTTTCCCGTGAGGACGAACATCCGGCTCGGAATCACGAACTGGCTTGCATCCTCCAAGGCGCCGTCAATGACACCGACATTGCCGAAGGTAGGCAGCCCCGTGTCTGTCGCGCTGTCGCCTACAAGACGGGCAATCCACCCGCAGATGTCTTCTGCCTCCTCGGCGGTTATGCGACCGTCAGCAATAGACCTTCTGGCAGTTTCTCCGAGAGACGCCACGCGGCTGTCTCTCTGCAGGACCACACTCGAGTCCAACCTGGATAGCAGTTTTTCGACCTCTGCGGGCGTGATGGAGTTGTCGCAGGCGATACCGGCACAGAACCCGTAGAACTCGTTGACTTCGTCCTTGTCGTCAGCGGCGACAAACTCCCGTGAGCGTATGCCGATTATTGTTTCAAGGACGGCGTAGATCTCTTCGGGCGCGTTACCCCACATGTCCAGATCGCGGATGAGCTCGCAAGCATCGTCGTCGTGAAGAACGGACAGGAACTGCTCAGCTTCGACCCTGAGTGGCGGCATCTCCGCGCGCTCGACCCGGTCGCTGGCCATCACGCCCTTCAAGAACCCGAGCCAGTACCCCAACGCCTTGCGGTGATTTGCCTGCGCATGGATTCTACCGAGCGCGGCCCCTTCGTGTTCGAGTTTACCGCTCCTTCCGCGGAACACTTCAACCATTGTCGCCCCCTCGACTTTTGGTTTCGATTGTAGCAGACATCAGAACACTCATCTATCCGCCGACCAGGCAAAGCGTGGCAAAACCGGAAGGCTTATCCCGTTAGCTCCTTGCTTTCGACATGGTAGGGCCAGGTTGCCACCCCCAGCAACGGCGTTTCGCCCGAGCGGCCGACCAAAGAAGACGCCCTGGACTCACCAAGGATCAGGCCGCCTGAACCCGCTCCGCCTCCGACGCGCTCTGTCCCTCGCGCAGCCGTGCTCGTCCTCAAGGACGCTCCGCTCAAGCCCTTGCGGACTGCGCGCGCCTGCGCAGGGCGGGACGCGCGACGGCGGCTCCGGAGATCAGGCTTGGTTCCAGACCGCTTCGTGCGGGGAGCTAAAGCTCGAAGACCGCCTTTGGCCTACTGTGCCGAGACCGTTCTGTCCCCGGCGCTGCCGTGCTCAACGATGTCACCTTTAATTGCATCTGCCGAATTCTCGCGTATCCTGCGGCTGCGCATGTGAGCACAAGGTGGCGCCTGGCGCTTCGACGAGCCACCCCAGCAAGAACCAGCGTCGGCATGGCGACCGAAAATGCTGAGGCAAGAGACCGCCACTCCAGAAGGAAACGTTCGTCATGGATTCCCATGCCGTTATTGCGTCCCTGCCAGTCGCCGGGGCCGACCGTACTGTCCTTATCGAGGCCGCCAACACCGCGTTCGAAAGGGTCATTGAGCGCATTGAGCCGGCCAACGAGAAGCTGACTCGCACCCTTTGGGACGCCGAGTCCTATATCGATAATGAAATCACCGCAGACATGTTGCCGATTTCACGAGACGAGGCTGCGTACCTCGTCGACGTGTTCCTGGTGCATCATGTCATTGGATTAGCTGTCGCAGCAGACGAGGAGGCCGCTGAATCCCGGCCGTGAACCTCCCCGGAGGCAGCTGGATCTGCATGCTGCAATCTCGCGGGCAGTGCGATCAATGCAGTGACCTTTGCCGCCACCTCTTCAAGGGTGGCGGTGAGGCGGTTTATCTGCGAGGCGGTGGCGGCCAGTTCCGGGCCGTAGCGGGTGACGGGATATTCCCGGTTCTGGCTAAGGGACTGGAGATGCTTTGCCGTCTTCGCGCGAAGGCGCGGGCCCGCCTCCAGGGCGTGCCCCGAGCGTCTCGACAGGTCGTGCTGCAGTTTGCGGATCTGATTGGGATTGTGCCCACGATGGAGCAAAAGCGCGGTCAGGTAGAGTTCGATCGCATGGATCGCCGCCAATCTGAACGGCGCTCTGGTGAGCGGCTTGCCGGGTCGTCCGAGCTCAAGGAGGTGGTTTGCCGCCTTGCGGTATTCCTCTGCCAGCTCGTGAATTTGCTGTGGCGACGCTAGCTCGCCGGGATATTTGGGTTCTTCGACAGTCATATAGCGCAACGTAAAGATGTTGACTTCCTGTGCCTATATTCTGCGCGAAAACAAATGGAGTTTCTTGCTGAGTGAGCGGGGCCACTACACGCGTAGGAAGGCGGGGCGGCCCGTTCTGGCACTGCGGCGGCCAGGCGAGAAACGGCTGACGGGAAGGCGCTACAGCAGGCCGGATCCGCTCATCTCGCCGATCCTGACGTTGCCTCCCGTCCGGCGGCCGGCCACCGCATTGGCTGCCGAGTAGCCGCGCGATGGAGTGGCCGTTCCGACAGCCCTCTCCCTAGACTTAGACTACTACGGAGACGGCGCCGCCACTTCGTCCTCCATGTCGAGCGATTTTTCGACTGCCTCCGGATTCCGGGCGATGGTCCAAAGGAGAGTATTCGCCGCTGCATCCGGTTCCGAGCGACCTTGCTCCCAGTTTCGAAGCGTCGCCAGATCGAGGCCATACCTCACGGAGAACGCCTCCTGGGACAGCTTGGTGCGATCCCGAACTTCGCGAACGCTTATCGGCCGCGGCGCATGAACCTTCGCGATCACTCCTGCGGACGAGAGTTCGTCCTTAAGTGCCCGCAGGTCGTCGACGCAAGGAACAGTCACGAACGCCTTGCCGTGATCGACCATCTCCGTGAGGACCGCATGGGCCGTCCTCAGCGGCAGCTGTCTCCTGACGAGAACCCGAGCAGCCTCAGGAGTATTCGCGCCGTGTAGAAAGCTGAGGCTCAGCCGGATGGGAGAGCCTGACGACACCCGGACGACGTCCCGGGTTCGCACCCGTTGTCCGAACCGCTCCATGAACTTCGATGTAGTCGACATTAAGCTTCTCCGCGATCACTCGACCGAGCTTGCGCAATTTGGACCAACCCCATTGGACCTGGGCATCGCCTCCGATATGCAGGTCACGGACAACCAGATGGTTGCTGCCCATTTCCACGTCCCCCAATAGCTGAAGCACGCCATCGGGCGTGACGACATCAAAGAGGAGGCATGGGTCCTCCGAAATGTCAGCGTCCACAATGAGTTCGATATCATCGGGCTGCACACGCGATCCCTACGCAAATTGCTTACAGAAAGTATGTCAGGTGCTGGCGAGGGTCAAGGCCTCACCGATTTCCGAATTGGCGCAATGCTGGCAACACCCGAATCGTGCAAGCGCAGGCACGTACGAGAATTATTTCACCGTATCGCGGCAAGCAAAAAGGGCACGCCCAGGTGCCGGAAACAGAAAAAACGCCCGTATGGCTGCACGTCGACCTGATGCGTGCCGCAGGCCAAATATCTAGGAACCGCCTCGTCGCCGGACCTCAGCCCTGTACCAGGCCGGGCGTGCTCAGGATCACGTGACGGACCGCCTCATGGTAACGGACATAACCGGTGCAACGACAAATGTGCAGCGCAAGCGCCTGCTCGATCGTGCGTTCGACATCCGCCCTGCGGACCGGCTTCTCTTTGAGACGCTCAACCAGCACGGTTGCACCGGTGACAAAACCCGGCGTGCAATAGCCGCACTGGAACGAAAAACGTTCGATGAAGGCCTGCTGAATCGCGGAGAGCCGGACGACGTCGCCATTCGCGTCGCGTTTGGCATGCGCTTCGATGGTGCGGACGGACTTGCCCTCGAAGAAATGCGCTCCGGTGATGCAGCTGCGGATCTCGCGGGAACTTCCTTCCGGCCCATCGAGAATGATCGCGCAGGCGTGGCAGATGCCTTCCCCGCAGCCAAGCCGCGAGCCTGTGAGGTTGAGATGTTCGTGCAGGAAGTCGATCATCATCAGATCGTCGGGTACGTCGACAGGACCGACCTTGCGATTGTTGACGGTCATCGAAAGTGGTCGCGTGGCGACGGTCACGGCAGGGCCTCCAAAATCCTCTCTGGCGTGATCGGCGTCTGGTAAAAACGCTTGCCGATGGCATGGTTGACGGCATTGACGATCGCCGGAACGATCGCGATCATCACAACCTCGGCCATTCCCTTTGGTGGGTCGACTTCGGAAAGCGGCGCCAACACCTCCGATGTCTGTGTCCAGACCGCGACATCCCTGGCATGCGGCAGGCGATACCGGTTCCAGTTCCACGTCCCGTCACCGGGACCGTCCTCATAGAGCGGCAATTCCTCGAGCAAGGCGTGGCCGACGCCCATAGCAAGGCCGCCTTGGAGCTGACCCGAGACGAGTTCCGGCACGATTTGAGTGCCGCATTCGAGGATGGAATGATGCGAAAGGAGCTTCACGTCGCCCGAGGCGGTGTCCACTGCGACTTCGGCGATCGTCGCCATGCCCGTGTAACAGGTGCCGGCTGCGTTCTGGCGCTGTACCGGCGGATAGAAGACCTGGCGCCGGTCGAGAAAATGGAAGCCGCCGCAGGTCATCAGCGCTTTCAAACCAGCTGGCGCGCTTTGGCCGTAGCAGACCGAAAGCGCGTCGACCGGCAAGCGGACGGCACCGACGTTCGGCACATCGAACACCGCCTCGGCCCATTGCCCGCGATTGAAGACATGGACGCTGACCCCCCTGACCAGGCCGAGCCTGTGCGCCGCCGCTGCGAGTTGTTCCAGTGCGAGCGGCTCCATCCCTCCAGCCGTCAATTTGCCATCTGCTATTCGCACGTCCGCCATGTCAATATCGGGCGGCCCCGCCCGCCCGCCGCCCGGTCCACTCGACCAAAGCGCGACCGCAGCCGGCCAGAGCGACAGGCGCAGCAGCGCGCGCGCCGCCATCCGCGTGGCGTGGCCGACGAAATAGGCGCTGTTTGAGGCGCTCATCGGTGAAATGAACGAGGGTGTCCAGCGCGGGTTGCGTGCCAGTGCGTCCTCCCGGTCCTGCGGCGTCGTATAGGGCTCCTCGGTGGAGGCGAGAGGCATCTCGGGCCAGTCGACGATCCCGAAGGCATAGTCGTGGGGCGCCCGGCCGATGATGTCGGCGACCATCACCGCCTGCGAGGTGGCCAGGCCCGTGCCGATATCATTGCCGTTCTGGCGCATGGTGAGCCGGCCGGACGGATCGAATGACAGCGTGGTCACAGCGGCCTCGGCTCCGGTGCCGTAATCCTTCTGCACCTGCGCGAAACCGATGCCATAGCGCTTACCCGGATTGGCGGTATCGAACGCCGCCTTGTTTGCAGCGCGATCCTTCCACAAGCGGTGGGCACGGGCCCGCTTAAGGATCTCCTCGGTCCTTAGCGCCTCGCCGGGAATGGCGCCCTGCGAGTTCTTCATGCCGGTCTTGAACGCGTTCTTGAGGCGAAGTTCGATAGGATCGATGCCGAGCAGCTCGGCCGCCTCATCGACCATCATCTCGGTCGCGGCCATGGTCTGCAGCGTTCCGTATCCGCGCGTCGAGCCAGCATCGACAGCGCGCGAAGCGCGGACCTCGACCGAGAAATCGCTCTTCGGCAGATAATAGATGCTCTGCGCCGCGCTGGCCCCGACCTTGCCAATGTCGGGCGAGAAGTTGCGCCGCCCTCCGGCATTCGTGCGATATTTGCCTTTCATGATGCGGAAGGCGTGCGTGGAGCGATCCACGACAAGCGTGTTCTCCATCCAGAAGGCATGGCGCTTCAATCCCATCTGGAACTGCTCGAAGCGGTCGTTGGCAAGACGCACCGGGCGCCCCTCGCCATAGAGGCCTGCCAGGATAGCGTAGTAGGGAAAGATGGAATGATCCTTGGTGCCGTATCCGACCGTGTCAGCGATTGAAAGCTCGAGCGCCTTCACCGCGAACCGCGATTTCGACAGCATTTCCAACGTCGAGGTCGCCACCTCATAAGGCGATTGGGTCGCGATGAGTGCGTGCAGGGTCGAACTGCCCCGCTCGAACCAGGCATTGCCATTGTCGGCTTCCATCGCGCTGGCGTCCGTCGACTGCGAGAAATAGCTTCGCTTCAGGACCAACGCGTCATCGCCGGCAGCCGTGATCTCACGCTCGATCTCGCCGGCCGCCCACATGGCGCGGGCCTCCGCATCGCTGCTCTGATCCGGCTTCGGCCAGACGACCTGATCGCGCTCGAAACTGCCGTAGATGGTGGTGCCTTCGAGCGGAGCGGTGCCATCCGATGTTGCGCCGCCGATGCGCACGAACCGGCTGGCGCCGTAATGGGGTGGCGTCTCGTATCCGCCGAGCGCGCCCCAGCGCACGATGCCCTTGCCGAAACGGACCAGCCGCTTGGCCGCGTCGAACCGCGCGAAATCCTTGTAGATCAAGAGCGCGACCGGCTGACCGATCAGGCGCGGAACGCGTCCCTTCGGCACCAGGAACATGTCGCCATAGAAGCCGGGAGCCGTCGTTTCCGGCGGCGCAAGACCATCCCGCGCAAGGTCTTCGCCGACTATCAACCGGTCGGGCCTGAGGTCTTCGCCCAGCAGTGAGAGGTCCAGCCCGTCGAACGGGGCGTCGGCCCGGGTGCCGCGCATCAGGAAGGCGTGGCTCTGTTGCTGCGGCCAGCCCGCTATGTCACGGGCGCGAAAATCGCGGGTGAAGGTCTTGTCCCCGGTGACCTTGGCCACGGCGTCCATCCGAAAGCGCGGGCGACCGTCCGGTCCGATCCAATTTGGCGGGCGGCCGGGCGAATCGACAATGGGCGCAGCCGATGCGGGCCGGCCCAGAAAACCGATCTTGACCGCGATCCCCGCGCCAGCCGCCGCTGCGATGAACTGGCGCCGCGAAACCCTGCCGCTCATGGGTTCTCGCCCAGCGTCAGCCGACCCCACACCCGGCCGGCTCGCCTCACCTGTATAGTCGCGGCTCGGGGCCGTTCCGCCATTCCGGCATCGCTGGCAACGGAACGGCCTTGCCCGGCCATCAAAATCGCGGGCGTCTCTAACGCCGCAAGATTGAAGCGCATGACTTCTGCTTCGGATCCGCATGTCCTGACTGAACTGTCCTCTGTTGAGCCTTCAGAAGGAGATGGCCGAACTCCTCGCAACCGAGCCGCGCCTGCTGGATTGGATTGTGATCGCCCGGCGTCCCGCCGAATTGACGTTGCGAGTTTTTCCCTTCCTGAATCCGGCCACTTTGACCGGGCGACTATTTTCACAGCCAGGATAGCCTCCCATCTGCACAGCTCCCGCCAGACCCAGCAGCGCTAGGCGCTTTCGGAAACGTCCAGTCACGTTTTCAACGCGCGTGTTGGAAACGGTGAATCTGCGACACATTTCCGCCACGGTTTGGCCGCGCCGAAGCCACAGTTTCCCACGACATAGCCGGCGTTGCCCTAGACGGTTCGGTCCGGCACCGGCTCAACAAGCCCCCCCGCCCTAGGGTCAGTGCCGGATCGAACCACCCTCTTCTTGAGGGACTCAGGTGCGAGCCTGAATGTGCTCAGCAGAAGTAAGCTGGTCCACTTCATGGCGAGGCGGTCTCCCGATCGCACAGGGCTGCAAACACCTGCACAGCAATAATGGTTTGCGGCGCGCGTCGGCTTGAGGCGACTTAGGCCAGCTCTACGATGCCTTAGTGTGGGAGACTCATTCAAAGTAGCAAACTGACGCTAGTCACCAAGCAAGCCTGCATGCCGGTCGCCGCGGTCGATGCTCCCACGTAGTTGGTGCCCTCAATCGTGCCTGATGATCCAACAATCTCGTCGATGATGCAGTGATCCTGGTAGATCTGGATCCTGCAGATCGGCTCCCTGTTCCCATAGGTCACGGCCGAGACAACGTTGGACCGCATCCCAGATTTTCCCACGCTTTCCATGTTGCTCTCCGCGTCGGTCGCCAGCCCAGGATGTGAAATGCTGCTTTGCAGGATCAATCTCTAGCGAGATCAGGCCAGCGCCCATCTGCTCCAACCTCTGGCAGTCAGACAAAGTCGACGCGTGGCTACGCAATGTATCCCTCTCATGTTCATCCCTGCGATCCCTCTCCTTGTATCGCGGATCCATGCAGCGTTTGAGGATCATCTGTCGCACTAAGTGTGCCAGGAGAAAAAGCCTTCAACTAAACGGTTGTGGGCAGCCCATGCGATCCGAACCCCCGACATTGTTGCACAGCCGACACTGACGTCCTGGCTGGCCTAGGGCGTGGGACCTTCAGTTGCGACCACGAGCCCAGAGCCGGCTCGGCGACGAGGCGAGGGCCATCGGCAAAAATAGTCACAAGCACCGTGTTGCACATGCACCCTGGAGAATACTTGATGGCGGTCGGATTCACTCCGTCTGGCGTGACAGTTAGCGTATCGTTTGCCTTCGCATCGCGCAGAAGTGTGCGTGCTGAGAGCGTAATAGCGCCCCGATCGCGACGGCAACCTGAAAAACTCCTTGAGCCTTGATAGGGCGCTCAATTCGAGCTTGTGCCCAAGAACAGGCATGGGGTCGGCCAGGATGGCTGCGTGCGCGAGTCATGCCATCGCGTCTGCGCTTCGGCGCCACTTGAACCCTCCTTTATTCCCTTGCACCCGATCGAGTAGACCATGCACAATTGGCCCCAGACTGCAGCTGAAGAAACTGACCGTCTTTGCGGATTGAAGTTTTCCTGAGTCCTGCACCGTCGTGTGGCGGGGAAGGAGAGGGGATGTTGCAGCCAAAGCAAGTAATGTGGTGCGCCTGCATCAATGCGGTTGGAGCGCAAGGCTGCGTGGCCATTGCAGCCAGGTCATGTTGCTGCGGAGCCGGCGCTGAATAGGCCGCCCGTTCCGGGGTGACTGCGCCAGGCGACCTCCCGTTGAGAAAACCCCTGGCACAAAGGCGTTGAAGATGTCGCGAACGTCCAGCTGACGGTTGGCTCGCCAGCGGCTGGGGCTGACGACCGCTGCACTCATAGAGAACAGGGGTGCGTCGAGGACGGGACGGCGTTGCGCGGTGCCGTGCTGCCCGCCAGCCCGATTTTTTCCCGCCTGTCTCTTGCTCCTCGCCTGCGTCGGCTCCGTCGAGTGATTGCCACGCGCCTGCTGCAGGAAGGCCTTGATGGTGGCATGGCACAGTGATGCTGTTGGCGCGGCGCCGCGCAAACGGTCAGGTCGCGATTGATTTCCGTGCCAGGCAAGCACGAGAGCTCGGCCGCGGCTGATCAGCCGGATTGGGCGATGGTCGTCATCGAAACCATCGAGCATGCACCCTGCGCTTAAACGAGAAGCTGCTGCGTGAGACATCATGCTGGGCTATTGCAAGGACCAGAAGGAGGAGGCGACAGAATCGGCGAGGGCGTGCCATTCATGCGCTTAGGCAGAAGTCACTCACGGCATTTGATGCCAGCCTCGTCATCTTGGCTGGGACGGGACCGGAACCTTCTGCCAGACTACAACTGTAACACCATATCGGTTCAGCAGGTCAGGCTTGGGTGATAACCTCATTGCGTAGAATAATGACTTTGGAGTACCCAGCAATGGATCGCGATAACAAACGGGCACGCGCAGCTGCAAGTTCATCCCAAGCCAGGGAACCCAGTACCATCCTGTCCCTTCCAGACGGGCCATTAAGCCAGGTCGCAGAACGGCTGGTAACCGCTAACCCGCGCGATACAGCGCGAAATCTTGCAGGATTCAAAGACCTCGGGAGGCAAGCCCGAACAGCCATTCGGGGCACTCAACCGGGGCAAGAAACTGAACTCGCAAAATTTGAAAAGCGGGCCAATCAGCTCGGACGATCAGCGGTCGAGCTGACCTGGAAGCTGACATCCGAATTGGGGTACAGGCCGGATGACGTCGCATTGGAGCAAGTCAGAGCCGTCAGCAACATAGCCAACTACCTAACGCCACATATGCAAGATGCTGTTGTCAATCGCATTGGCAACATGGAGCCGGCTTCGCAAGCTCTCGGAGCTCTTAACGTTGCGCCAAACTTCGGTAAGTTCAATAAGCAAAGCCAATCTCGCATTCTTGATCAAGCCATTGAATTGGCTTCTGATCCGGATGGCAACAACCGGATGGTGGCACACAATGCTATTATGCAGGCGTATCACCAGATGGATCCAAATCAACAGGCCCAAGCTCACGCAGTTCCCGGCCTGGCACCCATCTTGCGGCAAATGCCTCAGCAACAGCATGCAGAGGAACGGCATGCGGATCTGGACGCCCACATAGCCGGTCTTGAGGCTGCAGTCCATGCGACAGGCACGCAAATCTCCCATGAACAGCTGCAGCAGGGTGGTTTAATTGGGCAGGCCATAAACCGCAACTACAGTCACGCCCGAGCGGACCTACTGGAGTCCACCAGAAACAGGGATCGCGCTGGCCGTTGAGGTCTCGGCCACGGTACAGGGCGCTTTCTCTCCCGAATTCCGTTCACGGTCTGGCCGTTTCCAAGTCGCTGGCCGTTGACGCACCTAACTTGTGTAACTTTAAAAAACCACGTCTGCCGGGTGGTGCGATGAAACCATTGCACCACCCGCCTCGGCATCGATCTGTCGAGCGGCGACATCGCGCGACGTCGGTTCGGTGTTTGAAGCACGCGTAGCATTAGCTGCGGCTAATCCGGCAATGGAACAATGCCTTCAACCAAAACGACGACCCCCAACATAGCCGTTAGCATCGCCTGCTCGCTCGCCGTGGGCTTCTGTGCGGCAAGTCTGTACGCAACCTTCCGCCAGGGCGGTGGCGGCGAGGCTTTGATGGCGTTTGATGTGCGTGCCTTTTGGTTTGAGACGCCCTTCTATCTGGGTTTCGCAACCCCCGTTTTCTATCGGGGCGCGGCTATCGTGCTCTCGACATCCGCGGTCGTCTTGCTGGTTCAGCAGATCGTATTGCGCCGCAAGCTCGAACACCACGGGACGGCTCGTTGGGCTCGAGTGGACGAAATGCGACGCACCGGTTATCTGCGACGATACCGTGGCGTGACAGGACCGGTATTTGGGAAGACGAGTGGCCCTTTCTGGCCTGGTTACTACCTGACCAATGGCGAGCAGCCTCACAGCCTCATCGTTGCACCGACCCGCGCTGGCAAGGGCGTCGGCATAGTCATTCCAACGCTACTTACATTCAAAGGCTCAGTGATAGCTCTGGACGTCAAGGGGGAGCTCTTTGAGCTCACCTCGAGGGCGCGCAAAGCCGCAGGCGACGACGTGTTCAAATTCGCGCCGCTGGATTCGGAGCGGCGCACAAACTGCTACAATCCGCTGTTGGATCTTATAGCGCTGCCTCCACAGCTCCAATTCACCGAAGCCCGCCGCTTGGCCGCAAACCTGATTACGGCCAAGGGGGAGGGCGCGCAAGGTTTCGTCAGCGGCGCGCGAGATATCTTTGTCGCGGGGATCCTTGCCTGCATCGAGCGGGGCACGCCGACAATCGGCGCCGTCTATGATCTCTTCGCCCAGCCGGGGGAGAAGTTTAAGCTCTTTGCGCAACTCGCTATGGAGACGCGAAACAAAGAGGCTCAACGCATCTTCGACGACATGGCCGGGAACGACACGAAAATCCTGACCTCCTACACGTCAGTGCTCGGCGATGGCGGGCTCAATCTGTGGGCGGATCCCGCTGTAAAGGCCGCCACAAGTCGCTCGGACTTTTCGGTCTATGATCTTCGCCGTCGCAGAACGTGCATCTATCTTTGCGTTGGTCCGAACGACCTTGAGGTGATCGCGCCTCTGATACGCTTGTTTTTTCAGCAAATCGTTTCAATCCTGCAGCGGTCGCTGCCCCGTCGGGATGAAAAGCATGAGGTTCTCTTCCTGCTCGATGAGTTCAAACACTTGGGTAAGCTGGAAGCGATCGAGACCGCAATTACAACTATCGCGGGCTACAAGGGGCGTTTCATGCTCATCATCCAAAGCCTTTCGGCACTGACGGGGGCTTATGGAGAGGCTGGCAAGCAGAATTTTCTAAGCAATACCGGCCTGCAAGTGTTCATGGCCACGGCCGATGATGAGACACCAAACTACATTTCCAAGGCCATCGGTGAATACACGTTTGAAGCCAAATCGATTTCGTACAGCCAGGCGCGAACATTCGACTGGAACATTCAGAATTCGCATCAAGGTGCACCGCTGTTGCGTCCCGAACAGGTTCGGCTGCTCGATGACGACTACGAGATCGTTCTCATCAAAGGTCTGCCACCATTGAAATTGAGGAAGGTGCGATATTTTTCGGACCGCATTCTGAAACGCATCTTTGAAGGCCAGACAGGCGCCCTCCCGGAGCCGGCACCGTTGACGGAAGCAGAGGAGGAACTCTCCACAGACTTTCGACTCGATGAGCCGCTGCGTGGATTGGCGCAGGAATTTAACGATACCGTTTGATGTGAGGCTACTGTGGACCCGCGAAAAAATCCATCCCGTGTAACAGCTTTGTCGCAGGACGCAGGCTTGGAAGAGAGGCAACCGGGCGAGGCCCGGAGAATGAGCGTGGAGCAGCAAGTGGCCGAGGCGTTCCGGCCGCTGTTCGATGATCGAGCCGACGAGGCGCACAATGAAGGGGCCGTTCTGCGAGTGGAACAGGGGCTCCGCGACCTGCTTCAGCAAGAGCAGAATGATCAAGCCGCTCAGCCAATCGTAGCTGCCAGCCAACAGCAGATGCGGTCCTTGCCGGCGCTTGACCACGGCAACCAACGGCCACGGTGGGTCATCGTCAACAGTGAACATTCCACAGCCCTGTGGCCAGCGGAGAGGCTGGCGGCCCTGAATACGCGGCAAGCCGTCGCCATTCAGCAGCAGCCGAGCCAAATCGGCCAATCAGGCGGCCGCGTGCCGATGCGGCCTCCCATGCATCAGTGGGGTGAATTGCCATTGGCGGGGGTACCCGTTCAAGGGACAAGGGCCGAACACATCCGAACGCTGCATGCTGAGGCCGCGCCCTCCGCAAGGTTTGAAGCGCCCCTCGCTGCGATCGAGCACTCCATCAACGTTTCATTGTCCCTCCCCAAAGGCTTCTCCTCCGGCACTCAACACGTCCCAGACGGGATGCTCTCTTTCCCGGACCGCCATGGCCCCTTGCCGGATGCGGACACGGCCCGACAATTGGGCTTTGAGCAGCACGTGGCCGAGCCGCGCCGAGCCGATCCGGCTCCTGTCGCCAGTGTCGCCCGTGAGGACCGCCTTCCCCATGTGTCCGACGAACACCGGGATATTATCGATAAGGCGATCGCCCAGGCCGAGGCTCGCCAACACCAAAAGTCGTCGACGCTCTCATCATACAGGTCTGGGCTTCTCCGATTGGCGAATGATCTCGGCGAGCGCGGCCAAGCGAATGATCTAAAAAATCACCAATCCCTGGTCGATCACCTCGCTACCTTCTTTCCGGAAGACACTCATATAAAGACGGCATTGAACATCCTGCGTGCGTATCATGAGCCGGGCTATTCAGCGGCTGGCCGGTGGCCAGTGACGGTGCCTTCAAAGGCAGACGAGCACCTCTTGGAACAACTGGCCAGTACCAGTGGGTTGGTTCCAAGAAGCCTTAATCACTATAGTCTTAGTGTTCGCAGATTTTCCGCGGCGCTTGAACGTCGGGGCCAGACGATCTCTGGGCTGGATCACGATTCACGGACTGAACTCGCCAAGAGCTTGTTTCCAGAGGACCGCTATCTCCGCTTGGCGCTGCGACGGCTTCGCCTGTCAGACGAGATTGCCGAGGCACGCCCCTCTCGTCGAGCCGACGAGGCGCCAACAAATGCAGGGGCCGTTCTGCGACTGGAACAGGGCAATCGCGATGCGCTTCAGCGAGGGCAGAATGATCAAGCTGTCCCCTCAGTCGTAGCTGCCAGCCAACAGCAGATCCGACCCTTGCCGGATGCGCTTGATCAGGGCACCCACCGACCTCCCCAGTGGGTCGTCCCCAACAATGAACATTCCACAGCCCTGTGGCCAGCGGAGAGGCTGGCGGCCCAGAATACGCCGCAAGCCGTCACCATTCAGCAGCAGCCGAGCGAAATCGGCAATTCAGGCGGCCGCGTGCCGATGCAGCCCCCGCAGCGGTTGGGTGAATTGCCATTGGCTGGGGTACCGGTTCAACGCGCAGGGGCCGAACCCATCAGAAGCACGCAGCAGGCCGCGCCCACCGCGAGGTTTGACGCGCCCTCCGCTGCGGTCGGGCCCTCCATAAACGTCTCATTCACCCTCCCCAAAGGCTTCTCCCATGGGACTCAACGCGTCCCAGGCGCGATGCTCTCTTTCCTGGACAGCCATGGCCCCTTGCCGGATGCGGGCCAGGCCTGGCAAGTGGGCCTTGAGCAGCAAGTGGCCGCGCCGCGCCGAGCCGGTCCGGCTCCTGCCGCGCGTCGCGTACGTCGCGGACGTCACCCCAGCCATCGCCATGTGTCCGACGAACACTGGAACGTTATTGATAAGGCGATCGCCCAGGCGGCGGGTTCTCAGCAACATTATAGCGAGAATACGCTGCGAACATACACGTCTGCGCTTCGCCGATTGGCGAATGATCTCGGCGAGCGCGGCCAAGCGAATGATCTAACAAATCACCAATCCCTGGTCGATCACCTCGCTACCTTCTTTCCGGATTACCCTGATATGAAGACGGCGTTGAACGTCCTGCGTGCATATCATGACCCGGGCTATTCAGTTCCTGGCCGGCCAGTGCCGGTGCCCGCAAAAGCAGACGCGCACCTCTTGGAAAAAGCGGCCGGTGACAGCGCGTTGGGCTTAGGCACCCGTGATAAATATGTTCTTGCCCTTCGCAGATTTTCTGAGGCGCTTGACAGCCAGGGTCAGACGATCACTGGGCTGGATCACGATTGGCGCGCGGAAATCGCCAAGAGCGTGTATCCAGACGACCGTAATCTCCGCTACGCACTGAAACGGCTTCGCAAAGCGGACTCGGACGGGATTGCCGAGGCGCACCAGTCGCTGTTGGATGATCGAGCCGACGAGGCGCCAACCAGTGAAGGGGCCGTTCTGCGAGTGGAACAGGGGCTCCGCGACGCGCTTCAGCAAGGGCAGAATGATCAAGTCGCCTCGTCTCTCTTCACGAACCCAGGGATGCCCGCTGGACGGGATAACCTCAACACCAGCATGTCGGACGCTTTTGCAAGCTTTGGGCACGCCGGAGTTCAGGCCGCCGCCCCGCCAGTCCTAGCTGCCAGCCAACAGCAGATTCGGCCCTTGCCGGATGCGCTTGACCAGGGCGCCCACCGGCCGCCCCAGTGGGTCATTACCAACAATGAACATTCCACAGCGCTGGTGCGGCCACCGGAGGGGCAGACGGCCCTGAATACGCCGCAAGCCGTCGCCTTCCAGCAGCAGCCGAGCGAAATCGGCAATTCAGGCGGCCGGATGCCCATGCAGCCCCCATGCACCAGTTGGGTGAATTGTCGTTGGCTGGGGTACCCGTTCCAGGCACAGAGGCTGAACACATCAGAAGGATGCAGCAGGCGGCGCCCTCCGCAAGGTCTGAGGCGCCCCTCGCTGCTATGGAGGACTTTATCGACCTTTCGTTCGCCGTGCCCAAAGGCTTCTCCCATGGGACCCAACGCGTCCCAGAGGCGATGCTTCCTTTGCTGAATCACCATGGCCTCTTGCCGGATGCCGACAAGCCGGAATGGAACTTCGATATTAAAGGTCACGGCTACACCGCCCTGACGCCGCAGGGGGCAACGCCGTTTGGCTCCTCCATCGCGGTGCGATGAGGGACACTGCAGCAGCAGTACCGGCAAGGGTTCCAGGACCCGCCTTGCCAGCGACGCAGTCAGACACCTATCGCGGTGTTCCGTTGGTCGATCTGACCACCTCCTCCGATGCACACATCGCAGCCCTTCCGTCAGGCTCGTTCAACCTCCCCGAAGGGGCGGTGCTCGGCCCCGACCTGCTGGGTGACGCCCATATCAGCAGGGATTACCAGTTGCTGGCGCAGAGCCTGCAGATGCACGACCCGGCGCTGGCCGCCCGAACGCGGCTTGTGGATTCCTTGGTCTCCCAGCAGCTGCGCCGTCTCGACCGGGACCCGGAACCTATATTGCTGTCCATCTATCATCAAAACGACGCCGCAGCCGACTTCGTGTTCCTGCCTGTGAACAGTGGCGATCCCATGGCTACGGCGGAGAATGATGGACGAAACGAGCATTGGTCTCTGCTGCTCGTCGATCGCAGCGACCCGGATAGAGCGGTCGCCTATCACTACGACTCCATCCGTCGTCTCGATGGACGCCCATACAATGACGCGCCTGCACGAGAGCTCGCAGCAAGACTGGACGTGATCACCGTGGTGACACCCGCCATGGCCCTGCAGAACAACGGTGTTGACTGCGGCGTGTTCGTGGTGGACGGCACGCGCGCGCTGGTTGAGAGATTGGCGAACCAAGACTTGCCAGACCGGCAGCGGCCGCTGCACCTCGACGCCCTCATCGCCGATCGGCAGGCGCTGCAAAACCGACTGTGGCAGGGGCGCTTGCCGCACGAGCTTGCAAGCCCCGCGGAAGCTTTTGGAGCAGCCGGATCGCAGGTGCAACACGCCGTGTTGCAAGAGCAGCAAGCCCGACAAGTCGCGCCAGCGCCGTTTGAACGGCACGTGAGCAGGACGCGCCAGGCCCAGGCTGAGCTGACGAGTCAACTTGACAGGAGCAACCGCGTGAACAGCGGGGGCGTCATCATAAACAATGAACACTACACAGCGCTATTGAGACCGGCGAAGAGGCAGAGGACTGAAAATCCGCAAACCCTCGCCATGGGGCGGCAAGCGAGCGAAGCAAACACGTCGTCCATCAGGCAAGACCCCGATCAAGCCCGAGCGGACCTCATGGCTTCCTCCAGAAGCAGAGAGCGTTCCGACGCGGGGCGTTGAGCTCGATGGCCGGGATGAACCACATCAGCTCTTTTGGCGGGAGAGGCTGATGCGATCGAGACCGGTAACTCTCGCCGCAAGTGAACAGGCTGGCACCGTGAAGGCGATTTAGGCCTGGAACGCACGATCGCCAGCCCGGGGCGGCGCAGAGGCGATCGCGACCTCAATAAGATCGAGGACGATCTCCGCGGCCGATCGGCCGATCAACGCCGTGCGACGGTCAGGAAAACAGCCGGGCTATGGTCTCGGATCTTGAACCTCGGCTGCGCGAAAGTTCGGCCTGATCGGTCCGAAGCCAAGCTCGCCCAGGCGATACACGCTCTCAAATTGGGTCTCTCGCGCTTCGTTGACGACGGGTCGCATCGAAATCGACAGCAACACCGTCGAGCGCTCAATCCGTGCGGTCGCGCTCAAACGCAATTATGCTCAGACCCGGATTATGCGCAGTTTGTGTGCGCGACGTTCGGGATGCGAGCGGATGCCGGGCATCCCGCAGCAGGCCGGGCGACCGTAGGTTTACATAATCCTGATCTCCTCTGCGCGCCAACCGTAGAGGAGATCGTCATGAACCAAATCAATCTGCAGCCGGCGCCCCGTCAGTGGCTTGAGAACAGCCCGTTGGGGCCATTCTCGGAGCGCTATCTTGAGCACCTGGGCCGTGCCTGCTATGCGCCCAGCACCGCACGTGTTTATCTGTGCTGCATTGCCCATTTCGCCCACTGGATCTCGGCCGAACGGCTCGCGTTAGAGTCCATAGGCGAAGCCGCGCGAGTTCGGTTTATCAGCGAGCATCTTCCCGTCTGTGACTGCCCTTATCCGGCCCGTCGCTTGCCGCACGAACTCAGGGCGGCCATCACGCATTTGCTTGCAGTGCTGCGTGCCGAAGGCGCCATTCCCGCAGCTACCGCACACATCACACATAGCGGGGAATTGGCGGCATTCCGGGCCTACATGCGCGATGTCGGCGGGTTAGCCGTCAGCACACGAGCGAGGCGCGAGCGGATTCTTCGAGGCTTTCTTGAGGAACAGTTTCCGGAAGGGGAGATCTCTATCGCCGGCCTTGAGCCGGCGCGTGTGAGACGCTTCATCCTCGGCGAACTGCAGGGCTGGACGACCGCCACCATTCGCATTGTTGGGGGTGCGATCAGCTGCTATCTCCGGTTTCGGCAGATGATGGGCGACAACGTTCAGCATCTACTCGGCGCAATCCCTCGCGTTGCATGCTGGCGGCTGAGCAGCTTGCCGGATGTGCTTTCCGACACGCAGATTGAGATTCTGCTCGCTTCATTCGATAAGGATTTCCCGTCGCGCCGGAGGGCCTACGCCATGGTCCGGTGCCTGACCGATCTTGGGCTCCGAACCAGTGAGGTTGTGCAACTGCAGCTCGGCGATATCGATTGGCGGCAGGGTACGATCCGCATTTCCCGGTCAAAGGGCCGGCGTTTCGACGTCCTTCCCTTGCCGCCCGAGACGGGTGACGCGATCGCTGCGTATCTGAGGCATGAACGTCCACCGAGCACGAACCGCGCAATATTCGTCCGCCACGTCGCGCCCTACGACCTGCCGATCCAAAAAGACGTTGTAAGGCGCGCCGGTTTCGCCGCCTACAAACGTTGCGGCTGGTCTCAGACACGCGTTCATATCCTCCGGCACAGCGTCGCCAGCCGCATGCTGAACGCTGGTGTGCCCATGAAGCAGATCGCCGACATCCTGCGCCATCGGAGCATCGACACCTCCATGATCTACACGAAGGTCGACCTTCAGCGGCTCGCGGCGGTCGCTATGCCGTGGCCGGGGAGTGTGGCATGAGCCGGTCGCTGACCATGCAGGCGCGGATCGACGCCTATCTTGTGGAGCGACGTCACCTTGGATTCTCGCTCGAGACCTCTGGCATAATGCTGCGGTCGTTCGCTCGCTTCGCCGATCTGTCCGGCCATCGTGGCCCGCTGACGACGACGCTCGTGGTCGCTTGGGTTCAAAGGGAGGCGCGGAACGCGACGCCAGCCTCCTGGGCGCGCCGCCTCGAAGTGCTGCGGCCCTTTGCCGAGCATGAGAGACGTCTCGACCCACGCAACGAGCTTCCCGCAAGCAGCATGTTCGGCAAAGCGCACCAGCGCCGGACGCCACATATCTACACCGACCAAGAGATCGTCGCGCTGCTGCAGGCGGCGCGGCGGCTGCAGCCGCAACACTCCATTCGACCGGCAACATACGAGACCATGTTGGGGCTGATCGCAGCCACGGGATTGCGGATTTCCGAGGCACTCAAGCTCCGATGCGGCGACGTCGATATTGCCGGCCGATGTCTGACCGTGCGCATGACCAAGTTCACCAAGTCAAGGCACGTGCCATTTGATGCCAGCGTCGCGGCTGCGCTCTCGCGCTATGTGGCAATCCGCGCCCGCTACGCTCCGGCCGAGTCGGATGCATCTTTCTTCGTCGGCGCCTCAGGGCAAGTGCCGTCCAAGCGGCAGGTCCATTGGACATTCCAGCAGTTGCGTCGGGACGCAAATATTGTTGCTCGTGGGGCCTATGACGAGGTTCGCATTCACGATCTGCGCCATAACTCCGAGTGCCGGATTATTCCGAGTAGCGACCGGGAGGCCAAAGAGTGCGGGCGATCTGTGGCTGTTGGGTCGGCATAATCAGAGGCTCTTCAGGAATGCAAGGAGATGGTCGTCGGGCTTGTAGCGGCCCAACCGGATGTCGGCCGTGTCGGTCTTCGCCAGAGCTTGCTCCTTGAGCTTCATGTCGGCCTGAAGATAGATGGCGGTGGTTTCGACCGACTCGTGGCCCAGCCACAGAGCAATGACAGAGCGGTCGACGCCGTGCTGGAGCAGGTCCATTGCCAGGGTATGCCTCAGCACATGCGGCGTTACGTGCTTGCTGGCCAGCGATGGGCAGTGGCGACGTGCGACGGCGAGGTGCTTGTTCAGCAGGTATTGAAGTGCGTCGTGACTCAATGACGTGCCGCTTATCGTCGGGAAGGCAGGATCGGCGCTCCGCCCGTGTCGCTCGACAAGCCAGGCACGCAGCACCGTGACCGTATCCTTGCGAAGCGGGGTGTTGCGGAGTTTTCGGCCCTTTCCCTGGCATTGCACATAGGCGGCCGGGCCGAGGACAATGTCCTCGCAGCGAAAGCCGACGATTTCGGCAGCACGCAGGCCGGTTTGCACGGCCAGCAACAGAAGCGCCCGGTCACGGCGCCCGATCCAACTGCTGAGGTCGGGAGCGGCGAGCAAGGCGGCCACTTCGACGCTGGTGAGGAAGGCGACCGGCCGGCGAACATAACGCTTGCTCGGGATGGCGAGCACGCGCTGAGCCAATGCGCTGTGTTCCGGCGCATGCAAGGCCACATAGCGGAAGAAGGAATGGATGGCGGCAAGACGGACATTGCGGCTCCTGGCGGTGTTGTCGCGGTCGCGTTCGAGATGGTCGAGGAAGGCGCCGAGGAACGCGGTGTCGAGATCCGGCAAGGTGACGTGCGAGGCCCCCTTGCGTAGCTGCCGCTGGGCATAGGCCAGCAGCAGGCAGAAGGTATCGCGGTAGCTCGCCAGCGTATGCGGGCTTGCTTGTCGTTGTCTGATGAGGCGATCGGTGAAGAAGGCCTCAAGAAGAGCGGGGAACGTTGGGGCGGCGCTCATGGGCGGGATTCCGGCTGAGATTGTTCCGCCCGCAGCAGCGCCTGCTGCAGCAGCTCCGGCGTTGCCGTCAAATACCAATAGGTGTCGGTGATGTGGGCATGGCCGAGATAGGTCGCCAACTCGGGCAGGTGGCGTTCGACATCGACGCCGTTGCGATACCAGCGCAGCAATGTTGTCACGGCCAGTCGGTGGCGAAGGTCGTGCAGGCGTGGCCCGCGGGAGTCATTGGCGCCGCGGAGGCCGACCTCGCGCGACAGCATGACGAACGTCCACCGCACGGCCCATTCGGTTAAACGCGTCCCGCGTTCGGAAAGGAAGAAGCTGGCGCTCAGCGGATTCGGGCATGACCGGTCTCGGCTGGCCGCATAGATTTTGAGCGCCTGTTGCGTCGAGGGGTGAAGCGGCACATAGCGCGACTTGCCGAACTTCGTGTCGCGAACCGTCAGGACGCCATCAACGAGATCGGTGTCGTCGCGATCGAGACGCAACGGTTCGTTACAGCGCATGCCGGTCGCAGCGTACAAGCCGAAGAGCGTGGCATACGTCTGGGGGCGAAGGCCGACTGTCGACGGCAAGCGTTTTGCCGCGTCGATCAGTCGGATGATCTCTTCGTCGCGATAAATATAGGGGGACGATGGCCGACGATACCGGTGAGGAAGAAGGTCGGGCGGCGGCACGACGGTCCCCGGGTCAATGGCGCTGCAATAGCGCGCGAACCGGCGAACCATCGCCAACCGGTTGGCCCACTGGGCGGGCTGTGCCTCTGCCGGCTGCATGGCCCAGGCCAGGGCAATCTCGGTGGTGATGAAGGTGGCGCCGGAAGATTCGGCAAAGACAACGAAGCGCTGCAGCAACCGTCCGGAAAGAAGCAGCTTATGGCCGAGGGCGCGGCGCGCGGCCAGATACGCTTCGAGCGCTGCTTGCAACGCGCTCATGATGCGACTCCTGGCCAGGGTAGCGCAATGGGACGCAACGCCGCGATGTCGACTTTGGCATAGATCTGCGTCGTGTTCGGCTGGCTGTGGCGGAGAAGTTGACCGATTTCAACGAGCGAGGCGCCGCGGCGCAGCAGATCGGTGGCGAGTGAGTGACGCAACAGGTGCGCACCCTTGAACGCCGGCGTCAGACCGGCGCGCTTGAGCGCACGATGGACGATGCAGCAAATAGTCGACGGGCTGACAAAACTCCGTCTGGGCGCCTTTATGCGAATGAAGACGCGGCGTGTTGAGCAAACAGGCCGATCCTGCCGCAGATAGTCGACCAAGGCGGCACCGACATCCGCCGGCAGTGGCAGCCGCGCCAGCCGTTGACCCTTGCCATGCACGACGATCTCGCCGCAATCCCAGTCGAGATCGTCCAGGGTCAGGGCTGAGACTTCGCCACCCCGTAAGCCGAGGCGCGCGAGCAGCATCAGAACCGCGTAGTCCCTGCGGCCGGCCGGTGTTCTCCTGTCGCAAGACGCAAGGAGCCGTTCGACCTGTTCGGCAGGCAGCGCCTTCGGCAGGTGTGCCAAGCGCCAGCTGGCGATCCCAGGCACCGCAACAGCGAGATCGGCGGCAAGCAACCCGCGTTGCTGGAGGAAGCGCAGAAACGAACGCAGCGCCGTGACCGCCAACTTGGCGCGGCCGGGCGAACCGGCCTGGGCTCGCCGCACGATGAACCGATGAACGTCGCCCACTCGCAGTCGGTCAAAATCCGGATCGTTGCCCCCAAACTGTTCGTCCAGGAATCCACGAACAATCGGCAGATAGTTCGTCAATGTCGATGCCGAGAGACCACGCTCGGTGCGCAGGAATTCCCCAAATGCGTCGATCAGCTTACCCTTGGCGCTCGTATCGACCTCTGGCAGCGGCACCGGCACGCCGCCCGTGTCGCGCAGATATCGTAGCAACTGCCGAATGGTCCAAGCATCGCCACGCCTCGGGCGCAGACCAAGTTCCGTCAGAAATCGATCGGCGTGCTCTTCCCCGAGCAGGTCCAGTGGAACATCCTGCCTCGCCAGCCAAGCGCTGAAACCGGCCAGGAGCTTCATCTTCTCCCGAACAGTCGCTTTGGCGTATCCCTGGCCATCAAGCAGAGCCTCGAAGCCATCCTGGTGGCTCTCCAATCGGCCTATCCAGCGATCTTTGTGTAGCGCCTCATTCAGATCAAGCATCGTCTGTCTCCCTATAGCGTGGGAAGTCCACGCTCAGAAAGAGCAGCCAAATAATGCCGAGCAATCAACGGCTGACGCTGATCCAATCACTTCCAATCATTAGAAAATTACGCCGCAGCGATGGCGTCACTCGGAATAATCCGGCACTCGGAGTTATGACGAAGATCGTGAATCCGCGGACCATTGCGCTGCCCCCGCTGCCGCAGACCGATCTGTCGCGAGAGCTGCCAGAACACCCGGTGCACGTATTGGTGCAGCAATCTGCCGCCCTGCTCGGCCACAAAGAAATAGGGGCTACGAGGCGCGACGAGATGCGCGTCGCGTCGCGCGGCATAGTCCGACAGCACGGCGACCGTCGTGGCATGGAGCGGGACCAGCCGCGACTTGCCGAACTCCGTCTCCCGAATGGTGAGGATACCTTGGTCGAGATCGACGTCGTCTCGGCGCAGGTCGAGCGCTTCGGAATGGCGTAGCCCGGCGACCGCAATCAATCCGAACAGGCAATGATATGTCCAGCGACGCAGCGCGTTGGCCGGCGGCAGCGACAGTGCCGCCGCCAGAAGCGCCGTGATCTCAGCATCGGTATAGATGTAAGGCTTTGCACGCCGCGCCGGCGGCACAGCGTCTTGAGGTGGCACTTCCGTCATGGGGTCGAAATGAGCGAGGTGCTGAGCGAAGCAGCGCACATCGGTCAGGCGGATGGACCAACTCGGTTGTCGGCCGATCAACGTCACCCACTTCATCGCCAGCGCCGTGGTGACGGTCTCGGCGCCGCGAGCCTCCATAAAGGTGACGAAATCCGACAACCGTCGAGCGGGGCCATGATACTTGTATCCCAATCCCTGGCGCATGCCCACATAGCGCTCGAGCGCTGTTCGAAGACGGCTCATTGGACACCTCCCGGCCAGGGCAGGCTCAGTTCGCGCACCTTCTCGATGTCGAGCTTGGCATAGATCCTTGTGCTGTCGATGCTCCGGTGACGAAGCAACTGGCCGATCTCGGCAAAGCTGGCCCCCGACCGCAGCAGGTCGGTCGCAAGGCTGTGGCGGAAGAGGTGCGCGCCGTGGTGCGCATAGCCGTGAATACCCGCCCGCTCGAGGGCCTCCGTCGCGATCATCGTGATGGCGCAGCCTGAGGCAAAGCCGACGTGCGGAGCAAGCATTCGCAGAAATAACCGGCGACACGGTGAAGCCGGTCGCCCATGCCGGATGTAGGCGACGATAGCCGCACCGACATCGTGGCGTAGCGGCATCATCGCTTGCCGCCGTCCCTTGCCATGGACGAGGACACTGCCCGACTGCCAATAGATATCATCAAGACTGAGCGCGGCAACCTCGCTGGCGCGCAAGCCCAGCTTGGCCAGCGCCATCAAAACCGCATAGTCGCGAAGGCCCATTGCCGTGGTCCGATCGCAGGCATCGAGAACCATCTGAACCTTCTGTGGTGGCAGGAAGGTTGGTAGGCCAGCAAGCCGCCAGCGACGGATCGACGGCACACAATCGGCCAAGGCCACCGAAATGAAGCCCTTCAGATGCAAATAGCGCAGGAAGGCGCGCACCACCCCGCACATCGCCTTGCCGCTGTCGGCGGAGCCATCGAGAGCATGTCGCTCGACATAACCGATGACGATCTCCGGGGTGAGCGCTGCAAACCCATCTGCGCCAGCCGGACAGACCTCCTGCAGAAATCGGCGCGAGAGCAGCTTGTGGCTTTCCACCGTCGAGGCGGCGAGCCCTCTCTCATTCGTGAGGTAAGCCGCGAACACATCAACAATCTGCTCGTACTCCGTGCGCTCAATCGGAAGGGCGGTTGGTATCAAACCTTCTTGCCGTAACGCGGCAAGCAAGCGCCGGAGCGCCGATCGGTCGCCCGAATCGATGCTCCAGTGTTTGGAACGGTGCTCAAGAAACCGCTCAACATGAACTTCGCTTAAATCCTGGAGATCGTGCCCGTTGCCGACATGCCAGTCTCTCAGCTCACGAAATAGGCTTAGCGATCGCCAGGTGCATTGCCGACCGAAGCCTTCGTCCGACAATCTGCCCGCATAAACGCGTGCAAACTCGCCAAATGGCCCGTGGATCAGCTTCCGATACAGTGTGCTGTGTTGCAGATAGTCACTTGCGTTCATGTGTCCTCTCCTTCGCGTCTATTGCGACGGAGAGAGCCTAAGCTATGCCGATCCAGCTACCGCTACGTTGAGGAAAGTGTTGGTAAAGACTTGCTCACTCGGCATAGTTCGGCGGTCGGCATAAACCCGCAAGCTCAATGGTGTCCAGCCACGCGGCTGTCTCGCCGACGTCCTCACCAGCATCGACAACAGCCATCCCAACAGCCGGATCGACGACCTGCGCCTTGGGCGGATACCCCGGCGCCCGAGCTAAAGGCCGTGGCCTGAGAACACCGCTTGATCAGCCTCATCAGCCAATCGCCAGAATCGCCCCTGTCACGCGGCCAAGGTGCCTCCGTAGCTCACGTCTACGTCAGCGTTGAAGAAGTACCCCGCACCACGACACGTCTTGACCAGGCGAGGATTGGCCGCATCAGCCTCGAGCTTTCGGCGCAAGCGCAAGATCAGGACATCGATACTTCGATCGTAGACCTCTTCTCCACGCACACGGCTCGCGAGCAAAAGCCGTTCTCTGGATAGAACGCTGCGGGGGTTCTCCAGGAACGCGATCAAGAGATTGAACTCACATGCGGTAAGCTTGACCTCGCCACGCTCTGCACAGATCAGCCGCCGCTGCTTGACGCTGAGCTTCCACGGGCTCCAAACCGGAATGAGCGATGATCTTTCGTTCGCGGATTGGAAATGCGCTGGCGGAGCGCTACGCGAATGCGGGCCAGGAACTCGCGCAGCCCGAAAGGCTTGGGAATGAAATCGGTTGCGCCGAGCTCCAGTGCAACGACTTTTTCGGCCTCATCGAGCCGGTCGCCGCTGATCACTATGATGGGCAAATCCGATCTCGTCGCCAGCTTGCGGACGATCGCAAGCCCGTCCTCCCGGCCCAGGTTGAGGTCAACAACCACGAGGTCGACTGGCTCATGGGATAGAACGTGGTTGAACTGCTTGCTATCGTTGACTGCGGTCACCTTCAAGGCATGCATCATGAGATACTCGGCGATGAGGCGCCGCATTGCGGCATCATCGTCAATGACAAGAACATGTTTCAACGGCTCACCTTCAATCTTGAATCCCCTTCAGTCCAAAGCTGTTGCCGAGCAACCTTCTGGCACGGACGCACAACAGCTATCCCTTGCTACCACGCGCCGTTGCGTGCGGCCAATGTAGGGCCGTTGCTCGTCCTGTTCTTTTCATCCACAGCCAATTGACCGCATCAAGGCGGTCCGCGGCGACCAGACGGATCCAAGCGCCGGCATGACCCTGCCGTGGCGTCCTTCGCTTCAGGACTCGTCATACCAAGATGCTTTGGATGTCGTGGCTGATCGGGCCCGCCACCCCGCGGATGCGCAAGATGCTCACCGACGCTGACACGAACAAGGTCTTTGTTTCAGTTGAAGCCGAAATGCTGAACTTGAACATCACGCAGTAACAAACCTCCCCGATAAGCGCGTGCCGGACAGGGCCAGAACCTGTCGGGCGGCTTGGAAAGGTAGGTGATAGGGAATGTTTATTGCAGTTTGGCCGCTGGCCATCGCCCTGTTGACATCCATGTCACTCACAGCCGAGCCCGCGCCACTTTCGCCCCGTGAGTTTCACCGCCTATCGCGCAAATGCGCTCCATGGGTTGCGCCGTCCACCCTTGCCGCGATTGCCAAGATTGAAAGTGGCTTTGAAACGCTGGTGGCTCATGACAACACCACAGGTGAGCAGCTTCGCTGGGTAGACCACCTGCAAGCCACGCGCGGCATCAAGGACCGACTCGAAGCACAACATTCCGTCGATGTTGGGTTGATGCAGATAAACAGCAAGAACTTTCCCATGCTCAATCTCACGCCGGAAAAGGCTTTCGAGCCCTGCGCCTCGCTTTCGGCCGCCGCCCACTTGCTTGAAAGCCGGTATGCCGGCGGCACGACTGCTCCGGCGCAGCAGCTGGCGCTTCGCCGTGCCATCTCGGCCTACAACACGGGCGACGTCACGCGTGGCTTTGCCAACGGTTATGTACGCAAGGTCGAGTCGGCCGCAAAGGACATCTCAAGCCACCTTGAGGCAACGCAGGAGCCGACCGCCCAAGATGCGCAACACCTTGAGGCACCCGGTCGGAAAGCCGTGCCGCCTCTGCTCCAACAGAACCAAAAGGCCAACCGAAAGCAGCCCCGCCAAAATTCCTGGGACATCTGGGGCTCCTATCAGACAAACCGCTCCGGGGCCGATCCCTCCGATCCGACAGACAGCCAGGCTGCGGATGAGCGGGAACCCTCGAACCCGAACAAACTCGTATTCGAATGAAACATGGAGATACAATGATGAAGCCACTCAAAATACTTCGTGCGCTTAAAACGCGTGTTCCTTCACCTTTTTCCATGCTGCGCATGGCGGCTGAATATGCACCGGCCGCTGCTGCGGGCGTGGCGTGGACGGTCTTCTCCAGCGGGCCGGCCGCGGCCCAGGTGACCGGAGGGACGGATCCTGCCAAGATGGTCCAGAATATCTGCACCTTCATACTTGGTCCCTTCGGACAATCACTGGCCGTGCTCGGCCTCGTGGCCATCGGCATCTCCTGGATGTTCGGTCGTGCTTCACTTGGCCTGGTTGCGGGTGTCGTTGGAGGAATCGTCATCATGTTTGGCGCCAGCTTCTTGGGCAAGGCGCTCATAGGCGCTGGCTGATGAGCGACCGGCTGGAAGTGAGCACCCTCTATGTGGCGGCGACACGCCCCGCACTGGTTCTGGGGGTGCCGCTGACCCTGGCCGGAGCGCTCATGATGTTGGCGGGACTCATCATCATCATCCTTAAGAACCCGCTCTATGAAGTCGTGCTCGTGCCACTCTGGTTCGGAGCACGGCTGATTGTTGAGCGTGATTATAATGCCGCAAGCGTCGCGTTCCTCTATTTGCAGACCGCCGGCAGAAGCGTGGACGGGCAGGTCTGGGGCGGCGCGAGCGTCAGCGCCAATCCGATTAGAGTGCCGAAACGCGGAAGAGGAATGGTGTAATGTTTGGCGCCAGTGGCCGGACCGAGAGATCTGGCGAGATCTACCTTCCGTATGTCGGTCATCTAAGCGATCAGGTTGTCCTTCTGGAGGACGGATCGATCATGGCCATGGCACATGTGAACGGGCTGCCGTTTGATCTGGAAGACGCTGAGATGCGCAACTCGCGCTGCCGCGCGTTCAACACTCTCTTGCGTAACATCGCCGATGACAATGTCACGCTGTACGCGCATCTTGTGCGAAACAACGATGTGCCGGAGCCGGCCTCGCGCCAGTTTCAAAGTGCATTCGCTGGCAGTCTGAGCGAGGCGTATGAGAGCCGTGTGCTGTCGGGCAAGCTCTTTCGCAACGATCACTTCCTCACTGTCGTCGTGTTCCCTCGCACCGCAATCGGCAAGGTCGGCTGGCGTATTGCCAAATCGTCCAGACGCAATGACAACGATCTGGCCACACAAATGCGAAGCCTGGAGGACCTCTGGCAGATCATTGCTGGCTCACTGGGCGGTTACGGTCTGCGCCGGTTGGGCATTCGTGAGAAAGGCAACGTGCTGTTCACGGAGATCGGCGAGGCGCTTCGGCTGATAATGACGTGCCGGTTTCTTCCGGTTCCAATGGTTACCGGCTCGCTTGGCGCCTCGATCTACACGGACCAGGTCATCTGCGGGAAGCGGGCGCTTGAGATTCGACGGCCCGGGGCTAGCTCCGTGGGATCATTGTTTTCGTTCCGTGAATATCCCGCGACCACGCGCCCGGGCATGCTTAACCCGTTGCTGTCGGCCAACTTCCCGCTTGTGCTCAGCCAGAGCTTTTCCTTCCTCACTCGGCCACAAGCTCATGCGAAGCTTAGCCTTAAGTCCAGCCAGATGACGAGCGCTGGCGACAAGGCTCTCACCCAGATCAATGAACTTGCCGAGGCAGAGGACGCACTGGCAAGCAACGAGTTCGTCATGGGTTCGCATCATCTGAGCCTGTGCGTCTATGCCGAGAGCCTCAACAGCCTTGCAGATCGCGCAGCCAATGCGCGCGCAAGGCTGGCCGACGCGGGCGCGGTTATCGTCCAGGAGGGCATCGGCATGGAGGCCGCGTACTGGTCTCAACTTCCGGGGAACAACAGATGGCGCACACGTCCCGGGGCGATCACCTCGCACAATTTTGCCGGGCTTGTGTCATTTGAGAACTTCCCAAGCGGTTCCGCTTCCGGCCACTGGGGCAAAGCTGTTGCGCGCTTTCGCACGAACGGTGGAACTTCTTTCGACTACATCCCCCATGAGAATGACGTCGGCATGACGGCGATATTTGGGCCCGTCGGCAAAGGCAAGACGACGCTGATGACCTTTATCCTCGCGATGCTTGAGCAAAGCGTGGTCGATCGCGATGGTGCCATCGTCTTTTTCGACAAGGACCGGGGTGGCGAACTGCTGGTGCGAGCCACGGGAGGGACATATCTAGCATTGCGCAGAGGCGCTCCGAGCGGCCTGGCCCCTCTGCGCGGACTGGACAACACCTCTGCCTCGTTGGACTTTCTGCGCGAATGGTTGATCGCCCTGATCGAGAGTGACGGCCGTGGTCCGATCTCGCCGGAGGAAAGCCGTCGGCTGGAACGCGGCATTGTTCGTCAACTTTCGTTCGAACCCGTCATGCGCTCAATTGCGGGCCTGCGCGAATTCCTGCTGCACGGCCCGTCCGAGGGCGCCGGCGCGCGGCTGCAGCGGTGGTGTAGAGGGAATGCGCTCGGATGGGCCTTTGACGGCGATGTCGACGAAGTAAGGCTTGATGCCTCAATTACCGGCTTCGACATGACGCAGCTCTTGGAATTTGAGGAGGTCTGTGCGCCGGCCGCCGCATATCTTCTGCACCGCGTGGGCGCTGTTGTCGATGGGCGCCGGTTCGTCATGAGCTGCGACGAATTTCGCTTCTATCTGCTCAACCCGCAATTCTCGGCTGTTATCGACAAGTTCTTGCTCACCGTCCGCAAGAACAACGGCATGTTGATACTCGCAACGCAGCAGCCTGAACACGTGCTTGAATCGCCGCTCGGAGCCAGCCTCGTTGCACAATGCATGACCAAGATCTTCTATCCATCACCGACGGCCGACCGGGCCGCTTATGTCGATGGCTTGAAATGCACCACGCAGGAGTTCGAGGCAATCCGACACGGAATGGCAATTGGCAGCCGCAAGTTCTTGCTCAAGCGCGACAGCGGGAGTGTTGTTTGCGAATTCGATCTTGGCCAGATGCGCGAGTATGTAGCCGTACTCTCGGGGCGGGCCAACACCGTGCGCTTTGCCGACCAGCTTCGTGACCAGCACGGAGATGCCCCAAGTGCGTGGCTCGACAAGTTCATGGCTCGTTACCACGAAGTTCAAGACTGACGGAGGAATATTCATGAGATTTGCCAAGCTTGCAGCGCTGCTTCCTTTCTGCTTAGCACACAGGCCCGGGCGCAATTGGCCGTCTTCGACCCGGCGGTACTAACACAAGCAGGCTTAACAGCGGGTTCCACTGCGAAGATCCTTGTAACGTCGGCCCAGACGCTCGCTACGACCATCGAAATGGTGGAGATATTAAAGTCGTCATTTGCTGTAACGGGACTGCTGAGCACACTGAACCAAGGAAATCACTACCCGTCGAGCAAAACGCTGGAGGGGCAGATGTTTGATGCTCGGGCGCCAGTTTCGAACATGGCGCGTAACATTGTGCAGGACCCAACTCGGAGAGTCACCGGCACAGATGCAGAAGGGAAATTGTTAGAGGGGCAAATCGCTGGTGCCGCCAATGCCGCAGCTCTTGCAGCCGACACTCTGGACATAATGGACAAGCGCCTTAAGGCTAACGACAACACGCCTGGTCAGCTTTCCAGCTCGAGGAATATTGTGCAGGCCACCGTGACCAACGGTCTGGTCCTCAAGCAGATTCACGATGCGATGATCCAAAATGTCGAGGCCACGAGTCTGCTGACGATGGCCACTGCACAAGGCAGCCTTCACGCCGTGGAGGAGGCCGTCACGCAGCGTCGCGAACGCCAGGACACCGCCAAGCTATTTAGCCCCCTCCCGTGAACCACGCACAGTTCATCCGGCTCAACTGCGCTGATCAGGGACAAATCAGGCTCACGCCATGAATTTCAAAATTCCCGCGCCATTCACGACTATACACGCCATCTTTGATGGGGCCTTTAAGGCCGGGCTGCACACAATGCTTGAAAACATCCAAGAGGCGGTCAGTGCGCCTCTGGTTGCGTGTGTCACGCTTTGGATAATAATCCAAGGCTGTCTGGTCATGCGTGGTCAAGTCGATGCGCGCGGGGGCATATCGCGCGTGATCATGGTCTCGATTGTCGTTGCCCTTATCTTAGGCCAGGCCAACTACCAGCAGTACATTGAAGTGCTCTTCGACGAGACGATTCCCAAGTTTGCCAACGAGATCAGTGGCAGCGACTTGCCCTTCCTCGGGATTGCCCAGAAGCTCGATATCATGTTTGCTACGAGCCAGTATGCCTTTCAGCTGATTGCTGCCGAAATCGGGCCTATGAACGGCCAGGACATACTTGCTTTCGAGGGAGCGCAATGGATTTTCTACGGCGCGCTGTGGACAGCGTTCGAGATCTACGATGCCGTTGGAATTCTGACGAAGGTGCTCCTGACGATCGGCCCGCTGGTCCTTGTAGGCTACCTGTTCGATCACACTCGAGACATAGCCACCAGATGGATCGGCCAACTGCTCTCGTACGGGCTGCTGCTTCTCCTCCTCAACATCGTCGCAACGATCGTTATCGGTGCCGAAGCAGTCTCGCTGGCAGCCATTCTTGTGGTGATCAAGCTGGCGAACACGACGGCAGCCAAGATCATCGGGCTTTACGAGCTCGACATGCTTTTCCTGGCTGGTGACGCTCTCATCGTCGCGCTTCCGACGATCGCAAGCGCCATCGCCGGCGGCTCCTGGGGAGGGGCCAACCGATCTCTTAACAGCCTCAATCGCCACTTTGCCAAGACGGCGGGTGGTTAATCAATCAACCGGTGCCAAGAACATGAAACGTTATCTACTGTTGTCACTCCTCGCTTTGGCGGCCTGCAAGACAACCGATCGGCTTGCGACCTGCACGGGTGCGCCATTCCAGCTGAACGCGGGACAATGGGAAACCACCCCTGAGGATCTTCAGGTCGAGTGTGCGGAAGAGCCCAAGTGAAATTTCCTGAACATGCCCTTCTGGTGGAAAGAGAAACGCTAGCCGCCCACTACAAGAAGGTGGAAGCGTTTCAAACGTCACGAGCGAAGTCTGCGCGGCGGCTATCAAAGGCCCTGATAGCCTTTGCCGCAGCGGCGGTCCTAGGAAATGTGGCCCAGGCATTTACGATCGCTGCCATGGTCCCGTTGGCCAAGCTCGTACCTGTGTTCCTCTGGGTACGGCCGGATGGAACCGTTGACAGCGAAGTGGCAATCTCTCGACTGCCGGCAACCCAAGATCGAGCCGTCATAGATGCTTCCCTGTGGGAATATGTACGCCTGCGCGAAGGCTACACAGCAGATACAGCCCAATATGCCTATGACCTCGTATCGAGTTTCAGCGCACCTTCTGTGCAACAGCAATATCAGGATTTCTTCAACTATCCCAATCCCACCTCGCCGCAAATCACGGTTGGCAAGCGCGGCAAGCTGGAGGTCGGGCATATTTCCTCAAATGACCTCAGTCCGGACGTTCAGCAGATCCGATACAAACGTTCGCTTGTTATCGATGGGCAGATGCCGATCGTGACCACCTGGACAGCCACCATCCGCTACGAGCGCTTGACGGGTCTGCCCGGGCAATCGAGGCTCACCAATCCGGGAGGTCTACTCGTCACCTCCTATCAAGCCTCGGAAGATTCCGTATCGAACCTGGGCAACGTGCAGCCATGACAAAAAGAGCATTTCTCGCGCTGGCCTGTTCACTATTGCTAACGATGGAAGCGTGCGCGGAAGACACGCCACTTGCCGGCAAGCATGATGCGCGGATGCGCTACCTGGCTTACCGTCCCGACGAAGTGGTGCGCCTATCGACCGCAGTGGGGGCAACGCTGGTTGTCACATTCGCGGCCAATGAGACCGTCGCAGCCGTGGCCGTTTCCAACAGCAAAGACCTGGCTGCGCTTCCGCGTGCCAACTATCTTTTTTCAAGGCTAGCCGGATGCTGCCGCCGCAGCCGGTGATCGTGCTGGCCGAGAGCGAGTCCGGTACGCGCAGATACGTCTTCAGTATTTCAACGAAAGCTATGCCTAAACTCGATGAGCGGCAACCAGACCTATACTATAGTGTGCAGTTCACCTATCCTGCTGATGAGGCTGCTGCTCAGAGAAAGGAGGCAGCAAGGCGCTCGATACTTGGGCAGGCCAGGGCGAAAGTGCTGCAAGACGAGAAAGTTCAGGATCTGTTGAATCGGCCCGCCGCAACTGCCAGTCCGGACGAAAGCAATTTTCACTACGTCGCAAAGGGCGATCGATCGCTGGCGCCACTGGAAGTTTTTGATAATGGCTTTACGACCGTATTTGGCTTCGCAGGCAATTCCCGCATACCTTCCCTCTACATTATCAATCCCGACGGCAAGGAAGCCGCTGCCAATTACACGGTCAAAGGGGACTATGTTGAAGTTTCCGCGGTGGCCCGGGAATGGCGACTGAGAGATGGCAAAACGGTCTTGTCCATTTTCAACAGAGCTTATGATCCTGTGGGACGAGCGCCAGCGAGCGGTACAGTGACACCCGACGTGTGGCGCGTTTTGAAAGGCTCGGGCCGATGAGTGAAACCGGCCCACAGGCGGGACATGATGTCCATGCATCATCGATGGTTGCGGAGCCGGCCCGCCGGCATCTATCGGGATTGCAGAAGTTGGCCGTCGCTGCTCTTGTTCTCATCTCATCTCTATCGCTCATATGGCTCGGAGGTCGCCCTAGCGCACAAGACGAACCATCTCAGCCAAAACCGCCAATTGTCGCCAACGCCGAGCCATTCCGCTCCGTGCCGATTGAGATTGCTCCCGAACCTCCAGCACCCGTACAGGCGGCGCAGGTGGCAGATCCTGCGCCATCCTCGCCTTCCACGCCGGCCCCACCGGCGCCGGCTGATCCGCCGCCGGAGGAAACACCAATTTTCGCCTACAGCGGCAGCGGTCAAACGCCAAATGACGATCAGCGAAGCCAAGACAACCATAAGGATGCACCGGCGACCACGGATGAGATTTCAATCGATGGCGATCTGTCAGGCCGATTGAAGCCGGATGTACAGGAGCCGAGCCGGGCCACACTTTTGCCACACCCTGATCTCGTGATTACTCAAGGAACGATCATTCCCTGCATTTTGCAAACGGCGATCGACACAAATTTGCCCGGCTATGTGAAGTGCGTCTTACCTAAAGCCGTCCGCGGCGCCACCAACAATGTCGTGCTCTTGGATCGCGGGACGACCGTGATTGGCGAGATCCAGAGCGGTCTCCAGCAGGGTGATGCGCGTGTCTTCGTGCTGTGGACGCGCATCGAAACAACTGACCATGCCCTGGTTTCGATAGCATCGCCGGGTGCTGACGAGCTCGGCCGCTCCGGAATGCCTGGCACGGTGGACAATCACTTCCGGGAACGCTTTGGCGGAGCGATTCTCATGAGCGTCATCCAGGGCGCGTTTCAGGCGGCCGGTCAATATGCCGCCGGCTCTGGCGGAGGAAGCGGCAGCAACAGCTTCCAGAGCAGTGGTGGACAAGCCGTCGAGACGACACTGAGATCGACGGTCAACATTCCGCCAACCCTGAAGAAAAACCAGGGAGATGCCGTATCCATCTTTGTGGCTCGGGACCTCGATTTCTCGGATGTATACGATCTTAGAGCGACTGCTGTGGCGCCATCCCCGCAACATCGCGAACGCAGGAGAGACAACAATGCAATCGGAGGCTGATCCTCAATTGCGTTTGCTTCTCGAGCCCGTTCTGAAATGGCTTGAGGAGCCAAAGACCGAGGAGGTCGCTATCAACCGGCCTGGGGAAGCCTTTGTCCGACAGGCCGGCGTTTTCACGAAACATCCGCTACCGCTGTCTTATGACGATCTGGAAGACATCGCGATCCTCGCTGGAGCGCTGCGCAAGCAAGATGTCGGACCGCAAAGCCCCCTCTGTGCGACTGAGCTGCCGAACGGAGAGCGGTTGCAGATCTGTTTGCCGCCCGCTGTTCCCTCAGGAACAATAAGCCTGACGATACGGCGTCCCTCAAGTCGTGTGACCGAACTCAAGGAAGTTTCTTCTCGCTACGAACACTCGCGTTGGAATCAATGGCGGTCACGAAAAGAGCGCCAGGAGCGGCAGGACGAAACGATTCTTCAGCACTACGACCATGGTGACTTGGAGCAATTTTTGCGGGCCTGCGTTTGCGGGCGGCTCACCATGCTGCTTTGTGGGCCTACTGGAAGCGGCAAAACGACAATGAGCAAGACTTTGATCGACGCTATACCCCCGCAAGAGAGGTTGATTAGTATCGAAGACACGCTCGAGCTTGCAATCCCGCACGAGAATCATGTCCGGTTACTCTATCCGAAAGACAGGACAGGCGTAGGCGCGGTGACAGCCGAGCAACTGTTGCAGGCCAGCTTGCGCATGCGCCCTGATCGAATATTGCTCGGCGAGATGCGCGATGATGCTGCTTGGGCTTACCTTAGCGAAGTCGTCTCCGGCCATGCGGGATCAATATCAACCATCCACGGGGCTGATCCGGTCCAAGGCTTCAAGAAGCTCTTTTCACTCGTCAAGAGCAGTGCACAAGGAGCCGCTGTGGAAGACCGCACGCTTCTTGACATGCTCTCGGCTGCCGTTGACGTCATTGTCCCGTTCCGTACCCAAGGAGAAGTCTATGAGGTGGGAGAAGTATGGCTCGCCGCCGATGCCCGGCGACGGGGAGAGACAGTAGCCGACCTTCTCAACAAGCACTAAGGCTGAAACAGCGTCTCGGGATCGATAGGTCGGTGATGTGACGCGTCGCTTTGTTCTGCGTCGATGCCTTTTGAGAGGCCTTCCCGGATTGCTTGAGGCACGAGCAAGCCGGCAGCATCATGCCATCATCATGGTACGAACGGCATGCCCCATTGACCGCGACGGGACCGGCTTGGATAGCCAAAGGACGAAGGCCTGATCATCAGGTGTGACCGGTATGGGGTCGATTTCACCGACGACTATGACAGGCACCGTCATGAGGATGGGGCATACGGAGCCGGCCTGTCCTCGCTCCAGGAAAGGCATTTTACCCAGGATCAGCAGGTCAGCTGCCTTGCCGCTCTCGATCCACTCGCAAAGACCTTCGAAGGTCGCGAAGCCGACCGGCTCATAACCCAGCGCGGCGATCCGGTCGGTGTAGATCTCCAACTCTGCTGGATTGGGCTCCACGACTGCAACGATTTCTCCGTTGCCAAGTGATCCGTCGTACCGACCGAAAGCGATGTCTGCGCTGACTGCCTCCTCCTCGGAGGCCGGCAGGTAGATGTCAAAGCGCGTACCTCGGCCAATAGCCGAGGTGACGTCAAGGCATCCTGCGAGCGCGCTCACGTGCCTGTCAACCGCGGCAAGACCAAGCCCGGTCCCGCCGACACGAGAGCGTGTCGTAAAAAAGGGCTCAAAGACATGCGGAAGTATCGAACTTGCAATTCCTGGGCCATTGTCGCTGATGGATATGAGAACGTAATCTCCAGGTCTCAAGGTTCCCTGAGCCAGCGGCTTGGTGTGGCGCACCTGGGCGCGAGAAACGCTAACCTCGACACGGCCCTCGTGCACGAAAGCCTCAGATGCGTTTTTGCACAGATTCATGAGGATCTGCTGTATCTCCGTTGGGCTGCCGTCGACCACGGTTTGCCACTGGTTGATCTTGAAGTTCAACTGAACATCCGTACGAACTGTGACCCGCAGCAATGGCGCAAGATCCATAAGAAGTTCAGAGACGTTGAAAGGCACTGCCACGCGCTGTCGGTTTCGGCTGAGTGACAAGATCTGGTCGACGATCAGCTTGGCTCGGTGTCCAGCTAAGATGATTTGGTCGATGTGATTCCGAATTCTGGAGGGGCGACGCACAAGGCTTTGAGCAATCTCTGAATAGCCGATTATTGCTCCTAAAATATTGTTGAACTCATGTGTGGCGCCGCTTGCGATCGTGCCGACCGTCCTCAGCCTTTCCACATGCTCCCATCGACTCACCAGAAGGTCGCGTTCGGCATTTACACGTCGCACCTCAAGATGATTGCCCAAACGCACAATAGCACTGGCAAGAACCCGCAGTTCGTCTGCTGAGGGGAGCGAGCGGGTTCGTTCAAAAACAAGGAGGCAAACCACAACCTGCTGATCGGAAGCTCTGCAAGCAACAATTTGACAAACACCGGAAAGCGGTAGGGCGGTCGAAACCATCTCAGCCGCCGGAACGACGCGAAACACTGGCCGTCCGGCGCGCACAAGTGAAACGACTTCAGCAATGAGCGGCACGTTCCAGACGGGTGCGTACGTGTTCGCCACAAAGCACTCAGTATGCCTGCTGAGAGTCGGATCTACCAGGGCAAGCGCGCATTGATCCGCACCGAAAACGCGTTGAACGGCTCTGAGTGCTTCTTCGGTGGAAAAGCGCGCCGAGGTGTCCTTTGCTTTACTTTCGTTGAGGCGAGTTTCGATCTCACGCATTGCCTCTTCAAGCTCCAACCGCCTTTTCAGCCGGTTCGTCCGCAGATGCTGCCTGGAGGACCGAATGATCGCGAACAAGCAGAGGCACGTGGACACCAAACCGAAGAAAAGTCGCGTGCGCTGCGCTCGCGCGCCGGCCAGGCTGTAGCCGTCCAGATGCTCTCGCTCCAGTTCGGCAGCCGTGGAGAACGTGTCCGGAGATGCGATCTGATCGGCAGCTTGGTCCAACCTCCATGAAGAAGAAAGGGCAGCGCCAGCCTTGCTCAGAACGAGCTTGGGTTCAGCCGAAAACACGATCAGCATCGAAAGTTCAACCATGCCCGAGGGTGCCCCCCAAGGCGACCAATCGAGCGAGCTAGGTGTGCAAGACAGCTTTTTATGAGTTGATTTTGTTCGACCAAGGCTGAGACGGCAGCCTTTTTGCTTTCGATCGAGTTTATGAGCTGCGCGAGCAATCTGGTTTGCCGGGAACTCTCATCGGGCGAAATCTCGAGAGCGCCTTGCAAGTTTTCACGATTCTTTTGCAATGCCTGTCCGGTAGAAGCAACCGAACGGGAGTCCAATGCCATATCCATCCTGGCGAAGCGGGCGATGTCGCGCCGGAGCAATGCGTCGTTGATCTGAATCGTTCGCAGCTGGCTTAGGATCGCGTCATCGATTTTCGGGGGCTGCCCCTGCGTCCCGACCAAGAACGCAATCGAGGCGGCTAGGGCGATCATAATTGCCTTGTCGGGATTGAGCCATGTTTCCCAAGGAAACGGCGTTTGATCCGCGATGCACCCCTTGCGAAGGTCCGACATGAATTCCAGTTCATGGGTTCGGTATGCGGCCGGATGCTGCTGGAACAGGAAAGCCACGCCTACCTCTCCCCCTTATGAGAACGGCTTAACACCGTTACTGAACCTGGTCCTGGTCCGCTCCATGGCGAATATGACCGCCCAAAGGGCCTACGCGACACGGAGCACATCCTTACGATCTTGAAAGCAGATCAATATGACGCGCAGGCGGTGCTTCGACCTCTCACAACGGCAGGGGCCTCAGCTTAGGCCTAGGATGAAGCGCCGATTGGGTGTGCGGATAGGGCGCGCGTTTCCGGGATACAGCGAGGTAAATCGCTCTATATCTGCTGGGTCGACATCAACCGGTTCCGTCGCCACCATCCAGTCGACGTTTTCCGTGCATGGCGGCGTCGTCAAAGATCCTTCATACGTCCAGTAGCCTAGCGAAGCCGGCAGAAGCTCATTCGGGTCTACGTGATCGACGGCTGCCTCTTCGCCGGACCTTGCAGGAAATACGGCAGCAAGCCTGGCAAAACTGGCATTTGGGGCCCCTGGCGTCAGAAACACGGCCAGAACACCCACAGTATCGCTGTTGCGGTCCTTATGGACAAAATGCGCTTCCATCGGGAAGCTCTTGCCTGCTACGTGGTGCTCGCTTGGTGCATGGAAATGGAACTGTAGCAGCTCATAGACACGGTCCCCTCGAGTGAGCGTGCCGCCTTGCGGCAGGTTGATCTGAATGGTGTGGCCGTTGTTCACCATCCTGCCGCCGCCGCTGCGCCAACCTATGGCGATGTGCGGAATATCCGCTTTGACCGCGCCCCTGATATCGACCGGCGACTGCTGCATGCCCGCCGAGCAGACCAAATTCGCCTTGTCCAGATGCCCCCATTGTTCGGGGCCCACCGGGCCGGCATATCCCCATTGCGTGCTGTCCGCCCGCGCGGCTTCAGCGCAAATGGGACACGCGCCGAGTGCAACGAATCCTTTGATCAGATTACGACGGTGCATATTGCTGTGGCTCCTGCTGAACACTTCAATTTAGCGTGGCATGGGAACTGCGCGCGCAGCTGTGATGTGGCGACAGGGGCCAAACAGTTCGGTACGCCACCATCGCGGCCTCAGGGCGGCCGATGGTCCCGCGCACGGTCGTGCTCGCCGGCCACATGCGCTTGTGGCGGCTATTTCCCCCGGTAGAGGGTGGCCCCAGCTGCCCGGCAGTATCCATGCTCATTGTCCCCACGACCGCCATTGGCCGTTCGGTTGCAGATCACATTGGCAACTCCACCGAATGGCGGCACCCGGGCCGCACTGGACAAGCGATTCCATGCAACAACTCCGATGGCCCCACCACGCCAACTGACGCGTCATATTCATCATCGGACAGCCAGAGAAATCGATTGGTTCGATAAAGAGCATCCATGACGTGGATGCATACATCGCCCAACCCGCGGTGCTGCTTGGGACCCGGCTCGGGATCGGAGGGCCGCCATATCCCGGCGACAATCACGCGGCTGAGAACTAGGCGAGGTGGCACGAAATTGGACTAGACCTTATGCTGTCACGCGTTCCATCCGGACCAAAGGCTTGCGAGCCTGGGCATTCGGCTGCGATTGAGATCGGGTTGCCCTGAAGGCGGCCCAAACAGAAAAATTCTCACTGATGTTGCGACGACGCCCGCCGAAACTGATCCTGAACCCCTGAAGAAGGTTCGAGTGACTGGACGAAATGTCCAGGTGTTTCTCAGCCCTCTTGCGTCGTGCTCTCGATATCGGCAGCTTCGTCGCAATGGTAGTAGCACAACAGGGATGCAGATCGATGTCGCGAACCAGCTGTTGAGTTTGCTGAGCGCTCTATGGGAGTCTCGCCGAGGAGGAGTCGGGGCATGATCGTGCGGGACGGCATCTTGAAGGGCCAGACACCGAGGCGCCCGTCGGGCGCCGACGTTCAGATTCATTCCGTTAGAACGAGCTTTGGAATCGCAGAACGCCGCCGAGGCTGTCCGCTTTGCCGACGTTAGCCGGGTTCGTGCCGGAAGGGCCGACGGGAGTGAGCTTGGCGTAGTCGGCATAATCGAGTTCGGCTGTGATTGTGAAACCTGGAATGGCCGTATAGGCGATGTTTGCAGCCAGTCCGCAGTTGCTGAGCTGATCAGCTGAGACCTGGAGGTTCAACGACGTTTTCTCGTCGAAGCTGTAAGTGGCCCCTACCCACAAAGCCCAGTCGCCGCTCCAATTCTTGTAGAAGCTGCGACCATGAGCGGCGATTGCCTTGGTTGGGTCGTCGTTGAGATTGCCAGGGAGCCGTAGCCGAACATACCGAATAGCGACAGGTCATCTGTGACGTTGAGGTCGATGCGGACCTTGCCGGCCAAAGCGTTGTAGTTGCTGTCACGAGCGATTAGGCCGGTGATCGCGCCGCCGGCCTGCGTCTGTCTCATGCCTAAGACGACGTGGGGAACATGGCCGTCAAGAGAACCGACCTCACCCGCCCCTTGTTCAAGTGAAACCAGAGCTGAAAACCCAGTGTCGGAATCTAAATAGTACTGAGCTACGTTGGTGTCGAATTCGCCATACGGAACGAGTGCGTTGTTGAGGACGTTCCCGGCGTATCCTGCAAACGTGTCGAAGGCCGAGTCGTCCTTCCCGACACGCAGGCCACCAAGCTGGATCCAGGCGGAAGACAACTTGGCGCCGCTGTTGAGGGCATGGTTCTGAGCAATGTCCGGACCCGGATAGGCATTGCGGTTGCCGAAGTTCACGCGGCTTTCAGTATAGGTCTTAAGTGGTCCGATTTCGGTCTCCTGGTCCGTCCAAGTCTTAAACGTGAGACGCGTGTTGCTTCCCCAGGTCGGCCGAACTTCCCCGGTTCTCGCAGTGGACGTGGCTGCCCCCACATGCGAACGGACACCGCCCAGGCCGACGTCGTAACGGACGTAGCCGCCGACGCGCAGGCAGGTGTCGGTGTTGGGGACATGGAAATAGCCCGGACCGTAGACGTCGCAGATCTGGACGTATTCGGTCCGGTCCAACGCGGAGATTTCGTCCGCCGCGCGCGCCGCCGAAACCGAGATCAGGGCCGCAACCGAGCCGAGAAGAAGACTGCATACCTTCATTCTGGATCTCCATTCAAAAAGGTGATCGCGCTCTTCTTTGCAATCTGAGGAATGCGGAATACCCGCTGAATAGGTGAGTAGCCGTCTAGTCGCATAAGGGATCGACATCTTGTCTGGCGCAAAGTGCGACATACGGAAGACGCGCTTTGCCGGGCGGTCTTCTGCCCGACGAAGTGAGAGTCGAGTCCGGCTGAAACAGACTGTCACAACTCTATTGCCCGCCCCGCTATGCTTCCACATGGCTGTTCGGCCAGACTCTTGCGACACACCGGAGGGGCAGCCCTAGTGCATCCATCGCCATGGTCTTCTCCGCTGTTCGTGGGCTGGCCGTCTGTGTTCCATGCGGACCAGCAAGCGACGTGCCAATTCTGACCAGCTGGCTCGCGACATTTAAATTCGCCACTGCTGCTTGAAGTTGGGACAACTTCCATGTTTGGAACGTGACGTCTTTGGTTCCATGCCGACAGCTTTTGTTCGCTATGAAAGGTCACGACAGCGTGCGTGCCCGCTCACGGCGAGCAATCTGGAATCGAGCCAAGCATGGCCCGCTCGGTTCGCACCGGCACATGCGCATTCGCGGCAAAGTTGACCGTCCGCAGTTCACCCAATCCGAATGCGGATTGGGTGATGCATGCTCACGGGATTTGCGCGGCTGGTACAGGACGATATCTCTTGGGGGGCGGACACAGTCTGGCCAACTCTCGACAGATCCGGCTTCGGGCTTATATAAACGGCCTAAAATGGGTTAAGGTCGTTTTTATGAGACAAGAATGCGCTCGACGGTGACCGATACATTGCCTCCCAGAGTCAAGCGGGCGCTCGGCAAGCTGGGCGCCGACATCGCGCTCGCCCGTAAAAAGCGCAGTCTCACCGTAATGATGATGGCGGAACGACTCGGCATCGCAAAGAGCACCTATCTGAAGATCGAAAAAGGAGAGCCGACAGTCGCTATGGGTGCTTACGCCATGACCTTTTTTGTTCTGGGCTTTGACGAGGCTCTGACTAAAATCATCGACGCCCAGCGCGACGAACAAGGCCTGCTCCTCGACGCCGAACGTTTGCCCAAAAGGGTAAGGGTACGGAAATCGACCGGTGCAACATGAGACGTTTCACCTCGGCGAGGAAGCGAGGTCACTGGGCACGGGCTTCGCGCGAGAGCGCTCGTCACTGGCCATCAATTCCATCGAAAGAGCGGCGACGAATCCGTGTTCCACAACGCGCTGGCTACACCTGGACTTGGACGGCCGTTGGTGCCGACACAAGCTTGTCAAGCGTGGCTTGTCGGCGGGCGCCACAGTGAATACGCGATGGGCTTCATGGACGATCTTCGCGCCGCCTCGGCAATCGCGTCCAGCTGACCAGCGACGGTCACCGGCCTATCTGGAGGATGTTGAAGGTGCATTCGGCGGAGACGTTGACTTCGCTATGCTGATCAAGCTCTACGGCGCTTCGCCTGAAAGCGCCGTTCTCGAAGTCGGTCGAGGCTCAGGACAATTCGTTGCCCTGCACTTCATGTACTACAATTTCGTGCGCTTCCATGCTTCGCTGCGCGTGACCCGGGCGCTGGAGTGGCTGGCAAGCTTTGGAGAGAGGCGATATCATTGCGCTGATCGAAGCCGAAAGGCCTACAGTTCGCGACTCCTACAAGCAGAACATTGCCTCGCTATCTGCCCTTCACAGCGTCCTTGACTATCGAGAGCTTCGGCCCGTGAGCTTCCCGGATGATCTTGGCGGCTTCGTCTCTGGTGATGCCGACCTTGCGGGCATAGTAGGCGGCCTCCGCTTTAAGCCCGTCCTCTAACGCCGCATCAATCGCCTGCTTTGCCTTCTGCTTCGCCTTCTTTGCCATAAAGCGAATCATAGCACATCGCGGGACTTGGCTGAATGGTCGCAGCGCGCGAGCGAATTGATGCGTAGTCGCTGCGCTTCGCCTCGAGACCGGGATCGAGACCGGATATGCCAAGAAATCCGGCTCGCGAGGGCCTGGCGACACCGCCACAATTTTAGACTGCCCAGGAGTGGGAATGACTGCTGGGTTTCGGGCCAGGGATCGTGTGGCCGATGCTGTTTCACACGCGAACTGCTGTATGCCGAGCTTCTGGTTGGCCGCGCGGAATCCGGAGCTTTTGCGGCAAAGTAGGTCTCTCGGCCCGCCAGAAGCGCCAGAGGCCAGACCCCAATGCCCGATGCGATCGCTTTTGTGCTCACGTCACCTCGGAGGGCGAGAAAAGAGTGTTGGGGAACGGGTACGCGCGGCCTCAGTCGTGCGTTCAATGGAAAGCACTGTGTGAGGAGGATCCTCCCCATCATGCAGTGACAGGAGATGATCACCGATTTCCTTATCCGCTGCCGTGAGCCGATGATTCAGGCGAAGAAAGTCCATCCAGGTCGGCGTGCGGAATGTCTCTGTCCAAATCGAAGGCGTTTGAAGATTTCGCTGCAGTGTCCAGTTTCGCGCACCGGCACGGCTCTGAACATGCCGCCTGGCGCGCATGTAGCCCAGAAAGGTCTCGATGTTCTCTTCGGGTATCCGATACTCCACCTTGACCACTATGGGTCCACTTCTGGGCTTCAAGTCGAGTGCCAGCTCCGGCGGGCGAAAATCCGAACTTTCCTGATCCGTTTCCTCCCATGGACCGACCGGAAACAGCATTCCCGCAGCCGCAACCAGCAACAGAGCGCCTGCGGCGCCCTCCAAAGCCCAGCCTAAGGAGTAGTTCTGTGCGACAGTACCCCAGATCCAGCTGCCAGCCGCCATCCCGCCTGCGCTCAAGGCGTAGTAGATCGACAGTGTGCGGCCGACCACCCATCTGGGGCTTGCCAGTTGCACCGACACGTCGATCCCAGTCCAGGTGATGAGCCAACCCGCGCCGCCAAGTGCCAGCGAAACGGCCGCCACGGGTACCGATGATGTGAGTGCAAGCGAAAGGCAACATGCCGCACAAGCGACGGAGGCGAAGGACACCAGCCTGTTTTGAGACGTGATCCGCCTTAGAAAGCTATTGCTCATGCCCGCAATGAAAGCACCCATCCCGAAGCCGGCCAGCAAGATGCCGTAGATGATCGGGCCGCTCTTCAGCTGGTCCCGGACAAATAGAGGCAGCAATGCAAGGATGGAGATGCTTGCCAGGCCGAAAAGGGCTGCACGGGCAATCGCTGCCCTGATCTCCAGGGACATCACAGTGAAGCGGACTCCGTCATGAATTGCCATCGTCATGCGTTCACGAGGGAGAGGGGAAGTAAGAACGTTCCATCGTGTGCGCCATATCGCGGTTAGCGGCGCCAGATCACTCAGCGCTGCCAAGGCGAAAGCGGCAAGCGGTCCAAAGAACGCCAGGACCACGCCCCCCAAAGCCGGACCAACGCTGCGTACAATGTTGTATCCTACGGACATCAGGGTGACCGCGGCCGGGATGTCCCTTTTGTGAAGGATATCGCCAACAGATGCATGCCAGGCCGGATCATTCAAGGCAAAGCCGCAGCCGGCCAGGAAACCCAATGCGAGAATTAGCCATGGACCGGCAAATCCCAGACCCACGGATATCATCAGCGTCGTTGAAGCCAATGCTATCAGGCAGTGCCCCGCAAACATCACCCATCGGCGGCTGAAATTGTCGGCAATGGCTCCGGCAACGATTGAGAGGAGGAACACCGGCAAGGTGGATGCAGCCTGCACGAGCGCAACCATCAGGTCCGAAGCGGAAATAGTGGCCATCAGCCAACTGATGGCCACCGTCTGCACGAGCCAGCCCAGGCTGGATATTTGTGTGGCAGTCCAGATCGAGCGAAACACCGGGTTTCGAAAGGGAGCGAGCGTTGCTGAGGCAGGCAGATGGGTATTGTTTTCGGACTGCATGATCATTTGATGCCTTCGAGGGGCCGCTTGTTCAATTCTCGGCTGCCGGTGCTGCCGCTACAATATTGATCTATGGACCAGAAGGGCCGGACTTATCGACCAGGAGGACTCCGTCGAGGTGAGGAGGGGTGATGAACTCTGTTGGCTCCGCTCTCCCATGCTGGCGCCGACAAGCCGCGAAAGACAGCATGGCCGATCGTGCTGATCGACAGAATCGTCTGCAACTTTGATCACTCTGGCCTGACCACGCCAGCGCCCATGAAGCTTGCCGGCGACCATTTTTTCGTGCGCCCGTTCGTTCGTGTCATCGGTGACGGATCCTGTGCATGACCGCGTACGGCTAAATTCCTATGACGAGTGCGCCTCCGCTGAGACCGGCACCGGCCGCCGCAAGAAGAATCTTTTCGCCTGGCCGAAACGGCTGCACCCGATGCGAAAGCGAGAGCGAGAGCGGGATCGTCGCGGCGGAAGAGTTGCCGTAATCGGCAATCGTCTTGACGATTGCTTCATCGGCTATGCCGAGATTCCTGCCGACCGCATCGAAAATCCGAGCATTGGCCTGGTGCGGCACGAAACAATCTATGTCTTGCGGCAGCATTCGGGCGGCAGTGAGCGCACCTCTCGAGCAGTCAGTCATCATCTCCACGGCCTTGGCGAACACTTCACGCCCGTCACTGATGGTCATCCGGGTTTGCTCGAGGTCCAGCTCGCCATGAAACGGCGTGTTGCTTCCGCCGGCGGGAATCTGAATCAGCCCGTAGCGCGAGCCGTCCGAGGCCAGCGCCGCGCCGAGAATGCCTCGGTCCGGCTCTTTGCACGGGGCAACCACCACCGCGCCGGCGGCATCTGCGAACAGCACCGCGCTTGCGCGCTCGGCCGGATTGATCCGGCGGCTGAGGATATTGGCGGCAATCACCAAGCTCGCTTTGCCATGGAGGCGGGTGAACCCATCCGCCAACATCAAGGCATAGATGAAGCCGGCGCACGCGCCCGTCAGGTCAACTGCACCAGCGCGGTCGAATCCCAGCCGGTGGGCCACCAGCGGCGCGCTCGGCGGCAGAAGATGGTCGGGCGTGGACGTCGCCAGCAACAGCAGGCCGATATCGTCACGGTCGACACCGGCATTCGCCAGCGCCATGTCGCCGGCGCGCGCGGCAAGGCCCGACAATGTGTCTTCGCCCGCTGCCCAGAAGCGCGACCGTATCCCGGTGCGCCGCTCGATCCAGCCGGGTTCGAGCCCGAGACGACCTTCGATTTCCGCGTTCTCGACCTTGCGCGCCGGCGCGTGATGACCGAAGCCGACGATGCGCGACGACCGGTTCATGATCGCGAACCGAAGCGTTCGCCGGCCTCCTCTATGGCGTCATAGAGCCCGTCCAGTTCGTCGCCGGTGATGCAATAGGGCGGCAAAAGATAGAGGACATTTCCGAGCGGGCGCACCAGCATGCCACGCTCGAGGAAAAAAGCGCGCAGTTTCGGCCCGATCTCCGCCAGATATCCGGCCGAGCCGGTGCGCAGATCAAGAGCTAGGATCGTGCCGTTCGCTCGGCTCTCGGCGAAGAAGGGATTGTTTTGGAAGCGTTGCAGGCCAGCGGTCTGTCTCGCGCTTATGGCCGCAATCCGCTCGGCGACCGGCTCGTTCCGCCAGACCTCGACATTTGCAAATGCGGCCGCGCAGGCGATCGGATTCGCGGTGTAGGAACTTGAGTGGAAAAAGGTCTTCTTCCGATCCACCGAATAGTGGGCCTGGAAGATGGCATCGCTGGCGAGCGTGGCCGCCAGCGGGAGGGCGCCGCCAGTCAGGCCCTTCGAAGTGCACAATATGTCCGGTGAGATCGATGCCTGCTCGCAGGCGAACATGGTTCCGGTGCGCCCCCAGCCGGTCATCACTTCGTCGGCGATCAAGAGCGTGCCGGAGGCCTCAGCGATCCTCTTCAATTCGGTCAGAACCCAGGCCGGATACATCAGCATGCCGCCGGCGCCAAGCACGAGCGGCTCGATGATCAGCGCGGCGGCGCGGCCCTCGCGAGACAGGGCCTCGAAACGGTCCAGCGTTTCCTGCTCGCGCCCCGCGGCCGGAAAAGGAATGGTGTCGACCTCGAACAATAGCGGTTCATAGGCGGCATTGAACACGCCTCGGGCGCCGACGCTCATCGTGCCGATCGTGTCGCCATGATAGCTGTGTTCCATGGCGACTATGCGCGAGCGCGGCGCGCCGATGTTGCGGAAATAGCCGAGCGCCATCTTCAGCGCGACTTCAACGCACGTAGAGCCGCTGTCGGAATAAAAGACCCAGTCGAGGCCTGACGGCACCATGTCGATCAGCGCCGAGGCCAATTGCTCTGCCGGCTGATGGGTGAGGCCGGCGAAGATCACCTGGTCAAGCATCTCGGTCGCGCGCCGGATCGCTTCCATGATCGGTGGATGGCAGTGGCCGTGAGTGACCACCCACCAGGAGGAGATTGCATCGAGGATATGACGTTCCTCATTCGTCTGCAGCCAAGCTCCTTCCGTGCGGACAATGGACGGCATCGGTGGCTCGATCGCGTGCTGGGTGAATGGATGCCAAACGCACGACCGCGACATCACTCGCCTCCGAGAATCTGGGCGAGGTCGAAGCCAGCAAACATCGCCTTTCGCAGAGTTTCGCGCGTGAGCGGAGCGAGGTGTGGCAGTCTGCCGAGCTGACGCACCGCGCCCAATTCGGTAATTGTCCTTTGCGTATCGGTCGCCTCTTCACCGATAAAGACAACGCCAATCAGCGGGATGGAGCGAGCCCGCAGGGCTTCGATCGACAGCAGGCTGTGGTTTATCGTGCCGAGCTCGGTGCGGGCGCACAGGATCACCGGCAGCCGCCATTCGGCGAAGATGTCAATGAATCTTGTCTGTCGGTTGATCGGCACCATCAGTCCGCCAGCGCCTTCGATGACCAGCGGTGTGGCCAGGACCGGAAATGAAAGATCGGCAGCCTCGATCGAGACACCGTCGATTTCGGCTGAACGGTGCGGCGACAGCGGGCTCCTCAAGCGGTAGGCCTCCGGCAGCACGCGCCCAGATGGCAGGCCAGCGAGCCGTTCGACCACCTCACTGTCGGTCTCCTCATCGAGACCTGATTGCACCGGCTTCCAGTAGAAGCCGTCGAGCAGGCCTGCCAGCCCCGCGGCAAAAACCGTTTTGCCAATTCCGGTATCTGTTCCGGTGACGACGATGCGTTTGCTCATGCCGTGGTGGCCAACACTTCGGCAAGCGTCTCGACCATGGCGCAAATGTCAGCCTTGCCGACATTGAGCGTCAGCGAAATGCGCAGCCGCGAGGTACCCTCCGGCACCGTCGGCGGACGAATGCCGCGTATGTCGAAGCCGCGAGCCTGCAGAGCCGCCGCGATCGCCATGGTGCGCGTCACCTCCCCAATGACAAATGGCTGGATCTGCGAACCGCTGGGCTTGGCTCCGCAATGCTCGGCCAGTTGCCGGCTTGCGAAGGCAACGTGCTCGTGCAACTGAACACGGCGCATCGGCTCGTCGACAAGCATTGCGAGCGCTTCGCGCGCCGCCACTGCCATCAGCGGCGATGGTGCGGTAGCGTAGATAAACGGCCGGCAGCGGTTGACAATATAGTCGCACAGCACTCCCGGCCCGGTAACGAGCGCGCCCGATGCTCCGAGTGCCTTGCCGCATGTATGGAGAGCCATGATGTTGTCGCGGCCCTCGAACGCCGCGGCCAGCCCGCGGCCCCCGGCTCCCCAGACCCCGGTGGCATGTGCCTCGTCGACCAGTATGAAGGCCTCGTGCCGATCGGCAAGCTCGACCAGGCTCTCCATCGGCGCGCAGTCGCCATCCATGCTGTAGAGGCTTTCGACCCCGATCCAGATGCGGCCCATGCCGCCTTCGGCGCGCCAGCGCCTGATCGCGTCCTCAAAAACATCAATGTCATTGTGCGCCACCAGCCTGAACTCGGCGCGTCCAGCCCGCGCGCCTTCATGCATGCTGGCATGCGCGAGTTCATCGAGGATCAAGAGGTCCCCCTTTTTCACCAGGGTGCTCAGGAGGGCGAAGTTGGCGATGTAGCCGCTGCCGAAGAACAGCGCCCGTTCGGCCCCGAAGAACGCGGCAGCATCTGACTCCAGCGCCTCATGCTCCGGCGCGTTGCCGCGCAGAAGCCGCGATCCGGTAGCGCCGACAGGGGTGCCCCGTTTGATTGCCGCCGCGACTGCATCGCCAAGTCTCTTGGAGGCAGCAAGCCCGAGATAATCGTTGGACGAGAAGTCGAACCCGACCCGCGGCGCCAGTGCGCGCAACCGGTCCTTGCGCGCCAGACCCTGCAAGGTTGCTTGATAGCGGGCAAGCTGCGGCTCGTTCATTTCGCCTCGCATTGCATCGGTTCGATGCCCAGACGTCTAAATAGACGAGTATCCTTGTCCTCCCCGGGATTGCCCGCAGTCAGCAGCGTATCGCCGACAAAAATGGAGTTGGCGCCGGCAAAGAAGCACAGCGCCTGGGTCTCGTCACTCATCGCCGTCCTGCCAGCGGAGAGCCTTACATCCGACTTCGGCATCATGATGCGGGCGAGCGCAATGGTGCGGATGAAATCGATCGGATCGATGGGTTCGGCATCGGCAAGCGGCGTCCCCGGGATGGGGATCAGCATGTTGATCGGCACGCTTTCCGGCGGCTCGGGCAGGTTCGCCAGCGTCACCAGCATGTCGATGCGATCGGCCTTTTCCTCTCCCATACCGACAATGCCGCCGCAGCAGACCCTGATCCCAGCCTCGCGCACGCGCCCAAGCGTTTCCAGCCGGTCGGCAAAGGTCCTGGTCGAAACGACCTTGCCATAATAGCGCGCGGACGTGTCGATGTTGTGGTTGTAGTAGTCGAGACCAGCCGCTTTCAGGCGCTGCGCCTGGCTGAGGTCGAGCATGCCGAGCGTCATGCAGGTCTCCATGCCGAGCGCCTTCACGCCTTCGACCATAGCGAGCACGGCGTCCATGTCGCGCTCCTTCGGACTGCGCCAGGCAGCGCCCATGCAATAGCGGGTTGCGCCAGCATCTCGTGCCTTGGTCGCCTCCTCGATGACATGTTTGACCTCCATCAGCTTCGATGCCTTCAGGCCGGTTTCGTGATGCGCAGACTGGCTGCAATAGCCGCAATCCTCCGGACACCCGCCGGTCTTGATGCTGAGCAGCCGCGACAGCTGCACCCGGTTGCGATCGAAGTTCTGGCGATGGATGGTCTGGGCCAGGAAGAGCAGATCGTTGAACGGCATGCCGTATATAGCCTCGGCCTCTTTGCGGCTCCATCGGGCTAGTGCTGCCTCCATCGACTGCGTGGCAAAGTCCGATTCGCACTCCTCATTCATTCCCGTCATCATCGTCAAAGAACCTCTATTGCTGATCAGCGAGCGCACTCACGAGTCCTTCCAGTGGCGAGCCCCTTCCGATGGGCTCGTCGGTGAGCGCAATACTGGGCGACACCGGAAGTATTGAAGGGTGAGCCGCATGAAACGTGCTCTTTCGAGCCTCTTGTCTGCGCGTGCAGCCCCAGCGTGCTGCTCCTCATTGTGTCTCCCGTTAGTTCAAATGAGTGCTGATGTTCCCGCGAGTCGGCATGTCCAGGCCGATGTCGAGAATGGGCGCGCTGTGTGTCAGCCATCCGACCGAGATGAGGTCAACACCCGTCGCAGCAATAGCCGGAGCCATTTTCGGCGTCACCCGACCGGAAGCCTCGGTGATGGCGCGGCCACCGACCATTGCCACGGCGCGGGCAAGGTCCTCAACCGACATATTGTCGAGCAGCACTGCGTCTACTCTCAGCGCGAGCGCTGTATCGAGCTGCTCAAGGGTCTCGACCTCGACCTCGATCTTCACCATGTGCCCTGCGGCGGCGCGCGCCCGCTCTATTGCCGTGCGAATGTCGCCGGCGATCGCGATATGGTTGTCCTTGATCAGCACGGCATCGTCGAGCCCGAAGCGGTGATTGGCGCCGCCGCCGACGCGTACCGCATATTTCTCCAGCGCGCGCAGGCCGGGCGTCGTCTTTCGCGTGCACACGATCCTCGCCCTGTGGCCATGCACGGCTTCGACCATGGCCGCCGTGGCAGTGGCAATGCCGCTCAGATGACACAGAAAATTGAGCGCCGTGCGCTCGGCCGTGAGCAGGCCTCGCGCCGGTCCGCACAGCATGGCGATAGTCTCGCCCCCGGAGACATCGCTGCCGTCAGCGCGCCAGATTTGCATGTCGATCGCAGGTTCGACGAGCATGAAGGCGAAGGCGGCCAGATCGAGCCCGGCAACGATCCCCGTCTGTCGCGACTTGAGCACCAGCGTGGCGGTGCGATCACGCGGGATCACGGCGTCGCTGGTCAGATCGCCGCATCTGCCCAGGTCTTCGAGAAGAGCACCGCGCACGATCGGCTCGATCAGGGTTGAGGGGAGGGGTGAGAACGAATTCATGTCAGGGTGCTCCGTATTGGTGCCCGCCAGCTGAGTGCGACGGCGGTCTGTATTGCGCTGCGCAGTGTCAGCCGTGACTGGCGCGCATCTGCATCGCGTCCGGCGAAGTCGGAACGATAGTGCGAGCCGCGGCTCTCTTCGCGCCGCAGGGCCGCAATGGCGATCATCAGCGCGACCAAGGCGGGGTCGGAGGCAGCGCTGTCGTGAGCTGCAATCGGCAACAGGGTCGCCACCCCGTCGCGTAGCGTCTCGCCATCGCGGATGATGCCGAGCGCGGCGGAGACGATTGGACGGATGCCGGAGGCGTCTGGCCGTTGAGGCACGAATGCGGAACACACGCGCGGTCGCCGGGTGTGTGATGCGTCGGCGACGCTTTCAGCAACCCAGCGCGCAGTGACCGCCGCTTCGACAAGCGAGTTGCTGGCGAGTCGGTTCGCGCCGTGCAGACCGGTGCAAGCGACCTCTCCGCATGCCCACAATCCCTCGATGGAGCTGCGGCCAGCAGCGTCTACAGCAACACCGCCCATGTGATAATGTGCCGCCGGGCGCACCGGGATCGGGTCGGTCGCGGGATCGATGCCGGCCTGGCGGCACAAATCGGCGATCGCCGGAAAGCGCTTGTCAAATCTGGGGCCCAGACATTGCCTTGCGTCAAGGAACACACGGCGTCCGACAGCGAGCTGGTGCCAAACCGCGCGCGCAACCACGTCGCGAGGCGCAAGCTCGCCCCCTGGGGTTTCAGCGAGGAAACGCTCTCCTTGCTCGTCGACGAGCACAGCACCCTCGCCGCGCACCGCTTCGCTCACCAGCGGCATCGGCCGCCGCGGACTCTCGAGAGCGGTCGGGTGGAACTGAACGAATTCCAGGTCGGCGAACTCCGCCCCGGCACAGGCGGCAAGCGCGAGCCCCTGTCCACATGAGCCAGGCGGGTTTGTCGTATCGCTAAACAAGCCGCCGATGCCGCCGGTTGCCAGCACCGCGCGGCGCGTTGGCAAGGCGATTGCGCCCGCGCACCCGGCCGCGACCACGGCGATAATCGCCCCGTCTTCCACGATAAGCCGGCGGGCCTCCACGTTTTCCAGGATAGTGATGGAGGCTGTGCGCCGCGCCGCGGCGATCAGCGCGCGGACCAGCTCGCGACCCGTGGCATCGCCCGCCGCATGCACGATCCGCCGCTGCGAGTGCGCCGCCTCAAGCCCGAGCTGCAACGCGCCGTCAGCGCGTCGATCGAATGCGACACCGAACCGCTCTAGAGTCCTGATCGCTTCGGGTGCAGCTCGGACCGTTCGCCGCACCGTCGTTTCGTCGCAGAGGCCGTCGCCGGCCGCGAGGGTATCACAAAGATGAAGTTCGGGACTGTCCTCGCCGCCGAGACTTGCCGCAAGACCGCCTTGGGCGAGCTCGCTGCAGGCTCCGGTTCCCAGCCCCGCATTGGACAGAAGCACAACCGGTTCCGGCGCCAGGTGAAGCGCCGTCATCAGGCCTGCCACACCAGCGCCGATGATGACCGGCGCCCCGCCGATGTCATGAACATCGAGGCTCATATGGAAAGCATGCGCTCGACCGAGCGGCGCGCGCGCCCTGCAATCCCGGGATCGATCCGAACCTCATGCCGGTTCTCCTCGAGTGCGACGCGAATGTTAGCCAGCGTGATGCGCTTCATGTGCGGACAGAGATTGCAGGGGCGCACGAACTCGACCTCGGGATGCGCGACCGCGACATTGTCGCTCATCGAACACTCCGTTAGCAGGACGACGCGCGGCGGTTTCTCCCGCTCGACATAATCCAACATGGCCGCAGTCGAGCCGGAGAATTCCGCCTCTGCGACAATCTCTGGCGGGCATTCGGGATGGGCGAGCACGATGACCCCTGGATGCGCATCGCGCAGTTCCCGGATGTCGGCCGCCGTGAAGCGCTCATGCACTTCGCAGTGGCCCTTCCAGGCAATGATCTCCACCTCCGTTTCCGCCGCCACGTTTTTCGCCAGATATTCATCGGGCACCATGATCACACGCGGCACGCCGAGCGATTCCACCACCGCCCTGGCGTTGCCCGAGGTGCAGCAAATGTCCGACTCCGCTTTTACAGCCGCCGAAGTGTTGACGTAGGTGACAACCGGGACCCCCGGATAGCGCTGCCGCATCAGCCGCACGTCTTGTGCCGTGATCGAATCGGCCAGCGAGCAACCGGCGCCCAGGTCTGGGATGAGGACGATCTTGTTCGGATTGAGCAGCTTGGCCGTCTCGGCCATGAAATGCACGCCGGCAACCACGATGATTTGCGCCTCAACCGTAGCCGCTTTGCGGGCCAGTGCCAGGCTGTCGCCGACAATGTCGGCCACGCAATGGAAGATCTCCGGCGTTTGGTAGTTGTGCGCAAGGATGACCGCATTGCGATCGCGCTTCAGCGCGAGGATGGCTTCAATGTCGTTGGAGAATGCCGGCCATTCGACTGGCGGGATCACCCGCCGGACGCGCTCGTACAGGGACGCAGCCGTAGGTAACGCCCCAGTCATCAGCGCCTCCGATTATATTCGATCTGACAATAAGGGGAATATGTCTACCTTGACTATAACTATGTCAAGCCCGCGTGAGCGGCAATTTTGTCCCGGCCACAGCTCTGTCGTCGAGGACGGCGTGGCGGAACCGATAGAGCTTCGCCGGCCGCCCGCCCGTCTCGAGGGAGGTCTCGCCGGTTTCCTCGACCAGCTCTTGCTGCTCAACAAGTCTTCGGAAGTTCGGCTTGTTGATGAGCCTCCCGGCGAGCGCCTCCACGGTCCGCTGCAGCTGAAGCAGCGTGAAGGACGGCCTCATGAGCTCGAATACGACCGGCCGGTACTTGATCTTTGAACGTAGCCGCGCAATGCCGGTCGCCAGGATCCTTCGATGGTCGGCGATCATTGCCTTGCCAGATACCGCCGGCGCGACGTCCCGCCCGCCACCAGCCTCTTCGATCAGGGCAGATTCGTAGAGCAACTCGTAGCGTTGAAGCGTGAGTTCCTCGTTCCAATTGCGGTCGTCGAAACCGAAGGCAATCGCGGCGCGCTGCCGGCGTTCGCGTCGCGTAGTGGCGTCGCTCGCGCCCTCAGCCCACTCAATCAGGCGTGGTCGTAAAATATCGAGCACGACCGGCGTGCCGGAGCGATGATCCTCCCAGGGAAAATACTCGTACCAACTCCGCCACCCACAATTAGCGGAGCCCGTTGCCTGTTCCTTCCGAGTGAGTGCCAGATAGCTGATTGAGATGGCGCGTTCCTGGCGCTCGGCCCCTATGCGGTCCCGATCGGCGAAGGTGTAGAGCTGCTCGATGTACCCCAGCGGGTGGCCGGTCTGTTGCTCCACCCAACCCCTCAGACCGGATTGCAGCGATCGATGCTCAAGCGCATATGGTCCGGACGGAAGGGTGTCCGCGTTCCCGATGGTGAGAAGACAGGGTTCACTGTCGTTTACGGCGACAACAACGGCGATCAGGTCCACTTTTGCTTCGTCGGTCTTGACCGCGGCTCTGACTTTTCTGGTTCCTTTTGCCTGATGGTCCATGATCGCGAAAGTAAGTTGGTCCCAAATTCAGAGTGATTGAATCGATTGAATTTAAGCGTTGCTGCACAAAGGTCAACACCGCACAGCTGGACGTCTTTTTTAGCTCTTCGCACTCGCACAAAAATATGCCAAACGCGACACCCGCGGCGGGTAACGCTAGGGAAGGACGCGTCGGTTGAGCGCAACTGGTGAGACAAAGGCGATGACACCGCCGGATATTCGAACGCGGAAAGGCCAGACTCCACTCGTCTGCCTGACGGCATACACCACGCCGATAGCCAGATTGGTTGATCCACACTGCGACATCGTTCTCGTTGGCGACAGCGTTGGCATGGTACTGCACGGCCTCTCGTCGACGCTGGGCGTCACTCTCGATATGATGATCATGCACGGCCAGGCGGTGCGCCGCGGTCTGGTGCGATCATTGATGGTCGTAGACTTGCCATTCGGTTCCTATGAAGAGAGCCCCGAGCAGGCCTTCCGCAACGCTGCGTGCCTGATGGCGCAGACCGGTTGTGCAGCTGTGAAGCTCGAAGGCGGTGAGAAGATGGCCGAGACCATTCGCTTCCTCGGCGCCCGCGGGGTCCCTGTCATGGCCCATGTCGGTTTAACGCCGCAGGCGGTCAATACTTTCGGTGGCTACCGCGTCCAGGGGCGGGGAGACGATGCCGAGCGCATCAGGCGCGATGCCAGTGCGGTTACGGAGGCCGGCGCCTTCTCCGTGGTGCTGGAGAAAGTGCCCGAGCCCCTCGCAAAGCGCATCACTGCGGAGATCGCCGTCCCAACCATCGGCATCGGCGCCTCACTCGCCTGTGACGGCCAGATTCTGGTGAGCGACGATATGCTCGGGCTTTTCAGCTCCTTCCGGCCGAAATTCGTCAAGCGCTACGCCGAACTAGGCGAACAGGCCGATGCAGCGATTGCGGCTTATGCCGCTGACGTCAGGAGACGGTGCTTTCCGGCGGCGGAACATCTCTACACCAACGAGGCGAAGGCCGGAGACGTCATATGAGCGTGCCGATCGTTCGAACCGCTGCCGAACTTCGCGCGGTTGCGGCGCGATGGCGCCGCTCAGGCGCCAGTATCGCCCTTGTGCCGACCATGGGCGCCTTGCATGAAGGTCATCTGAGTCTCGTGCGTGCCGCGCTTCAGAAGGCCGATCGGGTAGTCGTGACGCTGTTCGTCAACCCCAAGCAATTCAACAGTGCCGCCGACCTTGATGCCTATCCTCGCACGGAAAACGAAGATGCTGCAAAGCTTGCGCCGCTGGGCGCACATTTGCTCTATCTGCCGGATGCAGAAGAGATGTATCCGCCAGGTTTCGCCACGACCATTTCGGTATGCGGTATCAGCGAGGGCCTGTGCGGCGGCTTCCGGCCGGGCCATTTCGACGGCGTGGCGACGGTCGTTGCCAAGCTCTTCCTGCAGACCGGCGCTGACTTCGCCTTTTTTGGCGAAAAGGACTTTCAGCAGCTTCAGCTGGTCAGGCGCGTGGTCCGGGACCTGGACATTCCAATCACTATCCTGGCCTGTCCGACAGTCCGCGAAGCCGATGGTCTTGCACTATCCTCGCGCAATCTTCGGCTCTCGCCAGCACAGCGCGCCATTGCCCCAACATTAGCAGCGGTCTTGCTCGGGGTGGCTGACCGGCTTGCGCGCGGTTCTGCTGTCCTGCCCACTCTTGCCGAAGCGCGCGCAGCAATTCTGGCTGCCGGCTATCGCGAAGTCGAATACCTGGAACTTCGCGGCGAGGCAGATCTGCAACCGCTGACGAGCCTTGACCGACCGGCACGCCTGCTTGTCGCGGCATGGCTCGGCGACATACGGCTTATCGACAACATAGGAATGTCACCGATTGGTGCAACAAATTAGACGCTCGCGGCGCTGAGTCGCCGCACAACAGCCTCATTAAGTAAAGTAGCAGAGCGATACCGGCGGTTATAGTGACGAACCCGCATACGTTGCATCGATCGCCAATCATTTAGACCAAGGTCTCCGCCTGGCAATCGAGCGACGGGCACGGAGGTTATGCAAAGCGCAGATGCATCGCGTATTTGAAGATTTCCTCGAGCAACTCTCCGAAAGCGTCGATGCTGTCGATCTGTGTGAGGCAATGGCGTCTGCCGCAGCCGCATTCGACTTTCCGCTCTTCGCCTATTTCAGTTACCCGTCGGCCTCCGGCCAGAAGCCGCGCTTGATTTCAAATTATCCTTCATCCTGGACGTCACACTATATGCAAATGCGCTATCACAGCCTTGATCCGGTCATCCTGCGCGGGCTTCAAGGCTGGGACACCTTTGTTTGGGGTGTGGACCGACCTCGGCAAGATCTCCCGGCCTCACAGCGACAACTTCTAGAAAAAGCAGCTCGATTTGGCATTCGTTGCGGGCTGACCATGTCGATGCACGACCATCGCGGCCGCTTTGCTGCCCTGACATTCGCTTCCGACCAGTCCCGTCCGCCTCTCTTGCAGTCACTGACACGTTACGAAAAAGCATTGCAGCTGGTCGCGATCAGCTTTCATATTTATGCCCGGCGCAATCTCGCCGAAGATTGCGTGGTGGATGGCGTAATCCTGACCCCGCGAAAATTCGAATGCTTGAAATGGGCGGCGGATGGAAAGTCGGCTTGGGATATCAGCCAGATTCTCAGCGTGTCGAAGCGCACAGTAACCTTCCATTTGGAAAACGCTAAGGCAAAACTGGGCGTGCGAACCATCAACCAAGCCGTAGCACGGCTAGCTGCTTCCTGTCAGTCGAGACCCTGATTCCTTTCTTCGGATACCTGTAAATGTCTACAGGCTGCATCAGCGTGGGCTTTGCTCTTCGATGACCGGAACACATTCCGCACGGAGGCGCCAAATGATGCAGCTAATTACACCTGAGCTCTACGACGAGTTTTCAGGCGAGCTCAACGAAATGTACGGACTGAGGCATCGGGTTTTCAAGGAAAGGCTGGATTGGGATGTTCAGACCCAAGAGGAAATGGAAACGGACGCATACGACGGCCTCAACCCCGTCTATCTCCTTCTCAAAGGATCCGACTGGCGCATTTGCGGTTGCGTCCGTTTTTTGCCGACGACGGGACCGACAATGTTGCGCGACACCTTCCCGAGGCTGCTGGGTGAGACCACGGCGCCAGCGAGTGCCCGCATTTGGGAAAGCAGTCGTTTCGCACTCGATCTTCCTGCATCAACGCCCAAGGCTGGCGGGCTGGCCCAAGCAACGTACGAGCTCTTCGCGGGCATGATCGAATTCGGCTTGGCGAACGAACTCACTCGGATTGTGACAGTGACCGATACCCGCATGGAACGGATCCTGCGTCTCGCAACCTGGCCGTTGGCGCGCATCGGGCAGCCCAAGGTGATCGGCAACACGGAGGCGGTTGCCGGTTTTCTCGAGGTTTCGCAGGCTAGCCTCATGCGCATCCGCTGGAGGGGACGTTTGAACGGACCTGTATTATGGCAGCCGGTTCTCGGCCTGTCGGCATGCGCTTAAGGATGCTCGTCCTGACCACTCGTCTGCCCGGAGCTGACCCGGGCTAGCCCATTCACTGAAGCATGGTAGCGCGATGGCCTGATTGGCGGGCGGTGGTGGGTCAGCGAAAAGGGTTAGACGGCTCCTACTTGCCGATGATCCAATCCACACAGCCAGCCTCGATCCGGTCGCACCCGGTATATTCGCGTACCAGGCCCTTAGCCAATTCGCGCCAGTGAGACTCAGGCAGCCTTATCTCCAAGACCAAATCTCGAAACGCAGCGCGGAGAATGTCGGCATCGAACGCGGAGACCGCAACAGAATCCGGGTCTATATCTTCCCACCCTTGTACGGCGTCATCGCACTGCCGTTGGCGAAGACGTTTCAGGAGCTCACGTGAGGCCTCTATCGTCCGTCTGGTATGGTCCATATCGCGGCGAAAGCTGGCGGTTCCAGCAAGGAGCGGTGCCGCAACCGGAAGCTGACCTCAATGACCGCCCGCGCGATGTCTGTATGCTTGGCAACCACCGCTGCCTCCCCATGAAGGTATTCTTTACTCCCTTTCCATCGGAGCCACTAAAAGGAATCCGCGTACGGTTTGGTTCCTACGTGAAGCGAAGCAGCTCGCCATTGCGTGACGACGAGGAGGAGGCACGGAGGGCGGGCCACGTGCTTGTTATTCGATCCCTCGCTCAGAGATTTTACCGAAGATTCCGACCACATAGAGCGGAGCCTTGGACGCGTTTCATTCGCCTGATACCACGCATGATCCCTTTAAGCGCAGGGGGTCACATGCCAACAAGACGCCTCGCAGACAGCGGTATCTTTGAACCTGAGGAGCTGTCCCTTCTCCAGGAAGTGTTCCATCAAATCTGCGCACACCGTAGGATCGCCCGCCAGAGCGATCAAGGCCAAGCGGCGGCTGAGGCGCTGATCTACCATTACAAAGCTGGCCTTCGCGGCAAGCAGCTGCTGCAGGCTGTCCTTCCCAAGAAGGAGCTGCCTTAGTTTCCTTGTAACCCGACAGGGAACCAGTAGGAAACCCGGAAGTTCGGCTCTCAGCCACTCATGCAGGCGACTGTGGAAAAACCTGACAAAGCCCGGCAGCAGCGATAGCCCGCCTTTATTCGTCAGTGGATCAAGACCGAGACGTTCCGCCGCTACCTTAGGCGGTTGCTGGGATTGCAGGTAGACGACGATCTTCCCCGGGAGCATCGTTTCCTGCTCGACGAACTGAAACGCAGATACGACGAATGGTCCTATGAACCCGAGGTACGAGCTGAAGAGAGATCCCAAGGGGTGGACGGTGGTCGACAGACACACCGGGAAACCCGCTGAACCCGAAGGCCACAAAGCGGTCGGCCTGGAGATCACTTACGCGACGGACTTGGTGATGCTCCTGAATGCCACACACCTGAAAGGCAGGCTTTCCCAAGGTCGGTTCGTCTGAGGGCACCTGCCGACGGCGAGCAGACATCGCCCTTCTTCTGTACGTTTCCGACACTTGATTTTTCAAGAAATTGCGAGGGAGAATAGTCGGTTAGCTTCTGTCTCTCTGGAGGGTGGGATGGATACGCAAGCGTCTGCTGCACAGCGCACGGCGAGGGAACTGGTTCGCGAGGTCCTAGAGGGCTTTCAAGTCGGGGACATGGTGTCCCTAACGGCTACCATTGCAACCGTGCGGGAACGCGGCCCGCATCTTTCGGAGACCGAGTCCCAGCTGGTCGAGATGATCGTTGATGTTGCCCCTAAGTGGGGTGTGTTCATTGACTTCGACTGCGAACCCTGATGCTCCTCGGATGGTTCCATGCCCCGGTAACCGTCAAAGCCCCCAGTCAGGGTGACGTCCGGCACGACATCAGCCACGTTCAGGCGGCCCGGGAACAACTCCTTCAATGGACCAAAAGAGGCCCCAAATGGTATTTGGCGGCGGATGCCTGCTTAGGCGCCATTGACGGCAAGGTTCCGCCACACGAGGTCCGAAAGGCTTTCGTTGAGGCTGCCAAGGAGGAAGGAATGCTGCTCTCCGATCTGTAGGGGGCTTTTTTGTCACTGTGCCCCAGTCACACGATCCCTCGCTCAGAAATTTGCACCAAACATTCCGATCTCCTAAATTAGCCCTGCATGGCACAGCAGAAGTACGACCTGAAGCGAGACCCAGACGGGACCTGGACGGTATTCGATGTGTTCACCGGGCAGCCGGCTGAACCTGATGGTTGGCCGGCCACAGGTCTCGACATGGAGTATGCCGACGATCTGGTGGACATACTGAATGTCGAGGACCTCAAGCGTCGGCTGTCGCAAGGAGGTTCATCTGATGGCCACCCATTGGTTCAACCCTCCGGTCCCTGTCAGCGGCGAATGCCCCGGCATGACCTACAACGTCAACAACGTCGAGGCCGCCTCTGAGCATCTCCTGCAGTGGACCAAGCGTGGCCCGGAATGGAAACAAGCGGTGCGCGTGTGTGCGGCTGCTCTGGCCGATAATGCTACGCCACAGACCGCAGGAAAGTGCTTCAGACTGGCTGCTATAGAGGAGGGAAGGTTCCGAGCTGATCATCAAGGGCTGAATAGAAACGGGGGCTTCGCCTGATGGCGCTCTATTGGTCTTCCGGCCTCTCGCACATTGGGCTTAGCTAAAGCGGTAACTCCCAGTAGACGTTGCCGGAACGAAAGCAGCCCACGGCCGGAGGGAACGACAGTGGGCCTCTCAGCGGCTACCTTCTTGAGAAATGGACCACTGTGGGAAGTAATTTCGACGGCGAAGAATTGTTGCGCCTACTGGCGCCTGCAGTCGAAATTCCGGCTAACGACGTGCCGAGGATCGAGCGTCACCCGGAAATTCACACGACGCATTCGAGGAGGCTGCCAAGGAGCAGGGGATGCTTCGCTCCGCTAAGGCTTGCGGTACAAAGGGTTCAGGTACCTGTGCCTGCGGTCAAACCATGGAAGAACTGAAAACCGAGAGGGGAGCCTTGAAGTTGGGCTCTCAGTCTTTCGACGGATATTCCCATTGGCTCTCCAGGCGTATTGCTTTCGCCGAGCTTTGGCCCCCCTATTCACAGCCAGCCGGCTGCCCAGTAATGTGAGTGGGGAGTGGGGCAGCGGAATGGTGCCTGAGGACGACCTGAAGTTCCGAATTGAGGCAGCGCTTGCTCGCGGCCATCATAGCCAATGGCAGCGCCGATTCCTCCTCGACATGCGCGACCGCCTGGCAAAGCACGGCCCGCACACGCGGCTGAGCGCGAAGCAGTGGGCAAAGCTCTACGAGATCATAGGCGCCGCAACGCCAATTGCCTGTGCACCGCCGCGCTCCAACAAAGCCCCATCGCCCCGCTGGCGGAAGAGCCGCTGGTCAGCCCCAGTCACACGCGAAATCCAGTATTTGACAGCTAGGTTCGCCAGAGCGTTCGGGATTGCTCTGGCACTGTTCGTCGGGTCCCTGATCTACTCGTTCGTTATAAACGGCGAGCAGGTCACTTGGCCGGCCATGCCATCCTTCGCGAGGTCAGGCGTGGGGGACAGAGTCCCGATTGACAGGACACAGTTCACCATAACGGACGGAGATACCATCCGGCTCGGCGGCAGGGCAAAAGGAACCCGGCTGGTCGGCTTCAATGCACCTGAAAGCATCGAGCCGAGGTGCGCGGTTGAAGCAGACCTCGGGCGACGAGCTAAGGCACGACTAACGGAGTTGGTCGCTTCCGCAAAGCTCGAACTGCAAATGATCCCTTGCTCGTGCCCCCAGGGCTCTGAGGGCACAGATCGCTGTAACTATGGTCGAAGCTGCGGGTCTCTCTTTGCAAACGGCCAAGATGTGGGTGACGTTCTGATCGCTGAGGGGCTGGCGGTGCCGTTTGTGTGCGGCGCGAGAAGCTGCCCATCCACCCCAAGGCCGTGGTGTTTATAGACGGTGTCGTCTCAATATTGGCCGGCACCTGGGCCAGAGCATCCCGGATCAGCTGCTTGCGACGGCGCTGTTCGGGCTGTTGATGAAGATGTGGTGGCGCCATCCAAAGCGGCCGCTCGGCGTTGGGCGGCTATATACAGCGCTGATGGGCAGTTCTCTGCCACATGTCCAATACAAAGCGTCAACTAAGTCTCCGGTCTAAGCACCAGCTAGGCTAACCGATTGTCACATTGGCACCATGGAGAAAGCACGACTCATCCGACAGGAGAAAGACGACAGGTCCAACACCTTCGACTGGAGCGATCGGCCCGACAAAACGGCCAACGTCCCCCTCTACGGGTTTTCGGCCGCGGGTGGTGAAGAAATCGCCCAGAATGGTCAAGTCAGGTTCGGGCGCCACCGTGTTCATGCGTACGCCCCGCCGCCAATAGAGGTCCACGCTCGCCGTGGCCGACCAAACCATCACGGCCTCCCTGAAATACCGATAGCAGGTGTCCTGTGGCACCGGGTTGGCGGCTAGCCAAGCGAGTCCATCTGTAAAGCTCTGAGTGACGGCAAGTTCCTTGTGCAGATCAAGCCGCTTGGGCCATTCGGGATCCAGGAGGCAGGCGAAATTCACGATCGAAGAGCCCTCAGGCATTCGACAGGCAAGTGCATGTGACAGATGCCGAATCCCGAGATAATTCACACGTGCGACAATGTCTCGATCCAGCGTACCTGAGACGCCCGCGGCATTCACAAGGCCGTCGATGCGTTCGGGGAACTGGGTAAGCGCTGCATCAATTTCTTCGGGCAAACCCTGATCGATGCGGAGGAACTCGTCCAGCCTGACCACGGGATCACCCAGATCGACGCCAATGAGGCGCGCGCCTTCGCACCGGGCGAGACGGGCGACTTCGGCGCCGACCCCGGAGCAGACGCCGGTTACGACAACGGTTTTACCTGCAAGCTTCAACGGCTTCTCCATTTTGGGCAAAGGACGGCACTCTCGTGAAACGACCTTCCCAACGACTTGTCTGATGACGTCGCGGCGTCCTTGAACGCCGACGCCGCTCGATTGAACTCTTCGATGCCGCCTGAGACGCCGGCGCGTGCCGTTGCCCGCCTTAAACGCTTCGTGCCTCAGAGCGATTGAAGCAGCGATACCGGGCCAATGCACCGCAGTGCTGTCGCTTATGTCGCGTCGGGCAAGATCGACAAATTGATTCTTTGCATGGAGCTCATCCACACCGTAGATACAAAACGGATCCCCATTGGCTTGGACGTCTAAGCGCAAATGCCAAGCCAAACGCTGAAAGAGCCGTTCGGCCTGGCTGCTGAGGTATGGCTTCAGCTTGCAGACATTTTTCCGGGAGCAGCCGGCGCGACCCAGCAGACCTTGGGCCTTCGAATGCCAATGCCTAGCCCGCCTGCGGATGTCAGATAGCTGGAAAGTAGACGATCCGGTCATGTGCGCCGCTCCATCTCTGAAGCGGTGGCCAACATCTTCTTGAATTGCTCCCTCACCTGTGGCGAGGCAATCTCTCTATTATCTGGGGGACTCAGTAGCGGGCTGCCAATTCAAGCCAGCCCATCAACAGGAGTGTCAAAAATCAAGAAAGGGGCGGAGAGCACGGCCGCACGCCCATATTGCGTAAACATCCTGGCTAAGAATTTACAATCACCAACCTATTATGTACGTCCGAAGAACTCTTTTCTGTGCTGAGCTGACAAAATACGCAACCCGACAAGGTTCCTCGCCATACGGATGGGGCGCTTCAGAGCGCTTCTGTTTGCAAAATACATCTGGATCAGGCTCGGAGTCTTACTGTGCGACCCCTTATGTGCAACACGGTATACAGCGCCCCGGAACGGTAGGCAATTTAAGGGAGTTCCGCGCTTGGCCAGAGCTGGTGCTATGCGGACGTGGCTGCCAAGCATGTCTTTGATCCATTCGATGGAAGCGTCTTCCATCTTTGCCGGCAGCCCGTACAGATCCGAACGAATGATCAGCGACGTGCCGCAATAGTGGCTGAACTGGTCGCGACAGAGCAGAAGACTGCCGCCATCATCCCAGAGGTAGCCCTTGTCAATCGTCCAGCCGTTTTCGTTCCGATGCTCCGAAGCATACTGGACGATGCGAGCACTTACAAAATCGTCGTCATCAACGACCATGAAGAAGCGGCTGCCACCGGCATTGAGCATGCCGGCAAGGACACGGCGACCTTTGTCGGCGCGGAATGAATCCAGAAAATCATTCTCAGTCGCCTTGCCTCGCTCATGAGTGTCGTTCGGTGGAAAGCTTACCCAGACCACCGAAAACTTATCGGGTAGCACAGGAAGATCGGCCCCTTCATTGGCAACGACTATCCCTCGCCAATCGGGGTTGGTTTGATTAGCGATGGATGTGACTGTTTGGGCGAGGTTCCTCTTCAGGAGGCTCCAATCACGCGCGTTATCCTGGTGCCTGACAGGGACAATGAACGTGACAGCAGTCATGACAGTCTCCAGTCGCTGACTGCGCCAATCGCCTGTTCTCTTGCCCATCTGATGCCGTCGTCGATCGAAGTTGCCTTGTAGGATAGATCGGTACCGCCGGAAAAAGCATTCATGAACCGGCGAATTTTTCCGTAGTTGTTGTCCAGCACCGCGTGGGGGCGTCCGATGAGAATCGAACAGATATGCACATGCAGCCGGTCCGTAAGGATGGCTTTGCCACGGGAAATCTGCCGGATGCCGCGTCGGAAGCGGTTGTTGGCCGCAGCATTCAGTTTACGCAGCCGCATTTCGGAGGGGCTGAGGTGCAGAAACGCAGATGCCGCACCGAGCGCCTTTGCAACGCGCACCTTCGAGCGGTGCTCGGTGATCCAGTCCTCCTTTGGGATATGGGGATAGGCAGAAAAATCGACCGCTCCGACCTGCTCTTTGTCCTGGCGAAGCATCGCTAGCACCGGGAAGCGGGGCGCATCAGGCAGCACGCTGCCGATGCAAAAAGCCATGTCCGGGCAGAGATACACCTCGCAATCAAAGTTTTCCTGGGCGAACAGAAGGGATTCCTCGTCGCGCACCAGCAGCACGAAGTTCTTATGTCTGCCGATGGCGCGTCTGCTTTGCTCAAGCCGTTCCGCAGACCTGTAATGGATCGATTGCGGAAACTGGACGATCTGCCGGTCGGGAAACAACTGCATTATATGCTCCCGGAAGTCCTGGTGAGACACCCACAAGTCCCCGAAATTGCCGCCCCCATGAATGAATATGGGACCACTCGGGGCGCTTTCCTTGAGTTCATCACGGGAAAAATCATCCGTCGTGCAAACATATGAAGGCCGCTTCGCGTAACGATCCCTCAAATAGGCAATCTCTCCCAGCCATATCGCCGAGTCCCCACAGTTCTTGATGTCGGGAAAATCCAGTATCGCTATCGGCTCATCGGGCTTGACGAACATCTTTAGGCAATCGTGCGTCATGTCCTGCAGCGCAGCGATGAGTTCTAGTTCCTGAGCACCTGGCATCGTACCTCTCTTTTGAATTCAAACGAGCTGGAGATCACGCGTAGCTGACTTTGGACAGCACCTTGAAAGCGAGCTTTCTCACTTCGGTTTCCGGGCCATCCGGACGGCCCATAACGATCCAGAGAAAGAGACTGAAGCCGCAATAGAGAATGCCGCCGAGGCAGATGAGGACGGCGAGTTGGATAACCAACCCGGCCTGCGTGGTCTCAACTCCGATGTAATGATCGGCGAGCGTGACGCCCGCGGCCAGAACGGCCGAGCTGGCGAGCGCCCTGAAATTTGCCAACAATTGAGCCCTGACCGAGACATTGATGAGCCGCTCCACCACGACCATGTTGACCACAGCGCTGAAGAGACCGGTGAGCACCCGGGCGAATATCAGCCCCGGAAGCCCCCAGCACACCAAACCAATCGTAATCACCGGAATTCGGACAAGAAGCATCTGGGTATCACGAACGAACAGCGTGCGGGTCTGCCCTAGCGCCATGCCAAGAGGCTGATTGAGAGAACCCAATGTCTGCAGGGCATAAACTGACGCGAGCGCCTGGATGATGAAAATAGCGGGAAGCCATTTTTCGCCGAGCACCAGTCTCACGAGGGGATCTGCTATGACAGCCATCCCTATGCCGGCAGGCAAGGCAGCCGCCGTCAGCAGGGCCTGCGTTCGCGAATAGGCTGCCGCCAGACGCTGAGCATCATGGCGCACATTGGCGAAAGCCGGATAGATGGTTGCAGTCAGTGGCGCAGTGGCTTCACGGGTGGCCATCATGGCGAGCTGCCCACCCAGCGAATAATAGCCGATCGCAGACCTGTCTAACAGCTTTCCTATGAGCAGGTAGTCGAAACGCCAATTGAGCGTATTGACGATCTGTCCGGCAGTAATCCAGGCCGAAAACGAAAAGAACTCTCGCATATGGGAGAAAGTTACGCGGGGACGGAATGGCATGACCAGATACGACGTCACGACATTTGTCGCCTGCATCACCAAAGTGCCGACCACAAGCGCCCAGTAACTCTGGTAGATGACCACCACGCCGATCGCAGCTACGAATCCGGCCACCTTCTGGGCCACATTCAATACGAACTCTTGTCTGAAAATCAGCTTGCGCTGAAGAATGATTTTTCGCGGGTTCACCAGTCCGCTCATAGCAAGACTGAGGCTCAAAGCGAGTAGCACGCCGAACAGGCGCGGCTCGTTATACATGAGGGACGCAGGATAGGCGAAGGCGGCGAAGAAGATGCACAGGATCAGGCCCCGCGTCGCACCCAATGTCCATGCGGCGCTGAAATGGGATTCTCCCGGGTCTTCATGACGGATGAGCGCTTCACTCAGGGAAAGATCGGTGATCGAGGTCACGACGGCCAACATTGTCGTCGCCAGTGCCACTACGCCAAAGTCTGAAGGCAAGAGATACCTGGCCAGGATAATGGTGCCGAGCATTGAGAGCCCGTTGACGATTATTCTTGAGAGAGTGACCCAGAGACTTCCCGCTACCAGCCGGTCAGCGATGCTCATGGCTGACCCCAACTGGCAAATCCAGAACTCCCGGCTGCAGCCCCATTCTATCGGTGTCCTCTACTGCGCAACTGCTCCGCACCGCGCCTGTCTCGCCGTGGATACGGTCAAAGCTTCCTCGCGCCACAAGACCGTGACGTCTTTGGCTAAGGTCCGTGGGAACTGCCCAACGCACCATTCTCGCCAAGTCTCACCACCACCGAGTTCCAGAATTTTCGGCCCGATTCAGTGCTCGCCCAGTTTCTGTCATCGCGGGTCTGTTCAATCGAGCGACCTCGTCTGGCGAGCAGCACGCCACGCTGATTTTCAACATTTGCTGGAGAGTCCCGTTGCTTAAAGATAGTCTTTGCGGATTCCGTTCAGAACCTCACCCAAGCGACCTTTCAAGCCGTCAAGCGAGCCATCGGGACTAAGCTGCGGTTCCCGGCGGCTCGCTTTGAACAGACCTGCTGCCGAGGGTGCCGCCAAGAATGTTTTGATCTTCGACCGAAGCAAGGACTGGGGCCTTCCCGGCAGCGTGGGCCCTGGGGCCGGGCCAACGATCACTGGTTTCGGAAGGCTGCCAGTGAATGTGACACCCCAAAAGCGCTTCCCTTTCGCCGAGGCTTCCCCCGCGAGGACACGGGCATGAGGTGGGGCTTGTACGTCGCGCCGACACTCATCGCCCAGTCGTTCCATTTGAAGTCATTGATGGAGGCCGATGTGGCTACCGCGATCCAGGGAACTCGAAAGGCATCGGCGATAATCGCGCCGTGCATCGATTCCGCGATGATTAGCTCCGATTGCGCGATATGGCGGATGACCGCCTTTGCGTCACCGCGCGGATCCAGATAGGTGAGTCCGGCCATCTCGCAGACGGCTCGCCACATGCCGAGTTCGGCGGATTCCCAGTGTGGAATGAAGGTCTTCTTGTATAGTTTAGGCAGCTGCTGGAATTCCGGCATCTCGGCAAGCATGACGGCTGGATCAACGATACCCCGTTCGACAGCAAGCCCGAGCCGCTCGGCTGTTTTCGGACCTCGCACACAGCGCAGGTCCCATTCCCGGTTGTTGCTGACATCGGGCGGTATGCCGTATCCGCAACCGCTTCCCACAACCAGCTTGTGCACACCGCGTGGGAGAAGGATGGAGTTGAGGACGGTGCCGACGCCCACGAGCATGGTTTGTTGGTGCACCTCCCGGAATCCAGGCAGCAGAAAGTCCCATAGCCAGAGATTGAGGTCATCGCCAAAATTGCCGTGGCTCGATTCCCAGTGATATGGAGTCATTTCGCCACCGCAAACTTAGCTGTCCCGAGTTCCCTCAGTGTCAGTAGCAACTCAGGGTCACGCCACGCCCAACGCGCGAGTAGGCCGAGGTTTGGCACTTTGCCGCGGCGAAGAAGCCCGGCTTGGCTCCACAGCGCCTGGCGACGCGCTCTGCCTTTGGAGTTGGCGATCGACTCAACTTCCTCTGGCCTTCGAGCAAAACAAGCTTCGAGCGCGTCGAGCGCTGCCCAGGTGTTGAATTGCTGCTGCAGGAAGTGGCGCGATGTGCCGTCGATGCTGTGAAAGATATTAACGCCCAAGCCACGCACGACACCCGGATCACCGCAGAGCAGGCTGCGCCGAGAGGCGAGAACGGTATCGCAGAAGAAAAGCACGTCCTCTGCGGCGCGACGAAGAGTGGCGTCGAAACGGATTTTTTTGAAGATGGTGCGGCCGATGATCATTCCCGATAGATGGAGAAAGCTCCAGTCCTTCAGCATTGCGCTCGCAAGGTCAGGAACTTCGATGACAAGCGGCTCCTCCCGCAATCGAATCACCCCTTCGGCCTCGACGAGTTCGGATATTGCGAGGTGGTAATAGAACTCTTCGCTCGCCTGAATTGAAGCCCAGTAGCAGTCCCCTCCGAAGCACAACATGCTCTCAAATGCATTGTACAGATGATGTGGAAGCCACGTGTCGTCTGAATCGAGGAAAGCGACGAAACGCGTCGAAGGAGAAACGTTCTCAAGCCCGGTGTTGCGAGCGCCACCGGGGCCGGCGTTGGCCTGCCTTATGACCGTGATCCGCGATCTCTGATCGGCGTCAAGCGCTTCCAGCTCGACATCAGCCGGAAGAGGGGACTCATCGTCGATGACCAGAACCTCAAAGTCTTTATAAGTCTGCTCAAATACGCTCTGTAACGACCGGCGAAGAATGCCCGCTTCTTTCTGGTAAAATGGGATGACGATTGTGAAAGTGGCCAATTCTCATCCTTGCCTTCGGGAGGTCTATGCGACGGGCCGAGTAGCGCATTCGGCAATGGCTGGCCAAAGTGATTGTTTGGATGATGGTCATCCATGGTATGGATAGGCCGTCGCGGTGAGATCGGCCTCGGCGCCGTGGTGCTCCGTGATCTGTGGCGGCGATCAGCTCGGGGTTACTCGGCCTACTCTCGTCACCCTTGCCCCAGGCCCGGGCCGCCGCTTCGACATGGCAAGGAAGCTTGAACGACCACCGATCCCAGGGTTGAGCAAACGCCGAATTCCTGCTCAAGAACGTCGGCGATGATCAGCCCCGGATTGCGCAGGGTCGTACAGCCGATCAGACCATCTTACGGCAGGCCGACTTGATGGGACCCAGTCGAACCACCATATACCGCCTCCAGCCGCCGGTCTAATGTGCCCCATGCACCAGGCTGAATTGGCGTCAGTTTATTTGACTATCCGGGTCCAGAGGAACTCTCCCGAGGTGCCAGGCGTCTTTGCTCTTGTTTTGAGGTGTTTATGAAAGAATCACGCATTCCCGAGCCGGTGTTGACGGCCATGTCGGCGGGGACCCACATCATCCGTGCTTATCGTGAGCACCTTGGATATTCCGTCGAGGACCTGGCAGTGGCATGCGGGCTTGCCGCTGAGGAAATCCTCAACATTGAGTCCGGCCTGAGATACAACAAGGGTTATCGGGACCGGATCGCCAAATCGTTGTCGCTACCCGCCGGAATTCTTGAGCCGGAGCCGGACATATTGGACGCTGCCTGATCAGTAGAAGAGTCGTTCCCCGGTCGGCTACCTGGGAGGTCACGGACGCGAGCAGCAGATGGTCGCGGTCTCCCTGGCTGTGAGACATCCGCCCTGGAGAAGCTCGGTAGACAGTTGCTCGCGGGCCGGCCCCGGGCGGATGCAAAATCACACATGCATTCCGGTCACGCTAACTGCCAAGCATATGACCGGCATTTCGTAAGGCGCCGAGGAACAGACCGGCATGGGCGGTAACATCGATCTTGGCCTGCACGGACAGCGGCATGCGGGTCCAGTTCTCCAACGGTGCCATCAGATCTGAGAAAGTGCCATTCACCATGCAATACTGGGTAACAAGGCCTTGTCTGTCCAACGCGACCAGGCCAGTCCGTTCGCTTTGATAGCGGATGGCTGCGATGCGCTGCACCTCCGGGTCACCGTCGACCCGCACGTCGAAAACCAAGGTACCCTGGCTCCTCGCCGCTATTTCCGCGGCTCTTTCGTTGAAGCTTAGCGAGAGTGAGCGGACGCTTTCGACCGCCATCTGGAAAATCGCCCAATCCAGTTCATCCGAGGCCATGTCGGCAATTGCGCGTAACAGAGGGGTGATTGCAACGACGCAGACGGCTTGTTCACAGATGTCGGCTGACGACCGCCTTAGCAGGGTTCTGCCGCCCAGCCACCGTGGTGTCCGATTCGGACTGATGCTGAAGCGGGGGCACGACGACCCCTAAACTTAGACCTCTGCACTAGGCTCACTTTTCCTCATTGCCCTGCCAGGCAGCGCGTGGCCTCTGCAGCCTCCGCTCTTCAACGCAGATCTTTAGCAAGGCAGCTTCTACCCCAGCCATGTCGCGAGGTCCGCTTCGCATCTGTCCTTCTGAGCATATGCCCGGGTTTGAACATCCGCCTGAAGAGGTTCAGTCCCGCAGTCGCGACCCTGCCGCACTCCGGCACGTCAGCGCTTCACACTCCCGCAGGGTTCACAAAGTGGACAGGCTGGGCTAGGGGAGCGCAGAGAAATCTCCGGTCGCAGCCTTACCCGGTCAAAACAAGGATACCATTATGAAGACTCTCGTCATCTGCTCCGGCGGATTGGATTCCGTTTCCCTTGCCCACAAAGTGGCAGCGGAGCACGATCTCGCCGGGCTGCTGTCCTTCGACTACGGCCAGCGGCACAGGAAAGAATTGCGATTCGCCGCTCTGTGCGCGGAGCGACTGAACATTGCGCATCAGATCATCGACATCCGCCAAATCGGCCGCGGCCTTCGCGGCTCGGCGCTGACCGACAGTGTCGACGTGCCGGACGGCCACTATGCCGAAGACACCATGAAGATCACGGTGGTGCCGAACCGGAACGCCATCATGCTGGCAATCGCCTTCGGTCTCGCCGCAGCGCACCAGGTCGAAGCTGTGGGGATGGCCGCTCACGGCGGGGACCATTTCATCTATCCAGATTGCCGTCCCCCTTCATCGAAGCTTTCCAGACGATGCAGGACCGAGCGCTCGACGGCGACCCGCAGATCCGCCTTTATACGCCTTATGTGAACCTCACCAAGGCCGACATCGTCGGCGATGGAGCAAGACACGCAACCCCTTTTGCGCAGACCTGGTCCTGCTACAAGGGCGGCGAGCGTCACTGCGGACGGTGCGGGACCTGCGTCGAACGGCGCGAGGCGTTTCATCTCGCGCAGCACGCCGATCCAACCGACTATGAGGACACCGATTTCTGGCTTGAGGCGCTGCGGAGGAGGAGCGCCTGATGTTCCGCATCACCAAGGAATTCCACTTCTCGGCCTCGCATCAGCTCACCTTTTTGCCACCTGAACACCAGTGCGCGCGCCTGCACGGGCATAACTACATCGTCGAAGTGGAGCTTTCGGCCAAGGAGCTGGACGCGCACGGCTTCGTTCGCGATTATCACGATCTCGCGCCGCTCAAACGCTATATCGATGAGCGCTTTGACCACCGGCACCTCAACGACGTGCTGGCACATGAGCAGGTCACAGCGGAATATTTGGCCAGGCATTTCTATGAATGGTGCAAGGCACGGCTGCCGGAAACCGCCGCCGTGAGGGTGAGCGAAACCCCGAAAACCTGGGCGGAGTACCGGCCGTGACGGACACGCAGCCCGCGATCCGGGTCAGCGAGATATTTGGGCCGACGATCCAGGGCGAGGGCGTGCTTATCGGTTTGCCAACCGTCTTCATCAGAACCGGCGGGTGTGATTACCGCTGCTCCTGGTGCGACAGCCTCCATGCGGTGGACAACCAATTCCGCCATGAATGGAAGATGATGCCAGCGGATGCGGTGTGGCAAAGGGTGATTGCGCTGTCCGGCGGCCGGCCGGTGATGGTGTCGCTGTCAGGCGGAAATCCCGCCATTCAGCCCTTCGGCGGCCTGATCGAGCGAGGCCATGCTGAAGGTTACCGGTTCGCGCTGGAAACCCAGGGTTCGGTGGTCAAGGACTGGTTTGCCGAGCTTGACGTACTGGTCCTCAGCCCAAAGCCGCCGTCGAGCGAGATGAGGATCGATTGGCTTGCATTCGAGGCTTGCATCGAAGCGGCGCGGGAGAAGCCGCAACTCGTGCTCAAGCTCGTTGTTTTCGACGAGAGTGACTACGCCTTCGCCAAAGACGCCGCCGCGCGATTTCCACATCTCCCGGTCTATCTGCAACCCGGCAATCACACGCCACCGGGCCATGGTGAGGAAGACGCGGCCGTCGACCTTGCCGGAATCATGAGGCGCATGGAGTGGCTGATCGAAAAGGTGACGCGAGACAGATGGTTCGAAGCCCGCGTATTGCCGCAGCTGCATGTTCTGCTCTGGGGCAACAAGAGGGCCGTCTAGGTCTCGCTCGCCGTGTGGGAACTGCACGGCCAGAATAACTCGCTCGCATATTACAGCGCTGCTCGGGCAGGTGAGGGGTGTTCAAGCTGGAAAGCGGCGCTCCTGGGCGGTTCTCTTCGGGGAGCCGGACCAGCCTTGGCGGGTCAGAGAAAGGAACGCAGTTTATGCGCGATTGAACGGAGCGAAGGGAAGAAAAAGGGGCTTGGGCGTGAGTCCGAGCCCCCTCGATTGCGCGGCGATGAAGCCGCGACGGCGAGCCTTGTCGGCATACGCCGAGACTGGGCTCACGCCGCAAATGTCCAGATGCCCGCCTTCCTCATCCATTGCGCAAGGTCTCCTTGCTTGCCGCAAGCTGGTGCCGCTCAAGCGTCAGGGTTGGACCGAAATCGCCGCAATGCTCCCGATCAGCTCCAGCGCAAAGTCGCGAGCGCCATCAAGAATGCGGTTCTTGGAGGGACGGCCACGCGCCTTGTGGCGAAGAGCCGGCGCGCCTTGATTGAAACGTCTTCATTAGCCGCTGGACTTGCATGGCCGAGACGCCGAGCAAACCCGCAGCCGTGGCGCTGGCAATTCTTCGTACAGAACCTCGATCCGCTGCAGCTCGCGCTCGCCCATCAGAACCAGTCCCAACTTGCAATCTTCGACGGCGGGACACCCGACGAGGTCTACGCTACGGCAGAAATGAAGAAGCAACTGGCGATCGCTCCGTCCGGCACTTGCGGCAATCGCACTACTCAAGGTCCGAGCTGAAGCCCTCCATCGAGGAGCGGTTTTTCTTGAGCATGGCCTCAAGAGACGTGTCGAGGTTATCGGGTAGGCCTCTAGCATGATCGGCCGATGGTCTCAGGCACAGAGCCTATAGCGACCATGCCCTTCCGGCGAAACTTTCCCGCTGCGGATCATCGAACTTCCCCTGCCGCTTCCCGCATTTACCGAGGCCGTCCAATGGCCCGCCCTTCACAACAGTGATCCGGCAAGCATCCGGATGGTATTGTTACAGGAGACGTCTCGAATGACTTCTCCGCGGGACCCAAAAGCCGTCTCAGCCACCCCTAATTTACTCCCGCCTCTCACGCCGCCATTCGCGTCAATAGCCCTTGTCGGACTAGATCGATGCTCGCGGCAAGTGCGCCTGCCAGATCGTCCAGCGGGTGCGCTGCGTCGACAAACGGTGCGAATGAGAAGGGGCCCACATAACCGCCATCACGTAGCGCGCGGATCTGGCTGCCATTGTCGAAACCTCCCAGGATGCGATCCGGGCGGATCCAGTGGATTGGATCGTTGACTCTCGAAATGTGCACCAGACCGGTCAGTTCGCAGGAGAAGAACGGCTCCCCGGCGAGCGTGTGATGAAACGTGTCGTGCACGAGGCGGAAGATGGACTTGCCATCAATGGAGGCAATGGCCTTAGCCGCTTCGTTCTTCGATCGAAGCGAGCAGGTCTGGAAGCCCTGCGGCTCGATGAGACCGATCAGGCCGCGCGACTGGAGGATCGGCTTGAGCGCCTTCAAGGCGACGTGGAGATCGCCCCGGCGCTGGCCATTGGCGGGCCAGGAGCCGTCGTTGACCGGCATCAGCATGAGCGTCTTGGCTCCGCAGGCCGCCGCATAATCGGCGAGCTTGCTCGCTTCGGCCTTGCGGGCGGGACTCCACTCGTTGAAGCGCTGCAAGGCATTGATGGAAATAATCCCAACGCCTGCTTTGGCGGCGGCAGACCGGACGTCCGCCGCCGGCATGCCGCGTGCAACAGCATTGCTGTGCTGTTGGCTGCGGATCTGGACATCGGTCAGGCCCTGGTCACGGGCAAAAGCGAAAAGCGCCCTGACGTCGAGTCCGGGCGTCGCCATGTGGTCGAGTGCAAAGCGGGGCGCTGCTTGGCGCATGGCTTGGCTTTCCTTCAATATTCCCGGAAATTTTTTTGACCCTATTGCGACACTTCACTTAAGACAAACGATTAGAACAGATGTTTTTCATCTGAAAAGGAGATGGCTGATGAACAGCGCCGACCTCATGGTTTTCCGGGCGGTTGTGAGAGCAAACAGCACGGTTTGGAGCACAACGGCTGGCCACGGTGCTCCGCTTCGCGTGTCATGCGGCCAAACTCATTTCGACATCGGTTAAGGAGCTTGAGGTCAGCACTGCTCCTCTTAAGACCGAGGATCAACGATCAAATCGAGATCAGTAAGTGTGACTGTCGTCGACGGTGACCCGCAGCAGCCGAGTGCCCATCTGTGGGATGCCTCTCGTTTTGCCAAAACTTGGACAGTCACACGATCTTCGCATGATGGGCTCGAAACAAGAACTGCTCAAAATCGTACGATTTGATGATGGTTCCTCCACCCAGGCTTCGGCGCAGCTGACGCCCGTGGCGGCGCGATAGAGGTGAAATCTTTCGCCTGCCTCGCGTGTCCTTCGCCGACGGCAGATCGTTGATGAGGCCCACCGCCTCACCGACAGTCACGTTGGCCGTGTCGAAGTCGCCAGAGCCCATGCCGCCTCGACCTTCGACAATTCTTCGGAATGCAGCGGTGCGCAGCTCTTCTTCCCGCCCGTGCCACTTCTCGATGAATCCGTTTTTGAGCAGTCGGCCGGTATAACCAGCGGTCCAGGCTTTCTGACGGACGATATCGTAGACGGAAGTCCGGATTGTCTCGTCGCCGGAAGCCGCGACTACCTTGTCCTTGGCTCCCGGATGGATGAGCGAATCGCGCGTAGCCCAGAAGCTGGTTCCCATCAGGACCCCGTCTGCTCCGAGCATCAGCGAAGCGGCCAGGCCCCTACGTCGGCGATGCCGCCTGCCGCCACGACAATGACAGAAGGCGAAATCTTTGCCACCAAATCCACGACTGCGGGAACGAAGGGCATGGCTGACCGCGCGACCAGGCCGTGGCCGCCGGCCTCGGTCCCTTGAACAATAAGAACGTCGGCGCCAACGTCGATTGCGCGCCGGGCCTGTTCGAGTGTGTGGATCATGCAAATCAGCGGAACATCGGCTGCTTGACCCGTGCCGCGAGCTTCGCCGGATCCGAAAACGAAAGCATCATCGCGGACGAACGCTCCGCAACTGCGCGGTCAAACCGATCAAGGTCGGCTCGACTGCCCAGGCGACGAACCCGCAGCCAACCCGTTCATCGGTAATCAGCGACGACTCTGTTTCGTACCATTGACGATCAGCATATCCCAACCCAACAGGCCCAGACCGCCGGCGTCGGCGACGGCGGACGCATGCGCGCCACCGGCGGCCTGTGTCATCGCGGCAAGGATGATGGTGCTCGATTTCGAAAGGTTATGTCAGACGCGTTCGTATCGATCTGTACTTCTCCTCCGCTTGAGGAAGTTCCCGGAATTTTCTTTAACGTATTGTCTTGACTTAAGACAAACGATTAGATCAGATGTTTTTCATCTGAAAAGGAGATGGCTGATGAACAGCGCCGACCTCAGGTTTTTCCAGGCGGTTGTGAGAGCAAACAGTATCGGAGGGGCTGCCGGTGTACTCAACACGGTGCAATCCAACGTCACCGCGAGAATAAAATCGCTTGAGGAGGAAATCGGTGCTCCGCTTTTTCATCGCTCCAGGCGAGGGGTCACACTGACAGCCACCGGCATTCAGCTCGTTCCCTATGCCGAGCGCGTCGGAGAGCTTCTGGACGAAGCCAAGCGCGTCGTCACAGACCGCGGTACGCCGTGCGGTTTACTCAGGATCGGCTCGATGGAGACCACTGCAGCGCTTCGCCTTCCGCCGATCCTGATCCGCTATGCTGCAGAATATCCAGAGGTCGACGTACTGGTGGAGGCTGCCCCGACGGAAAAGCTCGTCAGCGAGGTCGTCGCACGCAAACTAGATGGCGCGTTCGTCTCCGGCCCCATCGCTCATCCCGAACTGAAAAGCCTATCGATCGTCGAAGAGGAGCTCGTTGTGATCTCCTCGCCGCGGTTTCGCCAGCTTTCGGATCTGAAGGCCTTGGCCGCATCACCGGCTCTGAAGGTCCTCGCCTTTCGATCGGGATGTTCCTACCGCCGGCGCATGGACATGTTCCTGGCGGCGTGTGGGGTAACGCATGTCCGCTGGATGGAACTTGGAACAATGGACGGGATAATCGGCTGCGTCGCCGCCGGGGTAGGGATGGCCATGCTACCTCGGGGGGTCGTTCAGGATGCGGCAGCCGACGGACGGCTCATTATACACCTGCTACCTGACAACCTGCGGTCGGCCCCGACTGTTTTTGTGACGCGGAGAGACGAGTATCTCTCCGCAGCACTTCAGGCTTTCATGACGGTGGCGTCTGAGGCGCATTCACGGCCTCAGCCGGCAAGACCAGAGCCGGTGCGACAACTACAGCGGGCTTAGGAAAGGTGGAGCAAAAACAAGGGGTCACTCAGACGCAATCGTCGGCGGATCTTGTTGGCAACTCGTAGCGTCCGTTTGCCCAGAGATCGCCTACGATGCTGGACAGGCGCTGCATGCTGCTGCAAAAGCAAGGAATGAGCACGGATTGGAGCACAATGGCTGGCCTGGGTGCTCCGCTCGCGCGTGCCATGCGGCCAAACTCATTTCGACATCGGTTAGGGAGCTTGAGGTCAGCACTGCTGCTCTTAAGACCGAGGTTCAACAATCAAATCGAGATCAGTAAGTGTGACTGTCGTCGATGGTGACCCCCAGCAGCCGAGTGCCCATCCGTGGGATGCCTAGCGAGAACGCGAGTCACCGTTCCATCGAGTATTGTGATGGAGTCGGGCGATTCGCAGACGGAAGCTTCTCAAAGATCAATATCAGCATAGACCTTTCAGTGTGCCGAGGACAGCGATAGTGTCGGATGACGCTGTCCTCATCGGCGCAGGGCGCAGCAAGTCAGAAATGCGACAGTGACGCGTACCTGGTACGACCTAGCGCTTGAAAGCGAGCGCACAGCCGAGGGGCTCGGCTACCGTTCGAGGTTTGTGGCCGCGTTCGGTGAAATTTCACAGACCTGTTTCCTGCAAAGTGCCGAACACAGGAAGCGCTGACAAATCCCGCAAATTGTTTCAACGCTTCCCGACTTATGTCGCGAAACCGCCGCCGGTTGCGCCGTCTTATGGTGGCTCGTCGCGCGAGGCCACCCAGCCTACGAAGTCAGCTGTGAGCCACGGCGGTGTTCGGTGCACGATGGCCCACGCTTCCGCAGCGCAGCGCTGCGTGAGCTTCTGCTGCGGGTACCTGGCACGGGAATTGCGGGACGGGGTGCGGCGCACGACCGAAGCGACGCGATGGGAGCATCTGGGGGAGGGGCCGGAGGTGCCGCTGCCGCGGGCGTGCTGCCATTTGTTTCTTTCTTGGAGCCTATCCATGTCCAGACTAAATGCCGCCTTTGTCACAGTGATCGCTCTGTTGGCCCTCGCATTGTCGCTGCTGGGAGCGCTGAAACGACATCTGGATACGGCCGAGGATCCGCAACGACCGGAGGAACAACGGCCGATAGCAGTTGACTTGCGCATACGCATTCCGCAGCCGCGCGACGCCCTCCTCAACGACCCAGGCGCGCCAATCGCAGGCAATCCGTTTGGCGATGCCGGTATGGTCTCGTTCTTCGACTACAACTGCGGCGTTTGCCGGGCGGCAGCTCTCGACCTTCAGCAGGCCCTCAGGAATGATCCCAATGTAAAGCTTCAAGGAACTCCCAGTCCTGGGGCCATCTTCCAAATTCGCCGCCGTCGCAGCGCTCGCCTCGCGCACTGCGGATCAGGTGTGCACGACGCGTTGCCCGACAGCTTTCTTGCGGGCGACGGTCCGCGCGAACGGCAAACGCCAGAAGTCACTTCACATGCGCCGGCTTGAAGGAGCCGATGCGGGCAAATCCGTATGTCGCCGAAGGGCTCAGCGGCAGCCTCAAAAGACCAAAATCAGAGCGGCTTCCTGTATCCACAGCGCCGATAAGATTCATACAAACAATCGATTTTATCAATCTTGCCCGATGCTGGATAAGGACAGCGCCTAACGGCGCTTCGATCTTTCGATCGCCAGGTGGGACGAACGCTTAAGTCGGGCAACGGCGGGCGCGGGCGCGGTCTGTGGCGGTCATTGAGAAGTTCAATTGAGCGGCTGGCTCCGGTCAAGGACGCCGCGCGCCTCATCAGGCAACTCGTTCGGAAGGTCGCCTGCACGAGAGTGCCGTCCCTCAGCCATTAAATTGGAGAAGCCGTTGAAACTTACAGGTAAAATCATCGTCGTAACCGGTGTCTCCTCCGGAGTCGGCAGCGAGGTCGCCCGTCTTGCCCGGTGCGAAGGCGCGCGCGTCATCGGCTCGTTCGAGGTGATCCCATTGGCACGCTGGATCATTTCTAGACTGCGCATGATCCTTTCCGGAAACCGATTTCCGGTTTCCGGGGTGATGCGCTAGGGACGGTCCATGCCGGAAAACAGAACTACAGTTGCAGATGATGCGGCGATCGTAGACGAGGCAATCACGTCGCGCCGTTCGGTGCGCGCCTTCCTGCCCGACATGGTCGATGACGAGACGATCCGCACCATTCTCTCTGTTGCCGCGCGTGCACCTTCGGGCACCAACATGCAGCCCTGGCGGGTCTACATCATCACCGGCGAGGTCAAGCAGCAGATCACCGACGTCATCCTCAACTCCGGTATCCGCGCCGAAAAGGCCGAGTGGGACGAGTATCGCTTTTATCCCGACCAGTTCTTCGAACCCTATCTCACCCGGCGGCGGGCTAACGGCTTCGGTCTCTACGGCGTGCTCGGCATCGGCCGTCGCGAGGTCGACAGGATGCGCGCGCAGCATGACCGTAATTTCGTCTTCTTCGACGCGCCGGTCGGCATGATCTTCACCGTCGACCGGCGGCTGAACAAGGGATCGTGGATCGATTACGGCATGTTCCTGCAGAACATCATGGTGGCGGCACGGGGCAGGGGCCTGCACACCTGCCCGCAGGCCGCCTTCGCACCCTATCACAAGCAGATCAGGCCGGTGCTCAACATTCCCGATGAGGAGATCGTCGTCTGCGGCATGGCACTCGGCCGTGAAGACACATCCAAGCCCGAAAATGCCTTCCGCACCGACCGCGCGCCGCTGGAAGAGTGGGTGACGTTCGCCAATGAGCTGGCGCCGCGTGAGGTGACGACGCGCCGTCTCTCAGTCTCCTGCATTTCGTAGCCGACTTCCTTGCTGGCGTGACAGAGCGCCTTCCAGAACGAGCGCGCAAACGAGCGGAACCCATAGATGTCGAACTGGTCGGTGCCGGTGCGCTGAGTCCTTGGTCGAGGTCAGAAGGCATCACCCATGACTGTTGCGCCCGATCTGACATCTGGGTCGACGGCAGCCGATCCGTCCGGCCGATCGACGAGCATTTGATGCCACGATCAACGTTCATCACAATGAAGGAGCAGGATCATCTCGGACTGGGCGTGCAAGGTGATGCCGCCGTGTGGCAAACGGAAGCGCGGCACCTCGGCTGCGCAATCTCAAAGACGGGAAGTTCCACACGTTCGAGAATGGCGGTGCATATCCAGCGCTCGCCAATCATATCGGTGCTCCGATCAACTCCGCCCTGATAGTCGACCGCTGGGACGATCTTCTTCACCTGGCGGCGTCGATCACACGCGATCTGTCGTGCCGTCGACGATACTGAAGAAGCTCTCGGCATCGCCAAAGGAGAGCCAGCTCGCCAGGGCGCTGCGGGAACTCGGCCGTATCGAGGGTCTTGACGCCAAGCCACCTGCGGCAATTTGGGATAGACCGCCCGCTGGCGGGCTAGCTAGTGCGCGTCCATAGTGTGCTGCAGCAAGCAGAAGGAGGTTCGATGGTGAACTGACAACATGCTGAGAAGCTGCGTGAAAGATGAGGGTAGGCCCCTCGGGATCGGCTTTCAGGAGCGGGTCTCAAACCAGCCCAAGCTGCTGTGGTAGAAGAGCCATGGTGGTTAGCGTTGGGTCAAAAGCCGCGGACATGATCCGGGGCAGGTAGGCATCCGGAAGATGAGCGCAAGCAAACCCTTCGATGACGCGTCGTTAGCACTCTTTGATACCACTAAAACCGAGGGCGTATGGATCTCTCGGGACAAGTCCGTCGGGAGCCTGATGACTGGGCGGACAGTGGACGGCGTATAGGGGGCATGAGCCGGATGCAGGCTTTTGCGCGGAACTGCAGGAACCAGCTTTCTGATGCCAAGGGAGAAGCACAAGCGGCACACCACCGTGAGGCGAGGGTACCGATGCAGGAAGTTGGGGCGGATCGACCCGTAGTAGTGATGAAAGTCCTGTAATGGGGCTGGAGCGAAGGGGTCGGATCAGGTGGTCGTATTTTCGAAGCAACTGGTAACAGGATGACAACGACAGATGCGACAAACAAGCCGTTTATGATCGATAAGCGGCTGGTGTACGAAGCCTATAAAGCGGTCAAATCCAATGGTGGTGCGGCTGGCGTGGACGGGCAGACGATCGAGCAGTTCGAGGCCGACTTGAAGGGGAATCTCTACAAGATCTGGAATCGGATGAGCTCGGGAAGCTATTTTCCGCCACCGGTGCGTGCCGTCCCCATTCCAAAAAAGAGTGGTGGGGGCCAGCGGATTTTGGGTGTGCCCACCGTGAGCGACAGGATCGCGCAGATGGTGGTCAAGCAGCTCATCGAACCGGATCTCGATCAAATCTTCCTGAAAGATTCCTACGGTTACAGGCCGGGAAAATCGGCACTCGATGCCGTAGGGGTCACGCGTCAGCGGTGCTGGAAATATGACTGGGTTCTAGAATTCGACATTAAAGGACTGTTTGACAACATCTCGCACGAGCTTTTGCTCAGGGCGGTTCGCAGGCACGTAAAGAGCAAATGGGCATTACTATACATCGAGAGATGGCTGACAGCGCCCATGGAAAAGGATGGACAGAGGGTTGAACGAAACTGCGGAACTCCACAAGGGGGCGTAGTTTCGCCGATTCTTTCAAATCTTTTTCTGCACTATGCGCTTGATCTGTGGATGAAACGGACACATCCCGACCTCCCATGGTGTCGGTATGCGGATGACGGGCTGGTGCACTGCCGGACCGAGCAGGAGGCAGAAGCCGTCAAGGCTGCGCTTCAGGCGAGGTTGGCGGAATGCCGACTGGAACTGCACCCGACGAAGACCAAGATCGTCTACTGCAGAGACTCCAAACGCAGAGGGCAACATCCGAACGTGACGTTCGACTTCCTCGGATATTGTTTCCGGCCGCGCGCGGTATGGGGAACGCAAAGCGGGCGACTGTTTTGCGGCTTCACACCAGCGGTCAGTTCCTCGGCGCTGAAAGCGATGCGGGAAAAGATCAGGGACTTGCACATTCGCCGACAGACGCAGCTCTCGCTGAACGACATCGCCTGGCTGATCAATCCGCTCCTCAGGGGGTGGATCAGCTATTATGGACGGTACGCGCCAACGGGGCTGCAGCCCATACTTCGCTACGTCAATCAGACGGTGCTTGCGTGGGCAAGGCGGAAGTTCAAACGCTTTGGCAGGGGTAAGGCTCGGGCAAGTCGGTTCTTACAACGGATCGTCAAGCAGCGCACCGATCTCTTCGTGCACTGGCAACTCGGTCTGATCGGCACGTTTGCCTGATGGGAGCCGTGTGAGCTGAGAGGTTCACGCACGGTTCTGAGAGAGCGGAGGCGCGCAAGCGTCTCCGCTACTCGCCAACCCACTATTTTATTGCGTTTACGATAGTTTGCGACTCAATGGGCAGCGCCTTCGAAGCTGTGTGGTCGGCATGATGGGTGTAAATCGCCGGCGAAAGGCTTTCTGGCGAGAATACGCGCACCGCCAGCGACCGGCGCTCGCCGGTCCATCTCGACCTGGTCGAATGGGATGTCAGGTTAGCCTGAGATGCGCGAAGAGGGCGAGGTTGTAAGCCACCACTGAGGACCAGACGTAAGTCTTGAAGTGGTCGAGCCCGCGCCAGGTGCAGCGTCCCAGACCATAGGCCCGCTTGAGGCAGGAGATGCCGGCCTCGATGCCGGCGCGGAAGTTTCTGAGCTTGCGGTAGACCCAGCGGCTTTTGACCATGTCTTCGATCTTGAGGCCGGCCTTTTTGTGGAAGGCCATGTCGCTGATGCCGAGCTCCTTGGCCTGGCGCAGATTGTTGTGGCTGGCATAGCCGCCGTCGGCTGCCGCCTGCTGCGGCGCCTCGCCATAGAAGGCGATGTGGCGTTCCAGCATCGGCAAGAGACGCTCGCTGTCAGCCGGGTTGCCGGCTTCGATGACGAGATCGAGGATCAGTCCGCTTCTGCCGCTGGTGAGGTTGATTTTGTGGCCATATTGGACGTCGCGGCTGCCCTTGACGATGATTTCGGCATGCGGCTCGAACAAGCTCACCAGCTTCTCGCCGGCCGGCACCGCCTCGCCGGCCAGCACCCGCCGCTCGGTCTGGGCGATGATCCGCTCGATCAGCAGCCGGTAGTGGCCGACAACGGCCTGCCACAGTTCGCCGGCCGGGCCCGACGCCAAGGGCAACTGCGCCGCCGCCTGGTTCAGATACTCCAGGGTTTTGTGGGTGATTGTGAGCAGCTCGCGGTAGCGCTTGATCCGTTTCGGGCGACCGCGGGCATACTGGATCGTGCCATGGGATGGTGCTGCCCAAGGCATCGGCCGCATCGAGAAGCCGCACCATCACCCGCACGCAGTCCCACAAAAGGCTACTGTCGCTCGGCTCGTGCATTAGCGCTGCAGTGACGGTGCTGTCGACACGCACGAGCTTGCCGCTTTCCATCTTGTCCCGCCGGGCGCTCAAAAGCAGCGTCCGATTGATTTCTTCCCAGGTCTCGGCCCGAAGCGCGCTGATCGTCTTGTGCAAGACCGACTTCTTCGGGCTCCAGCCCCACGGCAGCCGGGCAAAAGCTCGGAACGAGGCGGAGTCTTCCAGATGGAAGGCCAGCTCTTGATAGCTCAGTTGGCGGTGCTGCTTGAGCAAAGCGCAGCGCAGCACGGCCTCCGCCGGCAGTCCCTCGCGGCCGGTTTCCTTGACCCCATGCCGGCGCAAGTCCCCAGCCGCTAACTCGAGCAGGTCGCGATGGGCGTCCAGCCATTGCGACATCGCTTTCAGTTCACAGCCGATCTCGTGTCCGCAGAAAAGATCGAATATACTGCTCTGGACGGTGCGTTCTTGACGCATTGTTGGCTCCGGCGGTTGCGGGTTTGTCTTTAGAATCAGTCGCTTGATCTAAAGTGTACCTGAAACCGCCGGGCTTTACCTGCGGAATATCGCGATTCTTCCAACAAATTCAGCAGCTTGCCGTTTATGGATGGGCACTAGCTAGGTCAGCACGCGCCGGGCCTGACCGAAGGGGCTCGGAAGCCAAACATGGCAGCGGCTGACAATATACAATACGCCATTGCTAATGCCAAAACGCCGCCAGAGTGATCGCGGACCTGAGTGGCGCCCGCGCGCCTGAAGGCGCGCGCCGGGTGCTCGTGCACCGAGCCCGCTTTTCTTCGGCAGGCTCAGGCGGTCTCGGCCATCCGGCTTCGCCCCCTGGCTTGGGCAGCCATTCGGCTGCAGACGGCCGCCGGCCGGTTGGCCGGCGTGGTCTGTCTGTTAGGCCGTCCCCGGTGGCGCGCGGTGGGCGGCTCTCCCTTCTAGGCCCGCCGCGGCATCCCGCAACCCTTCGCTGCGCTTCGGGTCCTCCTCTCCGTTCCGGTCCTTCGGATGCGGTCCGCCTTTCACGGCGGGCCTTTCCGGTCGTTTTCGCCGCCCACCCCGCTTCCGGGGGAGGGCGCGATTTGGCGAGCGGAGGACCAGCGCATGCGTTCAACCAACAAACGTTCCGGCAGCCGAAAGGCTGGCGCAAGCAGGGGCGGGCGCTCAGGCGCCAGCCTTTATCAAGAGATCACGGACCGCATCATTGCCGAGCTGGAGCGCGGCACCGTGCCATGGGTCAAGCCATGGGGCACCGCCAAGGCAGGCCTCGGCCTGCCCAGGAACGCAGCCACCGAGCGCCGCTATTCCGGCATCAATATCCTGATCCTGTGGGGCGCGGTCATCGAGCGCAGCTATGCCAGCCAGAACTGGCTGACCTTCCGGCAGGCGCTTGCCCTTGGCGGCAATGTCAGGAAAGGCGAGCGCGGCACGACCATCGTCCACGCCGACCGCTTTGTTCCGCAAAACGAAAAGGAACGCGCCAAGGTCGATGGCGACGAACCACAGGCAGTGCCTTACCTGAAGCGCTTCACCGTCTTCAACGTCGCGCAGTGCGACAACCTGCCCGAACATCTCCATGCCGCCGCCGAACCGCTGCCGTCGCGCCAGATAATCCCGCAGGCCGAGACGCTCATTCGTGCAACCGGCGCGGATGTCCGCATCGGCGGCGATCGCGCTTTCTACATGCCGGGCAGCGACTTCATTCAGGTGCCGCCGCAACCGGCCTTCTTTCAGCAGATCAATTATTACCGCACCTGCTTTCACGAGCTTGGCCACTGGACCGGCCACCCGACGCGCCTTGCGCGCGACCTCTCCGGCTCGTTCGGCACCAAGGCCTACGCGCGCGAGGAACTGGTCGCTGAAATCTGCGCAGCCTTCGTGTGCAGCAGTATCGGCATCGAGCCGACCGTGCGCCATGCCGATTATATCGGCTCGTGGCTGACCGTGCTGCGCGAGGACAATCGCGCCATCTTCCGCGCCGCCAGCCATGCCTCGAAAGCCGCCGATCTCCTGCTCGGCTTCAATGCCGTCGCCGAAGGCGAGGCGCACGCCGAGATCGCCGCATGAGCGCGCTTCGTCGCTGTCCGGCAACCTCGCGCTTCTCGACGCGCGCGAAGCGGCCTCGCCGCTCGATATCGGCGTGTTTGTCAACCCGCTCTCAACCAGCACCAACCGTTCTGAAGGAACTCCGCAATGATCCTGATCACTGACGAACTGCGCCTTCTTCTGCTCGCCAATGGCGCTGCGGAGACCGAAACCGACCACGTTCCGGTCGTGAAACTGTTCAATCCGCTGGGCGCCGCCACCTGGCTCCTGAGCGAGCTCGACGCCGATGGCGATACACTCTTCGGCCTTTGTGATCTCGGATTCGGCTTCCCCGAACTCGGCAGCGTCAGCCTTGCCGAGCTCCAAGCCGTCAAGGGACCGCTTGGCCTCGGCATCGAGCGCGACCTGTATTTCAAGGCGCGATTTCCGCTCTCGGTCTATGCCGAAGCCGCTCGTCTATGCGGTCACATCACCGAGGCCGAACGGCTCTTGCGGCAGGCCGCCGCCGCCCTCTCGCTTTCACTTCCCGAGCTTCCGCCCGACTGGGCGGAACAATAGCGCCATCCGGCGCAAAACCGTCGCGCCGCTCGGCCAGCGGCCTCGCGGTCAGGCAATTTCGGCCATAGCAAAGGAGAAAGACCATGCAGCTTGCCCACGTTTCCATCGACCAATTGAGCGTAGCTGCCGCCAACATGCGGCATTCCAAACGCGCGCCTGACATCTCCGACATCCTGCCCTCGGTGCGGGCGCGCGGCGTCCTTGTTCCGCTTCTGGTGCGGCCCAACGGCTCGCCCGAGACCTTCGAGATCGTCGCCGGACGGCGACGCTATTTCGCCGCCAAGACCGTTGCCGACGAGCGCGGCGAGGCCGAGCCGCTGCCATGCGCCATAATGGAGGATGGTGACGACGCCGACGCGCTCGAAGCCTCCCTGATCGAAAACATCGCCCGCCTCGATCCCGACGAGGTCTCGCAATGGGAAACTTTTTCCCGCCTCATCAAGGAAGGTCGCACCATTGCCGATATCGCGGCCACGTTCGGCCTCACCGAGCATCAGGTGAAGCGGATTCTGGCGCTCGGCGAGCTTCTGCCCAGGATTCGCGAAGCTTATCGCCGCGAGGAAATCGACGCCGAGACGGTGCGCCATCTCACCATGGCCTCGAAGGCGCAGCAGAAGGACTGGCTGGCGCTCTTTGCCGATCCCGACAACCGCGCGCCGCGCGGCTGGCAATTGAAGCAATGGCTGTTCGGCGGCCAGTCGATCTCGACCAAGGTGGCGCTGTTTGCCATCGAGGACTATCCCGGCCTGATCGTCTCCGATCTGTTCGGCGAGGAAAGCTATTTTGCCGACGCCGACCTGTTCTGGCTCAAGCAGAACGAAGCGATAGCCGCCAGGCGCGATGCCTATCTCGAGGCCGAATGGAGCGAAGTGATCGTGCTCGAACCGGGTCAACATTTCCACGCATGGGACCACGAAAAGACGCCGAAGAAGAAGGGCGGCAAGGTCTTTATATCAGTCTCGCATCGCGGCGAGGTCGCGTGTCACGAGGGCTGGCTGTCGCACAAGGAAGCCCGCCGCGCCCGCGCCGATGGCGAGGCCGCAGAGGCCGAGACCCCGGACAAACCTTCGCGGCCCGAACTCACCGGACCAATGCAGAATTATGTCGATCTGCACCGTCATGCCATCGTGCGCTTGGCGCTCCTTGACCGTCCGGCCGCAGCCCTTCGCCTGATGGTGGCGCATGCGATTGCCGGCTCAAGCCTCTGGCAGGTGCGCACCGAGCCGCAGCGCGCCGCCAACGAGATCGTGGCCACAAGCCTTTCAGCCTGCAAGGCCGAGGCCACCTTCGCCGAAAGGCGGCGTGAGATCCTGGCGCTGCTTGGAGAACCGGATGAGGGTGGCACGATCGCTGGCCGCAATGGCGGCGACGTCGGCACGGCAAGCCTGTTCGCGCATCTCCTGACGCTGTCCGACAATGATGTGACGCGCGTTCTCGGCATCGTCATGGCCGAGACGCTCGAAGCCGGCAGCGCCGTCATCGAAGCGCTCGGCAATCATCTCACTGTCGACACCGCCGCTTGCTGGCAACCGGACGACGCCTTCTTCGACCTGTTGCGCGACAGGGAAATTGCCAATTCCATGCTTGCCGAAATCGGCGGCAAGCATGTCGCGGACGGCAATGTCGCCGAGAAGGTGAAGACGCAAAAGACGATCATCCGCGACTTTCTGTGCGGCGACAACGGCAGGCAAAAGGTCGAGACCTGGCTGCCGCGCTGGATGAAATTCCCGGTCGAAAGCTACACGGATCGAGGCGGCTTGCGCACCGCCGATCAATGGGCCCGGGTCCGCTCCCTGTTCGGCTGCCAATAGACCGTCAGGCTGGGCGGCGGCCTCCAAAGTGGCCGCCGCTCGGCATCGTACCCCGGTCGCAATGGCCGCATGTTCGTGACCTTTGCCCCGTCTCACGCGGCACAGTCCAAACCGCCTTGATCCCGCCGATCAATCAGCCAACCGGATGCCTGCCTGGCGCCCAACCTGTGCGCACGGTCTCGATCGGCATGGCGCGGCATCAGCCGCAGTCCTCCAATCCCGGCCCTTCCTGGTTGGCTGCAGCGACCGCGCTTGCCACGATCTCCATGCTCCCTGCCAGGACCATCCCCTGCGGCTGGCTTGTCGACCTATGGACGGGTCCGGCCGCCCGAAACCCTCGCCAGCAGCTTTTTTCCCCGCCGCCTGCGGCGGCTTCCTCGCGCCGCTCCGCTTCAAAAAAGCCGCCCACTCGGGTCCTCCGCTGGCGCTGCGGCCCTGTCGGGTTCAGGCGCTCCGGACGCGTCCATCACGGTCAGCCATCGCAGGGGATGGTCCCCGGCGACAGCAAAAGGAGACTTCGAAATGACCGCGATCGGTTACGTCAACAAGCAGGAAAACGGCGCCTACAAGGGCCAGCTCAAGACCCTCAGCGTCCGCGCCGACATCGACATCATCCCCAACCAGGCCAAGAGCGCCGACAACCATCCCGACTACCGGGTGCTGACGCAAGGGGTCGAAGTTGGCGCCGGCTGGATCCGCACCGGTGAGACGTCCGGCAAGGATTATGTGAGCCTGTCGATTGCAGCGCCGGAGTTCGGACCGCGCAAGCTCTACGCCAATCTGGGCCGCGCCGCCGGCCAGGACGATGACGACACCTACGCCATCATCTGGAACCCGGCCGACTGATCGGGGCTCATCAGAGCCCCGCGCCGCACCCGGCGCGGGGCTCTTGCCGAGGAGCGGCGAAAACTCGCCCCCAACTCTTCGCCCGTCCCCAAGACGACCTCGCCCGCCCATCCTCGCCTGGCTCGCAAGCCAAACGAGGATCATCATGGACAACGAAAACGAACGCGCCGCCCGCGCCAAAAAGGGCAGTCCGTTTCTCAACACAGCCCAAGCCGCCTTCTACATAGGGCTCTCCCAGCGCACGCTGGAAAAGATGCGGCTCAAGGGCGGCGGCCCGAAATTCCGCAAGCATGGCCGCTACGTCCGCTACCACATCGACGAGCTCGACGAGTGGTCGAAAGGCCGCCACAACCAGACCCATTCCAACGATGGAGGCCGCTCATGAGCCGGCGTCCCTCCATCCGTCTGACCGGCAGCCGCCTGCGCCGTGTCCGGGCGACAAAGGCGATCGCCGGGACCACGATCGCGCTGGGCCTGATTGCCTTTGGCCCCCTTGCAAACCCGTCGCCCTTCTTGGTCTGGAACGCCTCGGCGAGCGCGCCGGCCGGCCTCTATCGCGTCGTCGCGGGAGCGCCCGCACGCGGCGACCTGGTGCTCGCCGGCGCACCGGATGCCATTGCCGGCCTCGCTGCCGAACGCGGCTATCTCCCGAACGGCGTTCCCCTTGTAAAGCACATTGCCGCGCTGCCGCACGAACGTGTCTGCGCCTTCAACGAGGCGATCATCATCGGCGGCAAGATCGTCGCACGTCGGCTTGCTACCGACACCCAAGCCCGTCCGCTGCCCTGGTGGAGCGGCTGCCGCGCGCTCGCTGACGACGAATTCTTCGTGCTGAACGGCGAGGTGCTGCGCTCTTTCGACAGCCGCTATTTCGGGCCGGTCCGAGCCGCAAACATCATCGGGAGGCTCGCGCCGCTATGGACCGAGTAGCCCTCCTGATGCTTGGCATGATCGCTGTCGCGCCATGCGCCTGTTCCGCCTCGACCGGCGCTGAGCCGGTCGCCATCTCCCAAAGTCCGCAGCTTGGAAAATGGCAGCACTTCGTTACGGAAGCAAGCAAGCGTTTCCGTATTCCCCAGGCCTGGATTTACGCGGTGATCGATGCCGAAAGCAGCGGCAAGACGATGCTCGACGGCCGGCCGATCACGTCGCGCGCCGGCGCCATGGGCCTCATGCAGGTGATGCCCGACACCTATTCGCAGATGCGTGCCGAGCACGGCCTGGGCGCCGATCCACACGATCCGCGCGACAACATTCTGGCCGGCACTGCCTATCTCCGCACCATGTATGACCGCTTCGGGTTCCCCGGCCTGTTTGCCGCTTATAACGCCGGCCCCGAGCGCTACCAGGCGCATCTGAAGCGCGGCAAGCCGCTGCCGAAAGAGACCGTCGACTACCTCGAGCAGCTCGGGGCGGCCGGAGTCTCGGCATCCGACATCAAGGGATTCAACAGCAAATCTGTCGCTCCGGGCAGGCAAAATGCGCCCTCGGGGCGCTCGCTGTTTTTCCCGCAAAATGGTGGTCGCGCCGGCGCGCGAAACGGCGATCTCTTCGTGCCGCTGGGAAGCGACGTCGCACAGGTCAACGAGCCGGAACGCTAGCAATGGGGGGGGCCGGACGCGTCCGAAGGGGTGGGCGCGGAAGGCAAGATAAAGGCACCGCCTCCAAGAGCCGGCGAAGTGTTTGTCTGCACATCATTTTAGCTGGAGGCAGCCTCCAGCGTCAGGAGAGCTTTGGAGCGCAAATGGCTGATTCGACTCTGTTCCAGGCGGAGGCCAAGCATGCGGGATGACGAGTTCAGACCGAAGCTCGGGAAGATTGGCTCCCGTGGTTCGAAGGCAGGCAAACGCTTTGCCGGCCAGGTGCGGGCGGCGATCAACCGAGCTGGTGGCCGGCCGCAGCGTGGTGGCCGCTTCGCGGGCAGCCGGATAGGCCGGGGTGGGGCGACGGCCGCGCTGCTGAAATCACGCGATCGCCATGCAGCCTTCCGCCAGCGCCGGGTCGTAGTCAAGGCGCGTGTCGTCAAGCTGGCCGGCAAGAGCGCGGACGGGGCGCGTGCGCATCTGCGCTACATCCAGCGCGACGGCGTCACCCGGGACGGCGCGCCTGGCGAGCTCTACGGCGCAGACAGCGACCGCATCGCCGGCAAGGACTTCCTCGATCGCGCCGATGGCGATCGCCATCAATTCCGCTTCATCGTCGCACCCGAGGACGGCATCGAATTTGACGACCTCAAGCCACTGACGCGGCGGCTCATTGCACAGATGGAGGAGGATCTCGGCACGAAGCTCGACTGGGTTGCCGTGGACCATTTCAATACCGGCCATCCGCACACCCATATCATCGTGCGTGGCAAGGACGATCGCGGTGAGAATCTCGTCATAGCGCGCGAATACATCTCGAGCGGCATCCGCGAGCGCGCCGCCGAGCTGGTCAGCCTCGATCTCGGTCCGCGCACAGACCACGAGATCGAGCACCGCCTGCGCCAGGAAATGGAGCAGGAACGCTTCACCAGCATCGACCGCCGCCTGCTGCAGCTGCGTGACGACAGTGGGCTCGTTTCGCCGGATAGCCGCGACGCGTTTCGGCAGACCTTGCACCAGGGGCGCCTGCGCAAGCTCGAGCGGATGCATCTGGCCGAAGAGATCGGCTCGGGCCGCTGGCGCCTCGATGACGGGCTTGAAGCGACGCTGCGCCGGATCGGCGAACACGGCGACATCATCAAGACCTTGCATCGCGAACTGACGGGCAGGGGGATCTCCCGCAGTGCCGCCGACTGCGTGATCCACGATCGATCCGGCGAGCGGGCCGACCCGGTCGTCGGCCGCGTTGTCGCGCGCGGGCTGGCCGACGAGCTCAGCGACCGGCATTACCTCATCGTCGACGGTGTGGATGGCAAAACCCGATACATCGACATCGGCAAAGGCGAGGCGACAGAGCCGACGCCCGACGGCTGCATCGTGCGTGTCGCGCCGAGGAACACAGAGCCCAGGCTGGTTGACCGCACGGTGGCCGAAATCGCGGCTGCCCATCACGGCCGCTACAACATCGACATTCATCTAAAGCACGATCCGACCGCCACCGACCGCTTCGCCGAAACGCATGTCCGCCGGCTGGAGGCAATCCGGCGCGCTACCGGGGGCATCGAGCGCGAGCCCGACGGCACCTGGATCATCGCGCCGGATCATCTCGACCGTGTAGCCGCCTACGAGCGCCAGCAGGCCAGGACCCAGCCTGTCACGGTCGACAAGCTCTCTTCGATACCGCTGGAGCGGCAGGTTGGCTTTGACGGCGCCACCTGGGTCGACAGCCAGCTTGTCTCCGATGAGTCAGAGAGGTTGCGCAATTCGGGCTTCGGCCGTGAGGTGCAGGAGGCGCGGAGCCGCCGGCAGCAGTGGCTCATCGCGCAAGGCCTTGCCCATGAGGAGCAGGATCGGATCGTCTATCGCGCCAACATGATTTCGATCCTCCGCCAGCGAGAGCTGAACCGTGTTGCCGGTCAGCTCTCGGAAGAGCTCGGTCTGTCCTATGCTGAAACGCAACTCGGAGACCGCGTTGAGGGCACGCTCCGCTGCTCAGTTGAGCTCGCCACCCGCAAATATGCCGTTATCGAGAAATCGCGCGAGTTCACGCTCGTGCCATGGCGGCCGGTGCTCGAGCGGCATGTCGGCAAAGAGGTTTCCGGCCTGGTGCAGCGCGAGGGTATCTCTTGGAGCATCGGTCGGCAAAGGAGTGGGCCCAGCGTTTCGTGACTTTCATGGCATATGCGCTGGTGCGGTGTGCCTTCGACCGGCCGGCAAGAGTTCGACAAGGTGCTCCGAGCGATGAGGCATAAATGGCACAACGCGTCCGCTGCTTGCATAGGCAGCCAAAAATGGGGCTGATAGCCCCCGATTCGCATCGGCATCGATCTTTGATGCACGATCCCAAATCGACCGACGCAGACGACGGGAATGCGCTGGACAGCAGAGGACGGTAGCAATGCAAATGATCCTTAGAGCCATCGGCAGAGCCTGGCATTCGGCCTTGTCTAAGGTCGACACAGCCCGGTTGCGGCGGCAGCGCAGGCTACTTGGCGACGTGCCCACGGCTGAATTTCAGCGGCCGAAACCCCGCACCGCCGAACACTCCGCGACTAGGTCGGCCACCGGACCAACTCCGCAAAAGGCGGCGGTGCCCAACAGGGATAGCTTGCAGGGACAATTTGCGCGGCCGCGCAGGTCGAAGAAGCACTGAACATGGCCGCAAATCGCGCCAACCGTTGGCGAATTTGACTGATTACTCACTGTCTGAGACGGGTGAGTTGACGTCACGAGACCTGGCCTATAGCCGAGATCGACGGTCCGTCTCGCCGGATGTCAAACACATGCTCGCCTATCCGCTGGCTGGATGGCAGCTATCCCAAAAATCGATTTTACCTGTTTTGCAGAATTCTACTACGGAGGCTGAGCGCTTGGCGCGTTCCCTTCAGGCCGACTGAGGCCACCGGGAAGAATTCGGAGACGAAGTCATGTGCGGGATTGTTGGCATTGTCGGGCATCAGCCGGTGTCGGAGCGGTTGGTCGAAGCGTTGAAGCGGCTCGAATATCGCGGCTATGACTCAGCCGGCCTTGCCACCATTTGCGAGGGCTCGCTGCACTCCCGGCGCGCGAAGGGCAAGCTTGTCGACCTCGAGAGAAGGTTGAAGGAAGAGCCGCTGAGTGGCATCGTCGGCATCGCACACACACGTTGGGCGACCCATGGCGCACCCACCGAGCGCAACGCGCACCCGCACATTGCGGAGGGTGTGGCCGTGGTGCACAACGGCATCATCGAGAATTTCGCCGAGTTGAAGGATGAACTGGCGGCGGCGGGCGCCGAGTTCCAGACCGATACCGACACCGAGGTTGTCGTACATCTCTTGGCACGATACCGCCATGAGGGCATGGGGCGGGGTGAGGCTATGCATGCCATGCTGAAGCGCGTCAGGGGTGCCTACGCGCTTGGCGTTCTCTTTGAGGATGATCCGTCTACCATCATGGCGGCGCGCAATGGTCCCCCATTGGCGATCGGTCACGGCGACGGCGAGATGTTCCTGGGCTCCGACGCCATTGCGCTTGCTCCCTTCACAAATGCGATCACCTATCTCGTCGACGGCGATTGGGCCGTTATCAGCAAGTCAGGCGCCGATATCTTCAATTTGGACGGCCATCCCGTCGAGCGTCCTCGCCAGACTTCCCTTGCCGGGGCATACCTGGCCGATAAGGGCACGTATCGCCATTTCATGGAGAAGGAAATTCATGAGCAGCCCGACGTCGTGGCCCGTGCGCTCGGTCACCACATCAATTTCGAAGGAATCGCGTCGATACGGCTTCTTGCATGGATTTTGCCAGGATCCCGAGCTTGGCGATCTCGGCTTGCGGCACCGCCTATCTGGCTGGACTGATCGCGAAATACTGGTTCGAGCGCTATGCGCGCCTGCCGGTCGAAATCGATGTCGCATCCGAATTCCGCTACCGGGACATCCCATTGCCGCCGCAGTCGGCGGCTCTTTTCATTTCGCAGTCCGGTGAAACCGCCGACACGCTGGCATCCCTCAGATACTGCAAGGCGCATGGGCTGAAGACCGGCGCTGTCGTCAACAGCCTGGAATCGAGCATCGGACGGGAGGCCGACGCGGTCTTCCCGATCTTCGCCGGCCCGGAGATCGGCGTTGCCTCCACCAAGGCGTTCACCTGCCAGCTTGTGGCTCTAGCCACACTCGCCATTGGCGCTGCCAGGGCCCGTGGAACGGTAACGCAAGATGAGGCGAAGGCGCTCGTCGCGAGTCTTGCCGAAATGCCGGGCGTCATGGGCCGGGTCCTGAACAGCATCAAGCCAGATGTCGAGCTCCTGTCGCGCGAACTGTCAAAATGTCACGACGTCCTGTATATCGGCCGCGGCACCAGTTTCCCACTGGCAATGGAAGGTGCGCTGAAGCTCAAGGAGATTTCCTACATTCATGCCGAGGGATATGCGGCTGGTGAATTGAAGCATGGTCCGATAGCACTGGTCGACGAAAACATGCCAGTGATCGTCATCGCGCCACATGATCGCTTTTTCGACAAGACGGTCTCAAACATGCAGGAAGCGGCCGCCAGAGGCGGTCGGATTATCCTCATCACGGATGAGAAAGGGGCCGCTGCTTCGAAACTCGACACGATGCACACGATCGTGCTGCCGGTAGTCGACGAAATCATCGCGCCAATGATCTTTGCGCTGCCGATACAGCTTCTTGCCTATCACACGGCGGTCTTGATGGGCAAAGATGTCGACCGACCGCGCAATCTCGCAAAGTCGGTTACCGTCGAATGATGGTCACGGCCCTTCGATAGAAATGCACTTCGCCTGAACGAGCAGTCGGACGTTATCGTCGAGGCCTTAATAGCTCCGGCTGGGCCCGGCGCTGCTCCTCATCGCACCTGGTCGTGCGTAGTGTGCATTTCGGTTCACATCGCGCCGCGCGATGCTTGCCCCGGTGTTCAGAACAGCGGAGCAAGCCAATGACGCCCACGAAGTTGCTGATTGGGCAGATCGTCGTCGTATTCGCAATCGTCATGCTCGGCGTGTGGACGGCCACGCAGTGGTGCGGGCACATGCTGGGCCATCAGCCGCCACTCGGCGCGCCGTGGTTTGTTGCGGCTGGGTGGCCGATCTACAAGCCGTGGAAACTGTTCGAATGGTGGTACCACTTTGACGCCTATGCGCCCGAGGTCTTCGATAAGGCCGGTGCGCTCGCCGGCGCGAGTGGGTTCGTGGGCTGTGCCGCCGCCATCGGCGGTTCGCTCTGGCGCGCGCGACAGCTCGGATCGGTGACGACCTATGGCTCGTCAAGGTGGGCAACGACTCAGGAGATCGCGACGGCAGGGCTGTTCCGGCCGTCCGGCGTTTTCCTAGGCAAGCTGAAGGATCGCTATCTGCGACATGACGGGCCCGAGCACGTCATGGCCTTTGCCCCAACACGTTCAGGCAAGGGCGTCGGACTGGTTGTTCCAACTCTTCTGTCCTGGACCGGTTCGGCGGTCATTCATGATATCAAAGGCGAGAATTGGCAGTTGACCTCCGGCTGGCGGTCGAAATTCTCCTATTGCCTTCTATTCAATCCGACGGATCCTAGGTCGGCGCGCTATAACCCGCTGCTTGAGGTACGAAAGGGTCCACAAGAGGTCCGCGATGTTCAGAACATCGCCGACATCCTGGTAGATCCGGAAGGCGCGCTGGACCGCCGGAATCACTGGGAAAAGACAAGTCATTCCCTCCTCGTCGGCGCCGTTTTGCACGTGCTCTATGCCGAAGAGGAAAAGACGCTTGCCCGCGTGGCCACTTTCCTGTCGGACCCGCAGCGTTCCTTTTCCGCGACGCTGCAGCGGATGATGACCACCAACCACCTGGGCACGCCCGACAAGCCTGAGGTCCATCCGGTCGTGGCCTCGGCGGCACGTGAGCTGCTGAACAAATCGGAAAACGAGCGTTCGGGTGTTTTATCGACCGCCATGTCATTTCTCGGGCTCTATCGCGACCCGACGGTCGCGGCGGCAACATCGGCCTGCGACTGGCGCATTGTCGACCTCATGGATGCCGAGCGACCGATATCACTCTACCTGGTCGTGCCGCCGTCGGACATCTCGCGCACCAAGCCCCTGGTACGCCTGATCCTGAACCAGATCGGCAGACGCCTGACCGAGCGCCTTGAGGGCGATCCAAGCAGGAGCCGCAAACATCGGCTCCTCATGATGCTCGACGAATTCCCGGCGCTCGGGCGGTTAGATTTCTTCGAGACCGCGCTCGCCTTCATGGCCGGCTACGGCATTCGCGCATACTTGATCGCGCAATCCTTGAACCAGATATCCAAGGCCTATGGCGAGAACAGCGCCATTCTCGACAACTGCCACGTGCGTATTGCCTTTTCCTCCAATGACGAACGCACCGCCAAGCGCATTTCGGATGCGCTCGGCACCGCAACGGAGCTTAGATCGATGCGCAACTATGCCGGCCACCGGCTGGCGCCCTGGCTGTCGCACGTCATGGTCAGCCGGCAGGAAACGGCCCGACCGCTGCTCACTCCTGGCGAGGTGATGCAGCTGCCCCAAACCGACGAGCTGGTGCTGATTTCAGGGCTGCCGCCGTTGCGCGCCCAGAAGCTGCGCTATTATGAGGACCGGAATTTCACCGAACGCGTGCTACCTTCCCCGGTGCTGCGGGACAGCCCTTACGCAGACCGCCCGGCTTCGCGCACAGACGACTGGACTGGACGGGTGCGCAGCGTTGACGGTCGTCTGGCTGCAGGCGACGAAATTGCCGACGCGGCGATCGGGGACGAGGGCGGCGTCCAGCAGCAGCGCCATCCAGCTCTGCCGGACGATCAAGTCGTGCTTTCTCAAGAAGCTGAGCAGGGCGATCTCTTCAAGTCTGTTGACGATGATAGCGAGCCGGTCGCCGACAAACGTGTCATGGATCGGATTTCGACGGCGGCCCGGGCCTACGGCCTCAATGAGGGAAGGGGCGACGACAAGGACATCGTGCCCGGCTTCTGAACGCTGCTTCCTGTCGGCGTACCTCAGCGTAGATAAGGGCGATAAGCGTTTTTGGGCATCTAGCGGATGCTTGTTCCCGTCGCCGGCGCGCAGCGCTGGCAGTTGGAACAAGCCACATGAAGCCCCGCCGCATTCGTCACCAGTTTCTGCTTGAGTTTGAGTTAAGCGAGAAGCTGGACAAACTCAGTCGTGATCCTTCGACCACCAAATCGGCGATCGTCGCCAAGGCAGTAGAGGCCTTCATCGAGCGGCGTGGCGAGAACGAGCTCGACCAACGCTACGGGGTAAGGCTCGACCGTCTTTCTCGCGACCTCGCTCATGTCAGGCGCGACGCCGAGATGACGATGGAGAGCCTGGCGCTCTTCATCCGCTTCTCGATCACGCTTCACGCCCACACGCCGGCCCCGGACAGGGTAACGCAGGCCATCGGCCAGGAGCGCTTCGACAAATTTGTCGAGCAGGTCGGGCGGCAGATCGCTTCCGGGAAGCGGTCGCTTGGCAAAGACAATGGCGGGGGAGGGGAAGGGTGAACTCTCATCCGGAAGCCGACCATCGCCGCCGCGCGATGCTGCGCACCGCCATGGGCCCGGCGATCACCAAAGCGCTTTCAGACCCATCGATCATCGAGGTGATGGTCAATCCCGACGGAGCACTGCGGATCGATCGGCTCGGGGAAGGCTTGGTCGACACAGGCGTGCACATCCATCCTACCGAGGCGGAGCGCATTGTCCGCCTCGTCGCTTCCCACGTGCGCGCCGAAGCGCATGCGGATAATCCGATCGTAAGCGCCGAACTGCCCTCGGGCGAGCGGTTCGAAGGCCTGCTGCCACCTGTGGTGTTGGCGCCATGCTTTGCCATTCGCAAGCCCGCCGCAAAGCTCTACAGCCTAGCCGATTATGTCGCCGACGGGGTCATGCTGCCGCTGCAGGCTGATGCGTTGAAGAAAGCCGTCCGCGAGCAGCGCAACATCCTGGTCGCGGGCGGCACCTCATCGGGCAAGACAACCCTTGCCAATGCGCTGCTGGCCGTGGTCGCCGACTGCCACGAGCGGGTGATCCTGATCGAGGATACGCGCGAACTTCAATGCGCAGCAAAAGACTGCGTTGCGCTGAGGACCAGGCGTGGTTCTGTCACGCTCGCCGATCTCGTGCGTTCGACACTGCGCCTCAGACCCGATCGCATCATCGTCGGCGAGATCAGAGGCGCGGAAGCGCTCGACATGCTGAAGGCATGGAACACTGGTCACCCAGGCGGCATCGCCACCGTTCACGCCAACTCGGCGCGGTCCGCCCTCTACCGCATCGAGCAGCTCGCACAGGAAGCCGTGGTCACCGTTCCCCGCCGGCTCATCGCCGAGGCGATAGACCTGATTGTCTTCATCGCCGGCCGCGGATCCTCGCGCCGCATCGAGACGATCGCCGAGGTCACTGGCCTCGACGGCAGTGGCGACTACGCCGTCACCCAGCTCACGCTTCCGCAACTCCAGCAACTCTGAAAGGTCACTTCATGCGCAAGAAGCCTCGCTTTCTCTGGGCCACCACGCTCGCGTTTCTTCTCACGTTTCCAGCATACGCCGCCGGCTCCGGAATGCCCTGGGAGCAGCCGCTGCAGCAGATCTTGGAATCTGTGCAGGGGCCGGTCGCCAAGATCATCGCGGTCATCATCATCATCAGCACCGGCCTGACACTCGCCTTTGGGGACACGGCAGGTGGGTTCCGTCGGCTCATCCAGATTGTCTTCGGCTTGTCGATCGCCTTTGCCGCATCGAGCTTCTTCCTCTCCTTCTTCTCCTTTGGCGGCGGGGCGCTCGTCTGATGTTCGCCAGAGAGCACCATATCGAGGGCTTTGAGGTTCCGGTTCACCGGGCACTGACCGAACCGATCTTGCTCGGCGGCGCGCCGCGAGCGGTGGCCATCCTCAGTGGCACCGTCGCCGCGGCCGTCGGGCTGGGGTTGCAGCAGTGGATTGCCGGACTGGTGCTGTGGACCTGCGGGCACACGGTGGCTGTCTTCGCGGCCCGCCGCGACCCGGATTTCGCCAGCGTGCTCGTCCGCCATCTTCGCCTGAAGGGGTGGCTCGCATGCTGAACCTTTCCGAATATCGGGGCAAGGCCGACCGACTTGCCGATCATCTGCCTTGGGCCGCACTGGTGGCACCGGGCATCGTGCTCAACAAGGACGGCAGTTTCCAGCGCACATTTGCATTCCGCGGCCCTGATCTCGAGAGTGCAACAGAAGCCGAACTCATCGGCATCTGCGCACGGGCCAACAATGCGCTCAGACGGCTCGGCTCCGGCTGGGCATTGTTCTTCGAGGCCGACCGCATCGAGGCGCTGGGCTACCCAAGCTCGCGTTTTCCCGACGCCGCGTCATGGTTGGTCGATGAAGAACGGCGCGCGGCCTTTCAAGGCAAGGTCGCGCACTACGAGAGCCGCTATCACCTGACGCTGACGTTCATGCCACCGCCGGACAACCAGGCGCGGGCGCAACGCGCTCTCGTTGACTCGCATCATTCAGGAGGCGAGAGAGAGTGGCGCCAGGAACTGACGCGGTTCCGGGACGAGACCGGCCGCGTGCTGGATCTCCTGTCGGGCTTCATGCCCGCAATACGCGCACTCGATGATGCCGAGACGCTGACTTACCTCCACGGCACGATCTCCACTCTTCGCCATCCAGTCGCCGTGCCGAAAACGCCGATGTATCTCGACGGCATCCTGGTCGATGCGCCGCTTACCGGCGGATTGGAGCCGATGCTTGGCAACCACCATCTGCGCACGCTCACCCTCCTCGGTTTTCCGAATGTCACACGGCCCGGAATTCTCGACGCGCTCAACCATCAGGATTTCCCCTACCGCTGGATGACGCGCTTCATTCCGCTGGACAAGACCGAGGCCACCAGGACGCTGACTCGGTTGCGGCGGCAGTGGTTTGCCAAGCGCAAATCGATCACGGCAATCCTGCGCGAGGTGGTGACCAGCGAACCCGTGCCGCTCGTTGACACCGACGCCGAAAACAAGGCGCTCGATGCCGACGCCGCACTCCAGGCGTTAGGCGGCGATCATGTCGGGTTCGGCTATCTGACGACGACGGTGACGGTTTGGGACAAGGACCATCAAGCCGCCGCGGAGAAACTCCGCGCGGTCGAGCGGGTCGTAAATGGCCTGGGCTTCGCCACGATCCGTGAAGGCGTGAATGCGGTCGAGGCCTGGCTCGGCTCGTTGCCCGGCCATGTCTATGCCAATGTCCGTCAGCCACTCATTCACACATTGAACCTCGCCCACTTGATGCCGCTTTCCTCGGTGTGGGCCGGCCCGGCGGTGAACGAGCATCTCGCCAAAGTTACACAGGCAGAGGCCCCGCCGCTTCTCTTCGCCTCAACCAGCGGGTCGACACCGTTCCGGCTTTCCACCCACGTCGACGATGTCGGCCACATGCTGATCGTCGGACCGACCGGCGCCGGCAAGTCGGTTCTCGTTGCCCTGTTCGCTCTGCAGTTCCGACGCTATGCCGGCGCGCAGGTCTACGTCTTCGACAAAGGCAATTCAGCCCGGGCCGCAATTCTTGCCATGAGTGGCGAGCATCACGCGCTTCGCGCGCACGGTGCGCTTGCCTTCCAGCCGCTGCGCAAGATTGACGATCCGGCGATCCGCAGCTGGGCAGCCGAATGGATCGCCGGGCTGATCGCCCATGAGAACGTCACCGTCACCCCGGAGGCGAAAGAGGCAATCTGGTCGGCACTCACCAGTCTTGCAACGGCGCCGGCGCAGGAACGCACACTCACCGGCCTGTCGGTCTTGCTTCAGTCCAACGCGCTGAAGTCCGCTTTGATGCCCTACACGCTCGACGGGCCCTTCGGCCGGTTGCTGGACGCGGATGACGATCGGCTGGCCTTGTCGGATGTGCAGTGCTTCGAGACCGAAGAGCTGATGCACAGCCAAGGCGCTGTGCTGCCGGTGCTCACCTATCTTTTCCATCGCCTCGAGGCGCGGTTCGATGGACGACCGACATTGCTCATGCTCGACGAGGCCTGGCTCTATCTCGACAATCCGCTCTTTGCGGGGCGTATACGCGAATGGCTGAAGGTGCTGCGCAAGAAGAACGTCTCCGTCGTTTTCGCCACGCAGTCACTGGCCGACATCGCTGGCTCTGCAATCGCACCGGCCATCATCGAGAGCTGCCCACAGCGCATCTTTCTTCCCAATGACCGTGCCGCGGAACCACAGGCACGGGAAGCCTACGAGCGTTTCGGCCTGAACGAGCGGCAGATCGAACTGGTCGCGCGCGCCACGCCGAAGCGGCAATATTATCTGCAATCGCGCCGCGGCAACCGGCTGTTTCAGCTGGGCTTGGGCCCCATCGCGCTTGCGCTATGCGGCGCCTCCGATCCGGCCAGCCAGACCCTGATCGACAGGATCCTGTCGGAACACGGACAGGACGGCTTTGCCTTTCATTTCGTGAATGCCCGCGGGCTCGATTGGGCCGCCGAGCTTCTCCGCCAATTCCCTCAACTAGACATGGAGTAATCGTCATGATGCGGCGCCGTTTCCTTTCCGGCCTGATCACCCTTTCCCTGATGGCCAAACCGATGGCCGACTATGTCCAGCCAGCCTACGCGCTCATTGTCTTCGATCCCTCGAACTACACCCAGAATGTGCTGACGGCGGCACGCTCACTGGAGCAGATCAACAACCAGATACAGTCGCTCCAGAACCAGGCGACCATGCTACAGAACATGGCGCGCAACCTTCAGAGGTTGGATTTTTCTTCGGTGGGCCAGCTCACCGGTTCGCTGCAGCGGATCGACGGGCTCATGGACCAGGCGAGTGGCCTGAGTTTTGATCTGGGCAAGCTGCAGGACCAGTGGCGCAATCAATATCCCGAAAGCTACGACGCCACGATCAAGGTCAGCGATGTGGCAAGCGCAGCGCGCGAGCGCTGGCAGAGCGCCATGCAGGCGTTCCGACAGACTATGGGTGTCCAGTCGCAAATCCTCGAGAACGTCCGCGGCGATCGCGACCTGCTTGCTGATCTCGTCAACCGCAGCCAGGGTGCTGCCGGTGCGCTTGAGGCAAGCCAGGCCACCAACCAACTGATCGCGCTGTCAACCAAGCAGCAGATGCAGATCCAGACGCTGCTCGCGACGCAGTTTCGCGCTGAGGCGGAGGATGCGGCTCGCAAGGCGCAGTCCGAAGAAGCCGCGCGCCAGACGACAAAGCGTTTCCTCGGCACCGGCACGGCCTATCCCGGCAACTGATCACCATTTCTGTCACGAGGGGAAGGCGCAATGAACGACCTCGGGGTCATCGATCGCTTCATGGAGACTTTCATCCGCTATATTGACAGCGGGTTTGGTCTGCTGTCGGGCGATGTCGCCTTCCTCACCACGACCCTGATCGGCATCGACATCACCTTAGCCGGGCTCGCTTGGGCATTCGCCGGCGAGCCCAACATTCTCGGCCGCTTCATCCGCAAGGTGCTCTATGTCGGCGTATTCGCTTTCATCCTGAACAATTTCAAGAATCTCGCCGACATTATATACCGCTCCTTCGCAGGGCTGGGCATCAACGCTTCGGCCGCCAATCTGTCGCCCGACAGTCTCCTGCGGCCCGGACGTATTGCCGCCACAGGCTTCGAGGGCGCGTGGCCGCTGCTGGATCAGGCGAGCCAGCTTCTTGGCTTTCCCGAAATCTTCGGCAACGCGCTCACCATTTTCGTGCTGCTCGTGGCCTGGTTCCTGGTCATCATTGCCTTCTTCATTCTTTCCATCCAGCTCTTCATCACCATTCTGGAGTTCAAGCTCACCACTCTCGCCGGCTTCGTTCTGGTGCCCTTCGCAGTCTGGAACCGGTCGGCGTTCCTGGCCGAGCGCGTGCTCGGCAACGTGATCTCGTCGGGCATCAAGGTGATGGTGCTTGCGGTCATCGTCGGTGTCGGGTCCACGCTGTTCGGCGAGTTCGCTTCGGCGCTGCAAGGCAAGGAGCCGGATTTGGCCGCCGCCATGTCACAGGTGTTGGGCGCGCTGGCGCTGCTTGGGCTAGGTATTTTCGGGCCTGGAATAGCGTCCGGTCTCGTCTCGGGTGCCCCGCAGCTTGGTGCGGGCGCCGCACTGGGTACGGCCGCGGCCGCCGCCGGTGCGTCACTCGTTGCCGGAGGCGCTGCGATCGCCGGGGTGCGCATGGCAGCTGATGGCGGGCTTGCCGCAATTCGCGCCAGCACCACGATTGGTTCGGCAGCTTCCTCTGCCTGGCAATTGGGGCGCGCAACCTCGCCTGACTCCGGCCTGTCGGGTGTGGCTGCCGGGATGCAGGGCGTGGCAGGTGCCGCCAGTGGCGCCGCTGTGCGAGCGGCACGATCTGCCGCGGAAACCTTCGGGCGCAGCGCTGATGCCGGGCGCCAGGCCGCATGGACCGCGACCGGCGGGTCTCCAATCGCCTCGATGACCGAAACTACTGCGGGTCCGACCACCGATGCTGCCCCTAGCTGGGCCAGGCGCCTGCGTTCCCAGCAGTCTGCGCGAGCCCACCGCCACGCCACCATGCAGGCCGTGCGCGATGGTGACAGACCGGGCGGTAGCGCCAATCCCTCTCTCAACGACAAGGACGACTAGATGCTCTTCAAGCGATCCGTTCAACGCTACGGCAAGACACCCGAGCCCATCACACCGTACCAGAAGGCGGGCCAGCTTTGGGATGAGCGCATCGGCTCATCGCGGGTGCAGGCCCGCAACTGGCGGCTGATGGCACTTGGCTGCCTGGCATTGGCGACCGGGCTCTCCGGCGGGCTCGTTTGGCAGTCAATGCAGAGCCGGGTTGTGCCCTACGTCGTCGAGGTCGACCGCTTCGGCGAGGCGCGCGCCGTAACCTCGGCAATCCGGGACTACGAGCCGACGGACGCCCAGATCGCCTGGCATCTTGGCCGTTTCATTCAGAATATCCGTTCCGTTTCCACCGATCCGGTGTTGGTGCGGCAGAACTGGCTGGCCGCCTATGACTTTGCCAGTGACCGCGCCGCGCTCTTCCTCAACGAATATGCCAAGGCGAACGATCCTTTCGGTCAGATCGGAACGCGGAGCGTTTCCGTCCAGGTGACCAGCGTGGTGCGGGCTTCCGGCAGCTCGTTCCAGGTCAAATGGACCGAGCAGGTCTTTGAGCGCGGCAGCCTTGCCAGCACGACCCGCTGGACGGCGATCCTCACCATCATGATCCGCCCGCCAAGCAATACAGACCAACTGCGCAAGAATCCGCTCGGCCTTTTCATCAACGCCATCGATTGGTCGCGCGAGCTCGACAGTGCCGCGCCGACCTCCATTTCCCCCAAGGAGCCCGCCAATGACAAATAAAGCCCCATCGCTCCGTGCCGCGCTGATCCTGTCGGCCTCGGCAGCGGTGCTGTCCGCCTGCGCATCCAAGCCGGTGCCGCCGCCCGAGATTGCCTATGACGCTGCCGACTTCAAAGCAGCGTCGATCGAGAAGCCGCCAGAGAAACCGGTTAAAATCGTCGAGGTGCCAAAGCCGCTACCGCTTCCCGGCCAGTTGCAGCCTGACCCAGTCAAGTCCGCCGAGGACAAGCGCTCTCCTGAAGAACGCGTTGCCGATGCCAATAGGGCCGCAACTCGGCAGCCAACCAGGTATGGCTATGTCAACGCGGTCCAGGTCTATCCCTTCACCGATGGCGCGCTTTATCAGCTCTTTGCCGCGCCGGAGCGCGTCACCGATATCGCTCTGCAGCCGGGCGAGAAACTGACAGCCGTGTCCGCCGGGGACACGGTCCGCTGGGTCATAGGCGATACCATCAGTGGCACCGGCGACGGTCAACGCACCCATGTGTTGGTGAAGCCGTTCGCGCCCGAGCTTACCACAAATCTGGTGATCACCACGGATCGACGCACCTATCACTTGCAGCTCCAAAGCACGGAGAAGACCGCAATGGCGGCCATCTCTTGGACCTACAGCGAAGACCAGATCCTTGCGCTCTCCCGGCGAAACGTTCAGGCCGACGCTGCAACGCCGGTCGCATCGAATGTTGCGCTCGAAAATATCCGCTTCCGCTATTCAATCGCCGGCGACACTCCGCCCTGGAGGCCGACACGGGCCTTTGACGACGGCAGCAAAGTCTATATCGAATTCCCGCGCCGCATCGATCAGGGCGAGGCGCCGCCGCTCTTCATCGTCGGTGCTGACGGCGGCAATCAGCTGGTCAACTACCGCATGCGCGGCAACTACTACATCGTCGATCGCCTGTTCGCCGCGGCCGAACTGCGCCTCGGCGCCAAGCCGCAGCAGGTCGTTCGCATCTCAAGGATTGACGGCGGGCAATTGCCGCGTCGGATGCCACTCTTTGCCGGTTTCGGCAGGTGAGGGGAAAAGGCTCATGACCGATACGTCCCACTCCAATGCGCCTCCGAAACTCGATCCCGACCAGCTGCAGCTGCGCGCCTCACCCCGCGGTGCTGTGCGCTTCAGGCGGGGCGTGATTGTCGCGATCTCTGCCGCCGGATGTGGTGCCATTCTGGGCGTCATGATCATTGCGCTTCAGGGACCGGCATTGCGATTCAAAGAGCAGGCGGAAGACCTCTACCATCCTGACCACAAGCCCACCGCCGAGGGGCTCGACAGCCTGCCCAGGGACTATTCCGGCGTCAAGCCGAAGGCCCCGGTGCTCGGACCGCCGCTACCCGGTGATCTCGGCCGCCCCATCCTCGAGCGGCAGCGCCAACTCGGAATTGCGCCGGGACAGGAGGTCTCCGCCGAGGATCAACGCCTTGCCCAGCAGGCGATCGAAGCGCGCGAGTCGCAAGTGTTGTTCCGGATCGATAACCGACCCAAACCGACAGATCTCGCTGGCGGCGAGGAGAGTCTACAGCAGCGGCCTGAAGCGCCCCAATCCGTAGCGACAGCCGGGTCGGCTTCCGTTGCGCCAGCCGAGGGCGATCAGAACAACCAACAGCGCAAGCTGGATTTTGTCAGTCAGCGGAGCACAAGCGGAATCTACAATCCGCATGCGCTGCAGACGTCTGCTTCGCTCTACCAACTGATGGCTGGAAGCGTAATCGCGGCAAGCCTCATTACCGGGATCAATTCCGACCTACCCGGCCTCGTCGTCGCGCAGGTCACAGAGAATGTGCAAGACACAGTCACTGGCAGCATCTTGCTCATTCCACAAGGTTCCCGGCTGATCGGCACCTATGACAGCGTGGTGGCGTTTGGGCAAAAGCGCGCATTGCTGGTCTGGCAGCGAATAATCCTGCCGGACGGGTCCTCGATCGAGATCGATAATCTGCCGGCGACAGACACCGCCGGATATGCGGGGCTTGAGGACAAGGTGGATTTCCACACCTGGCAGCTGATCAAGGGGGTTGCGCTCGCGACCTTGCTTGGCGTGGGCACCGAATTGAGCCTCGGAGACAATGAAAGCGATCTGGTCAAGGCGATCCGCGAATCCGCCCAGCAGAACGTCAGTCGAGCCGGCCAGCGCATAACTGAGAAAAATCTCAACGTTCAGCCCACCATAACGATCCGACCAGGCTGGCCACTGCGCGTCATCGTGCACAAGGATCTCTTGCTGCGGCCATACAAAATTGAACGGGAGTGATTATGGCCAACTTGAAACTTGGCAAGCTTCCAGACCGAACGCCCTTGAAGATTACGATCACCGTCAGCGCGGAGTTGAGCCAAGAACTCAAGGCCTATGCTGCGCTCTATCGTCAGACTTATGGCGAGTCTGAAACAGTCGCGGAACTCATCCCTTTTATGCTGGCGGGATTTCTGGACGGCGACCGAGCGTTTGCCAAGGCCAGAAAAGAAGGTCTGGCGACCGCCAGCATCTCAGACGAATCGCGGTCTTTGAAAGCCTCAGATTCCGAATGACCGAAGCAGAGAGTCGGTCAAGTGCAATTGTGGCGCACCGCACGCTCGGCCGGTCCATCCATGAGGCCGAGCTGTGCCAAGCGAAGCTTCCATCTCTCCATCATGTGCCGGCCGGTGTCGACCGGGAAGACGACCATAGCGGAGCGCGTTGATCTGCCTGCGTGCCTGTCAAACAAGGGTGTGGGCGGGCAACATCGTCTGGCAAATAGGTCACCGATGATGGGCCCTGCGCGGACCGCGACGCACTCGCGGGCTCAAACTGCCACGGAGTGCCTGGCCTTTCCCGTTTTGAGATATTTGTCGAACTTCGCAGCGACGCATCTGACAAAGGGACGACTTTCCACCGGTACGACGAAACGATCGCCGTCGAGTTCAAGTCGGACCGACTTGTCGAGGGCCACCGTACTCGACCGAAGAAGGAGCTTCTGGCCGGCTTTGCCGAAGCGTTCCACCAAATCGACTGCCGAGAAGCCGAAATCGCACATCAGGCGCTCAATGATCCAGCCGCGAGCGCGGTCGTCGTTCGAGAAGGCAATCCCGCGGACCGAAGCCAACCCACCGTCATCCACCATGCGGCCATATTCGACGGTGGAAGGCATGTTCTGTATATAGCCTTGCCGGAATTGGCTGATGGACGAGGGGCCGAGGCCGATCAAGGTTTCGTAGCGATCCTCGGTATAGCCCTGAAAGTTGCGACGCAAAGTCCCCGCATGCGCGGCAAGCGCCAGCGCATCGTCCGGTTTGGCGAAATGGTCGAGGCCGATTGGTTCGTATCCTTGGTCGAGTATGGCGCGTGCTGCCAGTTGCGATTGGGCAAGCCGCTCCTCCGGGCTTGGCAACCACGCCTCGTCGATCATGGTCTGATGTTTCTTGAACCATGGCACATGGGCATAGCCAAAAAGGGCGATCCGGTTGGGCTCAAGCATCAGCGCCTGCATGACAGTTGACAAGACGCTCTCCCGGGTCTGGTGCGGCAAGCCGTAGAGCAGGTCGAGGTTGACAGATTCGACGCCGCGGGACCGAACGCCGTCGACAACCGTTTTGGTCTGGGAGAAGGTCTGCTCGCGATTGATGGCTTTTTGCACCTTCGGATCGAAATCCTGGACCCCGAGGCTCGCCCTCGTCATGCCGATTTCGGCAAGCGCATCGAGGCGGGCTTCGTCCATATCGTTGGGTTCGATTTCGACGCTGATCCTGGTGCCGGGAAGAAATGAGAAGCTGTGGCGCAATGCGGTCCCGAGCGCCACCATGTCGTCGGGCCTGAGCATTGTCGGCGAACCGCCGCCCAAATGGACGGCACGCACCCGGCCCTTGCCTCCGGCGAGACTTGCGACGGTGGCGATCTCCGTATGCAATGATCCCAGATATTTGGTCACCGGTTCATAGTGGCGTGTCTGCTTGGTGTGGCAAGCACAGAACCAGCAAAGCCTGTCGCAGAAAGGGATGTGCACGTAGAGCGATATCTCATCGTCCTCGCCGAGCGCCTCCAGCCAGCCACGATAAGCCGCAGCATCGACGCCCGCGTGGAAATGCGGTGCGGTCGGATAGCTGGTATAACGAGGGACGTTTTCGACAATCCGAGCAAGCTGCTTTCGACTGCATGTCGTGGTCACCATGTGCACCGCTGGAACTCTTGACTGGTTGGCCGGCCAACGCCCTGATTTCGATCAAGTGCAGCTCGGACAAACTGCCGCAAGGATTTTTCCACCCTGGATTGCTACCCTGTCGGTGCTTGGAAGAGGGTAGAGCGAACGCATGACATTACGGCAGGACATTCACAGTTCCGGCATTCCCGTTCTTTGCCGCTCTTGCGAGGGAAGGCGTCGCGGTATTTGCGGAGCGCTCGATCCAGACCGCTTGGCTGCGCTTGCCAGGAGTTCATCGCGGCACAAGATCGAGCCAGGAGTCGAACTGGTCGGCGACTGCGAGGCCGTCAACAGCTATTCGAATGTGCTTTCAGGCGTGGTCAAGCTGACGAAGAGCCTTTCGGACGGGCGCCAGCAGATCGTAGGGCTCCAGTTTGCACCGGATTTTCTGGGGCGACCCTTCAAGGTCGAAAGCGAGATCAGTGCGGAAGCGGCAACCGTTGTCACGCTGTGTTCGTTCCCCAAGGCAGCCCTCGAACGGATGGTGAAGGAATCACCGGAACTCGAGCATCGCCTGCTCAAGCAGGCGCTGGACGAACTTGACGCAGCACGCGAATGGATGGTGACGCTCGGGCGCAAGACGGCATCGGAAAAGGTGGCGAGTTTTCTCGTCATGCTCGCCCTGAACATGGATTCCAGTGTTGATCCGGCCGCCATATCGGCGTGCTTCGATCTGCCACTGACTCGTGCCGATATCTCTGATTTCCTTGGTCTGACGAATGAAACCGTGAGCCGCCATCTGACTCGACTGCGAGCTGAAGGCGTGATCCGGATCGAGAACAAGCGCCATGTGAGGGTGGAGAGCGTCGGCCGGCTGGAGCAGCGCTGCGGCGGCCGAAGGCCGCGGCAGTTTGGATAAGCCCAAGCGGCGGGGTCTGCGCCGCCAACTCGAATCCGCGGCAGGACATGCTGCGTTCGAAGACAATGTATTGCTATAGCCTCGAGACGCCCGGTAGCATAGACCCAAGAGCATCCGCGACCCTTGTCGGATAGAGAGGCAGCCGGCAAGAGTTCCGCAAAGCCCGCCGGTGAAGCATTGATCCTTGAGGTCCTCGTACCGGCAAGGGTGGCGGCGATGTCACTGCGTCTTTCCCGAGCCATTCCAGGCGACCTTAGCAGCGCTACTTCCAACGTCGCGGAGGCCGCGCTTCGACATATCCGCCCGCCCCAACGTCCGCTCTTTTTGCGCGAACTCGATTCTACGGAACAAACCTGGCACCTGACATGGATCAGGGCGGGCAGAGGGCAGCTGCGCAATTGATGCCGAGCGGATTTGGCGTCCGCCCGATTCGGGATCAGGATTTGCGATGAAATTCGGCACAGCGATCGTCGTGGTGGGCTTTTTTGCCTTTGCAGCCCTGGTGGCTGCCGGCTTCGGCATTGATGGACCTTTCCGCCAGCATATGGGGGTGCTGTCTTTTGCCCTTGTTGCCTTTACCGGGATCTTGTTGCGCAATACGGAGTTCAAGCCGGCCGCTCCGATCGACCCGTCCGCCTATATGGACGGTCCGATCCGCTACGGCGCCATCGCCACCATGTTCTGGGGTGTCGTTGGCATGTTGGTCGGCGTGGTCATCGCGCTGCAGCTGGCCTACCCCGATCTCAACATTCAGCCGTGGTTCAATTTCGGCCGCTTGCGGCCGCTGCACACGTCAGGCGTCGTCTTCGCATTCGGCGGCAACGCCCTTCTCTGCACATCAATGTATGTCGTGCAGCGCACCAGCCGCGCCCGCCTGTTCGGCGGCGATCTCGCCTGGTTCGTGTTCTGGGGCTACCAGCTTTTCATCGTCATGGCCGCGACCGGCTACCTGCTCGGCATAACCGAGAGCCGCGAATACGCCGAACCCGAATGGTATGTCGACATCTGGCTGACCATCGTCTGGGTCGCTTACCTCATCCTGTTCCTTGGCACGATCCTGAAGCGCAAGGAACCGCATATCTACGTCGCCAACTGGTTCTACCTGTCCTTCATCGTGACCATCGCGATGCTGCATGTGGTCAACAACCTTTCGATGCCGGCTTCTTTCCTCGGTTCCAAGAGTTACTCCGCCTTTTCCGGGGTCCAGGACGCGCTGACGCAGTGGTGGTACGGCCACAACGCCGTCGGCTTTTTCCTCACCGCCGGCTTCCTCGGCATGATGTACTATTTCGTTCCCAAGCAGGCGAACCGGCCAGTCTATTCCTACCGGCTGTCGATCATCCACTTCTGGGCGCTGATCTTCCTGTACATCTGGGCCGGGCCGCACCACCTGCATTTCACCGCTCTGCCCGACTGGGCGCAGACGCTCGGCATGGTGTTCTCGATCATGCTGTGGATGCCGTCATGGGGCGGGATGATCAATGGCCTGATGACGCTGTCCGGCGCCTGGGACAAGCTGCGCACCGATCCGATTATCCGCATGATGGTGATGGCCGTCGCCTTCTACGGCATGTCGACCTTCGAAGGCCCGGTGATGGCGATCAAGGCGGTCAACTCGCTGTCGCATTATACCGACTGGACCATCGGTCACGTGCACTCCGGCGCGCTCGGCTGGGTCGGCATGATTTCTTTCGGCGCGATCTACTACATGGTGCCGAAGCTCTGGAACCGCGACCGGCTCTATTCGCTGCGGCTGGTTACCTGGCACTTCTGGCTGGCGACGCTCGGCATCGTCGTCTACGCCGCCGCCATGTGGGTGTCCGGCATCACGCAGGGCCTGATGTGGCGCGAATACGACGAGCAGGGCTTCCTGGTCTACTCCTTCGCCGAAACCGTCGCTGCCATGCGCCCCTACTACGTCATGCGCGCCATCGGCGGCGCCATGTACCTGTCCGGCGCCCTGATCATGGCCTGGAACATCGTGATGACGATTCTCGGCCGCCAGCGCGAGGAAAAGCCGGTGTCGGGTGCCGCGCCTGTCCTTCGACCTGCCAGGGAGCCAAACCAATGGGCTTGATGGACAAACATGCCATTATCGAGAAGAACGCCACGCTTCTTCTCGTTGGCTCCCTTCTTGTCGTGACTGTCGGCGGCATCGTCGAAATCGCGCCGCTCTTCTATCTCGACAACACGATCGAGAAGGTGGAAGGCATGCGTCCCTACTCGCCGCTCGAGCTCGTCGGGCGCAACATCTATGTGCGCGAGGGCTGCTACCTCTGCCACAGCCAGATGATCAGACCTTTCCGTGACGAGGTCGAGCGCTACGGCCATTACAGCCTGGCGGCAGAGTCGATGTACGATCACCCCTTCCAGTGGGGATCGAAGCGGACGGGGCCGGATCTGGCCCGGGTCGGTGACCGCTACTCGAACGCCTGGCATGTCGCGCATCTTTCGGATCCGCGTTCCGTTGTCCCGGAATCGATCATGCCGAGCTATGCCTTCTTGAAGGACGCACAGATCGAGGTGAAGGATTTCTCGACGCATCTGGTCGCCAACAGGCGGGTCGGCGTTCCCTACAACGATGACATGGTCTCCAACGCCAACGCCGATCTGATGGCGCAGGCCGACCCGAATGCCGACACCTCGGGCCTGGAGAAACGCTATCCCAAAGCTAAGATCGGCGACTTCGACGGCAACCCGCAACAGGTCACCGAAATGGATGCGCTCGTTGCGTATCTGCAGATGCTCGGCACGCTGGTCGATTTTAAGAACTACGACGAAGGCGCCGGTTACCGCTGAGGAGTTTTCCATGAATTACAATCTTATGCGGGAGTTTGCTGACAGCTGGGGTCTAGTTGCCATGGCGCTTTTCGTTGCGGGGGCAAGTGTCTTCGTCCTGCGTCCCGGCAGCCGCGAGCTGGCGGACGAAGCTGCACGAATTCCGCTTCAGGACGAGTGATCATGAGCGAGGAGCACATCGATGAAGTCTCTGGGGTCTCGACCACCGGCCACGAATGGGATGGCATCCGCGAGCTGAACAACCCGCTTCCGCGTTGGTGGATCACCATCTTCTACGTCACCGTCGTGTGGGCGATCGGCTACACAATCGCCTATCCCGCATGGCCGCTGCTGCACTCTGCGACGACGGGTGCTCTCGGCTATTCGAGCCGCAATGACGTCAAGAACGAACTGGCGGCTGCGGAAGCAGCGAAGAGCAAATACCTCGCGGCGGTGAAGTCGAAAAGTGTCTCGGAAATCGAATCGGATGATGCCTTGCGCGAATTCGCCATCGCCGCCGGCGGCGCCGCATTCAAAGTCAACTGCACGCAGTGCCACGGCTCCGGCGCCGAAGGATCCAAGGGCTTTCCCAACCTAAACGACGACGACTGGCTGTGGGGCGGCAAGGCCGAGCAGATCCAGCAGACAATCACGCATGGGATACGCTTCGCGGCCGATCCAGACACCCGACTCTCAGAAATGCCCGACTTCGGCGACATCATCACCGCCGACGAGATCAAGCAGGTTAGCGCATATGTCGTCAGTCTCTCCGGCAAGGTCGCCGATGCGAGTCTGATCCAACCCGGTGCCAAAGTCTTTTCCGACAATTGCGTCGCCTGTCATGGTGAGAACGCGGAGGGGAACAGGGAATTTGGGGGCCCCAACCTCACCGACGCCATTTGGCTGCATGGGGCCGGCGAGGCAGCGGTCGCAGCCCAGGTCCGCGCGCCAAAGGAAGGTGTCATGCCGGCCTGGCTCGGCCGTCTCGGCGAGATCAAAGTCAAGGAGCTTGCGGTTTATGTCCATTCGCTTGGCGGCGGAGAATAGGAAGGCAAGGCCTATTCTCAGCCTCCCCCTGCCAAGCGACGGGGCCCGGCGCAAGCCGGGCCTCGACACCATTTCGGCTGCGCCGCTCGTCGATGCGGCACGAAGCCCCCTTCTGACATCGGATGGGAGTGGTACGCACGTGCGCAATGATACGCGAACAGAACGGCTCGAAGGCTCGGCCACAAATTCCTGGAATATCCGTCAGCCTCTTTACGCTGCGCGCAAGAAAATCTTCCCAAAGCGCACCTCGGGCAACTTTCGCCGCTTCAAATGGCTGGTGATGGCGATCACGCTCGGCATCTACTACCTGACGCCGTGGCTGCGTTGGGATCGCGGTGCATTTGCTCCGGACCAGGCCGTGCTGCTCGACCTTGCCAATCGGCGTTTCTACTTCTTCTTCATCGAGATATGGCCGCAGGAATTCTTCTATGTGGCCGGCCTCCTGGTCATGGCCGGCGTCGGCCTCTTCCTGATCACCTCGACGGTCGGGCGCGCCTGGTGCGGCTATACGTGCCCGCAGACCGTTTGGGTCGATCTGTTTCTGGTCGTAGAGCGCGCCATCGAGGGCGACCGCAACGCTCGCATGAAGCTCGATGCGGGACCCTGGACAGCGCGAAAGCTGATGCTGCGCGTCTCGAAGCACGCGATCTGGCTGGTCATAGGCGCGGCCACCGGCGGCGCCTGGATCTTCTATTTCGCCGATGCGCCAACGCTGGCCGGCGAGCTCTTCACCGGCACGGCGGCTCCCGTCGCCTACATCACCATCGCCGTACTGACGGCGACGACCTATACGTTCGGCGGGCTGATGCGCGAGCAGGTCTGCACCTATATGTGCCCGTGGCCGCGCATCCAGGCGGCCATGCTCGATGAGAACTCCCTCACCGTCACCTACAATGACTGGCGCGGCGAACCGCGCTCGCGCCACGCCAAGAAGGTGATCGCCGCGGGGCAGCCTGTCGGCGACTGCGTCGACTGCAATGCCTGCGTCGCGGTCTGCCCGATGGGGATCGACATCCGCGACGGCCAGCAACTCGAATGCATCACCTGCGCGCTCTGCATCGACGCTTGCGACGGCGTCATGGACAAGCTCGGCAGGGAGCATGGGTTGATCTCCTACGCGACGCTCTCCGACTACAACGCCAACATGATGCTGGCGACCGCCAGGGGCTCGGGTTCAGTCAATCCTTCGCTGGTCCGAACCGCTGACAGCCTGTTCTCCGACAAGGTGGCCCATTTCCACATTCGCAAGATCTTTCGGCCGCGCACCTACGTCTACATGGGCCTGTGGTCGCTGATTGGCCTCGGTCTGCTGTATTCGCTGCTGACGCGCGACCGGCTCGAAGTGAACGTGCTGCACGACCGCAATCCGCAGTTCGTCACCCTGTCCGACGGTTCCATCCGCAACGGCTACACCGTCAAGCTGCTCAACATGATCCCCGAGCCCAGGACGATCATCGTGACCTTTCAGGGCCTGGAAGGAGCAGAGATGAGCGTCGTCGGCATCGATCAGCCGGCAGGCCGCTCCGTTCCCATCTCGGTCGAACCCGACCGCCTGAAAATGCTGAAGGTCTTCGTGCGGCAGCCCGCGGATCAGATCCAGCGCGCGGCGCAGACCTTCACGTTCCGGGTCGAGGACAGAGCGAGCTTCGAGTCGGACCAATACACCGCCACCTTCAACGCGCCGGAGACTACCAGATGACCGCCAAGGCGCAAAAGCCCCGCGAATTCACCGGCAAGCACATGCTGGCCATCATCCTTGCCTTTTTCGGTGTGGTCATCGCGGTCAATCTGACCATGGCGACATTCGCCAACACCAGTTGGACCGGCCTTGTCGTCGAGAACACCTACGTGGCGAGCCAGCAGTTCAACAGGAAGGCCGAGGAGGCGCGCGCGCAGGCTGCCCTTGGCTGGAGCGGGAAACTGACCATCGCATGGGGTGAAGTCCGCTACAACCTTACCGATGCCGGCGGCAAGCCGGTTCCCTTGCGTGGTGTCAAAGTGCTGTTTCGCCATCCCGCTTACGAGAAAGAGGACAAGCCGGTCACGCTCGCACCCGCCACGGGTCAGGAATTCGCCGCCCAGCGCATGCCGAAGGACGGCGTCTGGATCGTCGAGGTGGACGCCGATGCCGGCCTCGCGATGCCCTATCGCGACGTCCGCAGGATCATGATTTCCCATGGAGCGCTGCAATGAGCTGTTGTGCGCCGGGCGCCGAAATAGCGCTGGAACTGGCCCGCACCACATCGGTTCTGGCATCGAGCCAGGAGATCAGGTTGGCGAGCCGCTCGCTTGGCGACAATCTTCGACAGACCGACCTTTCAGTGCCGACGGTTCATTGCGCGGCGTGTATCCAGACGATCGAGACGGCGCTGGGAAAGCTCGAGAATATCGAAGGCGCGCGTGTCAACCTGTCGACGAAGCGGGTCGCGGTCCGGTGGCGTGGAGACGAGGTGCCACCGTTCGTCGCCGCGCTTGGAAGGCTGGGCTACGAGGCGCATCTGTTCGCACCCGAGGTCGGCGACAAGGACAAGACGCTTGCCGAACTGATCCGCGCCGTCGCTGTTGCCGGCTTCGCGGCGGGCAACATCATGCTGCTTTCGGTCTCGGTCTGGTCCGGCGCGGAAGGGGCTACCCGCGACCTGTTTCACTGGGTCTCCGCATTGATCGCCATTCCTGCGCTCGCCTTCGCCGGCGGCATCTTCTTCCGCTCGGCCTGGAATGCACTGCGCCATGGTCGCATGAACATGGACGTGCCGATCGCGGTTGGGGTGTCGCTCGCTTATGCGATGAGTCTTTACGAGACGATCAACCATGGCGAACATGCCTATTTCGATGCGTCGGTGTCACTGCTGTTCTTCCTTTTGATCGGCCGGACGCTGGATCATGTGATGCGGGAGCGTGCCCGGACTGCCGTGAAAGGCCTGTCGCAGCTGGCCGCGCGTGGCGCCATGGTGCTGCGCGGCGACGGCGCGCGCGACTATCTGCCGGTCGGCGAGATCGAACCAGGCATGCAGTTGTTGATCGCGGCCGGCGAAAGAACCCCCGTCGACGGCAAGATCATCCAGGGAACATCGGATCTCGACTGCTCGTTGGCCTCAGGCGAAAGCACGCCGAAAAACGTGGCGCCGGGCGATGCCGTGCAGGCCGGCGTGCTCAATCTTACCGGCCCGCTGACGATCCAGGCGGCAGCCGCCGCAAAGGATTCGTTCCTGGCGGAAATCGTTCGGCTGATGGAGGCCGCCGAGGGCGGCCGCGCGCAATATCGCCGTATCGCCGACCGCGTTTCAGCACTTTATGCCCCGGTGGTTCATCTCACCGCCTTCGTGACCTTCCTGGGCTGGATGGCGGCGACCGGCGACTGGCACCGGGCGATGACGATCGCCATCGCTGTTCTCATCATCACATGCCCGTGCGCGCTCGGCCTCGCCGTGCCGATCGTGCAGGTGGTCGCCGCACGGCGCCTGTTCGAGAACGGCATCATGGTCAAGGACGGCTCTGCCATGGAACGCCTGGCGACAATCGACACGGCGGTGTTCGACAAGACCGGCACGCTCACGCTTGGCCAGCCGCGGCTCGTCAACGCGTCGTCGATCGATCCCGCAATGCTGGAAATCGCAGCCGACCTGGCCGCGCATTCGCGCCATCCATATTCAAAGGCCATAGCCGGCTTTGCCATTCCTGGCGGGCAGCTCAAATTCGATGCCGTCACCGAGCACCCGGGATTTGGAATCGAAGCCACTGACGCGGGAGGTACGTGGCGACTGGGCCGACGCGGATGGGCTGGCTGGAAGGCGCGAACGGGCGGTGAAGGCAAACACGGCTACGGCGGAACGGTGCTGACGAGAAACGGGATGATCGCCGCATCCTTCGTTTTCGAGGATGCGTTGCGCGCCGACGCCAGAGCCGCCATCGATCAATTGAGCGACGCCGGGGTTCCCGTAGAAATGCTGTCGGGCGATACCGCGGCAGCCTGCGCCGAGGTTGCGAAGTCACTCGGAATCGAAGACTTCGTTCCGTGCCTGCTGCCATCCGGCAAGCTCGAGCGCATAGAGACCCTCGCGAAAGCCGGGCACAGGGTTCTGATGGTTGGCGATGGCCTCAATGACACGCCGGCGCTGAGCGCAGCGCATGTCTCGATCGCACCGGCGACCGCCGCCGATGTTGGCCGCAACGCGGCGGACTTCGTCTTCCTGCGCGAAAGTCTTGTGGCCGTGCCCCTCGCGCTGGACGTCTCGCGCAAGGCAGGAAGGCTGATCCGGCAGAACATCGCCATGGCTATCGTCTACAATGCGGTCGCGGTTCCGATCGCTATCTCGGGGCACGTCACACCGTTGATCGCCGCAATCGCGATGTCCGCCTCGTCGTTGCTAGTCATCGGGAATGCATTGCGCCTGGAAGGCTTTGTTCGGCACGCACCAGCGGAAACTGTTGCCAATGATAGACACTCCAACAATGGCGGACGGGTACAGTTGTAATGAGGACGCTTGCCTATTTGATACCTGGGACCCTCCTCCTCGGCGCGCTTGGGCTGTCGGGCTTCCTATGGGCGTTGAAAAGCGGTCAATACGAGGATCTCGACGGGGCAGCAGAGCGTATCCTTCTCGACCATGACGACAAGCCAGAAGGCTGATTCAAGCCGCTCCGCAGAGGACTGCGCGGAATGAGGTTGCATAGGGCAGCTTCACTGCCGCCGGTTGACGCTGATCTGTGAACAGCCTGTGTCGCGGCAGGATTACGTCGCCCATTCCGCCCAATATGCAGGCGGTGATCGTCTAACCGCGGTCGCCCGATTTCTCACGCCGCCTGACCCAGATCAGGGTTATCTACTCATCGGTGTGGTTTCATGGGTCAGTGTTTCAAGGAGAAACCATGCCTACTCGACTAATCGCGCCGCCGAGCGCCTCGCGATCGGTCTGGATCAACACCCACACATCGAGCCTTTTGTTCCAGGAGTATGGCAGGGCGTCGCTTTCGGCTGAGCGAGCGTGGCGAAGTTGAGGTGGATGCTGAACATGGCATGCGTATGCCAACGTTTTGTTTGCAGGAGTGAATGGATGTCGCGATTTCGCCTATTGACGATCTTTATGTCGGGAATGCTGGTAACGGCGGCGTTGCCGGGTCCAGTCGCCTCAGCACCAGTCCTTAACCCCGCCAATCGCAATGCGCTGGTCGAGCAGAACGAATCACTGATGCTGGAGAACAGGCTGAGGCGGCAGCAATTTCAGCAGCAGCAGCACTTCCGTGCCCAGTATCGCGAGATCGCGCCGCTGCAACGGCCCGATCGTATGCTTATTTGCCAGCTTCAGCCGTCAAGCAACGGCTTTGTGAGCATCTGCCGCTGATGAGGCGGCTTGCCACTTATTTAGGCGGCCATAGCTTGCGCGCGTCGTGCTTAAACTAGCATCAAAGGCGTCTTTGATTTCGCAGTTCGTGCTTGGGCACTGGAGAGCCTACGCGATGGCGCCATGTTGATGGCCGAGTCCGATTACAGCTTCGACATCATTGTCGTTGGAGCGGGGCCGGTCGGACTTTCCTTCGCCGCGTCGCTTGCCCAGAGCAAACTCAAGGTGGCGCTTGTTGAAGCGCAGGCCCTGGAGAGACTGGCCAATCCGGCTTTCGACGGTCGCGAGATCGCGCTGACTCATGCCTCGATCAGAATCCTTCGGGAGCTCGGCGCCTGGGATATCATTCCCGCTTCGGACAAATCACCACTTCGAGGCGCGCGCGTGCTTAACGGTTCGAGCGGTTTCGCACTGCGTTTTGATGCTCCAAGGGCGTGTGGAGAAACTCTCGGAATTTTCGTCCCGAACTGCCGCATTCGCGACGCGCTGTTCAAAATCGTTCGGATGCGTGATCAGCCAGAGCTCCTGTGCGGCCACTCGGTCATCGACGCAACGACCAGCCACAAAGGAGCCGTGGTAAGGCTTTCCGACGGCATGCAGTTGAGCGCCAGGCTTGTTGTTGCCGCGGACTCGCGCCTGTCCCCCACGCGTGATCTGCTCGGCATCGGCGCCGACATCAACCGGCTTGGCCACTCGATGCTGATCTGTCGGGTGCGGCACGAGCGCGACCATCACCATGTGGCAACCGAATGGTTCGATCATCATCAAACGATAGCGATGTTGCCTCTGGGGGAGGGGGTGTCCTCGCTGCTGCTCACTCTGCCCTCAAGCGACGTCGACAGACTGCTTGCCTTCAGCGACGATTTGTTCGTCAGGGAATTGACGAAGCGGTGTCGAGGCCGTCTCGGGGAAATGACATTGACAAGCAGCCGCCACGCCTATCCGCTGGTCACCACTTGGGCGCACGAATTCAGGGCTCCGAGCGCCGCCCTCATCGGTGACGCTGCAATCGGCATGCACCCGGTGACAGCGCATGGCTTCAACATTGGTCTCGGCAGCCAAAGGCAACTCGCCGATGCAATCCTGGCTGCAAGTCGCGACGGCCGCGACATTGCCGATCCCGACATGCTGCATCGATACGAAAGGCGGCTGCGCCTCTCGGCGGCGCCGCTCTACCATGGTACGAATATGCTCGTCCGACTCTACTCAAGCGAGCGAACGGGGGCACGGCTTGCGCGCCATGCGGGGCTTCGGTTCGCCCAACATTTTCCTCTTATCCGGCATGGTATTTCGGCCATGCTCAAACGGTGAAAGCAACCAGCAGCTCTGGACCTGTGGACTTGTTGCGACGACCGTCCGGCAAGAGTGGCAGCACTGCCCAAATCACCACTACCGCCGCTCCAGTCGGCAAACGCCTGTTCGTTCGGTGACGGCGTTATTCAGCGCGGATCATCGGCCGCACGGCGAGCTGAATGACCTAACAGTCTGGGTTTGGATGGGATTCCAAAGAGTTGATCTTCCTGTAAAATCACCGCGCAATCCCATGCCACTGCAACTGCCAAAAGGTCCGAAGCAGAACCCGAGCACTTTGAGGTGGGCGGCGCACACCGATCTCCTTGAGTTCGAGCACGAAGCGCCGGCGCAAACGGGATGGGTTGGAGGAGCAACTGGTCGGCACTGGAGGCCTCGGTGTCCGAGCTACAGCTGTTCGACGGCCCATATTTGCGGATGCAGGCAACCAACGCCTCTATCGTCGACCAGTTCATCACCCGACTAGGGCCTGTTGATATTCATGATTCCCATTCTGGCTTGATCGTGATTCAAGCTTCGGATGGAACGATTCGTGCTGACGGACGCCCAGTGGGCGAAGATGGAACCGCATTGTCTGGGTAAGCCAGCGGATCCTGGGCGAAGCGGCCACGACAATCGCCTGTTCGTCGAAGCGGTTCTTTGGATCGTGCGGACTGGCAGTCCGTGTCGTGATCTGCCTGCCCTCTTCGGAAAGTGGAACAGCGTTTTCACGCGATACCGAGGTTGGGTCAAAGCCGATGTTTTCATTCGGCTTTTCGAGGCTTGCTCGGGCCAGCCGGACATGGAATACGCCATGGTCGACGCCGCCATCGTCAAGGTCCATCGACACGGCCAGGGCGCAAAAGGGGGACTCAAAGCCAGGCCATAGGTCGCTCCAAGGGCGGCATGACAACCAAAATCTTGGCGCTTACCGACGCGCTTGGCAATCTCGTGCGCTTTGTCCTGCTGCCGGGCCAGCGCTTCGATACGGTCGGCGTCGAACCGCTCATCCAAGGCCTCTCCTTCGGCGCTCTGATCGCCGACAAAGCCTTCGACAGCAACACCATCATCGCCGATATGAACGAGCGTGGCGCCAAGATCGTCATTTCCCAGCATCCGCGCCGAACAAAGCCGATCCCGCTCGATGCCGAGATGTACAAATGGCGTCATCTGATCGAGAATTTCTTCTGCAAACTCAAAGAATTCAAACGCATCGCCATGCGCGCCGACAAAACCGACCAGAGCTTCAATGCCATCATTCATCTCGCAGCTGCCGTCATCAACTCCAAATGAATCTCAACAAGCCCTAGAACACGGCGCGTTGCAGAGCGATTCCACGAACAGCTCGATCCTTTGTTACTCGCCTTCCTCAACGCCCAGTCGCAGATGTGGATTTTCAGCCCCTACGAACTGCTTCGTACATGGCGGGCCCGCGTCAAGGACGTCGTCAAGTGGCATGAAAACGGCGACCTGAAACTGAAGATTGGAGCGCTGAGCCGGGACGAGGGTCTTCGCCACTAAGCGAAAGAGCTTCGGGTTAAGCAGTTCCAGCGGGTTATGGATGACCCGACCATCATCGACAAATCCGTGAAGAACTTCGGGTCTCCCACGTTCTGTTCTCCCAGCTCGAATTCCTGCACATATTCCCTCGCCAAGCGGCAAAAAGAGCTCGACCGCCTACACGCCGGGTTACGGCCAGCATCGCTGGTGCGGATCGCTGGACTACCAGATGGAAGCCGGGCAGGATTGGGGCAACCTGAACCGTCGCAACGTGGCCGAAGGCATTCGGTCGTGGCGAGCCCGAAGCGAATAGCCACCGACGAACGCCTTGCCGGGTTCGATGCATACATGAGGCTGTCGGACGGGCCAGAGTTCGACCAGCTGACTAGCGATTTCTGTGAAGGGCGCGCAAGAACGGATGCAGAACTTCCGGAATCAGGCTATGGTGCGCAATCCTCAATAGAGACTCAAACTCTGACGATGCAAGCAGCAGCAATCCTCGCCGGCAATGAAGTGCGGCCTGCCGGAAAAAGACTCGGCCAACCGATCGTTGGGTTTGAACACATGTCGAGGGCGGAGAAGGACGAACTCTACCGGGTGTTCTCGGTCGCCAACGATTGGCGAGAGTCGCACGTCTACCCGATGCGAAGCGTCCGCCAGTCCGTCATAGCCCGGATGCGAACACTGGGGTGCAACGGCATAACCGCTGGCCGCGTGAAGCGCATGGCAGCCATTCGCCGTAAGCTCTCCACGACGCCTATCCATCTCGACCAGATACAGGACATCGCCGGTTGCAGGGCGATCCTCGACAACATGGATGGCGTTCGAAAGCTGCTCGCATCCATCAGCGACGAGTTTCCGCACAATATCCGACGTCAGTCACCCTACATCGACGCGCCGAAAGACGATGGCTACCGCAGTCACCACTTTGCGCTGGACTTCGAAAAGGGCGAGCGACGGCGTGTTGAGCTTCAGGTTCGGACCCGGCTCCAGCATTCATGGGCAACCGCCGTGGAAGCTGTCGGGCTCTTTCTCGGGCAGGACATCAAGCACCACAAAGGCGATGTGAACTGGCTAAGGCTGTTTCAGCTCATGTCGGGAGAGTTTGCCCGCGTGGAAGGAGGCGCCGGTCCGCAGGGGATGCCGAGCCGCAGCGACTGCCTGAAGGAGTTGCGGGAGCTGGATCACGTTCTGGGTGCCGCGCAGCTGCTCGATAACATCAAGATTTTGGCGCACTACGCCGAGAACTACGACTACGACAAGGGTCAGTTCTATGTGATCCGCTACCGCCGCGTTGAGAAGACGGTTGATGTCACATCGTTCAGCAGCGAGGGCGACGCCTCGACGTTGGTGAGCGCCATAGAGCGACTGGTCGAAACAGGGCAGGACGACTCCCGCGTGGTCATGGTTGAGGTCGACCGGATGGATGGCCTGGTGGAGACCTACCCCAACTATTTCGGCGACGTGTCGCTGTTCGTGCAAAACCTGAAGCAAATCTGCCTCGGCAAGGACGCCATCAAATACCACATGGCGCCGCAGAAGCTGGTGAAGCCCAAGCCGGAGGAGAAGCCGGACCCAACTTCGCTGTTCCGTCGATACACGCGCTGGAACGATCCTTCCCGCAAGTGACCGTTTAGGTGGGATCGTGTTGGGGTGAATGCCGCTGATCGTTACCCCGCATAGCCGCCCCAGGCTGCGTGGTGGTTTTTCCTGATACCGGTGAACGCTGCTGGTCGCCGGCCGAAATCCATCATCCCCGTGACGGCCAAGGCATGGGACAACGTGCTCCCCCTTCTGAAGCTATTCCTTTGTGCTGGCGGCATCACTTTCACAGTCAGACCTCCCTTATGGTCACGCCATCCCTAAAGGGGAGAAGAGGCTCGAGGCTATTTATGGGACGGAGGCTGCTCTGCTGGAATGGACGCGGTCACTGGTGCAGCGACCGGCATTTCCGCCCGCCGCTGCGCATACACCTCCAGCTTCTCCAGTTGGTCTGAACCCAGGTAGTGGTGAACGGTGCGGTTAGAGCCGGTGAGGATTGACAGGAAGGTGTCGATCGCCGCGTCGAAATCCACCTTCTCCATGTTGGTGAATATCGCGATGTGGAAAATTGGTAACTCGTCCGAGCCCTGGTTGGCGAAATGGCGATCCATCAGCGCCCGCATGTTGTTGTGGGTCTCACAGCACAGGCTGTTGTAGATCGATCGGTAGATGTCGCCCATTCCCGCCATGTCGAAGCGGGTCTTGGTGTCCAGTGGCTTCCCGAGCCGCGCAAGCTCCTTCTCGTGTTCCGCAAGACGCGCTGGCGCCTCGGCCTCAATCGCGGCAAGAAACGGGTTGGTCCTCTTGATCGCCTCGCGGCAAACGATCCGAAACTGCTGATGGTAATGAGCTTGCATCTGGTCGGCATACGCCGGGTCTGACGCCAAGTTCAGTAGGTCGACATGAGCCTCCAGGCACGAGCGCAAGATTGCCTCAACGCCTGTAGAGCGACCGGAGTCGACCAACGCGACTGCGCTATCGATCTGCTCGATGATGGTGGCGTAAAGAGCCATAATGAGCCGCTGGACGGCGTTGCCGCTATTGAAGGTTGTGACCCTCAGCGCGTGAATGGTTGCGGCAAGTTGCTCCTTTAGGAGCTGATACATTGGTCCGTCCATAGCTGTCCCCCTAAACGGAGATAGTGGCTAAGGGCGGCCGCGTTGGAAAGGCGCTTACGATCATCAGGCACGGTTGAGGACACCAACTATGATGGGAGCATCGAGACCTGCGACGGTATGCAGGCCTGCTTAGCCCCGGGCCAAGCTCATTCGATCTCGACCCCAGCGACCGCAAACTGATGCGGCCGCCCTCTTTGGGTGCGAATGTGGTGATCCAATGGTGCTCAGGCGGGAAGCGGTTGCATCCATGGTGTGGATGACATCGATCGAAATAATCTTTTGTGCAATCTATCACCCTTCGCAAAAAAGCTTACCGCGGTACGAAGCGTGGCTGCGCAGATGGGGGCGCGGGTGCGTTCAAAGCGGGCCCGTGCGTGGGCTGATAGCTGCTGTGCCGCCGCGATTGTCCAGCGTTCAGAAGTGAATTTGCGACCAAGTAAGAGACTGGCGGGACTGGCATTCTCCATTCTAGCGACTGCACCGCTATCTTCGAACGCCGCCTCCGCCGAGAGCATTTTGGAAGCTCTATCGGAGGCATACCAGAACAATTCCTCTCTGAATTCGTCCCGCGCCAAGGTCCGCGTTACCGAGGAGAGCGTAGCCATCGCCAAGTCAGGGTGGCGCCCGACGATCGAGGGTTCCGCGAACATCGGTCAATCCAGCAGCCATGTGAACGGGAGCAATAAAAAACGCGCGTAAGACCACCGGCGAATATGGCGTCCAGATCAAACAGACGCTGTTCGACGGTTTTCAGACTAGGAACAACGTCGCCGCCGCCGAATCGCAGGTCAGAGCTTCGGTCGAAAGCCTGCATAACACCGAAGAGAACATTCTGTTCAAGTCAGCCCAGGCTTATATGAATGTCATTCGCAACCGGCAGATAGCAGTTCTGACGCAGCAAAACGTGAGGTTCCTGACCGGGCAGGCGCGAGCTGCGCGTTCCCGCTTCGAGGTTGGCGAGGTTACGCGTACCGACGTCGCTCAAGCCGACGCTTCGCGCGCGTCCGCCGTGGCGGAATTGGCCGCCGCCCGTGAGCAGCTCATGGTGAGCGCGGCGACCTATCGTCAGCTCGTCGGCCACGAGCCGGGGAGGCTCAGGGCCGCTTCGCCGCCGACGAGGCTTTTGCCGCCGAGCCTCGATGCGGCAATCGTGACTGCATCAAGCGAGCACCCCGCTATCCTGGCCTCGCAGCATCTGGTCGACGCGGCAGCGTTTTCGGTGAAATCGGCCGAAGGTGCGCTGCTGCCTCAACTCTCCGCCTCGGCCGGCGTCTCAAGCGCCTATCGCGACACCTTGCCTATATCGAGTCAGCAGGACGGCACGACCAATTCAGCCAGCATCGGCGCGACATTGACCATACCGATCTATTCGGGTGGCCGCACTTCGGCGCTTGTACGACGGAACAAGGAATCGCTTAGTCAGGCCCGGATCGAAGTCGATGTCGGCCGCGATCTGGTGCGTCAGCAAGTGATTGCACCATGGACCACGTACAGCGCAGCCCGGCAAACGGTAGCGGCCAACAGGCAGGTGACCGCCGCTGCGCAGCTTGCCCTGAAGGGCGTCATCGAGGAGCGCGATGTCGGGCAACGCACCACGCTCAACGTTCTCAACGCCCAGGCCGCAGTCATCGCCGGCAAGATCAATCAGGCCAAAGCCGAACACGACGTTGTGGTGGCGAGTTATGGCATCCTACAGGTGATCGGTCACCTTTCGGCCATGCGTCTCAACCTGCAGGTGACAAAATAAAGGCGGGACGACTGTCAAGGACAAGTGGATCGGTCTACACACGCCAGATTCGCGATCCCCGAGTTGAAGCTTCGCATCGATGACACGTGGATGCACGTTCGTACTCCCCACCAGCATGACATTGCCTGCCTCTCATCGTTGATACGTCTCTCTCGGGCATGCGGGTTGCCGGCGAATAGAACCGGCTCATCACCGAGCGCAGCCGGCCGAGTATGATCGTCAGCGACAGCGAAGTGAGTTCACAACAAAAAAACCGCGTCGAATGGCGTTTCATTGCCTGCCCGAAACCCTTCGCCAAAGTGGTTATCGCTCAACCTGCGCCAGAAAGGCCAGGTCGGGAGGGGCTCTGCTGGCCACTTTCGAGCATACGTCGTCGCGACGCCGCGGGAGTTCCACGCCAGAACGCAGCGCTCGGAAGTCCTCAGTTGGCCACGATCCCTAACGCGGTTAACGTTTCTGGGGTGATTGTACCTGTGACCTTGAGATTATAGTCCGACTGCATTCTCAACAAGCCGGCCCTCATTTCGGGGCTCATCGTTCCGTCCAATTCCCCATTGTAGTAGCCGAACGCAAGCATCGCGAATTGAACCTGGAATACGATCTCTTTGAACCGGTTGGCGTTTCCAGGAAGCGTCGCAAGAGGAGCCGGTACTGGCGCCGCAATGGGCGGTTGGTAGGTAGGCGCGGGTGCCTGATAGACGGGTGCCGAATCTGCCGGCGGCGGATAGTAGGTGCCTCCGGATGAAGATCGGTGGCTGCTGTGGGAGCTATGGCTGCTGTGCGAGCTATGGCCAGCCAACGTGTATCTGTGATCCAGCTTGAAGATATCAAAAAGCGATTTTGTCTTGCCGCTATCACCACTTGGCGCGAGCGGCATTGCGACGCTTTCGATCGGCATAAACCCAGCAGCGATCAAGGATGGGATCGCGAAGAACCGCTTTTTCATGCGACACCAAACCTTCCATATCCATGCACTTTTGGATGCCATTCGAAGAAGCCGCCGCACTGATTGCGAAGACTGCAGTTAACGCAATCCTCAACATAAGCCCGTTTCCAATCCGAAATCGTGGATGGTGCGAATGCGCGATAGTCAGGAGGAACAGTGCACAGCGGGAAATTGTAGAGCTTGGTGTCGATGCCACGGCTGATCGAGAAATCCAGCGCCTTGCTCACCAAATCGAAGCCGAGGGAACTGTCGAAAAACAGGGAATCCCAGTTCTTTCGGCCATAGCCGATATTTTCGAGCTGCATGATTGCCCATTTGTCGATGAATGGTAGGGCGACCGTAACGAACTTGGCCAGGTCCAGCAGCCCGGGTGCGTTGGGCTTCATGAGGACGGTTCGCAACTCGATTTTTGCCCCAGCCTCGCAAAGGAGCGAAAGGTTGTTCCTGACCTGATCGAAGGCCCCTGGCTTTCCGACGACATGATCGTGAATCGCGCTGTCGCTGGAATAGACGGGAACCCCCAAAGGATCCGGCTTAGATCCAAAGCGCGGAGCTTGGCGCGATCATCGGCTTCGAAATGCTGAGCATTGGTCAGGATGTGAAAATCGATGTCACGCCGCTGCTCCATCGTCTTTCGCAAGAATTCGAACAGCTCCGATTTGAAAAGCGTCGGCTCTCCGCCTGACAGGCCTATCGTTGAATTCTCCGGCGCCAGAAGCACGGCCGTCTCGAAAAACGGAAACATGTCGACGTGCTGCTGTTTCGGCGGCTGCGAGCACATCACGCATAGCTGGTCACAGCGTTCGGTGATCAAAAGCGTGTTGTGGCGAGAGTTCGCCCGAATTAGCCGATGTGCCGCTTTGCGGAATGGCACGACAAACACAACATCACCGTCCACCTCGGATGGGTCGATCCCAAACAAGTGAAGGCTTCCCGCAGCCCCCTCAAAGTGCGCCTTTTCACCGTCTGCGGTTTCCAATACTGCGTCCAGAGAACTGACGTTGCCCAGCGGCTCAGGCATTCCTTCGCACGACCGCAGCCGAACCACATATGGCTCGATAACGTCAGTCTCGATCTTGACGCGGAGTGGGATCATGTATGCACCGTGATCATGTGATCCCCCCAAGATGGCACACCAGCCCATTTGGCGACCGATTGAAGCGCGGCTTCATCCCGCCGACTGATAACCTCTACAACCTTGTCGAAGAGGTGCATGTGTCGTTGGCAGAACCAAGTATCGGTGCGAGGCAGGTCAATTCGCCCCTCCCTCGACAGATCGTCAACAACGTCTGTCCCGCAGAAGGGCTGATAGGCGCAGTGGATGCAGTCCGGATCAAAGTTGTTGAGCGAGGCACTATTGAGCAACTGGATCTTGGCCTGGTCAATGCCGACCGTCACCGTGCCGATCGACAGATCGACGCGACCTACGCGCGAAAGCATCCTGGCTTCATCCGTCGGGTAAAGCCGCCCGTCGTGATCAATGACTATGTAGTCCGAAGCAAAGAAGTTGGGATTGCGGAGGTCGACATGATCGTCGGTCCCCGATCTGAGGAATCTCCTTAGGCACTGGCTGAAATAATACTCCTCGACGTAGTGACCAGTGCGATGGTTCCGATCAATCAAGTAGTCGATGAAGCTGGAATGAAGTGCATTCCACTTGGCTGTCGAATGCGGATTGGTTTTTCGGCGGCGAGCGAATCCCTGGTGGTTTATCGGTCGGAGATAGATCGATTGCATTCCGTAGCGCTCGAAATTGCCGATGAGCTCCCCGAAATCCGGCGGTGCATCCACGTCGATCGTGGGGAGCGCGGATACCTTGCCCGGTCCAAGGCGACGCACAGCATCGGCCAGGTTGTTGAAGAACGCATCGGTTGTCGCATCATCTTCGGTGCGTTGGCGCTGATGGCTATTTCGATCTCCGTCTAGCGACGTGCTGACGAAAGTGTCCGCTTGATCGAGGTAGGCCCATTCTCGCTCGCCGAGGCGTTGGAGATTGGTGCAGACCACAAATTGGCTGCCAGGAAACCTCGCTCGGGTGAATGAGCGTATCTGTTCAAGCAAATCGACACGCAGCAAAGGTTCGCCGCCCTGAAACTCGACTTTAATCCGTGGCCCCTTCATCGCTCCGATAAAGCGGAGAATCGCGTTCAGAGTCTCGTCGCTCCAGTCGAAACCTTGTGCAGTTTCCGGCGCTCGGGAAACTTGACAGTAGCCGCACGTCAGATTGCAGCGCAGGGTAGGCACGAGGATAACGTATGAAAGTTCCTGCTGTTTTGATTGGCGTCGAGCCCATCGATACGCAAAAGCCGTCCAGTCGGGGTCGCCTTTCCGTTCGAACGAATGGCCACTTTCACGAAGAAAAGTCTGATCGTCAGCCGATAGTTTGTTGCCGACATACCGTTCGAGAAATAACTGATCGCTGAGGAAGAACCCGCCTGCATCGTCGGTTAAGAGAAATTCGCCATCGCCACGCTCGCGAAACTTAAGTGGCCACACTGTCATTTCGCAGTCACCGCTTCGATCAAGGCTTGCCGAAGCGGCAGCGTCTCAACGTAGATCTTCTCTCGATAAACGGCATGGAGCACGCTTTTGCGCACGACATCCATGTCACCCGGAGAAATGCAAGCCACCTCAAGCCCAGCAGCCGATGCGACAAATCTAAGGGATGGATATTGAGCTTGGACACGAACTAACGCGCCATCCACAAAACTGCGAAAGTTCGGCGGAATCTCAATTGTAATCGGATCTGCGCTGTGCGGCCCCATCTGGTCGAAAATCTCCACCCCGGCCATTATACTTTGAAATTCAGATTTGAATATCGGCGGACGGCTGTATTCGAGAGAAATGCCTAAGGCGGTCTCGTCAGGCTTAATGACTGTCAAAGAGCCTCTTGTACTGGGACCCGACACATGTCTCAGCATAGGCTCTCGCACGGAATGCCGTCCTTGTCGCGGTCGAGCTTGCCGCCCCAGGGGCAGTTGGCCAAATACCAGTTCGCTTCATCGCAAGAACTGATTTGCGGGCACGTTCGGCGCGGCTGGCAGGAGTAGCTCTGCGCCACCGGAGGGCGGCTGATGATCCCGAGCGGCTTGACAGTGGATGGCTTAACGCCCCCGGCATGCTCTGCGCGCCAATCCCAGGGCGCCTGAAAGGCACCAACCCACAGACCGACTTTGGCCGCCTCTGCCTTCGCCTGCTGCCTCGCATAGGCGCCGTGGCTGTATTTGGGCCAATCCAGGGCCAAGCCATTCTCAACCAGCCATCCGGCGATGCTCTTGCCGTCCGCGCGGTGGCAGTCCCCGACATAGCGGCCATAACGGTCCCACGAGACGAACGTACAAAGAGTGGGCCTGGAGAGCGTCAGGAACGTATCAAGGGCAGCGGCCGACTTTACGCCGCACTGATATCGAAAGCCCTTGGCGTCGTCGCACTGCTGCCCGGACTCAGGAGCGTCGATGCCGTTGAAGCGGATGCGCTGTCCGTGGATCTCGATCGTGTCGCCGTCGATGACAGAAGCCACCCCGGTGATCGGCTCCGGAGTACGCCCAATCCAGTGGGATACGTTGAGGTCGAGTGCGCCTTCACTGTGCTGAACGACAAACTGCGCCACGAAGGCGGCCGTCGCCGCCACTGTCACGAACACCAGCCGCTTCGGAATGCCTGCCAGCCTACGAGCACGCCGTCGCTGTGCGCCTCTCCGTTTGCGCCATTGGTCGGACCGATTGTCGTATCGGTATTTGTCCACACCCCTCACTCCCCAAGAGGAAGATGCGCCACTGCCCTTACAAGCCAACATAAGGTCCGCCTGTGCGGGTAGGCCGCCTAAGGCCGATGATCGTCAATTCCCTGCAGTCTTTGTCCCCGAAGCCACCCCCTTGAACAGGGACAGCGAGTCTACCTGATCCAGCATTGAACACATCTTATTCGGAGAGTCGAAATTGAAGCCCAAGCACTTCTGATCCGCCGCACATGCCATGACACAATCGGCGTATGCGCCAGGGACGTTCGAATAAGAGTCGCCCACCACAACGGTGTTCTTGTAGAAAACGAGACTGGAGTATTGCAGCTTACCCGCAACAGCCTGCTTCGCTGCCATGGTGGCATCTGGATCCTTCACCAAAATAGACGCGTCCCCTTTCATGAAACATGCAGAATGCTTTTTGTCGTATGTGATAGCTGAGCAACGATTGTCGCCCTCGCATTGGGTCTGACATTGGTCGAATGACACATTCCATAGCGGCATACTCGGCAGGTCGAAGCCCATCGCATCCCAGCCATCCTGGGCAACGAGTTTATTGGCCATCTCGGCTCTGCCAGCGGGAGCCTCATAGTCACTAGCGCTAAAGGTGCCTTTGTCGAGCCATACACATTTCGATCCGAGTTCCAAAGCGGATGCGTCATTCAGCCCGATGGATGCGAGAGTCGTCGCGGGAGAAACCGGCGCTTGAGGCCTCGCCGTTGGGGAGGCCCGGTTCACCAGGTCTGCGTTTACGTCGACGCCATTGACGAGCCGGCGTGTGTAGCACCAGGCATGGTCCCAAGTCGCGTCGTGTTCGTCATTGAAATGATGGCCAGAAACCAACGACCAGTGCGAACCCTGCCAGTCGATTTCTCGAGTGAGGAACTTGTTGAAGTCCGCAGTTATGACATCGGGTTGTTTTGGAGCCGGCGTCGGGGTTGTGGTCTCCGGTTTAGGAGACACTTCGGGGGCAGGTGCTTTGGTGCGCTCCGTCTTACCTTCCTGGGGTACTGTCTCCGTCGTTGGTATCCTGTCATCGCGTTTTTCGGTTTGCGTCGTGTCTATGACAGGTGGAAGTCCGTAGTCTCGTCCGAAGAACAGCGCCGCCCCGTAACCGATACCAACAGCAGCGACAGCGATCGCACCGCCTGTCATCATCCTCCTGAACGCGTTTGCGCGGGCGATCTTGTCATACGCCGCAGCCTCTGCCTGCAGCGTCGGGATGGCCGCCTGTTTGACGACCAGATCGACAGCACGCTCAAGAAGCGCCGTGTTATGCCGGATCAGCACTTTTGCGGCCACCCTTTGTAGACACCTTGACCAGATCGGCGACCTCGGCCGGCAAATCCTCGTTCAGCGCTTTTCGAAGAGCATCCGGATCGTCGGTCAAAACCGGCACATAGAGGATTTCTTTCACGACCTTTTCGACTGGAACCTCAATCCGTTTCTCGACCTCCCTGTCGACAACCACTTCAAAAGGGACCTTGACGGTGCGAACTCGGCGCCAGCGCCATCTTATTAGCATCCGTCTAATCAGTCTCGACAGTCGGCTCTCGGAGCGGTCTTCGGCCTGTGCTGCTATTCTCTGCAAGCCGAGCGCCACCATGGCAGTGATCGGACCGGCCAATCCGGCAATTACGGCGAGAGAGCCGAACCAGATTGCCGCAACCTTTCCTGCTTGGGCCTCGCTTACTTCTTCCGGCTTTTCGCCATACCAGCGAGCCGCGATGCGTCTGATCTGGTCTGTGCGAGCAAGCGGGATGCGCTTCTTTTCGAGTCCGTTCAACTGGGTCGCTATTTCGTCGCGCCGCGCCTGATTTGCAGCCAATACCTTATCCTGGGAGGCCTCCGCTGATTGGGCGGAAGCCAACGTGCTCCGCGCCTGATTGAGGCGCTGCTCCCAATCCGCGGACGTGGCGTCTAGTGACTTTTCGAGGTCACTTCGGCGGTTCTGAAGCACCTGTTTCTGGTCGGCAGTCATCTCAGGGCTTTCAACCCTCAGGCGGTCGAACTCTGTTCGGGCAGCCGCGATCTCTTGATTGATGGCGAGGATTTGCGGTTCGTATCTCGCCTCCATCTTGGCGCGAGGATTGGCAAGTTTTCCGATCTCGTCTTCCCAGTGCTTCACGGACGCAGCGTCGCCGGCTTCTCGCGCGTCTTTGATCCGCTGGACGAAACTGTCCCTTTGCCCTTCAAACTCCCCCACAGCCTGCTTAACCTTGCCATCGCGCTCGGCGACCAAGTCCGCTCGCCTCTGCTCGCTCTCGTGGACTTGTTCCCGTGCTCTGGCCGCCTGAGGCGTCAATACGGTGGCAGCCTGGAGTTCGGTGTCGACGTCGGCGATACGGTCCTGGATTTCCTTACGAGCCTTGTCGGCAAGCGCATTCACCTCTTCCAAATCCGCCCTTGCCTTCGCGACCTGATCAGTCTGCTGAGCTGCCTGATCCGAGGCAGTCAGCTTCGCGCTCTCTCTGTTGAGCGTGTCGATCCCATCCGCCAGCTCCTCATATTGCAGTTCACGAAGGGTGCCGGCGCGCTCCAAGCCCAGCAAGACCGTCTCAAAAGTGATACCGGCCAGAAGCAGGAGAAACACCAGGATAAAAGGCTTCCAGAACCAGGAGGCGCTGTACAAGAGGGTCGCGATCGGAATCTTCGTAAGCTCTGCGATCGAGACGATGAAGAACGGCGCGCTGGCCAGAATGAGGTCCATCGCGGTTGCAGATTGACTTGCTTCGAAGGCTTGGACGCCCAATACAAGACCAGTGGCAAGGCCAATGATTGAAGCTATTATCTCAAGCGCCCACGCGCCACGGTATGTCCACTGGCCATAGCTGGCCAGCTTCTGGCTCATACTTGCGTACATCAGGCTCCCCGCCTCCTTATATCCCCAGTGCACCTTGCCACCGCGCATGGGAATTTGCATCAAAAATTGCCGTCCGCTTGGTTAATCTCCTTGATTCCAAGAAACATCGTTACTTTCACCCTCGGGATATCGATAGAATATGTGCGAGACGTTGGGGTGAATAATTGCCCGTTAGCGGTTGAGCAGCTCTGCGATGAGAACAAGGATCAGCGCCCCGGCTACCACTCGCAATGCGGCGCCCCGGTCCGCAGTTATGGCTGCGAAGGCGCTACCGGAAACGATGCAGTCAAAAGGATGCATGCCGCGACAGCGACTACATTGTTGTAGCCTTTTCAACAGCGTAAGAATCCGACGGTATTTGGGACGGTATTATAGAAATCAGTGAGCGAAATTTGGGGGAAAAATCAGTGTGTTGAACTTGCGGTTGATCATCGAGTGGGAGTGACGGGGGAGTAGAACGGGCTAATTTCGGATAGTGCGGGATAGGATTGCGGAGCGAGATCAACCGAACGTTTTCGATCGTCGCTGATCATCTCTCTGTACGCATCCACAGTTTCATAATCTATCGCCGCTCCAGGAACCCTCGTCCTTCGAAGATCGCAGGCATTGCCTTCTCGATCCGCGCGGTCCGCGTCCGAGACTGCTTCGCGCCGGCGAAGTGAAACAGGTATCCCCTTTGCCGACCCGGCGTCAGCGCCTCGAACGCGCGCTTGAACCGCGGATCGCTGCGGAACTTCTCCTTCAACTCCTCAGGTACGGGAAACTCCGGGGGCTTCGTCTCGACCTTCATTCCGGCCTTCTCGGCCGCCACGGCCTCGCCCACGTAGGCCTTGATGGTGGCCGCCTTCGTCGCAATCTCCTTGGCGCTGATGAACTTCATCACCCGCGCTGCCTGAACCTGCCCGAGCTGCACCAGCAGCTTCTTCGGGTCCTTCAGCAGCGCACCCTGAAAGAACCCCAACGCGCAATATTCTTTGAAGCCCTGAATGATGACGACGTTTTTTCCATCCATTGTGTAGCAGGGCTTTCCCCACTTGCACTCCTCTCTTAAGTCGAACCCAGACAAGATCCTTTGCAGCTCGGCAATCTCAGCCTGCCACCGCTCTCGATACGCCATCTCCATGCTGCACCTCCGTTGTTGCAAGTTGCCGTGAGGCTGACAATCGTTCGAGGGTAGCTTATGTCGAAAATTGGCCGATCCTATCGTCGAAATTCGTGTTTGAAGAGCTCAATGCTGACGGATTAGCGAGACGGCTCTTTCTCGTGCGCGGACTTCGATAGCTTCGGAAAGTCGCCGATCACGCAGGAGACGTTGGGGACAAATGAACGCCTCGCCGTGCCGAAGCCCTGGGAAGGCCGTTGCGCGCCGATACATGTCAAGCAAACTTGACACTCACCGCTGGCTATGACAAGTTTGCTTGACATATAGGAGTATCCAGCTCATGCCTAGCCACCGACAAGTCGCGTTCATCGGATCCCTTGCGGTCGCCGTTATCGGCGCGGTCGTCATCTGGTTCGGCGCAGCCGCCATCATACTGGCCGTCTTCAACCACGATGTGCAGGCCGCGGCGCCTTGGCTGGCGTTGGCCAAGTTCGCGAGCCTGGCGTGGGCGGCGGCAATAGGATGGATGATCACCTGGCCCCGGCTCGACGAGAGGAAAAGGAAGCGCGCAAGCTCTCTTGGTTCATCGGGTCCACCGCAGCCATCCTGCTGACCGCGCCGATCATGCTGCTGTGGCTGGTGAACGGCGGAGCGTTCCTCGCTGAGCTTATGGGTCGCCGCGGCACGCCCGGCGTCTACTTTGCGCTGGGATGGGTCGGACTCGTCTTCGCCCAGCTGCTCTCCACCTTGATTGCCCGGGCCGGGTGGTGGGCGGCAAAGCGCTAGAGGCGCCTGCCCATGAAGAACCGACTGAAGGAGCTGCGCGCCGAACGCGGGTGGAGCCAGGCAGAGCTGGCCGAGCGCCTCGACGTCTCGCGCCAGACCGTCAACTCCATCGAGACCGGCAAATACGACCCCAGCCTGCCGCTCGCCTTCAAGATCGCGCGCCTTTTTGGCCAGTCGATCGAGGCGATCTTCGAGGACTGATGAGGCCGGCAACGGCAGATCTGTTTTGAAGGAGCAACCCGTTTTGAAGGATGCGATCGTCGCTGACGGCATTTTCCGCGAAGATATTCTGGTCGCTCTTTGCAGTCGACGTGGAAAATCGGCCAATCGATGCCGATAGTCGCTGAAACCGAGCAAATCGCATATCGTCCAAATTCTTCTTCAAAAATCAGGAGCGCAAATTTCCGACGGATCGGGCGCACGGTGTTTCATGGCCTGCGGAAAAAATTTTCGTCGACAGATCAAGGCGTTACCATGCCTTGGAACGATCGAGTGGGCGTGAGGGGTTAGCGTAGTTTGGCGTGCTCCGGCGTAGTTTTTCGCAGAAAAACAATGATTTGCGGAATACCGGATTTACTGAAGCCGACTGCCTAAGTCACCGATTTTATGATTTGTGCAAACGAGAGTCGCGCTGGACGCAAAAGGTTGGCAGATCAATGCGACGGTACTTTTCACACTCGATCCGACCCCCGAGAAAAGTTCCGTTACCGGTTTCCGCGCGAACGGTACTTTGGCGCGTTTCAGCGTCCCGCCAAGACCACGGCATCAGGATGTGAGGCCGACTGTCCAGCCGCGGCGGCGCTTGGTCTGCGCAGCATACTAGCCCGCTGGTTGCTCAAGCCGCTCGCCGCCTGGCGCGCCGGGCTGCGCCTGTTCAGAGGCGGGTGCTTTCGATCACTTCCACCAGACAGTCGCCCGCTTGCGTACCGGGGATGCCTAAATCCCGCACACTGTCCATATGGTGCCGATCGCGCAGACAAAGCTCGCATTGATGGCTTTGCAAAAGACCATCAGGTAAGCGGTTCCGACATGGGGTCTTTTTCCCGGAGATCAGGTATCGGCGGAACGATACAAATCCTCGAATAACAGGCGTCGGGATCCGAGGTTCCGTATCAAGGCTGGAGGCAAGACAGCCCGGCGAGGACTTTTAACGGGACACTGCCGAGACTATTCAGGGCTCAATGTTCCGCATTAGAGTTTTTCGATAATTAAGAGCTTTCCCTCACATAAGCAGTAAGACCTTCCGCGAGATGGTCGAAGAGCAAGCGTATGCGGCGAGTCGCTTTCGCATCCTCGTGCATCACGAGCCACATCTCGCGCGTGAATGTGAAACTCTTTTCCAAGATGCGGATCAGATTGGCGTCTCGGCGCGCCGTGTTCAGATGAAGTGAACCGATGCCGATCCCCGCGCGAAGAGCTGCCACCTGCATGGGAGTGCTGTCGCATCGAAAGCCGAACTGAGCGCGGCTCGGCGGAGGGGCGCCGCCGTCAGCGGAGCGCACAATGTACTGGTCTTGGTCGAAGCCGACGAGACGATGGCCGCTGATATCGGCCGGTGTTTTGGGCATGCCGAATGCGGCGACGTAGCTGCGATGGGCGAATAGCCCGAGTTTCACCACTCCGATGCGGCGCGCGAGCAAGGCCTGCTGAGTCGGACGAACCATGCGAACGGCGATATCCGCATCTCCACGCAAGACGTCTTCATTCCGATTGGAGAGTTTGAGTTCGAGCACGATGCCTGGATATCGTTGGCAGAAAGGACTCAAAATATCCGGCAAAACCTCATGACCGATGAGTTCGGCGGCGGTGAGCCGGACAATGCCGCGCTCATCGCGCCTTCCGCCGGACGAAGCGCGCTGCAAGGCGCCGGCCGCGGCCGCCATGGCTTCGGCGCCAGGAAGAAGCACGCGCGCAGCTTCAGTCGGCGCCAGGCCGCCCGGCAAGCGTGTGAACAGGCGCACTCCGATGGCAGTTTCAAGCACTTCGATGTGCCGGCTGGCGGTGGGTTGGCTGATGCCGATTTCTCGGGCGGCCCTGGAAAAGCTGCCCTCACGAAACACCGCCAGGAAAGTGCGGTAGAGATCCCAGGAAAGGCCAGGTTTGTCCATTCATATATGAATAGCTGTTTGGCAAATTTATGCAATTTATTTTGTCGGTGCATTCTGATGTCCTCATGCGAGACAACCTCACATCGAAATGGAAACCTTGCATATGGACAAACAGATACCCGACACCATGACGGCGACCGCCGACGGATCGCCGATGCAATTGATCAGAATGGGCCAGCGCGAGCTCGCATTCGCATGTTCCGGCCAAGGTTCGCCCGTTGTTGTGCTTGAAACAGGACTGGGCGCAGAGAGCGCCGAGTGGGAAACTGTGGAGCGCGCTGTAGCCGGCTTCGCTCGCGTTTTTCGCTACGACCGAGCGGGACGTGGCATGAGCGCTCCAGCGCCCACGCCACGCGACGCGGATATGATTGTCGACGAGCTACATGGACTGCTTCGCGCAGTCGGTCTTCCAGGGCCTTATCTGCTGGTTGGTCAATCGCTCGGCGGTTTGTTGATGCGGGTGTTCGCGCAAAGATACCGGGCGGAAGTTGCCGGCCTTGTGCTCGTCGATTCTATGCACGAGGACCAATTCGATGTGTTCGGTCCCACCTTTCCGCCGCCGACTCCATCCGATCCGCCGGCCCTGGAGGGGATGCGACAATTCTGGACCGGCGGCTGGAAAAGGTCGGACTCGACAGTTGAACGGATCGACTTGGTCGAAGCCATCCGGCAGGGCCGCGAGGTCGGGTCCTTGGGTGATCTCCCCTTGCACGTCATCACGGCAGGTTGCTTCCTGCACATGCCGTTCGTGCCGCCGGCCCGTCGCGAAACGCTACAGGGGCTTTGGGAAGGATTGCAGAGACGTTTCTTGCGATTATCCTCCCAAGGGACCCAGACCTTCGTAAGAACCAGCGGCCATTTCGTTCAACGTGACGATCCTCGGGCAGTCATAGAAGCGATCCGACGCATAAGGTGCTGAAAATTGGACTAGGGTTCGGGACAGTTACCACGAACCCGGACGCGTCTTACGTCGGCATCGCTCGTTCCCAACCCCGATCCCACCTTGTTTCGACATGGTTCGACTGTGGGGCGCCGATGTTCCGCCCACAACATCGATCAAATCAATGAGATATAAAGATGAGAAAACTCGTTCTCGGAACAGCCGTCTTGCTTGGCGTCGGAGCCAGCGTGAACGGAGTATTCATGCTCACCTTACCAGTGGATTGGTATTTCATGGTGCCGGGCGTCACCACGACCGGTCCTTTCAACCAGCATTTCGTCCGTGACATCGGCCTCGTCTTCCTCTTTGTCGGAACGGCGTTTCTGATCGGCGTCGCACGCCCGCGACTTCGCCTGTCTCTGTGGGCCGCGCCCACGCTCTGGGTATGGGGGCATGTGCTGTTTCACTTCTGGGAGGTCGCCGTCGGCATTTGCGGCCCGTCGGCGCTCGCACGTGACTTCCCCGCAGTCACGTTGCCCGCAATCCTCGGCACGGCCGTGACCTTCTGGGCAGCAAAGGACAGCTACGCGCCAAGCAGGGAAGCCGCCAGGTTCGTACCTCCGCAGCTCCAAACATCGACCGATTGATGCCGGTTGGCTTTCGTTCGCCTGTGAACGTTTTTCCGTCTGGATTGCGTAAAAACAAGGAGATAGAGCAGTTTGCCGTTTCCGTGAAACGGTGAAACGCTCTAGGAGGTAACGTCGATAGTCGCCCTCCGGCTCGCAATCAGAGGTGGGTGCTTTCGATCACTTCCACCAGACAGTCGCCCGCTTGCGTACCGGGGATGCCTAAATCCCGCACACTGTCCATATGGTGCCGATCGTGCAGATACGCCTCGATGACAATGAGCCCCCGCGCACGCAGTTGAGCCGCAAAATCGGCCGCTTGCTGGTGAAAAGGTGGCGTTTCCTGATCCCCGACCAGAATGGTCACTGCCGTCTCCGGTGCATGCTGCCGTGACATTGGTGTAAAGGCGGCTGTCTCCACATCGGTGATCCCGATTAGTGGCTCGAGGAAGGACGTTTGAAGCGGCTTCAGATCGTAGAGACCACCCAGCAGCAGCGCTGCATGGATGCGCGCCGGTGTTGGTGTTTCGAACAGGAATGTAGCCAGATGCGCCCCGGCGGAATGGCCGCTGAGGCTTATCCGGCCGGGATCGCCGCCATAGCTGGCGATGTTGTCCAGCACCCATTGTTTGGCACGCCGGACCTGTTCCACGATCGCCGCCATCCTGACCCCAGGCATCAGCGCATAGTCGACGATCACCGCAATCGCGCCAGCCTTGGTCGCGGTATCGGCGATATAGGAATAGTCGGCTTTGGAGAACATGCGCCAGTAGCCGCCATGGATGAAGATATGAACCGGAAGATTGCCGCCCCGGCCTGGCGGAAAGAACAAGTCGAGCTTCTCGGCAGGGTGTTCGCCATAGGCGAGATCGCCCGCCATGGCCAGCGTCGCCCGGGTCGTGGCGCTGCGCGCCACGATATCGGCCACGATGTCATCGAAATCGGCAACGTGGTCGCGGGTGCGGAAGGGATCTTTCTGCATGGAGTGCCCGATCAGAAGGTCACGGCGATATATTTCGCCTCCATGAATTCGGCGATGCCGTGATGCTGGCCGCCTTCGCGGCCAAGGCCGCTCTGCTTGACGCCGCCGAAGGGCGCCGCCGGATCGGACATCATTCCTCGGTTGAGGCCGATCATACCGGCCTCTATTCCCGAAGCCACGCGCATGCCGCGCCCCACGTCGCGCGTATAGATATAGGCGGCAAGGCCATATTCCGTGTCATTGGCATATGCGATGGCCTCCTCCTCGGTTTCGAACCTGGTGATGGGCGCTACCGGCCCGAAGATCTCCTCGTGCGCCATGTCAGCTTCGGGCGATACCTCCGACAGCACCGTCGGCGGATAGAAAAAGCCTTCGCCGTCAGAAGTCGAGCCGCCGCAAAGCACCTTGGCTCCTCGCGACACCGCGTCTTTAACGAGACGGTCGATTTTGTCCACGGCCTTTTTCGTGATCATCGGGCCGCATTCGGTATCGGCATTGGTGCCGGCTCCCACCTTGAGCGCCGCCATGCGCTTGCGGAGCCCGTCGGCAAAGGCATCATGAATGCGCGACTGCACATAGAGACGGTTGGCGGCGGTGCAGGCTTCGCCGGCATTGCGCATCTTCGCAATCATCGCGCCGTCAAGAGCGGCTTCGAGATCGGCATCGTCGAACACGACGAACGGCGCATTGCCGCCGAGCTCCATCGAACAGGAGATCACGTGCCTGGCAGCCTCGCCGAGCAAGGTTCGGCCAACACCGGTCGAGCCGGTGAAGGAAAGCTTCCTGACGCGCGGATCGGCCAGCATGACCGAGGTCAATGGGCCGGGATTGGTCGTGGTGAGCACATTGACGACACCGGCCGGCACGCCCGCGTCGCTGTAGAGCGCTGCCAACGCGAAGGCCGTCAGCGGCGTTTCGCTGGCCGGCTTCAGGATGACCGTGCAGCCCGCTGCCAGCGCCGGTGCGATCTTTCGCGTCGCCATCGCGGCCGGGAAATTCCACGGCGTGATCAAGACGCAGATGCCAATCGGCTCATAGTCGACCACGATGCGGTTGGTGCCTGACGGCGCGGTGCCGAATTCGCCGGTGATGCGAACCGCTTCCTCCGCATTCCAGCGGAAGAACTCGGCCGCGTACGCCACTTCACCGCGCGCGTCGCGCAGCGCCTTGCCGTTCTCCAGCGAGATCAGCATTGCAAGCGTTTCCGACCGTTCGACCATCAGTTCGAAACAGCGCCTGAGAATTTCCGAGCGTTTGCGCGGCGCCGTCTCCCGCCATCCTTTGGCCGCCTTGGCTGCGGCCTCGACAGCAGCGCTGGCATCCTCGATCGTCGCATCCGGAACTGCGGCGATCACCGCCCCTGAAGAGGGATCGACGACATCGATGAGCCGGCCATCCGAAGACCGTCGCCAGATGCCGCCGATATAGAGCCCGTGCGAAAAGCCACGCACGTCGTAGCCGTCCTGGTCGAGTTGCTCAGCGTTCAAGTTCATCATCTTGTTCCGTCGTTCACATTGCGCAGGCGGCGAGGTCGCCGTCATGGGCCGCTTGGACAAGGCGCCGCATGGCGGCGAGATCGAAGGGGCGCGGGTTGTTCTTGATGAGGCGGTCGATGCCGAGCGCTTGCTCGGCGGTCCAGTCGAGCTTATCGGCGGGAAGGCCGAGATCCGCCAGCGTTGGCGTGATGCCGATCGCTGCGAACAACCGCCTGATCTCCCCGATTGTGGCCGCGGCCATCTCGGTCGCGCTTCGCCCTTGGCCTCCAGGCCGAGTGCTGCGCCGATCTCGGCCATTTCGGCTGATGCCACGCGGCTGTTGTAGGTCATGACGTAGGGCATCATTGTCGCAACGCCGAGTCCGTGCGCGGTATGCGTTAGTGCGCCGGCCGGATATTGCACGGCATGGGCCGCCGCCGTTCCGGCGGTGCCGAACGCGCAACCCGCTGCCAGCGCGCCCATCATGACATCGGCACGCGCGTCGGCGTCGCTACCGTCGCTGCAGGCTTTCTCCAGGCTCCGACCAAGCAGCTTGATCGCCAGCAACGCGAAATGGTCGGTCAGCGCGGTCTTTCCAATGAAGACGTGTTGTTGCGGCAGGTTGGGGTCTTCTCCGCGCCGCATGGCGGTGTAGGCCTCGATGGCATGCGTCAAGGCGTCGGCGCCGGCGATCGCGGTCAGGCCGGGCGGGCAGGTCACCGTCAGTTCAGGATCGCAGACGGCGACAGCGGCGATAAGACAGGGGCTCGATATGCCGACTTTAAGCGTCCGGTCTGGATCGGAAATCACCGCGACCGGCGTCACTTCGGAACCGGTGCCGGCCGTGGTGGGTACAGCGATAAGCGGCAGCGTCGGGCCCGGGACCTTGAACTCACCGTAATAGTCCTGGAGCTTGCCGCCATGGCTGAGCAGCAAGCTGGCGCATTTTGCGAAATCGAGACAACTGCCACCGCCGATGCCGATCACCATGTCCGGCTTGAACCCCTTCGCTTCCTCGACGCAGATGCCGACCGTGTCGCGTGGTACGTCGGGCAGCACACGGTCATGCACAAGCACCTCGATCGAGCCTGACTGAAGGGACTTGATGATCTCCGCGAACGCCGACGTGCCGGCGAAACGCTCGTCGGTGCAGACCAGCGCGCGCCGGCCGAACCGGGCGGCGACCGTCGGCAGCACATGGCGCTGCCCCTTCCCAAACAGGATTTCACGCGGCAACCGCAAGGCGGCGAAGAGGGTCATGATGATCGGATCCTTGACGGCGGCTGAACTGGAAATAACGGGGTTAACTCGGTCTGGATCGGTCAGTCCGCGAGGACATCTCTCGCATCCAAAACATATCCGCTTTAAAATCGTATAGGATATAGTATTGCATCGGCCGGAGCATCGTGTTAGCAGTCCTCACTGTCAAGAGGCAAAAGATGCAGACCGCAAACTTACCCGATACGAGTGATGTCAGCCTTGGCGCCGGTCGCATCCAGCGCGCCAATAGCCTCGTCGAAGATGTCTATGAGGCCATCTTCGCGCAGTTGATGGCGTTGAAGATCGCGCCAGGCTCGCGCATTACCGTCGACAGCCTGGTCAAGGAATTCAACGTCTCCCACACGCCGATCCGCGAAGCCCTCGGCCGGCTCGAAGGCGAAGGCCTTGTGCTCAAGACGCATCTGATCGGCTATCGTGCGGCGCCCCAGATCACCCGGCGCCGTTTCGACGAATTGTACGAGATGCGCTTGCTGCTTGAACCGCACGGCGCGGCAAAAGCCGCCGCGGCCATGGACGAGAACAAGCTCAACCTGTTGCTCGAAGCCGCCGGCGTGATGTCGCGCCGCGAAGGCAAGGACGACCGCGTGCGCTATTCGAACTTCGCCAGGCAGGACGCGATCTTCCACGACAAGATCATGGAGTTCTCCCAAAACGAACTTATCCGCGAGACGTTGAGCCACCAGCACACGCACTTCCATATCTTCCGCCTGATGTTCCATGCGCGCGTGACCGAGGAGGCGCTCGACGAACACGAGGCGATCCTGGCCGCGTTCGGCGCGGCCGATCCCGATGCCGCCGAAAAGGCGATGCGCATCCACATAGAACACTCACGCGATCGCCTGCTGCCGGCATTCGATTGAGGTCGCAACTCATGTCCATTGCCGCCAATATCGCCGGGGAAGGCGGGAGCACGTTGTCCAGCGATGCGCATGGTTCGCTAGAACCGGTGCTGCGCGCCCAGGGCTTGTCCAAGCAATACGGCGCCGTGACGGTGTTGTCGGACGTCACGCTCGACGTCCTGCCCGGCGAGATCCACGCTATCATCGGCGAGAACGGCGCCGGCAAGTCGACACTGATGCGGCTGCTTTCCGGTTATGTCGAGCCGACGAGCGGCACCTTGTCGATGTCCGGCCAGCCGGTGAAGTTCGCCAAGCCCGACCAGGCGCAGAATGCCGGCATCGCGCTGGTGCATCAGGAAATCCTGCTCGCCGAGGCGCTTACGGTGACCGACAATCTGTTTCTCGGGCGCGAGCTTTCGCGCGGTCCTGTCGTGGACGACCGCACCATGCGGCGGCTGGCTGCCGAGAAACTGGCGCAGATCGGCTGCGCGGTCTCGCCGACGGCACTGGTGCGCGATATCTCGCTGGCCGATCGGCAGATGGTGCAGATCGCCCGCGCGCTGCTTGACGACCACAAGGTGGTGATCCTCGACGAGCCGACCGCCGTGCTGACCGGCGGGGAAGTCGAGCGGCTGCTGGAGATCGTCCTGCAGCTGAAGGCCCACGGCACCGCCGTGCTCTATATCAGCCATCGGCTGGACGAGGTGCAACGGGTCGCCGACAAGGTCACCGTGCTGCGCGACGGCAAGATGGTCGGCACCTATCCCGGCAAGACGCTAAGCCAGATGGACATGGCACGGCTCATGGTCGGCCGCGAACTGGCAGCGCTCTATCCCGAAAAAACCACGGCGCGTTCCGATGTGCCGATGCTGAGCGTCAGCAACGCCACCGTTCCGGGCTATGCAGAGGACGTGTCGTTCACGGTCCATAAGGGCGAGATCCTTGGGTTTGCCGGCATGATCGGCGCTGGCCGCACTGAACTCTTCGAGGGCATCATTGGGTTGCGTCCGGCAACCGCGACGGTCGAGCTCGAGGGCAAGCCGGTCCATTTCCAGTCGCAACGCGCGGCTATCGACGCCGGTGTCGGCTACCTGACCGAGGATCGCAAGGGCAAGGGACTTCTGCTTCAAGAGCGCCTGGCGCCCAACCTCACGCTGTCCGCCCTCGGCATATTCCATCCTGGCCTTTCGATGGGCCGGCGCCGCGAAGCGGAAGCCCTGGAACAGGCCATCGACACCTATGACATCCGGCTGAAGAGCCTCGGCGCCAAAGCGGGTCAGCTTTCAGGCGGAAACCAGCAGAAGCTGCTGCTGGCCAAGGTGCTGCTGACCGACCCATCCGTGGTCATTATCGACGAGCCGACACGCGGCATCGACATCGCCAACAAAGCGCAGATCTACGCCTTCATCCAGGGTCTGGTGGCCAAGGGAAAGGCCTGCATCGTCATCTCTTCGGAGATGCAGGAATTGATCGGCATTTGCGACCGCATCCTGGTGATGCGGGAAGGCCGTATTACCGGTGAGCTTGCCGGCGCCGAAATGACCGAAAGCAATGTGGCGGTGCTGGCGACCAGTGGTCCCAAGCCAAAGCCAAAAGCCAAGGGATACACAGAATGGCTGTCATGACCGAATCCGCATCCAGGCGCCGCGCCCTCGATCTCAACATCAGTTGGACCGACATTGGGCCCTTCCTTGCGCTGGCGGCTCTTCTGGTGGTGGGTTACCTCATCAACCCCGACTTCCTGTCCGCCACCAACCTCGCCAACGTCGTCACCCGCAGCGCCTTCATCGCCATCATCGCGGTCGGCGCGACTTTTGTGATTTCGTCGGGTGGGCTCGATCTATCTGTCGGCTCGATGGCCGCGTTCATCACCGGCATCACCATCATGTTCATAAATGCGGTGGCGCCGCATGCCGGCATCTGGGCTATTCCCGAGGGCATGGTGGTGGCGATCCTGGTCGGCCTGCTGTGCGGGCTTGCCAACGGGCTCATCGTCACGGTCGGCAAGATCGAACCGTTCATCGCCACGCTGGGCACGATGGGGATATTTCGGGCGCTGATAACCTATCTGACCGACGGCGGGACGATACCGATCGACCGGTCGCTGCGCGAAGCCTACCGGCCGGTCTATTTCGGCACCGTCGCCGGCGTTCCGGTTCCGATCCTGATATCCGTAGCCGTGGCGGCGATCGCATCCTTCATCCTCTACAAGATGAAATACGGCCGCAAATGCGCGGCGGTCGGCGCCAATGAGGATGTCGCCCGCTATTCCGGCATCTCGGTGATCAAGACACGGACCGTCGCCTACATCGTCCAGGGCGTCTGCGTGGCGATCGCCGCGATCTGCTATGTGCCGCGCCTGGGCGCCGCAACGCCGACCACCGGGCAGCTTTGGGAACTGCAGGTCATCACAGCCGTGGTGATCGGCGGCACCGCGCTCCGCGGCGGCAAGGGCCATGTCTGGGGAACGGTCGCCGGCGCCGTCATACTGGAGCTCATCGCTAATCTCATGGTGCTGTCGGACTTCGTCTCCGAATACCTCGTTGCCGCTGTCCAGGGCGTCATCATCATCATCGCCATGCTCATCCAGCGGTTTTCGAATTCGAAATAGCGCCGCGTCCGGACCACGCGGATTAACGTTCTTGTAGGTCCAAGGGAGAAGACAATGTTCAGTAGAAAATGGATTGCGGCGGCGGCACTTGGCTCGCTGCTGCTGGCCGGCCAGGCCATGGCGCAGGACAAGAAAGTCATCGCGGTGTCGATACCGGCGGCCGATCACGGCTGGACCGCCGGCATCGTCTATCACGCGCAGGCCGCTGCCAAGGAAATCAACGCCGCATTCCCGAACGTCGAAGTGGTCGTGAAGACGTCGCCGTCGGCGGCGGAGCAGGTCAGCGCGCTTGAGGACCTGTCGGCCAGCCGCAAGCTGGATGCTCTGGTGATCCTGCCTTACAGCTCGGAAGAGCTGACCCAGCCGGTCAAGGCGATCAAGGACATGGGCACGTTCATCACCGTCGTCGATCGCGGTTTGACCGACGCGTCGATCCAGGATCTTTACCTCGCCGGCGACAACATCGCGGTCGGCACCAACACCGCCAAGTTCATGATCGACAAGCTCGGCGGCAAGGGCGACGTGGTTGTGCTGCGCGGCATTCCGACCGTCATCGACGACGAGCGCATCAAGGGCTTCCAGGACACGATCAAGGGCACGAACCTGAAAGTCCTCGACATCCAGTACGCTCATTGGAACAGCGACGAAGCCTTCAAGCTGATGCAGGACTATTTGGCCAAGTACCCGCACATCGATGCGGTGTGGGCCAATGACGACGACATGCTGCTTGGCGTGATCGAGGCGGTCAAGCAATCGGGCCGGGCCGACATCAAGCTGGCGCTGGGCGGCAATGGCATGAAGGACATCGTCAAGAAAGTGATCGACGGCGACGCCATGACGCCGGTCGAGACGCCATATCCGCCGTCGATGATCAAGACCGCGATCTACATGACCGTCGCTAATCTGGTCGGGCAGGCGCCTGTCCGCGGCGCCGTCAAACTTGACGCGCCGCTGATCACCCAGGCCAACGCCAAGGAATATTACTTCCCCGACTCTCCCTTCTAAGCTTTTCCAGAAACGAAAAGCGGGGCGCCGTGTTTGCGCCCCGCCCCTTCAATCCACAGAGGAAACGACCATGCCAGGCAAGAAAATACTGATGCTGACCGGTGAATTCACCGAGGAATATGAAATCTTCGTCTACCAGCAAGCGATGGAGGCTGTGGGCCACACCATCCACGTGGTATGCCCAGACAAGAACGCCGGAGACCTGATCAAGACCTCGCTGCACGATTTCGAGGGTGACCAGACCTACACCGAAAAGCTCGGCCACTACCAGGTGATCAACAAGACCTTCTCGGAAGCAGAGGCAGCTCGACCAGTACCATGCCGTATATTGCGCGGGCGGCCGTGGCCCGGAATACATCCGTACCGACAAGCGAGTGCAGGCGATCGTGCGCCATTTCCACGAGACCAAGAAGCCGATCTTCACGATCTGCCACGGGGTGCAGATTCTCATCGCCGTGGACGGCGTGGTGCGTGGCAAGAAGGTTGGCGCACTAGGGGCTTGCGAGCCGGAAGTGACACTCGCCGGCGGCACCTACATCGACCTATCTCCGACGGAGGCTTATGTCGACGGCACAATGGTTTCGGCCAAAGGCTGGACGGCCCTCGCTGCCTTCATCCGGGAATGCCTGAAAGTACTCGGCACGGAAATCCGGCACAGCTAGTCAGATGGGTTGGATCCAACGCTTGGTACCCGCCCGAAACCGTCCCAGACCGGTGAAAAGCGGCGTGGGAGACCTCCTCTACGAGGGCTAGCCAGGTCGCTTGCATTTCGGTTGCAGCACGTCGTGTGCAGCCGAGATGTCTGGTCTATGGAGGTTACGGCGGTCGGGGAGCGAACCAGCTGTTGAGGACGCCATGCTGTCGGGCCCGTCAGCTTCCGCCCGGCTACGTGGGTTTGCCAGGATTTGTTCTGCGCCACTCTTCGTACTCTTCGCGGGCATCGTCGTGCAGCGGGTAATAGCGTTGTAGCGGGGCGCCTTTGAGGAGCTTCTCTCGCGAGAACTCTTCCCAGTCGTGGTGCTTCTTCGCTTCTTCGATTACCTTTGCGGCCATTGCGACGGGAACCACCACGACGCCGTCATCGTCGGCAACGATAATGTCGCCGGGGATCACCGTGACACCGCCGCAGGCAATCGGAACGTTGACGGCGTTCGGATAGATGCTGGTTTGCACATGGTAGTTGGGCGTCCAGCCGCGCAGCCATAGGGGCAGATCGAGCTTCTCGACATTTGGTCGGTCGCGCATGCATCCATCGATGACGATGCCCGCGCCGCCTCTGCCCTTGAAATAGGTCGACATCATATCGCCGAAGACGCCCGAGCTCATGTCGCCGCGCGCGTCGACGACGACCACATCGCCGTCCTGCGCATGATAGAGCACGTGCCGGTGCAGTTGCGTTTCCGGATCGGCGTATTCTCCTTCGCTGAAGAGGTCCGGCCGCTGCGGCAAGAACTGCAGCGTCAGCGCCGGCCCGACGATCGACTTCCCATGGTTCTGCGCCACCGGACCGACCATGTGGGGATTGCGGAAGCCCATGTGGCCGAGAGTGCCGGCAACCGTCGCGGCGCCGATTTCCCTTAGCGCGTCGATGAGGTCTTTAGGCGGGCGGGTGATGTCGGGAGTATGCGTCATTGTTGGGCTCCGGATGAAATTGAACTACCAGTTGGTGACAGAACCATCGCGGCGCTTGAGATGAGGCGCTTCCCAGAATCGGAAGCTCTGCGCCTGGATCGCCGCCTCGTTGACCTCGACACCAAGCCCCGGCAGATCGCTGACCGGATAATCGGGGCCGTCGAGCTGTGGTTGCACGGGAAAGAACTCGGAATTGTCGAAGCCTAGCTTCCTTTCCGGCGCCCTGGTCTCGAGCCAGGCGAAGTTCGGTACCGCGGCGGCCAGATGTATGGTCGCGGCCGTGCACACCGGACCCAGCGGGTTGTGCGGCATCAGGTCGACATAATGCGCCTCGCTCCAGCCAGCGATCTTCATCGCTTCGGTGAGCCCGCCGACATTGCAGACATCGAGCCGGTTGAACTGATGGATGCCGCGTTCGATGTAGGGCAGGAACTGCCACTTGCTGGCAAACTCCTCGCCTATGGCGAACGGGATGTCAGTCATCGTGCGCAAGGATTCGTAGGCCTGCGGTGTCTCGTCGCGTATCGGCTCCTCAAGGAAATCCAGCACACCGCGGTCAAGCTTGTTGCAGAAGCTCGCCGCCTCGGCCACCGACAGCCGATGATGATAGTCGATGCCGAGCACGACCTCATCGCCCAGCGCCTCACGCGCCTTGTTCAGCATACCGGCGGTGGTGCCGATCGACTCACGCGGCTCGAAGATGTCCTTGCTGCTTTGACCGGCGGGGAAGAAGCGGATCGCCTGCCATCCCTGCGCCCGCAGTTCGCGGGCCCGTTCAATGGCGACATCGCCCTCGGCCTCGTCGCCTGTCGATGCGAAAGTGGGAATACGGTCGCGCTGCTTGCCGCCGAGCAGCTCGTAGACCGGCACCCCCAGTGCCTTGCCCTTGATATCGTGAAGGGCGATGTCGATGGCCGAAATCGCCGCCTGCAGAACGCGCCCGCCCTCGAAATACTGGCTGCGATAGACTTCTTGCCAGATCCGGCCGATCTGCATGGGGTCTCGGCCGATGAGAAACTCGCGATAGTGCTCGAGCGCGCCGGCCACGGCTTTCTCGCGACCGCTCAAGCCGCTCTCGCCCCAGCCGAAGATGCCCTGGTCGGTCTCGACCTTGACCAGCATCTGGTTGCGCGTTCCCACCCACACCGGATAGGGCTCTATCGCCGTGATCTTAAGCTTCCCGGTCATCTCGGCACTCGTTCCACACGCATCCGCCTGTCTCAGTTGGCCTCGAGCGCCATCTCCGTCTCGCCGTCGAAGAGATGGATGCGCTCCTGATCGAACTCGAGCCAGATCTGCTCGTCGGGTGTGACGGCGATGTTGGGAGACACGCTGATGTTGACGATGGCACCCGAGAGGAGCGCCTGCACGAAGGTGACGTCTCCGGTTGGTTCCACCGTGTAGGCTTTGGCCGGAATGGCGCCGGGAACGGCGCCCTTGTGCAGCTTGATCGTCGAGTGTCGCGCACCGAGCACGACCTTCCTGGTGGTCGCTTTCTGAACCTTGCGCGCGTTGGGGGGCGACAGCGCCAGGCTCCAGCCTTCAGCGCTCGTGAGAACGGTATCGCCGTTTGCCGTCGATGCCTCCAGCGGAACAAGGCTCATTGCCGGGCTGCCGACGAAGCTCGCCACGAACATGTTGGCGGGATGCGCGAAAACCTGCGCCGGCGAATCGTATTGCTGCAGATAGCCGCCGTTCATCACAGCCATCCTATCCGCCATGGTCACGGCCTCAAGCTGGTCGTGCGTCACATAGATGATCGTCGCTTTAAGATCCTGATGGAATCGCTTGATTTCGGAGCGCATCTGCACGCGCAGCTTTGCGTCGAGATTGGAGAGCGGTTCATCCATCAGGAACACGGCCGGATCTCGAACGAGGGCGCGGCCGAGCGCCACGCGCTGCTGTTGGCCGCCCGAAAGTTCGCGCGGCTTGCGTTCAAGCAGTTGCGTCATGTCGAGCACGCGCGCCGCTTCCCTGACCTTCCTGTCGATCTCGGTTTTGGGCAGCTTGCGCATCTGCAGCGGGAAGGCGAGGTTCATATAGACAGACTTTTGCGGATAGAGCGCATAGTTCTGGAACACCATTGCGATGTCGCGGTCCTTTGGGTCGAGGTCGTTGACCACCCGATCCCCGATAAGGATGTCGCCCGATGTGATCGGGATCAGCCCTGCGACAAGATTGAGCGTGGTTGTCTTGCCGCAGCCTGACGGGCCGACGAGCGCAACGAACTCACCGTCATTGACCGTCAGCGAAACGTCATTGACAGCTTTGAAGCTGCCATAGGTCTTGACGAGATCTTTGAGGACCACGTGGGCCATCGGCAAACTCCCCAGAGCATGATGCCGAAAAGTGTGAAGCGGTTTTCGGACGACATCATGCTCTATCTCCCGATTTAGAGCCGGATTCAGATTTCAGGTCGGTTCGACCTGAAATCATCCGGCTCTAGTGCTTGACCGCGCCTTCTGTCAGGGCGCGTACGAAGTATCGTTGCAGGACGAGGAACAGCACCACGACGGGCACGCTCATCATAAAGCTTGCCGCCATCAGCCCCGGAAAGTCGGTCGTATTTTCCGAGAAGAAGCGCTGGATGCCGACCGGCAATGTCAGCTGGTCATTCTTGGAGAGGAAGGTGTAGGCATAAATGTACTCGTTCCACGCGCCGATGAAGGAATAGATCGCCGTGGCGATGATTCCTGGCGCCGAGAGCGGCATCACGATCAGGATAAAGGCCTGGAGCCGCGTCGCCCCGTCGATGCGCGCCGCCTGTTCGAGCTGAACCGGGATGTTGTCGTAGAAGCCCTTGAGCAGCCAGATTGCCAGCGGCAGGCCGAAGGTCAGGTAGGTGAGGATCAGCGACCCATGCGTGTTCACCAGTCCGATCGCGCGCATCAGGATAAAGAGCGGCACGAGAAAGATCACCGCCGGGAACATGTTGCGCAGCAATACCGCGAAGAACAGGAAGTTCCGGCCCGGGAAGGTGAAGCGCGAAAACGCGTAGGCGGCGGGGACCGCCACGATCACTGAAAGGATGGTCGTGGCGGTCGAGACGTAAAGGCTGTTCCAGAAGAAGCGCAGGAAGTCGTGGCCGACGCTGTTCTGCGGGTCGAGCAGTTTTTGGTAGCTGGCGAGGGTAGGTTGGTCAGGCCACCATTGCGGTGGGAATTGCATCGCGGCAAAGCCGGATTTGATCGAGGTGAGCAGCATCCAGATCATCGGCAGCGCGGTGTAAAGCAGCATGAAGATGAGAAAGATGCGCCCCGCCCACCGCCATCCGTCGACGCGCGCACGACGGCGCCGCTGGCCTGGAGGGGCCGTCTCGGCAATCGTGCTCATGCGCTGCCATCCTTCCGCTCGTTGCCGCTTAGCGCACGCACGTAAAAGTAGCCGAGCGTCATCAGAATGAGGAACAGCAGCACCGAATAGGCTGATGCCACTCCCCAGCGCTGGCGGCCGAAGGCGAGTTCATAAATGTGGGTGATCCAGATATGCGACGCGTTCGATGGGCCGCCGCCGGTCATGATCCAGGGGATGATGAAGGAATTGAAGTTGGCCACCGCCAGCAGCAGGATCGTCACCGTCGAGACGTTTCTCAAATGCGGGAAGGTGACGTGCCAGAAGCGCTGCCACGCATTGGCTCCGTCGACTTTAGCGGCGCGCAACAACTGGTCGGGGACCGTCTGCAGGCCGGCCATCATCATGATCATGGCGAACGGAAACTCCCGCCAGATGTTGACGACGATCAGTGAGGGCAGCACCGTGCTGACGCTGTCGATGAAATTCGGCGGCCTGTCGGCCCATCCGAGCTCGACCAGCACCGCGCCGATGATGCCAAAGTCCGAGTGATAGATCCACTTCCAGATGTAAGAGGCGGCGACCGCGCTGATGACCCAGGGAATGATCAGGATGGCGCGCAGAAAACCCCGACCGACAAACTCGCGATGGAGCGCCAGCGCGCTGGCAAACCCCAGGACAAAGGAGATGAAAGTGGATCCCAGCGTCCAGATAAGGGTGTTCCAGGTGACCTTCCAGAAAACCGCGCTGCCGAGGATCGCTGTGTAATTGTCGACGCCGACGAAGATCTTGTCGCGAAGCTGCAGCCCAGGCGGCGTATTAAAAAACGACAGCTCGATCGTGTAGTAGATCGGATAGGCGATGACGATGAGCATCACGGCGATTGCAGGGAGCACATACGCGTAGTCGGCTCGATGCTCCCAGATCTTCCGCAGCAGGGGGCGCAACCTTCGCCGAGCCGCGGTCTTGCCGGTCACGATCGTCACTTTGGCTTGCTCCTGTTTTTTGGAACGAGCCGGCTGCGCTCTTGGGCGCAACCGGTAAGATCGCAGGTCAGGTCGCGACTAGAGCCCGCCGCCCATCAGGTCTTTCACCTTCTTGGCCGCGTCGTCCGCTGACTGATCGACGGTCATTGCCCCGGTAAGGGCATTCTGGAGCATGTCCGGTATGATGATGTTCATAATCTCGGGGGACTGCGGCAGCGCCGGGAACGGGATGCCGTATGGCAGCATCGAAGTGGTGACATCGAGGAACTTGATGCTGTCCAAACGTTCCTTCATCCATTTGGTCTTGAAGCCATTGAGATTGCCCGGGTTCGAGCCGGCATAGGCCATCTTCAGCGACCATTCCGGGCTGGTCCACATGCAGATCAAGGCCTTTGCGGCCGGCTCGTCTACTTTGCCGCCGTCGACATATTCGGGCTTCAGGATGTGAATGTTGGAGCCGCCGAAGACGACTGCGCGCTTCCCGTCGGGGCCGGTCGGTATCAGGCCGTAGCGCATGTTGTCGATGACGGTCTGCGCCTTGTCCTTGTCGGTGCCCGTCGCCTTCTTCTGCAAGTCGAGCATGACATTGTAGTCGGACGGGTGCGAGATCATCATGCCGAGCTGGCCGGCAAGGAACAGCGGCTGGTTGTCGGCCTGCTGGTTGGTGAGCGCCGAAACCGGGACCGACTTGTCGCGAACATACATGTCGTAAGACGCTTGCAGCGCGGCCTTGCTCTGTGGGCTGTTGAGTTCGATATCCTTGTAGGTCGGGTTCGCCGTGGCTTCGTCGAAGACGCCGCCGCCATAGGCCCACAGCTGCGGCATGAAGCGGTACGGCGTATTGCCCGCATTCTTTCGAGCCACGAGACCGTAGCCGGCGATGCCGAGCTTGTCGTGGATCTGCTTGGAGTACTTGACCACATCGTCCCAGGTTGCCGGAGCCTTGTCCGGATCGAGGCCCGCGCGCTTGAAGATGTCGGCATTCCAGATGAAGGCCATCGTTTCGTTGTTGGTCGGAACGCCGTAGGTCACGCCATCCCAGGTCACGGCCTTCATGGCGCCGGGCCAGAAATCCTCGGTCGAATATCCCACGTCCTCGGGCTTGAGCGGTTGCAGATAGCCCTTTGAAGCGAACTCGGTGCCACCCAGGATTTGCAGGCGCACCGCCATTGGCGCGGCGTTGCCAAGCAGCGCCGTGCGGAACTTGTCCAGGAGATCGTTGTAGGTGAGGGCTTCTTCCTCAAGCTGGATGTTCGGGTAGGTCTTGCGGAAGGTTTCGAAGAAATCCTTGTAGTATTGACGCAGGAGGTCAGGGTCGCCCTCGAACACGCCCTGATACCAGAACGTCAGTCGCCCCTTGTAGTCGAGCGGGGTGACCTTGGCGCAATCGCCTGCCGTGTCAAAGTCCTGTGTTCCCGCGATTGAGCGCACATATTCCGGCGACCACTTGCTGAGGTCGACCGGCGGCGCACCCAGCGCAGATGTGGACATCAGCGATGCCGTCAAAACACCGGCGACAGTGCCGCGCAGGACCGCACTGCCGAGCGTTATCCTCGTCATAGGTATCCTCCCTGGTTCTCCGCCCTGCGACCGCGAGGATGCCTTTTCGGCACAGTGTATCCTCTCGATCACTTAGTACGTTTTCAGATCGCCGATTGCCTGTCAACGCACCGGATCGTACATTGTTTGTGAAAGCCGTGTGTGATATCGGGCAAGGTGTGTATTAATTTGGGGAGCCGGCTTTGGCCGAAACGAGCGAATTCAAAGCAGAGCCACCTGAGGGGATCGATCCTCTTGGGGCATCGAGCGAGGGCGCCTCGCTTTATGAGTTGATCAGAGACGACATCATCGAGGGGCGGCTCGCCGCCAACGAACGGCTTGTGGTCACCGATCTCGCCCGGCGTCACGGCACCTCGACCAATCCCGTGCGTGAGGCGCTGCAGCTTTTGCGCGGGGAGGGCTTCGTCACCTTCGTCGCCAACCGCGGGGCGCGCGTCCGCCCCATAGATCAGGATTTCGTCCGCGATATCTACGAGATCGGTGTTCTGATCGAGCCAGCCCTGACGCGATGGTTTGTGAGCATGGCCACCGACGAAGACATCGCCGAACTCGAACGTCTCCAAGGGTTGATCGAAGAGAACAACTTCGCCGACACCTTCAGGCACAGCGAGCTGGATACCGCCTTTCACACCGTGATGTACCAGAGGCACTACAATCGCCATGCCGCCGAACTCTGGTGGAAGCATCGCGAAGTCCTGCGAGCGGTGAGCCGGCGTTTCAACTTCACGCTTGCCCGGCGTGCGGCGATCCTTCGCGAGCACCGCGAGCTCATCGCCCATGTAAAAGCGGGAAATGCGGACGAGGCAGCCGAACTCATTGCGCGCCATGTCGAGGGCTCCGGCCGGCATGTCCTCGAACACATGCGCGCGCGTAGCGCAGCCCGGGCTGGATAACCAATCCAGGACATCGTTTGTCCAGCCATTCAGACAGAGGTAGTTGAGATGAAAATCACGAGCATTCGGCCGTGGCTGATCAAGTCCGATGCTTCATATTGGGGTGAGTATCTGTTCGTCGAAGTGACGACCGACGAGGGGGTGAGCGGCTGGGGCGAGATCACCACCACGACCAAGCTGGCCAACCGCGCGCTCTGCACGATCCTGCGGCAGATCGGCATCGCCGTGGCTGGCGAGGATCCCGCTCGTATCGAGCATCTATGGCATAAGATTTTCCGCAGCTTTACCTACATGGGAAGCCGCGGCGCCGCAGTCGAATGCGTGAGCGCCATCGATATAGCGCTCTGGGACATCAGGGGCAAAGTTCTCGGTAAGCCGATTTACGAGCTGCTGGGCGGACCGGTGCGCGATGAGATCGCACTCTACACCCATCCCAACCAGCGCAAGTTTACCAGCAAGGAGGCGGTGGTCCGCGAAATTCGAGACATCGTCGAGTCCGGACATACCGGGCTCAAGTTCGATCCGTTTCCCCACCAGGGCCGCACCGCCGATGGCTTGTCCCGCGAACAGCGCGACGGCTACCTCGATGGCAGCATGACTCGAAAAGACGAGCGCGAGGCGGCCGAGCTCACGGCTCTGATCCGCGAAACGGCAGGTCCTGATGTCGACATCCTCATCGATGCGCATGGCCGCTTCGACGTTCCGACCGCCATTCGCCTCTGCCGTAGCCTCGAGGAAGCCGGCCAGATCGACTGGTTCGAGGAGCCGTGCCCGCCCGAGAGCCTCAACGCCCTCAAGCAGGTGCGTGAGAAGGTCAGTGCCGCCATCTCATGGGGCGAGCGCGGCCACACGAAGTGGGATTTCGTGCCGGTGCTCGAGAACAAGCTCGCCGACTACATCATGCCCGACGTCACCTGGACCGGCGGCATTACCGAGCTCAAGAAGATTTCCGCCCTATGCGAAGCCTATTACATCCCGGTCTCGCCGCACGACGCGGCGGGCCCGATCAACGTGGTTGCGGGAGCGCAGGTGATGATGACCGTTCCCAACTTCTACAAGCTCGAAACGTCGGAGTGGAACCTGGGCAAATATGATCACCTCATCGACAGACCGCTCGACGTTTCAAACGGCAGCCTCAAGCTGACGTCCAAGCCAGGTCTCGGGGTTGAGATGAATCGCGACTACCTGCAGGCCCACGAGATCGAGCTGGGCTAGCAGCGCCCAGCGACAAGCCCCGCCGATCAGAACGAGGACAAGTCATGCCAAAGACGGGTGGAGCCGGAGAGGCTCTCAATCGGGTCAACACCAACTCCATACCATCCGATCTCCGCATCACCGACATGCGGGTGGCCGAAATCGTTGGCGCACCGTTCACATCGGCGCTGCTCAAGATCTACACAAACCAGGGCATCGTGGGTCTTGGCGAGGTGCGCGACGGCGCCAGCGCCACCTACGCGCTGATGCTGAAGAGCCGGTTGCTTGGCGAAAATCCTTGCGACATCGATCGCCTGTTTCGCCGCATCAAGCAGTTCGGCGGTCACGGGCGGCAAGGCGGTGGCGTCTCGGCGGTCGAGATCGCGCTCTGGGATCTCGCCGGCAAGGCCTATGGCGTCCCGATCTACCAGATGCTCGGCGGCAAGTTTCGCGATCGCTTGCGCGTCTATTGCGATACCGACGCCGAGAAGCCGAGCGGCACCGAGACCGGCAAGCGGCTCAAGGCGCGGATGGATCTCGGTTTCACCTTTTTGAAGATGGACTTGGGCTTGATGCAAATCGCCCATATCCCGGGCGCGGTGGTCGCGCCCGCTGGTGTGCTCGACGGTTTGCGCACTCATGCCAGCCGCGCCCGGGCACGCACGCTGGACGAACGCCGGGCGCGCAACGCCGCCTATGACGCGCAGAACGTGCCGCATCCCTTCACCGGCCTCCATTTCACCGAAAAGGGCATCGACCTGCTCGACCGATATATCCACGAGGTCCGCGAGGTGATCGGCTACGAGATCCCGCTCGCCATCGACCATGTCGGCCACATCTCGCTGCAGGACGGCATCCGGCTCGCCCGGCGGATCGAGAAATATGCTCCGGCCTGGCTCGAGGACGTGGTCCCCTGGCAGTATACCGAGCATTATCGCCAGCTGCAGCAGGCGACGTCGGTGCCGATCTGCACGGGTGAGGACATCTACCTCAAGGAAGGCTTCGAGCCGCTGCTCAAGGCCGGCATCTCGGTCATCCATCCGGACCTGCTTACTTCGGGTGGCATCCTCGAGACCAAGAAGATCGGCGACGCGGCGCAGGACCATGGCGTCGCCATGGCTATCCACATGGCGGAAAGCCCGATCGCCGCGATGGCCGCCGCGCATGTAGCGGTGGCGACGGAAAACTTCATGGCGCTCGAATATCACAGCGTCGAAGTGGACTGGTGGGACGACATCGTCACCGGTCTGCCCAAGCCGCTGGTCAAGGACGGCTTCATCACCGTCCCCGACAAGCCGGGCCTGGGCATCGACGACGTCGTCGACGAAGTAATCAGCCAGCACCTACAGCCCGGCGTCACCGGCATCTGGCAGCCGACCGATCACTGGGACGATGAATATTCCTGGGACCGCACCTGGAGCTGACCCTACATCTCTCCCTTTGGGGGAGAGGTGAACAGAAGGATCGACCATGATCTACGAACTTCGCATTTACGACTGCCTGCCGAGCCGGTTGCCGGCGCTGCTCAAGCGTTTCAACGACCATACCTTGGCGCTGTGGGATAAGCACGGCATTCGCCAGGCTGGGTTCTTCACCACGGTGGTCGGCGAAAGCAGCAATCGACTGACCTATTTCGTCGCCTGGGACTCCCTTGCCGAGCGCGAAGTGAAATGGAAGGCTTTCACCACCGATCCGGCGTGGCTCAAGGTCCGCGACGAGTCCGAGCGCGATGGTCCGATCCTGGCCAATATTTCCAGCCAGTTTCTCGCGCCAACCGCCTTCTCGTCGGTGAAATAGAGGACATCATGAAGATCACCGACCTGCGCTGCGCCGTCATCGGCAAACATCCGATTGTTCGCGTCGTCACCGACGAAGGCCTCTATGGCCTGGGCGAAGTCGAGTATACCAAAAGCTATCTCAAGCCCTTCGTGCTGCATTTCCGCGAGGCGTTGATCGGCGAGGATCCGACCGATGTCGAGCGGGTGATGCTGAAGATCCGCCAGCGCGGCTCGTTCAAGCCCTATGGCGCGGCGGTGAGCGCTATCGAGCACGCGCTGTGGGACATTGCCGGCAAGGCCGCAGGCGTGCCGGCCCACAAACTGCTCGGCGGCAAGGTGCGCGACAAGGTGCGCGTCTACAATGGATCGATCCGCCGGAAACGCACGGGCGACCGGCCGGAGGACTACGCCGCCGACGTCAAATGGATGATGGAGCAGCCGCAGAACTTCTTCATGGTCAAGCAGGAATCTCGTTCCATTCCAACATGAAGGACAGCATCGAGGACTTCCATTATGGCGTGACGCAGAAGAAGGCCGGTTACCACGGTGCCATGGACCAGGGCGTGATCAGCGAGCGCGGTTTCAACCACATGCTCGATTGCGTGATCGCAATGAAGGAAGTGCTGGGCGACAAGGTCAGCCTCGCGCTCGACTGCGGCCCCGGCTGGATGCTGCCCGATGCGATCAAGTTCGCTCGCGCGGTCGAGAAGTACAATTTGATGTGGCTCGAGGACATGCTGACCGGCGACTATGTGCCGTGGGTCAATCCGCAGGCCTATCGGGAGCTGACGACCTCCACCTCGACGCCGATCCACACCGGCGAGCAGATTTACCTGCGGCACAATTTCAAGGAACTGATCGAAACGCAGGCGGTACGCGTCATCGGCCCAGACCCCGCAGATATTGGTGGCATCGCCGAACTCAAATGGGTCGCCGAGCACGCCTACATGCACTCGATCCTGATGGCACCGCACGGCACCGCGAACGGTCTGCTCGGTCTCGGCGCGCTGATCAACGTCTGCGCCACCTTGCCCGCCAACTACATCGCCTTCGAGTACCCGAGCGCCTCCGACCCCTGGTGGGAGGACATCGTCATCGGCCTGCCGCCACGGATCGTGAAGGACAGCATGGTGGACCTGCTCGAAGCGCCGGGGTTGGGCCTCGATATCGACACCGAAGCGGCCGGGAAATATCTCAGGGAAGAGGATGCGGGCTTCTTCGACTGAACCTCCGTCCACATAGCTGTCCCACGCTTCCCGCTCCTCAAGCGCGTGCCACTCAAGCACCAGACGCTGGCGCACACATGACATGTCGCCATCGTGCCGGGTGGCAGTGACGTATGAATAGGGTGGTTTGATTCGGCTGACCACGCCATGCCGCATTGCACAATTTTTCTGTTTAAGCACAATGCCTGGCATGGTCCGATCCTCCCTAGCCGTCCTGGTGATCGACGAAAACCGCATCCGCGCCGCGATCATCGAGGCCGGTTTGCGCGAGGCCGGCCATGAGCGGGTCACCGTCATCCACGACGTGACCGGCATCGCGAGGCGGATCGCCGAGATCGCGCCCGACGTCATCGTCATCGATCTTGAGAACCCCAACCGCGACATGCTGGAAAACATGTTCCAGCTGTCGCGTGCCGTGAAGCGGCCGATCGCCATGTTCGTCGACCGCTCGGACCAGGCCTCGATCGAGGCAGCGGTCGATGCCGGCGTTTCCGCCTATGTCGTCGACGGCCTCAGGCAAGAGCGGGTCAAACCGATCCTGGACATGGCGGTCAGCCGCTTCAATGCCTTCTCGCGTATGGCGCGCGAACTGGAAGAGGCGCGCAGCGAACTGGAGAGCCGCAAGGTGGTCGACCGTGCCAAGGGCATCCTGATGAAGTCGCGCGGCCTGAGCGAAGAAGCGGCCTACACGCTGCTGCGCAAGACGGCGATGAACCAGAACCGCAAGATCAGCGATATCGCCCAGAGCCTGGTGACTGCCGCCAGGCTGCTGGGACCGGCGGAGGACGAATGAGCATGAGGCACCAGATCACCGCTGGCTTCATGCCACTCTTCGACAGCGCCGTGCTGGTCGCCGCAAGCGAGCTCGGCTTCGCAGCACGCGAAGGCATCGATCTCACGCTGCACCGCGAGACGTCCTGGGCCAACATCCGCGACCGCATCGCTATCGGCCACTTCGATCTGGCGCATATGCTGGGGCCCATGCCGCTCGCCTGCAATCTCGGGCTGACGCCGCTCGCCTCGGAGACCATCGTGCCGTTCTCGCTCGGGCTCGGCGGCAATTGCGTCACCATCTCCAACGCGGTCTGGGCGGGCATGGCGGCGCATGGCGCCGAACCCGATCTCGATCCGGCACGCGCCGGGGGGCACTTGGCGCATTCATCCGCGAGCGGGCGGCCGCGGGTCGCGAGCCGCTGCGTTTTGCCGTGGTGCATCCGCACTCCGGGCACAATTACGAACTGCGCTACTGGCTTGCGGCCTGCGGCATCGATCCCTCGCGCGAGATCGAGATCGTCATCGTGCCGCCGCCGTTCATGACCGACGCGCTGGCCGCAGGCCGCATCGACGGCTACTGCGTCGGCGAGCCCTGGAACAGCGCTGCGGTCGCCGCCGGCACCGGCCATATCGTCACGGTCAAGGCGCAGATATGGCGCAACAGCCCCGAGAAGGTGGTCGGCGTCCGCAAGGCCTGGGCGGACGAGAATCCCGAGGCTCTGGCCGCACTGCTGCGCGCGCTGCATCATTCCGCGCGCTGGTGCCAGGATCCGGCCAACCACGCCGAATTGGCCGCAGTGATGGCGCAACCCGGTTTCCTCGGCCTGCCGCCGGCGGTGCAGATGCCGATCCTGACCGGCCATCTCCAATTGGGCGGTGGGGCGGCGCTGGATATCGGCGACTTCTTCCTGCCCTTCGACAAGGCGGCGAATTTTCCGTGGAGGAGCCATGCGCTATGGTTCTACACGCAAATGGTGCGTTGGGGGCATGTGGCGCACAAGCCTGACAATCTGGCCATCGCCCGGGATTGCTACCGGCCCGACCTCTACCGCTCGGCGCTGAAGCCGCTGGGCGTGGCACTTCCCGGTGCCAATTCGAAGGTCGAGGGCGCGCTCAAGGTCGCAACCGCGGTCGGTGCGACCGGGGCGGGTCTGGTGCTCGGGCCGGACGGCTTCTTCGACGGCCAGATCTTCGACCCGGACGAGATCGACGCCTACATCGCTCGCCAGAAATCGACCCGCGCAGAGGCCTGATCATCTCTGCGCCATTCTTGTGCATTGCACAAATATTGTGCGAAGGGTTGCTCTAATGAGCACCCCTTCGCCGGCCAGCCATTTCGCCTGGTATGCCGTTCACGAGCGCTAATCGCTGATTTCATTGATATTTTTCCTTCCTCCCCAAAACTGGCACGGTTCCTGCTTTGAAATAAACAGGCCCTTCGTGGGTCACGAAACCGGCGTCCAATGACGGGCGCCACAGGCAAAGCTGCCGCTCAGGTCAAGACGCGATCCGGATTTCCGGACGCGAAGACCTGGCCGGCGGCTTTTTTGTTTTGGGTCAATCGACGGCGCGGATCGCGTTCAACCGGAGACGACGATGAAGAAGACGATGAAGAAATGGATCGGGACGGGAACATCTCTCAAGGATGTGACACGTCGCGATTTTCTGGTCAGCAGCGCGATGACGGCCGGCCTGTTCGTGGCGGCCCGCAAGCTCTTCCCGTCCGGCGCCTATGCTGCCACTTCCGCGCCGGAAGTCACCGGCGCCAAGCTCGGCTTTATCGCGCTGACCGATGCCGCACCGCTAATGGTCGCCAAGGAGAAGGGGCTGTTCGCCAAGTTCGGCATGCCCGATGTCGAGGTGCTCAAGCAGGCTTCCTGGGGCGCGACGCGTGACAATCTGATGCTCGGCGGCGCCGCCAACGGCATCGACGGCGCCCACATCCTGACGCCGCTGCCCTATCTCATGCATACCGGCAAGGTGACGCAGAACAACCAGCCTCTGCCGATGGCGATCGTGGCGCGGCTCAACTACGACTGCCAGGGCATTTCGGTGGCGCAGGAATATGCCGCCACCGGCGTCGGCCTCGATTCCTCTAAGTTGAGGGACGCCTTCGCCGCCAAGAAGGCGGCCGGCAAGGAAATCAAAGCCGCCATGACCTTCCCGGGCGGCACGCACGATCTGTGGCTGCGCTACTGGCTGGCCGCCGGCGGCATCGATCCCGACAAGGACGTCTCGACCATTGTGGTGCCGCCGCCGCAGATGGTGGCCAACATGAAGGTCGGCAACATGGACGTGTTCTGCGTCGGCGAGCCGTGGAACGAGCAGCTCGTCCACCAGGGCGTCGGCTTCACCGCCGCCACGACGGGCGAATTGTGGAAGGGCCATCCGGAAAAGGCACTCGGCCTGCGCGCCGAATTCATCGAGAAATATCCGAACGCCACCAAGGCGATCCTGATGGCCGTCATGGAGGCCCAGCAATGGTGCGAGGCCCAGGAGAACAAGGATGAGATGGCCGCCATCATCGGCAAGCGGCAATGGATGAACGTGCCCGTCGCCGACATCATCGGCCGCCTCAAGGGCGACATCAACTACGGCAATGGCCGCGTCGCCACCGGCACCGATCTGTATATGAAGTTCTGGAAGGGCGGCGTCTCCTATCCGTTCAAAAGCCACGACTCCTGGTTCATCGCCGAGAACATACGCTGGGGCAAATTCGCCCCGACCACCGAGGTCAAGGCGCTGGTCGATCAGGTCAACCGCGAGGATTTGTGGCGCGAGGCGGCCAAGGACCTCGGCGTCGCGGCGGCCGACATCCCGTCATCCTCCTCGCGCGGTGTCGAGACCTTCTTCGACGGCAAGGTCTTCGATCCGGCCAACCCGTCCGCCTATCTCGACAGCTTGAAGATCAAGACATCGGCTTGATCGGCGGCAACGGCCCTTGCGCCGCTGTCGCGAAATCCCGACCACGGAGTTTTTCCCAGACATGTCGATACAGACTATTGAGGACACCACGGTGAAGGCGTTCCCCGCGCCACCCAAACCGGCTGAGATCATCGCCTTCACCGCCAAGGCGCGGCGCCGCTTCGATCCGATGGCGATTGCCGGCAAACTGGCCAGCGCGCTGGTGCCGCCGGCCGTCGTCATCGCCCTCATGCTGATCGTTTGGCAGATCGCCTGCTCGTCGCCGACATCGAGCCTGCCGCCGCCGAGCCAGGTATGGAACGAAGCTTACGACCTGATCGCGCATCCGTTCTTCAACAACGGCCCGCAGGACATCGGGCTGGCCTGGCGGGTGCTGATCTCGCTGCAGCGTGTTGCCATCGGCTTCGGCATGGCGGCGGTCGTCGGCGTCGCGCTTGGCGCGCTGGTCGGCCAGTCGATCTGGGCGATGCGCGGCCTCGATCCGGTGTTCCAGATCCTGCGCACCGTGCCGCCGCTCGCCTGGCTCCCGCTGTCGCTGGCGGCGTTCCGCGATTCCAGCCCGTCGGCGCTGTTCGTCATCTTCATCACCTCGATCTGGCCGATCATCATCAACACCGCCGTCGGCGTGCGCAACATCCCGCAGGACTACCGCAACGTCGCACGCATCCTGCGGCTCAACCCGTTCGAATTCTTCGTCAAGATCATGGTGCCTGCCGCCGCACCCTACATCTTCACCGGCCTGCGGATCGGCATCGGCTTGTCCTGGCTCGCCATCGTCGCCGCCGAAATGCTGACCGGCGGCGTCGGCATCGGCTTCTTCATCTGGGACGCGTGGAACTCGTCGCGGCTGCCCGACATCATCGTCGCGCTCGCCTATATCGGCGTCACCGGCTTCTGCCTCGACCGGCTGGTCGCGGCCGTCGGCGCCTTCGTCACCCGCGGCACGACGGCAAAGTGAGGACAGCGTGATGACCGCCTATCTGAAGCTCGACCACATCGACAAATCCTTTGCCCGCGGCGGCCAGGTCAGCGAGGTGCTGAAAGACATAAGGCTGACCATCGACAAGAGTGAATTCGTCTCCATCATCGGCCACTCCGGCTGCGGCAAGTCGACCTTGCTCAACCTGATCGCCGGTCTGACCAATGTCTCCGCCGGCGCCGTGCTGCTCGAAGACAAGGAGGTCGACAGCCCCGGTCCCGAACGCGCCGTGGTGTTCCAGAACCATTCGCTGCTGCCCTGGCTGACCGTCTATGAAAACATCAACCTCGCGGTCTCGAAAGTCTTTGGCCGTTCCAAGAGCAAGGCCGAGCGGCATGACTGGATCATGCGCAATCTCGACCTCGTGCAGATGGCGCATGCCAGGGACAAACGCCCGGCGGAGATTTCGGGCGGCATGAAGCAACGCGTCGGCATTGCGCGCGCTCTGGCCATGGAGCCCAAGATCCTGCTGCTCGACGAGCCGTTCGGTGCGCTCGACGCGCTGACGCGCGCGCATCTCCAGGACGCGGTGATGGATATCCATTCCAGGCTCGGCTCGACGACGATCATGATCACCCATGATGTCGACGAGGCGGTGCTGCTTTCCGACCGCATCGTCATGATGACCAACGGCCCGGCGGCGACCATCGGCGAGGTGCTTCCGGTGCCGCTGGCCCGCCCGCGCCGGCGCATCGAACTCGCCTCCGACCGCACCTTCCTGCGCTGCCGCGAAGCGGTGCTGAAATTCCTCTATGAACGCCACCGCTTCGTCGAAGCCGCGGAGTAGACCAATGAGCAAAAAACTCGTCATCATCGGCAACGGCATGGCCCCTGGGCGCATGCTGGAGCACCTTTGGAGCAGGCGCCGGGTCGCTACAGCGTCACTATTTTCAACGCCGAGCCCAGGGTCAATTACGACCGCATCATGCTGTCACCGGTGCTGTCCGGCGAGAAGGCCTATGAGGAAATCATCATCCATGGCGACGGCTGGTACATCGCCAACAACATCACTCTGTATAAAGGCCACAAGATCGTCGCCATCGACCGCACGGCCAAGACCGTCACGTCGGACCACGGTGTCACCGAGCCTTACGACAAGCTCGTCATCGCCACCGGCTCGGTACCGTTCATCATCCCGGTGCCGGGTCACAACCTGCCCGGCGTGCTCACCTATCGCGATCTCGACGACGTCCAGGCGATGATGCTGGCTGCCCAGTCGCGGTCCAAGGCCGTGGTCATCGGCGGCGGCCTGCTTGGGCTCGAAGCCGCGGCCGGCCTGAACGCGCAAGGCATGGACGTCACCGTCCTGCACGTCATGCCGACGCTGATGGAACGCCAGCTCGACCCCGCCGCCGGCTACCTCCTGCAGCGCGCGGTGGAAGAACGCGGCATCAAGGTCATCACCAAGGCCAACACCCAGGCGATCACCGGCAACGGCAAGGTCGAGCAAATTGAGCTTGCCGACGGCACCGTCATTCCAGCGACTTTGGTGGTGATGGCGGTCGGCATCCGGCCGAATGCGGCGCTGGCGAAAGAAGCGGGCATTGCCGTCAATCGCGGCATCGTCGTCGACGCCGGCATGCGCAGCAACGACCCCGACATCTATGCGCTCGGCGAATGCGCCGAGGTCAACGGCATGGTCTACGGGCTGGTGGCGCCGCTCTACGAGATGGCGCGTGTCGCGGCCAGCCAGCTCGCCGGCGACGAGGCAGCCGGGTTCGTCCACATGGACACGCCGACCAAGCTCAAGGTCACCGGCATCGACCTGTTCTCGCTCGGCGACTTCGCCGAGGGCGAGGACCGCCAGGAGATCGTGCTGCGCGATGCCGCGGCCGGCGTCTACAAGCGGCTGGTGCTGAAGGACGACCGCATCATCGGCACCGTGCTCTATGGCGAGACGGCCGATGGCGCCTGGTTCAACGACCTCAAGAAGAAACAGACCGACATATCGCAGATGCGCGATACGTTGATCTTCGGCCAGTCCTACCAGGGGGTGCCCCGCTGGACCCTATGGCGGCCGTTGCAGCCTTGCCGGATGATGCGGAAATCTGTGGCTGCAACGGCGTCTGCAAGGGCAAAATCACGGGCGCGATCACGGCCAAGGGGCTGACCTCGCTCGACGACGTCAGGGCCCACACCAAGGCCTCGGCCTCCTGCGGCTCCTGCACCGGACTGGTCGAGAAGCTGATGGTGCTCACCATCGGCGACAAATACAATCCGGCCGCCGTGCAACCGATGTGCGGCTGCACCACGCTCGGTCATGACGAGGTGCGCCGGCTGATCAAGGCCAAGCATTTGAAGACCATTCCAGCCGTCATGCAGGAACTGGAATGGACGACCTCCTGCGGCTGCGCCAAATGCCGGCCGGCGCTCAACTACTATCTCGTCTGCGACTGGCCGAACGACTACGCCGACGACTACCAGTCGCGCTTCATCAACGAGCGCGTCCACGCCAACATCCAGAAGGACGGCACCTATTCGGTGGTGCCACGCATGTGGGGCGGCGTCACCAATGCAGCGGAGTTGCGCGCCATCGCCGATGTCGTCGACAAGTTCGAGATCCCGATGGTCAAGGTCACCGGCGGCCAGCGCATCGACATGCTGGGCATCCGCAAGGAGGATCTGCCAGCGGTGTGGGCCGATCTCGGCCAGGCCGGCTTCGTCTCCGGCCATGCCTACGCCAAGGGTCTTCGCACGGTGAAGACCTGCGTCGGTTCGGACTGGTGCCGCTTCGGCACGCAGGATTCGACCGGCTTGGGCATCCGCATCGAGAAATTCATGTGGGGTTCGTGGACCCCGGCCAAGGTGAAAATGGCGGTGTCGGGCTGCCCGAGGAACTGCGCCGAGGCGACCTGCAAGGATGTCGGCGTCATCTGCGTCGACAGTGGCTACGAGATCCACTTCGCCGGAGCCGCCGGCCTCGACATCAAGGGCACAGAAGTCCTCGGCCTGGTCAGGACCGAGGATGAGGCGCTGGAGCATATCGTGGCGCTGACGCAGATGTACCGCGAACAGGGCCGCTATCTCGAACGCATCTACAAATGGGCCAAGCGCATCGGCATCCCCGAGATCAAGCGCCAGATCATGGACGATGGCGACAAGCGCAAGGCCTATTACGACCGCTTCGTTTTTTCGCAGAAATTCGCCCAGGTCGATCCATGGTCGGAACGCGTCTCGGGCAAGGACAAGCACGAATTCCGGCCGATGGCTTCTGTCGGGTTTGCCGAGGCGGCGGAGTAGGCGCGTGTACCCGAAAAGTGGAAACCGGTTTTCGGTCAAGAACACGCGCCAGCAGGGATGGAACATATGAACTGGATCGCCATCGGCTCCCTCTCTGATATTCCCCGCCGTGGCGCTCGCTGCGTCGCCACGCCGCAAGGCAAAGTCGCCGTCTTCCGCACCCAAGACGATCAGGTCTATGCCATCGACGACCATTGCCCGCATAGAGGCGGGCCGCTGAGCCAAGGCATCGTCCATGGCACGGCGGTGACCTGTCCCTTGCACAATTGGGTCATCTCGCTGGAGACGGGCAAGGCGCTCGGCGCCGACGAGGGTGCGGTGCGCACCGTTCCGGTCAAGATCGAGGGCGAGCGCCTGTTCCTGGCGCTGGAAGCCCTGGCCAGCCGCGCGGCCTGACATGCAGATCGACGAAGCTCGCGAGATAAAGACCACCTGCCCCTATTGCGGGGTGGGCTGTGGCGTGCTGGCCAAGGTCGCCGCGGACGGGCAAGTGACCGTCCGCGGCGACCCAGACCATCCCGCGAATTTCGGCCGGCTCTGCTCCAAGGGCTCGGCGCTGGCCGAGACCATCGACCTCGACGGCAGGCTGCTTCATCCCGAAATTCACGGCCGCCGCGCCGGCTGGAACGAGGCGCTCGACCTCGTCGCCTCGACTTTCTCGCAGGCCATCGCCGAGCACGGGCCGGATGCGGTCGCCTTCTATGTTTCCGGCCAGTTGCTGACCGAAGACTATTACGTCGCCAACAAGCTGATGAAGGGCTTCATCGGTTCTGCCAACATCGACACCAATTCGCGCCTCTGCATGGCCTCTTCGGTGGCCGGTCACCGCCGCGCCTTCGGCTCCGACACCGTGCCGGGCACCTACAAGGATCTGGAACTCGCCGATCTCATCGTGCTGGTCGGCTCCAATCTCGCCTGGTGCCATCCCGTGCTCTACCAGCGCATCGCCGCGGCTCGTGAAAAGCGGCCGGAGATGAAGGTCGTTCTCATCGACCCGCGTCGTACCATGACCGCTGACATCGCCGACATGCATCTGGCGATCGCGCCGGATGGCGATGTCGCTCTGTTCACCGGCCTGCTGGCCTGGCTTGGCCGGCGCAACGCGCTCGACCGCGCCTATATCACCGCGCACACGACGGGCTTTGGGCAAGCGCTGTTCGCGGCCTCGACGCTCGATCTTGCCGGTGTTGCCGCCGCAACGGGTCTCAGCGAAGACGAACTTGGCCGCTTCTACAGCCTGTTCGCCGCGACAGCGAAGACGGTGACTGTCTATAGCCAGGGCGTGAACCAGTCGTCGTCCGGCACCGACAAGGTCAATGCCATCATCAACTGCCACCTCGCCACCGGCCGCATTGGCAAACCGGGGACTGGGCCGTTTTCGGTAACCGGCCAGCCCAACGCCATGGGCGGCCGCGAGGTCGGCGGCATGGCCAACATGCTCGCCGCCCATATGGAGATCGAGAACCCCGAACACCGCGACCGCGTGCGGCGCTTCTGGAACGCCCCTGACATTGCGCAAAAGCCCGGTCTGAAGGCGGTCGAGATGTTTCAAGCCGTGGCCGACGGGCGCATCAAGGCGCTGTGGATCATGGCCACCAACCCGGTCGATTCGATGCCGGATGCCGACGCCGTCGAAGCGGCGATCAAGGCCTGCCCCTTCGTCGTGGTTTCGGACGTGCTGTTGAGCACGGATACGGTGCGCCGCGCCCATGTCAGGCTGCCCGCCGCCGCTTGGGGCGAGAAGGACGGCACCGTCACCAATTCCGAGCGCCGCATCTCGCGCCAGCGCAGCTTTCTGGCCGTGCCCGGCGAGGCGCGTCCCGACTGGCGGATCATCGCTGAAGTCGGCAAGCGAATGGGCTTTGGCGCTGCGTTTTCCTATACATCACCGTCGGAAATCTTCAGCGAGCATGCCGCTCTGTCAGGTTTCGAGAATAACGGCGCCCGCGATTTCGACATTGGCGCCTATGCGGGTGTCGATGGGGAGACTTATGAGGCGTTTGCCCCATTTCAGTGGCCAGCGCCCGACACCCCTTGGCACGCCGATCGCTTCTTTGCCGACGGCAGCTATTACACTCCGGACGGCAAAGCACGCTTTGTCGCCATCCGCCCGACCGTGCATACCCGCGTCACTCCGGATTATCCGCTGTTGCTCAACACCGGGCGGGTCCGCGACCAATGGCACACCATGACGCGGACCGGCAAGAGCCCGCGTCTGTCCCAGCATATGGCCGAGCCCTTCGTCGAGATCCACCCGGCCGATGCCGCAAGATTCGGCATCGGCGATGCCGACATCGTGCGCGTCTCGACCGCACATGGCCAAGCGCTGCTTCGCGCGCTGGTGACGGCGCGACAGCGGACAGGTTCGGTCTTCGTGCCGATGCACTGGACGGACCAGTTCTCCGCCCGTGCTCGCGTCGATGCGCTGGTGGCGCCAGTCACCGATGCGATATCCGGCCAACCGGCTTCGAAGAACGTTGCTGTCCGCATAGAGCGGTTCGCCGTTGCTGCATTCGGTTTTGCAGCGGTTGCCGAACGTCCCACCTCGATAGACGCGGACTATTGGAGCCTCGCCCGCTGCGTAGGCGGCTGGCGCCTCGAATTTGCCCTCGCGGGCGGCCGGGACTGGGCGGGTTTCGCAGTCTCGCTTCTCGGTGCTGACGAACAAAACGAGACGCTTGCCTATCGTGACGTTGCCGGAGGCCACCATCGCTTCGCTCACTTTGTCGGCAATCGGCTGGTGGGCGCGCTCTATCTTTCACCCGCGCCGGTTGCCGTGTCGCGCGGCTGGGCGGCGGAACAGTTGAATGTCGATCATACCGACCGGCGCGGCAGGCTTGCGGTCGTGGCCGGGCGACCGGGTGGAATCACACCGACCGTGGTGCCATCGTCTGCTCCTGCTTCAACGTCGGCGCCAACCAGATCGCGGAAGCGGTGCGTCGCGGCTGTGCCAGCGTCGAGGCGATTGGCGTGGCCCTTCATGCAGGAACGAATTGCGGTTCGTGTCGTGCCGAGATCAGGACCATCGTCGAGGCACAAGGTCTTCAAGCAGCGGAGTGACAAACGCCAGGGCGTGTCAGGAAGAGTCCGGCTCCATTCTAGTGGGCGTTTTCGGTTTGGTCCGCCATGTTTTTGCCGGGGCCGACGAAGCGGCGCCAGCCGCCGAAGGATGAGATGTCGGACGCACCGCTGAGGCCAACGGTTTCGACCAGAAAGCCCTTGGCCGAACTGCCGTCCTCGAGTTCGATGGTGCCGATGCCGAGCGGTGGCGGGATGGCTGCGACGAAGCGGCCGAAGGCCTCTGCCGGCAGCCGCCAGACTTCGACCTCGACGGCAGCGCCGCCCTTGGCGACACGGATCAGGCCAGGCTTGGGCACGGACTGGCCAGCCAGCGCATAGAGCCTGTAGGCGCAGGATGTCTTTGCCGAGCGCGAGAATCGTGCGCCGAGCTGGCCCAGTTGTCCGTTGAGCGGCATTCCCGAAAGATGCGCGCCGACAACCACGAGGTCGATCATGCCATCATCGGCTGATGATGCTGCGGGTAGACAACCCGGCTGCTGCCAGCCGGTTGCGCCAAGTGGCAGGTTGCTCGTCGCATGGATGTCGCGGGCAAGTGCCGCGGTCAACCAATCCTTGCCGCCCGCCGCCAGCAAGGTCACGCTCATCGGCAGCCCGTCATCGCGCTTGCCGGTCGGCACGGCGATGCCGCACATGTCGAGCAGATTGACGAAATTGGTGTAGGTGCCGAGCCGGCTGTTGGTGGTGATCGGATCGGCGAGCACTGCATCGAGCGCGTAATGCGTCGGCGCGGTCGGCACGCAGAACATATCTACCGAGGCCATGACTGGCGCGAGCTTTGCCTTGTAGTCCTGAAGCGCATAGAGGCCCTTGAAGGCGTCGGCCGCCGAGAGGCCGCGCGCGCCGCCGATGATCTTGCGCGTTACCGGGTGCATGATCGCTTCGTTGGTATCCATGAAATCGCGGATCGCCGCGTAGCGTTCGGCCACCCAGGCGCCTTCATAGAGAAGATTGGCGGTGGCGTAGAAATCGCCGAACGGGACTTCGACCAGCCGGCAGCCAAGCCTCTCCAGCGTGCTAAGAGCGGCCTCGAAGCCTCCCTGCATGGATGCGTCGCCGAAGAATTTCAGATCGGCCTTCGCTGGCACCCCGACGCTCAGCACCGGCGGACGCGCGGCCAGGGCCGGCACCTGCACGGTTCGCGAATAGGCGTCGGCCGCGTCCTTGGCCGCCGCGACACCGAACACTTGATAGGCGTCGTCGACTGTGAGCGCGAACACCGAGACGCAATCGAGCGTGCGGCAAGCCGGCACGACGCCCGCGGCCGACAGCGCGCCGACCGTCGGCTTCAGCCCGACGATGTTGTTGAGACCGGCGGGTATGCGGCCGGAGCCGGCCGTATCCGTGCCGAGCGCGAAGGAGACGATGCCGCGCGCCGTCGCCACCGCCGAACCCGACGAGGAGCCGCCCGGCACCAGGCTGGCATCGACCGCGTTTCGCGGGATCGGGTATGGTGTGCGCACGCCGACCAGGCCGGTGGCGAACTGGTCGAGATTGGTCTTGCCCACCACCAGCGCACCGGCGGCCTTCAGCCGCGCCACCACGGTGGCGTCCTTGTCGGGCGTATAGGCATATTCGGCGCAGGCGGCGGTTGTCGGCATGCCGGCGACGTCGATGTTGTCCTTGACCGCGAACGGTACACCCCACAGCGGCTTGGCCGCCGGGTCGAACCGTCCGAGCTTTTGCGCTTGCGCCAGCATGTCCGCCTTGCCGGCGAGATGTATGAAGATGCCCGGATCGTCGGCGGCCGCGATGCAGGCATGAACGGTATCGATCATGGCGGAGATGGCAACACCGCTGGCATAGGCCGCGTGCAGACTGCCGATGTCGAAGCGGATCTCGCTCATATGGCCTCTCCCAGAATGATCACCGGCAGGTCCCACTGAATCAGCACGGCGCAACCGTCCTTCGTCCACACTGAATGCTCGGTCCCGACCGGGTTCAGGATCACGCTGCCCGAGAAATAATCGCCGTTCTCGTCACTCTGCGTGCCCTCGAGCACGACGATGGTTTCGAGCCCGACATGGCGGTGGCGCGGCACACTGGCGCCGGGCTGGTAATTCAGGATTGCGACCGAGGGTTCGACCGGCCCGCCCTTCGACAGCCAGTGCACGGTGATACCGTCGCGAAAATGCTCGAAGGCCAGATCGCGCCAGCCGCCACTGATGAGGCCGGCAAAACTCAGATTAGCCATTGGCAATTCCCTGCAGCACCTGGTCGGTTGTCGCCGTCCAGCCGACGATGGCGCCCTGCGCGCGGATCATGGCGATGGCCGCCGCCTTGAACTCCGGGAAATAGCTTTCCGTCGCGTCCTCGGCGAGCAGGCATTCATAGCCGCGATCATTGGCCTCGCGCATCGTCGTCTGCACGCAGACCTCCGTGGTGACGCCGGCAAAGACCAGCTGCTGCGCGCCGAGCCGTTTCAGATCGTCGCCGAAGCTGGTTGCATAAAACGCGCCCTTGCCGGGCTTCTCGATGACGGTCTCGCCCGGCAGCGGCGCCAGCTCGTCGAGAATCGCCGTGCCCGGCTCGCCGACGATTAGCACCCGGCCCATCGGCCCGGTATCGCCGATACGGATCGACGGATTGCCGCGATTGCGCTTGGCCGCCGGCAGGTCCGAGAGATCGGCCCTGTGGCACTCCATCGTATGGATGACCGGCAGGCCGGCGGCGCGGAAACCCTCGATCAGTTTCTTCACCGTGGGCACGATGGCCGCGACGCGGCTGACGTCGTTGCCGAGGCTGGCGCCGAAACCGCCGGGCTCGGCGAAATCGCGCTGCATGTCGATGACGACCAGCGCCATCGTGTCGGGCTGGAACGCAAAGGCGAAAGGCTGCGCATCGATCTCCGCCATCAGTGATGTCCCGCCATATGCTCGCCGATGGTCTGCACGCTCGCCTGCGCGATCGGCGTCTCATAGACCAGCGCGCCGTCCGACATGACGAAGATGCGGTCCGACAGTTCCAGCAATTCGTCGAGATCCTCCGACATCAACAGCACGGCCGCACCTGCATTACGCGCCTTCATGATGCGGGCGCGGATTTCGGCCACCGCCGAAAAGTCGAGGCCGAAACATGGGTTGGAGACGATCAGCAGGTCGACCGCGCCGGTCAGTTCGCGCGCCAGCACGGCGCGCTGCACATTGCCGCCCGACAGTGACGCGATGGGCGATGACAGCGAGGCGGTCTTGACCTTGAACTGCTCGATCAGCCTGGCGCTGAAGGCGCGAATGGCACTGGTGCTGATCCAGCTCACCGGTTTGCCGTTGCCGTCGATGTCGAAAGTGCGGAAGGAGATGTTCTCGGCCACCGTCATTTTCGGGGCACAGGCATTCTTCAGCGGCTCCTCGGGAATGAGCCGCACATTGAGCGCACGCGCCTCGGTCCGGGTCGCCGCGTAGGCGGAGCCGCGCACCAGCACTTCACCCGCATCGCGAGGACGCTGGCCGGCCAGCACTTCCAGGAACTCCTTCTGTCCGTTGCCGGAAATGCCAGCAATGCCGACGATTTCGCCCGAGCGCACGCCGAGGTCCTCGATGCGGATCGACTTCAGCCCGGTGCGATCCGGCGCCTTCAACGCCTTGACCTTGAGCACGATTTCGGCATCCGGCTTCGGCGCGGCACGGCTGTCGAGCGCCGCGATAGGCTGGTCGCCGATCATCATCGCCGCCATCGCCTTGTGGTCGAGATCGGCGACACGGCCGGTTCCGGTCAGCTTGCCCTTGCGCAGCACGCTGACATCGTCGGCGAAGGCGGTGACCTCATGGAATTTGTGCGAGATCATCAGCACTGTCAGGTCGCCGGCCCTGGTCATGTCGCGGACCAGCCCCAGCACCTCCTGCGCCTCGCCGGGCGTCAGCACCGAGGTCGGCTCGTCCAGCACCAGGAAGGAGCGGCCGAGATAGAGCTGCTTGATGATTTCGAGCTTCTGCTTCTCGCCGGCGGCAAGCTCAGCCACCTTGACGTCGAGCGGCAGCTTGAACGGCATGCGCTCCATGAACACGGCGAGCTCGCCACGCTCCTTGCGCCAGTCGATGATGCCAGGCACGTTTTCACGCGAGATGACGAGGTTCTCGGCACCCGTCAGTGACGGCACCAGTGTAAAATGCTGGTAAACCATGCCGAGCCCAAGCGCTGAGGCATCGCGCGGACTGGCGACCGCCACCTCGCGGCCGTCGACCAGCATGTCGCCTGATGTCGGGTGATAAAAACCCATCATGCATTTGACCAGCGTCGACTTGCCGGCGCCGTTCTCGCCGAGCAGCGCGTGGAACGAGCCCGCCGGCACCTTCACCGACACGGCGTCCAGCGCCGTGAAGCCGCCGAAGCGCATGGTCATGCCGACGGTTTCGACGCCGACCGCTTTCCTGTCGCTCATCGCGCCCTCCTCACGGCAATTGCGCGACGAGCGCCTTCGAATTGGACACCGTGCCGAAGACGCCGCCCTGCATCTTGATCATCTTGATCGCCGCCAGATGGTTGCCGTGGTCGGTCGCCCCACAGCAATCCTCCAGCATCATGCATTCGTAGCCGCGGTCGTTGGCCTCGCGCATGGTTGTGTGCACGCAGACATCCGTGGTGATGCCGGTGAGCACGATGTTCTGGATGCGGCGCTGGTTGAGGATCAGTTCCAGGTCGGTAGCGCAGAACGAGCCCTTGCCGGGCTTGTCGATGATCGGCTCGCCCTCGATCGGATAGAGGTCGGGGATGATGTCCCAGCCCGGCTCGCCACGCACCAGGATGCGCCCGCACGGACCGGGATCGCCGATGCCGGCATTGATGCGGCGCGAGCGCCAGCGCTTGTTGGCCGGCAGGTCGGCGAGGTCGGGCCGGTGTCCCTCGCGCGTGTGGATGATGGTGTAGCCCTTGGCCCGCATCGCCGAGAGCACCGATTTGATCGGCTCGATCGGCGCGCGCACCAGCGACAGGTCGTAGCCCATATGGTCGACATAGCCGCCCGGTCCGCAGAAATCAGTCTGCATGTCGATGATGATCAGCGCCGTGTTGTCGGGCCGCAGGTCGCCATTGTAGGGCCACGGATAGGGTTCGGCGTCGATCGTGTGCTGGGTGATTTCGGCTCTGGCGTTCATGGGCAAAACTCCAGTCATTTGGTGATCGACAGTTCGCCCGGTGCGCCGACAAGCGAGCGTGTCGGTGACGAGGTGGCGATCATGATGATGAGGGTGAGGATGTAGGGAGCGGCGTAGAACAGGTAATAGCCTTGGGTGACGCCGACCGATTGCAGCGCCGGGCCGAGCGCGCCCGCGCCACCGAACAGAAGGGCGGCGGCAAAACAGCCGAGCGGGTTCCAGCGTGCGAAGATGACCAGCGCCACTGCCATCAGGCCCTGGCCCGACGAGATGCGTTCGGTCCAGCTGCCGGGATAGTAGAGCGACAGATAGGCGCCACCAATGCCGGCCAGCGCGCCACCGACGCCGGTGGCGATCAGCCGGACCGTATCGGGGTTGAGGCCCATGGCGCGCGCCGCATCCGAACTGTCGCCGACAACGCGCACGATGAGGCCGGCGCGCGTGTTGCGGAACGCCCACCACAGGATGATCGAAAGCACCGCCCCGATCAGGAACAGCACGTTGACGTCGAGCGCCGCCTGCACCTGCGGTATGTCGGACCAGCCACCGAACGGAATGGCGGGCAGATTGGGCGCCTTAGGCTTGATGAATGGCTTGCCGAAGAAGAAGGCGAGGCCAGAGCCGAACAGCATCAGCGCGATGCCGATGGCGATGTCGTTCACCTTCGGGAATTTGCAGATCCAGCCGTGGAACAACCCGAAGCACAGGCCGGCGAAGGCTGCGGCAAGCAGGCCGAGCCAGGGCGAGTTGGTCATCACCGCCACCGCATAGGCGGTCATGGCGCCGAAGACCAGCGTGCCTTCGAGCCCCAGATTGATGCGGCCCGAACGCTCGGTGATCGCCTCGCCGAGCGAGACGAAAATGAAGGGGGTCGACACGCGGATGGCGCCGCCGAGAATGGCCAGCGGTACGCCCCAGAGGCCGATCTCGGTTGCGTCCATCAGGAGGCCCTCTGCCACAGATCAGGATTGAAGGCCTTGAAGCGGCCGTAAAAGGTTTCACTGAACAGGATGACGATGAAGATCATGCCTTGCAGCACCAGCACGGTGGCGTCGGGCAGGTCCATGCGGCGCTGGATCAGCCCGCCTGAGGCGTCGATGCCGCCAAGCAGGATGGCGACGGGGATGATGGCCAACGGGTTGTGACGGGCGAGGAAGGCGACGAGGATGCCCGTGTAGCCATAGCCGGCGGCGAGCGAGGCGTTGGCGCTGCCCTGCACGGCGGCGACCTCCAGCATGCCGGCAAGCCCCGCAAAGCCGCCGGCGAGCGCCGTGAAGCCGACGATGAGCGGCCCGACGGCCAGCCCCTGCACCTGGGCGGCCCGCACATTGCCGCCGGCGATGCGTGCGGCAAAGCCCCAGCGGGTCTTTTCGATGAGCACCCAGGAGAGGATGCAGGCGACGACGCCGACAACCAGTCCCCAATGCACGTCCATGCCCGGAATGTTGCCGATGCGATAGATGTCCGCCAGCGGCTGCGTCGACGGCTTGTTTAGCGAGGCCGGGTCGCGCAGCGGACCTTCCACGAGCTGGTTCATCAGCGCGATGGCGATGTAGGCCATCAGCAGGCTCGAGATTGTTTCGTTGACAGCCCGGTAGTGACGCAGCGCGCCGACGGCACCGATCCAGATGCCGCCGGCGGCCATGCCCGCCACGCCCATGGCAAGAATGACGATTGGAGAAGGCGCGCCGCTGAGCGCCACGCCGATGGCAGCCGCCGCGACGCCGCCGAGCACGATGGCGCCTTCGCCGCCGATGACGACAAGGCCAAGTCGCGCCGGCAACGCCACGCAAAGTGCCGCCAACAACAGCGGTGAGGCGCGCGACAGAGAGTTCTGAACCGAGAACCACGAGCCGAAGCCGCCCCGCCACATGGTTTCATAAAGCAGGATCGGTGACTTGCCGACCAAGGCAATGAAAAGGCTGAACAGGGCCATGCCGACGACAACTGCCACGAACGGAATGACGAAGGCCTCCGCTCGCCGCGCGATCCATTCCAGCGCCCCCGGATATCCCCTGGCGCCGGATAGCGCCGGTACGCCGGCCCCTGTCACTGTATCCGCCATCGCCCTGTTCCCCTCAGATCAGGCGGTCGAGCCGACGACCCCGTCGACCAGATAGTCCATGCTTTCGAGTTCGATAGCGGTCTCGACGAAGGCCTGGCCTTCGGTGGCGACGACGACGCCCTTGTTGCTCTTCAGCGGTCCCTTGATCACCGCGAAGCCGCCCTTCATCATCTCGGCTAGCGTGGCATCGAACTGCTTGCGCGCCGGCTCGCCGACGGCGGGGCCGAGCGGGCTCATCTTGACGAAGCCGTCGGCAAGGCCGCCGCGCGTGAAGTTGGGCAGCGGCGTGCCGGCGGTCAGGTCATCGACGAACATCTTGTAGACCTTGGCCCAGTTCCACTCGGCGCCGGTGAGATACTTTTCCGGCGCCAGCGGGCTCTGGTTGGCATGGTAGCCGCACACGAACGCGCTGCGCCCGGCGGCCGTCTCGACCACCACTTTCGGGCTGTCGACATGGCAGGTGATGACATCGGCGCCCTGGTCGACCAGCGCGTTGGTGGCCTCCGCCTCCTTGACCGCCAGCGACCATTCGCCGGTGAAGATGACCTGGCAAGTGATGGCCGGATCGACCGAGCGCGCGCCGAGCAGGAAGGAGTTGATGTTGAGCAGGACCTGCGGAATGGGCTTGGCCGCGACGAAGCCGAGCTTCTTGGTCTTCGAGGTGTGGCCGGCAACGACGCCGTTGAGATACTGGCCCATGCCGATATAGCCGAAATACGAGCCGGCATTCATCGGGTGCTTGGCCTTGTCCCACATGCCGCCGCAATGGCGGAACTGCACGTCGGGGAATTTCTTGCACATGGCCAGCATGTGCGGGTCGAAATAGCCGAACGAAGTCGGGAAGATCAGCGAAGCGCCGTCGAGGTTGATCATCGATTCCATCGTCTTCTGGACATCGACCGTCTCGGGGACGTTCTCTTCCTCGACGACGGTGATGCCCTCGATGCCTTTCAGCGTCGCCGCACCTTCGGCATGCGCCTGGTTGTAACCGTAATCGTCCTTCGGGCCGACATAGATAAAGCCGACAGTTGCTGTGGCGGCAAAGGCCCGTGAGATGGGAAAGGCTGCGGAGGCAAGCCCGAGCGCGGCTCCGGCGGCGGAGGTCTTGAGCAACTGGCGGCGGCTAAGCATGAAACGGTCGGTCATCTTGAATGCTCCCCTGTAGGACCCTTTCCGGGTCGGTTAACGCCTTCTCAAGAAAGTGCATGCAATCGTTGTGCCAGTTTAGAAATCAAGATTTATCCAATATAATCAGCCACTATGATCTTTCGTGCTGCACAAGCGAAAGGCAATTGCATGCACTTTTTGCCTTGAAAACAACCAATTTGACAGGAAGCTTAAAACATAGGCATAGAGGGAGAAGGTGAGTCGGAAGCGGCATTCGTCCTGCCGGATCATCGCCTGGCGAATGCGAACGGAAGCTGGAGGAGACGTGCCGGGAAAGCGCAGCTTGATCAGGTCGGGAACGACTGTCGATCAGATGGTGAGGGCGATCGGCGACCGCATCGTCACCGGCGTGCTGCGCCCCGGCGAAAAGCTCGATGAGGCCTCGCTTGCCGCCCGCTTTGAGGTGTCACGCACACCGGTTCGCGAAGCGCTCGGCCAGCTCAGCGCCATGGGTCTTGTCGAAAGGCGGCCCAACAGGGGCGCCATCGTCGCCGTCGTAACGCAGGGATACCTCACCTCGATGTTCGAAAGCATGGCTGAACTGGAAGGCATATGCGCGCGCTTCTGTGCCGAGCGCATGACCGGCAGCGAGCGCCGCGCGCTCGAGGCCGAGCATCAGGCCTCGGCGCGGCTGGTCCAGCTGGGTGCAGAGGAAGACTACGAGTACTTCAACACCGAGTTTCACAGCCGGCTTTATCGCGGTGCCCACAGCACGCACATCTACGAGTTGACCGCGACGACGCGCAGCCGCCTTGCCCCCTTCCGCCGTGCCCAGTTCAGGCTTGCCGGCCGCCTGGCGAAGTCGTGGCAAGAGCATGACGTCATCGTCACCGCCATCCTGCGCGGCGATGGAACCGCGGCCGGGACCGCAGCCAGGAACCACGTCTCGATCGTCAGCGAGGCAAGCGCCGTGTTTGCCGTCGGTGACCAACCGAAAGCCGCAATCACGACGCCGGTCACCGCCGACTGAGAACTTGCTGGTGCACCGGCACATGGCGCCGAAGATACGGATCTGGCGAGCAGGGCGCGCTCGGTGGATCGCAAGCATCCTTCAATCAAAAACATTTTTGGAAAATTCGTCGTTCCGCGATGCGGCACAGCTGTCGTGAACCCATCCGATCATTGCGGTGCCGATGCCCCTGCGGTAACCTCGACCTGATTGGACGATACGCATGCCTCCTGTCGTTAACAGAAGGGTTCCGATCTGTCCCGGCGGATTGTGAACTCTTTAACAGACCTTCGCGTCGCAAGCTGCGTTCTTGAGGCTCACAGGTCATAGCGGTTAGGGATTTTGCCATGCTGCGACGCTGCGCGCTGATTGCAGCCTTGATCGTCGTGGGCCTCGCGACAGTGCAGGCGCGCGCCGATCGAAGGGTTGCCCTTGTCATCGGTAATTCGGAATACCGCGAAATTCCGGCCCTCAAGAATCCGGACAAGGATGCCGAGGACGTGTCGAATACGTTCCGGCTCGCCGGATTCGATGTCTTCGTCGCCAAGGATCTCACCAAGATCGAATTCGAAAAGCAGTTCCGCAACTACCTCGCGGCGGCCGACGGCGCCGATCTGGCGGTCGTCTATTATTCCGGCCACGGCTTTCAGATCGGCGGCGAGAATTTCCTGATCCCGGTCGATGCCTCGCTCAAGGATGCGGCCGACATCGAGGTTCAGGCGGTCAAGCTTGATGATGTGCTGCAGCAGTTGCGGGCGAAATCGAAGATCCAGGTGATCATCCTCGACGCCTGCCGCAACAATCCGTTTCCACGCAAGGACTATTGGCTGCGCGACCAGTTGATCGCCGCCGGCGGCACCGGCCTTGCGCAGGTGAAAAGCTCGCTGAATACGCTGATCGCCTTCGCCACCGAGCCTGGTGCAGTCGCCTATGACGGAACTGGCGATCTCAGCCCGTTTTCCTCCGCATTCTCGCGTCGCGCGCTGGCGCCGAACCAGGAGATACGCTCGGTCATGGCCGCCGTTCGACGCGATGTGGTCGAGGCTACGGCTGGCAAGCAGGTGCCTTGGGAGAACTCCTCGTTGATCGACGAGGTCGTCCTCATGCGTCGCGCCAACCGGCCCGCATTGCCGCCGGTGCTGGAAAAGGTCGTGCCCTCGGGCGTTGGCCCGGTCGCGCTCGACCTGCCCGTGCCGGTCGACGTCGATGGCGGCGCGGTCACCATCAGCATCGAGAGACCGCCGGCTCTGGGACGTCTGATTTTGGACGGCAAGCCGATTGCGACGGGTGAGCCGATAGCCGGTAAGGACTTGCCGCGACTGCAAATGGATGTGCCGAAGAGTACAGGCGCCCAGGAAGAAGTCGATATGCTGGCCTATGCCACGCATGACGACTGGGGCGGTGGATCCCAGGGGATACTGGTGTTCCGGGTCAAGAACGGCGACGGCGCCGAGGGCAAGCAACTCGTGGCCTCGCTCCAGTCCGAGCAGAAGCAGGAGGTGGTGGAACGCGGCATCCACATCACCGGCGCGGCCGAAGCGATCGAGAACCGCGACGTCCAGGTTCCCGTCGGCGTCGGTCCGGTGCCGTTGAAGCTGGATTTCCCGACCAAGGATCCTGCAGTCAGCCTGAAACTTGCCAGCTATCCGGCAACCGGAACACTGTCCTTGCCGGACCGCACCTTGTCTCCGGATTCGAGCCTGATGGCCGATGAGGTCGATAGTTTGCGCTACGAACCCCAGATAGGCGCCGTCAAACCACTGATAGTCGGCTTCCAAATCAGTGCCGACAACACTCCATCCAAGCCGGCCACCATGAAGTTGTCGCCTAGCGTCGATCCCTGCGACAATGAAGCCGGCGAGCCTTTGGACCTGCAAGGTGTCGTCCCCGGTCTGTTGCCGAACGAGATCGGCGCCGACGCGGTGAAAGCCTGCCAGGCGGCGGTGAAGGCCTATCCCGATGTCGCCCGCTTCCATTACGAACTCGGACGCGCGCTGCTTGCAGCCGGCAAGGCCGACGAGGCAAAGAAGACCATCCAGCAAGCTGCCGACGAAGGGCATGTCCGCGCCGTGTTCGAGCTGGGCTACATTGCCTCGTCCGGAATAGGAACGGCTGTGGATCCGAAGAAGGCCAACGGCTTCTACGCGAAGGCATCCGACAAAGGCGATCCGTACGGCATGACTGCCTGGGGGCGTGCCTTGTTCAACGGTCTCGGCGTCGAGCGCGACACCGGCAAGGGACTGGACCTGCTGCTCAAGGCGGCGGCTATGGGCCACACCTATGCCATGAACGACCTGGCCGCGATCTTCAGTGAAGGCCGCAATGGCGTGCCCGCCGATCCCGAGCGCGCCGTTGCCTTCCTCAAGGCGGGCGTTGAACGCCAGGACATGTATTCGATGAACATTCTCGGACGCAACTATCTCAGTGGACTTGGCGTCGAGAAGGATCCGAAGCAGGCACAGGCGCTTTTCCAGAAGGCGATGGACCTCGGCCAGCCTTATGCTCCCGGCAGCCTTGCCCGCATGTACCGTGACGGTGAAGGGGTCGACCAGAACCTTGCCGAAGCGCAGAGGCTGTTCGAGCTAGCGACCGATCGCGGCGACTACTCTGCGGCATATGATCGAGCGGCCATCGAGATGCAGAAGGGCGACAAATCCGACCAGGCCGTCGCCGTACGGTACCTGGCGTTCGCGTCAGGGCTCGACCTTCGCAACGAGTTGCCGAACGCGCGCGCGACGCTGGCGCAGTTCGGCGTGAAGCCGAAAACGGCTGCCTTGAAGCAGTTGCGCTCGGAACTCAAATCGAAAATCCCGGCCGGCGGTTCGGTCGACGACCAACTGGTCAAGACGGCAAGGGCCGTCTGGGAGCAAGCCAATCCGCGTCGGGATCTGTTCTGATCAACAAGGAGGCAATGGTGGGCAGGGCATTGAAGCAGGCGGTCATCGCGGCATTTCTATCCTTTGCGGTCGCTGGGTGCACAACCGTGCCGCCCAGGCTGGAGCCGGCGCCGCCGACGAAACATCGCACCCAGCACGTTCGCTCCACGACCGCGCCGAAGGTGGTCAAGCGGAAGAAGGTGACTGCCAGGAAACTGGCCGAACCGGTCAACACCGAAGACAAGCCTGTGATAAAGCCATTGGGTGGTGGTGGCGGTGCTGGCGGCGGTGGCGGCGGCGGGTGGTGACAAGCCTTGACGCGCCACGCTTTTTGGCCTGCGGTTAGCGCCGTTTCACAGACAGTCGGAAGCGCTCGCCAAGCAAGCGCAAGTGCTCTATGCTCCCGCCTCGTGCCGGTATCGAGATAGGTTGTCCTGGCGGGGGCGTTCCATGTTCGAAGTCGTTGCATTATCGCGCAAAACGCGGGCGAGAGCCGCACCGTGGCGTATTGGCCTGATCGTTGCGGCGATCTTGGGATTGCTGGTCTTCGGATCGCGGTCCGCAAGCGCGGCGCCGAACTGGACCCTCGATCCTGACGCTTCGGTGCTCACCTATCAGTCGGTCAAGAAGAACACGATCGTCGAGACCAACAAGATCAGGAACATCACCGGCACGCTGAGTTCGGCCGGCGACGCCAAGATCAGCTTCGACCTCAATTCCGTCGACACCGGCGTCGACCTGCGCAATGTACGCATGCGCTTCCTGTTCTTCGAAACGTTCAAGTTCCCGACGGCCGAGCTGACGGCGAAGGTCGATCCGGCCGCCTTTGCCGATTTGCCGACCAAGCGCCGGATCAAGACAATTTTGCCGTTCCGGCTGAGCATGCACGGTGTCGATAAGGACCTGGAGGCGAGTGTTGTCGTCACCATGATCAGCGACACCCAGGTCTCCGTCGCTTCGAGGCTCCCGTCGCGGTGCATGTCGAGGACTTCGGCCTGCTGCCGAATGTCGACAAGCTGCAGCAGGCCGCCAATGTGACGAACATCGTGCCTACCGCCTCGGTGTCGTTCGATTTCGTCTTTACCGCCGACGGCAGCAAGCCGGCCGCGGTGCAGACGGTCGCCGCCAGCGCCGAGGTCGGTCCGGTTGCCACCGACGCCGCCAAGACCAATTTCAGCGACGAGGAATGCCTAAACCGGTTTGCCGTGCTGTCGCGCACCGGCGCCATTTACTTCCGCCCGGCAAGCGTCCGGCTCGATGCCAAAAGCCGTCCGCTGCTTAAAGAGGTCGAAGGCGTCGTCGGCAAATGCCCGACCCTCAAGGTCGAGGTGTCCGGCTACACGGATTCCGACGGATCGCCCGAGGCAAACAAAGCGCTCTCCGAACGGCGCGCCAAGTCGGTCGCCGATGCTTTGGTTGCCGACGGCATTCCGCGCAACCAGATAAGCGCTGCCGGCTATGGCGAGGATAAGCCGGTTGCCGCCAACGACACGCCAAAGAACAAGGCGCTCAATCGGCGGATCGAATTCTCCGCCACCAAGCTTGCGAACTGAGGTCGGGGTGGGTTTCCGTCCAATCGCGGTTTGTGCTGGCTTGCTTCGCGGCGCCGGGCTTGCCGCGCTTGTCTTGCTTTTGACGTTGACGGCCGCCAGCGCCGAGCGCCGGGTCGCGCTGGTGCTCGGCAACTCGCAGTATCAGCACGCCGCACCGCTCGCCAATCCCGCCCGCGATGCCCAGGCGATGGCCGATCGCTTGCAGAACCTCGGCTTCGAGGTGGTCTCCGGCTTCGACCTCACCAAGCAGCAGACACAAGCCACGGTCGCCCAGTTCGCCAAGCAGGTGCGCGGCGCCGATGTGGCGCTTTTCTTCTATGCCGGCCATGGCTTGCAGGTTTCAGGCAAGAACTATCTGCTTCCGGTGGATGCCGCGCTCGAGGACGAGACCTCGCTCGATTTCGAGGCCGTATCGGTCGATTTCGTTCTTCGCCAGATGTCGCGCGAGACCAGCATAAGGCTGGTGTTTCTGGATGCATGCCGGGACAATCCGTTGGCCGACGTGCTGGCCAAGACCGCGGGCATCAAGGGCGCGAGCAGCGGCCTTGCCGAAATTCCGATCGAAAATGGCGGCGCCGGGACGCTCGTCGCCTTCGCGGCCAGTCCCGACCAACTCGCCTATGACGGGTCGGGCGACCACTCGCCATTCACGTCGGCATTGCTTCAGCACATCGGGGAATCCAACGTCTCCATCACCGAAGCGATGAACCGGGTGACCAGCGATGTCTTCAAGGCGACCGCCGGCAAGCAACGCCCCTGGATCAATGTCTCGCTGACCACCGAGGTTGTCCTGCATAAGGTCGATCTCAACGCGCCGTTGATCGTCGGCGAGGCAAACACCCCGCCGGCTGAAGCGGGTTCCGAGACGCGCAACACTGGCGCGTCCTCAGGGCAGAATGACGACCAGCTTGCGCTCAATGTTCTTCGCGCGAAGATACCGAAGCTGGCAACCGATGGCCCGATCCTTTTCGATCATCCTATCAAGTTCGGCGACCCGGCGATCGACGGCAAGAGCATCGCCCAGCTGATCAGGAGCGAACCGCTTTTCAGTCCGGTCGAAGGCCTCGACAAATCGGCCTGGCAAGGCAAGCACTGCGACACCTGCCATGAGTGGAACGAGGCAAGGCTCTGCGAGCAGGCGAAGAATTTCGCGGCCAACGACGTCTCGGTCCTGCGCCTGCAGCATCCGCTCGGCACCCGTTTCAAGGTCGCGCTGGCCAGATGGGCGCAAGGCGGCTGCCGGTGATATTGGGCTGAACGATGTCATGCCTATTATGATGGAAAGGCGAGCAGGGATCGGCGAACGCCGTTACGCTTCCATCTCCACCATCTGGATGCCCATTTCGACAAACGCGGCAAGCACGGCGAAACGGTCCGCCAGCGAAGCGCGGGCAAGCCCAGCCAGAATTCCGGCATTGACCGCATGGGCGGCAGGAAATCCGGTCGACAGCATGTTGAAGGCAGGGTTGTGCCATGCCGCTGCCAGAGCGATCCAGGCAGCCGGCGTCGCTGGCGGCAGGTCCAGGGCATTGCTTAAGGCTGCCTGATGGTGTGGGCTGTCAGGTGCGCCGACGCGGTCGTGGACAAGCGCCAGCAATTCGACATCCCGGTCCGGGAGGAGCTCAGCCAGATTGCTCAGGCATTCATGTCCCCACCAGACGGCGGCTCGCTCAGGCAGGAGATAGGCACAGAACGTGACAGCCTCTTCCGGCACGCGTCCGGCAAGCAGGGCACGGCAAAAATCAAGCGGTGGCTGACCGCTGGCCGGCGATTTCATGTCCCTGGCGATGGCGGGACAAGCAAGGAATAGATCCCGAGCCGTTCTGTATCCGAGTTCATTGGCCATGGCTGCTGCACCCCGAGAGCCAGCGGAATAGCACTCAAGCCTTTAGCCGAGAGCCGGTCAAGCCTCACCGTTTAGCAGCTGGCAGCCATCGGCAACGTGCGTTTGTTCACAGACAATCGCTTCCCGATTTGATATCGTGCACACCAGCGAAATCCTCTCAGACAGGAGTGACAGTCATGCGATGGGGCAGTTCAGCCTTGGCATTGGCGGCCATGCTTTTTTCAACGCATGTCTTCGCCGATCCGCTTCAGAAGTCGGAAGACATCGTAAAATTCTTCGCCGGCCAGACCGCCGATCTCGGCGCCTCGCGCGGTATCTGCGTCGGCACGGAGGAAGAGTGCAAGAGCAAGGCCGATAAGAGCGGTTCGTCTCAAAAATCCGGTCTCGACATGATGATCAATTTCGCCCTGGATTCGGCGCAGCTCGACCAGACCGCGCGCACCGAGCTCGACGAGTTCGCCAAGGCTCTGAAGGACAACCGGCTGAGCACGTTCAGCTTCGTTGTCGAAGGTCATACCGATGCAACCGGCCCGGATCGTTACAACCAGACCCTTTCGCAGCGCAGGGCGCAGTCGGTGGCCGCCTTCCTGACGGCAAACGGCATCGAATCGGCCAGGCTCGAAGCAATCGGTGTCGGCAAGTCGCATCCGCGTGTCGCCAACCCTTACGATCCGGTCAACCGCCGCGTGGAAATGCGCATCAGGACCGAGTAAGCGGTCGAAGCCAAGCCGAGACGGTTGGCTAGAGCAATTCCAGGAAAAGTGTGATCGGTTTTCCGTCCGGAATTGCGTAGAAACAAAGAGCTAGAGCGCATCCTGGATTGAATTGACCAGCGCCGTTATCGCCTGCTTGTATTTTTCGAACTCCGGCGATGTCTGCCGGATTTCGGTCGTGGTGGTCGTCGGCTGGCTTGCATCCGTCGCCACGCGCGGCACCTTCTGGCCCATCTTCCGCTCGGCCCAATCTATCACGTAGCCGACGGTCTTGCCGGTAAGGAACGGGTTGGCCTGGATCACGGCCGATCCCAGAACGGCGCTCAGTTGCGACGCGCCGGACGCGGCCAGCACCTGGTGCGCTCCTTCCATGCCGAGGAAGTGGCAGAGATAAAGGCGCCCAGCGGTGATCTGATGGCCGCGGGCGCGCAGATAGGCCTCGCCTTCGCGCGCGAGATTGCGCACCATCTCACGCGACAGCGTCGCGTCGTAGCGAAGCGCAAGCAGGTCGGCCGTCGATAGCGACCGGGCAAGATCGGGACGATAGGTGTTCATCATCCGGATCCAGGTCTTGGTGATGAACTGGCCGGCGCCGGTCGCCGACGAGTTGGGGTTCTTGGCGCGGGCGCTACCGCCGCTTTCGACATGCACGATCCGCTCGGTCAGCGTCTCGACGGCGGCATCGCCGGAGCCGCTGGAAACGACAGAGGTGCTGGAATCGGCGCTGGCGACCGTGGTTGCGCTCCCGAGCGGATCGATCGCCTCGCCATTCTGGTAGAGTTCGAAATGCAGATGGGGGCCGGTCGAAAGCCCTGTGGTCCCGATATAGCCGATGACGTCGCCGGCCTTCACCTTGGTGCCGACGCCGCTGGCGATGGCGAATTTCTGCATATGCGCGTAGCGCGTCTCGCGCCCGTTGGCATGCGTGATCTTGACCAGATTGCCGTAGCTGCCGCCATCGCCCTGGAAGCTGATCTCGCCATCGAACGCGGCCATGATCGGTGTGCCGATCGGGGCCGCCCAGTCGACGCCTTTGTGGATTCGAACCGTGCCGAGGATCGGGTGCTTGCGCGGGCCGAAGGTCGATGTCATCACCCCGGCGACCGGCGTGACCATGCCGTTGGTGACGGTTAGCGAATGAACCTGGTCGTCGCCGGTCACGCAGGCATACTGGCCGTCGCTTTGCTGGAAGACGAAACAGTCGAGCTTGTTGTCCTTGCCCTGGACGCCGACATAGAGCACCCGTCCGGAGATTTCTCCCTGGCCGCGCGGCGTCTGCGAGTAGATCAGCACCAGGCGCTGGTCCTCGCTGGCAAAGGCGTCGAGATCCTGTCCTCGCGACAGATACATGATCGCTTCGCCGATGACGCTGGTCGGCACCTTGTTGCGCGCAGCGGTCGAATAGATCGCATCGAGCAGGCGGTATTGTCGCTTCGGCCCGCCCTGGTCCGAGGCGCCGGAATAGTTGAAGAGGTCCTCGCGGACCCAAGGGTCGACGCCGGACACGAAGGCGCCTGCGGCGTTGCGCGTCAGTGTACCGACATAAATGTTCCTGGCGTAGACGGAGACCTGCATCAGCGACATGGTCGTCGTCTCGCGGTTCGGCCGGAAGCCGCGCATGGCGACAACAAAGCCGGGCTCCAGCCCGTCATGGTTGAACAGCGCCTTCAGCGCTTCGCCCGCAAGCCTGGCGTCGTCGGCGGAGAAATGCGCGTCGAGCGCAACGCTGTCCAGGCTGCGATCGTTGAGGATCTTCACGAAAGTGTCCTCGGTCGCCTCGAAACGCTGATATTCGCTGGTGACGGTCGCGACGGTGGTGTTGTTCTCGATGGCGGTCTTCTTGAAGGCGGGAAGTGCCGCCTCGCCCTGGTCGATGGTTTCGCCCCAACCGGCCTCGGGGTCGTCCGCGTCGGCTTTGGCGGCCGAACCAGCCGGGGCGTCGCTCTCTTCCGGCGCCGCCTGGAGGTCGTTCTCCAGATCGCCCTGCTGATCGTTTGGCGCCACGGCCGGAGCTGATGGAGCCGGTTGCTCATCGTCGGGCAGCGCCGTCGCCGAAGGCTTGGGAGCGGCCTGCCGCTGCGCCTGGAAGAAGGCGAAATCCTCCTGTGTCGACGGGATCGTCGTCATGAACTTTTCGCTGGCGCTCAGCATCACGTCGGAGAGGATCTCGATCTGTGGCGAAGCCCCGGAACTGTCGAGCTCAGCCGGGCGCGAGACGGTGTGGCCCTTGGTGGCGGTGTCGGCATCGGGCGCCAGCGTGATCCACATCGGATCACCGGCAAGGTCGATGATGGCCGGCACATAGACCGACGCATCGGCAGGCACGTCTTCCATGCCCTCGACGGGATGCAGTTCCTCATCCTCGTCGCCGAACGACCAGTCATCCTTGGTGAGATAGAAGCCGGTGGCGATCGCGATGACGGCGAGCGTGGCAACGCCGGCAAGAACGCCACGCCAGATTTTGCGCCGGCGCTCGGCCAGCCGCGCCAGCTTCTTCTGTTTGAAGCTCGTGTCGATGCTGTGCGTCACGGGCTGTTTCCGGTCAGGAAATAGGTCCAGCGCGCCTGCTCGAGCGTGTCGACCTCGACGAAACGCGCCGCGATATGGCCGCGCTGCCAGCACTCGTCGATGCCGCGGATGGAGAAGCGCCGCCGATCGACGCACATCTCCGTCGATCCGTTGAGGATCGCATGGCCGAACACATCGGTCGCGTAAAGGTAGATGTAACGGTTTGCCAGCTCCTCGCGGATGACGTTCACGCACTGGTTGGCGCCGATGGTCCACCAGCCATCGGTCTGGTCGGCATTGTCAACCTTCTGTCCGACGGCGAGGTTGACGACGTCGAGCGTCTGGTTGCAGACGGTGAATTCGGCATGCGCGCTGTTGGTCGAAAGCATCGTGAACAGCGTCGCGCCGAACAGCGCGGCAAACGTCATGCGGCCGGAGAGGTCCGGCAAGGTATGGAGCCAGCTACGTTTCGAGCGTGACGACTGGCAAAATGAATGCGGGGAGCGAAGGTCCATCGGCGTCCATGTCTATCCGCCAAGCCTGAAATACTTGGCGGTGGCGGAGAACTGCGAGCCGTCCGCCTCGATCTCCTCGAGGATTTTGGGCAGGAGTTCCGATACCGGTGTCGGTCTTGCAAACATCGCGGCCTGGATGTCTCGCGGTCCGGTGATCACCAGCATGATCTGGGGCAGGGCCTTGCCGGCCGCCTTGTCCGCGGCGCCAAGGCCAATCGGGATACTGAAGGTCGCCTTGTCGGGTTGCGCGACCATGCGATCGTCGAGATTGAAAGCGATGCCCCGGTGGTCGATCAGCATCACGTTTGAGACGAGCCCGCCATGCGTCAGCAGCGTGCCGCTGATCGGCGCGCCGTCCGGCACCGATGTCCGGTCGAGATCGAGTTGTGGTCGTTCCGCACCGTTGCGGTCGACGAAGCGCAGGAAGTTGGTCACTTCACATTGGGGCTGGTCGATGAGACGAACGCTGATGTCCGGCTCGAGGTGAAACCTCGACTTGAAATCATTGAGCATCTGCTCGAATGGCCGGACGGCCGTTGCGAAGCCTTCGATGGCGGCGGCGCCACCGGTTGCCGATGTCAGCGACGCATAGAAACAGTCGCCGCCGCTGAAGTCGCGCACCCATGAAGCGCGTTGTGCCGCCTCGTCGATCGTCTTCACCGGCGGGACCTCCGGCTTGGGGACATTGATGGCGACGTTGGTATTTTCGGGCTGCGTGGTTGCCGGCGGCTGCGGCTGCTGGGACGGCTGCGTTGTCTGTGTTGGCTCCGATGGCACGGGTTGTGCTGCCGGTTGGCTGGCCGATGCGGCGGGCGCTGCCGGTTCAACAGCCGGGCTGATTGGTTGCGTCGGCGTCTGGCTCGCCGGCGGCAGGGAAGCCTTTGGCTTGGCGAGCTTGGAGAGCATGTCGACGAGGTCCGTTGCGCTGGGTTTTGTCGCCGGCGGAGTTGCTCCCGGGGCGGGCTTGCTTGTTGCCTCCGCCTGGCCAGGCGTCTTCGCCGGCGGCGGCTCGATGACTGGTCCCGGCGGGGTCGAGCTTTCCGTAGCCTTCGGCGGTGACGCCGCCGTTGGCGGGTTCAGTTGGGCAGGCTGCTCGGCGGACTGCTGTGCCTCCGTTGCCGGCGGCACCTCGGGCCTGGGAGTCGGCATGGGGATTTCGGCGGGCTTCCCCGGTTCCGTTTTCTGCTCCGCTGTCGCGTCCGCCTGGCTCTCGGCCGCTGTTGGGGTCTTCACCGGTGCATCCGGCAGGGCAGGTGGGTTCGCCGTCCCGTCAGTGGCAGCGTTGTCCGATTTTGAGGGCTCCGGCTGAGGCTGCACAGGCGATTGCGGCTGCGGTTTCGGCGCTTCCGGTTGCGGTGCCTGGGCCACCGGCTTGGGTGCGTCCGCAACGGGTTTGGGCGGCGCAGGCTTCGGCGTCAGCGGTTTGACTTTCTCTTCGGCCGGCGCAGGCGCCATGATCCCGCTGAAGTAAACGCCGCCTCCCAACAAAACCGCCAGCGTCACGAGACCGCCAGCGATAGCCGGCATCCGCGAGGACTTTCGCGGCGCGGCCGGCGTTGGCGCACTGGCCGGCGCGGGCGCTGGACGTGGTTCCGAAAGATGCGCCGGCCTCACATGCTCAACGAAGCGCTGTTCGCCGGGAGGCGACGATGGCGGACGTCTGGAGTCGGGCGGCGCCGTCCAGCCGGCGCGCGGCAAGCCCGAGCGTTCGCGCGCGCCAAACGATGCCGGCGGCAATGTCGCTTCGACATCCTCGCCTCGCGTTGCCCTGGCGATCTCCGCCATGCTGGCCGGCCGATCGCGCGGATCCGGCTGCAGCATCGCGTCGAGAAGCTCGTGGAAATCGGGGTCGATGTCGGACAGATCCGGCACGGTCCGGCGTTTCTCGATGACCTCGTACTGCGAACCGCTCATGTCGAACGGCTTTCCCCGCAATGCGGCGGCGAGCACCAGTCCGAGGCTGTAGATATCGGACTGCTCGCTGACCTCGCCGCCATAGAGGCCGAGCTGTTCGGGCGAGACGTAGTTGTATTTGCCGGCGAACTTTCCGCCGATCAGCGTTTCGCCGCCGACGGTCGCCGAACGGGCGATGCCGAAATCGATGATCTTGGCGTGATCCACCCGCCCGCCAGGCAGGATGATGTTGTCTGGCGAGAGATCGCGGTGAACCGCGCCCGCCTGGTGCACCGCGGCGAGCCCCGATGTCAGGCGATGACAAAGCCGGCGTACGTCTTCACTTGGCATCGGCCCGCGACGCATCACGTCGAACAGCGATTGGCCGTCCACGAACTCCATCGCGAGATAGGGTCGGCCGATTCCCGGATCGATGGTGAAGACGTGGTAGCGCACCACCGCGTCATGCGACAGATGGTTGAGGATCGACGCTTCCTTGCGAAAAAGAGACAGGATCGTCTGGTCGCGGGCGAATTCGGGCAGCACGATCTTGATCGCCACATGGTCGCCGGTCTGGATATTGTGGCCGCGATAGACTTCGCCCATGCCACCGGAGGCGATCTTCTCGTCAAGCTCGTAAATGCCGCTGAGCTGCGTGCCGACGCCAGTATTGACGTTCGTCGATATCCGGGTCTTGTCGTCGTCGCTCATTTCGCCAGGCTCTCCGCTCCGGACCGATCCGGATGGAGCGCGCCGTTGCGCTCGCCGCCGATCTTCACGAGTACGACAGTCACATTATCGGTTCCGCCGCGCGCAAGCACAGTATCCAGCAGGTTCCGGCACGCCGCTTGCGGCGTCGCGGATATGACCGCGGCTTCGATCTCGGCGTCACTGACATGCGCCGTCAGCCCGTCGGTGCTCAGAACGAAAACATCCCCTGGCATCAGCGCGCCCTGCTGGAAATCGATCTCGAGTTCATCGCTGACACCAACGGCATGGGTGATGACATTGCGGCGCGGCCAGGTGAGCGCTTCCTCCGCACTGATCATGCCGCGATCGAGCAGTTCCTGGACCTCGGTGTGATCCTTCGAGACCTGGAAGATCGTGCCGTTACGGACCAGATAAATGCGGCTGTCACCGGCCCACAGGCAGGCGAACCGCCCGTCCATGGCAAGCAACGCCGCGAAGGTCGAGCCGATGGTGATGCCGCGCGATCGCGATATGTCGCGGATCTCGGAATTGGCGCGGCTCAGCCGGTCCTCGAAGCGCGCGCGAAGGTCGGGCGCCGAGCTCGCAATGCCGATCGTCGCCAGATGATCGACGATGCTGGCCGACGCGACCTCGCCGGCCTCGTGCCCGCCCATGCCATCGGCCACCACCCAGAGGCCGGTCTCAGGCTCTATCAGGTAATTGTCCTCATTATGGTCGCGCACGCAGCCCTTATGGCTCACGCCGAAGCTCTCGATGGGAAGGGCGACAATGCTCAATGTGCCACCAAGCGCTTCGCGAGCGTCCTCTGTGACCAACCACGGGCCGCATGCCCAGCCCACTTTGCCACAAGCGCATACATTAGAGTACCGAAATGAAGGCCGAAGCCGGCGATGCTCTGGAACGCGGCCATGTCAGAACGCCTTCGGACAGCTGAAGCCGGACAGGGCCGGCAGCAAGAAGGGATTGGCCCCGGATCCGGTCTGGAGCGTGTAGGCGACGTCTCGCCCGCCGATCACGAAGCGGGCTTCGGCGTTGGCGCCATTGGCGGTGATGGTCGCCTTGTCAAACAGGCGCTTCAACGCCCATGGCCCTTCGAACTTGAGCGCGGAGTCGCGGCCCGGCATTTCCGGGACGAGGCTGAGGCTCGCCGATCCCGAAGCGGCGCCGCTCGGCCATGTCACCGTGCTTGGCGGGTTGCCGGCCTGCGCGCTCTGCACCGTCTGCCCGTCCACGTTGAGCACCGCGCTGTCGGCTTCGCTGTTCAGCGAGGTGGGCGTGAAGGTGATCGACACCAACGGTGTCGATCCGCCCGACGGGAAGAAGGCGCCGCGGATTTCCGCCGCTGACTGGAACGCCTTTAAGGTCGACTTCGCGAGGTCGCGACTGGAGCGGGCATCCTGTTTCCAGGTCCACTCCTGGCCCGTCATGTCGATCAGCGGCGCAAGGTTCTGCGCAAAGAAGCGGTCCATCAATCCGCCCGGCGCGAACAGCTTGGCGAAATCCGCCATCGAGATCTCTTCCCTGGCGTCGACGGCGAAGGGATAGCGGCCGTTGACGGCTTCCTCGCAGACGCGCGTGACGGTCTGATCGAGGACCTGGTTGAGGTTGGCCACCGAGGCTTCGGCGACATTGCCTTCGAACTCGTCCGCCGCTGCATTGACCATGCGCGCCAGCGGCTTCGGCAGGCGCGAGACATTGGCGCGCAGCGTCGAGATCTGCAGTTGCAGGTTGGCGTTGACGCGTTCGGTCTGAGTAGGGACATCGGCCGCGAGTTTCAGGCTTTGAAAAATGTCGTGGAAATTCTGGGTCAGCGCATCGAGCGGCCGGCGTCCGTTGCTGCCGCTGATCAGCGCCTGGTAAGGCCGGAACTGCGCCTCGACGCTCGCGCCGGCATTCTGCCCAACACCCTGGCCCGAGCCGGCACGGCTCTGCGACTTGCCGCCGGCGATCTGCAGGCCGATGCGGGCCAGGCCCTTGGCCATGCTGGCGATGTCCTGTTGCGGCGCGCTGTTCTCCCCCTCGGCCGCGGTGTTCTCCGTCGTCAATGCGGTCTCACCGGCGATCGCCGTAAAGAGCTGGTCGAGAGGTGAGTCCGGCGCGGCGACGGCGGAAAGCGCGAGATAGTCCGGCTTGTCTTTGAGCAACGCCTTGAACTTCAACTGGTCCAGCACGCCGTTCCATGCGGCGGCGAATTCCTTGCCGTAGCGGTCGATGAGCTTGGAGCCGAGCTTGCGCAGGTCCTGGTCGATGCCGCCCTGTTCGCCGCCGCCGCCGAGCACCCACCGGTCGTCGACGAGCATTTGCGCGATGCGCGAAAGCTGCGGCAGGAAGAAGCGGTTGAAGCCGGCGCGCGTGTAAAGTCCCGGAACGCTGAGATCGGCGAAATCGCTGCCATCGATGCGCTCGAACAGAAGCTGCGCCTCGGGGCCGGCTTTCGCGGCGACGGAGAAGTTTTCCAGCCTTGCTGCGTAGACGGCCGACCTGATCAGTGCCGAAGCGCGGTCGGCAAGGCTCATGCGCCCAAGCGAACGTTGCGCAGCCTCGACCAGCGGCTGGTTGAGATCGAAGACCGGATCATAGGCGTCGTCGAGCGCGAGCATGGCGCGCAGATGCTTTTCGAGTTGCGCGCGGCCCCCGCGGTTGTTCTCGCCGGGATAGCGGTTTTCTTCCCAGTCCTGCCGCATCCAGGAAACGATCAGCTCGTCATCGACCTTCGGCGCCTTGCCGCCCAGCATCAGATAGATCTTCAGCGGCTCGTAGAGCGCGATCGGATCGGCCATCTTGGCCCGGATCGTCCGCTCGGCCTGCACCAGGAGCCGGGAGCGGAAGGTCCGCTCCAGCGCTTGCCGATAGGCGGCTTTAGAGGCCGACAGCAGCCGCTCGCGCTGGCTGAGCCCGAACATCTCCTCGATCGGGTTCCCCTGGTCGCCGTTTTCGAACCCGGCCGGGAGATTGCGCAACTGGTCGAGCGGGCCGATGACGTTTTCGAGGTCGACGTCGGTCACCGTCGTGCTCTTGAGCAGCGAATCCGCGCTGTCGCGATATTGCGCCATCGCCTGCCTGGTGGAAGCGATCAACGACTTGTTGGCGAAGAAGCTGAGGCCAAGCAAGCCCAGCGCCGCCAGGGCCGCCAGCGCAATCGCGGCAAGGCCGCCAAATCTGGCGAGCCTTGCGCGCCGCTCGGCCGCCCGGTCGAAAGACACCCAGCCCGATTCCGGGAAGATCACATTGGTCAGCAGATCGTGCAGGAAGAAGCTTTTGCCGGTGCCGGAAAGATGCGCCTGCGAAGCGCCGCCGAAGCTGCGGCCGATCGAGCCCAGCACCTGGTCGAACGGCGTCCCTTCCTGGGTGCCGGAGGAGAAATAGAGGCCCCGCAGGCTGACATTCACCTGTGATCGGGAGGCATCGAACAAGCTGCCGATGAACTGCATGATCCGGGTCCTGAGCGCACCGAACTGCGCCGGAAAGCCGAAGAGTGCGATACGCGCCACCGGATCGGCCTCTTCCTGCAGGCGGTCGGCGAGTTCTTCCGCCAGGCGCTTCGCCAGCCCGTCGAATTCGGCCGGCGCTTCACCGGCCATGTTCCTGATGCGGTCGGCGGTCTGGAACGTCGCGCCCCACACCTTGCGCCGGCGCGCTTCGTCGAACTCGCCGAAATAATCCATGAAGCCAGAAACGAGATCGGCCTTGGTGAAAAGCAGATAGACGGGAAACTGGATTTTCAGCGTCTCGTGCAGTTCGCGCAGGCGGCTCCTGATCTCGGTGACATGCGCCTCGAGCTGCTGGTCGTCGAAGCCGATGAGATCGGCAAGGCTGACGGCGAGGATCACGCCGTTGATCGGTTGCTTGACGCGGTTCTTTTTGAGCAATCCAAGGAAGGCGAGCCAGCTTGCCTTGTCGCGCTCGCGGTCCGATTCCTGCGTCGTGTAACGGCCGGCCGTGTCGATCAGCACCGCTTCGTCGGTAAACCACCAGTCGCATGACCGGGTGCCGCCGACGCCGGCCACCGGCTGCGCGCTGCCCGAGCCAGCGAGCGGAAACTTCAGCCCTGAATTGACCAGCGCCGTCGTCTTGCCGGCGCCGGGCGGGCCGATGATGATGTACCAGGGAATATCGTAGAGGAAATTGCGCTTGCCACTCGTCCGCTTCAGCGTCGCGATGGCCTCGCTCATGCGCGCTTCGAGGACCTGTGCATCGTCGTTCCGGTCGTCGCTGCGCACGATGGCCGTTTCCAGCGCCTTTTGCGCCTTGCACCCCTGCCAGAAGCGAATGCCGTAGAACAGCGCGAGCACCGCGACGGTCACGCCGATGATCGTCGCCCTCAACCACTCGGGGCCCAGCGGTCGGGTATCAGCAAAGCGGATCAGCGGCCCGACATACCAGACCGCGGCCGAAAAACCGGCCAAGGCAAGCACGCTGAATATCCGCAGCATCCAGCGCATCAGTTGCCGTTCTCCGCCGAGCCGGTCTGCAAGGTTTCCTGTTTCGGGATCATGATGTCGACGCGGCGGTTCCTGGCGCGGCCATCCGCAGTCGTGTTGTCGGCGATCGGCTCGTCCTCGCCCTTGCCGTCGGCGCTGAGCCGCGACGGATCCTTCAATAGCTTGGCCAGCAGCGCCTGGACCGCCTTCGCGCGGGCGACGGAAAGATCGAAGTTCGATTTGAAGGTGCTCGACTTCTTCGGCTTCGCATTGTCGGTGTGGCCGACGATCTTGATCGGCCCGGGCTCGGCGTCGAGCGCTGCGGCGATATCCGCCGCGATGGGCGGGAACTGTGCCTTCAACTCAGCTTGGCCGGAGGCGAACGAAAGCTGGTTGCTGATCTCGACAACGATGAAGTCGCCCTTCGTCCCGACGCTCAGACCGCCGCCGGCGATCTCCTTGGCAAGTGCCGCGCTGATGCGATCGATCTGTGAGGTGTCTGGAACAGCGGGCGGCGGCGGGGTCGCCTGCACCGGTTCGGCAGGCGCCGCCACGCTGGCGCGTTCGATCGAGACCGGGGTGGAGGGATTGAGCGCCAGCAATGCGCCGGCGGTCGCGTCGCCTTCGTCGGTGATCAATATCCGCAGCCCGAAAAAGGCGGCCGTCACCATGGTCGCCGCGGCGGCCGCGATCGCCCAGAGCGGCAGTCGCCCTCGTGGCCCGGGCATCGCCGCTGCCATGCCTTGCCACCGGGGCGACATGTCCCCGGAGGCACGCGGCCTGAAATAGCGCAGCGTGTCGTAAACGTCGCGGCGGATGCGCTCAAGCGTGTTTTGTTCGCCAGGCAATCCCCGATACTGACCTTCGAAACCCAGAGACAGGCAGGCATGCATCAGTTCGAGCAGATCGTAATGCGCCTCGGGCTTGGCGAGGATCTGGTTCAGCGCCTCATAGAAGCCGGCGCCTGTCGGTCGTGTGTGGAAGAACTGCTGCACCAGGCTGTGCTGAGGCCAGGTTTCCTTGCTTGGCCACGGCAGGTTGCCGACAAGGTCGTCGGCGGTTTCGCAAAGCGCGAATTTCGCTATCCGCGCGTCTTCTTCCCCAATACCGGCCTTGGCGACTGCACGATCGAAGGTTTCGACAATGTCGGCGATGTGTTCCGCCAACGCCGCCGCTTGCCGTTCGACCGGTATCAGCCGCAACTGACCGAACAGCATGAGCAATGGGGCCGCGGCGGCAAGGATGGGATTTGTCGCGGCGTATTTCACGCCGGCAGTGGCGTTGAGCAGTGCGTCCTGCTGCAACGCCGGCCTCGCGGCGGGCGCCGCTGCCGGCGTGGCCTCTTGAAAGACCATGGTTCCGGACGACCAGCCGGGCGGCATCTGTCGGCCAACGCCGGGGTCGAACACTGTCGACTCCCCGGCGGGCGCGGGAGCAGACCGTAAACCTTGGGGACCGGAACGATCGGGGGCGGCAAGCGGCTTTTGCCTTTGCCGCGGCGCTCGGATGACGGTTTTGTCCGGCGGCTTGGAGGAATCATCCTTCGAGCTCATCGGCGCACGACCGTCGACGTCGAATGAGGATGTTGAAGGCGCGAAAGGAGAGGCAGACCAGGCTCAATCTTAGCTGCCGGCCGGGTGGAAAGGCTCATCTTGCCGAAACATGACATTCCCGCACACGCCCCAAACCACGCCGCTTTGCCCACTGGGCAAGCTCCCATGCGCTATTCTAGTCGCACGGGAAGCCGATGGAAATCGGAAAGCAGGATGATCAAAGCGGCGGCTTCTTCTATGAGACCCGTCACATAGCGGGCAACCGTGCCGCTGACGGCATCTCTCGCCTAGAGCGCTTCACCGTTTCACGGAAACGGCGAACCGCTCCATCTCTTTGTTTGACGCAATTCCGAACGGAAAACCGCTTCACACCTTTCCTGGAATTGCTCCTGCTATTTCTGTTTGCCGGCCTTTGTGTAGGCTTCGGCGAAATAGGCAAGGAACACATCCAGCATGCCGTTTTCGTGCTTGTCCTCCATCATCCGCCACGTCGCGACAAGCGCGTCCCAGGCCTGGCTTTTCCTGGATGAAAAGGACGCAGGCGGAATTCTTTTGGCGATAGCCTCCGGCGAAAGGTCGTCGAGCAGTCGGGACAATGCTGCCTGCATGGCGGCGTAGGTTGCGATTTCGTGGGTCTTCAGGTCGTGGAACGCGTCCTCGATGCTGTACCTGGCGTCGAGATAGCCGGCCCTGCGCTTGGCGAACATGATCTCCAGTATGTCGTCGGTGCCCGGCACGAATTTCAGCGGGTTGTTGTCCTCGGCGCCGATCATCGTGCGGTGCGGGCTCTTGGCGAGGACTTTGGCCGCCGCGCGTGCCTTCAGCAGCAAGGACAATTGCTCGACCGTGATTCTCAGCACCGTCCCGATCTCGGCGGCAACGTCACGTGGATCGCGCGACTGCAACAACTCCGGCGATATGCCTGCCGCCTTGGCTATGTCGCGTAGTATTCCGTCCGCTTCCGCCGGCCGGTTGGCTGGGATAGCCGGGCTGGGCTGCAGCGCTGAAGACGCCGGTATCGGCGCTGCCCCAGCCGGGCGCTGCTCCAGCGGATTGAGTGGCGCGCTGCCGAGTTCCAGCGGCGTCCCCGTCGACGCTGGCAGCTCGCGTTGCGTCGAACCGGTCCTGGCCTGCGGACGATCGGTCGCGGCGCGTTCTTCGTCGATCGAAACGGCAACGACGTAACGGCCGATCAGCAGCCGGTCACCCTGGGTCAGCCGATGCGGGGCGTTCATGCGCTGGTTGGAGCCGTTGACGAAAGTGCCGTTGCGCGAGACGTCATAGAGCCAGAACGAACCCGCCTGATAGCGAATTTCGCAATGCCGGCCCGAGATGAATTTGTCGGGGTCCGACAGGGTCCAGTCGCAATTTTCGCGCCCGATCTCGAAGCCGCGATCGCGGGCTGCATAGCTCGTCGCGATGCCAGCCGGCAGCCTGTCAACGTTACTGATCTGGAGCGAAATGAACATCCGAAGCCATGGCGGAACCTGAGGTCCCAGACACTCTAGCAGCTTGCCGGCTCGGTGGGCGAGGTGCGTTTCACATGATTGCGCGGCACGGTTTAGCCATTGCTGTTATTTGGCCTCCGTCAAACCTATGCTAAGCTTGCGGCGGTCCGATGCGGTGAATTCGAAAACCTCCCGAACGTGATGCAGTTTACAGAGCGGAGGCTTCAATCCATCACACTGGCGGCCGCGTCCAGGAGGGGCACGACCCATGCCGAACGAACGTGCCACGGTTGTGCAGACGCCGCTTGGCGCCGATGTGCTGACCTTTACCCATCTCGTCGGGCGTGACGAGATCAGCCGTTGTTTTGCCTATACCGTCGGGTTCGTCTCGAAGAGCCGCGACGTCGATCCGCTGAAGATGCTGGGCGGCGTTGTTTCGGTCGAGGGTGAATCCGATCCGAAGCGCTGGTTCAGCGGCCTGGTGTCGGATTTCAAGCTGACCCGCATTGAGGACCGGCTGGCCTTCTACGAAGCCACGGTCAGGCCGTGGCTCTGGTTCCTCGGCAACACCACCGATTGCCGCATTTTCCAGAACATGACAGCGGTCGAGATCGTCGAGAAAATCTTCACCAAATACGGTATCGCCAAATGCGAGAAGCGGCTGCAGGGCTCTTATCCGCAGCGCGAATACTGTGTCCAGTATGACGAGAGCGATCTCGATTTTGTGCAGCGGCTGCTCGAGCACGAGGGCATTTTCTATTTCTTCGAGCATGACGAGGGCAAGCATACGCTGGTGCTCTGCGACGCAATGAGCAAGCTGAAGCCGGCGCCGGGCTATGAGAAGGTGCTTTATAATTTCGAGGGGCATGGCTCGCGGCGCGACGTCGAATACATCACCGAATGGATCCCCGGCAGCGCGGTGCGGCCGGGCGCCTATGCCCATACGGACTATGATTTCGAGAAGCCCGGCGCGGACCTGATGGCGAAATCCGCCCAGCCGTTCGGCCACAAGGAAGCATCGGGCGAAAACTACCGCCAGCCCGGTGCGCATCTCGATGTCGGGCGCGGCGACACGATCGCCGGAATCCGCCGCGAGGAACTTCAGGCGGTGCACCAGCGCAATACAGCCGTTGGGACCGTGCGAGGGCTCTTTTCGGGCTGCAAATTCACGCTGGAAAGTTTTCCGAGTGACGACCAGAACCAGGAATATCTGGTGGTAAGCGCCGAGTATCGGCTGTTCGATCCCGGCTACCGGACCCAGAACGAGGCCCACAGCGAGAACTTCAAAATCGTGCTGGGCGCCGCGCCCACCAAATTGCCTTATCGCCCGTCGCGCATCACGCCGCGGCCGATCATGCGCGGTCCACAGACGGCGACGGTGGTCGGCCCTTCGGGCGAGGAAATCTTCACCGACAAATACGCGCGGGTGAAGGTGCAATTCCACTGGGACCGCCTCGGCAAGAAGGACCAGAATTCTTCTTGCTTCGTGCGCGTGTCGCAGACCTGGGCCGGCAGCGGCTGGGGTTTCATCCAGATCCCGCGCATCGGCCAGGAGGTCATCGTCGATTTCATCGAAGGCGATCCGGACCTGCCGATCATCACCGGCCGCGTCTACAATGCCTCCGAGATGCCGCCCTACGCGCTGCCGGGCAATGCCACGCAATCGGGCTGGAAATCCAATTCCTCGAAGGGTGGCGGCGGCTACAATGAGCTGATGTTCGAGGACAAGGCCGGTTCCGAACTGGTCAACTTCCAGGCGCAGAAGGACCACCATCTGCTGATCAAGCACGATCGCAACAAGACCGTGCAGCACGACCAGTCCGATCGCATCGACCACGACGCCAAGCACTCTGTCGGCCACAACCTCGACGAGGACGTCGGCAACAACAAGACGGTCAAGGTCGGGGTCAATCAGACCACCAACATCGGCAGCAACGACACCGAGACGGTGGGCGCCAACCGCTCGCTGACCGTCCAGGCGAACGAGACGATCCACGTCGCGGCCAATTCAACGGAGAATATCGACGCCAATCATTCGCAGACGGTGGGGATTGTCCAGACGGTGACGGTGGGCGCGGCGCGCATCGATACGGTGGGAGCGTCCGAGACACGCAGCGTCGGTGCGATGCAGTCGAATACGATTGGGGCGTCGCGGTCGGTCGCAGTCGGAGCTGAGCAGAGTCATGATATTGGAGCCGCCGACAGTTGGAACATCGGAGCCGCGCAAAGCGTCAGTGTCGGCGCCGATCAGAGTTTCAATATCGCAAAAAATCAGGGCACCGAAATCGGAGCCGATCGCTCTGCTAAGATCGCAAAGGACGATCTTACCGAGGTCGGGGGCAATAGCGCGCTGAAAGTTGCGAAGAAGAGCTTAGTGGAGATTGGGGAAGACGGCGGCATCAAAGTTGGCAAAACACTGTCGATTGAGGCCGGCGACGCGATCGTCATCAAATGCGGATCGGCAGCGATCGGGATGAAGAAGGATGGTACGATCACCATCGAAGGAAAAAACATAACTATCATCGGATCGGGCGAGATAGAGGTGAAGGCGTCGAGCAATATCACCATGAAGGGCAGCAAGATTAATCAGAATTGAGAGACGCACGAATGGCCAAAACGGTCGCGAAAATCGATGGTGTCGTGATTGGCATTTTTCTCGGATTCGACGATGATGTCGTTCCGTTGGTCGTCTTCCCGGGAAATCCTGAGCAGACGGCGCTGCCTGCACGCAGCTTAACAGAGCTGACGTCTGCCATGATTGGCTCTGAAATCGCCCTGATGTTTCAGGGCGGTGATACCCGAATGCCGTTGATCGTTGGGCGAATAGTCGATCCCGTTCGCAGATCCTCCAATCAGGTTGTCCGTGATGGTGAAAATGTCCGCATAAATGCGGAAGAACGGCTGGAACTACGTTGCGGCAAAGCAACCATCGTCTTGGAAAAGGATGGGCACATCACGATACGTGGGACTTACCTTGTCAGTCATGCAAGCGCATCGAACCGCATTCGCGGCGGGTCGATCAATCTGAACTGATGCCTGTTCCGGTATTGCGCGAGATTGTACGCCAGCACGCCGAAATGGCGGCTTTCCTTTGGGGCGTCTACGATCACCATCTGCTCCATCCGGAAGAAAATCCAGACATGGATGAGGATCGGCTGGCCAGGCTGGTTGAACGGTTGGAGGCGCATCTCGACGGTTTGCGGGTCGCGGGTGATATTGGTCGCGAGATTGCTAACGAACGGTTCGCCGAATATCCCGAGGCAGGGGAGCTTTTCGTCGTTAGGATGCTTCAGTCAACGACTGAGACGGTCGCCGTGACGCGGCTCAATCTCGAGAGTGTGCGGAAATATCTCGCAGCTCATCTGCCGCGCTGACTACTGAATAAGGCGAAGGTCGGTGCCGTCATAGTCGAGTTGCAACGAATTCCATTTCTTGCCGTCGAAACGCCATGCAATACCGCCGCCGACAACATAAAGGTAGTCGGCGTCGGAACGCATGTCCCATCCGGTTCCGGCGGGGTGGAACTCTACCAATTGATTGCCTTGCTCCCGGTAGATGCCATAGTCGCTATCGCCCCAATACGTCTCGCCCTGAAATTGGTGGACGCAAAAAAATCGGCTCTTTGGCGCTTCCAGTTCGATGATCTCCTCATTCACCACGCGAATGCAGGTGCCATTATTGCCGCAGGCGCGGACCACGCCGTTTGGTGTAACGAATACGCCCCAAAGATCGTTCTCGATGGGAAGGTCGATGGCTTGCCAGCCGTCGCCAGCAAGCCGCTGAAGCGTTCCGACTTGCCCGACGCAGTGAATTAGGTCTCGCCGTGGGCCGTGGACGTCACGTAGCCGGTGCGGTCGGGCCGCCTTAAGCGCCGACCAGCTATTTCCATCAAATGCCCATGATTGTCCCTTGTCTCCGACCAGTAGGGTGAGACCGTCGTCATAGGACCACACACGCTGCATCAAGTTCTTAGCTACCTTGGTGGTCGTCCAGTTGCCGCTTTGGTAGCGCCACACTACCCTTCCCACCTGAAGGGCAAAAAGATTGGCAAGACTTGGCGACGTCAGGGAGGCCAGCCACTCGTCAACTTTCAGAGTTTGAGCTTGTGTGCGCGGAGCGAAGCTGCTCACCTCAAACACAACCGAGTATGCGACATCGTGGTCCTGCGTTCCAAGTTCGAACAGAAGCGCGCAATGATCTCGACCAAATGGAACGATCTGCATGCATTGCGCATGATATCGTGGGTCACGAAGGATCGTTTCGATGTCGTCGGTGAACTTGCTCATGGGCGAACTCCTACCTGGTCATGGCCCTGACGTCTTTGATGCTCATTGCCGGTTTGCCGGTCGCTTTCCTGTGTTCGTTGATCTTCTCCTGGATGTGAGCAAGAAAGACTGCGACCAGACAGGCTGCGACCCTTGCTTTCTCCGCAGGGGATTTGCCATCCATGTTCTCATGATTGTCTACTGATGCCTGCGCGCAGGTATCAGTGAACTCGCCGAGGTTGGGATCGTCATTGCTCAGGTTGTCGCGGCATACCTTGCTCTTGTCATAATGATCCGTGCCCGTCGTCTGACCATTTCGGATCCCCCTTGGCTTGCTGTCGCTCTTTGTCCATCTGGAGTGCATGCAAAGGCAGGGCGCGTCGTCGCACTTGTAATTCTTGAACTTGGCCTTGGTCTTATTGCGATTGCCGGACACCGCCATGAATTGATTTTCCACGTAGTGTTCCGACCATTCGCCTTTCTTGCTGTCGCATGGGCTGTCGCCATGCCTATGGAGAACCATGTCATTCCTGGTCAGGATCGTCTTGCAGGAGATGCCGTCGACCTGCCATTGTGCCGCGTGGACCATTGGCGGAGTGTTCGCCTGGGGTGATGCGTGATTGTTGGTCGCGAGATCCGTATGGCGGACGACCGGCTCGCCGTCGAACTTCACATCGCTTGACCAGGAATTGAAATATTCTTTGCCCGTATTTGTGGAGGTGATCACCCCCTTCTTCGCCGCGCACCCGGCTTCGGTCCCAGACGTCTTCGTTAGATATGACTGATTCTTGATGTTGACTGTCTTGTCGGCGATTTTGACGGTGCCTGTTCCTTTGTCGGTGTCCGAGGCGAAGCCGAAGCTCGGATAAGGAACCGGCACACCTGGCGGCGTGGCAGGGTTCTCCGGCGGCGTAAAGCAGACGTCCGGGAATGCTCCCAGGGTTTTCGCGTCGACAGCCTTGCCCGAGATCTCCAGACTGTTCGCAAAAACGTTTGTCGACATCAGCTTGCCACCGCAAAAATGGCAGCGCCACAGGCGCCACTGTCATTGGAAGCCTCTATAAGGACCGGATTGCCCTTATCGTAGCCTTTTCGGGCGGCAGTCCACGCCATCCCGATCATCATGGGAACGACGGCGGCGCCAACATTGCCGACGAATTCGGTGGGCGACCACAAGTCCTGGAAGGCATCGCGACCGCGAATCAGACGCAACGATGCCAGAGCGGTCTGTCTGAACCAGTATTGCTCGCCGACGAGATCAGAAATTCGATAGCCAAGGCGATTCATCTCGATCCCGGTCTGATCAAGTGCGGCTCGATAAGCGGCGGTCATTCCGTCGCCGCGAAGCGGTAGATCTTCTTTGTTGTATATCGCGGCCAACTCGCGAGCCAGGCCGAGGCCGGTCAATCGCAGCGTTCTAGTTCCGCGTTGTGACAACAAGACTGCGGCTGCGGCTTCGCCGGGGATAAAGCCATTTGGATTTTGCGGGGCCAGTATACGACTTTCGCCGATATAGTAGCGGATGGCCTCGGAGGTGAGATAGCTGTCAACTCCGACGATCATGACATATGGCGTTTCACCTGTGGAAATGAGCCGTCGCGCCTGCTCCAGGGCGACATGACCGGATGGGCGTCCATATGCAATAACGCGGGAGCGAGAATAGGCTTCGACTTCCACAATGTCGGCAATGCGGCGCAATAGGTTTGATGGGTTGCGGACAGGATTGCCCGGCCGACCATCTTCTCCAATGCAGAGGATCAACGCGGTCTGTCCCCTTGCTTCGGGGAAACCGTTAAATGCTTCTACGATCGCGCCTGAAGCTAGATGCGCGATGCGCTTCTCTCCGATCCAGGTTCGCGGAAGCGGCACTGGCGCTCCCGTTAGCCACCCGCCTCGCGGACCTCGAAAGCGTGTCTCCTGAAATCCGTCTAGCTTTGCACGCATGGCCGCACACGAAGACGGAGCATCGAGGCCAACTGCCGTCACCATGCCGATCGAGACAACTTCAACCGGCTTGCTCATGAGTCGGCATCCGCAGATGTCTTCATCGTTGCTCGGATATACTCCTTACCTCTGTCCATCGCCCGCAACATGGACTCACTGGGTGGGCCGACCCAGCACTCCGTAAACTCCAGGATCATCCGCTGGATTCGATGCGAGATACGCCAAACCATCGAGAAACGCCGGTTTTCGGCGTCAACAAGCAGTGTGTCCGGCAAGACGCTGGCGTCGAAGACCCTGTGCTGCTGCTTGAACAGAGTCATCGACAGTGCTGTCGAAGGCAATTGGAAGCCCAGTCGTCCTTCCGGCGTCAGATTGACCAATTGCACGTCTTCGCCGCCATGCGGATAGTCGATCTGCTGATCGGGTGGCGCCATCTGGAAATAACGGTCATCGAAATCCGGTGGTAGAAACGGAAAGATGTTCTTCATCCAGTTCTCGTCATAGGTGCCACCATATTCTATGCGCCCGGGCCAGCCGCGGCCCATCGGCCCGAAACTCATCGGTTTGTAGTCGCCGAATGGCGATCGAATTTCCTCGCCGACGGCCTGCGTGTTCGGCAAGCGAAGGCCCGGAATGAAACGTTGGTTCCTTGCCCGTGACCAACCCGTGCCCATGGGATTGTACTTATAGCTGGCGGGAAGCTTGTCTTCCGGATCCAGCCTGTCGACGCCACCCCAGGCGACATCGTAGGAGATCGGCAGCTTCAGGAAGGGCGCCGGCGCGGTCGCCGTAAATACAGGTCCGACGGCTCGCCACTCTCGGTGGCCGACGACTTCGAACAGCTTCGACCAGTTGCCGACTTTGATGCCGACCGGCACTCGCACTGCCGGACGTCCTCCCGGCGCATAGGCCAAGCCATTGACGATCACGTCGCATCGTGGCTTGCGGAAAGCGAAATCGGATTCCCAAAGCGTGGCCGAGAAACCGGGCGTGCCAGTCAAGATATCCGCCATCACCAGAGGAACCTGCTGAGCGGATTTTCGCACTGTCCCGCCAAGTGCTGACGGAAAATCAAAGGTACCCTTCACGATGACCACGATATGCTCGTGGCCGGCGACATCCGTCGCTGTGGTATACTCGTGCGGATATCCCATCTGGTTCCAGATCTGCATCAACTGGTCTCCCAGCTTGCGGCGAATATCTGCTCCAGCGTCGGCTGGGGCGTCTGCGGATCGACGTCGAAAATATCCGTATGCGATGTCCACACCACGAGGTCGTCGATAACATCGCCATCGCCATCAACGGCCGGAACAGGCAGCGCGGCCAGCGCCATGTCGAGTTCGTCGGGCGTCATCTCGCCCCGTTGCGCGGCGAGGGCGGCGGTCTCGATGCCGTCGAACCAGGCATCGGCATAGGCAAGCTTCAGGGTACTTCAGCAAGCCGCGCGACGACGCTCAGCGGAAATTGCCGGCCGACCCGGTCAGCACTTTGCAGCACGATGCCGGCTGAGGCGCCGAAGAAACCAGGACCAGCCAGGAAACGTAGTGCCGTACTCTGCGGCCAAGCTTCGAGCCCAAACATCGGCACAATATTCTGAGCCAGCCAGCGGTCCCACACACGCACGAAATCTCCCGGCAGCCGGCGCGTCACGAAATCGCCGGTGGCGGGCATCTTGCCGTAGAGGCCGGGCACGATCAGATCTGCGGCGGACATGTGAACTTCTTGAACATTTCGAGGGTGTAGGGGTTCTCGACGCTGGCTGCCTTCAACTCGAAGTCGGCCCACATCCCCTTCGTGCCGAGCCGCAGGCTGTAGACGTCGGTGAGCTTGGTCGCTGCGAAGCGGCCGCCGCGCAGCATTCTGAGCCACGCCCAGCTGCCGGTCTCGTTGAGCATTATTTCGGGCGAGCCGTCGACCGGCTGGAAGGCCAGCGAGATCACCCCGGTGCCGTCCTTGCCGGGCCATGTCATCGGCTGCGGCCTGGTCGCGTTGTTGTAGTAGACGAGGTTCTGGCCATCGAGGTTGAGCGTCATCCGCGTCACGTTGGGCGACAGATCCTTGGGCTCCAGCGTGAAGTTCATCACCGGGCCGGTGCCGCCGGGAAACAGGTCGTCGCGGATATGCCTTGCCTGCTCGAACGCCGCGAGCGCCGCCGGGTCGAGGCCGAAATCGGCGCGCCATTTCCACGGCTCGCTGGCGGTGTCGACATAGTTGATCAGGTGGTCGTTGGTGAAGGCGTCGATCAGTCCCGTCGGGCCGAACAGGCGCTGGAAGTCGCGCACGTTGACGTCAACCGCGCTGTCCGGGCTGAACGGATAGCGATTGTTGAGCGCTGCCTGGCAGAAGGGCAGTATGTCGGCGCGCCAGATGGCGTTGAGCTCGTTGGTGACGGCCTTCTGCGACAAGCCGCTTGTGTCGCCGGCAATGCCGCCCAGCCAGTCGTTGATCGGCGAAGGCAGGATCTGCGCCTGCCTGGCGACCGCGCCGGTCAGTTCGGCGAGCCCGCCCTGCTTCTTGATCGCGTCCTGCGGGTTGGGATTGGCGGTTACCGTCTGCAGCACGTTGGACAGCGCCGTCAGCGCCACGATGGCAGCGTCGAGCGACGGCGGCTGGCCGTCGACCTGGGCGATCGTGCCTTTGAGCGGCTTGAAATGCTCGGCAACCAGGCTACCGGTCATGTCCACCTGGTTGGCGGAGCCGGCGCGCGGCAGGAGTTTTGCGCCGGTCGTCACCACCTTGCCGAGCTTGCCCAGTTTCGAAAGCAGCTTCGAGCCTGTCTTGACGGCGCCGCCGCTTTTGTCGTCGGCCGAGGCATCGTCGGAGCGGGTGAGATCGGTTTCCTGCACCACCGCCGTCAGCAAGCGCTTCAGCGCGGAGTCGGCGCTTGAAAGGTCCTTGAGGTTCTCGCTGGCGACGTTGAGGTCGGTCAGCGGCGCCAGCCGCATGTCGCGCAGGAAGGAATCCCACTGCGCGATGTAGTCGTCGTAATAGAGCTTCAGGATGTCCTCGGACAGCGCCGAAACCGATGTTTCAGAATTCTCCGAGCATCCGCCGGCAAACACCGCGCGGTCGAGCGCCGCCTGGCCGGCCACGTCCTCGACCCGGTCGAGGATGGCGTCGTGGAAGCCGGCATAGGTATAGGGCCCAGGAACGCCGACACGCAGCGTCTTGTCGGAGCGGCGGGCGAACACCTTGGCGCCATTCGGCCCGGCAAAGTTGGCCGGTACCCATTCCTTGGCGGCTGCCACTTCCGGGTCGGCCAGAAGCTGCTTATAGGCGCGCTCCGGCAGCGAGATCGTGCAGACCGTCTTGAGTGCCTCGGCGACCAGTTCCTTGTCAGGGGCGATATAGCTGTCGTCGACGGCCATGCGGCTGATGGCGGCAAGCTGGTGCTGCTCGGCATCCGCGGTCGGGAAGGGCGGGGCCGGCGCGAATTGCGGCAGGCTGTTCACCCACCAGTTCTGGACGAAATCGGTGTCCATCTGCGAGAGCCCGGTCATCATCCGGTAGGTCTTCAGCGCGCCGAGCATGAAATCCGGGTCACGGATCTGCCGCCACATCGTCGCCTCGAGCAGGGCGACCATATGCGGTTCGAGCACGTTGCGCAGCGCATGGTCGTAAGTATCGGTCTGCGCGCGCACCAGCTCGGGCGAAGCGGTCGGGCCGAGCAGATTGTGGATCGCGCCTGGTGGCTCGGTTCGGGCCGCCACCACCGCATCCATCGCCGCCAGCGCGCCATCCATCGTCGGCTGCTCGACCGCGGCCGGCATGGCGGCGACGTCCGTGAGCGGCCCCTGCAGCGCTTCGAACTGGCCGGCCTGTTCGGTGATCGCATTGCGGTTGTCGAGATAGGACCAGGTGAATAGTCCGGCGGCGAGCAGGGCGGCGAGCGCGCAGGCGGCGGCGGCCCCGCGCCAGATCCAGGCGCGACGGCGCTGCGCCAGCGGATCGAACGTGCCGAGGCCGGCCTCCTTGAAGATCACTTCGGTAAGCAGGTTCCTGAGGAAGAAGCTGCGTTTCTCGACCCGCGCCGCCGGCATGGCGCGACGCGGCGGCAGCCCGAAGGAAGACGACAGCGCTGCCGTCAGGCGGTCGATGGGTGCGCCTTCCTGCGTCGCTGATGTTAGATAAAGACCGCGCAGCCAGGCGGCTTCCTCGTAGCGGCTCTCGCCGAACATCGCCTCGATCAGCACCTGGATCGGCTCGGACAGGCTGGTCAGCTGCGCCGGGAAACGGAAGATTTCCGCGCGCGAGCCGAGTTTTTCTTCGTCTTCCAGGCGCGGCACCAGCCGCCGCTCCAGTTCGGCGGCAAGCCGGGCTAGCTCGGTCTGGATTGTGCCGGCGTTGACGCGGGCATCGAGCGGAAAAGTGGTTCCCCAGACCTGCTCGCGCGCCGTTGTCGACAAGCCGCCGAAGAAGGCCTCGAACCCCTTGATCAGGTCGGCCTTGGTCAGCATCAGATAGACAGGCAGACGGATCTCGAGCCGATCGTTCAGCTCCGCAAGGCGCCGGCGGATCTTGCGGCCGTGCGCCTTGATCGCTTCCTCGCCCTCCGAGAGCGCATCGATCGACAGCGCGACAATGACGCCGTTGAGTGCGCGGCGACCCCGGTGCTTCTTCAAAAGATCGAGGAAGCCTAGCCACTCCGCCGCGTCAACGTCAGGCTGGCTCTCCTGTTGGACGTAGCGCCCCGCGGTGTCGATCAGCACCGCGTTCTCGGAGAAGAACCAGTCGCAATTGCGCGTGCCGCCGACGCCCTGCAGATCGTCGGTGAGGTCGATTGGAAAGTTGAGGCCGGACTGGCGCAATGCCGTGGTCTTGCCGGTGGCCGGCGGTCCGACGATCACATACCACGGCATCTCGCGCAGGAATTTGCGGCCGCCAAGCTTACGCCGCTTGAGCTCGGCCATCACCTCGCCGAACTTGGCGCCGACGGCCGCGACGCTCTCCTCGCCGGGTGTGAGCTGCTTTTCGGCCACCGGCGCCGCGATCTCGGCGACGAACATGCGGTTGGCGCGGATCGCGCGGCGCTGCGCGATGATCAGCCAGATCAGCCACAGGATGATCAACCCGGCGATCATGCCGATGCGCACATTGTCGGATTCGAACGGCGCGTACGGGCCTACCTGCACGATCGGCCCGAACACCCAGATCAATAGCGACAGCAGCGCGATCCCGATCAACGTCCAGAGGAAGCGCGATGTGATGACGGCCCAGAAGAAGCGCAGGATGAACATCTCAGAGCCTCTTCTCGACCAGGACCTCGACGCGGCGGTTGAGCGCGCGGCCCTCGCGCGTCGAGTTGTCGGCCACGGGGTCGGTTTCGGCGCGGCCCTCGGAAGAGATGCTCTCCTGCGGCACGCCGGCTTGCACCAGAAGCTTGGCTATGGTTTCAGCGCGCGCTTCCGAAAGACGCTGGTTGCTGGCAAGCGGGTTGGACCTTTGCAGGCGCACATTGTCGGTATGGCCAATGACGGTGATTTTTCCGATCAGCTCCTTGTTGTCCAGGATCACCTTGGCGATCGACTCGACCAGCGGCTCGTAGCCCTGGGTCAGTGTCGGCCGCGAAGACTGGAATAGCTCAGGATTGGAGGACTGTATGACAAGCTTGGCCAAGGAGACGCTCTCGGTGCCGCTGAGCGCGCCCTTGAGGTTGTCCGGCGCTGCGGCCTTGAACTCGGGCAGCAGCGCGAAATCGACCGGCTGCGGCGCTTCGGGTTCGGGGGCATCCTGCTTGGGCGCGGCGCGGGTGACGTCGCCGCGCGAGGCCGGCGGCAGCGTGCGCACGAGCGCGGAGAGTTCGACCGCCCGGCTGCTCAAGCCCATCGACAGACCGATATAAGCAGCGGCGGCCACGACAACCGCGGCAAGCGCCATCACCCAGATCGGAACGATGAAGCGCTGTGGCTCGTCGGAGGCGATCACGCCTTTCCAGTTCGGCGACAGTGGCGCGTCCTCGGCATCCGCATTGCGCAGGAAGCGCGCGGCCGCCACACGCACGGCATTGAGCGAACGGTCGCCGGCGCGTCCGGGCACTCGATATTTGCCGCGGAAGCCGAGCGCGAGGCAGTAATACTGCAGCTCCAGCATCTCGCGGTCGCGGTTCGGATGACGCTCCAGCTCGTCAAGGCGGGTGAAAAACTGGGTGCCGGCGTCGACGTCGCCGCGCAGCATGACCACCAGCGGCTGGCGCGGCCAGGCGCTGGCGCCGCCCCATGGCGTGTTGAGCGCAAGGTCGTCGAGCAGCGCCGCCACGGCCCAGGCCGCCTGGTCGGCGCGTTCGAGCGGGGAGCCCGCCGCAACAGCGGCGTCGCGCGCCCGAACTAGCTCGTCGAGCAGGCGCGTGCGCATCACTTCCGGGTTCTCCGGCGCCAGAGCGCTTTCGAGTTCCGGCGCGAATTCGAGCAGCGGCGCGAAGATGTTGATGAGCGTGTTGGGATGGGCGCGCGCTCTTTTTACCGGCGCGCCAGGCGCCAGCGGCGCCAGCGGCCGGGGCGCGGCGCCCGCCAGCCTGATGCGTGTGCGCTCGCGATCCTCCGACAGTCCGAAAGGATCATCCCGGCTCATGGCCTCACCTGTTAACCGAATAGCAATCGACCTGCGGCTCGCTCGGCAGGACACCGGAAACGCCGATGACGAAGCCGGGGGCTTCGAGCAGCGAGGCCCAATGCTCGCTCTTCTGATCCAACTCCAGGCACAGCCTGTCGCCGTCGTAGGGAATCTCGCGCGGCTGCGAATGAAGCGGCTTCAGCGGAATGCCGGGCAGGCGCGACTTCCATAGCCCTTCGAACTGGTCGGCGGAGCCGACGGTCGCCTGGTTGACGAAGATCTTGCGCAGCGCGTCTTCCGACAATTCCGATCCGACACGGATGACGATGCGGCTGGCAACCAGCAGCTTCGGATTGTCGATGCGCACTTTCCAGACATTGGTCGCGTGCCGCATGACCGGTAGCGCGCGCGATTTCGGCTCGATATAGCGAAGGCTGAGGATCAGCGAACGCAGGGCGTCGGCCAGCGCCATATAGGCAGGGCCGGGCGCCATGTGGTCGTAGGTCGGCAATTCGCCGAGTCGGCGCGAGCTCGAGCCGTAGGTCGCCATTTCGCCGGCGAGGCCTGCAAGCTCGAGATAGAGCTCGGCCGGATGAAAGACATCCTGCGCAAGCATGTGCGCAAGTCGCGGCCGCGCGGCATTGGCGAGGTGCAGCATCAAAAGGTCTTCGACGCTGCGGCCGGCTCCGCCCATCACCATCTTGCCATGCGCCTCGGCGATCTGGTCGAGACCGGTGACGACCTCCTGCAGCAATTGCCGGTACCAGTGGATCGCGCCGGTGATCAGCGTCGGCGGCAGGAAAGTTTCATCGAGCGAAATGCCGCCGTCGGCGCGGATACCTTTGATGTCGGCAATCGGCAAGGCGGTATAGCCGCCGACCGATTTGCCGGGCGCGAGCAGAAGCGCTTGTGGCCGGGCGATCTCGATCTCTTCCGGATCGGCGCCGCTCTGGACGGCGTCGCGCACCGAGACGATCTTGCCGTGGTAGCGCGCGCCGGTCGATGCCGCATGCGCCGGATCGAATCCGACGCCGCCGGGCGGCTCGAGCGGCAGCGCGACCAGCACCGGCCCGGCGCCGGTGTCGGCCGTGACCGGCAACGGCTTGGGCGCGTCCATAAGCTCCGGGATGGAAAAGGGCGTGCCGTCCGGGAAAATGCCCCGGGCGGACACGATCGAGACCTGGCCGGCATCGAGCAGCGACTGGTCGAGCGTCAGCTGCTGGAAGCCGAACGTATGGAGCTGGCCGGCCTGCAACGCGCCGCGCACCATGCCCTCGAAGAACCGATCCTGCTGCTGGAAGTGCTGGGTCCTGAGAAACAGGCCCTCCGACCACAGCACCCTGTTTGCATCGCTCATGCCGTTACTCTCTGCACTGCCCTGTCGCCTGTCGTCGCGCCGCTGAGCAATTCCAGGAAAAGTGTGAAACGGTTTTCCGTCCCGGAATTGCGTAAAAACAAGGAGCTCTAGGCGGAAATACCGCCCTTGCCGAGGCTGACATTGATGGTGAATTTCGACCCCGGCGATACCGATTTGGTCGTGCGCCAGTTGCGTCCGCCCGGCTCGCGGATCAGCGCCACGAAGCCGATAGCCGTCGCGTTCGGCTCGACCGTGATGGTCTTGGCCGCCGTCTTGCCGGGCGCGACCGAGATCGCGTCGGAGCCGATGAGATCGGCGCCGAGCGTCGAACTGGCGTCGCCCTGCAGCGCGAAATAGTCGGCTGAGTTGAACTTGCCGGTGCTGGCAAGCCGCATCACCAGCACCGTCACCGGCCGGTCGCCGCCGCCCGGCCCCGGATTCATGCCGGCGCCTCCGGTCACGTTGACCGAGATAACCGATGGTTTCGGCGGGCCGCTCTGGCAAGCCGCAAGCAGCCCCGTAGCGCCGATGGCAACGATGAATTCGCGTCTGTCGATCATGTCCCACTCCTCTTCGTATGCGTCCCTGAAGTCTGCGCCGATCTCGCCCAGGAAACTCGATTCCGCGCTCTGGGCGATGTCGCGATGGCGTTTCTGGTAGAGCTCCCACAACTTGGCATTGCGCCCGCCCGAAAGCAGATTGCCGATCGCGGAATTGGATTTGAGCTCTTCCTCGATCGCGGCCGGATCGAACCGGTCGATCATGCGCCGCAAAGCTGCCTGCACGCCGCGCCAGGCGCGTACGTGATGCTGCGCAAGATCCTTCACCGCATCGCCGATCGCCGCCTCACCGGAGAGAAAGCCAGGGCTGCGTTCTGCAATGATCGTGACGATGACATCCTCGACCGTCGGCAGGAATTTGAGCGGGTTGACCTCGGAAGCGCCAACCATCGTCTGGGCGACGCGCGCGCTTCCTTTTTCTTCGGCCCGCTTGCGCAGAAGCTGCATCAGGCCATCCAGCATCAGCCGGTATTCACGCCCGAATTTTTCCATTTCAGCAACCGCATCGCGGCCGGGAAAGTCGGCCTCCTCGACGCCCATGCCGCGCAAGAACGCAGCGCGAAGCGCCATGTCGTTCGAAGCGGCCTGCGCCGGGCGGGCGGGCTTGGGCGCCGGAAAGGAACGTGGCTGCGGCGGTGGCTCGACTGCTTGCGCCGGAATATCCCAAGGCTGCGCCGGGCGTGGCTTTTCAGCCTGACGCTGCACACGTCCTGCCATATCGGCGCCGTTGGCGGAGGTGGCGTCGCGGCCGGCCCGAAGCTGAAATCGTCATCGAAGCTCGCCGGCTTTGCCGCAGGCCCGGACGCATCGTTGCGCGAAGGCATTTCGCCGAACCCGAACGGATCTGGTTGACGCGGCGCAGCGGCATCGCCGGATTGAGGCGTCGCCACCGGGTCGAGGCTGAACGGGTCGTCGAAGGCAGGCGAACTGCGCTGGATCGCGGCGCGATCATAAGCTCCGGGAACAGGCTGCTCGAACGGGTTAGGCAGGTCCGCCGGACGTGGCGGCCGCGGTTGTTCTTCGACCCTGGCCGAGAAAAAGTCGTCGCCGCCAATGCTGGCGGGCGTCCGGGCTTCCGGCGGTAACCAGGCGGCTGCCGGACGGCTGGCGACCGGGGCGGAGCCGACTGAGGTCTGGCTCGCCTTGGACTGAACCTCGACATGGAACACATAATCGCCCATGCGCAGCCGCATGCCGCTCTGCAGCCGCGCCGACCGGCCGGGTCCCAGAGGGCTGTCGGAGTTGTCGACGAACAATCCGCTGCTCGACGTGTCGGTGATGAAATAGCCGTCGCGGCCGCCGCTGATCTTGCAATGCGCGCGCGACACGAACATGTCCGGATCATCGATCTGCCAGCCGGCGTCGGCGCTGCGTCCGATCACCAGCTCGCCCTCGTCCAGCCGGGCCTGCCTGACCACCTGCGAGCGCGGGCCTTGTTCCAGCGTCAGCAGCAGGCTCATGCGACCGCCTCCGCCAGTTCCGGCCGCCAGCCGACGATGGTATGCAGTCTGAGATCGTCGGCGTCACCTTTTTCGGCGGGCCGTGGCAGCCAGGAGGTTCGCCCGAGCTGGATGGTTCCCATGCGCGGCGGCGGCACGGCGTCGCGCGCCAGCACGATGCGCAGATCGACGTCGAGCGCCTCGCCGATCATGTCGCGAACCGCCTTCTTGAACAGGCCAAGACGCCGTTCGCCGGGCAGGAACGACTTGAAGTCGTCGAGGCTGAGCGGGCCGACGCGCAACTCTATCCTGCTTTGGCGGTTGAAGACGCGCGGGCCGATCGTTACCCCCTTGCCGAGCGTTGCATAGGCCTTGCCGACTCGGCTCTGCAGCGCCTTTGGTATGGTGATCCAGGCGGCGACGAATTCCTTGATCTGCACCGGCACCTTGAAGGCCGTGGCTAGAAACAGGGTCAGCCGTTCCACGCCGTCAACCTGGTTGGCCAGCGATCCAGCCTGTCGCAGCCGCACGGTGTCGAGTTCGGGATCCTGCGTGCCGGGGAGGCCGATCCCGGACATTGCCTCCAGCATGGCGCGGACGCGCCCGCCGACGGAACGCTCGACCTGCACCGCCGGGTGTGCGTCCGCCCAGGCACGGTAGTAAAGCGCCATCATGCGGTGCTGCAGGATGTTGACGAAGTCGATGAAGGTGGTGTCGCTGGTCTGCTCGGCGTCGGCCCCGGTGAACCAGCGCTGCGACAGCCGGTCGAGCACCCAGCGGGTCAGATGCAGCGGCATTGGTCCTTCCGGTCCGAGCAGGCCGAGATTGGCTACCGTCACCCGCGCTGGTGACTTGTCCCCTGTGTCCTGGAACTTGACGACGTCCCGGGCCGAGAAGCTCAGGCGCACATGCTGGCCAAGCCTCGCCGGCTCGCGGTCTGCCGTTCCGGAATGGCCGAACAATCCGTGGCGCTGCTCCAGGCGTCGCAGCAGCTCGAAAAAGTCGAAGCCCTCCGACAGCGTTTCGGCGGTCGTCGTTGCGGGCTGTGCTAGATCAGGTAGCGATTGCCGGGCGTCATCGGCCATGGCACATCCTCCTGTTTCTGCAGCAACCGCGTGCGTGTCCGCACAAACCCATTTATCCCTGCATGGCGGGCGAACAGCCGCGAAAGCAGGGCCGAAAGCAACAGCGAGCTTTGACCCGCCAGCACGGACTGGTCGACATGCAGCGTCACTTCGGTGCCGCGTCCGAAACACATCGGTCCGTCGATCTGCAGCCGCTCGATGACCGGACGCGAATCGATGCGCACGATCGAATGCACGTTGCGGGCAAGGTTTGGATCGCCACGGTCGGCATAGAGATCGAGCAGCGCATGCAACGGATCGACGCCACGTCCTTCCTTGGCCAGGCTGAGGAAATTGAGCGAAAGCTGCGCCACCAGCCGCCAGGCGAGATTGTCGGCGCGGGATTCGCCCTCGGCGCCGGCCGGCAGTGCTGCCGGGATCGCCGGCTGCGGCGGCCGCAGTGCCCCGAGCAAGCGCACTGCCTCCACAGGATCGGCCGTTTCCAGCGTCAGCGTCGGCGTGTCGTCCAGGATCGGCAGGTCGCGGTTGGTGCAGAGCGCCATGATGTCGAGACGCTTGAGCGGCCGGTTCGGCGCGCTCCCTGCCGGGCGCGAGATGGCGATAAAGAGATCGTCACCGGTGTAGGAGGTGCGGGTCAGGCCCTCACGCCGCTCGTCTTCCGTGGCCCGGCGCGGACGCCGCTCGGTCGAATAGACCCAGCCGCTGCCGCGGTTCTGCCCCAGGCTGAACAATTCAGGGATCGTAGCCTCGCTGCCCTCCGCGTCGGCGTCCTCGACCCGGGTGACCCGGAAGATCTCGAAATCGCGCGCCCGCGTGCGGTCGGCATGGAGAACTTGCCGCGTCTTCCGCGGATCGATTTCGATGACGTTGCATTCGCGTTCGAAGAGATTGATGATCGGCGTCGCGAACAGCTCGAAATCGGTCGGCGCCACATCGGCGAGCTCGGGCACCGGGCGCCGGAACAGGAAGATGATCTCCATTCCGCCGTCGCATTTGCGCACCACTGGCTGAAGGCCGGCGACCCGCACATAATGGAAACGCTCCGGAATCATGAAGTATTCGCGCAGCAGCCGATATCCCTCGAAGGTCGGACGGGTGCGCGGCATCAGCGCTTCATCGTCGCGTATGCCGATCATTTCGGGCTCGGGCAGGGCCGTGAGCGGATTGGTCTTGCCTTCTGCCCGCGCGCCGACGGCCGAGCAGGCGCCGAAGATCGCATCGAACAGCAGCGGCGCCTTGGTGCGGCCCGCGAAATAGAGATCGAGGCGGTCGAGCGACAATTCGCTGAGCTTGCCTTTTCCCGACCGGCCGAGCGCGATGCGGAACGCCGCCTCTCCTCGCACGCCGCCGAGCGGCGCGATGCCGGCGGCCGCAAGCGCGCTGCGGTCCTGGAAATAGCTGACCGAGGTGATTGCGATCGGCCACAGCGTGACCTCCTGCGCGGTGGTGAAGGTCGAGCGCGTCGACAGCCCTGGATGCAGGCTGGAGACCAGGCGTGTGCCGCGCGCGACGGCGTGGCCGGCAATCATCGACTGCACCTGCTGGCCGGGTTTCAGCACCGCCATCGCCGTCGCCGGCGCCGGTGTAACCAGATCCGGATAAAGCACATCGAGCACGGCGCGCGAGAAGCGCGAGCGCTCCGCGTCGACCTTCAGCCGGGTGCGCGCGGCAAGGAAGGCCACGCCGTCAAGCAGCCGTTCCACATAGGGATCGGGACAGGGCACCGTATCGAGGGAGAGATTGCGGGCGACTGCCGGGTGCATGTCGGCGAATTCCGCGGCCAGCGCCCGGATATGGGTCAGTTCCTCTTCGTAATATTCGACGAAGACCCGATCCATCTCAGGCCTCCCGGAATTCGGTTCGTGCCAGGCCGTTGTCGAGATTGATCGTCGTGCGCAGCCGCATGCGTTCCGGTGTCGGCGTCATGATCAGCACCGCGTCGATCTCGATCTTGAGGCCGACGGTTTTGTCGCCGAGCGTGACGTTGACGGTCGTGGCGCTCTCCTTCAGGCGCGGCTCGAACGTGGCAAGCACCGCGCGGATTTCGCGCGCCAGCACATCGCGGTCGAAATCCCGTGACGAGCGGCCGGAAAAGGACGGCACGCCATAATTGACGACACTGCGGCGCACCTCCGGAAAGTCGGCGAGTGGCGGCAGCTCGTCCAGCGGCTGTTCGTGTTCGGCGTCGGAAAGCATCGGTACGCATTCGAAGCGCTCGGTGTTGAACAATGCCTCGATGTCGCGCCGGACAGCTTCTCTCAACACGCGTGCCGAAACGACCACGCCGCGGCTTTCGATCTCGGCGCGATGCTCGGTCTGGAAGACCAGCCGGTGCAGGCGCCGTTTCTGCTCCGATGTGAGTTCGGCGTCAGCATCGATGGCGCGTGCGCTGCCGGCAAGAAGAACTTCGACGCGCTCGGCGCCGAGTTCTTCGTCCAGCAGGCGGCGCTGCCCGTCGATCTCCGACGTCAGCCCGGGCAAGTCGTTGACGAGGCGGTCCCAGAGGGAGGGCTGGACCGCCTCGCGCTTTGCCCGCGAACTGCCGGCAAGCTGCGCTTTCGCGCCAGGCCGCTTGGCCTCACTTGCCGACATAGACGTCCATTTCGATCTCGTCGTCCTTGTTGTAGACGAACTTGATCTTCTTGTAGGCGAAGCTGACTTCTTCCTCGATGAGGTCCGCCTCGTCAGCGGCCTGCCGCATATCGTACTCCATGACCGAAGCGTCGGTGAGCGTCACGACCAGATAGTCGCTGGTCTCGCCGTCGATGGTGCGGCGCGCCGAAAACTTCACTTCGTCGAGCGCCTTGTTCTCGAACAGCGCCTTCTTCAGGTAGGGCGACGACTTGTCGTAGTGCTTCGAGAACTTGATCATCCCCATCGACACGCGCCCGCGGCGCGACAGTGAATTGGGATCGTAAGGCGCGATCATCTTGTAATCGACGCCGAATACCTCGATCTCGTCCTCATGGCCGTCGCGCTTGCTTGGGCCCTTTATGTCCGGAACTTTCAAAAAACCATCGATTTTCGTTGTTGTAGCCATTGTCCTTCTCCACCGCTTTCAATGAAACAAAATGACTTTCCTGCAATTTCAGCCCTTCACCGACGGCAGTTCCGACACCAGCCGGAGCGAGGCGTTGATGCCTTCCAGCTGGTAATGCGGACGCAGATAGAAACGGGCGTTGTAGTAACCGGGCCGGCCCTCGACGCTGTCGACCTGGACCTCAGCCGCGGCGAGCGGACGCTTGGCGCGCGCCTTGTCGTCAGCAAAGGCCGGGTTGGCCAGCACGTACCGGTTGATCCATTCGGTCAACCAGATCTCCATGTCGGTGCGTTCCTTGAACGAGCCGATCTTGTCGCGCGCGATCGCCTTGAGATAATGCGCGAAGCGCGACACCGGGAAGAGATAGGGCAGGTTGGCGCTCAGCCTTTCGTTGGACTGGGCGTCGGGATCGACCAGACGCCCGGCACGCGTCTCGTCATCCTGAAGCGAATGCGCGCCGATGAAGGCCGCGAGGTCGGTGTTCTTGCGATGCAGGATCGGCATCAGGCCGAGCTTGGCCAGTTCCGCCTCGCGCCGGTCATCGATGGCGACCTCGGTCGGACATTTCATTGCAATTGAGCCGTCGTCGGTCGGGAAGGCGTGCACCGGCAGGTTCAGCACCGTACCGCCATTCTCGACGCCGCGGATCTGCGTGCCCCAGCCATAGAGCTTGTGGCTGCGGTTGATGTTCACGCCCATCGGGAAAGCGGCGTTCATCCAGACATATTTGTTGTGGTCGCCGCCCACTTCTTCCTCGAAGGTGAAGCCCTTCACCGGAACGGTCTCCGAGCCGTAGGGCAGGCGTGCCAGCACGCGCGGCATGGTGAGGCCGATGTAGCGGGCGTCCTCGCTCTCGCGCAGCGATTGCCAGGAGGCATAGGCCGGGTTGTTCACGATCATCTGCAGGTCTTGCGGGTTCGGCAGTTCCTGCCAGCTGTCCATGCGGAACAGACGCGGCGAGGCGGCGGCGATGAACGGCGTATGCGCCGAGGCGCAGACACCCGAGATGTTGCGCAGCAGGCCGACGTCGCGCGGATGGTTGGAGAACTCGTAGGCGCCGATGATGCAGCCGATCGGCTCGCCGCCCAGCATCGAATACTCATCCGTGTAGACTTTCTTGAAGACCGGGCTCTGGTCCCACATCTGGCCTTCATAATCCTCGAGCGTGTCGGCCAGTTGCTCCTTGGAGATGTTCATCACCCGGATCTTGAGCTTGGTATCCGTCTCGGTGTTGTTGATGAGGTACCAAAGGCCGCGCCAGGTGCCTTCCATCTCGCGCACTTCCGGGGCATGCAGGATCTCGTTGACCTGCGTCGTCAGCATCTTGTCGATGCCGGCGATCAGCGACTTGATCGACTTGATCGCGTTGGACGAGATGGTCGTCGTTTCGGAGCGCGATTGGGCGGCAAGCGCCAGGTTGCGAACCAGTTGCTGCAGCTTCTCGCTGTCGTCCTTCTTGACCTTGAAATCCTTTTCAAGGAGTCCGCTGAATTCGCCAAGATCGATGGCTTCCGCCTCGGCGGTGGCGGCTGCGGTCTTTTGCTGTTCGGCCATGACTTACTCCTCGCCCTTGCCGTCAGACATCGCCTGGTCGGCGATCTTGCTCAGCAGCGGCTCATTGTTCAGAAGCTGCGCGATGCGCTTTTCGGCGTCGACGCGGCCATCCATGAAGCCCAGCAGTTCCTCGAGTTGCCGCCGCATCTTCAGGATCTCGGCCAGTTGCGGCACCTGCTCGGCAACCTTGTCAGGCGCGAAATCACCCATTTTGGCGAAGGTGAGATCGACGAAAAGCTCTTCATCGCGCTCCTGGCCTTCGACTTGCGGCAGGGTGTTCTTGACACGCGCCTTCACGCGCGGTCCCATCGCTTCCATGAATTTGGGGAAGCGGTTGGCGTCGGTTTCGACGAAATTGCGGTCGAGCACCGACTTCGACGCTTCCTTGGTCTGCGAGGCGCCGGAAAGATCGGCCATCACGGCCATGACGAACGGCAACTCGATCGTCGTCGGGCTGCCGTAGGTTTCGACGTCGTAGGCGATCTGCACGCGCGGCGCGCGGTTTCTTTCGATGACCTTCGCTTTGCTCTCTGCTGGCATGCTTTTTTACCTTTCGTCCTTCTGGGCCGGCTTCTTGGGATCGGCGACACCGGCAAGCAGCCGGAATTCCTTCAGCCCCGACGGGGCGAGATCTTCCATCAGTTCCACGAAATCCATGTGCACCATGCGGCGCACGCGCCGGGCGAGATGCGGGATGGGACTGGACGGTTCGGTGCGATCGTAGAAGGCGACCACAAGATCGAGGCATTTGACGACTTCGTCGCGCGAATTGATCCGGTCGGGCAGGCCGGTGCTCGCTTCCATAGGGCTGGACACACTTGCCATCACCTCGGCTCCATGACCGTTTCGGGCGGGCGTCGATGCCCGTTGCTCCGGCTGAGGAGCAGGCTTTGCCGCACCGTTGGCCACGGCGCCGGGGCCGGAATTCCGCTCCAGCGTCGTCAGTAAACGCTGCAGGAACTTCTTTAATTCCGGAACGGTGGCGCCATTGCCTTCGATGCGGGGGTTGAGGGCGGTGTCCACCGCCTCCAGCGCCGAAATAGCGCTACGCGTGTCGGCCATAAATGTCGTCATCGCGTCCGCGGCCTGATCGACCTGCGCCGCGCATCCTGTGCGCACCCGGTTCAGCAACTGGTTGTGGGCCGCCGTCAGTGCCGCTTTTTCGGCATTCCCTAGGCCTGAGGCGGCTTCCTGGAGCATGACGCGCTCGTCGAGCGCTGCCTGTTCCAGATCACGCCCGCTGATCGGGCCGATCGCGCGCGGCGAGAAGAAGATGGTCTGCCTGAGGCTCGCCAGCAGGCCTTCCTGGCCGTTCTGCAGATCGAGCAACGCGTTCATGCGGCGCAAGGCGGCTTCACGCGGCGCGCCCGACCGCAGCGAGGGGTGCATCGTGTCCCAGTACTGCTCGAAGGTCCGCGCAATCAGCGTCAGTCCTTGGGCGAGGCCGGCCAGCCCTTCTTCATTGGCGAGCGCGCGTGTCACGAGAACCAGCAGACGCAGGTCCCGGCCGCGGAGCCGCAATTCCTCCGCTTTTTCCAGAACGGCTGCCCAGTCGACGGGGATCGTGGACTGCGAGGTCTTGTTGCCGCCGTCATGGACGACCTTGAGCTGGGCTTCCGTCAGCCGCTCCAAGTCGTGAAAAGCCGGGTTGTTGCGCAAATCCTCTCCCGACGGATTCGCACCGTCTAGAGGATTCAGCCAGAGTGCGAGATCAATCACACCTACCCCCAGCAAGCGGCTATGTGACTTAACGTTATCATCGGCCCTATGCCACGACAATTGAGCACATGCTCAAAAACTAAAAGAAGCTGAACGCTTCAGTTATCTTTCGGCAAACCCATTGCGCGATTGGCGGACCGGGTATGTGAAATGGCTCGCATAGTTCGGCGCGCAATCCGGGTTTGTTGCTGGAGTTTGCAAGGCTTGTGTAACCGCGAGGTGCCGCCCGGATAGGGTCCGAAGGCCTCGCTCGGCACATGGTTTTGTCAAGCAGCCGCTTATATGGCAGGGTGCGGTCAGCAGATCTCGGGGGCAAGGTTCAATGGAACAGCGCCGGTCGTCGCAGAGTTTCAAGCGCAAGGAACTCGTTGCAAAGCTCAATCCCACAGGGATGCGCGCCTTCAAGGCCGCTGCCGACACGGCCAAGCTGCGCGGCAACCCCTATGTCGAGCTCGTCCATTTCGTCCAGCAACTGGTGCTGTCGGAACGCTCGGACGTGCAGATGATCCTTGCCGACGCCGGCATCGATGCCAGCCGGTTGACGGCGGACATGACGCGGGCCATCGACAAGCTGCCCTATGGCGCGACTTCGGTCGAAGAATTCTCCGACCACATCTTCCACGCCATCCAGGAAGGCTGGAACCTGGCCACATTGGAGTTCGGTGTCGAGGAGGTGCGCAGCGCCCATATCCTGCTCGCCTGCCTGAAGACACCGGTGCTGGAAGGCCTGGTGTCGAAGATCAGCGCCGAATTCGACAAGATCGATGCGGATGGGGTCATTTCCCGTTTCGCCGATGTCACTGAAGGCTCGCTCGAAGCCGGCTCGCCTCCCGCCACAGCCGCCGAACCACCGATGAGACGTGGCCCGGGCGGGGATTCGGCGCTCGCCAAATACGCCACCGATCTCACCCAACGCGCCCGCGATGGCAAGATCGATCCGGTGGTCGGCCGCGATCCCGAAATCCGCCAGATCGTCGATATCCTGATGCGACGCCGGCAAAACAACCCGATCCTGACCGGCGAGGCGGGCGTCGGCAAAACGGCCGTGGTCGAGGGCTTCGCGCTGCGCATTGCCCAGGGCGACGTGCCGCCGACACTTCAGAACGTTTCCGTGCGCATGCTCGATGTCGGGCTGATGCAGGCGGGCGCCAGCGTCAAGGGCGAGTTCGAGAAGCGGCTGAAGGCGGTCATCGACGAAGTCCAGTCGTCCGAGGTGCCGATCATCCTGTTCATCGACGAGGCGCACACGCTGATCGGCGCCGGGGGAGCCGCGGGGACCGGAGACGCGGCCAATCTCCTGAAGCCCGCGCTGGCGCGCGGTGAGTTGCGCACCATCGCCGCCACGACCTGGGCCGAATACAAGCAGCATATCGAGAAGGATCCGGCGCTGACCCGCCGCTTCCAGGTGGTCAAGATCGACGAGCCATCGGAAGCGGTGGCCGTCCTGATGCTGCGCGGCGTCGCCGGCGTCCTCGAGCAGCACCACAAGGTCCAGATCCTCGACGAGGCGATCGAGGCCTCGGTTTCGCTTTCGCATCGCTATATCCCGGCAAGGCAATTGCCGGACAAGGCGGTCAGCCTCCTCGACACCGCCTGCGCCCGCGTTGCCGTCTCGCAGCACGCGACGCCGGCCGAGGTCGAGGATATCCTGCGCCGCCGCCAGGCGCTGGAAGTGGAGAACGGCATTATCGGCCGCGAGGCGGCGATCGGCATCGACGTTGCCGACCGGCAGGCTCGCGTGGACGCTGGATTGGCGGAAACCGAGACCACTTTGGCGGCCGCCCAGGCGCGCTGGGATCGGGAAAAAGCGCTGGTGGCCGAGATCCTGGACTTACGCGCAAAATTGCGTGGCGAGGGCGTTCCGCTCGACGAGGCGGCAGCCGAGGAGGCCGCTGTCGAAATGGAGAACGCGGCCGCGGCCGTTAAAACGCCTGAGAAAAAGGCGGACGAAAGCAAAGCCGCTGAGACCAAGCCTCAGAAAACCAAGGCGTCGAAGGTCAAAGGGGCCAAGGCTGATGTGGCGAAGGCCGAGGCAACGTCCGCAGAGCCGGCGGATGAAGCGACTGCCGATCTGGCGCGACTGCGCGAATTGATGGCGGAACTTGCCGAGGCGCAGGGCGAGACCCCGTTGATCCTGCCGTCGGTCGATCGCAACGCCATCGCCACCGTGGTGCAGGACTGGACCGGCATCCCGACAGGGCGGATGCTCTCCAGCCAGACCGAGAAAGCCCTCAAGCTCGCCGCTACCTTGTCTGAGCGCGTGGTCGGCCAGGACCATGCGATGGAGATGATCGCGAGACGCGTGCAGACCAGCCGCGCCGGCCTTGGCGCGCCGGAAAAGCCGGTCGGTGTGTTCCTGCTTTGCGGTCCCTCCGGGGTCGGCAAGACCGAGACAGCCTTGGCGCTGGCCGAAACGCTCTATGGTGGCGAGCAGAACCTGATCTCGATCAACATGTCCGAATTCCAGGAAGCGCACACCGTATCGACGCTGAAGGGCGCGCCGCCCGGCTATGTCGGCTACGGCAAGGGCGGCATTTTGACCGAGGCCGTGCGGCGCAAACCCTATTCGGTAATCTTGCTCGACGAGGTCGAGAAGGCGCACCCCGACGTGCACGAGATCTTCTTCCAGGTCTTCGACAAAGGCATGATGGACGACAGCGAGGGCCGGCGGATCGATTTCAAGAACACGCTGATCCTGCTTACCTCCAATGTCGGCTCCGAGGTCATCATGGACCGCACCAGGAACGGCACCGTGCGCACCGGCATCGACGATCTGGACACCGCCCTGCGCAGCCCATTGCTCAAGGTCTTTCCGGCGGCCTTCCTCGGCCGCGTGGTGACCATCCCCTATTATCCGCTGTCGGATGCGATGATCGAAGCGATCACGCGCCATCAGTTCGCCAAGATCGCGCGCCGGCTGCGCGCAAGCAACGACGCGGAACTGGTGATCGGCGATGGCGTCATGGATCTGGTCAAGGCGCGCTGCAACGAGATCGAGTCCGGCGGGCGCATGATAGACGCCATCCTCACCAACACGTTGCTGCCGGAACTGAGCCGTGGCGTGCTCAATCGCTCGCTGGAGGGCCAAAAGATGACGAAGGTCACCGTCGGCACTTCGGCGGATGGGTTCACTTATACGTTCGAATAGCTTCCAAAAACCGGTGAAGGTCACGGCCAGTATTCGGCCTGAAGACACCGGGCAGGAGAAACTCAAGGGACGCTCAGCCGCTGGCGTCGACCGTCTGCTGGTCGGCGCCATAATCGTCCCGGCAGCTACGCGACGAAACGGACTACGCCGCCATCCACCCGTAAAGCCGCGCCAGTTGTCGCCGAAGACTGCTCCGAGCATGCATAGATGATCATGTTGGCCACCTCATCGGTAGTCGCGAAGCGTTGGATGAGGGTGGTTGGACGCATCGCCTTCAGGAAGCCCTGCTCGGCTTCTTGCTGCGTGATCCCGTTTGCGTCGGCCTGCTTCGCCATGAAGTCGCCCAGGATCTCAGAGCGGGTAGGTCCCGGCAAGACGGCGTTGACAGTGACGCCCGTGCCCGCGACCGCCTCGGCAAGCCCGCGCGAGATCGCGAGTTGAGCTGTCTTGGTCATGCCGTAGTCAAGCATTTCCTTAGGGATGTTGACCGCGGACTCGCTACTTACAAACACGACACGGCCCCAGCCTTTCGCCACCATCCGCGGCAGGTAATGACGGGTCACGCGCACGCCACTCATTACGTTCAACTGGAAGAGGCCGAGCCAGTCCTCGTCGGGGATCTTCGCGATGTCCTCAACGCCATTGTAGCCCCGGATGTGAGCAGTACCAACGTTGTTCACAAGGATATCGGCGTCCGGCGCCAGCGCGATCAAGGCCTCGGCACCCTCGGCTGTCGCAAGATCGGCGGCGATACCCGAGATGTCGCTTCCGGGAAAGGCCTGCCGCATCTGCCGCACCGCCTCGTCGACCCGGGTATTCCCACGGCCGTTGACGACGACCGATGCACCGGCACGGGCCAGCCCCTCCGCCGTCGCGCGGCCGATACCGGCGGTCGATCCGGTGACAATCGCCTTGCGGCCCCTGAGTTCAATATTCATATCATTCATCTCCAATGGTAGGTGGTGATCATCCGCCGATCCAGGCTAGATCCGCCTTGTTCGCGACTTCCGCCTCCGCAGCGCGGGCGAGGCTTTCGACCCATTCCTGGTGATAGCGGTAAAGCGCGCCGGGACGCTTTCGCCCGAGCTCCTCGAGGAACCAGGGCCCCTGCTGCGTTTCTTCGGTCAGCACATGGCAGCCATCGGCTGTAGGAGTGATGACCCAGCCGTGGTACGCGCTCGAGCCGGTCTCGTCGCCATCGACTGTTGTCGCCCACGCGAGCCTGCGGAAGGGCTCGCACTCCGTCACGACCAGGCTCATCGGGAATCCAACCGTCACCCGGCTGTATCTGGTTTCAAGCGCCAGTTCCCGCTCACCGGTCAGGATCTTGACCTGGTCTTCGGCGGGAAAGTAGCTCGACCAATTCTCGGCTTCGACGAGCAGCTTCCAGACCACTTCAGGCGGCGCCTTCACGTCAATGTCGTTGAGTGCGTAGATGGCCGACGTCTTCGGATCATATGGCCCAGGCCAACTCACATGGTCGTACATCGATCACTGCTCCTTCTTGAACAAATCCTGGAAGATCAACTGGCCCCAAATGCGGCCGCGTGCGTGCACCAGCGCGCCACCCTCGTTGAGCTTTCCCAGCTTGACGGGTGCAAACCCGAGCTGCTTGGCCAAGGCCGCCACGGGAGCGATCGCGTCCTCGTCGTCGCTCGACAGAAAGACGACCCGATGGCCGCCCTCGACGACCGGATCGGCAGCCAGTGTGGCCGCAATCAGGTGATTGAAACCTTTCACGAGCTTGGCGCCGGTGAACGCCTTCGCGACGAAGGCGGAGGACGGGAGACCGTCCAGCTCTTCGGGGAGAACTCCAAACGTGTTCATCGCGTCGATGGCCGTCTTGCCTTCCCAGTTCGGCAGCGCCTTCGCGACCTCGCGATGCTCCCAGAACGGGACCGCCAAGATGATCGTGTCGGCCTCGAGCGCATCCCGCAGCGACTTGGCGACGACCGTGGGTCCGATCGCCCGGGCCTGCGGCGCCAATGCCTCGGGCGGCCGGCGGCTCGCGACGGTCACGTCCATGTTCTTGCGGGCAAACGCCTTGGCGAGAGCCTGGCCGATATTGCCGAAGCCGATAATTGAATAGCTCATAATGTTTCTCCGATCTCGTGTTGATGCCGGGTCAGACCTGCGCCATGCCTCCATCGACCGCCAGATCCACGCCGGTGATGTAAGAACTTTCATCGGAGGCGAGGAAGGTGACGGCAGCCGCGATTTCCTCGGGCTTTCCCCTGCGACCCATTGGGATCTGTGAAGCAAATTGAGCGGCCGCTTGCTCGGCTTGCTCACGGGTAAGGCCCGTCGTTGTCTCTAAGGCGGGGGTCTCGATTGGCCCGGGGCTCATCGTATTCACGCGGATTTTGCGGTCTTTCAGCTCCAGTGTCCAAGCGCGCGCAAAGTTGCGCACAGCAGCCTTACTCGCGGCATAGGTGCTAAACCCAGGAACCCCCAACACGTTCGACACTGAAGAGTTCAGGATAATCGAACCGCCGTCTTTGAAGAGAGGAAGGGCCTTCTGCACCGTAAAGAACAGACCCTTCACGTTCACATCGAAGGTCTGGTCAAAATGGGCCTCGGTAGCGGCCGTGAGCGGTGCGATTGTCCCAGCGCCCGCGTTCGCGAAGACAATGTCGATGTGACCATGTTTCTCTTTCACGACAGCATAAAGCCGGTCCAGATCTTCCAAGTGCGAGACGTCGCCGACGACGGTCGTAACGTTTCTCGCGATGAAGCCCGCAGCCTCCCTCAGCTCTTTCTCTCTTCGCCCGGTGATCACGACGTGCGCACCTTCTTCGACGAAGCGTTTGGCTGTGGCCAACCCAATCCCGCTGCTTCCGCCCGTGATGACAGCGATCTTACCTTCGAGTTTTTTCATAGTCGTTTTCCTTTCGTTGTACGCACGCGAGGCGCGGGACCGCGCCGGGATCAGACTTGCGCCAGGCCACCGTCGACGGCGACCTCGCTGGCGGTCATGAAGCTGCTGTCAGACGACGCGAGAAAGGCGGCCACGGCCCCGATCTCCGCCGGATCGGCCATGCGCTGGAGCGGCGTCATCGCGGCGAAGACCTTCTGGCCCTCCTCGCCAAGCGCCTCCTTCGCGAGTTCGGTCGCGGTCGCCCCGGGCGACAGCACGTTTACCCGGATGCCGGTGCCCTTCAGGTCCTCGGCCCAGGTCCGCGCGAGGTTGCGCACTGCCGCCTTGCTCGCGCTGTAGGCGCTCATTGCCGGGGCGCCCGTGGTGCCGGCGCTCGATCCGGTCAGGATGATCGAGCCGCCCTTGCCCATCAGCGGCAGCGCCTTCTGGACCGTGAAGATCGTACCCTTCACATTGGTGTCGAAGGTTTCGTCGATGTGTTCGGCGGTGATCTCGCCGAGCCGGCCCTGGCTTCCCGCCCCGGCATTGGCGAAGACGATGTCGAGGGTTCCGCGCTCGGCCTTCACCGCCGCGTACAGCCGGTCGAGGTCGGCCTCATCCGAGACCGAGCCCGTCACCGCGCGGGCATTGAGCCCAAGCTCGGCCACGGCGGCGTCCAGCGCTTCCTGCCGGCGGCCGAAGATGAAGACGAAGGCGCCCTCGTCGATGAAGCGTTTCGCCGCGGCGCGGCCGATGCCGGTAGCGCCGCCCGTGATGACTGCAACCTTACCGTCCAGCTTTCCCATGACTTTTCCTTTCGGGCTCTGCCTTTGGTCGTTCGGGAAGAACCCCGAGATCCCGGAGATAAGTCCGCCGGCGTCAGCCTTTGAGTGCGGAAGCGCGCACATCGGTGGTGCAAAATCGATCCGGTTGACGACTGGCGCCAGCCGCGACGATCGGTGTCCCCGATTCAGGATTGGACCGTGCTTATCGGCGTGGGCTATGATGATCGCCCCGCGCAACCCACATGCGAGATGCTGTTCGATGTGTTGGGCACAGGCTTCGAAAGCGCACCTTGCGGTGCCGCATTGCACCATGATCGACTGGGATGACATTCGCTATTTTTTGGCCGTGGCGCGCGGAGGCTCGGTGCGCGCTGCCGGCGAGCGGCTCAGTGTGAACCACTCGACCGTGCTGCGGCGCATCGCCCAGCTCGAGGAACGCCTCGGGGTGCGGATGTTCGAAAAGCTGCCTTCGGGCTACCGCCTGACGGCTGCGGGCGAGGAGGTCCTCGAGCTTGCGGAGCAGATGGAAGCGTCGTCGCACCAGCTTGAGACGCGCGTCTACGGCCGCGACCAGAGCGTGCGCGGGCTTCTGCGCGTGACGCTGGCACCGCCCCTCGCGACACACCTGCTCATGCCGGACTTCGCCGATTTCACGCGTCTGCATCCCGATATCGAGATGGAAATCCTGTCGTCCGGCGAGCTGGCAAATCTGACCAACCGAGAGGCCGACGTGGCGATCCGCGTCGTCTACGACCGCAAAACCCTGCCGCTCAATCTTCACGGCCTGAAGGGACCGGAGCTGTTCGGCGGCGTCTACATGTCCCGCGATCGGCTGGCCGCATGGCGTGCGGGCGCGCCCGATCCCATCCGGTGGATCGTCATAAGCGTGCATGGAATTCCGGATTGGGCCAGCGAGGGTGAGGTCCGCACCACGGGGGTTCCGTTCAGGGTCACGGACGCCGAGGCACAGATCGTTGCTGTGCGACAAGGGCTCGGGATCACGACGCTGCCGTGCTTCGTCGGAGATGCCGACCCCTTGCTGGTGAGGGTGCCGGGCGCCGACCTGCACATGTACGGAACGCTCTGGCTTCTCACACAGGGGGAGACACGCAAGACGAAGCGCGTGCGCCTCTTCACGGAGTTCGTATCCCGCAGGCTCGCCGCGTACGCCCCGCTTCTTATGGGGCTGTCCATAGCGCGCGACTGACGCCCGGCAGGTCGCCGGCGACGCCTGCGCAATCCGGTCGGAGGCCGAGCTGCGGTCGCTTGAAGCGGCGTCGGCGCTTCGTTTGAAGGGCTGCGTGCTGAACTTCCGGCCGATGGCGATCTACGATTACTGACGGCGCCCGCCCCTGACTTGCCTTCTGCGCCCTTGCGTCATCAAGTCGTGCCATCCTTTGGTCGTACTCCACGCAAGATCTGATCGACAAGGTCGTTGCCATATCCTTCTGTGAGTGGAGCGAACCTCAGCAGCAGGCGAAGATAGATCGCGCCGAAGAGAGCATCGATCAGCAAGATCGGATCAGTGCCGGTTGCAAATTCGCCCGTTGCCTTGCCGCGTTCGACATCGGCGGCCGCCGATGCGCGCCGTTCCGCAATGTGCTTGTCATAGAGCTCTCTTAGGACCGCGGGGTCGTTTTGGCCCTCTGCAATAAGGTCCGCGAAGAACTTGCCGAACAGGCCGTTGAACTCGCCGATCAGGATCCGCACCCTGCCACGGAGGGCCGCCTCCGCGGTCACGGCTTCTACCGCGTCCAGTTTAACCGAAACGCGCTCGTGAAACATCGCCATGATCAATGCGGCCTTGTTCGGCCACCATTTGTAGAGCGTGGGTTTGCCGACCCCGGCGCGCTTGGCGATGGCTTCCATGGTCAGGTCGCGAGCGGAGCTCTCCTGCAGCAGCTCGTAGACAGCATCCATGATCACCGAGTGTGCTTCGGCCGCATCGCTGCGGGGTCGACCGGAGCGGGGTGTTGAAACGGGGATTTTGGACATCGAGCCAAATTAACAGAACGGCACGTCAGCGCAATTGACCGCGACTTATAATTACGGTACGTTTCGTTAATTAAACGCAATGGAGAAAGTCATGAAATCGGCAACCGTACAAAACCCGGCTCGGCCCCGGCCGCGGATTACAACCCACCCGCTAACCGCTGAGGACGCTGCCGTCATGGCGACATTGCGCGGCCTCGCCGTGCCAAATAAGGGTCGAATGCAGGGCGTCGGCGCTCGCGGCACTTTCGACGCCATCATGAGCAACATCGGCGCGCCAGAGGCTGTCACCTATCGATCCGATACCGTGGGCGGCGTCTCGGGTTGGTGGTGCATGCCGAGCGACGCCGCGGCCGGGCAGGCGCTCCTGCATTGCCACGGCGGCTGGTTCAACTGGGGCACCGCGAAGGCGTTCCGCCACCTGGTGGGCCACATAGCCGCGCGTGCCAAAACGCAAGCCTTCATTCCCGATTACCGGCTGGCCCCCGAACATCCCTTTCCGGCCGGATTGGATGACGTTCAAGCCGCTTATGATGGCCTTGTCGCAGGAGGCGCTCAGCGTATCGTCATTCTCGGCGACTCAGCGGGAGGCAATCTCGCGCTCTCGCTGCTCTCAATCCTTGCGGGCCGCTCCTCCACCGATACCGACAAGCCAGTCGGAGCGGTCGTGTTGTCGCCGGTGACGGACCTGACGCTCTCGGGGGCATCCTGGGAGAGCCGTGCGACCGCCGACCCATATTTCACGCGGCTCCAGGTTGTTGAACTGGTCCGCTCTTACCTTGCTGGTCACGACCCATCCGATCCCCTGGCTTCGCCATTATACGGGAGCATGGTGGGTCTTCCTCCGGTGCGCCTACATGTCGGCGACGACGAGATGCTTCTTGATGACGCCACACGCTATTTCGAGCAGGCCGTTGCGGCCGAGGTCGATGCCACGCTCGACGTTTGGAACGGCATGCCGCACGGCTTTCTGTCCGGCGTCGGCCACCTGTCGGCAGCGGACAAGGCGCTGGACAAGATCGCAGCTTTTGTGACCGCGCGCATAGCTGCCAGCTGCAGTCAAGCCTAGTCGCAAGCTCGTCCGCTTCCTGCAAGGCGCGCCGGTTTGGGCCAATGCGGCTATTGGGGCGGGCCGAAAATACCCATTTGCGCGCCCTTGGCCACGGCCTCGGCCTTGGCGTAGATGCCGCTCGGCAGCGCCGTCGCCCAGCCGTTGGAAACGAGCCAGGCGCCGGCGTCCTGTCTGCCCAGTCTGCAGGGCGCGGCGATGGCAAAGCGCTCGGTGTCAGGCGGTACGAAGCAGTTCAGCGCTCGCCCGCGCAGCCATGAATTGAACGCGGCGCGCGCACGCTGCCCGCAGGGCCATGCGACATCGTGGAATGAACAGATCTTGTCCGGGTCGACGCCCCGGACCCCGCTGATCGCGAGACTGCGCCCCATTGCTTCGAAGGTCACGGATGATGTGGCGATCGGACGGTAGAGCAGGACCTCCCGCCAATCCTGCGGCATTGGCGTTTTCAAAGGCACGGCCAGGCCGAGATCGCCGAGCGGCGGGCGAGCCTCGACCCGTTCGAGCTGGTCAGTATCGAGCTGCGGCGGCGCGATAAGATCCTGGGCAATCGTGCGCGCCGGCGAGCGTCGTTGCGCGGGGATTGCGAGCATAATCGGCCGGTCGGGCTGATGAACCTCGTTGGATGGTGGCGTCGGCGTGGACTCGTCGACGGAAAGCGAACCCCTTGCCCGGACGATCAGCAGCGCGCCGGCCAGGAGCAGGACGCCTGCGAGCGCTACCGCGAGTTGGCTGCGGGCCAGAAAGACCATCAGTCCAAGCGAGAGCCCGAGGCCCGGTCAGTAACCTGACGTCGACTTCTCAACCAGTTTGAGCGCACCTTTCTGGACCTGATAAAACGGCATCGATCGTTCACTGGCCCCATCCGTTCGAAACCGAAACAGACCTGTCGATCCGCGAAATCCGCTCCGGTTCTCGAGGACCCGATTGCTGAAGCCGTCAGGCCCGACCGAGCTGGCAATCCCGGCGGTCAGCGCAACCATATCATAGGCGTAGGCGACATTGGCGTCGGCCGGATAATTGTAGGTCGACTTGAAGCGGTCGGCGATCGGGCCGGCTTCACTTGCGTCAAGCGTGGCGATGTAGGCGCCTTCGAACCCCGGTTCGAGCGGGCGTTCCAGCCAGCGGTTGGTCCCCACCACCGCGGTCGCTTTTCCCGGAATCCCCTTCGACTTCAACGCATCGAGTATAGCCGAGGGGCTGGCGCCGCCGCTGGCGATGATGACCGCGTCGGGAGCATCGACGACCGCCTGCATGTCGTTGACCACCTTGGTGCCGCCGTCGCTTGCCGAGTAAGGGATGGTGACCGCAAGCGCCGCGCCATAGATGCTGAGGCCGTTGGTCACTCTTTTTTCGACAGCGGCGGCGTCCGGACCGGCCGCGACCAGCAAAACGAATTTCTTGCGGCCCTTCGCCGCCAGGCCAGCGGCTCCGGCTGCCGCACTGTCCGCTTCGCTGAGGCGCACCGCATAGACACCCGGAGCGCCGGCGAAATCGTCAGCCAGCGCCAGCACCGGCGGATGGTTCGATCCCGACAGCTTGGCAAGGTGCTGGGCTGACGGCAGCTCGACCGGGCCGATGACGGCCTTCGCGTCCGTGGTGATCGCCTTCACCGCCAGCTCACTGGCAAATGCGCTATCGCCTTTGGTGTCTTCCACCGTGAGCGTCAGCAATTTGTCGCCGAGATCGGCCATCGCCAGCTTGGCGCCATCGAGCATCTTCCTGCCGGTTTCCCCGGCGATCCCCGGGGCCGACAATGGCAGCAGCATGGTGATCTTGGTCGGGCCGGCGCCGAGTGATTGAGCGCCTTTGGCCGGCGCGGTTGCCACAGCGCCGCCTGGCGCGGTTGCCGCACTGCCGGCCGGCGCCGATGTTGCCGCGATCGCGGCCGGGTCGAGCGTGTCGGAAACGCTGCTTTTCGACTGGCATCCCGACACGATCGCCCCGATCGTGAGGGCGATCGCCCACGTCCACGAACCGTGGACCTGCCGGCCATCCACCATGGATATCCCCAACCCCATATCCCAGCCGGGTATCTCCCGGTCTGATCGTCACTTCATCTTACGCTAAAGCAATTGCAGGAAAAGTGTAAACGGTTTCCGTGCGGAATTGCGTCAAAACAAGAGTTAGAGCAGTTCGCCGTTTCTATGAAACGGTGAAATGCTCCAGACTTGCCTCGCCGTCTTTCGAGACCGGATGCTGAAGGTGCCGGTGAGTGGCCTCGACCAGTCTTCCATCGGCTGTCATGCCCAGCCAGCCGACGGCTTCATATTGCGCTTACTGCATGTACTCGACCATGCGATCGTGGAAGCACTCGCACTTGTTGAGCGTATCTTCGTCTTTGTAGTTCGTCTTCAGGTAGCCGTAGGCCATGCCGCAGGCAACCTTGGCCTCCGAGGCCCAGACGAAGGCGGGCCGGGACGAATTGATCCATTCCGAGCTGTTGGCGACGGCGACCGACTCGTCCATCAGTTTCACCACCTGGGCCTTGAGGTCGACGATGTTGTCGTTCAGCACCAGGTTGGATGTGCCGGCGGTTCGGCAATAGTCGGCCACCGGTCCCCCGATAATGTCGGCTGCGAAGCCCGTCGATCCGGCCAGCAACAGCGCCGCGGCCGAAGCCAGCAATCTTGCACAACGCTTCATTTAAGTCCCTCTCCAAACTTCAATTTTATGCCTCGCTAATACATAGCATGGAGCACAGTTGCGTACTGTGCCACTTAAGCCACAGTCATCGTCGTAAGGGACGGTGCCCGCATCTGTCTGGGCCGCCTATCCCGTCGTCTGCTTCAGCCAAACGGTCAGGCAACCAGAGGCACAGCTTCACACATTCTTAGATCAGGTTTCGCCGAAGGGATATTTGTTTCCCTTCGGCGAAACTGATTGATCGCCGCGCATGCATCTTATGGCACAGCCACACTCGCTGCGTGATGCGCGTCGTCATATACAATATTGATTGTATGGGAGATGCCCGAGTAGGCCGTCAAAGTTGCCACTTCGACAGTCGAGCCGCCGTGGGTGACGTCGATGTGGATGTTTGTCCCGTCGTTGGTCGCGCTGAGGCTACCGAGTGCCTGCGTCTGAGTCTGGCTGCCGCCGAAAACGGCATCCAGGACTTTGCTCAAATCGACAATGTCCCCCTCACCGGAGTGATAATCTGCGATCAGGTCATGGATTCCCACGTGGGTCCACGTAGCGGCATTGATGACGAAGGTATCTGCGCCGGCGCCACCGGTCATGTTGGTCTGGCCGCTGCCGGCGATCAGGGTATTGGCATTGGCATCGCCAACCAGAATGTCACCATCATGCGAGGAGCCGATCAGGTTCTCTATCCCCGTCAACGTGTCACCGGTCGCTGCTCCGCCGTAAATGTGCGTCAAGAGATTGACCTGGACGGAACCCGCCGCGTTTGAGAAGTCCACCGTGTCGTTGGTTCCGTTCCCCGTAAAAGTGTCGTGCCCGTTCGCGCTTGCGGCAAAAACGTCGTTCGTCCCCGACAGTTGGTATCCGGGAGCGGTGTGGGTGCCGACGAGGGATACCGAGAGATTGCTTGCGCTCGAGGCTATATCGCCATCGCCATCGGTGATAGTTGGAGCGAAGGTCAGGCTTGTATCGGTCACCGTCACTTTCTCGTTATAGCTGACGGATGTGAGGCCAACCGTGGTCCCGGTGTTTACAACGTCCATCTCTGAGAAACCACCATACGTCGCGACAAAGCTATTGAATGCTGCCGTGGCGCCAGTTCCAGTCCAGTGGGCCGCGTCGACTATGAAAGTTGCGGCATTCCCCGTCAGCGTCTCGGTCAAAGAGTGTGTATGCGAGGAATCCCAGATATAAACCTGGAAGCTGTCGGTTGATGTCGGCGAATAGACGCCAAACGACGCGTAAATTTGTGCTGTGCCGAACTTGAAACCAACAACCTCGCCGTTGTCAAAGTTGGCATTATTTACCCCAAAGCTGTGATTGTTTGAATTCACATATCCCAGCGTAAACGTGTCGGATGCCGGTATATAATTGGTGCCCCCCTGGATCAGAACGTCGTAGCCGGACGGCGGGGTGCCGCTGCCAGTGCTGGAGGTTGTCCCGTTGACTTCAGCCCAGCCGCTATGACCAGCCGAGATGCTCGTCAGATCAGTGCTTGCCGAGGCTTGCAGCTGGTTCGATGCGAGATGGAAATCGTATGTGCCATCCGTCGCCATCGTAAGTGTGAAAAACTGATCACTTGCCAGTCCCGACTGCGCGCCCGCCAGCGTCTGATACGCGAACATTTCCGAGCTGTGGGTTGTCGCGTCGTAATGCGTGTACTCGTAGAATGTGTAGGCCGCCCCCGTGGTCGGAGTGACCGTGACCTTGTTGATTTGCTCGCTGGTTGCGCTGGTCCCCACATTATTGCTGAACGCATAAGTCTCGCCAGCGGGCGCGGTGCCCATGGCGATCCCGATCGCGGTCGCCGCACTGGGGCCGTCCGCGCCGAAGATAGGCTGCCATGAACCGTGGGCGTCGGTATTGCTCACGTTTGGCATGACGGCGCTTTGAATGGAGAGGATCTGGGGAACGTCGTCGAGCGCGTTGACGGTGATGGTGTTGGTGGTCGTGTTGCCGACGCTGTCCTTCACCTGGTAGGTGAAGGTGTCGGCCAGTTCGCTCGACGAGCCGTTGATCACCGGGCTGGTCAGCGTGTAGGTGAACGTCCCGTTGCTGTTGAGGATGATCGTGCCGTGGGTGCCCGTCCCCGAGCCCACCAGGCTGTAGGTGTCGGCGCCGACCCCGCCCGAAGCATGTCCGACCAGGGTTGCACCGCTCGTCACGTTCGAACCGTTGCCCGCCAGCGAACCGACCACCGGCAGACCCGCCTCGTTCACCGTCACCGTGTCCGGCGTCGCCGCCAGGCCCGAGGCGTTGACCGTGATGGCCAGCGTCGTCGTCGAGGTGTTCCCGTCGCCGTCCTTGATTGTGTAGACGAAGTTGTCCACCCCGCCCACATTGGGCTTGGCCACATAGCTGTAGCTGCCGTCCGCGCTCAGCGTCAGGTCGCCATAGGTGCCGTGGATCACCGAACCCACGCCGCTGCTCAGCGCCGTCGCCGTGTTCGTTCCCGCCGCAACCCCGACGACACCGCCGCCCGCCGCATAACCATCGGCGCCCGACTTGTCGTTGCTCTCGACATTGGCCCCCACCGTCTGGCCCGAGATCAGGCTGTTGGTGTCAGGGGCCGCCACAGGCGCGTCGTCGAGCGCGTTGACGGTGATGGTGTTGGTGGTCGTGTTGCCGACGCTGTCCTTCACCTGGTAGGTGAAGGTGTCGGCCAGTTCGCTCGACGAGCCGTTGATCACCGGGCTGGTCAGCGTGTAGGTGAACGTCCCGTTGCTGTTGAGGACGATCGTTCCGTGGGTGCCCGTCCCCGAGCCCACCAGGCTGTAGGTGTCGGCGCCGACGCCGCCCGAAGCATGCCCGACCAGGGTTGCCCCGCTCGTCACGTTCGAACCGTTGCCCGCCAGCGAACCGACCACCGGCAGACCCGCCTCGTTCACCGTCACCGTGTCCGGCGTCGCCGCCAGGCCCGAGGCGTTGACCGTGATGGCCAGCGTCGTCGTCGAGGTGTTCCCGTCGCCGTCCTTGATTGTGTAGACGAAGTTGTCCACCCCGCCCACATTGGGCTTGGCCACATAGCTGTAGCTGCCGTCCGCGCTCAGCGTCAGGTCGCCATAGGTTCCGTGGATCACCGAACCCACGCCGGTGCTCAGCGCCGTCGCCGTGTTCGTTCCCGCCGCAACCCCGACGACACCGCCGCCCGCCGCATAACCATCGGCGCCCGACTTGTCGTTGCTCTCGACATTGGCCCCCACCGTCTGGCCCGAGATCAGGCTGTTGGTGTCAGGGGCCGCCACAGGCGCGTCGTCGAGCGCGTTGACGGTGATGGTGTTGGTGGTCGTGTTGCCGACGCTGTCCTTCACCTGGTAGGTGAAGGTGTCGGCCAGTTCGCTCGACGAGCCGTTGATCACCGGGCTGGTCAGCGTGTAGGTGAACGTCCCGTTGCTGTTGAGGATGATCGTGCCGTGGGTGCCCGTCCCCGAGCCCACCAGGCTGTAGGTGTCGGCGCCGACCCCGCCCGAAGCATGTCCGACCAGGGTTGCACCGCTCGTCACGTTCGAACCGTTGCCCGCCAGCGAACCGACCACCGGCAGACCCGCCTCGTTCACCGTCACCGTGTCCGGCGTCGCCGCCAGGCCCGAGGCGTTGACCGTGATGGCCAGCGTCGTCGTCGAGGTGTTCCCGTCGCCGTCCTTGATTGTGTAGACGAAGTTGTCCACCCCGCCCACATTGGGCTTGGCCACATAGCTGTAGCTGCCGTCCGCGCTCAGCGTCAGGTCGCCATAGGTGCCGTGGATCACCGAACCCACGCCGGTGCTCAGCGCCGTCGCCGTGTTCGTTCCCGCCGCAACCCCGACGACACCGCCGCCCGCCGCATAACCATCGGCGCCCGACTTGTCGTTGCTCTCGACATTGGCCCCCACCGTCTGGCCCGAGATCAGGCTGTTGGTGTCAGGGGCCGCCACAGGCGCGTCGTCGAGCGCGTTGACGGTGATGGTGTTGGTGGTCGTGTTGCCGACGCTGTCCTTCACCTGGTAGGTGAAGGTGTCGGCCAGTTCGCTCGACGAGCCGTTGATCACCGGGCTGGTCAGCGTGTAGGTGAACGTCCCGTTGCTGTTGAGGACGATCGTTCCGTGGGTGCCCGTCCCCGAGCCCACCAGGCTGTAGGTGTCGGCGCCGACGCCGCCCGAAGCATGCCCGACCAGGGTTGCACCGCTCGTCACGTTCGAGCCGTTGCCCGCCAGCGAACCGACCACCGGCAGACCCGCCTCGTTCACCGTCACCGTGTCCGGCGTCGCCGCCAGGCCCGAGGCGTTGACCGTGATGGCCAGCGTCGTCGTCGAGGTGTTCCCGTCGCCGTCCTTGATTGTGTAGACGAAGTTGTCCACCCCGCCCACATTGGGCTTGGCCACATAGCTGTAGCTGCCGTCCGCGCTCAGCGTCAGGTCGCCATAGGTTCCGTGGATCACCGAACCCACGCCGCTGCTCAGCGCCGTCGCCGTGTTCTGTCCCGCCGCAACCCCGACGACCCCGCCGCCCGCCGCATAACCATCGGCGCCCGACTTGTCGTTGCTCTCGACATTGGCCCCCACCGTCTGGCCCGAGATCAGGCTGTTGGTGTCAGGGGCCGCCACAGGCGCGTCGTCGAGCGCGTTGACGGTGATGGTGTTGGTGGTCGTGTTGCCGACGCTGTCCTTCACCTGGTAGGTGAAGGTGTCGGCCAGTTCGCTCGACGAGCCGTTGATCACCGGGCTGGTCAGCGTGTAGGTGAACGTCCCGTTGCTGTTGAGGATGATCGTGCCGTGGGTGCCCGTCCCCGAGCCCACCAGGCTGTAGGTGTCGGCGCCGACCCCGCCCGAAGCATGTCCGACCAGGGTTGCACCGCTCGTCACGTTCGAACCGTTGCCCGCCAGCGAACCGACCACCGGCAGACCCGCCTCGTTCACCGTCACCGTGTCCGGCGTCGCCGCCAGGCCCGAGGCGTTGACCGTGATGGCCAGCGTCGTCGTCGAGGTGTTCCCGTCGCCGTCCTTGATTGTGTAGACGAAGTTGTCCACCCCGCCCACATTGGGCTTGGCCACATAGCTGTAGCTGCCGTCCGCGCTCAGCGTCAGGTCGCCATAGGTGCCGTGGATCACCGAACCCACGCCGGTGCTCAGCGCCGTCGCCGTGTTCGTTCCCGCCGCAACCCCGACGACACCGCCGCCCGCCGCATAACCATCGGCGCCCGACTTGTCGTTGCTCTCGACATTGGCCCCCACCGTCTGGCCCGAGATCAGGCTGTTGGTGTCAGGGGCCGCCACAGGCGCGTCGTCGAGCGCGTTGACGGTGATGGTGTTGGTGGTCGTGTTGCCGACGCTGTCCTTCACCTGGTAGGTGAAGGTGTCGGCCAGTTCGCTCGACGAGCCGTTGATCACCGGGCTGGTCAGCGTGTAGGTGAACGTCCCGTTGCTGTTGAGGACGATCGTTCCGTGGGTGCCCGTCCCCGAGCCCACCAGGCTGTAGGTGTCGGCGCCGACGCCGCCCGAAGCATGCCCGACCAGGGTTGCACCGCTCGTCACGTTCGAGCCGTTGCCCGCCAGCGAACCGACCACCGGCAGACCCGCCTCGTTCACCGTCACCGTGTCCGGCGTCGCCGCCAGACCCGAGGCGTTGACCGTGATGGCCAGCGTCGTCGTCGAGGTGTTCCCGTCGCCGTCCTTGATTGTGTAGACGAAGTTGTCCACCCCGCCCACATTGGGCTTGGCCACATAGCTGTAGCTGCCGTCCGCGCTCAGCGTCAGGTCGCCATAGGTTCCGTGGATCACCGAACCCACGCCGCTGCTCAGCGCCGTCGCCGTGTTCGTTCCCGCCGCAACCCCGACGACCCCGCCGCCCGCCGCATAACCATCGGCGCCCGACTTGTCGTTGCTCTCGACATTGGCCCCCACCGTCTGGCCCGAGATCAGGCTGTTGGTGTCAGGGGCCGCCACAGGCGCGTCGTCGAGCGCGTTGACGGTGATGGTGTTGGTGGTCGTGTTGCCGACGCTGTCCTTCACCTGGTAGGTGAAGGTGTCGGCCAGTTCGCTCGACGAGCCGTTGATCACCGGGCTGGTCAGCGTGTAGGTGAACGTCCCGTTGCTGTTGAGGACGATCGTTCCGTGGGTGCCCGTCCCCGAGCCCACCAGGCTGTAGGTGTCGGCGCCGACGCCGCCCGAAGCATGCCCGACCAGGGTTGCACCGCTCGTCACGTTCGAGCCGTTGCCCGCCAGCGAACCGACCACCGGCAGACCCGCCTCGTTCACCGTCACCGTGTCCGGCGTCGCCGCCAGGCCCGAGGCGTTGACCGTGATGGCCAGCGTCGTCGTCGAGGTGTTCCCGTCGCCGTCCTTGATTGTGTAGACGAAGTTGTCCACCCCGCCCACATTGGGCTTGGCCACATAGCTGTAGCTGCCGTCCGCGCTCAGCGTCAGGTCGCCATAGGTTCCGTGGATCACCGAACCCACGCCGCTGCTCAGCGCCGTCGCCGTGTTCTGTCCCGCCGCAACCCCGACGACCCCGCCGCCCGCCGCATAACCATCGGCGCCCGACTTGTCGTTGCTCTCGACATTGGCCCCCACCGTCTGGCCCGAGATCAGGCTGTTGGTGTCAGGGGCCGCCGTCGGATGGTCGTCGACCACGTCGATCGTCAGGGTGCCGGCTTTTGTCTGGCTGTCCAGATCCGTCACCGCGATATCAAAGCTTGGGGTGGCCTCGGGGTCCGCCCCCGGCGTGGTGCTGTGATAGGCGTCCGTCAGCGTGTAGGTATAGTGGATCGTGCCGTTGAGCGTGCCGTCATAGGTGTAGTAGGCGTTCACCGTGCCGCCCGTCGTCGGGTCCGTGAACGTTGTCGGATGCGCTGGATCGCTCGACAGCGTGTTCCCGCCCAGCGAGACCGTGCTCACGCCATCCTGGGAGGTGAAGCCGATCGTGCCGCTCGTCGCGTTCGAACCGTCGTGCAACGAACCGGTCGCCAGCCCCGCCTCGTACACGATCGCACCGGCAGAACCCTCGGTCGGGATCGTCCCCAGCGTGACATCCCCCTTTGCGATATCGACCGTCAGCGTCGTGTGCGACAGGTCGCCGTCGCCGTCCTCGATCGTGTAGGTGAACACGTCGCTGTGGCCGCCGGCCGTGTTCGCGTCGCGAACATAGTTGTAGCTGCCGTCCGAGTTCAGCGTCAGCGTGCCGTACAGGCCATGGATCGCATTGCCGACATTGGCGTCGATGCCGCCGAGCGTCGTTCCGGCCGTGACGCCGACAACGCCATTGCCGGCCTTGCCGTCCGCGCCGAACACGTCCACGTTCGTCATGCCGGCGGCCGGAGCGGTCTCGCCAACACCCGTCAGCACGTTGCCGCTGATCAAGGCATGGCTGCCCGACGCGACGCTGTTGGCGTCGGTGTTGGCCACCGGCGCATCGTCGACGACGTTGATCACCAGGCTGCCCTGCGCGGTGTGCGGCACCGCGTCGGCATCGATCACCGTGACCGCAAAGGTCGGCTGCGTCTCGGTGTTCTGCCCTTGGGTCTGGGTCGGGTCGAGATAGTTGTGCTGCAGCGTGTAGCTGTAGTGGATCGTCCCGGTGCCGGCGGTACCGTCATAGGAATACCACGCGCTCACCGTGCCGGTCGCGTCGGTGAACGACGTCGGATTGGCGGGATCGCTCGACAGCGCATGGCTGCCCAGCGACACCGAACTCACCCCGTCGGGAGAGGTGAAGGCGATCGTGCCGCTCGTCGTCGTCGCCGTCAGGCCGACGCCCGAGCCGTTGGCCAGACCCGCCTCGTAGACGATATCGGCCGTGCTGCCCGCGTCCGGCGTGTTGGCGCCGATCTGCGGCGTCCCTGCCGCGACGTTGATCGTCAGCGTGGTGTGCGCCAGATCGCCGTCGCCGTCCTTGATGGTGTAGGTGAACGTGTCGCTCACCCCGCCCGGCGAGCCGGCGTCCCGCTGATAGGTGTAGCTGCCGTCCGAGCCCAGCGTCAGCGTGCCGTACAGGCCATGGATCGCATTGCCGACATTGGCGTCGATGCCGCCGACCGTCGTTCCGGCCGTGACGCCGACAACGCCATTGCCGGCCTTGCCGTCCGCGCCGAACACGTCCACGTTCGTCGTGCCGGCGGCCGGAGCGGTCTCGCCAACACCCGTCAGCACGTTGCCGCTGATCAAGGCATGGCCGCCCGACGCGACGCTGTTGGCGTCGGCGTTGGCCGTGGGACCATCGTCGTGGAAGCTGGCACTGCCGCCGATGTCGGCCGAGGCGCTGGCCGTGTGGCCGCCGGAATCCGTCACGGTTGCGGTCAGCTTCACCAGGTTTGACGCCAGACTGGTGGCATCGTCCGGCGTATTGGGCAGATCGTCCTGATGCACCGCGCGGTCCTGCGTCAGCGTCACCACGCCAGTTGCAGTGTTAACGCTCATCGTGAAGACCAGCGCGCCACCGGCATCGCCGACATGGGCCTCGACCGTGTTGCCGTTGAGCACCAGCACCACTGCCTCGCCGGTGGCGCTGTCGATGAGGTTCGACGTCTCGCCCTGGGAAGTGACGCTCAGGCCGTAGCTGATCGCGGGCGTGCCGCTGCCCGGCACCACCGTGAATATGCCGGCAAAGCTCAGCGTGTCGGTGGTCGAGCCGGCGGGGCCGGTGTGCGAGCCGTCCGGCAGGAAACTTTCGTCCACGTTCAGCGTCGGAGGAGCACCTGTCAACGAGATCGTTGAATCCTTCTCGACCAATCCCGGAAACAGTTCGCGGGTTTCCGGATGGCCGAACGCCAGATCCGTCGGCGGCAGCAAGGCCGAAAGGCCGAATCCGTCGCCGATCCCGCCAGCGGGAACTTCGAAGTTGCCGCCGGCGCTGCCCGGGGCGGAAGCCGATCCGGCCGAAATCGAGCCGTCGGCGCCGAAGGCGACATCGACATGGCTTGCCTCGAGCGCCGCCAGCAGCGCAACGCGCGGCACCTCGACGTCGCCGATGATGAAGGTTGGCACGTTGAGGGCGCCGTCCTTGATGACGATGACGGTGCCGTCGGCTTGTTCGAGCAACAAATTGTGGCCGTCGACCTTGATGTTGTCGATGGAAATGCTGGCGGGCAGTTTGACGATGTGGTTGGCGTCGGCGACGTATTCGTGCGGAGCGGCCGGCGCATTCGTTGCCGCTGTTTTTGCCGCCGGAGCTGCCGGCTGAACGGGCGCGCCGCTGCCGACATCGACCGGTACCGGCTCGGCGGCCGCCGGCTGGGCAGCCTGGGCAACCTGGATGCCCGCCTGCGTCGGCGAATTGTTGTGTTCATAAGAGACGGAATGCTCGTCCCAAGAACTCGATACGGTGTCCAATTCGTTACTGGTCGTCATCGCCAAACCCCTCCGGCATTTCCCGGAAAGAGACAGGGGCCACCTCTGCTTTGCAACCATCCCGCAAGCATTTTCATATATTATAATATGTCTGCTCAGGCATTTTTTACACGTGGTAAACCGCGAACATATAACCTGATATACGTACGCCTGAGTTCCGGTCTTTTGTGCATTGCTCAACGCTCGCGGATGATAAACAGAAGTATAAATTTGAATAAAATTTTACGAAAATAAAGTGTTGTCGCTTATATGAAACTTATCCACCTTCATTTCCAGTAACTTGAGACAAGATTGGTAGCGTCCACAGTCAAAGGTGGGCGTTATGACAAAAGAAAAATCTGCCCTGGGGATAACCGGGCTCAAACTGCTCCTGCTGGCAATCGGCATCACCGGCCTGCCGCAACCGTCATCGGCGAGCGCCGTTGCGGGCGGCCTCGACCCTGTCGAGATGTCGCTGGCGAAGGTCGAAACGCCTTTCGCGCTCGGCGGTGTTTCGCTGCTGCGGCCTAAGCCTTGGCAGCCTGCCTCCGCCTACACGATAGGCATGGCTTTCGACAGTTACAGCATTGCCGCTATCGATCAGGAAGGCGGCGCTTCGGCGGCGCAAGGCAATGCCGGGATCGACCCCATCCAGACGGCGGCGATCATTCCCGGCGTGTTCGGCTCCGTCGCTCTGTCGATGAACAATTTTCCCGTCTCGGCGCGCTGGGCGCCGGTCTACAAGGCAATTGTCGACTGTACCGCGGGCAGTGCCTGCGATCGCAAAGACAGCATCTTTGCCGCGATCATCGATGTCGCCAAGGACAAGCGCTTCATCGACAAGCTGTCCTTCGTCAACGCGAGCATAAACCGCGCCATCGCCTACAAGAAGGACAGCGTCGTATACGGCAAGCTCGACTACTGGGCCAAGCCCTCGGAAATCCTCGAGCACCGGGCAGGCGACTGCGAGGATTTCGCCATCCTCAAGATGGCGGCGCTGCTGCGTGCCGGCATTCCGGCGCAGAGCATGTCGCTTGTCGTCCTGCAGGATCGCAAGCGCGGTTTCTTCCACGCCGTGCTGTCGGTCAGCACCGGTAGCGGCGTGTTCATTCTCGACAGCCTGAGCAACGTCGTTTCGCGCGACACCGATCTGCCGGACTACGTGCCGCTCTATTCGTTCAGCACCGACCGCGCCTGGATCCATGGCGCCAAGGCCGGCGCGGCACAAGTCGCCGACATCAAGGGCGGCCTTGCGACGGTCGCACCCGGCGAGGGCCTGTAACGGAGCCGGTCTTCCGGAATTGCGTGAAAACAAAGCGATAGAACGGTTCGCCGTGAAACGGTGAAACGCCCTAGCCGCCGAAGACGAACGCCATCAGGAGTTCCTGCTCGATCACCGGCGCCCGCACCGCGCTCAACTGACCCCGGTAGCGGCGGTCGCCCGCGCCGATGACGAAACCGGTCGCCACAGGTGTTTCGCCATTGGCATCGAGCCGCGCGAAGATATCGGCGACATTGAGATCCAGCGCCAGCTTGAGATCGGGCGCGTGTCGTCGTTTGACGTGACCGGCAACTGACGCCGGACCAGCTGCTGGAACGGCGCGTTGAAGGTCAGGATTTTCTTCGACGATGCCAGCGCGAAAGCCGGCGAAGGGCAGGCGAGAAGGATGGCATTGATCGTCTTGATCGACGCCAGCTTTTGCAGGGTCGAATTTTCGTCGGCCAGCCCGCGCATGCAGGCCACCCGGATCGCCGATGTCAGGTTTCCGGTGTGGGCATGGCTCTCGGCGATCTCGTCGATCAGCGAGCCGATGGTGCATTTACGGTTCTCGGCCATCTGCTTCAGCGCGGTCCAGAAGGCCCGCTCGAGGCGAATGCCGCGCCGTACGCCGCCACGCGCCACGACGCGGAACTCCAGCCCGAAATCCTCGGTCGCCAATGGCGGCAGCAGCCGTTCGCGCGCGACGGGAGGAGAGATAGTGCTATCGCTCACTCATCGCCTCCTCGCGCGCCTTGTTGATCGGCTTCATCAGATAGGTGAGGATGGTCTTGCGTCCGGTCTTGATGTCGACCGAACAGATCATGCCGGGGATGATCGAATAGGTCTTGCCGTCCCGCGCCAGTGTCGACTTCTCGGTGGCGACGCGCACCTGGTAGTAGGGCTCGCCCGTCTTCTGGTCGACGAGGCTGTCGGCGGTGATGTTGGATACCTTGCCCGCGATGCCGCCGAAGATCGAGAAGTCATAGGCGGTTATCTTGATCAACGCGTCCTGGCCCTGCCGGATGAAGGCGACATCGCGCGGCGAGACCCGCGCTTCGACCAGCAGCGTCTCGGAGGTCGGCACGATGCCGGCCACCACGGCGCCCGGTTGCACGAAGGCGCCGAGGGTGTTGACGTCGAGCGTGTTGACGATGCCATCGACCGGAGAGCGGATGTCGGTTCGCGCCACCTTGTCGGTAGCGCCGCGAATGGTCTCGTCGACGACCGAAATATCGGCCAGCGCCTGGGTCAGGTCGCCCAGCGCTTCCTGCTTCAGCTGCAGGCCGAGCTCGTCGACCTGCAACTGCGCTTCGGTGATGGCCGCCTGGCTTTTCTTGATGGTCTCGCCGGCGAGGTTCAATTGCCCATGCAATTCAGTTTGCTCGCGCTCGACGCGGAGCTGCTCGGTCCTCGCCATAAGGCCTTTCTTGACCATGGCTTCGACCAGCGTCGTTTCCTGGTCGCTGACCGCAAGGTTCTTGGTCAGGCGATCCACATTGGCATTGGCTTCGTCCAGCTCCTTCTCGCGCTGGTCGAGGCGCGACTTCAGAACCGAAAGCTTTACTTCAAAATTGCCGCGGCGCGCGAGCAGCAGGTTCTGCTCGTTGTCGCAGATTTCGGGCGCCACCGTCTGGATCTCGGAGGGGCAGGGAAACGCACCCTCGATAGTGCCGCTCTGCTCGAATTTCAGTCGCGCGATACGCGCCTGCAAGGCGCGCGCCTTGGCCTGCTGCTCGCCGAGGCTGGACGTGTTCATCGTGTTGTCGAGGCGGATGATCAGGTCGTTCTTCTTCACGACCTGTCCGATTTGCACGGCAATTTCCTGGACGACGCCCGGTTCGCTGGCCTGGATGACCTGGGTCTTGGAGGCCGGTATGACCTTGCCGTCGCCGCGCGCGATCTCATCGACCTCTGCAAAAGACGCCCATGCGACGGAGCTCGCAAAAAGCGCTCCGATGATGAATATGGAGGCCGACGCGAACAGCGGCGGCCGGTCTTCCCTGGCAAGCATTTCCCGAGCCCCAACGCTTTGAATGCAATAGAGTCTGCTTCGTCAGGCGCTTGTTTTCTGCAGCGCCTGTATCACTTGGTCCTTCGGTCCATCGGCAACGATCTTGCCTTGATCCACAACGATGAGGCGGTCGGCGAGCTCCAGCATGCTGAAGCGGTGCGTCGAGACGATCAGCGTCGTGTTGCGGTCGAAGGCCACTTTCAACTGCTTGATGAGCTGGCGTTCGGAAGCCAGATCCATGGAGCCCGACGGCTCGTCGAGGAAGACGATCTTCGGCTTGGTCAGCAACAGACGGGCGATGGCCACGGCCTGTCTCTGGCCACCCGAGAGGTTGGTGCCGCGCTCGCCGACATTCATGTCGTAGCCACGCGGGTGGCGGGAGACGAAATCGTCGACGCCGGCCGCCTTGGCCGCTTCGACGATTTGCTCATCGCTCGCCTCCGGGCAGGCCATCAGGAGATTTTCCTTGATGGTGCCGGAGAACAGATCGTTGGCTTGTGCGACGATGCCGACAGCGGCGCGAACTTCCGAAGGATGGTATTGGCGGATGTCGACCCCGTCCAAAAGCAGCTCGCCGGAAGTCGGCACGAAAAGGCGGCCGATGAGCCGGCCCATCGTCGTCTTTCCCGAGCCGATGCGACCGATGATGCCGATGCGTTCACCGGGCTTCACCGCAAAACTCATCGCGGTCAGGACTTCGGTTTCGGCCCCCGGATAGGTGAAGCCGACATTCCTGAACACCATGGCGCCGTTTCGGATGGGGCGGTTGACGAAGCCGACCGTATCCGGCCGATCCTCCGGCTGCGCCATGATCGAGTTCACCATGCGCAGCGAAAGCATGGCCTGGCGATACCTGGACAGGGTCATCGCGATCTGGCCAAGCGGAGCCACGGCGCGACTTGCCAGCATGACCGTGCCGATGATTGCTCCGGTGGATACATGGCCTTCCGCGAAAGCATAGGCGCCGGCCACGATCAGCGCGATGGTGACCATCTGCTGGATGGCTGAGGTTATGTTGCCGGCGGCTGCTGAAAGCTGCTTGATTTTCTCGGACGTGTTGGCCGCGTTTTTCGAGTGCTCGCCCCATTTGCGCAGCAGATACGCCTCGGCCCGCAGCGACTTGATGGTCTCCAGCGTCGAGATGGACTCGACCAGCAGCGCCTGGCGCTGCGAGGCCTCGTTCATGGAGGCCGCGACCCGCTTGCCGATGCGCCGTTGCGTGACCAATCCGACGATCACCGACGCGACGAAGGCCAGCGCCGGTATGATGACCAGCCAATCGCCGATCGCATAGATAACAAGCAGAAAGACGAAGACGAATGCGGTGTCGATGAACACGCTGATGGTGTTCGAGGTGAAGAATTCGCGCACGAACTCATATTGCGACACCCGGTTTGCGTATTCGCCTGTGGAGCCGGGGCGTGCCGACAGCGATGAGTTCAGCACTTTCTCGAACAGCATGTAGGAGATGCGCAGGTCTGCCTTGCGCCCGGCATAGTCGATGAGGGAGGCCCTGGCCGTCTTCAGCAACAGATCGAAAAGGATGACGGCAGAGATGCCGATCGACAGCACCCAAAGCGTCGATATCGCCTTGTTCGGCAAGATCCGATCGTAGACGTTCATGGTGAAGACCGGCGACGCGATCGCCAGCAGATTGATGAATAGAGCCGACAGCACGACCTTCGAATAGGTGCGCCAGAACGGCCCCATCGTTCCGGTCAGCCAATGCCGCCGTTCGATCCTGGCGGCCGAACCGACATTCATCCCCTCGGTTGCATTGGCATAGGTGATCGAGAACGAGACGCCGCCGCTGATGTAGCTTTCGGCAAGCTCTGATTTGCTGACGGTGGTGCGCCCGTCTTCCTGAGGCGCGGTCGTGAATGCGCCGTCCTCGGTCTCGGCGAGCAAAGCGACGGGAAGTCGGCTGACGCGGAACAGGATAGCGGGGAGATCGATGCGCCCCCGAACGAAGTCGCGATGGCTGAACTCGGTGATTTCAAGGCCGACGCGCTCTGCAAGGCGCCGGATGGCGTCAATGTCGATGCGCGTGTCGGACAGCGGCACGCCGGCAAACAGCACCGTCTCCGCGCTCGGCCGGCCGAGATATCCGGCGACAGCCGCGAAGCAGCCCTTGAAGGCCTCCTTTGGGGAAAGAATGTTGGGTTGCTGGTTCACGGTCCGCCCGGGGGCACTCTCGCTTGGCCCGACCTGTCACTTCTTCCTTACCGGTGCGAGGATATCGAAGGGCAGGTCGTTCTTCTGCTCCGACGGCGTCCGCGCATAGGTTTCGGTGTCAGCCGTTTCAGGCGTGCCGAACTCGGTCTTCGCGTAGGCGCTGGCCTGTTTTGGCGGCTGAATGTCCATTGTCTTCAGCAATTGCCCGGTTGCGGCAAGCAGCCGGTATTCGGCGAAAAGCGACGCATAGGACGCCGTGTCCGCCAGTGTCGCGGTGTTGAAGCGGGTGTTCTGCGCGTCGAGCACGTCGAGCAGCGACCGCTGCCCGACCTTGAACTGCTCGCGATAGGACGCCACCAGCTTTTCGTTGGTGGCGGCCTGCTGCCTCAGCGTCTTTGCCTGCTCGGCCTGCCGGAAGCGACGATCCCATGAGGTGCGAACAGCTTCCTCGATTTCGCGCAGGACCTGGTGCAAGGCCAGCCGCTGCTCGCTGGTGCGGCGGATTTGCTCCTGCTCGTTGGCCTTGTCGATGCCGCCGCGATAAAGGTTCCAGCGCAGCACCACCCGCGCCTGCAGGTCGTTGGTGCCACCGTCGCTGCCATCGATGTCGGAGCCTGCCCGGGCAACTCCTTCGGCAGTGATGGAGGGGCCGAACTTTGCCCGTGCGGCGTCCACCAGCGAGGCCGCGGCGTCGATATCGCTGTTGGCCATGTGCACGCGTGGATTGTTCTGTCGCGCCAGCCCGATCGCTTCATCGAGCGACCTTGGCAACGCAGCGGAAACATCGCCCGGTTTGGCGGCGCTGGTCAGCGGCTTTCCGACAGTCTTGAAGAACCGGATCTTTGCGGCCTCCATTTCCTCGGTGGCTTCCTGCAAGCGCGCCTTGGCGGCGAACAGCCGCTCCTCCGCCTGTTGGCGGTCGGCATCGTTCAGCGCGCCGCCGGCGATGCCTTGCCGGATGTCGCCGAGAATTGCCTGATGGAAGGCAAGGTTCTTTTTGGCTTCGGCAACGATCGAAGCCTGCAGCATGGCTTCGAGGTAATCCTGGACGACGGAGAGGCCGATGAATTCGGACCGTTCCAGAACGCGGAACGAGGCACCGTCCACCCGCGAGGCCTGGCGGTTGAGTTCGGCGCGCCTTGCACCGCTATCATAGAGCGTTTGCGAAACCGTGAGATCGGTTTCTGCCGGATAGAGCGTGTCGTTCTCGATATCCAGCGCGCGTCTGTCAGGATTGTCGAGGCGGCGAGCCCCTGCCGATGCCTCGACATCCACACTCGGCAGATAGAGGCCCTTCGCCTGGCGCAATTCGAATTCGATGGCTTCACGATTTTCGATCGCCTGGCCGATCTCCGGATTGGACTCCACCGCCACTGCCATGGCCTCTCGTAGCGTGAGAGCGTGAGCGCTGCCATAGCCCAACATGGTGGCAGTCATCATCAAGCCAAGACGCTTGGCCATGGCCGACATTGCTGTCTTATTCATTCCCCACACCCCATGCTCCCGACGCCATTAGGGCGCTACATCCCCGGTGAGAGTGTCTAACAAATTACGGGAGATGTGAGCACTGATTGATTTAGTGATCCCTAAAATCGCTCAATAAGATTGCAGGATGTGGCAGAAATGGCACAAAAAATGCTCTTTTGGCCGCAAACGAGGGCGGTCCGACATCGGGAAGACGGCTAAAGCGTCTTCAACTCACCTGTATGGGGACTCAACCACTCGATCCCGGGCATGAAGAGTCTGACATGGCGACGATTTTTGCAGTAATGGTTCTTGGCATCTGTATTCGCCATGCTCTGAGGCGGTGGAAATCCGACAGCTTGAAGACCTCGCGGATCGGCGGTCTGATGTCTGTTTCCTCGACATGCCGCAAGATGCGGCGAGAACTTGCGAATGCCCGGCCATTGGCTCGCCGCTCACCGGGAGGCTTTTGTTCGCATCGAAGCGCGGCCTGACCAGCCATCCTGTGCGCAAAGCGCGCGGCCGAGGCCGCTCTCGAATTCCACGCAATCATTGCGGCTGCCTGCCCTAACAGAATGATCGTTGACCTCTATCAGCCTGTCCGTGACAAGCTGACAGAGACACAAATCCAGCCGATTCCAATTACCGAGCCGGCTCGAATGAGGGCCTCGATCGCGGAGCATAGGCGCGTCACTGACGCCCCTAGGATGCGCGATGCAGCCAAGGCAACGCGCGAGATGCAAAATCACATTCGCAACACGGCCCGCTGCGCCGGTATCTCCCTCACGTCGAGCGTCCTTTCGGATTGAGTTAACGGAGCTGCCGCCCAGACTCCGTGTGCGGCTCGGCAGATGACTTTGGCGCGCAGCTGGTCCCGACATTTGACGAAGCCTTGAGTGAAGGCCGCTCCTATTCCTGGGTACACCCCGGCGTAGCCGTCTTGCAGAGAATATCGCCGCTGCGTCGACCGATGTTTAGGTGCTACTTGCATCGTACACGCCAAACTGTCTGTTCTGCTGTTTTCTCGACAATGTGTATGGCCGCCGCTTTGCATCTCAGCCTATGTCCTTCGGCTCGACCTGCCCGGTGAAGTAGAAACCGGTTGAGGTCTTCTGGGGAAATTCCGATGAAGGTGGCCATGACCAGGGATGAGCAGACAGCGCTGGCGCGCAAATGGCGTTGGCTTATCAGGCTGGTGTTGATCATTATCGTGGCGGTTGTCCTGCAGTACTTCCGCGATTTTTTCACCGACCCGAATTACACCGCGTGCCTTGATAAGACCTTAGGCGCCGACCGGCGGATCGAGACTTGCACACAAGTGATCGAGCACGGCGCCATCGACAGACGCGGTGCCGCCTATGAAATGCGCGGCAATGCCTGGATTACAAAACGCGACTATGACCGCGCCATGGCCGACTACGACCAGGCCGTCAGCCTCCATCCGAAAAACGCGCTTGTATTTTACAATCGAGGCAGGGCGTGGTTGTTGAAGGGCGACAACGACCGCGCGATCGCCGATTGCGACCAGGCTATCGCTCTCGATCCAAAAATGGTCGATGCCTATAACAATCGTGGCCTGGCGTGGGCCGGGAAGGGTGAAGACGACCGCGCGATCGCCGACTACGATCACGCGACCAGCCTCGATCCGTTGCGTGCGAACCCTTTCTACAATCTGGGCATGGCGCGCGCCCGTAAAGGTGACAAAGACCGGGCGATGGCCGATTTCAGCACCGCCATTACGCTCGATCTGAATTTCGGTGCTGCTTATGTCGGCCGCGGCTACATCCGCATCGATAAGGGTGACAAGGAGGGTGCCGTCGCGGATTTCGACAATGCGCTCCGGATCGATCCGAAGAATGACGAAGCTTCTTATGGGCGGGGGATTGCCTATTTCCATTCCGGCGCGATGGCCAAGGCGCGGGTCGATTTCGAGCGTGCCGCGATACTGCATCCAGACTGTGCCTACTGCGCGATATGGCTGGATATGGCCGAGCGGCGCCTCACCGGCGCCGGAAGCCATCTACAGGGCCGGATCGGCAAGATCGACATGACCAAATGGCCAGCGCCGGTGATCCGGATGCTGCTCGGCGAGAAAACGGCCGCCGAGACGCTGGCGGCGGCAGCCGACACCGTGGATGCCAACACAATGACCGGACAGGTCTGCGAGGCCAATTTCTACACGGCCGAGTTCGACCATATCCAGGGCCAGGAGGATGAGGCGTTGCGGCTTTATCGGACGGCCGTCAGCGATTGCCCTGCGGACTTCATCGAAGCCGCGGCGGCCAAGGCGGCGCTGCGCGAACTGGGCGCGTCGCTATAGGTTGCCTCCCAGCCCACCGGCTATTCGCGGGCCATAGGTGTTATTGGAATACGGGCGGCGGTCTTGCCGGCGCGCGAGAACGATGTGCGCAGGCGGTAGCGGTCGCCGGCGTAGCGGATCGTCGAGGACAGGAGCGGCCGGCCGGCCGCATCGACGATGAGCTGGCGCATGACCAAAGTGGATTTGCCGACCTCGATGTCGAGATGCCCGGCCAGCACGGGATCGGCGCCGCGTGCCTCGATCGTGGCCTCGGCGCGCGCCAGGTCGATACCGGCATCGATGAGTAGCCCGAACAGCGAGGCATTGCTGAAATCGACATGGCTGAGATCGGGGACAAGCGCGAGCGGGAAGAACGAGGTGTCGACGGCGACCGGCACCTGGTCGAGGCGCCGGATCCGCTCCAGGTGGAACAGCGCAGCACCCGGCGCGATCGCAAGCTCCTCGGCTTCGTCCAGCGATGCCGGCGCCTGTTCGGCGCGCAGCACGTCGGAAGAGGGCGTCAGGCCGAGGCGCCTGGCGGTCTCGCTGAACGATTCCAGCGTGTTGGGAAACTCCTTCGGCACCTTGGCCGAGACGTACCAGCCGCGCCCGTGCGAGGGCGTCAGCACGCCTTCCTCGACAAGGCTCTGCAGGGCACGGCGCAAGGTCACCCTTGAAATCGACATGCGCGTGAACAGGTCGCGCTCGGCCGGCAGCCGTGCGCCAGACGCAAGCTTGCCGCTGGCGATCTCCTTGAGGATCGCATCGGCCGCTTGCCGCCAGAGTGGTTCGGGTCCGTCCGACTGCAGTGGCGAGCCCTCCATCTCGGTCACCTCTTGATCTTTTCCCACACGCCCGTTCGCATCGAACGGTAGCAGGCGTCAATTATGTGGTTGACGATGACGCCGTCCTCGAAGGTTTCGAGCGGCGTCGTCCCCGCCGCGAAATGGTCGACAAAGTGGCGCATCTGTTGCGAAAAGCCGTAGGCGCGGGTCTCTTCGGGCACCGGGTAAACCCAGCCGGTCTCGGCATCGGCCTTCTCGACGAGATAGCCCACCGGCTTTTCGATAAAACCCCAGACCGGACCGACCGACGTGTCGGTGACGATGCGGCCGGCCGACCCGACCAGTTCGTGGCGAAGCTGCATGCCGCCTTTCTCGATCCATGACGATTCGATCGTGGCGAGCTGGCCGCCGGCGAATTTCAGCAGCGCGATCGCCGTGTCTTCCCCGGTCGTCTTGTCGCCATGCGCCATCGTGGCGCCCCATGCGAACACCTCGGTGATGAGATTGTCCTTGCCGAAAAAGTGGCGCGCGCTTTCGACGGTGTGGCAGCCCATGTCGAGCAGGGCGCCGCCGCCGGCAAGCTCGGCGTTCCAGAAATGCGGCGCGTGCGGGCCGGAATGCGCCTCACGCGCCCGCATGGTCAAGAGATTGCCGATGCCGCCGGCCTGGATCATCTGGTGGGCCTTGGCGATGTTGGGGGAGAATACCGCGCATTCGGCGTAGCCATGCCAGATGCCGGCGCGCTGGACGATGTCGAGGATTTCCTGCGCTTCCTTGCCGGTGCGCGCCAGCGGCTTGGTGCAGATCACCGCCTTGCCATGCCTGGCGGCGATCCTGACGGCTTCGAGATGGATTTCGTTGGGCAGGGCGATCACCACCAGCTCGACCGCCGGATCGGCGCACAGCACCTCGATATCCCGGTGCGCGGTGACCTTAGGCCCCCACTTTTAGCGAAGGCCGTGGCGCGCTCGAAGCTGCGCGACGAGCAGGCGACGAGCTCGGCATTGCGCACGTCGAGCAGCGAGTCCGCATAGGTGTCGGCGATGAAGCCCGAGCCCAGAATTCCAACGCCAATCATTCAAATCCTCCCAGATTTTTTGCCATCAGCTTGCTGCTGCTCAGCCATAGCAGCGGCTGTTTGATGGAAAAGACAACACAATACCACTTGTCACAAGATGTATCAGTAGGTATGGTCCGAGGCAACAGTGCAAAATCGTGAATCCACACGAAGCACCATCTTGAGGGAGAGCAGGAAAATGCGTTCCATACGTGTATCGATCCCGCTGGCGGCGACGCTCGGCGTGATGTTTTCAGGCGGTGTCGGTGCGGCGCTGGCCGACCCGGTCACCATCACCTTGAACAGCTGGCGCACCGAGGACATCGCCGTCTGGCAGGATACCATCCTGCCGGCCTTCGAGGCCAAGCATCCCGACATCAAGGTCGAGTTCGCGCCGATCAACACCAATGAATACAACGCCGCCATCCAGTCGCAGATCGAAGGCGGCGCCGGCGGCGACCTGATCACCTGCCGGCCGTTCGACGTCAACCGCGAATGGATCAAGCGCGGCTATTTCGAATCGCTCGAAGGCCTGCCGGGCTTGGCGAATTTCGACAAGACCTCGCGTGCGGCATGGAGCGGTGCCGACGACAAGACCTATTGCCTGCCGGTCGCGGCCGTGCTCGCCGGCTTCTACTACAACGCCGACATCTTCAAGGAACTGAACCTCAAGGTGCCGACCACCAGCGCCGAGTTCATCGACGTGCTGACCGCAATCAAGAAAGACGGCCGTTACACGCCGCTTGCTTACGGCTCGGCGGAGTCCTGGCAGCTCGCCTATAACGGTCTCTACTCGATCGGCCCGGCCTATTGGAAAGGCGAGGCGGGCCGGCTCGGCCTGATCGACGGCAAGAAGAAGCTGACCGATCCGGAGTTCGTCGACGCCATAGCCGCCTTCGAAGCGTGGAAGCCGTTCCTGCCGGCCGGGCAGGAGAGCCTGAACTATGCCGACATGACGCAGCTGTTCACGCTCGGCAAAGCCGCCATCCTTCCCGACGGCTCATGGGACATCAACCAGGCGACCTCGACCAACCTTAATGTCGGCGTGTTCGGCCCGCCGGTGCCGAAGGCGGGCGACCAGCGCTATCTCCAGGAAATGCCGGATATGGGCATCGGCATCAACGCCAAGAGCACGCATAAGGAAGCGGCAAAAACCTTCCTCGACTGGGTCGCCGGGCCTGAGTTCCAGGAGCTCTACGTCAACGCCGCGCCTGGCTTCTTTGCCATGAGCTCGAAGCCTGTGACCTACAAGAACAAGCTGGCGCAGGACTTCGCCGACCTGAAGAAGGGTGCTCAGCTCACCCCGCGTTTGGCGCTGGATCGGCTCAGCGCCGGCACGCCGCCGCTCGACGACGAGACCTGGCGCCTGCTGCAGGTGATGTTCACCAAGTCCGACGTCACGCCGCAGCAGGTTGCGACCGAACTCCAGGCCGGCCTCGCCTCCTGGTACGGACCGCAGAAGAAGTAATCCGGCACCGTCTCGCGCATGCCTTGCCAGAGGGCAGGGCATGCGCAAGCTACCGGCACGCCAGCCATGATGACCGGCGTGAAGATGAGGTTTTCCGTTGATATCTCCCGCCGTCGCCTATCGAAACCTGCTTCTGTTCGTGCTGCCGGCCCTGGCCGTCTACCTGGTCTTTGCCGTGCTGCCGCTGGCGACCTCGATCGTCATGAGCTTCTTCCAGACCAGCGGTGCGGCGGGTGACACCTTCGTCGGCTTTGCCAATTACGTGCGGCTGTTCACCCACCCGACGATCAGCGCCCGTTTCTGGAACGCATTGCTCAACAACATGCAGTATTTCGCCATTCACCTGATCGTCGAAGTGCCGATGGGCCTGCTGCTGGCAGCATTGCTGACATCGGGAAAACTTGCGCGCTCGGAAGGCATCTACCGCACGCTGCTGTTCATCCCGGCGACGCTGTCGGTGGTGATCGTCGGCTTCGTCTGGCGGCTGATCATCAACCCGCTCTGGGGTCTGGTCGGCTTTCCCTTGCTGGGCACGGAATCGACGGCGCTCACCACCATCTCGCTGATGTCGGTCTGGCAGTATTTCGGCATTCCCATGGTCTTCCTCTACAGCGCCTTGCTGGCGGTGCCCAACGAGCTGGTGGAGGCCGCCAACATCGACGGTGCCGGCGGCTGGACGACCTTCTGGAAGATCAAGTTCCCGCTGATCGCACCGCAATTCGGGCTGATCGCGATCCTCACCTATATCTGGACGTTCAACGGTTTCGACCTGGTGTTCGCGCTCAACGGCTCGGCGCCCGGTCCGAACTACAGCACCGACATCCTCGGCACCTATTTCTACCGCACCTTCTTCGGCTCGAGCGGACAGCTTGCCGATCTCGATCTGGGCAGCGCCGTCGCAACGGTCATCTTCCTCACCGTGTTGCTGGTCACCGCGGCCTATTTCTGGCTGATCCAGCGCCGCCTGAAATCCTATTCGGTCTAGGAACTGAGATGAGCGCCCCAGACCTCAGCATACCTGTCGCCCGTCGTCACCGGGACCGCGAACCCTGGACGGCCGAGCGCGTCATCGTGCATGCGCTGCTGATCCTGTTCGTGCTGCTCGCCATCGGGCCGGTGCTGATCGTCATCATCAATTCGCTGAAGACGACGCCGGCGATCTTCGGTGGGCCGTTCGACCTGCCGACGGCCAAGACCTTCAGCCTCGAAGGCTACAAGCGCGTCTTCACGCGCGGCAATTTCATCGTCAACTACCGCAACAGCCTGATCGTCACGGTGACGACCATCGTGCTGACCGTTGTGCTGTCGACGCTCGCCGCCTTCGCCTTGGTCGAGTACCGGGTGCGGCTGGCCTCGCTGCTTGGCGGTCTGTTCGTGATCGGCATCATGCTGCCGATCCGGCTCGGCACCATCCCGCTCATCCAGATGATGCTGGCCTGGCGACTGATGGACACGCTGGCCGCGCTGATCCTCGTCTACACCGCCATGAGCATCCCGATCGCGGTGACGTTGATGGTCACCTATTTCCGCACCGTGCCGACCGATCTCAAGGAAGCGGCGCGCATGGATGGGGCGAGCGAATTGCGCACCTTCTGGATCGTGCTGCCTTTGGTCAGGCCGGGCCTCGCCGCTGTTGCCGCACTCACCATGCTGCCGGTCTGGAACGACCTCTGGTTCCCGCTGATCCTGGCGCCTAGCCGGCAGAACCAGACGGTCACGCTCGGCGTCCAGCAATTCGTCGGCCAGTTCATGAACGACTACCCGGCACTGCTCGCCGCGCTGACGCTGGGCGCGGTGCCGCTGGTGCTGCTCTTCACCCTCTTCTCGCGGCAATTCATCAGCGGGCTGAGCAAGGGCTACAGCAAATAATTTCCGACATTTCGAACTGATGGAACACCAAAAATGCAGATAGGCACTTACATCCGCCGGCAGCCCGAGACCCTCACCCGGATTCCCGGCGCGATAGGGAAGGCGCTCGATGGTTTTTCAAGCCTGCGCCAGACGCCGGAACGGATTGTGCTGCTCGGCACCGGCTCTTCGATGAACGCGCTGCTGGCAGGTGCGGAGGCGCTTGAAGAAGGACCGGCGCCTCGGTGATCGCCAAGGAGCCGGAGGCTTTTCTGCGCCTGCCGCCCAGGGCGTCGAACCAGCGGACGCTCGTGCTGGCCGCCTCGCAATCCGGCATGAGCATCACCACCATCGAGGCGGTACGCCTGTCGGTCGAGCACGGCTTTCCGACGCTCGTCATCACCGGCGAGGAAGGCAGCCTGATCACCGAGACCGGCGCCGAGATCATCGTCATGCCGATCGGCCCGGAGACCGTCGGCCCCAAGACCATGGGTTACACCGCGACCGTCATCTCGGTGCTGGCGGTGACGGCCAGGCTTGCCGGCAAAACGGTCGATGTGTCGGGGCTGCTTGCGCAGTTGCAGCAGACAACCGAAACCGGCCTTGCGGCGGCAAAGGACCTGATCGCTCGCTTCGGCGTCCCCGACTACATCCTGGTCGCAGGCCAGGCGACGCATCTCGGCACCGCGCTCGAAACATCGCTCAAGATCGCCGAGATCAGCGGCGTGCCGACGGCTGGCTTCGACACCGAAGAGGCGCTGCACGGCCATGTCTACGGCACCACCAACAACAGCCTGGTCGTCGCCGTCGCGCAGACCGAGACCGAGGCGAAAGTGGCCGCCAATCTCGGCGAGGCGCTGGCCGAGCTTGGACCGCGCACGGTCGTGCTCAACCTCTCCGGCCATCCAACGCGCTTCGACCTCGATGTCAGCTGGCCGACAGCGCCCGGGCAGCAATGGCTTGCCGGCTGCTGGGCGCCGATCCCGCTGCAATGGTATGGCTGCGAGTTGGCAATCGCGCGCGGCATCGATCCCGACAAGATGATCTACCCCAACCTCGGAAAGCGGCTCAACGTGCGCATCCGCAAGGAGGCATGATGGTAACCGCGATCGGAATCGACATTGGCGGCAGCCTGGTCAAGCTCGGCGTCGTCGATGGTTCGGGTAAGGTCCTGGCGCGCGGCGCGGTCCCTGTCCATCGCGACATCGAGTTCGCCGATTTCGTGCATCTGGTCACCGAGGCGACCGAGGCGCTGAGGAAGGCCTATCCCGGCATCGCCGCCATCGGCATCGGCGTTCCCGGCACGCCCAATCCCGAGACCGGCATGCTCAACGGCCGCTGCCCGGCGATCCCGGCGCTGCTCAAGGGCTCATTGTCAAAGCTGTTCTCGATCCGCTTCGGCGTGCCGGCCGTGGTCCGCAACGATGCCGTCAGCGCCACCCACGGCGAAATGCGCCACGGCGCCGGGCGTCCGTTCTCGCGCTTTGCGCTGTTGACGCTCGGCACCGGCATTGGCGGGTCGATGGTCATCGACCGCAAGGTCATCGACGGTCCGGACGGACTGCCGCCGCAATTCGGCTGCATCTCGCTCGACCCGGCCCGCACCGACATCGCCGATCCGGTGCCGGGCATGGTCGAGAACCTGGCCAGCGCCCGCGCGCTGGTCAATCGCTATCGCCAGCTCCAGCCCGACACCGACGCGAAGGACGCCGAGACCGTCGTCGACCTCGCCAAGCAAGGCGATGCGATCGCACTGCAGGTCGTCGACGAGGTGGCGCGCTGGCTTGGCCAGATGATCGGCATCATGTCGAACATGCTCAACATCGAAGCGGCGATCATCGGCGGCGGCCTGTCGCTCGCCGGTCCGTTCTTCATAGATCGCATCGCCGAGAATGTCAGGGATTTCGTCCTGCTCAAGCCTGGCCGCCCACCGGTGATCGTGGCGGCCGAGCACGGCAACGACGCCGGCGTGATCGGCACCGCCGCACTGGCGCTCGACATGTTCGCGCCCGGGGCAAAGGAGTAGCGCCATGGCCGATGTCGAACTGCGCAAGATTTCGAAGAGCTTTCAGAACCTCAAGGTCGTCCACGATATCGACCTCGACATCGCCGAGGGCGAGTTCGTCGTCCTCGTCGGGCCGTCCGGCTGCGGCAAGTCGACGACGCTGCGCATGGTGGCGGGGCTCGACCGGCCAAGCGGTGGCGAGATCCACATCGGCGGCCGGCTGGTCAACGACGTCCAGGCCAGGGACCGCGATATCGCCATGGTCTTCCAGAGTTATGCGCTCTACCCGCAGATGACGGTGGCGCAGAACATGGCTTTCGGTCTGCGCATCCGCAAAGTGCTGGACGCCGAGGTGACGCAGCGCATCGCCCGTGTCGCCGACATACTCGACCTCAGCGAGCTGTTGCAGCGCAAGCCGCATCAGCTTTCGGGCGGCCAGCGCCAGCGCGTCGCCATGGGCCGCGCCATGGTGCGCCAGCCGAAAGTCTTCCTGTTCGACGAGCCGCTGTCCAATCTCGACGCCAAGCTTCGCGGCAAGATGCGCGCCGAGATCAAGCGGCTGCATCAGATGGTCGCCACCACCACGGTCTATGTCACCCACGACCAGGTCGAGGCGATGACCTTGGCCGACCGTGTCGTGGTCATGAACAAGGGCCGCATCGAACAGATCGGGCCGCCCAACGATCTCTACCACGAGCCGGCCAGCCGCTTCGTCGCCGGCTTCATCGGCAGCCCCGGCATGAACTTCTTCAAATGCCGGCTGGAAGCGCGCGGCGACAAGCTGGCGGTCATACTCGGCGACGGCACGGCACTCGCCGTGCCTGCCTCCCGCACGGCGCGCTATGCTGGCCATGCCGGGCGCGAGCTCGAATTCGGCCTGCGGCCCGAGCACATCACCGAGCAGTGCGAGCGGCCCGATACCGTCGACATCAAGGTGCCGGTCGAGGTCGTCGAGCCGATGGGCATGGAGACGCTGCTGCATGTACTGGTCGCCGGCGCCGAGGCCACAGCGCGCATCGATCCGGCGGCGACGCCGAAGCCTGGCGAGATGGCGACGCTGTCGCTCGGCATGGCGCATATGCACCTGCTCGATCCCGAAACCGGCAAGGTGCTGTGAAAACCCGAAGGTTCCGGCGCAACGGGCTCCGCCACACATTCGCGTGTCGAAACGCAAAAACAATATATTATCCGTTGACAAATATAATTTTGGAGCGAATTTTTAGGTGCGGCGCCAGACGGCCGTGATGGCCCATGGGCCGTCTCCATGCAGTCCCAGGAATGTGCCGGTCATGATCGACATCCACAGCGTGTCAAAATCCTTCGTGACCAGGGATGCCGATCCCGTCCACGCGCTGAGGCAAGTCAGCCTGGAAATCTATGACAACGAGTTCTTCACGCTGCTTGGCCCGTCAGGCTGCGGCAAGACGACCCTCTTGCGCCTGATCGCCGGCTTCGAGGCGCCGACCACGGGCGCCATCCGCATCGCCGGCAGCGATGTCGCCGCCTTGCCGCCGCAGAAGCGGCCGGTCAACACGGTGTTCCAGAGCTACGCGCTGTTCCCGCATATGAGCGTGGCCGAAAATGTCGCGTTTGGGCTGGAAATGCAGAACGCGCCGAAAGCACTGATCGACGAGCGCGTCGGGGAAGCGCTGGCAATGGTGCGGCTCGAAGGCTTTGCCGCGCGGCGCCCGTCGCAATTGTCGGGCGGCCAGCAGCAGCGCGTCGCGGTGGCGCGTGCATTGGCGCCCAAGCCCAGCGTGCTCTTGCTCGACGAACCCCTGTCGGCGCTCGACCTCAAATTGCGCAAGGGCATGCAGAGCGAATTGAAGCGGCTGCAGCGCGAAACCGGCATCACCTTCGTTCTCGTCACCCACGACCAGGAAGAGGCGCTGGCCATGTCCGACCGCATCGCGGTGATGCGCGGCGGCGACGTGCTCCAGGTCGGCACGCCGCGCGACATCTACGACAACCCGCAGGATCGCTTCGTGGCCGACTTCATCGGCGAGTCCAATCTGTTGCCCGGCGCCGCGCTTGGCCGCGATCCGGCAAAGACGATCGTCGTGCGGCCCGAGCATATCGTTGTCTCACCGGCATTCGGCGATGCGAAAGGTCACGCCCGCGGCGCGGTCTCCGCCATCACCTTCCTCGGCTCCGACACACTCTACGAAGTCGTGCTGGAGGAGGGGGCAAAGCTGCATTCGCGCACGCGCGGCGGCGCCGTGCTCGCGACAGGCGACAGCGTCGTCGTCGACTGGGCGCGCCATGTCGAGCGAGAGCTGGCGAACTGAGATGGGTCCGAACCGCACCTGGCTCCTGATCGCGCCGGCCATGCTGGTCATCGGCGTCTTCATGGTGCTGCCGCTGTTCCTGGCGGTCGGCTATTCCTTCATGACCGCCAACCCCTATGGCGGCGTCACCGCGCCGGCGACCTTCGATGCCTATCTGCAATTCCTCTACCAGCGCGATTTCGACGACAGCCTGGTGTTCTCGCCGAGCTACGCGCTGATCATCCTGCGCTCGGTCTATCTCGCCGTCGCCACGACTTTGATCTGCCTCGTGCTCGGCCTGCCGGTCGCCTGGTACATCGTCTGCCAGACGCCGGAGCGGCGGCGCATTCTCCTCTTCGCCGTCACGCTGCCGTTCTGGATCAACACGCTGATCCGCACCTATTGCTGGATCCTGATCCTGCGCGACGAAGGGCTGGCCAACGGCGCGCTGCGGAGCGCCGGCATCATCTCCGATCCCTTGCCGCTGCTTTACAATGACGGCTCGATCCTGCTCGGCCTCGTCTACACCTTCCTGCCCTTCATGGTGCTGCCGATCTATTCGACGCTGGAGCGCATCGACCCCAGGCTGATCGAGGCCGCGCACGATCTCTACGCCAGCCGCGCCGCCGTCTTCCGCCGCATCGTCTGGCCGCTGGCGCGGCCCGGCGCGCTGGCCGGCGCCACGCTGGTCTTCGCGCCGGCATTGGGCTCCTTCCTGGCGCCGGATCTGCTCGGCGGCGGCAAGAAGCTTTTGATCGGCAGCCTGATCCAAATGCAATTCACCTCCTCGCGCAATTGGCCATTTGGCGCAGCGCTGTCGACCGTCGTCACGGTCGTCGTGCTGACCGTCTTCGTGGTGCGTTCGCGTCGCGTACAGGAGGACCGGCGATGAGCGGCGCAAAACCCTTCGACTGGCGCCGCACGCCCGGATTATCGGCCTACACGGCGCTGATCTTCGTGTTCTTCTACGCGCCGCTGCTGATCCTGGTGATCTATGCCTTCAACTCGAGCCGGCTGGTCACCGTCTGGGCCGGCTTCAGCGTCAAATGGTTCGTCGCGGTCGCCAACAATGACGCGATCCGCGACGCGGCCATCAACAGCGTCATCATCGCCATCGTCGCCACCATCGCCTCGACGGCGATCGCCACCGCCGGCGCGCTGGCGCTGGAACGCGGCCGGCTGCGCTTCGGGCGCGGCGCCGCGACGGCGCTTATCGCGATGCCGCTGGTGGTGCCGGAGATCGTCGTGGCGATCACCACCCTGATCTTCTTTTCCGGGCTCGGCATGCATCACGGGCTGTTCAACCTGATGATCGCCCACACCGTCTTCTGCATCCCGTTCGCGCTGCTGCCGATCCAGGCGCGGCTGCGCGACATGGGCGGGACATTGGAGGAGGCGGGGCGCGACCTCTATGCCGACGAGTGGCGGCTGTTTGTCCGCGTCACGCTACCCCTGTTGCTGCCGGCGATCTCGGCCGGCGCCATCATGGCCTTTGTGATTTCGCTCGACGATTTCCTGATCTCGATGATGGTGTCGAGCGCCGGATCGACCACTTTGCCCGTCTACATCTACGGCATGATGCGGCTTGGCGTGACCCCGGAGGTCAACGCCATCTCCACCATCCTGCTTGCCGTTTCCATCGTCTTCGTCGCCGCCGCCCTGCTGGTCGGGAGGCGCAACAGATTTGCCTAAGCCATGAGCCCGGACAATGGGAACCGGGATCATGGTCACAACGAGAAGACAAACCAGAGGAGAATAACCGTGACCAAATGGAAGGAAGGACTTTCGGGACTGGCCTTGGCCGCCGCCATGCTCGGCGCGATCACCACCAGTGCGCTGGCCGACGCCGGCGAGCTGCATATCTACAACTGGACCGACTACACCTCGGACGAGATGATCAAGAAGTTCGAGGCCGAGACCGGGATCAAGGTCACCATCGATACCTACGATTCCAACGAGACAGCCCTCGCCAAGCTGAGCTCGGGCGCCGCCGGCTACGACGTGATGATCATCAGCAACGATTTCGTGCCGATCTTCGTCAAGCAGAAGCTGTTCCAGGAAGTCGACGCCGGCGCGATGCCGAACTTCAAGAATGTCGATCCGAAATGGCAACACCGGCCCTGGGATCCGGATGCGAAATACACTGTGCCATGGGTCTGGGGCACCACATCCTATTCCGTCGACACCGCCGTCTACAAAGGCCCGACCGACAGCCTGAAACCGCTGTTCGATCCGCCGGCGGAATTGAAGGGCAAGGTCGGCATGTTCGGCTCGCCGACCGAGGTGATATCGCTGGCGCTGGTCTATCTCGGCAAGGATCAGTGCAACAGCAATCCGGCCGATCTGAAGGAACTCGACGCCTTGCTCGAGGCGCAGAAGCCGTTCGTCAAAGTCTATAATTCGGACGGCATCGTCGAGCGCCAGGTCGCCGGCGAAACGGTCATGCACGAGCAGTGGTCGGGCAAGGCGCTGGCGACGCGGCAGCAGAAGTCGACGGTCAAATACGTCTATCCCAAGGAAGGCGCTGTCGGCTGGATGGACAATGTCGCCGTGCCGACCAGCGCGCCCAATGTCGAGAACGCCAAGAAGTTCCTCAACTTCCTGATGGATCCGCAAAACATCGCGCTGCAGCAGAAATACACCGGATACCAGAGCGCGATCGCCGGTTCGAACAAATTCCTGGCGGCCGACATTGGCGGCTCGCCGGAGTTCAACCCGCCGGCCGATCTCAAGATCACCTTCGCCCCGTCATGCGACGAGAAGGCGATCCGCGCCTATGACCGGATCTGGACGAATTTGCGCCAGTAGGACGGCAACGCAAAACGCCGCCCGTTTGCACGGGCGGCGTTTTGTTTTCCGCAGGAGGAAGCCGAATGAAAAGCTACGCCCGCTCGATCGTCTTCGGCGCCGGAAGGTCGGAGGCTTCCGCCGCCAGCAGGATGTCGGTGGTCACCGCCAGATGCGCCGCCAGCAATTCAGCGGCCTTCTCGGCATTGCGGTCAAGCACGGCGGCGGCGAGGTCCTGATGTTCCTTGCTGATGTTGCGCGCCCTTGGCGCCAGCGAGACCGAGCGGCGGCGGTAGCGCTCGCTCTGGTCGTAAAGCTGGTCGCGCAGGCGCAGCAGCCAGTGGCTGTCGCAGCCGGCGACCAGGGCCTTGTGGAAGGCGGCATGCGCGGTCGCCCATTCGTCGCTCGAATGCACCGGATCGTCGGGCGTATGCTCGGGCGTGCGCGACAGCCGGTGCAGGGCGGCGACCAATTGCGATTCCCAGGCGACGTCGCCGACCTCGATGGCGCGGCGGATGCAAAGCGTCTCGATCTGGATGCGCGTCTTGGTGAGGTCGAGCAGATCCTCGGCCGAGATCGGCGCGGCGCGAAATCCGCGCTGCGGCTCGGCCACGACGAGGCCTTCCGAGGTCAGCCGCGACAGCGCCTCGCGGATGGCGCCGAGGCTGACCGACAGCCTGTCGCACAATTCCTGGACCTTGAGCCGGCTGCCCGGCGCGATCCGGCACGACAACAGGTCGGCGCGCAAATCCTCATACGCGCCCTGGGTGAGATTGATCGAGCCTTCCCTAGCCATGCGTTTGCCTGCGGCCGAATCCGTCCATTAAGGAGCCTTGATACATTATCTCAGAAGTCAGAATACAAAATAATATATTCTCTGTTGACAGATATATAATTTCTCAACAAAGTCCAGCCTTCACAAGCGAGGATGTGGCCAGTGCGATTTGCAGCTTATAAATCGCCGCGGGGACCTGGGCTGGCGATCGCCTTGCCTTCAGGCGAGTTCCGCGGCATCGACGCCGGCGATGCGATGTTTCCCGGTTGGCTGGACGAGCTGATCGCCGATGGTGCGCAGGCGCTGCATGCCGCCGGCGAGAAGCTCGCCTGCGGTCGCAAGATCGATCCGAAAGCCGTCGAATGGCTGCCGCCGATCTCGCGGCCCGGCAAGATCGTCTGCGTCGGCCTGAACTATGTCGACCATTCGGTCGAGAGCGGCTTCGTGCCGCCGACCTATCCGACTTTGTTCGCCCGCTTCTCGACCAGCCTGATCGGCCATGGCGCGGCGATCCGTCGTCCCGAAGCCTCGATCCAGCTCGACTATGAGGGCGAGATGGTGGCGGTCATCGGCAAGGCCGGCCGCCACATCGCTCCCGCCCAGGCGCTGAGCCACGTCGCCGGCTATTCCATTTTCAACGACGCCTCGATCCGCGACTTCCAGACCAAGGCGCCGCAATGGACCGTCGGCAAGAATTTCGACGGCACCGGCTCCTTCGGTCCGATCTTCGTGACGGCGGACGAGTTGCCGCCGGGCGGCAAGGGCCTGCGCATCCAGACGCGGCTGAACGGCCAGGTCGTGCAGAACGCCTCGACCGACGACATGATCTTCGATGTCGTCTCGCTGATCTCGATCATCAGCGAGGCGATCACGCTGGAGCCCGGCGACATCCTCGTCACCGGCACGCCCTCCGGCGTCGGCGTGGCGCGCAAGCCGCAATTGTTCATGAAGCACGGCGACATCTGCGAGGTCGAGCTCGAAGGCGTCGGCATCCTGTCCAATGTGGTGGCCGACGACGTCGCCGCCCGGCAAGCCGCCAATCAATAACCCGCCAAACGCGAAAGGACGTTTTGCCATGACAAGAGTGATGTTTCGAAATGCCATGATCTGGGACGGCACCGGCGCCGATGCCTTTCCGGCCGACGTGCTGGTCGAGAACGGCCGCATCAAAACCATCGCGCGTACCCTCAACCAATTGTCGGGCGACGGCGCAACGACGGTCGACTGCCATGGCATGACGCTGATGCCCGGCCTGGTCGAAGGCCACGCCCACATCTCCTTCGGCGGCGCGGTCAAGGATTCCGACCTCGGCCTGATCCCGCCCGAAGAGCATCTGCTGCTCACCATGCGCAACGCCAAGACCTTGCTCGACCATGGCTTCACCAGCGCCTACAGCGCCGCGACCTCGAAGCTCAGGCTCGACATCGTCATCCGCAACGAAATCAACGCCGGTCGGCTGCCGGGACCGCGCATGCGCGCCGGCAGCCCGGAGATCACGGTCACCGGCGGCCTCGGCGACGAGCGCCAGCAGCACATGTATCACGAGAGCTTCGGCATGATCGCCGACGGCGTCGAGGAGATCACCAAGGCGGTGCGGCTCTGCTGCCGCGAAGGCGCCGACAACATCAAGATCAATATCTCCGGCGATGATCTCAGCCCCGCCGCGCATGGCGGTCTGACCGTCATGAGCGAGGCCGAGGTGCTGACGGCCGTGCAGGTGGCGCGCGACTTCGGCAAGAAGATCAACTGCCACGCCCGTGCCGCCGGTTCGGTGAAGCGTGCGGTCAAATGCGGCGTCGACGTCATCTACCACTGCGAATCCGCCGACGAGGAGGCGCTCGACGCGCTGGAATCGGCCAAGGACCGCATCTTCGTCGGCCCGGCCATCGGCATCATCTATGGCACGCTGTACGAAGGCGAGCCCTTCGGCTTCACCCATGAGATGGCGGTCAAGTTCGGCATGCAGCGCATCCTCGACGACAGCCGTAAGGTCTATACCGAATTGCGCAAGCGCGGCGTGCGCGCGCTGATCGGCGGCGACTATGGCTTCGCGCAGACGCCGCAAGGCACCAACGCGCGGGATCTAAAACATTTCGTCGATCTCTTGGGATATTCGCCCAGCGAAGCGCTGCAATGCGGCACGCGGCTCGGCGGTCAGGTGATGGGCCTCGGCGACGAGCTCGGCATGGTCAAGGAAGGTTTTATTGCCGACCTCCTGCTGGTCAATGGCGACCCGCTGAAGGACCTCGACATGATGGTGCATGAGAAGAACCTCATCGTCATCATGAAGGATGGCGAGCTCTACAAGGACCAGTCGGCCTCGGTCGCCTCGCAGCGGCAGGCGGCTTGAGCATCATGCAGCCTGCCGTTCCGATCGATGTCGATGATACCAGCGGCATCTGGCGGACCGACGGGCTGCCGATGGTCTATCTGCCCAGGCACTTCCTGGTGAACAATCACCGCGCGGTCGAGGCAGCCCTCGGCCGCGAGGCTTACAGGACGATCCTGCGCGCCGCGACGGCGAAATCCGCCATCGAATGGTGCGCGGCGCAGGTGCGGGGCAAAGGCCTCGACCCGGAAGCGACGTTCCGCCACTATTTCCAGCGCCTATCGCAGCGCGGCTGGGGCCAGTTCTCGGTCGACACGCTCGATATCACCGTCCGTCGCGGCAGCATCAGCCTGCGCAACTCGATCTTCGCACTGGAGGCCGGGCAGGGGCGCGCCCAGCCCGTCTGCTACATGTTCGAAGGTTTCGTCACCGGCGCCTTCTCATTCCTGCTCGGCATTGCCGATCCGACGGCCGTCGAGTGCGAGGAGACGTACTGCGCCTCCGACGGTCAGCATGACCATTGCCGGTTCGATTTCGCGGCTTAAACATACAGGTATCAGGAAACGCTATAGCCGAGGTTCATTCCGGTCTTTGTGGCAAAACCTATAACGACATCAATTTCGAGGTGTTAGCGGAAGAGCCTTGCCTCCTCTGTGCGTAATCATAAAGTCGCAATTCGCTTCGCTGTTGCGGGCCAGGGGAGCGTAAACTTGGGAAAGGCCGTCTTTTTCGGGGATGCAGATCAGAGTGGAGAACCATCGGCTGATACAACTTTGCATATTACATTGAATAAGATACCTGAGCCAAATGATGGGAAGTTGATATCATCAAGTTTTGGGGAGGTCTGTAAGAGTCATGGGTCAGGCAAAACAACGGGCTGTAGCGAATAGACAATGGCACGACACGTTGACGCTCGATGAGCGCGTCCTGGTTGATGCAGCAGAGCGTCTCTTTGGTCGATTCATTGAACCAGCCGAGTCGACTGGCATGTGCTACCGTATGACGTTCTTCCTACACCTCTACCTCGCCGCCAAAGGCATACGGACGGTTCCCGTTGTGGGATACGTGAATGACGGGTCCGATGAAGTTATGATATCGCACGCCTGGATCGAGTTTGAGGGCAAGAAGACGGACTTGACGCTCGGCATTACCGAACACTCTGATCTCAATCCCGTCGGCAATGTAATCATCCTAGATCGAATAGTGCGATCCGGTCGAAACTATAGCTACCACCGGGAGAAGTCGCCTGAGGGTCGCGCCATTGAAACCCTGTGGCTGCAGGATTCGGAAATAGGCCCTCTCGTCCGGCGCAAGGCCGATGAACACTCGGCGATGTGCATTTGGGCGAGTAGTCCCGACCAAATGCGTGCGTTCCTAGACGCTGCGCCTGATGGTCTTACCTACGATGCGATCCGGACAATCATCGACAGATAAGTGGCGAAAACGCAACCGTGAAAAAGGGCAAGGAGGGCCGCTGCTGGTGAAGATCGGCTGACTATATTTTGTCGTTAGGAGCGTCGCGCAAGCCGGAATGCAAGTGCTCCGTCTGATAGAAGGTTCTCTCACGAGTCTCGGTCCGGGATCGAGTAGATATACCAATGGCCCTCTTGTTCGGCGCGCCATAGAAGCCCGGACGCTTGTAGCTCTAAGTTTATATGGGCCAGAGGCACATCCTCTATTTTGCTGCGATTAATTTTGTCGACTGCGCCTTGGGCATGAAAATACGCAGCGCGGATAGCTTGGACGATCTGATGGCGCTGCAGGTATCCGGCCGACATCCCGCCGTAGCCAGGGTACATAACGCCCCAATCGGGTGACTCCCCCTGTTTTGTGAGATAATCGTCGTAGCCGGATCGGGCTGGAGGATACCAGATATTCTCGCCATCGACGGAACCGCCGTCACCGCCGATGATCAAGCCATTGCCATGGATTACGCCGCTGCCTCCATCGCCCCCACGACCCCGGCTGCCGAAGCCGACGCGACCACCTCGACCGCCTATCACCGTGCCATTACCAAAGATTTCGCCGCCTCCGCCGTGGCCTCCCTGCGCAAGTGTTGGCGCATCTGAAGCGATTTCGCTCGTGCGACTGTTCACGGCGTAGAGTTCCTCGCGAAAGGATTTTACCTCCGTGATTGTGAACCCTTTCCGCTGGCTTGTTTGGCTGTCGTATTCATCATGGTGGACAAGGCACAGGAACGCGAGATTGTCCTCCTTGGGGTTGGCGCTGTCGCGATCAAGATGAGAGATCTGGCCTTGCTTGATAGCCATATCGCCGTTGAGTCCGTAGCAGATGCAACACCGCCTCCGAGACCGCAAGAGCACTTTTGCCTGTACGTTATCGGATATTGGTGCTCGCGCCATCGGTTATTCATTTCGACAGAGATGTTCCTATCTAGCGTAAGATACCGTATTCCTTTGGGCGTGTCTTCCGCGCGTGCGAATAGAACTTGCGGCCGAAGTATCGGCAACGACCGGCAAATTCTCCCTGCCGGCGACCAAGGTAAATCGGCTGCTTTTGGTGTGCCCAAAAGCGGCCAATTCAGTACCGCTGCTAGGAAGGGGTACGATGTAAGACGTACCGCCGTTCTTCGATTGGCCCGTGGTCCTTCGAAGGTTTCGTCACCGGCGCCTTCTCGTTCCTGCTTGGCACCGCCGATCCGACGGCGGTCGCGTGCGAGGAGACGTACTGCGCCTGCAATGGCCAACATGACCATTGCAGGTTCGATTTCGCGGTCGAGCTATAGGCGACTGAGGCTGATCACCAGCGCTGGTGCACGTAAGGCTTGATGTCCTGTTCGTAGATCGCCTTCACCTTACCCATGACGTCGTCCGACAACGGCGCAAGTGCTGCGGCCTCGGCATTGGAAACCGCCTGGGCCGGATTGCGGGCGCCGGGGATGACCACGCTGACCGCGTCGAACATCAGGATCCAGCGCAGCGCGAACTTCGCCATCGTCGTGTCGCCGGAGACCAGCGGCCGGATGCGCTCGACCGCCGCCAGCCCGACCTCGTAGGGCACGCCCGAAAACGTCTCTCCGACATCAAAGGCTTCGCCGTTGCGGTTGAACAGGCGATGGTCGGTGGTCTCGAACTTGGTGTCGGCCTTGAACTTGCCTGACAGCAAGCCGCTGGCCAGCGGCACGCGGGCAATGATCGCCACATCGTTCTTCTTCGCCTCGCCGAAGAACAGTTCGGCCGGTCGCTGGCGGAGGGCGTTGAAGATGATCTGCACGCTGACGACGCCGGGATACTGCATCGCCTTCAGCGCCTCTTCGACGCGCTCGACGCTGACGCCGTAATTGCGGATCTTGCCCTGCTCAGTGAGCTTGTCGAGGCGCTCGAACACCTCCGGGTGGTAATAGAGGTCGGTCGGCGGGCAGTGCAGCTGCACTAGGTCCAGCGTATCCGTCTCGAGATATCTCAGGCTGCGGTCGATCCAGCCGGTCAAATTCTCCAGGCTGTAGCCTTCGACGCTCTGCTTCGGCAGTCGCCGTCCGGCCTTGGTGGCGATGAACGGGCGCTCGCCGCCACGCTCCTTCATCACCCGCGCGATCAGCTTTTCCGAGCGGCCATCGCCATAGACGTCGGCGGTGTCGAGGAAGGTGACGCCGGCGTCGAGCGCGGCATGGAGCGCCGCAATCGCGTCGTCGTCATTGACCTCGCCCCAGGCCGCGCCGATCGCCCAGGCGCCGAAGCCGATTTCGCTGACTGACTTGCCGGTACGGCCAAACTTCCGTGATTGCATCTTGCTGTTCCTGACTGCGGTTCCGCGGGCGATTCTGGTGAGCGCCGGCGTTCTAGCGCATCGCAATGCGATTGACATCCCTGTCCGTAAGATTTACCAGATTACAGGGTTGTATGACAACCCGGTAAGACTGCAAAGATTTTGGAGTCGGGAGGATCTCAAGTTGAATATTGTTCTGAAACTGGCCGCGTCAGCGGCCTTATGCCTCGGCGCGTTCGCCCATCCGGCCATGGCCGAGGACAACATCGTCAAGATAGGCGTCGTCGCCGCCGAGTCCGGTTCGTTCGTCTCCGCCGGCCATACCTTGCCGGCCGGCGTCGGCCTTGCCGTCAAGCAGATCAACGATGCCGGCGGCTTCAAGGTCGGCGGCAAGACCTACAAGCTCGAAATGGTCAAGCGCGACGACCGCACCGATATCGCCACGGCAATAGCCGCCACGCAGGAACTGGTGCGCGACGTGAAGGTGCAGGCGATCTTCGGCTCGGAGACGCATGACTTCACGCTGGCCATGGCCAAGATCACCCAGCCGGCCAAGATCATCCATTTCGCCGGCAATTCGACGCTGGCGAAAATCCTCAACCCGGATTCGGTCAAGCCGGGCGGCGAGGACCACTATCTCTTCCAGTCCGAGCCGCAGGAATTCCAACGCTCGGGCTCGACCGCGCGCGGCGTGCTCTCCCTGCTCGAGCCACTGCTCGGCTTCAAGCCGAAGAAGTCGGTGATGATCGTCGGCAACGACGCCACCGGGCAGTTCCTGTCGTCCTACTACTTCAAGGCGCTGAAGGCGGAAGGGCAGGACGTTCCCGACATCATCTTCTACCCGCCCGACACGACCGATTTCTCGCCCTTCCTGACGCGGGCCAAGAGCCTCAATCCGGATATCATCCACTTCTGGTACAATGGCGATTCAACGCTGACGGCGCTGCCGCAGGCGCTGGAGCTGGGGGCGGCCAAGAGCTACTTCCTGTTCGGCGTCGACCCCGGCATCTGGAAGGAAAAGCAGCTTTCGGCCGACGTGCCGGTGGCGATGAGTTGCGTTCCGGTATGCTGGGGCGAGTCCTCCAACCCGAAGGCCAAGGCCTATTTCGACGCCTACTTCGCCGCCGGCGCGCCGCATGGCGTGACCTCGTCGGTGTCGCTGCTCTACCACGACTATGTGCACTTCCTCGTCGAGGCCTGGCAGAAGGCCGACAGCTTCGATCCGGACAAGACGGTCGATGCGCTGCTGACGCTGCACCATCAGGGCGTGGTCTCGGATGATTTGACCTTCAATCCGACGCACCAGGTCACCCACGCGACGGAAGTCTGCGCCGCGGCGCCGGGCGGGAATATCTCCTGCGCCATGCAGCAGCCGCCGGCCGAAGCGCCGAAGAGCTAAGGCGTCATCATCCCCGGGTTGGCGGCAACACCTGCCGCCAAGCCCTTTCTTGCAAGACAGGTCCCGATCGCCGTGGATATTTTCATCCAGCAAATCCTCAACGGCCTTTCCATCGCCAGCGTCATCACGCTCATCGCCATCGGCGTGACGCTGATCTTCGGCCTGACCGGCATCATCAACTTCGCCCATGGCGAGTTCCTGATGATCGGCGGCATCGTCACCTGGCTTGCCGTCAGCGCCGGCCTCGGTTTCCCGGTTGCCGTGGTGCTTTCGATCCTGGCGGTCGGCCTGATGGGCTACATCCTCGAGCGCGGCCTGTTCCGTTTCACGCTGGAGCGGCCGACCAACGGCTTCATCGTCTCGCTCGGCCTCATCGTCGTCCTGCAGCACGTCGTCGTGCTGTTCTGGAACCCCAACCAGAAGAGCATTCCGCGCCCGCTGACCACGGTCTGGGAGGTCGGCGGCGTACGCATCGCCTCGGTCCGCGTCATGGTCATCGCCATCACCATTGCCGTGGTGGCGCTGAGCTTCCGCATGATCACCGCCAGCCGCTACGGCCGCGCGCTCAGGGCAAGCGTCGAGGACCGCGATACGGCCGCCTTGATGGGCATTCCGGTGCGCCGTTACATCACCGGTGTCTTCGTGCTCGGCAGCGCGCTGGCCGGGCTCGGCGGTGCGCTTTTGATCGCGCTGTTTCCGATCACGCCCTTCACCGGCGGCACCATGGTGATGAAAGGTTTTGCCGTGGCGCTCATCGGTGGCCTCGGCAACATCTACGGCGCCGTCGCCGCCGGTCTCATCCTCGGCATCGTCGAGGGCTTCAGCGCCGGCTACGGCTTCTCGCAATGGACCGACGCCTATTCCTTTGCCCTGATGATCCTCGTGCTGATCGTGCGCCCGCACGGCCTGTTCGGCGGCACCAGTGGCCCCCGGATGGCGTCATGAATGCGGGCTCCAGGGCGTTGCGCTCGCTGCTGCCTGTGCTGGTGATCCTGGCGTTGATCGCGGCCGTGCCGCTGTTTTCGCCCAGCAACCGCTTCCTGTCGCTGGCGATCTCCGCCGGCATCAACGTCATCGCGCTTTACGGCCTGTCGGTGCTGTTCGGCCAGACCGGCATTCTGTCGATGGGCCACGCAGCCCTGGTCGGCGTCGGCGCCTATGCGGCGGCGATCCTGGCGCGGGATTTCGGCGTCGGTTTCTGGCTGGCGCTGCCGGCGGCCGCCCTTGCCAGTGCCATCTTCGCGATGGTCGTCGGCATTCCGTCGCTGCGCGTCGGCGGCCATCACTTCGTCATCATGACATTCGCCTTCGGCCAATTGCTCGCCATCGTGCTCACCAATAGCGGCGACTATACAGGTGCGGCCACAGGGCTCGACATCGCCGGTCCGGTCACCCTGTTCGGCGTCGATATGAGCGATCTGACGCGCTACTATCTGATGGTGGTGGCCTTCGTCACGCTCGCCGCGGTGGCGAGTTGGGCGATCATCCATTCCTCTTATGGCCGCACGCTGCGCGCCATTCGCGAGAACGAAAAGCTCGCCGCTTCGCTCGGCATCAATGTCGGCCGCCACAAGATCGGCGCCTTCGTCGTCAGCGGCGTCTTTGCCGGCATCTCCGGCGTGCTCCTAGCCTATTTCCTCGGCCACATCTCGCCCTCGCAATTCTCGTCTTTCCCGAGCATCTATCTGGCGCTGATGGTGATGATCGGCGGCGCCAGGCTGATCGAGGGGCCGCTCGCCGGCGGCATCCTCGTTGCCTTCCTGCCGGAAGTGCTCAATCTCGATCCGGTGCAGTCACGCATCGTCTACGGCGTCTGCCTGATCGCGGTGATCATGCTTCTGCCTGACGGGCTGATCGGCGGCATCGTGCGCGCGCTGCGCGGCCTGGTCGCCGGCAAGCCGAAGACCGAAGAGCGCGACGCCGCCCCCTCGGAGGCGCGGCGATGAGCCCGATCCTGGCGATCAACGGCTTGAGCAAACAGTTCGGCGGCGTCACCGCCCTTGCCGGCGTCGACCTCGCCATCGCGGAGGGCGAAATCCTCGGCGTCGTCGGCCCGAACGGTTCGGGCAAGACCACCTTGTTCAACGTCGTCACCGGCGTCCACAGACCGAGCGGTGGCACGGTCGCGTTTCGCGGCCGCAACATCACCGGCCTCGCACCACATGCCATATCGCGCGCCGGCATCGGCTACACCTTCCAGCAGGCCATGGCCTTTGCCGGCCTTGGCGTGCTGGAAAATGTCCAGATCGCCAGCGAACACGCGCGGGCAGGGGGCAACGCCAACCCGTGGCCGACACCGCAGGCGCTGCTCGACTTCGTCGGCTTGAGCGCGCTTGCCAATGAGAAGGCCGGCGTGCTGCCCTTCGGCAGCCTGCGCCTGCTCGGCCTGGCGCTGGCGCTGGCCACGCGACCGTCGCTGCTGCTGCTCGACGAGCCGGCCGCCGGGCTCAACGACCGAGAGACCACCGCCCTTGTCGGGCTGGTGCGCCAGCTTCCTGGACACGGCATCACCGTCTGCGTCATCGACCATGACATGAAGCTGATGCAGATGCTGTGCCGGCGTCTTGCCGTGCTCGACTTCGGCTCCAAGATCGCCGACGGGCCGACCGAAGCCGTGCTTGCCGATCCCAAGGTGCTCGAAGTCTATCTCGGAGGCGATCTGTGAGCCTGCTCGCCGTTTCCGATGTGGTCACCGGCTATGGCCCGACGATCGTCAACCGCAACGTCTCGCTGACGCTGGAGAAGGGCGAGATCGTCACCATCCTCGGCCCCAACGGCGCCGGCAAATCAACCTTGCTGAAGGCGATAGCCGGCCTGATCAAACCCCGCGCGGGGAGCATCACCTTCGATGGCGCCGATGTCACCGGGCTTGCCGCCGACGTTATGGCCAGGCGCTCCGTCGTGCTGGTGCCGGAGGGCCGCAAGATCTTTGTCGACATGAGTGTCGAGGAAAACCTGCGCCTCGGCGCCTATGCCCGCCGCGACGAGGCCGCCGTCGAGGCCGATTTCCAGACGATGCTGGCCTTCTTCCCGATCCTCGCCACCAAGCGGCGCGACAAGGGCGGCTCGCTGAGCGGCGGCCAGCAGCAGATGCTGGCCATCGCGCGCGGGCTGATGACGCGGCCGCGCGTGCTGTTGCTCGACGAACCCTCGCTCGGCCTGTCGCCGCTGCTGGTCAAGGAGATCAAGGCGATCATCCTGGGCATCGGCGAGCGCTTCGGCGCCTCGGTGCTGCTGGTCGAACAGAATGCGGGTCTCGCTTTGGCCGTCGCCTCGCGCGGCTATCTGATGCAGAACGGCCGCATCGTCGTCTCGGGCGCCATCGCCGAACTCAGCGACATGTCGCTGATGCGCGAACTCTATCTCGGCGGAGTCGCCGGATGAGTTCAGTCGTGAACAGCCTTGTCCCGCAAATCCTCGAAGCGGGCATAGCTCTTGGCCAGGTGGCTGCGCATGGCGCGCCGCGCCGCGTTGACGTCCCTGGCTTCGATGGCCCCGAGGATGGCGCGATGCTCGCGCTGCATGCGGGCGAGGTATTTCTCCCGCTCGTCCTCGGTCATCCGGTCGAGCCGTGTCCACTGGCGCGGGATCATGGCGCTTCCGAATGTGTCGAACAGCCGGGTGAAATTCGGGTTCTGCGTCGCCGCCAGAATGGCGCGGTGGAAGCCGAAATCCTCTTCCGAACCGGAGCCGCCGGCGCGCACCGCCGCCTCCAATGCATCGAGCCGCGCGCCCATCTGCTGAAGCGCGGCATCGCTGCGCCGCTCGGCGGCAAGGCCGGTCGCTTCGACCTCGATGCCCATGCGCAGTTCCAGCACGCGCAGCACCTCGTCGATCGATTCGAGGTCGTCGGGCAGGATCGAAAAGGTCCTTGGCAGCGGATCCTTGGCGACGAAGGCGCCGAGGCCCTGACGCGTCGTGATCAGTCCGCGAGCCCGCAAAGCCGCCAGCGCCTCGCGCACCACGGTGCGGCTGACGCCGGTGGCGGTGACGATTTCCTGCTCGGTCGGCAGCCGCTGTCCGGGCGCCAGGTCGCCGGATTCGATCTGCGCGATCAAGGTGTTGACGAGCCCGGTCCGCAGATTGGGCGCCTGCGGTATGGCATCGAAAAGCATGGTTTCCGCCATTGCGGGGCTCCGGTTCGATTCGCCGGCAAAGGCCCGAATCTCGCTCAAAGGATTGCATCGACAGGTGCCCGCCGCAAGGTGACGAAAGTTGTGCCCGCAGCCGCGGGCTATTGGAGGGTTTCATGAAAGAACGCATCGGCTTCATCGGCCTGGGCAGCATGGGCGCCGGCATGGCCGACAACCTGCTGCGCAAGGGCTGGCCGCTGACGGTCCATGTGCACCGCAGCCGCACCGCAGCCGACCGGCTGATCGCGGCCGGCGCCACCGAGGCGGCAAGCCCGCGCGAGCTCGCCGCCGCCTGCGACATCGTCATCCTGTGCGTCACCGGCTCGCGCGAGGTCGAAGCGCTGGTCAAGGGCCCGGACGGGCTGGCCGCCGCTGCGGACGGACATGCCGCCGCCGGCAAGCCGCTGCTGATCATCGACTGCTCGACCTCCAACCCGTCCTCGACGACGGCGCTCGCCACCGACCTAGCCACCCAGGGCATCACGCTGATCGACGCGCCGCTGGCGCGCACGCCCAAGGAAGCGGCCGAAGGCAAGCTCGACGTCATGGTCGGTGGCGCGGCCGAAGCCGTCGCCCGCGCGCGCCCGGTGCTCGAAGCTTTTGCGGCCCGCGTCGTTCCCACCGGCCCGACCGGCAGCGGCCACACCATGAAGCTGCTCAACAACTTCATCTCGATGGGCTATTCGGCGATCTATTCCGAAGCGCTGACGCTCGGCGTGAAGGCGGGGCTCACGCCGCAGGTCTTCAACGGCGTCATCTCCGGCAGCCGCATGGATTGCGGCTTCTACCAGGCCTTCTTCGATTTCGTCCTCAACCGCAACGAGAACGCCCAGCGCTTTGCCATCGCCAACGCGCTGAAGGACATGACCTATCTTGCGTCTTTCGCGCAGGCGGCAGGGGTTGCGAACCCGGTCGGCGCGGTGGTGCGGAACGGCTTTGCGACGGCCGTTGCTACTGGCCACGGCGAAAAATTCGTGCCGGCGCTGTCGGATATCATTGCTGGGCTGAACGGGGTGTCGCTGGTGGAGTGATGGGACTGGGCGCTAAAGCATAGTGACTGACATAGCATGTCGCCTCTTTGGGTAGGCCATGCCATCGACGTCACGAAATCAGCCGAAGCTGAAATGGCGCGATGCTGGATCCGTCACTATCCCGTCCCGGCTTCGTTGCGAGACCAAACAGCAAATTTTCAATTTCTTCCTTAGGGAGATTTAGGTCGCGAGCGATCTCGGCCTTGGTTATTTTTTCTTTCCAAAGCTCTGTCAGAACCTTTTGCCAAACTACCGACTGTTCTCGTTCAATTCCAAAGGGCTCAGCTTGCCTATATCCACTCTCAGTGGCTTGGATACAGAACATACGGTATTGCCAAGGTGAGAGAATACCTAATTGATTGAGTCGATGAAGCAATGACATCACCGAAACTGACCATCTCTTTTTAAACTCAACGATTTGGTTCAGTGTATGGACACGTGGGATTGTGGCGATCACGTCCGCTGCTGGCATAAGAAAGGCAGAGGCAAAGAGATTGGCCTCGTCTTCAGCGCGCCGCCCGCGAGGTCCACCGTGCCGATGTAAAACGATATGACCAAGCTCGTGCGCGGCATCGTGCCGGCTGTGCTCCGCCGTCTTAAGTGTATTCAAAAAAACAAAGGGGCGATCGCCCCGCCAGAGGGAGAAGGCATCGACGGCACGCGTATTCTCGGCCAAAGTGAAAACGCGAACTCCTTTCGCCTCTAGAAGTTGAAGGATGTTCTTGATCGGGCGCTCGCCAATCGCCCATCGTTCACGCAGAGAGCGAGCCGCTATTTCTGGATCGTCCCCAGCCAAATCCTCTAGGTCCAACGCTGGAAGATCAAAGCGTTCCTCAACCCAATCCGACACCAAGAACGAAAGCGTGCCAGCCGCGAGGGCGGCATCTCGTTCCCCGGCCGACATTGCGGACATGCTTCTAAAGCTGGCCGCACCTTCTTGAGGTTCTTGGATATCGTCGGCAGAGAAGAATCCGATAGGAAACTGCAGAACTCGCGCTATCACCGACAACGTTTCGGAACTAGGTATGATCTCCCCTGTTTCGTATCGCAATACCGTATTCGGCTGCACTCCTATCGCTTGCGCGAGTCCCTTCTTAGTCAGCCCTCGCCTCCGGCGAGCCAGCCTCAATCTGCTTGGCGTGAACATCGCACTTACCGACGACGAATAACTGCAATGTCGAGATCGGGAGCCTGCGAAGAATCCGGCGAAGCGACCGCGATCTTAGACCAATCTTCGCCACTGAGAATGAAGATGCGTTCGCTGAACTTCTCAAAATAGCCCGACTTGAACTCGACGGGCCTCGACAGCTCCGCGCGAACGTTGTGCCCATCGTCGAAGATACAAAGGTACCAAGTCGGATAGCCGGATGGTTCCGGGCCAGTTTCGCTATTTGCAAACAATTCGATCTGATCGTTCAGATCCGCAACCTTACTAGTCGCGGCTCCCTTTATGGTGCGGTTGCGAGGAGAGCGTGTACGGTCGGCTGTCCCGCCGTCCGAATTCATAATCGCAACTTTCACGCCGAGGTCGTGGTGAACGACTGTTTCGATTCCATCGTCGTCCTGCTTGATCCATCCTTCACGACAGAACTTCTGTCGCAAGCGAGCAACAGCATTCGACCAGGCATGGAAACCGGGTGAGGACTTAGGAAAGTCGTCCGTGCAGCCGCCGCGCGCTGCAACTGCCGCCTTAACAATTTCTATCCATTGTCCTTTGTCGGACCAGAAGCGTTGCCGCAGCAAGCGCTCGACGGCTTGAGGGTCGTCGTAAATGATAGAAGCCATCTGGAGAATCATCCACGTTGCTTTTTTCAGTCACGAATGTGGAGGAAAAAAGCTACGTGGTCAAGCAGCCGTTAATGGCTTCGGTGTCAGCATTGGCAGGCGCTTCCGCCAACAGATCCTGTTGGCGCTACTTCCATAAACCACTCCGATATTCACTCAGGGGCTCCCAAGCCTTGATGAACGGCAGAGGTTCTGCACTCTCGTCGAACTGCGATATGGTTGCACCCGAAGATTTGAGTTCTGCAACCGCGGCAGCCAACTTGTCGGCGCTATACCATCGGTAAAACTGCTTATTATAGCGAACGCGGCCGTTCGTGTAATTTCGGTAGATGCACTGGAACTCGTACGTCTCAGGGTCATACGAGTCTGCGGGAAAGTGTCGAATTACATAAATTAGTTCAGGATAGATCCCGCCAACCGACTGGGGCAAGCTCCTCGACATGGAACGCTCCGATGTGCCTTCCCGTAGGCGTATAGCGGCTTCGTCCTGTGGGAACAAACGAGCGAATTTCGACTGCTAGCGGAATCTACCCCGCCGCCTGCTTGCGCACAGCCTTTCGCAGCCTCGAATGCCGCGCCGGAGACGGAGCCTCCGCAACCACCTCCCCATCATGCAGTCCAACCCGGAGCGCGGCCCCTGCCAGGTGGTCACGCATCGCCGCTTGCGCCCCCTCCGCGTCGCCGTCGCGGATGGCGGCAAAAATGCGCTCGTGTTCGCCGAGCGTGATGCTGGCCATGTCGTCGGATTTCTGCTGGTTGCCGGCGGCCAGGATGCTTTCGCGCACGCGTTCGGAGACGAAGACCAGGAACTGGCCCATATAGGAATTGCGCGTCGCCTCGGCGACGGTGCGGTGGAATTCGAGGTCGCTGCGCAGCCAGGCGACGCTGCCATAGGGGGCGGCGCGCATGCCGGAAAGCGCATTGGTCATGGCGGTGAGGTCGGCCTTGGTGCGCCTTTTGGCGGCAAGCGCGGCCGCCTGGACTTCGAGGATGCCACGCAGTTCGAACAGATTGCGGAAGGAATCGGCGCGCTGCAGCGCCTCATAGTCGATGGTCAGCACCGTCGGGTTGGTGGTCTCGACCACGAAGGCGCCGCGGCCCTGCTGCGACCAGATGCGGCCTTCCGAGCGCAGCCTGGCGATCGCCTCGCGCACCACGTTGCGGCTGACCCCGAATGTGGTCGCCAGCGCCTGTTCGGTCGGCAGCTGGTCGCCGGGTTTCAGGCGCCCTTGCGCGATCTCGCGCGAGATCGAACTGGCAACCAGGGTGGAGAGGTGCGGTCCGCGATTGACCTTGTCGAGCTTCAGCGTCATCGCTCACCTATAGTCGACGCCGGGTGAGGACGCCAGAATGCGACCGTTGCTCAAAATATGGCGCGGGTCGAACGCGTCCTTGATGCCGGCCGCCAGATCGAGCGTCACCGGATCGATGCGTTCGAGGAACGCCTGCTGCTTGACCCGGCCGATGCCGTGCTCGGCGCTGATCGAGCCGCCATAGCGGTCGACGACGGCGAAGATCTCGGCCTCCGCCTCCTCGAACAGGTGCTCGATCGCTTCCGTGCCCATGCCTTCCGGCGGCACTACGTTGAGGTGGATGTTGCCGTCACCGACATGGCCATAGGTGACGGGCAGCGCGTCGGGGCGCGCCCGCTGCAATTCGGTGAGCGCATCGGTGACGAAATCGGCGAGCTTCGAGATCGGCACCGAGACGTCGGTGCGCAGATAACGGCCGCCGCGCCCCTGCCGCTCGACCATGATCTCACGATAGAGCCACAGCCGCTCGGCCTGCGCCCGGCTCGAGGCGATGACGCCATCCTCGACGATATCCCCGACACTGCCGAGGAAGCCCAGGAGCATGTTGTTGAGGTCGATCAGCCCGCCCGAGGCGACCTCGATCAGCACATAGGCCGGGTAAGGCTTGTTCAATGGCTCGGGGAAATCCTTGCCTTCGCGCATGGTGATCTCGATGCCGCCGCGCAGGATCAGCTCGAAGGCGGTGAGGAGGTCGCTGCAGCCGCGCCGCGCGCGGGCATAAAGCGCCATCGCATCCTCGACCGAGCGCAAGCCCACGAGAGCCGTTTCGATCTGCGTCGGCTTGGGGAACAGCTTCAACGCCGCCGCGGTGACGATGCCGAGCGTGCCTTCCGAGCCGATGAAGATCTGCTTCAAATCATAACCGCGATTGTCCTTGCGCAGCACCTTCAGCCCGTTCCAGATGCGGCCGTCGGCCAGCACCACTTCGAGGCCCAGCACCAGGTCGCGCGTCATGCCGTAGCGCAGCACGTTGAAGCCGCCGGCATTGGTGGCGACATTGCCGCCGATGCGGCAGCTTCCCTGGGCGCCGAAGGTGATCGGCAGGATGCAGTCGCTCTCCTCGGCGGCGCGCTTGGCGTCCTCCAGGATGCAGCCGGCCTCGACCACGATGGCGAAGTCGATCGGGCTGATCGAGCGGATACGGTTCATGCGCTCCAGCGAGACGACGATCTCGTAGCCGTCGGCCGCCACGGCAGCACCGACAAGGCCGGTCAGGCCGCCTTGCGGCACGACCGGGATGCGCTCTTTATGGCAAAAGCGCATGAGCGCCGACATCTCTTCCGCCGAGGAAGGTCGCGCCACCGCCAACGGGCGTCCAGAATGGTCGCCCGACCAGTCGCGGCTGTAGCGCGCGAGGTCTTGCGGCTCGGTCAGGAGCCCGCCATTCGGTAGCATGCCAGCCAGGGCTGCGATCAGCGATGCGGAGGGAGGCGGCGCGGCATTCATGAATGGAACCTGGGGCCTTCCGGAAAACGACTGGACAAACGCCGTTCTTGTCGTGTTATCATACAACCCTGATTTAGAACATCAAGCGAAGCCGTTTTCCCGCCAAGCGTTTGATGTGGATGGTCAGACCAGCAAATCACCTTAGACGGAGGATTTTCCCAATGAGCGACGCTCCCGGCTTTCGCTACATGCACACCATGATCAGGGTGCTCGACCTCGACAAGTCGATCGCCTTCTACACCGAGGTTCTCGGCATGACCTTGCTGCGCCGCGAAGACTATCCCGGCGGCAAGTTCACCAACGCCTTTGTCGGCTATGGTCCCGAAGACAAGGAAGCCGTCGTCGAGCTGACGCTGAACTGGGGCAGGGAAGAGCCCTATGAGATCGGCACCGGCTTCGGCCACCTTGCGCTCGGCGTCAACGACATTTACGCCGTCTGCGCGGAACTCGAAAAGCGCGGCGCCAAGATCCCGCGCAAGCCCGGCCCCATGCAGCATGGCACCACCCACATCGCCTTCGTCGAGGACCCGGACGGCTACAAGATCGAGCTGATCGGCCTCGACACGATGCAATAAGTTTGGACCGGACCGCACCGGCTTTGCACCGATGCGGTCCCTGTCCGTCCGCGCTTGCTTGGGAGGCGGGGTCACTTGATGACCGCGATCTTGCTGCGGTCGATGGTGATGGCGACGGCGGCAATCAGCACCGCGCCGAACACCATGTTTTCCAGGAAGATGTTGACGCCGACGAAGGTCATGCCGATGCGCACGATCGAGATGATCAGTGCACCGACGGCCGTGCGCGCCACCCCACCCAGGCCGCCGGTGATCGCCGTGCCGCCGACGATGACGGCGGCGATGGCCGGCAGCAAAAGCTGGTTGGCAAGCACCGGCGAGCCGCTCGACAATCTGGCCGCCAGTATGACGCCGGCGATCGCGGCGAGCATGCCTGAGGCGGCGAAGGCGATGATCTTGGTGCGGTCGACATTGATGCCCGCGGCCCAGGCTGCCGGCTCGCCGGCGCCGACCGCGATCGCCTGGCGGCCGAAGCGCGTGTAGCGCAACGCCAGGAAGGCGGCGATGCCGATCACCGCCGAGATCAGCACCACCACCGGAATACCGGCTACCGCCGCATTGATCCATGCGGTGTTTTCTCGGCCACCTTCCTCGATGGTGATGGCGCGGCCGCTGGAGACCCACAGCGCTAGGCCGGTGACCACGCCGCCGGTGGCCAAAGTCGCCACGAAGGACGGCACGCGCAGCTTGACGTGGACGACTCCGCTCAAAACGCCGAAGGCAAGGCCGGACAGGATCGCCACCGGAAAGGCGGCAAGCCCGAGCGAGGGCAGCAATTGCGCCAGGATGACGCTGGCCAGCGAAGCGACGGCCTGGATCGACAGGTCGATGCCACCGAGCAGGATGGCGAAGGTGACGCCGGTCGCCAGGATGAACAGCACGGCTGTGTTGGCGAAGAGCAACGCCACCGTCTCGCCGGTGAGGAAGCCGGGCGCGGCGATTTCGATGATCGCTAGCAGCGCGACGAGCAGAACCAGCGGAATGGCGCCTTGCGTCCACTTGCCTTCGAAGACCTGCCTGATGGAAGTTTCGTTCATCGGCTCACACCATTGCCCGTAAGAGGTCAACCTGGTTCGGCTTGTTGCCGGGGCTGGCGTCGAAGCGCGCGGTGATCTCGCCGTCGCGCATCACCAGCACCTGGTGCGACAGGCCGATCGTCTCTTCCAGCGTGTCGGAAATCAGAAGGATCGCCACGCCTTGCGCCGAGAGGTCGCGCACCAGCTCGTAGACCTCCTCCTTGGCGCCGACATCGAGGCCGCGCGTTGGATGGTCGAGCACCAGGATGCGCGAGCCTGCCGTCATCCAGCGCGCCAGCACCACCTTCTGCTGGTTGCCGCCGCTGAGCTTGCGGCAGGCGGCGTCGGGTCCCGGCGCCTTGATGCGCAGCCGCTTGATCCAATCGGCGGCAAGCCGGCGCTCCTTGCCATAGTCGATGGCGCCATGGCGCATGACGCTCGACAGATCGGCGAGCGAAATGTTTTCCGCGATCGACAGGAACATGACCAGCCCCTCGAGCCTGCGCTCGCGCGGTACATAGCCGATGCCCTGGCGCACGGCCGGTTCGGGCGAGCTGAAACGCACGGCGTCGCCGGCGATTTTCATTTCGCCGGCATCGTGCTGCAGAAAGCCGCCGATGGTGCGGGTAACTTCCTCACGGCCGGAGCCGACGACGCCGGCGATCCCGACGATCTCGCCGGCTCGGATCGACAGATCGACGCCGTGATAGAAGCCGTTGGCGCCGAGGCCCTTGGCCTCGATCATGATTTTCTCGCGCGGCGCCTGTTGGCGCGCCTCGCGGTAATATTCGGCCTGCAGCCCGCGCCCGACCATGATCTCATGCAGCTCCGGCGCGGTCACTTGCGCCGCGCGGTGCTCGGCGACGACGGCGCCGTCCTTCATAGTGTAGACGCGGTCGGAAATCGCCAGCACCTCGTCGAGGCGATGCGAGACGAAGACGAAGCTGGCGCGGGATTTGAGCGAGCGCACGCGCGCGAACAGCACCTCGATGTCGGCGGCGTTGAGCACCGAGGTCGGTTCGTCGAGCAGGATGAGCAATGGACGCTCGACCATCTCCTCCAAGGTCAGCGCCTTGGCGAGCTCGACCATCTGGCGCGCGGCGAAGGTCAGCTCGGAGGTGCGCGCGGTGACGTCGATGTCGACGCCGATCTTGGCCAGCTGCCGGCGCGCGGCCGCATTCATGGCGCGCCAGTTGACGAGGCCGAAGCGGGTGAAGCGATCCTCCTCGCCGAGATAGATGTTTTCGGCGACCGTCAGGTTGAGCACCAGCGACTGTTCCTGGAACACCATGCCGATGCCATGCCGTGCCGCGTCACGGGCATTGCGCATGCGCAGCGGCTCGCCGTCCAGCGTGAGCGTGCCGCCATCCAGCCGGTAGCCGCCGGCCAGCACGCGCATCAGCGTCGACTTGCCGGCGCCGTTTTCGCCGATCAGTCCGACCACCTCGTTCGGCCGCACTTCGATCGAGACGTCGCGCAGCGCCTGGACGCCGGGGAAATTCTTGACGATGCCGGTTGCCCGCAGCATGGCGCTCACTTCACGATCCTGAGGCGAACGCGGTCGAGCGACAGCGCCACCGCGGCGATGATCATCAGGCCCTGCACCGTCTGTTGGATATAGGGCGAGATGCCGAGCAGGATCATGCCATTGGCAAGCACGGTGACGATCAGCACGCCGATCAGCGTGTTGACGACGCCGCCTTCGCCGCCGGTCAGCGCCGTGCCGCCGACCACCACGGCGGTGACCGCGGCAAACAGCCGGCCGTCGCCGATGACGGCGTGCGACTGTCCGAGCTGCGCGGCGGCCAGCACGCCTGATATGCCGAAGAAGAAGCCGGCCAGCGCGAAGGCGGCGATGCGCACGCGCACCACATTGACGCCGGAGAGCTTGGTCACGTCCTCGTCGCCGCCGATCGCCAATATGTGGCGGCCGAGCCTGGTGTGATACTGGATGATTGCGGCAAGCAGGAAGGCGCCGAGCGCGACCCAGACCGCCAGCGGCAGGCCGAGGAAACGGTGCAGTGCGAGGTCGCGGATCGAGGCGTCGTTGAGGCGGATCGCCGAGCCGCCCAGCATATAGACCGACAGGCCAAGGCCGATGAACCACATGCCGAGCGTGGCCATGAAGGACGGGATGCGCAGCATCGTCTGGATGAGGCCGCTGATGAACCCCATCGCGGTGCCGGCGACAACAGCGGCGAGCACCGCCCACCAGCCATAATCGTTGCCGTTGGCATCATTGGCCGCGAGCAGCACCACCACCATCGCCGACACCGACAGCGTGCCTTCGACCGAAAGGTCGATGCTGCCCATCAGGATGATGAAGGTCAGCCCCATGGCCAGCGTCAGCGGCACGGCGGCGGAGTTGGCGAGCCGCACCAAATTGCGCAGCTCGATGAAATTGGGATTGGCGATGGCGATCAGGACGCAGAGCACAATCAACACCGCCAGCGGCGCCAGGCTGCGCCAGCGCTTGCCGCCGAACAGAGTGGCGATGCGGCCGGGGATCAAGCTCATAAAAGTCGTCCGCTCGATGTCCGAAACGGACTTCATGGGTTCTGTATGGATTGTCAAGAAACCGCTTCCCGTCTGCTGGCAGGGCAATCGCATCTGCCAGGTTTGCGCTCTACGAATACCCCCACCCTTAATCCCTCCCCACAAGGGGAGGGAGACTTGGTAGGCGCTGGTCTCCGCAAACCACTCGGCTCCGGCGCCCAAAGGCGTGGCATGCGGCAGCGTTCCCTCCCCCTTGTGGGGAGGGTTAGGGTGGGGGTCCTCTTCGTAAGAATTCATATGCGATTGCCCCGCGTCTGCTGGCGACAGCCGTCGCGATGAGGGATCGCGACGGCTGCGGGAGGAAGCGGGCCACCAGGCAGACAGCAGCCCGCTCTGGCTGATCAGGTCCGGATGGCTCCGGTCACCCGACCCCACAGGTCGTTCCAGTCGATCTCCGGCTTCGCATCGACATTGGTCTTGTAATATTCCTCGACATTGTCGTGCGAGATCAGCACCGCCTTGCCATAGAATTCGCGGTGCTCCGGCGGCTCCTTGGTCGGATCGAACTTGCCGATCTTGGCGTTGTAGCCGATCGCCAGCCCCATGCCGCCCTGCCAGAACGGATCGGAGGTGACGGTGCAGGCGAACTCGCCGGTGCGCACCGCGTCGACCGCCGTCTTGATGCCGTCGACGCCGACGATCGGCACCTTGCCGGCGAGGTTTTCGGCGCGCAGCGCTTCGAGCGCGCCGGAGCCCATATCGTCATTGGCGGCCCAGATGCCCTTGATATCGTCGCCGAAGCGGGTGAGCAGGTTGCCCATCAGGTCGAAGGCTTCGGTCGATTTCCAGTTGGCGACCTGGAAGTCGAGCAGCTTGATGTCGGGATTGGCGGCGAGCGCGGCGTCGAGGCCCTTCTTGCGTTCGATGGCCGCCGTGGTCGAGATCAGGCCGCCAAGCGCGACGATGCCGCCCTTGCCGCCGATGGTCTTGAACAGGATCTCGGCAATCGTCTTGCCGCTTTCGATGCCGTCGAACTCGATATGCGAGACATAGTTCGGGTTGAAGTCCTTCGGATGCAGGTCGGCAGGCTTGTTCCACTGCGTCACGACATAGGCGCCGGCCTTGGCGCAGGCCTCGACGATCGGGCGCGCATCGGGCGTGTCGTTGGGGTCGGAATTGAGCACCATGTTGCCGCCGGTCTTGGCCAGCATCGCCTTGATGTCGGCAATGCCCTTCTCGCTGTTGCCTTCCGAAACCAGCGTGACGTGGTCTAGGCCCGCCCATTTGGCGTAGGCCTCGGCACCCGTCTTCCAGACGGCGTGGTAGGGGTTGGACAACGACCGGATCGATGTCACCAGCGTCGGCTTGTCGGCCGCGCGCAACACCTTCGGCATGGCGAGCGTCGCCACGCCTGCGGTGGCGCCCAGCATCAGCGTCCGGCGACTGACCTTGCTGGAAAACGTAAAACCGTCCTTCATTTTCGATCCTCCCGATTGAAATCTGTTGTTGCCCGGCGCGTGCGCGGAGAGCGCGGCTGAGGCTTCCGATTGATGGGTCGCCAAGTTCCTCCACTTGTACGATAACCCTTCAACACGATAACCATACCCTTTCTCTTGACGCGGCACAAGCGACTTGAGATCGTCGCGCGTGAAGAGGGCGGGGCCAAGATCTGCCTCGGCAAGGGAGTGACAATGGCGGATTACATCATCGTTGGCGGCGGCTCGGCCGGCTGCGTTCTTGCCGCCAGGCTGAGCGAGGATCCCGGCGTGTCGGTGGTCCTGCTCGAGGCCGGTCCGCCCGACACTGACCGCTATATCCATATGCCGGTCGGCTTCTTCAAGATGACGGCGGGGCCGCTGATCTGGGGCTATGACGCGGCACCCGGCAAGGCGATCGACGGGCGCGTCATGGTCTATCCGCAGGCGCGCGTGCTGGGCGGCGGCTCCTCGATCAATGCCCAGGTTTTCACCCGCGGCTGCCCGCGGGATTATGACGACTGGGCCGCCAAAGACGGCTGCGCGGGGTGGAGCTATGCCGAGGTGCTGCCCTATTTCGTCCGCTCCGAAGGCAACGACACTTTCGCCGGTCCGCAGCACGGCATCGACGGTCCGCTCGGCGTCTCCAGCGGCGCGCCGCATCCGCTGACCCGCATCTTCGTCAAGGCGGCGCAACAGGCCGGTCTTCCCTTCCGCGCCGACTTCAACGCCGGCGAGCAGGAAGGCGCCGGCTTCTACCAGACGACGACGCGCAACGGGAAACGCTCGAGCACCGTCGTTGCTTATCTGCGGCCCGCGCTGGGGCGAAAAAATCTGACGCTGCGCACCGACGCCACGGTGAGCCGCGCCGTCGTCGAGAACGGCCGCGCCATCGGCGTCGAGATCATCGTCAACGGCCGCAACGAGTTGCTGCGCGCCGAGCGTGAGGTAATCGTCACCGCCGGCGCCATCGGCTCGCCGAAACTGCTGATGCTGTCGGGCATTGGCCCCGCCGCGCATCTCGGCATGCATGGCATCAAGGTGGTCCACGACGCGGCGAGCGTCGGCCAGAATCTGCACGATCACATGGATGTCGATGTCGTGGCCGAGCTCAACGGACCGCATGGCATCGACCGCTACAAGAAAAAGCGCTGGCAGGCGGTCGCCGGCTTGGAATACGCGCTGTTCGGCAAGGGGCCGGTGGCGTCCAACATCGTCGAGGCCGGCGGCTTCTGGTGGGGCGACCGCGCCGAGAAGACGCCCGACATCCAGTTCCATTTCCTGCCCGGCGCCGGCGTCGAGGAAGGCATCGGCTCGGTGCCCGGCGGCAATGGCTGCACGCTGAATTCCTACCATGTGCGGCCGCGTTCGCGCGGCAGCGTCACGCTCAAATCGGCGGATCTGCGCGATAAGCCGATCATCGATCCCAACCCCTTCGCCGAGCGCTACGATCTCGAACGCGCCATCGACGGCATCGAGATCAGCCGCGAGATCCTGTCGCAGCCGGCCTTCGCCAGATACATCAGCCGCGAGCATCTGCCGGGCGCGCCAACGCAAGGCCGAGCGGCACTCGAAGCCTTCGCCCGCGAGCACGGCCGCAGCGCCTACCATCCGGTCGGCACCTGCCGCATGGGCAGCGATGCCGACAGCGTCGTCGATCCCGAGCTTCACGTGCGCGGTGTTGAAGGCCTGCGTGTCTGCGACAGCTCGGTCATGCCGAGCATCGTGTCGTCCAACACCAATGCGGCGGTCATCATGATCGCGGAGAAGGCGGCGGATCTGATTGTGGGGCGGAAGGCGCCGGCGGCAGCATAGCCAAGGCAATCGCATATGGCAGCGCCAGCCCCCACACGCAGCTTGGCGCATGCTTTGTCTAATGCGGCGCTAGTCGACCCCACTCCGTCTCGGCTTCGCCGAGCCACCTCTCCCCGATCGACGGGGTAGAGGAAAGGCGCCAAGCTTTTTGCCGTCGACGCTCGTCCAGCAAAGCGCCCTTCCTTTCCCTCCGGAGGGAAAGGTGGCGCTGCGAAGCAGCGACGGATTGGGGGAACCACGTCGCAATCAAGCCTCGGGCCGATCGGTCACGCCAGTCACAGAAGATGAGCATAGCTCAGCGGCGTATGCGATTATCGGCTCCCGACGCAACAAACTCAGTCGTCCTCGAACATCGCGCTTGGCGGGAACCCCTGGCGGCTGTAGTCGACGACGACGAACTTGCCGCCCTGGTAGCGCTCGACCACGGGATTGTCCGTCACCTTGCCGCGCACACGTTCGGCCTGGTCGTCGGAACTGTCGAGCGGCGTCCAGCCGAGCTTCTTACGGGCATCGTGCCGCCAGAAGCCGCGGCTGTTGTTGGACTGGCCCCAGATGACGGAGCAGTCGACGCGCTCTGCTTCAGCGCAACGCTCGATCAGCCGGACGAAATCGTGATGCGATATCCAGGTCGACAGGATGCGTTCGTCCGGCACTTCCGGCAGCACCGAGCCGATGCGGATCAGCACGCTTTCCACCGCATGCTTGTCGAAGTAGAGCCGCGCCAGCATCTCGCCATAGGCTTTCGACAGTCCGTAATAGCCGTCGGGCCTGAGCAGGCAGTCCTGGTCGAGAATCTCGGTACGCTCGTAAAGCCCGACCGCGTGCACGGAGGAGGGGAACACGACCCGCACCTTCTCTTTGCGCGCCGCCTCGTAAATGTGGAAGGCGCCGCGAAAATTGGGGCCGAGCACGGTCTCGAAGGATTGCTCGGTCGAGATGCCGCCAAAATGCAGGATCAGGCCGCAGCCTTCGGCTAGCGCGTTCACCGCTTGCTGGTCTTCGATATCGGCAATGGTGAAGCTGGCATTTTGCGGCAACGGGATCGGCAAAGGCACGACGTCGGTCAGCCGCAAGGTCCAGCCCAGCGCGGCCAGCCTCATCGAAAGCAGCCGTCCGATCGTGCCGGACGCCCCGGTCAACAGCACCGGCTTTTCGGAGATCATAACGCCCTGTCCTTTCGCTGAACCCGCAGGCATGTTCGCGCTGATGCGGCAAGGCGAGTGAAGATTGCCTTCGGCGAGCGCGACGCCAATGTCATCATATCACCTGACAAATTATTGGTTGCCAAGAAACGCGGTTCGTTTATTGCTTGATGGCGATGAAACGTTCCTTTGGCCTTCCCCGCAGATCAGCCGCACGGCGCAGGTGGCCGACTGGTTTGCGCGCGAAATACGTGCCGGCCATTTGACCAGCGGCGAGAAACTGCCGACCGAGCAGGAATTGATCTCCCAGTTCGGCGTCAGCCGCACGGTGATCCGCGAAGCCATGGCGTCGCTGCGCTCGGAAGGGCTTGTCGTCAGCCGCCAGGGCTCCGGCGTGTTCGTCGCCGACCATCTGGCCAACGCCACGTTTCGCATCGTTTCCGACGAGCTGCACTCGCTGACCGAAGTCCAGAACGTGCTGCAGCTTCGCCTCGCCGTCGAGCAGGAGGCCGCCGGCATCGCCGCCGAAAAGCGAGGCGACGACGATCTTGCCCGCATGCGCGATTGCCTGGACGCCATCGACGCCTCGATCGCCGCCGGCGACAGCGCCATCGAGCCGGATTTTGCCTTCCATCGCGCGATCGCGTCGGCCACCGGCAATCCCTATTTCGAACGCTTCATGCATTTTCTCGGACCCGTCATCATCCCGCGCCAGCTGATGCGGCCGCGGGCCGAAACGCCGGAGCAGCGGCGGCATTATCTGGAGCAGGTCCAGATGGAGCATCGCCGCATCTACCAGGCCATCGAGCGCCAGAATGTCGAGGCCGCGCGCTTCACCTTGCGCGAGCATCTCGAGGCGGGGCGCGAGCGTTACCGGCGCATGGTCGACGCTTCGGCCTGACACGCCACAAAGTCCAGTCTTCGCTCCGCCTCCGCAATCCATTCGGCGCTATACCAGCTCGGCGACCGGCATCTTGCAGGCCTGCATCAGCGCCGCGAGCTGGTGCTCCTCATCCGCCGTCAGGTCGAGCAGCGGTGTCCGCACCGGCCCGCAGTCGATGCCGGCGATGCGCGCGCCCGCCTTGACGATCGACACCGCATAGCCGGCGCGCCGGTTGCGGATGGCGAGATAGGGCAGGAAGAACGAGCGGATGAGGTCGTCGATTTCCGTCTTGCGGCCGACCTGCAAGGCATTGAAGAAGCGCAGCGCGATCTCGGGCGCGAAATTGTAGATCGCCGACGAATAGGTCGTCATGCCGATGGCCGCCGCGGCACTGGCATGGACCTCGGCCGTCGGCATGCCGCCGATGAAGACCAGCCGGTCGCCCATGCGGTAGCGTGTGGCGGTGAGGAGCTCGATGTCGCCGACGCCGTCCTTGAAGCCGATCAGATTAGGGCAATCCTGCGCCACGCGCTCGAGCGTCTCGGGCGTCAAAATGGCATTGTCCCGGTTATAGGCGATCACGCCGATGCCGACTGCGCGGCAGATGGCGGTGAGGTGCCGGCGCAGGCCCTCCTGCTCGGATTTCACCAGATAGGGCGGCAGCACCAAAGGCCGTCGGCGCCATTGCCCTCGGCCGCCTTGGCGAACTCCACCGCTATATGCGTGCCGTAGCCGACGCCGGCCAAGAGCGGCATCGTGTCCGGCACCTCCTGCGAGGCTGCCCGCACGACACGCCGGTATTCCTCCAGCGTCAGCGAAAAGAACTCGCCGGTGCCGCCGGCGGCGAACAGCCCGCTTGCCCCGGCTTTGCCCTGGGCAGCGACATGGGCGCGATAGCCGTCTTCGTTGAAGCCGCCATCATCGTCGAAAAACGTCAGCGGAAAAGACAGCAGCCCGCGACCAAGGGTTTTCATCAGTTCGGTGGGTGAGAACGTCAAGGCAGATACTCCGTGCGAGGAGCCGGCCGATTGCGAGGTCTGGCCGACGAGGATTTTTTAGCCGTGCCGTGCCGGCAGGTTCATACGAGGCCCGGCCGCACTTCGGCCGCGGCGGCGTCGATCGCCTTGCGGCCAAGGCCCGACTTGACGATGCGGATCAGTTCTTCCTCGCTGGTGTTGGCGGTGGAGGCGTCGAGCGCCACCTCGCCCGAATGCAGGAAGTTGATGCGGTCGCAGACTTCAAAAATCTGGTTGTAATTGTGGACGATCAGGATCACCGAGACCTGACGCTGCTGGCGCAGATTCTGGATCAGGCCCAAGACATGCGCGCTCTCGCGCACGCCAAGGGCGGCCAGCGGCTCGTCGAGCACCAGGATTTTCGGTGACGAATAGATCGAGCGGGCGACCGCGATGCACTGGCGCTGTCCGCCCGACAGGAGATCGACGGTGCTGTTGACGCTCGGGATCGTGATGCCCAGCGTGTCGAGATAGAGCTGCGCCTGTTCGCGCATCTTCCTGTTGTCGAGCAGGTTCAGGCCGAGGAAGCGCTTGTGGTATTCGCGGCCGAGAAACATGTTGTGGAAGACGCTGAGATCGCCGATCAGCGCCAAATCCTGGTAGACGGTTTCGATGCCTTGGGCGCGGGCGTCACGCGGCGAGGCGAAACGCACCTCCTTGCCTTGCGAGACGATCGTGCCGGTGTCGGGCTGGTGGAAGCCGGACAGGATCTTGATCAGCGTCGACTTGCCGGCGCCATTGTCGCCGACCAGCGCCAGCACTTCGCCCCGGCGCAGTTTGATCGAGACATCGACGAGCGCGGTGACCGCGCCGAAACTCTTGGAGATGTTGGTCATCTCCAGCACGGTTGGGGCGTCGGCCGCGAGCGGCGGAATGGTTTGCGTGTTCATAGGCGCCTCCGTGTGCGCAGGCGGTCGACCTGGATCGAGAGGATCATGGCGGCGATGATGGCGGCGCCCAGATAGATGTCGGACACCGTCGCCTGGGCGCCGATCATCACCAGGCCGTTGTTCAGCGAAGCAACGACGAAAGCGCCGATCAGCGCGCCGATGACGGTGCCGGAGCCGCCCAGCAGCGAGGTGCCGCCGATGACCGCGGCCGCGATCGCCTGCAAGGTCAGGAACGGGCTGCCGGCCTGCGGATCGGCCGAGGTGAACTGCGCCGTGTTGATGATGCCGGCGAACGCCGCGAAGCCGCCGGCGATCATGAAATTGTAGATCTTCATGCGGTCGGTGCGCACGCCGATCTCGCGCGCGCCGATAATGTTGGACCCGGTGGCGATGGTGTGGAGGCCGAAGGTGGTGCGGGAGAGCACCACCGCCAGCACCAGCACGAGCAGCACCGCCCACAGGAAAGGCGTGAAAGCCGTGATGCCGTGCCAGGACAGCAGTGCATCCGACGGCTGGTAGAGGCTCTGGCCGAAGATGGCGTTGAAGGGCTGCTCGACCGGCGCCACGATCGGCTGGCTGTTGTAGATCGAAACGACGATGCCCTGCAGGAAGAACAGCATGCCGACCGTGGTGATCAGCGACGGCACCTTGAAGCGCACGGTGATGATGCCGTTGATGGCGCCGACCAGGATGCCGATCAAGACGCCGATCAGCGCACCGACGGCCAGCGGCACACCATAGGTGACCGACAGCAGCGCCATGACATAGGGCGCGATCGAGAAGGTGGCGCTCAGCGACAGGTCGATCTCGCCGGTGATCATCAGCATCACTTCGGCGGCGGCGATCAGGCCGAGCCGGCCGGTGTCGCGCAGCACCACGCTCATGAATTGCGGCGACAGGAAGCCACCATCGCTGCCGACCTGGAAATAGATGACGAGCACAATGGCGACGACGGCGATGCTGGCTTCCCGGTAGCGGGAGAGCAGGATGAGCAGCCTTTCCGTCATCGTGTGCGGGACCTTGACGCCGACGGCGCTCTTCCCGGCCTGGGCGGGTTTTGTTGGCGGCACTCTTGTCTTCCCGATTTCGAATTCTGGGCGAAAAACCGGCTTGTGGGCGAAGAAGAATGGCGGGCCACAAGCCAGACGGCGGTGCCTCGCCACATCATCCGGAAATGAGGCGGCGAGGGCAGGGGTCGCTATGGAATGACGTCAGGTCGGCTCGACGTCGCTGCGGCCCTCGAAGCGCGACTTGCCGACATAGGCGTCGACATTGTCCTTGGTCACATAGGCCTGGCTGGTGTCGCTGTTGGCCGGGCCGACGAGGCCGCCCGAGAGCTTGTAAAGATACATCTGCTGCACCGGCAGGAAGCCTTGCAGATAGGCCTGCTGGTCGGTGGTGAAGTTGACGTCGCCAGCCTTGATGAAGTCGAGCGTCTGCGGGAACAGGTCGAAGCCTGCAACGGCGCCGCCGGCTTTCACCAGGCCGTATTTGTTGGACACGAAGCCGCAGGCATAAGTGTCGGAACCGCCGGTTCCGAACAGGCCGTTGACGGTCTTGTGGCTGAGATAATAGCTCTCGACGCGCGAGATTTCCGTTGCCGGATCCGGGCCGGTGTTGACGACATCGTAGGTGACGCCGTTGTTGGTGTCCTTGATCGCCTGGATGTAGCCGTCGAGGCGCGGCTGCGTGTTGAGCGAGCCGGGCACGCCGATCGACAGCATGACATGGCCGCCCTTGGGGATGAGCTTCAGCCATTTCAGCGCTGAGTTGTAGCCCGACTGGTAGAGCGGCTGGCCGACATAGGAGAGCCGCTTGTTGGGGCTGCCGACCGGCACGTCGGCGTTGAAGGCGACCACGGGAATGCCGGCTTGCGCCGCCATGTCGGTGGCGGCGTCGAAAGCCGTCGGGTCGACGAGGCAGACGGCGATGCCGTCCGACTTCTGCGCGATCGCCGTCTGCATGGCGCTGACCATTTCGGAGACGACGTTCTTCTGCGAACCCGTCCACTGGTAGCTGCAGCCGAAGGCGGCGCAGGCATCCTGGATGCCATAGACGGTCGGCGTGAAGAACTGGTCCAGCGTCACATGGCAGACGAAGTGGAACTTGTAGGGCTTCTTCGGCAGCCCGGGCGATGAATCGGCTGCCTTTGCGGCGCTGATGCCGCCGGCAAGACCTGCGCCCGCCAGTCCACTGGCAAGGCCAGCAGCCCCCAGGCCGAGCTTTCCGGCCAGTGCGAAAGCGCTGCGCCGGCTCATGGCCATCTCCATTTCATTTTTCTGTTCGTCGTTCACTTGGTTCCTCCCTCTTCGTTTTGCAAGCTTACCCGCTTGTGTGTCATCTGGTTACATTGTTATATGACAAGTTAGGTGTCAATGGTCTTTCGATCCGGTTTCACGCACGCCTCCGCGAGGAGCGGCCGGCACGATGGATGACAAGGATCACAGGAAGAGAAAATGGCTGAAATCGAGTTCAGGGCTGTTAGCAAGGGCGGCCTGAAGATCACGACGATGGGTCTCGGCGGCACTGGGCTCGGCAACATGTACCGCGCCGTCGACACGGACGCGGCGGTCAAGACGGTGCAGGCGGCCTACGACAATGGCATCCGCTATTTCGATACAGCACCCGTCTACGGCTTCGGTGTCAGCGAGACGCGGCTTGGGCTGGCGATCAAGTCGCTGCCCCGCGCGGACATCGTCATCTCGTCGAAGATCGGTTACGACCTCGTGCCGATCCCGCCCGAGGAACTGAAGCCGGCACTGTGGGATGAACCCGGTTCCTTCCGCGCCGAGTTCGACTATTCGCGCGACGCCGTGATGCGCTCGCTCGAAGGCACGCTGAAGCGGCTCGACACTGACTATGTCGATATGGTCTCGATCCACGATCCCGACGAAGCCGTCCATTTCGGCCCTGGCGAGGATCCTTACGCCAGGAGCCGTTTCAAGGAAGCCATGGACGGCGCCTATCCGGCACTCGACGAATTGCGCGCGCAGGGCGTCATCAAGGCGGTCGGCGTCGGCATCAACCAATGGCAGATGCTGTCCGATTTCGTCGTTGCCGGCGCCTTCGACTATTTCCTGCTCGCGGGCCGCTACACGCTGCTCGAGCAGGAGCCGCTGGCGACCTTGCTGCCGCTCTGCGAACAGCGCGGCACCAGGATCATCATCGGCGGTCCCTACAATTCCGGCATCCTGGCGACAGGTGCGGTGAAGGGCGCCACCTTCAACACCAGGCCGGCGCCGGAACAGGTGCTGGAGCGCGTGCGCCACATCGAGGCCGTCTGCGCCAGCCACGGTGTATCGCTGCCGGCCGCCGCCCTGCAATTTCCGCTCGGCCACCCCTTGGTGTCGAGTGTCATCCCCGGCGCCCGCTCGGCCGACGAACTCAAGCAGAACATGGCCTATCTGCGCGAGGACATCCCCTCGACCCTGTGGGCCGATCTCAAGCAGGCGGGGCTGATAGAGGCCGAAGCGCCGATGCCTTGAGCGGGTGCTCGAACTAGCCGGCCGCCTCCAGCCGATCGCGCAGCATGCTCCAGGGAAGAAGCATGTTGGGTGCATAGCGCACGATGCCGTGGAATGGGATCGACGATGGCTTGGCGAAGGGAAGCGGCAAGTCGCGGGCGTCCGCGCCGCTTGCCCAGTCCGCAAGGACCTTGCCCATCGCAGTCGTCATGGCGATACCGCGCCCGTTGCAGGCGCGGCCGGCGATCAGTCCGGGTCCAAGGTCCAGGAGGTGCGGCAGGAAATCCGGTTCGACCGCGGCCATTCCCGACCAGCTGTAAGCGAGAGGCGGCAAGTCAGGCAGGTCGAGATGATGGCCAAGCCGTCGCCAGATCGCTTGCGGGACGCGCGCATCGGCGCCGGCACCGAGGATATGCATGCCGCCGCTGATCAGCCGGTTGTCGGCGTCGAAGCGGAAGGTAAAGAGATTGCGCCTGGTGTCGCCGACGCCTTGCCCGCCCGGAAGCAAACGCGTGCGCACGTCGCGCGGCAGCGGCTCGGTCGCGATCTGAAAAACCTTCAGCGGAACATAGGTTCGCCGCAGCAGCGGATCGAGCGACCCGCCATAGGCGTTGGTGGCGATCAGCACCTTGCCGGCGCGCACTGAGCCCGATGGTGTTTTCAGCCTCCAGCCATCGGTCACGCGATCGACCGAGGTCACCGGCGTGTGCTCGAAGATCTTCGCCCGTGCCTTCTCCGCGGCATCGGCCAAGCCGTTCGCGTAGCCGACCGGATTGAGCACGCCGCCCGAACGATCCATCCAGCCGCCGACGTAGCCGCGCGCGCCCGTCAGCGCCTCGACGTCCTGCCGATCCAGCGTGACGGCCGGCCGGCCGCGCCGAGCCCATTGCCCGGCTCGTGATTTGACCTTCTCGAAAGCGGCGGGCGAATGCGCCGGCTGGATCCATCCGTTCTGCACGGCGTCGCAGTCGATGCCGTGGCGTTTGATCAGGCCGAAGACCAGCTCGGCGCTGCCGGCGGCGAAATCGATCAGGCGTTCGCCGCGCTCGGAGCCGAGATGCGCAAGGATGCTGTCCGGATCCATCTTGGCGAAGTTCGGCACGACGAAACCGGCATTCCGGCCGGTCGCGCCCCAGGCGATGATTTCCGCTTCGAGAACAGCAACGGACAATCCCCTCGCGGCTGCGTGCAGCGCTGTCGACAGGCCGGCAAAGCCGCCGCCGACGATGGCCAGGTCGACATCGAGCCCGCCTTGCAAAGCCGGCCGGTCGCGGCGGTTGCGGCTGACGGCATGCCAGAGCGATGCGCCGCGGGCTTCCTGTCGGATCGCGGCATTCATGAGCTGGAATTGCTCTCGCCCGCGACCGCCTTCGCCTGCTTGCCGAAGCGGCGCCGTGGCCGGTCGCCGAACAAACCGTTCGGCCGGATCAAGAGGATGACGCACAGCATGACGCCGATGGCGACGATCTGCAGCGAGGCAGCGCGGGCCTGTTGCTCGGGCGCAAACAACACGCTGGTCAGCGTGCCTGATCCGGCCCATATCGCCCACACCAGAATGCTGCCGATGACGGCGCCGAGATTGCTGCCCGAGCCGCCGACGATCAGCATCACCCAGACCTGGAAGGTCAGAATCGGCAGATAATTGTCGGGCGCGATGAAGCCGGTGAAATGCGCCTGCAGCGCACCGGCGAGCGCCATAATGGCGCCGCCGACGGCAAACGCCTGGACGCGGTAGAAGCGCGCGCTCTTGCCGAGCGAAATCGCCGCCCGCTCGTCCTCGCGCAGCGCCTTCAGCACGCGCCCCCAAGGGCTGCGCGCCAAGTGCTCTAATGCGAGATAGGCGATCAAGGTCACCGCAGCGACCACGGCAAGGTTGGACAGGTTGAACAGCAGCGGCGTCTCGGCAAGGCTGCCGAACGGGCGCGGGATGAAGCCGATGCCGAACGGCCCGCCGGTGAGCTTCTGCGCATTGAGCGCGACCAGTTGCACCACGACGGCGACGCCGAATGTGGTGATCGCCAGATAGTCGGACCTGAGCCGCAACGTCGCCATGCCGGTCAGCGCCGCGGCGATGCCGCCGACGACCATGGCGCCCGCCCAGCCGACCAGGATCGGCAGGCCGAAGCCACCCAGCCGCGCCGCGTCGTCCGGTGTGGTCAGCAGCGCCGATGTATAGGCGCCGATGGCGACGAAGCCGGCGAGGCCGACATTGAACAGGCCGGTCAAGCCCCACTGCAGGTTGAGCCCCAGCGTGACCAGCGAAAAGATCAGCGCGGTGGTCAGGAAGAAGGCGCCGTAGCCGAGCAGGTCCATCAGCGTTCCTTCACACCAAAAAGGCCGATCGGCCGCACGAACAGCACCGCCATCAGGATGATGAAGGAGACGGCGGCGCGCCATTCGGCGCCGATCAGCTGCACCGCGCTGGCTTCGGCGAGGCCGATGATCAAGCCGCCGAGCACCGCGCCCGGGATGCTGCCGATGCCGCCCAGAATGGCGGCGGCGAACATCGGCAGCAGCATGTCGAAGCCCATGAATGGGCGGATCTGCACCAGAATGCCGATCATCACGCCGGCGACGCAGGCCAGCGCCGCGCCGATGATCCAGGTGACGCGCACCACGCCGGCGACGTCGATGCCGACGATGCGGGCCAACGCTGCATTCTGGCTCAGCGCCTGCATGGAGCGGCCGGTCTGCGTGCGCGTCATCAACAGATGCACGCCGAGCACCAGCACGGCGGTCAGCAGCAGCAATGCGATCTGGTCCGGCGTGATGCGGATGCCGAAACCGACCGGCATGGCGATCTGGATCGCCCGGCTGAAATAGGTCGGCCGCGAGGTGAAGGTGAATTCGAGCAGGCTGCGCAGCGCCATCGAGGCGCCGAAGCTTGCCATCACCACGATGATCGCCTGTCCCTGCGAGCGCAGTCGCGAAAACAGCACCTTGTCGAGCAGCAGCGCGAGCAAGGCGGTGAACGCCATGCCGACAGCCAGGGCGATCAGGAGCGGCCAGCCGAAGGACAACGGTGCGATCGGCGCTATTTTGCCGAACATCGCGCCGATGGCGCTGACGACGGTGAGCGTCGCATAGGTGCCCCAGGCCATGAAGTCGCCATGCGCGAAGTTCGAGAAGCGCAGGATCGAATAGGTGAGCGTCACGCCGATGGCGCCGAGGCCGATCATCGAGCCGGTCAGCAACCCGTCGACGACAAATTGCAGGCTCATGCAGCACCTCCCTTGCCGGCGTGAGAAGGACGCTGGCCGAGATAGAGTTCGGCGACGACCGGATCGTTCCACAGTTCGGAGGCGACGCCTTCGTGCCGGTCCTTGCCCTCGACCAGCACATAGGCGCGGTCGCCGATGGCCAGCGCCGCTTTGGCGTTCTGTTCGACCAGCAGGATGGTGACGCCGGACTTGCGGATGCCGGCCAGCATCTCGAACACCATCGAGACGAATTTCGGCGACAGGCCGGCCGATGGCTCGTCGAGCACCAGCACCTTGGGATGGATGATCAAGGCGCGGGCGACGGCGAGCATCTGCCGCTGCCCGCCGGACAGATTGCCGGCGGCGGTTCGGCGCTGGCGGACGAGGTCGGGGAAGGCGGCATACATTTCCTCGATGCGGGCGGGAATTTCGCGCCGCTCGAGGATGCCGCAGGCGACTTTGAGATTGTCCTCGACCGACATCAGCGGGAAGATGTTTTCGGTCTGCGGCACGAAGGCGAGGCCAAGCCGCACCATGGTGTGGGCGGGGGCGGCGGTGATGTCCTTGCCGTCCAGCAGCACCGTGCCGCCGGTGATCGGGACAAGGCCGGCGATCGCCTTGATGAAGCTCGACTTGCCGGCGCCATTGGGGCCGAGGACAACGACGATCTCGCCCTTGCCGACGGTGATCGAGGCACCGCGCACGATGGGCACGCCGGGTTCGTAGCCGGCTTCGAGGTTGCGCACATCGAGCACGGTCTCGCTCATGCGGTGCCTCCGAGATAGGCCTCGATGACGCGCGGGTCGCGGGCGACTTCTTCCGCCGTGCCTTCGCTGAGCAGCTGGCCGCTCGCCATGACCAGCACGCGATGGCAGAGCCGCGTCACCATGTCGATATTGTGCTCGATCAACAGGAAGGTGATGCCGCGTGCGTTGATGTCGCGAATGCGATCGATGATGACCTCGAGCAGCGTCGCGTTGACGCCGGCCGCCGGCTCATCGAGCAGGATGATCGCCGGGTCGGCCATCATGACGCGGGCAAGCTCCAGCAATTTGCGTTGGCCGCCGGAAAGCACGCGCGCCGGCTCATGCGCGAGATGCGTGAGGGTGACGAGTTCCAAAAGGTCGAGCGCCTTGGCCCTGGCTGCTCGTTCCTGCGCCGCCACCCGCCACGGCGTGACGAAGTTGGCGAGCAGTCTTTCTCCGGCCTGGCCCTGCGCCGCCAGCATGATGTTTTCGATCAGCGTCAGATTGGGCAGCGGGCGCGGGATCTGGAAGGTGCGGCCAAGACCTCGGCCGATACGCAGATGCGCGGCCTCACCGGAGACACGTATGCCGTTCAGCAGGATATCGCCACTGGTCGGCAATATGCTGCCGGCGAGAAGATCGAACATCGTCGTCTTGCCGGCGCCGTTGGGTCCGATCAGGCCGAGGATTTCGCCCGCTTTGACATCGAACGAGACGTCGTTGACGGCGACGAGGCCGCCGAACCGCCTGACGACATTCTTTGCCGTCAGGACCGGTGCCCGGGTCTCCTGCCCTTGGCGCTCCGCTGCCCCGCTCATCAAACCCTCTGGTCGAAGACGATCGTCGTCGTCTCCTTGATTTGTGATCACACTTGCTTTGATCACGCTATTCGGCTTTAATTTCATCCGCAAGCCGAAAACGGGCCAAGACCGGGAGTGCCATGCAAAAGGCTGCCATCGAACGAAACAACGAAACGATCGCGGCCCAGCTTACGCCGGTCGGCCGCGAGACCGTGCAGGATCGCGTCTATTCCGAGTTGCGCCGGGCTCTGATCGGCGGCCTGTTCGAGCCGAACCAGGTGCTGACCATCCGTGGCCTGGCAGATGCGCTGGTCACGTCGACCATGCCGGTGCGCGAAGCGCTCGGACGGCTGATCACGGAAAAGGCGCTCGAGGCGCTGCCCAACCGCTCGGTGCGCGTGCCGCCGATCACGCTGGAGCGTATCGATGACCTTTTGCGCGCCCGCTCCCTCATCGAAGGCGAAGCGATCGCGCTTGCCGCCACGCGCATGAACCCGCGCCAGATCGCGTCGATCGAGGCTATGCTCGGCGAGTGGGACGAGATGCGGGCGCTGAAGCACAAGAAGGATATCGACCGCGAAGCGACGCTCAACCAGAGCTTCCATTTCGAGATCTACCGCTGCTGCGGCTCGGCCGTGCTGATCCCGATGATCGAAAGCCTGTGGCTGCAATCGGGACCTTGCATCCGCGTTGCCATCTACGCTTTTTCCGATGCCGGCGAGGTCGACACCGCGCATTATCACCGCAGCATCGTCGCGGCTCTCGCCAAACAGGATGCGCAGGCCGCGCGCGAAGCATTGGTCGCCGATATCAGCCGGCCTTTTGCTTTCCTGCGCGACAAGCTTCGATCCGCTGGGAAAGACAAGACATGAGCTCCATCAGCATCACCGAGCCGCGCTCGAAGCTTTCCGTGACGGCGCTGTTGCTGCCCGAAAAGGCGCCGGAAAATGCCGCCTTTCTCCGGGCGTATCTCGCCACGCCACGTGTCGTTCCCGGCATCCATGCGATGTGGACGGGACCTGAGATTTCCTGTCCGGTTCCATCAGCCGATCTCGAAGGCCAGTCCTATGCCCGGCCTCTGCCGGCGGAGAACGCGACGCTGACGCCGCAGCCGGGAGACATCGTGCTGTCCTACGTGCCGCCGCGCATGTGGGGCGGCAACCCCAATGCCATCTTCGACATCGGCCTCTACTACGGGCAAGGGGCGCGGCTTTTGTTCCCGATCGGCTGGCTGGCCGGCAGCGTGGTGGCCCAGGTGCGGGCCGATCAGCGCGACCAGTTCGCCGCTGCCTGCGGCGTGATCCGCCGCAACGGCGCCTGCGACATCACCTTCAGCCTGGCGGAGGCCTGACATGGCGGACGACAGTTTCGAGCTCTTCGACCTTCGCGTCGAGGCGGTCATCCCCGAGGGCAAGCCGATCTATTGCGGCGCCAAGCCCGGCGACTATTTCGAGCTCAAGGGCGAGATGCTGTCGATGCCGGCAGGACAGAGTTTTTCGATCTATTCGCTTGCCTCCGTCTTGCCGTTCCTCGCGGCAAAGCAGCGCTCGACCGACCGGAACGATTGGATGACCTCGGACGCCGAGATCGCCTGTCCCGATCCCAATTGCGCCAGCCGGCTCCGCATCGTCAGGCTGGCCAAGCGCCGATTCAGCCACGCCGAAACCACGGCAGTGCCGCTGCCGAAGGAGAAAGACCAGGAATGACCGCCAAGACCTTCGAGCTCAGCCCCGGCTACACCATCTCGCGCGTCATCCGCGGTGGCTGGCAGCTCGCCGGCGGGCATGGCGCGATCGACCGCAGCCAGGCGGTCACAGACCTGATTGCCACCTTCCATGCCGGCATCTTCACCTATGACTGCGCCGACATCTACACCGGCGTCGAGGAGCTGATCGGCGCCGCGCGCCTTCGATTGGCCAACGAGCGCGGTCTCGACGTTGCCGCCAGGATGAAAGTGCACACCAAGCTGGTGCCCGACCTCGAAAGACTGGCCATCGTCAGCCGCGACTATATCAGGGGCATCGTCGACCAATCGCTGCGGCGGTTGAAGACCGAGCGCATCGATCTCGTCCAGTTCCACTGGTGGGATTATGAGCAGCCCCGTTATGTCGAGGCGATGGGCTGGCTGAACGAGATGCGGCTCGAGGGCAAGCTGCGCAATCTCGGCACCACCAATTTCGATACCGAGCGTCTAAGCGAAATCCTCGCCGCCGGCATCCCGCTGGTCAGCCAGCAGTTGCAGTATTCCGTGCTCGACCAGCGTCCGGCCCGCAACCTTGCCGCGCTGGCGAAGCAGCATGGCATGCATTTCCTCTGCTACGGATCGGTGGCGGGCGGCTTCCTAAGCGAAAGATGGCTGGGCGTGGCCGAGCCTTCCGCGCCGCTCGAGAACCGTTCGCTGGTCAAGTACAAGCTGATCATCGACGACTTCGGCGGCTGGGAGCTTTTCCAATCGCTGCTGAAGGCGTTGAAAGCGGTCGCCGATCGCCACGGCGTCGACATCGCCACCATTGCCAGCGCCTGGGTGCTGGAACAGCCGCAGGTCGCCGCCGTCATCGTCGGCGCCCGCAACCAGGCGCACGCGCTCGCCAATGCCCGTATCATGGACGTCGCGCTGTCGGCCGAGGACCGCGCCGAGATCGGCGCCGTGATCGCGCAAAGCCCCGGCCTCGACGGCGACGTCTACACGCTGGAGCGCGACCGTCACGGCCGCCACGGCTCGATCATGCACTACAATCTGAACGCGGGCCGGGTGTGAGCGCCATGAACCAGGAGGCTTCGCTGTTTTCCCGCGCCAGCGCCGAAGTGGTCGATCTGCACCGCTTCTTCGTCGACTGGTTCGTCGCCGCGCGTGCCGATACGGTCGATTTCGGCCGCTTCGAAGCCGTCATGGGGGAAGGCTTGACCATGATCGCGCCAAGCGGTGCGGTCCTCGATCGCGATGCGGTCATCGACCATGTCAGGCAAAGCCGCGCGAGTTGCGATGAGAGCTTTGCCATTGCCATCGAGGACATCGGGCCCGGCTGGCAGGCCGGCGACATGATTGTCGTGCTCTATGTCGAAGCGCAGCTTCGTGGCGGCAAGCACAGCCGTCGCCGGTCGAGCGCCGTCTTTACCGTCAATTCATCGGCGCCCAACGGCGTCGAATGGCGGCATCTGCATGAGACCTGGCTGCAGATGCCGGGAGGCTAAACAGGCAAAGTTCTTAGTCGTGTAACGAAAAGGGGAACAGCAATGAAAAAGACAATACTCCAACTCACCACCGCGCTCGCTCTGGTGACGATGGCCGGCGCCGCCCACGCGGCCAACTGCAAGATCACCGTCGGCCTGGTCATGGAGCTGACCGGTCCGGCCGGTGAATATGGCCAGGCCGGCGCCAAGTCGGTCGAGATGGCCTTCCGCGACATCAATGCCGCGGGCGGCGTGCGCGGCTGCGATCTGGCGACCGACACGCGCGACAGCCAGAGCCAGGGCAACATCGCGGTCGACGCGGCGACCCAGCTGGTCCAGGTCAAGAAGGTGCCGGTGATCATCGGCGGCATCATCTCCTCGGTGTCGATCCCGATCCTGACCTCGGTCACGGCGCCGGCCAAGATCGTCCAGGTCTCGCCGGCATCGTCCTCGCCGACGCTGACGGCGCTTGGCCGCGACGGCAAGACCAACGGCATCTTCTTCCGCACCATCACCTCGGACGCGCTGCAGGGCGTCGCCGCCGCCAAATACGCCATCGACAAGGGTTTCAAGAAGCTGTCGATCATCCACGTCAACAACGACTTCGGCGTCAACATGGTGGCCGAGTTCTCGCGCGCCTACAAAGCGCTCGGCGGCACCATCGTCTCCGACACGCCCTACAACGAGAAACAGTCGAGCTACGCCTCGGAAGTCACGGCGGCGATGGCTGGCGAACCGGACGGGCTCTACCTCGTCAGCACCCCCGTCGACGGTGCAACCGTTGCCCGCACCTGGATTTCGCAGGGCGGCGTGCAGAAGTTCCTGCTCAATGACGGCATGAACAGCCCCGACTTCATCGAGTCGGTCGGCGCCGACTATCTGAAGGAAGCCTACGGCACGTCGTCCGGCACCAGCCCGACGGCGTCCACCGACTATTTCATGAAGAACTACAAGGAATTCTCCGGCATCGAACCGTCGAACCCGGCCGCCGATCGCTCATACGACGCCGGCGCCATCGTCGGCCTGGCCATCGCCATTGCCGGTTCCGAGGAACCGGCCAAGATCAAGGATGCCATGTTCAAGGCGGTCGATCCGGCCGGCACGCCGATCTATGCCGGCAAGGACGAGTTCGCCAAGGCGCTCGGCCTGATCAAGGAAGGCAAGCCGATCCGCTACGAAGGCGTCATCGGCCCGGTCGCCTTCGACAAATATGGCGACATCACCGGCCCGTTCCGGCTCTGGAAGATCGTCGACGGCAAGGTGACGACCGACGGCGAGATGACCACCGACGACGTCAACGCGTTGCAGGCGAAATTGCAGTAGCGTCCGGACGACTTGTCCGGCGGCGCCCATCGTGGAGCGCCGCCGGACGCTTTGATTTTCTTGGACGGCAGGCAAGCGGCTTGCCCGGCAAGGCTGTTCGAGACGAACGGCCGGCTCCTTCGGCCTCAGCGCTCGCCGCTTTCCTTCATCCGTTCGATGATCTGCGCCATCAGCGCGAGGTCGCGGCGTGAATCGGCGAGGTCGGTGAGCGGCTTGGTGCCGTCCATTATGTGGCGATGGAAGATCTCCAGCTCGTTCGAGAAGGCGTCGCCATAGAGCGGCCCGAAGGCCTTCGTCACCGGACCGAGCGGACCGGCTTCCGTCACTTCCAGCCGCGTCGGCAGGCTGCGGATGTAGGGCGTCTCATAGATGATGCGCACCCGCTTGCTGTTCGAGCGCACCTCGATCATGGCGTCGAACAGGCCGAGATCGTCGACCACCGCATCGTAAAGGCAGGCGAAATGGCCGTAGTCGAAGGTAACGCTGGTGTTGGCGCCGCCATTGGTACGGTGCGCCGCCACCACCCGTTTCGGCTCGCCGAGCAAGCCGCGCATGGCCGAGATGTGGTGCGAGGAAAGCGCCGTCAGCCCGCGATAGGCGCGCACCAGATCGGCGGGCGCGTCCTTGCCGACCACCTCGCGGATCAGCGCGTCGCGCTCGCTGGCGCCGCGCGCAAGGATCGCCGGGTCGATGTCGGTGGGATAGAGCACATTCCGGCTCTTCTTGAGGAAATGCCGCCCTTCCGAGATCAGGTCGAAGATGCGCACATGGGTGATGTCGTCATAGGTCGGCAGTTCCTGCCGCGCCGCCAGATAGGCCGGCGCGTAGCGGCGCATGTAGCCGACGAAGATGGTCTTGTCGTAGTCCTTGCTTAGCGCCAGCAATTCGTCGATCTCGCGCACCGTCAGGCATGCCGGCTTTTCGAGCAGGATGTGCTTCCCGGCTTCGATGGCGGCGCGCACGAAGCGGCTGTGCGTGTCGTCGGAGGACAGCACGAAGACGGCGTCGATATCGGGCGAAGCAATCAGCGTCTCTGAGCGCTCGAACGCCCGGGCGCTCCGATATTGCGATGTGATGAGGTTCACCAGGCTCGGCGAAACATCGTGGACGCCGGCGATCGCCCAGCGGTCGCGCTGGTCGGCCAGCACCGGCAGATGGATCGACTGCGCGACCTCTCCTAGACCCACAAGCCCGACACGGATCAGCGCCACGGCACACTCCCTTCCAACGTGATTGCTCTGTCAAATTCTCTGCGGCGCGGTGCTCAGGCCGCGCCGGTCACCAGCGCCACCAGCTCATTGCCGCTGGTCTCGGACGAACGCACCGTAGCCACCATCTTGCCGGCGCGCATCACCCAGATCTGGTCGCACAGGCGCCGCACCTGATCGAAATTGTGGCTGATCAGGATGATGCTCACGCCTTGCTCGCGCAACTTGCGGATCAGCGCCTCGACATTGGCTGTCTCCTGCACGCCGAGCGCGGCGGTCGGTTCGTCCATCACCACAAGCTTGGCTCCCGAGCCGGCGGCCCGGCAGATCGAGATCGCCTGCCGCTGTCCGCCCGACAGCCGTCGCACGCGCTGGCCCACCGAAGGCACATTGATCGACAGGCGCGACAGCATCGCACGCGCCTGGTTCTTCATCGCCTTGCGGTCGAGCAGGGCGAACGGCCCGATGCGGCGCACGATCTCGCGGTTGAGGAACAGGTTCTGCGCCACCGTCAATTCGTCGATCAGCGCCAGGTTCTGGTGCACGGTTTCGATGCCTGCCTTGCGCGCGCCGTCGGGATTGGAGAACGGATGCGGCCTGCCATCGAAATGGATCGTGCCGCCGTCGGGTTGATGCACGCCGACCAGGCAGCGGATCAGCGTCGACTTGCCGGCGCCGTTGTCGCCGATCACCGCGGTGACCTCGCCGCGGCGGGCCTGGAAGTCGACATCCGTGAAGGCGCGGATGCCGCCGAAATGTTTGCTCAGCCCCTGGCAGGCGAGGATCGCGTCGGCGGGTCGGATGTGGTTGGCCGCGCTCATTTCTGGTAGCGCATGATCAGGGCAGCCAGCACCACGATGACGCCGACGGCGAGCGGTTGATAGAAGGCCGAGACGCTGAGCAGCGTCAGCCCGTTGACCAGCGCCGTCAGCATCAGCGCGCCGACGGCCGGGCCCAGAATGCTGGCGCGGCCGCCGAACAGGCTGACGCCGCCCAGCACCACGGCTGCGACTGAATTCAACAGCAGGCTGGTGTTGATCTGCGGCTCGGCCGAGCCGATGCGCGCCACCAGAAGGATCGCGGCGATGCCGGCGCAGAAGCCGGAGATCGTGTAGGCGGCGATCTTCACCCTGTTGGTGCGGATGCCGAGCGCGCCGGCGCTTTCGGCCTGGCCGCCGGTTGCCAGCAGATGCACGCCGAAGCGCGTGTGGTAGAGCGCGATATGAGCGACGATGATGGCGGCGATCGCCACCCAGACCGGATAGCCGAATGGTCCGAACTTGCCCGAGGCGAGCTTGAGCAGGAAGGTCGAGCCGACCATGGTCGGCTCGCCGCCGGAGATGATCAGGCCAATGCCGGTGATGCCGGAAAGCGTGCCCAGCGTCACCACGAAATCGGGAATGCGGCCCGCGGTGATCAGCACGCCGTTGACGAGGCCGATGGCGCTGGTTGCCAGCACCGCCGCCACGCAGGCGGCGAAGATACCCCAACCCGCCGCGTCGAGGAGGCCGAGGATGACGGCGCCGAGCATGACGGCGGCGGCGAGCGACAGATCTATGCCCGAGGTCGCCACGACGAAGGTCTGTCCGATCGACAGCACGACCAGGATCGCGGCGGCGAGCAGCACCGCCTGCAGATTGGCGACGCTGAGGAAAACCGGCGAGGTGATGCCGAACAGAATGACCAGCCCGACCAGGCCGACGACGGATGCCCAGTCGGCCCAGAAGGATGGGTCGAGGAGGAGAGCCGCAAGGGAGGAACGGCTCTCCTCCGTGACGCCCGCCTGTGGGTTGGCGGGCGCGTTGTCGGTCGGAATGCTCACTTCAGCATCTCGCGGAAGGGATCGGGATAGTCGCCGCCCGGCCGCGGGAAATTCTTCAGCGAGGCTTCGGCATTGTCCTTGTTGATCAACAGCACCGGCGCCGGCACGTTGGCGGGCAGTTCCTTGCCCTTGGCCGCCGCCTTGCAGGCTTCGACGCCCATGGCGCCGACCACATAGGGATATTGCGCGACGGTCGCCGTAAGCTCGCCGGCCGCGACCGATTTCAGCGCGTCGACGATGCCGTCGAGGCCGATCACCTTGACGTCCTTGCCGGAGGTCCTGACCGCGCGCTCGACGCCGAGCGCCATGATGTCGTTGGCGGCAAAGAAGCCGGCGAGATCCGGATGCGCCTGGAGGATATCGGTCGCCGCCGTCAGCGCCTTCTCGCGATCCCAGTCGGCGCTCACCATCACCACCACGTCGAGCTTGCCTTCGACGGCCTGCTTGAAACCCTTGATGCGGGCGTTGGAGCCGACATCGCCGACGATGCCGGCGATCAGCGCGACCTTGGAGCCGTTCGGCACCAGCTTCAGCATCTCCTCGCCGGCCAGCGCGCCGGCCGCGACATTGTCGGTGCCGATATAGGTCGACACGGTGAAGCCGGCGGCCTTGGCCTGCTCCGCATCGATGGTCGAGTCGATGTTGACGATCGGCTTCTTCTTCTGGGCGACCGGCACCAGCGCCTGCACCAGGTTGGAGACGCTGATCGGATTGACCAGGTAGCAATCATAGTCCTGCAGCGCCATGGCGGTCAGCTTGTCGGCCTGTCCCGTCGCGTCGCCCATGTTGGCGGCGGCCTGCACGGTGACGGCCACACCGTCGGCCTCGGCCTGCTCCTCGATGCCCTTCTGCATGTATTGGAAGAACGGATTGTCGAGGCCCTTGACGATCGCCGCGACCTTGGCGGCGTCCTCGGCATGGGCGGGCAGGGCAAGCGTCGTTGCAAGCAAGCCGGCGCCGAGCGCCAGGCGATTGAACATGCGCATATATCTTCCTCCTCCGGATTTTTGGTTGTCGGCTCGTTGTTCTGCGAACGGCAACGCTGATGCGACACAAGCGACCCCGGCGCTTGCGTTGGAAAAACGATGACCGGCTGGTACGCGCAACGCGCGCCCGGTGCGGGTCTCTTCCATGTCAGGCATTTGCTCCTCCCAGAGCGCTGGTTTATGCCTCGCCAGCGTTTCCGCATGGTTTAGAAAAATTTTACGTACGTCAAGAATTAAAATAGAGCGCAGTGGATTTTTATACGCCGGGACACGACAGGAACTGGTCAATCTCAGGAGATTGGCGGCGGCAACAGTTGATCCCACCAAAGCGGGAGAAGATGTTGCGTCCAGACAGGGCTGGGCTTGCGGCTGCGCCGCCTACTTCGCCTCGGCCAGCGACTGCTCGGTCTCGTCCATCATCTGTTTGACGGCGTCGGCTGACCTGCGCATCTCCGCTTCGTCCATGGCCCAACCGGCGAAGCGTTCCAACAGGCCGGCGAATGTCACGAGGTCCTGCTCATCCCACTGCGCCAAAGAGCCGGCGAAGATCCGCCATTTGGTCTGGCGCACCGCCGTCACCAGGCGCTCGCTCTTGGCGGTGAGCTTGAGACAAATGCGCCGGGCATCGAGTTGCGATGCTACGCGGAAGGCGTAGCCGCGCTCGACGAGATCGGCGGAGATGCGGCTGGCGCGGAGGGGTCGATGCCCACGCGCTCGGCGATGATGCCGACCGTCATCTCGTCCTGCGGGTTATCGCTGACGATCGCACTGAGTGCCAGAATCGCATCGAGGTGGCTCACTTCCAGCGAGGGATCGATGCGCGCCAGGATCAAACGACCGAATTCCCGGCGCTGGACGGAACGGCGCACCTTGTTCATCACCGCATCGATGGCGGCAACGGCTTCGGCCGCCGCCTCGGACAGGCCGCTGCCGCGCGCCAGATCCGCAAGGTCCTGATTGCCATGCGCCTGGCAAAGGGCTGAATATCGGTCGGGCTTGTCCGGCCCGGCATCGTTGCTGTTCATACCGTGGCGCGCTAGCAAAAATACATGCGGATGTCAATTGTGTGCTGATAGCATATATTTGATGTTGACATATATCTGCTGCGGGCACATAAGCCGCGTCCAGTCTACGGAGACACCAATGACCCTCGACTCGACCCTTCCGGATGCGCGGCCCGTAGAGGCCGAAGCCGGGCCGGACCTGACGACATTGATCGTCTATCTGGGCGCGCTGATTGCCATGTTCATGGCCACCATCGACATGCAGATCGTCGTCACCGCCTTGCCCACCATTGCCGGCGAGCTTGGCAATCTGCATCTGTTCGGCTGGGTGGGTGCCGCCTACCTGCTCTCGACCGCCGCGGTTTCGCCGTTCTACGGCAAGCTCGGCGACATGTATGGCCGCAAGAACGTGGTGCTGACGGCGATCGGCCTGTTCCTGCTGGGGTCGCTGGTCTGCGGCATGGCATGGTCGATGAAGAGCCTGATCGCCGCGCGCGTGCTTCAGGGCATCGGTGGCGGTGGCCTGATGGTCTCGGCCTTCGCCATGATCGGCGAATTGTTTTCGCCGCGCGATCGCGCCAAATACCAGGGCTACAGTTCGGCGGTGTTCGCGCTGTCGTCGGTGCTCGGCCCATTGGCCGGCGGCTACATCACCAGCCTGTTCGGCTGGCGCTGGGTATTCCTGGTCAATCTGCCGATCGGCATCGTCGTGATGGCGGTGCTGGCGTTCGCCATGCGCAGCCGCTTCAACGAAAAGAAGCACCATGTCGATTATCTTGGCGGCGTGCTGCTCGCCATCGGCACCACGGCCATCGTCTATTGGGGCTATCATGTGCTCGACCCTTCCGGGCCGGACCTCTTCACCTTTGCGCTGCCGATCCTTGCGCTGGTCGCCATCACCTTGTTCATCATGGTCGAGCGCCGGGCCGACGAGCCGATCGTGCCCTTGCGGCTGTTCGGCAATTCGACGGTCAGCATCGTCTCGGGCGTGTCGCTGGTCGCCGGCACAGTGACGCTGGGCATGTTCTTCTATTTCGCGCTCTACATGCAGACGCTGACGGGTCTCAGCCCCGCCGAAGTCGGCTTCCTGTTCCTGCCGGCGTCGCTGACGTCGATGGTCATCTCGATCGTGGCCGGGCGGGTGATTGCCGCAACTGGACGCTACAAATGGATGCCGGTGGTGGCGATGGCCATTGGCGGGCTGTTGATGCTGGGCTTTGTCTTCACCAACCAGCACACGCCGATCTGGGTGCTGGCGACGATGATGGCTGTGTTCGGCATCAGCATGGGCCTGCAGTTCCAGGTGCTGATCGTGGCGATCCAGGCGGCAGCACCGCTGCAGGACATCGGCGCGGTGACCTCGCTGATCACCCAGGCGCGGACGCTGGGCGCATCGCTCGGTCTGGCGCTGAATGGCGCGGTGATGATCTGGGCCCTGAACCGGCAGACGGCAAAGCTTCCCACCGAAGCCGCCGCCCTGCTGCCGGATGGGTTGAACGGGCTCACCCCACACATTGCCGCGAGCCTGCCGGCCGCGATCCGCGAGGTCGTGCTCGATCACTATTCCGGCGGGTTCAACGTGATGTTCATGTGGGTGGCGGCGCTCTATTTCGTCGCCATGGGGCTGACGCTGCTGCTCGAGAACAGGGAAATCCCGAAGCGAGCCTGAAAAAGTCGAGGCAGGCAGAGCTCAGACAGGCTGAAGCGGCACCAGCGCCTGCCCATCGGCATTGAACAGATGGCAGGCCGATGGCGCGATATCGAGCGCGATCGGCGCATGCAGCGGCGTCGCGTCGCCGCCTTCGGCCTGCACGACCAGCGGAACTTCGGGCGTAACCTCGACATGGAAGATGGTCAGGCTGCCGAGCCGCTCGGCGAGTGCCGCCTGTCCCTTGAACGGGCCGTCGGGCGCGATCTTCAGATGCTCCGGCCGCATGCCAAGCAGCAATTCGTCGCCGGGTTTGGCGCCGCCAGCCGCCACAGGCACCGTGAGGGACTTGCCGCCGGGCAGGCTTACGCCGACGCCGTCGCTTCCGGCCGTGGTCACCTTCACCTTGATCAGGTTCATCTTCGGCGAGCCGATGAAGCCGGCGACGAAAATATTGGCTGGGCGGTTGTAGAGGTCGAGCGGCGAGCCGACCTGCTCGATGCGGCCGGCATTCAGCACCACGATCTTGTCGGCCATGGTCATGGCCTCGGTCTGGTCGTGGGTGACATAGATCATCGTCGCCTTGAGCTGCTCGTGCAGCCGCATCAGCTCCAGCCGCATGCTGACGCGCAATGCTGCGTCGAGATTGGACAGCGGCTCGTCGAATAGGAACACTTTCGGGTTGCGCACGATGGCGCGGCCAATGGCGACGCGCTGGCGCTGGCCGCCGGACAGCGCCTTCGGCCGGCGTTCGAGCAGATGCGCAAGCTGCAGCACGTCGGCCGCTTCCTTCACCTTGCGCTCGCGCTCCTGCGTCGGCACGCCGGCGATCTTCAGCGCGAAGCCCATATTGTCGGCGACGCTCATATGCGGGTAGAGCGCGTAGGATTGGAACACCATCGCAAGCCCGCGCTCGGACGGATCGATGTCGTTGGCGCGCGTGCCGTCGATGGTGAGGTCGCCTGAGGTGATTTTTTCCAGGCCCGCGATCATGCGCAGCAAGGTCGACTTGCCGCAGCCGGAAGGGCCGACGAAGACGACGAATTCGCGGTCGGCGACGTCGAGGTCGATACCGCGGATGATCTCCGCCGATCCGTAGGATTTGCGCACGCCGCGCAGCTTGAGCTCAGCCATGGCTTGTCTCCCTAGAGCATGATGCCGAAAAGTGTGAAGCGGTTTTCGGACGACATCATGCTCTGTCTCTTTGATGAGAGCCTGCCGATCCTTCGGCATTGTTCTTGGCCTCTTCGTTCTGCACCATCGAAAGCGCCGTGCCCGGCTCGCCCTCCCACAGGATCAAGCTGGCGGCGCCGACGAGGCCGGCGCGGTCGCCGAGCTCGGCCGGCACGATCGGCACGTCGCGATAGGCTTGCATCGCCCGCTGGTCGATGGTTGCCCTGATCCCGGGCGCCAAAAGGTCGAACCCGTTGGACAGCCCGCCGCCCATGACGATCAGGTCGGGCGAGTAGAGATGCAAGAGATTGGTGAAGCCGATGCCGAGCCACGTCGCCTCGGCTTCGATCAACTGACGGGCCGCCGCATCATCGCCGCGCGCGGCCTCCACGACATGCCGGGCCGAGACGTCGCCATCCCCGGCAAGTCGCCTGAGCAACGAACCGTCCCCGGGCGCGGTCAGCCGCGTCGCTCGCCGTCCGAGCGCGGTGCCTGAAGCAACCGCCTCGAAGCAGCCGACATTGCCGCAGAAGCAGCGATCGCTTTCGTTGGTGATCGTCATGTGGCCGATCTCGGCCGCCAGACCGCGCCGGCCGTGATAGATGTGGCCATCGGCGATCACGCCGCCGCCGATGCCGGTCGACACGGTGACGAAGACCAGCGAACTGGTGCCGCGACCGGCGCCGAAGCGCCATTCGCCGAGTGCGGCCGCATTGGCGTCGTTCTCCAGCCGCACCGGCAGGCCGAACTGCCGGCCAAGGATGTCGATCATCGGCACATTGTGCCAGCCCGACAGCGTCGGCGGCCCGATGACAATGCCGGCCTTGGGATCGAGCGGGCCGGGCGCGCACGCGCCGATGCCGACGACCTTGGCCTGCGGATGCTCGTCGAGGAGTTTGTTGGCGAGCGCGATGATCCGGCCGATCACCGCTTCCGATCCGGCGCCCGCCATTGTCGGTTCCGAGACGCGCGCGACGACCTCGCCGCCGCGCTCGACCAGCGCGCCGCGCAGCTCCGTGCCGCCGAGGTCGAAGGCTAGCGCAAGCGTCTCCATCAGGCGGCTGCCTTCAGCCCATGCAGCCAGGCCATGCGCTGTGCAAGGTCGGGATCGCCGAAGGCGAGCGAGCCCAGCACCACCGTGTCCGCGCCGGCGGCGCGCAGCAGCGGCACCGTCTCGTGACGGATACCGCCATCGGCGGCAAGCACGATGTCGGCCTCGCGACCGGCTTGCCGCATCAGCGCGCGCGCCTCGATCAGGCGTGGGCAGGCTTTCTCCGACAGGCTTTGTCCCTTGACGCCGATCGAGGTGCCGAGCAGCGTCACGAAAGCGACGTGCGCCAGGAACGGAACGATGGCCGCGACCGGCGTCTCCAGCCGCAGCACCACGCCGGCCTCGGCGCCGAGTTCGCGCGCCAGCCTTGCCGCGCGCAGGCCCGCCTCGCCGTTTTCGGCGTGGATGGTGATCAGGTCGGCGCCGGCTTCGATGAACTGGCGCGTCTGCGCCTCGACGATTTCCGCCTCGACCATCAGATGCACGTGGATCGGCCTGGCCGTGAGCTTGGCAATGCGCGCCACCAGGTCGGGGAAAAACAGGAAGCCCGGCGTGAAGCGGGCATCCGCCACGTCGATATGGTGAAGATCGGCATGCGCTTCGATGCGCTTCAGCTCGCGCTCCATATTGGCGAGATCCGCCGACCACAGCGAGAACTCGCCGAGCAGACGGTTGCGCGGCAGGGCAGCGATGGCGGCGGGGCCGGAGAGGGGTTTGCTGGTCATGACGGAATGAGGCTCCGGACTTTTGATTGGGGCTGAAGAAAGCTCGCGATCTGCGCGTGCAGCTCGCTGAAGTGCCTTTGGCTGTCGGCCGCCTTCGGCGTGATTTCGGCGAAAATCGCGTTGGGAATTGCGGCGGCCAACATGTAGCCGGCCGACAGCGGGTGTAGGGCGTCGACCGCGTTGCCCAGGATCAGCGTCGGCATATCGAGCGCCGCCGCGTCGCGTTCGGAAACACCGGGCCCATCGCTGGCGATATTGGCAAGCACCTGCGCGAATGTCCTGGCATCGGGACGATCGAAATAGCCGAGCAGCGAGGCCAGATTATCGCGTGCCTCGCGATAGAGCCTTATGGCGGTATCGGACTGTGCAAAAAGCGAGCGTCCCTTGTCCGTTCCATGCTCCAGGATGAGCCCGGCGACCTCGACGATTGGCTGCAAGTTCTGCGGCGCAGGCGAAAACGTCCATGCCGGTCTCACCAGGATGAGGCCCGCAACGCGTCGCGGATGACGGCAGGCCAGCCGCAACGCGATCGCCGCGCCCATCGAGACACCGCCGGCAACGAAACGGTCGAGGCCTGCCTGATCGGCGGCGGCCAGTACATCGTCGGCGAACATCTCGAAGGAGAATGGCCGCCGCTCGCCAAGCCCGGATCCGCCGTGGCCACGGCATTCCAGCGTGACACGCCGGAAGCCGGCGGGAAAGGTTTGCGAGATCTGCGCCTCGCCGCCGCCCAGCCCATGCTGGAAGACCACGGACAGGCCTTCACCGGTATCGCTGACCTGCAGCGTGGCGCCGTCGCGCAGCAGCGTCGCCATCACACCAGCCCCTTGAGGAAACCGGCGACGCCTGGCGCCTCTTCGGCCGAGAGCCCATGCGTCACCAGCGGTCCGTCGAAGCTGTTGGCCCTCAACCGGGCGATGAAGTCGGCGAAGTCGACCACACCTTGTCCGGCCGTGGCAAAGCGGCCGTCGGCGAAACGGTCTTTCGCGTGGGCGAGCGAGACATGTCCCGCGGTGCGTTCGACGGCCGCGGCGACGATGGCGCGCGCTTCGTCAGAATCGGCCTGTTCAAAGAGGTTGGCGGGATCGAGCACGATGCGCAGTCGCTTCGAGCCCATTTCGCCGATCAGCCGCATCGCGTCGTCGGCTGAGGTCACGATGTTGGCCTGCTCCGGCTCGATGCCGAGATCGACGCCATGGCGCTCCGCGACCTGCAAGGCCTTCTCCATCTCGCGCGCCATGTCGACCCAGGCCGATGGGTCGCTGTTGTCGGGATGGTGCGCCCACTGGTCCTCGGCGTTGCGCGTTCCGGTGCAGAGCGTCACCAGAGGCGTCGACAGCCTGGCGGCGGTCTCGATGATGACCGCAAGCCGCCGCAGCCCATCGTCGCGCACGGCTTGGTCGGGATGCGCCATGTTGTAGGTACCGGACAGCGCGACAAGACCGACGCCCGAAGCCTTGGCGGCGGCATCGATGGCGCGGATCGTTTCGTCCGGAACCACGTCCGGCATCGACGGCAGGCCGGCGCAGGCAAGGTTGAACTGGGTGACCGTAAAGCCGGCGTCGCGTACGGCGGCCAAAACGCCGGCCGGCTCGCTGCCTGGAAAAGTCTTGGCGAACACCCCGATCTGCATCAGACCGCTCCGCTCACGCTGGCGAGCTCGACACGCTCGCCGCTCTCGACCGAGCGGGCTATCGCCACCATGGCACGGATCGAGGCAAGTCCGTCCTCGACGGTGGCGCCGCGTTGCGGCTTGCCGTCGAGCACTGTGTCGGCGAGGCCTTCCAGCTGGCGGCGGAAGAAATGGCCGTCGGCGCCAAGCGGCTTGCGCGAGGTCGCGTCCCTTTCGTGGAAAATGTCGACCTCGCTGGCGCGGAAATACCAGGGGTTGAAGGTCTTGGCGATCACCGAACCGTTCTCGCCATAGAGCTGGAAACCTTCGTGCCAGTCCATGCGCACGGCGACGGTGAGGTCGAGATGGCCGAGCGCGCCATTGGCGAATTCGGTTTCGACGAACCAGCAATAGGCGCCGAATTTTTCATGAAGGCGGGCGCGAACGGCGGTCATGTCTCCAACCAGGAAGCGCGCCGTGTCGACCAGGTGCGAGCCATGCGCCAGCATGAAATATTGCCTGAGATCTGCCTTGGGATTTCCCGCCGGCTTCTTCGCCAGTTTGCTGGTGACCGGCAATGGCTGCACGGCGTCGGTGTTGGTGTAGCGGTGTGTGGAGTCGCAATACCAAGCCTTTAGCGCCAGGATATCGCCCATCTCGTCGCGCACGAAATCGCGCGCCGCCTCCAGCGCCGGGTCGAAGCGCTTCATATGCCCGACCTGCAGCACCTTGCCGGAGCGCTTGACCGCCTCGGCCAGCTTCTCGCCTTCCTCGACCGAGACGCCGATCGGCTTTTCGCACAGCACATGCTTGCCGGCCTCCAGCGCCTTGATCGACATCGGCACGTGATAGGCATCGGAGACGGCGACGATCACCGCCTCGAGCTCGGGGTCGGCGAGCATCTGGTCATAGTCGCCATACATCCTCTGCGGTTCGTAGGTCGCGCCCATGCGTGCCAAGAGATCGGGCGCGGCATCGCAGATCGCGTAGAGGTCGGCATTGGCCGCCTTCGCGCAGGATTCCAGATGCGCGAACTGCGCGATAGGGCCGCAGCCCAGGACACCGACACGCAGGCGACGGTCTTGCTTGCGGATCATCGTCAGGCTCCGTAGCCGCGCATGGTCTGGCGGTTGGTTTTGACCGCGCCGGCGGGATCGGCGGCCGCGGTTTCGGATTCCTCCTCCAGCACCAGCCAGCCGTTGAAATTGGGGGCCGCGCTGGCGATCTCGATCACCTTTGGCGTATCGCAGATGCCCTTGCCGAGCATCGCCCAGGTGCCGCTCGCATCGACGTCCTTCAGATGCACATAGCGGATGCGGTCGCGGTAGGTGGTGAGCGTATCGGCCATGTCCTGACCGCCGCGCAAGATGTGGCCGGTGTCCGGTACCCAGCCGACCAGCGAGGCGTCGAGCAGGCCGAAGATGCGATCATAATCGGCGCGGTCGAAGAGCAGCGTGTTGTGATGCGAGCTCGGATGCACCGCGACCTGGACGCCGGCCTTGCGGCCGAGCTCGCCGGCTCTGTTGTAGACCTCGGCGGCGATGGCGAACTTGTCGTCGCGCGGTCCGTCGGACACGACGGTCGCCGAGCCCATCGAGACCAGCGCGCCGGAAAAGGCAGCGGCGAAATCGACCCAGCGCTTGGCGGCCTCGAGGTCAGCGCCGATCTGATCCTGCAACGTAAAACCGCTCTTCGAGCCGAAAGCGAAGGAGACCAGCGTCAGCCCGGACGACTTTAGCGCCGCGGCGAACTCGGACGGCCGGTCGGCATAGCGGCCGATCATTGTGTCGGTGATCTCGATGCCGGCATAGCCGCCATCGGCGATCGCCTTCAACAGATCGTCGGGGCCGCCGGCGAAACGGTCGCCCAGCATTTCCCAGGTGAAGGTCTGGCAGCCGACTTTGAGGTCTTTCACGATCATTCTTTCATGTCCTTGAACCCGCTCATTCCTTGACGCCACCTTGGGTCAGGCCTTCGATGATGTGGCGCTGGAAGAACAGCACCAGCACGATCAGCGGCACGGTGACGACGGCCGAGGCGGCTGCGATATCGCCCCAGGGCACGTAATAGAGGTTGGTGAAGTTGGCGATGCCGACGGGGATCGTCTGGCGGTCGATGTTGGAGGTGAAGGCGAGCGCAAACAGGAATTCGTTCCAGGCGCTGATGAAGGCAAGCAGGCCGGTGGTCACCAGGCTGGGCAATGACATCGGCAGGATGATGTGCCACAGCAGGCCCGGGATCGAGACCCCGTCCATGCGCGCTGCTTCGTCGATCTCGCGCGGCAACGTCTCGAAATAGCCGAACAGCACCCAGGTGACCAAAGGCAGGCCGAGCGCCAGATAGGTGATGATCAGCGCCGTATAGGTGTCGAGCAGGCCGAGATTGGTCGCCAGCAGGTAGAGCGGCCCGACCAGCGCGATCTGCGGGAACATCGACACCGACAGGATCACCATCAAGATGCCGAAGCGCCCTTTGACGTTCAGCCTGGAGAGCGCAAAGGCGGCAAGCGAGCCGACGATCAGGCACAGGAAAGTCGTCGCAAGCGCCACCACCAGCGAGTTCCAGACATAGCGGTGCAGCTGCTTCTCGACGAAGGCGTTGTAGTAGTGCTCGAGCGTGAAGGGATGCGGGATCAGCGACGGCGCGCCCGAGGTCAGCGCCCTGTCGAGCTGGAACGAGGTCGAGAACTGCCAGATGAACGGGCCGCCCGACCAGACCAGGATCATGAAGGCGCCGAGATAGATCATGAAGCTTTGCAGCGGCGAGCGCGTGTCGTTCATTGCGCCCTCCTGATCTGCCGGATGAGCAAAGCGACGAAGACCAGCGCGATGAAGCCCTCGGTGATGAACATCGCCGTCGAGACGGCGGAGCCGTAGCCGAACTGCAAGGTCGAGAACAGCACCTTGTAGGATAGCGTCGACAGCGTCTCGGTGGAATCGGCCGGGCCGCCGCCGGTCAGCACATAGACCAGGTCGAAGACGCGGAAAGCGTCGAGCGCACGGAACAGGCCGGCGATCAAAAGCGTCGGCATCAACAGCGGCAGGCGGATGTACCAGAAGGTGATCCAGCCCTTGGCGCCGTCCATGCGCGCCGCCTCGATCAGCGAGTTGGGAATGGTCTGCAGCCCGGTGAGCAGCAGCAGCGCCATGAACGGCGTCGTCTTCCAGACGTCGGCGATGATGATGGCGGTCATCGCCGTGCTGGTCGAACCGTACCAATTGATCTTCTGATCGATCAGCCCCGCATGCAGGAGCATGTAGTTGATGATGCCGTTCTGGCCGTCGAACAGCCAGCCGAACATTTTCGAGGTGACGACGGTCGGCATCGCCCATGGCACCAGCATCGCCGCGCGCACGAGGCCGCGGCCCTTGAATGCCTCGAACAGGATCAGCGCCATGCCAAGCCCGATCACCGTCTCCAGCACGGTGGACGCGAAGGTGAACCACATCGTGTGCCACCACGCATTCCAGAACTGCGCGTCGCCCCAAAGCTGCGCGTAGTTGGCAAAGCCGGTGAAGTCCTGATCCTGCGTGATCAGGGAGGTGTTGGTGAACGACAGATAGAGGCCGTTGAGGATCGGATAGAAGGAGACCGACGCCAGCGAAACGAAGGCTGGCGCCAGAAGGAGCAAGGCCCAGAGCCCGCTGGGCAGCGCCCTGCCAAGCCGCCGCGGCCGGCCAGCGCCTGGAACGGTGGCGGCCGCGGTCATGGTCAGGCGACGATCTTGGTGATCTGGTCGGCGAGCGCGTCCATCTCGGCCTGGACATTGCCGGAAACCAGCGCCTTGGAGATGCCGGACTGCAGCGCCAGCGTCACCTTGGCGTATTGCGGCGTCTTCGGCCGCGCCGTGGCGCCGGTGAACACTTTTTCAAGGCTCGCCATGAAGGGCTGTTCCTTCTTGATCTGCGCGTCCTGGAACAAGGCTGGCCGGGTCGGCGCCAGGCCGAAATTGAGCGCGATGCGGTGCTGGGTCTCGGTCGACGACAGCCAGGTGAGCAGCTCGATCGCCGCCTCGCGCTGCTTCGAATTGGCGTTGACGCCGAGCTGGTAGCCGCCGAGGCAGGCCGAGCTCTTGCCGCCGGCGAAGGCGGGCAGGGGCGCGACGCCGACCTTGTCCACCACTTGCGAGGCCTTGGCGTCCTGCGCGATCGGATAGACGTAGGACCAGTTGCGCATGAACATCGCCTTGCCCGAGGTGAAGGGCTGGCGCGACGGCTCCTCGTCCCAGGACAGCACGTCCTGCGGGCTGATCTTGGTGGTGGCGATGGTGTCGTGCAAGAACTGGATGGCTTCGACCGCGCCCTTCTGGTTGATCACCGACGACTTGCCGTCGGGCGCGAGGATCGCGCCGTTGTTGGAGGTGATGATCTCGACCGCGTCGCAGATCAGTACTTCGGCCTGCTTGCCTTGCCAAAGATAGCCGAAATCGACATCGCCGGCCTTCTGTCCCGCGGCGGCCAAAGTCGCCATGTCGGCCCAGGTCTCCGGCACCTTGCCGCCATGCTTTTCCAGCACGTCCTTGCGATAGTAGAACATGCCCGAATCCATGAACCAGGGCAGGGCGGTCAGCTTGCCGTCATAGGTACAGGCATCGAGCGTGCCGGTGAAGTAGGCGCTGCGCTTGTCGGCCGGGAAATATTCGTCGAGCGCCAGCGCCCAGCCGGCGGCGGCGAAGCCGGCGATCCAGATGACGTCCTGGCTGAACACGTCGGGCGTGCCGCTGCGGCGCGCAAGCTGCTGCACCAGGCCCTGATAGACCTCCGTCGAGGAGCTCGGCGGCGGCAGCTCGATGTTCTTGACCAGGACGCGGTCCTGCGATTCGTTGAAGACCTTGATCAGGTCGCCAAAAGTCTCCTTGCCGAAGAAGGCGGCGCTGGCGAAGCTGATTTCGGCGCGCGATTGCGCTCGTGCCCGGCTGATGCCGAGGCCGGAACCGAGCGCCGCGGCGCCCAGCATGCCGGCGCCGATGAGAAACTGCCGGCGATCTGCGATCGTGACGTGCCCAACAGGCATCGTCGTGACGTGGCCAATGGGCTTTGAACCGGCGGTTGGCCGTTTTTTCATGTCAGTCATGTTTTCTCCTCCAAACGCTGGCAAGCCTCCCGATGCGCCAGCGTGTTCGTATGCTCTAGAAAAATTTTACGCGCGTCAAGAATTAAAATGCTGTATAGCGAATCTCGAAAAATCGCTCGCCGCTTCTGGTGGAGCGCGGACGCACATATTGCCGCTTTGGGAGGCGAGTAAAAATGCAAGCAAAATCAGGGGCGAAGCTCGGCATCGGTGTCGTCGGCTGCGGCAACATATCGATGACCTACCTTCGTAACGCGGCGCTTTTCAGCGGCGTCGAACTACGCGCCTGCGCCGACATTTCCGCCGACATGGCCGCCTTGCGGGCCAAGGAATATGGCATCCGCGCGCTGTCGGTCGATGCGCTGTTGGCCGATCCGGAGGTCGACCTCGTCCTCAACCTCACCATCCCGGCGGCGCATTTCGATGTCTCGTTTTCGGCGCTCTCGGCGGGAAAACATGTCTTCACCGAAAAGCCGCTCGCGACCTCGGCCAGCGACGGCCGCAGGCTGGTCGCCGAGGCGGCCAAGCGCCGGCTTGCGCTCGGCTCGGCGCCGGACACGTTCCTCGGCGCCGCCGGACGACGCGCACGCCGCCTGATGAACGAAGGCGCCATCGGCCGCGCCGTCACCGGCACCGCCTTCATGATGGGGCGCGGCATGGAGCACTGGCATCCGAACCCGCAATTCTACTATCAGCCGGGCGGCGGCCCGGTCTTCGACATGGGGCCCTATTATCTGACCATGCTGGTCAACCTGCTCGGTCCGGTCGACCGCGTCATGGCGACGGCGACACGCGGCCAGGAGGAGCGGCTGATCACCGCCGAAGGTCCTTACAAGAACACCAGCTTCCGGGTCGGCACGCCGACCAACATCCTGTCGCTGCTCGAATTCCGCTCCGGCGCCACCGTCACCTTCGGCGCCTCCTGGGATGTCTTCAAGCATTCCAACCACCCGATCGAATTGCACGGCACCGAAGGGTCGCTCAGGCTGCCCGACCCCGACACGTTCGGCGGCACGGTCTCGCTTTCCGAGCGTGGCGCCGACTGGAAGGATTTCTTGAGCGAGAGCGAACTCTACGGCGCGCGCAACTGGCCCTATGCGGCGCCCGACCGCGCCAACTACCGCATGCTCGGCGTCGCCGACCTGGCGCGATCGCTTATCGAGGGCAGGAAGCCGCGCGCGTCCGGGGAACTGGCGCTGCATGTGCTGGAGATCATGGAGGCGATCCTGGCCTCCGGCGAAAGCCGCAACGCGGTCGCGATCGTCGGCACCGTCGACCAGCCGCCGTTGCTTGGCGAGGACGAGGCGGCGAGTCTGCTTGCCTGAGCGCGTTGCCATGTCGTCTCCGCTCGATCCGCAAGCGCAGCATGTGCTCGACCTCGGCCGGCAGGGCAACGCTCCGCCGTTCGAGACCGGGACACCGGATGAAGCCAGGCGTGCCTACGAAAAGAGCTTTCCCGACCTGCAGGGCGGGCGCGAGCCTGTCGCCTCCGTCAGCGAATGCACCATCGCCGGTCCGAGCGGACCGCTGCGGCTTCGCCTCTATCGCGGCCAGGGCGCACTCGCGGCCGATGCGCCGGCGTTGATCTATCTGCATGGCGGCGGCTGGGTGATCGGCAATCTGGATTCGCATGACGAGATCTGCCGATGGTTCGCCAATAGCGCGGCCTGCGTCGTTATTGCGCCCGACTACCGGCTGGCGCCCGAGCACAAATTTCCGGCGGCGATCGAGGATTGCCAGGCCACGCTCGCCTTTCTGCGCGAGACGGGTGGCGTGCTCGGCATCGATGCCAGCCGCATCGCGGTCGCCGGCGACAGCGCCGGCGGCAATCTTGCCTCGGTGCTGGCGCTGCTCGTGCGCGGCGAGGAGAATCCGCTGACCGCGCAGCTATTGTTTTATCCGAACACCGACGCCGCCCAGGCCGCGGATAGCTATCGCCGCTTCGGCGAGGGCTTCGGCCTGACGGCATCGACCATGGCCTGGTTCCGCGATCACTATGTGCGCGATGCGGCCGACATCGAGGACTGGCGCGTCTCGCCGCTCAAGGCCAGGAGTCTTGCCGGCGCCGCACCTGCTTTCGTCGCCATCGCCGGCCACGACATCCTCGCGGACGAGGGCGAGGCCTATGCGAAGCGGCTGAGAGCCGATGGTGTGCCGGTGGTGCTCCGGCACTGGCCAGGGCAGATCCACGGCTTCGTCTCGATGGGCCGTCACGGTCCGGCATCGCGGCAGGCGGTCGAGGCGGCGGTCACCGCCTGGCGCGGCTTCGATACCGCGTTGGCGAGATAATCAGGCCGACTGGCGCATCATCAGCGTGGCGTCGAGGCTGACCTTCGGCGTCACCGCGGCCGCGTCCTCGTCGAGCAGCGCCAAGAGCGTCTCGACGCTGCGGCCGGCCATGGCGGTAAAATCTTGCGCCATGGTGGTGAGCGCAGGGCAGGTGTAGCGGCTGAGCGGATGGTCGTCATGCGCCGCGATGCGCAAGTCGCAATCCGCTTTGCGGCCCACGCGCAGGCCTTTCGAGAAGGCTGCCGCCATCACGCCGAAGGCGAGACGGTCGTTGGCGCACAAAATGGTCTTGCCCGGCAGGCCGCCATTGGCCAGCATCTTTTCGGTCTGCTCGTAGCCGATGCGCTCGAAATCCCAGGTGTAGTCGTCGATGTTGCCGAACACGACGGGCTCAAGCCCGAGACGCTGCATCGATGTCAGGTAGCTGTCCAATCGCTCCGGCGAATTGTGGTTGACATGCGGGATGTCGAAATACACCGGGGCATCGCCTGAACGGCACAGGTATTCGACGATCGTCGCCACGCTCTTGGCGTTGTTGTTGCCGACGAAGGGCGTGTCGCCTTCGAGGAAGGTGTCGAAATAGACGATCGGGATGGTCTGCGTCAGCTTCTCCAGCGTGCGCTGGTCGGACCGCCTGCCGAGCGGCGCGATCAGCGCGCCGGAGACTTTCAACGACAGGATGGTTCGCGCCGCCTCGACCTCGAGCTCGGTCAAGCCATGCGAGGAGATGACGATCGGCCAATAGCCTTCATCGCGCAGCCTGAGCTCGATGCGGCTGACCATCTCCGAATAGAACGGATCGGCGACCGTCGGCACGACGATGCCGATGCTGCGCGTGCGCTTGCGGTTGAGGTTGCGCGCAAACAGATTCGGCTGGTAGTCCGACGAGCGCAGCGCCTCTTCGATGCGCTTTCTGGTTGCCGGCTTGACGCTGGTCGGATCGTCGAAATACTTCGACAGGGTTGGCCTGGAGACACCGCAGGAGCGGGCGAAATCCTCCATCGTCTTGTGCGTCATCGCCGTTCAATCCCTCGCGACATGGATTTTTGGTCCGTTCCATGCGCCGCTCCGGCATCTTCCTTACGGTGCGCCGGCGCACGACTGCAAGTTGAAACTTTACAGAAAGCCCTGCAAGTTTCAACGCGTCGAGAGAATTTATTGCATGCGTAAACTTTTGATGGCGCAAATTATTGGTCGGACTGGTGACAAGGTCAGCAGCCTGGAACAACGGTGTCAATCCGGGTCCGATCAGAACCGCGGGTTCGCCACCAGCCGCGCCACCCGCGCCATGTCGCCGCTCATCTCGCGGTCGTCGTCGAGCGGGGCGACCAGCGCGCGCACGGCGGCATAAGCGCGCCGCGGTCCTTCGCCCATGCTGTCCAGCACGCCGCGCAGCTCGACCCCGGTGGCCGCGAAGATCAGTTCCATCGCAACCATGTAGCGCAGGCGTTCGATGATCGCGGCAGTCTTGGCCACGACGCGCGGCGCCATCGACGACTGGTCCTCGACGCCGTCCGAGATCGCGAGCGGGCTGAGCGACATCGGATTGGCGAGGTGCCGGATCTCCGCCTCGAGCGCGGCAACCGGCTTCTGCAGTTCGGCATAGCCCTGGCGGCTGCCACCCCGGGCCGACAGGAAGCGCGGCAGCTCCGCCACCGTCGGCGACATCAGCTTCATCGAACGATTGGCGGTGCCGACGGCGCAATGCGCCAGCGCCTGGCCGAGCTGCTCGAAGGTCAATGTGAAGGCCGTCAAATCGAAATTGCCGTTGGAAATGACCCGCTCGGCCTCGGCCAGGATGACCGGATTGTCGCCGGAATGGCCAAGCTCGATCTCCGTCGCCAGCTTCGCCTGCTCATAGGCATAGAGCAGCCCGCCCCAGACTTGCGGCACGCAACGAAAACTCAGCGGGTCCTGCAGGCGCCGGGCGGCGTTCTCCTGCCAGAGCCCGCTGCCTGAAAGCTCTGCCCGCAGACGCGCGCCGATCTCGCGTTGGCCGAAGGCCGGCCGCGCCGCAAGCGCGTCCTCGTCGATCGCCTTGAGCGAGGCGCGGAACGCCTCGTAATTGAGCGCCACCGCCGCCAGCGACCAGTCGATCAGGCAGGCGACCTCTTCGAGCGCCAGGCATGCGGTGCCGGTCGAAAGGCTGTTGGCGACGATAATGGCATGGCCGTCCTTTTCGCGCAGGTCGAGCGGCTCCAGCCCGGCAAGCTTGAGCGCCTCGGCCGACGGCATGATCCTGCCCTGATATTCCGTCTCGCCATCGCCACGCAGCGCCCGCGCCAGATGGCCGAGTGGCGCAAGGTCCGCGGCGCCTACCGATCCCCAGGAAGGGATCACCGGATGGACGCCGGCGTTGAGCGCCGCGATCAGCCCCATCACCACGCCTTCCGACACGCCGGTGCCGCCCGCCGCCATGCCGCAGATGCGCGCCACCAAAAGCGCCCGCACCGCCTCGGTCGGCAGCGACGGACCGGCGCCCATCGAGTGGCTGAGCGGCACGCTGTGCTGGAAGGCGATCAGGTCGGCTTGCGCCAGCGGCGTGTCGACACAGGCGCCGAGCCCGGTGGTGACGCCATAGAGCGGCTTGCCGAGCTGGGTCAGGTGCTCGATCAGCGCGCGGCTGGCGCGGATGCGGCGTAGCGCTTCCTCGCCAAGCACCAGCCTGGCATTGCGCCGCGCGATCTCGGCGACATCGCCGACGCCGAGCGGCTTGGCATCGAGGACGATCACTCTGGCTGTCATCTGGCGGCTATCCCGTAAGCATCCCGGCTGATCGGACGAAAGCCAAAGGATAGCGGCCATCGGCGCTAGCCATTGTCGAAAATCCGCCGTCGCGGTCGCCGTTGTTACGTCAGTGATGTTCTTATCCGAAGGTCGTCGCAGAACGTCACATCCACCGGATGGACACAAGGGTGCCGGGCTATCCGAAGTCGAAAGGCTGATACCAGCGGTCAGTGTCGCGTAGCGCAAGGGAATTCTGGCGTCATGTCACATTGGACAGAAGCTGGCTCGTCTTGAGGTCGGAACCAATGAAAGGAAACCGACCATGACAGTCAGACTCGACCCCCTTGCCGCCGCCCCTTCGCTGATGAAGGAGTGGCACCGCGCCTCGATCGCCATTGCCTCCAGCCTCGACCAGGATCTGGCCGAACTCATCGAAATCCGCGCCTCGCAGATCAATGGCTGCGCCAACTGCATCAACATGCACACGACCTGTGCCCGCGAGCGCGGCGAAACAGAGCAGCGCATCTACCTACTCTCGGCCTGGCGCGAGGTGCCGTGCTATACCGACCGCGAGCGCGCGGCGCTTGGCTGGACCGAGGCGCTGACGCGGATGAGCGAAGGCCACACGCATGAGGCGGCCTACGAGGCGCTAAAACCTCATTTCTCCGAGGAGGAGCGGGTGAAGCTCACATTGATGATCAACATAATCAATGGCTGGAACCGCATCGCGGTCGGCTTCGGCGGCTTTGTCGATCCCGCAACGGTCAAGGCTTCGAACAAGGCGGCTGCCGTCGCGGCTGCCAACAAGGCGGCCGCCGCTTGACGGCGGAGCCGGAAATGACGGGCGCGGCGGCGGCCTTCGAGCCGCTGCGCCCGAAGCTGATGCGCGTCGCTTATCGCATGCTGGGCTCCGTCGCCGACGCCGAGGATGTGCTGCAGGAGGCCTTCATTCGCTGGATGAGAGCCGAGCGCTCCGAGGTGCATCGGCCCGAGGCCTTCCTGCGCCGCACGGTCACGCGGCTCTGCCTCGACCAACTCAAATCCGCCCGTCACCAGCGCGAGACTTATGTCGGCCAGTGGCTTCCCGAACCTGTCGTGGAAGAGGACGAAGTGGACGATGTCAGCCTGCCGCTGATGCTGGCGCTGGAACGCCTGTCGCCGCTCGAGCGCGCCGCGTTCCTGCTGCACGATGTGTTCGGCTTGCAGTTCGAGGATATTGCCGCCGAGATCGATCGCGATCCGGCCGCCTGCCGCCAGCTGGCGGCCCGCGCCCGTGAGCATGTCCGCGAGGCGCGGCCGCGCTTCAAGGTCGAGAAGCAGCGCGGACTGGAGATCGCCGAGGCGTTCTTCAACGCCTCGCGCAGCGGCGACATGAAGGCGCTCGGCGCGATGCTGAGCGCCGACGTTGCCGCCCATGCCGACGGCGGCGGCAAGCGTCCGGCGGCGACCGAGCCGGTCCTCGGCTTCGACGCGGTCATGCGGCAATACGCTGTTGTGGCGGCGTGGCTGAAGGACAATCGATCGAAGCTCGTCCGTCTTGCCTTTATCAACGGCCTGCCGGGCTTCGTCACGCTGGAGGCCGATGGCGAGTTGCAGACCACGGCGCTCGATATCGAGGACGGCAGGATCACGACGATCTATGTGATGCGCAATCCCGACAAGCTGAGGCATCTGCATTAGCTTGAGCCGGAGGCCAACGCGGCGGGAACTTTTGCTCGGCTGGCGATTTGGATATGCTGCGGACCTCAATCGCCAGAAAGGTTGCCGCCGATGACGAAATACCTAGCGATCTTCGCGCTCGTGCTTGCCGCGGTGGCGAGCATGTCCGCTCCGGCATTCGCCGGCGAAAAGCACCATCGTCATCATCACTATCGTCACTACCGCGTGGTCGAGCAGGAACGCTACGTTCCGGCTCACGAGGATCTCATCGACATGCTGTTCGGCGGTCCGCGTTATTATGACCAGCAAATGTCCACCACGGCGGCGGGCGCCTGCGCTTATCACCGCGTCGGGCCGGATGCGAATGCGGTAAACGATGTCAACGACAACTATTGCGGAAAATAGTCCGCAAGCGATGAAAGCGGGTCAGCCCTTCGACAATGACTGACCCGCTCTTAAGTCCAGGGCCGATGCGGCTTAGGCAGCGGCAGCCCGCGAATAGTCCATCCGTTCGAGGTCGGCCATCAGGGTCGGTCCGGTCGGCTGCCAGCCAAGCTGCGCACGCGTCCATTCGCTGGAGGCGGGCATGTCGAGGTCGGCAAATATGGAAAGCCAGCCGAAATGGCCGGCCGCTTCTTCCGGCGACAGCGAGACCACCGGTATGTTGAGGCCGGCGCCGATCGCTTCCGCGATGTCGCGCATCGAGACGCCTTCCTCGGCGACCGCGTTGTAGCGCACACCGGCCACCTGCTTGTCCAGTGCGAGGCGGTAAAGCCGCGCCACATCCAGCACATGCCCCGCCGGCCAGCGGTTGCAGCCGTCGCCGATATAGGCCGACACACCCTTGGCGCGGGTGAGGTCAAGCAGTGGCGTGATCAGGCCCTGCTTCACCGTGTCGTGCACTTGCGGCAGCCGCACCACCGATACGTTGACGCCCGCCTCAGCCAAAGCTGCGCCGGTTAGCTCGGACAGGATGCGCGGATTGCGATGCTCGGTGTTGAAGACTTCTTCCTTCGCCAACTGCCCAGGACCGGGGCTACCCATGCCGGTGCCGGACGTGATGAGCAGCAGCCGGTCCGAACCGGCCAGCGCGCCGCCCAACGCCTCGATCACCCGTTTGTCTTTTTCGCAGTTCGCCACGAAATTCGAGAAGTCGTGATCGAAGGCGGTGTGGATCACGGCATCCGACTTTGCCGCACCCTCGCGTAGGCTGTCGAGGTCTTCGAGGTCGCCGCGATGCGCCTCGGCGCCTGCGGCTGCAAGCGCCCGGGCGCCTGCGTCGGAACGCGTCAGGCCAAGCACCTGATGCCCGGCGGCAAGAAGTTCGGGGACGATTCTGGAACCGATGAAACCGGTGGCGCCTGTAAGGAATACACGCATGGGGAGGATCTCCTGGGTTGTTAGGAGGCCCTTCTCGCGCTATAAATCATCCTGTTAAAGTAGTGACTTTATCATGGTATAATACTCAACAGGATCACCATGCCCGCGCAGACCATCAACAAGCTTGGCAATTTCCTGCGGGATCGCCGCATGCGTCTCGACCCGGTCGCCTTCGGTTTCACCACCGGGCGCCGGCGCACGCAGGGCTGCGCCGCGAAGAGGTGGCGCAACGCGCCAACATCAGCCCGACCTGGTACACCTGGCTGGAACAGGGCCGCGGCGGCGCGCCGTCGGCGGATGTGCTGAACCGCATCGCAAGCGGACTGATGCTGACCGAGCCCGAACGCGAGCACCTGTTCATGCTCGGCCTCGGGCGCCCGCCGGAGGTCCGCTATAAAGGCGTCGACAGCGTGACGCCGCGCCTGCAGCGCGTGCTTGACGCCATGCCGCTCAGCCCGGCGATCGTCAAGACCGCGACCTGGGATGTGGTCGCGTGGAACCGCGCCGCCGCGGCAATGCTGACCGACTATTCCAAGCTGCCGCGCGAGCAGCGCAACATTTTGCGCCTGATGTTCGGCAGCCCGCGGGTGCGCGCCGCGCAGGACGATTGGCAGGCCGTGGCACGCTTCGTGGTCGGCTCATTCAGGGCCGACGCTGCCCGGGCCGGCGCCGGCGCGGAGGTCACCGAACTCGTCGAGGAGCTGTGCCGGACCAGTCCGGAGTTCGAGGCGCTGTGGCGCGACAGCGATCTGGTTGCCGGTCAAGGCGAGGGCCTGAAACGTCTCCGCCATCCTGAGATCGGCTTGGTCGAGCTGGAGTTTTCCGTCTTCGCGGTCGACGGTCGCCCGGAGCTCGGCATGATCGTCTACAACCCGGCGACGCCCGCGGATGCCGAGCGCATTCAAGCGCTGATCGCGTCACGCTCGGCATGATGGCGGACCGCCGCATCCAGCGGTCCGCCACAAAGGACTGAAGGGTTACCTCAGTAACCGACGGTGAAGCGCTGCCGGATGTGCTTGGGCTTCTCGATCTCGTCGGCCATGACGATGGCGTAGTCCTCGAAGGAGATGCTGCTGCCTTTATCGTTGGTCAAAAGCGTGTCCTTGCCCAAACGGTACTTGCCGGTGCGCTCGCCCGCCACAAACAGGGCCGACGGCGACAGGAAGGTCCAGTCGAGATCGCTGACCGTCCTGAGCTTGTCCAGGAAGTCCGCGCCCTTGAGCGCCTCCGCCTTGTAGATGGCGGGGAATTCAGGCGTGTCGACCAGGCGCTTGCCGGGGGCGACTTCCAGGCTGCCGGCACCGCCGACGACGAGATAGCGCTTGACGCCGGAGGCCCGCACCGCCGCGATCAGCGTGTCGGGATCGCTGGCGGTGAAATGCACCGAGCTGATCACGGCGTCATGGCCTTTTATCAAGGCGGCGAGACCGTCCTTGTCGAAGACGTCGCCTTTGATCGCGGTGACGCCGGGCAGCTGAGCAATCTTGTCCGGATTGCGGGCAATCGCGGTGATGGCATGGCCGCGATCGGAGAGTTCCTTGAGCACGCGCGCGCCGACCTGGCCGGAGGCGCCGATGAGTGCGATCTTCATGGTGGTTTCCTTTTGCTTGGGGGAAGAAATCGGGGCCGCCTGGATATGGGCGACGAGATTGTCGTAGCTGCCGAACAATGCGTTCGAGCCGATAAGCCGGGGCGCGTCGTTGCGAATGACCGCGAGCGAGGGAACGCCATTGGCGTGAAGCCGCTGGAACAGGGTGCGTCCGCGGCCGACCAGGTCGCGGTTTATCGCCAGCAACGCATCCGTCGGCGCCTTGAGCGCCTCGGCCGCCTGCGCCATGCCGGCATCGCTCAGCACCTGGGCTACGCCGTCTGCTGTCACGATATCGCGGCCGTCGACATAACGTGCCCGCTGGATTGCCTTCAGCGCCGGCAGCCGCCGGTGCGGATCGTCCAGGCCCGCGGCGCTGATGCCGAGTGTTGCCGCGCTGGAATCGAGCAGCGTGCCGCGCACATCGAGAACATTGTCGAGATAAGCCTGGGTGAAGCGTTGTCCGCTCAGCCGCTCGATGCGCTGGTCGTTGGCCCAGGCATGGGCGGCAAAGCCTGCATCCAGCGGCCGCGCACCGGCGCCCGAGAACAGGCCGGTCGGCAAAAGCTCGATCGCGACGCCGCTCGCCGCGAGCCTGTCCAGCATCGGCGTGGCGCCGTAGCACCAGCCGCAAAGCGGATCGAAAAGATAGGTCACGGTGGCATCGGTCATGGCGATCTCGTTCATCCAGCGTCGTTCCACCTAGATGGCAGTTCGGTGGCTTGCGAAAAACCGCGATCAATCATACAAACTGTATGATCAGATCAGACAATAGCCATGCCCGACCTCCTCAATCTCAACCGGCTCGTTTACTTCACCACCGTCGTGGAGACCGGATCCTTCACCGCCGCCGCTGACCGCCTCGGTGTCGCCAAGGCTGTGGTCAGCCACCAGCTGGGCCGCCTCGAGGAAGAACTCGGCGCGACGCTTTTGCGGCGCACGACCAGGCGCGTCACGGCGACGGAGGAAGGCCGGCAGTTCTACGATCGTGCTGCCATCATCCTGCGCGAAGCCGAAGCCGCCTATGGCGATATTGCGCAAAGCGCTGGCAGGCCGACCGGGACACTGCGTGTCACCAGCTCGCTCGACTACGGCGCCAAGATCGTCGCGCCGACCATTGCCGGCTATCTTCGGAAATATCCCAAGATGAAGGTCGAGGCGATCTTCGACGACGCCATCAGCAACCTGGTCGACGAACAGATCGACCTCGGTATCCGTATTGGTTGGCTCACCGATTCCAGCAACCAGGCGCGGCGGCTCGGAACCTTGCAGCAATTTGTCGTCGCGGCGCCGAAGCTGGCGTCCGGCCTTCCAGCCGATGTGAGCCCGAAGCTCGCAAAATCGCTGCCCTGGGTCGGCAACGCGCAATTGCGCGGCATCGGCCAGTGGCTGTTCTCGAGGGAGGGCGAGACAGTGCTGACCGAACTCAATCCTGTCGTGACGTGCAACAAGACACCGGCGGTGCAGGCTTGCGTCATCGCCGGCATCGGCCTCGGCATCTTCCCCGACTTCGCCGTCGAGGACGATATCGCCGCCGGCCGTCTCGTGCGGGTGTTCGCCGACTGGACGCTGCCTTCGGGTGGCATCCACGCCGTCTATCCGCCCGCCCGTTTCAGGCCGGCCAAGGTGCGTGCCTTCGTCGATCTGCTGGCGGCGGCGGAGCGGAAGCGAGCGCGAAGCCGGGACTTAGGGCGTTTCACCGTTTCACGGAAACGGTGAAACCTCTAAGCCTTTGTTTTTACGCAATTCCGGGCGGAAAACCGCTCACACTTTTCCTGGAATTGCTCTAGGCTAATATCCACCGCCAGGCCTCTCCAGGCAATACGTTTCACGGGAGATGTATCATGACCGTCAATGATCTCAGTTGGTCTGCCACCGAAAAGAAGGCTGCCCGCGCGGCCTTCGACAAGGCTCTCGAGGTGGCGCTCGCGAGCACTATGGCGGAGTTCAAAGCAAAGGCAGCTGCCGCCACCACCTTTTCCGATATGTGGGAGATCGAGGACTATCTGAAACTGCAAAGGCGAAATCTCGACCGGATGTTCGACTATCGCTACTCGCAACTGACGGTCGTTTTTGCCGCTCTCATCCGCAAAGGATATCTGGACGAAAACTTGCTTTCAGGTTTGTCGCAAGAAAAACGCGAAGAAATCCGCAGAATGCTTGCGTGGCACGAGAGATAGGGCTTGAAAGCCATCAGCTTCGCGCCGCCGCGCGCCTGGCCCTACAGCCTGCCATGGCGCTCGATCAGCCGCTTGCCGGTATCTCCGCCCGCTACGGTGCGCGCGCCACGGACTTCGTCACCATGCAGCTTGAATATCCACGAACGGCGCTGTGAGTTTCAGGCTCAGGACGCGTTTCCATTGCGCATGATGTGGTCGATGAAGGCGCGCAGCTTGGGCAGCACCTGATGCCGCGCGGGATAGTACAAAAACACCCCCGGTGAGGTGACCGCAAAGGCGCCAAGCACTTCACGCAGTCGACCGTCCGCTAGAGCCGGCCCGGCAACCGGGCTCGGCACCTGCGCAAGTCCGACACCCTGGACCGCCGCCCCGACAAGCGCTGGATAGTCATGCGCGATCAGCGGTCCGGAGACGATCGCCTCTATCGTCTTGTTGCCGTCGACAAAGGACCATGGCGCGACCGAGCCGTTGGAGCGGCGCATGCGCAGGCAGGCATGCGCGCGCAGATCCTCGATGGCCTCCGGCGGCGCCCGGAGGCTGAGATAATCGGGGCTGCCGACGACGATCATCGGGAAAGGCGGCGCCAGCCGCACCGCCACCATGTCGGGGGCGATGAACTCACCGAGCCGGATGCCGGCGTCGAAGCCCCCGGCCGTGAGGTCGACCAGCTCGCCGCTGGCCGCGATTTCCAGCTCGATGTCCGGATAGTCACGGCAGAAGGATGCCAGCAGCGGCTCGAGCAGGATCGGCACCACCGAAGGCGGCACCGAGAGCCGCAGCTTTCCGGCTGGCCGCTGGCCGAGCTCGCTCGCCGCTTCGCTCGCCGCGATCAACTCCTCGAAAGCCGGTCCCGCGCGCGACAGGAAGCGCTCGCCGGCCTCGGTCAGGCCGACGCTGCGTGTCGTGCGCATGAACAGCGCCGCGCCGACCCGCGCCTCCAGCGTGCGTATCGCCTGGCTGATCGCCGACGGGGTCACGCGCAATTCGGCGGCCGCCTTGCGGAAATTGCGGTGCCTGGCGACGCTCAGGAACGCCTCGACGCCATCGAGCGCCCCGTTTCGGACTGTGAAGTTCTGCTTCATAGGCCATCGACATTATCGCGGATAGTTACAGATCGGAAGCCACCCTATCTGTGTTGCGACAGGACAGGAGCAATAGCCATGACGGACGAACTCGAACGCGTGCGCGATCACTATCGCGCGACAGGACTGGTCGACCGGCTGAAGACGGCGCTGGCGGTTTTCGGACCCGAGGAACAGCAACTGAAGCCGGAACAATTGGCCACGCTCGACCAGTTCCACACGCGCGGGCTTGCGGCCACCGCCGAGCTGGCCAATCTGGCTGTCATCTCCGCCGGCATGTCGGTGCTCGACGTCGGATCGGGGGTCGGTGGGCCGGCCCGCTTTCTTGCGGCGACCTATGGCTGCGATGTCACCGGCATCGACCTCAGCGAACCCTTCGTCGAGGCCGCGCGCTATTTGACCGCGCGGACCGGGCAAGACGGCAAGGTGTCGTTCGAGGCCGGCAGCGCGCTGGCGTTGCCCTTCGAGGACGGGCGTTTCGACGCCGTGCTCCTGCAGCATGTGGCGATGAACATAGCCGACCGGCCGTTGCTCTATCGCGAGATCAGGCGTGTGCTGAAGCAGGGTGCAAAATTCGCGACCTTCGACGTCGTGCTGGATGCAGGCGATCCGCACTATCCGGTTCCCTGGGCCAAGACTTCGGGCGAGAGCTTCCTGCTGACGGCCGCCGCCACCTGCGAGGCGATCGAGGCAGCCGGCTTCGGCACGCTTGTCCGGCGAGACGATACCGACGGCGCCAAGGCCTGGTTCACCGAGCTTCGCGCATCCGGCCCGCCATCGCCCAATCTCGGCATCATCATGGGGCCGGGCTTCGCGGAATTCACCGTCAATCTCGGACGCAACCTGGTGCAAGGCCGGCTGGGCATCCTGACCGCGGTGTTCGAAGCCATTCCCGTCAAAAGCTAGAGCATGATCCCGAAAAGTGGGAACCGGTTTTCGGAAAAGATCATGCTCCAACAAAGAGCTACGCAAAAATGTCACCGGCGACGATCTTCAACATTCATCTCGGCCTCGGCTACGTGCCGTGGCTGCTTTGCTTCGGCACGTATATCTGGCCAAGGCTCCAGGCGATGGATCGCGTCGAGGCGCAGCGCGCCATCGCGACGCTGCACAGCTTCCGCTTCTTCGGCTTGGTCTTCATCCTGCCGGGCGTCGTCGGTCCGGATCTGCCCGCGCGGTTCGCCGTCTTCGCTGCCTATGGCGATTTTGCCACCGGCCTGCTCGCCATGCTGGCGCTGCTTGCGGCGAGACGGCCAGCGATCTTCTGGCCACTCGTCGTTGTCTTCAATGTCGTTGGCGTGATCGACCTTCTCGGCGACTACTATTACGGCGTCGTGCTCGACCTTCCCGGCCACGCCGGGCAGTTGGGCGCGACCTATGCGATCCCGATCATCTACGTGCCGCTGCTGATGATCACGCACATCGCCGCCTTCTATCTGCTGGCGCGGCGCGACCAGCGCCACGTCGCGGCGGCGTAGCTATCGGTCGCCCGGACGCGCCAGCACGAAATCATAGTCGACGTCCCAGAATGGACCGGCAAAATCGAGTTCTTTCGACCGGTCCGCATCGTCCACACGCTTGAATTCGGCGAGCAGGCTTTCCTTCACGCCGAACACCGCGTCCGAATTGATATAGGGGTCGTCGGGGTCGAAGATGTGCGTCGTCAGCGTCTCGAAGCCGTCGGCCTTGACGATGAAGTGGAGATGCGCCGGACGATAGGGATGGCGGCCGAGCCCGTGCAGCAGTTTGCCGACCGTTCCGTCATCGGGGATCGGATAGAATTTCGGCTTCACCGCGCGGAACCAGTAGCGGCCGTCGACGCCGGTGCGGAACACGCCGCGCAGGTTGAAGTCCGGCTGGATGCCCTTCTGCTGCACGTCATAGAAACCTTCGTCATTGGCCTGCCAGACATCGAGCACCGCGTCGGCCACCGGCTTGCCTTCGGTGTCGAGGATGCGGCCATGAATCGCCATGTCCTCGCCCTTGGCATCGAGGCAGATGTTGGCGCCCATCGGTAGCTCCGGCGCGTCCGCAATGTGGAAGGGGCCGAGCACGGTCGATTCCGACGCGCCGGACGGCTTGCGGTTGTTGATCGCGTCGACCAGCATCGACACGCCAAGCACGTCGGACAACAGGATGAACTCCTGGCGCCATTCGTTGCAGAGCTGACCGGTTTTGGTCAGGAACAGGATCGCCTGCATCCATTCGTCCTGCGTCGGCTCGATCTCCTTGACCGCCTCATGCAGCTTGCGGGTGATGACCTCCATCACGTGGCGCAGCCGCTCGTCCTTCGCGTTCTTGTTGCGGCCGGTCACGACCTCAACGGAATTCTCTTCGGTGAAGAAACCTTTTTCATGTGCGTCCATCATGCACCTCCCAAGGCCAGAACGGATTTCAGCGCGCGGCGAAGCTCTTCAACCGGATTGTCGGCGATCGCTTCGCGGCGCCAGCAAACATGCTGGTCGGGTCGCGTCAGCACGATGCCGCTGTCGCGCACCTGGCGCAGATTGGCCCAGTCGCCGGTCAGGTCCTGCCAAACCTGGCGTGGCCCGATGATATGCGCGTTGATGTCGATGCCGAGTTCCCTGGACAGCGCCTTGGCGGCATCGGCCCAGCCCTTGCCGCCAATGCCGGTGAAGACGGTGAAGCGGCCCTTGCCGCACAGGTCGAGCGTCGAGGCCTTGGCGCCGCCGTCGCCGAACACCCAGGCATGCGGCAGCCGCGCGCCCGGCCAGGTCGTCGGCTGGTAGTGCAGCTCGGCATCCTTCTCGAAGGCCGGCTCCTTCTGCCCGTCGCTCAAGATAGCCGCCGACCTGTAGCGCTGGTTCATCTCGACGCCATGGGCGTCGAACTCATAGACCTTGTAGGCGATGGTCTCGCGGATTTTGCGCCGCTGTTCCTCGGCCGCTGGCGTGTCGTCGCAGCGCGCGTCCATGTTCTGCTGCATCTTCACCGGGTCGATCGAGATCGAGCAGTCCCAGCGCCTTGAAGATCGGCCCGAACTCCTCGATCGACTTGTTGGCGCGGGTCACGATCTGCTTGGCGATCGGCGCGCGCTCGATCTGGAAACTGTCGAGCAGTTTTGCACCTGCCTTGCCGCCAAGCACATAGGCAAGCTTCCAAGCGAGGTTGAAGGCGTCCTGGATCGAGGTGTTGGAGCCGAGCCCATTGGACGGCGGATGCCGGTGGGCGGCATCGCCCATGCAGAAGACGCGGCCGTTCTGCATGGTTGTCGCGTACATGTTGTTCACCGTCCAGGTCGAGACCTGGAGGATATCGATGTCGAGTTCCGGATCGCCGACCAGATCGCGCGCGACCTTGGTGGCGAAGGCCTTGTCGACCACCGGCGCCGGCTGGTTGATGTCGTAGCCCCAGACGATCAGCCATTCGTTCCAGGGTCGCACCATGCGCACCAGCCCCATGCCGATGCCGCCGACATCGGCGCCCGGCTGCACCACCCAGTAGAGCACCGATGGGCGGTGCGCGACATATTTGCTGAGGTCGGCCCGAAACAGGATGTTCATCGAGCCGCCGACGCCCATCTTGCCTTCGAAGGTCAGGCCGGCATCCTCGGCCACCTTGGAATTGCCGCCATCGGCGCCGACCAGATATTTCGAGCCGATGGTGAAGTCCTTGCCGGTGAGCCGGTCGCGGCAGGTCGTCGTCACGCCATCCGCATCCTGGACATGGCTCAGATACTCGACCGACATGCGTCCCTGCGTGCCGCGCGAACAGGCGGTCTTGTAGAGCAGCGGCTCCATGAAGGTCTGCGGCAGGTCGTTCATATGCGTGGGCGAGGAGAGCTGGTGCTCGGCGCGCGAATTGGGATGCTTGCCCCAGGTCTTCAGCCGGCCGATCTCCTCGCCGGCCAAGGAGGTGCAGAACACGTTCTCGCCCATCAGGTCCTGGTCGGCGGCAAACATATAGGCCTCGTCCTCGACATCCCGGCCAAGGTCGCGCAGCACCTCCATGGTGCGCTGGTTGGTGATGTGCGCGCGCGGTGTATTCGCCAACCAGCGGTAGCGGTTGATCACCATGTTCTCGACGCCATAGGTGGCAAGCAGCGCCGCAGTGGCCGAGCCCGCCGGCCCGGTGCCGATGATGAGAACGTCGGTGGTGATGTCAGCCATGCATGCCTCCCGCGATGGTCTTTGTCGGTGACGCGCCCGTCAGGATGCGACGGACGGGAAAGAGCTGGATTCCGGTGCGGTTCGTAAACAGGCCCCACAATCCGCGCGGCGCCACCAGCATCACCACGATGCCGATCAGGCCGAGGATGAGCAGGTACCAGGAGCCGTAGTCGGCCAGCACATTGCGGAGCACGAAGAAGACGATGACGCCGACGATCGGCCCTTCGATGGTGCCGATGCCGCCGATCACGACGATGAAGATGACATAGGCCGTCCAGTCGGTGACCGAGAAGGCGGCGTCGGGCGAGATGCGCGCCTTCTGCACATAGATCAGCGCGCCGGTGATGCCGCTGACAAGGCCCGCGAGCAGGTAGACGGTCGACTTCATCCAGCGCGGATCGACGCCGACGGCGCGCGCTGCCTCCTGGTTGTCCCTGACGGCGGCGAGGCCGAGCCCCTGCCTGGAGCGCAGCAGCCGATGGATGAACAGGATCGTGGCGGCGGCAAGAACAAGCGCCAGCCAGTAGCAGAGCACGTCGGTGGCTTGTGAGGCGCGCCAGCCGAACAGCTCGGCGATCCATCGGACGCCGAACATGTCGCGCACAGCACCCGAGGGCAGCGAGGTTCCGGTGCCGCCGCCAAGCGCCTTCCATTGCGCGAAGGAGAGCCGCACCACCTCGGCGATCACCCAGGTGCCGATGGCGAAATAGGCGCCTTGCAGACGGAAAACGAAGAAGCCGGTGGGGACAGTGAGCAGCGCCGCCAGCAGCCCGGCCAGCACGATGCCGATCAGCGGATCGAGGCCGAACAGGATGACGGTGGCAAACATCGTGTAGGCGCCGAAGCCGACGAAGGCCTGCTGTCCGACCGAGACGAGCCCGGCGAAGCCGGCAAGCAGGTTCCAGCACTGGGCAAGCACCAGCATGGTCAGGATGAAGAACAGGTCCTGAATCACCGCGCGCGAGGCAAACAGCGGCGCGGCCAAACCGATCGCCAGCACGGCGACGGCAATCACCAGGAACGCCGACGACAGCCGCGTGCGGGTCTCGACTTTGAAGCTCGGCAGCGCCTCGACCGTCATCTCAGTCCACCGCCCTTGGGAACAGGCCGCGCGGCCGCGCCAGAAGCACCAGCAGGAAGGCGATGTGCCCGGCCAGGATCTGCCATTCCGGATTGATCGAGGCGCCGGCGGTCTGGGCCACGCCAATGATGATGCCGCCGGCAAGCGTTCCCCAGAACGAGCCGAGCCCGCCGATGATCACCGCCTCGAAGGCGTAGATCAGCCGCGCCGGGCCGATGGTAGGATCGAAATTGGCGCGCGTGCCGAGATAGAGCGCGGCGATCGTCACCACCACCATGGCAAGCCCGGTGGCGATGGCGAATATGCGGTCGGGGCGGATGCCCATCAGGCCCGCCGTGACGCGGTCGTCGGAGGTGGCGCGAAAGGCGCGGCCGAGCGCGGTGCGGTAGAAGATCAGGTTAAGCCCGACGATTACCGCGATCGCCGACACGAAGGTGAGCAGCGGCATCGTGCCGACATTGATCGGGCCGAACCGCAGCGACGCGGTCTCCAGCGCGCCGACCGAGACACGGCGGCTGTCGGCGGAGAAGCGTTCGAGCAGGGCGTTCTGGATGACGATCGACAGGCCGAAGGTGACGAGCAAGGGCGGCAGGATGTCGGGGCCGAGCGTGCGGTTGAGGACCAGATATTGCAGCGCAAAGCCGAGCGCGAACATCACCGGCATCGCAATCAGCGCCGCGACCAACGGGTTCAGCCCAAGTGCTGTCACCAGCGTCAGGATCAGGAAGGCGGCAAGCACGATCAGGTCGCCATGCGCGAGATTGACCAGCCGCATGATGCCGAAGACGAGGGCCAGCCCAGCGGCGAACAGCGCATAGAGGCCGCCGAGCAGCACGCCCTGGACGATGGTGTCGAGCCAGATCATGGCGTCCTCGCCCCGAAATAGGCGGCATGGATGTCGTCGCGGCTGATTTCGCCTGGCTTGCCGGAAAGCGTGATGCGCCCCTCCATCATGCAATAGACGCGATCGGCCACTTTCAACGCCTGGCCGATATCCTGCTCGACGATGACGATCGAGGCGCCGGCGGCGCGGATCCTTGGAAAGGCGGCGTAGATGTCCTTGATCACCACCGGCGCCAGGCCGAGGCTGATCTCGTCGCACAAAAGCACGCGCGGATTGGACATCAGCGCGCGGCCGATCGCCACCATCTGCTGCTGCCCGCCGGAAAGCGCGGTGCCCGGATTGTGTCGGCGTTCCTTCAGGATCGGGAAGAGGTCATATACGGTCTCCAGCGACCATGCGCCGGCAACCGCGCGGCCATATCTGCCGATCAGGAGGTTCTCCTCGACCGCAGCGACGGGAACAGCTTGCGGCCCTCGGGCACCATGGCGACGCCGAGCGCGACGATCTCGGGCGCCGGCAGCGCACCGACCGGTCGGCCTTCGAACAGCACCTGGCCGGCGCCGTTGGCGAGCACGCCGGAGATCGAGCGCAGCAAGGTCGACTTGCCGGCGCCGTTGGCGCCGATGATGGCCACCGTCTCGCCGGCATGGAGCGCGACGTCGACGCCGAACAGCGCCTGGAAGTCGCCGTAGAAAGCCGTCAGGTTCTTTGTCTGAAGCAGCGCCATCAGACCTCGATCCCGAGATAGATTTCGCGCACCGCTTGCGAGGCCATGATCTGGTCCGGCCTGCCGATGCCGATCACCTTGCCGAAATTGAGTACCAGCAGCCGGGAGACCACCGAATTCAGCGCATGCAGCACATGCTCGATCCAGATGATCGAGGCGCCGCGGCGGTGAATCGTCTGAATGGTCTCGACGAGTTGATGACATTCGCCTTCCGTCAGGCCGCCAGCAATCTCGTCGAGCAGCAGCACCTTGGGCTGGGTAGCGAGCGCCCGGGCAAGCTCGAGGCGCTTGCGATGCAACAGGCTGAGGCTTCCCGCCTGCTGGTTGGCGCGGCTGAGCAGCCCGGTCTCGGAAAGGATGGCGGCGCACTCGTCCGGCACGTCGCTTTCGCGCTTGCGCGCGCCGAAGGTCGCGGCCACCAGCAAATTCTCGAACACCGTCAGTTTCTCGAAGGGCTGCGGGATCTGGAAGGTGCGTCCGATGCCGGCCAGGCAGCGCGCCATCGGCGGCTGCCGCGTGATGTCGGCGCCGTCGAACGTCACCTGGCCGGCATCGACGCGGATGTTGCCGGTGATCAGGTTGAACAGCGTCGATTTGCCGGCGCCGTTCGGCCCGATGATGCCCAGCGCCTCGCCGTCTTCGAGCGCGAACGAGACCTTGTCGGCGACGGTCAGCGCGCCGAAGTTTTTCGAGACGTTGTCGAGGGCGAGGATGGGCATGGTCAGCAGGCCAATGGTACCTTCTCCGCGTTCACGGGGAGAAGGTGGCCCGAAGGGCCGGATGAGGGGCGGCGCGGATTTCTGCGGGGCTGGCGCTGCCCTCATCTGCCTGCCGGCATCTTCTCCCCGTGAACGGGGAGAAGGGCGCTGTATGAACCGCCCCTCTCACGCGATCGCTTCCATCTTGCCGCCGGTCGGAATGTTCGGCGCCGTCTTGTTCTCGGTGATGACCAGATCGTAGCCGCCGCCGTCCTTCAGCCGCCACTGGCCGCCGACCAGCGGCGTCTTGGCGACGTTCTTGGCGGCGAAGGGCGGTAGATTGGCGCCGTTCCAGGCGATCGGGCCGACAATGGTGTCGAGCTTGGTTGCGGCAATCGCGTTGATCACGGCGGCGTTGTCGCCGGCATCGGCGCGCTTCATGACATCGGCGGCGAGCTCGAACAGCGCATGCACGAAGCCGATCGGCTGCGTCCACGGCCTGCCGGTCGCCTTGGTGAAACCTTCCGCCAGTTGCGCCGAGCTGTCGCCGGTCAGCGACGATTTGAACGGATGGCTGGGCGTCCACCAGACTTCCGACGACAGATTGTTGCCGGTCTTGCCGAGCGCCTCGACCGCTTGCGGAAACAGGATCGCCTTGCCGATCGAGGCGACTTTCGGCTTAAAACCTTGCTGCTGCGCCTGGTTCCAGAAAGTGGTGAAATCGGGCGGGATCATCACGCCGGTGATGATCTCGCAACCCGCCGATTTGAACGCATTGATCTGCGCCGAAAAATCGTCGGTGAGGTTCTGGTAGCGGCCGGGATCGTTGAGCGTGTAGCCGCCTTTGTCGAGCACCGGCGGGAAGCCGACGACCTTGTCGCCCCAGGCGTTGCCGTCGCCGTCATTGGGAAAGAGGCCGCCGACCTTCTTGTTGGTTTCGACCTGCGCCCACATGTTGGTGTAGACGGCGATAACATCCTCCAGCCCCCAGAAGAAATGGAAGGCGCTTTTGAACGGCTTCCACGACGTGGGGTCGGCGGGATTACCTTGCTGGCCGATGAACCATGGCTGCCATGGCGCGACGGTGGAGATGCAGGGGACTTCTTCCGCCTGGCAGGTGGTGGTGACCGGATTGGTGGTCTCCGGCGTCGAGGCGACCAGCATCAGGCTGACCTCGTCGTCGACGATCAACTGCTTGGCGACTTCGGCGGCACGGTTGGGATTGGACTGGCTGTCCTTGACGACGACCTCGTAGTCGAGCCCGGCGGCCTTGGTCGCCGCCAGGAAACCATCGATGATGAATTTGTCGGCCTCGGCGAAGGCGGCCAGCGGTCCGGTCTGCGGGCTGACATAGCCAAGCTTGACGGTGGCTCCCTTGGCGAGCGCCGGCATGGCAAGGCCGCCTGTGCCGGCGAGCAATCCGGTGGCGGCGGCGGTCTTCAGCAATTCACGTCTGGTGATCATCTTGTTCTCCTCCCGATAGAACTCAATGCGGTGGGCGTTCCCCCTGCCATGCGCTCTGCAATAGCGAGCGGATGGCGGCGCGGTCGAACGGTCGCGGATTGGGGTAGGGGCTTTTCGTCGCGATCTCGGCGGCGCGGTCGAGGTCGCTTTCCTTCAGCCCGAAATCCTTCAGCGCCAGCGGTGAGCCGATCGATTTCGCGAAATCGTAAAGCGCCTGTCCAGGCGAGCCGCCGAAAATCTCGGCCACCGGCCGCAAAAGCTCAGGCACGGCGACGGCGTTAAAGCCGATCGTGTGCGGCAGCATGACCGCATGTGTCTCGGCGTGCGGCGTGTCGAAGCTGCCGCCGAGCGTGTGGCAGATCTTGTGATGCAGCGCCATGGCGACCTGGCCGAGCACCGTGCCGCAAAGCCATGCGCCATAGAGCGCCTTGGAGCGTGCCTCGGCATCGCGCGGGCTGGCGACGATCGCGGGCAGCGCTTCCTTCAGCGCGCGCATGCCCTCAGTGGCCATCATCGACGTGATCGGGTTGCGGTCCTCGGCATAGAGCGCTTCGGCGGCATGGGCGATGGCGTTGAGCCCGCTGGTCACGCTCATGCCGACCGGCAGGCCGAGCGTCAGCTCGGGATCGTAGATCACCACTTCGGGCAACACCTTGGGGCTGCGCAACGTGGTCTTGGCGCCGCCTTCCGTCTGTCCGAGGATCGGCGTCACTTCCGATCCGGCATAGGTGGTCGGGATGACGATCTGGGCGATGTCGGTGCGGTAGGCGATCGCCTTGCCGAGCCCGGTCGTCGAGCCGCCGCCGAGCGACACCACGCAATCGGCGTTGAGTTCGGCGGCTTTGGCGACGGCGCGCTCGGTGACGTCGACCGGCGTGTGCATGGTGGCCCCGGAAAACGTGCCGACGCACAGCGTGCGGAGCCGTTCGGCCAGCGCCTCGGCATCCTTGGCCTGTTGCGGCGTCGAAAGGACGAACGCGCGGCGACAGCCGAGAGCTTCGATGTGCTCGGCCGTACGCGCCGACGCGCCATTGCCAAAGACGATGCGGGCGTTGCTGCCCTGGTAGGTGAAGCCTTTCATGCCGCCCGCCGCTCCTTCCTTGCCCGCACCATCACGAAGCCGAAGTCGAGCGCCCAGTGCGCGTCCTGCTTGCGGAAGGCGCCGAGCAGTTCTTGCTTGACGCCGAACAGCGCGTCCTCGTCCACGAGCGGATCGCCGGCATCGTAGACATGCGTGCTGATGGTCTCGAACCCGTCGGCCTTGACGATGAAATGCAGATGCGCCGGACGCCGCAGCGGATAGCCGATGCCGCCGAGCATCTCGCCGACCGGTCCGTCGGCCGGCACAGCGTAGCCGCAGGGCCTGACGGTCCGGTAGTGGAAGGAGCCGTCCTTGCCGGTCTCGAACACGCCGCGCAGGTTGAATTCCGGCTGCAGGTCGGGCTGCTGGTTCTCGTAAAAACCCTGAGCGTTGGCCTGCCAGGTTTCGATGGTGGCAGCAGCGACCGGCTCGCCGTCGAGATCGGTGACGCGGCCTTGGACCCGCAGCGGCTCACCCTTGCCGTCGAGCGAGATGTTGGCGCCAAGCGGCAGGCGCGGCGCATCGGCGCGATAGAAAGGCCCGCGCACCGTGTTGGGGGTGGCGCCTTTCGGCCGGCGCGAATTAATCTCCTCGATCAAGGCGGTGACGCCGAGCAGATCGGACAACAGCACCCATTCCTGCCGCTTGTCGTCGCTGGCGTGGCCGACCTCGGTGAGAAATTTGATGGCGTGCCGCCAGTCCTCGGCGGTGGGGCGGGTTTCGCGCACCGCAAGATGCAGATGCTCGACCAGCGAAACGAGGAATTTCGGCAGCGCTCCGTCGGCGCGCCGCTTCAGCCGCTCGACGACAAGCTCGGCCGAACTCGCCTCGTTGAACCAGGTGCCTGCCATGCTTCCTCCTGGGAAGAAGCTAGCAGCTCATCACGTAGCGCTTGATGATTTCTCGGCGACTTAATATAGCAATTTGCTATGAAGATCGACGAACGTCATCTCGTGCAGCTGGCCGCCGTAGTCCAGGCCGGCGGCGTCACCGAGGGCGCGGCCATGCTCGGTCTGACGCAGCCGGCGGTTTCGCGCACGCTGTCCATGCTGGAGAAACGGCTCGGCGAGCCGCTGTTTGCGAAGGGCCGGCGGCCGTTGCAGCCGACGCCGCTCGGGCGTGCGCTGGCCGACCACGGCCAGGCGATGCTGGTGGCCTCGCGCAAGGCCTCGACACTGGTCGAACGCTTTCGCCAGGGCCGCACTGGCGTGGTCCGTGTTGGCGGCACGCCCTTCTTCATGGACGCGCTGATCTCCGGCATGATCGCGGAGTTCCAGAATGGATCGCCTGATGTCCGCATCGACCAGAGCTACGGCTATCTGCCGGACCTGCGCGAGGCGCTCAACGCCGACCGCATCGACCTCGCCATCTGCCCGATCGACATGCTCGACGAAGGCTCGGGCATGCGCTTCCAGGAAATCCTTCCCGGACGCAACGTCGTCGCTTGCCGCTCCACGCATCCACTGCTTTTGAAGCGCAAGCTCAATCCGGCCGAGTTGCTCGACTATCCCTGGATCGCGCCGCCGCCGGGCAGCCCGCTGCTTGCCGATTTGCGCAGCCTGGCGCTGTCGCTCGGCGCGACGGAGATTAAGATCCGCTATGCCGGCGGCTCGCTGACCAGCGCAGTCAATTACATGAAAGCGAGCGATGCGCTCACCATCCTGCCGCACAGCGTCGTCTTTGCCTTTCGCACGGAAAAGGCGATCACCGCGCTGCCGGTCAACATCCCGCATCCCGAACGCGCGCTTGGCCTGCTCTATCGCACAGAGGATCTGCGCGCCCCGGCGGTCGAAGCGTTTTCGGCCCATATCCGCAAGAGCTTCGAAAACCTGAAGCACCTGATCAAGCGCCACGAGCAGGCCGTGGTCTGGGGACTGTGAGGCCTAGTACATCGGGTTTGCCATGTGCTTCGGCGCCGGCCACTCCGCCGTGATCTCCGGCTGCACCGGGCGCTCGAGATAGGTCGACAGCACCACATAGCTGCGCGTCGAGGTGACGCCCGGCGTGTCGTAGAGCCGCGCCAGCAGGCCTTCGAGCGCCCGCGTGTCCTCGGTGCGCACCTTGAGCAGCATGCAGGTGTCGCCGGCGACCGTATGGATCTCCTCGACTTCCGGATATTTTGAGACCGCCATCAACTCCGGCGTCTTGCCCCAGCCCCTGGTGTCGATATGCACGAAGGCCAGCAGCGGCTTCTTCACCGCGCGCGGATCGATGATCGCCGAAGTGCCGCGGATGGCGCCGCCGCGCTTGAGCCGCTTGACCCGCTCATGCGCCGCCGGCGGCGACAGGCCGACGCGCTCGCCGAGATCAGCGTAGCTGATGGTCGCGTCCTCGACCAGCACGCCTAATATTTTTCGGTCTATGGCGTCGAGGTCTCGGGTCGATGGCCTGTTCCGCTGAATGTCATCTGTTTCTGCGTCCATATGGAAATTCTCCATTGATGCTGAATTTAATTCGGCAATTATGCTCATATGTCGAACAGCGATCAATCAGCAATTCTGACAGCATCGTCGCGCGCGGCAATCCCGGCGGCGGCCTATCTGCTGACCGGCTGCATCGCCGTCATCGGCTCCAATTCCCTGGTTCTGGGGCCGATTGCGCCGGCGGTGGCGCAGTCTTTCGGCACCAGCGTGCCGGCCGTGATGACAGCGGCGGCGGCCTTCGGTCTCGGCACCTCGGCCAGCGCGCTGTTTCTTGCCCGCTACATCGACAGGATCGGTGCCCGGCGCATGCTGCAGGGCGCCTTGTTGTTGCTGGCGCTGGCATTGGTCGCCAGTGCACTTGCGCCGACGGTAGTGTCTCTGGTTGCCGCCCAACTGGTCGCCGGCATCGCGGCTGGTGTCGCCATGCCGGCGATCTATGCGAGCTCCGCCGCGATCGCGCCGCCTGGACGCGAGAGCGGCACCATCGGCGTCGTGCTCACCGGCTGGACGCTGTCGATGGTGGCCGGCGTCTCGCTGTCGGCCGTGCTCGCCGATCTCATCCATTGGCGCGCCGTCTTTGCCGCCGTGGCCTTGCTGGCCGCAGCTGCCGTCGCTGGCCTTGCGATGAGCTCGTTACCCGACATACGCAAAAGCGGCCCGGCGCCGTCGCCGCTGGCCGCGTTGGCCGTGCCGGGCATCCTGCCGCTCTTGATTGCCTGCGGCGCCTTCATGACCGCCTTCTATGGCGTCTACGGCTATCTCGGCGACCATCTCCACGAAGGTCTCGGCGAGCCGGTCGCCGCCAATGGCCTGGCGGCGGTCGCCTACGGCCTTGGCTTCGGCGCGGCCGCCTTGCTCGACGGCGTCATCGATCGCCTCGGCGCGCGCCGCGTCATGCCCTTCGCCTATCTGCTGGTCGCCGCCGTCTATGTCGCGATCGCCCTTGCAAGCGGCGGCTTCGGCCTGCTGATCGCGGCGATCGCCGTCTGGGGCCTCGCCAATCATTTCGGCTTGAACGTGCTGGTGATGAGGCTTACCGCGCTCGACCCATCGCGCCGTGGCACCATCATGGGGCTGAACAGCGCGGTCACCTATCTCGCCGTCACCGTCGGCACGGCTGGTTTCGGGCCGCTCTATACCAATCTCGGCTTCGCCAATTGCGCACTGATCGCCGCCGTGCTGATGCTGGTGGCGGCTACCGCCGCGGCCTGGCGATCAGCGCGCTGATCGAGCTCCCGGTCAGCCCATAACAGCGACCGTGCGCGCCGCCTTCAGCAGCCACGGACAGGCATAATAGTCCTTGATCTGTTGGATGCTGCCGTCGACGGCCTCGATCCGGACCGGATAGGCCGGATACCAGCCGTCTTCGCCTTCGTGCAGCACGAGCAGCACGATCTTGTCATCGACCGCGCCGATCGTCACTGTCCAGTTCGCTTTGCCGTTTTCATATTCGACGAAATAAGGCGACTGCGACAACGGGCCCTTGAAGCAATCCGAGACCTGCAATTGCGCGTCCTCGCTGGTCAATGCCCGCACGCCGTCCCAGTCGCGGCGGTTGAACAGCTCGACATAGCGCTGGAGCAATCTTGAAAGCTGCGGATCCTGCCGAGGCTCCAGGCGGATCACTGGCTCGCTGGGCAGCGCGGCCAGCTTGGCACGGCCCCGGCTCAACGCCGCCTTGACGCCGCCGACGGTCGACCCGACGAGGTCGGCAATCTCTTCCAGCGAATGATCGAAGACGTCCTTCAGCAAAACACAGGCCCGCTCTTTCGGCGGCAAATGGATCACCAGGCGTTCGATGGCGCGATCGGCGCCCTGACCAGCCGGTTCGACGGGCAGAACAATTTCGTCGACCGCGAAACCGGCTTCGGCGCGCTGGCGCGCCTGCCGACGGCGCAGGAAATCGATGCAGCGATTGTGCGCTGTGCGAAACAGCCAGGGACGGAGTGCGCCCGGATCGTCGATCTTCTCGATGTTGCGATAGATATCGAACAGCGTTTCCTGCATGACGTCCTCGGCATCGAGCACCGAGCCCGTCATGCGCGCGCAATAGCGGTGCAGCCGGCCGCGCAAATCCGCGACCGTTTCCAGGAACGCGGCATAGCGGACGTCGAAGATCCGGGTGGGCTCAACTGTTGGCTGCATCTTCATGCCATCCGGAACCTCGTCATGCGCGCGCTGCAGGGCCACCATCTTACATCGTCCTGATGTCATCGGGAGTCCGATCGAAGCGATCGTGCCTGCCGTCGGCATACATTACCGGCGCCGCCGCCAGTTCATCCGGATCGACGCCGTCAAGCGCTGCGATCGGAATGGCGATGACGACGCCGCCCAGCATCGGAATATCGCCTCGCGCCGGCATCCGCGTGCCGCAGGTCGAGCAGAAATGATATTCTATGCTGGGCCGCTCCTGGCCCGGCGGAGTCCACTGATACTCGGTTTGCGCTTCGGCTCCGGACAGGAGCCGATAGTGCTGCGGGCCGACGAGCCCGATCCAGGAGCGCGTCTTGGTGCATGTCGAACAATTGCATTTGACGGTCCCCTGGCTAAGGTCGATATCGGCCTCGAACCGGACTTTGCCGCAATGGCAGCTTCCTGCGTAGGTTTTCAGCATTCCCGCTCTCTCCGCGTTTGCCCGACCGGCGCAGTCGCCGGCCTGACTCCAAGACGTATGCCGGCGAGAAAAGGATACGTGCTACCCGACGGATTCTCGCGGTCGGGCAGGCTTGGCCGCGCAGTCATGCCGGTGCTTGCTGTCTGGATTTGCGCCAAGGTCATTTCAGCACGCGATAAGTCAGCGTCACGACGCCATTTTCGAACCGGTGTGTGTCCGTCAGCTCCAACCTGACCAGCGATGGGTCGACATCCTGGAACGCGCGCTTTCCGTAGCCGACCCGCGTCGGCAGGATCGACAGCTGATACTCGTCGACAAGCCCGTTGGCGAGCAACGTCTGATCGAGTTGGCTGATGCCGTATTTCAGTATGTCGCCGCCGCCCTGCGCCTTGATCTCGGCGATACCCTCCGCAACATCGCCTTCGATAAGGGAAGCGTTCCAGCCGACCTCTTTTAGGCTCCGCGACGCGACCAACTTCTTCAGGCCGTTCATGCGGTCCATATACTTGCCTTCAATCCGCGGCCACCGACTGGAGAACAGCTCGTAGGTCACGCGGCCAAGCAGGAAATATTCCGCTTCGCCGGCTTTCTCATAGGAATGTTCAACGGCGTCTCCGACAAAAAAGGGCGACGCCCAGTTCATGGGCGCCTCGATGACGCCGTCGAGCGAAACGAAGCTTCCGACGATCAATTTCCTCACCACAAACTCTCCTGCTGCGTGGGCGATGCCCCTAGGACGTTCGAGGCGGGCTCCGGGATACGTGCCGCGAGAATTTTTTCGGCGCGATGGCTGGCTTGCCGACACCCTGGGTCGTTCGCTATGCCTTGGCGGAGCATCGGCCGGATCGGGAGCGCGATGAAGACGACCCTTGAAGTTACGGCCGAACCTTTGGCGCAGGATCTCGCTTCCCTGAGTGGAAGCCTCATCGCCTTCAATGATGCCGATGCCGGAGCTTCAGGCAGGAAGCTGCTGGCCGTCTTCATGCGCGACGAAGGTGGTGCGATCGTCGCTGGCATTTCCGGTTACACAGCCTGGGGCTGGCTCTATGTGCAGTGGCTATGGGTCGACGAGACGCTGCGCGGCCAGCGCGTTGCCGGCGGCATGCTCGACGCCGCCGAACGGGAGGCCCTGGCGCGCGGCTGCCACGGCGCCTGGATCGATACGTTCAACCCCATCGCCGCCAGGGTCTATGAGCGCCAGGGCTACCGGCCGTTCGGATCGCTGCCCGATTTCCCGGTCGGCCGCAGCCGCATCTTCCTGCAGAAGAAGCTGCCTTAACCCGCGAGCTTGCCGCCGCGCATTGGCTCTGGCGCGCCGGTGGTGCTCGGAAAGCTGATCGGCAGGCCGCGCAGCACGCGCACGGCGAGGAAAGCAAAACATTCCGCCTCCACCGCGTCGCCTTTCCAGCCGAGTGCTTCAGCCTGGATGATTTCGACGCCGGCGCGTTGGCCGAGCATTGCCATCATCGTCGGGTTGTGGCGGCCGCCGCCGCTGACCGCCAGCCGCTTCGGCCGGCGCGGCAAGAGGTCGAGAGCCTTGCCGACGGCCGACACGGTGAAAGCCGTCAGCGTCGCCGCGCCATCCTCCACGTTCAGCCCTTCGGCCATCGCAGCGGTGAAGTCGAAGCGGTCGAGCGACTTCGGATAGGGTTTTGTCAGGTAGGGATGTTCCAGCAGCTTCACGAGCCGTGCCTCGTCGACTTTTCCGGCGGCGGCCAGCTTGCCGTCGCGGTCCATCTCGCCAAGACCTTGCTCCTTGATGAAATCGTTGACCGGCGCGTTGGCCGGCCCGGTGTCGAAAGCGACGATTGCGTCCTTGCCGTCCCACCAGGTGATGTTGCCGACACCGCCGAGATTAAGCACGGCGGTGTCGCCGCTGACGTCGACTTGCCTGAGCAGCGCCGCGTGGTAAGCAGCGGCCAAGGGGGCGCCCTGGCCGCCCGCCGCCACATCGGCCGAGCGGAAATCATAGGCGACCTTGGTGTTGAGGAGCGCGGCCATCAATTCGCCGTCGCCGAGCTGGCGGGTCCTGCCGATCTTTCCCGGTTGAGGCGCGCGGTGCAGCACCGTCTGGCCGTGGAAGCCGACGACGCCGATATCGGCCATGCCCATGCCCTGGCTCTCGACCAGGTTCCTGACCGCCGCCGACTGGGCGCGCGTCAGCGCTTCCTCGGCTTCGCGAAAGATCGCCGGCTCCGGTCCGTCGAAATTCCAGGCGCGCGCCTGGCGCAGCGTCTCTTCTAGGAGCGCGCGGATCGATTGCGGGTAGGGGGCCAAAGTGTAGGTGCCGGTGTCGGCGATGCGCTCGCCGTCGGTCTTGATCAGCGCCACGTCGATGTTGCCGTCAAGCACGGTGCCGGTCATCAGGCCGACGGCCCAGATTGGTTCCATGATCGTTCCTCGAATCGCCCTTGATCACGTTTCGGACGGATCGGCCCGGCAGGCAAGTCCTCAGCCACGCAGGTGGCCTTTTGCGCCAAAGGACGAAAATCGAGCAACCACGTCCTTGCCTCTTGCCGCCGAAGGCGCTTGTCTGCGCCACCATCGCGTTAGCTGAACTCGAAGACACCAAATCACAAGGAGCAAACATCATGGCAGCCAATGTCGCAGTGATCGCGGGCGCCGGAGCCGGGCTGAGCGGCTCGCTGGCGCGCCTTCTGAACAAGGAAGGCTACCGTGTCGTGCTCGCCGCCCGCAATGTCGACAAGCTTGGCGATCTCATCAAGGAAGCCGGCGCGCAGGCGGTGGAAACCGACGTGTCGGATGCCACCTCCGTCGAACGATTGTTCGAAGCCGCCGACAAAGCCGGCCCGCTCGAGCTTGCCGTCTTCAACGCCAGCGGCCGCACCCGCGGCCCGATCGTCGAACTCGATCCCGAGGCGGTCAAGCAATCCCTGCTGGTCGGCGCCTATGGCGGTTTCCTGGTCGGCCAGCAGGCGGCGCGCCGGCTTCTGGCGCGCGGCTCGGGCTCGATCCTGTTCACCGGAGCCTCGGCAAGCATCAAGGGCTTCCCCGGCTCGGCGGGCTTTGCCATGCCGAAATTCGGCCTGCGCGGACTGGCGCAGTCGATGGCGCGCGAACTCGGGCCAAAGAACATCCATGTCGCGCATTTCATCATCGACGGCCAGATCGCATCGCCCGCGAGGACAGCCGATCGGCCGGATAGTCATTTGTCTCCCGATGCAATCGCCGAGACCTATCTTGCGATCCATCGCCAGCATCGCAGCGCCTGGAGCTTCGAGGTCGAACTCAGGCCATGGGTCGAGACATTCTGATGGCCGCACCGGTAACAGGGCAGTGGTCGGCGTGCTCCCAGTGGTAAAATCTTTGAGAGAATATTTCCTGCGCGTCGTTTGAGAAGAAAAGCGCTTCTTTGCCTAATGAGGCAGCATTGACGATCCTGAGATCAAGGCTTCGCATCCCGCCGGGCCGAAATGATTTCAGGATTTCAAGGAACGCATTATGTTCGACGCTTCAAATTCTCTCCTTACGTCAATCATCAGGCGCGCCGGACTTGCAGCGCTGCTCGCCACGACATTTGCCGTTGTTGGGCTCACCGCGCCGTCGCCCTCCTTCGCCGAGGACAAGAAGGCGATCAAGGTCGGCATCATCAGCGGCGAGGACGAGGATGTCTGGCGCGTCGTCACCGCCGAGGCGTCCAAGAAGGGCCTGACGATCGAGACCGTCGTCTTCAACGACTACACCCAGCCCAATGAGGCGCTGGAGCGCGGCGAGATCGACGCCAACGCCTTCCAGCACAAGCCTTACCTCGACAACCAGATCAAGACCCAAGGCTACCACATCGTGCCGGTCGGCTACACCGGCGTCTGGCCGATCGGCCTCTATTCGAAGAAATTCACCAAGGTCGCCGACCTGCCGGAAGGCGGCGTCATCGGCCTGCCGAACGACCCCTCCAATGAGGGCCGCGCGCTGCACGTCCTGGAGCATGAAGGCCTGATCAAGCTCAAGGACGGCACCGGTATCCTGGCGACGACGGCCGACATTGCCGACAACCCGAAGAAGCTCGAGATCAAGGAACTCGACGCCGGCATCGTCGGTCGCTCGGTCGAGGATCTCGACGCTGCCGTGGTCAACACCGACTGGGCGCTGAAGAGCGGCCTCGGTCCGGAAAACCGCATCGCGCAGGAACCGGTGGCCGACAATCCCTACCGCAACTTCATCGCCGTCAAGGCCGGCAACGAAAATGAGGCCTGGGTGAAGACGCTGGTCGCCTCTTACCAGAACGAGACGGTGAAGGCTGAATTCGACAAGGTCTACAAGGGCACCGGGATCAGCGCCTATTGATCGGGGCATGGCTGGCAGGAGCAGGCGGTCCGCTTTTGAGCGGGCCGCCGACGCATTTGTGGGCCATCGAAATGGATGAAGATATGAACCTGCATGTGACAGCTGAACTGGACGATCCTATCCGCATCGATCCCGTGGTCCGGGAAGACGTCGTCCGCCTTGTCGATCTTAAGCGCCGCTTCGGTGCGACACCGGCGCTCGACGGCGTTTCGCTCACCGTGCAGAAGGGCGAGATCCTTGGCATCATCGGCCGCAGCGGCGCCGGCAAGTCGACGCTGATCCGCTGCCTGAACGGCCTGGAGCGGCCGGATTCCGGCGAGGTCTTCATCGAGGCCCGCGAGATCAGCCGTCTCAGCGAGCGCGACCTGCAGCCGCTGCGTCGCCGCATCGGCATGGTCTTCCAGCACTTCAACCTTCTGTCGGCCAAGACGGTGGAGGAGAACGTCGCGCTGCCGCTCAAGATCGAAGGCCGGCCCCGCGCCGAGCGCCTGGCGCGCGCGGCCGAGCTGCTGCAATTGGTCGGCCTGTCGGAGAAAGCGAAAGCCTATCCCTTCTCGCTGTCAGGCGGGCAGAAGCAACGCGTCGGCATCGCCAGGGCGCTCGCCGCGCGGCCGGCGCTGCTCTTGTCCGACGAGGCGACCTCGGCGCTCGATCCGGAGACGACGCGCTCGATCCTGGCGCTCTTGAAGGACATCAATGCCAGGCTCGGCCTCACCATCCTGCTGATCACGCATGAGATGGAGGTGATCCGCTCGATCGCCGACCGCGTCGCGGTGATCGATGCTGGCCGCATCGTCGAGGAGGGCGCTGTCTGGCAGGTCTTCGCCAATCCGAAATCGGAGATCACGCGCAGCCTGCTCGGCGCCATCCGGCCGCAACTGCCGCCGGAGATCGCCGGTCGGCTCGCGGCCGGCGAAGGCGCCGAAACGATCCTGAGGATCGACGTCGCCGGCCAGGCCGCGCACGGTCCGCTTCTGTCCGATCTGAGTGCCGCCGTGCCTGGCCCGTTTCGCCTGGTGCATGGCGGCATCGACCATGTGCAGCGCCAGCCTGTCGGCACGCTGTTCCTGTCCGTTCCTGGAGCCGACGCCGTGCATCTGGCGCGGGTTATCGCATTCCTGAAAGACCGCGATGCGCGGGTGGAGGTGCTTGGCCATGTCGCCAGTCCTGTTTGAACTTCTGTTGCGCTCGATCTGGGAAACCGTGCTGATGACCGGCGCGTCCGGTTTGATCTCGCTGATCTTCGGCCTGCCGCTCGGCCTGGCGCTAGTCGCCACCGATCGTGGCGGCATCGCCGAAAACCTCTGGGTAAACCGCATCCTCGCCGCCCTCATCAACGGCTTCCGCTCGGTGCCCTTCATCATCCTTCTGGTGGCGCTGATCCCGGTGACGCGGTTGATCGTCGGCACTTCGATCGGCACCTGGGCGGCGATCGTGCCGTTGTCGATCGCGGCGACACCCTATTATGCCCGCATCGCCGAAGTCTCGCTGCGCGAGGTCGATCCCGGCCTGATCGAGGCGGCGCGCGCCATGGGCGGCAATCGCTGGACGATCATCCGCGAGGTGCTGGTGCCGGAAGCGCTGCCGGGCATCGTCGCCGGCTTCACGGTGACATTGGTGACGCTGGTCGGTGCTTCCGCCATGGCCGGCGCCATCGGCGCGGGCGGGCTCGGCGATCTCGCCATCCGTTACGGCTACCAGCGCTTCGAGACCAACGTCATGATCGCGGTGGTCGTCGTCCTTATCATCCTGGTCTGCGGCATCCAGTGGATTGGCGATCGGCTGGTCGCGCGGCTCGATCGTCGCGGATGAAGAACGTTCCAACCGAGAGGCGAGCGAACGCAATTTGCCGCAAAAGCCGGGAATTGAGCGCTGGCTTGCTGCGTTTGCAATGAGATTGGCCGGTGCGTTTCTTCACCCGCAATGACGCGCATGTCATCGTGCAGCGGGGTCGTAAGTCTCGCCGAGAGCGTTTCACCAATGGCGAACCGCTCTATCTCTTTGATTTAACGCAATTCAGGACAGCAAACCGTTTCGCACTTTTCCTGGAATTGCTCTTGAGGAGCCTGTCCATGCCCAGAATAATTCCGGTGCTTGATCTCGAACGCCTGGAGCAGGGCGCGTCGGAGCTGCGGACGTTTCTTTTCGATCTACGCACCGCCGCCCGCGATGTCGGCTTCTTCTATCTCACGGGACACGGCATAACGCAGTCGGAGATAGACGCCGTGCTCGGTGCCACGCGGCGCTTCTTCGCGTTGCCGGAGGCGGACAAGCTTGGCATCGAGATGGCGAAGTCGCCGCAGTTCCGCGGCTATACGCGCGCCGGCGGCGAATTGACCAAAGGCAAGGCCGACTGGCGCGAACAGCTCGACATCGGTGTCGAGCGCGCGACCATTTCGCAGGGACCAGGCGTGCCGGCCTGGACGCGGCTGCAAGGCCCGAACCAGTGGCCGGCAGCACTTCCCGATCTCAAGCCGGCATTGCTCGCCTGGCAGACCAAGGCGACCGATGTGGCGATCCGGCTGCTCAAGGCCTTTGCGCTCTCGCTCGACCAGCCGGAGGACGCCTTCGATCCGATCTACAGAAGCGAGCCCAACCATCGCATGAAGATCGTGCGCTATCCCGGCCGCGACGCCACTGGCGACGACCAGGGTGTCGGCGCGCACAAGGATGGCGGCTTTCTCACGCTTCTGCTGCAGGACGAGAACAAGGGCCTTCAGGTCGAATATGACGGCAGCTGGGTCGACGTCGATCCGATCCCGCAGACATTGGTGGTCAATATCGGCGAGCTGCTCGAGCTGGCCTCGAGCGGCTATCTCAGGGCAACCGTCCACCGCGTGGTCACGCCGCCGGCAGGCGTCGAGCGGATCTCGGTGCCGTTCTTCTTCAGCGCCCGGCTCGACGCGACGATCCCGCTGCTCGATCTGCCGGAGGAACTGGCGGCGGAGGCGCGCGGTCCGGCCAGCGATCCCGACAATCCGCTGTTCCGCAACGTCGGAACCAATGTGCTGAAAAGCCGGCTGCGTTCGCATCCGGATGTCGCGCGCCGGCACTATGCCGATCTTCTGGAAAAAGTATCGGCCACGGACTGATTGTTGGCCGCTTTTAGGCGAGAATTTTTCGCGTTTCCGGTCTTTTTTGGAATTATGTTCGTGGCAAATACACCGCTTAGGCCCCACATATCGTGCATCGTTCGGTGTTTTCCTCCCATTGCACCGGACGGTGTTCCCCTCTGAAGGTTATGACCTTCATACTTGGCCGGGCCGCTTTCGCGCCCGGCCTTTTTCTTTTAAGGACCGCGGAGGAAATCGCTTCGATCAGGCGAAGCCGATGCGGATCGTTCCGTATGGACCGAAATCCGAGACAATGGCGTCGCCATGCCGGCATTCGACCGGACGGATGAAGGAACCCGAGAGCACGAGCTGTCCGGCTTCGATGCGCATGCCATATTGATGCAGCCGGTTGGCGAGCCAGACGATGCCCTTTGCCGGGTGGTCGAGCACGCCGGCGCCAAGTCCCGTCTCCTCGACTTCGCCATTGCGCGACACGATGGCGCCAATCCAGCGCAGGTCGGCTTCGCGTGGCGCGGCCTTGCGGCCGCCGACGACGATGCCGGCATTGGCCGCATTGTCTGAGATCGTGTCGAAGAAGGTGCGGATATTGCCGCTCTCCTTGTTCGCCCGCTCGATGCGGGTGTCGAGGATCTCCAGCGCCGGCGTGACGTAATCGGTGGCGTCGAGGACGTCGTCGACCGAAATGTCGGGACCTGCCAGCGGCGTCTTCATGACGAAGGCGATCTCGGCCTCGATGCGCGGCTGGATAAAACGGTCGGCAGGCACCGTGCCGCCATCTTCGAAAAACATGTCGTCGAACAGGATGCCGGAATCCGGGATGTCGATGCTCAGCGCCGACTGCATCGCCTTCGAGGTCAGGCCGATCTTCCAGCCCTTGATTGCACGTCCCGATGCGGCCTTCCGCTTCACCAGCGCGGCCTGCACGCGATAGGCGTCGTGCATCGTCGCCTGCGGAAAATCGAGGCTGAGCAGCCTGATCTGGCGGCGCTCGCGTTCGGCCTCGAACAGCCTGCTTGCGGCGTCCTCGACTTGGCTTTCGGTCATCATCGTTGGGCTCCTTCGTCGACGACACCATTGCTGAGCAGCCCGATGCCTTCGGCCTCGACCTCGATCACATCGCCGGGCTTCAGCCAGACCGGCGGGTCGAAGCGGGCGCCGGCGCCGGTCGGCGTTCCGGTGACGATCACATCGCCCGGGGCCAGCGTGGTGAAGGTCGAGATGTAGTTGATGATCTTGCGGAACGAAAAGATCATGCGGCCGGTGCGGTCCTGCTGGCGGACCTCGCCGTTGACCCGCGTGGTCAGCGCAATGTCGGCGATCTGCGCCTCATCGGTGTACGGCACAAGCCACGGGCCGATCGAACCGGTGCGGTCGAAATTCTTGCCTTGCGTGACGTTGAACTTGGCGTGGCGCACCCAGTCGCGGATCGTGCCTTCATTGCACAGCGAAAGCGCCGCGATATGGCCAAGCGCATCGGCCTCGGCGATGCGGCGGCCGCCCTTGCCGATGACGATGACGATCTCCCCCTCATAGTCGAGCTGCGGTGATTCCGGTGGCCGCACCAGCGGCGCGCCATGGCCGACGAAGGAGCGCGGAAAGCGGATGAACAGCGACGGGTTGGAGGGCGCTGCCCTGTCCGTCCTTGTACTCCTCGTTGCGGTCCGGATAATTGACGCCGACGCGGATGATTTTTTCCGGAGAGGGGATCGGGATTTCGTAGGCGATATCCTCGACCGGGAAGTCGGCGGCGAAAGCCACCGCATCTTCCGCCAGCCGTTGCAACGCACCAGCCTCGATCACTTCGCGCAGCGTTGGCCACTGAGCGTGGCGCGCCGAAAGGTCGACGACGCCCTTGTCGGTGACCGCACCGTAGCGCGTCTTGCCGGCGACGGTGAAGGTGGCGAGGCGCGCCGTGCTCATGCTGGAAACTCCGTGTGAATCATGGCGCCACGATCGGCGATGCCGCCAGGTCGGACGGACGCGGCTTCACGCCTGCAAACACACTGCCTTCCTCGAACCAGCTTTTCGGCGCCGGCGCGCCCCACAGCGTCTGGCGCTGCGGGTCCCTCAGGTCCTATTTGATCGGCTCCGCGCTCACTTGCCGCCCCGATTACCCACTGCCCCGGTTACTTGCTGCGAAGGCGCGGATGGATGGCGTTCTTCTTCCAACTGAGCTCGGCGTCGATTTCGCGGATCTCCAGCGACAGCGCGAAATACGGCGTCGCAAACAGCGATGAGAGATGATCTGTCACCGCTGCAAAGATCGCTTCACCGGCGCTTTTCTTTTCCGCTTCGCTGCGGCCCTTGCCGATGCGGAAATTCATGTCGATGAAGCCGTTCTCGGGCAGGCGGTCGGCGATCGCATAGGCCTCGGCGCGGAAGGCGCGTACCCTGATCGCGCCCGGCTCGAACAGGCCGCTGGCGAGGATGATGCGTGACACCAGCGCGCAGAGCTCGCCAATGTCGACCTTGGCGTCGAGATTCGCGGAATATTCGATCGCCATGTGCGGCACGGCGTTCCTCCACTTGATGGCGGAATGTCAAGCGTCGTTCTCTGCCTGCGGTACAACATGGATGCCGGGATTGCCGCCCCGGCAAAATCGCGGATATAGCTTCGATTTGAATAGCGTTGCGAGTCGCACTCGCAATTCCCTGGAGACCGACCTTGCTGCCGACCAGCACCCGCCGATCCTTGCCGATGGCGCTTCTGCGTGCCCGCGAAGTGATCATGGCGCATTTCCGGCCGATGCTTGCCCGCCACGACATCACCGAGCAGCAGTGGCGCGTGCTGCGGGTGCTGGCCGAAACAGGGCCGCTGGAGGCGACCGAGCTTGCCAACCGCGCCTCGATCCTGCCGCCCAGCCTCACCCGCATCATCAAGGCGATGGAAGAGCGCGAGTTCATCAGCCGCAACAAGGTCAAGGACGACGGCCGCCGCGCTTTGCTTGCCATAAGTCCGGCCGGCGTGGCGTTGATTGAGGAGCTTTCGCCCGAGCGCGTCGCCATCTACGAGGCGATCGAGCAGCGCTACGGCGCCGAGGAGCACGAGCGCCTGCTCGACATGCTGGAGAGCCTGATCCAGTCGGAATCGACGGAAGGCTGAGCGCTTCTTCCTTCTCCCCTTGTGCAGGGCTGTCCGGGGAAAGTTTTGAGTGAATCGAAATGCCGCATGTGCATGCCCCGTAAAACGGGGTTTGTCCGTCTTTTCTCTGGTTGTCGAGACTCAGAAAAGGAACGGGGCATGCGCTTTGCACCTAGCATCTTCGGGCAGCTTCTTGAAGCCGTCGATCGCCGTCAATTCCAGGCAATTGTGGATCGCCACGACGGGGATGCCTACGACAAATCGTTCAGGAGCTGGGATCATCTGGTGGTGCTGATCTATGCCCAGTTCTGCGGCAGCAGCGGTCTGCGCGGCCTGGAGGCCGGCTGGAACGCCAACCGCCAGCACCATTACCACCTGGGCAGCGGTCCGCTGATGCGTTCGACCTTGTCGGACGCCAACAGACGGCGTCCGGTCGCCATCTTTGCCGAGGCCTTCAGCCTTGTGGCGGGCCTGCTCGACCGACAGACGCGGCAAGAGGGCCAAGACATGCTGCGGCTGATCGACTCGACCCCCATTCCACTCGGCAAGCTGTGCGACTGGGCCAAGTCGAACGGCCGCATCCGCGGCATGAAGGTGCATGTCGTCTATGACCCGAAGGCCGACCATCCGCGCGTCCTCGACATCACCGACGCCAACGTCAACGACGCCCAGATCGGCCGCCGGATCACCATCGAACCCGCGGCGACCTATGTGTTCGACAAGGGCTATTGCCACTATGGCTGGTGGACGGCGATCGCCGAGGCCGGGTCGGTCTTCGTGACGCGGCCCAAGACCAACATGGGGCTGGCGCAGGTGTGCAATCGCCCCATAGCCGAGCCGCAGGGCGACGGCTTCCTGGTCCTGGAAGACAGTGAGGTGAGCCTGGTCAGCAAGGGCGTTTGCAAGCTGCCGATGCGCCTGCGGCGCCTGCGCATTCAGCGCGAGCAGGGCGACACCATCATGCTTTTGACCAACGACCTGGAGCGCTCCGCAGTCGAGATCGGGCAGCTCTACAAAGGCCGCTGGCAAATCGAGCTTCTGTTCCGCTGGATCAAGCAGCACCTCAATATCCGCAAGTTCCTGGGCAATAACGCCAATGCAATCCGCCTGCAGCTCTTCGCGGCAATGATGGCCTATGCACTGCTGCGCATCGTCGCGCGCACCCGCTGCGTCGCCATTCCAATCCTGAGGTTCACAGAGATGGTCGCCCAATACTTGTTCGGGCGGCGAAAAATACACGCCATCGACAAGCCGCCGCCGGTCAATCCGAGCCGACCAAGAGACCGATCCTCCCCCAATCAGATGGCCTTCATATATGAATAACTTTCCCCGGACAGCCCTGCCCCTTGTGGGAGAAGGTGGCCTCGCGAAGCGAGGTCGGATGAGGGGTGCTCCAGCTTGGCAATGCGTTCGAAATCGCCGCCTCACTCCGCTGGAACACCCCTCATCCGTCTCGGCGCTGCGCGCCGATCCACCTTCTCCCACAAGGGAGAAGGCAAAGGGCGTCCATCACCCTCCAAAGCTCCCCAGCGCGCTCGGCTGCATGTAGTTGCGGCCGACATGGAGCAGCGCCGCTTCGTCGCTGCCGTGGCGGATGTCGACGACGCGGCCGAACATCACATTGTGCGTGCCGACCTTGTTGACCGCGCCGATCTCGCAATCGAAGGAGACGATGGCGTCGAGCAGCGCCGGCATGCCGGACGGCATGGTCTGCCAGCGCGCGGCCATTCGCCCAGGGGATGGGGTTATGCGCCATGGCGTTGGAAAAGCTCCAGAACATGTGGCGCAGCGCGATCACCTCACCGAGCGCCGCCTGGTTGCCGCGAAAGGCATCGCCGCCGGTGGCGCGCAGCGCCTTGGCGAGCAGTCCCTGCGAGGAAGTCGAGCTTGACGGCAAAGCGCGTGCAGCCCTGGAAGCAATAGCCATGCATGAAGCCAGACGCCGGATGGAAGGACAGGATTTTTTGCGCGTCGCGCAGCACCAGCACGTCCTCCCAGGGGATGAAGACGTTGTCGAGCACCAGGATCGCGTCAGCAATCCGGCTTCGGCCGCGACAAGTCGCTGCATGCCATCGAGAAATGCACCGACCTCAAGACGGCTTGGATCAATCTCGGCTGACCGAAGCCCACGCAGACGATCAGGCGTCGCTCATCAGCGCCTTCTGCAGGTAATCGCTGAAGGCGCGAGCCTTTTGCGACAGCCGGCGCCCGGCCGGAAAGACCGCATAAGCCGTCATCGGTTCGAGCTGATAGTCGGCAAGAACCTCCGCCAGGCTGCCTGAAGCCAATTCATCGGCGCACATCCATGTCGAGGCGATTGTGATGCCGAGGCCGGCGCTGGCGCTGGTGACCGCGGCCATGGCCGAACGAGTGAGGACGCGCGGTGCGACCGGCTGCACTTCCTTGGCGCCGTTGCGGCGCCCGGTCCAGTGCTGCTGGCCGTCATCGCCCGGACTGCTGATGACGTGATGCTCGCGTAAATCGGCAAGCTTCTCGGGTGTGCCGTGGCGGGCAATATAGGCAGGCGACGCCACGAACAGGCGGCGCGTCTCGGCAAGCTTGCGCGTTACGAAGCTCGAGTCCGGCTGGTTGCCGAGGCGAAGCGCCATGTCGGCGCCTTCGGCGATCAGGTTCTCGTAGCGGTCGGACATCATCAGGTCGATCCTGACATCCGGATGCCTTTCAAGAAATGCCGGCAGCAGCGGAACGATCTGCCTGACGCCGAATGTCGGCGGCATGGTCACGCGCAACATGCCGGACAGCCGGTCCGCTCCGCGCGCGGCATTCTCCGCCTCCTCAATCCCGGCAAGCGCCTCGCGTGCGCGCGAAAGCAGCGCTTCGCCGGCATCGGTCAGCGACAGTTGGCGTGTGGTCCTGGTCAGCAGCTTGACGCCAAGCCGCTCTTCCAGCGCCGCGACCGTGCGCGACACGGAAGGCTGCGACAGCCCGAACTCGCGCCCCACCTTGGAGAAGCTGCCGGTCTCCACCGCGCGGACGAAAATTGCAAGTTGCTGGAGCCGATCATTCATACGGATTGCGTATATATCATATGCGTCTGACTTCGCTACTGGCTTTCCTGCGCATGGTCTACTTGTCGATCAACACGCCGATCCGCGGCGTTCGCACGGCAAAAAGGAGAAAGATGATGGGTGAACTGGAGAGCAAGGTGGCGATCGTGACGGGCGCCTCGAAGGGTATAGGTGCTGCGATCGCGCGGCAGTTCGCCAAAGCCGGCGCCGCGGTCGTGGTCAATTACGCGTCCAGCAAGGACGATGCCGACAAGGTGGTCGGCGACATTCTACGCGACGGCGGCAAGGCCATCGCCATCCAGGCCGACGTCAGCAAAGGCGCGGATGTAAAACGGCTTTTCGCGGAGACGAAAGCCACATTCGGCATACCGGCCATCCTGGTCAACAATGCCGGCGTCTACCGGTTCGCGCCGCTAGAGGACGTGACCGAAGCCGAGTTCCATCGTCAGTTCGATACCAACGTACTCGGCATTCTTCTGACCACGCAGGAAGCGGCAAAGGCCTTCGATGGGAACGGCGGCAGCGTGATCAACCTGAGCACCATTTCGAGCGCCAATCCGGTGCCCAATTCGGTCGTGTATTCGGCGTCGAAAAGCGCGGTCGACACCATCACCAAGGCCCTCGCCAATGAGCTCGCCGGGCGCAGGATCAGGGTCAATGCGATCGCTCCCGGCATGACCGAAACCGAAGGCCTCGCCATGGCCGGCATCCCGGGCGAGGCTGCCAGGACAATCGGCGCCACACTGCCGATGGGCCGGGTGGGGCAACCCGACGACATTGCCCGTGTTGCCGTGTTCCTGGCTTCCGACCAGTCCGCCTGGCTCACCGGCGAGCGCATCACCGCCTCGGGCGGACAGCGTTAGACAAGCGCTTTAAGCCCGCAGGCGGGAGCCTTCCGGATCGAAGAACGGCATCGGCGCGACGACGGCTCGCACCGGTGTCCCATCGACGCCGATGCTGAGTTCGGTGCCGATCGCCGTGAAGGGCAGCTTGAGATGCGCCGTGGCCACCGCTTTGGCCATCCGCGCGCTGATGGGTTCGCGTTACGGGCTGGCGTTGATCGCTGTGCGCGACGATGAGATGGCGGCCTCGGCCAACGGCATCGATGTGCTCAAGGTCAAGGTCCTGGCGATGCTGTTCCTGCCAAAGGGGCTGATGCGGCTTGGTGTGATGCGAAGGCTGAAGTCGGCCTGACGGCTCTCAGCTCATCAGCTTCGGCAATCCCGCCGCCAGCGCGTCGACGGCCAGCCGCACCTTCAGCGGCAGATGCGGCGTCTGCAGCCACAGCGTATGGCAGTCGTAGAGATAGTCCGGCCGGTCCTGCAGCAGGCGGATGAGCGCGCCCGCTTCGATCCGCTGGCGCACCAGCCAGTAGGGCAGCCAGGCCAGCCCCATGCCCTCGGTCGCGGCATCGGCGATGGCGTCGAGGTCGTCGAGCCGCAGCCTGCCGACGGGCGCGATCTCGCTGACGGAGCGGTCGTCGCGCGGAAACAGCCATGGCTGCAGCATCTGGCCGAGCCGGCGGTAGAGGATCGCCTGATGGTTGGCGATATCCTCCAGGTGGAGGGGCTGTCCGAATCTTTCGACATAGGCGGGCGCGGCGCAGACGATCATGCGCTGGCGCGCCACGCGCCGCGCGATGATGCCGGCCCTGTCGTCCAGCGCGCCGGTGCGGATCGCCAGGTCGAAGCCGTCCTCGACGAGGTCGGCGAAACGGTCGCTGAGCGACAGGTCCAACTCCAGCGTCGGATGGCGCCGGGCCAGTTCCAGCAGGATCGGCGTCACGCAATGCCGGCCGAAATGCGCCGGCATCGTCACGCGCAGCTTGCCGCGCGGCTCGGACAACTGGTCGGCGGCCAGCGCGTCCGCGGCGTCCGCCTCCGCCAGCACGATCCGGCAGCGCTCGTAATAGGCACGTCCGAAATCGGTCAGGCTCTGCCGGCGCGTCGTGCGGTTGAGCAATCGCATGCCGAGGCGCTCTTCCAGAAAGCGCACATGCTTGCCGACCATCGGGCCCGATAGGTCGAGCGCCGCTGCAGCGGCCGCGAAGGAGCCGAGATCGACGGCCCGGACGAACACTTCCATGCTTTCGAGGCGATCCATATTGAAAACCAATGGTTTCTACTGTTCTGCCCGCCGCGTGATTTATCCTCCTTATGGTCGCCTGCATAGTCAATTCCACCGTTTGGATTTGGAGTTGAAGAAATGACAAGGGTTGTTCGTTTTCACCGCCATGGTGGGCCGGAAGTGTTGCGCATCGAGGATGTCGAGGTCCCTCCGCCTGGAACTGGCGAAGTGCAAATCGGCGTCAAGGCGCTTGGCCTGAACCGCGCCGAGGCCTTGATGCGCAGGGGCACCTATATCGAGACACCGGCGCTGCCGTCGGGCCTCGGCCTCGAAGCGGCGGGCATTGTCGAGGCGCTCGGCGTGGGTGTTGATGGGCTCGCGCCGGGCGATGCGGTCAGCATCATTCCGCCGCGTTCGATGGCGCGCTGGCCGGCCTATGGCGAACGCGTCATCTTTCCGGCCGAGCTCGTCGTCAAGCATCCGGCGGCACTCGGCTTCGAGGCGGCGGCGGCGACATGGATGCAGTACCTCACCGCCTATGGTGCGCTGGTTGATATCGCCGGTCTCGGCCCTGGTGAACCTGTGGTCATCACTGCCGCCTCGAGCAGCGTCGGGCTGGCCGCCGTCCAGATCGCAAACTTGATCGGCGCCGTGCCGATCGCCGTCACCCGGACATCGGCCAAGAAGGACGCGTTGCTGAACTCCGGCGCAGCCCATGTCGTTGCAGCGCAGGAGGAGGATATCGAGGCGCGGCTGAAGGCGGTCGCGCCACAAGGCGTGCGTGTCGTCCTCGATGCCGTCGGCGGCCCGATCTTCACGCCGCTGACCGCGGCGATGGCGCGCGGCGGCATGCTCATCGAATATGGCGGCCTCAGCCCCGAGCCGACGCCATTCCCGCTGTTCGAAGTGCTGGCCAAGACGCTGACCCTGCGCGGCTATCTCGTCCACGAAATCACCGGCGATCCGGCCCGGCTGGAAGCCGCCAAGACTTTCATCCTCGAAGGGCTTGTATCCGGCGCGCTGACGCCGCTGATCGCCAGGACCTTTCCGTTCGACGAGATCGTCGAGGCGCATCGTTTCCTGGAATCGGGCGAGCAATTCGGCAAGATCGTAGTGACGATGTGAGGCGCCCGAAAAAGTTCAGGCGCGCCCGTTATGAGGCGCGCGCCTGATCGATCATGCCGGCTGAATTCGGAGCGGTCTTATGCGCGCTTTTCGATCACTGCGTAGAGCACGTTGCGGTTTTCGCCGAAGAACACCTGTGCTTCGACGGTGTTGCGGTCGACGCTGGCATTGACGATGTTCCACATGTCGGCTTCCGAGCGCAGCAGCAGCACCCAGTCCATGAAGGTTTCGCGGTAGCCGGCGTCAGGGGTGCCGTCGGCGTAGTTGGCGAACAGGAACCTGCCGCCGGGCTTCAGCATCTGCAGGCAGGTCTTCGTCAGCTTCACCGCGACGTTATGCGCCAGGTAGTCGTAGAGGCCGGAGGCGTAGATGAGGTCGAACTTGCCCATCTTGTGGCCTCTGGTCAGCACGGTGCGCACCGATCCGTCGACTGCCTCGACCGCCGTGCCCTGGAAGTCGCGCGCGATCAATCCAACGCTCTGCGGATCCTGGTCGAGCGCAACCCACCGCTTGAGACGGCCCTCGGCGAGTGCTTCAGAACGATTGGCCTCGCGCAGATGTCCGGCCGCGATGGCCAGCACCTCGGCTTCTGGTCCGTGCCTTGTCGCGGTCTCATCGACATATCGGGTCAACAGGTCGCGCCGTTCGCGCGCCGCGACGCAAGACGGCACATTCTGTGTATGACTATAGAGGGCTTTGCCAATCTCCGAGGCGTTTGCCACGTCGTCGGCCACGTGCGGGTCGCAGTAGATGAAGTCGAGCAGCTGCGCGTCGCCGGAATAACCCCGGGGCTTGGTGAAAGACCAGTGCGTGAGCGGATCCTGGAGAAAATACTGCAGGATCGCATGGCTCTGCGCCACCGGGATCAAGGCTTGCCAGACATCGGGATGCACCCTGGAGCGCAGCGCGTTGAGGATCGACAGCAGGCGACGGACGGTCTCGGCCGGATCCTTCTGCTGTTCGATCTGCTGCTGTGTGGTCTGCAGAATAAGCGCCAGCTCCGCGCGAGCGATTTGGAAGGCCTCGCCGTGATGCTCGGGCTTTCCTCGATGGAGAGTGCCGGCAATCATCTTGGCAGTAATGAGACTTTTGCCATCAAAGACAGTTTGCACCGGATGCTCCATGGTTAAGTTCTCTTAATTTATTGCGTAGAATGCCACGTTTGCCAACGGTGTCTCATCGGGATTTTACCGTTATGATTAATTTCGCGTAAACCATGTCGGCTTATTAGAGATCTCGCATGTCGGATTTCTCGTTCGAGTTAACGCAAACTTGTCTTGCGCCATTGCATTTTATTGCGTGGCAAATCGTTGTCCCGAGGAGCAGGCCCGAGTGGGGGCAGAAGCCAGAAAAGAGCTTGCGGAGCGCAAAACCCCTGAACCGGGGGCTATTGCCAATGAACGCGCGTCATCCAGATTGCCCGATGTGGACGTGGAGCCCTACGAGCCGCGCCATGGGCCGGGCTCGGATGAGCTCCGCGCGCTTTACCATACGGAAGCCCAAGGGAAGCGCCGGGCGGAAGCCAGGCCGGGGCTTTGGATCGCCGTTGTCATTTATGTCCTGTTTTCGGCGTCGGACCTGCTGCTGATACCGGACGTGGCAGCCCATACGATCGCGGCGCGTTTCGCCGTCGGCCTCACCGCGCTGTTGATCCTGGAAGCACAACTTCGCCGCGGGGTCGCGACCAAATGGCTTAACCTGACATGTGCGGCGGCCATCATCTTCGGCTATATCGGCTGGCTGTGGCCCGCATCCATGGGTGCGGACAAGCAAAGCGTCGCTTACTACATGGTGTTCGGCACTATCTTCATGATGAGTGCCAATCTTTTCTTCACGTTCAGCTTCAAGCTGTCAATCATAACGTCGACGATCATCCTGTGTATTTTGTACATCGTGAATTATTTTGTTCCGGCATCGCTGACATACAAGATGGTGTTCGGAACGTTCTACGTTTCCTGTTTTACATTTACGTCATATGTGAACTGGAAGCTGAATGAAGAACGCTACAACGTCTTCCTGAACGCGCTCGAAGCCAAGATCCAGCACAAGGAAGCCACCGAGCGCGGCAAGGCCTTGCTGCGGCTATCGCGGACGGACCCGCTCACCGGTCTGGAGAACCGGCGCGCGATCGACGAGAAGCTGCGCGATTACTGGAGCGACTGGCAAAAGCAGGGCAGCCGTTTTGCCGCGATCCTCATCGATGTGGATTTCTTCAAGAAGTTCAACGACTGTTACGGCCATCAGGAAGGCGACCGTTGCCTGATCCATGTCGCCAACGCTCTGAGCGATCTGGTCAAGCAATATGATGGCTCGATCGGCCGCTATGGCGGTGAAGAGTTCATTGTGCTCGCCCGCATGGACGGCAAGGAGCGTGTCACCGAACTTGCCGAAGCCATTTGCCGCACGGTCGAGAATCTGGAGCTCATTCACGAGTTGCGCCGCGATGGCATCTCGATCGTGACGGCAAGCGTAGGCGCGGCGTTCACCAGGGCACAGGCCGGGGCCAAACTGGAGAAGATTATCCACGAGGCCGATCGGGCGCTTTATCTGGCAAAGGCAAGCGGTCGCAATTGCGCGCGGCTGTTCGATCCGACCGACCCGCAGAGCGGCGACGAGAGCGAGAATATCGCGGCTCTGTTGAAAATCGCCATCGAACGCAATCTCGTTTCGTTGGTCTACCAACCGATCCAGGATGTAGCGTCCGGACGGTATGAGGCTGTCGAGGCGCTGATGCGCCTCAAAATGCTCGACGGCGTGTTGGTTCCGCCGAGCCTGTTCATTCCCGTCGCCGAACGCACAGGCGCCATACTGGAGCTCGGGCGCTGGGCGATAAGAACTGTCTGCACCGATCTGCAGGCACATGACGATTTCCGTGTCGTCAGCGTCAACGTCTCGCCGGTCCAGCTCAAGGCGCCCGGCTTCGCAACGTCCGTCGCGGCCATTCTGGGCGAGACCGGCGTGCCCGGCAGCAGGCTGGCCTTCGAGATCACTGAAGGGCGCGAGCTGGAGATGGACTCCGACATCCTGCGCTGCATCAGCGACCTCAAAACCCTGGGCATCAGGATATGGCTCGATGATTTCGGCACCGGCTTCGCCGGCCTGTCGTGGCTGCGCCTGATCGATTTCGATACGGTCAAGATCGACCGCTCCTTCCTGCACGACTGCGGCACCGCCAAGGGCATGGCGATGCTCCAGGACATCATCGCGCTCGTCCGCAACCGCGGCCACCAGATCCTGGTCGAAGGCGTGGAAACCGAAGAGCAGATGACGCTGATGCGCGAATTCGGCATCGACAAGGTCCAGGGCTACCACGTCGGCCGCCCCATGCCGGCGACGAGTTTCCAGATCAAGCCGGCGGCACGGCCGTTCACGGTGCTGAAGTCGGCGTGAGGGCTGGGGTGCGGGAAGAGTTGCTCGCGCGCTGTGGCCTGGGCCGCAATTCAGCAAGATCAATTTGGGGTGGCCCGGCTACGGCGGGGCTCAATAGGCTGTAGCCGAGTCCGGTATCTTCTGCAGCCGCTCGATGTCTTGGCGGGGCGGCACACCGAAAAGCCGTCGATATTCGCGGCTGAACTGGGAGGGGCTGTCATAGCCAACCGCGAACCCGGCCGACCCGGCGTTGGCCCCGTCGGCAAGCATCAGCCTGCGCGCTTCCTGCAGGCGCAGCTGCTTTTGATATTCCAGCGGGGTCATGCGCGTGATCGCCTTGAAGTGAGCGTGCAGCGACGACGCGCTCATCCCTGATGCCGCGGCAATCTCGTCGATCCTCAATTGCCCGTGGAAACCGTTGCGAATGGTGGCGATGGCGCGGCTGACCTGGTTCAGGTGGCTGTTGGCGGACCCTATCTGACGAAGCGTCGCGCCGTGCGGCCCGGTGAGCAACCGGTAAAGGATCTCACGCTCGATGAGCGGCGCCAGAACATCGATGGTTTCGGGGCGATCGAGCAGCTTCACCAGCCGGCAGGCGGCATCGATCAGGTCCGGGTCGCTCGGATAGACCGCAAGCACAGGCAAGTCTCTTTCGGGAGAAGCACGCCGTTCCGTCAAAAGCAGGTCGGCAAGTGTCGCGGGGTTGAAGTCGATCTTGCAGCAAAGGTATGGCGCAGCCGGGCTGGCCTCGAGGACATGGCCGACCAGAGGCAGGTCTACCGACACGAGAAGATAGCTCGACGCATCGTAGACCACGCTTTGGTCGGCCAGCGACATACGCTTAGACCCTTGGGCGATTATGCAAAGCGAGGCTTCATAAACGGCCGGTATCGGCGCGCTGGGATGATTGGCGCGAATAAGCGTCAGTCGTGGCACTGCAGTGCCCACCATGCCCGAGTTCGGCCCAAGCCGCGTGATCAGCTGTGCCAGTTCGTTGATTTTCTCCATGCCGCATAAATCTTCATCGCGCGCGATGTTGCAAGGCTCGTCGATTCCTTTGGAGGATCGTGCAAACTCTTTGGACGATCACGCTACCGCCTTCCGTCTGTGTGGCGCCATTTTCCACCCCGTCACCGCAAACCAAAAAAGGAACGATCATGACGGGACTGAAAGACAAGGTTGTGCTCATCACCGGAGCCTCGAGCGGCATCGGCGAAGCGACGGTTCGCGAACTCGCCGCGGCGGGGGCAAGACTGTTCATCGGGGCCCGACGCAGCGAGCGTCTGAAGGCACTGGCCGAGGAAGTCGGCCACGGCGTCGTTTGGCGCGAACTTGATGTAACGGATGCAGCTAGCTTCGATGCGTTCGCCGATGCCGCCTACGCGGAATTCGGACAGATCGATGCGCTGGTCAACAATGCCGGCGTCATGCCGCTGTCGCCGCTTGCGGCGCTGAAGCGGGATGAGTGGTCGCGCATGATAAACGTCAACATCTTCGGTGTGCTGAACGGGATCGCGGCGGTGCTGCCACGTTTCGTCGCGCAGCGGAACGGGCACATCGTCAATGTCGCTTCGGTCGGCGCCCACATCGTGCTGCCGACCGCCGCGGTCTATTGCGGCACGAAATATGCGGTGTGGGCGATCACCGAAGGGTTGCGCCAGGAGCATGACGACATCCGCGCGACGATCATCTCGCCCGGCGTGACCGCGACCGAGCTCGGCGACGACATCAGCGATCCGCAGATCGCTGCGGCTCTGAAGGATTGGCGGCAGAAGTCGCTCACACCGGACGCCATAGCGCGGGCGATCCGCTTTGCTCTCGATCAACCGGATGGCGTCGACGTCAATGAAGTGATCGTGCGGCCGACAGCGGCTAACATGTAGAAGCTTCGCCTGCTATGTCGGCTTGCGGGTGAGCAACTGAGCTCCCCGCATGTCCGACAAGAGGCGCATACCTGCGACGCGCGCCTCGCCGCGCGAAAAGCGCTGGGTGATCGGGCCGAACAGCATCCGCGAGGCGGACAGGAAGGCTTCGCCATCGGCGACGCTGACATGGTGGCCGTGCATTGTTTCCTCCTCCGGTTCATGGTCCCGCTGCGCGGGCTCCCGTCTTTCGCGGGATTGAGACGCAACGGCAGAGCCGATGCAACCGCAACGGCAGAGATTTGATGAACACGCCGGCGCTGGCGCCAGCCTGTCTTGTGGCCGGATCAGGCAGCCTTGACCTTCAGCTCGTCCTCGCCGCGCACCATCCTGACGACGCCGGCGAAGTCGAGCTTGCCGGAGCCGAGCACCGGCACCTTGGGCACGACGCGCACTTCGGCCGGCACCATCAGGTCCATGGCGCCGCTGGCCTTGGCGAAGGCGAGGAAGTCCGCGCGCGTGGCGCCGGCGGCCTCGGTGATCAGGATCAGCTTCTCGCCCTTGCGGGCATCGGGCAGCGTGGCGACGGCCGACAGCGAGCCCTTCCACAATTCACCGGCCAGCGCCTCGACCGAAGCCAGCGAGACCATCTCGCCGGCGATCTTGGCAAAGCGCTTGGCGCGGCCACGGATCGAGATGAAGCCGCCATCGTCGATCGTGACGACGTCGCCGGTATCGTGCCAGCCATCGGCCAGCGGCTCGATCACGCCAGGGTTCTCGGCGCGCAAATAGCCGGCCATGACGTTGGGGCCGCGAACGAACAGCCGCCCGCCTTCCTCGACGCCCGGCACCGGGTCCAGCCGGTATTCCATGCCGGGCATGATTTTGCCGACGCTGCCCGCCTTGTTGTACATCGGGGTGTTGATGGCGATCACCGGCGCGGTTTCGGTCACGCCATAGCCTTCCAGGATGCGCAACCCGAACTTCTCCATATAGGTCTGGCGGGTCGCGGCCTTCACCGGTTCGGCGCCGGCAAAGCAGTAGCGCACCGAGCGGAAGTCGTAAGGATGCGCTGTGCGGGCATAGCCGGCGAGGAACGTATCGGTGCCGAAGATGATCGTCGCGTTCGAGGCATAGATCAGTTCCGGCACGATGCGGTAATGCAGCGGCGAGGGGTAGAAATAGACCGGCACGCCCGAGATCAGCGGCAGCACCGTGCCCGCCGTCATGCCGAAGGAGTGGAAGATCGGCAGCACGTTGAATACCTTGTCGCCCGAGTGAAAGTCGATGCGCGAGGCGGCCTGGGCGGCGTTGGCCAGTATGTTGCGGTGGGTCAGCACCACGCCCTTAGGCGTGCCTTCCGAGCCCGACGTGAACAGGATCGCCGCCGCATCGTCCGGCTTGCGCGCCACACGTGGCGTCGACTTGCGCACCAGGCCGAGCAGCTTGTCCTTGATGCCGATGGTCTTGCGCAGATCGTCGAGCCAGACGATGTCGACCGATTTGCCGATTTCCTCGACCACGGGTCCGAGCTTTGCCTGGTCGATGAAAGCGCGGGACGTCAGCACAGTGCGCACCTCGGCCGCCTTGCAGGCCGACAGGATGTTGGCAGCACCGGCGGTGAAGTTGATCATCGCCGGCACCTTGCCCGCCGACATGACGCCGAGCAGGGCTGCGCAGGCGCCATTGGCATTGGGCAGCATGATGCCCAGCGTCTGCTGATCGGGGTAGAGATGTTCGAACTTCTCGCCGAGCACGGCGGCGGCCGTCAGCAGCTTGCCGTAGTTCAGCGACCCGGTGACCGGATCTTCGACGGCAAGCTCCTTCATGCCGCGCTCATGCGCCGTCTCGATGATCTTCTGCAGCACCGTCTTGTCGATGTCCTGGGTGCGGAAGACGAGGTCCGACATCACCTGGTAGAGCGCCGAACCGGCGGCGGCGCGGCGCTGGCGGCCCTTCAATTCCGGCGAAACCTCGAGCTTCACCGGCTCAAGGATGGTGACCTTGACCTTCGGGAACAGGCGACGGCGCACATGCTGCGAGGACAGCCGCGAGAAGTAGCTCTTCTCCAGCCCTTCGATGCGCACCGGCACCACCATCGATCCGGTCTTGTCGGCAACCATGGCGGCGCCGTCATAGACCTTCATCAGGCCGCCGGTGACGGTGATGCGTCCTTCGGGGAAGATGACCAGCGGATCGCCGCCCTGCACGACCTTGATCAGCGTGCGCGTCGACATCGGCTTGGCCGGATTGAGCGGCAGCGCCCGCGCAAGCTTCATGAACGGCTTCATCCACCAGGCCTGCGCGATCGTATAGTCGATGGCGAAGACCGGCTCCTCGTCGGTCAGCGTCAGCGCCAGCGGGCCGTCGAGGAAGCTGACATGGTTGAGCGCCAGGATCGGCGCCTTGCCGGCCGCCTTGAGGTTATCGAGGCCTTCCACTTCAAGCCGCAGGAAAGCGCGGAACAGGATGGAGACGAAATCGCGGAACGGATTGGTCGGCAGGTATTTCAGCATCAGCCAGGCGGCGATCGCATTGGCGATAACGAGGCCGAACAGGATACCGCCGGTGGAGACCTTCGTCTGGATCAGGGCGACGAGAATGCCGCCGACCGTCATGAAGCCGGCATTGACGATGCTGACCGCTGCGACGACGCGGGCGCGGCGCGCCTCGGGCGACCAGGCCTGCACGGCGGCGAAGGTCGGCACCACCAGGAAGGCGGCGGCAATGGCCATGCCGGCGAGGTCGATGGCGACGCGGATGGTGTTCGGCCCGGCGAAGAAAAGGGCAAGTGTTTCGGCCTTCGGCGAAGGCGTCATGCTTGAGATGGTCCAGGCGAGATGCAAACCGAACAGCGCCATGAGCGCCGTACCGACGGGCGCTGGCAAGAGCACGATACGGCCCTGCGACATCCAGGCGGCAATGGCCGAGCCGATGGCGATCGAGACAGCGAACACGGCGAGATAGGCGGTGACCGCGATCTCGTTGCCGCCGAGCTGCTCCTTGATCAGCGTCGGCTGGATCGACAGCACGATGGCGCCGATCAACCAGAACCACGAGGTCATCAGGCCGGCGCGCCAGATACGCGTGTCGGTGCGCAACTCCGAGACCTGGCGCCAGGTCGAGCGGAAGATGTTCTTGTCGATGGCAAGGTCGGGCGCGGCCGAACCGGTGGAGGGGATATAGCGGCTGACGAGCCAGCAGCCGACGGCCAACGCCATCATGATCGGTCCGAACACCGCGACGCCGATGCCGTCGGCCGAGACAACGCCGCCGGCTATGGTGCCGCCGAGGATGGCGGCGAAGGTGGCCGACTCGATCCAGGCGTTGGCCTTGGGTAGTTCCCTGCGCTCGAGGTGATCGGGCAGGATGCCGTATTTGATCGGCCCGAACAGCGCCGAGATGACGCCGAACATCAAGAGCGCCGTCATCAGCACGGGGATCGACGACAGCGCGATGCCGACGACGGAGACTCCCGCCGCGGCGATCTCGGCGAATTTCAGCCGCTTGGCGATCAGCGCCTTGTCGAAACGGTCGGCGATCTCGCCGCCCAGGGCTGACAAAAGCAGGAAGGGCGCCATGAACACGGCGCCTGCCAGCGTCACCAGCGACGCCGCCTGATCGGCGGCAAGCGTGAACAGAATGAGGAACACCAGCGTGTTCTTCAAGAAATTGTCGTTGAAGGCCGAGAGGAATTGCGTCCAGAAGAGCGGCGCGAAGCGCCTAGACATCATAAGATGGGTGTTCATGGCAATTTCCATTGGGCAAGACCGACAGGCAATCCGATCGGATTGTGCGGTGACTTGCTCGGTTTGAGCCTTGTTTATCGGGCAGGGGTTAAAGTTCGTTACCGCAGTTCAGTCCAATCCATTTGCTTCTTGTTCTTGGCGCCTCGTAGCGTCTGTCGGAGACGGGTCTCCAGACTGTCCGGGCGCTTGAACAATTGCGAGCATGGCTGTCGGCGAGCATCGATATGATCCTTTCGTTTCAAGGTTAGTTCAGGTCGGCGCCGGCTTGTTTCAGGCCGGATACAATGGTCATTGCGTGGACCGAGTGCTTCCAGCACAGCGCTGACGACTCCTCCCGACCAGTCGCATTTCCTATATGAACAGTGTTCATATCCGCACCATAGCACATCTTGAACGCTGTTCAAGAGAAAAATGAACACGGTTCACCGCGAGGGATGTGTGGCTAATCCAGGCGAAATGAGGCGTTGTCTCTAGAACGGCTTCTCGCCGATCACTTCGAAGCGCTCGATCGCGCAGTGCTGGGCGATCACCGCCAGCACGTCCGTCGAAGGCTCGACCGCGTCGGGCTGCTTCCATTGGACATTGAAGGAAAAAACGAAGCGGTTGCCGTCGCGATCGTGTTCCACGCCGACGAAGCGTGCGTCGTAGCCGAGCGGCCGTACGATGCCCCCAATGTCGGGCGGCGAACTCTTCGGCCATGACACCGAAAGGATCGCCTTGTGATCGCGCGCGATCTTGAGATCGACCCGTTTCAGGGCCTGCAGTGTCACCAGCGTTAGAACGGTCGCGATTCCGGCGAGACCATACTGGCCGCCGCCGAAGGCCAGCCCAATCATGGTCATGATCCACATGGTGGCGGCGGTGGTCACGCCGGTGACGAGATCGCCGCGCCGCAGGATGGCGCCGCCGCCGATGAAGCCGACGCCGGTGAGCACGCCGAGCGCGAAGCGCATGACGTCCATGCGCACGAACGAGTCCGGCCCCTTGCCTGAAACGTCGAGCAGCATATTGGCCTGGACCATGGCAACGCAGGCTGCAAGGCCGACCAGGATGGTCGTACGAAGCCCGGCGGAATGGCCGCGCGCCTCGCGGTTCAAGCCGATAACGAAACCCGCCAGCAGCGTCAGCAACAGCCGCAAGACGAGATCCGGCCAGGTTGGATGAAGCGGCATGTCGCAGCAGAGCGGCTCGAACATCTGTTTACCAGCGCGGTGCGGAAAGACCGCGCCTCGATTGCGTTTGAGACGTTCAACTGGCAGGGTTGAGGATTGTTCCTTTAGCCGCCCCCGGCGGACGGTCATCAATGGGCGGCGAGGCTGACCAACAACGCCAGTGCCACGATGCCCACCAGCCCTGCGATGAAGATGATGCGCTGCGTGCGCGTGCGCAGGATGATCTCGCCCTGACGGGCACTTTGGCCGGAAAAGACCGGTCCCTCGCTGTCACGATCCTTGCTCATGATCTGCTCCTTCCCTTTGAACGGGTGTGGAAGGTCTGTGAGCGGAAACCAATTTGTCGGCGTGAAGTTCCGCCGCATTTTTCTGGTGGATGCCCGCGACCGGAATTGCACCGGCCGCGGGCAAACGGCGGCTCAGCCGAATTTCGGATCGAGGCTGCCGGACTTGTAACGCTTGGCCATGTCGGCCAGCGGGATCGGCTTGATCTTCGGCGCATTGCCGGCGGTGCCGAACTGCTCGAAGCGCTCCTTGCAGAGCTTCTTCATCGCCGCCATCGCCGGCGTCAGATACTTGCGCGGATCGAACTCCGACGGGTTTTCGGTCAGCACTTTGCGGATCGCGCCGGTGAGCGCCATACGGTTGTCGGTGTCGATGTTGATCTTGCGCACGCCATGCTTGATGCCGCGCTGGATCTCTTCCACCGGCACGCCCCAGGTCGGCTTCATCTGGCCGCCGTATTTGTTGATGATCTCCTGCAGATCCTCCGGCACCGAGGACGAGCCGTGCATGACCAGATGCATGTTGGGCAGGCGGCGGTGGATCTCCTCGATCACGTTCATCGCCAGCACCGCGCCATCCGGCTTGCGCGAGAATTTATAAGCGCCGTGGCTGGTGCCCATGGCCACCGCCAGCGCATCGACATGCGTGTCCTTGACGAACTCCACCGCCTGCACCGGATCGGTCAAAAGCTGGTCGTGGCTGATCGCGCCTTCGACGCCGTGGCCGTCCTCCTGCTCGCCGCCGCCGCTTTCCAGCGAGCCGAGCACGCCGATCTCGCCTTCCACCGAAACACCGCCCCAATGCGCCATGTCGACGACGCGGCGCGTGATACCGGAATTATACGCATAGTCGGCCGGCGACTTGCCGTCTTCCTTCAGCGAGCCGTCCATCATCACCGAGGTGAAGCCGTACTGGATCGCGGTCACGCAGGTCGCTTCGTTGTTGCCGTGGTCGAGATGCATGCAGACCGGGATGTCGGGATGGATCTCGACCAGCGCGTCGATCAGCTTGGCCAGCACCACGTCATTTGCGTAGGCGCGCGCGCCGCGGCTGGCCTGCAGGATGACCGGCGACTTGGTCTCCTCGGCCGCCTCCATGATGGCGAGGCCCTGTTCCATGTTGTTCATGTTGAAGGCAGGCACGCCATAGCCCTGTTCTGCGGCATGGTCGAGCAATTGTCTCAGTGTGATGCGAGCCAACGACTAGTCTCCCGTATCTGGTTCGAGCCCGTGTTTGAAAAGGCCGCCCGATCGTCGGGCGGCCCCGTTGCTTCTGGCCGGATTTCCGCCCGACCGCAACAGCCCGGAGACTTGCGAGGCGCAATTCTTGTTACAGCCTGTAGGAGGCGCGCAGGCGCTACTGCCGGCTGCCCTGCCTGGCCGCGAGCGAAAGCCGTACGTCCTCTTCAGCGCCATCCAGCAAGGCGATCAGCGCCTTGCTGGTGGCTGCCGGATCACGCTTCCCGATGTTCTCGGCGATTTCCTGATGCAGCCTCAGCGAATGGCTTTGTCCAGCCGGATTGTCGTCCGAAAGCCGGAAGCTGATGATCAGCGCCGTCTCGATCAAGGCAGCCAGCGAGCCGATCATCTCGTTTCCGGACATGTGCAGGATGGACTGATGGAAGGCGAGGTCAGGGATGGCAAAGCGTTCGCCGTCATCGCCGGCCTTTTCCATCTCGTCCAGGATTGCCCACAGCTCGGCTACTTGCTCGGATGTGGCGCGCTCCGCCGCCAACGCCCCGGCCATCGGCTCGATCGCACGGCGCAACTCGAACAGCGAGCGCGCATCCTCGGCCGTCGCCCGCGCCCCGAACCGCCACATCAGCACGTCCGGATCGAGGAAATTCCAGTCCCGGCGCGGGCGCACCCGCGTTCCCGTTCGCGGACGCATCTCCACCATGCCCTTGCCGGCGAGAACCTTGATGACTTCGCGCAGGCAGGTGCGGCTGGCGCCATAGGAGGCGCTCCAGTCATCGCCGTTCGGCAGCTGGTCGCCGGGTGTGAATTCGCCGCTGACGATGCTTTGGCCGATCTCGTTGAGCAGCCTGCCATGCAGACCGGTATGCGACGAGCCGGCCATGAACGGCGTCATCAGGAGCATCCGGGAACGGCTTGCGTTAATCTTCATACTATTCACATTATTCATATGATTGTCACGTGCGCCTCCTAGTAAGCACACCGTTGAACAAGCAGCCAGAGCCGATCGACAAAATACCGCGCAACCGCACCTGAAGAACCACAAAAATCTGGGCTTCTGACATCGCCGGCGGCGCTTCCCGTCGTCGCCCGATGTCGTGCGCGCAATTTTGTCGACGAGCCATACAACAGGAACGCGACAGAATGTCCTCCACGATGATTTTCCGCGCCAGCCAGGCCGCCGCGAGGCAAACGGCAATGGCTTGGATCCCCAAAGTCATGGCCTCCTGCCTTATTGCGTCCGGAGCTCTCGTTATGACATCGGCGCCGGCCTTTGCCGTCGAACCGTGGATTATGGTCGAGAAGACGACCTTCACGGGCGACGCGATCGTCGCCAAGCAGCAGGGTGTGACGACGGACGGAACGAACTGGTATTTCTCCGGCACCAATGTGCTGGAGCGCACCGACAAGAGCTATAACCCCAGCCTCCAGGTCTCGCCGGCGATCCCGAATGTCCTCAAGCTGCCGTCTCAATACTCCGACATCGGGCTCAACCACATCGGTGACATCGATTACGCCGACGGCTATCTCTACATCTCGCTCGACTCCAGCAACCGCGATCCGGTCACCGGCGGCAAATACGAGAATCCGGTCTTCGCGGTCTACCGCGCCAGCGACCTGAGCTTCACCGGCCAGGCTTTCGCGCTCAATCCGCCGCACGGCATCCACGACATCGCCAGCTGGGTCGCCGTCGATGCCAAGAACGGCCTCGGCTATGGCATGGCCTATGAAAACGCGACGGAGATAGCTGTATACAATCTCTCGGATTGGAGTTTTAAGGAATACATCCCGCTATCCCACACGATCGACCAGGCCCAGGGCGGCAAGCTGCTCGACGGCTGGATGTATTTTTCCACCGACAATGACGACAAGATCATCTACCGAGCGAACCTGAAGACCGGCGAAGTCGAGAATCTGGGCAATCTGAAGCTCGACAGCGAGCAGGAAGTCGAGGGTCTGTCCTTCAACATGACCAAGGACGGTTGGTCGATGTACATCCTCAACCGGGAAGCGCTGGAGGGGAATCCCGACGAGGAGGCCGTCGGCTTCTATCGCTATCTGCGTCCCTACGGGAACGCGCTTTCCGGCGAAGTCCATGCCGACATCATGGGCGCGCTTGTCGACGACAGCCGCTTCGCGCGGGATTCGGCAAACCGCCGGCTCCGCTCGGCCTTCGATGCGGATGACGTGTCCCTGACCACCGCCGCCATCGACGCCAGTGGCCTGCATGCCGCGCCCGCCACGGCCGACGGCATCGTGATCTGGAGCGAAGCGCTTGCCATGACCGGCAATGTGAGCGGCTCGGGTGATGCCGCCGGCTTCGACCGCACGACCGCGGGCTTCGTCGGCGGCGCCGACATTCCGCTCGCGAGCTGGCGGCTGGGCGTACTCGGCGGCTACAGCCGCACCAATTTCGACGTCACCAACCGTGCTTCCTCCGGCTCCAGCGACAATTACGATCTCGGCCTCTATGCCGGCACGCAATGGGGAGCTCTCGGCTTCCGTGCCGGCGCGGTCTACGGCTGGCACGACATCGACATCCGGCGCAATGTCGTCTTCCCGGCCTTCAGCGAGTCGTTGTCGGCGGGCTACAGGGCCGAGACGGCGCAGGCTTTCAGCGAGCTCGCCTACAAGCTCGACACAAGCCTCGGCGCGTTCGAACCCTTCGCCAATCTGGCCTATGTCCATCTCGACACGGATGGTTTCGCCGAGACCGGCGGCACCACCTCGGCTTTGACCAGCCAGGGAGCCTCGAGCGAAAACACCTTCTCGACCCTTGGCCTGCGCGCCTCGACCCGGCTCGGAACGGGCATGACCGCCTTGCATGGTATGCTCGGCTGGCAGCATGCCTATGGCGATGTCCAACCGGCGACGACGCTTACCTTCAACACCGGGGCGTCCTTCGCCAGCGCCGGCGTGCCGATCGCCAGGGATGCGTTAGCGCTGGAAGCCGGCTTCGATGTGTTCCTGTCGCCCAAGGCAACGCTGGGCGCCTCCTATTCCGGCCTGATCGCCAAGGAAGCCCAGGGCCACACTTTCAAGATCAACTTCGACCTGAAGCTGTAGAGCAATTCTAGGAAAAGTGCGTAGGGGCTCCGTGGAATTGCGTAAAAACACAGATTTAGAGCGGTTCCGCGGTTCTGTGAAACGCTGAACCGCTTGAGCCGGGCCGAAGAGTGCCGGGCGGGCTTCCCCGCCCGGCGGCTTCCTCAGGCAGCGAGTCTTGCGCGCGCGGCGAGGGTCTCGACGCAGGCTTTCGCCGCTTCCTTGCCCTTCACGATGAAATGCTGGTGGAAGAAGCGGTGATGCTCGGCGCTGTCATGATAGTTGTGCGGCGTGAGCACCGCCGACAGCACCGGCACGCCGGTCGCAAGCTGCACGTTCATCATGCCGTCCAGCACGGCGCCCGCGACGAAGTCGTGGCGATAGATGCCGCCATTGACGATGAAGGCGGTGCCGAGGATCGCCGCATAGCGGCCGGTCTCGGCCAGCGTCTTGGCGTGCAGCGGGATTTCATAGGCGCCCGGCACGTCGAAGACATCGACGTCAAAGCCGAGCACGGCAAGCTCTGCTTCGAAGGCTTGCACGCACTGGTCGACGATATCGGCGTGCCATCGCGCCCGAATGACGGCGATGCGGCGGGTTTCATGGTTTCTTGGGGTATGCTGATTCATGGGTCCATCCTTCCGTTTCGAACCAGAATCAGGACGCACGATACGAAACCCGGCCCGCGCGAGCGGTCCGTCTTCCGTTTCGTTCTCTTCCATCCGGACTGTAACCGTCGGCTCCGGAATCACACCGGATCTGCTGACCCTCTCGTTGCCGAAAGGCGCTCGCGGGCTTGGGTCGAAACCCTTACCGCCGGTGGGGACTTTCACCCCGCCCTGAGAACATTAACGGCGGTTTTATGAGAGGATGGGAAGGGGCTGTCAATTGGTTGGAGCGCTAATCTCCCCCCTTGAGGGGGAGATGGCCGGCAGGCCAGAGGGGGTCGGTTCGACTGGATGCGACCTGCTTGTGGCAGATGGAGGTTAGCGCTCCACGCGCGGCGACCCCCTCTGTCGCCTTCGGCGACATCTCCCCCTCGAGGGGCTACGGCATCCACACATCTTCTGTGACTGGCGTGACTGGTCGGCCCGAGGCTTGATTGCCATGTGGTTCCCCCAATCCGTCGCTGCTTCGCAGCGCCACCTTCCCCTCCGGAGGGAAAGGAAGGGAGTTTTGCTGGACGAGCGTTGACGGCAAAAAGCTTGGCGCCTTTCCTCTACCCCGTCGATCGGGGAGAGGTGGCTCGGCGAAGCCGAGACGGAGTGGGGGGTCGACCAGCGCAGTGTTAGACAAAGCATGCGCCAAGCTGCCATGCACGCTATCGCCAAGACCAGCCGGCTGGAAATGTGTGCATACCGTAGCCTCGAGGGGGGGAGATCACCCACGCTCCGGAAACATCGCCTTCAACCCTTCGCGCGAGGCCTTAGCCACGCCGCGCTCGGTGATCAATCCCGTCACCAGCCTTGCCGGCGTCACGTCGAACGCCGGGTTTGCCGCCGGCGTCGCCTCGGGCGACACGCGCACCTGGGCGATCTTGCCGTCCGCGGTCTTGCCCCAGACCAGCGACACCTCGTCGCCCGAACGTTCCTCGATCGGGATTTCGGCCAGCCCGTCGGCCACCGTCCAGTCGATGGTCGGCGAAGGCAGCGCGACATAGAACGGCACATCGTTGTCGGCGGCGGCCAGCGCTTTGAGATAGGTGCCGATCTTGTTGCAGACATCGCCATTGGCGGTGGTGCGGTCGGTGCCGACGATCACCATGTCGATGTCGCCATGCTGCATCAGATGGCCGCCGGCATTGTCGACGATCAGCGTGTGCGGCACGCCATGGCCGGCCATCTCCCAGGCGGTCAGCTGGGCGCCCTGGTTGCGCGGCCTGGTTTCGTCGACATAGACATGGACCGGAATGCCGGCCTCGACGGCGAGATAAATCGGCGACGTGGCGGTGCCGTAATCGACGGTTGCCAGCCAGCCGGCATTGCAATGGGTCAGGATGTTGACCGGCTCGCCAGGCTTCTTGCGCGCGGCGATCTGCCTGATGATGGCAAGCCCGTTCTCGCCGATGGCGCGGTTCAGCCCGACATCCTCGTCGGCGATCTCGGCGGCGCGCTTGTAAGCGGCCTCGGCGCGCTCTCCTGGCGCCAACGGCTTCAGGAAGCGCCGCATCTCGTCCAGCGCCCAGCGCAGATTGATCGCGGTCGGCCGCGTCTTGTTTAGCGTCTCCCAGACGGCGTCGAGCGCCGCGTCCGATGCATCGTCCCTCATCTGGATGGCGACGCCGTAGGCGGCGGTGACGCCGATCAGCGGCGCGCCGCGCACCCACATGTCGCGGATCGCGGTGGCGATGCCGGCGACAGTCCCGATCGTCTCGATGCGGAATTCATGCGGCAGCCAGCGCTGGTCGATGATCTCGACGGAACGCTTGTCGTCGCTCAGCCAGATGGTGCGAAAGTGGCGGTCGCCGACGTTCAAATTCTCTTCTCCTGTTCGATCAGCGCGGCCAGCCCGTTGACCTCGTCGATGCTGTGGATCTGGCGTCGGTTGACGGCGATATGGCGGCCGAAGCGCAGCGCCTTGGCCTCACATCTGGCGCGCAGATCGGGATCGGCAATGGTTTCGAAATCGGCATTGTGGGCAAGGCCGAGGATACGCCGGTGCACCTCGATGCCGGCAAAGCCGAGCAGGTCGGTCCAGATGGAGTGCAGCACATGGTCAAGCGCCTGCTCGGCGCCGAGCAGGTCGCCTTGGTCCTCGAACAGGCTCTTCTGGTAGAGCATGCCGGTGCGTTCGGTGCGCCACAAAGCTGAGAATTCGGCGCGGAACACAGCCCAGGTCTCGTTGGTCACTTCAAGCAGATAGTCGCGCATCGAGATCCCTTCTGCCGTTCTCCTCATGGCCGTGCTGCGAGAAGAAGGACATCCAGAAATTGGCGAGCAACATGCCGACATCGAAGGCCATCGGGCCATAGAAGGCGAATTCCGGATCGATCATCCTTGTCTCGGTGTCGGTGACCATGATCGAGCCGGAATGCAGATCGCCATGCAGCAGCGTCTCGGCATTGGCTGCAAACAGATGCTTCAGCCGCTGCGCCTCGACCTTGAGATCGCGGTCGGCACGCAATTCGGCGACCAGGCCGTCGAGCTGCGGCGAGGTATGCCGGTTCAACTTGGCATCGAAATAGGGGTCGGAAAACACCAGGTCTTCGGTGATGCCGCAGAGCTCGACATTGTCGGCGAACAACGCAAGGTCGGCCTTGCGGTCCTTGGTCGGCATAGAGAGGTCCGAGCCGCGGAACAAAGTGCGGGCCATGAACAGGCCGATATCCCTGGCGATGTTGGGCAACAGGCGCCCGTCGATCAGCGCGCGCCTGAGAATGATGTGTGGCGGTGCCAGATACTCCATGATGATCAGCGCCTGGCCTTCATCGAAATAATAGATGGCCGGCACTGAGCCAGGCGCTCGGCGCTCCTGCCTGGTCAGCGCGTGATATTCGAAGAAGGAGCGTTTCAGCGGCAGCGGCCAGCTGTCGCCGACTAGCCGCACATAGGGCAGCGCCTGCTTGACCACCGCCGCGCCGTGATCGCCCTCGACGATGAAGACGAGGTTCAAATTGCCGTCACCGACCTCGCGCACTTTCCACTGGCTGGCATCCCTGCCGATGCGCTCGGTCAGTGCGGTGGTCTCGCCGAGGCGCTTCGGCAGCGTCTCCACCGACAATGCTTCGAACTTTCCGGTCATTCTCTCCCCTCCTGCGCGTGGTTCCAGACGATAGCGGAGCCACGGCGGCGAGGCCAAGCTAGGAAGCGATCTGGCAAATGTCAATCGTGTTGACAATTGCCGAGCGAGCTCATAGCGTCATGGTCAGGGAGGAACGAATGGGCGCAGATGCCGTGTTCCGTGTGGAGGGCTTAAGGAAATCCTTTGGGCAGAACGAGGTGCTTGGCGGCATCTCGCTCGATCTCTTTGCGGGCGAGGTAACCGTGCTGATGGGCGCCAATGGCGCCGGCAAATCCACCCTGGTCAAGATCGTCAGCGGGGTCTACGACCGTGGCGCTGGCGCGATGCAGCTCGCCGGCAAGGGGTTCGACCCGCACACGCCTGCCGAGGCGATCCGCGCCGGCGTCGTCACCGTGCACCAGAACATCAATGACGGCGTGGTCGCCGACCTCGACGTCGCCACCAACCTGACCCTCGACAGGCTGAGCGGCAAGGGCGCGTCATTGCTGTTCAAGCCGCGCAATGTCCGCGCCGAGGCGAAAGCCGTCGCCGACCGCATGGGGTTGACGCTCGATCTCAAGGCGCGCGTTGCCGACCTAGCGCTCGCCGACCGCCAGATGGTGGCAATCGCTCGCGCCATGGCGCATCAGCCGAAAGTGCTGATCCTCGACGAACCGACCTCCTCGCTGTCGAGCGCCGAGGCCGACCGGCTGTTCGCGCTGATCGACCGGCTGCGCGGGCAGGGTGTCGCCATCCTCTACATCTCGCACCGCATGTCCGACATCAGACGGCTGGCCGACCGCATCGTCTCGATGCGCGACGGCATCGTCTCCGGCGTCTTCGACCAAAAGCCGCTCGACTATGAGGGCGCGGTCAACGCAATGCTCGGCCGCAAGATCCATCTCGACCAGGTGGTGGCGAGACACTCGGCGCGCCCGGTCTTCACCGCCGAAGGCCTGCGCATCGCGCCGGGCGCCAAGCCAATCTCGATGACGCTCGGCACCGGCGAGGTGGTGGCCATCACCGGCCTGGTCGGCGTCGGCAAGACGGCTTTGGCCGAGACTTTGTTCGGCGTGCGCAGGCCGCTCGCCGGCGCCATGCATATGGATGGCAAGCCCTATGCGCCGGGGTCGGCGCGCGCGGCGATCGCGGCCGGCGTTTTCCTCGTCGCCAAGGACCGCGCGCAGAGCGGCATCGTCGGCGGCTTCAACATCGAGCGCAACATCAGCCTGCCGTTCCTGAAGCGCATGTCGAGCCTGAGCGTGATGAAGAAGCGCGCCGAGCGGCTCGTCGCGCGCCGCCAGATCGACGAGCTCGGCATCGTCTGCCGCTCGGAGAAGGACGAGCTCTCGGCGCTGTCCGGCGGCAACCAGCAGAAGGTGATGGTGGCGCGTTGGATGTCGCAGGCCTCACGTCTGTTCATCCTCGACGAGCCGTTCCAGGGCGTCGACATCTCGGCCCGGCGCGACATCGCCGCCAAGCTCAGGGCAAGCGCCGACGGCCGCGCGACGCTGATCTTTGTCACCGAGATCGACGAGGCGCTGGAGACGGCCGACCGCATCCTGGTGATGTCGGAACACACAATCGTCGGCGAGCACAGGAACGCCGACATCGACCTCGACCGGTTGCTCGCCGAAGTGGCCGGCGGGCCGCTCAACAGCGCGGCGTGAGATCAGGGAATATGGAGTGGAATGGGAAATGAGCTTTGCCTGGACAGCCACGCGGCGGAGCGCTGAATGACGGCGCGCGACTATGCCATCCGCTATGGCTTCATCGTCCTGCTGGTCGGGCTGATCGCCTATTTCGCTCTCTCCGCCGACGGTTTCGTCTCGCCGCAAAGTGCCGTCTTCATCTTCCAGTCGGTGGCGATCACCGGCGTGCTGGCGCTTGGCGTCACCGCGACGCTTGTCGTCGGCGGCTTCGATCTGTCGATCGGCTCGGTCGCCACCAGCGCCATGATGGCGGCGTCCTATGCGATGGTGGTGCTGGAGCAGAACACCGTCGTTGCTGTCATCGCCTGCCTTGTCATCGGCGTCATCGTCGGCCTCATCAATGGCTGGCTGATCGTCTATATGCGCGTGCCCGACCTCCTGGCGACGCTCGGCATGATGTTCCTCTTGCTTGGCCTGCAGCGTATCCCGACAGAAGGCCGCTCTATCGCCACCGGCATGACCTTGCCCGACGGCTCGGTCGCCAACGGCAAGTTCTCCGACGCCTTCCTGGCGCTCGGCCGCCACCGCTTCGACTTCTTCATCCCGAACCTGATCCCGGTCTCGGTCGTCGTGCTGGTCGTGCTCGCCGTGCTGATCTGGTTCTTCCTCGAATACACCCGCTTCGGCCGCATGATGTATGCCGTCGGCTCAAACGAGCGCGCCGCCGAACTCGCCGGCGCGCCTGTCAAGGCATACAAAATCTGGGCCTACGTCATTTCAGGAGTTTTTGCCTCGATCGGCGGAATTTTGCTGGCCGCCCGGCTTGGACGCGGCGACATCGCCTCGGGTAATAATCTCCTGCTCGACGCTGTTGCCGCGGCGCTCATCGGCTACGCGGTGCTCGGCGCCGCCAAGCCGAACGCCTTCGGTACGGCGGTCGGCGCGGTGTTTGTCGGCGTGTTGCTGCAGGGCCTGACGATGATGAACGCGCCTTACTACACGCAGGATTTCGTCAAGGGCGCGGTTCTCGTCGTCGCCCTTGTCTTCACCTTCGCCCTTTCCGGCAGGGGCAAGAGATAGGTTCGACCGGGGTATTCAGAAAGAAAATGGAGGAAAAATTGAGCATCACGAGAAGACTTTTGGGGAAGGCGGCCCTTGGCCTGGCGGGCGCGGCGCTGCTGGTGCAGGGTACCGCCCTTGCGGCGGACAAGCCGGCGCCGTTCGACAAGCCCGGCGTCAAGATCGCGCTGGTGCGCTATCTGTCGACCGGTGACTTCTTCCAGGCCTATCTGTCGGGTGTCGAGGCGCAGTCCAAGGCGCTCGGCATCGACCTGCGCGTGCTGGACAGCCGCCAGGACGCCGCACTCCAGGCCGACATGGTCGACCAGGCCATCGCGCTTGGCGTGCAGGGCATCATCATCCAGCACGGCCTGACGGAATCGATGAAGGACGCCGCCCAGCGCGCGGTCGATGCCGGCATCAAGGTGGTGGCCTTCGACGTCAATGTCGAAAACCCGAAGATCCCGCAGATCGAGCAGTCGGACAAGGACCTCGCAAAGCTCGCGCTCGAACAGGCGGTCAAGGACAATGGCGACAGCTGGAACGCCGGCTATGTCTATGTCGCCGGCATCGCGCCGCTCGACCGCCGCAACGAGACCTGGCTCGACGTCAAGAAGAAATACGCCGGCATCAAGGAAGTCGCGCAGTTCGGCACGCTCGACAACCCGATCGCCAATTCCGTCGCCAACCAGGCGCGCTCGGTGCTGCAGGCGCATCCCGACATCAAGGTGATGTTCGCGCCCTATGACGAGTTCGCCAAGGGCGTGAAAATCGCCGTCGACGAGGCCGGGCTGAACAAGGGCATCAAGATCTATTCGGCCGACATCTCGACCTCGGACATCGCGGCCATGCGCGAGACCGACAGCGCCTGGGCCGCGACCGCCGCCACCAACCCGGCCGTCGTCGGCCAGGTCTCGGTGCGCGCGCTGGCGCAACTGCTTGCCGGTGAAGACCCCGGCCACAACGTCATCGTGCCGCCGACGCTGATCACCCAGAAGGAGCTGGTCGACAAGGACATCAAGAACATGGAAGACCTGTCGGCCAAGCTGCCGCAGTTCGCCCACGCCAATGTCGCCATGCCGGCCTGGATGCCGAACCCGAACGCCAAGTAAACTCAGGCAAATTGAACACAGAAAGAGCGGCTTTCGGGCCGCTCTTTCTGTTTGGATAACCGCCAATCGTTCGCCCTATCGCTGCCAGAAAGGCAGCTTGGCGATCTCCTCCTCGACCTGCCATCTGGTCAGCCCGATATCGTCGATCAAATGCGGATTGTCGCTCGCCATGCGCTTGAGATCGAAGCGGAAGCGGGTCTGTCTGCGGCGCGCCGCGAGAAGGCTGCGCAACGCCGCCAGGCTATAAGGCCGAGGCCTTTCGCGAATGGACGGCCGCTCTGCCAGCCCCTGGCAAGGCAAAAGGATATCGTTCATGGCAACCTCCATGCAGTTTGGGCTCGAAGGCCCGTGACTTGAATGAGGTTGAATTCTGCCGGATGCCGCCAGTGGAGTAATTAAGCGCTCCCAAATAGTTCTCAAAACTTCCAAATCGGCTAGAGCATTTCACCATTTCGCGGAAACGGCGAATCGCTCTATCCCTTTGTTTTTACGCAATTCCGGGCGGAGGGTTACGGCGAAGTCGCCGAACTTAACCGCTCACACTTTTCCTGGGATTGCTCTATAGATCGCCGCATGCAGGGATCGCGCTTTGCCTTCGGACCGTTCATGCTTGATCCGGGCGCGGGAACGCTGCTTCGCGGCGATATCCCCGTCGCCGCCGGACATCGCGGCTTGAAGCTCTTGGAGGCCCTCGTCGCGCGTCCAGGCGAAATCCTGGCCAAGGCCGAGCTGATGGACGCGGCGTGGCCGGGCATGGCAGTCGAGGAAGGCAATCTCACCGTGTCGAGGAAGGCAATCTCACCGTACAGATCGCGCAATTGCGCAAGCTGCTCGGGCCGGCGGCCGATGGCGGCGAGTGGATCGCCACAATCCCGCGCGTCGGCTACCGCTTCACCGGCGCCATCGAACAGCTCGACGCCAAGCGCAAGCCCTTGCCGCTGCCCGACAAACCGTCGATCGCCGTGCTGCCCTTCATCAATCTGAGCAACGATCCCGCGCAAGGTCTTTCGCCGACGGCTTGACCGAAGACCTGATCACCGACCTGTCGCGGATTCCGGGCCTGTTCGTCATCGCGCGCAATTCGGTCTTTGCCTACAAGGGCAAGGCGATGGATGTGCGCGAGATCGCCCGGGACCTTGGTGTGCGCTATCTTCTGGAGGGCAGCGCACGACGCGCCGCGGGGCGCGTGCGCATCAACGCCCAGCTGATCGATGCGCTGAGCGGCGAGCATATCTGGGCTGAGCGCTTCGATCGCGGCCTTGAAGACATTTTCGCCGTCCAGGACGAGGCGACGGCCAAGATCGTCGAGGCACTGCTCGGCCGGCTGCGCGCGCTGCCGGAGCGCAACCGGCCGAAGAACCTCGAAGCCTATGATCTGTGCGTGCGGGCGCGAAAACTGTTCGACGAGTCGCCGCAGATGGCGCGCGAAGCGCATCTGATGCTGACGCGCGCCATCTCGCTCGATCCCGATTATGCCGAGGCCTATCGCTGGCTGGCCATGAACCACTGGATGGGCTGGGTGCATTGGGGCAAGCCGATCGAACCTGCCCGGAGCACGTCCCTGGAATTGGCGCGCAAGGCCGTGGCGATCGATCCCAACGATGCCGGCTGCGTCTGGGTCCTGGCAAACCTGCTCGCCTATGAGCGCGACTTCGAGCAGTCCGACTTGGAATTCGCCAAGGCGATCGAGCTCGATCCGAACGAGGCCGACATCTGGGCGACCTTGTCCGACATCGTGGTCCTCGCCGGCAAGGTCGAGGAAGGCCTCGAGCATATTCGCAAGGCGTTCCGGCTGAACCCGTTTCCGCCGAGCTGGTACTATCTGACGCTCGGCCAGGCGCAATATGCGGCCGGCGACTACGAGGCCGCTGTCGAGACGCTGCGCAGCGACGAGACATATCGCACAAGCTCACGCCGCTTCCTGGCGGCAAGCCTTGCCCAGCTCGGCCGCCTCGACGAGGCACGTACCGAGGTCGAATTGTTCCTCGTCGGCAACCCGCATTTCTCCACGCAGCGCTGGGTCGAGACCGAGCCGTTCCGCGATGAGGCGACACTCCGGCATTTTGTCGACGGCTTCCGCAAGGCTGGTCTGCCGGAGTGAACCGACGACGTAACCACGGGTCGCTACCGAGATTTCAAACCCTCAGGTCTTCATCGGCCGGCACGCGCCAGCCCATGCGCCACCAGCCGATCGATGACTTCCGGATAGCTCACACCGCTAGCCGCCATGGCCTTGGCGTACATGCTGATGTCGGTGAAACCGGGAATGGTGTTGAGTTCGTTGATCAGGAAATTCATGTCGGGCATCAGGAAGAAATCGACGCGGGCCATGCCGTCGCAGCCGAGCGCTCTGAACGCCTTTGCGGCCATGGCGCGCATGGCGCCCTCGACCTCAGGCGGCAGCTCGGCCGGCACGATCAGCGCCGCGCCATCCTCGTCGATGTATTTGGCGTTGTAATTGTAGAAGCCATGACTTTCCGCCGGCACGATCTCGCCTGGCCGCGAGACGAAGAGTTCGCCCGTGGGGCTCTCCAGCACGCTGTATTCGATCTCGCGGCCACGAACGAATTCCTCCGCCAAAAGCTTGCGATCGTGCTGGAAGGCTTCCGCCAGCGCGCGATCGAATTCCTGGCTGCCATTGACCTTTGCGACGCCGACTGAGGAGCCTTGCCGCGCCGGCTTGATGAACAGCGGCAGGCCGACCTGGTCTTCCAGTTCTGTGAGCGAAGGCACCGACCCTTCATCGATCGTCACCGAGCGTGCCACAGGCACTCCCGCCGCCTTGAGCAGCCGCTTGGCGATTTCCTTGTCCAGCGCCGTGGCGGAGCCCAGGATGCCGCAGCCGGCCAGCGGCACGCGCGCCACCTCGGCCAGCCCCTGCACCGCGCCGTCCTCGCCATGCAGGCCGTGCAGCACGGGAAACAGGATGTCGATGCGAGGCAGGTCGTGGGCTGCGCCGCTGGCGGGGATCGCCAGCATTCGTCCATACCCGCCAGGCACCAGGCAGAGCTGCGTGCCAGCCGACGGCCTCGTGAGCGCGCCGTCTTCAAAGCGGCTCAGCAGCCATTGCCCTTCGCGGGTGACGAAGATTGGGACGGCATCGTATTTCGCCGGCTCCAGCGCAGCCATGACGTTGGTCGCCGAAAGCACCGACACCTCATGCTCGGCGGAGCGCCCGCCGAACAGCACACCGATACGCAGTCTCTTTGATATGTCGGCCAAGAATGTCTCCAAATCGCTTGTGCGGAAAGTCTAGGCACCGATGGCGATGCCGCGCCGGGCGAAAAACCTGTCGAAGGCGGCCAGCGGCAGCGTTGCGTTCGCCTGGCTTTGCAGGTCGTGGCCGGAGGGATTGTGGAAGCGGATTTCCTTGGGCGAGGCTGCCGTCACCAGCACCAGATGCCCGCCCCTGGACGGCGGTTCGCGTTCGGGCCAGCGGATGCCGGGATTGACCGAAGCGATGAAGAACCGCCAACGCGAGAGGATCCCGGGGATGGTCTCGATATCGACATTCGTCATGGTTTCGGCGGCCAGGTCGAAACGATCGTGAATGAAACGGACGAAGGGTTCGTAGATCAGCCCCTTGATCGAGCCGTCGGCCTCGTTGACGACATAACCGCCATAGGCCGTGCAGGCATGGGCGAGCTCCAGCGTCGGATGGATTTCGCCGCGTTCGGCAAGGATCATCTTCAGGCAGGCCATGCCGCAGGCATTGACGGCCCAGCGCGCATAGTCCTCGATCGTTCCCGCGCCGGAGTTGCGCCACAGCGGATCGCGATAGAGTGCCGACGGCCCCTCCGCCAGAAGCGGCAAGGTCATCTCGGGCGATTCCCACTGGCTGAAATAAGGCACTTCCCTGAATTGCATGCCGGCTCCACCGGTCTTGCGCCCGAATACCGGCGCGAGGCACCCCCAAAAACCGCCTGAGCAATAAGCGAGGGATTTGAGCGGATTTTGACCGGTTCGCGCAGTTCTTCAGCAGAAGCGTAAAAGGGTGTCCATCGGAGTCGCATCAAAGAACGAGACCGCGCGGTTCGACGTCTTGGCAAAACGACGAACCGCTCGAAGGACGTCCTACATCCTCAGCGCAGCGCTGCCGCGATGTTGCCGCCATCCACCGTCGTCACGTCGGCGGTGGTGCGGTCGGCCAGCGCCTGGTGCAGGAAAGCCTGCGCCACATCGTCGGCCGTCACTTCCTGTCCGAGCAGATTGCCGGACATGTATTCCTTCTCCGACACGCCGCGCGCGCCGGAACGGCTGGCGATCATCGCGTCGGTCAACAGGCCCGAGCGGATGCGGTCGGCATTGACCGCGTTGGAGCGGATGCCGTGCGCGCCATAGTCCAGCGCATATTGCCGTGACAGGAACAGCGTCGCGGCCTTCGGAATGCCATAGGCGCCGAATTTCGGGCCGGGATTGATCGCCTGTTTGGAGGTGTTGAACAGAAGCACGCCGCCGGTGCCCTGTTCCAGCATGATGCGCACCGCGTTCTGCGCCGCCGACTGGTGGGCGAAGAAGTTGAGCTCGAAACTTTTGCGCAGCGTGGCGTCGTCGAGTTCGCCGATGCGACCTTCCCAGGCCGCACCCGCATTCGAGACCAGGATGTCGACGCCGCCATAGACCGCGACCGCCTTGTCGAAGGCGGCGCGCATCTCGGCCGGGTTGGTGATGTCGGCGCCGACGCCGATCGAATTGTTGCCGGCCGCTTTTGCCGCTTCCGCTGCTTTCGCAGGGTCGAGGTCGACGACCACGGCATGGGCGCCGTTGGCGGCGAAAAGCTTGGCGGTCGCCGCACCGATGGCGCCGGCGCCACCGGTGATCAGCACGACCTGGCCGGTCAGCGGCTTCGGCTTGTTCGAGGCGAGCTTGGCCTGTTCCAGCGACCAGTATTCGAGCGGGAACAGATCGGCCTTGGACAGCGGATGGAAATGGCCGATCGCCTCGGCGCCACGCACTGCCTCGATCCACATCTCGCCGACATCGGAGGCGATCCTGGCATCCTTCAGCGTGCGGCCATGGCCGAACATGCCGAGACCCGGCACCAGCGTCAGGCGCGGCATCGGGTCGAGCATGGTGCGCTTGACGTCGTCCAGCGCGTCATTGGTCTCGAAATAGGCGCGGTAGTCGTTGGCGAAGGCCTCGACATGGCTCTTGAGGACGGCCTTGTAGTCGCCGAGCTTGTCGGCGTCGGGCGCCGGCACCGCCATCGGCCCGGTCTTGATGCGGATCGAGAGATCCGGCGTCGACACACCGCGCCCGGCATAGTCGGCAATCTTCGCAGAATTGATGAAATCGACGATCGCGTCCGAAGTGCGGAAGTCGCTGACCATGCGGTCGAAGCGGCCTTCGCCACGCGCCACGGCCACCGCGCCGCGCAATGCCGACGCGATGTCGCTGGCCTTGGCGAGCTTTGCCGGCAGCGCCGCCTTGGCCGCCTGCGGCTTGCCGTTTTGCGCGACATAGTCTTCGGCCATAGTCACATAGTGGATCATGCGGTCATAAGCCTGCCTGGCATCGTCACCGAAGGTGAAGATGCCGTGCTTGTCGAGGATCAGGCCTTCGACGCTAGGGTCGGCGTCGAAGACTTCCGCCGCCACCTTGGCAAGGTCGAAGCCCGGCTTGATGTAAGGCACGTAACCCATCTTGTCGCCGAACACGGTCTTGATCAGCGGCTTGCTGTCTTCCTGGTCGACAATGGCGAGGATCGCCGTCGAATGCGTGTGGTCGACGAAACGGTGCGGCAGGAAGGCATGCAGCAGCGTTTCGACCGACGGGTTGGGGGAGGCGGGGTCGATGAGGTTGGAGCGCTGCAGCGCCACCATGTCCTCGTCGGCAAGCGTGTCCAGCCCGCGCGCTTTCAAGAGCGCGCCCATCTTCACCGCTGGCAGGCCTTGCGGCTCGATGACGGCCATGTCCCAGCCGCTGCCCTTGACGCACAGCACATCCCATTCGTCGCCGAGGAGATCGGTGGCCTTGGTCTTGCACGACGTGTTGCCGCCGCCATGCAGCACCAGCCGCGGTTCGCCGCCGAGCAGGCGGGTGGTGTAGACGCGCAGCGCAAGGTCGCGGCCGACGCCCTTTTTCGCATAGTCGGCAACCATCTTTTCGGCGTCGGCGTCGTTCCAAAGGTTCTGCATGTCGTAGCGTCCAATTCCGTCTTTTTTGCTCATGAACAGAAAGCCGCGACGTCTTGATGACAGACGCGGCGAGAGGTGGTTTTTCTAGGATGCTTTCTTGCCGGCTTCGCCCGCGTGATCGAGAAGACGCTGGGCCATATGTGCGCCGATCACCAGATGCGTGCAGAGCCCGCCGGCGATGGCCGCGAGCAGCGGCTCGAACTTGGTGTCTTCCTGCACCACCATCAGCCGCTTTTCGATGGCGCGCAGCGAGGCGAGTTCAGCGGAAATGACGCGCCGGTTGTAGCTGCAGTCGAGCACCTCGCCGCTCGCGTCGATGATCTGCCCGGCGATGACGCCGGCAGCGCCCTGGCGCCGCAGCGCTTCCATCTCGGCCGCCGCCAGCGCGCCGCATTTCACCAGATGGCTGTCGGCATCGACCGCGCCGACGGAGTAGAGCGCCAGATCGCAGTCGCCGATGCCGGCGAGCTGGTCGCGGATCACCGGCTCGGCGCGCAGGCCTTGCGCCAGGGCTTCCGTCGACAGCACCAGCGGCGCATAGAAATTCAGACCCTTGGCGTTGAGCCGCCGCGCAATCTCCATCGTGCACTGGTCGGGCCGGTAGGAATAGGGCGCGCCGAGATTGCCGCAGAGCTGCACCACGGTGACGTCCTGAAGATCGGCATAGGACATGATGTCGGCAATGGTGTAGACGGTGCGGCCCCAGGCGACGCCGATGCGGTCGCCCTTCTTCACCAGCTCCAGGAACACGCTCGCCGCCAGCACCGCGATGTCGGTCGACGGATCGGCGAGATAGGCGTTATCCGGCGCGATCCAGACGGCGTCTAACCTGAAGGCATCCTCCAGCCGGCGCGCCATGACATCGTCGGTGAAGAGCTGCGTCGAGGTCGAGATGTTGACGATGCCGGTCTCGCGCGCCTTGCGCAGATACATGGCGACCGAGGCGCGCGAAATGTTGAGCTGGCTTGCCACTTCGTCCTGGCGCAGGCCATGGGCATAGTACAGCCAGGCGGCCTTGTGGATGAGCTGTTCTGCCGGTCTGATCGCCATGCCGCCTCCTCGGCTGACATTAGTCACGGCTCTCGACAAAAGTCAAACTCGGTGCGGCGGGCCGCCGTCGCCTGCCAGTATGGCTCAGCATGGATCGCCATTCTACCAGGACGACGCATCATAGCATTTTCAGCCATTCCGGGGGATAGCGTGACAGCGTGCCTAAGGTTAGAAAGCTCGAAAAGAACTTTGGGGAGAACGGGATGGCCAATCCCTACGAACAGGATCTCGACAGGAACGCCGCCAACCATCAGCCGCTGACGCCGCTGACCTATCTGCAGCGCGCGGCAAAAACCTATCCCGACCATGTCGCCATCATCCATGGCAACCAACGCATCACCTATCGCGACTTCTGGCGCCGCTCGCTGAAGCTCGCCTCGGCGCTTTCCAGGCGCGGCATCGGCAAGGGCGATACGGTGACGGTGATGCTGTCCAACACGCCGCCGATGCTGGAAGCGCATTTCGGCGTGCCGATGACCAAGGCGGTGCTGCATTCCCTCAACACCCGGCTGGATGCCGCCGTCATCGCCTTCCAACTCGACCATGCCGAGACCAAGGTGCTGATCGTCGACCGCGAATTCTCCGGTGTGGTCAGGGAGGCGCTGACTCTGGCCAAGGTCAAGCCGTTGGTCATCGACTATGACGATCCGGACTATGCGTCCGACGCGCCCTATCCGAAGGGCGAGCGGATCGGCTCGCTCGACTATGAGGATTTTCTCGCCGGCGGCGACGAGGCCTTCGCCTGGTCGATGCCCGATGACGAATGGGACGCCATCTCGCTCAACTACACGTCGGGCACGACAGGCAATCCGAAGGGCGTCGTCTACCACCATCGCGGCGCGGCCCTGATGGCCTACACCAACACCATCCATGCCGGCATGGCCAAGCACGCGGTTTATCTCTGGACGCTGCCGATGTTCCACTGCAATGGCTGGTGTTTTCCGTGGACGCTTGCCGTCCAGGCCGGCACGCATGTCTGCCTGCGCTGGGTGCGGCCAAAGCCGATGTATGATGCGATAGCCGACCACGGCGTCACCCATCTCTGCGGTGCACCGGTCGTCATGTCGGTGCTGATCAACGCGAAGGACGAGGACAAGCGCGAATTCTCGCAGATCGTCACCTTCAACACCGCCGCGGCACCCCCGCCGGAAGCTGTGCTGTCCGGCATGGCCGACGCCGGCTTCGCGGTCACCCATCTCTACGGCCTGACCGAGACCTACGGCCCGGCCGTCGTCAACGAATGGCACAATGACTGGGACGCATTGGAGAAGGGGCCGAGGACGGCCAAGAAAGCGCGCCAGGGCGTGCGCTACGCCTCGCTCGAAGGCCTGACCGTGATGGACCCCCAGACGATGGTCGAGACGCCGGCCGATGGCGAAACCATCGGCGAGGTCATGTTCCGCGGCAACATCGTCATGAAAGGCTATCTGAAGAACCGCAAGGCGACCGACGAGGCCTTCGCCGGCGGCTGGTTCCATTCCGGCGATCTCGGTGTCATGCATCCGGACGGCTATATCCAGCTCAAGGACCGCTCCAAGGACATCATCATCTCGGGCGGCGAGAACATCTCCTCAATCGAGGTCGAGGACGCGCTCTACAAGCATCCTGCCGTTGCATCCTGCGGTGTCGTCGCCAAGGCCGATGACAAATGGGGCGAGGTGCCGGTCGCCTATGTCGAGCTGAAGCCCGGCAAGAGCGCGACCGAGGCCGAAATCATCGAGCACTGCCGAGGGCTGCTGGCACGCTTCAAGGTGCCGAAGGCTGTGGTGTTTGCCGAAATCCCGAAGACCTCGACGGGGAAGATCCAGAAGTTCAGGCTGAGGGAGATGGCGAAGGGGGCGTAGCGGACACGTGCTCTTTCGCATTGACCTCGACAATTTGTCGCAGACCTTTGGGATTTCGTCATTCTCGGGTGGAGCAGTCGCGAAGCGACGTCGCGGAGACCCCAGGATCCATGCCGTGACCATGCGGCCGTGCTTCAACGGTTGCGAATATCTCGCTGCAAGCTGTACGCGACCATCGAGTGTAATTCATTGACATGGTTGCATTTTTCAGCCGACGTCACGGCATGGATCCTAGGGTCTGCGCCGCGTCGCTACGCTCCTTGCCTCGCCCTAGGATGACGACCTCATCGGGGGCGCGCCCACCAATCGCAAGCGTCGGCTATTGCGCCCCGCCAACTGTCACTATCTGTCACCAACTATACACGTACGTCGATTTCCGCGTTGACATCCGGCCTCCTTCATTTTACGAATGACGAAAATCGAAATTCGTCACTTGTCAAACGAAAGCACCATGTCCGAAGCCGCCAACATAGCCAACATAACGGCCGACCCCGCCAGGCAGGAGAATGTGACGCGCATTCTCGACTGCGCCGAGCGGCTCTTCCGGCACTATGGCTACGGCAAGACCAATGTGGCCGACATCGCCCGCGAGCTCGGCATGTCGCCGGCCAACATCTACCGCTTCTTCGCGTCCAAGGTTGAAATCCACCAAGCCGTCTGCGGCCGCATGCTCGGCGCGAGCTATAACATGGCCTACGAGATCTCGCGGCTTCCGATCAGCGCCGAGGAGCGGCTGCGCCGTTACGTGCATGCCCAATACAAGATGACGCTGGAAGTCCTGTTGGACGACCAGAAGGTCCACGAAATGGTTATCGTCGCGCTTGAGCGCGACTGGGCCGTCATCGACAAGCATATCGACAGCATCCATGACATTTTCGCCGAGATCATCCGCGACGGCATCGAGGCCGGCGAATTCCGCAAACAAGATCCTGTGACGGCCTCGCGCTGCTTCGGCGCCGCCACGGTTATTCTCTGCCATCCGCAGATGGTGGCGCAGTGCCTTGCCAAGACCAACAGGGCAACGACCGACGACCTTATCGACTACGCCATCAGAGCCTTGAAATAGAAGCTGTCCGCCGGGTGCCGGTTGACGATCATCTCCAGTTCGGGAGTGCTAAGGTGTCTTTGTCCAGTTCCATCATCCGCAAGCTGCCAGCCGCGGGCCTGATCGTCGCGGCGCTCGGGCTTGCCGCGTGTTCGCAGGAGAAAGCGGCCCCGGTCGCGGAAGTCATCCGTCCGGTGAAAGTCGTCGAGATCGGCGAGGCGCAGACCACCCGCCAGCTCGACTATTCGGGCTCGGTGCGCGCCCGTGTCGAAATGAACCTCGGCTTTCGCGTCGCCGGCAAGGTCACCGAGCGCTTGGTCGACATCGGCCAGCATGTGAATGCCGGCGATGTGCTCGCCCGCATCGATCCCGCCGACTACGCGCTGTCGGTCAAGAGCGCGCAGGCAAACCTCGATGCCGCCGAGCGCCAGGTCGAAATCGTCGATATCGCCAAGAAGCGCGCCGAGCAGCTCTACACCAAGACCTTCGCGCCGAAGTCGCAGCTCGACCAGGCGACGCTGACTTACGACCAGGCGATCGCGACGCGCGATGCCGCCCGCTCGACGCTCGCCCAGGCACAGAACCAGGTCCAATACGCGGATCTCAAGGCCAGCAAGGATGGCATCGTCACCGCTGTCTCCGCCGATGTCGGCCAGGTCGTCGCCGCCGGCACGCCGGTGATGACGGTTGCGGTCGACGGCGAGAAGGAAGTGCTGATCGCGGTGCCGGAAATGGATATTGCCGGCTTCCGTCCGGGCAAGGAGGTCAAGGCGAGCTTCTGGTCCGATGACGCGCTCACGCTTGCCGGCAAGGTCCGCGAGGTGGCGGGCAGCGCCGATGCGCAGTCGCGCACCTTCGCGGTCCGGGTTTCGCTGCCCAGCGATCCGCGCGTGCTGCTTGGCATGACCGCCAATGTCGCGGCGACGGTCGGCAGCAAGGCGCAACTGGTGTCGATCCCGCTGACCGCGATGGCTGAGAAGGATGGCAAGCAGATCGTCTGGACGGTCGACCGCGCCTCGGACACGGTTCATCCGCGCCCGATCAAGGTCGCAAACTTCACCGCCGACGGCGTCGCCGTGGCCGACGGCCTGAAACAAGGTGACGTCGTGGTCGCCGCCGGCACGCAGTTCATGACCGATAACCTGAAGGTCAAGCTTTCCAGCGACGCTCAGCAATCCGCTTCGGCGGAGGACGATGTCGCGACAACGAGTAGCCTGCACTGATGCATGTCGCCCAAAAGTGCGAAGCGGTTTTGGGACAACGACATGCATCCAACTAAGACCTAAGTCAGGCGTGACGAACGCCGTTCCCGCCCCCGTGTCAATCCGCGGGCCGGGGAAGGCATGGGTTCCGGGCGGCGACGCCCGACCGTGAGATGCCGGCATGTTGGCTCCCCCGCAGCAGTGCCGCGTCCCACGCGATACGCGATCTCTCTCCGCTTGAGGGGTTCGCCGCCCGGAAGCCCGACCGAGAATTCATGGAACAGCATGGCAAGCCTGCCTTGCCGGCCAATTGGACTGGACTTGCGCCATGACTACTGCAAACGACAACAGCACTGAGAAGCGGCCTTTCAACCTCTCGCGCTGGGCAATCGGGCATCCAAGCATCGCCCGCTTCCTGTTCGGGCTGATCATCCTTGCCGGCGCGCTCGGCCTGATGCGCATGGGTCAGAAGGAAGATCCGGATTTCACCTTCCGCGTCATGGTGGTGCAGGCGATCTGGCCGGGCGCTTCGATCAAGGACATGGAAGACCAGGTCGTCAACAAGATCGAGCGCAAGCTGCAGGAAACGCCGCATCTCGATTTCGTCCGCTCCTATACGCGGGCCGGCAGCGCCATCATCACGCTCCAGGTCAAGGGCGACACCAACGCCGAGGAGGTGAAGGACGCCTTCTACCAGGTGCGCAAGAAGGTCGGCGACATCTCAGGCGACCTGCCGCAGGGCCTGCTTGGTCCCTATTTCAACGACGAGTTCGGCGATACCTTCATCACGCTGCACTCGATCAGCGGCGACGGCTTCACCTATCCGGAACTGAAGAAATTCGCCATCCAGGCGCGCGACATGCTGTTGACGACGCCGGGCGTCGAGAAGGCCGTCATCATCGGCGACCAGCCCGAGAAGATCTATATCGACGTCTCGTCCAAGGCGCTCGCCGAACGCGGCCTGACGATGGTCGACCTGCAGAACGCCATCAAGGGTCAGAACGCCGTCGATCCGGCGGGTTCGGTCGACACCGGCTTGCGCTCGGTGCGCATCTCGGTCGAAGGCGACGTGACCAGGGCCGCCGATATCCGCGAGCTGCGCCTGCGTTCCGGCAACCAGGTGACGCGTCTCGGCGACATCGCCACCGTCTCTTCCGGCCTTCAGGATCCTTACGACAACAAATACCTCTTCAACGGCCATGAGAGCGTTCAGCTCGGCGTCGTCATGGCCAAGGGTTTTAACGTCAGGGACGTCGGCAAGGATGTCGAAGCGACCTATCAGCGCTTCGAGGCGGGTTTGCCCTACGGTGTTGCGGTCGATCAGATCTCCGACCAGCCACAGGTCGTCAAGGACGCGGTGAGCGAATTCATGGAGGCGCTCGGCGAAGCGCTGCTCATCGTGCTTGCCGTCTCGCTGCTGTCGATCGGCTGGCGCTCCGGCCTGGTCATCGCCATCGCTATCCCGCTGGTTCTGGCCGCCACCTTCGCCATCATGTACGAGATCGGCATCGACCTGCAGCGCATCTCGCTCGGCGCGCTGATCATCGCGCTCGGCCTTCTGGTCGACGACGCCATGATCGTCGTCGAGATGATGGAGCGAAAGCTCGAGGAAGGGCTGGTCAAGATCGAGGCGGCGAGCTTCGCCTATACCTCGACCGCTTTCCCGATGCTGACCGGCACGCTGATCACCACGGCCGGCTTCATTCCCGTTGGCTTCGCCGCCTCGACCGCCGGCGAGTACGTGCGCACGCTGTTCTATGTCGTCGGCATCGCGCTGATCGTGTCTTGGTTCGTCGCGGTCTATTTCACGCCGTGGCTCGGCTACATGATCCTGAAGCAGCGCAAGCATGCCGGCACCCATCACGATGTCTTCGACACCGGCTTCTACCGGCGGCTGCGCGCCACCGTCACCTGGGCCGTGCGCCACCGCATCATCGTGCTGGTGATGACATTGGTCACCTTCGCCACCAGCCTGTGGGCCTTCCAGTTCATCCCGCAGAACTTCTTCCCGCAATCCTCGCGTCCCGAAATCCTGGTCGATCTCTGGCTGCCGGAAGGCACCTCGATCAAGGAAGTGGAAAAGCAGGCCAAGGCGTTTGAAGCCAGGATGACGGACGACCCGGACAAGCGCTTCATCGCCACCTATATCGGCGAAGGCGCGCCGCGCTTCTTCCTGCCGCTCGACCAGCAGCTCCGCAACCCGAACTTCGCCCAGCTTCTGGTCATGGCCAAGGACGAGCCGGCGCGCGAGCGGCTGATCGTCAAGATGCGCACGATCCTGGCCGACGATTTCCCCTCGATCCGCGGCAAGGTCGACCGCCTCTTCCTCGGCCCGCCCACCGGCTGGCCGGTGCAGATGCGCGTCATGGGTCCCGACCGCCAGGAGGTGCGCCGCATCGCCGACGAGGTCAAGGCGAAGTTCCAGGCAAACCCGCTGCTCGGCGCCATCCATGACGACTGGCTGGAGCCTGTGCCGGCAATGAAGCTGGTCATCGATCAGGACCGTGCCCGTGCATTGGGCGTCACCTCGCAGCGCATCCGCCAGATGCTGCAGGCGACCATGTCCGGCGCGCCGCTCGACGATTTCCGCGACGGCGAGGAAACGGTCTCGATCGTCGCCCGCGAACCGGCGGCGACCCGCAAGCTGCTGTCCTCGGTCGACTCGGTCTACATCCCCACCGACTTCGGCGGTTCGGTGCCATTGTCGCAGGTGGCCAAGGTCGTGCCTGTCATGGAGCAGGGCCTCGAATGGCGGCGCGATCGCCTGCCGACCATCTCGGTGCGCGCCACGCTGCCCGACGGCGTGCAGTCGAACGACGTCGTCACCAAGATGTACAACGACATGAAGGACCTGCGCGCCGGCCTGGCTCCGGGCTACAAGATCGAGATCCAGGGTGGCGCGGAGGACTCGGCCGAGAGCCAGGCCTCGATCGCCGCCAAGGCGCCGATCATGCTCGCCATCATCGTCGTGCTCCTGATGATCCAGCTGCAGCATTTCGGCAAGGCGATGCTGGTGCTGGCAACTGGCCCGCTCGGCATCATCGGCGCCGCTGCGGCCCTTTTGATCAGCGGCGCGCCGTTCGGCTTCGTTGCCATCCTCGGTGTTATCGCGCTGCTCGGCATCATCATGCGCAACTCGATCATCCTGGTCGATCAGATCGACCAGGATATCGCGACCGGCATGGAGCGCTCCGAGGCGATCGTGGGCGCTGCCGTGCGCCGTTTCCGGCCGATCACGCTGACGGCGCTGACCGCCGTGCTGGCGCTGATTCCGATCTCGCGCGCCGTCTTCTGGGGGCCGCTGGCCTACGCCATGATGGGCGGCATCCTGGTTGCGACCGTGCTCACCATCCTGGTGCTGCCGGCCGGCTACGCGCTGTTCTTCGGCCGCGAGAAGAAGAAGGCCAAGACCGACGAACAGACGCCGGAGAAGATCGAAGGCACTGAACGGCCGCAGTTGGCGCTGGCCGCGGAATAGAGCATGATCCCGAAAAGTGCGCAGGGGTTTTGCTCCGCTGACCTCCGGCTCGGGATATCATGCTGAAACAAGAAGGTGGCAACCTTGGATCATCCGCCATCGGTGAACGCCGGTGGCGGATGATCCGCATCACAGGGCCCCGGGTGAAAATGCTCCCCGCGGCGGATCTCGCAAAACAGAATTCCTTTTCATGAACTTGATGCCGGCCGATCCTGCACCGATATCGGAGCGGCTACGCTCGTCATCGCTGGATCATTCCCCATGGCAGAAAATCGGCAATTGCGACTCGGCGCCTTCATGCGCCCCGTCAGTCTTCACACCGGCGCCTGGCGCTATCCGGGTTCCTATCCCGACGCCAATTTCAACTTCGCGCATCTGAAGCGCTTCGCGCAGACGCTTGAGGCAGCGAAATTCGACGCCTTCTTCATGGCCGATCACCTGGCTGTGCTCAACATGCCGATCGAGGCTCTGCGTCGCAGCCACACGGTCACATCCTTCGAGCCGTTCACGCTGTTGTCGGCGCTGGCCGCCGTCACCGACTATATCGGCCTGGTCGCCACCGCATCGACCACCTTCGACGCGCCCTATCACATAGCCCGCCGCTTCGCCTCGCTCGACCATATCAGCGGTGGCCGCGCCGGCTGGAACATCGTGACGACCTCCAATCCCGACGCCGCGCTGAATTTCGGCCTCGATGAGCATGTCGAGCACGACGAGCGCTACCACAACGCGCGCGAATTCTACGATGTGGTCACCGGTCTTTGGGACAGCTTTGCCGACGACGCCTTCATACGCGATGCCGAGAGCGGGCTCTATTTCGATCCCGAGAAACTCCATGTGCTCAATCACAAGGGAGAGCATCTGTCGGTGCGCGGACCGCTCAACATAGCGCGCCCGGTGCAGGGTTGGCCGGTTATCGTCCAGGCCGGCGCGTCGGATGCGGGACGGCAACTGGCTGCCGAAACCGCCGAGGTGATCTTCGCCGCCCACAGCGATCTCGCGGCTGGGCAGCGTTTCTTTGCCGATGTCAAAAGCCGCGCCGAAAAGCTCGGCCGATCGCGCGACGACATCAAGATCCTGCCCGGCGCCTTCGTCATCGTCGGCGACAGCGTCGAGGAAGCACGGGCCAAGCGCGCCAAGCTCGACAGCCTGGTCTATTACGAGAGCGGCATCGCCTCGCTGTCGATCGCTCTTGGACATGACGCGTCTGCCTTTGATCCCGACGCCGCCCTGCCGGACATACCGGAGACCAATGCCTCGAAGAGCAGTCGCGAGCGCGTCATCGAACTGGCCCGGAAGGAGAATCTGACCGTACGCCAGCTGGCGCAGAGGCTCGGCGGCTATGCCGGCCTTGCCTTCGTCGGCACGCCGCAGACCATCGCCGACGAGATGGAGGAATGGCTGGTGACGGAAGGGTCCGACGGTTTCAACGTCATGTTCCCGTATCTTCCCGCCGGCCTGGACGACTTTGCTGGAAAGGTGGTGCCGGAACTGCAGCGGCGCGGGCTGTTCCGCCGCGAATACGAGGGCGCGACCTTGCGCGAGAATCTCGGCCTGAAGCGGCCGCCCAACCGATTCTTCGAAGGCGAGCAAGCGGCCATTCGCAGGGCCGGCTAACGTCGGCGTGGGAGATAGCAAAAACAAACGGGCGCGCCGAAGCGCGCCCGTTTGTTTTCAAACCGTCATCGTCAGATGACGAAGTACCAGTTGGCGAGCAGCATCACCACCACGCCGGCGACCAATGTCAGATAGGGCAGCATGCCTGCCTTCTTGACCGAGAGGTCGGCTCCCGACATGCCGAGATCGGCCAGCATGTGGTCGGGGAATTTGCCCTTGTCCTGGATGTAGTGCCGGAAGCAGAACACCGGGATGATCAGGGCCGCGGTGATGAGCCCCGCCCAAAGCGCCATCGGGTTCCACACCTTGGCGCCGGCGCCCATGAAGATCGCGTTGACATAGGCGAAGATCGCCCCGATCCCGAGCAGCCAGCTCGGTGCCTTCCACGGCCGGTTGATATGGCCGTTGTCGATGCGATGGATCCAGCCGGCATTGAGGTTGAGGAAGTTGAAGATGATGTAGCCGCAATTCGACACGGCGAGGATGAAGAAGAAGCTCGTCGCGTCGGCCGAGGCGATGGCCAGCACGATCAGGTTGAAGCAGAGGTCGGTCCACATGGCCCGCGTCGGCGCGCCGTGCTCGTTGACGTGGCTGAGATAGCGCGGCAGCCAGCCATCGACCGAACCCTGGTAGAGCGTGCGCGAGGAGCCGGCCATCGCCGTCATGATGCACAGCACCAGCGCCAGGATCATCAGCATGACCAGGAGGCTGTGGATCAGTGCCCCGCCGCCGACCATGCCGGCAAGCGCATCCGCCACGCCTGAGCCGTCGACGATCGGCGTTGCCAGCATGCCGTTCAGGCCGAGCACGCCCTGGAAGGTGAAGGGCACCAGGATGAACAGGAGCATGCAAAGCAGGCCGGAATAGAAGATGGCCTTGAAGGTATCGGTGCCGGGGTTCTTGAATTCCGAGGTGTAGCAGACGGCGGTCTCGAAGCCGTAGGTCGACCATGCCGCGATGAACATCCCGCCCAGCACCAGCGTCCAGCCGGCGATATTCCAGGCGCCCGGGTCCGGCGCGTAGGCGGCGGCCAGCGGCACCAGCGGCGAGAAGTTGGCATAGTTGATCTGTCCGGTGATGATCGGCACGACGCCGACGATCAGCATCGGGATGATGACCAGCAGGCCGATATATTTCTGCACATTGGCCGTGCCGAGGATGCCGCGATGCTGGATGGCGAAGATGATCAGCATCAGCACCGCGCCGATGAAGAAGGTGGCATTGAACGTGAACGAGACCGGGCCCAGCGTATGGCTGAACAGCGTCCAGTTGCGGATCGCAGGCGTCGCCGTGGCCGTCACCGCCGTGATGGCGTCGGCCGGCGCGGTTCCGGCATGGGCCGCGATATAGGCGACGACGTCGGGCGAAGCCGCGGTGAACAGTGGGATCGGCGCCAGCGCGTTGAGGATATAGGCCGCGGCGATCGAGCAGCCGAGCGACAGCACCGGCGACCAGGCGAACCAGTTGCACCACACCGATAGCGGCGCGATGAATTTCGAGTAACGCAGCCAGGCCGTGGCGCCGTAGATCGAGGCGCCGCCCGACTTGTTAGGGAACAGGCCGGCGATCTCGGCATAGGTGAAGGATTGCAGGAAGCCCATGATCATGGACACCGTCCAGATCAGGAAGGCCAGCGTTCCGGTGGTGCCGGCAATGCCGCCGATCGAGAACAGGACCAGCGCTGGAACGCCGCTTGCCACCCAGAAGGCGCCACGCCAGTCGATATTCCTGAGCAGCTTGCTTTCGGCAGGCTGCTCCAGGGCCGTGCTTATCGTGCTCATGTCAGTGAATTCCCCTTTTTGTTGTTCCCCGCCGGCGATGCCTCGGCTTCGCGAAGCTTTTCCCCGGCATGTGACCGCACGACTCCGGTGTTTCCACTCAGTCGTATTTCTTTCTTAGCAGTGAAGATTGATCCGACGCGCTTTCACGTCAAGCGTTTTGTGAATGTCGTGCACATCACGCTGGCGAAACATCGACCCGACCGCCCGCCGGTGGCAGCCGGCAGGGGGTCGGATCAGCCTCGGGAGGCTTTTCAGGAACGCGGCTGTTTCAGGAACGCGGCTTGCTCTTCCGCGGATCGTAGTGAGCGAAGGCGACGACCCGCGCCGGCAGCCGCTTGGCATGGCCGTCGAGCTTGCCGACCTCGACCTCGGTGCCGATCTCGGCATGGGTGACGTCGAGCCTGGCCAGCGCGATCGTCTTGCCGAGCACCGGAGAGCGCATGCCGGAGGTGACAACGCCGATCTGGGCGCGGCCGACATGGACGCAGTCGCCATGGCCGACCGCGATATTGGCGTCGATATCGAGGCCGACGAGCTTGTGCTGCGGATGCTCCTTGCGCTTGACCAGTGCGTCGCGGCCGATGAAGTCGTCCGCTTTCGTTTTCAGCGGCACGGTGAAGCCGATGCCGGCTTCGAACGGATCCGTCTGGTCGGAGAACTCATAGCCGGCGAAGATCAGCCCGGCCTCGATGCGCACCATGTCGAGCGCCTGCAGGCCCATCGGCTTCAGCCCATGCGGCTGGCCGGCTTCCCAGACGGCGTCGAACACTTTTTCGGCGTCGCGCGGATGGCACCAGATCTCGTAGCCGAGCTCGCCCGTGTAGCCGGTGCGCGAGACCACGACCGGAACGCCGTTGCCGCCGCCGATGCGTGCGACCGCGAAGCGGAACCATTCGAGCTCACCGATCGACGGTTGCACCGGGGAGGTCCAGACGACGTCCTTGAGGATGTCGCGGCTCTTCGGCCCTTGCACGGCGATGTTGTGCATCTGGTCGGTGGAGGAGCGCACCAGCACATTGAGGCCGAGCCTCGATGCCGTCTCGCGCAGCCACTCGCCGGAAAAATCGTCGCCGCCGACCCAGCGGAAATTGTCCTTGCCGAGCCGCAGCAGCGTGCCGTCGTCGATCATGCCGCCATGCTCGTAGCACATCGCCGTATAGACCACCTGGCCGACGCCGAGCTTCTTGACGTCACGGGTCAGCGTGTATTGCAGCAGCGCTTCGGCGTCCGGTCCGGTGACCTCGAACTTGCGCAGCGGCGACAGGTCCATGATCACGGCCGCCTGCCGGCAGGCCCAGTATTCGGCGATGGGACCTTCCTTGGCGAAGGAGTTCGCCAGCCAGTAGCCTCGATATTCCACGAAGTCGCGCGTGTGCTTGGCAAAGCTCGAATGAAAGGCTGTCTCGCGGGTCATTTTCGGTTCCGAGTCGGGCTTCATGCGTCTGGCGATCGCTCGCGAGAATTTGTGCTGGCCGGAATAGGTCCGCACATGGATGTCGGTGAGCTCCCAGCCATTGGCCGGCGTGGTGTCGTCCGGACAGGCCGAGGAGACGCAGACGATGTCGGTCAGGGCTCTCAAGAGCACATAGTCGCCCGGGCGCGACCACGGCTCGTCCGACACCATCACGCCATGCGCGTCGATCGCGGTGTTGAAGAAGAAGTTGATCGCCATCCAGCCGGCGCGGGGCGTCACGCCCTTGTCGGTCAGCGCGCGGTTGAAATTCTCCGAACAGTTGATGTGGCCCGGATAGCCGATGTCGTCGTAATATTTGGCAGCACATGCGAGCGCGAAGGCATCATGCCGGCCGCAGGTGTCCTGCACCACCTCGACCAGCGGCTCCATGTCCTGGTCATAGTATTTCGAATGCAGGCCGGGCATCGGATAGGCCGAGCCCATCAGCGTGCGGGTCGTCGTCACGTCGAGCGGATGGTCAAGGCCCTGGTCCAGCTTGCGCGCCGAAAAACACTGGAAGTCGGTGCATTGGCGGCCATCGACATCGATGATCTGCAGATAGTCGCCGGCCTTGACGAAATAGGATTCGGCCGTCGCCGAGTGGACGCGCAGGTCGAGCACCGGATCGGCGAGCGGATCGGGCAGTCCGGACTTCGTCTTCAGGCGGATCATGGCGCGGCGCACCATCACGGTGAGCGGCGTTGCGGTGTTGTGGCCATCGACCAGCATCGGTCCGCCCGGTGCCGCGATCAGCAGCGCGCCGTCGCGTGCGACGGTGAAGCTCTGCTCGGTGCCGGCTGGCGTGGCGCCGCCAAACACGCGAACGGCGTTAGGCTGGTCAAGCTGGACCTGGCGGCGTTGCAAGCTGAGGCGCAGCGCCGACAGGCTGTCGTCGCCTTCGGCAAGCAGCGCCTTGATGCCGGCGGCGTTGCTGTTTTCCCGTTCGCCGAAAATGCCGGGAGCGGTGACGCCGGATTTATCCCAGGCCAGCAGCTCGCAAGGCTGTCCGCCCTCGACATTGCTGACGCTGACCGTATCGCCAGCCTCGATGTCGATCAGCACCGCGCCATTGCCCTGGATCGTATAGCGCTCTATGCCCGGCGGCAGCGCGATCTGCCCGGGCCTCAGGATGAGGCTGGGCTGGGGCGGTCCGGGCAGAACGGTAGGGTAGGGCGATCGGCTCATCTCAACCCTCCTCCGAGCGAGAAACAAGTTTGCCTGTGTGTAAACTTATTTTAGCAGCAAGAATAGCAGCGTAGTCGCGTTTGGCAAGCTCTGGCTTCCCCTTCTCCCCTTGTGGGAGAAGGTGTCGCCGAAGGCGACGGATGAGGGGTGTTCCAGCGGAGTGAGACGTTAGCGTTCCCTGGAACACCCCTCATCCGTCTCGTCGTTAGCGCGCCGATCCACCTTCTCCCACAAGGGGAGAAGGGAAGGGCAAAGCGCTACGCTAGGTCCTCGGAATGGCTGATCGTCACGCCATACTCCGCAGCAGAATCGAGCATCGTGTGCCACAGGCTCTCAGCGAACGTCGCGAACACCAGGAGATTGAACACCGCCTGTCCGTTGCGATTGTCACCCCGCCATAGCGTAACGCTCGTGTGATCCATCGAGGTTGCAGCCGCCGCGCCGACAACGAACACATCGGGATGCAGATCGATCGACGACAGCTTGGCCAGCATCGTCCGCGCCTTCGCACCCGATACGCCGATCAGCACCCGCGCATGCGATTGGTCGGACAGCGAAGCCGGTCCGGCAAAGACGGGTGCCAGCGCCTCTATCCCGTGCTTGCCGCCTTTCGACAGGACGAAGAACTGATCCGGTCCGGACCAGATCAGCGTAGCATCCGCCGTGCCGACTGCCTTCGGCGTTTCAGGCGCCGCGACGCCGAAGCGTGCTTTCGCGGCCGTGCTCATGTCAGCCGCCTTGCCGCGCCGCGCCATCACTTGAACCAGGTCGAAATTGCGGATCTCGGTCAGCGACACGCCAGCTTCGCCCTGCGCGCCGTAGACGCCGGGTGCGAGCGCCCGTTCGATCGGGCTGCGGACGTTCCAGGAAAACTCAGCCACGCTGGCGCCCTCCATCCGGATCGTAGAAGACGGGATTGCAGAGCTCGACATCATAGTCCTCGCCCCGCAATGGATCATGCGCATGGACGATCTCGCCGATGCGGTCGCATCCGCGTTCGACCAGGCCGAGCCCGATCCACTGGTCGAGCGTCGGCGAGAAGCAGACCGAGGTGACGTAGCCCTGGTCGTTGCCGGGGCCGGGCATCTCGCCCTTCGGGATGATATGCGCGCCGGAGCGCAAGCGCCGCTTCTTGTCGGCCGGCTTGATACCGACGACGACCTGACGGTTCGGCGCGACCAGCGCCTCGCGACCGGCCATGACGCGACCGATGAAATCCTTCTTGGTCGACATCATCTTGCCGAGGCCGAGATCGGCGGCGGTCGTCGTGCCGCTGAGCTCCGGTCCGGCGACATGGCCCTTTTCGACGCGCATCACGCCGAGCGCTTCGGTGCCGTAAGGCGTCACGCCGAACGGTTGTCCCGCCAGCATCAGATTGCGCGCCATCGCCTCGCCGTAACGTGCCGGCACCGAAATCTCGAACGCCATCTCGCCGGAGAAGGAGATGCGGAACAGCCGCGCCTTGATGCCACCGCGCAAAGCAACTTCACGAGCACCCATGAACGGAAATCCCTCGTTCGACAGGTCTTCCGCCGGATCGACGATCTCCTTCAGCAGGTCCCGCGTCTTCGGTCCGGCGATCGAGAATTGCGCCCACTGGTCGGACACGGAAGTCAGTTGCACGTCGAGTTCGGGGAACAGCACCTGCCGGCAGAATTCGAGATGCTGCATCACCAGTCCGGCCTTGGCCGTCGTGGTGGTCAGGAAATAATGGTCCTCGGCCAGACGCGAGGTCGTGCCGTCATCATAGACGATGCCATCCTCGCGCAGCATCAGCCCGTAGCGCGCCTTGCCGACGGCAAGGTTGGAGAAGGTGTTGATGTAGACGTGGTCGAGGAAGGTGCCGGCATCCGAGCCGTGCACGTCGATCTTGCCGAGCGTCGAGACATCGCAGAAGCCGACGCCGCCGCGCACCGCCTTGACCTCGCGCGTCACCGATTCCAGCCAGTCCTTCTCGCCCGCGCGGGGGTACCACTGCGCACGTTTCCATAAGCCGGTGTCGACGAAGATCGCGCCCTGTTCGGCCGCCCAGTGATGCGATGGCGTCAACCGTGTCGCATGGAAAGTCTCATCGCGATGATGGCCGGCGAAGGCGCCGATGGCGACCGGCACGTAAGGCGGCCGGTAGATCGTCGTGCCCGTCTCGGGAATGGACTTGCCCGACACCGCCGCCATGATGGCAAGGCCGGCGACATTTGAGGTCTTGCCCTGGTCGGTCGCCATGCCGAGCGTCGTATAGCGCTTCAGATGCTCGACCGATTGGAAACCCTCGCGCTGCGCCAGTTCGACATCGGAAGCCGTCACGTCATGCTGCTGGTCGACGAAGGCCTTGCCCTTGCCTGCGACATGCCAGAGCGGCGTCAGCGAGAAGGCTTCGTCGTCGGCGACGGGCAGCGAGCCCACGCTGCCGCTGCGCCCGGCATCGCGTGCCGCGGCTGCACCGGCCTCGAAGCCTTCGCGCAGGCAGGCGCCGAGGCCGAAGGCGCCGTTGGCCGCGCCGGCGGCAACCATGCCGGGCGGTGCGCCATCCGGCACGAAAGCGGCGATGTCGTCGCGCCATTTCGGCCGCCCGCGATGGTAGGAGGTGAGACCGACCGCCGGGTTCCAGCCACCGGAGATCGCAAGCCCATCGGCCTCGACCTCGGCGCGCGCGCCGCCGGTCAGCGACACGGAAATCCTGCGCACGCCATTCTTGCCGCCGTCGACGCCGCTGACCGAGCCGTGCAGCACGGTGAAGCCGTTCTTGGAGGCAAGCGAGCGATGCGCCGGTGAGACGTCGGCTCGCGCATCGATGACCGCTGCGACCTGCAGTCCTGCCGCGATCGCCGTTTCGATCGTGCGCCAGCCATCCTCATTGTTGGTGAAGAGCGCGATGCGCCTCGCTGGCGTTGCGGCGTAGCGGTTGATGTAGCTGCGCGTGGCGGACGCCATCATCACGCCCGGCGTGTCGTTGCCGGCAAAGACGATCGGACGTTCGATCGCGCCGGCGGCGACCACGCAGCGCTTGGCCACGATGCGCCACATGCGCTGACGCACCTGATGCTCCGGCGGGGTAGGCAGATGGTCGTTGACGCGCTCGATCGCGCCATAGGTGCCGCCGTCATAGACGCCGAACAATGTCGTGCGCGTCATGATGCGCACATCGGGCATCGCCGCGAGCTCGGCGAGCGCGCGGGCGATCCAATCCGCGGCCGGCAGTCCGTCGATCATGCCGCCATCGGCAAGCAGCCGACCGCCGGGGACAAAATCCTCCTCGCACAAAATCACGCGTGCGCCGCTGCGGCCTGCCGCGAGCGCGGCGGCGAGCCCCGCCGGGCCGGAGCCGGCGATCACCACATCGCAATGCGCCCAGGCCTTGTCGTAATGGTCGGGATCGGGGACGACGGCAGCGCGGCCAGGCCTGCGGCGCGGCGGATGGCCGGCTCGTAGATCGCTTCCCAGAACTTCGCCGGCCACATGAAGGTCTTGTAGTAGAACCCGGCGACGAAGATCGGCGCGAACAGCTGGTTGACCGACATGACGTCGTAGGCGAGCGACGGCCAGCGGTTCTGGCTGGCCGCTTCCAGGCCGTCATAGAGCTCGGCGGTGGTGGCCTTGGTGTTAGCCTCGCGCCGTGCGCCGGTGCGCAGCTCGACCAGCGCGTTGGGCTCTTCCGAGCCGGCGGTGAGGATGCCGCGCGGCCGATGGTATTTGAACGAGCGGCCGACCAGCTTGACGCCGTTGGCGACCAGCGCCGACGCCAGCGTGTCGCCCTTGAAGCCGGCAAAGCTCTTGCCGTCGAAGCGGAAATTCAACGATGACGAGCGGTCGACGAGGCCGCCGGAGGCGAGACGATTGGATTGGCTGTCCGCCATCACGCACCAACCTTGGCGGCGCCGGCGCCCGCCGCCGGTTCGACAGCCGAAATCTCATGCGTCAGCGTGTTGCGGGTGACCTTCAGCCAGGAGCGGCAGCCACCACCGTGATACCAGCTCTCGCTCATCACGCCGGCGATGTTGTCGCGCAGATAAACGTAGTCGTAGACGGCGTCCTCGCCGGCATCCGCCGCGGGGCGCTGCGGCTTGGCGTCGCCGAGATAGGTGAACTCGCCGAGTTCGCGTTCGCCACAGAAGGGACAGACAATTCGCATCTAGCCGTCCTCAGTGCAGGTTCGGTTGGGCGCCTTGGCCCTTTTCGTCGATCATGGCGCCGCGCTGGAAGCGGTCGAGGCGGAACAGCGCCGCCTCCTTGTGCGACTCGTCCCGCGCCAGAAGATGGGCAAAGACGAAGCCCGAGCCCGGCGTCGCCTTGAAGCCGCCATAGCACCAGCCGGCGTTGAGGTAGAGCCCGTCGATCGGGCTCTTGTCGATGATCGGCGAGCCGTCCATCGACATGTCCATGATGCCCCCCACTGGCGCAGCAGCCGCACGCGGCCGATCATCGGGATCAGCGCCATGCCGCCTTCGCAGACATCTTCCATCACCGGCAGATTGCCGCGCTGTGCATAGGAATTGTAGCCATCGATATCGCCGCCGAAGACCAGGCCGCCCTTGTCGGACTGGCTGACATAGAAATGCCCGGCGCCGAAGGTCATGACGTTGGGCAGGAGCGGCTTGATCGCTTCGGAGACGAAGGCCTGCAGCACGTGGCTTTCGATCGGCAGGCGCAGGCCCGCCATCGCGGCGACGCGCGAGGAGGAGCCAGCCACCGCCATGCCGACCTTGCCGGCGCCGATCTTGCCGCGCGAGGTCTCGACGCCGGTCACCTTGCCGTTGGCGTCGCGGCTAAAGCCGGTGACCTCGCAATTCTGGATGATGTCGACGCCGAGTTCGCTCGCCGCATGGGCATAACCCCAGACCACCGCGTCATGGCGCGCCGTGCCGCCGCGCCGCTGCAGGAGCCCGCCCTGCACGGGGAAGCGCGCATGGTCGAAATTCAGGAACGGCATCATCTTCTTCAGCGCCGCCTGGTCGAGCAGTTCGGCATCGATGCCGTTGATGCGCATGGTGTTGCCGCGTCGCGCATAGGCGTCGCGCTGCGCGTCGGAGTGATAGAGGTTGATCACCCCGCGCTGGCTGACCATGGCGTTATAGTTGAGATCCTGCTCCATCCGTTCCCAGAGCTTCATCGAGAGCTCGTAGAAGCCGGTGTTGCCGGGCAGGCCGTAATTGGAGCGGATGATGGTTGTGTTGCGGCCGGCATTGCCGGAGCCGATCCAGCCTTTTTCCAGCACCGCGACATTGCGGATGCCGAACTCGCTGGCGAGGAACCAGGCCGTCGCCAGCCCGTGGCCGCCGCCGCCGACGATCACCACGTCGTAGCGATCCTTCGGCGTGGCGTCGCGCCAGGTGCGTTGCCAGTTCTTGTGGCCGGACAAGGCGGCTCGGGCGAGCGAGAAGATCGAGTATTTCATTCAGTTCATTCCGAGATCGCTCGCCCAAACTGGATAGCTAGATATCCAGCGTGTGGTCGCGCTCCCATTGCGTGAAGTGCGAAGCATAGGAATTCCATTCCTGGTGCTTCAGCTTTAGGTAAGCCGACGAGAATTCCTCACCCAGCGCCGCCTTCAGCGATTTGTCCTTGTCGAACTCGCGCAGTGCATCGAGCAGGTTGAGCGGCAGTTTTGGCGCGCCCTTCACGGTGTGGCCGTGCTGGTACATGTCGATGTCATAGCGCTTGCCGGGATCGGCCTTGGAGCGGATGCCGTCGAGACCGGCGGCGATGATCACCGCCTGCAGCAGATAAGGGTTGGCGGCGCCGTCGGGCAGGCGCAATTCGAAACGGCCGGGCCCGGGCACGCGCACCATGTGGGTGCGGTTGTTGCCGGTCCAGGTCACTGTGTTCGGCGCCCAGGTCGCGCCCGAAATGGTGCGCGGCGCGTTGATGCGCTTATAGGAATTGACCGTCGGATTGGTGATCGCGGCAAGTGCCGAGGCATGCTTCATGATGCCGCCGAGGAAGTTCCGGCCCTTGGCGGACAAGCCCAGCTCCATCGAATCGTCGGCGAACACATTGGTCTTGCCGGCCTTGTCCCACACCGAGATATGCGCGTGGCAGCCATTGCCGGTCAGGCCCTGGAAGGGTTTCGGCATGAAGGTGGCGCGCAGACCATGCTTCTCGGCCACCGACTTGACCATGAACTTGAAGAAGGAGTGTTTGTCGGCGGTCGGCAGCGCGTCGTCGAACCGCCAGTTCATCTCGAACTGGCCGTTGGCGTCCTCGTGGTCGTTCTGATACGGACCCCAGCCCAGCGCCAGCATGTGGTCGCAGATCTCGGCGATCACGTCGTAGCGGCGCATCACCGCCTGCTGGTCGTAGCAAGGCTTCGAGGCGGTGTCGTATTTGTCGGAGATGACGCTGCCGTCCGGCGAGATCAGGAAGAATTCGGCTTCGACGCCGGTCTTCACATGCATGCCCTCGGCTGCCGCCTCCGCGATCACCCGCTTCAGCGTGTTGCGCGGCGCCTGGTCGACTTCCTTGTCGTCCATGATGCAGTTGGCGGCCACCCAGGCCACATCGGGCTTCCATGGCAGCTGGATCAGCGAGTCCGGATCCGGCACCGCCAGCATGTCGGGATGCGCCGGCGTCAGGTCGAGCCAGGTCGCAAAACCGGCAAAGCCCGCACCCTCCTTCTGCATGTCGGCGATCGCCTGCGCCGGCACCAGCTTGGCGCGCTGCCCGCTGAACAGATCGGTGTAGGAGATCATGAAATATTTGACGCCGTTCTCCTTGGCGAATGCGGCGAGATCGTTCCCCATTATAATTCCTCGCTTATGTGATCTGGGTAGTCTTGGTCAGAAGCCGTTTTTCCCCGGTATCCAGTTGGTGCCGGCAAGCGGCACGCCGGCCATGGCGGCGGCTTCGATGGTGAGCGCGACGAGATCCTCGGGCTCGAGGTTGTGCAGGCTGTTCTTGCCGCACGCACGCGCAATCGTCTGCGCCTCGAGCGTCATCACCTTGAGGTAGTTCGCCAGCCGCCGTCCGGCCGCGATCGGGTCGACCCGCTTCATCAGCTCGGGGTCCTGCGTGGTGATGCCGGCCGGGTCGCGGCCCTCATGCCAGTCGTCATAGGCGCCGGCGGTGGTGCCGAGCGCATTGTACTCCGCCTCCCAGCGCGGATCGTTGTCGCCGAGCGCCACCAGCGCCGCCGTGCCGATCGATACGGCGTCGACGCCGAGCGCCAGCGCCTTGGCGACATCGGCGCCGTTGCGGATGCCGCCGGAGACGATGAGCTGCACCTTCCGGTGCATGCCGAGATCCTGCAGCGCCTGCACCGCCGGCCTGATGCAGGCAAGCGTCGGCTGGCCGACATTTTCGATGAACACTTCCTGCGTTGCCGCCGTGCCGCCCTGCATGCCGTCGACGACGACGACGTCGGCGCCGGCCTTCACCGCAAGCGCGGTGTCGTAATAGGGACGGGCGCCGCCGACCTTGACGTAGATCGGCTTTTCCCAGTCGGTGATTTCGCGCAGCTCGAGGATCTTGATCTCGAGATCGTCCGGCCCGGTCCAGTCGGGATGGCGCGAGGCCGAGCGCTGGTCGATGCCTTTCGGAAGGGTACGCATCTCGGCGACGCGGTCGGAGATTTTTGTCCGAGCAGCATGCCGCCGCCGCCGGGCTTGGCGCCCTGGCCGACGACCACTTCGATCGCGTCGGCGCGGCGCAGGTCGCGCGGGTTCATGCCGTAGCGCGATGGCAGATATTGATAGACCAACTGCTTGGAATGACCGCGTTCTTCCTCGGTCATGCCGCCGTCGCCGGTCGTGGTCGAGGTGCCGGAGAGCGTCGCGCCACGACCCAGGGCTTCCTTGGCCGGGCCGGAGAGCGAACCAAAACTCATGCCGGCAATCGTGATCGGGATCTTCAGCTCGATCGGTTTCTTGGCATGGCGCGAGCCAAGCACCACCGATGTGTCGCAGCGCTCGCGATAGCCTTCGAGCGGATAGCGCGAGATCGAAGCGCCGAGGAACAGCAGATCGTCGAAATGCGGCAGCTTGCGCTTGGCGCCGGCGCCGCGGATATCATAGATGCCGGTCTGGGCCGCACGGCGGATTTCGGAGAGCGTGTAGTCGTCGAAGGTCGCGGATTTGCGCGGCGTCGTCGGCGGGTTCTTGTAGGTCATGATGCCTCAATAAGCGTCGGCGTTGTCGATATTGAAATTGTAGAGTGTGCGCGCCGAGCCGTAGCGCTTGAACTCCGACGGCTTGACACCGGTGACGCCCGCACGGTCGAGCAGGCCCTGCAGCAGCTCGATATGCTCGGGCCGCATCTCCTTGGCGATGCAATCGGCGCCGAGACTGTGGACGTTGCCGCGCACGAACAGTCGCGCCTCGTAGATGGAATCGCCCAGCGCATCGCCGGCATCGCCCAGCACCACCAGATTGCCGGATTGCGCCATGAAAGCCGACATGTGGCCGATATTGCCGTGCACGACGATGTCGATGCCTTTCATCGAGATGCCGCAACGCGACGAGGCGTTGCCCTCGATGACCAGCAGCCCGCCTTTGCCGGTCGCGCCGGCATACTGGCTGGCGTCGCCCTTGATGACGATCTGGCCCGACATCATGTTCTCGCCGACGCCTGGGCCGGCCGAGCCATGCACGGTGATCGTGGCGCCGTCATTCATGCCGGCGCAATAGTAGCCGACGCTGCCGCGCACATCGATCGAGACCGGCTGGTCAACGCCGACGGCGACCGAATGGCTGCCCCTGGGGTGAAGCACCTCCCAGGCGGTTTCGTTCGAACCGGGCGCGAGCTTGTGCAGCGCCTGGTTCAATTCGCGCAGCGAATGTTCGGCAAGATCAAAGACGCGTGACGCCTGACTATTGGCATGGCTCTGGTCGCCCTGCGCCTTCGGCATGGTGGTTGCTGGCATCAGCTCAATGCTCCCAGAAATAGACGGTCGCGGGCTCCGGTTCCCAGACCCGCGCATTGTCGATGCCGGGCAGCTTGGTCAGCGCGCGATATTCCGAGCCGAAGGCGACATACTGGTCGGTCTCGGCCATGACGGCGGGCTTGCAGGCGATCGGGTCGCGCACCACGCCAAAGCCGTTCTTGGTGCCGACGACGAAGGTGAAGAAGCCGTCGAGGTCCGACAGCGTGCCTTCCAGCGCCTCGCCGAGATTCTTGCCGTGCGCCATCCGGTTGGAAAGATAGGCGGCCGCCACTTCCGTGTCGTTTTCGGTCTCGAAGGTCATGCCGTCACGGATCAGCTCGCGCCGCACATTGTTGTGGTTGGAGAGCGAGCCATTGTGCACCAGGCACTGGTCGGCGCCGGTCGAGAACGGATGCGCACCCATCGTGGTCACCGCCGATTCCGTCGCCATGCGGGTGTGGCCGATGCCGTGCGTGCCGGTCATGGCGCGGACATCGAAGCGGTCGACGACGGCTTCCGGCAGGCCGACTTCCTTGTAGATCTCCACCGCCTCGCCGGCGCCCATGATGCGCACGTCCGGCCGCAATGTCTGCAGCGCCTCGCGCGCGGCGTCGACCTTGTCGGGCGTGGTCCTGATGACGGCATGGGTGGATTTCGCGGCAAGACTGACCGGCGCGCCGATCGCCTTGGCGAGCTCGGCGTCAAGGCCGCGGAAATCGCGCTCGGGCTTGGCCGACTGGATGGTGATCTTGGCTTCATTTTTGGAAGCGGCGCCATAGATGGCGATGCCGGCGCTGTCCGGGCCGCGGTCGCTGAGCGACACCAGCATCTCCGACAGCATGGCGCCAAGCTTCGGCTCCAGCGATTTGTCTTTCAGGAACAGTCCGACGATTCCGCACATGCCAGCCTCCGGCGTTTATGTGGTTCTTGTGATGATGTATCGAATGCGGTTGCCGAATTCAATTGGTATGAAAGAAATTTTCCTGTCGTTATACATTAGTCCAACGACATATCAGGCTCGACGCCTCGATCCTCGCTATCGCCGTCCGCGCCGGCCTTGTGAACCGAGATCGTGTGGCGGATGCGGGCGATCCTGTAGGCATCGAGGATCGACAGCGCATAGATCAGGAAGCCGCCGGCATGGCGGCCGATGAAACTGGCATCGGACGGTGCTATCTTGGTCGTTACCCAGGCAAGGATCACCATGAAGAACAGAAACTGCAGGCCGCGCACCGGGACGCCAAGCATGACGTGGCCGCTGCCGGGCAGCACCACCGCGGCGGCAAGCACCAGATAAGGATTTGCGGGCGCGGTGTCGGTCATGCCGCTTGGCTTTCACGCTGGTTGATCACCTCGCGAAGCGTGGATGCCGTCTCCAGCAACCGTTCGATCAACGCCGGATCGATCCCGGCTTCGCCGAAGGCGGCCTGCCGGAACACGCCGTAGCGTGCACGCTCGGCCTCGGCCAGCAGCCAGACGATGCGCACGCCCTTCGGCGTGATCAGCAATTCCTTGGCGCGGCCTTCGGCAAAGATCCCGGCATGCGCGGCGATCAGGTCTTGTGGAAAGGCGATCCCCCGGCGATCGCTCCTCAGCACAGCCTCGGTGGGAAGGGCGGTCGTCTTGGGCAGCGTGTGCGCCAGATGGTCGAAATTGGAGAAGGTGGTGGCCGAGCCCGGGCGCATCATCATGTCGAAGGTAGCCGGCACCGCGACCGGCTCGGTGATCGTAACGCTCAGCCAGCATGTCGGCAGCTTCCGGGTCGCGAGCGTGTCGACGATGGTGCGCACCTGCGCGCGCTGACCGTTCCAGGAGCCGGCCCATGCGGTAACCCCCGCCGTGCCGTCCGAGATATCGACGGCGTCGGCAATGACAGCTCGGACGCTTGCCGTGTCGGCCTCATGCGCCGTCTTGGCACGGTTGCGGCTGGCCCGCGCCAGCCATGCGATATGGAGGACCACGGCAAGTACGATCGCCCCGACAAACAAAGCTGACGCCAACTCCGACATCCCGTCACACTGCGGCTCGCCCTGCTTCCGGGCAAGCCGTCTTTCCGTTCAATAGCCCTGTGGCTTCGGCCACGGCATGGTGAACTGGTCGCCGCGGCGCACGAACTTGTAGCGGTAGAAATGGAACCACACCGAGATCAGGAAATAGAAGATCACCATCGCGCTCAGCTGCGACCCGAAGCCCAGGAAGATGGCAAAGAAGGTCACCACGCACAGGCAGAACAAGACGATCGCCGGCAGCGGATGGAAGGGGTGCGTGTAGCCGCGGCGGATCGTTCCCAGCGGCCACTTCTTGCGGAACATCATGATGTTGATGCTCATGAACGTGTATTGCAGGACGCCCGACAGGATCGAGAAGGTGATCGCCTGGTTGAGGTCGGCGATGAAGGCGAAAGCCAGCGCGATCGGCAGCAGGAACAGGATCGACCGGTAAGGCGTGCGGTATTTGGGATGCACGGCCGAGAACCAGCTCGGCAGATAGCGGTCGCGTCCAAGCGAGAACCAGGCACGGGCCGCGTCATTGATGCAGCCATTGGCCGAGGCCAGCGCCGCCAACAGCGTGGCGATGAAGAGCAGGTTCTCGAGCAACGGGCTGCCGGTCAGCTTGCCGGCGTCCCAGAGCGGATAATAGGTGATGCCGAGATATTCCCAGGGCATCAGCGAGGCGCAGACATACCAGGTCATGGCGGCGGCGATCAGAAGCGTGATCATGCCGGCCATGGTGCCGTAGGGCAGCGAGCGCGCCGGCGAGCGCACTTCCTCCGCTGCCTGCGTCGTGCCCTCGATGCCGAGATAGTACCAGATGCCGAACTGGAAGGCGGCGATGACGCCGATCCAGCCATAGGGCAGCGCATTGCCGGGCGTGACCAGCTCGTTGAGCTTCAGCACCGCGCCTTGCGTCCACGGGCTGACCGAGAAGAACAGGACGACGATCGAGACATAGGCGATCGCGGTGATGACGAAGTTGACATTGAGCGTCATCAGGACGCCGCGATAATTGAGCCAGCCCAGCACCACGATGGTGGCGGCGATGAAGGAGTTGTGCGTCAACCCTTCGACGCCGGCCTTGGCAACGATGGTGTCGCCGAGCAGGATGGCGTCGGAAACTTCCAGCATGGTGTAGGCAAAGACCAGGAACAGCGCGACGTTGAACGCCATCAGCGGCCCGACGATGTGCTTGGCCTGCGCGTACTGGCCGCCGGCTGCGGCAACCGTCGAGGTCACTTCCGAATCGATCATCGCGACCGAAGTGTAGAGCAGGCCGACGATCCAGCAGACGATCAGCGCCGCCAGCGCGCCGCCCTTGTCGGCCGAAAAATTCCAGCCGGTGAATTCGCCGACCAAGACGATGCCGACGCCGAGCGCCCAGACATGGGCGGGGCCGAGCACCCTGAGCAGCGAAACCCGGTCGCCGTTTACTGCCGTTCCCACCGATTCAACCGCGGCTGTCATTGTTCGATCCCCACTCAGATGCGGTGTTTTTCGGAGACGGCTTCAAGCTCGCCTTCGCGCGACGAGGTAAGCGTCTCTTCGGAATAAGTCGTGTCGACCTGGAACCAGTCGTAGAGCATCCACAGCGCCAGCAAGACCGAGATGCCCCAGCATGCGTAATTGAGTGCCATCCACATGGATATTGTCCCCGATTACTTGTCGTCGAATTTCTCGTTGATGACCTCGCGATATTCGCGATCGGAGGCGCGGAACAGGAAGACGAAATAGGCGATGAGCACGATGGCCATGATGATGAGGGTCGGCCAGTCGATGATGTAGTGGAAGCGGTTCTGGATGACGTCATGCGCGGTCTCGGGCGTGTAGCCGAGCTTTTCCCAGATCGCGGCCATGGTCGGGTTCTGGCCGAGTGCCTCCCAGGTCTTGGCGTCGAGCGCGTCGATGGATTTCGCCGCCCCGGCAAAACCAAGCTTCAACGGCAGCCAGAGCGCCACGAAAATGGCGACCACCACGACGGCGATGTCGAAAATCTGCCCGGCCTTGCTCTGCTCAGGCGGTATATAGCGGGACATGCGTTCTATCCTCAGGACTGGCGGTTGCGGGATGCGTCGGCGTTCTTGATGTCGAGCCCGTAGATGAAGTCCTTGTCTTCCTTGTAGTGGTTGAGCATCGCCAGGATCGCCGCGGTGTTGAAGATCAGCACGGCGAGCGCGGCGACCGCGACCACCACCTTGATCCCGGTGAGCGGGATATACGGCCATGTCATAAACAGGACGAAGAGGATCGTCGCCCACAGGCACACGATCAGCAGCACGGAGCCGCGCACGTCGGAACGGTACAGCGCTTCGATGCGCTGCTGCAGGTCGGACATCGGTTTTTCCCCTTTCTCGATGCCCGGCCCCGAAATCGGCCGGACATCCACTCTTTCTACAGAGTGAAATTTTTTTCATAAGTTCCAACCGAATCTCGAGATTGTCAAGCCGGATTTACGATTGGTTAACTGTTGGCTTTGCTGGGGCGATTTTGCCTGACGATGAAATTATTTGCTTCAAGGGGATTGCAGCTGCCGGAGGTTTGCGGTCAATATTCGAACCAAGCTCCGCCGCCGAGCAGGAGCAGGGAACAGCAACGACCTAAAACGACTTAGATTTGTACGGAGGACGATCGGATGACGGCATCCTGGAGATTCTCGACCCTGGCGGATCGCCATCGCGCGCTGGGTTCGAAGCTCGAGGACTGGAGCGGCATGGGCACCGCCTGGACCTACGACAAGGACGCCGACGAGGAATATATCGCCATCCGCACCAAGGCCGGGCTGATGGACGTGTCAGGCTTGAAGAAGGTCCACATCACCGGCCCGCACGCCTCGCACCTCATTGATCTCGCCACCACGCGCGATGTCGAAAAAATCTATCCTGGCAAGTCGGCCTATGCCTGCATGCTGAACGAGGCGGGAAAATTCACCGACGATTGCATCCTCTACCGCACCGGCCCGAACGCCTGGATGGTCGTGCATGGCTCGGGTACCGGCCATGAGGAGTTGCAGCGCGCCGCGATGGGCCGCGATGTCTCGCTGCGCTTCGACGACAATCTGCATGATCTGTCGCTGCAGGGGCCGACGGCGGTCGACTATCTCGCCAAGCACGTACCAGGCATCCGCGATCTCAACTATTTCCACCACATGCAGACGCAGCTGTTCGGTTTCCCGGTGATGATCTCGCGCACCGGCTATACCGGCGAGCGCGGCTACGAGATATTCTGCCGCGGCCAGGACGCCGGCACGATCTGGGACAGGATCCTCGACGAGGGCAAGAGCGCCGGCATCATTCCGTGCCGCTTCACCACGCTCGATATGCTGCGCGTCGAGAGCTATCTGCTCTTCTACCCATATGACAACTCGCAAAAATACCCGTTCGCGAACGAAGGTCCCGGCGACACGCTGTGGGAGCTCGGGCTCGATTTCACCGTCAGCCCCGGCAAGACCGGTTTTCGCGGCGCCGAGGAACACTACCGGCTGAAGGGCAAGGAGCGCTTCAAGATTTTTGGCGTGCTGCTCGACGGCAAGGAGCCGGCCGACGAGGGTGCGCCGGTCTATCGCGACGGCAAACAGGTCGGCGTGGTGACCTGCGCCATGTATTCGCCGCTGGTCGAGAAATCGATGGGCATCGCCCGCCTCGACGTCGACTGTGCGGTGAAGGACACCAAGCTGGAGATCCGCAACAAGAGCGGCGCGATCAAGGCGACGGCGCAACCCTTGCCGTTCGACGATCCGAAAAAGACCAAGCGCACCGCCAAGGGTTGAGGCATCATCAACGGGAGGGGTTTCGAGGTACCAGAGCATGATCCTGAAAAGTGGGAACCGGTTTTCGGAAAAGATCATGCTCCAACAAAGGGTTAGATCAGGATGGCGATTCAACGAAACGTCATCCTGGTCTAAGGAAGAATGGCAGCCAAGACGATCATCAGCCGGCCCAATTACGGAACGCTCTCTCCGCAGCCCGGCAGGCATCATCTTTTCATCGCCGATGCGGAAGGCGCGCTGGCGATCACCGACATGGCCGGCAATGCGCCGCCCGGCTTTTTCGACGGCGCCGAGATCGTCTTCATTGCGGGTCCCGAGGGCAAGCATATCGCCGCCCTTGAGGCGCTGAAGCCGGCGCAACTGCATCTGCCGCCATCCTTCGCCAGCCTCTTGCCGCGTCTGAAGCAGACGCTGACCAACGCCCATATGGGGCTGCGGCTCTATCTTGCCGGCACCGAAGGCCTGATCGGCCAGGCAATGCAGGTGGCGCTCGAAGCCGGCATCGATCATACTTCCATGCAGACCGAGCATCGCGGCTCGCTGGCGCGGCGCATGCAATGCGTGCACTGCAAGGGCATCACCGAGAACGTGACGACGCAGCCCGCCACCTGTGCGCATTGCGGCCTGCTGCTCCTGGTGCGCGACCACTATTCCAGGCGCCTCGCCGCCTTCCAGGGCGTGTGCATCAATGCCGAGGATCGCTCGGAAATTCCTCCCATTGAGGAGGCCTTCCCATGAGCGCCGGCACCACCAAGCTCGATGTCGTGGTCAGCGATGTCGTTCCGGTCAACGAGCTGGTCACCCGCTTCCATTTCCGCCGTCGCGACGGCGAATTGCTGCCGACCTTTTCCGGCGGCGCCCATGTCGTGGTCGAGATGCGCGACGGCGACCGGACCAGGCTCAATCCCTATTCGCTGATGGGCTCGCCGCTCGACACGCGCGAATACACGATCTCGGTGCGGCGCGACGATGTCGGCCGCGGCGGCTCGCTGTTCATGCATCGGTCCGTCAAGCCGGGACTGGAGATGGTGATCAGCTATCCGGTCAATTTGTTCTCGCTCGATCTGCGCGCCAAAAAACATCTGATGCTGGCCGGCGGCATCGGCATCACGCCCTTCATGGCGCAGACCGCGCAGCTCGCCGCTGCCGGCGGCAATTTCGAACTGCACTACACCTGCCGCACCGCCTCGCTCGGCACCTATGCCGATGTCTTGCAGCAACGCCATGGCAACCGGGTCAGGCTCTATCACGACGACCGCGAAGAGCGCATCGATCTCGACCGGCTGTTGTCCTCGCAGCCGCTCGGCACGCATCTTTATGTCTGCGGCCCTGCCGGCATGATCAACTGGGTGCGCGATCGCGCGGCAGCGCTCGGCTGGCCGCCGGAGACCGTGCATTACGAGCATTTCGCCGCACCGCAGCCCGGCCTGCCCTTCGACGTGACTTTGGCCGTCAGCGGCAAGACCATCCGCGTCGACGAGCAGCAGAGCCTTTTGGAGGCGATCGAGGCTGCGGGTGTCGATCCACCTTATCTGTGCCGTGGCGGCGTCTGCGGCCAGTGCGAGACCAACGTCATTTCCCACGATGGCAAGTTCATCCACAACGATCACTGGCTGAGCGAGGAAGACCACCGTTCCGGCTGCAAGATCATGCCTTGCGTCTCGCGCTTCGAGGGCAAGTCACTGGTCTTGGAAAGATAGGAGGCGAGCATGGGCATCACCTTTCGCAAGGAAACGTTCCGCGACGATTTCACCTTCAGGAACAGTCCGGAGCACATTAGGCGCTTTCCGTTCCCGTTCCACGAAGACGCCTACATGTACGCGGTCAACATCGAGCCGCATGTCGTCGGGCCAAAGGGCTCGGTGCTGGAAAACCTGATCGACGTCGACGAGCACTATGTCGCAGAGATGCAGGACCGCGCCTTGGTGCTGGCCGAGGATCCGCTGCGCTGCCAGTCGCTGCCGCACATGACCTTGGCCGGCTGGGATCTGCTCGAGCTTTTGATGGAGCAGCAGGCGCTCGGCTATCCCGAGCATTTCACACTTGAGCGCGACGGCAATCGCTGGCGCTGGATCAACCGGCCGCTCGGCATCGACGACACCTTCACCTTCGGCGACACCTCGACATTGCCTTATGGGCCGATGGAATACATCACCCGCCAGAGCCAGGGCGATTTCTGCATCCTCGACCAGCGCGACGGCAATCTGTGGATGGATGCCGGCATGGTCACCACCCAGGCCGACTGGTCGCTCGATTTCGACATCGGCATGAACTTCTTCGAGTGGCACGCGCCTGTGCCGCTGGCGCATGAGAAGGGGATTTTCACCCGCGCGCTGAAGTTCCTCACCAACATCCAGCAGGGCAAGCCGGCGCGGCGTCTCAACTGGACGATGACCGTCAACCCGCGCCTCGACACCAGCCCCGAAAATTATCACAAATGGGGGCCGGACCGTGGCACGGTCACGCTGGAGAATGTCGGCGACAAGGTGCATCTGCGCGTCGAATTGCAAAGCTTCTGGCGGCTGCCGCGCTCAACGGCATCGTCTTCCCGATCCGCTGCTACCTGATCAAGATGGACGAGTTGGTCACCCAGCCGAAATGGGCGCGTCGCCTGCACCGCGTCATCCGCGACCTGCCGGAGGAGCTCGCCACCTACAAGGGGCTGACGCGGTATCGGCCGACGCTGGTGGAATGGCTATGGAAGCTGGATGATGGGAGTGCGACGTCGTCGGGGTTCGGGCCGGATTAGAGCAGCCGGTGAAGCTGCCGATCTCCCCACAAGGGGAGATCGCCAATCTCACCCAGCGCTGTTCTGCGGATAGCAGATGATCGACAGATACCTCGTCGGCAGCTTTGTCAGCTCTTCCGGTCCGTGCGGCGCGTCGGCGTCGAAGAACAGGCTGTCGCCTGGCTTCATCGGATAGAGGTTGTTGCCGTGGCGGTAAACGACCTCGCCCTCGAGCATGTAGAGGAACTCCATGCCAGCGTGCTGGAAGGTCGGGAAGACGTCGGAATTCTCGGTCAGCGTGATGAGATAGGGCTCGACGACGACGCCGCTGGTGTTGGCGCCGATATGTCCGAGCAGATTGTACTGATGGCCGGCGCGTGTGCCGCGCCGCTCGACATCGACGCCTTCGCCGGCCTTGACGAAGACGGCGCTGTGCTCTTCCTCGAAGCGACGGAAGAAGGCGGTCACCGGAACGCCGAGCGCCCGCGACAGCGCCTGCAATGTCGTCAACGACGGCGAGGTGATGCCGTTCTCGATCTTCGACAGCATGCCGAGCGAAATGTCGGTTGCCGCGGCAAGATCGGCGACCGTGATGCCGAGCTTCTTGCGGAACGCCCGCACCTCATGGCCGATCGCCACTTCCAGCACTTTTTCGCGCGTGTCGCGGATGGCATGCGGATTTTGCGTCAGCGGCGTGCGGATCGTGCGCCCATCGGCCGAGACTGGTTTGGGCGATGACTTCGCCTTCGCCGCGATGCCGCCGGTGTCAGCAGTCTTCTTCGCCATGTCGCCCCCCGAGATCTGCCGATTTATTTCACTCAAGGTGAACATATTCAGTGGCGATACAGGAGCGCAACCGCCCCCGCAAGCCATGAGATGTCGCAAGCGATCGCCGACCCGGCGGCGAACGCGATCGTCTTTGCGCACAAAAACCGTTTCACGCAAAGCCGTTGCCACAGATGTTTGTTGACAGCACCGAAGACCCAATTAGTGTCACTGTCAGTGAAATTTGTTTCGTGAGAGCAATCCCAGGAAAAGTGTCGAACGGTTTTCCGCCCGGGATTGCGTCAAGAAAGAAGTCGAAATCAAAAGAGGAGGTCCACCTTGAAAACCCGCGTTGCCGTCATCGGCGCCGGACCGTCGGGTCTGGCGCAGCTCAGGGCCTTCAAGTCTGCGCAAGACAAGGGCGCCGAGATTCCGGAAATCGTCTGCTTCGAGAAGCAATCCGACTGGGGCGGCTTGTGGAACTACACCTGGCGCACCGGCCTCGACGAGCATGGCGATCCGGTGCACGGCTCGATGTACCGCTATCTCTGGTCGAACGGCCCGAAGGAATGCCTCGAATTCGCCGACTACACGTTCGAGGAGCATTTCGGCCGGCCGATCGCGTCCTATCCGCCGCGTGCCGTTCTGTGGGATTACATCAAGGGCCGCGTCGAGAAATCAGGCCTGCGCAAATGGGTGCGCTTCAACAGCCCGGTGCGCATGGTGACCTATTCGGATGAGACCAAGAAATTCACCGTCACCGCGCATGACCGTACCAACGATGTCACCTACTCCGAAGAGTTCGACAATGTCGTTGTCGCGTCCGGCCATTTCTCGGTGCCCAACGTTCCCTATTTCGAGGGTTTCTCGACCTTCAACGGCCGCATCCTGCACAGCCACGATTTCCGCGATGCGATGGAGTTCAAGGGCAAGGACATCCTGATCATCGGCCGTTCCTATTCGGCCGAGGACATCGGTTCGCAATGCTACAAATACGGCGCCAAGTCGATCACCTCCAGCTACCGCTCCAAGCCGATGGGCTTCAAATGGCCGGAGAACTGGAAAGAGGTGCCGCTGCTGCAGAAGGTCGTCGGCAAGACGGCGCATTTCAAGGACGGCACCACCAAGGATGTAGATGCCATCATCCTGTGCACCGGCTACCTGCACTCCTTCCCGTTCCTCACCGATGACCTGAAACTCAAGACCACTAACCGCATGTGGCCGGACAGCCTCTATGAGGGCGTCGTCTGGGAGAAGAATCCAAAACTGTCCTATATCGGCATGCAGGACCAGTTCTACACCTTCAACATGTTCGACGCGCAGGCCTGGTTTGCCCGCGACGTCATCATGGGCCGCATCAAGCTGCCATCGGCCGAGGCGATGGCCGAGCACGGCGCCAAGTGGCGTGCGCGTGAGGAGACGCTGGAGGATGCCGAGCAGATGATCTGGTTCCAGGGCGACTACACCAAGGAGCTGATGGACCAGACCGATTACCCCGGCTTCGACGTCGAGGCGGTCAACCAGACTTTCATGGAGTGGGAGCACCACAAGGCGGAAGACATTATGAGCTTCCGCGATCACGCCTACCGGTCGCTGATGACCGGCACCATGGCGCCGCTGCACCACACGCCCTGGCTGCAGGCGCTGGACGATTCGATGGAGAGCTATCTCGAGGTGAAGGGCGTGGCGGCCGAATAGGCGCGCGCTCGCCACGCCAGGATTTCTATTGCCCGTCGCGCCCCGGGAGACGACCGGATCAGTCGCCGCCTCGGCCTACCAGCAGACGTAGCCACCATCGACGATCAGGTCGAGGCCGGTGACGAAGCTCGACGCGCGGCTGGCGAGGAACACGGCCGGTCCAACCATCTCCTCCGGGTCCGCCATGCGCCTCATTGGCGTGTCGCGCTTGAAGATCTTTATCTCCTCAGCCACCTCGGGGCGCTTGTTCATCGGCGTCAGCGTATAGCCCGGGCTGACGACATTGACGCGCAAACCGCGATCCGCCCACTCCATGGCGAGGCTTTTGGACATGTGGATGACCGCGGCTTTGGACGAGTTGTAATGCGCTTGCGTCAGTCCTCGATTGACGATGGTGCCCGACATGGAGGCGATGTTGATGATCGAGCCCGAGCGGCGAGGCAGCATGACGCGCGCTTCGGCCCGACAGGATAAAAACACGCCCGCGACGTTGACGTCGTGCACCTTGCGCCATTTGTCCACCGACATGGTCTCAGCCGGTTCCGAGCCGGCGATGCCGGCATTGTTGACGGCGACGGTCAGCGCCCCGAGTTCGGCTTCGATGTGCTCGACCGCCCTTGCCAGGTCGGTTTCGGAGGTCACACTGCCTGTCAGCGCCAAGGCTTTGCGGCCGAGCGCCCTGATGCTTTCAGCCGTCTGCTCAAGCCCACCATTGGAAGCATGACCGAAACAGGCCACATCGGCGCCGGCTTCCGCAAGCCCGATCGCGATCGCCTGGCCAATTCCACTGCCGGCTCCGGTCACCAGCGCCACGCCACCATCCAGTTTGAAAAGATCCATGCCACCCTCCCTAAACCTTGAGGGTATTCGCTATCGCGTCTCTCGATCAACCTTTTCAGAAATCACAGGCCTTGGGGCGCTTGTCGGCGGACCAATCCTTGAGCGCCATCGGCTTGAACCTGCCCTTTACCGGCTTGCCGTCTTCCACGTCCTTTGAGACGGTGGCCTTGCCGGTCAGATAATTGATGTCGCAACCGCCAACCGTCGTCTTGACGCCGTCGGATGTCTGCTCGTTCCAGTCCCAGTTGCGGCTATAGCCGCCGACGATGAACTTGCCTTGGCGATAAACGATCGTCAGCGTTTCTTCGGTCGATTTGTCGGCGCCGCAGCCGAAGCAGGACGTGACGGCAAGCGATCCCTTGCCCTTGTTTTGAAGGTCGATGACCCGATCTTCGGTCAGCGCTTTTCTGATGACATCCGGCTGACGCGCCGGATCGGGCCTCTCATCGTCCAGATAGATGGAGAGATCGGCTGGCTCGCCGGGCTCCTGCATGATGACGACCCGGTCGGTTTTGCCATCCTGGTCGATGTCGAGTTTGAGTTCGAAGATCGGAACATTGTCGGCAAGCGCTGGCATGGGCATCGCAGGCAAGGCGAGAAGCCAGAGCCAAGCCACATGATGAGATCGCTTGTTCATCGCCAATCGCCCGCCGCTCGGTGCAAGCTATCACTGGCGAGAGCCAGCGCAATGCGCAATGCGGCGACTGGCTTAAGTCAGCCCGAACGCCAGCCTCAGAAATAGCCGTCCGATGCTGCAGTCGCTTCCTTGGGGACCTCGACGCCGTCGACCAGGATCTTGTCGACCAGCTCGTGGTGGAAGCACACCAGCCCCTTGATGCGCTCGGCCTCGTGCACCGGCTCGGGATAATACCAGACCATGTTCTCGTGCCGCTTCTTGGGCGTCGTCACGTGGTAGTAGTTGGAGATGCCCTTATAGGGGCAGCGCGAGATGTAGCGGCTGGGCGCAAACATATCGAGACGCGTATCCGAGATCGGCAGATAGTGCCGCACCGGGTGTCCGGTCTCGAACAGGAAGACGCCGCGCCGTGAATCGGCGACCTGCTCGCCGTCGAGGATCACCTGCACGCGGCGTGACGACGGCAGGCAGTCGACGCGGCGGAACGGATCGCGGGCGTGCACGAAAATCTCCTCGTCCTCTTCATACCAGTGCGTCATCTTCGGCCAGTAGAACGAAATGTAGTCGCCGATCGGCGGGCAGCCCTTGACCGGATCGAGGTAGCGCCAGGCGCCGTCCTCGACCAGCGTGATGCCGGTGTTGAGCGAATAATGCGTGGCGACGCCCTTGAACGGGTCCTCCGTCGTCGTCCGGCTCGGCAGCAGGAATTCCTCGCGCACGTCGTTCATCGGGAAGTAATAGACCGGCAGATGGTCGCTCTCGTAGAACACGAGCGCCTTGGTGGTGTCGGCAACGATCATCGACCCGACCTGCACCCTGATCCGCTTCAGCATCGGCATGGTGAAAGCGATGTAGCCCGGCTCGGACTCATACTGAACGATGGTGTCGAGCAGCGGGAAATGCGGCCCGCGGCCGCGCAGATGGGGCTTGCGAATTGTCGTTGTCCTCTTCTCGTCGTTTGCAGTCAGAGCATGATGCCGAAAAGTGTGAAGCGGTTTTCGGACGACATCATGCTCTATCTCTTGCTCTGGGCTTTACGCGCGCTCATGGTCAACTCACCGAGACACGGTCGAGCAACAGGCCGGCGGCGATCGGCGCCAGGCCGCTGACATTCTTGCGCACCGGCACCAGCAGATCGGGAAAATAGCTGAAGATGATCGGCGTCTCGTCGAGCAGCAGCTTCTGGATATCGGACGCAGCCTTGCGCTGCGCGTCGAGGTCGAGCGCCTTGAGATAGGAGGCGGCCATTCCGTCGTAAGCGGCGTTCTTGAAATGCGCCGCATTCCATGGACCGTCGCTGACCAGCGGGCTTTTCAGGAACACGTTCGGCACGCTGCGATGCGCATAGTCGGTGATGCCGAGCGGGCTGTCCAGCCAGTCCGACTGGCCGAACACCGCCTTGCCGTAATATTTGTCCTGGTCCTCGATGTTGAGCGAGATGCGGGCGCCGATCTCCTTGGCGAAATTCTGGAACAGCTGCGCATAGCCCGGAATATCGGAATAGCGCAGCGTCGTCAGCGTGATGTCGAAGCCATTGGCAAGCCCCGCCGCCTCCATCAGCTGCTTGGCCTTGGCGATGTCCTGCGTGCGCTGTGCCACCGACTTGTCGGTGGCGGGGAAAGCCGGCGCGAACGGGCTGTCATTGCCGGTCGCCGCCATGCCGCGGCAGAGCCCATCGACCAGCTTGGAGCGGTCGATGCTGAGTGCCAGCGCCTGGCGCACGCGCTTGTCGGTGAACGGGCCGATGTCGCAGCGCATATGGAGCTGGCGGTGCGCGGTCGAAGCCACGCGCAGCACCGTGACATCGGGGCTGTTCAGCACCACCTGGCTGACGTCGAGCGGAACCGCGTCGAGCAGGTCCACTTCGCCGGCCTGCAGCGCCAGGATGCGCGGCTGCACGTCGGCGTAGAATTTGAACTCGAGCCGGTCGGGCAGGGCCTTCTCGCCCCAATAGTCGGGATTGCGCACGAAGCTCGCCCCGACCTTCGGCGTATAGCTTTCCAACCGGAACGGGCCGGTGCCTTCAAAGTCTTTTCGTAGTCGCCCTTGTAGCTCGCCGGCAGGATGACGGCGTTGTAATTGTCGATCGACACCGAATAGGGAAGCTGCCGTTCGGCGCGTCGAGATGGAACTCGACGGTATGGTCGTCGACCTTGCGCGTGCCGCCTTTCGACAACAGCCCCTTGAACACCGACAGCGCGTTGGAAGCCCCCTTCGGATCGGCGAGACGATCGAAGGTCGCCACCACGTCGTCGGCTTTGAACTCCTCGCCATTGTGGAATTTCACGCCCTTGCGCAGCTTGAAGGTCCACACGCTGCCATCGGCATTGGGCGACCAGCTTTCGGCGAGCACCGGCTTCAGCGTCAGGTCGGGCTGCGTCACGCACAGGAACTCAGCCACCTGGAAGACGAGCTGATAGCTGCCGCTGTCATAGAAGGTGACCGGGTCGATGGCCCCGCCTGGCACCGCGACGCCGGCGCGTATCGTGCCGCCCGGCTTGCCTTCGGCACGGGCTTGCGGCGCGCCAAGGCCGACCGTCGAGATAATGCCGCCGAGGAAGGGCAGCGACAGGCCGAGTACACTGCCATGACGCAAAAATTCGCGCCGGCCGATCCTGCCGGCGAGCAATTCGTCGATAGCGGAATTTTCGATTGCTGTGAGGGTCTTGCGGGCAGCGTCGATCGTCGTGAAATGCTTCGGCATGGCGGCATTCCTTGGCTGTCGTGGGGCTCCGGCATTTAGGTCACTGTTGACCGCGACCGGAAAGCGATATTTTTTGATTGCAGTCATCGAAATTTTCGATGGCGATGCGCTTGAGGACAAAAACCATGGATACCGAGAATCTGCGCAGTTTCCTGGAGGTTGCGACACATGGCAGCTTCACGGTCGCGGCGAGCCGGCTGAACCTCGCGCAGTCGACGGTCAGCGCGCGAATCCGTGGTTTGGAAGAGCAGTTGGGGCGCAAGCTCTTCGTGCGCGACAGCGACGGCGTCTCGCTGACGCCCGCCGGCCGGCAGTTCCTGCCGCATGCCTCGACGATCACGCGCACCTGGGAGCAATCGCGGCAGGACATCGCCGTTCCCGATGGCTATGAGACGTTGCTCAGGCTGACCGCGCCCGCCTATCTCTGGGACAGCATCACCTCGCCCTGGATCGGCTGGATGCGTGAGCGGCGGCCCAATGTGGCGCTGCGGCTGGAAGGCAGTTTCCCGGATCTGGCCATCGATCAGATGGCCGAAGGCCTGCTCGACATCTGCATCCTCTATCTGCCGAAACCGCATCCCGGCATCGTCTATGAGACGCTGGCTGTCGATCAGGTAGTGCTCGTCCGGCACACGCGGCAGGAGGGGCCGTGGACGGAAAACTACATCCTGATGGATTGGGGGCTGGAATTCCGGGTCGAGCATGATCGTGCCTTTGCCGGTATGGTGAAGCCTGCCATTTCCGCCGGCCTGGTCTTCATAGGGCTGCAACACGTGCTGTCGCAAAAGGCCGCCGCCTACCTGCCGCTCAGCGCCGTGAGCACGCATATCGAGCGCGGCGAGTTGCGGCGCGTCGAGGGCGCGCCGGTGTTCCAGCGGCCGCTTTACCTGGCCTATCCCAGCAATCCGGCGTCGTCCGATGTTCTGGAGGTCGCGCTCGCCGGCCTGCGCGCCTTGGCCAGGGACTGGTCCGACGTCCAGGGCTTTGCCGAGGGCGACCGCGGCTTCAGCATGACGCCAGCATTCTGACCGCGATCATGCCGGCTGCAAGGCCTTCGGCGCCTGCAGCCTTGCCAGCTCCGCATAAGGGATATGGCAGCGGATGGTGTGCCCCGGTTGCGCCTCGGCCAATTCCGGCTCCTGCGTCTCGCAGATGGCGCCGATCTTGCGCGGGCAGCGTGTGGGAAGACGCAGCCTTTCGGCGGGTTGGCCGCGCTCGGGATCTCGCCATCGAGGCGGATGCGTGAACTCTCGGTACGGTCAAGCTTGGGCACGGCCGACAGCAGCGCTTCGGTATAGGGGTGATGCGGGCCGGAGAAGACCGCTTCCGACGGGCCGAACTCCATGATGCGGCCGAGATAGAGCACGGCGATCTTGTCGGAGAGATAGCGCACCACGCCAAGGTCGTGCGAGATGAAGATGTAGCTGACATCCTGCTTTGTCTGCAGGTCGGCCAGAAGGTTGAGGATCGCCGCCTGCACCGAGACGTCGAGCGCCGAGGTCGGCTCGTCGCAGACCACGATGCGCGGGTCGCCGGCGAAGGCGCGCGCGATCGCCACGCGCTGCTTCAGCCCGCCCGACAGCTGGCGCGGCTTGACCGCAAGATGCCGGTCGGTGAGCCGCACCGAGCGGACGAGTTCCTCGAGGCGCGTGTCCAACGCCTTGCCGCTGAGCCCGCCCAGCCGCTTCAAGGCGCGGCTCAGGATATGCAGGATCGAATGCGAGCGGTTGAGCGCCGAGTCCGGATTCTGGAAGACGATCTGCACCGCCTTGACCTGGTCCTCGGATCGGTTGGCGAGCCGTGGTGCGAGCTTCTTTCCTTCGAGCTCGATTGAGCCGCCATCGTCCGGCGAGACGAGACCGAGCAGGAGCCTGGCGAAGGTGGTCTTGCCGCTGCCGGATTCGCCGACCAGGCCGAGCGTCTCGCCGGGGCTCAGGCTGACCGAGACGTCCTTCACAGCACGCAGCGGATGACCATAGCTGCCATAGGTCTTGTTCAGCCCGTCGACCTGCAGCACCGGCGGCGCCTGCTTGGGCGCGGGCGCGAAGACCTCGGCGGGTGTCGCGCGCGGCAGCGACTGTGCCTTGTCGTGATAGTGGCAGCGCGACAGTCGGCCGTCTTCCAGTTCGTAGAGCGGCGGCGGCTCGGCGCGGCAGCGCTCGGTCGCCAGCGCGCAGCGATCGGCGAAGGCACAGCCGACGATATTGGCGCCGATGCCGGGCAGGAAGCCGGGAATGGTGTCGAGGCGGCCCTGGTCCTTGCGCTGGCCACCGCGCGGCAGGCAGCGCAGCAGCGCCACGGTGTAGGGATGGCGCGGATCGTTGAAGACGTCCTTGGTCGAACCTTCCTCGACCAGCATGCCGGCATAAAGAACGCCGACGCGGTCGCACATGTTGGAGACGACCGCGAGGTTGTGGCTGATGAACAGGATCGAGGCCGACAGCTCGCGCCGCAACTGCCCGATCAGGTCGAGCACTTCGGCTTCCACCGTTGCATCGAGACCGGTCGTTGGCTCGTCGAGGATCAGCATCGAGGGATCGTTGGCCAAGGCCATGGCGATCGCCACGCGCTGCTGCATGCCGCCCGAAAGCTGGTGCGGATAGCGCTGCATGACACTTGGCGGATCCGAGATGCGCACCCGGTTGAGGATAGCGGTCGCCTTGTCGGTCGCGGCCTGCCCGGTGACGCCGGCAAGCTCGAAGATCTCGGTCAATTGACGGCCGATGCGGATGGAAGGGTTCAGCGCCTTGCCGGGGTCCTGATAGACCATCGACACGCTGTCGGCGCGGGCACGCCGCAGCGCCTCGGCGTCGAGCTTCATCAGGTCCTGGCCGTCGAGCTCGATCGAACCGCCGGTGATCGAGCCGTTACGCGGCAGGTAGCGCACCACCGACAGCGCCACGGTCGACTTGCCGCAGCCGGATTCGCCGACCAGCCCGTAGGATTCGCCGGCACCGATGGTGAGATTGACGTTGCGCAGCACCGCGCGGTTGCGGCCGCCGACACGATAGGCGACGGAAAGGTCCTTCAGTTCGAGCGCGTTCTTGTCAGTCATTGAACGCTCCATGCACGCCGTCGGCCACCAGGTTGACGCCGATCACCAGCGAGGCGATCGCCAGCGCATCGAACAGCACCGTCCACCAGAAGCCGCCGCCGATCATGCCGTAATTCGAGGAGATCGACAGGCCCCAGTCGGGCGAGGGCGGCTGGATGCCGAAGCCCATGAAGGACAGTGTCGCCACCGCGAAGATCGCGTAGCCCAGCCGCACCGTCGTCTCGACCAGGATCGGCGGGATGACATTGGGTAGGATCTCGACGAACATCGTATGCATCGCACCCTCGTGGCGCAGCTTGGCCGCGGCGACATAGTCGAGCTCGCGTTCGGCCAGCACCGCCGAGCGTACTGTGCGGGCGATGATCGGCGCGAAGCTGAGACCAATGACCACGATTACGGTCGTCTTCGAGGTGCCGAGCGCGACGATGGCAAGCAGCGCGACGATCACCACCGGGATCGCCATGAAGGCTTCCAGCACGCGGCTGATGATATCGTCGACGATGCCGCGGAAATAGCCGATGACGAGGCCGAGCGCGGTGCCGGCAATCGTCGCCAGGATGGTGGCGAGCGGCGCCACCGTCAGGATGTCGCGCGAGCCGACGATGACGCGCGAGAACACGTCGCGTCCAATCTGGTCGGTGCCGAACCAATGCTCGGCCGACGGCGGCGCCAGCGCGTTGATGATGTCGTCGGCGAGCGGATCGTAAGGCACCAGGTGTTCGCCGAACAACGCGCAGATGACCCAGAACAGCACGATGCCGAAACCGGTCAGGAAGGTACGGGAGCGCAACAGCGAATGCAGCACCTCGCCCCAGGGGCTGCGCCGTGTGGTGTCGGGTGCCGCGGGCATACCGACGGGCGTGTCAGTGGCGCTCATTGCTCAGCCCCCAGTCGGATACGCGGATTGAGCACGGAATAGAGGAAGTCGGCGGCAAGCGTTGCGACCGAATAGACGATGCCGATGGTCAGGATGCCGGCCTCCAGCATCGGGAAGTCCTTGCCGCGCGCGGCGGTGAAGATCAGCGAGCCGATGCCCTGGTAGCGGAACAGCGTCTCGATCACGACCAGGCCGCCGATCAGATAGCCGGTCTGCGTCGCGATCACGGTGATGGTCGGCAACAGCGCGTTGCGCAGCACGTGGCGCCAGATCACTGTGCGCCACGGCAGGCCCTTCAGCACGGCGGTTCTTGTGTAGTCGGCATCGAGCGCCTCGATCATGCCGGATCGCGCCATGCGGGCGATGTAGCCGAACAGCACCAGGAACAGCGGCAGCGAGGGCAGGATCAGATAGTAGATCTGGGTGAAGAAGCCGGCGCCTTTCGGCCAGGTCGCGGCGATCGGCAGCCAGCGCAGCCAGACCCCGAAGATCAGGATCAGGATGATGCCGGTGACGAATTCGGGCAGCACCGTCACCGACAGGCCGCCAAGGCTGATGATGCGGTCGAGCGGCCGGTTGAGGTTGAGCGCGGCGACGACGCCGCCGAAGATGCCGATCGGCACCACCAGCACGAATGCGATCAAGGCCAGTTTCAACGAGTTGCCCAAGGCATCGATGACGAACGGGGCCACCGGGGCGCGGAAGACATAGGACATGCCCATGTCGCCCTGCACGAATTTCCAGATCCATGTTCCGTATTGGACGAGCAACGGCCGGTCGACGCCGAGCGAATGGTTGAGCGTGTCGACGGCGCGCTGGTCGGCGAATGGACCCAGGATCGCGCGCCCGACATTGCCCGGCAGCACCTGGCCGCCGAGGAACACCATGACGCTGAGCAGGAACAGCGTGACGAGCGACAAAGCCAGGCGCCGGACGAGGAAAGAGAGAATGGCTGAGACTCCTTGTGAAGCCAGCTCCGCGCGGGAGCTGGCCGTTAGAGGATTGGCTTTCCCTTCTGAGCATGATCCCGAAAACTGGGCACCGGTTTTCGGAAAGGATCATGCTCCAACAATGCGTCAGTTCAGCCTTTCGACGCTTTCTCCAGGAACAGCTGTGACATGGCGGTGGGCTGCACGCCGGCCACGCCTTTCGCCGTTGCCGTCAGATAGTCGTAGAAATAGCCGAAGATCACCGGCGTTTCCTCGAGCAGCAGCTTCTGGATCTTGCCGGCGTCGGCCTTCTGCGCTTCGAGATCGAGCGCCCCGATATAGCTCGCCGCGAGCTGGTCGTAGTCCTTGTTCTTGAAGTGGGCGGCGTTCCAGGTGCCGTCGCTCTTCAGCGGTGCCGCGAGGTAGACATTGGGCACGCCGCGATGGCCGTAGTCGGTGATGCCCATCGCCGAGTCCAGCCAGTTCGACTTGCCGAACACGGCATCGCCGTAATAGGCGCCCTGGTCGAGGATATTCAGCTCGAGCTCGATGCCGATTTCCTTGACCCAGTTCTGGATGAGCTGCGCGTATTCCGGAATTTCCAGATAGCGCTCGGTGGTGAGCGTCATTTTGAAGCCCTGGCCGACGCCCGCCGCTTCCATCAACTGCTTGGCCTGGGCAATGTCCTGCTTGCGCTGCGGCACGCTGGTGTCGGTCGAGGGTAGACGGCGGCAAACGGGCTGTCATTGCCGAGCGCCGAGCGTCCCTTCATCAGGCCGGCGACGAGTTTCTCGCGGTCGAGGCAGAGCGCGATGGCGCGGCGCACGCGGGCGTCCTTCGTCGGGCCCTCGTCGCAGTGCATATGCAACTGCTGATGCGCGGACGATTTCAGGCTGATGATGTCGACATTGGGGTCGTTGAGCACGGCAACGCCCGCCAGCACCGGCATCTGGTTGATGATGTCGATCTGGCCGCCCTGCAGCGCCAGGATCTGCGGCTGCATGTCGGCGAAGAAGGTGAACTCGGTGCGGTCCGGCAAGGCCTTCTCGCCCCAATAATCGTCATTGCGCACGAAGGAGGCGCCGACCTTGGCCGTGTACTTTTCGATCTTGAACGGCCCGGTGCCGTCGAAGCTCTTTTCGTAGTCGCCCTTGTAGCTCGCCGGGATGATGACGGCGTTGTAATTGTCGGACGACAGCATGTAGGGGAAGTTGCCGTTCGGCGCGTCGAGATGGAATTCGACGGTATAGTCGTCGACCTTCTTCGAGGCGCCCTTCTTCAGGATGCCGGTGAACACCGACAGCGCATTGGACGAATTCGCCGGATCGGCGAGGCGATCGATGCTGGCCACCACGTCGTCGGCCTTCATCTCGCCGCCAGAGTGGAACTTCACGCCCTTGCGCAGCTTGAAGGTCCACACCGTGCCGTCGGTGTTCGGCGCCCAGCTTTCGGCAAGCGCCGGCTTCAGCACCAGGTCCGGGCCGTCGACGCACAGGAATTCGGCGACCTGCTGCATGACGAGCAGGCCACCGGCGTCGGCGATGGTGACGGGGTCGATCGCCGCCGCCGGCACGCTGCTGCCGACGCGGATGGTGGCGCCCGGCGCGCCGGCTCGCGCCAGCGAAGGCGCCGCGCCGAAGCCGGCGGCCATGCCGATGCGGCCGAGCAACGGCAGCGACAGGCCAAGCAGGCTGCCGTGGCGGACGAATTCGCGGCGGCTGATGCGGCCGTCGATCAAACCGTCGATGAGATGGTTTTCAAGCGGCGTGCGGCCGCGGCGGAGAAGATCGAGAATCCGATAGTTCTTCATGGGTCTAACCCTTTTCCCCTGTTTTTGTGGTTGGCGAGTGCATTTCAAATCGACGAGCGCCGTGGAGTTCTCCGGTCCCCGGCATTCATCCCTTGTCAGTTGACCGGACTGTAGCATGCGGTTTTGTCTGGTCCATCCGCTCGTTGAGGCGGAAAGGTCAGATTTTCTTGATGAATTGTCTGTCGGCCAGGCGACCCATGGTCGCCCTTTTCTCGATAAGTCCTGCTAGCTTTTCGACATCCTCCTAATTGAGCGGCAGTCTGCGGTAGGTCCCGGGTTTTTCCGGGTCGTGATATTTGTTGCAGGGGCCGTTCTCGACGAAGTCGCGATGGCACGCGGCAAGCCTGTCCCGCGATAGCGTGACGCCGAGGCCATGTCCCTCCGGCACCGGCACGACATTGTTCTTCGGCGAAAACGGACCTTCCTCGATGATGTCCATCGGCTGCATGCGAAACAGCGACTGGTTGGGCTCCCTGATCCAGCCAAGCGCTGCGCACAGATGCAGGTAGCAGGCGCTGCCGATGCCGGTGTCGCCGCTGTAGCACCAGTAATCGATGCCGGCATGCTCGCAGGCGCCGACGAAGCGGACCATGCGGTTGATGCCGCCATGCGCAGTCGGGTTGCCGACAAAGGCGTCCGGGACCTTCAGCTCCATGCCGCGGGCGATATCGATGTTGTGGGTCGAAAACGGGATCGAGGTGTGGCGGCGCAGTTCGCGCATCTCCTCAGATGTCGCCACCGGGTCTTCCCAGTTACGCACGCCTAGCTCCTCCAGCGGCCGCGCCAACTGCCTGGCGGTCGCCAGCGAATAGGCCTGGTTGGAATCGATGCGGATCATCGCCTCGTCGCCGAGTTTTTTGCGGATCAGTTCGACCATCTTCATCGATACCCTTGGGTCCTGCGTCGAGAACTTGCCCTCGAAAAAGGTCGTGCCGTAACGCTCGTTGAGTTCGACGCAATAGTCGGCGACTTCCTCCGGGGTTTTCTCGCCCTTCACCTTGGCGCCGTCGCCGCGCAGCGAGAAATAGTCGGTGAACGGGATGTCCTTGCGCACCGCGCCGCCGAGCAATTGATAGAGCGGCTGCTTCCACGCCTTGCCGCGCAGGTCCCACAGCGCCATCTCGACGGCGCCGAAGGCCATGATGCGGGTGCGGTCGTTGATCGACTGCACGCCGCTCCAGAACGGCAGGCAGACTTCCTCGGCGCCGGCAATGTCGAAGGCGTCGCGGCCGGCGAGCCGCGGCGCCAGCACATCGTTGATGACGGAAGCGGCCCCTGGCGTGGGCGCCTCGCCGATGCCGACAAGCCCGTCCTCGGTTTCGACCTCGACGATGGTCGGTGAGAACCCGTCGAGTTCGCCGAACACCCAGACGTAAGGCGCTTCCAGCCGGTAGTTGATTGGCGTTGCCTTGATGCGCTTGATCTTCATGAGCCGATCTCGAAGAACGGGTTGCCGAGCAGGCCCGGGTCCACGTCGATGCCGAGGCCGGGGCCGTCGGGAACGCCCATGTGGCTGCCTGTCACCGGCGGGGCGTTGGTGGCCGTGCGCACCGTCACCCATTCATGGAAGGCGATGGCGTGCAGCCGGCGCTCCTGCGGTGTCGACAGCGACAGATGCGCCATCGCCGCGGTGTCGATCTCGGCGCCGCCTGTGTCCTCGACGGTGATCATGAAGCCAAGATCGACGGCGACGTCGCGGATCAGCCGCGTCTGGGTCACGCCGCCCAGCCGCGAGATCTTCAGCGTCAGCCCGTCGGCAGCACCCCTGCGGTGGATTTCCAGCATCTCGCCCAGCGAGGTGACGCTCTCGTCCAGCACCATCGGCTTGTCCAACATGCGGCGCACCGACATGTTCTCCTCAATCGTCGTGCAGGGCTGCTCGAACGTGTAGTCGATGCCGCGCGTGGCGTCGGCGAACTGACGCGCCTGGTAAGGCGTCCAGCCGGCATTGGCGTCGCAGAAGATCACCGTGCCTTTCGGCACGGCCGAAGCGACAGCCGTCACCCGCTCGATGTCGTCGTGAACATTGCCGCCGACCTTGACCTGCAGGCGGCGACAGCCCTCGGCGATGATCCTCTTGGCCAGCGCCGACATCTGGTCGAGCGTGCCGTGGGTGACGACGCGATAGGTCTCCGCCATGTCGCTTTCGCGGCCGCCGAGCATGGTCACCAGCGGCACGTCGGCCGCGCGGGCGGCCAGATCCCAGCACGCCATGTCGAGCGCCGACTTGATGTAGGGATGGCCCTTGAACACCGTGTCCATCAGCCGGCCGATGCCTGCGAGGCCGCGCGGGTCCTGGCCGATGAGATGCGGCGCGATCTCCGGCACGCCCGCGCGCGCTCCCGCCGGAAACGCGGCCGAGTAGAAATTGCCGAGCGGCGCCATCTCGCCCCAGCCGGTGACGCCGCTGTCCGACGTGATGGCGACGATCATCGCGTCGAAACAGTCGGCGACCCGCCCCTTGGACATGCGGTAAGGCCCGTCCACGAAGGGCTGCACGACATGATAGGCCTTGATGCTCTTGATCTTCACTTTGCTGTCCGTTGTCAGGATGTTGGTCAGGGGCCCTTCGACGCGCGCTTTTCGAAGCTGCGCGCATAGGCGAGAAGCTCTTCGAAATCGAGGTCGATATGTTCGCGCGCATGACGTTGCGTGGCCTTCATGTCGGCTCCTTTCAGCAGCGCCACATAGGTCTCGTGCACGTCGAGGGCCGGCACCGCCTCGTTGCGGGCGCGCTGATGCAGGGCGAAATACATCTGCAGCCGGCTGGTCAGTCGCTGCCAGGTTTCCAGAAGCACTGAATTGTCGGCCCATTCGTAGATGAGCCCGTGCAATTGCAGCGCCGTCTCGATCTGGCGCGTGGTGTCCAGCGCGCGCGTCGCCTGCTTCACCGCCTCGTGGCGATGGTCGAGCTCGTCGAAGAAGCGCTGATCGCGCTGCGGCCATGCCAATTCGATGGCGAACTCATCGAGCACCTTGTTCAGCGAATAGGCATCGACGATGTCCTTGGCGGTGACGTCGATGACGAAAGTGCCGGCGTAGGGAATGCTGGTCAGGATGCCTTCCTGCACCAGCTCGCGCATGGCCTCGCGCAGCGGCGCGCGGCTCACCCGCATCTGCTCGGAGATGCGCAGCTCGTTGAGCTTCTGGCCCGGCTCCAACTGTCCGGTAAGGATCGCGCGCCGCAGCAGGGCGACGATCTCCGCCCTGCGGGTCGTGTCCGCGATCGGACTGAAATCCAGCTTTGCCATGCATCACCCCCAGATGGACTTCTGCAAGACAATCAGATTGTCGACAATCTAACAAGTAGGCATTGCAGGATTTTTTCGCTGCGCCTTTATGCGGCACGGCCGTAGAAACCGATCCGTTCTTCGTCGCTGAACATGACGCCTGGGCGTTCATAGTAGGAGAAGACCGCGATCATGCGTTCGCGGTCACCCTCGACGGTGGTGACCCGATGGGCGGTGTTCTTGCCGCGGAAGACGTTCAGGGTACCGGCCTTGATGCGCAGGATTTTCGCCTCTGGGTCGCGCGCTTCGAGCAGTTTTGCCACGCCGTCATAGTTTGGGTCGCTGTCCGAGCGCAGGTCGGTGCGGTATTCGAAATCGCCGCCGCGCTCGGGCGCCTGCAGCAAAAGCGTCGTGGTGAATTCCGAACGATCGAAGTGCCAGTTGAGAGCTTCGCCGGCCCGATAACCCATGACGTTGGCGCGGGCGAGGGGATCCTGCATGACATGCAGCTGAGGCTTGCCCATCGTCGCGGCCAGGAAGCGGACCAGCGGTTCGTATTCATAGATCGAAAGAACGGTGCTGCCGGGAATCTGGTCGGCGCAGACGGTGTGGCTGATCGTCTCCACCTTGCGCAGCGCTGGATGCTCCGGCGCGAGTTCCGGGATCGACGGCTTGAAGTAGATGTTGTGCATGCGTTTGTGCACATGCGAGTTCGTGTCCATCACCGGCCGGATCTCGGCGACGGCCTTCTCGGCGATGCCTGGGCGTAGGAAACCTTCGAGATTGAACATGCCGTGCTCTTTCAGCGCGGCCTTGCAGTCCTCCACCAGGCGTGTCCGTTCGCGGCTGCCCTCACGGTCGAGCGGGTAGCGGTCGAGATCGAGAATGTCTTTCATCGTCATGTCCTCGTGAAATCCTAAGACACTAGACAGCAAGGAAATCTTTCTCTCAACGCAGAAAATTGTTAGGCTTGCCTAAGGAAAACTTGGGGAGGCTAAGATGGAAAGACTTCCGCCGCTGAACGCGATGCGGACTTTCGAAGTCGCCGCGCGCACCGGCTCCTTCACGCTCGCCGCCACCGAGCTCGGCGTGTCGTCGGCCGCCGTCAGCCAGCAGATCCGCAATCTGGAGGACTGGTTCGGCAAACAGCTTTTTGTGCGCAACGGCAACCGCATCGCGCTGACAGATGCCGGCCATGCCATCTATCCGCAGACGGCCCGCGCGCTCGGCGAGATCGCGGCGGTCGGCCGGCGCATGCAGGAAGGCGGCTTGCGGACGCGCCTGGTCGTCAGCGTGCCGTTCTCGCTGGCCGAGCTATGGCTGGCGCCGCGCCTGGCCGTGCTGCTCGACAGCTTTCCCCATATGGCGATCGATGTCCGTGTCGAGGACGATCCGGTCGACGTCGTGCGCCAGAACATCGACTTGCGCATCTCCTATGGCGACTATCACTATCCGGCGCTGAAGATGGTCAGGCTCGTCCATGACGAGGTGCTGCCGGTCGCGGCGCCTGAATTCTGGAAGCGCCATGGCAACGCAGCCTCCAGCCTGGCTGACGTGCATGAGAGCCATTTCATCCACACCAATTGGGGACCGAACTATGCCTCGCATCCGAGCTGGGCGGACTGGTTCGCGGCCGCCGGTGGCAATCGCGCGCCCGATCCCTCGCATGGCCGGCGTGTCGGGCTTTCCAGCCTGGCGATCGGCGCGGCAAGGTTGGGCTTAGGCATAGCGCTTGGCCAGCGGATCATGGCCGGCGCGGACCTCGAAGCGGGCAGCCTGGTCGCCTTGTCGCCCGTTTCGGTACGCCTCGGCCAGCCCTATTGCGCCTTCATGCTGCTGGCCAAGGCCGAACGCGTGGATATTGCCGGGCTGGTCGAACTGCTTGGCGGCAATCCCGGGAACACATAGGCGGTGCCTGGAATTGCATGGGCCCACATAAGCAAAACGGCGCCCTAGGCGTGGGAGCCGAGGGCGCCGTCGGACCGGGTCTGATGGGGGAATCAGCTGGCCGGTTTCGGTTGCGGCAAGGAGAAACCGGCATTCCTGGTCCGATCTTCTGCAAATTGCCCGTGATCACCTGGTCGGTCTCGGAGATGCCGGAGGTCACGGAAACGAGGTCGCCATCGGTGGGCCCAAGCGACACCAGCTTCTGGTCGACGGTGTTGCCCTTGCCCAGCACGTAGAGGTACTTGCCGAGCTGGCTGGAACCGAGCGCCACCTGCGGCACCATCAGCGTGTTGGGCTGCTCCTTCACATGCAGGCGCACGCGCACATATTGCCCAGGCAGCAGCGTGAACTTGGCGTTGCCGATGGTGGCCCGAGCCGTGATGGTGCCGGTCGAATGGTCGATCGTGTTGTCGATGAAGGTGAGCTGGCCCTTCTGGCTTGGCACCGTCTCGCCGGGCAAGAGCACATCGACGGCGATCGGACCGGCGGCCTTTGCCTGAGCGATCTGGATGAGATCGGTCTCGCTCGGGTTGAAGGTCACATAGATCGGGTCGAGCTGCACCAGCGTGTTGAGCACCGTGCCGGCGACGCTGACCAGCGTGCCGATCGAGGCCTGGTTGCGGCCGATGCGGCCGTTGAACGGCGCCTTGATTTCGGCATAACCGAGATTGAGCTCGGCCGTCCGCACCGCCGCCTGGTCGACGGCAAGGGCAGCTTGCGCCGTGCGCAAGGTGCTGGTGCGCTGGTCGAAGCTGTCCTTGTCGAGGTAGCCGGCCTTGGCAAGGTCGGTGCCGCGGCCGAGATTGGAGCGGGCGTAGTCAAGCGTCGCGGTGTCGCGCTGCACTTGCGCCTGCGCCTGGTCGAGCGCCGCTTGATAATCCTGTGGCGCGATCCGGTAGAGCAGGTCACCCTGGCTGACGTCGCTGCCGTCGGCGGCGGTCTGCTCCTGCAGATAGCCCGGCACGCGCGCCTGCAGCGTGATGCTGCGGATCGATTCGACACGCGCGGCGTAGTCGAGATAGATCGGCAGCGTCTTCTTGACGACATTGACCACCGGCACCGGCATGACAAAGGCCGCCGGCGCCGGTGCGGCGCCCGCCGTGCCGCTACCGAGGTAGCCCGGGTTCAACAGGTGAACGCTTGCCACCGAGGCCGCGCCTACCGCCACGGCGGCGCCTAAAGCTATTTTCCATCTACGCATAATCGTTCTCCAATCCTATTCGGCCGCCTGGGCGAGCGGCTGAAGCGCCGGCTCGGCGGTCGGTTCAATTTCTTCTTGCTCAGGGGCGTCGTGGTGTCCCTTGGCCGGTTCCTTTTCGCCGCGCCGTTCGCGCAGCTTTTCGATGACCGCGTAGAAGACCGGCACGAAGACCAGCGACAGCACCGTCGCCGCCACCATGCCGCCAAAGACGGTGGTGCCGATCGACTGGCGGCTGGCAGCGCCAGCGCCCGTCGCGAACATCAGCGGCAGCACGCCGAGGATGAAGGCGAAAGCCGTCATCAGGATCGGCCGCAGCCTGAGCCGCGCGGCTTCCATCGCCGCTTCGACGATGGTCAGGCCTTCCTCGCGACGCCGTCTTGCGAACTCGACGATCAGGATCGCGTTCTTGGCCGCCAGGCCAATCAGCATGACGAAGCCGATCTGCGAGTAGACGTCGATCTGCATGCCGCGCACCAGCAAGGCCACGAAGGCGCCGAACAAGGCGAGCGGCACCGCCAGCAGCACCATGAACGGCATCGCCCAGCTCTCATACTGCATCGCCAGGATCAGGAAGACGAAGACGATGGCGAGGCCGAAGACGACCGACGCGATCGATCCTGCCTTGAGCTCCTGGAAGGTGATGCCGGTCCATTCGAAACCGAAATCCCTGGGCAGCGCGGTGGCAGCCGCGCGTTCCATGGCAGCGACCGCCTGTCCCGAAGAGAAGCCCGGTGCGGCGCCGCCATTGATCGAGGCCGATGCGTTGTTGTTGTAGTGCGGCACGGTTTCCGGACCGACGAACGGCACCAGCTTGCCCAACGTCGAGAGCGGCACCATGCCGCCAGACGCGTTGCGCACATAGAGCCGCGAGATGTCGGCCACGCCTGCACGTGCATCCTTGTCGGCCTGGATGGTCACCCGGAAGGTACGGCCAAACAGGTTGAAGTCGTTCACGTAGAGCGAGCCGAGATAGATCTGCAGCGTGTTGAAGACGTCGGGCAGGTTGAGGCCGAGCAGTTTGGCCTTGCTGCGGTCGAGGTCGTAGTTGAGCTGCGGCGTCGAGGTCGAGAACGGCGAGAACAACTGTTGCGGATTGATCTCCGGCTGCTTGCGTGCCTCGGCGATCACGGCTTGCGTCGCGTCGTTGAGAGCCACGCTGCCGCGCCCGGTCAGATCCTCGACGACGAATTCGAAGCCGCCCGTGGTGCCGATACCCGGGATGGAAGGCGGATCGAAGGACAGCGCGAAGGCTTCCGGAATCTGCATCAGCTTGCCGCGCACGTCGGCGACGAGCTTCGATGCGCTCTGGTCGGGGCCGCGCTGCTCCCACGGCTTCAGGATGGCGAACTCGACCGCCGAGTTCGATTGCGCAGCACTGGTCAGGAAGTTCAGGCCGCTGATCGAGCCGACAATGTCGACACCGGGCGTCGCCTGCAATATGTCGCGCGCCTTCTGAGCCACCGCGTCGGTGCGCTCCAGCGAAGCGCCATCAGGCAGCTGGATGACGACGAAGAAGTAGCCTTGGTCCTCGACTGGTAGGAAGGTCGATGGCAGCTTCTGCCAGACGAAGTAGGTGGCGACCAGGCCTGCCGCGAACAGGCCGAGCATGATCCAGCGCAGCCGGATGAGGATGCGCACGCCATGAGCATAGGCATGCGACAGTTTGTCGAAGCCCGTGTTGAACCAGCGGAACGGCGCGAACTGCGTCGCGCCGCCATGGCGCAGGAAGGCGGCACTCAGCGCTGGGCTCAGCGTCAGCGAGTTGAAGGCCGAGATGCCGACAGAAATCGCCACCGTCAGCGCGAACTGGTTGTAGAGCTTGCCGGAGACGCCTGGAATGAAGGCGACGGGCACGAACACCGCCATCAGCACCGCGGTGGTGGCGATGATCGGGCCGGTGACTTCAGCCATCGCGGCTCTGGTCGCCGCCAGCGGTTTGAGGCCCGCCTCCAATTGTCGCTCGACATTTTCCACAACCACGATGGCGTCGTCGACGACGAGGCCGATGGCCAGCACCATGCCGAGCAGGGACAGCATGTTGAGCGAGAAGCCGAGCATCTCCATGACGACCATCGTCGCCACCAGCGACACCGGGATGGCGATGGTCGGGATGATCGTCGTGCGCCAGCTCTGCAGGAAGATGAACACCACGGCCACGACCAGCACCAGGGCTTCGCCGAGCGTGATCAGCACGTCATGCATCGAGGCCGATACGAAGCGCGTTGTGTCGTAATGCATGGCGTAGGAGACGCCCTTGGGGAAACGGGTCGACAGCTCCTGCATCTTGTCCTTGACGCGCTGCTGCAGATCGAGCGCGTTGGAACCGGGCATCTGGTAGACGGCGAGCACGACGGTCGGGTCCTTGCCGAAGAAGGCCGACGACGAATATTGCAGCGCGCCGAGCTCGATACGCGCGACGTCGCGCAGCCGCACCAGCGAGCCGGTGTCGGTGTTGGCGCGCACGACGATGTCGCCGAACTCCTTCGGGTCGCTCAGGCGGCCGACGGCGTTGACCTGCATCTCGAAGGCGGTGCCGGCGGGCGCCGGCGACTGGCCGATCTTGCCCGCCGCCACCTGGACGTTCTGTTCCGAGATGGCGTTCTGGACGTCGACGGCGGTGATGCCGAGATTGGCCAGTTTGTCCGGATCGAGCCAGACGCGCATCGAATAGCGCCGCTCGCCGAAAATCTGCACGTCGCCGACGCCTTGCAGGCGCTTCAACGGATCGACGATCTGCAGATAGGCAAGGTTGCTCAGCGCCACCGGATCGACCGAACTGTCGGGCGAGGTCAGGTTGACGATGAGGACGAAATTCGGGTTCTGCTTCTTGATCGTCACGCCGCCCTGATTGACGATCGCCGGCAGCGACGAGGCGGCTTGCGAGACGCGGTTCTGGACGTCGACGGCAGCTGTGCTGAGCGAATAGCCGACATCGAAGGTGATGGTGATGGTCGAGGAGCCGTCATTGGAGCTCGTCGACGACATGTAGGTCATGCCTTGCACGCCGTTGATCTGCTGCTCCAGCGGCGTCGTCACCGTATCGGCGACCACCTGCGCGCTGGCGCCCGGATAGTGCGCGCTGACCACGACCTGCGGCGGCGTGATGTCGGGAAACTGCGAAACCGGCAAAAGGAAATAACAAATCGTCCCGGCGAGCACCATGATGATGGCGATCGCCGAGGCGAAGATCGGACGATGGATGAAAAAGTTTACCATGACGCGGAAGCCTCGCCGAACGGTCTTGCCGAATGGCGCGAGCGCCGGGCCCGGCCTGAGCCGGAATCCTCCAGGAAGGATGGCGGGATCTCGCCCGGTATCTGCTCCGCCGCGCGCTTGCGCAGCATCCGTTCGAAGGCCTTGGGGTCAACCCCGTCCGCCTTCATCACCAGCCGGATCATCGGATCCCGGATGGCTTCGTCGATCGTCAGGTCTTTGCGCTTTTGCATAGGAGCGGCTCCTTGCTTGCGGCCCGCATCGGTTGATCGCAGGCCGTTTTTCTCATTCTTCACCGGCCGAAGCCGCATGACAGGCTGGTTTTCTGTCCTATTTCACTCTGGCAGGGCTATCGGTGTGCCTTGTCGTTTGACGGAGAGTGATATAGGTGTTACCAGTAAGTAACATGCTGGAAGTTACAGACCGGTAACACCCTAGTCAAGAGGTGACCCCGGGTTTTTTTGGAAACGACGAAAGGAGATCATGATGACTGACGGCGTCGCGGAGCGTTCCCGTCCTCGGGACCGGATCCTGGAGACGGCTCAGGACATGTTTCACAAGCACGGCATCAAGGGTGTGGGCGTCGACGCCATCACCGAGGCTGCCGGCACCAACAAGATGACGCTTTACCGTCACTTCGAGATCCAAGGACGAGCTGATCATCGAATGCCTGCGCGCCACGGCGGCGAAGGGTTCGAGGATGTGGGACGAGTTCGAGGCAAGGCACCCCGGCGACAAGCTCGCCCAATTGCATGCCTGGGTTCAAAAGGCTTCGGAAATGCTGAACGCCGACAGCCGCGGCTGCGACATGGCCAATGCCGCTGTCGAGCTCAGCGAGACCGACCATCCGGCCAGGCGCGTCATCAAGGAATTGAAGGAAGCCCAGCGCGCAAGGCTGGTTACGCTTTGCCGTGACGCCGGCATTGGCCAGGCCGAGCTGCTTGCCGATACGCTGTCCTTGCTGCACGAAGGCGCGCGCGTCTCGATGCAAAGCGTCGGCGCCGAAGGCCCGAGCGCGCAGTTCGTGCGCATGGCCGAGGGCCTGATTGCCTCATTCCGGGCGCGCTAAGGCGCGCCTCCCCTCATCTGGCCCTACGGGCCACCTTCTCCCTGAGGGAGAAGAAATAACGCCGGCGCTGACCGTCTCCTCTCCCCGAGGGGAGAGGTCGGATTGCCCGAATTGCAAAGCAATTCGACTTGGCAATCTGGGTGAGGGGCTGACGCCGCATCCAATCGGGCAAAGAAAAAGCCCGCTGCCGGGAGGAGGTGGCAGCGGGCTTGATTTCGAATGCGGCACGGGAGGAGGTGTACCGCACTCAGCGTCGGCATCACATCTGGGAGGAGGAGACGGCCGACACGAAGACAAATACGAGTTGCCCAATGATTCGGCAATTGCGAAACGTGCATAGCTGCTGTGCAGAATTGCGGGATCAATCGTCTGACAAATAGGAAGAACCGCGTTTGGCGCCCGGGTAGGGCATGATGACGAAAGTGTGAAAGCGGTTTTCGGACAACATCATGCTCTTTGACACGAAGTCCTACTGCACCGGCACGTTCTCCTTGAAGATCAGCCGCGGCTCGATGAATTTCTTCGTCAGGTAAGGCGCCGATGAGGCGATCGAGCCGAGCAGGCGGATCACCGATTGCTCGGCGATCAGCCGCGCATTCTGGTCGATGACGACATCGGCAAGGTCGTCGACGAGATAGCGCCGCGTTTCCTTGGTCAGGTCGTGGCAGATGAAGACCGGCTTCTTGCGCGGCTTGGCCTCGAGCAGCGCCTTGGCGACGCCCGAGCGCCCGCCGCCGACGCAATAAACGCCGAGCAGCTCCGGTTCGTTGTGCAGCGCCTGCATGGTCGCGCGGTAGCAGGCGTCCGGCTCGTCATTACTCTCGGCGGCACTTGAGACGGTGAGGTTGGGAAACTCCTCGCTGAGCACCGAGCGGAAACCCATCTCGCGCTCCTCGTGGCCGCGATAGGAACGCGAGCCCACCACCATCGCCAGATGTCCTGTGCGGCCGCCGAGGAAGCGACCCATCAGCAGCGCCGCGGTGCGGCCCGCCACGCGGTTGTCGATGCCGACATAGGCCGAGCGCGGTGCTGCCGGCACATCGGAGACCAGCGTCACCAGCCTGATCCCAGCCTCGACAAGCTCGCGCAGTATGTTGCGCGTGCGCGGATGATCGACGGCGATGACGCCGACGCCATTGGCCTTCAGCGAGAGGTTCTCGACCGCGCTCTGCAGCGCGCCGGGCGAGATGCCGGCAAGATTATGAATGCGGCAGGAGGCGACGAGCGGCAGGCGTGCGGCGTAGTCCTCGATATGGCCGGCAAGGTCGGCCATGAAGGCATTGCTGCCGATCGGCAGGAAAAACTCCAGATGCGCCGGCTTCGACGGCAGCACCACCTGGTCGAGCGTCGGCAGGTAGCCGAGCTGCTTGGCCGCCTCCATCACGCGCTGCCGGTTGGCGGCACTTGCGCCTGGCCGGTTGTTCAGCACCCGGTCGACAGTCGCGGTCGACAGGCCGCAGCTTCTGGCGATGTCGGCTACGGTGGCTTTCATGGGTCCAGTCATAGGATCGGATGCAAGTCCGTGTCAGCCGAAATCAGCCATGCGATGGCGGGCCGTCGGTAATCGCATCGCGGATTTCCTTGTCCGACATCCCAGTGATGACGCGCTCGACCTCGGCGACGGTGGTCTTTTTCGGGTCGATGTCGTCGGCCACCACCTTGCCCCGGCGCATCACCACGATGCGGTCGACCACCTGGAAGACATGGTGGATGTTGTGGGCGATGAAGATGCAGGAATGACCGGAATCGCGCGCGCCGCGCACGAAGCTCAGCACGCCTTGGGTTTCGGCGACGCCGAGATTGTTGGTCGGCTCGTCGAGGATGATGAGGTCGCTGTCGAAATGCATGGCCCGCGCGATGGCCACCGCCTGCCGCTCGCCGCCGGACAGCGAGCCGATCGGCGTCGTCGGCGGGATGTTCTTGGTGATGCCGACCTGCCTCAGCAGATCGCGCGCCACCGTGTTCATCGCCTCCTGGTCCATGCGGTTCAAGAAGCGCGGCGACTTGATCGGCTCGCGTCCGAGGAACAGGTTGCGCGCGATCGACAGCTGCGTGACCAGCGCCGAGTCCTGATAGATCGTCTCGATGCCATGCGCGATGGCGTCGCTGGTCGAGCGCAGCGTCACCTTCTTGCCGCGGATGAAGATGTCGCCGCTGGTCAACGGCACGGCGCCCGACAGCACCTTGATCAGTGTCGATTTGCCGGCGCCGTTGTCGCCGAGCAGGCCGACGATCTCCTTCTCGTTGACGTGGAAGTTGGCGTCCACCAGCGCCTGCACGCGCCCATAGGACTTGCGGATGTCTGTCATGCGGATAAGCGGCTCAGCCATGGTTCAAGTTCCTGCCTGGTGCCGGCGTTCGAGCCATGAGTGCAGCGCCATCATGCCGAGGATGATGGCGCCGATGAAGATGTTGTAGGCAAGCCCGGGCACGCCGATCAGCACGATGCCGTTGCGCATGACGCGCAGGATCAGGATGCCGAGCACCGTGCCGATGATCGTGCCGCGCCCGCCGGTCAACGCCGTGCCGCCGATCACCACCATGGCGATGACCTCGAGCTCGTAGCCGGTGCCGCTGTTGGGGTTGGCGGCCGAGGTACGCAACGACGAGATGACGCCGGCAAGCGAGGCCATCACCGCCGACAGGATGAACAAGCCGACCTTGACGCCGTTGACGTTGACGCCGCGCGCGCGGGCGGCACTAGGATTGCCGCCGGCTGCCTGGATCCAGTTGCCGACCCGGCTCTGCGTCAGCACGTAGCCGAGCACGATCGCGGCACCGATGAACCAGAACAGCGAGGCATAGACGCGGAACGGTCCGACATAGAAGTCACCGACCAGGATGTTCGCCAGCCAGCTGCCTTCCGCGCTCCAGGTGCGCTGCGGGAAACCGTCGGTGACGAACAGCGCCGTGCCGCGCACGACCAACAACATGCCGAGCGTCACCAGGAAGGACGGGATCTTGAGTTGCGTGACGAACCAGCCGTTGACCAGCCCGATGAAGGCGGCGACCACCAGCGCGATGAGCAGGCCAACCTCCAGCGAGGTGAGGCCGCTGTTGTAGAGCGTCCACATCAGCACCGGCGAAAAGCCGAACAGCGAGCCGACCGAGAGGTCGAATTCGCCTGAGGTCATCAGCAAGGTCATCGCCAGCGCGATCAGCCCGAGCTCGACGGTGAAGGCCAGGATGTTGGAGATGTTCTGCGGCGACAGGAAGTCCGGGTTGATGCCCCAGAAGACGACAAGCTCGACGACGAGCAGCACCAGCGGGCCGAATTCCGGCCGCCCGATCAGACGTTGGATGAAGGAACGGTTTTCCATTGGACCCGCGACATGAGGGCCGGCCACCCGATGCGGCGCGACAGGACAGGAAAACGGTCGCGACTTTTCTAGTCGCGACCGTCGGGTTCAGGGATTATTTGCCGGACAGGATCTTGTCGTAGACGCCGGCGGTGTCCTTCTCGTAGAGCGCGCCGGTGATGACGTTGAAGCCCGGAGGAATGCCGCTGGCGGCCATGTTGGCCAGCGAAAGCGCGACATAGCTGGTCGCCTGCGGGTCCTGCCACTGACCGGCGTTGACGTAGCCGTTCAGCACTTCCTGGGTGGTGTCGAGCGAGTTGCCCCAGCCGACGACCGGGATTTCGCCCGGCTTGATGCCGGCCTGGTCGAAGACGCGCTTGATCGAGCCGGTGACGAGGTCGCCGAGGCCGATGATCGCCTTCACCTTGCCCTTATGCGCGGTCAGGTAATCGACCATTCGGTTGATCGCTTCGGCCTGGTCGAGCGTGGCTTCGGTCACCTCATAGGCGATGCCGGCCGGGCCGAACACGCTCTTGATGCCTTCTTCTTCCTGCACGCCATAGGTGGCGCCCGGGATCTCGACCGGCATCCAGACGAAGTCGCCCTTTTTCACCAGGCCCTTGTCGACCAGATACTGCGCCCAGTGCTTGCCGAAGGTGACGTTGTCGCCGCCGACATAGGCGTTGAAGTCGGCCTTCGGATCGGGCGTGTTGAAGTTGATGATCGGGATATTGGCGGCACGCGCCTCCTTGACGATCTCGATCAGGCTGCCCGGATCGGGGCTGGTGGTGGCGATGCCGTCGGCCTTGGCCGAGATCGCGGCGCGCACAGCCTCCTGTTGCGAAGCCACGTCGCCATTGTGGAACGAGGTGTTGACGGTGTTGCCGGTGTCCTTGGCCCATTGCTTGGCTCCGGCCAGGAAGTAGGTCCAGACCGGGTCGGCCGGCCCGCCATGCGAAATCCAGTAGAACGTCTTGGCCTGTGCCGCCGCCGGAATGGCGAGCGCCACGATCAAGCCAAGCACAAGCAGTCTTAGCCTCGAAAGCATTCGATTTCCTCCCATGTTGAAACCAGTTCCAAGTCAGCGCGACGCGGCCGAGAGACCGCGCCTCCTGCCAGCACCGACCGGAACGTCTAGAGCATTCCCTTTTTCAGGCGATGGCAAGCCTCCATCGCCAATGGATGTTGGCGCAGCCGCGCACGCCATCAGCAATCCCATCAGATTGCATCAGTTGCGTGATATTTGTGAGGTCGGGCCTAACCGCGCTGGCCTGCCCGCCGGCGCTCGGCGCGGCGGGCGCGCCAGATCCTGCCGAGCCGGTCCGCCGCCAGCGCCAACACCAAGAGCGCCGATCGCGGAACTGATCCATGCGGCATCGATGCCGAGCAGCGCCATGCCGCCCAGCACCACTTGGACCAGCAGCGCGCCTATGGCGCTGCCGTGGCCGCCCGACAGCCGCGTGCCGCCGAGCAGCGCCGCCGCGATGGCGAGAAGCGCAACGCCGTTGCCGTCGGCGGCGGCGACCGAGCCCTGCGCGCCGAGACGGATGATGCCCGCCAGTCCGGCGATCGCGCCCATCAGCGCCAGCACGGTCAGCCGCGCCTTGCCTGTGGCGATGCCGGCATGGGCGGCGGCCTCGGGATTGCCGCCGGTCGCTTGCACCCGGTAGCCGAAGCGGGTGCTGCGATCTTGGAGCGGATTGCGGCCGCAGTCACCGGTATTTCTATAAAATTGTGTTGATGGCGGTCGTCGCTAGAGGAGGCCGGCTCTCGCGAGGTCGCGCATGAGGTGGCTGGCGCCATAGGTCCAGTGCGGGCAGTCCGGCGACAGCCGCACGCGGTTGGTGAGCGCGCCGAGTTTTTCCGACGAGATGGTGACGATGTCGCCGACCTTGTGGGTAAAACCCTTGCCTTTCTCACCGCGATCCTTCGAGGGCACGAACATGGTGCCGAGATAGAGCGCCAGCCCGTCCGGATACTGGTGATGCGGCCCCATTGCGGCCTTGACCAGCTCTTCCGGCGAGCGGCTGATTTCCGCCATCGAGCTTGCGCCCTCCAGCGAGAACCCATCTTCGCCCTCGACGCTGAGCCGCACCGTTGCGCGCTTCACGTCCGCAATGGAAAAGGTCTCGTCGAACAGCCGGATGAATGGACCGAGCGCGGCGGAAGCGTTGTTGTCCTTGGCCTTGCCGAGCAGCAGCGCCGAGCGTCCCTCGACATCGCGCAGATTGACGTCGTTGCCGAGCGTCGCGCCGACGATGCGGCCCGAACTGTCGGCGATCATGGCGATCTCCGGCTCCGGATTGTTCCAGGTCGAGACTGGATGCAGGCCGACATCGGCGCCGAAGCCGACCGAGGCCATCGGCTGGCATTTGGTGAAGATCTCGGCATCCGAGCCGATGCCAACTTCCAGATATTGCGACCAGGCGCCGCGCGAAATCAGCTTCGCCTTGATCTCCATCGCTTCGGGCGAGCCGGGCTTGAGCTTCGACAAATCATGGCCGATCAGTCCGGCGATATCGGCGCGGATGGCGTCGGCCTTTTCGGCCGAGCCGCGCGCCTGTTCCTCGATGACGCGCTCGAGCAGGCTGACGACGAAGGTGACGCCGGAAGCCTTCACCGCTTGCAGGTCGACGGGCGAAAGCAGGATCGGTTTCTTCGCGTCGCGGTTGGTCTCGAAACTGTTCGCGGCAATGTCGGCAAGGGCGCCGATGGCTTTGCCCTTGGCCGCGCGCACATAGCCGGCCGGATCTTTCAGCTCGCAGAGATCGCGCACCGTCGGCGCCGTGGTCGAGGTGATGTCGATGACCTCACCGTCACGCACCGTGACCACCAGCGGGTGGGTTGCCGCGCCGGTCCTGGCGCGGCCGATGAAAAGGCCGTCTGAGGGCAGGCGGGTCGGATCGGTCATGGTCAGGTCCTCTCGATTGGCGGTGGCACTTTCCCCGGATTCCGGTGAAACGTCTATCCCTCGTCCGGCAACCGGCTCGTCTGCCGCTACAGACCTTGCCGCGCTGGCCCATCGATGCACTCTTTCAAATCTGTGAAATCAAAAATAGGATTTTCACGAACATCGACATTTCGCAGGTGATCCGTGCCGACAGCCTTTTCCGATCCGATCTGGCGGAAGCCGCCAACAGCCACGCCATTCCAGTCGGACCTGGCGTCCGGAGGCACGTTCGACGTAGTCATCGTCGGCGGCGGCTTCATGGGTCTGTCGACCGCGCTGCACGCAGCCCGCGCCGGTCTGTCCGTCCAGGTATTGGACGCCGGCGCGATCGGGCAGGGCGCTTCCGGCTTGAATGGCGGCCAGGTCATCCCCGGCCTCAAATACGATCCGGAATGGCTGCTCGAGCATTTCGGCAAGGAGCGCGGCGAGACCCTTGTTCAATTCGCCGCCTCGACCGCCGATACCGTGTTCGATGTCATTCGCGACGAGAAGCTCGCGGTGCCGTTCACGCGCAATGGCTGGATCCAGGCCGCGCATACCGAGACCGCCCTGAAGGCGGCCGCCAACCGCGACCGGCAATGGCGGGCGCGCGGCGCCGATGTCAAATTGCTCGACCAGGCCGAGATCGCGGCAATGACCGGCGCCAAGGGCTATCTCGGCGGCTGGCTCGACCGCCGCGCCGGCGTCATCGATCCCTTGTCCTACACGCTTGAACTGGCGCGCGTCGCGACTTCCGCCGGCGCCAGGATCGCCGAACACCAAAAGGTGGTGAAGCTCGCCAAGGAGGCCGGCGTCTGGCGCGTTTCAACGCAGGCAGGCGTTGACCTTCGCGCAAAGTCGGTCGTGCTCGCCACCAATGCCTATACCGACGGTCTGTGGCCTGGTCTCGCGCAGACGATCGTGCCGTTGCATTCCTTCCAGATCGCCACGGCGCCGCTGCCGCCCGAGCTTGCTTCCAAAATCCTGCCCAGCGGCCAGGCCGTCTCGGATTCGCGCCGCATCCTGGTCTATTACCGCAAAAGCCCCGATGGCCGCATGGTGCTTGGCGGGCGCGGACGCATGGCGCTGCCTTCCAGCGCCGCGGACTGGGCGCATTGCGAGCGCGCGCTCGCCCGCCTCTACCCGGCGCTGTCCGGCATCGCGATCGAAAAGCGATGGTTCGGCCGCGTGGCGATGACGCCCGATCATTTGCCGCATCTGCATGAGCTGGAGAAAGGCCTGCTTGCCGTGGTCGGCTGCCAGGGCAGGGGCGTCGGCCTGATGAGCGCATTGGGCAAGCGCATGGCAAGCTATCTGGCAAGCGGCGACGCTACGCAATTGCCGTTCCCGCTGTCGCCGATCCGGCCGGTCCCGTTCCACGCCTTCCGCCAAATCGGCGTCGCCGCTGCTATCACTTGGTACCGGATGCTCGACGCGTTCGAACGCTGAGATCGTTCAAGCTGCCGCGATCCGCGCGATTCAGCTTGACAGTTTCATGAATATGAAAAAGCATTAGTCGATTTCATAAATTCGATGAACGCTTCCCAAGGCAGTTGAATGTCGTCGACCATCGTCACAGCACGGCCCTTGCCGGAAAACCGCATCTCGCCGGTGTTCCGCCTTGCCATGCTGCTGCCGGGTGGACTGGTCACCTTCGTCCTGATCCTGTTCGCGCTCGGCCTGGTGGTCTTCCTCGCTTTCAGGAGCAATGACGGCTCGCTGCTCGGCGCTGGGCTGACGGCTCAGAATTTCCTCACCGTCGTCACCGACCCGCTCTATTGGACGGTGACGCTGCGCTCGCTGATCATCGCCGGCCTGGTGACGCTGGCAACCGTCGTCACCGCCTATCCGGTCGCCTATTATCTCGCCTTCCACGCCGGGCGCCGCCGCAACCTTTGCTTTTCCTGGTAACGCTGCCGTTCTGGACCAGCTATCTGCTGCGCGTCTTCGCCTGGAAGATCGTGCTTGCCTATAATGGCGTGCTGAACTCGGCCCTCCTCGAGACCGGCCTCTGGTCGCAGCCGTCGCTTGCCTTCCTCAACACGCCGGCGGCCGTGGTCGTCACGCTCGCGCATGCCTATGCGCCCTTCGCCATCCTGCCGATCTACGTGGCGCTGGACACGATCCCGAAATCGCTGCTCGAAGCCGCTTCCGATCTCGGCGCACGGCCCTTCACATCGTTCCGCCGCGTCGTGCTGCCAAACTCCATGCCGGGCGTGCTGGCGGCGGCACTGGTCGTCTTCGTGCCGACCGTCGGCGACTATGTCACGCCGGCCATGGTCGGCGGCCCCGCCAGCACCATGATCGGCACGCTGATCCAGTCGCAGTTCGGCAAGGCCAATGACTGGCCGTTCGGCGCGGCCCTCTCGGTCTGCGTCATGCTGGTCATCCTGTGCGTGGTGCTGGTCGCGCGTGGTGCCGACCGCAGATTTGGCAGCCGCACATGAGCGCGCGCGCCGACACCAATACGGGCGGCCACTGGCTAGGCCTCTATGTGCTTGGCTACCTGGTTTTTCTCTATCTGCCGGTTCTGCTGATCCCGCTGTTTTCCTTCAACAACTCCATTCAGGCGGCCTTCCCGTTGCAGGGTTTTACCCTTGAATGGTATCGGACGCTCTACGGCAACCCCGCTCTGTCCGGCGCCCTGGCCAACAGCCTGGTCATCGGCTTCATCGCTGCCTCCGGCGCGACGCTCTGCGGCATCACGGTTTCCTACATGGACCTTTACGGCCGCTCGCCGCTTGCCGCGACGATCAGCGCCATCGCCCGGCTGCCGATCCTGATCCCGGGGGTCATCGTCGGCATATCGCTCTTGATCCTCATCAATCTCATCGGCCTCGGCCCGTCGCGCATTGCGATTGTGCTCGGCCACATCCTCGTCGCGCTGCCGACAACGGTGGTGATCATGCGCAGCCGTTTCGCCGCCATCCCGAAGACCATTCGCGAAGCGGCGCTCGATCTCGGCGCTTCCGACTGGACGACATTCCGGCGCGTCATGCTGCCGCTCAGCCTGCCTGCCATCATCTCGGCCTTCATGCTGGCTTTCCTGATCTCATTCGACGAATTCATCGTCGTCTTCTTCCTGGCCGGCACCGAGCCGACGCTGCCGCTCTACATCTGGAGCCAGCTGCGTTTCCCTCGCTCGCTGCCCACCGTCATGGCGCTCGGAACGGTGATCCTCAGCGTGTCCTTCATCATCGCCGGCTCCGCCGAAATCCTGCGTCATCGCGGCCTTGGTACCGCGCGCCGTAATTCAGCATGACCACAACAATGAAGAGGAGAACGAAAATGACAATCCACTTGAAATCGATCACCGGCCGAGCCCTGGCGGGCGTCACGGCGCTGGCCATGGCGCTGTCGTCGACAGTCGCCTTCGCCGCCGACAAGCTGCAATATTTCACCTGGTCGGGCTATGAGCTGCCCGACTTCAACAAGAGTTTCCTTGCCGCGCATCCCGACGGCGTCGAGGCGACGATCTTCGGCGATGACGACGACGCCTTCACCAAGGTCAAGGCCGGCTTCCGCCCCGACATCGCGCATCCCTGCTATGACAAGGTGGCGCGCTGGAACAAGGAAGGGCTGCTGCAGCCGATCGACACCAAGCGCATCAAGAACTGGGACTCAATCTTCCCGGTATTCAAGAACCTGCCCGATTTGCAGGCCGGCGACGGCAAGGTGTGGATGGTGCCGTGGGACTGGGGCAACACCTCGATCCTCTACCGCACCGATCTGGTGAAGAACCCGGAGGCGAGCTGGAACCTTTGTGGGACAAGCAATATGCCGGCCGCATGGCGACCATCGACGCCGTACATGACACGCCGATCGTCGCAGCGCTGCTGGCCGGCGTGAACCCCTTCGACATGACGCCGGACCAGATGGACAAGGTCGCGCAAAAGCTGCGCGAGCAACGCCCGCTGCTGTCGAGCTACACCACCGACATGACCTCGGTCGAGCAGGCGCTGGCCAGCGGCCAGCTGGTCGCCGCCATGACCTGGAACGCGTCGGCCACCTCGCTCAAGAAGCAGGGCGTGCCGGTCGAGTTCATGAAGCCGAAGGAAGGCATGCTGACCTGGGCCTGCGGCTTCGTCATGCTCAAGGATGCCAAGAATGTCGATCTCGCCTATGACTTCATCAACAGCCGGCTCGACGCCGATTCGGGCAAGTTCCTGATCCAGTCCTATGGCTATGGCAGCTCGCTTTCGACCGCTTTCGCCGGCGTGTCCAAGGACGAGCTCGACAAGCTGCAACTGCCGGCGGATCCGGACGTGATGCTGAAGTCGACGATCTTCACCGGCCCGATGAAGCAGAATGACGATGTGGCCAAGATGTTCGAGAAAGTGAAGGCCGGCGGGTGAGCCTGATCTTCCCTTCTCCCCTTGTGGGAGAAGGTGTCGCCGAAGGCGACGGATGAGGGGTGCTCCAGGGAATGCGAACGTCTCACTTCGCTGGAACACCCTCAACCGTCTCGGCGCTAACGCGCCGATCCACCTTCTCCCACAAGGGGAGAAGGGAAGACAACGAGGACGATTGCATGGACATTCTTGACGAAGCCAAGCCGAAGGACGACGCCGATGTCCGCGTCGGCCGGCGCGTGCGGGCGCTGCGGCTGGAGCGCAATTTGTCGCTGGCCGAGCTTGCGGCAAAGGCCGGCATTTCCATCGGCGCACTCAGCCAGATCGAGCGCGGCATGTCCTCGCTGCGCGTCAAGGTGATCTGGCCGCTGGCCGCCGCGCTCGACATCGAGCCGTCGGCGCTGATCACCGACGGCAACGAGGCGGTCAACGATCTCTATTGCGTGCGCGCCGACAAGCGGCGGCAGATACCCGTCAAATCCGAGGGCATCGCCAAGGCGCTGCTGTCACCGCCGGGGGCGACGCTCACCGGCATGCTGGTGACGGTCGAGGCCGGCGGCGGCACTGCGGAAGCCTACGCCCATGCCGGCCACGAATTCGGCTTGGTGATGACCGGCGAGGTCGAACTGGTGGTGGACGCCACCACCTATGTGCTGAAGGCCGGTGACAGCTTCGCCTTCAAGAGCACGCTGCTGCACGCTTTCCGCAACCCCGGTGTCGAGCGTTGTGAGATCCTCTGGGTCAACACGACAAAACCGTCCGAGGTGCGCGATGGCGCCTGACGCGCTCGTTCGACTGCGGAAAGTCTCGAAGGTTTTCCCAGGCGGCGTGGTCGGCCTCGACACTGTCGATCTGGATATCGCCCAAGGCGAATTCCTGACCCTGCTTGGGCCCTCCGGCTGCGGCAAGACCACAAGTCTGCGCGTCATCGCCGGCTTCGAAAGTCCGTCCGGCGGCAATGTCCTGCTCGATGGCCGCGACATCACCGGCCTCAGGCCCTTCGAGCGCCCCGTCAACACCGTCTTCCAGGACTATGCGCTGTTCCCGCATATGGATGTGGCGGCCAATGTCGGCTTCGGCCTGTCGCTGCGCAAAATGTCCGGCGCCGACCAGGCGAAGCGCATGCGCGAGGCGCTCGACATGGTCGGGCTCGCCGATAAGGTCCGCGCCCGTGTCTCGGAACTCTCCGGTGGCCAGCGCCAGCGCGTCGCGCTCGCCCGTGCCATCGTCTGCCAGCCACGCGTGCTTTTGCTCGACGAGCCGCTGTCGGCGCTCGACGCGCATCTGCGCGAGCAGATGCAGGTGGAGCTCAAGCGCCTGCAGTCGCGGCTCGGCACCACCTTCGTCATGGTCACCCACGACCAGACCGAGGCGCTATCGATCTCCGACCGCATCGTCGTCATGGACAAGGGCCGCATCGAGCAGATCGCGCCGCCTGCCACGCTCTATGACCGGCCGGCGACGAAGTTCGTCGCCTCCTTCATCGGCACCATGAACCTCTTGCAGTCGCGCTTCCTCGGCCGCGACGGCGAACGTCTGCGCTTTGCAGCCGGCGACCTGCCGCTGGAAGCGACGTCCGACGATGGCGAGACGCCGGCTGCCGGCGACACGCGCACCGTCGGCGTTCGCCCGGAAGATCTGCTGGTCACCGGCGAAGCGGCCGACGGTACCGCGCCGGCGCGGGTCAGCGGCGTCGTCTTCCATGGGCGTACGCTGCGCCTTCACGCCGAGCTCGGGCAGGGCACACCGATCGTCATCGACGCCCCGCGCGGGGCCGACGGTTTTCAATTCAGCGTCGGCGATGTGGCGCATATCAGTCTGCGGCGTGGCGCCAACTGCCCTATGCTCTCCAACTGAACCTTTCCTCCATTCCCAGATAACGGAGCCCTTCGTGAGCAATCATCTGAAGTTTTTCATCGACGGCAAATGGGTGGCGCCCGCCGTCCCGGCGACATTGGACGTCATCGACCCGTCGACCGAAGAGGCCTACACCAAGATTTCCGTCGGCTCGAAGGCCGATGTCGACAGGGCCGTCGCCGCCGCCAAGGCCGCCTTCCCGTCTTTCTCGCAGACCAGCAAGGCCGAGCGCCTGACGCTGCTGAAGCGCATCCTCGAAGTCTACAACGAACGCTTCGAGGACATCGCCCAGGCCGTAAGTCAGGAAAATGGTTCACCCATCACCTGGGCGCGCGAGGCGCAGGCCTGGGCCGGCCGCGCGCATATGGAAGCCACTATTCATGCCCTTGAGGACTATGAGTTCGCCGAAAAGCGCGGCTCGACCATGGTGGTCAAGGAACCGATCGGCGTCTGCGCGCTGATCACGCCGTGGAACTGGCCGCTCAACCAGATCGTCTGCAAGGTGGCGCCGGCGATCGCCGCCGGCTGCACGGTCGTGCTGAAGCCGTCCGAGATCGCGCCGATCAGCGGCATCGTCTTTTCCGAAGTGATGGAAGCCGCCGGCACGCCGAAGGGCGTCTACAATATGATCAACGGCACGGGTCCGGATGTCGGCCAGATCATGGCCGGCCATCCCGATGTCGACATGGTCTCCTTCACCGGTTCGACCCGGGCGGGCATCATCGTCGCCAAGACGGCTGCCGAGACGGTCAAGCGTGTGGCGCAGGAACTCGGCGGCAAGTCGGCCAACATCGTGCTTCCGGACGCCGATTTCGAAACGGCGGTGAGGAAGGGCGTCGAGGGCTGTTTCGGCAACAGCGGCCAGTCATGCGACGCGCCGACCCGCATGCTGGTGCCGGCAGCCCGCCACGACGAGGCGCTCGCCATCGCCAAGAGGGCCGCCGAAGCCCACAATGTCGGCGACCCGCGCAATGAAGACACCAAGCTCGGCCCAGTCGTCAGCGAGCTACAGTTCAACAAGATCCAGCGGCTGATCGAAGCCGGCATCAAGGAAGGCGCCACGCTGGTCACCGGCGGCCCCGGCCGGCCGGAACACCTTAACCGCGGCTACTATGTCAGGCCGACCGTGTTCGGCCATGTCACGCCCGGCATGACCATCGAAAAGGAAGAGATCTTCGGCCCGGTGCTGTCGGTCATCTCCTACGACGACGATGACGACGCGGTGAAGATCGCCAACGACACCGTCTACGGCCTCGCCGCCTATGTGCAGTCCGGCGATATCGACCATGCACGCAAAGTCGCAGCCCAACTGCGCGCGGGCCAGGTGTCGATCAACTATCCGGAATGGGACACGTTCGCGCCCTTCGGCGGTTACAAGCAGTCCGGCAACGGCCGCGAGTATGCCGATTGGGCGATCCACGACTTCCTCGAGGTCAAGGGCATCATCGGCTACGGCGCCTGATCGATTTCCGGCCCGGCGCGGCAACGCGTCGGGCTATCACGACGCCTTGGCGAAAAATCCCTGATAGTCGGACTTGGCCTGCAGCAGGCGCAGGATGTTTTCGCGCGATCCGCGCACATGCGCGCGGGCGCGCTCGCCAGCCAAGGCAACATCCCCGTCGCAGATCGCATCGACGATGCCGGTGTGTTCCTCGCGGGTGAGCTTCCACTCGTCCAGCCACAACAGCTCCGTCCAGACATATTGCTGGCACTTGTCGAGGATACCGCAGAGCATGCCGTGCAGCATCTCGTTGCCGCTGATCTCGGCGATCACCCGGTGCAGGTCGATGCCGACTTGCAGCTCCTCGAATTTTTCCCTGGTGCTGCGCTCGGGGATCGCCGCCAGCCGCTCGCATTCGGCAAGCATGTGGCGCAGCCGCGCCTTGTCGGCGGCGGTGGCGTTGGCCGCCGCCAGCTCGGTCGCGCGCCCGTCGAGCAATTCGCGAATGTCGAAGGCTTCGCGGAACATGGTCAGGTTGAACTCGGCGACGATATAGCCCTGGCGTGGGCGGCCGATCACCAGGCCGTCGCGCTCGAGCCGGTTGAAGGCCTCGCGCACCGGCGTGCGGCTGACCTTCAGCCGCTCGGCGATTTCGCTCTCCGTCACGCGTGCGCCCGGCGGAAGCTGCCCTGTGATGATCAGCGCCTTGAGCGACCCGAAGACCGAATCGCGCAGCGTGTCCTTCTTCTCCTTGCTCAACCGTCCCGCCTCTCACCGTCTGTCATGGATTCGCAGTCTAGTGCCTTTTGGCTCCTGCTTGAAACAGGCTGTTCGCGAGGAACAGCCGCTGCAAACTGCCTTGTTTCCCTATCGCCAAAAAACGCGACGACCCTTGTTGACATCGGCATCCGGCGAATTACACTCAAAATTGTATACAAATTCGCATACCAAATCAATGATAACGGGAACACCGGTTGGAGAAGCGAAAATGACGAAGAAACTTTGTATTCATGGCCTGGCTATCGCCGGCCTGCTGGCCTCGGTCGCCGTTCCGGCCTCGGCCGCCGACACCATCACTGTCGCCTCCTGGGGCGGCACCTATCAGGACGCGCAGACCAAGGCCTTCTTCGATCCGACGGCCAAGGAACTCGGCATCACCATCAAGCAGGACACCACCAACGGCCTCGATGACGTGCGCCTGCAGGTCACCGGCAACGCCGTCAAATGGGACGTCACCGAACTCGGCGCCGATGAATGCGCGCGGGGCTCCAAGGAGGGCCTGTTCGAGAAGCTCGACTACAGCGTCATCGACAAGAGCGGCATCAACCCGAAGCTCGTCCATGACGACTGGGTCGGCATCTCCTACACCTCCGTCGTGCTGATCTACCGCACGGATGTTTTCGGCGACAAGGGGCCGAAGACCTGGGCCGATTTCTGGGACGTCGAAAAATTCCCTGGACGTCGCGCACTGTCCGGCAGCCAGGCGACGGAGACGCTGAGCGTCGCCGCACTCGCCAAGGGCATCCCGATCGACAAGGTCTATCCGGTCGACATCGACGGCGCGCTGCAATCCGTCGACAAGGTCAAGGGCCATATCGATGCCTGGTGGACCTCCGGCGCGCAGGCCATGCAGCTCGTCAAGGACGGCGAGGTCGATATGGCGAGCATCTGGAACGGCCGCGCCGGCACCTTGAAGAAAGAAGGCGCGCCGGTCAGCTTCTCCTTCGACCAGGGCGTGCTGACCGCGGACTGCATGGTCATCCCGAAGGGTTCGAAGAACAAGGACCTCGCCATGAAGGCGCTGGCCAAATTCGTCAGCCCCGAGCTCCAGGCCAATCTGCCGCTCTATGTCGACAACGGCCCGGCCAACGAGAAGGCCTTCGAGACAGGCAAGATCCCGCAGGACCGCATCAGGGACATCAACTCGGCGCCGGCAAACGTCAAGAAGCAGGTGCTCCAGGATCCCGAATTCTGGCGTGACAACCTCGTCGACGCGACCGAGAAGTTCAACAACCTGATCCAGCAATAAGCGGGCAAGCAATTCCAGGAAAAGTGCGTAGCGGTTTTCCGTCCGGGATTGCGTAACAACAAAATCGAGGTGGCGCTCAGCTGCCGCCTCGCTCGCTTCCGCGTCAATGTATCGGAGCCAGGGAGATGCTCTTGTCCATCGCGCCGACCGCGCTTCCCATCGGCATAAGCGGCATCGAAAAGAGGTTCGGCGGCGTCTCCGTGCTGCGTGATCTTTCGCTCGATGTCGCCGCCGGCGAATTCCTGACGCTGCTTGGGCCCTCGGGCTCCGGCAAGACGACGCTGCTGATGATCCTGGCCGGCTTCGTTCGCGCCAATGCCGGCTCGATCAAGGTCGGCGGCGAGGAGATCATCGCCATGCCGCCGCACAAGCGCAACATCGGCATGGTGTTCCAGAACTATGCGTTGTTTCCGCATATGAACGTCTTCCACAACATCGCCTTTCCGCTGAAGCAGCGCCGCGTGCCGGCGACGCAAACCGCCGAGCGTGTCGAACGGGTGCTCGACCTCGTGCGCCTGAAAGGACTTGGCGAACGCCGCGTCGACCAGCTCTCCGGCGGTCAGCGTCAGCGCGTGGCGCTGGCTCGCGCCATCGTCTTCGAACCGCGCATCGTGCTGATGGACGAGCCGTTGTCTGCGCTCGACAAGGGCCTGCGCGAGCACATGCAGATCGAATTGCGCAACCTGCATCGAAGGCTCGGCATGACGACCGTCTATGTCACGCACGACCAGCGCGAGGCGATCACCATGTCGGACCGCATCGCTGTGATGAATGCCGGCTGCATCGAGCAGATCGGCCGGCCGGAGGTGCTCTATGCCAGCCCCGGCACGCGCTTCGTCGCCGGCTTCATCGGCGATTCCAACTTCATTCCCGTCGAATGCCGCAATGGCAGCGTCTGGTATGAGGACAGGAAGCTGCGCATGACAGCCGCCGCGCCGTCCTCCGGCAGGCAGCTGATGGTGGTGCGGCCGGAAAAGCTGCGGCTTGTCGCCGAAGGCGCCGAGACGACCGAGATCAACGTCATCCCGGCAACGGTCGGCGACGTCATCTACCAGGGCGACAGCTTCGTCTGCTACGCAACCTTGCGCGATGGCCGCCAGGTGACGCTGCGCGACTATTGCCGCTCCGACGTGCTGGCGAAATTGCCGGCGCCGGGCGAGCCGGTCAATCTCGGCATCGACGCGCAAGATATCGTGCTGGTGGCGGATCAATGAGCATCGGGTCCGCCATCCCGGACAATGCCGGCGCGCTCAACGCCGATGCGTTGCACACCGATGCGCGCCGCGAATCCTTCGGCCTGCTGGCGCTGCTGTCGCCCGGCCTGCTGCTCGTCTTTGCCATCATCATTGTGCCGATCGGCTGGCTGTTCTGGCTTTCGCTGTTCGACGAGACGGGCCAGCTCAGTGCTTCGAACTACGCGCGCTTCTTCGAGCAGGCGTCCTACATCAAGACCTTCCTCACCACCTTCAAGATCGCCTTCACCGTCACCGGCGCTTGTGTCGTGCTCGGCTATCCGCTGGCCTATATGCTGTCGCAGCTGCCGCGCCGCGCCGCCTCGATCTGCCTGATCTTCGTCATCCTGCCGTTCTGGACCTCGGTGCTGGTGCGCACCTATGCCTGGCTGGTCATCCTGCAACGCAAGGGCCTGATCAACAGCTGGCTGATCGATCTCGGCGTCATCAATCAGCCGCTGCCGCTCGCCAACAACTTCACCGGCGTCGTCATCGGCATGACCCACATCATGCTGCCGTTCCTGGTGCTGCCGCTCTATGCCTCGATGAAGACGATCGACATGGATTGCCTGCGCGCCGGCATGAATCTCGGCGCCAGTCCGGCCGCCACCTTCCGGCAGATCTTCTTTCCGCTGTCGCTGCCCGGCCTCGCCTCGGGCGTGGTCATCGTCTTCGTGCTCTGCCTCGGCTTCTTCGTCACGCCGGCATTGATGGGTGGCGGCAAGGTCATCATGTGGGCAATGCGCATGGAGCAGACCACCAGCCTCTATTCCAACTGGGGCGCCGGCGCAGCGCTCGGCGTCGTGCTGCTTGCCGTGACGCTGGCCTTGCTCGGCCTGTTCCAGTGGCTGCTCGGCGCGCGCGCAACGGGTGTGTGGAACCGGCGATGAGCATGGAAAACAGCCTGCCCATTTCACACCGGCAACGCCTCTGGCTCTATGCGCTCGGCGGCCTTGTCATGCTGTTCCTCATCGCGCCGTCGGTCATCATCGTCATCATGTCCTTCTCCGGTTCGAGCCTCTTACAATTCCCGCCGCAACAGTGGTCGCTGCGCTGGTATGAAAGCTATTTCGGCTCGCTGGAGTGGCGCGACGCCACCATCGTCTCGGTCAAGGTCGCGGTGATGACGATGTTTGTTGCGACACCGCTCGGCACCGCCGCCGCCTACGCCATCAACGCTGGCACGCTGCGGTTGACGGGCTTGATCAACGCGCTGCTCACGGCGTCGCTGATTGTCCCGGTCATCCTGGTCGGCATCGGCACCTTCTTTCTCTATGCCCGCATCGGCCTCAACAACACGCTGACCGGCCTGGTTATCGCGCATACCGTGCAGGCGTTGCCGCTGGTGGTGCTGACCGTGCTTTCCGGCCTTCGCTCTTACGACATGAACCAGGAGAGAGTGGCGCGCAGCCTGGGTGCCAATCGCTTCTCGGCTTTCTTCCAGGTGACGATGCCGCAGATCCGCTTCTCGATCGTTTCCGGCGCGCTGTTTGCCTTCATTACCTCTTTCGACGAGGTGGTGGTGTCGCTGTTCATCTCCGGCGGCGAGACCACGACGCTGACGCGCCGCATGTTCAATGCGCTGCGCGACCAGATCGATCCGACGATTGCCGCCATTTCGACTTGCCTGATCGTGCTATCGATCGTCTTGTTGTCCGCTGCCCAGCTTTTCGGCCGCGGACGTTGAATTCAGGGATAAAGCATGCGTGATTTCCAGTTTCCCGGCCGCTCGCCGGTCCGCGCCACCCAGGCCATGGCCGCCACCTCGCATCCGCTGGCAACGCTCGCCGCCATCGACATGCTGCGCTCCGGCGGCAATGCGATGGACGCCGCCGTTTGCGCCGCGGCCGTCCAGGCCGTGGTCGAGCCGCAGTCGACCGGCATCGGCGGCGATTGTTTCGTGCTCTATTGCCCCAAGGGCGAGGGCAATGTGATCGCCTTCAACGGCTCAGGCCGCGCGCCCAAGGCGGCAACCGTCGACTGGTATCTGGACAAGGGGTTCAACGAGCTGCCGAAACAGGGCCCGCACGCGGTCACCATTCCCGGCGCCATCGATGCCTGGTGCCAGCTCCTGGAAGACCATGGCCGCAAGAGCATAGAAGACGCGCTGGCACCGGCCATTCATTATGCCGAGAACGGCTACGTCGTGCATGACCGCGTCGCCTTCGACTGGCAGGACCCGGAAACCGACCTGTCGGCCGACGAGTTCGCGGCGCGTATTTTTCTACCGGGCGGCCAGCCGCTCAAGGCTGGTGACGTGCACCGCCAGCCGGAGCTTGCCGAAACGCTGCGCATTATCGCGAAAAAAGGCCGCGCCGGTTTCTACGAAGGCGCGGTCGCTGAAGATCTCGTCGGTCGGCTGCGGCAGCTCGGCGGGCTGCACACGCTCGACGATTTCGCCGCGACGAAGGGCGACTACAGGACCCCGGTCAGCACCTCCTATCGCGGCCACGACGTCCACCAGATGCCGCCCAACAACCAGGGCCTGACCGCGCTGCTGATGCTCAACGTCCTGTCGGGTTTCGACCTCGACGCGCTGGACCCCAACGGCGCCGAACGGCTGCATCTGGAGATCGAGGCGGGCCGGCTGGCCTACCAGGACCGCGACGCCTTTTTCGGCGACCAGGATCATGTCGACGTTCCGGTGAAGGCGCTGCTCTCCAGCGACTATGCAAATAGGTTGCGCGCCGCGATCGATCCCGAGCGCGCCATGACGCATCTGCCGCGCCTCGATCTGCCGGGCAGCGACACGGTCTACCTCACCGTGGTCGATCGCGACTTGAATGCGGTGAGCTTCATCAACTCGACCTACTATTCCTTCGGCAGCGGCGTGGTCGGTCCGAAAACCGGCGTCATCCTGCAGAACCGCGGCGCGAGCTTTAGGCTCGATGCAAAGCACCCCAACGCCATCGCGCCCGGCAAGCGGCCGATGCACACCATCATGCCGGGCATGATGACTAAGGGTGGCCGCGCGGTCATGCCGTTCGGCGTCATGGGCGGCGGCTACCAGCCCTTCGGTCACGTCCATGTGCTGACCAACATGATCGACTTCGGCATGGACCCGCAGCAGGCGATCGATGCCGCGCGCGTCTTCTACAATCACGATGTCGTCGAGGCCGAGCGGAGCGTGCGCCCAGATGCCACCGAGGGCTTCGCCGCCGGGGCCATCGCGTCGTCGAACCCGATCATCCGCTCGGCGGCGGCCAAGCGGTGCTGATCGATTGGGAGAAGGGGACGCTGACGGGTGCGTCCGATCCGCGCAAGGATGGGCTGGCGCTCGGATATTGAGCTAGAGCAATTCCAGGAAAAGTGCGTAGCGGTTAAGTTCGGCGACTTCGCCGTAACCCTCCGTCCGGAATTGCGTCAAAACAAAGAGATAGAGCGGTTCGCCGTTTCCGTGAAACGGTGAAACGCTCTAGGGTTTCCTGGACATCGGCCAATCGCTCGAAACATAGTTGGAACCATGACCGGAGCAGAAAACATCGATCTCGCCCACCGCCTTGCCGCAGGCGCCGAAGACGCGCCGGCGATCCTGGCGCCTGACCGGGCGGCCCTTTCCCACGGCGGACTGCGCAACCTGATCCACGGCACCGTCGCGCGGCTCAATGCGCTCGGCATCGGCCGTGGCGACCGTGTCGCCATCGTGCTGCCCAACGGACCGGAAATGGCGACCGCCTTTATCTCTGTGGCGGCGGGCGCCTCGACCGCGCCGCTCAACCCGGCCTATCGCGCCGACGAGCTCGATTTTTATCTGAGCGACATCGGCGTCAAGGCGATCCTCGTTGGCAAGGACGAGACGGGACCGGTGGTCGAAATTGCCGCAAAGCTCGGCATCCGCGTGCTGCGGTTGGTCGTGCCGGAAAACGCGCCCGCGGGTGTCTTCGCGATCGAGGGCGATCCGGTCGGACCGTCAGTCACCTCCGGGTCGGCAAAGGACGGCGACATCGCACTGCTGCTGCACATCCGGCACCACGTCGCGGCCGAAGCTGGTGCCGCTCAGCCATGCCAACCTCGCCGCCTCGGCCGCGCATATCGGCGCGACGCTCGGCCTGGGGCCGGACGACCGTTGCCTCAACATCATGCCGCTGTTCCACATCCACGGGTTGATCGCGGCGGTGCTGTCGTCGCTCGCTGCCGGCGGCAGCGTCTTCTGCACGCCTGGCTTCAACGCGCTGCGCTTCTTCCAATGGCTCTCCGACGCGAAGCCGAGCTGGTATACGGCGGTGCCGACCATGCATCAGGCGATTCTGCCGCGCGCCGCGCGCAATCCCGAACAACTGGCCGGAGCGAGGCTGCGCTTCATCCGCTCGTCCTCGGCGTCGCTGCCGGCGCAGGTGATGGGCGAACTGGAAGCGACCTTCGGCTGCCCGGTGATCGAATCCTATGGCATGACCGAGGCCGCGCATCAGATGGCCTCCAACCGCCTGCCGCCCGGGCAGCGCAAGCCGGGCAGCGTCGGCGCCGGCGCCGGGCCGGACGTGGCCGTGATGGCGCCCGACGGGCGCTTGCTCAGCGCCGGCGAGACCGGCGAGATCGTCATTCGCGGCCCGAACGTCACCGCCGGCTATGAGAAGAACCCGGACGCCAACGCCAGCGCCTTCGCGCATGGCTGGTTCCACACCGGCGACCAGGGCGTGCTCGACGACGACGGCTATCTGCGCGTCACCGGCCGGCTGAAGGAGATCATCAATCGCGGCGGTGAAAAAATCTCGCCGCTCGAGGTCGACGAGGTGCTGATGGACCATCCGGCCGTGGTGCAGGTCGTCACTTTCGCCATGCCGCATGACAAGCTCGGCGAAGAGGTCGCGGCCGCCGTCGTGCTGCGCGAAGGCGAGAGCGCCAGCGAGGCCGACATCCGCGGCTTTGCCGCGACGCGGCTCGCCGATTTCAAGGTGCCGCGCAAGGTGCTGATCCTCGACGAGATTCCGAAAGGCGCGACGGGCAAATTGCAGCGCATCGGCCTCGCCGCCAAGCTTGGGCTCGGCTGATGCGCGTTGCTGTTTTCGGCGCCGGCGCGATCGGCGGTTATCTCGCGGCAAAGCTGGCGCTCGCCGGCCGGGTCGACCTGTCGGTGGTGGCGCGCGGCGCCCATCTCGATGCGATCAAAGCTGACGGCCTCAAATTGATCGAGGACGGCAAGGAAACGACCGCGCAGGTGAGGGCGGCGGCGCGGGCCGAGGACCTCGGCGTGCAGGACTATGTCGTGCTGGCGCTGAAGGCGCATTCGCTGGCGCCGGCGCTCGACCAGATCGCGCCCTTGCTTGGCCCCGATACCGCGGTCGTCACCATGCAGAATGGCGTACCGTGGTGGTATTTCTACAGGGCGGGCGGTGCGCTGGAAGGCACGCGCCTTGCCGCGGTCGATCCCGGCGGCACGATCTGGCAACGCATCGGGCCGGAGCGTGTCATCGGCTCCGTCGTCTATCCGGCGGTCGAGGTCGACGCGCCGGGCCTGATCCGTCATGTCGAAGGCACGCGCTTTTCGCTCGGCGAGCCTTCGGGTGAAAAAGTGAGCGTGTCGCGGCACTTGCCCGCGAGTTGGTCAAGGCTGGGCTGCAGGCGCCGGTTCGTGAGGATATTCGCTCGGAGATCTGGACAAAGCTCTGGGGCAATCTGTCCTTCAACCCGATCTCGGCGCTGACCGGCAGCACGCTGGCAGCAATCGTCGCTGACGAAGGCACGCGCGCCCTTGCCCGCGCCATGATGCTGGAGGCGCAGGCGATCGGCGAGCAACTCGGCGTGCGCTTTCCGGTCGCGGTCGACCGCCGCATCAAGGGTGCCGGCGACGTCGGCGAGCACAAGACCTCGATGCTGCAGGACCTCGAGCGCGGCCGTCCGATGGAGATCGATGCGTTGGTCACCGCCGTGCAGGAACTCGGCCGGCTGACAGGCCAGCCGACGCCGATCATCGACAGCGTGCTGGCGCTGGTGCGGCGTCTGGCTATCGAGCGCGGGTGCTATTTGCCCTTGTAGTTTGTTCTTGTTTTGTTCTATATTGGCACCTTGGATGATATCCAAGAGGGATCAGCCATGGGCGAAGGACCGTGGTACGACGAGAATAAGAATGGCCAGTTATGTTTCCGCTTGGGCGACCGGAACCCAAAACCTAAGCGGACGAAAGAGCCCCATTTCTTTTATGGAGCGCTGGTCGAAAAGCCCGACAATGAGCTTTTAGCGGATCGAGGCAAAATTTACTGTCGGGAGTACGGGCTGCGCAACGCATGGCTAACGCCGGTCGAGCAGATACACATAACTCTGATGGGCCTAGGCGACGGCAGATCCGAATACGTGAGGGAGGCAGCTCGCCACATCGGTTCGCTGATACAGGCAAAGCCCTTCGACGTTTGCTTCGACCGATTGTCGGCTTTCGGCGGTGGAGCCTTGGTGCTTCGCAGCGGCGATCATTCGCCGGTCTTGCAGGAATTCTGGCGTAAACTCTCGGCGGTCGTCCATGACAGTCCGCTCCAGGATTTCGTGACCAGCAAATTAGAGCCTCATGTGACATTGCTCCGCGACAGAAACGAAGTGCCGAAAATCCAAGAACGGCTCGTCGAGCCAGTAAGGTGGAGAGTGCGGAATTTTGCACTGATCCACAGCCACGAGGGCGAGTACGAAGTCCATAGTAGCTGGCAGCTGATCGGCCAGGATGATGCACATGCCGTCATGTGAGCACCTCAATCCGCGGTTATCATTTGGCGACGCCACCTGCTGACACGAATTGTCACCTTGGAGCGGGCGCATCGGTGGCAAGCGAGCAATCGCTGCCCTACTTGCAACTCGTCTGAACAGGAGGAAATCATGACCACTGCCGAAATTGCCAAGGATTTCACGGAACTCCTCAAGCAGGGCGACAGCCACGGCGCTGCCGCGAAGTACAATGCCGACGACATCGTCAGCTATGAGGCGATGGAAGGGCCGATGGCCGTCTGCAACGGCAAGGACGCCGTCAAGCAGAAGGGCGAGTGGTGGGAAGCCAACCATGAGGTTCACGGCGGCTCGATTGACGGCCCTTACGTCAATGGCGACCAGTTCGCGCTGCGCTTCAAGTTCGACATAACGCCCAAGTCCACAGGCGAGCGCGTCACCATGGATGAGGTCGGTCTCTACACGGTCAAGAACGGCAAGATCAGCGAAGAGCGTTTTTACTACTAGACTGTTTCTGCCCACGCGGCGGCGAGAGCTACGCGCTCCTGCCGCCGCTTGGGCAAAATCTCAAATCAAATCGTCTTCACATAGTCCGCAAGCTGGTCGGCCACCGTGCTCCAGCCCCCGAAAAAACCCATCTCTTCATGGTTGTTGCGCGTCGCCTCGTCGCGGTGGATCGCGGTGGCGGTGTAGCGCGTGCCTTTGCCTTCGGGCGTCAGCGCAATGATTGCGGTGATGAAGGGTTCGCCGGAAGGCCGGTAGCCCGGCAGCAGCGCGTCGGTCCACACCAGCCGCTCGTTCGGCACGATCTCCAGATAGCAGCAATGGCGGTCGCTGACCTCCTTGCCGTCGGGCGACTGCATGCGGGTGCGAAACAGGCCGCCGGGCCTGAGGTCGATTTCGCAATCGGTGATGATCCAGGGCTTCGGCGTGAACCATTGCTTGACGTGCTCGGGCGTCGTCCAGGCGCGCCACAACAGGTCACGCGGCGCGTCGAGGAAGCGCTCCAGCGTTAGATCCAGCTTCGGGTTGGGCTTGAAGGGATAGGTCACTTTTCAGTCTCCTTGAGGCTCATAACATAGGCGTCGAACTGATCGAGGCGGCGCTCCCACAGCGCCCGCTGCTCGGCGAGCCAGTTTTCGGCGAGCTTCAGCGGCTCGGGCGAGAGCCGGTAGGTTCTCACCCGCCCGGCTTTTTCAGACTGCACCAACCCGCAGCCTTCCAGCACCTTGAGGTGCTCGACGAAGGAGGGCAGCGCCATGCCGAAGGGTTCGGCCAGTTCGCTGACCGAGGCCGGGCTCCTGTTCAGCCGCTCGACCACGCGCCGGCGCGTCGGATCGGCCAGCGCGCGAAAGATGCCGTCGATCGGCGGCATGCTTTGGCTGACGGTCTGCAGGCTCATGGCTGACTTTCCTCCCGGCTCCGTTGCTATTTACTTAGGAAAAAACCTTAGTGTTGGCAAGTGCAAAATCACAAGCCACCCGAGTGCTGGCAAAGCCCCACCGGCGGGCTTAGGATTCACTCAGATTCGCAACATTCCCGAGGTCCGCCTTGACGACCACCATGTACGGCATCACCACCTGCGACACGATCAGGAAGGCGCGTGTCTGGCTGGAGAGCCATGACGTGCCCTACCGGTTCCACGACTATCGCGCCGAGGGGATCGAGGCGGACAGGCTCAACGGCTGGATCGGCAAGGTCGGCTGGGAAAAGCTGCTCAACAAGGGCAGCACCACCTTCCGCGAACTGCCCGACAAGGACAAGGCCGGACTCGACGAGAAGAAGGCCAGGAAGCTGATGCTGGCCAAGCCGACGATGATCAAGCGGCCCGTGCTGGAGCTGGGGGATGACGTTCTCGTTGGCTTCAAGCCGGAGGTTTACGAGGCGAAGGTGAAACATGACTCAACCTTGTAGGTCGTGATCCTTGGCGCCCCCTCTGTCCTGCCGGACATCTCCCCCACGAGGGGGAGATTGGACTTCACGCCGGCTTTCGCCAATCTGCAACGTCGCAGGAATAAGCGGGGCGTTCGAGCTGCTGATCTCCCCCTTGTGGGGGAGATGTCCGGCAGGACAGAGGGGGGCGCTGTCCCGCCGGCGTTTCAATGCCTAGGCTCGCAAAAACCCGGCCAGCGCCACCGCATTGTTATGCGCCTCGTCATGCGCGCCATAGAGCAATGTCACCTTGCCGTCGCGCAGCAGACCACGCAGCTGCGCCACCGCCTCGCCATTCCCGTCCAGCTCAGCCCGATACCGCTTCTGAAACTCCGCCCAGCGCTCCGGCTCATGCCCGAACCATTTGCGCAGTTCATCGCTCGGCGCGATCTCCTTCAGCCATAGCGTCAGCGCGGCATCCTCCTTGCGGACGCCGCGCGGCCAGATGCGGTCGACCAGCACGCGCTGGCCGTCCGCCTTGTCAGGCGCCTCGTAGACGCGCTTCACTGCTATGTCGAAGGCCATCGCGCCTCCTTACCAGGCAATTCCAGGAAAAGTGTGCAGCGGTTCGCGGACCGCAATTGCTTAACGAAAGAACTCCTCAGGCCCACTCGCCCTTGCGCATCACCGGCACGCGGCTGCCGTCCTTGGCCACGCCGTCGATGTCGATCTTGTCCGAGCCGATCATCCAGTCGATGTGGATAAAGCTCTTGTTGCCGCCACGCTTGGCGATCTCGTCCTGGCTAAGCGCGGCGCCATTGACGAAGCATTTCGAATAGCACTGCCCAAGCGCGATATGGCAGGCGGCGTTCTCGTCGAACAGCGTGTTGAAGAACAACAGGCCGCTGGCCGAGATCGGCGAGGAATGCGGCACCAGCGCCACTTCACCCAGACGCCGCGAACCCTCGTCGGTGTCGAGCACTTTCTTCAGGACGTCCTCGCCCTTCGAGGCCTTTGCCTCGACGATGCGGCCGCCTTCGAAGCGCACCGAGATCTCGTCGATCAGCGTGCCCTGGTAGGACAGCGGCTTCGTCGACGACACATGGCCCTCGACGCGCCTTGCATGCGGCGTGGTGAAGACTTCCTCGGTCGGGATATTGGGGTTGCAGGTGATGCCGTTCTTGGCCGTCGAGGCGCCGCCCATCCATTCGTGGCCCTCGGCCAGGCCGACGGTCAGGTCGGTGCCCGGTCCGGTGAAATGAAGCGCATCGAAATTATGCGCATTCAGCCATTTGGTGCGCTCTGCCAAAGCCGCGTTATGCGCTTTCCAGTTGCCGATCGGATCCTCGACGTCGACGCGCGATGCCGCGAAGATGGCGTCCGCCAGCTTCACCACGGCGACGTCGTCGGGCTCGCCTGGAAACACCTGCTTCGCCCAGGCGAGATCAGGGTAGGCGACGATGTTCCAGTTGATGTCGAAGCCGGTGATCTTCTCCAGCGCCGGCTGGTAGGCCATCGAGTTCGCCTTGTTGGCGCGCGCCACCTTGGCCGGGTCCTGCGCCGACAAGAGCGACGGATCCTCGCCGCGCACCGCAAGCCGCGCCGCATTTTTGGAGAAAGCTTTCGCCATGCCTTCGTAGAGCCAGCCGGCGGCGTGGTCGAAGCCGGCGTCGGCGCCATAGCGGAAGCGCGCCAGCGTGATCTCGTCATCGTTGAAGATCGGCGTCACCAGTCCGGCGCCGGCCTTGTAGGCATGCTCGACGATGCGCCGGGTCAGCGGCAGCGCCGCGATCGAGGAGGTCAGCACCAGATCCTGTCCGGGCTGCAGCTGCAGCCCGACCTTGATGGCGACCTCGGCCAGCCTGTCGAGCTTCACCGGATCGATGGTTGCCGAGACGCCGCGTGAATGTGTGGTCATGATCCTGCCTACCGTGATGTTGGGGTCCGGTCTTTACATAGACCGGCGCGGCCGGCCTTTCCACAGTCAACGACTGGGCCCGAGCATGATCCCGAAAAGTGTGCAGCGGTTTTTGCTGCGCTGACCTTCGGTTCGGAATAGATCATGCTCAAAATGGGCTCAAGCGGCGCTGTCGAACGCCTGGAACTGCGCCATCGTCATCTCGATCTCCTCGCGGATCCACGCCTTGAAGTCGCGCACCTTGCGGCTTTCGCTCTTTGTGGCCGAGGTCACCAGCCAGTAGCCGAGCCCGCTTTGCGCCCGTACGCCGAAGGGCGCGATCAGCCTGCCGTCGGCCAACGCATCGGCGGTCAACAATTGCCAGGCCAGCATCACGCCGTGGCCGGCGATCGCCGATTCCAGGCAAAGCATCGGGTCGGTGAAGCGGGCGCCTTTCTGGAAGGTGACGGGCTTGACGCCGGCTGCCTTGAACCAGCTGTCCCAATTGATCATCGCCCGCTCGTCGGTGATGGCGCAGGTCTGCGCCAGGTCCTCGATCGAATGCAGCTTGGCCGCGATCGACGGCGCGCAGACCGGGAAGACTTCCTGCGCCAGCAGCAGCTCGGCCCGGCCGCCGGGCCATGTGCCATCGCCCAGCCGGATGGCGATGTCGATGTCGGAATGGTCGAGATCGGCGATCCTGACGGAAGCGTCGATACGCAGGAGCACATTTGGATGCCGGGAAAAATGTCGCGACAGCCGCGGCAGCAGCCATTTCGAGGCGAAGGCCGGCGCCACCGAAACCACCAGCGTGCATTGGTTCGCCTCGTCGACCAGCGCCACCGCTTGCGCAAGCTCGCGAAAACCGTCGCTCAGCCGCTGGGTGAAAGCCAGGCCGAATTCCGTCGGCACCAGACCGGACGGCGTGCGTTCGAACAGCGCCTGGCCGAGCTGGCTTTCCGTGCGCTTGACTTGCTGGCTGACGGCGCTGACCGAGACATTGAGCTCGGCCGCCGCTGCCGCCAGCGATCCCAGCCGGGCGACGGTTTCCACGGCGCGCAAGCCGTTGAGATGGACGCGGTTCAACATAGCCATTCAGTTTTTCTAAACTGGCCGGACCGAAATCTCAATTGAAACCGCGCGAGGAAAGGCGGATTTTAGCGACAGAAGGATCAGGCCTTGGAGGCACGTCCGATGAAGATTTTATCCTTCCTGAAGGGACTTTCTGGCGCCGGGGCAGGGCAACCTCACGACAACGACATTGTCCGCTGGGTCGTCGACCCGCTGTCGCATCCGGTTCTTGATACGATGTCCGAGCGCGAGCTCGGCGACATGCCGTTTCGCTTGACGGCATATCGGACAGCGCACGAAACGGCGAATTGCTGAAGATCGCTCTTGGGAAGTGACGCTCACCGGGAGGCGAGGCGCTGCAACCATGGTGTACAGCCCGCTGTCGTCAGCGCTGCCCCTCATTGCCCTGCCGGGCATTTCTCCCCGTATAGTGACGGGGAGAAAGGGCTAGGCGCCAGCGCTGCGACTTTGCCTTCTCCCCGTTCACGGGGAGAAGGTGGCCCGAAGGGCGGATGAGGGGCGGCGCCGAGTGGAAGATTTTGGCGCCAATCCGGTGCAGGCGATCTTTCCACGATCGTCAGACTGGCCCAACATAAGCGCATTGTCTCCTCCCTCGGCGCGTCTATTTTGCGCCGCGATGAACGCCGCCTCGCCATCTCCCTTGCGTCTCGCCTTTGCCGGTATGGCAGCGCTTGCCGTTGCCATGGGCATCGGCCGCTTCGTCTACACGCCGATCCTGCCCGGTATGATGGAGGAACTGCATCTGACCCCGGCCGATGCCGGCTGGATCGCGTCGGCCAATTATCTCGGCTACCTCGTCGGCGCCTTGGCCGCGGCCGGCGGCTGGGCGCATGGCCGCGAACGCCTGCTGATGTTTTCAAGCCTCGCCGCCAGCGCCCTGCTGGCCGGCCTGATGGGCCTCAACGAGACGATGGTAGCCTTTCTCATCATCCGCTTCCTCGCTGGTCTCGCCAGCGCCTTCGTCATGGTGTTCATGTCGTCGATCGTCTTCAGCCACCTGGCCGCCGGCGGGCGCGGCGACCTGCAGGCGCTGCATTTCGGCGGCGTTGGCCTCGGCATTGCGGCATCCTCGGCGCTGCTTGCCATCCTCGTCACCGAGCATGCCGGCTGGTCGGCCGGCTGGCTGTGGTCGGGCGTCATTTCGCTGGCGGGGCTGCTCGTCGTCGCGCTGCTTGCCGGCTCGGCCACCACGGCCAACGGCGTCGCCGGCCACGAACCGTCGCTGCCGCGAGACACGTCCCTGGTGAAGATGATCGTCGCCTACGGCCTGTTCGGCTTCGGCTATGTGGTGACCGCGACCTTCCTCGTCGCCATCGTCCGCCAGGGCGGCGGCAGCCATGTCTTCGAGGCAAGCGTCTGGATGGTCACCGGGCTTGCCGGCTTTCCATCGACCTGGCTGTGGCAAAAGCTCGCCGTCAGGATAGGACTCTATGGCGCTTACGCCTTGAGTTGCCTGATCGAAGTGGTTGGCGTCACGGCCAGCGTCGTCGTCAAAGGATCCGCCGGGCCGCTGATAGCCGGCGTCCTGCTCGGCGGCACGTTCATCGCCATCACCGCGCTCGGCCTGCAGGCGGCGAGGCAGTTGGCGCCGCAAGCGCCGCGCCGCATCTTCGCGGTGATGACGGCGGCCTTCGGCCTTGGCCAGATCGTCGGCCCGATCGCCGCCGGCCTGCTCGCCCAGGCTTCGGGCAATTATACCCTTGCCTCGGTCATGGCTGCGGCCGCTCTGCTGGTGTCCGGTTTCATCGCCTGGTCGGCTGCGCCAAAATCGCCATGATTTGCGGCCTTGCTCTCTGCAGGGCATCGGGCGCGCAGGCATTTTCTTTCCCCCTAATGTGTGACTTTATGCCCGCTGTTGTCAGCTGATTTGCGCATCGATTCGAGGAACCCCCACAGTGTTCGTATCCTTCTTCCCGCAGCCGAAGCTATTTTTCACCTCGGCCGCAGTCTGGAGCCTTGCGGCGGTTTTGTTCTGGTTTTTTGGAGGTGAGCAGTTGGGTGCCGTCTTCGGACTGCCGCCTGCCGCTAATACGATCGTAGGCGTCGCTGTGTTTTGGTCTAAGTCTTTTATCTGGTTTTACATGTATTACGCGGTCGTCGTACTATCCTTTTATCTATTTTGGTCTTTGTACAGCCCTCATCCTTGGCAAAACTGGTCGATATTGGGATCTTCACTGATCCTTTTTGTAACATATTATCTTGTTCAAGTGGATGTAGCATTCAATACTTGGTATGGGCCATTCTACGACTTGATCCAGAAAGCTCTGGCAAAGCCCTTCTCCACGACGCCCTGGGATTTTTACAGCCAGCTTCTGACGATTCTTTGGGTCGCGCTCATGGCGGTGACAATTGGATCCCTCAATAGGTTTTTTGTTAGCCATTGGGTATTCAGGTGGCGCACCGCGATGAATGACTACTACATGAGTAATTGGGATCGTCTGCGCCACATTGAGGGAGCATCACAGCGTGTCCAGGACGATACGATGAGATTTTCAACGATGGTGGAGGGGCTGGGTGTAAATCTAGTCAGTTCCATCATGACGCTAATCGCCTTTTTGCCTATTTTGTTGGTTCTTTCAACCAGCGTTACAGAGCTGCCAATTGTTGGTGAAGTGCCGCATTCGCTTGTCGTGGTCGCCATTCTGTGGTCGATTTTCGGAACAATGTTTCTTTGGTTGGTTGGTATCAAACTTCCTGGGCTGGAATTTCGCAATCAACGCGTGGAGGCGTCCTATCGTAAAGAGCTGGTTTTTGGCGAGGATGATGAAAATCGTGCGTCACCCCCGACCATTCAACAATTATTTGGAAATGTTAGGAAGAATTACTTCAGGCTGTATTTCCACTATGTGTATTTTAACATAGCCAGAATATTTTATCTGCAGATCGATAACATATTTCCTTATTTTGTTCTCGTTCCGACAATGGTTTCCGGAAAAATCACGTTTGGGGTGTTCAATCAGATTCTCAATTCTTTTGATCAGGTTCGAACGTCATTTCAATATCTGGTAAGATCGTGGTCTGACGTCGTGGTGCTAATCTCGATCTACAAACGTCTTCGAGCCTTTGAAGCGACTTTGGAAGGTGGGGAACTACCCAGTATCGACCGCCGCTTTATTGAGCGCCAGGCAAAAGAGCCCGATCCTGCTTGAGGGTAGGAGCGGAATTCGGTCGGCGGCTCAGCCGCCCACCGCCGTCTGCGCCGTGCCGGCACCTTGCCGCGCGGCATAATCGCGAAAACTGATGCACTCGACATCCGTCTTGACGCAAACCTCGCCGGCGAGGCGCTCCAGCGCGTTCCAGTAGGCGCCGTCATTCATCAGCGTGAAATGGAAGCCGAGCTCCAGCGGCAGCCGCTTGCCATTGTACTGAGCGTCGAAAGCGGCGCGGAATGTCTGGTAGGCGCGCTCGGTGAATTCGACAGCCTGGGCCGGTTTTTCGGTGGCACCGGAATGGCGGACATAGAGATTGTAATCCATGGCGACCACCGGCTTGGCCTTCGGTCCTTCCGGAACAAGCGGCAGGGCAAAGCGCATTGTGCCGTTCACGGTCGGCGGCAGGGCAGGGCCTTTCGAGACGCCGCTGGCGTCATACTGGAAACCGGCCTCCGGCAGCGCCTCGTAAAGTGCGTTGTTGGTCGACAGATAGGGCGCGCGGAACCCGACCAGCGCATGGTGCGCGAAATCGTGCCAGCCGGCCGGCTCCGGGATGCCGTTGATGGCATAGGCGTTTTCGAAGATGCGCCGGACGGAGGCAAACTCGGCCAGCCAATCGGCCTTGCTCCAGTCTTTGCCGTCGAAGTGGCCGCAGGCATGGCTGCCGATGTCGTGGCCCTCGGCGGCCGCCAGCCTGACCTGCTCCAGCCGGTCGGCCACGTCCTGCCTGGAGGCGGCGAAGCCGACATTGGATTTGCCGGCGGCCCTGCCGGGTCCAGAGTACTGTGAGCGCGTGTCTGGCGAAAGCAGGAAGACGCAGGACAGGAAATAGGTGAAATGCGCGCCGGTGCGCTTTGCCAGCGCCCGACTGCGCTGCCATTGCGAGATCTCGCGTGCCGCGTCGAAGGAAATCAGCACGATCTGTTTGGGCTTTGGCGCAGCCGCCGCCGCTTTGGGCGGATCGGCGAAGGCCGCACTGGTGGCGGCAAGCGAGGCGAGACTGAACCCAAGGACACGGCACGAACGAAGCATGGGCAACCTTCTGGCAGGACCGTTTCCGGCCGGTTGGAAGCCGGCTATCGCCCAAATGTGGCGCCGATGAGGTCCGGCAAGCCCGGAGGTTCCCCCAGAGGTTCCATTGGCTTGTCCCGCCGATTTTCCGGCCCGCCCCCTTCCATGCGGACAAATATTCGCTAAAACGCGGGCTCAAGAAGCGCCCCACCCGGGGCAGCAATGGTTTTGATTGATGTCGGACGATAGTTTTATTCGCGAAGTCAACGACGAGATGCGTCGCGAGCAGGCGCAGAAGCTGTGGGACCGTTTCGGCCCGGCTCTGCTCGGTCTGGCGATCCTGGTTGTGCTCGGCACAGCCGCCGTCGTCGGCTACCGCTATTGGGACGAGACCCGCGCCAACCGCTCGGGCGACGCTTTCTCGGCGGCGCTCAAGCTCGCCAATGACGGCAAGAGTGACGAGGCGATCGCCGCGCTCGATCAGCTGGAAAAGGACGGCTACGGCGCCTATCCGCTGCTTGCCCGCATGCGTGCCGCGACCGTCAAGGCCGACAAGGGCGACGTCGACGGCGCGGTCAAGGATTTCGACGCGGTCGCGGCCGACACGGCCATTCCGACCGGCATCCGCGACATCGCGCGGCTGAGGGCGGCGCTGCTGCTTGTCGATCACGGCTCCTTCGCCGATGTCTCCAGCCGCGTCGAGGCGCTCACAGCCGACACCAATCCGCTGCGCCATTCGGCACGCGAGGCGCTTGGCCTCGCCGCCTGGAAGGACGGCAAATCGCAGGATGCTCTCAAATTGTTCGACCAGATCTCTTCGGATGACGGCGCCCCGCGCAATGTGCGCCAGCGCGCGCAGCTTATGTCCGAACTGATCCGTGGGTCGGGCAACGCGTCGTGACCCCCGATGTCGTTCAAAGTCGCCATCATCGGCCGGCCTAACGTCGGCAAATCGACTCTTTTCAATCGGCTGGTCGGAAGAAAGCTGGCGCTTGTCGACGACACGCCGGGCGTGACACGCGACCGCCGCGTCCATGCGGCAAAACTCTACGACCTGCATTTCGACGTCATCGACACCGCCGGTTTCGAGGATGCCGCGGCCTCGACGCTGCCCGGCCGCATGCGCCAGCAGACCGAGATCGCCATCCGCGAGGCGGATCTTATCTTCTTCACCATCGATGCAAAGTCGGGCCTGTTGCCCGACGACCGCACCTTTGCCGAGATCGTGCGCAAGTCCGGCAAGCCGGTGGTGCTGGTCGCCAACAAGGCCGAGGCCAAGGGCGCCCAGGGCGGCATGCTCGAGGCCTGGGAACTGGGCCTGGGCGAGCCGATCCCGGTCTCGGCCGAGCACGGCCAGGGCATGCCCGATCTGCGCGACGCGGTGATCGCCGCACTTGGCGAGGAACGTGCCTTCGGCGAGGAAGAGGACGAGGCCGACGAGATCGCCGCCAGCGAAGTGCTGATCGGCGAGGACATCGCCGATCCGGATGCTGAAGCCACCTATGACGACACCAAGCCGATGCGCATCGCCGTCGTCGGCCGTCCCAACGCCGGCAAGTCGACGCTGATCAATGCGCTGATCGGCGAGGAGCGGCTGCTGACCGGCCCGGAAGCCGGCATCACCCGCGATTCGATTTCCGTCGACTGGGATTGGCGCGGCCGCCGGGTCAAGCTGTTCGACACCGCCGGCATGCGCCGCAAGGCCAGGATTCACGAAAAGCTGGAAGTGATGTCGGTGCAGGACGGCCTGCGCGCCATCCGCTTCGCCGAGATCGTCATCATCGTGCTCGACGCCACCATCCCCTTCGAGAAGCAGGACCTGCAGATCGCCGATCTGATCATCCGCGAGGGCAGGGCGCCGGTGATCGCGTTCAACAAATGGGATCTGATCGACAACCCGCAGGAATTGCTCGCCGAGCTGCGCGAAAAGACCGGGCGGCTTTTGCCGCAGGTGCGCGGCATCCAGGCCGTCACCGTCTCGGCCGAAACCGGACGCGGCCTCGACAAGCTGATGGACGCCGTCATCAAGACCCACAAGGTGTGGAACAGCCGTGTGTCGACCGGCAAGCTCAACCGCTGGCTGGAAAGCATATTGGCGCATCATCCGCCGCCCGCCGTTGCCGGCCGCCGGCTCAAGGTCAAATATGTTACCCAGGCCAAGACCCGCCCGCCGGGTTTTGTCGTCCAGTGCTCGCGGCCGGACGCCATGCCGCAATCCTATGTCCGCTACCTGTCGAACAGCCTGCGAGAGGCCTTCGACATGCCGGGGGTGCCGATCCGCATCGCGCTGCGCACCTCGGACAATCCTTTCGCGGGTCGGGCGAAGAAGCGCTGAGCTAAGCGACCTCTCGCAGCCCTTCACCTGGTCTCGATCCCTCCGGCAGCGTCTCCACCGCCGCCTGCAGCAGGATCTCCGCCAGCCGCGCCGCCACCGGATCGAGCTCGGCATCCCTCTGGTGCAGATGCAGCGCCATCTTCGGCAAGGCCGGCAGATCCAGCGTTCCCGGCACGATCGCCCTGACATTGGCGGGCAGGCCGATATCGGTGCGGATGGTCAGGCCGAGGCCGGCGGCCACCGCCGCCCAGATGCCGCCGAGGCTTGGACTGGAAAAGGCCATGCGCCAGGCGATGCCGGCGCGGTCGAGCGTCTCCGTCGCCACGGTTCTGAGCAGGCAAGGCGCGTCGAGCGCCACCATCGACAAGACCTCGCCTTCGCCTAACCGCACGTCCAAGGGTTTGGCCGGACCGATCCAGCGCATCTGCACGTCGGCGACAGGACGGCTGTAAGGCAGCGTCGCGCCATCGTGCCAGGCGAGCGCGATATCGAGGCTCCCCGACAGGATACGCTCGACAAGGTCGTGGCTGCGCCCGATCCGCGCCTCGATGCGCACCTTCGGATGAGCGCGGGCAAACCGGCCGAGCACGTCGGGCAGCACGGCCTCGCCGAAATCCTCCTGCAGGCCAAGCCGCACCCAGCCTTCCAACTCGATGCCGCGAATGGCCGAGGCAGCCTCGTCATTGAGCTCGATCAACCGTCGCGCATAGCCGAGCATCGTCTCGCCGGCCTCGGTCAGCGCCAGGCCGCGCCCCGCCTTGCGGAAGATCGGCGTCGCGGCCTGTTCCTCGAGCTTCTTCAACTGCGCGCTAACGGCCGATGTCGAGCGTCCAAGCCGTTCGGCCGCCTTGGCGAAGCTGCCCAGCTCCATGCCGGTGACGAAAGTCCTCAAGACATCGAGATCGAATGTAACGCGGCGCATAGTACCATCCTGATTTTCAGGATTATTGATCAAAAACTTCCTGATTTTATGGATAAAGCTATGGCGCTACATCCTGCCCGTCAAGCCGCTCGACCGGCATCACGGGAATTCAATCATGTCTGCCATTGTTACGCCCGCCCATATTACGCCCGCCAATATTACGCCTAGCGAATGCCTGCCGCTTCCAGCGGCCGCATCTGTTCATCGGAGCTTCGGGCCAAATCACCGCTGGAAGGTGCTGGGCATCGGCGTTGCCGCCAATGCCGGCTTCTCCGCCACTTTCTCCGGCATTCCGGCCACCGCCGTGGTGATGCGCCAGGGCTATCACCTCGACAACGCCTCGCTTGGGCTGGCGCTTGGTCTCCTTGGCCTCGGCGTTGCGCTCAGCGAACTGCCCTGGGGCGCGCTCACCGATCGCTGGGGCGACCGTCGCGTGCTTCTGACCGGGCTCGGCGCGACTGCGGCGTGGCTCTTCATCATGGCGATCCTCGTCGTGCCGACAAAACTAGCCGTTCCAGGCGTCACGCTGCTTTCGGCAAGCCTGCTCGTCGCCGGCCTGCTCGGCGGCAGCGTCAACGGTTCCAGCGGCCGCGCCATCATGGGCTGGTTCCGCGAAGGCGAGCGCGGCTTTGCCATGAGCATCAGGCAGACGGCGGTGCCGCTCGGCGGCGGCCTTGGCGCGCTGGTCCTGCCCTCGCTTGCCCAAAACTTCGGCTTTGCCGCTGTCTTCGGCCTGCTGGCGGCCGTCTCCACCATCGCTGCCTTCTTTGCCTGGCGCTGGCTGCATGAGCCGCCTGCCGAAGGCAGCGGTGCCGCCGCTGCGACCGTCAGCGGCCCGGCGCCGCTGCGCAACATCGAAGTCTGGCGGATCTCGATCGCGATAGGCCTGCTCTGCTTCCCGCAGGTCGCCGTGCTGACCTTCGCCTCGGTCTTCCTGCACGACTTCGCCGGCATGGGCACCTGGGTGACCAGCGCCACGCTTGGCGTTGTGCAGGCCGGCGCCATGACGATGCGCGTCTGGAGCGGCCGTTTCACCGATCGTCACGGCAACCGCCGGCCCTTCCTCAGGCTCTGCAGCGCGCTGAGCGCCTTGGCCTTTGCGATTCTGTGGCTGCTGGTGCTGGCAGCCGGCAGCCAACCGGCTTTGATGGTGGCGTTGCCTTTCATGGTGGTCGTCGCCGGCATTTCCGTCTCGGCCTGGCATGGCGTCGCCTACACCGAGCTCGCCACGCTTGCCGGCGCCGGCCATGTCGGCACCGCGCTCAGCCTCGCCAACAGCTTCGTCTTCATCGGCTTCTGCCTGGTGCCGATCGCCATTCCGTGGCTTCTGGTGCTCTTTGCGTGGCACGGCGTGTGGCTGGCCGCTGCTGCCTGCGCGGCGATCGCCTGGCCAATCTTCCTGCGGCAGGCCTGAACTTTTCGCCGATTCTTTTGCAGAAACGAGAGGTCGGCTCGCCGCCAACTTGAAAAGAACACGATCGATGTCGTTAACCCCGCATCAAGGTTAATGCTTCACTTTGGCTCTCCGGGGTCAGTAGCGTTCTGGAGAGTTCAGTGCATCGACGCGTTTCAATGCGGCTTGCCGCCGTCGCCGCCGTTGCGAGAAAACGTTCCTTCCTTCCACCATTGGTTCTGGGGCTCGGCATCTGGGTCGGCTTCCCCTCGGTCGTCGCCTATCAGGACATGGCGAGCCTGGTGTCCGGGCTGGAAACGCCCAACGCCCGCTGGAACGCTTATATCGAGAAATCGGCCGCCGGCTCGGTGCATGCGGCCGAAATGCCGTTCGTCGATTCCACCACCACCGGCTCGCTCTCCGGCTCGGGCATGAATTTGCCGGGCGTCGGCACCGTCGCCTTTCGCGGCAAGGGCAGCGCCGTCGGCGTAACGCCTGACGAGGACCGCGTCGTGCGCGCCGACAAGAAGGGGCGCCTGGTGCAGATATCGCCGGTCACGCCGCCGAAAAATTTCAGCGCCGGCTCGATCTTCGAGCGCTCCTCCTCGCTGATCCAGCCAAGCATGGACAGCGATCTCAAGCTCACCTTCGCCAAGCCGGGCATCAGGGGCAAGGAAGTCCAGATCGCCCAGGCCTTCCATCTGCGCGAGGACAAGAAGCCGGATCCCGATGTGCCGGCGGCCCTTGTCGCGCTGATCAACAACGACAAGCCGGATATCCTCGCCACCGCCTATGCCCAGGCGGCGCCCGATTACGCCAAGGCATCACCCTTCGAAGCCCTGTTGCAGGACGAGGAGCCGAACAACGGCCGCTTCATCCCGCCGATGGGCAAGGGCGACCATGCCTGGCTGCAGAACCCGCTGCCGGCGAGCGTCTTTTCCAAGCCCGAACAGGCCTGCCTCGCCAAGGGCATCTATTTCGAGGCGCGCAGCGAGCCTGTGCGCGGCCAGGCCGCGGTTGCGCAGGTGATCCTCAACCGCGTCCGCAACCCCGCCTATCCGAAGACCATCTGCGGCGTCGTCTACCAGAACGACGACTGGTTCAACCGCTGCCAGTTCTCCTTCGCCTGCGACGGCAGGAAGAAGACCATCACCGAACAGGCTTCCTACAAGACCGCGCAGGATGTCGCCATGGCGGTGACGGCCGGCAAGATATTCATTCCCGAAGTCGGCTCGTCGACGCATTACTACGCCAATTACGTCCATCCGGGTTGGGCGCGCGCCATGCACAAGATGACCAGAATCGGCCTGCACATCTTCTACCGCACCTATGGCGGCGGCTGGAGCTGAGCCGTTTAAGCGGCTCCACTCGAGCCGTTCAAGCGGCTCCACTCGAGCCGCTCGGGTGGTTCGAACCGAACCACTAAGCGACCTCTTCGGCACTGCTCCACGCGGCCCTTCCTCCATGCCGATCGGCGCGCCTTCGCGCACGGATTCGCACCGAGTCCTCACGCGGGCGTGAAGGGCACGATGTCGCACCTCCATAAGCCGTTGATTTTACTGGCGAAAATACATCGCTCTGAAGTTCGGTCCGTGGCTTGACGGGCGCGGACCCTCTAACTATGTTGCCGGCGACTTTAGAAGCGGACGGACGGCAATCGTCTGCCCGGGCAGGGGGGTTGCGATGGCCGACAAAACCGGGCCAGACGGAACCGGAGAAACCGGCCGCGGCAGGCAGCCAGACGCCACCATCCGCGACGACGAACTTGAGCGCCGCCGGCGCAGTCTCGAAGCATCGCTTGCGACGAGGCGGCCGGACCGGCCTGAGGGGAAAGGCGAAGCCAACGCCGCGACCGGTTACGGTCAGGCACTGAAGCTGTCCAGCGAGTTCATCGCCGGAGTGGTGGTTGGTGTCGGCTTAGGCTGGTTTGTCGACCGGCTGGCGGGAACAGCGCCATTTGGGCTGATCGTCGGTTTGTTGTTGGGTTTTGGCGCGGGCGTGCTCAACGTCCTGCGTTCGTCGGGGCAGGTGGCGCAGTTCGGACAGGACGGCAAGCCTCGCGAACCGAAGCAATGAAGTGGCGCCATTCTGGCGCGGGTTTAGAGAAGTGAAGCCGATTGTGGCTTTGACGGGGATTTAAAGTGGCTGCTGCTGACAAGGTCGATCCGATCCACCAGTTCCAGATCCATCCGATCATCCCGCTGCATATTGGCGGCTACGACATCTCCTTCACCAATTCCGCGCTGTTCATGGTCGTGACGGTCATCCTCGCGTCCGCCTTCCTCTACATGAGCACCGCCAGCCGCGCCCTGATCCCCGGCCGCCTGCAGTCGGTTTCCGAAATGGCCTACGAGTTCGTCGGCAACATGCTGCGCGATGCCGCCGGCAAGCAGGGCATGCAGTTCTTCCCGCTGGTGTTCTCGCTGTTCATGTTCGTGCTGGTCGCCAACCTGATCGGCCTGTTCCCTTATTTCTTCACCGTCACCAGCCACATCATCGTCACCTTCACTCTGGCGATCCTGGTCATCGGCACCGTCATCGTCTATGGCTTTGCCAAGCACGGCTTCGGCTTCCTCAAGCTGTTCGTTCCGGCTGGCGTGCCCGGTTATCTTCTGCCGCTGGTGGTGGCGATCGAAATCATCTCCTTCGTCTCGCGTCCCGTCAGCCTCTCGGTTCGTCTTTTCGCCAACATGCTGGCCGGCCACATCACGCTGAAAGTATTCTCAGGCTTTGTCGTCAGCCTCAGCGCGTTTGGCGCCTTGGGCATTGCCGGCTCGGTGCTGCCGCTTGCGATGGCGGTTGCGCTCTCCGCGCTCGAACTGCTGGTCGCCTTCTTGCAGGCCTACGTGTTCGCGGTGCTGACCTGCATGTATCTGAACGACGCCCTGCACCCGAGCCACTGATCGATTTTACCGGCGCCCCGGCGCCAGCATACCCAACATACCAACTGCAACGAACACGCAAACCACAGGAGTTTTGAAATGGACGTAACTGCAGCAGCTGCTATCGGCGCTGGCATCGCCTGCATCGGCATGGGCGGCGCGGGCATCGGCCTAGGCAACATCTTCGGCAGCTACCTCTCGGGTGCGCTGCGCAACCCGTCGGCTGCCGATGGCCAGTTCGGCCGCCTGATCTTCGGCTTCGCCGTGACCGAAGCTCTGGGCATCTTCTCGCTCCTGATCGCTCTGCTCCTGGTCTTCAAGTAAGAAGCGCGCGCTGACAAAAGGGGCCGCATGGTGCGGCCCCGTACGGACAGGGGAATGAGATGTTCGTGACATCTGCCTTTGCGCAAGAAACCGCGCCGGCCGCAGGCGATACGCATTCGGGCACTGCGGTGCCTGCTGCGGAGCATGAGGCGTTCCCGCCGTTCGATCCCAAGACCTTTCCGTCGCAGATCCTGTGGCTGGTCATCACCTTCGGGCTCTTCTATCTGTTCCTGAAGCGAGTGGTGATGCCGCGTCTCGGCGGCATCATCGATGTGCGTAACGACCGCATCACCCAGGATCTCGACCATGCCGCAAGGCTGAAGGGCGAGGCCGACGCCGCCGTTGCCGCCTATGAGCAGGAACTGGCGGAAGCCAAGGCCAACGCCAACAAGATCGGCCAGCAGGCCAGCGACGCCGCCAAGGCGGAGGCCGAGACGGCGCGCAAGAAGGTCGAGGCCGAGCTGGACAAGAAGCTTGGCGAGGCCGAGGCAAGCATCGCCTCGATCAAGGCCAAGGCGATGAAGGAAGTCGGCACGATCGCCGAGGACACGACGTCGGCCATCGTCGAGGCGCTCGTCGGCGGCAAGACCGACAAGGCCGAGATCGCGGCCGCCGTCAAATCCGCGGGCCGGTGAGGAGCGAGATCATGGACGCCACATCACTCGCGACACTTTGGGCAACCATTGCCCTGATCATCTTCCTCGGCGCCATCATCTATCTGAAGGTGCCGGGCATGCTGACCAAGTCGCTCGACGCCCGCGCGGCCAAGATCGGCAGCGAGCTCGAAGAAGCCCGCAAGCTTCGTGAAGAGGCCCAGCAGCTGCTCGGCCAGTATCAGCAGAAGCGCAAGGAAGCCGAGAAGGAGGCCGCCGACATCGTCGCCGCGGCCAAGCGCGAAGCCGAAATGCTGGCAAGCGAAGCGCATCAGAAGACCGAGGACTACGTCACGCGGCGCACCGCGCTTGCCGAGCAGAAGATCGCCCAGGCCGAGCGCGAGGCCGTCAGCGAAGTGCGCGCCTCAGCCGTCGACATCGCCGTCGAGGCCGCCCGCGTGCTGCTTGCCGCCAAGGTCGATGCCAAGGCAGGCGCCGATTTGTTCAAATCCGCGCTGCAGGACGTCAAGGCCAAGCTGAACTGAGCGCTGCTTAAGTCGCCAACATGAAGCCGCCCGGGCAACCTGGCGGCTTTTTTGAGCGCAGATAATCTCCCCCTCGAGGGGGAGATGTCGCCGAAGGCGACAGAGGGGGTCGGTCCGACTGGGCGCGGCGCACCATTTGGCGCAGACACCGGTGGTAAGAGCAAGTTGGCGCTTCACGCGCGGCGACCCCCTCTGCCTGCCGGCCATCTCCCCCTCGAGGGGGGAGATTACGCTAGTCAAGCCCGGCGAAGCTCTCTTCCTCAACCACTTCCACACCACCCAGCCTGAACGGCGCGAACGACGCCCGGTGCAGCCTTGCCACCGGGCCATGCGCCTCGATGGCGGTGCGGTGCCGCACCGTCGCGTAGCCCATATGCACCTCGAAGCCGTAGCGTTCATGGTGGCCGCCGCAGCCGCACATCATGCGGTCGCGCATCACCTTGGCGATGATCGAGGCGGCGGCGATCGATTGCGAGCGCTGGTCGCCCTTGATCAGCGCGCGGCCCTCGCAGGCCAGGCCGGGCGGAATGTCGCGGCCGTCGGCCAACGCCAGCTTAGGCCGCAACGACAGGCCGGCGGCTGCGCGGCGCATCGCTTCCAAGCTGGCCTTCAAAATGTTGCTGTTGTCGATGCCCTCGGCACTGATCGACGCCATCGACACACTGAGCGCGGAACCCAGGATTTTCACGAACAGCGCCTCGCGCTGCAAATGCGTGAGCCGCTTGGAATCGTCGAGGCCCTCGGGGATGTTGGCCGGATTGAGCACCACCGCCGCGGCCACCACCGGCCCGGCCAGCGGCCCGCGACCGGCCTCGTCCATGCCGGCGACCGGCCATAGGCCGTCGGCTATCGCCTTGGTTTCGATGGAGAAGTCGGGCTTCTCGACCATTTCGAAGAGAAGCGGAGAATCGGAACGCGCGCGAGCCATGGTGCGGCGAGGTTCGCATCGGCTCCGATTCTCCGCAAGTCCTTCCGGGTCGGATGGGGCGTCGGACCGGGAAGGCACCGTCTCACGGCCGGGGGACAGGCCGGACGGGATCTTTACGCCGGGGGCTCTCGCCACCCGGCATGATGTTCAAAGCAGCATCAACTGCTCGCTCGTATTGGCGCCGGCAACGAACTGGTCGACCCTGAGCGTGCGCCGCTCGGCATTGAGGCCGAGCCGCTTGGCGGCGATCTCGAAGCGCCGGCCGATCTGCCAGGCATAGGGACCGGCGCCCTTCATGCGCTTGCCCCATTCCGAATCATAGTCCTTGCCATCGCGCATCGAGCGGATCAGCGACATCACGTGCCGGTAACGGTCCGGATAGTGGCGCAGCAGCCAGTCCTTGAAGATCGGCGCCACTTCGAGCGGCAGGCGCAGGATGACATAGCCTGCCTCCCTGGCTCCGGCGGCGCGCGCCGAATCGAGGATGCGCTCCAACTCCGGATCGGTCAGCCCGGGAATGATCGGCGCCACCATCACCGAGGCCGGGATGCCGGCGTCCGACAACTGCCGGATCGCCTCCAGCCGCTTCGTCGGCGTCGATGCGCGCGGCTCCATCGTGCGCGCCAGCATGCGATCGAGCGTCGTCACCGACAGCGCCACCTTGGCAAGGCCGCGCTCGGCCATGCGTGCCAGGATGTCGATGTCGCGCGTCACCAGCGCTGATTTGGTGACGATGCCGACCGGATGGCCGCGCGCCTCCAGCACCTCCAGGATCTCGCGCATGATCCGGTACTGCTTCTCGATCGGCTGGTAGGGATCGGTGTTGGTGCCGATGGCGATGGTGCGCGGCTGGTATCCCGGCTTCGACAATTCCTTGTCGAGCATACGAGCCGCATCCGGCTTGGCGAACAGTTTCGATTCGAAATCGAGCCCCGGCGACAGGCCCATGAAGGCGTGCGTCGGCCTGGCGAAGCAATAGACGCAGCCATGCTCGCAGCCGCGATAGGGGTTGATCGACCGGTCGAAGGAAATGTCGGGCGATTCGTTGCGGGTGATGATGGTGCGCGGCTTCTCGACCTGCACCTCGGTCTTGAAGGGTGGCAATTCCTCAAGCGAGTTCCAGCCGTCATCGAACACATGACGGCTGACCGGCTCGAAGCGGCCGGACGGGTTGATGCCGGCCGAGCGGCCGCGATTGCGGTCGGGCCGCACACGCATGCCGCTCTGTTCGATCATCGCATTTGCCATCTCGGCCCTGCCTGCTCCGAAAGCGGCAATGTCGGCGCGCACGATCTGTTCCATTTTCGCCCTCTCCCAGGGACTGTCCGCAGGCTGTCGAATCGGTCTGTTCATGAAACTATTCCTATTTTGTTGATGAGAACAAAGCAAGAACTTTTTGCACTGCGATGCGGAACTGGCGCGATGCCTGGCTTTCGGCTATTCGGCTAAGAATGCTCAGCGTTCTCATCGAAACCAGGAACGACGAAGAGGGCCTTGCCCGCACGCTCGCCTCGCTGGTCGGCGGCGCGGTCGAGGGTGTCGTGCGCGATGTCATCGTCTGCGATACCGGTTCGACCGACCAGACGCACCGGGTGGCCGAACATGCGGGCTGCAACTACGTCACCGGCGGCGTCGCGGCCGGCATCGGCCAGGCCAGGGGCGACTGGCTGCTGCTGCTTGAGCCGGGCGCGCGCTTGTCCGAAGGCTGGATCGAAGAGGTTGCGGCTCACACGGCAAAGCAGACCATGCCGGCGCGCTTCTCCCGCGCGCGGGGCAATCGCGCGCCGTTCTTGGCAAGGGTCTTCTCCGGCAACCGCGCGCTGGCCGAGGGTCTCGTCATCAGCAAGCGCCAGGCCGCCGCGCTTGCCAAAAGCGCGCGAGTGCCGAAGCGCTGGCGCGCGGTCTCGCCACCAGAAGGCTGAATGCCGAGATCTGGGTCGCGCCGCCCAAGTGACGCCGATGCAGTTTTCTGTGGGAAAATTTACCGCACCTCTATTGTGCATTGCACAAAATCCTGGTTAGCATCGTTATTACGCGGCGCAATCGGGTTTGGGTAACAGCGCAGCGGCGACAAGCCGACGCCTCGTCGGACGCCGTTCATTACGAGGACCTTGATGAATCCTGTAACCCCAGACCTATCCGGCGCGGCCAGCCTGGAGGCCATCGCCCGCAACGGCAGCCTGTTCAGGCGCATCGCCGCGCGCATCCCGACCTATCTGACGGACCTTCGCGAGAACCCGGCCTGGCTGCCGATGTTCATGCTGGCGCGCACCATGCCGGGTCGCCGCATGCATTGGCTCGGCGCCAAACGCGCCCGGCCGATCGAGAATGCGGGAGAGACGATGTTCACCGGCGTCGACCGCGACGGCGTGGTCGAGGCGTTGCGTTCGGATGGCCTGTTTTCAGGTCTCATGCTGCCGCCGGCAATCCATGAAGAGATCGCCGCCTTCGCAGCCAACACGCCATGCTTCGGCAATTTCGATCGCCGTCTCGAATTCATGCCGCTAGAGCATGCCGAGGCTGAGCAGCGTCTCGGTCGCTCGCTGCTCAGCGGGCATTATTTCGAGCGCATCCTGGATTGCCCGGCAGCCTTGGCCATCCAGAGGGATCCGCTGCTTCTCGATGTCGCCCGGCACTATCTCGGCGGCCAGGCCAAGCTGATCACCACGCGCGTCTGGTGGAGCTTCCCGACCGGCAAGGCGTCCGACGCCGACAAGAACCTCGCTTCGCTCGGCAAATATCATTTCGACCTCGACGACTGGCGCATGCTGAAATTCTTTTTCTATCTGGTGCCGGTCGATGCCGGCACGGGCCCGCATGTCTTTGTTCGCGGCAGCCATAAGCGCAGGGCGCTCAAACATCAGCTGACGCTTCTGGTCGGCCATGCCGCCGAAGACGTTCTCGCCGTCTACGGTCCGCAAAGTCCGGTTACGCTGACGGGAGAAGCAGGGCTTGGCTTTGTCGAGGATCCGTTCGGCTTCCACATGGGCACGGTGCCGGCGCAAACGCCGCGCCTGATGATGGAGGTCGGCTTCGGCGTCTCAAAGCCGTCGCGTCGCCGCTTCCATGGCGAGCCGGTGATCCGCTGACCAGGGGTCAAATCCCCCGGAGTTCAATGGGCATCCAGGCGCCACGGCGCCTGGCCAGGCGTTGCTCGCGCGTCTCGGCGTCGTAGCGGACCGGGACCGGCTCGCGGGAGAATTGGTCGCGATCGTCGAGCGCGTTGACGATGATGATCGCTCTGGCATCGTCGCCAGTTCCCGCAACGGCGGCGACATAGACGCCGCAGTCGCGGCACAGGAGATAGTCGGCGGTGCGCAAACCAAAGCGGTAGACCTGCAGGCGCTCCCTGTCCTCGATCGACACCACCAGTTTGCCGTTCGGATCGGCTGCCGCGCGCGAGCCGTGCCGAATGCAGAACGAGCACTGACAGGCGCGGATTTCCAGTTCGGCAGAATCGATCCCGGTGGAGAAGCTCAGGCGGATGTTGCCGCAATGGCAGCCGCCGTTGCGAACACTCATGGCTTGCCCCTTGTTCGCTCGCACAAGGTACTTTGCTGGCAACAGCTTCGGAATGGCGCCTTGAAGGCTGAAGCTTGGTTTATCCTGGCAAACGAAATGCCGATAGACAGTCCTGCCTTGGTTTACGAGCCGGACCTGCCGCTGCGCCGCAGATGCTCGTCGAGGCGCGGCATGATCTCGACGAAGTTGCAGGGCATGTGCCGGTAGTCGAGCTGCGCCTTGATGATGCCGTCCCAAGCGTCCTTGCAGGCGCCGGGCGAGCCCGGCAGCACGAAGACGAAGGTGGCGTTGACGACGCCGCCGGTCGCCCGGCTCTGGATCGTCGAGGTGCCGATCTTGTCATAGGAAATGCGGTGGAAGACTTCGGAAAAGCCGTCCATTCGCTTCTCGAAGATCGGCTCCAGCGCTTCCGGTGTCACGTCACGGCCGGTGAAGCCGGTACCGCCGGTGGTGATGACGACATCGATCCCCTTGTCCCGCGACCAGCCAAGCACCTTGTCGCGGATTTTTTCCTGGTCGTCGGTGACGATGTCGCGCGCGGCAAGCATATGGCCGGCCTCCGTGATCCGGTCGGCCAGCGTCTGGCCGGATCTATCCTCGGCGAGGCTGCGTGTGTCCGAAACGGTCAGCACCGCGATGCGCACTGGAATGAAAGGCCGGCTCTCGTCGAGCTTTGCCATCAGTCGGCCTCCATGCTGCGCGTCGCCGCCACGAACCAGTCGGGATGGCGGGTGCGGATTTCCACCGCCGCGCGCTTGGCGACATTGCCGGTTTCGAACAGGCCAAAGCAGGTGGCGCCGGAACCGGACATCCGTATGAAGGCCGCGTCGGCCCTTTTGAGGGCCCTGAGCGCTTCGCCGATCGCCGGCTGGATGGAGCGGGCGGCAGTCTCGAGATCGTTGCGCGTCGTCTCCAGCCAGTTGCGGATCGAGTGGAAGTCGAGGCGCTTCGGTAGTGGCGGCAGCGCCTCATTGTCGCGCCTGGAGAGCGCCTTGAACACGTCCGGTGTCGGGACAACCACGGCCGGGTTGACGAGAACGAGGCCGAGCGACGGGAACCCGGCCACCGGCGACAGATCATCGCCTATGCCGCGCGCGAGCAGCGGTTTGGCCTTCAGGCACATCGGCAGGTCGGCGCCGAGCGACAGGCCGATCCGGGCCAGCGAATTGCTGTCGACATCGAGTTTCCACAGCTGCACCAGTCCGTTGAGCGCGGCCGCCGCGTCACTGGAGCCGCCGCCGATGCCGGAGGCAATCGGCAGGTTCTTTTCAATCGGATGGCGACGGGCGGCGTCCGCTCCGCGCCGGCTTCGCGGCGCAACGCGTCGCGCGCCTTCACCACCAGATTGCCGTCGTCGAGCAGCAGCCCGTCGGCATAACGGCCCGATATCGTAAAGGCGTCCTGCTCGGCCGGCTCGATCTCCAGCCGATCGCCGAAGCGGGTGAAGACGGCAAGGCTGTCGAGCAGATGATAACCATCGGCGCGCTGTCCGGTCACATGCAGCGCCAGATTGATCTTGGCAGGCGCAAGCCACATCCGGGCTTGCGTCCCGGCCTCGAGAATGTCGGCTGCTGGGGAAATAGCGCTCAGTCCTTGGCCAGGCGGTATTCGCCGGTCTTCGGGTCCTTGACCAGCGTGCCCATCGTGCCGTTGGCGCTCTGCTTTTCGGTGCGCCGGATCTTGGCCGTCACGCGCTCGGCCTCGCGCAGGAAAGCGCGGTATCCGAAATAAGCGGCGGCGCCGATGACGGCGAAGAAAATGATCTGCGGCATGTCAAAACTCCTCCCGCAAAAGGCGGCAAGGCCGGCTGGGACGGATCAGTCAGGCTGGCATGCTAGACGCTTTCATGGCTTTTTCAAAGCCCGAAGCGCGCCCACAATGCGCGCTCTTCCGCCGCATCGATGACACCGCTGGCCGCGGCGGCCGCGATTTCGGGCACTGATGAGCGCGAGCCGAACAGGCCGAAGCGGCTGAACAACCCGCGCGGCGCGGTGATCAGCCTGAGCTCGGTCTTGGCTCCGAAGCGGGTCTTGAGCACGCCGCGCATGTCGCCCAGCGCATCGACAAGGCCGAGCTCAAGACCCTTCTTGGCGGTCCAGAACAGGCCGGTGAAGAGGTCCGGATCGTCCTTGAGCTTGCTGCCGCGCCGCTCCTTGACCAGATCGATGAAGGTCTCATGCACTTCGAGCTGCAGCGTCTTCAGCCGCTCGACATCCTCCTTCTTTTCCGGCTTGAACGGGTCGAGCACGGCCTTGTTCTGGCCGGCGGTATGGACGCGGCGCTCGATGCCGATCTTCTTCATCAGCTCCGGGAAGCCGAAAGAAGCCGAGACCACGCCGATCGAGCCGACGATCGAGGACGGATCGGCAAAGATCTCGTCGCCCGCAACCGCGATCATGTAGCCGCCGGAGGCCGCCACATCCTCGACGAAGACCAGAACGCGCTTGTTCTTTTCCACGGCGAGGTCGCGGATGCGCTTGAAGATCAGCCGCGACTGCACCGGCGAGCCGCCCGGCGAATTGATCGAGATGGCGACCGCCGGCGCGTCGAAGCCAAACGCCTTCTCGATCAGCCCGGCTGTCGAGGCCAGCGACAGGCTAGGCCGGAACTGACCGCCGCCGGCCATGATGGTGCCGTGCAGCCGGATGACCGGAATGGTGACGGCTGTCGAGCGCCAGGATTTCGGCAGCAGGCGGTTGAAGAGGCGTTTCACCAAGGATTGTCTCCGGTCGGTATCATCTTGCAGGAGAAAGATGAGAACTCATCTTTGCTCCCGGGCATGTAGGAATTCGCTGAAGAACGGCAATGCCGCATTGCCGGCCTGGGATCAATCGCCGAACAGCGACGCCAGCCCGTTGTTGATCATTTCGGTTCGTTCCGTCGGCTCGTTGCCGGAGGGCCCATGCAGGATGTGCGGCGGCCGGATCGCGAGCTTGCCGCGCGCGCCGAGCCTGGCGCGCACGATAATGCGGATCGCGGCTTCGTCGGGGCGCGGATGCACGCACAGCATCTCGGCATCGCCGAAGCGGCCCTCGAGCGCATCGAGGATGGCGACGAGCTGTTCGGGCCGGGCGATCACCGCCAGTCCGCCGCGCGGCTTGACGACAGCGGCCGCGCTCCGGATCCAGCTCTCGAAAAGGCCGTCCTCCGAGACATGTGCCTCCCGGCGCAGCGCATCCGGCGTCGACCGGTCCTCCGCGGCGTTGAAGGGTGGGTTCATGATGACGAAGTCGAAAGAATTGTCGGAAAGGCCGGCCTCGACGCGCGCCCGGCCGGTGAGCGTGACGTCGGCCGTCAGCGCCGAGGCGCGGTCGCCGAGATGCGCATTGCCCGGATGCGCAAGCGTGGCTGCGGCGAACGCCGCCATGTCGGCGGAACGCTCGACCAGCACGGCCCGCGCCGCCGGGCAGCGCGACAGCACGGCAAGTGCTGCCGCGCCCGCGCCGGCGCCGAAATCGGCGAGTTGGCCAAAAAAGCCCGATGGCACGGCAGCGGCCAGCATCATGGCGTCCATGCCGGCGCGGTGACCGCCCCGGCTTGGCTGCACCAGCCAGAACCGGCCGCGATGGAAGGCATCGACCGTGTGGGCCGGCGTGTCCGGGGCGAGGGCGCCTGGCGCTGTCATTATTTGGTGCGGATCTCGTTCTCGATGCCGGCATCCTTCAGGATGCGGCGCGCGGCGTCGGCTTTGTCGGCATCGACCATGACGCGCCTCGCCAAAAGGCCGATCGACCCTTCGAGAATGCTCATATTCTGGTCGGCGACGAAGCAGGCGATGCCGGCGTCGCGCATCAGCGATTCGACAAAGGAGATGATGACTGCGTCATTGGTGCGGACAAGCTCGATCATGGAACGAAAATCGCAGGTTAGAACGTTGATGTAAACGCGTGCCTGGACCGATGCTTGACGGCCCGCGCCAATTCGCCTCTTGCCGTGCCATATTGTAGCGCCCTAGAGTCGGCGTTGGGACCAGGGTGCCGTCATGCGCGTGAATTGAGACGGGAGTTGTCGTGGTGGGTGTCGTTCTGAACATCGAAGGCAAGCGGGAACCCGCTTCCATCAAGGATCTCATCGATCTGACGGCCGGTGACATGGGGCGCGTCAACGAGCTCATCCTGTCCAAGGCCGGCTCCGACGTCGAAATGATCCCGGAGATTGCCAACCACCTGATCTCGTCGGGCGGCAAGCGACTGCGGCCAATGCTCACGCTCGCCGCCGCGCAGATGTTCGGCTATTCGGGCGAAGGTCACGTCAAGCTCGCCACCGCGGTCGAGTTCATGCACACCGCCACCCTGCTGCATGACGATGTGGTCGACGAAAGCGCGCTGCGCCGCGGCAAGAAGACGGCGCGCATGATCTGGGGCAACCAGGCAAGCGTGCTGGTCGGCGATTTCCTGCTCGGCCAGGCTTTTCGCATGATGGTCGAGGTCGGCTCGCTGGAAGCTCTCGACATCCTGTCGGCCGCCGCCTCCATCATCGCCGAGGGCGAGGTGATGCAGCTTGCCGCCGCCAAGAACCTCGAAACCACCGAGGACGAGCATTTCGCCGTCATCAAGGCCAAGACCGCGGCGCTGTTTTCGGCCGCGGCGGAAGTCGGCCCGGTGATTGCGCTTGCCTCGCGCAACGATCGCGCGGCGCTGCGTTCCTACGGCATGAATCTCGGCCTTGCCTTCCAGCTCATCGACGATGCGCTGGATTATGGCGGCTCCAGCAAGGACCTCGGCAAGAATGTCGGCGACGATTTTCGCGAGGGCAAGGTGACGCTGCCGGTGATCCTCGCCTACCGGCGCGGCACCAAGGCCGAACGCACCTTCTGGAAGCGCGCCATCGAGGAGAACGTCACCGACGATGCCGGGCTGGAAAAGGCGATCGGCCTGATGGCCCGCCATGGCGCCATTGCCGACACGATCGGGCGCGCCCGCCATTTCGGCGAGATCGCCCGCGACGCTCTGGCGCCGCTGGAAGCGACGCCGCAGAAGCTGGCCTTGATCGACGTCATCGATTTCTGCATCAGCCGGGTGAACTGACAGCTGCCGGACTGTCCCGCCCCTCCGGCAAAAAAGCCGGGAGGGCAGTTTTGTCGTCTCGACGGCCCGGACCATATCTGCGTTCCGCTGCTCGATGAACCGGAACCGCACTGCCTGGGCCAGAGCGCGGCAGGCAGGGACCAGTTCGCGGCGCGCGACGTCGGCGAACTCCTGCGCCGGCCGGTCGCCGCCGGCGCCCGTTTCAGCCTCGATGCCACGCGCCTTGCCGCGATGCGGCAGGCCTTTTCCGATGGGCGCACGCGCGAGGCATGCCGGGGCTGCGAATGGTCTGATCTGTGCAGCGCCGTGGCAGTCGCCGGATACACCGGCGCCCGCCTTTGACAGCGCGCCAGGCGCGGCGTTCGGAGCCGGCTTGCGCGTCATCGCAACATTTTCGCCGGCAGCCACCCTTTGTTAAGTCGGTGACCTGATTGTGAAATCAGGCCGGGATTGAAGCCTGACCCCAAAAAGGCCATGCTTTGTCCGGAGAAGTTCGAGTCTACAGGCGGTCCGCCGAGAGCGGAATCGCGTCTGGCTGAAAGGGATACGATGCGGCAAGGACGTGCGCGCTGGCTGACGAGGCTGGCATTTTTGACCGGTGTGGCGCTTTCAGTGCTGCCGGCCCAGGCCAAGGAAGACCCGGTTCAGATTTCGTCCTTCTCGGGCGCTTATCTTGCCGCCCATATCGCTGAAAGCGACAACGATCTCGACAATGCCATCGCCTATTACAAGCAGGCGCTGGCCTTTGCCCCGAATGACCAGGAGCTGCAGCAGAGCCTGATGCTGGCGTTGGTCGCGCAAGGCCGTTTCGAGGAATCGCTGGTTTATGCCGACAAGCTCAAGGAAGTGCCCGATGTCGAGCGCTTCTCGCGCCTGGCGCTGGCCGTCGATTCCTTCCATAAGAAGGACTACACCAAGGCCCAGTACTGGCTGAAGCTGTCGCTCGAATCCGATCTCGACCGGCTCTTGTCCGGCGTCATGGACGGCTGGGCCAAGGAAGGCGCCGGCGATGCCATCGAGGCGATGGACTCCATCGACAAGCTGCGCGGGCCGGACTGGTTCGGACTGTTCAAGTCCTTCCACCGCGCGCTGATCGCCGACGCTGCCGGTCTTAACGACAAGGCTGACGAACTCTATTCCGCCACCATGGCCGACACCACGTCCGGCGGCTCCGCGCCCGAAACCTGGATGCGCAATGCGCAGGCCTACGCCTCGTTCCTCGTCCGCAAGGGCGACAAGTCGAAGGCGCTCGCGGTTCTGAACCAGGCCGAGGCTTTCGCGCCGGGCAAGCTGGAAATCACCACTTTGCGCGACCGCATCGCCAAGGGCGACAAGATCGAGCCGTTCATCGCCAAGCCGGCGGATGGCGCCTCTGAAATCCTGCTTGATCTGGCCACCGCGCTGAACCGTGGCGGCGGCGAGCCCTTCGTGCGGCTCTATCTGCAATACGCGCTGGCGCTGAAGCCGGACAGCGATGCGGCACTTGTGCAGCTCGCCGGCGTCGCCGAGCAGCTGAAGGACGGCGAGGGCGCCATCGCGCTTTACCGCCGCATTCCGGACTCTTCGCCGCTGAAGGAGCTCTCCGACCTGCAGCTCGGCCTCAACCTTGCCGATCTCGACAAGCACGACGAGGCGATCGCCCATCTCACGGCCTATATCGCCAAGCATCCTGACGACATGCGCGCCTATCTGGCGCTTGGCGGCGTCTACGGCTCCAAGGAGGATTTCCGTTCGGCGGCCAACCTCTACGACAAGGCCGTCGAAACGCTGAAGACGCCAACTGCCGCCAACTGGAATATTTTTTACCAGCGCGGCATCGCCTATGAGCGGCTGAAGGAATGGCCGAAGGCCGAGCCCAATTTTCTTAAGGCGCTGGAACTGCAGCCCGACCAGCCGCAGGTCATGAACTATCTCGGCTATTCCTGGGTCGACATGAACATGAAGCTCAAGGAAGGCCTGGCGATGATCCAGAAGGCCGTCGATCTGCGGCCGAACGACGGCTACATCGTCGATTCGCTGGGCTGGGCCTATTTCCGCATGGGCCGCTTCGACGACTCCGTGCGCGAGATGGAGCGCGCCGTGTCGCTGAAGCCGGAGGATCCGGTCCTCAACGACCATCTCGGCGACGCCTACTGGCGCGTCGGCCGCAAGCTCGAAGCCACCTATCAGTGGACCCAGGCGCGCGACTTGAAGCCCGATCCGGATGTGCTGGCCACCTTGCAGCAGAAGCTGCTCAAGGGCTTGCCGCCGATCGAATCCAACACCGCGCAGGAAACCCCGAAGGTGAAGCCGGTGCCGGCGCCCGCGCCGAAAGGCTGAGCGCCGCGATCTTGAGGTTTTCGCGGGGCCCCGGGGCCCCGCGGCGTTTTCAGAACAGTTTTCGGTAGACCACGAAGCCGGAGCGATCGCCTATCTTGTCGTAGAGCTGCATGGCGGTGTGGTTGGTTTCATGCGTCAGCCAGTAGACGCGGCCCGAGCCGGCCTCTTTTGCGCGCTCGTAGACGCCTTCGATCAAGGCCCGGCCGACGCCCTGGCCGCGTGCGTCCTGCGATGTGAACAGATCCTGCAGGTAGCAGTTCGGCGAAATCGCCGTCGTCGTGCGATGATAGAGATAGTGGACCAGCCCCAGAAGCCTGCCATCGCGCTCGGCCACCAGCGCATGCATCGGCTCATAGGCGTCGAAGAAGCGCGACCAGGTCATCTGCGTGATCTCGCCGGCCAGCGCCGTCGGGCCGGAGCGCTCGTAGAAGGCGTTGTAGCCGTCCCAAAGCGGCAGCCACCGTTCGTAATCCTGCCGGCTGACGGGGCGGATCGTGAGTTGACCGGGCATGGCTGGACCTTCTCTGTTGACGCTTAGCGGAGCAGAAGGTCACCGCTGCTCGCCGGCAATGGGCCAGCCGCCCGCAAAGCGTTCAACCTCCGCCGAAGCGGGGCGTTGCCTTGACGCTCGGCGGCCCGACAACTAGGGAAGCGTCATTCCGTGCTTTCCGAGGCCGCCGTGACCATCGAGATTCCTGCCCATATGCATCCCAGCCGCTCCTTCCAGGGGCTGATCCTGACCTTGCACAATTACTGGGCGGACTACGGTTGCCTGATCCTGCAGCCCTACGACATGGAGGTCGGCGCCGGCACTTTCCATCCGGCCACCACCTTGCGCGCGCTCGGCCCCTTGCGCTGGAACGCGGCTTACGTGCAGCCGTCGCGCCGGCCGAAGGACGGCCGCTACGGCGAAAACCCGAACCGCCTGCAGCATTATTACCAATACCAGGTGATCCTGAAGCCTAACCCACCGAACCTGCAGGAGCTCTATCTCGGCTCGCTCGCGGCGATCGGCGTCGATCCGCTGCTGCACGACATCCGCTTCGTCGAGGACGATTGGGAAAGCCCGACGCTGGGCGCCTGGGGCCTCGGCTGGGAATGCTGGTGCGACGGCATGGAAGTCTCGCAGTTCACCTATTTCCAGCAGGTCTGCGGCATCGAATGCGCGCCGGTGGCGGGCGAATTGACCTACGGGCTGGAGCGGCTGGCCATGTATGTGCAGGGCGTCGACAATGTCTACGATCTGAACTTCAACGGCCGCGAGGGCGCCGAGAAGGTGACTTATGGCGACGTCTTCCTGCAGGCCGAGCAGGAATATTCGCGCCACAATTTCGAATTCGCCAACACCTCGATGCTGCTCAGGCACTTCGAGGACGCCGAGACCGAATGCAAGGCGCTGCTCGATGCCGGCTCGCCGAAACCCGGCGACAACCTGGCCATGCACCGCATGGTCTTCCCGGCCTACGATCAGTGCATCAAGGCCAGCCACGTCTTCAACCTGCTCGACGCGCGCGGCGTGATTTCCGTCACCGAGCGCCAGAGCTACATCCTGCGCGTGCGCAACCTGGCCAAGGCTTGCGGCGAAGCGTTCCTGAAGACACGGGCTGGCGGGCTTGCGGCGGCTTAGTCCAATACTGCTTTGGTGGTCTCGGCCGCGACGGTGATCGGCAACGCGATCTGTGCCGTCGCGCCATCGATCATGCGAATGGCCTGCCTCACGCCCGGCATCGTAATCGTGCCATGCGCCTGGGCGGCGAAGCAGGCGCTGAGCGCCAGGATCTGCAGGGTTCTCGATACCGTCTTCATCGTCGTTCAGCCAATAATTCTCTGCCTGAGCGTTTGTCGCTTCAGCGCCGTGTTCGGTTCATGGGAAGTTCTGCTCCAAGGACGGGCCGGGCCGACCGATCCCGACAGACGGCTGAAAATTTCCGGAGACAGGCGATCGATGCGCCTCAGCTTGCGGGGTGACAGCAGCGGGGCGAGTTGCTATTTGCTCCTACCTCCCCCTCGATGGGGAGGTCGCCGCGAAGCGGCGGGTGGGGGTGACTGGCGCTTCCCTATGCCAAAACTTGATCGGTTCAAACTGCAGTCCGCGCGAAGGCTCCGCGCCGCGATGACGGATGAAGAACGGTTGCTGTGGCGGCACCTCTGGCGCATCCCGGTGGAAGGGACGCACTTCCGCCGACAGGCGTCAGTCGGCACCTATTACCCCGACTTCCTATCTCATCGACTGAAGCTGATTGTCGAGGTGGACGGCTCTCACCACAGTGCCGATGATCAACTGCGCCATGATGAAGTCCGAACACGGTGGTTTGAGAGCCAAGGCTATCGCGTAATCCGCTTCTGGAACCATGAGATAAAAAACGAACTGGATTCCGTGCTCGATACAATTTATGCGGCGGTGGAAGAACAGAAATTACACCTGCATCTGCGCGATGGTGCCGAAGGTAATGGCAGCTGAGAGGCCGCCACCCCGCCCCGGCGCTACGCGTCGACCCTCCCTATCAAGGGGAGGGTAGGGAGCTTAACTATGCCTGACCTTTTGCTCGAACTTCGTTCCGAGGAAATCCCCGCCCGCATGCAGCGCAAGGCTGCCGGCGACCTCAGGAAGATGCTGACCGACGGTCTGGTCGAGGCGGGTCTGACCTATGAGGCGGCGCGCGAATACTGGACGCCGCGGCGCCTGACGCTCGATGTCCGTGGGCTGACCGCGCGCTCGAAGGATATTCGCGACGAGATCAAAGGCCCTTCGACCACGGCGCCCGAGCAGGCGGTGCAAGGCTTCCTGCGCAAGGCCGGGCTTTCGTCTATTGCCGAGGCGCATGTCCATTCCGACCCGAAGAAGGGCGATTTCTATGTCGCCCACATCTCGAAGCCGGGCAGGGCGGCGGAAGCAATCATCGCCGAGCTGGTGCCGGCCATCGTCAAAAACTTCCCCTGGCCGAAATCGATGCGCTGGGGGCCGGCTTCGGCAAAACCCGGCGCGCTGCGCTGGGTGCGGCCGCTGCAGTCGATCGTCTGCACCTTCGGCCCGGAAACCGAGGAGCCGGTGGTGGTCGATTTCGACATCGACGGCATCCGCTCCGGCAACATCACCTACGGCCACCGCTTCCACGCGCCGGGCGCCATCACCGTGCGCCGCTTCGACGACTATGTGAGCAAGCTGGAAGCGGCCAAGGTCGTGCTCGATGCCGACCGGCGCAAGGAGATCATCCTGGCCGACGCCCGCAACATCGCGTTCGCCAACGGGCTCGACCTCGTCGAGGACGAGGGCCTGCTGGAAGAGGTCTCGGGTCTCGTCGAATGGCCGGTCGTGCTGATGGGCGAATTCGAGCAGGATTTCCTGAGCATCCCAAGCGAGGTCATTCGGCTGACCATCCGCGCCAACCAGAAATGCTTCGTCACCTCGCGTCCGGTCTCCGCCTCAGAGGAAGAGATTGGCCAATCGCCACTTTCCAACCACTTCGTCCTCACCGCCAACATCGAGGCTAAGGATGGCGGCAGGGAGATCGCTTACGGCAACGGTAAGGTGGTGCGGTCGCGTCTGTCCGACGCGCTCTATTTCTGGCGCACCGACCAGAGCGACCTGCCGGACCTCGACCAGCTCCAGGCATCGGCGACGAAGTTCGATCTGAATTTGAAGAAGCCGCTCGACCAGCGCATGGCGCGGCTCGACCATCTCAACGTGACCTTCCATGCCAAGCTGGGTACGCAGGGCGAGCGGGTGGCACGGATCAAAAAGCTGGCGCAAGAATTGGCGCCGACCGTGGCGCAGTCGATCTCCCCCTTGAGGGGGAGATGGCCGGCAGGCCAGAGGGGGTCGGTGCGACTGGGCTCGGCCTGCAGCGGCGAACGAACGCTGGCGCTCCACGCGAGGCGACCCCCTCTGTCGCCTTCGGCGACATCTCCCCCTCAAGGGGGAGATTACCGCGCTCGTCGCCCGTGCTGCCGTGCTAGCCAAGGCCGATCTGCAGACCGAAGTGGTCGGCGAATTTCCGGAACTGCAAGGCGCCATGGGCCGCAAATACGCGCTGCTGCAGGGCGAGCATCCGTCGGTGGCTGCCGCCGCCGAGGAGCATTACAAGCCGCAAGGGCCGTCCGACCGTGTGCCGACCGATCCGGTGTCGATTGCCGTCGCGCTCGCCGACAAGCTGGATACGCTGACTGGCTTCTGGGCCATCGACGAGAAGCCGACCGGCTCGAAGGATCCGTTCGCGCTGCGTCGCGCCGCGCTCGGCGTGGTCAGGATTCTGATCGAGAACCGGATTCGTCTCGCGCTGACAGCGACCTTCGCCAATGCCTTTGCGAATTTCGCCGGCGGCGCGGATCAGAAGTCCGACCTCCTCGCCTTCTTTCACGACCGCCTGAAGGTCTACCTGCGCGACCAGGGCGCGCGGCATGATCTCATCGATGCCGTCATCACGCCGCAGTCGGACGACTTGCTGCAGATCGTGCGCCGCGTCGAGGCGCTGGGCTCTTTGCTCGACACCGACGAAGGCAAGAATCTGGTTGCCGGCACCAAGCGCGCCGCCAACATCCTGGCCGCCGAGGAGAAGAAGAAAACGGCCATCGCCGAGACCGTTGAGCCGGCGCTGTTTCGCGAAGAAGCGGAAAAGAAGCTGTTCGCAGCGGTGAATCAGGCCGAGAAGGAAGCCGGCCAAGCAATTCAAAACGAAGATTTTTCCGCCGCCATGCTGGCGCTTAGCGTGTTGCGTGAACCGGTTGATTCATTCTTTGAAGGCGTTCTCGTCAATGATGAGGACCAGGCCGTGCGCGCCAACCGCCTGGCGCTGCTTGCCCGCATCCGCGCGGCCACGGACCAGGTCGCCGATTTTTCAAAAATCGCCGGCTGACAGCGCAAAAATCGCGCTTACGAAGCTGCCAGCACCCGCTATGGTGCGGGCATTCCTCGACAATCCGGCGCCCGCAAATTTAATGCGCCGGAGCCGGCTTACAGTCATATGGCGATGACCTCGACGTGGGAGAACTGAGGCGTTCTTAACCACGGAGGCATGCCATGAATTCCGATCACGATATCGACCTGATTGAAGAGACCCCGGCCGCCGCCGAGGGCGTCGAACCCGCTTCCGAAAACGTGCTTGACCATGCCGCCGCCGCGGCAGTCGAAGCCGCCGATGTGTCGGACGACGACGAGGAAGAAGGCGACGAGGAAGACGGCGACGACGCCGATAAGGAAGCCACTGCCTCGGCCGACGACGAGTCGGAAGACGAGGATGAAGACGGCGACGAAGAAGACGAAGACGATTCTGACGATAAGGAAGCCACTGCCTCGGGCGACGATGAGTCCGATGACGAGGATGAAGATGGCGAGGACGAAGACGACAAGGAAGAAGACGACAAGGAAGAGGCGGCCTGAGCCGTTCTTTCTCGTCATCTGAAAAACGGAGGGCGGCGCCTAGGCGTCGCCCTTTTTTCGTCGGTCAACCCGGTCAGTCTTCCAGGAAAATTGGCGCTTCAATCCTCCAGGATGCTGACCCGCACGCTGTCAGGGTAGACATCGACCTCGATCAGCGGCTCGCCATTGACGATGGCGTTCCGTGTGGCGCCACTCATGGCGCCGCCGCGTTCCAGCATGCGCTGCAGGTCGGCGCGCGAACCGTCGGTGCGGAACCACGGATCGCCCTGGTCGTCGCCATCGCGCCGGTGGAATTTGTGATAGTTGGCGCGATCCTGCCGCACCATCTGCGCCGCGCTGCCCAGCGGATAGCCGTCGCTGGCGCGGTGGTCGCGATCGGAAATTCGCGCCGTGTAAGAGCCGAGCATATCGTCGGCCCGCGCCGTGCCCAGCGACGTTGCCAAAAGCAGCCCGGCAACCGCGATTGCCTTCGAGACAGTCATCGAAACCCCCTTGTTCAAAATGCCAAAAACTGTTGTGCGCGATCCCGATGACGGAAATCGGACAGGAGACCGGCCAGACGCCTAGCACGCAGCGGCAGGGTCGAATGTGATCTACATCGCCTTGCCGACGCGCGGCAATGCCGGGGCGTTTTGCGGCTGTGCTTGCGACTGCGCCTGGGGTTGCGCGCCGCCCGAGGCACTGGCTGTGGCGGCTGGCTGGCTACCGGTTTTGCCGGCGCCGTTCGAAGCCGCGGCCGTGCCGTTGGCGGGCGTGGCGGGCGCGGTGCCTTTCGCCGGCGCGGTGGCTGCGGGTGTCTGGGGCTTAGCCGATGCGGTCGCCGCGGGCACCGCGAAGGCGCCGCCGACGATGCCGCCGCGGATGATCATCGGCCCCAGCTGATGCGCGGACGGGATCGCTGCCACCTTCTCGTCGGTGACGGCGGGCATCGGGTCGCCCAGCGCGATCACGGATGGGGTAGAAGTGGCCGACAGCCTGGCGGGCTCGATTGCCTTCACGTAAATGACCGACGGCGTCGATGTCGACACGCCGGGCGTGACGATCGACGAGGCATGCGACATGCCGGTCACCGCCAATAGGCCGATACCGAACGCTCCGAGCAAACGCATTACAAACTCCCCAAGCCCGCAACCACACCAACCCGCACCTTAGTGCCGGCAGATTGAAGCCGCCTTGCGCGGATACTTAACATTTTAGGGATTGATAAATCGCCAATAGCCGCACTTGCCCCGCATTCACGGCCGTACTACGCACCTGCGGCTGTAAGATTGGTGGCGAAATTGGCTGAGATACTGGCGGTCGGCGAGGCGATGGAGCGGGCATTGGCGTTGCTCGAAGGCGGCGATGTCGTCGCCATCCCGACCGAGACCGTCTATGGCCTGGCGGGCGATGCCACCAATGGCGTCGCCGTGGCGCGCATCTTCGAAGCCAAGGGCCGGCCGCGTTTCAATCCGCTGATCGCCCATGTCGCCGATCACGGCATGGCGAACCGCATCGCCGAATTCGATCCGCTCTCGGCCAGGCTCGCCGAAGCCTTCTGGCCTGGACCGTTGACTCTGGTGCTGCCGCAGCGCCCGGAGAACGTCATCCACCCGCTGGTCACCGCCGGGCTCGACACCGTCGCTTTGCGCATGCCTCGAGGGTTCGGCGGCGAATTGATCGCGCGGCTCGGCCGGCCGCTCGCCGCCCCCAGCGCCAATACCTCCGGCAGGATCAGCGGCACGACAGCGCAGGCCGTGGCCGCTGACCTCGGCGACAGGATCAGGCTGGTCGTCGACGGCGGCGCGACGCCCGTCGGGGTGGAATCGACTATTCTCAAGGTCGAACACGGCAAGCTGCGGCTTCTCAGGCCAGGCGGCATCGCCGCCGAAGAGATCGAAAGCGTGGCCAGCGCGAAACTGGTGCGTGGCGCCAAGGGCATCGAGGCGCCGGGCATGCTCGCCTCGCACTACGCGCCGGGGGCGGCAATGCGGCTCAATGCTGGGGAGATTGTGAGGGGCGAGGCGTTGCTGGCCTTCGGTCGCGACCGCGCCGAGAACTGGCGGGATGCGGTGGCCGTCCGCAATCTCTCCGAAACCGGCGATCTGCGCGAGGCGGCGGCCAACCTCTTCGCCGCCATGCAGGCGCTCGATCGCAGCGGCGCGGCGACCATCGCCGTCGAGCCGATCCCGTTCGACGGGCTCGGCGAGGCGATCAACGACCGGCTGGCGCGCGCCGCCGCGCCGCGTGACAAGATCGCCTGAGCGTATCTCTTTGTTTTGACGCAATTCCAGACGGAAAACCGCTTCACACTTTTCCTCGAATTGCTCTAGTCTCGCCGCCCATGAACGATCAGCCTTTCGATCTCGACCCCGCCGTCATCGACCGCTTCGCGCAGATCGTCGGCGACAAATACGCGCTGCGCGACCAGGCCGACATCGCGCCTTACATCACCGAGCGGCGCGGTCTCTGGCATGGCAGGACGGCGCTGGTGCTCAGACCAGGCAGTGTCGAGGAAGTGAGCCGCATCATGCGGCTCGCCACCGAAACCGGCACGCCCATCGTGCCGCAAAGCGGCAACACCGGATTGGTCGGCGCCCAGGTGCCGGACGCATCCGGCCGCGACATCGTGCTGTCGCTGTCGCGGCTGAACCGCATCCGCGAGATCGACGTGCTGTCGAACACGGTGACCGTCGAGGCCGGCGTCATCCTGCAGACGCTGCAGGAAGCGGCGGACGCCGCCGACCGTCTGTTTCCGCTGTCGCTCGCCGCGCAAGGCTCCTGCCAGATCGGCGGCAATCTCTCCTCCAATGCCGGCGGCACCGGCGTGCTTGCCTACGGCAATGCGCGCGAGCTCTGCCTTGGGGTCGAGGTGGTGTTGCCGACAGGCGAGGTGTTCGACGATTTGCGCAAGCTGAAGAAGGACAACACCGGCTACGATTTGAAGAACCTCTTCGTCGGCGCCGAAGGCACGCTCGGCGTCATCACCGCCGCCGTCCTGAAGCTCTTCCCGAAGCCGAAGGGCCGAGAGGTTGCCTTTGCCGGCCTGTCGTCGCCCAAGGCCGCGCTGTCGCTCTTTACCCTGGCGATGGACCGGGCCGGCGCCTCGCTCACCGCTTTCGAGCTGATCGGCAAAAGGCCTTACGATTTCACGCTCAAGCACGGGCAAGGCATCACGCGGCCGCTGGCCGACGACTGGCCGTGGTATGTGCTGACGCAGGTGTCCTCAGGCCGCTCCGAGGAAGACGGCAGGGAGCTGATCGAGGAGATCCTGGCCGAGGCCCTCGAGCAGGGCATCATCGGCGACGCGGTGGTCTCGGCAAGCCTTGCCCAAGGTGATGCCTTCTGGAATTTCCGCGAAACGCTGCCCGAGTGCCAGAAGCCCGAGGGCGCCTCGATCAAGCACGACATCTCGGTGCCGACCGCCGCGATCCCGGAATTCATCGACAAGGCGGCCGGCGTGGTGGAAGGGGTCTGCCCCGGTGCGCGCGTCGTCTGCTTCGGCCACATGGGCGACGGCAATCTTCACTACAACATCTCGCGTCCCGTGGATTGGCAGGACGCGGCGTTCCTCGACCTCTACCATCCCATGAACCACGCCGTGCACGATGTCGTGCGCTCCTTCCATGGCTCGATATCGGCCGAGCATGGCATCGGCCAGTTGAAGCGCGACGAGCTGATCGCCACGGCGCCGCCGATGGCGATCGACCTGATGCGCCGGGTGAAGGCGGCCTTCGATCCGGCCGGCATCATGAATCCCGGTAAGGTTATCTGATCCTTCACCAATCCGGCACTCGGTCGCATTCCGATAACCATCGGCTCAGATCAGCAAAATTTAACCGACTTTCTTAAGCGCGGCGGTAAGAAGCGAGCGCTAATGTTTCCCCCATAACGAGGCCGGAAAAACCGGCTCTGAGAGAACCGGAAAACGGCCCTCAGGATTAACAGGGAAGACATTCGATGAACACTGGACTGAAGCCAGTATGGGCCGGACGCAACATGCGCCTCGACCCGTTTCGCCTGCCGCAAATGGTGAGCTATGCCACCCGCGACGATTACGGCGATGTCACCTTCACCATCGACCACCGCGGCGCGGTCATCCGCCGTCTGCTGGAGATGAGCGGCGTGCCGGCGATCATCGCGCTGCCCGCCAATGCGTTTCGCGGCGTCGCCGCGCGCGCCTTGGAAGATCCGGAGGGCAACGTCACGGTGACGCTGGAGCTCCTCCACAATGACCCGATGCTGTCGGTGCCGCTGCTGGTCGCCGACGACCTCGAGGACGTCGCCGCCGACTGGCGCGCCTGGGCCGATGCCTATCGCCTGCCGATGCTTCTGATCGAGGCCGACGGCGTCGCCCGCACGCTCGAGGAATCGCTTGGCGTCGCCATCAAGGCGCTGCCGCCGCAGCAGCGCCGCAAGGGCCGCGTCTCCAACATGCGCCGCCCGCGCTTCCTCGCCCGCCGCAAGGCCGGCAATCTCGGCCTGAGGCTCGTCATCGACGGCCAGGAGATTATCGCTAGGGAGTAGTGCGATTTCCCCTTCTCCCCTAGTGGGAGAAGGTGTCGCCGAAGGCGACGGATGAGGGGTGTTCCAGGGAACGCCAACGCCTCACTCCGCTGGAACACCCCTCATCCGTCTCGGCGCTGCGCGCCGATCCACCTTCTCCCGCAAGGGGAGAAGGGGAAGCGCCGCTAAACCAGCGGTTTCAGCCATATCCAGACCGAGCCGCCGATCAGGCCGAGGAAGATCAGCCAGCCGACCTGGTTGTTCGACTTGAACAGTTTCAGGCATTGATCCGGATCGTTGATGTCGAGCCGCACGATCTGGCGCGCCATATGCGCGCCGGCGGCGATCAGCCCGGCCAGCGCCACCACCGGCACCTGCGCCGAGGCGAAGGCGATGGCGAAGCAGATCAGCGTGCCGCCATAGAGGCCTGCCAGCCAAATCTTGGTGTTATCGCCGAACAGCCGCGCCGTCGAGCGCACGCCGACGATGGCGTCATCTTCTTTGTCCTGATGCGCGTAGATCGTGTCGTAGCCGATCACCCACAGGATCGAGCCGATATAGAGCATGATGGCAGGATCATCGATGTCGCCGAACTCGACCGCCCAGCCCATCAGCGCGCCCCAGGAGAAGGCCAGCCCAAGCACGAATTGCGGCCAGTTGGTGAAGCGCTTCATAAAGGGATAGACGGCAACGATTGCCAGCGAGGCGATGCCGAGCGGAATGGCGAAGCTGTTGAACTGCAGCAGCACGACCAGGCCGACCAGCGCCTGCAGGATCAGGAACACCCAGGCCTGGCGGCGCGATACCTTGCCGGCCGGCAGCGGCCGCGAGCGGGTGCGCTCGACCTGGTTGTCGATGTCGACATCGACGATGTCATTATAGGTGCAGCCGGCGCCGCGCATGGCGACGGCGCCGATGAAAAACAAGAACAGATACCAGGGCGCCGGCAGCAGCGTCAGCAGCGGGTCGCTCGGGCGCGGATAGGCGCCGGCGGCAAGCGCTGCCGACCACCAGCAGGGCCATAGCAGCAATTGCCAGCCGATCGGCCGGTCCCAGCGGGCAAGCTGCGCGTAGGGCCAGAGCCAGCGCGGCAGCATGCGGTAAGCCCAATGGCCGCTCGGGGCGTCGGCGACACGGCCCTGTGCCGCTTTCGACTGGATGGTTTCCATCGCCATGGAGTGGCAGCAGCGCGGGCGGGCGTCAAGCGGCCGCATCGTCGCTCACGCGGTGAAAACATCGTGACTGGCAAACCATGTCTTCGCGATCTCGATAAAGGCCTGCGCTGCCTTCGACAGCCGCTGGCGCGTGTCGAAGGTCAGGATGATCCGCTGCATCGGCAATGCGTCGGAGAGCGGCTTGCAGACCAGGGGCAGGCCGTCATAGCTGCGATCGCCATAGGGCCTGGTGTAGCTGACGGCGACGCCGAAGCCGTTGGCGACCATGCTGCGTTGCAGCTCGAACGAGCTTGTCGATGACTGGGCGACGGGCGACAGCCCGCGGCTCAGGAACAGATCCAGCATATGCTGCCAGCTGTGCGGCTGGTCGGTGGTGATCAGCGGATATGAAGCTAATTCCGCCAGGCTGACGGCGCGCTTGTCGGCCAGCACATGGCCGGCGGGCAGCAGCGCGTGCGGCCGAAGTTCATGCAGGAGCACGCGCTTGAAATGCGCCGGAAGGCCGAGATCGTAGGTCAGGCCGAGATCGACGGCGCTGTCGGCCAGGCGCCGTCCCAGCGTCTCGAAAGTCTCGTCGCGTATGACGACGGTGACCGCCGGGCAGCGCTCGGCAAAGGCGCGCATCAGCGCCGGCGCGAAATAGGGCGCGAGGTCCTCGAAGCAGCCGAGCACCAGCTCGCCGCCGACATCAGCCTCGCGCGATCCCAGCCAGACAAGCTCGTCCGCCTCGGCCAGCACCTGCCTTGCCTTGGCGACGGCCTGGCGGCCGAACGATGTCAGCGCGACGCCGCTGCCGCGCTGGCGCACGAACAGTTTCTGGCCAAGCGCGTCCTCGACATTGTCGATCGCCACTGAAATGGAAGGCTGCGACACGTTGAGTATCGCCGCCGCTGCCGTCACGCTGCCATAGCGGGCGACGGCGATGACATAGCGCAATTGCACGAGGGTCGGCTTCATAGGCAAAAACTATAAGCGAGATGATAAGTTATTATTTTACACGATATGGGGTGGCTGCGATAGTCGGCCATCGAACCCAAGGAGAGCGCCATGACCAGCCCGAAAATCGATGCCGCGACCATTGCCGATTACCAGCGCGACGGCGCTGTCTGTGTCCGTGGCGCTTTCAAGGACTGGGTCGATGTCATCGCCGACGGCATCGAGCGTAACATCCAAAACCGCAGCGCCACCGCGTCCGACATCGCCGACGGCAAGGGCAGCTTCTTCGACGATTATTGCAACTGGGAGCGTATTCCCGAATTCGCCAGGGTCGTGCGCGAGTCGCCCGCCGCCGAGCTCGCGGCTTCGGTCATGCAGTCGCGCACGGCGCAGTTCTTCCATGATCACGTGCTGGTCAAGGAACCGGGCACGCAGAAGCCGACGCCCTGGCACCAGGACATCCCCTATTACTTCGTCGACGGCAGCCAGACGGTGAGCTTCTGGATCCCGATCGATCCGGTGAAGGAGGCGACGTTGCGATTGATCGCCGGCTCGCACAAATGGGACAAGATGGTGCTGCCGGTGCGCTGGCTGAACGATGCCAATTTCTACGCCGGCGAGGGCGACTACCGGCCGGTGCCCGATCCCGACAACGACCCGTCGCTGAAGGTGCTGGAATGGGAGATGGAGCCGGGCGACGCCATCCTGTTCGACTTCCGCACCGCGCATGGCGCGCGCGGCAACCTCACTTCGGCGCGGCGCCGGGCGCTGTCGCTGCGCTGGGTCGGCGACGACGCGCGCTATGTCGAGCGTCCCGGCCGCACCTCGCCGCCCTATCCGGGGCACGACATGAAGCCCGGCCAGAAACTGCGCGAGGACTGGTTTCCTGTCGTCTACCAGAGCTGAGGCCTGTTCGACCGACTTGACCATCTTGTTGCGCACGGGCCTGCCTCATCACATCTTGATGAGAGCCATGTTCCCGTGCGCAATTGCCGCCAAAATGCCAATGTGCCTTGACCCGCCGCCCGTGGGGCAATAGCGGGTTCAGGCGCAGACGGTTCGCAGCAGCAAGAGGTGGCCATGAATGTTCTTCTTCTCGGCTCGGGCGGCCGCGAGCATGCGCTGGCCTGGAAGATCGCCGCCTCGCCGCTGCTGACCAAGCTCTATGCTTCGCCAGGCAATCCGGGCATCGGCAAGCTCGCCGAACTGGTCAAGCTGGACGTTGCCGACCACGCCGCCGTCGCCGCCTTTTGCCAGGACAAGAAGATCGATCTCGTCGTCGTCGGCCCGGAAGGCCCGCTGGTCGCCGGCATTGCCGATGACCTGCGCGCCTGGGGCATCCGCGTCTTCGGCCCGTCCAGGGCCGCCGCACGGCTCGAAGGCTCGAAAGGCTTCACCAAGGACCTTTGCGCGAAATTCAACATTCCGACCGCCGCCTATAGCCGCTTCGGCGACCTCGCCTCGGCCAAAGCCTATGTCGGACAAGTCGGCGCGCCGATCGTCATCAAGGCCGACGGGCTGGCCGCCGGCAAGGGCGTCACCATCGCCATGACTTTGGACGAGGCGAATGCGGCGCTCGACGCCTGCTTTGAGGGCGCCTTCGGCACCGCCGGCGCCGAAGTGGTGGTCGAGGAATATATGACCGGCGAGGAGGCGAGCTTCTTTTGCCTTTGCGACGGCATGACCGCGCTGCCCTTCGGCACCGCGCAAGACCACAAGCGCGTCGGCGACGGCGATGTCGGCCCCAACACCGGCGGCATGGGCGCCTATTCGCCGGCCCCGGTGATGACGCCTGAAATGACCGAACGCACCATGCGCGAGATCGTCGAGCCGACCATGCGCGGCATGGCCGAGCTCGAAGCGCCTTTCGCCGGCATCCTGTTTGCCGGCCTGATGATCACCGAACAGGGACCGAAGCTGATCGAATACAACACCCGCTTCGGCGATCCCGAATGCCAGGTGCTGATGATGCGGCTGAAGGACGACCTGCTTGTCCTGCTCAACGCCGCCGTCGACGGCCAACTGGCGCATATGTCGGTGCGCTGGAGCGACGAGGCGGCATTGACCGTGGTGATGGCCGCCAGGGGCTATCCCGGCACGCCGGAAAAGGGCTCGGTCATCCGTGGCCTCGACGAGGCCGAACAGGACGGCGCCCAGATCTTCCACGCCGGCACCGCCATCAATGGCGGCGCGCTGGTCGCCAATGGCGGCCGCGTGCTCAACGTCACCGCGCTCGGCAAGACCGTCGGCGAGGCGCAGGACAAGGCCTATGCCGCGATCGAGCACATCGACTGGCCGCAGGGTTTTTACCGCCACGACATCGGCTGGCGCGCCGTCGAGCGCGAGAAGGATAGTGGCTAGAGGCGATCCGAGATCGAGCCATCGCCGCTGCAATATGAAAGTTTCAGTTAGGCAGCGCCCCGTTTGCGGATGTTCGCAAACTTTGTTATACCATCCTGCCACAAGATCATCTTTAGTCGCAAAAAGTAACTTTCACCGATGGATTTCCGATGGGGCGAAGTCTGATCCTTCTTGTTTGGATTGTCGTTGGAACGTGGACAAGTTCGGCACTGGCTCTAGATTCTACCGAGAAAACCTTTCCCCAAGACATCACGCTTAGTGATTTAGCTCCCTTAAAGCTCGCAATCCAGAGGCACCTTGCCATCTCGGCAGAGCCAACAGTATTCATCGCGATGGCCCGCATAGGAGAAAGTGGGATGGTCTACCTTTGCGGGCTTACGGATGGTGGCAGCAGATCGACCTCCATTCTCTTCTTTGCCAAGAAGGCAGATGGAGCCATCAAAATCGAAGAAATCGATAGTAACTCCAAAGTCGATGGCAAGGCCAAAGAGCTTTGCGACAGTCACGGCTTTCGCACCCCCATTCCCGGCTGAACCTACGCAAGCCTCCTGGCAGATATTACCGCAGCCGTCAGGCGGCTTGGCTCTTCCTCCCGCCCCGCGCCCAGTCCGGCAGCCAGTCGCCATGCGCCGCCAGCAGATCGTCGACTAGCGACCAGATCTGGTCGAGATCGAGTTCGGCCGCCGTGTGTGGGTCCATCATCGCCGCGTGGTAGATGTGCTCGCGGTTCTCGCTCATCAGCGCCCGCACCGTCAGTTCCTGGACGTTGATGTTGGTGCGGATCAGCGCCGTCAGTTGCGGCGGCAGGTCGCCGATATAGGTCGGCTGGATGCCGGAGGCATCGACCAGGCACGGCACTTCGGCGGCGCAGTCGGACGGCAGCGAGGTGATGCAGCCATTGTTGCGCACGTTGCCGTAGATCACCGACGGCTCGCCGGTCCACACCGAATTCATGATCGAGGAGGCATACTCCCTGGACTCCTCGACCTCGATGCGCTGGGCCGAGCGGTAGGCCTGCGCCTGGTCTTTCCAACGCTCGATCTGCTCGATGCAGCGCTTGGGATATTCATCGAGCGGGATGCCGAACTTCTCGATCAGGTCGGGTCGGCCCTCCTTGATGAAATATGGCGTGTATTCGGCGAAATGCTCCGAGCTTTCGGTGACGAAATAGCCGAGCTTGGTCAGCATCTCGTAGCGCACCTTGTTGGGGCAGCGCGGGTTCCAGCCGGGTTTTGGTGCGCGGCCTTCGCGATAGGCGCGCACGAGATCGGGATAGAGATCGCGGTAGCTGCCATCGGGCTGGCGATGCTCGAATTTCAGGTAGAAGGCCATATGGTTGATGCCGGCCGAGCGGTAGCGGATTTCCTCGTAGGGAAGGTCGAGGTCGTGCGCCAGTTCCATCGCCGTGCCCTGCACCGAGTGGCACAGGCCGACCTGCTTGATTTGGGGGTATTTCTCGGCGATCGCCCAGGTGTTGATCGCCATCGGGTTGACATATTGCAGCATGATCGCCTCCGGGCAGACGGCGAGCATGTCCTCGCAGATACTCCACAAATGCGGCACGGTCCTGAGGCCTCGCATGATGCCGCCGACTCCGAGCGTATCGGCGATCGTCTGGCGCAAGCCGTATTTTTTCGGCACCTCGAAATCGGTGACGGTGCAGGGCTCGTAACCGCCGATCTGGAAGGCGACGACGACGAAATCGGCGCCGGTGAGCGCCTTGCGCTGGTCGGAATAGGTCTCGGCTTTCGCCTTCACGCCGAGCGTCGCGATCAGCTTGTTGACGACGATGGCGCTCTCCTCCAGCCGCTGCGGATTGATGTCCATCAGCGCGATCGTCGCGCCCGACAGCGCCGGCCGCTGCAAAACGTCGCCGACGATGTTCTTCATGAACACCGTCGAACCGGCGCCGATGAATGTGATCCTGGGATTTCTTGCCACTTGAACCTCCGGCACTTTCTACGCCACGTCGAAGGCGGCCCTGACGAGCCGTTCGGTGTAGGCGGTCTTGGGATTGGTGAGGACCTCGTCGACGGGTCCCTGCTCGACGACCTTGCCGTTCTGCATGACGATGACGCGGTGGCAGAGCGCGCGCACGACCTTGAGGTCGTGCGAGATGAACAGGTAGCTCAGGCCGCGCTCGTCCTGCAGCTTGCGCAACAGGTCGATGATCTGCGCCTGCACCGACAGGTCGAGCGCCGATGTCGGTTCGTCGAGCAGGATGAATTCAGGCTCCAACGCGATGGCCCGCGCAATGGCGATGCGTTGCCGCTGGCCGCCGGAAAACTCGTGCGGAAAGCGCGAAAGAATGTCGCCGGGCATGCCGGCGCTGACCAGCGCCTCACGCACCCGCTCGACCCGCTCGCGCCGCGTCGCGCCGATCCGGTTGACGACCAGCCCTTCCTCGATGATCTGGCCGATCGTCATGCGCGGGTTGAGCGAGGAGAACGGATCCTGGAAGACGACCTGCATGCGTGAGCGCAGCGGCCGCATCTCGGTCCGCGACAGGCCCTGGATCGGTTGGCCGTCGAAGCTGATCTCGCCGCGCTTTGTGTCGGTCAGCCGGATCAACGCCTGGCCGAAACTGGTCTTGCCGGAGCCGGACTCGCCGACCAGCCCCAGCGTCTCGTGGCGGCAGAGTTTCAGGCCGAGATCATCGACGGCGACCAGCTCGCGCCAGTCCGGCTTCAGGAACGAGCCGTGGCGCAGCATGTAGGACACGCGCACCCCGCTCGCCTCGAGAATGGCGCCACTGCCCTTGGGCAGCGGCTGCGGTCGGCCGTGCGGCTCGGAAGCGAGCAGCCGCTGTGTGTAAGGATGCCGCGGGTCGGCGAACAGGCGCTCGGTGACGTTGTGCTCGCACATCTCGCCATGCTGCATGACATAGACGTAGTCGGAGAATTTCCGCACCACCGTGAGATCATGGGTGATCAGGATGACCGCCATCCTGAGCTCTTTCTGCAGGTTGCGGATCAGGTTCAGGATCTGCGCCTGTACGGTGACGTCGAGCGCGGTCGTCGGCTCGTCGGCGATCAGCACATCGGGATCGTTGGCGAGCGCCATTGCGATCATCACGCGCTGACGCTGCCCGCCCGAGAGCTGGTGCGGATACTGCTTGAGCCGGGCCTCCGGTTCCGGGATCTGGACATGGCGCAAAAGCTCGAGCGCGCGGGCCCATGCCTCCCTGCGACCGACCTTGCGATGCACCCTGATCGCCTCGACGATCTGGCTGCCGACCGTGTAGATCGGGTTGAGCGAGCTCATCGGCTCCTGGAAGATCATCGAGATGCGGTTGCCGCGCAATTTGCGCCGGGCACTTTCCGGGTACTTCAGGATGTTTTGACCGCAATAGTCGACGCTGGAGCGCGGCGATACCGTCGCCCGTCGCGACAACAGCCCCATCACCGTGCGCGCGGTCACCGACTTGCCCGAGCCGGATTCGCCGACGATGGCGATCGTCTCGCCGCGATAGAGCTGGAACGAGATATCTTTCACCGCTTCGACGGTGCCATGCTCGACCTTGAAAGCGACCTCGATGTTGCGGGCGTCGATGATCGGCTGCTCGTGGCGCACGTCATGGTCGAGCCGGACGGCCGGGGCGAAATTGTCTGCAAGCGTTATCGTCGTCATCCCTGCCACCTCAATAGGGATCGACGGCATCGCGCAGGCCGTCGCCCAGCGCGTTGAAGGCAAAGACGGTGACCAGCACGAAGCCGACCGGCGACAGGATCCAGGGATAGGTGCCGATGACCGAATAGGTCGCGGTGTCCTGCAGCATCAGCCCCCATGAGATCAGCGGCGGCTTCACCGCGAAGCCGAGGAAACCGAGGAAGGATTCGAGCAGCACCACCGTCGGGATCGCGATCGTCACGGCGACGATCACGTGGCTCATCACATTGGGGAAGATGTGCTGCATGATGATGCGACGGTCGGTGGCGCCGACCGCCATGGCGGCGCGCACATAGTCGATCCGCGCCAGCGCCAGCGTCTTGCCGCGCACCTCGCGCGACATCTGCGCCCAGCCCAGCGCCGACATGACGATGATGACGAAGGCGAGGAAGACGTTGGTCGGCGCCGTCACCGGGATCAGCGTCATCAGCGCCAGATAGAGCGGCAATTGTGGGAAGGCGAGCACCAGTTCGACGAAGCGCTGCACCCAGACGTCGAACCTGCCGCCGAAATAGCCGGAGACCATGCCGACCGTGGTGCCAACGACGGTGATGATGAAGACCACCGTCAGCGCGATCATCAGCGAGACGCGCGAGCCATGGATGGCGCGCGACAGCACATCGCGGCCGAACTTGTCGGTGCCGAGGAAATGCACCGGCTGGCCGTCCGTCGAGGCGAAGAAATGCCGGTCCGCCGGGATCAGCCCGAGAAGCTTGTAGGGCGCGCCTTCGACGAAGAAGCCGAGCAGCCTGGGGTGGTCGTAGTCGGGGCCGACGATCGGCTGGAAGGTGACCGGATCGAGATCGGCCGAATCGGCGAGCGCGTAGACCCGCGGCCGGAAGGTGAAATTGCCGTCCGTGTCGTGGAAGACAGGCAATTGCGGCGGCGCGAAACCGACGTCGGTCGCCTTCGGGTCCATCGGCGCCAGGAATTCCGCGAACACCGCCATCACCAGCAACAGCACGACGAGCCAAAGCCCGGCCATGCCGGTCCACGAGCGCTTCAGCCGGCGCCAAACCAGCGCGATGTAGCTTTCATTGCCGCGCGCCGGTGCGGCGACGGTTCCTTCGGCCGGCGGCGGCGGGGAGGGTCGCGCGCCAGCATCTAGCGCTCCCCGAACTGGCGCACGCGCGGGTCGAGCAGCACCAGCAGCATGTCGGCGATGATGTTGCCGACGATCAGCGTCGCCGACAGCACCATCATGAAGGTTGCCGTCACATAGACGTCGCCGACCGCCATCGAGCCGACAATCGCCGGGCCGACGGTGGGCAGCGCGAAGATGATCGCCGTCTCGATCTCGCCGGTCAGCATGTAAGGCAGCACCACGCCCTGATACATGATCAGCGGATGCAGCGCGTTGGGCACGGCATGGCGCATGACGACGGCGCCGCCGGTCAGCCCCTTGGCCCTGGCCGTCTCGACATATTGCGCGTTGAGCGTATCGAGCAGATTGCCGCGCATCACGCGCATGTTGTAGGCGAGCCCGCCGAAAGTGGCGATCGCCACCACCGGCCAGACATGCTTGACGAGGTCGACGAACTTCGCCCACGACCATGGCGCGCCGCCATATTGCGGCGAAAAGAATGAGCCGATCTCCGACACGTTGAACTGGAAGACCAGGAGATAGACGATGATCAGCGCCATCAGGAAGCGCGGCACCGTCATGCCGAGGAAGGAGATGGCCGACAGCGTCGTGTCGATCCAGGTGTACTGCCTCGTCGCCGCCCATATGCCGAAGGTGATGCCGAACACCGAGGCGAGCAGGTGGCAGACCAGCGCCAAGAGCAGCGTGCGCGGCAGGCGCTCGCCGACCACATCGGCCACCGGCTTGTTGTAATAGAGGCTGTAGCCGAAATCGCCGCGGGTGACGATGCCGCCGATCCAGTTGAGATATTGCACCGGCAGCGGCTTATCGAGGCCGTGCTCGACGCGGTAGGCCTGCGCCTGTGCGTCGGCTTGCGCGTAGGAAGCGCCGCCCTGGTTGATCAGCTGCGAGCGGATGTAGTCGGCATAGTCGCCCGGCGGCGCCTGGATGATGGCGAAGGTGACCAGGCTCAGGATTGCCAGGACGGGGATTGCCGAGGCGATGCGCGTGAGCAGAAATCGCAACATGGACGGTCTGCTTCCTTTCTCGCCGGTCACTCTCTTGGGTGCGACGCAGTGTTAGCTTGTCCGGCCGCACCGCGGCGCGGCCGGACGTCTCTGGTCAGGGAGGTAAACCTTACATCGGACCCTTGTCACCCGGTTTGCCGGGAAGCTCCTCGGGGAAGAGCTCATACTTGGCCTGCTTGTCGGCCTTGACGAACACACGCTCGCGGATGATCGAATCCTCGGCCCAGTTGAACATGAAGATCGGCGTGCCCTGCGGAATGTTGGAGAAGCGCTTGTTGACGATCAGCGCGCCGGGATACTCCGTCAGGCCGATATTATAGACATGTTCCGTCGAGATCTTCTGGAAATCCTTCATCAGCTTGGCGCGCTCGTCATTGTCTGACGAGGAGACGAACTTGTTGACGATGTCGACAAGGTCCTTTTCGAAAGGCATCAGATCGACCTGGCCGCTTTCCGGCGCGCGGTGATCCCAGCTGGTCTTTGGGCCGATGGGAGCCAGTTGCACGGTATTCTGCACGACGGAGGTCAGCTCCTGCTCGTTGCGCCGGATCAGCCAGTCGAAGCGGCCGGAATATTGCGTGGCGTCGCGCTGGGTGCCGTTGAGACCGTTGAGCACGACACGCAGACCGAGCTTTTCCATCTGGGCGACGACGCCTTCGGCGAGGCTCTTGTCCGTGCCGTAGTCGTTGTTGACCAGCATCACGATCTCGACATTCTTGCCGCCGGCGGTACCGGAAGGAAATTCACGAAACCGTCGCCGTCGGTATCCTTGAGGCCGGCCTTGGCAAGCTCGGCCTTGGCGCCGGCGAGGTCGAAGGGATAATAGACGGTCGACTTGCGGTCATAGAAGCTGGTGCCGGAGGAGAAGCCGCCGGGATAGATGGCGGTGAACGGCCCCTTGACCAGGGAATCTCCAAGCGCCTTGCGGTCGAGCGCCATGGTGACGGCCTTGCGGAAATCCTCGTTGCGGTTCAGCTCGCGGATGGCCTGGCCGCGCTCGTCCGGGTTACCCCAGCCATTGGCGGAGAAGTTCAGGCGCAGATTGTAGCCGATGAGCCGTGGGCCGAAGGCCAGGCGTGCCGGCGCATTCGCCTCCGCCGCGCGCTTCAGCGAGGCGACGAAGTTTTCCGGCTGCTCGAGGTTGGAGAAGTCGCCGGAGCCCGCCACCGCCTGCACGTCGCGGTCGGCCCAGGTCGACAGCTTATAGTGCAGCTCGTTCAGGTAGGGCAGCTGGTTGCCCTTCTCGTCGACCTTCCAATAGTACGGGTTGCGGCGCAGGACGATGATATCGTCGGGGCGATAGTCGACCGGCACCCAGGCGCCCATCACCGGCATGTTCATGTATTCCGGCGGAAAGGCGTTCTTGAACTGGTCGTAGGTGTTCTTCGAATATTTCGGATGCTGCGGCTTCAATATGTGCGCTGGGCCGGGGCAGAAGGTGCCATAGGCCATGGCGTAGAGGTATTGTTTCGGGAAGGCGTCCTTGAAGGTCCACTCGACCGTGTAGTCGTCGATCTTTTTCAGCGTCGTGCCGACGCCGAAAGTCTCCTGCGTCGCGCCGTTGAGCGGCGAGACGTTCGGGTCGACGACCTCGTCATCCCAGTAGAACATGACATCGTCGGCGTTGAAGGCGACGCCATCCGACCATTTGGCGCCTTCGATCAGATGCATGGTCAGCTTGTGGCCGTCCTTCGACCAATCCCAGCTTTTGGCGAGGTTCGGCAGCGGCTCGGTGTCCTTGGCTTCGACCTGGAACAGCGGCGCGGTGCGCGTCAGGCATTCGGAGAGGCCGATGTCGATGCCGCCCCAGCCTTGCGTCTGGCCGGCGCCGTAGTTCCAGCCTTCCGGCCGGCCGCCGATGACATGGCGCATCGTGTCGCCATAGACGCCGATGCCGTCCGGCATGTTGGCCGTCTTGAAGACCAGCGGCTCCTTCGGCAGGCGGTCCTTCACCGGCGGCAGCTTGCCGGTCTTGACGTATTTTTCGGTGACCCAGTCCGGCTCGTGATATTCCGGCAGCGCCTTGAACTCCAGGATGGAGTCGCGCGCCACGTATTTGATCTTGCCCTCTGCGGGAAATGTCGCCGGCGTCGGCGGGATCGTCGGCTCGGACGCGAAAGCGTTGAGTGCCGGAACGGAGACGCTCAGCGCCAGTCCGGCGGCAAGGCCGATATTGCGTAGTTTCCTCACTGTCTCTCTCCCTCTTGTTTATTCCGGAGCGCTTGCACCTGCTCCGCTTCTCCTCGAATTCAAAACGGCTTCATGGCGACGGATCTGCCTCCCGCAATCCACCGTCACCGCAGGAGGTTCAGCCGGTCTGCTTCAGCGCGGCCTTCTCGGCGCGCAATTCCTCGATCGAACGCACGTTGCGCCGCGCGGCGCCGGCCCATTCGCGGGTCTTGACCGCGGCTCTCGACAGCCGCTCCTTCGCCGCGGGAACAGCATGCGCATATTGCGGCAGCCATTGAGCCTGGGCGACGACCATTTCATCGACCATCTGCCAGACCTCCTCCGGCGTCGACACAGCACCGACCAGCGGGTCGTGCAGCACGGCGAGCTTTAGAAGATCGATATCGCCTGATATCGCGGCATGCACCGACATACGCTGGACGTTGATCGAGGCCATACAGGTCGCGGCACACGCTTCGGGCAGGGTGATGCCGGCCGCCATGTTGATGCCGAACCGGTCGACGAAGCCGGGCGACTCGATGATGGCGTCCTGCGGCAGATTGGTGATCACGCCTTCGTTCTTGACGTTGAAGTGGCCACGATAGATGCGGTTAGTCTCCAACGCCTCGATGATGTGGCTGGCATGCTCGTTGGAGCGCCTTGTCGGGTCGATCGGCTTCGACGCCGCTTCGAGGAATTGCGGGTACTCGGTCTCGAACCAGTTGCGGGTCTCGGTCGAGTAACGCAGATAGCCGCCGGTCTCGCCATGGATCCAGTCCGACATGTCGATCCAGCGCGTGATCTCGTCGGGCCGCTTGCGGTACCAAGGCAGATATTCGGAGAGATGGCCGTTGCTTTCGGTCGAGTAGACGCCGAAGCGCTTCAAGACGTCGATACGCAGCTTTTCCTGCTTGGAATAGACAGGATGCGCCTCGAAGGCGGCGATGAGCTCATCCTTGCCGATCGGCCGGCCGTTGAGGCGCAGGTCGATGAACCAGGTCTGGTGGTTGATGCCGGAGCAGACATAGTCGAGCTCGCCGGGCGACTTGGCGCCGAGCACTTCGGCGATCTGCTCGGCGCCGTGCTGGACGCCGTGGCAGAGCCCGACCGTATCGACCTTGCCGTATTCGATCGCGGCCCAGGTGTTCATCGCCATCGGGTTGGCATAGTTGAGGAACTTGGCGCCGGTCGCGGCGACCTCGTTTATGTCCTTGCAGAAATCGAGGATCACCGGGATGTTGCGCTGGCCGTAGAGGATGCCGCCGGCGCAGATCGTATCGCCGACGCATTGGTCGATGCCGTATTTCAGTGGAATGCGGATGTCGTCGGCATAGGCCTCTAGGCCGCCGACGCGCACGCAGCTGATGATGTAGCGCGCGCCTTCCAGCGCCTTGCGGCGGTCGGTGGTCGCGGTGACTTTTGTCGGCAGCTTGTTGGCTTCCACGATCCGGTCGAGGATCGCCTTGATCATTGCCAGATTGTGCTCGCTGATGTCGGTGAGCGCGAATTCGATGTCCTTGAATTCCGGCACGCACAAAATGTCGGTGAACAGCTTCTTGGTGAACCCGACGCTGCCGGCGCCGATAATAGCGATTTTGAAGCTCATCACCTTCACCTCGATCCGATCGAATGCCAGGCAAGGAGCAGCAAGGGAGGATATGGCGGCGCGCCGGGGCGCACATGCCATTCGAGCCGGAATTCCGGCTCTTTCTCCTCCCGCCCGCTCCTCGACCGCGGGTCTTTCGCGTTCTCAGGATTTGGATTATGCCGTTATTCGCGGGCGCGGCCAGAGAACGATTATGCTTTCGAGGGTAATTTTGTGCTGCGCGACCTGATCGCCAACGGACAGGTGATGCGGACGGTCTCGCTGCCGCGCGGGCGCCAGCGCCTGCATGCGATGCCGACCAGCACGGGCTATGAAATCCGCGACGGCGTGACCTATGACTGGGATGGACGCAAGCGCGGCCAGACACCCTTCACCGTGCTGCAGCACACGATCAGCGGCACGGGACAGTTGCGCTACGAAAACCGCAACTACCGCCTGCAGGCCAACGACACGCTGCTGGTGCTGGTGCCGCACAACCATCGCTACTGGCTGGGGCAGGGCGACCGCTGGGAGTATTTCTGGATCTCGATGAACGGCGAGGAAGCGCTGCGCATCCACAAATCCATCCTGAGCGTCTCCGGACCCGTGTTGCGGCTGCAGCCGGCGACCATCGACCACCTTGCCGATTGCAGCCTGCGCCTCATTGAGGGCGCGGCTTCGCCCGGCAAGGCTTCGGCGATCGCTTACGAGGCGGCGATGGCGCTTTACGACGATGTCTTCGGCTCGCACGCCTTTGCCGAAAAGCAGAGCGCCATGCAGCCGGTGATCGACCACATCAACGCCAATCTCGACAAGGCTCTGCCGGTGTCGGATCTCGTCCAGATCAGCGGCCTCAGCCGGGCGCATTTCTCGCGCTGCTTTGCCGAGAGCGAAGGGCTGCCGCCGGCCGAATTCGTGCTGCAGCAGCGGCTGCAACGCGCGGCCAAGCTTTTGACCAAGGCCGATTTCCTGCCGGTCAAGGAAGTCGCCGTCCTGTGCGGCTTCGAGGATGCGAACTATTTCTCCAAGGTCTTTCGCCGTTTCTACGGCATCACCCCGACGCAATTCCGCACCACCGGCATGTATGCCAGCCTCGGCAGTCATCGCTGAAGGTTGGTTGGGGACTTCAGCGCTTGGCGCTGTCGAGCGCCGTCGAGGCGGTGCTTACCGGATCGGCGGCGGCGGCAAACGCTGCGTCGATCTGCTCGGGCGTGCGCTGCACCGAGCGCTTCCAGGCGACATATTGCACGATGCCGAAACTGGCGCGTTGCGGCACCGTCTTCACCACCGGCATGCGGAAGCCGTTGCGGAACCTGCCCCATCGCGTCCCGAGCACCGTGACCATTTCCTCGAAGGTCGGCGGCGTCGCCACATCGGCATAGGTGATCGTGGTCTTGCCGGCGAGTGCTGCTTGGCGCGACAGCGGCACCGGGATCGAGGCGAGGTAGTCGGTCGGCACGTCGATCAGCCCGCCGAACGTCCATTGCTGGCGCAATTCGCTGGCGTTCATCGGCGCCACGCTGACGTCGATATCGTTGGGCGTGCCCGGCACGCGATAGGGGCAGGAGAAATGCCCGCAATTGGCTTGCGCGGCGAACTGCCAGAGCGCGTAGCCCCGCCAGTTGCCCATCGGGAAATGCACGTCGATGGTCGGCTTGTAGCGCGCATACCAGAGCGGCAGCCGCGACAGCAGCCGATAGGTGTAGCGGTTGTCGGCGATGTACTGCGCCGTCCTGCCATTGGTGTAGAGCACCGGGAAGCGGCCAAGGCGGCGGTGCACCTGCCGCACGAATTCTTCGGCGTCCTCCAGCGACATCCATTGCGTCGGATCGATGCCTTCGATGTCGAGCGCCAGCAGGTCGTCCGCCGCCGGTGAGGCGAAATCGATGAAATTGTTCGCCTGCTCGACCGGATTGCCGGGACGCGCCAGGTGATAGGCGCCCCATTTCAGGCCGAGCGCCTTGGCCACCACCTTGCGTGTCTGGAACAATTCGCGCGTCACCGCATAGCGCTTCCACAGCGCCTTGCAGAGCTTCACGTCGGTCTCGCCGCCGAAGCAGAAATAGGGCGGCGGCAGGCCGTCGGACGCCTTGTTGATGAAACCGACGACACGCTTGTCGGTGACAAGCTGCCCCCAGTCGATGGAATTGTACTCATAGGCGTCGATGATCAGCGCGCGGTCGGCATTCTTCCACGGCTCGGAGAAATCCGAGGCCTGTGCCGCCGTGCCCAGCGCAACCGCCGCCGCGAGAAGCGCCAGGCGGCGAAGAGGGCGCGCCGGCTTTTTCAATCAGGGTGTCCCCACTGACCAGGGGACGATCCTGAACCGCTATGGTTAAGGAAATGCTTCGGGGCTTGGTGAGCACGACGGCAAAGGCCCCATCTCATCGCTGCTGTTCTCACCAGCTGTTTTCGGATGGCGCAGAAACGACAAAAAAGTATCGGTCGGGTGGACAAGCCGTGGTGGCAGGCGCTTCAATTGCCGCCTAAGCTTCCAATCGCGGCGGCCAGTGGGAATACACGGCCTGCCGAAAGGAAAGCGCAGCAACCGGTCACAAGGCCGGACCCGCGCGGGAGGAATGAAGATGAACCCGGACCTGGAAGTCGTCCAGATCAGACAAGGTGAGTCGTTCAAGGCCTGGGCCCACGGCTACCCTTTCCGCACCGTGCGCTGGCACTTCCACCCCGAATATGAGCTGCACCTGGTCGTGGCCACCACCGGCCGCTATTTCGTCGGCGACTTCATCGGCGAGTTCGAGCCCGGCAATCTGGTGCTCACCGGTCCCAATCTGCCGCACAACTGGGTCAGCGACGTGCCGCCGGGCGAGACCGTGCCGCTGCGCGGCCGCGTCGTGCAGTTCTCCGAAGAGTTCATCGCCGACGCTTCCGCGGCACTTCCCGAGCTTGCCGCCTGCGCCGGCATCCTCGAAACCAGCCGTCGCGGCGCGCTGTTCTCGCCGGCGACGGCCGAACTCGCCGCGCCCCTGCTTGCCGAACTGGTCGAGGCGCAAGGCGTGCGCCGCCTGTCGCTGTTCATGGCCGTGCTCGACATCCTGAGCCGCGCCGGCGATGTCCGCACGCTGACCAGCGCCGGCTACCTTCCCGATCCCTCCGGCTTCATGTCGGCCGGCATCAACCAGGCGCTCGCCTACATCAATTGCCACCTGACCGAGCCGTTCAGCGAAGGCACGCTTGCCGAGATCGCCGGGCGGAGTCCCAGCGCCTTCTCGCGCAGTTTCCGCCGGCACACCGGGATGGCGCTGGTGCAGTATGTGAACCGCCTGCGCATCAACCTCGCCTGCCAACTGTTGATGAGCGAGGACCAGATGTCGATCACCGAGATCTGCTACGCCGCCGGCTACAACAACATCTCGAATTTCAACCGCCAGTTCCTCGCGCAGAAAGGCATGTCGCCTTCGCGCTTCAGGGCGTTGCTGGCGCAGAATGTAAACGCGGAGATTGCCGCCTAACAGGGAGGAAGCGGGAGGAGCCTAAAGCAATTCCGAGACTGTTTTCGTCCGGAGCTGCGTCAAACAAAGAAACACTCAGGGAAGGAATAACGCGGGGTGCAGGGCGCCCTGTGCTGGAGATCGCTTGTCCTGAAATCCGGCACGTGCAGGAGGATGCAGGCACGATTGAACGGGATCGGTTGACCGCAATCCCGCAAGCCGCTGCCAGTCATACTCCTTTCAACAGTTCGACATGCAGTCAAGGCCTGGCGCGCCGTTTGCCGCGCAGGTCCTCGTGAAACCATTTCTTGAAACGGAGTCATTCGAATGACCAGCTATGCATGGAAATCGCCGTTTGCGTTGAAATCCACAATCGCCGCCGTTTTCGCGGCCTCACTGCTCAGCGGCACGGCGGCCTTCGCCGACACGGTGACCGACGCAACGGTTGCCTTCCTGATGCCCGACCAGGCATCCACCCGCTACGAGCAGCACGACTATCCCGGCTTCGCCGCCGAGATGAAGAAGCTTTGCCCTGGCTGCAAGGTGATCTACCAGAACGCCGACGCCGACGCCGCGCGCCAGCAGCAGCAGTTCAACTCGGTGATCTCGCAAGGCGCCAAAGCGATCGTTCTCGACCCGGTCGACTCGACCGCCGCCGCCTCGCTGGTCAAGCTGGCGCAGAGCCAGGGCGTCAAGGTGATCGCCTATGACCGGCCCATCCCGACGGCGCCCGCCGACTTCTACGTCTCTTTCAACAATGAAGGCATCGGCAAGGCCATCGCCGATTCGCTGGTCGAGCACCTCAAGGCGCTGAAGGTGGACCCGGCCGGCGGTGGCCTGCTGCAGATCAACGGCTCGCCGACCGACGCGGCCGCCGGCCTGATCAAGAAGGGCATCCATGAGGGCCTCGACAACAGCGGCTATCCGATCCTGGCCGAGTTCGACACGCCGGAATGGGCGCCGCCGAAGGCACAGCAATGGGCCAGCGGCCAGATCACCCGCTTCGGCACCAAGATCCTCGGCGTCGTCGCCGCCAATGACGGCACCGGCGGTGGCGCTATCGCCGCCTTCAAGGCGGCCGGCGTCGATCCGGTGCCGCCGGTGACCGGCAACGACGCCACGATCGCGGCTCTCCAGCTGATCATTGCCGGCGACCAGTACAACACCATCTCCAAGCCGAGCGAGATCGTCGCGGCCGCCGCGGCCAACGTTGCCGTCAAGCTGTTGTCGGGCGAAACGCCGAAGGCCGAGATGACGCTCTACGACACGCCCTCGCAGCTGTTCACGCCGGCTGTCGTGACGCAGGAAAACCTCAAGGCCGAAATCATCGACAAGAAGATCAACACGGCCGCCGAGCTCTGCGTCGATCGCTATGTCGAGGGCTGCAAGAAGCTCGGCATCAACTGATCCACCCCACGGCATCCGGCCGCCGTCGGGGCGGCCGGATGCGAACTCAACCGTCACGAAAGGTCAGCGCATGAGTGAGAGTCCCGAAGGGGCGGCCGGCGAGCTGGTGCTCAGCCTGCGCGGCATATCGAAACATTTCGGCGCGGTCTCGGCGCTCACCGACATCGATCTCGACGTCCATGCCGGGGAAGTGGTCGCGCTGGTTGGCGACAATGGCGCCGGCAAGTCGACGCTGGTTAAGATCCTGGCCGGCGTGCACCAGCCGAGCTCGGGGACGATCAGTTTTCGCGGCAAGCAGGTCACCATGCCCGACCCCAGCGCGGCGCTGACGCTGGGCATCGCCACGGTCTTCCAGGACCTAGCGCTCTGCGAAAACCTCGATGTGGTCGCCAACATATTTTTGGGCAACGAGCTCAGCCCGCTTCGGCTGGACGAGGTGGCGATGGAGATGCGGGCCTGGACGCTGCTCAACGAATTGTCGGCGCGCATCCCGAGCGTGCGCGAGGCGGTCGCCTCGCTGTCGGGCGGCCAGCGCCAGACGGTCGCCATCGCCCGCTCGCTGCTGCTCGAGCCGAAACTGATCCTCCTCGACGAGCCGACCGCGGCACTCGGCGTCGCCCAGACTGCGGAGGTGCTCAACCTCATCGACCGCGTCCGCGCGCGCGGCCTCGGCGTCGTGATGATCAGCCACAACATGGCGGATGTCCGCGCCGTCGCCGACCGCATCGTCGTGCTGCGGCTGGGGCGCAACAACGGCGTCTTCGAACCCGACGCCTCGAACCAGGATCTTGTCAGCGCCATCACCGGCGCGTCGAACAATTCGGTGTCGCGTCGCGCGGAACGCCTGCGGGCGGAGCACGATAGGGCCGCCAGCGGGCAGGCCGGGGAGCAGCATCCATGACGCCGGAACAAGGCACTTCCGCCCCGTTGGCGCTCGACCGCGCCGACGCAAGGGTCAAGCATGAGGCCGGCGTCGGTGGCGCGGTCCGCGCCTTCCTCGATCGCGTGCGCAGCGGCGATCTCGGCTCGCTGCCGGTCGTCGTCGGCCTCGTCGTCATCTGGACCGTGTTCACCAGCCTCAATCCGGTGTTCGTTTCCAGCAGCAACCTGGTCAACCTCCTGTTCGATTGCTCGACGGTCGGCGTTATCGCGCTCGGCATCGTCTGCGTGCTGATGGTCGGCGAGATCGACCTCTCCGTCGGTTCGGTCAGCGGCTTTGCCTCCGCGATGGTCGGCACGCTGTGGGTCAACCAGGGATGGCCGGTCGCGCTCGCTATCCTCGCCGCGCTGGCCTTCGGCGCGCTCATCGGATCGCTCTACGCCTTGCTGTTCAACCGGCTCGGCATGCCGAGTTTCGTTTCGACACTGGCAGGCCTGCTCGCGGTGCTGGGCATGCAGCTCTACATCCTCGGCTCCACCGGCTCGATCAACCTGCCTTATGGCTCGAACCTGGTGAATTTCGGCCAGCTGATGGTGATGCCGAAATGGGTCTCCTACACGCTGGCGGCGACGCCGGGCCTGGCGATGCTGGTCACCGGCCTGCGCACCGTCGCGCGCCGCCGCGCCGCCAATTTGTCGGCGCCATCCGTGGCCGGCCTCATCGCGCGCGTCGCCGCCATAACAATCGGCCTCGAGCTGATCGTCGCCTACCTGAACCAGTCGCGCGGCATCCCATGGATGTTCGGCCTGTTCGTCGGTCTCGTCGTGGCGATGAACTACGCCTTGACCAGGACCAAATGGGGGCGTTCGATGACTGCCGTCGGCGGCAACCGGGAGGCGGCGCGGCGCGCCGGCATCAAGGTGCGCGCCATCTATCTCAGCGCTTTCGCGCTATGCTCGGTCTTTGCCGCGCTCGGCGGCGTGCTTGCGGCCGCCAGGCTTGCTTCCGCCAGCCAGCAGGCGGGCACCGGCGACGTCAACCTCAACGCGATCGCGGCAGCCGTCATCGGCGGCACCAGCCTGTTTGGCGGCCGCGGCAGCGCCTATTCCGCGCTGCTCGGCATCATCGTCATCCAGTCGATCGCTAGCGGTCTGACGCTGCTCGATCTGTCTTCCTCGCTTCGCTACATGATCACCGGTGCCGTGCTGGCCATCGCCGTGATCGTCGACTCCCTTGCGCGCAGGTCCCGTGCCTCGCACGGCCGCGCCTGAACCGCTCAACGAGAAGGGTACACATGGCTCAGAATCTTTCCGGAAAAGTCGCCGCGGTCACCGGCGCGGCATCTGGCATCGGCCTCGAATGCGCCAGGGCGATGCTGACCGCCGGCGCCCGTGTCGTGTTGGTCGACAGGGCGCAAGACAGGCTGAAGGAGGTCGTCGAAGAACTTGGTGCAGGCGCGATCCCGTTGGTGGTCGACCTCACCAGCCCTGCCAGCGTGGCGACCATGCTGCCTGGAATCCTCGAAAAGGCCGGCCAACTCGACATCTTCCACGCCAATGCCGGCTCCTATGTCGGCGGCGAGATACTCAATGGCGATCCGGACGCCTGGGACCGCATGCTGAACCTCAACATCAACTCGGTCTTCCGCTCGGTGCATGCGGTGCTGCCGCACATGGTCGAACGCAAGACCGGCGACATCATCGTCACCAGTTCGATCGCCGGTCTCGTCCCCGTCGTCTGGGAGCCGGTCTACACGGCCTCCAAGCACGCCATACAGGCCTTCGTCCATACGTTGCGCAGGCAGGTGGCCAAGCACGGCCTGCGCGTCGGCGCCGTGGCGCCTGGCCCGGTGGTGACGGCGCTGATCAGCGACTGGCCGAAGCAGAAGCTCGAGGACGAGCTCGCCGCCGGTGGGCTGATGCAGCCCGTCGAGGTCGCGGAAGCCGTCCTGTTCATGCTCACGCGCCCGAGAAACGTCACCATTCGCGATCTGGTGATCCTGCCGCAGAGCAATGATTTGTGAGGGGAGGAAGGGAATATGGGAGTAGGGCAGTAGGGCAGTAGGTGAAAGAAAGATCTCCGACCTTGCGACCGACCGCTGACGACTGACAATCTCCCTACTGCCCTACTGCCCTACTGCCCTACTGCCCTACTGCCCTACTGCCCTACTGCCCTACTGCCCTACTGCCCTACCTCTGAGGTCCCCATGCCCTCCCATTTCCTCGGCGTCGATGTCGGCACTGGCAGCGCGCGAGCCGGCGTCTTCGATGAGCGCGGACATCTGGTGGCTTCAGCCAAGCGCGATATCGCTCTGTTCATGGAACCCGGCGAGATCGCCGAGCAATCGAGCCGCGACATCTGGCAGGCGGTATGCGCCAGCGTGCGCGAGGCGGTCGAGAAGTCTGGCATCAGCCCCCGGGAGATAAGCGGCATCGGCTTTGACGCGACCTGTTCCCTGGTGGTGGTCGGCGACGATGGCGAGGCCCTGCCGGTCGGCCATTCAGGCGACAGCGACAGAAACATCATCGTCTGGATGGACCACCGCGCCCTCGACCAGACCAGGCGCATCAACGCCGGCCGGCATCCTGTCCTCGATTATGTCGGCGGCGTCATTTCGCCGGAAATGGAAACGCCGAAGCTTTTGTGGCTGAAGGAGAACCTGCCCGAGACCTTCGCCAGGGCGCGGCATTTCTTCGACCTCGCCGACTACCTGAGCTGGCGTGCCACGGGCAGCCTTGCCCGCTCAGTCTGCACGCTCGCCTGCAAATGGACCTATCTCGGCCATGAGCGGCGCTGGGACGACAGCTATTTTCACGCCGTCGGGCTTGGCGAGCTTGCCGACGAGGGTTTTGCCCGCGTCGGCACCGAAGTGGTCGATCCGGGCACGGCGGTGGGCGCCGGCCTGTCGGAGGCGGCCGCGGCCGAACTGGGGTTGGCCGCCGGCACAATCGTCGCCGCCGGGCTGATCGACGCCCATGCCGGTGGCGTCGGGACCGTGGGTGCCGCCGGCGATGCCGGTACCCTCGCTTCGCGCATGGCCTATGTGCTCGGAACGTCGGCCTGCACCATGGCAAGCAGCCAAGACCCGGCCTTCGTCCCCGGTGTGGGGGGCCATACTTTTCCGCCATGGTGCCGGGGTTCTGGCTGAGCGAGGGCGGCCAGTCGGCCGCCGGGGCGGCAATCGATCTCCTGGTGCGCTTCCACCCGGCCGCGGCCGAGGCCTCGGAGCGCGCCGCGGCGCAAGGCAAATCGCTGGTCGATTGGCTGGCCGCGACCGCGGCGGCAAGCTCGCCCGACCTCTCGGCGGCGGCCGGCCTCGCCGGCAGCATCCATGTCGTGCCCGAGTTCCTCGGCAACCGCTCGCCATTGGCGGATCCGGACGCCCGTGGCCTGATCGCGGGACTTGGCACCGACCGTTCCGTCGAAAGTCTCGTCGGCCTCTACATGGCCGGGCTCTGTGGTCTCGGCTACGGCGTGCGCCAGATCGTGGCGGCGATGGCGTCGTCCGGTCTTGCTGTCGACACCATCGTCATCAGCGGCGGCGCCGGGCAGTCGTCGCTGGTGCGCCAACTGCTTGCCGACGCCACCGGCCTGCCGGTCGCCGCCTCGCAATCGCCGGAACCGGTGCTTTTGGGAGCCGCGATGCTCGGAGCGGTCGCCGCCGGCCACTATCCCGACCTTTCCACCGCCATGCCTGCCATGTCCCGGCTCGGCGAGATCTTCCAGCCGGCGACCGGCGCCATGCGGACTTGGCACGGCCGGCGCTACGAAGCTTTTCTCGCCCTGCAGACGGTGGGTCGCAGCATACGCTGAGGCACCTGTCAGCGCCGGAACTGGACCTCGAACGGATCGGGCGCCGGCTCCTGCGGCAGCGTGCCTTCGGCTTTGCGCTTCCTGTGATGGGCAAGCGAGCATTGCGGCGAGCACAATATGCCGCGATCGGTCCAGTAGGCCGGGCCCTTTTCAAGCTCGCCATGGTAGTACTGGAAGCCTGCGGCCTGGTAAGGCAGACCGCATTCGATGCAGCGGTAGGTTTCGGGTCTGGCAAGCATCAGATGTTCCGGTTCAGTCTGCACGATCAGCGGATCAAGATCATACCGCAGGGTGCAATTCCTTGTCGCAGAATTTCGATAGGTGAGGATCGTAGCTTCGAGGTCACAAAGCAATCTTGAAGCCTTCGCGGGTTCGTCATCCACGGGCAGAGCAAGGAGCGAGGCGACGCAGCGCAGACCCGAGGATCCATGCCGTGACATCGAGGCGTCTCCACGGTCCAGATTCTGCTCCGCTGCGCCCTCCGCGGAAAGTCGCGGCATGAATCCTCGGGTCTACGCTCCCGCTCCGCCCGTGGATGACGAACTCTACTGCCGCAAAATCCGCGTGACAAAATTTGACGTTTACGTAAAAAGAAGATGCAAGGCCGACCCAAAGGCGGATGGCCTCGCTTTGGTCATGCGCCTAGGCTCGGCCGGAACGGGAGGAGGAAACCATGTATCGCGCACCCGTCGACGACATCGCTTTTACGCTCAAGCACGTAGCGGGGCTGAAGCCGGCGCTCGATGCCGGAACCTTCGGCGATCTTGGTGAGGACCTTGTCGATGCGATCCTGGCCGAGGCTGGCCGCTTCGCCAGCGAGGAGGTGGCGCCGCTCTACAAGATCGGCGACGAGCATGGCGCGGTGCTCAAGGACGCGACTGTGACCACGCCGCCCGGCTGGAAGGAGCTTTACCGGCGCTGGACCGAAGGCGGCTGGAACGCGTTGTCCGGTCCCGAGGAATTCGGCGGCCAGGGGCTGCCGACGATGCTGGCCGTCGCCGCGCTCGAAATGTGGAACTCCGCCGCCATGGCCTTCGGCATCGGCCCGACGCTGACCATGGGCGCGGTCGAGGCGCTCGACAAGCACGCCTCCGAGGCGCTTAAGCAAAAGTATCTGGCCAAGCTGGTTTCCGGCGAGTGGATGGGCACGATGAACCTGACCGAGCCGCAGGCGGGTTCCGACCTCGCGGCCTTGCGCAGCCGCGCCGAGCCGGTCGGCGACGGCACCTACCGCATCTTCGGCCAGAAGATTTTCATCACCTATGGCGAGCATGATTTCACCGACAACATCGTACATCTGGTGCTGGCCAGGCTGCCCGACGCGCCGGCCGGCACGCGCGGCATCTCGCTGTTTTTGGTGCCGAAGTTTTTCGTCAATGACGACGGCTCGCTCGGTGCCCGCAACGACGTCTTCTGTTCCGGCCTAGAGCACAAGCTCGGCATCCATGCCTCGCCGACCTGCACCATGATCTATGGCGACGGTTTTCAAGGTGCTGCGCCCGGCGCCATCGGCTGGCTGATCGGCGAGGAGAACAACGGGCTGGCCTGCATGTTCACCATGATGAACAACGCCAGGCTTTGCGTCGGCATGCAAGGCGTGGCCGTAGCCGAGACCGCGACGCAAAAGGCGATTGCCTATGCCAATGAACGCCGCCAGGGCAAGGCGTCGGATTATGCCGGCTCCGGCATGGCGCCGATCGTCCATCACCCGGATGTGCAGCGCAATCTTCTGACCATGAAGGCGCTGACGCAGATCGCGCGCTCGATCAGCTATGCCTGCGCGCACGCCATCGACCGCGCGCGCGTTGGCGAAGGCGAGGCGGCCGCCCAATGGCGCGACCGCGCCAATTTGCTGACGCCGCTCGCCAAGGCGTTTTCCACCGATGTCGGCGTCGAGGTTGCCTCGCTGGGTGTCCAGGTGCATGGCGGCATGGGCTTCATCGAGGAGACCGGTGCGGCGGCGCTCTACCGCGATGCCCGCATCGCGCCGATCTATGAAGGCACCAACGGCATCCAGGCGATCGACTTGGTGTCGCGCAAACTGCCGCTCGACGGAGGCGAGCATGTGCATCGCTACATCGGCGAACTGAAAGCGGTCGCCGACGCGGTGCGTATGTCGAACATCGAAGGTTTCGGCCGCACCGCCGACAATCTCGATCGCGCGCTTGCCGATCTCGACGAGGCGACGCGCTTCCTGCAGGGGCTGCTGGCCGACGGCAAGACCGAAGCTGCCATGGCCGGCGCCACGCCCTATCTGCGCCTGATCTCGCTCGCCGCCGGCGGCGCCTATCTGGCGCAAGGCGGCCTTGCCGACCGCCGCCGCATCGCGCTCTGCCGCTTCTTCGCCGAAAACCTGCTTGGCGAAACGCGCGCCCTGAAGGAACGCGTCATCGATGGCGCCGACAGCCTCGCCGCCGCCGGCAAGGCGCTGATCTCCGCCTGAACCCCCGACCTTCGAAGGAACTGACAGTGACCGACCATATCCTCATCGAGCGCCAGGGCGCAGTGCAGATCATCCGCATCAACCGCCCGGACAAGAAGAATGCTTTGACGCGCGCGATGTACGCCAAGATGTCGGCCGCGCTTGCCGAAGGCGACGCCGATCCGGCTGTCCGCGTCCATGTCTTCCTCGGCGTTCCCGGCGCTTTTTCCTCGGGCAACGACCTTGCCGATTTCCTGATCATCGCCACCGGCGGCGAGGGCGGCAACGAGGTCTGGGATTTCCTGATGGCGCTGGCCAGGACGGAGAAGCCGATGGTCTCCGGTGTCGACGGTATCGCCGTCGGCATCGGCACCACGCTCAACCTGCATTGCGACCTGACCTTCGCCACGCCGCGCACGATCTTCCGCACGCCCTTCGTCGATCTCGGCCTGGTGCCGGAGGCCGGCTCCAGCCTGATTGCACCGCAGCTCCTCGGCAGGCAGGGCGCCTTTGCGCTGCTTGGGCTCGGCGAGGGCTTTTCCGCCGAGCGCGCCAAGGCTGCTGGCCTGATCTACGACGTGGTCTCGGAGGACGCGCTGGAAGGCGCGGTGCTGGCGGCGGCCGGCGAGATCGCGGCCAAGCCTCCGCAGGCGCTGAAGATCGCGCGCGACCTGATGCGCGAGCCGCGCGAGGCGCTTGTCGCCCGCATCAAGGTCGAAAGCGAGCATTTCCGCGAGCGCCTGACCTCCGACGAGGCGCGCGCCGCGCTCACCGCCTTCATGACACGCAAGAAAGGCTGAGACTCTCCGCCTCAGGTGTCTTTCAGGGATAGAGCCGCGTCTTGTTCCAGCCGCCCTTGGCATCGCTCGAAAACACCAGGCGGTCGTGCAGCCGGAACGGCCGGTCGTGCCAGAACTCGATCGTCTGCGGCAGGATGCGGAAGCCCGACCAGTATTTCGGCCGCGGGATCTCGCCGATCGCATAGCGCGCCGTGTATTCGGCCACCGCTTTCTCCAATGCGAAGCGGCTTTCCAATGGCCGCGACTGCTTCGCGGCCCAGGCGCCGATGCGGCTGCCGCGCGGCCTGGTCGCATAATAGGCGTCGGCTTCGGCGTCGCTCACCACTTCCACCGGCCCGCGTATGCGCACTTGACGGCGCAGCGATTTCCAGTGGAAGCACATCGCCGCCTTCATGCTGCCAAGAATTTCACGGCCCTTGGCGCTTTCGAAATTCGTGTAGAACACAAAGCCCCGTTCATCGAATCCCTTGAGCAGCACCATTCGCACATCCGGCATGCCGTCGGCATCGACGGTCGCCAGGGCGACGCCGTTGGCGTCGTTGATCTCGCTCTTGGTGGCGTCCTCCAGCCATGCGGCAAACAGCCGGAACGGCTCGGAAGCCTCGGTGAAGTCACTGCTTGTTAACTCAGTTTCGGTCATAGTTTTCCGAATTTTTACCGTTGCGGGAGGAGTTTGCCTGTTGTCGCGCATCATGCAAGCTTTTGACAGCAGGCAACGGAGCGTTATCGCTTCGGCCAGCGTCAAGGCTGCGTTCGTGATGCTGGCGCTGCCGCTTGCCGCCTGCGGCGCCGGCGGCTTCAGCCTGGAAAAGGCCGAGGTCGACCGCTCGATCATCACCTCCAGCGCGCCGGCAGCGCCCGCCGACAAGGATTCCGACCAGACCACCATCGGCAATGCCGTCTCCTCCGCCGACATCAAGGAATTGGGCGGCCAGGCCGTGCCATGGGCCAATGCCGGCACCGGCTCGCGCGGCGCGATCACCGAACTGGTGGAGTTGAAGGATAGCGGCCTGACCTGCCGCCGCTTCACCGCCACCCGCGAGAGCTTCGACGGCGTTGCCCTCTACAAGGGCCAGCTCTGCCTAGCCGGCGCCGGCGGCTGGCGCATGCAGGAATTCAAGGCGCTCTGATTTTGGGGGCTAAATCCCTCTTGCGCCACTGGAATTTCTTCCTATGCGAGCGCATATAGGGGGCAACCGTGAACTCATTCTCTCTTGCAGGCAGGAAGCATGCGCGACCCCTATGAGGTGCTGGGCGTTGCCAAGAACGCATCGGCCAAGGACATAAAATCGGCTTACCGCAAGCTCGCCAAGAAGCATCATCCGGACCAGAACCCGAATGATCCCAAGGCGAAGGACCGTTTTGCCGCCGCCAACCAGGCTTACGAGATTGTCGGCGACGAGAAGACGCGCGCCGCTTACGATCGCGGCGAGATCGATGGCGACGGCAAGCCGAAATTCCAGGGTTTCGAAGGTGCGCCCGGCGGTGACCCGTTCGGCGGGTTCCGTCGCCAGCAGGGCCCTGGCGGCGCGCATTTCGAATTCCGCAGCGGCCGCCCGGGTGGCGATCCGTTCGACGGCAACAGCGACATTTTCAGCCAGATTTTCGGCGATGCGTTTTCCGGCGCCCGCGGCGCCGGCCGTGGCGGCGATCGCCGCCAACCCGTTCAGGCCGCGGATTTGAACGTCACGCTGGACGTCAGCATCGAGGAAGCCGCCACCGCCGAAAAGGTGACGGCGATGTTCCCCGACGGCCGCAAGGTCGCGGTCAAGCTGCCCGCCTATGTCGAGGATGGCCAGACCATCCGGCTCAAGGGTCAGGGCGAGCAGGGACCGGGCCAGCCGGGCGATGCGCTGGTCAAGATCCACATCCGCCGTCATCCGCGTTATCGCATCGAGGGCCGCGACCTGCATGTCGACCTGCCGGTCGATCTCACCGACGCCGTGCTTGGCGCCAAGGTGGCGGTCGAGACGCCGACCGGCAAGCTGGCTGTCAATGTCCCGGCATGGTCGAGTTCGGACAAGGTGCTGCGCCTGAAGGGCAGGGGTCTGCCGGAAAAAGCCGGTGGCAACGGCGACCTCTACGCCCATGTGCGGCTGATGCTGCCGGAAGGCGGGGATACCGAGCTTGAGGCCCTGATGCGCCGCCGAAAAGGCTGATCCTGCCGTTTTTCTCCCCCGGACAGTCTGTTTTGAACGCTTGAAGGGGCTTGGTGCCTGTGCGATAGGGCTTTCCACGAAGCATATTCTTGCGGAGAGCATACACATGGCGGGTGGACAGGGCCTGATGGCCGGTAAACGCGGCCTCATCCTCGGCGTCGCGAACAATCGGTCGATCGCTTACGGCATTGCCAAGGCTTGCGTCGATCATGGCGCCGAGATCGCGCTGACCTATCAGGGCGAGGCCTTCAGGAAGCGCGTCGAGCCGCTGGCGGCGGAACTCAACGCGCATGTCGCCGGGCATTGCGACGTCACCGATCCGGAAAGCCTCGATGCCGTCTTCGCCGACGTCGCCAACCATTGGGGCAAGCTCGACTTTCTCGTCCATGCCATCGCCTTCTCCGACAAGGACGAGTTGACCGGCCGTTATGTCGAGACGACGCGCGACAATTTCCTGCGCACCATGGACATTTCGGTCTATTCCTTCACCACCATCGCCAAGCGCGCTGAGCCGCTGATGACCGATGGCGGCTCGCTTTTGACGCTGACCTATTACGGCGCCGAGAAGGTGATGCCGCATTACAACGTCATGGGTGTCGCCAAGGCGGCGCTCGAGGCCAGCGTGCGCTACCTCGCCGTTGATCTCGGCGCCAAGAAGATCCGCGTCAACGCGATCTCCGCCGGACCGATCAAGACGCTGGCCGCCTCCGGCATCGGCGACTTCCGCTACATCCTGAAATGGAACGAATACAATTCGCCGCTCAAGCAGACGGTGACGCAGGAAGAGGTCGGCGATTCCGGCGTCTATTTCCTGTCGGACCTGTCGCGGGGCGTCACCGGCGAAATCCACCACGTCGATTCCGGCTATCATGTCGTCGGCATGAAGGCGGTCGACGCGCCGGATATCTCGACCGTCAAGGACTAGTCCGCTCCACCGACGATCCGTCCAGGCCCTCACGCGACCTCCGGAACAACTGATGTATCCGCTCGTCTACATCGCGCGCCACGGTCAGACCGAGTGGAATGCCGAGCACCGCTTGCAGGGCCAGGCCGACACTGACATCAACGCGCTCGGCCGCGAGCAGGCGAAGCAAAACGGCCGACGGTTGGCCAAGCTCATCAAAAATCCTGCGGATTTCGATTTCGTCGCCAGCCCGATGCGCCGCACCCGCGAAACCATGGAATTGATGCGCGCCGCGATGGGGCTCGACGCTGAAGCCTATCGCACCGATCCACGTCTGGTGGAATTGAGCTTCGGCGACTGGCAGGGTTTCACCTTCGCCGAGCTCGAGGCGCGGTTCCCCGGCTGCACCAACGGCCGGCGCGCCGCCAAATGGGATTTCCAGCCGCCCGGCGAGGGCGCGGAAAGCTACGAGATGCTGCTCGAGCGGATAAAGCCATGGTTCGACGCGCTTCGCGGGCCGACGGTCTGCGTCACCCATGGCGGCGTCATCCGCTGCGTCTTCCGCCTCGCCGCCGGCCTGTCCAAGCTTGAAGCGGCCGGTCTCGATGTCCCGCAGGATCGCCTGCTCCGGCTGGAAGGGCGGAGCTTGGAGTGGCTTTGAAGAGCGCGGCGTGGCGAATTCAGGTCAGGCCGAGTCGAGAATGGTGGCGTTCGAGAACCGGAGCGGAGCGTACTTAAGTACGTGAGCACCGGAAGCGCAGAACGCCGCCTTTCGCAGGCCGGCCTCACCTGAATCTAATTCTGGTCGCTGTCGGGCAACTGCATATCGGTCACGACATTCTCGCCATTGGTCACGTCATAGGCGATGACGATGTCCATGCCTGGCTTCAGCGAGTCGATATCGGTCTCGGCGTTGAGCTTGTAGGCCTTGCCGTCATCAAGCGTCAGCGTGAGTGTGTCCTTGTCGACCTTCTTGATCAGGCCTTCGGTCTGGCCGGCGAACGCGGCGGCGGTGGAAATCAGCAACATGGCGCAGGCAGCGCCAATCAGGGTACGCATCGTCGTCCTCTTTTAGGTCATTGCGCCAGCTGGTCAGCGGCGGGGTCCTCAACGGCGGATGGAGGAGAGCAGAAACCAACCGAATGTGTCAAAACTAAATCCGCCGGATCACAGTTTGACAGCCGAAAAATCGTAGGAGACCGCAACCGCTCGAGTGCTCGTTACCCGGCGGGGGTTCCTGATGCCGGGACTGGGCCGAGGGATGTGTCAAGCCGTTGCTGCGCAAGCGGCATTCCCAGTTTCCAACGCATCGACGATGCGCGCGCGCCCCAGCCAGGTCCGGGAGGCTGGACATGTTTCGACAGCTGAATTTCGATCGAACCGATATCGCGAGGGTTGACCAGCACGAGACGGACAAGCTTTTCGTTGGCGACGAACCGGTAATCACGGATGGGAAAAAGCACGTTGCCGTCAATCGTGACGGATGTGCCCGTGGTTATAGCGGTGCTCTCCAGATTTCCCTTGACGCCTATGAGGTCGATCAACTGTACGGCGTTCGGCTGCTGGATGCGAAGCCTGACCGTTCCGCCCTCGGACACTGACTCAAGGACCGGCACATCCATGCGCCGCGCGGTAACGCATGTGATCAGCACGATAACAAGCGCACCTGCAGCAAGAGCGATTGCCCCTTTCTGCCGAAAGGCCGTCGGCCTCAATCGATACGCGACAATCCCAAGTGCGATGGGGAACATCCATTTGTAATAATGGACGTTGAAAAACCGGAACATGCCTGTGGGGACGCTGTCTCTATAGCTCGCGTAGACGATCAGATGCACGGCCATCATGCAGCCCGCCACCCGCATGAACAACGGCGCCGGGAAAAACGCCGATACGATCGCAAGAACAACGACGATGAAGAAGATTGGAATAACGCTGATCCAATCGGCGTTGAACTCCAGGAAATAAACCTGGGAGGCGACAAGCAGCGAAAAGAGCCGCTCGGGAACCTGGGAAATATCGAAGCCGATCGACCCCGCGACGACTTGGACATATGTGCCGCCGACCGTTCCCGTGCTCAGCTCGTTGAAAGCCGCGAACAACAGGACCGGCAAGGCGAATCCAACCGCTCCGGCCCCGATGGACACGATTCCGTTTCGGCGCCTGTCCGCATCGTTGGCCACGCCCATTGTTACGACAAACGCGGCATAGGTGAGGGCGGCCGCGGCGCTAGCGGCAAGGTCCGCCGGGCGGGCAGCGAGCTGTGCGCCGACAACCATCCCGAAAAGCAACGCGTTGGACGCAAATCTCGGGGTCGAACCTCTCCCGCCGAAACAGGTCGAAGCGATCAAGAAGGACGAGCGCTGCCGCGAAGAGAAATGCGCTGAGGGTACTGGTCCAGGGAACGACCCACTGCAGCCCGATGACGCGATAGCCGACCATCCCCGCGAGCACCACGATCGCCGCCGGGGCAGACCCGAGATGACGCCGAAACAGGCTGAAGACCAAGAGGAAGAAACCGGCCATCAGCCCAAGATCGATCAGGTAGAAGGGATGCAGTGCCGAGATCCAGACAAACGGCGCGCCGAGCGCAGGGTAAAGCGGCGGATAGAAATGCGACGCCGGCCTGAGATCGAAGGCTGCGAGGGCTTTTGCGGATTTCAGGTAAAGGCCCTGGTCGGTCCATCCCCACCATCCCAGCGGATATTGCGTGCTGTTGCCCGGCACCGGGGGATAGGTCGAATATTTGTACTGGTAGAGGCAGAACAGGATCAGCAACGCCAAAGGCGCGGCATATCTGTTGACCAGCCTTAGGGCGGAAGATCCATACACGGGAAATACCGGATCAGGGGTGCATGTCGTCGCTCGCCACAACGGCGATGTTCGAGCTGAAAGGCCCAAGTTTGATCCCCGCCATCCGTATGCGGGGAGGCCTTGGTCCCGGCCATTCCCGACCGATCAGGCCGCTGCCGAGGAAGTCCACATTTTCGGGCTTGGTCCAATATTGCATTGATGACTTACGAAGCAACAAGCGAAACGCTGCCGGCCAATAATGCAGGAAGGGCAACCCCGTGTGGTGTTCGACGGGGAACCAACGGTTGGGAACGGTTATAAAGACGGACCTGGCAACCCGCAGATGCTCGAGGATGAACTGCCTGCGCTGTTCCACGCCGCCGACATGTTCGAGCACCGCGTTGGAAGTCGCTATGTCGAATGATTTGTCCGCGAAAGGAAGCGGTTCGTTCGGGGCAATCTGGCGGAAGGTCGCGGAAGGATAGCGCGCCTTGACCTGCTCACCTGATCCAATGCCGGCACATGTGATCTTGTCTGGCCAGGGATAGGACTTTTCGAGGAAATTCGCGCCCTCGTTTTCGTCATCCGAAACGCCTATGTCGAGAACCGTCGTGTCCGCCGATGGGCGCATCTGTTCGATGAAAAGATTGAACATATTGAGCCTGGCTGTTTTCAGCAGGTTCATGGCGAAAGAATTCGACGCACCGTCGCGGTAGAAGACGGCGTCGATGTTTTGTTCGCCAGGCGCCTGATCCGGACGAGTGGCCATTTCTATCTCCCCGGATTTCCATGACCGTTGAAGACCAGCCGGTCGTAAAGCGCATAATTGACCAACAGGCCTGCCAGCGCGCCAAGCAGGTATGCCGGCACGTGATAGAAACCGGCATCGACCTTGCCTGCTTCGGTGAGCACGACCAGGTTCGCGCCCATTCCGACGAAGGATGCGACCAGATACTTGCCGTACTCGGCGGTTCTGTTTTGCATGCGACCGTCGCTGAAGGTCACGCTTCGGTTGAGGGCCCAGGTCACGCTCATCGCAATCAGGCTTGCCGGCACACGCGCGGTGACGATGGTGCCTCCAAAGCCGTAGACGAACCCGAAGAACACCACAGCGTCTGTGACGAAACCAACGCCGCCAACGGCCAGGAAGCGCGCCATCTTGGCGCCCGTCACGCTCATCGTTGCACCGGCCGGTAGGCCAGGTAGGCAAGCAGCTTGGCCTCCTTGCGGCCGCGCGCGACGCTGTCGAGGATCAGGCCCGCGAACACGGCCAGGAAGGCAAGGATCATCACCGCCGACGCGGCAATCAGGGTCGGGAAGCGAGGCACCAGCCCGGTGGACAGGTATTGCAGGAAAACCGGCGTTCCAAACCCGATCGCCACCAGGGCCAAAACCGCCGCCACGGCGAGGAAGAACTGAAGCGGTAACAGGTCGCGGATAAGATGGAAAATCAGCAACAGGATGCGCAATCCGTCCTTGTAGGTCGCCAATTTGCTGACCGAGCCTGCAGGCCGCTCTTTGTACTGCGTCTCGATCTCGCTCATGGGCACTCCGAGTTGCAGTGCGTGTATGAGGAGTTCCGTCTCGATCTCGAAGCCCCCGCTTACAGCAGGGAACGTTTTTACGAACCGGCGCGACAGGGCCTTGTAACCCGACAGCATGTCCCGGCTTTGGTCGCCGAAGAAGGTGGACACAAGCCACGTAAGCAGACGATTTCCCAAGACGTGACCCGGCCTGTATGCCTGCTCGCTGGCATGGACGCGCGCGCCGTTCACTTTGTCATACGGGCCCGACAGAATCTCATGGACCATGGCGGGCGCCGCGGTCGCGTCGTATGTGGCGTCACCGTCGACGATGAGATAGACGTCGGCGTCGATATCCGAGAACATCCGCCGCACGACATTACCCTTGCCTTGGCGGCGTTCGGTGCGCACGATCGCGCCGGCTGACGCGGCTACAGCCGCGGTTTCGTCGACAGAATTGTTGTCATAGACATAAATGCGGGCATGCGGCAGCGCCTGGCGAAACTCGGAAATCACGCTCGCAACGGTAGTGGCCTCATTGTAGCAGGGGATGAGCACCGCGACTTCGATGTCAGCGGGCGCATTGCTCGGGCTTTCATCCTGCTTCCGCGGCGGCAGATCGACAGGATGCGCCATCCCGTGGCCGCCACCGTACTGTTGTCCCACAGCCAAGTTCACTCCCGGAATTTACTCAGCGTGCTTGCTATCGGAGATTGAGATTTTTGCCAATCCTAAAAGGAAAACCCATTGCCCTCGGGCTGAAGGTAGCTGTCTTTATCTGCGCAGACCTGCATATACAGTCGCGAACGCGGACCGTACTTTTGAGTACGTCAATTCAAGCCTGATGCCTGCAACAGGCAACCGGTTTTCGATGAAAGATTACGATTTCCAACCAGGTCATCCTGGCTCAGTCTCATGAGCCAGTCAGGCGTGCCGTCAATCATCGAGGCAGACACCCTCAAATATGGGACAGGTCAAACGGCATCGGGCCGTTCATCGCAGATAGCGATAGAAGTTTGACCACTGTGGAAAACGCCAATAGAAGCACCTTGAATCCGGCTTTGCCGCCGGGCAGGACGCTTTTCATGTCTCACAACACCTTCGGCCATCTCTTCCGCGTCACCACCTGGGGTGAAAGCCATGGCGCCGCGCTCGGCTGCGTCGTGGACGGCTGCCCGCCGGGCATCCGCTTCAGGCGCGAGGACATCCAGGCCGAGCTCGACCGGCGTCGCCCCGGACAGTCGCGCTTCGTCACCCAGCGCCGCGAGCCGGACGAGGTCAAGATCCTGTCTGGCTTCATCCTCGACGAGGACGGCGAGACGATGATCACCACCGGCACGCCCGTCTCTATGCTGATCGAAAATGTCGACCAGCGCTCGAAGGATTATGGCGAGATCGCCCGCCAGTACCGGCCTGGCCATGCCGACTACACCTATGACGTCAAATACGGCCTGCGCGACCATCGTGGTGGCGGCCGCTCCTCGGCGCGCGAGACGGCGGCGCGGGTCGCGGCCGGCGCCCTGGCGCGCAAGGTGGTTCCAGGCATGGTGGTGCGCGGCGCGCTGGTCTCGATGGGCGAAAAATCGATCGACCGCGCCAATTGGAACTGGAACTTCATAGGTGATGCCGAAAACCCGTTCTTCACGCCCGATCCTGCTTCGGTACCGGTCTTCACGCAGTATCTCGACGGCATCCGCAAGGCCGGTTCCTCGGTCGGCGCGGTGATCGAGATCGTCGCCGACGGTGTGCCGCCGGGCCTCGGCGCGCCGATCTACGCCAAGCTCGACCAGGATATCGCGTCGGGGCTGATGTCGATCAACGCCGTCAAGGGCGTAGAGATCGGCAATGGCTTCGAAGCGGCCCGCATCACCGGCGAGCAGAATGCCGACGAGATGCGGATGGGCAATGACGGCAAGCCGGTTTTCTTGTCGAACAATGCCGGCGGCATATTGGGTGGCATCTCGACAGGGCAGCAAATCGTCGCCCGCTTCGCCGTCAAGCCGACCTCCTCGATCCTGACCCCGCGCCAGTCGATCGACAAGGACGGCCACGACATCGAGGTGACGACCAAGGGCCGCCACGACCCTTGCGTCGGCATCCGCGCCGTGCCGATCGGCGAGGCCATGGTTGCCTGCGCCATTGCCGACCATTATCTGCGGCATCGAGGACAGACAGGGAAGGGAGGGGAATAGGGCAGTAAGGCAGTAGGGCAGTAGGGCAGTAGGGCAATATGTTACCCAGCCCGCCGAACGCAGCCATATTTTCCTTTTCCCTACTGCCTTACTGCCCTATTCCCCTACTCCCTTGCGAGTGAAACGAGCGCCCCATGCCTTACGACCAGAAAAAGATCGTCGAAGCGATCCGTGCCTTCGAGCGCGGCGAGATCGTCGTCGTCATGGACGATGACGGGCGCGAGAACGAGGGCGACCTGATCGTTGCCGCTGTCCACTGCACGCCGGAAAAGATGGCCTTCATCATCCGCCACACCTCCGGCATCGTCTGCACGCCGATGCCGCGCGAGGAGGCGAAGCGCCTGAACTTGCAGCCGATGGTCGCCGACAATGATTCCGCCCACACCACCGCCTTCACCGTCAGCGTCGATTTCAAGCACGGCACGACAACAGGCATTTCGGCCGAGGACCGCACGCTGACCGTGCGCAATCTTGCCAATGGCAATGTCGGCGGCTCGGATTTCGTGCGGCCCGGCCATATCTTCCCGCTGATTGCGCGCGAAGGCGGCGTGCTGATGCGCTCAGGCCACACCGAGGCGGCTGTCGATCTTTGCAAGCTCGCCGGGCTGCCGCCGGTCGGCGTGATTTCGGAACTTGTCAATGACGACGGCACCGTCAAGCGCGGTCCGCAGGTCGCAAGCTTTGCCGAACAACATGGCCTGAAGCAGGTCTCGGTCGCCGACCTCATCGCCTACCGCCAGCGCAAGGAAACGCTGGTCGAGCGCGTCGCCTGTTCCGAAATCGACACGCTGGGCGGCAAGGCGCAGGTCTTCACCTACACGCTGCCCTGGGATTCCATGCACCATGTCGCGGTCGTCTTCGGCGACATCCGCGACGGCGAAGACGTGCCGGTGCGGCTGCATTCGGAGGATGTCGTCACCGATGTCTTCGGCACCAGCCATCGGCTGGACGCCATCATGAAGGCGATGGGCGAGCGCAAGCGCGGCGTCATCGTCTATCTGCGCGAAGGCTCGGTCGGCGTCGCGCATCAGGAGCGCAAACGCCCCCAGAGCGGCGACCGCGAGGACCATGAGGAGGCCCGCCGCCGCGAAAGCGAATGGCGCGAAATCGGCCTCGGCGCGCAGATCCTGAAGGATCTCGGCATTTCCTCGATCAACCTGGTCGCCTCGCGCGAGCGCCATTATGTCGGCCTCGAAGGCTTTGGCATCCACATCGCCAAGACCGAGATTCTTTAGCGGGCCTTACACGTCGTCATCCTAGGGCGAAGCAAGGAGCGTAGCGACGCGCGCAGACCCTAGGATCCATGCCAGGACTTCAAGGCGTTGCCACAGTCCAGAACTCTGCACCGTTGCACTCTACGATCAAGGTAACGGAATGGATCCTCGGGTCTTCGCGACGGAGCTTCGCTCCTGCTTCGCCCGTGGATGACGACGTCGCGTAGGCTTCGGCCAACTCCGAACGTCTGCGATGATCATGGGACGGCTGACTGCTCCTACCCATCACTCGGCCGGAACGACGACTTCGCCACAATCCTCGTTGCAATCATCCGTGGCCAGGCTGCGCTGGCCGGCGAGCACGGTGAGCAAGGCGATGCCGCCGGCCGCCGCCGAGACCCAGAACCCGCTCTGGGCGCCGAATTCATCCACCACCGCGCCGGCGACAAATGCGCCCAGCGCCATGCCGATGCCGATGCCGGTGGTCACCCAGGTGATGCCCTCGGTCAGCATCGCTTCCGGTACGTGCCGCTCGATCAGGCCGAAAGCGGTGATGAAGGTCGGCGAGATCGCCACCCCGCTAAGGAACACGGTCAGCGCCAGCAGCGGCACGGAGCCCGCGGTGAGCGGCAGCAACGTGCTCAGCGCCAGGACGGCGACCGCCATGGCCAGTTGCCGCTGCAGCGGCGTCTTCAGATTGAGCGCGCCGATGACGATGCCGAGCACGAACGATCCCAGCGCATAGACGCCGATGACCAGGCTGGCCGCACCTGGCTGCCCGAGTTGCTTGGTAAGCGCCACCGTACTGACTTCGGTCGTGGCGAAGGTCGCGCCGACGAAGATAATGGCCAAGGTGATGATCTGCACCGGCCGCAGACGGATCGCCGAGCCGCCTGAGTCATGACCAACCGGCCGGACCGGCGGTTCGGTCGAGCGCTGCAGCAGGAAAGTGGCCCAGCCAACGGCCAGAAACAGCGTGCTCGCCAGGACCCCGGCTTCCGGAAACAGCGCAGCGCTAAGCCCCACCGACAGCGACGCGCCGACGATATAGACCAGTTCGTCCGCGGCCGATTCGAAGGCGAAGGCAGTGTTCATCTGCGGACGCCCGCGAAACGTCTCGGTCCAGCGCGCGCGCACCATGGCCGGCATGCTGGGCATGGCGGCCGCCGCCAGCGCCGATGCGAACAGCGTCCATACCGGCCAATCCTGATTGGCCGCGACGATCAAGACCGCAAAGGCGACAAAGGTAATCAGAGTGGTGGGAACCGCGACCCGGCTCTGGCCAAGGCGGTCGACCAGCCTCGACGTCTGCGGCGAAACGAATGCGTTGGCCAAGGCGAATGTCGCCGAGACGGCGCCCGCCAGCCAGTATTCGCCGCGCGTCTGCGACAGCATCGCAACGATGCCGATCGGCGCCATGGCGATGGGCAGCCGCGCGACAAAGGCCGCCGCGGCAAAGCCTTTCGTGCCGGGAGCCCGAAAGATATCCGCATAAGGGTTTCGCATGATCCTGCTCCTCGACAAGGTGACATACCGCAACTACATACGCTGCGTATGAATGTCAGATAGTTCATACGCCGTGTATGTCAATTGGCATACGCAACGTATGTGAGTAGGGCCAGACGCCGATGCACAGACCGCGCAAGGAGATGATCGCCGAGACACGCGCCAAGTTGATCGCGGCCGCCCGCCATGCCTTCGGCACGATCGGCTACGCGGAGGCCTCGATGGACGATTTCACGGCCTCGGCCGGCCTCACGCGCGGCGCACTTTATCATCATTTCGGCGACAAGAAGGGGCTGCTGCAGGCGGTGATCGCCGAGATTGACGGCGAAATGGCTGTGCGGGTCAACGAGGTGGCCGCGCGCGCGCCGACCCGCTGGCAGCGCTTCGTCGACGAATGCACGACCTATATCGAAATGGCGCTGGAGCCGGAAATCCAGCGCATCATGTTCCGCGACGGCCCGGCGGTGCTCGGCGATCCGGCGCAGTGGCCGAACGCCAATGCCTGCATCGCCTCGATGACCGATCATCTCACCACGCTGCAGGAAAAGGGCGTGGTCGTTTCCGGTGTCGATCCCGAGACCGCCGCGCGGCTGATCAATGGCGCCAGCAGCCAGGCCGCCCAGCGCATCGCCAATTCAAAGGATCCGGAAGCGACGTCAAGGAAAGCGATAACGGCATTTAAGCAATTGCTTGAAGGCTTACTCAAGAAGACCTGACAATAGCACCAGAATAACGATACGAGCCGGGCTTGTGCACCAGTTTTGCGCGATGCAAACCTGTCGCGCAATTGACTTTCCCAGGCGCGGGCGCATGGTCTTCAGCCACTTCTAAGGCGGAGAGTCGGGGCCATGTGGGACTTCAGCATCGGCAAGTCGGTGTCCATCATGATGCGGACATGGCCGTTCATCGTCTTTCGCATGATCGTCTATTTCGGCATCACGATTGCCTACATCATGGCGACCGGCACGGGCGCCAGCGTCGGCTACGGCGTCGGCCACATCTCCACCGATCCCGACGGCCCGGCGTCGTTTGCGCTGTGGGGCGGCGTTGTCGGCTTCGGCATCGTCTCGATCGCCGTCTACTGGATCCGCGAATACATCCTTTATGTGCTCAAGGCCGGCCACATCGCCGTCATGGTCCACCTGATCGACGGCCACGACGTTCCCGACGGCCAGAGCCAGATCGCCTATGCCAAGGAAGTGGTCACCCAGCGTTTCGCCGAGGCCAACATCCTTTTCGTCGTCGACCAGCTGGTCAAGGGCGCCATCCGCGCCATCACCGGCCTGATCGGCGGCATCGCCGCCTTCCTGCCCATTCCGGGCCTCAGCGGCCTGGTCAGCTTCGTCAACACCATCATCCGTCTGTCGCTGACCTATGTCGACGAGATCATCCTCGGCTACAACATCCGCATCAATTCGAACTCGCCCTTCGAGACAGCGCGGCAAGGCGTCGTGCTTTACGCGCAGAACGGCAAGCACATGGTCAAGAACGCCGTCTGGCTGGCGGTGATCATGTGGGGCGTGTCCTTCGTCATCTTCCTGTTGATGCTGGCGCCTGCCGCCGCGATCCTCTGGGTCATGCCCGGACAGCTGGCCGGCTGGGCCTTCGTGCTGGCCATCGTCTTTGCCTGGGCCTTCAAGGCGGCCTTCATCGAGCCGTTTGCCATCGCTTCGCTGATGCAGGTCTATTTCGACGCCATCGAAGGCCAGACCCCCAATCCGGAATGGGATCGCCACCTGGCCGAGGCATCCTCGAAATTCAAGGAATTGCGCGACAGGGCGCTCGGCGCCTTCGGCGGCGGCTCGCGCTGGGATACGCCCCGGGCGGCTTGATCAGCTCTTTGAAGGGCTGCCAAGCCCTGCAATCGCCGATTTCAGCGACGCCTCGCCGGCGCCGCGAAATGTCTCGCTCATCACCAGTTCCGGCAAGGCCAGGCGCTTGCCCCAGCCATGCGTTTCGAGATCCGGCTTCGGCGCGAATTCCGAGACGCGGCCGACGCACAGATAAGCGATCGGCGTGACGTGTTCGGGGATCGACAAAAGCCGCTTCAACGCCTCCGTTTCGATGATGCTGACCCAGCCGACCCCGACACCCTCCGCTCGAGCCGCCAGCCAGAAATTCTGCACGGCGCAGACGGTGCTGTAGAGGTCCATCTCCGGATTGTGCCAGCGCCCAAGCGGCGAGTCCTTCGATCGCTGCCGGTCGCAGGTGATGCACAGATTGAGCGCGCTCTCGCAAATGCCTTCGAGCTTCAGCTTCCGGTAGAGTGCCTGCCGTTCGGCCTCGATGGCCGGCAGTTCCTGTTCGCGCGCGGCCAAAAACAGGTCGCGCACCTGCCGCCGTCTTGTCGCATCGCGGATGACGATGAAATTCCACGGCTGCATATAGCCGACCGACGGCGCATGATGGGCGGCGGTGATGAGCCGCGCCAGCACGCCATCGTCGAGGTTGTCGGTCGAAATGGCTGCGCACGTCACGCCGGGTGAACATCGCCCGGTAGACCGCGTCGCGCGCCAATTGGTCAAAGTCATCGCCGCCGATGGCGGGCGTCTGTGCTTGCATCGCTTTTCCCCTGCGATAAGCAGCCCCCGCCTGACCAAGCGGGTGACCATGTCTGCCAGGCCGGTCTTCTGGCTCGGGATCGACCCGCGTCCGGCGCCTTCCCGTCAACGACAGTGGCGTTTGCCGGCGCGGTCCCCCTCACAGCGTTGGGCACGCCACGGAATAAAACCGTGTTCCCGATTCTCCCGCGTCGCGGGCACCAGGCAGCGATGCGACCTTATCGCGAAGCTTGGCTCCCGCCAATGCCGTCAGCGACACGGCAAGGCGCGATTGTCCCCAGCCATTCGGCATTCAAACATGGCCATCGCGGCCATAGGTCCCTAGATTAGGGGCCATGGCCACACGTCTCTACACCCATCCGATCTTTCTCGAACACATCACGCCGCCCGGCCACCCCGAGCGTCCCGACCGTCTGCGTGCCATCGAGCGTGTGCTGGACGATGAGGCGTTTTCGGCGCTCGACCGCGTCAAGGCGCCGGAAGGCGACGAGGCGACGATCCTCTACGCCCATCCCGAGGATTTCGTTGAGCGCGTGCGCGCGGCGATCCCCGAGAGCGGCATCGCCTCGATCGACGCCGACACCAGCGCCAGCCCGAAGAGCTGGCAGGCGGTGGTGACGGCGATCGGCGCCGCCAACGCGGCTGTCGACGATGTCTTCGAGGGCCGCGCGGCAAACGTCTTCGTTGCCGCCCGTCCGCCCGGCCACCATGCCGAAAAGGCCACGGCAATGGGCTTTTGCCTGTTCAACACGGCGGCCATTGCGGCACGCTATGCACAGAAGAAACACCAGGCCGAGCGCGTCGCCATCATCGACTGGGATGTCCATCACGGCAACGGCACGCAGGACATCTTCTGGGACGATCCGTCGGTGCTCTATTGCTCGACGCATCAGATGCCGCTTTATCCGGGCACCGGCGCCAGGAGCGAGACCGGCGCCGGCAACATCGTCAACGCGCCGCTGGCGCCGCAGACCGGCAGCGATTTGTTCCGCGACGCTTTCCTGTCGCGCGTATTGCCCTCGATCGACGCCTTTGCGCCGGATCTGATCATCATTTCCGCCGGTTTCGATGCGCACCATCGCGACCCGCTGGCCGAGATCAACCTGACCGAGGACGATTTCGACTGGGCGACCGGCCAGTTGATGGAACGCGCCGGCCGCCACAGCGGCAACCGGCTCGTCAGCTTGCTGGAAGGCGGCTACGATCTGCAAGGACTGGCATTTTCAGTCGCCGCCCATGTCGGGCGGCTGATGAAGGGATAAAGTATGGCTGTCGAAGGCAATGAGGACGTCAAGGCGATGAGCTTCGAACAGGCGCTCGACGCGCTGGAGAAGATCGTCGATGATCTGGAGCGTGGCGACGTCCCGCTCGACCAGTCGATCAAGATCTATGAGCGCGGCGAGGCGCTGAAGGCCCATTGCGACCGGTTGCTGAAGGCCGCCGAGGACAAGGTCGAGAAGATCAGGCTGTCGCGCGACGGCAAGCCGGTGGGAACAGAGCCGCTCGACGCAGAGTAATTGAAAACGGTGGGGCAAAGAAAGTAGGTAAGGAGTTCAAGCTATGTGCCGCAACATCAAGACCCTGGCCAATTTCGAACCGCCGGCGACCAATGACGAAGTGCATGACGCGGCACTTCAGTTCGTGCGCAAGCTGAGCGGTTCGACGAAACCCTCCAAGCGCAACGAGCACGCGTTCCATCATGCCGTCGAGGCGATCGCGGCCGTTGCGCGCGAACTGCTCGATTCGCTCGAGACCAACCAGGAACCACGCAACCGCGAGGAAGAGGCGGCCAAGGCGAAAGCCAGGTCGGCGCTGCGCTTCGCCTGAGGGGTCGATATGAGCTTCTTTCCGGGAAACGATCCTGAGCCCGGCGATGCCTTCGCCTGCGATCAGATCGAGTTGATGGTCATCCCCAACGCCAAGGACATTGGCGGCTTCGAGGTGCGCCGCGCGCTGCCGACAGCCAAGCGTCGTCTGGTCGGGCCGTTCATCTTCTTCGATCGCATGGGTCCGGCCATCCTGCGCGCCGGCCATGCGCTCGATGTGCGCCCGCATCCGCATATCGGGCTTTCCACCGTCACTTATTTGTTCGACGGCAAGATCAGGCATCGCGACTCGCTCGGCACCGAAATGGTGATCCAGCCCGGCGACGTGAATTTGATGACCGCGGGGCGCGGCATCGTCCATTCCGAGCGCACGCCCGAGGAATTGCGCGGTGCGCCGATGTCGGTGTCCGGCCTGCAGACCTGGCTGGCGCTCCCGGACGGCAAAGAGGAAGTCGCCCCGGTGTTCGAGAACACCTCTGCAATACGCTTGCCGGAAGTCGACGCCGAGGGCGTCAGCGGCCGCGTCGTGATCGGCGAATTCTCGGGCCTGCGCTCGCCGGTCGCGACCGCCTCGGACACGCTTTACGCCGATCTCAGCCTGGCGGCAGGCGCCAGCGTGAAGATCCCGGCCGATGCCGAGGAGCGCGCCATCTATACGCTCGAAGGCGAGGTTTCGATCGCCGGCGACCGTTTTCCGGCCGAGCGGCTTCTGGTGTTCAAGCCGGGCGAGGAGATCGTCGTTTCGTCCGAGCGCGGCGCCCATTTCATGCTGTTCGGCGGCGCCTCGCTGGGCTCCAAGCGCTACATCTGGTGGAATTTCGTTTCCTCCTCGAAAGAACGCATCGAGCAGGCCAAGCAGGAATGGAAGACAGGCCGCTTCGATATCGTTCCCGGCGATGAGGAGGAGTTCATTCCGCTGCCCGAAGGTTAAGGCGTGTCGATATTCAGGTGATGCCGCCCTGCAAATGCCGGTTTCCTGCGCTTCCGGTGCTCGCGTACTTTAAGTACGCTCCGCTCCGGTTCTCGGAAACCACCATTTTCGGCGCGGCCTGACCTGAATCTCAACACGCCTTAAGGCGACGATAAGTACGCGTCACTGAGGCGCATTTACATTCGCCTATAGCCGGCCTATGCCCGCGCATGATTGTGGCGCAATTTCCTGGTAGCGCCGTGTTCGATCGTTTCAGCAGGACGCGCCCGAGTGAAGCCAGACACGCCGCTGCTCGACAAGGTCCGTATCCCGGCGGACTTGCGAACGCTTGAGGAAAGCGCGCTGCCGCAGCTCGCCGCCGAATTGCGCGCCGAGCTGATCGACGCGGTGTCGCAGACCGGCGGCCATCTCGGCGCCGGCCTCGGCGTGGTGGAACTGACGGTCGCGCTGCACTACGTCTTCAACACGCCGCAGGACCGGCTGATCTGGGACGTCGGCCACCAGGCCTATCCGCACAAGATCCTGACCGGCCGCCGCGACCGCATCCGCACGCTGCGCCAGGAAGGCGGTCTCTCCGGCTTCACGCGGCGCGCCGAGAGCGAATACGATCCGTTTGGCGCGGCGCATTCCTCGACATCGATTTCGGCCGGCCTTGGCATGGCCATGGCGCGCGACCTGTCGGGCGGCCGCAACAACGTCATTTCCGTTATCGGCGACGGCGCCATGTCGGCGGGCATGGCCTTCGAGGCCTTGAACAATGCCGGCGCGCTCGATGCCCGCCTGATCGTCATCCTCAACGACAACGACATGTCGATTGCGCCGCCGACCGGCGCGATGAGCGCCTATCTGGCGAGGCTTGCCTCGGGCAAGACTTATCTCGGCTTGCGCGATTTCGGCAAGAAGCTGACCTCTTATCTCGGCAAGCGCGCCGACCGCGCCATCACCCGCGCCGTCGAGCATGCGCGCGGCTACGTCACCGGCGGCACGCTGTTCGAGGAACTCGGCTTCTACCACATCGGCCCGATCGACGGGCACAATCTCGAACACCTGATCCCGGTGTTGAAGAACGTCCGCGACAATGGCGACGGCCCGGTGCTGATCCATGTCGTGACCCAGAAGGGCAAGGGCTATGCGCCGGCGGAAGCCGCCGCCGACAAGTACCACGGCGTCAACAAGTTCGACGTCATCACCGGCGCGCAGGCCAAGGCGCCCGCCAACGCGCCGGCCTATACCAAGGTCTTTGCCGAAAGCCTGATCCAGGAAGCGCGCGAGGACGACCGCATCGTGGCGGTCACCGCCGCCATGCCGAGCGGCACCGGCCTCGATCTGTTCGGCGAGATATTTCCGGCAAGGACCTTCGATGTCGGCATCGCCGAGCAGCATGCGGTGACCTTCGCCGCGGGGCTGGCCACCGAGGGCTACAAGCCCTTCGCCGCCATCTACTCGACCTTCCTGCAGCGCGCCTACGACCAGGTCGTCCATGACGTGGCGATCCAGAAATTGCCGGTGCGTTTCCCCATCGACCGCGCCGGCTTCGTCGGCGCCGACGGCGCCACGCATTGCGGCGCCTTCGATACCACTTTTCTGGCGACGCTGCCGGGCTTCGTGGTCATGGCCGCTGCCGATGAGGCGGAACTGCGCCACATGGTGCGCACCGCCGCCGATTATGACGGCGGCCCGATCGCCTTCCGCTATCCGCGCGGCAATGGCGTCGGCGTCGATATGCCGGAGCGCGGCGCGGTGCTCGACATCGGCAAGGGCCGCATCCTGAAGGAAGGCACCAAGGTCGCGCTGCTGTCCTTCGGCACAAGACTGCAGGATTGTCTGCTGGCCGCCGAGGAACTCGGCGCTTCCGGCCTGTCCACCACCGTTGCCGATGCGCGTTTCGCCAAGCCGCTGGACGAAGACCTCATCCGCCGCCTGGCGCGCTCGCATGAGGTTCTGGTGACGGTCGAGGAGGGCGCCATCGGCGGTTTCGCCAGCCAGGTGCTGCATTTCCTTGCCCATGAAGGCCTGCTGGAAAGCGGCCTCAAGGTGCGCCCGCTGGTGCTGCCGGACGCGTTCAGCGACCACGCCAAGCCCGAAAAGATGTATGCCGATGCCGGCCTCGACACGGCCGGCATCGTGCGCACGGTCTTCGCCGCGCTTGGCCGCGGCGTCCAGGCGCAGCGCGCCTGAATCGAACTCTCAACTTGCTGAACTGGTTTGCCGGCTATCTCCGGTAACTCTTTGTTAACGTTTTCGTTTGGCGTTTTGCTTACCCTGTCTTTTGGCCGTTTTTCAACGGCGCCCTGCTATACCCGGGTCAAGGCAGGGAGCTAAAAAAATGAAGTCGTTTCTGTGCGGCATGGCCATTCTGGCGGCCACGGTTGCGCCGGCGGCAGCCGAAATGCGCTACGATCGCAACCTCGAAAAGGCCGTGACGGATATCGTCGTCAGCAAGATGGGCAACATCCGCGGCGGCTTTTCCTACAGGCAGGTCCCGCAGCTGGTGGTGGTTCCCGAAGTCCCGCCAGCCGCGCCCGCTCCAGTCGAGACACGCAAGCAGGCCGCCAACGACGGCGGCTTGATGCCCGCCGTCGAACGCCGCGTTTCGCGGATCGTCTTTTAATCAAAACCACATATCGCGCACGCAGCGGCCGTCGCGCGGTAGGTCATCAAATGTTTCGAGGCCGTCAAAATGGTCGATGGGCAGGTCGGCGACTGCTTCAGGCGGCGCCAGCCGGACATTGACGGCAATGCGCGTGCGGCCGCTTTTGCCGGCGCGCAGGCCGCGCCAGGCGAGCACGCAGGCACAGCTCGGGCAAAACAGGATTTCGAGTTCGGGCTCCGCCACTCCGGCGCGCGTGTAGGAACTCACCGGTCCGGAAACCCGGATGCGTTCATCGACATAGTCATAGGCCCAGAGCGCGCCATAGCGGCGGCAAAGCGTGCAGTTGCAGGCGGTGACCGGTCCGGGGTCGCCTTCAAGCGTCCAATGGATTTTGCCGCAATGGCAGGTTCCCGTCAGCATCGGACCTCCATTCCGTCGCCGTATCCCCGGTAATGTGCAGGAGGTACAGGAGGTCGGCAAGTCATCTATCGCCTTGCTATCGCGGCCGGCTTTCGCCAATGAAGGCCGATGAGTTCCCCTTGCCAGCCAGCCAGCGCCAGCGGCTCGACGAACTGCTCGTCGGGCGCGGCCTGTTCGCCAGCCGCTCGCGCGCCCGCGACGCCATCGAACGGGGCACGGTGACGATCGACGGCGCGGTCGCCCGCAAGCCCGGCCAACCCGTCGCGCACGACTGCCAGATCGCCATCGACGATCCGGCGCAAGCCTATGTGTCGCGCGCGGCGCTGAAGCTGATCGCCGGCCTCGACCATTTCGGCCTCGATCCTACGGGCAGCGAAGCGCTCGACATCGGCGCGTCGACCGGTGGCTTCACCCAGGTGCTGCTCGAGCGCGATGCTGCCCACGTCACGGCGATCGATGTCGGCCATGGCCAGATGCACGCCGATATCGCCGACAATCCGCGTGTGACGGTGATCGAAGGGCTGAATGCCCGTCAGCTCACCGCTGCCGATCTTGGTGGCCGTTTCCCCGATTTCCTGGTCTGCGACGTCTCCTTCATCTCGCTCAAGCTGGCGCTGCCGCCGGCGCTCGAATTGGCGCAAGACGGCGCCAAGGCAATCCTGCTCGTCAAGCCGCAGTTCGAGGCCGGGCGCGAAGCAGTCGGCAAGGGCGGCCTGCTCAAGGCGCCAGCCGATGCCGGACGCGTCGCCGAGGGTCTGCGCGATTGGCTGGCCGGCATTCCAGGCTGGCGGGTGCTGGGCCTGCAGCCATCGCCGATCGAAGGCGGCGACGGCAACCGTGAATTCCTGCTTGCCGCGATCAAGGACGCTTCATTGCGATGAGCCCGCGTTTCACCATTGCCAGGCTGGGCTCGCAAGGCGACGGCATCGCCGCTGCGGAAGGCGGTGAGGTCTATATCCCCTTTGCCTTGCCGGGCGAGACGGTGACCGCCGCACGGCAGAAAGACCGCGCCACCTTGATGTCGGTGCTGGAAAGCTCGCCGCTCAGGATCGATCCGGCCTGCCGCCATTTCACGGAATGCGGCGGCTGCGCGCTGCAGCATTTCGAGACCGAGGCCTACCGGCAATGGAAGCGCGAGAAAGTCGTGCAGGCGCTGAAGGGCGTCGCCGCCGAGGTCGGCCCGCTGGTGTCGTGCGCGCCGCACAGCCGCCGCCGCGTCACCTTCAGCGCCAGGCGTAGCGAGGCCGGCATGCAGCTCGGCTTCATGCGCGCGCTTTCCTCCGAAATCATCCCGATCGAGGAATGCCCGATCTCGCTGCCTTCGATCGTCGCGGCGCTTGGCCGTCTGCGCGGCCTGGCTGACCTCGTTTGCGCGACGCCGAAGGCTTTTCATATGACGGTGACGGCCACTGCGTCAGGCCTCGACGTCGCCGTCCACGATGGTGGCAAGCTTGGCGACCACCAGCGCCGCATCGCCTCTAATTTCGCCATGGCCGAGGGTTTTGCGAGGCTTTCCGCCGACGGCGAAATCATCGTCGAACCGAAAAAGCCCACCGTGCAGTTCGGATCCGTGGCCGTCGCCTTGCCGCCGGGCGCCTTCCTGCAGGCGACCGAGGCCGCCGAGCAGACCATGGCTACCCTGGTTGGTCAGCATCTGGCGCGTGCCAAGAAGGTCGCCGACCTGTTCGCCGGTTGCGGCAGTTTCGCGCTGCGGCTGGCGGCGAAGTCCGAGGTTCATGCCGTCGAGGGCGATGCGCCGGCGCTCGCCGCGCTCGACCGCGCCTTCCGCTTCGCCAGCGGCCTGAAACGCGTGACCAGCGAACGCCGCGACCTGTTCCGGCGGCCGCTGACCTTCAAGGAATTGAACGCCTTCGATGGCCTGGTCTTCGATCCGCCGCGCGCCGGCGCCGAGGATCAGTCCAAGCAGATCGCGCGTTCCGACGTGCCGCTGGTCGCAGCCGTCTCCTGCAATCCGGTGACGTTGGCCAGGGATCTGCGCATTCTCCTCGATGGCGGCTATACGCTGAAGAGCGTTACGCCGATCGATCAGTTCCTGTGGTCGCCACATGTCGAGGCGGTCGCGCTGCTCGAGAAGCCGAAGCGGCGGCGATAGACCGCCACCAGCGGCTCGCGAGAAAAATTGTGAAGCGTCTGTTCTTCCGACGAAATTACGCCCTAAAGCCGCCTTTTTGCGGGCCCTAATTTTAGCGGTTCGGGAAACATTTTGATCTTCAGAGCGTTATCACCGTGAATGGATGGCGGATTGCGATGCGGACGTTTCAGAAATTCCTTTGGCTCGTCGTCGCTCTTGTCCTTTTCGTGGCCGGTTCCACGGCTGGCGCGCTGGCGCAGGGCGAAAAGCGGCTGGGCTTCGTCATCGGCAATGGCGCCTATCAGTCCGGCGAACTCGCGACAGCCGCCAATGACGGGGGATTGATCGCTCAGACCCTGCAGGCGGCTGGTTTCGATGTGGTTGGCGCGCGCGATGTGGATCAGGAATCGCTACGCGGCGCCTTGCGCGATTTCCTCGGAAAGGTCTCCGCCGCCGGTCCCGACGCGGTCGTTTTCGTGTATCTCGCCGGCCGCGGCGTGCAGTTCGAAGGCGAGAATTACTTCCTGCCGGTCGACGCCCAGATCGCCAGTCCGGCAGACGTGCCGCTTCAAGCCATGCGGCTCTCCGATATCACCAAGTCTCTGGCCGGGCTGACGACGAAGGTCAACATCGTCGTCCTCGATGCGGCTCGGCCGAATGCCTTTCCGAAAATGAGCCAGCCGTTGGCCGGCGGTCTCGCCCTGGTCGATCCCGACCCGAACATGCTGATTGCATTCAATGCTGCTCCGGGAACTGTTGCGCCGGAAGGCAAGGGCACCTATGGCGCCTATGCTCAGGCGCTCGCCGAGATGATACGCGAAGGCGGCTTGTCGCTTGACGACGTGTTCGACCGCACACGGCTGCGTGTCAACGAGGTGACGCAAGGTGCGGAAGTGCCTTGGAATGCCTCGAAGATCACCACACCGTTCGTCTTCTTCGACCGTGCTGCTGACGCTCCCGCGCCCAAGGTTTCGGAGGCCGAATCCCGGTCCAATCGGACCAGGGCGATCCGCGACTTCGATGCACACGACGCTTACGTCGCGGCTCTCGACCGCGACACGATGCGCGGCTACGAGGATTTCCTTGTCGCCTATCCGCATGACCCGATGGCCAAGCGCGTGCGCGCCATCATCGCTGCGCGGCGCGAGGCGATCACCTGGCGCGAGACGTGGCTGCAGGACACGCCGGAAGCCTATTGGTCTTATCTGCGGCGGTATTCGCATGGCCCGCACGCATGGGACGCGCGTCGCCGGCTCGAGCATTTCGATACGGCACTGGAGCCGCCGGAGGAATTCACGGTCTATGACTATGATGTGCCGCCTCCGCCGGAGGAGGAAATCGTCTATGTCGACCGTCCAGTGCTCTATTTCGACGATCCCGATTTCGATTTCGAGCCGCCGCCGCCGGTCGCTGTGATCTTCCTGCCGCCGCCGCCGCCGGATTTCGTGGTGTTGGCGCCGCCGCCGCCGCCGGTCGACGTCTTTGTTCTGCCGACGCCGGTGTTCGTGCCGATACCCGCGTTTATCAACCCGCCGCGTAACATCGTGCCGCCGCCGAACGACATCATCTTCAACAACATCCACAACACGACCGTCATTAACAACATCAACAACACGACGATCAACAACGAAACCGCCAAGCAGGCCGGACAGCCAAACGGCAATGCACCGAGCGGTCTCACCACCGGGCAGAAACTGGCGGTTGGTGCGGGCGCCGCGGCTCTGGCGGCCACGGTGGCGCTGCCACCGTTGCTGCAGAAAAAGGCGGTGCTGTCCAAGCAGAATCAAGGCGGCCAGCCGCTTAAACCCGGCCAGGCCGCGACACAGGGTCAGCAGCCTGGCGCCGCGACTCCGCTGTCGAAGAACCTGTCCGCCGACAAGCTTGGGACCGACCACGCCTTACCCGGAGCCAACGGCAAGACGCTGCCGCTCGTCAACGGCAAGCCGGTACTAAACGGCCAGAATTTGCCGGGCAACGAGTCGAAGAAGCTGCTCGGCAAGCAAGGCACCCAGGAAAACAACCAGCAGGCAACCGGCAACGGCCAGCAGAACGGAGCCGGCGACGATCAGGGCAAGAATGGCAAGTCTCGCAAGCTGCCGACCGTCAACGGCGCGCCGGCCGAGAACGGGCAGAGCGCCCAGCAGAGGTTCGGGAAGAACAGTCCGAACGCGTTGTCCGGCCAGAACAACGGCAAACCGAAGAAGCTGACACGCAAGGATTTATCGGCCGGCCAGGCTGCCGGACCGAGCGATCAGGGTTCTGCGAGCGGTAACAACAAGGGCAAGAAGTTTCGCAAGCCGCCGACCGTCAGTGGCGCGCCGGCCGATAACCGGCCGAGCGTGCAGGAGCGGCTCAGGAAGAACAATCCGAATGTTTTCTCCGGCCAGAATCAGGGTTCGGCTAACGGGAACAGGAAGTTCCGCGGACTGCCGAACGGCGAACAAGGTTCCGCCGGCGCGGGCGTCGACGTCCAGCGCAACTTCAAGGCCAACAGGCTGAACGAGAACGTCAAGCACCAGTTCAAGCAGGAAAAACCGAACGTGCAGGTGCTTAGGCCGCAGAGGCCCGAGTTCCAGGCGCAGCCAAAACCTCAGATGCAAGAAAGACGCCTGCAGCAGCCGAGGCCTCAGCCTCAGGTGCAGGAGCGGCGCCTGCCGCAACAGCCCAGGGAGCAGCCATCACAAGGTAACAAGAAGCCGACCTGCGGGCATCCTGGCGAGCCACCCTGCAAGCAGTAGGCCAGTAGGTTTGCTTGGCCACGGGCGGCGATGCCAAGTTCATGGGCCGGATTTTGTCCGCCCATGAACTTGCGAGGTAGAGGATATCCGGTTTGTGGCGGGTCAGCCCGTCAAAGGTGGATCGCTCCGGGTCCCGGCCGGCCTTTACGAGCTTGGCGAGAGGCGCTTCGCCGTGCCGCCGCGCTGGTTGATCGACACCCAATTGTTCGGGTTCTGCTGCGACTGGCGTTTCATGAAATAATAGCCGGTGGCGTTCCAGGGCCTGATCTCGTTGACCAGATTGTCCAGGATGAGATCGCCCTTGTCGGTCTTCACCGTCAGGATGGTGTGGCCTTCATTGTGCAGATCGCGCACCACCGTCATCAGCAGCGCCTGCCGGGGAAAGCCGGCCTGCAGGAGCAGCTTGCGCTTGTAGAGGGCATAGATCTTGCAGTCGCCCTTGCCGTCCGTCGGATAGTCCCAGTGGTCCATCATCGTGCCCCAATGGTCGTAGTTGCTGACCGGTTTGATGGAGCTGTTGGCTTTCTGGTTTATCCGCTGGAGCGTGCGCATGTTCTGCGCGGTCAGCTTGACATTCGTGGCTGGCAGCGCGGGCACTTTGCACTCTTTTGGCCGGCGATGGCAGAAATCGAGCCAGCCATAGGGGACGCTGGTTGTTCCGCCAACCGCGGCGGAGCTCGACCCGCCGATGGCAGGTTGCTTCGACGTCTGCTTGAAGAAGCTCGACTGTGCCGCCGCCGGACTGACTTGCAGCGACGTGGCACCAATCAACGAAACAAGGCCAATGAGGGAAGACGTCAGGACGTGAGGGGAACCTAGCACTGCCAACACCACCGCAACGAGGAGACTGTCGAAGAGTTAATGCGGAAACGGCAAGCCTCGCAATTAAATAATTAATAATGTCCTAAAACAATACGTTGCGCTGGTTGGCTAATCGCGAGCATGACGCCGTCGCGCTTCGGCAAGCACGCCAGCATCCATTTCGTCTAATGTCTTCGGTTCGCCGCTGTGCGGCAGAACGCCGAAGACATCTTGCGGTCGCGTTGGGGTGACAGCCAACCGCGACTTCGGCGGAACGCCCTGCGGCTTGATCTCGGATTCAGACATCAAGACACCATTTGCTGAAAACGTCATCTGGCGGAGAATAGTCCTACCAGAATGCCCGGCAATCCTCAAACCCTTGTGCCGCCCACCGTCACCTGGTTCATCCTCAGATGCGGCTGGCCGACGCCGACCGGCACGCCCTGTCCGGCCTTGCCGCACATGCCGATACCGTTGTCGAGCTTCATGTCGTTGCCGATCATCGAGACCCTATGCATGGCGTCGGGACCGTTGCCGATCAACATCGCGCCCTTGATCGGCTGCGTCACCTTGCCGTTCTCGATCATGTAGGCTTCGGTGCAGCCGAACACGAATTTGCCCGACGTGATATCGACCTGGCCGCCGCCGAAGGAGACGGCGTAGATGCCGTTCTTGACCGAGGCGATGATCTCGTCCGGCTCCATGTCGCCCGCGGTCATATAGGTGTTGGTCATGCGCGGCATCGGCTGGTGCGCGTAGCCCTCGCGCCTTCCGTTGCCGGTCGCCTTCATGCCCATCAGCCGGGCGTTCTGGCGGTCCTGCATATAGCCGACAAGCTTGCCGTCCTCGATCAGCACGTTGCGTGCCGAGGGCGTGCCCTCGTCGTCCACGGTGAGCGAACCGCGGCGCTCGGGGATCGTGCCGTCATCGACGACGGTGACGCCCTTGGCCGCCACCTGTTGGCCCAAGAGGCCGGCGAAGGCCGACGTCTTCTTGCGGTTGAAATCGCCTTCCAGACCGTGGCCGACCGCCTCATGCAGCATCACGCCCGGCCAGCCGCTGGACAGCACGATATCGAAGGTGCCGGCTGGTGCGGGAACCGCTTCGAGATTGACCAGCGCCTGCCGCAGAGCCTCGCTGGCGGCATGCTTCCAGTTTTCCTCGCCGACGAACTCGCCAAAGCTCTTGCGGCCGCCCATGCCGTAGGAGCCGCTTTCCTGCCGGTCGCCGTCGCCGACCACGACCGACACGTTGATGCGGACCAGCGGGCGGATGTCGCGCACGATCTGGCCGTCGCCGCGCACGATCTCGACATGCTGCCAGGACGCGGCGAGCGAGGCCGTCACCTGGCGCACGCGCGGATCCCTGGCGCGCACCCAGCTGTCGATCTCCTGCAACAGCTTGGCCTTGGCCTCGAAGGAGGGCGAGGGGATCGGGTTTTCGTCGCCGTAAAGATGCCGGTTGGTGCGCGCGGGCGCGGCGGCCAGCGTTCCGGAATAGCCGCCCTTGACCGTCGAGACGGCATCGGCCGCGCGCCGCAGCGAAGCCTCCGAGAGCTCGCTCGAATGCGCATAGCCGCTCGCCTCGCCGGCCACGGCGCGCAGGCCGAACCCCTGGTCGGTGCTGAAATTGGCCGTCTTCAGCCGGCCATTGTCGAACATCAGCGCCTCGCTCTCGCTGTATTCGATAAACAGCTCGCCGTCGTCGGCGCCCTTGATGGTCTCGGCGACGATCTCTTTGACGCGATCGTCGGAAATGTCGAATTGGCCGATCAGGCTGTTCATGGCGGGCTGTCCACTGGGTAATTTCTCTGGCTTCCCCCGATGTAGGGGTGAAGGCACGCCAAGACAATCGGCGTTCGCCGCACAAAGCGATTGTGATAGCCGCGAAACGCTCTGCTCAGGGCAGGGCGGCGAAGCCGTCGGCGAAGCCTTTGAGGTCGACGGGGATGCCGATGCCTTCCTCGGGCGTCTGGAAGACGATGAAGGTGGCCGACGTGCCGGTCTTCAGCGTGTCGAGCAGCGGCTTCTCGAGGATAACCTCGGCATAGCAGCCGTCCTGGAAGCAGCGCACGAAATAGGCGCGGCCGATATCCTTGCCGTCGACATTGAGGCCGAGGCCGTTGGGCAAGAGCACGCCGAGCGGCGCCAGCACCCGCAGGATCTCGGCCTTGTTGTCGGCAGTGCGCAGCACCACCACCGACAGCCCCATTTCCGGGCGGTCCTCGGCAACGACGTTCTGCATCATCACGCATTGTTCGGAGGTCGCGCCTGCCGGTGTGTCGCAGATGATCGACCACGCGCCATGCGTCGACTTGACCGTGCCGCTCGGCGGCGTGGCGTTGTTCGGCGGGGCGGCGGTGCCGACGGCTATGCCGACGCCGAGCAAGGCGATGGCTAGGGTGACCTTCGCCAGGGTTCTCGAAAGCCAGGAAGTCATGACGGCTCCATTGCGAATCACGGCACTTTAAGCCGCGCTGGGGCCAAGTAAAGGACGAGACCGTCGCCGGTCCGCCCCGATACCCGGCAATTCAGCGCTTTTCCATAGCAAATTCGCCCGAATTGCGACCGTCCGCCGGACCGCCTCGTCACGGCCCGCCATGCCCTTCGGGCTGCGCGCAAAAATGCCGCACGGTTTCGTCCGCTCCTTCCTTGCGGAGGGAAATAGAGTATGGTTTGAACCAGCCTAGGGACAGACCGGGATTCCCAATCCCGGCATCCTCCCTTATTGGTGCGATCAGATCGCGGGAAGTGGGAGACGAGAGGGCGATGAGGAAATTCCTGGCAAGCGCTGAATTCTTGGCAGGTACGGCCGCTTCGGCCGTGCTCTTCTCCAGTGCCGCGGCCCATGCCGACCAGCCCCGCCCATGGGAGATGACCTTCCAGGCGCCGGCGACCGACATGATGCGGCAGATCGAGCGGTTCGGGAACTACACCATGTGGTTCATCGTCCCGATCACCATCCTGGTGCTGTTGCTTCTCTTCGTTTGCATCCTGCGCTTCCGCGCCAGCGTCAACCCGGTTCCGTCCAAGACCAGCCACAACACGCTGATCGAAGTCGTCTGGACCGTCGGGCCGGTGCTCGTGCTGCTCTTGATCGCCATTCCCTCCTTCCAGCTCTTGACCGCGCAATATACGCCGCCGGAAGAGGCCAAGCTCACCGTCAAGGCGACCGGCAACCAGTGGAACTGGGACTACGAATACCAGGTCGACAAGACCTTCTCCTTCAACTCGGCGATTCTCCAGGATGGCGACCGCGCCAAGGCCGGCAAGGAAGATCGCGCCCGCTATCCGCGCCTGCTCGCGGTCGACAATGAACTGGTCGTGCCGGTCAACACCATGACGCGCGTGCTGATCACCGCCACCGACGTCATCCATTCCTTCGCCATGCCGTCCTTCGGCATCAAGATGGACGCCGTGCCCGGCCGCACCAACGAGACCTGGTTCAAGGCCGAGAAGGAAGGCCTCTATTACGGCCAGTGCTCGCAGCTCTGCGGCAAGGACCATGCCTTCATGCCGATCGCGATCCGCGTCGTCTCCGAGGCGCAGTTCAAGACCTGGCTGGCGACGGCCGAGACCGACGTGCCCGGCGCCAACAAGGCGCTGATGGCTGAGATCGATGGTACCAATAAGGTAGCGGCCGCCGGCAACTGATGCCACGGGTTAGCAAGAATTAGGGAACGGAGCGGAACATGGCAGAGGCTGCAGCTCACGACGATCACGACCACAAGCCCTATCATGGCTGGGTCCGGTGGGTGTACTCCACCAACCACAAGGATATCGGCACGCTCTACCTGATCTTCGCGATTTGCGCCGGCATCATCGGCGGCGCGCTCTCGGTCGTCATCCGCATGGAGTTGCAGGAGCCGGGCATCCAGATATTCACCGGTCTGGCGCAGATGGTCTACGGCATGAACGGCGACGCCGCCATCGACGGCGGCAAGAGCATGTACAATGCCTTCGGCACCGCGCACGCGCTGATCATGATCTTCTTCATGGTCATGCCGGCGCTGATCGGCGGTTTTGCCAACTGGATGGTGCCGATCATGATCGGCGCGCCGGACATGGCCTTCCCGCGCATGAACAACATCTCTTTCTGGCTGCTGCCGCCGGCCTTCTTGCTGCTGCTGACCTCGCTGTTCATGCCGAGCGCGCCCGGCGCCTTCGGTGCCGGCGGCGGCTGGACGCTTTATCCGCCGCTCTCGACGTCGGGTCAGCCTGGCCCGGCGATGGATCTGGCGATCCTGTCGATCCATATCGCAGGCGCCTCGTCGATCCTCGGCGCCATCAACTTCATCACCACCATCTTCAACATGCGCGCGCCGGGCATGACGCTGCACAAGATGCCGCTGTTTGCCTGGTCTGTGCTGGTCACCGCCTTCCTGCTCTTGTTGTCGCTGCCTGTGCTCGCCGGCGCCATCACCATGCTTTTGACCGACCGCAATTTCGGCACCTCTTTCTTCGTGCCGGACAATGGCGGTGACCCGATCCTCTTCCAGCATCTGTTCTGGTTCTTCGGTCACCCCGAGGTGTACATCCTGATCCTGCCGGGCTTCGGCATTATCAGCCACATCGTCTCGACCTTCTCGAAGAAGCCCGTCTTCGGCTATCTCGGCATGGCCTATGCCATGGTCGCGATCGGTGCCGTCGGCTTCATCGTCTGGGCGCACCACATGTACACCACCGGCCTGTCGCTCGACACGCAGCGCTACTTCGTGTTCGCCACCATGGTCATCGCTGTGCCGACCGGCGTGAAGATCTTCTCCTGGATCGCCACCATGTGGGGCGGCTCGATCTCCTTCAAGCCGCCGATGCTGTGGGCGCTGGGCTTCATCTTCCTGTTCACCATCGGTGGTGTGACCGGCGTCCAGCTCGCCAATGCCGGCCTCGACCGCTCGCTGCACGACACCTATTTCGTCATCGCCCACTTCCACTATGTGCTGTCGCTGGGCGCCGTGTTCGCGATCTTCGCCGGCTGGTACTACTGGTTCCCGAAAATGACCGGCTACATGTATTCGCCGGTCATCGCCAACACCCACTTCTGGGTCACCTTCGTCGGCGTCAACCTGATCTTCTTCCCGCAGCATTTCCTCGGCCTTGCCGGCATGCCGCGCCGTACGATCGACTATCCCGACGCGTTCGCCGGATGGAACTATGTCTCGTCCGTCGGCTCCTACATCTCGGCGGTCGGCGTCCTGATCTTCCTCTACTGCGTCTTCGAGGCCTTCCAGAAGAAGCGGGTGGCCGGCGCCAATCCGTGGGGCGAGGGTGCCACCACGCTCGAATGGCAGCTGCCTTCGCCGCCGCCGTTCCACCAGTGGGAACAGCTGCCGAAGATCAAGTAGGCAGCCGCCTGAAATACGAGACCGCCGGCCTGCCGGCGGTCTTGGCCAACGGAATAATGGACTTAAGTACGCATGGCCCTTGCTGACGACAGATTGATGGAGGACGCGGGCTTTCGCATATCGGAAGCGACCGCGGGCGATTTCTTCGCCCTGCTGAAGCCGCGCGTCATGTCGTTGGTCGTCTTCACCGCTTTTGTCGGCCTGGTCGCGGCGCCCGTCTCCGTCAACCCATTGATAGCGATGGTCGCCATTCTGGCAATTGCCATAGGTGCGGGCGCCTCGGGCGCGCTCAACATGTGGTACGATGCCGACATCGACGCGGTAATGACCAGGACGGCCAGCCGTCCCGTGCCGGCCGGCCGCGTCTCGCCAGGTGAGGCGCTGGGCTTCGGCCTGGTGCTGTCGGCTCTGTCGGTGATGACGCTCGGCGTGCTGGTCAACTGGCTGTCGGCGTCGCTGCTCGCCTTCACCATCTTCTTCTACGCCGTCATCTACACCATGTGGCTGAAGCGCTGGACGCCGCAGAACATCGTCATCGGCGGCGCCGCCGGCGCCATCCCGCCGGTGATCGGCTGGGCGGCGGTGACCGGATCGGTCAGCCTCGAAAGCGTGATCCTGTTCCTGATCATCTTCCTGTGGACGCCGCCGCACTTCTGGGCGCTCGCTCTGTTCAAGTCCGACGACTACGCCCGCGCCGGCATCCCGATGATGCCGAATGTCGCCGGCCAGGCCTCGACGCGCCGGCAGATCTTCGCCTATGCGCTGATCCTGGCGCCGGTCGGCGTACTGCCTTGGGTGCTCGGCTACACCACCGCCGGCTATGGCGTGGTTTCCGCCGTGCTCGGCCTTGGCTTCGTCTGGTATGCCTGGAAGGTTCTGCGCATGCGCGACGACGACAGCGCGATGAAGCCGGCCAAGGCGCTGTTTGCCTATTCGCTGCTCTATCTCTTCGCCATCTTTGCTGCCTATCTCGTCGACTGCGTGGTCGGGCGCGCCCTGACGATGGGGGGTGCATGATCGTGGCCGACAAGAAACTCGAACTGGTGACGCTGACGGAACGCCAGAAAAAGGCGCGCCGCAACCGCTCCATCGCCATCGGTCTCGCGCTCGCCGCACTGGTCGTCATCTTCTACGCCGTCACCATCGTGCGCTTCGGCCATCACGGCGCCAGCCTGACATCGTCGGGTCTGTTGGGAGGCGGCTGATGAGCGGCGAGACCAGCAAGCCCCGCAAGCTGAACAGCAACGCCGTCGTCGCGGCCGTTTGCCTGGCTTTCTTCACCGGCATGGTCGGCATGGCCTATGCGGCGGTGCCGCTCTACAAGATGTTCTGCCAGGTGACCGGCTATGGCGGCACCACGCAGCGCGCCGAAAAGCAATATGCCGGCCGCGTGCTCGACCGCGAGCTTACCGTCCGCTTCGACGCCAACACCAACGGCATTCCGTGGCGGTTCGAGCCGGTCGCCCGCTCGGTGACCATCAAGATCGGCGCGACGGCGCAGGCGCATTACAGCGCCACCAACAAATTCGACCGCCCGATCACCGGCCGCGCTTCCTTCAACGTGCAGCCGGAAATGGCGGGCGCCTATTTCAACAAGGTGGAGTGCTTCTGCTTCACCGACACCACGCTGAAGCCCGGCGAGACGCTGGACATGCCGGTCGTGTTCTATGTCGATCCGGACATCGTCAACGTGCCGGAACTCAAGGACTTGAAGACCATCACGCTGTCCTACACGATGTTCCCGGTCGAAAAGAAACAGCCGGTCGCCTCATCCGCGCCGGCCGCCGGCAGCAGCACCAACAAAGTTTCCGATACCGAAGCAAATCTCGGGGGTTGATATGGCAGACGCGCACGCAAAACCACAACACGACTACCATCTCGTCAACCCCAGCCCCTGGCCTTTCCTGGGCTCGATCGGCGCGCTGGTCATGGCCATCGGCGGCGTCGCCCTGATGCAGTATCTGAAGGCCGGCAACTTCCCGATCTTCGGCCACAACATCGCCAATCCGTGGCTGTTCTTCATCGGCCTCATCATCGTGCTTTACACGATGTTCGCCTGGTGGTCGGACACCATCAAGGAAGCGCATGAGGGCCATCATACGCGCGTCGTGTCGCTGCACCTGCGCTACGGCATGATCATGTTCATCGCCTCCGAGGTGATGTTCTTCGTCGCCTGGTTCTGGGCCTATTTCGACGCCAGCCTGTTTCCGAGCGAGGCAACCCAGTATGCGCGTGCCGCCTTCACCGGCGGCGTCTGGCCGCCGAAGGGTCTGGAGGTTCTCGATCCCTTCCACCTGCCGCTCTACAACACCATCATCCTGCTCTTGTCGGGCACGACGGTGACCTGGGCGCACCACGCGCTGCTGCATGGCGACCGCAAGGGCCTGATCAACGGCCTGGTGCTGACCGTCGGCCTCGGCATGCTCTTCACCATGGTGCAGGCTTACGAGTACATGCACGCGCCGTTCGGGTTCAAGGACTCCATCTACGGCGCCACCTTCTTCATGGCGACCGGTTTCCACGGCTTCCACGTCATCATCGGCACCATCTTCCTGTTGGTCTGCCTGGTGCGCGCCATGCGTGGCGACTTCACCCCGAAGCAGCATTTCGGCTTCGAGGCGGCCGCCTGGTACTGGCACTTCGTCGACGTGGTCTGGCTGTTCCTGTTCAGCGCCATCTATGTCTGGGGCTCGACCGGCGCGCTGATCGAGGGGCACTGATAAAGGCAATTCCGGGAAAAGCGCGTGGCGATTTTCCGGAATTTGCTTCCAGCACTTTTTCAGGAGTTTTGAAGGCGGTCGCGGCGATGCGGCCGCCTTTCTTCTTTTCGGCGCAATGGCCGGCCATCGCTAGAGCAATTCCGGGAAAAGTGTGAAACGGTTAAGTTCGGCGATTTCGCCGTAACCCTCCGACCGGAATTGCGTCAAAACAAGGAGATAGAGCGGTTCGCCGTGAAACGGTGGAACGCTTCAAGCGATGTGGGCGAGAATTCCCTTTGCCATCTGCGCGTATCTGATCGCGACATCCTCTGTGCAGGAACGCGATGCGCCGCTGGCGCTAAAGGTCGATCTGGTGCGGGTCGAGAAGTCGCAGCGGCAACTGCAGCTGATCGGCGGTGGGCAAATCCTGCGCAACTACAGCATCGCGCTCGGTGGTGATCCCGTCGGCCACAAGCACCGGGAGGGCGACGAGCGGACGCCGGAAGGGCGCTACGTCCTCGACTGGCGCAATCCCAACAGTGTCGCGCACAAGTCAATCCATATCTCCTATCCCAATGCCGACGATGTCGCGGCGGCAAGGTCCCGCGGTATCGATCCCGGCGGCTTCATCATGATCCATGGCCAGCCGAATGGTTTCGGCTGGACGGGCCGGCTGCTTCAAATGGTCGACTGGACCGACGGCTGCATTGCGGTTACGGACTCGGATATCGATGAAATCTGGACAATGGTGGCCGACGGCACACCGATAGAGATCACGAAGTGAGCTAAGCAATTCCGGGAAAAGTGTCACACGGTTTTCCGTCCGGAATTGCGCCAAACAAGGAGATAGAGCGGTTCGCCGTTTCCGCGAAACGCTCTGGAGATCACGCAATGAGCGAAGACAAGGCGATCTGGCCACCCATCGATCCGATCTCGGCGGGCCTGCACGGTCGCTGCCCGCGCTGCGGTGAAGGCAAGCTGTTCTCCGGGTTCCTCACCGTCGGCCAGCGCTGCTACAATTGCGGCCTTGATTATTCCTTCGCCGATGCCGGCGATGGCCCGGCGGTGTTCGTCATCCTGATCATCGGCTTCATTGTCGTCGGCCTTGCGCTGTGGATGGAAGTGACGTTCAGCCCGCCGCTCTGGCTGCATTTCCTGATCTGGCTGCCGCTGGCCCTGGTGCTCTGCCTGACGGCGCTGCGCCTGATCAAGGGCGTGCTGATCACCTTGCAATATTCCAAGAAAGCCGCCGAAGGCAGGCTGGACTCCGGCCAGTGAGCGAAGCCACTGCTTCGGCTGCCGGCCGTTCGCGGCCGCGCTCGGCGTTGCTGCTTGGCCTTGGCCTGGTCCTGCTCGCCATTCTGATCGGGCTCGGTACCTGGCAGGTCCAGCGCCTGCACTGGAAGCAACACCTGCTTGCCACCATCGACAAGCGAACCCATGCGGCGCCCTTGCCGCTGGCCGATGTCGAGAAGGAATTCGCCGCCTCGCAGGATGTCGAATACACGCCGGTGACGGTAACAGGCACCTTCCTGCACCAGGGCGAGCGGCATTTCTTTTCCACTTGGGAAGGCGACAGCGGCTTCAACGTCTACACGCCCCTTGAGCTCGAGGACGGCCGCTTCGTGCTCGTCAATCGTGGTTTCGTTCCCTACGATCTCAAGGATCCGGCCAAGCGCCCGCAGGGCGAGGTTGCCGGCAAGGTCACGGTGACAGGCCTGGCGCGAAACCCGTTGCCGGCCAAGCCGTCGATGATGCTGCCCGACAATGATGTCGCCAAGAACATCTTCTTCTGGAAGGACCGCGACGTCATGGCTGCGAGCGCCGGCCTGCCGGCAGGGGCCGTGCTGGTGCCGTTCTTCATCGACGCCGACAAGACGCCGAACCCAGGCGGCCTGCCGGTCGGCGGCGTCACCATCATCGATCTGCCCAACAACCATCTGCAATATGCGCTGACCTGGTACGGCCTGGCCGCCGCTCTCGCCGCCGTGCTGATCCTGAGGCTGCGCCGTCCAGCGAAACAAGCATGAAGCGCGCCGCTCTTGACAGGGCAGGGGTGCGCACCTCATTTCGCCTTGAGCAATTCCAGGAAAAGTGTGCGGTTAAGTTCGGCGACTTCGCCGTAACCCTCCGCCAGGAATTGCGTCAAAACAAAAAGACAGATTCCGACTGAACCGGCTTACATTTGATGACCCAGAAAAAGCCCCCACTGACGATCAGGCTCTGCCAGCCGCGCGGCTTCTGCGCCGGCGTCGACCGCGCCATCCAGATCGTCGTGCTGGCGCTGAAGAAATACGGCGCGCCGGTCTATGTCCGCCACGAAATCGTGCACAACCGTTATGTCGTGGAAGGCCTGCAGAGCCTGGGCGCGGTGTTCATCGAGGAACTCTCCGAGATCCCGCCGGAGCATCGGCAAAGCCCTGTCGTGTTTTCCGCGCATGGCGTGCCGAAATCGGTGCCGGCGGATGCCCAGGCGCGCGAACTGTTTTACCTCGACGCCACCTGTCCGCTGGTGTCGAAAGTGCATAAGCAGGCAATGCGCCACCAGCGGCTTGGCCGCCACGTCTTTTGATCGGCCATGCCGGCCACCCGGAGGTGATCGGCACCATGGGCCAATTGCCGGAAGGCGCTGTCACCCTGATCGAGACCGAGGCGGATGCGGCAAAGCTCGAGCCAGCCGATCCCAAGGCGCTCGGCTTCGTCACCCAGACGACGCTGTCGGTGGAAGACACGGCCGGCATCATCCGCGCCCTGCAGGATCGCTTTCCCGAATTGCACGCGGCGGCGGCCGAATCGATCTGCTACGCCACCACCAACCGCCAGGAGGCGGTGAAGGAGACGGCGGCCGGCGCCGACCTTTTCCTCATCGTCGGCGCGCCCAATTCGTCCAATTCGCGCCGCCTTGTCGAAGTGGCGGAGCGTGCGGGTGCTGCGATGTCGCTTCTCGTGCAGCGGGCCGCCGAAATTCCGTGGGATGAGATCGGCGGGATTTCGACGCTTGGCCTGTCGGCCGGCGCCTCGGCGCCGGAGATCATCGTCGATGAAATCATCGACGCATTCCGGCAGCGCTTCGACGTCACTATCGATCTGGCCATCACGGCCACCGAAACGGAGGATTTTCCGGTGATGCGGGTTTTGCGCGATGTCGAACTGACGGCGGCCGACATGGCTTTCGTCAACGGAGCCGCGTGAAGCCAGATGGCCGTCTACACCGACGTCAACGAAGGCGAGCTCGGCGCGTTCCTCAAGGCCTACCCGGTCGGTGACCTGTTGTCCTACAAGGGTATCGCCGAGGGCACCGAGAATTCCAATTTCCTTCTCCACACCTCGACCGGCTCCTACATCCTGACCCTCTACGAGAAGCGGGTCGACAAGGCCGACCTGCCTTTTTTCCTAGGCCTGATGGGGCATCTGGCGCGAAAGGGCATTTCCTGCCCGTTGCCGGTCACCGCGCATGACGGCGCCGTCATCGGCACGCTTGCCGGGCGCCCCGCCGTCATCATCACCTTCCTCGAAGGCCTCTCGCTCAGGCGCCCGACGGCCGCGCATTGCGGTGAGGTCGGCAAGGCGCTGGCCGAGCTGCATCTTGCCGGCCAGGATTTTCAGATGAAAAGGGCGAACGCGTTGGCCATCGACGGCTGGCGCAAGCTCTGGAATGCCGCTCGGGACCGCGCCGACGAGGTCGAGCCGGGTCTGGCGGCCGAAGTCGATGCCGATTTCGCCGATTTCGAGCGTAACTGGCCGAACGGGTTGCCGCGCGGCATCATCCACGCCGATCTGTTCCCGGACAATGTCTTCTTCCTCGGCGAGAAACTGTCGGGGCTGATCGATTTCTATTTCGCCTGCGACGACCTCTACGCTTATGACGTCGCCACCTGCCTCAACGCCTGGTGCTTCGAGAAGGACTTTTCCTTCAACCTGACCAAGGGCACGGCGCTGCTTGCCGGCTATCAGTCGGTGCGGCCGCTGGGAAAAGACGAGAAGGCGGCGCTGCCGCTGCTGGCGCGCGGCTCGGCGTTGCGTTTCATGCTGACCAGGCTCTATGACTGGCTGACCGTTCCCGACGGCGGGCTGGTGATGAAGCGCGATCCGACCGAATATATCCGCCGCATGCGCTTCCACCGCGCCATCCGGTCACCATCTGAATACGGGCTGACATGAACAAGCAAGTCGAGATCTTCACCGACGGCGCCTGCTCGGGCAATCCCGGGCCTGGCGGCTGGGGCGCCATCCTACGCTTCAACGGCAAGACCAAGGAGCTGTCGGGCGGCGAAGCCGAGACCACCAACAACCGCATGGAGCTGCTGGCCGCCATCTCGGCCTTGAACGCGTTGAAGGAGCCTTGCGCGGTGGAGCTGCACACCGACAGCAAATATGTCATGGACGGCATCTCCAAATGGATCCATGGCTGGAAGAAGAACGGCTGGAAGACCGCCGACAAGAAGCCGGTCAAGAACGGTGAGCTGTGGCAGGCGCTGGACGAAGCCAACCGCCGCCACAAGGTGACCTGGAACTGGGTCAAGGGACATGCCGGCCATGCCGAGAACGAGCGCGCCGACGAGTTGGCACGGGAAGGCATGGCGCCGTTCAAGAAGGGCTCGGCCGTGTCCGCAAGGCCGAAGCCTGCCGCGGCGCCGAAACCGGCTGCACCCGCGAAGCAGTCGGCCGCCCCGAGGGCACGGCGCTCGACCCAGAGCTACTGACTTAAGGCCCCGGCAGGAAGGCCCCTATCGTGCCGACCGCATACTACATCACGCATCCCCAAGTCCGGATCGATGCCGACATTCCAGTGCCGGAATGGGGATTATCCGACATCGGCCGTGCCAGGGCCGTTTCCTGCTCGCCCTGGGTGGCCGTGAGATCAACCGCGTGGCGGATCAGCCGGCCGGCGGTGGAAACCACTTCGCCTACGATATCGATGCGCGGCGCGTCCTTCACGAATGGCGGCCGATCGATCGGCGCTGATCTCGCCAGAGCCAGCGATCCGGATTTTGGCTGAAGAGGTCACGTCCATCGTTGCCGGGAGCCACCCTCATGGCATCGCGGGACGTTCGACAGCGGATTGTTGGAAAGGGTGAAAAGCCGTACTATTTACTACCATAGAGCAATTGCGGACAATGAAGCGATCTGCAGCAAGGGTGAGATCCTATGGCAAACGTGGAAAAGATCAGCGTGGCCGTAACCCCGCAACAAGCGGCAATCATGCGCGAGGCGGTAGAAGCGGGTGAGTACGCCACCACGAGCGAGATCGTGCGCGAGGCCATGCGCGACTGGCTCGCCAAGCGCGAACTTCGACACGAGGACGTGCGCCGGCTGCGTCAATTGTGGGATGAAGGCAAGGCAAGCGGCAAGCCGGAACCCATAGACTTTGACGTGCTGAGAAAGGAAGCTCGGCAGAGGCTCGCGAAAGCCGCGTCGAATGGTCGTTAGGATAGTCTGGTCGCCAGCGGCCAGGGCCGATCTGCTCGACGTCTATCTGACAATAGGCGGTGAAAATCCAAGAGCAGCCGACCGCCACTACGACCAGTTGGAGGCGCGGGCGATGCAACTGACCGATCAGCCACGCATGGGCGCGAGGCGACCCGACATTCGTCCTTCAACCCGAATGCTGGTCGAGGCGCCGTTCCTGCTGCTTTACGAAACCATCTCGGACACGGACGACGGCTTGATCCAGTGGGTTGAGATCGTGCGTGTGGTGGACGGGCGAAGAGACTTGAACCATCTGTTCTGAGGTGGAAGGCGCGCTACGATTCCGCATTGGAGGAATTCGGCGTCACCGCCACTGTCGGCCGCGGCATCACGCGCGAGCAATTCGAAGCTGCGAAGGACAGGCTGCGCCAGGAAATCATTGGGACCGTTGCCTCGACGACGCCGGCACTAACGAATCCACACCCGCTCAAGGATAATCAGCGGATCAGCAGCGCCGTCGAGAACATGCCGAGCGCAAACACCGTGTGCGCCACGAGGTTGAGCGTGCGCGCCTTCATAGGGTTGGGCACCTTGGACGCTGCCCAGCCGGCACCTAGGCCCGGAGCCAGCAGGAACCAGCCGGCTCCGACCGTGACGATGCCGAGGATGAAGGCCGGCAGGAAGGTCGGGTTGGCCAGCCAGCCCGCGCCGGCAAGCACGACCAGGATCACGCCATAAAGGATGCCCACCAGATAGTGGAAAACCCAGCCCAGCGCCTTTTCATGCTCATAGGGCGCGGCCTCGCCGATATCGTCGTGGAATACCTTTTCGGGCAGATGCCGGACCCAGCGGCCGACTATGGCCCAATTGGGCAAAGGCTGGCCGATCGCCTTGTTGAGGATGATCGCCCAGATATCCATGAACACCGTAGCGCCGACGCCGATCGCCGCCGCGCGCCAGACGATATCGAGCATCACAGCATGATCCCGAAAAGTGGGAATTGGTTTTCGGACAAGATCATGCTCCAACAAAGAGTTAGATCAGGATGGCGGGTCAACGAGACGTCATCCTGATCTAAAGCTGCTCGAGGATCGTTGAGGCGCCGCTCTCGTTGACGCCGGGCTTGGTCTCGACATTGAGCGCGATGAGCTTGCCGTCGTCGACGATCATCGAAAACCGCTTCGAGCGGTGGCCCATGCCGCTGCCGGAGTAATCGGCGTCGAGGCCGACCGCCTTGGCGAAATCGCCATTGCCGTCGGCGAGGTAGAGGATCTTGCCTTCGCCGCCGGTGAAGCGCGCCCAGGCGCCCATGACATGCACGTCGTTGACCGAAACGACCGCGATCGTGTCGACGCCGCGTGTCAGGATGGCGTCATGATTTTCCAGATAGCCCGGCAGGTGGTTGTTGGAGCAGGTCGGCGTGAAGGCGCCGGGGACGCCGAACAGCACGACCTTCTTGCCGGCGAAGATCTCCTTGCCCGTAACCTCTTTTGCGCCGTCCGCGGTCATCGTCTTGAAGGTCGCGTCGGGCAGTTTTTCGCCAACCGAAATGGTCATGGGAAGCCTCGCTGGGGGATGGGAAGGGTCGATGCCTTCGATATCGGACTGCGCGGGCTCCGGCAACTCTTCAAAAGAACTGGATCAAGGGAAAGGCAAGAGCCCGTCCACCGAACCCTCGGCGCTGGTCAGCGTATAATACAACCCGCCATCCGTAGGCGTCGCCGACGGCCGGTCGAGGATCGGCACGGTGAACATCAGCTTGCCGTCCTTCTCGCTTCGTACCGGTGCGCCGAACATGTAGTCGCGCTCGCCGGCGATGAAGAAGTCGACAGAGGCAGGATCGCCTGGCGACTGCGCCTGGACGACAAGCGTCTCATGGTCGCCGGGCAGCACGTTGACGCTGAAATCCGGCCGCGATGGTGTCGGCAGCGCGGCAAGCGCCGTCTTGACCACGGCGGCATCGTTTGCGTTGTCGGGATCGGATGCGGGGTCGACGCTGAGCCGCGTCTGAACCGGAATGCAGATCGTCTCGCAAATGCCGAGGAAAATGTTGGCGTCGATGGTCGCCGGCTGTCCAGGCGCGGCAAGCGTGAAGGTGACGGGAAGCGAGATCGGCCGATCGTAGCCCGCCCATTTGCCGTAGCCGTCATCATGCCGCTGCGGCGGCGGGAACAGCAATTGGACGTCGGCGATGTTGGTGCTGCCGGCTATATCGAGCTGCGGCGGCACGCCGGCATCGCCCGGATCGCGCCAATAGGTCTTCCAGCCGGGCTTGAGCGCGATGTCGAGCACGCCATGGATCTTGCCGGCCTCGTCGGGCTTGCCGGTCGTCACCAGCCGCACCTTGCCGCCTTCCGTGTTGTACCAGGCCGAGGAGGAAGCCTCGGCCGGAAGCCCTGTTGCCCAACCGAACACGGCGCCGAGAACCAGTATTTTCAAGTATCGCATGGCGGTGATTTGACCGTCCGTTCTTGGCGGCGCAATGTCTTCGTCGCGCTGCCGGTATCATATTTGCGTGACATCGGGCAAAGGCGGCATCTTTTCCGCGCTGCGGAAACGGGTTACGCTCTCCCTCATGGACTTGTTGCGCAACAAGAAGACGGCCGCCGGACGCGGCTTCTTCGACGACCAGTTCCTGATTGCCATGCCCGGCATGAAGGACGATCGCTTCGCGCGCTCCGTCATCTATATCTGCGCCCACAGCGACGAGGGCGCCATGGGTCTTATCATCAACCAGACACAGCAGATGCTGTTTCCCGATCTCCTGGTGCAGCTTGGCATCATGAACGAGCAGGAAGCGATCCGCCTGCCGGCGCATGCCCGCGATTTCGTCGTGCGCAATGGCGGCCCGGTCGACCGCAGCCGCGGCTTTGTGCTGCATTCGGGCGATTACCGGGTGGAATCCTCGCTCAACGTCTCCGACGACATCTGCCTGACCGCCACGGTCGACATCCTACGCGCCATCTCGACCGGCCGCGGCCCGCGCCGCGCGCTGATGGCGCTCGGCTATTCCGGCTGGGGCGCCGGCCAGCTCGAAACCGAGATTGCCGAGAATGGTTGGCTGACCTGTCCGGCTACGCCCGAGCTTCTGTTCGACACCGACATCGAGCGCAAATACGACCGGATCCTCGCCTCGATCGGCATCGACCTCGCGCATCTCAGCGCCGCCGCCGGCCACGCTTAACCGATTGCGCTGACGCAGAGGCCGCTAAGCCTGCGTCAGCGGGTACTGTTCCCGCAGCGTCTTCAGCACCTGGTCGCCGGGCATCGGCGCGCCGAACATGAAGCTCTGGACGTATTCGCAGCCCATCTGGCGCAGTTCCAGCGCATCGCTCTCGTCGGAAATGCCTTCCGCGACGACCGAAAGTCCAAGCTCATGCGCCATGTTGACCATGGATTTGATCAGCACCGCGCGTTTCGGCGACGAATCGTCGACGAAGCTCTTGTCGATCTTGATCGTGTCGAAGGGGAAGCGGGTCAGGTAGGAAAGCGAGGAATAGCCGGTGCCGAAATCGTCGAGCGAGAGCCCGATGCCGAGCTGCTTCAGCTTGGTCAGCACATGCGCGGTCTGTTCGGGATTGTCCATGACCAGCGATTCGGTGAGTTCCAGCCGGAAGCAGCGCGGCTTGAGATTGGCGCGCGCAATCACCGAGCGAACGTCGCTGACCAGATCGCGGCGGATGAGCTGGCGGCTTGAGAGGTTGACCGAGACCGACAGCGGCGCATCGCCGATCTGCTTTTGCCAGCTCGCCAGGTCCTCGGCCGCCTGCTGCATGGCGAACAGGCCGAGCTGCACGATCAGTCCGCAGCTTTCGGCCACCGGAATGAAATCGCCGGGAGGGATCATGCCGCGGCGCGGATGATCCCAGCGCAGCAAGGCTTCGAAGCCGGCCACGGTGCCGTCTTCCAGCCGCACGATCGGCTGGTAGGCAAGCGTGAATTCGCGCCGCTCGATGGCGCGGCGAAGATCGGATTCGAACTGCAGCCGGTCGGTGCCGACGGTGCGGAAGGCCGGCCGGAACGGCTCGATGCGGTCGCCGCCGAAGCGCTTGGCCTGGTGCATGGCAAGCTCGGCGTCCTTGACCATGTCCTCGGCCGAGCTTTGCGCCGTCGTCCAGGTGATCAGGCCGATCGAGGCAGTCAGCACGATCTCGCGCTTGGCGAAGGTGATCGGGTTGTTGATGGCGTGCTTGATGGCGTCGGCGATTGCCGCGATGCGGGCCGGGTCCTGCTCCGACAAGAGCATCAGCGCGAACTGGTCGCCGGCAAAGCGCGACAGTGAATCCTTGGGCTTCAGCAGCCGATGCAGCCGGCGCGCGACGGTCAGAAGAATGGTATCGCCGGCCGAGATGCCGAGGCCGTCATTGACCTGTTTGAAGCGGTCGATGTCGATGATGAAGACGGTCGGCCGGACCTTCTCCTCGGTGCGCGCGATCGAGATGATCGCCTCCAGCCGGTTCATGTACAATTCGCGGTTGGGCAGGCCGGTCAAATTATCGTGCACGGCGTCGTGCAGCAGCCTTTCCTCGGATTTCTTCTGCTCGGTGACGTCGACCATGGTGCCGACGCAGCAAATCACCTCGCCGTCCGAGCCGATCACTGGGCGGGCGCGCAGCGAGAACCAGTGATAATGGCCGTCGGCGCCGCGCAGGCGGAAATTCTGCGAGACCTTGCCGCGCCGGTGCTCCAGCACCACGTCGAGCGTAGTGCGGAAGGTGTCGCGGTCATCGGAATGCAGCACCGGCAGCCAGTTGCGGGCGGCTCCTCCCAGGCTGTTCGGCGCTAGGCCGAGCTGCAGGCTGATGTCCGGCTTGGTCACCACGCGGTCGCGCAGCACATCCCAGTCCCAGACGATATCGCCGGAGCCGGCAACGGCGAGTGCCTGCCGTTCGAGGTCCGAGAACAGGCCCTGATGCAGCGCGCCGCCGGCAAAGGCGTGCTGCATGACGGTGAAGCCGATGAGCAGGATGATCAGGATCAGGCCGCCACCCAACGCCGGCTGGGCGATGTCGTTGTCCAGCATGCCGGTGATCGCCATCCACGACCCGCATAGCCAGAGCAGCACCATGACCCAACTCGGCACCAGCATGATGGCGCGGTCGTAGCCGCGGATACCGAGGAAGATGATGAGGCCGAGGCCGGTGAGTGCCGTGGCGGCAAAGGAGATGCGGGCAATGCCGGCGGCGACCGCCGGGTCGACGATTGCCACGCCCGCGATCAACAGCAGGCCGAGGATCCAGACCAGCGCGCCATAGCTGAAATGGCCGTGCCATCGGTTGAGATTGAGATAAGCGAACAGGAACACCACGAAGGTGCCGGCAAGCGCTACCTCGGTGCCGGCCCGCCATATCTGCTCATTGCCGGGCGATATCGCGATGACCTTGTTGAGAAAGCCGAAATCGACGCAGATATAGGCAAGCACCGCCCAGGCAAGTGCTGCCGTCGCCGGGAACATCGAGGTTCCCTTGACGACGAACAGGATGGTCAGAAACAGCGCCAGCAGCCCGGCAATGCCGATGACGATGCCGCGAAACAGCGTGTAGGAATTGACCGAGTCCTTGTAGGAGTCCGGTTCCCACAGATAGACCTGCGGCAGCTTCGGCGAGGCGAGCTCGGCAATGAAGGTCACGACCGTGCCGGGGTTCAGCGTCACCCGGAACACGTCGGCGTCGGGGCTGGTCTGGCGGTCGAGCGCGAAACCTTCGCTGGGCGTGATCGCGGCGATGCGCGTCGAGCCGAGATCGGGCCAGAAGATGCCCGAATTCACCAGGCGGAAATGCGGCGCCACGATCAGCCGGTCGAGCTGCTGGTCGGTGGTGTTGGCAAGCGCGAATACGGCCCAGTCGCCGCTCGAGCGCGCGTCATTGGCCTCGACCTCGATGCGCCGCACGATGCCGTCAGGCCCAGGTGCTGTCGAAACCTGGAAATTCTCGCCCTGGTTCCGATAGATCTCGACGGCGCGCGATAGGTCGAGCGCCTTGTCGTCGCGCGCAATCTTGATCGGCTCCACGGCAAAAGCCGGCACGGCCGTCGAAAACAAGGTGAAGACCGCCAGGATAAGGGCGAACAGCGACGCGAATCGCGCAAAAGTCGTCACAATCAGCCCTTCGTTCCATCGCCCGGCGGATCGTCCGCGATCCGGGCGTAGAGGTAGTGATCCTGCCAGATACCGTTGATCCTTAGATAGGATCGCAGCAGTCCTTCGCGCCGAAATCCGGCTTTTTCAAGCACGCGGATCGATCGGGCGTTGTCGGGAATACAGGCAGCCTCGATCCGGTGCAACCGCAGCGTATCGAAGGCAAAGCGCGACACCAGCTTGACGGCGTCGGTCATCAGGCCGCGGCCGCCGAAGCGCTCGCCGATCCAGTAGCCGACATGGCCGCTCTGGGCGACGCCGTGACGGATGTTGCCGAGCGTGATGCCGCCAGCCAGCTTGCCGCTCGATTTCTCGAAGATGAAGAAGGCGATCGCCGTGCCTTGCGCGTAGTCCTCGCGATAGCGGCTGATGCGCAGCCGCCAGGCGGCGCGGTCGAGCTCATCCGGCTGCCAGCGCGGCTCCCAGGGTTCCAGGAAGGCGCGGCTTTCGCCGCGCACCGTCGACCATTCGCGATAGTCGTTGGTGAAGGGCACGCGCAGCGTGACCTTGTCGCCCTTCAGTGCCGGCAGGTCGCGGCGAAAGAAAGGGAGCGCGAACACGGCTCTTAGAACTGAGGTCAGACTGCGAGCCGGCGGGCCGTCGGCGTCGGGCCCGCTAGCGATTCGAGGATTGCTTCGTAGGGCGCAAGCGTACCGACGGGACCGACAGCAGTAAGCGTCGGCTTGGTCGAGAACAGCCGCGCCGAGAGATCGGTCAGCCGCTCGACGGTCAGCGCCGACAGCCGCTCCATCAATTCCTCCTTGGCGATGGGCCGGCCGAACAGCAGCAACTGCCGGGCAATCTGCGAGGCGCGGCTGGCCGGGCTCTCGGCCGACATGATCAGGCCGGCCCGGTATTGCGCGCGCGCCCGTTCGAGCTCTTCCTGAAGGATGTTTTCGCCGGCTTTCTGCAATTCGTCGATGATCACCGGAACCAGCTTGGCGATATCGCTCTGCCCGGTCGCGGCATGCACACCAAAGATGCCGGTGTCGGAAAAGCCCCAGTGGAAGGCATAGACGGAGTAGCAAAGGCCACGCTTCTCGCGCACTTCCTGGAACAATCTCGACGACATGCCGCCGCCGAGGATCATCGACAGCACCTGCGAGGCGTAGAAGTCGCGCACATGGTAGGCGCGGCCCTCGAAGCCAAGCACGATCTGCGCGTCCATCAGGTCGCGGTCCTCGCGGAAGTCGCCGCCGACATATTGCGCGTATTGCGGAATGTTGCCCGTCGCCTTGGCGCGGAAGCCGCCGAGTCGCTTTTCGACCTCACGCACGAAAGCGTCATGTTTGACGTCGCCGGCAGCCACGACCACCATGTGTTCGGCGGCGTATTGCCGCTCGATGAAGTTGTGCAACTGCTTGGAGGTGAAGGATTTGACCGTTTCCGGCGTGCCGAGGATCGAGCGGCCGATGGTCTGGTGGCGGAAGGCGGTTTCGGTGAATCGGTCGAAGACGATGTCGTCGGGCGTGTCGTGCGCGGCGCCGATCTCCTGCAGGATCACATGCTGCTCGCGCTCCAGCTCTTCCGGATCGAATTCGGACTCTTGCAGGATGTCGGAGAGGATATCGACCGCCAGCGGCACGTCGTCGGAAAGCACCCTGGCATAGTAGGAGGTGGTTTCGACGCTGGTGGCGGCGTTGATCTCGCCGCCGACATTCTCGATTTCCGAAGCGATCTCGAAGGCTGTGCGCCGTTTGGTGCCCTTGAACGCCATGTGCTCGAGCAGATGGGCCATGCCATGCTCCTCGTCGCGTTCATTGCGGGCGCCTGATTTCACCCAGGCGCCAAGGGCAACGGATTCGATGCTTGGAAGGGTTTCGGTGGCGACTGTCAGGCCGTTCGACAGACGGCTTACCTCAACACCCATATGGCAAGTACTCCCTAACGCGCCGCCCTTGAGTGACGGTTCACGTAATCTTCCACCATTTTCAAGTCGGATGGAAGTGTCGTGTATTTTTCGTCGGCTGTCATCAAGCCGTCGAGCCATGCCGGCAGCGCCGGGGCAATGCCGCTGGCGGCCTCGACCGCGGCCGGGAATTTTGCCGGATGCGCGGTGCCGAGCACCACCATCGGCACCGCGCCGCCAGCGTGGGCGGCCGCGACATGCACGGCGGCGGCCGTATGCGGATCAAGCAGATAGCCGCTTTTTTCGAGCGTCGCGCGAATCGTGGCCGCAACCTCGTCGACGCTGGCGCGGCCGGCATCGAACTCGGCGCGGATGCGGGCAAGCTCGCCGGCCTCGATGGTGAAGGCGCCGGACTGTTTCAGCCCGTTCATATAACGCCGCACGGTCTCGGCGTTACGACCCGCCGCTTCGAACAGCAGGCGTTCGAAATTCGACGACACCTGGATGTCCATAGACGGAGAGGTGGTGGCGAACACGCCCCTGGTGCGGTATTCGCCGTTGGCAAGCGTGCGCGCCAGGATGTCGTTGTCGTTGGTGGCGATGATCAGCCGCTCGATCGGCAATCCCATGCGCTTTGCGGCGTAGCCGGCGAAAATATCGCCGAAATTGCCGGTCGGCACGGTGAAGGACACCGGACGGTCCGGGGCGCCGAGCGACAGCGCGGACGAGAAATAATAGACGATCTGGGCCATGATGCGGGCCCAGTTGATCGAATTGACACCCGACAGCGAGACCCGGTCGCGAAAACCGTGGTCGTTGAACATGTCCTTCACCAGGCTCTGGCAATCGTCGAAATTGCCTTCGAGCGACAGCGCATGGACATTTGGCGCTTGCGACGTCGTCATCTGCCGCTGCTGCACCGGCGAGACCTTGCCGTGCGGGAAGAGGATGAAGATGTCGGTGCGGTCGCGCCCGGCGAAGGCATCGATCGCCGCACCCCCGGTGTCGCCGGAAGTGGCGCCGACGATGGTCGCGCGCTGGCCGCGTTCGGCAAGCACATGGTCCATCAGCCTGGCAAGCAACTGCATCGCCACGTCCTTGAAGGCAAGCGTCGGGCCGTGGAACAGCTCCAGCACGAAGCTGTTGGCGCCTGCCTGCACCAGTGGGCAGACGGCCTCATGCCTAAACGTGGCATAGGCCTCGCGCACCAGCCGCTCGAAGACAGGGGCCGCGATCTCGTCGCCGAGGAACGGCGTCAGCACACGTATCGCAAGGTCAGGATAGGCAAGGCCGCGCATGGCGCGGATGTCGGCGGCGGAAAATTGCGGCCATTGGCGCGGCACATAGAGGCCGCCGTCGCGCGCCAGCCCGGCCAGCACCGCATCGGAAAATCCAAGCACGGGTGCGTCCCCGCGGGTACTCACATATTGCATCGTAAAAGGCCCATTGCTGCCGGTCGCGTCATCCACGGCAATTGGTTAATTTTCCGAGCCGGCTCAGTCGCATTTTTGCCGCGCGGTTGCTATACGTCACCGGCTTTATGAGAGGGAAGTGCAGTTTCATGGCGTTTTATTCGGTCAACCGTCGTCTTGTCGCGGGTCTGGCGCTCGTCGGCTTTATGCTTGCCGTCGCCGGCTGCCAATCGGGCGACAATGGTATCCTGAACCTGGGCATCGGCAAGAAGACCGACCCGACCGCGCCGCCGCCGCCGCAGGATCCCAAGGTGCTCGCCAGCCAGTTGCAGGCCTATTGCCCGAAAGTGACGCTGCGCGACGGCACCGCTTACTTCAACACCTATGCCAAGGGCACGACCGCGAAGGCGAAGCCGAAGAAAAAGAAGGGCGAGACCGCGGCGGACGCCGAGGCCGAGGCAGCTGCCGCCGCGGCCGCGCAGACCGGGCCCAACGGCCAACCGGTCGATCCCGATCACGATCCGACCAAGATCATCTACCAGGCCTCGGTTACCGACGTGACGCGCGATTGCACGCGCGCCAACGGCCAGCTGTCGATGAAGATTGCCGTTGCCGGCAAGGTCGTGCCGGGTCCGATGTTCACGCCTAGCACCGTCACCATGCCGATCCGTGTCGCCGTCCAGCATGGCAACGATGTGCTCTATTCGCAGCTTCATCAATATCAGGTGCAGGTCACCGATCCGACCGCCGCCACCCAGTTCGTCTTCACCGACAACAATGTCGTGGTGCCGGAGCCCAGCGCGCGCGACTACCAGGCCTATGCCGGCTACGACGAGAGCACACCGGCGGCGCCTGCCGACAAGGCGAAGGGCAAAAGGAAGAAGCGCGCTCCGGTGACGAATTAGAGCGGCCGCGAGCATCATTGGTTGCATTCCTAGAGCGTTTCACCGTTTCACGGAACGGCGAAACCGCTCTAGCTTTTTGTTTTGACGCAATTCCCGACGGAGGGTTACGGCGAAGTCGCCGAACTTAACCGCTCACACTTTTCCTGGAATTGCTCCAGGTCGAATGGAGTGCGCTAGCTTGGTAGCCGTCGCTTCGTCGGCCTTTCTGGTTGCGCCGCAAATTGCAGTCCATTTTTCGTATATACAAAAATGCTTGTGCCTTAGTACAATTTCTGTATATACAATAAACTCTCGGAATTTGGGATTGCCATGAATTTCGAGTGGGACGAGAGCAAGGCGAAGCGAAACAAGCTCAAGCATGGCGTATCGTTCGATGTCGCTTCGGAATTCGATTTTGACGGTGCAATGGTCTTCGAGGATGCAACCGGGATTACGGCGAAGAACGGTTTGTCGGCGTCGGCTTCATCGGCAACAAAATACACGTCATCATTTACACGATGCGCGACGGCAATGTCCGGGTGATTTCCCTGCGGCGCGCTACCAACGAGGAGATCAAGAGCTATGTCGCCTACATCGAAAGGGGCTACTAAGCGGCGGCCTATCGACGGGGCAGGCCGAAATCCGGATCGTTCCGCCAAAGAAGACCGGACGGCTGTTCTACTGGACAGAATTAAGGCGGCTTTCAATAGCGATGAAGAGGATGCCGCTATAACTGCAGCGGCGCGGACCGATCCCGATGCTCAGCCGAATCTGGTCAGGCGAGGACGTCCCCGCTCATCAAACGCCAAACTGGCGGTCCTTCTTCGGCTCGATCCTGACGTGGTCGAGCGCTTTAAGGCAAGCGGCTCCGGGTGGCAAACACGCATGAACGACGCGCTTCGGAGAGCGGTGGGTCTGGATTGAAAACAGCGATCGGTTCGCGTCAGGAACGGTGCTCGCGTAACCAAAAAAAGCGACAGCCGTCTCAAGCGTCTTCCGACCACTCCGACAGCGCCGCGATCGTGCTGTTGAGTTCCGGCCAGCGGCGGATGACCGTCTCGGCGCCGGCTTCGGTCAGCGCATCGGCATGGCCGGGATAGCTGTGGCTGGCCCCGGTGAAGCCGATGACGCGCATGCCGGCTGCCCTGGCGCCGGCAATGCCGTGCACGGAATCCTCGATGACGAAGGTATTCCTCGGGTTGGCGCCGAGCTTTTCGGCGGCATAGAGGAACACGTCCGGCGCCGGCTTGGGCTTCTTGCTCGGGATATCGAGGCCGGAGAAGATGCGGCCGGCAAAGAACGGCAAGAGCCGCACCTTCTCCAGCATGAACTCGACCCGCTCGGTGCGCGAATTGGAGCAGACGGCGCGTGGCGCGGTGACACTGGCAACCGCCTCGCGGGCGCCGTCGATGATGCGCACGTCCGCGCGCAGCTTGCGATCGACGAGTTCCTCGGCGCGGTCGATCAGCGAAGCCTGGAACGGGATCTGCGATTTCTCCTCGACCCGCATCATGATGTCCTTGAAGGTCAACCCGGCATAGGTCTCGCTCAACTCCTCGGCCGAGATCTCGAACCCGGCCGACGTCAGCAGCTCCGCCTCGATGCGCGCGGCGACGATTTCGGAATCGACGAGCACGCCGTCGCAATCGAAAATGATAAGATCTGGCTGGGGCATGACAATCCGGATGGTTGGGGAGGGGCGCGGCATACACCAATGGGCCGTTTCGCGCAAACATCGGGCGTGGGCCGCAATCCCTTCACCGAATGTTTACGCTGATCGGTAACCATAACGGACAGTAAAACTGTAACGCGTGCCTTTGGGTGTTTCGATGTCTGCCGTGCGTCTTCTCGACGAGCTTTCCCACGCCCCCCAGCAGTCCGAATGGCTGGACACGATCCTCAAAGGCGACTGCATAGCTGCCCTCGACCGGCTGCCGGAAAAGTCGATCGACGTCATCTTTGCCGATCCGCCCTATAATCTGCAGCTCGATGGCGACCTGCACCGGCCCGACCAGTCGAAGGTCAACGCCGTCGACGACGACTGGGACCAGTTCGAGAGTTTCGAGGCTTATGACGCCTTCACCCGCGCCTGGCTGCTTGCCGCGCGCCGCGTGCTGAAGCCAAACGGCACGATCTGGGTCATCGGCTCCTACCACAACATTTTCCGCGTCGGCGCCAAGATGCAGGACCTCGGCTTCTGGATCTTGAACGACGTCGTCTGGCGCAAGACCAACCCGATGCCGAATTTCCGCGGCCGCCGCTTCCAGAACGCGCATGAGACGATGATCTGGGCCACGCGCGACCAGAAGGGCAAGGGCTACACCTTCAACTACGAGGCGCTGAAGGCCTCGAACGACGATCTGCAGATGCGTTCCGACTGGCTGTTCCCGATCTGCACCGGCGGCGAGCGGCTGAAGGACGAGAACGGCAACAAGGTGCATCCGACGCAGAAGCCGGAAGCCTTGCTTGCCCGCATCATGATGGCCTCGACCAAGCCGGGCGACGTCGTGCTCGACCCGTTCTTCGGCTCCGGCACCACCGGCGCCGTCGCCAAGCGCCTCGGCCGCCACTTCGTCGGCATCGAACGCGAGCAGGCCTATATCGACGCCGCCAACGAGCGCATCGCCGCGGTGCGGCCGCTGGAAAATGCCGACCTGACCGTGCTTTCGGGCAAGCGCGCCGAACCGCGCGTCGCCTTTGTCAGCCTGCTGGACACCGGCTTGATGCAGCCCGGCGCCACGCTTTACGACGCCAAGAAACGCTGGGCTGCCAAAGTACGCGCCGACGGCACGCTGGCTATCGGCGACAGCGCCGGCTCGATCCACAAGATCGGCGCCGAGGTGCAGGGGCTGGACGCCTGCAATGGCTGGACCTTCTGGCATTATGAGCGCAGCGGCGGCCTGACCTCGATCGACGAACTGCGCCGCATCGCTCGGTTGGGCATGGAGCGGGCAGGGGCCTGAGCCCTTGGTTCAAGACTTCAACGGATCGCTGCAAGCGATTCAGATCAAGCTGTAATCCCGAACCGCTCAAGGTCCGCTTTAAGCGTCTCGGCGTCGGTGAACAGCACCGATTGCCAGCCGGCGGCCTTGGCGCCGTCGACATTCCTCTGGCTGTCGTCGATGAACAGCGTGGCTGACGGCTCGAGGCCGAACGCGGCGACATGGTGGTCGTAGATGGCGCGGTCCGGCTTGATCTGGCGGATGTCGGCCGAGACCGTCACGCCGCGCGGGCGGCTGAGAAAATCGAAACGCTGCCTGGCTTCGGCCAGCGTGTCGGCGGCGAAGTTGGTCAGCATGGTCACGTCGTGGCCGCTCTCGATCAGGCCGAGCATGATGGCGACGCTGTCCTCATAGGCATGCGGCACCATTTCGTGCCAGTGGCGGCGGAAATTGCGGATGTTTTCGGCGTGGTCGGGGTGCTCGGCAATCAGCAGCGCTTCCGCCTCCTGCCATGTCCGGCCACGATCCTGCTCGATGTTCCAGTCATGCGTGCAGACATTGTCGAAGAACCACTTGCGTTCCTCGGCATCCGGAATGAGACGGCTGAACGGGATATTCGGATCGTAGTGGATCAGCACGCGGCCGATGTCGAACACGATGTGGCGGATTTCGTTCATGTCTGGCCTTTCAATGCGAACGCTATTCAATGCGGGCGGTGTTTTTTGGTAGCGCCCGGTATCGCCGCCTCGATTACCTTTTTCATGACGGTGGGCAGCGCTTCCCCGGAAATTTCATGGGCCAGCGACCAGAAGTGACCTTCCGGGGCATCACCTTTGATGTGGGCGTGAAAGACGTCGAGCTCGAGCGCGAAATGGGTGAAGACATGCGCGATCTGCCCGGCGCGCCGCCAGTCGGCGGGAACAGGCGCCGCGTCCGTCGTCGTCGCGCCATCCATCCTTGCGGTCCAAGCCGTGGTCGGCACTTCCGTCATGCCGCCGAGCAATCCTTTGTCGGGCCGCTTGCGCAACAGGATGGCGCCGTCGCCGCGCACGGCGACGAAAGCGGCGCCGCGCCTGAGCGGCTTGTCGTCCTTCGGCAGCCGGACCGGAAAACGTTCGGGATCGCCTGTCAGAATCGCGCTGCAATCCTCACGCACCGGGCAAAGCATGCAGCGCGGCCGCTTCGGCGTGCAGATCGTGGCGCCGAGGTCCATCGTCGCCTGGGCGAAGTCGCCGGGCCGCGCCCGCGGCACCAGTTTTTCGACCAGCGCGCGGATTTGCGGTTTTGCCTCGCTGAGCGGCGTTTCGATCGAATAAAGCCGGGTCATGACCCGCTCGACATTGCCGTCGACGACCGCCGCCGGCCGGTCGAAGGCGATCGCGGCGATCGCCGCCGCTGTGTAGGCGCCGATTCCGGGCAATTCGCGCAGGCCGGCCTCGGTGTCGGGGAAGCTGCCGCCTTGCAGCGCCACGAGATCGGCGCAGGCTTTCAGGTTGCGCGCCCTGTTATAATAGCCGAGCCCGGCCCAGGCTTTCATCACGTCCTCGGTCGGCGCCGCCGCCAGCGCTCCGACCGTCGGCCATTTTTCGACGAAATTGCGGAAATAGGCTTTCACCGCTTCGACCGTGGTCTGCTGCAGCATCACCTCGGACATCCAGACACGATAGGGATCAGGTCTCACCCCGCTCGCCAAGGCGCCGGGCGCGACGCGCCAGGGCAGGTCGCGGTGATGGGCGTCGTACCAGGCGAGCAGACGGGAAGCGATGTCCAGGGACCCGGCTTTGCTGGTATCCAAAGACCCAGCTTTGCTGGCATCGCCGGCGCTGCTGGATCTAGCGGTCTTGCGGGTCTGGTCTTGCGGTGCCATTGATCGGTCCGGACTGGAGAACGCACATGGCAGGGAAAATGCGCTTCGGCAATCCCGTTCCGGTGAGCGATCTCGCCACCGAGATCCTCGACCCGGTGCTGAGGAAGCGCGCCGGCATCTCGATCGGACTGGTGCAGTCCTGGGAAGAGATCGCCGGGCCGCGGCTGGCCAGCCATTCTCGGCCGGAAAAGATCCAGTGGCCGCGCCGCCTGCATGAGGACGATCCGTTCGAGCCGGCAACGCTGATCATCGCGTGCGAAGGCATGGCCGCGCTGCATCTCCAGCATGAGGCCGGCGAGGTCATCAGCCGGGCCAACGCCTTCCTGGGTTTCAACGCCATCGGCCGCATCAAGATATTGCAAAAGCCTGTGCTCTCGCAAAAGGCCCGGCCGAAGCCCACGCCGCGACCCTTGAGCGCGGATGAAAAGTCGAAGCTTTCGCGTATGGTCGGCGATATCGAGGATGACGGCCTGCGCGCTTCGCTGGAGCGACTTGGCGCCACAATTATGGGTGAAAGGAAGCCCAAAGGATCGTAAGAAGCGTCATGAATGCGTCACCAATCTCGCGCATTCGTGATGCTGATTATCAAGTTTGGCGATTGGATTGGGGATCGCCATGCCTTAATTCGCGCCAACTCTCGCCTTTTCTAGCCCTTGCGTTGCAAAATCCAACCAATATCAGGTGATTCGCATGAACCGTGCCCCGTTTGGCAAAAGCTTGTCCCGCAGAAACGTGTTGACGACGCTGGCCGCCGTTCCTGCGGTGGCGCTGCTTGCCGCATGCAGCGACTCCGGCGACGAGGCCAAGGCCGCCGCTGTGAAGCCCGCCGATCCGGCGACGCCCGCCAAGCCGGCCGCCACGCCGGCGGCGGCTCAGGTGCCGGAGTCGAGTGGGAACGTCGACATGGCGGAGCTGCTCAAGCCCGGTGCACTGCCTGAAAAGCAGCTCGGCAAGGACGACGCCAAGGTCACCATCGTCGAATACGCCTCGATGACCTGCCCGCATTGCGCGCATTTCGCCGAGACCACATTCCCTGAGTTGAAGACCAAGTACATCGATACCGGCAAGGCGCGTTACATCCTGCGCGAATTCCCCTTCGATCCGAGCGCCGAGGCCGGCTTCATGCTGGCGCGGTGCTCGAAGGACAATTATTTCGCCATGGTCGACGTGCTGTTCAAGCAGCAGCCGAGCTGGGTTGGCGTCAACAACACCAAGGAAGCGCTGCTGCAGATCTCCAAACTGGCCGGTTTTACACAGGAGTCCTTTGAGTCCTGCTTGACGGACCAGAAGCTTCTGGACGATGTGAGATCAGTCCAGAAACGCGGAGCGGACGAGTTCAAGGTCGACTCGACGCCGACATTCTTCATAAACGGAAAGACCTACAAAGGGGCGATGTCGATTGAGGAAATGTCGGCCATCATCGACCCTCTGCTCTGACATCCAGGCCGCGCCGAAGCGGTCCGGCCTCGGCGCGCCAGCCGCTTTGTCTTGTCGCGGGTTCTTATCGCAAAACCGCGTAAGACTTTTGTGGAACCCGCTTGAAGGGCGGCGCGAATGAAATTTTCGCGCCTTCGCCTTCTCGGCTTCAAATCCTTCGTTGAGCCCGGCGAGTTCGTCATCGAACGCGGGCTGACCGGCATTGTCGGGCCGAATGGCTGCGGCAAGTCGAATCTCGTCGAAGCCTTGCGCTGGGTGATGGGCGAAAGCTCCTACAAGAACATGCGCGCGTCCGGCATGGACGACGTCATCTTCTCCGGCTCCGGCGCGCGTCCGGCGCGCAACACCGCCGAAGTCACGCTTTTCCTCGACAATAGTGACCGCACGGCACCTTCGGCCTTCAACGATGCCGATGAATTGCAGGTGTCGCGCCGTATCGAGCGCGAGGCGGGCTCGCTTTATCGCATCAATGGCAAGGAAGCCCGCGCCAAGGACGTGCAATTGCTGTTCGCCGACCAGTCGACGGGCGCGCGCTCGCCCTCGATGGTCGGGCAGGGCCGTATCGGCGAGCTGATCCAGGCCAAGCCGCAGGCCCGCCGCGCGCTGCTCGAAGAAGCCGCCGGCATTTCCGGCCTGCACACGCGCCGCCACGAGGCGGAGCTCAGGCTGAAGGCCGCCGAACAGAACCTGGAGCGGCTGGATGACGTCGTCGGCGAGCTGGAAGGCCAGATCGAAAGCCTGAAGCGCCAGGCGCGCCAGGCTTCGCGCTTCAAGAACCTGTCGGCCGATATCCGCAAGGCCGAAGCGACGCTGCTGCATCTGCGCTGGACGTTGGCCAAGACCCAGGAAGGCGAGGCGCGTTCGGCACTTGCCGTCGCCACCGCGCTGGTCGGCGACCGCGCCGCGGCGCAGATGGCCTCCGCCAGGGAGCAGGGCATCGCCGCGCACCGGCTGCCGGACCTGCGCGACGCGGAGGCGGCCGCCGCCGCCGCTTTCCAGCGCCTGTCGATCGCCAAGACGCAGATCGAGGAAGAGGCCGGCCGCATCCGCGCCCGCCAGAGCGAGCTCGAACGCCGCCTGCAACAGCTCGACGCCGACATCGCCCGCGAGGAGCGGATGGTGCGTGACAATGCCGACATTCTGGAGCGCCTGCGCACCGAGGAAGCCGGGCTCAATTCGGACAATGCGGGTGCCGCCGAGCGCGAGGCCACCACGCGCGCCGCTTTCGAGCAGGCTGGCGCAACGCTGTCGCAGAGCGAAGCTCGACTTGCCGCGCTGACCGCTGAACGCGCCGAGGCCTCCGCCTCGCGCAACCAGATCGAGCGCACTTTGCGCGAGAGCGCCGAGCGCCGCGACCGTTTTGCCCGCCAGCTCGCCGAGGTCGACCGCGAGCTTTCCGACATAGTTACCCGCATTTCGGGCCTGCCCGATCCCGCCGAGAAGCGGCTTCTGGTCGAGGACGCGCTTGCCCGCCTGGAAGAAAGCGAGGCCGGCGCCATTGCCGCCGAGCAGGCGGTCGCCGAGGCGCGCACCGCTGAAAATGCCGCCCGTCCGCCGCTGCAGGACGCCAGGGCCGAGTTCGCGCGCATCGAGACCGAAGCACGCACGCTGGCCAAGATACTGAACGCCGCAAGCGGCGATCTTTTCCCCTCGGTGCTGGAACAGATCAGCGTCGAACGCGGCTACGAGACGGCGCTCGGCGCGGCTCTTGGCGAAGACCTCGAAGTCCCGCTCGACCGCAGCGCTCCAGTGCATTGGGGCGAAAGCATTGTACAGCCGGGCGATGCCGCATTGCCCGAAGGCGTAAAGAGCCTGGCTAGCGTCGTGCGTGCGCCGGCCCAGCTCGCGCGCCGCCTGGCGCAGATCGGTATCGTCGATGCCGCCGATGGTCGTCGGCTGCAGGCATTGTTGGCGCCCGGACAGCGGCTGGTCAGCCGCGACGGCGCGCTCTGGCGCTGGGACGGTTTGACGGCAAGCGCCGACGCGCCGACGGCGGCCGCGCAGCGGCTGGCGCAGAAGAACCGCCTGGCCGAGCTCGATGCCGAGGCCGTGCAGGCGACACTGGTCGTGCGCGAGGCCGAGGAGGCGCTGGCGCGCGCCGAGCAGGCGATGCGCCAGGCAAGCGAGGCCGAGCGCAACGCGCGTCAAGCCGGCCGCGATGCCCAGCACGGGCTGGATGCCGCCCGCAACGCGTTGGCCGAGGCCGAGCGGGCCGGCGGTGAACTGGTCAGCCGACGCGCCGCCCTGGACGAAGCCGGCGCGCGTATCGTCGACAGCCATGAGGAGACGCAAGCCGCGTTCCTCGAAGCCGAGGCGATGCTGCAGGACGCGCCCGATCTCGGCGATCTCCAGCTCCAGCTCGAGCAAGCCTCCGCCAATGTTTCGCGCGATCGCGCCACGCTCGCCGATGCACGTGCCGTGCATGAAGGCTTGCGGCGCGAGGCCGAGGCGCGCATGCGCCGGCTCGACGCCATCGGCGCCGAACGTACGAACTGGCTGGAGCGCGCCGAGAACGCCTCGACGCAGATTGCCGCTCTTGGCGAACGCAAGGCAGAGGCCGAAGCCGAACGTGAACGCCTGGCCGACGCGCCGGACGAGATCGACGCCAAGCGCCGTGCGCTGCTGAACCAGCTTTCCGAGGCCGAAGCGCTGCGCAAGGCCGCGGGCGACCGTTTGCAGGAGGCGGAGAATACGCAAGCCGAGCTCGACAAGGCCGCCACCGCCGCCATCCAGTTGCTCGCCGAGTCGCGCGAAACCCGCGTCCGCGCCGAGGAGCGGCTGACCGCGGCCGACGAGCGGCGCGCCGAGGTCGAGGCGCGCATCCAGGAGGCGCTCAACACGCCGCCGCATCTGGTCATCAAGCATACCGGCCTCGAAGCCGACGATCCGATGCCCGACATGGCCGAGATCGAGCGCCAGCTCGACCGGCTGAAGATCGAGCGCGAGCGGCTCGGCGCCGTCAATCTGCGCGCCGAGGAGGAGCAGAAGGAACTGTCCGAGCGGCTGGAAACCATCGTCTCCGAGCGCGAGGACATCATCGAGGCGATCCGCAAGCTCAGACAGGCGATCCAGAGCTTGAATCGCGAGGGCCGCGAGCGCCTGCTGGCCGCCTTCGAGGTGGTCAACGGCCATTTCCAGCGGCTGTTCTCGCATCTGTTCGGCGGCGGCACGGCCGAATTGCAGCTGATCGAGTCGGAAGACCCGCTGGAAGCCGGCCTCGAAATCCTCGCCCGCCCGCCGGGCAAGAAGCCGCAGACCATGACGCTGCTCTCCGGTGGCGAGCAGGCGCTGACGGCGATGTCGCTGATCTTTGCCGTGTTCCTCACCAACCCGGCGCCGATCTGCGTCCTCGACGAAGTCGACGCGCCGCTCGACGACCACAATGTCGAGCGTTTCTGCAACCTGATGGACGAGATGTCGAAGACCACGGAAACGCGCTTCGTCATCATCACCCACAACCCGATCACCATGGCCCGCATGGATCGCCTCTTCGGCGTCACCATGGCCGAGCAGGGCGTCAGCCAGCTGGTCTCCGTCGATCTGCAGGCAGCCGAAGCGATGCGCGAGGCGAGCTGAGGCTTACCATCTGGCAATTGCCGTGGGCATCTAGACGGGTTCGGGGCATCTTGGTATCGCCGTTGCGCAATTCCAACAGCAAAACCGTTCGATACGTCGTTCTGCAATTGCTCTAAGCGGCGGTGATCTTGCGTCCCTCGGGGATAAACTGAATCAATCGCGCTTCGGTTGAGCGACCGGTTGCATAGCCTTTCTCCATGTGCGGCTGCGCCCAAAACTCCTTCACGACATCAAGGATATCGGTGCGAAATGGAGTGCGATTTGCGGCGTGATAGCCGATTCCAAGAGCGAAAACCTCGAATGCGGTGCTAAGAAAAGACCCTTTGAACTCACTCTTGTCCGTGTCCCATCTCTTGAAAACCAAGTCTGCACCGTTCGACGCAATTGTGTCGAAGGTCTTCTTGAAGGCGGTGGCGCTGGCTTGATCCCCGCTAGGGTTATCAAATGCCATCTGAACAATTTCGTCGTCGAGAATCTGGGGAAGATCTCGCAGACTAGTTAAAGTCAATTTGCTAGTAGGCCGATTGTGCAATACTATAAAACGAGTAACGAGCTCAAGATCAAATCGCTCCTCAATAAGTCTGTCGCTAAGCTGAGTGCTTTGAATAAAATTTGGATACGTTGCTAACGCTTCAATCCAGGCAAAAAATTCCGGCGAAACAGAAACAATGAGGGCGGATCGCAATTCTTGACTATTAAGTATTGTCCCGTAGCTATTAAGACGCTGAAATAGATCAAATTTTGCCTGCGGAGACGAGTCTCGCTTAATAATCTTTATATCTATTTTAGATCGCTTGATGTCCAGTCTCTGAGCTTCACTCAGAGACCGCCTGTGGTTAGCACTCTCCCATACCCGTCCTTCAAGCGCTGGTAGAAATTTTGTTTTCTCCAAGGCCAGTGGCGGCTGAAGTACCCCCTGCTTGTCCCTTAGTTCGCCTTGCAGCTCAAGAATGGTCGAGATCCGTTGAAGTCCATCGACCAGCTCCCATTTGCCTTCGGTGGTTTGGGCAACGAAAATCGAAGGTAGTGGTATACCGAGCAGTATACTCTCGACTAGGCGCGATTTCTGGGTCTCGTTCCAGCGAAAAAAGCGCTGGAATTCCGGTCTGATTATGAGTTCGCCATCGCGATAGAGGTTGGTGAGCTCTCCAATGCTCATCGGATATCCATCTGATGAAATCGAGCGACGCGCCTCGGAAACTTGGCTTTCTAAATTATCCGGAGAGGCCATCTTATTTCCTCCAGGATCGTGTCCCGGGGAGTGGTGTAGCTGACGGCATTGGTCGCCGTGCTCTCCGGCATGGGCCGGGCTGATCAGCGCGCCACGGCTGGCAAGCTGATCAGGGGATCATCGCTCATCTGGCTGATCGTTTCCAGAGTCATATATCTGGCCCGCTGCACTGCCCATTCATCGTTCTGTTCGAGCAGGATTGCGCCGACCAGACGCACGATCGCATCGTCGTTCGGGAAGATTCCGACGACCTCGGTGCGCCGCTTGATCTCGCCGTTGAGACGCTCGATCGGATTGGTCGAGTGCAGCTTGGCGCGGTGTTCTTTCGGGAAGGTCATGTAGGCCAGCACGTCGGGCTCGGCGTCGTCCATGATTGTCGCCAACTTCGGCACCTTCGGCCGGATCTGGTCGGCGACGGCGCGCCATTGCACGCTTGCGGCCTCGGGCGTTTCCTGGGCGAAGGCGGTGGCGATGAAAGCGGAGACGACCCTGCGGCCGCTCTTGCCGGCATGGGCCAGCACGTTCCTCATGAAGTGGACGCGGCAGCGCTGCCATGTCGCGCACAGCACCTTGGTGACGGCCGCCTTGATGCCTTCATGGGCATCGGAGACGACGAGCTTGACGCCGCGCAGGCCGCGGCGGGTCAGCTTGCGCAGGAACTCCGTCCAGATCGGCTCGGCCTCCGAGGTGCCAATCTCCATGCCCAGCACCTCGCGCCGGCCGTCCGCGTTGACGCCGACGGCAATGATGACGGCGACCGAGACGATGCGGCCGCCGCGGCGCACCTTCAGGTAGGTGGCGTCGATCCACAGATAGGGCCAGTCGCCCTCGATGGGTCTTTCAAGGAACGCTTTGACCTTGCCGTCGATCTCCTCGCACAGCCGCGAGACCTGGCTCTTCGAAATGCCGCTCATCCCCATGGCCTTGACCAGGTCGTCAACCGAGCGGGTCGAGATACCCTGGACGTAGGCCTCCTGGATGACGGCGGTCAGCGCCTTCTCGGCCATGCGGCGCGGTTCGAGGAAACCGGGGAAATAGCTGCCCTTCCTGAGCTTCGGGATGCGCAGCTCGACGGTGCCGGCGCGCGTCTCCCAGTCGCGCTCGCGATAGCCGTTGCGCTGGGCCGTGCGCAACGGGTTCTTCTCGCCATAGGCGGCGCCGGTGGCGGCCCCAACCTCCATTTCCATCAGCCGCTCGGCGGCAAAGCCGATCATCTCGCGCAGGAGATCGGCATCCGGGTCTTCTCCACGAGCGTGCGCAGGTTCATCATGTCGTCGGTCATCGGTGGTCCTTCCGAATTGGGTTGGCGTCAACAACCAAACCCTACCGGAAAGCGCCGATGACCACCGCAAAGCCGCTCGCTCGCTACAGCGCGACTAACGGCGCACTCGCGAGCGGCTTCACTACCGCCGAGCTACACCACCTGTGGGGACACGACCTCCTCCAGCCTTCAGTTCTGCTCAGCTCTTCCGCTAGCGAGGGCATTTCTGGAAACACCATTGTTTCTCCAAAGCCTAAAAATCGAAGGGACGCGGCGAGTTCGTCGCGAGCGCCAGCAATCCGAAATTTCCAAAGATGGGCTTCGCTATCCCTGGCGAACGCTTCTAGTGAGGTTGTGTCGTTCCCCCAAACAAAAAAAGTTCCACGTTGAGCCACAATCCGCTGGGAGTTGTGCGTACCGAAAATTGCGACTGGCGTCCTGTTTCGCCTCTTGGTCGTTTCGGGACGATATCCCTCGGCGTCATCATCAGCTGTCGTGAGGACGTAGATGGAATTGCCAAACTCTGAGAGGTTTGGTGTCTTCCTATTCCAAAGCACGGGATCAACACACCAGATAACCGGTTGGCCAGCGTCGCCTTCCGAAAAATTTGAGAACGCAAAATGAGCAGCTACAAAAAGGTTCTCGCTCCAATCCAGCAATCGTGTCGGAACGCCGTAATGCTGCATGGCAAACAAATGTTCCCAATCGTTTTGAGGGTACCCAGCAGGCCAGTAGGCTAAACTTCTTTGCCTAAACCGAGTTAAAAGTCTTTTCTCTCGCTCGAAAACGTCGTCTACGGCTCTTCCGTCTCTCATGATTTTTGGCAAGAGCTGGTGAGAATCCAACCGCGCGCCTCTGAACCAAATAAAGTGACCTGCGGGGATTGAGGAGCGGATATTTAAGACCTCGGTCAACAAGCCTTCTATACCGCCAACTTCCTTTTCCACTACAGGCACGAATCCATCTCCCCCTCGCAAGGCCGTATGCAAGCTATTGGCCGATATTCGCCGTGTCCAGCTAAACTCGCGTATTAACCGAACGGTTGCTTACTCGGGGCCGAGCCACCGGCGAACACAGATTCTACTCAGGCGCGGTCGCCGGCGCCGTGTAGCGGCGGCGGACGGCGTCGATCACCAGCTTGCGGCTTTCGTCGGCGGACAATGTCTTGTCCTTCTCGGCCTCGGCCGTTTCGCGGGCGAGGTCCTTGTCCCTGATCTGATGGCGGAACCATTTCGAATAATCGCCGGCGCGCAGGTGGTAGTCCCAGGTCTTGTCGTCGATGCCTTCCGCCATCTGGGCGAAGATGATGAGATTGTGGGCCCTCAGATTCATCGCCTTCTTCGGCCCGGTGAAATAGAAGCTGCCGGCTTCGTCGAGCTCGCCCTCGGCATATTTGCGGCTGTGCCGCTTCAGCGATTGGCGGGGTTCGTTTGCCTTGACCGTGAACGGCGTCTTGTCGTCATGCGGCCGCCAGAACAGCACCCGGTCGCCCTTCGGCAGCGGGATGTCCTTCGGCGCCTTAAGCCCGGTTTCCTTGCAGAAGGTATTGATCACGCCCTTCGCCTTCGGCCCGAGCGCGATCACCGTCGTTACCAGGCGCAGGGCGTCGGTCGAGACCGCTTCAGGGTGAACGGTGATCAGCACCGTGCCAGGCAGCTCCATCGAAAGTGCTGCCCGCGTGTCCCTGCGCCGCTTCGGCATCAGATGATGCGCCTCGTCGATGATCAGCCAGTGCGGCCTTGCCGTGCGGTAGCGGACATTACCGAGGCCGGGCAGCAATTCGGCGAAGAAATCGGGGCGCTCGTCGACCTTCAGCGCCAGCCCATTGACCACGATATTGTTGCCCGGCTTCTCGATGAGTTCCAGCAACTGCTCCTTGTTCGGTGCGGTCGAACCATTGCCGACCGGCACCGCGCCTTTCAGCCCGTCATAATCGCCCTCGGGGTCGAAGATGCAGAACTGCAGCCCTTTCTCGACAAGCCGCTCGGTGAGTGCCGTCGCTAAAGTGGACTTGCCGATACCCGAGCTGCCGGCGATCAGAACCGTCTCGGCCGGCGACAGATAGATTTCCTTGCCGCGCGAGGTTCCAAGCAGCACGCCGCGCGTACGCTTCCTGGCAATCAAATGATCGCGCTTGATCAACTTGCGGATCAGCTCTTCGACCCCTTGCCGCGCGCTTCCTTGGTGACGAGGTCGGCGGTTTCCTTGACGGCCGGCAAGGCATTGGCGACGGCCACGCTGCAGCCCGAGGCCCGTAGGAACGCATGGTCGTTTTCGGCGTCGCCGACGGCGACGACATTGTGCGGCGACAGCTTCAGGTCTTCCAGCACCGCCGCCAGCCCGGTCGCCTTGTTGATACCCGAGGGCAGGATCATCACGGCGCCCTTGTTGAAGATGATTTCCAGCTCGAGCCCGAGCTTCTTGATGACGTCGAGCACGGTGGCCTGATGCGGTTCCCAGGTGGCGACGATCGAGCGGCCGACCGAAAGCGGCTTCACACCACGCTTTTTCAGCCGGTCGATGAACTCGGCGGAAGGCGGGGGCGAGATCGTGCGCTCGTCCTCGCTGGCCGGCGTGTAAACCAGCGCGCCGTTCTCGGCCACGACCTTGTCGAACAGCGAAAGTTCGGGAAACACCTCTTTCAGATCGGGCAGCTCCCGGCCTGTGGCCAGGATGAGCTTGCGCCCGGATTTCTTCAACTTCTCGAGTGCTGCGACCGTGCTGGCCGTGACCAGCCCGTCATGCGCCAACGTGCCGTCATAGTCGGTGGCCAATGCCATGAAATACATGTGCTGAGCCTCTCCACTGGCTGTGGTTCGCGGCACCGGAAGAACCGCGGGGCGAACCACAACGCGTGGATGCGGAAAAGGTTTAGGCCGATTACTCTTATTCCAGCACCTCGCCGCAGTGCGAGTAGGAGGCAGCTAGATGCTCGTGGCTGGAATGCGCCTCTGGCGTCCGTAATCCGCCGGAGAGGAGGCGTGTGAGTTAGCGATATCGCCGGCCGGTCAGCCAGGCAAACTTAACCACCGCGCTCAGGGCCGCCGATCACATCACCCAGGGCGCGCGGGTTTTAATGCTGACTTTCACCAACTGATCAAGGGCGATTTGCGCAGCCACGTATCTGCGGTGAGCTGCTGAACGACGAAATCCGCGACATCGGCTCGCGCGATCGTCCCACCATGTACGCCCGAAAGGTCGGTCAACGCTTTGATGCGGCCGCGCGCCGGCTTGTCGTTGAGGACCATCGGTCGAACGATGGTCCAGTCGAGCGTGCTGCCGCGGATAGCATCTTCCTGCCGATCCTTGTCTTCATAGACTTTCCGCAGCATCAGGGGCAGCAACAATCTGTCGAAGAAAAAGCCGCCATGGCCGCGGCTGTCACCGGCGCCCAGGCCGGTGATGCACACCAACCGGCGGATTTTTTGCTCCGCCATGACGCCGACCAGAGCGCGCGTGGCTGTCGAAAGCATGGTAATCTCGCGGAACGGGCTCATGGCGGTGCCCAATGAACTGACAACGGCATCACAGCCTGCGATGGCACGGGTCAGCGCGGCGGGATCGCGGGCGTCGCCTTCGACGAGCTCGGCGCCGGCGAGGTCAGTGGCCTTTGCCTTGGAGCGAACGAGGGCTACGACGTCGTGTCCCGCTGCGAGAGCCTTGCTGACAATCAGCCGGCCGGTTGCGCCTGTGGCGCCTAATACCAGAATTTTCATATCAAATCTCCGAAGGAGTGCTGATGGACGGGGAAGCATCGATGAGACGTTGGCGGAGGAAGTCGCCGATGGCGTCCACGGACTGCTCGGCTGCGAGAAACTGGCCGAGGGACGACTGGAATACATGTGGCATGCCCTCCCAGACCGACAATGTGATCTCCACGCCGGCCGCCCGCGCCCGGTCGGCATAGCGGATGGAATCGGCGAGCAGCAATTCGTCGTCGCCGACATCGATGCGGATCGGCGGCAGGTCGTGGAACTGCGCATAAAGCGGCGAGGCCTTAGGGTTTGTGGCATCCTGGCCCTGAAGATACATTTCCGCAAAGCCCTGGAGCACGCCGCGCGTGAAGATCGGATCCGCCGCTGCCCTCGTCTCGAAGCTGTCGCCGGTGAGCGCCAGGTCGGTCCAGGGCGACATCGCGGCGGCCCCGACCGGTTGCATTATGCCCTTCGTCTTGTCGGCAGCTAGGATCGACAGCAGTGCCAAGGTCAAACCGCCACCGGCAGAGTCGCCTACAACCGCGATCCGTTCGGCGCCCTCCGCAACGAGACCGCGATAGGCGGCGAGCGCATCGTCGATCGCTGCCGGGAACGGATGCTCGGGCGCGCGCCGGTAGTCCTGGACGAAGGTATCGGCGCCGACGCGTGCGGCGATCTGGCCCGCGAAGTTGGTGAGCGCCTCGGCTGAGCCGAGCACATAGCCACCACCATGAATATAGAGCATGCGTGCGCCCGGCCGTGGGTTCGACAGTCGCAGCCAGAAGCCCGCAATTCCCCCGACCGTCGCGGGCTCGGCCCGCACATTCGCAGCGGCGGGCGTGGCGGCAAACATAGCGTCGAACATCGGGCGCGCGTCAGGGCCCATCGGCTCGCCCTTGTGGGCCGAAGCGGCCTGTCGCATCGCGGCCACGGCCGGACCGTCCTCAGGCAAGAGTGGTTGGATCGTCGTCATCGTTTGGTCTCCTTGGTTGGGGGCAGGGATGCAGGCTCAGCCCTTCGCCCACTGCGTCGCGGCATCCTTGGCAAAAGCGGCATAGGAGCGCGGGGCATGACCGAGCAGCTTGGTCAGACGGGCAATGTCGTTCGCGGTCGCCACTGCGCCATCGCTCTGATACCGGCTGAACATCAGGCGCAGATCGAGCGCGTGCCAGGCGGGCAGCATGGTCTTCGTGCGCTGCTCCATGACGACAAGATCATCACCGCCGTACCGGATCGCGCGGCCGAGGGCTTGGCTCCAGATAGTGGCGATACCTTCGCCGGTCAGGCTGTCCGGACCAACCAGAGCGTAAGTCTCGCGGCCGAGCGGCGTCGCCGCCTGCTCGCGGCGAACCAGCTCGATCGCGGCGGCCTCGCCGATGTCGCGGATATCGACCATCGAGATACCTTTCGCGCCGATCGGCGCGCCGTAGACGCCGGCCTTCAGCAGGACGTCCTTTTGACGAAGATCATTCTGGATGAAGTAGGCAGGGCGTAGAACCGTCGCGGGCAGATCGAGCGCCTCGATCATCCGCTCGACCGTGTACTTGCCCGCGAAATGCGGAACGTCGGCATAGGGCTCGCCGCCGAACACCGAGAGATAGACGATGCCCTTGACGCCGGCCTCGCGAGCCACCGTCAGCGCAAGCATGGCCTGGGTCAATTCGTCCGCGACATTCGGCGCGAGCAGGAACAATGTGCTGACGCCTTCCAGCGCAGATCGTAGCGAATCCGGGTCGGCGAGATCACCGCGGACCGCCTTTACACCTGATGGCAGTTGCGCGGCCTCAGGGGAACGAGTCAAGGCGCGGACCTCGACGTTGCGCCCCTGCAGGTGGGCCAGGACTTGGGACCCGATGGTCCCGGTGCTGCCGGTTACCAAAATAGCCATTGTGAAAACTCCTTATGATGTTTGTGCGTGTCGAGAGAAAGATACGCGTTCCAATCATGAGCGGGAGATGCCACGGTCGGGACAACCTGTCTCGATATTGGAACGTTCATCCTATGGATCTCGAAGCTCTGGCGGACTTCAACCTCGTTGCCACCCATGGCGGTTTCGGCCGAGCTGGTCGCCTCTCCGGGCGATCCAAGGCGACGTTGTCGCGCCATGTGAGCGAACTCGAACACAGCCTTGGCGTGAGGCTGATCGAGCGTGGCTCCCAAAGTTTGCGACTGACAGACGAAGGGCGAGCGCTTCACGAGCGCACCGACGGATTGCTGTCGGAAATTGCGGAGGCGGGGGAGGCCATTGTATTAGGTGCGTCCACCCCCAGAGGCAGGCTGCGGGTGAGCGCTCCGGTGGTTTTCGCGCATGTGGCGCTTCCCAGGATCGCCACCCGGTTCGCTCTCGCCTATCCGGAGGTCAAGCTTGAGATTGTTGCCGAGGATCGCAAGGTCGATCCGGTCGAGGAAGGCTACGACCTTGTGATCCGGATTGATCCGTCACAGGATGAACGGCTCATCGGTCGCCGATTTCTCAATGACGAGCGCCTGATCGTTGCTTCACCGGACATGCCGCGCCCTCAGCCGGCGCCTGGCGGTACACCGAGTCCCGTAAAGGCGATCTTGCTGAGCGCAACTTCGCTGAACGTTGTTTGGCGCATGAAATCCGATGTTCCGGACGAAGTCCTTTTCAAACCCGAGCCGATCCTGCGCTTCTCTTCCCTGCTGATGGTGCGCGAAGCCGTTCTCGCAGGTGGGGGCGCGGCGTTGCTTCCGAAGCTTCTTGTCGCGGACGATATCGAGGCGGGCCGGCTCGTTTGCTGGGGAACTCACGCCGGTCCGTCTGTCGAAATCTGGGCGCTCCAAAGCTCGCGACGTCTTGTCGGCGCCAAGGTTCGCGCTTTCCTGGATGTGATGGAAAGGGCGTTTCCTACCAAAGTTTTCGTTCCTGCACTCTGAACAAGAACCTGTCCTGCCGCCCATAAGCGTTGAGGAAAGAGGTGGCACCGGACATGCAGTCGCACCATTGTGTGCGTCAGCGGCGTAGCGACCTTTGGCTCTGGTCGTGCGCACACGGCTTTATTCTCCGCACGGGCGCGTTACTTTTTGTCAACTAACTACCCTAGTGCTGTCGAACTGCGAATGGGATCGCGGCGAGGTCGGGTTATCCACATAACAGAATTCCGCACATGGTTTCCGTACAAAACCATTCTCGGATCGCTATCCGGGCGCCACTTACGGCGGTGTACGGAAATCGGTCGTTTTCCGGACACGTGATCTCAACCTTGGAGTAACCCGCGTCGGAATTGCGGAAACGAGCCCCCGAATGTGGGAACGACACGCACCGTATGCCGTCAGCTGAAGACTTTTCGAAAAATGATCGTCCAATCTGGAATAGTTTCCGGCCGAGCCTAGTAAGTGGTGCAAACGAGGTGAACACGACGTGACGGGACCACGTTTTGAAAAAGGAGCGGCAGCGAGCACTGATGTTTCGCAACTCTTCAGAGCTTGCCGTCGGAGGAGCACGCTCCCATCTGGCCCAGCGGTTGCTGTCCCTGTCCCTGTCCGCTGGGCCGCCTATTTTACTTCGAAATAGCAAGAGGCAGGATGAAACCAGCGCTCGACGTCGTGCCACATCTGGAGGATCTTTGGCGGTATGGCCGGGTCCTCACCGGAAATGATGCGGACGCCGACGATTTGGTGCAGGAGGCACTTGTCCGCGCACTGTCGCTGGCGCGTACTTACGACAGCTCCAGGCCGCTGCTTCCCTGGCTGATCAGGATTGTTCGGAACACCTTTTTTACCGGCTCTAGTCGGAGCAAGGCCGATAGACTCCGCGTGGCATCTCTGGCTGACATGTCACCTTCGGCATTGCCGCCATCGCAGGAGTATTGCGCCGAACTCTCCGATGTGGGCAGGGCGCTCGCACGGATGCCAACGGAACAGGCTGAAGTGCTTCATCTGGTTGGAGTGCTGGGCTTCACCTATTCCGAAGCCGGGGAATTGCTGGGGATACCGACGGGAACCGTCATGTCCCGGCTGAGCAGGGCTCGTGCCGCCTTGAAACACCATTTGGAAAACGCGGACAACAAAGGTTCCGGTCATTTGAGGATCGTGGGAGGGCGTAATGAGGTCCGATAATCGCGTTTCTGAAGAGGATATCAGCCGCTTTCTGGACGGCGAGCTCTCGCCGTCGCAAAGGTCTGAGCTTCAAGCCCGACTTGCCCGCGAGCCCGGCCTGGCGGCAGAAGTTTTCGCTCACGCCGAGCGCATGGAAGCGCTGCGCAACGCCCAACCACAGCGATTGTTTCCGCCCAGCGCAAGCCTGGACAAGGCAAGGCTGTTGGAAAGCGCATTTCGCCGAAGGAGACTTGTTGCGATGTTCAGGCTGCAAGTTGCTGCTGTCGCGCTGGTTGCTATCGGGTGGTCGGCCAACTCGTTGACCCTGCCGCTTCGCCAGGGAGGCAAAACGGCCGATCAGACCTTCATTTTGGCAGCGCGAGATGCGTTGCGCGTCGCACAGCTGAATGCAGGCCCGGAGAACGGCACCGAGCTGAAGCAGGACAAGATCGAACGGTTGGTGGGTGCGGTCAATGTCAGCATGCCGACCCTGCCGTCGGTGTGGGTGGTGAAGGACGTCCAGGTGCAGCCTTGGAATGGACAGCAGAGTCTTGTAGTGACGGCCGATACACCCAGCGTCGGCCGGATCACGCTTGTCGCCGCTCCAATGAACGGTGAGGACGCTGTTCCACCAACCCCGGCCACTGACGGACGGGTGCCGACGGTCTATTGGCAATCGGGAGGGACGGCCTACGCCTTGATGGGATCCGCCGCGCCGGAACGTCTGGAGAAGGAGGCCAAGCAAATCGAGGTCGCCACGCGCAGGAACGTTGCGCCGAAGACAAGGGGTTAGTCAGTCTGCGATGCTATTGGAAGGGAGCGAATGCACTCCGTATTTGACCTATTGAGCCCTGCATTGTCGGGCCATGACCGGATTGGCCTTGACCGGCCTTCGAGTGAAGGGCCGGCCGCTGCCTTCACACCAAGAGCGAGCCTGGCCCCATGAACGTCCTTTCCTTCGAAAGGCGGTATTTTCCGTCCACGTGTCCTGTCTGCGCCGGCACGGCGCTCGAGGCCGAGGTCGCTCTTCGCAAGGTCGAATTCCAATGCGCATCTTGCGGAGGTTTCGAGATCACTTCCGCGGCCCGCTCTGCAATGAGAGGGCTGTCGGACGAGAACCGTTTAGTGTGGTTGTCGCAAGCCAGGCAACAGGGTTCCACGATTCCGCTGGTTGCCTGCGCTAACGAGGCCCTGAGAACCGACCTCTCTGGTGACACAGACTGATGTCCAAGGAAGTGCGACCGCACGGGCACTTCCTGACGGCCCGGCACCAGGCTGGGGTGGTGTCGGGCCGTTTCCATCTTGGCGCAATGAGTTCAGCTCAACGTCTCGTCATTGATATTCTGACGATCACGATGCGCAGATTGGAAGAGTGCGAAAAGATCGGCCCCATAGGGTATCCCGGTGACGGAGACTACATCGCCGTATTGGGAGACAACGGCCGCGAGAACTGGTTGCTCGGTGGTGAGCCGTGTGGACTGGATGGGGCTGTCCTTGCAGATCAGGCAGCGGCTCTGCCTACGTACTACCCGCACGGATCTCGCCTCGTGCTTGTAACGATAAGAGACAACTGGATTGTCGCGCTCCGGGACTTCGGCGCGGCCGAGACCAGCCAAAATCCCAACGGATGATCCCGAGGAACGCCTTGACTGCAGGGAAAAAGGAAACAGCCGAACTCTGGCGCCACAGCGATCTTCAGGCCGCGACGATGCTACGTGCGTTAACGATGCCTTTGATACGCGCACTGAAACGGCGATTTTGGAGGTCGCCGCCGAGATGAGCCTGGATCGGTTAGAGGTTATTCGACTTGCGATTCGGGAATGGCTGGCGATGCGCAAAGGCGCGCGCTTTCCGACAGACGGCAGCGTGCCATATCAATCTGTGACGGCTGTCTCCTCGGACATCCCCGAGTAGTTCATTATCGATCGCTGAGCCAAGCCCATGCTGCACAGACACACGAATGACCGTTCCAGTTTGGACCTATACGAGCCGATAAATGTGCTCAAGCCTGTGGCTTCCGACGTCTGGATTGTCGATGGACCTGAAATCAGGTTCGGCTTGGGCTGGCTGAAACTGCCCTTTTCAACACGCATGACGATCCTTCGGCTGCGCAGTGGCGAACTGGTCCTGCATTCGCCTGTCGCGTATTCCCCCGCGCTGCGATCGGCGATCGAAATCCTGGGACCAATTCGGTACCTGGTTGCGCCGAACTCCCTTCACTATTGGTGGCTCCCTGGCTGGAAAGTCGCCGTTCCCGGTGCAAAGGTACTGGCTGTGCGTGGGCTGGCGCAGCGAGCGAAGCGCCGGATTGATGTCGATATACTGCTGGTGGGTCGCCATTCACCCTGGCCTGAGGAGATAGATCTCCTGGTGGTCCGTGGTGATATGATTACGGAAGCCGTCTTGTTTCACTGCGGCACCCGAACGCTGATCCTCACCGATCTGATCGAGAACTTCGAGCCGAGCCGCGTTCATAACCGGTTTTTCAAGCTTCTCGTAAGGCTTGCTGGCGCGGCAGACCCGGACGGCAAGTCGCCCATCGACATGCGAGCCAGCTTCGTTCGGCGTCGTCAGGCATTGAAATTGGCGGTTCGTCAGATGCTCGCCTGGCAGCCGGAACGGATCATAATCTCGCACGGCCGATGGTAAGAAAAGGACGGTGCTTCTGAACTGCGGCGGGCATTCCGATGGGTGTTGTAAGAGCCAACTCGTATCGAGCGCATAACGTGCCTTTGATATCTCGCTCCGATTGCAGCGCCTAAGCTTCGCATTTGAACAGAACGGCTAAAATCGCTGTTTTGCTTGTGCTGCTGCCAGCGGTTGCCATGCAGGCGCCGGCGCTGAACACAAGGCCGAGCGTGGTGTCGAGACCAGTGCCCACCGCCAGCGATGCGCGAAGATGTCGCCCGGAATGCCCGACACCATCGACAGCACCCCACCGGCGGATCTTCCATGAAGAACAACGGCGGCAACGGCGCGCCTTCGATCGCGTCGCGGGGCCTGCGTGTAGCCGCTACCGAAGGTAAGACCGCCCAAGACAAGCCCGACAGCCTATCGCCCTGACAACGCGTGATACCGCTGGCAGGAGTTCGTCGCTGGATTAGTCTAGGGAAAGCTCGAGAGCCGCCGGACTAAACCCAAGCGCCTATCTGCCGGCAGGAGCCTCCCGCTTGTCGCTCTTGGCGAGCATCCGTTGGATCATCATTGTTTTCAGCGCGTCGGCTCTGGGGTGCGAAAACCGACGCGCTGAAAAGTCAAACGGATAGCGAACCGACCCTCAGCTCTCTGGTAGGGTCAGCCATTGGCCACAGGCAGTGCGACAAAGCGGCTCGAATCGTCGCGGGTGATCTGCATCAGCACCGCCTTGCGGCCGGCCTTGACGGCATCGGCCATGGCCTTGGAGACGTCGTCCGCGGTGTTGACCTTATTCGAATTGATCGAGGTGATCACGTCGCCCGGCTGAATGCCGCGATCGGCCGCGTCGCTGTCGGGATCGACATCGGTGACCACGAGGCCCTTGCCGCTCTCAGCCTTGGTGACGGTGAGGCCGAGATCGGCCAGCGTGTCGGCCTTGGCGGCGGGCGCCTGACGCTTGCTGCCGTCGTTCGAGGCCTGCTTGTCGCTTGCGGGTAGCGTGCCGAGGTCGACCTTGACCGCCTGGCTCTTGCCGTCACGCCAAACCGTGACATCGACTGATTTGCCCGGCGAGTAAGCCCCGATAAGCCGGGCAAGCTCCTTCGGCGAGGCGACATCCTTGCCGTCGACCTGGGTGATGACGTCACCGGCAACGATGCCAGCCTTCTTGCCCGGGCCGGCATCCTGGGCGCTGGACACCAACGCACCGTTGTTGGACTTCATGCCTAGCGACTCGGCAATGTCCTTGGTGACCGGCTGGATCTCGACGCCGAGCCAGCCGCGCTGGACGGAACCGTTCTTCATCAGGTCCTCAACGACCCGCTTGGCGGTCGAGGCAGGGATGTCGAAGGCGATACCGACGCTGCCACCGGAAGGCGAGAAGATGGCGGTGTTGATGCCGACCACCTGGCCGTTGAGGTTGAAGGTCGGGCCGCCCGAATTGCCGCGGTTGACCGGGGCGTCGATCTGGATGAAGTCGTCATACGGGCCGGCGCCGATGTCGCGGCCGCGAGCCGAGACGATGCCGGCGGTGACCGTGCCGCCGAGGCCGAATGGATTGCCGACAGCAACCACCCAGTCGCCGATGCGGACCTTCGAATCGTCAGCGAAGTCGACATACGTGAACTTGTTGCCGCCGCCGTCGACCTTCAGCACCGCGAGGTCAGTGCGTGGATCGGTGCCGACCAGCTTGGCGTCGAGCTCCTTGCCGTCATTGGTGACGACGCTGAAGTCCGAGCCTTCCGAGACGACGTGGTTGTTGGTGACCAGATAGCCGTCCTCGGAGATGAAGAAGCCCGACCCTTGCGCAACCGGGCGCGGCTGGCCGTTATTGTGGTCGCGGTGACCGAAGCGGCGCATACCGAACTCGCCGCCCTGATCGCCAAAACCTCGGAATTCCTTGAAAAACCGGCGCAGTTCCGGGTTGTCTGGCAAGTTATCGAAACCATTCTGATCGTTGGAGCCGTCGTCGGCCGTCGACTGGACTTTTGCCTTGACCTTGACGCTAACGACCGCCGGCGTGACTCGTTCAACGAGATCGGCGAAGCCCGGCATCTGCGCTGTTTGAACGCGCACGGCATCGGCCAGAACGGGTGTTGTGCCGGTGGCGTAGGCCCCGAAGCCGATCGCCCCGGCGATAGCCACGGACGCTGCGGCAGCCATGATTCGCTTGTGCGTGCTGGAAGATACACTGGGGAAAGTTTTCATCATTTCGTATCCTCTTTCTAGAATCTCGCCCTGATGGGCGACGTGCTGAAAAAGAATAGAGAAGCGCACATTACGACGTCATTTCCATTGCGTGAACATTTGGTAACGTCGGCTAATAATCTATCCAGGCACTGCCCTTGAGATGATCTTGTACTGACGATTGCTGATCAAGGTCAGAAGCTTCCAGTCCTGGCCAAAGCCAAATGGTCGGCTACTTCCTTTGCTCGAATCTGAACAGCAACAGAGCTGCTGAGATCATGCCGTGGCCGCGTTTGCAGCATGGCTGCGTCGGACTCCAGACCGGTGCAGTCAATGAGCGCTACATCTTGGCAGCGACCCTCTTGTTGAAGCCATCCAGGATCTGCTCGGCCAAACGGGCATAGTTGCCATCAAAGTGGTGGCCACCGGTTGTCTTGATCACCTCGACACCTCTTGAGGAGAGCGTGTTACAGAATGTGTCTGTCTCCTCATCTCCGTAGAAACACTGGACCAACTTGGAGGGCACCTGCTCGATCGCTGTTGCGACCGGGACGGCCTCGGAGCTGGGCGCAGCGCCAAGCCACCCTGCGACCTGAATCTCCCAGTCGGCTGCATTCGCGAACCCAAGGAGCGAAATCTGCGCGATACGTGATTTCACTCCAGTGGCGAGGTCGTTGTAGACGAAGGGAAGGACGTCAGCGCCAAAGGAGTAACCAACCAGGGCGACGCTTTTGGCGTGCCATTTTTCGCCATATGTCTGAATGACTGCGGTCAGGTCCGCCGCCGTTTGTTCGGGGGTTTTTTCTCCCAAAAATAGCGGACGCTGTCCCAACCGACTACGGATATCCCACGTGACTGCAGCTCTTCGGCGATTGTCTTGTCCAAGTCGCGCCAGCCGCCATCGCCTGACAGAACGATCGCCATCAGCCCATTCGGGTTTGGCGCCGGCAGCTCGATCAAGGGAAGCGCCGCGAGACCGCTTGCATCGCCCGCATTGAAATGCGGCTGCACAAGTGAGGTAACAGCATCGCTCACGATACCGGGGACAGACTGAATGCTCATCGGCATGCCAGCGCTTTGGAGCGAGGTAAAATAGGCGCGCGCTTCTTTCGGCTCTGCTGCCGTAAAACCAAGGCTCCAAAACCCCTGCAAGGCCTTGGACGGTCCGTACGCGAAACCGCCAAGGCGAGGAGACGAGGGCGCCCCCGCGCAAAGCGGGCGCTCGCTGGGAAGAACCACGCTCGGATCCACCGAGACAGCCCCAGCCACCGTGTTGACGGGAGCCTGCGCCAGAATGGCCCCTGCAAGTGTTCCGCCGGCATCGACACCAGCCAGAATGGGAAAATGGTACTGCAGGCCACTATGCTCGCGCTGCAGTCGGCGGCTCAGTATCTCCACATCGCCCACGAGATTATGGCAGGGCTCCTTTTCTTCCGAGAGCCTGGCCAGATAGGTTTTGGTATCCACGCCGACCGCGAGTGCCCCCTGCCGCCCAAGCGCCGCAAGCGCCGCCTGGTTCGCGTCGCTCCATCCGTTTTGATCCGAAAACAAGACGACGTATCCCTGGATCTGGCCGTCCGGCACCGCAAGGTGGACTTCGCCGTAACGGCCACCCTCAATCGCCAGTGATGGTGTCGGCGCCAGGATTGCAAACGCTGCTGATAGGAAAAAGGCTAGCCTATCCATTCTGGTGTCTTGCTCCTGAGCCTATGAACCTACCACCGATCAGAGCAGTGGCATCCGCGAGGACGACAAATGGGCTCAACGTACCCGAAGCCGCCAGGTAGCGCGGCTCCCACGCTGGATTGAATTTGTTTTTGAAAACTCTGAGGCCCTGGAAATTGTAGAGGCGCGTGCCATATCGCCAAATCATTTCACCCAGCCTGTGCCATCGCGACGATAGGGGAGCCGCCAGTACACCGCTCAGTGGAGCCATGCCGAGGCTCAAACTGCGGTAGCGCATGTCCTTGAGCTCAAGGATCAGCTTCGTGAACAGGAATTCCATGGCATAAGGCGATGCCATGGCCGTGTGCCGCATCAGGCCCACCGACGCTTCCTGGAGGGTTTCGGTCGTCATGACGGTCGTGAAAGCGACGGGAACACCGGCTTGGCGAACGAGGGCGATCCACTGAGAGCCCAGATATGCCGGCTCGAACGCCGCGATCGAGAACCCTTTTTCCCTGGTCTTGCGCGAACGCAGCCACTCGACCGAAACGTCGGTCAGCGGATCCATGATCCGGGCGGTCTGTTGAGGCGGCACCAGTTCGAACGTTAATCCTTCGCGCTCGCCTCGCTTAAGCGCATAGCGAAGGTGGGCACTTGCTCCACCTTTCAGTTCGAAGGCCGCCAGTTGCACACATGCCTCCTCGCCAAGTTTCATGACTGACAGGCCCGCATCCAGATAGAATGGCAGGTTTTCAGGGCGGATCTGGTAGAATGCGGCGCGGCCACCATAACTGGCGGCCAACGCGACGAACCCCTTGATGAGCTCAGGCCAATCCTTGACTGGACCCACGGGGTCGAAGAGCGCGATCCAGCTACGGCCGCGCTTTCCATACATGATGAAAGCGTCTCCCGTTTCGGAGAACATCAGGCTCTTGTCACCCATGAGGGCTAGCATTGTCTGGCTCCTGTCCTGCGCACGAATGATCCGCGAGGCCTGCCCAAGCGCCATCGGGTCCGGACGCGCCGCAAGCCCTTTTGGTGGGCGAAGCAACTGCCAAAGGCCGATTGCGACGGCAAGAACCGCCGCGCCGAGCAAGGCACGCAGCGCCCTGGGAGCTTGCGCGTCGAACTCGAATTGCCACCAGAGATCGCGTGCTGTGTAGTCGGCATTCCGGAACGCAACGAAGAAGATTGCGCTCGTCGCGACGACGATCAGGCTGGCGGCGGCGACCCACCCCAGGGTAAAGGGCTGGTCCAGCATTGACGCTCGCCGGTCGAACTGACGTTTGGTGGCGAGCAGGAGGCAGATCACAATAGCGAGGAATCCAGCCTCGCCATAGGCAAGTCCCTTTGCCAGAGATAAGCCGAGGCTCGCTATGGCCATCAGCAGCGCAAGCCACCAGGCGCCGTCACGTCGCTCGAACAGTCCGCGGGCAACAAACAGAAATACGACGCCTGACAGGCTGCCCATGAAATGAGAGGTTTCCACCACCCACAGAGGCAGTCGCATCGAGAGAATGGCCAGCCTGTGTCCGAAAGTCGGCGTCGCTCCGGACACGAGAAGCATCACTCCGGTCGCAAAAGCGATGACCCCCATGAAGCGCGGTGTAAGGCGTGCTGCCGCCTCGACGAGAGGATCGCCCGCGGCGGGATTCCTCGTTCCGATGGCAAGCCGGGCTTCGAATATTGCGAGCAGAGCCGCGGAAAGCACCACCGGCATGGCAAAATATATCCCCCGATATGCCAGCAGCGCCGCGGCGATCTGATCGACGGAAGCACGTCCCGCGAATGCCCAGAAAACAGCCGCCTCAAATATCCCGATGCCGCCTGGCAAGGTGCTGACGACGCCCAAAGCGGTGGCGGCTGAGAAAATCGCGGCAAAGCTGAGGAAATCGATTGATCCCCCCGGCAGCAGCACCCACAGCGCAGTCGCGGCTCCGAAGAGCCGGATACCAGTCAGCCCAAGCTGCATGGCGGCAATCGCCTTGCTGGGTGGGGCAAGGCAAAAGCCGCCGATGCGGAGCGGCCCGCGCAAGCCAAACAATAGAAGTATGATCGATCCCGAGAGCGCACTCGCAGCCGCGACCTGCAAAAAGGTGGTCGGCCAGTCTAGAAGATGGGAGACCGGGCTCGCCTCGATCAGGGTCGTCAAGCCTCCGAAGCCGGCGAGGCCGAGGCCGAATCCGCCCGCGACGAACAACAGGAGGCGGGCAATATCGTCAGACCGAATCCCGGCAGCGCGGTAGATGCGGTATCTGACAGCCGCGCCTGTGAGAGTGCCAAAGCCAACCGCGTTGCCGAGAGCGGTTCCGCAAAACCCGGCCACCACGGGCGCCAGACGGAGCTTGCGGGCGCCGACGTAATACACCGCACAGATGTCGCGCCCGATCACGGCTGCGAAACTTACCACGGTTGCAAGGATCGACCAGCCGACCGCGGCAGCCGGGAAATGACTGAGCGCGTGCACGAGGGCGTGATAGTCGATGCCCTGGATCGTGCTGCCGAATGCCAGAACAAGAAGGCTCAATGCTGCAAAAATGATTGCGGTAAGCGCGAGGCGTCGTGCCTTGGCACCGGATTGGCTTCCCAGTCGCGGAATATCCAATTGCACCCCACCGGGGGTGGAATTCTCTTCTGCGATGCTCGCGCCTCCGACATCGGTTTGGGCGGCTAGCGACATACCTTACGCCCGTATCTCTTGTCGCTGGAACGAAACGTAGGCGATGGTGAACAGCACAAGAAGTGCTGCGATCATGCCGGCGAGCTGCGGCCAGATCAGGGCCACGCTCAGCGAGAAGGGCAGGGGTGCTCCCATCAGCGCGCCGCTCATTTGGTCAGCAAACAGCAAACCGAGCGAGCGCGTTGCCGGGTTGAGCAAGGCAAGCGTGGCTTCCCCATAGAGCGTGTTGGGCGAGACGCGGGCGATGGCCTGCTGAATATCGATTTGATGAACCGCTGTCATCGGATCGAGAGGGTCGATCGGCGCGACGGCGCCGGCGATCAGCGGCGCCAGCATCGGCCAGAATACGGAGAACAGCAGCCATGCGGTGAGGGCGCACAACGCCGACGTCGCCGGTGCTTTGACGATGGTGGAGAAGGCCATTGCCACCGCCAGCCAGACGCCGGCATAGACGAAGGAGGCAAACAGAAAGGCAACGCCGCGGGCGATCTCCTCGCCGCTGGGCGGCAGCCCGAGCAAGAGCATGCCAAGGCCAGTGACCAGCAGCCACAGGGCCAGCAGGCAGATGGCGATGACGAGCAGCCCGCCCAGGAATTTGCCCGTGAGAAGCGCGTCACGGTAGATCGGTTGAGACAGGACGCGCGACAGCGTGCGGCGGTTGTATTCGCCGTTAATGGCATCGAAGCCGAGTGCGATCGCCACCAATGGCACCAGGAAGCCGAGGAAGAAGACGAAGGATGGCAGGGGTTGCTGCGCGGTGGTGAACAACCGCAGGAACAGGAACTGATCTTCACCGATTGTGGCCTTGATCTGGCCGATCGCGGCATAGACCGATCCGATTGCAGTAAGCAGCATCAGAACCATAACCAGGTGGATGCGGATGCTGTTCATGTGATCGGCGGCTTCCTTGAGCGCGATCGTCGACAGGCCAGCAAATGGTGATCCTTCACGCCGCGACATCATGGTTCACTCCTTCGAAATAGCGGACATAGACCTCGTCGAGCGTGGCCCGGCGGATGGTCATGGAACGAAGCGCACCGCCGGCGCCAACGATGCGCCGGGCGAGGTCAGCCCTGACATCCGCGTCGGCATCGACACGCCAGCGTCCCCCTTTCAAGGCGGTCAGTCCGGATACGTGCGGTGCCCCGGCAAGCACCTTCACCAGATTGGCGTTTTCGACTTCGACCTCGACCATATATGAGCCGCCGAGGACGTTGGCGGTGAGATCTTCGACCCCTCCGATGAGCCCGATGCGGCCTTTGCGGAAAAGCGCGACTCGGCCGCAGATCGTTTGCATCATCGCGAGCTGGTGGGAGGAAAGCACGAACGTCACGCCCTCGGCCACCAGCTCACGGATCAGCTCCAGCAGTTCCTGCGTCGACTGCGGGTCAAGACCCGAAGTCGGTTCGTCAAGGATGGCGATTTCGGCTTGCTTGACGAGCACTTCGGCCAGTCCGAGCCGCTGGCGCATGCCGTGCGAGAAGGTGGCGACGCGGCGATGGGTGACGTCGGCGAGCCGCACCCGCGCCAAAGCATCAATGATGCGCGTGTCGGCCTCTTTGGATATCAGGCCTGCAAGCCTTGCCGTATAGGCGAGATTTTCCCATGCAGTCAGATGATCGTAAAAACCGATCTGGTCCGGCAGGTAACCTACCTGCCGTTTGACGGTCAGCGGCTGGCGCAGCGGATCGAGTCCGAGGATACGGATCGAGCCCGCTGTCGGCTCAGTGAGGCCGAGAAGCAAGAGGATCGTGGTGGTCTTCCCCGAGCCATTAGGGCCGAGCAAACCGAATACCTCGCCCTTCTCGACAGTGAGATCGATGCCGTCAACCGCCGGAAATCGACCGTAACGCTTGACGAGGCCGCGCGCTTCGATAACCGGGCTCATCGGCGTCCGTACCGCGTCACGGCGAAGGCGAGCATCAAGGCAGAGGCGCCGATGACGCCGAGGCCCGTCACTCCCCATAGCGTCGATGTGCGCACGGTGACCCGGAAATTGGCGCTATCGGATGCGCCCTCACCATTGGCACGGACCGAGACCATGTAGTCGCCGGCGATCGCCTGGGTCGAAGGTGTCATCGAGACGCCGACGTCGGATGTTCCGCCTGGTGCGATCTCGTCGACCTTCTCGGGATTGAAGGTGACCTTCCAGCCGGATGGTGGGCTCGCCGAAAGCTTCAGATCGCGGGCCGGGGCCGACCCGCTGTTGGACAGCGTGAATGTGAAGGTGCGTTCCCGACCCGCCGTGGCATCGCCGGAAAGCCGGCCCTGGGGACCTGAAAGAGAAACGGATGGCCTGCCGGTAATGTCGAGCAGCAGTTTGGTGTCGGCGCTGGCGGTGCCGCCGCTGGCGGCGATCGCAACCGGATACTGACCGGCCTGGGCGTTGTCCGGCGGCTGGACGCCGACGGAGAGCGTTTTAGATTCTCCGGCTTTCAGCGGCAAGCTGGTCAGTTCCTGCGAGCCATAACCCTGCTTGAAGGTCACCTGGAAGCCGGGTGGCGCCTTCGAAAGCAGATTGACCGTCGAGTCTTCCTGGCCATCGTTCTTGATGTCGACTTGGAAGTCGAAGGCTGATTTGGCGGTGCCGCGCAATGCAGGGAGCTTGGGTTCCAGTGTCAACTTTGCCGGCTCGGTCTTGGCGAGCGTCACCACCATCGGCAATTTGAGAGCTTCCGTGCCGGCCTTCCCGGACACGGCAAAGTTCACGGCCTTGCCAACGTCACCTGTCGGCGGCGTCAGCTTCAGCACAAGATCCACCGTGCTGTCCGCCCCCGCTATCGCGGCGCCGACTGGTTTGCCGCCGCCATCGATCTCCGACTTCCACCCGCCTGGCAGCCCATCGATCCCGAACTCTACCCGTTGGGGCGGGAGCCCGCGGTTCGCCAACCTCAAGGGCACACTTACGTCCTTGCCGGCCTGGGCCGAGAATTCAGGATAGGGCGTGGTCAGCCACAGGCCGGTCGGCGCTTGGCTCGCGGCACTCGCCGCGGTTTGTGCGTGTGCCTGAGGTGCAGTTGCAACGAGGCCGGCCGCCAATATGGCTGTGGCGACACAGGTTGTTGGCTTTGAAAAGGGCGTGCGAATACCCGCAGGATTCATCGATACCTCCCGCCTACAAATTGAAAATTATCGTTTTCTTGCAAAGCTTTGGCGACTTTGCGCGGGGAGAATGGGGTGCCTCTATTGTGGCACGAGTTGGGCGATTCCAGCCTATCGGGCCCGCGTTCACGGATTTGTTCCTATTTGTAATAACGCGTGATGGCGCTTGCTGCCGATTCTCAGTCGAAAAGGTCGCTCTGCTGGAATGCGAAAGCGCCGCGCGGGCCTTATTTTCCCTTCCCTCGCCAATCCTCTACCAGCGAGAAGAGAAACGAGCCTGACCAGGTCAGGAGTAGCAATCCGTTCAGTGGCGCTATGGACGTGACGAGGCGCATTTCACCGGCGGGTATGACGTTATTGTACCCCAGGGAGGCGTAAGCCTCTGCTGCATAGTAAAAATAATCCATGCTCGACGGAAAGGTCTTTCCGTTGAAATCGCCGAGGGAAAAGGTCTGGTCCGCGAGGTGGAATATCGCGGCATAAATCCCGATCTCCAGAAGATGCAATCCAACCAGGCCGCAGATAACGAAGAGCAGCGCGGGATAAGCCCCAGCTGACCTGCGGGCCAATCTGTCAAGGCGTTGGATTGCCTCATAGTGGAGCGAAGACGAACCGATGACTGCGACAAATGTCAAGGCGATGGCGATCAGCATGTTCAAGGGATTGTCTCGCTGTCTCTTTTCAGCGCTTTGAGCTGCCGGCAGAAGAGGAATGTTTGAGACCCGCGTACGAGTGGATCGTTACCTTCCTGATACCACAGTGCCGACCGTACTCGGCGTGGATCGGGACCACCGGCTAGGTAGTGGGTCGAAAGGTCAAGAGTCGCTACTCTATCTTTTCAAGCTCCGCTGATAACTGCTCGGGCGTAATCAAACCCTGCCTGAAAAGGCTCATCACCTTGATTGCGATCCGCTGACGGTCAGAGTCGCCAACGATGTGGTGCGCGGCGCAATAGTCATCTAATGTTTTTGTCAAAATGGCGAGTTCGACGGAATCAGCCACACCGTATGGTGACATGCTTGCCTCCCAATGCCTGGGACGATAATCGCTTCCGAGCGTCCGCTTGTCTTTGTTTGGTACGGGCGACGGATGGAAGCTACGCTTTAAATGTGACCCCCAAGAGTCAATTTAAACCGCACCCGAAAAAGTGAACGCTCGGCCGGCCTAAGAGGCCAGCAGATGCATCCTCCCTAAAGAAATCGATCACCCAATTGGAGAGCAATTCGTGCATTTCGGCTCCTTCCGCCAAACGGTGGATCGTGTCCCGGGGAGTGGTGTAGCTGACGGCATTGGTCGCCGTGCTCTCCGGCATGGGCCGGGCTGATCAGCGCGCCACGGCTGGCAAGCTGATCAGGGGATCATCGCTCATCTGGCTGATCGTTTCCAGAGTCATATATCTGGCCCGCTGCACTGCCCATTCATCGTTCTGTTCGAGCAGGATTGCGCCGACCAGACGCACGATCGCATCGTCGTTCGGGAAGATTCCGACGACCTCGGTGCGCCGCTTGATCTCGCCGTTGAGACGCTCGATCGGATTGGTCGAGTGCAGCTTGGCGCGGTGTTCTTTCGGGAAGGTCATGTAGGCCAGCACGTCGGGCTCGGCGTCGTCCATGATTGTCGCCAACTTCGGCACCTTCGGCCGGATCTGGTCGGCGACGGCGCGCCATTGCACGCTTGCGGCCTCGGGCGTTTCCTGGGCGAAGGCGGTGGCGATGAAAGCGGAGACGACCCTGCGGCCGCTCTTGCCGGCATGGGCCAGCACGTTCCTCATGAAGTGGACGCGGCAGCGCTGCCATGTCGCGCACAGCACCTTGGTGACGGCCGCCTTGATGCCTTCATGGGCATCGGAGACGACGAGCTTGACGCCGCGCAGGCCGCGGCGGGTCAGCTTGCGCAGGAACTCCGTCCAGATCGGCTCGGCCTCCGAGGTGCCAATCTCCATGCCCAGCACCTCGCGCCGGCCGTCCGCGTTGACGCCGACGGCAATGATGACGGCGACCGAGACGATGCGGCCGCCGCGGCGCACCTTCAGGTAGGTGGCGTCGATCCACAGATAGGGCCAGTCGCCCTCGATGGGTCTTTCAAGGAACGCTTTGACCTTGCCGTCGATCTCCTCGCACAGCCGCGAGACCTGGCTCTTCGAAATGCCGCTCATCCCCATGGCCTTGACCAGGTCGTCAACCGAGCGGGTCGAGATACCCTGGACGTAGGCCTCCTGGATGACGGCGGTCAGCGCCTTCTCGGCCATGCGGCGCGGTTCGAGGAAACCGGGGAAATAGCTGCCCTTCCTGAGCTTCGGGATGCGCAGCTCGACGGTGCCGGCGCGCGTCTCCCAGTCGCGCTCGCGATAGCCGTTGCGCTGGGCCGTGCGCAACGGGTTCTTCTCGCCATAGGCGGCGCCGGTGGCGGCCCCAACCTCCATTTCCATCAGCCGCTCGGCGGCAAAGCCGATCATCTCGCGCAGGAGATCGGCATCCGGGGTCTTCTCCACGAGCGTGCGCAGGTTCATCATGTCGTCGGTCATCGGTGGTCCTTCCGAATTGGGTTGGCGTCAACAACCAAACCCTACCGGAAAGCGCCGATGACCACCGCAAAGCCGCTCGCTCGCTACAGCGCGACTAACGGCGCACTCGCGAGCGGCTTCACTACCGCCGAGCTACACCACCTGTGGGGACACGACCAAACGGTGAGGTAACGGACGGCTGCAGACCGACGTCGCAGGTCATTTCATTGGATCTATTGAGGCGGTGAGAGCATACTGGCCTGCGCCTTCCTCGTAAGGAAAGGCATGCTCGTGCGCATGGGTGCCAGAAGTATCCCGATTGAATACTACATTCTCAGGATTGCCGGGCCGACCGCTCCGGAGTCTGGCACCAATAGCACAATCGTCGGTTACCTTGCCGATCAGCCGATCTTCGCCACGGTCGCGGATTCAGCAGGCACTCGCTACCGCTACGTTGGGCTCGCAGCACGACTGTCCGACGGGCGTTACGATGTCCAATCGCTCTCTTCCGGCGAATGGATCGTTGAGCCGGGCCTCGTCTACAGTTTGGATGGCTGACCTTCCTGCCCAGAACGGTCAACCGATTGGGAGCCGCCAGCGATAGTCGGGTAGCCGCACCGCGTCGCTAATTTCCTTTCCGATCGCCAGGCGCGCCAGCCCGGGCACAGCGAATGCCTTCGTTACCAAGTTGCGGAATAGCAGGCCTAGCTGTGTCCTGGGTGCCAAAGCAGTGGCAAATCGCTCCGCTCCCCGCTGTTTTGCTTGGATGTAGTCCCGTAGGAACGCTTCATAGCTGAGGAAAGCTTCCCGATGCCGTCCGTCGGCTTTCAGGAGTTCGCCTGCCAGCACGTAGGCGGAAATCATCGCCAAGGCTGAACCCTGTCCAGCTAACAGGGAAACGCAAAACGCGGCGTCGCCGGTGAGGGCAACGCGACCTTGAGACCAGCTGTTCATCATGATCTGGCTGACGCTGTCGAAATAGAGCTCCCCAGTACGATCCAACTCCTCCAGAATGTGAGGGCATTCCCACCTCCCATCGTCGTATCTTTCCCGCAGCATTTCCTTTTGCATGACCAACGCCGCTGGCAACGACTCGCTGCCGACGGCGAAGACGAACAGGAAAAGCGTGCGGTTGTGATGCAGCGTGAAACGGCCGACCATTCGCCCCGGCCGGCCGTACATCAAGTACACGTCCTCGTCGCGCGGGCAGTAGCCCTCGACCTCGAATGCCGCGACCGCGTAGCCGAGTTTCTTCTCGAATTGACGCTGGGGCCCGAATGCCAGCCGACGAACGCCCGAATGCAGACCATCCGCGCCTATCACCAAACAAACTTGCGTTCGCCTCCATGTTTGAAACGAACGCGCACGCCGTCTGACGCCTCTTCAAGCCCGGCGATCTCATCGCCAAAAATGATCTCTGTCCTGTCTTTGGCCTTTTCGAAGAGCAGCCGCGAGAGATCGCTGCGCGCGAGCGTGACATAGCGGCCGTTTGTCAACTCGCCGAAGACGTCTGTGCCAAAGCCTGCGACGCGCTTTCCGTTATCGTCCACGATGCGCATTTCGCGCGCATGATATCCCACGCGATTGATATCTGCCTCGAGGCCCATCCTCCCGGCGATCCAATAGCCAAGGCCCCAAAAATCGATGACATAGCCCCCGGTGCGCAATTCAGGCGCCTGTTCGATCAGAGTCGGCCGGAATCCGGCGGCGTCGAGCCAAAAAGCAAGGGCAGGCCCCGCAATGCCGCCGCCGGAAATCAACACCGTTCGGTCGGTCATTTTGAGCCACCCCTTCTTAAAGCACTTCGCCGGGATAGACGCCCCACAAGTCGGTTTGTTTGACGAAGCCGGACGTTTCCCCTAGCGCAACAGCGCACCACTTTCCGTCGCACCGTGTCAGTTTGACTCGGACGCGAGGCTCGAGCCAGGCGGTGATGGGACTATCGATTGTCGGTTTGTTGCGCAGCGCCACATTGTTCTTCGTCCAGGGAGCGACAATCCCCGTTCTGCGCCCCGACAACAGGGGTCCAAAGATCCATCCGGTGGTTCCCTCCCAATCCCTTACGCGGCGCCAATTGCCATACTGCTGGTAGATCTCCAGCGGGATGCCCGGGCGTGTCATGACCCATTGGATGTCGTAGCCGGTGCCAGGGCCGGCGCGAAGGTTGGCCGATGAAGCTTTCAGCGAGACGAAGCGAGGTAGAGGAAGAGCTCTGACCTCCGCCCGCAGCCCAGCCATCGGTGCGGGTATCGAGATCAGCGCGGTTGTAAGAATGAAAAGGGCGAGCACGAGTTGTAACCGACGTCCGACCAGCCGGCGGACTGTCAGGAAGCCGAGCGGTGCTCCGGAATTCATGGTCGTTTACCTGCGAATGGGAAGGATCGTATCATCAGACGCCGTCGGAGGCGCCGCTCACTGTGTCCGGACGATCGCTCGGTACTTAGGCTTATTCGACGAGCATGTGCGCTTCTCGAGCCGCATCGACCAATGCGTCCCTGGCGACGTCGGCCGCAATGCCGCCGTTCATGGCTTGGCGGCAGGCGCGTAGTGCCGCCAGATGCTTCTGACTTCCTGCGCTGCGCCAGTGTTTGGTAAGCAAGTCGACCGCTTGATTGGCGTTGGAAAGGTTCTCGATCTTGCCGAAAATGCCGATCGCCACTGGCACCGGCCTTGAAAACCACGCTTCGTACATGGCCTGGCCCCCATCGCGATGAATGCCCGGCAGTACATGCGCGCTGCCGGGTGATTCTGAAGTGGCCGTCAACCCTTGGTGCTGTCCTGAGCCACGCTGTTGGTCGGGATTGTGTCCATCGCTGCCAACCTGTCCGCACATAGGTCCGCGGCGCCCGGAGCATCCTTCTTCATTCCAGCCAGTTTCACCCACCCGCCGTCGCTGATGAAACTGTCCCTCTGGTAGGACGATGTTCCCTTCAACTTGGCCAGGTTTTCGCTCGCGTTTGACGCTGTGATGAATTTTTGGACGCAAAAATTGGCGACCAGTTCTGCCCGCGCCTTTATGGCCGCAGTCTTCGCCATTGACGATGCTGTTCCTCCCAGGGTCCAACCGCCGGCAGTAAAGCCGACGATCATCGTCAGCATCACCGCGCCTACCAATGACCAGAACCAGAGCGTCTTGGAGGGTTGGTATTCGTCGAAGCGTTCCGAAAATGTTTGATTGTCCGCCATGGCATTTTCCTTTTGATGATGACCGCGAAGCAACCCGACCTTTCGGGCTGGTGAGACCGTTCTGCCAAACCTGGCTCGGCAATTAGGGAAGAGGGGACCAGGAATGACCGGCTTCCAGTTGCGGGCAAAGATGCCAGTGGTGGAGGTCCTCGGACGCTCGATCTCGCCTTCCGCGCTTCAACATCAGCGACATTGTATTTTGGCACCTGGAAATTCTCCAAATGACGCGTGCGGACGAATTTCGCCTTCATGCTGCGTATACCAAGCTTGGCCGGAAACTATTCCAGGCCAGTCGCAATTTTGTGAAGCGGTGGATCCCGCTGGTCGAACGCGGCTGTGCGTCTGGCGCTTTCAGGCGCCGGCCGCTGCCACGTCATGGACACCGGTCATATCGTCCAACAGGGTGCCGCCAGCGACGATCCGATTTCACTACGCCTGGCTCGGTCTTTTTGGCGGCGCGGATCCCGCGCGCTTGATGCCGGCTGGACCGTTATCTCGGATAGATCTTCAGGCCGTCGGCCACGGAGTTGGCGACATGCTCCCTGGTGATGACGCCGACAACGTCATCTTCTCGCGGAATCCCGTGGCCGTGCACGACGACGGCCATGAATGCGTTCTTGCGCCAAATCCGTTCGATCACGTCGGAGACGACCATGCTCTCGCCGACGATCGTGTAGTCACGGCTGGCGATGTCCCCGAGCGTGACGCCGGTATGCGCGCCCTCGAGGCCGCGCCGCAGCCCGGTGTTGACGCGGAGCACACCGAAGATCTGGCCATTTCGGATGACCACCACATGGCGAAGCCTGCCCTCCGCCTCATGCTCTCGCAAAAAATCGTCGAAGCGGTGTTCCGCCTGGAGCACCAGGATGCCGGCGTCCATCACCTCGCGCGCATGGCGGACCAGGAACATGTTGGCGTGCAACGCCTTGGGAATGGCACGTCCCCGACGGACCAGCTTTAACGTGTAGATGTTCTCACGCGAAAGCAGTCGCCGGACTCCGACGCTGGTGGCCACGGCTAAGATCATCGGCATGACGATGTCGTACTCGCGGGTCATCTCGAAGGTCATGGTGATCGCAGTCATCACAGCCCCCGTACCGCCGCCAACCATCGCCCCCATGCCCACCATGGCAAAGGCAGGAATGCTGATCGGGATTGGAATTCCGATGGCCTGCAGCAGTGCGGCAAAGCCGCCGCCCAACGTGGCGCCCATGAACAGCGAAGGCGAGAAGATGCCGCCAGAAGATCCCGAGCCCAGGCTCATGGAGGTAGCTATAACCTTGCAAGCGAACAACAGGGCCAACAGCCATACCGCGGAGGTGTGACCGACCAGGATGCTCTCGATCGTCGCATAGCCCACGCCGTCAACATAATACTGTCCGAGCGTGACGAAGAGAACATACATCAGCAGCCCCAGCAGCAGCATGCCGAGTATGTGGCGTATGTATCGCCCCGGAATTTTGTCGAACCAGTCCTCGACCAGATGCAGGCTGCGGATGAAGCCGGCCGCCGCCACTCCGGTCACCCCACCGAGGGCAGCATAGAGCACCAGCAGCGCGACCGCATTGCCGTCCGTGGTCAGGGCCTGCAATTGCGGCACGGCAAATGCCGGCTGCTGTCCGATGAACCAGCGCCCCACGAAAGTCGCGGCGCCGGTTGCTATCGCAACCGGAAGGAAAGTGCTCACACTCACTTCGGGCATCATCAACTCGATCGCGAACATGACGCCCCCGATCGGCGTGTTGAACGTAGCGGCTATACCGGCACCCGCCCCTGCCGCGACCATAGCGATCCGCTGGCCAACCGGCATCTGGATGATCTGCCCCAATGTCGATCCAAGCGCCGATCCGATCTGGATTATCGGACCCTCTCGACCAACCGACGAGCCACTGCCGATGGCAACGGCTGACGCCAGCGATTTTACCAACGCCACGATAGGGCGGATCTTGCCTTCCTTGTAGTAGATGGCGTCCATGACTTCCGGCACGCCGTGGCCCTTGGCTTCAGGCGCGAAGTTGCTAACAAGAAAGGTGACCACAACGGCGCCGATCACCGGTGCCAGAATGATGAACGCACCCCATCGGCTCGGCGCCGTGAACACGTTCGCGTCATAGCCGACCGCCAACATGCCATTGAAGAAGAGATTGTGAAGCAGACCGATCAAATCCCGAAACAGGACGGCGCCGAGACCGGTTACCACGCCCAGAGCGAGGGCGAGGACGGTAAGATACAAGAGACTGAGCCGATGCCTCTCTTCATCTTCCATCGCCTCACGATGGGGTGCATCCTGTGCGGAAAGTTTGCCAGCTCGATGTACGTTGGCCATCGAACTGCTCGGCGTTGATGTGTCGCCACGTGCCATGAAAGGTCTGCCCCGGGAAATGATTTGCAATGACCGAAGCCCGGGTCTTGCGAACCTGCTAGCGTACCAAGCCTTTGCTTGATATATGTCATGTCATGACATATTGTGAGGGAGTTGAAAAGAGTGTCAGCAGCCGATCCTTCCAGTCCTTCAGGGCCACGATCCGGGAAGGCCGCCAAACGGGCTCGCGCCCGGTTCCAAAAAGCATCCGCTCACGACAGCAACGAAGCGGGTGAAGGAAGATCTTCGAGCCTGGACGACAATGCGTATCAAGGGTTGGCGGGATTCCGCTATGCGCTGCGCCGATTTCTGGCATTCAGCGAGGTTGCCGCCTTGGCCGCCGGGGTCACATCGCAGCAATATCAGGCACTGTTGGCCATCAAGGTCCATCCTGATCAAGCCATCATGATCAAGGACCTCGCGGCGCAGATGCTGCTTCAACCGAATGGCGCGGTGCAACTGGTGGATAGGCTCGTCAGCGCTGGGTTGGCCGAACGGCGACAATCTCCCGCGGATCGCCGCAGTGTGCTTGTCGTCATGACCGACAAAGGGGTCGCGCTGCTTGAGCGCCTTGCCACCGATCACCTTCAGGAAATGTTCAAACACGAACCGTTGCTGGCCGAATCTCTCAGGCGACTGAGAAGTATGGAGCGATCAGGTGAAATCACTTAGCCAAGCTCGCGAATACAACTGGTTGGAGCCGTACGCGCCGATCAATGTGCTCAAAGCGGCGGCAACCGATATCTGGATCGTCGACGGACCGGAAATCGAGTTTGGTTTCGGTTGGCTGAAAGTGCCGTTCACCACCCGCATGACGATTATCCGGCTTCATTGTGGAGATCTGATCCTTCATTCGCCTGTGCGCCACACGTCTGCTCTTCAAACGGCGATAGAGAAGCTGGGGCCGATCCGTTATCTCGTCGCACCGAATTCGCTGCACTATTGGTGGCTGCCGGAATGGAAAGCTCGCTTGCCTGGAGCGACCGTTCTGGCAGTGCCAGATCTGCAAAAGCGCGCGAAGCGCCCGGTAATCGTCGATACGGTGCTGGTGGATCAGAACACGCCGTGGCCCGAAGAAATCAACACGCTGGTTGTCAGCGGCGACGCGATTACCGAGGCGGTATTCTTTCATCGCGCTTCACGAACTCTGATCCTCACCGACTTGATCGAGAACTTCGAACCGAAGCGCATTCATGGCTGGTTCTATCGTATCCTCATGAAACTCGGCGGTGTCGTCGACCCGAATGGCAAGGCCCCGTTCGACATGCAATTGAGCTTCTTTCGGCACCAGAAGCCGTTGCGGGCGGCGGTTCGCCGCATGATCAACTGGCAGCCGGAGCGCGTGATCATCTCACATGGGCGCTGGTACGAGGCGGATGGCGTCAAGGAACTCAAACGCGCCTTCCGCTGGGTGCTGTGACGGCGGATGATTGCCTGACCGGTCGATACCTCGGCCCTGCGTTCGGGGGACAGCCATGAGCATTCGATCGCCGGTCGTTCGCGCAGGATGGCAATCGCCGACCATTCGCTCAGGAGATATGTCATCAAGTGATATATATCCAGCCAAAGTTGTATTGACGGCCGTGGAGCGTTGCTGCGCTACTGATCCGGTATCGTCTGACTGCATGGGCCTGGATGAAGTGCTCTTTCGCGGACGGCAGGCAATAAATGGCCGCTCGAACGCATCTACGCCATTTTCCTCAGACTGGCACAACGCCGCCGCAGCCGAGGCACGGACCTGTCGGGCGGCGAGCAGCAGATGCTGGCGGTCGCTCGCGCACTCGTGCGCGATCCTAAGATTGTGTTGCTCGACGAACCTTTCGAAGGGCTGGCGCCGGTAATCGTTCGCGATCTCATGGAGGCTTGCCAAAAGCTGGCGGACGGCCTGACCATCGTTCTGGTCGAACAGAACTTGGCTGCCACGTTTGCCTTGGCGCATCGCGCCTATATCATCAACAACGGTCAATCCTCAAACGATATCTTGGGGTCTGAATTGGCGTTCCAAGAGCCAAGCTCTATTTCATGAAGCGCGCCAGTCGATGCCCTCGATCAGCATCGCAAGCAGCGCCGGCGTCACTGTGATCGAGCCATTGAAGCCGGCCGTTACCGGCCACACGAAGCTGCCCTGGTCGAGCCGTTTGGTGAACAGGCGCAGGCCGTTTCCATCCCAGAACAGGATCTTCAGCATCGACGCCTTCTTGCCCCGGAAGGCGAACAGATGACCCGAGAACGGGTCCTGCTTCAGCGTTTGCTGCACCAGCATGGCGAGCCCATCGAGACCTTTCCTCATATCGGTGTAGCCCAGCGCCAGATGCACCTTCACGCCCGCGGGAACGATCATCATCTTCCTGTTCCTTCGCTTTCGAGATGCTCACGAACGGCATCCGGATCGCTGCCGGCGGGCGCAAATACGCGCCGGCCGTCAGGCAGATCGATCGCCGTCATTCCATCCGGCGGCTGCAGAAGTGCCGCCGGCGTGCCCTCAGTCAGCGCGACGGGCGCAAGCTTCGCGCGCTTCTTCTGCGCCACGCCGAACTGCACACGCCAGCGAAACAGCATGCCCGTGACGATCCCGTGCTTGCGCGCGACCTGCGAGACGCTGACGCCCGGCTGGTCGCTCTCCAGCGCGATGGCATGCTTTTCCTCGTCGCTGAAGAAGCGTCGGGCAGGCTGCCGAGGCGCGCCAGGATCATCCTTCGATGAGGTCGTCAAGCTCGATTCCGCCGGTGTTCCGCTAGCACTAGTGCTAACGACCGGACGGGCGGAGGGATGAAGATGCGCCCGCCAGTCGATTTCGACCTCGCCCTCGCCCAGTCGGTCACGCCATGTGCGCAGGCTCGTCGGCGAAAGATGCAGCGCGGCGGCGTATTCACGGATGCCCATGACGCTCCAGTTCATCGCCTCGACATGCATCGCCCAGAACGCCTGGACGGCGCGGTTGCGCACATCCGTGCTCACCGCAAAGCGCAGCCGAGCGCGCCTTTTCTGCCGCTTCGCTCGCTCTTCCAGGCGCTTCTGGCGGCGCAATTCCGCCTGATATTCCGCCTGCTTACGTGCCGCGTCGTTGCCCGCGAAGTACTTCAGCCAGCGATCGAGCGTATCCTTCGTCAGGCGATGCACACGGCAATATTCCGTCCGCGTCAGACCGCTGCGCCGCCACGCCTCGACGTGAACCACCCAATAGGACTGCCGGGCCTTGTTCTCGAAATGTCTCAAATTCACCGGAGATCCTCCATGCTACGAAGGAGCCCGACATGTCGCGCCATTGCACTACGCAATCTGGGTGCAAAGTCCGGACGCTTACACACGACCGAAGGATGGCAAGATAAAAGCCCGCACATTGTGCCCACCTGTACATGGGACGATGGCGAGGTTCGCGCTGTCTTTCGACAACCGTTTGATTTGCTTGCAGAAACAACCGCAGTGCTATCGACTGAGCAGTCCCAAGGGATAGCCATGTCCAAAGGGCATCCAGCTTGGCTGGGGCGCCAGGATTCGAACCTGGGAATGTCGGTACCAAAAACCGATGCCTTACCACTTGGCGACGCCCCAGCAGGCGGGCGTGCCCGCTGCGCGCGGCCTTATAGGACGAGGCGCGGCAAAGCTCAATGCCGGGAGAGCACGAAAGCAACAGCAATCACAGGCGACCGGCTAGGCGCCGCGATTGGACAGTCGCATATAGAGGTCGGCATAGGCCTGCCCCATTTTCTCGGCGGTGAAGAGCTCGCAAAACCGTTGGCGCGCCGCCTGTCCCCATCGTTCCGCTTCTTGCGGCGAGATCGATCAGGCGGTTGATGGCCTCGGCCAGGCGATCGGGGTCGGACGGCGGCACGACCAGACCGGTGACATCGGCCTTGTTCACATAGGACGTTCCGGTTCCGATATCGCACGAGATCATTGGCTTGCCGCTCATGGCCGCCTCCACGAGCGAAACCCCGTAAGCCTCCGAGCGTTGGTTCGAGGGAAAGACGAAGCCGTTGCAGGCATGAAGCAGGGCCATCTTCTGTCCTTCCGACACTTCGCCGAGGAAGATGACATTGTCTCGGCCGAGCTTTTCGACCTGGCGTTTCAATTGCTGCTCGATCGGTCCCGATCCGGCAATGACTATTGTGCATCGCGCCCGGTCAGCCGCATCGATAAGCACATCCAGTCCCTTGTAGTAGCGCAGGACGCCGACGAAGAGCACGAATGGACCCGACACCGTCGACCGGCACCAATCGATGTCGGCCGTGGTCGGCGCCGGATAGGCGCTTTCGTCGATGCCGATCGGAATGACGCTCGATTTGGCTGCGAACCGCCTGAGCACGGCGCTCGACCGCAGATAGTCGGGCGATGTCGCGACGATGGCGTCGACGTCGCCCAGGAAGCGCATCATCAACGGCCTGTAGAACGACAGGAGCAACCGTTGCCTGACGACGTCGGAGTGATAGGTGACGACCGCCGGCTTGCCGTGACGGGCGCGGAAATGGGCGATGTCCATGACCGGCCATGGAAAATGATAGTGCACAAGGTCCGATTGCCGGGCGAGCGCGTCGAATTTGCCAAACACCGCGCGCGAGAACCCGGTCGAGGCCAGCTCGAAATCCAGCTTGGCTTTCACGGCCATATGGCGGTCCATGCGCCTGGTGTTTTCCGCCGGAGCGCGGCTCAACGACAGGACCTGCGTCTCGACGCCGTGCCGTGCCGTGCTTTCAGCGATGGCATGGATGGTCCGCTCCACCCCGCCGAAGCTGTCCGGCCAGTATGTCTTGAAGAAATGCAGGACTTTCAAATAGGCGTCTTTCGTCTTAACCGGATGGCCTGCTCAAAGAACTCTAGCATGCCTTTGGCATGATTCTCCCAGGTGAAACGCTCCGCATTCCGGCGGGCTCCGGCGGAAAGCTTCTGGCGCAATGGGGCGTCGAGGCAAAGCTGCCCGAAGGCATCGGCGATCGAATTGACGCTCTGCGGGTCGACGAGAACGGCGCTGCCGCCGGCAACTTCAGGCATCGACGAAATGTTCGAGGTCAGCACCGGTTTGCCGAACGACTGCGCCTCGACGATTGGGAAGCCGAAGCCCTCGTAAAGCGACGGCATGGTCAGAAAGAGGCAGTGCGCGTAGAGGCTCGCCAGCATTCGGTCGTCGACGAAACCGGTGAAGATGACGTTCCGCTCGAGTCCGCCGCGGCGCACGTCGTCGGCCAGGCTCGTCTGTTTCCATCCGCTGCCGCCGACGATAACCAGATCGCAGCGGGAGCGGGTGCTTTCAGGCAGCATCCCATAGGCCTGGATCAGCTTGCCGAGATTCTTTCTCGGCTCGAGCGTGCCGACGAAAAGCGCATAGGGCCTGACGATGCCGAGCGTTTCGAGGCTGGAAAGATCACCTGGCGCGGGAAGGGGAGTGGTGCCGGGTGCAACCGTCGCGACTGGCGCTTTCAGCCACGGAAATTCTGTCCGCAGCGCCGTTGCCGTGGCGTCTGAATCGCTCGCCACGATATCGGCCCGTCGCAGAGCAGGTTTCATCAGCAGGCGCTCGCCGAGCAAGGTCCGGGCGTGCATGGTATCCGGCGCGTGCAGCCAGACGAGATCGTGGATCGTCACCACGCGCGCGATATGCCTGTTCAAAGTGAGCGGCAGCCGGTGGGACGGTCCCCAGAAAACATCCAATTGATCCTGCGCAGCCCAGGCAGGCAGCATGGCTTGCCCCCACAGCGCCCGCGCCGGCAGGGTCTCTGCCCCGCCGGTCCGCAGCTTCGCATCGGCAGGCAGGTCATGGACGGTATTGATCGGGGCGGGAGCGTAGACGCAAATCTCGGCGCCGAGCACCGACAGCGCCTTGATCGACTGGTGGACGAACCTGCCTATTCCATCCGTGGCCGATCTCAGGTTCCTGCCGTCGATGCCGATTTTCAATGTTGTCTCCGGAGGCCGGACATCGGACGTCGCATATTCATGGAATCGAGTTTGAAGGATGATGCGATAGCACCGCCTCAAGCTGAGTCAACAGCCCAGCCGTAAGAGTCGAAAGCTACGCCCCGTCTCCTGTCGTCGCCGGGCGTTTCATCTGCTTCGGTTTCATTGAGTAGCAACGCGATCTTTAGAAAGGCCCTCCTTGAACGGGCTCGAATTGTTGCCGTCTCCAACCAGCCTTCCGCCGACTGGAATGAATGTGTGCGCGGCACATCATCAACCTCAAAGCGAAGCTGACTTCGTAGACGTTTAGAGGCATAGCCGCGTATCCATATTCTGATGGATAGATCGACGTCGGCTGGACACGAAAGGTACAAAGCTGTTCGTGTACAAGGCCCCGTCCATACGCAACATTGAGGTGAGCCGGCGGCGTCCCGTCCCCAATGGCCCGAGCCGAGGATTGTATCCCTGACGGAAACGACTGAGAAACCGTCACGGGCAAACGGCCGCAAGCGTTTCGTAGCAAAGGCTGCGTGGTGTCTCTCGAACTCAGCCTCGTTGTATACGGCCGCCGCCACACTATGGCGCTTTTCGAACAACTCATCAGCGCGGTCGTAAAGAACTTGGTCGTGAACGGTGAGACAGTCGAGAAGGCGGTTGGCCTCCTTGTCTACCTCTGAAGCCAAGGTGCGACTGGACCCCGTGACGTTCAAGGCAACTGCTTGCTCAGGATCATGAACCAGCCCGAGCGTCGATGCGATCGCTGCCCTGGTCTCGGGCAATCGCGAGGTAACGCCTACTACGTGATAATCCTGTTCGAGCGCGCGGAGCGCGATAGGCAGCAGCGGACGTGTGTCCACCACATCTTCGACAATCTCTGTCGTGTTTCCAGCGGCAAGCGCTCTCGTCATATAATTATCAAGTAGAAATCGTACCGTTGATTGGGAGTTCTTCCTCAAAAACGAGGCCAGGGAGAGACTAACAGAGTCTCTGAGGGCCTCATCTTCAAACGAACCATTGTAACCTTTTATTCGGGCTTCGCGCCGCCAATCGGCAATCTGCGAAAGGATGCGTGCTTTCGGATCTCTCAAAACTGTAGTGCAAAACACATCGTCCGGCGCGAACACTCGAATTGGCAGATGGGTGCCAAATGCGTATGAGGTCGAGAATACTGTCGACGCCGCACTCTTCATGGGTTGATTGAAGCGTTCAACACGCCTCAATAGCTTTAGCGTTTCCGTTTCATCCCAGACTCGATCATCTGGTTGATGGGAGTTCAGCCAACTGTTCAGCGACGTGCCGCCGCACTTCTTTAGATGAAAATGATAGATTTTCCTGAAACCACTAGCGAACACCGGCTATAGCCCCCAAGCACAACGCAGGCGCATATGCGTGGCAGAGCCGTTGCGCCCATCGATCTTCTGAATCTGCCAAGTCGCCGCCCGTCCTTTTCGCTAGATCCTCGCCTCGACTTAGCAATTCCCGATGTTATGGCGTCAAAGGCCGGCAGTGAAGACCATTACGCGCGAGCCCGGTGGTTAAGCCCCCAAAAAATGAAACCTGTGATAAAGTTGGGATGAAATTCTGGTTCATCGCGGCAAGACCATCACTGCGCAGGCGAGATGGCGTGGCGTCGGCCGGAACCGGACTACCAGCGCAGATCCCTGCTTTAAAAATTTGGGAAGGACATATGCATAATCGTAAGAATCTTGAGGCTGATCCTGAAATTATGGCAGAGCTTTCGTGTTGGGGAGCGCAGTCATTATCCGCCTTATCTGCTTTTATAGTCGAAAAAATGTACAAAGCAGAGGCAATTAAATGCATGGATTCATTTAAAGAACTTAAGAAGCATGTGGAATACTTCGAAAATAAGGCAGGGGTTAAACTTACATCGATAATCGATGGAATTGATTTCGAAGTCGAAAAGGCCATTCTACTTGATTTTTCAAAAAACTGCTTTGTAGCAGCCAAGGGAGTTGATGGCCTCAATAAAAGTATTGTCAGTATCAAAACTGACTTAAATGGCGTTAGGTCTGCCTTGGCGAGGATACAAACGCAGCTTCTGATAAATTCTTGGATAGTGGGGTCTGCTGATGATGATCAAGATCGCCTCAGAAAGAGAATAATTGGGATTGGTTCTCTGCTATCCCCGATGGCTGTGACTGGCGTGAGCAAGATTAGAATAGGCAGCCAGACTGACGGCGGCTACGTAATGTTGGATGATTTTGTTGGAGTTGATGGGGCCCTGTCATTCGGGATAAACGATGAGGACAGCTGGGACGTAGATATCGCCAATAGGGGGTTATTGTTCATCAGTACGATAACACAATAGAGAGATCACCATCCAGGAATATAAATATTATTTTCTTCAGGGAAAGAATCGGGTCTCCAAATCGTCTGGATGCGACATCAATAGACAAGGCAGTTGATCGCATAGGAGGCGAAAAAATCGTTCTCAAGTGCGATATAGAGGGGTCGGAATGGGACGCTTTTACGTCTGTGGCGGATACTACGCTGAAGAAAGTATCTCAAATAGTCTGTGAATTTCATGGGTTCGGATCGATCGAGAGCGATTTACCATACGCAAAAATGGAAAGAACGTTAACTAAATTGCATTCCGTATTTCAGCCAATTCATGTTCATGCCAACAATAGTGCTCCTTGGCTTATTATTGGTGGAGTGCCGTTCCCGAGCGTTATGGAAGTTACGCTGGTCAATAGACTAATGTATAAATTCCAAGAATCAACAGAGTTATTCCCTACAAACCTTGATTTTCCAAATTCACCTAGATTTCCAGATTTTTATCTCGGTAGATTTCAGTACAGAATAGAAAAATAGGTTGCGCATAGCCTGGCTTGGCGGTCAAAGACTGTCGATCGGCGCCGAGGTCGAAAACTCGGCGCCGATCGCTACTGCGCCCGCTCAAAATAGTATCCGGTCGGTAGAACTGCGGTAGCCGGGGTCCACGGGGTCGTACTAGGTCCATGCGAGGCGATTGCATAGCCAGCCCCCAACAAATGCTCCAGCAGCACTCCCGGACGCCCCCCCTCCAGCTTCAATCATAGGCGGATGCATTTCAACGTACCCACGCTCCACACCACTTTGGACGATCGAGGAGCCTAATTCATGCTCAGCCCCCTCAATATCTATCTTGGCAAAAGTTGGTGCGGCACCGATAAAAGCTGCCAAAGGCTCAATCTGGAGATCGATCTGAGGGACTTCTCCAGCGCTCTGCACGTTGAAAGTCATTGATGAGAGGACAGGCACTCTGATTATCTTACGTTCCGGGCCAATGCCGACCGCATGGACCGTAACGTTCGAAAGGCTGTTTAGTTTTGCTTGGGTGCGCGTGGATGCGGCATTCCAAGGGTACGGGTCGAAGGCGTGGACGTGGCCGCGAAGAGCGCGAAGAGCGAACCACGTGGTTAAATAACCCGCATTGCAGCCAAGGTCGAAGACCACGTCATCCGATCGCACGAAGTTCGTTGAGTCCATCTTTATCAGGGACCACTCCTTCAATCCCGGCGGATACCAGTTTTTTGACTCCTGATGGAACGTGAGGAAACGAAAGCGGTGTCCTGCTTGCTCATGTTCGATGACTTCGGGATCGACGCGAGAATAGGATCCAAGCATCGGTGCATATTTCTCGATTTGATCGAGCTCCCGCATGAAATCGCCGATAATTTGCTCATCCATCACGCGCATGTGATTACTCCGAAATTGAACGCGGTGGTTGTTAACACTGATCTGGTTGCGGCTGCAATGAGCGGACGGCTAGGCATAGCTTCCACGCCGAGCCCCTTTTTTCACGCTGCCCAATTGAAGCCGCAATGAGTAGCGAAATGCGGGCTCGACTCGCGATTTGATAATAACTATACGACCGCACACGGGGCGCTGTTGGGAATACAGATTTGGATGTAGGAATGCCTCGGGCTGACAGGCCAGGAAAATCATTCTTTGAAGCGGTGTTAGATGGTGCTGGCGATCTTCGTGGCGCTTGGTCCCGAAGGCGGACCGCGTCGTACTTTGCATGGACAGATACCATCGCGCGATACCGAAGAAGTGTGCTCGGCCCATTGTGGTTGGTCCTAGGAACCGCGGTAAGTGTTGTTGGCCTGGGGCTGGTCTGGAGTGTCCTTATGGAGATGCCTGTCCAGCGCTTCGTGCCGATGCTCACGGTAGGGCTCATAACTTGGCAGTTTATCGCTGGAACGATTACGGAGGCTAGCGGCGTTTTTCAACGCAATACCGCTACTCTGACAAGTATCTATGCGCCTCGGTTTTCATTTTCGAGCGAATTGCTCTTGCGGCAGCTCGTAATGCTTGGCCACAACGCAATTGTTCTTGCAGTTGTTTGGATCATAATCCCTACCCACTGGAGTTGGACAATGCTGCTCGCATTGCCGGCTCTTATCCTCGTCGTCGGCAACTTATTTGCAGCGGCGCAAGTGATAGGATTCATAGGGGCCAGGTATCGAGATGTTGAACCGCTAGTAGCCGCTATCATGCCGATGTTGTTTTTTCTGACTCCCGTTCTCTACGAGTCTCGGCAGCTAGGTCCGATTAAGAACGTGATGCTTTTCAATCCCTTAGCTCACTGGATAACGGTCATCAGGGATCCGATGATGGGCGACGTTCCGAGTCTCTTGAGCTATTTGGTTGTCGTCGGCACTGGTATCACCCTCTGGATCGCGGCACTTTGGATAACCGGCGCTAAGGGCGCACGTTTACCGTATTGGATGTGATGGCTGAAGTTCTGCTTGAGAATGTGACGGTTAGGTACCCGATCTATGGTGTGGGTGCGACCTCCCTGCGAAATCAGTTAATTAACGTTGGCACTGGAGGCATGCTGTCTCGAGAAGGCCGAGCGACCGTCGAGGTGACCGCACTCAGGGACGTCTCACTTCAGCTGACAAACGGAGACAGGCTTGGACTGGTCGGGCACAACGGTTCCGGCAAGACGACGCTACTCAAGACAATCGCCGGCATTTTCGAGCCGACGCTAGGGAAGATATCAGTTACCGGGCGCATCGCAACTGTCTTCGGTTTGGGTACGGGCGCGTTGCCTGACTTGAGCGGTTATGAGAACATTCGTCGGATGTCCATGCTGCTTGGAGCTACCTTCAAGGAAGCAGAAGCATCAATACCAGACATTGAGGCGTTCACAGAATTGGGCAGTTTTTTGAACGTTCCCATTAGGACCTATTCCGCAGGCATGACCACCCGGCTGCTTTTCGCTGTCGCAACAGCAGTTCACCCCGAGGTGCTGGTCGTGGATGAAGTGTTTGGGGCCGGTGATGTTGGCTTCCAAGCTAAGGCACGAAAGAGAATGGCTGAGTTCGTTGAGCGTGCAAGCATCGTGATATTGGCCTCCCACTCAACCGAGATTCTTGATCAGTTCTGCAACCGTAGAATCATGCTTGAGCACGGACAAATAGTGAATGCATGAAACTGTCGTTTGACGCCTGCTGCGAGCTATTTTCGTTTGGTAAATCTGGCGGCATCGACATACATCTGCGCCCGCGCTTCGACGGTCACAGTATCAGCGTAGCGCGCTCGCGCTTGTGTGCGAACAGGCAACATTGCGTCATGTCGGTCTATTTTTTGCGCCAGTTCGAGGTGGTTACCTATCTCGAAGAAGCTGAGAGCGTCTTTGGCGTACTTTCCGAGCTCGCGAAACGCACCGGTTCTAGTACAATATATAGGACGTTGTAAATCGAGTGCTTGTGAAGCAGGACCAGAAGACGTCTGGCCGACTTCCTCGTAAGGCAGAAGGATAGCGTCGCAGCCTACCATAAGCTCTGCGAAGGTACGATTATCAACTGCGCCGGCAAAGTGAACGCGCTTTAGCAATGCGGAGCGCTTGGCATCGGCTTCATCTCGTTCTCCGGCATCAAACGTAGGCTCAAGAAACTTGGTTATATCTTGGATAGGCGGTTGCTCGCTGGTCGCATGCACGACCCCTTCAGGGTGGAGGCCACCAACAACAAGAATATGATATTCTGGCGGCAAATGATTGAGTGCGCGCAACGCCACTTTAGTCCCTTTAATTCCACCCAGAAAGCCAAAGACACCGAGCACTGTTTGCCCGGACGTTCCGTATACGTCATCCAGCTTTTGGCGATAACGTTCGTGATCGAACTCTGCCTTTTCGGCTTGCGTAAAATAGGAAAGGGGCATGTCGAAGATATGCTTAGGATTGACACCCAGCAGCGTAAGGCGAGTCTTTTTCACGACGAGTTTGCACGACGTGAGCGAATTTTTCCTGGTTTGACCGAATTGCTCGCATTAAGCGACGGAAAACCGTTTGACCGTAACTATGTCTAGCTAAATGGAGTAAAGATCTAAAGCTCTTCGGAAGCGGTGGAGGGAGTGTAGGAACGGTATGATAGGTAATAACAACTCTCTTGCTGACGTTCAGTATTGATTTCAGTGTTGCCCATATCTGCTTTTGTGAGCGGCCGAAAAGCCCAGGCTCAAGTTCAATTACTACAACATCTGCTTCTGATATCACTGCCAGCGATTCTGCTAGCGCGCTTCGCGCCATAGAATGGGCCATCGGTCCCGACGAGCGTAGCAGGTCAACAGGGAGGAGCTATCGAGAGGTTACCGCCGAGCAGTTCGCGTAGCGGGCCTTCAAGGTGCTCGACATACTGGGCGATGCCGCAGTCGCGCTGGTAGCTCGAGATGATCGCAAGTTTCATGTGGACAAATCCCTTACAAGTGGCACAGCGAAGTAGTCATTCGCCACTGCAAATCCGCTGCCAAAATTGCAAGACGTCGGCTATTGTCTGCTCGAATGGCACAAAAGGCACCCATTTGAGTTCCTCAGCGACCTTCGAAATATCACCGGAAGTGACAGGAATATCGTTCGGGCGAACTTTTTCTGGTCAGTGCGCACTTCGATATCTATGCCCGATTGAGCGATAAGAGCATCCAGAATATCTCTGATTCTGCGAGGTTGACCGGACGCGATGTTGTAGACGCAATCAGGCCCCGCATACTGATCTTGAAACGCGGCAATCGTATAAGCGCGCACGACGTCGCGAACATCAAGAAAATCGCGCATGGCTTCCACGTTCCCGACATGGATGACTGGCTCGCTCTTGCCAGACAGGATTTCGGCGACTTGATGCGCGAAATCGGAAACCACATAGGTGTCGGACTGGCCCGGGCCTGTGTGATTGAAAGGGCGAAAGCGAATGGCGCGCAAGCCACTATAGCACATTTGACCAATCATAAGGTCTGCGGCTGCTTTGGTAGCTCCGTAGACGTTCACCGGTCTAAGCGGAGCGTTTTCGGTCAGAGGTTCGGCTGTGCTGTGAAAAGATGCTCCATAAGCTTCTGAACTGCCAACATAGATGAATCGGGCTTTAGGCGTGTGACGCATCACTGATTCCGCCAAGTTCATCGTTCCCATAACATTGACATCCCATGCCCGGCGAGGAGTGTCATGTGCATCAGCCGGCGCAGCAACCGCCGCCAAATGGATGATGGCGGTTGGTCGGATTTCGGAAACAGCCTGGTCAACAGCATCTTGGTCTCGAAGGTCGATTGGGGTCCGCCGTTTCAAGCCCCGCCCGAGCAAGAAAACTTCGCACCGATCGTGCTCGCGTTCCAGCAATTGCAAAAGCGCTGTGCCAACAAACCCGCTAGCGCCGGTCACGAGGATGCGATGAGTCACAGGACCGCCCATATCTTGATCGTTCAGTATCTCGATGGACGCGAGTGGCGCTCGAGATCGGCGTCCACCATCTCGCGGATCATTTCCTCCAGCGAGATCGTCGCCTCCCATCCGAGCTTGGCTTTTGCCTTGGCCGGGTTGCCGAGCAGGATTTCCACTTCAGCCGGCCGGAACAGGTCAGGATCGATGACCAGGTGGTCTTCCATCTTCAACCCGACATGCTCGAAGGCGATCCGGCACATGTCGCGCACCGTCGTCGTCCTGCCCGTGGCGACGACATAGTCGTCCGGTTGGTCCTGCTGCAGCATCAGCCACATGGCGCGGACATAGTCCTTCGAGTGGCCCCAGTCGCGCTTGGCGTCGATATTGCCCAGGCGCAACTCCTTGATCATGCCCTTCTTGATCCGCGCGACCGCGTCGGTGACCTTGCGGGTCACGAACTCGATGCCGCGAAGCGGCGACTCGTGGTTGAACAGGATGCCGCTCGAGGCATGCAGGCTGAAGCTCTCGCGGTAGTTGACGGTGATCCAGTGGCCGTAGAGCTTGGCCACGGCATAAGGCGAGCGCGGGTAGAAAGGTGTCGTTTCCGACTGCATCGGCTCCTGGATAAGGCCGTACATCTCCGACGACGAAGCCTGGTAGAAGCGCGCCGTCGGGATTTCGAGACGCAGCGCCTCGAGCACGTTGGTGACGCCGATCCCGGTGACGTTGCCCGTCAAAATAGGCTGCTGCCACGAGGATTTGACGAAAGACTGGGCGGCAAGATTGTAGACCTCGTCCGGCTTTATGTCGCGCATGGTGCGTGCCAGGCCCGACAGATCCGTCAGGTTGCCGTCGACAATCCGTACGTCTTTTTCGACGCCAAGCCACTTCAGGCGCGTGGTGTTGACGTCGGCGGTGCTCGAGCGCCGCGCAAGTCCGTGGACCTCATAATCCTTTGAGAGCAAAAACTCCGCCAGATAAGCGCCATCCTGCCCGGTAATACCGGTTATCAATGCTGTTTTTTTCATCAATGCTCTCAAAATGTTCCGATAATTGCTCCCCCAAGCCCTTTATCCGTTGTTTGCCCGCCCCAGCCCTGCGGACGAATGAATCGCTATGCGCGCCCGTATACGTCGTCGAAGCGCACTATGTCATCCTCGCCGAGATAATCGCCGCTCTGAACTTCGATGATCACCAGGTCGATCTTGCCCGGGTTCTCCAGCCGGTGTTTGTGGCCGCAGGGGATATAGGTCGACTGGTTGGTCGCCAAGAGCAGCTCCTGGTCGCCGTTGACCACTTTCGCCGACCCGCTGACCACCACCCAATGTTCCGATCGATGGTGGTGCATCTGCAGGCTGAGCCGCCGCCCCGGTTTCACCTCGATGCGTTTGATCTTGAAGCGCTCGCCTTCCTCCAGGACCGTATAGGTGCCCCATGGCCGGTGCACGGTGCTGTGTAGGAGATGCGCCTCATGCCCCGATGCCTTGAGGCTCTCGAACAGCTTCTTGACGTCCTGGACGCGGTCGCGCGAGGCCACCAGCAAGGCGTCCGGCGAATCCACGATCACCAGGTTGCTGACGCCGACGGTGCCGATGACGCGCCTGTCCGAGCTGATATAGCTGCCGGCCGTGTCCACCATGTGAACATCGCCGCGGATCCGGTTGCCGCTGCCGTCGGCCGGGGTCAGTTCCGCCATGGCGTTCCACGAGCCGATATCGTTCCATTCCATCTCGCAGGGAACCACGGCAAGGTTGCGCGTCTTCTCCATCACGGCATGATCGAGCGAGATGCGCGGCGCGAGCGCGAAATGCTCGGCCGAAAGTTCGATTTTCCCGGTCTCGCCGCCATTTTCGACGCGGGCCAGCTCATAGCTTGCGGCAACCGCCTCGAGCACGGCAGGGCAGTGCGCCGCCATCGCCTCGAGCATGGTCCGCGCCTTGAAGCAGAAGATACCGGCATTCCAGAAGAAGCGGCCGGATGCCACGTAGGCCTCGGCCGTGGCGAGGTCCGGCTTTTCGACGAAACGGATGACCTTCTCGCCATCGGCTTCGATATAGCCGAAGGCGGTGTCGGGACGGCTGGGCCTTATGCCGAGCGTGGCGATCAGTCCCTGCCGCGCATGGTCGATCGCCCGTCCCATCACGTCGCTGAACGCGGGCAAGTCGCCGATCATGTGGTCGGCCGGGAAAATGCACAAAATCGCGTCCGGGCCTTGTGTCGTGTTGGCGTGGACGACGGCCGCGGCCACTGCGGCGGCCGTGTCGCGCCCTTCGGGCTCGAGCAGGAACGTATGCGGCGGAACCGCCGGCGACAGTTCGTCGAAATCGTCCTTCGTCAGGAAAAGGTGGTCTTTGGACGTGACCGCGACAAGCTCCGCGACATCCTTCAGTGAAACCGCCCGCAGCACCGTGTGCTGGATCAGCGAGCGGCCGTCGGCGACCTTAAGGAAAGGCTTTGGATGCGATTGCCTGGACGCCGGCCATAGCCGCGACCCGGCGCCGCCGCTGATGATGACGGGAACCACTTTCATTAAACGGCCTCTCACTCATCTGCCTGTATGGTGTCCCGCGCCCGTTCCAGCGCTATTGCCACAATTGCCGCTGCTCTGTCACCGCTTGCGGCCTCGGCATAGCAACGAAACTCCGGAGCGTTGCCGGAAGGCCGCAGATGGACGATCTCGCCGCTTGCCATGCGCGCCCTGATGCCGTCGGTCTCATCGACATCGGCGACAGTTCCGAAGGGAGCGAGAAAATCCTGCAATGCATTCCGGTCGGCGAAACGGTGCATCAGGCTGCGCGATTTCTCGATCGGGAAGTTCTCGAGGCGCTCGCTGGCGCAGACCGGAAGCTGCCAGAGCGCACGCAGGCCGGACAAGGATTTTCCGGTCGATGCCACCGTGCCGAGCACGGCCAGGATCGGCAAAAACGAATCCCTGGTCGGCAGCGCGGACAATGTCTTGCCGGTCAAGACGCAGTCGGACCCAAGCAGGACCCCGCCATTGGCCTCGAAGCCGACGATCGTGCCGCCGGTCGACTGTGCCGCCTGCATGCCGGCTATGACGAAGGGCGACCCGACCTTCGTTCTCACCACCTTGAAGCCGAAGGCGTCGGAAATGCCCGAATTGGAGGTCACCGGCGTCACCACGGTGTCGGCCCGCACGAACAGGGCTGTGGCCAGACCGATCAGATCGCCGCGGAACAACGCGCCATTTTCGTCGATGATAAGAGGACGATCGGCATCGGCGTCTGCCGAGAGCACGGCGTCGAAGTTGAAGTCGCGCACCCAATCCTTCGCCTTCGCCATCGTTTCCGGGCTGACGGCCTCGGTGTCGACGGGCACGAAAGTCTCGGTTTTCCCGACCGAGACGACATCGGCGCCATAGGAGCGCAGCACCTCGACCAGCAGTTCCGCCGCCACGGTGCTGTGCTGATAAACGGCGAGCTTCAATCCGGAAAGCGCGCGCGGCGGCAAGATGGCGCCGACACGGTCCCGAAACGCCGCGAGCGCCTTATCATGGCCGGCCTGCCGCTTGGCATGGGCCGGCGGCCAGGGATAGTGGTCCGACAGCTCGGCGACAGCGCGCGTGATCGCGGCCTCGTCCGCCTTGTCGATCTCGCCTTTCGGGCCATAGAACTTGATGCCGTTGCGGTCGGCCGGGATGTGCGATCCGGTCACCATCAGCGCGGCGCCGCCATGCTGGCGGGCGTAGAAGGCAAGGGCCGGCGTGGGGATCGGGCCGCAGTCGATCGGCTCAAAGCCGGCTGCCGCGAGCGCCGCCATGCAATTCCCGGCAATTTCCGGGCTGCTGTCGCGCAGATCGCGCCCCACGAAGACTTTGCCTTGTTCGAAGCCGGTGGCGCGCAGGCGGCGGGCAAAGCCCGCCGTATAGAGTCCGCTTGCCCTTCCGACCAATTCGGAAGCCAAACCTCGAACGCCGCTTGACCCGAATTTCATCAGTCCGCTTTTGTTGTTGGAAGGTTGGGCTGCTACTTATTGGAGCAGGGCCGCCTGTCAACCGCAAAAATCGGCGGGAAATCTGCGTCTTTTCTAATGTCCCCAGACGGCGAGCTCGTTGCCGGCCGGATCGGTGAAGTGAAAGCGCCTGCCGCCGGGGAAGGCAAAGATCGGCTTGATTACGGCGCCGCCGGCATTCTCGACGGCTTCCAGCGTTTCTTCGAGATTTTCGGAATAGAGCACGGGCAGCGGCTTGGCTGGCGCCTCGCCGGCATCCGCCTGGAAGCCGCCGTCAAGACCTTCGCCAAAGGCCGAATAGGTTGGTCCGTAGTCGGTGAACGACCATGAGAACGCCGCACTGTAGAACGCTTTCACGCTGTCCAGCGTGCCGCCGGTCGCCGGCAGTTCCAGATAGTCGAGTTTTCCGTTGAGTTTCATGACGCTACTCCACTATGTTCCCGTTATGTTCTATATCCCATGCCGGCGCGCGGCAAGTCTTTTTGACGCAGCTTTTGCTTAATCGATTGTAGAGGCCAGGCCCGCCAGGGCGATGCCTTGCCTTTCGCACTGCAGCATCATATCGCTCGAACCGGAAGGCGGGGAACCGGGTCTTGACCCCGCTGTTGTCTATCTTCCACGCACTGGAGGACGAGCATGACCAAGTGGGTTTACACCTTCGGCGACGGCGCTGCCGAAGGCCGTGCGGGCGACCGCAATCTTCTCGGCGGCAAGGGTGCCAACCTGGCCGAGATGTGCAGCCTGGGGCTGCCGGTGCCGCCCGGTTTCACCATCACCACCGAGGTCTGCAACGCCTATTACGCCGACGGCCGCACTTATCCGGCCGCGCTCGAGGCCGATGTCGTGTCGGCGCTCGACCATATCGGCAAGCTCACCGCCCGCCGCTTTGGCGATCCCTCGAAGCTGCTCTTGGTTTCGGTCCGCTCGGGTGCCCGCGCGTCCATGCCCGGCATGATGGACACCGTGCTCAATCTCGGCCTCAACGACGAGACGGTCGAGGCCTTGGCCGCCGATTCCGGCGACGCGCGCTTCGCCTATGACAGCTACCGCCGGTTCATTCAGATGTATTCCGATGTCGTCATGGGCCTCGACCATGAGGTGTTCGAGGAGATCCTCGAGGACGAGAAGGCGAATCTCGGCCACGAGCTCGACACCGAGCTCAGCGCCGAAGAGTGGCAGCATGTGATTTCGCTCTACAAGGCCAAGGTCGAGGAAGAGCTCGGCAAGCCGTTCCCGCAGGACCCGCACGAGCAGCTCTGGGGCGCGATCGGCGCCGTCTTTTCAAGCTGGATGAACAGCCGCGCCATCACCTATCGCCGCCTGCACGACATTCCCGAAAGCTGGGGCACGGCGGTCAACGTCCAAGCCATGGTGTTCGGCAATATGGGCAACACGTCCGCCACCGGCGTCGCCTTCACCCGCAATCCCTCGACAGGCGAAAGGCAGCTCTACGGCGAATTCCTGGTCAACGCCCAGGGCGAGGACGTGGTGGCAGGCATCCGCACGCCGCAAAACATCACCGAAGCGGCGCGCATCGCCGCCGGGTCCGACAAGCCGTCGCTGCAGAAGCTGATGCCGGACGCCTTCCAGCATTTCGTCGACATCTCCGACCGGCTGGAAAAGCACTACCGCGACATGCAGGACCTCGAATTCACCATCGAGCGCGGCAAATTGTGGATGCTGCAGACCCGATCGGGCAAGCGCACCGCCAAGGCGGCGCTCAAGATCGCGGTCGAGATGGCCAGGGACGGGTTGATCACCAAGGAAGAGGCGGTTGCCCGCATCGATGCGGCCTCGCTCGACCAGCTCCTGCACCCGACCATCGATCCGAACGCCGCCCGCGATGTGATCGGCATGGGCCTGCCGGCTTCGCCGGGCGCCGCCACCGGCGAGATCGTCTTTTCCTCCGGCGATGCCGAGGATGCCAAGGCGCTAGGCCGCAAGGCGATCCTGGTGCGCATCGAGACCAGCCCCGAGGATATCCACGGCATGCATGCCGCCGAAGGCATCCTCACCACGCGCGGCGGCATGACCAGCCATGCCGCCGTGGTGGCACGCGGCATGGGCAAACCCTGCGTCTCGGGCGCCGGCTCGCTGCGCGTCGACTACAAGGCCGGCACGCTGCTCTCGATGGGCCAGACCTTCCGCAAGGGCGACATCATCACCATCGACGGCGGCAACGGCCAGGTGCTCAAAGGCGCGGTCGCCATGCTGCAGCCGGAACTCTCCGGCGACTTTGCCGCCATCATGGAGTGGGCCGATGCCGCGCGCCGCATGAAGGTGCGCACCAACGCCGAAACCCCGCTCGACGCACGCATGGCGCGCTCCTTCGGCGCCGAAGGCATCGGCCTTTGCCGCACCGAGCATATGTTCTTCGACGGCGACCGCATCATCGCCATGCGCGAAATGATCCTGGCAGACACGGAAAAGGACCGCCGCGCCGCGCTCGACAAGCTGCTGCCGATGCAGCGCTCGGATTTCCTCGAACTGTTCGAGATCATGGCCGGCCTGCCGGTGACGATCCGCCTGCTCGACCCGCCGCTGCACGAGTTCCTGCCCAAGACCGAAGCCGAGCTTGCCGAGGTTGCCGCCGCCATGAACGTGTCGGCCGACAAGCTCCGCCAGCGCACCGAGGCGCTGCATGAGTTCAATCCGATGCTTGGCCATCGCGGCTGCCGGCTTGCCGTCTCCTATCCGGAGATCGCCGAGATGCAGGCGCGCGCCATCTTCGAGGCCGCCGTCGAGGCCGGCCGCAAGGCCGGCGCGCTGGTGGTGCCGGAAATCATGGTGCCGCTGGTCGGCCTGGTGAAGGAACTGGAATACGTCAAGGCGCGCATCGATGCGGTCGCGCAAAGCGTCATGCAGGAAACCGGCACCAAGATCGACTATTTGACGGGCACGATGATAGAACTGCCGCGCGCGGCGATCCGGGCGCATGTCATCGCCGAGGCAGCCGAATTCTTCTCCTTCGGCACCAACGACCTGACGCAGACCACCTTCGGCATCTCGCGCGACGACGCGGCCTCCTTCCTCGAAACCTATCGGCAGAAGGGCATCATCGAGCAGGATCCATTCGTGTCGCTCGACATTGACGGCGTCGGTGAACTGGTGCGCATGGCCGCCGAAAAGGGCAAGGCGACGCGGCCCGACATCAAACTCGGCATCTGCGGCGAGCATGGCGGCGACCCGGCCTCGATCCGCTTCTGCGAGGAGGTCGGCCTCGACTACGTGTCGTGTTCGCCCTACCGCGTGCCGATCGCAAGGCTGGCCGCGGCACAGGCGGCGGTGGCGGCCAGGAAAGACGGCGCAAAGCGCGCCTGAGCGTCGCGCCTTACGATTTTGTATGGAATGTCACACGAACGTGCGTGTTTCGGCCCTGAATCTCGACACCGTTTGAAACCAGTTTCTGGCCCGAATTCGTCGGTGCCAGAGACCATGTTGCAGATTTCCCCCACCACTTTCCGGTCGATCCTGATCCTGCAGACCAAGTTCATCGGCGATATCGTGCTCGCCTCGACGCTGGCGAAGAACCTGCAGCTTCAATATCCCGGCGTCAGGATCGTGTTTCTGTGCGAGGCGCGCTTCGCAGGTTTTCTGACCGGCCATGGCATCGCTTCCGAGGTCGTTCCCTTCAGCCGCACCAAGATGCGCGGCTCGGTGCTGCAGCGCGGACGCGAGTTCTTCCGCGCGCTGCGCCAATTGCGGCAGCACCGCTTCGATATGACGATCGACATCACCTGTTCGAAAACCTCGCGGGTCATGTCCGAACTGGTCAATGCCCCGATCCGGCTCGGCTATGTTCCGGCCGAAAAGCCGCTGCGCTGGTATGAGCGTCAGCCTGCCAATGTCGCCATGAAGCCGTTCGGATTTGGCGAAAAGCACTTTCTCTACCGTTATCTTTCGCCGCTGGAGGCGCTCGGCGTCGAGCCGCGCGTCAGGGCGCCCGATATCCGGCCGTTGCCTTTCGAGACGACGCGCGCGCTCGCCTTGCTGGCCAGGCACCATATTCAGGCGAACGGCTTTATCGCCGTGCATGCCGGGGCAAGCTTCATCGGGCGCCGCTGGCAGCCGGAGCGCTTTGCCGCCGCCATCGACAGGATAGCCGGGCAAACAGGCCTCGGCATTGTTCTGGTCGGCGGTCCCGACGAGAGCGAAGCGACCGACCGGATCATGGCGTTGACGAAGACGCCTGTCGTCAACCTGGCGGGCGCGCTGCGGCTGGAAACGCTGCTGGCGCTGCTGAGGGAGGCGAGGCTGTTCCTCGGCAACGAGAGCGGTCCCATGCATATGGCGGCGGCGGCCGGCACACCGGTCGTCGGGCTGTTCGGCCTGACCAACCCGATCCGCTGGAGGCCGGTCGGCGTGCCCGCCATCTCCCTGCGGCCATCGATGCCATGCGATTGCGTCGGCGGCGATCTGTGCCACCGGACGGATCCGAGCAAGGCATGCTGCGTCTGGCGCCTGGACATCGATCCGGTCGTCGACGCGGCGCTCGAATTGCTGGCTCGGACGGATATGCTTCTCGAAGCCGCGGTCTGATATTTGTGGGAAATGCCGTGCAAACCTGCCTTTGACGCCGCACCAGGCTCACTATGGCCCACGTCCCTGCAGTTTTGTATAGAGGTCACGTGATCATGCGCGTGACGGTTCCATATGTCGACTTCGTCTCAACCCGGTTTCGTGGACTCCGATTCGTCCGGTGTCCAGACACGGATGTTGCAGACCCCTGGCGCCTTCCGCTCGATCCTGATCCTGCAGACCAAGTTCATCGGTGATCTCGTCCTTGCCTCCGCGCTGACGAAGAACCTGCAACTGGCTTATCCGGGCGTCAGGATCGTCTTCCTTGCGATGCACGCTTTGCAAGCTTTCTGACCGCCCACGGCATCGCGGCCGAGACGGTCACTTTCCAGCGTGCCAGTACGCGCGGCACGATATTGCGGCGTGCCTTGAGCTCTACGGGGTGCTGCGCAAGCTGCGCCGCTTCGGCTTCGATATGACCATCGACCTGACCGATTCAAAAACGACGCACTTCATCGCAATGGCCGTCAATGCGAAGACCCGCGTCGGCTATTGGCCGACCGAGCGGCCGTTGCGTCGGTTCGAGCGTCAGTCCGCCAACGTCCGGGCCAAGCCGTTCGGCTACGGCGAAAAGCATTTTCTGTACCGCTATCTTTCGCCGCTGGAGGCGCTTGGCGTGGATCTGCGGGTGAGGGCTCCTTCTATCCAGCCGCTGCCATTGGAAACCGCGCGGGCCTTGGCTCTGCTGGACAAGGCTGGTCTGCGACGCAACGCCTTCCTGGCGGTGCATGCCGGGGCAAGCTTCGCGGGGCGCCGCTGGCAACCCGAGCGCTTTGCCGAGGCCATCGACACGATATCGACCCAAACCGGCCTGTCCGTCGTTCTGGTCGGCGGTCCCGATGAGACCGAAGCGAACGACCAGATCATGGCTTTGGTCAGGACGCCAGTTGTCAATCTGGTAGGTGCGTTGTCGCTGGAAGCGCTGCTGGCGCTGCTCAAGGAGGCCCGGCTGTTTCTCGGCAACGAGAGCGGGCCGATGCATATTGCCGCGGCAGCCGGAACCCCGGTAGTCGGCCTGTTTGGCCTGACCAACCCCGTCCGCTGGGCGCCGGTCGGCGCGCCCAGCATTTCGCTGCGACCCTTGATGCCATGCGACTGTGTCGGCGGCGATCTTTGCCGCCGGATCGATCCGAGCAGAGCATATTGCGTCTGGCGTCTTGAAGTCGCCCCGGTCGTCGATGCGGTGCGCGAGCTTCTGTCGCAGACGGAGGTGGCCGCGGAGCGCACGGTCTGACATTTGCGTGAAAGGCGCATTGCCGGTCGATGCGTCCCGATTTTCGCCTTGATGCCGGTCTTGTTGCCTCTTCGGCAAGAAATGATGGAATACGGAACGAGTGATGGGTCTGGTTGAAAAGTCTCTGTGCGCGATCGCGCTTGCGGTATCGGTCGTCTCGGCAGGCAATGCCGCGACGCTGGTCGAGCCGACGCTGCGTCTGAAGCCGCAATCCGCTGAACCCAGTGGCGGTCGCGTCGCGCTGACGCTCGACGCCTGCGGCGGAAAGACCGACACAAGAATCCTTTCGGCCCTGGTCGACAACCGCATCCCGGCGACCATTTTCGTCACCGGCATCTGGCTGAAGCGCAATGCCGCGGCTGTCGAGATCATGCGGGCGCATCCCGACCTGTTCGAGCTGGAAAACCATGGCGGCCGCCACATCCCGGCGGTCGATACGCCGCAGAAGATCTATGGCATCCGCGCCGCCGGCAGTCCCGACGCCGTGCAGGCCGAGGTCGAATCCGGCGCCGCCGCTCTTGTCAGCGCGGGTGGGCCGGCGCCGAAATGGTTCCGCGGCGCCACCGCCGAATACAGTCCTTCGGCGATCGCCATGATCCGCAAGCTCGGCTTCAAGATTGCCGGCTTCTCGATCAACGGCGACGGCGGCTCGCTGCTCGGCGCCAGGGAAACGGCGCGCCGCATCGCCGCCGCCAAGGATGGCGATGTCATCATCTCGCATATCAACCAGCCGACCCACGCGGCCGGCGAAGGCGTTGTCCAGGGCCTGCTCGCGTTGAAGCAGAAGGGCATCACCTTCGTGCGCCTGGACGATGCCGAGGGGATCGGCAACGACGGCACGACGGAATAGGCACTCCGCGTGGTAGGCCCGCAGCGTTGGCCAGACCTCTATCTCAGCCCGGTTCGGCTTCGACCGTCACCTTGCTCGTGTAGAACGCGCCGTGGTTGCGGATTTCGGCCATCTCGTCGAAGGGGTGTTCATAGGCCCACATCGCATTCTCGCCAGCTTCCGCGGCGGGCTGGACACTCCAGTAACTGGCATCGCCTTTATAGGGACAGTGCGTCGAGTGCTCGGTGCCGGCGAGCTTGCTGAAATCGATATCGTCGAACGGGATGTAGAAGGCCGCAGGGTAGGGCGGTTCCGAGAGGACCTTGGCCTTGGTCGATCTGGCGATGACGGTGTCGCCGGCGCGTACCGTGACGCTGCCGCGATAGGGTTCGACGGTGATCACCTTGTCCGGATTGCGCTGGAATCCGGGGGCGGGGTTGGCGGGTTTGTCCATGCGGTTTCTCCTTGCGGGAGATTTACATGTGTCGGCACCATGCGTCGCGCAAGCTCGCGCCGCAGGATGCGCGATCACCATTCATTGAACGTCTGTATTGCAGCCGTCAGGCGGCCGTCTTGAAGGCATCCATGAGGCTGGCATAGGCGGCGGCGATGCCCGCGACCGGATTGGCGCTTCTTGCCGCGGTCTCGACCTTCAGCGCGCCGCCGGCGGTTGGCAGCGTGAGCAGCAGGAACTGGCGGTTGTTGGCCTCACCGATGCAGGCGGCCGCGACGTGCTCGCCCACCGATCCGTTCGCGACGCACATCTTGAACAGCAGGGTTCCCCCGACAGCTTCCAGCGCGCCGCCGACCACTTCGGCAAATTCGTCATCGGAAACGGCTTTGCTGTCCGACGTCAGATCGTCCAGACTTTCGGCAAGCGTGCTTTCAAGGGTTTTGTCGTCGAACTGCGTATCCATGCGAACACTCCATTCGCCAATTCTACCCAGCCCGTTAATGAACATTAACGCCGACGATGGCCGGATTGTGGCGGTTTTCCCGGGCTTTTCGGTTCGTCCACCGCCCTTGCACGGATGATGCTGGACAATCCGCTCGATCGTTTCACAATGCGTGAAACAAAAATGCCAAAGCGCAACAAGGGAGGAGAAGAATGCTCGGACTGATGCAGCCATGGCCGCTGCTCTGCCACAAGCTGATCGACCACGCCGAACGCCAGCACGGCAGCCGCGAGATCGTGTCGCGCTCGATCGAGGGGCCGATCGTGCGCACCACCTATGCCGAGATCCATCACCGCGCGTTGAAAGTCGCGCAAAGGCTGGAGCGCGACGGCTTCGGTCTCGGTGACCGCATCGCCACGCTTGCCTGGAATACCGCCCGCCATATCGAGGCCTGGTACGGCATCATGGGCATCGGCGCGATCTATCACACGCTCAACCCGCGGCTTTTCCCCGAGCAGATCGCCTGGATCATGAACAATGCCGAGGACAAGGCGATCTTCGTCGACCTGACCTTCGTGCCGCTGCTGGAAAAGATCGCCGGCGCGGTCCGGTCGTTGCGGCAGGTGATCGTTATGACCGACCGGGCGCACATGCCGCAAACGTCGTTGCCCAATGTTGTCGCCTACGAGGAATGGCTGGCCGAAGCGGACGGCGCCTTCGCCTGGAAGGTCTTCGACGAGAACACCGCCGCCGGCATGTGCTACACCTCCGGCACCACGGGCGACCCGAAAGGCGTGCTTTACAGCCACCGCTCCAATGTCCTCCACGCCATGCTGGCCGCCATGCCCGATGCCATGGGCATGTCGACGCGCGACGTGATCCTTCCCGTGGTGCCGATGTTTCACGCCAATGCCTGGGGGTTGGGCCAGAGCGGACCGATGATCGGCGCCAAGCTGGTCATGCCCGGCTGCAAGATGGACGGCGCTTCGATCTACGAGCTGCTCGACACCGAAAAGGTGACGTTCAGCGCCGCCGTGCCGACGGTGTGGATGATGCTGCTGCAACATCTGGAGGAGACCGGCAAGAAACTGCCGCATCTGCAGAAGGTCGTCATCGGCGGCGCGTCCTGCCCGCGCGCCATCACCGCCAAGTTCCAGGACAATTACGATGTCCAGGTCGTGCATGCCTGGGGCATGACCGAGATGTCGCCGCTCGGCACGCTGTGCACGCTCAAACCGCAATACGAGGTGCTGACCGGCGAGGCCCGGCTCGATATCCAGGGCAAGCAGGGTTTCCCGCCCTTCGGCGTCGAGATGAAGGTGACCGACGACGACGACAATGCGCTGCCCTGGGACGGCAAGACCTTCGGGCATCTCAAGGTGCGCGGCCCGGCCGTGGCTCGCGCCTATTACGGGGGCGCCGGCGCCGAGCAATTCGACGCTGACGGTTGGTTCGACACCGGCGATGTCGCCCACATCGATCCGAACGGCTACATGCAGATCACCGACCGCGCCAAGGACGTCATCAAGTCGGGCGGCGAATGGATATCGACGATCGATCTCGAAAATCTCGCCGTCGGCCATCCCGATGTGGCCGAAGCGGCGGCCATCGGCATCGCGCATTCCAAATGGGGCGAGCGGCCGTTGCTGGTCGTCGTGCGCAAGCCCGGAAAGGAGCCGAGCAAGAGCGATATCCTGACCTTCATGAGCGGCAAGGTGGCCAAATGGTGGGTGCCCGACGACGTCGCCTTCGTCGGCGAGATCCCGCACACCGCCACCGGCAAGATCCAGAAGACCACCTTGCGCGACCAGTTCAGGGATTACCGCCTGCCGACGGAATGAGAGGAAAGCCATCGGGCCGCAATCGCCGCAAATCGAAAAACGGTTTCCAGGAAAATGCCCGATCTTTTCCGTCTGGAACCGATTTCACCGATCGCCGAACTGCGCTAAGTCTCGGCCGGGCTGGGACGATACGGTAAAGAATGGCATCTACTCCTGAACGGCAGACGTCGAGAGCGGCCGGCTGGTCGCGGCGGATCGCGGCATTTTCCCTCGTCCTTTTGCTGACGGTCGCTGCCAGCTATCGGTTCGACCTCGTCGAGACGCCGCCTCTCCTGTGGGTGCTCGCGGTCGTGGCGCTGCTCGCCGCGCTCGCGCTGCTGCTGGCTGGGCTTGCCCTGTCGAAGGTCTGGAGCTTCGGCGACCGCGGCGGGCGCGATCTCAGCGTCGGCGCGCTGCTGGCCATTCTGGTGCTGGCGCCCTTTGGCGTCGCCGTCTACTGGGCGACGATCTATCCGCCGCTGCGCGACATCTCGACCGACCTCGACGATCCGCCGGCGCTCGACACCAGCGACCGTACAAGCGACATGAACGTACTTTCGCCGCCGACGCCGGGCGAGCAGCGCCTGCAGGCCGATGCCTATCCGCTGGTCACGGGGCGCAGCTACAATCTGCCGTTCGAGACCATTGTCGATGCGGTCGAAACCGTGCTCGACCGCCGCAACTGGCAATTGACCGCGCCCTATCCGGACATCAACGGTCAGAGCCAGGCGACGATCAATGCGCTGGCCAAGGGCTTCGTGCTCGGCCTGCCGGCCGACGTCGCCATCCGCATCACCGACGACGGCGATTCGGTGATCGTCGACATGCGTTCGGCCTCGCGCTACGGCCGCTACGACCTCGGCGACAATGCCGCCCGCATCACCGATTTCCTGGCCGAACTCGACCAGGAGGTCGCTGGCCAGGTTGGCCCGGCGCCGGCGGAATAGCTTTACGCCGGCCTGAAGACACCGTCGATTGCAGCATCGCCGTCGGTCGAGACCAGCCCGCGCGCCACCAGATCCTCAAGATGGGCAAGCACCGACAGGCCGGCCGCCCCATGCAGCCGCGGGTCGGTGTCGCGATAGATGGCCGCCACCATCTCCCGGATCGTCAGGTCTCCGGCGCGGATGCGCTCCAGGATCGCCGCTTCGCGCATCTTGCGATGGGTCTTCAGGCCGCGCATGAACCGGCGCGGCTCGGCCACCGGTCCGCCATGGCCCGGCAGCAGCAAACGGTCGTCCCGGGCGATCAGTCTGTCGAGCGAGCTCATGTAATCGGCCATGGCGCCGTCCGGCGGCGCGACGATCGAGGTCGACCACGCCATGACATGGTCGGCCGAAAACAAGGTCCCGGTGCCCTCAAGCGCAAACGCGGCGTGGTTGGCGGTGTGTCCCGGCGTCAGCACCGTGCGGATCGTCCAGCCATCGCCTCGGGTGAGGGCGTTGTCGGTCAGCGCAATATCGGGAACGAAACTGAGATCCGCGCTGGCATCGAGCGGGTTGACCTCGCCGATGCGCAGGGCGCGCGCCGGCCGGTGCGGCCCCTCGGCAAGCAAGGGTGCTCCAGTGCGTTCCTTCAGCCGCGCCGCCAGGGGCGAGTGGTCGCGATGGGTGTGGCTGACAAAGATGTGACTGACCGGCCTGCCGCCGATCGCTGCCAGCAGCGTTTCCAGATGGGCGTCGTCGTCCGGCCCCGGATCGATCACGGCCAGCGTGTCGCGGCCGATGACATAGCTGTTGGTGCCATGGAAGGTGAACGGGCTCGGGTTCCTGGCGGTGATGCGCAGCACGTCCGGCGCGACCGTGACCGCCTTGCCGTAGGCGGGATCGAAGCTGGTATCGAATTCAACTGCCATGCCGGGCTCCGTTGCGATGCGGCAAAACGATTGCCGCCTGATACGGAAGCCAATATAGGAAAACACAAGCCAGCAAATCAGCCACCAACGGGGAAGACCATGGCAACTGCAACCACGATGCGTCCGCTTGTTTCTCTCACTTTGCCCGATCGCGGTGCCGCCCGGCTCGCCACGCAGCTCTTTCTGGCGCTTGCCGGAACCCTGCTGCTCACGCTTTCAGCCAAGACGAAAGTGGTGCTCGGCCCGGTCGACATCTCGCTGCAGACGCTTGCCGTGCTGTTGATCGCTTCCGCCTTTGGCCTGCGCCTCGCCGTCGCGACGCTCGTCCTCTATCTCGTCGAAGGCGCCATGGGCTTTCCCGTCTTCCAAGGCACGCCGGAAAAGGGCATCGGCATCGCCTACATGCTGGGCTCAACCGGCGGTTATCTCGCCGGCTTCGTGGCGATGGCGGCGATCGCCGGCTGGGCCGCCGATCGCGGCTGGGACCGCAATCCGTTCAAGCTGTTCGGCGCCATGCTGACCGGCGAAGTGGTCATGATGGCGATGGGCTTTGCCTGGCTTGCAGTGCTCATCGGGCCGGAAAAGTCGTGGCAGTTCGGCGTCCTTCCGTTCATCGCCGGCGACCTGATCAAGGTCGCTTTAGCCGCCAGCCTAGTGCCGGCCGTGTGGGCGCTGCTCAAGCGCGGCTGAGACAGAACAACGCGAAAATGGGCCGGCGGGCTGAAATCCGCCGGTTTTTTTGCGTCCGGCTTCCGTGACCAATCCGAGATCCGGCCAATCGCCTGGGTTGCAAGTAGCCTATAGGTTGCAGGTAATTGTATCTGCAGCCGAAAGCAGTAAATCCGATATTAGGACCTGTTAGGCATAAACAAGCGAGCAGACACGCGAAACCCGACCGCGGGCAGCTCGATCAGGGCGTGCCCCGGCAGTTCAACGGAGAGCTTGTTGAAGGGAATAATTCTTGCGGGGGGCAGCGGAACACGCCTTTATCCGCTCACGATAGCGGTCTCCAAGCAGATCCTGCCGATCTACGACAAGCCGATGATCTATTACCCGCTGAGCGTGCTGATGCTGGCGGGAATACGCCAGATCATGGTCATCTCGACGCCGCGTGATTTGCCGGTTTTCCAGGCTCTGCTCGGCGATGGCTCGGAATTCGGTCTCGAGCTTTGCTATGCCGAGCAAGCGCAGCCCAACGGCCTCGCCGAAGCGTTCATCATCGGCCGCGATTTCATCGGCAAGGACAACGTGTCGATGATCCTGGGCGACAACATCTATTTCGGTGACGGCCTGTCGAAGCTTTGCCGGACGGCGGCCGAGCGCGAAAGCGGCGCCTCGGTCTTCGCCTACCATGTCGAGGATCCCGAGCGCTACGGCGTGGTTTCCTTCGACAAGGCCACCGGCAAGGCGCTGACCATCGAGGAGAAGCCGCTCAAGCCGAAATCGAGCTGGGCCGTCACCGGGCTTTACTTCTATGACAACAGGGTCGTCGACATCGCCTCGACCATCCGGCCCTCGGCGCGTGGCGAGCTCGAGATCACGGCGGTCAACAACGCTTATCTCGAGCTTGGCGAGCTGCATGTCCACCGTCTCGGCCGTGGCTATGCCTGGCTCGACACCGGCACGCATGACAGCCTGCACGAAGCGTCGTTCTTCGTGCGCACCATCGAGCATCGCCAGGGCATCAAGGTCGCTTGCCCGGAGGAAATCGCTTTCGAACAAGGCTGGCTCAGCGCCGACGAGGTCCTGCAACGCGCCGCGCGCCTTGGTAAGAACGAATACGCCGCCTATCTGCGCAGACGGGTCGCCGATCTGACGGAGGATCAGGGTGCTTGAAGTCAGGAAACTCGCGCTGGAGGGCCTGCTGGAGATCATGCCGAAGCGGCATGGCGACGCGCGCGGCTATTTCAGCGAGACCTGGAACGCAGAGCGTTTTGCCGAAGCCGGCATCGACCTGACATTCGTGCAGGACAACCATTCCTATTCCGCCGCCGCGGGCGTCCTGCGCGGCCTGCACTATCAGCTGCCGCCGCGCGCCCAGTCCAAGTTGCTGCGGGTTCTGCGCGGTCGCGTCTTCGATGTCGTCGTCGACATCCGCCGTTCGTCGCCGACCTTCCGCAAATGGGCGTCGCTGGAGATATCGGCGGAAAAGGGCAACCAGATCCTGGTGCCGAAAGGCTTCGCGCACGGCTTCGTGACGCTCGCGCCGGATACCGAGATTCTGTACAAGGTCACCGATACCTATTCGCCGGAGCATGACCGGTCGATCCGCTTCGACGATCCCGCCATCGGCATCGCCTGGCCATCGCTCGCCGGCGACTTTCAGCTTTCGGACAAGGATCGCAAGGCGCCGTTGCTCGCCGCGGCGGAGGTTTTCGCGTGAGGGAAGAGGGCCGTTTGAATTTCCTGGTTACAGGTGGCGCGGGCTTCATCGGCTCGGCCGTGTGCCGGCATCTGTGCGCCAATCCGGCCTATCGCGTCACCAATCTCGACAAGCTCACCTATGCCGGCAATCTTGCCTCGCTGCGGCCGATCGAGAACGCGCATAATTATCGTTTCGAGCAGGCCGACATCTGCGACGAACGCACAGTTCTCGAAATCCTGCGCCGGGACGACATCGATGTCGTCATGAACCTCGCCGCCGAGAGCCATGTCGACCGTTCGATCGACGGTCCGGGCGCTTTCATCGAGACCAACATCGTCGGCACCTACCGCATCTTGAATGCCGCGCTGGAATACTGGCGCGGCCTGTCGGACGACCGCAAGGCCGGGTTTCGCTTCCACCATGTCTCGACGGACGAGGTGTTCGGCGATCTGCCTTTCGACGGCGGCATGTTCGTCGAGGAGACGCCCTATGCGCCGTCCTCACCCTATTCGGCCTCGAAGGCGGCGTCCGACCACCTGGTGCGGGCCTGGCACGAGACCTACGGCTTGCCCGTGGTTCTCTCCAATTGTTCGAACAATTACGGCCCCTACCATTTTCCCGAAAAGCTGATCCCGCTGGTCATCCTCAATGCGCTCGACGAGAAGCCGCTGCCGATTTATGGCGCCGGCGCCAATGTTCGCGACTGGCTGTTTGTCGAGGATCATGCGCGGGCCCTGGAACTCGTCGCCACGAAAGGGCAGCCGGGCGAGAGTTACAATGTCGGCGGCAATTCCGAACGCACCAATCTTGGCGTCGTCGAGACGATCTGCGATCTGCTCGACCAAAGGCGGCCGCGCATAGGCGGCAAGAGCCATCGCGAGTTGATCGCCTTTGTCACCGACCGCCCCGGCCATGATCGCCGCTATGCGATCGATGCGTCGAAGATTGCGCGCGAACTCGGCTGGGCTCCGCGTGAGAGTTTCGACAGCGGCCTGGCAAGAACCGTCGGCTGGTACCTCGACAACAAATGGTGGTGGGGCCCGATCCGTGAGCAGCGCTACGCCGGCGAGCGGTTGGGCGGAGCCTCGACGGAAGGCCGCAAGGGGGCCGCGTGAGGCTTGCCGTCACCGGACGCGAAGGGCAGGTTGCCGCCAGTCTGCTCGAATTGGGGCGCAACCGCCGTGATGTCGAGGTTGTCGCCGTTGGCCGGCCGGCGTTCGACTTGACGCGGCCCGAGATGGTGTTCGCCGCGCTCGAGGCGGCAAATCCCGACATCGTCGTTTCGGCCGCCGCCTACACCGCCGTCGACCAGGCCGAGGACGAGAAGGAACTGGCTTTTGCCGTCAACGCCGTCGGCGCCGGCAAGGTCGCCGAGGCCGCCGCGCGGCTCGGCGTCCCGGTCATTCATCTGTCGACCGACTATGTCTTCGACGGCGCCAAGGACAGCGCCTATGTCGAGAGCGACCCGACGGCGCCGCTCGGCGTCTACGGCGCCTCCAAGCTCGCCGGCGAAGCGGCGGTTGCGGCGGCCAATCCGCGCCACATCATCCTGCGCACTGCCTGGGTCTACAGCCCGTTCGGAAAGAATTTCGTCAAGACCATGCTGAGGCTTGCCGCCGACCGCGACGAGCTGTCGATCGTCGCCGACCAATGGGGCAATCCGACATCGGCGCTCGATATTGCAGATGCGATCCTGCACGCGGCCGCCATGCTGGTCGAGGGCAAGGACACCGCCTTCGGCATCCATCACCTGGCCGGCACCGGGGAGACCAATTGGAGCGGCTTTGCCCGCCACATCCTGGACACCAGCCGGGCTCTTGGCGGACCACACGCCAGGGTCCGCGACATCGCGACTGCCGATTACCCGACCAAAGCAAGGCGCCCGGCCAATTCGCGGCTGTCGAGCGCCAAATTCGCCGCCGCCTTCGGCTGGACCGCGCCGGACTGGCGGGCGGCGACCGAGATGGTCGTTGCCCGTCTGGTGAAAGAACCGGATTGACGCTAGAAAGCCAGGGCGCCTGGCAGACTCCGGCGTTTCTAAACGGATCAAGGCGCCGGTGCTGCTCCAGTCGCTCAATCAGCTTACGACCAGCACAATGGCAAGGCGACAGCGCATCGGCGCCTGTCTAAGGCGGCCCATGGTCGAGTCCCGGCTCGTTCGGTGTCGTACAAATCATCGTCGTGCGATGGAATATGCACAAAAACCTCTGGCGATACGCCCGACTCCGCGCTATTGCGGTTGCGGGGTAAGGGGATCGGGGATTTGCAATCTAGAGTGGTGACGGTCAATATTTGATTCGGCACTTTTCTGATGGCTAAGTCCCGCGCCTGGAGTTCAGTGCAACCCTATGACGTCCTATGTAGAAGCCGTATCGGGACTCCGACCGAAGATGCGGCGCGCCATCATCATGATCCAGGATCTCGTCATGGTCCTGATTGCCGTGGCGCTTAGCCTGATTCTGTCGCAGTCACACCTCTCATTCGATGCTTTCTCCAACGGTGGACTGGCCTGCTGGGCGATCATCGTCCTCGTCGCCCATCTGCTGTTCCTTTCTTGCGGCCTCTACAACACCGTTTGGCGCTTTGCCTCCACGCCCGACTTCTTCAACATCCTGAAGGGCTGCGGCATTCTGACCGTGGTCCTCTATTTGACCTCGCTCGCCTTCCGCGTCTTCTTCCAGCCCGTCGCCGGCCTTAACGAACGCCAGTTCATCGTCTTTTTCCTTGTCTCCTTCACCATCATTTCGGCGCCGAGGCTTTATTACCGGTTCCTGCGCGACGGCGCGAGTTGGCGCATCCTGCGCCGGGCTCCAGGCGAGGCGCCGATCAGGCAGGCGTTGTTCGTCGGTCTGCTGAGCGAGGCTGACGTCATCGTTCGCTTCACCCGCACGGCCCTGCCGGTGGAATATGCCATCGCCGGCATCATGGCGACCGAAAGCGATGCGCCGCTCGGCACGCAGATCCACGGCGTTCCCGTGGTTGCGGTCAGGCCACGCCTGGTCGAGGTGCTGGAAGAATACGTCAAGGGAACGATGAACCTCGACCTCGTCATCTTTGGCAAGGGCGCCGAGCGCGACATCGAGGACTATGCCGAGCTGGTGCGCGTCGCGCGCCACAGCGGCATCACGGTCGTCCAGTTTTCCGGTCTTTCCGAGCTGGGGCAGGGCGGCAAGCTGGTCCTCGACAAGATCGAGATGGAAACGATCATGCGCCGCTCGGCCGTTGCCACCGATCTCGATCGCATCGGCGCTTTCGTCGACGGCAAGCGCGTCCTTGTTACCGGCGGCGCCGGCTCCATCGGCCGCGTGCTTGTCAAACGTTCGCTCGAGCTCGGCGCCGAGGCAGTGCTGGTGGCCGACAATTCCGAGTTCGGCATTTTTCAGCTCGACCAGCTGGTCGACGACAAGGAACGCAACCGGCTGACCAGCCGTATCGTCGACGTCACCGATCGCCGCCAGATGATGCGTGTCGTCGGGGAGTTCAAGCCGGCCATCATTTTCCACGCCGCGGCGCTAAAGCATGTGCCTATCCTGGAAGAGAACTGGGAAGCGGCGATCGAGACCAACGTTTTCGGCACGCTCGCTTGCGCCGAGGTCGCCGCCAAATGCGGCGTTCCGCAGTTCCTGCTCATTTCCAGCGACAAGGCGGTGGACCCGACGTCCGTGCTCGGCATCACCAAGCGGGCAGCCGAGCAGATCGTCGCCGCGTTGCATGAGGTGCATGCGGCGCCTGGATCGAATGGCGGCGGGCCTAACGGCCATGACAATGGCAACCGTCCTCCCGGCACCAAATTCATCGCCGTGCGCTTCGGCAATGTCTTTGGCTCCAACGGCTCGGTGGCAACCATCTTCCAGACCCAGATCGAGGCTGGCGGCCCGGTCACCATCACCGACCGGCGCATGACCCGCTATTTCATGACCGTTGCCGAGGCCGTCGACCTCGTCATCATGTCGGCCGCCGACGCCGAGCGGCGGCCGGGCAAGGATGACTACGCCATCTACATGCTCGACATGGGCAAGCCGGTGCCGATCCTCGAAGTCGCGGAGACGATGATCCGCATGGCCGGCAAATCTCCCTACACCGACATCCCGATCCGCTTCACCGGGGTCAGGCCGGGCGAGAAGCTGCACGAGACACTGCACGGTGAGAACGAGGAGGTCGTCAAGCTCGACATCGCCAAGATTTTCGGCCTAAGGAGCGAGGTGGTGGGATGGTCAAAGATCCAGGTCGGGTTGACGGCTCTGCAAGCGGCTATGCGCGACCAGGACAAGGCAACGGCTCTCGCGGTGCTGGCGCAATTGCATGACGTGCTGGACGCACCCGAGCGAGAGGTGCCGAAAGCGGCGAGCCAGACAGCCTAGAAACAATCCCAGAAAAAGTCGCGAGCGGTTTTTTGTTTGAAACTGCGTCAAAACAAGGCAATTGGAGCGGTTTGCCGCCCGCTGGTGTGGTTTACTGTTTTCATGAAATTGAAACCGCCCCGCTTAGTCTTGCCCATGCATTGCCGTTATTTTAGCATGCGGGAATATCGCGCGCGGGCGATTACAAGTCGTGACACAAGACCAGTGTGTGGCCGTTCTTCTGGGCACGAAGGACGGCGCGGCATTTATCAATGAGCAGTTGGAAACCTTGGCAGCGCAGTCCTGGCCCCGGATCGACCTGTGGGTTTCCGACGATGGTTCGACCGATGGCACGATATCCATCGTCGAAGCATGGCGGAGCCGATAGAAGAAGGGGCGCCTTACATTGGTTGACGGCCCGCGACAGGGTTTCGCCGCCAATTTCCGTTCCATGACCATAAATCCTTGCATAGAAGCCGGCTATTATGCCTTTTGCGATCAGGATGACGTCTGGGAACCTGATCGGCTCAGGAGCGCCATCCACTGGATAGAAACCCAGGATGCCGAGACGCCGCTTTTGTTCTGCTCGCGCACAACGACAATTTCCGAGACCGGCCGGGCGGCCGGTTACTCTCCGCTCTTCCCGCACCCGCCTTCGTTCCGTAACGCGCTGGTGCAGAGCATTGCCGGCGGCAACACCATGCTGCTCAACCGCGCGGCGCGCGACCTTCTCGCGAAAGCGTCTGCCAGGACCGACTTCATCGGCCACGACTGGTGGGCTTATCTCATCGTTGCCGCTGGTGGAGGCAAGATCCGTTACGAGCCGAGGCCGCTGGTGAGATACCGCCAGCACGGGACAAATCTTGTCGGCGCCAATGTCCCATGGAAGGCGAGGCTTTCCAGGATCGAGCGCCTGCGCAGCGGCCAGTTCGTCGCCTGGATCGATGCCAATCTGCACGGTCTGGCCGTCAACCGCGACCTGCTGACGAGCGATGCGGAGCATTGTCTCTCCCTGTTCACCAGCGCGCGCCAGGGCAACTTTTTGACACGCTTCAGCCTGCTCCGCCAAAGCGGCGTCTACCGGCAGACGTTGCTGGGAACACTGGGCCTTTATCGTGCCGTCCTGCGGCGCTGGATCTGATCGTGGCGGCCAAGCGCGTTCTCGATCTGGCCATCGCGGCTCCGGTGCTGCTGGTGACGGCTCCGGCTCTGCTTGTCGCGATGCTGGCAATCCGCGCGACCTCACCCGGCCCCGCCATCTTCTCGCAAGTCCGCGTCGGCCGGGATGGGGCTTTGTTTGTCTGCCGCAAATTGCGCACGATGCATCGCGAAACGCCGTCCTTGCCCACCCACCAGGCGCCGGCCAATTCGGTCACCGCGATCGGCAAGGTGCTGCGCGCAACCAAGATCGACGAGCTGCCGCAGCTCTGGAACGTGCTCAAGGGCGAGATGAGCCTTGTCGGCCCGCGCCCCTGTCTGCCGACGCAGACCGAACTGATCGAGCGGCGCCGGCAACTGGGCGTGCTCACCGCGCTGCCGGGCATCACCGGGCTTGCGCAGATCAAGGGCATCGATATGTCGGATCCGAAGCTTTGCGCCGAGACCGATGCCGCCTACCTCAAGGCGGCTTCCATGGGCCTGGACCTCAAGATCTTGCTCGGCACGTTCTATCGCAGCTGAGCGGCGTTACGCGCCAGCTGGCGGAGCCGGCCGTGCGTATCGGCTTCGGGTTTCCAGCCTTCCGATGCCAGCAGCGACGCATCGCAAATCTGGCTTGCGGAAAGGGCCTGCCATGACGCTCGCTTGCCAAGCAGGCTTGCTGCCAGCCGAAGCGGCGGCGGTGACATGGGAAGGAGGCGCGGCGGACGGCCAAAACCTTGCCGGAACGCAATCACGATCTCAGACATCGCGACTGGCGCGGAATCGCTCGCGGCATAGACCGAATGGGGCGGTGTCCGCGTCGTCAGCATATGCAATACCGCGTCCGCCACCGCGTCGGCCGATATCAGCGAGCGGACGCCGGTCAACGCGCCGCTGGGCAGCGGCAAGGCGGTATCGGCAAGCCGCATGAGCGCCGCCATGTTGCCCTTCATGCCTTCGCCATAGACCGGTGGCAGCCGCAGCACCGTTGCATCGGCGCGTCCGGCCGCCGCAAAGGCCGCCAATATCGCGATCTCGCCCTCGCGCTTGGAACGTCCATAGGCGTCCTGCGGGACTGCGGGCGTGGCCTCGTCGATGGTGCCGCTGAAGCCTGGGCCTGCGACAGCGCGGATCGAAGAGAGTAAACGAAGCGCCCGCCGATGCATGCCGCCGCTGCCTGGGCCAGCCTTCCGGTCAGGGTTGCGTTTGCCGCCATGTAATCCGCGTCGCTGGCGCGCCGGTCGTTGTTGAGGGCCGCGCAGTGAACGACATGCGAAACGTCCTGCATCAGCGCCAGGAAGGCTGCGTCCGGCGCATCGACGCCGGGCAGCACGACCGCATCGTCCGCGCCCGCCAGTCGTTGCGGTTGGCGGGAGGCGGCCCGTATGTCTAAGCCGGCCGCGCGCAGCCGGCTGACCGCCTGGCGCCCGACGAAGCCCGTCGCGCCGGTGACCAGGACCTTCATGGTTGCCGGCTGGCGCCCGGCAGGATCGCGGGCGCGCTTCTCCCGGTCGGCGCCACAGTGCGCCCGGATGCAAGGTAGGTCCCTGAAATCAGGAACACCATCAGCGTCGCGTCGAGGATGTCATGGCCGACAACAATGCCGGTCATGCCGCCGACGAGGTAGGTGATGACGGTGACGAGGATCATCGTCGCACCGAACCGCTCCACCGGAACGGCGCTGAGCCGCAGCACCCTTGCCGCGTTCCAGGCGGCAACGATGAAGATCGCGGCAAGAGCCAGCGCCCCCAGCAGGCCGGCCTCCACCAGCGCGGTGATAAAGCCGTTGTGGAAGTGGCTGAAGCCGGCATCGAGGCCGAACCGGTCGTGAAATCCCTGCTTCATCAGGTCCCGGCTGGCGGAGATGCCATGACCGAAAATCGGCGCCTCGCGGAACGCGCTGAGGCCGATCTCCCACATCGCCACGCGAAAGCCGATCGCGGTCGAGTGGTCGCCTGTAGCGTTCAGCGCGTCCAGGTCGTTGATCATGAAATCGGTGCGGTTCATGATCACCGGGAAACCGATTGCAGCGATCACCAGGCAGACCGCGCCGACAATCACCACGATACGCACCAGCTGGGCACGCGTGAGCCCTCGGCGGTTGACGAGAAGGACGGCAACACCGGCGACCAGCATGGCCAGCCAGATCGTGCGCGATCCCGAAAGGATGACGGAAGTGGCTCCGCCGAAGGCCGCGACAGCCAGCGGCAGCCAACGCTTTTCGATTCCTACCAGGGCGCCCGCCAGGCACATCATGACGGCAAGGCAGGCAACCGTCGCGAACACGATCGCATTTCCGGCGCCGCCTTCGGGCCTGATGCCAAACCAGTAATACTGGACGACCGCAAGCGCCAGCGCGCCGAAGCAGGCCGCGGCACTCGCCAGCACGGCGATGCGCGCCAGCGCGTTCTTGTCCGTAATGCTCCAGGTCGAATAGGAGATCGGGAAGAAGACCAGGGTGATCAGCGGCAGGAACAACCGCAGATCGTCCTTGAGCGTGCCGTTGACGATCGCGGCCAACACCATCGCCGCGCAATAGGCATAGATCGCTATCGTCAGCGCGAGCATCGGCCGGTCGATGTTCAGACGCCGCCGTTTTGCAGCCAGCAGCAGCGCCGACCATACCGCGGCGCCGTTGAAGGTGACGCTCACCAGCGAGCCGAGCACCGGCGGCGAGAAGAAACAGACGATCGAGAAATAGATATTGATTTGTGCGGGCGTGAGATAGCGCCGGAGCGATGTAAGCGGGTTCAATGCCTTGCTTCGCAATCTTCCAGATTGTCCGCAACCCACGAAGCCAGCCGATGCTGCTCCATGGTTTGCGTCGATCCTGCCTTGCCCCGTTCCCAAGCCCCTATTAGCGGTTGACGTCGATCCGCGATAGGCCAGCGGGTGGATGTTCAGGTAAAAAAACCGGTGCCGCGGAAATCCTGTAACCCGCTGGAGGCAACGGTTCTTCCCTGGCCGGTAGATATTTCGATCCGCAGGTAAGATTTTTCGTCGCGACGGGTTTGGTTGGAAAATTCGTTCCCAAACCATGATGCTCCACACGCGTCTTGCATTGTTATCGGCGGTACCGATCTGTTAGAACGCCTGCACGAAACAGATTGTCCCAATCGAACCTGGCCCGGCGTACGGCTTTCGCCCCAAAACGCAAGATTTCGTTCGGCGGCACGAGAGAATGCTCAACAGTCCATGAACATCGCGCTTACGCATCTGCAGCGGCTCGAGGCCGAATCCATCCACATCTTCCGGGAGGTCGCGGCTTCTTTTTCCAAGCCGGTGATGCTCTATTCGGTGGGCAAGGATTCCTCGGTGCTGATGCATCTGGCGATAAAGGCGTTCTACCCCGCCAAGCCGCCTTTCCCGTTCCTGCATGTCGACACCACCTGGAAGTTCCGCGAGATGATCGCCTTTCGCGATCAGATGGCGCAGAAGCTCGGTTTCGACCTGCTCGTCCATGTCAACGAGGACGGCGTGCGCGACGGCATCAATCCGTTCGACCATGGCTCCAACACCCACACCCATGTGATGAAGACGGTGGCGCTGCGCCAGGCGCTCGACAAATACGGCTTCGACGCGGCCTTCGGTGGTGCGCGCCGCGACGAGGAGAAGTCGCGCGCCAAGGAGCGCATCTTCTCCTTCCGCAACGCCCAGCACGCCTGGGACCCGAAGAACCAGCGGCCGGAAATGTGGAAGATCTTCAACACCCGCATCGCGCCGGGCGAGTCGATTCGCGTCTTCCCGCTGTCGAACTGGACCGAGCTCGACATCTGGCAGTACATCCTGCAGGAAAACATCCCGATCGTGCCGCTCTATTTCGCCAAGGAGCGGCCGGTGGTCGAACGTGACGGCATGCTGATCATGAAGGACGATGACCGTATGCAGCTGCGCCCCGGCGAGACAATCGAGAACCGGCTGGTGCGCTTCCGCACGCTTGGCTGCTACCCGCTGACCGGCGCCATCGACTCCGAAGCCGACACGCTGGAAGCGATCGTCGGCGAGATGCTGACCGCCCGCACCTCCGAGCGCCAGGGCCGACTCATCGACCGCGACGAGGCGGGCTCGATGGAAAAGAAGAAGCGCGAGGGTTATTTCTGAGAATGCGCCACATCATGGCCAAGAGCCTCGCCCCGACCGATTCGATCCGCGACTACATGGCCGCGCAGGAAAGGAAGTCGCTGCTGCGCTTCCTCACCTGCGGTTCGGTCGACGACGGCAAGTCGACGCTGATCGGCCGTCTGCTCTCCGACACCAAGCAGATCTTCGAGGACCAGCTTGCCGCGCTCGAGAAGGACTCGCGCAAGCACGGCACCACCGGCGACGATATCGATTTCGCGCTGCTGGTCGACGGTCTGGAGGCCGAACGCGAGCAGGGCATCACCATCGACGTCGCCTACCGCTTCTTCGCCACGCCCAAGCGCAAGTTTATCGTCGCCGACACGCCCGGCCACGAGCAGTACACCCGCAACATGGCGACCGGCGCCTCGACCGCCGATCTCGCCATCGTGCTGATCGACGCGCGCCAGGGCGTGCTGCGCCAGACCCGGCGCCACTCGATCATCGCCTCGCTGCTCGGCATCCGCCACATCGTGCTGGCCGTCAACAAGATCGACCTTGTCGGTTTCGACAAGGCGGTGTTCGACCAGATCGTCGCCGACTATGGCGAGTTCGCAAAAGAGCTCGGCTTCGTCAGCATCGCGCCGATCGCGATGTCGGCGCGCTTCGGCGACAACGTCACCAGCCGCTCCGAGCGCACGCCCTGGTATTCCGGGCCGTCGCTGATCGAGCATCTGGAAACGGTCTCGGTCGATGAAGCGGCTGTCGAACTGCCGTTCCGCTTCCCGGTGCAGTATGTGAACCGGCCCAATCTCGATTTCCGCGGCTTTGCCGGCACCATCGCGTCCGGCTCGGTCGCGCGGGGCGATGAGGTGGTCGTCGCCAAGTCCGGCAAGGCCTCGCGGGTGAAACGCATCGTCGCGCAGGGCGGGGACCTTGAACGGGCGGTTGCCGGCCAGGCGATCACGCTCGTGCTCGATGACGAGGTCGAGGTTTCCAGAGGCAACATGTTGGTCTCGCTGGCGGCGCGGCCGCAGGTCGCCGACCAGTTCGCCGCCAACATCGTCTGGTTCGACGAGGCGGCGTTGCTGCCTGGCCGCTCCTACATTCTGCGCACCGAGACCGACCAGACCAGCGCAACCGTCACGGATCTGAAATACCGCGTCAACGTCAACGATTTCGCCCGCGAGGCGGCGAAGTCGCTCGAGATGAACGAAGTCGGCATCTGCAACATCTCGACGCGCGCGCCGATCGCCTTTGATGCCTTCGGCGAGAACCGCACCACCGGCGCCTTCATCCTGATCGACCGTATCACCAACGCCACCGTCGGCGCCGGCATGATCCTGCATTCGCTGCGGCGCGCCGAAAACATCCACTGGCAGTCGCTCGATGTCGGCAAGCGCGGCCGTTCCGATCTGAAGAACCAGCGCCCGGCCGTGTTCTGGTTCACCGGGCTCTCCGGCTCCGGCAAGTCGACCATCGCCAATCTGTTCGAGAAGAAGCTGTTCGCGTCGGGACGCCATACCTACATCCTCGATGGCGACAACGTCCGTCACGGCTTGAACCGCGATCTCGGTTTCACCGACGCCGACCGTGTGGAAAACATCCGCCGCGTCGCCGAGGTGGCCAAGCTGATGGCCGATGCCGGCCTGATCGTCATCGTCTCCTTCATCTCGCCCTTCGCCGCCGAGCGGCGCGTCGCGCGCGAACTGATGGCCGAGGGTGAGTTCGTCGAGGTGTTCGTCGACACGCCGTTCGAGGAATGCGCCCGCCGTGACCCGAAGGGGCTTTACGCGCGCGCTCTGAGCGGCGAGATCAAGAACTTCACCGGCGTCGATTCGCCTTATGAAGCGCCGCTGAACCCGGAAATCCATCTGAGGACGCTCGGCAAGAAGCCGGAAGAGATGGCGGAAGCCTTGGAGCATTGGCTGGATGAGCGCGACATTGCCGAGGACCAGTACGACAATGGCGGCGGAATCGACGACGAAGCCATGCTCGGCGTGTTCGAGCGGCTGGCGCTCGACGCCGGGCGCGAAGTGATGCGCGTCTTCCATGAGGGCTGCGCGGTCGACAGCAAGGCCGATTCTTCGCCGGTGACGGAAGCCGACCGCGAAAGCGAGAAGATCATCCTCGCCGGCCTGCGCGCCGCCTATCCGGGCATTCCATGCGTGGCCGAAGAGGAGGTTGCGGCGGGCGTCGCGACGCCCGATCTCGACGGCGCCTTCTTCCTGATCGACCCGCTCGACGGCACCAAGGAATTCGTCAACCGGCGCACCGACTTCACCGTCAACATCGCGCTGGTGCGCCATGGCGTGCCGGAAGTGGGCGTCGTCTACGCGCCTTGCACCGGGCGTTTCTTCAACGGGCGGCCGGGCAAGGCCGAGGCCCTTGAGGTTGACGCCGATTATCGCATTACCGGCCACCGGCCGATCGCCGTGCGGGCAGCGGCCACGCCGCTCGCCGTTGTCGCCAGCCGCTCGCACAACACGCCGGAAACCGATGCCTTCATCCGCGACCTCGGCGCCGCCGAGATCGTCTCGGTCGGCTCGTCGCTGAAATTCTGCCTGCTTGCCGCCGCGGAGGCCGACGTCTATCCGCGCTTCGGCCGCACCATGGAATGGGATACGGCGGCGGGCGATGCCGTGCTGCGCGCCGCCGGTGGCATGACCCGAACACTGGACGGCGAGCCGCTGGTCTACGGCAAGCGCAACCAGGCGAGCGACAGCGATTTCGCCAATCCGCATTTCATTGCAACGGGGAAGAGGGCGTCGTCGCAGCGTCGCTAATTACTGATGCTGGCGGGACAGCGCCCCTCTCTGTCCTGCCGGACATCTCCCCCTCAAGGGGAGATCAGATGTCACGCCGGCTTTCGCCAACTTTCAACAATGAAAGAGTGAGCGCGGCGCGGAAACTGCCAATCTCCCCTTGAGGGGAGATGTCCGGCAGGACAGAGGAGGTGCCTGGCGCCGACCTTTCAGACCTAAGCTGCCGCTACATGCGCCGAATTCGACCCGATATAATTGCGGATCGTCTCGATGATCCGGTCCTGATCCGCTTCGCTGAGATAGGCGTGCATCGGCAAGCAGAGGATCTGCTTGGGCAGTTCCTCCGAGACGGCAAGGCCGGTCGGGGTGCGCGGGTAGTCCTTGTAGGCCACCTGCTCGTGCAGCGGCTTCACATAGTAGATCACCGACGGAATGCCCTTTTCGCCGAGATGCGCCTTCAGCCCGTCGCGCTTCGGCGTTTCGATGGCGTATTGCGCCCAGGCCGAGCGGCCGTGACCGAGATTGCGCGACGCCTTGACGATATCGCCGAGGCCGGCGGCATAGCGGTCGGCAACCACCTGGCGCGCCACCATCTCGTCCTCGATGATGGCGAGCTTCTCGATCAGGATCGCCGCCTGCAGCGTGTCGAGGCGCGAATTGATGCCGACGCGCACATTGTCGTACTGCGTCTCGCCCTTGCCGTGGAAGGCGAAGGACCTGAGCTTGTCGGCCAAGGCGCCGTCATTGGTGAACATCGCGCCGCCGTCGCCATAGCAGCCGAGCGGCTTGGCCGGATAGAAGCTGGTCGAGCCGACATGGCCGAAGGCGCCGCACATCGTGCCATCGGCCGAACCGCCCATCGACTGGGCCGCGTCCTCGATCACCAGAAGGTTCTCGCGCTTGGCGATCGCCATGATCGCCTCGTAGTCGGCGGAAAGCCCGAACAGGTCGACCGGGATGATCGCCTTCGGCTTTAGCCGGCCTTCCTTCTTGACCATCTCGATCGCCGCCTCGAGGCTGGCGATGTCGATGTTGTAGCTGCTCCGGTCGACGTCGACGAAGACCGGCTCGGCCTTGGCCAGCGCCACCACTTCGGCGGTAGCGGCGAAGGTGAAGCTCGGCACGAACACCGCGTCGCCCGGGCCGATGCCGGCGGCAAACAGCGGCAACAGCAGGGCATCGGTGCCGTTGGCGCAGGCCACGACATGCTTGACGCCGATATAGGCCGCAAGCTTGTTTTCGAATTCGGTGACCTGGGGTCCCAGGATATAGCGGCCTTCCTCGACGACGGTGTCGATGGCGGCTTTGAGCCGGTCGCGGATTCGTTCGCGCTGCGCGCCAAGATCGATGAACTGCATGTCGGCCTCAAAATGGATTCACGAAGTCTTGGAGCGTACTTCTGTGCGACCGGGCGGACGCACGTCGCTCCAATAAACCGGCCCGCTGGTACCAGACTTGGCGCGGCTGAGAAAGCCGGCCGGGTCCGAGGCAAATTGCCTATGTGTCGCAGCCTGTTACCGCTGTTTGCCGGCATATCGGCCTGGGATGCCGGAAATCCAAGCTTCCGCGAGCATTTTCAACGCTTTATATCGCGTCGTTCCTGCCTTTGGAAACATAAAGTGATCGGCTGTAGCGGGCCTCTCGGCGTTCGATCAGCCGATCTCGTGGCGCCAGGGTGGGTTGGCGCCAGCCCGCGAAACCGTCACGGCTGCCGCCTTGGCGCCAAGCTCCAGCGCTTTGCGGATCGCGTCCTCGGGAAGATCGCCGATCGCCGCCTTGGTGAGCAGGCCTTGCTCGTGCAGCGAGGCCAGGATGCCGGCATTGAAAGTGTCGCCGGCGCCGACCGTGTCGACGACCTTCACCTTCTGCGGCATCACCGTGACCTTGTGCGCCTTGCTGTAGCCGACGGCGCCTTCGCTGCCATGGGTGACGACGATCAGCTTGGGCCCGCGGTCCAGCCAGTTGCGCACCACGTCCTCATGCGTACCCGCCTCGTCGAACCATTTGAGGTCTTCGTCCGAGAGTTTGACGATGTCGGCCATCGCCATCATCTCGCGGATGCGCCTGAGATGCTTGGCTTTGTCGGGAATGAAGTTCGGCCGGATGTTGGGGTCGAGCATCATCACACGGGCTTCGCGCTCTCGCCGCATGAATTCCTCATAGGCCGATCCGGCCGGCTCCGAGATCAGGCTGATGGCGCCGAACAGCATCGCCTCGATCTCGGTGCCGAGCTTCGGCAGATCCTCGATGGTCAGCATGCGGCCTGCGGTGTTCTCGTCATAGAAGGTGTAGGTCGCCTGGCCGTTGGTGAGCTTCACGAAGGCGAGCGTCGTCGGCCTGGGCGAGGTGTGCGCGTAGGTCGAGCTTACCTTGCTTGCCCCCAGCGCGTCGCGGAACTGGCCGCCGAACAGATCCGAGGAGAGGCCGGAGAAGAAGCCCGCCGGCGCGCCCAGACGTCCGAGCGCGATCGCCGAGTTGAACACCGCGCCGCCGACATAGGGTGCGAAGGCGGCTTCACCCTCGGTCGTCGTGCGCGGCAGCATGTCGATCAGGGCTTCGCCACAGCAAAGGATCATGTCTTGTCGGTCTCCGGCGGATGGATCACGCCCTTGCGGATGATGATGTTGGCAAAAAGCCTGGGTTCGCTGGTCGCCACGATAGCGTGCGCGGCCTTGACGCGTGCATAGAAGTCGGGTCCGGCCAGCGCAACCACCTTGTGGCCCGGCGCGCGCCTGGCGCACACATCTTCCATTTCATGATGCACGGGGTCGGCGAGTGTAGGGTCGCCCTTCACCGAGGCGCGGAACAGCGCCTGCGGCACGGCGTCGTCCACCGGCAGCACCGCAAGCACGGCGTCGAGCACCGCGATGATATGGTGGCCGTCGGCGCGGATCAGCCGCCGCGCCTGTTCCTCGGCGGGATAATTGCCATCGACGATGGCGATCTCGTCGCCATGGCCCATGGCCCGCAGTGTCGCCAGGAACTCGGGCCCGAGCAGCGACGGAATGCCGATCAGCATGGTCAGGCGCCCCCGGCGGTGTGCGGCCCGATGAGGAAACGCTCGGAAAGCGGCAGGCTGGCGCCGCCCAGCGCGCGCGCATGGATGCCGACGGTGCCCTCGCGCACGATGGGCAATTTCAACCCTTCCGCGTCGATACGGGCGATCGCCTCGGTGACGGCGTCGACCAGCCGGTGGCGGACGGCCAGCGGCATCCAGCCGTCGATCACCGCAGCCTCGAAATCGATGACCGAAGAGGCGGCGACGATGGCATAGGCGAGCGCGCTCGCCGCACTGGCGATCCAGTCGTCGAGATCGGCGCCGATCTCGCCCCATTCCTGCGGCGAGGTCCACAGATAGGAGCCGTCTATGCCCCTGGCCGACAGCGCCTTTTCCAGCATGGCGATCGAGGCGACGTCGATGAGCTGCGCCGGCTTGCCGTCTGGTCCGGGCACTGGCATCGAGCCCAGTGCGCCTGCGTTGCCTTTCGGTCCGCTGTAGAGCCGGCCGTTGAGCACGATGCCGCCGCCGGCAAAGGCGCCGATGTAGAAATAGACGAAATCGCGCGCGCCGCCGGCCCGGCCGAAGACCAGCTCGGCTCCGCAGGCCGACGTCGCGTCGTTCTGCAGATAGACCGGAAAGTCACACTGCGCCTGGATGTTGGCGCGGATGTCGCGGTGGCGCCATTCATCCATGACGTCGCGCGGCGCGCCGGCTGTGTCGGCCCAGTTCCACAGTTCGAACGGCATGGCGATGCCGAGACCGGCGATGCGCTTGTCCTGCGCCGGTGTCAGCTCGGCGCGCATCTTTTTGATGCCCTCGGTGACGAATTCGACCGTCTCGCGCGGCGCCGGATAGCGGTAGGAATTCTGCAGCATGGCGCGCACATTGCCGAGGAAATCGATCAACACCAGCTCGGCTGAGCGTCGGCCGATCTTGAGGCCGATGAAGAAGGCGCCTTCCGGGTTGAGCGCCATCGGGATCGAGGGCTGGCCGATCTTGCCGCGCATCGGCGCCTGGCGAACCAGGAGCTTGTCTTCCTCGAGCTCGCGCATGATCACCGACACGGTCTGGGCCGACAGGCCGGTCATGCGCGCAATGTCGGATTTCGCGAGGCTGCCGTGCTGGCGCACCAGGGAAAGCACGAGCCGCTCATTGTGGTCGCGCATGCCGCTCTGGTTGGTGCCGCGATGCAGCCGGCTCTCCAAAGCCTCGGGCGAACCGTGCCTGGCAATGCCGGTCTCCACCCTGATCCTCCCGTCGTTTTACCTTTTGTGCTTTTCGTTCAGAATGAGTGAACAACGCAAGAGTGTCAATAATAAATAAGAGTGATTTAATTATTGACAGCGGTTGCGGAGTGGTGTCTTTTTGACATTGCGCTCACACTGGGAGAACTTCAGTGAGCGCTCCGCAAGCGCCGGTTGGCCGGCGCCCAAGGTGGCTCACTGGGAGGAAATCATGGGTAAATGGACTATACTGAAGGCGGCCGTCGCCGGCCTTGCCTTTTACGGCGCGATGGCCACGGCCTCGCATGCGGCCGACATCGTCGGCCTGATCACCAAGACCGAAGGCAATCCGTTCTTCGTCAAGATGCGCGAAGGCGCGCAGGCCAAGGCCAAGGAACTCGGTCTCACGCTGCAGACCTTTGCCGGCAAATTCGATGGCGACAATGACAGCCAGGTCGCCGCTATCGAGAATCTGATCTCGGCCGGCGCCAAGGGCTTCGCCATCGTGCCGAGCGATTCCAGCGCGATTGTGCCGACCATCAAGAAGGCGCGCGACGCCGGCCTTCTGGTCATTGTGCTCGACACGCCGCTCGATCCGATCGACGCCGCCGACGCAACCTTCGCCACCGACAATTTCAAGGCCGGCGAGCTGATCGGCCAGTGGGCCAAGGGCACGCTGGGCGACAAAGCCTCGAGCGCCAAGATCGCGTTCCTCGATCTCGCCACCAACCAGCCGACCGTCGACTATCTGCGCGACCAGGGCTTCATGAAGGGCTTCGGCATCGACATCAAGGATCCGAAGAAATACGGCGACGAGTCCGACGCGCGCATCTGCGGCCACGAAATGACCGGCGGCGCCGAGGATGGCGGCCGCACTGCTATGGAAACGCTGCTTCAGAAGTGCCCGGACGTAAGCGTGATGTACACCATCAACGAACCGGCCGCGGCCGGCGGCTACCAGGCGCTCAAGGCGGCTGGCAAGGATGACGGCTCGGTGCTGGTGGTGTCAATCGACGGCGGCTGCCCGGGGGTCAAGAACGTCGCGGCCGGCGTCATCGGCGCGACCTCGCAGCAATACCCGCTGAAGATGGCGGCGATGGCCATGGAAGCCATCGAGAAATTCGCCAAGACTGGCGAGAAGCCGAAGCCGACCCCCGGCAAGCAGTTCTTCGACACCGGCGCCACGCTGATCACCGACAAGCCGGTCAAAGGCGTCGAATCGATCGACAGCAAGAAGGGCGCGGAACTTTGCTGGGGCTGATGCCTTCCTAAGACCCGTAACAACGGACTAAACTCAACGAAAGGGCGGCTCCAGCCGCCCTTTCCCGAAACACGGGATCCTTTGGGAGGGGATAAATGAGCGACGACGCAACCGGTTCGGTGTCAGCCGAGCGCGGCCTTCACGGCAGCGAACAGTCCGTAGCGAGCTTTGACGAGGACCGGGGGTCGCCTCTCAAGACCCTGCAGCGCTTCCTGCACGAATATCCGACAGCCATCCCGTTCATCGTTCTGCTTGTCGGCGTGCTGATTTTCTCGGTCGCCGCCGGCGGACGGTTCTTTGCGCCGTTCAATCTTTCGCTTGTGCTGCAACAGGTCACCATCATTGCATTTCTCGGCATCGCCCAGACGCTGGTCATCCTGACCGCGGGCATCGATCTTTCGGTCGGCGCGATGATGGTGCTGTCGTCCATTGTCATGGGTCGGCTGACCGTCACCTACGGCGTGCCGGTCGAGTTGAGTTTCGTGCTTGGTCTGCTCACCGGCCTTGTCTGTGGCCTGATCAACGGCGTTCTGGTGGCTGTAATCAAACTGCCGCCCTTCATCGTCACGCTCGGTACATGGAGCGTCTACGGCGCCATGGTCATCTATGTCTCCCATTCCGAAACCGTGCGGGCGCAGGACATCGAGACGATGGGGCCATTGCTGCAGTGGCTCGGCCATACGATACGGCTTGGCGGCGGTGCCGTGCTGACCTACGGCGCCGTCGCCATGATCCTGACGGCTTTTATTATCTGGTATGTGTTGAACCGTACCGCTTTCGGCCGCCATGTCTACGCAACCGGTGACGACAACGAAGCCGCTCGCCTCGCCGGCATCAATACGCGCGGCGTCTACATTGCCGTGTATACGATCGCCGGCTTCATCTGCGCCGTCGCCAGTTGGGCGCTCATCGGCCGCATCGGCGCGGCAAGCCCGCTCGGCAACCAGACCGCCAACCTCGATGCCATCACCGCCGTGGTGATCGGCGGCACTTCGCTGTTCGGCGGCCGCGGCTCGATCGTCGGCACATTGTTCGGGGCGCTGATCGTCGGCGTCTTCCGCAATGGCCTGGCGCTCGCCGGCGTCGACTCGCTCTGGCAGGAGTTCACCGTCGGCATCCTCATCATCCTCGCCGTCACGATCGACCAGTGGATCAGGAAGATTTCGGCATGAACACGCAGCCCATTCTTCAAGCAAAAGGCCTCAACAAACGCTATGGCAGGGTGGTGGCGCTCGACAACGCCGATTTCGACCTGATGCCGGGCGAGATCCTTGCCGTCATCGGCGACAACGGCGCCGGCAAGTCGACGCTGGTCAAGGCGCTCTGCGGCGCGGTCATACCGGACTCCGGCACGATCGAGCTAAACGGCCAGCAGGTGCATTTCCGCTCGCCCATCGAGGCGCGCCTGGCCGGTATCGAAACCGTCTACCAGAACCTTGCGCTGTCGCCGGCGCTGTCGATCGCCGACAACATGTTCCTCGGCCGTGAGCTGCGCAAGCCGGGTTTTGTCGGCCAGTGGCTGAGACGGCTCGACCGCTCCGCGATGTCGCGCATTGCCCGCGAAAAGCTTTCCGAACTCGGGCTGATGACCATCCAGAACATTAACCAGTCGGTCGAAACGCTCTCCGGCGGCCAGCGCCAGGGCGTTGCTGTCGCTCGCGCGGCGGCCTTCGGCAGCCGTGTCGTCATCATGGACGAACCGACGGCGGCGCTTGGCGTCAAGGAAAGCCGCCGCGTGCTGGAACTGATGCTCGACGTCAAGAAGCGCGGCTTGCCGATCGTGCTCATCTCGCACAACATGCCGCATGTCTTCGAGGTCGCCGACCGCATCCACATCCACCGCCTGGGCCGTCGCCTCGCCGTCATCGATCCCAAGCAATATACAATGTCCGACGCCGTCGCTTTCATGACCGGCGCCAAGGCGCCGCCGGAAGTGCTGGCGGCGTGATCGCGCCGCAATGTCGCGGGCGCGATCTGACGCCCAATTGCCTAAATCGATTGAATGTATGCTGCAACGCACTAAGATGGGCTGGGACGATCGGTGAAAGCCGGTATGATCAGGCCAACTGAACGAGAGGCGAAATGACATCCGCCATGACGATCGAAGTCCCTGTTCTCGACAATCCCGACCCCAAGACGCTCGCCGAAGAAGTCTTGATGTCGCTCAAATACCGGGTCGGCAAGGATACCACCGTCGCCACCCCCTATGACTGGCTGACAGCCTCGATCAAGGTGGTGCGCGACCGCATCATCGATCACTGGATGGAGGCGACCAAGGAAGCCTACGACCGGCAAGAAAAGCGGGTCTATTATCTCTCGCTCGAATTCCTGATCGGGCGCCTGATGCGCGACGCCTTCTCCAATCTCGGCCTGATGGAGAACATGCGCGAGGCGCTGTCCTCGCTCGGCGTCGACCTCGACCTCATTGCCGGCCTCGAGCCGGACGCGGCACTTGGCAATGGCGGCCTTGGCCGGCTCGCCGCCTGCTTCATGGAAAGCATGGCGACTGTTGACATTCCCGCCCACGGCTATGGCATCCGCTACGCCAACGGCATGTTCCGCCAGGAAATCCAGGGCGGCTGGCAGGTCGAATTGCCGGAGAACTGGCTCGACCACGGCAATCCGTGGGAATTCGAGCGGCGCGAGCGCTCCTTCGAGGTAGGCTTCGGCGGCTCGGTGGAATCGATCACCTCGAAGGATGGCAGGCTCGAGCGCCACGTCTGGAAGCCGACCGAGCATGTGCTGGCCGTCGCCTACGACACGCCGGTTGCCGGCTGGCGGGCCAAGCGCGTCAACACGCTGCGGCTGTGGTCCGGCATGCCGATCGACCCGATCCTGCTCGACAAGTTCAATGCCGGCGACCACATCGGCGCGCTTGCCGAAAGCAACAAGGCCGACGCGCTGTCGCGGGTGCTCTATCCGGCCGACTCGCACGTGGCTGGCCAGGAACTCAGGCTCAGGCAGGAATATTTCTTCTCGACCGCCTCGCTGCAGGACATCGTCCAGCGGCATCTGAGCCAATATGGCGACCTGAAGTCGCTGCCCGACAAGGCGGCGATCCACCTGAATGACACCCATCCCGCGGTCGCCGTGGCGGAGCTGATGCGGCTTTTGATGGACGTCCACGGCATGGATTTCGACCTCGCCTGGGACGTCACCAAGCGCACCTTCGGCTACACCAACCACACGCTGTTGCCCGAGGCGCTGGAAAGCTGGCCGGTGCCGCTGTTCGAGCGCTTGCTGCCGCGCCACATGCAGATCGTGTACGCCATCAACGCGCAGGTGCTGCTCGAAGCCCGCGCCACCAACCAGTTCTCGGACGAGCAGATCGCCCGGATTTCGCTGATCCAGGAAAATGGCGATCGCCGCGTGCGCATGGGCAATCTCGCCTTCGTCGGCTCGCATTCGATCAACGGCGTCTCGGCCCTGCATACCGAGCTGATGAAGGAGACGGTGTTCGCCGACCTCCACAAGCTCTATCCCGACCGCATCAACAACAAGACCAACGGCATCACTCCCCGCCGCTGGCTGATCCAGTGCAACCCGGGTCTGACCGGCCTTGCCCGCGAGGCGATCGGCGATCGCTTCCTGGACAATATCGAGGCCATCAAGGCGCTCGATCCTTTTGCCGACGACGCGGCCTTCCGCGAGAAGTTTGCCGGCGTCAAGCGGCAGAACAAGGTAAGGCTCGCCAACCTGATCGCCGATCGGCTCGGCATCAGGATCGACCCGTCTGCGCTGTTCGACATCCAGGTCAAGCGCATCCATGAATACAAACGCCAGCTGCTCAACATCCTGGAAGCGATCGCGCTTTACGACCAGATCCGCTCGCATCCCGAGCGGGACTGGATGCCGCGCGTGAAGATCTTCGGCGGCAAGGCAGCGCCCAGCTACCACAACGCCAAGCTGATCATCAAACTGGCCAACGACGTCGCCAAGGTCATCAACGGCGATCCGTCGGTGCGTGGCCTGCTCAAGGTGGTGTTCGTGCCGAACTACAATGTCAGCTTGGCCGAGGTGCTGATGCCGGCCGCCGACCTTTCCGAGCAGATTTCGACCGCCGGCATGGAGGCGTCCGGCACCGGCAACATGAAGTTCATGATGAATGGCGCCTTGACCATCGGCACGCTCGACGGCGCCAATGTCGAGATGAAGGAGCATGTCGGCGACGATAACATCTTCATTTTCGGCCTGACCACCGCTGAAGTCGCGGAGCGCCGCAACAATGGCTACAATCCGCGTGCGGTTATCGAGGCGTCGCCGGAACTGGCGCAGGCGGTGGCGGCAATTTCGTCCGGCGTCTTCTCGCCCGACGACCCCAACCGTTACCGCGATCTCATGAACGGCCTCTATCAGACCGACTGGTTCATGGTGGCCGCCGACTTCGATTCCTACGCCGACTGCCAGCGCGACGTCGACGCCGTGTGGCGCAACAGTCCCGACTGGTACGCGCGCGCTATCCGCAACGTCGCCCGCGCCGGCTGGTTCTCTTCCGATCGCACGATCCGCCAATATGCGAAAGAAATCTGGAACGTGCCCGTCTGATGTGATTGCATGAGGCCACGAACAACAAAATAGTACCCTGGGAGGGAACACCGCCTGATGAGCAAGCCGCGCGTGACCGCTGCGACAAGCGGGCCGGATGGACTGGCGCCAGCCGGTGATGTCGCGGCGATTGTCGCCGGAACGCATGGTGATCCCTTTGCGGTGCTGGGCGTGCATGAAGCCGGCAAAGGTTTCGTCGCGCGCTGCTTCGTGCCCAATGCCGAATTCGTCTCCGCCTACACGCTGGCCGGCAAGGAAGTCGGCGAACTTTCGCGCCGCGACGATGCCGGCTTCTTCGAGGGCAAGGTTTCGATCCGCAAGCGCCAGCCGCTGCGCTATCACGCGAAAAATGCCGGCGGCGAATGGTGGCTGACCGATCCCTATTCCTTCGGCCCGGTACTCGGGCCGCTCGACGACTATTACATCAATGAAGGCTCGCATCTGCGGCTCTTCGACAAGCTCGGCGCCCACATCATCGACCATGAGGGCGCGACCGGCGTGCATTTCGCCGTCTGGGCGCCCAATGCCAGGCGGGTATCCGTTGTCGGCGCTTTCAACGACTGGGACGGCCGCCGCCACACCATGCGCGACCGCCGCGACACCGGCATCTGGGAGTTGTTCATCCCCGACATCGGCGCCGGCCAGCCTTACAAGTTCGAGATCATCGGCCCCGATAGCGTGCGGCTGCCGCTCAAGGCCGATCCGTTCGCCTTCGAATCCGAACTGCGCCCCGCCACCGCCTCGGTGACGACGCCGCCGATCGCGCATCAATGGGGCGACGAGGCGCATCGCAACTATTGGCGCAAGGCCGATCCGCGGCGCGAGGCGATGTCGATCTACGAGGTCCATGCCGGTTCATGGCAGCTCCGCGATGACGGCACCTTCCTGTCCTGGGACGAGCTCGCCGCGCGGCTGATCCCCTATGTGGTTGATACCGGCTTCACCCATATCGAGTTCCTGCCGATTTCCGAGCATCCCTACGACCCGTCCTGGGGTTATCAGACAACCGGACTTTATGCGCCGACCGCGCGCTTCGGCGATCCCGACGGCTTTGCCCGTTTCGTCGATGGCGCCCACCGCGCCGGCGTCGGCGTCATCCTAGACTGGGTTCCGGCGCATTTCCCGGTCGATGAGCACGGGCTCGTCCATTTCGACGGCACCGCGCTCTACGAGCATGCCGATCCGCGCCAGGGTTTCCACCCCGATTGGAACACCGCGATCTACAATTTCGGCCGCCGCGAAGTGGTGTCGTTCCTGGTCAACAACGCGCTGTTCTGGGCCGAAAAATACCATGTCGACGGTCTGCGCGTCGACGCGGTCGCCTCGATGCTCTACCTCGACTATTCGCGCAAGGCTGGCGAGTGGATCCCCAACGAGAAGGGTGGACGCGAGAATTTGCAGGCTGTCAGCTTCCTGCAGAAAATGAACAAGGAGCTCTACGGCCACCATCCCGGCGTGGTGACGATCGCCGAGGAATCGACCTCATGGCCGAAGGTCTCGCGCCCCGTCCATGAAGGCGGGCTCGGCTTCGGCTTCAAGTGGAACATGGGCTTCATGCACGACACGCTGGAGTACCTCTCCAAGGAACCGATCTTCCGCAAGCACCACCACAACGACATCACCTTCGGCCTGACCTACGCCTTCTCCGAAAATTTCGTGCTGCCGATATCCCACGACGAAGTCGTGCACGGCAAGGGCACGCTTCTGGGCAAGATCGCAGGCGACGACTGGCAGAAGTTTGCCACGCTGCGCGCCTACTACGCCTTCATGTGGGGCTATCCCGGCAAGAAGCTCCTGTTCATGGGCCAGGAATTCGCCCAGCGCCGCGAGTGGAGCGAGGCGCGCGCGCTCGACTGGAACCTGCTCGAATTCGCGCCGCATCGCGGCGTCTGGCAGACGGTGCGCGATCTGAACTACCTTTATCGCTCGCGGCCCGCGCTGCACGCGCGCGACTGCGAGCCGGAAGGCTTTTCCTGGCTGATCGTCGACGACAAGGAAAACTCGGTCTTCGCCTGGCTGCGCAGCGCGCCGGACGGCAATCCGATCGCCGTCATCTCCAATTTCACGCCGGTGCCGCGCGAGAACTATCGCGTGCCGCTGCCGAACGCGGGCAAATGGCGCGAGATCATCAACACCGATGCCGCCGATTATGGCGGCACCGGCATGGGCAATGGCGGTACGGTCGAGGCGCGCGGGGAAGGGGGCGGCACATCGGCGACGATGCTGTTGCCGCCGCTGTCGACGATCATGCTGGAATTCGTCGCGGACCAAGGCAAATAATAGCGCATCTTGCTCCGGCCGCGATCCGGACAGCTTACTTGGGAGGGTAACAATGGCAGAACTCAAGAGAACCCAGCCGCTGGCGCGCGACGCCATGGCCTATGTACTGGCCGGCGGCCGCGGCAGCCGCCTTAAGGAGCTGACCGACCGGCGCGCCAAGCCCGCCGTCTATTTCGGCGGCAAGACGCGCATCATCGATTTCGCGCTCTCCAACGCGCTGAATTCCGGCATCCGTCGCCTCGGCGTCGCCACCCAGTACAAGGCGCATTCGCTGATCCGCCACTTGCAGCGCGGCTGGAACTTCCTTAGGCCCGAGCGAAACGAGAGCTTCGATATCCTGCCCGCATCGCAGCGTGTTTCCGAAACGCAGTGGTATGAAGGCACGGCCGACGCCGTCTACCAGAACATCGACATCATCGAGGCCTACGGGCCCGAATATATGGTGATCCTGGCCGGCGACCACGTCTACAAGATGGATTACGAGCTGATGCTGCGTCAGCATGTCGACGCCAACGCCGACGTCACCGTCGGTTGCCTGGAAGTGCCGCGCATGGAAGCTACCGGCTTCGGCGTCATGCATGTCGACGGCAAGGACAACATCATAGCCTTCGTCGAAAAGCCGGCCGATCCGCCCGGCATCCCCGACAAGCCGGAATTCGCGCTGGCTTCGATGGGCATCTATGTCTTCAAGACAAAATTCCTGATGGAGCAACTGCGCCGCGACGCCGCCGAGCCCGGCTCCAGCCGCGACTTCGGCAAGGACGTCATCCCCTATATCGTCCAGCATGGTAAGGCGATCGCCCACCGCTTCGCCAAATCCTGCGTGCGCTCGACCGCCGAGAACGAGGCCTACTGGCGCGACGTCGGCACCGTCGATGCCTATTGGGAAGCCAATATCGACCTCACCGACATTACCCCAGAGCTCGACCTATACGACCGCGATTGGCCGATCTGGACCTATGCCGAATTGAAGCCGCCGGCAAAGTTCGTCCATGACGAGGATGGCAGGCGCGGCTCGGCCGTCTCGTCGCTCGTGTCGGGCGACTGCATCGTCTCGGGTGCTTCGCTGAAGAGAAGCCTGATCTTCACCGGCGCGCGCATCAATTCGTACTCGACGCTGGAAGAGGTGGTGATGCTGCCCGACGTCCATGTCGGCCGCAACGCCCGCCTCAAGCGCGTCGTCATCGACCATGGCGTTCACGTCCCGGAAGGGCTGGTGGTCGGCGAGGACCCGGTGCTCGACGCCAAGCGCTTCCGCGTGTCGGAAAAGGGCATCTGCCTGATCACGCAGGAGATGATCAACAAGCTGTCAACCTGATCGGCGTCCGGTCGATCAACAAGTTGTCGACCTGGTTGGGTCGATCAACAGATTGTCACTTTGACCTGTCACCTTAGGATCGGAATGTGAGGCGCATGCAGGTTCTGTCGGTCACGCCCGAAATCTTCCCGCTGATCAAGACCGGCGGGCTTGCCGACGTGACCGGCGCGCTGCCGATCGCCCTCGCCGCCAAGGGCGTGGCGATGCGCACGCTGATCCCCGGCTACCCTGTGGTGATGGGCGCCTTCACCAAGAAGAAGGCGGTCTACCAGTATCCGCTGCTGCAGGGCGGCAAGGCTTCGGTCCATGCCGTCAAGATCGGCGATCTCGACCTCTTCGTGCTCGACGCGCCGCATCTGTTCGATCGCCAGGGCGGCCCCTACGGCACCGCTTCGGGCGCCGACTGGCCCGACAATTGGCGGCGCTTTGCAGCACTTAGCCAGGTCGGTGGCGACATCGCCGGCGGCGCCATCTCCGGCTACCAGCCCGATCTCGTGCATGCCCATGACTGGCAGTCGGCGATGACGCTGGCCTATATGCGCTACGGCAAGGCGGTCGGCGTGCCGTCGCTGATCACCGTGCACAATCTGGCCTTCCAGGGCCAGTTCGGCGCCGGCATCTTCGGCGAGCTCGGCCTGCCGGCGGTCGCCATGCAACTCGATGGCGTCGAATATTATGGCGGCGTCGGCTTTCTCAAGGCCGGCCTGCAGGCCGCCTGGGCGATCACCACGGTGAGCCCGACCTATGCGCAGGAAATCCGCTTGCCGGAATTCGGCATGGGCCTCGACGGCCTGATCAATATGCGCGCCACCGACCTCTACGGCATCGTCAACGGCATCGATGTCGACATCTGGAACCCTCAGACCGACAAGCTCCTGGTGGCGAACTACTCGGCCGACACGCTCGAGGCCCGCGCCAAGAACCGCAAGGCCGTCGAGGAGCGCTTCGGCCTCGCGGCCGACGGCAGCCCGATCGTCTGCGTCGTCAGCCGGCTGACCTGGCAGAAGGGCATGGACATCCTGGCCGCGGTCGTCGATGGCATCGTCGCCGCCGGCGCGCGCCTTGCCATCCTGGGCTCAGGCGATGCCGGCCTTGAAGGCACGCTGCTTGCCGCCGCCGCACGTCATCGCGGCCGCGTCGGCGTCGTCGTCGGCTACGACGAGGGCCTTTCCCACGTGATGCAGGGCGGCTGCGACGCCATCGTCATCCCGTCGCGCTTCGAGCCTTGCGGCCTGACCCAGCTCTACGGTTTGCGCTATGGCTGCGTGCCGATCGTTGCCCGCACCGGCGGCCTTGCCGACACCATCATCGACGCCAATGAAGCAGCGCTCTCGGCCGGCGTCGCCACCGGCTTCCAGTTCACGCCCAACAATGGCGGCGCGATGGTGTATGCGATCCAGCGGCTGGTCGAGCAGCATGCCAGGCCGGCGGTCTGGGCCTCGATCCAACGCCAGGGCATGAAGGCCGATGTCTCCTGGGACAAGAGCGCCGAAAGATACGTCGAACTCTATCGCTTGCTGCTTTCAAAAAGGACTGCCTGAGGCATGATCAGAACCGTCCCCACCAAACCCTATACCGACCAGAAGCCCGGCACGTCGGGCCTGCGCAAGAAGGTGCCCGAGTTCCAACAGGAGCACTATGCCGAGAACTTCATCCAGTCGATCTTCGACGCGCTGGACGGTTTTCAAGGCAAGACGCTGGTGATCGGCGGCGACGGCCGCTTCTACAACCGTGAGGTCATCCAGAAGGCGATCGCCATCGCCGCCGGCAACGGCTTCGGCAAGGTGATGGTTGGCCAGGGCGGCATCCTGTCGACGCCGGCCGCCTCCAACATCATCCGCAAATACAAGACCTTCGGCGGCATCATCCTGTCGGCCAGCCACAATCCGGGCGGCCCGCATGAAGATTTCGGCATCAAGTACAATGCCGGCAATGGCGGCCCGGCGCCGGAGAAAATCACCGACGCGATCTTCGCCAAGTCGAAGGAGATCAAGAGCTTCAAGATCGCCGATATCGGCACGATCGACATCGACACCATCGGCACCGTCAAGGCGGGCGACATGACGGTCGAGATCTTCGACTCGGTCAAGGACTATGCCGAGCTGATGGAAAGCCTGTTCGACTTCGACGCCTTGAAGAAGCTGTTCAAATCGGGCTTCCGCCTGCGCTTCGACGCCATGCACGCGGTGACCGGTCCCTACGCCAAGGAAATCTTCGAGCACCGGCTCGGCGCTCCGAACGGCACTTGCCGCAACTTCAAGCCGCTGCCCGATTTCGGCGGCCATCACCCCGATCCGAACCTGGTCCATGCAAAGCATCTCTATGACGAGATGATGGGAGCCGACGCGCCGGACTTCGGCGCCGCCTCGGACGGCGACGGCGACCGCAATCTGATCATCGGCCGCGGCATCTTCGTCACGCCGTCGGACTCGGTCGCGATGCTTGCCGCCAACGCCCGCCTGGCGCCCGGCTACAAGGATGGTCTCAAGGGCATCGCGCGCTCGATGCCGACCAGCGGTGCGGCCGACCGCGTCGCCGAAAAGCTCGGCATCGGCATCTACGAGACGCCGACCGGCTGGAAGTTCTTCGGCAATCTGCTCGACGCCGGCATGGCGACGATCTGCGGCGAGGAGAGCGCCGGCACCGGTTCCAACCATGTGCGCGAGAAGGACGGGCTGTGGGCCGTGCTGTTGTGGCTCAATATCCTGGCCGTGCGCGCGGAGAGCTGCAAGCAGATCGTCACCGAGCACTGGGCGACCTACGGGCGCAACTATTATTCGCGCCATGACTACGAGGAGGTCGAGAGCGACCGCGCCAACGCGCTGGTCGACGAATTGCGTGCCAAGCTTGGCTCGCTGCCCGGCACCAGCGTGCGCGGCCTCAAGATCGCCAAGGCCGACGACTTTGCCTACCACGATCCGGTCGATGGCTCGGTCAGCGAGCACCAGGGCATCAGGATATTATTCGAGGGCGGCTCGCGCGTCGTGCTCCGCCTCTCCGGCACCGGCACGTCGGGCGCCACGCTGCGCGTCTATATCGAGCGCTACGAGCCGGACAAGAACCGGCACGATCTCGACACGCAGGAAGCGCTCGCCGACCTCATCGCCGCCGCCGACGACATCGCCGGCATCAAGAGCCACACCGGCCGCGACAAGCCGAGCGTGATTACTTGAGGGTGGTACTTGCTTTACCCTCCCCTTGTGGGGAGGGTCGATCCGCGCAGCGGATCGGGGTGGGGGTACTCGTAAAGCGCTTTGCTGGCGCCGCCCCGCCCCGCTCACTTCGTTCGCGACCCTCCCCACGAGGGGGAGGGTGGGGGCCGCACCCATGACCAACCTCGGCGCAACCATCACCCCCGAAGGCATCCGCTTCGCCGTCTGGTCCTCATCCGCGCGGCGCCTGTGGGTCTCGCTTTTCGACGACAGCGGCACGCGCGAAACCGATCGGTTGGAGCTGAAGTCGGAAGGCGACGGCGTGCATGCGCTGGTCGTCTCCGGCCTTGCCGAGGGCACGCGCTACGGTTTTCGTGCCGACGGCGATTATGCGCCTGAACGCGGCCTGTGGTTCGATCCCGACAAGCTGCTCACCGACCCTTATGCCACAGAGATCGACCGGCCCTATCAATACCATTGGCGCCTTGCCGCCAAGCGCAACGAAGGCGCCGACACCGCATCGCTGATGCCGAAGACAGTCGCGCGTGCCTTGCCGCAACCGCTGCCAAGCAAGCCACCTTTGTTCCAGCCCGGCGGCCTAATCTACGAGCTCAACGTCCGCTCCTTCACCAAGCTGCATCCCGACGTGCCGGAAGCCCAGCGCGGCACAGTCGCAGCGCTTGGCCATCCGACCATCGTCGATCATCTGAAGCGCCTCGGTGTCTCAGCCGTCGAGCTGATGCCGGTCACGGCATCGATCGACGAGCGCCATCTGCCACCGCTGGGGCTCAGCAACGCCTGGGGCTACAACCCCGTCACCTTCATGGCGCTCGACCCGCGCCTTGCGCCCGGCGGGCTGGTGGAACTGCGCGACACCGTCGCCGCGCTGCGCAAGGCCGGTATCGGCACCATCCTCGACCTCGTCTTCAACCACACCGGAGAGAGCGACCGACTCGGCCCGACGTTGTCGCTGCGCGGCCTCGACGCCCAGGCCTATTACCGGCAATTGCCGGACGGCCGCCTCGCCAACGACACCGGCACCGGCAACACGGCGGCCTGCGATCATCCCGCCGTGCGCGAGATGGTGCTGGACACGCTGCGCCATTTCGTCCGTCACGCCGGCGTCGACGGTTTCCGCTTCGACCTCGCTCCCGTGCTCGGCCGTGTCGATGGCACATTCGAGCCTAACGCGCCGCTGCTCCAGGCCATCGCAAGCGATCCGGTGCTGGCTGACCGGGTGCTGATCGCCGAACCGTGGGACATCGGTCCGAATGGCTACCAGCTCGGCAATTTTCGGCCGCCATATCTGGAATGGAACGACCGCTACCGTGACGACGTCAGGCGCTTCTGGCGCGGCGACACCGGCACGCTCGGCGCCCTGGCCACGCGGCTTGCGGGTTCGTCCGACGTGTTCGGCAGACAAGGGCAGCCTGCCAGCCGCAGCGTCAATTTCATCGCCGCCCATGACGGCATGACGCTGGCCGACATCGTTGCCTATGAGCGCAAGCACAACGCCGCCAATGGCGAGCAGAACCGCGACGGCCACAACGACAATCTGTCGTGGAACAACGGCGTCGAGGGCGAGACGGACGACGTTGCGATCGCCGACGCCCGCTTCGGCGATCGATGCGCGCTGCTTGCAACGCTGTTTGCCGCGCGCGGCACGATCATGCTGACAGCTGGCGACGAGTTCGGCCGCACGCAGCGAGGCAACAACAACGCCTATGCGCAGGACAACGCCATCACCTGGCTCGACTGGACCGGCCGCGACCGGGCGCTGGAGGGCTACACGGCGGCGCTGTCGACGCTTCGTCGTGCTTTCCCGGCATTGACCGAGACACGTTTCCTGACCGGCCAGCGGTCGGACGGGGCGGACATCGCCGATGTCGCTTGGCTGACCGAGACCGGCGCGCCGCTCGGCGAGGCCGACTGGAACGATCCCGCCCGACATCGCCTCGTCATGCTGTTTGGCGATACCACGGGCAATCGACTTGCCGTCATGATCAATGGCGACCGCCGCCAATGCGTCTTCTCCCTGCCGGAGCGGGAAGGCTTGGCATGGCAGCCGGCGATCGAGACGCAGCCGCTCGACCTGGCGCGGCCGCTTCCGGGTCGCAGCGTCAATTTCATGATTGAAAACCGGGTGACAAAGACCCGAGCCAGGAAGGGTTCGTGATGGCTGGCGAGAACACGGAACAAGCGACCGAATGGTGGCGCGGCTGCGTCATCTACCAGATCTATCCGCGTTCCTTCCAGGATACGACCGGCGACGGCAGCGGCGATCTGAAGGGCATCACCGCGCGGCTCGGCCATGTCGCCTCGCTCGGCGTCGACGCCATCTGGCTGTCGCCCTTTTTCAAGTCGCCGATGGCCGACATGGGCTATGATGTCTCGGATTATCGCGACGTCGATCCGATGTTCGGCACGCTGGAGGATTTCGACGCTTTGATCGTCGAGGCGCATCGGCTCGGCCTGAAACTCATCATCGACCAGGTCATCTCGCACTCCTCCGACAAGCATGAATGGTTCGTCGAAAGCCGCGCCGCTCGCGACAGCGCCAAGGCCGATTGGTATGTCTGGGCCGACGCCAGGCCGGACGGCAACGCGCCCAACAACTGGCTATCCGTCTTCGGCGGACCGTCCTGGGAATGGGACGCCACGCGCCGGCAGTATTACATGCACAATTTCCTGGCCGCGCAGCCCGACCTGAACTTCCACAATATGGATGTGCAGGACGCGTTGCTCGACACCGTGCGCTTCTGGCTGGAACGCGGTGTCGACGGCTTTCGCCTCGATACCGCCAACTACTATGTCCACGATCGCTGGCTGCGCGACAACCCGCCCTTGGCGGCGAGCGTCGCCGGCACCAATGGCTCGACCAGCACCTACGGTTTCCAGGAGCATCTCTTCGACAAGACGCGGCCGGAGAACCTCGATTTCCTGCGCCGCTTCCGCGCGCTGCTCGATGAATATCCGGACCGCGCCGCGGTCGGCGAGGTGGGCGACGAGGAGCGTTCGTTGCAGACGCTCGCCGCCTATGTATCCGGCGGCGACAAATTGCAGATGTGCTACACCTTCGACCTGCTCAGCCCGCAGTTTTCCGCCGCTCATGTGCGCGGCTGCGTCGAGGCGTTCGAAAGCACCGCACCGCAGGGCTGGGTCTGCTGGGCTTTCTCCAACCACGATGTCGTGCGCCATGTCAGCCGCTGGACACGGCCGGGTGGCGATCCGGTTGCGGTGGCGAAATTCTCGATCGCGCTGCTTGCCTGCCTGCGCGGCTCGATCTGCCTTTACCAGGGCGAGGAGCTTGGCCTGGAAGAGGCGGAACTCGCCTATGAGGATCTGCGCGATCCCGTCGGCATCCGCTTCTGGCCGGGTGTGAAGGGCAGGGATGGTTGCCGCACCCCGATGGTCTGGGAGACGGAGGCTGAGAATGCCGGCTTCTCCACCGGCAAACCCTGGCTGCCGGTGCCGCAGGCCCACCGTGCCCGCGCCGTCGACCTCGAGAATGGCGAGGATCATTCTGTGCTGTCGGCCTATCGCGCGGTGCTCGCCTTGCGTAAGCGCCATCCGGCGCTGACCTCCGGCTCCATCCGGTTTCTCGACGCGGAGGGCGACGTGCTGGCCTTCATTCGTGAAGGTGATGGCGAGAAGCTCGTCTGCGTCTTCAATTTCGCCGGCGATCCTGTGGGCTGGACGCTGCCGCCGGAGCTTGGCGATGTCGAGCTGGTCGCGCTTGAGATCGACAGCTCTGGCGTCCTTGCCGGCGTCCTCGAAGAGGCCACGCTGGCTCTGCCGCCCCTGGGCTGCTTCATCGGAAGGGTTGGCTAGTCACTTCGACGGCGGTTTACTGGACGAGCACCGAGCGTCCGCAGGTCGCGCCTGTCACCCGCACGTCGGCCTCGCCGACACGCACGCCAAGCGCGCCAAGCAAATTGTAGACGAGGCTGTCGACCGGGGCGGTCACACCGTTGAGCACGGTAACCACCGCCGGCTTCACCGTCCCCAGAAGTGCGGTGAGATCGATGCCGAGACCCAGCGCCGTGACCGTCAGCGACAAATTGTTGACCAGCGAGGTGGTGAGCGACTGCGTCAGGTTCTTGGTCGACACCGTCTTGATCGCCTTGTTGGCGATATCGGTGGCGTTGAAGGTCAAGTTGGTGGGCGTCATGTTGGTGATGTTGAAGTAGGACGAACCGTTGATCTGTATCAGACTGAGGTTGATCAGCAGCAGCTTCAGGCTGACATCCGCGATTTCCGCATCGGAGAAGGATTGCGGCTTGGTGAAGTCGGCGAAACCGGTGGCGTTGCTGTTGGCCAGATGCGCCGCGACCACGCCCGGTTGAGCGGCGATCGTAACCTGGATGCTCGACGGGCCGGTCGGGCAGGTGATGTCGGTCAATCTGGCTTCGGCGTAGGCGATCTCGATGTTGAGTGGCAGGTTGACCGCGAGCAGGCTGATACCGCCGCCGAGATTGGAATTGCCGAGGCCGACGCTGGCATTGATCTTTATGCGCGTCTGCGCGGTGCGAACCACAGTCCCCAATTCCCCCACTGCCAGCCAGGGCGTGGCTTGCGGCGGCTCGCCGATGGCGATCGAAACCGTCGTTGACAACAGCCCCGGTATGGTGGCGCCGAGGTTGACGGCGACCTGATTGGTGCCATTGGCAAGACCGGCGGCCGCCGTCAGCATGCTGAGCGCGCTCGCCGCCACGGTGAGCCCCGGCGGCTTCTGCCCGATGCCGAGATTGCCGACCGACCCGAGGTCGACAAGGGTGCTGAGTGGGATCTTGACGGTGTTGGTGGCGCTGGAGGCCATGGTCTGCAAGGCCACCTTGGCCGAGTTGCCAAGTCCCGGCACATTGGCCATGGCCGTGGCGATCTGTCCGACCGTCGCCTTCGAGGCGAGCACGTCGTTGTAGGAAACGCCGGTCAGATGCAATTGCGTCGCCAACGCATCGGTGAAGGAAAGAACGTCGATATCGGCTGAGATAAGCGAATTATAGTCCATCACGCTGAGCGAGATATTGCCGCCCAGAAGGCCGCCGAGAAGCGCGTTGAGAATGCCGCCATTAAGGCTGGCGAGCCGCGATCCCACCGAAAAGGCCGCTTGTGGCTGCGCGCTGCCGATGGCGCTTGTGCCGATCGTCGGCGGGCTCATCATGGAGGCGGCGAAATAGAGCGTGCCTTGCTTCTTCAGCGACACCTGGACGGCATTGTAAGGCAACTGCCCCGCCTGGAAGCGGCTACCAGTGGCAATGGTGGTCAGACCGGTATAGCGCCCAGGTGTGATCTGGACGACGGCCTTGGTGGCGGTCGGCGCGATCGTCGTGCCTGATTGCTGGACGGCGACGGAGGTGATGCCATTGTCGCTCAGCGCGGTCAGCACCGCCTGCTGGGCGTTGCTGATGTTGTTCGCCGCGGTGATCGCGGCGATGTCGACGATCGACTGCGCGGCGCGGCGCTCGTTGTAAAGCGCGCCTTCGTCGACGGCGAAAGCGGTCAAGGCTAGCGCCACCGGCGTGCACAGCGCCGTCATGACGGCAAAATTGGCGCTCCGGTCGGCGAGCAGCCGCCGCGTCGCCGCCATCAATCCCCCTTGATGTGCATCAAATACCTCCGACACGGATCGTCGACTGGCGCTGGATCGTCGTGCCCGGGAGCGGCAGGTTTCGGAACAGGTTCCAGATCGGCAGGTTGCGCGCATCGTAAGTGACCGAGACGACGAACTGGCTGCCGTCGGCGGCGCTGTCCTGCGCGCTGATTGTCAGCTTGGTGGGATCGACGAACGGGTAGCCCGCGACGTCATTTGCGACAAAGTCGGTCACCAGCGCCTGTCTTTCCGTCTGGTTAAGCCCGGCGATCGCCGTCCGTGCAGCGTCGGCGGCGATCTGCTGCACCGAATGGCTGGCGCCGAAATAGATGCCGTATGCAACTATTCCGAGCAGAAGCACGATGAAGATCGGCGCCAGCATGGCGAATTCGACCGCCGACGTGGCCGCCGTATTGGCTCGGAAACGAGACCAAGAAACGAGGTTTTTCTGGTTCTTCAGCATGAGCTGAGAATGCCAAGACCCGGCTGCAGAAACAGAAAACACATTGAACAACCGGCAGGTGTAGCAAGTTGAATCGAAGCTCTGAGCGTTAGATTTCGCTGTTTTAGCAAAGGTACGCTCACTTTGCGTCAAGCAGGCAATGGTTGAAATAAAATACTCCTCTGTCTAGTCTCCTGCCACCAGCTGCCGGGACGGACCGGCGGCACGCTTGAAAAGGGGCCATTCAAACGGCTCCGATGCGTCAACACTCAAAAAGGCGTGGCTGAGGGGCCGCGCCGACAGGGAGAAACTTCATGCTGAAAAACATGCTGAAGGCGACGGTGTTCGCCGCCACCATGGCTCTGGCCACTGGTACCTTCTACACGCATGCTTTCGCCGAAACCGTCTACAACCGCGGCAGTGCCGCCGAACCGGAATCGGTCGACCCGCACAAGACCTCGACCGTCTATGAAGCCAACATCCTGCGCGATCTGTTCCAGGGGCTGGTCATGCAGGACGAGAAGACCAATCTGATCCCCGGCGCCGCCGAGAGCTGGGCAGTGTCCGACGACGGCACCGTCTACACCTTCAAGCTGCGCAAGGACGGCCTGTGGTCGGATGGCAGCCCGGTGACGGCGGAGGATTTCGTCTATGCCTTCCACCGCCTCGAAGATCCGGCGACCGGCGCCGAATACGCCTCGATGCTCTATCCGGTGAAGGGAGCCGAGGACTTCAACACCAAGAAGGGCAAGGCCGAGGACATGGGCGTCAAGGCGATCGACGCCAACACGCTTGAAGTGACGCTGAAGGCGCCGACGCCTTACTTCCTGGAGATGCTCACCCATCAGGCGACCTATCCGGTCAACAAGGCCTCGATGGACAAGCTCGGCGCCGAGTGGATCAAGCCGGGCAAACTCGTCTCCAACGGCGCCTACACGCTTGCCGAATGGGTGCCGAACGACCACCTCAAGCTGGTCAAGAATCCGAAATTCTGGGATGCGGCCAGCGTCAAGATCGACACTGTCAACTACATCCCGACCGAGGACCGCTCCTCGGCCATGAAGCGCTTCGAGGCCGGCGAGCTCGACAGCTATGACGACCTGCCGACCGAGCAGCTTGCCGACCTGAAGACGAAATTCGGCGACCAGATCCGCGTCGGGCCGTATCTCGGCACCTATTACTACGCCATCAAGACCGACAAGGCGCCGTGGAACAATGTCGAGCTGCGTAACGCCATCTCGATGGCCATCGACCGCGACTTCATCGCCGAGAAGGTGTGGCAGAATTCGATGCTGCCCGGCTACTCGATGGTGCCTCCAGGTGTCGAGGGCTACACGCCGTCATTGGCCAAGTTCGCCGACATGTCGCAGATCGACCGCGAGGATGCCGCCAAGAAGGTGTTTGAGAAGCTCGGCTACACGCCGGAGCATCCGCTGAAGATGGAAATCCGCTACAACACTTCGGAAAACCACAAGAATATGGCGGTCGCCATCCAGGAACAGCTTAAGCCGCTAGGCGTCGAGGTGACACTGCTCAACACCGACACCAAGACCCACTACGGCTTCCTCGAGCAGAAGGGCAATTATGACGTCGCCCGCGCCGCCTGGATCGCCGACTACAAGGATCCCGAGACCTTCCTCGGCATCTCGCGCAAGGCGAGCGGCAACAATTACTCCGACTATGACAGCCCGGCCTACGAGGCTGCCATGGACAAGGCTGCCGCCGCCGGCGGCAAGCCCGAGGAGCGCATGAAGGACCTCGCGGCGGCCGAACGCATTCTCGTCGACGATGTCGGCCAGATCCCGCTTCTCTATTACAGCTACCACGACATCGTGTCCTCGAAGCTGCACGGCTTCACCGACAATGTCATGGACATCCATCCGTCCCGCTTCATCACCAAGGACTGACCAGAAACCTTGGCCGCGCCGCCGCTCCTGTTTTGGGGGCGGCGGCTGCGGTCTGTCGTCGTGCCGGGCCGAAAGTCGGGTTGGATTTTCGGGTTACCCGGTGCGAAGATCAGAGATGCCAGCGCGCCACGGTCTTCGTCCGGAGAGCTGTCGCCCTGGCTGAAACGGGGCACCGATGCTGCGTTATGTCCTGCGGCGGTTGTTGACCGCCATTCCGACGCTGTTCGTCATCGTGACGGTGGCGTTCTTCCTGATCCGTGTCGCGCCGGGTGGTCCGTTCAACCAGGAACGGGGCCTCAGTCCGGAGATCAAGGCCAACATTGAAGCCCAGTTCGGCCTCAACGACCCGCTCTGGCTGCAATATGTCCACTATCTCGGCAACCTTTTGCGCGGCAATTTCGGCCCGAGCTACAATCTGCCCGACTTCACCGTCGCGGAACTCTTCGCCAAAGGCCTGCCGATCTCGATCCAGATAGGCAGCTCGGCGCTGATATTGGCGCTGTTGCTGGGCAGCATTCTGGGCACGATCGCCGCGCTCAACCAGAACAAGATCGGCGACTATTCGGTGATTGCGCTCGCCACCGCCGGCAGCACCATCCCCACCTTCGTCATCGCGCCGGTGATCCAGCTCGTCTTCGGTCTGTCCTGGAAGCTGCTGCCGATCGGTGGCTGGGGCGATGGCGCGCTGATCAACAAGGTCGGGCCGGTGCTGACGCTGGCCCTGCCGCAGATCGCCATCGTCGCCCGGCTGATGCGTGGCTCGATGATCGAGAGCCTGCGCTCGCACCACATCCGCACCGCCCGCGCGCTGGGCCTGTCGGACTGGTCGGTTGTGGTCAAGCACGCGCTGCGCGGCGCCATCCTGCCGATCGTTTCCTTCACCGGTCCGGCGGCGGCGGCGCTGCTCACCGGCTCGATCATCGTCGAGACGATCTTTTCCATTCCAGGCGTCGGCCGCTATTTCGTCGACGCGGCGCTCAACCGCGACTACACGCTGGTCATGGGCACCGTGGTGGTGATCGCGCTCTTCACCATCGTCTTCAACCTGATCGTCGATGTCCTCTACGCGGTCGTCGATCCGAGGGTGCGCTATGACTGAGCTTGCCGTCGTCGTTCCCGAACCGATCGTCGGCCGCTCGGCCTGGGGCAATGCCTGGGCGCGGCTGAAGCGCAACCGCGCCGCCATGTTCAGCCTCTATTACCTGGTGCTGATCGCAATCATCAGCGTGTTCGGCCCATGGGTCGTGCCGCACGAATACACGACCATCTATGGCGACTATGTGCGCATGCCGCCGAGCCTTTCGGCCTACCCGAAACCGGAGATGATCCAGGGGGCGTTGACCGACGCCGTCAAGCGCATGCGTGTCGACATCAAGGAATGGCATCAGGACGGCAACCGGGTCATCGTCACCGTCACCTCGACCAAGCCGATCGACGACCGCAACGCCCGCTACCTCGACCGTTCCGACGCTTTCGACGACACCAAGATCGAGAACAAGTCGCCCGATGGCCTCGAGGTGACGATGAGCGCGGCGGTCAAGCAGCAATATTTCTATTTCGGCACCGACAACACCGGTCGCGATCTCTTGTCGCGCACGCTGATGGCCGGCCGCATATCCCTGGCGATCGGCCTGCTTGCCGGCGTCGTCGCCGGCGTTATCGGCGTCGTCTATGGCGCGACGGCGGGCTTTGCCGGCGGCAGGGTCGACGAGGTGATGATGCGCATCGTCGACGTGCTTTATTCGCTGCCCTTCATCTTCTTCGTCATCATGCTGGTGGTGTTCTTCGGCCGCAATTTCGTGCTGATGTTTTTGGCTGTCGGCGCGGTGCTGTGGCTCGATATGGCGCGCATCGTGCGCGGCCAGGCGCTGTCCATCCGCCGCCAGGAATATGTCCAGGCGGCCGAAGCGATGGGCGTCGGCCAGCGCGGCATTCTCACGCGCCACGTCATTCCCAATCTGCTCGGACCGGTGGTCATCTACATGACGCTGCTGGTGCCGCAGGTGATCATCCTGGAAAGCTTCCTGTCCTTCCTCGGTCTCGGCGTGCAGGAGCCGATGACCAGCTGGGGCGTGCTGATCTCGGTCGGCGCCAAGAACATCGGCTACGCCAACTGGCTGCTGCTGTTCCCGGCCTTCTTCCTCGTCTCGACGCTGTTTGCGCTGAACTTTGTCGGCGACGGCCTGCGCGACGCGCTCGACCCGAGAGATCGATAAAGATGGGGACCGCTGACATGGCTGCTTCCGAAACGATCCTCAGCGTCAAGGACCTGCGCGTCCGCTTCCAGACCCTCGACGGCACTGTCGAGGCGGTCAAAGGCATCAACATCAAGGTCAATGCCGGCGAGACCGTTGCCGTCGTCGGCGAATCCGGCTCCGGCAAGAGCCAGACGATGATGGCGGCGATGAGCCTGCTGTCCTCCAATGGCGACGCGACCGGCCATGTCGACTATCGCGGCCGGAACCTTTTGACGATGTCGAAGAGCGAGCTCAACAAGGTGCGTGGCCGCAAGATCAGCATGATCTTCCAGGAGCCGATGACCTCGCTCGATCCGCTCTACACCATCGGCAACCAGCTGATCGAGCCGATCCGCCGCCATCGCGGGCTAAATGGGACAGCGGCCAGGGAAGAGGCGCTGAAGCTTTTGCGACTGGTGCACATTCCCGACCCCGAGCGGCGGCTGAAATCCTATCCACATGAGATGTCGGGCGGCCAGCGCCAGCGCGTCATGATCGCCATGGCCCTGGCCAACGATCCCGACATATTGATCGCCGACGAGCCGACAACGGCGCTCGACGTCACCATCCAGGCGCAGATCCTGATGCTGCTTGCCGAGCTGCAGCGCAAGCTCGGCATGGCGATCGTCTTCATCACCCACGATCTCGGCATCGTGCGGCGCTTCGCCGACCGCGTCTATGTCATGCGCCAGGGCGAGGTGGTGGAGGAGGGCGACGCCGAGGCGCTCTTTGCCAACCCGCAGCACGCCTACACCAGGATGCTGCTCGCGGCCGAGCCGACCGGCACCAAGGCGCCGCCGCCAGCCAACGCGCCGGTGCTGCTCGAAGGCAGGAATGTCGAGGTCACCTTCAAGATCGGCGGCGGCTTCCTCGGCGGCGAGCCGCTGATGCTGCATGCCGTGGACAAGATCTCGATCCGGCTGAAGCGCAACCAGACCATCGGCATCGTCGGCGAATCCGGCTCCGGCAAGTCGACACTAGGCCGCGCGCTGCTCAGGCTGTTGCCCAGCGACGGTGTCATCCGCTTTGGCGACCGCGACATTTCGCAAGCCGACAAGCAGGCGATGCGGCCGCTCAGGCGCGAATTGCAGCTCGTCTTCCAAGATCCGTTCGGCTCGCTGTCGCCGCGCATGACCGTCGGCCAGGTCATCACCGAGGGGCTTTTGGTGCACGAGCCCTCGTTGAGCGGCAAGCAGCGCGACCAACGCGCCGTCGAGGCGCTGCGCGAGGTCGGCCTCGACCCGAATGCGCGCAACCGCTATGCGCACGAATTCTCCGGCGGCCAGCGCCAGCGCATCGCCATTGCCCGCGCCATGATCCTGATGCCGAAAGTGGTGGTGCTGGACGAGCCGACCTCGGCGCTCGACAGGTCGGTGCAAAAGCAGATCGTCGAGTTGCTGCGCAAGCTGCAGGCCGATCACGAGCTGTCTTATCTCTTCATCAGCCATGACCTCGCCGTGGTGCGTGCAATGGCCGACTACATCATCGTCATGAAGCAGGGCAAGATCGTCGAGGAAGGGCCGACGGAAGCGATCTTCAGCAACCCGCAAGCCGCCTACACGCAGACGCTGATGAACGCAGCGATCGACGTCACACGGTTCAGGATAAGCGCCTGAAGCGGGAGCCGGTCACTCCGCGTGCTGTCATTGCGAGGACGGGCACTGACGCCTTCGCACCGCGATGATCGCCTGCTGCTGTTGCTGCAGCCGCTCGATCCGGGCGGTTTCGCGATCGGCCACCGCCGTCTTGACGCGCTCGCCGCCCAGCAGCCAGGTCGGCACGCTGGTCTTGGCGACCTTGCCGCGGCCGATGGCGGTCCGCGATATCTCGGTGGCGGTGTCGCCGAGCGCGGCGTTGAGCTCGCTGCAGCTCATCTTGTCGTATTTGGCCTGGCTGGTCGATGCCACGGTCGAAGAGCAACCGGCCGCAACGAGCAGCATGGCGATCAAACTAAACCGCAAGGCGGCAGTCGACGCGAACTTCATTCTCTACCTGGCCTCGCCGTTCAATGGTTTCGCATATCCCTTGAATTAGGGCGGCTAGCCATTACGCCAAAGTGAGGGCTCGCTGTCGAGTCTCCTCGTCCGTTTTGAGTGATGCGCGCCGGTTGACTGATTGAGCATTGGCATAATATGCCATATCCCTGTATCATGGGCTGTGGATTGAAACGGATATCGCGATGCCGACACGCAACGTTGTCCTGACGGAGCACCTGGACGAGGTGATCGACCGGTTGGTGAAAACCGGGCGGTACCAGAACGCCAGTGAGGTCATGCGCGATGGCTTGCGGCTGATCGAACAGCGCGAGGCGCAGGAAGCTGCGAAGCTCACGGCGCTCAGGAGGCCGCTGCCATTGGCTTCCACGACATTGAACAGGGCCGTTTCCAGGATGTCGCCGAGGACGGGCTGGAAGAGTTCATCAGTGGCCTCGGACAACAGGCAAGCGCACGCGCGAAAAAGCCGGCTTGTAGGCGATGGCCCTGTATCGGCTGTCCGCGGCCGCGAAGGAAGATATCGTTCAGATACTTGCCTACACGCAAGCCAGTTTCGGCGAGACCGCACGTACCCGTTACGAACGATTGCTGATCGCGGCATTGCGCGACATTGCCGCCAGTCCTGAGCGGGTGGGCAGCGTTGCCCGTGCTGAGCTCGGCAACGGAATTCGCAGCTATCACCTAAGACACGGTCGAGACCGCGCACGCACCGAACACGGCATTGTCCAGCGGCCACGCCACTTCCTGCTCTATCGCGCAACGCCCCGGATCATTGGCATCGGCCGGGTCCTTCACGACGCGATGGAACTACAGCGCCATCTGCCCACGAGCTACGGCCATGATTGACGGCGACGCGCATGCGGAAGCCAGTCAAGCGACTGATCTATCAGCGAAATTCTGAGCTTTCGGGAAAACTTCGGACTGGTCGGAGTGGCAGGATTTGAACCTGCGACCCCCTCGTCCCGAACGGGCGGGTTGGCCAGCAAAAGCCCAGATTTCCGGCGTTTCTCATGACGTCCGAAGGCGCTTGTTCACGTTTATTTCCGGCGTTTCTGTGGGGTAACTGTGGGGTAGGCGGAAATGTTCTCCTTCTGTGCCGCAGGCATCCTGACTGTGTTTTTGGGCGGGTTTCGCGAGTGTGACTTCGAGACGATCGCCTGGGCCGCTTCGGCCTGAAAATCGGGGTGATGGTGCCCATAAGTCTGAATCAGCACCTGAACCGTCATGCCGAGGAAGCCGGCCGCCGCCCACGGGTCGGAACCTTGCTGCATCAGCCAGGTCGCGGCTGTGTGGCGGAAGACGTGCGGCGTGATGTCGGTGCGGAACACGCGCCGGATGCCACCTTCGGGTGTCGCCACGTCCTCATACCAGCCGAGCCCGGCCGCCTCGACCACCGAGCGGAATGCTTTCTTGATAGACTGCACAGGCTCGCCGTTCCACTCAACGACGTAGTCGTGCGCGATCATGCGGCCGACGCTTGCGCTTTTTCCGCGTCCCTTGGTCTTGATCTCTAGAGGCGTGCGCGCCCAGCGACGCACATGCGCGAACAGTCGGTCAGGCAGCCTAACCGGTGGTTGGCGCTTCTTCGTCTCACGGCGACCGGCGGCGCGGCGATAGAAAACACCGCGTTCCAAGTCGACATATCCTGCTCCCTCCGTGGGCCGGACGGCGGCGCCGCAAATCGCGGCCGAACGGGTGCCGGTATACAGAGCGACCAGAATGAACCGTGCGACGTGGCGTGCAGTTCGGCGGTCGCTTGGCTTACCCTTCCATGATTGGCGCATGCGCCATGCGGCACGAAGCAGGGCGGCCGCTTCGTCGCGAGTCAGCCAACGGTCGCGCGGTACAGACTTCGCCGGCAGCACGATAGCAGGCGCAGAAGTTATATAGCCTTCCCGGTGATAGTTGTTCAGCGCAGCGCGCAGGTCCTCCAACTGACGTCTGGCGGCCGAGCCGTTGCCATGTGCTTTCGCGTAGTCGCGACAGACCTTACCGTCGATGTCGCCGATCTTGCTGTGGCCGAACCAGCTTAGCACGACGATCAGTCGGTCGGCGGTTTCCTTCGGCTTGGCATGTGAGGGAGCGACGTCGGCGAGGTAAACGCTTATGGCGTCGGCTACCGTGACGGATGCCGGATCACGGCCGCGCTCGCGCGCCGGCCGGTATTTTTCAATGATGTGTTGGGCGAGCCGTTTTTCAGCGCGTTCGCGGTCGCCAGTGCCGCCGCAAGCGCTTGTGAAGGTTGTGCCATCGCGAATGAACCAGCCGGCTCCGTTGCGGAGGCTGCCGTCTGCTTTTCGGCTTTCGGCGCGCCAGACCAGGCGTGCCCCTTTCGACGTCCGCGGCATAGTTCCCTCATCTCGGCGATTGCTGCCAAAGTGACGTATTCCTTGCCTGCGATCAACTCTGTCTGAAGGCGGCCTGCATCTCGTTCTTTTCGCAAACCTGCGGCGCCCATCGAGCCGTCCGGAAAAGCGATTTGGGCCGCTACATTGAGTCGGAGTGGTGTAGTGCCGTCCAATTGCTCTGGGATGTTCATGTTTGCCTTTTTCGGGAGGCGCCTGAGAACAAAAGCCGAGCGCCATCGCTCTAGGTTTTAAGCTTGTGGCGATCTGGCCCTGGTCCGTTCAGCGAAGTGGCGCTGCTATGTCCATCGGTCAACCTCGTGGATTCATCCCTTGAATCTAGACACCTGGGAGCCATGTGTGAACAGCCTTGGATCTGTTGTGCGGTGATTGGGACACTCTAGCGTAAAGAACGGCGGTGTACGCCAAACCTACGATCGCAATCTCTGTTCGGAATTGTCGCCAGACATATGGATGTGGCAATTGCGTCGACTGCTAGTTGGCTAAGTCGGCGACATGCCCGCGAACGAGAGGGGGGAGAGTGTGGACGGGTTTTCCGTGATGGGTTGAGAGCCGGAGGAGAGGCCTCCGACGCCCATCGCGGAGAACCGCGATGTCCAGTCACAACAGTCGAACCCGCTCGGTCGCAGACCGTACGAATTTCTATGACGATGTCACCGACAGGATCATCGCCGAACTGGAGGCAGGTCGCTTCCCGTGGGTTCAGCCATGGGGGACTGCCGCAGCGACGGCGACGCTATCTATGCCCAGGAACGCCGGCACCAACAGGACCTACAGCGGGATCAATGTGCTTATTCTCTGGGGCGCCGTAATCCAGCACGGTTTTCCAACACAAAGCTGGCTGACCTTCCGCCAGGCTCTTTCGCTCGGCGGGAGCGTCCGCAAGGGTGAGCGTGGCACGACCGTGGTGTACGCCGATCGCTTTGTGCCGGCTGATGAGAAGAAGCGGACTCGAGAGACGGGCGAGGAAGCCCAGGCGATACCGTTCCTCAAGCGATTCACCGTGTTCAACGTTACGCAATGTGAAGGGCTACTTGATGCGCTCGCCATATCGGCTCCACCACCCGACGCCGGATTGATTGAGCCGCGGGTCGAGGCGCTCATCAAAGCTACCGGCATTGATTTCCGCATCGGCGGCAGCAGCGCCTACTACGAGCCGACCCACGATTATGTTCAAGTGCCGCCGCCACAAGCTTTCTTCGAACCGGTCAACTGGCATCGCACAGCGCTTCATGAGCTGGGTCACGCGACTGGTCACCGATCCCGTCTGGCCCGCGATTTCTCCGGATCTTTCGGCACTAGAAAGTATGCGTTCGAGGAACTGGTGGCCGAAATTGGTGCGGCCTTCTCCTGCGCCGCGCTCGGCATCGTGCCCACGGTACGGCATGCCGACTATATCGGCTCCTGGCTCGAGGTGCTGCGGGAAGACAATCGCGCCATCGTGCGCGCCGCCAGTCAGGCGAGCAAGGCCGCCGATTGGCTCCTCGGTCACCTACCCGAGGACGTCACAGGCCCGATTGACGCAAATGCGGGTAACGAGAGGAGGGCGGCATGATCCTCCTGACGCCAGAGCTGCGCGAGCGTCTTCTTGCCAATGGCCGCGACCGTGACATGGACCATGTCCCGGCCGTCCGCTTCTTCAATCCGGTCGGCGCCGGCACCTGGCTCGCAACCGAACTCGACAAGGATGGCGATACCCTGTTCGGGTTGGCCGATCTCGGCTTCGGCTGTCCTGAACTCGGTAGTTTCAGCCTCTCGGAGCTGCAATCGGTCCGCTTCGCATTCAGCCTGGGAATTGAGCGCGATCTGCTTTTCGCAGGCCGCTTCCCGATCTCGGCCTACGCCGAGGCTGCCCGCGCGGCCGGGAGCATCCCCGAGGGCGAACGCGTTCTGCGCGCGGCCGCCGGGTCACAGCCCAAGGCGGAAGAGGAAGAGGGTTGAGGGGGTTTTCGCGACGGGTTCAGGGCTGAGAGAGCCTCTCGGCGCCCGTCGCGGAGAAACCACCATGGCTACTGCCGTCCAAAAGATCACCTTGTCGTCCTCGCGCGACATTCCTTTCAACAAGCTGGTGCTTGCCCAGACCAATGTCCGGCGCATCAAGGCCGGCGTCTCGATCGAGGACCTGGCTGCCTCGATCGCGCGCCGAGGCCTGATCCAGAGCATCCATGTTCGTCCCGTGCTCGACGCCGGTGGCGAGGAAACCGGCATGTTCGAGGTGCCAGCTGGAGGTCGCCGATATCGTGCCCTCGAAATGCTCGTGAAACAGAAGCGGCTTGCCAAGACCGCACCAGTCCCCTGTGTCATTGGCAGCAACGCGGTTCTGGCAGAGGAAGTCTCGCTCGCCGAGAATATCGAGCGAGCTCCGCTCCATCCGCTGGACGCTTATCGCGCCTTCAAGGACATGCGCGACAAAGGCATGTCGGAGGAGGAGATTGCGACCGCCTTCTTTATCTCGGTTAACGTCGTCAAACAGCGCCTGAAGCTCACCACGGTTTCGCCGGCGCTCCTCGACATTTATGTCGAAGACGGCATGACGCTCGCCCAGCTTGAAGCGTTCTCGGTCAGCGACGATCACGCGCGGCAAGAGCAAGTGTGGGAGGCAATCAAGAACAGCTGGTCGAACGAGCCATATCAGATCCGCCGCATGTTGACCGAGAACAGCGTCCGCGCCTCCGACAAACGGGCCGTCTTCGTTGGTCTCGACGCTTATGAGGCGGCTGGCGGCCAAGTCTTGCGCGATCTCTTCCAGTCGGATGATGGCGGCTGGCTGCAGGATGTGCCGGTGCTCGATCGTCTGGTTATCGAGAAGCTCCAGATCTTGGCCGCCGAAATCGCCAACGAGGGCTGGAAGTGGATCGAAGTCGCGGTGAGTTTTCCCTACGGCGCGGCAAACGGCTTGCGCGAGCTTGAGGGCACGCCTGTTGATCTCACCGAAGAGGAACAGACCACGCTCGACGCGCTGCATGGCGAGTTCGACAAGCTGCAGGCAGAATACGAAGAGGCAGACGAGTTGCCGGACGAGGTCGACCAACGGTTTAGCGAACTTGAAACGGCCATTCGGGCGCTAGAGGCTCGCCCCGTCCGCTTCGATCCGGTCGACATCGTGAGAGCCGGTGTCTTTGTCAGCGTCGATGCTGATGGATCGCTTCTCGTCGAGCGTGGTTATGTAAGGCCGGAGGACGAAGCCCCCGTTGCGTCCGACGGCGAGAATGGCTCCGGGCCCGGGGGAACTGACAATCTGGCGATGGCGGGATCGGTCCAGCGGGCGGTCATTACCGTCGGCGGCCAGTCAGCCGAACCGGAGGATGATGAGGATGGCATCAAGCCATTGCCGGATCGCTTGATCATGGAACTGACGGCAGAGCGGACTCTGGCGCTTCGCGAGAAGCTCGCGAATGATCCTACGACCGCTTTCCTCGCTGTGCTGCACAAGTTCGTGCGGGACGTGTTTTCTCGCTACAATTCACACGGTGTCGCGATGGAAGTCTCTGTCCGCGGCACAGTTTTGTCGGCCCAATCTGCGGAGCTTCGTGACACGCCTTACGCGCGCGCGATCGAAGCCCGCCACGAGGCCTGGGAGATCCGCCTGCCTGCAGATATCAACGACCTCTGGGATGCGCTTGCGACGCTCAGAGACGACGAGCGAGCCGCGCTTTTTGCCCATTGCGCCTCCTTCGGCGTGAATGCCCTTTATGAAAGGGCCGATCGCTACAGCAACGGCGCCATCTCGGCGCATGGCGTGCGGCAGCGTCTCGCTGATGCCGATCACCTGGCCCGGAAAGTCGGGCTTGACATGGTCGATGCCGGGTGGCGGCCAACGGTCGGCAACTATCTCGGACGCGTCACCAAGGCGCGTATTATCGAGGCCGTTCGCGAGGGTGACGGCGAGCGGGCAGCCCAACTTATCGACCACCTCAAGAAGGACGACATGGCCAAAGAGGCGGAGCGGCTCCTCGCCGGCAGTGGCTGGCTGCCTGAACCGCTGCGGCTCATCGACCTCGATGTCGAGGGTGCGTCCAACGCGGATGACGTCGACAACACGCTACCCGATTTTCTCACCGGCAACGACGAAGACGGTCGGGGCAACGAGGAGAATGAACAGGACCTCGACGCTGCCGAGTAGTCTCGGCTTCGCTGCTCAATTGACTGCCCGGCATTCGCAAGAGCGCCGGGCATTTTTGTGTGCGGTGGTCAGAGTGAGAGTGCGGCCGCGACGGGTTTGAGCCCGTCCGGTCGGAGAGAGCACGGGGGCTTTCCCATCTCGCTCTCCCGAGGACTTTCTCGATGAACGTTTTGTTTCCGACAGCCACCGCCGACCCGGCAGCGGCAATCCACGCGGCAGCCCTGCTTCTGCTTCCCCATCTCGAACGTGGTCAGCGCATCGACGCAGCCGTCTTACGTGCCGCGATGGAAGCCTCGTTCGGCGCGTCCGACGCAAGCGGGGCCTGGGACTGGAAGACCGCTTATGATGCATGCGAGGCGACAACCGTCCTTTTCCTTCGCAAATATGGAAAATCGCTTCTGCGCAAAGCCGGATCTCCGGCTGGCGCCTTGCCGCTTTTCGGCAGGATTGCCGGTCTTCTTCCCACGCACACGCGCCGCTCCGAGGAAAGTCAGACGTTCCAACAATTCTCGACGCCGCTCCCGTTGGGCCTCGCGGCTGTCGCCGCGGCGGCCATCACACCCGCTGATCGCGTGCTGGAGCCTTCCGCTGGCACAGGCCTGCTCGCCATCCTTGCCGAGATCGCCGGCGGCTCGCTCGTCCTCAATGAACTTGCCGAAGTCCGCGCCGGACTGCTGTCCAGCCTCTTTCCGGCCCTCTCGATGACCCGGTTCGACGCCGCACAAATCGATGACCACCTCGATCCGGCGATCATTCCGACTGTCGTGCTAATGAATCCGCCATTCTCGGTGCTTGCCAATGTCCAGGGTCGTGTCTCCGATGCAGCCTTTCGGCATATCGCTTCGGCCCTTGCACGGCTTGCCGGCGGTGGTCGCCTGGTCACGATCAGCGGCGCAAATTTCGGGCCGCAGGCGCCTGCTTGGCGTGACGCTTTCATCCGCCTGCAGGAGCATGGCCGCGTCGTCTTCACCGCAGCTATTGAAGGCTCAGTTTATGCCAAGCATGGCACGACGATCGAGACGCGCCTGACGATCATCGACAAGCTGGCGGCCGAGGATCCTTCGGTCTTTCCGGTTTCTCCCGGTCTTGCCCCGGACATTGCAACGTTGCTCAGTTGGATAGAAGAGCATCTTCCCGCAAGGTTGCCCGTCGCCGACACGATCAAGGTCGAACCGATTGTCGCAATACCGCGCTCCGTGCGCGGCTATCTCGGCCGCTCTGTCGGTAAGCCTGCCCGGCAGGGACATTCCGAACCGATCGGGGTTGAACTCTCTTATGAGACGATCGACTGGGCACCCGACGAGAGAGCGCGGCTGACTGACGCGATCTATGAGCATTATGGATTGCAGACGATCCGCATTCCAGGCTCCCAAGCGCATCCGACCAAACTCGTCCAATCCACCGCGATGGCCTCCGTCGCGCCGCCAAAGCCCAGCTATCGGCCAACGCTTCCTGGCGACATCCTGACGTCACTCTCCGATGCCCAGCTCGAAACACTGATCCTCGCCGGTGAGGCTCATTCGGGCTTTCTCACCGGAACGTGGATGGTCGACGATACGCTGGATATCGTCAAAGCCGCACCGGAGGAGGCGGAAGGGGCCGTGCGCTTCCGGCGCGGGTTTTTTATCGGTGACGGCACCGGCGTCGGCAAGGGCCGAGAGTCCGCCAGTATCGTCCTCGACAACTGGCTGCAGGGCCGCCGCAAGGCCGTGTGGATATCCAAGTCAGACAAGCTGCTCGAGGATGCTCAGCGTGACTGGTCGGCGCTTGGAATGGAGCGTCTGCTGGTCACTCCATTGTCGCGGTTTCCGCAGGGCCGCCCCATCGCTCTGGCGGAAGGCATCCTATTTACAACCTATGCCACGCTGCGTTCCGACGACCGTGGCGAGAAGGTTTCGCGGGTCAAGCAGATCGTTGAATGGTTGGGCTCCGATTTCGATGGAGTGCTCATTTTCGACGAGGCGCACGCAATGCAGAACGCCGGGGGCGGCAAGGGGGAACGCGGTGATGTCGCTCCCTCGCAGCAGGGCCGCGCTGGCCTGCGCCTGCAGCACGCACTGCCGAGCGCGCGTGTCGTGTATGTCTCGGCGACAGGTGCGACCACCGTCGGCAATCTGGCCTATGCCCAGCGGCTTGGCCTCTGGGGCGGCGAAGACTTTCCGTTTTCCACCCGCGGGGAATTCGTCGAGGCGATAGAAGCCGGTGGCGTGGCGGCAATGGAGGTGCTCGCCCGAGACCTGCGAGCGCTTGGCCTGTATACGGCCCGCTCGCTCTCCTTCGATGGGGTCGAGTATGAGGTGGTGGAGCACGAACTGACGTCCGAGCAGCGGCGCATCTACGATGCCTATGCCGGCGCCTTCGCCGTGATTCACAACAATCTCGACGCGGCCATGCAGGCCGCCAATATCACCGGCGACAGCGGCACACTGAACTGCCAGGCCAAGTCAGCCGCCCGCTCGGCGTTCGAGAGTGCCAAGCAGCGCTTCTTTGGTCATCTGCTGACATCGATGAAGACGCCTACGCTGATCCGATCGATCGAGCAGGATCTCGAGGCCGGTCATTCGGCTGTCATCCAGATTGTCTCCACCGGCGAGGCGCTGATGGAGCGGAGGCTGGCCGAGGTCCCGACGCAAGAATGGAACGATATCCGCGTCGACATCACACCCCGGGAATATGTACTCGACTACCTCGCCCATTCCTTCCCGGTCCAGCTCTACGAACCCTTCACGGATTCCGAGGGCAATTTGTCATCCAGGCCGGTCTATCGTGACGGGCAACCCGTCGAAAGCCGCGAGGCCGTCGCGCGTCGTACGGCGCTTATCGAAAAGCTCGCCAGCTTGCCGCCGGTGCCTGGCGCGCTTGACCAGATCGTCCAGCGCTTCGGGACGGATACGGTAGCGGAGGTGACGGGCCGGTCGCGGCGCATCGTCCGGAAGGGCGACATACTGATGGTTGAGAGCCGCGCGGCCTCTGCAAATCTCGCCGAGACGCAGGCTTTCATGGATGATGTGAAAGGCGTTCTGGTCTTTAGCGATGCCGGCGGGACGGGACGCAGCTACCATGCCGAACTGTCGGCGCGGAACACCCGGCTGCGCGTCCACTACCTGCTGGAGCCTGGTTGGAAGGCCGACACCGCCATCCAGGGCCTCGGCCGCACACACCGGACCAACCAGGCGCAGCCGCCGCTGTTCCGGCCGATCGCGACCAATGTGAAAGCGGAGAAGCGTTTCCTCTCCACCATCGCACGCCGCCTCGACACGTTGGGCGCGATCACGCGCGGCCAGCGCCAGACCGGCGGGCATGGCCTGTTCCGGCCAGAGGACAATCTGGAATCGCACTATGCGCGCGCTGCCTTGCGCCAGCTCTATCTGCTGGTCGTCCGCGGCAAGGTCGAAGGGTGCTCGTTGCAGCGGTTCGAGGAGATGACCGGCCTGAAGCTGATGGACGACAACGGCATCAAGGATGAGCTGCCGCCGATCACCACTTTCCTCAATCGTCTGCTGGCACTCACCATCGACCTCCAGGACATTCTGTTCGCGGTCTTCGAGCAATTGCTTACTGCCAAGGTGGAAGGCGCCATCGCGGCTGGCGTCTATGACGTCGGGCTTGAGACCATGCGTGCCGAGAGCTTCGTCGTCACGGAGCGGCGCACGATCTACACCCATCCGGGTACAGGCGCCGAAACGCAGCTCCTCACCGTCGCGCAACGCCAGCGCAATCGACCCATGTCTGCCGAGGAGGCTGTCGCCCATCTCGACGAGCCACATGCCGTTCTCCTCGTCAACGAACGCTCCGGTCGTGCCGCCGTGCAACTTCCGGCACCCTCTTTCATGCTCGACGACGGTGAGATCGAGCGACGGGTCCGCCTGATCCGGCCGATGGAACAACATCATGCCTCACTGCGCATGATGGATGAGAGCCACTGGGGCAGGGCGGATCGTGGCTCTTTCGAAGCCGCATGGAGTGCCGAGGTTGCCGGCATCCCCGCGTTCTCCGATTCGACCATCCACATCGTCGCGGGCTTGCTGCTGCCGATCTGGAAACGGCTGCCCACCGAATCGAGCCGCGTCTATCGCCTGCAGACCGATGACGGTGAGCGCATCATCGGTCGCAGGGTTTCCGCGGCATGGGTCGCCGGCGCACTCGCAATCGGTGTGAGTACGTTGACCGCGGAGGATGCCTTCAACGCCTTGATGGAGGGTCGCACGACACTCGACCTCGCTGAAGGCCTTCATCTGCGCCGCGGCCGCGTTATGGGCGCCAATCGCATCGAGCTTTCGGGTTTCACCGACACCATGCGCGAGCGGCTCTCGGCGTACGGGCTTTTCCACGAAATCATTTCCTGGAAGCTGCGCATGTTCGTTCCCACCGACGCAACAGGCCCCGCCGCGCTTGCGAAGATCCTCCAGCGCTATCCTGTCCAGCGCGTCAGCGAGAGGAGGCCGCCTGATGTTCCCTCACAATGCTTCCGAGCTGGCATACCGTCTTGCGCAACAGGCTGAGGCCGTGTGCCGACGCTATCTTTCCAACGGTCACCGCGAGGGCCGGTACTGGTTGGTTGGCGATGTTCGCAATTCTCCTGGACGATCAATGTTTGTCCGTCTTGAGGGTCCAGACTCCGGTAAAGGCCAGGCAGGCAAGTGGACGGACGCCGCCACCGGCGAGCACGGCGATTTGCTCGACGTCATCAGGGAATTCCTTGGCGCGACTGGGTTCAAGGACGTCGCCGATGAGGCGCGCAGCTTTTTGTCCATGCCCCAGCCAACTCCCGACAAAACGGAACGCAGACGACGATTGGCTCACCCTGCTTTGGGCTCTGCCGAAGCCGCCAGGCGGCTGGTCACCATGTCGCAGGCGATCTCAGGCACGCCCGTCGAGACATACTTGCGTGGACGCGGCATAACGGCCTTGCACGAAACAGGAAGCCTTCGCTTTCATCCGCGCTGCTACTACCGTCCCGACGAGCACGGGCCGACCGAGACCTGGCCCGCAATGATCGCGGCGGTCACCGACCTCAAAGGCAAGCTCACCGGCGCACACCGCACCTGGCTCGATCCGGGCGGCTTCAGCGAGGCCCATCTTGGCCGGGCTCCGATCGATACGCCGCGGCGAGCCATGGGCGAACTGCTTGGACACGCTGTCCGCTTCGGCGTCGGCTGTGATGTGATGGCGGCCGGTGAGGGCATCGAGACCATGTTGTCGCAACGTTCAGCATTGCCCTCTTTGCCGGCGATCGCAGCCCTGTCAGCGGCACATTTGTCAGCCATCCTGTTTCCTGACACGCTGCGGCGGCTCTACATCGCTCGCGATAACGACCCGGCAGGGGATGGGGCAATGGCGACCCTCATCGAACGCGCCAGCTCGGCCGGGATCGAAGCGATTGTGCTGACGCCGCTGCTCGGCGACTTCAACGAGGATCTGCGTCTGCTCGGTCTGGACGCGGTCAGGGCGTCCTTGCGGGTTCAGATCGCACCCCAGGACGTCGCACGTTTTATGCTCCTGGCGGCCTGACCGGAAGGAGGGACGTGATGGCGGCAAGTCGCTGTCGGATGTCAAGCGCATGTCGCGTTCCTCGCCCCGGGGCGGGGCCGGCCCACGGCCTTCCAGAGGGCGATCGGGCAGCGGGCGGTCCGGACCCTGCAATGGCTGCGCCCCGGCTATTTTCCGGCGGCCTATCCACCCCACGCGGCAAGCCGCGTGGGGACCCCGGCTTCAGGCCTTTCCATCGCGAAACAAAATAGCCGGGCTCGCCATCCTTCACTTCCGTTTCGGCCCTGCGCTGGCGCTGCGGGTGCAAGTCCGGACCGCCCGCCGCCTTCGTCGCCATGAAGGCCGCGATGGGCGCGGCCAATCCGCCGAGGAAGCCGACATGGGTAGCCAGCACGACACCGACTTCGAACCGCAATCCGAATCATCCCCGACCGACCATGTGCTTCAGGAGCTCCAGCTCTATGGCTACCGTCCCTTCGAAGACGAGCCCGATCCGCGCCCGCTTCCCGAAGGCCATGTCGTCGCCGCCAGCATCGCCGACATCTTCGACGCCCTCGTTGTGGCGATGGCCGACACACGCCTCGAACCCGACCTCGAGGAACTGCTGTGGGGAACGGTCAACCTCTTCCATCGCGCATGCCATCGGATCGAGCGCGAACTCGATGAAAATGAAGTCTCGCAGCAGCGCCTGCAGCGCGAACAGGATGGGTCCGAGATCAAGTCCGTTGAACTCGAACGGCTCACCGCCCAGGGTCAAACACTGCTCGAACGCCGCAATGCCTTCGAACTGATGCGCGACCAGGCCGCCGAGCACTTCGAGCATCACACGCATTCGATCTGGCGACCGCGTGCGGGCTCCGTTGTCAACCATCGCAATCTCACCGCGGCCATGATCGACAGCCGCGATTTCCTTGCCGCCAAGAAACACGCCGACAATCAAGTTCTTCTACCTGTCGGACCGAAGGTCGCTGTCACCGGCGGGCTCGACTTCCAAGACCACCAGTTGATCTGGGCCAAGCTCGACCAGGTCCGCGCCAAGCATCCGGATATGGTGCTGCTGCACGGCGGATCGCCAAGGGGTGCGGAGTTGATCGCCGCCAAATGGGCCAACAATCGCAAGGTGCCGCAAATTGCCTTCAAGCCCGACTGGACAAGGCACGCCAAGGCCGCACCGTTCAAACGCAACGATGCAATGCTGGACACACTGCCGATCGGCGTCATTCATTTCCCCGGCACGGGCATTCAGGACAATCTCGCCGACAAGGCCCGCAGGCTTGGCATCCCGGTCATGAAGTTCGGCGGCACATGAGTGCCGCCGAGATCAGGTCAGTTGGTCATGACCAGCCGCTGGCATCCAGGAAACACCAAGTTGGTCTCATGGCTCGATAGGATGACGATGCGTTGACGCAGCCGATGCAGTAGCGTGTCGAGGATGCGTTTGCCCTGTTCGGGGTCAATGTGTTCGGTCGGTTCGTCGAGTAGCACCACAAGCTTGTCGGAAAGCCATGCGCGGGCAAGGTTCAGCCTTTGTGCCTCGCCGAGCGACAGCATACTTTGCGTAATCCAGCCATCCAGGCCGCCGGCTGCCCGGATCCGGTCTCCCAGTTCCACGCCATTCAGCGCAGCCCACAATTCGTCCTCGCCGGCGTTTGGGGCAAACAGGTTTTCGCGCACCGTGTCGGCCAGAACCGTTGCGTCGTGCGGGCAGAAGCAACTCATCGAGCGGCGTGCATCCACACTGAGCCCGACGCCATCACCCAGGACGTGCCCGTCACCGGCGTCCAGCCAACCGGCAATCTGTTTGAGCAGGGAGGTCTTGCCGCAACCGCTTGTGCCTTGCAGGGCCGTCGGGCTGCCAGCTTTGAAAATGGCAGTGAGAGGCGGTCCGATCAATCGGCCATCTGGAGCGTGGCGGGACAATTCGTCCAGTGCTAGCGAAAAAATGCGTTCACGGCCGTGCCTCCATGCCAGTCCGTCTCCGTTGATCGACCATTTCGCCAGCGCAGCGCGCCGCCCTCTCGCGCGCGAAGGCGACCAGGATCCTCGAAGCGCCCTGTAAAGATTCGCCCATGGCCAACCAGGCGAATGCCAGCATGGCCGGTGGCAGCAGCGCCGTGCCGCGCAGGCCAGTCAGCCAGGCGCAAACAAGGACACTCAACATGGCGCATGGCGCCAGGCAACTGGCCAGCATGTCGATCAGGGCTTGTCGGTGGCGAAGCATCGCCGCGCTCTTCTGGGCGCTGACGTAGCCGTCAAACGACTCACTGAGCGTAGATTTCCAGTGGCCTTCGCCCTGCAGCGGCACCACGGACTGCATCGCGGAACCAAGCCGGCGGGAGGACTGCTGCCGGCCTTCGCGGATATCTGCCAGATCGGCCTTGGCCCATTTCGCCAGGGAATAGGCCCCTCCTGCATATGCCGCCATAAGCAGCAGGATCGCCACTGTTGCCAGCGGCGTCATCCATAGGGTCACGGCGAGAAGCAAAAGAAGAGCGGCGCCGACGGTCGACGACGGAAGATCGACCCGCAGGCGCGCATAATCCACGTCTTCGACGTCGTCGAGAAAATCGGCAAGCCGATCCTGGTTGCCAAGTTGCCAGCCCGCCTTGCGCACGGAAGGGGCCGCCGCCATCGCAGCGAACAGTGTCGAGCGGCGCAAAACCTGATCGATGAGTGCCGCCCGGTGGCCGACAACACGCTCGCCATATTTGGCCGCGGTCCGTGTCAGTGCGAACAAGCGTATAAACGCAGCCGGCATATGAAAATTGAACGTCAGAGCGGCGGGCGTCAGGCCTGCCAGGGCGACCGCGCCGAGCAGCCAGACGGATACGCTTGTCAGCAGAATTCCGCCTATCAGCGCCGCAAATGCGAGCACAAAGGCGAGACGCCATCGCGCCGTGTTTCGGAAGCTCTCTTCTGATCGGGTGGCAATCGAGGAAGCGCCGTCGGTCACGCGACTTTCTCCTGTGCCTGCCGAGTGCCCAACCCGACGTCGATCGATTTTCCTGCGAGCATGACCAGGCTCCTGTCATGCGTCGCCACGAGAACAAGCCGGCTGCGCGCCGCGTCGGCAAGCGCGCGGCGAACCAATGCGGCATTTGCGGGATCAAGCTTGGCGGTCGGCTCGTCGGCAAAGATGTCGCGGCCCGAGATCAGCGCTCGTGCCAGGCCGATACGCACGCGCTGCCCGCCTGACAGGTTTTCACCGCCGGCCTTGATCAACGCATCAAGCCCTCCTGGCAGAAGCACGTCATCGAGAAGGCCGACTTGGCCCGCGACCAGAAGCTGGCGGGTCCGGCAACATAGTCCGGTCCCCCAGCCGATGGCTTCACCAAGTGTACCTTCGGGCACATAGATGTCGGTGGAGCACCAGGCGATTGCTGGCCGGTCAAGCTCCGATCTGTCGGATTGCCTTGACCCAATCCGGGCAAGATGACGCAGCAAGGTTGATTTGCCAGATCCGCTTGGTCCGGTGATGGCCACCAGCCCGGTTGGGGGCAGCTGGGATACAGCAGCGACCAGGTCGCGGGTCAGGATTGCGTCTTCGAAATCAGCCGATTGCGAGAGAGCGGCCAGCACGAGCGTGTCGAGCGCGGTTGCGGCGGCAAGGCCCTCGGCCTTGGCGTGATACTGCTCGGCGTACCGGCGAAACGGGGCGAAATACTCCGGCGCGATCATCAGGATGGACAGGCTTTGCCAGAGCTGCAGACCGGCAAAGCCGGGAATGTGCATCAGCTTGAGATGTCCTAGGCCGAGAAATACGGCCAGGATTGCGATTGAAAGTGAGGAGAAGAAGTCGATGATGCCGGCGTTCAGGAAGGCAATCTTGAGTACGCTCATCGTGCCTGATGCGTAGGTGTCCAGCCGTGTCTCGAGTTTGCGCCTTTCGCGCGCCAGCGCATGATTCCCCAGAATTGTCGGCAACGTGCGGATGCGGTCGGCGAATTGCGCGGCAAGCCGACCGAAGGCTTTCTCCTGCGCCTCGGCGCCATTGCGGATCGCGCCGCCGATGAGGACAAAGAAGACAATCATCACCGGAGTCAGCAGCACGAGGGCAAATGCCGCCTCCCACGAGACGGCCGCGATCACCGCTGCGGCAGCCAACGGCCCCAGTCCCAGCATGATCGAAGCGAGGCGATGCCCGACTGCCAGGCCGGCGACGGCTTGCGGATAGCGTTGGAGGCCGGCGATCAATGTTCCGAGCGGCATCGCCTGGATATCGCCAGGCAAAGCCGCGGCGAGGGCGCGGCGCGCGGCCTCAAGCAAACCGTTGGCGACTTTCAGTTCGGTGCTGGCGACGGCGCGGTCGGTCGCCAGGCCGACGACCGACGCGAGGATCAGGCTCGCCAAGCCGGCTCCAGGCTGCAACCAGCTGGCCTCGCCGGCGATCATCTCACCGACGAAGACTGCCGCCAGCCCGGTGAAGGCAAGCCGCAATCCAATACGCACCATCTGCAGCGCCAGGGTGGCACGCAGGCCGGGGGCAGCCAGGCTACGCGCCAGGCTAAGCGTCGTACTGCAGGGGACGTTCGACCCGGAAAGGGCGTCCGAAACAGGCGCCTCAGGCGCCTTTGGCCCAATCGGACGGGAGTGACGGCGGATCGAGATGGTTTTGAGCATGGCACATCTTTCCCATGCCCGATCTTTCAGCGAATTGATGCACGTCAAAGGCGTGGCCGGCGGACGCTCTATGAAGGAGCCGTCCTATCGGAGCACTGCAATGACCAGCCCCATGCTTGTGGAACTGTCGCGACTGCAATTCGCGCTGACAGCCATGTACCATTTCCTGTTCGTCCCGTTGACGCTGGGCCTGTCCATCATGCTCGCCATGATGGAGACGGTATATGTCATGACCGGCGGCACGATCTGGCGCGACATGGTCAAATTCTGGGGCGTGCTGTTCGGCATCAATTTTGCCCTTGGCGTCGCCACGGGCATCACCATGGAATTCCAGTTCGGCATGAACTGGGCCTATTATTCACATTATGTCGGCGACGTCTTCGGCGCGCCCCTGGCGATCGAAGGCCTGATGGCCTTCTTCTTGGAGGCGACATTCGTTGGCCTGTTCTTCTTCGGTTGGGACAAGCTATCGGCACGTGCGCATCTCGCCGTCACCTGGCTTACCGCGCTGGGCACGAATTTCTCGGCGCTGTGGATCCTGATCGCCAATGGCTGGATGCAAAATCCCGTAGGTGCGGCCTTCAACCCGGACACGATGCGCATGGAGGTGACGGACTTCACGTCTGTCCTCTTCAACCCCGTCGCGCAGGCGAAATTCGTCCACACGGTCTCGGCCGGCTATGTCTGCGGCGCCGTCTTCGTGCTCGGCGTCTCTGCTTTCTACATGCTGCGCGGGCGCCACATCGATCTCGCCAAACGCTCCTTCGTCATCGCCTCGGCCTTCGGCATCGCCTCCTCGCTGTCTGTCATCGTGCTCGGCGACGAGAGCGGATATGCCATCACCGACAACCAGAAGATGAAGCTCGCCGCGATGGAGGCGATGTGGGAGACCGAGCCGGCTCCGGCGTCCTTCACCGCCTTCGGTATTCCCTCCATGAGCGATCACACGACCCATTTCGCTATCCATATTCCCTGGGTCATGGGCCTTATCGGCACACGCTCGATCGACAAGGAAATCCCCGGCATCTTCGAGCTGGTGACGAAGGCCGAGGGGCGCATCCGCAACGGGTTGACCGGCTATGACGCACTGGAGAAGCTCAAGGTCAACCATGGCGACGCGGCGGCACGTGCAAGTTTCGAAGCGACAAGCAAGGATCTAGGCTATGCCCTGCTGCTGAAGCGCTATATCGAGGATCCGCGCCAGGCCAGCGACGATCAGATCAAGCAGGCCGCCTGGTCGACCGTCCCTGAAGTGCCGGCGATCTTCTTCACCTTCCGCATCATGGTGCTGTGCGCCTTCCTGCTGCTCGCCGTCTTCGCGCTCTCGATGTGGCATACGATGCGGGAAACGCCGGCATCACGCTGGCTGCTGCGTATGGCGCTCGTCGCGATGCCGTTGCCATGGATCGCCATCGAACTTGGCTGGTTCGTCGCAGAATTCGGGCGCCAGCCGTGGATCATCGAAGGCACTCTGCCGACCTTCCTCGCAACCTCCGAGCTTGGCGTTCCCGATCTTTTGATCACCATACTCGGCTTCACCCTCGTCTATGGCGTGCTCGCCGTGATCGAGGTGAGGCTGATGTTGCAGGCGATAGCGAAAGGTCCCCTCATTGGCGCCGGTGTCGCGTCTCTCACTGGCGAGGGCGCCCGAGTTCATCTGGCCGCCGCCCAATAACCTGGCTTGTGCAAGGGACAACGACGATGATCGATCTTCTCTTCAATTACGAGACGCTGCGGATCGTGTGGTGGGTGCTGCTTGGCGTCCTTCTGATGGGCTTCGCGGTGACGGATGGCTTCGATATGGGCGTCGGGGCGCTTCTGCCCTTCGTCGCAAAGACGGACATCGAGCGGCGCGTTGCCATCAACACGATCGGGCCGGTCTGGGAGGGCAACCAGGTCTGGTTCATCCTGGGCGGCGGCGCCATCTTCGCCGCCTGGCCAGCGCTCTATGCCATGAGCTTTTCCGGCTTTTACCTCGCAATGTTCCTGGTGCTGTTCGCGATGATCCTGCGGCCGGTCGCCTTCAAGTACCGCTCCAAGCGGGAAGATCCCCGCTGGCGTTCGACCTGGGACTGGGCGCTGTTCATCGGCGGCGCTGTGCCGGCACTCATCTTTGGCGTGGCAGTGGGCAATGCGCTGAGAGGCGTCCCGTTCCATTTCTCCACTGACCTGCGGCCATTCTACGAGGGCACCCTGTTTGGACTGGTCAATCCGGCGGCCCTGTACTGCGGTCTGGTCTCGCTTTCCATGCTTGTCATGCACGGCGCCGCATGGCTGGTGTTCAAAGCCGAAGGTCCGGTGGCCGCCCGGGCCAGAAGCATCGGTGGCCGGTCCGCATTGGCCGCCGCGTTCCTGTTCGCCGGCGGGGCAGTCCTTGTCAGACTTGGGTTGCTGGGCGGCTATGAGGTGACGAGCGCGATGGTCTGGGACGGACCGTCAAATCCGCTTGGCAAGACAGTCATCGCGAATGCAAGCGCCTGGCTGCGCAACTTCCACACCACGCCAATCCTTTGCCTGGTTCCGGCTTTGGGGATTGTCGCCCCGCTGGTCGCCGCCGCAGGCTTCAGCGCCCGTCGTGAAGGCCTCACCTTGCTCGCATCAAAGCTTGGCGTGATCTGTATTATCGCGACCGTCGGCCTGGCGATGTTTCCTATCATCCTGCCCTCAAGCACAAATCCGGGCCATTCATTGGCGGTGTTCGACGCGTCTTCAAGCCGGGCGACGCTGCGCAACATGCTGATCGCGACGGTCATTTTCCTGCCGCTCATTCTCGCCTACACGGCCTGGGTCTACCGCGTGCTCTGGGGAAAGGTCAGCGAAGCATCGGTGCGCGGGGCAGGGTCTTCGGCGTACTGATAGTAAAGACTGGAGATTGCAACGATGTGGTACTTCGCCTGGATCCTCGGCCTCGGACTGGCCACTACGGTCGGTATCCTGAATGCCCTCTGGTACGAGTTGCGCGCCGTTCGCGCGCAGCCCTCCGAACAGATCGAGCAACTCAAAGCCCCGTGAAACCCGCATTGATGTTGCCACGCGACGCGGCGATCAGCTTGCCGACGCAAAACCTTGCGCACGCCAGGCGCTGATGCCGCCGGCCATATGCGTATCGTGCGGCTGTCCCGCAGCCATGGCGATGGCGATGGCTTGCGATGACCTGCCGCCAGCATGGCAATAGAACACGACGGGTTTGCCTGGCGGGATAAGCGCTATTTTGTCGCGAAGGCTGCCCAAAGGGATATGAATGGCACCGGCTATATGCCCGGATGCCCACTCGCCGTCGTCCCTGACATCGACAAGCGTGATGGCGTCACCCAACTGACGCACCTGCGTCGGTGTCAGCGTCTTTTCCGCCGAGCGCGCTCCAAAACCAAACATTGCACTTCTCCTGTTTCGTGCGCGTCAACCATGCCGCGCCGCTTCCCGAGATTTCGTAGCCGTTCGTTCAAGGCGACAAAGCAAGCAAAGCGGTCGTGGGTCGCCAGTGCTTATGCTCAAGCACAAAAGGCCGAGTGAAGCGCGTCAACAACCGTGAGCACTTCCGGCCGGGTGATGCGATAGTAGACAGTGGTGCCATCGCGACGCGAATCGACCAGACCATCAGCGCGCAACCGCATGAGTTGCTGCGACATCGCCACCTGCCCGATCTCGAGCAATTCGCGCATCTCGGCGACAGAGCGCTCATCCTTTCCCAACGCGCAAAGAACCAGAAGCCGCTGCGGATGGGACATGCTTTTGAGCAACTCCGCAGCCTTTCCCGAAGCGGGGATCATATCCACTACATTCATATTTTTGAATTTATGATCTTTGAATGTTAAATGCAAGCCGTCCATCGAATTTAGGGGCCACCAACGCATTCAGGGGCTCCGGCTATTCGGGGCTGAGGGTCCGATGCTGCCGGCCGATACTCTCGACGCGGCCACAATCTGCGATCGGTTGATCCAGCGCCTGCCGAGCCGGGCGAAGGCCGGCCAACTCGGGGCAATATCGGCTCGTTGACTGAATCACGAACCGACCGCCGCGTTCATCAGCGCTATTCCTTGGTCCGGCCCGAGAGCCTGATGCCATCAACCCGTGAAGGGTCGGACTACGCAAAGCGTGCCGCCGCTTCGGCTACGCCTGCACGGTGATTGCGGCCTCGGCCGGACACATCGGGCGCCTGTCACGCGGGGATCGATCCCGCTTCCAGCAGGAGCCGGAAAGATGTCCCTCGCACAAGCAAACGCCTTCGCCTTCAGCCTCGCCAACAGCCTGATGGTCAGCATCGTCATCTTCAGAGCGGGCGATGGAACGCTCGCCGTCGCGCCGGCCGACGAGTATGACGGAGACGCTGCGGAGATCGTTGGTGAAATCGACCCGCACTCGGCAAACGCCTAGGATGGTCAGCAACCGGCTTAAGCCACCCGTTGCTCGGCCTGGGCCAACACCTGTGATCACTGTCCAAATCCATCACCGCTGGCCACTCGTTCGGACCACCGTGGGCGGGGACAGTCGGTCCCGCGTCCCGTCCTGCGGCCGGCGCTATGCTGACGCTCCTACGGCTGTCCTGTTAACCGCCCACGGCGGAGGCGAATTTCCTTCGTCCCGCGCGCGACAATGTCCGCATTGCGGACGCGCGCAGGACTGCGGTTTATGCGCCGTCTTTGCTCAGGGCGCCGACGGTCGCCGGCGCGACGTCAAGCGGGCTTATCAAGGCCTTCGACTGTGTCGTCCTGTCAGCAAAAAACTCTATCGGTGCCACCAGACAGGCGGTCGCCGCAGGCATTTCTTCCGCAGCGCCACCTCGCCATGCCATTGACTCTTTATTAGGAAGAGAACAAATGAGGAACATGCCGCCAGCATTTTGCGTTCAGGGAACAGATGAGTGCACAGACGCCAAGCGCTGCCATTTCCGATCTCCGAGATCGCATCGCGCGTCTCGAAGGTGGCAACAGGCGCGAACGAGCGGTGCTCCCTTTCGGCATCGCTGCTGTCGACAGCCATTTGCCTGGGGGCGGTGTGGCGCTTGGCGCGCTCCATGAAGTTGCCGGTGGTGGCAATGGAGCGATTGATGGCGCTGCCGCGTCGCTTTTTGCGGCGGGAATTGCGGCGAGGACGCAGGGCAAGGTGCTGTGGTGTGTGACGCGCCAGGATCTGTTTGCGCCGGCAATTGCCCAGGTCGGACTTCACCCCGACCGGGTGATCTATGTCGAAGCCGGTGACGACAAATCCTTGCTCGCCTGCTTCGAGGAAGGTCTGCGGCATGTGGGGCTTGGGGCTGTGGTCGCGGAAGTCGCGCGCCTGTCCATGACTGCCTCGCGCCGGTTGCAACTGGCATCCGAAGGCTCCGGCGCGATGGGCATCGCCATCCGCCGCTGGCGCCGCCAGACCGAAGTGGCCGATTTCGGGCAGCCGACGGCATCTGTCACCCGCTGGCGGGTTTCCGTCCTGCCATCGCAACCGCTTCCCGTGCCCGGCGTTGGCCGGGCGCGATGGCAACTGGAACTGATCCGGTCTCGTGGAGGGGAAACGCTCGATATCGAAGTGGAGGCTTGTGATGCAAAGGGTCGTCTCGCTCTTCCTTCCAAACTGGTCGACCGACCGGCTCAGAAGGAAATTGGGCGACGTCTCGCTGCCACCGGATAGACCTTTGGTGCTGGTCGGGCGGCAAGGCAATCGTCGCCTTGTGACCGCGGCTGATCGTGCGGCATTAGAAGCCGGCTTGCGCATCGGCATGCCGGCGACGAAGGCACAGGCCCTCGTACAAGGTCTGGTGGTTATGGACGCTGAGCCAGACGCCGACGCGGCGGCATTGGAGCGGCTGGCGCTGTGGGCGTTGCGGCGCTACGCGCCGATCGTCGCTGTGGATCCTCCGGACGGATTGGTCCTGGACACCAGCGGCGCCGATCACCTGCATGGCGGCGAACGCTTGATGCTGACCGGTATGATCGAGCGTCTCGGTCAGGTCGGCTTGTCGGCGCGGGCCGCGATAGCCGATAGCTGGGGCGCCGCACACGCTGTCGCGCGCTGCGTCAGGCAGACCGTCAGCGTTGTCGCCGTCGACGCGACCTATGATGCAGTTCTTCCTCTGCCTGTCACGGCACTGCGTTTGCCCGATGCGATCGTGAGCGGTCTGCGGGCTTTGGGCTTCGACAGGGTGGGTGAGCTTCTGCAGCAGCCGCGTGCGCCGCTGACGCTGCGCTTCGGGCCCGAATTGGGCCGCCGGCTTGACCAGATTGCTGGACGCCTTGCCGAACCGATAGAGCCGGTGCGACCAGCCGACGTGCTTGAGGTAAAACGGACCTTTGGCGAGCCCATTGGTGCGGCCGAGACGATCGCGCGTTACGTCGGCAAGCTCGTGCAATCGTTGTGTGCCGAACTGGAGACGAAGGGTCTCGGCGCCCTGCGGCTCGACCTGCTGCTTTACCGCGTCGACAACCGCGTCGAGGCCATTCGCGTTGGCACGGCCTTGCCGGTCCGCGATGTGAAGCGGCTGACAGGGATCATCCGCGACAAGATCGAGACGATCGATCCGGGCTTCGGCATCGAGTTGATGCGCCTGTCCGCGCCCCTGGCCGAACCGTTGACGCCGAGGCAGACAATTTCCTCGCTCATCGAGCAGCCGGATACAGACATCTCGGACCTGATCGACATTCTCGGCAACCGTGTCGGCGAGGAGAGGTTGTATCGCTTTGCACCGGTGGCCAGCGACGTGCCGGAGCGATCGTTTCGGCGCGTGGCGCCCGCGTCCGTTGAGACAGGCGAGGCATGGCCAGACCATTGGCCGCGTCCGGCGCGTTTGTTTGCCGTTCCTGAGCTGATCGAGGCGATGGCGCTGCTGCCGGATCATCCGCCGGCGAGCTTTACCTGGAGAGGCATCCGGCGAAGGGTGAAGCGCGCCGATGGCCCTGAGCGGGTATTCGGCGAATGGTGGAAGCGTGACGCCGAGCTTGCCGCCGTGCGCGACTATTTCCAGGTCGAGGATGAAGGAGGCGAGCGGTTCTGGATCTATCGCGCCGGCGATGGCGAGGATGCCGCGACCGGTTCGCATCGCTGGTTCCTGCACGGCATCTTCGGATGACTGCACCTTACGTTGAGTTGCAATGTACCTCGCATTTCTCCTTCTTGCGCGGCGCGAGCTCCTGCGAGGAATTGTTTGCGCAGGCCGCCATCATGGACATGTCGGCACTTGCCATCTGCGATCGCAACAGCCTGGCCGGAATCGTTCGGGCGCATGAGGCGGCAAAGGCGACCGGCGTCAGGCTGATCGTCGGCTGCCGGCTGGATCTGGCGGAAGAAATCTCCATCCTGGTCTACCCCGCCGATCGTGCGGCCTATTCCAGGCTTTGCCGGTTGCTGTCGCTCGGCAAGAAGCGCGGCGGCAAGGCGAAGTGCGTGCTGCATTGGGACGATCTTGTTGCTTATGGCGAGGGCCTCGTTGCGGTGTTTGTTCCCGACCAGGCCGACGACGAATGCGCGCTCTGGCTCAGGCGGTTGCGCGAGGCATTTGGCGGTCGGGCTTACATGGCGCTGACTCTGCGCCGCCGTCCCAATGATGCGCTGCGGCTGCACGATCTGTCCAATCTTGCCGAACAGGCCGGCGTGCCAACGGTCGTCACCAATGATGTCCTTTTCCATGAACCATCAAGGCGCATCCTGCAGGATGTCGTCACCTGCATCCGGCACAATGTCACGATCGATGATGCTGGGTTTCGGCGGGAGCGGCATGCCGACCGCTACCTGAAACCGCCCGATGAAATGGCGCGGTTGTTTGGCCGCTATCCCAAAGCGATGGCGCGCACGCTCGAGGTCGCGGCGCGCTGTCGGTTCTCCTTGGAGGAACTTGCTTATCAATATCCAGAGGAGCGGATGCTGCCGGGCCTGACACCGCAGCAGGCGTTGGAGAAGCTCACTTGGGAAGGCGCGACGGAGCGCTTTCCCGAGGGTGTGCCGGACAAGGTTGTTGGCACGCTCAAGCATGAATTGCAGCTCATCGAGAAGCTGCAATACGCGCTGTATTTTCTGACGGTCAATTCGATCGTCCGCTTTGCCCGCAGCCAGGATATTCTGTGCCAGGGCAGGGGGTCGGCTGCCAACAGCGCCGTTTGCTACGTGCTCGGCATCACGTCGATCGATCCCGACCGCAATGATCTTCTGTTTGAACGCTTTGTCTCGGAGGAGCGCCGCGAGCCGCCCGATATCGATGTCGACTTCGAACATGAACGGCGCGAAATCGTCATGCAGTGGGTGTTCGACGCCTATGGTCGTGAGCACGCCGCACTCTGCTCGACCGTCATCCGCTATCGCTCGAAAGGCGCCTTGCGTGACGTCGGTAAGGCTTTGGGTCTGCCCGAAGACCTGATCAAGATGCTGTCGTCTCAGGTCTGGGGCTGGTCGGACGAAGGCGTCCAACCCAAGCACGCCGAGGAGCTGAACCTCAATCTCGGCGACCGCCGTCTGCGGCTGGCGTTGGATCTGGCAACGCAGCTGATCGGCGCACCGCGTCATCTGTCGCAGCATCCCGGTGGCTTCGTTTTGACCCGCGACCGGCTCGACGATCTGGTGCCGATCGAGCCGGCCGCGATGAAGGACCGCCAGGTCATTGAATGGGACAAGGATGACATCGATGCGCTGAAATTCATGAAGGTCGATGTGCTGGCGCTCGGCATGTTGTCATGCATGAAACGCGGCTTCGATCTGCTGGCCGAGCACAAAGGCATCAATCTCGATCTCGCCTCGATCCCGGCCGAGGACCCACGAACTTATGCAATGATCCGCAAGGCCGACACGCTCGGCACCTTCCAAATCGAATCCCGTGCACAAATGTCGATGCTGCCGCGCATCAAGCCGCGGACTTTTTACGACCTGGTCATCGAGGTCGCGATCGTACGGCCGGGGCCGATCCAAGGCGACATGGTGCACCCCTATCTGCGCCGGCGTGAAGGCAAGGAAGAGGTGGTCTATCCCAAGCCCGAGCTGGAAAAGGTGCTCGGGAAAACACTGGGTGTGCCTTTGTTCCAGGAGCAGGCAATGCGTGTGGCGATCGAATGCGCCGGCTTCACCCCTGGCGAGGCCGATCAACTTCGCCGCGCCATGGCGACCTTCAAGCACACAGGCGGCGTCTCGAAATTCGGCACCAAGCTGATCGCCGGCATGGTGAAGAACGGCTACGAGCGGGAGTTCGCGGAGAAGACCTTCAAACAGCTCGAAGGCTTCGGCAGCTACGGTTTTCCGGAAAGTCACGCTGCAAGCTTCGCACTGATCGCCTACGCTTCGTCCTGGATGAAATGCCACCATCCCGATGTCTTCTGTGCCGCTCTCCTCAATGCCCAGCCGATGGGCTTCTATGCGCCAGCGCAGATCGTTCGCGATGCGCGCGACCATGGCGTCGAGGTGCGTCCGGTCTGCATCAACGCCTCACGCTGGGATTGCACGCTTGAGCCCGCTGCGTATGACGATCGGTTCGCGGTTCGACTTGGGCTGCGCATGGTCCGTGGTCTGGCCAATGCCGATGCCGCCACCATCGTCACCGCGCGTGCCGACCAGCCCTTTGTGTCAGTGGATGACCTGTGGCATCGCGCAGGTGTTCCCGCGGCTTCGCTGGTTGAACTCGCCCAGGCCGACGCGTTTCAGCCTTCCTTGTCACTGGCGAGGCGGGAGGCCTTGTGGGCGATCAAGGCGCTGCGCGACGAGCCGTTGCCTTTATTTGCTGCCGCCTCCGCTCGCGAGCAGCAAACGGTACAGGAGATCCACGAGCCCCTTGTCGCGCTGCGCGCCATGACATCAGGTGGCGAGGTTGTCGAAGACTATGGGCATGTCGGCCTGACGTTGCGCGACCATCCTGTGTCCTTCCTGCGTGCCGACCTGGGTCGCAAACACATCGTCTCGTGCCGGGAGGCGATGCAGGCGCGCGATGGCCAATGGCTGGAAGCGGCTGGCCTCGTATTGGTCCGGCAGCGGCCGGGCTCGGCCAAGGGCGTCATGTTCATCACGATCGAGGACGAGACCGGCATCGCCAACCTGGTGGTGTGCGTCAAGGTCTTCGAGAAATATCGCAGGGTTGTGCTCGGTGCCGGCATGATCGGCGTTTATGGGGGCATTCAGCGGGAAGGCGAGGTGGTCCATCTCGTCGCCCATAGACTGAGCGATCTCTCGAGCGACCTGGCCAGCGTTGGCGATCGGGACGCCGCCTTTCCCTTGCCGCATGGGCGGGGCGATGAGTTTCATCATGGCAGTCCGACGCCCGACCCGCGTGGCATGCCGAAAGGGCCGCAGCCCAGGAATATCATCGACCCGTATCTTCACATCGACCAGATCAAGATGAAGACGCGCGATTTCAAATAGGTGTGCGGCATTGGCTATTCAGCAATGACCAGCGATGACCGTTACGGCCGTCGGCCTCGTTCCCAGAAGCTGTCATTCGGGCTATTCGGTCGAGGACATCAGGGCGAGGGCGATCTCGCATAAGTGCGCGTGCCTACTGCTCGGCCATGCGCAGATCAGCCAGCCGCGTCTTCATGCACCGACAGCTGCGTCAGTCGTGCCCCGGTCGATCGCGGCGTCGCTAATATACCCCCACGTCCGTCCGGTCCAGGATCGTCGCCTCCACGATCGCCGGCGAGGGGACGGAGCCGTGGAGGATGGACCATTGGCGTCTGCGGGAAATACGGTCAGCGTATCGTGGGTGAATGCCATTGTTGGTGGCCATTGAGCGCCACGTGTTCGGCTTCTGATTTTGAGCCGGGCAGACATATCTCCGTCTACCCTGTCGCCACGACCACACCGATAGCGGTCTCTTCGATTGGTGTTTCTGGTCCGATGGGCAGCTTCGCCTCGATCGCCTGTGACGCAACGGCACGTCGCGACTTTCTTCCCCTGCCGGCTGCGCCGTCATTCCTCGCGATACAACAAAGTCGCTCCCGCACCGTCCTCCGCTTTGCTCCGGCCCTTGGGTGCGCCGGCGATCGCCTTCGACCTTGCGACCACCATCGAGACCGCAATGGTGCGGCTCGAAACAGACAGGATCAAGGAGAACTATCATGGCTACCATCGGCGCCTTCAAGAAGTCCGGCAACAACGAGTTCACTGGCGACATCGTCACCCTCAGCGTCCAGGCTCGCGGCGTTCGCATTATCCCCGAAACCCGCGCCAACGGCGACAACGCTCCCAGCCACCGCGTCTTCGTCGGGCGAGCGGAAATCGGCGCCGCCTGGGCCAAGCAGTCCAACGAGGGTCGCGATTATCTCGGGCTCAAGCTCGACGATCCGAGCTTCACATCCCCGATCTTCGCCAATCTCTTCAATGACGAAGACGGCGAGGGCTACAGCCTGATCTGGTCACGCCCGAGCCGCCGCAACGCCGATTAAGCGACTGGAAAGGCCCGCCCGAACCACTCGGGCGGGCCTTCCTTTGGATCCCACCTGGCGTCACGGCGCCGCTGCAAAATCGGGACGATGTCGAGACAGCATCGCATGATGCGCTTCGCGCCCCTTCGCTGGCGATACCAGAGGCATAAGATTGTCGGCCAATACCGGACGGAAACAGCCATGATCGAACCATTTGACGACACCGCGCCGACTGGCGAAGACCTCGCCGACTATGATCGCAGCCACGTCAAGCTCTACATGCGTTTGTTCGACGCCGACGCCGATGGCGCCGATTGGCGCGAGGTGGTCAGGATCCTCTTCGAGATTGATCCGACACAGGAGCCCCAACGCGCCCGGGATGTCTATGACAGCCATCTTGCGCGGGCACGCTGGATGACACGCACAGGCTACCGCCAGCTGCTGCGCGAGACCTGAAACCAGCGAGCGCTGCCATACAGCGATGTCGAAAAGGCATCACCCAATGCCTTCCCGGGACGTTTCTTCAATCGCCAGAGTTCGGAATCGATTCGAGCACGACTTGCCATTTCGCGAGGAGATGCACGATGAAACCGGATATGTCGCGTTGGCGGAACAACAGCAGCTACGATTTCTTCGACACCTTGCCAATTGAAGGTCTCGCCTGGGAATGTCTACGCCGCTCTGATCCTTATCATCGATTTTATCGGGACATCGCTATCGCCGGAGCTGAACGCGAGCCCTTAACAACTGGAGCTCAGAAACGCTGGGGGTTGCGATTTCCCGGCGCGGCCCGATTTGTCGTCTTTGGCGCAAGACGTTTTGTGGTCGCCTCTGGTCGATCCTGCCGTACTGGCTCTCACGTCCTCACCGGATTTCCTATCACTCGATCCTGAAGCGCTTGTCGGGCCCCGCGGGGGTCGTGAGAGCCCGCAAGGTTCTCACATGATTCATGACGACGCGATCGCCACGCAGCTTCTTCTCCTTCCCGGCAGCAAGGGTGATGGTTCTCTGGCGGCATTGATCCCGCTGGATTCCCAAACGCAGGGACGCATCGAGGCTCTCGTGCGATTCTGGCGTGGCCATCGCAAGCGGCCTGTACCGGCGGACACGCGCATGACGGTTCAGCAGCGTCGCCGTCTGCGCCTGATGTTGCAGGCCGCCGATGCCCGTACGAACGGCGCCAGCTACCGCGAGATCGCGACGGCCTGCTACGGGGCAGGGCGTGTTGACGCCAATCCCTGGAAAACCTCATCGCTGCGAGACACCGTGATCGGCCTCGCCAGAGGCGGGACCGCCATGATCGGAGGCGGATACCTGCAACTTCTGCGCCACCGCAGGCGAACCTAGCGCATGGGGGTGGCGATTTAATGCCCCCCAATCTTCGCCATCCCCCTCGAAACAAGCTTTCCGCCACCGTGATCGTCGTCCGCCGCTGAACGCCAGCGGTTCCCTGCAGCCACACGGAGGCCCGACCCATGCGACCTGATCTAGCCGCTTTGCCGCCGCGCTTTTTTCGCACCAAGGAAGCTGCCGATTTCCTCAGCCTGTCATCGCGCACGCTCGAAAAGCATCGGACCTACGGGACCGGCCCCACCTATCGCAAACTTGGCGGCCGCGTCGTCTATGCCATTGACGATCTGCAGGCTTGGGCTGAGCGCGGAGCGGTGACGTCAACATCGGATCCTCGCGGCTCGGTACTTCCCGCCAAGCGCCACCAGCCGGCAACTCCAATCCCGACTGGACGGCATGACCGCTGACCACCGGTCCACGCGAAGGCCGCGGGCCGATCGCGCAGCGGTCGCCGATCCGACCGCGCATCCCATGAGATCAGGACACCGAGAATGATCGACATCGTCAACTACACCTCAGGCGGATCCGTGCGCGACGCGGCGCAGAAAGACGGTCTGACGCGTGTCGAGCTGATATGGAGTGCGAAGAGAATTGAGTTCTGGCTTCGCTTCGGGACAGTCGATCGAGAACAGATCCTCGATCGGCGTCGGCGGGTCGTTTCGTTTCGCCCTGGCACTACCTTTGCCTTCGTGCGCTGGGCCGCGAATGGCTTCGGCACGGTCATCTCGCGCCTCGATGTCGTGCTAGCCGTCTCTGCGAGCCAACCCTATCGGACGCTGCCTTTCGTGCGGCCTGGTGGCGACATCCTGCTGACGGTGCAAGGTTGGCAGAATGTCGAGCGGGTGTTGCAGGCAATCGATGCAATCGAGTGTATCGGGATCGATCCAGAAGCAGTCTCACCTGATCATTGGCGGCACGTCCACCACCGGATGGCTGCCGGTGAGGCGGCTCGCACCTACACATCCGATCTGCATTTCGCCTATCTCCTGCGGCGGCGGGTGCAGCCGTGAGGCGATCAGCGCTTATCGTTGCGATGGCTTTGGCCAGCACAGGGGTGCTTCTTCCTGCTCACGGCATTGCCGCGAAAGCTTGTCTGGAACGCTTCGGCCAGCGTGCCGATCGGGTTCTATCAGATCGACAGCGACAGCGAGGTTTCGGGTGGCGACCTCGTCGCCGTACGGGCGCCCGAACCGTTGGCAACGTTCCTTGCCAAGCGGGCCTATCTGCCGAAAGGTGTGTTGCTGCTTAAACGCATCCTAGCGGTTTCTGGCCAGACGGTGTGCCGCGACAGGCTCGCCATTTCAGTCGACGGCCATCACGTTGGCGATGCGCTTGAGCGAGATGGTGCCGGCCGAGATCTGCCTTACTGGCAAGGCTGCCGGATTATTCCCGCCGGGGCCGTTTTCCTTATGAATCGGCAAGTCCGCGACAGTTTCGACGGCCGTTACTTCGGCCTCGTTTCAACCAATTGCATCATCGGCCGCGCCGTCCCGCTGTGGACCGACGAGCAAGGAGACGGCCGCTTTCAATGGCGCGCGCCAACGCGGTGAGCGCGCCCCTGGCGGCCCCTCTCATGCCGTCCCGACATCACCGCCGATCACCCGCGAAAGGAGACATGACATGCCACAGATCGGACAATTCACCCGCAATCAGAGCGGCTATTCGGGCCGCATCCGCACACTCAGCCTCGATACCGGCATCGCGATCGTCGAGGCGGATGCGAGCGACGCGGAAAAGGCGCCCGACTACCGTGTGCACGCCGGAAGTGAAGACGGGCCGGTGGTCGGTGCCGGTTGGAAACGCTCCGGTGAAAAGGCCGGCGAGTTCGTCTCGCTGCAGATAGACGACCCGACCTTCGCACGACCGCTCCGCGCCAATCTGTTCCAGAACGGCGACGACAAGACGTCGTGGTCGCTGCAGTGGTCGCGTCAACGCGACCGCGCCGAGAAGGCTTGAGTGATGCTTGCGCGCCGTCGGTCGACGAACCGTTTGCGTCAGCTCGTATTGCCTTGCGTGCGTCTGGACAATGCGCTCGCCCTGCTTGCCGGCCTCTGGCTCATATGCGCCAGTCCCGCGACCTCGCTGGCGCAAAACCCAACGGTCGTCACGCCCTCGGCGCGCAGCTACGAAGTTCACATCACGGAGGCGGCGGGGCGCTTCGGGCTTCCGCCCGCCTGGATCCGCGCCGTACTTTGCGCGGAAAGCGCAGGCGACCTACGCGCCACCTCGGGAAAAGGCGCCATGGGACTGATGCAGATCGTGCCGGGAACCTGGGCCGAGCTGCGGCTTCGCTATCGGCTCGGCAGCAACCCTTACGATCCGCACGACAACATCATCGCGGGCTCGGCCTACATCCGCGAGCTCCTGGATCGCTACGGATCGCCCGGCTGGATTGCCGCCTATAATGCAGGCCCGGGGCGCTACGAAGCGTCATTGCGGGGTCGGCGGCTGCCTCGCGAGACGCGCGCCTATGTCATCGCCGTTGCATCCGCCATCAGCAGCGGCGGCACGGCGACAGGGCACAGCAGCGCATCCCCTCCCTCATCCAGCTGGAGGAAAGCGCCGCTCTTCGTCGGCGAACCAGCAGACAAGCCCGCAGCCGGTCCAGCGCCCCTCGATAGCGTGCCGAGGGCGCAGACCGTGCACCAACCGTCTGACGTCGCACCTCGGTCGGCCGGCCTCTTCGTGGCCAAGGCGAACGACAGGACTGAGCCATGAGCGGGTTCGGCGCTTTTCGTATCAACGCGGGCTCTCGCGCAGGTTGGCGAGTGCAAGGGGTGAACGCAGCGGAGGCGACCGAACGATGGCTAGATAAAAGCGCGCACATTGCGCGTCGGCCGGTCGGTTGTTTTTGTGGCGTTTTCAGGTGCGATGCGCACATTGTGGCCGTTCGACGCAATGTGCGTCGAACACCCAAGACTTTGCATCTGCATCCTCTTTTCCACATTGCGGGGCAGCGACATGGCCGATGAGCGCGAGTTCCGCATTCGACCCGGCCGCATGCGCTCCAACCGCGCTCAAGCCGCGCGGCCGTTCATCTCACAGGCGCTGGCGGCGGCTAGGAAGGCGGGCGGCAGCATCTCCCGTTCCGGTCAAATCAGTCCTGGCAACCGATCGCGCTTCGGCCGGGGCCGGATCGCCAACGTCCAGGCCAACCGTCTGCTGACCGGGCGCTCCCGCGTCACGGTTATCAAGACCCGTGTCGTTCGCCATTCCAATCGCGCCGTGCCGCTTGCCGCCCACCTCACCTACCTGCGGCGCGAGGGCGTGAGCCGTGAAGGGGAAAAGGCTCGCATGTTCAGCCCAGGAACCGACGATGCCGACGTCAAGGATTTCGCCGAGCGCTGCGATGGCGACCGTCACCATTTCCGCTTCATCGTCTCGCCCGACGATGCCGTCGACATGGCTGATCTCAAGTCCTTCACCCGCGACCTGATGAGCCAGGTGGAAAAGGATCTGGGCACGACACTCGACTGGGTCGCCGCGGACCACTGGAACACCGACAATCCCCACATCCACATCATCCTTCGCGGCCGCGCAGATGACGGACAGGATCTCGTGATCTCGCGCGCCTATATCAAGGAAGGGATGCGCGCGCGTGCGGCCGATCTTGTTACGCAGGAACTCGGCCCTCGCTCTGAACTCGACATTCGCCGCAATTTGGAGCGGCAGATTGGAGCTGAGCGCTGGACGCAACTTGACCGGCAACTGCTTCGCGACCTTGTCGGCACCGGCGTCATCGATCTTGCCCAGGGTCCTCACAGTCAACCCGATGAGTATCACGTGCAGAAGGTCGGCCGCCTGCGCAAGCTCGAAGCCCTCGGCCTGGCCGATCAGGTCGGGCCAGGCCAATGGGTGATCGACGACAAGGCGGAAGCAACCCTGCGCGAACTCGGCGAGCGCGGCGATATCATCAAGCGGATGCACCGCGCGCTGAGCGAGCGGGGCGTCGAGCGCGGATCGGCGAGTTACGTGCTTGCCGCCGAGAGCCTCGATGTGCCGATTATCGGTCGGCTGCTCGATCGCGGTTTGGATGACGAACTGAGCGGAACTGCCTATGCCGTGGTCGATGGCGTCGACGGACGCACCCACCACATCAGACTTGCCCATCTGGAGGCGGCTGGCGACAGCCCGCCGGGCTCGATTGTCGAACTGCGCAAGTTCGATGATGCGTCAGGCCAACGTCGAGTAGCGCTCGCCGTCCGCTCCGATCGTGACTTGCATGAGCAGATCACGGCAGCGGGAGCCACCTGGCTCGACCGTCAGGCCATCGCTCGCGAGCCTGTCGCCTTGAGCGTTGGTGGCTTCGGCGCCGAGGTGCACCGGGCCATGGAACAGAGGGCCGATCACCTCGTCGGCGAAGGACTGGCGAAGCGTCAAGGCGGGCGTTTTGTCTTCAGCCGCGACCTGATCGAGACGCTGCGCCGCAGGGAACTCGAGCTGGTTGGTGAGAAGCTTGCCGCCGAGACCGGACAGCCCTTCAAGCGAACTGGTTCAGGCGACTTTGTTGCTGGCGCTTATCGTCAGCGCTTGTCGCTGGCATCCGGCCGTTTCGCCATGATCGACGACGGTCTTGGCTTCCAGCTCGTTCCCTGGACTCCCTCCCTTGAGAAGCGTCTCGGCCAGCACGTCTCCGGTTTGGCTCGCGGTGACGGCGGAACCGACTGGAGCTTTGGCCGCAAGCGCGGGATCGGTCTGTGAGACACAAGAAAGGAACTCGCCATGTCCGCCACGAAGATCCTCTGGGGTCAGATCCTGACTGTCTTCCTGATTGTCCTGCTGACAGTATGGGCCGCGACGCAATGGACCGCATGGAGGCTCGGATTCCAGGCGCAACTCGGCCCGCCCTGGTTCGACGTCGGCGGGCTGCCGGTTTACTACCCGCCAGCGCTGTTCTGGTGGTGGTATTTCTACGACGCCTACGCTCCCGACATCTTCCTGGAGGGCGGCTTGATTGCCGTATCCGGGGGTTCCTGTCGATCATCGTTGCAATCGGCATGTCGGTGTGGCGGGCGCGCGAGGTGAAGAACGTGCACACCTATGGCTCGGCGCGCTGGGCCGACCGACGGGAGGTGGAGCTTGCAGGTCTTCTTGGCAGCGATGGCGTGGTGCTTGGACGCTATGAGCGCCATTATCTGCGTCACGATGGTCCCGAGCATGTGCTGTGCTTCGCGCCGACCCGATCCGGCAAGGGCGTCGGCCTGGTGGTGCCTTCGTTGCTCTCCTGGCCAGGGTCGGCGATTGTCCACGACATCAAGGGCGAAAACTGGCAACTGACCGCTGGCTTCCGGGCTCTGCACGGCCGAGTGCTGCTCTTCGATCCGACCAATTCGAAATCGTCCGCCTACAATCCCTTGCTGGAAGTCCGCCGCGGCGAATGGGAGGTCCGCGACGCCCAGAACATCGCCGACATTCTTGTCGACCCGGAAGGCAGTCTGGAGAAACGCAACCATTGGGAAAAGACTTCTCACGCGCTGCTGGTCGGCGCGATCCTGCATGTCCTCTATGCCGAGGAGGACAAGACGCTGGCCGGTGTCGCCGCCTTCCTCTCGGATCCGAAGCGGCCGATCGAATCGACGCTCGCCGCAATGATGAAGACCGCCCATCTCGGCGAGGCCGGCCCGCATCCGGTCATCGCCAGCGCCGCGCGCGAACTGCTCAATAAATCCGACAATGAACGCTCGGGCGTGCTGTCCACCGCGATGTCCTTCCTCGGCCTCTACCGCGATCCCGTTGTCGCCGAGGCGACCCGGCGTTGCGACTGGCGCATCGCCGACATCGTCGGCGCCAAACTGCCGGCAACGCTCTATCTCGTCGTGCCGCCTTCGGACATCAACCGAACCAAGCCGCTTATTCGCCTCATCCTCAACCAGATTGGACGCCGCCTCACCGAGGACCTGCATACGAAGACAAGCCGCCACCGGCTGCTGCTGATGCTGGACGAGTTTCCAGCTCTTGGCCGCCTCGATTTCTTCGAGTCCGCGTTGGCCTTCATGGCGGGATATGGGCTCAAAAGCTTCCTGATTGCTCAGTCGCTAAACCAGATCGAAAAGGCCTATGGCCCGAACAACTCGATCCTCGACAACTGTCATGTGCGCGTGAGCTTCGCCACGAACGATGAGAGGACTGCCAAGCGCGTCTCTGACGCACTCGGCACGGCCACCGAGATGCGGGCGATGAAGAACTATGCCGGCCACAGGCTCTCGCCTTGGCTCGGACACCTCATGGTGTCGCGGCAGGAGACAGCGCGACAGCTTCTGACTCCAGGCGAGATCATGCAGCTTCCGCCGACCGATGAGATCGTGATGGTTGCGGGGGCGCCGCCGATCAGGGCGAAGAAGGCGCGATACTACGAAGATGTCCGCTTTCGCGAGCGCATCCTGCCGACACCTCAGTTGGATAGAACCGAAATGGCCGATCCTGGCGACTGGAACCAGCTCCCGCTACCGACCCGACCTGACGGCGCCGATGCTTCCGGTATGGCCCGGAACGACGATGGCGATCCAACGGAATCGGAACGACGCCTGCAACCCGAGCTCAATCGTGAGCGGCCAGTCGAGAAAACGGCCCCAATCGACAACGAGTTCGAGATCGGTCGAGACGACGACAGCGACGACGATGAGGCCATTCGCAATCGACGTTTGGCTCGCCTAATGCAGGGCGTGGCGCGGCAGGTTTCGCTCGACCCCGATGACGGCATGGAGTTGTAGGCGCCATGACGGCTCGCAAAAGAAAGTTCAGATTTCCGTCTATCTCGATCAGACGGTCATGACGATGCTTCGCGACTACGCGGCGCGGCGCGATCAACCCCAATCCATGATCGCAGAGGCCGCGATCGCTTCGTTCCTGTCGCCGGACGCCGACGAACGCCGAGAGGCGGCGATCGCCAAGCGCCTCGATCAGATTGATCGCCGACAGGCGCGCCAGGAGCGCGATATTGGCATCGCCGTAGAGACATTGGCGGTATTCGTCCGTTTCTGGCTGGCGACCACGCCGGCGCTGCCGGAGCCCGCCGCGCAGGCCGCGCGCGCCAAGGCGGCGGAACGCTACGAAGCTTTCGTCACCGCCTTGGGAAGGCGCCTGGCCAAGGGACCGAAACTGCGGCAGGAGATTTCTGAAGATGTTCATCCGATGGATGACAACGGATCGCCGTCCTCAACCGGATTGTAGCACGTCCTGCGCGCCATCAACGGCGTGTCCTCGCAAGATCGCGGCGAACTGCCACAGCATTGGCGTGCTCGGCTTGCCGTTTGTCGGCGGTGATCGCTCACACGCCGGGGAGCGAAGCAGTTGGCTCCCCCGACATTCCTTGTTTTGCCAGTTCTCCGAGGAAACGACTAAACGGCACGATGTTCTGGTTCACACTGGCCTGCTCAAGAGCGGCCATGTAGTCGGTGCGGCGTTGCACGGGAATGACAGTCCAGGGATAACCGCCGGCCGCCATCATGACATTCATCAGGAACCGTCCCATGCGGCCGTTCCCATCCATGTAGGGGTGGATATAGACAAAAACGAAATGCCCAAGCACGACACGCACCGCCGGATCATGCTCTGCTTCGAGCATCTCAAAAAAGACAGGCATCGTGTCGCGCACCGCATCGGGCGGCAGCGGAACGTGCATGGAACTACGGATGAACACGCGCTCTCCGCGGTAGCCGGCGAGATCGCCGGGTTTGACGATACCCGCAGCCACGCTGGGGGCAAATAGCTCGCGGTACCATTCTCCATGATCGTCATCGACGATGCGGCCAGGGTTTCGATTGGCAAGCACAGACGCCACGCTGCGTTTTACCGCTTCAAAGGCTTGGTAGTAGCCGCGCGCAGCGAGCGCATCGCGGTGCTCTCCGTCTCGTGGATTCCGTCGGGGTTCCAGGTGGCGCTGCGCACGCGATCGATCAGGCCGGGGCTGACCCGATAACCCTCGATGGAGAGTGAATGATAGGCATCGGTGGCGTAAACGTCATCGACGCGCCGAAGATAGTCATCGACGTCACTAGGGCGTCCAGGTGACTCCGGAAAATTCTCGATGACGGCGCCGCGCATTTCCTGCCACATCAGCCTGATCCGTCCGGCATAGGGTGATGTCTCGCGGCGCGGCAATGACAACTCCACCCGAGTGTCGAACGGGTCGGTTTCGCGAATCTTATAGCCTGCAGCCTGCATGCTGCGGACAATGTCATCTGCAATGCGCTCGCGGCCAATGTTGCGAAAGGCGCCGGCGAGCCGCCCGGCGATCTTGCTGTGCCCCCTTCGAGCAGGCGCGCGAGAATTTCGGATGCATCCGAAAACACCGCCAATGCCGTCCGCGCGTCGGTAGGCTTTTGCGTGAAGAAAGCGGGTGAGGCTTCGATGAGCGCGGCTGGCAAGGCATAAAGACGAAGGCCGTCTATCTCGGCAACGTCGCGAGCACCCGGCATGCTGGCTCGCATGTCATAAATCGAGGTGCCGTGCGGAAGCGCGGTGGGCTTGTTGCCTCCAGCAGGAGATCGCACCAACAATTGCCCCGGCACGGTGCGATTGCCGGCATGGAAGGAGAGGGAGGGTTCGGGGGCGAGGCACCAGTCCTTGCCGAACCGATCGTTCAAGTAGCTGGTGCAGAAATCCCAAAATGAAGCGTACCAGCCTGTCGTCTCGCCCAGTCGTTGTCGGGGATTAGCCGGAATGTACCAGCCCTTCATGACTTCTTGCAGGAACCCGCCGTTGAGGAGCCGTTCGCGATGAGTTCGTGAGAGATCGCTTGAGCGGATGGCAACGATGTGTCGATCCTGCAGATCCTTCAGCGCGGCGAGCGACTCGGCCAATTTCTCACGCGGCGGGGCCATTTTGCGCGTTCCTTAGGCTTTTGTGTTGAGCGCTCATTAGGGTTTGGTGCTGCTTGGATACTAGGTTTTCATGATGACCGTTTATTAGGTTATCATGCTGCACCATCTTTAGGGTATTTTGCAATAGGCTACTCAACCGTTGTAGAAGGCGATTGCTCTGCGCGCCTGAACCGAAACTGGGTTCGGCCATGTCCATGCCGACAAAGGTCATTGCTGGATAAGCCTGCAGCGCAAAGCCAGCGTGGATTCAGGACTTCGTCGGCACCCAAGGTGATGACGACGACGATGATGATGATGATCAGGAAGACGAGCATGCCGATCATGCCGATCATGTCGGCGCCGATGCCTTGAGACGCAGGGTTCTCAAAGTTTCGATCTCAGAAGCGTTCTCGACTCGCAGGAGGGTGGCAGCGGCACCGCCGTTTTCCTGTATTTACACGCCACACTACGAGGGCTCGATATAGTTGTTGCGGCGGCCCAAAATAGCCCTCTCTTAATCATCCCCGACCGGGAACCATTTGAAGTGTTCCCGACCGAAACGGGGACACGATGGCGAACTCGCAAAACAATACGGAAGGCCGCGCGCGCAGCTCGCGCATGCTGCGAACCGCGCTCGGACCGGCTATCAGCCGGTTCCTGGAAGATCCCGAAATCGTCGAAGTGATGCTGAATCCGGATGGCCGGATCTGGGTAGATCGGCTCTCTGAAGGTCTGGCCGAGACGGGGGAGATGCTTTCAGCCGCCGATGGCGAGCGAGATCGTGCGCCTGGTCGCCCATCATGTCGGCGCCGAAGTGCATTCCCGCTCTCCGCGCGTCTCGGCTGAGTTGCCAGAGACCGGAGAGCGTTTCGAAGGGCTGCTGCCGCCCGTCGTCACTGCGCCGGCGTTTGCGATCCGCAAACCCGCCGTCGCCGTCTTCACGCTCGAAGACTACGTCGCGGCAGGCATCATGAGCGAGGACCAGGCAGAGACGCTACGCGCCGCAGTCGCCAGCCGTGCCAACATCCTTGTTGCTGGCGGCACATCCACAGGCAAGACGACGCTCACCAACGCCTTGCTCGCCGAGGTCGCAAGAGGGCCTGATCGCGTCGTCATCATCGAGGACACGCGCGAACTGCAGTGCGCGGCATCCAACCTCGTCGCTATGCGGACCAAGGATGGCGTTGCCACCCTCTCGGACCTGGTTCGCTCCTCGCTGCGGCTGCGGCCCGATCGCATTCCGATCGGCGAGGTCCGCGGGCCGGAGGCCCTCGACCTGCTCAAGGCGTGGGGCACTGGACATCCCGGCGGCATCGGCACCATCCATGCCGGCTCAGGCATCGGCGCGCTGCGCCGGCTCGAGCAACTCATCCAGGAAGCCGTCGTCACCGTTCCGCGCGCGCTGATTGCCGAAACCATCGACATCGTCGCGGTGCTCGCCGGACGTGGCTCAGCGCGGCGGCTTGCCGAACTCGCGCGCGTCGAAGGTCTCGGCCCCGACGGCGACTATCGCATCTTCCAAGCCAAACCTACCGACACAGGAGAGAATTCATGATCGCTGTCCTTTCACGCGGCTACCGCAATATCGTTGCCGCAGCCACGACCCTTGCTATCAGTCTTACAGTGGCCCCGGCCGCCTATGCGTCCGGCTCATCGATGCCTTGGGAACAGCCGCTCGAGAAGATCCTGCAATCGATCGAAGGGCCGGTCTCCAAGATCATTGCCGTCATCATCATCATCGTGACGGGTCTGACGCTTGCCTTCGGTGATACCTCGGGCGGCTTTCGCCGGTTGATCCAGATCGTCTTTGGTCTGTCGATAGCCTTTGCGGCATCCAGCTTCTTTTTGTCGTTCTTTTCGTTCGGCGGCGGAGCCTTGATCTGATGGCGACCGCTTTCGAACAGCTCGACGCGGTGCCGGGGTGGATCGTCCCGGTGCACAAGGCGCTGACCGAGCACATTCTGCTCGGCGGCGCGCCGCGCTCCATCGCCATCCTGAACGGCACACTCGCCGGCGCCGTCGGCCTCGGCCTGCGTCTCTGGCTGGTGGGTCTCATCATCTGGGCGCTCGGCCATGCCGCCGCCGTATGGGCCGCCAAACGCGATCCGCTGTTTTGGTTGGCCGCCGGCACCTGCGGCTTCCCAGCCACCTGTCGGTTTGAGGACGCGGCCATGATGAACCTTGCCGAATTTCGTCGCCGTGCCAGCCGTCTTGCCGACTACCTGCCCTGGGCTGCGCTCATCGCGCCCGGCGTCGTTCTGAACAAGGATGGCAGCTTGCAGCGAACCGCGAATTTTCGCGGGCCTGACCTGGATTCCGCCGTTGCGGCCGAACTGGTCGCGGTCGCCTCGCGCATCAACAACGCGTTTCGCCGCCTTGGCTCGGGCTGGAGCGTCTTTGTTGAGGCGCAGCGGCATGAGGCGGCGATCTATCCGCAGAGCCGGTTCCCCGATCCTGCCTCTGGCCTGGTCGACGCCGAGCGCAAGGCTGACTTCGAGGAGGAAGGCGCGCATTTCGTATCGAGCTACTTTCTCACCTTCCTCTATTTGCCGCCAGCCGAGGAGGCCGCGCGGACAGAAGGGTGGCTCTACGAGGGGCGCGAGCAGTCTGGCGTGGACCCGCATGAGATCCTGCGCGCCTTTGTTGACCGCACCGAGCGGGTCCTCTCCCTGCTCGACGGCTTTATGCCGGAATGTCATTGGCTCGACGACGGTGAGACACTGACATACCTGCATTCAACTGTGTCGACGAAGCGCCATCGCGTGCGCGTCCCGGAGACGCCGGTCTATCTCGACGCGTTGCTCGCTGACGCTCCCCTGACAGGCGGGCTCGAGCCGCGCCTCGGTCATCAGAACCTCCGGATGCTGACCATTGTCGGCTTCCCGACCGTCACAACGCCAGGCTTGCTCGATGAGCTCAACCGGCTGGCATTTCCCTATCGATGGTCGACGCGCGCGATCCTGCTCGACAAGGTCGACGCCACCAAGCTGCTGACGAAAATCCGCCGCCAGTGGTTTGCCAAGCGCAAGAGCATTGCAGCGATCCTGAAGGAGGTGATGACGAACGAGGCGTCCGTGCTTGTCGACACGGACGCCTCCAACAAAGCGGCCGACGCCGACATCGCCTTGCAGGAACTCGGCGCTGACATGTCGGGTATGGCCTATGTGACCGCCACCATCACGGTCTGGGATGCCGATCCGCGCCTTGCCGACGAGAAACTGCGCTTAGCCGAGAAGGTCATCCAGGGGCGTGACTTCACGGCCATGGTCGAGACCGTCAACGCCGTCGACGCTTGGTTAGGCTCGTTGCCGGGCCATGCCTACGCCAATGTCCGTCAGCCGCCTCTGTCGACGCTCAATCTCGCCCACATGATTCCCCTCTGCCATGTGGGCGGGGCCGGAACGGGACGAGCACTTCGGTAGTCCCCCTTGCTTTACGGCAAGACCGAAGGCTCGACCCCGTTCCGGTTGTCCCTGCACGTCGGCGACGTCGGCCACACCCTCGTTGTCGGCCCCACCGGCGCGGGCAAGTCCGTGCTGCTGGCGCTGATGGCCCTGCAATTCCGTCGCTACCCGCGCAGCCAGGTCTTCGCCTTCGACTTCGGCGGCTCGATCCGCGCAGCCACACTGGCCATGGGAGGTGACTGGCACGATCTCGGGGGCGAACTCACCGATGGTGCGCAGGCATCCGTCTCCCTCCAGCCGCTCGCCCGTGTCCACGACACCTATGAGCGCGCCTGGGCGGCCGACTGGATCGTTGCGATCCTTGCCCGCGAGGGCATCCCCATCAACCCTGACGTCAAGGAGCATATCTGGACCGCGCTGACGTCGCTCGCCTCGGCCCCCGTGGCGGAGCGCACCATCACCGGCATGAGCGTGCTCCTCCAGGCGAACGCCTTGAAGCAGGCCCTGCGGTCCTACTGCATCGGTGGTCCGCACGGACGACTGCTCGACGCCGAGGCCGAGCATCTTGGCGCGGCATCCGTCCAGGCGTTCGAGATCGAGGGCCTGGTTGGCACCGCAGCCGCACCAGCCGTCCTGTCCTACCTGTTTCATCGCATCGGTGACCGGCTCGACGGACGGCCGACGCTGCTGATCATCGATGAAGGTTGGCTGGCGCTCGACGACGAGGGCTTTGCCGGCCAGTTGCGCGAGTGGTTGAAGACACTGCGCAAGAAGAACGCCAGCGTCATCTTCGCCACCCAGTCCTTGTCCGACATTGACGGTTCGGCCATCGCGCCGGCGATCATCGAGAGCTGCCCGACACGGTTGCTCTTGCCGAACGAGCGTGCGGTCGAGCCGCAGATTACCGCCATCTACCGCCGCTTCGGCCTCAACGACCGCCAGATCGAGATACTGGCGCGCGCAACACCCAAGCGCGACTACTACTGCCAGTCCCGACGCGGTAACCGCCTCTTCGAGCTCGGCCTGTCGGAAGTCGGCCTGGCACTCTGCGCCGCATCCTCCAAGACGGACCAGGCGCTGATCGCCAGCATCGTCGCCGAGCATGGCCGCGACGGTTTCCTCGAGGCCTGGCTGCGTGCGCGAGGCGTTGGCTGGGCTTCGGACCTTATCCCCGACCTCATCCCCCAAGCTGAAAAGGAGCCTCAATCATGAACACTCATCGAATTCCCACGCGCGCTGTTTTGCTCGCCGCGGCCATGCTTGCGCCGCCGCTCATGGTTTCGCCGATGGTGGCGACGCCGGCACATGCGTTGATCGTGTTTGATCCCTCGAACTACAGCCAGAATGTTCTGACAGCGGCGCGATCGCTCCAGCAGATCACCAACCAGATCACATCGCTGCAGAACCAGGCCCAGATGCTGATCAACCAGGCCCGCAATCTTGCGAACCTGCCTTTCTCCTCGCTCCAGCAGTTGCAGCAATCGGTGCAGCGCACGCAGCAACTGCTCAACCAGGCGCAGAACATCGCCTTCGACGTTGGGCAGGTCGACCAGATGTTCCAGCAGAGATATGGCGCCGTTTCGTTCTCCACGTCGGACGAGGCGCTCGTTGCCGACGCGCGTTCGCGCTGGCGCAACACCGTTGGCGGTCTCCAGGACGCGATGCGCGTGCAGGCGGGCGTCGTCGGAAACATCGAGACCAACCGGACACAGATGTCGGCATTGGTCAGTTCGAGCCAGTCCGCGACAGGAGCGCTCCAGGCAACGCAAGCCGGCAACCAGCTTCTCGCGCTGCAGGCACAGCAACTCGCAGACCTTACCGCCGTTGTCGCCGCCAACGGCCGCGGCCAGGCACTGACCGATGCGGAACGTGCCGCGGCCGCCGAACAGGGGCGCGAACAGCGCCGCCGCTTCCTGACCCCAGGTGCGGGCTATCAGGCCGGCAATGCCCAGATGTTCAACCGCTGAGGCCTGACCATGGACGGCAAGATCTTCGCGCGCCTTCTCGCCGTCATCTTCGTCGCGGTTGCCGTCACGGCGACCGCGCTCGAGATGACCCGCAAGCAGGAAAGTCAGCCGGGCACCGCAACTGCCGTGCCCGCGCCTTCGGGGCCGGATCCACTTCGCGAAAACCTTCGCCACTGCCAGGGGCTCGGCGAGGCTGCCTTGCGTGACAGCGATTGCTTGCGCTTGTGGGCAGAGCAGCGCGACCGGTTCCTTGGTTACCGGACACCGTCTGCGAACCGGTCGTCCGAGCTGCTCGCGCCGCGGTCGCTAGAGGCGACCAAACCGGGGGCGCGATAAGCATGGGCAGCACTGGCATCATCGACCAATTCCTTGGTACCTTCACCCGCTATATCGACAGCGGTTTCGGCCTGCTTGGTGGCGAAGTCGCTTTCATCGCCACCACCCTCATTGTCATTGACGTTACGCTTGCAGCTCTCTTCTGGAGTTGGGGCGCCGATGACGACATCCTGGCGCGGCTCGTCAAGAAGACGCTGTTCGTCGGTATCTTCGCCTATCTGATTTCCAACTGGAACAGCCTTGCCCGCATCGTCTTCGAAAGTTTTTCCGGTCTCGGCCTGAAGGCCAGTGGCACCGGGTTTTCGGCCCAGGACCTCCTGCGGCCCGGCAAGGTGGCGCAAACCGGTCTCGACGCAGGACGACCGCTGCTCGAGGCCATTTCTGGCCTGATGGGCTACGTGTCCTTCTTCGAAAACTTCATCCAGATCGCCTGCCTGCTGTTTGCCTGGGCGCTGGTCCTCCTCGCTTTCTTCATCCTCGCCGTGCAGCTCTTCGTCACGCTGATCGAATTCAAGCTGTCGACACTGGCCGGTTTCGTGCTGATCCCGTTCGGCCTCTTCGGCAAGACCGCCTTCATGGCCGAACGCGTGCTCGGCAATGTCATCTCATCGGGCATCAAGGTGCTGGTGCTGGCCGTGGTTATTGGTATTGGCTCGACCCTGTTTGGCGAGTTCACTCAAGGGTTCGGCGGCGAAAATCCCACCATCGATCAAGCCATGGCGATCGTGCTGGCCGCATTGTCACTTCTCGGCCTCGGCATCTTCTGTCCGGGCATTGCCAACGGCATCGTATCCGGCGGACCCCAGCTCGGTGCCGGTGCCGCCGTTGGCACAGGTCTGGCTGCAGGCGGCATGGTGCTTGCCACTGGCGGCGCCGCAAGCCTGGCAGCACGCGGCGGGTCGGCCGCATTCTCCGCAGGCGGCTCGACTGCGCGCGGCGGTTCGATTGCAGGATTGTCTGGCCAGGGTGGCGCCGCACCTGCCACTTCCGGCTTGGGCGGCGTTGCAAGTGCGGGTTTTTCGCAGAATGCCTCGCCGCTCAGGCGCGCCGCCGCGCGCGCTGGTGAGTCCGTGCATGCGACTACCGGCGCTGGTCCACGGTCTGCAACTGCGGCGACCGGTGAAACCGCGACAGCGCAAAACCCCGGGGGCAACGCCGAACATGCAAACGCCCCTCCCGTCTCCCGCGCCGCCGGGGCGGGCGAGGTGGCACAAAGTGCCCCTGACTGGGCTAGACGCATGCAACGGTCGCAACGCCTGTCGCACGGCGTCCAGACCGCGGCCCATGCGGTCCGCGCTGGCGATGCCCACGGCAGCGGCAGTTCCGTTTCTCTCTCCGAAGGCAAATGACCCATGAACATTTTTCGACGGCCCGCCGTCCACTACGGCAAGTCACCTCAGCCCGAGACTCCATACCAGAAGGCCGCGCAGGTCTGGGACGACCGCATCGGGTCTGCTCGCGTGCAGGCCAGAAACTGGCGCTTGATGGCCTTTGGATCGCTGATCCTGTCGGCCGGCCTGGCGGCCGCTCTTGTGTCGCAGTCACTGCGCGGGACCGTGGTCCCTTGGGTGGTGCAGATCGACACGCTCGGACAGGCGCAGGCGCTCGCGCCCGCGACGACGGACTATAAGCCGACCGATCCGCAAATAGCCTGGCATCTGGCTCGCTTCATCGAGCAGGTTCGGTCAACCCCGGCCGATCCGATCATCGTGCGGCAGAACTGGCTGCGCGCCTATGAGTGGACCACCGACGAGGGTGCCGCGGCGCTCAACGACTATGCCCGCGTCAACGACCCTTTCTCCAAGGTCGGCAAGCAGCAGGTCTCGGTGGAAGTCTCGTCGGTCATTCGCGCCTCTGCGGATTCCTTTCGCGTCGCCTGGGCAGAGCGCCATTACGAAAATGGCCAGCTGTCCACCACCGAGCGATGGACCGCCATCCTGACAACGGTGATCCAGCCGCCGCGCGACGCTCGACCGGCTTCGTTCCAATCCGCTTGGCATCTACATCAACGCCATCAACTGGTCGCGGGAGATGAATCAATGATGGTGCCTTCGCATGGTGTCGCAACGCGCGCGTCGGGGTGGTCCGCTTTTGCAATGGTGTTGCTTTCGAGCTCAGTCCTTGCCTGCTGCGCAACACCCCAGAAACCGCCAAAGATTGCCTACGATGCCTATGTGCCGCCTCTGCCGTCCGCTCCGGCAGCGGCCCCCGATGAAAGGCCAAAACCGCTGCACATTCCACCGGGCTGGGTGGCGGCGCGCGGTGGGGTGGCCGGCCATACGCCAGCGGCACGCGTTGAAAATGCCAACGCTGCGGCGCGCGTCCAGCCGCGTCGTGAGGGCTATTACAACGCCATTCAAATCTATCCATGGAGTGAAGGTGCACTTTATCAGGTCTATGCCGCTCCAGGACAGATTACGGATATCGCGCTGGAGCCTGGCGAAAGCCTGACCGGCGAAGGTCCAATCGCGGCGGGCGATACCGCGCGCTGGATCATCGGCGACACCGAAAGCGGATCTGGCGTCACCCGGCGCGTTCATGTGCTGGTCAAGCCTTCTCGCGCCGGCATCACCACAAATCTCGTCATCACCACCGACCGGCGCAGCTACATGATCGAGCTGCAATCTGGCGAGAAGCCGTACATGCCCGCCGTGGCGTGGGCCTATCCCGCGCTCCCGGCCGGACAGGCGCGGCCGATCCCCGCGACGCCGGCGATGCCCGAACTCACCGCTCGCAATTACCGCTATGGTCTCACCGGCGACGCGGCCGCCTGGAGGCCCGTCAGCGTCTTCGATGATGGCAGGCGGGTCTACGTCGAGTTTCCACGCGGCATCGTGCAAGGCGAGATGCCGCCCATCTTCGTCATCGGCCCGGACGGCGAGGCCGAGATCGCCAACAGCCGCGTCTACCAGAACACGCTGATCGTCGACCGTCTTTTCGGCGCGGCAGAACTACGGCTTGGCAGTGGCAAGCGGCAACAGACCGTCAGAATCGTGCGCACCGATGGGACGAGAAGCGTCACTCCGAGACCAGGCTTCAGTGCAACCTCGAACCTCACGGATGCACCCGGCCAACGGGGAGGAGAAGTCATGAGCGAGAACGAAAACACTGCTTCCCCCATGCAGCTTCGCGCCGATCCGCCGCGTGTCACGCGCCTGTCCCGCAAGGTGCTCGCCGGCATAAGCCTGTTTGCATCGCTCGGCGTCGGTGGCGCGCTGATCTACGCGCTTCAGACGCGTGACGCAGGCAGGCATGGCGACGAGCTCTACTCGACGTCCAACAGGCAGCCTGCCGACGGGCTCGCCGGCCTGCCGCGCGACTATACCGGCCCCATTCTTGGGCCACCGCTGCCTGGCGATCTTGGCCGGCCGATGCTTGACGCCCAGAACAAGGGACAGCCCGTGGTGCCGCCAATGATCGTGGCGCCCACGGTCGACGAGGCCGAACAGCGTCGACGGGCCGAGGAGGAGGCAGCCCGAACCTCGCGTGTCTTCTTCCAGACGGGGCAATCGACCGCGGCAATGGCTCAAACGTCCGAAGGAATTGCCCCGCCGAACCTTGGCGGTCCCGATCTCGCCGGTCAGGCGGGCGCGGCGACCATTCAAGACCGACAACTGGGCTTCCTGAATGCGGCCGCTGATCGGCGAACCGTAGCACCGGACCGCGTCACCCCGCCGGCATCGCCTTATGTGCTTCAGGCAGGGGCCGTCATTCCAGCCGCGCTCATCACCGGCATCCGCTCCGATCTGCCTGGCCAGATTACCGCGCAGGTCACTGAAAATGTCTATGACAGCCCGACGGGCCGCTCGCTGTTGGTCCCGCAAGGCACACGGGTCATTGGCCAGTACGACAACGGCGTGGGCTTCGGCCAGCGGCGCGTATTGCTCGTCTGGAACAGGCTGGTCTTTCCCAACGGCCGTTCAATCGTTCTGGAACGCCAGCCTGGGACCGACGCCCAAGGCTATGCCGGCCTCGAGGACGGCGTCGACTATCATTGGGCCGAGCTTTTCAAGGCGGCGGCACTCACCACCATTCTCAGCGTCGGTGCGGAGGCCGGCTCCTCGGGGCAGGAGAGCGACATCGTGCGCGCGCTGCGCGGCGGCGCTTCCGACAGTATCAGCCAGGTCGGTCAGCAGATCGTCCAGCGCCAGCTGAACATCGCGCCGACGCTGACGATACGGCCGGGATTCGATGTGCGTGTCGTCGTTACCCGCGATCTCGTGCTCGAACCCTATGAGGGCTGAAATGGCCAAGCTGAAACTCGGTCCGATTGCAGACGACAAGCCGGTAAAAGTCACAATCGAACTACCGGCGCCGCTGCACCGCGATCTGTCCAGGTATGCCGAGATCCTTGCGCGCGAGTCGGGTCAGCCACGCGCTGATCCTCTGCGCCTGGTCGTGCCGATGCTGGAGCGCTTTATCGCGACGGATCGCGGCTTTGCCAAGGCCAGGCGGGAGCGCAAATCTTAAATATCGAGGTCGCGAAGCAGGGGCGATCTATGCCAACGGCAGTACGGCCGCACCGCAGGAGGTTTCCTGCGAACCTTACGCCGCGGCGGAGATCGTCGGAGCGAAGGCGGATACGATCGCTTCAAGTGAAACGTTCATGGCGTTGGTGAAGGTCCTGCCTTTCTGCCAGATCGCCACGTAGTGATAGAGGGCGGAGGGTTCTACTGGTCTTGCCAGCAGTTGAAACGCCGCGTACTCGCGCGCAATGATCTCATTGGTGATCGAGATCCCAAGGCCGGCGGACACGTATCCGGCCTCGTGACCGTTGCAGTCGAATTCAACCAGTATATCGGGCTCGACACCGGCGAAGCGCAACGCATTGAAGTTCATCTGATGGGCGGCAAATTGCGGATCGATATCGACGATCGTTTCTCCTGCGAGGTCATGGGCCTCGATGCGCGACTGTCGGGAGAACCGATGATCGGGATGAAAGATGCATACATTGCGGGCCGAGCCCAATGGCGCCCACTCAAACAAGCTTGGATCGAGAGGCAGTCTTGAGATTCCGAGATCTGCCCGCCCTGCCAAAATGTGCTCTCCGATCTGATCGTGACTTCCCGAAATCGACCGCACAGTCGAGGCAGTCTTCGAACGGATTGTCGCTACAACCCGGGGCAAGGTCACGAAACCGAAGACGGAAGGCGCAGCAATCCCGATCCGTTGCTTTTCGTCGTTCTTCATGGCGAAGATCGACGATTCCAGCCGATCCAAGGACGTTATGGCGAGGTCGACGCTTCGCAGCAGTTGCCAGGCTTCCTGCAGCGGAACGATACGGTTCGAGGACCTTTTGAAGAGCGTGATGCCAAGTGTTGCCTCAAGTTGCTTCACATGTTGACTGACCGCCGGCTGGCTTATGCCGAGGGCCATTGCCGCGCGCCTTGTCGAACCGGTCCGTAGCACCTCGCGGAAGACCTGTAACTGCCGGAGCTTCAGACCGCCTCGCAGCAACTCCATCCTTTTTCCATGCCTTTCCGACCGCGTGCTGAGCCAAGCGCGGGTGATTGCCGGGCGTGGCGACCAAATCGGTCGGCTCCATGCTACGCATCAGCTTTGAACTTAACACGATCATATAAGAATTAGTTATAGAGTAAATTATGAAAATCATAGATTGATTTGCGGTAGTCGGAGTTTATATTAAGTCAAACGTGTTAATTAACTTTAAGTTATCATTGGAACAACGCGCAACCACAGGTAAATATTCCAGATAACTTCGCTTAACAAGCGATGCGCTACTGGAACTGCGAGCCGAAAAAGGTGCGTTATGAACGGTTTTGCTGCTCAGTTTCTTTTCGCATTCACGGTGACGCTGGGCCTTGCGCTTGTCAGCGGGTCTCTCGGTACAGTATTAGGGCTGTTCCTGGCCATTTCGAAAGGTGCGGCCTCCCCCCGACTAAGAAGGATTGTGACGGCTTACACGACGGTGGTTCGTGGCGTGCCAGAACTTGTCATTATCCTGCTCATCTACTTTGGAGGCACCACCTTCGCCAGCATGGTCGTCGGCCGCTATGTGGAGGTGAATGCGTTCACCGCAGGGGTGATCGCACTCTCGGTCGTGTTCAGTGGCTATGCGACCGAAGTGTTCCGGGGCGCGATTGCCGCCGTACCCGCTGGACAGACAGAAGCGTCGAAGTCGCTTGGGCTGAATGCCTGGCAGCGTTGGGCCTTCATCATCGGTCCTCAGATGCTGCGGCTGGCGCTGCCGGCATATGGCAACCTGTGGATCTCGCTTTTCAAGGATACCGCACTGGTGTCCATCGTCGGGCTGACCGACATCATGCGCGTTGCCTTCGTCGGTGCCGGGTCCCTGCGTGCGCCGCTGACCTTCTATCTCGCGGCCTCAGCGCTGTATCTCACCCTCACAACAATGACGCTGCTGTCGATCCGGTTTGCGGAGCGGCGCTACCCCGCTTTCGGTCGCTAGGGGAACTCCTGTGAACCTTCTGTTGATGCTTGATGCGGTGGTGGTGCTCTCCTCAGGCGTGGGCCTCACCTTGACGCTGACTGTGCTGTCGCTAATTGCGGGATTTTTACTGTCGGTGCCCCTGGCTTTCATCCGCGCCTTCGCGCGTCCCAACCTGTCGCTCGCAGTGTTGAGCTACACCTATGTCTTCCGCGGTACACCCATGCTCGTTCAACTCTTCTTGCTCTATTATGGCTTGAGCCAGATCGAGGCTGTGCGGGCCAGCGTCTTTTGGGTGATCCTGCGGGATCCTTTCTGGTGCGCCCTCCTGACATTCTCGCTGAACAGCGCGGCTCATACCACCGAGATCCTGTGTCGAGGTCTGCAGTCGGTACCGAAGGGCCTCACCGAGGCCGCCGCGGCTCTCGGCTTGAATCGTCTGCAAACCGCCCGCCTTGTCACTTTTCCGATCGCGTTCAGGATCTCGCTTCCGGCCTACGGGAACGAAATTGTGGGCATGATCAAGGGTTCGTCTCTGGCAAGCACCGTGACGCTTCTCGAGCTCACCGGCATGGCGAGGCAGATGGTGTCGGCCACCTTCGCCCCCTTCGAAATCTTCATCGTCGCCGGCGCGATCTACCTGTCGCTCACCACGATTGCCGTGAAGGCAACTCAGTTCCTGGAACGACGGCTTTCGACCGACGGTCCTCCTGGCGCACGACGCAGGCTGCGACCAAAGCCAGCGCTGTGCGAACCCGAGATCACGACACCCACGCCGTGACCGTGCAGCATCAGGCTGCATTCCCGCCAACCAAAACGAAAGAGGTGCCTTATGCGCATACCCTTTGCCATGGCTGTTTTGCTCGCATCATTCATATCAATCTTCCCTGTCCGGGCCGAGGACGGGCGCGCGCTATCGATCGCCACCGAAGGCGCCTCGCCGCCTTGGGACGGCACCGATGCCAATGGTGAGCTCTACGGCTACGACGTTGATGTTGGCCGCGAGCTCTGTCGCCGCATCAACTTCAAATGCAGCTTTGTCGCGCAGGATTGGGACGGCATCATTCCGGCCCTGGTCGTAGGCAAGTTCGATGTCATCATGTCCGGCATGGCGATCACCGAGAAACGCAAGCAGTCGATCGCATTTTCAGTTCCCTACGCCGGCGGCTTCAATCAGTTCGTCGTGCGCAAGGAACTGGGGCTCGACCCCGGCGACATCAAGCAAAGAGTCAACCTCTCGACGGTCGGAGACAAGGAAAAAGCGGCCATCGAGCACGTCAGAACGACGCTGAGCGGCAAGGCCATCGGGGTCCTGCGTTCGTCTAACTCGGAAGCTGTCCTGAAGGATCTCTTCGGCGATGTCGTGACCATCCGCAGCTATGACAGCCTAGACAATCTGGAGCTCGATCTTGCCGCCGGGCGCGTCGATGGCGGGCTTGCCGACTTTTTCACGTGGCGCGATTTCCTGGAGACGCCGGCCGGTTCGATCGCTGTGTTTTTCGGCCCGGAACTCAAGGGCGGCCTCTGGGGTCCTGGCGTCGGCGCCGGCATGCGCAAAGGCGACTCCGAGTTGCTCGCCAAGTTCAACGCTGCCATCGATGCGGCCACCAAGGATGGGACGCTCAAGGCGTTGAGCATGAAGTGGTTCAAGACGGACATCGCACCGGCCGTCTCGAAATAACGGCGGCACAAGCTTCGACATCGTGTGGCGCTGGCCGCGTGCCGGCGCCCGACATCCCAAATCCCAAAAGGCAAACTCCATGAAAGACCATTTTTGCGCGGTCGTAACCGGCCAGTCCCTGATCACGCATGACATCCGCAATATCCAGGATGAACGGTTCGCCGAAATTGTCCGCTTCCTGGGGAAGGGGGATCTCGTATTCACCAACTTCGAGTCGACGATCCTTGGCAAGCATGGCGGTTGGCCGACCAAGGGCAAATATTTCGGCTATTCCAAGGCCGAAGTGTTGGACGCGTTGCAGGCAATCGGCTTCAACGCGCTTGCCTTGGCGAACAACCACGCTTTCGACCTCGGCCCGAGCGGCGTGCTCAATACCCTGGAAGAGGTAGAAGCGCGCGGGTACCTGCATGCAGGGATAGGGGCGGACGAGACGGACGCGGCCAGACCGGGGGGCCGCCGGCTTGGGGGGCGCGAGGTCGCGCTTCTTGCTGTTGATGCAGGCCCAGGGCCGGCCAATATGTATGCGCAGAACGCTACGGCTTTTCGTCCGGCGCGTGCTGGCGTTAACCGGCTTATGACCACTCGAAAGTTCGGGGTGCCGAACGGGCATTTCCGCAGACTCGCGCGTCTTGGCGAACATTTGCAAATCTCGCCCTTCGAACTGGCCAACCACGCGCAGCCGGAGGATCCGCCGGAGGTGGCGAGCGGCAAGGAGATCAATTTCTACGGCACTGTTTTTGCGCAAGCTGCGAACTTTGGTCGGATCGTCGAGGTCGACTCTGAGAGCGCGGCCGTCCATCTGTCAGCTATCCGGCAAGCAGCAGCGCGAGGCGATTTCGTCGTTGCCTACCTGCATCATCACCATTGGGAGCCAGGTTGGCAGGACGTGCCGCGATGGGTGCGGACCTTTGCCCGGTCCTGCATCGATGCTGGCGCGGACCTCTTCGTCAGCCACGGCGCCCCCGTGCTGCAAGCGCTGGAGATCTATAATGGCTCGCCGATCTTCTACGGACTCGGCAACTTCCTCTTCCACGTGCATCCCAACGAAAACGAATGGGACCCGCCGGAAGTCTGGCAGAGCATTGTCGCAGCGTGCCGTTATGACGTGAGCGGGAGAATTGAAGGGATAGACCTCCTGCCCGTTGTGATCGGCGCCGACGCGAAGTCTATCGGATCAGCCACGGGCAGCTTGGTTCCGACGGCTGTGAACGGGAATGTGGCGCGAGATATACTTGAGGGGTTTGCAACCCGTTCGCGGCCTTTCGGTACTGATATCACAGTCTCTGGGTCGACCGGCCGCATCACTATGCCCGTTGCGCGAAAATACGGCTGACAAGTCCTACTGACAGTCAGGCCGTCTTGCGCTCAGCCGGCGAGTACTCGTCGGCCGCTTTGCTGTTAGCGTTGGCCAATGTCAACTCGTCCCCTAGTGCCGCGATCAGGGCTGAGATGCGGCCACGCACGCTAGGGGGAAGGTTCATCAGCCCTTCGATCAGGCGTCGGCCTTCCGCGCTGGCGATGAAGTCGAGCCTTTCATCCACGGGCAGGGGTTTCGCTTCCACACTTTTCTGATCATTACCCGGCAGGCCCTCAAAGAAGCGGCTCACTGGGACGTCCAACGACTTGGCGATCTCGTAGAGCATTGATGCGCTGACGCGGTTCCTAGCGTTCTCATATTTCTGAACCTGCTGGAAGCTAATGCCTATGGACCGGGCGAGTTGGCCCTGCGAAACGTCCGACTGGACGCGAACCATTGCGATCTGTTTGCCAACATGTTGATCGGCGGGGTGAGGGGCCCACTCGTTCGTTGGCTCCGATCCACTCTGAACGAGGACGGAGCGTTGCAGTTTCAACATGCCTCCCCATGCTCCTCTCTTAACCGGATAGGGATGTGCCTCCCGTGCCTGGAACCGGTGCCGATGCCACCTGAGCGCCAAGTCGCTATATAATACACATTATAGGGCGCAAAATAACCCTATATGTGGCAAACAAAATCGGCCTGCCGATTGTGGCCTCATGGTGAGTCCACGACAGATTCGAGCCGCACGAGCTTTGCTTGGTTGGTCGCAGCAGGAGCTTGCTGACAAGGCAATTGTGTCGCTGAATGCACTCGCCCGATTGGAAAACGGCAAGGTCGATTCCCGGATCAGTACTTTGCAGGCCATTGAGGCTGCTTTGGCAAAAGCGGGGGTCGAATTCTTGTCCGCCGGTCAAAGGGGTGAGGGTGTGCGGCTGTTAGATCCTCAAGCTTGAATGTCCAGTTGGCGTGCTCTTCACAAACGCATTGAGCGAGCTATCTCGGTAACCGACTTATGGCTGATTTGGGGCCGCAAGGAGACGGTCAGCTTGCGGGATTATGCTGTCGAAAAGCTGTGGTCGCTTTAATGGCCAAGCAGAAGCCCGGAGTCGTCACTTTCCGGAACGCACGCGCTATTGATCTGCGAGCGGTTTCACCAAATAGGACCGCATGGTGCGGCTACTGGTCGAGAAGAACGCCTCGACAGGCACGCCCGGCGCTAGGGTCAGGCCTTTCAGCTCTTCAACTCAGTGCGCGATAGGCTGACGCGAACCGTCTAGAAGCCCGCGCCGCTGCCGGCGCTCAACGCCTTGGATACAGCATCTACAACGCCGCGAAGGCTCTGGTGGACGGCAGGATTCGGATCGCTGCCAAGGAACTTGGATCACGTGGCATAGCAGTCAACGCCGTAGTTCCACGAAACCCATCGCCACCGAACTGTTCCCCAGGGCAAAGTCGGATGCCGATCTCGACGCCAACAAAACGGCTGGCCTACCGGAGGAGCCAGGGGCATGTGGCGCACCGAAGTCCGCAGAATGATCTACTTACTTTGATGGGTGGGGATAGCCAAGTCAGAGAGCCGGCATTCGAACAAGCGTCGAAGATCTTGAAGAGGACAGCCGCAATCAGCTCAGCACCTCCGCTGTAAGGCGGGAGAGTGGACCGCTAATCGAGAAACGCAGCCCATCCGTCGCGAAGACGAGATCGGGAGCCTCCCCGAACAGACTGGTCAATGCGGCGCGCATATAGCGCGTTCCATATCCTACTCGCGAGGGTACGACTACCGTCGGTCCGCCTGTCTCGGTCCATCTCAACGTCAGCATTGGTTCCGAACTCGACACTATATTCCACTCCAGGCGTATCCGGCCTTCGGGTTGAGACAAGCCGCCATATTTGATGGCGTTTGTCGCGAGTTCATGAAGGGAAAGTGCGAGGGTTGTGCCGGCATCGCGCGAAAGCAGCACCTCAGGTCCTTCAATCGTGATGCCACTTTGTCCTTCGGAGATGTACGGCGCGAGGACCGATTTTGAGACATCCGTTAAGGTCACGGTCTCGCCACCGGCGTCAAAGACTGCGGAATGCACGTTCGACAGCGCCCGCAATCGCCCCTTGAAATCTTGGACGAGGCCATCTGTCGAAGTCGCCCCGCGCCGTGTCATGTCAAAAATGGATACCACGGTTGCCAGAATGTTTTTCACACGATGATTGAGTTCGTGGCGCAGCTCCGTCTCCCGCTCAAGATAGTCGCGCACGTCGCGCTGTCGTGCCCTGGTGAGGAGTGCCGACTGGATTCCGCTTATCAGCTCAAGCGCGGCCACGGGACGCTGATAGAATATCTGCCGCGAACGTGGCCAAGCAGCACTCAAGGCCGCTTGGATGCGCGACTGCTGTGCCGCGCGGTCCAGCAGAACAACAATTGGGATTTCCGACCAATTCGGCTGGGCGTGAAGGAAGCCGCCAACTGTTGCGATAGCCTTGGAATCTAAAGCTTCGTGGGTAACAACCAGCACTCCAGGGGACAGTGCGAGCAAATCCTTCAAATCCTCGGGGCTCGCGGCTTGAGCTCGTAGACCTCGTTCTTGCAGCAGGGAGGCCGTGTAAGCAGCATCCTTGCGGTAGGGCGCCAAAATCAGCACCCAATCCAGTGTTCCCAGACTATTGCGCTCGGTGTCGCTCACGTCTCGGGCAGAGGATTGTATGCAACGACCGAAACCCCGGAACTCGCGATGAAAAGTTCCCGAACATCAAGGTCGTGCGGGCCGTGGCGCTTCTTGACGACGGTGATGTTGCGCCTCAGGCGGCCCTCGTGCTCGGCCATCCGAAGAAGAAGCACCGTGTCACCGAGAAAACTCACGTCCACGTCTATCCCGACATTCTGTCCGAGCAATCCATGCTGAGCGACAATGAGCATGGTCAGCACGTCAGCGCGCGCGAGATGTTTCAGGAGAGACTGGATATCCAGCACCGCCTTTTCGCGATGAGGAAGTGAATTCAGATACCCGGTAAAGCTGTCGATCACCACGACACGAGTGTTATTGCGGCTGACGACCTGCTGCACGATTTGGCCGAACTCGCCCGGCGAGATTTCGTTCGGACTAAAATCGTAGATGACGAGTTGGCCATCCTTGTAGAACTGCCGAAGGTCCATCCCAAGCCCCTCCGAGCGGCGAAAGAAAGTCTCCAGTCGCTCCTCAAAAAGGAACAGTGCGACGCTTTCGCCCCGCTGAAGCGCGGCAGTGGCGTAAAGTGACGACATCGTCGACTTGCCTGTCCCCGACTGGCCAATCACGAGCGTTATAGTTCCCGATTCCTGGCCGCCGCCGAACATCTCGTCGAGCGCGTCGACCCCAGATTTGATCAGTTGCGGTTTGCTCACTTCGGGAGGCGATCCGGGAACAAGCCTCGGAAACACCACAACACCTTCGCCCTCGCGAATGGCCATGTCGTGATAACCATCAGCAAACGGCACGCCCCGCATTTTGCTCACTTCGATACGCCGGCGCACCGCACCGTAATCCTCGAGAGATTTATCAAGCCGGATGACTCCGTGGGCGATGCCTTCGATCTCCTCGCCGTTGTGATCGCCGCCGCTTGTTTGGGTGTCGAGCAAAACCGCCACAATGCCCCGCTTGGCCAGGAAAGCCTTGAAGCCGATCAGTTCGCGCCGGAACCTTGGCGTGTCGCCGGTAATCAGCCGGATTTCTAGAAGCGAGTCATAGACCAGCCTGTGCGGTTGATATTCTTCGATCGCACGTTCGATCGCCTTGCGGGTCTCATCCAAACGAAGGTCGGCAGTCTGGAAAATCGTCTGATCGGCCGCGCCACTCACGGTGTCCGAAGCTGACAGCTCCTCAACACGGATTCCATCCAGCGTCCAGCCATGTGAAGACGCAATCGCTTGTAGTTCGGCGGCGGTTTGGGAAAGGCTGACATAGATGCAGCGTTCACCGGCCGCCACCCCGGCGCGCAGAAATTGCAACGCCGCGGTTGTCTTGCCTGCCCCCGGGTCACCTTGCACGATGTAGAAGTTGGAAGCGGGCAGTCCACCGCGAAGGATTTCGTCCAAGCCAGAAATACCGGAACTTACAACGGGCTGCATTTTTCGCTCGGCCATTCCGTTCTTCTCTCCAATCAGGATCATAAGCCCGCCGGTTGGGTACATAGGTTCGAAGCAGAACCGGAGACAGACCTAGCGGCGGCCCCACCCCAGCTATCTGAAATTCTACTTTGTCTACTGGCCCCACCCCCGTCAGGCAAGTAGCTCGTTGTAAGCCACGGCACTGTCAGCCAGTGCTGTCCAAGCCCGCATGCTTCGCTATCCGTCCATCGGTGGAACCATCCAAGACGGCGGCAGTTTCATAGAGTCAGCAATAGTGGATGGGGTGATGATTCAAGGGACCGTCAATCAAGCCGATGAGGATCGCTACCGCGTACTCGTCGAGGCCGTTACCGACTATGCGATCTATATGTTGGACCGTTCGGGTACCGTGACGAGCTGGAACACGGGAGCCGAGCGGTTCAAAGGCTATTCCGCGAGCGAGATCATCGGTCAGCATTTCTCTTGTTTCTACACTGAAGAGGATCGGGAAACCGGGCTTCCCTCGCGGGCTCTGGAGACAGTTGCCCAAGAAGGCAAGTTTGAGAGCGAAGGCTGGCGGCTCCGTCGCGATGGGACGCGTTTCTGGGCTCACGTGCTCATTGACCCAATCCGGGACCCAAGCGGCAAACTGACCGGCTTCGCCAAAGTCACCCGTGATCTTACAGAGCGCAAGAAAGCCGAGGAAGAACTTCGCCAAAGCCAGGAGCAGTTTCAACGCCTGGTCCAGGGAGTGACGGATTACGCGATCTATATGCTGGACCCAGAAGGAGTAATCACGAGTTGGAACGCGGGTGCGGAACGTATCAAGGGTTATTCGGCAGATGAAATAATCGGCAGGCACTTTTCGCAATTCTATACGCCCGAGGACCGTGAGCGAGGCAGCCCGCAAAGCGCCCTCGATATCGCCGCCCGTGAAGGGCGAGTTGAGCGCGAAGGCTGGCGAATACGAAAAGATGGGACCGCTTTCTGGTCCCACGTGGTCATCGACGCCATTCGGCACGAGGACGGCGAGCTCCTGGGGTTCGCCAAGATCACGCGCGACATTACCGAGCGAAAGAAGGCGCAGGAGTCATTAGACCAGGCCCGCGAGGCCCTTTTCCATTCACAAAAAATGGATGCGATCGGCAAGCTGACGGGCGGCGTTGCCCACGATTTCAACAATTTGCTGATGGCGGTTCTGGGCAGTCTTGGGTTGCTCCGCAAACGGCTTCCCGACGATCCACAGTTGCTGCGTCTTCTGGACAACGCGGTGCTCGGGGCGCGACGGGGGGCGTCCTTGACGCAGCGCATGCTGGCCTTTGCCCGGCGGCAGCAACTCGATCCAAAACCTGTGGACCTAATTGGGCTTATCCAGGGAATGAGAGAGTTGCTGGAGCGGTCGCTCGGCTCAAGGGCGATCATAGAGACGAAATTTCCGCTCTCGCTCGATCATGTGATGATCGATGAAAGTCAGATCGAACTTGCCTTGCTCAACCTGTGTGTCAACGCCAGGGACGCAATGCCTGACGGTGGGACCATCGTCATTTCCGCCCGGATGGAACAGGTCGGCGAAAGCAATGATGCTGGCTTGGCTCCGGGTCAATATGTTTGCCTCTCGGTAACAGACAGTGGCGAAGGAATGGACGAGGAAACGCTGGCGCGGGCAACGGAACCATTCTTCACCACAAAGGGTGTCGGCAAAGGCACGGGTCTCGGTCTGTCTATGGTGCATGGAATGACAGAACAAATGGGCGGGCGCCTGGCGCTTAGGAGCCGGAAGGGGGTTGGTACGACGGCAGAGCTGTGGCTGCCGGTCGCAACCGCGAACTCAGAAGTCACACGCGGGCCGGATGTACTCGCCCAGGAGCCCATTGAGGCGGTCTCTCTGCGGATCCTGGCAGTGGATGACGACGCCCTGGTCCTGTTGAATACCGCTGCGATGCTCGAGGATCTCGGCCATACAGTTGCGGAGGCGCATTCTGCGGCAGCAGCCCTAAGCGTGTTGGAGGAGCAGCGGTTCGACCTGGTCATAACGGATCACGCGATGCCGAAGATGACTGGCCTACAGCTGTCGAACACTATCAAAGACAAGTGGCCGAACATCCCCGTCATTATAGCAACGGGCTACGCCGAACTCCCGGGCACCAGTGAGATAAACCTTCTCAGCAAGCCGTTCACGGAAGAAGAACTAGCAAGCGCAATTGCAACCGCTAACCTTGTATAGGGTCGCTGCGAGACTGCCCAGCTTAGTTCCGGCGCTGGATGGCCACCGCACACCGGCTTCCATATGTTTACACCGGCGATGTCCGCTTCTGGAGGACGATGGGGTCAGCGCAATGACCGAAATTGTGAAGGGTTTCGGGTGCCGTCAGGCGTACGAAAGCCTCCCATGCAGGAACCCGCGGGCCGCATGCTGTGCGCTATGGGGATTTGTGTGGCGGGTGTGCCAGCGTCTGTCGCGAACGCTCACATTTCGTGCTGCGAGCGTGTCGAGGAAGTAACGTCCGGCTTGGTCGGGGAGCTTGTTACGGTGATTCTGACTGGGTTCGCGTGCCTGATGACCGGCGCAACAGCAAAGCGCACATGCGTTTCCGTTGACCTGCGCCGGCGTAGCGCGGTCGTGGGGGCAAGCGGGCCATGCCGGGTCATGGAGAGTTCTCCCGGCTCGCTGCGGTCGCGTTGGGCGGTCCGCGCGGCTGCCTCCACCGTTCGAACACCTCGATGACGACCATGCGTCCGCCGCAGCACGGGCATGACGGGCGGAAGTCTTCCGGCGCGTGCGGGGTGTCGTCATCGGGAGGTGTGGCAACGCTCAGCAGTTCGCGGGCGAGCGCGAGGCTGGCCTTGCGGGAGCCGCCGGCAAGCAGGCCGTAATGCCGGATGCGATGGAAGCCGTGCGGGAGGACATGGAACAGGAAGCGGCGGACGAACTCATCAATCGCGAGCACCATGACCTGCTGGCGGTTGGCGCCGTCACGGCGGTAATCCTTGTAGCGGAAGGTGACGCCGCTCTTGTCGAAGGCGATCAGCCGGCTGTTCGAGATCGCGACCCGGTGGGTGTAGCGCGACAGGTAGGCGAGCACCGCCTCCGGTCCCGCGAACGGCGCCTTGGCATAGACCACCCAGCGCTTCTTCCGGACCGGCGACAGGTGCCGCAGGAATGCCTGGCGGTCGCCCAGGTGCGCCATCGATCCGAAGAAGCTGAGCCGTCCGGCCTCGTGCAGCGTAACCAGCCGGGTGAGGAAGAGCCGGCGGAACAGTTTGCCGAGCACGCGCACTGGAAGGAGAAAAGCCGGACGCGACGATATCCACCGGCTTCCGTCCGGCGCGATGCCGCCGCCTGGTACGATCATGTGGACATGCGGATGCTGCGTCATTGCCGAGCCCCAGGTGTGGAGGACGGCGGTGATGCCGATGCGCGCGCCGAGGTGCTTGGGATCCGCCGCGATCGTCAGCATCGTCTCCGATGCCGCCTTGAACAACAGATCGTACACCTGCGCCTTGTTGTGGAACGCGATGTCGGCGACCTCGGCCGGCAGCGTGAACACGACGTGGAAGTATCCCACCGGCAGCAGGTCGGCTTCGCGCTCGGCGAGCCATGTACGCGCGGCCGCGCCCTGGCACCTGGGACAATGCCGGTTGCGGCAGGAATTGTAGGCGATGCGCCACTCGCCGCAGTCCTCGCAGGCTTCGACATGCCCGCCGAGGGCCGCGGTACGACATTGCTCGATCGCCGACATGACCTTGAGTTGCTGCAGACTCAGATGACCTGCATAGGCGGCCGATAGGCGGGCCCGGCGGCACGGAAGATGTCGGCGACCTCGATCGAGGCGCGCACGGATCAGCCGGGCGGCGACTTGCCTTCCATCAGCGCCATCAGCCGGTCGAGCGGCCCGGCGACCGCGTGGATCGTCCGGGTCGAGACCTTGGTGTAAAGCGCGGTCGTATCGAGCTTGCTGTGGCCTAGCAGCACTTGGATGACGCGGATGTCGACATCCTGCTCGAGCAGATGGGTGGCAAAGCTGTGCCGCAGCGTATGCGGGCTGATGCGCTTGCGGATGCCTGCGACTTCAGCAGCCTCCTGGACGGCGCGGTGCAGTTGCCGCGACGAGATCGGATCGGTGCAACTGCGCCCCGGGAACAGCCAGCCATGCGGAAGCATCACCCCGCGCCGCTTGCCTTCGCGCCACCACAGCCGCAGCAGTTCCAGAAGTTGCGGCGAGAGCATGGCGTTGCGGTCCTTGCGTCCCTTGCCCTGTTCGACGCGGATCAGCATGCGTGTGGAGTCGATATCATCGACCTTCAGGTGCGCGACCTCCGATACGCGCAGGCCCGCGCCATAGGCAACACCGAGCGCGGCCTTGTACTTGATACCAGGTGCTGCTTCGAGCAGCCGCGCCGCTTCCTCCACGCTCAGCACGTCTGGCAGCTTGCGTGGATAGCGCATGATCACCAGCACACGGGCCAGATCCCGCCGCTTCAGCGTCATCAGGAACAGGAACCGCAACGCTGAGACCGCGCCGTTGATGGTCGCAGGCCCGACGCCGTTCTCATGCTGATACAGCTGGAAGCGACGGATGTCCTCGGGCGTCGCAGTATCGGGAGCGCGCCCAAGGAATGCGGTAAAGCGCCGGACGTGACGCACGTAATCCTGCTGTGTATGCGGTCCCAGACCTCGCATCAGCATGTCTTGCTGCATGCGCTGACGAAGCGGTGATATCGGTGCATTGGTCGGCAGGGTAGCCATGGCGAGTTCCTCTCGTTGAAGGGAACTCCATGGTCTGGTCGGGCCGTTAGGCACTCAAAGCCGAAGATTACCATACCGCATTGCCAACCGCGCCTTCCCGCGAAGCGGGTTCGTGCATTGGGCGCATAGCTGCCGTTCAACGCTCGGCCACCTAACGATGAACGGCGTAGACGCCGGTAGGGCTTGCCCGTCGTGTTAAAACCCACCGCTCACTGTCGCTCCGCCTTCGCTTGCGCGTGAATGACGAGCACGAGTCAAATCACGCATAAGCCCATTCCGCATCGGTCGGCGCGATCATCCTTTGCCGCAGCCGGTTGTGGAGTTGCTGCCACGAAGGGTCCGTCACGAAGCTGCTCATGCTTCCACATGCCTTGGCGAAAGGAATATCGCCGACGCGGTTGACGAGGCCGCTTACCGCACCGGTCCTGCACTCCAGGAATTGTTCGAAGGGATCATCATCACACTCAATGACCCGATGCCCCCACGCTCCGGGCATGTCGTCCGTTGCAAGAGCTCGACGAAGATCTCCGTCGATGCCCGCTATCTCCAGAGCCTGGCAGACGACATAGCGCATCAGGGGATAGTAGAGCGGCTGATAACTGCCTCCCAGCGCGCGCACGCGAGGCAGGATCGACAGCACCAGAAACATCAGCAGCAGATTGGGGATCAGGCTGCGGTTCGCCAGGCGCTCGATTATGTCGCTCGCCGTGAAGCGGGCTACCTTTGTGCCGGTCGCCGGATGGATGAGGTCTCCGGCGGTCAACCGCAGCGGCAGGCGTTTGCCATTTTCATAGAACCAGAAGAAATCGGTGCCGCGCGCGAGCCAGCCACTCCACGGGCCGGCACCTAGCCTGTCGAGCCCGGCAACGATATTGGACGCGACCGTCGGGTGCTCGAGCAGTCGCGTCCGTAGCCAGGAGTCGTCGTCGGACAAATGGTCCGCCACCAGGTCGGCGATATCCTCGTCGTCAATCTGCAGGAAGGCGAAGGTGTCCCCGAACAGTTTTGGCCAAAGCATGAGGTTGGCGGCCTTGATGGCATGCGACGGCCGGTCGAACGGCGTCTGCGGTAGAAGGCTGCGAAGCTGAGCGAGGGCGCCTCCCTCTTTGTTTGGTTCCGTCGGCACCAGCTCAAACCGATAGGATGCCGGCCCTGTAAGAAGGTTGTATCCGATCATCCTGCTTCGGCTGAGGCCAAAGACGTTGATCGGCTTCCCGTCTACCGCGAACCAGCCGGGCCCCTTGCGCGGCTTTTCAACAAGGCTCACCGTCGAAACGGCGTAGGAGACGTAGGACGAGCAGCCATGCGCCGACAGGCCAAGCAGGCTCAGTATATGCGTGTAGTACGCCTCGGGCTCCAACAGGAGAAAAAGGTGCGGGCCGGTCTGCAACACGCGGCGTTCCGCGAATTCCGAGCAGATTCGTGAAACGGCGCTGGCGGGTAATCCACTTCGCTTTCCCGCGTTGCTGATCGTATCAAGCAACTTCGAGAAGGCGCGACGTCGAATTGCAGGCTCGGCTGTCTGCCGCGGTGCCTCGAAAAGGCGGGAGGCGTAGTCGCGGACGGGCCGTGCATAACAGGGCCGCATCCAGGGGTATAGCGTCGCCAGCGACCCGAGGATGATCTGTTTCGCGTCTGCATCTGCTGTTAGCTCGTCCACCTCACGATTCACCCTTTCGATGTCCGGCCCCGAGGCTCAATGAAGGGATGCTGATCAGGAGCATCACGCCGAAGCCGAAGAAGACCGTCGAGGGAAATACACTGTCGCCCAGGACGGTTGCGGTGCCGAAAATGAGCAATCCGAGCGCGACCGCGAGACTGTGCATGACACCCTTGGCCCTGCCCAACACATTATCGCCGACACGCGACTGCAGTGTGACCTCGATGCTCACCCGGCCCAGATTGTAGAGACATCCGAGCGTGGCAAAAACAATTAGTGTCCAAGGCGCGCGCAAAGTGATCAACGACATCAGCGCGAGCGCAGTTGAGCCCAGCAGCATGAGATGAAGTATAGGAGCACTTACCGCTCGTGTCAGCCTGACGAAAAATCCCGCTCCGACCAGCGAACCCGCCGACCAAGCGGCCTCAAGGTGGGCAAAATCCGCGGCCGTGCCTTCCTGTTTTTCGAAGATGAAGCTTGATCCCATCACCGTGACCAGCACTGCGCCTCCATAGAGAAGCGCATATGCGGCAAAGAGACGAAGCAGGCGCCGATCGATGGTAGGCGCGGAGGTATTTGGCCTGTTGCCGCCTGGCAGGATCGGGTCCAGCCGCATCCAGGAAAGCGAGCCAGCGGACATCAGAAAGAACAGGGCAATGGCCGCGAATGCGGGGGCAGGGGAGCCGCCATTCAACAAAGATCCGGCCAGCAATGCTGCGCCGAGACTGCCCAACTGCATGACGAAGAAGATGCTCGAATTCGCCTTCGCGAGATCGCCGCCGCGCGCCGCGAGCGGGATCATTGCTTGCGCGGCGGTCAGCGCGACACGATCGCAAAGCGAGAACAGAACCGCTGATAGGCACAGCGTTGGCAATACCTCGAGATGGAGGAGCGAGAACGCCGTCGTCAGCATAACGGCAAAGCGACCGACGTCCGCCGCGATGCCCAGGCGTCGGCGATCAAACCGATCCGCCAGTACGCCAGCCGGAGGGCTCGCGATCAATTCGACGACACTGACGATGGCAAGCACGGTTGCGACGCCGGCGCTTCCGTAGCCCGCTTCGACAAGCGCCCAGGAACAGGCGATGTAATAGCCATTTCGTCCGACAGCCGCCGCAAAGGTGGTGGCCAGAAACCAACGGTGAATGCCTGGTCGAGCGCCCGGTCTCCTGTCACAACAAATGCGGATTGCGTTTGACACGGGCGGCACATCCAATCGCCGCTCTTCGTATCCGATTTGCCGAATCCTGCTTAACATTCCTGCCTAGTTTTTCAGATAGTTGCTGGAATAGGCAAAGGCATCGGTTCAAATTTTGCACCGGCGGCGAAACTCTGTCGGATTGACTCCGAACGCCCGCTTGAAAGCGATCGAGAAGTGGCTCGAACTGCCGAAGCCGCATTCCAGCGCGATCTCCGTTGCCGAGCTGCTGGTCGATCGCAGCATATCGGCCGACCGTTCCAGACGACGCTGCGCCATGAACGCATGCGGCGTCATGCCGGTCGACTGCTTGAAGGCCCTGCTGAAATGGAAACGGCTCACGCCGACCTCTTTTGCCAGATCGGCCAGAGTCGGCATTTCGTCCGGTGACGCCTCGATCATCGCGACCGCACGTTTGAGATCGAAAGAGGATAAACCTCCCTTCGCCGGCTCATGGAGGCTGCCGTTCAACCTGACCATTTGAACAAGCAGTTGCATGGCCTGGCTCTCGACCATTGTCACGCTGATCGGGTCGGGCTGCATGAGCTCGTTGACGACGCGCTGCAAGGCCATCTCGACCGTGGCGTCGCGAAATCCGATCGAAGCGGGCAGGTCGCCCGAGCGACGGTCGTGTCCCCACAGGTGGTGTAGCTCGGCGGTAGTGAAGCCGCTCGCGAGTGCGCCGTTAGTCGCGCTGTAGCGAGCGAGCGGCTTGCGGTGGTCATCGGCGCTTTCCGGTAGGGTTTGGTTGTTGACGCCAACCCAATTCGGAAGGACCACCGATGACCGACGACATGATGAACCTGCGCACGCTCGTGGAGAAGACCCCGGATGCCGATCTCCTGCGCGAGATGATCGGCTTTGCCGCCGAGCGGCTGATGGAAATGGAGGTTGGGGCCGCCACCGGCGCCGCCTATGGCGAGAAGAACCCGTTGCGCACGGCCCAGCGCAACGGCTATCGCGAGCGCGACTGGGAGACGCGCGCCGGCACCGTCGAGCTGCGCATCCCGAAGCTCAGGAAGGGCAGCTATTTCCCCGGTTTCCTCGAACCGCGCCGCATGGCCGAGAAGGCGCTGACCGCCGTCATCCAGGAGGCCTACGTCCAGGGTATCTCGACCCGCTCGGTTGACGACCTGGTCAAGGCCATGGGGATGAGCGGCATTTCGAAGAGCCAGGTCTCGCGGCTGTGCGAGGAGATCGACGGCAAGGTCAAAGCGTTCCTTGAAAGACCCATCGAGGGCGACTGGCCCTATCTGTGGATCGACGCCACCTACCTGAAGGTGCGCCGCGGCGGCCGCATCGTCTCGGTCGCCGTCATCATTGCCGTCGGCGTCAACGCGGACGGCCGGCGCGAGGTGCTGGGCATGGAGATTGGCACCTCGGAGGCCGAGCCGATCTGGACGGAGTTCCTGCGCAAGCTGACCCGCCGCGGCCTGCGCGGCGTCAAGCTCGTCGTCTCCGATGCCCATGAAGGCATCAAGGCGGCCGTCACCAAGGTGCTGTGCGCGACATGGCAGCGCTGCCGCGTCCACTTCATGAGGAACGTGCTGGCCCATGCCGGCAAGAGCGGCCGCAGGGTCGTCTCCGCTTTCATCGCCACCGCCTTCGCCCAGGAAACGCCCGAGGCCGCAAGCGTGCAATGGCGCGCCGTCGCCGACCAGATCCGGCCGAAGGTGCCGAAGTTGGCGACAATCATGGACGACGCCGAGCCCGACGTGCTGGCCTACATGACCTTCCCGAAAGAACACCGCGCCAAGCTGCACTCGACCAATCCGATCGAGCGTCTCAACGGCGAGATCAAGCGGCGCACCGAGGTCGTCGGAATCTTCCCGAACGACGATGCGATCGTGCGTCTGGTCGGCGCAATCCTGCTCGAACAGAACGATGAATGGGCAGTGCAGCGGGCCAGATATATGACTCTGGAAACGATCAGCCAGATGAGCGATGATCCCCTGATCAGCTTGCCAGCCGTGGCGCGCTGATCAGCCCGGCCCATGCCGGAGAGCACGGCGACCAATGCCGTCAGCTACACCACTCCCCGGGACACGATCCGAGCGACGGCGCACCATTCCCCCGAACGCCTCGTCGGCGAACGCCTGCTCAATGGAGACCAGAAGGTAGGCGCCCGTCGGCTCTCCCTCGTCCCACCCCGTCCAGTCACTGCCTGCTGGCATGTGGATTACCGAGCCGGCGCGCCGCGGCGAGAACGAGATGCGGCGGCCATCAACGAAGTCTTCTCCACGGCACGCGGCGCCTTTCAGATTCATCAGGAATATGTGGCCCGGAAAGGAGATGCCCGTTTCCTGGCGCGCCAGACCTGTCCTCTTGATCAAGTCTGCCCGCACGTTTCCCCAACTCTCATGTTGGTGCGCGAACGTTAGATGCTGCGAGCGGCGTAACTTTTCGGGGTCGAGACAAAGAGTATCCACGCAGAGAGCAACCTTCGCACCAAAAGCAGCCCCCTCCCGTGTTGTGCAGAACCACGGGTTGCTGGACAACTCACAAATAACTCAGGATTGGTAGAAGATGTCACTTTAGTAAAAAAACGGCAATCGAATGAAAGCCGCTCGTATTGTGCCAGCCTACCAGTGCCTCGCCGAAGACTCGAAGCGGCTTGAAACATTAGGCCACTCTTAAGTTAGTGGTGTTTCCGCGCCGAGCTCTTGGCAGCTCACCAAAGCAACGTGTGGGAGGCATTATTCCGATGCGTGGTCTTAGCGACTTTCTGGCCGAGTGCGATCATGGTCCGCGGATCAACGAGCTGGCCGGCTTTTTCGCGGCGACAGCCGCAGGCAAGAGCGGCATGCCGGTCCGTAGACCTCAGGCCGATGCCCGTCTTCTGCCGGGTGATGGGTTGTTGCACGATCTCGTTAGCCTGCATGCTTCCCGGCAAGGCTTCTTTGACCAGCACTACCATGGCAGCATTCCTTACAGATTGGAGGAGGAGTGCCGGATGGCCTACGCCGTGTTGAAATATGCTCGGTCCCGTGGCGGCCCTCTGTCGCTATACAGCCTTGGAACAGCGGAAGGCACGATGGCCAGGACGCTGTCCGAGTTCTCCGGCGGGCAGATTCTTTCGCTGTCGTGCAGCCCGAATCCCGAAAACTACAAATCCTTCATGGCGTATGGCGAGCCGGCCCACGCCGAGTTCTTCATCGGCCCGTTTCACTGGTTGACCAAGGATGTGCTCGGATCTGACCGGCGGCTCGCGAAATTCACGCAAGGCTTCGATATCATTCTCGAGGACACGACCTTTCAGATGTACTCACCAAACCGACCCAAACAGATCGAGTTCGTGACCCAGCACCTCAAGGAAGGCGGCATCTTTGTGTTCGTCGAGAAATTCCGGGCAGCGGATGAAGGCGACTACCGGCGCCGCGAGGACCAGAAGGATTACGGCTTTAAGGCACGGTATTTTCCGCAGGACGAAATCGAGCGGAAGAAAACCGCCGTGCTGGGGACAATGTTCAACAACGAAGCGACGTTAGTGGAGATGTCTCGCGCAGTGCGTGCGCAGTTCAAGCATTGCATCATGACGTGGAACAGCGGCAACTTCTGCAGTCTCGCGGCAAGCAACAGCAAGGAAAATCTCGGCCTCTACGTTTCGCAGATGCCGGCGGCCGCCATTCCGCACGAATATGTCTACGAGGATAGCGTATCCCCAGCCTCACCGACTGCGGTGGCGGAAATTCCAGCCTGACGAAGCCATGGCGACATGACGCGGAACGGGAACGCCATCCAGTTATTGACCTACGCCTTTGCGGCCATGGATCACGGCAGCCTGCATCAGGCGGCAAGAGCGCTCAGGGTCCAGGAATCCTCGGTCAGCCGCAACGTCGTCAAACTCGAACAGCTTCTCGACATGCAACTCTTCGAGCGCAGCGTGCGCGGGGTTCGGCTGACAGCGACTGGCCGAGCCTGGATCGAAATCGTACGGGCTCACTACGAAGGGCTGCTTGATGCTTTTGCTGACCGCGTCCGCGACAACGATGATGCCAAGACGCTTAGGATCGGACTGTGCTGGGTGACAGGAGGAGACTTCCTCAAGCGGCTCATTGATCGTTTCGGCACGAGATATCCGGAGATTGGCCTGACCGTTGAGAATGTGTCGTCTGGGCAGTGCCTGGCGGCCGTACGCCGCAGGCGCTGTGACATTGTGTTTACGCACGATTCCGGCGCTGTCAAATCCTGCAGCAGCGAGGTGTTCTGGCAGGAGCGGCTCTTCGTGCTCCTGCCGTCTTGTCATTCGCTTGTCGCCAGGTCGGTGCTGACATGGTCGGATCTCGCCGGCATGCCCCTGCTTGTTCCAGTTGGATTGGAAGGGCCGCCGTTGGATCTATGCTTGCTGGAACGGGTTGCGGCCGACGGCGGCCCGGCCGTTCAAGCGTGTCGCGCGAACCAGGCGACTGTCATCTTCAAGGTGCAACTCGGGCAAGGCGTCACTTTCGCCGGGGAAAGCTATGCCAGGACAATTGCAACCGAGTCCGCCCTGTGGCGGCCGCTTGATGGTAAAAACAGCATCAGTTCAATCAAAGGCGTGTGGCTCGAATCCAATCCAAAACGTGCTGTCCTGCGCCTGATCGGCCTCGCCAGGAATATGGCGGCGGCAACGCGAACCAAGCCTAGAGCGCCAAGCCCCTGTTGAGATCATCGTGCTCGAAGGCGCTGGCCATACGATTGATCTCGGCCGGCTTGCGCCCACCGCCTTGGCGACATCGCGCCAGGTCGAAGTCACGGCGGCGACCTCCTTGATGATCGTTCGCGCCTGCGCAAGTGTCAGCGCAAAATATTCTGCGACCGCCTCCAGCAGATCAAGCGAACACGTCCCTTCATCGAGATCGATGTTTGTCGTCAGAACCCGCGGCTTGAGGTCAGTCGGAACCGGATTGAGATCGTAGGCAGGCGAGAGAGATCATCCTGTTCTTCCCAGCCAAAGGAAGCCGTGGCTGCGTAGATGGTCATCGACATTGGATATCATCACGTGGAAGACGACACGACGGTAGAGGGCATGCGCGTCGGTTTTTCCCTGTGCGCCATGGCGCGTGAGCGCATCGACCATGTCGGGATAACTGCCACGCTCGCCATTCTTGGCGCCCATCATCGCCATGGCGGACAGGAATGGGGTTCGCGTCTCGCCATCGCGATCGAAACGCGTCGACAGCATCACCGGCTTGCCGGCGACTTTGATGAGTTCGTGCCGCGGCGTGATGATGCCGGCTCGGCCCGCCAGGCGCAACGCGATCTCTTCCCATGTCTCGATGCTGTAGTCGTCCATTTCTTTGGGGAATTTGGCGATCGCGAGACGGCCATGTTGGTCGATGATTGACGGGTATATCAGCAAGGGAAACCGCCATGACTTTTGTGATAGAACGGCTGGCCGCCTTCGTTGCGGCGACCCGCAAGGAACATCTCAGCGCCGAGGTCAAAGCGAAAGCGGAACGCGCTGTTCTCGACACGCTCGCGTCGCTGGTGGCGGGCGTTCCAACGGAAAACGCAAGGCTTTCCAGCCGCTCGGCCCTCGCATGTAACGGGCCATCTGCGCGGTTCGATCGACTACGACTGGGCAAAGGACGGACTTGTTGTCACCCTGAAGGTCCAGCCGGAACGCCTTGCGCAATAATCGCCCAAGTGACCTTCGATAGGGCAAGGCGTGGGTTCAATCAGCACTGGCCGGTTTCGGCTACCCGGTATCAGAGCGACACGAGGTCTCGCAAGCATGTTGCCACCGCTGCAATCATATGGCTTGCCGAAGAACATGCTGCCTTCCGGCAGGTCCGCTACCGCAACGCCGCAAGGGCCTGACGTCACCACGATCTTGATGGGCGGCCATCGATCGCGAACGGCGGCCGAAAGTTTCAGGCTATCCATACTGCCTGGCATATCGATATCCGTGAACATCACTTGAATCATGACATCGGACTCAAGTATGGCGATGGCTTCGTGGGCATTGGCCGCCTCGAAAACCACAAACCCTCCGCTGCGCAGAGATTCCGCGATGTCCATGCGGATGAACAGTTCTCGTCTTCGACAACCAAAACACCTATAGGTAGCGACATTAGACCGTACCTATCTGTAATTGCTCTCAACTCCTGCGCGCCGAAATCGCTCCATTAAAACAGTTACGAGCCCCTCGGTCGGGCGCTGCATGCCGGCCATTGCGGACCGCTAACGCAACCACCCATGGGCATCTCAACCTTGCGCATCGCTAGAAACGGGATGCGCCCAATATGCGAACAGCGATGGCGTCGAACCCGCCTTTGTAAATCCTCGACAAGACGGCTTGCGCTGTTTCCGCTCTCTGCTGTGTACATCCCCGTAGATCGCCGCCGCCCAGCCTCGCTGGACTGTCTGTGACACGATCCCACACTGCCCAGGTGCCACTCCCCTCGACATGGCAGTAGAATCGACGTTGGTGATTTTGCATAACAAGGAACTCGCCAACCGCTCTTTGGCTGCATTGTATCGAGGAAGCTGGTTAATTGGGACGATAGTTGCGGGAACGGTGCGACAGCATAGATCCACCCAATCGGAGCGCGGCGCAGCTGCTACCGAAATTTCTTGACAGGTCGGCCCGAGGGTCCGTTAGCCCGCCGCATACGCAAAATCGGCTAACCAGTGCGCTTGGACGTGGTGATCGCATACGCCTGGATGGCCTCCAGAGGAGTTTCTAGAGTTCGCCGCGGGCCGGATTGGCCTAGCCGTCGCGCGCCTCATGGTGCATGTGAAGATCGGCTTTGCGGCGCCTTTCAGCTGACATTCCACATCAAATAGGGGACAGCCCCATTGATCCGACATACCCGATGGCTCCAGTTATGTAGCGCCTCTAACCTACTGCTCGTGCCCGAAGACCCCTTAGTGGCCACTAAGGCCGGTTTGGCGGATCCTCCAATCCAAGCCTGCCCTTACCTATTACTGGATCGAGCAGGCTGCGGCATTCGTCACTTGTCAACATCCCCCGATCGGCGAGACCGTCCTGAATTTTGGCGATGACCTGGTCAGCCGAAAACGTCCCCTGTAATCCGTTGGGCAGAATTCCAGGCCGACCTTGGCTTCCATTCGGCTCGGACTGGCGATGTCGCGCCGGAATTTGTGCAGGCGAGCCGTAGAAGCGCACCATGTTTTCGATTTGGGCATCGTTGCCGTGACCAGTCACATTGCCGACATGGAGAGCGGTAGCTTGTGTACCCGTCCATGCGATCGGCGCCCAATTAGAGCTCGCTTTGACGTATCTGCTTCCGGCACGCAGCCCCATCCAGAAAAGCCACACGTCATCAGCATTCGGGCAGAGCTTCATGAATTGGCTCTCCTCTATCACTTCGGGGGCGAGTGAAGTCGGGGAGTAGAGGACGCCGCCAACGCCGGTGGGAAAGAGCATTTGCGTGTCGTCCCTGACGGCCTGGTCCCATTTGCTATAAGGCTGGATTTGCCCCGCGATGTCATAGGTGATCGAGTGCGCGCGATGACACACAATCGTCGGCTCTCCGGCGAATTCTCTGGCTTTCGTGGCGAGTGCTGATAGCCATCGGCTGGCGTAATAGACGTCATCGTCCGCGGTGACGAGATAGGCCTGCGGAAATTCGATCAGCGCGGGTATGATTTTCTTGTAGGAGCGAGTGTCCTTGGCCACTCGAATTTCAAGACCGTCTGCCTTTAAAGCGGTCACTGACGACGGCAGCACCGCCAGGTCCTTGGCTGCAACCCACAGGATCGTCCTGTCTGCTTTGACTGTCTGCGACAAAAGGCACTTGATTGTCAGGGCCAGGGTTGGGAATCGAGGGGGATAGGAAGTCAAGGACACGATCACTTCACCAGGCAATCCGCTTGGACGGCCTTCCCGCCGCAAGAGCCAACGCGTGTGCACAAGCAGCGTCGCCAGTAGCCTTGCAAGAGAATCCAACATAGGCGACATATATGCGGCGAAGCGCCACGAAAGTGCATGGCGCACGCTGCCGAGAAGCTTTCCAGCTAGGCCGCTGCCTGTCCCCAGAAACCAGGGCGCTAGAATTGGTGACCGCTTCAACGAGAGATAGGCCGCGTACGACACGCCGACCGTCACGAGCAGGAGGACGACGTCGTTGGACGCCCCCAAATCGCGCAAGGAATAGTGTACGAACTGGTGGACAAACATGATCGCCAAGGATGCTTCGCCCAGGGGCGCAAGCATCACGCCGATCTTCGTTCTTGCGGTAAGCACCCGTATGCCTGAGAGGAACACCAACGATAGAGAAAGCGCCAGCAGGAGGCCTAGGAGCGGCGGGCCAAAGATCGAGTACTTCATGCTGAATTCGAGATTGAACCCGTTCGCTTTTGCAATCAGCGCCGCGCTGCAGACACCCGCTAGGAATGCGAGTTGCACGATAAAGCGGGGCCAATTGGTGCGCAGGAGATGCCCAAACCAGTAGCAAGGCAACGCGAGCGGCACAGCGGCAATGGCCCAAGGCGAAAAGTTCTGCGGCCAAAGCGTCGAAATGGCGTACGCCAACAAGGTACTGAACAAGATGCACGCAAGGGCGCGTGGATCCTCCGGGCGTGACGTCCACGCAATGATTTCGTTGTAAAGCAACTGGGTGAGGAAGAGACAGGGAATGAACCAGAAAACGCCGAAGTCTCTAACCAGATACATGCCCCCGAAGAGATCGTTGCGAGCCATCTCGCGCAGTTCCCAGGCAGCCGGCGTGTCGTGAAGGACCAGCCTGCGAAGGAGGACTGCCAGGGTCAGGGCAAGCAGAAACGCCCCATATGGTATGAGAAGGCCGCCAATCTTTTTCCAGAAAAGTTCGTTTCGATCGGCAGGTCGAAACAGGTAGCCTGAGAGAACGAAAAACAGCGGCATATGGAAAAGGAAAATTGCCTGGGTGAGGGCCGAGTCCCATGATTTGGATCCTTCGCTCGTGATGTGCGCTGCGACGACGAGCAGAATCCCGGCGCCTTTAGCGGCATCCAACCAGACTTCACGCACTGCCATGGGATGCGTTCCTAGCGATACTTGATAAATTCCTACAGCACTAATTTAGCATCTGCAACATTAGAATGTTGCGATGCACAAGCAGGGTTCTCGTGAACAGCAGCGGATGTAAGGAGCCGAACCACAGCTCGGCATTTCCCGCAGTGCGAGCGCCTAACCGGCCACCCCGGCTCGCGGCGAATTGGTCCCGGATTGCCGCCAAAACGATCGCCGCGCTTTGCCCACCCATCACTCCTTCCTTCGGGCAATTTAAGGTTTCACGCGTTTTAAGGTTTCACGCGTTCCTGGAGCAGACGTTGCAGCCGCGACGATCCCGGGCGAGACGCAGACCCGCTGCGATAAGTTTGGTAAGGATGTGTGTGGCGTCGATAGCGCGCTCCGCGCAAGGCGGTCAGCGACCCATTCCTGAACATAAAGCCTGCTTCTACGAGCGGTTTGTACGGATGTTACAAAAGACCGCTTATTCGCAAATGATGGCGACCGCACGTCCGCGCAGCCAGTGGCAAGCCGCAGCTTCGCCGCTTGGAATCGAGATCATCGCCGCTTAAGTCCAGGATCTGGCCGGGCGTCTCGCTGGCGATATCACTCACAGTCCGGTGGAACACGCTAGGACCGATCAGGCCGCCATCGGCTGGGCAGCAAGTCAGCCTGCCAGCCTCCCGAAGTTCGATGTGGTGAAACCTTTTGGTCGTCAGGCCGTTGTCGGCCGCATGTCCCAAACCAGATCCCGGCCTCAAGCTGCCAGCAGCGTCAAACGTCGCGGCACCGCGAAATCGCGCCAGCTGGAGAAGCAAACCCTCGGGGCCGTATCCAAATCTCCCGACGGAGCCATCCCACCTCCCGACGTCATCGAACCCGACGCCAAGCTTACGCCCGAGCAGGCCGAAGGGCTCCGCAAGAAGCACCTGCTGAAGCGCTTCTGGATCAGCGCTCGAGTATATTGGAGCCGCAAAGGCGACAGGCTGGCGTGGCCGTTCACCATTGGCCTGCTGGCCCTGATCGTCATCAATGTCGGCGTTCAGTATGGCATCAACGTCTGGAACCGATCGATTTTCGATGCCATCGAGAAGCGTGACGCCCATACCGTCTATTTCCTCAGCATCGTGTTCCTGCCCCTCGTGGCCGGCAATGCGGGGCTGGTCGTGGCGCAGGTGTTCCTGCGCATGACGCTTCAGCGCCGCTGGCGCTCCTGGCTGACCACGTCGATTATCGGACGATGGTTGGCCAATGGCCGCTATTATCAACTGAACCTTGTCAGCGGTGACCATCAGAACCCCGAGGCCCGCATTGCTGAAGATCTTCGTATTGCCACGGAGTCGCCTGTCGATTTCGTGGCCGGGGTCATTTCAGCGTTTCTGGCCGCGGCCACTTTTATCGTGGTTCTCTGGACAATCGGCGGCGCTCTCACTTTGCCGCTCGCGGGCTCAAGCATCACAATTCCAGGCTTCCTGGTCATAACAGCGGTCATCTATGCCGCCATCACCTCCACCTCGATGGTCTTCATTGGCCGTCATTTTGTCGAGCTGTCGGAGAGGAAAAATCAGACAGAGGCTGAGTTTCGCTACACGCTGACGCACGTGCGCGAAAACGGCGAGAGCATCGCACTGCTCGGTGGTGAAGAGGAGGAGCGCAGCGGCATCGACAAAACCTTCGCTCATGTCCTGAGCCAATGGGCGTTGCTGACCGGACAGCATATGCGCACGGCTCTGGTGTCGCAGGGGTCGAGCCTGTTTGCGCCAGTCGTGCCGGTGCTGCTTTGCGCGCCCAAATTCCTTGAAGGCTCAATGACCCTTGGACAGGTCATGCAGGCGGCCTCCGCTTTCGCCATCGTGCAGGGCGCGTTCGGATGGCTGGTCGACAATTACCCACGCCTGGCGGACTGGAACGCTTCAGCGCGGCGCGTCGCCTCGCTGATGATGTCGCTCGACGGGTTGGAACGCGCGGAGCAAAGCGAGGCCTTGGGGCGCATCGGTCGTGGCGACACGCAAGGCGATACGATGCTTAGCCTGAAGGACCTCTCAGTGTCTCTCGACGACGGCACCGCAGTGGTCAAGGAAACCGAGGTCGCGATCGAAGCTGGCGAGCGTGTCTTGGTCGCCGGCGAGATCCGGATCAGGCAAAAGCACTCTTGTGCGCGCGATCGCGGGGCTGTGGCCGTGGGGTGGAGGCAGCGTCAATTTCCGTCCCGGCAAGCGGATGTTCATGTTGCCGCAACGGCCCTACATTCCTTCGGGTACGCTGCGCCGAGCGGCAGCCTATCCTGGTGCGGCAGACAACTGGACGATAAAAGAAATCCGGGCCGCCCTGGATAAGGTAGGCCTCGGTCATTTGGGTGACAGGATCGAGGAGGAGGCCCCTTGGGACCAGACGCTGTCGGGTGGCGAAAAGCAGCGGCTCGCTTTTGCGCGCCTCTTGCTGCACGCGCCCGACATTGTCGTGCTGGATGAGGCGACCGCAGCACTCGATGAGAAGAGCCAGGACAAGATGATGGAGACCATCATCCACGAGTTACCTGATGTGACCATCATAAGCGTTGCACATCGGGTCGAACTGGAAGCTTACCACAGCCGCAAGATCACCCTGGAGCGGCGCAAGGGTGGCGCAAAGCTGGTCAGCGATATCGATCTTGTCCCGCGCAAGAGCGGCCGAAAACTGCTGGCAAGCCTACTGCGGCGCCGACGTTCCGCGTAATTGCGGATAGAGCAGGAAGCACGCTGGACGGCGCGACAGATGTCGCTCGTCGTTGAGGCGAGCTGGCAAATCTGAAGACCTTGACGGCCTGTCCGAACCGCCGGCACGCGCTGTTGGAGACCCGCAGGCCTTCGGCATCGAAGCGCGGCGCCTCATCCAGGGTACCGACCAGGTCATCACGTCGCGAGAGTTCGAAGGCCACGAACGCGTAACTGTCAATGACCACGGAATCGGGGCCCTGTTTTTTCGCGCAAAAGGGACCCCGGCTTTCGGTGTTGAGAGGCACGCCGGTAAGCGCCCGATCAGGCGAAGCTGGTCGGGGTTGCACAGCCTGATCGGGCGCGACTGATTGGCTTTCGGACTTCAGCTTTGAGAGCGGCTCTTGAAGCGCCAGGATTCGTTGCCAGTCTCGGCGATCTCGCAGTGATGGGTGAGGCGGTCGAGCAGCGCGGTTGTCATCTTGGCGTCGCCGAAGACGCTCGGCCATTCCCCGAAGGCGAGATTGGTGGTGATGATGACACTGGTGCGTTCGTAAAGCTTTGAGACCAGATGGAAGAGCAACTGCCCGCCGGCCTGGGCGATAGCCGAGTTCATCGAAGACGACAAAGTCAAGCCGGGTAAGGTGATCGGCAATGCGGCCCTGCCGGCCGGCACGGGTCTCGGTCTCGAGCCTGTTGACGAGGTCGACAACGTTGAAGAAGCGCCCGCGTGCGCCGTTGCGGATGAGAGAACGGGCAATGGCGATCGCCAGATGCGACTTGCCGGTGCCTGTCCCGCCGACCAGGACGACATTGCGCTGATCGGCGACGAAGGCGCCGCCGGCGAGATCGCGGATCAGGGGTTCGTTGACCGGCGTGTCGGCGAAGTCGAAGTCCTCGATGTCCTTGGCCAGCGGCAACTTGGCGACGGCGAGCTGGTATTTGATGGAGCGGGCCTGCTTCTCCGATATCTCGGCCCGCAAGAGGTCACCGACGATCCTGGGCGGCTCGTGCTGTCGCTTGATGGCGACGCCCATGATCTCGTCATAGGCGCTGCGCATCCCGTAGAGCTTCAGCGCCCCCATCAGTTCCAGAACCTCGGTGCGTTCCATGGCCGTTTGTCCTCCTGAGACTGTCATAGCGGGCGCAGTCGGCGACCGGCTCGTGAGCCAGCTTCAGCGCCTGGGGAATGGAAAGGATCGTGCCGGGCGCCGGATCGCGGCTGCGGGCCAGGATGTTGAGGATTACCGCCGCCGAAGAGACGCCATGCTCGAGCGCTTCCTGGCAGGCGGCCTCGACCGCGCTCAATCCGTCGGTCAGCACGCAGGTGAGGATCGACACCATCTGCCGGTCGCCGTCATCGGCCGCCCTTAGCTTGCGGCGCACCTTCTCCATGGCTGATGGCAGAACCCATTCCCGGAAAGGCGCGCCATTGCGCAGGCCGCCCGGCTTGCGGGCCAGCACCGGCACGTAGTGCCAGGGATTGTAGACGACCTCGTTGCGGCCGAAAGAGCGTGCGTGCTCGCCGACGACCGCGCCATCCTGGCGGATGACGATGCGGTCGGCATAGGCATGGATCTCGACGGGCCGGCCGACGGCGCTCGACAGCACCGAGTATTTGTTGTTGTCGAAGCGCACCGTGCAGGTCTTCGACACCGATGCGGGAATGCAGTGGAAGCCGTCAAAGCGCCCGGCATAGGGAATGAAGCTGGCGCGCTCTTCCTCGAACACCTCCCAGATAGTCCGATCCCCCTGCTCGGGATGGCGATGCGCCTTGGCATAGGCGACGCATTTGTCGGCCAGCCAGCCGTTGAGATCCTCCAGCGTCTTGAAGCGCAGCCTCGGCGTGAAGAAGCGCTCACGCACCAGACCGACCTGGTTCTCGACCTGACCCTTCTCCCAGCCCGCCGCCGGCGTGCAGGCCTCCGGCTCGACAAGATAATGCCCGCACATCTGCGCAAAGCGGCGGTTGTAGCGGCGATCCCTGCCGATGAAGATCGCGTCCACTGCCGTCTTCATGTTGTCGTAGATGCCACGCGTGCAGGCGCCGCGGAAGAAGCTGAACGCCCGGTCATGGGCGTCGAACACCATCTCCTGCGTTTCGCGCGGATAGGCCCGCACGAAGAACATACGGCTGTGGCAAAGCCGCATGTGCGCCACCTTCACCGTTACCGTCACGCCGTCGAGCAGAACGATCTCGTGGCTCCAGTCGAACTGATAGGCCCCGCCCGGCGCAAAGCTCAACGGAATGTAGGCTTCGGCCGCGGCGCTGCCGCGATCCGCCTCCCAACTCTGAGCATGCCGCCACACCGAACTTTAGCTGCCGTCATAGCCGAGGCCGCGAAGCTCCTCGAAGACCCGGATCAGTGTCAGCCGCTCCCGCTGAGACTTGGCCGCATTCGCCGACAGCAGCCGATCCAACTCGTCACGCCAGGCGCCCATCCGGGGATAAGGCTGATGCTTGCGCTCGTAGCGGAACTCTGTCTCCTCGGAACGCAAAACCTTGCGCACCACCTTCCGGGAGATCTTCAGCTCCCGGCAGATCGCCTTGATCGACTTTCCCTGCACCAGCGACAGCCGGCGTATCTTTGCAATCCTCTCCACAACCAACATCCAAAACACAAATGCCTCCGATCAAACCGGAGGCATCTTGATGACCCCATCGTTAAGGGGTCGCGTTTGGACGAAAATCACCCCTCAAACAGGGTCCTCATTCCATGAAAAATCACAGTCTCACTTGGTGCCGACGTATAAGCGGCTCGTGCGCGGTCCGACGGAGCACGTGGTCGGCGCGTATTGACGCGGCAGAAGATCAGGGCGCGAGCCTAGATCCCGTGGCCCCTTCGGACCTGATGAGAGCCGTCCAAGAGGGCTCCTCGGCGCCAAATCGAACTTTGATCCCGATGTCATGATGGCTGCTGCTGAGAAGAATGTCGGACGCGCTCGGCCAAAGCAACGAAGCCTCCCGCTTGCCGGCGTCGCGACTGGGCAGCTCGACCCCGTCGTCGGCACTGCCGTCGCCTGCCGTCGGTGCAAGGGACTAAAGACGCACGAGGTAAGCCCACAGTCCCTAAGGGTCTGGTCGCCAAAATTATCGCGGCGAGACTTTGCAATTGAACCGCACCGGAGGATTCTGCGCATTTCGCCCGCCCCTAAGGGGAACCTAATGTAGCGCGCGTTCTTAATGGTTTTGATGAGCGCTCGCGGCATAAACTTCTTTCACCAATGGATGGCAGAGCACCTGCCGAATGCCGCGACCAATGATCCCGTTGCTGTGAGTGACCTCGCCGACGAGATGATGAAAGCGGCCGCCCGCGTAGGTATTCCGGCCGGCGAGATCGACGAGGAAGTGGACAGCATTTTCGAGGTGATCTTCGAGGCGATGCGCCCTCGGGAAAGTAACCTGCCCGAGGGTTACCAAGCCCCCTTGAATTTGTTGGCCGAGCGGCTGGCAAGGAGGCCGGCATCTCGGTGGTTCAAGCCGGGGAGTTGATCAAGCGCATCGGCACAGATTGGGATGCGCTCCTCAACGAAGCTCATTTCCTGAAAGAGCTAGAAGGCAGACTGGCTAAGGAATGATCCCAAGGTTCTATGTTGTAGAGGCGTAAGACCGACCTTTTGCGGTAGAGGCAGTGGATTTAGACCACGGAAGGTGCCTGGGATATCGTCCGCACATTGCTGCTTGTTCACTCCATGTCGGGCACGTCGCCGCTCACAAACAGGGTCTTCGGCGGGCCATAGTCTCCAAGCGCCGGATCGGCGTCCCGGCTCCACGCGATGACGCCAACATGCTTGCCAGCCAGGGCTCTTGCGGTCCGGATCGCCCGCTCTTCGCTTTGCTGATCAGTTGGGCCGTACATCGGAAATAGATCACCGTCGTCACTGCGGTCAAACGCGACGACGACGATGAGCTTGGGCTTTTTCTGCTCCGGAGGGACGTGGGACGACATTTTCGACACCTTTCTCAATTGAGGGGCGCGGATCCCGCCTCGAGCGCGTCGATAGCGTCGAGCACAGCTTGGCGCTTCGGCTCGACAGGCTCATCGGGAGTGAATTGGGCACATGCCAACGGCGTGTATGCAACTGTCACCGCCATGACGAGTTCTCTCGCTAAGGATCCATCGGCCATGTCGTTGGTCGCCGTGCAGGCCAGTTCTCCAATCCTCATGTCATGGAACTCGTTCTTACCGTCCTCAGCTTTTATGATGGCGCGCAGTTGCGCCAACGCCGTGACGCGGTCGACAAGCTGCGTCTCCGGGTCAGTAAGCAACTGTAGGCCATGAACCTGTCGCCGGCTCTCGTCCGACCAGCCCTCACAGCACGCCTTGATTGCTGCATTGCAGGCCGCCCACCAAACCTCGGCGGCGGCATACTCGTCTTCCAACGGCTCCTGGTCGGGCGGGAAACCCTTGTCGTCCCAGCCTTCGACCGCGAACGAGCCTTCGGCTGCCTTCTCACCCGCCATACCGGCGCGCTTCAGCACTTCCTTTGCCGCTGCGATGCCGCGTCGCTTTTCCTCAGGGGTGGCGCCCCTGGCATTCATCACTATGTCCATGGCCAGTGTCTCTGTGACGTCTGTCCAAGAGTGAACGAAAAGGGAACAGAGAGTCAAGAGACCGCTTGACCGGGGAGAGTATGTTCCTCATTTTACAGTATGCTTGATATCTACAGCCCGAAACAAACGCGCCCAGCTACTTGTCGACGCTGATCTAGTCGCCACGCCGGGTGGCCTGCCGCTATTGCAAGTGCCGGCGTAATTAGCAGCCTTGCGACCCGATCCAGATCTTCGGCGATGCCGACGTCGATTCCCTCGCTGAACCATGACCTGCGAGAAAGGCGGGCGGGATTACGGGTTTGTGGACGTAGAAGCCTTCGTGCCGACCGGCCGAGAAGCCACCGGCCTGCGCATCCGCTGCCTGAAGTGATCAAAATAAAACCGTGCCGGTGTGGAAAGAGGACAGCAGCCAGCTGTTGACCAGCATAGGTTCTATCTCGCGGCCGGGTTCACCGCGGTAAAAATCAAAGTAGGCAAGGATGACCTGTCAGAGGATGTAGCCCGGGTAAAGCCATTCGGGACCGCATCGGCCCGCACATCCCCTTCATGGTTGACGCCAATTACGCGTGCGACGTTCCTCGGGCGATCGAGGCGGCGAAAGCATTCGCACCTACGATCTGTTGTGGTTCGAGGAGCCGATCATACCGGACGACTATCAGGGCTATGCTAAAATCGCCGAGGCGACCGGCATGCCGCTCGCCATGGGAGAGAATTTGCATCTGAACGAAGAGTTCGAGCAGGCCTCCGCCTGGTCCAAGCTTTCCTATGTTCAACCCGACGCTTCAAATTGTGGCGGCATCACGGGCTGGCTGCGGGGTGGCCGATCCTGCACGCACGGCCGGCATTCGCGTGTGCAGTCACGGCATGCAGGAACTCCATGTCAGCTTGGTCGCGGCCAATCCACGGCCGGTTGGGTCGAGGCGCATGGTTTCGATATCGACCTCTACACCACCCGACCGCTCAAGCTTCAGGACGGGGCTGGCGATCGCCCCCGACGAGCCGGGCGTGGGTGTCACCTTCGACTGGCACAAACTGGGTGGCTTTGAGCAACAGAGATCGACCGCTGTCTGTTTTGGTGGCTGACTGAGACTATGACGGCCTTGTGGCTCCACGAAAGAACTTTGTCTGTCTCGCACGTTGCCGCGGCGTGCCATATGCGGGGCCGTCGACAAGGGTTTCACGGCCTATGAGGCGGAGCGTCGCCCTTCGAAACGCCGCGCATCAATCGCTCTGCTGCTTGCGATGGCGGTGCTTTTCGATTTCCTCGGGCTCTTCATCGTCGATGCGCGTGATGTTCGAGGCATTGTGATCTGATCGCAGGATCTCATCCAGTTTGGCGTGGATGGCTTGCGTGTCGCGGTGCTCCGCTCGCTGGATGAACAGCGTCATAGCCCAGGTGAAAAGGGTAGCCGCTCCATGCCAGTCCAAGCTCTGTCGCTCGAAGATCATCCAAAGGAGCGCGTAGGCCAACAGGACCAGGAATGCGGCGGGACGTGAGGTCAGTGTGCCGATGTAGGTAAGCACGCCGGTGACGGGATGTTTGCCCATCCCAAAGAACTCACGGCGGTTAGCCTGGTTCCCGACCTCTGCATGCTGCGCCTCCGTGAGCCGGCCGGGCGAGGGATGAACTCACGGCGGGTGGGGTGTTTCCGCGTCCATTTGGTGGTCGAGATGGTGATCCATCTCCGGACAGCGACGGCCGGTGCTTCGGTCAGCGCGATGGTGGCAGCAGAGCGTTGGTTTCGCCGTTGCCCGCGAGAAAGCGCACGTGAGTTTCTCAGTTGCAAAACTCCTTCGATCAAGTTGGTTGCCGATCCTGCGCAGCTACAACGCCGGCCACCCGATTGCCGGGCGCGCAATCATCAGCCAGAAAATGGCGAGCACGGCGGCGAAAGCGGGGAAGCCGAAGGCAAACCAACGCCTGAACAGCTGATTGTAGCGCTCTGGCGGGGGTTGGTTGGACAGTGCGGCGAGGGGGCGGCGTTGACCCAGTCAAGTCTATGCGTCATCAATGCTTCATCGCCATCGAGCTTACTGGCGGAAAAGGCGGATGGTGCTGGCGATCGACGCGAGGGCGGAAAAGTGGATTACCTTGTTCACGCTTGCCTGCTCACACGCGCCAAAGAGGGCCGCGGCGCCGGTCGAATGGACATCCCGGGTGTTTTCCCGGGCACTAACCTGTAGGACGCCGGCACAGTTCACGACGGCGTCCACGCCGGCGAAGTGAGGGATCCAGCCCTGAAGTCGCAAGGCCCGCGTCATGTCCAGCAAAATCGACGGGATCTCCAGGTGAAAGCCGGCGCCTGCGCGGTGAAGCACACGAACCACGTCGTGCCTCTCAGCTGACAGGCGCGCACAAAGCGCGCTCCCAATCAGGCCCGATGCGCCGGTGACCAGAACTTTCATTCTTTCCTCCCTCCTTCGCCGGCGTGTCGCTGCGCTGGCGAGACCTTAATCCAAGCCGAAGCCGGCAGCCTCACGCCAGGTGGAACAAGTTTCAGGCCCCTAACGCAGCCAGGAGTGCGCTGGGAGAGTCCGATCGCGCCTGCAGGTCAACGTCCTCGAAATTTCGTCGACGGCTCGCCGCAATGGCGGAGGTCGTGGTGAATGTGCGTTGCTGCCGTGGCGGCGTGTCCGAACGCGACAGCAATTTGATTGAGCCCCTCGGCCACATCACCGATGGCATAGAGGCCGGGCGTCGATGTCTCCAGATGTCCATTGACCAGGACATAGCCTTCTGCGTCACAGGTGGCCCCGAGCGCAACCGCGAGTTCGGAGCGTACGTCACAGCCCATCGAGGGGTACACCACATCGATGTTGCGGACCGAGGCGCCCTCGGCCATGCGGACATCGAAGCCGGTTGCCCTAGGTGTGGAGCCTCAACAGGTTGTCCTCGGTTAGAGCGAGGCGGCTGATAGGTGGTTTTGACTTTAGGCTGCCGTGTGGACGATGCCAATTGTATCTGTGCAGCCAGACAGGCAGTTCGGCGGCGCGGTGATTTGATGTCGGATAGGCGATGGCGTAGGCCCATTCGCGCAGCGCCGTCTGGATGAAGCGCTCGGCCTTGCCATTGGTCTTGGGCGTATAGGGCCTTGTCCTGACATGCTTGAGGCCGAGATCACGGCAGGCCTTGGCGAAAGCCTTCGATCTGTAGCAGGAGCCGTTGTCGCTCATGACGCGCGCTATGGTGACGCCGAGGCTGGCATAGTAGGCTACCGCCGCCTTGAGGAAGGCGATGGCGCTCTCCTTTTTCTCGTCGGGCAGGATTTGCGAGAAGGCGATGCGGGAAGCATCGTCGATGCAGACATGGACGAATTCCCAGCCGGCGCCGCGCGACTTGCCCTTTTGCGGATCACCGGTGATGCGATGGCCGACTTGGCTGAAGCGTCCGAGCTTCTTGATGTCGATATGGATCATCTCGCCGGGATGCTCGCGCTCGTAGCGCCGGACCGGTTCGGCCGGCTCGATATCGCTTAGCCGCGACAGCCCGGCACGCTTGAGAACCCGGCTGACGGTGGCGGGCGAGACGCCGACCTCATGGGCGATGTGCTTGCCGGTCCAACGCTGCCGCCGCAGCGCCACGATCCGCTCGGCGATCGGCTGCTCGGTGGCGCTGGGGCTGTGCGTGGGCCGCGACGAGCGGTCGGCCATGCCGGCCCGCCCTTCGGCCTTATAGCGCTCGACCCAACGCGCCACGATCTTGGCCGACACGCCATAGACGCGCGCCGCATGGGCCTGGGAAAGACGCCCCTCAATGACCGACAGCGCCATCTCCTCTCGACGCAACGGTGTCAAACGGGCATTCTTGTGGATGTTCATTCGGACCCTCCGGTGAGTGCTGAGGCTTGGTAACTCCAGTCTCCTCGGTTCGGTCCGAATGGACAACCCTCTGAAAGCCCACACCTAGGGACCAGATCATCGACGGCGTCCCAGATTTCAACTCCGCCTGCCATCGCAACGCCGCGGGCGGCTTCGGAAACATCGTCCGGGCAGTTGGCGAGCAAGGCAACCTAGCCGCCATATTGCTTCAGGAACAGAGCCTCCTTGACGCGAGATGTTCCGGGCCAACGACACCGATGCGGCTACCCCTTGCCTCATACGCATCGCAGATCGGACACAGTCTGACAATGCCAGCTGCGATCGCCTGCTCCAGTCCTGCGATTGCAGGCGCCTTGTCCACGATGCCGGTTGCTAGAACTGCGCGCCTTGCTTTTACCATCCCGAAGGTAGTGGTTAGAAAAAGCATCCATCGCGCTGTTCGGCGTAGCCTACGCAACCGTCGACAACCCTCGCGCCGTGCATCCGTGCCTGGGCTCTAAGGCGCCCGAGCAACTCCTCCCCGTTGATGCCATCGGGAAAGCCCGGACAATTGTGGGATTTTGGGATGAGCTTGGCACGGGCATCGCCTGCGTCCAATGAGATCACCGAACGCAGGAACCTGGCCAAATACGTGGCTGCCGCGAGCCCCGCGGGGCCGCCGCCGACGATGGCGACATCAAAAACCTGTTTGCTTGAAGAACTTGGCATGGCGCCTAAACCGGAACATACCAAGCTTTGTTCCTCCTCGTGTCGAAACGGATGCGCATCACCTGGACAGGTCTGCACGCGCAAGAAGCGAGAGGCTCCGACCGCAGCGTGAGCGGCAGGCCACTGTAACCGTCAGCCTGCGAAAACCTGGTGGTGGCCTGCAATCACAGCGCGACATGACGTGAAGGTAAAGATGGAACCTCGGACCACCGCCGCACTTAATTTTCGAAGAGGTCTGAGATGAGCGCGACCAGAGCGTTTTTTGAAAATTGGCTGCAGGAGAATGTCGGCACACTTCCTGGCCGGGAGGAAGTCAGCGTCGCCGTGCTCGCTCAGCAATTCGAACAAGATGCAGAGCTGGCCGGTTACGGGCGAGACGTAAGGGAAGACGAACTCGGAAACGTCGAAGATGCCATCGAGCAAGCGATAAGGAACGCAGGGTCCGGGGTGGGAAGCCTGAGCTCAAAGGACAGCGATCTGACACCGGTCATGGACGAGCTCGAGGTCGATGATGCAAAAAGCGGTCCATAGGCAGCCGCCGAGCTATTGGCGGCAAGTTGCGGCCGCGTCGGCACACGCCAGGGCGAGTGCCCGAACGCCCTAGGTCCCCCCGTTATATCTGTGCTTAATTCGCCAGCTCGGTGCCATGCACAGTTGAGGAACATTCCTGCCGCCCGAAGTTAGGATAGTTCCTTCACACCCGGTGCGCTCATGCTGACTGCGAACCTCCCAGGCAAATGGCTGACCCGGCAGTCACATCTCGCGGCGGACGGCTTTTGTCGGTTTTTTTGCTAGCTGTTGGCCGTTTCCGCGCAAGCCGAGGCACAGCCGCCGCCTTGTGCGGTTGGCGTGCTGGGATTTGGCACGCCGCCTGGCAAGTCGACGTGATGCGGCGACGCCGGAGTGTTGTGCCACTCTCCGTTCCGCACGTGGAACCGGATCGGCAAGAAGTCGATAAACCTGCACCGACATTCGCACGGCAATTTGAAGCCGCTGACGCACCAATATGATCTCGGTGTAGACAGCTGGGACTTCCGGCCCATTTTGCTGCACACCTTGCGCGGCAAGCGCGGGGTCCGATCACGCGGCTGAAGGTGAAAGCGTCGGCGAGCGAGCGCCGGCCGTTGCCCGTTCACTTTCGATCCAGCACCTTGCGGATCTTCTCCGCCAATTCGTCGATCGTGTAGGGTTTGGTCAAAAGTTCCGTTCCGAAATCGAGCGTGCCGTTGTGGACAATTGCGTTTCGCGTATAGCCGGTGGTGTAGAGTACTTTTAGCGACGGGTGCATTGTCTTGACCCGGTCCGCCAGCTCCCGGCCCGACATCTCCGGCATAACCACGTCAGTGAACAGAAGCGAAGGCACTTGCCCGCTTTCGACGGCTGCCAGCGCCTCCCTTGGCCCTTGCATTTCCGACACGGAATAGCCCAGTTCCCGCAGCGCTTCCGCGGCCATCAGCCGGACGCGATCTTCATCCTCGACAACCATGATGATCTCGTCCACACGGCCGGGGTGCTCGCCCGCTACGGCCTCGGTTTGGCTATCGAGCACGCCATGATGCGAACGCGGCAAATAAATCTTCAAAGTGGTTCCGATGCCCTGCTCGGAATAGATCTTCACGCTGCCGCCGGACTGGCGAACAAATCCGTAGACTTGGCTGAGCCCCAGCCCAGTGCCTTTGCCGATCCCTTTGGTGGTGAAGAACGGATCGAAGGCTCTGGCCAACACATCAGCAGTCATGCCGGTTCCGGTATCCGTGATGGCTATCATTACATACTGGCCGGAAGGGATCGCATTCTCCCTCGCATAGCGATCGTCGATGTGGGCGTTGGATGTCTCGATCGTCAGCTTTCCGCCGATAGGCATGGCATCCCTTGCGTTGACGCAAAGATTGAGCAGCGCGCTTTCCAATTGACCTGCGTCGGCCTCCACATGCCACAATCCCGCCGCCAGCACGGTTTCGATCTGGATCGTCTCGCCAAGCGTCCGGTTCAGCAATTCGCTCATTCCGGAGACAAGTCGATTTGGGTTCAGCCGCTTCGGCGCCAGCGGTTGTTGGCGAGAAAAGGCAAGCAGTCGTTTGGTAAGTTCCGCCGCACGTTGTGCGCCATCAATCGCGCCGGTGACGAATTGGTGGACGTTGGTATCGCCGTTCCTGAGCTTGCGCTGCACGAGGTTCAGGCCCCCGATAATGACGGCCAGCATGTTGTTGAAGTCGTGGGCGATGCCACCGGTGAGCTGTCCGACAGCTTCCATCTTCTGGGCCTGGCGCAAGTGCTCTTCTGCTCTGGTGCGTTCGGCAACTTCATCTTTGACACGTTGTTCGAGCGTGCCGTTGAGTGTCTGCAGCGCCTTGAACAGTCGAGAGTTGTCGATCGCCGTCGCGGCATGACCCGCAAGACCCAGTAAGGCCATCTCTTGCTGTTTAGCGAAGATGCCGGTCTCTGAGTGACCAAAGAAGAGGCCGCCCAGCACCTCGCCCGAACGCGAGACGACCGGCACGGCAAGATAGGACCGCACCGGCAGATGGCCTTCCGGCATTCCCTTGCGGGGCAAGTTCTTTCCGTAACGCGGATCGGCGAGGATATCGTCGGAGCGTACCACGCTTGTTCCGCGGAAAGTGGGCTCGAACACCGCAGTGTTGCGCGGCATGGGAAAGTTTTCGAAAGCAGAACGAGGTGCCCCCGACAGGGCGTAGAGCATATAGCTGTCGCCCTTGTCGTCGATTACATTGTAGAAGAAAGCGCCGAATTGCGCGCCCGACAGCGTCACGCCGGCGTCGGTGACCGTCTGGACGATCCGCTCCACGTCAAGCTCGGCCGCCACAGCTGCCGCGGTGGCGTTCATCAATTGAAGCTGATGCTCCACCCGCTTTCGCTCGGTGATGTCCATGACGGTGCCGATGAAGCGAACCGCGCAGCCGGACTGAAAAAGCGATTCTCCCGTCGCGGCAAGCCAGCGCTCCTTGCCATCCCGCAGCCCGATCGTCCGATAATCGATGTCGTAGCGGGAAGACGTGCCCGGCGCGAGCGCCTGGCGCACGGCCTCGTCGGCCCGCTCCCGATCTTCTGGATGAAGACCCGCCAAGAAAGCGCTTTCATATGTCACCTCCGCCTCCGGCGGCAGGCCAAACAGGGCTTTGCACCGGTCGTCCCACCGCAGGACCCCGGTAATGGGGTCGTAATCCCAGGTCCCAATCGCAGCCGCGTCGGTGGCAAGCCTCAGCCGCTCCTCGCTCGCCCGGGCCGCTTGTTCCGAGCGAACGCGCTCGATGTGAGCCCAAGACCGCTCGGTCACTTCGCTCAGCAGTGACAGTTCGCGCTGCGACCAGACGCGGCGCTGCTTGTCGTGGATGGCCATCAGGGCGGTCAGACGCCCCTGTTTGACCAAAGGCATGCAGATGGTTGCCGTTATGCCGATGTCTTGAAACGTCTGTGCTTCCTCGGGAGCAATTTCCTCGAGGTTGTTGTTGATGATAAGCGGCCGATTGGCGCTAAGGTTGGTGACAGCCAGCCGACCGAAATCGGCAAGCCTGTAATACCCCGTGATGCTGGGCGAGCCGGGTGCGCTCCAGTCGCCGCGGATGGTGAAATGGTCCTGGTCCTGCTCCATGTCGGCGTAGGCGCAAATCGAAACGTCCAGATGTTCGCCCAGGAGACGAGTGGTGATCCTCATCACAGCGTCGGCGTCGGCTGCAACGGCAATCTCTCTGCCGAGGCGGTCCAAAAAGGCGAGGCGCTCGGCGTTCTCACGCAGGGCGCGTTCGGCGCGAAGCCTCTCCATCGCCGTGCGCGTCCGCTCCGCCACTTCCGAAATGAGGACTACCTCCTCCTTCGCCCAGCGTCTGGGCGCGGAGTGGTTAAGATATAGCAGCGCCACCAGACCGCCATGCTCGGTAACCGGCATGTTGATGACAGATTGGGCGCTGATGGCTTTGAGAGCCTCTGCATGGTCGCTGGTTCGCGGATCTGTCTCGGCATTTTCAAAAACAACGGTGTCACCTCGCTTCAAGTCCTCGATATACGAGCCGTAGTTCCTGAAGTTCAGCGTCCCAGCCAGGCTTTTGATCCCCGGCGCGTTCCAATCCCTTTCGATGGTGATCGTTTCGTTCTCAAGATCAATCGTGCCGTATCCGGCCCGGCTGACGCCAAAATGAATTCCCAGCAGTTCCGCGGCTGCGTAGGCCAGTTCGGCGGGATCAGCGATCTCGCGAATCCGGTCGCCCAGCGCTGCCAAAAGCTCGAAGCGCTGAAGTTCCGATTGCCGATCGCTTGAATTGGCCCCCATATCGCCCCCGTTTTGCCCGGACGTAACAATGCAATATGCGGCCAAGAGTTCCCCGCAGGACGGCAGGTTCTCTTTGGCGGGCCAGTCCGAACACGCCGCACTCCTCATAGGTTAATGACAGGTGGTCCGCGGTGCCGCATAAAAGCGAAATCCGCAGGGCATTTGTCGCGCTTTGCTGGCTGGGTGCGTCGTCAACCGCACTCTCACTCGTTCGGAGACGTTTGATGCTTGACCGGCCAGACCTCACACACGCAAGCTCTCTATCCAGATGATCTGAATACGCTTAGCGGCGTTTTCGACGCGCTGTGCCAGGAATTTGCTGTTCTGCCAGACACCGAGACGGCCGATTCTATCGCGAGAGAGCTGGTCAGGCTTTTCCAGACCGGGGTGACGGAAGCGGCCATGCTGATGATTGCCATGCGCACGCGTTGGCAGGTCGATTGGAAAATGGAAGGCAGCAGCGCTGCCTGACGTTCGATGCTCAGGCGACTGCGACATGGGATCAAAGCCCTACGATGGCAGCCCGATGGATAGAAAACTTTCCGGGTTGCCGTCCGCGTTCAGAGCTTCGAGCGTCTCAAGATGCTTGGCGGTGGCAAATCCGTTGACGCTGAACTGGCCACGGTCGATCCAAAGGGCACCGCCTGGTGGCATGAGGTTCGTACTAATGACGGATGTCATGATGGAGTAGCGAGGCGCCATATCTCCGGCCGCATCGTCTCGGTCGCCGTCATCATTGCCGTCGGCGTCAATGCGGACGGCCGGCGCGAGGTGCTGGGCATGGAGATTGGCACCTCGCAGGCCGAGCCGATCTGGACGGAGTTCCTGCGCAAGCTGACCCGCCGCGGCCTGCGCGGCGTCAAGCTCGTCGTCTCCGATGCCCATGAAGGCATCAAGGCGGCCGTCATCAAGGTGCTGTCGGCGACATGGCAGAGGTGCCGCGTCCACTTCATGAGGAACGTGCTGGCGCATGCCGGCAAGAGCGGCCGCAGGGTCGTCTCGGCCTTCATCGCCACCGCCTTCGCCCAGGAGACGCCCGGGGCCGCGTCCGTGCAATGGCGCGCCGTCGCCGACCAGATCAGGCCCAAGGTGCCGAAGCTGGCGACAATCATGGATGATGCCGAGCCCGACGTGCTGGCCTACATGACTTTCCCCAAGGAGCACCGCGCCAAGCTGCACTCGACCAATCCGATCGAGCGCCTCAACGGCGAGATCAAGCGGCGCACCGAGGTCGTCGGCATCTTCCCAAACGACGACGCGATCGTGCGCCTCGTCGGCGCGATCCTGCTCGAACAGAACGATGAATGGGCCGTGCAGCGCGCCAGATACATGACGCTGGAAACCATCAGCCAAATGAGCGATGATCCGCTCATCAGCCTGCCAGCCGTGGCACGTTGATCAGCCCGGCCCCATGCCGGACAGCGCGGCGACCAAGCCGTCAGCTACACCACGCCCCGGGACACGATCGAATCTGCTGCGATGTCCACACAGAACTGAATAATGCGAGATCCCCAAAAATCAGTCTGCGCCAATAATGATGAGGCGGTGGAGAAAAGAACCCGTGTGCTAGCCGCCACCAGGAGTGCAACAAAGGCGGCCGATCAGCGTTAAAACCTCGTCCAAAGTGGAGCCTGGCGTATGGACCCGGCAACTGCAGCAGTGATGATCTTGCTTTGGTGTAGCCCAATCGAGGCTTTTGTCTGCAAACCCATTGAAATGCCGCGCGCGATATTTTCATCGCTTGACCAATGCCGGACCACACTGAAGAATAGGCTGGCAAGCGCTCCAAGGGGTGAAATCATCGGGCGCTGCCGCCGAGTTGACGCAACGGTGACAGGCGCGCTCCCGGACCGCCATTCATCCGTTACGGTGACGCGCGGCCCTGACCAGCAATAGCTGCATCGTCCGCACAAAAAATAGAAGCCCGCCACCCTGAGGCAGCGGCCTTAGCTCTCGGCCGATTCAGCCTAAAAGCTCGTTGGGACGAACCACGGACTGGTGTCATATCCCAACTTCGGTGCCATTGTATTGGCGGAACCAACCGACGATTGCGCAACTGTGCCGGTGGATTTGCAATCGAGCTTGGGAGCCGGCTTGCTTGGTTTGCTGTGACTTGCAGAACATCCGTTTGCAGCCTGCGCAACGATCGGCTTCTTCTCTTTCGCAACGGCAACGCCAGTGACGGCCAGCGCGATTGCTGCACCAAAGATAACGACTCTCATGAAAACGCCCTCACCCTGCACGTTCGAAACGAACGTGCCAAGTTTACGTTACGGCAACCATAATTTCCAGCAAAGTACCCTAGACCTATGCGCGGCGCCTTGGGACCTCAGTTCGCCAACATCCCACCTTCGACTCCGAACTAAGGCCCGCGTCGGCCACATAAGAAGCTTGGCGCGCGGATCCTTTCCAACGGCCAGTTGTCAGATATGTGCATCGCTGGCGGCCATCGCTTCTTTGCGCAGCTTCTCGATATCCTGCAGTTCAGGTGAAAGCGCATAGGCCTGCTCAAAAATGGACGAGAAGCGCCAATACGAATTCCTATCGTCCTACTCGATTGAGCGGATAGCCTTCAGGAACAGAAGCCGTTGCTGCCGAGACCGCGTGGCATCGTTTTTTAAGTGTAGGACATGGTTGCCGTTAAGGTCGAGAAGAATTAGCCCGCCACCAAAGCAACGGGCCGTCTGGGCAATTTGCACACAAGATCAGGCGCGCATCACGAACACGAAGCCGGACATATGATCGATTTGAACCTCCCACGCCCCGCTGTGGTTGGTCGCCGTCCTGGTGGCGATCGAAGCCGCCGCCTGCCGGATCAGCGCTGCTGACTCAGCGATAGGCGGCGCCGTGCTCACAAACGGCCTGCTGGTTAGGGCCGGCTCCTGTTTACATCCCAATCTATAGGCGCCGGGCCGCCAAGCCTTGACCCGCGGACAAAATGGCCGGCGCGACTACCGGTGAAAGTAATCGGTTGCCGCGCCGGCCACTGCGACGAGCCGAGGGAGGATCGCCGCTTGCCCGACGTAGAGCGCGCCGATTGGTGGGCAATTCCTTGGTAAAAAACGTACCGTGGATTTATCTTGAAGGGCCAATTCCAGCGGGCTTATAAAAGTTGACGTTAACCATTGCCTGCAGGGGAGGCTGCGATGGTCGTAACGTGCACAGATATCACCAGTGCGATAGTTGAAGCCACCTTTCTTGCTCGACGGAAGTCCGTGGCCGCAAGTGCAGTATTTCGCCGGGATATGGATCAGACTCGGCAGACGATTGCCGCATCGCGCGCGCTTTTAGAACGCCTTCGCCAGGCGTCAGAACGAAGAACGCGAACTGCGCCAATTAGCGTCTGCGGGTACGATGCCGACATTATGCGCAAGGTCTTCCGCGAGCTGGTCTTGCAAACCGGAGTGCCTGAGTGTCAGTGGCGCGATCTGGCCAAGAGTCTTGTGTTCGAGTTCACCGAGTGCGAGCGGGTTGAAGCTGGATTGCTCGATTGGATCATCAGCAAGCCCGGCGCCACCCAGCCATAGACCTTTTGTCGCGAAGCACGTTGGACCAAAAAAGGTCTTCATCATCGGCCTTGCTAACCATCGGTGCGAGCATATCCTTATACTTCAACGGAATGAGTTAGCCTCTCGTGGTCGCCTGGATCTTTGGCCCATGGCGCTTCCTCGATCCTCAGGGTGCCTGAAACATTCATTTCGTCTAAAATGTTCCGGGACTATTTTTTAGCGCATGCTGGATGAATCGCTAGACGTGGCCGACATGGCGAAGCGGCTCGGGCCGGACCATGGCTGCATGAACTGGGATCTGATCAAGGTGATCTATTGCCAGGAGTGCCGCGCCGCCGGCCGAGATGATCGCAACCTGCAGTTCGCGAACCACGCGCTGATACCGGGAATGAGGAGGCAAGATGTTTGACAGCAATCTCACCGAGAGACCGGGTAAAGGGTGGAGCGCAACCCAGGCCAGCGACAGCGATTTCGCCACCCGCATCTATCGAGAAGGGGAAGGTTGGCGCGCACATAATCTCACTCGGGCGGAAGCTGGCCAACAGGCCAAAGGGGATGGCACCGTGCGAACAAGCGCCGACGTTGCAATCGCTCCGGGGACACGATGGCGACGCTCGTCGGCTACATAACCCGGCCTAATCGGACCCCACGCCGACTGGTCGGTGTTATCGCTCCGCAGAGGCGCCGCCCTCGCAAGCTGCGTCGGATGAAGACCTTCCGCACCTCTCACAAGAGGTCTGCGTTGCTGATCTTTGGCCCTGTCATCCACGGCGGTGCTGTAGGCACATCTTCGATGACGCCGATCTTGCGGGCCCAAGTCGTGAAGGCCTTGTGCGCAGCCTCGACAGGCTTGCGACCGTCGTAAGCCGAGTAGCACGCCTCACAGGCCGCCGCGTGGAGGAGGCCTCGTTTTTCGACGGGCCATTCTTCCAAAAACTCAATGGCATCCATCACGCAGTCGATTTTTTGGATGTAGCCATTCTCCCCTACGAAGACTGGCTGCTTGAAAGCATCAGTTTCCATGGTGACCTCCCTTCAACAACTGAACGTGGTGATCGATTCCGCAGATGCACTGCTCGTATTCGAACCGCTGAATGCCGGCTGGACATCACGGAAAAGATTGGAAGCACTTCCTTTACATTCAAGACCGAGTTGCCAGGCGAACGCCAGCAGCCTCTCGAAGCCGATGGCAGGCACTGCGGCTACGATTTACTAGGAGCGAACGGCCAGCGGCACCAGGCCCTCCTGCCGTTCGCCGAGATAGCAGACGACCCGGTCGCCGACGCGCTGGAAATTGAGATCGACTTTCGCCTCGCCCGCGGCTAAATGCGCGAGATCAATGTCGAACGCCAAGGTTGCCGAGAGCGATCTGGGCTGTCTTCATCTGCACGTAGTCGCTCAAGAGTTTGAGACGGCCACGAAAAGCGATTGTCCCTGCCGCTCTATACGGAACAGGATAGGCTTGTTCTGCTGCCGGGATTTTGCCCACTCCTCTCGGACATCCGAAGGCTGGGTAACTTTCAGTTTGTTTGCCGAGACGATCACATCGCCGGGCTTGAGACCGCTTTCAGCGGCAAGACTGTTCGGTGCGACCCCCTGGACAAAGACGCCGGTGGCACCCGGTTCCAGACCGAGTTGCTGGCGCGCTTGGTCCGGAATGGGACTGAGCGACAGTCCGAGAGCTTGATCCGCTGCTTCCGGATTCGGAACAGCACCGGTCTGCACCTCCTCGTCCTTGCGTTGACCGACGGTCAGTTCCACCTCCTGCTGGGAGCCGCCGCGGTTCGTTGTCAGCGTGGCTTTCGACCCTGGCTTTTCGTTCGCCGCAGCCAGCGTCAAGTCATGGACACCCTGGATGTCCTTGCCGTTGAACCGGGTGATTACATCGCCTGATCGTAAGCCGGCCTTCTCCGCCGGACTGCCTGGCTCAACCGAAGCGACCAGCGCTCCCTTGGTGCCTGCCATTCCAAGCGCCTCGGCAAGCGACGGGGTCACCTCCTGGAGGCGTACGCCGATGAAACCGCGCTCGATCCGACCGCTGCGGATCAGTTGATCGGCGACGCTCCGCGCGGTTCGCGACGGCACGGCGAAACCGATGCCTATGCTGCCCCCGACGGCGAGACGATGGCGGTGTTGACGCCGATCACTTCGCCGCGTGCGTTAAACAGGGGGCCGCCGGAATTGCCTCTGTTGATCGAGGCGTCCGTCTGGAGGAAATCGTCATAAGGGCCGGCCTGGATGTCGCGCGAGCGGGCCGAAAGAACACCGACGGTAACGGTTCCCCCGAGCCCGAAAGGACTGCCGATCGCGATCGTCCAGGCACCCGGCTGCATTGCGTCGGAATCACCCCAGGCCGTGGTGGTCATGCTGGGCCGTGGATCGACCTTCAGCACCGCGATGTCGGTTGCTGGATCGCGACCCACCAGGCGCGCGGGCGAAGTCTCCTTGTCGGAGAACACGACGTGGATTTCGGTGGAGTTGGCCACGACGTGATTGTTCGTGACGATGTAGCCCTCGGGACTGATGACGAAGCCGGAGCCCAGCGCTTCCCGCACTTGCGGCTGGACAGGCCCGCGCCCGTCGAAGGGGTTCAGAAAGTCGTCCAGCGTCGTTTGATCCTGGATGATCTGCCTGGTCGTGATGGCAACCACCGCCGGCAGTTTCTGGCGCACGATGGCGCTGAAGTCGTTTGGGATTTCCTGTGCTGAAACCTGAGTGAAGCCGCCAGCTGAGAGCATTAGAGTTGCTGCGACCAAGCCCATGCACAGCTGCTTCCCGGATATGTAAGACATGATCGGTTCTCCTGTCCGGATCGCGCCGGCGCCGCTGGATGACCTCGCCTGTTGGATGCTCGAACTGAGATTGAAGCCGATTGTTTCACCGCGTCCAAAAAATTGGTGCCCGAGGTGTTGAACCGCGAAAGCTGCACCCTTGCGCGACCATTGAAATTTGGTCGAAACTCTCCAAAATTTCAGCCGGTGGAAATCACGAGAGCCACCAAAACGACGTCAACAGAGGAGCCTATCGAAAGCCGAGGGACCACCGATGGAAAGAGCCATTTCGACAAGTTTTGCCCCAGTCGGGTCCGAAGCCCCTGATGTTTTTCTTGACCGCTTGCTGCATCCGGCACGGCATTTCAAGCGGCCTCAGGACGTGCTGGACGACATGACGCTCGAGGCCCAGGAGAAGCGTGCGATCCTCTCCTCATGGGCATCGGATGCCTGTGCAGTGGAATCGATGCCGGCACTGCGCATGCCGCCCGGCGTCACCGAACCGGTCAGCCTCGATGCCATCATGGACGCGTTGCTCCAATTGGATCAATGCGAGAAGCTTCCCGCCGCCGGTCGCAGTCACGAGATCGACGTCGCGGCCGCCGGTTTCACAGCACTGGTCGATCGACTTTAACCCAAGCGCCGCCCTTCCGGAATCCGAGGGGGCCTTTCTGCTGGCGAATTTTCGCCAGCAGAACCACACAGTGCGTTCTTACCGCCGCATTTCCCTATACGTCCGGATCTTGCCTGAAAATTTTCCTAAGCGCCCTCTTGAACGCGCAAACCGCCATTCTAAATCGACAATCGCCGGCCGCCTGATGGGGCCGGCGCTAAGTCAGGAGGCGTCAAGGCTCTCTTGGCGTCCTTTTGTATCCATGTTGCTCAAAGGAGGATGTGGCTATGAAGACAAACCTCGATTTTACCCCCTTGTTCCGGTCCAGCATCGGCTTCGATCGCATTTTCGATCTGCTCGAAAATGCGAGCCGTGTCACCGCGATAGACAATTGGCCGCCCTACAACATCGCCAAGACCGGTGAGGACGACTATCGCATCACAATGGCGGTAGCCGGTTTCTCGCAGGATCAACTGACCATCACTCATCAACCGAACTTGCTGCTCGTGAGCGGCTCGCAATCGGGTGAGGACAACGGCCAGTATCTTTATCGCGGCGTTCCCGGGCGCGCCTTCGAGCGGCAGTTCGAACTGGCAGACCATGTGAAGGTCGTCGGCGCCAGCCTGCAAAACGGGCTGCTGAACATCGATCTCAAGCGCGAGCTTCCCGAAGAGATGAAACCGCGCCGGATCGCTATCGCCGGCAGCACGGCGCAGGCCAAGCCACGGCAGATCGAGGCCGAGAAGGACGCAGCCTGAAGTCACAGTGAATCGGTAGCGACGGGCACCGGCGAATCCTCCGGTGCCGCACGCTTGAACATGGAGGTGAATGAGATGAATATGCGTGACCTTATCCCGTGGGGCCGCAACAACAACCAGGCTCCCAGCATCTATGGCGGTGGCGATCCCTTTGTTTCGCTTCACCGCGAGGTAAACAGGCTCTTTGACGATGTGTTGAGGAGCTTCGAGACGCATTTGCCTTCCGTGGGGCAGCTCTCGTCTTTCGACAATGGCTGGCCGAAGGTGGAGATTTCGGAGTCGGACAATGAGCTTCGCGTCACCGCCGAGGTCCCCGGTATGGAAGAGAAGGACATCCAAGTCCTGCTCGATGAGGACGTGCTGACCCTGCGCGGTGAGAAGCGGTCGGAGACCGACGCGAAGGATTACTCCGAGCGCTTCTACGGCCGCTTCGAGCGGCGCATACCCCTCGGCTACGAGGTCGAGGACGACAAGGTCAAGGCGACCTTTGCCAATGGCGTCCTGACCCTGACGCTGCCGAAGAACCCTAATGCGCAGTCGAAAGTGAAGCGTATCCCGATCACCCACTGACGCATGGAGCAAGTCGGGGGCGGCAGGCAGCCGCCTCCGACGCATCCTTCGCAAAATGGGAGGATGGAATGATGCAGAAGCAAGAAGAAGCCGCAGAAAATCCCGCACCGGCAAACGACAATCGCAAGCGCGCGCTGTCATTCGGCAGATCCGAGTTCCCGCGTGATGCGGTCGCGCGGATCTACAAGCCTTCCCGTTCAGTCACGACCTCGGGCCGTGCGCGGCCGAAAGGCTGGCGTCTGGTGTTCGAGCGGCGTATGGCGCCGGTCATCGAACCGCTGATGGGCTACACCGGAAGTGGTGACACGCTGACTCAGGTGGAGCTCGATTTTCCAACGGTTCAGGCGGCCATCGACTATGCCGAACGTCAGGGCCTCGCTTATTCGGTTCAGGTAAACCCCGCGGCGGAAAAATCCGCGAAATCTTCCAGTGCCGAAAAGCGGGTGCAGGCCGGCAGGGACGTTGTCTGGAACCGCCTGCAACTGGCGTTGCTCACGAGCAGCTACGGTGCCGTTTCACAGGCCTCGCATTATGGACCGGCATTGGCCGATCCTGAGGCGCTTTATGCATCGCCGATGGACCTCGTTGTCGATCCTCTTCTGACAGTCGACCAGAAACGCGCCATCCTGCGGAACTGGGCACGGAACGAGTATCTTGTGGATCTCGCGACGGCCGAAGGGATGCCTGAAAACGCGAGTCCGACACGGCTAGACGAAGTGGAATCGGCACTGCTCGCACTGGAGCAGCTTACGACAGCGAAACTGGCCGTTTCCGTTCCTGAACAGAAGCAGAAGGCAGCGTGAGGTGGGCATCATGGAGCCGGCGCCGGGGAAGGATTGTTCGATGCACACAGACAATGGCGCTGCGCGGCGGACTCCAGATTTCGGCGATCCGAGGGATGCAGTGAAGGCCGCAATCGAACTCTATGGCTCAGAAGCGCAGACAGCAGTGGCGTGGAACTTTCCAAGTGCAGGGATTTTGTGAAAGGCCCGATGCGCCGCCTGGGTGTTACGCCACCTGAGGGCATACCCTGACGCGCAGCTATGATGGGAAGAACGTTATGGGTAACTTGCGCAAGTCGCACATCGCTGCTCGTGATGCCCGGAACGGTAGGCCCACCGCCTTCAAAGCTTCAGCTTCGCCCTTAGCGCATCAATGCGCTTCGAGGCCTCGGCTTTGCTGAGATCTTCGGCGTAGCTTTTGTCGTCGTTCGCCTGCTCACACAATGTTTTCAGTTAGGAAGCCTGCGACGGAGTCATTGGCTCGTCACCAGTCGTCCAATCGTCAGGATTCTTGTTGATGTTATCGCTTTTTTCTCGGGCCGAAGCTTGCATTTCGTTCTCCATACGCAGAACGGCAAAACGCGTTTGATCTCCTTTTGTTCCGCAATATTCAGCGGCGATTATATATTCCACGAGCAGATTAGGAGATAGCCTGCGAGGCGTGCTATACGGGGGTGAAGATTTCCCCAATGGCCGTTTTTCCGGCCATGCTTGCCCCTACGCCTTCAATGAGATTGTGCTCGCTCGCGCCCTGCGGTCAAGCCTAGCGCAGCAGCGGGCGCTAACGCATGCTTTGGTTGAGGAACTTGCCCGTGTTCGCATGGAGGTCCGGGACGCATTCGCGCATTATGCAAGTTCACAATAGAGGCGTTGTCGTTGGAGGGTTGGAGCATTGGCTCGCAACGCCGAAACGGCATCAATTGTTCCAGGGCAGCGCCGGGAAGATCAGGGAGGATCGTGTCCCGGGGAGTGGTGTAGCTGACGGCATTGGTCGCCGTGCTCTCCGGCATGGGCCGGGCTGATCAGCGCGCCACGGCTGGCAAGCTGATCAGGGGATCATCGCTCATCTGGCTGATCGTTTCCAGAGTCATATATCTGGCCCGCTGCACTGCCCATTCATCGTTCTGTTCGAGCAGGATTGCGCCGACCAGACGCACGATCGCATCGTCGTTCGGGAAGATTCCGACGACCTCGGTGCGCCGCTTGATCTCGCCGTTGAGACGCTCGATCGGATTGGTCGAGTGCAGCTTGGCGCGGTGTTCTTTCGGGAAGGTCATGTAGGCCAGCACGTCGGGCTCGGCGTCGTCCATGATTGTCGCCAACTTCGGCACCTTCGGCCGGATCTGGTCGGCGACGGCGCGCCATTGCACGCTTGCGGCCTCGGGCGTTTCCTGGGCGAAGGCGGTGGCGATGAAAGCGGAGACGACCCTGCGGCCGCTCTTGCCGGCATGGGCCAGCACGTTCCTCATGAAGTGGACGCGGCAGCGCTGCCATGTCGCGCACAGCACCTTGGTGACGGCCGCCTTGATGCCTTCATGGGCATCGGAGACGACGAGCTTGACGCCGCGCAGGCCGCGGCGGGTCAGCTTGCGCAGGAACTCCGTCCAGATCGGCTCGGCCTCCGAGGTGCCAATCTCCATGCCCAGCACCTCGCGCCGGCCGTCCGCGTTGACGCCGACGGCAATGATGACGGCGACCGAGACGATGCGGCCGCCGCGGCGCACCTTCAGGTAGGTGGCGTCGATCCACAGATAGGGCCAGTCGCCCTCGATGGGTCTTTCAAGGAACGCTTTGACCTTGCCGTCGATCTCCTCGCACAGCCGCGAGACCTGGCTCTTCGAAATGCCGCTCATCCCCATGGCCTTGACCAGGTCGTCAACCGAGCGGGTCGAGATACCCTGGACGTAGGCCTCCTGGATGACGGCGGTCAGCGCCTTCTCGGCCATGCGGCGCGGTTCGAGGAAACCGGGGAAATAGCTGCCCTTCCTGAGCTTCGGGATGCGCAGCTCGACGGTGCCGGCGCGCGTCTCCCAGTCGCGCTCGCGATAGCCGTTGCGCTGGGCCGTGCGCAACGGGTTCTTCTCGCCATAGGCGGCGCCGGTGGCGGCCCCAACCTCCATTTCCATCAGCCGCTCGGCGGCAAAGCCGATCATCTCGCGCAGGAGATCGGCATCCGGGGTCTTCTCCACGAGCGTGCGCAGGTTCATCATGTCGTCGGTCATCGGTGGTCCTTCCGAATTGGGTTGGCGTCAACAACCAAACCCTACCGGAAAGCGCCGATGACCACCGCAAAGCCGCTCGCTCGCTACAGCGCGACTAACGGCGCACTCGCGAGCGGCTTCACTACCGCCGAGCTACACCACCTGTGGGGACACGACCTCAGGGAGCGTTGCTACTCTTTGATTTCCCGCTTGAATTTCCTCACGACCATCTCGAACAGGATATCTGAAATCCACATTGCGGAAACGCCACGGCCGCCATCCGCATAGTTTGGCGCGCTTGCGGTTGTGCATCCGCTGCATGCTTTTCGAGACGCTCGCGTTGATCCAAATTTGCCAGCAACGGCAGGCTTTTGGCATCATCGGCAGCAGGGATCGATGCCGAAATTTCGCTTCGACTTCATCGAAGGCATGCCGGAGCCTGCAATCTTTTGCCAACATGGCTGATCGGGATCAGGCTGGCAGGGAAACGAAGCGCGCCGCCAAGCAAACCATGCTTGATGGCGCGGATCCGACCAGTTGGGTGGCGACAGTTTACGACGAGGCGGGTTATCTCTCGCCACCTCGGTTTCCAGGATCTGATCGCCGCGTCCGAGAATTCGGAGCAGTCTAGGCAAGCGGAAGGGCCTGGCGTCATTGGTCGGGCTGAAGCTCGGATTTCCATTCAGCCTGGCCAGTCCAACTCGATCCAGGCGGGCGCGTGATCGCTCGGCTTTTCCCATCCCCGCGCCGCGACGTCCACATCCGCGCCACCCAGCCTGTCCATGAGCGAGGGGCTTACGAGGAGATGGTCCATCCGAAGGCCGGAGCTGCGGTCGTAACCACCCCGGTAGGAGAAATTCCAGTAGGTGTAGATCCGCCTTGCGGGATGGATCAGCCTGACCGCGTCGATCCAGCCGTCAGCAAGCATGTCGGCGTAAGCTTGCCGGCTCTCCGGAAAGTAGACGGCATCACCGAGCCATCGAGCCGGGACGGCGGCGTCGATCGGCGTCGGCACAACATTATAGTCGCCGCAGAGCACGCTGGCAGGCGAGTCTCTGATCAGGAGCCGTCCGTAGTCGATCAGCCGCTCGAACCAGCGGAGCTTGTAGTCGAACTTCGGGCCGGGCGCTGGGTTGCCATTGGGCAAGTAGAGACAGCCGACGACGAGGCCGTCGATCTCCGCCTCGATGTAACGGCTATGCGTGTCATCGGAGTCACCCGGCAAGCCGCGGCGACGTTCCTGCGGCTGCTTGCCTCGAGCGAGAATGGCTACGCCGTTGTAGGACTTCTGCCCATGCCATATAGCCCCGTAGCCGGCGTTCCCGATGGCATCGGCCGGAAATTTCTCGTCCGATGTCTTTAATTCCTGAAGACAAACGATGTCGTACTGCGTCTCGCCCAGCCATTTGAGCAGAACCGGCAATCGCCCATTGACGCCGTTCACATTGAAGGTCGCGACCCGGATCATCTGACGCTGCAAGGCGACCCATTCAATGGTGCTCTCCATTTGGTAGTTTATCTGGCCAACCAGCATAACCGCCAATCGTCAGGAAGGTTTCGCCGGCTGTGCAGCGTTGTCCTGCTCTGGCGGAACAAGCTGTGACCCCGAAGGTTGGGCTCACGCAGACAGCTTCCAACAGGCACGAGCATGGCGTTCGACAGAGATGGATCGAAACTGGCGGCCGGGCTGCTTGTCACCGCATTGGCTGCACTGGCGGGATACAACGCCATCCGCGCCAAACGTGCGATCGCCAGCCGGGCGAACGGACGTGTGATGGCGATCGAGGGTCTGCGCCTGCATTTTATCGAAGCCGGAACCGGCATGCCGCTGCTTCTCCTGCACGGCAACGGATCCATGGCGGAGGATTTCAGGTCGAGCGGCGTCTTCGATGAGGCGGCAAAGACCTACCGGGTGCTCGCATTTGACCGCCCCGGCTTTGGGCGAAGTTCACGGCCGCGCGGCCGGCGCTGGTCGGCTTGCGAGCAGGCCGATCTCATACATGGCGCCGTCAGCCGGCTGGGCATAGAAAAATATTTGGTGCTTGGACATTCCTGGGGAGCTTGGATCGCCCTCGAGTTGGCGCGCAGGCATTCTCCGTCGATCGCCGGCATTGTGCTGGTCTCAGGTTATTACTATCCGCCACCGCGGCTGGATCTTGCACTGGCCGCGCTCCCTGTATTGCCTGTGATCGGCACTGCGTGTCGCCACACCTTGCTGCCGCCGCTTGTGAGGCTTGCCTGGCCTTGGGTAATGGAGAAGATCTTTCGACCCGCCGCGGTCGCCAGCGACTTCGCCGCATTTGCCAAGGATGCCGCCAGCCGTCCTTCCCAACTGCGGGCGGTTTGTTCGGAGTCAGCATCTATGCTGGCCGCGGCCCTGTTGAGGAAGGCCAGCTATAAGGACATTTCCGTGCCGACCGGCATCCTGGCGGGATCTGGAGACCGGCTGTTCGATGCAGAACGCGATGCACGACGCCTGCATGCCGAAGTCGGTGGATCTTTCCTCGAGGTTGTCCGAGGCGCCGGCCATATGGTTCATCAGAGCGCCCCGCAGGCAGTGGTCGGCATGGTGCACACGATTGCGGCACGGCACGCCTCTTCCCCCGAGGGCCGCCGGCACCGGTCCGGCCTGGCAGGGGTTCCAGGCGGGCGACATGTGAGGCCGCTTGCACCAAATCGTCGTTCAAACGGGTTTTCCAAATGAGCAACCAAAGTCCAGCCGATATGCACTCGGTGCTCCACCAAAACATACAGGCCCTGATCGATCACAGGCGAAAACAGGAGGAGCAGCAAGGATTTCAGGTGCAGATTGCCGGCGCCATTTCGCGCTTCGCGGGAAGCATGACTTTCGTCTATCTGCATCTCGCAATTCTCGTCGCCTGGATCCTTGCGAACCTTGGCGCGATACCAGCCATCCCAGCTTGGGACCCGACTTTTGTGATCCTGGCCATGGTCGCCTCGGTTGAGGCAATTTTCCTGTCGACTTTCGTGCTGATCAACCAGAACAGAATGGTCGAACACAGCGAGCGCCGAGCGGAACTGGATTTGCAGATCAGCCTTCTCAACGAACATGAAACCACGCGACTGATCGAGATGGTGGCTGCCCTGACGGCGCGTCTGAACGTCTCGACCCCGGCCGACAAGGAGCTGCCGCAACTGGCCGAGAACGTCGATCCCCGCAAGGTGATGACACAAATCCAGCAAGCGTCAAAAGATGAGGAAAAGGGAAGATCGAAGACATCGTAGGCAAGCCGCGGCAGCGGATCGACCCGACAAGGGCCTGCAGCCAACGAACCTCGCTGCGGGCTCAAGGGTCGGCTACAGGCCCGTGATTAGCCCCATGGTCTGGCCCCTGAGGCTGTTGCGGCAGCTAATTCCGTTCGGCGTTCTCCAAGTCGGCTATGACGTCACGCAATCGCGTCAGTGCAGAGCTTCAAATTCAATCGAAAGGCCGGTGGCGTGTCAGATGGAACCAAGTTGCCGCCGAAAACGTAGTATCGGTGGCGACTTGGGAAGATGCCGGATGATCGAAGGTGCTGTTCTGATCGTCGAAGACGAGGCGATGATCCTGCTCGACCTCGAGTCAGCTTTGGAGGAAGTCGGCTTCCAGGTCGTGGGCGTCCGAACTGCCGCCGAGGCGCTGGCGGTTTTCGACCCCGATCCAACCAGGTTCAAGGCCGTTCTCACCGACATCCGTTTAGGACCGGGACAATCGGGGTGGGAGGTCGCGCGGCATTTGCGAAGATCAAACTCGACCATGCCGGTTGTCTACATCAGCGGCGACAGCGCGGTAGAGTGGGGAGCGGAAGGCGTGCCCAACAGTATAATGATCACCAAGCCCTTTTTTCTGCCGCAGATCATAACTGCTGTTTCTCAACTCTTAAACGCGCAGCAGGGTCCAGAAACTCAGATCTAGGAATCGGACCTCGGCTCGGAACGTTGACTAGCCACCTGCCGGCAACGCATCCCGTATCCTACGCCGTCCTTCCGCGGCGCAGACCCAGAACATCGGCGTCTTGGCACTTTTTATTCTCGCCCCATGAAACCGCACGGAACATTCTTTCCATCCGACGTTGGACGGCGCCGGGCAGTTGTTGCACAATCCCTATTGTCCCGGCATCGGAGACTGGAACCCCGCCGCTTCAGCCCTCCTCGGCTCCCCCAAGGCGGGCGGCGCGGAAGTTGAGATGCAAGAGACGACTTTACGCCATCGGAGCTTGCCGTATTGAGCCGCGTCCTGGCGCGCAGCAATCTCGAAAACGAGACTGAAGCCGAGAAAGAACGGCGGGCGTCGCGCATCCTGGCTTATTACCAAGCCGGGATAACGGACGAGAACGAACTTGAACAGCTTTCTCGACAGCCGCTGGGAAGGTGACGGCTAGTCTTCCTTCTTCAGAGCTTCCGCCTCGTCCTTGAGCTTCGGCCAATCGGCGCCATGCCGGCGGAGAAGTGTTCGCGCCTGCTTGGGATCAATGTCGGTGACCTCAACCAGATGTTCGACCTCAAGTTCCTGTCCTTTCATCACCCGGCTGGCTTCGTGAGGTTTTCGTTTCATTTCAGTGCCCATCTCGCAGATAACATGAACCACCGCGTTGACCTGCGGTTCCAAGGGCCAAAGAAAATTGGGCGCCTGTCGCAGTCGATCCTCCTCGGCAGCCCTCCTGAAAGCAGGCGCGGGTTCATTGCTTGAGCTTTCGGTCGAGTTCGTCAAGCAAAGACCGATGCTCACGGGGCATGTCCGCATCTGTCGGCCGACCCAGCAATTGGCGAAGCTGGCGACGATTGGCCTCCGATGAAATCCACTGCCGTATCAGGCGGGCAATGGCTTTTTGTTGTGCCTTGCCGATTTCTTCCATGTTCAGATCCCGAGCTTGTCCGGGGTCGAACTCGGCGGCTCTCTGATGGTTCCCGCTCACCCGGGACAAACCGCGGCGGGCGAAGGAACCGGCCCGGTCAAGGCTGCGGGTTAAACGGTCAGCTGATCGGCCGCCCGATGGTATCGGCCCATGTGAAGAGACCGCACGGAAGCGGGGTTGATCAGCAATCGGCTTCGCCCGCCATCGGCCAGTGGTGGCCAAATGATTGCGATGTCGTGTTCCTGGCAGGAGTTGCCCGCAGCGGATCCATGCAGTGCCAATCCGGTTGGCCTGACGCTGAAGGCGGGTCCAAATTATTTCATCAATTTGACTTGAAGTGAGAGGCTCAGCCGCAAAATCTTGTCGCCATTTTCATCACGCACCTCGACAAACAATTGCTGCCCGTCGACGCTCTTCAGCGACTCTCTCGTGAGGTCGATCAGGCCTTCGAATCCCGCTTGTCGCACTTCCTCGAGGCCAGCACATTCGACCCCTATCTCATCCTCGAAGAACACATCGCGATCGCCGCTGTCGAAGTAAAATCGTCTCATCGGAGAGCTTCCGTCACAACTGGTCAGCGGGGTTCCTTTGATGCAGGTAGGTCGTGTCGAAATCTCCTGCATGAGTGAGGCCGGCCCAGTCCAGTGCATGCACTTTTGATCCCGTGGTGGCGATCAGGCCTTTGCGTCGTAGTTCCTGAAGCATGCGGTTGACGTGGACCGTGGAAAGACCCAGCGCATCGCCAAGGGCTGCCTGTGTAATGGGGAGATCCGCCACGTGATCCTGGATGCGTCCGACCGAGCGCAGGCGACAAATCAGCTCGCACAGGATGTGAGCCATGCGCGTGTAACCCTCGCGTCTTCCCACATTGGTGACCCACTCTCTGTAGATCGCGGCATCGATCAACGTCGACCGCCAAAAAGCGGTGGCGATGCGAGGGTGCTGGTCGCAAATACTGCGGATAGTGTCGTGCCGCATGAAACCTATTCGAGCTGGCGTAAGGGTCGAGAAGTTACAATCCATGACCGACAGATGCAGCCCGTGCAGATCAGGAATGTCGCCGGCCACAAAGAAGGAGGTGATCTGTCGTTTTCCTTCGCCAGTATGCTTGGTGGACCCGACCAGCCCATCTAGAACGACGAACGAGTAAACAGGACGGTCGCCCTCACGCACTAGGTCATGGTTGGCAGAAAAATCCTTCTCCTGGATCGGAATGCCTCTCAGAACGCCGATGTCGGCCTCCCGAACATCCGAGATGGTCTGGAGCTTGCGAATGAGCACATCCGAGGGCGAAGTGGTAGACAAATTAGTGACCTAGCTGATGTGTTGATCGAACTGTTAGTCGCGCCAAAAGTTCCGGTCAGCCGGTGACGGCTCCCGGAGCGATGGGCGTCGCGTGGTGATCGTTATTGTGGCAATTCGCATGGAAACGCATGAACGGCCCCAGAGGCGGCGCCGCTTGACGTTGTTCGGCACGCAGCGTTCCGCCGGCAGCGAGCGTGATTGGAGATCCCGGAATGATCGAAGCTACCGTTTTCAAGCAGCCATAGGTGAGCCGAGGCAGTGACGCATTAACCTGTGACATAGGCCCGATCCGAAAATGTCCCGCTTACAGCCTGGTTGGGAGCCAACTCATCACGGCGCAGCTCGATCCTGTCGCTCGCCTCGTTTCAAAGCGCGTCCGCCCGGTGCTGGAACACTTTTGATGCGCGCCACCAGGAACGGGGTGGCTCTGCTGACGTTCTCCCGGTGGCAAGGTGAGATTATCAGTGAACAGGCATATTGCGCATACGGATGTCGAACAAATCGGTCACACGGATGAAAACGGGTTCGCGATAGAGCAGGGCGGCCCGCCATCTTCAGCAATCGCGGCAGCGCTGGCCGGCGGCCTGGAAGCCCGTCCTGACAAGCACGTCTTCCACATAGCCGCCTCGGAACGCAGTGCCGAGGAGATTGCCGCGGCTTTGCGTCAGTTCCTGCCCCACGCGGAGATCATTTTCCTGCCGTCCTGGGATTGCCTACCCTACGATAGGGTGTGGCCAACACGCGCCAGTATGGGGCGAAGGCTTCGTGCGCTGCGCCAGATCGCAACCAAGCCCGATCGTGCGCGCATCGCTGTCATGTCCATCGAAGCCAGTCTGCAGCGGGTGCCGCCCGCTCCGGTCATCGCCGGCGGGTTCGATGTTCTGGAGGTGGGGCAAAAGTTCGACCGGGACGATTTCAGAATGAGGTCCGAAGCAATCGGCTATGTCGTCGACGAGCGGGTCGACGAACCGGGTGAGATAGCTTTTCGGGGCGACCTCATGGATATCTTTCCCGCTGGCGACGATGGACCGGTTCGTATCGTCATCGGTCCGGACGGCTGCGTCCGCGAAATCAAGACTTACGATCCAGCCAGCCAGCTCAGCGAACAGATGCGTCGCTCCATCACCGTGGGACCGGCATCCGAGCTGATTTTAAAAGCCGGGGACCATCCCGCGTTGGCAGCCATGCGCGCGACCTCGATGGAAGAGCGTCTCGTCGCGTTGTATGGCGGCATGCCCTCGGTCTTCGATGCAACATCCAGCGCCTCGATATCCTTCCTTGAAGGGATCGATGGTCCGCCGCTCGATCGAATTCTCGATCTGGTCGAGGATGCACGTCGTGCCAGGCAGGAGGTTGCCGGACCGGCAAAACCCTTGCCGACGCAATTTTACCTGTCGCGTGACGAGTGGGATGCTGCCGTGCGTAGCCGCCACATGAGACTTGCCGCTTCTGCCTCTCGAGTCCCCAAATTCTTTCGCCAAGCTCGACCCGGGCATGGGTTCGCGGAATTCGTGACGGCTCAGGCGAGCGCCGGGGTCCGCGTGGTGTTCACCGGCGATGTGTCTGAACTGCAGCGAGCCGATCGCCTGCTCGACAGGAAGCTGGGCCGCCGGGGGAGAAAGCGGCCGACTGGCCGCAAATCCTTTCGGCGGCGCGAGGCTCACTTCTGAAGGCTGAATTCGTCCTCGACGAAGGGTTTGTCGATGCGCAATCCGGCATCGCGGTGGTGACCGCAACGGACCTATTTGGTTCCGCCTTGAAGGTGGATGGCAACGCGGCCAGGACTATGTTCGAACCCGAGTTGCGCATTGGCGATGTCGTCGTTCATGAAGATCATGGCCTGGGCGTGCTCGTGGCAGTCGAACAGGTCGATCTGGCCGGCCAGCAACAGGATGTCGTCAGGCTGGAATATCATGGCGGAGCTTCCTTGCTGGTTCCGGTCGATGAGTTTGGGCGGATATGGCGCTACGGCTCGGAGCCCGATGCAGTACCACTCGATCGGCTTAACGGCGAAGGCTGGCCCAGGCGACGCGAAGCGGCGTTGCGCGAGATCGACTGGCTCGCCAAGCGCCTGGTGAGCCTTGCCGAAGTCAGGTCCAGCCAGCCTGCCGAGATCATAAAGCCCTCGCGCGCCGACTTGGCCCGATTTGCAGCGAAATTTCCCTATACCGAGACTGCCGACCAGGCTGCCGCCATCCGCGCCGTGCTTGACGACCTGTCGTCGGGGAAAACAATGAACAGGCTGGTCTGCGGCGATGTCGGCTTCGGCAAGACAGAGGTGGCCCTGCGCGCTTGCGCCGCCGTTGCTCTGTGCGAGAAACAAGTTGCGATCATAGCGCCGACAACGGTGTTGGCACGCCAGCACTACGAGACGTTCAGCCGCCGCTTCGCAGGAACGGGCCTCCAGGTTGCGCACCTTTCAAGAATGGTCGGGGCAGCGGAAGCAAGAGCGACAAAAGAGGGCCTGCGCAGTGGGCAGGTTGCGGTCGTGGTGGGTACTCAAGCGCTAGCCGCCAAGAGCGTCGACTTTGCCAATCTTGGGCTGCTGGTGATCGACGAGGAGCACCGGTTCGGTGTCAAGTTGAAGCAGGCCCTGCGGAACATGGCGCGCCGGCTTCACACGCTGAGCATGAGCGCCACGCCGATACCCCGGACGCTGCAATCGGCGCTGTCGGGCATCCAGGATGTCAGCGTTCTAAACTCTCCGCCCGCCAAAAGGCGTCCGGTCCGCACGGTCCTGTCAGCGTTCGATCCAGCATCGGTGCGCGCCGCCCTTTGCGTGAATTTCAAAGGGGTGGACAGAGCTTCTTCGTGGTCCCGCGCATCGAGGACATCGCCCCGGTCTGCGACCAGCTCAACAGACTGGCGCCGGAACTCGAGGTTAAGACGGCGCATGGCGAAATGAAAGGAGACAGCTGGACGAAGTCATGGTCGGTTTCGCCGACGGTGATGGAGACATCTTGTTGAGCACCGACATCATCGAGAGCGGGCTTGATGTGCCGCGGGCCAACACCATCATTGTTTGGCGAGCGGATCGCTTCGGTCTGGCACAGCTGCACCAGCTCCGCGGCCGGGTCGGTAGAGGAGTGGTGCAGGCCATTGCGTTTCTTCTGACCGAGCCTGGCGTTGAACTGGCCGACAGCACCAAGGCCCGACTTTCGACGATGCTTGCGCTCGATCGGCTCGGCTCCGGCTTGGCGATCAGCCAAAGGGACCTCGACCTGCGCGGTGCCGGAGATCTCTTCGGCGAAGATCAGGCTGGACATATGAAGCTGCTCGGAGCCGGCCTCTATGAGCACTTGCTGGAGCGGGCGGTTTCGGCGGCTGGAGGAGGGCCTGGTCCCGAAAAGCAACTTGCCGACATCGCCGGCTCGGAAAAAGGGGCTTTCCCCGAAAGTTATGTCAACGAGCCGACGGTGCGTGTTGGCCTTTATGCGCGGCTCTCTCGGATGCGTTCGGGCTCGGACCTCGATGCATTCAGCGAAGAGCTCGAGGACCGCTTTGGAGACATGCCTGGCGAGGTGGCCGTTTTGCTGGAGCTTGCCAGGTTGCGAATAGCAGCGTCGGAACTGGGTGTGGCCAAAGTCGATGTGGGCCCTAGCGCCATCGCGATCACATTGCACAACAAGCCGGCGGCCGCACAATGGCGCGATAGCAAGGGATTGGAGTACCGAAACGGCCGCTTAATTTTCAGGCCGACCCAGCCCCGCGTCGCAGACGCCGATGCCGTTCGCTTGGCGCTTGATGCCATGCGCGCCGCCCAGGCGAGTGACGTGATTGATTGAATCTGCAGCCACTGGCGAACGCGCAATATCATCCCGCGACGTCGCGTCGTGCGTGGGAACTCGGCCGGAGTCCAAGGCTCCTTGCGCCGGCGCCGTGCCTGGAGATTTCGGTCGCATTGCCGGCTCCAGATCGTGTGGGAAGTTCGGCGAGTCGATAGGCAGTTCGTCGGTGGAAATCCACTCTTTCTGAGTCACTGCCGGAAGCATCTCAGCAACCTCGATCATGATGTCGTTCACGAAATTATCCATCGATGCGCGAATTCCTTTCATGACCAATCCTTGGAACCAATGTCCCCGCCGGTCCCATGGCGTTGTCAAGAGCAAGGCCCGACATTCGGGTCAACTGGCTGCACACAAACGAGCGGGCGAGTCGGCCAATCGATTGGCAGCGCAAGCGGGACTCTCTTCAAGCTGGCACCACAAGTTGCGCTCTGCCTGAATATGTCTGATCATGCGGAGTTGGGCAGGAGAATTGGATGGCGACAAGTCGGCTAAACGGCGCGCAACCCTCTGTTCCTCGGTTGAGGGACATCGACATAGGGACCACGGCACACCCGCGCACTGCTTTGCCCACGGTAGCGACTGTCGTGACAGTAGTTGCCGCATTATATTTCGGCCGCGAGGTATTCCTCCCCATTGCCATCGCGCTGCTGTTCACCTTCGCGCTTGCGCCGGTGGTTTCCGCGCTCAAACGGATCGGCATTCCCCGCCTTGCAGCCGTCATCTCCAGCGTGCTTGGCACCTTCGCAGCGCTCGCCCTGTTCTCCTTCGTTGTCGTTACGCAAGTCGGTGAGCTGGCGCAGAATGTTTCGCTTTACCAAGCGAATATCCTGACCAAGGTCAGGTCCCTGAAAGAAACCGGCGTCGGCGGCGGCATCATCGCCAGGTTGACCGGAGTGATCGAGCGCGTTGGCCAGGAGATCAACAAGCAGGAGCCCTCGCAGCCAGCAGCCAGCCAGCCTCAACGCGAACCGGTTCCCGTTGAGATCGTATCGCGCGAAAGGCCGCTCGAGATCCTGCAAAACCTGATCGCCCCGCTTATCAGTCCGCTGGCGTCAGCGGGGCTCATAATTGTCGTCGTTATTTTCATGCTGCTCGAGCGCGAGGATCTTCGAGATCGGTTCATAAGGTTGGTCGGCTACGGCGACCTTCACAGAACCACCGAAGCGCTCCAGGACGCCGGCAAGCGGCTCGGCCGCTATCTGCTCATGCAACTGGTCGTGAACATCTTGTACGCCGTTCCGATCTCGATCGGGCTGTGGGTCCTTGGGATCCCCAATGCACTGCTGTGGGGGTTGCTGGCGTTGGCGCTGCGCTTCGTTCCCTATATCGGTCCTATCATCGGTGCACTGCTGCCCTTGTTCCTTGCTCTGGCCGTGGCTCCTGGATGGTCGCTCGTACTATGGACAGCCGCGCTGTTCGTGATCATGGAAGTTATCACTGGCAACGTCATCGAACCCTGGCTCTACGGGTCCCGCACAGGGCTCTCTCCCTTGGCAATCATCGTAGCCGCGATTTTCTGGACCTGGCTCTGGGGACCTCTCGGTCTGGTTTTGTCTACGCCGCTCACGGTCTGTCTCGTCGTGCTGGGCAGGCATGTGGCGCAGTTCGAGTTCCTCGACGTTTTGTTTGGCAACGAACCTGTGCTCGAGCCACATGCCCGGCTGTATCAGCGTCTGCTGGCCGGCGATCCAGAAGAAGCCACGGACCACGCCGAGGAGATTCTCGAGGAACAATATCTGTTCGAGTTCTACGGCAAGGTCGCGGTTCCCGCCCTGCTGCTCGGCGAACAAGACCGGGTCAGGGGCGTGATGGATGATCACCAACTGCGGCAGCTGGCTGCCAGCGCCCAGACATTGGTGGCGAATCTTGACGACAGCGCTCAGGAGGAAGCGGAGGAGGACGATATCGCTACGGGCGATGCGTCTGGCTCGGACAGGGAGAAGGCAATCGATGGGGAAGCAGGACAGGACGTCGATCTCCCAGACGGCACCGGCCTGGCCGTACTTTGTGCCGGCGGCCGCGGCGAACTCGACGACGCGGCCGCGGCGATGCTGGGGCAGGTGTTGCTGACCCAAGGCGCGGTCACGTCAAAGGCCAGTTTTGCAGAGCTGCATCCGGCGAGCATTCGCCGGCTGCAGCTGGATGGGCTGAACACTGTCGCGATCGGGTTCCTGAACCGCAACTCCGTCAAACATGCGCGTTTTATGGTGCGTCGCATAAAACGCATCAATCCAGCGATACGGGTGGGCGTAGTGTTCTGGGGAGGAAACGACGACGACCATGGAGAGACAGCCGGTAAATTAGCCAACGACATTAATGCTGACTTCGTCGCGCTCGACATGGTGAGCGCGGTGACGGGGGCGCTGTCGAGGGAGCCGCCGGTTGCACTGAGCACCGTTGCCAAGCGGCGCGCTCGCCGCAGGCCACCGGCGCGCAGCAAAGACACCTTTGTATCAGCCAGATGAGGTGGAAGAGAGCGCTCGTTTGGCCTCTCGGATTCTGGTGGATAGGCTTCGGTGCTCGGGCAAGCTGCAGGTCGCTCAAGGCATTGTTGTGGCCTGATGGGTCGACATGGCAGCCATGTTCTCATTCAGGTGGGCCATGATCCAGACTGAGCCCAGAACCACCAGCGCCACGATCAGCACGCCGAAGGCGAGGGCCAGGATGTTGTTGGTGTTGTCCGGCCCGGTGGTCAGGTGCAGAAAGAAGACAAGATGCACACCCATCTGCGCGACAGTGAGCACCACCAGGGCCGAGATGACCGCCGGCTGGTAAATCAGGTTGGTTTGCGCCGCCATGAACGACGCAATCGTGAGCAGGATGGCCAGGCCGAAGCCGAGCAGGTAGCCCAAAAGCCCGCCAGCCATTTCGTGCTCTGTTATGCGTTCCTCGCCCGGTGCTGAATCGCGGCGGTCCTGTATTTCGCCGGGCCTGCTCTCGGTCTCTGTCATGGCGATGCTCCCAATACATAGACCAGGGTGAAGATGGCAACCCAGACGATGTCGAGTGCGTGCCAGAAAAGGCTGAAGCAATGCAGCCGCCGCAAAATGTCCGGCCGAAAGCCCTTGACCCACAGCTGCGCCATCATGGTGCCCAGCCAGAGCAGCCCAAGTCCGACGTGGGTCCCGTGGCAGCCTACGAGCGCAAAAAAGGCTGAAAGAAATGCGCTGCGCGAGGGGCCTGCCTGCTCGCCGATCATTGCCGTGAACTCCTGCACCTCCAGGAACAGGAAGGCTGCCCCGAGCAACCCGGTGACGAGAAGCCAGGACTGCGTGGCAGCCATCGATCTGCGGTGGGTCGCGAGCGATGCCAAGCCACCGGTGAAGCTTGAGGTGAGGAGGAGGCCCGTCTGCACGGCGACGCGCGTGGGCTCGAACAAATCCTTGCCGGTCGGTCCGCCGGCGGTCGCCTTGGCAAGCACGGCATACGCCGCGAAGAAGGCCGAGAATATGATGATGTCGGACAGCAGAAAGATCCAGAAGCCATATGCCACGGTGACGAATTTCGAGGCTGGCCCGCCTTCTCCGTGGCCGGTCGCGGAGCGCACGCCGTGCCGGCCGCCGTGACCAAGCCGACAGGGGTCTCGTGTCTGGGTGCCCGCGCCGAAGCCGCCGGGTAAAGCGTGATCGCTCATGCCGGGCGCTCCCATCTGCGCAACCAGGCAAACTGCGCGGCCTCGCGGTCCTGGTCGATGCGCGCAACCTCGTCGGCGGCGATCTCGTAGTCCCCATGATCGCGCCAGGCGAAGGCGACGAAGGTGATATAGGCGCCGATGAAGTCGACGATCGCCAGCCACCATATGTGCCAGATCAGCGCAAAGCCGATCAGCGTGCTGAAGAAGGCGGTGACGAAGCCTGTCGGGCTGTTGCGCGGCATCTCGATGGGCTCGTATTCATTGTCCTCGTCTGCGCTCTGCTCAATCCCTCTTTGCTTGATGCGCCAGTAGGGCTCTTCGTTCTCGACGTGAGGCAGCCGCGCATAGTTGAAGACGGGAGGAGGGGATGATGTCGACCATTCCAGCGAACGCCCGTCCCACCGGTCGCCGGTTTCGTCACGAAGTCTGTCGCGAAGCCGGATCGAAACGAGAAGCTGTGCGATCTGCAGGGCGGCGCCGGCGATCATGACCAGAACGCCGAACGCGGCCACAACCAGCCACGGCGTCCAAAGATCCAAGTCGATATGTTGCAGGCGCCGCGTCATGCCGAGCAGACCGACGACATAAAGCGGCACGAAGACCAGCACGTAGCCGGCCAAGGTGACCCAGAATGCCGCCTTCCCCCAGCCTTCGTGCAAGCGGAAGCCGAACGCCTTGGGGAACCAGTAGGTGAAGCCGGCGAAAGCGCCGAACAGCACGCCCGAAATGATGACGTTGTGGAAATGGGCCACCAGGAAAAGAGAGTTGTGCAGCACGAAGTCGGCCGGTGGGACGGCAAGCAGAACGCCAGTCATGCCGCCAATTGTGAAGGTGGTCACGAAAGCCAGCGCCCAAAGCATCGGCGTGTCGAAGCGAACGCGCCCGCCATACATGGTGAAGAGCCAGTTGTAGATCTTTACGCCGGTGCCGACCGCGATGACTGACGTGGCGATGCCGAAGGCTGCGTTGACGTCCGCTCCGGCGCCCATGGTGAAGAAATGGTGCAGCCAGACCATGAAGGACACGATGCAGATGAACATCGTGGCCGCGACCATCGAACGGTATCCGAACAGCGGCTTTGACGAGAAAGTCGAGAAGATTTCGGAAAAGATACCGAAGGCAGGAAGCACCAGAATGTACACTTCGGGATGGCCCCAGGCCCAGATCAGGTTGACGAACATCATCTGATTTCCGCCGGCTTCGTTGGTGAAGAAATGGAAGCCGAGATAGCGGTCCAGCGTCAGTATCGCGAGCGTGGCGGTGAGGATCGGGAAGGCCGCGACAATGAGCAGGTTGGACGCGAGCGAGGTCCAGCAGAACATCGGCATTCGCAGATAGCCCATTCCCGGGGCACGTATCTTGAGGATGGTCGTCACCAGGTTGACGCCGGTCAGGAGCGTTCCGACACCGGAGATCTGGATCGACCACAGATAGTAATCGACGCCGACGCCCGGCGAGTAGGTGGTTTCCGACAAGGGGGCGTAGGGCAGCCAGCCGGTGCGCGCGAACTCGCCGACGACAAGTGAGATGTTGACCAGCAGGGCTCCGGAAGCCGTCAGCCAGAAGCTGACGGAATTGAGTGTCGGAAAGGCGACATCGCGTATGCCAAGCTGCAGAGGCACAACGAAATTCATCAGGCCGATCATGAAAGGCATCGCCGCGAAGAAGATCATGATCGTGCCGTGTGCGGAAAAGATCTGGTCATAATGCTCGGGCGGCAGGTAGCCCGGTCCGTGGATCGCCAGCACTTGTTGTGTGCGCATCATGATGGCATCGACGAAGCCACGCAGAAGCATGAGCATCGCCAGCACGATGTACATCACGCCGATCCGCTTGTGGTCGACCGAGGTTATCCACTCGCTCCAGAGATAGGGCCAGTAGCCCTTCACCGTGATCCAGCCAAGCACGGCGGCTGCTGCCAGAAAGACGCCGAGGGCCGCACCGAGCGGGATGGGTTGATCGAAAGGAATGGCCGACCAGTCGAGCTTGCCCAGCATCGTCATTCTGCCCCTTCTGCTTGTGGACGATGCGCCATGGGTGGCGCCGCCACCGCGGGTATTTCCTTTGGACTCACCTGTGGCTCGCCGCTGGCCGCGCTTTCAGAAGGCCCCGGGCCCGGCGGCAGGGCCTGATGAACAACTGCCTCGAACAGCCCAGGCTGCACACGGCCGAACGAGGCCGGCGGCACGTTTTTGCTTTGCCGAGCGAGGTCGCGATAAGCGCTGGCGTTGAGTTCGCCGCCGCCAAGCAGCGACGCGGCCCAGCGGGTGAAGGCATCGGACGAAACTGCGTTCGCGCGGAAGTTCATGTCCGAGAAGCCGTCGCCGCTGAATTGGGCCGACTGACCGAAATAGCTGCCTTCTCTGTCGGCCTGCAGATGCAGCTCGGTCTGCATGCCGTTCACGACGTAAACCATGCTGCCAAGCTGAGGCACGAAGAACGTGTTCATCACGCTGGCCGACGTCAGCTTGAAATGCACCGGAACGCCGGCCGGAATGACCAGCTGATTAACCGCTCCCACGCCTTGCGCTGGATAGAGGAACAGCCATTTCCAGTCGAGCGCCACGACCTGCACATCCAGAGGCCGCTGGCCGGACTCGATCGGTTGGCGCGGATCGAGGTGGTATGATCCATAGTAGATCAACCCACCGAGAAAGAGATGGTGAGCGTCGGGATCGACCAGATCAACTCGATCCGGCCGGAATAGGTGAATTCCGGATCGTAACGAGCACTCCGGTTCCTGGCGCGGAATTTCCAGGCGAAGGCCAGCAATGCGATCAGCGTCGGAACCACGATCACCAGCATAACCGTCAGCGAGTTCAGAAGGATCGTGCGATTGCCCGCGCCAATTGGACCTTGCGGATCGAGCACACCACCCGCGCAACCTGGCATGAATGCGATGGCCGGTATCCACAGCAGAGGGTGTGCCAACCGGGCGCTCGATTGCGGCAATGCCAACTCCGCCGCGCAACTTGGAGAGCGCCCATCGCAGGGCCGCCGGTCCGTCGCGTTTTGCATCTGACGTTTCCCCTCACGCAGAACTCCAAGGCAGTTCGCCGGGTGCCGCCCACCGCCGAACGAACGCCCTAACTGGCGCCTCCCGGGTTTGTTCCGCCGACGCCTATCCATGGCGCCGGGGAAGCTTTGGAGAACCCTCGTTTCCGCTGGCGCAACCCGGCGGACACTTGATCGGCCCCGACTCAATTTTGCCGGTTTCTGAGCAGCGACAGAGATCGGCGGGTCGTACGGGCTCAGCTACTTGGGACAGTTGCCGGTTCGCGCGCGAATTTCATTTTCGGCGGCACGGCGACCTCCCTGAACCGGTCAGCCAGGGTGTCAAGAGCTTGGCGCATGCCAACGCCCGCGGCCGCCGCCCCATGTCCGCTGATGACCATCTGCGGTTTTAGCGCAGCCAATTGCTTCACGGATCTTTCCGCCGCGTCCCAGTCCGGCGTGAAGTAGCGCGGCGGACCGTGCATCTCGAGATCCTGAACGGCGACTTCATAGACCGACTCCTGACCCGTGGTGATGAACGCATCGCCCACGATCAACGAGCGGTCTTCCTCGCGCCAGAGCGAGACATGCCCTGGAGCATGTCCGGGTGTGTGCAGCCATCGCCATCCAGACATTGCCGGAAGCGATCCGTCGGCCGGCAGGATCTGCAACCTGTTGCCAAGATCGATCGGCCCGCGTGGAAAGAGCGGCGAAAGCAGTGCCATCAGTCCACCTCCCACCCAGGGATCCGGGGGCGAATAGGACCTGGTTCCGTCCAGATAGGGACGCTCGAGTGGATGCGCGAAGACAGGGACGTCCCAGGCATTGGCGAGGTCCAGAACCGTGCCCACATGATCGAAATGGCCGTGCGTCAAGATGATCGCGGCGGGCCGCGCGCCGGTCCCAAACCGACTTTCCGCGGCCGCAACGATGCTGCTTTTAGACGTCGGCAACCCCGTGTCGATCAGCACCCAGTTCCGATCTCCGCTGCCTGGGGCGCCGAAGAACACGACGTTCACAATTGATAGCCGCAAATAGCCCAAGTCTGATGCGATGCTCCATGCACCGTCGCCACGATCCTCTCGCCTGGCGTGGTCGATCTCGGAAAGTCGAATTTGAACAGTCATACGATCCCGTGCCTCTGTTGATCTGCTTGGTACTGAGTACTGAGAACCCGGTCGATTGTTCGACAGGGTGGTTATCGCCCCGAACTTGGTTCGGCGCTCCTTGTTCCTGCTTGCCGTTTGCCACTTGGCTCCCGGGCAGCCGAGCACGGGAACAAACGTTCGAAAAATCGGTTCGGCACAACCTGGCCACGCAAGGACAAGGGGGTATGCCGGACCGAGAACAGACTTACCCCAGCGGATGCAGTATTGCGCCCCGGCGCTCGCTTCCCGAACAAGACCGAGTTCGAAACCGATTGCCCATGGAGACCTCGAGATGACTGGAATGCGGCAAACGGACGGCCATGAAGGGGAGGCTTCGGTTCCGGGAGCGTCACGCTTTGCCAGTTTTTTCATGGCCGGCTTCGAGTGCTCCTCGCACCGCCGCAAGGACGGCGTTCGCCTCGACCTCATTCGTGCGACCTCGCACAATTTACATGCCCTGGGCGATTATCGCGGCTGCGCGGATCTCGGCCTTCGCACCGTCCGCGACGGGCTGCGTTGGCACTTGATCGAAACCGCCCCCGGAACCTATGACTGGTCAAGTTGGGCGCCGATGGTCGAGGCGGCCCGATCGGCGGGTGTCCAGGTTATCTGGGACATCTTCCATTACGGATCGCCAGACCATGTGGATCAAGGGTCGATGCATTTCATCGACGCTTATGCTTCCTTCGCAGCGGAGGCCGTGAGGGTACACCGTTCGATCGCCGGAACACCGCCTCTGTTGTGCCCGATCAACGAAATCTCCTTTTTCGCATGGGCCGTCGAGGTCGGCTATTTCCCGCGCGTGGGGCCGAACAAAAGGGGATGGTTCAAGCGACATCTCGTCAAGGCCGCCATCGCGGGGGTTCGTGCAATGCGCGAGATCGACCCCGCCTGCAGATTTGTCTGGGCCGAGCCGCTTATCCACATTGCTCCTCGCGACCGGACCCGCGGCGAACGGCGCCGGGCCGAAAACGCCCGTCGGGGGCAGTTCGAAGCCTACGATATGCTGTTGGGCCGCGCCGAACCTGAGCTCGGCGGGAGCGAAGATATTGTGGATGTCGTGGGCCTGAATTTTTATCCGCACAATCAATGGTACATAAACGGGCCGACAATTCCGATGGGACACCACGAGTACCGTGCTCTGTCGGAAATGCTGCTCGAGGTCGCTCATCGTTACGGCAAGCCGATGTTCATTGCCGAGACCGGCTCCGAAGGATCCGGCGGGCCGGCTTGGCTCCACTATGTTTGCGACGAGGTGCGGGCCGCGATGAGTCTCGAAGCAACGATCGAGGGTGTTTGCCTTTACCCGATAACGGCCTATCCCGGCTGGGACAATTCGCGACATGCGGAGGTGGGATTGTTTTCGGTCGTCCAGGCAGATGGCATGAGGCGCCTGCGCAGGCCCATCGCGGACGAATTGATCCGCCAGCAAGCTTTGTTCGCCGCGAACCGGACGGGCTGACGGATGTGGCCCGGCGCGGGGCGTCTGCTATGAACGCCCGCGCCCCGTTTGATCAGCTCTTTGCGGTTCCCCCGCCTCGCGCAGCTTGGCATACCGCCAGGTGACGTCGCTCAGGTTCCTTCAGCCAATTGGCCATGGCTTCCTCTTCGCTTAGATCGTGCTTGAGAACCCGTTCAGCGTCCTCGAAGCCACCGGCCTCGGCGAGCACCAACCGCGAATTGTAAGCGGCAATCTCGTCGTTTTCGAAGCGAAGTTCGCCAGGCTGATCTTGATGATTTCGTCGCCGGCTCTCGAATGTCCCATGGCAGCAGCCATGCTGCCAACATCGACAACGCCGTATCCTTTAGAGTGGAGTGCTCTTCGTCGAGGTCCTCCAGGACGGTTTCAAGTCGCGTGATCTGGCCTTCGGTTTCCTGAATGTGCCGACGCAAGCGGTCGTTCGCCTCCCGGATAATTCTCTCTACGCCCGACTTGTGGTTTCATTATCCGATAGCGCCTGGTTTTCCATGGCAGCATGGGCGTTGCGTAAACCGACAAGGAATACGGAACGGCTTTCTGAATCGACGTTTGTGTCCAGCGTAATTCTCGTTTCAATTTCGCCGCCCCCGAGCTTTTAAGTCCTGTATGCGGGGGAGCTTACCGCCCGCTCCGCAAATGGCGACTCCGGGATGCTCTTTTGGATGCGAGAGAAAGTAGCCAGGGCCTGCCCGACCACCTGGTCCATGTTGTAATAGCGGTATGTTGCCAGGCGACCGACAAACCACACGTCGAGACAGGTTGTGGAAAGCGCTTCATAGCGCTTGTAGAGCGCTTCGTTTTCGGCCCGCGGCACCGGGTAATATGGGTCCCCGATGTCGGTGGGATATTCGTAGGTCAGGCTGGTCCGAGCGCTCTGTTGGCCGGTAAGATGTTTGTACTCGGTGATGCGTGTGTAATCTTCTGTCTGGGGATAGTTGACGACAGCGACCGGCTGAAACTGTTCGCGGTCCAGTGTAATGTGCTCGAAGCGAAGCGAGCGATAGGGAAGGTGCCCGAGCTGCCAGCCGAAATATTCATCGATTGGGCCGGTATAAATCAGGCGTCTGAACGGTATCTTCTCACGAATCTCGCGAAAATCAGTCTGCAGCAGGATCTTGATGTTCGGATGATCGAGCATACGTTCGAACATCCGTGTGTACCCGCCAGCTGGCATTTTCTGGAAGCTGTCGCTGAAATAGCGGTCGTCGCGGTTGGTCCTGGTCGGCACTCGTGCTGTCACCGATTTGCTCAATTGACTGGGATCGACGCCCCATTGCTTCCTGGTGTAGCCCCGGAAGAACTTCTCGTAGAGCTCACGTCCCACGGTGCTGACCACGACGTCCTCAGCCGTGTGAACGTCCTCCACGGTCTCGCGTCGCGACGCAAAGAAATCCTCCAGCTGCGTCGAGGTAAGGTTGAGCCCATAAAGGCGGTTGATCGTGTCGAGATTGATCGGGATGGGAACGAGTTTCCCGTCCACCGCCGCCAGCACCCTGTGCTCGTATGACCGCCATTCGGTGAACTGCGACAGGTAGTCCACGATCGCCTGGCTGTTGGTGTGGAAGATATGCGGCCCGTAGCGATGGATAAGGATGCCGGCTTCATTGTAGCAATCATAGGCGTTGCCGCCGATGTGGCTGCGGCGATCGACCAGGAGCACGCTCTCGCGGCGCTGCGAAGCTATTCTTTCAGCAATCACGCTGCCGGCAAAGCCGGCGCCAACGACCAGCCAATCGAACATGGTCATGCGCTCCTGCGAAGGGGCACGACCTTCTTGCGTTGATAGGCGCACTCGATGTGAGCTGCCATGGCATTCCATGTTTTCTCCCAGGACATGTCCGCTAGGTAGGCATCGACTTGCTGCAGCAGAGGCTGACGCGGTCGCGTAAGGACGGAGCGCAGCTTGATTTCCAGATCGTCACCGTCGGCGATCTCCACCACGCCGGCAGCACCGTAGCTACGTACGACATCGACGATCGCCGTCGAGACCACCGGCAGACCCGCCGCGAGGAATTCCGGCGTCTTGGTCGGGCTGATGAAGCGGGTCGCCTCGTTGAGTGCAAACGGCATCCAACCGGCGTCCCAATGGCGCAAATAGTCGGGCAGGTCGCAGTAAGCTTTCGGTCCCAACCAATGCAGGTTTTCGGCTTGCGGGAGCCTTGCAGGGTCGATCTTGACGACCGGGCCGAGCATCACGAAATGCACGTCCGGCATGATCTTTCCTGCTAGCGCTACGAGACCGACGTCCAGTCTTTCGTCGATGACGCCGAAATATCCCACCCTCGGATGGGGGATGCCGGCCTGATCGGCTGGGTCCTTTCCCGGCTTCCTGGCCCCATGAAAGTGCTGCACATCGATGCTGCTCGGAAAGGGGTAGATCGCAGGATGCAGATGACGCTTGCTCTCGAAAAGGCTCAGGCCGCCGGTGAAGACGAGATCGGCGCGGCGCAGAAGAGCCTTTTCCATGTGCCCCAGTTCGGGCGGCGCATTCTTGAACGCGGAGAGTTCGTCCATGCAGTCGTAGACGCATATGTCCGGGTCGAGGTACTCCGTGAAGCGAAGAGCCATTGGCGTGTAGTACCAAGCGATCAACCGACTGTGCGGCATAGAAGCGATTGTCTGCTGAACAAATCTCCGCTGGATGGCATCTGCTTTCGCCGCCGAGGTGCCCAGCGGCAGCACTGGCGTGACAATTAGAATGTTTGCCGAGGCCTCGCTCGTCCGCACCAGTGGCTGGGGCAGTTCTTCGAAAACAGGTTCTTCAAAGTAGACCACTCTCTGCTGCGCGGATGCGAGTGTGAGGAGATGCTGCGGCCGTTGGTGAACGAAATTCCATCGTAGGTGTGAGAAGCAAACCAATAGATTTTCGCGACGAACGTATTTACTGCCGGTTATCCCGCCAAAGGCCGCTTCCATAGATATGCTCCTTCAATCAACCTTATTTGTACTGAGATTAACATTTGTTAATCGCAGATAGAGGTGAACTAGACTTTGATTCCAGCTCCTAACTTTCAATCAGGTGAGTTGTTCCAAGTGAGATGAAGAGGCCACGTCGCCCGCTTTGCCGCTCACGAATGCGAGGGTTCTTGTCGCGGCGGTAAGAACGGCTGTCGGAACCCGGCCGTCAGCGAGAGCGCGTGCGAAACAGAGCAATCCCGGTGGAGAGTGGCATTGCCGTATTTGCGTTGAACTCGTCGGCTATAAAATGGGCAGGACATCAAATGATTCGCCTGCATCGCTGCCCGATGCCGGGCGAATTCCGGGGCTGATATGAAGATCAACTTTGAAACCAATGTTTTTCCATTGTTTCATCCGCAAAGCGTCGATGATCTCAAGGACCCGTGTCCTGTCTTCGATGGCGGTGTGTGGCACGTCTTCGGGTCAAGCGGCACGGTCACCACCGAGACGTGGAGAATCCTGCATGCCACGGCGCCGGATCTTTATGGGCCCTGGGCCGAGCACGAGCCGATCGAACTTCCAATCAACGGCACTGGTGTTGCGGCTCCCGGTGTGATCCACGAGAGCGGCGTCTTCCATATGTTCATCCAGACCGAGTTCATGAAGTCAGGTGGCCGTTGCGAGCATGCGGTTTCCAACGACGGATTCCATTGGGTGGTTCTCAGCCCGGCCATCCTTGCCATTCCGGACACGGAGGAGGATGGTATCTACGATCCTCATCCCGCAGTCATTGGCGGCAAGCGCTATCTCGCCTACTCGGCCATGCCGAAATTCACCAGGGTGCCTCAGCCCGACATCTATCTGGCGCGCAGCCAGTCCGACTCTTGGTTCGGTCCGTGGAAGCGGATCGGCAAGATCCTCGATCACAACGATGTTCCTCACCACAATACGAGAGAGGACCCCGACTACGAATGGGGCATAGAAGGCGCACAACTGGTCGAGTTGCCGAATGGCCGGGTGCTTCTCAACGCAACGTGCTTTCTCCCAAATGGCGTTAGGGGAAACCGGCAACGTGTGTTTTTCGCCATCGCTGACGAGGTTGGCGGGCCTTACGTCTCGATCGGTCCTGTGCTCGAACCGGGCCAACCAGGAGAGAACGGCCACTCGACGGTGATGATTGAAGGCAATCAGCTTTCGCTGTTCTACCAGAGCCGGGTAGCCGCAACCGATCACCGGTGGCGCTACGGCTTGGCCAGATGCGACGTCGCTCTGGTTTCAAACGTTGCATGATCGCTGTCATTCGGCGACAGCCGTTCGGCCGGCCGAACGCCTGTCGCCGCGCAATAGGCCTCATTGAGAGAGACTATCCGCTACGAGCATTGAAGAAGGACCCCATGCTTGGCCGCAGAATGTGGCCGATGGACTGAGCTGGGCAGCGTTGGGGGCACAATAGGCTGCGCGCCTCTTGCTTTCAACCCTTTGACTCGGGCCAGCCAGGGCCCCCATCAAGGCGCGTGCGGCTCAAGCAGCTTGGTGCAGACATCGCGGATAAGATGTGGCAGGACATCGAATGCATACCCGATATGCAACCGCTCGAGCGGCGTGTGATAATCTCTTCCCCAAGGACCGATGTTGATCGTCGGGACGTGGGGCAGGGCGCATTGCCGCGGCCAGCGTACGCTGTCCTTCCAGGCCGGCGTGTTGCGGGCGACGATGTCGAGAGAGGATTCCGCCGCTTCGCCAAAGAAGCTCATGTCCGAAATCCCGGCGAAATTGTCCGCGCAATCGACTGGGTTGCCATAGCGCGCCATCGCCTCGGCGGCGACGTCGATGGCCGCGGCTCGCAGCCGGGTTGCGGCCGGCAGCTCGGAAAGGTTCTTCGGCAGATAGGGGATTGACCCTAAGCCCGTAACGATTGCCGGTCCGGTCAACCGGCTGAGTTCCCAGGCCTGCTCCGTTATCAATCGGCATTTCTCAGGCAGCGCGAGATCGCCGGCGGCAATCGAGGCGGAAACAGCTTCGAGCCGCGCCCGCTCCTGCCCGCCGAGATGCTCCAGCAAGGTCTCATACCGCTGGACCGGAACAGACTTCGCCATGTCGACCTGTCCGGCGTGTGTACTGACGCGAGATTGCAGCTCCTGGAGAAGGCGCGAGGCCGCTTCGGCGCATAGCATGTCGAACCGATCGAGCACCTCAGTGGGGCTGCGGCGATAGCTCAGCACATTGAAGGTGGCGTAGGCCGTCCTTGGCGTGGTGACATCGTATCCGGTCTTTCCCTCTCGCATTCCAAGCAGGCTGGGTGGCGTACCGGGTGCCGTGCCGCACGCTTCGGCGAGCTCGGGCGCCTATTCTACCCGGGCAGCGATTGCGGCGGCGATCGCGGCCGCGTTGAGGCCATTCAGCGGAAATCCGCTATGTGCAGGAACGCCGACGACATAGGCGGTCGGTAGCAGCTTGCCCACTGTTCCCAGGGCGATGATGCTACCTTGGCTTCCGTCGCCGTCATCGGCGATCGCGTCAAGATTGATTGCGGCGATCAGATCGAGGTCGCGCTCTTGGCAAATTTCGGGCAGCATCCGCGCCGCCTTACGGGCGCCGGCGGAATTGTTCTCCTCGTCCGGCACGGCGATAAAAAGCAGATTTCCAGACCGCTTCGGCCCTCCGGCGAAATCCGCGCATACGGACAGGCCAGCCGCAAGGCCGGCCTTCATGTCGAGAAGGCCACGTCCGGCCAGGAAGTCGCCGCCTGCGAAATCGTGGTGAGCCAATCTTGCCGCCGGAGCCTTGGCTTCGACGAGGGATTCGCGAAGGGCTTGTGTCAGGGCCTCTGGCCGAGTGGCCAGATGCTCCAATTGCCCGTAGTCGCTGGTTCCGACGGTGTCGTAGTGGCCGGTCAAAAGTACGCCCGAGCGACCAGTGCCGCGAAGCAGCATTGCCACGCAGTGGCGGCCGTCCTGAGGAGCGATCTCGATCGTCCAGATTTCGGCGTTCCGAAATGCCGTTTCCCCTCGCAGTTCCTCCGCCAACCACGGACCGAAACGCAGCCTCGCCGTCCGTCGGTGATGCTTTTCTGCTGAGTGAGTTCAACTGCCCAGCGCCGCGCGCGACTGGACAGCGTTTCGGGCATCCTGCGGGTCATTGTCGTCCTGGCATTCGGGAGGGCACGACGAAGCCTAACCTGGCCCAGCGACATCTCTCAAGCACGGTTCGGTATGTCCTAGGGGATTCCACTGGGGAACCGTCCCACCCGAAGGGAACTTTCAACCGGGAGGCAGCTTTATTTTGACCACATGAAAACGACGAGGCGAAGATGCAAGTGCTCGATACCGCGATACATACCGGGCCGGAGGACGTTCTGGTCGAGTTTCTAGGCGAAGGCGGCGAAAAGATCGCCGTAACCATGATCCTGTCCGACTCCCGACTGAAGCCTGACGGTGCCGCGCTGCTCAGCCGGGCCAAGCAGATGATGGTCCAGTGCGCTGTTTTCAGCGTGGCGCCCGACGAATATAGCCGTAAGGACAATGCTCTTCCCGACAGGCCGACCGGACCAACCGAGGCGACAGGCCCATATACATTCGAATATTACGACGAAGGCAACGTGCGGACGCTTGAGGCCGTCGACCTGCCAAGCTTGGCGGCTGCCCATGATGAGGCACTGCGGTCGGCGATCGATCTGCTCGACGATCCGGCCTCTCCATCCTCTCGGGAGGATTGGGCGGTCCGGGTTCGCGACGGCAGCGGCAATGTAGTCCTATCGATCGATTTCGAAGAGGCAAGACGTGCAAAGTCTGCGGTCGCCTGACCAGGAAGGTGAACCTCTCGGCTTTGCGGTGAAAGGTCAGGTGGATGGACAGCTTCATGTCACTGCATGCGTTAGCCGCCCGGAAGGGGGACGGCTTGCGTCCGGAATTAGCCCGTTTGCTGCAGGCGCGCATCGGCTTGGCCGCGGCGGGGATTGCAGATCTGCAGTCATATAGCGGCGCCGGCCTCAAGCAGGCCGGGCCCAATCCGGTTGGAGATGTTGGCGCAGCACAGCCCAATGTAATCCGACTTCCTGCCCGTCAAAAGGCAACAGCCGGTCACGGGGTCGGCGGTTAAGGCAGGAATAGCGGCCGATGGCGCGCTGCGGCAGTGGCACGCGATGAAGGCTCGCCCAAACAATCGCCGCCAACTCAGTCGAAAAATCGGACACGGCCGTAAACATGGCATGGCCGGGCAGACCGTCCCGCCCTGTTTTATCGCGCGTCGGCGCACGCGTGTCACGGCTCGAATCGCAAAAGCTTTTCGTCCATGGAACATCGAAGGTTTTTCGACGTTGGGCAGCCACGGAGGAACGTGCCATGAACAGTGTCATTTATCTTATCGGCCTCGTCGTTGTCGTGCTCGCGGTCCTCTCCTTCCTCGGTTTTCACTAGGTGACCCATGCAAAGCAATGACGGCCAGGGCCGTGAACCCTCTGACTTCGACCAGGCGAAACGTGATGCTTCCGACAGGCTTCGCCAGGAAAAAGAACGCGCGAGCGAGCTGCTTCACGATGCTCGCGACGAACTGACCCACAAGGCTGGCGACTACGCAACAGAAGCCACGCAGGTCATCTCCGATAAGGCGCAGGAGGCGCAGCGCGACATCGGGTCGAGCCTGGCAGCATTGGGCGGCGCACTACGCGCGGCCAGCGATCACCTGGCCAACAACGATGAACGGACCGCATCGAAATTTGCCCTGGACGCCGCCGGTGGCCTGGAGCGACTTTCCTCGTCCCTGAAACAAAAGCCTTTCGCACAGGTGCTTGAGGATGTGCAGTCTTTCGGCCGGCAAAATCCCGGCGTCCTCCTTGCTGGATCGGTGTTGGCCGGACTGGCGCTCGGCCGGTTCATCAAGGCTTCTCCACCGGCAACCCGTCAAACATCTCAGAGCGTTTCGGAAGACGCCGACTCGCAGACTGCTCAACCTGCTGAACGGCCGGCTGACGGGTCGTGGGGATTTGATCATGTCGGCGATGATCTCGCCACGCAGCATGCGGAGCAAGACCGATGAACACGCAAGACAATCCCAGCCTCGCGACCCTGGTGACCGACCTGGCCCAGCACGCCACCACGCTGGTGCAAACCGAAGCCCGACTTCTACGGGCGGAACTGTCCGAAAAGCTTACCAAAGCCGGATCTGGCGCCGCCGAGGTGCTGGGCGGCGCGATCTGCCTGCTCGCGGCGCTGCTGGTGCTGCTGCAGGCACTTGTCATTGCCCTGACGCGGGCTGGGCTGGGCGCCGGGTGGTCCTCCCTTTGGTCGGTGTGGTCGTGGCAATTCTTGGCGTCATCCTGCTGCGGAGCGGAATGGCAAGCATGGCGCCTTCCGAACTTACCCCTGACCGAACCCAGGAACAGCTCAGGCGCGACGCGAATGTGATCAAGGAACAAGTGAGATGAACGAGAAATCCGCAGCTGAACTTGAACGCGAGGCGGAGGCCGCGCGCGCCAGGGTGGTGGAAACCGCCGAATCCATCCGAGGCAAAATGACGCCGGGACAATTGCTGGACGAATTCACCGGCATCTTCTCCGGCGGAGAGAGTTCGGCCATGCTCAACAACCTGAGAACGCAGGTCAGGGACAATCCCTTGCCCGTCACGATGGTGGGCGCGGGCCTGGCATGGTTGATGCTGGGCAGCGGTCCTTCAAACGGCAGCCGAGGCCTGGCCGGTCACGCGGCGGCTACGGCGCCCGGCCGGCGTGATGAGGCGGACGGCGAAGGGTTGGGCAGCACGCTCGCCGATGCCGCGGCGCCGCTCTCTTCGGCTGCAAGTAGCGTCAGCGACAGCATTTTGAACGCGGCAAGGAGCGCCACCAAAGGGCTGACGGACAATGCGGCGAGCGCAGGATCGGCGACTAGCGACATGACGGCGAGAGCCAGCCGTTCGGCGCAGGAGCTACTGAATGACCAGCCCTTGGCCGTTGCCGCGGTCGGTCTGGCCATCGGCGCCGCGATAGGTGCCATGCTGCCCCACACAACAATGGAGGATGAGCAACTGGGCGGCTATCGCGAAAAGCTTCGCAACACTTCCCGGGCCATGCTCGACCAAGGCATTGACCAGGCCGAACAGGTCGCTGCCGACGCATATGAAACAGTCAAGCAAGAAGCCGGTCGGCAAGACAAGAAGGCAGGGACGTTGGCCGACCGGCTCGGCGGGATCGTCAAGTCTGCGGCCGACGCGACGGAGCAATCCGTGCGCGAACGCAGTTCGCGCACTTCGGAGGAAGAACCCTAGACGCTATGGCCGCCGGCGCAAGGAAGCCAATGCTATATCGCCGCGGTGTCGACCTGAACTTCATTCTCGATCAGCTGCGAACCAGCATGGCAAACGTTTCCAATTGTGGCGGCATCACAGGCTGGCTGCGGGTGACCAATCTTGCTCGCACGGCCGGCCTGCAGCAACGCCAGGTGAGCTTGGTCACGACCCAATCCAATCCGATTGGATCGAGGCGCATATTATCGACCACTACATCACCCGGCCGCTCAAGCTTGCGGACGGGCTGGCGATCGCCCCGGACGAGCCGGGCGTGGGTGTCACCTTCGACTGGCAGAAACTGCATGAGTTTGAGGAGAAGCGCATCGGCTGAAGCTCTCGCGCGACAGCATCGGCCTCCCCGACGGCATCATCTTTTCGAGCGAATGGGTTTGCGCTCCGAAGACTCCGCTCGGTGCAGAAATACGCGGTTTCGCCCCGTTTGCTTGGCCAGATAAAGCGCGGCATCCGCTTGACGCTGCAATTGCTCCGGCGAAATGGCCTCTTCGGACGCTTGAACCGCGACCCCGATGCTCAAGGTGACGCAGCCTGATATGCGCGATCCGGGGTTGGGCAAACCAGCGTCCTCAACGCCCTTGCGAATTCTCTCTGCGACCGAAACGGCCTCTTCCTCATTCACTGCGGGCAGGAGCACCAGAAACTCTTCGCCGCCGTAGCGGGCCACTTGATCGCGATCTCGCCTGACGCTTTCCTGGATGATGCCGGCGACCTCGACCAGACAGCGGTCGCCCTCGGCATGGCCAAGGTGATCATTCAGCTTCTTGAAGTGGTCAATGTCGCACATCAGCATCGCCGCGCCGTCCAGGCACCGTTTGTCACTGCCCCACAATTGGTCGAGCGTTTCCGTCATCCAGCGCCGGTTGGCGATGCCGGTGAGCGGATCGGTCTTGGCAAGCAGTTCCAGTCGATCGTTGGCTTTGGCCAGTTCGGCGACCCTGTGCCTGTCGCGAAGCTCGAACAAGAAAGTCTTCTGCGCGAGAATTGTCATGATGCGGCGGGCCGCGACGGTCGCGAAAATCCCACTGGCGAAAAACAGGGTCGCAGCAACGGCGCTTCCAAAACCGATGGCCGGATTCTGCAGCTGAAAAGCCAGATAGAGACCGAGCGACAAGGAGCGGCAATGGTCACCGTCCAAGCCAGCGGAATGCCGAAGATAATAATGGCCGTAATGGCCACGAACAGCATGATATTCAAATGCCGCTCGTAGAATTCGCCGCCCGCGCTGCAACCCAGACCATCCACGCGCGGATGATCTTCGCCGTCTGCGACCAGATACGGTCTCGAAACAGGCGTCGTATCTCGCCTTTGAGGCGGATGTCGCGCGTACGGCGCGCCAGAAGGCGGTCCACTTCGCCGGTTAAGGCAGGGTTGTCCTGCACGTCAAGATGCACCAGATCTGACACAATGGTTGGCCTAAGCTTGCTCTCCCATCCGACGGTCCCGCAGGTCCGAACTGCCAAGCGTGCCTGATTATCCTGAAGATTTAATTTCCAGAGAGCGCGGGCTGTGCGGTATCACCCAACAAGCAGTCGCAGGCTGCATCAGCGGCGTCCGAAGCATCGCCGGCGCATGCGAAGCGGGCCCGATCCTGTGGCTGTTCGCCAACAATGCCTCGCCGTCACGTTGGCTGCGCATCGGCATCAGCATTGGTTGGCGGCTAGGCACGATGCCTAATATGGCGGAACGAGCCTGGTGTGACGGAGCGGCAGTCTCATTGCGAATTGCAGACCATCCGTGTGGTATTTCAGATCGATCTCGGCCTGGCATTGTACGGTGACAACCTTTTCCAACAAGGTCGTGCCAAATCCCCGCCGTTTAGGAGATGTTACCTTGGGGCCGGCGCGCTCCCGCCAGGAGAAGTCCAGCATTCGAGCGTCTGCGGGCGAACTCACCGACCACCGGATTTCAAGCCTTCCCTCCGGCTTGGACAGCGCGCCGTATTTTGAAGAATTTGAAGCCAGTTCGTGAAAAGCCATGCCGATGGGTATGGCGAGATCCGCCACGAGCGCAACATCAGGACCCTCCATCGAAATGCGCGAGGTTTCCGGCGTATCATAGGGCCGCAGTTCTGTTTTCAACAGCTTGTGCAGTAAAGCTGTCTGCCAGTAGTCGTCCGTCAACATCGTGTGCGTTTCGGCCAGCGAAATTAGCCTGGCCGAAAAATCCCTCACGAAATGGTCGACGCTGTCACTCGACCTGGCGGTAGCCCCCATCATCGCGCGGACGTTGGCCAGCGTGTTTTTCACACGGTGATGGAGTTCCCGGATCAACAGCCTCTGGCGCTGGGCCACCTCCTCCTGCTGCTCAAGCAAGGATTTGACCTCCAGCTGCCGCGCGCGGGCGCGCAGGGCGGAGCGCACCGAGTTTAAGAGACTTGAAGCCAGAAACGGCCGCTCGAGGATGATAGCGTAGTGATCAAGAAATCTCAGTCGTTCATCGAGTTCGGTCTCACGCATTGTGAGCAGGACGATGGGGAAATCCGACCACGCTGGCTGGCCATCGATCCATGCGGCAAACAGCTTTCGATCGGAATGGGTCAAGGCTTCTTCAGCGACCACGAGGCACTGAGCTCTGTCCAGGAGGGAAACAGCATCCGGCAAATCGACACAGATCTGCGCCGCGATACCTTTTGACAAGAGGATCGAAGCCGCAATTTTCGCATCACGCCCGACCGGTGCGAGGATCAGAACTTCGTTGTTGGCTGGCATCACGATGTCTGGTCTTGAATGAGGTCGCTCTGCTTGCCTTCGAATGACGGAACTCCCGTCAGGATACCTCGGAATTTTTCCAGGGGTTCTCCAACGTCCAGACCGTGCTCGCTGATCTTGAATTCGCGAATGGTGTCTTCGTGCGAGCCTACCCGCTTCTTGACCACGGAGATCGCCCGCCTCAGGCGTCCGCCGTTCTCGAAGAACCGCAACAGCATGACGGAATCGCATAGATAGGTCATGTCCACTGGCGCCGCCATCTGCCCCAGGAGTCCATGGTTCGCTAACAGCAGGATGGTGACGATGCCTTTCTGGTTAAGGTAGGTGAGGATCTCGTGCATTTGGAGAACGAGATGCTGTTCTTCCGCCATTGCATTCAGGTAACCCGTCAGACTGTCGATCACCACGAGGCGAGCATTTGCGCGGTCCACTGCAGCTTGGATCCGCGACGACAATTCGCCGGGTGACATCTCGGCCGGCTCTATTTTTTCGAGCAGGAGCAGCCCACTCCTCACGAAGGAGTCCAGCTCCAGGCCGAGGCCTTTGGCGCGTGCAAGGAAGATCCTCGTCGTCTCGTCGAACAAAAGAACCAGGGCAGTCTCACCACGTTGAAGCGCAGCGTGACAGAAGGTCGACGCGATGGTGGATTTGCCGATACCGGAGGGCCCCATTAAGAGCGTGCTCGTACCGCGTGCCAAGCCGCCTCGTAGGAGTGCATCAAGAGAAGTGTCACTCAGTGCTGGCGGCCCATGCTCGCCATCGTCATGTTCAGCCGCGACCAGCCGGGGAAAACCTGGACCCCGCCGGGGCGGATAACAAAATCGTGGAACCCGCCGCGCAACTCTACGCCACGCATTTTGATGACGCGCAACCGGCGGCGTTCACCGCCATAAACCGGCGACAGCTGTTCCATTCGGATCACGCCATGGCTGATGGAGTGCAAGTTCAGATCGTCATGTTCCGCGGTCAGGTCGTCGAGGAGCAGCACCGTGACGTTGTGGAGAAGAAAAAAGCTCTTCAAGGCCAGCACCTGCCGCCGGTAGCGCAAGGACCCTTGGGACAGCAAGCGGATCTCGGACAGCGAGTCGAACACGACGCGATCAGGCTTGAGCCGGTCAATTTCGGCAATTGCAGTTTGCACCGTTTCGCCGAGCTCGAGATTGGACGAATGCACCAGTGTCTGGAGCTGCGACGGATCCAAACTAAGTTCAGGGGGAACCAGTTCCAGGATCTCAATATCGTCCAGCGACAGTCCGTGTCGCTCAGCTACCGACTGGAGCTCGCGCTTGCTCTCGGAAAGAGTGATATACAAGCATTTTTCGCCGTTTTGAGCGCCATTGACGAGAAACTGAAGGCCGAGCGTCGTCTTGCCAGACCCTGGCCGGCCCTCCACCAAATGGGACCGAAATTTCGCGTAGCCGCCTCGCAAGATGTAATCGAGGCCTTGGACACCGGTCGCTACGGGAGAAGCGTCGTCTCTTTCCAAAGTTGCCCTCGCGCTCTGATCGAGAACACTCGTAACGGCCGGCTTTTTCAATAGTTCCACACTGCGGCGGCGCTCGAATGAGGAGCCACATTCAACAAGACGGTCAGCGAGCTGCTGGAAACAGACCGGCGCTCCTTCAAGCCGCCCGCCTTCGGAACTCAGGGGCCGAACCGGCCTAGAAGATCGTTGCTTGCTCGCTTGTTATCTCAGGATTCAGCGGCTCTGGGGCTGGTCCTAATCGCGCCGATGCGGTCGTTCTGCAGCATGGCCCCGAATGTTCGCAAACAACGTTGGAGTGGTCTGTATGGCGTCCCGCAAGCATGCGGAACGATACGGGATACATTTCGGCTTTGGCTCGTGAACCCCAACAAATCAACGATATCAATCAACCTTAGAGACTGGCATAACCGTTATTTGTCAATCAGTTAGGAAGCATTTTTCCTGATTGGTTAGAGAAACTGACCCAACCCCTCGCTGACCCACTCATACCGAATGGCACCTTTCGGCCCCAATGCGGCGCGCTCATATCGCCATGGAGGCACCGCTGGCATGGGAACCAACGAGGGGGCCGAACAAAATCGACCGATGCGTCGCATCCGCGCGGGCGGCCGGCGGTTCCTCAGATATCCGTGGCGCCAACCGTCACATGCCGAGCGCCTGCACATCTTCCAGTAAGTCAAGGTGGCCCGAGATGCGATCATCTCGTCGGTGGCTGGTTGATGACTGGCTTCGGCAAATGCGGCCACCGCCTGCTCAAGTTTGCAACGGCCGCATCGGCAAGGTGGATGTGGTGAATGGCCCGGTGGGTCAGCATTGCCAGCCACGCATCGCGAAACAAGCTGCTGGTCTTGGCATTCGCGAGGTTGAAAGTTGCTATCATTGGAAAGCCTCATTGACCCGGCGGATTGAACTTCATCAAGCGCGGCCTGGCCTCGGCGACCGGCCGCTGATACGGTCGCAAAGGGCGAGGCTTACACAAACGCCGCGGTTATTGCCGGCCAGCAATTCGCCCGCGCGGTTAATAGTGTGCACGGCATGCTTCGCGCCCAGGCGAGCCTTCGCCAACTCAAAATCAAGTACGTCGACCATTGGCCCGTTTCCTTCGGGGGCATGGTCGCTTCAGAGATCCAACTGCGGCCAATTGCTATGATTCCTGCGACCGAATGGCTGCACAGCCAGAGGCTCGGCTGCGATGGTGGGCAACACGGTGCGCGTCACGGTTACGCATGTTGATAGCTCCCCGGGCAGCCATGTGTAGGTCGGTCCTGATGCGATTACTCCATAAGGCGAAACCTCGGAGCGGCCGGAACAGAAGAGACCTCGCGACATTGTTATTTAGCTGACTATCAACGAACAGGAGGTTTTCATGGGTCGCGGTGTTTTGCTCTGGCTGCTGGGTATTCCAATTCCGATCATCATCCTCATCATGTTGTTCGCGCGGTAGGAGGGTGATATGGGCGCGACATTTGTGACCGCCGGGGACTCTGCGCAAACGGAGTCTTCCTATTCAGCCGTGAGTTGGGGGCCAATCATTGCAGGCGCGTTTGCGGCTTCGACTCTGACAATTATTCTCATGTTGCTGGGCTCCGGGCTTGGTCTCAGCATGGCCTCGCCGTGGTCGGGCGCCAACGCGTCAGCCACCACATTTTGCGGTATCTACCGCCGCTTGGCTGGTGGTCGTGCAATGGCTTTCATCAGGAGCGGGAGGATATCTCACCGGCCGACTCCGCACCAAGTGGGTGGGTATCCACACCGATGAAGTCTATTTCCGTGACACCACCCACGGGTTCCTGGCTTGCGCACTCGCTACGCTTCTTGTCGCGGGTGTTCTCGGCTCCGCGCTTTCCACTGTCTTAAGTTCTGGAGTGCAGGCAGTTTCGACGGCTGCTGCCGGGGCGGCGACGGGGGCTACGGCTGGTGCCGCGACCAAGGCAGCGGACCGTTCGACGGCACATCCTACTATGTAGATGCCATATTCCGCCCCACAGACCCCACCAAGCTTGCCGCCGCCACTAGCGAAAGCGACTCGGCATCGACCGCCCAGCTACGCGAATCCTGCTCGCCAGTGCGGCCAACGGCGGCGAAATCACGGCCGTAGACAGCGCGTATCTTGCGCAACTTGTAGCTGCTCGCACCGGGCTTTCGCAAGCCGATGCTAAGGCGCGGGTGGACACCATGATCGCCAAAATAAAACATGCAAAGATCAAGGCCCAGCAGGCTGCCGATACTGCCCGGAAGGCCAGCGCCACCTTCGCCTTGCTAGGCGCTCTGTCCTTAGTCGTCGGCGCCTTCATCGCCAGTGTAGCCGCAGCACTGGGCGGTCGACCGCGGGACGAAGAGGAGGCGATCTTCTTAACCAAAAGATGAGTCTGCCGCCCTTTCCCGGTGCCTAAACTCAACGGAGGCCCGCTGTTAGAGAGCGAGCCTTCTTTGGCAACGCATTCGTACCCCTCGCCACAATGTTCTGGTGATCCCAAGATCTTGTCGCGTCCGCCAAAGACGGCGCGGTTCTCGTCCGCGCATTCGTGTCGGAACCATCCAAAGGCGTTCCGTGTTCTGAGGCTTGTGGCCGCTGGTTTGCGGGGTCGAGGTAATTTGCTTTGCGCGACATCTCACTATTGAAGCGACACGCTCGGTTTCGCGCCCCGAGGCAGCCGCTCGGCCCGATCATGGGGTGGAACGCTTGCTGCGAAAAAGCGTTGATCGTCACCACCAATTGATTTCTCAAATATTTGCGGCTGTCGGCGGTGATATCAAAGAACCTGCAATGAGAGCTTCCATCGTCGTATCCTTGGTTTTGTCATCGCTTGGGCTTGCGGCATGTTCAGCTTCGGATGCGACACAAGCCGAGCAGCTTGACAAGCGTGCTGGTTCCTTGGCGGCGACAGCACTCATGGCGCTGAACGGGTGGTTGGACTCGAGCCTTCCCTCTCGCTACACCGGGGACACGCTGGACGCTATGACACGCCAAATCTCGCAAGTGGGCGAGCAGCTTGGCAAGAAAAGCGGCGCAGGCGTGGCGGGCGGGCGTGCCGGGCGCATATCGAATGTGCTGGTACAAGCCCGAGCCGGCTTGGATGATGATGACCGGGTTGCCGTCGAGAAGACACGCGATGAATTGGCGTCCGCCATACGCGATCTGGCTTCGTCCGCTCCCGCCGTCGCACAATGAAGAAGCTGCTTGAAATATCGCTCGGCGTCGTAACCAGCGTCGGAGGTTTCCTCGAGGTCGGGTCGCTGGCGACCGCGGCGCAGGCCGGGGCGGCATATCACTATCAGCTTGTCTGGGCGATCGTGCTCGGCACCATCTGCATCATCTTTCTGGTCGAGATGGCCGGCCGGTTCGCAGCGGTAAGCCACCATACGATTTCGGATGGCATCCGCGAGCGGTTCGGCTTCAACTTCTTCCTTTGGCCACTCATCGGAACCATGCTCATCAACTTCCTGGTGCTTGCCGCGGAAATCGGCGGTGCGGCAATCGCGCTCGAGCTTGCGACAGGCATCGGTTACCAATGGTGGGCGCTGCCGGTGGCGTTTTTGGCGTGGCTTTTGCTCTGGCGGGGAACTTTCGGCCTCATCGAAAAAGGTGTGTCCTTCCTGGGCCTTGTGACGCTTTGCTTCATCGTCGCTGCTATTATTCTGAAGCCCGATTGGGGCGAAATCGCCAGGGGCGCGGTTCCAAGCCTGCCGGAGCACGACGAGGCGAGCTACTGGTTCATGACTGTCAGCATCCTGGGCGCGTCGATCTCGCCTTATCTCTTCATGTTCTATTCTTCCGGCGCGGTGGAAGACTGGTGGGACGAAAGCTATCTAGGTTCCAACAGGGCGATAGCCGGTCTCGGCATGACTTTCGGCGGCTCGATATCGGTCGCGGCCCTAATCCTGGCGGCCCTTGTCCTGGCCGGTCACGGCATCGTCCAGGTCGAGGATTATCATCAACTGCCGCTGATGCTGATTTCGACCTTCGGCTTCTGGGGGTTCGTGTTGTTTGCGGCGTCGCTCGGAATTGCCTGTTTCGGCGCCGCGCTGGAGCTCGCACTGCAGCAGGCTTATCTGGTGGCGCAGGGCTTCGGTTGGACCTGGGGCGAAAGCCTCAGGCCGAGCGAAGACCCCGGATTTAGCGCCGTCTATACGATTTGCCTTCTTCTTGCCCCGATGCCGATCGCCCTAGGATTGGATCCTCTGCGGCTCACCATCTTCTCCATGGCCCTGACCGCCGCCGCGCTACCGCTGACGATCGTTCCATTCCTGTTCCTGATGAATGACGAACTCTATGTCGGCAAGCATCGAAACGGCATCATCTCGAATGCCGCGGTCGTCCTCATCATCGCCCTCGGCTTCGTTCTGGCGGTGGTCACCATCCCGCTCCAGATATTCGGCGGCTCATGATGGAACTCGTTCGCGACATCCTTGACAAACAGGTGGTCGACCACGAGCAGGTCAAGATCGGCAAGGTCGACGGCGTCGTCGCCGAATTGCAGGAAGGGCAACCGCCAAAGATCGTTGCCATCGAGATAGGTTCGATCGTCTTGCTCCAGCGGCTCGGTCCACGGGCCGGACGCATGATGGCCGCAATGGCCGAGAAGTTGGGTGGCCCTCGCCATGCGAGGCCTCATCGCATCCCCTGGTCCACCGTGCGGGATATCGGCGTCGACGTCGAGTTCGATGTCGATGTCCGCCAAACCCAGATCTTCGCCTGGCAGGACTGGCTTCGAGACCACGTGATTGGCCGTATCCCCGGAGCGTGAACATGGCTGAGATCAATCTCGAACTTCTGGTCGGCCAACGGCTGCTGGCGCGCGACGGCGAAACGGTCGGCTATATCGAGGCAATCCGTGCCGAGCAGGATGGAGACGATCTTGTCGTTACCGAATTCCATGTCGGAGCCTATGCAGCCTTGGAACGGCTTTCGGCGCTGAGAATGGGCGTTGCGGTGCTTGACCTGTTCCGGTTGCGGCGTCCTTACGGTGGTTACCGAATTCCTTGGGATAAGCTCGATATCTCCGACCCCCGAAAACCGAGGCTTCTTTGCTCAAGGCAGGAATTGGCGCCGCTGCAGCCAGGATCATGATCGGAGCGACCTAGCATGGGAAGTTTTTCGATCGGGGCTGCGACGATTCCTATCCGTCCGTTGGGACAGCCCCGCGCTTTTGGTGTGGCTCTCGCGGCGCTGTCGCTTGCCGGGTGCAGCGAGTGGCAATCCGTCCTGCATCCGCACGGCACCGGTGCGCGAACGACCCTCGATCTGATCTGGCTTTTTACCGGCGTCTGTATCGCTGTTTGGGGGCTGGTCATGGTAGCCCTCGGACTGGCGCTCCTGCGCCGCCGGCCGAACCGACGGACCGGAGAGCAGCAGCTTCTTGCTCTTGATCGGCAACGCGAGCGAAACAGCTTTCGCATCGTCGTGACAGCCGTAACGGCGACGCTTGTCATCCTCATTGGCTTGACCCTTGCCAGTTTCCTGACCGGAAAATCCAATGCGGCCCTTACCGGCAGCGAGGCTCTCACGATCCGCGTCACAGGCCATCAGTGGTGGTGGGAGGCGCGTTATCCCGGTCCCGACGGCGTGTCGACCGTCGTCACCGCCAACGAGATCCATGTGCCGGTCGGCGAGCCGGTCAAGATCGAGCTCTATTCCGCCGATGTGATCCACAGCTTCTGGGTGCCGAGCCTGTCCGGCAAGCGCGATCTCATTCCGGGCCGCCCGAGCGCGCTGACGCTTCAGGTCGACAAGGTCGGCACCTATCGTGGGCAGTGCGCCGAGTTCTGCGGCTATCAGCATGCCCATATGGCCATGACGGTCGTGGCCGAAAGCCGCCCGTCCTTTGGGGCCTGGCTCGCGCATCAGGGCCTGGGTGCCGTCAGCCCGGTAGGCGAGGAGGTGCAGCGTGGGCAGGTCGCCTTTCTCGGCACGGGCTGCGCGCTTTGTCATACGATCGAGGGCACGCCGGCGGCAGGGACCGTCGGGCCGGACCTGACGCACCTGGCAGGGCGGAGTTCCCTGGCCGCCGACACCTTGCCGATGACGCGCGGCGCACTCGCCGCCTGGATTGCCGATCCGCAAGCGATCAAACCGGGCGCCAAGATGCCTGGCATCGCTCTTAGCGCCGACGATCTCAATGCGGTCGTCGCCTATCTGGAGAGCCTGAAGTGACCGCCATCGAATCCGCAAACAGCGAAAGCGGCCTCAAAGGACTGCGCGACACCGGCATCGACGATGCAATACTGCACGCGCAATTGTCCGAGACCTGGAAAACCCAGCGCGGGTTTTATGGCTGGCTTTCGACCGTAGACCACAAGCGGATCGGACATCGCTATATCGTAACGGCGTTTATCTTCCTCGTCCTGGCCGGACTGGCGGCGTTGGTAATGCGGTTGCAGCTGGCGTCGCCGGAGGCGGGGCATGTCGGCCCCGATCTCTACAACCAGCTTTTCACTATGCATGGCACGACCATGATGTTTCTCTTCGCCGTTCCGGTCATGGAGGCATTCGCCGTCTATCTGGTGCCGCTGATGATCGGCACGCGCAACGTCGCCTTTCCGCGGCTCAATGCGTTCAGCTATTGGGTCTATCTTTCGGGCGGGCTGATGATCTGGGTTGCCTTCGCACTCGACACCGGCGCTGACGCGGGCTGGTTCTCCTACGTGCCGCTCGCTGGTCCGGACTACGGCATCGGCAAGCGTCCCGATTTCTGGGCGCAGATGGTGACCTATACCGAAGTGTCGGCTCTTGCCGTTGCCGTCGAGATCATCGCCACTGTGTTCAAGCAGCGCGCCGCCGGCATGACGCTGGACCGCATGCCGCTCTATGTCTGGTCGGCCCTGGTCATGGCCTTTATCATCCTCTTCGCCATGCCGGCCGTAATGGTCTCCAGCACGATGCTTATCCTCGACCGGCTGGTGGGAACGCAGTTCTTCAACCCGGCGGCCGGCGGCGATGCGCTGCTGTGGCAGCATCTGTTCTGGTTCTTCGGCCATCCGGAAGTCTACATCATCTTCATTCCGGCCACCGGCTTCGTCTCGGCCATCCTGCCGGTCTTCGTCCGCCGGCCGGTGTTCGGCTATCTCGGCATCGTAGTGTCACTGATCGCGATCGGCTTTTTGTCCTTCGGGCTGTGGGTGCACCATATGTTCGCAACCGGTCTGCCGCAGCTCGGCGAGAGTTTTTTCACCGCATCCTCGATGATGATCGCCATACCGAGCGGCGTCCAGATCTTCTGCTGGATCGCGACGATCTGGGGTGGACGACCTGTCTTCGCGACACCGTTCCTGTTTGTCCTCGGTTTCATTGTCGTCTTCGTTATCGGCGGCCTGACGGGCGTCATGGTCGCCTCTGTGCCGCTCGACCTTCAGGTGCATGATACCTATTTCGTCGTTGCGCACTTCCACTACGTGCTGGTCGGCGGCGCCGTGTTTCCGCTGCTCGGGGCCGTCTACTACTGGTTCCCCAAGATCACCGGACGCATGCTCTCCGAGCGGCTTGGCCGCTGGAATTTCTGGCTGCTCTTCGTCGGCTTCAACGCCACTTTCTTCCCGATGCACATCCTTGGGCTGCAGGGAATGCCGCGCCGGGTCTACACTTATCCGCTTGAGAGCGGCTGGGGCGGCACAAACCTGTTCGTCAGCCTCTCCAGCCTCGTCCTTGCCGCCGGCTTCGGCCTGCTCCTGCTGAACGTCGTCCTGAGCATCCGCAACGGGCGTATGGCCGGCGACAACCCCTGGGGCGCAGGCACGCTGGAATGGGCGACAACATCGCCGCCGCCGGCTTACGATTTCCTGCGCATTCCGGCCGTCAATCATCGTGAGCCGATCTGGGCCGATCCCCAGGTGCTGACGGTGGTCGAAGGTCTGCGCGTCGATGCGCGCGAGGTGATCGCAAGCACGGTTGCCGATGCGGTGCCGCAGATCCGCGAACCGTCGGCGGACAACTCCATTTGGCCGTTTCTCGCTGCAATCGCCGTCGGCGTGGCCTTTCTTGCTTCCATCTATACGCCTTGGGCAGTCGTCTGGGGTTCCCTGCCGGTCACCGTGACGCTGATCGGCTGGTTCTGGCCGAAAGGCGTTCCGGAGGACCAGGAATGAGACAGCGCGCAATTGCCGATGTCAGCCGACTGCCGACCTATGATTTCGGCGCCGGCAGCCCGATGTGGTGGGGAACGTTGGCCTTTATCGCGCTCGAGGCGACCGGCTTCGCGCTGGCGATCGGTGCCTATTTCTATCTGGCGTCAGTCAATCCGCACTGGCCGATCGCGGCGCCGTCTCCCGATCTGTTTCCAGGCACCGCCATCTTGATCGTCCTCATACTCAGCGTCGTTCCCAACCACATGGTCGAGGTGTGGGCACGCAAGCAGGATATTGCGAAGGTGCGCATCGGCATAGTCGTGATGTCGATTGCCGGCCTGCTACCGCTGGTGTTGCGCATCTGGGAATTCTCGGCGTTGGAGATACGCTGGGACCAGAATGCCTACGGCTCGATGGTGTGGTTCATGATCGGATTGCACACCACGCATCTGCTCACCGACGTCGGTGACACCATCGTGCTTGCGGCCTTGATGGTTACCGAGAAGGGCAAGACCGGCCGGCGTTTCAGCGATGTGTCAGACAACGCTTTCTATTGGGATTTCGTGGTCGTCTCCTGGGCGGTGCTTTATCTGGTCATCTACTGGTTTCCGAGGATGTGACATGCGCACGATCCGCAGTAGTGTCTGCTGGGCGGGACTTGCAGCCAGCCCACTTGCCTGGGCGGGCTCACTGCAGTTCGACTACTCAGCCGCACACTGGCAGTGCCTTTCCGGCCGGCCGCTTGCGCTGTTGATCTCTCTGGCTGGAATCCTGTTCGGCATGGCCGGCTCGCTTCTCTCCTGGCGTGCCCTGAGTGATGAGGGCCATGGAATGGCGCCGCCGCTTACATTGCGCACACGCCGCTTCGTCGCCCGCGCATCGCTCGGCATCGGCGCAATTTTCATCCTTGCCATGGTGCTGCAAGTCGCCGCCGGGCTGATTTTCACCGGGTGCGAGCTGTGAACGCTGCTTGGGGTGCCGTTCTGTCGGGGTTGTCCACCGGCGTCGGCCATTGCTTCGGCGGCCCGGTGTATTTCGGCTGGACCTTCGCTGTTCCCGTCATTTTGCCGCTCGTCGCAACGGCGTTGCTCTACGGTCTGGGCGTTCGTCGGCTGTGGCGACGGGCGGGCATCGGTCACGGAGTGACCACAAACCAGGTCGCCTGCTTCACCGCCGGCTGGCTGGTGCTCGCTTTTGCGCTGGTTTCGCCACTCCATCAGGCGAGCCAGACGGTGTTCGCCGCCCATATGATCGAGCATGAGCTGATGATGGCAATAGCCGCGCCGCTTATCGTGCTTGCCCGCCCGCTCGGGCCGATGCTTTGGGCCCTGCCTCTTAATTGGCGCAGGCGCTTGGGAGCGATATCCAAAGGCCGCTGGTTTGCCAACCTCTGGGGCGAACTGACGACCCCATTCATTGCCACCCTGGTTCACGGATTGGCAATATGGGCCTGGCACGCGCCGCCGCTGTTCGACGCTGCTCTCACGCAACCGCCGACGCATTGGGCGCAGCATTTCTCCTTCCTCTTTTCCGGCATCCTGTTCTGGTGGTCTATGTTCTTCAGCCCGGCCAGCCGAAAGGGCTACGGGCTGGCAATATGCGATCTGTTCGTCACAGCGGGTCACAGCGGGCTTCTTGGCGCATTGCTGCTGTTCTCCCGTCATGTCTGGTTTCCTATGCAGGGCATCGGTTCGCTGGCCTGGAATCTCACGCCTGTGGAAGACCAGCAGCTTGCCGGGCTGATCATGTGGATCCCGGCGGGAATGGTCTATGTCGGCGCGGCCCTGGTTCTGGCCGGATTGTGGATATCGGCGCCGCGTCGGCCAAGGCCGTTTGCGCATGATGCCTGATTTTTTCCGTGACGACTGTTGACCTGTGCCGATGAACATATGGAACCCCGCGGCCAGCCGCGCTTTCTCTAAATAACATCCAGGCTTGGTATGTCGGCCATGGTCCTTAAACAGCGCCCAGATGACTCGCCCGCGCGTAGCGACGTCGTGTGGCGCATCCTGCTGGGGCTTCTCTTTCTTGCCGGTCTTTTTTTCGTCCTGCCGCGGACCAAGCAACGCAAGGCTCTCGCCTCTCAGGCACTCGATTGGTCCACCATCTCAGAACCACGGCTTGCGTCGTGGATTGCAGCTATCGTTGTCGCCGCGGCTGTCGTGGCCGCCGGCTATGTGGTGAAGGACTGGAATGCGAATTTTATGCAAGAGGCGCAAATCGAGCAGCAGACCGGCGGCGACGCCTCGCGGGCTATCCCAGCAATGATCAGCAATGGCTGCGGCGGATGCCATGAAATTCCCGGCGTCCCAGGCGCCAGAGGAACGGTCGGGCCGTCGCTCGAAGGCGTCGGCCGGCGCTTCTATATCGGCGGCAAGGCGCGCACCTCGACAGATGCGATGATCCGCTGGATAGGCCATGCCCGGGATGTCGATCCCGGAACGGCGATGCCGAATACCGATCTTTCGCCGCAGGATGCGCGCGACATCGCAGCTTATCTCTACGCACGGACATGAGGCGGGAATATCCTTCTGATCCGCCGCCAGATGAGCAGCCACGCAAGCACGACCAGGCACCCGGCGCAGGCGAGAAAGAACGCCTGGGTGGACAGCACCATTAAGGTCTCCGAAGTTTGCGCTCCGGCGCGCATCTGATGGACGTCGGCGGCTGCGACGCGGACTTGCGAATTGCCGAACCGCGTGAATACATAATTGGCGAGATTTGTCACCTCAGCGTCGTCGAGCCAGTTTCCGAACGCCGCCATGGATCGACGCCCCGCAACATCACCCGCCTGAACGCCATAGAGGATCGTCATGATGACGTTTTCGGATGACCCTGCTCCGGTTGTCGTATTGTTGACGAGGGAGGGGTAAATGCCGTCGGCTGATCCTTTGCCGTCGCGTCCATGGCAACCCGCGCAAAGCGAAGCATAGAGGCCCGCTGCCTCGGAGTTCGTCTCGCCTTGCAGAGGCTCTTGCCCGTCGAGGGCTGTCGCCGGCGAAGCGATGCCGCTCCAATGGAAACGCGGTTCGGTCTCGTCGCCGGGTTGCGCCGGCACATCGCGCAGGTAGGCGACGATGGCGCGGATGTCTTCGTCTTGCAAATGGCTGAGACTGTTGGTCACCGTCTCCGCCATCGGCCCGCCGGCAATGCCTTTTCCTGGCTGGTCGCCGGTCCGCAGAAAACGGAAGAGTTCGTCGTCACTCCAGCCGCCGATGCCGGCGGTGCGATCGGACGTGATGTTGAACGCCTGCCAGATGCCGGCCGAACCGCCGGCAAGCTTCTTGCTCGCGTCCATGCCGAGCGTCAGGTTGCGCGGCGTGTGGCAGGCGCCGCAATGGCCGAGAACTTCGACAAGATAGGTCCCGCGATTCCACTGATCGCTGCGGGAGCGATCCGCAATGAAGGCGCCGCCGCGCAGGTTTGCAATCTTCCAGAATTTCAGCAGAGGACGCTGACTGAATGGAAAGGGGAGGGTGATCCTGGGTCGAGGTTGAGCGATCGGCGGCTGTGCAAACAGATAGGCCTTGATTGCCAGGACGTCCGTCCGGTTCATGTGCGCGAAGCTGTCATAGGGCATCGCGGGATAAAGATCGGCGCCATCGCGCCTGATGCCCTCCGTCAACGCGCGGACGAACTCGTCATCCGAATAAAGTCCGATCCCGGTGTCGGGATCCGGAGTGATGTTGGTGGAATAGATTTCGCCGAAAGGTGTCGGCACTCGATAGCCGCCGGCGAGCGGCCGGCTAGGCTCGGAGGTGTGACAGCCGATGCAATCGGCGGCCCGGGCAAGGTATTCGCCGCGGCCGACGTCCGAAGCCCAAAGTGGCCTGATGCCGACAAAAAGCAACAGCGTGAGCAAGGCAAGGCCACCGATTGTGCCTCTAAAAAGTCGCCGGTTGAGCCGCAAATGCATTTTGAGAACCCGAATGAGCGGGCTCAATTCAACCCGCATCGACGATGTATGTTCCTCAACCGTCAGGCTTGAGACCGCCTAGCTTCGCGATTGCCTTAGCGTCGGGCTTATTCCGACCTAGATGCGATCAGCCCGGCGTTGCTCTGCTTGGCGTGCCGCCAGCCGGACCGGAACGGACTTGGCGGCGGGGACGTGCGCCTTCTCGGCCCGATGCCACAATGGAATCAGGGGGTTGAGTTCGGGATAATAGCCGGCACAGTTTCCAGACGGGATCGAATAGGGCGTCACCCTTAGCCCGCGAACGCGCCGCTCGACACCATCGTCGGCGGCCGTTTCCAAGTCGACTTCGTCGCCTTCGGACAGTCCGAACCTTGCAATGTCCCGCTCGTTCATCAGCAGCACCATCCGGGTTCCGTTGATGCCGCGCAGGCGGTCGCGGTAGCCGTACACCGTCGTGTTGAACTGGTCGTTCGAGCGGATCGTTATCAATGTCAACACGTCCGGCTTGGAGACATTGATATCGGGATCGGTTTCCAGCATCGTCGGCGGCTTGAAATTGGCCTTCTTGTTCGGTGTCTCCCACACGCGTTTCGATGCTTTGATGTCGCGATGGAAGCCGCCGGGCGTCAGGAAGCGTTTGTTGAAGTCCTTGAAATGAGCAGGGTAGCAGCGCTCGATTTCGTCCCTGATCCGCGAATAGTCCGTAACCCAGTCATCCCAAGGTACAGAGCTCCGGTCCGCCACGGTTGCTTTCGCCAGTTCCGCCACGATCTTCGGCTCTGAAAGCAGACGCGGCCCGGCCGGCTGGCGATAGCCGAAGGAGCCGTGAATACACGCGGTTGAGTCCTCCATCGAGACATGCTGCTCGCCGCTTGCCTGAACATCCCTTTCAATCCGCGACAGGCAGGGCAGCAGATAGGTGACTGCTCCAGGCAGGAGATGGCTGCGGTTGAGTTTCGTCGCGATCTCGACATGCACCCTGAGGTGTCGCCATGCCTCTTCGACCAGCCCGGTTTCGGGCACGGCGCGAACGAAATTGCCGCCAAGCCCGATAAAGGCTTTGACCGAGCCGTCGATCACGCCTTCGCACGTCTCGACCGTGTCGCGGCCTTTCTCGCGCGGCGGCTCGAAATGGTAGAACTCGGCAAGCTTGTCGAGCGGAACGAGTTCAGGCTTTTCCGAGATTCCGACTGTGCGCTGGCCCTGGACATTGGAGTGGCCACGCAAAGGCGACACGCCGGCGCCCGGCTTGCCGATGTTCCCACGCATGAGCAGCAGATTGCACAGCATATGGACGTTTTCCGTGCCGTGCCGGTGCTGCGTCAGGCCCATGCCGTAGTTCCCGATGACTGCCGTGGCCTTTGAATAGATCTCGCCGACATGCTCCAGATCGGCGCGCGTGATGCCGGATCGCTCGACGATCTTGTCCCATGGCGTGCGGCGCAGATAGGCCTCGAATTCATCGAAGCCATGCGTGTGCTCGGCAATGAACGCGGTGTCGAGGACGCGCTGAGCGCCAGCTTGCAACGCGGCATCGTCCAGCGCCAGCACGGCCTTGGCGATGCCCGTCATGGCGGCGATGTCGCCGCCGCCGCGAACCTGGTAGAAATCGCTGGACATCTTGGTGCCGGGGCCGGGCGATAGCATCTCGACCGGGCTTTGCGGGTTCTTGAACCGTTTGAGCCCTCGCTCCGGCAGCGGATTGAAGGTTATGACCGGCACGCCGCGCTGGCGCGCCTCTTCGATTGGATGCAGCAGCCTGGGCGCGGTCACGCCGGTGTTGTGTCCGAAAAAGAACATCATGTCGCAATGCTCGAAGTCCTCGATCTGCACGGTCCCCACCGGGGAACCGATGGATTCCGGCAACCCGACAGATGTCGATTCGTGGCACATGTTGGAAGAGTCCGGCAGATTGCTCGAACCATAGATCCGAGCAAAAAGCTGGTACATGAACGAGGCTTCGAGCGAGGCGCGGCCGGAAGTGTAGAACACCACCGATTTTGGGTCGAGCTTTCTAAGTTCGTCGCCGATATCGCGGAACGCTGTTTCCCACGAGACCGGCTCATATTTGTCGGTGACTTCATTGTAGCGCATCGGTTCGACAAGCCGGCCTTGTTTCTCGAGATCATGGTCCGGCCAGTCGAGCAACGCGTTGACCGGGTGCATGGCAAAGAACTCCGGGCCGCAGCGGTGCTTGGTCTGGTCCCAGATCGTCGCTTTGGCGCCATTTTCACAAAACTCGAATGGACGCGGATCGGCGGGCTTCGCCCATGAGCATGAAACGCACATGTAGCCGTCGGATTTGTTCTGGCGCATCAGCGTGCTCCAGATGCCCGAGACAAGCAGGCCCTCGCCGCTTGCCTTGCGTATTAGCGATTTGAGCGATCCCCAGCCGCCGGTGGGACGATTGTACGGATGGATGTCGACGTGGTCGGTGACGGAGGGTTTCATCGCGATGCCCTGGGCAGTTGGAGTTGCTATCCAACCCGCGATTTGAAGCCTTGTTCCCTGGTAGGGATTCTGTTTCCACTGGATCGCGGGTTTTGTGAGTAGCAGGGTCGGCACGGCGTTACGCAGGCCATCGGTCCCTTCACGGAGCCTGAGCGGTGGCGCGAACAAAGCACCTACATTTCGCTGTTGTCGATAATCCCGCCCTTTCCGGAGGAGAAGTTGCTCGCTGTTTTTTCAAGGAGACCTCAGTCTGTCCGGCCTGTTGCTGCCGAACGCGAAATCATCGGTCTGTTGGCGACAACGGTGCCATGAGCAGTCCGTTCGTCGGTGGCCATCTTCATCCGCCTTGGCCCGGAACGTTCGACAAGTCTCCTGGTTCGGATGCCGATGGAGCAAGGATCGAGAACATCATGAAAACGATATTTTTGACGCTTTTTGCGGCGAGGTTGCTTGCCGGTTGTGACAACAGCGATCCCAATTCGTCCGGGACCGACACGATAAACAGCCAACCGGTCGACCAGAATCCGCAGGTGGACAAAGACCCCACCGCTAAGACCTCGACAGCCGGAGACCAGCAGGGGGCACAGCCGGCGCAACCTGCGAACCCCTGAAGCGAGTTGCGGTTCACGAAGCCTCTGGATCGATCTCCTCGATCTTGTCCAAAATGGTTTCCGGCGCGACATCCCGCGCCAGTTCCGGGACTTCGTGGTCCACCTCGGTTTCGACGCCGAGATGCTTGGCTATGGCCGACACTATGTTGACCACTCGGGTGATTTCATGCTCCGCCAAGAGATTGGTCTGAAGGTCAAGTTCCGCGCGCCGGCGGGCGGCGCGATCCATTCTGTTCTGGCTGATCATGACGAAGGTCGACAGGAAGATCGCTTCGACCGACGCGATCATCGCCAGCACCACGAGCGAAGGATCCCATGGCGCGATACCAAGCGCGCCTAAATTCCCCAGGATCCATGCACCGAAGATCAGCATATGAATATATATCGAGGCCATGCTGCCCGCAAAGCCGGTGACGGCGTCGGCTATTCGATCCTGGAGGGAGGCATTTCCTTCTTCATCCCTTCGCCGTTCCGTCAAGGCGTGCAGATTGCGCTCGAGCGCGGGTGAGAGACCGCTCGGCTGCGGCGGGGGGACCGTTGTTTCATATCTTGAAGCGTCGACACGTTGCGAGCCCATGGCAGTCTCCTGAGCGGTGTCCGAACTGCCGCTGCTGCGATTGGTTCCGACCGGAAAACGCTCCGAGCGCTATCGGTTTTTCATCGCGGACCTGGTGTTCGCTTTGTGCTGAGACAGGCAAGCATCGTCACTTTGAAATGAGTTCGCTCCGGGAAGGAACGTTCCCGATTTTCGCGCATTCCTCGTCATCTGCATTGATCAACTTGCTCTTGCTGGGGCCTGAACATTGTTACCCAGAGACCGTGCCATGGCGACCCACGAAGCGGACAGCCTTTCCATCGTCGATCTCATTCCGGCCTTGCGCGCTTTCGCGCGTACGTTCTGCCGCGTGCCGGCCGATGCTGATGACCTGGTGCAGGAAACCTTGACCAAGGGCCTTGCAAATCTCGACAAATTCGAGCCGGGCACGCGCATGAAGTCCTGGCTCTTCACCATCATGCGCAACACCCACTATACCCGCATCAGGGCTGCGGCGCGCGAAGCGCCCGGCCTGCTCGACTGCGCCTCCGGCCGGCCTGTTTCGGAAGCCTCGCAGGACTGGTCCGTTCAGAGCAGGGAAGTTCACCAGGCGATCCAGAAGCTGCCGGCACACCAGCGCGAGGTTCTCATGCTGATTGGCGTGCTTGGCGTCAGCTATGAGGAGACTGCCGAGATTTGCGGCTGCGCGGTCGGAACCGTGAAAAGCCGGCTGAACCGCGCGCGAGTGGGCGTGTTGGAATTTTTGGGAGAGACGTCATCGCAAGCGGTGGTGGAGAGACGTCATCCGCTGGCCGAGGATCACAGGGATTCGGCAGCTGGCGGAGGCTAACCAACGTCAGTTCGTGGTCTCTTGCCGCCGTTTCTGGATCAACGCATTCTGCAATTCGATGGCAAGTTGCGTCAGGCGATCAGGAACCTTTTCCTGCTCGATAGCGCTCAACAATGTTGCAATCTCGCTATCCATGCCCAAGGAGGCTTGGGAGGCGAGGTTACGCGGGGCCGTGCGAGACATTGTATTTCTCTTAACAAATGGTAGCCTTCACGCCACTCACCACAGACGGCCGGATTTTGCAAATGCGCTCTCGGTGATAGCGCCGATCCGTTCCCAGTCTACACAACATTCTGGCGGGAATTCGTGATTTTCCGCCGAGCAACTCGAGCGGCTGCATTCAGCCGCTGCAGCATCAATCTTCCGGAATCTGGTCGGCTGCATGGTCCTGTTATAGATCGGACTTAGTCCGATTGCCGTCCAGGCCGCGCTGTTGCGTGTGCTGCGTTTTATCCGTGTTGGACAGGATGTCATTTTCTCCAACCATATGGTTGGGAAAATTGGTTGCAGCTCCGGTTCCCGAGCCTTTGCCCTGGCTGCCGCGGCCGAGGTGCTTCTTTGTCGCCGGATGCCATGTTCCGTCTCCTGGTTCCGCAATCGACTCGGCCCAAACTGCGCCTTGCCTTTTATGTTCCACCGATGCGCCGAAGTAAAAACGCCGCCCCGTCCCAGCGGCTGAACGGCATTTCGACATCGAGGATAAGCTGCATTCCGCATGCGCGGGCGCGGCGCTTGACGTCGGCATGATCGAGAGCCGGTGAACCGCGATACGAGTAGTTCAGAATCGCCGTCAGTCCCCCTGCCTTTAAAACCCGCCCTATCTCCACAAAATGCCGCTCGTCCACGCCGGCGAGCACCAGATAGGGAAAGCTGTCCACCGCCAGTACGCAGTCGAAACTTGCATCGGCGAAATAAGCCAGATCGAAGCCCGTGGCCCGGTGAAAATCCACGTTGGCAATCCCGGCGCACCGCCGGCGCGCGATGGCGATCATGTTCGACGATATGTCGATGCCGACGATGCGGTTCGCCTTGCTGTGCAACGCGCTTTCGAAACGGCCTATGCCGCAGCCGATATCCAGAATGTCCTTGTCTTGACCAGTCAGACCTTGCCGCTCGAGCCAGTCGACGATCTCGTCCGTGGTCGTCGCCAATTTTTCCTCATCGCCAAGCGAGGAAAGCTGCACGCTGGCGGCCGGGGAAACGGCCGAAGCCCGGTCGAAGCCGACGGCCAAACGGCTGACGATTGTCGCAGGCGCCTCATCGCTGCCGCGGTCATGGCAAACTGAAGATGCCGTCGCGCGAAGCGCCTCGAAGACCTGCGGATGATCGGCAAGCAGGCCGGCGACCTGTCGCAGCCATGCTCGTTGGCGAATGTCACGGGCGCATAGGCTCAGCGTAACGTCGGCCAGGTCGTCCGGATCGATTTCCGAGCCGATCTCCAAGGCCAATCTGGCGAGAGCGACCTCGGCGGGGAGCGCTTGCAGAAGACATTCTTCGAGCACGCGCAAAGCAGCCATGCGTGGCGATCGTGCGACCGTGCTCACGACGTCTGGCGCGTCCAGATCTTTTGCATCGTCCATCGATCCAGCGCTCCCCAAGCATATTTGTAGCTTTCGCGACCGCGTAGAAAGTCGAATTCGCGCGCGCCCTCGCGGGTCGCGCCGATGATGGCATTGCCGATCAGAATCGCGCCCGGACTTTCCTCTGTATAAGCGGGGTCGAAGCCGCCGAGATAAGCGTAGGCGCGGCCGCGATGGTGAAAACCGTAATAGGCGCCGACAACGGCGTCGCCGATTTTCATTGTCCAGCACCGCGCCAGGCCGTTTGCGGTAAGGCGAGGCAAGGCATCGCGGTGGAATCCAACGACGGTTGGGTCCGCCAGCACGCCGTCGCCTTGTCCGGCCCAGCGGGCGCCGTGCAGGCGGACAAGCTCATCGAGGAATAGTTCGGGATCGCTTTGCGCCGGGGCGATCACGACGCGGCCTCGTTGCTGCGCCGCCCTATGGGCGCGGCGCAGCTGGCGCCGTCTTCTGGCGGGTACCGAGCCGCTCAGCGTTTCATCGCCGTCCAGAGTGAGCACGGGACAGACGGCATGACCGGCATGCCGTTCCTCGTGCGTGCCAGCCATTGCCAGGGGCAAGGCAATGGCCTCGACGGGAAGATCGGGCAGGATCCATTGCGACCAGTCGAGCGAGAGCGCCGCCTTCGCGATTGCCGGACCGACATGCTGCTCCCCGCCGGGCGCGCACAGAATGTCGAGATAGTCGCTCAGCGAGATTCCAATCGGCAGCAGGCGCGCTCCGAGAGCATGCCGTTCGATGTAAAGCGGCGCCAGACCAATGAGGTCGTCGCCGCTCCACATAGCAATCGCCGCGAGATCGCCCGGCGCGAACGCACGCCACCACGGCAGCAGCCAGGCAGGAGACTGGAAGGGCGTCGCCGAGGCGCTTTGCGACCAGAGCCGCCACCAGCTGGATTCGATGCGCTCGAATGCGTCTCGGTCGCGAATGATTTCCGTGCGTGGATCGTTCACGTGGCGGCCCCATGCCCCGGTCCTCGCGCGCCGAGCTTGGCCAATTCGCGATAGGCGTCCATGTAGGACGACACCATGCGATCGAGCGAAAAGCGGCGACGCGCCTCGGCCCGGCAGGTCTCGTTGTCGAGTTCAGCCGAGGCGACGATCGCCTTCGCCATTTCGTCGATATCGTCGACGAGAAAACCGGTCTTGCCGTGTTCGACGACATCGGACAGGGCACCATTGGGAAAGGCAACGACCGGCGTGCCGCAAGCCAGCGCTTCCATGGCGACGAGCGAACTCGTCTCCGCCGCAAGGCTAGGCACCACGAGACAGCGGGCGGCGTTGAGAAGACGTCGCTTGGCGCAGAAGCCGAGTGGCCCAAGGAAACGCCGACGCCTGTCGAGGCGAGGACAGACCTCTTCGTCGAAATACTGGATATGCGTCTGATACGGATAAAGCCGTCCGCCGACGGCCAGCGGGACCTCCGCTCGGCTGGCGGCTTGCAGCGCAAGATGTATGCCTTTTTCCGGACAGATGCGACTGAGCACGAGCGCGAAGTTGCGCCGAGATCAAGCTTGCCAAGCGCGTCGATATCGACGCCGTTCGGGATCGGCGCTTTAAGCCGCGATCCCGCCGGCGCGGTTCTGTGCTGCGCTTCCGAGACCGTATGCAGCCACAAATCCTCTCGCGACGGTCGGAGTACCCCGGCCGGGTACCAACTGAGCGGCAAATGCAGCGTCACCAACGTTGCGCCGTCCTCGGGCAAATAGGCGTCGAAGTCGATGCCGTGCAGGTGAACGACGTCGATGGGCCAGAGTGCCCGCGCCTTGGCTATCGCCCTGCGCTGCGCGTGCTGGGCGCGGCTCTTGGCCGCTTCGTCGAGCGTGCCCTCCTCGGCCGGTATCTCGACCAGTGTGCCGGCGGCGCTAGACCCCTCGCAACCGATAACGATCGAGCGGTGTCCTTCTCGAACCAAAGCGTGGTCGAGCATCGAAAGCACCTGCTCGGCGCCGCCAACCGCATCGGGCCCGACAGGCGCCAGCGGGTAAGCGACGTTGAGGACGGTCAGGGTCATGGCTGATCGAACCCGAGCTTCTGGTGGGCGACAGCGACTGCGCTCAACCACGCGGCAGGATCGAAACTTATGGGCAGCGACTGATAGTAGAGCCTGCCTTCGTTCGGTAGTGCGTGAAAGTCGTAGGCTGGTGCCAGCCGGAAGCGCTCGGTCGGCTCAAGGAAGGGTGCGAGCGTCCGCTGTTGCGTCTTGTGGCAGGCCAGCATCTTTTGCTTCAGTTGAAAGTCCGGTTCGCTCAAATCGATTTCGATGCAATCGGCCGCGCAACCGCCGGCGAAGTTCTGAAAGACTGGCCCTTGCGGTCCGGCGGAATAAAACGCCATCTCTATGATGTACGGCGCCTGGCGCCGGTCCCGTCGCAGCAGACGGCATGCGCCGTGGACGGCGAACGCTGTGGCATCATGGTCGGGATGCCCCCCTTCGAAAGGGTGCGTGCAAATAAAGCGCGTCTCGGCATCGGCGAGAATATGAGCCAGCGCCTGCGTAAGCTCGGCAAGATACGCCGCGGCTTGCGCATCCGGAAAGCCAAGATCGATCAAATTATCGGATGGCAAGCCTGCCGCCAAAAATGCGGCCTCTAGTTCCAGGCGGCGGGCGCGAGCATATCCTTGCCATGTCTCAAAGCCATGGGCTTGCGCGTCCGTGAGGTCTCGCGGCGCTCCATCGGTGACATGAACGATTTGACAGGCCGGCAGTGCGGCGAGATGGCCACCGACACCGATCGTCTCGTCATCCGGGTGCGCGACGACGATCATGAGCCCAGCACCGCGCGAGCCGTCGCCGCCATTCAGCACTGCGGTAAATTCGTCCAGTACATGCGAGGACTGATCGAAAGCAAGCATGACTGTCTCATGCGGCCGAAGCACGGGGCATCCGCGCCGCGGCCGCAGCTAACCCCGGCGCATAACGGCGGATCATGGTGGCGCAGAATTCGGCGAACTCCTCAGGCACTTGCGGCGGGCTGGTATGGTGCGGTTGCAGGCCGCGATGCTCCGGCGTGAAGCAGAACGTGACGGTGACGTCGAAGTCGGCAAGCGTCGCCATTTGCCGGTCGAACCAGTCGAGTGCGTTCGGCCTGAAACTGTCCGCCCAGGAAAGGCCGGTTCGCAAGCTGGTGACGCCGAGGCGTTTCATCCAGGCAACGGCGTCATCCAGGCGAGGGTCCTCGAAATGAAACCACTGCACCAGCCCCAACTGCGGGGTGTAACGCACGAACTCTTCAAGCGCCGGCTTCGGCGTGCCATCCTCGCGCAGCAGGCCCATGTAGAAGTGGCGGTAATAGGAAGAGCCCTCTGCCTCGCGGTGGCGGGTCGTGGCACCCCACGCGCGCGGCAGATCGTAGAGGCTATACCATTGGATGCGGGGGGCGTTGTCGAGCAGCAATTCGGCCGTCCGGCGCAGGCCCCAGAGCTGGACTTCCTCGGCGCCGAAAGTCGAAACACCGACTTCGCTCACCCAAATTGGCAGGTCGGTAACAGCCGCGATCTCGCCGAGCTTCTGCGGCCATTCGTGGATCTGCCAAAGGTTCCAGTCGAGCGGGAAGCCGTGCACGGCGACGGCGTCGACATGGTCGAGCACGCCGAACTCCTTCATCCGGGTCATGAAACCGGCATCGATCGGCGAGATGCCGCCCAGGACCTTGGTGAGGGCGGTGTTCTCGCGGGCGATCGCATCGGCTGCCAGGATTGCCATGTCGGCGAAGCGGCTCCAGTCCGGGTCGAGCTCAGGATCCCAATGGGATTTGTTGTTGGGCTCGTTCCAGATCATCGCGGCCTCAATCATGGGTTCGTCCTTTCGCGGGATAGACGGCGCCGCCTCCGGCCGGCTCGCCGGCGGCACGGCAGAAAAACACCTCGTCTTCCGGGTGCTGCAGGATTTCGAAGCCAGCGCTTCGCAGCATCGCTTCGGTGCAGGAGCGGTTAGGGATCCACCAATTGGTCGGATCGTCGGCGTAGCGGTGCTCAATGAAATGCAGTTTCGGGAAGGCGGCGCGATCGAACAGGTCGCGCGTCCAGAAATGGTAATTCTCTTCGAGCGGAAGAGCCTCGCTGCTGCCACGTTGCATGGACTGGAAAACCATCAGGTCGCCGGCGACATGCTGGCGGATCAGATCGAGCGCCAGCAACGGATGGCGCAGATGGTAGAGCACCCCCATGAACAGCACGATGTCGAAGGTCTCTCTCAGCGCCCCTACGTCGTATACCGAGAGTTGGCGGAACTCGATCTCGCAGTCCGCGATCTCGGAGGCAAAGCGTGCTTGCGCCAGATAGGCCTCATCGAAGTCGATACCGAGCACGCGGTCGGCGCCACGCCTTTTCATCTCGATGGAGTAGAATCCGGCATTGCAGCCGATGTCGAGCACGGATTTGCCTGACAGATCGGCCGGAATGGCGTCGGCGAATTTGCGCCACTTGATCAGGGGGTAGTTGCCGAGGAAATGGTTGGGCGCGGTTTCGACGCCGGCCAGTTCCATGTTGTGGAACCAAGGCCCCAGCTCATCAATGCGAGCCCGTATCTCGGCATTGGAATGCAGCATGGCTAGCCTCCTTCGCCCGGAAAAGATGGGACGCCTGACCGCTCCTGAGGCAAGTGCGTCAGCATCATCTCCTCATCCGGCGTTACGTTGTTCTCGAGCAGTCGCAGAGCCGTGCGGTAGCCATTGAAGGTTCCGACGTCGACATAGGCGCTGCCGGCCTTGACCGCGGAGGCTTCGCCGCCGGCAGCGAGAAAGGCGTTGACCAAGGTGCCGAAATATTCGTCACGGCGTTCCCGTTCGCGCCAAAGCGCGGCGAGTTGATGGAAGAAATGGCCCGGCATCTTGAATGCGCCCCAGATCCAATTCGTCGCGGCGTCGCGCTGCTTGACCTGGATCTCTTTCACGCGGCCGTTCTGGTCGGTCACGACGGCATCGAAAAGCTCCGGCCGCTCCACCGGAAACAACAGGAACGACAGCTCGTCGTCGGGCAGGTGGCAGAAACCGTCTTCGGGAAACCAGATGGTGTCGGGCAACCCGATCAGTACCGTCTCGTCGGGTGCCACCAGCGGCGCGGCGCGAAACATTGCGTCGCAAAGGCCGACGGGCGAGGGCTGGGTCACGAAGATCGCGGCCGCGCTCTCGTAGCCGGCTGCGTAATATTCGAGGATGTCCGATTTGCCCGCACCAATGACAAAACAGATCTTGTCGACGCCGTTGCGTACCATGCGCCGCACCAGATATTCGCTCACTGCGCAAGGACGTTCGGTCTGCCCATCCATCCGGCTGCCGACGGGCAGCAGCTCCTTCGAAAAACCGAGCGGCTGAATACGGCTGCCGCGTCCGGCCGCAGGCACGATGCCCAACATCACACAGCTTCCTTCATCGGTTCGTTTGCGGAAGCTCTCAAGGCGTCGTTCAGCAACCGGTCCAGTTGCGCCGCCCGCAAGGCCGACGTGTGCTCGCTGAGAACGCGTTCGCGAGCCCGGGCGCGAATGCGCCGGAGTTCGTCAGCCGAGAGGCTGAGCGCCGCGACCACGTCATCGGTGGAATTGGCGAGCAGGATTTCGCTTCCCGGTTCGAAGAAGCTGCTCAGGCCGGGCCAATCATCCGAGACGATCGCTGCCCCGCAGGCCGCTGCTTCGAACAATCGGCCCGAAGGGCACCAGCCTGTCCGCGCCATCGCCTCACGGGTGACGTTCAGCGTCAGGCGCGACGAGCAGAAGAAGGCAGGGTGATCGGCGGGCGGCAGGTGCCTGACGAAGAAAATATTCTCGTTCCAGGGGAATTCCTGCGGATATTGCGCGCCGCCAATGATGAAGCGCTGGTCGGGCAACCGGGCGGCGGGGGCGACCAGAAGTCTTTCAACCCCGGCCTGACGATCCGCCGCATAGGTTCCGAGATAAGACAGATCGGCAGCAAACTCGGCTCTTGGCTGAGCGGGACGATGCCGGTCCGGATCGACGTGGCCATAGAGGGGCAGGACACGGCGCGCGCCCAACGTCTTTTTCAGGGCATCGAGCGCCGGTCCTCCGGTGTAGCTCAGCACCAGATCGAAATCGCGCAGCCCTTCGGGGCCGAAGTAGGGCGGGTAATCGCTTAGCTCGATCCTTGCCAGCGTCACCGGCGTGTCGAGATCGTAAAACACCTTCAGCCCGCGACAGCTTTGCTGCGCCAGCAACGAGGCCGCGACGGCATCGGGACAGTAGGAGGTGACGATGACGACGTCGGCGTGCTGGATTTCGACTTCCGCAGCATGGCGGATATCCTCCCAATCCGGGTAGAGCACGATGTTGCCGCCATCGAGATGGTCGAGATCCCTGGCACCCGCGTAATAGGGCGTATCGTGCTCGAAAAAACTGATAGACCAACCGAGCCGCGCCAGCGAACGAATGAGCCCACGCCACAGCGTGGCGTGCCCATTTCCCCAGGAAGAGGTGACGGTGAGACCGAAAATGACCATACGCATTCGGCAGCTCCGGTCAGGCGACTTCATTGAGACGGATAAGCTTCGAACCCCAGTCGCCATAGACGATCGTGGTCACCGAGGCGGGCTCGATGTCGAAGCGGAAGCAGTCGCCGAGTTGAAGCCCCAGGATCCTGCACACGGCGGCTTTGATGACATCGGCATGGCTGACCAAGGCAACGCACTGGTTCTGCATGGTCTGGCGCAGCGCATCCATGAGCGCGACCACACGCTGCTGGACATCGTGCATTGTCTCCCCGCTCGGCGTGCGCGCGCTTTGACGCTGATCGTTCCACATCCGCCAGGCGGCATCCCCATTCAGTTCATCGAACGTCTTTCCTGACCAGGTGCCGAAATCGATTTCGTCGAGCTCGTCGCAGATCGCGATCTTGTCGATGGCGCAAGCGATCGCCATGGGCTTGGCGGTCTCCAGCGTGCGCTCGCGCGGGCTGCTGCAGATCGCGCCCAGCGGTTCGCGTGCCATGCGGCGGGCCAATTGCATGGCTTGCGCCTGGCCCGCCGCGCCGAGGCAAACACCATCCATGCGACCCGCCAGGTAGCAGCCGACATTGTCGTGCGCGGCGTGCCGGACCAGAAAGAAAGTCGTCGTCATTCTGCAGCGTCGAGCAGTGGCTCGTCCCTGCCGGCGATGAAGTCGAGCGTGCGCTGACGGGCTTGCGCGTCGGTGAACTGCTCCGGTGGCGATTTCATGAAATAGCTGCAGGGGCCGGTGAGGGCTCCGGCAATGCCGCGATCGAGAGCGAGCTTGGCGCAGCGCACGGCATCGATGACGACGCCGGCCGAATTGGGGAATCCCAAACCTCCAGCTTGAGTTCGGCATTCAAGGGAACGCCGCCGAAGGTCGTGCCCTCGACACGTATGTAGGCCCATTTGCGATCGGTCAGCCAGGGAACATGATCGCTGGGGCCGACGTGAATGTCGCCTGCCGCGAGTGGAACATCGATCTGGCTGGCGACGGATTGGGTTTTCGAGATCTTCTTCGATTCCAGCCGCTCGCGTTCGAGCATGTTGAGGAAATCCGTGTTGCCGCCGAAATTGAGCTGGTAGGTGCGGTCGATGCGCACGCCGCGCTCGCGAAAAAGATTGGCGAGCATGCGATGCACGATGGTTGCGCCGACCTGGCTCTTGATGTCGTCCCCGACCAGCGGCAGGCCGCGCTCCTCGAAGCGCTGACGCCACTCCGGCCGCGAAGCGATGAACACGGGTATGCAGTTCACGAAGCCGCATCCGGCTTCGAGCGCGCATTCGGCGTAGAAGCGCGTCGCCTCCTCCGATCCGACCGGCAGATAAGACACCAGCACATCGGGTTCGCTTTGCCGCAGCCGGCCGACCACGTCGACGACCGGATCCTGCGACTCCTTGATTTCGCCGCGCAGATATTTGCCGATGCCGTCGAGCGTCGGACCGCGCTCGACGCGAACCCCGGTCGGTTCCACGTCCGCGAAACGAAAGGTGTTGTTGGGCGCGCTGTAGATCGCTTCGGCGACATCTCGACCGACTTTGCCGTTGGCCACATCGAAGGCGCAGACTATTTCGATGTCATGGACATGATAGCCGCCGAGATCGGCATGCATCAGCCCGGGTATCGGCTCATTGCTCTTCGCGTCGCGATAATAGGTCAGGCCTTGCACCAGGGAGGATGCGCAATTGCCGACGCCAACGATGCCGATACGAACTTTCTTCGATGTCACGAACCCGCTGCCTCTGCTGCTGAAAGGTAAGTTCCTTGGCGCCGAACCGTGAGCGGCCCGGAATGTTCCTTGGCACCGCGCAAAAATTGCGCCGCCGGCTTGCGGATCGAAAACGCCTGCTTTCGCGTTGGCGGCCAGACAGCGAAGCAGGGCGATGATCGTCTTCGGTGACCACAGGCAAAAGCGCGACGCTGGCCGGCTTGCCAAAGCCGCCTGCGCTGAAGCGGGCGATATCGGCCGAATGCCGGCCGGCGTCGAACGGCATTGCGCTCTGGTCGGCCTTTTCATCAACGTCTCGGAACTTGTTCAAGGCCTCGCCGATGCGGAGTTCGAGGTCGGCGGCGTCGACCGCAATTCGCCCTCGCAGCAGCTCGGCGCCCGAATTCTGGTCGAGCTGGCCTTGGATGTAGCGCGGTCGTGGCGAAGCGGGTTTGCCGTTGCCGGTGCGCTCCACGGCGACTTACCAGAGATGATGGCCAGGCTGGATTGCCGGGGCGAGATCTCCACAGGCGCCGCCGAAGGCTACGCGCACTATGCGCTCTATCCCGAAACTTATCTTGCCGCGGCGCATCGGTCGGCGCTCGGCGCGAACACCTGCGTCATCGGCATCCGCAGCATTGGTCTCGGGCTTGCTGCCATGGTGGCCGCTGCTCTTGGTGCACCACCGCCCGTCAGCATTCGTCCGGTCGGACATCCGTTTTGCCGGCACATCGCCGCCGAGCCTGATCTCATCGGCAACTGGCGCCGAAACCCGACAGCGAGCTACGCCATCGTCGATGAAGGTCCGGGCCTGTCGGGAAGTTCCTTCCATGCTGTTGTCGACTGGTTGCTTGGCCGGGGTGTCGATCTCGAACGCATCCATTTGTTCCCGAGCCATCGAAACGGTCCGGGCAGGGAAGCATCACAAGAGATCCACGCCATCTGGTCGCACTGCCGCAAGCATTGCGTGGATTTCGAACACACGTTCGACGGCCGGATCGTTCCGAATCTGGCCGACTGGATAGGCCGGCTCTTGGCCAGACCCGACGTCCAGCTCTGCGAGATTTCCGGCGGAACGTGGCGACACCACCTCGATTTGCCGCCCGTACAGTGGCCCCCGGTTTTTGGCGGTTTCGAACGGCGCAAGTTCATGGCCGCGGCAGGAGCCGAGCGATGGCTGGTCAAATACGCCGGGCTTGGCCATATCGGAACACGCAAGCTGCGCACGGCCAGATTGCTCCACGAAGCCGGTTTCGCCGCGCCGGTCGCAGGCCTGTGTCACGGTTTTCTGGTCGAGCGTTGGGTCGAGGGGGGCAGGCTGAACAACACCGACCTGCATAAGGACAAGGTGGTCGAATGGCTCGGGCGGTATCTTGGCTGGCGCGGCGCCAATCTGCAAACGACGGAGGCTGGTGCTGCGCCGGATGAGCTGGCAAGGATGGCCGTGCAAAATTGCGGCGAGGCCCTGGGGGCGAGCCGGGCGGCCGACCTGCGCCACTGGTTCGCGGCGCGACCGCTGCCGCGATCGGCACCGCGGGTCGAGATCGATGGGCGCCTGCACCCGTGGGAGTTCCTTGTCTGCCCCGACGGTACACTGCTCAAGACGGACGCCGTCGATCACTGTCGTTCGCACGATCTTGTCGGCTGCCAGGGCATCGAGTGGGACATTGCCGGCGCCGGCGTCGAATACGACCTCTCAGACGCCCAATTGCTGAAGCTGGTCGCATGCGCGGAGGCTGCGATGCATCGCGCTGTCGATCGCGAACTGCTGAGCTATATGCAGCCCTGCTATCTCTCTTTCCAGTTGGGATTATGGACCCTGGCTGACCAGGCTGGAGCCGATGAAAGGGACCGTTTGCAGCCTCCGATCAGGCGCTACGAGGCAGGCTTGGCCCACGTCCTCGGTCAAGCAAGGCATTGAAACCGCCTGTGCTCAATCGAGCTTGCGCAGCATATCGGCTTCCTGCTCCAGAATGGCGGCTATCTCCTCGCGCCCCATATGCGTCATCATCAGGCTGACGCAGCATTCCAGATAGGTGATTGAGGCCCGGCGCAAAAATGCAGTGGTCCGCTCGGCCGCGAGCTGATCGATATCCGTGACGCTTCGCTTCGGTTGCACCGCTTTGTTCTCCATGCCGGTTGGCGGTCCCAACCGGCAGGTCTGCCGGATGTTCCCGCCTCCGGCGAAAAGTGAGAGCGCACCGAGCGGCGCGTTTACACGGGAAGGTTTTGCGCCTTGCCCGAAGTCGACGTTTTTACCGTGGTGATCGGCTCTATCGCGCTGTCGTCGATGTCGGCGAAATACGCGATCGTCTGCAGCAAACCTTCCCGCAGCGGCACCCTTGGGGACCAGCCCAGCAGCAATTTCGCCCGCGTGATGTCGGGCCGGCGCCGCCGGGGTCGTCCTGCGGCAAGGGCAGGAATGTCACTGCCGAGCGGGTGCCCGTCATCTCGCGCACGAGCCTTGCGAGCTCGAGAATGGTGAATTCTCCGGGATTGCCTAGGTTGACCGGCTGGCGCGGATTGGGATCGACGTCCATGAGACGCAGCAACCCTTCCACAAGGTCGGTTACGAAGCAGAACGACCTCGTCTGGCGACCGTCGCCGAATATGGTCAGCGGCCGCTTTTCGAGAGCCTGCATCACCAGGTTCGAGACGATGCGGCCGTCGGCCGGATCCATTCTCGGACCGTAGGTGTTGAAGATGCGGGCCACGCGGACATCGGCCCGTTCCGCCCGCAGATAATCGAAGCAAAGCGTCTCCGCCGTTCGCTTACCCTCGTCGTAGCAGGCGCGCGGTCCGGTGCAGTTCACATGGCCGAGATAGTCTTCGTTCTGCGGATGCTGTTCCGGATCGCCATAGACTTCGCTGGTCGAAGCTTGCAGGAAACGGGCGCCGTTCTTGACGGCGAGCTCGAGGAGATTGAGCGTGCCGATCACGCACGTGCGCGTGGTGTGGACCGGGTCGGCCTGGTAGCGCGGCGGCGACGCCGCGCAAGCCATGTTGAAGATGCGATCGACCGGCTCGTCGAGCTCGATCGGCTCGCAGACATCCTGTTCGACCAGGTGGAAACGCGGCCGCCCGATCAGCGAACCGATGTTTTCAAGTCTGCCGGTGAGAAAGTTGTCAACGCAGATCACCCGGTGTCCGCTCTCAAGCAGCGTCTCGCACACATGCGAGCCGAGGAAGCCGGCGCCGCCGGCAACAAGCACCGTCAGCCTTTGCGCTTTTCTGGATTGCCGCATTGCCATTTTCTCCTGTCTGCCTGTCATGCTGCACTTTCCACGTCCAGATCGAGCACCGGACGTGCCTGAATTGGCTGCATAAGCGCGGAAATGAATTCGCGTGCCCGCGCAGCTCCGGTATGTTCGGCTAGGACAATCGCCTGAGCCTGCCTGGCCATGCTCAACCTTGCCCGGTCTGGCTGTCGGTCGACAATTGCAATCACCTGCTCGGCGCTGCCGGCCGTCGCAATCGCCGATTTGGGGAAGAAGCTGTCGAGCCCCGGCCACCAGTCGCTGATGATCGGCGTGGAGCAGGCGGCGGCCTCGAACAGCCGCACACTGGGCGACCATCCAGCCTCGATCATCGACGCGCGCGTCAGGTTCAGCGTGTAGCGCTGGCTGCTGTAGAACGCGGCGTGCTCGGCGGGCGGCAGATGGTCGATGCGCTCGACATTGTCGGGCCACACGATCCCGGACGGGTATTGCGAGCCGGCCACGACAAAACGCCGCTCGGGCAGCCGGAGCGCCGGCTCAAGCAGCAGCGTTTCCAATGCCTGCTGCCGGTCCGGACTGTAGGTACCGAGATAGCCCAGGTCCCATCGAATGGGGTCTTTGGTTCGATGGTGGCGTTTCGGATCGACGGAGCAATAGAGCGGCTCGGCGCGCCGTGCGCCGAACTCCGACCTCAGGCGGTCAAGCGTCGGGCCCCCGCTAAAGGAGAAGTAGCAGTCGAAATAGGGAATCTGACGGCGGACCAGATAGTCGCAATCGTTCTGCGCGAGCTTGGCCAGTGTCACAGGCGTGTCGATGTCGTAAAAGCAGAACTGCCCCGTGCACAAAGAGGTCAGGCAGTCGATCACGCCCGTCCCCTCGGGGACGAAGGATCCGACGATGACAATGTCCGCCCGCTGCAGCTCTCGGTCGTAGCTTCGGCGCAGCTCGTCGACGCTGTCATAGTAGCGCAAGGCGCAGAAATCGGGATCGTGCAGGTCTCTGTGGTGCGCATACCATGGCACGTCGCGCTCGAGAAACGTGATGCGATGGCCGAGCTCGTTCAATCCCCTCAGCAATCCGCGAAAGGTCGTGGCATGTCCGTTGCCCCAGGACGAAGACAGCGAAAGGCCGAGAAAGACGATGTCGAGTTGCTTCCTCATTCCGCCGCCTCCACGCTCTGATTTTCCAAACGCCGCTTGAATATCGCATCGACCAGTTCAGCCCTCAGCGTGTAGGTGTGTTCCGCAAGCACACGCCGGAGCGCCGCCGCGCCGATGGCGCGGGCTTTCGCCGGCGAAAGCGTGCGCATGATTTCAGCGACGTCGGCGCCGTCTCTTGCGACCAGGATTTCCTCACCAGGCGTCAGGAAGATTTCGACGCCGAGCCAGGCGTCGGTCACCAGGCATGCGCCGGCGCCTGCTGCTTCGAAGACGCGGGTTGCGGGCGAAAAGCCATTAGCGGCCATGCTGTCACGGCTGATGTTGAGGACCGCCTTCGGCGTGACGTTGAAGACATTGTGATCCCTCGTCCCGACATGCCCGAGCCGTGAGACGTTGGGCGGCAGCGGCTTGTCTCCCCACCCGGAGCCGCCGAGCAGGAAGCGCTGGCTGTCCAGCGCTCGCGCGGGTTCAAGAAAGAAGGCTTCGACGCGCGTCTCCCTGTCGGGCAGCCGGTTGCCCAGAAAGGCAAGGTCACAGGCAAAGCGCGGATTCCTGGCAACAGGATGATGCGTCTCCGGATCGAGCGCGTTGTAGACGGGAACGCACTCGGCCGCGCCCAGCGCCCGGTAATCCCACACCACCGGATCGCCGCCGCCATAGGTCAGCACGAGGTCGATCCTGCTCAGCGCTTCATGCAAGGGATGATCCGGATCGCTGCGCAATTCGTTGAGCGTGGCCGGCGCGTCGACATCCCAGAATACCGTCAATGCATCCGGGCGTGCATGGTCGAGCACCGCGCGGAGCAACGCGTCGTCCTCGAAGCCGACGCCGCTTGCCTTGACCACGATGTCGGCCTGGGCGGCGCGTGCCGCGACCTGCATGAGCGCATGCGGGGTGGCCTCGTAGACGACCACGCTGCACCAGTCTGGCGCTTCGATGTCGCGATGCTTCTGACGGTCGAACGCGTCAGGTTCATAAAAGACGATGTCGTAGCCGCGCCTGGCGAGCGCTTTGAGCAGTCCTCGATAATAGGTCGCCGCGCCGTTCCAATAGGACGACAGCAGGCTCGATCCGTAAAACGCGATTTTCATGCGGCGGCCTCCCTTGCCGGAATGTCTTTGACCACGTGGCGATTGCTGCACGCCGCCAGAACGTCGAACAGTTCCTCGGCGCGGTGCCGGCATGTGTGCCGGGCGAGAATGGTTTCGAGGCCGGCTGCGGCCAGCGACTTTGCCAGCTGCGGATCGTTCAGGATGTCTTGGAGGTGCCGGCGCATTTCGGCACCGTCCCGGGCAAACAGAAAATCCTGTCCGGCGCGAAACAGGCCCTCGGCGTCCGACCATGGCGCCGAGACGAGGGGAATGCCGCAGGCGAGCGCTTCGAACATGCGGATCGTCGGAATTCCCGGCAGGCTTTCGCGGTAAGGCCGGCGCGGAATGTGCATGGTGACACGGTGGTCTGCGAACGCCTTCGGCACATCGGCATTGGCGATCCAGCCTTCATGGCGCAGGCCGGCGTCGCTCAGGGCGGTGAGAGCCTCCGGCGGATAGCGCACACCGTGGACCGTCCCCGACAGACCGAGATCGCGCGCCGGCTCGATGAGGAACTCCGTGATCTCGGCGCTGCGTTCGTCATCGCCCCAATTGCCGATCCAGATCAGGTCCGATCCGGGATAACTATCGGGAGACGGCTTGAACAGCCGGGCATCCGCCGCCTCGTGCCAGGTAAAGACCCGCTTGCCCCAACCGGCGCGAAGATAGCCTTCTCGCAAGGCCTCGCCGAACACCAGCACGCCGTCATAGTGCTCGAGGTTCAAGGCCGAGATCGCTTGCGTCGCCGATACCGACCGGTGATGCGTGTCGTGGAAAAGAAGCGTGAAGTCGGCGCCGTTGGCCCTCGCCCGCCCGATGCGGGCAACCAGGTCGGGATCCGTCCATTCGTGGACGATCACCACATCGGCGTCGGAAATCCAGGCTTCGTGATCGAAGGACGCATCGTAGGCCACCGGCATCAATTCCGGGAAATCCTTGCGAAACCGCTCGATGGCGAAACTTCCCTGTTCGGCCAAGAGGTTGGAGCGGCTCCAGCCGTCTGCCGGCTCGAGCGCAATCACATGGTGCCCGCGCGCGACGAGTTCGCGCATGATGCCGCGCTGGAAATGCGCGTTGCCGTGGTTCCAGTCGGAGACGGCGGAATGGGTGTAGAATTTGAAGTGCATGGCTAGCGCCCCGCGACGGCCACAGCCGCCAGATCGTAGATTTCGCTTGTTGCGCCGGCCTGGACCGGCAGCGAGAACCTGCGAGCCCGATCGGCCGCGTGCGTGCCGAGCTGGCGGCGCAATTCGTCGTCGCCGGCGAGTCGGGCGATGCAGCTCGCAAGCGCATGGGCATCGCGCGCCGCAAAAAAGGGCAACGCCATCCCAGAGTTCGCGGTAAGTGGGAATGTCGGCGAGCACCAAGGCCGTGCCGGACGTCGCGGCTTCGAGCGCGGCAAGCCCGAACGGCTCGTAGATGGACGTCGACACAAAGATGCCCGCCCTCGCCATCAAGCGCCGCACTTCGGCATAACCAATCGCGCCGAGCGCATTGCAATTGTCGAGATGGGCACGCTGACCGTCGGGACCGTTCAGCGATCCTGCCGCGTAGACCGGCCACGATGCGGTGGCCGCCGCCTTGTCGAGTGTGTCGGCGTTCTTGCCCTCGTCCCACCAGCGCGCCGCTGCAAAGACGAAAGCCTCGCGCTCCTCGGCCGCCGGAGCGGGAAGGGCGCCATTGTGGACGACGGACAGCCTCGCGATGGGCCCATAGCAGGCCTGCAGCATGTCGGCGTGGCTTTGGCTCGGCGCAATGACGGCATCGGCCCGCTCGAAGCCTGCGCTGTTGCGCCGCCTTTGCCAGGCCCAATCGGCTGCAATGACGTCGCCGCGCACCGCATTCAGCCATGTCACCACGCAGGAATGCGACACCGCGACGATGGGGCATCGAAAGTCGAGACTGACTGCCTGGGCTGGTGCATTGAGGTGGACGAGATCGATGGCGTGCGCACTGACCAGAACGTCGAGTTCGCCGGGTAATCGGCCGAGCTCCTTCTCGTCGCGTGTCATCCAGTCCGGCGGAGTCCTGAGCCATGTCAGCGTTGCGAAGGCCCGCGCCTCCGCAGCCTGGGCTGGCGATGGCTCAGGCCCCAGTCCGGCGAGCACGATGCTGTTACCCTCGGCAGTCAGCGCGCGCGCCAAATCGAGCGAATAGCGCCACACACCGCCGACGGCGTCGGTCGTCATCAGGATGCGTCGTGGGCGGCGGATCAATGACTGCAGCATGAGGCCTCCAACTCGGCCAGCGCGCGTGGGCGTTTCTCCTGGATGTCGCTGAAGGTCTCGAAGGAGGCGAGATAGTGCTCGTGGGCCCGTTCCCAGGCGAAATCATCGGGCTCGCCCCACATCTCGCGATAGCTGGGCGAACTCGGATAGGGGTAGAGCGGCACCGGCTCGTTGGCCCAGACGCCGTTGTCGATGAGATGCTGGCGCCAATAATCCACCAGCGCCGGATCGTCCTCGACCACGCCGATCAGATTGGCCTGCACGAAAGGGACATGGCGGCGGGCATCGACCAGCAGGGCGGCCAATTCCTCGGTGCCCAGGCGGCAACGTTTGGCCAGCATCTCACGGCCTTCGACTGTGAGGCTTTCGAGACCGGCTTCTATCGAGACGCAGCCGGCCGCGCCCAGCAACTTCAACAGCTCCGGTTTCCACAGATCGATGCGGGTTTGCACGCCGAACTGGATGTCGCGGTCGACCAGCGCCTCCAGCAAGGCTTTCTGCGGCAGGAATATCTCGTCGATGAAATAGATGTAGCCGACGCCCTGCGCGATCAGCCCGTCGATCTCGGCGATGACGGCATCATGGTTGCGGCGCCGATAGCCGTCGCGGAAATCGATTTTGGCGCAGAAGCTGCAATTATACGGGCAGCCGCGAGACGCCTCCACCTCGGCGCCCGCGCCGTGCTGATTCTCGTCGAACCGATGGTGATGGTGCGGATGGGCGGCGATCCAGTCGGAGGGCCAGTGCAGGGCAGGGTGGTCGATGAAGCGGCTGGCATGCGGGCCGCCATTGGCGGCGAGCGCGCCGTCGGCAAGGCGCGCCGTATGCGGCACGTTTTCCCAATCGCTGCGCCGGGCGAGATCGGCGACGATCTCCTCGCATTCGCCTTTGACGACGATATCGACGCCGAGCTTGCGCAGGGTCGGCGCCGGCGTTGCCGAGCCATGCGGTCCGACCGCGATGGTACGGCCGCCGCGCGCCGCCAGATGGCCGAGGAATTCCGCCGGCACCCGCAGTTCCGGCGGCGCGCAGCGCCAGAACAGATAGGTCGGTGCGGTGGCCACGACGCTCATGTCGGGCGCAAAGGCCGCCACGCGCTCGGCGAGCATGGCGTTGTCGAGCTTCTGCAGTTGGCCGTCCAGCATCAGCACCTCGTGGCCGTCGGCCTCCAGCAATGCCTTGGAGTAGCCGAGCTCCAGCGGCAAATGCGGCTGGCGGCAGCCGAAATAGATGCTGTGTTCGTATGTCCAAAAGGGATTGACCAATGCGACTTTCATGCGACGTACCTCGCGGCTTCCGGGTCCGGCGCCAGACGATGCTGCCGCAGCCAGTCGGCGAGATCGCGAATGCCGTCTCGCCATGAGAACTTCGCCTTCCAGCCGAGCGCGGCTTCGATCCTGCGAGTGTCGGCGACGAAGAAGGGCTGGTCGCCGGTGCGCTCGCGGTCGTAACGAAGCGCAATGTCGCGGCCGGTCATGCTGGCGATCTCGGCCAGCAGTGTCCGCAGGCTGACGGCGTTCTGTGGTCCGCCGCCCAGGTTGAAGGCCTGGCCCTTGAGGTCGTCGATCGCGGCGAGCACGCCACGGTAGGCGGCGACCGCATCACTGACATGCAGGATGTCGCGCACCTGCCTGCCGTCGCCGTAGATGGTAATGGGCCGGCCGGCGAGCGCGCTCAGCAGGAAATGCGCGACCCAGCCCTGATCCTCAGTGCCGAACTGGCGCGGCCCGTAGATGCAGCTCATGCGCAGCACCGCCGTGCGCAGGCCGTACGACTTGGCGTAGTCGAGGACATACTGGTCGGCCGCTCCCTGGAGCAGCCATAGGGCGTGCAGAAATCGAGGCCGATGGTCTCGTCCACGCCGTTGGCGCGGATGTTGTCGTCACAAGGCTCGTAGTGATCCGGCGTTTGCCGCACTGCGATCTGCGGCAGCGCGCCATAGACCTTATTGGTGCTGGCGAAGATCACTGGCGCGCCGGTCTGGCGAGCGGTTTCCAGCACGTGGAATGTGCCCCTGAGATTGACGTCAAGATCTTCAGCCGGGTCGACCAAGCTGGTGGTGACCGCCGTCTGTGCGGCCAGATGGAATATCGCCTTCGCGGCTGCCAGCGCGGCTGCCAGCGCATTTGCATCGCGCACATCGGCTCGTTCCACGGCAAGCAGTTTGCCGTGTTTTTGCGCCAGCCACTGCAGGTTCTGTTCGACGCCCGGGCGGCTGAGATTGTCGACGACCAGCACCGGCTCGCCATCCGACATCAGGCTGTCGGCGAGGTTGGAGCCGATAAAGCCGCTGCCGCCGAGGATGGCAATGGCAACTTCGCGATGATGGCTCATGAGACCAGTCCCCGCTCTTCCAGTTCCCGCTTCATGTCGGCGCCGCGGTCGACGGCGGCGGTGTTGCGAACCCAGGCGACAAACTCGTCGAGCGAGCTCTCAAGCCGGTGCTCCGGCTGGAAACCGAGCAACTCGTGCGCCTTCGAAATATCGGCAAAGCAGTTGCGGATGTCGCCGGAGCGTGACTTGCCGAGAATCTCCGGCGACCTGCCCGGCACCCCCATCGCTTCGGCAAGCATGCGGGCGACCTCGTTGATCGAATAGGAGCGGCCGCTGCCGATGTTGATTGCGTGGCCATGCGCCTGGCGCTGCTCCAGCGCCAGGCGCATGGCACGGGCGACATCGCGCACATGGACGAAGTCGCGCTTCTGCTCGCCATCCTCGAAGATCATCGGGCGCTGGCCGTTGGCCAGGCGGGAGGCGAAATTGGCAAGCACGCCGGTGTAGGGATTGGAAAGCGCCTGGCCGGCGCCGAAGACGTTGAACAGGCGCAGAGCCACCGCCTCGATCCCATAGGCTTGGCCGAAGATCAGCACGGCGCGTTCCTGCGCGTATTTGGTCAGCGCATAGATCGAAGCGAGATCGGCTCGCTTCTCTTCATCTGTCGGCACAGGCGTCAGTATGTCTCCGCTGTCCGACATAAGGTCCCATTGGCCGCCCTTCATGTCGCTCGCCTGGCGGCGCGCGTCGTCGACGCGCCGACCGTCCGCGGTTTGGTAGAGGCCTTCGCCATAGATGCTCATCGACGAGGCGACGACGATCCGTTCCACCGGCTGCTTGATCAGTGCCTCCAGCAGGATCGCGGTGCCGAGATCGTTGGTGCCGACATAGCGGGCGATCTCGTACATGGACTGGCCGACACCGACTTCGGCCGCCAGATGAACGACCGCGTCGACGTGCGACAGCGCCTGGACAACGACCTCGCGGTCACGGACGTCGCCCTTCATCAACTCGGCGCCGGCGGGAAGAATGATGGCCTCAGCGCCATGCACCTGCTCCAGCAGTGCATCCAGGATTCGTACCTCGTAGCCATGTTCGACGAGCTCCTGAGCGACGTGGCGGCCAATGAAGCCGCAGCCTCCCGTAACCAATATGCGTTTCACGATGACTCCTTGCAGGTTTGCCTTGGGTGGATTTGGCTTTGGCGCCCCGAACTGCCGGGCAAAAGGTTTGTTCCCTTGCTTCATCAAAGTTCCATTCGCTCGAGGCGCGGATGGGGCGCTGCCGTCTGGGCGCGGTGCTTTGGAACATTGCCGCTTCGCAGCTGTTAGGCCGCTCATCCACCGACGGTGAGAAAGGGAAATCGATGTCCGAAGCGAAGACGACCACCAATCACGACGAAATCCGCAAATGGGCGGAAGAGCGCGACGGCCATCCCGCCGTTGTCCGCACCGGCGGCAAGGGCGGCATCCTGCGGATCGACTTCGGCGAACCTGAAGACACGCTCGAACCGATCGAGTGGGACGAGTTCTTCCGGATCTTCGACGAGAACGATCTCGCTTTCCTGCATCAAGACGAGGCCGGCAGGGGTGGACAAAGCCGCTTCAACAAATTCGTCGAGCGCAGCGGCGCCACTGACTGAGGCGCCCCTGCACGGCCGCAACCCACCACCGCCGGCGCAGCCGGTATTCAGCAGGAGTAAAACATGTCCGATAAATCAAATCCCGCCGGCACATCGCGGCGCAATGTGGTCGGGGGCATGGCGGGTGGCGTGCTCGCCGCCCTGGCGACACCGGCGCAGGCACAGCAAGCCAGCGCAGCGGCGGCTTCAGGCCCGGCAGCACCCGCCAAGCAGGATCCGACCAAGCAATATCCGCAGCCGCCTTTCAAGGCGCAGCAGCAGGACTGGCCCGGCCTCGCCGGCAAAATGGATCCGCCACCCGATCATGGCGAAGACAGCTACAAGGGATCTGGCCGGCTTGCCGGCCGCAAGGCGCTGGTCACCGGCGGCGATTCCGGCATGGGTCGCGCGGCCGCCATTGCCTTCGCGCGCGAAGGTGCCGATGTCGCCTTCGGCTATCTGCCGGCCGAGGAGCCGGACGCCAAAGAGGTCGTTCGGCTGATCGAGGCAGCCGGCAGGAAGGCGCTGCCGCTGCCCGGCGATATCCGCGAGGAAGCCTTTTGCCAGAAGCTCGTCGAGGATGCGGTGGTCGGCCTCGGCGGGCTGGACATCCTGGTCAGCAACGCCGCGCGCCAGCACCCGCAAAAGCAATTAGCCGATATCACGACGGAAGCATTCGATTGGACCTTCAAGACCAATGTCTACGCCATGTTCTGGATCACCAAGGCGGCGCTGAAGCATATGGATGCCGGATCGTCGATCATCATCACAAGCTCGGTCAACGCCTATGATCCGGACGAGGCCCTGGTCGATTACGCAATGACCAAGGCTTGCGGCATGAACTTCACCAAGAGTCTCGCCAAGCAGGTCGCCAAGAAAGGCATCCGCGTCAACGCCGTTGCTCCGGGGCCAATCTGGACGCCCCTGCAGCCAAGCGGCGGCCAGTTCCCGGACAAGCTGCCGAAGTTTGGCGCCGATAGCCCGATGGGCAGGCCGGGCCAGCCGGCCGAACTCGCCTCGATCTATGTGCTTCTGGCCTCGCAGGAGGATAGCTACGCGACCGGTCAGGTCTATGGCGCGGTTGGCGGCGGCGGAGGTCCTTGACCCGGTGCGAATGCCAGCGCCGCCTTTCGCTTACTCGAGCGGTTCGTCGGTCGGCCGAGGCGTCGCGCCTGCGTGTCGCCTGCGACCGGCATTGCGATTGGCCACGCGGCTGTCGAGCGGCGATCCGGCCGCTTTCTTCGCGCCGGCGGTTTTGGGAGCCGTTGGCCTGGCGCCGGAATCGCTGTCTTCAGCATCGCGGCTCGGATGCGGCAGGCCATCGGTATTGGGCGATCTCACCGGGGGCTCGGCGGTCTGTTTTGCCGATGCGGGTTTTTCTTGGCCATTTCACCTCTCCTTCACCAGCCAGCCAGCCGGCCGGACAGGGACGTCCGGCGGCTGGGTAGAATGATCAGCCGTGCGGGCGCATGACCACTTTGATGCAGCCATCCTGCTTGTCGCGGAAAGTCTGGTAGAGATCGGGGCCGGCCTCGAGGTCAGCCCGATGGGTGATCACAAAGAGGGATCGATCTCGCCGTTCTGCACCTTGTGCAGCAACGGCTCGAGATAGCGCTGCGTATGGGTCTGTCCCATGCGGAACGTCAGCCCCTTGTTCATCGCGGCGCCGAACGGGATATGGTCGACGAGCCCGATATAGACGCCGGGCACCGAGATCGTGCCGCCCTTGCGGCAACAGTAGATCGCCTCGCGCAGGACATGCGGCCTGTCGGTGCCGAGATAGACGGCGGCCTTTATCTTGTCGATCGCCGCATCGAAACTTGCGCCGGGATCGGATTCGGTACCGACGCAATCGATGCAGCGGTCCGGCCCGCGTCCATCGGTCATTGCCATCAGCGCGTCGTAGATGTCGGAGTTGCTGAAATCGAGTGTCTCAGCCTTGCCGTGCGTGCGCGCCATGGCCAAGCGCTCCGGCACCTTGTCGATCGCGATGACGCGTCCGGCGCCCAGCATCCAGGCGCTTTGGATGGCGAATTGCCCGACCGGTCCGCATCCCCAGATCGCAACCGTATCGCCGTCCTCGATGCCGGCATTTTCCGCCGCCATATAGCCCGTCGGGAAGATATCGGACAAAAACAGCACCTGCTCGTCGCCGATGCCGTCAGGCACCTTGATCGGGCCGACATCGGCGAAGGGCACGCGCAGATATTCGGCCTGGCCGCCCCAGTAGCCGCCGACGAGATGCGAATAGCCGAACAGGCCGGCAGGCGATTGACCCATTACCTTCGCCGCCTCCTTGGCGTTCGGGTTCGACCGGTCGCATAGCGAGAACAGCCCATGCTGGCAGAACCAGCATTCGCCGCAGGAAATGTTGAAGGGAACGACGACCCGGTCGCCCTTGCTGAATTTGGTGTGGCCACGGCCGACCTCGACCACTTCGCCCATTGTCTCATGGCCCAGCACATCGCCAGATTCCATCGTCGGCATGTAGCCGTTCATCAAATGGAGATCCGAACCGCAGATCGCGCAGCAGGTGACCTGGATGATGATGTCGCGCTCATCCTCAATTGTCGGATCGGCCACCTGTTCGCAGCGTATGTCGCCTTTGCCGTGCCAGGTGAGGGCCTTCATGTTCTGCTCCTTGCGGGATTTGCTGGACAAGATTGGTGAGGCCGAACTTGCACCCTTGTGAAATGTTCCCGCCTCAACCAGGACCCGGTGGGCCTCACCTTTTGTCGGCCGAGCCTGGTTCGGCCATGTCGCGGTGCTGCTCGGCCAGGGTTCCTGCCGGCGTGACATGCGTCGCCGCGACCTGGAGCTTGTTTTTCCAACCGCTGACCACCTGCTCCTCGCCAGCCATCATGGCCTCGTAGCCGTCCTTGGCGACATCGGCGGGATTGGCCTTTTCATCGGTTCCCACCTTGGTGTCCATCATGTCGGCACGTTCGAAGAACCGCGTCTGGGTCGCGCCCGGCATCAGCACCGTAACAGTGACGCCGCTGTCCTTCAGCTCGTGACGCAGAGCGACGGCGAAGGAATCAATAAAGGCTTTTGTGCCATTATAGACCGCCTGGAAGGTGCCGGGCATGAAGCCGGCGATCGAGCCGGTGAACAGAACCCGTCCGCGCCCGCTGCGCACCATGCGCTCGCCGAGCCGGCGGGCAAGATAGACCGTGCCGGTGATGTTGGTGTCGATGACGCGGCGGACCTTTGCCCAGTCCTGGTCGACGAAGCCGCGTCCCAATCCGCGCCCGGCGTTGAGGAGCAACAGGTCGATCGAACGGTCGCCGATCGTAGCGATCAGCTGATCGGCGCCTTTCTCGGTCGAAAGGTCCGCCTCAACCGCTTCGACCGCCACATTGTGCGACTGAAGCGCCTCGGCAGCCTGGCGGATCGCCGGCTCGTCGGCCACGACGACGAGGCCATAGCCGTCCTTCGCGCATAACTTGGCGAGTTCCCTGCCGATCCCGCTCGATGCGCCGGTCACGACGGCGAGCTTTCCGTTTTCCATCCGAACCTCCGTTGATTGCCGAGCACATTTCAGAACATCGGCCGAACAGGCGCGGGGCGCGAATGTTCCACTCGAGGCCGGAAATGCGCTGCTGGATTGGAGAGGTCCGGAACTGCGGAACCAATCGCGCTTGCAGCTGTTGCCGCAAAAAGCGGAGTTAAGGCATGGGAACGTTTTCAGACCTCGACAAAAAACTCGCCGACAATGTCTACGCACACGGCAGCGAGTTGACCGACGCGAGTGCAGACCTGCCGCAAAACATCAAAGACATAGTGGATCTCCTGATGCCCTTTATTCGGCCCGAAGCGCGCGAGACGGTGCGGACGGAAATCCTCGGCATCATTCACGAGAACCTCTGCGAGGACGCATCCTGAAGGCGCAACAGTCCTGTTGTCGGTCAGAGCAGCCCGCTATCGTCCCAGCAGCGCGGCGATCATGAAGACGACTGCGGCTGCGATGACAACCGCGACGATCACCAGCACCGGAGTGTTCCTGCCGGGGCGCGGCGCACGCTCATCCTCTGGCGGCCGCATCGCGTTGGCGAAGCTGGCCTGATTGACGAAGCGGGGCGTGCCGGTGGCGGCGGCAACAGGCACGGACCCGGCGTCCGCTGCTTCGGCATCGGTTTCTTGGGGCGCCGCCGCCGGGTCGAGATCCCGGAGTTTTATCCTCTGTCATGCCAGACTGGATGTCGCCTCTGTTTTCGGCAGGGGTGCGTTGGGCGTTCACGATAATGCTCCTTGCAGCGGGGCGCCTCAAACTCCGGCTGGATCGGGACGTTCCATTCGGGCGAACGGGACCAACGGCCCGCAGCTTCAATCCTTCGCATGAGTCGACCTCGTCGTTTCCGGCCAAACAGTCTTTTTGTGCCTCTGGAACATTGGCGACGGAGTTCAGCTTGGTGTCGCTACAGATGCCCCCGCGTGGTCTGTCGAAGATCGGTGGGCAACACCTGATCGGCCCGCACCTATGCTCAAAGGCGCCGGCTTGCGCGTCAGTCGGTCCTGCGGCGAAGGCCCTCCTACGGCGAAGCCAAACGCTTTTTCGAACTCTCCGATTGGCAATTGCATGAGATCGTCTGCAGTTGCCATGCCGGCGCCACGATGCAGGCCGGCTGGGCCGCTGGACGTGTCCGCAGGATCATCAATGGAAGCAAGATATTGGCTTGGTTGAGAAAAGGATTCATGGCGCACTGAGTATAGCGCCTGCCTTGATTATCCGGACTGCGGAATTGCGTAGGCTGCGCGACCAATCGCTGAAAATCAATGTAGCAGACCGGCCGAGTTGCTTGCGACCCGTTTCAGGATGGAGTTCAGCCATAGCTCGGTGGACATGCCGGCAGGACGATCGGCTACGTCGCGAATGGCTAGCTCCAGCGTCATTTCGATCAGCCGGTCTGCGGCCTTGGCGTCCGGAAGCATGAGGCGCGCGGCCAGCCGCAGTTTCGGCAGCAGCGTCATCACATCAAGCGGATCCTCTAAGCGCTCCTGCGGGTCCTTGACGGGAAAAAGCGCCGCAATGATTTTTCGCCGATCGGCCGGCTTCATCAGGTTGGCGACATGATCGAGCCGGGAGGGGATGACGTTCCGGTCATACGCGCTAAAGAAGACGAAGGGGACGCCGCGCTCCAAAAGGCGATCGGCGACCGGGAACACGGAGGCGCCGTGGAGGTCGATGTCCAACACGGCCGCATCGGCACGTTCGACCAAAGATTGCGCCTCAGCGACGGTAGAAACCGGACCTAATATGCTCGCGCCTAGTCCGGCGAAATAACGCGCGATGTCGTCAGCGACGAGGAACTCGTCTTCGACAATCAGGATCTTGGTTTCTGCAAGAAATTCCACCTTATCTCCCAACATTGTTGAGGCCGACAGCCACCGGCAAAGGTTTCCATTCCGCTTCCACTCACGGGAACGGTTTGAGATTCCTCGGCATGAGACATTGACGTACCCGAGACCTCGCTCAACGCCGCCCGTTTCAAGTTGTTCCCGCCGGTGGCTTTGGCCGGGTGCAGGATAATTGTTGAAAGCTTTGGGCCAAACCGGCCTTGTGATCGCCGTTCGGACGGAGCATGCTTTGGCATGGACCAGATCGGGCGTCATCTGGAGGATTTGCGTGTCTTGCAGCGCGAACTTCGCGACGAAGCCGAATTGCTATGGATCTTGTCCAGGCGCACAGCAAACGACCTCGGCGATTCCGGTGATGACCTGCGCTCGATGATCGAGGTGGCGCGGGAGAAGAATCGATCCGCGCGTCTTGGCCGCGATCTTGCGCAAATGCGGCTGCTGCTGATCAAAAACGCTTGACGCGGCGATGCTCCGATTAGTTCCCTAGGCAGAACCAGCGTAGTCAAACGTCGTTGCCGCCTTATCTACAGTGGCGCAAGCAATCGGAAGGCGGGGTAAGTGTCGCATAACTCAAGATTGCCGATCGTCGGAATTGGCGCTTCGGCTGGCGGCATTCCGGCTATGGAAAGTCTTTTCAGGGGTCTGCCGGACGCGCCCGGCATGGCCTTCGTCGTCGTGACCCATCTTAGCCCTGAGCGCGAGAGCTTGCTGCACGACGTGCTCGGGCGCTACACCGCAATGCCCGTAACGATCGCCGAGGACGCAACGGAGGTCGAGCCGGACAAAGTCTATGTGATGCCGCAAAATGCCATCCTGACGATCGATGACGGCAAGCTGCACCTGCGGCGACCGACCGCGGCGAACCGTGAGCGCAAACCGGTCGATATCTTTTTCGGTGCGCTCGCCGAAGACCAGGGTGAGTACGCCGTCGGCATCATCCTGTCGGGCGGCGACGGCGACGGCACGCTCGGCGCCAAGATGATTAAGGAACATGGCGGCTTCGTGCTGGCGCAAGCCGGCGACGGCTCAGGCCCGCGCAATCCTGACATGCCCCAGAGTGCGATTGCCAGCGGCGTCGTCGACATGGCCGTGTCCGCGGAGGAAATGGGCGAAAAGCTGATGGACTTTGCCCGCGGCTTCGACAGTCTCGACAGACTGACCGAAAACAGCGAGGACGCGTCGGAGGATATCGACCGCGCGCGCGCGGAGATTTACGACATCCTGCGGTCCCAGTCCGGCCATGACTTTTCCGGCTACAAGACCAAGACCTTCATCCGCCGGGTCAAGCGACGCATGCAGATAGGCCAGATGACATCGCTGTCCGGCTATATCGACCTGCTGCGCAAGGACCCGCGCGAGGTCACGGCGCTGTTTCGCGACCTCCTGATCAACGTCACCAACTTCTTTCGCGATGCCGACGCCTTCGAACTCCTGGAAAAAAAGGTCGTGCCGAAGCTGTTCGAGGGCAAGACCGCCTCCGACACGATCAGGATCTGGGTGCCGGGCTGCGCCACCGGTGAGGAGGTGTATTCGATCGGTATGCTGCTGCGTGAGCATATGGACACGTTGTCGGCCGTGCCGAGGATACAAATCTTCGCCACCGATATCGACGAGCCGGCGCTCACGGTTGCGCGCTCGGCACGCTATCCCGTCAGCATGCTCGATGGTGTCTCCACCGAGCGGCGCCAGCGGTTCTTCAACAATGAGAACGAGAGCTTCGTTCTGACCAGCGACGTGCGCGAACTGTGTATCTTTTCGCCGCACAGCGTCATCAAGGATCCACCCTTTTCGCGCATGGACATGGTCTCGTGCCGCAATCTTCTCATCTATTTCGGCCCGGATATCCAGAACAGGGTGATCCCGATTTTCCACTACGCGCTGAAGCCCTCCGGCTATCTCTTCCTCGGCACCTCGGAAAGCATCGGCCAGCACACTGACCTGTTCGCGACCGTCGACAAAAAGCAACGTGTCTTCAGGGCGCGCGAGGATGTATTGCCAAAGTCGCGCCTGCCGCTGCTGGTCGGCGAAAGCAGCCGGGGGTTCCATTCCTGTCCGATGGGCGACCAGGCAGGATAGGCGAACTCGCCGGCTATCCGCTGCGGCAATCCGTCGAATCCCAGGTTCTGGAACGCCACGCGCCACCGCATGTCGTGGTCAATGCGGAAGGCGACGTCGTCTACTATTCGGCGCGAACCGGACGCTATCTCGAACCGCCCCAGGGCGTACCCAGCCGCAACCTGCTCGGCATGGCCCGGCGCGGTCTGCGGCTCGATTTGCGCGCCGCGCTGCGCGAGGCCGTGACGACGCGTCAAATCGTGCTGCGCGAGAACGTCGCCGTCGATGGCGAGGACGACCGCGTGCAGCTCGTCAACATCACGGTCGAGCCGTTGCCCGACCGCGGTAGCGGCGAGCCGTTCTACCTTGTGCTCTTCCAGTCGGTCGGACCGTCCCGCGACAAGTCGGACGCCGAGCGCGGCAGCAGCTCTCCCGATGACCTGGCCCATCTCGAGCGCGACCTGCGCGAAACGCGCGAGCGTCTGCAATCGACCATCGAGGAGTACGAGACGGCATTGGAGGAGGTGAAGTCCTCCAATGAGGAACTGGTCTCCGTCAACGAGGAGGCGCAGTCGACCAACGAGGAGCTCGAGGCCTCGAAAGAGGAGATGCAGTCCCTCAACGAGGAGCTGAACACGATCAATGCCGAGCTGTCCGGCAAAATCGAGGAACTAGACCACGCCAACAGCGACCTGAAAAACCTGTTCGAGAGCACCGACATCGCAACCGTGTTCCTCGACCGCGAGTTGGTGATCCGCAGCTTCACGCCAGCGGCTTCATCCTTCTTCAATCTGCGCCCATCCGATGTCGGACGCCCGCTCACGGAGCTTTCCAACCAGCTCGATTATCCGGAAATGCGCAGCCACATCGAGAAGGTTTTCGAGACCGGCGAGCCGGTCATCCACCATCTGGCGCGCGATGTGCGGGGCCATTACCACATGGTTCGGCTCATTCCCTATCGCGACAAGGGCGCGCGCATCCACGGCGTGGTGGTGACGCTGGTCGACGTAACCCCACTCGCCGAAGCCGAGGAGCACCAAAAGGTGCTGATCTCGGAGTTGAACCACCGCGTCAAGAACATGCTGGCTGTCGTCACCAGCATCACCAACCGCACCGTCGAAACCTGTTCGACCAAGGAGGAATTCTCGGCCGCTCTGCTTGGGCGGCTCCATGCCATGGCCCGCGCCTACGGGATGCTATCGCGCGAGGGCTGGACGGAAGTGTCGATCGCGGAACTGGTCATCCAGGAGGCGGCGCCCTTCGACCCGCAACGTTTTTCGGTCTCCGGCCCGTCGATCAAGCTCAGACCTCAGCAAGCCTTGTCGCTCAGCATGGCGATGCATGAACTCGCAACGAATGCGGCCAAATACGGCGCCCTCAGTGAACAAGGCGGCAAAGTCGATATCGAATGGTCGCTTCGCGATCACAACCTTGGCCTTACCTGGACGGAAATCGATGGCCCGCCTGTCGTCGACCCGAAACAGGGCGGCTTTGGCCTGTCGCTGGTGAAGGGCGAAATCGAATACCGTCTGGGTGGAACAGCGGAAACCTTTTTCGATCCGGCGGGTTTGAGAGTACGCATCTCCGTTCCGCTCGACCGAAAGACCTGAGTTTGGCAGCCGCATTGCGCATCCTGATCGTGGAAGACGAGTGGCTGATCGCCGCGGACCACGCAGCGAGTCTGAAAAGTGCGGGCCATCGTGTCGTCGGACCTGTGCCTTCCGTGAAGGCAGCCCTCGACCACATCGCGCGGGAAAAGATCGACGCCGCGCTGCTCGACATACAGCTGAACGGAGAAACGAGTTACCGGATCGCTGAGTCCCTGCAGGAAAAGAGCATTCCCTTCGCTTTCGTCACCGGTTATGGGACATCCGAAATCCCGGCCAGATTCGCCGCCGTACCGGTGGTACAGAAGCCGGTGGCCGCCGATGGCCTCACCGATGTTGTCGCGGCGCTGGCCGAGAAACGGTTGAAACCGGAAGGAGAGTGAGTGCTCGCCGATCCGGTGGTACTGATCCTGATGTATTTCGTGCTGCCGGTCTGGCTGGTCGCCGGCTTTGCCGACTGGCTCTGCCACCGCGCGACGCACATAGAGACCACGACGGGCGCGAAGGAATCGCTGATCCATCTGCTGATGTTCGCGGAAGTGGGTGTGCCGTTGCTGGCGGCGATGTTCCTCGAGGTCAACGCACTGATCATAGCCGTGATGATCGTCGCCTTCCTCATTCACGAGGCAACGGCAATGTGGGACGTGCGCTATGCCACCACGGCGCGAACGGTCGGGCCCGTTGAGCAGCATGTTCACAGTTTTCTGGAGATGATTCCGCTGATGGGCATCATCAGTGTCGTCGCGCTGCATTGGGGCCAGTTCCTGGCGCTGTTCGGCTTCGGCAACGAGCCGGCGCGTTACGACATCACCTGGAAACAGCAGCAATTGCCGGTGAGCTATATCGCGGCGGTGATGATCGTGATCGTGCTGTTTGAATTCCTCCCCTATCTGGAGGAGTTCGTCAGGGGCTGGCGCGCCAATTCAGGTCGCCTGGTCCCGCCGGAAGCAAGGCGACACGCCCCCGGCGAAACCACGCTGCGTTAGTCTAGCTGTTTAGTCCAGGCCTGCCGATGGTTGCTGACCGACGCGTCACCGAGCTCCAAGAAAAATCAGCTGCCTTGGTCGATAGCGTGGGGCGCGGGTTGTTGGGCGCCTCCGGCGGGGCGTCCTTTATCGCGGTCGAACCAACGTCTTCCTCGCCGAAATCGACCCGCAGAATGGCGCTCTTTCCCGAGTTCCGCACGGCCCGTTGGAACTATCGAATTGGACGAGTTCTTCCGCATTCTCGACGGCAACAACGTTGTCTTCCTGCATCAGGACATAACCCAGAACGGCGCCACCAGCCGGTCAACAAATTCGTCGAGCGTTTTTGATGCCAGTCGAGCCCGGCTCTGATAAGCCCGGCTCGATCGCGTCATCACTGATTGCCGGGCATTTTGTTGCTGTCTTGCGGGTTCTTGTGGATGCCGGCCGCTGGCGAAGTATCCTGTGGCGCGTTGCCGCCCTGGTTCTGCTCCGGAGCCCGTTTCAACGGCGACGTCGGCCAGCCTTTTTCGACGTAAAGGGACGCGCCATAGCCAAACAATAGGACTGCGGCGGTAAATATCAGCGGCATCAGCACACGTTTCATGTCTGCGTCTTTCTGGTCTTACGCGGCGGCTGATATCCGGCCGCCGCATAGGTCACGCGCCGCGGCGGCGCGCGGCATCCCGTTCGATGTCGTCGGCCGAATAGGTTCCGGCAGCCGGGTCGAAGGCTGCCCATCCGCCGGCTTCATACTCGCCGCGGCGCTCGCCAATATCGACGGAATCGGAGCTGTTCAGGATTTCCCGTGCCTCCGGGGCAAGATCGTCATCGACGCGCGCCGTCACCAGCGTGCCGCCACGGCGAACGCCTTCGGCATAGACATGAGCATCGTTCTCGGGCACGCCGGCATCGGTCAACCCGCCGATGATGCCGCCAGCCGCGCCGCCCACCACGGCGCCTGCGACCGCGCCTGCCGCCATCGCCGCCAGCCAGCCAGCCGCAACGATCGGACCGAGCCCTGGAATGGCCATCGCGCCCAACCCGGTCGCCAAGCCACCGGCGCCTCCGACCACGGCGCCGATGCCGGCGCCACCGGCTGCGTCCTCACTGGCTGGGGAGGCGGCAGTCTGGTGCCGGCCATCGGCATTGTTGGCGACAATGCTGATGTCGGCAGCCGGCACGCCTATGGACTCGAGCTCGCCTACGGCGTCGGAAGCGTCGTCATAGTCGTCGAACAGTGCGGTGATGGTTTGCATCGTGATCTCTCCTCGTTGTGACTTATTGCTGGCCGGCAAAAACGTTGCCCTGGTAATCAAGCGCGACGGACGTGCTCTTGCCGTCCTTCTTCGCCTGGCCCCGCCAGATGCCCTGGCCGTCCTTGGCGAGTGACGAAACGTCGCTATAGCCAGCGTCCTGGATGCGGTTCATGGCTTGCGTCTCGGTGAAGCTGTTGGCGCCTGGGACCGGCGCAGCCGGTTTGGGGCTCGAGCTCGACTTGACGGCCGGCATGCCTGCGTCCGCCGTCGACGGCATCGCCGAGGCGATCTTTTCAATCATGTCTTGATGCATCTTGAGTGTCGGCAGCGTCTCGGCCGCGAAGGCCTTCAACGTCGCATTATCGCCGTCCTTGGCGTAGGACTGGAACAGGTTGACGGCATCGGCATGGGCGCTGCGCTGCATCTCAACGTAAGGCTGGTCGAAGCCGTTCGAGGTGTTCCGCAGTTTCTCCAGGTCGCTCTTGTGCGCAGCGTCGGGTTCGGCCGGCACCTGCAACTTCTGCTCGCCGGCGATCGATTGCAGCTTGGCGTTGGCCGCGCCGTGATCGTCGATCATCTTCTGCGCGAAATCCTTGACCTTTTGATCCTTGGCCTTGTCCTGCACGATCTTGCTGGAATCGACTTCGAACATTCCGCCGATGGCTGCCTTGTTGACGAACGTCTGCGCGTCGTCGGCAGAGAAGGCGGGCGGTGCGAACGTCACCGCCGATGCCAATGTCAGCGATGCAAGCAATGTACGTGTGTTCATGATCCCAAGCTCCTTTGCTTCAATCGGGGTGGGAGCGGAACAAGCAGCGAGCACCTTTGTTCCCCGGCAAGCGGTTCGTTCGGGCTATTCCGATCGGTTGCGCTTGCCGCCTCGACAGGATTGTTCATCTCGGCACTTTTCGATGATGCTTGGACTTCTTGATCGGAACTGTCTCGCTCTTGAGAAAACCATGATCCGCGATCATCAGCGCTACCGCTTCTTCAGTGGTCAATCCGCACCTGCGGGCGAAGTAGCTCGCCTCGGAAACGACGCCGGCGCTCACCCGCTGCAGTTCATTGTTCCCCGATTCCAACTTCCTCTTGCCCATTTTCGACCTCGTATTGGCTGAAGCCGCTCAAGCCTAAAACCGCCGCGACGCCTAACCGGCGAAATGGCAAAATGATCCATGTCTCGCACCTGCGCTTCCTCGGAACCCTGAAAGGGGCAGGTGCGTTGGCCTCTAAAAGGCGGAACGGGTTGGCTGTCGATGTTTCGGGGCCGGCGCGCGCCGGCCAACCCTTGCAGGCGACAGGTCTAGAATGGCAGGCCGCTTCGCCGTCACTTCAAGAGGCTTGAATAATCACTATTTCTCAACAAGTTAATAAGCATTTCGGCCAAATTGATTAAAGAAGCATACCGAATGGCAGCTTTCGGTCCCCAGCGGCGCGTTCATATCGCCATGGAGGGACCGCTGGTGGGAACTAGTCGTCTTCTTGGCTTTTGGTTCGCAATGCGCCGCGCCGGTCGGCCGCGACAGAAACAGGCGGCGCGCGGTACCACCGTGTTGGTTGGCTGATGCGCGCGACCAGCGGGCCCAGTTCTGGTTACTTGAGGTGACCAGATCGGCGAAGCTTCGCCAGCAGGATGATTGCCGTACCGCGGCAGTCGGACAGCACGCGTTCGCGCAACGGCGACGATTCCCAGACAGCAAGGTCAGCGACCAAAAGCGAGGCGTCTCCGTTCACCGAGGCGCATCGCAATTGACCGTTCTTCTCGAGCACGATGATCGCCGCTTCGGCGTCTGCGTATCCGATTGCTGCCATTGTTGGATTTCGACGTCATCGTCGACGCGTACATCGAACAGAACAGAGCCTGCAGTTTTCTCCGCAGCGTCTTGCACCCTGTCGGGAAACGGCCGCTGGATGCCATCGGCGTTCGCGATCGACTGCTCAAATAGAACCATCTCAACGTGCCTAGCTACCATGGCGGCAACAGTGCGCTGTCTGGGACGATTAGCAATAGCTAACGCTGAAGCTTGCACATTTTTCAAAAGGAATCCCTGCTGCCTTTGCCGGATCGAACAGATGATCGACGGACCGGCAGCCGAGCCGTTGGCGTCAGACCTCTACAGAACCGGGCAGCATAGGGGTATCCCCCTCCCTGGGACCGCGTCGCATGACAAACTTTGTCCAATTCATCTGCGATTGGTGAGTCTTCAATAACGATTACGCACTAGTCTTAATTCGCTTTGTGCTTTCGGAGGGAGCACCCAGACCGGAGGAACACAGCTTGGTGGCAAAATCAGCGAAGAATCCGACAGAAGTTTCGGAATCGGCCGCAATTGCTGCGCTGGCGAAGTTGGCGCGGACTTCTCACGCCGGCCCCAGTTCCGATTTGGAAGCCAAACTTCAAGATCTCACGGCTCAGGCCCGACGGTTTGTCACCGTCATTGACAACATCTCCCAGGGCATCTGTCTGTTCGATGCTGAGGAGCGATTAATACTATCGAATCGCCGGTACTCCGAGATTTACCGTCTCTCGCCTGACCGTCTGGTGCCCGGCATCACATTACGCGACATCGTGGTGCAGCGCACCGCCGCAGGCACATCGGCAATGTCGGTCGACGAATATCTCGCTTTGGCCAGGTCAGTGAATTCAGGGGCAGTCTCGCAAACCTGGACTGCCGATCTTGCGGATGGACGCACAGTGCAAGTCTATCATCACCCTATGCCAGACAGCGGTTGGGTTTCCACCCATGAGGACATCACCGAACTGATCGCCACGCGCCACATGGTCGACGAGCGGATATCGCTGCAGACGTTGATCGACTGGGTTCCCGATTATCTATGGGTCAAGGACGCGGAAAGCCGCTTCATTGTCGCCAACAGGGCGCTTGCAGCCGACAGCGGACGGGAAAACACCCGCGACATGATTGGATTGACCGATTTCGATCTTCATGCCCCCGAGCTTGCGGGCAAATTTCGATCCGACGAATTGAATGTTCTAAAAACCGGGCAGCCGATGATCGATGAGGAAGAATTTGTCGTTGATCCCTCAGGCGCAGGCAAATGGCTTTCCTCAACTAAGGTACCGTTGCGCAACGAGCGAAATGAAGTTCTTGGTCTGGTCGGCATTGCTCACGACATAACAGGCCGAAAGCGGGAAGACATGCTCCGTACCGGGCAGGCGCAGATTCTCGAGATGATTGCGACCGGCGCACCGCTGGACGACGTGCTGGACAGCCTGATGCGCTTGATGGAATCGCAACTCACCGGGATCTTGGGTTCTGTGTTGCTCCTCGACAAGGAGGGCAAGCATCTCCGGCATGGCGCCGCGCCGAGCTTGGCCAAGGGGTATATTCGTGCCATCGATGGAGTGGCTATAGGACCGAAGGTCGGGTCTTGCGGGACCGCTGTGTTTCGACGCGAACCCGTTGTCGTTGCCGATATCATGCGAGATCCTCTATGGGAAGATTACCGGGATCTGGTGGCGGAGTACGGTTACCGCTCTTGCTGGTCCACCCCGATCATCTCGCACCAAGGCGCAGTTCTGGGTGTCTTTGCTATGTACTCCATGACCGTTCGCGAGCCAGCCGAGGCCGAGACCCGTCTGATCGACTTTACCACTCGCATCGCCGGGATCGCCATTGAGCGCAAGAGGGCGGAAGATCAAATCCACTTCATGGCCAACCATGATGTGCTTACCGGACTGCCCAATCGGGCCTTGCTCGAGGACCGGCTTTCACAAGCGATTTTACACGCCCGGAGATATGATCGCTGGGTTTCGATCGTCTTCATCGATCTCGACAATTTCAAGCTCATCAATGACACGCTTGGGCACAACGCGGGTGACAGGCTGCTCAAAACAGTCGCCGAACGCATGGCGGCATGCATCAGTTCGACCGATACGGTTATTCGCCTTGGCGGTGACGAGTTCGTCCTCGTGCTTTCAGATCAACCGAAGAACGTCGACCTCATTGCAGAAACCCTACAGAATCTCCGCGCAGCGATCGCTGAGCCGCTTCAATTCGGAGACCATTGCGTAAGGGCGACAGCAAGCTTCGGTATCGCAAACTATCCCAAGGACGGCATAGCTCCGGAAAGCCTTGTGGCCAACGCCGATGCAGCAATGTATCGGGCGAAAGCGGTAGGACGCGACAATTTTCAGTTCTACGCCCCCGAGTTCAACACCAGAGCCCACGAACGCTTCTTGTTGCAGGAAGAGCTACGCAATGCGCTGGCGCGATCAGAGTTCGAGCTCGTCTATCAGCCGCAGGTGGACCTCCGGTCCGGGCAGATCTTTGCGGTAGAGGCGCTGATACGCTGGAACCATCCAACACAAGGCGCGATGCCGCCGGTCGGCTTTATTCCCACGGCCGAGGAGACAGGTCTGATCGTGCCCATCGGCGATTGGGTTCTGCACGAGGCGTGTCGGCAGAACAAGGCTTGGCAGGACATCGGATTGAAGCCGATCACCGTGTCCGTGAATGTTTCGGCACGCCAGTTTAGTGAAAGGAATCTGGTCGAACGTGTCGTTCACGCGCTGAGGGAAAGCGACCTGCAGGGCTGCTACCTCGAGCTTGAGCTGACGGAGAGCCTGATCATGCAGGATGTCGCTCTGGCAGTCGCAACGATGAACAAGCTGAAAGAACTCGGGGTTCAGATTTCGATCGACGATTTTGGCATGGGGTATTCAAGCCTGAGTGCTCTCAAGACGTTTCCAATCGCACGGCTGAAAATCGACAAGTCCTTCATCGACGACGTCGCTACAAACGAGGACGATCAGGCGGTGGCGAGTGCCGTCATATCACTCGGTCAAAAACTCAATATGAAAGTGATTGCGGAGGGGGTCGAGACTGACGAGCAGGTGGCGTTTCTGCGCAAAAACAACTGCGATGAGATGCAAGGTTATCACGTCAGCAAGCCGGTATCTTCTCAAGACATCGAAAACTTGCTGGGGACCGCAGCAGATGATCCCTAAACATCACTAATATGGCCAACGGTCGGCGCCGCATTCACCGACTGCTGCAAGGAGGCAAGGTTCAGTTGCTGAAGTCAGCAGCATTTGCCAGCCCAGCATTGCTATTCAAAGGTCTGGACCTGTGGGCGGTTCGCCGCGGTCCAAGGGTTGCTGATGGAGATGCTGGCCCATGCCCGGCCGCTCCAGCGAGCCTGGTTTTTCGCGCGCCCGATATCCTTAATCCGTGAGGGCGGCTTCGCAAAGAGTGCCAGCAAGATCCGTGCGCTGGGTCGATGCCGGCGAGGTTCTGTGACCAGCCGCGGCGGCGAGCTTAAGCGTCATCCGGCGCGCGCGATCCCCATCAGGGCAAGGCCGGCGTCGCGCGCAGGCGGCGTGTGAAGCCTGTCAGGAGAGCTTCGCAGCCGCGCGAGCGGATCCTCAGTCACCTGCCCGCGCTTGGCGCGCCACCATTCGACCAGGCGCGCAAGGCCCTCATCGAGGTCGACGGTCGCCTTGAAGCCCAGCATTTTCTGCACCTTCGACGTGTCGGCCAGGCGCCGCGAGACTGGGTTCACCTTGCGCTCGGGTCCATACTCCCCGGCTGAAGGTTGGAGCCCATCACGCGCAGGAGCGAGGCGGCCAGGTCGTTCAGGCTGGTTTCCACGCCGCTGGCGATGTTGAACACGTCGTCTTCCACAACCGACAGCAGCGACAGGATGTTGGCTCGGGCGATGTCCTCGATATAGACGAAGTCCATGGTGGCGGACCCGTCGCCGAGGATCAGCGGCGGCTGTCCGGCGTCGATGCGGTCCATCCAGCGGATCAGAACCTCGGTATACTTTCCGTGCAGGTCCATGCGCGGGCCGTACACATTGAAATAGCGCAGGGCCACATAGGGCAGGCCGTACATGTCGTGGAACGAGCGCAACAGGCCTTCCAGCATGACCTTGCTGGCGCCGTACCAGGTGCGGTTGTTGTACTGGTGGTGGCTCTCTTCGGTCGGGAACAGGTCGGCCAAGCCGTAGACCGATGCGGAGGAGGCCGCGCAGATCTTTTTCACGCCCTTGGCCTGGGCGGCCTCAATGACGTTGTAGCTGCCGTCGCACATGACGCCGAGGGCTTCGCGAGGCTCGGCGGCGCAGGCGATCACCCTCAGGGTTGCCATGTGGATGACGGCGTCCATGCCGTCGGTGGCCTTGTGGACAGCCGCCATGTCGCGAATGTCGCCTTCGACAAGTTCGACACGCGGGTCTTGCAGGGCGTCCTTGACGTTTTGCAGGCTGCCACGGACCAGGTTGTCGAGGATGACGATCTTTTCCGGCGCGTGCTCCTTCGGCAGCAGATCGATGGTGGTCGAGCCGATCAGGCCGCAGCCGCCGGTCACCAGAATGCGAGAGCCTTCAAGTTTCATCGTATTTCCCTGTCATCGGTTCGAGGCGCCTTTTCAGGCCCGTTTCCGCGTGAGCGGCGCCCGCTCAACGGTTGCTTGCAATTCCATCACCGCGGCCACGACCACGTCCTGCTGCTGCTCCGTCAACTCCGGAAACATGGGTAGCGACAGAACCTCGGCGGCGGCCCTTTCGGCGTGCCGGAACTGGCCCTGCTTGTAGCCGAGGTCGGCATAGGCGGGCAGCAGGTGAACCGGAATGGGGGTTTCATCATCTGCGACAGCGACAGGCCGCCGAATGAATAGGTCGGTTTCAACGGGTCGGGCACTTCGCGGCCGATGAAGGTGATCAGCCGCGTGGTGTGGACGATCTTGGCCTGCACATACCAGCTGTCGGGCCGAGATCAGTTGTCCTTGAGCGGATCGTTCGAGTTGTAGGACGTCGGCTAGCACCAGACCGCCTCGACGGTGCGCAGCGCCTCGATCGGCCTGTTCGCGAACTTGGCGATGCTGAGCTTGTCCCAGCCCGTTCCGATCGGCTTTTGCAGCTCGTCCGGATATCGGTGTCGCCGGTCTCGATGTAGATGTGACCGCGGCCAAAGAAGCCATCCTGCTCGGCCGCGCGGCAGAACAGGTCGCGCACCTTGGGGCGCTTGAACTAGGCCTCCAGCTCCTTGATCTTTTCGGTCTTGTCGTCGCCATCGTTGGCGGTGAAGCGGATCCACTTGCGCGTTATTTCGCTGGCGATGGTCTCGGCGATCACCCGGTATTCCGGGCGCTGCGCCAGCTCCGTCAGATAGGCATAGCCGAGGAAGGTGATGCCCTCGGTGAGAAAGCCGCTCAGCGCGAAGGCATTGGCCCAGGTCTGGACGCCGCCGATGGCGCTGTCCATGGCGAGACCCTTGCCCTCGGGAACAACGCTGCCGGGGTGCGTCGGTACCTAGAACACCTGCACGGGACTCTGCCGCCGTGGTGGAGGGGCAATCGCATGTGCAGCCATATGAAAGAGAACGTTATCAGCCTCGAAACGCATGCGCTTTCTGACTACCGGAGCGACATCATCTCGACAGCCGTTTGATTGCCGACATTTCGAAATCGGCTCCCTACCTGCGAATGCAATGATAAAGAGCTGGTTGATCTGATCGTAAACGCAGTGGCAGGATAAGGGATGGCCATCAGCTTCGATCTGCGGGCCGAGAATGTTGCAGATGGACGCGGGAGATACGAAAGAGTCACGTAACGCTCTGCTTATTGCCATTCCATGTTTTGACAATATAAATCCGTGCATTGAAACAGGTTACTGTACGCCAACAGAGTAGATAGCAAAGATCCCGTCGAAGAAGCCGAGCGAATGTCATCGAAAGCGAAAGCACCTTCCGGGACTCTTCGATTTTCTGACGACCATCCAAGCGACGCGACAACGCAGCCTAACCTTAGGTCATGACGGTAAAGCGTACATACCCAAAGAGCCCTAGCGCTGATCCCCCGCAGCGCTGGGGCTTTCCTATTCGCAGGCTTCTTTGTGCTTTTCGCCGACATGCGGCCTCGGGGCGTGTTTCTGTTATAGACACAGCGCATCGACATGCTTCCGCGCACGGTCGATGTAGCGAGCAAGTTCGTTGTCCTGCGAAATCATTTCGTCCAGCATCGCCTTCATGTCCGCTTGGTCACTCAGGGCGGCTAGCTCTTTCGGAAGGGCCTCGATGACAGTGATGGCATAAGCCAAAGCCGATCCGACGATGTGGGCGTCTCGATCGTTGAAATCATACTTCATCGCGTCGCTCTTAGTCTGACAACTGGGCTTCCATGATCCAATAGGTGTTTAGGCGAATGCATTCTGCACCGAACACGAACGCAACTTACCGGATTTGGACGAGATACATAGTAATCACCGCTATCCTGCGATCTCAGGGGGGCTACTTCCGAGGAGATTGACCTACGACTAGCTCGGTGGGCAAAGGAAACGGGCGACGCTCGCCCGTTTTTGTCACAGTTAGCGATGTCAGGTCCAAAAATGTTCAGCCGTTCATGCTTGGACCTCTTCCGGTAGCCTTTTCAAGCTCCCTGAGGCGTCTCTCACTCCCTCGCATGAGTTAAGATGCGGAATACCGGCCAATGCGCTATCGCTTCGCGCAATTTTCTGAAAACCTTGCCTTCCGTGTTGATGGCAGACCGGACTTGAACCGCGGCCCATCCGGCTTTCATCGTCCCGCCGACATGACAATGGCAAACGATAGCGTGCAACTGCCAATCCGCTAGCTCGAAGAAACGCTTGGCTTCGCCATATGTATCGTTCTTCAATCCCTGCGCGCATAGCATTGGATCGGCGGAAGCGATGCTGAGCGCGGAGCCCACGTCCTGGGCTTTGTCGCGCACATCCAAGGTCATGTATTCCGTCCCGGGGAAGGCGGCGAGACACCGCTCGGGGTTTCGTTCGAGCAGCATGGCCCAATGTTCCAAACGCTGACGCCGCGTCATGGCCGGAAAGGACGCTTCGACGTTCGCGACCTCCTGCAGTTCTTCAAGTGTCTGATGTTTCATGGCCGTCTCCTGTTGGCGAGGCGCTTGCCTGCAGATTGCACAGGCCGGCTGGGCCTCAGTCGTCCCCTATGCAGTGAACCTGCAATCGGTGGGGAAGTTCCATTGCCGAGAAAATTTGACTGTGCGCCTGCCTTGATTTTCCGCTGTCTCGCTAGCCTGGAAACTCCCATGCAATCAGCTACTGCGATGCTTGGATTAGTCGTTGGAGCAAAGGGTAATCCTTCAGATCTCTGTAAGGCGTGAGGTCTAAATCGCCTGGCACGCAGCGAAGTTGTTCCTCATCGATCGCTTTCTCATGGCCCTTGATCACGCTTTGATAGTGCCGCCAAGTCAGGCCTGCCCCTCTGACCGCGTCTCTTTCGACGCGCGAGGCGATTTGATGAGCGTGCAGATAATGAAGTCGCAACTCGTCCAAAAGAGTTTTTTCAACAATTTCGTGGCACACCAGAAACGGTTCGAGCCGCATGTCCTTGCCTCTCCACCTCATGGTGCGTGGCAGATGCCGGTCGATATAAATCGTCGTTGCATCCTTGCTATACCCAGCAGTATAGGGAATGTCGAATTCGTGGCTGACCCTAACTCGTCGATGAAGCGCGGAAACGACATCAGACAGGACGAGGTCGCTGATATCTTCAGAGCTATGACGGACCTCGTCGACTAACTTCAAACCCGGCTCCTGCGGTTGTCAGGCGTAGCGCCGGCTGCGCAGGCCAGCGCTTCGCGATGACTTTTACTTGTTGAGGATGATGCGCTGCTTGTCCCGGTTTTGGGCGTAGGTGGCCTTATCGTAGGAAGTTTGCGCCTTCAACTGGTCCTTGGTGAAATTCGTATAGAGGTAACGGTTGCCGTTCTTATCGGTCATGACCTTGAGGTTCTCCATACCGACGGCGACCTTCTTTTCGCCAATGCCCAGAAAGCCGCCTACATCAACGATTACCGAGTCGACCTTCTTGTCACCGGTAAGGATTACATCGCCGATCTCGCCGACTTTCGCGTCATCAGCGCCGTAGACGTTTGTTCCGATCAGATTAGCCGCACTGATTTTGTCTGACGGCATTTCGGTCAGGGTCGTCTTGTCGATCGAGGCCGTCGGAGTCGTGTCGGTTTTGCTCGTAGCCGCTTGGCTGTCCGTGCTAGCCGGCTGGACCGTGGAGGCGGCCGCAGTGTCGTAAGCCTTAGTATCGAAATTGGGCTGAGCTTTAAGCTCATCCTTGGTCGTCTTTGCGACTAACCAACGATCTCCATTCTTGTTGATCCATTCAAGCTTGCCGAAGTCGTAGGCGACATTCTTCTCACCCACGCCAAGGAAACCGCCGACGCCAATGACGACGAGCTTGGCATTCCCGTCCTTGTCCAGGACGATGTCATTGACATCGCCTATCTTCGTCGCGTCATCGGCTGTGCTGTCATAGACGGCGGCTCCCATGATCTTGGAGACGAGTTTGCCTTCCGCGACCGGGGCAACGACCTCCGTCTGGGCAGCGGGCTTGCTGGTATTTGCAGCGTATGCACCGGCGGTGCAGATCGCCGTCGACATGAGAGCAGCCGTCGCCACCGTAGTCAGTATCTTGCGGACCATGTGGAATTCCTCCTGTTGCCTGGTTGATTGACCGTCGGTATCTGCCAACGTCATTTCGACCAACGGAAACAACGGACCTACGTTCCGGGGTGGGTCCATGGTCGCAACTGGCGCAAGACCAAAGGCTCACGTAGAAGCTGATGCTAGATTGGCGATGCGTTCGGACGGCAGGGGTGGGAAGACGCTTCCGAACTTCAAATGCGTAGACATGTTCCCTTCTCGGAACGGTACGGAACGATACCAAGCTGGGGCCTGCAGGTGTCTGTGGAACATTTGCGCGTCCAATCGCTTTCGGCGCTGCACCGTCTCCCATCGGTGCGTGTGTTCCCACTCAGACTCGCCCGCTGCCTCATGGTGGCGGGCTTTTTTCTTTCGTCGGCACACTCAGCCCGGCCCGCTCGGTGGCACCATCGTCGTCATTGCCACGAAGCCCGTTTTCAGAAGCTTGGCGTATCTCTCGAACAATGCCAGTTTCTGCGGGTAAGTGAGATGCGTGAGGTGATGGCAGCCGAAGCAACGATGTTGAGCGGCATACTGAAACCAGCGCCCAGGACGCTGATCATCCGCAGTGCGAGCATCGAAATTCCATTTCAACTCAGTGCAGGCTCTCCGAGAGGGGCATCTCATTATTCCTACAGCCGCTTGAACTCGGCAAGTCCCAGCCGTATCCGCTGGCCGGACGTTTCAAACCAAAATAGCGGGTAAGTTCTTCGTCATCGGCCACTAGCAGACAAACCATTCTCCGCAGGCCCCGACCACTTCAAGGCGAGGCATGCGCATTCCATCGCAGGCCCCCCAAGCAAGGTGAACCCAAATTTGTGACCCTCTGAGATGGTGCCTTCATACTCGGTAAGAAACATATATTGGCTGGTGCGAGCGAAACTAGCTGGGGCAAATCTCAGCCAGACTGCCCGCTGCCGTGGCGGGCTTTTCTTTTGGCTCCGAGCATCCGGCTCAATGAATGGCGCCGGCAAGCTCTCGGCAGACTGAACTCCAGAAACGGAAATCGGCCGACCGACCGTCGAAGCGAGCATCCAAATCGCAGTAGGCGACTGCGGTCTGCGCTTGCGGGCCAGAGAGTTCGATTGCCGCCTTTACTGCATCGCTCGGAGCGGCAAAATCTGAAATCCGTCCGTAGCGCAGCGCCGTTGTCTGTCAGAAGCATGCAAGCAATCCTTCCCGCCTTTCATCCAAATCGGACTGTATCAGCGTGAGGTCGCTTGATGCGCGAATTTGGACGCGATCTATGCGATTCCAAAGCGCGCAGAAAAACCTCAGCGCCGACGTCGCACCTTTGCCTCGACGGGCCATTGGCATTGATCACCACCTTGGCCTGCTCGATCGAGAGCCCGTGTTTTTCAGCGAACTCGACTGGGTCGTAAGCTTCTCTCAAAGACGGCCCACCGGTCTTCGTGCCTTGCATCATACCCTCCCACGTTTTGCGACGCCTAAACGCGATGAAAGTACAAAAGTTGCGCTCTGCCGAAATGGCGCGGTTGCGAAGCGCGACAACCTTTCAAATGCATCTACTCCGGTCGCGGTTTCTTACTCTGGTCGCCGCCGCTTTCTGAATTCGAGAATGGTCGCGCCATCTTCTGGCTCTAGCGACTCGTGACCCGGAATGCGCGGCCATGGCGGTCCGTCCCAAGCCGACCTCCAGCGGCTGTTGCGGGCGGCCTCGCCGCACAAGGGTCCGTGGCCGCGTATTTCGGTATGGCACGGTTCGAACGACACGACCGTCGTGCCAGCCAATGCGGAGTGCTGGCGCAGTGGCAAAGCGTGCACAATCTCGGCGAAAAGCCGACACGCCTAGAGAAGGTCGGCGGCCAAACGCGGAAGGTCTGGTCCGACAGCAAAGGGCGCGACGTCGTCGAGATGTTCACCATTGCCGGCATGGGCCATGGAACGCCCCTGCAAACCGGCGGCGGCGATGGTCTCGGCAAAGCAGGGCCGTTCATGCTGGATGTCGGGATTTCCTCGACACGCCACACGGCCCGCTTCTGGGAATTGACGAAGCCGGACGCGCGAAGCAAAGCCGAGGCGAAGGCCGCTTCGGGCGCCGCATTGCAGTCCTTTGCGCGGAAGGAAAAACCGCGGGCAGTCCGTACCGATCCCACACCCGAGAGCGCGTCAGTGCGCGCGGTCCGGCGAGCGGGATTTCCAAGATCATCGAAGATGCGCTGCGCGCAGCGCGGTTGATACGCTGATTTGTCCGGAAAAGCGTGCCGGCGTGAGGAGTGGCGCTGTGCCGGATGGCAACCAACATGCCTGTTCTGCGTTGTGGGTCGTCCGATCGGGAGCTCGGAGAATTCCCAATTAAATTTGTAATTTTGTGCGCTCTTGCGCTGACCTTTACCGTGCCAGCAGCGTCCGCAGCTGAGGCTTACGTGGTCCTGAAGACCCACCATAAGCACTACAACACCAACCAGGATAACAACGTGGTCAACGAAGACGGTCAACGTCTCCGTCACAGGCACCATGGGCAGCTTGCATTCTATGATGAGGGCCAGCGCAACTGGCACCGGCTTCATCGACACGATAGGGTTCTCGTCGTCAGCGCAGTTCCGACCCGTCACGTCCACAGACCCCATGCGGTCGGTCGACCCGACTCTCGCTATCGAGAAGCCGGGCCGCCGGGGCCAGATCAGTAGCCATTGTTCTCGATTGGCGACGCGACGGAACCAACCTTATCGGATGCGGTTGTCCCTGATGGAACTCGCAACACTTCACATCGCAAACGCCAACACGACCGGCAAGCTTTTTCGTGAGGCGCGGCTGGCGATGCTAACGCACAGAGCTCTCCACCATATCGACCTCGCCGATGCGGCGGCCGAGACGGCAGAGAAGGCGGTGGCCGAACTGCTCGAGGCCACACTTGGCCTGCTTCCTGACACAAGGGCTGGCTTTTCAGCTCCGTTGGCCGAGGTGGTTAAACACGATTCCAGGGCATTGGCGGAACTTCCAGCGAGACCTTCCGTTCTTTGTCTGCGCCACAATCGGCGCTCGACAAGAGAGGATGCCATGAGCAGCACAAGCGACAAGGCCAAAGGGCTCGCAAATCAGGCGGCGGGTAAAGCCAAACAAGGCGCCGGCAAGGCGGTCGGAAACGACAGACTACAAGCCGAAGGCGGTGCGCAAGAAGCGAAGGGCAAGGTTCAAAAGACTGTCGGGGACGCAAAGTCGGCGGCCAAGGACGCCACCAACAAGGCCGCCGCGGCAATCAACAAGAAGCTTTGAGATCGAAAACCCCGGGACCACGGTCGATGGGGTTCGCTCCCAGGGAGAGCGGCAGATTGGGCAAGGTCGATGACCCGATTATGACGGCCGAGCCGAAGGGCGTAAGGCGATCTGCCCGGGGGCATGGCTTGATGTAAGATCATCGCAATCAGGACGTGCGCGCTTCAACACCCCTGGAAGTGTTTAACCGACGAAGCGCCGAGGTCGATGCCTGGCGCCAGTAAGTGCAAGCTCGGCGTGAGGCCAGCGTCTTCGAATCGGCGTAACTTGCTTGCTCTCAGTCTCGACAGCGTTAACGTCGCAGTCCCGGCAACCTCGTCTGTGCCAATTCCTTCGATCACGCGCTCGCCCTCGAGCTTCGAACTGCTTATTTTTACGTCGCGGCCCCGCTTTCGATCTGGACGCCATATTAGCCGACGCTAAATCAGAGCAATGCGACGCTTACTGCTAGGCCTTATAGTCTTTCTTTCGTACACCACCTGGCTTCAGGCTGAAGCCTGGCAGCCCTTCGGTGTCCGCCAGCTTGGCTTTACATTCGATATCCCTCCCGGATTCGTCCTGGCGCAGCATTCGGATCAGGGCGCGGCCTTTCAGGGCTCAAGAGATGCCTTTCTGGTCGTTTGGGGCGCGCGACTGGGCAAAGCCAGTTTTCGCGCCGAGATCGAGCATCGCATGATCGAGGACGAAAAGGCCGGTTGGCGCCTGACCTATCGACGCATAGCACCCGGATGGGCGAGCTACTCGGGGGTCAAGAATGGCGAGATCTCGCTACGTCCGCGCAATTTTGGTCTGCGACGAACGCGCCGCACTTTTCACAATGAATTATCGGAAATCCGAAAAGCGACCATATGATCCGATTGTGGTGCGTATGGTGCGGTCGCTGAAGGCACAAGGCTGCTCATGAGGTTCGGGGGCAGCGGGCAAGGGCGCGCTGCAACGGCTACCAACGCCGCGGCATGTATCAGGAGTTCCGCCTGCCCAGCGCTCCTAGCGCGCCGCGGCTGCATCACGAGATCCGATGACCGCGCTCGTCAAGCAGAACGCAGTCATCGGGCCCGAACCCGAGATCGATCGGCTCGCCTTCACCAAGGACGCGACCAACGATCGGCGCGTTGGCTCGGATGCTGGCCGTGCCACCGACATCGATCTCGTAGATCGCGCTCCCGCCCAGATATGACGACGACACGACGCGACCAGACAGTCTGTTGTCGCTCGATGCCGTGCCGACCGACAGTTTTTGTGGCCGAAGCACGACGGTGACTTTGCTGCCGCCGGCAAGCGGCCTTGGGCAGTCCACGTTGACCGTCTGGCCGGTGGCAAGCAGGACCGCAATTGCCCGGCCGGATCCGCTTACCGTGCCGGCAAGCATGTTGGCCTTGCCGAGGAAGTCGGCGACGAAGGCCGTGGCGGGTCGCTCGTAGACTTCCTGCGGGGTTCCGATCTGCTCCACGGAGCCAGCGTTCATGACCACGATGCGATCCGACATGGAGAGCGCTTCGTCCTGGTCGTGCGTGACGAAGATCGCGGTGATGCCGGTTTGCTTCTGGATCTTCTTGATCTCGACACGCATCTCCTCGCGCATGTTGGCGTCCAGTGCCGATAGCGGCTCGTCGAGCAGCAGCACCTGCGGCTCGAAGACGATGCCGCGGGCAAGGGCGATGCGCTGCTGCTGCCCGCCCGACAGTTGCGAGGGCAGCCTCTTCTCGCTGCCCGGCAACCGCACCATTTCGAGCGCCTGGCCGACCCTGCGCGTGATCTCGAGCTTTGGCACGTTACGATACTTCAGCCCGAAAGCGATCCTGCCCGGTGGCGAGCGCGGCGTACCAGACGCGCGTGGTCATGTCGGAATAACCGCCGACCTTGCCGGCATATTTCTTGTCGAGCAGGAGTGCGGCACCTTTTTCCTTGGCTTCCTCTGGCGAGATCACCTTGGTGTTGTAGGCGATGCCTGTGGTGCCGTAGTCGTAAGGCACGGCCGAGAGTTTCGGCGTCAGCTTGCGGAACGGATCGATCATCGGCTGCAGCACATTGGCCATGTTGGGGATGTTGGCCTCGTTGATCTCCGAGGTGAGGCCGCCGTTCACATATTTGATGTAGTAGTTGACGCCCGAGGAATGGATGACCTGATAGTCGCCGGGCTTGGAGGCCTTGATCTTGGTGATGATCTCGTCCTCGTCGTCGAACGTGCCCTGGACCACCTTGATCTTGGTCTTGGCCGTGTAGGGCTGGAAGACATATTTGTCGATTGCGTCCTGCACCGTGCCGCCCAGCCGTCGAAGCGGACCTCTTCGACCGCGGCGAGCGCCTGCCGCATCCATGGGATGTCCAGGCCTGCCGCGGCGGCCGCGGCGGCAGTCAGCGTCAGGAAGGTTCGGCGGCTCAGATCGCCGTTGCGGTATCGATCGTGCAGCCGTTCAAGCCGTTTGCCGTCGGTGATTTTCATCGTGCTTCCTCCGTCGGTTGGCCACGTCTTTTCAATCTGGTCAGGCTTTGCAGGATGAGCCCGCCGAGCAGCAGGATGCCGACGGTCACCAGGATCATCACGGTGCCGAGCGCGTTGATTTCGGGGCTGATCGAGATTTTGAGCATCGAAAGGATCTGGGTGGGCATGGTCTCGACGCCAGCCGGCCGCCAGAACAGGCTGGCCGACGTGTTGTCGAACGAGATGGTGAAGGCGAGCAGCGCGCCGCCGACGACGGCGGGGATGAGCAGCGGCAGCGTGATTTCGCGGAAGGACGAGAAGCGCGAGGCGCCGAGCGAGAGTGCAGCCTCCTCATAGACGCGCCTTATCGCGACCATGCGCGCCCGCGCAATCAGCACCACATAAGGCACGGCCAACATGATATGGCCGAGCACCAGGAGAAACATGGTCCTCGGCTGGTCGACCGCCTTCATCAGCACCAGAAGGCCGACGCCGAGGATGGTCTCCGGGACCAGCGCCGGCAGGATCACCAGCGTGCTCAGCGCCTGGTTGCCCGGGAAATCGAAGCGCACCAGCGCAAAGGCCGTGACCACGCCGATCGCCGTGGTCGCGGCGGCCGTGACCAATGCGATCCACAGCGAGGTGCGGAAGGCGGTCAGCACCGCTTCATTTCCCATCAGCTTGGCGTACCATTGCAGGGAGAAGCCGGTCATCGGGAAGCCACCGAACATCGAAGCGTTGACAGACAGGATCACTGTCGCCACGATCGGCGCGGACATGAAGATATAGACGCACAGCGTGACGAAGCCGGTCAGCCGCCAGGCCCATTTGCCTTCCTGCTTGCGCCGCGCCTTCATCCGCCCAATCCTTTGACGATCTGCGACATGCCCATGTAGCGGGTGTAGATGGCGGCAAAGAAGCCAAGCACGACAAACAGCACGATCGACAGTGTCGCGCCCATCGGCCAGTTCAATTCGCCCATGATCGTATCGTAGATCAGGTTGCCGAACAGCGCGTCGCGGCCGGAGCCGAGCAACTGCGGCGTCACATAACTGCCGGCGGCCAGCACGAAGCAGAGCAGCAGGCCCGCCGCCAGGCCGGGCAGCGAAAGCGGCAGCGTGACCTCGCGGAACGCCTGCGCGCTGGTGCACCCCATCGAGCGGGCCGCCGAGATCAACGTGCGGTCGATGCCCTCGAGGCTGACATAGACGTTGAGGATCATGTAGGGCAGCAGGAAGTGCAAGAGCCCGAGGATCACCGCGCCCTCGTTGTAGAGCATCGGCAACGGTTCGTTGATGATGCCGACTTTCAGCAGCGCAACATTGATGACGTCCTGTTCGCCCAGGATGTTGATCCAGGAGAAGGTGCGGATGGTGAAGCTGATCCAGAACGGCACGATGAGCAAAAGCAAAAGCAGCCATTTGTGCTTGAATGTCGTCGCCCAGATGAAATAGGCCGGGAAGTAGCCGAGCACGCCGCAAATCAGCGCCGTGATGGCGCCGACGCGCAGCGTCTTCAAAAGGAAGGCGGAATAATAGCTGTCGGTGAGGAATTCGTGCCAGTTCGCAGTCGTCAGCGCGCTGGTTTCCACCCCGGCCGTGACGAAGGTGAAGAAGGTATAGGCGGCCATTACGGCGATCGGCAACACCAGGAGAAGATCAGCAATAATAGCACCGGCGATACCAGCAGCCATGCCAGCCGTGGATCATACAATGTCCATCGTCGTTTCATGAGCACCCGGTGCGCTTTCTTTGAAGCGCCTATTTGTTCCCGGGGCCAAGATTGGGTCATTGGAGGTCCGCTGTCTACATCCGGCGATTGAGCCAGCGGACGGTGAAGCGGGTCGTTGAATGCCGACGCGATTGTCATGCCGCCTTCCTCTGAAGTGCCAAGAAAGCCGGTCGCAACCGCGAGGGTTTTCTCTGGGCAAAAACGTCCCGCGTTGCGGCGAACATCTCAAAGGCGGGTCCGTTCCGTCGGCGAGGCCTGGATCATCGGAGCCGGCTGCCGTCGCGTCATTGTGGAGATGACGCTGACCGGGCCCAGATCCCGTGGCCGTGTACAAACTAGGGCCTGGCCATCAGCCACAAACGAATCCGAACGGGATTGGCAGCTTACCCCGTGCAGGTTTGCGATTCGGCCCGTGCAATGGGCCGTCCAATGGAACATCGTACCTGTCGCAGCCGTTTAGCGGTCGTGGAGGCCGCATGCATCTTGTTCAGATCCTGCTTCCCCGCTACGACAACGCCGGCCAGCCCTTCGCCAAGGAAGACTTCGACCGTGTGAAGGGCGAACTTGCCAATGCCTTCGAAGGCGTCACCGCGTATTTTCGGGCGCCCGCCGAAGGGGTGTGGAAGCAGGGAAAAGAGGCCGAGTTGGACGAGATCGTCATCTTCGAGGTTATGACGCAAGAAGTCGTTCTACCCGATTGGCGAAGGCGCCGAGCGGAGTTGGAGCGCCTTTTCCGGCAGGACGAGGTCATTATCCGATACCTACCGATGGCCTTGGTCTAAGCAGGCCTGAAAGTTCACGACGCGTCTGATCTGCTTTCACCGTGCGTCGCGCACCACCATCATCGCTGACCTCTCGTAGCTCTTCAGCATAACGTTCCTGAGCGGCATGCAGCAGCCCATTCAGACGATCTTCAATCAAGAAGCGCTATTGAAGAAGCCTTAGATTACCAGCGCCCTCTTGAGATCGTCGTGCTCGAAGGCGCTCGCCATGCGGTTGATCTCCGCCGATCGGGCGCCTACGGCTCTGGCAACATCGCGCCAGGCCGCAGTCACTGCGGCGACCTCCTTGATCATCGTTCGCGCTTGCGCGAGCGTCAGCGCAAAAAACCCGGCGGCAGCCTCCAGCAAGTCAAGCGAGCAGGTGCCTTCGTCCAGATCGATGTTGGTCGTCAGAACCCGTGGCTTGAGATCGGTCGGCACAGGGTTGAGATCGTAAACGGGCGAGAGCGACCATCCTGCCTTTCCCAGCCAGAGGAAACCGTGGTTGCGCAGGTGATCATCGACATTGGAAATCAGCACGTTGAAGACGACACGGCGATAAAGGGCATGAGCGTCGGTTTTTCCCTGAGCGCCATGTTGTGCGAGCGCATCGACCATCTTCGGATAGCTCCCCCGCTCACCGTCTTTGGCACCCATCATCGCCATGGCGGACAGAAACGGGAAGCGGGCCGCGCCTTTGCGATCGAAGCGTCTCGACAGCATCACGGGCTTGCCGGCGACTTCGATCAGTCCGTTCCGCGGCGTGGCGATGCCGGCTTTCCCGGCCAGGCGTAACGCTACCTCTTCCCAAGTCTCAATACTGTAGCCGTCCGTTTCTTTGGGAAACTTGGCGATGGCCAGGTGACCATGCTGGTCGACGACCGACGACTTCGGTCGTGCGCCGCCCAGGGAAGAGCCGGGTGCGAAGATCATTTGCAGGTCTTCGTCCGTTTCCTCGTCACGCAGAATTCGCTCGGTGATCTGCACAAGCCGGCCAAGTTCGATGAGGGCAGGCACGCCGTCACGGATCGGCGCTTGATAGACATCTGCGCCGACCAACCGAAAGCGTAGCGCGCCAAGTCCTTGTCTGATCGGCGACGCCGAGAAGGTAGTCGCTCTCGGCAAGGGTGCGGACAGCACGTTTCTCACGTTCCGCGAGGCGCCGCTCGGAACGCCGCATGAGGCGTCGCCCCCAGGTGTCGGGTGCAGAGTCGCCGATGGAGCCGAAAGTCGCCATCCCCGCAGGAGGCGCAAAGGCGCCGCGGGTTAATGCCAGAGCTGGCTCCAGGGAGAACCGGTCCGGATCCTCGACCCATGCGGCGTCATACTCGAAGAGGATCGTCTCGGTGCCGCGGACGCGATTGCTTCGTGCCAGGCCGACAGGGCGCGTGCCTCCGCCAAGCTCGATATGGACCTCGAAGTCAGCCATCACGAAGCGTCCTGGGTGACCGCTTGAGGTGGATATGCTTGGGCAGTTCGGCGGTGGCCAGCGCCTGGCCGACGCTGTCGTTGGCGATATCGGCGACCTGGCCCAGACCATCGAGCAGGCCGAGCGCCTGGAGGACGCCGGCATATATGCCGATGCTGACATTCGTGTCGCCGGCCTCAACCCGTTGCAAGGTCGAGCGCGAGGTGAAGGCGCGCTCGGCCACCACCGCCATTGGAAGCCGCCGCCGCCGCCGCGCATCGTGGATATCCGCTCCCAGCTTGCGAAGGGCGCGCCTGACTGCAGATGGAGGATTGTAGGGAGTGGGCATTTGACACCTTCGCGCTACAGATCGTCGCAATAAGTAGCACGAAGGTTACAATTTTCCAATCATGACTCGCGCCCGATTCTTCACGGCGGCACAAAAGAACTTCTGTTTTTGAACACTCGGGCGAAATATCCGCGGCAACTTTGTGACACAAAACCGCGCCGGCAATTCGCATCATTCAGTCGGCGACGTGAAACGCACTAGCTTTTCCGCCGACGGCGTTTCTAACCCGGATCCACGGCTTGCCCGGTCCCTTGCCGGGCTTCAGTGAATTCGGGATTGTCTTTACAACCGCGTGAACGGGACTCTGCGCAGCGACCAGCACGCTTCGCACGATCTTCCTGCCGCTCATCAACTCAACCTTGAAACTTTCCATTGGCCTGCTCCCCAGCGCTTCGGGATTAGCAATATTCCCGAAGCAAAGGATTAACCAATGGCATTCACGTGAACCCGCTCGCGCGTCAAAGCGCAGGCGCAGGAAAGCGGCTTCGTCAGCGGCGAAAGGGACCCGCCGGGGCCGACCAACAGGGGCCCGACACAACCGACGTATGATGCACACCCAGAGCAAAGCCGGGCGCCGCGGCCGGTGCAGAGCATGCAGCTTCAAGAGATCTTCGACATCCACGACCGGCAGAATTGGGACGCTATTAACGGCGACCGGCTGCCGGAAGGCATCGACTATGTTTTAGCGCGGTGAACTGCGATCCGCGCCATTCGATCATTGGCCGCAACGTGCCTTCGGCCCGCTCCTGTTCTCGACCGTGCCGAGACCCCGGTGCCGTCGCCTCGTGCAAGGAGGAGTAGAACCGGCAGACCACTTGGGTTTTCTTTCCAGGCGCTTACACATGTCAAAGCGCGAACCGCGGTAACGGCGTAGCTTCCGTTCTCCCTGTCCAACCCGAAACAGGGATCAAGGCCTGGTCTGTTACCCCTGTCCCCCCGCCCGACAGGCCGGGCTTGACTTAGGCGATTTCACTTCCTGTTTGATAGGGACCGGGCTACCATGGCGGCCGAATAGTCGCTATGACTGGAGGCGCGCTTGGAGGGGACGCGATGGCGCCAAGGTTCATAGCCAAACTGCTTTCCCGGCCGAGCGGAATCGGCGGCTGGCTAGTCCGAGCCGGCATGAACCGCGGCGATGCCCCGGCTGAACAGCCATACCTTCGATCAATTACAGCTGGTTCCGCAAGATCGTACCGTGGAGGTTGGATTCGGCGGCGCAGCGCTATTGCCACAGCTTCTTGCCGGCGCGGCTTTCACTGCTGTGCCGATCCTTCGCGCGATGTTGTGACGCTGCCGCCGGCCGGTTCGCCGATGCAGTGCGCGCCGTACGAGCCGAGTTCCGACTTGGCACGGTCGAGAACCTGCCTTTGCCGGACGCCGCCTTCGACAAGGCCCTCAGCGTCCACACGGTGTATTTCTGGCAAAGCCTTGGAGCGGGGTCCGCGGAGCTAGCACGCGTTCAAGCCAGGCGGCGCGTCGTGCTGGGCTTCCTCCCGAAGGCGCATATGGACCGCATGAACATGCCGCCCGACATCTTCACACCGCGCGAGCCGCACGAGGTCATTGCCGGCAATTCGCGGTATGCTTTACAATCGCTCTTCATTGATTTTTATTGCTTTTCATGCGACAAGCCAGGCTGTGCATCATTTTCACGCCTAGGTATCGATTTTCATGACTGATGGCTCTGAGAACTGTTTTTCAGGCCCCGTTACCTTTTTCACGACCGGCGACTGCCCGAAGAGGCGCTGCCGGCGGGATATGCTGCGCTTATCGATGCCTACCGACTTAAAGCACCGGTGCCCCTGCGGCTCGCGGCCATCGGACAGCGCCACAAGATTTATGAAGCGGAAGGCTGGCGGGTATTCACGCCGCGCCACGCGCCGCGCGGCGATCTTGCCGGGCACCTAACCTTCGCGTTGCGCTACGAAGGCCTGGATCTTTGCGTCCTCAAGACCCTGTTCAGGACAACCGGGCCTGGGCCAGTCGAGGCCATCGTCCGGGCCGCGCCCACGGGCTCTTTCGCGCGCCGGATATGGTTCCTATACGAGTGGCTGATGCAGGCCAGGCTTGACCTGCCGGACGCAGCCAACGGCGCCTATGCGCTGATCGTCGACCCCGAGCAGCAATGGGCTGCGGGTGGCACGACGTCAACACGCCACCGTGTCAAAAACAATCTCCCCGGCACGCCGGCCTTCTGTCCCCTGATATTCAGGACACCCGCCCTGGACGCGTTCGTGGCACGCAACCTTGCCCGGGAAGCCCGCGCGCTCGTGGCCAGCGTACCAGCGGACCTGCTGGCGCGGACAGCGGCGTTCCTGCTTTTGAAGGATTCTGCGGTCGAGTTTTCAGATCGAAGGGGAAGATCCGCCGCAGGACCGGATCCAGCGTTGGGGACAGGTGATTGCGCAAGCGGGCCGACGTCCGATCGATCGCGCCGAACTCGAGCGGCTGCAAAGGATCGTTATTGGAGATGCGCGCTTCGTCCATCTGGGGCTGCGTACCGAAGGCGGGTTTGTCGGCGAGCATGACCGCACGAGCGGGGCGGCCATTCCCGATCATATCAGCGCCCGGCATGAGGATCTGGCAGAACTGGTCGATGGTCTCACTGCCTTCGACAGAACGTTTGCCCCTGCGCTCGATCCGGTTATGGCGGCGGCCGTCCTCGCATTCGGGTTTGTCTATATCCATCCCTTCGAGGACGGAAACGGCCGCTTGCACCGCTTTTTAATCCACCACGTCCTGGCTGAGCGCGGGTTCAATCCGCCGGGCGTTGTGTTTCCCATTTCCGCCGTCATTCTCGACCGCATCGAAGAGTACCGGCATACGCTCGAAAGCTATTCACAAAGGATGCTGCCGCTGATCCGCTGGCGGCCGACCGAACGCAATAACGTCCAGGTTTTAAATGACACGGCCGATTTCTACCGGTATTTCGACGCGACGCCTCACGCGGAATTTCTGTTCTCATGTGTGGCGCGAACAATCGATATCGATCTGCCCGCAGAAACCGTCTTCCTGAAAGCATACGACACCTTCAAGGCCCGCGTGCTCAACCTCGCCGACATGCCCGACCGCCTGGTCGATCTCCTGTTCCGGTTTCTGAGGCAGAACGGAGGGATACTCTCCAAGCGGGCCCGCGAGCGCGAGTTTGCCGGCCTGACCGACGCGGAAGCAGCGGACATTGAAGCAATCTTTGCAGAGATCAACCCGCCAGCGGCGGCCGTGCTGTGATAGGCTCGTCAATTCAACAGGGCGAAGGACGGCATGCGTGAAAGGCAATGCCCTCGCTGGTCCGGTTGATCTGGCTGGTCGCGAACGTCATGGTGGCCTGAAGAAGCACAGCGGCCTTGGTGCTGACCACGATGCGTGAAGCGCGAGAGGTGCGTACGCTTGCGAGGAAGCGTCCAAACATATCAGTTCCTTAGCTGCTTGCGGTGAAGCGCTATCTCAGCACCTTCGCCCAGGACGTGAGCGAGCCCGGCAAGACACGTAAGCCGAAAGTTACCCTCTACGGAGCGTCCTACGCTTGCGAGTTGAGAGCCGTTTCCAGCAAAGCGCAGGCCTAAGGGGCCCGCTTCTCCTCATTCCCTCGCCGCGCGTCCGGTTTCCTCCGGCGGGCTTTTCCCGAGTTTCGCGCAGAACTGGTTTGAGGCAATGGAACATTGTTGCGCCGAAACGCTTTTGGCTTTGCGCCGTTACCCTTCGGTGCGTGCGCTTCCCTCAGACCCTCGCCCGGCTGCTTAGGCGGCCGGGCCCTTGCTGCCCGATTGAACAGGGGAACTATGTCGATGAAGAAGACCTATCAGAAGCCCGTGCTGACCAAGGGGCGAGCGGCTGTCCTCAGTGACGGCTTTTGCCAACTTATCTACCGTCAGTTTGGGGCCGATTGGCTAAAGCAGCGTCACGCCATTGCAGCGGAGGGCCGCTCGGCTTGACCGGCAAGCCTTACAGGATTGCAGCGCCTTCCCCCAAGGTCATACAGTGAAACCTTCGAACTAATGCAGTGGTTAGCGATGGGGCGTGCCGGTTCAACGACACCGAGGACACCGTCCTCAGGCAGACTGCTCGCCTGCCTCTCCTTCGGCAAGAGACGGCTACGCCGGACCGGTCGTCTTCAACCGCACGCCTGGGCCCTGACCGACCTGATGATCTCCTAGCGTCACAAAGATCACTCCCGCATCCTCCAGTGCCTGTCGAATCCTGCAAAGCTTGGCAGCCGGCGGAGTTCGGATTTCGTTTTCAAAATCGCGCACCGTGCTTTCGCTCAACTGCGCCTTAGCGGCCAGCCGGACCTGGGGCCAATTCAGAAAAGCCCGACCAGCACGGCATAGTTGAGGCGTAAGGGGCAACGCGATCTCCGGGTTTCAAAGTACTTGGCGAGAACGAACTTTCGGGGGGTCCGTTCCCTTTGCTGATTGGCCACAGCTAACGAGCGGAGACTGCCGGTAGTGGTCCGCGCAGACTAGCCCGGCTGCTCAGGTGGCCAGGCTTGCTTGTATATAAGGGGAGCCTGATATTCACGGCCCGGTTTCAGGGGCGGCAGCGATCGCTCGCTGCTGGTTGAGGCTACCAAGTCTTGGAAGGGCCCCGCATCGCAGTCTGGGGTGCGGGCTTACATTCTCGCAGATAGTTGGAGTTGTGGTGCCATTCGCCGAGTTGAGAGCCCAGGAGAGCCTTGCGAACGAGATCCTCCCCAGTTGGCTGCGCAGGCCGAGCAGGTGAGAGACAGAACCTCAGTCGATTATTCTGGGTAGTGTGCTGAGAGTTCTGCAAATTCGCTGAGAGGGGGCGGTCATGGCAGGCTGGTGATTGTTCACGTCACCGATTCCGCGAAGGAACGCCACCATGACCAAGACTGAAGATAAATCCGCCATAGCCGCCGTCAAAGACATTCTGCTTTCGAACCCGGACGGACTTCACGAGGTGATCCGCGCGGTGATGCAGGAGGTGCTCGAGGCTGAGATGGACGAGGCGCCACCAAGGCTCGCTCCGAACACTGGTAGCGCTCGAACAGTTCAGTAGAGAAGCGCCCCGAGCGGTCCTGCGGAACCCGCAGCTCAAGTTTGCCGACCCGCGTGACAAGGGTGCGGCCGTAATAGCCAGAGCGATAGCCCAGACGCTCCGGCGTGCGCTCGCTCTTCGAAGCACCCAACGACGCGCTGGCCGAAAGCAGTGCGGACTGGAAGAAGAGCGGCCGCATCCTGAAGATTATCCTGTTCGGCTCCTACGCCCGCGGCGACTGGGTCGGCGAGCCGCTATCGATGAAGGGCTATCGCAATGATTTCGATCTGCTGGTGGTCGTCAACAACAACAAGCTCGCCGACTTCGCCTACTGGTACAAGGCAAAGGACCGGCTCGACCGTGACCGCGCCATCAAGACACCGACCAGCTTCATCGTCCACAGCCGCCGCTTCGTGAACACGGCGCTGCGCCAAGGGCAGTACTTTTTCACCGACATCCGCCGCGAGGGCATTGTCCTCTACGAATGGGATGACGAACCTCTGGCCCAGCCCAAGCCGCTCACATCGGCAGAGATCTACATCACTGTAGCAGAACATTTCACAAAGCGATTTCCCTTCGCTCAGTATCAGATGAAGCTGTTTTCCATCGCGCTCGCGGACCGGCAACTGAGCAACTCGGCCTTCCAGCTGCATCAGGCTATAGAGCATGCCTATTCGACTGTTTTGTTGACTCTCACCAACTACAGCCCACCGTCCCACAAGCTCACATTTCTCCGCGGTCTCGCTGAGGACCAAGACCGAAGGTTGTCAGAGGCTTGGCCTCGCGATCAGCAACGTCATCGCGCATGGTTCAACACGCTGAACGAAGCCTATGTGAAGGCCCGCTACTCTGAACACTACGAGATAACTGAGGAAGCGCTTGTCTGGCTAGGCGAGCAGACCACGGTGCTTCAAAAGTGCGCAGAACAGATTTGCCTTGAGCAATTGGCATGGATCAGAGAGGCCGCCATCGCCTAAGAGTCGCGTTTAGCTCGCAGCGGGTGCACCGGCCTTGCCGAACGGGTGATGGTCGATTCGAAACGTCTGGAGCTTCTAGAAGTTAACGCATATTTGGGCGTGAGCTTCTTGTTGCGCCAGTAGTACTCGAGCGCGCCCGACAGTATGGGATTGACCTCCTTCGCGGCTAGTTGTTCCAGCGCGCGAAGGCAGGAATCCAGCTGCATCCGCTGGGTAGGCTTCGCGAGATGCCGCTTCGCCTCCTCGGGCGAGAGACGCCGACCTTTCTCGAGGACGGCTACGTTGTAGTATTCAGTGCGAGCCGACCCAGAGCGCGCCGCCGCTGCCGCCGGCTCCGTCTATCGATGTGCTCGCGCTGCTGGACCGGTTGAGCTTGGCCGAGCGCGCGCTGGCGAAGTCCACCCCCAACGTCTGGCGAACAAATTGACAACTGCTTCAGCCGCTATCGCTCCTATCGGCCGGAAGATAACTCGTACCAACCCTTTTCAGGTGGCCCGCGAAGGCAGTGCCAATAGCAAAGAGCGTCCAATGATGTCGCCGATATCATCGATGCCAACACCGCAGCGATCTCGGCAAATACCGTCAAGCCCGGCATGTTCCTACCAATTGCCCGTCTCCCCACCGGCTTCGGCCGGTGGGGTTCTTCTTGAGTTCGGCAGCTATTCCGGCAATTCGATCTGATCACCGGATTCGGAAAGCCTTAGCATACAGGGGCCTGAGGCTCGGGAGTCGTCCGCATCAACTCGGCTTAGTGACGCGCAGGTCGATGCGTTCTTTGTGACGGCAAGCAAGTTATAGGAACGCCGCTCAGCGAAGCAATCCGGCTCAGATTGACAACTTCCGGAAGGAGCGCTACCGGTGCCGCAGGAAGTATGGGCGTTGCTGAGGATGGGTGATGGATTGTGGTCAGTACTGTAGGCTGAATGAGGCCTTCGATAATCCATTCGTGTTCCATCTGACGGATGGCTTCTATTCCGAAGTGAACAACTTCCTGACCCCGATAATGTTCAGCCTGTACTATCGCCGTCGCCTAATCTTCCCGCCACTTCGAAAATGGCGGGAAGCTTTGGTAAATGCGTGAGCTTTACGTCATTCGATCACCTGGATCACCTTGCGGGTGCTCGGGTCGATCAGCACGGTGTGATCGTTGACGACAGCATAACGATACTTGACGTCCGGTACCTGCTGCAGCTCGACCGTGTCGGGCACCGACGAGCCGACGCCCAGCTCGAGGCCGAGCACGTTGACGGAAGCGATCTTATGCTTGTGGACATATTCCTTGACCACAGTCTGCTGCTCAGGCGTAACGATCACCTCGTCAGCGGCCGCAATACCGATGCCGGCCATCAGAGCGAAACCGGCAATAGCAGGAATAAGATTGGTTTTCATCTTTACTCTCCTGTTTCGTTGGCGAGCTCCGCCTCCTCCGCGCGGCGGAAACACCGACAGATCGAAACATGGGAGCTCGGAGGAAAAACGCCCTCGTTTAGGTCTTGTTCCGTCAGCGGTCGCTAATTGATGCGTCGACTCCGGCGCGGAACAGTTGCCCAGCGGATCTGTTTATTTCCGCCTCGGGAATTGGAGGATCGTCGCCGCGGGTTCCGGCTCCAACAGCTCATGCCTCGGCTGCTCATGATAAAAGACTTGTCGCGCGTCGCGCTGATCGACCTTCTGGCCGCAACAGGGCAAGGGTAGAAATAGTCAGCTTCGCTCGCCGGCCGGCCGCCGTGTCGCTTGCCCGGGATAGGTGGCCCGAGGTCCGATAGTTTCGTCATGCTGCCCTGACCCTATCCAATGGCAATGTGATGACACCGCCGAGCGACAGGTCCTCATCGATCCGGCGGATTTCCCCAGTCAGCTCGTTGTCAGTCTTCGGCTTTGCCTTCGGCGGCGCCGGAATTGAGTGCGGAAAATTGTAGCCCGGGATGGCAACGCTGGCCCGACCATCGACCAATTTCGCGATCGTCGCGTCAATAATGATCTCGTCGCCAATGCTTAGATCGATCGCCATAAGGCCATTCTGGCGCAGCGTCCGCGTTCGTCAAGCATCTGCTAATGGAACATTTCGCTGACGATGAAATTGAGTCGTGCGGCGCGTTTAGGATGGTTCGCTCCGCGATGCGTCGGGAGTGGACCTCCCGATCAGAGAGAGCCCATCATGCGCGGGTCTGATGGGCTCTCACTAACCGCCGTGTCGCCGATCGTTCAGCCAAGCTGAACTCGGACACTGCTCCGAGCCGTTCATCGACGACCCTGAACCAGTGTTCCTGCAAGGCCCTCGGCGACACCGGGCCCCTACAATGTTGCAAGCTGCGTCGGGGCGTCGCTCTGGCCGGGAACTTGGACCAAGGTCTGATGCTCGCGCGCATTGGTCCCTGTCATGAAACCTATAGCCGCCTCAACTATTAGAGAGCGCTGGTGGACCAACGTCCCTTCATTCACCAGTTCATGGGTGCCCGCCTACTTCCCCAGGAGGCGGGCATCCATGCCCCTAATGCGAGGTTGCAATGCCAATTCCACTTCACTTGAATGACCAGGATCTGATGTTCGAATGCCCAAGCTGCCGGGGTCCAATCATCCGCAAGGGCTCCTGGTTTAAGTCGATATCCAGCTTTAGTTGCCCGGCCTGCAAGACCGCGCTTCGCCTCGGCTATCCTGAAAAGCTGCATTTATTCGAAAGCTACAAGCGTCGGGCCGAGAAGAATGGCGCCGATGGGCAAATGGCTTGTCCGGTGAAGGGCGGGCTCCCGCCATCACGGATCGAGATTTAGCGGTCTGTGCCTGGCCGTTCATGCCAGATGATCTCTCTTAGGCTCGATCCCGATTCCAACGCTGTGGCTCTTCTCTTCGCCAGGCGCGCGTTTCCCGCAGGGACCTCGCGCTCCTCGCCGCTAAAGCACTGAGAAGCAAAACGGCGCTGACGTCGCATTTCTGCCTCGATGGGCCGTTTGAATTTATAACTATCGCGAGGCCGGGCCGCTGATCATTTCGAAAAATCACGTGCTACGGGCTCAGCCAAACTAAACTCGAAGACGCTGCTCGCATCCTCGTCGACCACCCGAAACCAATGCTCCTGCAAAGCCCTCGGTGAAATTGGCGCGCCAGCCACACGCTCGGCCGCCTTTATCGGCTCTTCCACCACCACGGTTTGGGATGAGACGACCTCTTCGCCATAAAGCTCTTTAACCTGATAGCGAGGCATTCTGTCACCGCTGCTCCATAGCCTTGGCCTCGCGCTCCAGCGTCGCGCGGTCATTGCCATGCTTCTTAATCAGTTCTCGCACCTGCTGCGTCGTCAGCCCGGCCTTCTGGGCGAAATACTCCACCTCATAGTCCTCATCTGCCGAAACGCGGTTGCGATCGCGGAAGTCGCTTCTGGGACGACGACGATGGCCGTGGCTAAGAAGGATCAGGAGCGCGTCACCTACGCCTGGATGTACGGTCAGCAGGCGCGCAAGGATGGCAAGGAACGCGCCGTGCCGGAGTATTGGCATGAATATGAGAACGTCATGCATGCCTGTCCGGCCAATTCAATACGGCTTCGGTCGCGCGGCTTCGCGGCAAGGCCTTTCGCCGATCAGTCCAACGTATTAGCTCTGGGGTGTAGAGCCCGTTCGCCATCTCTTCATTCGGCAAAACACCGGGCGGGCAGTGCTCTTCGCTCGTGGCCCGGATCAGCTGAAGCGCAGCGCGACAGTTAGGATCGTTCGATCGAGCGGCCTCGCCGCCGGCCATTTCGAGAAATCACGGTGTCAATGACCACGGAATCGGGGCCCTGTTTTTTCGCGCAAAAGGGACCCCGGCTTTCGGTGTTGAGAGGCACGCCGGTGAGCGCCCGATCAGGCGAAGCTGGTCGGGGTTGCACAGCCTGATCGGGCGCGACTGATTGGCTTTCGGACTTCAGCTTTGAGAGCGGCTCTTGAAGCGCCAGGATTCGTTGCCAGTCTCGGCGATCTCGCAGTGATGGGTGAGGCGGTCGAGCAGCGCGGTTGTCATCTTGGCGTCGCCGAAGACGCTCGGCCATTCCCCGAAGGCGAGATTGGTGGTGATGATGACACTGGTGCGTTCGTAAAGCTTTGAGACCAGATGGAAGAGCAACTGCCCGCCGGCCTGGGCGATAGCCGAGTTCATCGAAGACGACAAAGTCAAGCCGGGTAAGGTGATCGGCAATGCGGCCCTGCCGGCCGGCACGGGTCTCGGTCTCGAGCCTGTTGACGAGGTCGACAACGTTGAAGAAGCGCCCGCGTGCGCCGTTGCGGATGAGAGAACGGGCAATGGCGATCGCCAGATGCGACTTGCCGGTGCCTGTCCCGCCGACCAGGACGACATTGCGCTGATCGGCGACGAAGGCGCCGCCGGCGAGATCGCGGATCAGGGGTTCGTTGACCGGCGTGTCGGCGAAGTCGAAGTCCTCGATGTCCTTGGCCAGCGGCAACTTGGCGACGGCGAGCTGGTATTTGATGGAGCGGGCCTGCTTCTCCGATATCTCGGCCCGCAAGAGGTCACCGACGATCCTGGGCGGCTCGTGCTGTCGCTTGATGGCGACGCCCATGATCTCGTCATAGGCGCTGCGCATCCCGTAGAGCTTCAGCGCCCCCATCAGTTCCAGAACCTCGGTGCGTTCCATGGCCGTTTGTCCTCCTGAGACTGTCATAGCGGGCGCAGTCGGCGACCGGCTCGTGAGCCAGCTTCAGCGCCTGGGGAATGGAAAGGATCGTGCCGGGCGCCGGATCGCGGCTGCGGGCCAGGATGTTGAGGATTACCGCCGCCGAAGAGACGCCATGCTCGAGCGCTTCCTGGCAGGCGGCCTCGACCGCGCTCAATCCGTCGGTCAGCACGCAGGTGAGGATCGACACCATCTGCCGGTCGCCGTCATCGGCCGCCCTTAGCTTGCGGCGCACCTTCTCCATGGCTGATGGCAGAACCCATTCCCGGAAAGGCGCGCCATTGCGCAGGCCGCCCGGCTTGCGGGCCAGCACCGGCACGTAGTGCCAGGGATTGTAGACGACCTCGTTGCGGCCGAAAGAGCGTGCGTGCTCGCCGACGACCGCGCCATCCTGGCGGATGACGATGCGGTCGGCATAGGCATGGATCTCGACGGGCCGGCCGACGGCGCTCGACAGCACCGAGTATTTGTTGTTGTCGAAGCGCACCGTGCAGGTCTTCGACACCGATGCGGGAATGCAGTGGAAGCCGTCAAAGCGCCCGGCATAGGGAATGAAGCTGGCGCGCTCTTCCTCGAACACCTCCCAGATAGTCCGATCCCCCTGCTCGGGATGGCGATGCGCCTTGGCATAGGCGACGCATTTGTCGGCCAGCCAGCCGTTGAGATCCTCCAGCGTCTTGAAGCGCAGCCTCGGCGTGAAGAAGCGCTCACGCACCAGACCGACCTGGTTCTCGACCTGACCCTTCTCCCAGCCCGCCGCCGGCGTGCAGGCCTCCGGCTCGACAAGATAATGCCCGCACACCTGCGCAAAGCGGCGGTTGTAGCGGCGATCCCTGCCGATGAAGATCGCGTCCACCGCCGTCTTCATGTTGTCGTAGATGCCACGCGTGCAGGCGCCGCGGAAGAAGCTGAACGCCCGGTCATGGGCGCCGAACACCATCTCCTGCGTTTCGCGCGGATAGGCCCGCACGAAGAACATACGGCTGTGGCAAAGCCGCATGTGCGCCACCTTCACCGTTACCGTCACGCCGTCGAGCAGAACGATCTCGTGGCTCCAGTCGAACTGATAGGCCCCGCCCGGCGCAAAACTCAGCGGAATGTAGGCCTCGGCCGCGGCGCTGCCGCGATCCGCCTCCCAGCTCTGAGCATGCCGCCATACCGAACTGTAGCTGCCGTCATAGCCGAGGCCGCGAAGCTCCTCGAAGACCCGGATCAGTGTCAGCCGCTCCCGCTGTGGCTTCGCCGCATTCGCCGATAGCAGCCGATCCAACTCGTCACGCCAGGCGCCCATCCGGGGATGAGGTTGATGCTTGCGCTCGTAGCGGAACTCCGTCTCGCTCGAACGCAGAACCTTGCGCACCACCTTCCGGGAGATCCCCAACTCCCGGCAGATCGCCTTGATCGACTTCCCCTGCACCAGCGACAAGCGCCGTATCTTTGCAATCGTCTCCACGACCAACATCCAAAACACAAATGCCTCCGATCAAACCGGAGGCATCTTGATGACCCCTTCGTTAAGGGGTCCCGTTTGGACGAAAATCACCCCTCAAACCGGGTCCTCATTCCACGAAAAATCACATTCTGCGGGCTTTGTCGCGTCATCGCTCCAAGGTCCGCGAAATGATTGCCTCGCCTGTTTGTGGCGCGTTGGCGGCGGCGTATCTCACGCTTCCGGTGGTTGCCTACTTCCGCGCGACCGGCATTCCGCTTCCTGATCCGGCTAACGACACTACGACGCTCGCGGCGGCGTTTCTCATTGGCGTTTCCGCCATGTGGATCTCGGATATCCTGTTCGAGATGATCGTGCGGAAGTTTAAGCCGGTAGGCGAAGATTGATCCTCGATGCCATCCTGAACCTGAAGCGCGAACTCGACGAGATCTCGCCGCAGTGATGGAACCTTTGCCGCGTAACCAGCCTTGTCTCTCCGGTCAGGACGGCTCCTGGCTAGTCCAGCCCTTCAATTCGCCCGCTCCGGTTCGCCGCGGCGGGCTTTTTTGTGTATCTTGACAACCCGCAACAGCACGGGCCAATTTCTCGACGTTTGAGGGACCGTAGCGGGGAATTCCCATGAAGAAGACTTACGAGAAGCCTACGCTGGTTCGCAAGGCGAAGCTTTCCGCAATCGTCGCGGGGGCGTCGATTATCATTACCCCAGCGCCGTGATGAGATGCCGGTGCCCTATAGCGCTTAATAGCAATATCCAATATACTGCGTCGTAGCGTTGGGGTCCTGATGCTGCTCTGGCGGGGCAGAGTTTAGGAAAAAGACGCGGCCCGCTGGCTTCGGTTGGCGGGCTTTTTTGCGGCTTTTGGAGCATCCAGCTCGAAGAACGCCGCCGGTTTAGATCTCGCAAGACTGAGCACCAGAAACGGTAATCTGCCGACCGAGCGCAAAGCGATCATCCAAAGCACAGTAGGCCACTGCGGTCTGCGCTTGCGACCCCTAGAGATCGACGGCATCGCTAGGATCGACGAAAACCGCAGCGCAGGCCATTGTCTGTCCGAAGCATCGAGCAATCCTTCCTCGGCACCCTTTATACTACAGCCTTGGCCCTATGGCGCAACCTGAAGCTGCCGCCAGGCCGGGCTTAAGGCAGGCCAAGCAGGAGGTAACGCCATAAACTTTTGATGGTGCGGACCTCAGATTGATGCGCTATCGCCAATATGCTTTGGCCTGGCGGGTCAAAGCCAACCCCTTTGCCCGCTGGTTCCGGCCGGCGGGCTTTTTAGCATCCGCTTGACTGGAGCGACCCGGTTCAGCAATTTTGTCCTGAATTGGTAGCAAGCTTATGACTGCTTATGTCCGACAGCGGCTCGCTGAAATTGGCGCTGATCCAGCGCTCCGTCGAGGGCCGATCAATGCCCACTACCAACGGAATTTAGCCGCTGAGTTACTTTCCGGCCTGGGGTATAGGATACGGCTATTGACTATTGTCCATTTGCTGGACAGGGAAAGGAGTGTTGCGGATCTAGTTTCTCGAATTAAATGCAGCCAGGCCACTCTGTCGCAACATTTAGGCAAGTTGCTTGAGGTCGGTATCGTCGAGGGTCGTTATCATGGTGGGCGGCGGTACTATTCCTGCAAATCGCACGAAGCCAAAGAGGTCGTCCTTTTGCTCGATCGGCTCGCCAGCAATGAAATGATCCCAAGTGGAGCAGGCGATGATCCTTCGCTGGCTCGTCTAAAGCGCCGATAACTGCCGGATGGCGAGAAACCTCATTGAGTTTGATGACGATGATCTCCGCAGCCTGATTCTCCGGGCTGTGCAAATTTTAGAGCAGGAGAACCTCGACGAACAGTATCGCCGACGGGTCGAACGGCGGTATCGGAAGCCATTCGCCGCGTTCGAGAGCAGTTGAGAAGAGAGCCTTAGCCTCCGGTTGATGTATGCCGGGCGGCCGTCGCTTGGCTGCAGGTCTTCAACTTCGTGTCTCTTGGAGATGGCCCAGCCTCTGCTGCGCGGGGAGGTTCAATGTCTGATCTTTCCGGGAGCCTCGGCCCCTGACATCAGCTTGTTGTAAGCCCCGGCATCCTCGGATGTATCAAACGGTCTTGATGTCGAGGTTCCGTCCTTGTGAAGAGTGACAGCCAGGAAGGGTAGCCCAAAGACTGGCGGCGGGTAGACCGCGTAGATCACGTTCTTTTTCATTGCCCATTCTAACGGCAGGCCGGCTCTTTGCAACAGGGCGCGGCCCATTCCTACTTAAGGAGCCGCTTCCCAGGGAACTCCAAGACAGTGGCCATCAGTTCCGGCTCTAGCGACTCGTGACCCGCCTGTTCATGCCAGAGAACTTGGCGCAAATCGCGCTGATCGAGCTTCTGGCCGCAATATCGGCAACGGTAGAAATAGTTCTTCTCGAGCGCCGGCTCGCCATCATGTCGCTTACCCGGGATTCGCGGCCCTAGATCGGAGAGCTTGATCATCGCGGCTGATAGACAAGCTTTCGGCCTCCCTCTCAAGTCGGGCGTGATTGTTGCCATGCTGCCGCATCAGCATTCTCGCTTCCGGCATTGTGAGGTGAAACTTTCGGGCTAAATGGGCGACCTCGCACGGGTCTTCAGCGGGTACGGGTTTTCGATCGTTAGGGTGGTCTTCGCTCTGCCGCTCAGTCATGGCCGTTTCCTCCTCCAGGGGAACAGCCTCCCGGTTCGAATGTTCCGCCTTTTACTTTTTTACCAATCACTAACGGAACTGAAACGGCTGTGCGATATTGAATCAAATTCGCGTTTTTTGGGGCGTTCCATGCGTAAGCGTGCTGGCGGGGGCCGGCTAGACTTCATCCAGCCGTTGATGCCGACCCTGGTCGAAAAGCCCCCGGAGGGCGATGGCTGGCTGCATGAAGTAAAGTTCGACGGCTACCGGTCCCAGATCGTCATTGACGGCGCTGAGGTTCGCATCTTTACCCGTCGTGGGCTCGACTGGACGGCCAAATATCGCGACCTCGTGGAGGCCGCAAAAGGGCTCACCGTTCAAAGCGCGATTATCGATGGCGAAATAGTAGTCTTGAATGATGCAGGCGTTTCAGACTTCGGCGAGTTGCGCAAAGCCATCACCCGGCGCCAGCACGATCTGTATTTCGTCGCCTTCGATCTCCTGCACCTCAACGGCCACGACTTGCGAGACATGCGGCTCGAGGACCGGCGCGAAGTGCTGCAGGCGATGATCCCGGATGGACAGCGGATCCAGTTCAGCGAGGCGCTGCCAGGCAGCGGCGCCACGGTCTTTCATCTGGTTGACCAGGCCGGCCTTGAAGGCGTTGTATCGAAGCGGAACGACAGCAAATATCGCTCGGGACCTTCGACCAATTGGCTGAAGGCCAAGTGCTATACGATCGATGAATTCGACCTGCTTGGCGTCGAGCGCGAGCCGGGCAAGCCGGCCTTTGCCCTGATGGCAGAGCGTGGCACTAGGCGCTATGTCGGCTCGGCCTTCATCACCTTGAACCGGGAAATGCGCGAACGGCTTTGGAAACGCGTCCAGGACCGCCCAGGGACGGCGCCAAAGGGCATGAAGCGGCCGGCGACTCAATGGGTCAAGCCGGGCCTGATCGGCCGCGTGAAACACCTTCGTGGCGAAGAGGACTTGCGGCACGCTTCGTTGCAAGATTTCCGGGAGGAGCATTAGACATGCCTATCAGACGAAAAGCCGTGGACGCCGGGATTTTTGATCCGGACGAATTGGCCTTGCTGGGGAGGGTTTTTGCGCAGATGAAAACCCCTGACCAATCAGCTGAATCTCAGAGCAGACTGGCCTCTCGGATCATCGCCAATTTTATGAGCGGCGTGGTCGACGAAGCGGAGCTGATCGCGCTTTCAAGGCAACCGCTAGGTCGCTAATCGATGGCAAAAGGCTGACGTTCCAATCACTGATCAACGGCAAGATGACGGTGACGGCGCACTGCCATCACGCGCCGTGCAACCAGGCCTCTTGGTATGCCGAAGGGGATGCCCCCCGCCAGCGGCGCCAATCGGTCCAGACGCCTGAACGACCTCCGAGACCGCGCCATCGCCCTGATCACCGCGCTCGACATGATGGAGGTGGATTGCGACCTCGAGGACACGACCGTCGATGAACCGTCGCTGCTTTGTCTGGACGACCTGGAACTGGACAACGCCGACGATGACGACGGCCACGACGCTGAACCATCAGAGGATGGAGAACACATCATGTGGCCCGACGATATGGCCTCGCAAGAGACGCTGGTGAGGAGTGGGCAATGACCACTGTAATCGATCCGAAGTACACCGGATCTGGAGCGGTCGACGAGGTTGCCACGCGTTGGATCTGCTCGCCGTTGCACGGTTGGCGATTTGTGGCATGACGCCGACCCCTCCAACGTCACAGATCAGGACATCAGGTCGATTGGTTATGCGCTAGTCTATGGAAAGGGTTTGAGTGATCAGGAGGCATGGTAGTGATATCATAGGTAGGTGGGTAGCGGTTGAATGTGGCGAACGTTGTGACAGTCTCGGCCTACATGCGGGCTGGGCTAGCGAACGCAACCGAACGCAGCGCTAATTGCTGCCGATCAATGGGATTTCGTGCATGAGCAGGACAGCCGTCTGGGTGGTGCTGATCGCAATCGTTCTCGCGGGCCTCTACCTGTTGCAGGCCAATGGCGTGATCCGATTCTGAAGTAGTTGCGGCACGCGGCAATGCCAACAGCGGGCCGCTCCTCCGCAGCACAGCGCGCCGTCGGAGAGATTCGTTCAGGCCGCTATTCCCGCTATCAGTCAAGCAAGGCAAAAAGCCCTTCACTTCGAGGGTGGCGGGCTTTCCGACTGGCCGGAGGCAAGGAGAGTGTCACACCGCCTCACGGTTGGTTCGCACTTCCATTCCGGCGGTCCAATCAGCGGCCGGCTATCATCAGACAGAGCTGGCGCAGATCGCGGTCATAACTCTCTTGGCTGCCGAGCACGTCCACGCACCGCTTCTTCATGCGAGCCAACTTGCTATCCGACATATCGGCAACGGCACTGGCCAGTTTGGGACCTGTCGAATTGCTCGGGTTGCTGGGACTGCTTGGGCTGCTCGGATTGTTTCCGCCGTCGAGGCCGAGACCCACATTGACCCCATTGCCGACCCCTAAACCGGCACCAGCACCAATGCCGCTCGTGCCGCCCACCGTTGCACCCAATCCGGCGGTCACAGCGTTCGTGCCCCGGACCCTCGCTCCGGCTCCGGCATTGATGCCGCTGGAGCCACCGACAGACGCACCTAGACCGGCGTTGACGCCGCTTGAACCGCCGACCGAAGCCCCAACTCCTGCCCGTAATGTATTGGCGCCACCGACTTTTACGCCAAGTCTAGCCTTCAAAACACTCGGGTGGCCCACCGTCGCAGCGGCTGCGGCACTAACGCCATTGGTGCCACCGACCGATGTTCCGAGGCCGGCGTTGACATCGCCTGCCCCTCCAATCGAAACACCAGCACCAGCATTGACGCCGCCCGCTCCACCCACCGAGGCGCCCACCCCGGCGTTCACGCCGCCGGAACCGCCAATGGAAGCACCAACCCCGGCATTGACGCCGCCGCTTCCGCCAACAGATGCCCCGGCTCCAACGCCGATTCCGGCCGCATATGCCGGCATGCACATTACCGCGATCATTCCACCACTCGCCAATGCTTTGGCGGTTCTCGCAAAGATACTGGCCATGACACTCTCCTGTGGTTGCCGTACTAAGTGCTGCAAGCGCTCTGCCTGCTACTCATATTAGTACGCGCTAAGGTGCCAGTTCGTTGCAGAATAGTGAGGACGTTCAAAGGGGTTGGTTTCCGTTCGCAGCAGTATAACTTAACGATTTTTTCTATTTATTATTAACGGCGGTACGTTCCCGGCGAGCACTGCTATAGAGCGCTGTGCTGGCGAGGGGGCGAGTGCTTGCGCTCCCTCGGCCCGAATTGCAGGTGCTCATGGACAAGGTGGTGCACTAGATTCGGTGCGTGTGCGTTCCGGCGCCTTAGCACGATGCCGCAAGTTCATTACGTCATGGACGGCGGCTTCGCGCCCCAATAGGCGACTTCGCAAGCGAGCCAGCAGGTTCAAATCCTGTCCCCGCAACCACTTTCATCATAAATCAATAACCGTCCCGGTCTAACCGGGACGGTCAGACCGCTGACAAACCCCGTCGATTTTCGGCGGGGTTTTGTTTTTGCGGATTGATTTGGCTCAGCAAATTTGTGTCGGGAGGAGATGTCAGGAGACAGCTGGCGGCGATGGGCCTCAGGCGAGGCTCGGTTTGAGCTTTGGCCAGAGGCTGATTGCGATCTTTTTCATGTTCTGGGCGGCGGCTGCGATCAGGCACTGGCAGGCGACACGAGTTCGCCCTCGGAAGCGGGCGTAGCGGTGGCCAAAGAGCTGCTTGGCATCGGCGAAGGAGCGCTCGACCGTCTCCTTGCGGCGCCGGTAGATGGCCTTGCCCCAAGCCGTGAGCCGGTTGGCGTCGACCCGCTCGCGGGCATCTTGCCAGACATGGCGCGTGATGGTGCGCTCGGCCTTGGCGTTTGATGTGCAGGAGGCCAGCAGCGGACAGTCGCGGCAGATGGCTGGATCGCTCCTGTAATGGCGATAGCCACTGCGTTCGGTGGTGACGTAGGTGAGCAGCTGGCCCTGCGGGCAACGATAGCCGTCCGCCTCCGGTTCATAGACGAAGTTGCTCTTTCTCATCTTGCCAGGCTTTGGCGGGGTCGGGTTGCGATAGCCGATGACGCCGCTGATGTTCCTGTCCTCCAGGCCCTTGGCGATGCCCGGCGTGGCATAGCCGGCATCCAGCCCCGCCGCCGCCACGGTGAAGCCGAAGCGCTTAACCTGACGGTCGAGCCGGCCTAGATAGACGATCGAGTCATGCACGTTGGCCGGCGTGGCGTATGTGTCGGTGATGATGCCGCAGCGCCCATCCACCGTGCGGTGATCGAGGTAGAAGAAGCCCTTCGGCTTGCCCTCGCGCACCATGTAGCCGGCATCCGGATCGGCGCGCGAGATCTTGGTCTGCTTCTGCGCAGGCTTGCGCTCCTTGGCCTTCAGCGGCTTTTGGCCATGCAGCGTCCGTTCCGCCTCGATGGCGCGGTCCAGATCGGCCCAGTAGTCGGCGCGCGACTTGGCCACCATGGCAAGGTCGTACTTGCCCTTGTTGGCGTTGGCCTTCAGATGTGTGCTGTCGGTATAGAGCACCGTCCCGTCCACCAGCCCCACCCCGATCGCCTGTTCGACGATGCGGTCGAAGATCGCTTGCGCGACCGTCTCGTCTTGATAGCGACGGCGTCGGTTCTGCGACAGCGTCGAGGCATCGAACACCTTGTCGGTCAGCTTCAGCCGCAGGAACCAGCGATAGGCGACATTGACCTCGATCTCGCGCACCAACTGCCGCTCCGAGCGCACCCCGAACAGGTAGCCGATGAACAGCGCCTTGAACATCAAGGTCGGGTCGAGCGGCGGCCGACCATTGTCGGCACAGTACAAGGGCGCTGTCAGATCGTGGATGAAGGAAAAGTCGATCGCTCGATCGATCTTGCGCAACAAGTGATCAGCCGGAACCAGCTGATCCAACGTTACCATCTCAAGCGCGGTCTGTTCAGGGGCGGGTCGCTTCAACATGACCCAGTGAATCAAAAACCCCCGGCAAATGCCAGGGGTTTGTCAGCAGTCTGACCGTCCCGGTCTAACCGGGACGGTTTTTGCGTTTGGAGGCCGGATGTCTCGATCGTGCCGGCAGCCGAAATTCAGCGCCAAGGCGTTCAGTCCCGCTTCATAGTCTCTCCGGAGGACGCTGCCGAGACGGTGGGTTTGCGCTCCTTTACCCGCGATCTCATGTGGCAGCCCGAGAGCGATTTCGGAATATTCACGAAAAGGATTTATGACCGCGCATCGGGCGAGCGGGCCTCTTGCGTCATCTGGCGAGACTAGGTTCTACGTTTCGGCGGGTCGCTGTGTCAGCTCATTGGACTTGGAACTCTTGGCGTCACGGCATAGTGGGCTGGGGCGCTAGCGTTGACGGTCCGATCTTCAAGCTGGAGCAACTGCTTCCTTGGAACTGGGTGCCAACGCAGGTAAAGCCGTTGGCACGCAGGTCAACTGACGCTGCACGGTCTGAAGGATGAGTTGGCCGGGCGCGGAGTCAAAGTCTCGCACAAAGCGGTGTGGTCGTTCCTGCTCCGGGAGGGGCTGAGCTTCAAAAAAAACGCTGTTCGCCCTTGAGCAGGCGCGCGGTGATATCGCCCGCAGGCGCCAGCGATGGCGGTCCTGGCAGGCAGGTCTATGGCGGTTTTGCATGATCGCCCAATAGGCCATCTGCGGCACACGCTGAAGCTGTGGCTTCTATGTATCACCCGAGGAAATAGTCTCGGCTCCGGATTTGGGAGCGTTGACAACGTAAGGCTTTCCGCGACAACCCTATGCCCACTCGGATGGTGATGTCGTTAAGGCATTCATCTGACATAAGCAGGCGACAAAGGGTTATTCCCGTGAAACAGATTCTTCTTGCAACCGCTCTCGTTCTCGCTACCGGCTCCGCGTATGCGGCTGACGTATTGCAGGAGGCACCGGTGGCTGCTTCCTATGACTGGACTGGCGCATATATCGGCGTGAATGCCGGCGGCGGTTTCGGCACCTTTAATCTTTCTCCTTCCGGCGGCGGCCCTGGTGGTTTCGACCTCAGTGCAAGTGGCTTCTTGGGAGGCGTTCAGGCTGGTTACAACTGGCAGTCTGGCCAATTCGTCTACGGCGTCGAAGCCGACTTCCAGGCTTCGGACGTTAAGGCCGACATATCGCTCGGCGGCCCCTCTATCGACGTAAAGGTAGACTGGTTCGGCACGCTGCGCGCTCGCATCGGCTATACGCCCGTCGACCGCTTCATGGTTTATGCCACTGGCGGCTTGGCCTACGGTCATGAAAAGATCGAGGCCCCTGGCACCAGCTTGTCCAAGACCAAGGCCGGCTGGACCGTTGGCGGAGGCGCTGAATACGCCCTCACCAACAATTGGTCGCTGAAGTCTGAGTATCTTTACACGGACCTGGGCAAAGCGACGTTCGATGCCGGACTCGGAGGGCCTGGCATCGAAGCCAAAGTCCCCTTCCACACCGTTCGCGTCGGTCTGAACTACAAGTTCTAAACTCGGCGGACCTACCAGAAAGCCCCGGCAGATTTGTCCGGGGCTTTTTTGCGTTCCTGATTAACAGTCAGGTGCTCTACCAACTGAGCTACATCCCAAGGTGCTTCCGTGGCGACAGGGGGCCTATGCTAGCCGAAGACCCGAAGCTAAAACAGTGACCGCAGGAAGGGTCCTGCCCGAAGAATCGAAGGGTCGCATGGCGCGGAGCAAACCGGCAACTTTGAAGGATGTGGCGGCACTTGCGAATGTATCGCGCGCAACCGCGGCGCGCGCCCTGAACAGTTACGGGTATGTTGGCGACAAGACTGCCCAAAAGGTGCAGGCGGCGGCGGCAAAGCTCGCCTATCGAGGCAATCGCTTGGCGCAGGCATTGCGCAACGGGCAACTGCCGATTGTCGGGTGCATTCTCGGCGACATCCAGAACCCGTTCTTCGCGCGGATCGCCCATGATATCGAAGTGCTTGCCCGCGAGTGCGGGCATAATCTCGTCATCGGCAGCAGCGAGGAGGAACTTGATCAAGAGATTTCGCTCTTGGCGAGCCTCCAATCGCTTTCGGTCCGAGGCTTCATCGTTGCACCCACATCAGCCGAGAACAATGCGCATCTGCAAAGCCTGATCAAGGAAAACGTGCCGCTGATCCTGATCGACCGTGTAGCCGAGGGCGTCGACTGCGACAGCGTCGTGGTCGACAACGAGGGAGGAGCCCGCAAGGCGGTCGAATATCTGATCGCCATGGGCCACCGCCGTGTCGGGCTGCTGCAGGACGACATGCGGATCTTCACCTCCCGCGAGCGCATGACCGGCTACCAGACGGCGCTTGGCGCCGCCGGCCTCGCACCCGACGAACGGACGATCGCGGTCTCGCAATCCACTGTGGAGCATGCCGTCGACGCGACGATACGCCTCTTCAGCCAAAAGACGCCGCCGACGGCGCTTTTCACGGTCGACAGCCTCATGACGCAGGGCGCGCTTCTCGCGTTTCGTTCGATGGGGATTTCCATTCCCCACAATGTCTCGCTGATCGGATTCGACGATTTCAACCTGGCGACATTCACCGATCCGCAGATCACCGTCGTCTCGCAGCCGGTCTCGGAAATTGGACGCGCGGCGGCCCGGCTGCTGTTCGACCGGCTTTCCGGAAACACCGATGCGCCGCGAAAAGTTCGCTTTGAAACCAAGCTGATCGTTCGCGGGTCCGTGAGCCGGCGCGGCTGAACCGCGAAAACGCGTTTTTTTGAAACCCTACTTGCCAGCATCGAATTCTCATGCGCTAAATGCGTGTGAGATCGATCTCACATTGTCTCAAGATCATTGCGTAAAGACGCCCGCGTGATTCGGGACCAGTGCGGAACGCAAAAACGGGAAGGTTCAAATGCTCAACTTCGATAGGGATCGCTTTGTGAAGATCCAAAGCGGCGCGATTGCAATCGCCAAGGACGTGCGCGTCCTGATACGCGATCTGCTGGACGGCGGTCTGGAACGCATCTTCTTCATGGGAACCGGCGGCGTGCAGTTTCTGACCCTGCCGGCCATCGAGCTTGCGCGCAACACGACGCTTTTCCCGGTTTCCGCTGCCTATTCCGCGCAGGTCGTGCTGGAGCCGCCGGCGGGCCTCGACGAGAAGGCGCTGGTCGTTCTGCCCTCGCTTTCCGGCACCACCAAGGAAAGCGTGCAGCTCCTCGCCTTCCTGAAGGAGCGTGGCGTCAAGACGCTGTCGCTCACCGGCCATAAGGATACGCCGCTTGGCCGCGACGCCGACTACAACTTCACCAACTTTGCCGAGGACGACACGTCTTCGGAATCCTTCTACCTCCAGACCCTTCTCATCGTGCTGGCCCTCCTGGCCGAGTGTGGCGAATATGCCGATTTCGATGCGACCGTGGCCGAGCTCGCGCTGCTGCCGAAGCTGCTTGTTTCGGTGAAGGAAGGCTACGAGGCCGAGGCCGCCGCCCTCGCCAAGGAGATCAAGGACGAGACCTACCACATCTTCACGGGCGCCGGTTCCGTCTGGCCGGAAGCGCACTACTACGGCATGTGCATCCTCGAGGAGATGCAGTGGATCCGTACCCGCCCGGTGCAGGCATCCGACTTCTTCCACGGCACGCTCGAACTGGTGGAACCGGGCGTCAGCCTGTTCATCTTCAAGGGCGAGGATGCGTTCCGGCCACTGACCGACCGGGTGGAGAACTTCGCCAAGCGCTACACCAGCAAGGTGCGCGTCCTCGATGCGGCTTCCGCCAACCTGCCGGGTATCTCGGCCAGGACGCGCGGCCTCATCTCGCCGATCATCCTTGCAACCATGCTGGAGCGCCTCAGCGCGCATCTGGAGGTGCTGCGTGACCATCCGCTGACCACGCGCCGCTACTACAAGCGCGTCGAATATTGAGCTTTGCGGTCGGACGACGCCGCCGGACCGCACGCCTGCCTGCATGCCTGACGAAAACAACAGAGAGGAACTGCGAAATGAAAGCCAATATGTTCTTGAGCACGTCCAGCCTCGCGGCGATCGTCGCCTTCGTCGTCGGCGGCATCAGTGCCGCATCCGGCGCCGACGCGGTCGTTGCTGATCCCAATGCGAAGGTCGACTATACGGGCACGGTCAGCGTCCTGACGAAATTCGGCCTGCAGCAGCTCTCTCCTTTTTTCGTCGACACCGCCAAGAAATATGAAGCGCTTCATCCTGGTGTGAAGGTCGAACTCATTCAGGAGAGCGACGACAGCGTAAAGGGCAAGACCAAGGCGCTCGTCGCCTCCAATTCGCTCCCGGACGTCTACTTCACTTGGACAGGCAGCTGGGGCGAGAACTTCGTGCGCGGCAAGCGCGCCGTCGATCTCACCCCCGTCATCGGGCCAGATACGGAATGGGGCAAGACGCTCGCGACCGCCGCCGTCTCCGCCTTCCAGTACAATGGCAAGCTCTACGGTATTCCGCTTTATCTCGACGCCAAGTTCATGGGCTACAACAAGAGCCTGTTCAAAAAGGCCGACATTGCGGAGCCCAAGACCTTCGACGACTTGCTGAGCGCCTGCGCGGCCCTCAAGAAGACCGGCGTCACGCCGATCTCTTACGGCAACAAGGAAGGCTGGCCGGGCGTGCATTATGCGGGCCAGCTCCTTGCCTACAATGTGCCGCAGGCGACCCTCGAGAAGGATTTCGTTCCGGCCACCGCCGAATATACCGATCCCGGTTATGTCGAGAGCCTGAAGCAGTACAAGCAAATCATCGATGAATGTTCGGACGGATCCGGCACCAACGGTTCCTCCTATGCCTCCGCCTTGCAGCAGTTCAGCAACGGTAAGTCCGCCATGTACTATCAGGAGATCATCGAGTTCGATCAGTCGACGGCCGACGGCGCGCTGAAGCACGAGGACTTCAGTTTCTTCAAGTTGCCGGTCCCGAAGGACGCCAAGGGCGATGTCAAAGCCATCGAAGGCGCGCCGGAAGGCTACATGATCAATGCGGCCTCGAAGAACGTCCCGCTGGCGATCGATTTCATGCGCTTCGTCACCTCAGCCGAAAACGGGAAGGTTCTGTCGGCGCCGCCTTATGGCCAGCCGAGCGCAACGGTCGGGGGCTATTCGGCGGAGAGCATGAACCCGGCCGTCGTCGACGGCCTGAAGGTGATCGCTGATTCCTCCTACCTCATGCCCTGGCTCGATACCGCGAACCCGCCGCGCGTAGCGGCCGCCTGGCTCTCCGGCCTGCAGGCGCTGATCGGCGGCTCGATGACCCCGGAACAGGTCATGGAGCGGGTGAAGGAAGCGGCAGCTTCGTCCAAGTAGGGATTGGCCAGCGATGACCGTCATGAAGCCTGGGCACGGGGGTGAAGCCGTCAAAATCGGCTTTGTCGGGTCGAGCCGGTCCGAGAGGGACTGGCTCGGCCCTCTGGCCGCGGTTTGGTCGTTCCGCTGGATCCTGGTCGCCTTCGTGCTGATCCTCTGGTTTGTCTACTATCCGATCATCGACAACTTTGTCGTCAGCACGAAGAACCAGGACATCTTCACGGGCGAAACCGCTTTCGTCGGACTGGAAAACTACCGCCGCTTGCAAGCCGATCCGGTGGTCTGGACGTCGATCGTCAACAATACGCTCTATGCGGTCATCTCGGTTGTCTTCCAGGTTTTCGGCGCCTTCGTGCTGGCGGCGTTGATCGAAGGACTCGCCGGGGAAAGGTGGCGTCGCTTCTGGCGCGCCGTCTATTTCGTGCCCTCGGCCATCTCGATCACCGTGACCGGCCTTCTCTTCTACTTCATTTATCAGCCCGACATCGGCCTTCTGGATTCGGCGCTGACGCAGATCGGCCTGGCGGAATGGTCGCGCTCCTGGCTCGGCGAGGAACAGACCGCCATCTATGCCATCATCGCCATGAGCCAATGGCAGGGGTTCGGCTACTCCACACTGTTGTTCGCCATCGCCATCCAGAAAATCCCGCGCGACCTCTATGACGCGGCGATCATGGACGGAGCCGGAACCTGGCGACGTCTGTGGAGCATCACCTTTCCGCTGACGCGGGAAATGACGGGCCTGATGGTGATCATCACCATCACCGGCGCGTTCCAGGTCTTCAACGAGGTCATGGTGATGACCGGCGGTGGGCCCAACAACAGCAGCCAGGTCCTCGGTACGTGGCTCTATCAGCAAGGTTTCATCGAAAACGACTTCGGCTACGGCGCGGCGATCGCATCGGTCATCTTCGTCATCACGCTCATGACCGGCTTCGCACAGCTCTGGTACACAAAGAGGCGGAGGGTCGAGCTGTGAGCCACTCCTATCAGCCGCGCCAGACGGAGCGCACGGACTTCGTCGCCGTGCTGGCGAAGGTCTGCCTTGTCACCTTTCTCACCAGCCTCGGCATCGTCGTGCTCTATCCGCTGTTCTGGATGGCCCTGAACGGCTTCAAGACCAATGCGGAGATTTTCGGTAACCCGTTCGCGCTGCCGACCGGCTTCAGCCTCACCAACTACATCGCCGCCTGGAACCAGGGTATCCGCAACTACATCGCGACAAGCGTCATCGTTACGCTCGGATCGGCCTTCTGTACCGTGCTGGTCAGCGCATGGACCGCCTATGGTCTGACCCGCTCGAAGCTGCCGGGCAAGCCGTTGTTCGTCGGTATCGTGCTTGGCGGCCTGATGCTGAGTCCGACGGTCGCCGTCATCCCGCTGGTGCGCATGATGCAGGACCTCGGCCTCTATAACACCTACTGGGCGCTGATCATCCTCTACACAGCCTTCCGCATCCCCTTCACGACCTTCCTGATCCGCGCTTACATGCTCGGCCTGCCGCGCGATCTCGACGAGGCTGCCATCATGGATGGCGCCAGCGAAGGCCAGATATTCTGGAAGGTGACGCTGCCGCTGTGCAAGCCGATCCTGGTGTCTTGCGTCATCCTGCACGTGCTCTTTGCCTGGAACGAATATCTCTTCGCGATGATCTTCACCAGCGGCGCGGACCTTCAGACGCTGCCGGTTGGCCTGACCTCCATCATGGCGAAGCACGGCACGAACTACGCCGTCGTCTTCGCCGCCATGACGCTCTCGGCGCTTCCCATCGTCATGGTCTTCTTCGCGGCTCAGCGTTTCTTCGTCCGCGGGCTTGCCGAGGGCATCGGAAAATAGGGCAAGGTCCATGTTGAAACGCAGACAGCTTATCGGTGCGAATTTCTCCTTTCAGCACTATCCCTTCCGCTGGACCGCCGAAAAGCTCAGCGCCATGGGCTTCGACGGGATGGAATTCTGGGGCGTCGCCCCGCATCTCGACCTTTTCCACGACAACCGCGCGCGGCTCGCCGAGGTAAAGTCGATCCTCGACGACAACGGCCTGAGCGTTCGCTGCTTCACGCCGGAGCAGGTTCTCTATCCGATCAACATCGCCTCCGGCGACAGCGCCTATCGGGACGCCAGCGTCGAGCGCTTCATGCGCGCGGTCGATATCAGCGCGGAACTCGGTGCGAGATATCTTTTCCTGACGCCGGGCCGCGGCTTCGAATGCGAAAGCAGGGAAACCGCCTGGGCGCATTCGGTCGCGTCGATCAACCGCATCGCCGCGTATGCGCGGTCGCTCGGCGTTGCCTGCCTTCTGGAGCCGCTGCAGCGCCTCGAAAGCAACATCGTCAGCAATGCGGATCAGCTTCACGCTCTCTGGCGCGCGCTCGACGGCGACGATGTCGACGTGGTTCTCGATCTCGTTGCTATGGCGACCGCGGGCGACAGCGTCGGCGGTTATTTCGAGCGGTTCGGAAAGCGTATCGCGCATGTCCATGTCGTCGACGGGACGCCGGCCGGGCATCTTGCCTGGGGCGACGGGAACTTGCCGCTCGCCCACCATCTCGGGCAGCTTGGCGCACAGGGATTTGCGGGGACGCTGACCTTCGAACCCTTCGGCAACGGCTCCTATGCGCTCGACCCCGTTTCCGCCTGGCGGCGATGCCTGGACGCGATTGCATCTCATCTCGATCAGGCGGACGAGGAATGACGAAAGCCAGTCCCAAGCTGATCGCCGTCGGCGACAATTGCCTCGACGCCTACCTGACCAAGGGTTTCGTCACCGTGGGCGGCAACGCGCTCAATGTCGCCGTGCAGTGGCGGCGGCACGGGCTGAGCGCCCGCTATTTCGGTGCGCTGGGGCAGGATGCGGAAGCCGACATCATGCTCGCGGCCATTGAGGACGCGGGGCTCGACCGGAACGATGTCGAAATCCGTCCCGGCGCTTCCGCCGTAACGCTGCTCACGGACGATGCCGGTGAACGGCGCTTCGTTCTCGAATCGCTCGGCGTGGGAGAGGACTACGTTCCGAGTGCCGAACGCTACAAGGCGCTGCGGCAGGCCGATTGGGTCCATCTCGGGACGAACGCTAGCGAAAAGCTCGTCCGCAGGCTCGTCGCGGATGACATGTCTTTCAGCATCGACATGTCCACCCGGCATTTCGACCTTTCGCTGGAAGGCGTGCCGCTGGTCTTCGCCTCCGGCCCGGACGACCCGGCCGAGGCCGTCGAACCGCTGATCGCGCGGTTCAGGGCCGCAGGCGCGCGTCAGACGGTGATCACCTGCGGCAAGCGCGGCTCCTTCTATGATGATGGCGGCAGGGTGATCGAGGCGGGTTCGGTGCCGGTCGGCGTCGTCGACACCTGCGGTGCCGGGGACAGCTTCATCGCGACCTTCATCACGTCGCGCTTCATCGCCGACCAACCGGGCAGAGCCGCTCTGGAGCTCGCCGCCGAAAGGGCGTCGGAAACCTGCACCCATCTCGGCGGCTTCCCGCAGCCCATCCGGGCGATCCCGCAATGGCTGCTTGCCAAATATGACGATGCCATCCGCGGCACGCAGAGGACCGGAACATGAGCACCATCACGATGCGGCCGCCCGTCCCGGCGGCGAAGGCCGATCGCTCATACTGGCTGCGCAGCATAGAGGCCGACGCCGCCACGCCGCCTTTGCAGGGCGGAGCGGACTGCGATGTGGCGATTGTCGGCGGCGGGTATGCTGGCCTGTGGACGGCCCTGCGGATCAAGGAACAGTCGCCTGACACGCGCGTCACAGTGCTCGAGGCCGATTTCTGCGGCTCCGGCGCCTCGGGCCGCAATGGCGGCCAGGTTCATAGCTGGTTCGCCGAGATCGACATGCTGCGCGCGCTTGTCGGCGAGGACGATGCGCTGATGCTGTGCCGCGCGACCGCCGACGCCATCGAGGAGCTGAGCGGCCTCCAGGCCTCCGGCGCCGTGGACATGGGCCTCAGGCTGGACGGCTGGCTGTGGACGGCGAGTTCGTCCGCGCAGGAAGGGGCCTGGGCCGCCGCCCGCGACCTCTGCCTCGCGCTTGGCGAAGAGCGCTTCCAGCCGCTTCAGCGCGCCGACATCCAGCGCCGCACGGGCTCGGGCGCTTCCTATGTCGGCATCGTCGAGGAGAGGGCGGGGACCGTGCAGCCCGCGAAGCTCGCCATCGGCCTGCGCCGGCTTGCTCTTGAAAAGAGCATCGTCATCCACGAGCGGAGCCCTGTCGTCCAAATCACGCCCGGCCCCCGGCCGCAACTGCGCACGGCCGGTGGCATGCTTTCCGGCGGCAAGGTGGTGCTGGCAACCAATGCCTGGCTTTCGGCCATTCCGGAACTTCACCCCTATCTTTATGTGGTGAGTAGCCAGGTCATCGCGACCGCACCGGCGCCCGGCATTCTCGAGCGGATCGGCTGGACGGACGGCGCCTCGATCTGCGACGCGCAGCACCACGTGCTATACTACCAGCGCACATCGGAAGGCGCGGTCATCTTCGGGCGGGGCACGGGCAGCATCGCCTATAACGACCGCATCGATGGCCGGTTCAACCGCGGCGGCGACGAAGGCGCGGACAACATCCGGGAACTGCACCGGGTCTACCCGCAACTCCAGGACGTGCCGGTGCTATGCGACTGGAGCGGCCCGATCGACTGCACGGCGGAGCACCTGCCGGTCTTCGGGCATCTGAAGGACCACGCGAACATCTTCTACGCGATGGGTTTCAACGGTACGGGCATTGCGCAGACGCCGGTCGCCGGCCGCATCATGTCAAGCCTCGTCCTCGGGCGTGACGATGCGTGGAGCCGGTGTGGGCTGGTCGGCATTGGCAAGCGCACCCGGCTTCCGCCCGAACCCCTGCGGTATCTCGGCGCGCGGGTCGTGCGACGCGCCATCCGGCGAAAGAACGACCTCGAAATCGTTAACAGGAGGCCGGACGCGGTGACGCGATTCCTGGCCGGGCTCGCCCCTGACGGCGCATGCCTCCGAAATCAAACCGATGGAATGGGAACGATGGCCGATTTGTCTCTGAGAAACATTCGCAAGGTTTATGGCGATATGGAGGTCCTGCACGGCATCGACCTTGAGATAAAGTCGGGGAGCTCATCGTCTTCGTCGGGCCGTCGGGCTGCGGAAAGTCCACCTTGCTGCGCTCGATCGCAGGCCTCGAGACGATCACCTCCGGCGAACTCGTCATCGATGGCGAGCGAATGAATGCCGTCGCGCCCTCGAAGCGTGGCATCTCCATGGTGTTCCAGTCCTATGCGCTCTACCCCCACATGACAGTCTACGAGAACATGGCTTTCGGACTGCGCATAGCCGGAATGACCAAGCCTGAGATCGATGAGCGGGTGCGCAAAGCCGCCGAAATCCTCCAGCTCGACAAATATCTCGAGCGCCAGCCGAAGGCGCTTTCCGGCGGGCAGCGGCAGCGCGTGGCGATCGGCCGCGCCATCGTGCGCAACCCACGTGTCTTCCTATTCGACGAGCCGCTCTCAAACCTCGATGCCGCGCTGCGCGTGGCCACCCGCATCGAGATCGCCAAGCTGAAGCAGAGCATGTCCGACGTGACGATGATCTACGTCACCCACGATCAGGTCGAGGCAATGACGCTGGCGGATCGGATCGTGGTGTTCAAGGACGGCAATATCGAGCAGCTGGGCACACCGACCGATCTTTACCGGAGGCCGGCGAATCTCTTCGTCGCCCAGTTTATCGGCTCGCCGGCGATGAACATCCTGAAAGGAACTGTCGTCGAACGCACCGGAACATCGGCGCGCTGCCGACTCGACTGTGGCATCACTCTCGATCTGGCTGTGGAACCGGATAGGCTTTCGAAAGGCGACGCCGTCAGCCTCGGCATCCGCCCGGAAAACCTGCGGATCGCCCAAGGTAGCGGGACCGAACCGGCATTTATCGGAACCGTCGACCTCATCGAGCATCTCGGCGAGGTGCAGATACTCTATGTGGACCTGCCCGGCGTCAGCGAAAAGTTCCTGGTCAAAGTGGATGGTGAGAGTTTCGTTGCGCGCTCGCAGAGCGTCCATGTCACCGCGCGGCGGCGGGATATTCATATCTTCGATGGCGGTGGAAACGTCATTCCGGTTGTGAGCGGGCGCGACAGCCTAACCGACGACTAACTATAATTCGATCCGCTCGTACCCAGGCACTTCAGTCGGAATTCGAACTCGGTTCAGCAAATCAACTTCGCAATAGCCATGGTCGCTACTTGGAGCCCCATTTGCTCCTTTCCGCTCTACCCCGCGTCAGGACGCGTGTCCCCGCAACCACTTTCATCATAAATCAATAACCGTCCTGGTCTGACCGGGGCGGTTTTTGCGTCTAAGGGCTATTCGACATTCAGCATGGCTGAGGTACCGCCCGACCACTCCGGCCTCGGTTGATCGCGGCTCGATACGCTGGGTGAGCCTGTCGCGAGCAACAGGTTCGGGCGGGGTATGTCGATCGCCTAAGCCGCATCACATAAACTGAACATCGTCCGCATTGTGTGCCTGTCTACGGATCGTCAGTTGGCCCAAGGCTGCCGGTCGGCAATGCGCCTCATGCCGGTCGTTCGAAGTGATGATCGCCGCGCCCAAAAGCAGCCGCTCATTCAGTGCACCAAACAATGGCTGCTGCCGCGCCTGCGGGTGAATTCGATCGAGTCGCTAGGGGAAGGTGGATGTCGCGTCGTGACGCAAGCGGTGCCGATGAGACGGAACGCGCTTTGCGTGCGTGGCTGTCGCCGTCTTCCATTCCGCCTCGGAATAACATCTAGTCGCACAGCATCGCTACAGCCTATCTCGCTGAAGGCTCACTGTTCTTACAGGCAAAACGCCTCCGCGGACGCCGTGCGCGGATGATCAGTTGAGCGATGGAGACCATAGTGAACACAAATGCCAAAATCACCCCGCGAGCCGCGGGAGCTCTGGCTTTCAGCCCTGACGGGGTTCTCTTCTTGGGCGACAACAAGCTCGGAGCCGTCTTCGCCTTCAAGACGGAACGGGGCCAAGCTCCAGCCTCGCTGGATCCCTTCCTCTTCGAGTCGATCGACGAGAAGATCGCCAAGGCGCTGGGCGTGACGGTGAAGAGCTTGGTGATGAACGGGATGGTCATCCATCCCGTCACGCGGGAGCCATACCTGTCTGTCGGAGTGCGCAACGGCGATCGCCTGGAGCCCGCTGTCGTGAGCGTCTCGCTTTCCGGCGAGGTCCGCCCCTTCGATCTCTCATCGTCGAAGAGGACAGTACACCGGCTGACCGACGTTCCCGACGAGGATAAGACCTTTAAGTCGCGGGCCGGTTCTTTCCCCTATCCGCCGGCCGCGGTCTTCGAGGAGAAGGCGCGCACGCCGCTCCGATCCATGACGATCGTGGATCTGAAGTTTCACAACGGCGATGTGTTCGTCGCCGGCGTCTCGAACCAGGAGTTCTCCTCCACGCTGCGGCGTATCCCCTATCCGTTCACTGGCGCCGCCAGCGAAACCCAAGTGGAAATCTACCACCTCGCTCACGGCCTATACGAGACGCGGGCGCCGATCCGGACCATGCCGTTCGCCACCATCAATGGTGAGGACACGCTCGTCGCCGCCTACGCGTGCAGTCCGCTCGTCACCATTCCGGTTTCAGAGTTGAAGCACGGCGCAAAAGTGAGAGGCAAGACGATCGGCGACATGGGCAACGGCCAGCCCATCAGCATGGTCGCCTTCCGCGACGGGGACGAAGACAAGCTGTTCATCACCAATCTCAGTCGCGGCCCCATGCTCGTGCCGCTCTCCGGTATCCGCTCCGCTGAAGGTTACACGCCCGAGAACCGACCGACCAAGGACAAGATGCTGGACCAACACCCCACCATGCCGGCCGGGCCGGTCAGCAAGCAGGTGCTGTTCGTCGGGTCGTCGTTGCGGGCCGACCTGTTCAGCGACCGCTTCTTCGTCTCGCTGACCCGCTACGCAGATACCGGCGATCTGACCCTCGAAACCCTGATGACTAGCCCGCTTCCCTTCTGCAATCGTGATCGTGGTCGAAAATGATTCAGAACGGCTCGCCCTTCGCCTCGCCGACGATGCGGCCGCAGAAGCAGGATCCTCGTTCCGTTCGCGGCTGGCGCATGTCGACCTCCTGGGACTGTATCGGCCTGAGCCTCCCAGCAACACGCATAACGTGCTTACGGTTCCGGCGAAGCCGAGCACAGGAGCCTCAATCTAATCGGAACCCATGATGGAGGTCCGAATTGAATCCAGAGCGGGGAGCCATATTCCAAATCAGGAGACGATTCATGCCCAACCAAGGTGGAAACCACGAACAGCATGTCAAAGCCGGCGAACAGAGCCACAAGAACAACGATCAGAACCGTCAGTCCGGTGCCGACCAGCAGCAAGCCGATCAGGGCCAGCGCGAAGGTCAGCATCGCGGTGGCGGCGGCAACTTCGCCGACGATCGCGAAAAAGCATCAGAGGCCGGCCGTAAAGGCGGACAGTCCTGATCACCTTGCAGCGTCCCCGGTCGCCGGGGCGCTACTCTCTTTGACCCGATAGGAAAGGAGGCAAAGATGCCCAGCAAAACGACCACCGCTGAAAACGGCCTGGAGACACTGTTCGTCGAGGGCCTGAAAGACATCTACTACGCCGAAAAGAAAATTCTGAAGACGCTTCCCAAGCTCTCGAAGGCTGCACAGTCCGAGAAGCTCAGCGCTGCCTTCGAGAAACATCGCATGGAGACCGAAGGCCAGGTTGAGCGGCTGGAGCAGATTTTCGAGCAGCTCGGCAAGCCCACCCGCGGTAAGACCTGCCCGGCGATCGACGGCATCCTGGAAGAAGGATCGGAAATCCTCGAAGAATACAAGGACGCGCCGGCGCTCGACGCGGGGCTTGTCGGTGCCGCGCAGGCGGTTGAGCATTACGAGATCGCGCGCTACGGCACGCTGATCGCCTGGGCGGAGCAGTTGGGCATGAAGGACGCCCTCCCGCTTCTGCGGGAAACCCTCAAGGAAGAATCGGCGACCGACGAGGCGCTCACGGCACTGGGTGAGAACGACGCCAACGAGCGCGCCCTCCAGGCGGCTTAATCCCCTGAGACCCGCGCCCTGCAAAGGGCGCGGGCCCATCATCTGTTGCTCGCCACCGAAATGACTGGCAGGCGTTGCCGCTTCGAAGCACCGAGTCCAGCGCTTGGCTAGCGCCAGCCATCAAGGATTTCCTCGACCGGCGCCACTTCGACGTGATGCGAATACCGCTCGGTGAAGAGCCTCACGATATTGTCGTAAGCCTCGTCGGAGGTACTGCAGATCGCGTCTTCCGCGAGAATGGTCCGGAAGCCATAGTCGATCGCGCCCATGAGCGTGGCCAGCACGCACATATCGGCTTCTCCGCCGCTGATGATGAGGGTGTCGACGTTGCTGGCACCGAGCGCTTGGCGCAGCTTGCCGCTGAACCATGGCGAATAGCCGATTTGTCAAATTGCAGGGCCGGCGGCACAAAAGTCCGCAGCGGCGTAACAATCTCAATGCCTCCCAGTCCCGCGCGTTCAAGGGTCATCTCAGCCCAGCGCTCGTAATAACTGCGCCAGACGCCATGGCCGTCGCCAGGCCGGCTTGCCGGAATAAAGCGCGTAAAGATTGTGTGCTGCGGCCGACGCTCGACCAGCTTCAAAACTTTGGGAAGGGTCAGGGGCAGCCAGTCGACCGCCCACTGGCCTGGCGGCATGAACATGCATTGCATGTCCACGCAGAGGTGGATGGCACTGACCGGAACGTCACGCAGCAAAGGCATCTCAGCGCACCCCCGCCGAAAGCCTTTCATGCCTCGTTGCAGAGCTGCGGCCGCCTCGTCAGCACCCTGCCAGCCTTTCAGCTTGATCTTCTTGCCCGTGCCCATGACCGATGAGCGAAAGAATTGCTCGATCTCCCGTCGCATCTCTTGCGGCACTTGATCGGCGGCCACGGCCTCGTCAGGCGCATCCTCCTTATGGGGACAGAAAATGTAGCGGTCGTTGCGGACAGTGGTTCCGTCAGGATCCTTTTGCTTGATGCGCACCGCACCTAGGAGCTGGCATTTGATGACGACGCCTGGCGCTGTCGCGGCCTGATGCAGGACTATGCCGTCGAGCGGATCGCCGTCATCCCCCAAGGTGGACGGAATGAACCCCCAATCAAAAGGATAGGTGTTGCCGACGGGAAGGGGTCGCGAAAACTCGAACACCTGTGTTTTGGGCTCGTAAGCCACCTTCGCGGCGGAGCCCCGCGGGGTTTCGATAACCACGCGGTAGAGGTCACCGGAGCGAGCCGGGAGTTTGAGAAAATCGGTCATGTCTTGACGGTCCGGACGTTCCTTCGAGGAAAGCACGCGCGAAGTGCAAAAAGGTTCCCTGACACTCCCTTTCGGACGAAACCCGCAGGCTCCATCAGCGTTGATCGTGCACGTGAAATGGAGATGATCGCATGACAGATTTTCTGCCCCTTACCGTTGGGTTTCTGGGCCGCCGGCCGGTCGTTGTCGCAACCGTGGCCGATGCGGCAGCAACCTTGGACCTTAATTGGCCTGATCCGCGCAATCCCGCTTATCTGCGAGCCGCAGAGCTTCTTGGCAAAGCCCAGGCAGGTGTCTGTCAGCCGAGAGTGGCCTTCGAAGCCTACCGCATCGCCGTCGCCCGACAGGGCCTCTTGATGGACAGTAGCCGCAGCTCTGCATTGCAGGTGCTCGACTCCCTTGCCGCCGAATCCCTGGTTGTGCCCCCGCAATCGTAGGAAAGATGATCATGGAAAAGGCGTTCAATCGTCTCGCCAACAGCGTTGCCCACGCGGCGGGGCGCACCTGGGGCGTTCGCCCTGTGCCTGGGGTCAGTTATGGGCGGCCAGCGGGCCTGTCTTTCACTATTCGGAGACCTGGCAGCTTATCATCAACACCGGCACGACCATCGTTACGTTCCTGATGGTGTTCCTCATTCAGAACACGCAGAACCGGGACGGTGCGGCGATCCAGGCCAAGCTGGATGAACTGATCCGCTCCGGCCGCGCCAAGAACGACTTCATCGGCATCGAGCATCTCACCGAGGCTGAAGTGGAGATGTTCCGCGCGCGGTGCCTGGAAGCGAAACGCCAGCGGTCGATCGACCTGGAAGGTCCGTCTTAGACATCCCCTGGGAATGCGCCCGTTTTCGTGGAGCTCACGCCAATCGGGAACTTTGGTTCAGCCGAAGTGTTGCCCACGGCGCAAGAGGGAGGTTTAGATGGCTAAGGTTTCACCGCACACCCTGAAGGGCATTGGCTATCTGGTTTCTACGGTGAGTGTCATTCTGTTGGCGATCTTCAGTTGGAAGAGCGCGTCCCAAAGTCCATTCCTTACGATTTGGTCTGTTTGGCGGTGCTGCGACCTCCATGATCGGAATGTGCTTTCGCTGGGCCTCCTACGTGATCGAGAAGCGCCAGAAGGGCCCTTGAGAAGGCGGGGTAAAGATGCGCGTCTCGGTGTGTTTGAAGGGGCCGCCGGGACTTGCGGTACACTGTAGGCCTGATAGCTAGGTAGCAGACGACTTGCTATGGCTACACTGACATCGACGACGAACCTTGGAGCGACGCACTTGTCTACTGACGAGAACCTCAGCCGGATCCACCTGACGGCCGACATCGTATCTGCCTATGTTCAAAAGAACCCCGTGGCAGCCTCGAGTTTGCCGGAACTTATTGCAAGCGTGGACGCCGCCCTTTCTGGAATCGTAGGCAAGCAGGAGCCGCCCGCGCCCGAGCTGAAGCCTGCGGTCAACCCGAAACGGTCGGTCTTCCCCGACTACATCGTGAGCCTGGAAGACGGCAGAAAGTTCAAGTCGCTCAAACGGCACTTAGCCGTGAGTTATGGACTTAAGCCGGACGAGTACCGCGTCAAATGGGGTTTGCCGCAGGATTATCCGATGGTCGCGCCAAACTTCTCGGCAACCCGCTCCACCCTGGCCAAATCGCTGGGCCTTGGTCGCAAGCCTGGCGCGGCCCCAGCACCGAAGCCAAAGGCGCGCGGTCGGAAAGGGTAGGGGGCGTCCCGCACGGCGATAAAGGCAGTAGCGCGGCGGGCACGCTTTGAAGCGCTGCTGCCGAACTTCGCCTTTGCGTCGCTTGAAGCTGGAAATCGCCCATCCAATATCTTCCGAAATCGGGCTGCGACTGCCAGCCGCCGAGGTGCGGCCGTATATGCGGAGGATCTTATGGCAGACATTTTTGAACCGCCAATATTGGTCGAACATGCTTCTCTTGGGGTCAGGGTGATCTACGATGCGATGGACGCGTTCGAATTCCTCGAAGAATGGCCGTTTGAACAGCGATGCAAGTTGCATGCAGGCGCCCGCGAGGCCTGCTGCGCGGCGTATGACGGACGCTGCGAGGCCGAAGCGGCCCGAAAAGCCCTTATTGCATGGGCCCGCCGGGCAGGCGTCAGGGCTTGCGGATCGGTGATGTTCGAAGGAGTGGAAAAGGCTGGCGTCGTCGAATTGCTCTGAACGGCTGTCAGCAACGTTTGGAGCGTGTCAAGCACTCGCCAATGCTCATTGGGACTTTAGCCCCATGCGAAATGGCATTGGTCCCTCTCGGTCTTTCCAGTGAAACATCGAAGCCGGAACGCCATTGCTTTGGTGGATCGCCGAAAACGGTCCCCTGTCGGCGACTCTGCCGGTTTCGAACCGGTATCGGGAAAGGGGCGCAGTTTAGGAGATATAGAATGAAGACGATGATCACCAATTCTGTCGCCGGCCTGCTGCTGTTGTCCGGCATCAGCGTCGCAATCGCGGATACGGTTGTTCTGGCCCCTGAGCAAGAGACGACCATCCGCGAGTATGTAAAGAAGGAACCGCTCGCCTCGATCAAGCTGCCTGGCGTGGAGTTGAAGGTGGGAAGCACGGTGCCGGAGAAGGTCGAGCTCCATAAAGTACCCAACGTGAAGTACGAATACACGGTGATCGACAATCGGACCGTGGTCGTCGATCCGGCAACGCATACGGTCGTCAAGGTTCTGGACTGAAGGATCACACGCGGCGGGACCGCTCTTCAGCGTTCCCGTCCCTGCTCAGCGTAGCCCGCAATCGAGAAAGCCCGCCGCCAGCAGTGGCGACGGGCTTCAAGCTGCGATCATCAGTCTGTTGCGATCCTGAGACCGCGGCCTATGGGCGTGGAGCAGATCCTCGGAGGAACAGGGCTTCCTCCTCATCTCGCTGTTTGCCCCCGAGAGCTGCCGCAGCGCTCGCTATGAAAGCGCCAATCACCAGCGACAGTGCGCCGATCATCGCCGAGGTTGCGCTGGCCTTCCGTGCCTTATCGGCAGCGGCCTTGGCCTTGTTTTTCGCGTCGTTGATACTTGCCAGGACCGTATCAACCCGCTTCGTTGCGTCCGCTTCCGAAAGGCCGGTCCGGGAAGCTACCAGCTTCGCCAGGTAGGTTTTGTCTTCCGCGGTGACCTGGCCGTTGGCTGCACTGGCAACAAGAATACGGGTTGCCTGGGCGACGGCCGTGTTGTCATTCTGGCCCGCTGGCGCCGCAGGCGTCGCGTTGTCGGCCGGCCTGAACAATTCGTCCACGAAATAGCCGAGCGAACTATCCGTCGCGCCGTTGGATCCCGCCGCGTTGGTCGCCGCGGCCGAAGCGCCCAATGCCGCTCCGGAGGCCACCGTGGATGCCGCCTGAATGCCCGCACCGAGGACTGAGGAAAGCGCGGAACCCAAAACGCCGGCCACGAGCAGCGTTGCCAAGGCCCAGGCCAGGAAACCGTGTGCGGTGTCGCGGAAGTAGACTTCATCCGTGTGGACGCTGACCCATTTCGTGCGCAGTCGCCCGGTGAGATAGCCGCCGACGCCGGCGGAAAGCCACTGGACGATGACAAGCCAGATGGCCGCCGTGACCGCAAACGTCGTCGCGGACGGCGCGCTCCATGGCGAAGCAAAGGTAAGACCTAAACCCGCTCCGACGAGCAGGAGGATTACAGTGAGTGTTGAGGCTGCAAATGCGCCGGCCACAATTGGCCCCCAGCTTACAGCAGAGGACGAGGCTTCGACCGTGGTGTCGGAAGCCACCTCGGGAGAGAGAACGCTGGCCATTCCGACCTCCCACTATCGAGCGAACAGCATGAGCAGAATGATGATCGGGATAGGAACCCCCAGCAGCCAGAGCAAAATACCGCGTCCCATCGTGACCTCCTGTGAATGAGTGAGACAAAGACAAACAGTTAAGTAATGGGTTCGTTCCAAGCCGTGGTGCTAAGCGGGATGGGGCTCGCGAGCCCGCCAGAGGTGAGGCCTGATGATGAGCTCGCCGGGCCGTGCTCCGAACGGCCCGAGACTGCACGCCCTCGGCTTGGCGTGCTGGCCTGGACAACAAGAGGGCGAAAATCTCTTTGTTCCTGTCGCGACAAGAAAGTCCTGCGCACCCCTGTCTGAGGAACCATCAGCCACTTTTGCGGTTTGGCTAGCTCGCAAGGAATCGCATCACCCGCGCGGAAGATCGCGAGCGGATCGCCATGAACCTCTTATGCCTGTTTAGGCGCGGCGTGGTTGACCACGACCAGCTGTTGGCCGAACTTAAAAAGGTATGCTCGACGAGGCAACGCTAGCCCTGCTGGTGGCTCCGGCCGGCGAATCCTGTGTCGACCCGATAAACCGGCCGGGTCGCCTATGTTCCGGCGCGCCAGGGCGACCTGCTTTACACGCGCATCCTCGGGAAATCGGCCCTCAAAGTCACTGCGGAACCTTTCAGACAGACTTGCGTTGGGGGTGGTTCTGCCAAGACGGGTGCGGTTGATGGATAGCGAACTTCTGAACGTTGCCAAAAGCTTCGTTCAATTGCGGCCCGGCGCGGAAGGTCTGGGCGAAGCGCCTGACTTCATCGACAAATTGCCCCTTGCGGTCTACGCCTGCGACGCCGCCGGCAGGATTCTTTGGTTCAGCGAGAGAGCAGCTGACCTTTGGGGCCGAACGCCGCTGATTGGTTCTGATAGCGAGCTCTACTGCGGTTCCTATCGTCTCTACTTCGACGGGCGCGCCATCGCCCGCGACGAGACGCCTATGGCCAGCGTGCTCCGCACGGGCGTTCCCGTGCGAGGAGCCGAGGGGAAGATCGAGCGGCCTGACGGTTCCTCCATCTGGGCCATGGTCCACATAGAGCCGATCCATGATGCGCAAGGGCGCATCGTCGGCGCTATCAACTGCTTCCACGATGCCACCGATCGGCACCAGGCCGATGAGCGCCTATGGCAGCAGGAGCAACGGCTCGCCGCGACGTATGAGGCTGCCGGAATCGGCATCGCCGAGGTCGATGCCCAAGGACACTTGGAGCGGGTCAACAGCTACCTGGCTGGCCTGCTCGGGCGGCCGGCCGAAGATCTCATTGGGAGATCGATCTTCGATCCGGAGCTGACGGAGACCGCTGATGTCGACCGCGAGCAATTCGAACGCCAGGTCCAAGGCGACATCGACTCTTACACCATTGAGAAGCGCTTCCTGCGCAGCGACGGCGCCAAGATCTGGGTGGCGATCACCTCGTCGAACGTGCGAGACGCCAAGGGCGCCTTTGTGCATGCCGTCCGCGTGCAGCACAACATCACGGCCCGCAAAGAGGCAGAGGCCGCTCTCGCCCGCCATGTCGATCAGCAAACCGCCCTTTTCGAATTCACCGACCACCTCCAGCATGCGTCGAGCCTCGACGAGGTGCATGAGATTGCGGTGGCCGCGATTATGCGGGCACTCAAGGCCGATCGCGCGTCCGTCCTTCTGTTCGATGAGGCCGGCGCCCTGGACTTTGTCGCTTCCACGGGGCTCTCAGAAGCTTACCGGCGCGCCGTGAAAGGCCATACGCCCTGGTCACGGGATACGCCCGATCCGGACCCTTTGGTGATTGCCGACGTCGAGAGCTCTGATTTGGAGGGAACACTCAAGGCCACGGTTCGTGAAGAAGGGATCGGTGCGTTGGCCTTCATCCCCATTACCGCGCAGGGCCAGCTGCTCGGCAAGTTCATGGCCTATTTTGACAAGCCGCATGCCTTTGCCGAATCGGAAATACGCCCCGCCCAGACCATCGCCCGTCAACTCGGCTTTGCCATCGACCGGGTCAGGCTGGAGACTGCCCGTCAGCGGACCGAACGCGCCGCGAGCCAGCTCGTCGCCATCGTGGAGTCCTCGCACGATGCCATTGTCAGCAAGGATCTCAATGGGACCATCATGTCCTGGAATGTCGGCGCCGAGCGCCTGTTCGGCTACCGGTCCGACCAAGCAGTCGGCCGGAACATCACCATGCTCATCCCCGACGATCGGTTGGGCGAAGAGCCGGAAATCATCCGACGCATACGCAGCGGCGAAGTGGTCGACCATTTCGAAACCGTGCGCCGCCGCCGCGATGGCAGTCTCGTCGACATTTCCCTGACGATCTCGCCGATCCGCGACAGCCACGGCCGAATCGTCGGAGCCTCCAAGATCGCGCGCGACATCACCGATCGCAAGGCTGCCGAGGCCAAGCTGCGCGCCGGCGAGCGTCAGCTCAGAGAATTGCTGGCAGCAATCCCGGCCGCGATCTACACCACCGACGCCGAGGGAACGATCACCTTCTTCAATCAGGCCGCCGTCGACCTATCCGGGCGCGTCCCCCAGATCGGCGTCGACAAATGGTGCGTGACCTGGAAACTCTACTGGCCGGACGGCACGCCGCTGCCCCACGACGAGTGTCCGATGGCGGTGGCGCTCAAGAAGGCCGCCCAATCCGCAATGCCGAAGCCGTCGCCGAGCGTCCGGACGGCGTTCGCATACCCTTCATTCCTTACCCTACGCCACTGCGCGACGAGCATGGCAAGATCGTCGGCGGGATCAATATGCTTGTGGACGTCAGCGAGCGGAAGCAGGCTGAGACCCAGCAGCGGCTTCTTTTCAACGAACTGAACCACCGGGTGAAAAACAACATGCATATGTTGCAGTCGCTGCTCAACGTAGCGGGCCAGCGCACTTCCAATGCGGAGGCGCGGCAGGTCCTGCGCGAAGCCGGCAATCAGGTCGCGGCGATGGCTGCGGCGCAGCAAGTCCTCTACGGCACTGTGGATTCGACACGGTTCAACGCCTGCAAGTTCTTCCGGACTGTCTGTGAAACGATCGGACGCACGTTTCCCAATGACATTCGCATTGAGTGCGACCTGGACGATGCCGACCTCTCCAACGATGCCGCCATGCCGCTGGCGCTCATTCTCAACGAGCTCATTACCAATGCGGTGAAATATGGACCTTCGGGAAGGACTGTCCGGGCCGCGCTTAGTCGCGCCGGCGACCGGTTCGAGATGTCCGTCGAGGACGACGGGCCTGGGTTCGACCTCGCCGCAGTGCGCGGTAAGTCGTCCGGGCTGAAGCTGGTTCAGGGCCTGGCGCGTCAGCTGCATGGGGAGCTGAAAGTGACCACGAATCCCAAAACGCGTTGCAGCATCCAGTTCTCATGAACCCCTCCACGGACAGTCCTGTCAGCCTAGCCAGCTACCGACCCGTCGAGCCCCGCTCCCTGCACGCGCCGGCGGGAGCCAAGTCGGCGGAGGAAACCAACGCTGCGGCACCGGTCCGAATTCTCATAGTCGAAGACGACTTCCTGATTTCCCTCGAGGCGGAAAGCACCTTAGTTGCAGCCGGCTTCGAAGTTCATGTCGTCGGGTCGGGTGAGGAGGCGCTCATGGTCGTTGCCGCGGACTGCCCGGCTCTGGCGATCATGGACATCCGCCTCGCGGGCCGCATGGACGGGATCGAGGCCGCTTTGCAGCTGTTCCGGAACCATGGCCTTCGTTCGGTGTTCGCGACGGCGCACTCTGACCCGGCGATGCGCGGGCGCGCAGGCCCAGCTGAGCCTCTGGGATGGCTGGTCAAGCCATACAGCCCCGCATCCCTGCTCGCCGCCGTCCGGACGGCACTCCAGCACCTTGGTCCTGCCGACAACCGGGGCGGACCCGTTGGGCTGTAGCTGTCACCAGTTGGAACCGGAAGGGGTCTTCGTCGTTCATTCTCCGCCCGACCTGCCTTAGCAAGCGCTTATATGTCGTCGGATAGTTCGATCGGGTCGAACCCTTCGTCGCAGGCCCTCCGCAGCTTGGGCGTGGAGGAGCAAAACGTGAGCGATGTCAGTTCGGAAGTTTCCCGCGAACAGAGCAATGTCAGAGCGAAAGGGCCCTTTCAGCGGTTCCTGCGCACCATCGGCCCGGGTTTCATCACCGGCGCTTCTGACGACGATCCATCGGGTATCGGAACCTACAGCCAGGCGGGAGCTCAGCTGGGGTTCAGCATCGGCTGGACGATGGTCCTGGCATTTCCGCTAATGGCCGCCATCCAGGAGATTTCGGCGCGGATCGGACGCACCACCGGCAAAGGTATCTCGGGCAACCTCGTCCGCCACTACCCCGCCCCCTTGCTCTATTTTATCGTTCTCCTCCTCTTTGCCGCGAATGTGATCAACATTGGTGCGGATCTCAGCGCCATGGCCGACGCGTTGAAACTGCTGGTCGGAGGTCCAAGCTCGGTCTACGTTGTCGGCTTCGCGCTGATCTGTGTCGCGGCGATCATTTTCCTGCAGTACAGCCGCTACGTCACTATCCTCAAATGGACCACGCTCAGTTTGTTTGCCTATGTGATCGCGATGTTCGCGGCCAAGGTGTCATGGCTCGAGGCTGCCGAAGGTCTTATCCCGCAGATCCAATGGAGCGGCACCTTCCTGACCACGTTGCTCGCCATTCTCGGCACCACCATCTCGCCCTACCTGTTCTTCTGGCAGGCCTCGCAGGAAGTGGAGGAGGAGGAACTGAAACCCGCCGCCAAGCCGCTCAAATGGGCGCCGTGGCAGGCCTCGCGGGCGTTCCAACGCATCCGGGCGGATACCTTGGTGGGCATGGCCCTCTCCAATCTCATCGGTCTGGCGATTATCTTCACAACCGCAGCCGCGCTTCACAAGACGGGTGTCACCGATATTGCTTCGTCGACGGATGCGGCAAAGGCCCTTGAGCCGGTGGCCGGCAAGTTCGCGTTCATCATCTTTTCCGCCGGCATCATCGGTACGGGCCTGCTCGCGGTGCCGGTGCTTGCCGGGTCGGCCGCCTTCGCGGTGGGTGAAGCACTGCACTGGAAGGTCGGCCTGTCGCGCAAGCCCAAGGAGGCGGTGGCCTTCTACGCCACCCTGGCGGCGGCGGCGGCACTCGGCACGGGCATCATGTTCACGCCGATCGACCCAATCAAAGCCCTCTACTGGAGCGCCGTGATCAACGGCGTCTGCGCCGTTCCGGTCATGATTGTCATGATGTTGATGGCCGGGCGGGCCGACATCATGGGGAAATTCTCGGTGCAAGGGTGGCTGCGTCTGCTCGGCTGGCTCTCAACCGCGGCCATGGGCCTTGCGACGCTCGGCCTGGTATTGCAGTGGGTGATCTAGGCGGAGGCATCGCAACTATCGCTTGTTAAGAGCTACCCATTTGGCGATGAGCCGGATGAACTGGGTGAACGCCACAAAGGCGAGCAGGAGCAACAACATGAACGTCAGCACGAAAAAGGCTTTGACGTCATCGAAATACCAGTCGGACCTGCGGGTCCAGGCCTCGCAAATGATCGCAATGCCCCGTGGCAAAAGGATAAACGCTTCCAACACGGTTGCGACGGCAAGAGGCAGCGCCTTTGTGAACATGGCGATCTTCACCCGGCTGCGCTGGGGTCCGCGATTGTCGGGATCGGCTTCTGATGTAATTCCTAGCGCCGCCGAAACCTCCGGCAGCCACAGGGTGTAGAGCGCAGCCAACACCGCGAGGACAAGGCTTGCAGCCGATATTGCGTCTGAGAGGTGCCCTGTTGTGCTCATGGGTAGAGCGCCTGAAGTTCCAGGAACGTGCCATTCGACACGACATAGGTATCGAAGCTGCCAGACTTGCGTCGGATAGGCGTGCGCGGGGCGGCTACGGCAGCGAGTTGCGCGTTGAGCATCTCGATAACCACGGCGTTGGCTGGGCCATCCGCAGCGGGTTCTTCTCGCCATAGGCGGCGCCGGTGACCGCGCCCACCTCCATTTCCATCAGCCGCTCGGCGGCAAAGCCGATCATCTCGCGCAAGAGATCGGCATCCGGGGTCTTCTCCACGAGCGTGCGCAGGTTCATCATGTCGTCGGTCATCGGTGGTCCTTCCGAATTGGGTTGGCGTCAACAACCAAACCCTACCGGAAAGCGCCGATGACCACCGACACGCCGCTCACTCGCTACAGCGCTACTAACGGCGCGCTCGCGAGCGGCTTCGTTACCGCCAGCTACACCACCTGATGGGACACGACCGAATGATGCTATTTCCTTCGACGTTTCCCACGCTATTCCGCACAAGTTAGCGATCGTGGAAGCGTCCTGGAAAGTACGTGTGGTAACCGTTGATTCAACCATTAATGGTAGTACAAGAGGAAGGTGGCGGCTCCGACAGTGCGGCGGGGGTGGGTGCCGAAGCCGCCTGCGCGATCCAGGTGTTGGGCACACTATGACCGCGCTGTCTCAGAATAGGACAGCGCGGTCAATGATTGGTTAAATTAGTAACGTGAAAATGACCGTTGGCCACAACCAGCGGCGTCTGGCGCCTGCACGCCGACCGGTGTGGCACATGCTTTGTCCTGGCGTTGCATTGCGCGGCAGGCCAGCCTTTTCAGCCGCTCTTTTGGCGTCGAGCTGCTATCCGCTGTCGAGCTGCTACGCGCGCTCGGGATGCTGAGATACATTCTCTTTTTGTCGTCGGAAATCCGGCAAGGCCATACGCCTTCATCATTGAGCCGAAGCGCCGTTTGAAAACCCTATCTCCCGGAAGATTAGGGTCGCTATTAACCAGGGCCATCGTGATGTAGCCGAACTTCGCATACAATCGCCGAATGCCATTGAGCAACTCGTCATTCGAGTAATATCTACCTCGTTGGCCACCCGGCGGACACATGAATCCAACCGTCTTATAGGCTTTCAATAAACTACCGAAGTGCTTCCAGTACGCGTGCGCGGACGGTATGTAAGGGCACTCGTTGATGAGATCCTCCGAAAGGATTTTCTTCTCCTCAAACAGGCGCCTGAGACTTTTGATCATTTGCGGTTCTGGGAGAGTATAGACGCGCTTCGACCCGAATTCCCGCTGCACTCGGGCAAACGTTTTGGGATCGATGATGGGCTCCATCACCCGCGTTCGTACCCAGAGATTGGAAGGGTTTCGACTTGGCGATTTTTTCATTTTGTGGTTCGTCCGGTTAAAGACGTAGTAGCCAGCCAACAGCTCATTGCGCAGGACACCTCTTACCCGTTCCCAACCCCATAAGCCGCCACCTCTTGACGGCACGTGCTCGTCGTTCAACGTGCGGGCGATATTCGCAACACTCCGTTTTTGCGTCAGAAACATGCGAAAAATCCGGCGTACAATTTTGAGTTCGTCCAGAGGCCCCGGCACAAAAACTATTCGTTCCGACCCCAGCCCCTTACGGTCGCCTGGCTCGAGCAAAAATCGGGGGGTTCCATCTCGGCTAACCAGAAGGCGGCTTATGCCGTACGGCGTAGGGCCGCCCTGCTTAAACCCAAGGCGAGCTTGATGGATCTGCGCTCTGGAGATTTTGCTGGAAAGTTCGCGGCTGTACTCGGCTGCCATCACCCGCTTTAGGTTCTTTACGATGCTGGCAACCATGCTGCCGTCATTCTCGAAGGGTTCCCCGCAGTAATGGAGACTACACCCGGCATCGCGGCAGATGAATTCATAGTGCGCGGCTTGGTCGGTATCCTGGAAACGTCCCCACCTGCTGACATCCAATACGAGGATTGCAGAATAATGACGCTGGCCAGTCACGACATCGGCGAGCAGCTGCTGGAGTCCTTCTCTGCCCTTTAGACTCAGGCCACTCTTGCCGGCGTCGGCATAGGTCTGGACGATTGCGAAGCCTCGCGCCTCGGCGTACTCAGCAATGGCGGCGCTTTGGTTTTCCAGCGAATAACGCTGATGCTCCGTTGACATGCGAACGTACTGCGCCGCCGGGATGCGGAGAGCCGTCGAGAGTTCAGGCACCGCAGGCCCTCCCTAGCAACAACACCGGTCAGTATACAAAAGGATGGTACCATAGCGGGTGCTTACCGATACAGGAAATGCGAAAAGTCGCCGCGTAATGTCATTTATGTACACTCTAGTGTACAAGAATATCGATTGGATAGATCGGACAGCCGATCATGTCGCACTACCGCGTGCGATGGAGAGCGCTTCAAGCGCTTCGACATCTGGCGCGTAAGATGCAGCGTGTGCTGGGTAGCGTTCTTGCTGCTGCCGATAGAACGCGAGCCATTTCGGCAAGTCCGCGATAGGGAACGTCCCTCGCCATTGGTCCTTCACGATGGTGAAGGTGCCCGTTGCCGAATCGTATGTCGTACTGGTTTGCATGCGTGAGTTATAGCGCTCGATCGGGCGCACGCCGACCCGGGTTCGGACGGCTTGGTCACGTCGGCCTATCCACGAGCGGCGTCTTGCGTTTGGGCGGCACATAGGCACTGATCAGGCGAACGTGAGCGATGTCGACGGTGACTGGAATCCCGAGATTAATCGTCACCTTGCCCTCATCGACGCGGGTGACACCGCCTTGAAGCTCGATCTCCTGACCGTGAGTCACTTTGGATGTTCGATCGAGGATCGAGTGCGGCTGTCCATAGGAAGGGATCGAAACGCTCACCCGGTCCTCTGTGACCCGCCTGCGCACCTTTGCCGTGATGGCGACCTCATCGCCAATGTTGATGCTGCCCTTTGCCATGCGGGATCAACTCCGAACAGGCGAGTTTGTTCACAAGGAGATGCTAATGGAACAATCTCCCTGCGATTCGGTTCGGTCGGGCGGCACGGTTCATGGATGGTTTGCCGGCCGCGATGGAGTCTCCCTCTTCTGGCTCCGGGACAGACCCGTCCCATCCAGGGCCCTGTTCACTTTTAGCTGCCCATTTCAGCGGCCCGGCGCGGCAGGGATGATCGCCCTCTTGGCAGCAGGGTGTGCACGAATATATTCCAGACTCGGCGGCGGCCCATTCACGAGGATCGCCAATGTCGAATAAATACCCCTTCGTCGAAGACACGTTAGGCAAGAAGCTGGAGGCCGGAACTGGTCTGTCCGTCTATTGCCTCACCTGTAAGCGCACGGCACTACTCGACGTCGCTGAGCTGGTGCACCGGCTCGGGCCAGATTATGGCTGCATGCACTGGAATCTGATCAAGGTCATCTATTGCCACGAGTGCCGCGCCGCCGGCCGGGATGATAGGAACCTGCAGTTCACCAATCATGTGGTGACGCCGGAGCGGCGAGCGCGGAAGCCGCGCCCTTAGCGGGCCGACAGCCACGTCCGTTGTTTTGGGTGGCATGTACGGTGTGCCTGCCGGGCCTTGGCCAAACTGTTGTGAGTCAGCCGGCCAATGGCGGCTATATATCAGTACTTGCTAAAACACGTTCCTCCACACACAGATAAAGCGTCGGCTCCACAGAGTAGGGTGCTGCTCATTCATGTGCCTGACAGCCAGGAGACGCACGGGCCACGTGTGGTGCTGAACAGCGGGCAACGGTGAACGAGGGCTCGGAGGGCATTCTGCGGCCCGACAGTCCGTTGGGGGAAATTCGACACGCTGGTCTCGTCGCCGATGGCTTCGACGCAGTTCGTGAATTTCAAGCTCTCCATCCTGACATTTGCCAGTGATGTGGCAAAACGAATAGCGGTGGAGGAGCCGCCGGCACCGGTCATGTCGATCGAAACGTTGTTGACGCCGCTATAGGCCGTTGTCGTGCCGGTCAGATACAAAAGAGACGTGGTGGCCGTGGATTTCAGCAGGGCATGGTTCTCTCCAAGAACCGCGGTCACCGTTCAGAGGATGATCGTCGGCAACGCCGGCGGCATGTCCGGCGCAGGTGTCGGGTTCACCAGAAATTCAAGCAATGGAGATACTGCTCCCTGGGTGGATTTTCTGTTCAATGCGCAAGGCGAAGACGTCGTCAGCGGCCGGCGCAGCGCGCCCATGGCCACGGCGAACTGGCCTCAGCCGCGCCGCAAGTCTGGGCTGAACTTGTCGAGGTGACCAGGCGGCCCGCGACCAGCGCGCGGCGGCATAGCCAGCCCAATGGTGAATGTCCTCGGAGGAATGGGAGGTGACCCAGGCGGTGACGAAGCTGAGCGCCAGTGCCCAGTGGAAACTTCGTACCACCCAGTCCCAGACGCGCACCATCTCCGGAGATGGTTGCGCGTCCGCGGTCGCTGAAACACTCAGATCAATTTTCGCCGGCTTCGGCATTGTCGAGCTTTTCAAGGGTCTCGGCATTGTAGGCCAGGTTCACTTTCTTGCCGGCCTTGTCGACCGCGTAGACTTCGTAGCAGCCCTTCTCCACCTTGATCTGGCGGACGGTGAGGCCTTCGCCGATCAATTGCGCCTCGAGCGTTGCCTTGGGCTTGAATTGCGATTTTGGCGCGGCGCTGCAACTGCCGCCGGCGGCGAGGGCTGGCGCTGCAATCAATCCCGCCAGGGCGGCTAACGTAAGTGTGCGGTACATGGTGGCTCCATTCTGAAAGCGCTGATGTTGCGCCTGTGGGTGGGATGCGGATCGGCTTTGGTCAGACGGCGATGTGACCGTCATCGGTGCGGCATAATCAATTCAAGCTGACAACCGGCTGACAGTTGTATGGCGCTGCGGATCAGGCTCCCGCCAGTCGGTTTGATCTGGCGCAAGGACGGCGTCTGACACGGCGAGCAGCATGACGGTCGGGATTGGGAGCGCTTCTGCTCCGTCCTGAAGGAGGGATTCCAATGAACGCCAAATCAAGGAGAGCGGCGCTCGGGCTCACTGGCGCAATGCTCATGGCCGGCAATGCCGGCGCCGTCCAGGCTGCCGCGCTTGTTCAAGTCTCACTGTGGGACAAGGGCGCGAGTATGGAGATGCCGATGGGCCTTGCCTATGAGACGCCAGGCCTTGATCTGGCCAAGGCGACCATGGGCATCAAGGCTTTGCCCGGTGCGGTGAAGGCCGGGGAGGTGACCTTCAATGTTAAAAATGATTCCAAGGACACCGTTCACGAAATGATCGTGATGTACCTTGCCGATCCTGGCAAGTCGCTTCCTTATGTTGACGCCGAGAACCGGGTCGACGAAGACAAGGCGGGCGATAAGGGTGAGGTTTCGGAGCTTGATCCCGGCAAATCAGGTACTTTGACCGTCGACCTGAAGGCTGGAAAATATCTGCTCATCTGCAACGTGCCAGGTCACTATGGAGCTGGCATGTGGGCCGAATTTACCGTCCATCCATAAGCTCCGTATCAGGGAGTTCCGCTTGGCCCGGAACCTGCGACTGTCTTACGACGGCAAGGTTACACGTGAAGTGAAGTCAGCTGTCGTGCCGTGATGACAATCGAGTTGCGTTTAGCCGGCGCGTTCTCCCAGTTCACGCATCTGCCGGATCCATTTCGCGCGGGTTGCATCGCTGGCGCTGGCAACCATGCCGAACAAGGTCTCGCGCACCGGACTGATGCCGACAAAGTGGAGGATGCTTCGCCGCATGCCGGCGATGCCGTGTCCAAGGAACCACAGCCGGTAGAGGACGGACGGCATGCTCATCGTCACCACGACGCGTGCAGAGCGGCCGCGAAGCAGTGTCTTGGTGAAGCCGCCGCTCTTGTCCGGGTAGGCGAAGGCCATGCCGGGCCGCATCACCTGTTCCAAAAAGGCCTTGAGCATGGCTGGCATGGTTCCGAGCCACAGCGGAAAGACAAAGACGATATGCTCTGCCCAGACGATCGCCTCGGCTGCATCCCGCAACTGGTCAGGAACCGAACCGTGTTCGAATTCCTGCATGGTTCGCAGCATCGGAAAATCAAGCGCTGCTAGGTCGACCCGACGGACGGCATGCCCTGCCATCTCGGCGCCCTCGCCATAGGCCTTGGCCAGACCGCGGCAGAGCCGGTCCGGGCACGAATCGGGATATCCGACCACAATGAGGATGCGTCGCGACATGGTCTACTAAGGCCGTTCGACGCGTGCCACCTGATAGGTGTGCATGGCGCCGTTGCGCTGGATCGACACGTACTCACCGGTGACAAATCGTTCATCGCCGAGACGAAAGCCGACCTCGTCTTCGCGATCGCCTTCCGCGTAATCGAAATACCATGCCAGCCAGGCTTGCGGCGGAGCCGGCCAATCAGATCCTCCTCGCCGATGCGAAATCGGCGATGCCTGTTCTTCTAAGCACCTCTCTGACGTTTGCATCTGCTGCGCTCGCCCAGCTGGTCTTATACGGCCTCACCACATTGCCTCCTGCGGGCCATGACCTCAGCATTCACTTTGGTCGGATTTGCATCAAGGGGAAGATATCTCGAAAGCGCGTCAAGCGCGTTCGCGCCTGCACCGAGCTGCCCAGATCTGCATCTGTTTCTGTGGGGATATCTGTGGGGTAGCGGAATCATATCATCGCTAACCTATTGTTTTTTCTGGTCGGAGTGGCAGGATTTGAACCTGCGACCCCCTCGTCCCGAACGAGGTGCGCTACCAGACTGCGCTACACTCCGTGACCAGACCGCGGGCTTATAGCCGCCGCTTTCCGATCCTGCAAGCGCCATGGCAGCACTTCTGTCGCATTTCGCCGGCTTTCGCCGCGATGGTCCGGACGGCAGGAAATTCAGGCGGCCCGCGAAACACGACTTCCAGCCTGCATGGCCAATCGTGAAGCCGCCAAGCGCTTCGCCATCTCGCGAAAATGCGAACCGCTCTGGCTCTTCGCTTTCATGCAACTCAGGGCAGAAAACCGTTTCACACTTTTTCGCGAATTGCTCTAAAACGAGGCCCCGGCCGCCTGGAGTTCCGAGTCTTGCCTCAGCGCATCGTCAGTTTCGTCATGAGCGGCGGCGTCGGCTCGCGGCTCTGGCCGCTGTCGCGTGAGGACAATCCCAAGCAGTTCCATGATTTTTCCGGCGACGGCTCGATGCTGGCCAAGACCTTGCGCCGGCTGGCGGCGCGGCCGGACGGCGAAACGCCGATCTTCCTGATCGCCGCAGAGCGTCACGCCGAGCGCGTCCATGCCGATCTCGCCGGCCTCGATCTTTCCGGCGGCGGTCCGCTGTTCGAGCCCACCGGGCGCAATACGGCTGCCGCCGTGGCGCTCGCCAGCCTGCGCACGCTCGCCGAATTCGGCGACGAACTGGTGCTGGTGGTGCCGTCCGACCATGAGATCTCGACGCCGCACAAGTTCTGGCAGAGCATCGAGGCGGGCGCGGCGGCGGCAAACGCCGGCCGTCTCGTGGTGTTCGGCCTCAAGCCGACCCAGCCCGAGACCGGCTACGGCTATATCGAGGTCGCGGCGGACAAAGGCGGCGTGTTCGACGTTTCGCGCTTCGTCGAGAAGCCTGATCTTGCCATGGCGCAAAGCTATCTCGCGGCCGGAACATTTTATTGGAACACCGGCATTTTCCTGTTTCGCGCCGGCGCGATGCGCGATGCGTTCGCGGCCTTCGCGCCCGATATCTGGCAGGCGACCGAAGCGGCTTATAAAGCGGCGACCAGCGATTTGTCCGGCCTCTACATGCCGCTGGAACTTTACACGGCGATCCCGTCGACCTCGATCGATTATGCCGTCATGGAGCGGGCGAGCGACATCGCAATGGTGCCCGCCGGCTTCCGCTGGAACGATCTCGGTTCCTGGCAGTCGCTGCTCGATGTCGGTCCATCCGATAGCCATGGCAATGTCATCGTCGGCGATGTCGTCGCCATCGATTGCGAGAACTCCTATATTCGCAGCGAGGGCCGCCTGCTGTCGGCGATCGGCATGAAGGATGTCGCCATCGTGTCGACGGCCGATGCCACTTTTGTCGCCCCGGTCAGCCACAGCCAGCACGTCAAGAAGATCGTCGAGCAGCTGGAGAAATCCGGCCGGCTGGAGACAAGGTTCACGCCGGCGCCGGACCGCGTCATCGAGAGTGGCGCCTGGCAACGGCGCGTACATCACTGGCTGTTCGAGGAGACGCTGCCGCTGTGGTCGACCTCGGGCGTCGACGAGCTTTATGGCGGCTTCCACGAGGCGCTCACCTTCGATGCCTCGCCGTTGATGAAGCTCAAGCGCATGCGCACGCAGGCGCGTCAGGTCTATGCCTTCGCGGTCGCCAAGGAGCGCGGCTGGGACGGCCCGGCCGACCGGCTGATCGCCCATGGCATCGACTTCATGGCCGGCAAGGGCCGCACCGAACGCGGCGGCTGGGTGCGCACGCTCAACATCGACGGTTCGGTCGCCGATCCGGTCGAGGACGCCTACGACCATTCCTGCGTGCTTCTGGCCTTGGCGCACGCCCACATTTCGGGCCACCCCGACGCGCTGCGGCTTGGCGAGGAAACCTTCGCCTTCCTCGATGCGCATCTGGAGGACAGCCGCATGACCGGCTTCCTCGAAGCCTCGGACGGCGCCGGGGAGCGGCGCTCCAACCCGCATATGCACCTGCTTGAAGCCTTCCTCGCCTGGCACCAGGCGACCGGCGATCGCGCCTATCTGCGTCGCGCCGCCCGCATCGTCGATCTTTTCCGCAGCCATTTCTTCGACGCCGAAAGCTGGACGTTGGGCGAATATTTCGACGAAGGCTGGAAGCCTGCCGCGGGCGAGAAGGGCAACTGGACCGAACCCGGCCATCACTTCGAATGGGCTTCGCTGGTTGTCGACTTCGCCGGCCGCAGCGGCCAGAGCGAACTCCCCGCTTTTGCCCGCAAGCTTTATGCCTCGGCGATCGCCAACGGCCTCAACCGCGCCACCGGGTTGGCCTATGGCGCGGTTTCGCGACAGGGCCTGCCGCTCGACACGGTCTCGCGCAGCTGGCCGCAGGCCGAGGCGATCAAGGCAGCGATCGCGCTCGACGGCTCGGGCGGGCCGGATCTCAAGCCCGAGATCGAGGCGCGCGTCGGCCGGCTGTTCCGCTGGCACATCGACCCGGCGCCGCTCGGCCTATGGATCGACCGCATCGACGAACGCGGCCGCTCGCTGGCGACCGATGTGCCGGCCAGCATCTTCTACCATCTGGTCTATGCGCTGACGCAGTATCTGGACGGAACGGCGGGGAAGGGGTGACGTCGATGCCAGCCCGCTAAGCGCTATCGTCCGTTTCGAAAATGGCATCGATATCGCGAGCGCCGTGCAGGACACGTTCAATTCGAACTTCGTCGCCTTCAGCCACGTAGAAGATTACATAATGCTGGAATGGGATAGACCGTAGATCCGGGAACAAGGAATAGCGAGGCGCGCCGCCACGTGGTGCGTCGGTGATGCGATCGCACCGCCCTCTGAGCGCCGTCACAAAGCGTCGAGCCGCTGCCGGATTTTCACCATGAATATAGTCGCCGATTTCCTCGACATCTCTGGCTGCGGCGGGTGAGAATGTGACAGCCATTATTTGTGGCGTTTATCGCGATACTTTACGTCCAGCCGGTCAAGAATCTCCGACGCCGGAATGCCAGGGCCGCTTTCTCTGCCCCTGCGGATATCTTCACGCAATGCTGTAAGTTTCGCTTGCCGCTGCTCCTCGCGCTCCTCCAACAAACGCAAACTGTCGCGCACGACTTCGCTAGCGCTCGCGTAGCGACCGCTTTCCACGAGCTCGCGCACCAATGCCTCGTAGCGCGAACCGATATTGTAGCTTGCAGGCATGCCATTACCCTTGGGTATTATCCAGTCTTATCAATTTATGATAAGTTGGCCGCGCTAGTTTGCCAAGTCAGTAAGGCGCTACCACGTCGCCCGTCTCGACATACACCGCCTTGAGCTGCGAGTAGTGCGCCAGCGCGGCCAGCGAGTTCTCGCGGCCGATGCCGGATTGCTTGACGCCGCCGAAGGGCATTTCCACCGGTGTCAGATTGTAGGCGTTGATCCAGCAGGTGCCTGCCTGTAGCTCGGCGATCACCCGGTGCGCGCGCGGCAGGTCGCGCGTGAACACGCCGGCCGCCAGGCCGAATTCGGTGTCGTTGGCGCGATCGATGACCTCGTCCTCGCCGTCGAACTTCAGAACGCTCATGACAGGCCCGAAAATCTCCTCGCGCGCGATGCGCATCGTGTCGGTCACCCCGGTGAACACCGTCGGCTCGATGAAGAAGCCGCCATCAAAGCCCTGCAGCGCCGGCACGTTGCCGCCGCAGGCGAGCGTGGCGCCTTCCTGCTTGCCGGCTTCGACATAGGAGACGACCTTGTCCTGCTGGGCCTTGCTGACCAGCGGCCCCATCTGCGTTTCCGGGTCGAGCGGATCGCCGATGCGGATCTTTTTCGTCCGCTCGACCAGTCGATCGACGAAGCGGTCGTGGATGCCGCTCTGCACGAAGACGCGCGTGCCGTTGGAGCAGATCTGCCCGGTCGAATAGAAATTGCCGAGCATGGCGCCGCCGATGGCGTTTTCGAGATCGGCGTCGTCGAAGACGATCAGCGGCGACTTGCCGCCGAGCTCCATCGTGGCGTGCTTCATCTTCGAGCCGGCGAGCGACAGCACCTTACGGCCTGTCGGCACCGAGCCGGTCACCGAAACTTTTGCCACGACATCGTGGCCGACCAGGCCCGCGCCGACATCGCCATAGCCCTGCACCACATTGAACAAGCCATCCGGCAGGCCGGCCTCCGAATAGATCTCGGCCAGCGCCAATGCCGACAGCGGCGTGTTCTCCGACGGCTTGAACACCATGGCGTTGCCCATGGCCAAAGCCGGCGCCGACTTCCAGCCGGCGATCTGGATCGGATAGTTCCAGGCGCCGATGCCGACGCACACGCCAAGCGCCTCGCGCCGCGTATAGGCAAAAGGTCCGCCGAGATCGATCATCTCGCCATTGAAGGTCGCGACCGCGCCGGCGAAATATTCCAGGCAATCGGCGGCCGAAGGCGCATCCGCCACCAGCGTCTCTTGGATCGCCTTGCCGGTGTCGAGCGTCTCGATCCGTGCCAAATCGGCATTGCGGGCGCGCAGGATGTCGGCGGCGCGGCGCAGGATACGGCCGCGCTCGACCGGTTTCATCCGCGCCCAGGCCGGTTGCGCTGCACGCGCGGCCTCGACCGCCAGCTCCAGCACGTTCGGCGTCGCCGAATGCAGCGTGGCGATGACCTCGCCGGTTGCCGGGTAGATCACCGGCAGCGGCGCGCCGCCCTCATCCTCGATGTAACGGCCGTTGACATAGTGCGATGCCGTTGGCTGGGCGCGCATGGCTTTCTCCAGATCAATTCGCTGAACAGGGCGATTTTGCCCGACAATGCCCTATCGGTCCGCCACCTGCCAGCGCGGATTGATCCATGGTTCCTGGTTGGACGGCGCCAGCGGCGTGCGGCCAAGGATATGGTCGGATGCCTTCTCGCCGGTCATGATCGACGGCGCATTGAGATTGCCGTTGGTCACGCGCGGGAAGATCGAGGAATCCGCCACCCGCAGCCCTTCGACGCCGATGACCCGGCATTCCGGATCGACGACGCTGCCGAGATCGTCGGCTCGGCCCATCCTGCAGGTGCCGCAGGGATGGTAGGCGCTCTCGGCGTGTTCGCGGATGAAGGCGTCGAGCTGATCGTCGCTCTGCACGTGGCTGCCTGGGGAAATCTCCTTGCCACGGAAGCCATCAAAAGCCTGCTGGCCGAAGATCTCGCGTGTCAGCCGGATGCAGTGGCGGAACTCGCTCCAGTCGTCGGCATGCGACATGTAATTGAAGCGGATCACGGGCTTGGCCTTCGGGTCCGGCGAGCGCAATGTCACCGAGCCGCGCGACTTCGAGCGCATCGGCCCGACATGCGCCTGGAAACCATGCGCCTTCGCCGCCGCCTTGCCGTCATAGCGCACCGCCGCGGGGATGAAATGATACTGGATATCGGGATAGTCGACGCCGGCTTGCGAGCGCACGAAGGCGGCGGCCTCGAAATGGTTGGTGGCGCCAAGTCCGGTCTTGAAGAACAGCCACTGCGCGCCGATCAGCGCCTTGGAGAACGGATTGAGCACCGAGTTCAGCGTGATCGGCTTGGTCGATTTCTGCTGGATATAGAGCTCCAGATGGTCCTGCAGATTGCCGCCGACGCCTGGCCGGTCGGCGACCACCTGAATGCCGTTTTCCTGCAGATGCGCGCCTGGGCCGATGCCCGACAGCATCAGGATTTTCGGCGAGTTGATCGACGAGGCCGCGACGATCACCTCACGCCGCGCCTTAACGACCTGAATCTGTTTGTTAGCTTCGATCTCGACGCCGACGGCTCGTTGATTCTCGATCACCACGCGCCGGGCGAAGCCCTTGACCACGCGGACATTTCCGCGCTTGAGAGCCGGCTTAAGATAGGCGTTGGCCGCCGACCAGCGGCGGCCGCCCAGGATGGTCTGCTCCATGGCTCCGAAGCCTTCCTGCTTCGAGCCGTTATAGTCGTCGGTGAGTTCGAACCCGGCCTGGCGGCCGGCTTCGACGAAGGCGCCGTAGAGCGGATTCTTACGCGTGCCGCGCTGCACATGCAGCGGGCCGCTTTTGCCCCGCCAGCCATCCTCGCCGCCGTCCGAATCCTCCATGCGCTTGAAGTAAGGGAGCACGTCGGCGAAGCCCCAGCCGGCCGCCCCCTGTTCGGCCCAGTGGTCGAAGTCATGCGCATGCCCGCGCACATAGACCATGCCGTTGATCGAGGACGAGCCGCCGATCACCTTGCCGCGTGGTGTGGCCAGCACGCGGCCGCCCAGATGCGGTTCCGGCTCGCTGGCAAAACCCCAGTCGTAAAGGCTCATGTTGAGCGGGATCGACAGCGCCGACGGCATCTGGATCAGCGGCCCGATATCGGTGCCGCCGAACTCGATGACGATCACCGAATGCTTGCCGTCTTCCGACAGCCTGTAGGCCATGGCCGAGCCGGCGGAGCCGGAGCCGATGATGACGAAATCCGCTTCAAGCATTGTTCATATGCGCCATGAAATCGGCGAGCGAGACATTGCCGCCGGTAGCCACAACCAGGACGGTTTTATCAGCCACATCCACCTTGCCGCCGAGAAGGGCGGCGAGCGATGCCGCGCCCGACGGCTCAAGCACCAGCTTCATCCGCTCGAAGGCGATCTTCATGGCCCGCCGCACCGAGGCGTCGTCGACTGTGATGCCGCGCGCGCGGGCTGCACGCACCGCCGCGAAGGGCGCGTCGCCGGGCTTGCGCGCCATCAGCCCGTCGCAGATCGATTTCGGCCCGATCGGCATGGTCTCGATCGCGCCATGCGCCAGCGAGGACCCCATGCCATTGAAACCTTCCGGCTCGACCGCGATGATCTCGGTCCTGGGCGACAGATAATGGAAGGCGAGCGAGACGCCGCCGATCAGCCCGCCACCGCCGACCGAGCAGAACACCAAGTCGGCATGCGTCTTCTTGGCCGCCAACTGGTCGAGCGCTTCAAGTCCAGCGCCGGCCTGGCCGGCGACGATCTCGGGATCGTCGAAGGGATGAAGCAAGGCCAGCCCCTCGGTCTCGGCGATCTCGCGCGCCTTGGCTGCAGCGACCTCTTCGCGGGCGCGCTCGCCATGGTCGGTCAGCACCACGCGGGCGCCGTAGCCGGCGGTGGCGTCGCGCTTGGCGGCCGGCGCATCGACCGGCATGACGATGGTGACGGGAATGCCGAGCGCCTGGCCGGCGGCGGCCAGCCCTTGCGCGAAATTGCCGGAGGAGTAGGCGACCACGCCTTGCTTTGCCTCGCCGGGCGTGAGCCGCTTCAGCCGCCAATAGGCGCCGCGCACCTTGAAGGAGCCGGCCCATTGCAGCGATTCCGGCTTGACGAAAACGCGCGCGGCACCCGTCTCCCGGGCAAGCACGGCCGATTCCAGCAGCGGCGTCACCTGCGTCGCTAGCGAGGTGACGGCATAGGCCTGTTTCAGATGGTCGATGGTGGGAACCAGAATATCAGCCATCATTCGCCTCGCGGATACCGTTTGCTGTCTTCGAGATTGTCGAGGTTCATATGATTGCGCATGTAGCGCTCCGACGCCTTTTGCAGCGGCTGGAAATCCCATGGGTAATAGGCGCCGTTGCGCAGCGCCGGATAGACGACCCAGCGGCGCGCCTGGCTTTCGCGCACGGCCGCGTCGAAACCGGCCATGTCCCAGCGTGCCCGTACCTTCTCCATGAAGGCTGCCACCAGCGCTGCGTTCGCCGGATCGTCGGCGAGGTTGTCGCGCTCGAGCCGATCGGTTTCGAGATTGAACAATAGCGGCGGGTCCAGCTCGCAATGGACGAATTTATATTTGCCTTCGCGGATTGCGACCAGAGGCGCATAGGAACCCTCGGCCGCATACTCGATCAAAACAGGCGCCGTGCGCTGCCCGCCATTGGCAAGCGGCAGCAGCGATTGGCCGTCGGTCCATGGCGCGATTGCCGCGATGTCGATGCCGGCGAGGTCGCACAGCGTCGGCGTCACGTCGAGATTGGAGACCGACGCCTCAATCAGCCCAGCGGGAACGCCCTTGCCGGCGATCATCAGCGGCACGCGCACCGATCCCTCGAAGAAGCTCATCTTGAACCACAGGCCCCGCTCGCCCAGCATGTCGCCATGGTCCGAGCAGAACAGGATCGTGGTGTCGTCGAGCATTCGCGTCCGCCTGAGGACGTCCAGAAGCTCGCCGAGCTTGTCGTCGACATAGGAGATGTTGGCGAAATAGCCGCGCCGTGAGCGACGCACCTGTTCGCGGGTGATCTCGAACGACGGATAATCGCTGGCGTGGTACAGCCGCTGCGAATGCGTGTCCTGCTCGTCATGCGCGATGAACCCGGTTTCCGGGTCCAACGCCTGGCAATGCTCGTAGAGATCCCAGTATTGCTTGCGCGCGACGTAGGGGTCGTGCGGGTGCGACAGCGAAACGGTGAGGCACCAGGGCCGATGGCTCGCGTCGTCCTGTTCGCGTGACAGCTGGTAGAGTTTCTGCGTGGCCAGGAACACGACCTCGTCGTCATACTCCATCTGGTTGGTGGTCTCGGCGACGCCGGCGCCGGTGACGGAACCCAGATTGTGGTACCACCATTCGATGCGTTCGCCGGGCTTGCGGTAGTCCGGCGTCCATCCGAAATCGGCAGGGTAGATGTCGGTTGTCAGCCGTTCCTCGAAGCCGTGCAACTGGTCCGGCCCGACGAAATGCATCTTGCCCGACAGGCAGGTGTAGTAGCCATTGGCGCGTAGATGATGGGCAAAGGTCGGGATCGAGGACGCGAACTCGGCCGCGTTGTCATAGACGCCGGTGCGCGACGGCAATTGTCCGCTCATGAACGAGGCGCGGCCCGGCGCGCAGAGCGGCGATGCAGTGTAGTTGTTGGCAAAGCGCGCCGAGCGGGCGGCCAGCGCCTTCAGATTCGGCACGTGGAGGAAGTCGGCCGGTCCGTCCGGAAAGAACGTGCCGTTGAGCTGATCGACCATGACGATCAGGAGATTCGGTCGTCCGGTCGTCAAGGCAGGCTCCGTCCTTTGAGCTTGGTTTCGAGATAGTCTTCGATGAGCGCGATCGCGGTAGCCGCGTCCGGCACGCCGTCCTTCAGCGCGCGCCGGATATAGAGCCCGTCGATCAGCGCCGCGGTCGCTTCCGCCACGCGGTCGGCCTCGGCCCGCGGCAGGATGCCGCTCAGCCCGCTCATCAGGTTGGAATGCAGCCGCCGCGCATAGATGCGCAGGAGGCGCCGCAACTCGGTCGATTTTTGCGCCTCGACATAGAAGGCGAGCCACGCGGCGATGATCTCGGCCTGGAACTGCTCGTCAGAGAAGCTGACCGCGACAACGGTCGAGACACGCTGGCGTGCCGTGGCGGCGAGGCGAAACGCGCGCCGCGTATCGGCGTTGAGCTCGGCCAGGATGTGCCGCATCGTTGCGAACAGCAATTCGTCCTTGGCGCCGAAATAGTGGTGCGCCAGCGCCGACGATACGCCGGCGCGGCCGGCGATCTCCGACATGGTGACGTCCAGCGAACCGCGCTCGCCGATCGCGGAGATCGTCGCGTCGATCAGCGCCTTGCGGCGCAGCGGTTCCATTCCGACTTTTGGCATGTGGGGAGCCCGGTTCGAGCACATGATTATTTTTTATTGACGGATCAATCAATAAAAAAATCGACACTCGGATCAAGCGATCGTGTCGCTCTGGCCCATCCGCCGGACTGGAAAGCGGTTCACAGTTGAACAATATTAGAGACTGGTGCCGCGCCAGGACATGCTAGGTTGCGGCAAACGGAGGTTGCCATGACCGCATGCATCGTCGGCTGGGCGCATTCGCGCTTCGGCAAGCTTGAAGGCGAGACGCTCGAGGGCCTGATCACCAAGGTCGCCGTCGAAGCGCTCGACCATGCCGGCATCGGCCCGGACGATGTCGACGAGATCGTGCTCGGCCATTTCAACGCGGGTTTCTCGCCGCAGGATTTCACCGCGAGCCTGGTGCTGCAGGCCGACGACCGGCTACGCTTCAAGCCGGCGACGCGTGTCGAAAACGCCTGCGCCACCGGCTCGGCGGCCGTCAGGCAAGGCATCCGCGCCATCGACGCCAACGCCGCCCGCATCGTGCTGGTGGTCGGCGCCGAGCAGATGACGACGACGCCCGGCCCGGAAATCGGCAAGAACCTGCTCAAGGCTTCCTATCTGCCCGAGGACGGCGAGACACCGGCGGGTTTCGCCGGCGTCTTCGGCAAGATCGCGCAGGCCTATTTCCAGCGCTACGGCGACCAGTCGGATGCGCTGGCGATGATTGCCGCCAAGAACCACAAAAACGGCGTCGACAATCCTTATGCGCAGATGCGCAAGGATTTCGGCTACGAATTCTGCCGGCAGGAAAGCGAGAAGAACCCGTTTGTCGCCGGTCCGCTGAAGCGTACCGACTGCTCGCTGGTGTCTGACGGCGCCGCAGCACTTGTGCTGACCGATACCGCGACGGCGCTGAGGATGCGCCGCGCCGTCACCTTCCGCGCCAACGAGCATGTCCAGGATTTCCTGCCGATGTCGAAGCGTGACATCCTCTCCTTCGAGGGCTGCGAGCAGGCCTGGAACCAGGCGCTGAAGAAGGCCGGCGTGACGCTCGACGATCTTTCCTTCGTCGAGACGCATGACTGCTTCACCATCGCCGAGCTCATCGAATACGAGGCGATGGGCCTGGCGAAGCCGGGCGAGGGCGCCAAGCTCGCGCTGGACGGGACGACGGCCAAGGATGGCCGCTTGCCGGTCAATCCATCCGGTGGGTTGAAGGCCAAGGGCCACCCGATCGGCGCCACCGGCGTGTCGATGCATGTGCTCACTGCCATGCAGTTGACCGGCGAAGCCGGCGGTATCCAGGTGCCGGGCGCCAGGCTCGGCGGTATCTTCAACATGGGCGGCGCGGCGGTGGCCAACTACGTTTCCATTCTCGACCGGATCAGGTAGAACCTGCCCGATTTTTCGGGGGATCCATGACAAATCCGGTTCTGGTCGAAGTTCTGCGCGGTGCGATTGTCGAGAGCGCCCATCGCGGCGCTGTCGCGGTCTTCGATGCCGACGGCAAGCCCTTCCTGGAAATCGGCGACACAACGCGCCCTGTATTCCCGCGCTCGGCGGTGAAGGCGATCCAGGCGCTGCCGCTGGTCGAATCGGGTACCGCCGACGCCTATGGCTTCGGCGACCGCGAACTGGCGCTGGCCTGCGCCTCGCATTCCGGCGAACCCGTGCATGTCGAACTGGCTACGGCCATGCTCGCCAAGGCCGGTCTCGACCGGACCGCGCTCGAATGCGGCGCGCATTGGCCGTCGAGCCATGATGCCACGATCGCATTGGCGCGCGCTGGTGGCTCGCCGAATGCGCTCCATAATAATTGTTCCGGCAAGCATTCCGGTTTTCTCTGCACCTGTGTCCATGCCGGCATCGCCCATCGGGGGTACGTCAAGGCCGGCCACGCCCTGCAGGAAATGGTGCGCGACGTCATGCAGGCGGTGACCGGAGCCGTTCATGGCGATGAGAACAGCGCGACCGACGGCTGCTCGATCCCGACCTACGCGGTGCCGCTGAAAAGCTTCGCGCTGGGTTTTGCCCGCATGGCGACGGGCAGAGGTTTTGCGCCGGAGCGCGCCAAGGCGGCGAAACGGCTTTTGTCGGCCTGCATGGCCGAGCCTTTCCTCGTCGCCGGTACCGGCAAGGCCGATGTCGCGCTGATGCAGGCCGCGCCCGGCCGCATCTTCGTCAAGACCGGCGCCGAGGGCGTGTATTGCGCGGCGGTCCCGGAACTTGGCCTCGGCATCGCGCTGAAATGCGATGACGGCGCCGCCCGCGCCGCCGAGGTCATGGTCGCTTCCGTGCTGGCAAAGCTGTTGCGGTCGGACGAAGCCTTGGCTGCGAAGCTCAGCGAACTTGCCCGTCCACCAATCGAAAGCCGGATCGGCGCCAAGGTCGGCCTGCTGCGGCCGACAGCGGCGCTGAACTAACGCAATTCCAGGAAAAGTGTGAGCGGTTAAGTTCGGCGACTTCGCCGTAACCCTCCGTCCGGAATTGCGTAAAAACAAAGAGTTAGAGCGTTTCACCGTTTCCGTGAAACGGTGAAACGCTCTAACGCAAGGTCTCCCTGGCATTATGTGCTAGTCTCCTCCGCCACTTGAGCGGGCGGTGGGGGACAATCATGTTGGAAGCGGACAAGCTTTTTGCCGGGTCGATCCCGGAAAATTACGATCGCCATATGGTGCCGCTGATTTTCGAGCCATACGCCGCGGATCTTGCGCGGCGTATGGCGGCCTTCTCACCTGGCGCGGTGCTGGAAACCGCCGCGGGCACCGGGGTCGTCACCCGCGCCTTGGCGCCGAAACTCTCTCCTGTCGCCAGCTACGTCGTGACCGATCTCAACCAGCCCATGCTCGACTATGCGGCTTCGCGCCAGGGTCCCGATAGCCGCATTTCATGGCGCCAGGCGGATGCCCTGAAACTGCCATTCGAGGACGAAACCTTCGACCTCGTTTGTTGCCAGTTCGGCGCGATGTTCTTCCCCGACCGGCCGGCAGCTTATCGTGAGGCCAGGCGGGTCCTGAAACCGGGCGGGCGCTTCCTGTTCAGCGTATGGGACCGCATCGAGGAAAACATATTCGCCAACGACGTCACGAACGCCCTCGCCAGGATTTTCCCGGACGATCCGCCTCGCTTCCTGGCGCGTACGCCGCATGGCTACCACGACAAGGGCTTGATCCGTAGCGATCTGCAGGCCGCGGGTTTCTCCGATGTGGCGATCGAGACGAGAGCCGAACAGAGCCGCGCCTCGTCGCCGCGCATTCCGGCGGTGGCCTATTGTCGGGGGACGGTTCTGCGAACCGAAATCGACGCCAGGGATCCGGAAAAACTTGAAGCCGCGACCGATTATGCCGCGGCCGCGATTGCCGAAAAACATGGCTACGGCGAGGTTGCCGCCAAGATTCAGGCGCACATAATCGTGGCTTCTGCTTAGGGCGGTGCAACGCCTCCATCGCGTCGCACATGCACCCTAGCTTACCTTGTTGCGCTCGACAGTCAGGTGCGCGTAGCCGCTGTCGCTTGATTTGGCGAGGTCGCCGGTCACTGGATCGGCCCAGCGCTGGCCGATGATGGCGCCGTTCTTCACGCCGTCGATCACATTGTCCGAGATGACGGCGCTGCCGGAGCCCTCGACGACGCTGACGACGATGCCCGTGCCCGCCTTGCGGATGACGTTGCCCGTCGCCACGACATTGCGCAGATAAGGCCCCCAGCCAAGCTGCATGCCGTAGAGCGGCGCGTTCTCGACCACGTTGCCGGAAACCGTCGTGTCGGCCTCGGCGCTGATGCCGACGCCGAAGCCGGGCGGATCGGCTGTGTAGGGGCCGACCGTCGTCAGGTTGCGCACGATGTTGTTGGCGCACACCGCCATGCGGCCGCCTTCGTTGAAATTGACGATCGAGATGCCGTTGGCGGCGCCGTCGACCAGATTGTTGCTGAGGATCGCGCCTTCGAAGGAGAATTCCGAATAGATGCCCGTCTCGCCCGAGCGCGAACAGGTGTTGCCGGTGATCTGCAGGTTGCTGGCGCTGTTGGCGCGGATCGCGGTGAAAGCGCAATCGGAGACGACATTGCCCGAAATGATGACTTTGCCGGCTCGGAAGGCATTGATGCCGTTGCCGTTCTGGCCGGTGCCGCCGCTGCGCGCGCCGATGCGCTGCACGCGGTTGCCGCTGACGATGGTGCCGTCCTCCGCCGCCTGCCAGCGATGCACGAGGATGCCGCCATTGGCGCAGTCGGAAACATTGTTGCCGGAAATCTCCAGCCCGCCAGCTTCGACCGAATAGATGCCGGCATCCGCCGCGCCCGAAATGTCGCAGTGGCCGACGCGGCCGACGGCATGTTCCAGCGCCAGCCCGCTCTTGCCGCTGCCGGTCACCTGGCAATTGTCGATGACCAGATGAGCGACGCGGCGCAGGTCGAGCAGGCCTTGCGTATAGTCGCCCAGCCATCGATTGCTGCCGTCGAAGACGAGGCCGGTAAGCTCGATATGTTCGGCTTGCTCGGCCATCATCAGATGGCCGTTGCCACCATAGACGATCCGCGTTGCGCCCGGCACGCCCGACAGCCTTACGCGGGCCGGCAGCTTCAGGTTGGAAACAAGATAGGTGCCGGGTGGCAGCGCCACCGGCGCATTGCGCTCGCTGGCCTCGGCCAGCATTTTGGCAAAAGCCTTGCTCTGGTCGTCCAGCGCGCCCGGTTGCACACCAAGCTCGGTGGCGTTGATCGAGCCGCGCATGGCGGCCATCTCGATGCCGGGCAGCGTCTCGGCCGATGCCTTGCCGAGGCAAAGCCCGGCAACGGCGAAGCCGGCAGTCTGGGCAAGCAGCGTTCGTCTGTTCAACATCGGCACAGGTCCTGGCGTTTTGCCTTGCCTGTCGCAGGAATCGTGCCAAGGGCCGGCCTGCCGGTAAATCGCTTGTGCGGACGCTGCGCCGGCCCTAAGTTCACTGAATGAGCAGAGCTTTTACGCGCGAAGAAGACAGCGAAAACGCCATTGCCGGCGTCGGCGAGCGGCCGATCAGTCAGCACCGCAATCTGGTGACGGAGCGCGGTCTTGCCATGATCGAGGAGAACCTCGCCGATCTGCGCGACATCCTGGCTAAGGCCGAACGCAAGGGCGACCGCGAGCGCCTGGCGGTGGTGTCGCGCGACCTGCGCTACTGGACCGCGCGGCGCGAGAATGCCGAGCTTTCCGTGCCGGAGCCCGGCAGCGACGTCGTTCGCTTCGGCATGGGCGTCACGCTGGAAGGCGACGACGGCAAGAAAGTGCATTGGAAGATCGTCGGCGAGGACGAGGCCGACCCGACGAAGGGCAGCATTTCCCATGTCTCGCCGATGGCCGTGGCCCTGTTCGGCAAGAAGGTCGGCGAAACCGTAAGGGTCAACGGCAAGGAATGGGAAATCGTGAAGCTATCGGACAAGGCCGAGAACTAGTCTTCGAGCTTGACAGTATGGTCGCGGAAGAATGCCACGGCGCCGGCCTCGTCGATTTCGCCTGCCGCGACACCCATGACGAATTCATAGATCGTGCCGTTGTCGGCAGTGAGTCCGTACCCATTGATGATCAGGAACGCGCCGGCCGCGACCATAGCCGTGCGTTTGTTGCCATCGACGAACGCATGGTTCCTGGCGATACCGAAAATATAAGCTGCCGCCAGATCTTCGATCGACGGATCACCATAGTTGGCCTTGTTTTCGGCACGGGCGAGCGCGGATTCAAGGGCGTTCTCATCCCTCAAACCCTGGGCGCCGCCGTGCTGGCGCAACTGCTCGGCATGCATTGCCTCCACGGCGCGACGCGACAGAAACTGCCAGCTCATTCGGCAAGCTTCTGAAGCGCGACCTTGTACTTGTCCATGACCTTGCGGGCAGCTTCCATCTGCCGCTCGAAACTGTCATCGACGGGCTCAAGGGCGATGCCCTTCTCGGTTTCGACGATCTGCAGCTGGTCGCCCGTTTTCATGTTCAGGCGGTCGAGAAGGTCCTTCGGCAGGATCACGCCCTCGGAATTGCCGATCTTGCGAGATCGTGGTGTTCATGATGAAATGTCCTGTTGCAACGCTGATTATAACGCACCATTATTTGTGTTGCAACAGAGATTATAACTTCACTTAATCGGCCAGCAACCGGTCCATCAACCGATCCGCTGCCTCCGGGATGACCGTTCCAGGTGGGAAAATCTCTGCCGCTCCCGCCGCCAATACGGCCTCAAAGTCCTGCGGCGGGATGACGCCGCCGGCGACGATCAGCATGTCGCCATGGCCGAGCCTCTTCAGCGCGTCCTTTAGCTCGGGGATCAGCGTCAGATGCCCGGCGGCCAAGGACGAGGCACCGATGATGTCGACATCGTGCTGGACGGCCAGCCTCGCGATTTCGTCCGGCGTCTGGAACATCGGCCCAACGGTGACGTCGAAGCCAAGGTCGGCAAAGGCGCTGGCAATCACCTTCTGGCCGCGGTCGTGGCCATCCTGGCCCATCTTGGCGACCAGGATGCGCGGCTTGCCGCCGGTTTTCTTCTCGAACGTCTCGATCTTCTCCTGCAGCCGGTCGACCGTCGGATTATCGCCGAGCGCGTCACGATAGACGCCGGAGATCGTCTGCACGATGGCCGCATGGCGGCCGAAGACCTTTTCCAGCGCCAGTGAGATCTCGCCGACCGTGGCGTTGGCGCGCGCGGCGCGGATCGCGAATTCAAGCAGGTTCTCGCCGCTTTCGGCGGCGCGGCCGAGCGCGGCGAGCGCATCTTCGAGCGCGCCAACGTCGCGCGTGCCCTTCAGCCGCTGCAGCTTCGCCAACTGCCTGGCCTTCACCTCGGCATTATCGATCTTCAGCACATCGACTTCGATGTCGGTCTGCGGCCGGTGGGCGTTGACGCCGACCAGAATTTGCTCGCCGGAATCGATGCGCGCCTGGGTGCGCGCCGCCGCTTCCTCGATGCGCAGCTTGGGGATACCTTGCTCGATCGCCGCAGCCATCCCGCCGAGGCTTTCGACCTCCTCGATATGGGCAAGCGCGCGCGCGCCAGGTCATGCGTCAGCCGTTCGACATAGGCTGAGCCGCCCCACGGATCGATCATGCGCGTGGTGCCGGATTCCTTTTGCAGGATGAGCTGCGTGTTGCGGGCGATGCGCGCTGAATGGTCGGTCGGCAACGCCATCGCCTCGTCGAAGGAATTGGTGTGCAGGGATTGCGTATGGCCCTGTGTCGCCGCCATCGCCTCGATCATCGTGCGGGTGATGTTGTTGTAGGGGTCCTGCGCCGTCAGCGACCAGCCGGATGTCTGGCAGTGGGTGCGCAGCGACAGCGAGCGCTCGTCCTTCGGCGCGAAATTCTTCTTCATCAGGCTCGACCACAAAAGCCGCGCGGCGCGCAGCTTGGTGACTTCCATGAAGAAGTTCATGCCGATCGCCCAGAAGAACGACAGCCGCGGCGCGAAGCGGTCGATGTCGAGGCCCGCGGCGACGCCGGCGCGCGCATATTCGATGCCGTCGGCGATCGTGTAGGCGAGCTCGAGGTCGGCGGTCGCGCCGGCTTCCTGCATGTGGTAGCCCGAAATCGAGATCGAATTGAACTTTGGCATGTGCCTGGAGGTGTAGGCGAAGATGTCCGACACGATCCGCATCGATGGCTTCGGTGGATAAATGTAGGTGTTGCGGACCATGAACTCCTTCAGGATGTCGTTCTGAATGGTTCCGGCCAGATCCTTCTGCGCGACGCCCTGTTCCTCTGCCGCCACGATATACAGTGCCATGATCGGCAGCACGGCGCCGTTCATGGTCATCGACACCGTCATGTCGCCGAGCGGAATGCCGTCGAACAACTGGCGCATGTCGAGGATGGAATCGATCGCCACGCCGGCCATGCCGACATCGCCCGCGACGCGCGGATGGTCGCTGTCATAGCCGCGATGGGTCGCAAGGTCGAAGGCGACCGACAGGCCCTTCTGGCCGGCGGCGAGATTGCGGCGGTAGAAGGCGTTGGATTCCTCGGCCGTCGAGAAGCCGGCGTACTGCCTGATTGTCCAGGGCTGCTGGACATACATGGTCGGGTAGGGGCCGCGCACGAAGGGCGGCAAGCCTGGATAGGTGTCGAGATCGGCTAGGCCCTTGAGGTCGCCCTGGCCGTAGAGGTGCTTGACCGCGATGCCCTCCGGCGTCATCCGCTGGCCTTTGAGCTCGACCGGGGCACGCCTGGGCGCCGACCAGCCGATCCCGCTGAAATCCGGGATCATGAGCCTGCCCCGATCGACTGGTCGATGCGCACCGCAAACAGCGGTTCGCACGTGGCGACGCCTTCGGTCAGCGCCGGCCGGCGTTCCGCCGGCAGCGTCTCGACCGGGCGCTCCTTCGGCGCACGGAACAGCGTCGTGCCGATGATGCCGCGTTCGCCTGCCCGATAGGTGGCGTTGCGCTTGGCAGCGGCCATCTGCACGCGGTTCTGGATATAGCCCTGCTGCAGGCTGTCGAGCACGCCGCCTTCGGCTTCGATGCGCTGGAATTCCTCCCAGGCTTTGGCGCAGAGGTCATCGGTCAGCGTCTCGACCGCGCCGGAGCCGCTGACCGGATCGGCGACGTGATAGAGGTGGCTTTCATGCGCCATCACCAACTGCGCGTTGCGGGCGACACGGCGGGCAAAGCCGGCCGGCAGTCCATGCGCGATGGTGTGCGGCAGGATCGAGACCGAATCCGCGCCGCCGGTCGCCGCGGCGAAGGCCGCGATTGCCGTGCGCAGGATGTTGGTCTCGGCATCGGCCATCGTCATCATGCGATAGGATGTCTCGGCATGGACGCTCGCAGTCGAGGCCGGGATCGAGCAGGTCTCCTGGATACGTGCCCAGAGCTTGCGCAATGCCCGCACCTTGGCGATCGACAGGAACTGGTCCTGGTCGACGCTGAGCGCGAAGCCGATATACGGTGCTGCGTAGACCAGCGGCTGGCGCGCCTTCTCGAACATCCTCAGATAGGAGACCGCCGAGGCCATCATCGTGCCGAGTTCCTGCGCCTCGGTGGCGCCGGCATTGTGGAACACGCGGCCGTCGGCTTCGAGCAGCACGCCGGGCACGCCCATGGCGAAGAAATGCGCCAGCGACTGCGGCATCGATTCCTGCAGCGCCTCGATCGAGGTGCGCAACCGCCCGGTGCCGGCGAAGATCGCGGCCGGGTCGATGCCGAAGGAGAGATTGAGCTTGGTCGGATCGGAGCGGCGCTTGCTCAGGAAGGCGAGCAGCCAGTCGGCCACCGCGCGGCTCCAGGGATGCGCGTCGATGCGCACCTGGACGCGGTTGAGCGGCACGCCGTCGAGCACCGTCTCCAGCGCCTCGGCGGTGCGCGGCAGGCCGTAGCCGAAGGCGTTCGGCGCGCCTTCGAAGACCAGCGAAAGGCCGGTGGCGCCCTGCGCGATGTCCTCCAGCGCCTGCGCGCTGGCGCGGGCAATGTCCGGATCGTCGACGCGCTGGCTGACGATCCATGGCGCGGTCGGATTGGTGCGCAGCAAGGGTTCGGCGGACGCGGAGCGTTGGCTGAGCGGTTCGATGCGGATGCCGTCATCGGTGTGGGAAACGAGCTTGTCTTCGAAAGAGCCGCCGGCAAGCGCCTTCTCGGCCAGCGCCAGCCAGCGCTTGGCATCCGGGTTTGGAAGGTCGACATCCCTGGTCGTGGCGCCGGCGCCCATCGCTCTCCTCATCCTTTGGCCGCATCGGCCAAGCACATCAGCCAGTAGGATCCAATCTAGGGTCCCACGGCGGATATCACAATGTGCCATCCGGCCACGTTCCGGTGCGGCCCGTCAACCGATTGCCAAACATAGGCAAAATGCGCAAGCGCCAAAGCCCGATTTTGGCAGGCCAATTTCGGCAGCCACCGTTCTCAGGCATTGTCGCCTGGGCCTCGCCTCACTATACCTCGGAAAGGCTTTTCGACGAACGGATTGCGGAGACCGGATATATGGCTGACGAGACCAGCATCTTCATCGGCGCCAGCCGCAAGCCCGACGATTCCTACCAGCGGGCGGAAGCGCTGTTGCTGCGTTACGGCAATCGCCACGGCCTTGTCACCGGGGCGACCGGCACTGGCAAGACGGTCAGCCTGCAGGTCCTGGCCGAAGGCTTTTCCAATGCCGGCGTGCCGGTCTTCTGCGCCGACATCAAGGGTGATCTTTCCGGCATCGCCATGATGGGCGAGGCCAAGGATTTCCTGGTCAAGCGCGCCGAGCAGGTGAAGCTCGACCCTTATCAGTTCCAGGAGTTCCCGGTCATCTTCTGGGATCTGTTCGGCGAGCAGGGTCATCCGATTCTGCGCCACCATCTCCGAGATGGGACCGCTGTTGCTGTCACGGCTGATGAACCTCACCGACGCCCAGGAAGGCGTCATGAACATCGCCTTCCGCATCGCCGACGAGGAAGGCCTGCTGCTGCTCGACCTCAAGGATCTGCAGGCGCTGCTCGCCAACATCGCCGAGCGTTCCGACGAGCTCAGCGCCCGCTACGGCAATGTCACCAGGCCCTCTGTCGGCGCCATCCAGCGCACGCTCTTGGTGCTGGAACAGCAGGGTGCCGCCAATTTCTTCGGCGAGCCGGCGCTGCGCATTGCCGACATCATGCGCACGACGCGCGACGGGCGCGGCGCGGTCAGCGTCCTGGCCGCCGACAAGCTGATGATGAACCCGAGGCTCTACGCCACCTTCCTGCTCTGGCTGATGTCGGAGCTGTTCGAGGAACTGCCCGAGGTCGGCGACCTCGACCAGCCGAAGCTGGTGTTCTTCTTCGACGAGGCGCATCTGTTGTTCGAGGACGCGCCGAAGGTGCTGATCGACCGCGTCGAGCAGGTGGTGCGGCTGATCCGCTCCAAGGGCGTCGGCGTCTATTTCGTCACGCAGAACCCGCTCGATATTCCCGAAAAGGTGCTGGCCCAGCTCGGCAACCGCGTCCAGCATGCGCTGCGCGCCTATACGCCGCGCGAACAGCAGGCGGTGCGCACGGCGGCCGATACGTTCCGGCCCAATCCCGATTTCGACTGTGCCACCGCCATCACCCAGCTTGCCACCGGCGAGGCGCTGGTCTCGATGCTGGAAGACAAGGGTATCCCTGCAATGGTTCAGCGCACGCTGATCCGCCCGCCATCCTCGCGCCTCGGGCCGATTACGCCGGACGAGCGGCGCAAGATCATCGGCGAGAGCCCGGTCGCCGGCCAGTACGACCAAGTGGTTGATCGCGAATCGGCTTTCGAGATACTGCAGAAGAAGGCCAAGGAGGCGCAGGACGCCGAGGCCCAGGCGCCGCAGCAAAAAGTGGCGGCTCGCGCTGGACGATCCCCGGCTTCGACGATGTTTTGGGAACAGGCAACCGGCGCTCTTCCAACCGCCAGACCGTCGCCGAAGCCGCGATCAAGTCCGTGGTGCGCTCGGTCGGCTCCTCTGTCGGCCGCGCCATCGTGCGCGGCATTCTGGGCAGCCTGTCGCGCGGACGCTAACCGCGACTGGTGTAAAGCTCATCTGATCGGCCGGCCTTCGGCGCATTCCATTGTGCGACCGGTCGCACCCTTGCGCATGCGCGCCGCGCCTTTGCAGCACCAGGCAAGCCGGCCGGCATCAGACATCGGTCCGCCCACGGAATTGCCCTTGCTCATTTGTCAGAGTTATCGGGCTAATCTGCGGCAAATAAGCCATAGTTCGCGCAAGAAAAGATTTTCCCTTCCGAACCGCAATTTCATGAAATACCGTATGACCCAAATCGTGCCTCTTGCATGGTTGCCGTGGGGGCACGCTCGCCGGCGCCGCCAACCATGCGCCTGATCACGAATTGTTTTGCCGAAGGAACCGAAAACGCGTGTTCAGGTTGGGCCAAGACGAGCGGGGGCTGACCATCAGGAGGCCGAGTTGCGGCGCAATGATGATCTGCCAGACCGGCTTGCGCAAACCGCTGCTGATAGACGCCCGTTGCTGAACGCGAAAGGCGGCCTGTCGGCCAGGCACACCCATCAAGTACAGCGCTTCTTGAGCGAGAACTTCTCGCGCAAGTTGTCGCTGGCGGAGATGGCGGCTGTGTGCGGTCTCTCCCCCTACCATTTCGCCCGAGCCTTTTCCAAGACGTTCGGGGTATCGCCGCATCAGTACGTTCTCACACTGCGCCTGGACCTGGCCGAAAAGCTGCTTGCAGAGAGCAGCATGTCGATCACGGACATCGCCGATTTGAGCGGGTTTTCGAGCCAGAGCCACTTCACCACCATGATGAAGAAATACCGTCAGGTGACGCCTTTGCAGGCCCGGGCAAGGCAAATCCGCTCGTAGCTCAGAGAATAAGAGGATGCTAATTGATTGACGTCTAAAATTAAGGCTCCTCATTAAAGATACGACTAAAGTAATAGTAAATTAACTCAAGGAGTTACTGCCTGGTTTTTGTAGCAACTCAGCAATTTATTGAAATACAGCTTTCGGGAATCGTGACCTTTATGTGGCAAGTTCGGCTTATCCCGATTTTCCGAGGGGTCTACGGGGACAATGCGCGACGATACGACCATTCGTCGGAGCCTTTCCGAGGAGATCGGCTACTGGCTGGAGTCGGCCTCCAGGACGCTTGAAAAGCGTTACGGCAACAGCGTGCCGCCGGCCAAGCAAGACATCCTGCTTGCCCATTATCTTTACGGTCTCACCGCGGTGGTTCACGCGGGCGACGCGCCCGCCGCCCATCTGGCGGCCGTGCGATCCTATCTGGGGCAGTTGATCCCGCAGGAACGGGTCGCAAGCGCGCTCCAGACTGTCCCCGAGGAGGGCGACTTCTGGCTTGCGAACGCGCTCGATCGCGTCGAGGCGGTCGGCGAAAAGCAGGGCCATGCGCTGCTGCTGGCGCGCGGCGCCGATATCGTCATTCCATTTTCGAGCAGAAACGCTTCGGCGGCAGGGTCGGCGGAACCTGTTGTCATCGAGCGCGACCCACTGAAGGAGGCACTCCGGCAATGAACTTCAAGCAAGGACGAACCATCCGGCGCGGATCGGCGCATTTCGCCGCAAGCTGGACTTCCGGCGCTGCCGACAGCCGCTCGCTTCGCCGTCGGTTGATGGCGACGCTGCGCTTGGCGCATCGCGTACTTGGCCTCGGCCGCAGGAACATGGGACTCGGAACGCTGGGCGTCGGCGGAGTGCTCGGGGCACAGCTTGCGGTGCTGGGGATCATGATCCCGCAGGCGGCGTTCGCGCAGGTTGCCATTGGCAACGGGGTTCTGACCAACGTCGCGAACTGCACGAGTCCCGCCGCAGGGGGGCAAAGCGTAGCGATCGGTTGTGCCACCAGCGCCACGGGCTCCGCCTCGACTGCCATCGGTGATGGCGCCAAGACGAATGGCAACAACGGCGTGGCGATAGGCACCGGTAACACCGCAACTGGCGATGCAGCGATCGCAATCGGTTATACGATGAGTGCCACTGGCCTCAACGCCATAGGCATAGGTGTGTTCGCGAACGCGACCGGCGTCAATGCTCTTGCCGTAGGCGGGAACGCCCGCGCGCTCGTGGACGGAGCATCAGCCTTTGGTGTCAACAGCACCGCAAACGGGGCGAACGCCGTCGCCCTCGGCTCGACGGCCAGCGCTTCGGGCGGTGCCTCGGTGGCGATCGGCTTGTCCTCCAACGCCTCATCCGCAAACGGTGCCGCCATAGCCATGGGGGTCGGCGCCAAGGCGAACGCAGGAACGGGCGGCGGTTCTCCCGTTGCCATTGGCACGAATGCCAATGCAAGCGGCACCGCTCCTGCCGGCTTCACGTTCGAGGCGGTAGCGCTGGGCACCGCCTCAACCGCAACGGGGGCATGGTCGGCCGCCGTCGGTTCGAGTTCTTCAGCGACCGGAACCGGGTCGAGCGCGTTCGGAACCTCTGCCACAGCGTCGGCGAACCAATCCACAGCAATCGGAAACGGGGCCGTGGCCTCCGCTGCCGGGACCACAGCAATGGGTTACCTCGCCAACGCCGCCGGGACGAATGCCGTCGCTGTCGGCATCCAGGCGAACGCGAGTGCCTTAAACTCCGTCTATCTTGGCTCGCGCACCCTTGCAGGAACGGGCTCCACAGCGCAGAGTGCCATCGGCATCGGCACCGATGTGACGGCGTCTCAGGCCGACGCCATGGCAATGGGGCGCGCAAGCAAGGCGACCGGTGCCACCAGCACGGCATTTGGTTTTCAGAGCCAGGCCACGGCGACCAACGCCATCGCCATTGGTCCCCAGGCAAATGCAACGGCGCAAAACTCAGCAGCGCTCGGCAACGTCGCCGTGGCCTCGGGCAATTTCTCGCTCGCCCTGGGCAATTCGGCCACGTCGAGCGGCGTGGGCTCGGTCGCGGCCGGTTCTGGAGCCCAGGCCACGGACACCTCGGCCACCGCGCTCGGCAACAACGCCACGGCGACCGCCGCGGGCGCAAGCGCTCTAGGGCTTGGGGCTACCGCGAGCGGCATCCGTGCCAGCGCGATCGGCCAGTCGGCCAACGCGAGCGCGCAGGACGCCATCGCCATGGGCACCAGCGCCAAGGCCAATTCGGCCCAGGCAGTCGCCATCGGCACATCCGCGACGGCGACCGGCGGCAAGGCTGTCTCCATCGGCGCCGGCAACACCGCTTACGGCGACGGCGCTGTCTCTATCGGCGACCCGAGCTATGCCAGCGGCACGGGCGCTTTCACCGGCGGCGCCAACAACATCGCCAACAGCGACGGCACGGCGACTGCCACCGCGGCCAATATGGCCAATGGTGCCGTCGCGATCGGCAACAGCAACAAGGCGATCGGCCAAGGCTCGGTGGCGCTCGGCAACGGCTCGACAGCCGGTGCGGCCGGTCTTGCCGGCAACGTCGCGCTGGGCAATGGCGCTACCGCGGCGGCAAGCTCCGGCGACGTGGCGCTTGGTTCGGGCTCAGTGACCGCCACGGCGGTCGGCACCAGCGGCGCGACGATCGGGACCACGGCCTACAGCTTCGCCGGCACCAATCCGTTGAGCACTGTCAGCGTCGGCGCGCTCGGCGCGGAGCGGACCATCACCAATGTCGCGGCAGGGCGGCTCAACAACGGCTCGACCGACGCGATCAACGGTTCGCAGCTCTTCGCGACCAATCAGCAGGTGACGCAGAACACCAGCGACATCGCCGCCAACACCGCCGACATCACCAATCTCGGCAATCAGATCAACAGCATCAGCACCGGCGGCATCAAGTATTTCCACGCCAATTCGACTGCCGCGGACTCCTCGGCGACCGGTACGGACTCCGTCGCGATCGGACCCGTCTCGACGGCGACTGGGACGAACGCGATCGCAGCCGGTGTCAATTCGAGCGCCTCCGACGCCAATGCTTCGGCCTTCGGCAGCGGCGCCGTCGCATCGGCCCTCGACGCAACGGCGATGGGGTACATATCAAAGGCCTCGGGCCAATACAGCACCGCCATCGGCGCCAACGCCAATGCCACGGCCACATCCAGCACGGCGATCGGCCAGAACGCGTTCGCAACTGGCATTCAAGCGACCGCCCTCGGCGTAGGAGCGAATGCCGGTGCCCAAAACGCGATCGCGCTCGGCGCCCTCTCCGTCGCGAGCAATACGGGCGACGTTGCGCTCGGCTCTGGCTCCGTGACCGCCGTAGCGGTCGGCACGCCCAATGCGGTGATCAACGGCACTACCTATGCCTTCCAGGGCACCACTCCGACCTCGACAGTCAGCATCGGGGCGCCCGGTGCGGAACGCACGCTCACCAATCTGGCGGCGGGTCGCATCAGCGGTTCCTCGACGGATGCGATCAATGGGTCTCAGCTCTTCGCCACCAACCAGGCCGTCGATGCCATTGGCGCCACGCTGAACAACATCAATGTCGGCGGCGGCATCAAATATTTCCACGCCAATTCGACGCTCGCCGATTCCCAGGCGCTGGGGACGGATTCCGTCGCGGTCGGCCCCAACGCCGTGGCCAACAATGCGGGCGACGTGGCGATCGGATTGAATTCGGCGTCCCGCACCACGACCGCGACCGGCGGCACGACGATCGGCGGGGTGAATTACACCTTCGCCGGCGGAACGCCGGCCGGCGCATTCTCGGTCGGCTCGGTGGGCGCCGAGCGCCAGATCCAGAACGTCGCGGCCGGGCAGTTGAATGGCAGCTCGACCGATGCGGTCAACGGCTCGCAGCTCTTCGCCACCAACCAGCAGGTGACGCAGAACACCACCGATATCGCCGCCAACACAGCGGACATCGCCGCCAACACCACCGACATCACCAATCTCGGCAACGCGATCAGCAACATCGCCGGCGACACCTCGACCGCCTATACCGACGCCAATGGCGAGGGCATCCGCTATGTGCGCACCAACGACAGCACACTGCCGGTCACCGATGCCTTCGCGCAGGGGATAGGCTCTTCCGCCCTCGGCTACCAGGCGACCGCGTCAGCCGCCGATTCTGCTGGCGCTTGGCCGCGGCACCCAGGCCACCGTCACCGGCGGCGTGGCGCTCGGCTCCGGCTCGGTGTCGGACCGCGCGGTCGCGCCGGTGTCGGGATCGATCCTCTCCGGCACCGGCCTCATTCCCTTCAACACCACCGACGCAACCTTGCTCGGCGCCGTCTCGGTCGGCACCTCCACTTCCTATCGCCAGATCATCAACGTGGCCGACGGCACGGAGGACCAGGACGCGGTCACGCTGCGCCAGTTGAAGGGCGCGCTGAGCTCGTTCGCGGTGACGGGGACCATGTACTTCCATGCCAATTCGACTGCCTCCGACTCGCTTGCGGTCGGTGTCGATTCGGTTGCGGTCGGGCCGCGCACGACCGTCAACGGCGACAATGGCATCGGCATCGGCAACGGCGCCATCGTGCAGCAGACGGCGCCTGGCGGCATCGCCATCGGCCAGACGGCGACCGTCAATCAGGCCGACAGCATCGCGCTGGGCACCAACTCGACCGCCAACGGCGCCCAGTCGATGGCGCTCGGCGCCGGCGCCACGGCCAACGAGCCGGGCAGCGTCGCCCTCGGCGCCGGCTCGAAGACGGCGGCGGCTGTCGCCACCACCGGCACCACGATCAACGGCGTCGCCTACACCTTCGCCGGGACAAATCCGACGAGCACGGTGAGTGTCGGCGATGTCGGCAAGGAGCGCACCGTCACCAATGTCGCGGCAGGCAGGATCAGCGGCACCTCGACCGACGCCATCAACGGCAGTCAGCTCTTCGCGACCAACCAGGCCGTCGAAGCAGTGCAGGGCAGTGTCGGCAATCTCAACGAGTTCGCGGTCCAGTACGACAAGAACACGGATGGCACCAAATCCAACTCGCTGACGCTGGTCGGCGGCGACGTGAATGCGCCGGTCGTCATCCACAATGTCGGTGCCGGCACCGCCAACACCGATGCGGTCAACGTCCAGCAGCTCAACACCGGGCTGGCGACCACGTTAGACAGCTCCAAGACCTATACCAACCAGGTGGCGGCCACCACGCTGCAGACGGCCAATGCCTATACCGACTCCAAGCTCAGCCAGCTCAACATGGACATGGACGAGGCTCGCGGCGAAGCGCGCCAGGCGGCGGCGATCGGCCTGGCTGCCGCTTCGCTGCGCTATGACGACCGTCCGGGCAAGCTCAGCGTGGCGGCCGGCGGCGGCTATTGGCGCGGCGAAGGGGCCGTCGCGTTCGGCGCCGGCTACACCAGCGAGGACGGCAGAGCCCGGGCAAACGTCTCCGGCACGACAGCGGGCGGACACTGGGGTGTTGGCGCCGGTGTCAGCTTTACCTTGAACTGAGTTTCTTCATGACTGGGCGCGCTTTCTCTGCTGTCGCGATGTGCATCACCTGCCTGCTCCTGTCTGGTCCGCGCGCCATCGGACAGGAGCAGGCCCCGTCCGCCTATCGGATCAAGCCGTCCGACGTCGCGGTGCCGCCCGACGTGAAGCTTGGCGAATACCAGCGGACCACGCGTCCGTTCGAGAACTGGACGCTGATCTGCGACGAGAACCTGCAGGCCAGGAAAAAGTCTGCAACATCAGCCAGTCCTTTATCGACCAGAACCAGGCCCAGATCTTCAGCTGGTCGCTCGCAGCTGACGAGAAAGGCAAGCCGTTCATGATATTGCGCGCTCCCAGCGCGACCGGCGCGGGCAGCAAGCTTTCGCTCAACATTGCCGGCCGCAAACAGCCGGTCGACGTTCAACTGCAGGCCTGCGACGCGTCAGTTTGCGTCGGCTACCTGCCGGTAGGCCCGGTCCTTCGCGAGCAGATCGGCAAGGAGACCACCGTCCATGTTTCCTATTCCCTGCCATCGGGAACGGCCGTCAGCCTCGATGCGCCTTTCAAGGGGCTTAAGACCGCCCTTTCGACGATTAAGTAGAAGACTAGGCAAGTAGAAGACTGGGCAAAGTAGAAAGACCGGACAATGACCCGCCAATCCATCGAGGAGAGAATCCTGACCCGCCCCGAGCCCGTCCCGTCGCAGTCGCCGCCGGCGAATCCGCAGCCCGCGCGGTCGGCCTGGCGCGTGTTGCGAAATGCAGCCCTGCTTGGCGCGTTCGCCATGCTGGTCGCGGCGGCGGTCGTCGCCGCGTTCCGTTTCTATCCCGCGCTTGGCACATTCGTTGCCGGCACCGCTTCAGCACAATCGCAAGCAGCCGCCGAGACCAAGCCTGAGACCGGCAAGCCCGTGGCGGGAGATGCTTCGGCCGGCAACACGCCGTTCCAGACGCATGCGAACCAAGCCGGCGTCCACACCTGCGCCAACCTCTTTGCCGCGCTCGGACAGGCGCTGACGACAGGTTCGACCTATTCGATCGAGACGCAATGGGACAAAGCCTCGCCGGACGCCCACACCCTGCAGGCGGTTGCCGGAATGAGCTACGACCTGCCGGACTACAAGACGCAGGCTGCCGGCGTCGTCTTCGCTTCGCCGGTCGGCCAGACCTGCGAGGGCAGCCTGGTGCGCGTCGCTCCTTTCCAGAAGTCCTGCCAGCAAGTCGCGCAGACCCTGCCGAAGGGAAGTGTAGCTGCGGACAATCTTTCGAATGCGATGCTTTTCAACCTGGCCGACAATGGTGGGCAGGCGCTGCTCGTCCCGAACGGAAACAGCTGCATCGTCGTCTCGGTCGCGCGCATGGCCGGTTAGCGGCCGGTGTTGCGATGAGTTCATGAATAGCCACAAACGGAGCACGAATATGCCGTTCACTCGTCGCCTCTCGTTCCCGCTGCTTGCCGCCCTGGCCGCATTTACGATCGCGGGCCACGCCGCCGACCTGGTTTCGCCGCCGCCGGTGCAGACCGACGAGGAAAAAGGCATCTGGGGTGCGATCGCCTATTCGCCGGACGATGGTCGGCACGGCTTCTTCTGGGGCGCCGACAAGAGGCAGGAAGCGGAGGACATCGCGCTCAAATATTGCCAGAATGCCAACGGCGCCGGTTGCCGGGTGGTCGAAGTATTCCGCAACCATCGCCATTGGGACGATGATGACGGCACCGGCTTTCCCTATGAGCATTGCGCGGCGCTGTCGGTCGGCAAAAGCCGTGGTCCGGCAACGCCGTTCTGGGGCGCTGCGTCCGCCACGACCCGCCACGAGGCGGAGGACAAGGCCACGGCGCAATGCGGCGGCGAGCAAAGAGAGTGCAAGATCCGCGAGTGGGTCTGCACCTGACAGGAGAGTCCCGTGGCGCCAATCAGAGGGCGGGGCGCCTGGCTATGGCAAGTCCGACGCCGAGCGCGATCATTGCTCCGCCGGATGCTTCCCGCAGGCGCCGTATCGCGCCCGAGCGCCCTGCAGCGCCTTGCCTGATGCGGCTCGCCGCAAAAGCGACCACGACATCGGCAAGCGTGTTGAGCGTCACCGATATGAAGCCGAGGATCATGAACTGCAGGGCGACGTGGCCGGCGCTCAGCTTCACGAATTGCGGAATGAAGGCCAGGAAGAAGGCGGCCGTCTTCGGGTTCAACGCCTCGACCAGCACGCCTTCGCGAAACGCGCGCCGGGCGCCGACGGCAGGCGCCGGCGTCCCGCCTTCCAGCATCGTCTTTGCCTCGTGGCGCGCGGACTGGAAGGTCCGAAAGCCCAGCCAGACGAGGTAGACGGCGCCGATCAGCTTCAGCGCCGTGAACAGCTCCGCGCTGGCGAGCACGAGGGCTGAAACGCCCAGGCTGCCGGCAAGCACGTGGACCATGCCGCCCAGCCCCGTCCCAAAACTCGAGGTAATGCCTTCCGCGCGTCCTCCAGCCAGCGTGCGCGCGGCGACATAGAAGATGCCCGGCCCCGGTGTAATGGCGAGCAGAAACGCCGCGGCAAAGTACAAGGTGAAAGGGGCCAGATCTGGCATGTTGGCCTCGCTGGCTATGATGTCGGCGGTCACAGAGGAATGAGCGGCGCGACCTCGCGGTCGGACGGCCGCTCGCTTGCCGCCAGGCCGGCAAGCACACCGGCGCGGTCGGCGGCGTTGCGGTTCTGGCTCATCTTGCGCTTGCCTTCGAGCCTCGTGATCGGCATGCGCAGCCCGACAATACCCTTCAACTGGGATTGGATGAAATCCGGCGGCGCGTCCGACACGGCCCAGGGCGCGGCGCGCCCACCCTCATGCAGATTGGTCAGGCGCGTCACGACTTCGAGCAGCCTGTCGGCGTCCTCGAAAAATTCGATCGGCCCATGGGCGTGGACGGCGACGTAGTTCCAGGTCGGGACGACCTTCCCGGTCTCCTGCTTGGTCTGGTACCAGGCCGGCGTCACATAAGCGTCCGGCCCCATGAAGATCGCCAGCCCATCCCCCAGCGGCGGCGCGCGCCAATGCGGATTTGCCTTTGCGACATGGCCGTAGATCACGCCATGCTCGCCCTCGCTGTCGTCAAGGAAAAGCGGCAGAGGCGTCGCCAGCGGGCCATCGGCCGTGGCGGTGACCAGAATTGCCAGCCGCGCCTCGCGGATCGTGGCCGTGAGGCTCTCCCTGTCGTCGTCGCGAAAGGCGGGCGGCGTGTACATGACAAAAACTCCTTGCGTTGCAAGAAAAGATGCCGGATTTCTGGCTTGCTTGGAATATCCAGTTTTGAAGGTTTTGTGTGGTCCAGTTGAAGCGGGACGGTGTCGCGCGCCAGATCATCGCGGCGATCAAGGAGCAGATCCACTGCGGCTCATATCGGCCGGGCGATCGCCTGCCGTCGACGCGGGCCTTCGCGGCCGAGTGGGGGGCGTCGCGAACCACGGTAACGGCCGCCTACAATCAGCTCGACGCCGAAGGCTATCTGATCATCCGGCATGGCGCGCGCGCCATCGTTGCCCCAGGGCTGGAGAGGGTATCAGGAGAGGTGCCTGTCGCATCCGCTTCGCCACGCAACCTCTCTGCATTCGCGAGACGGTTGCTGGCCCTGCCTCCGCCGGCGGAAGCGCTGCCCGCCCAGATTGCGGATTTCCGCTATGGCGACCTGTCCGGAGCGGACTTCCCGGTGCTGGCCTGGCGGCGGGCGTCGAACAAGGCCATCCTGCGGCGCCCCGCGCGGCTGCGTTATGGCGATCCTCACGGATCTTCGGTTCTGCGCAACGCGGTTCAGGCCTATCTCTGGCGCGCCCGCGGCATCAATTGTACGCCGGACCAGATCGTCATCGTCAACGGCTCGCAGCAGGGGCTGGACCTCTGCGCGCGGCTGCTGCTCGACCCCGGTGACCCCTTTGTGATCGAGAACCCGGGCTATCCCCTGGCACGTCACGCCTTCGTGGCGGCCGGAGGCATAGCTCTACCCGTCGATGTCGACGCCGATGGGCTAAGGACGGATTCGCTGCCGCCGGCCCGGCTCGCCTATGTGACGCCTTCGCATCAGTTTCCGCTCGGCGGCGTGCTCTCGGCGACACGGCGGCAATCTCTCCTGGCCTGGGCCGCTGGCATGGCGGCCTATGTTGTGGAGGACGACTATGACGGCGAATACCGCCACGATATCAGCCCCATTCCGCCGCTGCAGGCTCGCGACGCGGACGCGGTCATCTATGTCGGGACACTGTCCAAGACGCTGTCGCCCACCTTGCGGCTCGGCTATCTCATCTTGCCGGTCAGCCTGCGCCAGGCATTCAGCGAGGCGAAGCGACTGACCGATCGGCATGCTCCGATGCTGGAGCAGGAAGTGTTGGCCGAGCTGCTGACGAGCGGCGCTTACGAGCGTCACGTCCGCAGCATCCGCAGAAAAAACGCCGAGCGCAGAGATATCCTGCTGCAGGCGTTGAGCGACCGACTGGGGCTGCGGGTCACGGTTGCCGGAGCCGATACCGGTCTGCATGTCGTTGCCTGGATGAACGGCATCGGTGCCGAACGCGAACCGGCGATCATCGCTGCGGGTCGCGACGCCGGGATAGGCCTCTATCCTGTGTCACCGCTCTATGATCCGAGCGGGCCGCGACCCGAAACGGCCGGCTTCATTCTGGGTTACGCCGGGCTTGACGCGGAGGCGTTGCGCCGTGGCGTTGCGGTGCTGGCCACCATATTGGCCAAGCACCGCTGACCGGCCGGTGCATGTCGCCCAAAAGTGTGCAGCGGTTTTGGGAAAACGGCATGCACAGGAACAAGGGCTCAAAGCGCATCGCGCTTTGAGCCGGTCAGAAAATCTCGTTGGTGAGCCGCTTCACCGGGCCAAGCAGGACCGAACCCGTCGGCACGCCATTGTCGATCGGAATGGCCTGCCGGTCCGGCGTGTCAGCCTCCGGCGCGCCGACATTGGCCGTCACGACGACCGGCGTCTTGGTCGGCACGCGGTCGTAGAGGTCGATGATGTCCTGGTTCATCAGGCGAACGCAGCCCGACGACACGGACTTGCCGATCGAGAACCATTCCGGCGAGCCGTGCAGGCGATAGAGCGTGTCCTTGTTGCCCTGGAAGAGGTAGAGCGCACGCGCGCCGAGCGGGTTCTTCAAGCCGCCGGGCATGCCGCCATTCTTGGAACTGTATTGTGTCAGTTCAGGCTGGCGCGCGACCATCTCATCCGGCGGCGTCCATTTCGGCCATTTCTGCTTCCACTGCACGACAGCGTCGCCCGACCATTCGAAGCCGGCGCGGCCAAGGCCGACGCCGTAGCGGATCGCCTGGCCGCCTTCGCGCACCAGATAGAGGAAGTGGTTGGTGGTATCGACGACTATGGTGCCCGGACGCTGTCCGGTCGGATCGGGAACGATCTGGCGCAAGAATTGGTGATCGATCTTCTTGATCGGAATGGCCGGCAGGTCGAAGCCATTGTCCGACATCGGGCCGTACATCGTTTCATAGTCGCCGAGCGGCGGCTCGACATAGGCCTGCGGTGGCGGCGTTTGGATGGGAGCAGGGCCTTGATCACTGGTGGTGGTGCAGGCGGAGACCGCAACCGACGCAGCGCCAAGGGCTGTGAAATTGAGGAAGCCACGGCGGCTGATGCGGAAGGAAGCGTCTGACATGATTGCCTTTTCTAGGTCTTAATTCGCAAAAAAGCATGAATCCGAAGGCACAGCGCCGGTGGCATCCATAACAATCGACAGCGATAGGCGGTTCCAATTCAGGCCTGACAGTGGACAGAAAAAGGCGAAGCTGTGATCGCGCCACAGCTGTTGCACTGCAGCAACAGCGGCTCACACTCCCGCCAGCAGCCCTTCAAGCGAGGGCAGGATCAGCCCGGGCGGGAAATCCCGGTACTCGTCGGGCTGGTTGGCGCGGTTGATCCACACCGTGCGGAAGCCGAACTTGGCAGCGCCTGCAATATCCCAGCGGTTGGACGACTGGAACGACACCGCGCCGGGGTAGAGCCGCCAGCCGGTGACGACCATGTCGTAGACCGATGGATCGGTCTTGAAGCGCTTGACCTGGTCGACTGAAAAGACGTCGTCGAGGATCTGGTCGAGTGCCGCCGATTTGACCGCGGCGTTGAGCATCTCCGGCGAGCCGTTGGACAGGATGGCGAGCTTGGCGCCCGATGCCTTGAGCGCCTTCAGCACCGCCGGCACTTCCGGGTAGCAGTCGAGCCGCCAATAGGCTTCGAGCAGTTTGGCCTTGAGCGCCGGTTCGGCCGAAGGCACCTTCTTCAGGGCGAAGTCGAGCGCCTGCTCGGTCAATTGCCAGAAATCGGCATAAGAGCCCATCAGCGTCCTGACCCAGGAATATTCAAGCTGCTTGGCGCGCCAGATGTCCGACAGCAATTGCCCGTTCGGTCCGATCTCGCCGGCATGGCGGCGCACGGCGGCATGCACGTCGAACAACGTGCCGTAGGCGTCGAAGACATAGGCCGCATGGTGCATGGAGAAGAGTTTTGAGGCGAGGAGGGGCGTCGCGCAAGCGCTGATTTCAGGCCAAGTGCCTCTGGCCTCAACGAATTTCACCCATGTCGGTTGACGCCGCCCGCCAAAGCATCGTCCTATGCCGGCCTGCAATCACCCACGGGATGACGAACGATGACATTGGCGGCAGCAGCGCTAACCGCGACTTGGACCTATGTGGACGGCGACTGGTACGAGGGCAACGTCGCCATACTTGGACCGCGCAGCCATGCCATGTGGCTCGGCACCAGCGTCTTCGACGGCGGCCGCTGGTTCGAGGGCGTGGCGCCGGACCTTGAGCTGCATGCAGCGCGCGTCAACGCATCAGCCACCGCGCTTGGCCTGCAACCGTCGATGACGACCGAAGAGATCGTCGGTCTGACCTGGGACGGCTTGAAGAAGTTCGACGGCAAGACCGCCGTCTATATACGGCCGATGTACTGGGCCGAACATGGCGGCTATATGGGCGTGCCGGCCGATCCCGCATCGACCCGCTTCTGCCTCTGCCTCTATGAATCGCCGATGATCCCGCCCTCCGGCTTCTCGGTCGGCGTCTCGCCGTTCCGGCGCCCGACCTTCGAAACCATGCCGACCAACGCCAAGGCCGGCTGCCTCTACCCCAACAACGGCCGCGCCATCCTCGAGGCCAAGAACCGCGGCTTCGACAATGCGCTGGTGCTCGATATGCTGGGCAATGTCGCCGAGACCGGCACGTCCAACATCTTCCTTGTCAAGGACGGCCATGTCATCACGCCGGCCGCCAATGGCACGTTCCTGTCCGGCATTACCCGCGCCCGCACCATCAACCTGCTTGGCGATTATGGGTTCAAGACGACGGAAAAGGCGTTGTCGATCCGCGATTTCCTTGAAGCCGACGAGATTTTTTCGACCGGCAACCATTCCAAGGTCGTGCCGATCACGCGCATCGAAAACCGCGATTTGCAGCCCGGGCCGGTGGCCAAGAAGGCGCGCGACCTCTATTGGGATTGGGCCCATTCGACGCCCGCCGCGTGAGCCGCCGGAGCGTTTCACCGTTTTCACGAAAAACAGCGAACCGCTTCGCCTCTCTATTTTTAAGCGATTCCGGGCGGAAAACCGTTTCACACTTTTCCTGGAATTGCTCTAAAAGTCGCTCGGCGCTCCATTCCGGAGTTGCCCCGACCCATTCCAGACCTATCTTACTCCGGTAGTTTCACCGGCTTTTTCCACGAGGGAGTACACCCATGGCTTTTGAATTGCCCGCTCTGCCCTACGACTACGAGGCTCTGCAGCCTTACATGTCGAAGGAGACGCTGGAGTATCACCACGACAAGCACCACAAGGCCTATGTCGACAACGGCAACAAGCTCGCCGCCGAAGCCGGAATGGGCGACCTGTCGGTCGAAGAGGTGGTGAGGCAGTCCTTCGGCAAGAATGCCGGGCTCTTCAACAACGCCGCCCAGCACTACAACCACATCCACTTCTGGAAGTGGATGAAGAAGGGCGGCGGCGGCAACAAGCTGCCCGGCGCGCTGCAGAAGGCCGTCGACAACGATCTGGGTGGCTATGACAAGTTCAAGGCCGACTTCATCGCCGCCGGCACCACCCAGTTCGGCTCCGGCTGGGCCTGGGTATCGGTCAAGGACGGCAAGCTCGCTATCTCCAAGACCCCGAACGGCGAGAACCCGCTGGTCCACGGCGGCTCGCCGATCCTCGGCGTCGATGTTTGGGAGCATTCCTATTACATCGACTACCGCAACGCGCGGCCGAAATACCTCGAGGCCTTCGTCGACAGCCTGATCAACTGGGACCACGTCCTGGAGCTGTACGAGAAGGCCAAGGGTTGAGCTTTTAGCGAAAAGCCCCGGCATGCCGGGGCTTTTCTTTTCTGACGAGGCGCTAGCAAAAGCGGCCTGTAAAATCGTCACGAAGAAAGGGAATAATCCCACTGCGACGCCCGTTAACGTGTTGAGCAATTCCAGGAAAAGTGTGGAACGGTTAAGTTCGGCGACTTCGCCGTAACCCTCCGTCCGGAATTGCGCCAAACAAGGAAATAAGCATTTCACCGCGAAACGGTGAAATGCCTTGGTCGCGAACTCTCTTCATCACGGAGCCAATTGAATGAGAAAGCTTGTTGTCGCCATCTCTATGCTCGCCTTTGCCGGCACGGCCGCCTATGCCGATCCGATCAAGGACCGCCGGGACCTGATGAAAGAGCGCGGCAATCTTGCCGGCCAGATTTCGAAAATGGTCAAGGGCGAGACGCCTTTCGACGGCGCCGCCGCATTGGACGCACTGAAGGCGATGCAGGCCAATGCCGAGAAGTTCGATGTCGACACGCTATTCCCGGCCGGTTCCGACAAGGGCGACACCACCGCATCGCCGAAAATCTGGGAAGACATGGCCGGCTTCAAAGCGGCCGGGGATAAGTTCCTGGCCGACACCAAGGCCGCCGCCGCTGCCGCGCCGGCTGATGCCGCCGCCCTGAAGACGCAGCTCGGCGTGCTCGGCGGCGACTGCGGCGCCTGCCACCAGACTTACAGGATCAAGAAGAGCTGATCGCCTGACATGGCCTGGCTGAAGAAGCTTGCCGGCGCCGTCATCGTGCTTGGCGGCGCCGGAGCCGCCGCCGGCTGGGTCCTGTCGGCGCCGGTCAGGCTTGATGCCGCGACTGTCGCGCAGCTCGGCCCCGGCGACGCCGCCAAGGGCAAACGCATCTTCTATGCCGGCGGCTGCACCTCCTGCCATTCCAAGCCCGGCGCCGAAGGCGACGCCCGGTTGGAACTGGTCGGCGGTCTGGAGCTCAAGACGCCGTTCGGCACCTTCGTGCCGCCCAACATCTCGCAGGACCGGAAGGACGGCATCGGCAGCTGGAGCGAAGAGGATTTCGCCAACGCCATGCTGAAGGGCGTCTCGCCCTCCGGACAGCATTTCTATCCGGCCTTTCCTTATGTGTCCTACGCCCGCATGAAGCCGGCCGACATCGCCGACCTCTATGCCTTCCTGAAGACGCTGCCGGCGGTTGCCGGCAAGGCGCCGGATCACAAGCTGTCCTTCCCCTTCAACATCCGCCGCGGCATCGGCCTGTGGAAGCTTCTCTATCTCAGCCCTGAGCCGGTAATCGCGCTGCCCGCCGGCGCGCCGGACAACGTGCTGGCCGGCCGCTACCTGGTCGAAGGCCCAGGACATTGCGGCGAGTGCCACACGCCGCGCGACTTTGCCGGCGGCGTCAAGAAGACTGAGTGGCTCGCGGGTGCGGTCGCTGCAGAAGGCTCGGGCGTCGTGCCCAACATCACCTCGGCCGGGGGCGGCGTCAAGGACTGGTCGGACGCCGATATCGCCAACTATCTCGAAACCGGTTTCACGCCCGAATTCGATTCCGTCGGTGGCGCCATGGTCGAGGTCCAACGCAACATGGCGCAACTGACCGCCGACGACCGCGCCGCGATCGCCGCCTATCTCAAGGCGGTGCCGCCGCACCCGAACGGCTATCCGGCACGGAAGCCGGCGAGCTAGCTGGACCCAGCGGCTTTGGCCACCCGCGCCTTACAGGTGGCGGTCGCCGAGAAAATCGAAACCGCCGTCGAAGAAGTGGTTGTAGTTGCAGGTCAGTTCCTCGCCGGCCGCGATGTCGCGCAGCGCATAGGTTTCCTCCGGCGTGGACACGTCGCAGTTCGGATCGTCGTCATGGTTCATGTAGCGTGCGTCATCGGCCTCGAAGACGATGAAGCTCGGGTCGCGCCGATCCGGGTAGGAATAACGGTCGAGATAGGATTTCACCGGACCTGTCTGGCTCTCGTAGGTGTCGACGGGAATGCGGCGGTCGAACCTTGCGTCGAGCTTCCAGACCAGGGTGCCCTTGGCGATGCGGTTCTTGGCGAAGACGCCGATGCCCTGGATGGCGGATTTGTCGAGATAAGTGTCGACGAGCAGCATGATAGACCTTGTAAATGAATGCGCGGCGCGGCCCTGAAACAGGCCGCGCCCAAATGGACGGCGCCCAAATGGACGGCGCACTGCGTAACGCGCGCGCCTGGCAATTGCGAGTGGAAAATCAGGCCTTGCCGGTCACTTTCAAGGCATAGGCGTAAATGTAGGCGATCTCCTCCAGCCGCGAGAACCTGCCAGATGCGCCGGCATGGCCGGAGTCCATGTTGATCTTGAACAGAACCGGGTTGCCGCCCGCCTTGCGCTCGCGCAGCTTCGCCACCCATTTCGCCGGTTCCCAATAGGTGACGCGCGGGTCGGTCAGGCCGGCCAGCGCCAGGATCGGCGGGTAATCGAGCGCCGCCACATTGTCATAGGGCGAATAGGCGGCGATCGTCTTGTAGTCATCGGCGGACGCGATCGGGTTGCCCCATTCGGGCCATTCCGGCGGCGTCAGCGGCAGGCTGGCGTCGAGCATGGTGGTGAGCACGTCGACGAACGGCACTTCGGCGACGATGCCGCCGAAGTCGCCCGGCGCCATATTGGCGATCGCGCCCATCAGCATGCCGCCGGCCGAGCCGCCTTGCGCCACGACGCGGTCGTGCTGCGTGTAACGCTCGGCGACGAGATGGCGTCCGCAGGCGATGAAATCGGTAAACGTGTTCATCTTGTGCGAGCGCTTGCCGTCGTCATACCAGCCATAGCCCTTGTCCTTGCCGCCGCGCACATGCGCGATGGCGTAGACGAAGCCGCGGTCGACCAGCGAGAAACAATTGGTGTTGAACGCTGCCGGCACGGTGATGCCGTAGGAGCCGTAGCCATAGAGCAGGCAAGGCGCCGAGCCGTCGAGCGGCGTGTCGCGGTGATGCAGAAGCGAGATCGGCACCAATTCGCCATCGGCCGCCGGCGCCATCAGCCGGCGGGTGACGTAATGGTCCGCATCGTGGCCGGAGGGCACTTCCTGCGTCTTCAGCAAAACGCGTTCGCGCGTGCGCATGTTGTAGTCGAAGATCTGCGCCGGCGTCGTCATCGACGAATAGGTGAAGCGCATTGTCTCGGTGTCGTATTCGTAAGAGCCGGACAGGCCGAGCGAGAAGGCCTCCTCGTCGAAGGAGATGAAGTGCTCCTCGCCGCTTTTGCGGTCGCGCACGACAATGCGCGGCAGGCCGTCCTTGCGCTCCAGCCTGACCATGTGATGCTTGAAACCGAGCACCGACAGGATCAACCGTCCCGGCTCGTGCGGCACCAGTTCCTGCCAGTTGGCGCGCACCGGGTTTTCGACCGGCGCGGTCATGATCTTGAAATCCTTGGCGCCGTCGGCATTGGTCAGGATGAAGAAGACGTCGCCGCCTTCCTCGAGATCGTATTGCAGCCCGGTTTCGCGCACCGCCACCAGCCTGGGCTCAGCGGTTGGATCGTCGGCCGGCAGCAACGGTACTCCGACGTCTCATGGTCGTTGATGCCGATCATGATCCAGTCATTGGCACGCGTGCCGCCGACATCCATGAAGAAGCCGTGATCGGTCTCCTCATAGATCAGCCGGTCGTTTTCATGCTTGTCGCCGAGCGCGTGGAAGAACACTTTCGACGGGCGATGGTTGTCGTCGAGCCTTGTGTAGAAGAAGCCGTCATCGCCGGCGTTCCATACGCCGCCGCCACCGGTATCGGGAATCTGGTCGGCGAGTTCCTTGCCGCTCGCAACATCGCGCACGCGCAGCGTGAAGAACTCCGAGCCCTTGTCGTCGAAGGCCCAGAGCAGCCTCTTGTGGTCGGCCGAATGATCGACGCCGCCAAGGCGGAAATAGGCCTTGCCCTCGGCTTCCACGTCGCCGTCGAGCAGGATCTCGTCCGCCCCGCCGTCGCGCGGCGTGCGGAAATAGCGCGGCTGCTCGCCGCCTTGCCGGAACGACGAGCCATAGGCGAAAGGCCCGTCCTTCGTCGGCACGGTCGAATCGTCCTCCTTGATGCGGCCCTTCATCTCGGCAAACAGCTTGCCGCGCAGCTCCGCCGTGTCGGCCATCAACAGTGCCTGATAAGCGTTCTCGGCCTCGAGATGGGAGCGGATCCGGCCGTCGAGCAGGGAAGGGTCCCGGAACACCGCCTGCCAGTTGTCGGCCCGCATCCAGGCGTAGTCGTCGCTCCGCGTGATGCCGTGATGCGTATCGGAGACCGGATGTTTTTCTGGGATCGGCGGGGTCGCGATCGGGAAGGCTGAAGCTCTGGTCATTACGTCTCGCTGCGGAATTTGCTTGAATAACGAATGAACGCGCCGCTCAGCGGCCGTTCAAGGGTGGGATGCAAAGTGGTCTACAGAAGGTAAGTTCAAGGGGAATAGATGAAATCCTGTGCTCGCATAGTCGTGGCCGTCGCTGTTGCCGCGACGCTTCTGGCGTTTTCGGCCCAATCTCATGCAACCGCATTCGCCGCCTGGCAAGTGACGGGCGTGCCCTTCGGCGACACGCTCAATGCCCGCAAATACCCTTCCAACGCATCGCAGAAGCAGGCCGCCTATCCGAACGGCACGGTGCTGCAGATGACTGGACGCTGCACCGGCGGCGTGAACCTGCTCGACATCGCCGGTCAGCCGAAATCGAAGCAGCGCCAGACGATCCGCTACCGCTGGTGCGAGGTCTGGCACGATCCGGCGCAGAACGGCAACTTCGTCACCGGCTGGGTCTACGGCAAATACATCGCGCCCTATTGAGGATTTCTATTGCCTTGCGGTTGGGCTGACACAGATATTCATGCGCGCGGTGCACGGCAGGATTCCAGGCAGGCATAAAATGGGGGTTCAAGCATTGGCCAAGCATTGAGTACAGCGTGCAGTTGCGCCCGGATGTCTAAAGCGCGACTGACGCAACGTCAGGGCATGCCTTTGCGGCGGGAGAAATCTCGCGAAGTTACACGGTGCACGAATTTTTGAAGCTGAATCAGCAATATTTGATGAATATCGGTGAATAGAAGTCAATATGCGAATTGACTTACTTGCAACTCGGCGGCATGAAGATAACCGACGCGAATCGCCGGGCCTTTCCTGATGAAATTCGCGCGATGCCCGTTCCTAGAAAAAGGGCGCAGTTTTTAGAAACAACTCTCGTTGGGGCTTTAGAACTATGGAAATCGTCGAAACACCTTCGAAAAACGGTGATGCACTGATCGAGCTGACCGCCGATGTCGTCGCCGCCTATGTCAGCAACAACCCGGTACCGGTTGGCGAACTGCCAAACCTGATTGCCGATGTCCATGCCGCGCTCGGCCGTGTCGGTGGCACGCCGGAGCAGCCGTCGGCCGAGAAGCAAAAGCCGGCCGTCAACCCGAAGCGTTCCGTGCATGACGACTATATTGTCTGTCTTGAGGACGGCAAGAAATTCAAGTCGCTGAAGCGTCACCTGATGACCCACTACAATCTCACGCCCGAAGAATACCGTGAGAAGTGGGGCCTCGACGCCAACTACCCGATGGTCGCTCCCAACTATGCGGCTGCCCGTTCGCAGCTCGCCAAGAAAATGGGTCTCGGCCGCAAGCGCAAGGGCCGCTGACAAGTCAGCGCCTAGCTGACAAGCCAGCGCATAAAGCAGTTCGACGGCGCCCTTGTGGCGCCGTTTTGCATTAGAAGGTTCCCTGGTGTGTCGTTCGGTTCGGATCAGGCCGTCTGCTTCAACGCGGCTTCCGCATCGCGCTTGATGCGCTTGACCATCGAACGCAGGCCGTTGGCGCGCTGCGGCGACAGATGCTCGTCGAGGCCGAGCTCCTTCAGCGTCGCTTCGGCATCCGTCTTCTGGATTTCGCTTGCTGGCCGGCCCGAAAACAGCGCCAGCATGATGGCCACAAGGCCGCGCACGATATGGGCGTCGGAATCACCCCTGAAGCTGATCACCGGGTCGGCACCGGCGGCCTGTTCCGTGGTGAGCCACACCTGGCTGACGCAACCTGGCACCTTGTTGGCCGCGGTGCGCTCCTCATCGGGAAAGGGCGGCAGGCTCTCGCCGAGCTCGATCACATAGCGATAGCGATCTTCCCACTCGTCGAGCAGGGAAAAGTCGTTGCGGATGGTTTCGATCGAGGCGGTCATTGTCCCGCATATAGTGACGCGGCGCCGTCGCGTCACGGAAAAGAGAGCGCCGCGGGCGTCGAGAGGTCGGACGGGCCCGCGGCGTGAGCAATTCCAGGAAATGTGTGAAACCGTCCGGAGTTGCAACAAACTGAAGAGATCGAATGACGGTTGAGGATTGTCTTAGTTCTTGGCGGTCAACAGCACCGGGATGTTAACCTTGGCGGGCAGCACGATGTCCTCGACGCTGGCGGTGGTCATCTTGGCCGTATCGGTAACCTTCGTCTCGACCGCGCCTGCCTGCTCGGACTTGTCGTCGATCATGGCGGCGGCAATCTTGGCCGTTTCCTTGGCGCGAACGGTAATGGTGTACATGGCCGATTTGCCGGTCTCGCAGACGTCGGGCTTGCGCTCGCAAAGGCCGGCGATGTCGCCGACCGCCTCACGTGCCGCAAACAGCGCCTGGATCGGTCCGACGCTCTGCTGGCCATCCTCGCCAGGGCCGACGCCGAGCGGCAGCGCCAGCAGCACCAGCGAAAACCAGAAAGCCATCCTGATCAGAAAGCCCATCTTACTTGCCTCTCATCCGGGACGGATATGCATCCATCCGCAACGGATCATGCATCCATCGGCATGACCTCTTTTATGGGCACGATAATGGCACGGCCGCGCAAAGGACGGCTTGCGCGGAAGCCGCCAATTTTCCTCAAATTTTAGGCAAATTGGAAAGGACCGGTTTTTGGTTTCGGTTTGCCTTAAGTCTCATCAACTGCATTAACTTTATGATAACCATATATCTCATTGTTATTGAATGATTTTTCAAGAAATCTGAGGTAGCCGGCTTTTGTTTCTGGCCCATCCCGGCACAGGCTTGCGGCTAACCCGCCGTTTACCATGCCGCCAACTCGGCGTGCATTGGCGGGCCGGCGCGACAATATTTGGCGGGGGCGGGGCGTCGAGCTCGTTAGCCTTATCCATTCCTTAAACGCTGGATGCGAGTTTCAAGCCAATTAATGAGTCACCTGCGAAGCAGGGCGTTTTCACGACCGGGTACGCGTGCGTTGAGTTCGATTTCGGCCAGATACGTTCAATTGCCTGGCGCGGTTGCCGCCGGCTGCGAGCGCATGGTTCACCCGACTGTCACGGGTGAGGCCGAGCGCTTGCGCCAACTCCGCTTCATCGGCGTCATGCTGGCCGCCCCCTTCCTTGCCGCGGGCGCCGCGGTCACGCTGGTCACCTCGAGCCTGGGCGCGGCCGTCACGATCGCTGCCATCTTCGCCGCTTTCGGCCTCTGCTGGTTCGCAGCACTTCTGGTCGCGGCGACCGGCCATATAGCGTTAGCCGGCCGGGTTGCGATCGTGCTGGGCGGCATGGCGCTCGCCGGAGCCATCGCGGCGGCGGGCGGGTTGGCCTCGCCGGTCGCGCTGCTCGCCATCGCCTTGCCTGTCGAGGCGTGGTGGATCGCCGGATCGCGGCGCGCGGTCTTGTCCGGCGCGCTCGCCGCGCTTGCCGCCATTTTGTTACAGCCCTTTGCCGGCGAGGTCCTGCCGCTCGGCTCGACCAGCATCGCGACGTGGCACTGGCTGCTGCCGCTCGGCTGGGCATTGACGCTTCTCCCGCGCGCCGCCGCTTTGGCCAATACGATCGTGCGCCATCCGGCAGAGCCTTCAAGCGATCGCCTCGAGGATGTCATCGACGCGGTCGTGCTGCGCGTCAGCCCGCAGGGCGAGGTGCTGGATGCGTCTGCCAAGACGCGTTCGCTGCTCAAGCTGGCGCCGGAGCTTCTGCTCGGCACCGGCCTGTTCGACCGCGTGCATCTTTCCGACCGTGTCGCCTATCTCACGGCGCTGGCCGATATGCGCGAGGGCGCGCCGAAGCGCCGTCTCGATCTGCGTATCCGCTTGCCGCGCGAGAACGCCGGCAACGCCGACAATTTCCGGCCTTTCAGTCTGGATCTGATGCGCGGCGAACTGGATCGCGACGTCGTGACCCTGCTCCTGCGCGAAAATGACGATGTCGCGGCACTTCGCGAGGAGCTTAAGCAAGCCAGGGACGCGGCTGCCGCCGCCGAAGTGGCCAAGGGCCGGTTCCTGGCGGTGGTCAGCCATGAACTGCGCACACCGCTCAACGCCATCATCGGCTTTTCCGACATGCTGCTGCATGAGATGTTCGGCGCCTTCAAGGATCCGCGCCAGAAGGAATATGTCGGCCTGGTGCGTGAATCCGGCCAGCATCTGCTGTCGGTCGTAACGTCGATCCTCGATGTCTCGCGCATCGAGGCGGGCGCCTATGCGACCGAGCTGGAACCGTTCCGCTTCGTCGAGGCGGTCGACATGTGCCGCTCGATGATGCGCCCGCTGGCTGACGCAAAGAGCATCGTGCTTGCCACGCAGATCGCGGCCGATACCGGCGAGATCAACGCCGACCGCCGCGCCGTGCAGCAGATCCTGATCAACCTTGTCTCCAACGCGGTCAAGTTCACCCCCGATGGCGGCTCGGTGATGATCGGCGCCAAGCGCGTCGGCTCGCGGCTGCATTTCTGGGTGAGCGACACCGGCATCGGCATAGCCGAGGAGGATTTCGCCAATCTCGGCAAGCCATTCATGCAGATCCAGAACGACTATACCCGCCGTTTCGAGGGAACCGGGCTTGGCCTGTCGCTGGTCAAGGGGTTGGTGGCGCTGCACGAGGGCACGATGTCGATCGAAAGCGCGCCGGGCGAGGGCACCACGGTGACGATCGGCCTGCCGGTCAACGGGCCCAAGCGACGCTCCGGCGCATCGGTCGACGTGCTGGCCATGCCCGCGACGAAGCCGAAGGGGGATACAGATGGGGAGAGAAATGGCTCGCTCCGTAAAACGGCCTAAGGTGATCGAACCCGAGCGCGGCGTCCTTGCCGAGGGCGCGGTCGCCGTCGGGCAGATGATCGCCAGCAATCCGGTTCTGGTCGGCGGCTCGACCGCTTTCCTGGTGACGCTGTTCTACGTCTCGGCCAACGCACTGTGGTATCAGCCCTTTCCGCATGCGGGCGCGTTCTTCGCCACGCGCAGCATCGAGAATTTTCCGCACACGGTGTCGGACGAACCGGAAACCACCATCAACATCGTGCGCCAGGCGCCGGCGCAGCCCACCGTCAAGCCGGATCCGGTCGTCCAGCAGGTGCAAGGCATCCTGAAGGACCTCAGCTTTTACGACGGCGCCGTCGATGGTCTTACCGGGCCGGCGACACGCAAGGCGATCCAGGCCTATCAGCTCAAGGTCGGGTTGCCGGGTTCGGGCGAGATCGACAACGCGCTGCTCGACCAGCTCGGCGCCAGGCAGACGACGGCGGCGATCCCGCATCCGGCGCCGCGGCCGGCCGATGCCACCGTTACCCCCTCCGCCAAGCCGGCGATCATCGCGGTCTCCGCTCCCGCCGATGGCGCGACGCAGTTGCCCGACGCCCGCATCGTCAAGATCCAGGCCGGCCTCAAGGCCTTCGGCAATGACGACATGCAGCTCGATGGCAAGGTCGGCGCCCGCACCAAGGCGGCGATCAAGGAATTCCAGGCACTCTTCGGCCTGCCAGAGACCGGCGAGCCGGACGAGGCCGTCTACGTCAAGATGCGCCAGATCGGGCTGACGAACTGAGGCTTCACAACCCCGGTCATTGCCGGGCTATTCGTTCTGCCTTTAGAGCGCTCAGAAAGGCAGCGCGGTCTAGGCACTGCCCTTCACCACTTGCCATGCCTTCGCAATATGCGCGCTTGAGCTGCTTCAACTCCTGTCCTTAAGACTTGGCCTTTGGTGACAAGACTTGGCCTTTGGTGACATGTTGCTCGTTAGCGGGCGCACATGTATCCAGTTATAGAGCTGCCATGTTATTCGGAACCTTCTCATGCGTGTGACCACCGATCTCTGGGTTTCGGCCCTTGTGCGCCGCGTGTTCGGCGCCAGCGGTTTTGCCGCCGTGGTCAAGCGTGGCGCGACCGAGGCGGGCGCGGTTTTTGTGTTGTCGCGCGGCCGGTTGGGCGAGGTCGCTCTCTACGGCCCGGCGCCGCAGACGAGCTACGATTCCGCCAAGCCGGACGACCGCCTTTTTACCTTGCTCGGCGCCGGCGACGACAGCGCGATGTTCGACGCGCGGCTGGAGCGGGAGAAAAATTCGACCCCGACATCTGGGTGGTCGAGATCGAGGCCGGAACCATTCCGGTCGAGGAGCTGCTTTCGGTAAAGACCGACTAAGACAGATCAAGACGCCTTGAGGTTGGCCGTCGCGGTGTCGCTGTTTGACGCCTGGCGTTCGGCATCGGCCGCATTGCCGCGGATCGCCCGCGACAGGGTCTCGGCCTTCCAGGCGCCCACCTTGTCGCGCGCCGCCTCGTGATGCAACAGCCGGTAGCGGTCGAGGAACAGCCGGATCGCCTGCGGATGCGGGAATTCGCCGGGAAAAACGGCGACTGCGATCAGAAAAGCCCTGTCCTCGCTGAGATCGAGTGCCCTGAGCGCCGCAAGCAGGCCCGCGTAACTTGACTGCTCGGTTACCGAGCGTGCCGTCGCGAAATCGATTTCCAGCGCGTCGGCAAGAGCCGTCTGGAAGAAGGCGGCATTGCCGGTCAGCGCAGTCTCGCGCAGTTTCACATAGGCCGGCTGGCCGAGAAAGCTGTTGATGGCGGCGCCGTCCTCGGCAGGCCGCATCATCGAGCGCAGCCGACGGCGCACATTGTCGGCCGCTTCACCCGGCGCGGGGCGGCTGTCCTCCACTTTTGCGGTGGGCTCCGTCTTCGCGGCGACTTCCGGCTTTGCCGGTTGCAGCCTGGCGACCGTCTCCGGCGGCTTCGAGCGCACCAGCGTCGGCTTCTCCAGCGCGCGGATCAAGGCAGCGATGGTCGGGTTGAGCTCCTTGCGGCGCGCGATCGCGCGCGCATGCGGCAGCCCGTGGCGGCCGATCAACGCGATCAGGTCGATGTCGCTCAGCGCCCTCGAGCGGGTGAGCAGGGGCGCCGCGATCTCGACCGGTTCTTCCGCCAGCCGGCGCACCAGGGCGGTCGGCGCGTATTCGCATTCGGACAGAGCGGCCGCGACATAGCGGCGGGACTCGACCGAGACGTCGTCGAACAGCGGCAGCGTCAAATCCTCGAGCTGGGCGATCTCGCGCCGCGAGGGGCGCGTCAGGCAGCAGAATGCCGACACGGCGGCGCGGAACAGCCTTTCAGCTTTTCCAGCCTCGGTCCGGATAGCGATTTGCCTGAAATCCGAAGATGACACGGAGGATACGCCCGACACTCGACACAATCCCGAACCGCGCAATCCGGCTGGCCGGCTTCGCGTCTCCAGGAAAAACAAACATCAAATTAGCCGCGATCCGTTAGCGCTCCGTTAACCCTCTAGGTCCCTTAATCAATATTGGAGGCGTTGCGTTGTGCTCCGGGAAAACCGAGAGAGGAATGCGCGAACCATGGGCATGGTCCTGTCATTTGTGCCGCGCGCGGCACCAGTAAATCGGGTAAACCACGACACCAGCACGGCGGCGGCGGTCATCATTTTCCCCGGCGTTCGCTACGAGCTGCGCCCGCATACCAGCGAAGCCCAGCCCGGCGGCAGCAGTCCGGACCAGCCGGGCTCTCCACCACCTCCTGCGCCGCATCACTGATCGGCTTGCCTTCCCCGGAGTATGATCTTGTCCGAAAACCGGTTCCCACTTTTCGGGATCATGATCTAGTAATCCTGCAACTCGCATGCGCTCTGCTCGAGGAAGCGTGACACGATCGGCTTCCAGCTTTCGTCCGGAACGAAGGCGCGCACGACGAATATGCCTTCCTCGATCGGCGCCTCGACGAAAATCGCGCCCTGCAGATCCTCCGGCAGATCGCGCCGCACATCGATCATCTGCGCCGGCGTCAGCACAACCGTGTCGAGCTTCTCGCCATTGGCGTTGTGATCGTTGAAGGAATAGATGTTGTGGCCATTGCGGTCGTAGACCGAGGCTGACCAGAACGGCACGTCGCCCGGCGCCTTGATCCGCACCAGCCCGTCGGCAAGATCGAACCGGCAGGCGGCGGCATAAAACATCGGATCGACGGACTTCACCACCGGCGCGCCGCCGGCTTCGGCGTCCAGTCGGGTCATCCTGTAGAGGTCCGAGGCCATCGCCAGCCGCGACCAGGCATCGCGCTCGGAAAACTCCGGCACCAAAAACAGCACCGCGATGTGCACGATGCCGGCGCCGAGCAGTCCGAGGATGAGCGCATGCAGCAGGCTACGCATTGCAGCCCGCCTTTAGGATGCGTGGCAGCGTCACGTCGGACAGGCCGGTGCTCGAGGCGATCGGCGTGTCGTAGAAGGTGAGCACGAAATACATCTTGCCGGAGCCGTTGGTGAGCAGCCAGTTGCCGGGCGCGGGACGGCTGCCGACGGAAATGACGACCGCATTGTCGGCCTGGCGCAGCACCTCGTAGGATTGCAAGGCGGCCTGCCTTGGCTTGCCGGTGCCGATGACGCCGAGCGACTGATCGGCGGCATAGAGCGTCCAGAACCGGGCGGTCGGGTAGCTGCCTTGGATCGTATAGGCGCATTCGCGCTTCAGCGGCTCGCCGGCCTCGTCGCGCTCGGCGACGAAGGTGAGCCCTTCAGCGCGGCCGAGCGCCAGAACGCCTTCGCGCGCCACACGCGCCTTCGAATAGGGGTCGGCGGCCAGCGAGCCCACATCCGGAAAGGCCGTCCATCGTCCGATGCGGATCGCGCCGACGCCGTCTTGCGCGTTGAGCGCATACCACACGCTGTAGCCGCCAAGCCCGATGGCGATGGCAAGCGAGATGAGCGTGAGGAGGGCGGTCTTGAGCATGAAGGCCGGAAACAGAGAGGTTGCTCGGGATATCGCGGCGTGGGGTGCCGTGGCAAGCCGGCTTGCCCGTCTAGAGTGCCGACAATGTCTCCGGTGGCGCTGGGGCGTCGAGCATTGGCGCCGCCTGGAACACCTTGGTCATGTCCCGCAGCGTCTGCGTGGTGCGGCCCGAAAGCACCGGCGGCCGCTCGGCCTCGGCTTGCGCCGCCTCCGTCTGGGCCTCTTTCTTGGCCGCCTCCTCGGCCTTGGCCGCTACCTCGGGGTCGACGAACGGATGATCGATGCCGGGGATCGGCTTCAGGTCGATGTTCTGGTGCGCGTAGACCATCAGCCGCTGCCACACCATCGCCGGCAGCGTGCCGCCGGTCATGTTGCGGGTCGGGGTGAAGTCGTCATTGCCGAGCCAGACGGCGGCTGTGTAATTGCCGGTGAAGCCGACGAACCAGGCGTCGCGGTAGGACTGCGTCGTGCCGGTCTTGCCGGCCACCACGATGTTGGGGATCTGCGCGCGCCTGCCGGTGCCCATCACCGGCACGGCGGCCAGCATGGTGTTCATCGATTTCAACGCCTGCTCGGACAGCACGCGATGCGGCGGCGGCGCGTCCTTGGTCCAGTCATAGACGACATCGCCGGTGCGCGTGACGAGCTGCGTGATGCCGTGGCGGGAGCCGACGAAGCCGTTCTGGGCAAACACGCTGTAGCCCGTCGCTTGGTCCATCACGGTCATGCCCGAGGTGCCGAGCACCATGGTCTTGTGCGCTTCCAGCGGCGATTCGACGCCGAATGACTCAGCCATCGCCTTGATCGGCGCGATACCCAGATGGTCCTTGGCCAGCCGCACCGGCACCGTGTTGATCGATTTGGCCATCGCCACGATCAACGGGATGTTGCCCGCCGATTCGCCGTTGTAATTGTGCGGCGACCAGTTGCCCCAACTGATCGGCCCGCCGGAAATGATGGTATTCGGCGTGAAACCATGCTCCATCGCCGTGGCGTAGACATAGGGTTTGAACGACGAGCCTGCCTGGCGCAGCGCCTTGGTGGCGCGGTTGAACTGGCTGGCGCCATAGTCGCGGCCGCCGACGATGGCGCGCACCGCGCCATTGGTCTCGATCACCACCACCGCGCCCTCGGTAACGTTGTATTCCTTGCCGAACTGGCGAAGGTGGAACTCGACCGACTCTTCCGCCGCCTTCTGGATGTTGGCGTCGAAAGTGGTGTGGGCGACCAGCGAATGCTGTCCCGGCTTGGCGATCTTCTTGACCTCGTCGAAGGCCCAGTCGAGGAAATAGTCGGGGCTCTTCTGCTCGCCGCGGTCGACGACATCGGCCGGGTGCAGGCGCGCCTGCAGCACCTGGCCTTCGGTCATGAAACCGGAATCGACCAGGTTGGAAAGCACGACGTTGGCGCGGGCGCGGGCAGCCGGCAGGTTGATATGCGGGGCGTATTTGGTCGGCGCCTTGAACAGGCCGGCCAGCATCGCAGCCTCGGCGAGGCTCAGGTCCTTCACGCTCTTGCCGAAATAGAAGTCCGCAGCCGCCTCGATGCCGAAGGTGCCGCCGCCCATATAGGCGCGGTCGAGATAGAGCTGCAGGATCTCCTTCTTGGAGAGATTGGCCTCCAGCCACAGCGACAGGAAGGCTTCCTTGATCTTGCGCTCGAAGGTGCGCTCGTTCGACAGGAACAGGTTCTTGGCGAGCTGCTGGGTGATGCTGGAACCGCCTTGGACCACGGAATTGGCGCGCACATTCTCGAAGATGGCGCGCGACAGGCCGAGCACGTCGATGCCGTAATGGTCGAAGAAGCGCCGGTCCTCGGTCGCCAGCACCGCCTTGATGACGATGTCCGGCATCTCGTCGACCGGCACGGAATCGCGCTGGATGATGCCGCGCTGGCCGATCTCGTTGCCGTAGCGATCAAGGAAGGTGACGGCGAAGTCGCCCTGGTTGCGCCAGTCGCCGGTGGTGATATCGAAGGCCGGCATGGCGAGCGCCAAAAGCACCACGAAACCGCCGGCGCCCATGGTGAAACCTTCGCTCAGCACCTCGACGATGGCGCGGCGCCAGCCATGCAGGCGGAAACGGCGCGAAAAGATGGTCGCCGCTTCCCAGAATTCGCGCGCCTTGAAGCCGATTTCATAGAGCGTTGAGTCGAGCCACGCATCGACGGCGAGCAGCGCCGAAGCGATCCGGCCTCTTCTCCTGCGTGGTTTCGAAGGACTTGCCATTCCGGAATTCCACCCTGGACGTCCCCGGCTGCCTCCACGGGCGTTTCAGGACCGTCTTGCAACGACTATTCGTCCATTTTGAGCCCGCTCACAAGGGCGGCGAAGCCACACAGCAAGAGTTGTTGATCGGGATTGCCACGGCCGTGAACGTCCGGTGATATCACCTGGCGGCGATGAAGCGCATGAAATGCGCCACATCCGCCTCGCTCGGCTCCAGGCCGGTGAAGGCGCGCAGATAGGCGGCGAGATGGCTGACACGCGCTTCGACCGGTTCCTTGAGGTCGAGCACATAGTAGCCGATCTGCATGTAATAGAGCACGCGGGCCCGGATGAAGGCGTCCTCGCCGTCATAACCGTGGCGGCAATACATGTCGCGGATGGCCAGCAGGCGCTCGTCATCGGCCCGGTCGATCATGCGCCGCACGTCGTGCGAGCGCCGCGCCCATTCGCGGACGGCAAAATCGAGCCGCGGATCGAACAGGCGCTCGTCGGCCCAGCATTCGAAGACGTTCATGACGCCCATGATGATGGTTTCGGCCGGGCGCAGCGCACGTTCGACGATCGCATTGGTGTTGGTGTCGTGCCAGTGGTTGAGCAACTGGTCCAGCAGGTCCTGCCGGCTGTTGAAGTACCAGTAGAAGCTCGAGCGCGACACGCCGAGCTTCTGGCCAAGCGACAGGATGCGCACGCTTTCGATGCCCTCGGCAATCAGCGTCTTCAACGCGATGTCGATCCAGTCCGCGCGGGTCACCTTGATGTTGCCGGGCGCTTCGGCCTGTGAGGCGGTCATGACGCCACAAGTGGCATGGCGCGAAGTGACGTGCAAGCGGCCCGTACACAAGTGTCTAGACACATATGTACAGGCGCTGTATGGTGATGGTCTCCAACGAGAGGGAGAGGCTCGTGAAGTCACATTATCGCGCGGTCGTTATCGGGGGCGGGGTGGTCGGCGCCTCGGTGCTCTATCACCTGACGCGGTTCGGCTGGAGCGACGTCGCGCTCATCGAGCGCGCCGAGCTGACGGCGGGCTCGACCTGGCATGCGGCCGCCGGTTTTCATGCGCTCAACGCCGATCCGAACGTCGCGGCGCTGCAGGACTACACGATAAAGCTCTACCGCGAGATCGAGGCCGAGTCCGGCCAGAATGCCGGCCTGCACATGACCGGCGGCGTCAACATGGCGAGCGACCCGCAGCGTTGGGAATGGCTTAAATCCGCATGGGCCGTGTTCCAGTCCGTCGGCATCGAGACCGCGCGGCTGGTGACGCCGGAAGAAATCAAGGAGATCTGCCCGATCGTCGACGTAAATGGCGTGCTCGGCGGCCTCTACGATTCCAACGAAGGCCATCTCGATCCTTATGGCACTACGCATGCCTATGCCGGCGCCGCCAAGAAGCGCGGCGCCGACGTCATTTTGCGCAACCGCGTCGTCGAGCTGAAAGCGCGTGCCGATGGCGGCTGGGATGTCGTCACAGAGAAGGGCACCATCGTCGCCGAGCATGTCGTCAATGCCGGCGGCCTGTGGGCCAAACAGGTCGGGCTGATGGCCGGCGTCGACCTGCCGGTGACGCCGATGGAGCACCATTATTTCGTCACCGAGGACATCCCGGAGGTGGCGGCGCTCGACAAGGAGCTTGGCCTTGCCGTCGACCTCGACGGTTTCTCCTACCTCCGGCAGGAACGAAAGGGCGTGCTGCTCGGCGTCTATGAGCAGAACCCGAAACACTGGAACATGGATGGCGCGCCCTGGGATTACGGCATCGAATTGATCCCCGAGGACATCGACCGCATCAGCCCCGAGCTGTCGAAAGCCTATGAGCGCTTTCCGTGCCTGGCGAATGCCGGCATCCGCAAATGGGTCAATGGCGCCTTCACCTTCACGCCGGATGGCAATCCGTTGGTCGGACCGGTGCGCGGCCCCAAGAACTATTGGGTCGCCTGCGGCGTCATGGCCGGCTTCAGCCAGGGCGGCGGCGTCGGCAAGTCGCTGGCCGAGTGGATGATTTACGGCGAGCCGCAGGCCGACATCTTCGGCATGGACATCGCCCGTTACGGCGCCTTCGCCGCCAACCGCGAATATCTCGGGCAAACCACGCGCCAGTTCTACGCCCGCCGCTTCGTCATGACCTTCCCCAACGAGCGGCTGCCGGCAGGGCGGCCGCTGAAGCGGCCCGGCGCCTATGACGGCATGACCGCCGCCGGCTGCGAGTGGACCGCGTCCTGGGGGCTGGAGATCCCGGCCTATTTCGCGCCGATGGGGTTCCGCGAGGAGACGACGCTGAAGCGCTCCAACGCTTTCGACATCGTCGGCGACGAAGTCCGGCAGGTGCGCCGCGCCGCCGGGCTGGTCGATACCACCGCCTTCTCGCGCTACGCCGTGTCCGGCCCCGGCGCCGAGGCCTGGCTCGACCGGCTGCTCGCCTGCAGCCTGCCGAAGTCCGGGCGTGCGAAGCTGGCGCCGATGCTCGGGTCCGACGGGCGCCTCAAGGGCGATCTCACCCTCATCAACTGGGGCGGCGGCGAATACTGGATCATGGGCTCCTATTATCTGCGCGAATTCCATATGCGCTGGTTCGAGGCGCATCTGACGGATGGCGTCACTATCACCGACATCTCCGATGCGGTCTCCGGCTTCCTCGTCACCGGCCCCAACGCCAGGACGCTTGTCGAACGCACCACGCATCAGGACGTCTCGGCCAAAGCCTTGCCGTTCATGGCTTGCGGCGAATTCGACATCGGCATGGTGCGGGCCCGCGTCGCGCGGCTCTCCATAGCCGGTGAGCTTGGCTTCGAGATCAACTGTCCCGCCACCATGCATTCGACCTTGCGCGAAACCTTGCTTGCGGCCGGCGAGGATCTTGGTCTGGCCGAGATCGGCTATTACGCGCTGAACTCACTGCGGCTGGAAAAGAGTTTCGGCATCTGGTCGCGCGAGTTCGCCCAGGGCTACACGCCCGGCCAGACCGGGCTCGACCGCTTCATCGCCTTCGACAAGGGCGACTTCATCGGCCGCGAGGCGGCGCTGAAAGAACGCGAGGCGGGTGTCCGGCGGCGGATCGTGACGCTGGAGATCGACGCCGTCGATGCCGACGCCAGCGGCTTCGAGCCTGTCTGGCATCAGGGCCGGCGCGTCGGCTTCGTCACCTCGGGCGGCTATGGTTACACGATCGGCAAGAGCGTCGCGCTGGCGTTGCTGGACGACGATTTCGCCGGCGAGGGTACAGTGCTTTCGGTGCACATTGTCGGCGTCGAACGCAAGGCGCGCGTTATTCCGGCCTCGCCCTACGACGCGCAGGGCAAGGCGATGCGGCAATGAGGAGGAACGACCATGGTTGACGAGGCTGCACGCGATGTGAGGCGCGAACGCCGGCGAGGACGCACCGGCGAGGCAGGCTCGGAGTCGAGCCGCCATCCGAACTACCGCGCGCTGAAAAACCCGTTCCTGCCGCAGCCGATCTTTTCGCAGGATCAGGTCGCCGCCATCCATGACACCGCGCTGCGCGTGCTGGAGGAACTCGGCATTAAGGTGCTGCTGCCCGAGGCCCGCGCCGTTTACGCCAAGGCCGGCGCGCTGGTCGACGGGGACAGCCAGATGGTGAAGATCGGTCGCGACATCGTCGAGGCCGCACTTGCCTCGGCGCCGCGCTCCATCCATGCCCGCGCCGGCGCCCGCGAGCGCGACCTGACGCTGGAACTCGGCTCCATGGCGTTCCTTGCCGGGGCCGGCGCGCCCAACGTCACCGATCTCGAACGCGGCCGGCGCCCTGGCACCTTCGCCGCCTTCGAGGAACTGACCAAGCTGGTGCAGCATTTCGACGTGCTGCACATGCTTTGCCCTTCCGTCGAGCCGCAGGATATCGACAACCGCTTTCGTCATTATGCCGCCAACCGGGCGCAACTGACGCTGTCGGACAAGCTTCCCTTCGTTTTCGCGCGCGGCACGCCGCAAGTCGACGACAGTTTCGAGATGATCCGGCTGGCGCGCGGCTTGTCGCAAGACGAGTTCCGCGCCGGCGCCCATTGCTACACGGTCATCAACACCAATTCGCCGCGCCAGCTCGATATCCCGATGGCGCAAGGCATCATCGACTTCGCCAAAGCGGGCCAGATCTCGATCATCACGCCCTTCTGCCTGGCCGGCGCCATGGCGCCGATCACCGTCGCCGGGGCGCTGACCCTGCAGCACGCCGAGGCGCTGGCCGGCCTGGCCCTGGCCCAGATCGTGCGGCCAGGCGCGCCGGTGGTCTACGGCTCCTTCTCCTCCAATGTCGACATGAAGTCCGGCGCGCCGGCCTTCGGCACGCCCGAACACGTCAAGGCGACGCTTGGCGCCGGCCAGCTGGCGCGTTTCACCGGCCTGCCGTGGCGGTCCGGCGGCGGCAGCGCCGCCAACATCTCCGACGTGCAGGCCGCACATGAGACGCAGTTTGCGCTATGGGGTTCGGTGCTCGCCGGCGCCACCGTCTGCATCCACACCGCCGGCTGGCTGGAAGGGGGCTTGAGCGTCTCCTATGAAAAGCTGATCACCGATATCGAGGCGCTGCAGACCGTCGCCGAGCTCTGCGCCAGGACACCGGGCGATGCCGACGCCATCGGCTTCGAGGCCATCGCCGAGGTGCAGCCCGGCGGCCATTTCTTCTCGGCCGGCCACACGATGGCGCGCTATCGAACCGCCTTCTATGAGCCGCTGGTGGCCGACTGGTCGAATTTCGGCAACTGGACGCAAGGTGGTTCGAAGACCGCAACGGAACGCGCCACCGGCGTCTGGAAACGCGCCCTTGCCGATTTCCAGGCGCCGCCTTCCGCGGCCGCCACGACCGGTGTTCTTGACGAGTTTATCGCCAGACGCACGGAAGAGGGCGGCGCGGCGCCGGTGTCGTGACCGCGACAAGAGCCCGTTAGATCGGGCGCTTGTCGCGACAGAGCCAGTTTCTAGTAGCCCATGCCGCCGGCACCGCCCGCGGGCGCTGCGTCCTTGGCCGGAATGTCGGTGATCATCGCTTCGGCTGTGATCAGAAGCGCGGCGATCGAGCCGGCATCCTGCAACGCGGTGCGCACCACCTTCGCCGGATCGACGATGCCGGCCTTGATCATGTCGACATAGGTCTCGTTCTGCGCGTCAAAGCCCTGATTGTGGTCCTTGCTGTCGGCGAGCTTGCCGACCACGATCGAGCCTTCGACGCCGGAATTCTCGGCGATCTGGCGGATCGGCGCTTCGAGCGCGCGAAGCACGATGGAGATGCCGGCGGTGACGTCGGCATTGGCGCCGTTGAGGCCCGATAGCGCTGAGCGGGCGCGCAACAATGCCACGCCGCCGCCGGGCACGATGCCCTCCTCGACCGCCGCGCGCGTCGCGTTCAGCGCGTCGTCGATGCGGTCCTTCTTTTCCTTGACTTCCGACTCGGTGGCGCCGCCGACGCGGATGACGGCAACGCCGCCGGAAAGCTTGGCCAGCCGCTCCTGCAGCTTTTCCTTGTCGTAGTCGGAGGTCGTCTCCTCGATCTGGCCCTTGATCTGGGCGACGCGCGCCTGGATCGTCGCCTTGGTGCCGGCGCCGTCGACGATCGTGGTGGTGTCCTTCTCGATCAGCACGCGCTTGGCGCGGCCGAGCATTTCAAGGGTGACGTTCTCGAGCTTGATGCCGAGATCTTCCGAAATCATCTGGCCCGATGTCAGCACGGCGATGTCTTCCAGCATCGCCTTGCGGCGATCGCCGAAGCCCGGCGCCTTGACGGCCGCGACCTTGAGGCCGCCGCGCAATTTGTTGACCACCAGCGTGGCAAGCGCTTCGCCTTCGACGTCCTCCGAGATGATCAGCAGCGGCCGGCCGCTCTGCACCACCGCTTCGAGGATCGGCAACATCGCCTGCAGATTGCCGAGTTTCTTCTCATGGATGAGCACATAGGGCTCTTCCAGCTCGACGCGCATCTTGTCGGCATTGGTGACGAAATAGGGGCTGAGATAGCCACGGTCGAACTGCATGCCTTCGACGACATCGAGTTCGGTTTCGGCGGTCTTGGCTTCCTCGACGGTGATGACGCCGTCATTGCCGACCTTGTCCATCGCCTTGGCGATCATGGCGCCGACGGTTGCATCGCCATTGGCGGCGATGGTGCCGACCTGGGCGATCTCGGCCGACGACTTGACCTTCTTGGCCCTCGCTTTGATCTCGACGACGACGGCGGCGACGGCCTGGTCGATGCCGCGCTTGAGGTCCATCGGATTCATTCCGGCGGCGACCAGCTTGGCGCCTTCGCGCAGGATCGAGGCGGCCAGCACCGTGGCGGTGGTGGTGCCGTCACCGGCAAGGTCGTTGGTCTTCGAGGCCACTTCGCGCACCATCTGTGCGCCCATGTTCTCGAACTTGTCGGTGAGTTCGATTTCCTTGGCGACAGTGACGCCGTCCTTGGTGACGCGCGGCGCGCCATAGGCCTTGTCGATGATCACGTTGCGGCCCTTGGGGCCAAGCGTCACCTTGACGGCGTTGTTGAGGAGCTCGACGCCACGCAGCATGCGGTCGCGCGCGTCGGTGGAGAATTTGATTTCCTTGGCGGGCATGATTTTTATCCAGTTCGTATTTGGGGTGGATCAGTCGCGGCGCGGAACGCGCAGCGCTGTGGTCTCTAAAGTCTTGCAGCGTCCTTACGCGTCCCGAAGGACGGGCGCCGCGCTGATCAGGCAGCCTTCTTGGCGGTCACGGACTTGGTGGCCACGGTCTTGGCGGCACCGGTTTTCTCGGTGGCGGCCGTCTTGCTCTTCTCGATGACACCCATGATATCGGTTTCCTTCATGATCAGAAGGTCCTCGCCGTCGATCTTGACCTCGGTGCCCGACCATTTGCCGAACAGGATGAAGTCGCCTGCCTTGACGTCCAGCGGAACAAGCGCGCCGTTTTCGTCGCGTGCGCCGGGACCGACGGCGACGACTTCGCCTTCCTGCGGCTTCTCCTTGGCATTGTCGGGAATGATGATGCCGCCCTTGGATTTGGTATCGCCTTCGGCGCGCCGGATGACGACGCGGTCGTGGAGTGGCCGAAACTTCATGAGAACTTCTTTCTGGGGCCGGCATAGGCGGCCACGCCGCTCTTTATAGGCGCGTTGGCACTCGATAGATAGGAGTGCCAAAAATTATTCGTGCTCAAAATTAAATATTGAAAAGTATTATGCCGTCTGCCGGTTTCGAAATGTCGCAAGGCGCCTAAATATTTCAAAAAATTGAATTTTAAGGCCGGAGTGACTATTTAACTCATAAGTTCGATTCCACGATTTCAGGCGCGAAGGGATTTAAGCGATGGCCGAAAGCAATCAGACTATCATGGAAAAAGCTGAGGCTCGTTTCATGGACAAACAGAAGAAGACGGCCGAGCGCAGCAAGGCAACCGCCGATTACGTATCCGAGGCGAGAGCCAGGGAGATCAAGACGGCAAGGCTCAGGGGGCTGCGATTGGCCAAGGAAGAGGCCGACCGCGTGGCGGAAGCCTTGAACCCGACACCCAAGAAGAAGCGGGCGGCAGTCAAGAAGGCCGTCGCAGTGCCGAAGGGAGCGAAGTCATGAGCCTTACATTCCCCAACCGAAGCCGCAGCTATGACGAGGCTGGCAGACGAATTCGCTTCGTCGGCCATGACGGCATGTTCCAGATTTCTTTCTCTGTCGCCGCGGATGCCATTTCCAATGCACCGTCAGGAACGGCGACGGCCGAAGCCACCTATCTGGCGGCCTTCGACACGGCTTCCGGCCCTATCCATGACGTCGCCAGCAAGGCCTACGCCCGCACGCGCAGGAGCATATACGTGCTGACCGCCGCCGATTTCGCCTGAATGGGATCGTCGCGTCTTTTGATTGCCGCGCGCTACCCGCAGATGTAGACGGTGCCAGACCTGCGAATGGCTGATCGCTGAGGTCTTGTGATCTGGCGCGGCAACTTGAAGGTGGTTACGCTACGCTGTGAAGGCTTGTTGGCAATGGACGGGAAATGACGGCGCCTGGCGATTTGATGCAAGCCTTGTTCATGAGGTTGAAGAGCGATCGTTCGCTTTCGGCGCTGCTTGGCGGCTCAGGCCTGCTCGAGCGCGCGAATGACAAGGCGGCCTTTCCGCACGTCACCTATGGCCGCACCAGTGCTTTCAATCTGGAAACCGGCGCCGACAACGACAATGATCAGCTTGTCACCTTCCACGTCTGGTCGAAGACCCAGGACGAAGCCGAGACGCGCCTGATCATGGACAGCATCCGCACCCGCCTCGACGGCGCGGCTTTTTCCATCGGCTCGCGTGCCCAGACGCGGCTGTCGCTCGAATTCGCCGAGGCCGGCTACGACCAGGACCTAGCCGTCCACCACGGATTGCTGCGTTTTCGCGCCCTGACGCAGGACAGCGCCTGATCGGCCATCGTATCGGTCTAAAGCTGTGCCTGGATAGCGGCCTTGTCGATGACCGACCAGACCTCGCGGATTCGGCCATCCTGGAATTCGTAGAAAACATTTTCTGCAAAAGTGACACGCTTGCCGTGCACCGGCAGGCCGAACAGCACGCCCTTGGGATGGCAGTCGAAATGCAGGCGGGCGGCCACCCGTGGCGGCTCGCAGACCAGCAACTCGATGTTGAAACGCAGATCGGGGATCGCCGCGAAATCGCCTTCCAGCATCCGGCGATAACCCAATAGCCCGATCGTCTCGCCATTGTACTGCACGGCATCGCCGACAAACCGGCCGAGATTGTCCCAATCCTGGTCATTCAGGCAGGCGATGTAGCCCCGGTAGAGATGGGTGAGCTGATGATCCGCCACGGTGCGCTCCGATTTTTCGAAAATAGCTTCTGACGATCTCGTCAAATGACCGCTATCGCGTCGACCTCTATGAGGTAGCCTGGGGACATTATCGCTACCCCGATCACCACATTCGCTGGTTTGTGATCTCCAAACAGCGAAATCTGCGCGTCTTCGAGGATCGGAACGTGTTCATCGCGCTTATAGTCGACAATATAGATTGTGATCTTGCAAACCTGCTCAGGCCGCGCACCTGCCGCACTGAGCGCTCGGCCGAGATTGCCGAATGCCAGGCGCGCCTGCGCGGCAAAATCTCCGTATCCAACGAGCTTGCCGTGGATGTCTTCGGGCTGCTGACCTGAGACGAATACCAGCTTGGATCCGGTCGCGACGACAACCTGTGTGTACATCTCCGGAGTTGGCAGATCATGGGGATTGATGAGTTCGAGCGACATTGAAATGATCTCCCTGCTTCGTTCGACTGAAATGGACATTGGTGATCACCGCGTCGCTTGCACACGATGGCAAAGCGTCGGTGCTGGTGCGCGTGGCGGTTTAGCGAGGTCGATGAACATACGTTGGCGGTCGAGCTGAGCCAAGCCGAGCTCGACGAGTCTGTACCGGGTTCGCAGCCGAGTCGATGCTTCTTCAACCAATGAAGGAGGCTGCCGAACCGAGCGGACCGGCGCTGCCATGAACCGTCACGATCCTCGCAAGGGGGCGGGTTTCCCGTATCCGAAAGGCGTAGCCGGAGCATCGATTTTCCGGCTATGAATCCCTTGCCCAGGCTTGAGGGAGCCAGGGCTGCAGGATCATAGTCGTTCGTCTCGCGTTAAGGGGGTATGGCGGGCATGGATTTCGGGTCGTTCACCGTTCATTTCACGTTCAGCCCACATGCGTTAGAACCGTGATCATGAAGAACTTTGGCTCTCATCTCCGTTCCGTGACGTTGGCGCTGGCCGCAGCCGGGCTTTTCGCGTCGCAGGCGACAGCAATGCCGGTCATCCAGCCATCGGTCGACCAGCCGGTCGTGCTGGCCGCCGGCGACTGCTATGCGATCGGCCAGCAGGTGGCGGAGCAGAATGGCGGCACCTTGGCCAAGGCATCCCAGGCCAACCGGGGCGGCCAGCAGGTCTGCGTCATCGTCGTGCTGGTGCCCGGCAAGGACGGCCAGCGTCCGCGCCGCTCGGAGATCGTGGTTCCGGCAGGCTGACGCTCTCGATTCCCAGGCCATCGGAATCGGCCTATAGCTTTACCCTCAACAGGCTCAGAAATCATGCGCGTGCTCGTCGTCGAGGATGACAAGGATCTCAACCGGCAGCTGGCCGATGCGCTGGTCGATGCCGGCTATGTCGTCGACCGCGCCTATGATGGCGAGGAAGGGCATTTCCTCGGCGACACCGAGCCTTACGACGCCGTCGTGCTCGATATCGGCCTGCCGCAGATGGACGGCATCAGCGTCGTCGAGCGCTGGCGCCGCAATGGCCGCAAGATGCCGGTGCTGATCCTCACCGCGCGCGACCGCTGGAGCGACAAGGTGTCGGGCATCGATGCCGGCGCCGACGACTATGTGACAAAACCCTTCCATATCGAGGAAGTGCTGGCGAGGGTCAGGGCCCTGATCCGCCGCGCCGCCGGTCACGCCTCGTCGGAGCTCACCTGCGGGCCGCTCAGGCTCGACACCAAGGCCTCCAAGGCCGATGTCAACGGCGTGCCGCTGAAGCTCACCTCGCACGAGTTCCGGCTGCTCGCCTATCTGATGCATCATATGGGCGATGTGGTGTCGCGCACGGAGCTGGTCGAGCACCTCTACGACCAGGATTTCGACCGCGATTCAAACACCATCGAGGTGTTCGTCGGTCGGCTTCGCAAGAAGATGGGCATCGACATGATCGAAACCGTGCGGGGCATGGGCTATCGCATGCGTGAACCGGAGGCGTGACGCGGAACCGCTGCAGCCAACTATGACGACATGGCTTTCGCGGCTGCGGTTCTGGCCGCGCTCGCTGACCTTCCGCGTCATCGCCTTTTCCACCATCTGGGCGATCCTGACGCTCGTCGTCATCTTCACCCTGATCACCACGCTCTACCGCCAGGCCAGCGAGCGCGGCTTCGACAGCCTGTTGTCGGCGCATCTGTTCAACCTGATCGGCTCTGTAGGCATTTCCGACAATGGCGCGCTGACCGGCACTCCCGATCTGGGCGACCTGCGCTTTTCCGAGCCGAATTCCGGCTGGTACTGGTCGGTCGAACCGGCTTCCGAAGGCGTCCATGGCGAGATCCATTCCTCCTCGATGACGACCTCGATCCTGTCGCCAACAGTCGCCGACGTGCCCTTCAACTCGAACTTCCAACGCAGCTACTCGACGGCAGGCATCAAGGGCGAGCAATTGCAGGTCTTCGAGAGCGAGTTCGTGCTCGATGCCAAGAACCGCGCCGCGCGCTTCCGCGTCATGGGCAATCACAGCGAACTGGAACAGGAGATCGGCAGCTTCCAGCGCCGCCTGCTCACCTATCTGTCCCTGTTCGGCATCGGCATGATCGCCATCAACGCCATCGCCATCCTATTGGGCCTGCAGCCCTTGCGGCGCGTGCGCAACGCGCTGGCCATGGTGCGCGAAGGCACCGCGCAGCGGCTCGACGGCAGTTTCCCGGCCGAGATCGAGCCTCTGGCCAATGAGACGAACGCGCTGATCGAGAACAACAGGCGCATCGTCGAGCGTTCGCGCACGCAGGTCGGCAATCTCGCCCATTCGCTGAAGACGCCGCTGGCCGTGCTGATCAACGAAGGCCGCGCGCTGGGTGGGCCAAAGGGCCAGCTCATCGCCGAACAGGCCGCTTCGATGCGAAAGCAGGTCGACCATTACCTGCAGCGCGCCCGTGTCGCCGCCCAGCGCGACAGCGTCGTCTTCCGCACCCCGGTTTCGCCGCTGGTCGAGCGCATGGTGCGCGTGCTGCAGAAGCTCAATCCGCAAACCAGATTGTCGCTGTCGCTGCCGCCGATCGAGATTGTTTTTGCCGGCGAGCGCGAGGATTTGGAGGAATTGCTCGGAAATCTGCTGGATAATGCCGTGAAATGGGCAAAGAGCGCCGCGATGGTGTCGGTCGCCGCCGTGCCGGGAAGCATCAACCTGTTTGAAATCGTTATAGAGGATGACGGTCCGGGCATACCCGAAGACAGCGCGCGGGAGGTGTTGAAGCGTGGCAAGAGACTGGACGAGACGAAGCCGGGAACAGGACTTGGCCTTGCCATTGTGGCCGACCTCGTCAACGAGTATGGAGGCGCCCTGGCGCTGGAACGGTCCGGCATGGGCGGCTTGAGGGCGGTGGTGAGATTGCGGAGCCTCCAATAATGTTTTTTATCGATTTTCGGGCGGGTGGTCGCGGCCAAATTTCCGACAAATATCAATACTATGGCCGTGACCACTCCCCCGATGGCGCGACCCTCAATCCATCTCGCTCAAGAAGTCCATCAAGATCTCGCTCAAGAGAACCGGTTGTTGGCATGAAGATTCGCGTCGCGCTCGTTTCCGTCCTGCTCGCCGTTTCCGGCTGCACGACGCTGGGCAGGGGTGGCCCGACCTCTCCGGTCACGCCCGTGTCCACGCCGCCGTCCGGCGGCAAGGTGTCGACCAGCATCGTTTCGGCGATGAATGGCGGGCTGATCGGCGGATCGATCGGCTCGGGCCTGAGCGATGGCGAAAAGCGCAAGGGGTTGGAGGCCGAGTACAAGGCGCTGGAATACAACACCAGCGGCCAGAAGGTGACGTGGAAGAGCGACAACTCGACCCGCTACGGCGAGGTCGTCGCCGCCCAGCCTTACCGGGTCGGCTCGCAGGATTGCCGCCAGTACACCCACACCGTTTATACAAACGGCGCGGGCGTTACCGCGCGCGGCACCGCCTGCCGCAACACCGACGGCAGCTGGACGCCGCTGAGCTGACAAGTCGGCGGGATTGACGTCGATCAAGGTCAGACAGTCGATCTGCCGCCAAAGCGTCGCAGGACATCCGTGTTGGCAGGGCAGGGCTCTGCCTTTATTGGAAGAGCCATGCTGTTCTGGGTCATAGCCGCAATCCTTACGCTGGGCGCCAGCCTGGCGGTGCTTTTGCCGCTCACCGGCGGCTTGAAAGGCGCGTCGTCAGCCGGCGAGCACGATCTCGAAGTCTACCGCGACCAGCTCTCCGAACTCGACCGCGATATGGCGCGCGGCCTGATTCAGCTTGGGGAAGCGCAAGAGGCGCGCGCCGAGATCGGCCGCCGCATCCTGCGCCTCGGGGCGACAGCCGAGCCAGGCGCCGCAACCGCCAGCCCGTCGCGCAGCGCCAGGCTGGTCGCCAGCGCGGCGGTGCTTGCCGTCCCACTGTTGAGCTGGGCGCTCTACGGCGTGCTCGGCTCTCCCGACCTGCCTTCGCAGCCGCTGGCCGAACGTCTCGCCAAGAACCCGGCCGACTCCTCCGTTGATGAGCTTGTTGCCCGCGCCGAGGCGCATCTTGCCGCCAATCCGCAGGACGGCAAGGGCTGGGACGTGCTGGCGCCGGTCTATCTGCGCCTGCAGCGCTATGCGGACGCGATAACCGCCTATCGCAATGCCATCCGCCTCGACGGCGACAGCGCCGCCCGCCAGGCAGGGCTGGGCGAGGCGATCGCCAGCGCGGCCGGCGGCATCGTTTCGGCAGACGCTCAAGCGGCCTTCGAGGCGGCGCTGAAGCTTGACCCCGCCAACGCCAAGGCGAGTTTCTATCTGGCCGTCGGGCTTGCCCAGGAGGGCAGGAAGGCTGAAGCTGTCGCCGCCTGGCAAAAGATGCTTGGCCAGCTGGCGCCGGATTCGCCGTGGCGCAACGCTGTACAACAGGCGCTGGCGGAGGCGGCGACACCCGCGGTCGCCGCTGATACACCGGCCAATGGCCCGGATGCGCAGCAGGTGGAAGCGGCCCAGCAAATGGCGCCGCAGGATCGGCAGGCGATGATCGAGACCATGGTTGCCGGCCTTGACGACAAATTGAAGCAGAATCCGCGTGACGAGGAAGGATGGATGCGGCTCATTCGTTCCTATGTCGTGCTCGGCAAGGCCGACCAGGCGCGCGATGCGCTCGGCCGCGCCGTTGCCGTCTTTGGCGCCGGCAGCGAGCAGGCCAGGAAGTTCACCGCCTTCGCCGCCTCCCTCGGCGTGACGGCGACGGAGTAGAATGATGACGCGCAAACAGAAGCGATTGTCGGTGATCCTGGCCGGGCTGGTATTCCTCGGCGCCGCCGCCGGGCTCACCTTCTACGCGCTCGGCCAGAAGGCCTCCTATTTCTACATGCCGGCCGATCTTGCCACCGCGAGCGTGCCGCCCGGGCAGCGCATCCGCCTCGGCGGCCTTGTCGAGAAAGGCACCGTCGTGCGTGGCCAAGGCGCCACCGTCGCCTTTTCGGTCACCGACAAGCTGAAGTCGGTCAAGGTCACCTATACCGGCATCCTGCCCGACCTGTTCCGCGAGGAGCAAGGCGTTATCACCGAGGGCGCGTTCGGCCAGGATGGCGTCTTTGTCGCCGACAGCGTGCTTGCCAAGCATGATGAGCGCTATATGCCCAAGGAAGTCGCCGACGGGCTGAAGGCCAAGGGCGTCTGGCAGGAAAGCACCAACTGACAATGGTTGAGACCGGACATTTCGCGCTCGTCCTCGCCTTCGCGCTGTCGCTGGTCCAGATGTTGGTGCCGCTGATCGGCGCCCGCACCGGCAACCAGCGGCTGATGGCGGTCGGCGGTCCGGTCACGGTCACCGGCTTCGCCTTGACGGCACTCTCTTTCGCGGCGCTGGCGAGCGCCTATGCCAGTTCCGATTTCTCGGTGGCGAGCGTGTGGGAAAACTCGCATTCGCTGCAGCCCATGATCTACAAGGTCACTGGCACCTGGGGAAACCACGAAGGCTCGATGCTTTTGTGGGTGCTGATCCTGACCTTCTTCGGCGCGCTGGTCGCCGTCTTCGGCAACAATCTGCCGGCGACGCTGAAGGCCAATGTGCTTGCCGTGCAAGGCATGATCGGCGCGGCCTTCTTCCTGTTCATCCTGGCGACGTCCAACCCGTTCATCCGGCTCAATCCGGCGCCGATCGAGGGCCGCGACTTGAACCCGATCCTGCAGGATCTTGGCCTCGCCATCCATCCGCCGATGCTGTACCTCGGCTATGTCGGCTTCTCGATCTGCTTCTCCTTCTCGGTCGCGGCGCTCATCGAGGGCCGCATCGACGCCTCCTGGGCGCGCTGGGTACGGCCCTGGACGCTGGTCGCCTGGATGTTCCTGACCGGCGGCATCGCGATGGGCTCCTACTGGGCTTATTACGAGCTCGGCTGGGGCGGCTTCTGGTTCTGGGACCCGGTCGAGAACGCCTCCTTCATGCCATGGCTTGCCGGCACGGCGCTGCTGCATTCGGCGATCGTCATGGAAAAGCGCTCGGCGCTGAAGATCTGGACGCTGCTGCTTGCCATCCTCACCTTCTCGCTGTCGCTGCTCGGCACCTTCCTGGTGCGCTCAGGCGTGCTGACTTCGGTGCACGCCTTTGCCACCGACCCGACGCGCGGCGTCTTCATCCTCTGCATCCTGACGCTGTTCATCGGCGGCTCGCTGGCGCTGTTTGCGCTGCGCGCCTCGAGGCTGACGGCGGGCGGCCTGTTCCAGCCGATCTCGCGCGAGGGCGCGCTTGTGCTGAACAATCTGTTCCTCACCACCGCTACCGCCACCGTGCTCGTCGGCACGCTCTACCCGCTGGCGCTGGAGGCGCTGACCGGCGGCAAGATTTCGGTCGGCGCGCCGTTCTTCGACCTGACCTTCGGCCCTCTGATGCTGCCGCTGCTGGCCATCGTGCCTGTCGGTCCGCTGCTTGCCTGGAAGCGCGGCGACATCCTTGCCGCCTCGCAGCGCCTGATGGCGGCCTTCGCGCTGGCGCTCGCCGCGATGCTGGTCACCGGTCTCTTCATCAACGGGGCGTCGGTGTTCGCCGCGCTCGGTGTCGGCCTTGCCGTCTGGCTGGTGGCCGGCGCGCTGACCGACCTGGCCGTCAAGGCGGGTGTCGGCTCGGTCACGCCGTCGAACATACTTCGACGCTTCATCGGCCTGCCGCGGTCGGTCTTCGGCACAGCCCTTGCCCATCTGGGCCTAGGACTGACCTTGCTCGGCATTGTCGGCACGCTTTGCTTCGGCACCGAGAAGATCCTCACCATGAAACCGGGCGAGACGGTGGAACTGTCCGGCCACAGCGTTCGCTTCGAAGGCCTCTTTCCGCAGAAGGGTCCCAATTTCACCGAGGATCGCGGCCGCTTCATACTGATCTCGAACGGATTCGACGACGGCGAGATCACCTCGGCCAAGCGCTTCTATCCGGTGCGGCAGACGGTGACGACCGAGTCCGGCATCCGCACGCTCGGCTTCAGCCAACTCTATCTGTCGCTCGGCGATGAGAGCAGTGACGGCTCGGTCGTCGTGCGCCTGTGGTGGAAGCCGCTGGTGACGCTGATCTGGGGCGGCGGCCTGGTGATGATGGCGGGCGCTGCGATGTCGCTGCTCGACCGGCGCTTGCGTGTCGGCGCGCCGGCAAGGCGGCGCAAATTGGCGACCGCTGCGGCAACCGCGAGCCAGACATGAAGGCGAGGTTTTCATTCGCCTCGCTGGTCCTGCTGCTGGCCTTGCTTTTTGCCGGGGCCGCGCAGGCGGTGAAGCCCGACGAGGTGCTGCAGGACCCGGCATTGGAAGCGAGGGCGCGCGCGCTGTCGGAAGGCCTGCGCTGCATGGTCTGCCAGAACCAGTCGATCGACGAATCCGACGCCGACCTCGCCCGCGACCTGCGCATCCTGGTGCGCCAACGCCTCACGGCCGGCGACACCGACCAGCAGGTGATGGACTACATCGTCTCGCGCTATGGCGAGTTCGTCCTCTTGAAGCCGCGTTTCAGCCTGCGCAACGCGCTTTTGTGGGGCACACCGGTGCTCCTGCTGCTCGTCGGCGGCGCCTTCATCTTATTCAGCGCCCGGTCGCGCCGTCCATCCTCGCCGGCGCTTTCAGCGGAAGAGCAAGCGGCGCTCGAAAAGATATTGCGCAACTAGTGCCATCGCGAACTTTGGTGATGCCTGCAACAGTTCTTGTGGTGGTCGCCATCCCAGGGTCTCCGCGACGGAGCTTTGCTCTGGGACGGCGACGTCGCGGGCGCTTTCCGCTATGCCTCCGGGTACGGTCGCCTCACACCTTGCTTGCACGCTCGGCTTCTACGGCGTCGGTGACCGCGTCGATCTCCGCCATTGCTGCTACGTGAGGCACCAAACGACCGGCCTTTGCGTCGGCAATTCCGTGCTTGATGCCTTCGATCATCTTAGTCTCCCAATCGGTTGAGACTCGAATTCGTGTGTTACGGCCTGTGGTCATTTTGAAACCTCGTGATTTCACGCGTGCCTTCCGCCCGCCAACATTACAAAACTTTCATGTAGCGGAAATGGCGCCGTAATGTGCGGCTCTCTAATCCTCTTGGCCGAGGATGCATCGCCTGAGCGCATCCACGTCTATAGAGGATAAGAACTCGATGAATATTGCCCCCAATTCATATTCCGGTTCCCGCAAGCGTCTGATGGCGGCTGTCGCGTCCCTGGCCATTATCGGTGCCGTCGGCGCCGGCGCGCTTGCCACCGGCACCGCGCCGGTGCTGGCCGATGCCGTGCGCGTCGAGGCTCCGCAGATGCCTAGCTTCGCCGATGTCGTCGAGCACGTCTCGCCGGCTGTCGTCAGCGTCAAGGTCAAGTCCAAGATTCAGCCGACCGCCGATGACGGCTCCGACGACCAGAACGGTTTCGACAACCTGCCCGACAATCCGCAGCTGCGCCAGTTCTTCAAGCAATTCCGCGGCTTCGGCGACCAGGGCCAGGGCGGCCAGTTCGGCCAGCGCCACTTCAATCATCGCAATCCCGGTAACGGCCAGCCGCGTCCGGTGGCGCAGGGGTCGGGCTTCTTCATCTCCGAAGACGGCTATCTCGTCACCAACAACCACGTCGTTTCGGAAGGCTCGGACTATACGGTCGTCACCAATGACGGCAAGGAGCTCGACGCCAAGCTGGTCGGCACCGACCCGCGCACCGACCTCGCCGTGCTCAAGGTCGATGGCGGCGGCAAGTTCACCTATGTCGACTTCGCCGACGATTCCAAGGTCCGCATCGGCGACTGGGTGGTTGCCGTCGGCAATCCGTTCGGCCTCGGCGGCACGGTGACCGCAGGCATCGTCTCGGCCCGTGGCCGCGACATCGGCGCCGGACCTTATGACGACTTCATCCAGATCGACGCTTCGGTCAACCGCGGCAATTCGGGTGGCCCGACCTTCAACCTCAACGGCCAGGTGATCGGCATCAACACCGCCATCTTCTCGCCCTCGGGCGGCAGCGTCGGCATCGCCTTCGACATCCCGGCCTCGACCGCCAAGCAGATCGTCCAGGACCTGATGAAGAGCGGCTCCGTCCAGCGCGGCTGGCTCGGCGTCGAAATTCAGCCGGTCACCTCCGACATCGCCGAGTCGCTCGGCCTGAAGTCGGACAAGGGCGCGCTGGTTTCGAGCGCCCAGGACGCCGGTCCGGGTAAGAAGGCTGGCATCGCCGCCGGCGACGTCATCACCCAGATCGACGGCAAGGATGTCGACTCGCCGAAGGATCTCGCCCGCACCATCGGCGCCTATGCGCCTGGCAAGTCGGTCGATGTCACTGTCTGGCGCGGTGGCAAGTCCCAGTCCGTCAAGGTCGATCTCGGCACGCTGCCCGCAAGCGACAAGCAGGCCTCGAACGACGACGGCAAGCAGCAGGCGCCCGCCGCCAAGGCCGACACACTGGCCGATCTCGGCCTGACCGTCACCAAGGCTGAGAGCGGCAAGGGCCTCGTGGTCACCGATGTCGATCCCGACAGCGACGCGGCCGATCGCGGCATTCAGCCGGGCGATGTCATCACCTCGATCAATTCGAACGATGTCAACACCACCGATGATGTCTCGAAGGCCATGGCTGATGCCACCAAGGCCGGCCGCAAGGCCGTGCTGATGCAGATCACCCGCGACGATAGCAACCGCTTCGTGGCGCTGCCGGTCGGCAAGGGCTGATAAGTTTGTTTTGACGCAATTCCGAACGGAAAACCGCCTCACATTTTTCCTGGAATTGCTCTCTCGACTTTTCCCTGCGGCGGTATCAACACCCCCGAGCCGCCGCCGGGAAAACATGGGGCCGAACACGTCAGTCAGTCACCGTGTTTCGCTCCCGGCGGCAGCGGGTTCCCATCCCCGCTGCCGCTTTAACATAAAGGCTAAGAGCCATGGCTGCCCCTCAACCTTCCGGTGAAATCGCGTATAACGGGTCCATGAAGATTCTCGTCATGGAAGACGATCGCGAGGCGGCGGACTATCTGCAGAAAGCCTTCGCCGAGGCGGGCCACACCGCCCATGTCGCCGGCGACGGCGAGACCGGTTTCGCGCTGGCCGATGCCGGTGACTATGACGTGATGGTGGTCGACCGCCTGATGCCGCGCCGCGACGGCCTGTCGGTGATCGCAGCACTTCGCTCGCGCGGCAACGCCACGCCGGTGCTGATCCTGTCGGCGCTGGGCGAGGTCGACGACCGCGTCACCGGCTTGCGCGCAGGCGGCGATGATTATCTCACCAAGCCCTATGCCTTTTCCGAACTGCTCGCCCGTGTAGAAGTGCTGAACCGCCGCGCCAGCGCCCGGGAATCCGAGACGGTCTACCGGGTCGGCGATCTCGAGCTCGACCGGCTGTCGCATTCGGTCAAGCGGGCCGGTCGCGAGATCACGCTGCAGCCGCGCGAGTTCCGCCTGCTCGAATATCTGATGCGCCACGCCGGCCAGGTGGTGACGCGCACCATGCTGCTCGAGAATGTCTGGGATTATCATTTCGATCCGCAGACTAACGTCATCGACGTCCATGTCTCGCGGCTGCGCGGCAAGATCGAGAAAGGCTTCGACAAGCCGATCCTGCACACCATCCGCGGCGCCGGCTACATGCTGAAAGGTGGGTAGAGCCTACTATGGCATTATCCCTGCCGGCCATCATGAAGACGACGGCGGCGCGGCTTTCGGCGCTTTATCTCCTGCTTTTCGCGCTCTGCGCCGTGCTTTTGGTCTTCTATATGACCTCGCTGTCGGCGCGCATGCTGCTGGCGCAGACGCAGGATACCATCAACGACGAGGTGCTGGGCCTGGCGCGTGCCTATCAGCGCGGCGGCCTGCCGGTGCTGGTGCGCGTGGTCGAGAACCGCTCGCGCCAGCCCGGTGCCAACCTTTATCTCATCGCCGACGCCAACGGCCAGATCCTGACCGGCAACGTGCAAAGCCTTGAGCCTGGCGTGATCGAGACCGAAGGCTGGACCACGGAACCCTTTTCCTATCAGCGTTTCGGCGAGGGTGAGCTCGACCGGCTGCGCAGCGGAGACCAGAGCGCGCCTTCGACCGGCACGGGCGGCGCGCAAGCCGAGGGCGAGAAGGGTCACAACGCCATTGCGCTGGTGTTGCGGCTGCCCAACCAGATGATCATGCTGGTCGGCCGCGACCTCGGCGAGCCCGAGCGCTTTCGCGCCGTCATCAAGCGCGCCTTGATGCTGTCCCTTGGTATGATGGGGCTCGGCGGGCTCTTGATCTGGTTCTTCGTCGGCCATGCCGCCCTGAAGCGCATCGACAACGTCTCGGAGGCGAGCCGCCGCATCATGGGTGGCGACCTGTCCGGGCGGCTGCCGGTGACCGGCGCCGGCGACGAGTTCGACCGCCTGTCGGAAAGCCTCAACACGATGCTTGCCCGCATCGCCATGCTGAATGAAGGCCTGAAGCAGGTTTCCGACAACATCGCCCACGACCTCAAGACGCCGCTGACCAGGCTGCGCAACCGCGCCGAAGCCACGCTTGCCGGAAAGCACAAGACGGACGACTATCGCCAGGCGCTAGAGGGCACGATCGCCGAATCCGACCAGCTGATAAAAACCTTCAACGCCATCCTGATGATCTCGCGGCTGGAGGCTGGTTATTCGTCGGAGACCACCAGTCCCGTCGACCTCGCCGCCACGGTGAGCGATGTCGTCGAGCTCTACGAACCGGTGGCGGAGGAGGCGGGAGTCGCGCTGGAAGTCTCGGCGCCGGATGCCCTTGTCGTCAACGGCAACCGCGAGCTGATCGGCCAGGCGCTCTCCAACATTGTCGACAACGCCATCAAATATTCGACGGACGCCACCGAGAGCCCGAAGGTGCGGCTCACGCTGGCGCGCGTCGGCAACGAGATCAAGCTTGCCGTCGCCGACAATGGCCACGGCATTCCCGACGATGGCGACCGCGCGCGTGCCACCGAGCGCTTCGTGCGGCTGGAGAAGAGCCGCTCGCAACCGGGCTCGGGTCTCGGTCTCAGTCTCGCCAAGGCGATCATGACTTTCCACAACGGCAGGCTTGATCTTGCCCCCGCCAATCCGGGATTGTCCGTGGTCATGAGTTTCCCGGCGCGGGAGACGCATTGATGGCGGTGAGAATGGCGAAGAAAAAGCCGGATCCGAGTGGCGGCTTAGCCCGGCGCTGGCGCTTCAGCCGCAGGACAAGGCCCATGCCCGGCGCGAGCTGTCGGAGATAGCCGATGCAGCCGAGGAGGAAGGTCTTTCTCGTCTCGCGGGCTTCCTGGCCGGCGAGGGAGCTTTGCAGGCCCTGCTCGCCGCCATCTTCGACCTGTCGCCTTTCCTGCGCGATGTCGCGCGGCGCCGGCCAGCCATCCTCGACACGTTGTTCGACCAGACCATCGAAAAACGGCTGCTGGCCATTGGCGAAGCGATCGGAGATGCCGCCAGGGCGGAGGACGTCTCGGAATCGGCGCTGATGATGGCGCTGCGGCAATGGAAGACCGAAGCACATTTCCTGATCGCGCTCGCCGACCTTTCAGGCGAGGCCGAAACCTCGGTCACCGTGCGCCGGCTCAGCGACCTTGCCGATGCCTGTACCGGTGCTGCCGTCGATTTCCTGCTGCTCGACGCGCACCGCCAGGGCAAGCTGAAGCTGCCCGATGCAAAACATCCGGCGCGCGGCTCGGGCTGGATCCTGCTCGGCATGGGCAAGCTCGGCGCGCATGAGCTGAATTTTTCCTCCGACATCGATCTGGTCGTCTTCTTCGATCCGGAGGCGCCAGCCGTAGTCGACCCGCTCGACGCGACGGAGCTGTTTTCGCGGCTGGCGCGGCGCCTGGTGCGCATCCTGCAGGACCGCACCGAGCACGGTTATGTCTTCCGCACCGATCTCAGGCTGCGTCCCGATCCCGGCTCGACGCCGCTGGCGATCCCGGTCGAGGCGGCGCTTCGCTATTACGAGGCGCGCGGCCAGAACTGGGAGCGCGCCGCCATGATCAAGGCGCGTCCGGTGGCCGGCGATCTTGAAGCCGGCGCTGCCTTCCTCAAGGAATTGCAGCCCTATGTCTGGCGCAAATACATGGACTATGCGGCGATCGCCGACGTCCATTCGATCAAGCGCCAGATCCATGCCCATAAGGGCCATGGCGAGATCGCGGTCAAAGGCCACAACGTCAAGCTTGGCCGGGGCGGTATCCGCGAGATCGAGTTCTTCGTCCAGACGCAGCAGCTGATCGCCGGCGGCCGCTTCCCGGAACTGCGCGGCCGCGAGACGGTGCCGATGCTGGCGGCGCTCGCCGCGCGCGGCTGGATCACCGCCGAGGCGCGCGATGCCCTTGCCCGGCAATACTGGTTCCTGCGCCGTGTCGAGCACGCCATCCAGATGGTGGCCGACGAGCAGACGCATGTCCTGCCGGACAGCGACGAGGAGCTTCGGCGTATCGCCCTGATGCTGGGCTTTGCCGGCGAGGCGGAATTCGCCAAGGCCTTCCGCGCAGCGCTGCAGGAGGTCGAACGCCACTATGCGGCGCTGTTCGAGACCGCGCCCGAGCTCTCCGCCGGCGTCGGCAATCTGGTCTTCACCGGCGATGTCGACGACCCGGACACGCTGCAGACCTTGCACGGGCTTGGTTTCCAGCGGGCGAGCGACATCTGCCGCGTCATTCGCGGCTGGCATTTCGGCCGCTACCGCGTCACGCAATCGGCCGAAGCCCGCGAACGGCTGACGGAACTGACGCCGGCGCTGCTCAAGGCCTTCGGCCAGACGCGCCGCGCCGACGAGGCGCTGGTGCGTTTCGACGGGTTCCTCGCCGGTCTTCCGGCGGGCATCCAGCTCTTCTCGCTGTTGCAGTCGAACCCGGCGCTCTTGAAGCTGATGGCGACGATCATGGGCGCGGCGCCCAGGCTGGCGGCCATCATCACGCGCCGGCCGCATGTCTTTGACGGCCTGCTCGATCCGGCGTTGCTCACCGAGCTGCCCAACCGCGCTTATCTCTCGGCGCGGCTTGCCGCCTTCATAGAGGGCGATCGCGCTTATGAGGATGTGCTCGACCGCCTGCGCATCTTCGCCTCCGAGCAGAAATTCCTGATCGGCGTGCGCCTGCTCGCCGGCTCGATCGATCCCGCGCGGGCGGGCCGCGCCTTTTCCGACCTCGCCGACCTGACCATCGAAGCGGCGCTCAACGCGGTCATCGCCGAATTCGCGCTGCGCCATGGCAGGATCGCCGGAGCGAGGGTAGCCCTGCTCGGCATGGGCAAGCTTGGCAGCCGCGAGCTGACCGCCGGCTCCGATGTCGATCTCATCCTGCTCTACGATCATGACGCCGATGCCGAGGAGTCCGACGGCGACAAGCCGCTGGCGCCTTCGCACTACTACACGCGCATGACGCAGCGCCTGATCGCCGCCGTCTCGGCGCCGACGGCCGAAGGCGTGCTCTATGAGCTCGACCTGCGCCTGCGCCCGTCCGGCAACAAGGGACCCGTCGCCACCCATATCGACGCTTTCAAAAAATACCAGCGCCAGGAGGCCTGGACCTGGGAGCACATGGCACTGGCGCGGGCGCGTCCCATCGGCGGCGATGCCGGACTTTGCGCCGAGCTTGAGGAAGAGGTGGCGGCGGTATTGGCGCAGCCGCGCGATGCCGCCAAGGTGAAGGCCGAAGCGTCCGAGATGCGGGCGATGATCGAGAAGGAGAAGCCGCCGCGCGACCTCTGGGACATAAAGCTCATCCCGGGCGGCCTCATCGATCTCGAATTCATCGCCCAGGTTGCGGTCATAATCGGCGCTGTCGAGCCTGGCCGTCGGGCGACGGCGACAGCCGACATCCTGGCGCGGCTCGCCCCGCTTTCGCGGCCACCGATATCCGCGAAGAGCTTGGTGAGGCCTATCGGCTCTATCTGGCGCTGACCCAGATGATCAGGCTTTGCCTCACCGGCGAGTTCCAGCGCGACGATGTCCCGCCAGGCTTGTCGGATCTGCTCCTGGCGGTGACCGACCTGCCGGATTTCGCCGTGCTCGAGGCACATCTCAAGGAAATGTCGCGGAAGGTCAGAAAGGATTTCGACCTTCTGCTTCATGCCGGAGCGCGAAAAAGCGCGCCCGGTCGCATCGGGGGTGACGATGCAACAGGAGAAGACCCATGAAGAAATCCACCAAGCTTGCCCTTGCCTTCGTGGCCCTGGCCGGCGCCGTCGGCACGGTTGCTTATGCCGAGAACAAGGCCGCCGGCGGCGAGCGCGTGCCAGGCGGTACAACGGCGCGGCTCAGCAAGGCGACCGGCGGCACCATCGGCTTCGACCAATTTTCCGATGCAGTGGAGGCACGGCTGAGAGAGCTGGCCGCCGGCAAAGGCGGAAGATTGACGGTGGCAGAACTCGCCGAAGCGCTGGAGAAGGTGCGACTAGAATCCTAAGATCGCGGCTACTCGGTGCGTTGGACCTGATGCAGCCTCCGACGTGCATACGCCTGCAGAATCCGGTCGCGCAGATGGGCGTAGAAGCGTGGCGGCAGCATGCCGTAATGGAAGCGGGATGGATTACTTCCCGGGGTAGGCCTGAGATCGGGACCGGGCCAAAGGAAATCATTGGTTTCGCTGACCATGACCCAAGACGGCAGATGGTCGAGTCCTAGATGTGCCTTGAGAGCCGCGGGCATTTCTATTGCATCGTTAGGATTTGACGGAGGCGAGTGTGTGATTGGAACGACCGTCACAACTTCGCGGCCCTCGACAAATCGACGCGCGGCAACGATGGCGCAGGGCCTGTTCTTGCGCCCCTCTTCAAGGCCTTCCTTCTGCTCGTCCGACCAAAGGTAGGAATACGAAATCACCAGACCGGGGACAGGCTTAGGCAGGCTCACGGCGTCCAGTCTTTGAGCATTGCATCCATCTCATCAAATTCGGATGGCACCGCGCTTTCCGCAATGGCGTTCAGCGTCTCGTCGTCCAACTCTTCGACGGGGCGGGCGACCCTGCCTTTGACCAGCACTTCAAACATTGCCGCCGAGAGGAGCACCGTGTGGGCTCGGCCGTTCTTCGTTATCGCCACAGGGCTCCGTTGGGCGGCGTCCTGAAAGCGGCCCACATTCTGCTGAAATTCTGTCGATGTTACGCGCATAAAAGTCACCTCTTTATCCAAAATAGATAAAATAGATAACTTTTTCAAGCCTACCGCAGCAGCGCAGGTTTTTGTGTCACGCCGCTACCTTTACCGCCGGTGGCGACTTCTTCAGCGGGATGCGCACCGACACGATGGTGCCGACGCCTTCGGTCGAGCGGATCTTCAGCGCGCCGCCCTGCAGTTCGGCGAGCGAGCGTGAGATGGCGAGCCCAAGGCCGGAGCCGGCATGGTTCTTGGAGAACTGGTTCTGCACCTGCTCGAACGGCCGGCCAAGCTTGCTCAGCGCCGTCTTCGGGATGCCGCAGCCATTGTCCTCGATGGTGAGGACCAGCGCCCCCGACGTGTTGCGCGCCCTGACCGTGATCCTGCCGCCCTGTCCGGTGAACTTCACCGCGTTGGAGAGCAGGTTGATGGCGATCTGCTTGATCGCGCGGCGATCGGCGAAAAGCCGCATCGAATCGGCGATACGTGTGTCCACCATGATCGACTTTTCGGCGGCCTGCAGCGAGATCACGCGCACCGTTTCCTTGATCAGCGGGCAGAGGTCGATCTCCTCGCGGTCGAGCGAGAACTGGCCGGCTTCGATCTTCGACATGTCGAGGATATCGTTGATGACGCCGAGCAGGTACTTGCCGCTGCCGTTGATGTCGGTTGCGTATTCCTCGTAACGCTCGGAGCCAAGCGGTCCGAACAGGCCCTGTTCCATCAGTTCGGAGAAGCCGATGATGGCGTTGAGCGGCGTGCGCAGCTCATGCGACATGTTGGCGAGGAATTCGGACTTGGCCCGGTTGGCGGCCTCAGCGCGCTCCGTTTCCTTCATGTATTTGCGGTTGAGCTCGACCAGTTCGCTGGCGCGTTCTTCCTCGGCGCGGCGCGCAAGGCTGAGGTCGTGGATCGTCGCCATCAGCCGGCGCTCGCTGTCGACCAGTTTCTCCTGATGCAGCTTGATCTGGGTAATGTCGGAGCCGACCGAGACGATGCCGCCGTCGCGGGTCGTCAATTCGTTGACCTGCAGCCAGCGGCCGTCGGCCAATTGCCGCTCGAAGCTGACGCCGCCTTGCGGCCCGTTGGCGTTGGCCAGCCTGCGCTCCGAGGCGAAGGCCAGCATGCGCTCCTCGAGGAAGTCGCGTGTGGCGCCCGGCACCACGTCGCGGTCGGAGAGCCCGTTGTCCTTCTGGAATTTGGAATTGCACATGATGAGCCGGTCGGCCGCGTCCCACAGCACGAAGGACTCGTTGATGTTCTCGATCGCCGTCCTCAGCCGCATGTCGGCCGCTTCCGAGCGCAGCGCCAGGTGTCGCTGCTCGGTGACGTCGACGGCGATGCCGATCAGCTGGATCTCCGGCGCCTCCGGATCGATCACCTGGGCGCGGGCGCGCATCCACACCCACTGCCCGTCGGCGTGGCGCATGCGGAACACCTGGTCGATATGGTCGATCTCGCGTTCGATGATGCGGTTGGCGAGCTCAAACAGGTCGTCGTCTTCGGGATGGATGATCTCGTCGACCTCGCCGAAGGAGAGCATGGCCTCGCAGGGCTCGTAGCCCAGCATGTCGTACATCGAGCGCGACCAATACATCTTGCCGCGCACCATGTCCCAGTCCCACAACCCGCAGCGGCCGCGTACCAGCGCCATGTCGATGCGCTGGTGCGCTTCCAGGTAGATGCGGTCGGCGGCCTGGGCGCGCGCCGCCTGGCCGAAATAGGCGTAGAGGATGACGATCAGCACGCCGGCCGTCAGCACGAACAGCGTGACATTGAGCGACATCGACTTGCGCCAACTGTCGAACACCGCTGCCTGGGGCACCAAAACGGCGGCGGCGTTCTTGCGGTTGCCTGAAAGGCTCACCGCCGCATACCAGTCCTGTCCGGCGATGGTGACGTCCATGACGCCGGCGCGGTCGCCGAACATGAACAGCGGCTGGCCGCCAAGCACGAGGCTGTCCAGCGTCCGGCCCTGCCAGCCCGTCGACAGCGGCGAGACGGCGACGACCTTGAAGGCGGCGTCGGTTATGGCGAGCACATGGGCGCGGCCCATGGCGCCCTGGCGGCTGGTGTTCTCCAAAAGGTCGATGGCGTTGATGCCGGCCGTGCTGGGGTCGGCGGTGATCGCCTGCGCCATCTGGCCGGCGGCGAGCGCCAGCACGGCCTTGGAATCGCGCTCGATCTCGTCATGCTCGTTCATCAGCGACAGGAAGCGCAGCGCTGCAATGACGATGAGGAAAATGATGATCAGCGCCGGGATCGACCGGCGCAGCAGCGGTTCGGCGGCTAAAAGCCGCTGATAGGCAGGTTCGGCGATCAGGCGCGTGTTGCCGGCAAGTCCATCGTTCCTTGCCTTGCGACGCGCAAAAGCCTTCCCTCCGGGCGCGCCCCACGCGTCCGCCTTGGCCATAAATGGCACTCCCCGATTTGCCGCATTTACAGAAATGATCCGGCTACGCCGCACGCCCGAATCGTCAGTAAAGAATCAAAGGTGATTCGCCTTGTCCAGAGGCGCGGCCAAAAAACATTAAAAATTGATTGAAATTCGTTGAAACAGCTGATCTCCCCCCTCGTGGGCAGGGAGTTTTTACGAAGAGGACCCCCACCTTAATCCCTCCCCACAAGGGAGGGAGACTTGGTAGGCGCCGATCTCCGCAAATCGCGGTAGTGTGCTGAGAGTTCTGCAAATTCGCTGAGAGGGGGCGGTCATGGCAGGCTGGTGATTGTTCACGTCACCGATTCCCGCGAAGGAACGCCACCATGACCAAGATTGAAAGTAAGACCGCCAGCGCTGCCGTCAAAGACATTCTGCTTTCGAACCCGGATGGACTGCACGAAGTGATCCGCGCGGTGATGCAGGAGGTGCTCGAGGCCGAGATGGACGAGGCGCTTGGTGCTTCGAAAAGCGAACGCACGCCGGAGCGGCTGGGCTACCGCTCGGGCTACTATGGCCGCACCCTTGTCACGCGTGTCGGCAAGCTTGAGCTGCGGGTTCCGCAGGACCGCTCGGGGCGCTTCTCGACCGAATTGTTCGAGCGCTACCAGCGTTCGGAGCGAGCCTTGGTGGCGACGCTGGCCGAGATGTATGTGCAGGGTGTGTCGACCAGGAAGGTGAAGGCGATCACCGAGGAGCTGTGCGGTCATGCGTTTTCGGCCTCGTCGATCTCGGCCATCAACAAGCGGCTGGACGAGAGCCTCGCTGCCTTTGCCAGGCGCCCCCTTCAAGAGCCGTTCCCTTACCTCATCCTCGACGCGCGCTATGAGAAGGTGCGTGAAGCCGGCGTCGTCATGAGCCAGGCGGTGCTGATCGCTGTCGGCATCGACTGGGACGGAAGGCGCCAGATCCTGGCTGTGGAGATGGCCAATCGCGAGAGCCGTTCGGCCTGGAAAGACTTTCTCGTCTCGCTGAAGGCGCGCGGCCTCAAGGGTGTCGAGCTGGTCGTCTCCGACGACCATGCCGGCCTCGTGGCGGCGATCGGTGAGGTGATCCCGGAAGCGGCATGGCAACGCTGCTACGTCCACTTCCTCAGGAACGCGCTCGATCACCTGCCGAGGAAGCATGGCGACGATTGTCTGCAGGAGCTCAGATGGCTCTACGACCGGCGCGATCTCGCCGAGGCAAGGGCCGATCTCGCCGCATGGCTGTCCAAATGGTCCGCCCGCTACCCGCGGCTGACCAGCTGGGCGGAAGAAGCCATAGAACAGACGCTGACCTTCTTCCGGCTGCCGCGCCAGCACCACAAGCACCTGAAGTCCACCAACATGCTCGAACGGCTCAACGAGGAGATCAGGCGCCGCACCTATGTCGTGCGCATCTTCCCCAATGCCGAAAGCTGCCTGCGCCTGGTCAGGGCATTGGCCGTCGAAACCAACGAAAACTGGATGGAGGCCAACCGCTACATCAACATGGACGACCTGCGCGAGCACAAGAAGCTCGCGCTGCGCCAAGCCGCATGACCAGCATCGTGGCCGCCCCAATTTTGCAGAACTTGACGCACACAACCCAAATCGCCTAGGTTCGACGCCAAAAAAGGGTGGCGTGCGGTAGCGTTCCCTCCCCCTTGTGGGGAGGGTTAGGGGGTGGGGGTCCTCTTCGTAAAACTCATATGCGATTGCCCTGCCCTCGTGGGGGAGATCGCCAATCACGCCAGCGTGCGTTCCACGATATCGCGCAGATCCGCCGACAGGTTCTCCGCCTTCGCCATCTGGAGCAGCGCGTCCCTGGCCTTGGCCTGACGTCCGGGTTCCAGCGAGCGCCACGACCGCAGCGCTGTCGCCAGTCTGGCCGCGACCTGCGGGTTGCGTTTCTCGACCTCCAACACCGTCACGGCGAACAGGCGGTAACCTTCGCCGTCGGCGCGGTGGAAGCCGGTCTGGTTGGCGCTGGAGAAGGTGCCGATCAATGAGCGCATGCGGTTTGGGTTGGCGATCGAGAAGGCTTCGTGCTGCATAAGCTCGCGCACCTTGTCGACGGTTTGCGCACCGGGCACGCTGGCCTGGATCTGGAACCATTTGTCGAGCACCAGGGCGTCGCCGCGATAGCGCGCCTCGAACGCGGCCAGCGCCGCCTCGGCTTGGCGCGAACCGGCATGGCGGTGCGCCAGCACGGTGAGTGCCGCGGCGCGATCGGTCATGTTGGTGGCGGTGTTGAAGTGCCGCGCGGCAAGCGCAGCACCCTCCGGCAGCAGCGAAAGATAGTCCAGCAAGGTGTTGCGCAGCGCGCGTCGCCCGGCGCTCGCCGCGTCCGGCGTGTACGGGCCGTCGTCGCCGAGGCTATCATAGAGCGCCGAGAAGCCCTCGCGGTTTGCCGCAGCGATCGCCCGCGCCAGCGCTTCGCGCGCGGTGAAGATGGCGTCGGGATCGATGCCCTTGCCGATGTCACGGGCGATATCGGCCTCGCCCGGCAGCGTCAGCGCCAGCGCCCGGTAGGCCGGCTCCAGCGTCTCATCTCCGGCGATCTTGCCGGCAAGTGCGGCGAGCTTTGCCGTAAAGGCCGGCTCCTTGCCGCCCAGCACCTGGCGGAAGGCCGCGATCAGCGCGTCGGTGAGCAGCGTGTTGAACGCTTGCCAGCGCGCGAAGGCGTCGCTGTCATGGGCGGCGAGGAAGAACTGGTCGTCGGCCTTCTGCTGCACCGAAAGCGTGATCGGCGCCGAGAAGCCGCGGTTGAGCGATACGGCGGGGCGCTCAGCTATGCCGGAGAAGCGGACCGTGTGCCGTCGCTTGCGGATGTGGATGACGCCATCCTCCACGACAGCGCCCTCGACGGCGGCCCACGTGACGGGCTTGCCGCCGGCGCCGACCAGGCCGAAGGCCAGCGGGATGTGCATCAGCCGCTTGCGGCTTTCCGACGGCGTCGGCGGCACCGACTGCTCGATCTCCAGCGTGAATTCCTTTGCCGCCGCGTTGTGCGCGGAACTGACCGTCAGGTTCGGCGTGCCGGCCTGGTGGTACCAGAGCGCGAATTGCGCCAGGTCGCGGCCGGACACATCCTCGAACACTTTGACGAAATCTTCGATCGTCGCGGCTTCGCCGTCATGCCGCTCGAAATAGAGATCCATGCCGGCCCGGAAGGTTTCGGGTCCGAGAATGGTGCGGATCATGCGCACCACTTCCGAGCCCTTTTCGTAGACGGTCGCCGTGTAGAAGTTGTTGATCTCGCGGTAGCGGCGCGGCCTGACCGGATGCGCCAGCGGGCCCTGGTCTTCCGGGAACTGGTGCGAACGCAGCGTCCGCACCTCGGCAATGCGCTTGACCGCCCGCGAACGCTGGTCGGCGGAGAATTCGTGGTCGCGATAGACCGTCAGCCCCTCCTTCAGGCAGAGCTGGAACCAGTCGCGGCAGGTGATCCTGTTGCCGGTCCAATTGTGGAAATACTCATGCGCTATGATCGCCTCGATATTGGCGAAGTCGGCATCCGTCGCGGTTTCCTCGTCGGCCAGCACATATTTGTCGTTGAAGACGTTGAGGCCCTTGTTCTCCATCGCGCCCATGTTGAAGTCGGACACGGCAACGATGTTGAAGACGTCGAGATCGTATTCGCGGCCGAAGGCTTCCTCGTCCCATTTCATCGAGCGCTTCAGCGCGTCCATCGCATAGCCGGCGAGCCGCTCCTTGCCGGGCTCGACATAGATGCCGAGCTCGACAGCGCGGCCGGACGTCGTGGTGAAGCTGTCCGCCACCTTGCCGAGCGCGCCTGCGACTAGCGCGAAAAGATAGGACGGCTTGGGGAAGGGGTCGTGCCAGACAGCGTAGTGCCAGCCACCGTCCAGCGCGCCGCTTTCGACAGGGTTGCCGTTGGAAAGCAGCAGCGGCGCCTCATTGTGCGGCGCCTCGATACGCACCGTGTAGACCGACAGGATGTCGGGCCGGTCGAGGAAATAGGTGATGCGGCGAAAGCCTTCGGCCTCGCACTGCGTGCAATAGACATTGCTGGAGCGATAGAGACCCATCAGCGCCTCGTTGCCGTCCGGCGCGATCTCGGTTTCGAGGCTGAGTTCGAAATGCTGTGCAGCCGGAGGGGTCGGGATCGTCAACTGGTCCGGCGTCGCCTGATAGTCGGCAGACGGCAGCGTCTTGCCGTCAATGGCAACGCTGAGCAGCGTCAGTCCGTCGCCGTCGAGCACCAGTGGCGCCGAGGCGGCCACACCTTCGCGCCGCGCGATGGTCAGCACGGCAGTGACGCGGGTCGCATCCGGCGACAGTCGAAAGTCGAGGCTGGTTTTCGGGATCAGATAATCGCTGGGGCGATAGTCTTCGAGCCTGAAGACATGGCCGGTATCGGTGCGCATTCCCTTGGTTTTCCTGTCGATTTCGGTCGGACAGCGAACAATGCTGATCCAAGAATTTTGAGGTGCGCGCTCTTTACACGAAACGGTCACTCGACAAAACTGCTCTATCCCTTTGTCTTTTTGCAATTCCGGACGGAAAACCGCTACACACTTTTCCTGGAATTGCTCTTGGCCTATTTCGCGGCTTCGTTTTCCGCCCATTTTCACGAGGCAAGATGACCGTCGATCACGCCGTCGGCCACAATACGCTGCGCGGCATCGCGTTGAAGATCGTCTCGGTGGCGGTCTTTGTCGGCATGCAGACCTGCATCAAGTCGGCGGGCGACGTGCCGGCCGGGCAGATCGTCTTCTTCCGCTCCTTCTTCGCCATCTTCCCGATCATCGCCTTCCTGGCCTTCAAGCGACAGCTGGGCACGGCATTCGTCACCAAGCGGCCATTCAACCACATCGCGCGCGGCGTCGTCGGCGTCGGCGCCATGGGGCTCGGCTTCTTCGCGCTGACCAGGCTGCCGCTTCCGGAGGCGATCACGCTGAACTATGCGCAGCCGCTCCTGGTGGTGGTGTTCTCTTCGGTCTTCCTCGGCGAATCGATCCGCGTCTATCGCTGGAGCGCGGTCGCGGTCGGCCTGGTCGGCGTGCTGATCATCTCCTGGCCGGAACTGACGCTCTTGAATTCCGACCAGGGGCTGGACGACCAGGAAGTGCTGGGCGTCGTGGCGGTTCTCATCGCGGCGGCGATCTCGGCGGTCGCCATGCTTCTGGTGCGCAATCTCGTACAGACCGAGAAGACGGCGACCATCGTGCTGTGGTTCTCCTCGACGGCAACGGTGCTGTCGCTCTTCACGCTGCCTTTCGGCTGGCAGGCGCTGACGCCGGCGCAGGCAGCGCTGCTTGTCGCCGCCGGCTTTTGCGGCGGGCTCGGCCAGATCCTGATGACAGCCGCATACCGCCACGCCGAGGCCTCGGTCGTGGCGCCTTTCGAATATACTTCGATGATCCTCGGCCTCGTCGTCGGCTATCTGGTCTTCGGCGACGTGACATCGCTCAACACGCTGGTCGGCGGCATGATCGTGGTCGCCGCCGGCATCTTCATCATCTGGCGCGAACGGCAGCTCGGCCTGGAGCGCACGCGCACCAGAAAGGCCGCGCCGCCGCAGGGGTGAGGCTACGACGACTGCGCCCGCTCCTTTGCCAGCCGCACCAGCACCGTCCGCGTCTGCTCGTCGGCCGGAAAGAAGGATTCGATCGCCAGTTCCGACAGCGTGACATCGAGCGGCGTGCCGAACACGGTGATCGTGCTGATGAAGGACAGCACCTGGTCGCCATGCGCCAGCCGCATCGGATGCACGATGCCGCTCGGCTCGAGCGGCGCCGGGCGGCCGCTCTTCAGGCCGGATGGATAGGCGCGCAGCTCGCGCTCCAGCTCGATCAGCACCGGATCGCCGGTCGCGTCGTTCTGGTGCTTCAGCCGTTCGAGGAGATGCGCGCGCCATTCCGCCAGGTTGACGATGCGCGGCGCGACACCGGCCGGATGCAGGCTGAGCCGCAGCACATTGACCGGCGGCTGAAGCAGGGACGGCTCGGAAATATCGGCAAGGAACGGCGCGATCGCGGCATTGGCCAGGACGAGATTCCAATGCCGGTCCACCGCCAGCGCCGGGAACGGTTCGTGACCGTTGAGCACGGTCTCGACGGCGGCCATGGCCGGGGCCAGCGTCTTATCGGTCAGCGATTTTTCGCTGAAGCTCGGCGCGAAGCCCGCGGCAAGCAACAGCTGGTTGCGCTGCCTGAGCGGGATCGACAGCTGCTCGGCCAGATGCAGCACCATGTCGCGCGACGGCCGGGCGCGGCCGCTTTCGACGAAGGAGAGTGCCGCTGCGAGATATCGGCTTCCATGGCGAGATCGAGCTGGCTCATGCGCCGCCGCGTGCGCCATTCGCGAATGAGGTTGCCGGCGGAAATATCGGATGTGATCATGGGGATAGGACTAGGCCGGGGAGGGGCGTATTTCAATTACCCGGGAGGTTATTGGTGAAGGCGCCTGTGCCGGCTGATCTCCCCCTTGTGGGGGAGATGTCCGGCAGGACAGAGGGGGGCGCGAAGGATCGCTAGCCTTTGAAATCCTGATTATTTCTCAGCTGGTGTAACATACAAGCTGACAGGTTGGCGGGACAGCGCCTCCTCTGCCTTGCCAGCCATCTCCCCCACAAGGGGGAGATTAGCTAGTCGCCAGCCCCTTCAGCTTCGCCTTCACTTCGAGGAAATCGCGCCATGCGAGCTTCTTATGCGCCGGCGTCCTCAGGAGATACGCCGGGTGCAGCGTCGGCATCGCCGGAATGGCGGTGCCCGAGGCTGTCGTGTGCACCCGCCAGTTGCCGCGCAGGCGCAGGATGCCCTCGGTCGTGTTGAGCAGCGTCTTGGCCGACGGCCCGCCGAGATTGACCAGCACTTTGGGATTGACCAGCTCGATCTGTCTTTCGATGAACGGGCGGCAGATCTCGGTCTCGTGCGGCGTCGGCGTGCGGTTGCCGGGCGGCCGCCAGGGAATGACATTGGCGATATAGGCCGCGTTGCGGTCAAGCCCGATCGCGGCGAGCATGCGGTCGAGCAGCCGGCCGGAGCGGCCGACGAAGGGCAGCCCTTCGAGGTCCTCGTCGCGGCCCGGCGCTTCGCCGACCAGCATCAGGTCGGCATTCGGGTTGCCGTCTGCGAAGACCAGGTTCTTGGCGGTGAATTTGAGGTTGCAGCCGTCGAAGCCGGCCATGTGCTGGCGCAGTTCCTCGAGCGTCGAGGCGCTTGCGGCAAGCTGGCGCGCAAGCAGCGCCTGCGCCTCATCGGGGACGGCGGCCGTGGCCATGCGGACGGGCGCGTCCGGAATGTTGCGGGCATCCAGGCCGGGTGCTGGTTGCTCCCGTGGCGGCGCTGCTTCAAAGCGGGGCTGGGCCGCCGGCTGTTCGCGGGGCCTGCTTTCAGCGATGGGCGCGGCTGGCGGGCGAAGGCGCTCTGCCGGTTTCGGCTTGGGCTCCGCGAAGCGGTTGATCGGCGCGTCTTCAAGCGCATCGTCGACGCCGGCGCTGGCGTAGAAGGCGAGCAGTTCGGCGATCTCGGCTGACGTGTTGGGGGAGGCGGCAGTCATGGCGCCACCATTGTCCGCGCGGCGCCAATTTGCAAGTTTGGTGATATCAACCGGTGGGAATGCGCGGATCCTGCACGATATAAAACGTCCAGCGCGGCGTGTAGTCGGTGACCAGGAAATCGAAAGTCGCCGTCTTCAGCGGATCGACCTTGCCGTTCTTGAACAACAGCTGGTCATAAGGTTCGAACCGGCGGTCGAAATCGGCGAAATTGCTCGACCAGATGTTGTCGGGGATCTTGTTGCGCTGGTCGAAGGACAGGCCGTCGCCGAACACGCTCGGCTGGTCGAGGATCTCCTGCAGCTCGAACTGGAACTCCACCCAGGGCAGGGCGCTGTTGTTGAGCACGTCGATGCGCATATACATCACGCCGTTGGCGACCTCGCCGGCCTTGCCGAACGGCTCGATCGGCTTGGTGGCGCGGATGGTCAGCGTCACCGGCGTCGCCGTGTTCAGCTCCTCCTTGATGACCAGCGGGTCTTCCTTGGTGCCGATGCCGGAAGCGCCGGTGATGCGGAAGCCGCCAAGCTCGTCGGAGAAAGAATAGGCGCCGGTGGTCCAGACCTTCACCGGATCGGCCAGCGCCGGCACGGATAAAACAAAAGCCGGCACGGATAAAACAAGCGCAGGAACGGTCAAAAACAAGAGCGGAAGAACCGCGCGCCAGGCGGTGCCGGGCGTTAAGAGCAAGCGCTTCAAGGGAAAGCCTGACGGCTCAAGCATGCGCATGCGCCAAGTATTGCCGATAACCAAGCCGTCGAACAATTAAAAAGATGCGGGCAGCCGGCTGGTCTTGCAACCCGGTTGGTCCTGGCCTTGGCCAAAGCTGCACCCACTTCGTAGGAAAACCGCGACTTTTTGTCGAAATCGGCGTTGTCACGTCAGCGCCGGTTTCGCGTCGCGAATTGATGCGCTATGCAGCGCATGAGCCAGCACAATGCGAGAATGCGGCAAGCCAACGAGGGGTCGATGAGCGATATCGAACGCGAAAGCATGGAATTCGACGTGGTGATCGTCGGAGCGGGTCCTGCCGGTCTTGCCGCCGCAATCCGTCTGAAGCAGCTCAATCCCGATCTTTCGGTCGTCGTCCTGGAAAAGGGCGGCGAGGTCGGCGCGCACATCCTCTCCGGCGCGGTCGTCGATCCGATCGGCATCGACCGCCTGCTGCCCGGCTGGCGCGAGGAGGAGGGTCACCCGTTCAAGACGCCGGTCACCGCCGACCATTTCCTGGTGCTCGGGCCGGCCGGCTCGTTCCGCCTGCCCAACATCCTGATGCCGCCGCTGATGAACAATCACGGCAATTACATCGTCTCGCTCGGCAATGTCTGCCGCTGGCTGGCGACCAAGGCCGAGGCGCTCGGCGTCGAAATCTATCCGGGCTTTGCCGCGGTCAGCCTCGTCTACAACGAGGCCGGCGCCGTCAGCGGCGTCATCACCGGCGACATGGGCCTCGAGAAGGACGGCACGCACGGGCCGGCTTACGCGCCCGGCATGGCGCTGATGGGCAAATACGTGCTGATCGGCGAGGGCGCGCGCGGCTCCTTGGCCAAGCAGCTGATCGTCAAATACAAGCTTTCCGACGGCCGCGAGCCAGGCAAATACGGCATCGGCCTCAAGGAGCTCTGGCAGGTCAAGCCGGAAAACCACCGGCCGGGCCTGGTGCAGCACACCTTCGGCTGGCCGCTCGACCTGAAGACCGGCGGCGGCTCGTTCCTCTATCATCTCGAGGACAACCAGGTGGCGGTCGGCTTCGTGCTCCATCTCAATTACAAAAACCCCTATCTGTCGCCCTTCGAGGAGTTCCAGCGCTTCAAGACGCATCCGGCGATCGCCGGCACCTTCGAGGGCGCCAAGCGCATCGGCTATGGCGCGCGCGCCATCACCGAGGGCGGCTGGCAGTCGGTGCCGAAACTGTCCTTCCCGGGCGGCGTGCTGATGGGTTGCTCGGCCGGCTTCGTCAACGTGCCGCGCATCAAGGGTTCGCACAATGCGGTGCTGTCCGGCATGCTGGCGGCCGAGTATGTGGCCGAGGCGATCACCGCCGGCCGCGCCAATGACGAGCTTGCTTCCTATGAGGAAGCCTGGCGCGGCAGCGACATCGGCAAGGACCTTAAGAAGGTGCGCAACGTCAAGCCGCTGTGGTCGCGCTTCGGCACCGTCGTCGGCGTCGGCCTCGGCGGCCTCGACATGTGGCTGAACACGCTGTTCGGGTTTTCGCCCTTCGGCACGCTGAAGCATGGCAAGGCCGACTATGCGACGCTCGAACCGGCGGCCAAGCATCAGAAGATCGCCTATCCGAAGCCGGATGGCGTGCTGACCTTCGACCGGCTCTCCTCGGTGTTTTTGTCGAACACCAACCATGAAGAGAACGAGCCGACCCACCTGATCGTCGGCGACATGGCGCTGCAGCAGCGCTCCGAGCACGACGTCTTCGCAGGCCCCTCGACCCGCTATTGCCCGGCCGGTGTCTATGAGTGGGTGGACAAGGACGGCAACGCCGCCGCTGACCCGTCGGCCAAGGATGTGCGCTTCGTCATCAACGCGCAGAACTGCGTGCACTGCAAGACCTGCGACATCAAGGACCCGAACCAGAACATCAACTGGGTGCCGCCACAAGGCGGCGAAGGCCCGGTTTATCAGGGCATGTGAGCTCCGCGGCCGGCCGGGCTGTCTCGACCGCCGCCCAGGAAAAAGCCGGCGAGGTGCCGGTCTACCAGGGCATGTGAGCGACCAAGGGCCGTTGAAGCCGCGCGCCGAGTGTGGTCTGCTCCGCTTCCGAACAAGGAGGCGGGACATGCGGCCGACCAAGCTGGCGATAGCGGCGATTGCCTGCCTCCTCTCTTGTGGCATCGCTTGCGCCGATACCAAAATTACCGAGCGTGTACGCATGTATGACGTCGCCGGCGCCACTGGCGCGGAGCTGATCGAGGCCATGGATGGTCTCGGCCCGAGGCATGGTCACGCCACACGCGCAATCGCCGAAACCGGCTACACCGTGCACTGGAAACTCGACGTGACGCGTGACGATGGCATCTGCCGGCTTCGTCAGGCAACCGGCACGATGGACGTAACCTACACCTTTCCACGCCGGCTCTCGCCGGCAGGCCCGGTGTTCAACAGGCGTTGGGATCGCTTCATGGCTGGCGTGCGTCAACACGAGCATACGCACGGCCGCATCGCAAAACAGATGATGCGAAAGACCGACGCCGCGCTTGGCGGACTCGAGCGGCCTGACAATTGGTTTTGCACGAACCTTCACAAGGAAGCTCGGCGCCGGATCGACACGATCTATGCCGAGTATGAAGCGAGACAGAACGCCTTCGACGCGCGCGAGCATCGCCCGGGCGGGCACGTCGACCGGCTGGTCCACCGCTTGATCGGGAAGACGAAGTTGCGCGGCCGCGACCGCGTCGGGTGGGCCTTCACCTTCGCGGCCGCCGCCTACAATCTGGTGCGGCTGCCCAAACTCAAAGCGGACTCGAGATGACGGTCAAACAAGACAAGCAATGGCGGATCGACAACGCCAACCACCTCAAAGGGCTTCGATTGCAACGTCGCCGCTACGCCCGCTGGAGCGAAAAGTGGGATCACGACCACTGCGCCGCTTGCTGGGCTAAATTCGCTGAATTCGAAGGTCCGGACATCGAGCACGAAGGCTACGCAACTGGCGACGACTACTCGAAGGGTGCCTGCTATGAATGGGTCTGCATGACATGCTTCGATGATTTGAAAAATGACATGGAGTGGTCAGCCGACAGCAAGTGATCGCTTGCAGTCCGGCCACTTCTTCAACACCCTGCTAGAGCAATTCCAGGAAAAGTGTGAGCGGTTTTCCGTCCGGAATGCTTCAAAAACAAGGAGCTAGGGCGCTTCGCCGTTTCCGTGAAACGGTGAAACGCTCTAGCCGCGCGGCTTCGGCGCATCGTTCGCCGCCAGCGCCGATTCATCCTCGGGTTGCTTGTCGCTGGACCGCAGGGTGAATTCGACCAGCACCGGCAGATGGTCGGAGCCGGTATCCTCCAGCCGGCTCGACGACAGGATCGTCACGCCGCCCTTGCTGAACACCTGGTCGATCGGCAGGCCGGCATAGCGGCGCAGGAAATCGGGCAGCGTCCGGTGGATCCAGGTCGGGCCGGCCGACGGCATCAGCGTCAGTCCGCCGAGCCGCGCCACCCGCCGCGCGGCGGCGCTCCACGGCACGGCGTTGCAGTCACCGGCCATGATCGCGGTCTCGCCGAGCGCTGCCAGCGGCTGCGCGAGCTCGCCGATCTGCCAGTTTTGCTCCTTCGGCCACGGCCAGCTCAGATGGATAGCGGCGACATCGGCCGGGATGCCGCCGAAATCGATCGTGGCGATCGCCATCGCTCCGCGCGGTTCGCAATGCGGCGCGGTGCCGGCGGCAAACGGCCGGCGCGACAAGAGCGCGACGCCGAACACGCCATTGGGGTAGTCGCACAGGATGCGGTAGGGGTAGGCGCTGGCGATATAGCCGAGCTCGGTCGCCCACATTCCCGACACTTCGTCGAGGGTGATCACGTCGGGATTGGTGCGGCCGATCAGCGACAGCACCTTCTTCGGCGTCGGATTGTTGAAGCGCAGGTTCATCTGCAGCAGGCTGTAGACCATTCGGTCCGTCGGCTTGGCCACTGCCTGGGGCGACAATCCGGGCAACGCGCCGGTCGTCGTGGCGAAGCAGGCGACGGCAAAGACAAGTGCGGCGACCGCCTGCAGCCGATAGGAGCTGGCAAGCATCGGCAACGCCAGCAGCGCCGTCAGCAGGCCCAGATGCATGCGGAAATGCGAGAAAGAATCGAAGGCCGGATGCAGCGCGCCGAAGAACCCAGCCAGCAGTGCTGCCGAGAACGCCGTCATCGCCAGGAATGTCAGCTGAGCCATCATGCTCAAGCGCGCACCGCCTGTTGTCATATCGCTCCGACCGTTGTTCCAAGGCATTTCACCGTTTCACAGAAACGGCGAAATGCCCTGTCTCTTGTTCTTACGCAATTTCGGACGGAAAACCGCATCGCACTTTTCCTGAAATTGCTCCAGGCCATCCATCCGGATCGCTTATCTGCCAAATTGCGGCTCAAGCAAGATGACCGATTGCCTCGCCACGTTCGACGATGATCGCTTATTGGAAGGCCGTTTCGGAAAAACTTCTGAGTTTGCGCGAATGCAGCCGCTCCATCGGCATTTCGGCGAGCTTCTCCATCGCCCGGATGCCGATGGTGAGGTGCTGCGCCACCTGCCGCTTGTAGAACTCGGTCGCCATGCCGGGCAGCTTCAATTCGCCATGCAGCGGCTTGTCGGAAACGCACAGCAGCGTGCCGTAGGGGACGCGGAAGCGGAAGCCGTTGGCGGCGATCGTGGCCGATTCCATGTCGAGCGCGATGGCGCGCGATTGCGACAGCCGCTGCACCGGCCCGCGCTGGTCGCGCAGCTCCCAGTTGCGGTTGTCGATGGTGGCGACGGTGCCGGTGCGCATGATGCGCTTGAGGTCGTAACCGGACAGGCCGGTTACCTCGGCCACCGCCTCCTGCAGCGCCACCTGGATTTCGGCCAGCGGCGGGATCGGCACCCAGACCGGCAGGTCGTCGTCCAGCACGTGGTCCTCGCGCACATAGGCATGCGCCAGCACATAATCGCCGAGCGCCTGCGTGTTGCGCAGGCCGGCGCAGTGGCCGAGCATCAGCCAGGCATGCGGCCTGAGCACCGCGATGTGGTCGGTGATGGTTTTGGCGTTGGACGGACCGACGCCGATATTGACCATGGTGATGCCGCCATGGCCGGGCTTCTTCAAGTGATAGGCCGGCATCTGCGGCAGGCGCGGCGGCGGCGAGCCTTCGCTCGGCGTACTGGCCCCGGCCTTTGTGACGACATTGCCCGGCTCGACGAATTCGCTGTAACCGTCGCCGCCCTTTTCCATCAGGTCGCGGGCACGCGCGACGAACTCGTCGATATAGAACTGGTAGTTGGTGAACAGCACGAAATTCTGGAAATGCTGCGGGCTGGTCGCCGTGTAATGCGTCATGCGGTGCAGCGAATAGTCGATGCGCTGCGCGGTGAACGGCGCCAGCGGCCTCGGCTCGCCGAACGCCACCTCGAAGGTGCCGTTGGCGATCTGGTCGTCGGTGCCGTCAAGGTCGGGCACGTCGAACAGGTCGCGGATCGGCCGCTTGATGCGCTCGGCGGCGGCGCCGTCGACATAGGTGCCTTCGAGGAAGGCGAAATGCAGCGGGATGGGAGTCGTCGATTCCGACACCGTCACTGACACGCCGTGATTGCGCATGATCAGCTTCAACTGCTCGTTCAGGTAATTCTCGAACAGCAGCGGCTGGGTGATCGTGGTGGAGAAATTCCCGGGCGTCGGCATATGGCCGTAGGCCTGGCGGGAGTCGACCTGGCTGAATGAGGTCGTGGTGACGGCGATCTGCGGATAGAAGGCCCGATAGCGCTTGCTTTCGTCGCCGCCGGCGGCAAGTGCTGCAAAGGTCACGCAGGAATTTGGTGTTGCGGTCGTAAAGCGCCTGTAGCGCCGCGACGGCCTTTTTGGCCTCGGTGAAGCTTCGCTTGCCGAAGGGCTCCGGCATGACGACCGATTCGATGGCTTGGGGATAGATTCGCTTTTCCATGGCTCAATATAGAGACTCAGGATGACGGTTGGGAGGGGAGACGAGGCTGAGAGAGGTCTGAAGCTGAGTTTTTTCTTGCGTTGTGCCTAAGGCGCGTCGGGATTGAAGTCGGCGGGCGTTACCTGAAGGCTATGAATTTTGCCCGCGCTGCAGGGTGACCAGCAGCACGAAGCCGACGCTCCGGTTCTTGTGCGCCGGCGCCTCGATCCTGTGACCCGTGTCTGCGCGCATCATCGGCATCGCCAGCACCGGAACGGCGAGCAGCATCAGGAAGAGCGTCGCCCGCGGCAGCAGCCGGAGGCTCTTCGTGGCAAGGGTGGTGAAGCGGTTCATGGTCGTGGTGTCCCAGTTCTCAGTCAGCTTGTTTCAGCTTGGTCGTTTCAGCGGTTGAATTGGTTCATGCAATTCGGCTGGCAGCTGCCGGCCATTTCCCAGGAGCGGGCCGGATGGCCGGCCTCGGCCACCAGAATGGCGAAGGCCATGCCGAACAGGCTCATCAGCAGGCAGACGATGGTGAAGCGACGGGCAAGCATGTCTCTCTCCTTCAATGCGGGAGAGAATGCCAAAATGCCTCTGAACCGGTTCTGAGACCGGCATTCATCTGCGGTTCAAATTGGTTGACGAGGGCTTGAGCGCCGGCGCGGGGCCGGGAGACGGCGCTCAGAAGCGCTGTCACTCAAAGAAAACGGGGCCGCTTGGCCCCGTTTCGGATGGTCCGCTGTCAGGCGGTCAGAGCTTGTGCCAGGTCTGGCTCTTGCAGATCAGGCCGCCCAGCACGCAGCCGCTCATCTTCAGCGAGGTGCCGGCAAGCGTCGCCTTGCCGGAATAGGTCTTGTCGTTCGCCGGATCGGTGATGTTGCCCGTGTACTTGTTCTCGCCGGCCGCTTTCAGCGAGCCGATGGTCTTGCCGGCATATTTGCCGGATTTCAGCGTGATGGAAAACGAACCGCCGCCGGAAATCAACGCCGTGTCGCCGGCCTGCGTCTTCCAATTGCCCTCGATCGGGTCGGCCCATGCGGCGCCCGCCATAATCAAGGTGGCCGCCAGGGCCAAGCTTACTTTTCGAAACATGTCTGTCCTCCCTGTAGGTTACCGGCGGGGCTACGATCCGCCCGTCTGCCCCTTACGCAAAGGTAAAGCTAATCCAGCTCCCGCCAAAACAAAAGCGGTGCCGCCGCGGAAGGTTGCAAGGATTTTGGCAGTCCGCATCGCCGAAAATGAACGGGTGACGAAAAAGGCTTCGGTTTCCGTGGTTAGCGAAGTCTTGATTCCGGCTCGCGGCATTTTCATCGAATTTGATGCAAAACGGCGCAATCGCTGGATTCCCATGCTTAACGAACTTCCACGTTTACCTCTTGTTTTAGCTTTGTTTTCTTCAAATTAAGCACGCCATTTAACGACGGATTCAAGGCCAGGCGTCATCCTCGAAAGCATCGAAAGAGCGGCCCACCCCAAGCGAACACCGGGGACAGAAGGAGGCAGCTCTCGGGAGCCAGACAGGGGATTGAAATGGCACGTTTTGAAATGCTTGAAGCCGGTGTCGGCGCCATGGGGGCAACTGCCCAGGCCGACATTCTTTTCGAACTGGGCATGATGTATGCGACCGGCCGCGATTGCGAGACCGACGTCGTCGCCGCCCACAAATGGTTCAACATCGCCGCCATCAAGGGCTCGACCCGCGCCGCCGAATTGCGCTCGGAGCTGTCTGCCACGATGTCGAAGACCGATATCGCCAGGGCGCTGCGCGAAGCGCGCGAATGGATGACGATGCACTGATCCGGCGAGCCGAACGCTCGAAGGTTTATGGGGACAAGGCCGCGGCAAGACGGCTGACTAAAAAGACCAAGAACGTGGCAGGTCAACAAGCCAGAAGCCGCGCCGACCATGATCCCGAAAAGTGGAATCCGGTTTTCGGATACGATCACGGTCCATAAGAAGAAACAGGGAAGCGAGCGGGTTTCAGGCGCGGGGGCGTCCAGGGAGCTCGACTGCAAAAGCCGCGACCGACCGGTATAAGGTTGGCGCGGCTTTTTGCATTACGCCGATGCATGTTGCGCAAAAGTGGCTTCGGTTTTGCGACGACGACATGCGTCAAGCAGCGACCTAAAGCGCGTCGCATGAAATCCGCTTCGACGCGACGCGCTTTAGGTAATAACGCGGATGCGTGGCCCAAGAAATCCTCTCTTGAATGAACCAAAACCTCTCGTTTTGTCCTCTCGACAGTTTCTGCGAAGGATGAAATTGTCCCGGCTCTGTGGAACAAGCGCGGCCATGCCGCCGCGCATAAGTGGAGGAGTTCTTATAGCCATGAAAAAATTGGGTATTTTGAGCGCGGCCGCATTTGGCTTGATGATGAGCGCCCCGGTTGCTTTCGCCGACGACATCACCATTTCGGTGGTCGGCCCGATGACCGGCCAGCTCGCCACCATCGGTGATCAGTTCAAGCAGGGCGCCCAGGCCGCCGCCGCCGCGATCAACGCGGCGGGCGGCGTCAACGGCTCCCAGATCAAGCTCGACATCGAGGACGACCAGTGCGATCCGAAGCAGGCGGTCTCGGTCGCCAACCGCATCGTCGCCAACGGCGTCAAGTTCGTCGACGGCCACGCCTGCTCGGGCTCGAGCATTCCGGCCTCGGCCGTCTATGCCGAAGCCGGCACGCTGATGATGAGCCCGGCCTCGTCGAACCCGGTGCTGACCGACGCCGCAGCCAAGTCCGGCTGGCCGACGATCATGCGCCTCTATACGCGTGACGACGCGCAGGGCGCCTTCATCGGCCCGTGGATCGCCAAGAAATATGCCGGCAAGAATGTCGTCGTCCTGCACGACAAGAGCGCTTACGGCCAGGGCGTCGCCGACGCCGTCAAGGCGACGATGAACGCTGGTGGCCTCAAGGAAGTCGACTATGAAGGCATCAACGCCGGTGAAAAGGACTATTCGGCCCTCGTCACCAAGCTGAAGGAACTCAAGGCCGACGTCGTCTATTTCGGCGGCTACCACCCGGAGGCCGGCCTGATCCTGCGCCAGGCTGCCGAGCAGAACGTCAAGTTCCAGCTGATCATGCCCGACTCGATCGCCTCGCCGGAATTCTGGCAGGTTGCCGGCCCGGCCGGTGAAGGCACCCTGTTCGTGTTCCCGTCCGACCCGCAGGCAAAGCCGGAAGCCAAGGACGCGGTCGCCAAGATCAAGGCCGGCGGCTTCACCCCGGAAGGCTTCACGCTGTTCTCCTACGCCGTCGTCCAGGCAGTGGCCGAAGGCGTCAAGCGTGCCGGCACCGACGATCCGGCCAAGGTCGCCGCGGCGCTGAAGGACGGCAAGCCGATCAGCACCGTCGTCGGCGACGTCATCTTCGACGAGAAGGGCGACCTCAAGAACGCCAGCTACGACATCAACCAGTGGCATGACGGCAAATACGCGCCGATCAAGCCGTAATTTCTGACACGCCTTCGGCGATCAGAAAGCAAGAAATGGCCGGATTCATCCCGGCCATTTCTTTTTTGAAACATTGTATTTTACGTCTCTGTATTTCGCCTTCGGAGGAAATAACGTGCCGCTGAGTAATTTCATTGCAAGCGAGAGACTTTTAAAGTAACGAAATGAACATTATGGTTCTATTGCCTCTTTCCTTCCCTAGCTTTAACACATGCCGACCTGTTCGCCAGGCGTGATGGTGGCGGAGGATGCATTACCCCATTCGCAAAATCAGATTCGAACCTGGTGCTAAATGACTTCAACCATGAACCAGGCCAGCGGGAATTTCTTGAGCCGCCGCGTGTCGATCATGATTGGCTGTCTCTCCCTGCTAACCGCCTTGGCGGCCTCGTGGCCGGTCTATCGGGCATTTCTAAATATCGAGATCGATACCAATGAGGGATGGAACGCCTATTATGCCGACGCGGCGATGGGGCGGATGCCGCTCTATCCCGCTGCCCATCAGTTGATCGCCAATAATTATCCCCCGCTTTCCTTTTATATCGTCGGCGGTCTGGGACGATTGATGGGTGACCCCGTTCTGGCCGGGCGATTGCTGTCGCTCGCAGCCGTGCTGGTGATCGCTTGGGGTGTTTTCCGCGCGGCCCGCCTGCTGGGTGGCGACGCGACCTCCGCAGGCATCGGCGCGCTGTTTTTTGTCGCCACCATGTGCCGCTTTTTTACCGGTTATGTCGGGATGGACGACCCTCATTTGTTGGCGCAGGCGGTCATGACAATTGGCTTTGTTGCCTTCCTGCAGGCTAGATCGCAGGATCGCGGCTATGCCTTGCCCATCCTCTTGATGGTGGGCGCTGGGTTCATCAAACACAACATCGTGGTGATGCCGCTGACGGCGATGATCTGGTTGGGCATCAACCGGCCGCGACAGATGGTTAAATCGGCCCTCCTGGCAGCGTTCGCCATCGTCCTGGGATTTATCCTTTGTTATCTCGCCTTCGGTCCCGACTTCTTCAGCAATTTGAGGTCGCCGCGCGCTTATATGTTAAAACATGCCGTCGGTGCCATCGGGCATCTACAATGGATTGCCGTTGGCCTGGCCGCCTGGATTTACGTCGGTATTACGCGCAGGGCCGATCCCAATATCCGCTTCTGCAATCTATTGAACATGCTTGGCCTCCTGATGTTCTTTGTCCAGAAAACAGGTGATGGCGTGGCCTACAACGCGCAATTCGAACTGGTCTTCGGCGTCTCTATTGCCACCGGCCTCGCTTTCGCATACGCGCCAGTTTTGCCGCTCGCCCGGCGCTGGTCGCCGGAGAAGCTGCAATTTGTTCTTCTGCTCGCCATTTGTCTCCGCCTGGTGGCATCCGCGCGCCTGGAGCCTGTCAAATTGTTGGTGGATCCCGACTTTCACACGGAAATAACCGCGCGCGAGGCCGCCATGTCCGCCACGGTCGCCCGCCTCAAAAACACTCCTGGCGATGCGACTTGTTTCTGTACGCTCGCCAGTTACCGTTCGGGAAAACCCTTCGTCGTTGATCCCTTCTACACCAACCAACAAATTCTCACCGGTCATCTTCCTCCCGACGCCATCGCCAAACTCATCGCCGCTGGAAAGTTGACGATTGTGGAAGCGGACCCGCTTCTACATTGGTAAGTTTCGTTCCATCGTAGTACGCTACGAAGCTCAAATAACCCGGGGGGACTTTGAATATCGATGTCAGAGAAGGTCAAAATGCCAAGTCGCATTTTGCCCCATTGGTTTCAGTGATCATTCCGACATTCAATGAATTTGCGAATGTTTCCAGGATCGCCGCCGCCGTTGGGGCTGTGCTCAAGGGCAGAGACCATGAGATCGTTTTTGTCGACGACGATTCCTTTGACGGAACGAGAACTGAAGTTGCAAAGTTGGCCACCATTGTTCCCGGAATTCGCCTCATTCACCGCATTGGCCGGCGTGGGCTGTCGACTGCCGTTACCGAAGGAATGCTTAGTACGACAGCCCCGTTCATAGTTGTAATCGATGCGGATCTCCAACATGACGAGAATATCATACCGGAAATGCTTTCAATTCTGGAGAATAACGCCGCTGATCTTGTGGTTGGTTCAAGGTATATCGAGGGTGGCGGGGTGGGTTCCTGGGACAAGCGCCGGGCGCAAATTAGTGCGTTTGCAACATGGCTCGCCAAGATTGTGACCAAAAGCGATCTCAGCGACCCAATGAGCGGATTTTTCGCTATTACGAGATCGGCTTTCGATAATTCGGTAAGAGATCTATCGGGTCAAGGCTATAAAATCCTATTGGATATCTGCGCCTCCTCGAAGTATCCGTTGAAAATTCGAGAGGTCGCCTACCAGTTTCGAACAAGGCAGGCCGGCGAGAGCAAATTAGATGCATTGGTTACATGGGAATATCTGATGTTGCTGGTCGACAAACTGGTCGGTCACGTCCTTCCAGCGCGCTTCATATCTTTTTCCCTGATAGGCGGCCTTGGCGTCTTCGTTCATATGGTCGTGTTGTCGGTGCTTCTCGCTACCGGCCTTGTCGATTTTATAGCCGCTCAAGGCGTCGCAACGTTCACCGCGATGGTCTTCAATTTCTTTGTGAACAACACGCTAACCTATCGCGATAGACGACTACGGGGCGTCAAGAAGGTGATTTTTGGCTTGTTCAGTTTCATGCTCGTATGCTCCGTGGGTGCCTTCGCGAATGTCGGCATTGCAAATTACCTATTCGCGAACGATCACTATAGGTGGTGGTCGGCGGGTCTGGCCGGTATCCTGCTTGGCGCGGTTTGGAATTATGCGGCCACGTCGGTCTTTACCTGGAGAGTAAGAAAACGCCCGAGCGATGCGACAAAGGCGCTCAGCGTGTAGACCAGCGATGGCTGCCGACGTCATATTCGACGAGAAGGGCGACCTCAAGAACGCCAGTTACGACATCAACCAGTGGCACGACGGCAAAAAAGGCGCCGATCCAGCCGCCTCACCCCTGGCCATCCTCCGTGAACCGCACCAGCACGGTGCCGTCGCTGACCTGCGCGCCCTCCGCCGCGATTTCGGCGATGACGCCGTCATGCGGCGCAGCGATGGTGTGTTCCATCTTCATCGCCTCGAGGATCAGCAGCGGCTGGCCTTTGCTGACGGTATCGCCCATCGCGACGCGCACCAGTTTGACCAGGCCGGGCATCGGCGCGCGCAGGCTGCCTGACGCGGCCCCTGCCTCGTCCGCCTTGGCCAGCGGATCGGGAACGGTGAAAATATGGCCGACCGCGCCCTCGAACACGGTGACGTGGCCGGGCCAGCGCACGCTGCGCGGCAGATTTCTCAGATCATGCGAATTGATCGCGTCGTGCGGCGCCTCCAGCGCCACCTGGAAGCGGCCGTCCGACCGCGCAGAGATCCGGGCCAGGATGGTTTCCTCGCCGTAGCGCAGCCGGGTGCGCCGCGAGGCGTGTGGAAATGCGCATAGCCCGCCAGTGAAGACCACGGATCGCCGGCCGCGCCCGGCGCGCCGGCATCGGTTGCCGCCAGCGCCGCCGCGGCGATCGCCTCGTCGCTCGGCGCGGGCGGGGTGGTGAGCGCCTCCTGATGCCGGCCGATCAGGCCGGTATCGACATTGCCAGCAGCGAAATCGGCGTCGGCGGCCAAGGCCGCGAGGAAGGCGGTGTTGACGGTCGAGCCGACCACCTCGGTTCGCGCCAAGGTGGAGCCTAACGCGGCAAGGGCCGCGTCTCTGTCCTTGCCGTGCACCACCAGCTTGGCGATCATCGGATCGTAGAAGGGCGAGATCGCGTCGCCGGCCCGCACACCGGTCTCGATGCGCATTTCAGCACCTTGCGGCGCTGTGTCCGGGAATTTGAGATGGTGCAGCGTTCCCGTCGCCGGCAAAAACCCTTTCGCGGCGTCCTCGGCATAGACGCGCGCCTCGAAGGCGTGGCCGGCAAGCGCTATCTCATCCTGCGCCTTCGGCAGTTTTTCGCCGCTAGCGACGCGCAACTGCCACTCGACCAGGTCGACGCCGGTGACCATCTCAGTCACCGGATGCTCGACCTGCAGCCGCGTGTTCATTTCCATGAACCAGAAACGGTCGGGTTTGAGCCCTTGCGAAGCATCGACGATGAACTCGATGGTGCCGGCGCCCGAATAGCTGATCGCCTGGGCGGCCTTCACGGCAGCCTCGGTCATCGCCTCGCGCAGCTCAGGCGTCATGCCGGGGGCGGGCGCTTCCTCGATCACCTTCTGGTGGCGGCGCTGCGCCGAGCAGTCGCGTTCGAAAAGATGCACGGCATTGCCGAAATTGTCGCCGAAAACCTGCACTTCGATATGGCGCGGCTTGTCGACATATTTCTCGACCAGCACGCGGTCGTCGCTGAAGGCGGCCTTGGCCTCGCGCCGCGCGCTGGACAGCGCTTCGGAGAAATCGTCGGGATGGTCGACGCGGCGCATGCCCTTGCCGCCGCCGCCGGCGCGCGCCTTGATCAGCACCGGGTAGCCGATCTCGCGCGCCTTGGACGCAAGCAGCACGATCTCCTGCGCCTCGCCATGGTAGCCCGGCACCACCGGCACGCCGGCCTTTTCCATCAGCCGCTTGGCGGCGTCCTTCAGCCCCATGGCGCGGATCGAGGCGGCCGACGGGCCGATGAAGACGAGCCCCGCCGCCGTAACCTGGTCGACGAAATCGGGGTTCTCCGACAGGAAGCCGTAGCCGGGATGAATGGCCTCGGCGCCGGTGGCAAGCGCTGCCGCGATGATCTTGTCGCCGCGCAGATAGCTTTCACCAACAGGCGAGGCGCCGATATGCACCGCCTCGTCCGCCATCTCGACATGCAGCGCGCGCGCATCCGCATCCGAATAGATGGCGACGGTGCGCACGCCGAGCTTACGGGCGGTGCGGATGACGCGACAGGCAATCTCGCTGCGATTGGCGATCAGGATCTTGCCGAACATGGGACCTCCGCGGTGGATGTGTGCTTGGGGAAAGGCAAGCGTTCCTTCGCGCCCCCCTCCGTCCTGCCGGACATCTCCCCCACAAGGGGAGATCAGCAGCTGCGGCGCCGCCGCGCCTGTTTTAACGGTGACAATTGGCGAAAGCCGTGACGACAGCCAATCTCCCCCAAGTGGGGGAGATGTCCGGCAGGACAGAGGGGGGCGCTGGCCTGCCAACCTATCCAAGCGAGCATACGCGTAGTGTCGACCTCTCCCTTACCAAGGGAGTGCTCTACAACTGGCGGGAAGTCGCCTATTTCGAAACGGCGATCGCGCAGCCGCCGCTTGCGGTCTTGACCTTCCAGCGGCTGAAGCCGCTCTGACAGGCCCGCAAGGCGATATCTTCTGCCGCCTTCTGCGAAGGCGCGTTCAGCTTGACGCTGCAGAAAATGTGAAGATCGACGACACGCGAATAAAATGTCGTGGCGTAGGCAGAGTGGCCGCTCGCGGCGATATAGGCGAGATAGGATTTGTAGCAGGCTTCCTTGGGATCGAGTGACAAGGTCGGAGAAAACCGCTTGTCGCCCATCTTGCCTGCAAGAGATTCCGCCGTCGCCGCGCCTACGGTTGCCACGACGAGTGCTCCGGCAAGCAGGGATGCGGCCACCAATTTCAGATTCGCGTTGCCCCACATGGAAAAATTCCGATCTGCCATCTATTTCGACGCCGCGAGGTAGCAGCCGCCGCTCGCCGTATTGAGCCGCCACTTCTTCAGGCCGCCCTGGCAGTTGCGCATCGCGGCGTTCTCGGCGGCCTGCTGGGACGGAGCGTTGAGCGCTTTGCCGCAGACGACGTAGAGGTCTCTCACGCGCGTGTACAAAGTCGTTGCGTAGGCCGAATGGCCGCCTGCGGCGACATAGGCATTGTAGGCCATTCTGCATTGGTCCTTGGGGTTCATCGCCAAAGGCGGCGGGAAGCGCTTGTCGCCCACACTGCCTGCCAGCGACGCGGCCATGCCAATCCCGGGAGCTGTAACAATCAGCAATCCCGCCAGCACCGATGCCGCCATCTGTTTGAAAACCGCGAACCTCATTCTGTCCCTCCCAGAAAGAAAAACCGTGTTGTGTGTCGTCTATTTGGACGCGGCGACGCCGCAAGCTCCGCTGGTCTGGAACTTGTATCTCTTCAAGCCGCCCTGGCAGTTGCGCAGCGCGAGATCTTCCGCGGCTTGCTGGCTCTTGGCATTCACGGATATGCCGCAGATGAAGAATTCCGTCATCCGGGCGATCGGGGTGGAAGCGTAGGCCGAATGGCCGCCCGCCGCGATATAAGCGTCGTAAGCCTTGCCGCAGTTTCCCTTCGTGCCAGGCGGGAAGTATACCGGATAGTGGACGTGACCCTTGCTGCCGGCCAGCGATCCCGCGGCCTCGGCGGCCGGAGCCATGAATATTAGAGATCCTGCAAGTATCGACACAGTCGACTTGCGGCAGTATTTCGAAATCATGTCCAGCCCGCCCAAATTCCCCAATGCAGCTTGAGCAATAGCGAATATTTTTGACCTGCGCCAGTTGGCGCCTGGAAATTCGCATCCGCCTGTATTGGGAAATCTGTCGGTCCATAAGTTTAGCCTTCCCCAAAGCCAGCAACGGCCCGCCGATAAAAGTCGGCCGTCTGGTCGTCGAAGCAGCAGAAAGTAACGACCTCCGGCACAGCGTTTTGCCGCAGGAAGTCGCTTGACGTGGCGATGGCGATGCTGGCCGCCTGGTCCTTGGGATAGCGGTAGATGCCGGTCGAGATCGCCGGAAAGGCGATCGTGCGGCAATCATGGTCGCGGGCGATTTCAAGCGAGCGCCGGTAGCAGGAGGCAAGCAGTTCGGCTTCGCCCTTGCCGCCGCCTTGCCAGACCGGCCCGACGGCGTGGATGATATAGCGCGCCGGCAGCCGATAGCCCTTGGTCAGCTTGGCGTCGCCGGTCTTGCAGCCGTTGAGCATGCGGCATTCGGACTCCAGCTCCGGGCCCGCCGCGCGATGGATGGCGCCGTCGACGCCGCCGCCGCCAAGCAGCGAGGAATTGGCCGCATTGACGATGGCGTCGACCGCCAGCCTGGTGATGTCGCCGGTGTGGATGCGGATCCTGTCGCGGACGCTCATCGTCACATCCTGAACACGCCGAACCTGGTCTCCTCGATGCCGGCATTGAGCGCCGCCGAGAGGCTGAGCGCCAGCACGTCGCGCGTCCTGGCCGGATCGATGATGCCGTCGTCCCAGAGCCGCGCCGAGGAATAGAGCGGGTGGCCCTCATGCTCGTATTTCATCAGGATCGGCTTCCTGAATTTCGCTTCCTCATCGGCGCTCCATTGCCCGCCCTTGCGTTCGATGCCTTCGCGCTTGACCATGGCAAGCACGGTCGCCGCCTGCTCGCCGCCCATGACCGAGATGCGCGCGTTCGGCCACATCCACAGGAAACGAGGTGAATAGGCGCGGCCGCACATGCCGTAATTGCCGGCGCCGAACGAGCCGCCGATGATCACCGTGACTTTTGGCACACGCGCCGTGGCGACCGCCATCACGAGCTTGGCGCCGTCCTTGGCGATGCCGCCGGCCTCGTATTTTCGTCCCACCATGAAGCCGGTGATGTTCTGCAGGAAGATCAGCGGGATGCCGCGCTGGCAGCAGAGCTCGATGAAATGCGCGCCCTTCAGTGCGCTTTCGGAAAACAACACGCCATTGTTGCTGATGATGCCGACCGGCATGCCGTGCAGATGCGCAAAGCCGGTCACCAGCGTCGTGCCGTAGTTCTGCTTGAACTCGTCGAACTCGGAACCGTCGACCAGGCGGGCGATCACTTCGCGCACGTCGTAAGGCTGGCGCAGGTCGGTCGGCACGATGCCGTAAAGTTCGCTCGGGTCATGAAGCGGTGGAGCAGGCGTGCGCAGGTCGAGGCCCACGGCCTTGTTGCGGTTGAGGTTCCTGATGATGCGCCGGCAAATCGCCAGAGCGTGCTCGTCGTCCATCGCATAATGGTCGGCGACGCCGGAAAGCCTGGTGTGCACATCGGCGCCGCCGAGCTCCTCGGCGCTGACATCCTCGCCGGTGGCGGCCTTCACCAGCGGCGGCCCGCCAAGAAAGATGGTCGCCTGGTTGCGCACCATGATCGTCTCGTCCGACATTGCCGGCACATAGGCGCCGCCCGCGGTGCAGGAACCCATGACGCAGGCGATCTGCGGAATGCCGGCCGCCGACATGTTGGCCTGGTTGTAGAAGATACGGCCGAAATGCTCGCGGTCGGGAAACACCTCGTCCTGGTTGGGCAAATTGGCGCCCCCACTGTCGACCAGATAGACGCAAGGCAAATTGTTCTGCAGCGCGATTTCTTGCGCGCGCAGGTGCTTCTTCACCGTCAGCGGATAGTAAGTGCCGCCCTTCACCGTGGCATCGTTGACGACGACCATCACCTCTCGGCCCTCGACACGGCCGATGCCGGTGATGATGCCGGCCGACGGGATGTCCTCGCCATACATCGACCAGGCCGCGAACTGGCCGATTTCGAGGAAGGGCGAACCGGTGTCGAGCAGTTGCGCCAGCCGCTCGCGCGGCAGCAATTTGCCACGTGAAACGTGCCGCTCGCGCGCTTCGTCCGAGCCGCCGCGCTCGACGCTTGCCGCTTTCTCCGCGATATCCGCGACCAGCGCGCGCATACGTTCGGCGTTGGCGCGGAAAGCGTCGGAGGAGGGGGATATCTGGGAGGCGAGGGCGGGCATTGACGAACCTCAGATGATATCATATTTTAGTATCAATACTCGTCGCGCAGGACGTGCGACCACCAACGGCGACCCCAACACTTCTTGCCGGGTCATTATCCATGGAGGTCAGCATGCGTGGCAAACATAGGCAAACACTGGAAGCCATTTTCACGAACCCAGTCAGCGGTTCGATCAAATGGCGGGAAATCGAAGCTCTTTTGATAACTCTTGGAGCGAGGCTTTCCGAAGGAAATGGTTCACGTGTGCTTGTCGAGATCGGAAGAAATCGCGCCGTCTTCCATCGACCGCATCCAAGTCCGGATACAGATAAGGGCGCGGTGAAGGCAGTCAGACGTTTTTTGACTGAAGCGGGTATCAGGCCATGAAGCCATATAAAGGATATGTCGCGGAAATTTGGTACGAGGAGGATGATGCCGCCTTCCATGGAATTGTGCATGGAATACGTGACACGGTTCATTTCGAAGCTCATTCGGCGGAAGATTTGGCCCAGGCTTTCCACGACAGCGTCGACGACTATCTGGCCTTTTGCAAGGAGCGTGGCGTGGAACCGCAGAAGCCTTATTCCGGCAAGCTCGCTCTGCGCACCACGCCGGAAATCCATGCCTTGCTGGGTAAGGCCGCCGCCAGCGATGGCAAATCGATCAATCAATGGGTGTCGGACACTCTGGCAGAGGTTGCCCGCAAGCGTATTGATGAAGGTTCGACGAAGATCAGAACTCGCACGCATTAAACCCCCTCCGCCATGATCTCGCGGCCGATCAGCCAGCGGCGGATTTCGCTGGTGCCGGCGCCGATCTCGTAGAGCTTGGCGTCGCGTAGCAGGCGGCCGGTCGGATAGTCGTTGATATAGCCGTTGCCGCCGAGCAGCTGGATGGCGTCGAGCGCCATCTGTGTCGCCTTTTCGGCGGCGAACAGCACGCAGCCGGCAGCGTCCTTGCGGGTCGTCTCGCCGCGGTCGCAGGCGGCGGCCACCGCATAGACATAGGCGCGCGCCGCATTCAGCGTCGTGTACATGTCGGCAAGCTTGCCCTGCACCAACTGGAACTCGCCGATCGGCCGGCCGAATTGCTTGCGTTCGTGCACATAGGGGATCGCCACATCGAGACACGCCGCCATCAGCCCGAGCGGCCCGCCCGAGAGCACGGTGCGCTCATAGTCGAGGCCCGACATCAGCACCTCGACGCCGCGCCCTTCCTCATGCAGCACATTGTCGTAAGGCACCTCGACATCCTCGAACACCAGCTCGCCGGTGTTGGAGCCGCGCATGCCGAGCTTGTCGAGCTTCTGCGCCACTGAAAACCCGGCAAAAGTCTTTTCGACGATGAAGGCGGTGATGCCACGCGATTTGCGTTCCGGATCGGTCTTGGCGTAGACCACCAGCGTCTCGGCGTCGGGGCCGTTGGTGATCCACATTTTTGAACCGTTGAGCACATAGCGGTCGTTGCGCTTTTCGGCGCGCAGCCTGAGCGACACCACGTCCGAGCCTGAACCCGATTCCGACATGGCGAGCGCGCCGACATGGTCGCCTGAGCAGAGCGCAGGCAGGTATTTCTCCTTCTGCGCCGGCGTTGCCCAGCGGTTGATCTGGTTGACGCACAGGTTCGAATGGGCGCCGTAGGAGAGGCCGACCGAGGCGGACGCGCGCGAAATCTCTTCCATCGCCACGACATGCGCGAGGTAGCCCATGCCGGTGCCGCCGAAATCCGGATCGGCGGTGATGCCGAGCAGGCCAAGCGCGCCCAACTCGGCCCATAGATGCGCCGGAAACTCATTCGAGCGGTCGATCTCGGCCGCGATCGGCGCGATCCTGTCCTGGGCAAAGCGCCTTACCGTGTCGCGCAGCGCCTCGATGTCGCTATCATGCCCGAAGCTCAGCGTATTGGTGTACATGGGCTTCCTCCCTTGCGCATGACCCCGAAAATCGACTTCGATTTTCGGAAAGGATCATGCGCTAAAATTCAAACTGCCACAGCGTCCTTTGTGCGTCCGAAAGGACGCGCGGCGCTGTAGGTATCGGTCTTCGCGCCGACGAGCCGCATTGTCATGGAAAGATATGTCGCGGTGACTTCGGCGACCGACAGCCGCTCGCCCGGCCGGAACCAGACGATGACGCCGGTCATCATCTGGATCAGCGCCATGGCGGTCAGGCCGACATCGTCGATCTGGAAACGACCCACTTCGGCGCCGTCGCGCAGGATCGCGCGCAGCTCCTTCTCGTAGGCGGTTCGCATCTTGAGGATCCGCGTCAGTCGCTCATGCGACAGGCTGCGCAGCTCCATGTTGGAGACATGCGTGGCGTGGCGCCGCTCGATGTGGAAGACGATGTGGTTCTCGACAAAGGCGGCAAGCCGGACAACCGCATCGTCGCCGGCCGGACGCGCCGCGTCCCAGGCTTTCAGCAAGCCTTCCATATGCTCGCGCATGAGCGTGAACAGAAGGTCTTGCTTGGTTGGAAAATAACGGTAGAGCGCGGCCGCCTGCACGCCGACTTCCGCCGCCAGCTGGCGCATCGACATCGCCTCGTAGCCGAGGCGCGCGATCAGGCTGACCGCCGCCTCGCGGACGGCCGCTTCGGTCTTTTCCCCGTCGGAGCCTGTGGTGCGCGCCATGCCTTCCTCGATGTTGCATCATTAATAAAACGAACGTTCAATTAATTCAAGCGCGCAAGGTACGTTATTCCTCTCCACTGCCGTGGGGCGAGGAATGGCGCTAAGCGATGATCCTGAAGTCCACGGGCGTGTCATCCGTCGCTTCCTCGACCTCGACCTTCGAGACCAGCGCGCCTCGCGGCCCTTGCCACAAGCGTTCGGTCATCGCGGTGACCGCGGCATCGGCGCCGGCAATCAGCGCGGTGACAGAGCCGTCGCGCTCGTTGCGCACCCAACCCGTCAGCCCGAGACGCATGGCTTCGCCGCGCGTCCAGACGCGGTAGCTCACGCCTTGCACGGTGCCGCTTATGCGCGTCCTGACGGTTCGTTTCGGGTCAGCCATCGCCTTCACCGTCCTTCAAGGCGAATCTGGCGCAGGAGCGGGCAAATGCAACATTGGCTATTGGCGAAAGCACTCGCGACGGCCAATCTCCCCCCGAGGGGCTACGGCATGCACACATTTCCAGGCGGCTGGTCTTTGGCGATAGCGTGCATGGCAGCTTGGCGCATGCTTTGTCTAATGCTGCGCTAGTCGACCCCCACTCCGTCTCGGCTTCGCCGAGCCACCTCTCCCCGATCGACGGGGTAGAGGAAAGGCGCCAAGCTTTTTTGCTGTCAACGCTCGTCCAGCAAAGCTCCCTTCCTTTCCCTCCGGAGGGGGAAGGTGGCGCTGCGAAGCAGCGACGGATTGGGGGAACCACGTGGCAATCAAGCCGCGGAGATTGGCCGCCACCTCGGCCTTCGCAAATCTCCAGGATGCCGCCGGCCCGCCCTAATTCCCCCGAGCCGCTGCCAGCGCGCCCGGCAGTTCCTCGGCGAAAATGTCGAGTTCATGGTCGAGCCCGACGCTGACCCTGATGCAGCGCTCGAGCACCGGCACCATCGGTTTGCGGATGAAGACGTCGCGCGACAGAAGGTTCTGCATCACCTTCAGCGCGAAGGCGCCGTCCCTGCCGCAATCGATGGTGACGAAGTTGGTGGCCGAAGGCAGCGGCTTCAGGCTGTTCTGCTCGGCGATTGCCGCGATGCGCCGCCGTCCCGCGGCGACACGCTCCACCACCGACTGCAGATAATCCTGGTCGGCCAGCGCCTCGAGGCCGGCGATCTGCGCCATGCGGCTGACGCCGTAGTGGTTGCGGATCTTTTCGAAGTCGCGGATCACCTCGGCTTCCGCCACCGCGTAGCCGCAGCGTATGCCGGCGAGCCCATAGGCCTTGGAGAAGGTGCGCATGCGGATGACGTTCGGCCTTGCCACATCGATCGGCGGCAGCGCCGAGGCCGGCCCCAATTCGCCATAGGCCTCGTCCAGCACCAGCATGGTGGTTTGCGGCAACGCCTCGATGAAGCGGGTGACGTCGGGCGCCTCCCACCAGCTGCCCATCGGATTGTCGGGGTTGGAGAGATAGGTGAGCGGCGCCTTTTCGCTCACGACCTTGGCCAGAAGCCCGTCCAGGTCTTCTTTGTCATTGGCATAGGGCACCGTCGCCAGGCGGCCGCCGACGCCGGCGATGTGGAAATTGAAAGTGGGATAGGCGCCGAGCGAGGTGACGACGGCGTCGCCCGGAGCGACATACATGCGCGCCACCAGGCCGAGCAGCCCGTCGATGCCCTCGCCGACGACCACGTTTTCGACGGCCACACCATGATGCGCGGCCACCGCCACCTTCAGTTCGTAATTGTCCGGGTCGCAATACATCCACTGGTCGCGCGCGACGCTCTCCATGCGGGCGATGACGCGCGGCGAGGGCCCGAAACTGCTCTCATTGGCGCCGATGCGGGCCCGGAACGGCCGCCCGCGCTCGCGCTCCTGCGCTTCAGGACCGACGAACGGCACCGTGGTGGGAAGCGCGCCGACGATCGGCGTAAGGGGAGGACGCTGGCGCATGGCAAGGGCTCGCTTGAAAGGAGGCTCCTTGCTAGCGTGAGCGGTTGAAGGGTGCAAGGCGTCGGTCGTGGATCGTGGCCCGGGCTGGATTCTGCGGGCTCTTTTTGCTAGCGAGGCGCCATGAACAATCGTTTGCCGCCAGCCTGGTCCAAGCATCTGAAAGCTTCCTCCGGACCGAAAATCCCGCAGGCGAAAACCGCACAGCCCAAGACGAAACCGCAATTGAGCGCGCACGCCGATGACGCCTTGCTCAGGCAAGCGCTTGGCCTTTATCAGGCAGGCCGCCTGCTGGAAGCCGAGGACCTGTGCCAGCGCGTCTTGGCTCACTCGCCCCGACATCCTCTTGCTCTCTATCTGCTGGGGACCTTCGCGCGCGGCGTCGACGACGAAATGGCCATCCGGTGCTTTGAGCGAGCGGTGAAGGAAGCGCCTCAAAACCCGCAATATCATTTCACCTTGGGGGAGACGTACCTGAAGGTCGGCGAGCATTACGACGCGATCAGGTATCTTGAATTGGCCAGCAAACTGAAAGCGGACTGGGTCGAGGCGCTTTGCACATTGGGTAGGGCCTACACGGAATTCGGCAAAGCCGATGTCGCGCTGCCCCTTTATGAGAAGGCACTCAAGATCGACGATCGCCATCCCGCCGTCCGGATGGGGCTCGCTAACGCGCTTGTCAGTCTGGGCCGTATGGATGAGGCGGCCCGCTACATGAAGGAAGCGATCGGCCGTCGCCAGGATATTGGCACTGCCTATAATGGCCTGGTCAGCATTCGAAAATTCTCTGAAGAGCCGGCCGAACTTCAAGCCATTCTAGCCGAAACTGCAAACCCCATGCTTGATAGGAAAAGCATCCAGCGGCTTCACTATGCTGCGGCCAAGGTGCTCAATGATCTTCGGCGTTACGAAGAAGCGATGGATCATCTGCGCGAAGCCAAGGAGCTTTTTCCGACGCGCTTCGATATCGATGAATATCGCCGCAGCATCGATTTCATGATCGACCTGTTCAGTCCGCGAATGCTGGCGGCCAGGTCGGGGTATGGCAGCGCTTCGGAGGTGCCCGTCTTTGTGCTCGGTATGCCGCGTTCGGGCACTACCTTGACCGAGCAGATCTGCGCCAGCCATCCCCAAGTTCACGGGGCCGGCGAATTGACGAAGCTCCGGCGCATCACGAACAGGCTCGCGCCCAGGACGCGCTCTCCCGAGGAATTGCGCAAATCGATCCTGGAAATGACCGCCGATCAGTCAAAGTCGCTGGCCGATGAATATCTCGGCCACATCCGGCAACACGCGCCTGATGCTCTGAGGATCGTCGACAAGCTCCCGCATAATTTCGAGCTCATCGGTCTGATCAGGCTGCTGTTTCCCAGGGCCAACATCATTCATTGCAGACGCGATGCCATCGACAATTGCATCTCGTGCTATTTTCTGAACTTCAACGACGACAACATCTACAACGCCGACCTGCGATCGCTCGGGCTGTATTATCGCGAATACGATAGGCTGATGCGTCATTGGGACAGCGTTTTCCCGGGGCAGATACTGCAAAATCGCTACGAGGATCTGGTCTCCGATCAGGAGCGCCAATCGCACCGCTTGATCGATCACCTCGGTCTGCCGTGGGACGACGCCTGCTTGCGGTTTTTTGACAAGGGCGGCTCGGTCAACACCTTCAGCCGCTGGCAGGTCCGGCAGCCGATCTACAGCTCATCGATGAACCGTTGGAAGAATTACGGAAGCACGATTCGTCCGCTGATCGAGGCCTTGGGCGATCTGGCCGGATCATAACGGCAGTCCGAAGACGACCGCGGGAGCGAGCGGGGGCCGTCGCAACATGTGCAGGCGCCTGATCGATTACATGCTCTGCGCCAGAGGCGCAGCACTTGCCTGAAACGCAATGAAAAACCCGGCGGTTGCCCGCCGGGTTTCGATTTTCGCTAAGGCGACTTTTTTAGAAGTCGCGCTGGAAGCGGAGCAGGCCGCCGACGTTGTTCTTCTTGGTCGCGGCAACCCACACCGAGTTGTGGTCGATAGCGCCCTGGCCAACACGCTGCCAGTCGGCTTCCGCCGTGATCGTGAAGCCGGGAACGATCGTGTAGGCAACGTTTGCCGCGAGACCGATGTCCTTCCAGTCGTCATAAGAGGCCTGGAGGTTGAACGAGGTCTTCTCGTTGAACTTGTAGGTGCCGCCGGCCCACAGAGCCCAGCTGCCGCCCCACACCTTGTAGAAGCCACGACCGCGAGCGTCAATGTTGTTGGTCGTATCGTCGAGGTGGTTCGTCGAACCGTAGCCAACCATGCCGAACAGCGACAGAGCGTCATTGACGGTCACGTCCAAACGGACCTTGCCGGCAACCGATTCATAGTTGCTGTCGTAAGCAACGACACCGGTGATGGCGCCCCAGCCCTGGGTCCACTTCAAGCCGCCGACGACATGCGGAACATAGCTGTCGATCGTGCCGACCGTGCCGGAGCCTTCTTCCAACGAAGCCACGGCCGAGATGCCGTTGCCTGCGTCGAAATAGTACTGGATGACGTTGGTCTGGAAGCTGCCGTAAGGCACGATCGTATCGTTGATGACGTTGCCGGCGTAGCCGATGAACGTATCGAAGGCCGATTCGTCGGCACCAACGCGCAGGCCGCCGAGCTGGATGTAGGCGAATTCGAGCGCGCTGCTCTTGTTGCCCGCGACCCAGCCGCTGCCGAAGCGATTGGGATTCGAGGTGCCGCCAGGCCCGAAGTCGGAGCCGAAGTCGCCATAGTTGTTGCCGAAGTTGATGCGGTACTCGGTGTAGGTCTTCAAGGTGCCGAGTTCGGTTTCCTGGCCGGTCCAGGTCTTCAGCGTGAAGCGGGTGTTCTTCCAGTAGGTCGAGTGGTCGCCGCCGTTCATGTGGTCCGGAACATGGTTGACGCCATCGAACGATCCGGCGTCGCCCACGCCGATGTCCTCACGGACATAGCCGCCGATGCGCAGGCAGGTCTCGGTGCCCGGGATGTAGAAGTAGCCGGCGCCGTAGACGTCGCAGATCTTGACGTATTCGGCCGGTTCCGGCTCGGCGACGGTCACCGCGTCGGCGGCGCGAGCACCGGAAACTGCGACGAGGGCCGCAGCTGAGCCGAGAAGAAGGCTCTTGATGTTCATTTTCTGACCTCCAGTCAGAATCGAACGCAAGCGATGCCGGCCCTCGACTAAAATCATAGGCAATGCCTTGTTATTGCGCTATTTTTCGTCCCGGGCAGCGGAGCGAAGGACGTATGCCGGTGGCTGCGTGTCCGGTTTCCGGTCTGCGATGGCGCTCCAATGAAGACGCCTCTGCCTGGCTCGAAACGGACCCACAAGTCAGGATTCGCCATGTCTGGTTCGATGCGATGCCGATGCCGCACCGCCTTCCGAAGCTGCCGGCCAAATGATTTTTCGGCGATTATGTCGCCGGCTTGTTGATTGTGCCCACGCTTTTCTTTATCCAGCGGCGCAACGGAGAGGTGGCCGAGTGGTCGAAGGCGCTCCCCTGCTAAGGGAGTAGAGGTCAAAAGCTTCTCGTGGGTTCGAATCCCATCCTCTCCGCCATCTTTCCCCCGCGCTGGGCGCTACAGGCCTTCCCTCGCAAGGCGATTCTGCGGCAACGGCCTGGCCGGCGACTCGCACGGGCGCCGCAATTCCGTCGGCTCATTGCCGGATTCGCCGGGATTCAACCGTTGCTCAGGCCCCAATGGTTAACGAGAGCTTTCTGAGTGAGGCCAAATCGTGTCATTTGTGCAACAACGCTCGGGGATAGCGTCCGGATGGGGCTCGCGCCGGTACGATCGTGGTTGAACGCCGCCGGCTCATGGGTAATGTCAGCTTCGAAGGAGCGGCGCGGTGCGCATCTTTTTCGGTAGTGGGGATGGGGCAGGGAACGCTGTCCTTCAGCAAAAAATACCCAGACCCGTTTTTTAACTTTTGACTGGAGGTCAGAAAATGAACATCAAGAGCCTTCTTCTCGGCTCAGCTGCGGCCCTCGTCGCAGTTTCCGGTGCTCGCGCCGCCGACGCGGTGACCGTCGCCGAGCCGGAACCGGCCGAATACGTCAAGATCTGCGACGTCTACGGCGCCGGCTACTTCTACATCCCGGGCACCGAGACCTGCCTGCGCATCGGCGGCTATCTGCGCTATGACATCGGCGTGGGCGACGCCAGCTCGTTCGACGGCGTGAACCACGTCGCGGACAAGATGGGCGACGGCACCCACTCGACCTACTACAAGCAGGCCCGTTTCTCGTTCAAGACCTGGACCGGCCAGGAAACCGAGCTCGGCACCTTGAAGACCTACACCGAGCTGCGCTTCAACTTCGGTAACAGCTACGGCGACGCTAACGGCAATCCGTTTGCCACCTTCCCTAACGCTGGTGGTCACTCGTCGGTGAACTTCGCCTGGATCCAGCTCGGCGGTCTGCGCGTCGGTAAGGACGAGATCGGCTTTCGATACGTTCATCGGCTATGCCGGCAACGTCATCAACGACACGCCTCGTTCCTTACGGTGGCTTTGATACCAACGTCGTTCAGTACTACTTCGACGCCGGCAACGGCTTCTCGGCCGTGGCTTCGTTGGAAGAAGGCTCGGGCTCCTCGACGATCGACAGCTATGTTCCGCATATCGTTGGTGGTTTGAAGTGGACTCAGGGTTGGGGTGCGGTCACCGGCGTTATCGCCTATGACAGCAACTACGAGTCCGTCTCCGGCAAGGTCCGCTTGGACGTGAACGTCAATGACGCCTTCTCGCTGTGGGCAATGGTTGGCTACGGTTCGACGAACCACCTCGATGACTTCTCGAACGGTCGCGGCTTCTACAAGCCGTGGGGCGGCAGCTGGGCAGTGTGGGGCGGTGGTACCTACAAGTTCAACGAGAAGACTTCGTTCAACCTCCAGGCTTCGTATGACGACTGGAAGAACCTCGGTATCGCGGCGAACGTTGCTTACACGGCTGTTCCTGGCTTCACGATCACGGCGGAAGTTGATTACAACCACGCTGGCGACATCAACCGCGCCTTCCCGATCAATCCGGCGCCGAAGAAGAACGCTGTCGGCGGTATCCTCCGCTTCCAGCGCGACTTCTAAGGGCTGGTTCGATAGACTTGAAATCCGGCCCGAGCGTCAACACGCTCGGGCCGTTTTTTGTTTTCGCGATTGGTCAACGCAAACGAAAGGATGGGGGTAAAACGGTAAGCTGAGGATCCCGTAGGACGGTTCGTGGGATTCGCCTCTCGGTGGATGGAATCACGACTGCGTGATCGAAAACTCTTGAAAGGACACCTCCAAAGGGTTAGGGCTGGTCCCATAACCACAGGGGGTGTGGCTAAAAATGTCGAACGAAGCGGTTCAAGAGGCCGAGGCCTCCGGTCAATTTGCGTTCTTTTCTTCTCAGAATTCGAAGTTCAACTACACGTTCAACAAGATCAGAGAAGTAAGATCATATCGGATCGGGGAGCTTTTTGCAGCTTATCGAGATATACTCTGGGATGACGGCCGGCATAAATACAATGTCAGCTCTTTCATCGGTGAAATAGACGAGCTCCTTCTGGGAGAGCGTTTCAGTACCTTTGACCAGAACACCCTTGACACTCTTATCGGTACATTGCGCCAGCGCGGCAACAGCAACGCAACCATCAATCGCAAGATGGCTGCCCTCAGTAAATTGCTGCGCAAGGCTCATAAGATGGGAGATATCCACAGCCTGCCCGAGTTCCGCCGCCAGAAGGAGCGGGCGGGACGGATCTGTTTCCTCGAAAGGGACGAAGAGGCAAGGCTGTTCGCGGCGATCAGGAGCCGTAGCGAGGACGCTTATAGGTTGTCCGTCTTCCTGGTCGACAGCGGCTGCCGCCTCGGCGAGGCGCTTGGCCTGATCTGGAACGACATCCAGGAGCACCGCGTCTCCTTCTGGATCACCAAATCCGGCCGCAGCCGCACCATTCCGATGACCGAACGCGTCAAGGAAGTCATCAAGCTGCCGCCAAACACCGAAGGACGCCGGCCGAAGGGCCCGTTCACCAAGCTCAGCCAGGCGCAGTTCCGCACGATCTGGAACGAGGCGAAGACCGAAGTCGGCCTCGGCGCCGACGAACAGGTGGTGCCGCACATCCTGCGCCACACTTGCGCCTCGCGCCTCGTCCAGGGCGGCATCGACATCCGCCGCGTGCAGATGTGGCTCGGCCATCAGACGCTGTCGATGACCATGCGTTACGCGCATCTTGCCACCAATGATCTCGATGGCTGTGTCGTCGTTCTCGAGAAGCCACGCGCTGACGCGCCGTCGCATTCGGCTGAAAGCTCCGTATTTGCGTCGCCTCTGACCACGTTGTCGCCGGCCCCGGTAGCGAAAAAGAAGCGTGGGTCGGAGCCTGCGAAAGCGCCCCGTAAGCGCTCGAAGGGCGAATAGGTCAGGCGAGGGCGCCTCGCCGACGAAGGCAAATTTATATTGCCATGATAGGCCCGGGGCTAATCTAGTCTCGGGCTTTACTTTTCTTAGACTTGTCTTTCGGCTCGATCGAGGAAGGCCGCGATCCTTTGCGGCAGATCGCCGGTCTCCAGGAAGGGCGCATGGCCCTGGCCTTCGACGATGATCGCTTGCATGGCGGGATGCCGATTCTGCATCTCGTGAAGCGTAGCTGTGGAAAACAATTTCGAGTTGGCGCCGCGGATGGCAAGCAGCGGCACGGCGGCGAGCGCCTCGAACTGCGGCCACAGATCCGGCAGCGGTTTTGAGGAATCGACGCCGGCCAGCGTATCGACCAGCGCGGGATCGAAGTCCGGCGCCCACCCGGTACCGGTGTCGCGGCAGATCGCGCCGACCATGCGCGCCCAATCGGCCTCGCCCAGCGCCGGAAAGTCCGCGCCATGGGTTCGCCGCTGGGCATCCACCACCTCGGCGAAGGTCTTCGGCTTCGGCGCGCGGTCGAGATAGGCGCGGATGTGGGCGAGGCCTTGCGCCTCGATCACCGGGCCGATGTCGTTGAGGACGATGGCTTTCAGCACGGCCGGCTTCAGCGCGCCGAGCACATGGACGATCAACCCGCCGCGCGAGGTGCCGATGAAAGCGGCGCCCTCGATGCCAAGCGCCGCCAGACCGGCCAGCACGTCGCCAGCTTCGACGCCGATAGTATAATGGCCGATATCGGGGTCATGGTCTGACTGCCCGCGTCCGCGATAATCGAAGGCGACCACCTTGCGCGGCGTTTCCGCTTTCGTCGATAGGTAAAGCGCCAGCTCATGGAAGTCGCGGGCGTTGCGGGTGAGGCCGGGTAGGCAGGCCACAGGCCAATGGCTGCCGTTCTGCTCGCCATAGATTCTGGCGTGAAGCTTCAGGCCGTCAGGCGCCGTGTAGAAGAAATCGGAGAACTGGCCGTTGGCCATCGGGAAGCCGCTCCTCGCTGAGGTGACCGACAGCTACAGGCGAGGGCGGAAATCGTCAAACGGGAAGCGCGGTTTCTCGTTCCCTCAAAAGGGCGAGAAGGAAAGAAGCGCCTCAGCTCCGCCCGTTCACGAGATCGCCCACAATGTCGTACTTCCCTGAAATACGCATCTTGTAGACCTCGTAATTCTCCATCACGCGCTGCACGTAGCTTCTTGTTTCCGTGTAGGGAATCCGTTCGATCCAGTCGACGACGGCGTCGATGTCCTTGCCGCGCGGGTCGCCGTATTTGGCCACCCACTGCGTAGCGCGGTTGGGCCCGGCATTGTAGCCGGCGAAGGTCAGCACGTAGGAGCCGGCGAAACGGTCCAGCTGTTCGCCGAGGAAGGCGGAGCCCAGTGTCGCATTGTACCCGGCATCGGTCGTCAGCCGTGCCTGCGAGAAGGCCATGCCGGCCTTCTTGGCCAATTGCTTGGCGGTGCCAGGCATCAATTGCAGCAGGCCGCGCGCGCCGGCGCTGGAAATCGCGCCGACATTGAACTCGCTTTCCTGCCGCGCAATGGCATAGGCCAGCGCCTTGCCGGAGCCGGAAATGTTGGCCGAGATCGGGGATGACGCCGAGCGGGTGCGACAGCGCGCCGACATCGATGCCGCGCTGGGCGGCGATCTTGCCGACCTTCAGCGCCATGAAGTGATTGTCCTGCTTCTCCGCCAGCACCGCGAGCAGCGCCAGTTCGCCAGGGCTGGTCAGCTGTCCGGCGAGATCGCGATAGAGCGTCTCGGCATAGCGGTCATAGCCCGCCTCCTGCAGCCGCTTGATCGCGCTCACCGCCTCGCGGCCGTCAAAGCTCTGGCGGTCGGCCGCACTTGGGCGTGGATAGACGATGTTGAGGGTGCGCATGCCGACGCGCTCGCCGGCTAGCTGGCCGTAGAAGGTCGTGCCGTAAGCAGCGGCGCGGGTGAAATAGTCCTTGGCGTTGCCCGGACCACCAACTTCGGCGGCGCGGCCGAGCCAGTAATAGGCGCGCGACAGCGACACCGGTCCCTGGGCGAGCTCGGTGATACGGGAAAAATGCCTGGCCGCGGTCGCTGGATCGTTGAGGCCGCGCAGCGCGTACCAGCCGGCATGGAATTCGGCCTCGGCGGCGTTGGCCGGGCTTTCGGCCGCATGCATGGAAACGATCTTGTAGGCGGTCTTCATGTCGCCCTGGTCGACCAGTTCGCGCGACAGCACGCGACGCTCGACCCACCAGGCATCGGGATCGACAAGCGAGATCGCTATTCGTCGGCGCCTTCATGACGATCGCCGCCGCCTCGGCGAATTTCTCCTGCTTGCGCAGATATTCCGCCTCGGCGAAGGCATAGCCGGCCGAGCGTTGCGCCGCCGGGACCGCCTTCAGAAGCTTGGCCGCGTTCTTGTCGCCCTTGTCGGCGGCCGCCCAGGCGTCCGCCAGCGGCTGAGCGCCGGCAAGGCCGGCGACACGCAATGCCGAGGATGGCCGGTCGGCATAAAACATCCGCTCCATGCGGTAGCGATGGTCGGCGGCCGGGATCAGCGTGCCGAACTCCTTGATGATTGTCGTCTCGTCCTTGGCCTCGAGCTTCTCGGTGCGCCAGAACGGCGCCAGCAGCGCGCGCCCGCCGCCATATTGCCGAGCGCCACTTGCGAGCGGGCAAGGATGATCACGCCCTCCGGCGTCAGCGGCTGGCTGCGGCCAAAGGCCTGCACCACCATTTGCGGCGGTGGGTTCTCGCGATAGAGCGCGCGCTCGCTGTTCTTGCGCAACGCGATGGTGCCCGGCCACCCCGGCAGCATCTTGGCTGCGTCGGCGATCTCGCCGCTCGGCACCTTGTCGCCGCCGTAAAGCGCGATCGCCCAGGCCAGGATGTGCCGGTCGAGCGAGGTGGCGGGCAGCGTGTCGCGCGCATTGCGCGCACCGACGATGTTGTTGGCGGCCAGCGCGTCGAGCCCGCTCTTCAGTTGGGTGATGTCAGGAGACGGAGCGGGCTGTGCCTGTCCAGGCGCTTGCGGCGTATCGGGCGCCGGGATGGAGGCCGTCACGCGCAGGTCGGCGCTGCCGCCGATCGCCATCGTTGGCGTCAGCGCGACGATCGCGCCCAAAAGCGCGAACAGATGAGGCCGCCTCGTCGGCATTGTTCAATCCTAGCACATCGTCAGCAGGCGCGGGCACTCAAGAACCCGATGCAAAGCCTAAACTTAGGTCGTGAAGGGCTCGTAAACAAAAGGTTATCGAGGCCGTTCGAATTGCGCTTGCTGGCTCTATGGCGATCCTTGCCGCCGAACCATGTCGAGACTATGGTGCGCGGCTTCGCTTTCGGTTAGAAGGCGCGCAAACAAACCCTATTGACGAAACACCGATGCATGTCGCCCAGAAGTGGGTACCGGTTCTGGGACGACGACATACATCAAACCAACGAAAATGCATGTCGCCCAGAAGTGGGAACCGGTTTTGGGATAGTGACATGCATCCAACCAACAGAATTCCAAGGAGTTTGGACGATATGCTGAGAGGCTCGCTGACCGCGCTCGTTACACCGTTCGAAAAGAGCGGGCGCTTCGACGAGAAAGCCTTTCGCGCTTTCGTCGAATGGCAGCTCGCCGAAGGCACCATGGGCCTCGTCCCTGTCGGCACCACGGGTGAATCGCCGACGCTCTCGCATGACGAGCACCGCCATGTCGTGAAGGTCTGCATCGAAGTGGCGAAGGGCAGGGTGCCGGTCGTGGCCGGCGCCGGCTCCAACAACACCGAGGAAGCGGTTGGGCTGGTGAAGTATGCCGAGCAGGTCGGCGCGGATGCCGCGCTCGTTGTCACGCCCTATTACAACAAGCCGACCCAGCGCGGGCTCTACGAGCATTTCGCCGCTGTTGCCCGGGCGACCAAGCTGCCGATCATCATCTACAATATCCCGCCGCGTTCGGTGATCGATATGACGCCCGAGACGATGGGCCGGCTGCGCCACGACTTCAAGAACATCGTCGGCGTCAAGGACGCGACCGGCAAGGTCGAACGCGTGTCGGAACAGCGCATGACCTGCGGCAAGGATTTCATCCAGCTCTCCGGCGAGGATGCCTCCGCGCTCGGCTTCAACGCCCATGGCGGCGTTGGCGCCATCTCGGTGACGTCGAACGTCGCGCCGCGGCTCTGCGCCGAATTCCAGGAAGCCACGCTCTCCGGCGACAGCGCCAAGGCGCTGGAACTGCAGGATCGTCTGTTGCCGCTGCACAAGGCGATCTTCATCGAGCCCGGCGTCTCCGGCGCCAAATACGCGCTGGCGAAGCTCGGCAAGATCGAGAATGTGCTGCGCTCGCCTTTGGTGACGGTCGAGGCTTCGACCGCCGAGAAGATCGATGCGGCCATGAAGCACGCCGGCTTGATAAATTAGGGATGAGGCGCCACCTCTCCACATCATGAATCAAGTCAAAAAAGCCGATCCCAACAACAAGACCGTTGCGGAGAACCGCAAGGCGCGGTTTTCCTATGAGGTGCTCGACACGATCGAGGCCGGCCTGGTGCTGACCGGCACCGAGGTCAAATCGCTGCGCCAGGGCCAGGCCAATATCCAGGACAGCTATGCTTCGGTGGAGGGTGGTGAGATCTGGCTGATCAATTCCTATCTGCCGGAATATCTGCAGGCCAACCGCTTCAACCATGAGCCCAGGCGGCGCCGCAAATTGCTGCTCAACAAGCGCGAGATGGCAAAACTCTCGCAGAGCATCGAGCGCGAAGGCATGACGCTGGTGCCGCTGAAAATCTATTTCAACGACCAGGGCCGCGCCAAGCTGCTGCTCGCCGTCGGCCGCGGCAAGAAGCTGCACGACAAGCGCGAGACCGAGAAGCAGCGCGACTGGTCGCGCGAGAAGGGCCGCCTGCTCAAGGAGCGCGGCTAGGCGCCCGGCATCCGGCCGCCTGAAAAAAGCCACCGGTGGGTCTTCCGGTTCGTGACAAACATTAGGTCCGACGGGGATGGTCTTGGGGAAGCGGATTGTTTTCTGGGGCCTTGCTGTCGCGGTTGTCACCTGTGTAATTCTCGCGGGCGCGTTCTTCTGGTTTCGTGGCTTTTCGCCTGACCGCACAGAGTTCCCTATCCGGGGCATCGACGTTTCCCATCACCAGGGGAAGATCGACTGGCGGCGTGTCGCGGCCGACGACGTTGCCTTCGCCATCATCAAGGCGACCGAAGGCGGCAGCCATGTCGACACTGCCTTTGCCGCTAATTTGCACGAAGCCCGCGCGGCCGGCCTGGCGGTCGGCGCCTATCATTTCTTCACCTTCTGCCGCCCAGGCGCCGACCAGGCAAGGAACTTCATCGCGGTGGTGCCGCGCGGCGAGCCGCTCTTGCCGCCGGTGGTCGACATCGAATTCGGCGGCAACTGCCCGCAGCGCCCGTCTCCGGAGCAGTTGAACACCGAGCTTGCCGCTTTCCTCGGCCCGGTCGAGACGGCGTTCGGCAAGCAGGCGATTTTCTATCTGACCGATGAGGCGGCCGACGCCTATTCCAGCAGCATCATCACGCGCCAGCGCTGGCTGCGGTCTCTGGCAAAGAGGCCGAGCGAGAATGACTGGATCTATTGGCAGTATCACAATAGGGGCCGGGTCGACGGCATCAAAGGCGATGTCGACCTCAACGTGCTGAAAGGCAACCGTGAGAAGCTGGCCGAGCTGTTCGCTGCGCCTGAATCAGCCTCTGCGCAAACGCCGCCATCTCCCTGAACGGGCAGGCCATTTCATTTGCCGGCTTCGTATGATCGCGCCGTCAGGCGGCGTCCGCGATCGGTCTGGCCAGCGCTGACAGCGCCATACCCGCCGCCATGATCATGATGGCGGCGAACTGGGCGACCGTCGGCATTTCTCCAAGCACGCCGATGCCGATCATGACGGTGACGATCGGCACGCAAGGCATGAACAAGGATGCCGTCTGCGAACCGAGTTGCCGCACGACGTAGGTGTAAAGGAACATGGCGGCTGCCCCGGCCAGGAAGCCTTGGATGACGATCTGGCCGACGATCTCGGTGGCTGCCGCGGCATGAAGGCCGCTTGGCGCAAAGACATACAAAAGCGGCAGCGGCAGGCATGACAGCAGCACGACCGCGGATGTCGCCGCAACCGGAGCCACGCGCCATCGCCGTATCAGCGCCGCATAGGCGGCAAACATCGCGCCCGACCCGACGAACAGAAGATCGCCGAACAACACATCCTTCATGTCGCTGCTGGGTTGAGCGGGCGAGATGAACAACACCAACCCTGCAACGACGGCGGCAACGCCGATGCCGCGTTGTCGAGAGGGTTTGTCGGAAGCGGTGACTTGCGCCAGCAGGAACGAGAAGAAGACGATCGAAGCCGGGCAAAGCGCCGCGCCATGGGCAGCCGGCGCATAAGTCAGCCCCCAATTGATGATGATCGGATAGGGCAACCCGGCCAATGCCGCCAGCGCCAGGGCTTGCGGCCAGGCCAAGGTCTTCACGACGGCCATGCCGCCTCGCCAGACGAAGGGCAGCAGCGCCACACCGGCGCCGCCAAAGCGCAGAACCGTGAGGTCGCTCGCCGTAAGATGCTCCCTGAGGCTGAAACGGGCGGCGACAAACTGCACGGCGTAGATGCCGACCATCGCCAGCCCCGCGACAATTGCCGCCTTTGCGCTTCGGTCTTCCGTCATGCTCGTTGTGCCTGCCACTTTGGTCGATCGCAGGCTATTGTTGAAAAACCGGCGATGAAATACGCTATTTTGCGATCCGTTAAGTGAAATTCACCAGGAAGAGGCAAGCCAAGCGTGAATCCTGAAGCAAGCGATCTCGACACAATCGACCGCAGCCTTCTCCAGTTGCTGCAGGAGGACGGGCGCCGCACCACGCTTGATCTCGCCACCCGTGTCGGGCTGTCGCCGACCGGCGCCAGCCAGCGGGTGAAGCGCTTGTTTCGGGAAGGGTTCATCACCGCGGTCAGGGCTGTGCTCGACCCGGCAAAGATCGGCAGGGGCACGCTGGTCTTCATCGAGGTCAGGCTTGATCAGACGGCTCCACATGTTTTCGACCGCTTCGCCGAGGCGGTGGCCAAGGCCCCGGAAGTGCTGGAGTGCCACATGGTTGTCGGCGGCTTCGACTATCTGGTCAAAGCGCGCATTTCGGAAATGGCCGCCTATCAGGATTTTCTCAAGCGCGTGATCCTGCCGCTTCCAGGCGTTCGGGAGACCCACACCTATGCGTCGATCGCCGACGTGAAGCCCGACGCGCTGCTGCCCGTATGAGACTGGCGGCTCGCCATGTCAGTGTTGCAGGAAAGCGGCGATTTCCTTGAAGATGCTGACGAACATCGCTTCCGTCAGCACGCCCGTATTGGTGTTGTAGCGCGAGCAGTGATAGCTGGAAAACAGCGCGATGCCGCCAGCCTGTTGCCACCCGCCATGCCGGAACGGAATGGCGGCGACGCGCTCGCCCAGCGCCCGCACCGTCGACTGATGCGCGATCGAGCCCAGCGCCAGGATGGCGCGCAGATTGGGAAAGCGCGCAATGGTGGGCTTCAGGAACGTCCGGCATGTGGTGATTTCGGCGCCGACAGGCTTGTTCTCCGGCGGCACGCAGCGCACCGCGTTGGTAATCGCCGTGCCGACAAGCTGAAGTCCGTCATCGGGCCGCGCCTTGAATTGACCGCGCGCAAAACCATGCGCGATCATCGTGCCGTAGAGCAGGTCGCCGGCATAGTCGCCGGTGAATGGGCGCCCGGTGCGGTTGGCGCCGCGCAGGCCGGGCGCCAGCCCGACGATCAGCAGCCGGACCGACGCTTCACCCTCCGGCGGCAGGAAGCTCGGCACCGGCGCATTGAACCAGCTTGGTTCGCGTTGGCGCCAGCTGGCGATGAAATCGTGCAGCCGCGGGCAAAGCGGGCAGTTGCGGTCGGGTTCGGGGGAGGGCGCGGCGGTCAAGGCCGCCGCCCGTCAATAATCGTCCTCGTCGACCTCGGCGGGTTCGGGCCGGCGCACCGGCCGTTCCGACGGATCGCGGCCGATATCGCTCTTCAGCGTCATCAGGTCGATGAAATGGTCGGCCTGGCGGCGCAGATCGTCCGAAATCATCGGCGGCTGCGAGGCCATGGTCGAGATGATCGACACTTTGCGGCCGCGCCGCTGCAGCGCTTCGACCAGGGTGCGGAAGTCGCCGTCGCCGGAGAAGATGACGTAGTGGTCGACGACATCGGCGAGCTCCAGCGCATCGACGGTGAGCTCGATGTCCATATTGCCCTTGATCTTGCGGCGTCCGGTGGAGTCGGTGAACTCCTTGGCCGGCTTGGTCACCACCTTGAAGCCGTTATAGTCCAGCCAGTCGATCAGCGGTCGGATCGAGGAATATTCCTGATCCTCGACCAGCGCGGTGTAGTAATAGGCGCGCAGAAGATAGCCGCGCTTCTGGAAGCTTGACAAAAGCTTGCGGTAATCGATGTCGAAGCCCAGCGCTCGCGAGGTGGCGTAAAGATTGGCGCCGTCGATGAAAAGAGCGATCTTTTCACGGGGATCGAACATGCAAAAATATCCCTTTCAAAAATGTCTGTCGTCTAAAAGCGCTTGACGAATAGGTCCGACAAATGGGCCCGGGTACCACCCTATTCGAAATAACGCGAGATTCATGGATATCCAAGGGCGCGGTCGCTGATTGCAAGCAATTGTGATCGCGCCTATGTGAACGGGGTCATAGCGCGGCGCGCGATATTGGGCCTGGCAGGCTTCGCGAGGGGAAGGCCGGCGCCATAAAGCTTGTATTTCAGTGGCGTCCGCGTTATGGAGCGCGCCAGCTTTCCATCAAATCCATCGCATGAAAGGGGCAGTCCATGGCCCGCGTAACCGTTGAAGATTGCATCGACAAGGTCGATAACCGTTTCGAGCTCGTGCTGCTCGCCGGCCACCGCGCCCGCCAGATCAGCCAGGGCGCCCAGATCACCGTCCCGCGCGACAATGACAAGAACCCGGTCATTGCGCTGCGCGAGATCGCCGACGAGACGCTGTCGCCTGACGACCTCAAGGAAGACCTGATCCACTCGCTGCAGAAGCATGTCGAGGTCGACGAGCCGGAAGCCGAAGGCGAGGCGATCGCCGATCAGACCGGCGTCCCCGTGGCTGCCGCCGATACCGACGACGCCGAGGAGAACATCACCTTCGACCGCATGACCGAGGAAGACCTCCTCGCCGGCATCGAAGGTCTGGTGCCGCCGGAAAAGAGCGACGACTACTAAGAGCTTTTGATTATTCTACTCAGCCGGCCGCCTGGCGCGGTTTTCTGCGCTTCCGGCCTTCGCCGGCCGAAGCACTCATAAATAGGGTGGCAGTTAAGGCTACGGTCGGCGTAGGCCGGTGCTCACGGACCTGATGTCCGCTCCGCTCCGGTTCTCGAAAACCACACCATGCAACTCGGCTGAGCGAATTCTGAAAAGCTCTTTGCGGAACGTGCCTGGATCAAGCATCCGGCACTTCCGTCTGGTAGGTTTCGTGGCTATCTATGGGATGCGTCGCACGCTTGTGCGGCGCATCAATCATTTCAGCACCGCGAGATCCCGCCCATGATGCGTCAGTATGAGCTTGTCGAGCGCGTGCAGCGCTACAAGCCTGACGTCAACGAGGCGCTGCTCAACAAGGCTTATGTCTACGCCATGCAGAAGCATGGCCACCAGAAGCGCGCGTCCGGCGATCCCTATTTCTCGCATCCGCTCGAAGTCGCCGCCATCCTCACCGACATGCACATGGATGAGGCCACGATCGCCGTTGCCCTGCTGCATGACACGATCGAGGACACGACCGCGACCAGGGCCGAGATCGACGAACTGTTCGGCCCCGAAATGGGCAAGCTGGTCGAAGGCCTGACCAAGCTGAAGAAGCTCGACCTCGTCTCCAAGAAGGCCGAGCAGGCGGAAAACCTGCGCAAGCTGTTGCTGGCGATCTCGGAAGATGTGCGCGTGCTTCTGGTCAAGCTCGCCGACCGCCTGCACAACATGCGCACCCTCGACCATATGCCGGAGGCCAAGCGCCTGCGCATCGCCGAGGAGACGATGGACATCTACGCGCCTTTGGCCGGGCGCATGGGCATGCAAGGCATGCGCGAGGAGCTGGAAGAGATCGCCTTCCGCTACATCAACCCGGAAGCCTATCGCGCCGTCACCGCTCGCCTTGCCGAGATCTTCGAGCGCAACAAGGGCGTGCTGCAGGAGATCGAGACGGCGCTGTCGGGCCTGTTTGAAAAACACGCCATCAAAGCAAGCGTGAAAAGCCGCCAAAAGAAGCCATGGTCGGTGTTCCGCAAGATGGAGGCCAAGGCGCTCTCTTTCGAGCAGCTTTCCGACATTTTCGGCTTTCGCGTCGTCGTCGACACCGTCGAGGACTGTTATCGCGCGCTTGGCGCGATCCATACGGCCTGGTCCATGGTGCCCGGCCGCTTCAAGGACTACATCTCGACGCCGAAGCAGAACGACTATCGCTCCATCCACACCACGATCGTCGGCCCGTCGCGCCAGCGCGTCGAACTGCAGATCCGCACCAAGGAGATGAACAAAATAGCCGAATACGGCGTCGCCGCGCATTCGATCTACAAGGACACCGGCGGCAAGACGAATGGCGCAGCGCATTCGATTTCCAAGGAAACCAACGCCTATGCCTGGCTGCGGCGCACCATCGAGCAACTGGCCGAGGGCGACAACCCGGAGGATTTCCTCGAAAACACCAAGCTGGAGCTGTTCCAGGACCAGGTGTTCTGCTTCACGCCCAAGGGTATGCTGATCGCGCTGCCGCGCGGCGCGACCCCGATCGACTTCGCCTATGCCGTGCACACGGATGTCGGCGACACGTGCGTCGGCGCCAAGGTCAACGGCCGCATCATGCCGCTGATGACGGAACTGAAGAACGGCGACGAGGTCGAGATCATACGCTCCAAGGCGCAGGTGCCGCCCGCCGCCTGGGAATCGGTGGTCGTCACCGGCAAGGCGCGCGCCGCCATCCGCCGCGCCACCAAGAACGCCATCCGCAAGCAATATTCAGGTCTTGGCGCCCGCATCCTGGAGCGCGCCTTCGAGCGCGCCGGCAAGACCTTCACCAAGGAAAGCCTGAAGCCGGTGCTGCACCGGCTGGCGCGCAAGGACATCGAGGATGTGCTGGCCTCGGTCGGGCGCGGCGAACTCGCCTCGAGCGACGTCATGAAGGCGGTCTTCCCCGACTACAAGGACGAGCGCGTCACCGTCAGCGCCCCCAAGCAGCGCGAGGAGGGCTGGTCTAAGATCCGCAACGCCGCCGGCATGCTGTTCCAGATGCCCGGCACGCGGGCCGCGCGCAAGGGCAAGGACCAGCCACGCGATGGCGCGGTGCCGATCCGCGGCGTACGCGGCGACCTGCCGGTGCGTTTCGCGCCGGAGGGGGCTGTGCCCGGCGACCGCATCGTCGGCATCGTCCAGCCGGGCACCGGCATCACCATCTATCCCATCCAGTCGCCGGCGCTGCAGGCCTTCGACGACCAGCCGGAGCGTTGGATCGACGTGCGCTGGGATATCGACGAGCAGACCAAGGAGCGGTTTCCGGCGCGCATTTCGGTCACCGCCATCAATGCGCCGGGTTCGTTGGCCGACATCGCCCAGGTCGTAGCGTCCAACGATGCCAACATCCACATGCTGTCGATGGTGCGGACCGCGCCCGATTTCACCGAGATGCTGATCGACCTCGAAGTGTGGGACCTGAAACATCTCAACCGGCTGCTGTCGCAGTTGAAGGACAATTCGAGCGTCAGCGATGCGCGGCGCGTGAATGGATAGTGAATAGTGAATAGTGAATAGTGAATAGTGAATAGTGAATAGTAGAAGAAGATGCTCTCACCATTCACCATTCACCATTCACCATTCACCATGGACATGGAGCGAACAATGAACACCGATGAAGTGCTGGGCATTTTCCGCGAAGCCGGCGCCGTGCTCGAAGGGCATTTCATTCTGACGTCGGGCCTGCGCAGCCCGGTCTTCCTGCAGAAGGCCCGCGTCTTCATGCATGCCGACAAGACCGAGCGGCTGTGCAAGGCGCTGGCTGAAAGAATCCGCAAGTCGGTGCCGGGCAGGATCGACTATGTCGTCGGCCCGGCGATCGGTGGCCTGATCCCGGCCTACGAGACCTCGCGCCATCTTGGCGTACCGGCGATCTGGGTCGAACGGGAAGGGGCGAGTTCCGGCTGCGCCGTTTCGAGATCGCCGAAGGGTCGCGCGTCGTCATCGTCGAGGACATCGTCACCACGGGTCTGTCGATCCGCGAGACCATCGACTGCCTGCGCGAGCTCGGCGCCGAGGTGGTGGCCGCCGCCTGCATCATCGACCGCTCGGCCGGCAAGACCGATGTCGGCGTGCCGCTGATCGCGCTGGCCGAATATGAAGTGCCGGCCTATCCCGCCGACCGCCTGCCGCCGGAACTCGCCGCCATTCCCGCCGTTAAGCCGGGAAGTCGAAACATTTGAGGCCCCAAAATGATCGCTGGCATCGATCATTTCGTGCTGACGGTTCGCTCGGTCGAGGACAGCTGCGACTTCTACCGACGTGTGCTTGGCATGCGGCGGTTGGATGAGCCGAACCGGCCGACGGCGCTGCTGTTCGGCGCCCAGAAGATCAATTTGCACGAAGTCGGCCGTACGTTCGACCCGAAAGCCAGGACGCCGACGCCGGGCTCCGGCGATTTTTGCCTGGTTGCCGCGGTGCCGCTTGCCGAAGTTATCGCCAGCCTCGAAGAAAATGGCGTGGCGATCGAAGTCGGTCCAGTCGAGCGCATCGGCGCGCTGGGCAGGATGATATCGGTTTATTTCCGCGATCCAGACGATAATCTGGTCGAGGTCAGCGAATATCTGAGGTAGCTGCCCGGATGGTCACCTGAGCGCGAGCCGCATGGCGCAGCGCCGCTCCGCTGGCAGGCCGCGCGCCGCTTCGTCGCGCAGCAGTCCAGCCAGCCGCGTGTCGAGTTCTGTGGCTTCCAGGACGCGAAATCCGCAGGTCTCATAAAACGGCGCGTTCCAGGCAATTTCGCGAAACGTGGTCAGTGTGAGCGCCACGAGCCCGCGCTGCCTGGCGTCCTCGATTGCTTTGTTGACCAGAGCGCGGCCGATGCCCGAGCCTTGTCGGTCGAGGCGCACGTCAACCTCCCAGATATGCAGCGCAGCGCCCTCGATCGCCGCGTTCAGGAACCCTATTGGCCGGTCCCGGTCATCGACTGCGACCCAGCACGCGCCTTCGTCTATCAGCGCGCGGTGCTGCTGAGGGCTGGCATTGTCGCCGTCGGCAAGCCAGGCCAGTTCAGGGATGGCGCGAAAGGCGAGCCCTGCGGACTGCTCGATGGCGGGCAATGAATCGGCATCGTCGGATCGTGCCAGTCGAATGGTAATCATAAATGTCGCATCCCGCCTTTTCCTCAGTTTCGCCAGAATGACGGTCTTGTTACAGGCTGCGGCAGACCATCGCGGCGACGTTTCGTTGTTGCGCGACCTGGGCGTCGCTATATCAAGGTAGTTATTGCCTTTGTGCGCTCTCGAAGCGCAAGATATATATCCATGGCCGGCCCGGGTGGCAGGCTGGCGGGTGTTGGACCGGGAACTGGAATAGAGTGCTTTTTCGACGCCGAAAGCCTGACGGCTTGATTGAGCGGGTGCGTACTTATCTTTGGCCGCGCCGCTCGTTCTCGCGTTCCGTGCAATATTTCTCCAAGCGCATCCTGCGGCTGAAGGCGACGCCGCATTCCGTCGCCGCCGGCGTCGCCGCGGGTGTCTTTGCCTCTTTCTTTCCGCTCGGCTTCCATTTCGTGGTTGCCGCGGTGCTTTGCTGGATCATTGCCGGCAATCTGGTGGCCGCGGCACTTGGCGCGGTGTTCTTCGGCAACCCGCTGACCTTCCCGCTGCTGTGGGGCGCGTCGTGGGAAACCGGCAAGCTGATTCTGCATGACCATCTGCCCAAACACGGACCGCCCGAGCATCTCGGCGAAATGATGCACAAGCTCTCCTTCGCCAAATTGTGGCATCCGGTGCTGGAACCGATGCTGATCGGCGCGGTGCCGCTCGGCCTGGTCTTCGGACTTGTCTTTTATGGCATCACGCGCTGGGGCATGACCGTGTTTCGCGAACGGCGCAAGCAACGCATGGCCGAACGGGCCGAGAAAGCCAGGCATGGCGGGCGCGAAGTGCCTGCGCAATGATCCTCGGCATCGGCAGCGACCTCATCGACATCAGACGCATCGAAAAGTCGCTGGAACGGCACGGCCAGCGCTTTGTCCAACGCATCTATACCGAGGTCGAACAGGCGAAGTCCGAGAAGCGCGCGGCCCGCGCGGCGTCCTATGCCAAGCGCTTCGCCGCCAAGGAGGCCTGCGCCAAGGCGCTTGGCACCGGCATGGCCGAGGGCGTGTTCTGGCGCGACATGGGCGTGATCAACCTGGCGAGCGGCGCGCCGACCATGGCGCTGACCGGCGGCGCCGCCGTCCGGCTGGAAAAAATCCTGCCCAAGGGCCATCGCGCGCTCATCCACCTCACCATCACCGATGATTTCCCGCTTGCTCAAGCCTTTGTGATCATCGAGGCGGTGCCGGTCGAACAAGCGCCACATTGATTCCATCTGACCACGACGGCATGACGTTGCCCAGCGCGCGCCGAGACTCTATAGAACGAACGCACAATCGAGGACGACATGAGCGTGGCTGAAAAATCAGAGAAGAAATCCGGCGGGCTTGGCGAGACCTTCTCCGTCATCATCCAGGCGCTGCTGCTCGCGCTCGTCATCCGCACGCTGCTCTTTCAGCCTTTCTCCATTCCGTCCGGGTCGATGCGGCCGACGCTGCTCGAAGGCGATTATCTCTTCGTCACCAAATGGGCTTACGGCTATTCGCGTTACTCGCTGCCATTCGGCCCGAACCTGTTCTCCGGCCGCATCTGGGGTTCGGAACCCAAGCGCGGCGATGTCGTCGTGTTCAAGTTCCCGCCGGACCCGTCGGTCGACTACATCAAGCGCGTCGTCGGCCTACCCGGCGACAAGATCCAGATGAAGAACGGCGAGCTCTTCATCAACGGCGTCGGCGTGCCGCGTGTGAAAACCGGCCAGATCGACAACCCCGATGTCACCGAGGTCGACCGTCCCGTCGATGTCTACCGCGAGACGCTGCCCAATGGCGTCAGCTATGACACGCTCGACCTGACGCCGAATTCGATTGGCGACGATACGCGCGAGTTCGACGTGCCGCCCGGCCACTATTTCATGATGGGCGACAACCGCGACAATTCCTCCGACAGCCGCTTCACCGTCGGCTTCGTGCCCGCCGAGAACCTCGTCGGCCGCGCCAATCTCATCTTCTTCTCGATCGCCGGTGGCGCCAGCCCGCTCGAAGTCTGGAAGTGGCCGTCGGAGATGCGCGCCGGGCGCCTGTTCAATTTCGTTCACTAAGGCCATGGCGCCCAACAAGCGTCTGACCGCCGATGCCCTTGCCGAAGCGCTTGTGGAGCGCACCGGCCATGCCTTCACCGACCGCCAGCGCCTGCAACGGGCGCTGACCCATGCCAGCGCGCGCTCGACCCATGCCGGCGTCGACTATGAGCGCTTCGAGTTCCTGGGCGACCGTGTTCTCGGCCTTGTCGTGGCCGATATGCTGCTTGCCGCCTTTCCAGATGCCGCCGAGGGCGAGCTGTCGCTGCGCCTCAACGCCCTGGTCAATGCCGAGGCGCTGTCCGAGATTGCCGAGGAGATCGGCCTGCCGGATCTGGTCCGCGCCGGCTCGGACGTGCGCAACCTCGAAGGCCGCAAGCGCACCAACCTGCGCGCCGACGCGCTGGAATCGCTGATTGCCGTGCTTTATCTGGATGGTGGCCTCGAAGCTGCCCGCGCGTTCATCCACCGCTACTGGCAACCGCGTTCGCAGGCGGTCGGTGCCGCGCGCCGCGATCCAAAGACCGAATTGCAGGAATGGGCGCACCAGGCGGCTGCCGGCGCTGTTCCCGCCTACCGGATCGACGGCCGCGAAGGGCCGGACCACGATCCGCTGTTCACCGTTAGCGTCAAGGTTGGCGCCTTCGCCCCGGCCATCGGCAGCGGCCGCTCCAAGCGCGAGGCGGAACAAGCGGCAGCCGCTGCCCTTGTTGCGCGAAGGCGTATGGAACGCGGCATGACAGAAATAGAATCTACCGAACCCCCGAAACCCCTCAAACGCACTCCGGCTTCGTCGCGCTGATCGGCGCGCCCAATGCCGGCAAGTCGACGCTGGTCAACCGGCTCGTCGGCGCCAAGGTGTCGATCGTCACGCACAAGGTGCAGACCACCCGCGCCATCGTGCGCGGCATCGCCACGCATGAGAACGCGCAGATCGTCTTCGTCGACACGCCAGGCATCTTCAAGCCGAAGCGCCGGCTCGACACCGCGATGGTGACCACCGCCTGGGGCGGCGCCAAGGACGCCGATATCGTGCTGCTCCTGATCGACGCCGAGCGCGGCATCAAGGGCGACGCCGACGCCATTCTCGAGCGGCTGAAAGATGTCCGCCAGCCAATGGTGCTGATTCTCAACAAGGTCGACCGGGTCAAGCCCGAGGCGCTGCTGGCGCTCGCCGCGACCGCGAATGAGCGCGTGCCGTTCAAGCGCACCTTCATGGTCTCGGCGCTGACCGGCTCCGGCTGCAAGGATCTGCTCGACTATCTGGCCGAAACATTGCCGGCCGGTCCTTGGTATTATCCCGAGGACCAGATCTCCGACCTGCCGATGCGCCAGCTCGCGGCCGAGATCACCCGCGAAAAGCTTTATCTGAGGCTGCATCAGGAGCTTCCCTATTCCTCGCATATCGAGACCGAGAAATGGGAAGAGAAGAAGGACGGCTCGGTGCGCATCGAGCAGGTCATCTATGTCGAGCGCGACAGCCAGAAGAAGATCGTGCTCGGCCACAAGGGCGAGACGATCCGTGCCATCGGCCAGGCGGCGCGGATGGAGATTGCAGGCATTCTCGAGCAGAAGGTGCACCTCTTCCTGTTCGTCAAGGTGCGCGAGAACTGGGGCGACGACCCCGAGCGCTACCGCGAGATGGGGCTGGAGTTTCCTCATTGATGCATGTCGCTTAAAACTGCCCGGCAATCCTGGGCAGCGACATGCATGAGCCAAAAGTAGCCATCGATACGGACCTCGTGCGCCGCCTGGTCGATGCGCAGTTTCCGCAGTGGCGGCATCTGCCGGTGACCCCGGTGGCCTTCGGTGGCTGGGACAACCGCACCTTCCATCTCGGCGACGAGATGACCGTGCGCTTGCCGAGCGCCGCGCCATATTCGTTGCAAGTCGAGAAGGAACATCGCTGGCTGCCCAGGCTCGCGCCGCGTCTGCCATTGCCAATACCGACACCATTGGCGATGGGTGAGCCGGCGGAAGACTACCCTTGGCATTGGTCTGTCTACCGCTGGATCGAGGGCGAGACGGCAAAGACAGCGCACATCACGGATCTTCGGGCGTTCGCGGTCGCATTGGCCGATTTCTTGATTGCGCTGAGGCGTATCGATCCAACGGACGGGCCTGCGCCGGGCCAGCATAATTTCTACCGAGGCGGCCCTCTGACCGTCTATGACGGTGAGGCGCGGCAAGCCATCGCCGCGCTCGAAGGCAGGATCGACACGCAAGCCGCCACGGACGTCTGGGAAGCAGCGCTTGCCGCCAACTGGCACCGTTCGCCCGTCTGGTTCCACGGCGACGTCGTCTGGGGCAACCTCCTGGTCGCGGATGGTAGCTTGAGCGCCATCATCGATTTCGGCACATCCGGCGTCAGCGACCCATCCTGCGACCTCGCCATCGCCTGGACCTTCTTCGAAGGCGCCAGCCGGGAAGCTTTTCGCGAGCGCATCGCCGTCGACAAGGCGACCTGGGCGCGCGGCCGCGGCTGGACGCTATGGAAGGCGCTGATCACGGTCGCCGGACACGACGCCAACCAGGCCGAGGCCACAAGGCAGCGCCGCGTGATCGACGAAGTGCTCGCCGATCATAGGAAGTTTGCGTGATTGAAGGCTAAAGCAAGCCTTTGGCTCAAAGGTCGGCTGGTGACGTGAATAGCTTAATCCTGACGGCATCAAATCGTATCGGGAAGAGCCGCAATTGCAGCTCGCAATTTTGCGTTAGGTCGAGGACTACGTTCGAGCAATTCGAGAATTCGGTTGAAATCGCGCTCGGACAACTTGATCGTTTCGGCCACCTTGGCTGCCTCGTCTGCTTCGGCCGTGGCGTTGAATTGATCGGTTTTGGCGCTGGGTCGCCTAGGCATGATCGTTCCTTTGGCCCGATGTACAACCAATTCATATAACCGAAAGTGGCTGCTTGTGCAGCGGCGCGCCTGAAGAGTCCCCGCTGAGTGCCAAAACTTGATTTCGCCACGCAAGAAGTGAAAAGCTTCGGTCATGGAATGGCGCGACGAGGGAATCATTCTCGGCACCCGCAAGCATGGCGAGACCAGCGCCATCCTCGAGGTGATGACGCGCGCCCATGGCCGCCATCTCGGCCTGGTGCGCGGCGGCCGTTCGCGCAAGCAGCAGCCGGTGCTGCAGCCCGGCAACCGCGTCGAGCTTCTGTGGCGGGCGCGGCTGGACGAGCATCTCGGCACGTTTCAGGCCGAGGCCATCGAGATGAACGCCGCCCGTTTGATGGACAGCGCGGTCGCGGTCTACGGCCTGCAGACCATGGCCGCGCATCTCAGGCTTCTGCCCGAGCGCGACGCCCATGGCGGGCTTTACGAGGCGCTCGCCGTGATGATTTCGCATCTCGACGATGCCGACGCCGCCGGCGAACTGGTGGCGCGCTTCGAGCTGCTGATCCTCGACGAACTCGGCTTCGGCCTCGACCTCACCCAATGCGTGGCGACTGGCTCCAGGCAGGACCTCGCCTATGTCTCGCCGAAATCAGGACGCGCCGTCTCGCGCGCGGCGGGCGAGCCCTGGCATGACAAGATGCTGGCGTTGCCGGCCTTCCTGCAGCGCGGCGCCGGCCTGCGTGCCGATGCGGCGGCGCTTGAGGACGCTTTCCGGCTGACCGGCTTCTTCTTCACCCGCCACGTCTACGAGCCGCGCGGCCTCGAGCCGCCGGATCACCGCGCCGGCTTCCTTGGCGCGCTGCGCCGCCATCATGCGTCGGCAAGCGCGCTTCCCGTGCAAGGCAACGGAGAGACCGCACGGTAAGCGACATGGAAATCTATCCCGGCCGGGTCTCGCCGCTCGGCGTCGGCACCATTCCGCATGAGGATATCGAGAAATACTCAGGATTGGAGCTGCTGCAGCGCATCATCGACGGCAAATACCCGGTGCCGCCGATCTCGTTTCAGCTGAACTTCACCCTCACCGAAGTCTCGGAAGGCCGCGCGGTGTTTCGCGGCATGCCGAGCGAGCGGCATCTCAACCCGCTGGGCACGGTGCATGGCGGCTGGGCGGCGACGCTGCTCGATTCGTCCCTTGCCTGCGCCGTGCAGACCCTGCTTGCCAAGGGCGAGGCTTATACGACGGCGGAATTCAAGGTGAACCTGACGCGGCCGATCACGCCCAAGACCGGCGAGGTGATCTGCGAGGGCAAGGTCATCCACAAGGGCCGCACGCTCGCCGTTTCGGAAGCGACGCTGAAGGATCTGAACGGCAAGCTGCTCGCCTTCGGCACCGAGACCTGCTCGATCTTTCCGGCCGGCAATCTGGCGCGCTGAGCCAGGCGGTACTTTAATCGGCGTTCCGCCGCCGCTCCAGGAAATCATCGAGGATGGCAAGCTGGCCTTTGAGGATCTTGAGGCCGGCCTCGGGCAGTGTAAACCAGCCGGCTTTGTCCACTTCGGGAAATTCCTTGATGGTCCCCGATTTCGGCGGCCATTCCATGGTGAAAAAATTGCTCTTGACGGCATTGATGTCGACATCGGCCTCGACGCTGAAGGCAATCACGATCTTGCCGCCCGGCTGCTTGTAGCTGCCGACGGGCTGGAAATCGCCGTCGATGCTGACGCCGAGCTCTTCTTGCGCCTCGCGCCGGGCGGCGTCGAGTTCATCTTCCCCGTCTTCGATGAGCCCCTTCGGGATCGACCATGCGCCCTCATCCTTGCGCGCCCAGAACGGGCCGCCGGGATGGACCAGCAGGAATTCGAAGACACCGGCGGTGCGCCGGTAGATCAGCAGGCCAGCGCTTCGCCGCGGCATCGGCAGTCCTCATCGCGGTTTCCGGACGTTTCGAGAATAGCACGAGTATTTCGCGGCGGATGGTGGGCAATTTCATTGGAAAAGCGCGGCCCCGTCGGCGCATTGGCATTGGATAAGGCCGGCGGTTGCTGGCAACCGGCATCGAAACATGCTCGATCTTGCTGGCCGGCAAGGCGCTGATTTGGATAGCCGTCTCATTGCCGTATTTGTCGGCCTTATTTGCCGGCGACCGCTGGTCCGGTTTGAGGGGAAACCGCCATGTTTTTCAGCCTGATCGCGATTGCCGCCGTCATTGCCTTGTTCGTCATCGTTTCGCGTCTCCAGAAGCGCATTGCCCTGGTCGAACGCGAGCTCACCACGCTGCAAGGCCTTGTTGCCGCAGGGACTGCGCTCCCTGCGTCCAAGTCGACTGAAGCTGCGCAGGAAGCCGCGCCCGAACAAGCCAAGCTGGCCTCGGCAGCCGCCGCCGCTCTGCCCGAAGACGAGAACGTGGCCAAGCCGGGGTTCGCCGAGGACAAGCCTGTAGCTGGACTTGGGACGAAGGGCGAGGCGGGTTCGGAAGGTTCCACCGAACCAGCCAAACCGGAAGAGCCTGCCACACCTGTCGAGGCAGCACAGGCCGCGAGAAAAACCGATGTCGAGACGGCGCTCGGCACTCGCTGGGCGGTCTGGGTCGGCGGCATCGCGCTGGCGCTGGGCGGCCTGTTCCTGATCCGCTACACGATTGAGGCCGGCATTTTCGGTCCTGGCGTGCGCCTCATCATGGCCGGCATCCTCGGGCTGGTGCTGGTTGCCGGCGCCGAATTCATCCGCCGCACCGGCTTCAAGGTACCGGTGCAAGGTGCGGCCGGCGCCTACATTCCGGCGATCCTGACCGGGGCGGGGGCCTTCATCCTGTTCGGCACGGTCTATGCCGCGCACGGTATCTACGGCTTCATCGGTCCGGCGCTGGCCTTCGCGCTGCTCGGCGCCATTGGTATCGCGGCCATTGCCGCTTCGCTTATGCATGGCCTGGCGCTCGCCGGCATCGGCCTTGTCGGCGCCATGGTCACGCCTGCGCTGGTTTCCTCGCAAGCACCCAATCCCTGGGCGCTGTTCGTTTATCTGGCGATCGTGCTCACCGCGACCGCGGCCGTCGCGCGCATTCGCAACTGGAGGGCGCTGGTCGCCACGGCCTTCGCCGGCAGCGGCATCTGGACCATCCTCTACATGAGCGATGCGCCGGATGCGAACCTCGCCTCGATCCTGTTCATCAGCCTGGCCACGCTTGCCGTGCTTGCCCTCGTCTGGCTGGCCGCGCGGGACGATACCGAGCGTGGCTTCGACTGGCCGTCGATCGTGCCTGGATTCTTCATTGCGTTGAGTGCGCTCGGCCTGTCCGTCGATCCGGCCTTTGCCCCTGCGGGCGATGCCTTGCATGGCGCGATACTGCTGGCAGCCCTGGTCGGCGTGGCGTTCTACCGGCCGCGCGCGATGCCGCTTGTCTTCACCGCCGGGCTGGCCACGGTGATGATCTATCTCGGCATCATTCCGCCGACCACTGTCGGCGCCGATGCGCTCGATGTCGGGCTCGGCGCCCAGCCTTTGGCGGCGCCCGGCACGCTGACGTTCCGTATCGGCATTGTGCTTGCCCTGATTTTCCTGACCGCCGGCTTCTGGGCGGCACGCCGCTTCGTCGTCACGGCTCGCATGCGCGCGGCTTGCTGGGCGGCGTGGGGCGTCATTGTCCCGTTGGTCGTGTTGATGGCGCTGTGGTTCACCTTCGGTGATATCGACCGCGACCTTGGCTACGCGCTGCCGGCGCTGCTCCTGGTGCTTGCCTTCGCCGCCGGTGGCGAATGGATCGCGCGGGCGGAAGAACCGCGATTTGCCGGCGGCCTGGCCGTGTCCTTCGCACTGGCCGGCGCCGGTCTTGCCGGCCTCTTGATGCTGCACATGGCCTTCGGCTCCGGCTGGACCACCGTGCTGCTCGGCGCCGCGGCCATCGTGCCGGCGCTGGCGACGCGCTGGCGCTCTTATCCCGTATTGGGCTGGATCGCGGTGGGTGCCGCGGTCGCCGTGCTCGGCCGCATCGCCTTCGACCCGACCATCGTCGGCGCGGCGGCGTTGTCGAGAACGCCCGTCTTCAACTGGCTGCTCTTGGGTTACGGCGTGCCGGCGCTCGCCTTCGGCTTTGCCGCCTGGCAGCTCGCCCGTACCACCAATGGCCGGCCGCGCCTCGCCATGGAGGCGGCCTCGGCGCTGTTTGCGCTGTTGACCATTGCGATGCTGGTGCGCCACGCCATGCATGGCGGCGTCATCGACACCGGCACCGTGACCCTTGCCGAACAGGCGATCTACACGCTGATTGCGCTCGGCGCCGGCGCCATACTCGTCGCCATCGACATGCGCTCGCCGAGCTCGGTGCTGCGCTATGGCTCGATGGCCGTCGGCGTGGTCTCGGCCGGCCTGATCGCCGTCCAGCATTTCATTGTGTTGAACCCGCTGCTGACGGATGAGTCGACCGGCACAATCCCGGTCTTCAACCTGTTGTTCATCGCCTATCTGCTGCCGGCGGTGGCGGCCGGAGCGCTGGCGTTTTATGTCCGCGACAAGCGCCCGAAATGGTACGCCGCGATGCTGGCGCTGGTCGCGGCGCTGCTTGCCTTCGCCTATGCCACGCTTTCGGTGCGGCGCGTCTTCAAGGGCGAATTCATCGCCCTGTGGAGCGGCCTCAGCCAGCTCGAGACCTACACCTATTCCGCGCTCTGGCTGGTCATTGGCGTGGCGCTGCTCACCGCCGGCGTCTGGCTGAAGTCGCAGGTGTTGCGCATCGCTTCCGCCGCGCTGATTGCGGTCGCCGTGGTGAAGGTGTTCCTGTTTGATATGTCGGAGCTCGAAGGCGTGCTGCGCGCTCTCTCCTTCATCGGTCTCGGCGCCGTGCTGATCGGCATCGGGTTGTTCTATCAGCGGCTGTTGACCAAGGCGGCGAAAGAGGAGTGATGCCCTCTCGGCTTGTTTGAATATCCAAAATGGAATATATGAATATTCGCCGGGAGATATTCATATGCCGCTCTACATTCGCGACGACGAGGTCGATGCGCTGGCGACAAAGTTGCAGCGCGAGACCAATGCTTCGAGCAAAACCGAAGCCGTGCGGACAGCCCTACTGCACGAGCTTGAACGCCATCGCGCCAAAGTGCCGCTGCGCGACCGGATCGCTAAGCTGCAGGCGGAGGCGAAGAAGCTCGGTCTGCCCAATCCCGACTTCGACATGAAGAAATTCACCGATGAACTGTGGGAAGACTGATGTTCGTCGACGCTTCGGTGATCGTCGCCATTCTCAACCAGGAACCGGGCTGGGAGGAATTGTCCAAACAGCTCTCCGAACCGGTCGACTTCTACGTGTCCGCCATGGTTCGTTTTGAAGCGACGCAGGCTCTGGCGCGTGCCGGCGCCGGTTCCCGCAAGCCGACCTCTGAAGCCCTGCTGACGGCGCGCGATCTGGTGGATCGGCTGATCGTGGAAATTGGCGGAGAAAATGTATCGATCGGCGAGGAGATCGGTTCGCGCGCTATCGATGCCAGCGCTCGCTATGGCAAGGCCGTCGGCCATCAAGCCGATCTCAATTTCGGCGACTGCTTTGCCTATGCGTGTGCGAAGGCGCTCGCCATTCCGCTGCTCTACAAGGGCAATGATTTCATGCTTACGGATTTGAGATAATTCGGCTTTCTCGTTGATTGACGGGAATAAACCGCCACCCGCTGGCGTTATTCCTTTGCTTGGGTAAACCGGAGCGGGTGGTCCGTTTCGTGCTGACTGCTTGCGCCGCGCCGACAAGGCGCGTTTTATCGGGACGAAAGCGACCTCGAAAACAAGTGGTCATGGACGACAAGAAGGCAGCAATCCTGAGCGAGATACCACGGCTGCGGCGCTACGCGCGCTCGCTGCTGCGCGACCGCGATTCCGCCGACGATCTCGTCCAGGACTGCCTGGAACGGGCACTCGTGCGGCTCGACAACTGGCAGACTGGAGAAAGCCCCCGGAGGTGGCTGTTTACGATCATGCATCACTTGTTCATCGACCAGATGCGCAAGGTCAACCGGCGCGGCGAGGCGGCGATCCTGCCTCTCGAAGCCGGCGAAGCCCAGTCCGCGCCCGCCGATCAGGTCGAAACCATTGCCTCGCGCGAGATCATGGATGCCTTGCAGGCGATCAGCCCCGATCGCCGCGCCGCACTGGTCATGGTCGCCATCGAAGGCTTTTCCTACGCCGAGGCAGCCAACATCCTCGGCGTGCCGGCTGGCACGCTGATGTCTCGCATCGCGCGCGGCCGCGAGGAACTGCGTGGGCTGCTCGACGATACGGCGCGCCGCCGCTCGATAAGGGTGGTCGAGAAATGACCCGCCGCGATTTCTCCGAACGCGATATCCACATGGCCCTCGATGGCGAGCTGCCGGGCGAGGAGCGCATGGCCTATGACGCCTGGCTTGAAGCCAACCCCGAGATGAAGGCGAGGGCCACGCGCTACATCGCCGATCGTGCGGCACTTCGCTCGGCCTTTGCCGGCGTGATGGACGAGCCGGTGCCGGCCAGGCTGCGTCAGGCGGTATTCGGTGAAGCGACAGCGAGAACGCCTGCCTGGCGCTCGCGCTGGTGGCTTTCAGCGGCTGCCGCCGTGGTGCTCGCGGTTGGCGGGCTTGGCGGCTATGTCGCCGGCATCGATGGCATCGGCAAGACGGACGAAAGCGACGACCTGCTCGCCGAGCAGGCGATCGCCGCTCATGTCATCTACGCCGCCGAGAAGCGCCACGCGGTCGAAGTTCCGGCAAGCGACAAGGACCATTTGCAGACCTGGCTCTCCGACCGCATCGGGCTGAAGCTGGTGGCGCCTGATCTGGCCAGCGAGGGTTTCGAACTGGTCGGCGGCCGGCTGCTGCCGGCAGGCCAGGGCAAGGCCGCCATGCTGCTCTATGAAGATGCCAAGGGCGAGCGCATCTCGCTGTTCGTCACCGCCGAATCGTCGGCGACGACCAGGGGCACCTACACAGCCGAGGCCGATGGCCCGGAGGCTGTCTATTGGCTCGACAAGGGCTATGGCTGCGCCGTCGTCGGCTCGCTGCCGCCCGAGCGCCTGTCGGCGGTGGCCAAGAGCGCCTATGGCCAGCTTGTGGCCGGCATTTCAAGCTGAACCGGCTGCCTCGGCGCGAGACGCTTCAGGCAGCCGGCGGTCTTTCAAAACAAGGATGCTGTTCAAAGATTCCGCCCTTCCTTGCCGATGCGGAAACTGTCACAATTCGGCCCTAATCAAGGAGCGATAGCGCTTGATGGATGCTGGCATTTCCGGCTGGCGTCCGTTTTTTGCCGGGGCCGTTTCCACAAACTCAATCGAGGTTCTCCCAAGCCCTTATGCCTGCCGAGATCCGCAAGGCCCGCGCATCAGACGTCGATGACCTCGCCGCCATCGAAAAGGCGGTGTTCTTGAGCGATCGCTTGTCGCGTCGCTCCTTCCGCCAGTTGATCGAACGCGAGACGGCCAAGATGCTGGTGGCTGAAAACGAGGGACGCGTCGCCGGCTATGCGGTGGTGCTGTTTCGCAAGGGCAGCGGCGTGGCGCGCCTCTATTCCATCGCGGTCAGCCCCTTCTTCGGCCGGCTCGGCATCGGCCGCCAGCTTCTGGCGGCGGCGGAGGATGCGGCCTTTGAGCACGACCGCCTGTTGCTGCGCCTCGAAGTGCGCGAGGACAATGACCGCGCCATCCGCGTCTACGAGCAGGCCGGCTATCGCAAATTAGGCCGTGAGCCCGACTATTACGAGGATGGTGCGACTGCGCTGCGCTATGAAAAGACGCTGCGTGGCGACACCCCGATCGCCACCAAGGTGCCGTTCTACCAGCAGACCTGCGAATTCACCTGCGGCCCGTGCTGCCTGATGATGGCGATGGCTAATTTCGACAGCGGCTTCGTGCCCGACCCGGTGATGGAAATCCGTCTGTGGCGAGAGGCCACCACTGTCTTCATGATGTCGGGTCCAGGCGGTTGCGAGCCTTTCGGCCTGGCGGTCTCCGGCTATGAAAGCGGGCTGGCGGCGGAGATCTTCGTTTCCTTCTACGGCGCGCTGTTTTTGCAGTCGGTGCGAAGCGAGGACAAGCGCCGCGTGATGGAGCTCGCCCAGGTCGATTTCCGCCGCCGCGCGGAACTTTACGGCATCCCGGTCAATTACCGTCCGTTCGGCATCGACGACATCCGCGCAGCCTTGGCCGAGGGCAAGCTGGTGGTGGTGCTGGTCAGCGGCTTCCTGATGTTCGGCAAGAAGGTGCCGCATTGGGTGCTGGCCATCGGCGATGACAGCGACCATATCCTGATCCACGACCCCTGGGTCGAGGACGAAAGGCAGGAAACCATTCTCGACGCCGCCAACATTCCAGTGCCTTACGACATCTTCATGAACATGGCGCAGTTCGGCCGCGACGGCTTGCGGGCCGCCATCACTCTGGGAAAACGCTAAGACAATGACCTGGGTCATCCTCACAGGCAGGCAGAACGACATCGATCAGGTGGCCACGCCCCACAAGATCATCACCAACCGCGACTACCTCGCCCATCCCGCGCTGTTCCGCGGTCAGCGGCCAAAGGTGATCAACCTGTCGAACAATTACGGCTACCAGAGCCGCGGCTATTATGCCTCGTTGCTCGCCGGGTCGCGCGGCCACAGGGTGATCCCGACGGTCGAGACCATGATCGACCTGTCCGAGCGCAAGCTCTACGAGCATGCGCTGCCGGAACTGGAGCTCGCTTTGAACAAATGCCGCAAGGATCTCGGCGGCGTCTTTCCAACCAAGGTCGCGATCTTCTTCGGCATCGGCCCGTCCAAGGTATGGGACCGTTTCGCCAAGTTGCTGTTCGACTGGTTTCGCGCGCCGGCGCTGGAGGTCCACATCAAGGACAGCGCCGAATGGGCCTCGATCCGTAAGATCGGCTTCCTGCCGCTCGCTCGCATGAGCGACGAGGAGGAAGGTTTCTTCCTGCAGTGCTTGGACACCTATACCAACCGCGAATGGCGCGACACCAAGGGCCGCACGCCGGCGCGCTACACTTTCGCCACGCTGGTCGACCCGCATGAGGAATTGCCGCCGTCGGAAATCTCCTCGCTGCGCTATTGGGCAAGGATCGCCGAAAAGATGGGCGTCGAAGTCGAGCCGATCACCAGGAAGGACCTGGCCAAGCTTGCCAATTACGACGCGTTGTTCATCCGCGAGACCACCTCGATCTCCAACCATACCTATCGTTTCGCGCGCCGCGCGCAGCAGGAAGGCATGCCGGTGATCGACGATCCGCTGTCGATGATCCGCTGCACCAACAAGGTCTATCTCAACGAGCTGATGACCTACAACAAGGTGCCGGTGCCGCCGACGGTGATGATCGCCGGCACGTCCGATTTCGAAGTCGCGGCGCAGACGCTGGGCTTCCCGCTTGTGCTGAAGATCCCGGACTCCTCCTTCTCGCGCGGCGTCAAGAAATGCGAGAACATGGCCGAGCTGACCACGCTCGCCACCGAATGGCTGGACGATTCCGACCTGTTGATCGCGCAGAAATTCATCCCGACCGAATATGATTGGCGCGTCGGCGTGCTCGGCGGCCAGCCGCTGTTTGCCGTGCACTATCTGATGGCGAAAAAGCACTGGCAGATCGTCAACCACAAGGCCAACGGCAAGCCGGACCAGGGCGGCATCAAAACCTTCACGCTGAAGCAGACGCCGCAGCATGTCGTCGACACCGCGGTCAAAGCGGCAAAATGCATCGGCGATGGCCTCTACGGCGTCGACCTCAAGGAGACCAAGGACGGCGTGTTCGTCATCGAGGTCAACGACAACCCCAATCTCGACCATGGCTGGGAGGATTCCGGTGAGAAGGACGAGCTGTGGGTGCGGCTGACGCAGTGGTTCCTGGAACGCCTTGAGCGGCCGGACAAGTAGCAGCCGGACAGGTGGAACTGGGGAATTGGGGAATTGAGGAACTGGGGAATTGAAGAACTGATGAATGAGGGAGTAAGGACGGAATGCCTCTGTTGTTGGATTCATTCTTCAATTCTCCAGTTCCTCAGTTCCTCAAGTTCCTCGTGGCTGCGATCGGAAGGAGATCTATCGCCGCTTTAACGACAAGGGGCGACTGAAGCCCGACGAACTTGTCGTCCATCACAGCTGGATCGCCGGCGACATGAGCCGCTGCTTCCTGCTGGTCGAGACCGACGACGTGACGATCCTGCAGCGCTGGGCCATCGAGTGGAACGACCTGGTCGAGTTCGAGATTATTCCGGTGGCAACCAACAAGGACATGGTCGCGGCCCTGGCAGCTCACCTCTAGGCGTTTCGCTACCGGTCAATCAGCGCCGGCGATTTGACCGCGCGCACGCATTCCCCGATCAGCCACTGCCGGAACGCCACCACGACGTCGCGTCTTGCGCTGCGTTCCGGGATCGTCAGGCAATAGGGCTGGCGCAACTCCAGTGATTGCGTGGCGGGCCGAACCAGCCTGCCGTCTTGCAGCGCCTGGGCACAATAGATGCCTTGAGCCAGCGCCACGCCCAGTCCCGATATGGCAAGGTCGAGGGCCGCCCGCGACGAATTGGCCGACAGGCCGCGCTGCGCGGACCGGGCGGGCTCGATGCCCGCCACCTCGAACCAGTTGCGCCAGGACGGGAAGGATGCGCCGGTCGGTCCCCAGTCGGTGTGGATCAGCGGCATGCCGGCGAGGGCCGGGGATCTGATCCCGTCGGCAAGCTCCGGCGCGCAGACGGGATAGACCGCGTCCTTGACGATCTCCTGAGTCGGATGCTCGCGATAGTGCGGCCCGTAGGAGAGCCGGATGTCGATCAGCTCGCGGTCGAACGGCACCGGATCATCGTCGCCTCTGAGCGAAATGTCGGCGGCGCCATGACTGAGGACGAAGCCGGCGAGACGCTCGGAAAGCCAGCCCATCGCCATCGACGGTGGCACCGAGATCACCAGCTTCGGCCGGAAGGCGTCGCCAACATCACGCGCGACGCTGCCGAGCTCCTGGAAGGCCAAGGTGAGCCGGGGCAGCATCTCGACGCCGGCTTCGGTCAGCACGACGCGCCGGTTGACGCGATGGAACAGTTTTCGGCCCAACTGCTCCTCGACGATGCGGATGAGCTGGCTTACGGCGGCTGCTGAAACCGAGAGCTCGTCGGCCGCCGCCGCAAAACTGCCGGTGCGTGCGGCGGCCTCGAAAGCCTGCAGTCCGCGTAGCGAGGGAAGTGCGACCATGGCCATCGCTTAGATAAGTTCAGCTTATCTATTTTGCAGAAATCCTCGTTTTTCGAAAGGTTTCTTTTTGGAGTACAGCTTTTCCATGAGCACGATCGATCACCACGAAACCGTCGACCACCGTCAAATCATCGCCTCGCTGACCAATGAGCAGCGCAGCCGATTGACCGGCAAGTCGGATGGGCCGGGCGTCATCCAGTTCGGCCTGCATTTCGGCGCGATTATTGTTCTTGGCGGGCTGATCGCGGCCAAGGTGTCGTATTGGCCGGTGCTGATGCTGCCGCAAGGCATCCTGATCGTCTTCCTGTTCACAGTGCTGCACGAGACGGTGCACAGGACAGCCTTTGAAACCCAGTGGCTCAACGATGCCGTGTCGCGGCTCTGCAGCCTGGCGATCGCGCTGCCCGCCGACTGGTTCCGCTACTTCCACTTCGCCCACCACCGCTTCACCCAGGATCCCGAGAACGATCCGGAGCTCGCCTTCCCGAAGCCAGAGACGATGCGGCAATACATCATCCACGTCTCCGGCCTGCCGGTGTGGCGGGGCCATTTGATGACGCTCTACACCAATGCGACAGGCGGCTGCCGCGATGGCTATGTGCCGCCCAAGGGGCTGCCCAAGGTCAAGGCCGAAGCGCGGGCGATGATCGCCTTCTATGTCGTCCTGCTGGCGCTTGCCGTCTGGTTCAAGGCTTCTGTGCTGCTCTATGTCTGGATCGTGCCGGCACTGCTCGGCCAGCCCTTCCTACGGCTCTATCTGCTTGCCGAGCACGGCCGCTGCCCCTTCGTCGCCAACATGCTGGAAAACACCAGGACGACGCTGACCAACTGGCTGGTGCGCAAGCTGGCCTGGAACATGCCCTATCACGCCGAGCACCACGCCTATCCCGGCGTGCCGTTCCACCAATTGCCGGCCTTCCACCAGTTGATCGAACGGCACCTCAAGGTGGTCGAGCCCGGCTATGTCAGCTTCCACGAAAAATACATCGAGACGCTGCGCTGACGGCCTTCAGTCTGTCCTCGCCAGCGTCTGCTCGGCGAGCGTGACGAAATAGCGGAGCACGGTCGGAACGATGGCGTCGTTGAAGACATAGCGATCGCCGTGCAGCCCTTCGCCTGGCCCGACGGCGCCGGCGCCGACCCAGGCATAACAACCACCCGCTTCGCGAACCATGTAGGCAAAGTCCTCGCAGCCGAGGCTTGGGTTGAACGCCGTCTCGACCTGCTCGCGGCCGACGACGGCGGCCGCGGCTTGCATAGCCTGCTCTGTCGCGGCCGCTGTGTTGACCAGCGGCGGATAGCCTTTTTGTAAGCAAGCTTGCAGGCCAGGCCATGTGCCGAGGCAATGCCGTTCGCGATGTCGCCGATCAGCCTTTCGCAATGGTCCGAAAGAGCCGGCTCGAAGAAACGGCAGGTCCCCTGCAGCCAGACCTTGCCGGGCACGATGTTGCCGACATTGCCGCCATGGATCTGCGTGATCGAGACGACCAGCGCCGTCTGCGGATCGACCGAGCGGCTGACGACACGCTGCACGGCCTGGATGAAAGCGCCGGCGGCAAGGATAGGGTCGTCGCCAAGCTGCGGCATGGCGGCATGCGCGCCGGTTCCCTCAAAACTGAGCTCGAAATTGTCGACAGCCGCCATCATCGCGCCGGCGCGGGCCGCGATCGTGCCAAACGGCAGTCCAGGCCAGTTGTGGACGGCAAAGACGGCCTCCATCGGGAAGCGCTCGAAGAGCCCGTCCTCGATCATGCGCATGCTGCCGCCTTCATTCTCCTCGGCCGGCTGGAAGATGAAGTAGACGGTGCCGTCGAAGGCTCTGGCGTCGGCCAGCAGCTTGGCTGCGCCGAGCAGCATCGCGGTGTGGCCGTCATGGCCGCAGGCATGCATCACGCCGTCCTTTTTCGACGCGTATGGCAGTCCCGTCTTCTCCAGGACAGGCAAGGCGTCGAGCTCGGCCCTGAGCCCAATGGCGCGTGTGCCCGGCCGGCCCTTGAGCACACCGACGACGCCGGTGCCGCCGATGCCTTCATGGACTTCATCGAGCCCGAAGGCGTTGAGCTTGTCGGCAACGAAGCGTGCGGTCTCGTGTTCGGAGAAACCGAGCTCGGGATTGGCGTGGATATGATGCCGCCATGCCACCACCTGCGGGGTGAGGGCGGCTATGGGGTCGTTGTGCAGCATTGCGAACTCCTTGCCGGCCGTCGTAAATTGGCCTTTGTCGGGGCCAAATCTAGGGACTTGCGTCGGCAGCGTCTTGAACAGGATTGACCGTGTCGGGAGTTCAACAGCCACAGGAGACGACGCAGTTCTGGCGCCACCCGCGCTTTCGCGATCTTGGCATGCTGAAGGCGCGCTTCACGCGGCATCGTTACGACCTGCACACACATCCGACCTATGTCGTCGCGCTGATCACGCAGGGCTGCGAGCGTGTGCGCATCGCCAACGAAAGCGTCGTCGCGCCGTCGGGCAAGGTCCTCCTCGTCAATCCGGACGTGTGGCATGACGGCGAAGCCGGCGCCGACCAGGGTTGGGCCTATCGTACCTTCTATCCTTCGGCAGCCCTTATGGGTTCAATCGCGGAAGAACTCGGGCAGGATCGCGCGCCGCTGTTTTCCCAGGCGATCGTCGACGATGCCGATATCGTCCAGGCGGTCGCCGCCGCGCACCATGGCTCGGCGTCCGCGGATGCGACAAGCGCTGAAACGTCGATGCTGATCGCCTTGCGCAAGCTCATCCTGCGCCATGGCGATTGGGGCGGCCGGCGGCGCGAGGCGGTCGAGACCTTCGGCTCGCAGGGCAGGCTCTCGATCTACGAACAGGTTATCGAGGACAATCTGAGCCTCGATCTCGACTTGCGGCGGCTCGGCCAGGCCGCCGGCGTGACGCGCTTCCAGGTGATCCGGGATTTCAAGCAGGTGCTCGGCCTGACGCCCGCCGCCTTCATCCGCGACCGCAGGCAGCGCCGCGCCAGCCTGTTGATCCAGCAAGGCGCAAGTCTCGCGGACGCCGCCTTTGCCGCTGGCTTCTCGGACCAGAGCCATCTTTCACGCATTTTCCGCTCAACGCACGGGATGACTCCGGGCATGTTCCGGCGCGCCGGCGCCTGACGGCACTAGTCTAGCGCCGCACTCCCCTGACCGGCGCCGTGCCGCGGTCGCGTTCAATAGACGGTTGATCTCGGCCGCTCCCGCCGGTTCGCCGACCAGATAGCCTTGCGCTTCGCCACAGCCGGCCTTGCGCAGCATATCGAGCTGCGCTTCGCTCTCGACGCCTTCAGCGGTGACGGTGATGCCGAGCTCGGCGCCGAGCCCGATCACCGTGCGCACGATCGCAGCCGTATCGCGCCTGTCGAGGTCATGGATGAAGGAGCGGTCGATCTTGATCTTGTCGACCGGGAAGCGCCTGAGATAGCCGAGCGAGGAATAGCCGGTGCCGAAATCGTCGAGCGCGATACGCACGCCGAGCCCGCGCAACTGGCCGAGCGTTTTCAGCACCGTATCGCTTTCGTCCATCATCACCGTTTCGGTGATTTCCAGCTCCAGCCGGCCGGCCGCCAGGCCGGAATGGGCAAGCGCCGAGATCACGCTGCGCGCAAAGCCGCCGCTCTTGACCTGCGCTGGCGAGACGTTGACGGCGATGCGGACGTCGTGGGGCCAGCTCGCGGCCACGCTGCAGGCCTTGCGCAAGGCCCAATCGCCGAGCTGCACGATCAGCCCCGTCTCCTCTGCCGCGGCGATGAAATCCTGTGGCGGCACCAGGCCGCGTGATAGCGAGCGCCAGCGCATCAAGGCCTCGGCGCCGACGATGCCGCCGGAGGCGATGCCAAGGATCGGCTGGAAGTCGAGCTCGAACTCGCGCCGCGACAAGGCTGCCTCGAGGTCGGTTTCGAGCGCGCGGCGCTCGCGCACCATGGCGTCCATGTCCGGTTCGAAGAAGCGATAGACATTGCGCCCCTCGCTCTTGCCCCGGTAGAGCGCAAGGTCGGCATTGGTCAGCAGCGTGTCGGCATCCGCGCCGTCGCCGGGATAGAGCGCGATGCCGAGGCTGACGCCGACATGCATTTCGCGGCCTTTGTCGCGATAGGGCTTGCCGACGACGTCGATGACGCGCTTGGCCAGCTTTTCGGCATCGGTCATGCTTTTGATGTCGAACTGGACGATGGCGAATTCGTCGCCGCCGAAACGCGCCACCATGTCCTTTTCGCCGTGCAGGCAACGCTGCAGCCGCTCGGCCACGCATTTCAGCAGCCAGTCTCCGGCCGGGTGCCCGAACGTGTCGTTGACGGCTTTGAAGCGATCGAGATCGACCGAGAAGATCGCCATCGGCGCGACGCTGGTTTCACCCAGAGCCTGGTCGAGCCGGTCACGGAACATCGAGCGATTGGGCAGGTTCGTCAGCGTGTCGTGATGCGCAAGATGCGTCATGCGCTCTTCGGTGCGCCGGCGCTCGGTGACGTCCTCGAAGGTCGCCACCCAGCCGCCGCCGGTAAGCGGCTGGCGCGAAACGAACAGCGTGCGGCCATCGACCAGGTCGCGATAGCTCGAACGGGATTGGCCGGCTTCAAGAAGCGCCTTTGTCCTTGCCACCTCGGCATCGATGTCGATGGCCACGAAGATGCCGCGGCGGACGAGCTTTTCCAGCATCTGGCGATGTGTCATGCCGAGCGCGAAATCGGCGGCTTTTGCCTTGCACAGATCCAGAAAGCGCTGGTTGCGCACGATCAGCCGCCCTTCCGCGCCATACATCAGCAGGCCTTGCGACATGTTGGCCAGAGCTGCGTCGAAAAGCCGGTGCTGCTCCTTCAGCTCCGCCTCGGCGCGCCGCTGCGCGGTCTCGTCCTCATAGATCGAAACCCAGCCGCCGGAAGCCAGCGGCCGGTGCGAGATGACGATGATGCGCCCGTCCGACAGGGTTTCTTCGTAGGTCGAGGCCTTCGCACCGTCGATATAGGGCTTGCGGATGGCGTAGAGTTCCTCGGCGCTCTGCGAGGCGATGCCGATATCGGCGCTGTGCCGCAGGATGTCGAAGAAGGCGATGCCCGGCTTCACCACTTTGGCATCAAGGCAAAAGGTGTCGATGTAATTGCGGTTGCAGATGATCATCCGCTCATTGGCGTCGAACATGCACAGCCCGTGCGACATGTTCTCGACAGCGGCGGAAAAGCGCTCGTTCTGGGCGCGCAGTTCGTCAGCCATCCGTCGCGCCGGGCCAACGCTGGCCGCTCTCCGCCTCCTTGCGGTCGAAGCAGCCTTCATATGAGCGACGGGCATGGGCGCGCCTGCGAACCGTGACTGAACACGGTACTGTCGTGCTCGCGGGTTAATTTAGCGTTCTTTCAATCAGCCGATTGCACCGGAAGCGCGAGACGCTGCCGCGACGTCTCCAGCGTCTTGAAACGCTTCAGGAAAGCCGCCTGCGCCCAGGTCACCGAACGCGGCGTGAAATCGAAACGGTCGGCGGAAAAGCCGCGCGGCCGGCCGAAGAACTCCGTCGCCTCCGCCGTCGAGAAGCCGGCAAGCAGCGTCGCCTCGTAATAGGCGGCGATCTGGTCGGCACGCTTGATGTCCCGGCGCAAGCTAGCGTCGAGCTCGGACGGCAGCGAGAAACGCAGATGGATGGCGCGCTGCAAGCGCAGTTCGCAGTCCTTGTAGGAGCCGCCCATCACCGATTTGAACGGCGAGATCATGTCGCCGATGACATATTCCGGCGCGTCGTGCAGCAGGGCGGCCAGCCGCGCCTCGGCTCCAGCGGCGGGTACCAATTCGCTATAGAGCGCTTCGACCAGCAGCGAATGCTGCGCGACCGAAAAAGCATGATCACCGCTGGTCTGGCCGTTCCAGCGGGCGACGCGGGCAAGGCCGTGGGCGATGTCGGCAATCTCGATATCGAGCGGCGAGGGGTCGAGCAGGTCGAGCCGCCGGCCCGACAGCATACGCTGCCAGGCGCGCGGCGGCGCGCCGACCCGGTCGGCGGCCATCAGGCCTCCTCCGCGCTGACCGCGTCCTGCGGGAATGAGAACTTCGCCCAGGCGGGGATAGCGAGCGTGATCGGGACCTCGCCGGCCATGATCGTCTCGCCGGCATCGACGGCGGCCTTGACGCGATCGATACGGACAATCGCAAGACCTGTCTTGCCGCTGACCGAGCCGAGCGCACCGACCGGCCGGCCGGCAACGGTCAGTTCGGTGCCGAAGGCAGGCAGGGGACTGCCGGCGGCGGCGATCAGCACGCGACGTCGCGCGGTGCCGCGGTGCTGCATGCGTGAGACCACTTCCTGGCCGATATAGCAGCCCTTCTTGAAGCCGACGCCACCGGTCTCGTCGAGCAGCACGTCATGCGGAAAGGCGTCGCCGAGCTGGTAGTCAAAATCGCTTTCCGCAATGCCGTGGCCGATGCGCAGCGCCTGCCAGGCATCGAGGTCACCGCCGTCCCGCGCGATGCCGCCATAAAACCGTTTGACCGCGACATCGCGGAAGCGCGTGTCGGCGAGTGCACTTGAATCAGAAAGTGAGGCGGTTGACCCATCCTCCCACGAGACCGTGACAAGCGCCTGTTCCTGCTTGGCAATGTCGGCCTTGGCCCTTAGCCGGTAAAGCATCAGCCGGCGCACGAAATCGTCGGCGATATCGCCCCGGCATTCCAACCGGAAACCGTTATCGCCGGCACGCGAGATCAGGAAATCGAACAGGATCTTGCCTTGTGGCGCCAAGAGCGCGCCGGGCTTAGCCTCGCCGGGTTTCAGTATATCGAGGTCGGTGGTGAGGATGTTCTGCAAAAAATGCTCGGCATCCGGGCCGGAAACGGAAATGAGCGAGCGGTTGTCGGGCTGGGCAAAGGGCATGAGCGGATTGGGCCTGATCTTGCAAAACGGTCGCTCATTACGTAAGCCGGCCACACTCCCCCCGCAAGAGATTGGACCTGCCCATGGCAACCACCTTCGACCTCATCCTGACAGGCGGCACGGTGGTCAACCATGACGGCGAGGGAAAACGGGACGTCGGCGTCAAGGGCGGCCGCATCGCGGTCATCGGCGATCTCGGCCAGGCTTCTGCCGGCGAGATCATCGACTGCACCGGCCTGCATATCCTGCCCGGCGTCGTCGACAGCCAGGTGCATTTCCGCGAGCCGGGGCTGGAGCACAAGGAAGACCTGGAGACGGGGTCGCGCGCGGCGGTGCTGGGCGGCGTCACCGCCGTCTTCGAGATGCCCAACACCAATCCGCTGACCACCAGTGAGGCGGCTCTTGCCGACAAGGTGCGCCGCGCCACGGGCCGCATGCATTGCGACTTCGCCTTCTGGGTTGGCGGCACGCGCGACAATGCCGGCGATGTCGGCGAACTGGAGCGCCTGCCGGGTGCCGCTGGCATCAAAGTGTTCATGGGCTCATCCACCGGCGACCTTCTGGTCGAGGACGACGAAGGCGTCGCCTCGATCCTGCGCAACACGCGCCGCCGCTCGGCGTTCCATTCGGAGGACGAGTTCCGGCTGCGCGAACGTCTCGGCCTGCGTGTCGAGGGCGATCCGTCGTCCCATCCGGTCTGGCGCGACGAGATCGCGGCACTGCGCTGTACGGAGCGGCTGGTGCGCATTGCCAGACAAACCCGTGCGCGCATCCATGTGCTGCACATCTCGACCGCGGAAGAAATCGTCTTCCTCGAACAGCACAAGGATGTCGCGACCTGCGAGGCGACGCCGCATCACCTGACGCTGACGGCCGACGATTATGCGCGCCTCGGCACGCTGATCCAGATGAACCCGCCGGTGCGGGCATCGCGCCACCGCGACGGCGTCTGGCACGGCATTTCGCAAGGCATCGTCGATGTGCTGGGCTCCGACCATGCGCCGCACACGCTGGCCGAGAAGGCGAAACCCTATCCTGCCTCGCCGTCGGGCATGACCGGCGCGCAGACCCTGGTGCCGATCATGCTCGATCACGTCAATGCCGGCCGGCTCACTTTGCAGCGCTTTGTCGACCTTTCCAGCCACGGCCCGCAGCGTATTTTCGGCATGGCCAGGAAAGGCCGCATCGCCGCCGGCTATGACGCCGACTTCACCGTTGTCGACATGAAGCGCCGCGAGACCATCACCAACGCGCAGGCCGGCTCCAAAGCCGGCTGGACGCCCTATGACGGCAAGGAAATTACCGGCTGGCCGGTCGGCACCATCGTGCGCGGCACACGCGTGATGTGGGAAGGCGAGATCGCCACGCCGGGCCAAGGCAGGGCGGTGGAGTTTTCCGAGACGCTGCCGGCTTAATCCCCAGCCACGAAAAACAACCACTGGCCACTCGGTGTGATGCCGACGCGATAGAAGATATAGGCGCCGAACTGCTTCATGTCGTCATAGTCGCTGGCGGTGACCAGCTTGAACAATTCGACGCGCTGTCTGGCGTCGAGCTTGTCGAGCGGCAGCGCGAAGAAATATGGCCAAACATAAAGCTCCTGCGGCGTGCCGGTGTCGAGATGGACGTAGCCGGCCGAAAGCACTTCTTCCAGGATGGCGAGGATTTCCTGGCCGTCGCTGTCACCGGACAGGCCCTTGAGGAAAGTGATCGGATCGCCGTCGATGTCGCCCAGCGACAATTGCGTCATGGATTCGCCCTTGCCGATCAGCGGCCTGAGCTTTTCGATGTCGCCGCTCTTGCAGGCTTCGATGATCAGGCCGTGCATACGCTTGACCGGCTCGGGAAGCGTGCTGAGGTCGTAGACGACCGGCGGCGGCGGCGCGTCCGGATCGGCACGCGGGCTGGTGATGCCGCCATTGGCCGGCGCTTCGGGCTCGGTCTTATCGGTGCCGGCCGGCTGGTCCGAGGGCTTGGCGCCGGGTGCCTGCGGCATCGGCACGGCGGCTCCGGGCGCGGCGGTGCCGCTGTTGGCCGGCGGCGTGGCCGGGGAAGGCAGGTCCTCGCGCTGGATTTCGCTCAGCGCATAGGAAGGCGTGCTGGCAAGGCATAGAGCAAGCGGAAACGCCAGGCAGCACGCGGTGGTCAAGATGCGGAGGGCCAGCTTGCGCGGCCGGCCTGACATCGAAAATCTCACCGCATGCCTCTCCATGGTTCCCTGGCTCGCCAGAGCAATTCCAGGAAGTCTGCAACGGCTTTCCGTCCGGAATTGCGTAAACAATGGCTAGAGCAATTCGGCGATTCTACCAAATGTTGAATTGCCCTGGTTCAGCCGGCGCCCTGAATTGTTCCGAGCGCATGGTCATGATGCCCAAACGGCGCGTCGCCGTCAAAAGCCGCTGCCAAAAACAGTCAGCCGGAGCAGTTCCAGGGAAAGCGTGAAAGGGGTTTTCCGTAATTGCGTCGAAAGAGCGCTAGTGCCTCAGCCGCTCCGGCTCGAAAGCGCCGGCGATCACCTTTTCGCGCATCCGGTCGAGCAAAGCGAGCGCCGAGGTCTCGCCATTGGCGCGCAGCATTTCGCCGAAGGCGGTTTCCAGCGCTGCTTCGGCGATGATTTCCGGCTCGATGCCCGCCGACAGGCCCTCGGCCCAGGCTTCGCTGTGGCTCTCCACGGCGGTCAGGCGCTTTTCTTCCCGGACCAACGCGTCGATGTCGCTGACACCATGTTCCATGCGATTACCACCTTTTGTCAGCGGCGATCCGGCGAGGATGGATCGGGCTTGACCTGTAAGTTCGTCCGCAGTCTCGATTAAGTCTTTGTAAATACGACATTTTTAGGGTCGAAGCAACGAGACTGCTCTCAATCGAGATCGAGCTTAGCCGATTAGGCCGGCCTGCGGGGTTAAAACCTTCAGTTTGAGTTAATTCCGCAATTGGGCGCTAACGTTTCATTAACGCTGTTGCACAAGTGCAACACATGATTGCACCAGAGCGGCACAGGAAACAATAAGGCACGTCACTTAGGCGCCAATTATCACAAGAAACTGCATGGAACGCTCGGATTTCGGCAGTCCCGGCGTCAATTGCCGTAACGCGAAGCGATATCGCGCGACAACGTCTCGCCTTCCTTCATGTAGCGGCCAATGGCCTCGGTCGCAGAAGGCGTGCACCGCGTATAGGTGCCGCTGAAGGAGCGGTAGCCGCGATTGAAGGAAGCGATGAAGCGGGCGCGCCGCTCAGGATCGGGGTTTTCCGACTCGAGCAGCTTTTCCATCTCGCCGCGCCACTGGTCCCCCTTTTCGCCGCAGAGATTGCGCAGGAAATGCAGCGAGCCCAGCACTTCGGCGAGCCGCATCAGCCCGGGCTCGAACGGCGCCTCGGCGGCCCGCGCCGGACGCGCCGCGACAGCGATGCTGACAGCAAGGCATGCGGCGAGAAGAGGCGAGGCGCGGTTCATAGACTTATGTGACCAAACAATTCGCCGCCCACAAGGCTATTTTCGACCGTGTCCCAGTGCCTCAGGCCCGAGCAAGTCCTCGGCCACCGAAAACACGTCGCCCGCGAGCGGCATGGTCGCCATTTCCGACAGCGTGTAGAAAGCGGCCGTCTCGGCATCGTCGCTGGCCACGGGCTCGCCGCCGGCATAGGCAGCGCCGAATACCGTCAGCAGATAGTCGACAGCATGGTTTTCGCCGCTGCCGTCGATATGGATATCGCGCAGCGGTCGGTAGTTTGTGGCCTCGAGCCCGGTTTCCTCAAGCAATTCCCGCGCCGCCGCCACGGCAAGTGTTTCGCCTGCTTCGACCTTGCCGCCGGGATAGGCGTAGAGGCCCTGCGATGGCGCCCGCGCGCGCTTGACCAGAAGCACCGTCTCGCCGCGCACGACGGCGACCGAAACGGCGGGGATGATTTTGCGTGGTTCCATGGATTTGCCGGATGTTTCCTGCAGCCTGTTGTGGACCGATCGGCCCGATCAAGCTTTAGCCGTTGCGATGCGGCGGTTCTATCGCCACTTTCCTCGAGACATCAATCGACGAGCCCGATCCCATGTGCGGACGATTTGCCCTGACCGCGACGCCGGACCAGACCGCCGCCTTTCTTGGCCTGGCGGAGTTGGAGGAATTTCCGGCCCGCTACAACATCGCGCCGACGCAGCCGGTGCTGATGGCGCTTGCCGGGCCGCAGCGCGAGCCGGGCTCCAACCTGCCGGACCGCCAGGCGATGCTGGTGCGCTGGGGCCTGATCCCGTCCTGGGTCAAGGACACCAGGAATTTCCGCTGCTCATCAACGCCCGCTCCGAAGGCGTGCTGGAAAAGGCCTCGTTCAAGACCGCGATGCGCCATCGCCGCGCCTTGGTGCCGGCCTCCGGCTTCTACGAATGGCAGCAGTCGGGTGGCGGCAAGGGCCAGCCTTATTGGATCCGGCCGCGGCGCGGCGGCGTGGTTGCCTTCGCCGGCCTGATCGAAACCTATGCTGAGCCAGGCGGTTCCGAGATGGACACCGGTGCGATCATCACCACGCAGGCCAATGCCGGCATCGCTCATATCCACGACCGCATGCCGGTGGTCATCGACGAGCGCGATTTCGCCCGCTGGCTGGATTGCCGTACGCAGGAGCCGCGCGACGTGCTCGACCTGCTGAAGCCCGTGGAGCCCGATTTCTTCGAGGCGATTGCGGTTTGCGACCTCGTCAACAAGGTCGCCAACACCGGGCCTGAGGTTCAGGAGCCGGGCATGGTTTCGCCGCAGGCCGAAAAGGCCAGGCGCCAGAAGCCTGGCGCGGACGAAAACCAGATGAGCTTGTTCTAAGCAATTCCAGGAAAAGTGTGGAACGGTTTTCCGCCCGGAATTGCGTCAAACCATTTAGCGAGGGCTGCTTGCCTCGAGAGGCAGTATTGGGGCCTTCATCTCCAGGGCGCTTGTGCGGCGCCCTCATCGCCGGCACCTCCGTTGTCGAAAGCTGTGGCGCCGTTTCAGGCGGCGCGCGGCGAGACGATCTTCTGCGCCGGCTTCTTCTTCTTGGCGGTGTGAAGAAGGGCAGCGACAATCGCGGCCGGGCCGATCGCGCGGTAGTGGTTGGCCAGTGCGGGCTGCGCTTGTCGGTTCTGTTCCTGCTTGCCGCGTGTCATTGTTCTCTTCCCTGATAACGTTTCCGCGTTGAGCGTTTGCTGGTCGATTCGGACCAAATCGTGACTTGGTGACGGTCTAGCCGGCGAATGTTTCATCACTGTGCCGACATGTTTAATAAAATGTTTCGGCCTGTTTTTACCTGTGATCCAACGACATTTTTCCCAAGTGGAGCGACTTGACGGCAACACCTGCGGGCGCGATAAAGCCGGCCATGAAAACGTCTTTCGCCATTTGTGGCATTTGCATTATTGGCTAGCCTCGCGCTGGTCCGGACGTTTTCGCCTCATCTTTCCCCAGATTGGACAAACGCCCCGGCCAGCAGGCTGGAGCCAGATTTGTGCCTTCGGCGCAAAGCTGGTTCCAGTGAACCCAAATCAAGGACCGGGACCGCATGTCTGACGCATCGAAGGGCCTCAATCTCTACAACACGCTGACGCGGACGAAGGAGCGCTTCGTTCCGATCGATCAGCAAAACGTGCGCATGTATGTCTGCGGCCCGACCGTCTACGACTTTGCCCATATCGGCAACGCGCGGCCGGCGATCGTCTTCGACGTGCTGTTCCGTCTGTTGCGCCATCTCTACGGCGAAACGCGTGTCACGTATGTGCGCAACATCACGGACGTCGACGACAAGATAAACGCTCGCGCCCTGCGCGATTTCGGCGACGACATCGCGGCCGGAAAGCTGTCGCTCAACGACGCCATCCGCAAGGTCACTGAAAAGACCGCCGACCAGTATCACCGGGATGTCGCCGCGCTCGGCTGCCTGCAGCCGACCTACGAGCCGCGCGCCACCGAATTCGTCGCGCCCCGCGCCGACGGCAAGGCCGACATGCTGTCGCTGATTTCGCAGTTGATCGCGCGCGGCCACGCCTATGTCGCTGGCGGCGAGGTGCTGTTCGACACCGCCTCGATGCCGGATTACGGCGAATTGTCGAAGCGCAATCTCGACGAGCAGCAGGCCGGCGCCCGCGTCGCCGTCGACGCGCACAAGAAGAGCCCAGGCGACTTCGTGCTGTGGAAGCTGTCGAGCCCGGAAGAGCCCGGCTGGGAAAGCCCATGGGGCAGGGGCCGTCCGGGCTGGCACATCGAATGCTCGGCGATGTCGGCCGCCTACCTGGGCGAGGTCTTCGACATCCACGGCGGTGGCCTCGATTTGATCTTCCCGCACCACGAGAATGAGATCGCCCAATCGCGCTGCGCCCACGGCACTAAGGTCATGGCCAATGTCTGGATGCACAACGGCTTCCTGCAAGTCGAGGGCCAGAAGATGTCGAAGAGCCTCGGCAATTTTTTCTCCATCCACGAGCTCTTGGAGACCGAGACCTTCGGCGGCCGCGCCTGGCCGGGCGAGGTGCTGCGGCTGGCAATGCTGATGACGCATTACCGCGAGCCGATCGATTTTTCCGTGCGCAAGCTGGAGGAAGCGGAAAACACGCTGCGCAAATGGAAACGCGCCGCGGATCTCGCACCTGCGCCGGCCAATGAGCTCCCGGCCGAGGTGGTCGAGGCGCTGTCGGACGACCTTGCCACCTACACCGCCTTCCAGCGGCTGACGCAGCTTGCCGGCGATGCCGGTGATATCAGCTCAGGCGAGAACGCCGCCGCGGCGTCGCTGAAGGCAGCGCTGGCCTTCCTGGGCTTCGACGTCGGCGCCGCCCAGGTGGACGAGGCAGCGATCGCCAGGGCCATCGCCAAGCGCCTGGCGCTGATCGCGGCCAAGAACTGGGCGGAGGCGGATCGGGTTCGCGACGAACTCCTGGCGCAAGGCGTGCAGCTGAAGGACGGCAAGGACCCGGTTACCGGCGAACGCGTGACGAGTTGGGAGATCAAGAGGTGAGGGTTGCTGCTCGGACCGCAGGATTGGAGAGGATGGAGCGAGGCGCCCCCTCTGTCCTGCCGGACATCTCCCCCTCAAGGGGGAGATTGGCTGTCCCTGCCGCCTTCGCTGACCACCAAGGCCGATGATTGGGCGCCGTCATCGAAGCTGCTGATCTCCCCCCTTGAGGGGGAGATGCCCGGCAGGGCAGAGAGGAGGCCTCGCGATGACCCAACATCGGGTATCTCCCACCAACCGCGGCAATACGCGCAACATGCGCAAGCAAATGACGGATGCAGAGCTGAAGCTTTGGAATGAGATACGCGCGCATAGGCTGATGGGCATGTCGTTCCGGCGCCAGATGCCGATCGCGGGCTACATCGTTGATTTTGCGTGCCCCAACAAGAAGCTGATCGTCGAGTTGGATGGCTCCCAGCATGCTTCACCGGAGGTATCGGCGTCGGACACCGCGCGAACTACCAAGCTCGAAGCATTAGGCTGGACCATCCTGCGCTTCTGGAACGACGACGTCATCCGCGATATCGACAATGTCTGCCAGCACATCGTCATCGCGGCCGGGCTGGCTGCGGCCGAGGTGCCCGCTCCACCAACGGAGGAGTTCGTCCGATGATCGACCATCTCGGCATCAACGTCGCTGATTTCGACGCCTCGAAAGCTTTCTACGACAAGGCGATGGCGCCGCTTGGTGCTGCGCTGCTCTATATGGTGCCGCTGGAATACACCGGCGGCGCCAAGGTTGGCGGCTATGGCCGCGACCGGCCGGTGTTCTGGCTGCAGGCCAGCACGGACGAGCCCAGGACCCAGCAGCACGTCGCCTTCACCGCGCGCAGCCGCGCCGAGGTTGATGCCTTTCATGCCGCCGCACTTGCCGCCGGCGGCAAGGACAATGGCGGTCCAGGCCTGCGCCCGCACTATCATGCCAACTATTACGGCGCCTTCGTCTTCGACCCCGACGGCAACAATGTCGAGGCGGTCTGCCATGCCCTGAGTGAGCCGATGAACCGGAGTAAGTCATGAGCCTCGACAACCGGCCGATCTATACCGGCGGCTGCCAGTGCGGCGCCGTGCGCTTCCGCGTCGAGGGCGCGCTTGGCGATGCATCCGTCTGCCATTGCCGCATGTGCCAGAAGGCGAGCGGCAATTTCTATCTGCCGCTGGTCTCGGTGCGCGGCGCCAGGCTCGACTGGACGCGCGGCGAGCCCAAGCGCTTCCGCTCCTCCAACGCCGCCTTGCGCGGTTTCTGCGCCGAATGCGGCACGCCGCTCACCTTCGAAGCGCCCGATGGCGTGGCACTTGCGATCGCCGCCTTTGACGACCCAACCGGTATTACGCCGACCATCCAATGGGGCGTCGAGGCAAAACTTCCCTATGTCGACGGCATCCCGAAATTGCCGGCCGAGGACACGATGGGCGACGTCTCATCCGCGCCCTATCTCGCCGAACTCGTCTCGTACCAGCATCCCGACCACGACACCGAACAATGGCCGCCGGAGGAAAGACCATGACCGATCAAGTTCGAACGGGCGGCTGCCAGTGCGGCGCCGTGCGCTTCCGCGTCAAAGGCAAGCTCGGCCGCCCGTCCATCTGCCATTGCCGCATGTGCCAGAAACAGTTCGGCTCCTTCTTCGGCGCGCTGGTGACGGTGCCGAAGGACAGCGTCGAGTGGACGCATGAGGAGCCGAGCTATTTCCAGTCCTCGGTCAACATCGATCGAGGCTTCTGCGCCCGCTGCGGCACGCCGCTGACCTACCGCCAGCCCGGCGCGCTGGAGATCGCCATCGGCGCCTTCGACGATCGCTCCGATCTCGCGCCGCAGATACAGGTCAATTACGCGGTACGGCTGCCCTGGGTGGAAAAGATCTTCGAGGCGCCGGTCCATGACGACCCCGACTTCTATCGACGGCAGGAGCAGATCATCTCCTTCCAGCATCCCGACCACGAGACGGCCAACTGGCCGCAGCAGGGCCTGAAACTATGACTGTTCACAGCACTTCCTTGCGCGCGCTCTACCCCGAGATCGAGCCTTTCGAGACCGGCATGCTCGATGTCGGCGACGGCCACACCATCTATTGGGAACGCTCCGGCACCAGGGGCGCCAAGCCGGCGGTGTTCCTGCATGGCGGCCCGGGCGGCACGATCTCGCCAAAACACCGGCGCCTGTTCGATCCGAAGCTTTACGATGTCATTTTGTTCGACCAGCGCGGCTGCGGGAAATCGACGCCCAATGCCTCGCTGGAAGCCAACACCACCTGGCATCTCGTCGCCGATATCGAGCGCCTGCGCGAGATGGCTGGCTTCGACACATGGCTGGTCTTCGGCGGCTCCTGGGGTTCGACCCTGGCGCTCGCTTACGCCGAGACGCATCCCGACCGCGTCAGCGAGCTCGTCGTGCGCGGCATCTACACGCTGACCCGCGCCGAGCTCGAATGGTATTATCAGTTCGGCGTCTCCGAAATGTTCCCCGACAAATGGGAGCGCTTTCTGGCGCCGATCCCGCAAGCCGAGCGCGGCGACATGATGGCTGCCTACCGCAAGCGGCTGGTCGGTTCCGATCGCAAGGCGCAGATCGAAGCTGCCCGTGCCTGGAGCCTTTGGGAAGGTGAGACGATCACGCTGCTGCCTGAGCCGGAAACCAGCGGTCCCTTCGGCGAGGACGATTATGCCATCGCCTTCGCCCGCATCGAGAACCACTATTTCGTCCATGCCGGCTGGCTGGAGGAAGGGCAGTTGCTGCGCGACGCCTGGAAGCTGAAAGACATCCCCGGCACCATCGTCCACGGTCGCTACGACATGCCGTGCCCGGCGCACTACGCCTGGGCGCTGCACAAGGCCTGGCCGAAAGCGGATTTCCATCTGATCGAAGGCGCCGGCCATGCCTATTCGGAGCCGGGCATTCTCGACCAACTGATCCGGGCGACGGACAGGTTCGCGGGAAAGAAATGACACCGGCCTGCGGGCCAGAGGAGGGTGCGCAGGCACCCGCGCAGCCATGACAAAGCAACGCCTCTATCTCTTCGACACCACGCTTCGCGACGGCCAGCAGACGCCGGGCATCGACTTTTCCGTCGAGGACAAGATCGCGATTGCAAAACTGCTCGACGCGTTCGGTATGGATTATGTCGAGGGCGGCTATCCCGGCGCCAACCCGACAGACACCGCCTTCTTCCAGAAAAAGCGCACGGCAAACGCAAAATTCGTCGCCTTCGGCATGACCAAGCGTGCCGGCGTTTCCGCCTCGAACGATCCAGGCCTCGCGGCGCTGGCGCAGTCGAAGTCCGACGCCATCTGCTTCGTCGCCAAGAGCTGGGACTATCATGTGCGCGTGGCGCTAGGCTGCACCAACGAGGAAAACCTGGAGTCGATCAGGACTTCGGTCGAGACCGCCGTCGCTTCGGCCAAGGAAGCGATGGTCGACTGCGAGCATTTCTTCGATGGCTTCAAGGCCAATCCGGACTATGCGCTGGCCTGCGCGAAGACGGCGTATGATGCCGGCGCGCGCTGGGTGGTGCTGTGCGACACCAATGGCGGCACGCAGCCTTCGGAAGTGCGCGCCATCGTCGGCAAGGTGATCGCGCACAGCATCCCTGGCGATCACCTCGGCATCCACGCTCACGACGACACTGGACAGGCCGTCGCCAATTCGCTCGCCGCCGTCGAGGCCGGCGTGCGTCAGATCCAGGGCACGCTGAACGGCATCGGCGAGCGCTGCGGCAACGCCAATCTGATCTCGATCATCCCGACGCTTTCGCTGAAGCCGGCCTTCGCTGACCGCTTTGAAACCGGCATCTCGGCTGAGGCGCTGACCGGAATATCCAGGCTCTCCCGCGCCTTCGACGAATTGCTTAACCGCGCGCCCGAAGCCCAGGCGCCCTATGTCGGTTCCTCCGCCTTCGCCACCAAGGCCGGCATCCATGCTTCCGCTTTGGCCAAGGAGCCGGCGACCTACGAGCATGTGCCGCCGGAAGCGGTCGGCAACCGTCGCCGCGTCATGGTCTCCGATCAGGGCGGCAAGGCCAACTTCCTCGCCGAGCTGAAGCGGCGCGGCATCGACGTGCCGAAGGACGATCACCGTCTCGATGCGCTGATTTCGGTCGTCAAGGAGCGCGAGGCCGAGGGCTATGCCTATGAGGGCGCCGACGCCTCCTTCGAGCTGCTGGCGCGCAAGATGCTGCACGGCCTGCCGGAATTCTTCAACGTCACCTCGTTCCGCTGCATGGTCGAGCGCCGCTTCGATGCCAATGGCAATCTGAAGACCGTGTCCGAGGCAATCGTGAAGGTCGAGGTCGACGGCGACGAGAAGATGTCGGTGGCCGAGGGCCACGGCCCGGTCAACGCGCTCGACATCGCGCTGCGCAAGGACCTCGGCAAGTACCAGAGCGAGATCGTCGATCTCGAGCTCGCCGACTTCAAGGTGCGTATCCTCAATGGCGGCACCGAGGCCATCACCCGCGTGCTGATCGAATCGCATGACGGCACCGGTGCCCGCTGGTGGACGGTTGGTGTGTCGGAAAACATCATCGACGCCTCCTTCCAGGCGCTGATGGATTCGATCGTCTACAAGCTGATGAAGAACCGCGAGATGGCCGGGCTGGTGGCGGCGGAATAGAGGATTGTCCTCATTGGACAAGCGTTGTCATTCAAATCGCTTCGGGAAAATTGCCTCGGATCGCCAGCCGGCTCGATAATTGGCGTCGTAATCGAACCGCCTGAAGTCTTCCGCATAGGCTCGCGCGACCGCGTCGGTCAGCGGCTGCGTCCACGCAACTTCTGGCCTCGGCACAGACTGGTTGAGCGGCTTTGCCAATGAGCTTCGAATTTCCTCCGAAGCGTCCAGGCGGTCGAGGACAGGTTCCAGGCCTTCAGCCAGGGATTCGAGTTTGACGACCTTGATCTCTAAGTCACTCGAGTCCGGGATTATTGCCGACATCAGGGCCCAATGGCCGTCCTTGCCGAGAGCCGCCGTCGCGCATGCGCCTTTGACGAAACTGTCGAAAGACAGTTGGTCGCGGTCGATGTCGGAAGCGGGCAACGATTTCACGTCGCCCATCAACTGGTTGATCAGCCCGGCGTTTTCAGGGTCGGATACTTTGAGATCGTGGAACTTGTTGAGATAGCAGGACCGCAGTCGCGAGAATGGATTTCTCACCACGGAAAAGATCAGCGTCTCCGGGTCGCGCAGCAGCGATTCAAAGAGTTTTACCCCAACGTCGCTCGGGGCGAGCAGTCCGGAGTGTTGACGGGAATGATATGCCTCAGGATTGTCGTCGTGATTGATGCCGTAAGCGCAAATCGACAGCAGTCGCTTGACTGTCGTACAGCCCGCTTTGGGAACTTCCACATAGATCAGCTTCCGCTCGGGGAAGACGTGGAAGAGGTGGTTGATGTTGGTCGTCGCGCGCAAAGTGCGGTAGGCAACAGAGTCCCCCAGGCGACGCCTGATGCCGAGTTGCGCTTGAAAGAATGTGTTCTTCCTATTTTTTAAGGCATTCGACAGGCGCGACATGGGGCCCTTGCATCAGTTCATCCTAAACTGCCTTAAACGCCAAAGGGATGGTATGGTTCCCACCAGCTGCCAACGATGCCGAATTCATAATTGATGGCGGATCGTCGGGAGCGAATTTGTGCCGGGGCGTACGGGCAAGGGAAGCCGTCCCGGCCGCTTGAACCATCACGAAAAGTCCGTTGATCCATCATAATTTTGTGATGGTCATGGCTGGCCGGCTGGGCCATAGCGTTGGATCATGGTCATCGAAACTGTGCAGTCCGATCAAGACGCCAAGGCCCGCCGCGGCTTCCTCCTGGCGCTCGGCGCCTATTTCCTATGGGGGCTCTTGCCTTTCTACATGAAGGCGGTGGCGCATCTGCCGCTTGCCGAGGTGATCTCGCACCGCATCCTCTGGTCGGTGCCGATCGCGGCGGCCGTGCTCGTCTGGGCCGGCCGCACGGCCGATTTCAAGGCGGCGATCCGCTCGCCCCGGAGTCTTGCCATGGCCGCGCTGACGGCGGTGCTGATCTCGATCAACTGGGGCATCTATGTCTGGGCGATCTCGGTCGACCGCACCGTCGAGACCGCGCTCGGCTACTACATCAACCCGCTGGTGGTGGTTGTCGTCGGCGCCGTGCTGCTCGGCGAGAAACTCGACCGGTTGCAGATCGCCGCAGTAGCGCTGGCCGCGATCGCGGTTGCGGTGCTCACCATCGAAGCCGGCAAGCTGCCCTGGGTGTCGCTGGCGCTCGCCTTATCCTTCGCCGCCTACGGTTTCTTCCGCAAGACGCTGCCGATCGGCCCGAGCTAGGGTTTCCTGCTCGAAGTGCTGCTGCTGTCGATACCGGCGCTCTGCTACATCGTCTACCTGATTGCCACCGGACAGGATCATTTCGTCTCCAGCACGGCGGGCGACACCGCGCTGCTGCTCGGCTGCGGCCCGGTGACGGCGATCCCGCTTCTGTTCTTTGCCTTCGGCGCCAAACTGCTGCGCCTGTCGACCATCGGCATCATGCAATACATCGCACCGACCATGGTGTTCCTGATCGCCGTGCTCATCTTCGACGAGCCCTTCGGCACGACCGAGGCCGTCGCCTTCGTGCTGATCTGGGCGGCGCTCGCAATGTACAGCTGGTCGATGTTCAAGGGCCGCGAGATCCGCCAGCCGGCGCCGGCAACGCGGTAAATTCAGGAGGGGCAGGAGGCGCAATGTATACGCTTCACATCGCCAACAAGAACTATTCCTCCTGGTCACTGCGGCCATGGCTGTTTATGCGTGTCCTCGGCATTCCTTTCGAGGAGCGGCTGACGCCGTTTCCGGGTGGCCCGAGTTTTGATTTCTACAGGTCGTTCTCGCCCAATGGCCGCGTGCCTTGCCTGGTCGACGATCATTGGGCGGTCTGGGATTCGCTCGGCATCGTCGAATATCTGGCCGAGCGGCATCAGGGCGTGTGGCCGGCGGACGCCAGGGCGCGCGCCTGGGCGCGTTCGGCCGCGGCCGAGATGCATTCGAGTTTCACGGCGCTGCGCAATGACTGCCCGATGAGCTGCGGCGTGCGCGTCGCGCTTTCGCCTCTATCCGGCGCGCTGAAGCACGACATTTTTCGTATGGGCGACTTGTGGAGTGACGGCCTGGCGCGTTTCGGCGGCCCGTTCCTGGCCGGCGACCGCTTCACCGCCGTCGATGCCTTTTTCGCCCCGGTCGCCTTCAGGGCGCAGTCCTACGGCTTGGTGTTCGAGGGCGCGGCCGGCGCCTATCTGCAGCGGCTGCTCGACTTGCCGCAAATGCGCGAATGGTACGCGGCCGGCCTCGCCGAGACATGGCGGGAGGCCGGCCATGAGGCGGAGGTGAATGCCGCCGGCACCATCGTTGAGGATTTGCGGGCAACCGCCTGAACAATTGCAGGAAATCGCGGCCGCAGGCCGGCCTTGTATCGGTGCAGGGTAGCGCGGGCGGTTTTGCCGCCCGCGCCATCTGCCTACTGGATCACGGCGGTAGCCGTGGGCGCCAGCGTCTTGGCGTGGATTTTCGCCGCTCCGGCCTTGCCGATGACCGCCACGTCGAGGACGCAGGCATCGAGCAACGGACCTTTCTCGACACCGGCCCTGGCGCAGATCGCCTGGGCCAGCTTGGTCTGTTCCCGGTTGAGATCCTTGGCATAGAAGGGCTTGTCCGGGATTCCGGTCTTGACCTCCCTGCCGCACACCGAAAGCAGCGACGCATTGGGATCGACGCGCCAGCTCTCGGCATAGGGGTGATAGATCTCCTCGAAGGCGAAGGGTGTTTTCAGGATCCGGCCTTCCCGTGTCGCCAGCAGGCTGACATCGTTCTTCGGGTTGGCAAGCAGGCCTTCGACCTTCTCCGGCCATTGGCCGAGGCCGACCGTGACGTCGATGTAGTTCGGCGAATTCAGCGTCGCGACGACGGAATCGCCGCGCCCGTTCCTGATGATGTAGGTGTTTCCAGCCCACGTCACCTGGGCGCCGTCGGCGAGCGCCAGTCCGCGGCCGCGCGGCTTGACGGTCCTGCCGTCGACGACAAGCCTCTTCGGCCTGGCGCAGATGGCGACCGTGGTCTTGCCCAGTTGCGCGGCCACCGCGCTGTTCACGGCGGCGTTCGGCCATGTCGGCGCGCCGGAAACCTGGCGGCTCTGGACGACGAACTCCGGTCCGGCATCGGCCAGCACGAAGTCGCCTGAAGCCTGGAAGTCGTAGAGCAGGCCGCTGAACGTCGTCAGATGGGTGTCGCCGACGCCGGTCGCCGCACCGCAGTTCGACGGCGCGCCGCCGGCGCTGCTCGCGTTGAATATCAGCGCCGGCCCCGGCGCCGACGTTGCGGGAGCACCCGGCCCGAAGCTGAGATTGTTGGTCTCGGCGGTAAAACCCTGCGCGCTGCAGGTCGGCGCGGCGGTGCCGCCATTGATCACGCGGATGCGCGTGACCGCCGTTGTGCCGGCGCCGAAATTGGCTTGGCTCGAACAACAATCGCCGAAGATGTTGAACTCAGCCGTCGTCCACTGCGCCGCGAGGCTGACCACGCTGTCCGCCGCGGTTGCCGTGGCGGTGCCGCCAGGCGACGTCAGCACGACCGTGTCGGTGGTGTTCGACGCCGTGCCCTTCAGCGTCGTGCCTTGCAACTGCTTGGCGGTCACCGCGGCAGCGGACGTGCTTGCGGAGTTGAACCAGCAGCTGTTGCCGGACTGGTTCCATGTCGCCGACGGGCATGTCGGCCCGTAGTTGATCAGCCAATACTCCATGAAGACGCAGGGGCCGCTGCACTGGTTCTGCGAATAGATGAACTGCTCCCAGCCGATGCATCCGGCGTGGCTGTTGCAGGCCGGGGTCGAAAAGAACTGGCTGTTGATCTGCAGCGTAAAGGCATTCGCCTTGTTCGCGTTGCCGCCCCATGGTCCGGTCTCGGTGACGGTGGCCGGGGTGACGCTGTCGAAGCTGCCGATCGCCTGCGAGATCTTCGCGCCGGAGACAACGGCGGAAATGTCGTTGCCATTGCCGACGACGTTGGGCTTGAGCCCGCTGGCCGGCGGGTTCTGGAATTTCGACGGCTGGCCGCACGGCACTTCCTGCCATTCGAGACTGGGGTAGGTCGATTTGAAGCATCCCTTTTTCGGCACCGGGACCTGCGACATCGCATTTTGCCACTCGGTCCGCTTGCGCTGTTCCTCGAGGCTCAACACCGGCTCGGTTGACTTGGACGCCGCCTGCCCGGTCGGCTTCTTCGATTCAGCGCCGATGGCTGCACTGGAAAGCGGCGCGCTGAGCATGGCTGCCAGTGACAGCATGAGCAGCACGCCGTTCTTGAAGATCGAATGAGGTTTCATGGATCGCTCCTGGCGTTTGCTGGCGTCCTTCGACAGGCGCTCAGACAACTGGGCGTCAAAAGAAGCCACGCCAGAAAAATGACCTGGTAAGGACCTCCGCCGCCCAGATTTGACGCTAAGCTCAATTAGCTGTGATGAATGTAATATTCTTCACGTGTCGGAAGTACTGGCATCAACACTGCGTGCCGCGGCCGAAACCTCAAGAACTGATTGATTGTTCTGGATGAACCAGCGCCTCCAGAGCAATTCCAGGAAAAGTGTGAAACGGTTTTCCGTCCGGAATTGCGCAAAACAAGGCTCTAAACGCGCCCGATCCGCCGTACGATCATATAGACGATGCCCGCGATAATGACGGAGATTGCCGTCACCACCCAGAAGCCAAGCGGCGTGTCGACCAGCGGCAGCCCGCCGACATTCATGCCGAACAGGCCGGAGATGATGGTCATCGGCAGCAGCACCGCCGTCATGACCGAGAGGATGTAGAGCAACTGGTTCGAGCGCTCGGTCAGCTTGGCCATCAGCTCGTCCTGCAGCAGCCGCGTGCGCGCCTGCAACTGTTCGCCATCGTGATGCAGCGTTTGGGCCCGGTGCGACAGACGCGTGGCCATGTCGTTGATCGGGTCGGGCAGCTCGTCGCGATGCGCATGGTCGAGATGGCGGAAGAGGTTGGTCAGCGTCGCCATCTGCCGATGGATGATCACCAATTGCCGGCGTGCATCGACCAGCGCCTGCCGCTCGCTGTGCCAAGCGTCGACGACGATGCGATCCTCGATGCCGTCGAGCGTGTCGCCCATCTTGTTGAGCTCGGCCGCCATGCCGTCGAGCGACTGGCCCATCACCGCCTCGATCAGCTCGGCCGGCGTGCGGAATTTTCGCGTGCCGCTTTCGACCAGCTTGCGGATCTTGTCGACCGATTCCAGCGGCTGCTTGCGCGCGCCGACCAGCACCGTCTCGTTGAAGGCGAAGCGGAAATGGGTGAGCCCGCGCGCCTCGGCGAAATCATGCCTCAGGTCCGGCAGGTCGCCGTAGAGAAAATCATCCTCGAAGTCGATCTGGCAGCCATGGCTGGGCGATAGCAGCGCCTCGCGCACGGGTCCCGGCAGGGCCTGCTCGGCGCCGATTTCCTGGCGGGCGCGCATGTCGGTGATCTGGTAGCTGCGCCAGGTCCAATGCGCCTCGGCGGGATCCTTGGTGCGCGAACCGTCAGCCTTGAAATGATAGATGAAGAACAGCCCATGCTCGTCGGGCAGATAGGGCGACAGGTCTGTGCCTTCGGCGGGGAGGGCGACGTTCATGGGTCGTTTCGCCGGTCTCTGATGTGCCTTCGGTTTCTAGCACGAGCACCCCGCCTTGGTGTGACAGTTCCATGACCTCGCGCGTCCTGGATGGCAGGCCCCGGTGTCATCGCCCGTCATCGCCAATTTTGAGCATTTCAAAAATTCTTTCGAACCCCCGGGAATAAAGCCCGGGCCTTCCAGGTCTTGCTGTGTAGTGAGGCCATCCTCCCAAGGCACGCATCACCAACCCGGAAGGAATATTCACATGAACAAGATCATCTTCACCGCTCTCGCCGTCCTGGTTGCCACCGGCAGCGCCTTTGCCGGCAGCGACAACTTCTCGGCGAATGCCGGCCAGCAGACCGCTGCCGTCGACACCACCACCACTGCTTCCATTGCCGGGCCCGCCGGCCACGACATGCAGCCGGTGGCCAAGATTGCTGCGGATGAGCCCGGCCGGGGCATTTGGGGTCACTAGGCCGGTTGGACCGGCAAGTCCTCACCCAGGAGTCAGCACCATGGCTCCTGATCCCCGGTGGGACCGAAGGTCCTTACCCAGGAGTTCGGAAACCAAAGGTGGTGATCGCGGCGGGGAAGGCACGCCTCGCCGGGTCAAAACCGGAAGTCCCGATCTCCCCGGCGCCGGTCGGTCTTCAGTCGGCCGACCGGCTTCGGTTCCTCAGCCGGCGGAGGGTCGCACCGGGCCCTCCGCCATTCCCTGCATGTCGCCCAAAAGTGCGAAGCGGTTTTGGGGAAACGACATGCGGCAACCAACGAACCACAGCCTGAATCCGCAGCCACACGAAGCCACAAGAGGAGATTTCTGATGTTCAACATGACACGCCGCATGGTGCTTGGATCCGCCGCCGCCGCTGCTGCCTTCGGCATCGCCGGCAAGCTCGAATTCGCGCCGGCGGCTCATGCCGAAACGCCGGTCGAGCCGCTGGTCGGCTTCTACAAATACAAGGTCGGCGCGCTCGAGGTCACCGCCGTCTACGACGGTATCTGGCGCAAGCCGCACGACCCGGCCTTCATCAAGGACGTGTCGGTCGACGACACCAAGGCGGCGCTCGCCAAGGCCGGACAGACGACCGAATTCATGCCGATCCCGCTCACCGTCGTGGTGCTTCAGATGAACGGCCGCACCATCATGATGGATGCCGGCTCGGGCGTCGGCCAATGGCAGGCCAACGCCACGCATCTGCCGGCCAACATGAAGGCCGCAGGCATCGACTACAAGGCGATCGACACCATCATGATCTCGCATTTCCACCCCGACCATGTCTGGGGCCTGATGGAGAAGGGCACCAACAATCCGGTGTTCCCGAATGCCGAGTTGATCGTCAACGCCACCGAGTACAATTGGTGGACCGACCCGAGCCGCCTCGCCAAGCTGCCCGAAGGCCGCAAGCCGGCGGGCAAGCGCATCGCCGAAAACTTCCCGAAATGGAAGAACTGGAAGCTGGTCGATGACGGCACGGAAGTGGTGCCCGGCATCCGCATCATGGCCGCGCCCGGCCATACGCCTGGACACTCGGTCTACCATGTCGACGCCGGCTCCGAGCAGTTCCTCGTCTCGGCCGACACCATGTATGTGCCGGCGCTGCTTGCCCCGCATCCCGAATGGCAGGGCAGCTATGACCAGGACGGACCGATGGCGATCACCACGCGCCACAAGATCATCGACCAGGTGATCGCCGACAACGTCCGTATCTGCGGCTCGCACTTCCCGTTCCCCGGCACCGGCAGCTTCGTCAAGGACGGCAGCGCCTATGCCTTCACCCCAACCCAGATCTGAACTGAATCAGGTCTTCAACAGAAAGCGACAAACTCCGATGAAACATGCACTTTACGCGGTGCTTGGCGCCATTGCGGTGCTGACCGCGGCTCCGATCGCCATCGCCGTTCCGGCCTATGCCGTCGACGACGTCGAAGGCGCCGATGCGCCCGACCTGACGGCCGTCAAGGCCAAGCTCGACGCCAAGGACTACAAGGGCGCGCTGGCCGATCTGCGCGACCTGGCGCAGGACAACCAGCAGGCCGACGTCTACAATCTGCTCGGCTTCACGCTGCGCAAGACCGGCGACTTCACCACCGCGCTGACCTACTACAACAAGGCGCTTGAGCTGAAGCCCGACCACAAGGCCGCCCGAGAATATCTGGGCGAGCTCTATGTCGAGACCGGCGACATGGCCAAGGCCAACGAGCAACTGGCCTCGCTGCAGAAGCTGTGCCCGGCGGGCTGCGAGGAGCTGTCCGACCTCAAGGAGGCCATCGACACCAAGGTGACCAAATAGGGCTCTCTCGAGCGCCCTAGAGCAATTCCAGGAAAAGTGTGAAACGGTTTTCCGTCCGGAATTGCGTAGAAACAGGAGTTAGAGCGTTTCGCCGTTTCCGCGAAACGGCGAAACGCTCTAAGCGGAGCCGGCGGTTTCCTTCCCTCGCGCCGGTTCCGCACCCACAACAGGCGGTCGACACCAAGGTGGCGGCGTCAACAATACGGCCCGCATCGGCCGACTTTTGGGCGCCACGGCGGTAGCGCCCGAAAACCGGAGCCGGCGTCCTCTCCCTCGCGCCGGCTCCGACCCTTTCAACATCGAAGGCACGCAGGTGCGCGTCAGGACGCGTGGCGTCTGCCTGTTTCCAGAAACCGGAGCCGACCCATGACACCGATCGAACTCGCCGAAAGACTTCATGCCAGGGATGTGGTGCTGCTTGCCGGCCGCCTGCTCTTGTCGCTGATCTTCGTGCATGAAGGCGTCGAGCTGGCGACCCATTTCGAAGGCGCGCAAAAAGCGATGGCCGCGCTCGGCGTCGGCGCGCCGCTGCTGCTTGCCACCATCGCGCTGCAGCTCGGCGCCGGCCTGTCGGTCGCGCTCGGCGTCCTGGCGCGGCTCGGCGCACTCGGGCTCGGCCTGTTCTGCCTGATGACGGCGAGCCTTTTCCACACCAACTTCGCCAGCCAGAACGAGCTTCTGCATTTCGAGAAGGACCTGGCCATCGCCGGCGGCATGTTCATCCTGATGCTGACCGGCGCGGGTCGGTTCTCGGTGGACAGGGTGCTGATCGCGATGATGAAGAGCAGGGAAGGCGACGCCAAGAACGACAGCACGGCCGCGCCATCCGAGCCGCATCTGTCGACGGGCGTGACCAGCCTGCCGTTGTGACAGCGCCTGGTCGCCTCACAGCACGCTGGTAATCCCGCCATCGACCAGCAGCGTCTGCCCGGTCACGAAGCTCGCGGCGTCCGACGCCAGGAACACGGCGGCGCCGGCAAGTTCCTCCACATCGCCCCAGCGCCGCATCGGCGTGCGGCCCGTGAGCCAGGTCGAGAATGTCTCGTCGGCGACCAGGGCGGAATTCATCACGGTCTTGAAATATCCAGGCGCGATCGCGTTGACGCGCACGCCATACTGACCCCACTCGCCGGCCATCGACTTGGTCAGCATGGTGATGGCGCCCTTGGCCGCGGCGTAAGGCGCGATCGAGGGGCGGGCGAGCACGCTCTGCACTGACGAGACGTTGATGATCGAGCCCTTGCGACGCGCAATCATGCCCTTCACGGCAGCGCGGCTGACCTTGAAGACGCCGTCAAGATTGGTCGCCATCAGCGCGTCCCAGTCGGCGTCGGAAAAAGTTTCGAGCGGCGCGCGGCGCTGGATGCCGGCATTGTTGATCAGGATGTCGATCGGGCCGATGCCGGTTTCCACCGCGGCAATCGCTTGGTCGACCGACTGCGTGTCGGTGACATCGATCAACGATTCCGCGATGTCGTGGCCCTCGGCGCGCAGGCGGTCGCCGGCTTCCTTGAGCTCGTCGGCCTTGCGGCCGCCGATGGTGACGCGCGCGCCGGCGCCGGCGAGCGCTTCGGCGAAGGCAAGTCCCAGCCCGCGGCTGGCGCCGGTGATGAAGGCATGCCTGCCTTCGAGGCCGAACAGGCGGCCGAGATAATCAGTCGAATGCAATTTGCACCTTCATCGATTTCGATTTGTCGCTCGCCAGCTCGAAGGCCTTGCGCGCCTCGGTAAGCGGCAGCGTGTCGCTGAGCAGCGGCGCGACATCGATCCGGCCCGAGCCGATCAGGTCGACGGCAAGAGCGAACTCGGTGTCGAAGCGGAAGCTGCCCTTCAACTGGATTTCCTTGGTGACGATCATCGAAATCGACAGCTCGGCCGTCGCGCCCTGGCCGACGGTCACCAACGTGCCGCGCGGCTTGATGACAGGCAAGGCGCTCGCCACCGTGGCACCTTGTCCAGCGGCTTCGAAGACGACATCGAAATGGCCTTTGTTGCCGGCGAAGTCGTTCATCGCATCGGGATGGGCGCCGACATTGATCGTGCGGTCGGCGCCGGCTTTTGTCGCGTAGGCGAGCGGCTTGTCCTGCACGTCGGTGACGACCACCTCGCGCGCGCCGGCAAAGCGTGCGGCCAGCACCAGCAGCGTGCCGATCGGCCCGGCGCCCATGATCAGCACCCGGCTGCCATAGACCGGCGCCTGGGCCACCGCATGCAGCGTGACGGCCAGCGGCTCGGCAAAGGCGCCGGCGGTTGGGTTGGAGCCGTTGGCCAGGGGCACGGCGTTTTCGGCGCGGCAGACGAGGTGTTCGGCAAAGCCGCCCTGCACATGCGGCGTGCGCATGGCCGAACCGAGGAAGCGCATGTCGAGGCAGTGGATCGGCTGTCCGGTACGGCAGAAGGCGCACACCCCGCACGGGTTGGCCGGGTTGACCGCAACCGCCGTGCCGATAGCTGGGCCGGAAACGCCAGCGCCCAACGCCTCGATGCGGCCGGCGATCTCATGGCCGAGGATCATCGGCTCCTTCATGCGCACGGCGCCGAAGCCGCCATGGCGGAAATAATGCAGGTCCGAGCCGCAGATGCCGCCGCGCGTAATGCGCACCAGCACCTCGCCAGGCCCAGGCGAGGGAACCGCGCGCTCTTCGACATGAAGGTCGAGCGGCTGGCGCAGCACCACCGCGCGCATCGAGGACATGGGCGACAAACCGGCTCTCCGCTGCTCGTCCGTTGCCAAGGGCTAGCAGGAAAGCGGAGCGTGTTTCAACCATTCATCCGACAAATCAGACCACGTGCGTAAGGCGATTGGAGCGCGGGGCTCCTGTCCGGCCTTTCGCCCTCCGTATCGGAGCATCCAGCGACGCTCCGGAGCGAGACGCCCGCGCCTGTTCAAATCTTTGCGAGGATGGATCGGTCACAGGCCGTGCCATGCCAGTTGAATCGCGCCGGGTCGAGATATACCGGGCAGTGGCGCGGCACCTGCCGTCGGCGACGGCCCTGTCGCCTAAGGCATTGTTGGCATTCGTCATCAAGCTCTATGAGCAACGCTGACCTGGCAGAAGATTTCGTTGCCAAACAGGCATCTCGAATTGCTTTATTGCGGCCGAAAGATGGCCTTAACCCATTCAATTTGTTACAGGAATTTAATGTGTCGCAGAATTGCGCGCTAAATTCCGCACGCCTATGCTTCAGGCAGGATCGCGGGTCTTGTGGCTGCCTTTGGCACAGCGCGATCGGTGATGGTTCAGCCACCTTGCGCGACGAACCGTCGTGGATGCGGTTCGAGGAAAGGTTGAGAAAAGTGGACGACGAAGTCGTCAGCCGGCGCAAGCCCCGCGGCGCGCCCGTGCCGCCCACCGAACCCGTGACCGAGGTCCGGCCTGCGGTCGCGCGCCGCTCCCGGCGTGGCTGGATTGTTGCCTTGCTTATCGTCGTGGCGGCGGCCGGCGTCGTGTACTGGCTGCATCCCTTCCACGCTCAGCAGGAAAGCGGGCGCAGGGGCGGCCGTTTCCGTAACGCCGATCAGGCGCAGCCGGTTGCCGTCGCGCCGGTGACGCAAGCCGATATCCCGATCGTCCTCGAAGCGCTCGGCACCGTCACCTCGCTGTCGACCGTCACGGTGCGCACGCAGGTCAGCGGCCAGATCACCGGGATCGGCTTCACCGAGGGCCAGAACGTCAAGAAAGGCGATTTTCTTGCCCAGATCGACGACCGCAGCCTGATGGCGTCGCTGCATCAATTGCAAGGGCAGTTACAGCGCGACCAGGCGCTGCTTGCCGACGCCAAGCTCGATCTCGACCGCGACTTGAAGGTGAGTTCAAACGCCGTCACCCAGCAGGCGGTGGACTTGCAACGCGCCACGGTACAGTCGGACGAGGGCACGGTCGTCTCCGACCAGGCGCAGATCGAGGCCGTTCAGGTCAACATCGCCAACAGCCATATTACGGCGCCGGCCGACGGCCGCATCGGCCTGCGCCTCGTCGACCAGGGCAATTACGTCACGTCGGGCGACGCCACGGGCATTGCGGTGATCACGCAGATGCAGCCGATCTCGGTGCTGTTCTCGCTGCCAGAAGATAGCCTTGCCGCGGTGCTGGAGCAGACGCATGGCAATGCCGCGCTCAAGGCCACATTGTTCGACCGCAACGACAGCAAGCAGATCGCCGACGGCACGCTGCAGACGATCGACAACCAGATCGATCCGACCACCGGCACGGTTAAGCTGCGCGCCGTCTTCGCCAATGCCGACGGTGCGCTCTATCCCAACCAGTTCGTCAACGTGCATCTTCTGGTGCGCACGCTGACCGGCGTCACCGTGCTGCCCAATGCCGCCATCCAGCACGGCGCTCCTGGCACCTTTGTCTATCAGCTGAACGACGACGACACCGTTTCGGTGAAGACCGTTTCGCTCGGACCGGGCAACGCCACCGTCACACAACTGCTCTCCGGCCTGGCGCCGGGCGCCAGGGTCGTCGTCGATGGCGTCGACCGGTTGAAGGATAGCGCCAAGGTCACCGTGCCCGACAATGCTGCGCCAGCTGCCGGGGCCGCGCCGGCCGCCGGCGCAGCTGGCGCCGCGCAGCCGCAGGCGACAGGCACAGGCAACGCTCCGGCGGCCAATCCCGGCGCCACGCCCGCCGCCAATGCCGCCAACCCGCCCGCCGCGAATTCTGGTAATGCTCCAGCGGCATCGGATGGCCAGGGCTCGGCGGGGCAGGGGACGGACGCATCGGGCGACGCCTCCGGCCAGAAGCATCACCGCCATCATCGCCGTGACGGTAACGCGAACGGCAATGCCGGCGGCAGCGGCAATGGCGGCGGCAGCGGCGAAGGCCAATGAACGCGCCGAGCGGTCTTGTCTCCGGCTGGCTGAACCCGTCGCGGCCGTTCATCCTGCGGCCGGTGGCGACGACGCTGATCATGGCGACCATCCTGATCGTCGGCATGATCGCCTATCTCTTCCTGCCGCTGTCGGCCCTGCCTGAGGTCGACTACCCGACGATCCAGGTGCAGACCTTCTATCCCGGCGCCAGCCCCGAGGTGATGACCACCTCGGTCACGGCGCCGCTCGAGCGCCAGTTCGGCCAGATGCCCGGGCTGGAGCAGATGTCTTCGGGCAGCTCCGCCGGCGCGTCCGTGATCACGCTGCGCTTCAGCCTTGATCTCAGCCTCGACATCGCCGAGCAGGAGGTGCAGGCGGCGATCAACGCGGCCGGCAACCTGTTGCCCGCCGACCTGCCGGCGCCGCCGATCTACGCCAAGGTCAATCCGGCCGACGCGCCGATCCTGACCTTGGCCATCACCTCAAAAACGCTGCCGCTGACCGATGTCGAGAACTATGCCGAGACACGGCTGGCGCAGAAGATCTCGCAGCTGCCCGGCGTCGGCCTGGTCTCGATCTCCGGCGGCCAGCGCCCCGCCGTGCGTGTGCAGGTCAAGCTCAAGGCGTTGGCCGCCATGGGCCTCAACATCGACGATCTGCGCACCACCATCGGCACGCTCAACGTCAATACGCCGAAGGGCAGCTTCGACGGCCCGGCGCGCTCCTACACCATCAACGCCAACGACCAGATCAGCGACGCCAAGACCTATGCCGATATGGTCATCGCCTATCGCAACGGGGCACCGGTGCGGCTGGGCGAGGTGGCCGATATCATCCAGGGGCCGGAGAATTCGAAGCTGGGCGCCTGGGAAAACCGCACGCCGGCGATCATCCTCAACATCCAGCGCCAGCCGGGCGCCAATGTCATCCGCGTCGTCGATTCCGTGAAGGCGCTGCTGCCGCAGTTGCGGGCCGGCCTGCCGGCGGCGCTCAGCGTCGAGCCGCTGACCGACCGCACCACCACCATCCGCGCCTCGGTCGATGACGTCGAGTTCGAGCTGGCGATGGCGGCACTGCTTGTCGTGCTCGTCACCTTCCTGTTCCTGCGCAACATCCCGGCAACGATCATTCCGAGCCTGTCGGTGCCGCTGTCGCTCGTCGGCACCTTCGCGGTGATGTATCTGTGGGGCTTCAGCCTCGACAATCTGTCCTTGATGGCGCTGACCATCGCTTCCGGCTTCGTCATCGACGACGCCATTGTCATGATCGAGAACATCTCGCGCTTCATCGAGCACGGCGACGATCCGGTCACGGCCGCGCTCGAAGGCTCGGCCCAGATCGGCTTCACCATCATCTCGCTCACCGTCTCGCTGATCGCCGTGCTGATTCCATTGCTCTTCATGGGCGACGTCGTCGGCCGCCTGTTCCACGAATTCGCGATCACGCTGGCGATCGCCATCGTCATCTCGGCGATCGTCTCGCTGACGCTGGTGCCGATGCTGTGCGCCAGGCTGTTGAAGCCGCCGGCGGAGCGCAAGCGGGGCGCGTTGGCCCGGCGCAGCGAGGCTGGCTTCGAGGCGATCGCCAACGGCTATGGCGCGGCACTGCGCTGGGTGCTCGACCGCCAGGCGCTGACGCTGCTGGTCGCGGTCCTGACGCTGGCGCTTACCGTCTATCTCTACATCGCCATCCCGAAGGGCTTCTTCCCGGTGCAGGACACCGGCGCGATCTCGGCGATCACGGAAGCCGCGGGCTCGACCTCCTATGCCGACATGGCCACGCACCAGCAGGCGCTGGCGGATGTGATCCTCAAGGATCCGGACGTTGCCAGCCTGTCGTCCTTCATCGGCGTCGACGGCCAGAACATGACCGCCAACAGCGGCCACATGCTGATCAATCTGAAGCCGCGCGACGAGCGCGCCGACGACGCCAGCACCATCATCCGACGGCTGACGCGGGAAACCGCCCGGGTCACCGGCATAGCGCTGCACATGCAGCCGGTGCAGGATTTGAGCGTCGATTCCACGACAAGCGCCGCGCAATACCAGTATGTGCTGCAGGATTCCGATCCGGTCGAGCTGGCGGCATGGACGACGAAACTCACGGAACGGCTGGCGGCGCTGCCCGGGCTTGCCGATGTCGCGAGCGACGCCGAGCAGAGCGGGCTTGCGGTCGACGTCACCATCGATCGCGCCACCGCGGCGCGCTTCGGCATCACGCCGGCGACGGTCGACAACGCGCTCTACGACGCCTTCGGCCAGCGCATCATCTCCACCATTTTCACCCAGTCGAACGAATACCGCGTCATCCTGGAAGCCGATCCATCGGTCGGCCAGACGCCGGCATCGCTGGGCTCGATCTATTTGCCGTCGTCGAGCGCCGGGCAGGTGCCGCTGTCCTCAATCGCCACGATCACCGTGCGGCAGGCGCCGCTCTTGGTAAACCATCTGGCGCAGTTCCCGGCCGCGACCATCTCCTTCAACCTCGCGCCCGGCGCTTCGCTTGGCGATGCCACCGCGGCGATCACCAAGGCCGAGCAGGATCTTCAGCCTCCGGCCGGCCTGACCACCGGTTTCCAGGGCGCTGCCCTTGCGCTGCAGAGCTCGCTCTCCAACGAGCTGCTTCTGGTGCTGGCGGCGGTCGCCACGGTCTATGTCGTGCTCGGCGTGCTCTATGAGAGCTTCATCCATCCGCTGACCATTCTCTCGACCTTGCCGTCGGCAACCGTCGGCGCGCTGGTCGCGCTGATGCTGGCCGGTCATGATCTCGATATCATCGGCATCATCGGCATCGTGCTCTTGGTCGGCATCGTTAAGAAGAACGCCATCATGATGATCGACTTCGCGCTGCAGGCCGAGCGCTTGCAAGGTCTTTCCCCGCGCGAGGCGATCTACGAGGCGAGCCTGCTCAGACTGCGCCCAATCCTGATGACGACGTTTGCCGCGCTCTTCGGAGCGCTGCCGCTGCTGGTCGGTGGTCTCGCCGGCTCGGAGCTGCACCAGCCGCTCGGCATCACCATCGTCGGCGGGCTGATCGTCAGCCAGGTGCTGACGCTGTTCACCACGCCGGTCATCTACCTGGCTTTCGACCGGCTGACGCGGCGCGATATCGGCGCGTTAGAAGCACGCCCGGGCGGGCAGGTGCCGTGAACCTCTCGGCGCCGTTCATCGCGCGGCCGGTCGCCACCACGCTGCTCGCGATCGGCCTCGCCGCCGCCGGGCTGATCGCCTATTTCAACCTGCCGGTAGCACCTTTGCCCAAGGTCGATTTCCCGACCATCTCGGTGCAGGCCTCGATGGCCGGCGCCAGTCCCGACACGATGGCGACCGATGTCGCTGCACCGCTCGAGCGCCATCTCGGCCAGATCGCCGGCGTCTCCGAAATGACCTCGCGCTCGGGCACCGGCTCGACCAATGTTGTGCTGCAATTCGACCTCGACCGCGACATCAACGGGGCCGCGCGGGACGTTCAAGCCGCCATCAACGCCGCGCGCGCCGACCTGCCGTCGGACCTGCGCAGCAATCCGACCTATCGCAAATACAATCCCGCCGACGCCCCGGTGATGATCCTGGCGCTGACCTCGCGCACGCTGACCCCTGGCCAGCTCTATGATGCCGCCGCGACCGTGCTGCAGCAGCGCCTGTCGCAGGTCGAGGGTGTCGGCAATGTCGATCTCGGCGGCTCCTCGCTGCCGGCGGTGCGCGTCGAGCTCAACCCCGGCGCGCTGTTCCACTACGGCATCGGCCTGGAGGACGTGCGCGCCGCCCTTGCCTCGGCCAATGCGCGCAGCCCGAAAGGTTTTGAGGAAGACGGCGCGCTGCGCTACCAGCTCTACACCAACGATCAGGCTAGCCATGCCGCCGACTTCCGCGACCTTGTCATCGCCTGGCGCAACAACGCGGCGGTGCGTCTAAGCGACGTTGCCGACGTCGAGGATTCCGTCGAGGACGTGCGCAATCTCGGCCTCGCCAATGGCGAGCCGGCGGTGCTGCTGGTCCTCTACCGCGAGCCCAATGCCAACATCATCGACACGGTCGACCGCATACGCTCGCTCGTCCCGACGCTGCAGGCTTCGGTGCCGGCCGATGCGCGGCTGAGCATCGCCACCGACGGCTCGACCACCATCCGCGGCTCGCTGCACGACACCGAGCTGACGCTGGTGCTGGCGGTGCTGCTGGTCATCCTGGTGGTGTTCTGTTTCCTGCGCGACTGGCGCGCCGCACTGATCCCGAGTGTGGCGCTCGTCGTCTCGATCCTCGGCACGTTCGGCGCCATGTATCTGCTCGGCTTCACGCTCGACAATCTGTCGCTGATGGCGCTCACCATCGCCACCGGCTTCGTCGTCGACGATGCGATCGTGGTGCTGGAAAACATCACACGCCACATCGAGGACGGCATGCCGCGCGGCCAGGCGGCGCTAGTCGGGGCCAAGGAAGTCGGCTTCACGGTGCTGTCGATGAGCGCCTCGCTGGTCGCCGTCTTCCTGCCGATCCTCTTGATGGGCGGCATCGTCGGCCGCCTGTTCCAGGAATTCGCCCTGACCTTGTCGCTATCGATCGCGATTTCGCTGGTGCTGTCGCTGACCCTGACGCCGATGATGTGCGCGTATTTCCTGCGCCCCGCCTCCAATCCCTCGGCAAGCCGTTCGTTCCTTGCCCGCTTTGGCGAAGGCGTCTTCGAGCGCGTACGCGCCGGCTACGGGCGCTCGCTCGCCTGGTCGCTCGACAATGGCGGCATCATGCTGGTCGTGCTTCTCGCCGCTGTCGTGCTCAACGTCTATCTCTACACGATCGTGCCCAAAGGCTTCTTCCCGCAGCAGGATACCGGCGAGCTGATCGGCGGCCTGCGCGCCGACCAGGCGATTTCCTTCCAGCTGATGCGGCAGAAATTCGAACAGTTGGAATCGATCCTGAAGAGCGATCCGGCGGTCCAGAATGTGGTCGGCTATATCGGCGGCCGGCAGACCAATTCCGGTTTCGTCCAGGTCGCGCTGAAGCCGAAGGGCGAGCGCGCGCCGCTGCAGGTGGTGCTGACGCGGCTACGCGCGCAGCTCGGGCAACTGCCTGGAGCGCAGCTCTTCCTCAACCCGCGCCAGGAGATCAGGGTCGGCGGCCGCCAGAGCCTGGCGACCTACCAGTACACGCTGCAGGCCGATGCCGTCGCCGATCTCGATGAATGGACGCCGAAGCTCGTCGATCTCCTGAAGAAGGCGCCGGAGCTTGCCGACGTCAATTCCGACCGCGACGAGGCCGGGCTTGAAACCAACATTACCGTCGACCGCGAAAGCGCCTCACGGCTCGGCCTGACACCGGCCAGCATCGACGCCACGCTCTACGACGCCTTCGGCCAGCGCCAGGTGTCGACGATTTTCAACGCCCGCAACCAGTACCATGTCGTCATGGAAGTGGCGCCGCGCTATCTGCAGGACCCGAGCGCCTTGAACGGCATCTATGTCAGCACCTCCGGCGCCAAGGCCAGCGGCACGCAGGCGACGAACGCGCTGGCCGGCAGCCTGAACAACTCGCTGCGGAACCAGGCGACCAATGCCATCGCCGTCACCGGCCATGGCAGCGCCTCGAGCGGTTCGGCCGTCAGCACGTCCACCGAAAAAATGGTGCCTTTGGCCGCCTTCAGCACCTACGGGCCGGCGACCATGCCGCTCTCGGTCAGCCATCAGGGCCATTTCGTCGCCACGACCATTTCCTTCAACCTTGCCGATGGCGCCACGCTCGGCGATGCCTCGGCGGCGATCGACCGCGCCATGGCCGAGCTGAAAATGCCGGTCTCGATCCACGGTGCGCTGGCCGGCACCGCGCTCGCCTTCCGCGCCAATCTGCTCAACGAATTGCTGCTGATCGCCGCCGCCCTTGCCACGATCTATGTCGTGCTCGGCGTGCTCTACGAGAGCTATGTGCACCCGATCACCATCCTGTCGACGCTGCCTTCGGCCGGCATCGGCGCGCTCTTGGCGCTCATCGTCACCGGCATGGAGTTCGACGTGATCTCGCTGATCGGCATCATCCTGTTGATCGGCATCGTCAAGAAGAACGCCATCATGATGATCGACATGGCGCTGCAGGCCGAGAGGCTGGAAGGGCTCTCGTCCCGCGCGGCCATCCATAAGGCAAGCATCCAGCGCTTCCGGCCGATCATGATGACGACTTTTGCGGCACTGCTCGGCGCGCTGCCATTGGCGATCGAAACCGGCACCGGCGCGGAATTGCGCCAGCCGCTCGGCGCCGCGATCGTCGGCGGCCTCATCGTCTCGCAGCTCTTGACGCTCTACACCACGCCGGTCGTCTATCTCTATCTCGACCGCCTGAGCGTCCGGCGGCCATCACTGCGCTTCGCGCCGGCGGAGTGAGTTATTCGCCCACGATGCGTTGGTGCACGCGGCCGAGGCTCTCCGTGAATGCGTCGAACAGGCCGCGCTCGGTCAGCTCGCGCAGCACCTGCTCGTTGATGCCGCCGCGCGTCGCATAATCCTGCGACAGATGCATGAAATCGGCGTCCGGGACCGTATCCGGCGCATTGGCCAGCGCCTTGAAGATGCTGGTGATGTAGTCGCGGCTCTTGTCGCCAGCCACGCCTTGACCCCGCACCCAGGCGTCGATCGTGTCGAGATATTTGAAATAGCTCGCATAGGTCGCGGTGACGACGCTGAGCGCGTCGAACTCGCTTTGGTCCTCGACCTCGATCACCACCGCCCAGCCTGGCGAAGAACGCAACCATGTCCGGGTCCGGCGGGCAGACGAGCGTCGCGCCCTGCAGCCGCGCGATCATCGGCATGGGCAAGGCCTTGGTCACATGCGCTGCCGGCGCCACGAGCGCGGCGATCTCCTCGCGCGACACGGTGGCGATCAGGCTGACGACGTGATGGTCTGGCCGGAACCGCAACTCCCGCAGAACCTCCCGCGCGATCTGCGGCCGCACCGCCAGCATCACGGTGTCGCAGTCGTCGAGCACCGCCTGGTTGTCGCCGGCGACGCGCACATCCGGGTAGCGCGCGGCAAGGTCGGCCGCGAGCTCCTCGTTGCGCAGCGAGACCACCACCGGCGTCGTCTCGCCCAGCAGCGATTTCAGGCCGGTGACAATCGCCGCGCTCAGCGCGCCCGTGCCGACAAAGCCAAGTTTCATAGTGGTTGCGCCCTGGTTTAGATCGCCGCCGACAATAGCGACAGCTCGGTTTTGGGCAAGGGAGGGCAATAGGATATGGCGGTGCCAGCCCCCACTCTGTCTCGGCTTCGCCGATCCGCCTCTCCCCCATGTCCATGGGGTAGAGGAAACCCAAGCTTTCGAAAGCCGCGACCTTGGCGATTGGCATTTCCTCTCCCTCCACGAATGTGGGGAGAGGTGGCTCGGCGAAGCCGAGACGGAGTGGGGGAGCGCCCTATGTGATTGCCCTACCGGCCGGAGGAGCGCCAGCGGCGACACGACTTGCGGCCGGATAGACGCGAAAACTAGTCGCGGCCGTTACGCGCAATTAAGGCGCGGCAGCTACAGTCGATTGTATTCGTTCTGCTCGTCTTGCTGGCGGTGCTGGTCGCGCTGTCGGCAACGCCCTTTCCAGGCGCGATGATCGGCTTTTTCTTCGGCATTGCCGTTGCCTTCTTCGTCGCCGGGCCGGCCATGTTGATCGGCAAGCAGCTTGAGCAAGCCGGCATGCCCGTGAGCGGCACGGCGGCTGTCTGGGCGTTGGCCGGCCTCTATGCATTGTTCCTGCTTGCCGCGGCGTTCCAGATATGGCGTCGGCTACGGCAGCAGAACCCGGATCAGGCGCGATCGGCCGGGCTGCGGCTGGCGCTGATGATCGCGCTGCCCTCGATCGCCTGGCTCTCCGTGAACGCGATGCAGGATGCCTGGCCCTGAGGCTGTCGCAACGCCCGTCACGACAGCCCGTACCGCAAGCTTTAGCGCTTCGGACCGAAGCCGGGGTAGGGGCTGAGGGGAACCACGGAGGCGATGTCCATCATGCCGGCCTCGACCAGCGGCAGCGTGGCAAGATGGCCGCGCACTTCCTTCTCGTCGGCGGCCTCGAACATCATGCCGCTGCCGGGAATGTCGCCCCGGTTCCAGATCTGGCGCACCGCGCCCTGCGCGTAGAGCGTCTTGCGCTGCTCGGACTCCGGCGGCAGCAGCGGGGCGAAATCGGCGTCGCTGAACTTCTGGGTATTGCGGGTAAGCAGGGCAAAGAACTGCATTGCGGTCTCCTGTGTGGTGGGTTGATGCGAGGAGATATCGCGCCGGCTGGCCAGACTGTCCAAGACTGATTAGGCTATAATCGAGACCTATAAGGTCTTGAACTGCCGGAGTGGAAAATGCTCGACCTGCGCCAAATCCGTTATTTCGTCGCCGTCGCCGAGGCCGGCAATGTCGGCCGCGCCGCGCAGCAATTGCACATCTCGCAGTCGCCCTTGAGCCGGCAGATCATGCAACTGGAGGAGCAGCTCGGCGCTGCCTTGTTCGAGCGCGCCAGGCAGCGCGTTCACCTCAATGCCGAGGGCAGGGCCTTCCTCACCGAAGCCCGCGCGCTGCTTGCCAACGCCAGGCGATTGGAGGAGCTCGGCCGCAATCTCGCCAGTGGCGCCACCGGCAGCCTTGCCATCGGCTATGTCGAAGGCGCGGTGCATGCCGGGCTGGTTGCGGCGATGCTGCGCGAGTTCCGCCGCGAGCGGCCGGATTTCCATCTGCAACTGCGGAGCCTGCGCTCGGCCACGCAGTTCGAGCAATTGCGAAGCCGGGAGCTCGATCTCGGCTTCGTCTATGCGCCCGCGCCGGAAGGCGATCCGGACATCGACAGCATGCTGGTCAGGCGCGAGCCGCTGGTGCTGGCGATGCCGCAAAGCGACCCGCTGGCCGATGTCGCTGAGATCCTGCCTGGCCATCTCGACGGCCGTGTCTGGATCACCGTCGTGCGCCAGCCCGACGACACCAACCGCGCGCCGTTCCTCGCTGCCTGCGCCAGAGCCGGTTTCCTGCCCGACATCGCCTATGAAACCGCCGATCCGCTGACCTCGCTCGGCCTGGTCAGCGCCGGCCTCGGCCTTGCGACGGTGCAGCAGAGCCTGCGTTCAGCAGCGCCGCCCGGCATCGTCTTCCGCGACCTGCCCTGGTTCGGCCGCAACGTGTCGATGCATCTGGCATGGCGAAGGCAGGATCGAAGGGCGGTGATTGAGGGGTTGAGGAGGGCAGTGGGAGTAGGGGAGTAGGGGAGTAGGGCAGTAGGGCAGTAGGGCAGTAGGGGCAGTAGGGGCAGTAGGGCAGTAGGGGCAGTAGGGCAGGCTTCCAAGCATTCACATACTGCCTTACTGCCCTACTGCCTTATTCCCCTACATTTTATCGATCACCGCCCGCACCCCTTCCGTCGGCGCGTCGACCGACGAGCCCGCCACCATGATGGCGGCGACGATGGCTTCGGGGTCGTCTACGACCAGCGGCTTCACCCGATGCGCGGTGTGGATGAAGCCTTCGCCCGCCATGTGGTCGAGAAGCGCGGTCATCGGGTCCCAGAAACCCTTGACGTTGGCGAAGACGATCGGCTTGCGGTGATGGCCGAGCTGGCCCCAGGTCATGATCTCGAAGATTTCCTCGGCCGTGCCGATGCCGCCCGGCAGCGCCACAAAGGCGTCCGATTTCTCGAACATCTTGTGCTTGCGCTCGTGCATGTTGTCGGTGATCAGCAACTCGTCGAGCTTGTCGAGCGCGGTTTCGGTCGCTTCCTTGTTGATCAGGAAGCGCGGGATGATGCCGGTTACCTTGCCGCCGGCCTTGAGCGCGCCCTCGGCAACGGCGCCCATGATGCCCTTGGTGCCGCCGCCATAGACGAGCCGCAATCCGGATTTGGCGAGCGAGCGTCCAAGCAGATGGCCGGCCTTGACATAAGCCTCATCACGGCCCGGAGACGAGCCGCAATAGACGCAAACGGATCGAATCGTGTTCATGAGGATCATTGGTGATAGGGGCGGTTGGCCGGGTCAAGTCCGGTCAAGGGCTTTTTCTTGTGAGCGTGGAAAAAACACGTTAGAGCAATTTCAGGAAAAGTGCGTAGCGGTTTTCCGTTGGGAATTGCGCCAAAACAAAGAGTTAGAGCGTTTCACCGTTGCTCTGAAGCGGCAAAACGCTCAAAACCGGGCGTTAGGTGGCTAAGGGGGCATAAAACATATGGCTATCAATCCTTCTAAGGCGTTTTTGTTCGCGGCGGGCGGTGTCGCCGTCGTCGCGGCGGTCGCCTACGGGTCGGGCGCGCTCGATCCCTACATTCACAAGCCGGCGCAGATCGCCGCACTGCCGCAAACCGACACCAAACCGGCTCAGTCCAGCACCACGACCGAGGCGCGCCTGCCGGCGCCCGCCAACACCATGGCGCCCGCGAACAATGCGATGGCGCCGGCCGCGACCGCTCCGGCGGCGTCTTCGTCCGCCGCGCCCGCCGCTCAGGCGCCTGCCGCCGCAGGTCTGGCGCTGCCGAGCTTCGATGTCGTGCGCGTCGAAAGCAATGGTTCGATCGTCGTCGCCGGCAATGCCGCGCCCAACGCCAAGGTGGAGATCCTGAGTGGCGGAACCGCGCTCGGCTCGACCGTATCCGGCCCTGACGGCGCCTTCGCCATCGTGCTCGACGATCCGCTGAAGCCCGGCGACTACACGATCACCTTGCGCCAGACGGTCGGCGGTACCGCCGTCGCCTCGGCGCAGACCGCGGTCGTCTCGGTGCCGCAGAGCTCGACCGGCCAGGTGCTGGCAATGGTCGAGGAGCCGGGCAAGGCATCGCAACTGATCACCGTTCCGCAGGCCGAGACCAAGCCGGCAGCCCCGGCGGCCGCCGACCAGGCGGCTGCTCCGGCGGCACAGGCTCCGGCAACGACCGCGCTGGCCGCGGCCCCCGCGGCAACGGCGCCGGCCGCAACCAGCCAGGCCGCCGCTCCGGCAACGGCTGCGCCTGTCGCGGCCACAGCCGAACCCAAGATCGCCGTCGAGGCGGTCGAGATCGACGGCAGCAAGATCTTCGTCGCCGGCACGGCCGATCCGGGCCGCAAGGTGCGCGCCTATGCCGACGCCATCCTGCTCGGCGATGCACGGACCTCGCCAGACGGCCACTTCCTGATCGAGGCGAAGCGCGACATCCCGGTCGGCAATTACACCATCCATGTCGATGGCCTCGACAATGACGGCGTCAAGGTCATCGCCCGCGCCGCCGTGCCGTTCGAGCGCGAGCCCGGCGAGTCCGTTGCCGCAGTCGCCCCAGGCGCGACGAAGCCGAGCGAGACCAAGGCGGCCGCAACCCAGCCTACGGAAACAAAGACCGCCGAAACCACCGCGACGGCTGAAGCTGTCAAGCCGGCTCCCGCCGCTGAGGCTCCAGCCAAGACAGCGGAAGCCAAGCCCGCGACCGACGTGCCTGAGACAACGGCGCCGAAGCTCGAACATGCCGACAGCGCCGTCATCATCCGCCGCAACGACACGCTCTGGCGCATCTCGCGTCGCGTCTACGGCCATGGCGTGCGCTACTCGACCATCTACCTCGCCAACCAGGACCAGATCCGCGATCCTGACCGCATCTGGCCGGGCCAGGTGTTCAAGGTGCCCTCCAAGTCCAAGGAAGGCGAGGACGCCGACATGAAGTCCATGGGCGAGCAGGCAACCGGGGCGCCGACGAAGACGGAGTAGCGCTGCCTGATCTCCCCCTCGAGGGGAGATGGCCGCGGAGCGGCCAGAGGGGGCCCTCGCGCATGAAGCGCCAACGCCCTTGCTCGCAGATGGGTCGGCGCTCTACGTGAGACGACCCCCTCTGTCGCCTTCGGCGACATCTGCCCCTCAAGGGGAGATTGTCCGCGCTACCCATCCGCCTAGCTTGCCCAATCCCGCTCCATCGTCTATCGGCGATGGACGATGACCGAATCCCCTGAAGCCCGCTGCGGCAGCGACAGTCACGCCATGGCGCTCCGCCTGGCCGCGCTCTCGCATCCCGCACGTATCGAAATCCTGAAGCGGTTGTCGGCCAGCCACTGCTGTTCCTGCCGTGAAGTGGTCGATCACCTCGATCTCGCCCAGTCGACCGTCTCGCAGCATCTGAAAGTGCTGGTCGATGCCGGGCTTGTCCGCTTCGAGGCCGATCGGCAGCGCTCGCGCTATGCCGTCGACCATGCAGCGCTTGCCGGCGTGTCGGCCTCGCTGACCCAACTCGTCGCTACCTGCTGCGCGACTCCCGGATAGAGCATGATGTCATCCGAAAACCGCTCCGCACTTTTCGGCATCATGCTCTGCTGCCGCTGACACTCTCACCCAAAAGGCAAGACTAGTGGCCGAAAAGACCGTATCCGCCGAAGCCGACACGCTGACCACATTGCGCAATCTCTGGCCCTATATGTGGCCGGCCGACCGCGCCGATCTCCGAGCCCGCGTCACCTGGGCGACCTTGCTCCTGGTCGTCGCCAAGGTGACGCTGGTCGCCGGTCCGTATTTCTTCAAATGGGCGACCGACGCGCTGGCCCACGCGTCGAAAACGCCGCCGCCGCTGCCGGCCTTCCTGCTGGCGCCGGTAGCGCTGGTCATCGCCTACAATGTGCTGCGTCTGATCCAGCTCGGCTTCAACCAGCTGCGCGACGCGCTGTTTGCCCGTGTCGGCCAGTATGCGGTGCGCCAGCTCGCCTTCCGCACCTTCGTCCATATGCACCAGCTGTCGCTGCGCTTCCATCTCGAGCGCCGCACCGGCGGCCTGTCGCGCATCATCGAGCGCGGCACCAAGGGCATCGAGACGATCGTGCGCTTCATCATGCTGAACACGGCGCCGACCATCCTCGAATTCGCGCTGACGGCCGGCATCTTCGCCTTCACCTATGGCTGGAGATACGTGGCCGTGGTCGCCGTTACCGTCGCGCTCTATGTCTGGTTCACCGTCAAGGCGAGCGACTGGCGCATCTCGATCCGCCGCGACATGAACGACAGCGACACCGACGCCAACACCAAGGCGATCGACTCGCTGCTCAATTTCGAGACGGTCAAATATTTCACCAACGAAGCCATGGAGGCCGCGCGCTTCGACCGCTCGATGGCGCGCTACGAGAGCGCCGCCACGAAGACCTGGACCTCGCTCGGCTGGCTGAACTTCGGCCAGGGCGTCATCTTCGGGGTGGGCACCGTCGTCGTCATGTGCATGTCGGCGCTGGAAGTGCAGGCCGGCACGCAGACGGTTGGCGATTTCGTCTTCATCAACGCCATGCTGATGCAGCTTTCGGTGCCGCTCAACTTCATCGGTTTCATCTATCGCGAAATCCGCCAGGGCCTGACCGATATCGAGCATATGTTCGACCTGCTCGACGTGCCCCAGGAGATCGTCGACAAGCCGGATGCCATGCCGTTGAAGGTGAGCGCCGGCAAGGTCGAGTTCCGCGACGTGCATTTCTCCTACGACGCGAACCGCAAGATCCTGAAAGGCGTCTCCTTCGAGGTGCCGGCCGGCAAGACGGTGGCGATCGTCGGCCCGTCCGGCGCCGGCAAGTCGACCATCTCCAGGCTTCTGTTCCGCTTCTACGACGTGCAGTCCGGCCATGTGCTGATCGACGGCCAGGATGTCCGCGATGTCACGCAGGCGAGCCTGCGCGCCGTGCTCGGCATGGTGCCGCAGGACACCGTGCTGTTCAACGACACGATTGCCTACAACATCCGCTACGGCCGCGTCGGCGCCAGCGAGGACGAGGTGCGCAAGGCGGCCGAGCTCGCCCAGATCGGGCCGTTCATCGACAAGCTGCCCGAAGGCTACCGTTCGATGGTCGGCGAGCGCGGCCTGAAACTGTCCGGCGGCGAGAAGCAGCGCGTGGCGATCGCCCGCACCATCCTCAAGGCGCCGCCGATCCTGATGCTGGACGAGGCGACCTCGGCGCTCGACAGCCACACCGAGCAGGAAATCCAGGCAGCCCTCGACCTCGTCAGCAAGGGCCGCACCACCATCGTCATCGCCCACCGGCTGTCGACGGTGATCTCGGCCGACGAGATCATCGTGCTGAAGGACGGCCAGATCGCCGAGCGCGGCACCCACGCCGCGCTGCTCGCCAGGCACGGCCTTTACGCCTCGATGTGGGACCGCCAGCGCGAAGCCACAGAAGCCGAAGAACGCCTGCGCATCGCGAGGAGGGCGACGAGCTGGGCGTTGTCGTACGGAGACGCACGTCGGAGGTGAGCTAGCGCTTCTTCCTTCTCCCTTGTGGGAGAAGGTGTCGCCGCAGGCGACGGATGAGGGGTGTTCCAGGGAACGCCAACGCCTCACTCCGCTGGAACACCCCTCATCCGTCTCGGCGCTAGCGCGCCGATCCACCTTCTCCCACAAGGGAAGAAGGAAGAGGCGCCCGCCAAAAATCCCCCTTGACCTCAACTTACCTTGAGCTTGCAAACCGACTCCGAGCCGCCTGCCAAGCAAGCAAAAATCGGAGATGAATGAAAATGACCACAAACAATCACCACAACGGCAGCGTCTTCCGGGTCGACAAGTTCGTCGTGCTTGCGCAGGCGCGCGACGAGATTCTCGCCAGGGTATTTCAGACGCATGAGCTGTTGCGCCGGCAGGAGGGCTTCGTGCGCGACTATTTGCTCGAGCAATTCTCCGGCCCGGGCGAGTTCAACCTCGTCACCATGGTCGAATGGGAAAGCCAGGAGGCGGTCGACAAGGTCGTGCCGATCGTCAAGGCCGCGCATGAGCGCATCGCCTTCAGTCCGCAGGAGACGCTCCAGCGCCTCGGCGTGAAAGCCGACATCGCCAACTATCAGCGTGTGCCGGAGGTATAAGAGGGCCATCCGGCTCCCGGCGAAGCCACCGCGACGCTCAGCACCTGGCCGGTGCGGGCGTCGCTCACCATGTGCTCGAAGCCACGCCATTCGGCTGCGAGGATGAACAGGGTGCGGCCGTCGGCGCCACCCAGCATACAGGCAAAGCAGCCGCGATCGACTTCGACCCGATCGACTTTCGCACCGCCCTCACGCACCCTCACGCAGTGCTTGTTGGGAACATCCGCGTACCAGACCGCCCCTTCGGCATCGAGACAGATGCCATCGGGATAATCGTTGCCGAGATCGGCCCACACGCGCCGGTTGGCCAGGGTGCCATCGCCAACGATGTCGAAAGCGGTCAGCCGGTTGGCATGGGATTCGGCAATGATCAGTGTCTTGTTGTCAGCACTCACCGCCATGCCGTTGGCAAACGCGATATCCTCGGCCACCTGCTGGACCCTGCCATCATGCGTGATCAGCACGATAGTGCCGGGGCCAAAATGTTCGCCCGACGCCGGTGCCGGCCCACCGCCATTGACATAGATGTTGCCGCGCCCATCGACGACGATCTCGTTCCATGGACTTTTCGATGATTGCCTAAGATCGGCATGTGTGACGAGCGTTCCGTCCGCTTCCTGCCTGAGCAGAAGGCCTTGCCGACCGCAGATCGCCAGCAGCCGCCCGTCGGGCAGCCAGTCGATCGAATAGGGCAGGACCGCCGGCGCCGTGAGCATGATCTTGCGGTTGCCGTCGGCATCGATCGCGATGATCTCGCCGGTACCCCAGTTGCAGACCCACAGGCGTCCGTCATGCCAGCGCGGCGATTCGCCGAAAGCAAGTCCCTCGGTGATGAGATTGGCTTTCTTGGCGCTGTTTGAGGACGACATTTGGCTGGCTCCGTGGGCGGTTGTCCAGCCTAGGACGGGTGAGACGGGCAGGTTCCTACATCCCGCACCGAAAGTCATGACTATCAGCAACGACACCGCCTCAGCCGTACCTCCCCATTGTTGCGTTGCGGGCAGGGGGCTTTCCGCTATTGAGGCGCAACCTGAAACAGGGACCTGCCCCAAGCCCTATGAGCCTTCTCGACTCGGTCAAGAATACCTTCGTTCCGATCCATCGCGAGGATATCCCTTCATCGCCGCCTTCGGCGCGGCGACGCTGTTTCTCGGTTATTTCTCCTCGGTCCTGTTCTGGATCGGCCTGATCCTGACCGCCTGGTGCGTCTATTTCTACCGCGATCCCGAGCGCGTCACACCGGTCGACGACCGGCTGGTGGTGAGCCCGGCCGACGGTGTGATCTCGGCGGTCGGTCCGGCCGTGCCGCCGAGCGAGCTCGGCCTGGGCTCTGGCGAGATGACCCGCATCTCGGTGTTCATGAACGTGTTTTCCTGCCACATCAACCGCGCCCCGGTGCGCGGCCGCATCACGCGCATCGAGCACAAGCCTGGCAAGTTCCTTAATGCCGAGCTCGACAAGGCAAGCTCTGAGAATGAGCGCAACGGCCTGGTCATCGACAGCCCGAACGGCACGATCGTCGCCGTGCAGATCGCCGGCCTGGTCGCGCGCCGCATCGTCTGCTGGGCCGAGCAAGGCGGCAACATCGCCATTGGCGAGCGCTTCGGCCTGATCCGCTTCGGCTCGCGCGTCGACGTCTTCCTGCCCAAGAATGCCGTGCCGCGCGTCGCGGTCGGCCAGACGGCGGTGGGCGGCGAGACCGTGCTGGCCGAATTCGGCGGCACTGCGGTCACGCCACTGGTCAGGGTTTCCTGAACGGTGGGCGCGCCCTTCAAGAAATTCGAGGCTCATGCCAGCGGCGGTCCGCGCATCCGCGAGATCCCGATGCGCATGGTGCTGCCCAATCTGGTCACGGTGCTTGCCATCTGCGCCGGTCTTTCCGGCATCCGCTTCGCCTTCGAGAACCGCTTCGAGACGGCGGTGGTCATGGTGCTGCTCGCCGCTTTCCTCGACGGCATCGACGGGCGGCTGGCGCGCATGCTGAAGGCCACCTCGAAATTCGGCGCGCAGATGGATTCGCTGGCCGACATCGTCAATTTCGGCGTGGCGCCGGCGCTGGTGCTCTATGCCTTCCTGCTCGACCGCGCCGGATCGCCGGGCTGGATCGCGGCACTTCTGTTCACCATCGCCTGCGGCATGCGGCTTGCCCGCTTCAATGTGCTGGCCGAAGATCATGACCAGCCGGCATGGCAGACCGAGTATTTCGTCGGCGTGCCGGCGCCGGCGGGCGCGGTGCTGGTCATGCTGCCACTCTATCTGTCGTTCCTGCGATTGGGCATCGAGCCAAGCCGTTCCGCCGCCTTCATCGCTACCGGTTTCACCGTGCTGGTCGCCTTCCTGCTGGTCAGCCGGTTGCCGGTCTATTCCGGCAAGAGCGTCAAGGTACCGGGTGACAGGGTATTGCCGATCATCCTTGGCGTCGTGCTCTACATCCTCTTGCTGATGACCTATCCCTGGTACACGCTGACGGCGTCGGTCGCCGGCTATCTCTTGTTCCTGCCGTTCTCGGTGCGCGCCTATTCCAAGCGGGCGAAGCTCGAAGGCGAGAAGGTACCGCCCTCGGATATCGGTTAGGGTTGCAGTCCGCGCAGCAGCAGATCGCTCCACGCCAACGCGAAGCGTTGGTCGCTGATATTGATCGCGCGCTCGCCCCAGATCGCTTCAAAGACGCGAAACATGGCGACGCTGCCGACGATGACGGCGGCCACGGCTTGGCTGTCATGCGGGCGTAGCGCGCCGCTCTCCTGATGCTCTCGCAGCCACTCCGCGACGGCGAGATAAGTCCTTTGCATGATCTCGCCCCGCGCCGTGGCTTTCAGGTCCGGGAAATGATCCAGATCGCGCCACAGGATCCTGAGCACGTCACGGTTGGCGCCGAGCCGCGCCAGCATGCCCTCGACGAGCTGCCGCGCTTTTTGGTCTATCGGCAACGATGTCTTATCAAGCTCCATCTGCCCCTCACGCGCGATGTCGACAAACTGGTCGATCGCCTCGGTGAGCAGCGCCTCTTTTGACGGGTAGTGCTTATAGAGAGCGCCGGAACCTCGCGACAGCCCCGCCGCGGCCTGTATCTCGGGAATGCTGGTGCGGTCGTATCCGCGATCGGCAAACAGCCGAATGGCCTCACGAAGGATCCGTTCGCGTCCGTTTGAGGGCGGCTTCATTGGCCTGTCCTTATCTTGCTCTGTCTCGCTGGACTCACGTCCGACGTTCGTGCTCTGAAAGCCAGTCCATCCAGCGTCTTTTGCCCAGGCGCTCGGCCGTCTCGACCAAACCCATGGCAAGACTCATCTTCCGGCTGACCGGTAGCGGCACGATGAGACGCCGGAGGCCCAGCGCATCTCGATATCGCCTGCCGAAGGTTGAGAACGGCATCACGTCAGGGCCTCCGATCTCCGGCCGCATACCGCGTTTCCCGTCATCGACGGCTTGGGCGATGTAGGTGGCGACATCGCGCGTATCGACCGGGTTCGACGGTGACGTCGGCAGTGGCCAAACCGGCAGCCATCTCAACCCACCGAGCATCTTTGCCAGAAGGTAGTAAAATGGCGTTGCCCGGATGACGGACCACGAAAGCGGCGACGCGCGCACCAAGCGCTCGCCCGCCAGCTTCACCTGGCTGTAGGGCAGGGTGCTGCCTTCCAGGCCGACGATCGACACGAAGATGAAATGGGCAACACCAGCTCGTTGCGAAGCGGCAAGCAGCTGCCGCGTCCCGTCGACATCGACATCGGGAGGACTGGAGAAGAAATCGACGAGCCGCATGCCTCGCTTGGCGATGGGCGACAGCGTCGCGGCATGCACGACGGTGTCTATGCCACGCAGCGCGTCCTCCAGACCGTCCCCGGTTGCCAGATCGCCGATTGCCCACTCGACGGACGTGTCTGGTTGCGCTTTTCTGACCAGCAGCCTGACGTCATGCCCCGAATTCGTCAGGGCCGGCACCAGATCACGCCCGAGGTGCCCGGTGCCACCGGTGACAAGGATCTTTGCCATAGCCTCTTCCTCGCGGTTGCAAGCTTGTTAGTGAGTAAATGGTCACTCACCTCATTTGTTCCTCGCGGTAGCATGCGGCATGGAGGCTTGGCCGAGGCCGCATCGGCTAGAGCAATTCCAGGAAAAGCGTGAGCGGTTAAGTTCGGCGGCTTCGCCCAGAATTGCGTAAAAACAAAGAGATAAAGCCGTTCGCCGTTTTCGTGAACGGTGAAACGCGCCAGGTATCCAAAACCCGGCGGCGAAATGGCGTGTCAGGCCGCCACCCCCAGCCCCAGGCGATCGATCGCCAGCTTGCGCGCCGAGACGTAATCCGTCTTGCCGGAGCCCAGCACCGGGATCTCGTCCACCTTGATGATGTCGTTGGGCACCATTAGTTCCGCAGCACCTGCTTTCTTGCCGAACTGGCGCAATTCCTCGGCGCTGGCATCGTCGGCGGTGGTGACCAGCACGATGCGCTCGCCGCGCCTTTTGTCGGGCACCGCAACCGCCGCGTGACGCTCTTCCGGCCACAGCGACTGGACAAGCATTTCGACCGCGCCCAGCGACACCATCTCGCCGGCGATCTTGGCGAAGCGTTTTGCCCGGCCGCGGATGGTGATGAAGCCGTCGCGGTCGACGGTGACGATGTCGCCGGTGTCGTGCCAGCCTTCCAGCGGCTGCAATTCGCCGGGACGGTCGGCGGTCATGTAACCCATCATCAGGTTCGGCCCGTCGAGCCATAGCCGGCCGCCTTCGCTGATGCCCTCGATCGGCTCGAGCTTCATGCGGATCGCCGGCAGCGGCCGTCCGACTGTGCCGTCGCGGCCATGAATGGCGGTGTTGACCGCCACCACGGGCGCGGCCTCGGTCAACCCGAAACCTTCGACGATCGAAGCCTGGAAGCGGTCGCGATAGGTGCGCCGCGTTTCTGGCTTCACGGCCTCGGCGCCCGCCACCACGAAGCGCAGGCTGGAGAAGTCGCCGTCCTTGGCGGTGCGGGCATAATTGGCGAGGAACGTGTCGGTGCCGAACATCACGGTCGGCTTCACCTTGCGAGCGATCTCGGGGATGATCTTGTAGTGCAGCGGCGAGGGGTAGAGGAACAGCTTTACCCCCAGCACCAGCGGCAGGATGGTGCCGCCGGTCAGGCCGAAGGAATGGAACGCCGGCAGCACGTTGAGCAGGATGTCGGCCGGTGAGACCGAAACACGCGCCTCCGCCTGCATGACGTTGGCAAGCAGGTTGCGGTTGGACAGCACCACCGCCTTCGGCGTGCCCTCCGAGCCCGAGGTGAACAGGATAACGGCCGGCTTCGAGGCCTGCTGCCGCTGCAGCGGCAAGCGCCAGAACAGCGCGGCCGCGACCTTGTCCAGGCTCGTCACGCCGGCGCGGATATCCTCCAGCCAGAGCATTTTTGCCCCGCCCGCCTCGACGGCGGCGACGATGTCGTCGATGGCCGCTTTCTCGATGAAGGCGCGGGAGGAGACAACCGTCCGGATGACGGCGGTGCGGACCGCGGCGGTCACGCTGGCCGGCCCGGCGGTGTAGTTGATCATCGCTGCCACGCGGCCCGCCGAGATCAGGCCGACGAAAGTCAGCACCACGCCATTGGCATTGGGCAACAGCACGCCGACCGCTTCGCCGGGCGCCGTCACGGCCTCGAAGCGGCGGCCAAGCACCCGCGCGCCGATGAACATCTTGCGATAGCTCAGCGAACCGGAGATCACGTCCTCGATGATCGGTCGCGACGGGCCGATGCGGTCGGCGGCGTCGCGCATGGCGAGGAACAGGCCGCGGTCGAGATTGGTGCCGAAAAGCCGCGCCTCGGCGATACGGTCGAACAGCGCGTTGGTGTTGGAGGCCATGTCGGGATTGCGCGCCACCAGTTCGGCGATCGTCATCGGCTCCAGCACGCTGATCGACAGGCGCTGGAACCAGTGGCGCGGTGCTTTCTCCTTCGGCGTCAGCGACATCGGCAGGTCGCGCGCGCCGGCAACGAAGATCGGCACGATACGGGCGTCGGCCTGCATGGCGATACGGGTGACGGCGCGAAACAGCCGGAACGACTTCACGTCGGGCTCGACGTCGTCGGGCAGATAGACGGCAAGACGGCCTTTGCCTTTCAGCACCCGGACCAGGCGGCGGCTGACGAAGACATGCTCGGCGTTGAAAGCGATGGTGCGGCCAAGCTCCCGCCACGGCTCCAGCCAGGGCGATCGGGCGGAAGCCTCGTCCAGGATGTGCAGCGTGTCGTCGGGCAGCAGCGACAGCATCAGTGCCGGCTCCAGCCGCGACTGGTGCGAAATGACATATATGACCGGCGTCTTTGCGCCGCGGGCGATGCGGATGCGGTTGTCGTCAATGCGGTAGGCGAGCTTGAACGGCACGTGGAGCAGCGCCTGGGTAAAGCGCAGGTCGAGCCGGAAGGTCTCGATCGCGCCGATCAGCAGCCAGGCAAAGACAAGGCCCGCCAGCAGCGCCAGGGTCAGGATCATGCCGCTCTCTCCCAGTCTCCTCGACGCGGCTCTTGCGCGGCCGCTTCGGCGAAGAGGGTAGCGGAAGTGAAGGGAAGGTCAATGCGGGGGCGCGATCGCAGCGAGCGTCGATTCCAGGGCGGGAAAGTGATGGGCCGAGAGATTCGCTGTCATCACTTGAAAATTGGCGACACATGTCGTAAATAATATGACACATGACGGAGACGTAACCGTGGCCAATATCCCAATGGGGTTTGCCGAGGCTCCACGTATGGAGCCGGAGTTCGAACGCGTGATCGATCTGTTTGGCGGGCCGAAAATTCTCGGATTTTCCGTTTCCAGTCCGCTTGAGGCACATGAAATGATCCTGCACGGAATTCCAGGCCGGGCCTTGGAAAGCCTTGTCGGGCATCTGACCGTTATTGATCTTGCCGATGCTTTCCAGACGGCATTCGGCATGAGCGAGCGCACATTTCAGCGGCATAAATCGGATCACTCCAAGATCCTCAATAAGGAGCAAGGTTCAAGAACCTGGAATTTCGCCAGGATTCTCACGAAGGCCACGTCCGTTCTTGGAACGCAGGAAGAGGCCGAGAAGTGGATGATCCAGCCCGCGATGGGCTTGGACAATCGGCGACCGATTGATCTCTTGGCCACGGCGGCGGGCACTGCGCTTGTGCAGGAGTTTCTCGAGAGGCTCGACTACGGTGTCTACGCGTGACGCCGTTGCCGGGCTCTCTCGGAACAGGAAATGTCCTGGGCTGGAGACTTGACCACAAGCGCTTCAAGGCAACTTGGGACAGCGGTGAGGGGGCCTTCAAACTCGGAGGAAGGTGGAACAGCAAAGGTGTCAGGGCTGTGTACGCGTCCGTTGACCCTTCGACCGCGATTCTCGAGGTGGCTGTTCACAAGGGATTTCGGACGCTCGATACCGTTCGTCATGTGCTGACGGCATTTGACATCACCGATCCGTCAGAAATTCATGTCGCGGAGATCAACGATATTCCAAACGCAAACTGGCTGCGCCCCGGCATTCCCAGCGCGGGGCAACAGCAGTTTGGCGACAGTCTGCTGGCAAAGCATCCCTTGTTTCTCATTCCAAGCGCTGTATCCCAACACAGTTGGAACTTGGTGTTCGATCCGGGCCGAGCGGCCGGCCTTTACAGATTGCACCTCCAAGAGGATTTCGCGCTGGACACAAGGCTTCATCCTCCCGCGAGCTAGGCCCGGCTAGGAATGTCCTTCACGCCGCCTTCAATCGCCCGCTGATGAACCGGAACTCCTGCGTCTTGCCGCCATAGCCATAGGCCGCGGCCGGCACTTCGTGGACGAAGGCGTAGCTTTCCTCATGCACGCCGCCGAGCAGCCGGCCGAAGGCCTCGAAGATCGCCTTGAGATAGGCTTCGAGCTCGAGCTTGGTGTTGGTGCCGTCGACTACCTTGATGTCCAGCCAGAAGGTATTGGTGCCATGCTCGGCCAGCGACTTGCCGCCGGCGAACCAGTGTTCCGGGTCGACATAGTTGACGGCGACGGCTGTGATCGTCGGGTCCTTGCGCAGCTCCCTGGCCGTGATTTGGGTGATGTCCTTGGCAATAGCCGCGGACAGCTTGGCGTCCGGCTTGCCGGTGACGGCGATGGTGATGATCGGCATTTTTCTCTCCTTTGGTTTGGCGCGTCGCGCCTTCGATGGGGAGACATATGGGCCCATGCACGCATCAATAAAATCGAATTGTTTTTGACAAATACTTCGATAACATCGAAGTATGGAAATGCTCGATCCCGACCTGCTGAAAACCTTCCTGGCCTTTGTCGATGGCGGCTCGCTGGCGAGCGCGGCGTCCACTGTCGGCCGCACGCCGTCGGCGGTGACCGCGCAGATGCAGCGGCTGGAGGAGATCGTTGGTGAGCCGCTGCTGACGCCGCAGGGCAGGGGGCGCGGCCTGACGCCGGCCGGTGAGGACCTTGTCGGTCACGCCCGCCGCATCCTTGCCGTCCACACCGAGGCCTGGCTGGCGCTGAAGGGCGCGCGCGCCGGGGGCCGCATCGCCATCGGCACCACGCAGGACTTTGCCGATCACGGCCTGCCGGAGCTTTTGCGGGCCTTTGCCGCCAGCCATCCGCGTGTGCGCATCGAATTGCGCGTCGGCCGCTCCCAGGAGCTCGGCTCGGCGCTGCAAGCGGCCCAGCTCGACATCGCCATTCTCATGCGCCAGGCGCCGTCGCCCGATGAAGTGGCGCTGATCAGCGAATCGATGCTGTGGCTTTGCTCGGAAAAAGGGTTGGCAACGCGACAAGAGGTGCTGCCGCTGGCGCTGCTCGATCCCTATTGCGGCTTCAGGGAGGCCGCGCTCATGGCGCTCGACGCCGCCGGCCGCCGCTATCGCATCGCCGCCGGCAGCGCCAGCCTTGCCGGCCTGCGCACCGCGGTCAATGCCGGCATCGCGCTGACGCCGCGCACGCGGCGCTTTGCCCATTCGGGCATTGTGGAGGCGCCATACGAGCTCGACCTGCCGCCGCTGCCGATGGCCAATTTCGCCATCCGCCTCGCCCGAGAGGCCGAAACTCCGGCACGCGACCTTGCGGACCTGCTCGGCGGCGGCCTGGCGCCGTCCTGAAGAAAAAGCCGACCTTATGGGTCGGCTTCTAGTCGGACGGGTCGAGGGGTTTGGGGGGACTTGGGGGTGACCCGTCGATGCAATAATGCCTGGGCCGGATGATGGTTCCGTGACTGGCAAAATATTTTTACGAACGCGCCGATTTCGCCTTCCACCAGTCGCGTCCGGCGTGCGCAAACACCGCGCAAAGCACGATCGCGCCGCCGATGACGCTGGCCACGGGCGGGACTTCGCCGAGGAAAACCAGCGCAAACAAGATGGCGAAGGGCACTTCGGCCGAGCCGAGCAGGCCGGCCTCGGCGGCGGGAATGAGCCGCGAGCCTTCCGTCCACAGGATCGAGGCCAGCGCGAACGAGCAGCCGAAGGCGCCAAGCAGCGCCGCGTCGCGGCCCGAGACCGCCAGCGGATCGGTGACGAACCAGCCGAGCACGAACAGCAGGAAGGCCGACACCGCGCTGGCCCAGACGACGGGCGAGTGACGGAAGGCGCGCACCATAATCATGTAGAGCGCGCTGCCGGCGGTCATCAAAAGCGCCAGTCCGTCGCCGAACAGATGGCCGCTGCCGAAGCCGGCGCCGACCATGATGGCGACGCCGCAGAGCGACACGGCCGCCGCCAGCATCGTCTGCAGCCGGAATTTCTCGCCCACCAGAGGGAAGGCGAGCACGGCCGCGATGAACGGCGAGGTGGCGTAGATCACCGCGACATTGGCGACATAGGTGAATTTGAAGGCCGAGATGAAGGCGATGCTGGCCGCCGCGCCCTCGATCGCCAGCAGCCAGCCGCGCCAGCCGAGTCGCAGGCTTTCGCGCCCGCCCGAGCGACGCCGGCGCCACAGCACATAGAGGCTGATCAGGATCGAGCCGACGAAGCCGCGCCAGCAGGTGATGGTCAGCGGATCGGCATGGATCGACTTGGTCAGCACGCCGGTGAGCGCGAAGGCGATGGCCGAGGTCGACACCAGGATGATGCCGAGCGTCCGCTCCGCCGCCACGTCGGCGACAGCACTTGGCGCAAGCTTCTCCGGCATGTCCAGCATATCGGTCATGGCGACAGACTACCGCGTTGCTGCTGACAACCTTGCGTCATGAGTGGCTAGACCCGTTTGCGGAAACGTTCGTTGCCGACGATGAGCAGGCCGGCGCCGACGATCAGCATCGCGCCGATGAAAACCTCCCGGCGCGGCACGTCGCCCCAGATGGCGTAGCCCAGCGCGAAGGCCCAGATCAGCGAGGTGTACTCGAACGGCGCCACGATCGACACCGGCGCCCGCCGCATGCCTTCGAACAGCATGTATTGCGCGACGCCGCCGAGCGCGCCGACGCTGATCAGAAGCAGGAGCTGGCCGCCATCGGGCATGCGCCACCACAAGAGCGCGGGTACCGCCGAAAACAGCAGGAAATAGAAATTGTTGAGCACGAGCTGGATCATGGTGCGCTCCTGCATGGCGGTCTTGCGCAACAGAACCACGGCGATGCCCCACAACACGGCGGCCGCCAGCACCAGAAGCACCGGCACGGAGACGCCGAGCCGGGTCGGGTCGCAGGCGACGAACACGCCGACGAAGCCGATGAACACCGCGGTCCAGTGCAGCAGCGGCACCCTCTCGCCCAGGATCAGCACCGACAGCACGGTGACGATGATGGGTGCCGCGTAATAGATGGTGGTGAGCTCGGCGAGCTGCAGCGAGCGCGCGGCGTTGTAGTAGCAGAGCCAGGCGGCGAGCGTGAAGGCGCTGCGCACCAGCATCGGCTTGACGATCGACGAGTTGACCGTATCGGTAAACAGCCGCCTGCCGCCGATCGCGCCGCAGGCGACGAGCACGGTGACCGAGCGGAAGAACATGATCTGCCACACGCTCATGCCGACGACCAGAAGCTTGATCGAGGCGTCCTGCGCCGAAAACAGGAAATAGGCGACGGCCGTGAACAGGATGCCGGCCAGCACCCTTTCGCGGCTATCGAGGACGACGACATCGACCATGCGGCTTGCTTTGCGTGGGGCGGGCTCCGCCCCTGCTGGAGCCGCTGTCCCTGCTATACGGGCGAAAGCTTGCCTGGCGCTGCTCCAGCGTGGCGCTTGCGTTGGCGCAGGGAAGGCAACGAGCTGATCAGACCTTACTGCGTTGCCCGGTAGAGCTCCGAGGCCGCGTCCTTCAGCGCGCGCCGTCCGTCCGGCCGCAGGTACATCATATGCCCGCCGTCGAGCACGTCGAGCCGGATCGGCTTGGCGCCGATGAGCGTCGGGATCTGGTTCACTAGGTAGCGCGTGCCGAGATAGGGCGTGACGAGGTCGGTATAGCCATTGACGATGACGACGCCGAGCGATGGATTGAGCGCGCGTGCCCGCTGCAGATCGTTCATCACGCCGGCATAGCCTTGTCCTGAAGTGCCGTAGTCCCAATTGTGGCCGACATCGCCGCTGAGCAGCCGGTAGCTGACATCGGTGTGGTAGTTCAATTCGTCGTGCGCATAGGTGACGAAGGCCGAGGTAAGCGCCGGCACGCTGCGGTCGAGCACCGGATCGGGGCCGACCTCGCGGGCGCTCTCGGGCTCGATGTCGGCGCCGCCGACGGTGGCGTCGTAGGGGCTGAGCACCTTGCCCTTGGCGCGCTGGAATTCTTTCGCGAACAGCCCGATCGGCACACGGGCGAAATTGCGCTGGACGAGATCGAGCGGCAGACCGGTGATCTCGGCCACGCGCTCGCTCGCCAGCTTGCCGCCTTGCTCCAGCCCGCTGTTCAGCGCGCCCAGATAGTCGCCAAGCGCGTAATGCTCGATATCGGCGAGTTTGTCGCGTAATGCATCGCCGCTGACACCGTCGTTGCGGAGTTTTGCCGCCGCCAGCGAGGGCAGTTCGAGCGCCCAGTGCAATTGGTCGAACTGGTCCGGCCGCACCAGCATGAACTCCAGCGCCGGCGAGATCAGCACGATGCCGCTTGGGCTGAGGCCGACATCCTCCTGCAGCGTGCGTGCCAGGAGTGCGGCGCGGAACCCGCCATAGCTTTCGCCAGCGAGGAACAGCGGCGATCCGGTGCGGCCGTTCTGCGCCAAATAAAGGCGGATGAAGGCGCCGACCGAGCTGGCGTCCGCGTCGACGCCCCAGAACTCCTTGCCCTCATGCCCTGGCGCCTCGCGGCTGTAGCCGGTGCCGACCGGATCGACGAAGACAAGATCGCTCATGTCGAGCCAGCTGTCGGGATTGTCGATCAGCCTTTGCGGCGGCGGCAGGAACTCGCCGTTGGCCGAGGTCTGGACGATGCGCGGTCCGATCGCGCCCAGATGCAGATAGGCCGAGGCAGCACCCGGCCCGCCATTGAAGACGAAGGTGATCGGCCGGTCCTTCGCCGGCTGGCCCGGCTGCTGGGTATAGGCGACATAAAAGATCTCGGCGCTGACATCGCCCTTGGCCGACAACAGCGACAGCGTGCCGGTCTTGGCCTGGTAATCGAGCTTGCGGCCGGCAAGCGTGATCGAATGGCTGGTGACCTGCGGCGCCGGCAACAGCGACAGCACGCCGCCCTCGGGCGCCGGGCGTTCCGGTGTTTCGGCGGTAAGGGCCGGCTGGGCGAAGGCGACGAGCGTGAGAAGAACGAGGGGGACGAATTTGGATCGCATGACGGCTCCGGGGAATGACACCCGCAAGGTATGGCCGGGGCGGCCGATGTCAAAGGGCATCTCAAGGCTTCAGTTCCTCTCCCCCGCCAAAGGCGGGGAGAGGTGCCCGCGAAGCGGACGGGGAGGGGCTTTCGTAGGGCGTTCCCCCTCTCCGTCTCGGCTTCGCCGAGCCACCTCTCCTCCACTTCGTAGGGGCGAGGAACCCAAGCTGGAATGTGCTATCAACCACTAAGACGGTATCGAAAGGAACCCAAACAATGGACGCGACCGCACTCAAGACCATGCAGGCGCCGCTGAAGGATGCCTATCGCGAGGACGCCGCCAAGGCGCTGATCACGCTGAAAGCCCGCGGCACGCTCGACGACCAGTCGATCGCCTGCAAGGTCGAGACGGGCAGGGCGCTTAGCGTGGCCGGCCTGCATCCGGCAACAGGCGGTTCCGGCCTCGAACTGTGCTCCGGCGACATGCTGCTGGAGGCGCTTGTCGCCTGCGCTGGCGTGACTTTGAAAGCGGTGGCCACCGCGCTGGAGTTCAAGCTGGGCAATGCGACGGTCGAGGCCGAAGGCGACCTCGATTTTCGCGGTACGCTGGGTGTGGCCAAGGACGCGCCGGTCGGCTTTCGCGAAATCCGGCTTAAATTCGGCCTCGACACCGACGAGCCGCAGGAGCGCATCGATTCGCTGATCAAGCTCACCGAGCGCTATTGCGTGGTGTTCCAGACGATCAACAACAAGCCGGTGTTGAGTGTGAGCGCGGAGCGTTGAAGTGCTGATCGCCCCCTCCGAGGGGCAGGGCAATCGCATATGAGTTTTTACGAAGAGGACCCCCACCCTAACCCTCCCCACAAGGGGAGGAAACGCTGCCGCACGCCACCCTTTTTGGCGTCGAACCTAGGCGATTTGCGGAGATCGGCGCCTACCAAGTCTCCCTCCCCCTTGTGGGGAGGGATTAAGGGTGGGGGTCCTCTTCGTAAAAACTCACGATTGCCCTGCCCACAAGGGGGAGATCAGCAGCTTCGGGGCAGCCCTATTGCGCCGACGGCGTCTCCGCGTCCCCTTCATCGGTGAACGGCGAGGCGCTTGGCACGCATTGCACCGCCCAGCCCTGCGGTGTCGGCTGCTTCTGGTATTCGGTGACGGCGTTGGTGCACTGTTCGCGGGTGTCGAAGGTGCTGGGCAGCACCACCATGCCGCCTTGCGGGCCGGCGATCACCAGATACCAGACCAACGCCACGCTGGGAGTAGCAGCCATGGGGAATTCCTCGCTTTGCTTGATGTCGAAGTCGGATCGATCCTAGCAATTCCCCATCTGCGGCGAAAGCTGGCCGCGAGGAACGCTTCCGCCGCGCCGTTCACAGACCCGTGAACGCGGGGGACGCTACTCGGGCTGCCGGTAGGCGACGAACCGGTTGTGCTTGGCCTGGAAGATCAGCCCGGTTTCCTTCAGCTCGGGGCTGGCCAGCGGCACGATGCGCCGGGCGATCTCCGAAGGGTGCGGCAGCGTTTCCGGATCCTCGCCGGGCATCGCCTGCGCGCGCATGGCGGTGCGGGTGGCGCCGGGGTCGGCGGCATTGATCCTGAGCGGCAGGCTCTCGGTCTCATGCGCCCAGGAACGCATCATCGTCTCGACCGCGGCCTTGGAAGCCGCGTAAGGCGCCCAGAAAGCGCGCGCCGAATGCGCCGCGTTTGACGACAGGATAATGGCGCGGCCGGCGTCGGAGAGCCTAAGCAGCGGATCGACCGAGCGGATCAGCCGCCAAGTCGAGGTGACATTGATGGTCATCACCTTGTCGAAGGTCTTTGCCTCGACATGGCCGATCGGCGAGATGACGCCGAGCACGCCGGCATTGGCGACCAGTATGTCGAGCTTGCCCCAGCGCTCATGGATGGCGCCGCCCAGCCGGTCGATGCCGGGCATGTCGGCGAGGTCGAGCGGCACCAGCGTCGCCTGACCGCGGCCATCGGCCTTGATCTGGTCGTCGAGTTCTTCCAGCCCGCCAACGGTGCGCGCCACCGCCACCACATGCGCGCCGGCCGCGGCCAGTTCCCTGGCGATGAAATAGCCGATGCCGCGCGAGGCGCCGGTAACGACCGCCACGCGGCCGGAAAGGTCGAGGGTCATGCTGGAATTTCCGTAAAGAGCGACCTACACCCCGTTGTTCGCCAGCAGCGACAGCGTGCGCACATTGTCGTGGCCTTCGAAGTCGAGCAGGCGGGTGGGGTACTGTCCAGTGAAGCAGGCGTCGCAGAATTGCGGCTGCTCGTTGTCACGGCCGGCCTCGCCGACGGCGCGGTAGAGCCCGTCGATCGACAGGAAGCCGAGCGAATCGACGCGGATGAACTCGGCCATCTCCTCGACCGACATGCGCGACGCAAGCAGCTTCGATTTTTCCGGCGTGTCGACGCCGTAGAAGCACGACGCGCTGGTCGGCGGCGAGGCGATGCGCATATGCACTTCCCTGGCGCCGGCGTCGCGCACCATCTGCACGATCTTCTGGCTGGTGGTGCCGCGCACGATGGAATCGTCGACCAGCACCACGCGCTTGCCCTCGATCATGCGGCGGTTGGCGTTGTGCTTGAGCTTCACGCCCATGTGGCGGATCGAATCGCCGGGCTGGATGAAGGTGCGGCCGACATAATGGTTGCGGATGATGCCGAGCTCGAAAGGAATGCCCGCGGCCTGGGAAAAGCCGATCGCCGCCGGCGTGCCGGAATCCGGCACTGGTACCACGATGTCGGCCTCGACCGGGTTTTCCTGCGCCAGCTCCGCGCCGATGCGCTTGCGCACTTCATAGACATTGCGGCCTTCGACCGAGGAATCCGGCCGCGCGAAATAGACATATTCGAAAATGCAGAAGCGGGTCTTCTGCGGCTCGAACGGGAACAGGCTCTCGATGCCCTTGGCGGTGATCACCACCATCTCGCCGGGCTTCAGATCGCGCACGAAGCGGGCGCCGATGATGTCGAGCGCACAAGTTTCGGAGGCGAGGATCCAGGCGCCGTCGAGATCGCCAAGCACCAGCGGCCGGATGCCGAGCGGATCGCGGCAGCCGATCATCTTCTTGGCCGTCATCGCCACCAGCGAGAAGGCGCCCTCGACCTGGCGCACCGCATCGATGAAGCGGGAATTCAGGTCGCGCTCCTTGCTGGTCGCGACCAGATGCAGCAACGTTTCGGTGTCGGACGTGGACGAAAAAATCGCGCCTTGCTTCTGCAGGGCACGCTGCACCGTCATGGCGTTCGTGAGATTGCCGTTATGGGCGACCGCGAAGCCGCCATCGGCAAGCTCGGCGAAGAAAGGCTGGATGTTGCGCATGCCGGCGCCGCCGGTCGTGGCGTAGCGTGTGTGGCCGATGGCGCGGTTGCCTTGCAGGCTGTCGATGACGCGCTGCTTGGTGAACGTGTCGCCGATCAGGCCGACATGGCGTTCGACATGGAACTGCGTGCCGTCATAAGAAACGATGCCGGCCGCTTCCTGGCCGCGATGCTGTAGCGCGTGCAGGCCGAGTGTGACGATCGCCGCCGCGTCCTGGCGGCCGAAGATGCCGAACACGCCGCATTCGTCATGGAAATGGTCGTCGGCCTCGGCGGAAAGGACTTGGCCTCTATCTGCCGTTGAGTCTGCCATCTGGTGCTCAAGCTCCGCTAAAGCCGCCATATAATGTGATCGCCCGCCGAACGCAACGCACGCTTTCTTGCATTCACAAATTGGCCCAGTCGCCGGCGGGCGACGGCGAAATCAGTTTGCCGGCGCTGGAGCAGGGGCGGGTGCCGGAGTAGGCGCCGGAGTGGCCGGTGCCGGCTCGTTGTCGGCCGGAGCAGCGCCCTCGCTGTCGTCGGGCGCCGGGGCGTTGTCGTCGCCGGCTGCCGGCGGCTCTGCCGCGGGCTGGTCGCCCGTTGCCGGCACGCCTGCCTGCGGCGCGCCTTTGTGCGTGTATTTGTTGACCAGCTCTTCGGTATTTTCGGGCAGCACGCTTTCGAGCTTGGCGCCAATCGTCTCGAGCAACGGCCGCGATTTGGCGTTGGCGATCCAGGCGGGCGCCTTGGCGCCGGCCAGCCAGTTGAAGAACAACAGCGCCACCGCGACGACCAGGATGCCGCGCGCCGCGCCGTAGAGGAAGCCGAGCGTGCGATCGAGGGCGCCGATGCGCGAATCGATGATCCAGTCGGCGAGCTTCATGGTGATGACGGAGACGACGATCAGCGCGATGAGGAAGACGGCGCCGGCCGACGCGGCCATCGCGATCTTGTCGTTGTCGACATAGGGCTTAATGTAGGGCAGCACCGGCTTGTAGAAGAAGAACGCCGCCGCGGCCGCCGCCGCCCAGGATACGACCGAAAGCACTTCGCGAGAAAAACCGCGCACCATGGCAAGCATTGCCGAGACCAGGGTGAAGCCGACCAGGATTCCGTCAAGCAGCGTAATCGGCATGTTTTCGGCCCCACTCCGATCTCGTTTTCACGGCTCGTCGAGCCGTATCAGTCCCCCTCGTCGGCGCGGCTGCGCCGCGAGCCGGCTATGCGCGCCACAAGGTCGGCAAGCTCGGTGGGCCGGAACGCGCCGGCCCCGATCCCCCCGGCAACTTCCTCGCTGCCGAGCGGCAGCACCGCGCTTCCAAAACCCAGCTTTTCGGCTTCTTTGAGGCGCTGCTGCGCATGCGCAACCGGCCTCACCGCGCCCGATAGGCTGATTTCGCCGAAATAGACGCAATCGGCGGGAAGGGCAAGACCGGTGAGCGACGAAACCAGTGCAGCGGCGACCGCGAGGTCGGCGGCCGGCTCGCTGATCCGGTAGCCGCCGGCGACGTTGAGGTAGACATCATGCTGGCCGAAGCGCACGCCGCAATGCGCTTCCAGCACCGCAAGCACCATCGACAGCCGCGCGCCGTCCCAGCCGACGACGGCGCGGCGCGGCGTGCCGAGGGAGGATTGCGCGACCAGCGCCTGGATCTCGACCAGCACCGGCCGGGTACCCTCCATGCCGGCGAAAACCGCGGCGCCTGGCGATTTCGCGTGGCGTTCGCCCAGGAACAGTTCGGACGGGTTGGCGACTTCGCGCAGGCCCTTGTCCGACATTTCGAACACGCCGATCTCGTCGGTCGGCCCGAAACGGTTCTTCACCGTGCGCAGGATGCGGAAGTGGTGATTGCCTTCGCCCTCGAAGTAGAGCACGCCGTCGACCATGTGCTCAACGACACGCGGTCCGGCGATCTGGCCTTCCTTGGTGACATGGCCGACCAGCACGATCGCCGCGCCTGTGGATTTCGCATAGCGGATCATCGCCTGCGCGGACGCGCGCACCTGGGTGACGGTGCCCGGCGCCGAATCGGCAAGGTCGGTCCACAGCGTCTGGATGGAATCGAGGATGACGAGATCGGGTCGCTTGCCATCGGCTATGGTGGCAAGGATGTCCTCGACATTGGTTTCGGCGGCAAGCTCCACCGGTGCCCCGGCGACGCCGAGGCGCTGGGCTCTGAGCCTGATCTGCGCGACGGCCTCTTCGCCCGAGACATAGACGATGCGATGGCCTTTCGAGGCAAGTGCCGCGGCCGCTTGCGTAAGCAGCGTCGACTTGCCGATGCCGGGATCGCCGCCGACCAGCAGCGCCGAGCCGCGCACGAAACCGCCGCCGGTGGCGCGGTCGAGCTCGCCGATGCCCGACACGATGCGCGGCGCGTCCTCGATGTCGCCGGCAAGGCTGGTCAGCACCACGGCGCGGCCCTTGCGGGCGTTGCGGGTGTTGGCCGGCCCCGAGCCGATGCCGCCGGATGTGCCTTCCTCGACCAGCGTATTCCACTCGCCGCAGGCATCGCATTTGCCGGCCCAGCGCTGATGCACCGAGCCGCAACTCTGGCAAATGAACTGAACGCGCGATTTGGCCATTAGTGGCGGCCCGATATTGGATGGGCTGGCGGGACAGCGCCCCCTCTGTCCTGCCGGACATCTCCCCTCTGGGGGAGATCAGCAGTTTCGACGCTGCCGTCCATCCTGCGACGCCGGCGATTGGCGAAAGCCAAAATGATAGCCAATCTCCCCCTTGAGGGGGAGATGTCCGGGAGGACAGAGAGGAGGGTGACGGAATGAGGCCTTTCTCAAGCTCTACTCAAACCTCTCCGCGATATGATGCTCTTCAGCCAAATCGGAGAACCGCGTGAACTCGCCGTGGAAGGCGAGGCTGACCGAGCCGGTCGGCCCGTGGCGCTGCTTGGCCACGATGCACTCGGCCTTGCCGCGCATCTCGTTCATCTCGTTTTCCCATTTGACGTATTCCTCGGTGCCGAGCTTCGGCTCGCGGTTCTTGAGGTAGTATTCCTCGCGATAGACGAACAGCACCACGTCGGCGTCCTGCTCGATGGAGCCTGATTCACGCAGGTCCGAGAGCTGCGGGCGCTTGTCTTCGCGGCTTTCGACCTGACGCGACAGCTGCGACAGCGCGATGATCGGCACGCCGAGCTCTTTGGCCAGGGCCTTCAGGCCGGTGGTGATCTCGGTGATTTCCTGCACGCGGTTCTGCGAAGCCTTGGCGCTCGAGCCCTGCATCAGCTGGATATAGTCGATGACGATGAGGTCGAGGCCGCGCTGCCGCTTCAGGCGCCGCGCGCGGGCCGAAAGCTGCGCGATCGAGATGCCGCCGGTCTGGTCGATGAACAGGGGGATCTTCTGCATGGTCTGCGAGCAGGCGACGAGTTTTTCGAAATCCATCTCGGTGATCTCGCCGCGGCGGATTTTTGATGACGAGATTTCGGTCTGCTCGGAGATGATACGGGTGGCGAGCTGTTCCGATGACATTTCCAGCGAAAAGAAGCCGACGACGCCGCCATTGGCCGCCTTGAAGGAGCCGTCGGCCTGCTGGGCCGGCACATAGGCCTCGGCGATGTTGAAGGCGATGTTGGTGGCCAGCGAGGTCTTGCCCATGCCGGGGCGGCCGGCGAGCACGATCAGGTCGGATGGCTGCAACCCGCCCATGCGGCGGTCGAGGTCGCGCAGGCCCGTGGCGATGCCCGACAGATGGCCGTCGCGCATAAAGGCGGCATTGGCCATGTCGACGGCGGTCTTGACCGCATCGTTGAAGCTTTCGAAGCCGCCGTCGTAGCGGCCGGTCTCGGCCAGCTCGAACAGCCGCCGCTCGGCATCCTCGATCTGGTCGGAAGGCGACATGTCGACCGGCGCGTCATAGGCGATGTTGACCATGTCCTCGCCGACGGTGATCAGCGCGCGGCGCGTGGCAAGGTCGTAGATGGCGCGGCCATAGTCGGTGGCGTTGACGACGGTAACCGCTTCGACGGCAAGCCGCACGACATACTGCGCCACCGTCATCTCGCCGACCTTCTCGTCGGCCGGCAGGAAGGTCTTCAGCGTGATCGGCGTCGCGATCTTGCCCATGCGGATAAGCTCGGCCGCGACCTCGAAGATCCGGCGATGCAGCGGTTCATGGAAATGCGCCGGCTTCAGAAAATCCGAGACACGGTAGAAGGCGTCGTTGTTGACGAGGATGGCGCCGAGCAGCGCCTGCTCGGCCTCGATGTTGTTCGGTGCCTCGCGATAAAGCGGCGTTTCCGCCGCGCCGAATTTCCGTGCCGCCTCTGCCATGATGTCCCCGATTTCGATCCCGCTTTCTCGATATCAGAACGAGACGATTGGATGCTGACCTTTCTGCAACAGTGGGTTTCGAACCGGCCTTGATGCTCGCGATTCACAGGCGAAATTTTTTCGTGGAAAGAATCGCAGTTGACTCGAGATCGAAGACGAGAAGTTAGCGGTTCTCGAACGAGAACAAAACAGGAAAATGACATCTGTTCCGCACCGCCTTTACCCTTCGCGCGAGGTCTCGAAATGGATCCTCGGGTCTGCGCTTCCGCTGCGCTCCTGCTCCGCCCGTGGATGACGAGTTCGGGCGCTTCAGCTAATCTCCAAAGTTGCGATCGGCCATCGATGGCACAGCCGTCCTCGATACTGACGTTGTTCGGGTATGCTGCCCTATCCCAGCGTGTCGCCCCAATCCACCCGTCGCGCTGCCTTGAACGTCTCGCCGTCGCGCTTGCTGAACAGGCTCTCGCCGGCGCTGCCGTCTGGCTGGCAAAGCTTGAGCACGACCTTTCCGGACCCTGCTTTCGGCGGCGCGATCACCCGCGCCAGGCGCGCCGGCGCTGGCTGCCGCGAGGCGGCCAGATAGATGAACTTCTCGTCTTCCCACGGCACGTCGGCATCCTTGACCAGGCGGTGCAGGCGCGAGCGGGCGACGCGCCGCGCGAAATGGCACCAGTCGGGCGGCGTCAGCGGGCAGGGCGCCTGGTGCGGGCAGGGCGCCAGGAGATGCGCGCCTGCCTCGATCAGCTGTTGGCGGGCGGCCAGCACGCGCCGCCAGCCGGCCGGCGTGCCGGGTTCGACGATGAGCAACGTGTCGGCCGTCAGCCGCCAGAGCCGATCGATGAGCTTCGGCAGCGAGGCCGGCGCGACCTCATCCAGGACATAGGCGATGCCGACGATATCGGCGGGCTGAAGGCCGTCGAGATCGATGGTGGCGTCGCCGGCGATCCATTCCGTGCGGGCGATGACCGTGCCGGCCGCAAGCGATTGTCCGACCTTGCGCACGGCCGCACTTGCCTCGACCAGCACAGCCTGTTCCAGTTCCGGCCAGGCGTCGGTGGTGGCCCAAAGCATTGTGCCAGGCCCGGCGCCGATATCGAGCAGCGACTTCGGCTGGAAGTCCGGACGCGCTTCGACCAGCGAACTCAGGCTGGCGCGCACGGCGGCATAGGTGGCGGGCAGCCTCGTCGCCAGATAGGCCTTGACCGCCATGTCCTCGCCCATATGCGGGCGGCCGTCACGCAGTTCCGCGCGGTAGCGTTCCGAAAGGGTGCGCGCCGCCTGCTTCAACGCCGCTAGCGGGACTTTTTCGAGCAGGCCGTCGACGCCTTGCCGGAGCGGGGCGGGGAGTTCCATGGCTCAGGCTCCCTTAGAACCGGATGATTTCAGGTCTGTTCGACCTTAAATCTGAATCCGGTTCTAAATCAAAGATAGAGCATGATGTCGTCCGAAAACCGCTTCACACTTTTCGGCATCATGCTCTGGGCGCAAGCAGAATGACGGAGGTGCCGGCAATGCACAGCGCCGCCCCCGCCATGTCCCAGCGGTCGGGGGCACACCCTCGACCAGCCACAGCCAGCCGAGCGAAGCGGCGATGTAGATGCCGCCATAGGCGGCGTAGGCACGGCCGGCGGCGTTCGTGTCGACCAGCGACAGCAGGAAGCCGAACAGCGCCAGCGATACCAGGCCCGGGACAAGCCAGAGCGGCGACTTCTCCAGCCGCCACCAGGCCCAGAACGAAAAGCAGCCGGCAATCTCGGCAAGTGCGGCTGCGCTGTAGATGAGGTAGGTCATGAAAAAGGTCTCGCGAACGAGACCTTTTTCGTGTCGTCAAGCCGCAATGGCAAGCGGCAATGCGTAAAACTTACTCCACCGACTTGCGGCGGCGGGTCGACTTGGCGGCGGCTGCGGGCACTGCAGCAGGCTCTTCATGGCCGCGGTCGCGCAGTTCCAGCGCCTTCTCGCATTTGGCCATGTAGTCGCGCGTCACCGGCAGCGTGTCGTTCACCTTGGCGATCTGGAACTGGAAGATCACCAGGTCCTGCCAGCGGAAGGCGGCTTCGGACGCGGCGAGGTAGAACTCCCACATGCGGCAGAAGCGCTCGTCGTAGATCGCCTTGGCCTTGTCGCGGTTGACGGCGAAGCGCTGGCCCCAATGCTTGAGCGTGTCGGCGTAATGCAGCCGCAGGATTTCGACGTCGGTGACGACGAGGCCCGACTTCTCGATCGCTGGCAGCACTTCCGACATCGCCGGAACATAGCCGCCCGGGAAGATGTATTTGCGGATGAAGGCGCTGGTCGCCCAAGGCACGCCGGAGCGGCCGATGGTGTGCAAGAGCATCACGCCGTCGGGTTTCAGAAGTGTCGCCGCCTTGTCGAAGAAGGTGCGGAAGTGGTTGACGCCGACATGCTCGAACATGCCGACCGAGACGATGCGGTCGAAACGCTCGTTGATGGCGCGATAATCCTTGAGGTCGAAATGCACGCGGTCCTGCAGGCCTTGCGCATGCGCACGGTCGGTGGCGACGCCATGCTGCTCGGTCGACAGCGTCACGCCCTGCACGTCGACGTCGAAGGCCTTGGCGAGATAGAGGCCGAGGCCGCCCCAGCCGGAGCCGATGTCGAGCACGGTCTGGCCGGCCTTGAGCCTGAGCTTGGCGGCGATATGGCGCTTCTTGGCGAGCTGCGCCTCGTCCAGCGTCATGTCCGGCTGTTCGAAATAGGCGCAGGAATACTGCATGTCCTCATCAAGGAAGAGCTTGTAGAGCTCGCCCGACAGGTCGTAGTGGCGCTGCACGTTGCGGCGCGAGCGCGCGGCGGTGTTGATCTGCTGCAGCCGCCGGAAGGCATGACGCAGGCCCTCGATCGCCTTCGACCAGGTCACGTCGATGCCGCTCGAGCCCATATTCTGGAAGGCGATGCGCATCAGACCGAGAACGCCGCCTTCGATCACATCCAGTTCGCCGTCCATATAAGCTTCCGGCACCGCCAGCATCGGGTCGAAGGTGATGGCGCGCTCGGCATGCGCGGTCTTGATGTGGATATGCACCGGCTCGCCGCTGCCATCGCCGAATTTGTGTGTCGAGCCCTTAGGCCCTGTCACCTTGAGATTGCCGACATGCACGAGGCGTTCGAGAACGTGGTTCAGCAGGATATTCATAACCAAATGTCCCCTCAGACGGACCATCCGGCGACCGGACTGGAGTGCTGGATCAAAAGTGCTGCAGCGCATCGCCCGCGTCCAATCGACGCGCCACGCTGCAATGTGCACCAAGATATAGGGGTTCGAAAAGTTCCATTTGGCACAAAAAAGCCCGGGTCGGAGACCCGGGCGTTGGTCCAGAATAACCTGGAGACTTGCCGACCGGAGCCTTGCCCCGGCGGCACGCCTGAAATCAGGCGTTTTCTTCGCCGCCTTCGAACTCGGCGTTCGGGTCGAAGAAATTCTCCGGCCGGGCGTTGTCGTTGATGTCGTCGCCATAGATGGCTTCCGCGGTGGTCAGTTCCTCGCCCTTGGCCTGACGCTCGGCCTCTTCCGTCGAGCGGGCGATGTTGAGCGTCACGGTGACCTCGACTTCCGGATGCAGCGCGATCGCCACATTGGTCAGGCCGATGGTCTTGATCGGCTGGTTGAGCTCGATCTGGGTGCGGCTGACCGAGAAGCCCTCGGCGGTCAGAAGGTCGGCGATGTCGCGCGTCGACACCGAGCCGTAGAGCTGACCGGTCTCGCCGGCCGAACGCACCACGATGAAGCTCTTGCCGTCGAGCTTCTCGGCGACCTGGGTGGCTTCCGACTTGCGCTCGAGGTTGCGGGCTTCAAGCTGGGCGCGCTGGCCCTCGAACTTCTTCTTGTTGCCTTCGTTGGCGCGCAGCGCCTTGCCCTGCGGCAACAGGAAATTGCGGGCGAACCCATCCTTGACCTTGACGGTATCGCCCATCTGGCCGAGGCGGGAAATGCGCTCGAGGAGAATGACTTCCATGGTTTCGTTCCTTCTTGTCAGTGCCGTCGATCATTCGATCGACATTGAATGAATTGGAACAGGTCAGGAAGCTCGGTAAGGGCATCGCCCTCATTGTCGCTGTCCTGCCTGTCGCGGCAGTTAGAGGCCATCCGGCCCCAACTCGGGATTTGATATCTGCCCAACGCGCCCGTCGCGTTGGTGAAAAGCGGGCGGCGAGCCGCCCGCTTTGAGCCTAGGCCTTAGCGAACCACGTAAGGCAACAGGCCGAGGAAGCGGGCGCGCTTGATCGCCTTGGCGAGCTCGCGCTGCTTCTTCTGGCTGACGGCGGTGATGCGCGACGGCACGATCTTGCCGCGCTCGGAAATGTAGCGCTGCAGCAGACGCACGTCCTTGTAGTCGATCTTGGGCGCGTTGGCGCCGGAGAACGGGCAGGTCTTGCGGCGGCGATGGAACGGGCGCCGGGTCGGGATCTGGTTGATGTCGACCATTATTCTGCACCCCCTTCAAAGCCTTCGCGCGGACGGCGCGGGCCACGGTCGCCGCCGCCATCGCGGTCGCCGAAAGAACGCGGGCCACGGTCGCCACGGTCGCGATCGCCGAACGAACGCGGGCCGCGATCGCGGTCGCCGAAACCGCCGCGCTCGGAGCGCTCTTCGCGCTTCTGCATCATCGCCGAAGCGCCTTCCTCATGCGCCTCGACCTTGATGGTGAGGAAGCGAAGGACGTCTTCCGACAGACCCATCTGGCGCTCCATTTCGTTGAGCGCGGCCGGCGGGCAGGTGATGTCCATCAGCGTATAGTAAGCCTTCCGGTTCTTCTTGACCCGGTAGGTGAGGGACTTCAGTCCCCAGTTCTCGATCCGGCCGATCGATCCGCCATTCGCCGATATGACGCCCTTGTACTGTTCGACAAGCGCGTCAACCTGCTGCTGCGACAGGTCCTGCCGGGCAAGAAACACATGTTCGTAAAGAGCCATAATGTTTAAGTGCCTTTCTTCGTTTCTCTTACCGGCCCTCGCGGCTAAGCCTCTGCAACTTGTCTGACCCGGTCGCGAACGAGCGGAGAAGAAAGGAGCATCACGAGACGGTCGAGAGCGGAGACACGGGAGGCTGGAAGCGCTTGTCGCTTCGTGTCGTGGCTTTTTAAAACCACGGCCCTCCGTTCAGCCCCCAGCAAGGACCGGCAGATTGCGCGGGTCTATACAGCAATTTCAGCCGAAGGCAAGGCCAGGAGGCCACCAGGCACGGCTCTAACATGTCGCAGCCAATGCATGTCGCCCAAAAGCGACCTCGGTTTGGGAGAACGACATGCATTAAACAAAGACCTAAAGCGCGTCGCATGAGCCTGTTTCAGCGCAGAGCGCTTTAGGGAAAAACGCCAACCCTTCCAAACCGTCGAATTTATCGATTTGCTGTCGCCGCAGCCGCCCTATACCGACGCTTCGCCTTACAAGACGCATGGCGTCACCAAGGTTGTGATGCTTCTGACCGATGGCGAGAACGTCGTCTATGGCGCCTCGAACACGCCGCAGAAATCGGACTACACATCCTACAGCTATCTCGCCAGCGGCCGCTTCGGCTCGGAAAACCAGGCGTCGGCGGCGCGCAATGTCGACGGCTGGACCAAGGATGTCTGCACGCAGCTGAAAAACCAGGGCGTCCAGATCTACACGATGGTTTTGCAGGCCGACACCGCGGCCAACCGCTCGCTCTACAGCGGCTGCGCCTCCGACCCGAGCGACTATTACGCCGTCGAGGACCCGGCCAAACTGCCAAACGTGTTCCAGACGATCGCCAACAAGTTCTCCAGGCTGCAGCTTACAAATTGACGCTGGCCGGGGCAGAGATCAGCAGCGTTGGTCGAATCTTACAAATCCGTATGAAGCCGGTGAGGCGCCGGTAAAGTTAGTCCTTCACTGAGGTGTGGATTGAGAAACCGCGCATCAGGTGGTCCCCGTGTCGCCCGATCATTTGACGGCTGCTTCCACCGACGCACTCGGCAGAAATAGCGAAGAACAGGTGTCACTGCCTCGGCGCAAGAGCCCGCCGTCGCATCTGCGGCGCAGGCTGAACCGTTGGGTTCATAGTGTGAAGTGGTTCGCTCTTCGCCAGCTCAATCGTTGGGATCTCACAACCGTCAGGCGCAAGCTCGACTGTGAACCCTTTGCCCAGATACTGAACCGATATCCAGACATGCCGCTCAAGATCGTTCGTCCCTATTTGACACTGGGATTGAGGCGCAGACATCGTGTCGCGGCGTTGTTGGGTCACTACGATGTTGCGAGCCGGTTGCTATCCGACACCGCATTGATCGAAAGCCATACCGACGGCCTGGAATTGTATGTCGCCACGACCGCTGCGGGGTCAGTTGCGGCGAAACTCACCGGTCAGGGCGGTCTCCATCGGGAAGGGGAGTGGCGCTTTGTCCTTTGTCTGGACGAACGGCCAATCGCTGAAATGGGTGTGGCAATCGTGCAGAAGTCGTTGCTGCACATCAAGGGCATTGGGGATATTCTGCTGATTGGGGCCCTTAAGGCTGCTTCACCCGCTGGAGAAGGCCTTCGCGATGCTCGCATTTTGACAAGCGCCATGGAGGGAATGCGGCCAAAAACGCTTCTTCTTCTGGTTGCGCAGGCAACGGCAAAATCCTTAGGCCTTTCCGGCCTGGCTGCTGTGTCGAACGCTGGCCATGTTTTTGCGGCCGACTACAGTTTGCGCCGCCGAATCTCCGCTGACTATGATGGGTTCTGGAAAGAGTCCGGGGGATATAGGATTAACCCCAAGATCTTCGCTTTGCCCATGGCAAAGGCGCAGCGTGATCCTGCCGAGTACAAGCCAAACAAGCGGTCACAGGTTCGCAGGCGGCAGTGCTTGGAGAATGAAATCACGCAAACAGTGCGGACCGCGGTGATGTCCTTGCGCCGGAAATAGTGGATTCGGCGATGCGAGCGCCTCGAACACGCCGGGCGTCCAGATCTACGCCATGGTGCTGCAGGCCGACACCGCGGCCAACCGCTCACTCTACAGCGGCTGCGCCTCCGACCCGAGCGACTATTACGCCGTCGAGGACCCGTCCAAACTGCCAAACGTGTTCCAGACGATCGCCAACAACTTCTCCAGGCTGCAGCTTGCCAACTGACGAGCGGCGGCTTTTGCAGCAGCCGCTGTCCGTTTGAAAGGGAGGCGGCGTGGCCGCCTCCGGGTTCAATTTCAGATGTGGCTGGGCCGGGCCGTCCAGGTGGATGGCGGGACGGCTCCGTCCTCGATGAGGATGTCCTTGCGGCGGGCAAAGGCGACGAAGACACCTCTTGCGGTCTCAGCGTCGATTTCTCCGACCAGGGCGGCCTTGCAGGCGCGGATGGCCGCTTTCTGTTCGGGGCTGTTGCCGCACCAGTCGATGGCGAACTGGTAAGCTTCGACGACGGTGTTCAATTGACGGGGAAAGCCCAGCCCGACCCAAACGCGGATGGGCTTTTCGAAGGGTTTGGAAAGCATCGCAACCTCCCTTGCCTCGCTGCCCTAGACAGTCGCTCCGCCGCCATGCCCGCCCTTGCCTATCATCCAGGGCAAGGTCGTGGTCACGTCCTCGAGGATGCGGGCTGCTTTCGCGAAACCGCTGAACGCATCCCTGGCCGCGGAAAGTGGATAGTCGCTGTCAAAGGCTCGCTGGCAGGCGCGCAATGCGGTTTGATGGATCGGGCCGCGTCTGTTCCTCGGCCATTCGTAAAGGAATTCCAGGGCGTCCTCGAGACACGCGATCTCCTGGATAAGGCTGTCGCCGCTTTTGATGAAGACAGGATTGTCGAACATCCGACCGTTCATAGGATCCTCCAAGTCGAACGAACTGTTGCGTTTCGGATTGGCAAGGAACCGGCAGCGGTTCCTGCCCGGCAGCGATATGGGTTTGTGGTTGCTGCTCGTCAAGACCCCACAGATAGCGACATCGGCGAGGTCGTCTCGCACCCGCAAAACAGGCGAGTTGCTATCTGATCTTGATGACGACCTTGCCCTTGGCACGTCCTGTTTCGACGTAAGCCAGAGCCTCGTTGGTCGCTTCGAAGGGAAAGATCCGATCCACGACCGGGCGGATCGCCCCGGATTCAATGAGGGCGGCGATCTTGCCCAACTGATCGCCCTGTGCCCACATCAACAGAAAAGAATAATGCACGCCGCGATGCTTTGCCTTGGTCCGAATCCTGCGGCTCAATAGCCGCAATATCAGCCTCAGCACCAGGTTCAGCCCCTGCTTCCTGCCGAATTCCGGGTCGGGCGGACCGGAGATGGAGATGAGCTTGCCGCCCGGCTTCAGCACGTTCAGCGACTTTTCAAGCGCCTTGGCGTCCTGGCTGTTCAGGACGACGTCGTAGCCCGACAGGACTTTTTCGAAGTCATCCTTCCTGTAGTCGACGACGACGTCGGCGCCGAGGCCCTTGACCAGACTGGCGCTTGCCGCGCTCGCCGTCGTCGCGACGGTCGCGCCGAGATGCTTTGCCAACTGGATGGCGAATGTCCCCACGCCGCCGGAGCCGGCTTGGACGAAGACCTTTTGCCCTTTCCTCAAACCCGCCCTTTCGATCAGCGCCTGCCAGGCGGTCAGCCCGACCAGCGGGATAGAGGCGGCCTCTTCCATGCTGAGGTTTTGAGGCTTCAAGGCGACATCGGCTTCATCGATGGCGATGAATTCGGCGAATGTCCCGATGCGGCCATCGCGCGGCCGCGCATAGACATTGTCGCCAGCTTTGAATTTGCGGACTTTCGATCCCACGCGCACAACCGTCCCGGCCACGTCGTGGCCCAGGATGAACGGTCTGCGATAGGGCAGGATGAGCTTGAACTCTCCGGCTCTGACCTTGGAATCGACCAGGTTCACCCCAGCGGCATGGACCTCGACCAGGACATCATTGTCCCCGACCTCCGGCTCCGGCATCTCGGCCAGGCGGAGCGGATCCTTCTTGCTATATTTATCGACGACGAATGCCTTCATGGCAGTGACTTTCTGAAACAGATCCTGGTGTGTCGCATATGTGTGGAAACCTCTGCCTCGCTGTTGTTCAGGCCGGTAACCGGAACTGTTTGCGCAAGCTCTTGTCGAATATCGCAGCTGGGGCAAAGCGGCGCAGGAGGCTGACCTGCCGCGCGGCCTTGCCGGCCGTGTAGCGCCGTCGCGGCTGGGCATCGGTCGCCGCCTTGACGACCACCTGCGCGACCACCTCCGGACGATCGGCTTTGGGCATCACATCGCTCAACAGCGCCTTGAACCCGGCTCGGGCCCGATCGTATTCCTTCAACAGAGCATCCGGTTCGATGCCGTTCTGGTCGAAGACGGTACGCACGAATGCCGGCTCAATGACCGAGACGCGAATATTGAAGGCACGAACCTCGTGATCGAGCGATTCCGAATAACCTTCGAGCGCGTGCTTGACCGCCGAATAGTAGGCTGAATACGGTGCGGGTACGAGGCCCAACACCGAGCCGATGTTGACGATGCGTCCCTCGCCACGCTGCCGCATCGACGGCAACACGGCATTGGTCATGCGGATGACGCCGAACAAATTGACGTCGAACAGGGCCTGCACCTGGGCAACCGACGATTCTTCCGCGCCGCCAAGCAGGCCGACACCGGCATTGTTGACCAGCAGATCGATCCGGCCGGTCTGCGAAAGCACCGTTGAAACGAGCGCGGCGACCGCCTCGCCGTCGGTTACGTCGCAAACCAGCATGATCACCCCGTCCGGGTCGTTGCCGACAGCGCGGCGGCTTGTCCCGAAGACGGTAAATCCTGCCCGCGCCAGTGCCTCGGCGCTGGCGCGGCCGATGCCCGAGGAGGCTCCGGTCACAATGGCGGTCTTGCCGGAATTCATGGTCATTTCGTGCTCCAAAATCGTGAGGGCTAGTTTTTTCGTTTCGGTTGAATTACACTCGTAATATCACATTATACTTATAATGCAATAGGCGAAAGGAAATGCCACCATGCGCTATGAAAAGGGCCGGAAGGACGCGTCACGCGGCCGGATCGTGGAGGTCGCCGCCGAGCACTTTCGCGGTGACGGCATAGCCGCGTCGGGGCTCGCAAAAATCATGAGCGACGCCGGGCTGACGAACGGAGCCTTCTATCCGCACTTTGAATCCAAGGCGGCACTTGTCCGCGAAACGGTGGCGTCGGCTCTGGAGGATCAATCGGACCAGATACGGGAAGCATTGGCCTCAGGCGGTCTGACGACGGCGATCGAAACTTATCTTTCGGCGGCGCACCGGGACGACCCCGGAAAGGGCTGTGCTTCGGCCGCGTTGCTCCCGGAAATCGCGCGTGAGCCCGTGGAAACGCGTCAGCTCTATACCGAGCGTTTGCTGACCCTGGTGCGCCAGGTGTCGGCGTATCTGCCGCCGCAAACCTCTGATCCGGACGGTGTTGCGTTCGGTGTATTTGCGACCCTCATCGGCGCGCTTCAAATGGCCCGCGCCGTTGAAGGGACGGAGTTGTCGGATCGCATACTGGCGGCGGGCAAATACGCGGCACAGACCTTGATCCAGTCGGTTGGGGGCGAGGCGTCCTCCTAAAGGCAGAGTTCCTGTTGACGACTGGAGCGGTTCACCGTTTCACGGAAACGGCGAACCGCTCTATCGCTTTGTTTTTAACGCAATCCCGGACGGAAAACCGTTTCATACTTTTCCTGGAATTGCCCTCGCGCTTTCGCTTCAGGCGGAAGCAGCGACTGCCGAGGCGAAGTCGCGATATGGGCGCAGTGGGCGGCCCAGGAGCGCAGTCAGGCGCTCGACGTCGCCGGCCTCGGGCAGCATGCCATCGATCAAGAAGCGCTCGCCCATCAGGCGCATGTCGTAGGCCATCCAGGCGGGCAGGAACTGCTTCAGATTTTGCTCAAAGCCCTCGGCGTTGTCGCCGCCATAATTGATCGGGCGGGCGAGCACGTCGGACCAGATGGCGGCGATATCCGTCCCGGTCAGTGTCTGTGGGCCGACGAGATTGATCCGGTCGAGCGCGAGCGGCTCCGCGGAGCGTTCGCGGCGCAGCAGCTCAAGGGCGGCGATCTCGGCGATATCACGGACGTCGATCATGGCGAGACCTTTGGCGCCGATCGGCATCGGGTAGGTGCCGTAGCCGGTGATGACGTCTTCGATCGTCAGATCGTTCTGCATGAAGTAGGCCGGGCGCAGGATCGTAGCTTTGAAATCCATCTGCTCGATCATTCGCTCGACGCCGAACTTGCCCGCGAAATGCGGCACGTTCACATAGACGTCGGCGTGGATCACCGACAGATAGACGATGCGCTCGATGCCGGCCGACCGGGCGACGTTCAGCGCGATCAATGCTTGGGTGAATTCGTCCGGCACCACGGCGTTCAAGAGGAACAGGGTGGAAATGCCGGACATGGCTTTGCGCAGTGAATCGACATCGAGAAAGTCGCCTTGCGCGACGGATACGCCTGCCGGGAAGCTGGCCTTCGAAGGATCGCGAACGAGCGCACGGACATCGGCCCCACGCCTGACGAGGTGTTCGACGACTTGGCGGCCGATATTGCCGGTGGCGCCGGTAACGAGAATGGTCATGAATTTCTCCTGTTGGGTTGCTTGACACGCCCAATATGTGTGGCTCACAAACAACCAAACAGACGGAAATTTTAGACGAGCCGTCTCACTGGTGGAACACTCATGGATCTTCTTGCCCTCGCCGATTTCAACCTCGTTGCCCGCCATGGTGGCTTCGGCAAAGCGGCAAGGGCCACTGGCCGGCCTAAGGCAACACTGTCCCGGCGCGTTGGAGAATTGGAAAGCAGCCTCGATCTGCGCCTGTTTGAACGGGGTGCGCGTAACCTGAAGCTTACCGAGGAAGGACGGGCGCTGTTCGAGCGGACGGGAGCGTTGCTTGCTGAACTGGACGAGACGGCTTCGGCGATTGCCTCGGGCGGTCAAAGACCCAAGGGCAGACTACGGATCAGCGCACCGTTGCATTTTTCGCAGACCGCAATGGGCAGGATCGCCGCGGGGTTTGCGCTCAAGTACCCGGAGGTGAGGCTGGAGGTTACGACCGAAGACCGGCATGTCGACATGATCGAGGAAGGCTACGACCTGGTGATCCGAGTCAATCCGGATCCCGACGAAAGCCTGGTCGGACGGGCGTTTCTCCGCGACCGCCTGGTCGTCGTGGCAAGCCCCGACCTTCCTCGCACGACCGGTGGTCGCGCCGCTCCTGGCGTTGCACTTGGTACAGGCGAGCGGCAAACGTGGCACGTGAAGACACAAGGTGGCCGGTCGACAATTACCGTCGAACCTGTCCTCGCTTTGTCAACGCTGATCATGGTGCGGGATGCCGTGCGAGCCGGCGTCGGTGCGGGGCGTCTTCCTATTTCGCTGGTGAGCCACGACCTGGCCGGCGGCACACTGGTGAATTGGGGGGATATTGACGCTCCCGAGATCGCTCTATGGACGCTCTATCCATCCCGGCGGCTGCTCAGCGCGCGCGTGTCGGCGTTCCTGGATTTTCTGAAACAGGCCTTCCCGACTGGAACGCCGGACGAACTGGCCGCCTATATTGGCAGGTGAGGCTCGATACGTGTCCAGCCCGTGCTCCGGGGCAGATGAACGACCTTGCGCAGAGCTTGAGCCGGAAGGTCTCGAAAAAGGCGAGGTGAGCGCTCAGTCGCCGGTGGACGGGCGAGCGGCCGACACCTGCTGAGCTGCCAGGAACATCAACGCTGAGGCGGCAGTCCGTCGATTCCAGCCGGCGGCTTCGGCCATGTCGAGCAGCCCTGCCAGCTTCGGCTGCAGCACGCTGCGGCATTCGTTTTCATAAGCCAAGAATTCCTTTGCCTGATGTGTTGGTGCCGGCAGGGGTGCGAGATCAGCCGTTGCATCCATGTTTACCTCCGCTCTATTCAAGTGAGGCCCGCTCCCCCGGGGAGCGGGCGGGTCTTGCCGTAGGTTCAGACAGTCAGTTCAGAAGTCCATGCCGGCGCCGGCGGGCATTGCCGGGGCGGCCTCCTTCTTCGGCTTCTCTGCCACCATTGCCTCGGTCGTCACCAGCAGGCCGGCGACGGAAGCTGCGTCCTGCAGCGCCGTGCGCACAACCTTGGCCGGGTCGATGACGCCCTGGCTGTAGAGATCGCCGAACTCATTGGTCTGGGCATTCCAGCCCCAGCCGAACTCATTCTTCTCGCGCAGCTTGCCGACGATGATCGAACCTTCGGCACCGGCATTCTCGGCGATCTGGCGCACCGGCGTTTCGATCGCGCGGCGCACGATCTCGATGCCGGTCTTCTGGTCGGCATTGTCAGTCTGGATGGCGTCGAGCGCCCTGGCGGCCCGAAGCAGCGCGACGCCGCCTCCGGGCAGCACGCCTTCCTCAACCGCCGCGCGGGTGGCATGAAGCGCGTCGTCGACGCGATCCTTGCGCTCCTTGACCTCGACTTCGGTCGAGCCGCCGACGCGGATCACCGCCACTCCGCCGGCAAGCTTGGCCAGCCGTTCCTGTAACTTCTCGCGATCGTAGTCGGAGGTGGTCTCCTCGATCTGCGCCTTGATCTGCGCGACCCGGCCCTGGATCTCTTCCTTGCGGCCTACACCATCGACAATGGTGGTGTTCTCCTTCTCGATCACCACTTTCTTGGCGCGGCCCAGCATCTGCAGCGTCACATTCTCCAGCTTGATGCCGAGATCTTCGGAGATCGCGGTGCCGCCGGTGAGGATGGCGATGTCTTCCAGCATGGCCTTGCGGCGGTCGCCAAAGCCGGGCGCCTTGACGGCCGCGACCTTGAGGCCGCCGCGCAGCTTGTTGACCACCAGCGTGGCGAGCGCCTCGCCTTCGACATCCTCGGCGATGATCAGCAGCGGCTTACCCGACTGTACCGCTGCTTCGAGCACCGGAAGCAGCGCCTGCAGGTTGGAGAGCTTCTTCTCGTGGATCAGCACATAGGGCTCGTCGAGCTCAACGCGCATCTTGTCCTGGTTGGTGACGAAATAGGGGCTGAGATAGCCGCGGTCGAACTGCATGCCCTCGACCACTTCAAGTTCGGTCTCGGCGGTCTTGGCCTCCTCGACTGTGATCACGCCCTCATTGCCGACCTTCTCCATCGCCTCGGCGAGGAAACGGCCGATCTCGGCGTCGCCATTGGCCGAGATGGTGCCGACCTGCGCAATCTCGTCGTTCCTGGTTACATCGCGGGCATTGGCCTTCAGCTCGGCCACCACCGCCTCGACCGCTCTGTCGATGCCGCGCTTCAGGTCCATCGGGTTCATGCCCGAGGCAACCGCCTTGGCGCCTTCCCTGACGATGGCCTGGGCAAGAACGGTCGCCGTCGTGGTGCCGTCGCCGGCAATGTCACTGGTCTTGGACGCCACTTCGCGCACCATCTGCGCGCCCATGTTCTCGAACTTGTCCTCGAGCTCGATCTCCTTGGCGACGGTGACGCCGTCCTTGGTGATGCGCGGCGCGCCGAACGACTTGTCGATCACCACGTTGCGCCCCTTGGGGCCGAGCGTCACCTTCACTGCGTTGGCGAGGATGTCGACGCCGCGCAGCATCTTCTCGCGCGCTTCGGTATGGAATTTCACCTCTTTGGCAGCCATGGATCACTCCTTCATCTAGGCAGCATTCGTTGACTGATTGGATTTCGAAGAAGCCGTCAGGCGGCTTTCCTCACCTGCGCGGTTTGCTCGATCACGCCCATCACGTCGCTTTCCTTCATGATGAGCAGATCCTGGCCGTCGAGTCGGATCTCGGTGCCCGACCACTTGCCGAACAGGATATGGTCGCCGACCTTGACGTCGAGTTCGGTCAGCTTGCCGCTGTCGTCGCGCGCGCCAGGCCCGACGGCGAGCACTTCGCCTTCCTGCGGTTTCTCCTTGGCGGTATCGGGAATGATAATGCCGCCCGAGGTCTTTTCCTCGGCTTCGACGCGGCGGACCAGGATACGGTCATGCAGTGGACGGAATGCCATTTCGTTCTCCTTGTGGACAAACATGTTTCCCTCCGCACCGGATCGGCGATATCGGGCCGGTGCGAACGCTGCGACCCTTGTTCAGGCATCGCGCGCGCATATCGAGCTAGTTTGCCCTTTTTCCGTTTCAAGAGCCCGGCCCAAAAATTTTAGCACTCACCCATCACGAGTGCCAAAAGCCTGTTAACGCAGGCCTATTTCGCCTGGCACGGGAGCTGCCGCTTGAATTTTCCGACACCATCCACGAAATTATCCTCTGCCGGCGCCATCGCGGGCGCCGGAACCGCTTGCCCTCTCAACTTGCCCTCTCAAGGAGTTGTTTGCAGACGGAGCACATCGATGGAACGACAGACTTTTACACCGATCACTTCCGCCCCGGCCGCCGACACATCAGACCTCTCAGACCTCGCGCTTGGCCGCCTGCTCCAGCCGGCCAGCCATTTCAACCATCCCGACGAGGTGCTGAGCGACGATATGCTCGACCTGCAGGAAAAGCGCGCCATCCTGTCATCCTGGGCGTCGGATGCCTGCGCCGTCTATTCCGTGCCGGCGCTACGCCAACCGCCGGGCGCCAGCCAGCCCGTGTCGTTCGACGAGATCATGGATGCTTTGTTCAAGCTCGACGGCGACGTCTCGGCGCCACGCCAGGCGGCCGGCGAGTTCCCCCACCTCTTCGACAGGCTTGTCGCCTGATACCTGACAGGAAGGAGAAACGAATGGTTGCGAGCGTCACCAAGGAATTCCGCCTCCAGATGGAAGGCTATGGTCTGACCACGGCGGAAATCCATTATCGTCTGCCCGACCATCCGAGCCTGCTTCAGCTCTATGTCTGGCAGGACTACGACCTTGCGCCCGACTTTCCCGAACTTTACGGGTTTCTCTCCTTCTGGGAACGCGAACTCGAAGGCCCGCTGCACTCGGTTCGCGTCGCCCACCATCGGCTGATCCGGCCTTCGGAATGGCGGGCCGTCGACGGTATCATATCGATCCACTAAGAAGACTTCCGGCTCGCCATGCGAATTGGTTTCACAGTCGACTTATGGCGCGAACTCGGCTTGGAGTTTTTAACAGCCAGCATTCTGAGGCCAGCCATATCCGCTTCCGACCGACGATTCAGAAACTGACACCGCGGTTCAACGGCGTCCGATGCCTGATCGTCTTGGGCGGTGGCCACAATGTCTACCGGCACCCGCCCTTGCTCAGCTCGTATGGGCGACGAGCTTGTCCACCGTCTCGGGGAAGAAATCCGGCGCCGAATTACGCTTGCCGAACATCATGTCGTACTGGATGAGCCGGAAATCGTTGATCTTCGGGTCGATCTGCTTTTGCCGCGCCCAGTCCGGCGTCGCTTCGCCTGTGGGCGACAGGAGAAGATTGCGGTCGACCACGCGGTAGTGTTCGCGCAGCGCGCCGAGGAAGCCGGTGTAGTAGGGGTGGGTGATCCCCGCCGTGGTCAGGATGTGGTAGGGCAGGAAGGCCGGGCTCACCGAGCCGATGTTCTCGACCGGACCGGAGCGGTTCGACCAGATGACCAGCGGCGTGTCGTGGTGATCGACGGCGGCCTCGGCCGTCGGCTCCTTGCGCGGCGCGACATTGTCCTTGAGGAAGCCGGTCTCGACATAGACCGGTCCGAGCGGCGGCAGGTGGTCGCCGAAGAAGGTGAGGATCGTCGGCCGCTGGCGCGCCTTCGCCCAGTCGATCAGCCGCTGCAGGCCATGGTCGGCGTCGGCCGAGCCTTCGGCGTAGGAGAGCAGCGATTCCCGCGCCCACGGGCTGATCGGCGCATCGACCGAATGCGTCGGATTGCTGTAGCGATAGGGCTCGTAAGGTCCGTGATTCTGCAGGCTGACTGCAAAAAGAACACCGGATCGTCGCTGGCATCGGCCTCGCGGATGATCTCGTCGGTCATCGCCGCGTCGGAGGCCAGCGGCCCGCGCTTTTCCATCGGCGGCAGCGTCTCTTCCGACTTGAAGTCCTTGAAGCCGAAATCGGCATAGACGGCGCCACGGTTCCAGAACCAGTTGGTGCCGGGATGAATGGCGCGCGCATTATAACCTTCGCTCTTCAGGAAGGTCGCCAGCGACGGCGTCGGCGTGCGCACATATTGCTGGTAGGGAATCGAGCCCGCTGGCAGGAAGGCGTTGGAAAAGCCGGTCAGCGCCTCGAATTCGATGTTGGCGGTCATGCCGCCGAATTCGGGCGAAAACATCGAGCCGGAGCGCAAGGCGCGCATCGTCGGGATCGGATCGGGCTTGATGGTGACGCCGGGAAGCTGCGTCGGGTCCCAGAAGGATCTCGCTCATCACCACGATGATGTCGGGCTTCTCGTCAGGCACTGATGCCACGACGTCCGGGCGTGCGATCGCGGCCATCGTCTTGTCGGAATAGCCGGGCGGCGCCGAGACATGCGCCATCGGCACGTTCATCGCGAAGGCCAGCGCAAAGCCGTTGGACGCGTAGTTCTCCTTCTGGTCCCACATGATCGGGATGATCTGCAGCCGGTCGCGCGTCCACGAGAAGGTGGCGTAGTCCATGATCGAGACGAAGAAGGCGAGCAGCGGCACGGCCAGCGCCAGCCGCGCCAGCCGGCCCTTGCGGCCGAGGATCGGCACGCGCCGGCGCCACAACCGCCAGCCATAAATGAGCAATATAAGGCCGCCGCCGATGCCCAAGACAAGCATCACCGCGGTCCAGGGCGCTCGCGCACCAGTAGCGGCATCAGCGCCATGATCTGGCGGGCAAACAGGAAGTCGGTCGGATAGAGCGGATCGCCGAGATAATGCGACTTTTGGTGGCCGACAAAAGCCAGTGCCAACGTCAGCGGCGCCACGATCATCAGGCTTTGATAGCTGCGGCCGAGAATGGCGTCGAGCCCGACCATGACCAGCGCGAAGACGATGATCGTGGTCCAGCCGGGCTTGAAGGGCTGCAGGAAGAAATCGACCGTGCCGAAGAAGTCGCCGCGCACGATCCATTCGACAGCAAACACAAGCAGCGCGGCGGCAAGAAGCGTCGCCAGGCCATAACGCACGGTCGGCCACGGCCGGCCAGGCAGATAGCCGGTGGACGGATCGTCTTCCAAAAACTGCGGCACGGGCTTGGCCGCGCCTTTCCTGATCCTTGCCACTCTACTCCCCGAGCCCCCGCTACGCGGCTTCCACTCGCGTCACGGTTCTGTCATCGAATTGTCACGCAAAGCTAGCGCCTGTTGCGGAAATAAGAAGAGCCAGCAAACGATTCGTGAGCGCTTTTCATCAGGTGTGATCGCCAAAAAGCCTTTTGGAACAGTAAGTCAGCCGGCTTTTGCGGGTTGAAATAGCGGCGGAATGGGCGCCTGCGGGCTTGACTTGGCCGTCCGCCTTGCGCCAGAGGCAATGAAAATCAGCCTCTGGAGAGACCAAAATGGCCGTCGCATTCACCTTTCCGGGCCAGGGCAGCCAGGCCGTCGGCATGGGCAAGGACCTTGCCGATGCGTTCCCCGAAGCACGCCGCGTCTTCGAGGAAGTCGATGCGGCTCTGGACGAAAACCTGTCGAAGCTGGTCTGGGCAGGGCCGGAAGAGACGCTGACGCTGACCGCCAATGCCCAGCCGGCGCTGATGGCGGTGTCGCTGGCGGCGATGCGGGCGCTGGAAGCGCGCGGCTTTTCGCTGAAGGACAAGGTCGCCTATGTCGCCGGACATTCGCTGGGCGAATATTCGGCGCTTGCCACGGCCGGCTTCGTTTCGGTCGGGGATGCGGCGAAACTGCTACGCACGCGCGGCAATGCCATGCAGGCCGCGGTGCCGGCTGGCGAGGGCGCCATGGCCGCGATCATCGGCCTTGAGCAGGCCGATGTCGAAGCCGCCTGCGCCGAGGCCGCCAAGGGCTTGGCCAACGGTTCAGTCTGCCAGGTCGCCAACGATAATGGCGGCGGCCAACTGGTGATTTCCGGCGCCAAGGCGGCGGTCGAGCTGGCGGCGAAGCTGTGCACCGAAAAGGGCGCCAAGCGCGCGTTGATGCTGCAGGTTTCGGCGCCTTTCCATTCGGCGCTGATGATGCCGGCCGCCGACATCATGCGCGAGGCTCTGGCCGGCGTGGCGAAGAGTGCGCCTGTGGTCCCGGTCGTTTCCAACGTCACCGTGACGCCGACCAGCGACCCGGACGAGATCGCCCGGCGCCTGGTCGATCAGATAACCGGCCGCGTGCGCTGGCGCGAGACGGTGGAGTGGTTCGGCGCCAGTGGGGTGTCGAGCCTCTACGAAGTCGGCGCCGGCAAGGTGCTGTCGGGCCTGGCGCGCCGCATCAACCGCGACATCGCCACCAGCGCCATCGGCACGGCGGCCGAAGTCGAGGCGGCGCTGGCCGCGCTTGGTTGACAGTCTAGGCTGACAGGCTGGCGATTTGACGGCACCTGTGGCAAGGGTGCGCTCTGAGATCAGGAGACAAAAATGTTCGAACTGACCGGCCGCAAGGCGCTCGTCACCGGCGCATCGGGAGGCATCGGCGAGGCGATCGCCAGGGTGTTGCACAGCCAGGGCGCCATCGTTGGCCTGCACGGCACGCGCGTCGAGAAGCTGGAAACGCTGGCCAATGAGCTTGGCGAGCGCGTAAAATTGTTTCCGGCGGATCTGACGAACCGCGACGCGGTCAAGGCGCTCGGCCAAAAGGCGGAAGCAGAGCTCGAAGGCGTCGACATTCTGGTCAACAATGCCGGCATCACCAAGGACGGCCTGTTCGTGCGCATGTCTGACGCCGACTGGGATTCCGTGATCGAGGTCAACCTGACCGCCGTTTTTCGCCTTACCCGCGAGCTGACCCATCCGATGATGCGCCGCCGCCATGGCCGCATCATCAACATCACTTCGGTGGTCGGCGTCACCGGCAATCCCGGCCAGACCAATTACTGCGCCTCCAAGGCCGGCATGATCGGCTTTTCCAAGTCGCTGGCGCAGGAGATCGCCACCCGCAACATCACCGTCAACTGCGTCGCCCCGGGCTTCATCGAATCGGCCATGACCGACAAGCTCAACGACAAGCAGAAGGACGCGATCATGGCCGCGATCCCGACCCGGCGCATGGGCACCAGCGTTGAAGTGGCGTCGGCGGTTGCCTATCTCGCCTCCAACGAAGCGGCCTATGTCACCGGCCAGACCATTCATGTGAACGGTGGCATGGCGATGATCTAGGGTATGCCGATATTCAGGTGATGCCGGCCTGCAAATGATGGATTTCTGCGCTTCCGGTGCTCACGGACCCAAATGTCCGCTCCGCTCCGGTTCTCGAAATCCACCATTTTCGACGCGGCCTGACCTGAATCTCGACACGCCCTGCCGACCAAGGCTGGGCGCCTGTGAAAACAGCCATTTCGGCTTGGACGCCCGGCTTTTTCGTGTAATGCGGCCCGCAACCCGGCGGTTCGGGCAAAAACCGGTCCTGTGGCGTTGCGTTTCCCGCAAGACCATCTTTCAGCTTGATTAGCGGCATTCCGCCCGCTAACGAAGATAGACAACATAAGACGAGGATTGCCCCAAATGAGTGACACCGCAGAGCGCGTCAAGAAGATCGTCATCGAGCATCTGGGCGTCGATGCCGACAAGGTGACGGAGCAGGCGAGCTTCATCGACGATCTGGGCGCGGACAGCCTCGACACGGTCGAACTCGTCATGGCGTTCGAAGAAGAGTTCGGCGTCGAGATTCCGGACGACGCCGCCGAGACCATTCTGACCGTCGGCGATGCCGTGAAGTACATCGACAAGGCCTCGGCCTGAGCCTTTCTGCAGGCATCACCGGGGAGCACCTGCGATGAGGCGTGTCGTCGTCACGGGCCTTGGCCTGCTTTCGCCATTTGGCATGGGCGTCGAGCACAGCTGGCGGGAACTTCTCTCCGGCCGCAGCGCCTGCCGTCGCATCACCGAATTCGAGGTGGACGATCTTGCCTGCAAGATCGCCCATATCATTCCACGCGGCGACGGCTCCAACGGCACCTTCAATCCGGAGGCCGTGCTCGAGCCGAAGGAACTGCGCAAGATCGGCGACTTCATCCTTTATGGCATCGCGGCGGCCGACGAGGCGATGGCCGATTCCGGCTGGAAGCCGCAGACGCATGAGGATCAATGCGCCACCGGCGTGCTGATCGGCTCCGGCATCGGCGGCATCGACGGCATTGCCGAAAACGCGATGATCCTGAAGGAGCGCGGCCCGCGCCGCATCAGCCCCTTCTTCATTCCCGGACAGATCATCAACCTGGTCTCCGGCCAGGTCTCCATCCGCCACGGGCTGAAAGGCCCGAACCATGCGGTCGTCACCGCCTGCTCGACCGGCGCGCATGCAATTGGCGATGCCGCCCGGCTGATCATGTGGGGCGACGCCGACGTCATGGTGGCTGGCGGCGCCGAAGCGCCGGTCACCCGGCTGTCGATCGCCGGCTTTGCCGCCTGCCGGGCGCTTTCGACCGACCGCAACGACACGCCCGAGACCGCTTCGCGTCCCTATGACCGCGACCGCGACGGCTTCGTCATGGGCGAGGGCGCGGGCGTGGTTGTCCTGGAAGAACTGGAACACGCCAAGGCGCGCGGCGCCAAGATCTATGCCGAGGTCACCGGCTATGGCCTGACCGGCGACGCCTATCACATCACCGCTCCGGCCGAGGACGGCGACGGCGCGTTCCGCTGCATGACGGCGGCGCTGAACCGCGCCAAGCTTACGGCCGCCGACATCGACTACATCAACGCGCACGGCACCTCGACCATGGCCGACACGATCGAGCTCGGCGCCGTCGAGCGGCTGGCCGGCAATGCGGCCTCGAAGATATCGATGTCGTCGACCAAGTCGTCGATCGGCCATCTCCTGGGTGCGGCGGGTGCGGCGGAAGCGATCTTCTCGATCCTCGCCATCCGCGACAACATCGCGCCTGCCACCATCAATCTCGACAATCCAGAACGCGAGACGGCAATCGATCTCGTGCCGAACAAGCCACGCCAGCGCCAGATCGATGTCGCGCTGTCGAACTCCTTCGGCTTTGGCGGCACCAACGCATCGCTCGTGTTCCAGCGTTACAGTGGCTGAGCAGCCAGGCAGGGCATCCCGGCAAAATTGCGCAGCGGTTTTCCGCCCGGGATTGCCCAGAAACAGACAGCCGACCGGCAGTCCGCCAACTGCCGTCATTTTTGCCAAATTCGCCCCTAGCTTTGCCGCGGGGGATTCGTTGCAAGATCAGACGGTAGGGCCATGAACACAAATCCAGGCGGCGGCGGGGATTTCGGACGGCAAGGCACAAAGGGGCCTATCGTGCCCAAGACCGCGGCCGAGGCGCTGCGTCCGGAGGCCGGCACGCCACCGCCGCCGTCAAAGCGCTCGCGTGCTTCGCGCAGCCAGGTCGTCGTGTTCCTGAACTTCTTCCTCTCGGTGGTCATCCTGCTCGTGCTCGCCTCGGGCGCCGCGCTCTATTTCGGCATGCAGGCCTTCACCGAGGCCGGTCCGTCCGCCAATGGCGACACCTTCATGATCAAGCCGAACACCGGCGTGCAGGAGATCGCCGACCAGCTCGAGCGCCGCAACCTGATCAGCGATGCCCGCATCTTCAGGATGGGTGTGCGCGCCGCCGGCAATGAAACGGCGCTGAAGGCCGGCGAATATGCCATCAAGCCGCGCGCTTCGATGCGCGACATCATGGATCTGTTCAAGAGCGGCAAGTCGGTGATGTACTCGCTGACCATCCCGGAAGGGCTGACGGTCGAGCAGGCGCTGCAGCGCGTCGCCGATCAGGAGGCGCTGACCGGCGACATGCCGGCCACCTTGCCGCCAGAGGGCAGCGTTTCCACCGACACGTTGCGCTTCACCCGTGGCGCCACCAGGCAGCAGATGGTCGACAAGCTGGTCGCCGACCAGAAGAAGCTGGTCGATGACGTCTGGTCGCACCGCGCGCCCGACCTGCCGATCGCCAACATCGATGATTTCGTCACCCTTGCCTCGATCGTCGAAAAGGAAACGGGCCGAAGCGACGAGCGCTCGCGCGTCGCCGCCGTGTTCCTCAACCGCCTGGCCAAGGGCATGCGGCTGCAGTCCGATCCGACCATCATCTACGGTCTGTTCGGCGGCAAGGGCAAACCCGCGGACCGGCCGATCTACCAGTCCGATATCGAGAAGCAGACGCCCTACAATACCTATCTGATCAAGGGCCTGCCGCCGACGCCGATCGCCTGCCCAGGCCGCGCGGCACTGGAAGCGGTCGCCAACCCGTCGAAGACCGACGATCTCTATTTCGTCGCCGACGGCAATGGCGGCCATGTCTTTGCCGCGACGCTGGAAGAGCATAACCAGAATGTCGCCCGCTACCGGGCGGCACAGAAGAAGCAGGCCGATGCGGCCGCCAAGGCTTCCGGCCAGACGACGGCGCCCGCCGCTCCCGACGGCAATGCCGATGGCAACGACGCCGGAGGCGACAGCGGCGAGAATGGCGATGCCGGCGGCGACGCCGCGCAATAGGCAACGCCATCTTCAGCTTGCCGGCTCGCGTCCTTTGACGCGAGCCGATATTCATGTTTTTAGGGAACATCCGAGCCAGGCCAACGGTCTGGCGACGTTGGGCGCGCAGCGTTTGAACTGCGACAGGGGATGACACGCACAATGAAACTGCAAAGCATGACCGGCTTCGCGCGGTCCGTCGCCGAAAGCGACGGAACCTCGATCGCGTGGGAGGTGAAGTCGGTGAACGGCAAGAGCGTCGAGGTCAGGCTGCGGCTGCCGCCAGGTTTCGACCGGCTGGAGACCGCCGTCCGGCAGACGGTTCAAAGCGCTTCGCGCGCGGCAATTTCCAGGCGGCATTGACGGTCGGCCGCGCCGCTGCCAGGCAAGTGCTGCCGGTGGTCAACGAGGTGTTCCTCAAGGACCTGGCGGGCTTGGCCAAGCGCTTGCAGGAGCAGTACGGCATCGAGCCCGCCACTGCCGACGGGCTCTTGTCGCTGCGCGGCGTGCTCGACATTCCCGAGGCCGTCGAGACCGAGGAGGAGCGGGCGGCGCTTGACGCCGCGATCCTGACGGCGCTCGACGCGGCGCTCAACGGGCTAGAGCAGGCAAGGCGCGGCGAAGGCGCGGCGCTGGGCGCGCTGCTGGCCGGCCATATCGATGCCATCGAGGCGCTGACGCTGAAGGCCGAGGCCGACCCCTCGCGCGAGCCGGCCGCAATCCGCGAGCGCATCGCCGAGCAGGTGCGGCTCCTGATGGACGCCTCGGCCAATCTCGATGCCGCCAGGCTGCATCAGGAGGCGGCCTTCCTCGCCACCAAGGCCGACATCCGCGAGGAGATCGACAGGCTGAAGACCCATGTCGCGTCCGGGCGGGCGCTGCTCGGCGGCGATAGCGCCGTCGGCCGCAAGCTCGATTTTCTGGCGCAGGAATTCAACCGCGAATCGAATACGCTGTGCTCCAAGTCGAACGCCGCCGCGGTCACCGCGATCGGGCTGGAACTCAAGGCGGTGGTCGATCAGTTTCGCGAACAGGTCCAGAATCTGGAGTGACGGGAATGGTTGCCAAGGAGCCGATGGCTGCCCGGAATCTGGGGTCCCGCATCCGCCGCCGCGGATTGATGCTCGTGCTGTCGTCGCCGTCGGGCGCCGGCAAGTCGACGATCGCGCGCAATCTACTGGAAAGCGATTCAAGCCTGGAGCTGTCGGTCTCCGTCACCACAAGGCCGCGCCGCGGCTCCGAGATCGAGGGCGTCCACTATCATTTCCGCACCATGCGCGAGTTCGAGCGGCTGCGCGATTCCGACGCGCTGCTCGAATGGGCGCAGGTGCACGGTAATTGCTACGCCACGCCGCGCGAACCGGCGGAGCTGGCGTTGGCTCAAGGGCGCGACATGCTGTTCGACATCGACTGGCAAGGCGCCCAGCAGCTCAAGGAGAAGATGCGCGCCGACATCGTCTCGATCTTCATCCTCCCGCCGTCGATGAAGGAATTGAAGGCGCGCCTCAAGCGCCGCGCCGAGGACCAGGAATCCGTCATAGAGACCAGGCTGAAGAACGCCCGTCTCGAGATCGAACATTGGAAGGAATACGACTTCGTCATCGTCAACGACGATCTCGACCGCGCCTTCGCCGAGGTCCGGGCAATCGTCGCCGCCGAACGGCTTCGGCGCGACAGGCGGCCTGGTCTGTTCGATTTCGTGTCGGGATTGCTCGACGAGAAGACGCAGTGAGGTTCGTCCTCGTTAGGATTTTCCGATATCCAAGATGAGGCGTGCTAGTGGCGCCTCATCGCCGGCAAAGCTCTCGATCATCGCATCCAGAACACGTTCTCGTCCGAGCACATCGGCATTGAACGAGAAGCCCGCGTTTTCCATCAACATTGCGAGGAAGGCGAGCTGCGTACGGCCGTTGCCCTCCCGGAAGGGATGTACTGCATTGATTTCGGCAAAGATATGTGCCGAACGAACCGCAAAATCCGCCAGATCGATCTCGCGAAGATAGTCGGCTTCGGCCAGTTCCTCGAAGATCCTGTGCATCTCCGGATCAATATATTCCGGATAACAGAACCAGTTGCCGCCTTTGCCGATGCGGATGGCGCGAGCATTGCCGGCCCATTCATAGACATCCTGAAAGAGGTGGCGATGGACCGCTTTGTAGTGTTCGTAGTCCAGAACACCGGCGGGCATTCGTTCGTCGGCTCGGGTCAAGAACAGTGCTAACTCGAATTCATCGAGTTCGGCTTGGTTCTCAATGTTCAGCTTGTTGCGAAGAACGGTTGTGCCCGCGTAGCAAAGAGGATCCGCTTCGGCCGCGTAGACCACCCGCTGCCCCTATTTCTTGAGGCGTGCCTGTTTCAAGATCAATGCCCTGCGTTCGTCGCCGCTCAGTCCTTTGGCACGGCTATCGCTCAAGATGGCACCCATGCGGGGCGACAATTCAAGGCCTTCGACAGCGCTGATCTTTTTCCCCTTGTCGCTGGTCAAGACGAACTGACCAGTTTTGCTCAAGCGGTTGGCGGCAGCTTTGTTTTTCATACGGTCACATTATCATATACGGCCGTTTTCGGGCAATTGACCGCATCACAACTTGATCCCATCGACCAGAATGAGGTTGCGGCTGAGCGCTGCATCGCGGACCTCGAGCGCGGCAGCGTATTCGTCGGAGCGATACCAGCGCCGCGCGGTTTCAATGTCGGGAAATTCGACGACGATCAGCGGGCCGGGTTTCCAATTGCCCTCCAGCGTCTCTACCTCGCCGCCACGAACCAGGTAGCGCCCGCCATGCTGTGCGATGGAGGCGGCTGCGCGGGTTCGATAGATTTCGATTGTTTCTTCGTCGCGGATCGTGACGTCGGAAATGACATAGGCAGGCATCGCAGGCTCCAGGCTGTTTCGCCTGCCTATCTATGTCGTAAGTTTCTGGATTCCAGCGTCGCGGCGGCGGCGATCAAACCGCGTTGGTCAGCCGCACGAATTCCGCGACGCTGAGCGTCTCGGCGCGGCGCGTCGGGTCGATGCCGGCGCGGGCGAGCAACGCCTCGCCGCCCATGCTTTTCACGCTTTGCCTGAGCATCTTGCGGCGCTGGCCGAAGGCGGCCTCCGTCATCCGGCCGAGCTTCCTGACGTCGACGGGCAGGGGCGTGGCGCGCGGCACCAGATGCACGACCGAGGAGGTGACCTTGGGTGGCGGCGTGAAGGCCTGCGGCGGCACGTCGAAGGCGATCCTGGCCTCGGTGCGCCAGCCAGCGAGCACGCCGAGCCGGCCATAGGCATCGCTCTGCGGGCCGGCGGTGATGCGCTCGGCCACCTCGCGCTGGAACATCAGCGTCATCGACCTGTAGAAGGGCGGCCAGTCGGCCACCGTCAGCCAGCGGATCAGAAGCTCGGTGCCGATATTGTAGGGCAGGTTGGCGACGATCTTGACCGGAGCGCCGTTCGCCGTGGCGGCAAGTGCCGCAAAATCCGTCTTCAGCGCATCGCCGGGAATGATCTCCAGCCGGCCCGGATAGTGGTTGGAGACTTCGGCAAGCGCCTCCAGGCAGCGCTCGTCGCGCTCGATGGCGATGACGCGACGCGCGCCGTTGAACAGCAGCGCCCTGGTCAGCCCGCCTGGACCTGGACCGACCTCGATCACCGTCGCATCGTCGAGATCGCCCGCCGCACGCGCGATTTTACTCGTCAAATTGAGGTCGAGCAGAAAATTCTGGCCGAGCGCTTTCTTTGCCTGCAGGCCGTGGCGCTCGATCACCGCGCGCAGGGGCGGCAAGCCGTCGATGGTCGTGCGCCCCTCGTTCACATCAAGTCCTCATGCGGCCGCGGCCCGGCGGCCGCTGTCGGCCAGCCGGCGCGCCAACCGCAGCGCCGCGATCAGGCTGTCGGCGCGCGCAATGCCCCTGCCGGCAATGTCGAAGGCGGTGCCATGATCGGGGGAGGTGCGGATGAAGGGCAGGCCGAGCGTGACATTGACGGCCTCGTCGAAGGCCAGCGTCTTGGCCGGGATCAGCGCCTGGTCATGATACATGCAGAGCGCGGCGTCATAGGAAGCCCGCGCGTGTGGATGGAACATCGTGTCGGCGGGCAGCGGTCCGATCGCATCGATGCCTTCGGCCCTGAGCATCTCGACGGCCGGCTGGACGATGGCCAGATCCTCCGATCCCATCGCACCGCCTTCGCCGGCATGCGGGTTGAGCCCGGCAATGGCAAGCCTTGGCCGCGCGATGCCGAAGCGGTCGCGAAGGTCGGCGGCGGTGATGCGCGCCGTGGTGACGATAAGCTCCGTTGTCAGCCGCTTCGGCACATCCGCCAACGGGATATGTATGGTCACCGGAACGGTGCGCAGTTCGGGCCCGGCCAAGAGCATCACCGGCACCACGTCGGCGCCGGTGTGGCGCGAGGCCAGATGCGCCAGATATTCGGTGTGGCCGGGAAAGCCGAAGCCAGCGTCATAAAGCGGCTTCTTGGCGATCGGGCAGGTGACTATTGCCGCGGCGCTGCCGGCGAAACAGTCGGCGACGGCGCGGTCGATGGCCTCGATGGTGCCGGCCGCATTGGCTCGATCCGGCTCTCCGGGGCTGTCGACATGGCGGGCATAGAGCGGCACGATAGGCAGCGCCCGGGCGAAATCATGCGCCGCTTGCCCCGGCACGGTCTCGGTGATTGTCACTGCGGCGCCGATCCGGCGCGCCCGCGCCTCGATCAGATCGGGGTCGGCGAGCAGGTAGAAGGGCGGCACGCCGGCGCTGTCGCCCGCCTGCCAGGCGGCGATGGCGATCTCCGGTCCGATACCAGAAGGATCGCCGACACTGAGCGCCAGCGGCGTATCGGTCTTGCTCATCTTATGCCGTTTGCGCCAGGCCGCCCGTTTCGCCAGGAGTGGCGTTAAATCAAAGAGTGGTTCGACGTTTTCGCGAAACGGTGACCCACCCTAGCGCTCAACGATCTTGGCGCTCTTGCGCAGTTCGTCGACATATTTCTTGCTGAGCGCGTCGGCGTCCTTGTCGTTGCTGCCTTCGGCCTGGAACACCATCTGCGCGGCTTTGTCGTCGGAAACCTCGCGCGAGGAGCAGATGCCGATGAATTCGACGCCGCGGTCCGTCTCGCGCGTCACCGTCGCGCCGCCGACCTTGGTCGCCTTGATCTGCTCGGCCCAGTCCGGTGGTAATTGCGGCGCCAGCACGCGGCCGAGATCGCGCACGGTGACGTCGATCAGCCCCTTGGCGAATTCGCGCGTGGTGGCGCAGCCGTTGAAGCGGGCGCGCATGGCGTCAGCCTCGCGCTTGCGCTTGGCAAGCGTGGCGGCGCGCTCGGAAGCCGGCACCACGAAGATCACCTGCTGCAGCATATATTCCATGGCGGTCGGCTTGGAGCCGCCCTTGTCGAGCATGCGCCGCACAGCGTCCTGTTCGGTCACCGCGCCGCCGTCACCCGAACGATAGCGGGCGCTGAGCGCCTGGTTCCAGGCCATCTGCGCGCGGATGAATTCCTTGAAATGCTCCTTGGTGACGCCCGACTGCGCCATCACGGCGTCGAGCTTGGCCAGCGGCATCTTGTTGCCCGAGGCGAAGCGCTGGTAGGCGGCGTCGACCTGCTGATCGCCGATGCGGATGCCGAGCCGCTTGGCCTCGGCCAGCCGCAGCGTCTGGTCGATCATCTCCTGGCCGGCATCACCCTTCTTGTGCTGCAGCTTCAAAAAAGCCGCGCGGTGCTGGATGTCGCCAGTGGTGATCGGTATGTTGTTGACGATATATTTGACCCCGCTGGCGAATGCGGGCGGCGTCATCGCCGCCATCGAAACCGAGGTCGCCGCCACCAGCAGCGCGAAGCCTGCTGAAAACAGGTATTTCCTCATATCACCTTCCCATTTTCCCACCACGATGGCGCCGCACGTCCTCCGAACGTATGCGCTATGTGGTCAACCGCATGCCAATCTTATGCGGCGAAACGATGTCGCCGGCATTTGGCCTGAGAATCAAGTCATTTTCGGAGGATCACACGCCAAATCAAGGCCCGCGGCTTCAATTCGACTTCGACTGGAACGTATCGACCGCGCTGCTTGAGGAGCCGAAATCGCCAAGCGTGCGGAACGACAGGTTGAAGCCGATATTCTGCGACACTGCCTTGGTGACGATATCGCGCGTCTGCGAGTAGGTCATGATGTAGGTGAAGCAGGAATCGTTGTAGGCAAAGCCGACGCCGTCATTGACCAGGACGTTCTGTTCGAGGTCGTAGGTGCCGGTGCCAAACAGCCGCCAGTTCTGGCTGAGATGCGCCGAGGCGCCGAGCGTGAGCTCGTGGCGATCTGTGGTGAAGCCGTAGAGCGGCTGCGCCTGGATGAAGGCGTATTTGGCGCTGAGCGATATCGGCAGGCCGGAATAAGCGGCCTTCACTTCGGTGCGCCTGACCTCGAAACTCTGTTCGTCGAAACGGCCGCTGACCGAGCCGGAGAAGCCGCTTGGGCTGTTGAAGCCGATCAGGCCGACATAGTCGGACTTGGTCGTCTGCAGGCCCGAATAGGCGCCGACATTCACCAGATCCGGCGCGTCGAAGGAGTTCTCCCCGCCGAGCTGATAGGACTGGCCGAAGATCGCATTGGTGCCCCAGCCGCTGTCATAGGCGCCGGAGTAGCGGAAACCGACATTGGCGCGGGTGCCGCCTTCGATGCGGTCATAGCCTGAGAACTTATCGCGCTCGAACAGCGTGGTGGCGTCGAAGACGAAGCTCTGCGCGTCCTCGTTCGGAATGGCCAGCCCGCCGACATACTGCTCGTTCGGACGCACGAAGACCTGCGCGGTCGGCTCGAGGACGTGGCTGGAATTTGCCATCGAGAACAGAAGCGGCCAGCTCGCTTCCAGGCCGAGCGTCGCCATGTAGCGGGCAAGCGAAGTGCGCATATCCGCGTCTTCGCCGAGATTCGTCGCCATCTGGTTGACGGCCGCGACCGACGCTGAATTGGCGTTGACATAGCCTGCGTCGCCTCGGAATGCGAGCAACGGCGTCAGTTGCAGGCCATCATCGGTTGTGAAGGTGCGCTTCCATTCGGCCTCCGCGGTCAGCCGGCTGGACTGGCCTTCGATGCCGCGCACATTGTTGATGGAGGTCGGAACCGCGCTATTGGACAGCACCGCGTCCAACCGGTCGCGGCTGATGACGCGGGCATTGACGTTGAACGACAACTGGCCGCCGGCCACCGACATATCGGGGATATAAGCATAGTCCAAGGACGGCAGCACCCAGGGCTGCTTGGCCGCGCGCGCCGTCGGATCGCTGGACAGCGTGTCTTCCTGCACCTCGAAGCGCATCGCGCGAACGTCGAAATAATTGCGGTCGTGCAGTCCTGTCAGATAGATCGACGACTGGTGGACGGTGTTGGTGTAGCCGTCGATGTTGTAGGTGCGCGAAAAGTTCTTGTCGGTCTGCAACAGCACGTCCCAACCGACGTTCCAGCGCTCGTTGATGGCGAACTGGCCCTTGGTGCCCATCATGCCGCGGAACTTGTTCGGATCTCCTTTATCGCCGGAATCGACGACCCGCCGGCCGGAATCGATGAATGCGTTGGGATCGTTCTGGTTGATGCCGGCGATCTTCAGCGTGTACTGGCCGTTGTTGAAGCGCTGGCGCCACTCGGCCTCGCCCATGAAGCCTTGCTTGGTGTAGCCGCTGCCGGTGACGGTCAGGTCATAGGTCGGGGAGAGCGCGAAATAATAGGGTATTTTGACGCCGGTGCCGAGATGGTTGTTGAAGACGAGACCTGGCAGCAGGAAGCCGCTCTTGCGCTTTACCGTCGGGTCGGCGATCTCGAAGGCCGGCAGATAGGCGAGCGGGAAACCGAAGAATTCGAAATTCGCGTTCTCGAAGCGGACGGTTTTCTTCTCGCCGTTCCAGATGATCTTGCGCGCCTTGACGCGCCAGGTCGGCGCTGAGTTCGGCTTGTCCTCGCAGGGCTCGCAGGCGGTGTAGACGCCATTGTGGAAGGTGGTCAGCACACCGCCCATGCGCTCGGCGCTCTCGGCGGCGAAATACGCCTTGTCGATCGTCTCGACGCGCAACGCGTTGACGAAGCCGTCGGCGAAATCGTCGGTGATGTCGATATGCTCGGAATTGACCTTGGTGCCGTCGCTGTTGATCAGCTCGACCGCGCCGCTTGCGACCAGGCGCTTGGTGTCGCGGTTGTAGACCACGCGCTGGGCGACGAGCTTGTTGCCGCCATAGTCGATCTGCACGGCGCCGACGGCAGTCACCGTATGCTTGTCGTTGTCATAGACGAGCGTATCGGCGGCCAGCAGCATCTGCGAGCCGGATGGGACGGGCGCGGCAGTGATCTGCTGTGCCAGCGCCGGTACCGTTGGTACCACGCAAGCAAACAGACATGCCAAGGCGGACGCCCCATAGAGGCGTGCCAAACCGGCCTGCCTATGGCTGCGCAAAACCGCCTCCCTCACTAGCCGTCTTCCTTGTATAGCAGGAATGTCACCCCAAAGAACATAGCCACGACAACCGGAACCCATGCAGCCACCACTGTAGGCACGAATCCGGCGACACCGAATGCCTTGACCAGTACCGAAACGACATAAAGCAGAAAGCCGGCCACGACGCCACCCAGAATCATCGTCGCCGACTGCCCCATCCGCGCAAATCGCATTGAAACTGTTGCCGCAATCAGCGTCATGGCGACGAGCAGGAACGGCAACGCCACCAGCGAATCAAACTGCATGGCGAAGGCATTTGCCTTGAGCCCGAAGGAGCGGGCAACCTCGATCTTGCGCGGCAGCTCGTAGAAGGGGATGGTTTCCGGGCGCGCCAGCCGCTCCTGCACGAATTCGGGCCGCAGATTGGTCGCCACCTTGTCGGATGGCAGCGTCTGGATATTGCCGCCCTTGAAGATCTTGACGTCCTGCAATTCCCAGTAGCCGTCGCGCAGGAAGGCCTTGGCGGCATCCTTGCGTTCGGCGATGTTGCCCTGCGGGTCGAGGATAAAAAACACCGCGTCCGCCATCTCCAGCCCCTGATTGAGGATGGCGCGGGCGCCGATGATGGTGTCGCCGGATTCGGTTTTCTGCCTGAGCCAGGGTGTCTCGGTGGTGGTGACGGTGCTCGATTTGCCGGCCCTGAGCTCGTTTTCCATCTGCTCCGACCAGGAAAAGCCGTGCGCGGCGATCGGGTTGATCACGGCGACCGACAGCACGCCGAACATCAGCGCGCCGATGCAGCAGGGAAACAGGAATTGCCAGGCCGAGACCCCGGCCGAGCGCGCGATCACCAGCTCGTAGCGGCGGTTGAGCGAAACCAGCGTCGCCATTGCCGAGAACAGCCCGACGAATGGCACCGTCTGCAGCATGATCATCGGCATCCTGAGCGCCGAAATGGCGAAAGCCGTGCCGTAGGTGAAGCCCGGAATTCCGGTGGTGCGGCCGGAAAGCTCGGTGAAGTCGATCAGGAACACCAGCGCCAAAAGGCCGAGGAAGAACCAGAAGGTGATGGTGACGTAGCGGAAGAAGAAATAGCGGCCCAGTGTCCAGCCCATCGTCAGGCTCCCTGGCCGGAAGTGCGCCGGACGAACCAGAGCTTCAACGCCGCCCAGTTGCTGCTGGCGCGGCCGGCGAGATTGGTGAGCCAGTCGGTCCAGGCCGCGGGTAATTCCATGCTGCGCGAAGACACGATGAACCAGACCGAAACGATGGAGGCGATGAGCGGTATGACGTAAAGCAGGTAGATGAAGTACCAGACCTTGTCGGCTTTGCCGGCGGCGAAGAAGCCCAGCCACCGCACGAACAGCGCGATCGAGATTGCCGTGATCAATGGATTGATGCGTGCCTCGCGGTGCGATCGCGCGTCGCCGGCGACCGCCAGCGCGATCAGCGCGAACACCAGCGAATAGGACCATTCGGCGAACCGCTGGTTGAGCTCGGCCCGGTAGCTGCCCGGCTCGCGCTGGAACATCTTGTCGTTGGGATCCGGATTGAGCAGATATTGCGTCGTCCGATCCTTGGGCAGAAGCGTGATGTCGTTCGCCGCCGACATGAAGGCAGACATGTCGAAGGCATAGGAGGTGAAGCGGATGACGGAGAGGTCGCCGGCCACCGATTTGCGGTTGATGACGCCATCATTCATCATCAACACCTTCTCGCCCTTCTGTTCGACGATGCTGCCGCTCTTGGCGTAGTAGGTGAGGCTGGCGCCTTCCTCGCGCGAATCGGCGACGAAGATGCCGCCCAGCCTGTTGCCGGGAAGCCGCTCGCCGATCTGCAGATAGAGCCCTTCGTCAATCTTGCGGAACGTGCCCTCCTGGATGATCAGCGACAAAAGATCGGCGCGCGAAGCCGCGACCAGTTGGCGGTTCTTCTGCCTGGCATAAGGGTCGATGCCGTTGTCGACGATGAAGGAAAAGGCGCAAGCCGCGATCGCCAGCAAAAGGATCGGTCGGGCGATCGTCCAGCGCGACGCGCCGGCGGCGCTGAGCACCGCCAGTTCCGAATCGGTGTTCATGACGCTCAGCGTCTGCGCCACCGCAACCACCAGCGCGAACGGCACCACGATCGGTATGATCGAAGGGATGATGAGCGCCGCGACCTCGAAGAAAGTCAGCGCCGACTGGCCATTGTCAGTGACGAGGTCGATCTTGGCCAGCACCTGTGTGGTCCACACGATCGCCAGCGTCCAGACCAGCGCCGCAAGGAACATCGTCAGCGCGCGGCGCATGATGTAGCGTTCAACGACCTTCATGAAGGCTTTTCTCGATTTTGCCGAACGGCATCATGCCCGCCGACAAAATAGTGATCCGGCGGCGCGCGCACAACTGGGTCATCGGCGGCTTCTTCCGGTTTGTCGCCCCACACCGCGTGCCCCGGCGCGGCGGAGTGTCCGCGCCAATGGATAAGAAATGCAAAACATTGATGGTTAACAGCAGGTTGCGGCAAGAAACTAAGGTCGTGCCGAGGCGAATCCTTTGTCGTCGACGGCTCTGATATAGACAGCGATTTTGGTCAAAGTCTTGCCAAATGGGTGAAAACGACCAAATGTCGCGCACGCTTGCCAAACCTCTTGCACGACCTCTTGCACGCTAAAAATTCCCTTTGCCGGCACCTTACGGCCATCCCCGAAAGCAGGACCTGATGACGTTGAGACCCACCATTGCCTTCGCCAAATTCGCCGCGCCCAAAAAAGGCAGCGCCTTCGTGTTTGCGGCCGACGGCGGCGGGCTTGGCGAAGCCGCGCTGGCCTGCGATCCTGCCGGCGCGCTGGCCCGCGCCTTTCCGGTAGCCGATTTCTCCGGCAAGTTCGCAAGTTCGGCCGAGGTGCTGGCGCCGCAAGGCTCCTCCCTCGACCGGCTGGTGGCGATCGGCGCCGGCAAGGCGGCAAGCCTCGATGATTACGGCTGGCTGAAGCTCGGCGGCGCCGTTGCCGCTTCGCTGCGCAAGGCGAGCGAAGTTGCCGTCATCCTCGACCTGCCGGACTTGCAGCCCGACGGGCGCCAGGCGGCGAGCCTTGCCGCGGGCATTCTGCTGCGCAGCTATTCCTTCGACAAATACAAGACCAGGAAGGACAAGGACGACGGGCAGTCTGATGCAAAGGGGACCGACTCAAAGGGGCTGATGCCAAGAAGGCCGACGCGGCAAAGCCCGCCAAGGTAACGATCCACTGTGCCGACCCGGCCGCCGCGAAAAAGGCTTTCACCGATGAGGTGGCTGTGATCGACGGCGTGCTTCTGGCGCGCGATCTCGTCAACGAGCCGGCCAATGCGCTCGGTCCCATCGAATTCGCTGACCGCGCCAGGCAGTTGGAAGCCCTCGGCGTCGAGGTCGAGATCCTCACCGAAAAGGAGATGAAGAAGCTCGGCATGGGTTCGCTGCTCGGCGTCGCTCAAGGGTCGCCGCGCGGCGCCCGTATGGCCGTCATGCGCTGGAATGGCGGCAAGGCCAAGGACGCGCCTGTCGCCTTCGTCGGCAAGGGCGTCACCTTCGACACCGGCGGCAATTCGATGAAGCCGGCCTCCGGCATGGAGGACATGAAGGGCGATATGGGCGGTGCTGCCGCCGTCACCGGGCTGATGCATGCGCTGGCCGCGCGCAAGGCCAAGGCCAACGTCGTCGGCGTCATCGGCCTGGTCGAGAACGCCGTCGACGGCCACGCCCAGCGCCCCGGCGACATCGTCACCTCGATGTCGGGCCAGACCATCGAGGTGCTCAACACCGACGCCGAAGGCCGCCTCGTGCTGGCCGATGCGCTCTGGTACACCAACGATCGCTTCAAGCCGAAATTCATGGTCAACTTGGCGACGCTGACCGGCGCCATCATGGTCGCGCTTGGACAGCATCACGCCGGCCTGTTCTCCAACAATGACGAACTCGCCGGCCGGCTGTTCAACGCCGGTCAGGTGAGCCAGGAGCGGCTGTGGCGCATGCCGCTTGGCCCCGAATACGACAAGCTGATCGATTCCAAGAATGCCGACATGAAGAACATCGGTGGCCGCTATGGCGGTGCCATCATTGCCGCGCAGTTCCTGCAGCGCTTCGTCAAGGATACGCCCTGGGCGCATCTCGACATCGCCGGCACCGCGATGGGCGCGCCGTCGAGCGAGATCAACCAGTCCTGGGGTTCGGGCTTCGGCGTGCGTCTTCTAGACCGGCTTGTGCGCGATCACTACGAGGGGTAGGGCTTCCAGGGATGGCCGACATCCTGTTCTACCACCTGACCGAATCGACGCTGGAAGAAGCGCTGCCGGGCCTGCTCGAGCGCAGCGTCGACCGCGGTTGGCATGTGGTGGTGCAGACCGGCACCGAGGAGCGGCGCGACGCGCTCGACCAGCATCTTTGGATTTTTCGCGACGATTCCTTCCTGGCGCATGCCACCGACCGCGAGGCTCATCCGGCCGAGCAGCCGATCCTGCTCACCACGGGCGATGGCAATGCCAACGCCGCGCAGATCCGCTTCCTGGTCGACGGCGCGGCGCCGCCCGAGCTTTCAGGCTACGAGCGAGCGGTTTTCCTGTTCGACGGCCACGACACCGCGCAACTCGAAGGCGCGCGCACGCACTGGAAGACGCTGAAGGATGCCGGCCACGCCGTGACCTACTGGCAGCAGACGCCCGATCGCCGCTGGGAGCGCAAGGCTTAGAGCAGTGTGAAACGGTCGGCTCGGCGACTTCGCCGCAGCCTTTCGTCCGGAATTGCGTCAAAACAGGAGATGAGGCCGCCTGGTCGGGCGTGCGGTCGCTTACCAGGGCGCTCTAGTATCTTGCCTCGATCCGCTTCTGCTTCCGGGTGACGTAGTCGCCATATTTTACTTTCTTGAATTCATCCCCCGGTTGCGGTGCGAGCTCCTGAACACGTACCAGTCACCGTCCGGCAATCTGCGCTGGTAGATCACCCTACCTGCCTGGCGGTGTTCGAAGCAGCTCAGAGAGCTCTTGGCGCCCCAGGCGCCGTGCCACGTCGCGCGAAAGCATAGCTTTCCGCCACCGGGCATGAACCATGTGCCCTCGCCATAGCCCTGCTTGCCCTTGTCGGAGGTCCAGGCGTCGAATGCCCGCTGCTTGACGGCAAAGAACCCGGCGCCGTTCTTGCCCCACAGCCAAGAATGGTTCTGATAGATGTCGTAGACGCCCGCGTCGGGAACGACACTTGCCTTTTGCGCCTGCTCGGCGATCCGGGTTGCCGTCTTGGCCATTGCAGGAGCCTGCAAGGCGACAACAAAAACAGAGCAAACGATGGCTGCTCCGACCAACTTCCCCAATACCCGTTTCACAACTCTACTCCGCTTCTGATTTACGCCACGCCGAACGTCTCCAGGGTTCCCCCTGGAAGCGATCGCTTCTGAACTGAAAGCTGGAACCGTCCCGGTCAAAGCCGGGACGCATGGTTTTTGCGCGCTTTACGGCAGGACGTGCTGGGTAACCCGCCAGTCGGGCATCCCGTAGCCCCCCAGCCACGGCCACACTTCCTTCTGGTTGAAGTAGACGACCGAGGTCAGAGCCGGAAACTCCGCATAGGACTTGCGCGAGTCGTCGGCCCATTTCGCCACGTATTCCTGCTTCCCGACATAGCCGAGCTCGGCCACGATCACAGGCTTGTTGAAGTTCGCCACGCGGTCGTAGCCCGGCTTCAGCGTCTCTTCAAAGGTACGGTCGCGGCCGACTTCGTCATTGTCCTTCTTCTGCAGGCCGAACACCGACAGACCGATCACATCGACATAGTCGTCGCCGGGATAGTACTTCTCAAGGCCCTCGATACCCTTGGGCGACCACATGTATTTCGCGGCGGGCGCTACCTTGCGGCAAACATCGACTTCCCGCTTGTAGGCGGCTATCCAGTCCTTGGGAGCCCAGTTGGCCCAGGTGAAGCGGCCGTTCTTGTCTTCCATTTCCTGCGCCCAGCGGATGGTGACCGGGCTCTTCATCTGTCCGGCCAGGCTGCAGATCGCCTGCATGTTGGCGTCATATTTGCCGCTCAATATGCCATTGCGCAGTTCGGGCGGCGTGATGCGCCAGTCCTTGGACCAGGTCCAAGGCTCGATGGTGATCAGGAGCGAGCGGCCGCGCTGGAGAGCGTAGGCGTCTGCCAGTGGCAGCGTCGATAGATCGACGTCTTCCCAGGGCAAGAACAGCTCCTCGATGCTCGCCGACTTGTCGTTGGTGAAATCCCCATAGGGGTCGTAGGAACCAAACGCCGACGCCGCCGAATTCGTTTGTACCGGATCCGTGCCGGCGGGCGATCCCGCAGAAGCCGGCATGGCAAGGCCGCCGATCAGCAACGCTGACCACAAAGCAGTGAAGTATCTCATATCCGCCTCCTTGCTTCGACATTGCAACCTATGTCGAAGCGCCGCGCGTTCCGGTGTCACCGGCGCGCGAACCCACCAATCGGTCGGCCGACGTGAACCGCGGGTTTCTGAGCGACTGGGACGGGCGCATTCTACGCAGGGCCATCCACAAAGGTGCTCTCTCGAAGGTCTTGAAGCCCCAGAGAGAAGGTCGCCGCGATACTCACAAATTCGCGTCAACGTTACGATATTAACCCTTGCTGATATAAGGGCCTATGACACGTTGAAGTCAAGCGCAATTAACGGTTACTTAACCGTGTTGCTCTTGACAGGGTTAACGGGCACGGGCTGCCAGCCTGACTTTCGGGCGGGTGAGCGGCGCCTTCGAAGCCGGCGAAGGATCGCTGGCCTGGTCGTCGCGATTGCGGCAAAGGGCTGTGAAGTCAAGGCCTTAGGTTAACCAGTTCTGAAGAGGCTTGGTTAACGCAAGCTTAATCCGGTTGACTTCGTATTAGCATGCGCTGATTCTATAGCCGGGTTAGTTCAGCCGGTTTAGCCGGGTGCGCAAGGCGGCGGGTAGCATGGGCGTGTCACTGGATGCCGGCGTTGTCGGCGGCAAAACGGAGCCATTGGGCAAGCCGGATCTGGCGTCGACCGGCATGGGCCCCGAAGGCCCTTACCTTGTGCCGGTACTCACCGGTCGCCAGCAACTGATCCTGTGGCTTGGTCTCGCCTTCTGGTTCGTCACGCTTGCCGTCTTCTGGTCCTGGTGGCTGCAACCCGCCCATGTCGAGCACGTTGGGCCATATGCCTTCGCCACGATCGTGCTGGCATGGCTGACGCTGATGCCGATGTATTTCCTGCTCAACGTGCATGCATCCAGGAAGCCGTCGAAGCTGCACGTCATTCCGGAGGGCTCCCGCGTTGCCATGGTGGTTACCAAGGCGCCGTCCGAGCCGTTCGCCGTCGTTCAGCGCACGCTGGAGGCGATGCTGGCGCAAGATTATCCGCACGATACCTGGCTTGCCGACGAGAATCCATCGGAGGCGACGGTTCAATGGTGCAATGCCAATGGCGTGCTGATTTCGACCAGGCGAGGGCGCGAGGATTATCACCGCAAGACCTGGCCGCGCCGGACCCGCTGCAAGGAAGGCAATCTCGCCTTCTTCTACGATCACTACGGCTATGAGCGCTACGACTTCGTCGCTCAGATGGATGCCGATCATGTGCCGTCGCCGACCTATCTGAGAGAAATCCTGTATCCCTTCGCCGACCCTGCCGTGGGCTATGTCTCGGCGCCCAGCATCTGCGACAACAATGCCGATGAAAGCTGGGCCGCGCGCGGACGGCTGTTCCCGGAGGGCATGTTCCATGGTCCCTTGCAGTCCGGCCACACCGGCGGCGGCGCCCCGCTATGCATCGGGTCGCACTATGCCGTAAGGACGAGAGCGCTGCGCGAAGCAGGCGGCCTTGGCCCGGAGCTGGCGGAAGATCATTCCACCTCTATGCTGATCAATGCCGCCGGATGGCGCGGCGTGCACGCAATCGACGCCATCGCCAACGGCGATGGTCCACAGACCTTTGCCGACCTCGTCACCCAGGAGTTCCAGTGGTCGCGCAGCCTGGTGACAATCCTGCTTGAATACACGCCGCGGTATTTTCACAAGCTGCCGCCACGGCTGAAGTTCCAGTTCCTGTTCTGTCAGCTTTGGTATCCGCTGTTCGCGGTCTTCGCGCTGATGATGTACGTCATGCCGATCTATGCGCTGTTTACGGGGCGCAACTTTGCCAATGTCATGTATGGCGAGTTTGTCTGCTACTATCTGCCGAACTCCGTGGCGCTGGTCGGATTGGTCATCATGCTGAAGGCCTTCGGCCTGTCGCGGCCGATGACGGCGAAAACGCTGAGTTGGGAAGGCACGCTGTTCCTGTTCTTTGCGCGCTGGCCATGGGTCCTGTGGGGCACGCTGTCGGCAATCCGGGACTACGTCACCAAGTCCTTTGTCGACTTCCGGGTCACGCCGAAGGGCAGTGGCCCGAAAAATCTGCTGCCGGCACGCGTCTTCACGCCTTATGTGGCGCTGGCGGTTGGCGCGGCGCTGCCGGTGCTTGTGGTGAAACATCCATTCGATGCCACGGGTTTCTATTGGTTCGCAACCTTCAACGCGTTCCTTTACGGTTTGCTGGTGCTGGTCATCATCACAAAGCACATCGCTGAAAACAGAATCTCGCTGCGCGCCAACGCTGCAAGATTTGCCCTGCACGCCTCATTGGCACTGGTTGCGCTTGGGGTCCCCGCGGCTGGGTTCTACGATCGCGGGCTTGAGGGCATCTATGGTCTGCAGCAGGGCGCCGGCGGCCTGCGTATCGTCAGGATTGCCTACGTTGTTTCCGGCGCCGGCATGGGCGATATCGGCTCCCGGAATTTCTATTTTGATCCGGGCTGGGACGACAAAAATATCAGCAGATAAACCACGCATCTGTGTCCGGAGCAGGCATCCGGTCCGCCCGGCGTTGCTTTGCACTGCCGAATTAGTTCAAATTTTAGTCGTATCCGATGCGGTGCTGAAATTCACTGCTCATCATATCGTTTGCGCGAATTTTAATAAATCTCCTCTAATATTAAACCACGATGTGAACGGTATACACCGTTTACGCGGTGCGGAAACAAAAGAAAGATAAAATAATTCCCCACCTCAGCAACGTGTATTCAGTGTCAGGGGACGGCAATGAACAATCTAACGAATGATGCAGTGGCCATCGGCAAAAGATATTCTCACGTTTTTGCAGCGATTGTACTTGTATCGATGGTGTCTGGATGCCAGAGCATGGACGCGATGAAGACAGCCTCCATCAGCGCCAAAACGGCAATGCAGGCAACCGGCAAGAAGGTGCATTACGTCAAGAAGCAGCGGCTTCACCGGGTCCACCGCACGAAGCTGATTCAGACAAGCAGCGTGACCCGCGTCAGGGAAGAAGCCTACTCGATCTTCGTGCGGCCGCAGCGCGTTCGCACGCCGGCGCCGGTCAAGGTTTCGTACACTCTGGGCAGCGCCGGTCCGCTGATCGGCCATTCGCCGTGGATTTGCGGCCCAAGCGGCTTTGGCCAACGTGCCAGCTGCCGTTCGCGTTACTAAAGCCGCCCAGGAGAAGTGTGAGATTGCCTTCCGCTCGAAGCTGCGAGCGGCGGGCTATTCTATAGACTGAGCGGTCGTCGCAACACTCGGCGGGCCTCGGCCTCGCGCCGATAGCCGATCCCGCCCGATTCGCAATATTGGCGCCTGCGGCCCGGGTGCAAGTCTCGTACCGGCGTGTTCTAGCCGCCTTGCGGCAGTTGACATCGCCGTTCCCGCGACTGTTAATTGTTCGCATGGTTGTCAACGCGCTGGTGGCGTTGTCTGGGGCTGGACAAACATGCCAACGCCAATTTCGCAGACAGTTCTGATCCGATTGCCGCCGCCTGGTTTTGGCCGTCGACGGCGCAAGCAGCCCCGCGGGTCCGCAAGTCGCGCGCTGCTTGTGGTCCTGCTGGCTTTGTGCGGCCAGTTGGCGTTGTCTGGGGGAGTGGCGCATGCGGCAACAGCCAAGGCCGGCACACCTGCGCAGGCTGATGCCGTCGGTGTGCCAACGGCCTATGAGCTGTCACTTTTCTACGCCGACCGTACATGGATATGGAAGGACGGAGCGGCCTATTTCGGTCAAAACGGTCGGGCTCTCCGGGCCTGGACGTCGGGGGCGGATTCTGCCTCTGTGGCCGAAGGCAAATGGCTCGTGACGAATGACGGCAAGATGTGCATGGATCTCGTCTGGCGGGGCAAGAGCTACACCGGCAAGCTGCAACGCACATGCTATAGCCATCGTGTCAACGGCGGCAACATCGAGCAGCGCAAGGACCCGGACGGCGCGTGGTACAGTTTCAAGCGATCTCCCGAGGGGCCTGCCGACGAATATCGGAACTTTCAGACAGGCGACACCAAGGGCGCGGAGCTCGAAGAGACGCGCAAGCTGGTCGAATCCAAAATTAGAGCAATTCCAGGAAAAGCGTGATCGGTTTTCCGTTCGGAATTGCGTAAAAACAAAGAGTTAGAGCGCTTCGCCGTTTCCATGAAACGGTGAAACGCTGTAGGTCGGGGCCGCGCTGAGAAGGCGCTTTGAAGGAATTCTCGACACGACGCGGTGACGTGGTCCGATTTTCAATTGATTGCATTTAATTATGCCACGAGACGTTGGGTCTTCGGCAGGACTAGTTTAATGAGGTGTGTCTAATATTCCTGTGCATATGGGCGGCGGCGGGTACACATGCGATGGGGGCATGGTATGTCGAATTCTCGCCTTGGCCTATACCTGACAACAACAGGGGACATGCGATGGGCAATTCCGCAATAGGTATATTTCGCATATGTAAGTATAGTATAACTATTGTTGCAGCTCTATCGGCTATGGTTATGGTATCTGGGTGTCAGAGTCTGGATACGACAGAAACACATTCACTCCTAAAGCCTGCGGTATACTTTCTCGGCGATGCTAGCCAGCCGGCTCAAGTCGCATTCATGCCTCGGTCGCCTAGAATCGATCAGCCGATTGAGACGATGACGAATACCCTCATGACGACGACCGAAGGCGTTCACCCTTTCGTCACGCGGCAACCGGTCAAAACCCCCACCGCTGCGCTGGTCAACGCTGCTTTCAATGTCGGCGACGATGGACCGCTTGTGGGCAATTCGCCCTATATCTGCAGTCCAAGCGGATTTGGCCAGCTCGCGAACTGCCACGCCCGCCTTTATTGATCCATTGGCGATTGATCTATTGGGCGCCGAGGGGGACTGCCGCTGCCGTCCCGATGGGTGGCGGCCTGTCCGGACTCGCCTCCAGGCCGAAAAATGGGGCAGCTGTCCTGACGATTGTATCGATGTCGGAAAGCTCCGGCACAAAGCCAAGTAGCTCGTGGGCGCTGCCCGGATCGGCGTAGAGTTCGGCCGGATCTCCCGCGCGCCTGGTTCTGAAGACCGCCGGAACCGGTCTTGAGGTTACGCGGCTGACCGCCTGGACAATCTCCTTGATGGACACGCCTCGTCCGGTGCCGAGGTTGACCGCCAGGCTTTGTCCGCCTCTTTCGAGATGTTCGAGCGCCTTCAGATGCGCGCGGGCAAGGTCGCTCACATGGATATAGTCGCGCACGCAGGTGCCGTCCGGTGTGTCGTAGTCGGTGCCGAAAACCTCGATTTCGTCGATCAAACCCGATGCCGCCATCAGTACCCGGGGAACCAGATGTGTCTCCGGCGAGTGCCATTCCCCGATCTGTCCGTCGGGATCGGCGCCGCAGGCGTTGAAATAGCGCAAGATGGCGTACTTCATGCCATAGGCGGCGGCATAGTCGCCGATGATCTGCTCGCCCATCAGCTTGCTGCGCCCATAGGGGCTGATCGGATTTTGCGACGAAGTCTCGTGCACCGGCAGCATCTCGGGCACGCCATAGGTCGCGCAGCTCGAGGAGAAGATGATGTTCGTGATCGCCGCGGCGCGGGCCGCGTCGAGCACCGCGACTGTACCGGCAACGTTGGTCGAGTAATACTCGGCCGGTTCGTGAACGGATTCACCGACATAGGCCAGCGCCGCGAAATGGATGATCGCCCTCGGCCGATATCTGCCGATCGCCTCGTCCAGCGCGTGTCTGTCCCGGATATCGCCCACGAAAAGCGGGCCCCAGGCCACGGCTTTCTCGTTGCCGCGGCTTAGATTGTCGTAGACAACCGGGAGGTACCCTGCCGCCGCCAGGCGTTTGCAGGTGTGGCTGCCGATGAAGCCGGCGCCGCCCGTCACCAGTATGGCGGGCGATGTCACGATGCCGCTGCGCCCCTGGCGGGTCGGCTGCCGTAGAGCAAGGCGTCGAAATACTCCACGGTGCGCGCAAGCCCCTGGCTCAGGCCGATCGTCGGCTCCCAGCCGAGATGTTGCCTGGCGAAGGAGATGTCGGGTCGGCGCTGTCTGGGGTCGTCGACGGGCAGCGGCCGGTGCACGATCCGCGACCGCGAGTTCGTGTAGTCGACGACCAGCCTGGCCAGGTCCATGACGGTGAATTCGGCCGGGTTGCCGAGATTGACCGGATGCGCAGGCGGTGTCGGAGTCCTCATCAGCTTGATAAAGCCCTCGATCAGGTCGTCCACGTAGCAGAACGATCGGGTCTGCATGCCGCTGCCATAGACAGTCAGGTCGTCGCCATGCAGCGCCTGGACGATGAAGTTGGACACCACGCGGCCATCGTCGGGCTGCATACGGCGGCCATAGGTGTTGAATATCCGCGCGACACGGATATCGATGCCGAACGTCCGCGAATAGTCGAAGAACAGGGTCTCGGCCGAACGCTTGCCCTCGTCGTAACAGGACCGGGGACCGTGCGTGTTGACGTTGCCGAAATAACTCTCCGGCTGGGGATGAACCAACGGGTCGCCATAGACCTCGGAGGTGGAGGCCTGGAAGATCTTGGCGTTGTTGCGCCGCGCGAGCTCGAGAAGGTTGAGCGAGCCGAACACACTGGTTTTGAATGTGTGAATCGGATCGGCCTGATAGTGCGGCGGCGAGGCAGGGCAGGCGAGGTTGTAGATTTCCTCGACCGGGATGTCCTCGGGCAACGCGTCGACGACATCGTGCTCGATGCATCTGAATGCCGGATGGCTTTGGATCGCGTTTAGATTGTATCTCTTGCCGGTGTGGAAGTTGTCGAGCGCGATGACTTCGTAGCCGTCTGCCAATAGCCGTTCGCACAGATGCGAACCCAGAAATCCCGCTCCGCCTGCGACCAGGGCGCGATGCCGGCGCTTGACGGTACCGTGGATCCCATCCCGAAGTTTCAGAACCTTGATGACCTTACTCATTGTGTTCCCCTTACGCCCTGCGCACACCACCGACCCGGGCAGGACAAAGCGCCGCCCGGCCACGTCCCTGCGGACATGACACAACCGTCCGCTCGCGCGGATTCGCTATTTCTGACGTGCGCTAATTGCTTTTGAGCTCGCAGGACCAATGCCGTGCGGCTTATCTCTGCCGCTTAGCATTTCAGAGACCTGGAATTCTTGAGGGTACCTAAGCTGCCACCGCCATGCTCGCCCAAATTGCACATCCCAACGGTTGCAAAATATACCTGTGGAGACGGCAGTCAACTAAATTAGCAATTCGTTAACCACAAACATTTGTGAGTGGTTAATCATAGCTCCGGAGCCGTGGTCTCGCGTGCCTGGCTCTCTGTCTCGCGGTCTGGCGCTGGAATTGAATATCTTAAGTTGTATGAAATACAAATATGCGCAAGAAAAATTGAAGAGCATGCCTATGAGCAGGATCAGAACATCATAAGAAAGACGTATATAATCAAAATAATAGATAGTTATACTGTAATTGCAAAAAGTCTACTGTTGTGGTAACCGATGCCGATCCCCGCTGGGGTTGTAAGGTGCATAAAAAGGCGCTGGACTGACTAAACGGCGCCTTCGGCCCTGAGGTGAAGCCACAGCGCTTCTGCCACCGGCCCATGCGGTTTGTCGCGCCGACGCACCGCGGCCACGGTCTCCATACGTCCAGGGATATGCCGGCCGGCGATTGAAGTCAGTCGTCCGTCGCGCAACTCGTCCGCGATCAGCCATTGCGGCAGATGGCCCCAGGCCAGACCATGCAGGATCAGTTCCTTCTTCATCATATGGTCCGGCACCGAGCAGGAATGCGCGCCGTCGATGACGAAGAAGTTCTCGGATGACGGTCGCCGCGCCGTATCGCGGATGACGCATTGTATGAACGGCCGCATTGTCACCGGCGTGAGGTAGGGCCCGACATCGAAGGGCAGGAAGCCCGGCGCCACCACCGGCACGAAGGCGACCTGGCTGAGGTCGATCCGTTCGAGGCGCGGGTCGGATGGGTTGGCGCGATGGAAGACGAGATCAGCTTCGCCGTCCATCAACCGCTCGACCGGACCGCTGACCGCCTCATAATCGAGATGCAGGCGCGTGCGCGGCCGCTCGGCAAAGAAGCGGCTGAGCAGGCCGAGGACTTTCGGTCGCGGACAGACATCGCCCATGACGATGCGCAGGATCGTTTCCTCACCGCTCGCCAGCTGGCCGGCATAGTCCTGGAGATGCTCGAAGTCGCGCAACGCCAGTTGCGCGCGGCCGTGGAAGAGCCGGCCTTCTTCGGTCAGGCTCACCCGGTACCCGCCTCGGTCGAACAAGGTGAGGCCGAGCTGCTGTTCCAGCCGTGCGACGGCGGCAAAGACGGAAGGATGGGTGCGATGCAGGACGCCGGCCGCGGCCTGAAAGCTGCCCTGCGTGGCGACGGCGTCGAAACATCTCAGATCGTGAAGCTTCAGCCCATCCACAGTCGTAGAATCCTACAGAGATTGTCAAATCATAGTAATTTTATCCGATAATCACCAGGCCTAGCTTTGCCTCAACGCAAACGGCGCGACGCGCCGAACAGATGAGGCTCATGATGACCGACACACTTCACTTCACGGCGGGCGATGGCGCCCGCATCGCTTACAGGTTCGACGGTCCGCAAGACCGTCCCGTGCTGATGCTCTCCAATTCCATCGCCACGACATTCCACATGTGGGACGGCCAGGTTCCGGAACTGGCCAAGTCCTTCCGGGTGCTGCGCTATGACTTTCGCGGCCATGGCGGGTCGGACGCGCCGGCCGGCGCTTACTCGCTCGACCGTTTTGGCCGCGATGTGCTTGAACTCCTCGATTTCCTCGACATTTCGCGCGTGCATTTCCTGGGACTGTCGCTGGGCGGGTTCGTCGGCCAGTGGCTGGGCGTCCACGCGCCCGAGCGCATCGAACGGCTGATCCTGTCCAACACCTCGCCGCATCTCGGCCCGGCATCCTATTTCGACGAGCAGATAAGCAATGCGCTTGCGGCCAGCGACCTGTCGGCGACGGCGGACATGTTCATGCGCAACTGGTTCCCGCCCGCCATGCTTGCCGGTCGCAACGGCACCGTCGAGGAATTCCGCGCGGCGATCCTCGCCATGTCGCCGCAAGGGCTGGCGGGCTGTTTCGCCGCCGTGCGCGACAGCGACCTGCGCCGCCCGATTGCGCTCATCAACGCCCCGACGCTGGTCATCGGCGGCATCGATGACAAGGTGACGCTCGCGAGCCACAGCGAAGCGATTGCCGAGACGGTTCCCGGCGCCGAGCTTTTGTTGCTTCCCGGCGTCCATCTGCTCAATGTCGAGCGTCCGGTGGAATTCATGGCGGCGGTAACGCGGTTTTTGCACAAGCGCTGATCAAGGCTGCCCGAGCTGCATGAGCTTCGCGAACATCGCTATCGACCGTTTTTTGCGCTAGATAGGGTCGAGCTCGCGCAACGGGGTGAGGATGCGGATCAGGATCGTCGGAACCGGCAGGGCGGTGCCGGCTGAGCGGGTGACGACACGTGCGCTGGAGGAAAGGCTGGGTCTCGGCCAGGGTGCGCTCGAAACCGTCACCGGCGTCGTCGAGCGCTATGTCTGCGCGGCTGAATCGCAGATCGATCTCGCCTGCGCCGCCGCGCATCTGGCGCTTGAGGACGCGGGTATCGAGGCCGAGGCCGTCGATCTGATCATCGGCGGCTGCGGCGTGCCTTACCAGCCATTGCCGGCAACCGCGCCGCTGGTCATGCAGCGTCTCGGCGTTGCCGACGGTTCGGCCGCGGCCTTCGACGTCAACAGCACCTGCCTCGGCTTTCTGACCGCCTTCGAGACCGCCGGCCGCATGATCGAGGCCGGGCAATGCGAGACAGCGCTGGTGTTCTCCTCGGAGATCGCCTCGCGCGCGCTGCCATGGCAGGACGCACCGGAGATCGCCGCGCTCTTCGGCGATGGCGCGGCGGCAGCGGTGCTGCGCCGGGCCGAACCCGGCGAGGGCAAGGTCGCGGCAAGCCTGATGCGCACTTACCCATCCGCCTGGGAGGCTTGCGGCATCGGTTCGGGCGGCACGCGTTTCGATTTCAGCAAGGAGCCGGAGACCTTCGCCGAGCACAGCCTGTTTCATATGGACGGCAAGGAACTGTTCCGCCTGACCTCGCGCCACTTCAACGGCTTCGTCGATGCGTTGCTTGAGCGCGCCGGCTGGCGGCAGGAGGATGTCGATTTCGTCGTGCCGCATCAGGCAAGCCCATTCGCGCTGGCGCATATGGCGCGCCAGACCGGCTTCGCGCCGGAAAAGCTGGTCGATATTGGCGCCCATTTCGGCAACCAGATCGCCGCCTCCATTCCTTTTGCGCTCGATGTGGCGCGCCGCGACGGCCGTGTGGCGGCAGGCATGAAGCTGCTTCTTCTCGGCACCTCGGCCGGCGTTTCGTTCGGCGGCATGGCGCTGGAAATCTGACGATGACCGTGCTCGTCACCGGCGCCAGCGGTTTTCTCGGCTCGCATGTGCTCGAGCGGCTGGCTTCCATGGGCGTGCGGGCGGTCGGGCTCGGCCGCGATGCCGAGCGCTGCGCCGCCTTGCAGCGGGCCGGCCATGCGGTGATACGCCACGACCTGTCATTGCCATTCGATGCGACGCCGGTCGCGCGGCTCGCCAAGGTGGAAAAGATCATCCACTGCGCCGCGCTCTCGTCGCCCTTCGGACGGCTGAAAGATTTCGTCGCGGCCAATGTCGCTGCAACGCAAAACCTCACCGGTTTTGCAAAGTGGCAGGATGTCGACCGCTTCGTCCACATTTCCAGTCCGTCGGTGTGCTTTGCGTTTCGCGACCAGCTTGGCCTGAGCGAGGACGCCGCACTGCCGGAGCCGGTCAACCACTATGCCCGCACCAAGCACGCGGCGGAGGCGATCGTGCTTGGTGCGCCCGAAATCCATCCCGTCGTGCTGCGGCCGCGCGGCATCTATGGCGCCGGCGACCGTGCGCTGCTGCCGCGATTGATCAAGGCGGCGGCAAGCCGGCCGCTGCCGGTGTTTCGCGGCGGCCGTGCGGCCATCGACCTGACGCATATCGACGATGTCGTCGATGCGGTAATCGCTGCCCTTACCGCGCCCATTGAGGCCGAAGGGCAAATCTTCAATGTGTCGGGCGGAGAGATGTTGCCCGTGCGCCGCATTGCCGACGAAGCTTGCGCCCGCGCCGGCCTCAAACCGCGCTGGCGGCCGATGCCGCTCGTGCCGGCGATGCTGGTCGCAGGCCTGATGGAAGCCGCGGCGATCAGACTGCCGGGTCGGCCAGAGCCGCCGGTCACCCGCTATGGGCTCGGTCTCTTCGCCTATGCGCAAAGCCTCGACCTTTCCAAGGCGAAACGCGTGCTCGGCTGGGCGCCGAAAATCGCGTTCGAACAAGGGCTTGATCGCACTTTTGTCGCGAGAGAACCGGCATGAGGATCGTCTTTGCCAACAGCGCCTGGGTGAGTGCCGCCGAACGGCTCATCCTGCGCGGTGGCGCTTGGCAAAGCGTGCGGCTGCGCGTCCGCTACGGGCTGATCTTTCATCCCACTGCAGGTCCGGTTCTGGTCGACACCGGCTACACGCCGGAGGCGCTGGCGGGCGCGGGCCGTGGCCGGATGCTGCGCCTTTACGGTGCGCTGCTGAAGCCCGATCTCAACGCCCCCGAACAGGTGCTGCCGGTGTTGAAGCGCTTCGGCGTGTCGCCGGATGACATCGGCGCCGTCATCGTCACCCATTTCCATGCCGACCACATTTCCGGCCTGTCGCTGTTTCGCAATGCCCGCTTCATCGCCAGCGACGCCGCCTGGGCGCGCGTCAAGGCGCGCACGGCAGGGCGGAATCTGCGCCACGGCATCTTCACCGAACTCTTTCCCGCCGACTTCGAGGCCCGGCTCGAGGGTATCTCAGCCAAGCCCAGGACCGAGCCTCGTGGCGACATTCTTGGCGGCGCCGATCTCTTCGGCGACGGCAGCGTGGTCGCGGTCGATCTGCCGGGACATGCCGACGGCCAGTTCGGCCTGCTCTTTGCGGGTGAGCCGCGGCCGCTGCTTTATGCCGTCGATGTGCAATGGCTGCTCAAGGCTTTGTCCGAAAACCGCACACCCGGCTTCCCGGCGACGCTTATCGCCGAGGATGCCGGGGCGATCGAGTCGACCAGCGCCATGCTGCGGCGCTTCATGGCGACGGGCGGCGAGGTGATGCTCTGCCACGATCCTGCGCCGACAGCCTATGATCTCGCGCCTGGGGAGGCCGGATGAGCGGCCTGGCGGAAGCAGTCGGCTCCTTCGCCTTGACGCGTTGGGTTTCGCGCAAGAGCCGAGCGGATTTCGCGCGCTGGCAGAGGGCTGCCTTACGCCGCTTCCTCGATCGCGACCTGCCGCGCGCACCGTTCTACGGCAAGGCGCCGGCGCGCCTGAGCGACCTGCCGGTCACCGACAAGGCGCTGGTGATGGCGCGTTTCGCGGACTTCAACATCCACGGTCTCACCGCGACACAGGCCTGGGCGGCCCAGGACGGCGACGGCCGCGTCGGCGCGCTGACGGTCGGTGCCAGCACCGGCACCTCCGGCAATCGCGGCCTGTTCGTCATTTCCGAAGCGGAAAAATACCGTTGGCTCGGAACGATCCTGGCCAAGGCGGCGCCCGATCTTTGTGGAGCGGCATGCGTGTCGCAATCATCCTGCCGCAGAACACTGGGCTTTACGACAGCGCCCGCAAATCGCGGCTGGTCAAGCTCGCCTTCTTCGACCTGACGCGCGGGCCGGAAAGCTGGCGTGGCGCGCTCGAAGCCTTCGATCCGACGGTGATCGTCGCGCCACCGAAAATCCTGCGCCATGTCGCGGCCGAACGCTTCCAGCTTCGGCCGAGGCGCGTCTTCTGCGCCGCCGAAACGCTCGATCCCGTCGACCGGACGATCATCGAGGCCTTCTTCCAGCTGCCGCTCGACCAGATCTACATGGCGACCGAAGGCCTGTTCGCGGTGACCTGCCGTCACGGGGGCTGCATCTCGCGGAAGACTCCGTCTTCTTCGAATTCGAGCCGGCGGCCGAGGGTCTGGTGACGCCGCTGGTCACTGCTTTCCGCCGCCGGACACAGATCATGGCGCGCTACCGGATGAACGACCTGCTGCGCTTGTCCGAAAAACCTTGCCGCTGCGGCTCGTCGCTGCGCTGCGTCGACGAGATTGTCGGCCGCATGGACGACGTTTTTCGCCTTCAATCGGCTAACGGGCCGATCCTCGTCACGCCCGATGTGCTGCGCAACGCCGTGCTCAAGGCCGACCGCCGCATCGACGATTTCCGTCTCGTCCAGACCAGGCCGGACGCGATCGAGCTCAAGCTTGCGCCGACCCTCGCCGATGACGCGGCGGTCGCTGCGCGCAATGCGGTGCAATCACTGCTGGACGTGCGACAGGCGTTCGCCAACGTCACGCTCATCCGCGCGCCATTGCCGCTGGAAACAGGCCGCAAACTGCGCCGCGTCGAATGCCGGCTGGAGCACGCGCCATGAGGGGCGCGGCTGCTATCGCCGAAAAGACTCAACAACAGGCTGACCGGGTCGAGAACAGGCCGGCCAAGGTCGAGGCGTTTGTAAGCCTTTTCAAGGAGATACCGGTGTGCGATCTTGTCGCCAACCTGATCACGAAGGTTGAGATTTTCGAGGTTGCCGGGCGGACTTTCCCGTTGACGCTCAACGACGCCTCCGAAGCACCGAATTGTTACATCTGCAGCCCGTCCAGCGCCTATATCGACTATGCCAAGGACGAGACGCGCAACTTCGCCGCTCACCCATTGTTGCGACGCGCGCTCAAGGCGCTGCTCAGCGCCTGCGCGCCGCTGGTGCGGGCAAGCGGCCTCGATCATCAGGCGCAGGTCAACAACTGGCTTTACTCGACCAATCCGATGCCGCTGCTCGACCGGCAGACCGTCGCGGCACTTCGTTCTTCATTGGTCGCGCGCTTTCCCGACCGCGCCATCGTCATCCGCTCGCTGAACGAGATCGCTGACCCCGCGACGATTGCTGCCTTGAAGGCGGAAGGTTTTCGCATGCTGGCCGCGCGGCAGGTCTACATCTTCGCCGACCGAAGTGCTGTGCCCGCCATGACCAGTGATATGAAGCGCGACCGCAAGCAACTCCGCGTCACGCCCTTCGAGCGGGTCGGCGATGGCGACTTCACCGAGGCCGACTATGCCCGTGCGCAAACTCTCTACACCATGCTCTATCTCGACAAATACACGCCGCTCAATCCGCACTACACGGCACGCTATATCGCCGAGATGCACCGGCGCGGCATCATCAGCCTTGCCGGTCTGCGCCGTCCAGGTGGCGACCTCGTCGCCGTCACCGGCCTGTTCGAAAATGGCGGCACGCTGACGCAGCCGATCGTCGGCTACGACACCAGCCTGCCGGTAGGCAAGGGGCTCTACCGCATGGCGATGGCAATGGCGCAGGATCACGCCACGGCGCGCGGCCTGTTCTTCAACATGAGCGCGGGTGCGGCCGATTTCAAACGCCGGCGCGGCGCGGTCCCCGCGATCGAATACAATGCCGTTTATGCCGGGCATCTGCCGCCCCGACGGCGCGTGGCGATCCGCATCATGGAGACCGTGCTGGCGCTCGTCGGCATTCCTTTGCTGAAAAGGTTCGAGCTGTGAGTGAGGGCCGGGATCACAGGAAAGATGTCTGGCAGGCCGTGGCGCTGTCGGCCGATATCGGCAAGCGACCGAAACGCATCCTGTTCGATGGCCAGCCCGTCGTGCTGTTCCGCTCCGCGCAAGGCATTGCCGCGCTGTTTGACCGCTGCCCGCACCGGTTGGTCGAGCTCTCGACCGGCAAAATTGTCGGCGGCGAGATCGAATGCCCCTATCATGGTTGGCGCTACGACAGCGGGGGCGTTGCACCGCCATTCCCGGCCATGTCGGCGACATGCCGCATTACCGCGTCCGCAATTATGCCGCGATCGGGCGCGACGGCGTCGTCTTCATCTCCTCCGGCGCGCCGCAGGGCGAACCCTATCTGCACTGCATGCAGGACAAGGAAATCATCGTGCGGCGGGTGCGCTCATCGACGCAGTCGACGGTGATCGATGCGGCCGAAAACATCCTCGACGCCACCCACACCCATTTCACCCACAAAGGCCTGCTGCGTGGCTTGAGCGCCAAGCGCCATCTGGTGCGGGTCGAGGTGACGGGCGGCGAAGGCTGGGTCGAGGCCCGCTACACCGGCGAGGATCGCCAGCAGGGCCTGATCAGCCGGCTGCTGGAGGGCGAGCGCGCCAAAACCATCGGCCGCTTCCGCCATCCCGGCATCGCCGAGCTGGAATATTGGGGCAAGGACGGACTGGTTTTAGCCACCACGTTCCACCTGCGCCAGGCGGATGAGCGCACCGTCGAAGGCGTCGGCTGGTTGATCGGCCGCCGCCAGGGCCTGCTCGGCGAGCTCAAGGCGCTGGCGTTCAAGCCATTGTTCAACATCGCGCTCCAGCAGGACCGACGCGTGCTGAAATCGGCGAGCGACAACGCCCATTTCGCGCCGCAAGCTCTGCCGGTGATCGGCCCGCTGGACTTCCTGCGCCGCGACATTGCGGCGATCATGGAGGGCAAGATGCCGCCGGCGGCGAGTGAGCCGAGGGTGCATCAGATTGAGTTGTGAACTATAGTTCACATATCTTGATTTGAAGATTTTCGTGAATTATAGTTCACACATGATCGAAGTCCGGCAAACTCCCGATTTCACCAACTGGTTGGAAGGGCTTCGCGATACTGCGGCTCGCCTGCGTATCGTCGCCCGTATCCGTCGGATTGAAATCGGCAACGTCGGTGATGTTAAGTACTTCTATGGCATCGGCGAACTCCGGATCGACCACGGCCCGGGTTACCGTGTTTACTTCGTGAAAGCTGGGAATGCGGTGATCATCCTGCTCTGCGGTGGCGATAAGTCCAGCCAGAGACACGACATCGCCAAAGCGAAACAGATGGCAAAGGAGATATGATGATGCCTCTCGAAACCACACGCTTCGATATCCTCGATCATCTGAAAACTCCGGAAGATCGCTTGGCCTATATCGAGGCTGCCTTCGAGGACGGGGATCCTGCACTCATCACGCACGCCCTGGGTGACGTAGCGCGTTCCATAGGCATGACAGCAGTCGCGAAGGAGGCCGGCGTTACGCGCGAGGCGCTTTACAAAGCTCTGAGCGAGAAGGGCGACCCGCGCCTCAGCACGCTGCTGGGCGTCACCAAGGCGCTGGGCTTGCAACTTGAAGTCAAGCCGATCGGCCCTGGCTCGCTTGGGGCTTGAAGCGCCTCAACCGGGCCCATTCCACTCGATATCCCGTGTCGACGCCGCTTGCAGGCTGATGCATTGCCGCAGGGCCACGCCTGCGATCTCGGCCAGCGCCAGCCATTGCGACTTCACTGGCGTGCTATCGCCCGGCCAATCCAGCAATTCCTGGCCTTTGCGCATCGCCTTTCGGAACTCACCCAACTCACCCGCGCGCAAAGCCACGGGCAGCCCATAAATCCACATGGCGACCCGCACCGTTTGCGGCATGATCACGTCCGGCCTGGCCTCCGCGCCGTCGCCAAGCACAGCATCGGCAAAGCGTGCCGGATCGCGGAAGAAATGCAGGCCGCTCACCGCGCGTGGATTGCATTCGAGCGGCAGCACGCGGCCACCCGCCTCGCGCATCAGGTCGAAGGAGATCTGGCCGGTCCATGCGGTGCCGGCGACGATACGCTCGACCAGTGCCCGCGCGGCATCGTCCTCGACCCGCTCGAAGAAGATGCCGGCGCCTTTGCCTGCACGATAGCGCGAGCGGTAGAGCGCCAGCGCCTTGAGCCTACCCTCGCGCGCCACCGCGTAGGCGCTGATCTCTTCGCCCTCGATGAAACGCTGCGCCACCCAGGGCATGGCGGGCGAGGGGACAATGGCGTCGAGCGTTTCCGGTGCAGGCGCTATCAGCACATGGCTGGCAAAGCGCGACCAGGCCGGCTTGAACACCAGGCCGCGAGAGTTGCCACGCGCCGCTTCGACATCGCCGCGCGAGCTGAGCAGCGTCGTCTCCGGCACCTCCGCGCCAAGGCGCTCGGCAAGCCGGATGAAGCTGTGCTTGTTGTGAACCTCGGCCAGAACATCGATGCCGGGCGCGAACAATCGCGCAGGCATCGTTCGGCCGCGCCAGGCGAGCGCAAGATAAAACACTTCCTCGCAGGTCGGGATGACCAGCGCGACGCCTTCCGCGCGGATCAGCGCCTCGACCGCCTCGGCATAGGCTTGGCGTTCGAAGCGCGGTGGCGGCAGCCGATGGTAGCGCGCGCACGCCTTGCTGGCGGCGGCAATCGGCCGCGCCGGCGTGTCGGCCAGAACCACGCGGGCGCCGGCGCCGTGCAGCAGCCGCGCCAGATGCAGCGCCACCGGCGCGCGCGCGCCTGTGATGAGGATGGTTCTGTCAGCACCCGGCATCGGTTGTTCGCGGTCGCTCCCGTCGCGAAAACCGTTGCGCGGAATCAATGCCGTTGGCAACGATGCCGAGCAGGCCGGATCACTTCCGGCGCGACTTCGGCTTTTCGATCGCCGGCTTGTCCGGCCAGTGCCAGCCATCGCCCGCGCCATGCGCCGGCTGCGGCCGCGCCACATAAGCGAGCGCGCCGTTGGACTCGAGATAGATGCGCGATAGCATTTCGGCGAGCACACCCGACGTCACCGCCTGCAGCCCGGCGATCACTAGGAAGAATCCGGTGATGAGCATCGGCCTGGTGCCGATGTCCTGGCCCCAGAAAACCTTGATCGCGAACAGATAGGCCAGGATCAGCGAGCCGAGCACGCCGAGCACGATGCCGATGCCGCCGAAGAAATGGCCGGGCCTTGTGCGGTAGCGCATGAAGAAGAACATGAAGACGAGGTCGAGCACGACGCGGAAGGTGCGCGAGATGCCGTATTTCGACTGGCCGTGGATACGGGCGTGGTGCGTCACCACTTCCTCCGAGATGCGGCGCGGCGTCGTCACCGTCGCCAGCCATGCGGGGATGAAGCGGTGCATCTCGCCATAAAGCCGCACGCTGCGGATGACGCTGCCGCGGAACACTTTCAGGCTGCAGCCATAATCGTTGAGCCGCACACCGGTGACCCGCGCGATAAGCCGGTTGGCGATGCGCGACGGCAGGCGGCGCATCCAGAACCCCTCCTGGCGGTCCTTGCGCCAGCCGGCGACGAGGTCGAGATCTTCGGTCAAAAGGCGATAGACCATGCGCGGAATGTCGAACGGGTCGTTCTGCAGGTCGCCGTCGAGCGTCGCGATGACATCGCCGCGCGCCGCATCGAGGCCGGCCTGCATGGCGGCGGTCTGCTTGTAGTTGCGCACCAGCTCGACGCCATGCACATGCGGCCCGTACACTGCGGCGAACCTGCGGATTTCGGCCGGCGTCGCATCCGTGCTGCCGTCGTCGACCAGCACCACTTCCCAGGGCTGGCTGTAGTTTTCCATCGCCTGGTGGATGCGCACCAGCAACGGCTCGACATTGTCGGCCTCGTTGTACATCGGGATGACGATGGAGAGCTTGTGCTCGGGCATGATGGCGCCCTCGGGCAATCCCGATGCGGGAATGGGAAGCACGTTCATGGCGGTCATTTCCTTGCCGGTCCGGCCGCCGGTGTTTCCGGCAGCGTCGATTTGAGGGGAACAGCCAGGCGATCGCCCCGGTAGCGACGGCCGAGCAGAAGATGAAGAGGTGAAGCGCAAGCGCCGCCTGCAGGCCCTCTTTCATGGCGATGCCGGAATAAAGCAATGCCGCGGCCGCGCCCGCTTCATAGGTGCCGAAACCGGCGACACCCTGCACCGGCAGGATGGCGGCGGCCTCGGCGCCGACGGCGCCCGGGAATGCGGTCTGGAAGGAGGTGTGGCGCAGCATGGCGAGCAGCCAGCCCTGCACGGCAAGCTTCAGCGTCCAGTTGGCGACCGTCCACCACCAGCCGTAGCGGGAGCGCCCCGTGGCCTCGGTGAAGATGTCGCGCAGACGCCCAAGCTTCGACACGATCTTGCCGCGCCCGCTCCAGTCATGCGGCGCGCGCGCCCAGCGCGGCAGATACCAGGCGGCGGCGACCAGCGCCGCGATGCCGGCGGCCCTGAGCGCCGGGTGCAGGCCGGGCCACACCAGGCAAGCGAGCACGCCGACGACGAAGGCGTCTTGCAGCCGGAACCACAAGAGCGAGGCGCTGGCGCGCACGATCGAAATGCCGAACACCTGACGCAACAGGATCGGAAAGGCGGTCTCGCCGCCGCGGAACGGCACCACATTGATCATCGCGTTGTGGATCAGGATGACGCGCAGCGTGGCGCCGAAGCGGCCGTTGATGTCGTCGCGAAATTCGTCGCAGACGCGCAGCGCCCTGAGCACATAAGTGACGAACAGCGCCACCGTCACCGCCGCGAAGGCGCCGGGCGTGATGCTGGCGAAGGCATTGCCGACCATCTTCCAGCGCGAGTCGCTGACCAGCCATGCCAGCAGCGCCAGGGTGACGATTATCGATATCGCTCGCTTCAACCAGGTCTCCAAAGGGTTCGCCCGTCCGGACGAAGGCTGTTCCTATAGAGCAGCGGCCGCGGCGAATCCACATGCTTGGTTGAGGCGTTGAACGCGACCCCAATGGCTGTCATGGATGGACGAGCGATCGCCCGTCCATCCATGAACTGAGCGCTCACTGCCCGCCCATGTCCTTCTTGAACTGATTGAAGTCGACCTGCATGCCGTTGAAGATGGTGCTCCAATGCCTCGTCAGCGCCGCCATGGCGACCGCCTCCTGGATTTCCTCGACGGTGGCGCCGGCGCGCTTTGCGTCCTCGGTGTCCGACCAGATGCAGTAGCTGCAAGGAATCTGCGCCGCGACCGCCAGCGAGATCAGCGATTTCTCTTTCGGCGTCAGCGCCGTCTTGTCGCTGAGCTCAATGGCCTTGACCTCGGCCCACGCGCCGGGCAGACCGGCTTTCGGGAATTGTTTCACGAAGCCGGGCACGCCGCCCATCGTCGACTGGATGTCCTTGAGCGCGGCGTCATAATCATCGGCCCTGGAAGGCGAGGCAGCCAGTACGGCGGCGGCAAACAAGCCCGCGGCGGCGATGAGCGAGGTGGAACGAAGGCAGGAATGCATGGTTGAAGCGATGCGAATGACTGACATGATGTTCTCCTCTGGTTTTTGTTAGCCTTACGATGTAAGGTGTGTGGAAAATGAACCTTACAGTGTAAGTTGTCAAGCGGCGCCATGGATGCATCGAGCAAAAAAAAGCGAACCCGCGGAAAACTCTCCCGCGAGATGATCGAGGACGCCGCCTATGAGGTGATCGAACGGGAAGGGCTTGCCGGCTTTTCGATGCGCAAGCTTGCCGCGGCGCTCGGCTGCGAGGCGATGAGCATCTACCATCACTTCCCCTCGCAGGCGCATCTCTACGAAGCGTTGGTCGACCGGCTCTTTGGCTCGCTTGAGGTGCCGGATCCGGAATTGCCATGGCGGCAGAGGATGCGCATGGCGGTGCTGGACTACCGCCGGGTCGGACGTGAGCATCCGGCGTTCGCCGCGTATTTCCTGACCTACCGCATGAATTCACCTGCCTGTCTTGGCTATCTGGACCGTATCGTCGGCCTGTTCAATGACGGCGGATTTGATCGAGAGATGGCCGCCAGGCTGTTTCGCGTCGTTGGTTACTATCTAAGCGGCGCAGTGCTGGACGAGACTTTGGGCTATGCCAAAGGTCCGTCGGCCGTCACGATGGTCAGCGACGAACAGCTTGGCCGCGACTTTCCAAACGTCGCCGCCGCCGGCCGCTTTTTCGCCCAAGCGGAATTCGACAAGACCTTCGATCTCGGCCTCGAAATGCTGCTGGACGAAATGGAGCGCATCCGTGACGGTGCAAATGCAAGCTAAAGCAATTCCAGGAAAAGTGTGTCGCGGTTTTCCGTCCGGAATTGCGTCAAGACAAAGAGCAATTCCAGGAAAAGTGTGTCGCGGTTTTTCGTCCGGAACTGCGTCAGGACAAAGGGCTGGAGCGGTTCGCCGTTTCCCTGAAACGGTGAAACGCTCCAGCTGCAAGGTTCGTCTCTGAATGCGCTTTCTGTCCATTCTTGTCCTGATCGCCGGCGCCGCCATCGGCATCTTCTACCCTTGGGCGATGAGCAATTTCTCCGGCCACGCGATCGGCATGTACCGGGTCTATGAAAGCGGTCGTTTCCGGCCGTTGACGGTGCAACTCACGGCAAATGATGCGCCCGTTCGCGTGCTCGTCGATCTCACCGCGCGGGCCGAACGCATCGCCGGCCAGCAGCGCACGCTGCTGACGCTGACGGCGGCCGGCGGCGGGCGTACAGTGCTCGCCTCGACGCTGTCCTTCAACCACACCGACAATCCGCGCCAGGTCAGCCCGCAACTGCCCGACAAGATCTTTCGCGACGAGGCCGGCGTGATCGGGACCGTCACGCCCGGCCCATACCTCTTCACCGTCGGCCCAGGCGATGCCGACGGTATCGATATGCGCGCGGTCGACCTGATCCTGCGCGCCGGCGCCGGTTCGATCGACGAAAAAATGCGGCTGGCGGGCTATGCGCTCATGGGCATCGGCCTGGTCGGGTTCGTGCTTTCGCTCGTATTCGGCCGCGGCGCGAGCCGCCCGCAGAACCCCAACTCGCAGCCGCCGCCACCGCGCTGGGGCCGCAACGGATCGTCCAAATGAACTACCGTCACGCCTATCACGCCGGCAATTTCGCCGATGTCGTCAAGCACGCGGTGCTTGCCCGCCTGGTCGACTATCTGAAGCAGAAGGACAAGGCTTTTCGCGTTGTCGATACCCATGCCGGCATCGGCCGTTACAATCTCGCCTCGGTCGAGGCCGGCAAGACAGGTGAGTGGCAGGGCGGCATCGGCCGGGTGTTCGAGGCCAAGCTCGAAGCGAAAGCGGCGGCGCTGCTTGAGCCCTATCTGGAGGCGGTGCGGGCGCTGAACCCGGATGGCAATCTCCGGCGCTATCCCGGCTCGCCGCTGATCGTGCGCCATCTCCTGCGCAACCAGGATCGGTTGACGGCGATCGAATTGCATCGCGAAGACGTCGAGCGGCTGAAATCGGTCCTAGCCGATGATTTCCAGGCAAGGGTGATCGAGCTCGACGGCTGGCTGGCGCTCGGCGCGCATCTGCCGCCCAAGGAAAAGCGCGGCATGGTGCTTATCGACCCGCCATTCGAGGAGCAGGGTGAGTTCCCGCGCCTCGTCGACGGCCTGCAAAAGGCGTACCGGCGCTGGCCGGGCGGCATCTATGCGCTCTGGTATCCGATCAAGGACCGCAAGGCGGTGAACGCCTTCCGCGCGGCGCTGAAAGAAGCGGGTATTCCCAAAATCCTCGACATCGCCTTCGACATTCGACCGGCGTCGAACGAGCCCAGCCTCGACGGCAGCGGGCTGGTGGTGGTCAATCCGCCCTATACGCTGGAAGGCGAATTGCGGCTGCTGCTGCCGGCGCTGCACAAGCTGCTTGCCGTGGGGCCGTCACGCTGGACAATGGATTGGCTGGCCGGCGAATAGGGCGGCGACCGCAGTTCAGCCAGGCCGCGCGACGCTGTCCGCCAGCGCTGCGGGCGTGACGCCGGTCAGCCTGCGGCTTTCGCGGATCAGATGCGCCTGGTCGGCATAGCCGGCCTCGATCGCAAGCTGCGCAGTCGAGGCATCGCCTGATAGTCTTTGCAAGCGCCGGAAGCGATGGAAGCGCAGGATGCGATCGAGCGTCTTCGGGCCATAGCCGAAGGCATCCTCGAATCGTCGCCTCAGCGTGCGCTCGCTCATGACAAGACGGCCAAGCAGGAAGGGAACCAGCGGCGTTTCCGGTGGCAGGCCGTCGTCGATGGCCGTGAAGGCCCGGCCCATCTGAGGGTCGAGCGCCGCGCGCCCTTGCGTGTGCAGGCCGATGGTTTCTTCGAGCTGCCGCACCGTGTCGGCGAGGTCGGGCGTTGCCTTGATGCGGTCCGACAGCTCGCGGCTGCGCGTGCCCCACAAATCTTCAAGCGCGAACCGCCCGCCGACGATCTCGCCGGCCGGCACGCCGAGCCAGCCGGCGGCGGCGCCGGGCCGGAAGCGAAAGCCGATGACGGTGGCGCCGGCGGCGGGCCGCTCGATCTGCGGTTCCTTGTCAGGGCCGGCGACCCGGAAGCGACCGTCGATCCATTGCAGGTCGATGGTCGCGTCGGGCGTGATCACGATGGGTGGGGCATCGCCGTCGTCCATGCGGTGGACCCAGACAGCGGAAAAGATGCTGGCCAAGCCGGCTGCCGCTGGCCTTTCCCTGAAGAAGCCTGTGCTTTGCGCCAGGACCGCTTCCATCTCGTCTCCGGTTTCGTCGGCTCTGTGCTCAGCCGGATCGCTTCGTCGACCATTTTGGCCGAAATCTTCAAGGCCTGCGGTCTCTGCCGTGGCAAAAACAGCCCCAGCTTGATGGCGTCTCGGGCGCCGTCGCTGGACCACATCCTCCGGACGTGGTCACGAATATAGAAAGGAGTGAGGAAAATGAAAGCGCGCATCACCGTGCTGACGCTCGGCGTCGACGATCTCGAAGCGTCGTTGAAATTCTACCGTGACGGCCTCGGCCTGCCGACCGAAGGCATCATCGGCCGCGAGTTCGAGCATGGCGCCGTCGCCTTCTTCGATCTCGCCGGCGGCCTGAAGTTCGCCATCTTCGAACGCGCCAACATCGCCCACGATGCGGGCGTACCGCAAAGCGGCCGCAGCCCAACCGAGTTGACCATCGGCCACAATGTCGGCAGCGAGAAAGAGGTGGATGCCGTGATGGCTCAGGCAATCACGGCCGGCGCGCGCGTGGTCAAGCCGGCGCAAAAGACCTTCTGGGGCGGCTATGCCGGCTATTTCCAGGATCCCGACGATCATCTGTGGGAAGTCGTCTACAACCCGGCCTTCGTCCCGGAGTGAAGCAAAACACTGCGTCGAAAGGAGGTCGTCATGCATGTCGCATTCATCCAAGCGCTTGGCGCTCTCCTTCTCGGCGGCGTGTTCGTCTCTGCCGGCATCGAGCATTTCGTGAAATTCAAGGCGATGCGCGACTACCTGGCGAGCCGGAAGGTCCGGGCTCCGGCGCTGATGCTCGCTGCCGGATCGGCGATCGAAATCTTCGCCGGCCTGATGCTTGCGCTCGGTTTCGCGCCGCCTTTCGCGGCCGGAGCGCTGGCCGTTTTCACCTTGGCGGCGAATTTCATGCTGCTGCGCTTCTGGACCGCCGAGGAGCCGGAGCGGCAGGTGCAGCGCAATGCATTCCTTATCAATTTCGCCGTCATCGGCGGACTGCTGCTTGCCGCAGCTGCGTAGTTAGCCGGCCGTGCCTGGAACGAAATTTGTCAGAAACCATTGTTTTCGCACCCGCTTGACCGCCGCCAAGCGAGATCCGCACAGTGCGCACAACCGACCTTGAGAGGCTGTCATGACTCGCTTCGCCCATTCCGCTCTTGCTGCGCTGCTTGCGCTGTCCACCCCGTTTGCCGCTCCGCTGGGTTTCACCCGGGCGGCGCAGGCCGCCGACCTGTCCACCTACACCCAGGATGACGGCAGCGTCTGCGGCGAAAGCTGGGTGCTGAGCAAGATCACCGACCGCTTCTCCTACCAGGTGCATCACGTGCCGCATTTGCCGGATGTCGCGATCACCGATTTCCGCAACATCCGCCAGCATCGCTATGAGCCGTCCAGCGACGAATGGCCGATCGGCCGCCACTATTGCCGCGCCACCGTCAATCTGTCGGACGGCCGCGACCGCTCTATCTTCTACCTGATCGAGGAAGGCCAGGGCTTTGCCTCGATCGGCGACAATGTCGAGTTCTGCGTCTCCGGCTTCGACCGCTGGCTGGTCTATAACGGCCGCTGCCGCGTGCTCAGATAATCGATGCTCGCCGGTAGACAGTTGAGGTAGGCGCTCTACGGCGCCCCTCTCTGTCCTGCCAGACAATCTCCCCCACGAGGGGGAGATTGGCAGCTTCGGCGCCCCGCTTTCCTTTTGGACGTTTGAGATTGGCGAAAGCCGGCGCGCCATCTGATCTCCCCCTTGTGGGGGAGATGCCCGGCAGGGCAGAGGGGGGCGCTGTCCCGCCGGCCTATCTCTCTTGCTTCTCAGGTGCCATCGCCCCCAGCCCGCCCCAGCAGCAACGCGCGCTCCTTCTCATTGCCGGTCAGTTCAGCCGCGCGACGAAACTCCGCGCGGGCTTCTTCCAGCCGCCCAAGCCGCTCCAGCATTTCGCCGCGCACGGTGGGCAACAGATGCGTGTCCTTGAGCCGCGGCTCGTCGCGCAGTGTGTCGGCGACCGCCAGGCCCTGCGCCGCGCCGAAAGCCATGCCGACGGCGACCGCGCGGTTGACCTCGACGACGGGCGAGGGCGCGGCAAGTGCCAGCGCCTGGTAATAGGCGGCAATGGCGATCCAGTCGGTATCGGCGACACTTGCCGCGCGGGCGTGGCATGCGGCGATCATCGCCTGCAGTTGGTAGGGGCCGGGTGTCGGCGCGAGCTTCATGGCGCGGTTGAGCCCGTCGAGGCCGCGACGGATCAGCGACCAGTCCCAGCGGCCGCGGTCCTGGTCGAGCAACAGGATCGGATTGCCGGCTTTGTCGGTGCGGGCGGCAAAGCGCGACGCGTTGAGCTCCATCAGGCTAAGCAGCCCGAGCGCTTCCGGCTCGTCCGGCATCAGCGACGCCAGCAGTCGGCCGAGGCGCATCGCCTCGTTGCTCAGATCCGCGCGCAGCCAGTCCGGGCCGGAGGACGCGACATAGCCTTCGTTGAAGATCAGGTAGACCACCTCGAGCACGGCGCCCAGGCGCTTGGCTCGTTCTTCGCCGCGCGGCGTATCGAACGGGATCTCGGCGTTGCGCAGCGCCCGCTTGGCGCGCACGATGCGCTGGGCGACGGTGGCCTCCGGCACCAGGAAGGCGCGGGCGATCTCGGGCGTCGACAGGCCGCCCAGCATGCGCAGCGCCAGCGCCACGCGCTGCTCGGCCGGCAGCACCGGATGACAAGCGGTGAAGATCAGCCGCAGCAGATCGTCGTCGATATCCTCGTCCAGCGCCGCCTCGATGTCGGGCATCCGGCTTTCCAGTTCGGCGAGATCGATTGCAAGCTGCTGGTGCTTGCCGTCGATCCGCACGGTGCGGCGCAGCCGGTCGAGCGCCCGGTTGGTGGCCACGCGTGTCAACCAGGCAGCTGGATTGTCCGGGATGCCGTCCCTGGGCCAGCGCTCCAGCGCCAGCAGGAAAGCATCCTGCACCAGCTCCTCGGCCAGCCCGACATCACGCAGGGTGCGCGTCAGCCTGGCGGCGAGTTTTGGGTGCTCGATCCGCCAGACCGCTTCCAGATTTGCCGTCGCGGTCAATCCTTAAGCTCTCTGAAGCCTTCGGTTGCCTTCTGGACGTCCTCGGGAAAATCGCTCATCTCGAACACCTGGCGGACCTCGATGATGTCATTTTCGCCGGCCGGGCAGCGGCGCGCCCATTCGACGGCTTCCTCGCGCGAGCGCACGTCGATCACCCAGTAGCCGCCGAGCACTTCCTTGACTTCGGCGAAGGGGCCGTCGGTGACAGCCGGCTTGCCGCCCTTGAAGCTGACCCGCGCGCCGGAGGCCGGCGGATGCAGTCCGTCGAGCGCCAGCAGCACGCCGGCCCGCTTCAGCTCTTCATTGTATTTCATCATCGTCGCCACGGCTTCGGCTTCGGGCCTGACGTCGGGAGCTGCGGTCGCGTAGCCGCCGGGGATCATCAGCATCATGAAGCGCATCGGTATTTTCCTTCGGTTGGTTGTTGCGATGATACGACGAACAGGCGTCGGCTGAATCGACAACGCCGTGAAAATTTAAGTTCGAATTGACAACACACGGTTGGGCTCATGGTGCGCGTGGGCGTCATCGCGAGGATCGTCGGCGCTGTTGATGTCGCGGCGATCCCAAACGGCGACAGCAACGTGACCGCCACCGCTCCGGCTGGTCCTCGTCAGCGTGTCGCGGGAGACAGATAGGCCGAGATCAGCTCGATGAGTTGCTTCTGCAGGTCTGGCGCTTCGAGCATGTCGCGGCGCGCCGCATTGTGGATCACGCCCTCGATCGCCGAGGACAGCACGCGCGCCATCGTCTCGGTGTCTTTGAGGCGCCTGCGATACTGCGCCACCGCCGCCGTGTAATGTTCGAGGTAACGCGCCTGGAACGAGGCATGCGCGGCGCGCGAGCCGCGGTCGCCGGGCGCCTCGTCGAGCAGCACCTGGTGCAGCGTCGGATGTATCGAGTGCGCCGCGATCATGCCGCGCACCAGCTCGCGCGCGAACTGCCTGAGCGGCTTGCGATCCGCCGCCGCTTCGCGAATCACCGACAGCACCTGATCGAAGTGGCGACGCCGAATCGCCTCGACCAAAGCGAGCTTGTCGGGGAAGTATTGATAGAGCGAGCCGATGCTGACACCCGCGGCCTCGGCGACCTTGTTGGTGCTGAAGCCCGCCCAGCCAAGCTCGCTCAGAACGCGAGCACCGGCCTCGATGATCGCCTCGACGGTAGCGATTGAACGCGCCTGGCGCGGCGCCTTGCGCATGCGCGGAGCTGGCTTTGCAATGCGAGTAGACATCCTGGCCGGTTCCCCGAGAATATAAACAGGATACTCACATTCAATTCCAATGCAATTCCAGGAAAAGCGGCGCGGCTTTGCGCCCGCAATTGCCCGGACGAACGGAGACCGCCGATGAGCGCCAAGACCTTGCTGAAAAGCCTGCTTGTCTATCAGGGATGGGCGAATGACGAGCTCCTGGAAAAGCTCGCAGGTCTCGATCCTTCGAGCAACGCGGAAGCGCGTCATGCGGCGATCCGGCTGATGAACCACATCCATGTCGTGTCTCGGATCTTCGCCGCGCATCTGACCGGCGTCGCCCATGGCTATGCGAGCGACAACACCGAGGAGACGCCGGCGCCGGCCGCGCTGCGCACGGCGATGACTGCCGCCGATCGCTGGTATCTCGACTATCTCGAAACCGTTTCGGAACAAGCGCTTGCGGAACCGGTCGCCTTTACCTTCACCGATGGCGACAAGGGCTGCATGACCAGGCAGGAGATGCTGACGCATGTCGTCCTGCACGGCGGCTACCATCGCGGCGAGATCGGCCGCATCCTGGCCCAGATCGCGGTCTCGCCGCCCTGGGATACTTATGCCGTTTATCTGCACAAGGCTGAACCGGCGCGCCGCCTGGCCGGTGCGCGCGAGGCTGCGCAGGCCATAGTTTGAAGCCGACGAATGTGAGCATAAGGCTCACTTTGCAACGCCAAGCTTTCGTTGCGACGACATCTCCGACTTGGGCCGGTTAACCTGCAGATATTGTCACTGGACAAGATCAAGTCGGCGTTGCCGGGCCAGTTGTCTATTGCGAGCGAACAGCTCACATTCTGTGATCAAGATCTTCCGGCTTGCGGATGGATGATCCGACGATAGAAGGCGCAGGAAAATCTCTCCTTCAGGCCGCCATTTGGAAAGTGATAGATTCGCTCACAATTTTGCGATGACATGCATGATCGTGCGTCTCGTGTAACCAAAATTCAATAACTGAAATTCATTGTGTTGCTTCGCTGGCTAGACAGTCGCGAGTCAGATATGCATGAACACGCCGGGTCACTCATGACCTTAGGCAAAACGCAAGGGGCATCGCATGGCAAAGACGACAACCAAGGCGCCGGCGGCGAAAGCGCCGGCAAAGAAGCCGGCAGCTAAGGCTGCCGCGAAACCTGCAGTGAAGAAGGCAGCGGCCCCGAAGCCCGCCGCCAAGGCTCCGGCCAAGGCAGCAGCAAAGCCGGCGGCCAAGAAGCCGGTAGCGAAGGCAGCAGCCAAGCCAGCCGTCAAGGCAGCGGCGAAGCCCGCGGCCAAGGCAGCGGCAAAGCCCGCCGCCAAGAAGCCGGCCCCCAAGGCTGCGGCCAAGCCCGCCGCCAAGGCTCCGATGAAAGCCGCCGCCGCCAAGGCGCCGGCTGCAGTGAAGAAGGCAGCTCCGGCAAAGAAGCCGGCCGCCAAGAAGTAATCGCGTAGCCTCGTGCCGCTGGCTGCGACAGGTGAGGCTGGGCGCCGTCGGCACCCCTCTCGCCAGTTCGGCATGACAGCGGGCGAAGCTGGAGCGCACGCTCCTCCTAAAGCTCTCGGAAATTTTGCTGCCAAGCAAAACTTCCGGGAGCTTTTTCGTTGCCGTGGTGCGCCAGGCGAATTCTGTAGATGCAGTGGCCGCCTTGTTTCGCGGCGCTGGCCGTTGCCCTTCAGACCGTGATCGGTCAACAGTGTCGGCAAACAACCAGGGACCGATCATGCCCAAGCTGCTCTACGCCTCCACCTCTCCCTATAGTTCGAAGGTCCGCATGGCCGCCGCCCATGCCGGCGTCGCCATCGACCTCGTGCCGGTCAAGACCGAGGACAAGCCGGCCGAGCTGATCACCGCCAATCCGTTGGGCAAGATCCCGACGCTGGTGCTCGACGACGGCCGCACGGTCCACGACAGCCGCGCCATCACCCAACATCTCAACCGATTGTCGAAGAACGCGCTCTTCCCGCGCAATTCCGACAAGCGGCTCGAAGCCGAAGTCCTTGAGGCTCTGGCCGACGGCATATGCGATTGCGCGCTGTCGATGGTCTATGAGCGGCGCACGCGGCCCGAGAGTTTTGTCTATCAGCCCTGGCTCGACCGGCAGTGGAGCAAGATCACCGCAGCACTCGACCTGCTCAACGCCAATCCCCCAAAGCTGCCGAAGAAGATCACCGCCGGCCAGATAGCGCTGCGCGCCTGCCTCGGCTATCTCGCGCTGCGTTTTTCGGGCCAATGGGAAAAGGGCCGCGGCCGGCTGGTGCGCTGGGCCGCGCGGTTTGATGAGAAGTTTCCCGAGCTGAAGGGCTGTGTGCCGGCGTGATTACAGCTGATCTCCCCCTTGTGGGGAGATGCCCGGTCCACCCTCCGAAGCTGCAGCGCAGCTGCTGCGGAGGACGGGCAGGGCAGAGGAGGGCGCTGTCCCGCCGGCCTTTCGGTGTCTGGGGCCAACCAAACACCGTCGATGAAAGTTCTACCTACCAAAGGTTCTACCTACCAAAGGCCGCGTTCCTTCGCGCCCCCTCAGGCAAGGGATAGCGCGGACGCAAAAAAAAGCCGGGCGCGAGGCCCGGCTTTTCCGTGTCTTGTCTCTAAAGACTTAGAACTTCATACCGACGCCGAAGGTGACGCGGTTGTCCGAGGACTTGACCTTGCCCTCGTCGCCGAAGCTGTGGCTGCCGAAGTCGGTGTAGCGGTATTCGACGCGGCCGAACACGTTGTCCGTGATCTTGATGTCGGTACCGGCGCCGGCGGTCCAGCCGACAACGCCCTTGCTGTCGCTGACGCCAGTGAAGCTGTCCTCGATCTTCTGGTTCTTGGCGGCAACACCGCCCGTGCCGTAGAGCAGGATTTCCGGGGTCACGGCATAGCCGAGACGGGCGCGCAGCGAGCCTTCGAGACCCGACTTGGCGTCGATGCCGTTGCTGGAACCCTTGGTGCCGTTGTAGCCGAGGTCGGCTTCAGCGCCGTAGACGAAGTTTTCCTGCTGCCAGTTGTAGCCGCCGAAAACGCCGCCGACGAAGCCCTTGGTCTTCACGTTGACGCCCTGGTCCTTGGCGTTGGCGTGACCGCCGAAGCCGTAGCCGAGGCTAATACCGGCATAGGGGCCGGCCCAGGCAGCGACTGGGAGTTCGGCAGCCGGGGCGGGAGCCGGGGGCTCTTCCGAAACGACGTCGGCCGCAAACGCGGTGCCGGCGAAGGCGAACAGCCCGAGCGCGGCGGCGAGCGGCGCGAATTTAAGATTGGTCTTCATTATATACTCCTTAAGCCACAAGACACTTAGGCTTGTTGTTCTTGAACGCCCCGGCCCGTCCGGGGGATAAACGAGCCTGGCGCTCTACGGTTCCAAATGTCGTGTTGAAATACGGCTGAAGCGAACCTGAACTTGGGTCATTCCCTGGCGCGAATGAGGCCGAAACTTGATGTTGCATCTTCGCAACAGCGAAATGTCAGCAGGCTAACTATGTTGCGCTGCACACCGCTTGGTTCAAGGGATGTCGCGACCTATATTGCGATGACGCCGCGCCCGAATCCGAGCCCAAAAATGACGCGTCCGGGCCGCTTCGCCACATTCCTGCCCTAGGTGGAAATGGCATTTAACGCTTGGTCGGTCTTATTGTGCCGACTTCGCGGAATCGTGAAGCCGATTGAGGATTGACAGCATGACCAAAGCCGCCGCCGTCGCGCTGGTGACGGGTGGAGCCAAAAGGATCGGCAAGGCGATCGTCGAGGACCTTGCCGCGCATGGCTTTGCCGTTGCCATCCACGCCAATCGCTCCGGCGCTGAGGCCGAGGCTCTGGCGAACAAAATCAAGGGCGAGGGCGGCCGCGCCGCTGTGATCGCCGCCGATCTCACCGACATGGATGCCGTGGGTGACCTCGTCGGCCAGTCGGAGGCAGCGCTTGGGCCGATCACGCTGCTCGTCAACAACGCCTCTTTATTCGTTGACGACAGTGTCGAGGATTTCGACTGGCAGGCCTGGGACCGCCATTTCGCCATCCATGTGAAGACCCCGGCGCTGCTGGCGCAGAATTTTGCCCGAGCCTTGCCTGAGCGTGAGGAGGGCCTGATCGTTAACATCATTGACCAGCGCGTCTGGCGGCCGACGCCGCGCTATTTCTCTTATGCGCTGTCGAAATCGGCGCTGTGGACGCAGACCGAGATGCTGGCGCAGGCGCTCGGCCCCCGCATCCGCGTCAACGCCATCGGTCCCGGGCCGACGCTGAAGAACAAGCGCCAGGAGGACCGTGACTTCGACAGGCAGGTCGAGGGGCTAATCTTGAAGCGCGGCCCGCAATTGTCGGAATTCGGCGCCACAATCCGCTATCTTTGGCAGGCGCGCTCGGTCACCGGCCAGATGATCGCGCTCGATGGCGGCCAGCATCTTGCATGGCAGACGCCCGATGTGACAGGCATGGTGGAATGAGTCCCACAACCCGGAAACACAGAAGCGGCGGCCCGGCTGACGACATGCCGCCCGATGTCGACCCCGATATGGACATCGAGGACGAGGCGGCTGAGGAGATCGTCGAACCGGAAGCTGTGCTCGCCGGTCCCGATGTCGCCTTCACGGCCATCGACTGGACGCCGCATGCCGGCGATGCCGACGGCATGCTCGGCGCCGAGGTGATCCAGACGTTGGTCAAGCGGCTGCCCAATCAGCCCGGCGTCTACCGCATGATGAACGCCGCCGGCGACGTGCTCTATGTTGGCAAGGCGCGCAGCCTGAAGAAGCGCGTCACCAACTACGCGCAGGGGCGCTTCCACACCGCCCGCATCGGCCGCATGGTGCGCGAGACCTCGACGATGGAGTTCGTCGTCACCCGCACCGAGATCGAGGCGCTGTTGCTCGAGGCCAACCTCATCAAGCGGCTGCGGCCTCGCTTCAACGTCTTGATGCGGGACGACAAATCGTTTCCCTACATCCTGTTGACCGGCGACCATGTTTCGCCCGGCATCTACAAGCATCGCGGCGCGCGCTCGCGCAAGGGCGACTATTTCGGGCCGTTTGCGTCGGCCGGCGCGGTCGGCCGCACCATCAATTCGCTGCAACGCGCCTTCCTGCTGCGCAGCTGCACCAACTCTTTCTACGAAAACCGCACAAGGCCCTGCCTGCTCTACCAGATCAAGCGTTGCGCCGGGCCGTGCACCGGCGAGATCTCGCATGAGGGTTATGCCGAACTGGTTTCCGAGGCGAAGGATTTCCTCTCCGGCCGCAGCCAGAAGGTCAAGACCGAGATCTCGGCTGCCATGCAGCAGGCCTCCGAAGAGCTCGACTTCGAACGCGCCGCGATCTATCGCGACCGCCTTGCGGCGCTCTCGCATGTGCAGAGCCATCAGGGCATCAACCCGCAGACGGTGGAGGAGGCGGATGTCTTTGCCATCCACCAGGAGGGCGGCCAGGTCTGCATCCAGGTGTTCTTCTTCCGCACCGGCCAGAACTGGGGCAACCGCGCCTATTTCCCCAAGGCCGATCCGGCGCTGGAAGCATCGGAGGTGCTGGGCTCGTTCCTGGCGCAGTTTTATGACGACAAGGTGCCGGCGCGCACGCTGCTCTTGTCCCAGACCGCGCAGGAACAGGAATTGCTCGCCGAGGCGCTGTCCACCCATGCCGGCCGCAAGGTAGCGATCTCGGTTCCGCAACGCGGCGAGAAGAAGGACCTGACCGACAATGCGCTGCAGAATGCGCGCGAGGCGCTCGGCCGCCGGCTGGCCGAAACCTCGACGCAGGGGCGGCTGCTCACCGGCTTCGCCGAGACCTTCGGCTTGGAAAAGCCGCCGACGCGCATTGAGGTCTACGACAACTCGCACATCATGGGCACCAACGCGGTCGGCGCCATGGTCGTCGCCGGCCCGGAAGGGTTCGTGAAGAACCAGTACCGCAAGTTCAACATCCGCTCGACCGACATCACGCCAGGTGACGATTTCGGCATGATGCGCGAGGTGATGCAGCGGCGTTTTTCGCGCTTGCTGCGCGAGCATGGCGACGAGCAGAAATCTTCCGCTGTGGAAGGCGCTGAGCCTCAGGACGACGCCGACGAGGATCTGGTCACCGGCAATGGCGGCTTCCCGGCCTGGCCGGACGTGATCCTGATCGACGGCGGCCAGGGCCAGATGACGGCGGTGCGCCAGATCCTCGCCGATCTCGGTATCGAGGACCGGGTCGTGGCCATCGGCATTGCCAAGGGGCCGGACCGCGACGCCGGCCGCGAGCGCTTCTTCGTCAGGGGCAGGGACTCCTTCATGCTGCCGGTGCGCGATCCGGTGCTCTATTTCGTCCAGCGCCTGCGCGACGAGGTGCACCGTTTCGCCATCGGCTCGCACCGGGCGCGGCGCAAGAAGGAGATGGTGAAAAGCCCGCTCGACGAGATCGCCGGCATCGGCCCCGGCCGCAAGCGGGCGCTGCTGCTTGCCTTCGGCACCGCCAAGGCGGTCAGCCGCGCCGCGGTCGAGGACCTGGTCAAGGTCGACGGCATTTCCGAGCACGTGGCCAAGCTGGTCTACAATCATTTTCATGAGAGCTGAGGATAGGGTCGTGCGCAGGGGATCCTGCGACATCACGCCATTTTTCCCTGGTCAATCGAATCTCGCCTGTTGACCCCCTACATTGGCTTCTGATTTGAGTACGACAGACGCAGGAGTTTCCCGAGACGACATGGCCCAGCGCGCGTTCAACCTGCCGAATAGCCTCACCTACGCCCGCATCGTCGCGGTGCCGCTGGTCGTGCTGTGCTTTTTCCTCGAGGGCCATCTGAAGTCGTCCGACTTCGCCCGCTGGTCGGCGCTGGTCATTTTCCTGCTCGCCTCGATCACCGATTACTTCGACGGCTATTTTGCGCGCGCCTGGCAGCAGACCTCCAACATCGGCAAGATGCTGGATCCGATCGCCGACAAATTGCTGGTCGCCACCTGCCTGCTGCTCTTGGCAGCCGACACCGACCGCCATGCCGGTATTGCCGGCTGGTCGCTGTGGGCGGCGATCATCATCCTGTGCCGCGAAATCCTGGTTTCGGGCCTGCGCGAATATCTGGCGGCGCTGAAGGTCTCGGTGCCGGTCACCCAGCTCGCCAAGTGGAAGACCACCATCCAGATGGTCGCCATCGCCTTCCTGCTCGCCGGTCCCGCCGGCGACAAGATCTTTCCGCTGACCACGCAGACCGGCCTGGTGCTGCTGTGGGTCGCGGCGCTCGTAACGCTTTACACCGGTTACGACTATTTCCGAGCCGGCCTGAAGCACATCATGGACGAGTGAGATGTCGACGAAGCTCATCTATTTCGCCTGGGTGCGCGAGCGCATCGGCAAGCCGGAAGAGGACGTCGAGCTGCCCGCCGGCATCGAAACGGTGGCCGACCTGTTGCGCTGGCTGAAAGCGCGCGGCGAGGAATATGAGCACGCGCTGCAATATCCCGAGGTCATCCGCGTCGCCATCAACCAGGAACATGTCGGCCACCGCGAGAAGATCGCGGGCGCGCGCGAGATCGCGCTGTTTCCGCCGATGACCGGGGGCTGAGATGGCCGGCGCGGTCGTGCCCGCCATCCGCATCCAGCGCGAGGATTTCGACGTCGCCGCCGAGATTGCGGCGCTGACCGGAGGCCGCACCGACATCGGCGCCGTCGTCACCTTCTCCGGCCTGTGCCGCGACGAGCAAGGCACGCTCTCGGCGCTGGAGCTCGAGCATTACCCCGGCATGGCCGAGGCCGAGATCGGCCGCATCGCGGCGGAAGCCGCCGGGCGTTGGCCATTGCAGGGACTGACCGTCATCCACCGTCATGGCAAGATAGCGCCTGGCGAAAATATCGTGCTGGTGGTGGCGGCCTCCGCCCACCGGCAGGCGGCCTTCGAGGCGGCGAATTTCCTGATGGACTATCTGAAGTCGCGCGCCCCCTTCTGGAAGAAGGAGCATCTTGTGGATGGCTCCGAGGGCGGCTGGGTCGAGGCCAAGGAGGCCGACGACAAGGCGGCCGGCCGCTGGACGAAATCCAGCAAATAACATCCCCGCGCCATCGAACGACCGCAATCCGACCCAAGCTTGCTCATCGGTTTGATTGGCTTGGCGGAGCAATCCCGTGCTGGACAGGATCGCGGAGTTCTTCATCTTCGGGCTGGTGCCGTTGGTGGTCGGCGTGCTTGCCGTGCCGGAGCTCACCAATGCCGGCGAAAAGACGATTGCCGGCGAGGTGACTTACCGCGAGCGCATCGCGCTGCCGCCCGATGCCGTGCTCATGGTGGAACTCGCCGACATCTCGCTGGCCGACAGGCCGCCAGCCGTGATCGCCAAGCGTAGAACGGCGCCCGCCGGGCAGGTGCCGATCGGGTTCGAGATCGGCTTCGACCCCAAGGCGATCGAGCAGGGCCGGATCTATACGCTGCAGGCGCGCATCGTCGTCGGGGAGCGGTTGCTGTTCGTGCCCGACGGACGCCACCTCATCGATCCGCTCAACGCCAGGCCGATGACGATCGCGATGATACGAGCCGATTGACCGCCTTGAGGTGACCGTTTAGCGTCCTCAAAAATGGGGATGGGGTTCCCCCGAAACCGCCCTTTGGGGCCGATGACTCCTGCCAGGCGTGCTTGCGCGCGGCAGGATTTGTTTTTGCCGCTCGCATCGTGCCTGACTGGAGCAATTCCAGGAAAAGTGCACTGCGGTTTTCCGTTCGGAACTGCGAAAATAGATATGCAACGTGATTCCCGCTTGGGAACCGCATTTGGAAAGGCATGTGAAGCGATGACCCTTGCGGCTTGCGCCCTGGTCCTGATCGGCGGCTTCTTCGGCGGCATTTCCCGCTTCTTCCTGTCGGGCCTTGTCGGCCGCAGCGTCGGCGAGACCTTTCCCTGGGGTACGCTCCTGGTCAACGTCTCCGGCGCCGTCGCCATCGGCGCCTTCGCCGGCGCCGCGCGGGTTCATGGCGGCATCTTCGCCGGTGACCTCTTCCGCGACCTGATCGTCGTCGGCCTGTTCGGCGGCTACACCACGGTCTCCTCCTTCTGCCTGCAGACGCTGAACCTCGCGCTCGAAGGCGAGGGGCGTCTGGCGACCTTCAACGTCGTCGCCTCGGCGGCATTGAGCGTGCTTGCCGTCGCCTTCGGCTTCTGGGCCGTCCTCTGGGTGGTTGGTTCAACCACCTGGGTGGTTGGTTCAACCATCTGGATGGCGGGCTAACATGATGGCGACAAACGACAGGCAGACGGCGTTGCGCCTCTATATGGCGGTCGGCTGCGGCGCTGCGATCGGCTCGCTGGCGCGTTTCCTGTCCGGCTATGTCATCGTCTCGGCGCTCGGCCTGAACGCGTTTTATTCGACTGGCTTCGTCAACGTCGTCGGTTCTTGGCTGATCATGTTCTTCGCCACGCTGACCCGGCCAGAGGGCCGCCTGATGATCGGACCGGCCGGCCGCGTTTTCGTCATGGCCGGCTTCTGCGGCGGCCTCACCACCTTCTCGGCGATGAGCCTCGACACCTTCATTCTTTTGCTTGAGGGCGACGTTGGGCTGGCGGCGACCTATCTTGTCAGTGTGGTTGGCTTGTCGCTCGTTTCCGCGTGGCTGGGTTACGTCATCGCCGCCAGGATCAACCGTTAAACAGGGAGGAAGACATGGAACTTCCCTCGCAATGCGTGCTGCTCAGGATCTTTTTCGGCGAGGACGACAGGTCGGCCGACGGCAGGCCGCTGCATGAGGCGATCGTGATCAAGGCGCGCGAGACTGGCATGGCGGGCGCCACCGTGCTGAGAGGTCCGCTCGGTTTCGGCCGCTCCAGCTTGCTTCACACCGCCAAGATCCTGCGGCTGTCGCAGGACCTGCCGATCGTCGTCGAGATCGTCGACGCGCCGGAAAAGATCGACGCGCTGATCCCTGAGATCAAGGCGTTGACCAACAGCTGCCTGATCACCAAGGAAAAGGTCGAGGTCATCCGCTACGGGGAAGGTGAATAGGGCAGTAGGGCAGTAGGGCAGTAGGAATATGTCGGCGCCGATCCGAGCTCTCCTACTGCCCTGGCTCAAACACCGCCCCATAGTGATAGGGCGGCACATCGATAAGCGCCGTCAGCCGCAGGCCGCCTGCTTCGGCGTCCGCGATAGTCTGCTCCGGCGAGAGCCGGAGCTCGGTTTTCGGCCCTCGCGGCTCGCCCAGCACCGTCGTCGTCTCGCGCTGACGCTGGTGCCAGTTGACGATCACGAAGCGCCCCGCCGAGGAAAGGACTGCGGCGACTGCGCGCGCCAGTCGCGGGCGGTCGGGCACGCCATGGAAGGCATTGGCCATGAAGATGAAGTCGGCGGGCCGCGATACCAGGCCGGCAAGCCCATAGGCATCACCTGCGACGAATTCGCAATTGGTGATGCCGCACCCGGCAAGCCGGCGGCGGGCGAGGTCGATCTGCCCGGCATCGATATCGATGGCGGTGACATGCTCGGCAAGCCGCGCCATCGGCAGCGTGAACCAGCCGTCGCCGCAACAGAGGTCGACCGCGTCCAGGGCCGGCCTGAAACCTGTTGCCGCGAGCACGCCGGCGGGATCGGGCCACAGCGCCTCCCACCAGGTTGCGGACGGCATCTCCGTGCCCTGGAAGAAACCGGGAATGGTGCTGGTCATGGCCGAAGGCATCTCCCATCCGCGGGAAGCGGAAAGGCCAATTTAATCCATGCCGCCAGAAAACAGGCGGCAGAAGCGACATTTCATAAGAAACAAGGACCTGGAACGGGCCAGGGCCTTCGATCCCGTTGGCTACCGCATGCGGCGCAGGCGCCTGCTGATCGTGTCCTCATCGAAGATGCCGGCGGAAAAGAGCCTCATGGCCTCGACTGCCAGGGCCGAGGCCTCGGCACTGCCGACGCATATGCCGCGTTCTTCGCAAACCTGGTCATAGATACGCTTCAGCAGGACGAGATCGTCCGGATATGCGGCGTCGCTGTATGAAGCATGAGCATTGAGCATTCTCTCCTCCCTGCTCTGGGGCGGAAGCGCGATCGTCGGCCGCGATCGGTGACGCCCAGGTCGATTTTGCCGATTCCGAAACCTAGGGTGTCGACTTGGCGAGACCATACCCGTCAAGCAAAAAAACGGCCCGGTCGAACCGGGCCGTTTTGATCCGTCAAAAACCGAAGCTTGCGGCTCAGCCGACGATCTCGGTGTCGGAGAACCAGTACTTGATCTCCTGCGCGGCCGTCTCGGCGGCGTCCGAGCCATGCACCGAGTTCTCGCCGATCGACAGCGCATGCACCTTGCGGATGGTGCCTTCGGCGGCGTTGGCCGGGTTGGTGGCGCCCATCACTTCGCGATTGCGGGCAATGGCGTTCTCGCCTTCCAGCACCTGGACGATCGTCGGAGCCGACGACATGAATTCAACCAGTTCGCCGAAGAACGGACGGTCCTTGTGGACGGCGTAAAAACCTTCCGCCTCGCGGCGGCTCATCCACACGCGGCGCGAAGCGATGACGCGCAGGCCGGCGTCTTCCAGCATCTTGGTGATGGCGCCGGTGAGGTTGCGCCGGGTTGCGTCCGGCTTGATCATCGAAAAAGTGCGTTCGAGCGCCATGTGTCGTCCTTGTTGTGGAATTGGAGTGGCGGGCTCTATACAAGCCGCCCGACGCCTTGCCAAGGGGAGGGCGGCATCTGGCCATGCGACGTTGTTTGCGGGATAATTAGACGGCTGCGTTGGCGCCGGCCTGTGAATGCCGGCGCCCGTGGCGGCGGAGTTCGCGGCTATGCACTGGCCTTATTTCAGACGTGGCGACATTGCCGGCATTCTTTTGATGGCCGCGGTTTTTGCCGTGCTCGGCTACGCGCTGCTGTTTCATCCCCAGCGCGATCAGAATTTCGGTTTTGGCCCCGAATGGCAATGCACGCCCATGGGGAGGGGCGACCCGATCTGCGTCAAGCTGGTCGACAAGAATGAGACAAAGTAGCTGGCGAGATCACGCCGCTGCCTCGACCTCCCTGCCGATCCCGCCATGCAGGTCGAGGCAGCGCTCGAACCATTGCGCGACGCGGTCGCTGCCGTCGAGCAGCTTGTAGGGCGAAGCGACGCGGCCCCATTGCAACGCGCCGAAGACGATGTAATCGGCAAACAGCGGCGCCTCGCCGCCGAGGAAAGGCTGCAGGCCGAGCGTCGCGCGCAGCGGCTCCAGCGAGGCGCGGAAGGCGGAAAGTCCGGCGTCGCGGTCCGCGATAACCTCTTCCAGGGGCTTGCCGTAACGCTGCTCGCGGCTTTCGCGGAAATAGACGGCGTTGACCTCGTCCTGCATCGCATGCAGGTCGGTCAGCGCCACCGTCGCGACATAGGGGTGGATGGTGAGTTGCGACCAGCGCTCGATGAAGCGCGCCATCGCCTTGCCGCCTTCGCCGCCGAACAGCGTCGGCCGGTCCGGATAGGCTTCGTCGAGATAGAGCGCGATGGCGAAGGAATCGGTCACCACGCGCTCGCCATCGCGGATCACCGGCACCGTCTTCGACACGCCGCCTTCGACCTTGGGCACCTCCAGGAAGCGGGTCGGCACCTTGATGGCGGTAAGCCCTTTATGGGCGAGCGCCATCTTGGTCTTCCAGCAATGCGGGCTGAAAGGACGGGCGACGTCATGGCCGACGAGGTCATAAAGCACAATGGTCATTGGCGGGTCCGTTGCTGCGGGTTACGAAGGGCCGGGATTCGGTTGTGAGCGGTGGAAGAATGAAACAGCATTTCATGATGTTCGCGACCTATAATCAATGGGCCAACGGCCGTCTTTATGATGCCGTGGCCGATCTTGACGAGGAGGAGCTTGGCCGCGACGTCGGCGCGTTCTTCGGCTCGATGCTGGGCACGCTCAACCACCTGCTTGCCGCCGACCGCGTCTGGATGAAGCGTTTCACCGGCGAGGGCGACGCGCCTTCCAACACGGCGGCCATCCTCTACCGCGGTTTGCCGGCCCTGAAACTGGCGCGCGAGGCCGAGGACAAGAGGATCGTCGATTGGTTGGACGGCATGAGCGACAAGGCTCTCGCCGGCCGGTTCTCCTATACGACGCTAACCGACATGCGCACCGTCTCGCAGCGGTTGTCGCCGGCACTCGGCCATTTCTTCAACCATCAGACCCATCATCGCGGCCAGGCGCACATGGTTCTCACGGTGCTCGGCCGGCCGTCGGTGCCGCTCGACCTGATGCTGTTCCAGCGCTCGGAGGAAGGGCGCGCTTACGCCTGACGAGCACGTCTCGAGAAATTCGCATGCATGTCGCCCAAAACTGCGCAGCTTTTTTGGGACAACGACATGCATCAAGCAAAAGACTAACACATGATCCGCGCCAAGGTTCGGCAGCGATCATGTGTCAGGTCCTGAGTGCCATGCCGTTTCCCGCTGCCGCGTGAGGCGGCACCGGCAACGGCTCAGCCGGGAGTGTCGGACCAGCCGTGAGGCTCTGCGGCACTCTCCTACCGCGTCGCCGACCCGGCTGGCGGCGCGCTGACGAGAACCTCCGGCCAGTCGGAAAGCCTGGTGGGCTTTCTGGCGTCGTTGGCTTTCCGGTTGTGCCGGGCCGTGCGGGTGCTGGGGTGGGAATTAACCAAGTTGGCGGGCCAGCACGTGTATTAGCAGTTCGTTTGCCTTCTCGCGCCAAAATGGACATGACGCAACGGGAGCAATGGCATGCGCATCGATTTGTCCCCGACGAGCTGGGGCAGGGTCGTGGTGGTCACCGCCGCCGGCACCGCCTTTTTCATTGCCACGGCCTTCTTCGTCGATTCCTTCAATTTCCCCTCGCTGTCGCCGCAGGCGCTGCGTTGGGCGCAGCTCACGGATCTCTTCCTGCCATTGATCCTCGGCGGCTCCTTCCTGTCCTTCCTGATGTGGAAGCTGCGCCAGCTGGCGGTCGCCCAGAAGGAGCTCAGCGTCATTGCCGCGACCGACAGCCTGACGACGGTTTTCAACCGCGGCGCCTTCTCGATGCTGGTCGAGGCCTATCTCGACCAGGCGCACCGCCATGCGGTCGCCGACACCGGCGCGCTGCTGATCGTTGATGCCGACCACTTCAAGTCGATCAACGACCGCCTCGGTCACGATTGCGGCGACCAGGCGCTCAAGCTGATCGCCACGACGATCAAGGGGCAACTGCATGGCGCCGACATCGTCGGCCGCATTGGCGGCGAGGAGTTCGCGGTCTTCCTTCCCGGCGCCGATGCCGCACGTTCGTTCCTGGTCGCCGAATCCATCAGGCGGCGCATCCGTGAGGCCGAGTTCGCGCCCGACGGCCGGCGCTGCCCGCTCTCGGTCAGCATCGGCGGCATCGCTTTCAGCGGACCCACCACCTATGCCAGCATGTTCCAGATTGCCGACCGGCACCTTTACAAGGCCAAGTCCAACGGCCGCGACCAGGTGAGCTTCGAAAGCTTCAACCCACGCAACGGGCATCCCGGCGACGCCTTGCGCGTGGTCCACTAGGGCTATTGACGCCGCCTCGCGAGCGGTGGCTTGGCGTTTTCGGTTCTTACGGACCAACTGCCCGCAATGGTCAGCGATGACCACGATTGAGCAGCGGCCGGTGCTGGCGGATCAGCTGGCGCTCGACATCGAGATAGGGCCTGACCAGGCCTGCCGCCGTCAGCGTCGGCTCCGGCCGGTGCACCACCGCCGTCAGCATGCCGTGCTCGGTGAGCAGGCCGAGCCATTTCAGCGCCTCCCATTTCGGTGTCGCGCCGCCGCGCCCGGTGAGGCTGCGGTTGATATAGCCCGGATAGGAAAGCAGACGCTTGCCGGCCGACGCGCCGCAAGTGCCGATCCTCACGGGCTTGCCGTCGGCGGTGATCCACGCGTAGACGGCTTCGCCGAACTCGCAAATTTTCTGGTCGGTTATGGTCACCCGGATCGACGATTTGTCCCGGCTGAGCCGCATTTCCGCCGCCGGCTTGAACTGCTCGCGATCGAGAAACATTCGCTCTCCCAATGTATGTCGCCCAGAAGTGCGCAGCGGCTCTGGGACAACGACATGCATCAAAACAAAGACTTGAAGCGTGTCCGCAACTGGCATGAGCAACGCGAACGGTCCGTGCGGTGTTTCACGCAGCGGTCGAAAAAGTTTCACGGGATTCCCTGACAGCGGCGCGCTGTGAGAATGCAAGGCACATCATCAACCGTCCATTCATCCCTTCACCGCTAGTGTTGGCGGCTGATCCTGGCCAAAACTCGCGAGTGACCGTGTTCGCTTTCATCGACTTCAAGGCGGTGCTGATCATCGCCCTCATCTTCATTCCGCTGGAGCATTTGCTGCCGCTGCATCGTGAGCAGTCGCTAACGCGCAAACACTGGCTGAACGACGTCTTCTGGATGCTTTTCAACGGCATCCTCATCAAATTGGGCATGCTGGTGGTGGTCGGTACCGTGATGCTGTCGATCGCGGGTGTCGTTCCGGAAGCCGTCGCTGCTACGGTTCAATCGCAGCCGGTCTGGCTGCAGGTGGTCGAGGTTCTGCTGATTGCCGATACGGGTTTCTATCTTGCGCACCGTACCTTCCACGCGATACCGTTCCTGTGGCGTTTCCACGCCGTCCATCACTCGATCGAGGAGATGGACTGGCTTGCCGCGCACCGCGTGCATCCAGTGGACCAGGTCCTGACCAAAGCGGCCTCATATATTCCGGTGTTCGCGCTGGGTTTTTCCACCGAGGCGTTTCTGATCTATGCGCTGATCTATCACTGGCAGTCCGTATTCATCCACACGAACACCCGCATCAAATTCGGGCCCCTGAAATTGCTTCTCGCCTCGCCGCAGTTCCACCACTGGCATCATGCCAACGAGCCTCAGGCCTATGACAAGAATTTCGCGGCACAGCTGCCGTTCATCGACCTGATCGGCGGCACCTTGTTCATGCCGGAGCACATGCCGAAGAAATACGGCGTCGACGAGCCGGTGCCGCAGCTCTACCACCAGCAGCTCATCTATCCGTTTGTCGCCGATACCGAGCCGGCCGCGCCCATCGCCGAGGCAGCGCCGGCCGCCGCCAAGGCGGAATAGCATAAAACCCGCCGAACGTCGGCGGGCTCTGCAGCGCATCTGCCGAGACTCACGCTCAGGCGGCAAAACCGCCATAACCGCGTGCCACCGGCTTCACCGAAATGATCGGCTGCTCGGCGGGCCACAGCACGCCTGCCGTCACCGCGAAGGTGATCAGCGCATCGCGTGCCGCTTCAGCGGAGATTTCACCCGCACGCGCGGCCTCGCAGGCCTTTACAGCGGCGCCGTAGCTGAGGCGCCGGCGCGACGGCGGGAATTCGGTCAACAAGTCGTGCATGTCGGACAGCGAGGCAATCATGCGCTTGTGGCCAGCGCCGACGCTGACGGCGACCGGAGTGAAGAACATCCTGTCGTACATTCGGACCTCGTCAATTGGCTGCGCGGGATGGCGGGGCTGTCATCCTGCGGTCTGGTGGGACGCGCTGACAACGCATCGTGCGCCGAGAGGTTCCGCACATGTCGACTTTTCTCAGGCAGAGGCCCGCCTGGCCATCGCACAACAAGGGGTCGGGCCGCTGCCTGTGCCGGCAACGGCTCGATCCGAAACGTCAGTTCGCAAACCTACCAGTCATTGCCCCTGCAGACCTTGACCTCGCGGATCACCGGGCGCCCGTGATGCCAACGCTTCTCGATCTGTATGCGGCATCTGCGATCGTGCCAGCGGTCGCGGTCCCGCCAGCGGTCGCGGTCGCGCCAGTGGTCGCGGTCTCGATGGTGGTGGCGCCAGTAGCGTTCATCATGGCGCATATTGTCGTTGTCCGTGGTGATCACCAGGCTTGCCGCCTTCGACGGCACGGACATCGCCGGGAGAGCCGAAATGGACATTGCAGCCGCAATGGCTGCGAGCATAAGGGTCTTCATAAATCCCACTCCTCTGACTGGAACCAGCTAACAAAAAAGTTCTTACGGGAATAAAGTTCTGACGGGAAAAGCTTTCGCGCCGTGGAAGGTTCCATGGCGTCTTTTGGAAAAATGACTGGCCGCATTCTCGGGAATGGTTACCGGGACGATCGCAAGTGTTTGCCGGCGGGACTGAAAGTCCGAACAAATACAGCGCGTTGCCCAGCTTCGGCGCGGCCGTGATTGTTGATTGGCGACTTATTTCCACATGCCGCGCATGCGCGCGCCGAGATCGACCTTGACCCCCGGCCTCTGGCGCGGGTCGTCCTTGAGGGCCGCACTTGCCCAGGACGACTGCTCGAAGGCCGAAAGCATCGAAGCGGGGATGAAGCGGGTGCGCGAAGCATAGACATGGCGGTCGCCGCGCGCCGGCTGGTTGTGCGGATAAAAGCGCTGCGGCACCACCAGATGCAGGCTGTCCTTGGCCCGCGTCATCGCTACATAGAGCAGCCGGCGCTCTTCCTCGATATCTTCCTTGGTGCCGACGCCGAGATCGGCCGGAATGCAGCCGTCGACGGTGTTGAGCACAAACACGTTCTTCCATTCCTGGCCCTTGGCCGAATGGATGGTCGACAGGATGAGATAGTCCTCGTCGCGATGCGGCGGTCCGGCCTGGTCGCTGGTGGCGTCCGGCGGATCGAGCGTCAGCTCGGTCAGGAAACGTTCGCGTGACGGATAGCCGGCCGCGATCTGCTCGAGCTGCAAGAGGTCGGCGCGCCGCGTGATCGCGTCCTCATGGATGCGCTCCATATGCGGCTCGTACCACAGCCTGATCCGCTCCAGGTCGGCCGGCCATTTGGGGCCGGTGCGCAGCCCGCTGTAGATGTCGAGGAACACCGGCCAGTCCCCAGCCGCGCGCTGCGGCGGCCGGAAGCGGGCAAGGCCCAGCGTCTCGTCCAGCGACGTCGCCATCGCCTCGACGATCTGCGAGGCGGCCGAAGGGCCGATCCCCGGCATCAATTGCAGGACGCGAAAACCGGCGACGCGGTCGCGCGGATTCTCGGCGAAGCGCAGCATCGCCAGCATGTCCTTGACATGCGCGGCGTCGAGGAATTTCAGGCCGCCGAATTTGACGAACGGTATGTTGCGGCGCGTCAGCTCCACTTCCAGCGGGCCGCTGTGGCTGGAGGTGCGGAACAGCACCGCCTGCGCCTTCAGCGCCGTGCCGGCCTCGCGCTCGGCAAGGATCGCCTGGCAGACGTAGTTGGCCTGTTCGCCCTCGTCGCGCACGCTGACCAGCTGCGGCTTGTGCGACGACCGGCGCTCGGTCCAGAGGTTCTTGGTGAAACGCTCGCTGGCCTCGCCGATCACCTTGTTGGCGGCGGCCAGGATCGTCTCGGTCGAGCGGTAATTGCGCTCCAGCATGACGATCTCGGCGCCTTGCGCGAACTGCTTTGGGAAATCGAGGATGTTGCGAACTTCCGCGGCGCGGAAGGAATAGATCGACTGCGCGTCGTCGCCGACCACGGTCAGGCCCGCGCCGTCCGGTTTCAGCGCCAGCAGGATCGAGGCCTGCAGCCGGTTGGTGTCCTGGTATTCGTCGACAAGCACATGGTCGAAGCGCGAGGAAAGATGCGCCGCGATCTCCGGCTCCGCCGCCATCTGCGCCCAGTAGAGCAGGAGGTCGTCGTAATCGAGCACGTTCTGCGCCTGCTTGGCCTCGACATAGGCCGCGAACAGCGCCTTGAGCTGCTCCGCCCAGGCCGCGCACCAGGGGAAGGCGGCGCCCAGCACTTCGCCCAATGGCGCCTGCGCGTTCACCGCGCGCGAATAGATCTGCAGGCAGGTGCCCTTTGTCGGGAAGCGGCTTTCGGTCCTGGAAAACCCCAGCTCGTGCCGGGCAAGGTTCATCAGGTCGGCCGAATCCTCGCGGTCGTGGATGGTGAAGGCCGCAGCGAGGCCGATCTGCTCGGCATAGTCGCGCAACAGCCGGGCGCCGATGCCATGGAACGTGCCGGCCCAGGCCAGCGCATCGGCGATGATGGCGGCGTCGCGGCCCAACACCTCGCCGGCGATGCGCTCGACGCGCTTGGCCATCTCGGACGCCGCGCGGCGCGAGAAGGTCATCAACAGGATGCGGCGCGGATCGGCGCCCTTGACGATCAGATGCGCCACGCGATGCGCCAGCGTGTTGGTCTTGCCGGAGCCGGCGCCGGCGATCACCAGCAGAGGCGCCGCCACCTTGCCGTCGCCATGCATCACCGCCAGCCGCTGCTCGTCGTTCAGCCGGATAAGGTAAGCGGGTGCTTCAAAGGACGAATCACGGGCGGCAAGGTTCATCGCCCATCAAGCATCGTTTCCGCTTTGTTCGCAACGGGATAAAGCCGGTCTCCTTGCACCGGCGATTCGCGAAACCCGATACGACAGCCAATCTCCCCCTCGTGGGGGAGATGCCCGGCAGGGCAGAGAGGGGCGCTGTCCCGCCGGCATAGGGTCAATGGCCAAGCGTATCGCGATCGATGGAGTCAACAGGCTTGGTCCAGACTAAAAGTGGCAAGGCCGAGATCTTTCGCGCCCCTCTCTATCCTGCCGGCCATTTCCCACGAGGGGAAGATCGGCTAACGTCTACCTCCTCGGCTCGACCCCCATCCTCGCCGATTGCCGCCGCAGCGCTCGCCTCTCGTCGCCGGGCATCTCCAGCGGCGCGACGTCACCCGGCACTTCCTCGACGATCCGCATCGTGACGCGATAGGCGGCGTAGGCAAACAGGCCTATCAGCAGCAGCCGTATCATGGTGATCTCCTGAAGCAGTTGGTTCGGTTGGCAGGTCAACCGCAGCCCGGGCGATTGGTTCCAGCCGTTTCTCGCAACCAAACCGCCGCCGCTTCGTTTGCCCTCGAGGAAAGGGGCGAACGAGAGGAGGTTGTCATGACGAAGCTTCCTGTGCTGCTGGCTCTTGCGGCAGGGCTCGTGCTCGCCGCCTGCGACAACAGCACGCCGCCGACCAAGGCGCCGGGCGACACGATCAACCAGGCCGACAAGAACCCGGTGCCGAATTCTGCCACCAGCGGCGATCAGCCGGGCACGCCGGCAAAGCAATAAGGTGAGATGTTGGCGCGGGCCGCGCCACACAGAAGAAGGCCGGCGCTGCTTGGGAGGAAGCTCGATAGCGCCGGCCAAGCGGGAAATCAGGCCCGCCGCACAAGCCAAGATAGCTGAGTCTCGGCTTCACGTCATGGTGCGATCGCGCTAGCCGGCTACACATGTGGACGATCCAAAACCGAGGCAAAATCCCGAAAATCTGCTGGTGTTTGCCTCTTTTCACACTTTCTCCCGCGGTTTTTTTCCACAAGTGGCGGAACGTGGTTCGCAACACCGATGAACGGCATTTTGAAAAGCACTCTTGCCCTGGCCGCCGTCGTCCTCGCAGCACTGATCCTGTGGACGATCGCCTACAACTATCAGGATCGACTGAGCGACCGGACGCTCATCGCGATAGTGGCGACCGATGCGGCAAGGCAAAATCGCGGGACGATCGCTTACGCTTCCGCCGACGGCCGGATACGGAGACCAGAGGCATCGAGGAAGATGGGCGCGAGCGCTGGTAGGCGAGAGCAGGGGTATCGCGCCATAGCCGTGAGGTGGGCCCAGCGACTTCCAAGTTTAATTTGCGAAGTTCAATTGGATCTGCGTTGGCTCCAACGCGGCCACGGTCCACCGGATCAGAGTGCGTCGGATGGTATTCGACGTGGTTGGCGAAAACAAGTCTAAAAAACTATAAAAAAACAGGCAGAATGTTTCACCAGACATCGGAATATGACTATTGCGTTTCGAAACAAAGACGCCATTATACAGTAATTGGGAACGTTTAGTAAGAAGTTCCTAATATTATCACCGCATAAGCTTGGGGTGGGTGATGGTTGCGTGGTTACGTTCATCTACTGTGGCTTGAAACGAGTAATCCATGAAAGAATCCACCGCCTTGTATTGACCCAGCTTTGGTTCGGCGGTGGACGGCAGGTAGAGTAGTTAGGTTCCCGCGGGGATAGAATGTCTCGTCGGTATCACTCAGGTGAAGTCGGTCTAGCGCTGGTGGTGGTGGCTTATACTATTTTCACCCCCTAGCATTGGCTGAATCGGCAGTCCCTAGGGCAAGGTATGCCGAAAGTCCGCCAACCAGCATCGGCTGCTCCGCTATGGTTCCCGGCGACGATCCCATGGCGAGCAAAATCGAGTGGAGCAGCATCGGCTCTGACGAGCAGGCGACGGAATGTCTTCGTCAGCTCTCTGGGAAGCTTGGACCGGATGGTATGCAGGTTTGGCTTGCCCGCTCAGGATTTGTGGCTCACAGAAATAGAATTTTCGGCGCTTCTGATACGTTAGTTGAGATATCAGCAATGTGGCCAATAAAAAAGAATGGTCTCTTATATTATCCTGGGATCTCATCGGTGGTTCAAATTAGATTGTTGGCACATAGTCAAGCGTTTTCGTTTAGGTGGAATAGAGATGGAGCCGTTAAGGTGTCTCAGTCATATACAATAAAGTAAAGCGGAGCAAAATAATGTCACGCCAGTGCCGCGCGCCTGGGCTGGCCGCCGGCGATCTCCAGGTCGAGGTCGCGCTGCGTCAGCGCCGCCTCGGCCATGATCCACTGCTTGAACAGCTCCACCTTGCGCGCGCCGAGCGTCTTGAGCGGGCTGACGAAATACCAGCCGGCGGTGTTGGGGTGGTGGACGGCGAAGGGCGCCACCAGCCGCTCGGCGCGGATGTCGCTTGCCATATAGGCACGGTTGGCGACAGCAAAGCCCATGCCGGCATTGGCCGCCTCGTAGGACATCATGCACGAATCGAAATAGGCGCTCCTGGTCTCGCCCAGCACGAAGCTGGCGCCGGCAAAGCCAAGCCATGACTGCCAGTTCTGGGTGCAGGTGTCGGAGTGGAGCAGCGTGAAATAGCGCAGATCCTCCGGCGTCACCCTCGATAGCGGCTTGTCGCCCAGCACCTCGTGGAACAGCTTGCGGCTGCACACCGGCGTCAGATCTTCCTTGAACAGCAGTTCCGACAACAGGCCGGGGAAATGGCCGTCGCCGTAGCGGATTTCAAGATCGTATTCCGAGGCCGAGAATTCATGCGTGGCATAAGAGGTCGACACCCGCATCTCGATATCGGGAAACTGCCGCTGGAAGCTCAAGAGCCTCGGAAACAGCCAGCGCGCAGCGAAAGTCGGCAAGACGCAGATCCTGAGCACATGCGCCTGCGACTGGCCGGTGGCCTCCATGCTGGCCGCCACGATCCGCTCCAGCGCCTCGCGCACGCGCGCCACATAGGTCTCGCCCTCCGGCGTCAGCGACACCGCATTGCCGCCGCGCTCGAAGATCTTGAAGCGCAGCTGGTCCTCCAGGCTTTTCACCCGCTGGCTGACGGCGGAAGCGGTGATGAACTGCTCCTCGCCGGCGCGCGTGAAATTCTTGTGCCTCGCGGCGCTTTCCACGATTTTCAGCGAATTGAGATTGACCTGACTGAGCAGTCGCACGGGGTTTGGACCTTAAGCTGCGCTTACGCTAGCACCAGCATTCCTAAATTTACAGGGGTAGGGGATTAATTGACTGTTTACCAAGTGTTGCCCCCACTTTGGAGAAAATAAAAATGAACGCCCATACAATTCCCGAACTGCGTTGCGCGATGAGCCGAGAGGCCATCATTGGCCATGAGACTTCGTGGAAAGTGTCGACCTTCGGCGTCGCCCAGTATCGTCACGGCTATGATCCAGACCTGCTTGCCGCCATCGAGGCCGCCGCCCTCAAGCTCAAGGCCAGCCATGCCGTGCACAAGCATCTCGACCTCACCTTCATCACCGGCGCCGACCGCTACATTCCCGAGATCAAGGAACTGCTCAACGACAAGCTGCGCCTGGAAAGGCTGTCCGACATGATGGGCACCAAGCTCGAGCCCTATCCGCTGTCGATCGTCGGCTCGACCGTCACCTTCATGAACCCGAAAGACGGCGCTGTCGAATGGCATTGCGACGGCGTTCCGGTGACCGAGCTTATTCCGCTGTCGATCAGCGATCCCCTTATCGGCGGCCATCTTGAGATCTATTGCGACGATTCCGAGACTGGCCGGTCAATCCTCGAATCCGGCCGCGACATTCCCCGCAACAAGATCATGCGCATCGACCACAAGATGAAATACGCCACGCTTGGCCAGTTCCTCGGTGTGCTTCACCGCACCGCGCCGATCCAGCTTGGCGAGCGCGTCACCCTGGTGCTCAACCAGCGCTCGGCGACCAAGCCCTATGTCGACGACAACCGCATGTTCTACCTCGCCGCCGACAACGACCACGACCGCGCCTGGGTCAACGAGCTCGCTGAGGACGTATGGACCAACCAGCTGCCCGCCTATCGCCGCCATGCTGAGGAGCATCCGGTGCCGCAGCCGGGCGCCGAGCCCGTCTCGGGCGGCGCGAGGGACACATGGTAGAAAGCCGCGATACCGTTGCGGGACAGTCGCAAATGGCGTCGCTGAGCCCCGCTTCGGTCATGGCCGAAAACCAGGAGATCAATCGGCCCAGCGCTCCAAGGGGGCGCTGGCCTTCGCTTTCGGCGCGGTCGGGCTGTGGGCCACCAACGCGCTTGTCGGCAAGACGCTGCTTGCCGGATATCCGGTCTCGCACGTGCAGTTCCTGCAGTTCTGCGGCGCTGCCTTGGTGTTTGCGCTGATCAGGCTGACGAGCCGGACATCTCCTTCTCTTTTTCCCACAAGGGGAAAAGGTGAGGGTGACGCTCACCGCCTATGCCGTCGGTTTCATCGGCCTGGTCGGCACCATGATGCTGCAATACATCGCCTTTGCTTCCATGCCGGTCATCGAGGCCAATCTTGTCGCCTATACTTGGCCATTGATGCTCGCCGCGGCGGTCATCGTGTTTGGCCGCCCGCGCCGCCCCTTGCTGCTTGGGCTTGCGGCCATGGCCGGCTTCGCCGGCGTGGCCTTGGTCATGTCGGGCGGCCGCACGCATTCCTGGTTCGAGGGGGCCTGGTTCGAAGGAGCCTGGTTCGAAAGGGCCTGGTTAGAGGGCGGCAGTCTTGCCGGTTATTGCGCGGCTTTCGGCTCGGCGCTGTGCATGGCTTTCTACTCGCTCGTGGTCGGCCGCCTTGGCGTGGCGCCCGAGCGCCTGCTGTTGCCCTCGGCGCTGGCCGGCATCGCGCTGACTTTTGCCTGGTGCCTGCATGATGGCGTCGCCCTCCCGGCCGGCGCCGACCTCTCGCTCGGGCTCTATCTCGGCGCCGGTCCGATGGGGCTCGGCTATTACTGCTGGTCGCGCGCGGCAAAACTCGACCGGGGCGGCAGGATCGCGATCGTAGCCTATCTGACGCCGATCGCGTCGACGTTTCTACTGGCGCTGTCGGGCGAAAGCCTGTCGAGGACCGCGGTTGCCGGCGCCGTCCTCGTCATCGGCAGCTGCCTTGCGGTCGGCATCGAAGGTATGGAGGCCAAGGATGATGCCAAGGACAATGGTTGACGAGGATGAACGCCGCGCCAGGCAGGAGGCGCGCTGGCTGCAAGGAGTTCGGCGCCGAAGCGCCGCTCTATGCGGCCTTGAAGGCCGAAAAGGCCATCGAGCAGAAGGATTTCAGCCGTTGCGCGCGCTGGAAGCGCGTGCTGGAGATTTTGGACGACAAGCCTGCGGCGCGGCTCGGCGGCGTGTCGCGGTAAATTAGCGGTTGGCCCGGAAGTGTCGAATCGCACGGGTCCAGTTGTTCGCTCGCCGGATCCCGCTTGCGTGTACGGAACTTACCCTGGACTTGGATTTCAGCAACTTTCGGTGTGAATCGAAGTGCTGGAGCGCTCCTTTACGCTGCGCGACGCACCTCCTGTGCTATAATGCGTCCGTTGTAGCCATTAGAATTCCTAACTTGCATGTCCGTAGGACTCACTGAAACATCGTGCGGTATTGAGTCTCTAGCATTACTGACTCTGGGCGGTCCGTTGGGGGACAGGTCCAATTCGATACACCGACTAAAGTCTGAAAAAGGAGCTGGCGATTTGAGAGCCAGCAGAAGGTGAAAAAATTGTCCAATATCGATGACAAGACCGCAATCGAACTAACGGCCGACATTGTCTCGGCCTATGTCGGCAACAATCCGCTCCCGGCCTCCGGCCTGCCTGATCTCATCGCCAGCGTCAGCGCATCGGTGCGCAAGCTCGCTGGCGGTGTTGCCGTCAAGGAGACGGTGGCGTTGACGCCGGCCGTCAATCCGAAGCGCTCGGTGTTCCCCGACCACATCATTTGCCTGGAGGACGGCAAGAAGTTCAAGTCGCTGAAGCGCCACCTGGCGACCGATCACGGCCTGACGCCTGATGAGTACCGGGCCAAATGGGGCCTGCCCGCCGACTATCCGATGGTGGCGCCCAGCTATTCTGCCACCCGTTCGGCACTGGCCAAATCGTCCGGCCTCGGCCGCAAGCCGGCTGCCGCCGACGCAGGCAAGGCCAAGCGCAAGGTCAAGGCCTGAGGCATGTTGCCTGCAATGGATGACGCCGCGCCATTACCATGGCGCGGCCATCTGGCCGCCCTCGGCGCTCTGCGCCGCAGGGTGGCCGCTCAGTCTTCGGTGGACACCGCCGAGGGCGTCAAGGCGCGGCGCGTGCTGTTTTCGCTGGGCAATCCGTCGGGGAACTGCTCGCGGCGCTTAACGCGCTCGACCACTTCGAGCGTACCATCGTCGAAGCCGCCGATCCTTCGGCCGCAGAAGCCAAGCGATTGAAATGCCTGGCCATTCTGGATGGTCTTATTGCGAGCAGTCAGCCGCCACGCGACTGAGGCTGCTTGGCCTGTGGCGCACGCTTGGGGTCTTGTTCATCGGCAAGGCTGTCCGCCTCGACCGCCGTCATTTCAAGAAGATAGACAAGCATCTGGTAGCGCGAGCGCGAGAGCATCTTCGCCAGCTTGCGCGTGATCTCCGCGACATATCTCAGCGTGCGTAGATCGTTGGCCGCCCCGTCCATCGTGAGCTCCTGACATAGCCAGCTTAATTGGGCCAAGTGAGCTTGGCCAAGTTATCGTTGGCGCCCACTCACGACTCACAGCGCGTTGATAGATTTGCAGGTTTGCATTAAAAACTGAAATCAATTTTTGGTAAGCATTCCGTTTGGACCAAAAGATTTTGCTGACTTTTTTTGGATGTACCACAGATGACAGCGCTAATATTAAACATACGAAACTTATGGTTGTCTTGCGTCGTCGGGTTGTTCTTCCGCGGCGGAATGATCATCGCCGACGGAGCGCGATAGGCAAGCAAGCGATCGCCGCGGTCGCGGGGCACCGGAACAGGAGCCCCTCGAGGGCGCGGAGCACCCTCCCGGGTCGCCGGCTCTTGCGCAGCACTTATGTCCCGTGCAAAAGCCCGGCCATGCTTATCATCAACGACCTCTCGCTGCGCATGGCGGGGCGCCTGCTTCTCGATCATGCCTCGCTGACCCTGCCGGCCGGCACCAAGGCCGGCCTCGTCGGACGCAACGGCACCGGCAAGACGACGCTGTTCAAGGCGATCACCGGCGATTTCCCATCCGAGACCGGCTCGATCAACCTGCCCAGGAACACGCGCATCGGCCAGGTGGCGCAGGAAGCGCCCGGCACGGAAGAGCCGCTGATCGAGATCGTGCTCAAGGCCGATGTCGAGCGCTCGGCTCTTCTCGAAGAGGAAAAGACCGCGAGCGATCCGCACCGCATCGCCGAGATCCACACCCGGCTGGCCGACATCGACGCGCATTCGGCCGAATCCCGCGCCGCCACCATCCTTGCCGGCCTCGGCTTCGACGACGCCGCACAGAAGCGGCCGGCTTCGTCTTTCTCTGGCGGCTGGCGCATGCGCGTGGCGCTGGCGGCGGTGCTGTTTTCCGAGCCGGACCTGCTGCTGCTCGACGAGCCGACCAACTATCTCGATCTCGAAGGCACGCTGTGGCTGGAGAACTACGTTTCGAAATATCCGCACACCGTGCTGTTGATCTCGCACGACCGCGATCTGCTCAACCGCGCCGTCAATTCGATCGTTCATCTCGACCAGACGAAGCTCACCTTCTGGCGCGGCGGCTATGACCAGTTCGAACGCCAGCTGACCGAGCAGCGCGAATTGCAGGAAAAGGGCCGCGTCAAGCAGGAAGCTGCTCGCAAGCACATGGAATCCTTCGTCGAGCGCTTCCGCGCCAAGGCCTCCAAGGCCAGGCAGGCGCAGTCGCGCATCAAGGCGCTGGAGAAGATGAAGCCGATCGCCGCGATCGTGAACGACAGTGTGCGGCCATTCTCTTTCCCCGAGCCGGTGAAGACCGTCGCTTCGCCGATCGTGGCGCTGAACAACGTCAATGTCGGCTACACCGAGGGCAGCCCGATCCTGAAGAAGATGACGCTGCGCATCGATGCCGACGATCGCATCGCGCTGCTTGGCGCCAACGGCAACGGCAAGTCGACCTTCGCCAAGCTTCTGTCCGGCCGCCTGAAGCAGGAAACCGGCACGATGACGGTGGCGCCGGGCCTGAAAGTGGCGATCTTCGCCCAGCACCAGCTCGACGATCTGCGCCCGGAAGAGAACGCCTATGAGCATGTGCGGCGGCTGATGCCGGACGCGCCGGAAGCCAAGGTGCGCGCCCGCGTCGCCCAGTTCGGTCTCGCGACCGAGAAGATGAACACCGCCGCAAAGGATCTCTCCGGCGGCGAGAAGGCACGCCTGCTGATGGGGCTTTCGGCCTTCGAGGGGCCAAACCTCTTCATCCTCGACGAGCCGACCAACCATCTCGATATCGACAGCCGTGAATCGCTGATCCATGCGCTGAACGAGTTTCCCGGCGCGGTGATCCTGATCTCGCACGACCGGCACCTGCTCGAAGCCACCGCCGACCGCCTCTGGCTGGTCAAGGACGGCGCGGTCAACCCGTATGATGGCGACCTGGAGGACTATAAGACGCTGGTCACCGGCGTCTCGTCCAACCGCCGCGAGCAGAAGGAAGCGGACAAGGCGTCCAAGGCCGACCGCCGCCGCGAGGCAGCCCAGCGCCGCGCCGCATTCGAACCGCTGGCCAAGGAAATCCGCGCCACCGAGGCGCTGATGGACCGCGTCCGCAAGCGCATCGACCTGATCGAGGACGAACTTGCCAACCCGGCGATCTATGAGAAGGATCCCTCGACTGCCACGCAGCTGGCCAAGGAGCGCTCGCAGTTGGCGCAGACGCTGGCGCAAAACGAGGAGAAATGGCTGACGATGTCGGCGGAGTATGAGGAAGGGATCGCGGAGTAGGACGCCTTCTCCTTCCCCCTTGTGGGAGAAGGTGGCCTCGCGTAGCGAGGTCGGATGAGGGGTGTTCCAGGGAACGCCGACGCCTCACTTCGCTGGAACACCCCTCATCCGTCTCGGCGCAAAAGCGCCGATCCACCTTCTCCCACAAGGGGAGAAGGGGAAGCGCCCACCTGGCTCTACACGCCATCCGAAAAACCCGCTAAACATCCTCTCATGAACCAGCACGCGACACCCCGGATCGGCCATTCGGCCTGTCCCCATGATTGCCCGTCCACCTGTGCGCTCGAGGTCGAGCTGCTCGACACTCACCGCATCGGCCGCGTCCATGGCGCCAAATCCAACAGCTACACGTCCGGCGTCGTCTGCGCCAAGGTCGCGCGTTATGCCGACCGCGTGCACCACCCGGACCGGCTGCTGAAGCCGCTTATCCGCGCCGGCGGCAAGGGCGAGGGCGCCTGGAAGGAAGCGAGCTGGGAAGCAGCGCTCGATCTCGTCGCGGAAAATTTCATTCGGGCGGAAGAGAAATACGGCTCGCAGACCGTGTGGCCCTATTACTATGCCGGCACGATGGGGCTGGTGCAGCGCGACGGCATCGACCGGCTGCGGCATGCGAAAAAATACTCCGGCTTCTTCGGCTCGATCTGCACCAATCTCGCCTGGACCGGTTGGATAATGGGCGCCGGCGCCATGCGCGGCCCCGATCCGCGCGAGATGGCGAAAGCCGATTGCGTGGTGATCTGGGGCACCAATGCCGTCGTCACGCAAGTCAATGTGATGACCCATGCGATGCGGGCCCGCAAGGAACGCGGCGCCAAAATCGTCGTCATCGACATCTATGACAACGCCACCATGAAACAGGCCGATCTCGGCCTGGTGCTGAAGCCCGGCACCGACGGTGCGCTCGCCTGCGCGGTGATGCATGTGTTGTTCCGCGATGGCATGGCCGACCGCGCCTATCTGGAAAAATACACCGACGATCCGCGCGGACTGGAAGAGCATCTGAAGACGCGCACGCCGCAATGGGCGGCCGCGATCACCGGGCTCGATGTCGCCGAGATCGAGGCCTTCGCGCAAATCGTCGGCACGACGAAGAAGACCTACTTCCGCCTCGGCTACGGCTTTGCCCGCCAGCGCAACGGCTCGATGAACATGCATGCCGCTGCCTGCATCGCCGCCGTCACCGGCGCCTGGCAATATGAAGGCGGCGGCGCCTTCCATACGAATTCAGGCATCTTCAAGCTCAACCAGGATGTGCTCGAAGGCACCGCGATGCGCGATCCGAACGTGCGCTATCTCGACCAGTCGCGTACCGGCCCGGTGCTGACGGGGGCGGCCGACGCGCTTTATGGCGGTCCGCCGGTGACGGCGATGCTGATCCAGAACACCAACCCGGCCAATGTCGCGCCCGAGCAGCGGCTGGTCCGGCAAGGTTTTCTGCGCGACGACCTGTTCACCTGCGTGCACGAGCAGTTCATGACCGATACGGCCAAGCTGGCCGATGTCGTGCTGCCGGCGACGATGTTCCTGGAGCATGACGACATCTACAAGGGTGGCGGCAACCAGCACATCACGCTCGGCCCCAAGCTGATCGAGCCGCCGGAAGGGCCGCGCACCAATCACTATGTCATCGAGGAGCTCGGAAAACGCCTCGGCGTCGCCGACCGTCCAGGCTTCGGCCTGACCGAGAAGCAGCATATCGACATCATCCTGGGCAAGCGCGGGCTCGGCGGCTTTGAAAGCCTGAAGGCTCAGAAATGGATCGACCTGCAGCCCGACTTCGACGACGCGCATTTCATCAACGGCTTCGGCCATGCCGACAAGAAATTCCATTTCCGCGCCAATTGGAGCGGGCAGGCGGCGCCCAATCGTCCCCCGAAGAGCATGGGCCTGTTCGGCCCGGTCGAGCAACTGCCGGAATTCCCCGATTACGTCGAGTTGATCGAGGTGGCGGACGAGGAGCATCCGTTCCGGCTGACGACATCGCCGGCGCGCAATTTCCTCAACTCGACTTTTTCCGAGACGCCTGTCTCGAAGGCCAAGGAAGGCAGGCCCGAACTGCTCGTGCATCCCGACGACGCGGCCACGCTCGGCATCGAGGATGGCGGCCGCGTCGAGGTCGGCAACCGGCGTGGCGACATCGTTCTGCACGCGAAATTCTTCGGCGGCTTGAAGCGCGGCGTGGTGGTGGCCGAAGGCATCTGGCCAAACAGCGCGCATGAGCGGGGCGAGGGCATCAACGTGCTCACCGGCGCCGATGCGCCCGCGCCTTACGGCGGCGCTGCCTTCCACGACAACAAGGTCTGGCTGAGGGCCCTCTGATTACGCAGTGTGGGCGAATTGGGTTGTGACGATTTCACCGATGCCGTGAGAATAGATCTCTCTGGGCTTGGTTGATCGAACCATCATCCCAATCGACCTCGCGTTTTGATTTCGGGATGCGTCGACCTTCATTGTTGTGAAATAGCGTCCCGTGGATTCCGAGCGCATCGCGCTTCAGCACGGGACGGTCCCAAAGCGGCACCAGGACGCGATTAGCCTCCTCCTCGCCAAGACGTTCAAAGAGGTCTTCGGCCAACTCCATATCTCGATCGCCGGGGAAGATGACGCCGAACTCTTCGTCCGTTGCCTGGAACACGCTGAAGGTCGCATTCAACGCACCATCGATGATTTGGACGTTTTTCATGGGCGGCATTCTGGCATTCGCCCGCAACGGTAACAACTCGCCAACTAACTCCACGCTCCCAAGTTGGCTTTGCCGCTCATGCGGCCAGCGTCTTGATCGCTTCGGCGGCTGTTTTGCGCACCGCTGCGTGTTGCAGGAGTGATGATGGGTGCGGCGCTTCACATTCGCCTGCGCCGGGGCGACATTCGATCTGGCCCAAGCGCCTCTCGTCGCACCTGCCAGCTCCCGCCTTTATAGAGGCGTTCTGTCTCAACGACGCGGAGGAGGATGTCATGACCAAGGTCTCGCTTCTCGGCATCCCGCATGATGGCAACTCGTCCTTTCTGCGGGGCCCGGCCGAGGCGCCGCCGCTGATCCGCCGCGAATTGCATTCCGACGCCCACAGCTCGTGGTCTGAGACCGGCTTCGATATCACCGACCGCCTCGTCGACCATGGCGATATCGATTTCGCGCAAGGCGGCGATCCATGGCAGCGGATCGAAAGCGAGGTCGGCCGCGCGCTCGATGCCGGCCATCCGCTGATCTCGCTTGGCGGTGACCACGCGATCGCCTGGCCGGTGCTGCGCGCGGTGCGCCGCCGCCACCCCAAGCTGACGATCGTCCAGATCGACGCGCATCCGGACATGTATGACGCCTATCAGGGCAATCCGCGCTCGCACACCTCGTCCTTCGCGCGCATCATGGAGGAGCGGTTGGCCGACCGGCTGATCCAGATCGGCCTGCGCACCCTCAACGATGAGCTTCGCGGCCAGTTCGAGCGCTTCGGCGTCGAGGTGGTGGAAATGCGGCATTTCAAGGAAGGCTTGCCGCTCGACCTGAAGACGCCGGTCTACCTCTCGGTCGATCTCGACGGTCTCGATCCGGCCTTCGCGCCCGGCGTCTCGCATCGCGAGCCGGGCGGCTTCACCACGCGCCAGGTGATCGGCCTGATCCAGGCGATCGACCAACGAATAGTCGCTGCCGACGTGGTCGAATACAATCCGCGCCAGGACCTCTCCAACATGACGGCGCTTGTCGCCGCCAAGCTGGTCAAGGAGATTGCCGGCATGATGCTGAAGACTAACGGCGTGGCTGCCCGCTGAATCAATTTGCCAAGGCGGTGTGCTAGACGATTGTTTCGACTCGCGTTTCGATTGGACCACAATGCCTGAGCCGCTGAAGATTGCCATTGCCGGCGCGCTCGGCCGCATGGGCCGGCAGATGGCCGAGACCGTTGCGGCCGATCCGCGCCTTCGGCTCGTCGCGCGCTTCCATCGGCCGGGCAGCGCGGGCGAGGGGCTGGTCGAGCGCGACGAGGCGCTTGGGCTTGCAGACGTCGTCATCGACTTCACCACGCCGGCTGCGTCAGCCGAATTGGCAAAGACCTGCGCCGCGCGCGGCGGCCCGGCCTTGATCATCGGCTCGACGGGCTTCGAGGCCGCCGAGCTGGAAGTGATAGCCGAGGCGGCGAAGACGGTCGCCATAGTACGTTCCGGCAGCTATTCATTGGGGCTCAACATGCTGACCGGGCTGGTCGAGCAGGCGGCGCGGGCGCTTGACGCCGACTTCGACATCGAAATCCTGGAGGCCCATCACCGTTTCAAGATCGATGCGCCATCGGGCACGGCGCTGATGCTGGGCGAAGCCGTTGCGCGCGGGCGCGGCGTCAGGCTGGGCGAGGTGGCCAAACGCGCCCGCGACGGGCTCACCGGTCCGCGCCCGGCCAGCGTGATCGGCTTCGCCGTGCTGCGCGGCGGCAGCATCGTTGGCGAGCACAGTGTAAGCTTCCTTGCCGAAGGCGAGACGCTGACGCTCTCGCATGCGGCCGGCGACCGTTCGATGTTCGCGCGCGGCGCCATCGCGGCCGCACTTTGGGTGGCCAGGCAGCCGCATGGCGAATACGATATGCGCGACGTCCTGGGATTTGGCGGCTGAGCGCCCTGGTCAGCCAGCTGCAGCTTACCAATCTGTAAGTCTTGATTTTCAGCTTTTCCTTGAAAGCTGGCTGAAAGGTTGGTGCCATAACTGTTGCGTGGCGCCCCATATTTGTCGCGGAAAGCGATGGGAGAGAGAGGGGCGCGGGAAACGAACAAAGGGAAGAGGCCATGTCGCTCGCGCGAATTCTGCTTGATTCAGCCGCCACAACCGCACTCGTCGCCACCATGGCCTTGTCAGCGCCGTCTGCGCGCGCCGACGAGAAGGTCTCCATCATGGTCGGCGGCTACGAGAAACAGATCTATCTGCCTGCCAAGCTGACCGAAGCGCTCGGCTACTTCAAGGACGAGGGTCTCGACGTCGAATTGCTGAATGAGCCGGCCGGCGTCGACGCCGAGAACGAGATGCTCGCCGGGGCCGTGCAGGGCGTCGTCGGCTTCTACGACCATTGCATCGACCTGCAGGCGAAAGGCAAGTTCGTTGAATCGATTGTCCAGTTCAGCCAGGCGCCGGGCGAAGTCGAGCTTGTTTCGACGAAACATCCGGAGATCAAATCACCCGCCGACTTCAAGGGAAAGAGCCTGGGCGTGACCGGTCTGGGCTCGTCGACGAATTTTCTTACGGAATATCTCGCCGTCAAGAACGGCTTGAAACTCGGCGAATTTACCTCGGTCCCGGTTGGCGCCGGCACCACCTTCATCGCCGCTATGCAGCAGGACAAGATCCAGGCAGGCATGACGACCGAGCCGACGATCACCCGGCTGCTGAAGACCGGCGAAGCGACCGTTCTGATCGATATGCGCACAATGGAGGGCACCAAGGCTGCGCTCGGCGGCACTTACCCGGCCGCATCCCTCTATATGCAGACCGACTGGGTCGAAGCGCACAAGGACATCGTGCAGAAGCTGGCCAATGCCTTCGTCAAGACGCAGAAATTCATCAACACGCATAGCGGCGCCGAAATCGCCGACAAGATGCCGAAGGACTATTATGTCGGCGACAAGGAAGGCTATGTGAAGGCTCTCGATGCCGGCAAGGCAATGTTCACCCCCGACGGGATAATGCCCGAAGGAGGCCCGGAGACGGTGCTGACGGTTCTTTCAGCCTTCAAGAAGGAACTGCAGGGCAAGCAGATCGACCTTGCCAAGACCTACACCTCGGAATTCGTCAAGAACGCCAAGTAGCAGGCCGCGCCGGCGCGATGCGCGACATCGCGCCGGCAGTCGCCGGTTTTCCACGTCCGGCGGCTCAGCCCGACGGCGGGCGTCCGCTCGAACCCGGAGTTCCACCATGACCCCTGAAAAGACCACACCAGCGATTGAACTGATCAATGTCAGTCGGCGGTTCCTTTCACCCACCGGCAAATCACTGACGGCGCTGCGCGATTTCACCATGACCGTCGAGCGCGGCGAATTCGTCGCCGTTGTCGGTCCGACCGGCTGCGGAAAGTCCACCACCCTCAATCTTGTCACCGGGCTTGCAAGCCCAAGTGCCGGCGAGGTCCGTGTCATGGGCGCCCCCGTCAAGGGGATAGATCCGCGCATCGGCTTTGTTTTCCAAAGCGATGCCTTGTTTCCCTGGCGGACTGTGATCGAGAACGTGATGGCCGGCCCGCTGTTTCGCGGGCGAGCCAAGGCGGATGCCACGGCCGCAGCGCGTGACTGGCTGGCGCGCGTCGGCTTGTCGCGTTTCGAGCAGCACTATCCGCATCAGCTTTCCGGCGGCATGCGCAAGCGCGTGGCGCTTGCCCAGACCTTCATAAATGGTCCGGAAATCCTTCTTATGGACGAGCCGTTTTCGGCGCTTGATGTGCAGACACGCGTGCTGATGCACGAGGAGCTGCTGCGCCTGTGGTCTGAGGCCAAGGCTTCCGTGGTCTTCGTCACGCATGACCTTGAGGAGGCGATCGCGCTGGCCGACAAGGTCTATGTCCTGACCGCCGGGCCGGCCACCGTGAAGTCGGTCTATACGATCGACCTGCCGCGCCCGCGCGTGGTCGCCGATATCCGCTACGAGCAGAGCTTCATCAATTACTCGCGCACCATCTGGGCCGATCTCAAGGAAGAGGTCGAGACCAGCTATGCGCGCGCGGCAGCCTGAGGAGAACCGCCATGACCGATGCCGCCATCGACATCAGGGCAGGGGCTTTCAAGCCTGGAACATCGGACGCGGAAATCGAAGCGGCCGCGGCAAAGGCATCGCGGCACCGCCGCCGCACCGTTATGTTCTGGCGGGTCGCCATTCTCGTTGCCTTTCTCGGCCTTTGGGAAATTGCCGCGCGCATGGCCTGGATCGATCCGTTCTTCTACGCCATGCCGAGCGCGATCGCGCAGCGGCTCTATGAATGGACGACGGAAGGAACGTCCGAGGGGCCGCTCTGGTATCACCTCTATGTCACCATGGAGGAATCGGTCATCGGCTTCGTGACCGGCTCGATCGCCGGCATCATCATCGGCGTCGCGCTCGGCCGCAACCGCATGGCCGCCGACATTTTCTCCATCTACATCAAGGTGATCAACTCTATCCCTCGCGTTGTTCTGGCGCCGATCTTCATCATGATCCTCGGTCTTGGCCTCGCTTCGAAAGTGGCGCTTGCCTTCGTCATGGTTTTCTTCGTTGTCTTCCACAATGCCTTTCAGGGCGTGCGGGAAGCCGACAGGGCCATGATCGCCAATGCCCGCATCCTCGGCGCGTCCAACTGGCAGCTGACACGCTCGGTGATCGTCCCTTCGGCGATGAGCTGGATCTTCGCCAGCCTGCATGTCAGCTTCGGCTTTGCCATCATCGGTGCGATCGTTGGCGAGTTCGTCGGCGCGCGCTTCGGCATCGGCCTGCTGATCAACATCGCCAAGGGATCCTTTGACGCCGCCGGCATGTACGCGGCGATCGTCATCGTCATGGTGGTTGCGCTCGGCGCCGAATATCTGATGACCATGGTCGAGGATCGCCTGGCGAAATGGCGTCCCCAGCCGCTGCACGAGACGCAGTGAGCGGTAGCTAGCTGCCCGCCAGCGGCAGCCGCACCTCAACCACCAGACCGCCGGCCGCGCCATCCCCCAGGGTGACGCGGCCGCCGGCATTTTCGACGACCTCGCGCACGATGGCGAGACCGAGCCCGCTGCCTTCCTCGGTCGACCCGGCGATTCGGTAGAAGCGTTCGAACACGTGTTCTCGTTCGTCCACCGGGATGCCGGGCCCGTTATCGGCGACCGTCAGCACGGCTTCGTCGTCGACAGTCGCCAGCTTCACCGTGACACTACCGCCGTCCATGGAGTAGCGCAGCGCGTTGTCGACGAGGTTGACGATCATTTCGCGCAGCATGGTGCCGTCGCCGATCACCGGCACCGGACCGGTCTCCTCGAGACCCAGATCGATGTTGCGGGCGATCGCAGTCGGCGCCTGCGCTTCCAGCACCTGGCGGGCGGCTTCGGTCATGTCGATGCGGTCGGCGCGCGGCCGCCGGCTGCCCGGCTCGGCCCGCGACAGGGTCAAGAGCTGTTCGGCCAGTCGCGCCAGCTTGCCGGAGCTTGCCTGCAGCGCGACCAGCGCTTCCTGGCGCGCGTCGGCGACGGTTTCGCGAAGCGCGTAGCTTGCCTGCGTCGACAGCAGCGCCAGTGGGGTGCGCAACTGGTGCGCCGCATTGGCGATGAAGCGGCGCTGCGCCGCCATCTGTGCCCGCACGCGCTCCATATAGGCGTTCAGCGCGTCGATCAGCGGGCGGATCTCGTTCTGCGCGCCCGCCACTTCGACCGGGTCGAGATCGCTGCGGCTGCGCGAGCGCACCGCGTCGCGCAACCGGATCAGGGGTGCAAGGCCACGATGCAGACCCAGCAGAACGAACAGCCCCGCAATCGCCACCAGCGCCAGCTGCTGGGCAAAGGCGCCAAACCAAAGACGCCGCACCATCGCGTCGTGACCGGCGAGCGTGACGCCAACGGTAACCGATATCGGCGAGTCGTCTCCGGCGCCGACCACCGCGTGACTGAAAGTCAGCAGTCTCAGCCAGTGGTCACGGTAGGCCGCCTCGGTATCAGGGTTCTTCGCCTCAGGCAGGTCGGGATAGCCGGTGAGCAGGCGCCCTTTGGAGGTCCTGACATGGTAGTAGACGCTGTCGCGATCGCCGGTATCGAACATCTCGATCGCCGCCGGCGGGATCGAGGCATCGAGCACGCCGTCGGTCATGGCGATTTGCTCGGCAATGGTTCGCGCCGAACCCAGCAGCATCCGGTCGGTGACCAGATCCGCGGTGGCCAGCGCGTTGCGGTGGCTGGTCCACAGATTGATGGTCGCGAGCCCGGCAAGCGGCAGCACCACCCAGGCCAGAAGCTGCAGGCGGAGACTGTTAATCCTCATGGCGCCAAATCGTCATGGCGTCTAATAGTCATGGCGCCAAATCTTCATAACGCAAAAGATAGCCGAGACCGCGCAGCGTGACGATACGGACCCGCGATCCTTCGAGCTTCTTGCGCACACGGTGCACATAGATCTCGATGGCGCTGGGGTCGGCGTCGGTTTCGAAATCGTAGATCGCCGCCGACAATGCCGCCTTGCTTACCGTGCGCCCCGCCTTGACCATCAATTGCTCCAACACCGCGTGTTCGCGTGGTGTCAGCGCGAGCGTTTCGCCAGCAAGCGAAAACAGCCTTGTGTTGGTGTCGAAGACCAGGTCGCCGCAGGTAACGACAGGCGCGGTCCGGTCATTGGCACGGCGCAGCTGCGCGCGGATGCGCGCTTCGAGCTCCTCGATCTGGAACGGTTTGGCCAGATAGTCGTCGGCGCCTTCGTTGAGGCCCTTGACCCGCCCGTCGAGGCTGGCATTGGCGGTCAGCACGATCACTGGCACTCGATTGCCGCGCGCCCGCAGCATTCGCAGCACTTCCAGCCCGCTCATGCGTGGCAGGGCCAGGTCGAGGATGACAAGCGCGTGACCGCCCGCTGCCAGCGCATGCTCGACATCCTCACCGTCATGGACAACGTCGACGACATAGCTCGCCTGGCGCAGCGTCTTGCTCAGCCAATCGGCCAATTCGCGATTGTCCTCGACAAGCAGCAGCCGCATCGCGTGTCGTTGTCCTCCCATTGTGCCGGCCTTCGCCGCGGCGGCAGCGCCCGGATTGGTCCCCGGAAATCAACCGATAGTATCGATCCGCCCGCAAGGCAAACACCGGCACGGGAGCCGCCACGGCGGCTGTTGAGCCACCCAATCGGTCTGACAAGCAATAAAACCGAACCGTTCGGTTCAATTAATGTTGACGGTCCGTGTAGCCCAGGTGAACGTTGGTACGTCCAATCAGAGCCTCGCATAGCGCGACCATTGCTCTAACTGCTTGATATTAAACAAAAAGAATATGGCAGACGCACCAATCACGTGATTTCAAGATCGAACCGAACGGTTCGGTTCGCACATTTTCGTGATTGGAAATGGCAACAGGACGGACCCATTTCGGGGTGGTCCGAGCGACGCGAATTTCCATCAAGGCACGCCACTAGACGGACACGACTTTGAAAATCTGGAGTATTAAAATGACCAAGATCGCTCTTGCCGCCGCTGCCCTTCTGGTTGCCACAGGCGCTGCTTTCGCCGGCTCCGACCACTACGGCTCCGACAACGTCAACCAGCCTGCCGTCACCCAGTCTTCGAGCAACGTTGACCGCACCGTGACCGGCTCGATCCACAAGTTCGAACAGCGCGACCTCAAGATCACGCCGGACTCGAACCAGCCGCAATCCGGCCAGGGCAATTGGGGCAACCGCTAAGCGGACCCGGCCTTGACCGTCCATCAATCTCAAATCCGGAGTAACTAAAATGAACAAGATCGCTCTTACCGCTGCAGCCCTTCTGGTTGCCACAAGCGCCGCTTTCGCCGGCTCCGACCACTACGGCTCCGACGGCGTCAACCAGCCGGCCGTCACCGCTCCCGCCGGTAACGTCGACAACACCGTCACCGGCTCGATCCGCAGCTTCGAAACGCGTGACCTCCACATCACGCCCTCTTCGAACCAGCCGCAGTCCGGCCAGGGCAACTGGGGCAACCACTAACCCCATCCCTGCCTGACCGATATCCAATCAACAACCTCAAATCTGGAGTACTTAAAATGACCAAGATCGCTCTTACCGCCGCTGCCCTTCTCGTTGCCACCGGCGCTGCTTTTGCCGGCTCCGACCATTACGGCTCGGCCAATGCCAACCAGCCGGCCGCTTCGGTCGACACTTCGTTCACCGCTTCGATCAAGTCGGACGCGAATGCTCCGAAGCCGGTCGTCACGGGCGCCAACCACGACCTGTTCGGCAACCACTAACAACCAACAACCTCAAATCTGGAGTACCTGAAATGACCAAGATCGCTCTTACCGCCGCCGCCCTTCTCGTTGCCACCGGCGCTGCTTTTGCCGGCTCCGACCACTACGGCTCGGCCAATGCCAACCAGCCGGCCGCTTCGGTCGACACTTCGTTCACCGCTTCGATCAAGTCGGATGCGAATGCTCAGAAGCCGGTCGTCACGGGCGCCAACCACGACCTGTTCGGCAACCACTAAACGGTCCTGTCTTGACAGACCTCAAAGCGGCGGGCTTGGCCCGCCGCTCTGCTTTTGTGGAGCCGGCTACCGGCAATATGTAAATCACTTCACAAGTATTTATATCACAAGCATTTGTAATCGTTTGTCTTTTTTCGAGCGAAGTCCGAACCGACGCTGCTGTGGCCGCTAAAAAAGCGAACGCGCCGGGAATAAATCCTGGACGCCGCGGGTCTTGTCGGCAGCGGGGCCATCCTCCCAAGGCCACCGTGGATCAAGCAACAGGAACAAGGACATTGAACATGACCAGGATCGCTCTCACCACCGCCGCAATGCTTCTCGCCATGGGCTCGGCCTTCGCCGGCAGCGACCATTATGGCGACAACAATGCCAACCAGGCGACAGCCGGTGTCGATAGTGCCTACACGGGTTCGCTCGGCAAGCGTGAAACTGCCAAGCAGGCCAAAGTCGATACCACGATGACGACCGGCGCTCCCGGCTCCAAGGCCTGGCCGGACCCGGGCCAGGGCATCTGGGGCAATTGATCGCTCCGCGCATCGCAAATGCCAAAAAAGCGGCGGGCTTGCTCCGCCGCTTTTTGTTTGCGGGGCGATGAAGCGCTGAAAGGGGTGTATGGACTGGGAGCAGATCAGCAGCGTCTTTGCCTACCCCAAATCCTTCGGCCTCACGCAATGCGTCAGCCGCGCGCCGCCGAAGTCAAGGTCCGGCCAATCGTCCTCGACCGTGAACCGGGCGAGCGCTGCCGTCGGGAACTTCGCCTCGATCTTCTTGAACATGCTCTCGTCCGACCCCGCACCGGCCAGCCGGAGCGCAAATTGCTGCAGTCCGGGATTATGACCGATCACAAGCAGGCTGGTCGCCTTCGCCTGCCGCACGCGCGCCAGGATGGCGCCTGCCGCGGCCTCATAAAGCTCCTCGGCGAACGCCACCGGCACAGGCGTCGGCAATTCCACCGCGACCAGTCGCCATGTGTCGCGGGTGCGCAGAGCCGGCGAAACCAGCGCCAGATCCGGCAGCCAGCCGCGCCGGGCAAGCTCACGCCCGATCAGCGGCGCCGTCTTCAGTCCGCGCGGCCCGAGCGGCCGGTCGAAATCGGCAAGGTCGGGATCGTCCCAACTCGATTTGGCGTGGCGCAGGAGAAGGAGTTGTTTCACGGGCATTGTTCAGGACCAGGGAATCTCGGCATTGAAATCCTTGCCATACTCGCCGCCATATTTCACGCCTGTCGCGGCATCGAAGGCTGCCACCAGCGTGCCGAAGACAAACAGGCCGACCAGCTGTTCGCCGTTGTCCCACCTGACGGTGATATCTGCTTCCGCGATCGCCCAACTGGCCCGACCGGATATGGATTGCACCGAGCACCGAGCCGGCCGTCTCGCCTTCCATCCGATGCAGATAGAAATACGCCGTGGCACTTTCCAGCCCGCCGGTCTCTTCATACTCGAAGACACCCGCGAGATCGCCTTTGGTCCGGACCGCGCTGTCGAAAATATCCACGGCTTCGGATCCCGAGTAACACCTTGTCTCTGCCTCTAGGGCGTGATCCGCGCCAGATGTTCGAGGTCTCTCCTCGCGCAGCGGGTCCGGCGCCATCACCACCGAGGTGGCGTTCTCGGCATCGTCGGCGAAATGGGCAAGCACGGTATGGCCCTTTTCCATCCGCGCCTTGCCTTCGGCGACCAGCCCTAGCGCCAGTGGATAGAGCCGGTGCTCGACCTTCAGCACGCGCGCGGCCAACGTGTCCTCATTGTCGCCGACCATCACCGGCACGGCGGCCTGCGCGATCAGCGGGCCGTCATCCATCTCAGGCGTGACGAAATGCACCGAGCAGCCATGGATGCGCACGCCCGCGCGCAAGGCACGCGCATGCGTGTCCAGGCCCTTGAAGGCCGGCAGCAGGGCAGGGTGGATGTTGACCATGCGGCCTTGCCATTTCTCGACCAGGCCGCGGCCCAGAATGCGCATATAGCCGGCCAGGGCAACGATCTCGGCGCCGAAACCGGTGAGTGCGGCATCGATCGTGGCGTCATGCGCATCCTTGCTTGGATAATCGGCGCGCTGGATCACCTTGGTGGCAACGCCGCGCGATTGCGCGATGCCGAGGCCGGCGGCATTCGCCCGGTCGGAAATGACGCCGACGATTTCGGCCGGAAAAGCGGGGTCGCCGGCCGCCGCGATCAATGCCGTCATGTTGGAGCCGCGCCCCGAGATCAGAACAACCGTACGTTTCCTGCTCATAGGCCGATCGAGCCCCTGTAGATGACGCCGGCGTCGCGTCGCGGCACGATGCGGCCGATCGTCGTCACCGTCTCGCCGGCCTCCTGCAGCACCGCGGCGACTTGCGCCGCCTGGCCCGAAGCGACCGCCAGGATCATGCCGATGCCGCAATTGAAGGTGCGCATCATCTCTTCCGGCGCGACGCCGCCGGTTTTCGCCAGCCAGGAAAACACCGGCGGCACGTCGATTGCCGCCAGGTCGAGCTCGGCCGAGAAATCCTTGGGCAGCACGCGCGGGATGTTTTCCGGGAAACCGCCGCCGGTGATGTGGGCGAGCGCCTTGATGCCGTGCGTGTTGCGGATCGCCTTCAGGATCGACTTCACATAAATGCGCGTCGGCTCGAGCAGCGCCTCGGCGAGGCTCAGCTCGTCGTTGAACGGCGCCGGATCGCTCCAGGCAAGGCCGCTGGTGGTCACGATACGGCGCACCAGTGAAAAGCCGTTGGAATGGAGCCCGGAGGAGGCGAGGCCAAGCAGCACGTCGCCCTCGACGATGTCGTCGGTCGGCAGCAGCTGGCCGCGCTCGGCGGCGCCCACGGCAAAGCCGGCGAGGTCATAGTCCTTGTCGTGATACATGCCCGGCATTTCCGCCGTCTCGCCGCCGATCAGCGCGCAGCCGGCCTGCCGGCAGCCTTGCGCGATGCCGCCGACAATCGCCGCGCCCTGGTCGGGGTCGAGCTTGCCGGTGGCGAAATAGTCGAGGAAGAACAGCGGCTCGGCGCCCTGCACGACGAGGTCGTTGACGCACATGGCGACGAGGTCGATGCCGATCGTGTCGTGTTTTCCGGCGTCGATGGCGATCTTGAGCTTGGTGCCGACGCCGTCATTGGCGGCGACCAGCACCGGGTCGGTGAAACCGGCCGCCTTCAAATCGAACAGCCCGCCGAAGCCGCCAATCTCGCCGTCGGCGCCGGGCCGGCGCGTGGCGCGCACCAGCGGCTTGATCTTCTCGACCATCAGATTGCCGGCATCGATGTCGACGCCCGCATCGGCATAAGTGAGCCCGTTCTTGCGCTTGGCCTGATCGCCCGTGCTCATTGTCGGCTCGTCCCTGTTGTCCTTGCCGGCTCTTCGCATGAATGGTTTCGCCGGGCAAGGATGACGGTTGTCGCGACGGACAAAACCTTGGACATCAAGTGTCGAATTAGCCCATCGTTGGCGATTGGCGAAGGCTAAGACGGGGCCGATCCTCCCGCAAGGGGGAGATGCCATCATGGTCGCTTTCGCCGATCGTCGACGTCGGAGAATAGGCACATGGTCCTTGCGCGCCCTTGGCATCTCCATCATCTATCTCGCGACCAACCGACAACTGGATATAAGGGTGACCATTCCCAACCTGATCACGATCATGCGGCTGCTGCTGGTGCCCGCCGTGGTGCTGGCGATGCTGAACATGCGCTGGGACTGGGCCTTCGCGGGCTTCGTGGTCGCCGGCATCTCCGACGGCGTCGACGGCTTCATCGCCCGCCGCTGGAACCAGTTCTCCCGGCTCGGCGCCTATCTCGATCCGATTGCCGACAAGCTTCTGCTGGTGTCGGTGTTCATCGACATGGGCTTTGCCGGCGAACTGCCGCTATGGCTGGTGGTGACCATGGTCTCGCGCGATGGGCTGATCGTCTGCGCGGTGCTTTTGTCGAGCGTCATGAGCCATCCCGTCGAGATGAAGCCGCTCTTTGTGTCGAAGGCCAACACCGCCGCGCAGATCGTGCTGGCAGCTCTTGTGCTCGGCGAACTGGCCTTCTCCATCCACCTTGGTCCGTTGCGCTTGGCCCTCATATTGCTGACCGGGGTCTTGACCGTGGCTTCGGCCGCGGCCTATCTCGTGGCCTGGCTAAGGCATATGAGTGGTTATGGCGAAGGCTCCCAGCCGAGCGACCCCAAGACGGGCAGCACCAACACAGGCAGCACCAACACGGGCACCTGACAACAGCGCGGCGGCGGCTGAAGACGGAACCGGTGCGCTCCGCCGCCAGATCTTCTTCTGGTTGGGCTCGGCCGTTTTCCTGGCCCTCTTCCTCTATCTCTTCTCGAACATCCTCTTGCCTTTCGTGGCGGGCATGGTGCTGGCCTATTTCCTCGATCCGGTCGCCGACTGGCTGCAGCGTCTGGGCCTCTCCAGGCTGATGGCGACGGTTGTTATCCTCATCGCCTTCATCATCGTCGTGGTGCTGGCTTTCGTCATCCTGGTGCCCGTGTTGACGACGCAGATGGCCGATTTCGGCCGCAAGCTGCCGGACTATCTGACCCGCCTGCAATCGCTGATCACCAGCATCGACCCGAAATGGCTGGAGCAGCGCTTCGGCGTCAACGCCGGCAGCTTGCGTGACGGGTTGAACTCGCTGCTCAGTTCCGGCTTCAGCCTCTTGACCACCGTCTTCACCTCGATCTGGAGCTCGGGCGTGGCGCTGGTCTCGCTGGTCAGCCTGTTCGTCGTCACCCCGGTCGTCGCCTTCTATATGCTGCTCGACTGGGATCGCATGGTGGCCGAGGTCGACAGCTGGGTGCCGCGCGATCATGTCGAGACGGTGCGTTCGCTCGCCCGCGACATCAACACCGCCACCGCCGGCTTCGTGCGCGGGCAGGGCACGCTGTGCCTGGTGCTCGGCGCCATGTATGCCACCGGGCTCACGCTCACCGGCTTGAACTTCGCCATCCTTATCGGCTTCTTCGCCGGCCTGATCTCCTTCATTCCCTATGTCGGTTCGCTGACCGGGCTGGTGCTTGCCGTCGGCGTCGCCTTCGTCCAGTTCTGGCCGGACTGGACCATGGTGGCGGCGGTGGCCTGCGTGTTCTTCGTCGGCCAGTTCATCGAGGGCAACATCCTGCAGCCGAGGCTGGTCGGCAAAAGCGTCGGTCTGCATCCGGTCTGGCTGATGTTCGCGCTGTTTGCCTTCGGCGCACTGTTCGGCTTCGTCGGCCTGCTGATTGCCGTACCGGCTTCTGCGGCGATCGCCGTTCTGGTGCGCTTCGCCATTTCCCGCTATCTGCAATCGCCGCTTTACAAGGGCCACGCCAACGAGCCGGCGCCGCCATTGCCCGCCGATCGCGGCGGTGGCCATCGCTCGACGCGGGGCTGAAATGGCTGCTCAGCCAACCAATCCGCCGCGCCAATTGCCGCTCGATCTCGGCCACGGCACCGGCTATTCGCGCGATGAGCTCGTCGTCTCCGGCACCAATGCGCAGGCGGCGTCACTGATCGACCGCTGGCCGGACTGGCCTTCGCCGGTGGTGGTGCTGGCTGGTCCGCCCGGCTCCGGCAAGACGCATCTCGCCCAGATCTGGCAGGAGCGGGTGCATGCCGTCGCCATCGACCCAGCCCGCATCGGCGAGCACATTGCCGGGCTCGGCGCCAGGCCGGCGCTCATCGACGATGTCGACAACGGGCCGATCGACGAGCCGGGCCTGTTCCACCTGATCAACAGCGTACGTGGCGCCGATTCGACGCTGCTGTTGACCGCGCGGCGTTTTCCATCGGCCTGGCGCGTCGCGCTGCCCGACCTGATCTCGCGGCTGAAGGCGGCGGCGACGGTCGAGATCCACGAGCCGGACGACCTTCTGCTTGCCGGCGTCATCACAAAGCTCTTCGCCGACCGCCAGGTCGAGGTCGAGCCGCATGTCGTGCAGTATCTGGTGCGCCGCATCGAGCGCTCGCTGGCGACAGCCATGCGCGTCGTCGAGCGCCTCGACCGCGCGGGCCTCGAACGCAAGACGCCGATCACCCGCGCGCTTGCCGCCGAGACCGTCGGCGCGATGGATGAAGGGCAGGGCGAATTCGATATTTAAGACGCGGGGAAGGGAGCGGCTCTCTTACACCGCCCACAGCCCGGCCAGATGCCGGACCAGCAAGTAGACCCCCGTATGCACCGCCACGTAGCAGGCGGCGACGACGGCAAAGAACATCAGGCTGGCGGGCCACGACCGGGAGGCGCGGCCATCCTGCCTCTTGCTCGGCCGGTTGTTCCAGATCCACAAGGCAGCGCACAGGATTGCCCAGATGACCATGACCGGAACCGTGAAGCCGTAATAGGCCAGGTAGGCCGGGCCAACCAGCGACAGCAACGCCTCGAGACCAGGCATCCAGAATCCCTCTTTTGCGGCAAGTTTAGACCGGCAACCGAGCCGGAGGCGAGGGATTATCCGAGCTGCGTTGCGTCTTGCGTCAGATCTTCAGCACGACCCGGCCGAACGGACGCTCCTCGATCTGATGTCGCAAGGCCTCCGCTGCGCTGCAATTGCCGCCGCAAAGGGCTTTCATGTTGCATCGCGCGACACCGCGCCCTTCCACGCGGCGGCCGTTCCCGTCATCGACCCATGGCGGAGTGCCTCCTGATCTGTCCCATTTCGGGACCGGGTCGATGGCATCGCTCTTGCAACACAAAATTGCCGGCTGACCCCGGTCCCGGTCGCGTTCCAGATCGGGTTGTAGGCTCGCCGGGCTCGAGATTGGGGTTCTCGCCCGGCGGGTTTACCGCCGTGTGAACGCGCTCCGATATTGAAATGGACCATAAAATGGTCTATTTATCTGGACCAGACGATGGGTCGTCCGGAGCTGTCATGCAAATATCCGTAACGGATGCAAAGGGGCAACTCACTGAATTGGTGCGCCGGGCCGAGGCAGGGGATGAGATCATCCTGACGCGCCACGGCCATGCGGCGGTGCGCCTGATTCCTGTGCGATCCGCACCGGACAGAAAGGGTCGCCGAGCCTTGCTCGAAGCTGCCCGGGTTGCAGGCGCAGCCAAGGCCAGCGCCGGACCGTCCGCCGCGAATAGCCAGGATTTCCTCTACGGTGATGACGGTCTGCCGGAATGATTTTCGGATGATCGCGGTCGACACCTCCGCCTTGATGGCGATTGTCCTCAACGAACCGGCGGCGGACGCCTGCATGGTGGCGCTCGAACGAGAGGACGAGCTTCTGATATCGGCAGGTACCGTGGCTGAACTGTTGATCGTCGCCGCACGACGGGGGTGGCCGAAGAGGCGCAGTCCCTGCTCGATGGGCTCGGCTTCGAAATCGCGCCGGTGACGGAAGGTGTCGCGCGCCGCGTTGCCGATGCTTACGCCCAATGGGGCAAGGGTATTCACGCCGCGGCGCTCGATTTCGGTGATTGCTTCGCTTATGAAGCGGCGAAGGATCGCGGCTGCCGACTGCTCTATGTCGGTGACGATTTTTCGAAAACCGACATTGACGGCGCGTTGTAGCCGGTTCACCGGCTGCTCTCAGGCCGCTTCGCGATGTACAAGAGGGTGATGGTCGGAGTGGCAGGACTCGAACCTGCGACCCCCTGATCCCAAATCAGGTGCGCTACCAGGCTGCGCTACACTCCGAGGTCACGCGGCGTATAGGGGGCGCACGCCCGGAAGGCAACACAAATCGGCGGCGTCGTCGATACCGCTATCGGTATGCGGATGCCGCAGTGTTGAATAGCGCGCGGCCCGGTTTCGTTTCTTGGCGACGTTGCCTAGCGCTTCTGTCTTGCGGCCTTCTTGGCGATCGCCGCGCCCTGGATCCTCGCATTGGCAAAGCAGCCGCGGATGCTTGGCCGCATGCCGGTGAACCACAGCCCAGGCAGCTTCGGGTCGCTGGCCGCGCCGTTGAACAGCGGCACGCCCTTGCCATCGAGTACGCCGAGCCTGCCCAGCATCGTCTCCAACCCGGTACGGTAGCCGGTCGCGGCAATCACGACATCGGGCGCGATCGCCTGGCCATTGTCGAGGATGACGCCGTCATGCCTGAATTCGCTTATTTGCGGCACGACGATGATGCGTCCCGCCTTGATGGCGTCGACGGCGCCGTCATCGGCGGCGATCGCGGTATAGTCGGAGCCCAGCCGGCTGGCGCCGCCGGACGGGGCAGGAGGCAGGCCGTATTTCGTGAGATCGCCGAACACCAGGCGTTGCGTTGCCGCCATGGCCGCATCCGCCAATCTGGTGGGCAGGCTCGCTATTATCGGCGAGAAGCGATGCACGGCGATCTGGCCGATGCGCTTCGGCAGCAGCGAGGGACCGTTGCGCGCCGACAGCCACATCTGGCCGGTCTCGACATGGGAAAGATGGTTGAGCGCGTCGAAGCCGGAATTGCCGGCGCCGATCACCAGCACCTTCTTGCCGACATAGTCGCTTGCCCGGCCGAAACCGGCCGAATGGAGGATCGACCCCGAAAAATCCTGCATGCCTTTCCAGGACGGGATGAAGGGATGCTGGTCGCGTCCGGTGGCGATCACCACATGGCGCGCCGCTTTCAGGCCGATATTTGTCCGCAACAACCAGTGGTCGCCGCGAAATTCGATCTCCTCGACGCTGACCCCGAAGCTGATCGGCAGCCGGTGCGTCTTGGCGAAGTCGTTGAGATGGGCAATGACAGTGCTGCGGTGTGGAAAAGCCGGCGTCCCTGCCGGATAGGATACGCCCGGCAGCGAAGAAAGGTCGCGATGCGTGTTGAGATGCAGATTGTCGTGCCGGCGATGCCAGGGCTCGGCCAGCCGCCCTTCGCGCTCCAGCACCTCGGTTGCGATGCCGACGTCGATCAGCGCATGGGCAACGGCAAGCCCAGCGGCGCCCGCGCCAATGACGATCGCGCCGTCGAGGATCGCCGGCTCGTCGCTCCAGCCCGGCGCGATTTCCGCTTCCATGCCCATTCTGGTCTTAATCTTCGTCATGGCCTCATCTGACACGGCCATGTATCCGACATATGCCGCTCGCACGGCAAAGGGAATAGGCGCTCGTTGCAAACAAGCTCGGCATTGTGTCGCGGAGTTGGCAAGCGCCGGCTAATGAACAGGATCGGCGTGCCGATGCACCAGCTTGAAGGCGCCGTCCTCCAACCGGAACACCTCCGTCACCCGCAAGGTCATGTCGGTCGCATCGCCGTTCTTGCCCATCCGCGCCTTGGCGTGCTGAAGGCCGCTCCAGAAAGCCAGTTCGCCGCTTGCCGATGACTGCAGCACCTCCAGGTCGGTGCTGCCGCCTTTGTGGAAGCTCGCCGCATCGCGCTCGTAGCGGCCGGCAACCGCGTCGGCGCCTTCGAGATGGTCGCCGCGCGGCGAAAAGAAGGTTGCCGGTTCCGAATGGGTGACGATGGCCTTGAGCGAGGTGGCGTCGCCATTGACATAGTCCGCCGCGATCTTCTGCCGTTCCTTCATGAAGGCGTCGAAGGCCGAGCTGCCGGGACGAACAGTGTTGATCCAGTTTTCCAGCGCGCCCATGAACTTTTCCAGGAAATCTGCGGTTTCGCTGTTTTTCACAGCGCCCTTATCGTCGAGCAGCTCGCCGACGGTGCCGATATAGGCTTCCGGCTGCTGCATCACCGGCATGTCGAGGAACACAAAGGTCTGGCGCAAGGCATGGTTGGCGCCGAAAGCGCCGAGCTTGTAGGGCGTGACGCTGACGACGCCGGCGGGCAGGCCTTTGTAGACGCTTTTGCCCGAAGGGCGCGAGCCGACATCGAGCGCATTCTTCAGGCAGCCTGGGATCGAGCGGTTGTATTCGGGCGTGACGAACAGGACGGCGTCGCATTCGCGGATCGCGGCGCGGAAGGCCGACCATGCCGCTGGCGGCTCGTCGCCGTCGAGGTCCTCGTTGTAGTGGGGCAATTCGCCGATCTCGACGAAACGGCAACGCAGCGAATCCGGCGCTCGCGCGGCAAGCGCCTTGGCGATCTTGCGGCTGAAGGACTGGGCGCGAAGGCTGCCGACAAGGACGGCGACCTGGAGGACGGCATGTTCGGTTGCATTGGTCATGGGGAACGTCCGGTTTTGATATGGCTCAGGGGAAGCGGTCGCACGCCGTCCACATTGTCTGGCGGAAGCGGCCGGCTGACGTTCGGATAATGCCGGGCAGAGCGTCAGGTTCCGCAACCCTCGCTACGTGCATCAGGCGCCTGCGGCCTTGCCGTCGGCGCGGTTGCACAGTATTGACGGATTGGCGCGCGAGTTCAGGCCGGAAACCGGCAGGCTCGGGCGCTTCGGGAAGGGTGCCCGGTTTTCGGGGCGACAACGAGGTGGTCATGTCCGCGCGCATTTTCAGTCCAGCCAAAACCGCGATGCAGTCCGGCAAGGCCAAGACCGGACATTGGGTGCTGGAGTTCGATCCGGCACAGCGCAAGAAGATCGATCCCTTGATGGGCTACACCACCTCGGGCGACATGCTGAGCCAGGTGAAGCTTACCTTCGAGACGAAGGAAGAGGCGATGGCCTACGCCGACAAGGAAAAGATCGCCTATCGCGTCGAGGAACCGAAAGAGACCAAGCGCCGGCAGATTTCCTATTCCGACAATTTCCGCTATGACCGCAGGACGCCCTGGACGCACTGACCACCCGAGTCTTTGCGTCGCCTGGCGTCTAGCGCACCAGCCGGCCCGGCCGGCCGACGGTCCCGTAGCTCAGCTGGATAGAGCACCGGCCTTCTAAGCCGATGGTCACAGGTTCGAATCCTGTCGGGATCGCCAATAAACTGCTGATTTTGCTGGTTTTTGCTGCTGTCAATGTCCGGGTGCGTGTATCTAGTTCCGGCTGTGTCAGCGCGGTGTCAGTTTTCAGGTGCAATCTCTCCTTTACGCCTGAGCTTGCTTTTTCCTCGAACCGCGCGAACCTCCAGGCAACCGCCTATCATGAGCCGGCCATGCCGCGCCAATCTCCCTTGCTACACGAGCTACACCTTCCTGGAGACCGCCTTCATCCGACGTATCGATGCTTAATATGAATCTGCCGCTGCCGAGAAGGATGCTTTTAACCTGCTCAATTATTTGGATCGACTGCAGGTTGGCACTGCAATCCGCCTCGAACAGGCGCTCCATATAGGTTTGCTGAAGGAGCCGGTCACTCAGGCGCTTTGACAGCAATGGCTCGGCCGCGTTGGTAGCTATGACAAGATGCGATGGCGGGATCAGTGCCAAGGCAGATCGAAGTTTCTCTGCGTCCGAAACTCCGCTGAACTGGCCTAATGAACAGACAAGCTGGATAAAACCTTGGTCGAAGATCACAATCTGACGAGCGTCGTACGGCTGATGCCAAACGTGGGAGAGAGTCATGAGATACTGGCTGAACCTGATCAGCCAGATCGGATTTCTCGGCGCCAGAATCCATATCAGCCTGGCGGCCAGTCTGAACCCTTTGGCGTTGTCGATAGGACGACAGGCAAAGGCGGCAGTCCGGATCGTTGATATGGCGACACGGTGTAGTGCATACCAGAACCCACCAGGGTCCAGCGGTGAGTGATGGACACCAGGTTCATATGAAAGCATTACCTTGGCGATGAAGCCCTGTAATTGCAGATGACGTTGAAGCGCATGTGCGAAAGTCGTCTTACCTGAGCCGGCTGGGCCAAATAGCTCGATGATCACTTTTCGGTCCCCGATGCCGCATGCGTTTGCATTGGTGGGATTCTTTTACCCTCCAACCCGCCTGCCAAGAAAGCGTTTGTTACCGGTCGGGCCCAATGCTCGTGCGAGTCAGACTTTGGTCCTCCGGGCGTCCAGCCTTGTCGCTTCTCCGGCGTAACCGCGTGGTTTGTGGAAACTGCAGGTCCCGATCATCGCGGCCGGCGGCGCGCCACATGGCAATAGATCACCTTGATCAGATCCCAATGCAGGCAGCGACGTTAGTGAATGCCTACAAGCCGCCGACGAGAAAGACGCCGCTGGTGGACAAACCGACATGAAGCTCTCCGATCTCGGCTCGCCAATCCCTGGCAAGCGACACGGCGGCGAGCCGGCGCGCGAAGAGGACTATTTCTATCCTTGCCCATATTGCGGGCAGAAAGTCGATCAGCACGACCTACGCCAGGTCTTCTATCACGAACAGCCGGGGCATGTGCCGTTGAAGCCCCTGCCCGAGGCACAGGTCATTGATTTTCCGAAGCGCAAATAAAAAACCCGCCAACCGAAGCCAGCGGGTCGCGTCTCTCCCTGAATTCTGCCATCCGCCAGTGCAACATCAGGTCAGGGTCCCAACGCTGCGGCGCAGTATATTGGAGATTGCTTATATGCGCTATAGCTCACCGGCAACCGCCTTGGCTCTTGGGATCATTTCATTTGTAGCGAGGCGATCTAGCAAACGGACCACCTGTTTGGCTTCTTCCGATTTGCACGAATAGTACCGCCGACCACGATGGTAACGTCCCTCGACGATACCGACTTCAAGCAACTTGCTTAAATGTTGCGACAGAGTGGCCTGGCTGCATTTAATCCGGGAAACTAAATCCGCAACACTCCTTTCCTTGTCCAGCAAATGGACAATAATCAATAGCCGTATCCTATACCCCAGGCCCGAAAGTAAATCAGCGGCTAAATTCCGTTGGTCGTGGGAAGAAATCTCGTTGATCGGCCCTCGACGGAGTGCTGGATCAGCGCCAATTTCCGCGAGCCGCTGTCGGACGTAAGCGGTCATAACTTCCTACTGATTCAGGGCAAAAATAAATTGCTGCGACAAGCACCGAGCAGTCGAGTTCCTCGTTCAACGAATCGTGCGTGTCAGCCTCTGGCAAAATCTGGACCATACGAAGCGATTTCAATCTGGCCGTCTTGGCGGCGCGCTCAGCGCGTTCAAGCTCAATGATCGATTTCGCGGACCACGCACCTCGGCGATCTTCCAGCCAACACATGCCTGCAACCTCGAACATCCTAAAGTTTTCTCAGTTCATCGATTCCATACCTTCGTGTGAACTATGTCGTCGTCCATTTTGATGAAGCCTGGCTTACTTAAACAGGGATTCACAGATTCTCGGTTCCGATCTATGTTTTGGACATGGAACGGCCCTTCGATGACATCGCTGCTGCCCTGCGAGATCCGCCGGCGGTTGCGGAGCCGCTATGCTCTGAAGAGGAAGCGGTGGCAGCCGGCTGGCGCAAGGCAGGGCGATGACGGACACCGGTAAATGGCCTGCCGCTCCGGTTTACAAACCTCGTGATTACGCACTCATCCTCAAGCTTTCGGAAACGGGTGATCTGCCGCCGACATGGGAGGAGTGGTGGGACAATTTCAAAGCGTTTGAAGCTGAGCAACGCCGCCAAGGCTTTCCCTCTATCAGAGTGAACGTCCACGCCGGCAAATTTAAAGCCTGGCTTCAAGACAACTCGCTCTCTTCATCCAAACAAACCCGGCAGCAATTCGCTCAGCAGCGGCTGGATATAAAACGAGCGCGGAAAGCAGAGCGTGCGGAATCACCATGGACGGCGTGGGCGCAGGCGCCGGCCCTTCCAACGCACTGGACGCACAGGCCGTTAGAGGTGCTAGCCTGTCTATTCCTGGCGATCGCGATAGGCTCTTTGCTGCTCGTGCTGTTTGACCCATTCGCACCGCTCGCGGCCTTGAGATGATGGCCGCCGTCATACCCACGCGCGCCGGTAAAAGGGCGTTAACGGGTTGTTGCCAGTCGCCGTTTGGCATGTCCGTTCCGGACACATAGGTTACGGTTTATACTGGAGACATGGGTAACACTTTTGGCCCCAAGCGGCGCTGCGTAGCACCATGTCTAGGAGATTGCTTCGTCGCCTTCTCCGGTGAGCTTCGGAACTGGTTGGGTCGTTGTCCAAACTGATAAGCAGGCACTTGCCGCGACGCGTGCCCTCTCGCCAGGCTTCCGAAGCTTGGCTGTTCCCGATTGCACGAATCTGGTGGCCGACTACCTCTCTAGGACCATGGTCCGGCACGACAGAGGCCCTCTTTGTTTCAAACGGCCCAAACTGCTAAGCCCTTTGCATTTTCGTGGGATTTCAATGGCTTAACCTGGTTCTCTGCGAAAACTGCGTGAAGGCGCCTGTCCCGCTCTCGTTTTGCAACCGCAATTGCCTAAAGTTTATCCGATGCCGTTAGGAAATCCTCATAGTGGTTTGCCTAGCGGTTGGGGCATGCAACGATTCATCTGCGGAGAAGCACCATGACATTGCGAAACGCACTTATGGCATCCCTGGCGATTCTCGCGCTCGCGACCGCCCCCGCCCTTGCCGGCGCCGGCGGAAATGGCGGCGGCCACGGGAATGGCGGCCACGGGAATGGCGGCGGCAACAGCAATGGCGGCAACGGCGGTGGCAATGCCGGCGGCAACGGCAATGGAAACAGCGGCGCCTCGCACGGCAAATCTGCTTCGGCTCCGGGACACAACAAGAGCGCCGATGTCGGCGCGTCCGACGACAGCTCGACCGATGATGCGGCAACCGACGATACCACGACGGCCGCCACGCCCAAGGAAAAGAACATTCATGCCAAGCTTGGCCGGCTGAATTCGCTGCAGCGCAACTTTCAAGCCTACATGAATTCCAAGAGCAAGAAGTTCGCTGGCGTCCAGGACTATGTGACGCAAGCCGCGGCAGCCCAGAACGCGCAGGCAGCGGTTGACGCCGCTACTCAGGGCGTGGCCGACGCCCAGGCAAAGCTCGACGCGCTGAATGCGGCCGCGGCTGATCCGAATACCCTGCCCGCCGACGTCCCGACTCCGCAACAGCTCGCTGATGCGCAGGCGGCGCTTGATGCCGCTAACGCGGCGCTGGCGGACGCGCAGACCGCGGCTGCCAATGCTCCGGCCCCCACCGACGCGTCTTTGGACGCGGCCCTTGCGGACATGGCCAACAAGCCGGTCGATGCCCAGGTCACTGCCTGGGCCAAGGATACGCTGGCGGGCAAGATCGACGCCGCTGCCGCTGCCGCGGCACCCACATCGACAACAACCCCTTAAGGCGGGACCAACCGACCAGATGGTGAACGAAACGCCGCCGGGCCTCGCTCGGCGGCTTTTTGTTGGCAGGGCGGCGCCGGCCTATTCGCCCCTCCGTAACAAAACGGTTCGCCTCGATTGGGGCGCGCCAAGCGGAAGCCCGGTCTCGGGGTGTTCATCCCTATCTCTGGATATTCCCCGTAACAAAGCCTCTGGACCTAAACCTTCGCCAGCACCGTTCCACGCGACTGCTGGGAGAAGATCTTCCGCGATCAGGCCATGCGCCATCCCGAGATGCGCATGCAAATGATCGATGGCTTCAACGAAGGCTGGATCGATTTCCGTGATCCGAATGCTGAAAGGCGCAAAGGCCGCACCGGCATTGACGAAGCGATTGCCAAGCTCGTTGCCGGGAACACAAGGTCGTAGGCTTGGGGGTTATGCGTTGCAGTCAGGCAGCGCATTTCTCGCGCTGCGGACAGGGCTCCCGCTGTCATGATCTGGCGTGCCGGTCAGATCGAGGCTTTCATCGCGCGGTATTTTGTGGCAGTCGGCGCAACGACGCAAATGGGTTGCGATTGACCGGCACCAATGACGAAGTCCTGTTTCTTTCTGGCGGCGGACGCCAAGTATTTTCCCTATGCCTGCCTTGCGGCGCGCCGGGTGCTGGACGTTTCGCTGCCGATAGACGCTTTTATCCTCCAGATGGATGTCGGCGCGGACGACCTTGCCGCGGCGCGGCGGCTGCTGGGCGACAGTGTCCGCATCATCGATCTGTCACAGATGATGCGCAGCGTGGCGTTTACCCCGGGCCACCTCAGCCTTGCCGTGTATATGCGGCTCTTCGTCGACGAGATGGTTGAGTTCACCCCTTACGAGCGGGTTGTCTATCTGGACAGCGATGTTCTCTTCAACCGGTCGATCCTCGACCTGATCGAGACGCCGCTCAACGCGCCGCTGCTCGCGGCGCACGATGTCCAGTCGTATTTCGAACCCGGATTCCGCAAACGGCTTTCGATGCAGCCGGGCGCGCCATACTTCAACTCCGGCGTACTTTTGCTCGACCTGCCGCGCGTCAGGAAAGATGGCTTGCTGGGCGCGGCGCGCCACTTTGCCTCGCTTCACGTCGACGGATTGGACCAGGGTGCGCTGAACCTCGCATTCCAGGGCAAATGGCAAACGCTGCACCCGGCGTGGAACGTCATGACGAACTACAGCTGGCAGCTGCCTTTCGGCGAGGCCCTTGCCCGGCATTTCAGCTGGGGCAAGCCTTGGGACAAGGTGCCGATCGGCGTCGAGCTCGCCGCGCTCGACATCTATCGCGACCTGGCCAGGGATACGCCGTGGAGCGCGCCGTTCCAACGCCGCGTGCCGTTCGAGCGCGGACTGATGAAGCGCTTTGTCCGCCGCTTCGATAAAATCGGCAGCCTGCTGAACAGCCGCGAGCGGCTTCGCCGCCGCGCCCGCTATGATGGCCGCAAGGTCTACGATATCTTTGCCAGGCAAGCGGAAGAGGGAGCGATGGCGGCCCAGTTCCCGGAGGTGCTCGGTGGGTTCGCCTGAGCGGTCCTGCGGCAGTGGCCTGTGGATAGTAACCACCCATTCACCATGGCCCGGACCTTGCGTTGTCACCGCTGATGCGACTCGACGAAAATGAAGCGGCCTGAACCGGTCAGGCAACCCCGAAGCCCAGCGGCCGGCGTTTTCATGTAAACCCATTGGATGCGTTGCCAAACGCGATCCCGAGTATGCGCCGGCCGTCGCTTCGCCTATGGAGCGTTTCACCGTTTCACGAACGGCGAAGCGCTCTAACTTCCTGTTTTTACGCAATTCCGGACGGAGGGTTACGGCGAAGTCGCCGAACTTAACCGCTCACACTTTTCCTGGAATTGCTCATAAACACAAGCCCGCCGCGGCAATGGGGAACCGCGACGGGCCTGCTGGCGCCCCTGGCGGGGCACCTGGGGAATTCCGGTGTTTAGGCAAGCAGCCCTGCGACCTTGGCTGCTTTGCGCAGCGTCTTGCGGGCTTCCACGGGGCTGCGCAGGCCATCGAGTGCGTCGCGACACACGGCTTGCCGAGCGCCAGGCGCCGTCGCGCGCCTGTCCCGGCCACCGCTCATCGAGGCACTCCATGGCTTCGAAGCAGCTGGATACCTTGCGTTGGCCGTTTGGCTGGAAATCGATCACGACCGGTTCGGAAAACCAGACATCGTTCATCACTTCCTCCAATCTTATGATCGTTTTTTGAGCAAGCAATCGGCGCCGGTCGGCGCCCGATGCGGGTCCGTCGGACGAGCAGCGGACCCGCGCATTAACCAACCACCGCGCATTAGGTTCCGAAGTTTTTGCGGTCTCGAGACAAAGGCGCTCCCGCACCTCTTGGAGCACGCAAAAACCACGCTCACTCGACCAGCACATGCGCCTCGCGCGCGGCGCTGACGAAGGCATCCCTGGCGTTGTCAGCGGCGACGTCGCCTCTGACCGCCCGCCGGCAGGCGCGCAATGCCGCGCCATGTGGTGCGCTGCCGGCATCGCGCCATTGTCCAGTCAGCAATTCAATGGCTTGCTCGGCATTGGATATGTGTCGGATCGAACCGGCTACGCCAACCGCGACTTCGACCGGCCTGGAAAACCATCCCTGGATCATCGTGAAAGCCCTGATGCGTTTGACAACATCAAACGCCGGGCTTTTGAGGAGGTTTCATCCCGGCGTTTCAACAGAGCGTGAAGTCGGCTGCCTTGCGCCCGCGGCTATCTTCCGAGCGGCCTTCGCGAAAGCTCGATCAGCTCCGCTTCGTCGGTGATGCCGGCCATATAGTTGGCGATGATGCGCGAGGCGCGCGACTCTTTCTGCTCGACCGTCTCGCCCTCGAAATTGCCATTGTCGAAGACGCGGCCAAGCATGGATGTCTCGTCGGGGGTGAATGTATTCCGCTGACTGGTCGCAATGGACATGGCTTCCTCCTCGAGCCTTGTTACGCCCTCTTTGTACCCCGGCTAATATTAGCACGGCTTTGGGTTGAGGGTGAGTCCTTCGCGCTCGGCAGGCCATTGCGCGGGCAGCGCATTGGCTCCTACCCACCCCCTCGGCTTTGCCGCTTTTTTCGGGCCACGATATATTCTTGCTGAATGGACGCGGCGCTGATACGCATTAGCAGCGCGGAATTTTTCCGAGTCTACGCACACTTGCGCCTAGCAAAAGTGCCGCGCACTCTGTCCGAGGCCAGCGATCCCGACGTGGTGGCAACCGGGTTACGACGGGATTTTTGGCCGAAACAAGAAGCAGGCAGGTCCCGGATTTGTACCCGGGGCAGGTCACCAACGCTCTGGAACTCTGAAGCCATCGCCCCCATGGCCTTCGGGAGAGCATGAACATGGGGAAATACATGGTCACGAAGAAACTTACTGCCAACGCAGAAAGTGCGGCAGCCTTTCTTGCGGTGATGGGCAACGAGAAACGTCTGCTCATCATGAACTACCTGGCCGAGAACGAACTCTCCGTCGGCGTCCTTGCCGACAAGGTCGAGCTCAGCCAATCGGCGCTGTCGCAACACCTTGCCAAACTGCGCAGGTTTGGCCTGGTCGAAACCCGCCGCGATCGTCAGATGGTCTATTATTCCTGCAAGTCTTCGGCCGCGCGCGACCTTCTCGCGCTGCTTGACGGCTTGCTCGCCATAGACAAGCCTTTCGCCGGACCGGACCGGCAGGCGCTTGTCGAAAGGATGCGGCGGCCGCAGGCCGCTTAAGCAGGCGCGTACGCAGGCGAGGCCGGGGGCCTTCGTCTGCGCCGGCGCCTCCCTTGCTTCAGGGGCGCTGATTTGCGAACAACCCGACGGGCCGCATGGCGGCGCCGGTGTTGCGTTTCACACTTTTCCGCCCTGTCTTGATCCGTCGCTCCGATCACCGTGGCGCGCGATGACGGCCCATCACTTTTGCTTGAATGATAGCCGGCTCGACCACGGCTTACGTCCGCAAGCGGCTGAAAGCGCGTGGCTTTTTCTTGCCCTCGTGATGCCGCACGAAGCGAAGATTACCGATTTGTAAGTCGCTTGAGCGGCTGCCGGCGGCTAACTTCGCGGGCGATCCACACCCCCGGATCATCTGAAGTGCCGAGCTTCCACTTAGGCACTTCGTGAGGCCCGCCGCTCCCGGCGGGCCTTTACTTTGACGTGATGGCCGATTGAAGGGAGCGCCATGATGCGCACCAGAAGATTCCGCCAAGCGTCAAAGGCCTGTCATTCTTCGCAAATTTTTCGAACCACCAAGATAGACTGGAAGCCGGCAGTCCCGAGCTGGGATTGAAGCGGCCTGTCAACTTTCGCCGTATGTCCATCGGTCAAGAACACGGCTCAAGTCATTGTATCTTATGCCTTTTGGTATAGGCCTATCCTCTATATACTCGACTCTGGTTTGAGGCGGGGGCGCTTGCGGGATGCAGAATCGAATGCTGTTCGGCGGCAAGGTCGCCGAAATCCCGACCACGACGCAATGCGATCTCAGAGGCATGCTGACGGCCGTCCAATTCGCCGGCTACAACTTCCATGCCGTGCGGGCGTTCGTCGTCACAGCGCCGCGCGGAACGGTCCGGGGTGGCCATTCTCACCGCTCGGGCCGGCAGCTGATGATGCGGCTCTCAGGTGAGATCGGCATTGAGCTTCGCTATCAGGAGCGAGTCGAGCGCGTGTCACTTATCGCATCGGACCGCGCACTCTTGATCGCGCCAGAAGTATGGGCGCTGCAGACATATGAGGGTGAGAACCCGTCCCTGCTGGTTTTGTGCGATACCGAATACGATCCCGACGACTACGTATTGGACCCAGCTTGATAACCGTGGGAACGGAGAGGCCGTTATGTGCGTCAGCGAATGAAAGCGGTTCGTGGCAGAATAGCCGTCCTTGGTGCGGGCATCATGGGCAGCTGCCTTGCTATCATGATGGCGCGCAAAGGCTTTGTGGTCTCCCTCTTCGACAAAGAGAACGAGCCGCTCGCCTGTGCCAGTCGCTGGAACGAGGGCAAGATTCACCTCGGCTATCTCTACGGCGCCGATCCGTCACTGTTGACCGCCCGGCACCTCCTTTCGGGAGGACTTCGTTTCGGCGACCTGGCATCGGCGTTGATCGAAAGCAATCTCGAAGCGCACACGACGATCTCGGACGATCTGTATCTGGTTCATCGCAACTCGATCGTAGGCGCTGAGCAACTGGGGAAGATATTTGAACGCGTGGATGCGTTGCTGCACAGCCATGCCGATGCCGCCCACTATCTCGTCGATGTGTCGGCGGCGCGCTCGAAAAGGCTCTCCAGAGCGGAATTGGCCGGTATCACCAACTCGGATGAAGTCATCGACGGTTTCAAGGTGCCAGAGCGATCCGTCAACACGCGCTGGATTGCCGACCGGCTTTGCGAGGTGCTCAAAAGCGAACCCAACATCAGCCTGCGGATGGCTGCCAAGATCCTATCGGCAGCGCCGAAAGACGGGATTGACGGCCAATGGCGCATTACAGTCGAAGGCGAGAAAAGCGAGGCATTCGACATCGTCGTCAATTGCCTGTGGGAGGGGCGATTGGCTGTCGATCGCACGGCTGGCGTGGAGCCGGTCCCGGGCTGGTCGCACAGATACCGCCTTTGCCTGTTCGGCCGCACAAGGCAGCCGGTTGACGTCCCGTGTGCGGTCGTCGCCCTTGGTCCGTTTGGCGACATAAAGAATTACGACGGACGCAACTTCTATCTCTCGTGGTATCCGAGCGGCCTTCTTGCCGAAAGCGGCGAATTGTCGATCGGAACGCCGAGCACGCTGGATGCTGAGGCAAGGCGGCGCTTCATCGCTGACGTTCGCGCCCGGCTCGTCGAGCTTGTGCCAAGCGTTTCCTGTCTGTTCGATGACGCCGAAGAACTTGAGGTGCGTGGCGGTTTCGTCTTTGCACAGGGCCGCGGTTCGCTCAGCGATCCGAACGCCACGATCCACCGGCGGGATCAATTCGGGTCAATCGCCTGGGCAGCTACATTTCCGTCGACACCGGAAAATACTCGACGGCGCCGTGGCTCGCGGAACGCCTGGTAACCCAGATTTGCGGGGTCGACTGAAATGGATGGAACAGGACAGGGTCGCACACATCAGGCCGTATCCGGTTGGCGGCCCAAGGTCACTGCTCTGGTGCCGTGTTACAATTCATCCGCATTCATTTCGCGCAACCTGGACAGCCTTGCCGCGCAGACCTGGGACGATATCGAGATCCTGGTCGGCGAGGATAACTCGACGGATACGACGTTCGACATCGTTTCGGCATTCGCAAGCACCCGTGACAATGTCCGTATCCTGCGCCGAAAGCAGAATCTGGGCTGGCTGAAAAATTCCAACGACCTCATGGCCAATGCCACCGGCGAGTTGATGTTCTTTGCCTTTCATGACGACATCATCGATCCGACCTACGTGGAAGCACTGGTGAAGGCCCTGGATGACAATCCCGATGCGGTAATGTCGTTCAGCGATCTCGAGGTGATCGAAGTCAGTGGCGAGCGTGCGATATGGACGTTCGATTCGCTTCCGGCCGCGCAGGGTAGTTTTGCGCGTGGGCGGTTGATGGCGCGGCAGCCGCGCGGATGGTGGGTTCCCAACCGCGGCTTGTTCAGGTTGTGTGCGTCAAGTTCTGCAAATTGGGGCGGCCACGATGCTGGTCATGCGGCTTGGCGCAGAGCGAGCTTCTTGTGCTCGCGCAGGTCGTCCATGTTGATGTAGCGGTTGGCCTCCATCCAGTTTTCGTTGGTCTCGACAGCCAAGGCCCTGACGAGGCGCAGGCAGCTTTCGGCGTTGGGGAAGATGCGCACGACATAGGTGCGCCGGCGGATTTCCTCGTTGAGCCGTTCGAGCATGTTGGTGGACTTGAGATGCTTGTGGTGCTGTCTCGGCAGCCTGAAGAAGGTCAGGGTCTGTTCGATGGCATCCTCGGCCCAGCCTGTCAGGCGCGGATAACGAGGCGACCATTTGGCGAGCCATGCGGCGAGATCGGCCTTGGCCTCAGCGAGATCGCGCCGGTCGTAGAGCCAGCGCAGTTCCTGCAGACAGTCGTCGCCGTGCTTGCGCGGCAGATGATCGAGCGCGTTCCTGAGGAAGTGGACGTAGCAGCGTTGCCATGCCGCTTCCGGGATCACCTCACCGATCGCCGCCACGAGGCCGGCATGGTCGTCGGAGACGACCAGCTCGACACCCTTGAGGCCGCGCGCCTTCAGCGAGACGAGAAAGTCTTTCCAGGCCGAACGGCTCTCGCGATTGGCCATCTCCACAGCCAGGATCTGGCGCCTTCCGTCCCAGTCGATGCCGACAGCGATCAGCACCGCCTGGCTCATGACGACGCCGGCTTCACGCACCTTCTCATAGCGCGCGTCGAGGATGAGGTAAGGGAACGGCTCTTGAAGGGGGCGCCTGGCAAAGGCAGCGAGGCTCTCGTCCAGCCGCTTGTTGATGGCCGAGATCGACGAGGCCGAAAACGCATGACCGCACAGCTCCTCGGTGATCGCCTTCACCTTCCTGGTCGACACACCCTGCACATACATCTCGGCCAGCGTCGCCACCAAGGCTCGCTCCGAACGCTGGTAGCGCTCGAACAATTCGGTCGAGAAGCGCCCCGAGCGGTCCTGCGGAACCCGCAGCTCAAGCTTGCCGACACGCGTGACAAGGGTGCGGCCATAGTAGCCCGAGCGGTAGCCCAGCCGCTCCGGCGTGCGTTCGCTTTTCGAAGCACCAAGCGCCTCGTCCATCTCGGCCTCGAGCACCTCCTGCATCACCGCGCGGATCACTTCGTGCAGTCCATCCGGGTTCGAAAGCAGAATGTCTTTGACGGCAGCGCTGGCGGTCTTACTTTCAATCTTGGTCATGGTGGCGTTCCTTCGCGGGAATCGGTGACGTGAACAATCACCAGCCTGCCATGACCGCCCCCTCTCAGCGAATTTGCAGAACTCTCAGCACACTACCCTTGTTCAGATCATGGGCATTCCATCGCAGCGGCGGCATCAAGCCCAACAGCCAGGGCGAATACAGCGCGGACTGGACCTGGCTTCTGCATCTGTCGTTGCTTGGCGGTTTTATCCGCGTACCTGAACTCCTGTGTCACAAATACTATCGGCCGGGCAGCATCAGCAAAAACTGGTCTCGCAACAATGCCCAACGCAAAGCCTTGCGAGCAGCGGGCGCAAGGGAGGTTTGGCATAGCGAGATCGGCTTGGCACAAAGAGCATTTCTCGCGGCCTATATTGTCTTGCGACCGTGGCGGTGGCTGGAGTGGTCGCAAAAGTCACGAGGAAAGTGATATCGGCGAATAGTCCTAAGTGTTGGCCTTGAGGGGCCCTGCTTACGGCGCGCTGCGCTGCCTGGTGACCACGCTGCGCACGGCCAGCACCAGCACGGTGATGACGATCAGGATCACCGAAAGTGCGGCGATCGCCGGGTCGATGTTGTCGCGCAGGCCCATCCACATCAGCCGTGGCAGCGTGATGGCGTTGACCGAGGTGATGAACAGCGTCACGCCGATCTCTTCCCAGGACAAGACGAAGGACAGTAGCGCCGCGGTGACGATGCCGAACTTGATGTTGGGCATGATGACGCGCGTCGCGCGCTCCCAGACACTGGCGCCAAGCCCGCGCGCGGCAAGGTCGATGCGCCGGTCGAGCTGGCTGAGCGAAACCAGGATCAGCACCGTGGCGAAAGGCACCGTCATCACCGAATGCGCCATGGCCACGCCAAGCCAGGTGTCATAGCCGAAGAAGGAGGTGATACCGGAGATGGAGGTAAGCAGGAAATACAGCGTCACGGCCGAGACCACCGGCGGCACCACCATCGGCAACAGCACGAAGCCGACAAGGGTTGCCGTGAAGCGCGGCTGGAACATCCACACGCCAAGGCTGAAGGTGAGCGCCAGCACGGTGGAAAACACGCTGCTGACCACGCCGATGCGCAGCGACAAAAGGATGGAGTCCAGCCAGCGCGGATCCTCGATCAGCGAGCGGTAGTGGCGCAACGACAATTCGCCGGTCGGCATGGTCAGCATGCGGCTCGGCGTCAGCGACACCGGAATGACCGCCAGCAATGGCATCAGCAGGAACAGCGCCACCAGCACGGCGAGGGTCAGCGAAACGGGGCCGGGACGATAGGTCGGCATCTCGGCTACACCAGTTCCTTCGGTTTGACATAGCGGAATACGAGCGCCATCAGCGCACCGATGAACACCACCAGCACGACGCTGATCGCCGCGCCCAGCCCCCAGTCGGGGCTCTGGAAGATGCGCAGGTAAATCAGCTCCGCGATCATCACGCTGCGGCCGCCGCCGAGGATCGCCGGCGTGACGAAGAAGCCGAGCGAGAAGACGAAGACGATCATCGCCGAACCGATGATGCCCGAACGCGTCATCGGCACGAACACGGTCCAGAAGGTGCGCATGCGGCTGGAGCCAAGCCCGCGCGCGGCAAGCAGCACGCGCTCGTCCAGGCTGCGCATGGCGGACGCCAGCGGGAACACCGCGAAGGGGATCAGGAAATGCGACATGCCGACGATGACGCCGAATTCGTTGCGCACCAGGGTCAGCGGTTCGGAAATGAAGCCGATCGATTGCAGCCACGTGTTGATCAGGCCGCGATTGGACAGAAGCGCCACCCAGCCAAAGGCACGCGTCAGCACCGAAATCCAGAACGGCACCAGGATGCAGAACTCGGCAATCACGCGCTGCGCCGGGCTGCCGCGCACCCACACGATGGTGATGGCGTAGGCGGCGACGACCGACACCACGGTGACGATCGCCGCGATGCGCAGCGTGCGGATGAACACCGACTGCACGAGGTCATCGGTGAGCAGGGCGTGGTATTGGCCGAGCCCCGGCGTCGGCAAGGTGAAGCTCCACTTCACCACGCCGAGGAAGGGCCAGGCATAGGCAAGGGCAAGAAACAGGAGCAGCGGCGCCATCAGCAGCGCCGCGCCCATCCTGTCGGAGAGGGTGCCTCTCATCGGTCAGAAGGTCTCCGCTGGCTCAGGCGGAGATGATCTTGGTGTATTCGTCGAGCGCCGCACCGTAATTCTTGGCGTACCAATCCATGTCGAGCGGGATCTGCTTCGTCATATTGGCGGGGTCGACGGGGTTGATGCGCTTCTTGTCGGCGGGGATCAGCGCATCGGTGGCCGGATTGGCCGGGCCCTGGCCGAGCTTGTCGAACATGATCAGCTGCTTTTGCGGATCCTGCGCGCTGGCGATGAACTTCATCGCCGCATCCTTGCCGCCGGGGTTGTTCTTCAGCACGGCCAGCGCGCCGGGCGAGATCAGGCCTTGGTCCCAGATGAACTTGATCTGGCCGCCGGAATCCTGCTCGATCAGCGAGGCGCGGGTCGACCAGACGATCGCCATCGAGGCTTCGCCGTTGAGCAGCACGCTCTGGCTCTCGGCGCCGCCGCCCCAATAGGAGACGACGTTTTCCTTGAAGGCGGCGATCTTGTCATGGGCGCGCTTGAGGTCGAGCGGATAGAGCGAGGCCGGCGCGACGCCGTCGGCAAGAAGCGCCGCTTCCCAGCTCGACACGCCCCATTTGTAGAGCGAGCGCTTGCCGGGGAATTTCTTGACGTCGAAGAAGTCGGCCATGCCGGTCGGCGCGTTGGAGCCGAATTTCTGCGAGTCATAGGCAATCACATAGGAGAAGAAATAGGTCGACGCGGCGAACTCCCAGCCGAAGCCCGGCCGCATCTTGGTCTTGTCGACGATCTTGTAGTCGATCGGCTCCAGCATGCCCTGTGCGCCGAGCGTGATGGCAGAGAACGGATCGACGTCGACAAGATCCCAGGTCGGCGCGCCGCTCTTGAACTGCGCGGCGATGGCGCCTTCGGTCGGACCCGAGCCGTCCATCTTGACCGGGATGCCGGTGTCCTTGGTGAAGGCCTGGCCGTAGGCGGCGTCGTAAGCCGTGATGGCGTCGCCGCCCCAGTTGACCAGCACCAGCCCCTTGGTCTCGGCGAAAGCGCCGGTCGAGCGCATAAGCATCGGCGTGCCGGCAATCACGAGGCCGGCAAGCTGCGCGAACTGGCGGCGCGAAATCTCGCCCCGCTTTGCCCGCTCGGAGAGAGATTGGATAGACTGTTTTTTGGTTTCGTTTGTCATGTCAGTTCCCCTTGTTTTGATTGATTGGATCCGCAAGTCGGTCCAGCGATCTTCAAGCCGCCGCGACGATGTCTATTGCCCTCCGTCCGGAAGGAGGAAACCTCTTTCGGCCGGCCAGGTCAGCCAGACCGAATTGCCTTTGCTGAGTGCGTCCGCCGCAACCTCGTTCGGCACCGAGACGGTGACCTTGGCGCCTTGACGCGTGGTGAGGTCGAGCTTGGTCGCAGCGCCCAGATAGGTCGAGCCGATCGCGGTCGCGGCAATGCCGTTCTCGCCGGCGCCAGCTTCGCGCGCGATCGACATATGTTCGGGGCGGATGGCGAGCAGAGCGTCGCCCTTTATCGCTTCGGCCTTGCAGCGCATGTTGACCGCACGGTCCTCGCACAGGCCCGTCGCGCCGTTGTCGGCGGGCTTCACGCCCTTTAGCGGCAGCATGTTGATCTCGCCCAGGAACTCGGCGACGAAACGGTTGGCCGGCCGGTCGTAGACCTCGTCCGGCGCGCCGACCTGCAGCAATTTGCCGTGGTTGAAGATGGCGACGCGCGACGACAGCGCAAGCGCCTCGCTCTGGTCATGGGTGACGAAGACGAAGGTGGTGCCGGTTTCCTGGTGCAACCGCTTCATCTCGGCCTGCATCTGGCTGCGCAGGCTCTTGTCCAGCGCCGAGAACGGCTCGTCGAGCAACAGCACGCCCGGCTCGAAGACCAGTGCGCGGGCGAGCGCCACGCGCTGCTGCTGGCCGCCCGAAAGCTGCGAGGGCAGTTTCTTCTCATGGCCCTTCAGCCCGACGCGCTCGACCATCTCGCCGACGCGGCGCTTGATCTCGGTTGCGGATTTCTTGCGCACCTTGAGCGGGAAGGCGATGTTGGCTTCCACGCTCATATGCGGGAAGAGCGCATAGCCCTGGAACACCATGCCGGCGGCACGCTGCTCGGCCGGCCGGTCGGTGATGTCGACACCGTCGCTGAACAGTCTGCCTTCGCTCGGCTGCACGAAGCCGGCGAGGATCATCAGGAAGGTTGTCTTGCCGGAGCCCGAAGGCCCAAGCAGCGTCAGGAATTCGCCACGGCCGATATCGAGCGTGAGGTTGTCCAGCGCCCGGAACGAGCCGAAGCTCTTACCGATCCCGTTCGCTTTGATTTCTGCGGCCCGGCCGGGTTGCTGCATCCTGCCTCTTTCCTCACGCCTGGCTAAGCGTAGGGCAGGCAAGCGGCTCACCGCAACCGAATAGTTTTCGCCTGATCGGCAAATTTGATTCACGGGTGGGAGATTAAGGGGCGACGCCGGAGCTGCCGATCTCCCCCCTTGAGGGGAGATCGCCGGCAGGCCAGAGGGGGTCGCCGCGCGTGGAGCGCCAACCTCTTTCTGCAGTAACAAGCCGAGCCCCATCGGACCGACCCCCTCTGTCGCCTTCGGCGACATCTCCCCCTCGAGGGGGAGATTAGAGCCTGTTCTCCGACAGCTTCGCCCGCAGCCATCCGCCGAACGCATTCAGCACCGGGTGCCCCGCCTTGGCATGCTCGAACACCAGGTAATACGACCGCGGCGAAGGGACCGATGCCTCGAACGGCTTGACCAGGCGGCCCTCGTTCAGCGCCCGGCGCCCGGTCAGTTCGTCGCCCATGGCAATTCCTTGTCCGGCGACCGCCGCCGAAAAGACCAGGTTCATGTCGGAGAAGAAGATACCGCCTTCGGTATCGGGATTTTCCACCTTGGCCAGCGCCAGCCAGCGCGCCCAGTCCTCGGTGTCGCCGAGATGTAAGAGGTTGGCGCGCAGCACGTCGGCGGGTTTGGAAAAACCACCGACCTTGTTGAGCAGCGTCGGGCTGCAAAGCGGCGTGAAGGACACCTCGCACAACAGCTCCACCGCGCGGTTCGGCCAGTTGCCGACGCCGAAGGCGATGAAGGCGTCGGCGTCCGGATTTGAGACGTCGTCGAGCCGCCGCGGCGTCAGCACGGACAGCGCTACGTCCGGGTACATCTGCTGGAATTCGCCGATATGGGTGCACAGGAACATCGAGGCGAAGCCCGGCGGGCAGGACACGGCGAACGAGCCGCCGACGCCGGCGCCGTTGTTTTGCGTTCCCGCATCGCCAAGCACGGTCAGCGCCTTCCTGACGTCCGCCGCATAGCGCTGGCCGCGTGGCGTCAGCGCCACGCCCTTGCCGATGCGTTGCAAAAGATCGAAGCCGAGGTCGCGTTCGAGCAGCCTCAACTGATGCGAGACAGCGCTTCGGGTGAGATGCAACTCGTCGGCGGCGCGCCATACGCTGCCGTGACGGGCAAAACTGTCGAGGGCGCGCAGCGCCTGCGTGGACGGTATTCGCACGGGACCTCAGGTGAACCGAATTTGCACGAGCCGGGAAAACATATCACTTTTTGATGAGCCGCTTCACTGCTTTCTTGGGGCCATGGAGAAACCGCTGACGACCTCGGCGCAACAAGCAGCACTTGCCTGCATCGACAGCATCCAGCCGCTGCTGTCGGCCTGGACGCGCACCATCTTCGATTTCGGCGAAACCGCCTGGCGCGAGTACCAGTCGGCCGCCTGGTATGTCGACCGGCTGAAGCGCGAGGGCTTTTCGGTCGAGGAAGGCTCGGGCGGCATGCCGACCGCCTTCTGCGCGCATTGGACGAACGGCGACGGTCCGGTGATCGGCATGTATGGCGAATACGACGCCGTGCCCGGCAATTGCCAGGACGCAGCGACCGTGAAGCGCGCGCGGCCGGGTCTCGGTGCGGAAGCGGGCGGCCACACCGATCCGCATTCGGGCCTCGGCATCGGCAGCCTCGGTGGCCTGCTCGCCACCAAGGCAGCGATGCTTGAGCACGGCATCAAGGGCACGCTGCGCTTCACCGGCGAGCCGGCCGAGAAGGTGAGGGGCTCGAAGCCGATCCACGCGGCCAAGGGTTACTATGACGGCCTGGCCGGCATGATCTCCTTCCACCCCTTCTACATGCTGCCGCTCTGCAACACGGCGCGCTGGGACACGCATTGCGGCGCCGCCTACGCGATGATCTACCGCTTCATCTGCGACGAGCCGGAAAACTGGGTTCGCGCAGGCGATTCAGCACCGATCCCGCAGGCGCATTCGGCGGTCCGGGCACCCGGCGCCAATGACGCGTTGATGATGATGTACATGGCCTCCAAGGCGCTGCGCGATTCCATGCTGACGCATCAGGGCGGCTGGTCGATCAGCGAAGCGATCCTGACCGCCGGCCAGGCGACCGCCGACAATCTGCCGGCCGGCCTGGCCGAAATCCAGTACATGATCCGCGTGCCGACCATTGCCATGGCCGAGCAGGCCACCGCCGTGCTCGACCGCAACGCCGAGGCCGCGGCCACGATGAGCGGCTGCCGCGTCGAGCGCCACTGGGTGTCGAAGTCGCGGCCGGGGCTCGCCAACCACGCCATGGCCGACATCACTTATCAGGCGCTGTCGACAGTCGGCGCGCCGCGCTGGAGCGATGAGGCGAGGGCGATCGCCCGCGAGGTCCAGGTCAATGCCGGTGGCGCGGCGACGGAGAACCCGTTCATCGACGAGCTGGAGCGGCTGATCGACCCGAGGCAAGCCGAGGCGATCCTCCGGCGCGACCTGCCGCCGTCGCAGGTCAATTCCACCTCCGACGACTACACCGACATGAGTTGGCATGCGCCGACCTCGCGCTTCTACGTCGCCCGCCCGGCGCTGCGCTCGACCAACGGCCATGCCTATCCCTCATGGGTGATGAACGCGCTGGGCGGCATTTCTGCAACCATCGACCCGATGGTCACCTGCGCCGCCAAGACAGTCGCGCTCACCGCGTTGCGCCTGCTGCAGGACAAAGCCGCGCGCGATGCCGCGATGGACGAATTCGTCAAGCGAACCGGCGGCGGCATAGGCGGCTCGAACTGGATCGCGCCGCTTTGCGATTACGAGGCGCCGATCAACTTCCGCTGGCCGGAATACATCACCACGCCGCGCGGGCGCGACTGGTGGATACCGAGCAGCCAACCCAATCAAGCAGCATGATCAAATCGAGGAGAACCCCATGACTGTCCATGACCGCATCGTCGCCGAGCCGTTCTCTCTGCAGCGCCGCAACCCCGCCGGCGGCACCAAGCCGCTGACCGCCTGGGGGTTTGCCAACGAAACCGATGTGTTGACCGACGTGCTGCTCGGCTCGCCGAATTTCTTGCGCCATTTGTCGACCAGCTCGTTGTCCAGAAAGCATCTGCGCGAGGCGCCTTGCAACGTCCAGATCGCGCAGGCGCAGCACAAGGACCTGGTCGCGGCCTATGAGCATTTCGGCGTCAACATCCACTGGCACGAGCCGACGCCGGAGCTGCCGATGCAGGTCTATTCGCGCGATTCCAGTGTCATGACGCCTTACGGCGCTTTCATCACCGCCATGGCCAACTGGTGGCGGCGCGGCGAGAACTATGCCGCGATCCGCACCTATGAAAAGCTCGGCATCCCGATCTACGACATGGTCACGGCCGGCACTTTCGAGGGCGGCGACTTCAACGTCATCGAGGACGGCGTGGTGCTGATCGGCTGCGGCGGCGCCCGCACCCAGGAAGAGGGCGCGCGCCAGGTGCAGGATTGGTTCGAGAAGGAAGGCTGGGAGACGCGGCTCGCCTTCATCGACGAGTACTACGTCCATATCGATCTGATGGTGGTGCCGATCGCCGAAAAGCTCACCGCTGTCTGCCTCGCCTGCACCGAGCCCGGCATCGTCGACTGGCTGAAGGGCAAGGGCCACGAGATCATCGACGTGCCCTTCCAGGACACGATGGCGCTCGGCTGCAATTTCATGTCGCTCGGCAAGGACAGGGTGATCGCGCCGACTTCGAGCAAGAGCCTGATCGGCCAGCTCAAGGCGCGCGGCTTCGAGGTCGCGGCCGTCGACATGAGTGAGATCTCCAAGACCGGCGGCGGCATTCATTGCATGGCGCAGGCGTTGAAGCGCGTGCCGGCTTAAGGGGAGTTAATCGCCAAAGCAGCGATCCTTTGCGCCTCCCTCTGTCCGGCAGGACAGAGGGAGGCGCCGTGGAGCGCGACCTATCTCGCCATAAACTCCCGAGAGGCGTTCCCTCATCGCGCCCGCCGACCACGACGCATGTCCACCGGCTCTTCCGTTGGCGGTTCGCCGGGCAGCCCCAGCCGCAGCCGCTCCTCCTCGGCAAAGCTTTCGGCTTGCGCGTGGATGTCGAACACCTGTTGCGTCAGCCTGCCGCCTTCGACGATGCGCACGATCCATTGGCCGTTGATGGCCTTTACACGGACACTGTCTGGCTCTCCCGACACCATGTACAGCCCCTGCTCTTGCATGAAGAATTGTATCTCTTGATCTGAAATACGATCTACAGCGAGGTAGGTTGCCGCAAAGCGTATTTTATTGGCCTTTAGTACGAAGGCGCCGATCGGCATTAAATATATTCAAAAGAACTAATGAAGAAAAACGATATATGGAGAGTCCAGTACGCAATTGCGTCCGGATCAGCGGGAATCGACCTCGATATGGCGCTTGTCTTCCATCGCGAGACGCAAGCGTCCTTAAGATGGTTTCAGATGGTTGCGCGTCGACCTCTGCGGCCACTCCCGGCGCGCGGCGCTCAATCGATACCGGCGTTTTGATTGCGAGCTGATGCGACGCCGATGGCGCCCGGCATAGCCGATGCCTAAGCGCGCATAGGCGAGCGTCCTCTCCCGCCCGGAAATGCGCGAACGGCTCGTGCGATCGCTCTAATTTGGGGGCGGCTAGAAGCCGAAGAACTGCTTGCCGATGAGATAGCCGAGCGCCACCACCACCAGCGGAAACAATGCCGGCGCCGCCTTGCCGAAAAGCGAGGGCTTTGCCGTCTTTGCGGCGACGCCATACGCGGCGTTGCCAAGGTTCTTGGTCATGGGTTTCCCGCAATAAAGCATAACATTAGAGATCGCTTATTAAGGTAGGAACCACTTGTTAATTTTTCGGCAAAGCCGACAGGACAATTCGAACCATTGCGCGAAGAGTTATTCCGACTGCTGCGTGCGCTCTGCAAGCGCGAAGGCCTGCAGGCTGCGCGATTTGCCGAGGTCCTGATCGGCATTGGCGATAATGGCGTGGAAGGCGGCGCGGGCGATGTCCTTCTTCTTGGCCTCGGGATGCACTTTGCGCACCGCCTTGACCAGTTCCTTCGCCGTCATGTCGGGTGTAACGAGACGCATCAGCGTATCGCCTATGGCCCGCAGTTCGCTTGCATCCATAATGAACCCCGCTTGGCTGCATAAGCCTAGCATATAGCGGGGTGAGCGAGTCACTTTTGTGATGCGGGCCGGCTCATTCGAGCTTTTTGCGGAACCGCGAATGGCAGCTCGAACAGTCCTGTAGGATAAGATGCAAGAGATGTTCCGCAGGCAGCTTTGCCGGATCGGTCTCCGCCGCGTTGGCGCGCTTGCCGAGCAGGCTGCCGCCGTCCATCGGCAGGCCGGCTCCCATGCGCATGTCGGCGCTGATCTCGGCCGGCGCCTTGTCAGCCTTGGCGGAGAGCGTGCCGGCGAGCAGGCCGATGTGGCGGGCGAGCGCCTCGAATTCCGGCCGCGCCTTGTCGATCTCCTCCCTGGCGCCTGACGGCGCGCCGAGCGAGCCGGCGGGGAATTCAGCGATCAGGACGGCGCCGGTGCGATCGCGCAGCGTCGCGGCCGCCGCCTTGAAGATCTCGGGCCGATAGTCGCGCCTGCCGTCAAACATCTCGGCGATCGTCCTCGCCGCCGCCGCCATGTCCTTCATCGAGGACTGCCGGGCAGCCACGATCGCATCGCCCGAGGCCATCGCCGTCGTCGAGGCAAGCACCAGCGAGGCGGCGAGCGCCAGCACCGCTACCTGGGACGCGATGGCGGCCGCCAGAAAACCGCGTCGATCCATTTCCTTCTCCCGGCCGCGATAGGAAGGTCGCTCGGCGGCTTTCCCTCAACCTAAGGTTTCCAGTGGCTGGAAGGTCAAGGGAGGAATCCCGTTGGAGGCTACGGCCCCCGGTCGAAGTGACTTTCTTTGGGTGGGATTGTTCGAAGGAGCAAAATGAAGCGCCCCGGGATCGGTCCACAACATTCCGGCCTGCGGGGTTCCACGCCTTGCCGAACGGTCGCAATTTGACCCAAATCGGCCTCTAGCCGGCTGAAGATGCTGCGGTTCCAGCCTTCACGGTTTCTTGACAGGGGCCGGAAAAACAGGCAGCAAAGCGGGTGAGGGAGAGCATTTCTACCGTGGCGAAGACCATGGAAGGCTCTTTTTTCGTATCGACCATCGCCAAATCGGCGACTGGTGGAGGGATTGGTTAACCAACTTTGTCCATCTTTTGAATCAATCGGCAACAGACGCGAAAGGTGCAGGGGGCACCAGGCGAACTGTAATCGTCACGGATGCAAGGTCGCAAACCGGCATGCCGATTGAGAGTGGTCGTATGGCGTTTTTGCGTTTGAAAAATCGGGGCGACACTCCTCATGGGGAGATGATTTCCAGGAAGTCCAGCCATCGCTGGATTGTGGTGCCCGCTGTCGGCGCCGCCCTTGCGCTATGGTCCGTCGCGACGCTCGCCGGCCTTTATTCGGTGGGCACGTCGCTCAACGCCGCCTCCAATGGATTGCCGAGCCTGCTTTCGCCGCGCGACATCGCGCTTGGCGACCAGCGCCGCAAGCTCGCCAATGCCTGGGCGCCGCGCCTTGCCGCCAATGGCGGTTACACGACCGGCTCGCTGACCGGCGGCTGCGATACAGGGTGCCTCAGCCTCGCCACCAGCTTCCTGCATGACGGCCGGGCGCCCGACAAATTCAAAGCTGACAACCCGAAGCACGACGGCAAGATGGCACGCCTCAAGCTGCCGGCGCCAGATACGATCGCGCACGAAAAAATCGTGCAGGAGAAGGTCGTCCTTGTGGCCTCGGCCGCCGGCGTGGCCGACCGCTTCGATGTCGTCGTCAAACGCGCCGGGCTCTCCCAGCAGAAGCTGGCCGAGGCCTTCACTCGCGCCGAGAATGCGCCCTTCATGCTGGCCAGCCTGCCAACGGCAAGCCGCTTCGGCGGGGCGCTGCCAGGCGCTCCGAACGAGGCACGCTTCGGCTCCGATCCGGCGCAGGTCCGGCAAGCCTCGGAGCTGGCGCTGGCGCTTGCCAATGCCCTGCCGGAGGATACGGCGGACGTTCCGACCACTGTTGCGCTGGCCAACAGCGACGCGCCCGATGTCGCCGGCAACCAGGACAATGGCCGGGACGGCGAATACCAGGTCGCCTCGCTGCCGCCGCAGGATGATCTGCCCGACACGATTGCCGTGCCCGGCCTTCGCCCGCGGACCACGCTTGAGCGAGCGAGCGAGGCGCCTGACCAGACTGCCGCCAAGCCGCAGAAACCGCTGGCCTCCAAGGCCAAGCCGCAACCCGCAGCTGACGACACCGCGGAAGGCGGGCAGACTACGGTCTCGCCGAGAACCGGCGACCAGGCCCTGCCGGGCGTGCCGAACTCGAAGCCGCTCGTGGCGAGCTCGAAGCCGTCAAAGAGAAGCAAGGCGCAGGCGTCTGAGATGCTGGCCTATGCAAAGCCCGACACGCCCGAGCGCGGCGGCCTCGGCAGTGCTTTCCGCAGCCTCTTCACCGGCCCGTCCATGGGCAATGGCGTCGCCGTCTATGATATCTCAGCGCGCACCGTCTACATGCCGGACGGCTCGAAGCTGGAGGCGCATTCGGGCCTGGGTTCGATGGTCGACCAGCCGCGCTTCGTCAACCGCAAGAATGTCGGCCCGACACCGCCCGACACCTACAACCTGTCACTCAGGGAATCGCGCTTCCACGGCGTCGAGGCGATCCGGCTGACGCCGGCCAGCGGCAGCAACAAATATGGCCGCAACGGCTTGCTGGCGCACACCTACATGCTGCGCGGCGGCCGTGCCGAGTCCAATGGCTGCGTCGTCTTCAGGGACTACCAGCGCTTCCTCGCCGCCTACAAGAAGGGCAAGATCAAGCGCCTCGTCGTCGTGCCGCGCCTGAACAGGTCGCTGACGCAGGTCGCCCAGGAAGGCCGCCAGGGCTGATTCTTCACCCGACAGGTTCGCTTGCCGGCGTGCTCTCTTTCCGCTTCCTGCCCAGCATGTCCTTGGCCGCCGTCAGCGCGCCGAGCACGATTAGCGCGCAGGCGAGCCCCACCGACCAGTGATAGGCGCCGAAGCCGAACGCCAGAAGGGCGATCACCGACAGCAGCGGCGCGGCGTAGGACAGCGCGCCGAGGATCATGATGTCGCCGTGCTTGCAGCCCCAGTCCCAGGCGTAGAAGCCGGCGCCGAGCGGGACCGTGCCCAGCGTGGCAATCGCCGCCCATTGCGTCGTCGTGGCCGGCCAGACCGTCCGCTCCAGTCCCAGATGCAAGAGCAACGCCACCGCCGAGGTGATCAGGCAATAGCCGGCGACGACGTCGACCGGCGTCTTGCCGAAACGGCGCGACAGCACCGAATAGCCGGACCAGACGAAAGCGCAGAACAGCGCGATGACGTGGCCGGGCATGATGCCGCCGGCGAGCCCGACGCTGCCGCCCTTGGTGATGATGGCGACCGCCCCGGCCAGGCCGAGCAGCACGCCGATGATGTGATGCGCTTTCAGCGTCTCGCCGGGTAGGAACGCGGCAAACACCACGATCAGCAGCGGCCACAGATAAGCGATCAGGCTGACCTCGACCGGCGGCGCCGATTGGATCGCGAAGAAATAGGCGCAATGGTAGATGCAGAGCCCGGCGACGCCCAGCGCCCAGACCTGCCAGGGCTGGCGCAGCGACCGGATCGCGTGTGGCCGGAAAATCCAGCTCACCACGCCCACCATGCCGCCGAGGAAGAAGGTCATGGCGGCGAGCTGGAACGGCGGGATAGGCCCGGCCGCGGTCGACAGCAGCGCCAGGAACGACCATGTCAGGATGGCCACGAAGCCGATCAGGGTGGAGACGGTTCTTGTCATGGCCATGCTTGTCGCACGGCCGCAAAGCGCAAGGTTTACCGGGAGCGACGGATTCCGACGCGCCGGCAGCTCTGTCGCAATTGATGGATTTGGGGGAGTGGAAATATTGACCCCTCCCAGAACATAAATATGGCGCACCCGGGGCTTGCGGCAAGACCCCTTACATCGCGTATTTACGCTGCTCCGATTCAATCACAACGGAGCCTGGCATGCGGATTTTACTGTCGACTTATGGCTCGCGTGGCGACGTCGAGCCCCTGGCGGCGCTCGGCGCGGCGTTACAGGCGCTTGGCGTCGAGGCGCGGGTCAGCGCTCCAGGCGATGCGGAGTTTGCGTCGCTGCTTGCCCGCGCCGGCGTGCCGCTGGCGCCGGCCTTCGCGCCGGTGCGCGAATGGGCGAAGGAGATGATCCGGTGCCGGCGTGCGTCCTCGCCCGATGGCATAGCCAGGCTGATCTCGGGCCAGGCGGCGGAGATCGTCGCGCGGCAATACGATGCGCTGAGCACGGCCGCCGAAGGCTGCGACGCCGTGGTGGCGTTCGGCCTGTTTCCATCCTGCGCCGCAGCGCGGCTGGTCGCCGAGAAAAAGGGCATTCCCTACATTCTCGGCACCTTTTGTCCGATCTGGCTGCCGTCCGAGCACAACAGGCCGCATGAATATCCGGGACACCCGCTTCCACCTGATGTCACCGACAACCGGACCCTATGGAAGCTCGACAACGCTACCAGGAACGCGTTGTTCGGCGACGCGATCAATGGTCATCGCGTATCGCTCGGCCTGCCTGCGTTGGACAATGTCCGCGACTATGTCCATGGCGATAGCGTGCTGCTCATGTGCGATCCGACGCTGGGGCCGTGGCAGCCTTCCGAGCTGATCGATGCCGTGCAGACCGGCGCCTGCATCTTGGCCGACGAGCGGCTGCTGCCGGACGACTTGGAAGCGTTCCTTCAGGCCGGCCCGCCGCCGGTCTATGTCGGCTTCGGCTCGATAGCGGTCGCCAAGGAGGCCGCGCGGGCAGCCATCGAGGCGATCCGCGCCAGAGGGCTCCGCACGGTGCTCGCGCATGGCTGGGCCGAACTCGATCTGATCGACGACCGCGACGATTGTTTCGCTGTCGGCGAGGTCAACCAGCAGGCGTTGTTCGGCCGTGTCGCGGCTGTGATGCATCACGGCGGCGCCGGCACCACCGTCGCCGCCGCGCGGGCAGGGGCGCCGCAGGTGATCGTGCCACAGATCGGCGACCAGCCCTATTGGGCGCGGAGGGCGGCGGAGCTTGGCATAGGGGCGGCGCATGACGGGCCGACGCCGACGACGGAGACACTGGCGGCGGCGCTGGAGATTGCCTTGGCGCCGGAGGTCCGGGCGCGGGCTGGCGTCATCGGCGGCAAGGTTCGCACAGATGGCGCCGAGGTGGCGGCGAGCTGGCTGGTCGATGCCTTAGCCCGGCGTTGATCTCACTGCGTCAGTTCGGTCAGCGCCCGCTGCAACGGCGTTGTCGAGACCTGGATCGGTCCGGTGAAGGGCGTGTCCATGTCCAAGATCAGATAGAGCGCCGCGGAGGCCAGCGCGCCCGAGACGATGAAGGTGCCGACGATGGTTGCGTTGCGTGGCGCGCGGAAGCCGAAGCTGGCGAAGATCAGCATCAGCCACGCAACCAGCAGAAGGATCAGCGGCACGGGAATGATGCCGTCGGACTGTCCGACCAGCACCCAACGCTGCTCGATCACCTTCTGCAGTTGCTGAGTCGCGGCCTGCAACGCGGCGGCGCGCTTGGCTTCCGGCGGCGTCAGATCCGCCAGCTGGTCGCCGACCTTGTTGAGCAGCAGTTCCGAAAGCCGGTTGGCTACCGCCGGTGTTCTCTGCGTCGGCGAGGTAGCGTCGACCAGCCGTTGCAGATAGGCGGTCAGCGTGGCGCGCGCGTCGGCGGTGTCCGGTCCGTATTGGCGCAGCGAGCGGTCGAGAATGATCAGCTGCGTCGCGAAATTGTGGACGTTGTGGTCGATGGTTTCGAAGGTGTTCTTGGCCGAGTTGATCATCAGGCCGAGCACCAGTGAGGACATCACCACGAAGAGATTGGCCGAAAGCCGCACCACGGCACTGGTATCGTCCTGGCGATGATGTTCGGGAAAGTGCGGATAGATCATCAGGCTGGCCAGCGCCGCCCCGGCCAGACAAGCAAAGATCGCCACCCCTGCAACCACTTCGCCCATGGCTCATATGCGCATGGGAAAGGGTGTTTGCCAATTGGCTCTGCGAATTCCCATCCCAGAACGAAGCCGAAGGCGTTGGCGAGCACGGGCGAAAACCGCTTCCAATACCGCCCGAAGCCTTTATGACTATCCGTCGGGCGGCTCCGGCTCACAATCATCACGAGGATACCATGACAATTCGCGCTGTCGTCTGGGGCGAGAACATCCATGAGCGGACCAATGAGGTGGTCGCCGCCCTCTATCCCGAAGGCATGCACGCCACCATCGCCAAGGCGCTGAACGCCGACGCCGGTATCTCGGCCTCCACCGCGACGCTGGAGCAGCCCGAGCACGGCCTGCCGGAGTCCCGCCTGGCCGAGACCGATGTTCTGGTCTGGTGGGGCCACAAGGACCACGGCGCTGTGGCCGACGAGGTCGTCGAGCGCGTCGCGCGCCGGGTGTGGCAAGGCATGGGGCTGATCGTGCTCCATTCCGGGCATTTCTCGAAAATCTTCAAGCGGCTGATGGGGACGCCCTGCACGCTGAAATGGCGCGAGGCGGGCGAGCGCGAGCGGCTTTGGGTGACCAGCCCCAACCATCCGATCGCCGAAGGCGTCGGTGAATTCTTCGAGCTCGAGAACGAGGAAATGTATGGCGAGCAGTTCGCCGTGCCGGAGCCGCTGGAGACCGTGTTCATCTCCTGGTTCCAGGGCGGCGAGGTGTTCCGCTCGGGCCTGACCTACCGGCGTGGCGCCGGCAACGTCTTCTACTTCCGGCCTGGGCACGAAACCTACCCGACCTATCACGACGCGACAGTGCAGAAGGTGCTGCGCAACGCTGTGAAATGGGCGCACAACCCGCAGGGCACGAGACCCGCCATCCTCGACGCGCCGAACGTGCCGGTCGACAAGGCGCTGGAGCCGATCGTCGAGCGCGGCGGCAAACTGCATGCCTCCGGCGAGGCCGGCTTCCGCTAAAACATGCCATCTGGAATTGCGTGACGATAACGCTTAGAGCGTTTCACCGTTTCACGGAAACGGCGAACCGCTCTAACTCTTTGTTTTACGCAATTCCGGACGGAAAACCGCTCACACTTTTCCTGGAATTGCTGTAGGCCAAATTGGCATATCATTGAATCGAACCAATTCGCTCAGGGAGCAAAAAGAATGCGGCTTTTGATACTTGGTACTGGCTGGATGGCGCAGGAACATGCCCGACGCTTCAGCGCCATCGATGGCGTCGAGCTTGTGGCGGCCGTCGATGTCGATGAAAAGCGGGTCGGTGAATTTGCTGACGGCTTCAAGATCCCGAAGCGCTTCACCTCGCTGGAAGCCGCGCTCGACTGGGGCGCCTTCGACGCTGTCGCCAACGTCACGCCGGACCGCATCCATCACCAGACCACCATGGCGCTGATCGCCGCCGGCAAGCCGGTGCTGTGCGAGAAGCCGCTGGCGGAAAACTTCGGCAGGGCCAACGAGATGGCGGATGCCGCGGAAGCCGCCGGCATCGTCAACATGGTCAACCTCACCTACCGCAACGTCGCGCCGCTGCAGAGGGCGCGCCAGATGGTGCTCAACGGCGAGATCGGCACGGTGCGCCATGTCGAGGCGTCCTATCTGCAGAGCTGGCTGGTGTCGAAATTCTGGGGCGACTGGCGCACCGACCCGAAATGGCTGTGGCGGCTGTCGCGCGGCCATGGTTCAAACGGCGTGCTCGGCGATGTCGGCATCCACATCCTGGATTTCGCCAGCTATGGCGCGGCGCTCGACATCGACCATGTGTTCTGCCGCCTGCGCGCCTTCGACAAGGCGCCGGGCAACCGCATCGGCGAATATGATCTCGACGCCAATGACAGTTTCGCCATGACGCTGGATTTTTCCAATGGCGCGTTCGGCGTGGTCCATGCCAGCCGCTGGGCGACCGGCCACATTAATGAACTGCGCCTGCGCATCTACGGTGACAAGGGCGGCGTCGAGGTGGTGCACAATCTGGAAGGCTCGGCTCTGAAGGCCTGCGTCGGCGACAACATCGAGACCGCCAAATGGGATGAGATCGATGCCGGCACCGTGCCGACCAACTACCAGCGCTTCGTCGAGGCGGTGAGGAGCGGCGCGCAGACCGAGCCGACCTTCCGCCACACGGCGGGCCTGCAGAAGGTGCTGGACCTGGCGGTGGTATCGGACGAGAAGCGCGCGGAATTGAGGGCCAACGCGGACACGCAGTGAGGCATGATCCTGAACCGGTCTCCGGAGAGGATCATGCTCAGACAGCAGGCCATCCCGATTCCATCTAGCAGGCTGTTGAAAAAGGATCCGAGATACCCGTTTTGAATCTGATTTGTGCTCGGTCTGATTCTGATACGTTCCGTGAACAAAACAGTTTTTCAACAGCCTGCTAGATGGCTAATGCCGTAGAATCTTGCTCAGGAAGGCGCGGCTGCGGTCGGTCTTCGGAGCGGAGAAGAATTCCTCCGGCGTGCCGCTTTCGACGATGGCGCCGGCATCCATGAACACAACGCGCTGCGCCACCTTGCGGGCAAAACCCATCTCGTGCGTCACCACCATCATGGTCATGCCTTCCTCGGCCACCGCGACCATGACGTCGAGCACTTCGGAAATCATCTCGGGGTCGAGTGCGGAGGTCGGCTCGTCGAACAGCATGATCTTGGGCCGCATGCCAAGACAGCGCGCGATCGCCACGCGCTGCTGCTGGCCGCCGGACAGCTGTGAGGGATAGGCGTTCACCTTGTCGGCGAGGCCGACCTTGGCCAGCAAGTCGCGCCCGGCCTGCTCGGCTTCGGCACGCGGGATCTTGCGGACATGGATCGGCGCCAGCGTCACGTTCTCAAGCGCAGTCTTGTGCGGATAGAGGTTGAACGACTGGAAGACGAAGCCGATCTCGGTGCGCAGCTGCGTCATGTTGGTGGTGGGGTCGCCGAGGCGCTGGCCGTCGACGATGAGATCGCCGTCCTTGATCGCCTCCAGCCCGTTGATGCAGCGGATCAACGTGCTCTTGCCCGAGCCGCTCGGGCCGCACACGACCACCACTTCGCGCGGCTCGACGCTGAGCGTGATGTCCTTCAGCACGTTGAGCGCACCGAACCATTTGTTGACGCCGCGAAAGTCGATCATGCCGGTTTTGGTCAGGTTGGTCATGGCGGTCGGCCCTTTGGTGTTCGATGTCACAACTGCACCTCACCATGGGCCGCACCCATGCGACGCTCGAGTCGGCGGGCCAGCATGATCAGCGGGTAGCAGACGATGAAATAGCCGACGCCGACCAGGAAGAAGACCAGCAGGCCGTTGGGCACGCGCTGCACCACCAGCCAGCCGACGCGGGTGAGGTCGGTCAGGCCGATCGCCGAGACGACGGAAGAATCCTTGATCAGCAACACATATTGCCCGACCAGCGGCGGCAGCACGATGCGCATCGCCTGCGGCAAAACCACCTGGCGCATGCGCTGCCAGCGCGACAGACCGGACGCCAGAGCCGCCTCGACCTGGCCTGTGGGCACGGACCGAATGCCGGCGGCAACGATCTCGCAGATGAAGCAGGCGGCCAGATCGGTCAGCGCGATGATGCCGGCGGTGAAGGCGTCGAGCTCGATGCCGAACTCCGGCAGGATGAAGAAGATCAGAAAAATCTGCACCAGGAACGGCGTGCCGCGGATCAGGTCGACCCAGGCGCCGATGACGTCCGAGATCAGCCGGTTGCCGCCGGTGCGCAAGATGCCGAGGCCGAAGCCGAGGGTCGTGCCCAGCACCAGGCTGATCAGCGACAGCACCACGGTCATGCCGAGGCCGCGCAAGGCCAGCTGATAGGAGCCGGCGAGGCTGAGGAACTGTTGCCAGATCATGTCCGCGCCCCCGCTGTGCCAAGCCAGCGGCTGGAGAGCACAGCCAGCCCTTTCAGGCAGTAGTAGAGCAGCAAATAAAAGGCGGCGATGGTGAGAAAGCCTTCCGCCGGCATAAAGCGATCGGAGGCGAGCAGCTGGCCGGCGCGGGTCAGTTCGGCAACCGAGATCAGCGATAGCAACGCGGAATCCTTGACCAGCACGATTGCCTGTCCGAGCAGTGGCGGGATCGTCACCTTGAAGGCTTGCGGCAGGACGACCAGGCGCATGCGCTGGACATAGGTCATGCCCGAAGCGACGCTGGCCTCGACCTGGCCGCGCGGGATCGACAGGATGCCGGCGCGAATGATCTCGGCGATGTAGGCGCCGCTGTTCAACGACAGCGCGAGGATGCCGACGACGAGTTCCGGCAGGACGAAGCCAAGCCGGGGCAGGCCGAAATAGAGGAAATAGAGCTGCGCCAGCAAGGGCGTGGCGCGCACGGCGTCGATATAGGCCTTGGCCGGCGCACGAAACAGCCAGCCGCGCTGCAAATTCATGGCGCACAGAACGATGCCGACGACCAGCGCGCCGACGAAGGACAGCGCCGACAGCCAGACGGTCGTGACCAGGCCCTGCCCGAACAGCGGCAGATATTCGACGATGGTGCGGAAGCTGAAATTTTCGAGCATTGGCGCGCGGTGGTGAGAGGGGGCCAGTGGTGAATAGCGAGTAGCGAAATAGGGAGCAGCAAAGCATGGCCGGAACGGCCATTCCCTATTCGCTACTCCTATTCGCTACTGGCTAATTCCTCAGTGATCCTTCTTCCAGGCGTCGGAATTGACCCAGTAGTCGAGGTTCTTCTGCAGGCGGCCGTCGATGGTGACCTGGTTGAGGAACAGGTTCATCCAGACCAGCAGGTCCGGCTCGTCATAGCGGGTGGCGAAGGCAAGCGGCTCCTTCGACAACAGCTCCGGCATGATGGTGAAGCTGCCGGCCGGATAGGCTGTCGACTGGCCCTTGACCGCCGAGACGTCGTTGACGCCGCAATCGGCCTGGCCGTTGTTGACAGCGTCGAGCAGGAGCGGACCGCCGCCCTTGTAGCTCTTGATGTCGGCATCGGGGAAGGCGGTCTTGGCTTCCTTCTCGCCGGTGGCGCCCAAAAGCACGGCGATCTTGGTGCCCTTGGCCCTGCAGTCCGCGGTGGTCTTGAACTTGCTGTCGGCCTTGGTGAAGACGGTGCTGCCCGTGTACATGTAAGGGGTGGTGAAGGCGACCTTCATGCCGCGCGCCAGCGTCGGCGTCATGTCGGCGACCAGCAGATCGGCCTTGCCCGACAAGAGCGCCGGGATAAGCCCATCCCAGTCGAAGTCGAGGAAGGTGATTTTCACACCCATTTCCTTGGCCATCAGTTCTGCGAGTTCGACCGAGCTGCCGGTGCGTTCGCCATTGGCGCCGACCAGCGAGAAGGGCGGTCCTTGCGTCTGCACGGCGACGCGCAGTTCGCCGCGCTTGGTGATCTCGTCGAGCGTTCCGGCACTGGCCGCCGTGGCAAGGCCCGCAAGCGCAAGTCCGGCGATGAAAAGCTTGGCAATCTTCATGTGGCATTCCTCCCTGTTGTAGCTGTTGTTTTGCCCGCGGATTCCCGGGGCTCCTTTTTGAGCGGCAGCGCCGTTTGCCGGCGGCAGCCACCGTTCGAAAATCCGTCTCCTCAGTCCCAGGCCACCGTCTCGGAAACCCTGATGCCGCGCTTGGCCAGTTCGTCGAAGAAGGGTCCGTCCGGCACATGCAGCAGCGGGTTCAAAAGGCCCGGTGTGGTGATCTCGCGCCGCGCCAGCATCTGCGCGACAATGCTCGCGGGATAGCCGACGCCGAGGCTCATGCCGAACAGGCCGGAGCCGAGATCGCGTTCGATGATCAGGTCCGATGTCACCGTCTTGGCGCGACCGCCCTCGAGGCCGGAGAAGACATTGCGCATCACGCAAAGGTCTTTCTCGTCGGCGCCGTACTGCAATTGAGGGCCGAGCAGCCTGCCGAGAAATTCGCGCGGGCTGGCGCTGATGCCGGGCACCTTGTCTTCGGAAAGGAAGCCGAGTTCCTTCAGCGGCGCCCAGAACGCCGACCAGCCCGGCCAGCGCAGCGTATAGCGCCCCGAGCGTTGCAGCCCTTTCGCGCCAGCCAGCATCTCGACATAGTGCAGCGCGTCGCCATTGGGAAAGGCTTCCAGCCTGCCGAGGTCCGCGACCTCGATCTCGTGGATGAAGCGGTTGTCGTGCTGCCGGCCGGCCGGCACTTCGACGCGCTTGCCATCCTCGATCATCACGCTGTCGCGGTTCTGGCTGACCAAAACCATGTCGAAGTTCCAGCTCACCTTGTAGCAGAGCGGCTTGGCCATCGCCTTCGGCTCGGGAATGCCGCCGCAATAGGAATCGATCGAAGAAATCGTAGAGAACTGTTTTGCGGCGCGCGCGTAGAGCACGAGGTCGATGCCGGGGTCGAGCCCGCATTCGGTCATGACAGATACGCCGGCCTGTTCAGCTTCGGGCGCCAGATCGGCAATGGCCTTGCCGTAATTGGTGGTGACCAGCGGCGTGCGGGTCGCGATCGCGGCCTGCACCGCCTCACGCATCAATGGCTGCGGCAACAGATCGATGGCGGCGTCCACATCCGCCAGCACCGTGGTCAGTGCCGGACCGATGGCACCCTCAGGCACAACAAAACGGACGCGGGAAAGGTCGGTCAGGCCGGCAAGCCGGGCAGGGCCGTCAGCTGCCGTATCGACGCAGACGATTTCCTCGACACCGGCGCTGGCGACGAGATCGGCGATGGCCGCTCGTCCTTGCAGGCCGAGGCCGCCGAGAACCGCTATTTTCATACCGGCTCCTTGCGGGGAGCATCTTCCGACCAGCAACCTTCCGGCAGGCTGACCCATTTATTGCACGATGCCATGACGACGAAGGTTTCGCTGCGCACCACTTCGCCGGGAATGCCGGCGCCCGGGATCAATTCGCTGGTGATGCGGTAGAGATCGGCGACATCGCCGGCCACGGTGACGTCGACAATGATGTCGAAGCGCCCGGTGACCACCGAAGCCGAATTGACGAAGGGCAGTTCGGAAATGCGCTGCGCCAGTTCGCGGGCCTTACCTCGCCCCTGGGCATTGATGCCGACAATGGCCGAGATCAGCTCTGGGCGCTCGGTCAAGTTCAACAGCCCGACGATCTTCAGCAGGTTGCGGTCGAGCAGATTGCGCAGCCTTGAGCGCACCGTCGGCACCGAGATCGCCATCGTCTCGGCGAGCCGGTTGATGCCGGGTTGGGCATCCTGCGACAACAGCTTGACCAGCCGTCGATCGGTTTGATCAAGATGCTCACGCAAAGGTTTGGCTTTCATAAAGGAGAAAAATAAGATGGAATTTCTTCCTGATATGAAAATAGCCTATGAGAAATTTTTAATAACAGCAAGAGGGGAGTTTGCAGCTACGCCGATCGGCCGGCTTTGAAGATCCCCACCGCCGCCGCCACCAGCGCGGCATTGCCATCCGCCACGCTGCCGTCCGGCAATTCCTTGCCGTCCTCCAATCCAACGCGCGTCGAAAATTTCCGCGCGGCCGCCCGTTCGACGAACGGCCACACCGTCGCGTTCTCGCCATGCAGCAGGATGGAGCGGTGGATGCCGGTGCGCTGCAGCACCTGTTCGATGCCGTCGGCGACACCAAACGCCTCATCAATCGTCTGCTCGGAAATCTCGATCAGCACGCGCAGCACCCGGCCGCCATGGTCGAGGCCGACGAGCCGCTCGGCGTCGGCGATGGAAGCCAGGCCGGCCTCGATGCCGATGCCGCGCTGGCGCAGGCTTTCCATGACGATGGGTGCGGCTGTCTCGCTGAGATTGACCGAGGCATAGTCCGGTAATTCGCGCCAGCTTGAGATGGCGACCAGGGTGCGCAGGTCGTCCTTCTCGATCCAGGCGCCGGTGGAGACGCCGATCAGCGTGCCGGGGCAGGCGCGGCGCAACGCGGCCACGGTTCTGTCCATCGCTTCGGGCGCCAGGCTCTCGCGGCCGTCCGCGCCGCGCGCGTGGACATGCAGTTCGGCCGCGCCCGCCGCGATGCAAGCCGCGGCGTCGCGCGCCATGGCGTCGGGGTCGAGCGGCAGTGCCGGGTGGAAGTCGGCGGGACGGGCACCGTTGATACAGGCCTGGACGATCATGCGAGGCGATCCTGTTGTGGGTGGCGCGAGCCTAGCAAGGGTGAGGTGGGCGGAGAACGGGTAGGGTGGGGACTGCTGACAGGATGTGAAGAGGACAGTCGTCGATGGCAGCGGGGCACGCCCCCTCTGTCCTGCCGGACATCTCCCCCTCAAGTGGGGAGATTGGCTTTTGCATCGGCTTTCGCCAATTACAAACGTTGCAAGATGAGCGCCGTCGTCAAAGTTGCTGATCTCCCCCCTTGAGGGGGAGATGGCCGGCAGGCCAGAGAGGGGGGCCTCGCGCCAACCTCAGCGCGCCGCCCGCCTCCCCACCAACCCCCACCACAGCGACACTCCCGATCAGCACCGACAGCACGCCGGCCGGCAACTCGGTTAGCGCGAACACCACACGCCCGACCCAATCCGCGAACACCACAAGCCGGATTTGCCGTCGGCCTCGCCTTGGACCTCGATCGGCGCCAGCACCTCCGATTTCTGCTGCGCCAGCGCATACGGCGCGTGCAGGAAGGTCGTGGCCAGCAAAAGCCCCGCGAGCGCGCACCGATCCATCATTAGCAAGATCCCCATCTCCAACAGCCGCGGGCAGCGCTATTAAAGAGTCAATTTTTAATTTGAGCCGTCCTCGCTCCAGATCAGGCGCAGCAGGCGCAGCAGTGTTGCCCGTTCCTTTTTCGTCAGTCGCTGCAGGAACCGGTCCTCGTGCCGGCGTACGTGCCGGCGCCATGCCGGCATCGCCTGCTTGGCTGCCTTGGTCAAAGCCAGCACCTGCACGCGCTTGTCCTGCGCGTGGTCGTCGCGTTCGACCAGTCCCCGCTCCTCGAGTTCGGCAAGCAACGGCGCCATGTTGGCGCTTTTCATGCCGAGCTGGCGGCAAAGCTCGGCGGCGCGAATGCCCGGCCTTTCGTCGATCAAGGCCAGCATGCCGTAGGTGACCGGGCGCAGCGCGGCATCGGCCAGCTCGACCGCGAAATCGTTGAGCGCCAGGGCCGAAGCGCGCCGCAGATTGTAGCCGATCTGCGCGTCGAGCTGGTCTTCGGGCGCGACCCTGCTCGTCTCGTCGGAACCGGTGCGGTCTCTTGTCTCGTCCATGCCGCAAGCGATCACCGCGATCAAAGCCCTTGTCAAGGAGAAAACACTATGCGACATAGTGATTATAAAAGCTATGAAACATAGCAATTATCAGGGCGGAATTGATACAGGGGCCGCAGGAGCACGGCTCTTGGCTCGTCCCACAGCCTGCAAGCAGGAGGAGAGTTGTTGCCATGACCGAAGACACCGTAGCCTTCGACATCGAGGACGGCATCGCCTGGGTACGCTTCAACCGCCCTGACAAGCGCAATTGCATGAACCCGCCGCTCAACCGGCGCATGATGGAGGTGCTCGACCAACTCGAATATCGCGACGATGTCGGCGTGCTGGTGCTGACCGGCGAAGGCAATGCCTGGTCGGCCGGCATGGACCTCAAGGAGTATTTTCGCGAGACCGAAGCCAAGGGCCTCGGCGCCGTCCGCAAGGCGCAAAGCGAGGCCTATGGCTGGTGGCGGCGGCTGCGCTGGTATCGCAAGCCGACCATCGCCATGGTCAATGGCTGGTGCTTCGGCGGCGGCTACGGCCCGCTGTTTGCCTGCGACCTGGCTTTCGCCGCCGACGAGGCGCAGTTTGCGCTGTCCGAGATCAACTGGGGCATCCTGCCCGGCGGCGGCGCCACCAAGGTGGTGGTCGATCTGCTGTCGATGCGCGACGCCATGTACCACGCGCTGACCGGCGAGTTGATCGACGGCAGGAAAGCGGCGGCCTGGAAGCTGGTCAATGAAAGCCTGCCACTCAAGGACTTGCGGGCGCGCGTCACGGAAGTGGCCAACATTCTGCTGAAGAAAAATCCCGTCGCGCTGAAGGCGACCAAGGACGCCATCCGCCGTGTTGGCGAGATGACCTACGACAATGCCGAAGACTATCTGGTGCGCGCGCAAGAGGCGGCCAATTCCTACGACAATGACGGCCGCAAGGAAGGCATCCGCCAGTTCATCGACGAAAAGAGCTACAAGCCCGGCCTCGGCGCCTACGACAAGGCAAGGTGATCGGCCAAAATCTGATCGGGGAGGAGATGCGAGATGCCGGCCTGGACGACGCCCGATCCCGTGGCCTTGCACGCCGCCACGCAGCCCGAACGCATCGCTTGCGTCGACCTCGCTTCCGGGCGGCGCTGGACCTATGGCAGACTGGATGAGGCGATCCAGCGCGCCGTGGCCGTGCTGGATCGCAGCTACGGCATCGAGCCGGGACAGCGTATCGCCACCGTCGCCCGCAACAGCGCCGACCTGCTGATCCTGCAGCAGGCCGCCATGCGCCTCGGCGCCATCTTCGTGCCGGTCAACTGGCGGCTCGCAGCAGTTGAGCAACAGGCGATCCTCGCCGATTGCGATCCCGCGCTGTTGCTGCACGATGGCGCGTTCGAGACGGCGCCGCCAAAAGGCTGCACGCCGGTCGAGGTCCCCGACTTCGCGGCGACGGTGCAAGCGCAGGCGCCGGCGCCGCGCCGGCCCTTGCCGGCAGCCGACCAGCCATCGATCATCCTTTACACGTCGGGCACGTCGGGCCGGCCGAAAGGGGTGATCGTCACCGAGCGCAACGCCTTCGCCACCGCGGTCAATTTCGGCGTGCTGGGGCGGGTCGGCAATGCAAGTGTCTTCCTGTGCGACGCGCCGATGTTCCATGTCATCGGCCTCATCACCAGCCTGCGCCCGCCCTTGCTGCAAGGCGGCGCCGTGCTGATCTCGCCTGGCTTCGAAGCCGAGCTCACGAACCGCCGGCTGGCGGATCCCGAACTCGGCGTCACCCACTATTTCTGCGTCCCGCAAATGGCCAGAATGCTGCGCGCGGACGCCGCATTCGCGCCAGCGCGCTGGACCACGCTGACCGCCATCTTCACCGGCGGCGCGCCCAATCCCGCCGCCGATATCCTCTGGTGGCTGGAACAAGGCGTGCGCATGGTCGACGGCTTCGGCATGACCGAGGCCGGCACCGTGCTTGGCATGCCCGTCGAGGCCGGCCAGATCGCGCGCAAGGCGGGCTCCGCCGGCATGCCGGCGCCATCGCTGTCGCTGCGCATCGTCGATGACGGTGGCCGAGACGTCGCAGCCGGGCAGACCGGCGAGATATGGCTCAGCGGCCCCAACGTCACGCCGGGTTACTGGAACCGGCCGGACGAGACGGCGCAGGCCTTCACCTCAGATGGCTGGTTCCGCACCGGCGACATCGCGCGCCGGGACGATGACGGCTTCGTCACCCTCGTCGACCGCCGCAAGGACATGTTCATTTCCGGCGGCGAGAACATCTATCCGGCCGAGGTCGAAATGGCGCTGCTCGATCATCCCGACATTGCCGAAGCGGCTGTCATCGGCATCGCCGACGAGCGCTGGGGCGAGGTCGGCCGCGCCTTCGTCGTGCTGAAGGGCGTTGACCGGGTTTTCGACCCGGCGGCATTTGCCGCTCACTGCGCCGCCCGCATCGCCCGCTACAAGGTGCCGAAGGAGTTTCTGCGCGTCGAAGCCCTGCCGCGCACCGCATCCGGCAAGATCCAGAAACACATCTTGCGCGGCTGAGCCTGGGCATTGCTGCCGGGCTGGCGAGGGCGATGCGATCGTCTTCCGATCGAGCGACGCGAGCGTCCTATCCCAGATGCTCGGCCCTGAGCTGCTCTTTCATCCGCGCCAGCGCCGGCTCGCCGCCGGCCGCGAGTTGATCGGCGATCTTGGCGAGCTCGTCGTCGGCGCTGCGGTATTTGCTGCCCCAGGCGCCAAGCGTTGCCAGCACCGGCAACAGGTCGATGCCGGCCTCGGTCAGCCGGTAGATCGCCTTCAGCCCATGGCTGGGGTCGTCGCTGCGGGTGAGGATGCCTTCATCGACCAACGTCTGCAGGCGCTCGGCCAGCGTGCGCGAGGAAATGCCCTCATCGGATTGCAGGAACTCGCGAAAATGCTTTTTGCCGGCGAAGACCAAGTCGCGGATGATGAGCAGCGTCCAGCGGTCGCCAAGCAGTTCCAGCGAGAGATTGATCGGGCAGCCGGACCGTCCCTTGGTCGACATGGGCATGGTTCCATTTTTAAATCACTTTACTATTGACACCATTCTTGCGGTGTGTCAAATAGTTCCGAAAGTAAATCATTGGACGCCGCAGCATGAGGAGAATGACAATGAAAAAGCTCATCCTTCAGATGCAGATGTCGGTCGACGGCTTCGTCGGCGCCGATGCGGACTACCCCTGGCAGCTCTGGGAGTGGGGCGACGACAACGGCTGGGACGAGGCGCTCAAGCAGGATTTCAACGCCGTTTTCGAGACCGTCGACACCATTCTCTTGAGCCGCAAGATGGCCGAGGAGGGCTATCTCACCCACTGGGGCAATACGGCCAGGAAGTATCCGAAGGACCGCTTCTATGCCTTCGCCCAGCGCATCGTCGAGGCACAGAAGGTGGTGCCGAGCGACAAGCTCGAGGCCTCGCGCTGGGAGCGCACGCGGGCCGTAGGCGGCGACCTGCCGCGCGAGGTCAATGCCTTGAAGCAAGGCGCGGGCGGCGACATCGCCGTGTTCGGCGGCGCCGGCTTCGCCTCGGCGCTGATTGCCGCCGGCCTCGTCGACGAGTTCCAGCTTTTCATCAATCCGGCCGTGCTCGGCGCCGGCCGCCGCATCTTCGACCAGGGCGGTTTTTCCAGGCTGAAACTGATCGGCTCGAAAGCCTATGCCAGCGGCATGGTGGTGAACCGCTACGCGCCGGCTGGGTGAGGGGACGTTAGGTGGCGTTGCCTTGAATCAATGCGGCAGCGCGCGCCCCTAACTGCCGGTGCGGTTGTGCTTTTCCGAGGCCGGGACCGCGCCATCCGGGCTCGACCTGACCAATTGCAGCCGGACCGGCCGACTGTGTTGCGGCCGGCCTGTGTGATCGTTGGCGACGGCGACGAACCGGCGTGCTTCATGCAAGGTCAGGCCGATCAGCACTAGGCCCGCATATTCGGCCGGCGCGTCGGTGCCCGGGTCGAACACCGCCCAACTGTCGTGAGGCGGCTCCTGCACCGCAACAAATCTCATTCGAGCCCCCGCTCTGAAGAACTGCTAATATAGCAGACGCTGTTTGGCGTTGCTATGACCTAGCTCACACATGGTGCTCGCTTAACGGTCAGCGACCGGATGGCGTCACAGCATCAGGCGCGCAGCCGGCATAGCCGACTTGCCCCGCCAAACTGCATGCCGATCCTTTTGATTTTCTAGAAGCGCCGGCTTTCTTTCTCACGGCGCGGCGCTAAGCGCACGCAGCGCCATCGTCGCCGCGCGATACTCGACGAAACCCTTCGGGCAATCGCTGGCGGCCAGCCTGTAGAGCCGCAAGGCCTCCTCATTATGTCCCTGCAGCCGGTCGGCTTCCGCCGTGTAGAAATTCGCCTCGCATACCTGTCCCCGTTTGGTCTCCGGGTTGGAATCCTCGGCAGCCGCCAGTGTCTCGGCCGCCGTCTTGTCGCCGAGCAGCATCCGCACAACCGGCGCCGGCCATTTCGCCATGTCGAGCTTGGCTGTCGCCTCCCGCAGATGGCCGGGTAAGCCGGTACGCCGCTCGGCCAGTTCGCGCCAGATGGCGGCATAGGCGTCGTCGGGCTTGAGGGTGCCCGTCTGCCGAAAATCGGCCAGGGCCTCGGCAAGAGCGCCGGAATAGAAATGGACCAGGCCGCGGCCTCCATAGGCCTTGGCGAAGCTCGGATCGAGGGCGATCGCTTGGTCGTAGTCGGCGATGGCCTTTGCATAGTCGCCTTTGGTGGCCCAGACCGAGCCTCTGGCGACGAAGGCGAAGGGTTTTGTCAGGTTCAATCCAATGGCTGCGGTAAAATCGGCGGCGGCGCGGTCGTTGTCGCCCCGTCGCACCCACGCCGCGCCCCGACAAAAATACCCGATCGCGAGTTTTGGATCGAGGGCAATCGCCTGGTCGCAATCAGCGACGGCGCGATCGAGTTCACCCTTGCCCACGAGCGCGAAACCCCTGTTGGCAAACGGCGTGGCCATTGTTGGAGCAAAGCGTATCGCGTTGCCGTAGTCGACGACGGCGCGGTCCAAATCGCCCTTTGCTGCCCGTGCCTCGCCCCGATTGTTGTAAGCGTCGACATAATACGGGTCGAGGATGATCGCCTGATCGTAGTCGGCAATGGCGCGATCGTGCTCTCCTTTGTCGGCCCAGATCATGCCCCTGCTGTTGTAAGCCAGGGCGAATTTTGGATCGAGGCTGATCGAGGCATCCAAATCGGTCAGCGCCCGGTCGAGGTTGCCCTTACCCCACCAGGCACGGCCTCGAACGTAGCGGACGCTGCCGTCTTTCGGATCGAGCGCGACCACCTGGTCATAGTCGGCGACGGCGCCATCATAGTCGGGTCTTGGCCAATCGAGCATTGCCTCGCCGGTAGTAAGCATGCGTGTTCTTGGGATCGAGGCGGATCACCGCTTCGTAGTCGGCGAGCGCGCGCGCCTCGTCGCCCTTGCTCTCCCAGGCATCGGCGCGACTGTTGAGCGCGTCCACATCGCTCGGGTTGAGGTCGATAGCTTGATCGAAGTCGGCGATGGCGCGCTCGTTGTCACGTTTTCTTGCCCATACAAGCCCTCGATTGTGGAACGCTGCGGCGTCATGAGGATCGAGATCGATTGCCTTGCTGTAGTCGGCAAGAGCCGCGTCGTTCTCGCCCCTGAAGGAATTGGCGACGCCACGATTGTAGTAATAGTTGCTGTTCTTTGGATCGAGACTGATTGCGTTGCTGAGGTCTTCGACAGCCTTGTTGAAATCCGAGAAAGCCTTGTCCTGCTCCCCTTTAAAAATCCAGCTGATCCCACGGTTGTAATAGCCATTGGCCTGTGTCGGATCGAGGTCGATCATGGCGCTGAAATCGGCGATGGCGCGGTCATAGTCATGTCGCTCGGCCCACACATTGCCGCGCTTGAAATAGGCGATAACATGGTTGCGGCGCGGCTCCTCGCGTCGTCGATCATGCGCGTGCAGGCCTGGATGCGCACCGTCTGATCGACCTCGTCGTCGCTCATGCAATCGCTGCTGGCGCCGAGGGCGGGCAGCATAGAGACGAGCAGCAGGGCCGTGGCGGCAAGAACCGGCCGGCTCAGGCAAAAATGTCGGCCGTTCGGTCCAGATCCTTCTGGCGCGCACGTCGTTCTCTGCTTTGCACTCATGGCGCCATCTCATGCAGCGCGGCCTTCGCAGCGAGACCTTCGTAGTCATCGCTGGGACAGTCCCGGGCGGCGGTCCGGTAGAGCCGCATCGCCTCGTCGCCTTGTCCCTCAAGCCGCGCGAGTTCCGCGGCAAACAGGTTTGCCTCGCAGTGGTTGCCGCTGTCCTTACGCGGGTCCGGATCGGCGGCCGTGGCCAGCGCCTCCGCAAGGCTTGTTTCGCCAAGCAGCATGCGCACCGCTGGCGCCGGCCATTTCTTCATGTCGAGCTTGGGCGTCGCCTCGCGCAGATGATCAGGCCCGCCGCCGAGCCGCTCGGCGAGGTCGAGCCAGATGGCTGGATAAGCATCGTCCTGCCTGAGGGCGGTGGCCTGCCGGAAATCGGCGGTGGCCTTGACGGGGTCGCCGGAATGGAAGCTGATGATGCCGCGGCCGAGATAGGCATAGGCAAGCTTGGGGTCGAGAGCGATCGCTTCATTGTAGTCGCCAACTGCGCGGGCATATTCGCCCTTGTCGAACCAGATCAAGGCACGGCCGTCATAACTTCGGGCATCTTTCGGATCGAGGCTGATGGCCCGGTCGTAGTCGGCAATAGCCCGCTCATGCTCGCCCTTTCTTCTCCACAGTGCCGCGCGCCGGCGATAATTGGCTGCGTAGGCCGGCTTGAGCGCGATCGCTTGATCGTAGTCGGCAATGGCGTGGCTGTTGTCGGCCTTCCTGAACCAGGCGTTGCCTCGATTGGCGAATGCGCCGGGAGAATTTGCATCGATGGCGATCGTCCTGCCAAAGTCGGCTATCGCACGGTCCTCGTCGCCCTTTTGCGCCCAGACGAGCCCCCGGCTGTTATAGGCGTCGGCATCTTTAGGATCGAGATTGATCGCTTGATCATAGTCGGCGATCGCCTGGTCGTAGTCTTTCTTCTTTTTCCACACCAAACCCCTGTCGTAGTAGTGTTTGGCATTGGCGGGCTCCAGGCTGATCGCGCGACCGTAGTCGGCAATCGCCCGGTCGTAGTCGCCCTTGCGAGACCAGACCGTGGCGCGCATGGCGTAAGCGTCCGGGCGCTTGGGGTCGATGGCGATCACTCGATCCCAGTCGCCAATAGCGTGATCATAATCGCCCATGTCGTATCGGGTAATGGCGCGGATCTCATAAACCAGAGGGTCATTCCCATTCAGGGAAGCCGCCTTGTCGAAGTCGGCGATGGCGCGGTCGTAACGGGCCTTGTGCCTCCAGGACACACCTCTGTTGAGGTAGACGCCGATATCGTTGGCCCCGAGATCAATTGCCTTGTCGAAATCCGATATGGCGCGGTCGCTTTGTCCTTTGTCGTCCAAAAGAATGCCGCGCCCATAGAACGCGTCGGCGTCCTTCGGGCGGAGTTCGATCACCTTGTCGTAGTCCGCAATGGCACGATCGGTGTCCTTTTCCCGCGTCCAGGTGATGGCTCGGTTGTAGTATGCATCAGCGTTTGCCGGCTCGAGTTCGATCGCCCGATCGTAATCCTCGATGGCCAGAAAGTAGTTTCCCCGCGTACCGAAGGCATTGCCGCGAATGACGTGCGCAGTAGAGCGGTTTGACGATGGCTCCGCCCTGTCCTCGATGATCTGCGTGCAGGCTGCGATGCGCCGCGTCGGGTCGACTGTTTTGCCGTCGCAGGCCGGATGATCGTCATATTTCTGAATGGCAGCGGCGGCCGGCACGGCAGGGACGAGCGGCAGCAGGAGGAAGGCGAGCGCCCACCATGACGGTTTCAGCCATGCTCGAACCAATGCCACCCGCCCCACCAATCGAACCCCGCAGCGCTGCTGCAACACGATTGGGCGCATTCTAGCCAGGTGGTTTCAGCGAGCAATCGCTGGTTGCGTCTGTGGATCGAAAAATCCGGCGGCGCTGGATCAGCCGTCACTGCCCGGCCTGGTCGGCGTCGGTCAGCGTGCCGAGGAAGGCGACGATGTCGTCGATCTCGGCGTCGGTCAGCGCCGGCCTGTCACCGGGCTTCTTGCCGTTGAAGGGCGGATCGGTGTTGAGGTTCGGCCAGTAGGCTTTGGGCAAATCGTCGAATTTCCTGACCGTGCCGTCGGCGTTCTTCGGATACCAGCGACCAGGGTCGGTGTCGCGGCTGGCATAGAAGGCGACCGCCTCGCGCAGCGTGTGGAAATAGCCATTGTGGAAGAAACTTTTCGCAGCGCGACATTGCGCAGCGTCGGCGTCTTGAACAGGCCGCAATATTCCGTGCGCCCCTTGAAGTCGGTGCGCAGCGGGCCGCACAGGCCGAGGTCGACATAGTTGGGATCGGCATTGGCGGGGATCGCCGGATTGCGCGGCACGGCGATCGCGATCAGGCCGTAGTCGGTGAATTGCGGCGGCTCGCCGTCGTTGGCGGGTTCGCTCAAATGGCAGCTCGCGCAATTGCCCTTGGTCTCGTCCTCGAAGACCATGCGGCCATGCAGTTCCTGCGCGCTCAGCTGCGCCTTGCCGGCGAGGAAGGCGTCGTAGCGGCTGGAATACGGATAGAAGTCGGCGCTGCTCTGCTCGAACGTGCCCAGCGCCTCGACAGCGGCGGCGAAGGCGTCTTGCGGATGGTCGAGCACATCGGCGCCGAAAGCCGCCTTGAAGGCGCCGGCGTAGGGCGCCTTGCGCAGGCTGGCGACCACTTGTGCCTCATCCTTGTTCGCCATCTCGAAAGGCGACAGCAGCGGGATCCTGGCCTGGTCCTTGCCGTGGTCGGCGCGGCCGTCCCAGGTCAGGCCGCCGGTCGGGCCGTTGTCGACGCTCTCGTCGCCTTCGTCCTCGGAATCGTAGAAATGCTCGCTGAAGGCCGGCGTCGCCTGCAGGTAGCGCAGCGAGGGCACGGCGCGCTGTCCAGGCTGGTCGAGGCCTGGCCCGCCCATCTCGACCGGCGAGGCGGAGGCCGGACCGAAGGCATGGTTGGGATCATGGCAGGACGAACAGGCCTGCTTGCCCGACGCCGACAGCGCCGGATCGAAGAACATTTTTCGCCCCAGCGCGGTGAGTGCCTGCGCCCGCGCGAAGGCATCGGCGCGCGATAGGGGGCCGGGGTGGACGCTGCCGGCAGGCAGCCCGGCGGCTGGCCATAGGATTGCGATACCTGCAAGCGCCGCAAGCGTGGCGGTTGTCCATTGTTTCATGGCAGCCAGTCCGTTTCTGCATTTGCGTAAGCCGGCTTTGCTACGGAGTGATGACCGTTCGGTGAGGTCTAACTTTGCCCGCGTCGCGTTCCTTGGCGCCCCCCTCTGTCCTGCTATCCCCACGCATCCGCCGCCTGTCACAAAGCTGACAACCGCCAGCCCTAGCGTCTGAACGTTCCTCCAGCCATGTCCCCAGCCACGAGGCATTCTCCAATGACCAGGTCCTTCCTCTCGCTCTGCCTCGCTTCGACGGCGCTGGCATCGGCCGCCGCCGTCGCGCAGGCCGCTCCTCCCGGCTACGACAAGATCGACACCGTCGTCGTCATCTACGCCGAGAACCGCAGCTTCGATAATCTCTATGGCGGCTTCCCCGGCGCCAATGGCCTTGCCAATGTCTCGGCCGACCAGGCGCGCCAGCTCGACCGCGACGGCAAGCCGCTCACCGAGCTGCCGCCGGCCTGGGGCGGGCTGACCGGCAAGGGCGTGACGCCGGCGGTGACGGAGGCTCAGACCGAGCATCTCGCCAACGCGGTCTTTGCCATCGACGACCCTAAGGGTTTCAACGAAGGCACCAACGTCATCACGCATGATCTCTGGCACCGCTTCTACCAGGAGCAGATGCAGATAGATGCCGGCAAGAACGACAAGTTCGTCGCCTGGGCCGATTCCGGCTCGCTGGTGATGGGCCATTATGACGGCTCGCATCTGCCGATGTGGGCGGTCGGCCAGAAATATGTGCTGGCCGACAATTTCTTCCAGGGCGCCTTCGGCGGCTCCTTCCTCAACCACTTCATGCTGGCCTGCGCCTGCGTACCTTATTACCCGCATGCCGATACCAGCCCGGTGAAGGGCCAGATCGCCGTCGTCGAGGCTGATGGCACGACGCTGAAGGTGGCCGACAACTCGCCGCCTTCGGCACTTGGCGGCGTGCCGAAATTCGTCAGCGACGGCGCGATCACGCCAGACTTCTACGCCGTCAACACCATGCAGCCGCCATATCAGCCGAGCGCCAACAAGCCGGCCGAGGGTGGCGATGCGGCTCTGGCCGATCCGACGCAACCGACCACGCTGCCGCCGCAGCACGAGGTCACCATCGGCGATCTGTTGTCGCTCAAAGGTATCGACTGGGCCTGGTATTCCGGCGCCTGGCAGGCGGCGCTCGACGGCAAGAACGCCACGCCGGTGCCGAACTTCCAGTTCCACCACCAGCCGTTCAACTATTTCGCGGCCTATGCTCCGGGCACAGCCGCGCGGACCGCGCACCTGCGCGACGGCGGCCTTGGCGGCGAGGAGTTCATCAAGGCGATCGACGACGGCAAGCTGCCGGCGGTTTCCTTCTACAAGCCGCAAGGCAACCTCAACGAGCACAGCGGCTATGCCGACGTGACCAGCGGCGATCAGCATCTGGCCGACCTCGTTGCGCATCTCGAAAAGAGCCCGCAATGGCCGCATATGCTGGTCGTCGTCACTTATGACGAGAACGGCGGCTTCTGGGATCACGTCGCGCCGCCCAAGGCCGACCGCTGGGGGCCGGGCAACCGCGTCCCGGCCTTCATCATCTCGCCCTATGCGAAGGCGGGCACGGTCGACCACACGCAGTACGACACCACCTCGATCCTGCGCTTCATCACCAACCGCTACGATTTGCCGGTGCTGCAGGGCATCGTCCTGCGCGACAAGGCGCTCGCCGCCAACGGCCAGCCGCCGCTGGGCGACCTGACGGCTGCGCTTGATCTGACGAAGTAAGGTTTGGAAACTTCAATGAAAACAAGGCCCGCTCCGGCGGGCCCTTGTTTTCCGGATGCTCTGCGTTGCCTATGCCGTCTGGGCGCTTGGCAGCTCAAAAATCGTATATAGCTGGGATGCCGGCATAGGCCGCCCGAACAACCACCCCTGGACGTCAGTGCAGCCGTTTTCCCTGACGAGGCGGTATTGGTCTTCGGTCTCGACGCCTTCAGCAGTCGTGGTCATGCCGAGCGTCGAGCCGAGCTCGGCCACGGCCTTGACGATGGCACGGCTCTCGCTGCTTTCGCACATCAGGCTGACGAAGCTGCGGTCGATCTTGATGCGGTTGAACGGAAAGGACCTTAGATAGCTCAACGAGGAGTATCCCGTTCCGAAATCATCCATGGCGATACCGACGCCGAGATCGCGCAGGCTGTGCAGTGTCTGGATCGTGTGCTCGTTGTGCGCCAGCAGCACCGACTCCGTGATCTCGAGCTCCAGCCGCGACGGCATGAGACCGGAAGCGGCGAGCGCCGAGGTGACCTGAAGCGGCAATCCCTGCTGCTTGAACTGAGCGGGCGACAGATTGACGGCGACCTTGACGGGCAGCGGCCATTGAGCGGCATCGGCACAGGCTTGCCGCATGATCCATTCGCCGAGAGCGTCGATGACACCGGTCTCTTCCGAGAGCTGGATGAACTCCGACGGCGGCAGCAGGCCGAGGCGCGGATGATTCCATCTCACAAGCGCCTCGAAGCCGGTAAGCTTGGAGGTCCGTGCGTCGTGCAGCGGCTGATAGTGGAGGACGAACTGATCGTTTGCCACTGACACCGCAAGTTCAGCCTCGATCTGGCGGCGCTCCTGCAGACGCGCGTCCATCCCCGGTTCAAACGACCGGCAGGTGCCGCGGCCTTCCATCTTGGCCTTGTAAAGGGCAAGGTCGGCGTTTCTGATCAGGATCTCGGAGTTCTGCCCGTCCTCTGGAAAGACAGCGATGCCGATGCTGCCGCCGATGTTGATGGTGTGGCCCTGGATGGAAAATTCGCTGGAGAGCGCATGAATGACGCGGCTTGCCAGCGCGCCAGCCTGTTCGTTGCCATCGAGCAGGAGCTGGAGGACGATGAATTCGTCGCCGCCCACCCGCGCTACCATGGCGGTTTCCCCGGCCTGCTGCTTCAGGCGACCGGCCACGGCGCGGAGCAACTCGTCGCCCACCGGATGGCCGAGGGTGTCGTTCACCGGTTTGAACCGGTCGAGATCGATGCAATGAACTGCGAGTTTCTCACTGGCCCTGAGGCCGCTCAACGCCTCGTCCATCGTATTGGCCAGAAGCCCGCGGTTTGGCAGCCCGGTCAGGATGTCATGCGTCGCAAGGTGCTGGATCTCGGCGGTGCGCTCCTCGACGCGCCGTTCCAGTGTCTCCGCGGCCTCCGTCTGCATCGACATCGCGCGCCCGATGGCATACCAGCACGCCAACGCCAGCAAAGTGACGATGGCGATTGCGCCATAGCTCGCTAGCTCGAACTCTCGCACCGACCGGACATCGACATCGTTCTCGAACCGGCTGTTTGGGAATCCGGCCCAGAGCCGCCACGCGCTTCTCGGATCGTTTAGAGAAAGCGGGATCACTTCCGAATAGATCAGTTTTGGATCGGGCGAGGTGAAGGAGCTTGTATCGGCGGCCAGGGACGTCGAAAGCCGATGCTGGTCGGACTCGAAACCATAGTCCGCATTGACGATGACATAGTCGGCACTGGGAAGAAGCTTTCTCAGCGCCGAGGTAAGCATGATGGCTGAAACCGAGCCCCGCAGGCTGCCGTCGGTCGCGAAAACAGGAACCGAAAGGATGAATCCCGATCGGTCGGCGTTGTCGCCACTGTGAATGAAATCCGTGTTGTCGCAGGTGATCAGCTCTTTCGTGCCGATGATCGGTACGTTGAGCCCATCGATGTTGCTCGAAGTCGGGTAGTTCGCCTTCAGCCAGGCAAGTTGCTTGGCAAGCTCATGGTATTCATAAGTCTCGATCTCTTCGGGCGGACGCGTCAACGATTGATCGTCCAACGATGCGAGTTTTTTTGCGCCGGTCGCCTCGGTCCTTGCCTTGGCGTTCACGATGAGCTGGTCGAACTGCAGGATCGGCTCCTCCAGCTTGCCCTTCACCGGGTCGAAGCGGTCGGGGTCGAAGTTCAGCGGCAGGAAGTAGACTTCGGAGATGGAAACGTTATTGGCCAGGTTATTGTAGATCTGCTGGATCGTGGCGCGGCCTTCCTCGCCGAGGTTCGTTCCATGGCGGTCGAGGTTTTGCACGCTCGGCAGATAGGTGAGGGTCCGGACGTTCTCATAGATGGCGCGCAACGCGTCCTCGACGGTTTTGGCGGTTGCCCGCGATACCGCTTGGGAGTTCTCGAGGTAGCGCTCCTTGGCGAGCGCGAAGTCACGTTGGGAGCGGATGTGCAACGCGGCCAGCGTCGCCGCGCCGGTCACAAGGATCAGAGCAAATCCGGTCATTCGCCAGAACGCATTCATCCGTGAGCCCCTTCAATCGGCAAGACATAGCGCTTCACAGTTTAGGAACCGCTAATGGGATTCTGTCCGCCGCGCGCCCGGGCGAGCCATTTTCGCGCCAACAAGAGCAATCGATCTTATCGTGCGAGATCGATACCGTAGGCGGGAGACGGCAGGGCGCTCCATGGGGCGGCCGCGCCTGGATTTCGTCGGACCAACGGCCGAAGGACATGCAATGAGCGAGCTTAAAGTAAGAACGAGGCTGACCGGCGCGCTTGCCGTCCTGCCGCCGGGCGGCTTGCCCGTAATCACAACCCCGACCGGCGGCGAAGTCGGCGTGGTCACCCAGGTGAGCGCGCCGGGTTTCAACCCGCTGGACTTGCTGTTCGCCTCGCTCGCCGCCTGCATGGTGCTCAGCGCCCGCATCGCCGCGACGCGCCTCGGCGTTGCCGGCCGGCTGGGCGAGGTGAGGGCGGAGGTCGGCGGCGAGAAAGCCAAGGATGAACCCTCGCGCATCGCGACCTTCAACATCAGGCTCGACATCGCCGGCGACCTCGACGCGGCGACCAAGCAGCGCATCCTGGTGGACGCCGAAGCCATCTGCACCATCTCCAACACGCTGCGCGGCGCGCCCACCCTGCACGCGACATTGGGGTGAGGGCGGTGGCGCATCTTTCCCCGATCGACTACGCCACCGCGTCCGCCGAGATCCGCGCCGAGCATGACCGCGAGCTGGCGCTGCGCGGCCGCATGACCAACATGAAGCGCATCCTGCTCCACTCGCCCGCCGCCCACCGCATCTACGGCGAATGGTTCACGCTGCGCGACTTGCTCAAGCCGGCGCTAGGCGACCGCGCCATATGGCTGTTCTCGAAGGCGATTGCGCAGACGCTGCGCGCGGAGATCCCGGTGACATTCTTCCGGCGTGCACTGATCGATTCAGGCCTTGATCCGGAAGCGGTCGAGTCCACGGACGACGAAGCGCTGCTCATCGAATTCGCCAAAGCGGTCGCCGCCGATGCCAATGCCGTTCGCGACGAAACCTGGACCGCCCTCAAGGCGCGCTATGACGAGACGCTCTTGGTCAACCTCGTCGCCTTCACCGGCATCATGGTGGCGACGTGTGTTCGCCAACGCGGTGAAGGTGGACCTCGATCCGGAACTGGAAGGGTATCGCCGCAAGGACACGGTCTAGGCCGCGATCCTTCGCGCCCCCTCTGTCCTGCCGGACAGAGGGGGCGCTGTCCCGCCGACATTTCCGGTATCCAGTTCTCCACCTCCGCAGGAATCGGGTGGCCCCCTTCCGTCGCGCGCCCCACCTTCAGGACAAGCAAGGAGCCAACTCATGACGATCCATTCCGTGACCACCAAGCGCGCCAGCCAATCCGCGGAGTCCCGCATCGCCGCACAAAACTGGCACGCCCTCGTCTCCGATCTCAACGCTCACGGCTGCGCTGTCATGCCCGGCCTGCTGTCGGCGGAAGAATGCACCGAAATCGCCGCGCTCTATCCGCATGAAGAGCATTTCCGCAGCCATGTGGTGATGGCCCGCCATGGTTTCGGCAAGGGCGAGTACCGCTATTTCCGCCATCCGCTGCCGGACCTGATCGGCGCCTTGCGCACCGCGCTCTATCCGAGCCTGGCCGGCGTCGCCAATGATTGGAACGAGAAGATGGGCGTAGCCCTGCGTTATCCTGCGGATCACGCCGCCTTCCTGAAGCGTTGCCACGATGAGGATCAAAAGAGGCCGACGCCGCTTCTGCTGCAATACGGGCCCGGCGACTTCAACTGCCTGCACCAGGACCTCTACGGCGACCTCGCTTTCCCCCTCCAGGTCGCGATCCTGCTGTCGCGGCCGGGTGAGGATTTCACCGGCGGTGAGTTCGTGCTGACCGAACAGCGTCCACGCATGCAAAGCCGCGCCGAAGTGGTGCCGCTGACCCAGGGCGATGCGGTGATCTTCGCCGTCCACAATCGCCCGGTGCAAGGCGCCAAGGGCAATTACCGCGTCAACCTCAGGCACGGCGTCAGCCGTCTGCGCTCAGGTCAGCGGCATACGGTGGGGATTATCTTTCACGACGCGAAGTGACGTTGCCCGCTTCGGCACGGCTCCGTCGTTCCGCTGGCTGCTCGATGCCGACGCAAGCTCACACTTCGTCGACGTCGAACAGCAGCATCGTCAGGTCGTCGTCCCCTGGCGCGAGTATCCGCCGGTCGGCGGCGCAGGCGATGCCGATTTCGGTGGCAAACGCGCTCTGCATATCGGCGAGGCTGTCGAAATACAGCGTCCCCACCAGATACGGCATCTCGCCCGCCGAGCGCTTGATGATGGGCCGCCTGCTGACGTCGTAGCGCCTCAGGCCGGGAAGCTTCTTGGCCAACGGCACATGAATCTCGAAATAATGCCGGTCGAATGCCTCCGGATCGGCCGGGGTTTTGTAAATCACGAGCATCTTGGCCATCGTCATGTTCCTGTCCTGTTGCTGTACCGGTCGGGGCCTGCAGGCCGCCGCGTCAATGTCGTTCCGCAAGCGAGGATTTCGACAATCCCTGGATTCTTGTTTTTTCGCGCGCGGTAACGCGCGGTAACAGGTGCCTCGCCACCACCTGCGGCGCTTCCGCCTCTTCCCCCGCGACCCTCATTCGCGTATGGCCCCGGGCAAATCCCGCAATTTCGCACCAGCCTCCCGGACCCCCAATGATCCGTCTTGAAAGTATCGGCAAGCAGAACGGCCGACAGATCGTCTTCATCGAAGCCTCGGCCGCCTTGCAGAAAGGCGAGAAGGTCGGCCTGGTTGGCCCCAACGGCGCCGGCAAGACGACGCTGTTCCGCATGATCATCGGCCAGGAGCAGCCCGACGAGGGCCAAGTCTCGGTCGAGCGCGGCGTCACCATCGGCTATTTCAGCCAGGATGTCGGCGACATGAGCGGCATGAGCGCGGTCGCCGAAGTCATGGAGGGCGCCGGGCCGGTGAGCGCGGTTGCCGCCGAGATGCGCGAGCTCGAGCATGCCATGGGCGACCCCGAGCGGGCCGACGAGATGGATGAGATCATCGAGCGCTACGGCGAGTTGCAGCACCGCTTCGAGGAGCTCGACGGCTATGCGCTCGACGGCCGCGCGCGCGAGGTGCTGGATGGCCTCGGCTTCAGCCAGGAAATGATGGACGGCGACGTTTCGAAACTTTCGGGCGGCTGGAAGATGCGCGTGGCGCTGGCCCGCATCCTGTTGATGCGGCCCGACGTCATGCTGCTCGACGAGCCTTCGAACCATCTCGATCTTGAAAGCCTGATCTGGCTCGAAAAATTCCTCAAGGATTATGACGGCGCGCTCTTGATGACCTCGCACGACCGCGAGTTCATGAACCGCATCGTCAACAAGATCATCGAGATCGATGCCGGCTCGCTGACCTCCTATTCCGGCAATTACGAATTCTACCAGGAGCAGCGCGCGCTGGCCGACAAGCAGTTGCAGGCGCAGTTCGAACGCCAGCAGGCGATGCTGGCCAAGGAGATCGCCTTCATCGAGCGCTTCAAGGCGCGCGCCTCGCATGCCGCGCAGGTGCAGAGCCGCGTGAAGAAGCTCGACAAGATCGACCGCGTCGAGCCGCCGAAGCGCCGCCAGGTGGTGAATTTCGAGTTCCAGCCGGCGCCGCGCTGCGGCGAGGACGTGGCGACGCTGAAAGGCATCCACAAAGCCTATGGCAGCCGCACCATCTATGCGGGCCTCGACTTCCAGATCCGCCGCCGCGAGCGCTGGTGCGTGATGGGCGTCAACGGCGCCGGCAAGTCGACGCTGTTGAAGCTCGTCGCCGGCGCCTCCGAGCCCGACACGGGCACGGTGGCGCGGGGGCCGAGCGTGAAAATGGGCTATTTCGCCCAGCACGCCATGGAAGTGCTGGAAGGCGAGCGCACCGTGTTCCAGACGCTGGAGGACGCGTTTCCGCAGGCCGGCCAGGCGCCGCTGCGGGCGCTGGCCGGCTGCTTCGGCTTTTCCGGTGACGAGATCGAGAAGAAGTGCCGCGTGCTGTCGGGCGGTGAGAAGGCGCGGCTGGTGATGGCGCTGATGCTGTTCGACCCGCCTAATCTTCTGGTGCTCGACGAGCCGACCAACCACCTCGACATCACCACCAAGCAGATGCTGATCGAGGCGCTGGCGCAATATGAAGGCACCATGCTCTTCGTCTCGCACGACCGTCATTTCCTGGCCGCGCTGTCGAACCGTGTGCTGGAGCTCACGCCCGATGGCGTCCACGCCTATGGCGGCGGCTATACCGAATATGTCGCGAGGACGGGCCAGGAAGCGCCGGGGTTGAGGAGCTAGACCACTCCGCCTGTTGCTGCCGGCCTGCCAGCGGGTGGCGACCCGGTCGGCGACCATGAAGCCAAGTAGAAGCCGACGCCGAATTGGCCGATCGAACTTCGTCTTCAGCCGCCTTGCCGGCCTCGCCGCGTTCCACCAGATCGCCTCGAAGTGCAGCTCCTGGCAGTTTCCGCCGTGTTGGAGATCAGTTCACGCAGGAAGATGTCGCGGTCCAAACAGACCGAATGCACCATCATATGCAGCCGCCGCGAGACGTCCGCTTCGAATGTCCTGCGACTCCATCGAACGCTCTGCGACCGGCCCGGTAGCAGAGCTCTACTTTTAATGCTCGCTTGGGCTAAAAAGTCTTCGCAACAGTCATGTGAATGATGACAAGCAGCTCGCTGTCTCTCCCTTTGCGGCGCGGGCTTTCGGTGATCCAACTGGAGAGATTGGGAGTGGAAGAGGGGATCACCTGACAGCGGATCCGCATACATTGGGATCGGCGACAATCTTAATTTTGGCTTCCTTCGCATAGGCTTCCGGAATGAAAGGTAATGCGGTATATTAGAAATTCGTTAAGTATGCCCGGAGGCCAGCGTAAGGTGTGTTGTCAAGCGTAAGGGATGTGTCGTGATGAATTTCAAATCTCTAATCAAGCGGGCCGAGGACGTAGACAAGGAATTTCAGGAGCTCCAATCGGATCTGGCGGAAGCATTCGACGACTGCCTTTCGACCGATGGCCAGGATTCCTCAGCCGCGGAAGTGCCGGCAAACGAGGAAGCTGGGCCCGCTGAAAGCGAAACCGACGCGCCGCCGTTGAGGTTGACGCCGCACACACAGACCCGGCTTGCCGCCCTGGAAGCCGTCGCCGGCCTTTTCGGGGACGGGCAAGGCCACCTGGAAGAGATCGAAACCAGATTGGCCGAGATAGGCACCGCGCATCGCATGACGCGCGAGATTCTGAACGTCCTGCATCGCGATACCCTAAGGGCCAACGAGTTGGAACTGGCCAATGTCGCTTTGACGACGGAACACAAGACCTTGTCGGAACAATTGCTCGACACCGCCCGCAAGCTGCGCGAACGCGACCGTGCAGCCGAGGCTTGGCAACAGCGCGAGGCCAGCGTCGTCCAGGATCGAGGTCGCTGCGCGCAGCGCTTGCGACGGTACGGCTCGAGCTGGTGGAAATGGGCAATGAGAGCGCAAGGCGCGAGACGCAGTTCGGCGAGATCGTCAAGGCTCTGACCGCCAAAACCGTCGAGGTCGACAGGCGCGCCAGCGAGAACAAGCTGCTGCGCGAAAAGCAGGTCGGCCTTTCGGTTGAGCTCGAGCAGGCGCAAAAGCGGGAGACCGAAGCTCGGCATAAACTGGACGAGTTCTCGGCAACCCACGCCAATGAAACCGCGTACATAGCCGAGCTGTTGGCGCAACTCGGCAGGCATGAGAAGGAAACAGCCCGGCTGCAGAAGTCACTGGAGACGACGCATGCCAAGCTTGCCGAGGCAACCGAGGCGGCCCGCATCGTGGAAAGCGACAGCGCTGCCGAACTGGCGCGCGGCCACGCCGAGATGCGCGGGCTGCGTTCCGAGATAGAGGAGTTGCGGTCGAGGCTGGAGAAGGCATCTAACGACAGCAGCGAAACCTCCGTCGAGATCACCCTGCTCAGGACCCAGGTCAACGATTTGGCGACCGAACGCCAGATCGCGGAGCAAGGCTTTTCGCTCTCAAAAATGAGAGCGAAGCCGACAAGAGGAACCTGTCGGCGGTCAGCACCAACCTATCGGAGCTTTCACTGCAACTGGCGTCGGACCAGATCCAGCTCGATATCCAGAAGCAGGAATGCGAGGATCTGCGCGCCGAGATCGTGACGCTCAACGCGCGCATCAAGGAATTGCTGCCCTATGAGCGGCTGCATCGGGTGACGGACGCGAGATCGCGCAAGGATGCTGTGCCGTCGACCAATGGCCATATCGTCGAAGCTCAGCCGCGCCCCAGTTCGAGGCGCACATCCCGGCGCCCGTTGCGTGCCAATGCCGGGTAGAGCAAGTCCAGAAACCCTGCGACAGGGTTTCTGGTCGCCGTAGCATAGGGGCGAACCGCCTCAGCCGAAAAGCTTGGTCACAAAGCCGCTGAACCAGGCAAACTGTGCATCGTGATGGGCTTGCAGCAACCTGTCCTGCTGGCATCGCTCTTGCGCGCCGAGAGTCGCGAAGGGCGCGTCCTGCCTGTCCTGCCAGCGCCGGATGCCGGCCGGGCCTTGCTCGCCATGGAACTGCAGCGCATAGGCCGTGTCGCCGATCCGGAACGCCTGATTGGGAAAAATCTCGCTTGAAGCGAGATGCACGGCGCCCGCCGGCAAGGCGAATGTATGAAAATGGTTCTGCGGCAGGAACAGCGACCGATCGAGGAAATCGCGGGCCTCGGCCGTAGGCGTGATCTCGAAATAGCCGAACTCCCTGATGCCGCTTTCCACCGGCCCGACAGGCGCGCCCAGATGCCAGGCAATCTGCTGCGCGCCCTGGCAGATGCCGAGCAAAGGCAGGTTATTCTCCAGGCAATGCCCGATCAGCCTGGCTTCGTCATTGAGGAAGGGATGTATGTCCGTGTCGAAGACATTGAACGGGCCGCCATAGATCACGGCCCCGTCGACAGCATCGAGATCGATCGGCTCGCCCTTGAACGGCATCACGGTTTTGATGATGTGGCCGTTGGCGGACAGCGTCGTCGCGGCATGGTCGTCGCCCGGTTCTTCCGCGTGCCTGACGAGGAGAATGCGCTTCATCGGGATTCCTGCTGCCACTTGATGTCCATCCAGCTTAGCGAGCCGACGGAAATGTGCCAGCGTGGAGTTCGCACCGGAGGAGCGACGCCAAAACTGCCAATCTCCCCCCTCGTGGGGGAGATGCCCGGCAGGGCAGAGGGGGCGTGAAGGAACGCTGCATTTGCCTTCGTGCGCCGCACAGCGACAATACATGGAAGAACGAGCCAGAAGCCGGAAGGCTGGCGGGACAGCGCCCCCCTCTGGCCTGCCGGCCATCTCCCCCACGAGGGGGAGATCAGCAGTGGTTACGCCGCGCCCTATTTCCCCGCCATGCTGTCGGCCAACCCCTGCGCCTGGGCAAGCAATCCCGCGAAGGCCGGGTCGCCGGGCAGGTGCTGGGCCATGCAGGCGCGGTAGTCGGCATCGCCCTTTTCCCAGGCGGCGTTGCCGGCATCGGTGGCGGTCGAATCGTCCTGGTTCGTGCCCTGATCGGTCTGCTGGGCTTTCTGCGCGGCGACGTCGGCGGCTGCCCAGATCGAATCGCAGGCCGCGATCTTGGGGACGGCGGGCGATGCAGGCGCCTCGGCGATCAGCACGCGGTCGCCTTTCACGACGGCGACCACGACATGCTGGTCGTAGATCGGTCCGACATCCTGCGTCCAGCCGCCGAGACGGGCGACCACCGCGTCAGCGCCGTCGGGCTTCTTCAACGCAAAGTCGAGCGTGCCGGAGAACGCCGCGTCGCTGCCGATGGCCTGGGTGTAGAAACCATCGAGCTTCAGCGCCTCGCCGATATCGGCGGGCAGCTTGAAATCCGCCTCAGCCTCGGCCGACTTGGATTTCAGCCAGCGCTCCGTCAGCCCGCGTGTCGAGGCCACGATGCTCGGGCCGTCATCGCTCTGCGCATACCGCAATCCGTCGAGCATGCCGTAGCCGATGTCGGAGGCGTTGAGGCTTTGCAGGTTGATGGTGCCGGTCGCCGGAAAATCCTTGACTTGAAGCGGGCCGAGAATGGTGGCGAGACGCCGCTGCAGGTCGGCCAGGTCTTTCTCGTTCTGGGCATCGATGGTTTCGATGGCCGTGTTGGCGCTTTCCTGCGCCGCGATGTCGGCCATCGCCTTGTCGCGCGCCGCGATATAATCGTCCTCCGGCGAAGCCGCATATGCCGCGCTCGCCGAGAGCGTCAAGAGAAGTGTCAAGACCAACCGCATGATGTAACCCCGCGAGCATTCTGCCCCATGATTCAAGCATGTTTGATGACAAGTTTGGGCCAAATAAAGACCGATGGCGCCAAGCCCGAAGCTGCCGATCTCCCCCCTCGTGGGGGAGATGCCCGGCAGGGCGGAGGGGGCGCGAAGGAACGCTGCTTTGCTACCGAGAGAACCGTTGGCGCTCTCGCGTTGAACGTTTGAGCTCGACTGCTCGGTGCAGCCAGCTGGATGGGCTGGCGGGACAGCGCCCCTCTCTGGCCTGCCGGCCATCTCCCCCACGAGGGGGAGATTAGCAGCTGCCGCGCTTAGCTCACCTCACTCCTTGCGCTTCTCCACCTCCGCCTTCCTCAGCAGGAACCGCTGGATCTTGCCGCTTGGCGTCTTCGGCAGTTCGCTCACGAACTCGACCTCGCGCGGGTAGGAGTGCGCCGAGAGCCGCTTCTTCACATGCCGGGCGAGCTCCTCGGCAAGCGCATCACTACCCTTGAAGGCGGGTGCCAGCACGACGAAAGCCTTGACGATCTCGGTGCGCTGCGGGTCGGGCACGCCGACCACCGCCGCCTCGTTGACCGCCGGATGCTCGATCAGCGCGCTCTCCACGTCGAAGGGCCCGATGCGGTAGCCGGCCGAGGTGATGACGTCGTCGGCGCGGCCGATGAAGGAGACCGAGCCGTCCGGCTCATATTCCACCGTGTCGCCGGTGCGGTAATAGCCGCCGGCGATCGCCGGTGTCTCAGCCGCATGATAGCCGTCGAACCAGCGCAGCGGCGACCGCGCGATGTCGACGGCAAGCACGCCCGGCTGGTTGGGTCCGAGCTCGTTGCCCGCCTCGTCCAGCACCACCATGCGATAGCCCGGCATGGCAAAGCCCGCCGAGCCGGCTCGGACACGGTGCGCCAGCCCGTGATGGTTGTTGACCATCATGCCGTTCTCGGTCTGGCCGTAATGGTCGTGGATCGGAACAGCGAGGTTGGTGTCGAACCAGCGGATCACTTCCGGGTTGAGCGGCTCGCCGGCGCTGCTCACCACGCGCAGCCTGCCTTTCACGCGCGTCGCCGCTTCGGGCCCTTCCGCCATCAGCAGGCGAAAGGCGGTGGGCGAGCCGGCAAGGCTGGTGACGCCTAGACGCTCGATGATGTCGTAGGTCGATTTGGCGTTGAAGGCGCCTTCGTAGAAGGTGGTGGCGATGCCGAGCTGCAAGGGGCCGGTGATGGCGTAATAGAGCCCGTAGGCCCAGCCGGGATCGGCGATGTTCCAGAACACATCGTCGGGCCGCAACCCGATCGCGTGGCGCATATAGGCGCCGAAGGCAAGCAGCGCGCTGAGCGGCACCGGCACGCCTTTCGGATGGCCGGTCGTGCCGGAGGTCGACATCATCATGAACAGGTCCGAGCCCTTGCGCATGACAGGCGCGCAGTCGGGGGAGGCGGCGGCAAGGGCTGCGCGAAAATCGATGTCGCCTTGCGGCAGGGTGTCGCCGGCGCCGAGGATGGTGGCGACGCTCGGATGGTTCTCCACCTCGTCGAGCTTGCCGCGGTTGGCCGGGTTGGTCACCACCAGCCTGGCTTTGCTGTAGCTCAGCCGATGCTCGATCGCCTTCGGGCCGAAAGCGGTGAACAAGGGCTGGTAGACCGCGCCGACGCGCCATGTGCCGAGGACCAGCGCCACTAGCTCGGGAATGCGCGGCAGCATGCCGGCCACGACGTCGCCGGGGCGCACGCCAAGGTCCTTCAGCAGATTGCCGACACGGCCCGATAGATCGGCGAGGTCGTCGAAGCTGAATTCGCGCACTTCTCCAGCGGCCAAGATCGCGCGCAGCGCCAGCCGGTTCGCGCCGGTGTAGCGGCCGCAGCACTCGACATAGGCGTTGACGCCGTGCGCCGGATCACCGTGCAAGCGTGCGATCTCGTCCTCGATGCGGAAACGCTGAACGGCATCCTCATAGCGCGGCAGCGCCGGTTTGTCGGTCATGGCTGTCCTCCCTTGGGTGGCGGATCATCTCCCCATGATCGCCGGCCGACGGCAGATTGCCTGAAAAGATCGCGTGGGTCGATTGCTGCGAAGGTCGGGGCAGGAGGCTGCCAACGAGTCTCGTATGCACTCTACGGCGCCCCCCTCTGTCCTGCCGGACATCTCCCCCACTTGGGGAGATCAGCAGGTCTGGCGCCCAGCCATCTCGACAACGTTGGCGATTGGCGAAAGCCGCGAAACAGCCAATCTCCCCCTCGTGGGGGAGATGTCCGGCAGGACAGAGGGGGGCGCGAAGGAACGCCAGCTTTCCTAGTCATGTGCGTCGAAAAGCATAGTCGAACAGCAGGCTAGCACCGGTTCCGGAATCAGTATCTGAACGGCCTACCCACGTTTCCGATAAAGGCTGACCGTCATGTCCTTGCCCACGCCCGCCGGCGTCAGCATAAAATAATCATAGGTCACGATCTCGCCGCTTGGCCCGACCAGCCCCTTCGACCAGATCGGCGCTTCCTCGACCCGCATCTCTGCCCATAGCCGCGCGAAGTCCGCGCTCAGCGCCTTGAGCGGGTCGAGCACGGCGCGGATGTCGGGCACCGCGGCGAAGCCGACGGTCGCGGCGCGGAATTGCGCGATCGACGAGCGCGACACCACGTCCCAGTCGGCGAACAGCGCTCGCCAGGCCGGATCGAGGAACAGCCGTGCAAGCAGGTTGCGCCTTGCCGGATCCGCCGGATCGAAGCCGCCGAACAGATTTGCCGCCTCGTCGTTCCAGCCGACGAAATCCCAGGCGCGGTTGAGCGCATAGGCCGGGTTGGGCGAGAGCGCGGCAAGCAGATCGGCAAGGCGCGGATCGGGCAAGCGGTCTTCGCGTCGCATTTCGGGCAGCCACTCCGGCTTGGCGAGCTTGAACAGATGCTCGCGCTCGACCGGCATCAGCTTCAGCACATCGGCGAGCGCGCTCAGCACCGGCGCCGATGGGTTCGCCTCGCGGCCCTGTTCCAGCCAGGTGTACCAGGTGGCGCTGATGCCCGCGAGCAGCGCCACCTCCTCGCGCAGCAGTCCGGTGGCGCGCCGGCGCATGCCGGTGCTGAGGCCGTGCCGCGCCGGCGCGACGCGCTCGCGCATGGCGCGCAGGAAGCGCCCGAGCTCCTTGCGCCTGTCCGTCTCGGCGGTTCGTTCCAGCATGTTTGCCCCCGACGGTGGTAGCGGCGCTACCAGCACTGCCGCCCATCTTGTACCACCTGACTACCAGTATAAACGGGATGCTGCATCGAACAACACCCGGTCGCTTCGTGTCGCGGCCGGCCAGCCAGGAATCCCGCAATGAATGCGCTGAAAAACATCAGGAACATCGACTACACGGTCATCTTCGTCCGCGACATGAAGAAGATGCGCCGCTTCTACCAGGACGTGATGGGCTTCCCCATCCATTCGAGCCTTGGCGAAGCCTGGATCGCCTACCAGGTCGGCGCCTGCCTTCTGGCGCTGACCGAACGCGGCGTGATGTTCAACGATGCGCCGACACCGCAAGGCGCGCTGTCGCTGCAGCTCGCCTTTCGTGTGACGCCCGGCGAGGTCGATCAATGCGCCGAGGCGCTGCGCGCAGCCGGCATTGCGATCGAGATGGAACCGGCCGACCAGCCCTGGGGCCACCGGACAGTGTTCTTCCGCGATCCCGATGGCAATGTGCTGGAGATCTATGCGGATATTTAAAGTGTCAGGGTAGGCGCAGGCCCTGTGCCTGCATATGCCGTTTCCAGCGGCTGCGCAGCTCGCCTGGACGGCAACCGATACGCTCCTCGATGAATTCGGCGGCATCGATGCGGTCGGTGCGGAAATGGCGAAAATCCTGGCGCAGTTCGCACCAGGCGGCGAGCAGCCGCACAGTCTCGGCATAACCGATCATCGTCGGCCAGATCACGCGCTCGCTCTCTTCGCCGGTTTCGTTGCGGTAGCGGATGCGGATCTTGTGGCCTTTGCGGATCGATGCCCGCGCCTGCGCGATGTCCAGCCCGTCGGGCAGGTTTTTGCGGCCAAGCGGTGTGCCGACGCTTGGCTGGCTGACGAAGGGGCGCAGCCGCTCGGGCACTACGGTGGCGATCTTGGCGATCAAGTCGCGCGCAGCACTCGCCAGCACGGGGTCGCCTTTGTCGGCCACCCATTGCGCGCCGAGCACCGCCGCCTCCAACTCGTCCGGCGTCAGCATCAGCGGCGGCATGTCGTAATCGCTGTCCAGCACATAGCCGAGGCCGGCTTCGCCCCGGATCGGCACGCGCTGCCCGACGAGGTCGGCGATGTCGCGATAGACCGAGCGCCGCGAGGTCTCGAGTTCCTCGGCGATCTGGCTCGCGGTGATCGGCAGGGTCGAGCGGCGCAGGATCTGGATGATCTGGAACAATCGGTCGGCGCGGCGCACGGCATGTCTCCTGTTGCCACTATGGTGGCAGCAGGGTTGCTCCACAAGTCGGATACGGCGCCTGAGCCGGCGCGGCCGCCGACGGAGAAGACTCCGCGGCCAACACATGGAGAAGACTCAATGAATTTCGTTTCAACCCGCATCATCACCGCCGATGTCAAAAGGCTCGTCGACTTCTATGCGACGGCGACGGGCGTTCAGCTCACGCTCTACACCGAGGATTTCGCCGAACTCATCACCGCGGCGGGCACGCTGGCGATCGGCAGCACGCGCACACTCAAGCTCTTCGGCGGCGATCACGTGGCGAGCCCGGCTGCGAACCATACAGCGATCATCGAGTTCCGCGTCGCCGACGTCGACGCGGACTATCGCCGGCTCGCCGGGCAGTTGGGGGAAGCGCTGGTGCAGGAACCCACCACCATGCCGTGGGGCAACCGCTCGCTTTTGTTTCGCGATCCGGACGGCAATCTGGTGAATTTCTTCACACCGGTCACGGCGGAAGCGATCGCGAAGTTCGAAAGGTGAGGGGGTGGGCGGGAGCTCGGTGTGTCAGGACGAGCAGCAAGCCAACGGTTGACCATACGCGCCATCCAGCCGATACCGCGCGCAAACATCTTCCGAGCTTCAAATGACCACCGACTTCAAACAACCAGCCACGACCCCCGAGCCCACCTGGCAGGACGATGTCCGCGCCGGCGTGCGCCATGTTCGCGACCTGGCCTCGCTGCCGCTCTCGCCCGCCGAGCGTGACGCTGCGCAGGCTGCCGCCGCGGCCCACAAGGTGCGCGTGCCAAAACCCTATCTCGACCTGATCGACTGGAGCGACCCCAACGACCCGATCCGCGCCCAGGTCATCCCGTCGCCGGACGAACTCGTCGCGGCCGAGGGCGAGCTCGACGACCCGATCGGCGACCATGCCTTCAGCCCGGCGCCCAGGCTGACGCACCGTCATGCCGACCGCGTGCTTCTGTTTCCGACCTATCAGTGCGCCGTCTATTGCCGTTTCTGCTTCCGCAAGGAATCGCTGACATCGATCGGCCGCGGCTATACAAGCGAGGCGCTGGAGCCGGCGCTGGCTTATATCGCCCAGCACCCCGAAATCCGCGAGGTGATCCTGACCGGTGGCGATCCGCTGTCGCTGCCTGACTCAGCACTTGCCGAAATCCGCGCCAGGCTGGAGGCTATCCCGCATCTGCGGCTGTTGCGCATCCACACCCGCGTGCCGGTGGCACTGCCGTCGCGCATCACCGCCGGGCTGGTCGAGGCGCTGCAGGGCCGGCTGATGGTCACGGTGGTGACCCACTTCAATCATCCGCGAGAAATCACTGAAGCCACCGAGGCTGCCTGCCGCACGATGCGGCTGGCCGGCTTCGTGCTGCTCAACCAAAGCGTCCTGCTCAAGGGCGTCAACGATAAGGTCGAGGTGCTGGAGGAGCTTTGCCGCGAGCTGATGTACCGGTTGGGCGTCAAACCCTATTACCTGCATCACGGCGACCTCGCGCGCGGCATGGCGCACCGCCGCACCACAATCGCCGAAGGCCAGGCGCTGGTCGCTGAATTGCGCCAGCGCCTCTCCGGCATCTGCAACCCGACCTATGTCATCGATCTCCCCGACGGCGGCGGCAAGGTGCCGCTGGCCGCGAGCCACATCGAGGGACGGGACGGAGAGATTTGGCGCATTCGCGGACTGGACGGGAAGGTGCGACGATACACCGAGTTGGTGGCAGTGACGTCAATATAAAGATTGACGTGTGTGTCATAATTGTATATCTTAATATTGACAAAATTCCTCAAAACGTCAATGTAAGAGTTTACGATGAGTGTCAGGCAAGCCGTTCTCAGACAATATCAGGCGAAAGTGGACCTCGCCCAGAGCAGTAATATCGAGATCCCTCCGGAAGGTTGGATCCGCACGGTGCGCAAGGCGCTCGGCATGTCCGGCGCCGAGCTTGGCCGACGGATGAATTTGACGCGCGCGCGCATCGCGCAGGCGGAGCATGCCGAACTGGACGGCGGTATCACATTGAAGTCCATGCAAGCCGCGGCCGAGGCCATGGGTTGTCGGTTTGTTTATGCCTTCGAACCGCCGGGCAGCATCGAGAACGTCATCATCCAGCAGGCGCGAAAAAAAGCTCAAGCTGTCATTGGCGCTGCCGGCCGGCATATGGCTCTTGAGAACCAGACCGTGTCCGACAATCGCACGGAACAGGAGATTGCACGCCTCACGCGCGATCTCGTCCACGACATGCCTTCCGATTTCTGGCGGGACAATTGACCTTTGGTCGTCAAGCTCGACTATCCCGAGGGTGCGACGCCTCTCGATCCCAATGAGCTTGGCGGGCTCAAGCACAAACACATAACCACACAGGGCGAACTGGACGAGCTTGAGCAGGCAAACATTGCATCGGGCTTGCAATGGCTGGGCCGGATGCGGCCGCGGGACGTCCTGACGGATGTCTTCGCCATCGAACTTCATCGCCGTCTCTTCGGCGAAGTCTGGAGTTGGGCGGGTTCTCTCAGAATGACCGGCAAGAACATTGGCGTCGATCCGGCGCAGATTGCCGTGCAACTACGTGGCGCGATGGACGACGCACGTTATTGGGCGGATCACCAAACCTATCATCCTGTCGAATTGGCGGCGCGGCTGCATCACCGCCTTGTATGGGTCCATACCTTCGTGAACGGCAATGGACGTCACGCACGGATCATGGCGGATGTCGTGCTCGACCGGATCCATGCTGTTGGGCCTATCGACTGGACTGCCGGGGCGGATCTTCAGAAAATGAATGATCGACGTGCCGCCTACATCGCGGCTCTCAAGGCCGCCGACAATCACGATTTCGCCCCGCTGCTGGCGTTTGTCGGAGCGGATGTTCCGAAATAGATGCCGGGAGCACTCGATCTATCTGGCCACGACTTTCCCCGGATTCATCACATTACCCGGATCGATCATCTCTTTGATCATCCTCGCCAAGTCCCGCTTCACCGGATCGGCGTGGCGTTCATAGGCCGCGCGCTTTTCCAGCCCCACGCCATGCTCGGCCGAGAACGAGCCGCCGGCCGCCACCAGCCCCTCATAGAGCACGTCCTCGACCGCCTTGTGCCGCTCGGGCGGCAGCGGCCCGTCGGCGTTGATGGAGATGTGCAGATTGCCGTCGGCGAGATGGCCGAAGACGTAAGGGGCATAGGAAGTGTCGAGCTTCTTCAGCCCGGCCTCGATGCGCGCCACATAGGCGTCCAGTGCGCCGCCGGGCACCGACACGTCGAAGGACTCAGGCAGATGGTGCGCGCGCTCGATCTGCTCTGTTTCCTCGCGCAGCCGCCATATCGTGGCGGCCTGGGCTTCGGAACTCGCGACCAGCCCGTCGATGATGCCGGCCTCTTCCCAGATCGCCGCCAGCCCGTCCTCCAACGCGCCGCGCGCCGCCTCCACCCTGTCGGCGCCGAGGCCCAGCACCAGCAGGCATGGCGCATCGAGCGGCAATTGCCCGGACGTATAGCCCAGCGCCCGTTGCATCAGCGCCGCAAAATTGCGCCACAGGATCTCGGCGGCGCCAAGCCGCGTGCCGGTCTGGCCGAGGAAATACCGCACAATGCGCTGCGCGCTTGCCGCATCCGGCACGCCGACCAGGGCGGTGGCGCTTGCGCCTGCCATCGGGTCGAGCCTGAGCGCCACGCGGGTGACGATGCCGAGCGTGCCCTCCGCGCCGATGAACAGATGCTTCAGGTCATAGCCGGCGCTGGTCTTCAGCACCCGGGTGAGGTCGCAAAAGACGCGCCCGTCCGGCAGTACGGCCTCGAGACCCAGCACGCGGTGGCGCATCGTGCCGTTGCGAAACGCCAGGATGCCGCCGGCATTGGTGGACACCATGCCGCCGATGGTGGCGCTGCCGCGCGCTGCAAGGTCGATGCCGGGGTCGAGCCCATGCACCGCCGCCGCTTCCTGCAGAAGCCCAAGCGTTGCGCCGGCCTGGACGATCGCCACGCGCGCGAACGGGTCGATCTCCTCGATGTGGTTCAGCCCGCCGAGATCGCAGATAATCTGACCGGCGGACGTCGCCGCTCCGCCCGCCAACCCCGTGCGCCCACCCTGGGCGACCAGCCCGATGCCGCGTTCGAAGCAGAATTTCACCAGCGCCGCGACGCCTGCGATACCCGTGGGGCGCACCAGGGCGGAGGCGCCGAAATTGCGGGCGTCGAATCCGGGATCGCGGGTGGCGAGTTCCGTGGCGTCCCAGACAATGGCGTTGGGCAAGGCGGCGCGGAGCGCAGGGATGAGGGATCGGTCGTCGCGCACGCTGGTAGGCTCCGTATCGAGGCAGGAGCCCAATCTATAAAGGCGACAGCGCGGTAGAGTCACGCTCGGACCAGCGTCGCAACGCAAGGACTTCAGTGATGCCTTACGGGTTCCCGCAGGGGCGTCGTGGTGATGTGCCGTTCGCCGATCGGCGCCTCAGATCAGGCGGTTGCGTTCCGCGAGCACGCGCGCGCGTCGCACGGTGCCATCCGTATCGGCGACCTTGCGTCTTGCGTCTTCGTCATGCCGGATCGCCAGTCGCGCAGACTTGGCTTTTGACGCTTTGTATGGCGGTTTGATCGCGAAGGGCGCGGGGTCCGGGGTTTTCATGTCTCTCATTGTTGTTGTCCTTTCACATGAAATGATCGCAGGGCGACTTCGCCGGCAAAATTCCAATGCGCTTTATCAGATCGCTCGTCCGGTCTCCTGCCGCCGCCTGTCGTCCTGCTCGTTCAATTGCGCGAGCATCTTTTCCGCCCGTCGTGTCCTGATGCCGACCATGATCTTGTGCCCGGCCTCGGCGGGCTGACCGGTGAAGATGTCGAAGACGGTCCAACTGTTCGGCTTCTCCAGCCGCAACGCGTAGCGCTTTGCCATTGAGGCATTCCTTCTCGGTTGCGCCAACCGACGATTGCCGATCGTTCAGGCCTTCATCACGAAGAATGCCGACGCCAGCATGGCAACAACCCACAGCACCACAAAAACCTTCAAGGCGAGCGGCCCGTGTGAAGCAAGTGCTGCCCGGACGCGCGCCACCACACCGCCCATGCGTGTCGATCCCACAGCCACCGTAGCGACAGCGGCGGGCGCGCCGCCGCCAAACTTGCCGAAAGTGCGAGGCCGTTCAGCCATGGATACGACCTCGAATGTTGGGGCAATGCTGGCTGTAAGCGAACGACGCGCCGGCTGACGACGTGGCCGTCATATGGCTCTTATAGACGGCTTTGAATGCCATAGATAGGAGCACTAAAAACAATTACCCGATCTTCAAAAATACCGGCTGAACTTATACGGGCGAAGTAGAAAATACCTAAGATATTTTCCTGAACTATTTTGGATTTTCATGCTGAAAAACCAGAATTTTATTTGACGATAAAAAATAAAAGCCCAAAGCCAGCTTGTTATAAACGTAATTTAGGCGCATACAAAAAGCTCGTTGATTTGGTCGAGTTGGCTTTCGCCCCGTCGGAGCCTCGCCATCCCTTTCCGAATTCTCGATAGCGAATGCATGGCGCCACCCGGCGCGGCGGTTCGCTTCGTTCGGACCCTGGAATGACACTGGCGCTGACCACGGATGTACTGGCAGCCCGGCAGGTCGTTCCAGCGGTTCGACGGCAATGAGGCGGAAAGGCGCAAGCGCTTTTCCCACGGAAAGCGGCAACCATGACCAAGCGCACCACGCCGACCGCCGTTCGCTTCAACGCGGCGTTTGCGCTGCCGGGCTTCGATGCGCCGCAGCCGCTCGGAGACTACCGCGTCGACCTCGACGAGGAGCCCCTGGAAGGGGCCTCGCGCGTCGCATGGCGTCGCGTCGCCACATTCATTCACCTGCCGGCAATCTCCGCGACGGAGCTCACGCGGCAAATGGTGCCGATCGACGCGGCCTCGCTCGAAGCCGCGCTCGAAAAAGACCGGAGACAATCATGACAAGCCTCATGCAACGCAAGGCCCGCCCCATCCAGCACGGAGCCCCGCAGCGTCTGTTCGACGTCGGACAAACGGTTCGCCTGAAGGGCGGTTTTGGCACCGGTCCGAAGACCGGCGAAATCTACCGGGTCACCGGCACGCTGCCGCCGAAGGGCGCCTCGCCGCAATACCGTATCCGCAGCGAGGGCGAGCCCTATGACCGCGTGGTGACCGAAGACAGTTTGGAACGCGTCGACATTTCGGCGCCGGACGAAGGCATAGCTCTCATCGAAAGGACGTTCGGACATGGCCAAGGGACAGCAGCGGTCGAACCGCGAAACCAGGAAGCCGAAGCAGGAAAAAGCTCTGGCCAAGCCTGAGACCGGCTTCGGCGCCCAGATCAAAGCGCCGCCGGCCAAGGCGGCCCGGGTAAAGGCAAGGGCAAGGGCTGAGGCCGGCGCACAGGCGCGCTCGCGATGAAGATCGTGATCGAATTCTATCGCACCCGCGCCGCGGACGACGCGCAGGCCGTCGTCGGCCGCGAGATGGCGTTGGCAGCCGACGTCGATGACGCCATCGAGATCGCGCGGCTTCTGGCAACGACGCTGGAGATGCCGCAACAGCCGGACGCCGTGTTGATCACCGGCGCCGACGGCGCGATGCTCTACCGCGGCGCCATCGCGGCGCAAGCGGGCAGGAGGGGCCGACAGCGTGAACGCCAACAGCATCATCGCCGGCAACAGCATCGTCGAATGGGCCGGCGCCGCCGGATCGCGCACGTTGGATTGCGAAAGCGCCCCGAGGCGCGACTTCCGTGACCGTCAATATGGCCGACGCGTCGAGGCTGACCGCTCCTGGACCGTCTATCACGTCTTCAGCGGCATTCCGGCGCATGTCGACGGCGCGGTCATGATCGGCCTGACGCGCGACGACGCGACGCAATCCATGCTGTCGCTCAACCTTTGCAACACAAGGCGCCAAAGTGAATGGAGCGCCGAGCGCCCGTTGCCTCGCGCCCCTTCTCAAACACAGGTTCGCTGCTCATGACCCTTGCTTTTCCAAACCCCAGCCGCAGCTTCGATGAAGCGCGCAACGCCGTCTGCTTCATCGCCCATGACGGCATGTTCAAGGTCCGCTTCTTCGTCGAGGCAGAAGCGCTGGCGCGATCCGGCGTCGCGCCCAACGGCAAGGGCACTGCAGAGGCGACATATCTTTCGGCCTTCGACGCCCAGCGCGGGTCGATCGAACGCGTCGCCAGCAAGGCCTATGCGCGCGGACGCCACGATTCCTACACGCTCACCGCCGCCGATTTCAGGTAACCGTAAAAGATGCTCATCCGCTACGGCTACGAGATTACGCTCACCTGCCCGCAACCGACCGCTCTGGTCTGCCTGCTGTCGGTGCATCAAGACCGCGCGGCGGATATCCGGGTTCCCGAAACCCTGTTCATCACGCCTGAGGTCGCGACGTCCACCTATCGCGATCTGTTCGGCAACCGCTGCCGGCGGTTGGTCGCGCCGGCGGGCGACATGACCATGTGGGGCGACGCGACGATCGAGGACGACGGCCAACCGGACAGGCAATTGCCGATGGCCCGCGAAATCGCCGTACAAGATCTGCCGGACGATTGCCTGGTCTATCTCCTGGGCAGCCGCTATTGCGAGACCGACCGGCTGAGCCAGACGGCCTGGGATATCTTCGGCAAGATCGCGCCGGGCTGGGGCCGCGTGCAGGCGGTCTGCGATTTCGTCCACAACCATATCGAGTTCGACTACATGCAGGCGCGGGCGACGCGCACGGCCTTCGAGGCCTACCAGGAGCGCGTCGGCGTCTGCCGCGACTTCGCCCATCTGGCGGTGACGTTCTGCCGCTGCCTCAACATCCCCGCCCGCTACGTCAACGGCCATCTCGGCGACATCGGCGTGCCGGTGGTCGACCCGATGGATTTCAGCGCCTGGATCGAAGTCTACCTCGACGGCGCCTGGCACACTTTCGACCCGCGCAACAACAAGCCCAGGATCGGCCGCATCCTGGTCGCGCGCGGCCGCGACGCCGCCGACATCCCGCTCATCAACTCCTTCGGCCCGCACGTGCTGAAAGGCTTTCGGGTGTGGACCTACGAGGTGACGCAACTGCTCGTGCATTAGCCGGCCCATGGGGCCTGGCCCTCAAGCATCAGGCCAGCGGCGATGCGTGTTACCATCGGCAAGAAACGGCGCCAAACGCCGGCGAGTGTCCTGGGCGCCCCGACCTGTATGGCAGGGGATTGAGCGGGCTGTCCTGCCGCATCGGCGCGATTCCATCGCGTGCTCATTTAGCCCGCCTGCCACCGGAACCATTGTCAAATGAGAGAGTTTGAGCGCCAAAAGGGGAAGCTCAAATGGAGAGTCACAACAACCAGCCGACACTTGACGAGATCGTCAGGAGACTGGTGCAGCAGATCGGCATCACCGAAGCCCAAGCGCTTGAACTCATCCACTTTGTCGGGCTGAACTGGCCGTCGCTTGTCAGGGAGGCGAAGGCGCTTAAGGACGGGGAAGGGTAGGCGGCGCGCCAACTCGTACAACGCTTCTCGCACCTGCGCCGCCGCGTTTGGACGTGTCTAGTTCGACCAGATCGCGCACTCGATTGTCTGGCCGCTGCCGGGGTCGCGAACGATCTTGCGGGATACGCGGTGAAGACCTTTTCGTTGCAATCTGATTTGATCGCTTGCGAGGTACGCCTGATTGCCGACCTCCCACTCCCAGCGCCTGTTTCTCGGAGTCGGCTTCCAGGTGAAACGCGATCCGTATGTTTGGCTGCCTGGCGTCGTGTTGTCGAAGCGGCAATCCAAGGTCCTCGGCATGAAGCCATTTAGCTCCATTGCCTTGGCTAGCCCGGGAGCGGTCGACTTGGTTTGCCAGTCATCCCTGGCGGCTGTCGAGGTTGTGGTGCATCCCGCAAGACAAAGGCTTGCCAACAACGCCACGCCGAACCCGGCACCCCGTCTGGCCGTGCGCCCATTGCTTTCTTGATTGTAGTACATGCCGTCCCCCATCCCGGCTTCAACATTGCGCAGGACAAAACGTTGCGCAAGTATCCTTGGGCGGCAACACATGGTTTTTGTCCGGAGTTGGATTAGCTTCGATTGGGCAGCGGTCCTCGATCTGGCGTAATCCAGAGATGTCTTACGCTCGCCAATATTGGCGCGGTTCCGGTGGGTGCGGCCCCCTGTGACCGGCTCGCCACAAACATTAGCCATGTCAGCTGTTAACGGCGCCAATCGCCAAAATTAACCTTTTGTTAACCATTGCCCGGGCACCCTTTAACCATTGAGTAAGGATTCGCCTGGTCGTGACCTTCGCCGCCCCTTTGCAGAACAAATCCATCCGTTTTCGCGCCCGCTCCTTCGTCGCTTTCACGCTGACGCCGGAGGCGCCGATCGCCGATTGGCTGGAGGGGCTCGACCGCTGGATCGGCAACTCGCCGGGCTATTTTGCCGGGCGGCCGGTGGTGCTGGATCTGAACATGTTGCAGCCGGGGCCGGAAGAGATCGCCGCCCTGGTCGGCACGCTCGCCCGGCGCGGCATCCGCGTCTATGCCATCGAGCTCGAAGGCGCCGAACTCGGGCCCGACCTGCCGCCGCTGCTGGCCGGCGCCAAGGAGGCGACGGCCGAGGGTCTGCTCGGACGGGCCGGGCGCAAGGCGCGCGCCGAGGAGCTCGAGGCCACCGCCGAGGGGCTGGCCGAAGCTGTTCAAGACACGGCGCAGGCCGAGGTTTCGCAGGAAGAGCATGCTCAGGTTTTCCAGGAAGAGATGTCCGGCGATGAGCCGGTCGATCCGGAACTGGCAAGGCTCGAAGCGGTCAGGATCGAGCCCGCGCAAGCGGCAAAATCAGGGCAGGGCGCCGAACCGGTGCGGCTGGAGTCCGGCGCCGGCACGCTGATGATCAAGGCGCCGATCCGTTCGGGACAGTCGGTCTTTCATCCGCATGGCGATGTCATCGTGCTGGGCTCTGTCGCCTCCGGCTCGGAGATTGTCGCCGGCGGCTCGATCCATGTCTATGGCACGCTGCGCGGCCGCGCGGTCGCCGGCTCGGAAGGCAATATTTCGGCGCGCATCTTCTGCCGCAAGAACGAGGCGGAGCTGCTCGCCATCGACGGCTGGTACACGACGGCGGAAGAGATGGAAGGCACCTCGCGCGGCAAGGCGGTGCAGGCTTTCCTCGAAAACGATGCGCTTTGCGTGCTGCCGCTCGGCTAGTTCGGCGGCGCAAGCTTCGGACCGGTTTCGCGTGCGAGAGTTCAAGTGCGTGTGGGAAACAACATGTACCTGACAAAGAACTGATCCGCCGTGACAGGCACGGCCAGAGAATAAAAACCGCCAACGGAGGCTGGATATATGGGCAAGGTAGTCGTGGTCACCTCGGGCAAGGGAGGCGTCGGCAAGACGACCTCGACGGCCGCGCTCGGCGCCGCCGTTGCCAAGACCGGCAAGAAGGTGGCGCTGGTCGATTTCGACGTTGGCTTGCGCAACCTCGACCTGATCATGGGCGCCGAGCGCCGCGTGGTGTTCGACATCGTCAACGTCATCCAGGGCTCGGCGAAGCTCTCGCAGGCGCTGATCCGCGACAAGCGGCTGGAGACGCTCTATCTATTGCCGGCATCGCAGACGCGCGACAAGGATGCGCTGACCGAGGAGGGCGTCGCCGAAGTCATCGCGCGGCTGCGCCAGGTCTTCGACTATGTCTTCTGCGATAGCCCGGCCGGCATCGAGCGCGGCGCCCAGCTCGCCATGCGCTTCGCCGACGAGGCGGTCATCGTCACCAATCCGGAAGTGTCGTCGGTGCGCGATTCCGACCGCATCATCGGCCTGCTCGACGCCCGCACCATGAAGGCCGAGCAGGGCGAGGTGGTCGCCAAGCATGTGCTGGTGACGCGCTATGACGCAGCGCGCGCCGCGCGCGGCGAGATGCTGTCGATCGACGACGTGCTGGAGATCCTGTCGGTGCCGTTGCTTGGCATCATCCCGGAAAGCCAGGATGTGCTCAGGGCCTCCAACCTCGGTTCGCCCGTCACGCTTTCCGAACCGCTCAATTCCGCCGCCAAAGCCTATCTCGAGGCGGCGCGGCGGCTGGAGGGCGAAGACCTGCCGGTGGTCGTCCCCTTCGAACGCAAAGGCTTCCTCGACCGGCTGCTCGGAAGGAGGGCCGCATGAGCATCCTCGATCTTTTCAAGCGGCGCACCAGCGCGCCGGTAGCGCGCGAGCGGCTGCAGCTGCTGCTCGCCTATGAGCGCCAGAGCCGCGGCCAGCCCGATCTCGTCTCCGTCCTGCGCGAGGAGATCATGGCGGTCATCGCAAGGCATGTGCAGATCGACCAGGATTACCTCCAGGTCTCGATGGATCGCGGCGCGACGATGTCGACGCTGGAAATCGACATCCAGATCCCCAACAAAAGCGCGACGCCGCTGGCCATGGCGGGGTAATGCGCCTTCCTCGTCCTCGCATTCGCGGGGGCGAGGAACGCAGACTGTCAGAGCCGCGATCCTTCGCGCCCCTCTCCGCAGAGGGGGCGCTGTCCCGCCAGCGTCTCGGGATGACGCCCAGCAAATCCCCTCACTCCGGCTGATACAGCTCATCCATGCTGCTGGCCGCGAGCTCCGCGAACTTCGCCTGCTTCTTCACCCGTCCATGTTCCAGGATCACTAGGTCGTCGCAGAACGAAATCGTCGAATGGTGGTGGCTGATGACGATCGTCGTGCGGCGGCCGGCGCGCGACTTCAGCGTTTCCACGATCGCCGCTTCCGAAAGCCCGTCCACCGCGTTGGTGGCCTCGTCGAGGATCAGTATGTCGGGATCGCGCACCAGGGCGCGGGCTAGCGCGATGCGTTGCCTTTGTCCGGCCGACAGATTGACGCCGCGATAGCCGACGACGGTTTCATAAGCTTGCGGCAGGCGTTCGATGAATTCATGCGCCTCGGCGAGCTCAGCGGCGCGCCGCGCTTCTTCCACGCTCGCCGTGTCCTTGCCGTAGGTGATGTTGTCGAGGATGGTGCCGTCGACCAGTTCCAGCTCCTGGCTCGCCAAGGCAATATGCGCCCGCCATGCGACCGGGTCGATCTCGCCAAGCGCCGTGCCGTCGACGAGGATCTGGCCCCCGTCCGGCTCGACGAAGCGGCAGAGCAGGTTGACGATGGTCGTCTTGCCGGCGCCGGAACGGCCGATCAGCGCGGTGGAGCGGCCGCTTCGGATGTCGAAGCTCGCGGCATGCAGCACCGCCGCGCGCTGCTCTTCATTGGCATAGCTGAAGCTCACGCCCTCGAAGGCGATTTTCTTGCTCAAAGCAGCGAATGGCCGGCTGCCTTGCGGCGCCTCCGGCTTGCCCTGCGGGTCGAGCAGCCAGGTCACCTCCTCCAGCGAGCCGGAAAGCCCTTGCAACTGGCTCCATGTCATCTGCAGTGCCCGCACATGCGGCTGCAGCCGGTAAAGCAGGATGAGGAAAGCGGCGACCAGCGGAAAGCTCAAGCCCGCGAGCCAGGCGCCGATCACCACCGTCAGGAACAGCATGGCGTGCAGCACCTCGGTCAGCGGTCCCAGCGCGCCCTGGCGGTTGGAGAGCTGGAAGGCTGCCCGGCGCAGGCCGTCCGACGCCGCCTCGAATGCCGCCTTTTCGCGCGCTTCCTGCCCGAAGATGCGGATCAGGCGGCCGGCATGAACGAGGTGAAGCATCCGCGAAGCCAGAGCGCTGTTGCGCGCCGTAACGCTGCGGCTCGGCTTCCTTAGATGCGCCGACAGCGCCATATGCGCCATCTGCACCAGCGCCAGCCCGAGCATCACCAGCAGCGTCATCTGCCAGGAGAGCAGCATCAGGAAGGCGAGCAGGATGAGCGCCGCCGAGGCGCTGACGATCGAGCCGAGCATCGCCTGGATGGCGTCGGAGGCGCGCCAGGATTCGCTGGAGATGATATTGAGCAACCGCCCGGGGCTCTCCTTCAGGAAGAAGGGGTAGCCGACACTGAGCAGCCGCTCGGCGAGCGCGCCGCGGATCGCCTGGCTGGCCTTGCCGTAGATATGGCCGGTGAGCACCGAATTGGCGAAGGCGAGCAGGTTCTTGAGCAGGATCGAGCCAAGGATCGCGGCCGCAATCGCGATCAGCCGCTCGCGCTCGCCAAGCCCCGCGCCAACCTTCTGCAACAGGGCCGAGAGGCCCGCCATGCCGGCAGTGTCACCATGCCCCATGATGATGCCGAGCAGCGGGATGATCAGCCCGATGCCGAAACCTTCAAGCGCGGCACTTGCAAGCCCGAGCGCGACGACGATCGGCAGCAGGCCGAACTGCCCTCGGCCGAGCGCATGGCGCAGCATCGATAGCGTCGGGCGCCCGCTCATCGCGCGCTGACCTCCGCCCTGGCGTCGGTGGTCTCCTGGCTCGGCCGCGCCTGCCGCAGCGGCCGTCCGGCGAGCACGAGAGCCATGAATTTCGCCGCGCCTGCGAGGTTCATGGCAACGATCGGCCAGTGCGACAGCCTGAGCTCCTGTTCGAAGCGCGGGCCGCCGGCGAGTTCGCGCATGGCCGCCCGGGCCGCCCAGTAGAAATGGCGCAGCAGCCAGGGCGCGCGGCGCAGATGCTTCAGGCAGAGTGCCCCGTTGCCGAAATGATAGTCGCGATGCAGCCGGTCGATCGCCATGCGGTCGCGCCGGCCGTGATGGTGAAAGATCGTCATGTCGGGCACGTATTCCACCGTCATGCCGGCAAGCATCGCCCGCACCAGATAGTCCGTGTCCTCGGCCGAGCGCAGCGCCCCGCCGGCGCCGAAGCGCTCGTCGAAGGGGCCGATGCGGGCGGCGACATCGCGGTGCATGGTCATGTTGCAGCCTAGCACGAAGCCGCCCGGATGGACGGCCGGCGTCAGCCGCTCGGACTTGTCGCAGCGCTTGATGGTGAAGGGCAGGTCGCGTGCGTCGCCGATCTCGACGCGGCCGCCGCGGATCAGCCATTTGTCGCCGCTCGCATAGTGCCGCTCGAGGTCGACGAGGTAGTTGCGCTCGAGCCTGCAGTCGTCGTCGACGAACACCAGCACCCGCCCGCGCGCTCGCGCCACTCCCGCATTGCGCGCCGCCGCCAGTCCGGGCCGCGGCTCTGAGACTGCGCTCAGCGCGATGTCGGAGGTCGCGGCGATTGCCGAAAGGTGCTTGGCCGTGCCATCGCGCGAGCCATTGTCGACCACCACGAGCTCGGCCGCGAAGGCCGGATGCGCCCGGCAGGCGGCGCGGATCGAATAGATGCAGGCTTCGAGCACCGCGAGGCGGTCGCGTGTGCAGACGATGAAGGAGACCTCCGGCCGCTGGCCGTCGAAACTGCCGATCTCTCCCCCTGAGGAGATGCCTGGCAGGGCAGAGGGTGGTGCCTCGCGCATCACTCTCATGCCGCCCCCATCCGATAAGGCGCGAGCACTGATGCCGCTGGGGCGGATTTGAAGCGGTAGGCGACCCAATCTGCGCGTTTGCCCGCCCACATCGAGGCCTGGCTCAGCCAGGGTGCCCAGGCGCCGGGGCCGAGCGCGTATTTCTCACGGCGTCGTATCGCGTTCCATTTCCCCGTCAGCGTCAGCAATTCATGCGTCAGCGCCGGCCGCTCCTCGTCGTTGACGAGCTGGTAGAGGAAATAGAACAGGTTCAGCGCGCCGGCCTCGAAGCTCGGCCGCATCGTATCGGGCAATGTAGCGATACGCTGCTCCAGAGCGCCGATGAAAGCGGCCGCCCGGCGCACTGTGTCGACGGAGACGCGATCGCCGATCGCGCGCAGGTCCTCGCAGTCCCGCGCCAGCCCCATGCGTTCGAGATTCTCGCCGACAATCTTGAGATGCGTGCGCCGCATCTCCTTGCCGTGCCGGCTGGTCACGCTGCCGGGATGCACGCGGTAGACTAGCAGGTTCTCCGGCATCAGCGCCGCCGGATAGCGCTCGGCGAGCCGCCGGAAGAGGTCGAAATCCTCGGCATGCCGGTAGACGCCGTCGTATTGGAGGTCGGCCTCGTCGATGACCTTGCGGTTATAGACCACCGTCGGGTGCATGAAGATGGTGAAGAATTTCGACAGCACGGGGAGGCCGAGACGGAACACCGGATCGAGCCGGCCCTTGGCGATACGGCCGTGCAGCAGCGTGTCGACGAGCGCGCCGCAGAAGCCGAGCTCCGGCCGCGCGGCAAACAGCGCCGCCTGGCGCGACAGGCGCCAGGGATAGGCCAAGTCGTCGGCATCCATGCGCGCGACGAGCTCGCCCCGCGCGATCGCCAGCCCCTCGTTGAGGCTGGCGACGAGGCCGCGGTTTTCCCGCGAGATGATGGATATGCGGCTGTCGTCCCGGCGGCAGCGTTCGAGGATCTCCAGCGACCTGTCGGTCGATCCGTCGTCGATGGCGATGACCTCGAGCCGGCGGTAGTCCTGCCGCAGTATCGATAGCATCGCGGCGGCCACATAGGGCTCCGCATTGTAGACCGGCAAGAGCACGGAGATGAGGGGCGCGGCGGTCATGGTTGGCTGCGGTCCGTCGGCCGCAGGTCGAGCGCCGGTGCCGCGCCAAACCGGCGGGCCTCGCTCGCGCCGCGCGGGCGCGAGGGCGCGACATAGGGAAAATAGCGCTTGAGACCGTTGAGCGGCTTCTCGAAAAACACCCAGGAGAGCGAGGCGACGACCAGCGTGGCCGTGCCCGCGACGAGGAACCGTGCCGGCCCCTGCTCCGAGACGTTGACCGGGATCCATGACTGCGCCCTGACGGCACAGGCCAGAAGGATCGAATGATAGAGGTAGACGCCGTAGCTGATACGGCCGAGCCCCAGCAGCGGGGGAAGTTCGGCCAGCCTGCCCAGCGTGCCGCCGAGACCATTGGAGAACGCGGCGACGATTGCCAACATCGGCACCAGCGGCAGCACCTGCACCAGTGCCCAGCGCGGCCACTCCCAGGCCGAATTCGCCGGCCCCGGATCGGACCAGACGACGAACAGGAACACCACCGCCAGGGCCGGCCAGCCAAACCGCATCCATTGCGGCGCGTCCACGCCCCTGGCGCGGCGGACGGCAAGCAGGGCGCCGCAGCCAAGCGCATCCATCGAGGCCGGCGGCAGCAGGTCCCGGGCGAGCGCCGGGTTGGCGCTGATCGGCCAGTAGAAGCGGTAGGCGAGCGAGAAGGCGATGACGCCGATGGTGATCGCCTCGATGCGCCGGCGCGGCGCCAGAAGCACGATCAGCGGCCAGGCGAGGTAGAACTGCTCCTCGATGCTGAGGCTCCAGAAATGGCAGAGCAGCCAGGGCGTCCAGTCGTTGTGCAGCGCATACCAGAAATTCGAGAGGTAGAGCGCATGCCAGGCGAACGAGGCCCTGGATTGTTCCGAGGCGAGCCACACGAGTCCCAGCACCGCGAAGTAGGGCGGGAATATCCGGATCATGCGCCTGGCATAGAAAGAGCGCAGCGCCGGCCCGGCCTCGAATTGGGCGGCGTCGCGCGCCTGCAGCAGAAGCCGGGTGATCAGGAAGCCGGAGAGCACGAAGAACAGCCTGACCCCGAGATGGCCGACGAAAGACGAGCCGCCGGGCGCGAAGAAATGCGAGTAGAGCACCAGCGTCACGGCAATGGCCCGCAGTGTGTCCAGCTGGATGTCGCGCGTATTCGCCACCGGCGGCTTCCGCAACGCATTTTCGTGCGGGGCGCTGTCGTTGCGGCTCAGCGGAATGCCCATCGGGGTCGCTATAACGGCATCCTCCACTGCCTATGTCCGGCAAGGTTTCTCGCGGTCCATATTGCAGCGCAACACAAAATGCTTACGGCTTTGAAATAAAGATGTGATGGACAGGATCCAAGGTAATATTTTCTTCACGAAAATATTATTTGAGATGACCAATGGTCCTATATGCGTATAGGCAGTTAGTCTGACGGTTTGAAATGCACCTAACGCAAAAGATGTTGATCGGCCGCGCAAACAACTATGGCGTGAACATTAGAAGTATTGAATAGGCGGCTTTTTGCCCCGTGATTTCTTCGGGTTCTGGCGAAAAGCGCCTTGTATTTCAGTGTCTTGTGCGGTGCAACAAGCCACCGGGAGAGCGATGGGCGCCTTGTCCCACCATCCGCCGGCTCGTGCCACACGACAGCGCGATCGGCAGGCTTTATCTCCCTTGGCCACGCGGGCGAGGGGGGTGGAGAAAAAGTGACGTCGACGCCGATTGCAAAGACGCCGGCCCATGCCGGCACCTTGCCCGTCCTCGGCCTGCTCGGCGCCATCCTGTCGGTGCAGGTCGGCGCCGCCTTCGCCAAGGGGCTGTTCCCGGTGCTGGGTTCGGAAGGCACCACCATGCTCAGGCTCGCCATCGGCGCGCTGATGCTGGCGGTGGCGCTCAGGCCTTGGAACGTGTTGCCGTCGCGCAAAACCCTGCCGTGGCTCGCCGCTACGGCGTCACCGTCTCGGTCATGAACCTTTTGTTCTACGCCGCGCTCGAGCGCATTCCGCTGGGCATCTGCGTGGCGCTCGAATTCACCGGGCCATTGTTCGTCGCAATGCTGGGCTCGCGGCGTCGGCTCGATATCGTCTGGGTGGCGCTCGCCGTCGCCGGCATCGTGCTGCTCTCGCCCTTTGCCGATGTCAGTCTCGGGCTCGATCCGCTCGGCGTATTGCTCGCACTAGCCGCCGGCGCCTGCTGGGGGCTCTACATCATCTTCGCCCAGAAGGCCGGCGCCGAGCTCGGCGCGCGCACATCGGCCTATGGCATGGCGATCGCGGCACTTGTCGCGCTGCCGTTCGGCTTTTCGGCGGCTGCGCCCTATCTGACCGATCCGCACATCATGGCGGGGGCGGTGGTCGTCGGCCTGTTCTCCAGCGCGCTGCCCTTCTGGCTGGAGATGATGGTCCTGGCCAGGATGCCGGCCAAGGTCTACGGCATGATCGTCTGCCTGGAGCCGGCCGGCGGCGCGCTGACCGGCTTCCTGTTCCTGCATGAGAAGCTCAGCCTGCTGCAATGCGCCGGCATCGCCGCGGTCATTGCCGCTGCTTTCGGCGCGGCGGTCACCGCGCGGCGGCCGGCGCCCTTGCCGGCCTGAGACATCCGCAGGAAACGATAGACCAAGGTCCTATTGATGAAACGCAAAGGTCTGATTGGCCATGTTATCGGTCGGGGGCCGCTTTCCGCCGCGCCACGATTTGACCAATGTTATCAATGACGAGCAGGGCTTGGGGGCATGGCTAAAGCTCAGGAGAAATGCATGCGCTTGGGGCGCGGCTGCCGTTTGTGTGCCTTGTGGGCAGCGACGTCGCTGGCGCTTGCCGTTGCGCCTTTGCATGTCTCGCCCGACGGCGTTCAGTTTGCCAAGGCCTATGCCGGCAAGGGCGGCGGTGGCGGCGGCAACGGCGGCGGCGGCAACGGCGGCAACGGCGGGAACGGTAACGGCGGCAACGGCAACGGCGGTAATGGGAACGGCAATAGCGGTGACAGCGGCAACGGCAACGGCAATGCGGGCGGTAACTCAGCTCCGGGCAGCAACCCGGGTGATACCGAGACTCATGTGAACACCACGACCGGCGACACGGTCGCAGTCGGTGCCGGCGCAGTCGAGGTCACGCACCCCAACGGCATGAAAGAGAAGGTCGAGAAGGGACGCTTCAGGATGGAAGACAAGTACGGCCGCACCATCGTCGATCGTAAGGCCACCGCGGCCGACGTCGATCGTTTGAAGAATTTGTGAGGGCGAGGTTTTGTCGGGAGATCAGATCGTAAGGGATTGAAGCGCCGGCGCCGCGAAACAGGTTGCCACCTTTTGCTTCTCCGCCTTTCGTCCTGACCGATCTTTCGAAGAACATCCGCTGTTCACCTACCCCCGTCCTCGTGGCGGGGGTATTTTTTTGGGGAGGGGAGAACTGGAACTAGGGAACTGGGGAACTGAGGAACTGGGGAACTGAGGAACTGAGGAACTGAGGAACTGAGGAACTGAGGAACTGAGGAACTGAGGAACTGAGGAAGCTTCCGAGCCGCTCCTCTTTCACCGTCTCCCCTGTTCTTCAATTCCTCAATTCAGCTCTTCGGTTTTCCGATTCTTCAGTTCCCCAGTTCCCCAGTTCCCCAGTTCTTCTGTTCCCCAATCAGTTCCTCAGCTCCCGCGCAATCAGCGCCGCTTCCGTGCGGTTGCGCACGTTGAGCTTGGCGAGCACGCGGGTCATGTGGTGCTTGACCGTCTTTTCCTGCAGCGACAGGCGAGCGGCGACCTCCTTGTTGCTCAGGCCTTCCGAAACCAGCTTCAGGATGTCGGCCTCGCGTGCGGTGAGCAGGCTGAGCGGGTCGGGTTTGCTGCCGGCGGGCTTCAAGAGGTCCGATAACAGCCGCGCCGACAGGATCGGCGAAACGTAGCTCTGGCCGTCGGCGACATCGCGCAGGATTTCGGCCAGCGCCTTGGAGCCGACGCCTTTCAGCACATAGCCGCGCGCGCCCACTTTCAGCGCTTCCGCGACATCGGCATTGGCTTCCGACACGGTCAGCATCACGACCTTCTGCTGCGGCCGCTCCGCAAGGATTGCACCAAGCGCCTGGAGGCCGCCACCCGGCATGCTGATGTCGAGCAAAAGGATGTCGGGCGCCGCGCGAGCGAGTTGCTCGGCATCGTCGGCATTGGCGCCTTCACCGACAAGCTCGAAACCGCCGATCTCGGCGAGGCTGCGCGTCACACCCTCGCGAAACAGCGGATGGTCGTCGACGATGGCGATGCGGATCGGGGCGTTCATGACTGCTCCTCAACGGACAATTGGATCACCAGCTTGGTTCCTTGCGGGCCGGACAGCGTATCGAACTGCCCGCCGATGCTCTCGATGCGCTCCCGCAGGCCAGCCAGCCCGAGGCCTTCGCTTCGCGCCGGATCGAAGCCCGGGCCGGTGTCCAGCACCTCGACCACGAGCCTGCCTGCCCTCATGGTGGCGCGCACCTGCTGGCCCTGGCCCTTGCCGTGGCGGTAGGCGTTGTTCAGCCCTTCCTGCACAAAGCGGTAGATGCTGATCTTCTCGGAGGTGCCGAGCTCGGGCAGACGTTCGGGCAGCGTCAGCGCCACCTCGGTCTCGGTGCGGCGCTGATGCTCGGCAACCGCCAGCCGCAGGATGTCGGCGATCGCCTGGGTCTCGATCTGCGGCAGCACCAGCCCATTGCAGATGCCGCGTATCTCGCTCATCGCCTCGCCGAGCGTTCTGTGGATGCCGGCGATCTCGGCCTCGCGTGCCTCGCGAGAGGCCTCGACCAGCGCCAGGCTGTCCATCCTGAGCGCCGCCAGCGCCACCAGTTGCGCCGGTCCGTCATGCAGGTCGGCGCCGATGCGCCTCAGATAGCGTTCGTTGATCGCGGTGGCGCGGCGCGAGGCGCGCTGCACGCGCTGGCGCAGCGAGGAATTCTGCGCCAGTGTTGCTTGCAGCTCGGCGACCTTGGCCTCGAGCGCGGCGCGCTGGGTCTGGATTGTGCGGCTGCCGCGAAAGACGATGCCTGAAAGCAGCGCGAGCGCTGTCGCGGTCGCCGCCGCCACCACCAGCCATGTCCCGCGCAGCGTCGTCCTCAGCGTCTCGTGGAAGTCGGTCGCGGCCTCGTAGAATTCCGACACCGCCACCACGTCGCCCGACCACGGCTCGCGCACAGGGTTGTAGATCTCCAGCACCGGAGCCTTCATATCCTCTTCCTCGCCGGCCTGGACGTCGTCCTGGAGATTGTTGTATTCGGCCACGACATTGCCGGCGAAGGCGGCTTTGAGATTGGGATTGATCTTGAACTGCCTGCCGATCTGGCTGGCGTCCTTGGCGTAGAGGACCGTGCCGTCCGGTCGCCACAGTTTGAACGACAGCAGTTTCTCGCCGAGCGCGCCTTGGCCGAGCGTCTCGTCCAGAGCCCGCTTGACCGTGGCGTCGAGCTCGCGGCTCTTGCGCATGTCGGGCAGCAGCGGCGCGATCACGCTGTCGACATAGAGAGCGGTTGTCGCTGCCGCGTTATGCGTCACGCCTTCGCGGATCTGCGCGGTCACCCACAGGCCGACCACCAGCATCACCGCCAGCAGCCCGATGCCGCCGGCAATTAGGAACTGCAGCGCCAGCGACAGCCCACTCCAGATTTCAACCAGACGCTTCAACATCTCCCCGCTTTGCCGATTGGTGAGACTACCGGGCCGGCGACAGTATGGCGACATGGACCTTGGTCCGGCCGTAGGGGAAGGGATAGCTGGTGGAAGGGCTTCCTTGCAAGAACGCTCTCAGGCGTAACCCTTCAGCTCGACCACCTCGACGCCGAGGCGAAAGGCCTGGCCGTCGGCATAGGAGCGCGCATATTGCTCGGCCTCGAATGGGAAGATCAGCGTGGTGCCGTAGGCGGTGACGCGCACCGTCCACTTCTGGCCGCTGACGAGCTCAACACCGTGATGTCTCGCCTTAACCATCTCACCCTCCTCAGTCCGCATGCTCGCAACCTTGGATAACGTCGCGAAAGTCATTTGAGTGCAAATAACCCGACCGAATTGTGTCGGCGCTCCGTCGATTCCGACATTGGGTCGTTCCTGTCCGTGAAATGGTTCACCGAGGGTGGTGCTTTTTTGATGGCCGGCCGGCCGATCGATGCCTAGAGCGATGTGCCGCGTCGCGCTGGCTTGACGGGCATGCGGGGGCGATTGTCCGTCCTCAATCGGCCAGGGCAACGATGGTTGAGCCGCCGCACTCGACCTTGGAACCCCGACGCTTCAAGCGGGTTGAAGTTTCAAACCGCGAAGGAGATCGCCATGATCCGCAAGCTGAAATCAGGCGAATACCGTCTCTATTCCCGCAAGCTCGATCCGAGGACCGGCAAGCGGCGCAACCTCGGCACCTTCAAATCGCGTGAGGCGGCCGAAAAGCACGAGCGCGAAGTGCAGTATTTCAAGCGGCACTAAGGAAGAGTCCGCAACGGTTAGGCTCGGCGACTTCGGCGGAGCCAAGCTCGGCGACTTCGCCGTAGTCTTCCTTCAGTGGTGTCGGCCACCTTGCGGTTTGCGTGGCGTGTTTGGCCTGACATGGCCCGGTACGGCCGGTCCCACGTTCGATCCCTTCATGTCGCGGTCGCAACGCTTCGTCACGATCTCGACCGATTTGGTGTCGACCGTCACCCGTCCCAACACCTGCACGGTTGTGCGTCCAAGATCTTCGTCGACATGGACCACCTCACCTTCGAGCCGCAACTTGTCGCCTGGCTTAGCGTTGGGCTCCATCATGGAATAGCTGTGGATATCACTGGCGAACGACACGATCACGCGGTTCTGCACACGCTCGATCACTGTAGCGATGAGGGCAACCCTGTCACCGATCTCGACGACGGCACCTGTCATGACAAGTTCCTTTCCGCATCAAGCGATAGCCACTGCAGGCAAACACGGTCTGCGGAGAAGGCACCGCTGAAATAAACGCGAAAACAAGCATTTGGTTGCCGTCACGGCTTCACACCAGCTGACGTTCCGCCGGTCTGCTCGGGAAGCACCACTGCCGGCCTCCGCGCTTTCGAAAGCGCCGTCGCAATAGACGTGACAAAAACAGCGCGGAGGCGTATGTTGACATAAAGATGTCTTTATGTGACCCGGGAAAGGTTGTCGCCTCAAGGATAAAAAATGTCGCAGAATTCCGCATCGCTGGACGCCTTGTTTGGCCCTGTCGGGGCAAAGCCCGACGGTTCGGAAGTGCTTGCCGCGCTGACCGTCGCGGCGCGCGAGCGCATCCTGATCCTCGACGGCGCCATGGGCACGCAGATCCAGGGTCTCGGTTTCGACGAGGCGCATTTCCGAGGCGAGGCTTTCGCCGGCTGCGCCTGCCACCAGCAAGGCAACAACGATCTTCTGATCCTGACCCAGTCCGCCGCGATCGAGGATATCCACTATCAATACGCCATCGCCGGCGCCGACATCCTCGAGACCAACACCTTCTCCTCGACCTCCATCGCCCAGGCCGATTACGGCATGGAAGATGCCGTCTATGCGCTGAACCGCGACGGCGCGCGGCTGGTGCGGCGCGCCGCCCTTCGCGCCGAGCGGGAGGATGGCAAGCGCCGTTTCGTCGCCGGCGCGCTGGGGCCGACCAACCGCACCGCCTCGATGTCGCCCGATGTCAACAATCCCGGCTACCGGGCCGTGACCTTTGACGATCTGCGGCTCGCCTATGGCGAGCAGCTGCGCGGCCTGATCGACGGCGGCGCCGACATAATCCTGATCGAGACCATCTTCGACACGCTGAATGCCAAGGCGGCGATCTTCGCAGCAGAAGAGATCTTCATCGAGAAGGGCGTGCGCCTGCCGGTGATGATTTCGGGCACCATCACCGATCTCTCCGGCCGCACGCTGTCGGGCCAGACGCCGACCGCCTTCTGGCATTCGGTGCGCCATGCGAGCCCCTTCACCATCGGCCTCAACTGCGCGCTCGGCGCTAACGCCATGCGCGCGCATCTGGCCGAAATTTCCGGTGTCGCCGACACCTTCACCTGCGCCTATCCGAATGCCGGCCTGCCCAACGAATTCGGCCGCTATGACGAGAGCCCGGAATTCATGGCCGCGCAGATCGAGGATTTCGCGCGCGATGGGTTGGTCAATGTCGTCGGCGGCTGTTGCGGCTCGACGCCCGACCACATCCGGGCGATTGCCGAAGCGGTGAAAAAGTATCCGCCGCGCGCCATTGCCGAGATCGAGCGCAAGATGCGCCTGTCCGGGCTGGAGCCGTTCACGCTGACCGACGAGATCCCTTTCGTCAATGTCGGCGAGCGCACCAACGTCACCGGCTCGGCCAGGTTCCGCAAGCTGATCACGGCGGGCGACTATGTGCCGGCGCTCGACGTGGCGCGCGACCAGGTCGCCAATGGCGCGCAGATCATCGACATCAACATGGACGAAGGCCTGATCGATTCCAAGAAGGCGATGGTCGAGTATCTCAACCTGATCGCCGCCGAGCCGGACATCGCGCGCGTCCCGGTGATGGTCGACAGCTCGAAATGGGAGATCATCGAGGCGGGCCTGAAATGCGTGCAGGGCAAGCCGCTGGTCAATTCCATCTCGATGAAGGAAGGCGAGGAAGCCTTCCTGCATCACGCCAGGCTGGTGCGCGCCTATGGCGCGGCGGTGGTCGTCATGGCCTTCGACGAAGCCGGTCAGGCCGACACCAAGGCGCGCAAGGTCGAGATCTGCACCCGCGCCTACAAGCTCTTGACCGAAGAGGCCGGTTTCCCGCCCGAGGATATCGTCTTCGACCCCAATGTCTTCGCGATCGCCACTGGCATCGAGGAGCATGACAATTACGGCGTCGACTTCATCGAGGCCACTGGCGAGATCACCTCGACACTGCCGCATGTCCATATCTCAGGCGGCGTCTCGAACCTGTCCTTCTCGTTCCGAGGCAACGAACCGGTGCGCGAGGCGATGCACGCCGTGTTCCTCTACCACGCCATCCAGCGCGGCATGGATATGGGTATCGTCAATGCCGGCCAGCTTGCCGTCTACGACATGATCGAGCCGGAGCTGCGCGAGGCCTGCGAGGACGTGGTGCTCAACCGCGTGCCCCGGGATGGCGGCACCGCCACCGAGCGCATGCTGGAGATCGCCGAGCGCTTCAAGAGCACGGCCGGCAAGGAAGGCAGGGAGCGCGACCTCGCCTGGCGCGAGCTGCCGGTCGAGCAGCGGATTTCCCATGCTCTGGTCAACGGCATCACAGAATTCATTGACGCCGACACCGAGGAAGCGCGGCTCGCCGCCGAGCGGCCGTTGCATGTCATTGAAGGCCCGCTGATGGCCGGCATGAATGTCGTCGGCGACCTGTTCGGCGCGGGAAAAATGTTCCTGCCGCAGGTGGTGAAATCGGCGCGGGTGATGAAACAGGCGGTGGCCGGGCTCTTGCCGCACATGGAAGCTGAGAAGCTCGCCAATGCCGCCAATGGCATTGACAATGGCGAGCGCCAGACGGCCGGCAAAATCCTGATGGCGACGGTCAAGGGCGATGTCCACGACATCGGCAAGAACATCGTCGGCGTCGTGCTCGCCTGCAACAATTACGAGATCATCGATCTTGGCGTCATGGTGCCGGCAGCGAAAATCCTGCAGACGGCGCGCGAGCGAAAGGTCGATATCATCGGCCTCTCTGGCCTGATCACCCCGTCACTGGACGAGATGGCGCACATGGCCGCCGAAATGGAGCGCGAAGGTTTTGACATTCCGCTCTTGATCGGCGGCGCGACGACCAGCCGCGTGCATACGGCGGTGAAGATCCACCCGCGCTACCGCAAGGGGCAGACCGTCTATGTCGCCGACGCCAGCCGCGCCGTCGGCGTGGTCTCGGCGCTGCTGTCCAACGACGGCAAGGCCGACTACGTCGACACCGTGCGGGCCGAATACAAGAAGGTCGCCGACGCGCATGCCCGCTCCGAGGCCGATAAGCAGCGGCTGCCGCTGGCCAAAGCGAGGGCCAATGCGCACAAGGTAGACTGGTCGGTATACCAGCCGCCCAAACCGTCTTTCACCGGCGCGAAGGTTTTCGAAGACTGGAACCTGAGCGAGCTTGCGCGCTACATCGACTGGACGCCATTCTTCCAGACCTGGGAGCTGAAGGGCCGTTATCCGAAAATCCTCGAGGACGAGGCGCAGGGACCCGCCGCGCGCCAGCTGTTCGAGGACGCGCAGGCGATGCTGAAGAAGATCATCGCCGAAAAATGGTTCGCGCCGCGCGGCGTTATCGGCTTCTGGCCGGCCAATGCCGTCGGCGACGACATCAGGCTGTTCACCGACGAGGCACGCTCGCATGAGCTCGCGACCTTCTTCACGCTGCGCCAGCAGCTGACCAAGCGCGACGGCAAGGCCAATGTCGCGCTGTCGGATTTCGTCGCGCCGGTGGAGAGCGGCAAGCCCGACTATATCGGCGGCTTCATCGTCACCGCGGGCATCGAGGAGGTGGCGATCGCCGAGCGCTTCGAGCGCGCCAATGACGATTATTCCTCAATCATGGTCAAGGCGCTGGCAGACCGTTTCGCCGAAGCCTTTGCCGAGCGCATGCACGAGAAGGTGCGCACGGAATTCTGGGGCTACGCGGCCGATGAAAACCTGGCGCCGGACGAATTGATCGGCGAACCCTATCGCGGCATCCGCCCGGCGCCTGGCTATCCCGCGCAGCCCGACCATACCGAGAAAGCGACGCTGTTCAGCCTGCTCGACGGCGAGCGCAATGCCGGCGTGAGCCTGACCGAAAGTTATGCGATGTGGCCGGGCTCGTCGGTCTCCGGCATCTATCTGGCACATCCCGAAAGCTATTATTTCGGCGTCGCCAAGGTCGAGCGCGACCAGGTCGAGGACTATGCGCGTCGCAAGGACATGCCCTTGGCCGAGGTCGAGCGCTGGCTCGGACCGATCCTCAACTATGTGCTTGCGAACTACGCCGAGGCGGCGGAGTAGGGAGTAGCTTGTTGTTTCTTGCGCGTTGACGAAGCCACTCGTCGGGACGCACAAGGACTACGACAAGATCGATCCGGAGAAGGTGTAATGGAAAACATTCGACCCATTAAGACCGAAGCCGATTACGATTGGGCGGTTGCCGAAATCACCAAATATTTTGAGAACGAGCCCGAGGTGGGTTCTGCCGACGGTGACCGCTTCGACGTCCTTGCAACGCTGATCGAGGCCTATGAGGACAAGCACTATCCAATCGAGGCGCCGGATCCTGTCGAAGCTATTCGCTCGCACATGGAATTGTTCAACCTTCCGCGCAAAGCCCTGGCCGATGTAATCGGGTCATCGCCTCGCGCGACCGAGGTGTTGAGCCGGAAGCGCCCTCACCATGGACATGGTCTTCAAGCTCAACAAGGAATGGCACATCCCAGCCGAGGTTCTTGTGCGGCCTTACCACCTTGCAAAAGACACGGAACGCAAGCGCGTCTGATGAAGCGACAGGCATGCGCCGATCGCCGGTAACCCGCGGCATCGGACGCTTCGAGGCGTTACTGCATCGCAGCCGGGTTCATCCACAGAAACTCCCACACGTTGCCGTCCGGATCCTCGATGTGGCGGTTGAACATGAAGCCGAGGTCCTGTGCCGGGTTGGGATCGGCGCGGCCGCCTGCCGTCACACCCTTGTCGATGACGGCATTGACTTCGTCCTTGCTGTCGACGGTGAGTGCGATCAACATCTGGCTGTCGCGCCTGGCGTCCCCGATCGGGCGGGCTGTGAATTGGCTGTAATGCTGGTGGGTCAGCAGCATAACCCCGATCGCGTCGGAGAACATGATCGAGCTGGCCTGGTCGTTGGAGAATTGCGGGTTCAACGTGCCGCCGATCGCGAGATAGAACTTGGTGGCCGCCTGCAGATCGCGCACCGGCAGATTGAGAAAGACCATCTTGGACATTGGTTTGAGCCTTGCTTCGTTGACGGGTACTAGTCAGTCTAGTACTGTAGCGATGGCTATCACGAGAGAACGGTACCGTCTAGTACTGATCGAGGGGCGCTATGGAGAATAATGGTGAAACCAGGTCGGCCCGCAAGGACCGTGAGATCATCGAGGCGGCTACCGCTGCTTTCATCGCCAAGGGCTATGACGGAACCAGCATGGAGGAAATCGCCACCAAGGCGGGGGCCTCCAAGCAGACCGTCTACAAGCATTTCACGGACAAGGAGACGCTTTTCACCGAAGTCGTCGAGGCAACCGCGAGCCAGACCAACGACATTGTCGAATCCGTCACGATGCTGCTGTCCGAGGCGAAATTCATGGAGGGCGGCCTGCAGCAGCTTGCCCGGCGCATGATAACGACACTGTTGGACGACGAGCTTTTGAAGCTGCGGCGTCTGATTATCGCCAACGCGGATCGCATGCCGCAGCTTGGCCGCAGCTGGTACGAAAAAGGGTTTGAACGCATGCTTGCCTCGGTGGCGTCATGCTTTCAAAAGCTCACCAGTCGCGGCCTGTTGCAGACCAGCGATCCCCGTCTGGCGGCCAGTCACCTCTTCGGAATGCTGCTTTGGATCCCCATGAACGAAGCCATGTTCACCGGACGCAACCCGCGTTCGAAGGCCGATCTCGAGCGGCACGCCGATGCCTCGGTCGAAGCGTTCCTTGCCGCCTATGGCGTGCGGTCGAAATAGGAACGCGCGCCTTGCACCTGCGCTGACATATGTCCGTCCGCGCAGGGCGCTGAGTTCCACTGTCTGTTCGCTGCGAGGTGGCTCGGGCGCTGAGAATCGGATCGCTTGACTCTATCCTCCTGGGGAGGATACTTCGCGGCATGTCCGAAGGTATCCACACATCTCACCCCGCCATCGTAAGGCGACTGAAACGCGCGCAAGGCCACCTCGCTTCTGTCATTGCCATGTTCGAAGCGGAGCGCCCTTGCGTCGACCTCGCACAGCAACTGTTCGCGGTTGAAAGTGCCATCAGCAGTGCGAAGCGCGAACTGATCCACGACCATATCGAGCACTGTCTGTCAGACAGCGCTGAATCAAACGGCGGTTCTCTGGCGGAACTCAAGCAGTTGGCGAAATACCTTTGAACAGCTTGGGCGCACGTGTCCTAGACTGGTTTGGGCTCGCATCAAGCGATCATGCCGCGCACGGTCATCACGGTCACGGCACAGGGCCGCATGGTCACACCCACGGCGTCATCGATGCGACCATCGCCACGACGGACCGCGGCATCTGGGCCATCAAATGGTCGTTCGTTATCTTGGCGATCACCGCGGCGTTGCAGGTTGTCGTGGTGGTGCTGTCCGGCAGCGTGGCCCTGCTGGCCGACACGATACACAACATCGGCGACGCAACGACCGCCATTCCACTGTGGATCGCGTTCATGCTGGCGCGCCGCAAGCCGTCGCGCGCTTTTACTTATGGTCTGGGCCGTGTCGAGGATCTGGCGGGCATCACTATCGTCCTGATCATTTTGTTCAGCGCTGTCGTCGCTGGCTATCAGGCCATCGACCGTCTGATAAATCCCCAGTCGGTTACCCATCTGGGTTGGTTGACCGCGGCTGGCATCGTCGGATTTCTCGGTAATGAAGCGGTTGCCGTCTTCCGCATCCGGGTTGGTCGGGAGATCAACAGCGCGGCGCTTGTCGCGGACGGCTACCACGCTCGCACCGACGGTCTCACCAGCCTTGCCGTTGTCATCGGTGCGCTCGGCGTTTGGCTTGGCTTTCCCTTGGCCGACCCGATCATTGGCCTGCTCATCACCATTGCGATCCTCGGCATCGTTTGGCAGTCGGCACGTTCGGTGCTGACCCGCATGCTCGATGGCGTCGAGCCCGGGGTCATGAACGAAATTCGGCATGCCGCCGAGCATGTGCCGGGCGTGAGTGTTGTCAAGGCTCAGGCTCGTTGGATCGGCCATCGGCTTCACGCAGACATCGCCATTGCGGTCGATGAATCCTTGCCGGTTTCCGAGGCCAGGAAGATCACTAGTGCCTTGGAAGATGAGCTGTTCGAGCACATGCCGGCCCTTGCCGCTGCCAACATTCGGTTGGCCACCGCAAATGAAGAGCACGACCATCCGCACCCTCATGGGCATGATCACGGGGAACACCACGACCACCACCATTGAGGGTCTCCCAACTGCTCGCGTCGGCTGGTCTCCACTGATCCTCCAAACGCTTGTCGAATTTGAGCGCACCGTGTGCTCGTCCGCGTAGCTATCTGGCAATCGCATCGGCTGTCTTGGTGAATTTTACCACTCGGCTGGCACACACAGCGGATTGACAAAGACCCTTGTTGAAGACAAGCATCTCGGCAGGGGTTCATCCGCGACGACCCCGTGAGGCGTCAGCCCAATGTTCGCGTCCAAGCTCACTCTTTCATGAGGTGGACGCCATGCCGTCAACAATCACAGTTGCCCAGCTTTCCCGTCTCGTAGGCTTGCCCAATGCGCCGACGCTGATTGATGTTCGGATTCCGGACGATTACCAGCAAGACACGCGTTTGCTGCCGGCCTCGTGCCGGCGTGATTTCAAGACAGTTTCCGACTGGGCCGGGGAGTTCGCCGGCCAGCAGGTCGTCGTGATCTGCCAGAAAGGTCAAAAACTCTCGCAGGGCGTCGCCGCTTGGATGCGGCACGAGGGCATCGCCGCCGAATCCCTGGAAGGCGGTTTTGAAGCCTGGCGCGATGCTAACGCGCTGCTGATCAAAACCGAAACCATGCCGATCGGCGACGACAAGGGCCGCACCGTGTGGGTGACGCGGGCGCGGCCGAAGGTCGACCGGATCGCTTGCCCGTGGCTCATCCGGCGGTTCGTCGACCCGCACGCCGTGTTCCTGTTTGTCGAGGCGGCCGAGGTGCCGGCCGTCGCGGATCGCTTCAAGGCGACGCCGTTCGACATCGACGGCGTGTTCTGGAGCCACCGGGGAGGGCGCTGCACCTTCGATACGATGATTGAGGAGTTCGGACTTCTATCCGAAGCGCTCGACCGCCTTGCCGTGATTGTCCGGGCGGCCGACACGGCAAGCCTCGACCTGGTGCCGCAGGCGGCCGGATTCCTGGCGGCATCGCTGGGCCTCTCGCGCATGTACCGCGACGACCTCAAGCAGCTCGACGCCGGCATGCTGCTCTACGATGCGTTTTTCCGCTGGTGCCGCGACGCGGTCGAAGAAACGCATAACTGGCCGGCCGGCGGCAAGCCGTCATGAGCGCCATCCCCGCACCGGCCATCGCGGCCGACACGACGATCGCTCCCCCGCCACCACCGACATTCAAGGAGGCGGCGCGGCTCTGGGCCAAAATCGGTCTGCTGAGCTTTGGCGGACCGGCCGGACAAATCGCGCTCATGCACAAGGAACTGGTCGAGGAGCGGCGCTGGATCGGCGAGCAGCGATTCCTGCATGCCCTCAACTATTGCATGCTGCTGCCCGGTCCCGAAGCGCAGCAACTCGCCATCTACATCGGCTGGCTGCTCCACAAGACCGCCGGCGGCCTCGTCGCCGGCGTTCTGTTCGTCGTGCCTGGCGCGATCGTCATGCTGATACTCAGCACCTTCTATGCACTTTACGGCGGCGTTCCGGCGGTGGAGGCGCTGTTTTTCGGCGTCAAGGCCGCGGTGCTTGCAATCGTGGTCGAGGCGGTGATCCGCATCGGCCGGCGGGCTCTCAAAAATCAGGCGATGGTGGCGATCGCCGCCATCGCTTTCCTGGCCATCTACGTTCTCAACGTGCCGTTTCCCCTGATTGTGCTCGTCGCCGGCATTGCGGGCTGGGTGGGCAACCGCGTGGCGCCGGCGCTGTTTTCCGGCGCCGGTCACCGCAAGGGCAGCGCTGCCGATTTCAAAGGCACGGTCGACCTGATGTTCGAGCGTGGCGAGCTGGCCCATACAAGACCGAAAAAATGGCACGCGCCGCGCACGATCGCTCTGTGGCTGCCGATCTGGCTCGGCCCGGTGCTGCTGATAGGGCTGGCTACAGGCTCGACGAGTGTCTGGACGCATATCGGCGGCTTTTTCAGTCTGATGGCGGTCGTCACCTTTGGCGGCGCCTATGCCGTTCTCGCCTATGTCGCGCAAGCGGCTGTGCAATCTTTCGCCTGGCTGGCTCCCGGCGAGATGGTCGATGGGCTCGGCCTCGCCGAAACCACGCCGGGACCATTGATCCTGGTGCTGCAATTCGTCGGCTTCATCGCCGCCTTTCGCGCACATGGCGTGCTTGATCCGCTGCTGGCCGGCACACTGGGCGCCCTGCTGACCCTATGGGTGACGTTCACGCCGTGCTTTTTCTGGATATTCCTCGGTGCCCCCTACATCGAAGCCCTGCGTGGGAACAAGGCTCTGTCGGCCGCCCTCACGGCCATCACGGCGGCGGTCGTCGGCGTTGTGCTGAATCTGGCACTATGGTTTGCGCTCCACGTGATCTTTCATGAGGTGCGCAACATCGGTTGGGGAATGAACGTACCGGTATTGTCCTCGCTCGACTGGCGGGCCGCACTATTGTCCGCAGCCGCAATGATCGCCGTTTTCAGATTGAAAATCGGCATGTTGCCGACCTTGGCCGGGTCGGCGCTGGCCGGATTGGTGCTCATGGCTATCCACGCATAGGTCGGGAAACGCCCCGAGCCTCCAATATCGGCATTGGCGCTGGTGGCTCGGCTGTTGTCCACGGCGATGATAAATCCTAAGCCGCCGCCAGCGCTACCGCATCGGCGCCTGCCGGAAAGCGCAGCGTGCCGGTGGTGTCGTTGACGGCGTGCCACACGCCTTCGGCGACGTCGATTTCCCTGGTGGTCAGCTGCACAGCCATGGCCGGCTTGTCGAGGTCGCCGAAGATCGACTTGGCGAAATCGGCATAGGCCTGCGGGATCAGGTCCTGGACGCGGACTTCGGTGTTTTGCGAGAACCTCGTCGTCGGGCCGTAGCCAGGCTCGACCAGTTTGGCGCGCACGCCAAAGGGAGCGAGTTCCAGCGCCAGCGAGCCGGTAAAACCTTCGATCGCCTGCTTGCTCGCGGTGTAGGGCGCCGCCAGCGGGAAGGGCGCGAAGGTGGCGCTCGACGTCACGTTGACGATGACGCCGGAGCGGCGCTCGCGCATCTGCGGGATCACAGCTTGGCACATCGCCATGACGCCAAACGTGTTGGTCTCGAAGACCTTGCGGATATGTGCCATCAACGTCGCCTCGAAGGCGCCGGCGATACCGACGCCGGCATTGTTGACCAGCGCGTCGATCGGCCCAGCGGCCGCGATTGCCGCCGCAATGCTGTTCTCGTCGGTCACGTCGAGCGGCAGGATGCGCAGCGACGATGAGCGCGGCAGGATGTCTTCGCGCGGCGTGCGCATGGTGGCGATGACATTCCAGCCCTTGGCGAGGAAATGGCGGGCGGTCTCCAGGCCATAGCCCGAGGAGGCGCCTGTGATCAGGATGGTTTGCATGGGATGGTTTCCTTGTTGTTCGGTGGTTTATCGCACCAAGGTACGCTCAGGAGGCAGGACTATCTATAATTGACAGTCCATATTTTGTTTTCGAAAGTCCTGAAATGGTTGACCCTCTGTCAGAAGTCATTGGCTTGCTGAGGCCCCGCGCGGTTTTCACCAAGGGCATCAGCGGCGCGGGACGCTGGGGCGTGCGCTATGCCGATTTCGGCCATCCGAGCTTTGCCATCGTCGTCGAGGGAGCCTGCCGCCTTGCGATGGACGGGCAACCGCCCTTGACGCTGGAAGCCGGAGATTTCGTCCTGCTGCCGACCACGCCGGGCTTCACCATGACGGGCTTCGAACCTGTCGTCCCGACCTTCGTCGACTCCGACCTTGCCGCGACGACCGAGGGCGAGGTGCGGCACGGTCGGCAGGACGGCCCGCCCGATTTGCGCATGCTGGGCGGCTATTTCCTCTTCGACAGCGAGGATGCCGGCCTGCTGGTCTCGCTGCTGCCTGGACAGATCCATGTCCGTGGCGTCGAGCGGCTGTCGGTGCTGGTCAGGCTTTTGATCGAGGAAGCGGCCGGACGGCATTCGGGGCGCGATCTGGTGCTGACCCGACTGATCGAGATCCTGCTGGTCGAATCGCTGCGCCAGACGCAGACGCCGGACGCGCCCACCGGCCTGCTGCGCGGCCTCGGCGACGTACGGCTAGCGGAGGCGATCCGCCAGATGCATGCCGATCCGGCGCGGCCCTGGACGATCGTCGAACTGGCGAAGGAGGCGGCACTATCCCGCTCCGCCTTCTTCGACCGTTTCCTGCGCAGCGTCGGCATGCCGCCGATGGAGTATCTCTTGGCCTGGCGCATGGCGCTGGCCAAGGACATGCTGCGCCGCCAGAAGGCCGACATCGCCGAAGTCGCCGAGCGTGTCGGCTATGGCTCGGCCAGCACCTTCAGCACCGCTTTCAGCCGCCATGTCGGCCAGCCGCCCGGGCGCTATGCCAGGGCGGCGCATTAGAGGCCTGCTACTTACTGTACCGGGATATGGGCCATGATGAATCGCAAGGCGTCATCATAGCTGGCGAAGTCGTCAACATTGGCGGCGAGCGGCTTGTGTTGGCCACTCACGGCCCAGACCTGCTTGTCGCCGGTCGATTTGAGGAGGTAGAAAAACGCGGGACATTCATTGTCGACGAAGACGAAGTACAGGTCTTCGTCCCGAAACATCTTCTTCACGGTTATCATGGATTGCGCGCGGCAACAGCGCCATGCCTTGTTTGAACCAATGCTGCTTAGCCAAACCGCCGCCGCGAGTCGAGTGGTCGCAATCTTATCTCAAGCTGATCAGCGCCGTGCCGACGATTGCCAGAAGCGCGCCGGCCCAGGCGGCGTTCGTCGGCCTTTGCCCGCTGCGCAGCCACACCAGCGGCAGGATGATGATCGGCGTCACCGAGGACAGCGTCGAGATGATGCCGACATTGCCGGCGAAACGATCAATCTCTGGCAGGCGCTGGGCGTTCTCCTGGTGCTTTGCGGCATCGTGCTTGCCATCGGCATGCCCAGGGGGGGAACGCGGCCCTTGAGCTCGCTGAGGAACATGGAGCTCAGCGCGCTGCAGCAGGCGGCGGTGACGGTGAGGGCTTCGGGGAGGAGCATGTTGGCCGTTGCGAATCCGGAGGCCGGGCGATTTCCCGATCCTTACGCCAGCCGGTGGCAGTCCGCTAGGCAGCGCATGGGCTGGCACGGATCGTCGCTGGGCCGATTGTCGTCCTTGCGCTTTGCCAGCGTCGCTTTCGTGTGGACGCCTGCCGTGGGCGGATGGTTAGATCGCGGCGTTCAAGGTGCCCTTCGGTCTGAGTCGGTCTGAGGGATAATTGGGAAGCCGGTGAGATTCCGGCGCTGCCCCCGCAACGGTAGCGAAGCTTGCGTTCCGACGAAAAGCCACTGGTGACAAGCCTGGAAGGTGTCGGAACAGGTCCCGCAAGGGACAGCTTCGAAGCCCGGAAACCAGCCTCGAACATCGTTGAACTCGACTGATCGCGGTGGGCGGTCAAGAGGCAGATACGGATCGGCCTTAGCGCCGCCCGTGACTTTCCTCCATCACCACTAGGTTCAGTCCTTGCAAAGAAGGACGAACATGGATTCGCACAGCAAAATACCCGGGCTTGCGCCGGGCAGGCCGGAACGTCCTCGCAGGATGCGCCGGGCCAACGCGACGACGATGCGCGCCGTCTCGCCGCTGCCGCCGCCGGAAGAAGTCTTCGCCGACTGGCTGCTGTCGGTGCCGCATGACGCCGATCTGGAAGCGGCGGCGCTGAAGAAGATCGCGCTGATCGACCACTGCGGCTCTCTGCATCCCGACCTGCAGCGGCTGCGCACCTTGCTGGCCGCCGTCGCTGGCACTAGCGCCTGGCCAATGCGCGTCCGCAAGCTCTGAAATTCCCGACGCGGTGGCGCCGTTGATGGGCCGCTTCGCCGATTATGATGGCGGCGTCACCTCCATCCGATGGAGCACAAGAGCTGCGTTACATCGGCTGGTATCTGGACGAGATCAGCCGGCCCTGAGCAGGCGGGCTGTCGCTAGATTGGGCGTGTGCGCGAGAAGGGCGAACCGAAGATCGACCACCCGGCGGCGATGAGCGCTGCGACCACGGCGACGAGCGCCGCAAGGCTCGGCATGTGGAAGACCATGTCGCGCCAGCGCGGCTCGACCACCCCGCCGGTGCTGAAGCTTTCGCCGCTGAACTGGCACAGGATCCAGGAGGCGCCGCCGCGCACCATGTCGGCGTCGATGTCGGAAATCAGCGCCTTGGCGTCGTGCGCGGCGGCGGGCATCGTCGCCATGTAGGTGAGCAACGCCTTGGCGGTGGCGAGATAGGCGTGGCTGCACTCGTTGAACGGGCTTTGCTCGTCGGCAAGGCTGCCCGGCATCAGGCCCCACAGGCAATAGGTGAATTGCAAATTGCCGTGATTGTAGAGCCGCCGGAAGGTCGGGTCGGTCACGGTCTGGCGCTGGGCAAGCGCGAGGATATCGCTGCGATAACGCGCGATCACGGCCATCTGGCCATGGGTCAGGCTGGGGATCTGGATGCCGGGAGGAGGGGGTGCCGAGGAGCCGCTATGGGCTTGCGCTGGCGCGATGGCCAGAGGGCCGGACACGATCGTCAAAAACAAAACGGCCGCCAGGGCGCGAAACCATGGCGGCCGATACATTGCGATATCAGGCGTAGCGGCGGGCGGCGCCGCTTCGCTTGCCGGCCGAGCTGACGCTCGGCAACCGCCCCGAAGGCTAGTCCGACCACGGCCCACAGAATGAGCTGGATGCCGAGCGAAGCGACGCGGAACTGCCACAGCACGACCGCCGAGAAGTTCTCCGGCACTTCGTTGATGTCGGGAAGGGCTGCCTTGACCAGTGCGAAGACGACGAGGAAGGCGAGCGCCGCGACGATCGAGGCGTTCCAGCCGCCGAGCCTGCTCCACAGCCGCTGCGCCAGGCCGACCGCCGCCACCATGGCCGCGATCGAAATGACGATCATGATGAAGAACAACTCGGTTCTATAGCCGATGGTTTCGGGATTGCCGACCGCGGGCGGGTTGGCCGGATATTTCAACTGAGGCACCACGATCACGGCGAGGAAGCCGAGCACGGCGAGCAACGCCGAGGTGCCGCGCGGACCGAGCGAGCCCAGCCGTCCATTGGCGTAGGCGAAGACCAGCGAGAACAGCCCGCCAAGTGCTGCGCCATAGATCAGCACGCCGGCGGCAAGGCCGATGCCTGCCTGCGTCGGCCGGCTGACGATTTCTTCTTCGGGGGCTTCGCCGGCGGCCTTGGCCTGCGATTCTTCAAAGGCGATAGCCTTGTCGACTTGCGGCTCGCCATAGACGCGCGCGAAGGCAAACGCGATCAGCCCCGCGACAAGCCCGACGAGCATGCCGCGCAGCAAAAGTTTTCCAACCATGTCAAATCCCCTGAGAGCAATTCCAGGAAAAGTGCGTAGCGGTTTTCCGTCCGGAATGCGTTAAATCAAAAGATCGGTGCGGTTCAGCGATGCTGAACCGTATCAGTGGCAGGGGAAGCCGAGCAGGTGACGGCCGTCATGCACGAATTCGTGCACATAGGTGCCGCGGATCAGCGACGTCGCGCCTTCCTCGGCGCCGACGAAATAGATCGCCAGCATCAAGAGCAGCCCGCCGAAGATGGCCCAAGGCAGAAGCTCCCGGACCGGAATCGGCGTTGCGCCGTAACCGGGTGCGAAAGTGGTGTTGGACATATTGACCTCCCCTGGGATCCTGCGTCCCGTTGATCGACAAATGGCTACGAGACAAGGCCTGACTTTCGGCTCTCGCCGATCACAGTGGCGCGACCGTGCCGGATTCGCACCGGCTTCCAATCTCGTATCGCACTAAAACACTTGTCAGCACTTCGTTCGCCTGTCAACGACATGTGCTGTCGGCACGGCTTCGTGAGCCCGAATTTCACTGGTCCACGCCTATCCACAGAGGCTTTTTCGCATGCTCGCACGCCTGACGATGATCGCAAGCGGCGCCACGCCCGGCATGCGCAAGGGCCGTTTCCCGAACGACGAGGCGCTGGAACTGCAGGCTGTGGAGCGCGCCCGGGCGACGGCCGCTTCGCCGCGCCGCGCCGACCGCGTCTGGACGAGCCCCGCGCCTGCCGCCCGGCAGACGGCCGAGGCACTCGGCCTTGAGGCGAGTGTCGAGCCGCTGCTTGCCGAGCAGGATTTCGCCCGCTGGGCCGGCCGGAGCTTCGAGGAAGTCCAGGCCGAGGATCCTGAGGGCATGGCGGCCTGGTTCGCCGACCCGGACGCCGCACCCCATGGCGGCGAAACGCTCAGTGCCGTGGCGCAACGTGGCGCGGCGCTGCTGGACCGTCTGGCCGGCGCGGGCGGCCACACCATCGCCGTCACGCATCCCATGCTCATCCGCGCCGCCGTCGTCCATGTCCTGGGCGCGCCGCTGTCGTCAGTGTGGAAGATCGACATCGAACCGCTGACGCTCACCGATTTGCGCAATGATGGCCGCCGTTGGGTGTTGCGCGCGAGCGGGATTGTCGCCGGCTGACCTTAAACCAGGCCGAAACAATTGCGGCGAAGTGTGAAATACTTCTCAGTTCGCAATTCAATCATGCCTGTAGGTTCCCTAGGTTAGGTTATCCTTATTGAGAGAGTAAAAATATAATAATTGCCGGGGGGCTGATCTGTGAAGCGATTCCTTTGGATTCGTTCGCTTTTCGTTATTTTCATGGCCGCGCTTCAGGGCTGCATGGCGGATCCGACAAAGCACTATGTCGGCGTTCCCCCGGTCATCGATGCGACAAGCGTCGAGCAATCAAGCGGCCGTATCAGCCGGATCATGAATGCCTTGTCGCGCGATACTGGCGGAGGCACCTATTATGACCTGACCGAAGCCGGCTTCAACTATGTCGACGACCGCTGCATGGAGTATTTCAGCGAGCTCTACTATCTGGACCGGCGCCGCGAAGCCACGAAGGCCGGCCTTGGCGCCTTCAGCCAGACCACCAACGCCATTCTCGCGGCAACGGGTGCCTCGAGCCTTTCGATGGTGGCCGTGACGCAGGCCTTCGGCCTTGCCTCCAACCTCACCGACATCGCCGCCGGCACCTATCTTTACCAGCTGCCGCCCGCCACGACGCTGACCTTCGTACGCAAGCTGCAGGGCGCCTATCGCGACGCGGTGGCCGCCAAGGCCAGCCAGATCAACACGCCGACCGCTTCCTATCATCTGATCCAGGACTATCTCTCTTTGTGCCTGCCGCCGGTGATCGAGGCGAAGCTCGTCGAGCATGTCGCGGACGCGGCGGCGACCCCGGTCAAGGGCGGCTCGATTTCGAACATCGAGATCGACGTCAGGACCAACTCGCCGCTGCCGCGCAAGCCGGAAATCATCCAGGAAGTGCGCCAGCCCGCCAAGCCGGTCACGCCGCCTGTAAAGGTTCAGCCTTTCGCCCAGGGAAATTACGAACCGCGACTGAGCCGTGACCGCGTCGCCCGCATCCAGCGCACCCTTTGCGTCGCGCGGGTCGACGGCATCATCAGCGGCGATACCCGCTCGGCGATCGATGATTTCTTCCGCGGCGTTCAGCAGGGTGCCGGCGGCCGCAAATATCCCAGTGTGAGCCTGGGAGGGCTTCAGGCCGAGCATGAAGACAAGCTGCTCCAAGCGGAGGAGCTGGTGGGCAGTGCCTGCACCCACAGGAGTGCATTTGAAATCGGCAGGCTGGTCATGTGACCGGTTCCGCGCAGATCGCCTGAAATTTGGACACGACACGCATTCCACGGGGGGAACACGCATGGCTGTCATGAAAGAGACCCGCACGCTGGCTGGCAAACCGGTAGACGGTAACGCGGGCCCTTCATTGGGCATATCGGCAATCAAGGGGGCGAAAATAGAAGTTCTCAGCGAACTGCCTCCCTTCTTTGTCGAAATCAAAGTGCTGGATCTGCCAGGGCAACCGGTCGGCTGGGTAACCGCGACAGCCGTCGACAAGAATGCCGGTGAGCTGCCGCCGGTCGACGGCGCCACGCTGGCCGGCGTCGCCGTCACGCACGCCGATGCCTTCGGCGTCAACGGCCACTTCCTTGTCGCCTATGCGCATATGCGCAGCGGCTTCATGCAAAGCACTTCCCCCGGCGGCGAGCAGGGGCCATTCGGCCTCAGCGCCGTGGAATGGGCCTATTATGGCGCGCGCGACGATCTCGGTATTGAGCTTCCCGCCGAAGCGCTGACCGAATGGCGCTCGCAGAGCCTGGTGTCCGCCGCGCGCCTGATGCTTGTGCAGAACCAGCTGACCGACGCCGCCGGCCGTGCGCCGAACTGGGCGGAGGTCGCGCTGGCGCTGATGTGCGGACCGGATGCAGTCGCTGCCGCCATCAAGGCGCCGGCAAGCCAGGTGACCGATATCGTTGCCGCTGACGCCGCCGGTGTCGACGTCGCCAACATCGCGGCGCGGTTTTCCGAATTCGTCGATGGCCAGACAGCGGCCGGCGCGGCCGAGAAGATCGCCGTCAAGCTGCAGGCTTCGGCCGATGCGACGCGCGCCCTGGTCCAGGCGCTGGTGCCCGACGATGGCTCCGGATCCTCGACGGTGAACAACAGCGGCGATCCGGCCAACGCCGGCGCTGTTACCGGCACCGGCAAGCTGATGGACATCTCCGACACCGATCTCGACGCGCTGGCGCGTGTCGCCCAGAGCGAGGTGGGCCACTTCGGCAAGTATGGCCAGGACCAGTTGCAGGGCGGGCTCTCGGCCGTCGTCGACACCATTTTCAACCGTGTCGCCCATGCCTCGTTTCCGGGCAGCATCCAGCAGGTGATCGATCAGCCGGGCCAGTTTTCGGCGATCAACAAGCTCGGCACATGGATGAAGCTCGTGGCGGCGTCGTCGGCCAACTTCGATATAGTGCGCCAGCATGTGGAGGCGCGCGCCGGCGGCCAGGCCAGCATCATCAAGGGCGCGGTCAATTTCCTCAACCCGTTCTTTTCCAGCACCAAATCGATGAAGCAATGGGGGCAGTTCGTCGTCGATCACGCCGTGGCGAAATTCGGCAATGAGGCAGCGAAGGACGTCCATTTCCACGGCACCGCGCCTGGTTACGGCCAGCCGCGCGAATACGTGCTAAAGCGGGGCGGACAATCGTCCCAGTTCACGCCTGACGGACAGCTGGTGGCCCCGGCAGCCGCCGCGGCGTCGTCGACTGTCTTTGCGGCCGTTGGCGCGTTTGCCGCCACCGGCACCTCGCAGGCGGCGACCATCCAGGCGCGCTTGATCGAGAACGCCATCGCGGAGTGGAATTTCTTCGAGCAAGGCAAGCGCGTGGAGACCGATGATCCACAATTCCGCCGCATCGGCACCTATTGGCAGGCTGTCGGGGAGAATTTTGATGGCAGGTCGCTGATCCCCGGCAGCAAGCCGGGCGAACTGATCAACCCCGCCTGGTCGGCGGCCTTCATTTCCTACATCGTCAAAATATCGGGCGGCGGCGACCGCTTCCTCTACGCGCAGGCGCATTCGATCTATGTCCAGGATTTCGTCGCCGGACATCCCGGCGGGCTCTATGAGGCGATGCGCCCCGAGCATTACGCGCCTCAGCCAGGCGATCTCGTTCATGCCGGGCGCGAGGGCGCCAAGCGCTTCGACTTCGACGCCGCCCGGGCTGCCTTCAAGGCCGACAAGCGCTATGCCTCGCATTCCGACCTGGTCGTGGGGGTGGACCTCGCCAAGGGCGTGGCGATAACCCTGGGCGGCAATGTCAGCCAATCGGTGTCGCAGAAGCGGCTGAAGCTCAATGGCGACGGCACGCTGCAGACGCGAAAGGACAGCGTCGGCATCCTGCCCTGGATCGCGGTGCTGCGCTGCCTGGGTTGACGGCTTCGACAAGACAAGCCATTTGCTTGCAATCCGATGCGCGTGGAACGCAACCGCGGCGTGTGCGTTGAATTGATGCCGATCAACAAGACACCGGGTTTAGCGCATGAGCAGGACTGCCGTTTGGGTGGCGATTGTCGCCATCATTCTCGTGGCTCTTTACCTGTTGCAGGCAAACGGCATGATCCGGTTCTAGGGTAATTCCAGGAAAGTGCGCAGCGGCTTTCCGCCCGTCAAGGCCGACGTCATCGCCGACAAGGAGCGGCATTTCCACCGCGGCAATGTCTGCAGCGTCATCCGGTCATCGCACTGGCACGGGTGAGGGGATGTCTCAACAAGGGCGGTTGGCGCCGCAACAGGCCGCGCTCGCCGCTTTCTGATCCTCCAGCCAGCGGTCGCGCGGCTTGCAGCTTGCTGGGCGTGGCGACAGCTCGACCTCGATGGCATCGCCGACAAGGGTCGGCTGAGCCGCGCGGTGCAGTTCCATGGGCCCTACGCCGTCGCTGACTTCGAAGGTCAGTTTGGCTGACTGGTCGAGCGCCAGGTGGTCGGCGACCTTGCGGACGATTGCCGCGAATTTGCCGGCCGGCATATGGACGGGTCCACCGTCGGTCACGTCCCACAGCTGGACGAAGATTTCAGTCCAGGATTCAGGATTGGCGCCGCAATCCAGGGCCGAGAAATGTCCGGCCTTGACCTCGGTGACGTGGTAGCCCGGCTTCACCGGGCGGTCATCGTAGCGGAACACGAGCGGCTTCTCCTTGTGGCCGGCCAAAGCCCCAAGCAGCTCGCCGATTGTCAGGTCGGAGGGGTCCATCGGCAGGACAGGCGTGATTTCCTGGTTGTCAGCGGAGAGCATGTCGGTTATTCCTTATTTCAACATTTAAAGGATTATTGAAACGTGGACGAACGTCAAGCCCTCATCGCCTTTGGCGCGCTGTCGCAAGAGACCCGGCTGCGGTTGCTGAGATTTCTGGTCATTGCCGGACCGGACGGCATCGCCGCTGGAATTCTGGCCGAGAAAGTCGAGGTCTCGCCGTCCAATGTGAGCTTCCACCTCAAAGAGCTGGAGCGCGCCGGCCTCGTGACGACCAGGCGGGACGCGCGCTCGATCGTCTACAGCGCCGAATATGAAGCGCTGTCCGGCCTCATCCGCTTCCTGATGGAGGATTGCTGTTCCGGCCTTCCGGAGATTTGCGCGCCGGCGCTGGCAGTGTCTTGCTGCCTGCCTGGCGATGGCGGTCGCCAGTGACCGCCTACACGCTTTCGCGGCGCCTCGTTGCCGAGGCCCTGGGAACCGGCCTGCTGGTCGCAACGGTGGTCGGCTCGGGCATCATGGCTGAGACGCTCACGCACGACACCGCGCTGGCGCTGCTCGCGAACAGTCTGGCGACCGGCGCCATGCTGGTGGTTCTGATCACCATCCTGGGGCCGATCTCCGGCGCGCATTTCAATCCGGCCGTGTCGCTCGTCTCCTGCCTCAATAGGACGCTTGCCGCCGGCGATCTTGCGCCCTACCTGGCCGCGCAATTTGCCGGCGGGATTGCCGGCACGATTGCCGCCCATCTGATGTTTTCACTGCCGGTCCTCGACATGGCCATGAAAGTCCGCGCCGGGTCCGCGCAGTGGTTTTCCGAAGCGGTCGCGACGTTTGGCCTTGTCGCTGTCATTCTTGCCGGCGTCCGGTTCGAGCGAAAGGCCGTGCCCTGGCTGGTCGGCCTCTACATCAGCGCCGCCTATTGGTTCACGGCCTCCACCTCATTCGCCAACCCGGCCGTAGCGGTCGCCCGCGCATTCACCAACACCTTCTCCGGCATACGGCCGGTCGACCTTCCGGGTTTCATCGGCGCGGAGTTGGCGGGCGCGCTGATCGCCATGATGCTCATCGGTTGGCTGCTGCGGCCGCAACCTCTTCACCAGCCTCAGTCAGCGAAGGCGCAGCCATGACGATCACCATCTATCACAACCCGGCCTGCGGCACGTCCCGCAACACGCTGGCGATGATCCGCGCCAGCGGCGAGGAGCCTGTCGTGATCGAATATTTGCAGACGCCGCCAAGCCGCGATCGCCTGAAACAATTGATCGCCGCGATGGCAATCCCGGTGCGCGACCTGCTGCGCGAGAAGGGGACGCCCTATGCCGAACTCGATCTCGGCAATGCCAAATGGTCGGATGAGGAGCTCTTGGATTTCATGTTGGCCCACCCGATCCTGATTAACCGTCCGATTGTCGAGACACCCAAGGGAACGCGGCTTTGCCGTCCCTCGGAAGCGGTGCTGCCTTTGCTCGACAATCCCGTGCGTGAATTCATCAAGGAGGACGGTGAGCGAGTGGCTTACGGATCCGGGCAGGCCTGAGTGGAGGCGCCCGCGCCGGCCGCTCGAAGTCGCCGCGTTCTCGTCTCGGCTCTCGGCATAACCCAAATCCTTACCTGGGGTTCATCCTTCTATCTGCCCGCCGTGCTCGCCGCGCCGATCGCGGCGCAGACGGGGTGGTCGCTGGCCTCGGTCGTCGCCGGGCTCTCCTGCGGGCTTCTGTTGGCCGGGCTGGTATCGCCGGTCACCGGACGGCTGATCCAGCGCCATGGCGGCCGGCCCGTTCTTGCCGCAAGCTCGCTGCTGCTGGCGTCCGCGCATGGTCTGATGGCAACGGCCACGGCGTACCCGATCTATCTGCTGGCCTGGCTGCTGATGGGGCTTGGAATGTCGAGCGGCCTCTACGATGCCGGCTTCGCAACGCTCGGCCGGCTCTACGGGCGGGACGCGCGCGGCGCGATCACCAGCCTGACATTGTTCGGCGGTTTTGCCAGCACCGTTTGCTGGCCGCTCAGCGCCTTTCTCGTCGAGCACGAGGGATGGCGCTTTGCATGTCTCACCTATGCGGCGATCCATCTCCTGGTCTGCCTGCCGCTCCACCTTTGGGCCATACCGTCGCCGCCGGCCTCAGCACCACGGCCGCCGACAGGCGTGCAGAAACAGGGACCCGCCGCGGGCCGAACGCGAAAGCGCTTCACCCTGCTTGCGTCCATCCAGACGGTGGCCGCGCTGATCTCGTCGATGCTGTCGGTGCATCTGCTCACCTTGCTGCAATTGCGCGGGGTGGGCTTGACGGTCGCGGTGGCGCTCGGAGCTTTGATCGGCCCGTCACAGGTGGGGGCGCGGGTTGCCGAGATGCTGATCGGGCGCAACCGGCATCATCCGATCTGGACAATGCTGACCTCCGTTTCGCTGCTTGCGGCCGGAGTAGGGTTCCTGCTCGCAAGCCAGACTTTCATCGCTATCGGGCTGATCCTCTACGGTGCTGGCAACGGCATTTATACGATCGCGCGCGGCGCGCTGCCGCTTGTGCTGTTCGACCCGCAACAATACGCGGCGCTGATGGGCAAGCTCGCCACGCCAAGCCTGATCGTCCAGGCGGCGGCGCCGTCGATTGAGCGCTGCTATTGCACGCGGGCGGCGGCAATCTCCTGCTGGAAGTGCTGGCGATAGCGGCGATAGGCAACGTAGCGCTCTGCGCATGCCTGGTTTCGATTTTGCGCCGATGACAAGGCCTATTTGTCCACCGTCAGCGTCTCGTTGAGCATCGCGGCCAGATGCAAGTACAATGGAAGCGTGTGACGCGAACATGAAGAAGCTCATGTTTTGCGTCGCGCAAAAAACACCGGCCCGGCAATTGCCGGGCCGGGATCTGTGGATCTTTCGATCGTGACGTTCAGTCGCGATGCTCCGGCATCGCCTTGCAGGGACAAACCGCTGGTAGGGTCGAGGGTTCCGCCGACAGGGTGAAAAGCAGTCGCTGCTCAATGCAACGCCGCCCATCCGGTCACGAGGATAAGGATTGTCGTGACCAGCGCGCCTGAGACATACAGGATCGTCCTGACGCTGCCGCCCTTGGCGGCAGCGCCGCCGCGAAGATAGACGGCCAGGTGGACGAGCCGGATCGCCAGGTGGACCCAGACCAGCACGGCGAGCGTGACCGGCCCAACGCCGACCATCATGGCCAGCACCGCCGGCACGGCAAAGGGGGCAAGCGCCTCGACCGAATTCATGTGGACGCGGTCGATCCGGTAGAGCCGGTTGTTGTCGTCGGCCGGAATGACCGGGCCCGATAGCGCGCCGGCAAATCCCTTGGACGACCCCGAGAGGATTGCCAGCGCCACCGACAGGAAACAAAGCGCAAGTATGCCTAGAATGCTCAGCCAATAGGCGTCCATGGTCTCCACTCCTTGTCGCCGTCAGGCCGCGCGGAAAAGATCGCGGAACCGCCGCAAATAGAGCGGCCAGCCCTGGTCGCTGTCCACCGCTCCGCGCATGCCTTCCCAGCCTTCGCCGTGCCGTTCGAGGTTGCGGTGCTCGATCTCGACCCGCGTTCGGTCTTTCGTCTCGGCGGTGAAGCGGACTTCCCATTCGCTGGTCTTGGCCGGGTCGGTTTCGATCTGCCAGCGCGGGCCGATATCCCAGCTCACAAGCAGCCGGTTCGGCGGCTCATAGGCGAGCACGCGGGCCCAGTGGCACTCGCTGCCGTCGACGCCGCGATCGTAGACATGACCGCCGACCCGCGGTTCGAAGATCGTCTCCGCGATCGGGGCGGCAAGCAGATTGTGCTCGCGCGGCTTGAAGCTGTCGAAATCCTCGGTGAACACCCTGAAGGCGCGTGCGATCGGCGCTTCGACAACGACGGAATGCTTTACGGGCGCGGGTCCTGGCTGCTTCATCATGCCTCGTCCTTCGTCGGTTGCTCGACGGCCAGCTTGTAGGCTGCGAGCGTCTTTATCCAGAACTGGTCGATCTCGGCCCGAAACTCTGCGAGCCCATCCGGATCGATGCGGTAGATGCGCTCCTTGCCCGACGGCGTATCGGCCACCAATCCGGCCTGCTTGAGGACCTTCAGGTGCTGCGACACGGCCGGCCGGGTCACGGGCAGCACATTGGCCAGCCCGCTGACCGAACTGGGACGGTCGACCAGCAGTTCGAAGATCGCGCGCCGTGTCGGATCGCCGAGCGCCGTCCAGTATTTCGCGTTAGTGGCCACTAACGCGAAGTTAGAACGAGGTGCTTGTCCTGTCAACCTGGGGAATGCATGCCGGCGCGCTGGAAACGTTCGGCGGCGCCGAAGAGGCGCCAATTCGCCTTGCCGCCTGGCCAGATCAAATCCGGTTTTTCGCCTTCAAGCTCCGGGCCGCGGCCTCAACCGCCGCGCGGTCGTCGCCCAGCCGGTCGAGCAACTCCTGCGCCTCATCGCTCGAAATGCCGGTGCGCACCGCCAAAGCCTCGACCGTCAATACGTCCGGGCTGCCGACCTGGCGAGTCTCGGGCAGTGCGTCATCCGCCGTCAGCGGCAGCGCCGCCTCGCGGTCGATTTCCATTTCCGCCTGATGCCAATGCCGTTCATGGTCGCCTTCCAGGCCGCCCTCGCGCTGCCAGATTTCGTATGCCCGCTGCTGGATTTTCTGGTGCCGTTCTTCACTCATCGCCATTGCTCCGTGGGTTTCGAAATCAACGCGGAGCAGGGCGGAACGATCCACGGTATCGACGAAGTTGATCGGCGCGTGGGCGCAGTCGGTCGAGACGCCCAGCGGGGTGGTAATCGCATAGGTGGTTCCCCCACTCCGTCTCGGCTTCGCCGAGCCACCTCTCCCCTCCGGAGGGAGAGGAAATGCTGCCGTCGAAGGTGCGCGAAATTTTGATCATTGAGAGCGTTAGAATTGAGAGCGTTAGAAAGGCTAACCGCTGAGGCGCGACTTGGGCGATTGGCGTTTCCTCTCCCTCCGGAGGGGAGAGGCGGCTCGGCGAAGCCGAGACGGAGTGGGGGACGGCGCTGATGATTATCGCCTACGCCATTCCGATCCGAACCGTGAGCTTGGCTGCGCCGCTTCCGTTCAGCGTCCGTATGTCGCCACCGCTTCGCCGAACATGCCGGGCTCCGGCTTCACACCCAGCCCCGGTCCCTTCGGCACGGCGATGTGGCCGTTTTCAATGACGACCGGGTTCGCGGCATCAAAATGCCCGTCGATGTATTCCTGCGCGATCCAGGCGCCTTCCATGCGGCGCGGCTCGACGGTGGCGGCGAGATGCACGCAGGCCGCGGCGATGATGTCGCCGCCCCAGGCGTCGTCGCAGCTGTGCGGCAGCGAGCGGATGGCGCAAAGGTCGCGCACGGTGGTCATCCTAGTCAGCCCGCCGAGGCGGGTGACCTTGAAGCCAAAACCGTCGGCGATGCCGAGCGAGATGGCCCGCAGCACCGCGTTCTGGTCCTCGGTGCTTTCGTCGAGATAGACCGGATGCGTCACGCGGCCCTTCAGCGTCGCGATCTCGTCCATCGTGTTGCAGGGTTGCTCGAAGACGAAGGGCATCGCCTGGCAGAGCCGGTCGAGTTGGATCGCGGCCGACACCGTCAGGCCTCGATTGCCGTCGACCGCTAGCCGTGCCTTGTAGCCGACCGCTTCCCAGACCTTGTGAACCACGGCCACGTCTTCTTCGAGACTGCGCCCGCCGATCTTGACCTGCAGGCGCGGATAGCCGTCCCGGACCTTGTCGACGGCGATCCTGGCCGTCTCGTCCGGCGACCCGACGATCAGCGAATAATAGCTCGGCACGCGATCCGTCAGCGCGCCGCCGAGCAGCGTCGAGACAGGAACGTCGAGCTTTTGGCCAAGCAGGTCGAGGAAGGCCATATCGAAGCCGGCCTTGGCGTAGCCATGGCCGTTCAGCCGCTCGTCCATGCGCTTAGCCAAGAGCCGGATCGAGGCGATCTCCGCGCCGATCAGTCCCGGCGCGATTTCGGCGATTGCCGCGCGGGCGCCGAGCGCGTGATGCGGCTGGTAGACCGGGCCGATCGGGCAGGTTTCGCCCCAGCCGGTCAGCCCGTCATCGGTCACGATCTCGACGAGCGTCGAGTCCAGCGCCGTCACGTCGTCGCTCGCCATCCGGTAGGCGCCGCCTTTGACGGGCAGTTGCGCCGAATAGACGTTGATCTGCTGGATGCGCATCGCTCAGCGTCGCGCCCTGGCGGACGTCGGATCATAAGGCGAATCCGCGATGACTTTCGCGATCTTCCATTCGCCGAGGATGGCGACGTCGAGCTTGGTGCCGGGCTTGCTCAGACGCTCCGGCAGCAGCGCCAGCGCCACGTCGTGACCGAGCGAATAGCCATAGCCGCCCGACGTGATACGGCCGACAAGCGCGCCGTCGCTATAGAGTCCTTCATTGGCAAGCGTGCTGGCGCCGTCGGTGTCGATCCTGAGCGTCACCGAGCGGCGCTGGTCGTTGCGCGCCTTGTATTTCAGGACCGCGTCACGGCCGACAAAATCGCCCTTGTCGAGACGGATGAAGCGCTCCAGCCCGCTCTCCAGCGCGTTGAGTTCCGGGTTCATGTCGCGATACATGGCGCGATAGGATTTTTCGAGCCGCAGCGACTCCAGCGCGTGCAGTCCGACCAGCCGCAGGCCGTGCTTCTCGCCCTGCTCAAGAATCGCGTCCAGCAATTGCCGCTGGTAGGCGAGGGGATGGTAGAGCTCCCAGCCGAGCTCGCCTTCATAGTTGACGCGCAGCAGCCGCACGTCGCTTGCGAGAGCCACGCTCCCGGTCTTCACGCCGAACCATGGGAAGGCCTCGCTGGAGAGATCGATCTCGGTAAGGGGTTGCAATACGTCTCGCGCGTTCGGCCCGACGACCGTGAAGCAGCCGCGGTCGTTGGTGACGTTTTTCAGGGTTACACTTCCATCGGCGGGAAGCAGTCTTGAAAGGTCGTCGAAATTCCAGCGTTCCGCACGCGGCGTCGAAATCAGGTAGAAATTGTCCTCACCTAGCCGCGCCACCATGTACTCGGCCTGCACTCCGCCGGCGGCCGTCAGGTGATGCGCCAGAACCGCCTTGCCGATCGCAGGCAAGCGGTTGGCAAGGATGCCATCGAGCCACGCGGCAGCGCCTCGTCCCGACACTTCGAACTTGGTCATCGGCGTCATCTCGACCAGGCCGACGGCGTTGCGCACCGCCTGCACCTCCTCGCCGACGAAGTTCCCCTTCGGCGTCCAGCGCCAGCTGTACTGGTCCTTGGCCTCGACGCCCTTCGGCGCGAACCAGTTTGGCATCTCCCAGCCATTGAGCACGCCCCAGACCGCGCCAAGCTTGGTCAGCCGGTCATAGGACGGCGCGGTCTTTTGCGGTCGACCGGCCGGCATGTCCTGCCCCGGATATTTCTGCTCGGCATGCGTGCCCCAGGCTTCGCGGACTTTCGCGCGCGTCCAGGTCTTGTTGGCGTAGTCGCCGAAGCGGCGCGGATCGAGATCGGAGACGTCAAGGCTGTTGCCGCCTTCGACGATCCGCTCCGACAGATAATAGCCTATCGTGCCGCCCCACAGGATGCCGCCCGGCACGCCTTCGGCCAACCAGACATTGGGCAGCCCCCAGGCCGGTCCCATCAAGGGCAGCTCATCCGCCGTCATCTGGAAAGGCCCGCGCACATTGGCCTTGATGCCGACGCGCCCTAAGGCCGGCACCAGCCGCAAGGCCTGCTCCCAGTTCCACGCCACGGCGTCGAAATCCTCTTCGAGCAGATCGGCGCCGAACCATGCCGGCACGCCGTCCTCGGCGAACAGCTTCAGGTGCTCGGTGCGCTCGTAAGGCCCGAACATCAGTCCGTCGCCTTCCTCGCGCAGATAACCCTCGAAACCCTCGTCGCGCAGGATCGGCATTTCGGGCCGTCCCGCACGCTTGCGCTCGATCACCTCCGGCACCGCCTCGGTGATCCAGTACTGGTGCAGGATGGGGATCGCCGGGATGTCGAGGCCGAGCAGCGCGCCGGTCTGGCGTGCATAATTGCCTGTGGCTGAGACCACGTGCTCGCAGGTGATGTCGCCCTGGTTCGTCTGCACCAGCCACTCGCCGCTTGGCGTGCGCTTGAAACCGGTGACCTCGGTGTTGAGATAGATCTTGGCGCCCAAATCCCGCGCGCCCTTGGCCATGGCATGCGTCACGTCGGCCGGCGCGATATGGCCATCGTCGGGATGGTAGAGCGCGCCTAACATCTCTTTGTTGTCGAGCAGCGGCCACAGTTTGCGCGCCTCATCCGGCGTCAGCAGCTGCGCCCGCATGCCTTGCACCTCGGCGACGCTCATATAGCTCTTATATTCGTCGAGCCGGTCGCGGCTGTTGGCGATGCGCAACTGGCCGCATTTGTGCCAGCCGACCGGCTGCCCGGTCTCTGCCTCCAGCCCTTCATAGATCTCGATCGTCTTGTTGATCATCCGCCCGACATTGATGTTGCGGGCATAGGACGGAATCAGCCCCGCCGCGTGCCAGGTCGAGCCTGCCGTCAGCTGGGTGCGTTCGAGCAGCGCCACATCGGTCCAGCCGCGCTTGGCCAGGCCATACAGAATGCCTGCGCCGACGCACCCGCCACCAACGATCACCACCCGCGCATGTGCCTGCATCGAACCCTCAAATCAGACTATTTCAGAGACAGCGCCGCCGAAGCTACAAGCCGGGAAAGGCCGTGTAACGTCTCCAAAAACTGGGGATGGTGATAAATTGGGCTTATGCAGCGATCTTGCGTGGCAGGCACACGACCTGCCGGCATTCACTGGGCTTGCCCGTTCTGCGCCGTCTCGTCTTTGAAGTCGACTTTCGTGCCCGGCTTGACCATGGCGGCAAGGTCTTCGGCGTCCCAGTTGGTCAGCCGGATACAGCCATGCGAGAAGGTCGTTCCGATTTTGCCGGGGTCGGGCGTGCCGTGGATGCCGTAGCTCTCGATGGAGAGGTCGATCCACACCGACCCGACAGGATTGTTCGGCCCGGCGGCGATGGTGAAGGGCCGCTTGGCCCTGACGCCTTTGAAGGCGAATTTCGGATTGTAGTGATAGGTCGGGTTGCGCACCACGCGCTTGACCTCCGCCGCGCCGCTCGGCGCCGGCTTTTCCTCGCTGCCGATCGAGGCCGGATAGACCGCAAGCGGCTTGCCGGACCGATCGAGCACGCGCACCAGCCGGGCGCTCTTGTCGACCTCGATACTGGCGACGGCCATTGGAGGATCGCCGCGGCCGACATCGGGCACCACCAGACTCGTATCGGCCTTCCCGAACCCGGTTCGAGGATTGAGCATCCGCAGCAATCGTTCGCTGACATGGAAACGCTCCGCCAGCTTCTCCTGCGCGTTGTGGTATCCAAGTCGCTTAAGATGGGCCATCCTCTCCATGCGGCTGGGGATCCGCCGCGTGAACGGGCCGCGCACATCTTTCGCCGTGACCTCATAGGTGGTCAGCACCGGGCCGGCGAAGGTCGCCGCGAGCTTGTCCCAGGTTTCGCGCGTCAGCTTGCCGTCCGACGGCAGTCCGTTCGCCGCCTGGAACGCCGCGACGGCCTTGCCGAAATTGTCGGAAAGGCGGCCATCGATCAGGCCGGGGGAGAAGCGGGCGCGATCGAGAAGAATCTGCGCCTTGAGCAGCATCGGATCGACACCTTTCGGAGTCCCCTCGCTGAACCCGGCCTTGTTGATCGCGTCGGGATCCAGCCTGGCGGCCTGGCTCCCGGTGCATGCAAGTCCGATCGCAACCGCAACTCCGAGAAGGAACCTGATCATCCTGTCGCTCCGGGGCTGAGACGAGAGCCTGCCTCTATGACGCGGCAGGGTCGATCTGGTTCCTGTCGCGCAGCGCGACGGAAAGGAGCGATGTGGCCGAAGAACAGGTTTTCAATAAGGGGCTATGAGGCGTCTAAAAGACCGCGACGCGCTTCAGGCCGCCAGCGGCGGCTCTCACCCGCTGGAACTAAGCTTCTGGATGCGTCCCTTATCCAAACGGAACACCCCGTCAGTTCCGCCTTGCATCTCGAAATCAGTCTGAAGCTCATCCCATGTGCCGAGATATTTGCCGCACTCGGCGCAGTGGATCGCCGTTGTGGGTTGAGCATCGGCCGGAATCTGCAAACGGATAGTGCCGCAAAACGGGCACTCAATTTGTGATCCAGATACTCGCCGGCCATGATTGGGCAGCATCGCGCAATCGGTACGGCTTCGCAAGTCGGGATCTCGACAAGCGCTCGCTTCAGCCCGGCTCCATCTCCGCGAACAGCCAGTCGCGGAACGCCTTGACCTTGCGCTGGCGGATCGCCTCGGGCGGGTAGACGAGATAGAAGCTGGAGACGGCTTTCAGCGCATGGTCGAAGGGCCGCACCAGCCGGCCGGTGGCAAGGTCGGCCGAGACCAGCATGGTGCGGCCGAGCACCACGCCTTCGCCTTGCACGGCCGACTCGACCGCGAAGGTGGCGGAATCGAAGGTCAGCCCGCTGTTCGGATCGATGCCTTCGACGCCGGCGCTCGCCAGCCATGCCGCCCAGTCGATGCGATAGCCATCGCGGATCAGCGTGTGGTGTTTGAGGTCCTGCGGCGTCTTGAGCGGATGCGGCCCTTCGAGCAGGCGCGGGCTGCAGACCGGAAACACCTCCTCGCCGGTGAGGAATTCAGATGTCAGCCCGGAATAATGCCCGCCGCCATAGCGGATCGCGACATCGATGCCGTCGCCGAGGAAATTGGTCAGCCTGCCGGTGGTCGAGACGCGCACGTCGATGTCGCCATGGGAGCGATGAAAACGGTAGAGCCTCGGCACCAGCCATTTGCCGGCAAAGCCGTCCGAGGTGCTGACATTCAAGGTCGCGTTGGAATGCCGGGCGGTCGCCGACTGTGTGGCAATCGCCAGCTGGTCGAGCACCTCGCGTACCGCCAGCGCGTAAGGCTCGCCGACAGGCGTCAGCCGCACAGAGCGCGTGGCGCGCTCGAAGAGCTGCACGCCAAGCTGCTCCTCCAGGTGCTTCACCGCCCGGCTGATGGCGCCATGCGTGAGGTTGAGCTCATCCGCGGCCCTGGAAAAATTCAGGTGGCGAGCGGCGGCCTCGAAGGCCGGCAAGGCGTTGAGCGGCGGCAGTCTGTGGACCATGGCCAGATCGATTTGTGAGCGTTAGTAACAAATACTTGCCAAATTTTGGTTTGTCTGTCGAGCCTTTACCGGCCAAAAATCCTCACAGCATTTGTGATCAAAGCTCACTTGAAACCTGCGAGGACAACATGGCCACCGTTCATCCCTTCCTCTGGTTCAACCTCGATGCCGAAGCCGCCCGCGACTTCTATCTGTCGGTTTTCAAGAACGGCCGAGCGCTGGAGACGATCGAGTTCACCGACCATGTCGGCGGCACCGGAACACCGCATGCGGTCTTCGACTTCGAGCTCGAAGGCCAGCGCTTTACCGCTTTGAACGCCGGCCGGATGCCGGCCTTCAACGAGCGGATCTCTCTACATCGAGACCAGGGACCAGGCCGAAACCGACTATTACTGGAACGCGTTGACCGCCGATGGCGGCTCGGAACAGCCCTGTGGCTGGCTGAAGGACAAGTTCGGCGTCTTCTGGCAGGTCATTCCCACGCAGGCCTTGCTGCTGATGAACGACCCGGACCGCGTCAAGGCCGGCCGGGCGCGCCAGGCGATCTATTCGATGAAGAAGATCGTCCTTGCCGATATCGAAGCGGCTTGCGCCGGCCGCTCGTAACGCAATCCGTATCCCGAACACAGGAGGATCCCATGACCAAGCTCGGCGGTAAAAAGATCATCGTCGTCGGCGGCAGCTCCGGCATCGGTTTCGGTGTCGCGGCCGCCGCGCTCGAAAACGGTGCCGAATTGGTGATTGCCGGCCGCTCGGCCGACAAGCTTAAGGCGGCTGAACAGCGGCTTGACGGGGCAGGACGCGTAAGAAGCATCGCCGCCGACATGGCCAATGAGACCGACGTCGCGCGCCTGTTCGACAAAGCCGGCGCCTTCCATCATCTGGTCGCGACGGCCGGCACGCCGCCGCCCAATTATCCGATCGGCGAGGCCGACATGGATGTCGTGCGCGGCTTCCTCGATAGCAAGTTCATCGGCGCGGTGATGCTGGCCAAGCATGCGGTGCGCACATTGAACAAGGGCGGCTCGATGATCTTCACCTCCGGCATCAACAAGGACCGTCCGCCGGTGCCGGGCGGTTCGGTGGTCGCGGCGGTCGCCGGCTCGTTCACCTATTTCGCCCGCGCGCTGGCGCTGGAACTCGCGCCGACGCGCGTCAACATCGTCTCGCCCGGCTGGGTCGACACCGAGATGTGGGATGAGATCGTCGGCGAAGCCAAGTCAGGCTATTTCGATCAGATGGCCGCCCGCCTGCCGGCCGGCAAGGTCGCCAAGCCTGCCGATATCGCGCCGGCCTATCTCTATCTGATGCAGAACGAGTTCATGACTGGCGAGACGGTCCATATCGATGGCGGGCAGAGGCTGGTGTGAGGGGGCGAAGATGCCAATCGGGATCAGAATCCGCGCAAAACCGTTGGACAGCTATTGAACTTACAAGGAGCGCAACGGTGAAAACACGCGCAAGACAGATCGAGCCGCTCGCCTTCCGTTTCGCCGATGACGGCTTCGTGCCCAACCACCCGCGCTGGCCGATGCTGATCTATCCCGGCGCGGTGCTGTTGCCGGACAATGTCGATCCGGCCGCCGTGTTCGAGGACATCTTCGGCGCCAATGGCTGGGGCGACGGCTGGCGCAACGGCATCTTCGACCACGTCCACTACCATTCGAGCATTCACGAAGTGCTGGGCATCGCGCGCGGCACGGCAGAGGTGCGCTTCGGCGGCGACAAGGGCAAGGTGCTCGAGGTCAAGGCCGGCGACGTCGCGGTGCTGCCAGCCGGCACCGGCCACCAACGACTGTCCGCTTCGGCCGACCTTCTGGTCGTCGGCGCCTATGCGCCCTTCGGAACCTATGACCTGTGCCGAAGCGCTGCCGACCACGCCGGCGCGCTGCGAACCATTCCGAAAGTCGGCCGACCCGACACGGACCCGGTCTATGGCGGCGACGGCCCGCTGCTCGAGGCGTGGAAGGAAGACTGAATGGGCGGGATCGTTGCTGTCGAGCATCTGACGCTGGACGGTGTGTTCCAGGCGCCGGCGCGCCGATGAGGACACGCGAAATGATTTTTGGCATGGCGGTTGGGGCAATGCCGGCAACGACCCGAAGATGCAGGAGACTATCGGCAGCGCCATGGCCGGCGGCTGGTCGCTGCTCGCCGGCCGCACGACTTATGAAGACCTTTACGAAGGCTGGGTCGTACGCCAGCCCGCCAGCCCGATGACGAAGGCATTGACCGGCGCGCGCAAGTTCATTGTTTCGCGCGATGCGAGCTATCCGCTTCGGTGGGAAAACGCGACGCTGCTTGCCGGCGAGGCAGCGCAGACAGTGCGCGAGCTCAAGCAAGGCCATGACAAGGCGCTCATCATGTTCGGCAGCGGCGCCTTGCTGCGCACGCTGATGCGGCATGGGCTCGTCGACGAGCTGGTGTTGATGATCCACCCGCTGGTGCTGGGCGACGGCGCGCGCCTTTTCGAGGCGGGGCAGGGGCTCTCAAAGTTGAAACTGGCGAGCCAGGTCGTGACCGCGACCGGCGTCGCCATCCTCACCTACGGCTTCGACATTCAGGTGGCAGAGGCTTGAAACCGTAATCAGATGCGACTTACGGATACTGCGTCTTCTTCGGCGAGTAGGTTGCCGGGTCGAAGTCCAAATCCTTGGGCAGCGGCTGGCTCGAGCATTGCAGATGCACCTGGCGGGCGAGCAGCCGTCGCTGGTCCTGCTCATGCTGCTTGATGGCCGCCACCATGCCCATGCTGTAGGGGCCAAGCAGCACGCCCATCCCCCAGCCGGGATGGTCTTTCTCGCGTTTGGCGTAGTCCGCGGCCGCCGTGCGGGCCTGCTGACATTCCGGCGACGCCCATTTCGGGTCCTGCTGCGAGAGCGATCCGGCATAGTCGGCCGGAGACGCAACGCATCCCGCCACCACGGCGCCGAGCGCGACGACCATTGCGATTGCATCTTTCAAGTCCCCGCTAAATTAGGCCGCACACTACACAGAATGCGCCATCCCGCAACCGCGACGGGTGGTCGTCAGGCGGCGCTTCGACAACGGCTTGCCCGCGCTCGACAGCACCGCCGAGCCTTGCCAAGGTGTCTTTATGGCGACTCTCGAGATCACCGAACTGCGGCTGATGCAGGGCCTGGCGCAGCAGGTGACAGGCTTGCGGCCGGAGCTGCTCAACGGCGACGCCGCCGTCGGCGAGCTGGCCTGGGTGTGGGCCAAGGATTACGACGCGCTCGGTGGCTTCTGGCGCCACCGGCTGTGGTTCGTCGACGGTGCGCTTGCCGGCTGGGGCTGGGCGTGCCTGCCATATCGTGTGCCGCGCGGCGATGGCACGTTTCGCGAAAGCGATCGCGCCAATCTGACCTGGCAGGCGCATCCGGAACGGCCGGAGCTGCTCCACGACATCCTCGACTGGTACGACGAAGCGGCGGATGGCATCGACCGCCTGCTGACCGTGCAGTCCGCTGACACGGCGGCGCAAGCAATCGTCGCCGCGCATGGCTATGCCTTCGACGCGCAAGCCGGCGCCGACGACGGATCCTGGGTGCAGTTCAACGCGCGCGCGCTGACCGACGTGCCCGACCCGGTGCTGCCCGAGGGCTTCCGCTTCCGCACGGCGGCCGATGTCTCGGCGGCGCAAGCGGTGCGGGCGCATCGCGATGCCTGGCATCGCTCCGCCTTCAACGAGACAGCCTTCGAGCGGGTGCGGCAGACCTGGCCCTACCGGGCCGACCTGCATGTGCTGGTCGAAGCGGCGGACGACACGCTGGCCGCGAGCGCGATCATCTGGCTGGACGAGGCGACCCGCACCGCCGAGTTTGAGCCGGTCGGCACGCATCGCGACTTCCGCCGGCGGGGTCTGGGCAAAGCCTTGCTACTGCACGGCATGCAACGGGCCAAGGCTGCCGGCGCCACAAGCATGCTGGTCGCCTGCCTCGGCGCGCCGGCACACCCCGCGGCGCGCAACCTCTATCTCGGCGTCGGGTTTCGCCGGATCAGCCTCGACCTGCCGCGGATCAAGGTTGGGCGCGGTTCACTTTTGCCGTGAAACTAGCGCGATGGCGAAACCATCCGCCCCGTCTGGGCCGGGGTTTTAATTTGACCCGGTCGGGGTCCCTGCGAAAAGGCAGAGCAATCGCATAGGGCGTTCCCCACTCCGTCTCGGCTTCGCCGAGCCAGAGGTGGCTCGGCGAAGCCGAGACGGGGACTGGCGCTGCCCCATGCGATCGTCTTGCAGACGAAGCACACTGCCGGCGTCCCGCTGGGCCGCGATCAGCCCAAGCTCACGCCGACTTTTCGCGCTTGCCGCGCTTTTTCGACACCGTGTCGTCCGCCGCCGGCCCTTCAGGCCGATTGCTTGTCGCCTTGCGCGCCAGCGCCTCGGCGGCGAGCGGGTCCGGCCGGCCGGCCGGGATTATCACCGCGCCGGGCATCGCGGCGCCCGGCTGTTCGCCGAGCCCGTCATCCTCGCGCTCGATTTCTTCGCGAGCCAGCTGCCAGTGTTCCTCATGCTGGCCGTGCGCTCCGCCGCTGCGTTGCCAGATCTCATAGGCGCGGCGCTTGATGCGGTCGTATTTGTCGTTCGCCATTGTCTGCTCCTCCGTCATCTGCTTCCAACGCGCGCCAGACGCGAACGATCCATGACGCGGTCGATCCATGACGGCGAGCGGGAGCGGGGATTGGGTTCCGGATCAAAACCGCCGGCTGAGATAGCGCGAGCCGGCAAGCCCGAACCGCCATTCCAGCTCCACCGCCTTGGTCAGCCCGATGCGCCGCCCGCTGACCACCGCCGCCGGATCGATCCGCGAGCGGGCGAAGGCGAAGGGCGCAGCACCGAGCGACAGGCGGTTGTGCGAGCCGTCTATGCCAAGCGCCTGGCAGAGTTTTCCGGGGCCGGAGCAGTAGAGCCGCTCGTCCCCGGTGCCGCGCCGCTCCCGCATCTGCGCGATGCCGGAGAGCGGTTGCAGCGCGCGGACCAGCACCGCGCTGCCCGGCAGGCACACCGCGTTCAGGCACCAGTGCAGGCCGTAGCTGCGGTAGACATAGGCGCTGCCTGGCTGGCCATACATCGGCGCGTTGCGCGGCGTTAAGCCCCGAAAGGCATGCGATGCCGGATCGTCCGGTCGATAGGCCTCGGTCTCGACGATGATGCCGCCGGCGCCGGAGAGCGTCAGCGTCGCGCCGATCAGCGCGCGTGCCACCACCAGCGCGTCGCGCGCGAAGAAGTCGTGCAGGGAGTCGGGGCTAGCGCTCATCGCTTCCTCATGCAGCATAATCGTATAGGGTGTTCCCTCACTCCGTCTCGGCTTCGCCGGGCCACCTCTCCCCCTCCGGAGGGAGAGGAAACGCTAATCGCCAAGGCCGTTACGTCAACAATTGGCATTTCCTCATCCCCCACTTTGTGGGGGAGGTGGCTCGGCGAAGCCGAGACGGAGTGGGGGCTGGCGCTGCCTATGCGATTGCCCGAGCTCATAGACTGCGGCGCATCGAAACGATGGATGCCTCTGCGAGCTGATGCAAGTGACCGGCGTCCCCGTTGGGGTAAGTGGGTGGGTTGAGGGCTGCTGCCCGGCGAAGCAAGCCTCCCCGCATATTCAAAATAGCTAATAAATCAAAATACGATATGGCGTCTTCGCGGACCTTTGCAGATCCATGGGCCGGCGGCCGTAACGCAATGCCCGCCTCGAGCGCCGGCAGATAAGCTCAAGCAGCAGGGCAATCGCCTACGGCGGCGCCAGCCCCGGTCCGGCCGCCGCGGCCATCTCTTTCCTGCGTCCATGAGGGAGAGGAAACGCCAAGCTTTTCAAAGCCGCGACCGCTTGACAGCGATCAATGATATAAGGCATCCCTAAATTAGTGAGGGTCATCAAAAAGGGGTGCGTTATGAAAAAGAAATACGAGAGGCCGGTTTTTCATCGCAAGGGCAAGTTGTCGGCCGTTGTCGCCACGGGTTCCGCACCGCCGGTGGTAAAGGGCTAAACCTGATCGAATGCTGACTGAAGATGCCCGCCGCTCGGCGGGCTTTTCTTTTTCGCGAGCTCGGGTCGCTATTTTTGCCGTCCGAAAGCCAGTCGGTCGCGGCATCTATGCAACGGCGCCGCCGCGCGCGAATATCGCTGAGCCCATCGAAGGGGATCATGGATATGAACAAAGCCAATCCGTCCAGGCCGAGGCCGCTTGCCGAGATCGCCAGCTATCACGCCCATATCTACTATGGCGACGAGACTGAGCGGCGCCACGCCGAATGGCTGCGCCTGCGCATCGGCGAGCGTTTCCGCGTGCGCCTGGGCAATTGGCGCGACGAGCCGGTCGGCCCGCATGCCAAGGCGATGTACCAGGTCTCCTTCGCCACCGAAATTTTCGCCACGCTGGTGCCCTGGCTGATGCTGAACCACGGTGGCCTGAGCATCCTCATCCACCCCAACACCACCAACCCCAAGCGCGACCACCTGATCGACCCGATCTGGATAGGGCGGGCGCTGGCGGTGCATGGCGAGGTGCTAGGTGAGGAGGACGAGGCGGAAGAAGCGCTGGAGGTGAATACAGAGCCGACGCTGGCGGTGTGAGGCAGAGCAATCACCTATGGCGGCGCCCACTCCGTCCGCTGCGCGGAAAGGCTAACCCGTTCAGGCCGCAATCTCAACGATTGGCATTTCCTCTCCCTCCGGAGGGGAGAGGTGGCTCGGGCGAAGCCCGAGACGGAGTGGGGGAACCACCTATGCGATTGCCCTGCGGTGTGAAGGAGCGGCAGCCTGGATGAATAGGAGCGAAGGAGCATCTTATGTTGGATCACTGGAATGACTTTTTTGTCATGGTGGGCGGCGGCTCGGCAGCGCTTGCAGGGTTGATTTTCGTCGCGATCTCGATCAATCCCGAACGCATTGTCCGAAACACGACACATAAGAACCGGGCAATCAATATGCTGTCAGGCTTCAGCGCAATTTTCATGGCCTGTAGCCTTGCGCTTTTGGGAGATCAATATCTTCCGGCACTTGGCCTTGAATGGCTTTTCCTCTGGCTTATAGCAACATTCATATTCATCAGAGGTTATGTTGTAGCTATCTTATCGGGGATGAGTTCTATCGGGTTGACCCTGCCGCGGCTTGCGGGCGGCACAATGTGTTATCTTGCTGAAGTTATTGGCGCGCTTTTCCTTATTCTCGGACGCAGCGCAGGACTTTACATCGCGGCCATTGCAACCATTGTCTTGTTCGCCTTCCTCATCTCGGGGGCATGGCTCCTTGTCACCGGCATCTACGAAGACCCAACCGAGGGATGAGTTCCGCCCCGGCTCTTCTGTCCGTCGACACACATAGGCGGCTTCCTCAATGAACACGCGACCCGCCAGCGTCAGATCTTGCGGAGCGCGTCGGCAGGCAGAAGGCGCGTGGCGCGCCAGGCTGGGTAGAGCGCGCCGAGGGGCCCGGCGATGAAGACGAAGATCAGCGCCTGCGCGATCGACCAGCCTGACAAATAAGGCACGATCAGGCCCGCCGCGAACTTTGTCTTCGCCGCCATTTCCATGGCAAGGGCGCCGAGAATGATCCCGATGACCCCGCCGGCTGCGCTCATGATCACGCCTTCGATGAGAATGAGCCGGAGAATCCGCCGCGGAGACCAGCCAAGCGCCGCGAGAACGCCAATCTCGAACGTTCGTTCGTTCACGGCCATCAGAAGCGTGTTGGCAACGGCGACAGAGGCCATCGCCATGACAACCAATGAAATTGTCCGGGCAATCGCCTGAAGCAGATCGAAGATGCGGATGCTGCTGGCGAACTGCTCGGTGTCGCCGACCTCGAACCCCGGTGCGGCTGCGATCAGCCGGGTTCGCGCAACAGCGATGTCGTTCTTGTCGAGCGGCCGCTTCAGCCTCACCTCGTACAAAGTAAACACGTCTTGGCGCGACAGGAGTTGCTGCAGCCCTTCGAGCGGAACGATCGCGCTGTTCTGGTTCAGCACGGACGAGAACGATGCGATGCCGACTATCTGGTAGGGCTGGAACTGGAGCTCGACCGTGTCGCCGACCCGCTTGTCCAATGCGGCAGCCATCGACTCGCCAAGGATTACGGGCCACTGGTCCCCCGGTGCGGGGGGCCGTCCCGCCACGAGGCGCAAGTCGTTCCACAGGAAGCTGCCGCTTGGCCAGCCGGCCATGACAATATTCGCGGCGTCGTCGGCGGTGGTGATGTTGAGGAGAACGCCCGACACGGCCTCGACATTTGGCACCGCGGCAAGCCCGGAGCCCAGCGACCTGGGCACGGTGCTGCTCACCAGGTTGAACGCGCCGCGCTGGCTCACCACCAGGTCCGCGCCGTTCTCGTCGATTCCCGATGCGAATGAGTGCTGGACGCCGGCGGTCAGGCCGGTAAGCGCCACAAACCCCGCGACCGCCAGGGCGATGCCGAGAACCGTAAGCAGCGTGCGAAGCGGCCGCGCAATGAGACCGCGCAAGGGAAGGGTCAGCTCTGTCATGGGTTGGCGTATCGGGGCGCAGGCGTCGGCGCCGTCCGGCTGTCCGACCGGATGCGGCCGTCGGTGATCTCGACGCGCCGCCCGCACAATGCGGCCACGTCCTCGTCATGCGTCACCACGATCACCGCGGTACCGAACTCGCGATGCAAATTGCCGATGATGCTCATCACCAATTGGCTCGTCTGCACGTCGAGGCTTCCTGTCGGCTCGTCCGCAACGAGAAGCTTCGGACGGTTGGCGAGCGCGCGGGCAATTGCAAGCCGCTGGCGTTCGCCGCCCGAAAGCTCGGCCGGCCGCAGCGTGGCGCGCTCGGCAAGGCCGAAATGGGCCAGAAGCTCGAGCGCGCGGACGCGACGCTGCCTTGCTCCGCCGAGGTTTCCCAACAACGCCACCTCGATGTTCTCGCGCGCCGACAAGGACTGGAGCAGGAAGAAGTTCTGGAAGACGATGCCGATCCTGCTGGCCCGGACAGTCGCCCACGCAGCCCTGCTGTTGACGGCCCGTCCTTCGAACCGAACTTCGCCGCGTGTCGGCCGGTCGAGCCCACAGATAAGGTTTAGGATCGTGGACTTGCCGCTCCCGCTGCGCCCGACAATGGCGACGGTCTCGTCATCCTCAATTGCAAGCGACACGCCGTCAACGGCGACAATGCGGCCGCCGTCAAAGTCGCGGCCGACATTGCTCAATTCGACGAGGAGGACATGAGCACGAGCGAGGAGTCATACCCGGCCTTTCCTGAGATCGGCGACAAGTGCCGGGATCGAGCCGCCATTGCCGGCGAGCAGCTGGGCAACGCGGTCCCGCTGCTGCACGGTCACGGAGCCGCCGTCGACAAAGACATCGCCGATGCACAATTGTCCGCGGCAGTGGCGGACACGCCAGTCCACGGATGTCGGGCCGTGCAGCGGCCGGCGGAATTCGCTGCGCACCAGGATGTCGCCGTTGGCCAGGGCCTTTGTCTCGAGCACGGTAAAAGTCTTGTCCTGGGTCCGCTCCAGCCTGTCGGCCAGCCTGTGCGCAATGGCATAAAGCAGCGCATCGACCACCGAGGCGCGGTCGTCCGCGCTGGCGCGGCGCCAATACGTCCCGAGCACGGCTTGGGCGATCCCCCTGCCATCGAAGGCCGCGGAGATCGAGCGCAGCTGTCCCTCGGCGGATCCACCGTGGCCAAGCGCAATCGCCGCCTGGCGCACAGTCTCAACCAGCTTGACCGCATCACTCTGCTCATCGGCGGCTGCCGAAAGCGATGGGGCGCAGATCGCGAGTAGCACGGAGACGAGCAGCAGCCGGGCCAACGCTGCCCAGCTTGCGTGCGACCTTAGGGCTGCTGTCATGATCCTATGTCATCCAATGCGCTGTTGGCTGTCAACGTCGAGCCTCTCGGAAGCCTGTGCCGGCGCATGCCCAAAAGCGGCGGCCAGCGGGTCGAGGCGCGCTACCCGCGCTTTCTGCCTTTCCGTCAGGCCGGGATGGCGGCTGCGCACCTGTTTGACGAACGTCGCGGCGACCCGCTGCATTCCCTCCTCGCCGCCGGGGGGAAACGGCAGGCCGAGTTCACGGTAGATCCGCTTCATCTCGCCCACGGGGTCGGCGGTGAGATCCTGCAGCCGCACTTCCGCGAGGTCGGCAGCTGGAATGCGGGCTCTATCCGCCAGATAGTGCATCTCGGTCGCGAGATATTCGCGGGTGATGATCTCCTCCTGCTCGTCCTCGGGCAGGGGCGGCTGCAGCGCGAATGCACGCTGCAATTCGCGCGCCAGAAGGAGGTTGGACCGGAACACGGTTTCCGGCGAACGCGAGATGTGGACAAACTTGGCGCCCGGAAACAGGTCCAGCAGGTAGCGGACGCGCGCCGTATGGCTCGGCGACTTGAGCAGAAGCCGCCGCCCGCCCGCAACCAGCGTAAGCTTCTGGACGAAAGCCAACTGATGTGAGCGCCAGCGGCTGAACTCGTCCGCCGAAAGCGCGTCGAGATCGTGATATCGATTGAAGAAGGCCTGCCGGCGGGGAAGCATGGCGCGTCCAGCGAGGACGGACATCCCACCCATATTGTTCAACGCGAAATCGTCCTCTGCCGGCAGCCTGGCGCCCACCGGCACCACGGCGTCGAGGCGCGTCAACGGCAGCAAGGGCACGAAAAGGTAGCGCAGGACAACCCAGCCGAGGGCGAAACTCTGCGGCGCCAGGACCTGCGGCCAGCTCGGCGATCTCAGGCCGGGATCGGCTGCCAGCAGGTTCTGCAGGAACGTCGTCCCGGATCGGAAGTAGCCGAGAACGAACACAGGCGCGTTATCCCGCTCGATCCGGGAGGGCGCAGCCGCAGCCATGCCCCAACAAATAAGCGCTCCGGCAGGGAGGCGACCGTGCTGATCCCCGAAAGCACGAGCAGGAGAACCAGGCGCGGCCAATAAGCGGGAGGGATCTGGCCTTGCGCGCGCCACAGGATCCTCAGCACGGCGTCAAGAGGCGCCACGCACATGAAGTGCGGATACGGCAAATAGGGCGCCAGCCAACGGGCTGAGAAAGCTTGGATGCGGTGCCGGACAGTGTTCGATGGCATCAGGCAGTCCGGAACATCATGGTCTCGGTGGTCAATCCTGGCCCGAACGCCATGCCGCAGCCGAGCAGGCCCGACGGCTCCTTAAGCATTTCGGCCATCACGAACATCACGGTTGCCGACGACATGTTGCCGTATCGCCGCAGCACTTCGCGCGATGGGGCGAGCGCGGTCGGCTCCAGTTTGAGTGCCCGCTCGACCGCGTCGAGCACGGAGCGGCCGCCGGGATGCACCGCCCACAAATCGATCTCCCTGGCCGGCCTGCCGCCGAGGATGGCCGGATGGTCGTTGCGCAGCGTCTCGCGCACCGCGCCGGGAACCTGGCCGGACAGCACCATGTCGAAGCCGTCGTCGCGGATGTGCCAGCTCATCAGCTCCTTGCGCTCCACCGCCACGATGGCGTGGAAGCTTTCGAGCAGGATGCCGTGCGGCTCGGCGGTGACAAGTGCTGCCGCGCAACCGTCGCCCCACAGGCAGAACGAGATCAGCTTCTCAAGCTCGGTGGCTTCCCTGAAATGCAGCGTGCACAATTCGATGTTGACGATCAGCACGCGGGCTTTCGGGTCGGAGCGCACGATATGGCGTGACAGCTTCAAGGCGTTGATTGCGGCATAGCATCCCATGAAGCCGACGATGGTGCGCTCGACCGACGTCGGCAGGCCGCATCGCTGCACCAGTTCGAGGTCGATGCCGGGCGCCGAAAAGCCGGTGCAGCTCGTCACGATCAAATGCGTGATCAGCGAGCGGTCGTCGTCGGCCAAAAGCTTGTCGACGGCCTTTTGCGCCAGCTCGGGTGCCGCGGCCTCGTACATCTCCATGCGGATTGCGGTGCTGGCGAACGAGCCCCTGACCGAGGTGCCGTCGCGGTCGATTGCCCCGCCACGCGGATCGTCGGCGGGCGCAAAGCAGGAATAGCGATGTTCGATCCCGGCGAGGGCGACCATTCGTTCGAAGAGCGTAAGGCGCTGGGCATCGTCTTCGAGCAGCGAAGCTCCATAGCGAAGGTAGAACTGATGCACGTCGTGTTCCGGTACTGACGTGGCAACGCGGTTCAGATAGGCGTTAGGGGACAAAATTTCTCCGACAATGAGCCCAGTCGGGTCTCACAAGAGGTCTACGAATTGGGGAAGCGTTTCCTATGGCAAACGTCGGCATAGGGTATTTTATTGCGCGCCGCCGATATTTCTCATTAGGAAACCGTGATATCAGCCTTCGGTATTGTACGAAAGAGACCAAGCCACGTCATTCGATTCATCTGCCCTTCGTCCGGAACCACGATGCCGTGCGATAGAATTGACCCCGGCGCACGTTCGCGTGATATCAGCTCTCTTTTGGCATAAGGGTGTCCGATCCATCGCATGACCGACATAAACGTCCGGCATCTGGAGCCAGAGCTCCTCGACGGCCTCCCGGCCGATGATCCTCGCGCGATCGCATCGCGCCGTGATCTCGTTTGGATCAATGCATTGATGTTCCAGGCGAGGTTCATGGCATTGCTGATGCGGGCCAACGTGCAAACGCCGCCGCTGCGCATCCTTGAAATAGGTTCCGGTGACGGAAAGTTCATGCTGACGGTGGCGCGGCTGATGGCGCGGCGCTGGCCCAATGTCGAGATCCTCATGGTCGACAGGATCGGGCTGATCGGAGAGGATGTGTGCATCGCTTTCGCCGAATTCGGTTGGCGGGCGCAACCCGTAACCGCCGATCTATTCGAGTGGACACCGGACAGGCCCTTCGATCTTGTCTGCGCCAACCTTATCCTCCATCACTTCGACGACGCGCGCCTCCAGGAGCTGTTTTCCCGGATCTTGACGATGGCCCCGGTGCTCGTTGCGACGGAGCCGCTGAGGGGCAGGCTGCCGCTTGCCGCGACACGATTGCTGCCATTGATCGGCGCCTGCGCGGTGACACTGAACGACGCGGCGCAAAGTGTCCGCGCCGGTTTCCGCGGCACGGAACTTTCGCAATTGTGGCAAGCGTCGGGGGGAACGCCTGTGATCGAGGCTCGCCGCGGCCTGTTCACCCAGGCTTTTGTCGGCGCCAGCGTGCCCGGCGCCAGATGATGCACGACGCAATCGTCATCGGTGCCGGCCCGGCCGGCAGCTCTACCGCCATTGCGCTGGCCCAAAACGGCTGGTCGGTGGCAATGGTGGAGAAGGCGGTGTTCCCGCGCCGAAAGGTCTGCGGCGAATTCATGTCGGGGACCAGCCTTGCCTTGCTTGACCGGTTGGGCGTCGGCGAGATCTGGCGCGCGGAAGCCGGCCCGGAAATACGTCGCGTCGGCTTCTTTTCGGGCGATGTCTGCGCGCAGGCGCCAATGCCGATCGCGAGCACCGGTCTCGGCCGCGCGCTCGGCCGCGATCGTTTGGATACCATCCTGTTGCAGGCCGCCGAGCGTGCGGGTGTCGAAATTTTCCAGCCTTGCAAGGCCGTCGCCATTGAGCGGCGCGACGATTTGCAATGTGTGACCGTTGAGGTGGGCCAGCAACAAAAGGTCTTGAGCGCGCCTGTCATCATTGCCGCGCACGGATCGTGGGAGGCAGGCAAACTCCCAAGCCAGCTTGAAAGAACAAGCCGACCCTCCGACCTTTTCGGATTCAAGGCGCATTTTACCGGCGCAGCCCTTGCGCCCGACCTGATGCCGTTGCTGGTGTTCCCGGGCGGCTATGGCGGAATGGTCACGGCCGATCGCGGCCGGGTTTCGATTTCCTGCTGTATCCGCAGGGATGTTTTATCCGGGCTGCGCGAGCGCTTTGGAAACATCGCGGCCGCCGATGCACTGTCGCGCCACGTCCTGGCTTCGTGCCGAGGCGTAGGGACTGTGCTGTCCAGTGCGGAACTCGATGGTCCATGGCTCGCCGCCGGACCGATTCATCCCGGCATTCGGGCTGGCTACGATCAGGGCATCTTCCGCGTCGGCAACATCGCAGGCGAGTCGCACCCTGTCATCGCCGAAGGCATTTCGATGGCGCTGCAATCCGGCTGGCTGCTTGCGCGGGAACTGATCGCATCAGGCAAAGGCCGCGAGGGCAACGACGAGGCCGGACATCGCTACGAACGCGCATGGCGTCGGCAATTCTCGGCTCGGCTGCGTGCCGCGGCCTTGATTGCCAAAATAGCGCTTGGGCCTGGCGGAGCGACGGCCATGCGTGCCGTGATCAAGAGTTTCCCGGCGGCTTTGACGCTTGGCGCCCGATTGAGTGGAAAGACCCGGCCTGTTCCGGGCTTTTGACGTCGTGTAGCGCGGCCCGCCATTGTCTGCGACGTCTCGAGACTTTGACGCTGAGCGATGTCGGCGCCTCAGGCGCTGAACCACCGTGGCTTGAGCATCCTCATCCACCCCAACAAACCCCAAACGCGACCACCTGATCGACCCGATCTGGATCGGTCTCGCGCCGGCGGTGCATAGAGAAATGCTGGGGGAGGACTAGTCGCTGGAGTTTGAAATACCGAGGCTGGGGCGAGAGGGTGAAATCGTGGCGGCCTAGCACGGCTATCAATCTCTAGATTAGAATCTGCTCTCGCGCGAAATGCATCGGAAGCGGAGCAGGTCAGTTCGCCCCAGGAAACATCGACAGTTGTGCATCGTTTGATTGCGAGGAATCTAAATCGTAGATGGCCCGCATACCGTTCACAAATTCAGCTTGGCCGCCATAGCTTGGGTGGCGAACTTGGACAGCTGCGATGCCCAAATCCGCAAGAGCAGATTGGGCGTCGCGACCAATCGCAACAACATGCTTTGGTTGCAGAGTCGCGATCAGCCAAACAAGAAGCGGTCGACAGGCTTCGCGCTCTGCCCTTGTATGACATCTGTTGGTGAGGGGATCATGCGGCTCGTGAGGGTGAAGAGGAAAGACATTCCAAAAGAAGACAGGGCGGTTGATCCTCTTCACCATTTGCCAGATTACAGTCGCTGTTCGTTCGACAACCACAGGGCCCTTCGTTGCACGAACAAGTGGCAGATCGCCATAAAGATCTGAGTGGTCGGACAAGTGAGCTTCGTCGGTGAGAGCGAGACCGGTTCGCCTTCCCCCTCGATAGCCAAGATCTCGTGCAATCCATAAAGAATCGACAGATGCAGCAAGGGCAGCATCAATCACGAGCTTCAGGTTTCTTTGTCGAATAAGCGGAGCGTCATCTTGATCAAACGCGGTGCATCCCTCGGAATACGGATTGAATGTGTCTTTGAACCGCAGCCTGGCTAAAGTTTCCACAAAGGACGATGGGTTCATCAGGCCATTTCCTCTATGCTCAAGCTGCGAGATTTTAGGTCCATTTTCAGAATCCCGCGACGATGCGTTCGCAAAAATCTGAAGGCTCTATTACCCTGTAAAATTGCATCTTCCCACAACCATAGTGGGCATCTATCGACCTCATAGCCGCGTACGAACTGGCGAACATTTTTCAAGAAAGTGAAGCTGAGATCGCCTGGCCTTTGCCCATCGAAGAAATCGAAGTCCTTAGCGGTGCCGAATACATAGGTAGCCACTCCCTCCTCAATCAGGCCGGCCCTGGCACCATCTTGCCCCTCATCAACTCTTGCTTCACTTTTGCGCTTTCGCCGGAAAAGGGCACGGGTGACGGGCGACCATCCAAGAACTGCCGCGTAGGCATAATGGAAAGCGTCGTGGAACCGGTAGTCATCGGGTCGCATGATATTGTCGGTGAGTCTGTCCCCAATGAAAAGACCGTTGCACCGTTGCAATACATAACGTTTGCCGTTCGCGGCCTCCCGCTCGTAAATCTCGATTGTGAGATCTCTGGAAGCTGCTCCTCTTCGGGATACTGACCGTCGAACAAGGGAGGAAACGTTCTTTCGCTCGGCCAACGATCAGCCGCCTTCTCTAGATTCTGCAAGGCGGCTGTTTCCAGCGTGACGCCGGCTTCATTGGCCGCGACTATAAGCAGTCGGAGCACGTTTCGAAGGTCGGCCACAAATCTTTGCCTGTCGCCGTTGTGGCTGCTGTCAACCATGCCGCCAGCCAGTGAACCAGCGGCTGCGGCTAACGCTAACAAGGTTCGCTCAAACTGGCCTGCAGGGCTATTTAGCTCTAGCACTCGTTGAGGTTGCAACGCCGAAAACGAAACCTCGTCGTTTGTCGCAGGCGATGACCGATCTTTGTCTACGACCAGTGCAGAAAGAGAAATCCCAGCGAGGCGGGCGATGGTCGCTAGATACCAAAGAGTATCGCCTAGCTCCTCGAGAACGGTTCCTTCATGGTTTACGTACGCGGCAGAATCGCGCTGCTTCTTTTTGACCTCACTTAGCAAACTCCCTATTTCGCCCACGAGCCCGAGGGTATGCAAACCGAGGCCTTGGTCCTTCGCGCCAAGTCTGTCGGTTCGCAAAGCTCGAACCTGATACTCGTTGAGTCCCAACGCAGATGGCGCTTGCATATTTACCCCCGATTTTGTTTGCAAACGTCATGCTTGGCGACGAAGGCTTAGCCACTCGAAAGGCGGTCCCTGATATCCCCAATCGCCAAGTGACTGAAGCCAGGTCTTGAAGTCTTCTTCGAGAGACACGTCGTCGAAACGCGATCGTCCTCGACCGGTGTGGACCATATGCCTGCCACCAGCGTCTCTAAGCGTTTGCGGAATTTTTGGTCCATTTCCCCCGTAGTAGACAAATTTATCACTTACCAACACACGGTTGACCCCAGTATCACGTGTAACATGCTTCGGATTGGTAGTTCCGTCGGGCAAACTGTGAAAAGAATCCCGTTGTGCCCAGGGGCCAGGAAGTGTGGTGCGCGAATAGATATTATCGCCACAGCTCTGTTTTCGGCTCCCCGTCCGGTACGGCTTCTTCCTGCTAAAGCGCAGATCGGAATCGTATTCGTCGAACGTAAGGGTTTCCGTTACCAGCATGGCGTAGACCATTTGGCCTTCGCGCCTGACACTTTTGTCACCGCTCCCGCATCCGACTACCCAATCGCCAATGGAGGCGTGCTGACGAATATCTGGCTTGCAGGTTGCAAGTGTGCAAAATCCATAGAATGGATTTGGCGCAAAGCCACTGTCATAGCGAACAACATAGGAATGAAGCGACATTTGAAACTCAGCAGGGATGGCGCTTGAGAGATACAGCCGATGTCGGGCTTCCTTCCGTCGTTTCCCATTCATCCTTTTCTGCAACGATAGCGTCGATGATGGAGTTTCCATGCCAACCGACCATTGCGTCTCCATACTCTAAAAGCGCCTCTGGCAGCTCACAATCCTTGGCGCCCTGTTCCCAAACACCGACGATTCGCTTACCGAGCTTGGCGGCGTACTCGATTTCCCAGTTGACCCATTCGCTGTTTTTTGTATCAGGTGATACATAAACCAACAATGTTCCCGCCCATTTTATCTGTGGTGCAAGAATCTCGCTTTTTATATATGATTCGCTTTTAGCTTGATTTGGATTACTTGAATTTATTGACGAATCACGAATATCCATTCCGTTATTGGCAAGGAGTTGTTTAAGTTTTGAAAGACCTGCGTCGTCTTCGTGAATATGACTTATGAAGACGTTATTTACGTGCTTAGCCATCCAAGTCCCCTCCGCTACCCATCGCAATATTGCCATGTCGGTAAAAATGTACAAGGGCCTTAAATCTAAAGGCCCAATCTTCCACAAGTGCTACAATTGAAGAGCTCTCAACAAGCGGATTGGCGAGCGTCGTGGATGCCAATATGATGAAGCTGCAAAGAAAGTGGGGGGCGTCTTGAGTTCGAAAGCAAAAAAAACGACTTGGAGGGGCTGCTTGGCTGACTCGAGCGAAGGTCCGTCAGGGGTTTTCGGTCCAGATTTCATGCGTGAGTTTGGCGATCGGTTATGGGCGCCCTCTGAGGCGGATATGTTGGCCGCCCACGAGCTTCACATCGAGCTGATATCCCGAATTGCCACGCAACCACTAGGATACGCGAGTGGTGTTGAGAAAAGAGCGTTAGGAAGCATCTTTGAAATTTTTGGAAAAGCGCGGGAAATCACCAAGGGTAATCCCAAGTGCCAAACTTTTGAGACTATCGTCTGGCACGTATTTAATGCCTACGTTCGACCATTCACGGCGAAATGGCATGCTAAGAGCGAATCTGGGGAGTTGAACGCGCTCGATAGTAGTGATTTGTTTCGAGCAGAACTCGAAGTAACTCAGAACAGCTTAGTTGCGCTGGATAATGTTCTGACGCTGATTCGCGGCACCGAAGGCATATCGGCCATCGCTATCGGACGTCCTATCAATCAATCTCTGAAGCGAGAGATGGAAAGGCTCGTTGGCTGGCGCCCGATGGGTGAAGTCAGGACGGACGGCGCATCCGCTCTAAGTTCGTCGGAAGAAGCCAAGGTGCGAGAAAGGCAGAGTTGGTATGGAATTTCTGCGAGAGATTGGGCCGCAGGATTGGCGCTTTCGGGCGGCGGTATAAGGAGCGCGACATTCGCGATGGGGGTTTTGGTCGCGCTATCAAAGAGAGGGTTACTGGAGCAATTCGACTATCTTTCCACTGTCTCTGGCGGCGGCTACACTGGGTCCTTTTTGACGCAGTTACTTGGGGGTACAATATCGAAAGAGAATTTGAGTCTCAGGCAAGAAGATTTGCCGTTCAAGCGAACTGAAGGGGAATCCGAGCTTCTACAGCGTATACGCCAGGGGGCGAGTTATCTGTCAGGTTCCGGATGGGAGCGTTTTGCAGTCGCGATGGCGCAGGCACAGGGCGTCCTTTTGAATGTCTTCTTTGTCTTTTGTTTTGTAAGCAGCTTCGCGTACTTTGACTACGTAGCTCGCCAGCTCGTTACTGAGTCCGTTTGGAGAGGCTTGGCCCTTGCCTCGTCGGCTGGCTTAGTTGGGCTATTTCTCGGGATGCCGATTGCCCGTAGTTGGGCGAAGAGGTCATTAGCCGGAAAAGATAGGTCAATGGCCTTGATAGGCGCATTACTTCTTTTGCCGTCACTGTGGTGTATGCTTGGCATTGTTCACTGGGCGAGTAATTTTATATCGGATGTTAGTTATAGGGCGGATTCTCAAGGTATAAATCAGTTATTCTTGATATGGACTGTTATAGGATCTACAGTTATATTGTTTGCTGTTGTATTTTCATATATGAAAATTCTTAGGCCGATGATTTTGTCGATGACAAGTTTAATATCAATCATTGTAATAGAAGCTATTGCTTATGACATGTTTATATGGTCAGGTGTTGAAAACGCTACGGTATTTGTTGCGACCATGGTGATTTTCGCAATTTTTTTGTTTTTTGTTATAGATATAAACACAACATCTCTCCACGGATATTATCGACTTAAGCTTTCGCAGTCATTCTTGATAGATGACAATTTCAACGCTGCCACAGCGTTGAAGCTAGGGAACGTAAACGGATCGCGCACATTTTTTCCAATATGGAATTGTGCATTGAACGTACCCGGGTCAACCGATCCAAGGATGCGTGGTCGCCAAGCCGATCTTTTTTCATTCACGCCCGTATCGGCAGGCGCGACTCTAGTTGGGCACTCCTCTATCCAGGAATGGGAACAAGCGAATCCGACCATGGATCTTGCCACTGCCATGGCTCTCTCTGGGGCTGCGCTTTCGCCTCAGATGGGGCTACGCACTTCGCGATATGGCAGTTTCTGGTTGACGCTCCTGAACCTTCGTCTGGGAGCCTGGCTGAAGAATCCCGGAACTAAGGCCAAGAGTAGGAAATTTCCGAACGCCAGAAATTTATTTCAAGAGCTTTTTGCCACGGCAAATGAGCACGACGCCTTTCTTCAGATATCAGACGGAGGGCATATTGAGAACCTAGGGGTATACGAGCTGTTACGTCGCCGATGCCGCTTCATCGTGGCAGTCGATGGTGAGCAAGACGAGAAGATGACTTTCAACGCACTTACAAATCTTCAACGCCTTGCGTATATTGATCACGGAATAATAGTCGAGGCCAATCTCGAGGACTTACGGATTACTGAAAAAGGTTTCAGTAGGTCGCACTTTAGGTTTTGCCGAATAAGGTACCCGTTGGGCAATTTAGATCAACACGAGGAAATAGGATATCTTGTTTATCTAAAGCTATCTTTGACTGGAAATGAGGGGGAATTTATCCGGCGCTACAAGCTTGATGAGCCTGCGTTTCCACATCAGTCGACGGTCAATCAGTTTTTTACCGAGGTTCAATTTGAGGCGTATCGTGCGCTGGGCGAGCATGTTGGCGACAAGATGTTTCTCACGGCAATCACAGGGTTGCCGGAACACGAAAAGCTTGACTTAGAGCGGTGGTTTCAGAGCCTAGGGTACAGCTTTCTCGACCCGCTAATCTGAGGATGGTTCAGTGCCTTAGTTGAGCCCAGATGTTGGCTTCCGTTGTAGTGCGAGGCGCATTTGTATGCACGATTCGGCGGATCCTCCCCAGCCGCCCCCCCCATTAACCCCCAGCGAGCCTTGGCAGCAGAAAAATCTCCGCCCCCTCCGGCAGCTTCTTCCCCACGTATCCCGATAAATCACCCCGTCGATCGAAACCGCGATCCCCTTCTCGATCCACGGCTCCAGCGCCGGATACTGCTCAGCCAGTTTCCGGAACAGCTCCCTGATATCCCGCGCCTCGACCTCGACCTTGCTTTGGCCCCCGCGAGCTGGCCGAGCGCGCCCCAAAGCGTCACCTCGACCATGAGGGATAATTCCCATACGACAGTGGCTGAAAGCTGCTGCGCACCTTTCAGCCTTTACCCTTCCCGTTCCGCCTCGATCGCCGCCAGGATCCTCGGCGGCGACATCGGGATATGCGTCATGCGCACGCCAGCTGCGTTCGAGACCGCGTTGGCGATCGCCGCCAGCGGCGGCACGATCGAGGTTTCGCCGACGCCGCGCACGCCATAGGGGTGGTTGGGGTTGGGGATTTCCAGGATCTGCGTGTCGATCATCGGCAGGTCGGAGCAGACCGGGATGCGGTAGTCGAGGAAGCCGGCGTTCTGCAGCCGGCCGTCCTTGCCGTAAATATACTCCTCGTTGAGCGCCCAGCCGATGCCTTGCGCGGCACCGCCCTGGTATTGGCCCTCGACATAGGTCGGGTGCACCGCCTTGCCGGCGTCCTGCACCACCGTGTAGCGGATCACCCTGGTCGCGCCGGTCTCGGGGTCGATCTCGATGTCGCAGATATGGGTGGCGAAGGAGACGCCGGCGCCGTCGGCGACCAGCTCGCTGTGGCCGGCGATCGGCCCGCCGGTCTTGCCGGATTGCGCGGCGATTTCCTTCAAGGAAAGCGGCGAAAGGTTGCCGTATTTCTCGCCCCTGGCGACCGCATGGCCCATTTCCCAGTGCACGTCGTCGACCGGGATATCCCACATCTGCGCGGCGCGATCCCTCAGGATCTTGATTGCGTTGCGGGCGGCCGAGATGGTCGCCATCGAGGACGAGAAGGTGCCGCGGCTGCCGTCGGTCATGTCGTTGTAACCGAGCGAAGAGGTGTCGGCGACGACCGCCTTGAGCTGCGAATAGTCGATGCCGAGCTCTTCGGCGGCCACCAGCGACAGCGACGCGCGCGAACCGCCGACGTCCACCGTGCCGACGGCCAGTGACACCGAGCCGTCCATGCCGATGTTCAGATCCACGCAGGTCTGGCCGCCGAAATTGAACCAGAAGCCGCAGGCCATGCCGCGCCCCTGGTTCTTCTTCAGCGGCGCCTTCATATGCGGATGGTGCTTTGCCGCCTCCAGCGTCGGGCCGATGCCGATCGGGCCATAGACCGGGCCGTAGGAGGAGCGGGTGCCTTCCTGCGCGGCGTTCTTGATGCGGAACTCGACCGGGTCGATGCCGAGCTCCTTGGCGAGCTCGTCGACAGCGCTTTCCACGGCGAAGGCCGCCATCGGCGCCGAAGGCGCGCGATAGGCCGCGGTCTTCGGCCGGTTGACCAGCACCTCGTAGCCGACGGTCTTGACGTTATCGAGCTTGTAGCAGGCAAACGCCGTCATGGCGCCGATCTCGGCCCAGGTGCCGGCATAGGGCCCGCTGGTGTAGCGCAGCGTGGCTTCGGCCGCCGTGATGGTGCCGTCCTTGCGGGCGCCTATTCTGACGTCGATCGAGGTGGCGCTGGTCGGCCCCGAGGCGCGAAACACCTCGTCGCGGGTCATCACCAGTTTTACCGGACGTCCGGCCTTGCGCGACAAAGCGAGCGCCACCGGCTCGGCCCAGACATGCGTCTTGCCGCCGAAACCGCCGCCGATCTCCGACGAGGTGACGCGCAGCTTGAGGCCTCCATGCCCAGCAATTGCGCGCAATGCTGGCGGTAGACGAAATGGCCTTGCGTGCACACCCACAATTCAGCCGTGCCGTCGGAACTCACGCTCGCCACGCAGGCATGCGGCTCGATATAGCCCTGATGCGTCTGCTCGGTTTTATACGAGCGCTCGATGATATGGTCGGCGTGGCCGAAGCCGACATGCACGTCGCCATGGCCGAACTGGCTGCGCTTGGTGACGTTGGAGGGTTTTACCGGCTTCTCCTCGAGACCCTCGGTGAATACAGTGTCGTTGATCAGCGGGGCATGGTGCTGCATCGCCTCGTCGACATCGGTGACATGCGGCAGCACCTCGTAGTCGATCTCGATCAGCTTCAGCGCCTGCCTGGCGGTGCGCGCATCGACGGCGGCCACCGCGGCCACCGCATGGCCGTCATAGAGCGCCTTGGTGCGCGCCATGCAATTGTCGAGGATGTCGTACATGCCGGCATCGCCGTCGGTGAGGTCGGGCAGGTCTTTCGCCGTGATCACCGCCTTCACGCCCGCGAGCTTTTCCGCTTTGGAGGTGTCGATCTTGCGGATGATCGCATGGGCATGCGGGCTTCTGAGCACGCGGCCGACCAGCTGTCCGGCCATGTTGAAGTCGGCGCCGTAGCGGGCGCGGCCGGTCACCTTGTCGATGCCGTCGGGACGGATGGGCCGCGTGCCCACGGAGGCGAATTTGCGGCCTGAAAAGCGCGGATCGAAATTCATGGCTCAGGCTCCCTTCATTACGTTTGCGGCGTCCTGGACGGCGCGCACGATCTTGTCATAGCCGGTGCAGCGGCAGAGATTGCCGGCGAGGCCAAAGCGGATTTCCTCCTCGGTGGGCGAGGGGTTCTTGGCCAGCAGGTCCTTCGCTGCGATCAGGAAGCCCGGCGTGCAGATGCCGCATTGCAGGGCGGCATGCTCCAGGAATTTCTGCTGCAGCGGGTGCAGCTGCTCGCCATGCGCCATGCCTTCGATGGTCTCGACCTTGCGCCCTTCCGCCTCCGCGCCCAGCACCAGGCAGGAGCAGACGAGACGGTTGTCGAGAATGACGCTGCAGGCGCCGCAGTCGCCGGTGCCGCAGCCTTCCTTGGCGCCGGTCAGCCCCAGGCGGTCGCGCAGCACGTCGAGCAGCGTCTCGTCGGGCTGGCACAGATATTCGACCGTATCGCCATTGATCGTCGTTGAAACCGCTATGCCGGCCATCATTTGCCTCCCGCGCGCTTGTAGGCGGTAGCGGCGACACGTTGCGCCAGCACACCCGCGACTTTCCGTCTGAATTCGATTGTGCCGCGCTTGTCGTCGATCGGACGGCAGGCGCCCGCGCAGATTTTTGCCAGCCGCTCCAGCGTCGCTTCGTCGAGCTTGGAGCCGATCAGCACCTGCGCCGCTTCCTCGACTAGAAGCACGGTGGGCGCGGCGGCGCCCAGCGCCACACGCGCGGTCTTGATCGCGCCCTTGTCGTCCAGCGTCAAATTGATGCCGGCGCTGACCACCGCAATGTCCATCTCGGTGCGCGGAATGAAGCGCAGATAGGCGTCGCCCGCATGCGCCGGCCGCTTGTCGAGCAGGATCGCCTCGACGATCTCGCCCTTGGCCAGAGACGTCCGGCCAGGCGCCGTCGGCACGCTCTCGACGGCAATGGTGCGCTTGCCCGACGGCCCGGCGACGATGGCCTTGGCGCCGGCAGCCACCAGCGCCGGCACGCTGTCGGCGGCGGGCGAGGCGTTGCACAGATTACCGGTTATCGTACAACGGCCCTGCACCTGTTTGGAGCCGATCAGCTTCGCCGCCTCGACGACGCCCGGCCAGGCTTGTCTCAGCGCCGCATTCTCGCCCAGCACCGCGCAGGGCACGGCCGCACCGATGCGAAAGCCGTCCGGGGTCTGCTCGATATCGCTGAAACCGCCGATATGCTTGATGTCGACGATCAGCTCCGGCTCGATGAAGCCACCCTTCATCCTGACCAGAAGGTCGCTGCCGCCGGCCAGGATGGCGGCCGGCCCAACCGCCTTGGCGAGCTCGCCGACGGCATCTTCGATTGAAAGCGGACGTATGTAACGCATCGTCTCCCCTTATTCCGTGCAATGTCGCCGACCGTTATGAGGGGCCGGGCTATAGCGACCGTTATAAAGCCTCTGTTTATAATGACCACCCGCTACGTGGCACGCCGCGATTGGGCCAGAGGCGGCAGAAGTCGGTCCAACCGCAACCGCCACGCGTTCCACCGGCACGCGCTGCCACCGGCGATGGAGTTTGCGGCCAGCGATCCCGCCACACCCGTCACTCACCCCCAGGCGCGCAGGCGCGGCTATCTCCTCCATGAACCCGTTGCAAGGAGACAGCCGGCGCAGACGGTGTTCGAGAAGATGCCGTGAGGCCGGCGTCCTTGCAAAATCGCGAGGCGTTAGGCACGTTGGTCCGCCAGCTTTGGAGCAAGCCGCCGCATGGATTCGCCAGCGCCACAATCGGTCCGCCGTGCGCCGAACCGCCTGAACCTGTCCATCCATGCCGGCAATGCGCGTGAGTTCGAGCTTTGGCAGTCGGGATATGCCCCGCTCTACGAAATGGACGCCGAAAGCCCCGCGGCCCGCCCGTCGTTCAGCGCCGGGTTGACGAGCTACAATTTGGCGAACGTCGTCATTATCGACGGATACTCCTCAGCGGAGACCCTGGAGCGCACGGCGCGCACGATAGCGCGCAGCAACATCGACCACATCAGCCTCACGCTCCGCTCGCAGGGCGGGTTCGGCCTCGACGTCGAGGGGCGCGCGAGCGAGGTCCACACCGGCGATCTGTGCGTCCTCGACATGACACGTCGCAGCATATTGCGCTCGTCCGACTACAAAAGCCTGACACTCGTTTTGCCGAGGACATTGCTGGAGCCGTATATTGCCGATCTCGACGCGCTTCACGGCAGGATCCTGCCGAGGGCCAGCGCGCTGAACGCGATGCTTACCGCGCACATCCGCCAGCTCTACGCGCAGGCTCCCTCGCTGGCGCCGGCCGAGATTCATGCCGCCGCGCAGGGGACGGTAGCCATGGTCGCGGCATTTGCGGGGGCATCCGGCGACGGGCGCGACATGATCGCTCAAGTCGCCGCCGGTGCCTCGCTCAAAGCCTGCCGGAAGGTGATCGACGCCAATCTTCATGATCCGTCGATGGGCCCGGAGTTCCTGTGCGACAAGCTCGGCGTGTCGCGGGCGAAGCTCTATCGCATGTTCGAACAATTGGGCGGTGTCACCCTGTATATCCAACGGCGGCGGCTGGCGCGCGCCTATCGGATCATAGTCGATCCGGCGCATGCTCGCGAGCGCATCAGCGCCATCGCCGCTCGGTGCGGCTTCGGCAATGTCTCTGTCTTCAACCGGGCTTTTCGCCAGGCTCATGGGATGTCGCCAACCGAATTGCGCCTCGCCTCCATCAGCGGGGAGCTGGACGTGACCGAGCTGGTTGGCGATCCGGCCTTCAGGACCATGGGCCGCTGGCTTCGTGGTGAGGATGCAACGGCGACGTAGACCGCCCGTTTCCAGCGCCGAGGCTTTCGAATCTCCCTGTCGCTCACTCTGCTTGGCCCGCGCTTGCAGGAGAGCGGCGAAGCAGCCCGGCAACGCGCCGCGGGCCTTCGACAATCTTCGCCTCCATCCATCGTCAATGGCGGCGCGCCGCGCCGGTCCTGCTTTGCAAGGCGTCTCATTTTCTTGACCCGGCGTCTCATTCCTCTCTGCCCGCCTTGCAGGTCCGGATGCGTCTGCGAATTGTCCGGTGTGTTCAAGGGGGAGGCGGACGGTGGGCGAAACAGCGACGGCAGAGGGGCCAGATGAAAGTCTTGTGGTGGCTTGCGCGTGCCCGGCGCCCGCGCTGCCCGGCCGCCTGCGCCAAGGCCTGACGGATCGCGGTCGAGCCTTCCCCGATGCGCGCCGGCCCACCATGCGGCGAGGCATCACGCGAAGCGTAGCCCTTCTGCTTCTGGCAAGCACGACATTGTGGATCGGCCCCGCGCTGGCGGGTGGTGGGCGCGGAGGCCTCAACGCCAGCGGTGACGGCGGAGGAGACAGCGCGACCGGCGCCGGCGGCGGCGGTCAGAATGGCGGCGGCGGTGTCGGTGGTGGCGGCGGCGGTGGTGGCGCCGGCGTCACCGGCGGCACCGGAGGAACGGGCAGCAGGGCGGGCGGCGCCGGCGGCATCGGCGGACAGACGGCCGGAGCGGATGGCGACGACGGCAAGAATGGCCAATCATTCAACGCCTCTGGCGGCGGCGGTGGCGGTGGAGCGCACGGGTTCGTCGGTGTGGCGCTTCCGCAGACGGCCTCGACCGGCGGCGATGGCGGCAATGGCGGCAATGGCGCGGCAGGGGTCAGCGGCGGCGGTGGCGGCGGCGCCGGCGGCTATGGCGCGGTTGTCACCGGCGCCGACGCTTTTCGCGCGCTTGGCGTGGCGGTAACCGGCGGCAATGGCGGTGCCGGCGGCGGCGGCTTTATCGGCGGCGATGGCGGCAACGGCGGCATCGGACTGCTGTTCACCAATCTCGGCGGGGTCCAGTTCGCTATCGCCAGCGCTGTCTCCGGAGGCAACGGCGGGCTCGGTCGATCACTCAGCACAGGCGGCGCCGGCCTCGTCGGCGGCAATCTGACCTTCACCCTTTCCGGGACGATCTCGGGAGGTTTGGGCGGCGACGGCGTGACCCGCGCCAACAGCATCATCTTCACCGGCGGCGACAATTTCCTCACCTTCGCCAACCCGACATCCGGCCTCACCGGCGCCATCTCGGTCACTGGCTCGCTCACCTTCAATCAGTCGACGGCCGCGACCCTCGAGCAGGCCGTCACCGGCAGCGGATCGGTGACGAAAGCCGGCGGCGCCATGCTGATCCTGTCGGGAACAAGCACCTACACCGGCGCGACCACGGTAAGCTCGGGCACGCTCGGCGTGACCGGCTCGATCGCGGCGTCATCGCTGACCACGGTTGAAAGCGGCGCCCATCTTGCCGGAACCGGCAGCGTCGGCGCCACGGTGGTCAATTCAGGGGGATCCTTACGGCGGGTGACGGCACGCCGGGAACGTCGATGACCCTCTCCAGCCTTACGATGCAGTCGGGCGCCTATTACGGCGTGGTCGTCGATCCTGCAGCGTCTTCTTCCGCCACCGTCACCGGCAACGCCTCGCTTGGCGGCGCCACCGTTTTCCCGCTGTTTGCCAGCGGCAGCTATGTCGCCAAGCAATATACGATCCTGACCGCCGACAGCATCACCGGGAAGTTCAGCCCCACGGTCCTCAACGCGAACCTGCCGTCCGGCTTCCAGACCTCGCTCAGCTACGACGACACGCATGCCTATCTCGACCTGGAGCTGAGTTTCGTCCCGCCGCCGGGCACAGGGCTTTCCGGCAACCAGCAGAATGTCGCCGACGCCATCGTCGGTTACTTCGACACCAATGGCGGCATCCCGATGGTGTTCGGCGGCCTGACCTCGGCGGGCTTGACGCAGCTTTCCGGCGAGATCGGCACCGGGGCGCAGCAGGCGACGTTCTATGCCATGGATCAGTTCCTGGGCCTGATCACCGATCCGTTCATCACCGGGCGCGGCGGTGCGGCCGGCGGCGATCGCGACACCCAGGCCATGGGCGGCCTGGCCTATGCCGAGGAAGGCCCGGCCAAGCACGACGCCTATGCGGCGCTATCCACCGAGGCATCGCCCAACCAGCCTGTCGAGCGGCGCTGGCGCGCCTGGGCGGCCGGCTATGGCGGCTCGCAGCTGACCGACGGCGACGCTACTGTTGGGTCGAACGATACCCGGACCAATCTCTACGGCTTCGCCGTCGGCGCCGATTACAGCCTGTCGCCCGATACGGTCGCCGGCTTCGCCCTGGCCGGCGGCGGCACACGCTTCAGCGTCGATGGTCAGGGCAGCGGCCGCTCCGACCTGTTCCAGGCCGGCGCCTTCTTCCGCCACAATGCCGGCGCCGCCTACCTGACCGGCGCGCTTGCCTATGGCTGGCAGGACTTCACCACGGACCGGTTCGTGACCGTCTCCGGCACCGATCACCTGCGCGGCGAATTCGACGCCAATGCCTGGTCCGGCCGCCTCGAGGGCGGCTATCGCCTCGCCGCCGGCGGCATCGGCTTCACGCCTTACGCGGCGGCCCAGTTCACCGCCTTCGACATGCCCTCCTATGCCGAGCAGGCGGTCGGCGGCGCCGATACGTTCGCGCTGGCCTACAATGCCAGAAACCTGACCGACACCCGCGCCGAGCTCGGCCTGCGCCTGGACAAGTCGTTTGCGATGGCCGACGGCGACCTCACGCTGCGCGGACGCCTGGCTTGGGCGCATGACTTCAACCCCGACCGGAACCTGACCGCGACCTTCCAGACGCTGCCCGGCGCCAGCTTCGTCGTCAACGGCGATGGCGCGGGATTCCGCGCTGGTGACGGCGGCGGTCGAGAAGAAATGGCTGAACGGCTGGTCGGCGGCGGCAAGCTTCGAGGGCGAGTTCTCCGATGTCACCCGGTCCTATTCCGGCAAGGGCGTGCTGCGCTACGCGTGGTGATCCGGCGCGCGAGCCGGGCATGGCGCGTCCGAGTCGTCGGCAGCGGTTCCGGACAATGTCCATCCGGCCAGGCCGGCGCGCCCCTGCCGGCTCTGATTTGCAAGGCGTCTCATTTTCTTGACCTACGGTCTCATTCCCGCTCCCTTGCCTTGCCCGTCCGGGTTGCCCCGGTAAGGTCGCCATAAAAAAGCGGCGCAGGCTGCGAACTGGCCCTGGGGATCGGATTTGACCGGATCAATCAAACTTGCGCGCCGAAGGCCGGCGTCCCTTCTCCTCGCCCTGCGCGACAGTTCCTCGGTTGCGGTTCTCGGGCTGGTGTTTGCGGGCGCCACGCCCGCTCTGGCGGCGGAGACGGACTGGACCGGCAGCACGTCCAACGATTGGTTCACCGGCTCGAACTGGTCGGCCGGGGTGCCGGTCGCTGCCACCGACGTGGTGATACAGACCGTCACCCCAAACCCGACGGTGATCGGCGCCGCCGGCGCCCAGGCAAAGAACATCTTTGTCGGGCTGCCCGGAGCCGTGGGCTCCTTGACCATCCAGAATGGCGGAACCCTTGCTAATTTCGACAGCAGCATCGGTGCCTACACCGGTTCCACGGGCACCGCGACCGTGTCGGGCGCCGGCTCGCAATGGACCAGCGCCGGCAGCTTCTTGGTCGGCAATTTCGGCGATGGCACATTGACCATCGAGAACGGCGCATCCGTCAGCGATAATTTCGGCCTCATCGCGAGCGTCGTGGGTTCGACCGGCAAGCTGACGGTAACGGGCCCAGGCTCGACCTTGACCAATCTCGGCAACCAGAATGTCGGCAACTCCGGCAACGGCACGCTTTCCATCGAGGACGGCGGCAAGGTCACCGACACGTTGGGGCTGATCGGTGTCAATGCCGGATCGGTCGGTACCGCCACGGTCGACGGCACCAATTCGTCCTGGACCAACTCCAGCGATCTCTATGTCGGCATGGACGGCACCGCCACGCTGACGATCAAGAATGGCGGCAGCGTCAGCAACGTTGGGGGCCAGATCGGCAGCGGCGCCGATTCGACGGGCACGGCGACCGTCGAAGGCGCGGGATCCTCCTGGACGAATTCCGATGAGCTCTATGTCGGCAACTCAGGGACCGGCACGCTGGCCATTCAGAACAGCGGCAAAGTAAGCGATACCTACGGCTATATTGGCTACGCCGCCGATTCCACGGGCACGGCGACCGTCGAAGGCGCGGGATCGTCCTGGACGAATTCCGGTCAGTTCTATGTCGGCAACTCCGGCAACGGCACGCTGAACATCCTGAGCGGCGGCATAGTGAGCGACACCTACGGCTATATTGGCTACACCGCAGGTTCGACCGGTGCGGCGACGGTCGATGGCGCCGGATCGTCCTGGGCCAATTCCGGCAATGTCTATGTCGGCCTTTCCGGCGGCGGCACCCTGGCCATTCAAAACGGTGGCAAAGTAAGCGATACCTACGGCTATATTGGCTACGCCGCAGGTTCGACCGGTGTGGCGACGGTCGATGGTGCCGGATCGTCCTGGGCCAATTCCGGCCACCTCTTTGTTGGCGGGTCGGGCGTCGGTACGCTGACAATCCAGAATGGCGGCGCGGTCAGCAATGCTGTTGGCTATATCGGGTTGAATACCGGCTCGACCGGCACGGTGACGGTCGATGGCGCCAACTCGACCTGGACCAATTCCGGCGATCTCGTCGTCGGTAACTTGGGAACCGGCACGCTGAACATCCAGGACGGGGGCAAGGTCACAGATGCCAACGGCACTATTGGCTCGCTTCTAGGTGCGACGGGCACTGTGACCGTCGATGGCGTCAACTCCACCTGGATCAACTCCAGCGACCTCTATGTCGGCGTGGACGGCACCGCCACGCTCACGATCAAGAATGGCGGCAGCGTCAGCAACGTTGGGGGCCAGATCGGCAGCGGCGCCGATTCCACGGGCACGGCGACAGTCGAAGGCGCGGGATCCTCCTGGACGAATTCCGATGAGCTCTATGTCGGCAAATCCGGCAACGGTACGCTGACCATTCAGAACGGCGGCAAAGTAAGCGATACCTACGGCTATATTGGCTACGCCGCCGATTCGACGGGCACGGCGACCGTCGAAGGTGCGGGATCCTCCTGGACGAATTCCGATGAGCTCTATGTCGGCAAATCCGGCAACGGCACGCTGAACATCCTGAGCGGCGGCATAGTGAGCGACACCTACGGCAATATAGGCGACGCCGCAGGCTCGACCGGTAAGGTGACAGTGGATGGATCGGGCTCGACCTGGATCAATTCCGTCGACCTTCTTGTCGGCTTCTCCGGCAACGGCACATTGAACATCCAGAACGGGGGCAAGGTCACCGATGCTGCTGGCTCTATTGGCATTAACCCCGGCTCGACCAGCAGCGCGACAGTCGATGGCGCCAACTCGACCTGGATCAATTCCAGCAACCTTTATGTCGGCTTCTTCGGCACCGGCACGCTTTCCATCGAGGGCGGCGGCAAGGTCACCGACAAGTTCGGGCTCATCGGTGTCAATGCCGGATCGACGGGTGACGCCACGGTCGACGGGACCAATTCGTCCTGGATCAACTCCAGCGACCTCTATGTCGGCGTGGACGGCACCGCCACGCTGACGATCAAGAATGGCGGCACCGTCAGCAACGTTGGGGGCCAGATCGGCATCAACGCCGATTCGACGGGCACGGTGACGGTCGATGGCGCCGGATCGTCCTGGGCCAATTCCGGCAATCTCTATGTCGGCCTCTCCGGCGGCGGCACGCTGACCATCCAAAACGGCGGCAAGGTCGCAGATGCCATGGGCTATATTAGCTCCCTTCCAGGTGCGACGGGCACGGTGACCGTCGATGGCGCCAACTCAAGTTGGACCAATTCCGGCAGCCTCCATGTCGGCGCCTACGGCCTCGGCACACTGACAATCCAGAATGGCGGCGCCGTCTCAAGCACCAATGGCTTTATTGGCACCACGGGCGGCTCGCTTGGGAGTGTGACAGTGGATGGCGCGGGTTCTTCCTGGGTCAACTCTGGTCTTCTCAATATCGGCATTTTCGATACCGGTACCCTGACCGTTCGGAACGGGGCAACGGTCGATGTCGGTGGACCGCTCACCATCGCTTTTGCCGCCGGTTCGACGGGAACCATCAACATTGGCGCGGCTGCCGGCGACGCCGCAACCGCGGCGGGCACGCTTAGCGCGAACCAGGTGAATTTCGGCCTGGGCACCGGCACCTTGGTATTCAACCACACCAGCACGAGCTACGATTTTGCCGCCCCGTTGAGCGGCAACGGCAGCGTGCGCCAGTTGGCCGGCTTCACCAACCTCACCGGCAATTCGGCGGGTTTCACGGGCGCCACCACCGTCGAGGGCGGCACGCTGGCCGTCAACGGCTCGCTCGGCGGCACGCTCGACGTGCTTGCCGCCGGCCGCCTGCAGGGCGGCGGCACGGTCGGGAATACGGTCGTTTCAGGGACGGTAGCGCCCGGCAATTCGATCGGCACGCTCAATGTCGCCGGCGATATCGAATTCAAGGCGGGATCGACCTACGAGGTCGAGGTCGATGCCGCCGGGCAGGGCGACAGGATCGCCGCGTCGGGGACAGCCACTATCGACGGCGGCACCGTCGAGGTCCTGAACGCTCCGGGCACCTATGTCGTCGGCACCCGCTATACCATCCTCACCGCAGCCAATGGATTGGCCGGAAGCTTCAGCGATTTGACGCAGGCCGCGCCGCTGTCGACGCCGTTCCTGTCCTTCACGCTGGATTACGACGCGGGCGCGGCCTATCTCGACGTGACGCGCAGCGACCTGACCTTCAGTTCGATCGGCACGACCCCGAACCAGAAAGCTGTCGGCGGCGGCCTGGACAGCCTGCCGCTGTCGAGCCCGCTGCTCAACGCGGTTAGCCAGCTCGATACCGTGTCGGTGCAATCGGCCCTCGACCAGCTCTCGGGCGAGATCCACGCCTCCGTCGTCTCCGCTCTGATCGAGGACAGCCACTTCGTTCGGGATGCGGCGACGGAGCGGCTGCGCTCGGCCTTCGACACGGCCGGCGCGACCGAACTTCCGGTCATGAGCTACGCGTCCGGCGGTCCGGACCTCGTGCCCGCGACCACCGATCGCCTGGCGGTCTGGGGGCAGGGCTTCGGCTCCTGGGGCCACGCCGACGGCGACGGCAATGCAGCTCGCCTCAGCCGCTCGACCGGCGGTTTCTTCGTCGGCGCGGATGGCGTTGCGTTCGAGACATGGCGGCTCGGCCTCCTGGCCGGCTACAGCCGCACCGATTTCGACGTGACGGATCGTGGCTCGTCGGGCGAAAGCGACAACTACCATCTCGGTGTCTATGGCGGCACGCGCTGGGGCGATCTCGCCTTGCGCGCCGGCGCTGCCTACACCTGGCACGATATCCGCACGGACCGTTCCGTCGACTTCACCGGCTTTGCCGACAGCCTGAAGGGCGACTACCACGCCGGCACGGGGCAGGTATTTGGTGAACTCGGCTACGGCATCCGCGCCGGCGGCCTGGCCCTCGAACCATTCGCCAACCTCGCCTATGTCAATTTTCACAATGATGGCTTCATGGAAACCGGCGGCGCCGCCGCGCTATCGGGATCGGGTGGTTCGGCCAGCACAAGTTTCACCACGCTCGGCCTGCATGCCTCCAGCGATTTCACGCTGGGCGACGTCAACGCCACCGCCAGGGCAACGCTCGGCTGGCGTCATGCCTTTGGCGACACCACGCCGAGCCTCGCCATGGCCTTCGAAGGCGGCGCGCCATTCACGGTTTCCGGCGTGCCGATCGCCCGCGATGCGGCCGTGCTGGAAACCGGGCTCGACCTGGCTCTTTCTCCGTCCGCCAAGCTTGCGATCGCCTATAGCGCGCAACTGAGCTCGGGCAGTTCCGACCAATCGGTGCAGGCCAGCTTCGCCGTGAAGTTCTGACTTCTGAAAACAAGCCAATCGCCATCGGCCGACAGGGCCATTCACCCCAAGAGATTGCGCGCCGTGCGCATGAAAATCCGCGCGCCGATCGGGATCAGATCGTCGGGAAAATCATAGTCGGGGTTGTGCAGCGACGGGTATTTTTCGCCGGCGCCGAGGAAGAACATCGCCGACTTGGCGCTGTGGCCGAAAACGCCGAAATCCTCCGAGGCGCGCATCGGCAGCGTCGCCTCGCTGCGTACCACGCCTTCCTCGTCGAGCGCCTGGTTGAGATGCTCGACCGCATCGGGCGCGTTGATGCTGGCGACGAAGATCTCGTGATAGTCGAAGGCGACGCTCAGGCCATGCTTGGCGGCGATCCTGCTGGCCAGCGCTTCGGCAGCGGCGACCTGCTCGGCCATGCGTTCGTCGCGCCTGGTGCGCAGCGTCGCCCACACTTCCGCATGCGCCGGCGCGATGCCGAACACGGCCTCGCCCATGGTGCAATGGGTCACCGTCACCATGCCGAAATCGTCGTCGGCAAACGTGCCATGGCCGAGCGCGGGCAAGGCCGGCATCAGCTCGCTCACCGCCAGCATCGGCGAAATTCCGGTTTCGGGCATCGAGGAATGCGCGGTCTTGCCTTCAAAAATGATGCGCATGCCACGCGAGGCGCAATTGACCACACCATCCTTGAGCCGCACTTCGCCGAACGGCACGCCGGGCAGATTGTGCAGCGAAAAGGCGAAGTCAGGCGTGATCTCGTGAAAACGCGGATCGGCGACGACGCCGGCGGCACCATTGCCGGTCTCCTCGGCCGGCTGGAACATCAGCACGACACGCCCGTGCGCCGGCCGCTCGCGGCCGAACTGCCGGCCAAGCGCCGCCAGGATCGCGGTGTGCCCGTCATGCCCGCACATATGCGATTTGCCCGGCACCTGCGACGCATGCTCGACGCCCGAAAGCTCCTCGATCGGCAGCGCGTCGAGCTCGGAGCGGAACAGCACGGTCGGCCCGACCCGGCCGCTGTCATAGACCGCCGCCACGCCATGCCCGCCAAGTCCGGTCAGCACCTTGTCCGGCCCGGTATCGGCGAGGAAGGCGACGACTTCCTTCGCCGTGTTCTCCTCCTCATTGGAAATCTCCGGCTGCCGGTGCAGCTTGCGCCGCCATTCGGTCAGCTCGACGAGGTCCCGGTTGGTGAGGGTCATGGTGGGGCTCCCTTTGGCTTGCCGGTCACACAAACACGATAGGGTTTTTCGCGCGCCGTGCCATGGCGATCAATTCCGATAGGCCATCGGCCTAGGGTTTTGCCGGCTGACGCCCCACCAGCGGTAAAGCCAGGCCGAGGATGGCAAACACGAACAGGCCTCCAAGCATCAGCCACTGGATCATCACGGACCGCTCATTGTGCCCGAGCACGCGGTAGAGGCCGTTAATCTCGACCATCTCCCGCTCGGATAGCCGCTTCTTCGGCAAGCTCCGGTCGGTGTAGAAATACTTGGTCATCGCGTTGAATTCGAGCTCGCTGCCGACGAACATCTCGTTCGGGTCGATGTCCGACGTGACATTGCCCTGGTAGCTCAGTTCCTGCGTGGAGCGGATGTCGACAGTGTTGAAGTCAGGTTTGATCGCCCCTTCGTGGAACCAGCCCGGCGAGAACACCGACACCGCGCCTGAGCGGGCGAGATGCGTGATTGGCTGATTGACTATCGCGACTATCTTTTGTTGCGCCTGCGCGGTTTCACCATTGAGCGCCTCGATGTGCGGCAGCGTCCACAAAATGGCGAACGCAATCACGAACGGAATGCCCGCCAGGCCGGCTAGTCTAAGCGCAAAGCCGTTGCCACGCGTCTTCTCCTGCGCACGGACGGGCGGTGCCGCCGGCGTGCCGACAGGGCGCCCGCGTTGACCGAACGCGGCATTGGACGGGTTGGCAGCCTTCATCCACCTATTCTGGGCAGCGCGGGCTAATGCACCATTAACGGAGCGGTCCGCCGGGGCGCTCGTCGCGCTACTCTAGCGCCAGATGGCCACCCGCGCCGGCGCCAAGACTGTGGAAGTGCCCGGCAGCCACGCGGTCTATGTCTCCAATCCCAAGGCCGTCGCCGACCTGATCGAGCAGGCCGCCAAGAACTGAACGCAGATCTTCCCCCAAAGCCCGGGCGTCGGATGACGCCCGGGCTTGCTCCCTGGTCATAGAGGTCAGCGCGGCAGCCCTGATCGCGCGCCGTCAAAAATAGCGCAGTTGGAGTGTCGGGATCGCCGGCGCTCGTCCGTCCTTGGGCATGAACGGCGCCAGCCGCCGACGAGACCGCCAGCACGGAGCTTCCAATGACCCCGACCATCACCGCCTTCGAACGCTCGCCCGATCGCGGGGCGGGACAGGCGCGCGACATGCGCGTCCGCTGGGCGTTGGAGGAAGTAGGCCAGCCTTACGATGTCCGCCTCGTTTCGTTTGCGCAGATGAAGCAGCCCGCGCATCTGGCGCTCCAGCCTTTCGGGCAGATCCCGACCTACGAGGAGGGTGGCCTCGTCCTGTTCGAGACGGGCGCGATCGTCCTGCATATTGCGGAGCGCCACGTCGGTTTGCTGCCGCAAGAAGCCAACGCCCGGGCGCGCGCGATCAGCTGGATGTTCTGCGCGGTCAACACCATCGAGGCACCGATCCTCGAGCTGCAGGTCGCAAAGTTCGCAGAGGCCAACGAGAGCTGGAACGAGCAGCGCATGCCCATGGTCAAGGATCGCATCCGCGAGAGGCTCAGTCCGCTTTCCAATCGCCTCGGCGACGCCGAATGGCTCGACGGCGCCTTCAGCGCCGGGGACATCATGATGGTGACGGTGCTGCGCAGGTTGAACCTATCAGGCCTGCTGGATGAATATCCGAACCTTGCCGCCTATGTCGCGCGTGGCGAAGCGCGGCCGGCTTTCAAGCGGGCGTTCGACGCGCAATTCGCGGTGTTTAAAGCTTTGGAAGAGGGCGGTCGGCCGTAATAAACCCGGCCGGCTGTTTTAAGCTTGGAAGAAAAGTGGGGGCGACCGGCTGAAAAGCCGCTCGGCTGTTTTAAGGAAGAAAAGGAGGGCGACCGGCTGAAAAGCCGCTCGCCTGGGCTTGAGCGAATTACCGCTTCAGCGCGATGCTGATGCCGCTGAGATCGGCATTGACCTGCAGGCCCACCTGTCGGCCGGAGAGCTCGAGCTGCGCTCCCTTGTCATTGGTCATGACGATCACCTGGGCGCCTTTGCCGATCGTGCCGCCGCCGCCGGCAGCACCATAGACGCCGGTCACGTCGCTGGCGCGGCGAATGTGGCGCACGGTGCCCTGGAAATAGGTCTTGGAAGCGCCGAAGGCGAGGCCGCCCGAGACGCCGCCGACCGAGATCGGATAGCGTTTGCCATGGAAGGTCAGCGTGCCTTCGCCGCCGGAGCCGCCGATGAAGAAGGCCGCCTTGTAGACGGCGAAACGGATCGTGCCTGAATCGGCATGCGCGGCGCTGGCAAGGCTGACGCCCGCGGCGGCGATCGCCGCGACAGCGACGGAATGGAATCCGGACGAAAGGTTCATGGTGGCAACTCCTCAAGATGGCAGCATGCCCGGTCGTCCAGGCAGGTCAGCGTAAACACTTTTGGCCCGTCATTGGTTCCAGCCACGCGGACCGAATCCGATAGCGAGAAAGCAACGAGGCGAGTCGGATGGTGGACGCAATATGCTCCTCACGACAAGAACGTTTGCCGATCGTGCAATGTCGCCGTGATGGCGGCGATGCCCTCCTCGATTTCGCGTTTGCCGGCCAGGATCTTGTCGCCGGCGGCGCCTTCGACGATCGACCGCAACAGGTCCGCCTGGCCGACGAGAACCGCATCCTTGTCGGCGAGCGCGGCGAGTGTTGCGGCTTCCTGCCGGTAGCGCTGCATCATGCGGTCGTTCTCCGGCACCGGCTGGTGGCGGATCAGGCCTTCGAGCGCGCCGACCTCGCGGCCCAGCCGCTCGAGCGCCTGGGCATTGGCGACGATTGTCCCGTCGGGAAACGGATTGGCCCGCGTCGGCGGGGCAATGTTCTCGCGGCGGTAGCGGCTCTCGGCGTCGTCTATCGCCGCCCGAGCGCGCCCGAGCAGCGTGCACGCCATCTGGCGCACCCGCTGGTCGTCGGACCGCAACTGGTTTTCCTGGCGGTAGAAATTGTAGCCATAGCCGTAGAAAAGGTTGATGCCGACTTTTGCGAGCGGCCCGGCCTCGTAGAAGCGGCTCATCTGGTGGCGCCCACTTCATCGCCGAGCGGATAGAAGCCGGTCGGCTGGCCGCCGATCTGGAAGGGCACGCCGGCCGCGGCGTTGGGCGCCGAAACCAGGCCTTTGTCGGCCATGCGCAACGCCAAATAATAGCGCACCGCCTCGATCGGGCTGAGGCCGATCGCCTGCAGCGAGATCAGCTCGCGCATGCGCTCGTCGCGCGGCGTGATCAGCACCTTGAGGTCGTTGAGCATGATGCCGTAGACTTTTAGGAAATCGGTGAGGTGCAGCTTCACCGCCTCGCGCACATCGCTGATGCGCTCGTTGATGTTCTCCATCTTGGTGACCTGGATGATCTGGTTGATCGCCTGCTCGATGGCCGGTCCGGCATAGTCGGCGATTTCCTTGGTATCGATCACCGCGCCCGCGAAAGGCATGTGGGTGATGAGATCGAGCGCCTCTTCCTTGCTGTCGATGTGGATGTAGTAATCCACGACATAGGACATCTCGGCCATCTCGGCGCTGGTGGCAATGCCCTCGTTGCGCACCAGGAGCTTGGAGCGATTGATGTAGATGACTTCGTAGACCCAGGGCGACGAGCCGCCGAAAAATCCCTGGACGATCGAACCGACCAGCGGCTTGTCGGGCGTCTGCAGCGCATATTGACCGGTCTCGTAGACGTTGAGCACCGCGCCGCGCGACTTCAGGATGCAGAAATGGTTGCTTTCGACAGTCAGCAGCGAGCCTGAAACGATGCTCTCGTCGACGATCTTCATCGCCACGGTCCTGGTGCCCAATGCGTCCGTGCCGTCGCGCTGCAGTGACGTGATGACCTGTCTGGTGATAGCCATTTTGAATTGCCCTCCGTTGTGTTGAAACCGTCGATTTGCGGCTGAGCGGACCTGGTTGGCGCCACCAACACGGCGTCCGCTTAGGTCATTTGTTTGTTGCCTGGCGCGGTGAACACAGGCCCTTGCCCCTGAAGGATTGCTCAAGCCGTGCGGTGCGGTCGGTGCGCTGCCGGTAGCCCGCATCGCTGTCGAGCAGATATTTGACCCGCCGTTGGTCGCGCGCCTTGGGCCTCGCTGATGAGAGCGCCTTGACGATCGGTTCAATCGCCTGGGGGTATTCGCGGCCGGCGCCGGCCCTGGAATCACGGATGACCCGTTCGACGGCCTGGTCGATAAGATCCTGGCCTTTCGCGCCAAACAGGTTCGAGACCAGCCCGGCGACATCGGTTTCCTCGACCTCATCGTCGTCATCATCAGTGGATGCGGCCAGCGGCGAACCGGGCCGATCGGCATCCGGTCGAATGTCTTTCTTCGGACGCAGGCGCCTGCTCCAACGCCAGGCAATGAATGCGAGGGCAAGTATAAATAAAAGATGCGACATGGAAACCTGATCAAATCGGAAATGTCGGACAACAAATAAAATGTTGGATCCACGCAGTGGCCCGCGTTGATGCCGGATTTCAAGATGTTGGGATCGCCGTCATTCGCTCCGGAACGCCAATGTGTCGCGCCCTGAAGCATCCCCTCCCGCAATTCGTCAAAAAAATTCTTCCCCGGACGATGCCGTCCGGGAGCTATGGATAAGCAATGTTGCATCGTTGATAAGCGAAGTCTTAAACGTCGGCCATACACATTATCGAGAGGTATTTGCCAGGCATTCGTAGGCCGCGTTGTCACGATCGCGTAAATCCACCGTAAAGCGCTGAAATCCTTAACACGATTTTCATCCCGCTCGCCTAACCACTAAGAGCATGGCGAGACACTATGAGCGGCTGGTCGCGGGCCCCGATCCCCGGGCGCAGAGCGAAGCCGTGGCCGCCGGGATTTCCCGCGACCAGCTCGCCGATCTGCGCAAGGGCATTTTCATTTCGATGCCCATCGGCACGGTGCTCTCGGCGCTGATCCTGGCCGTGCAGCTGCTTTCGGGCGGCCGCCTTGCCGCGGTGCTGTGGTTCGCCGCGATCAGCGCGATAAACGTCGCGCGCGTGGCGCTTGCAGCGGCCCAATCGGATACAGCCGACTCGACCCGGCTGGCGGTCGGCGCCCGGCTTTCGCTTTACGGCCGGCTGGCGCTGGCGTCGGGCGCTGCCTGGTCTTTCCTGGCCGTGCTGTCGGACGGCTACACCACGCCCCAGGCGCCGCTTTATCTGATCGTGCTCGCCGGCACGTCGGCCGGTTCGGTCACCTACAGCCCGTCCTACGCGCGGACTTCGATCAACTTCATTGTGCTGCCGCTTCTGATCGCCGCCGGATGCCTGGCTGCGAAAGGCGGTCTCGAAAACTATGTGCTCGCCTTCACGGTTGTGCTTTTCCTCGGCGGGATGATCAGAAGCTCGCTCATCGGGCAGGACCGCTTCCGCGAGACCAGCCGTCTCAAATACGAGGCGCGGGAATTCGCCGCCGAGATGGAGCGCAACTCCAGGCGCGATCCGCTGACCAACCTGCTCAACCGGCATGGGCTCGATCAGGCCATTGGCCAGCTCGGACTTGCCGACGGCCCGTTCGTGGCCATGCTGATCGACCTGGACGGCTTCAAATCGGTCAACGACACCTATGGCCACAACATCGGCGATGATCTGCTGGTCAAGGTTGCGCGCCGGATAGAGGACCATGCCCCACAAGGCGCGACGATCGCGCGCATCGGCGGCGACGAGTTCGTCCTGCTTTTCCCCACCGGCGGATTCCTGCATTCGACCGGCCCGCTTGCATCCGCGATCATCGCCGCCATCGCAAGTCCGGATCCGGCATTGAAATCGGTGCGTGTCGGCGCCTCGATCGGCATCTATGTATCGGAAAAGCCGCGATTGACCGAGATGCTGCTGAGGGCCGATTTCGCGCTCTATGCGGCCAAGCGCAGCGGCAGGAACGAATACTGCCTGTTCGATGCCGAGCTCGACCAGGCGCTCGAGCGCAAGCAGTGCATCGAGCGCGACCTGCGCGGCGCCATCGAGGCCGGCGCGCTCTGCTCCTGGTTCCAGCCCGTGATGCGGCTGGACACCAGTGCGGTGGTCGGCTTCGAAGCGCTGCTGCGCTGGCAGCATGACGTCCACGGGCCGATTTCCCCACCCGAGATCGTCACAGCAGCGCGCGAAACTGGCCTGCTGTCGCTGCTGACCGAGACCGTGTTCCTCAATTGCTGCTCGATGATCGCGGCGTTGGTAAAGAAGGGGCGTCATGATGTCCGGGTGGCGATGAACCTGTCGCCGCGTGAGCTCGAGGCAGGCAATGTCGACGACATGATCCTGGACGGCCTGAAGGCGAGAGGCGTGCCCGCCGCCATGCTCGAGATAGAGATCACGGAAGAAGCACCGGTCGACCGCGACCGCGTCGACGAAAAGGTCGGCCGCCTGGCGGATGCCGACATTTCGATCGTGCTCGACGATTTCGGCACCGGCTTTTCGACGCTGGTGTCGCTGAAGGACAGCCGCATCCGCAAGATCAAGATCGACAAGGATTTCGTGCGCGACCTTGCGAAGTCGGTCGAGGACCAGGCGCTCGTCGAGGCGGTCATCGGCCTCGGGCGCACGCTCGGCATCGAGGTGATGGCCGAGGGCGTCGAGACCGACGCCGACCGCATGATCCTGCGCTCGCTGGGTTGCACGATCGCGCAAGGCTTCCTCTTCTCGGCGGCACTTCCGATCGCCGATGCGCTTGCCTTCAGCGTGGCCGGCAATTCCGTCGCCGCCGAAACGCTCTTCGACCCGGCACGCAATCGCCAAAGCGGCAACGCTGCCTGATCTTTCCCTCCGCTGGGCGATCGGTGCCAGTCGACATCGTTCAACCGAGCGGAATGACGGCGGTTCCTGTTGGGCGGCCATGATGAAACCTTTGATTTCGAGCCCGTTGTCAGGGCGCATGTCCGAGGCGAAACCCAAACCGAAGTCGGCCGGTGGCGCCAGGTCAGGTGGCGCTGAGAAGCCGCGGCGAGCAAAGCCGCGTCGCAAGACGTTGCACCGGGATGCGCCTGAATCGAAAGCTTCAAGTCAAAAGGCTGCCGGCCAAAAAGCGTCGGACCAGGCGAAATCGGATACCAAGCTTCCGCTCGAAAGCAAAACCTCTGGAAACGGCACATCGCCTGACCAAAGGTCTGTCGGCGCCAAGCCGGCGCTGGACAACGGGCTGCCCGAGAACACGCAGTCGGAGCAGAAGCCAAAACCGCGCCGCAAGAAGGCGCCGGCCGTCGAGGCAGCAGCCGATCCAAACACTCAGGAAGCGCCGCCGCCCGATCCGATCGAGCCCGATCGACAACAGTCGCGCGAGGAGGCCGAAAAGGCGCGCAAGAAATACCTACTGAGACGCTTCTGGATCACCGGACGCGGCTACTGGGGCAGGCATGGCGACAAGTTCGCCTGGCTGCTGACGATCGGGCTTCTGGTCATGATCGGCGTCAATGTCGGTTTCCAGTACGGCATCAATCGATGGAACCGCGCCATCTTCGACGCCATCGAAAGGCGTGACGCCCATACCGTCTATGTGCTGAGCGCCGTCTTCCTGCCGCTGGTCGCCTGCAGCATCAGCCTTGTGGTGGCGCAGGTCTATATGCGCATGACCATGCAGCGGCGCTGGCGCTCCTGGCTGACCACATCGGTCATCGCGCGCTGGCTCGACCACGGCCGCTACTACCAGCTCAACCTCGTCAAGGGCGACCATGCCAACCCGGAAGCCCGCATTTCGGAGGATCTGCGCGTCGCCACCGAATCGCCCGTCGATTTCATCGCCGGCGTCATTGCCGCCTTCCTGTCGGCCTCGACCTTTATCGTCGTCTTGTGGACCATCGGCGGCTCGCTGAGCTTTACGCTTGGCGGTTCGACCATTACCGTGCCTGGCTTCCTCGTCGTCACCGCCATCATCTATGCAGGGATCACCTCGACCTCGATGTTCGCGATCGGCCGCCGTTTCGTGCAGCTCTCAGAGGACAAGAACCAGTCGGAAGCCGAATTCCGCTACGTGCTGACGCGGGTGCGCGAAAACGGCGAGAGCATTGCGTTGTTAGGCGGCGAGGAGGAGGAGAATGCCGGCATCGACCGGACCTTCGGTGGCGTGCTGCAGCGCTGGGCGAGCCTCACCGGCCAGTACATGCGCACCGCGCTGGTCTCGCAGGGATCCAGCCTGTTCGCGCCTGTCGTTCCGGTGCTTTTGTGCGCGCCAAAATTCCTCGACGGTTCGATGACGCTCGGCCAGGTCATGCAGGCCGCGTCCGCCTTCGCCATCGTGCAGGGCGCTTTCGGTTGGCTGGTCGACAATTATCCGCGATTGGCCGACTGGAATGCCTCGGCGCATCGTATCGCCTCGCTGATGATGTCGCTCGATGGGCTGGAGCGGGCCGAGCAATCGCAGGAGCTCGGCCGCATCAAGCATGGCGAGACCAAGGGCAGCGCGATACTTGTCCTCGACGATCTCTCCGTCACACTCGACGACGGCACCTCGGTGGTCAAGGAAACCGAGGTGGTGATCGAACCCGGCGAGCGCGTGCTGGTTTCGGGCGAATCCGGCACCGGTAAGTCGACATTGGTGCGCGCCATCGCCGGACTGTGGCCATGGGGCAGCGGCAGCGTCAATTTCCATCCTGAACGGCGGTTATTCATGCTGCCGCAACGCCCCTACATCCCGTCCGGCACGCTGCGTCGCGCCACCGCCTATCCCGCTCCGGCCAAAAACTGGAAAGCGGCCGAGATCAAGGCCGCGCTGGACAAGGTCGGCCTCGGTTATCTGAAAACCCGGCTTGGGGAGGCAGCGCCCTGGGACCAGACGCTGTCGGGTGGCGAAAAGCAGCGCCTGGCCTTCGCGCGCCTGCTGCTGCACGCCCCCGACATCGTCGTGCTGGACGAGGCGACCTCGGCGCTGGACGAGAAGAGCCAGGACCAGATGATGGCGACGGTGATCGGCGAACTGCCCAAGGTCACCGTCATCAGCGTCGCGCACCGCGCCGAGCTCGAAGTGTTTCACACGCGCAAGATCACGCTGGAAAGGCAGAAGGGCGGGGCGCAACTGGTCAGCGACATCGAGCTTGCGCCGCGCAAGAAGAAGCGCAGCCTGCTGCAGCGCGCGCTGTGGGGCTCAGGCTCAGGGCCGGAAGAACGGCGCGGGAAGTAGGTTCGGAGGCGTGCATCGGGCGAGCGTTTCACCGTTTCACGGAAACGGCGAAGCGCTCTAACTCTTTGTTTTTGTGCAATTCCTGGCGGAAAACCGCTCACACTTTTCCTGGAATCGCTCTAAACCGCCAGCGAATAGCCGAGGTCGCGCAGCGGCAGGCGTCGCACACGTTCGCCGGTGGCGGCGAAGATCGCGTTGCCGAGCGCCGGCGCCAGCGCCGGGAAGGCGGGTTCGCCCATGCCGGTCGGCGGATTGTCCGACTGGATGAAATAGGCATCGATGGTCATTGGCGCGAACGGCATGCGCAGGATCGGATAGGCGTTGTAATTCTGCTCCTCTATGCGGCCGTTCTCGATGGTGATCTTGAGGCCCATCGCCGTCGACAGCGCGTCGGTCGACGCGCCTTGCGCCTGCGCTTCGGAGCCGGCCATGTCGATGATCGGGCCTACATCGAGAACCACCACGATGCGGGCGATCTTGATCCGCTTGTCGGCGTCGACGCTGAGCTCGACGGCTTGTGCGACGTGACCGGCATGCGAATAGCACCAGGCGAACCCCAGGCCGCTGCCCCTGGGCAGCGTCTTGTCCCAGCCGGCCTTGTCGGCGCACAGCTTGATGACATCGGTCGCCCGGCCAGGGCTGAAATTGACGCTCTTGTCCTTGGCCACGAGTTCGGGCACGTCACGGTTCACCGCGTCGATCAGGAACTCGACATGGTCGCGCCCCGAAGCGAGCGACAATTCGTGCATGAAGCTCTGCGCGGCGAAGACCTGCGCATTGTCGCCCGGCGCGCGCCAGGCGCCGGTCGGGATTTTCAGCGGGAACATCGTCTTGCCGCGGCGCAGATTGGGCGCCTTGATCGAGTATCGGAGATTGTCGGTGAGGTTTGCGCCCGAGGCTTCCTTCTTGCCGTCGGCGGTGAAGGTGATGAAATGCTCCTGCCAGGCGTCGAGCCGGCCGTTCTTGTCGACCGCGCCCTTGAACTGGTGGTAGCCGGCGGGCCGGTAGAAGTCGTGCGCGAAATCGTCCTCGCGGCTCCATTGCAGCTTGACCGGCGCGTTGACCTTGAGCGCGATGGCCGCCGCCTCGCAGGCATAGTCGTTGACCAGCCGCCGCCCAAAACCGCCGCCGACGCGGGTCTGATGCATCACGACTTTCTCGGGTGCGACGCCGGCAACCTTGCCGATCAGCGGCAGGCCGCGATCGGGCTGCTGCGTCGGCACCCACAGCTCCATGATCCCGTCATGCCAGTGCGCGGTGGTGTTCATCGGCTCCAGTGGCACATGGGCGGCGAAGGGATATTCGTAATAGGCCTCGATGGTCTTGGCGGCATTGGCGAAGGCCTTGTCGACGTCGCCGACATTGTCATCAGGCTTTTGCGGGAAATTCATAGCGATCTTCCTCGCATCGGCCGAGAAGCGTGTGGAAGAATCCTTCGAGGCTTCGCTGAGATCCCAGTCGACCCGGAGCTTGTCCCGGGCCTGGAAGGCGCTCCACGTGTCCCTGGCGATGATGGCGACGCCCGGCATCACCTCGACCGCCAGGCCCGTGCCCTCGACGGCGAAGGCATCGAGCACGCCAGGCCCGGCCTTGATCTCGTCGGCGTTGAAGGATTTCACCTTGCCGCCCGCCGCGGGGCATTTGGTGTAGGTGGCATAGACCATGCCGGGACGCTGGACATCGATGCCGAACAGCGGCTGGCCGCTGACCACCTTGGGATCGTCGACGCCGCGATAGCGCTTACCGATTAGGCGGTATTGCGCGCGGGTCTTCAGCTTCAGGCTCTTGGGGTCGGGCACAGGCATTTTCGCGGCCGCCGCGGCAAGCGAGCCATAGGTGGCGGAACGGCCGCTGGCGGTGTGGGTCAGCACCGAATCCTGCGCGGTGATCTGCGATGGATCGACCGCCCACGCTTGCGCGGCGGCGGCAACCAGCATCGCCTTGGCGCCGGCGCCGGCCTGGCGCAATTGGTTCCAGGCGCGCGGGATCGACGTCGAGCCGCCCGCGCCCTGGCTGCCATAGACTTTCGGATTGATGTCGGCCTGTTCCATCACGACGTGCGTCCAGTCGGCATCGAGCTCGTCGGCGATGATAACGCCGAACGACGTCTTGATGCCCTGTCCGATCTCCGGGCATTTCGAATAGATGGTGATCGTGTTATCGGGCGCGATGCGGATGAAAGCGTTCATCGCCTGGTCTTTGGCATCGGCGGCATTGCCGCTGGCGGGCTCGGCCGCGAAGGCGGTGTCGCCGAGGTGGAAGCCCAGCACCAGCCCCGCCACGCCCGCGCCGGTCAGCTTGAAGAAGGCGCGGCGTCCCATCGTCATCGCCGTGTTCGCCGCCACCGAATGGACCTCGTTGAGCAGCGCTGAGAGATAGACGTCGGACTGAGCGAAACTGGTTTGGGTGTCAGCCATTGGGAGCGTCCTTCGATTGCTGCGCCGCCTGCTCGCGCAGGCCAGCCACATCCTTGGCCGTCAGATGCGCGCCCTTGGCGCCGAAGCGTGCGGTGACGTAGTTGGCAACGGCGGCGATGTCGTCGTTCGAATAACCCTCGCCGAAGGCCGGCATGAATATTTTGCCGTCCGCCGTGGTGCGGCTGACGCCGTTGATGACCGTCTGCGCCACATTGGTGGCGCTGGGATCGTTCACCGCGCGCACGCCCGTCAGCGTGGCAAAGCCGGTGACCGGGCTGACGCCCGTCCAGTCGTGGCAGGAGGCGCAAGCGCCGGCGAAAATCTTTTCGCCGCGTATATTGGCGTCGGCCACGACGCCTTGCTTGTAGGAAGCCGGTGCTGCTGTCGTGACGGTGCGCGGCAGGTCGCTGGCATGGGCCGGCACGCTGCGCAGATAGGCGACCAGCGCATGGGTGTCGTCCGGCACCAGGTAACTCAGGCTATCGTCTGCGGCTTCGCCCATCGGCCCGGCGGCGCCGCCATGGCCATTGGCATGACCGGTCGAGAGATAGGCGTAAAGGTCTTCGTCGCTCCAGTCGCCGAGGCCCGAAACCTTGTCGCTTGAAATGTTGTAGGCGCGCCAGCCGGCGGTGAGCGCGCCGGCGAATTTGCCGTGATTGTCGAGCCCAAAGGCAAGGTTGCGCGGCGTGTGGCACTCGCCGCAATGGCCCATGGCTTCGGCCAGATACGCGCCCCGGTTCCATTGCGGGCTCTGGCCGGTGTTGGGGCGAAAGCGCTCGTCGCGATTGAACGCCACATTCCACAGCGCAATCAGGCTGCGCTGGTTGAACGGCCAGGACAATTGGTTCGGCTTTGCCGGCGCGTTAACCGGCTTGAGCGTGAACAAATAAGCCTTGATCGCCAGCGCGTCGGCGTCGGTCATCAGGCTGTAGGAGGCGTAGGGCATGGCCGGATAGAGCTTTGCACCATCGGCGCGAATGCCACGGTGCACCGCCGCCAGGAACTCGGCGTCGTTGTAGCTGCCGATACCGGTCTCTTTGTCCGGCGTGATGTTGGTGGAATAGATCGTGCCGAACGGCATGTTGAAGGCGAAGCCGCCGGCGAACGGCGCGCCGCCCGGCGCGGTGTGGCAGGCCTGGCAGTCGGCGGCATGGGTGAGATACTCGCCGCGCTTCACGAGATCGGCGCTGGCAAGCTGAGGAGGCACGCCGGCCACGGTCCCGCCATTATAGTCGGCCAGCGCCACGGTCGAGCCGCCGGCGAACGCAAGCGGATTGCGGCCAAGCAAAAGCCAGCCCGCGAAGCCCAGCGCGGCAACCACAACGACTGCAACGAGGATGCCGATCGCTTTTCTCATGGTCAGGCCGATTTGGCGGCGGCGTTCTTGATGGCGCGACGGATGCGGATATAGGTCCCGCAGCGGCACAGGTTGCCGGCCATCGCCGCATCGATGTCGGCATCGTCGGGCTCGGGGTTGGTATCGAGCAGCGCCGTCGCCGACATGATCTGCCCGGCCTGGCAATAGCCGCATTGCGGCACGGCGATCTCCATCCAGGCCTGCTGCAACTTGGCGCCGTTCGGCGTGCGGCCGATCCCTTCAATGGTGACGACCGCGCGCGTGCCGACATCGCCGACGGTCAATTGGCAAGACCGCACCGGCTTGCCGGCGACATGCACGGTGCAGACGCCGCATTGCGCGACGCCGCAGCCATATTTGGTGCCGACCAGGTTGAGATGGTCACGCAACACCCACAAAAGCGGCATGTCCTCCGGCACGTCGACGTCGCGCGATTGCCCGTTGACGGTAAGGGTGAGCATTCGAGCCTCCCTGGCTGGCGATGGAATCCGCGCGGAGACGGGGCTTGCTTGGGAGAAGGGTAGGGGATGACCACGCCCTGGGTAGGGTTCGTCGGATCACATTTAGGGGATTGGGCAGCGAAATTGGGTAGTGTCTCAGTTTGAAATTTGCGCCAACGCCTAATTCGGTTGGCTGACTTGTGCAAACGCCCATATGGTTAGCGCAAAGCATAGGAGGTTTGCGTGTCATATACCGTCCAGACATGCCCAGACGACGTTGAGAGGTTAAAAACGCTTCTCCACAGCTTGGGCGAAGAGGGCAGTCGGATCATCAACGTTATCTGGCAGCCCAAGCGGGATATTCCGACAGAAATTGGCCCCATCACGTCGCCGTCTGGCTACGTCATCGTTTTGGAATACCCACGCTAATGCCCACCGACCTAAAGGCCAGAAGCGCCCCGCCGACGTGATCGGCAATGCCGTCTGCGTCATGCGCATTGCTACAGGCAAGGACGCCGACTACGTGATTGACGACGGGCAAGCGCGGTCCTTACAAAAAGCGGAGTGAGGAAATTTGAAGTACGAGTGGGCGAGCAATCCTCATCTGTTTATTCCAGTAACTTTCTTCTTTGTGGTCGCGTTCCTGAGCGCCGCAGCCATCATCATTGCAATGTTGAGCATTTTTTTGCGGACCGATTCTTATGGATCGATTGATGAGCAGAATCTTCCATGGAGTGAACGATGGGGAAAGCGAGATACACGTCGGTATGCTGACTTTTGGTCGCCTCGTTTCCTAACCGCGCGCCGAGTGATCGCGTATGGCGCCCTTGTCTTTATCTGCAGTTTCGGTGGGCTCGCACTTATTACCGCCGTCTTCGGCCATCCATCCTGATCAAATTTCAAACTGAGACACTATCCGGAATTGACTGCGATTCACAACGCCGCCACGGCAAGGGTAGGCTTCGTTGCTTCCCGAAAGCGGACACCCCACCAGCCGCTGAGTACGCATGATTCAAGCGTCTGGCCGTTGACAAGCGTGCGCTCGCTCGTGTTCTATTTCGCAAGCGCACATTTTTCCGCGTAACACATCGCGTCCGGCAAGGCCGGACAAGGGCAGCATGGCCCCACCGCGTCTCATCGAGCATGGGGTGCGTGTGGGGCCTTTGTTTTTTGAGGTCCGGGTGAAGATTTTCAGGGTCGGTATCCTCTATTCGACCACCGGTCCCTACGGGGCGATCGGCCGCGACTGCCGCGCCGGCGCCGAATTCGCCATCGAGGAACTCGAGAAAGCCGGCAGCCCGGTGCGCATCGAGCCGGTCTTCGGCGATCCCGCCGGGCAGCCGGAGCGCTACCTCGATCTGATCCGCACCATGCTGCGCGACGAAGGTTGCCGCAATGTGATCGGCACCATCACCTCGCTGTCGCGCAAGGACGTCATCCCGCTGGTCGAGAAATATGACGGGCTGCTCTGGTACATCTGCCCCTATGAAGGTTTCGAGGCCAACGAGAACGTCATCTACACCGGCGCCTGTCCCAACCAGCATCTGATACCGCTGTTCGACTATATGCTGCCCCGCCACGGCAAGCGCGTCTATCTCGCCGGCGCCAATTACGTCTGGGGCTGGGAGATGAACCGGCTGGCGCGCGAGCTTCTGCTGCGCGCCGGCGGCGAGGTGCTGGGCGAGCGCTGTCTGCCGATCGAGGAGACCGATGTCGGCCTGCTGATCGCCGATCTGGAGCGTCACCGGCCGGATTTCATCCTCAACAACATGATCGGCCCTTCGAGCTATGCCTTCCTTGCCGCCGTCAAGCGGTTGGCCGAGCGCGATCCCGCCTTCGCGCCGGAACGCTGCCCGGTGCTGAGCTGCGACCTGACGGAATGCGAGCTGGGCGAGATCGAGCCGGGCGTGGCCGTCGGCCAGCTCTCGACGGCTTCCTATTTCGAAAGCCTGGCGTCGCGCGAAAACCACGCCTTCAAGCAACGCGTCGCTGCCCGCTTCGGCGGTGAGCGGCGCGTCTCCAGCTTCTTCGCCGGCGCCTACGCCGCCGTAATACTTTTCGCCGAGGCGGTTTCGGAGGCCGGCCGCGACGATCCGGCCAGCGTGCGCGGCTTCCTGCATGCCCGGCCGCGGCAGACCGTGCTCGGGACGCTGGCTATCGATCCGCGCACCAATCATGCCGCCTTGCCCTTCCATCTCGGCCGCATCAATGAGCGCTCCGGCTTCGACATCATCGCCTCGCATGGCGCCATCGCCGCCGACCCGTATCTCGTCGGCACGCTGCCCATCCAGCACGCCCCGCATCTGAGGGTGGTGCAATGACGCGGACGCCGAATTTCGTTTCCTGGCGCGCCGCGATCCTGCATCGCGCCGACGACAACATCGAGCGCCTGAAGCGACAGCTCGAACGTCTGGGCGTCACCGCCCTGGTGCAGTGGAAGCCACTCGATCTTGCCGAGACGCCGGCCGATATCGTCCTCGTCGACGCCGACCAGGGCTGGGACGACCTGTTGCCATGGGATGGCGACGACGCGCCCGTTCCTGTGGTAGCACTGCTTGGTTCCGAAGCGCCGGGCCGCATCGCCTGGGCGCTGGCAAAGGGCGCCGGGGCGATCATGGCAAAGCCGGTCGTCGCCTCCTCGGTCTACCCGGCGCTGGTGCTCGCCACACATGCCCACCACGAACGCACGGCGGTGCGGGCGCGCATCGCCGGCCTCGAGGAGCGTCTGCGGCTGCGGCCGATCGTCTATGACGCGATGCGCTCCATTGTGGCCGCGCAGGGCACGGACGAGGCCGGCGCCTATCGCATCCTGTGTCACCTCGCCATGCAGCGCCGGCTCACCGTCGAGCACGTCGCTGCGGCAATCGTCGCCGGGCACGAGCCCGTGCCGCGGGCGATGTAAGCATGCGGGTCCTGCGCGAACTTGTCAGACGGCCTTCCGCCCTGTTCGGGCTGATCGTGGTTGCGATCGTTCTGCTTGCGGCGCTCTTCGCGCCATGGATCGTGCACTTCTCGCCGGACAACCAGCTCACCGACGGCCTGTCGCTCGAAGGCGCGCCGCTGCCGCCGGGCGGCGAGCATCTGTTCGGCACCGACACGCTCGGCCGCGACCTCTTCTCCCGCGTGCTGTTCGGCGCCCGCACGTCGCTCATCATCGGTCTCGTCGCCAATGGCGTCGCCGTCGCGATCGGCCTCCTGGTCGGGCTGCTCGCCGGCTATCTGCGCGGCGCAATCGGCAATCTCTTGATGCGTTTCACCGACCTGATGATGGCGTTCCCAGCGCTGCTGCTTGCAATCGCGCTCGCGGCGCTGCTCAAACCCAGCCTGTGGATCGTCGCCATGGTGATTGCCCTGGTGAACTGGGTGCAGGTCGCCCGCATCGTCTACACCGAAACGCGGGGCCTGGTGGAGCGCGACTTCATCGTCGCCGAGCGCTCGCTCGGCGCCGGCAACAGCCGCATCATCTTTCTGCACATCCTGCCGCATCTGATGCCGACGGCGATCGTCTGGGGCACGCTCGGCATCGCCACCACGGTGCTGCTCGAGGCGACCTTGTCCTTCCTCGGCATCGGCGTGCAGCCGCCGCAGCCCTCCTGGGGCAACATCATCTTCGAAAGCCAGAGCTATTTCCAGGATGCGCCCTGGCTGGTGTTCATCCCCGGCGCGATCATCCTCGCCACGGCGTTGTCGTTCAATTTGATCGGCGACGCCTTGCGCGACATCCTCGACCCGACCCAGCGCGGGAGGCTGTGACGATGGCCGTGTTCCTTGCCCGCCGTCTCGTCCAGGCCGTGCTGATCCTGCTCGGCGTCGCGGCCATCACCTTCCTTTTGCTCTATTACCTGCCGGCCGACCCCGCCGTGCTGATTGCCGGGCGCTCCGCGACACCGCAGATGGTGGCCGCCATCCGCCACGAGCTCGGCCTCGACCAGCCCTTGGTCATGCAGTTCCTGCATTATGTCGGCTCCTTGCTGCATGGCGATCTCGGCCGCTCCTATACGCAGAAGACGCAAGTACTGCCGCTGATCCTGGCGCGCCTGCCGGCGACGCTGATGCTGATGGCCGCCGGCATCGTCGTCGAGGTCGCGCTTGGCCTGACCTTCGGCATCATCGCCGCGGTCTGGCGCGGCGGCTTCGTCGACCGCTCGATCATGATGCTGTCCTTCGTCGGCGTCTCGTCGCCGCAATTCGTCGTCGCGCTGCTGCTATTGTACGTCTTTGCCGCCACGCTCGGCTGGTTCCCGATGTCCGGCTTCGGCACGGCGCGCCATGTCGTGCTGCCGGCGCTGACGCTCGGCGTGCTCGGCGCCGGATGGTACGCGCGCATGGTGCGCTCGGCGATGATCGAAGTGCTGCGCCAGGACTATGTGCGCACCGCCCATGCCAAGGGCCTCAGCGGCCGCCGCGTGGTGCTCAGCCATGCGCTGCCCAACGCGCTTTTGCCGATTATCGCCATGGTCGGCATCGACATCGGCCAGTTCATGAGCGGGGTGGTTGTGGTCGAGGCCGTCTATGGCTGGCCCGGCATCGGCCAGCTCGCCTGGCAGGCCATCCAGCAGGTCGACGTGCCGATCATCATGGGTGTCACCCTGGTCTCGGCGCTGGCCATTGTGCTCGGCAATCTGCTCGCCGACTTCGTTGCGCCCTTCGTCGACCCGCGCATCCGCAGCCAATAACCAACAAGACCAACAGAGGAGTGAACTCAATGAACAAATTCGCCAAAAGAATAGGCCTGGCGGCCTTGCTCGCCACCTCGGCCCTGGTGCCGGCCAAGCTTGCCTTTGCCGACACGCCGACCAATGGCGGCGACATCATCGTCACCTACAAGGACGACATCGCCACGCTCGACCCGGCCGTCGGCTATGACTGGCAGAACTGGTCGATGATCAACGCGCTGTTTTCGCGCCTGGTCGACTACAAGCCCGGCACAACGGAACTCGGGCCGGCGCTTGCCGACAGCTACGACGTCTCCGATGACGGCAAGATCTACACCTTCAAGCTGCATCCCGGCGTCAAGTTCACCAATGGCCGCGAGGTGACGGCGGCGGACGTGAAATGGTCGATCGAGCGCGCGGTCAATCCGAAGACGCAAGGCCCTGGCGCCGGCTTCTTCCACTCGATCGTCGGCGCCGACAAGATGACCGCCGGCACCGTCGACACGTTGGACGGCATCACCGCGGTCGACGACCACACGGTCAAGTTCACCCTGTCGCAGCCCGACGCCACCTTCCTCAACGTGCTGGCGCTGAACTTTGCTTCCGTCGTGCCGAAGGAGGCCGTGGAAGCCGCCAATGGCGACTTCGGCAAGCACCCGGTCGGCAGCGGCGCCTTCACGCTCAAGGAATGGACGATCGGCCAGCGCCTCGTCTTCCAGAAGAACCCCGACTATTTCGTCAAGGACCGGCCGCATGTCGATAGCTTCACCGTCGAGGTCGGCCAGGAGCCGCTGGTGGCGCTGCTGCGCCTGCAGAAGGGCGAGGTCGACATCGCCGGCGACGGCATCCCGCCGGCGAAATACCTGGAGATGAAAAAGTCGGCCGAGTTCGAGGGCATGATCGTCGATCGCCAGCAGCTCGAGACCAGCTATGTCACCTTGAACACCCAGGTAAAACCCTTCGACAACGCCAAGGTGCGGCAGGCCGTCAACATGGCCATCAACAAGGACCGCATCGTGCGCATCATCAACGGCCGCGCCACGCCGGCCAGCCAGGTGCTGCCGCCGCTGATGCCGGGCTTCGACCAGAACTACAAGGGCTACGCCTACGATCCCGAAAAGGCCAAGGCGCTGCTCGCCGAAGCCGGGTTGAAGGACGGTTTCTCGACGCAGATCTACACCTCCAACACCGACCCGCAGCCGCGCATCACCCAGGCGATCCAGCAGGACCTGGCGGCGATCGGCGTCAAGGCCGAGATCAAGGCGGTGGCCAACCCGAATGTACTTGCCGCCGGCGGCACGCAGGGGCAGGCGCCGATGGTCTGGTCGGGCGGTCTCGGTTGGATCGCCGACTTCCCGGATCCGTCCGACTTCTACGGGCCGATCCTGGGCTGCGGCAGCGCCGTTGCCGGCGGCTGGAACTGGTCGTGGTACTGCAACAAGGACATCGACGCCCGCGGCCAGGCGGCCGACGCCATGCCGGTGCCGGCCAAGGCCGAGGAACGCAACAAGGCCTGGGCGCAGATCTTCACCGACATCCAGACCAATGACGCACCCTGGATCCCGGTGTTCAACGAGCGCCGCGTGGTGGCCAAGTCCAAGCGCATGGGCGGGCCGGACGAGATCTACATCGATCCCACCCGCGTCATCGATTACGAAGCGATCTACGTCAACAAATAGACCGCTCCCCGGCGGCGCGCGTTCAGCCGCCGCCGGGACCTTTCCATGATGCCGCCTGAACGGGAGAGGCGGCTTGCCCAAGACAACGAGAAAAAACCATGTGCGTGAAGTGCGACTACACCATCCACCGCGCCAGTCATCATTTCGGCTGGAACCGCGATTTCGAGCCGGCGCTGACGGCCAAGCCGGGCTCGACCATCCATTTCGAGTGCCTCGATTCCGGTGGCGGGCAGTTCAACGCCAGCTCCACGGTCGAAGACGTCAGGGCGATGGATTTCGGCAAGGTCAATCCGGTGACCGGACCGGTCTATGTCGAGGGGGCAAAGCCAGGCGATGCGCTGAAGATCACGCTGCGCCATTTCGAACCGTCGGGCCTCGGCTGGACCGCCAACATTCCGGGCTTCGGCCTGCTTGCCGACCAGTTCGAGGAGCCGGCCCTGCACATCTGGAAATATGATGCCGCCGCGATGACGCCGGCGCTCTATGGCCCTGGCGGGCGCGTGCCGCTGAAGCCCTTCGCCGGCACGATCGGCGTCGCACCTGCCGAACCCGGCCTGCATTCGGTGGTGCCGCCGCGCCGTGTCGGCGGTAATCTCGACATCCGCGACCTTTCCGCCGGCACCACGCTTTATCTGCCCGTCGAGGTCGAAGGCGCGCTGTTTTCGATCGGCGACACCCACGCCGCCCAGGGCGACGGCGAGGTCTGCGGCACCGCCATCGAGAGCCGCATGGATGTCGAGGCGACGATCGATCTCGTCAAGGACGCGCGGCTGCAAAGCCCTCGCTTCACAACGCCGGGGCCGGTGACCCGCCATCTCGACGCCGCCGGCTACGAGGCCACCACCGGCATCGGGCCGGACCTGATGACCGCGGCGCGCGAAAGCGTCATGCGCATGGTCGACCTGCTGGCCGCCGACCATGGGCTGAAGCCCGTCGACGCCTATATGCTCTGCTCGGTCTGCGGCGACCTGCGCATCAGCGAGATCGTCGACATGCCGAACTGGGTGGTCTCGTTCTATTTCCCAAGAATCGTCTTCAATTGATGCCGGAGGTTTCCAGAGGCGAGCAAAATGCCGTCCTGACCGTCGACAATCTGTCGGTGGACGCGCTGACGCCCGAGGGCGCCCGGCGCGTCATCGACGGCATCAGCTTTGCATTGGCGCCGGGCGAGACATTGTGCATCGCCGGCGAGTCCGGCTCGGGCAAGTCGGTGACGGCGCTTTCGATCATGCGGCTGTTGCCGCGCACCTCGCTGCGCATCGCCGGCGGCGACATCAGGCTCGACCGGCAGAGCCTGCCGCGCCTGTCCGAGCGGGCCATGCGCGACGTGCGCGGCGGCGAGATCGCCATGATCTTCCAGGAGCCGATGACGTCGCTCAACCCTGTACACTCGATCGGCGCGCAGTTGACCGAGGCGATCCGGACGCATCAGGGCGCGGAAGGCGCCAGCGTCGAAAATCGCGCCCGCGCCATGCTCGACGTTGTCCACATCAACGATCCGGCGCGGCGCATGAACCAATATCCGCACGAGCTCTCCGGCGGCATGCGCCAGCGCGTCATGATCGCCATGGCGCTGTCGTGCCGCCCCAAAGTGCTTCTCGCCGATGAGCCGACGACGGCGCTCGACGTGACGGTCCAGGCGCAGATCCTGAAACTGATGCGCGAGCTGAAGCAGGAATTCGGCACCGCCATCATCCTCATCACCCACGACATGGGCGTTGTCGCCGAGATGGCCGACCGGGTGGCCGTCATGCGCGACGGACGCATCGTCGAGGCAGGCTCCGTGCTCGATATTTTCGAGCGGCCGCAAGCCGACTATACGCGCGAACTGCTCGCCGCCGTGCCGCGCCTCGGCGCATTCGCGGCGACGGATACGCCGCCGAGGGTCACCGCCTCCGCACGGCCGCCCGCGCCGGATGGCGCCGCCCCGGTGCTGTCGGTCAAGAACCTTGTCGTCGATTACGGCGCATCCTCCAGCCTTTTTAGCCGCCGCGCCGCAGAAGCGCCGGCGGTGCAGGACGTCTCCTTCGACATCATGCCGGGCCAGACGCTGGGCCTCGTCGGCGAAAGCGGCTCCGGTAAATCGACCACCGGCAAGGCCGTGCTCGGCCTTGTCCCGTTCACCGGTGCGGTGACCATCGGCGGCACGGCCATCCAGGGCCTCTCCGCCGCCGCGATGCGGCCGGTGCGGCGGGCCGCCCAGATGATCTTCCAGGACCCTTACGCCTCGCTCGACCCGCGCATGACGGTGGGTGCTGCCATCGCCGAGCCGCTTGTCATCCATGGCATCGGCGCCAGGAGCGACCGGGCCGAACGGGTGGCGTCGCTTTTAGGGCGCGTCGGGCTCGCCGCCGACCACGCCTCGCGCTATCCGCACGAGTTTTCCGGTGGCCAGCGCCAGCGCATCTGCATCGCCCGGGCGCTGGCGCTCGAACCGAAGCTGATCGTCGCCGACGAGAGCGTCGCCGCGCTCGACGTGTCGGTGCGGGCGCGCGTGCTCGACTTGATGCTGGAGCTGCAGGAGACGCTCGGGCTTTCCTATCTGTTCATCTCGCACGACATGGCCGTGGTCGAGCGCATGAGCCATCATGTCGCCGTGATGCGCGCCGGCCGGATCGTCGAGGCCGGTCCGCGCCGTACGGTGCTGTCGTCACCGCGCGAGGCCTATACGCGCGAATTGATCGCCGCCGTGCCTATTCCAGACCCACGCGTCGCAAAGCCAGGACGGGCAGGCCTCGCCTGACATTGCGTTGTTCATCTCCGACGTCATGCGCCTTTCGCTGACACGCTCCCGTGCCAAACCATCCGCGATAATGCACCCACCACAACTTGACGGGCGGCTCCGACATGGCCAGGCGGTTTGCGTTTCTCCTCGTGCGCGACTTCACGCTGTCGCCGTTGTCGCTGTTCATCGATACGCTCAGACTGGCCGGCGACGAGGGCGACCGCAGCCGCAGGATCGAGTTTGACTGGGATGTCGTGGGCGAGCGCGGCCTGCCGATCCGGGCGAGCTGCGGCGTCGAGCTGTTGCCGACCAAGGCGATCGGCAACCCCGAGGATTTCGACAACATCGTCGTGGTCGGCGGCCTGCTCGACACCAACCGCGCCTTGAGCTCCGAGAAGGAGGCGTTCCTGTTGCGCGCCGCGGAAAAGGGCGTGCCGCTGACCGCGCTCTGCACCGGCAGCTTCACGCTGGCGCGCTATGGCCTGCTCGATGGCTACAGCGCCGCCGTCAGTTGGTTCCACATCAAGGATTTCCGCAACCGGTTTCCCGAGGTGAACGCCCACGCCGACAGCCTCTACACGGTCGACCGCGGCCGCGCCACCTGCGCGGGTGGCACCGGCGCTGCCGACCTTGCCGGCTATTTCGTCTCGCAATTCATCGGCAGCAAGGCGGCCGAGAAGGCCGCCAAGATCCTCGTGCTCGACCGCATCAGGAGCAGCCGCGATGTCCAGCCCGTCGGCGATCTCTTTCCCGCGGCCGCCAGCCGCGCGGTGAAGCGGGCGCTCCTCTTGATGGAAAGCAATCTGCAGGAGACGCTGCCGGTCACTGAAATCGCCAGCCGCCTCAACGCTTCGCGCCGCCAGCTCGAGCGCCTGTTCGGCGCCGAGCTCGGCATCGGCCCGATGGCGGCCTATCTGGCGCTCAGGGTCCATCACGCCAAGTCGCTGCTCGAAGGCAGCGACCTGCAGGTCGGCGACATCGCCTATCGATGCGGCTTCACCAATGCCGGCCATTTCAGCCGCGTCTTCCGCCAGCAGACCGGCATCACGCCGACGCATCTGCGGCACCCGAGCCGCGGCTCTAACGGCGCGGCGAAAGGGTAGCCAGCTGGGGCGGAGCCGGGCGGAGAGATTGCCAGGCCTAATGCATGTCGCGCAGAAGTGTGCAGCGGTTTTGCGGCAACGACATGCATAAAAATAAGGACCTAAAGCGCGTCGCGTGAATCCGTTTCAGCGCGACGCGCTTTAGGCCGAGAAGCTGAACAGTCGGAACAGGTCCGAGGTCGATCGATAGTGTTCTCGCATCCGGGCAAATCCGGCCCGATGGCCAAGCTCCCGCCAATCAGACACCGCTTCCGGATAATCCATGCTGTGCACATGGGTGGTGAGCAGCAGCCATTCGAGGCCGCTGAATGCCGAAAAGTGTTTCCGCTGCCGATCCCAGCGTTTCATCCAGCCAGCCCGGTCCTCCGCTCTCCTGCAGGTGTTTTCGTAGACCAGAAGCGTGCCTGACTGACCGGCCAGTCGCCGCAGGTGATGCATGGCTTCCAGCTTCCGCTCGAACGGCAGGTGGTGCAGCGACAAGCCGATCCAGGCGACGTCGATCGGTGCCTCGCAGGCGCTCAACCATTCGACGAAGTTGCCGCGCCGCAATTCGCTTGGGCAAGGCAACGCGGCAATATTGACGGCGGCGTCGTCGAGAGCCGGCTGCGACAGGTCGATGCCGATATAGCTGCCGACCGGCAGGTCTGCCAGGGCGGCGGCGCTGAAGGAGGCGTCGCCGCAGGCGATGTCCAGGAACGAGAAGTCCGGCCGCTGATGCCGCAGAAGCTGACGCAGTGCAGCGTAGGCTTCGCGGTGATTGAGGTAATTGTTGTCCACGACCTTGCGGTATATCCCCCACATGTCCTGGAACAGGCGGGCGGAGGAATTCGCGGTGACTTCGTTCCTGATGATGGCAGTCATGATCGCTCCTCCTGGTTAAGTGCGATCACAGTGGAACCCAGGCCGCTAAAAGTAGCGAAGGGTGCCTCTAAAACTTCCGAAATCTTCCAAAATGTTGCTCATTGTATTAGCGTTCGATGATGAGGGAGCAGCGATATATGTTCGGTCCCTTCCTGCTCGATGCGGGAGCGGGCGTGCTTTACCGGCGTGGCGTGCCGATCTCCGTCGGCTATCGCGCCATGCTGCTTCTGGAGTGCCTGTTGCGCTCCGCCGGAACCGTCGTTGGCAAGGACGAACTTCTCGATGCCGCCTGGAAGGGGTGGCTGTGGAGGAAGGCAACCTTTCGGTGCAGATCGCCGGCCTGCGTAAGGTGCTGGGCGAAGGACCCGAGGGTTCGCATTCCATCGTTTCGGTGGCGCGCGTCGGCTATCGACTGGTTGGCGATGTACAGCCGCAGGCAAGCGAGGCGCGAAACGGCGCGGTCGATCCTGAGGATGGGCCGTCCATCGCGGTGACCCGCTTTCGCGCGATTGGCGATGATCCCGACAAGGCTTACTTCGCCGACGGTTTGTCGGAGGACATCATCACCGGCCTGTCGCGGCTGCGCGGCCTGCACGTGCGCGACCGCAGTGCTTCCTTCGCCTATGATCCGCAGCATGTCGAGCTCGATCGCCTGCGCCGCGAGTTGAAGGTGCGTTACGTGCTGCAGGGCAGCGTGCGCCAATCCGGCCGCGCCTTGCGCATCACCGCGAGTTTGAGCGATGCCAGCGCGGGCACGCAAGTGTGGGCCGAGCGCTTCGACATCGAGTCCGGCGACTTCCTGGCGCTCCAGGACCAGATCACGCACAAGGTTATGGCCTCGATCGAGCCCCAGCTTTATGAAGCCGAACGGCTGCGCCTGCACAGCCGGCCGGCCGAGAGCCTCGATGCATGGGGCTTCGTCATGAAGGCGATGCCGCATGTCTGGACGTGGGGATCGCAGAAAGACCTCGACATAGCCGAGGGCCTGCTGGCCAGGGCGCTCGACATCGATCCCGACTATGCGCGCGCCAACAGCCTGCTTGCCTGGACCACCGGCGCCCGCGCTGCGCTTGGTCTGACGCCGGAACCCCGCGATCTGCTGGCCTCCGCGCTGGCGCGGGCGCAAGCCGCCGTCGTCCGTGACCAGGACGATCCATGGGCGCATCTGTCGGCCGGCTACGTTCATATGGTGTCGCGCAATTTTCGCCCAGCCGTGGACGAATTGCTGGAAGCGATCGACCGCAATCCGAGCCTGTCGCTCGCGCATTGCATCCTGGGCTCGACCTATGGCTATGGCGACATGGCCGAGGACGGCCTTCATCATCTCGGGATTGCCGCGCGCCTCAGCCCGCGCGATTTCACCCAGGCAGCGATCTTCTCGACGATGGGGATCTGCCACTTCACCGCCGGGCGGTTCGACGTGGCGGCCGACCTGGAGCGCCGGGCGATACAACTGCGGCCAGCCTTTGGAACGGCTTGGCGCACCTATGCCGCGACCGCGGCGCTCGCCGGCGACACCGCCACGGCCGCCATGGCGCTGGGAGAGGCTCGGCGCTTGCAGCCGAACCTGACGGTCGCCTGGATTGAAGAGCATCATCCGATAGTCAAGCCGGAGAAGCGCGCGCTTTACATCAGCGGCCTTCGCATTGCCGGGCTGTCATAGCGCGCGCCGACGGGGCAGGACGCCGTGGTCGCCTCGCATGCCTCGCCTGGCCGATTGCGCCGGTGCGGAAACCAACCGTAGCATCCGAACAAGCGGTGTTGCCGCCGCTGTCTCAACACTCACATCCGACTGGAAAATTCATGCCGCATTATCCCGACGCCATGCCCGGATCGAAAAGCCTCTTCGAGCGCGCCAGGAAGGTGATGCCGGGCGGCAACACGCGGACTACGGTCTTTGTCGACCCGTTCCCGATCTACGCGGCGCGCGGCGAAGGCTGCCGCGTCTGGGATGTCGACGGCAATGTCTATTACGACTGCATCAACAATTTCACCTCGATGATCCATGGCCACACGCATCCCGATGTCGCGGCGGCGGTGGTCGAGCAATTGCCGTTCGGTACCGCCTTCGGCGCGCCGACGCTGAGCGAGATCGAGCTTGCCGAGCTTCTGGTCGGTCGCCTGCCATCCGTCGATCAGATCCGCTTCACCAATTCCGGCACCGAAGGCGTGATGATGGCGATCAAGGCAGCGCGCGCCTTCACCGGGCGGCCGAAGATCGTCAAGATCGAGGGCGCCTACCACGGATCCTACGATTTTGCTGAAGTTAGCCTGGACTCCTCGCCCGCCAATTGGGGCGATCTGCCGAAATCGACCGCCTACTCCAGGGGCACGCCGCGCGGCGTGCTGGACGATGTCATCGCCGTGCCCTTCAACGACATCGAGGTTCTGCGCGCGATCTTTGCCGCGCAGGGCGAGACCATCGCGGGCGTTTTGATCGACCCGATGCCCAACCACGCAGGGCTCATTCCGGCGCGGCGTGATTATCTCGACGCCATGGTCGAGATCGCCCATGCGGCGGGCAGCCTGGTCATCTTCGACGAAGTCATCTCGTTTCGCCTCGGATGGTCGGGCGCGCAAGGCTTGTGGGGCATCGCGCCCGACCTGACTGCGCTCGGCAAGATCATCGGCGGCGGCTTTCCGGTGGGCGCGGTCGGCGGACGCGCCGATATCATGGCGGTGTTCGATCCGACCGCCGGCAAGCCCGCGCTTCCGCATGGCGGCACATTCACCGCCAACCCGGTGACGATGCGCGCCGGGCTTGCCGCGATGCGCGCGCTGACGATAGAAAGCTTTGCCCACCTCGACCGTCTCGGCGCCTTGTTGCGCGAGGGCATCGCCGCCTCATTCGAGAGGCATGGCCTTGCCGGCCAATGCGTGGGCCTTGGTTCGCTGTTCAAGGTCCATTTCACCTCGCACCCGGCAACGGATTACCGGTCCGTCTATCCCGGCCAAGCCGAGCGCAGGAAGCTCGATGCCTTCCACAAGGGCCTGCTCGGTCGCGGGGTACTCGCCGCCAGCTACGGCCTGTTCGCGCTGTCGACGCCGATGACCGAGGCGGATGCCGGCGCCATTCTTCAGGCGATCGACGAGACCCTGGGCGAGATCGGCGCGCAGTCCTGATTGGGGTGGACGACAAAATGACAGCTTCTCCGCATGTCGTGGTGATCGGCGCCGGCACGTTGGGCATGTGCACGGCGCTGAACCTGGTCGAGCAGGGCGCGCGCGTGACCGTGCTCGAGGCCCAGTCGATCGCTTCGGGCTCGAGCGGCAGGTCGGTCGGCGTTGTCGGATCGCAATTGACCGATCCGTTCGAGATCGCGTTGCGCGTGCACTCGCTGCGCCGCTTCCGTCAGTGGGAAGGCGAGGGGCTGCGCTTCAACCATATCGGTTATCTCAGGCTGGCGCGCACATCGGCGCAGATGGCGCTTTTTGAGCGATCGGTCGAAATCCAGCACGAGGCGGGTTTGAGGTCGCGCCTGATCCGCGCCAACGAACTCAGGGAATTCGTTCCGCACATCAATCCTGATGGCCTCGAAGGTGGGCTGTTCGGGCCCGACGATGGTTTCCTCGACCCTCACGAAATGTGCAATTTGCTGGCGGGGATGGTTCGCGCCAAGGGCGGCGCTATCAGCCAGTACCGCAAGGTGCTTGGCGTACAACGGCCACGGGGCGGCTACAGGCTGCAGACCAATGGCGGTCCGGTCGATCGCAAGCGACGACTGATCGATTGCGATGTGGTGGTCAATGCGGCTGGTGCCTGGGCGCCGCAGGTGGCCGAACTTTTCGGCCAGCGCCTGCACATCTGGCCCGAGCGCCATGAGGCGATCGTCATCCATCTGGACGAGCCGCTCGCCTACACGATGCCGATGGTGATGGATCTGGTGAACGGCGAAGGCAGCGGCCTCAATTTCCGCCATGAAAAGCCAGGCGAGCTGATCGCCGAGGTCCATAAGGTCGATGCGATCGCGCCGGAGGACCCGGACAATTACAACGACCAGTGCGAGGAGCGGTCGAAGGTCGATCTGGCTGAGTTGCTGCTCGAACGCTTGCCCGATCTGCCGGGCGCGCGGCTCGGCCGGGGCTGGGCTGGCCTTTATCCCGTCACCGCGGATCATCGCCCGTTCGTCGGACCGATCGATGCGTCGGAGCCGTCGCTGATCACGGCCGCCGGCGCCGGCGGCTACGGCATCCAGCTCGCCCCGGTGATCGGGCAGATCGCGGCCGACTGGGTTCTTCAGGGCGCGCCGGTTTCAGTGCCCGGTGCGCGGAGCCTGGCGCCGTCGGCTGAGCGAAACAGACCCGGCCGCTGACGACTAAAACCCGACCGTTCCCGTTAACCATCGATTAACTATCCGGTCGCTTTTAATAGCGTTCTGGAGGATACTGATTTTGGTCGCGATCAAGCGCGGCCGGGAAAAGAAGCGGCGGGAAACGTCGCGGTCTGCCGGGGAGGCGCCCCAGCATCTTTGATCAGGAGCGCCGCAATGAAAATCGAAGAAGCAGTCACTGCAGCGACGGCGGAGTCGGGTGCACTTCTGTCCTGTCTTGGCCAGCCTGTCGTCGCTTATCACGTCACCGCCATCATGCGCGAACCCGACAAAAACCATGCGCGGCAAATGCAGCTCGCCTTGATGCAGCGAAGCATCGAGGCCCTGGTCGACGATGGGCTGGACGACAGCGAGGCCGAACACTGCGTCTCCCAGTTCAGCGGTCGTCTCGGCTCGACCTGGGATCTGCTGCACATGTCCGACACGGCGCATTGATCTCGGCGGCGTCCGGCCGGGGCGCAGCCATCGGCTGATGATCCGACCGCAACGCCCGGCAAGGCGATGCCAAAAAAGTCGACTAACATATGTGGCTGTTTGCCTCGAAAGATGGGCGTATGCCCGCGGATGGCGGGGAGAGTCGCAATTGGAATTCTTCGATCGGCTGGAAGCGTTGATCGAGGCCGGCGGCGCGGATGCGGCGGCCGAGGCGCGCATCTTGATGCGGCACGCTGAAGGCCGGTCGCGTGCTAACCGTCGAGGCCGTCGACGATTTCCTCATCGACCTGATGACCATGGGCTTTCTGGCCGAGGCTGGCCTGGAAGCCTTCCAGCATCCGGCGCGGCGGCTGGCACGTGCCAGGCTGTCGAGGCTGAGGCTGCTGCTGGCCTGATGCAGACGGCCTGCGGCAAGACAAACGAGCCAAAGAATATCGACCCTGGCCTTCTGTCCTACCCGGAGCGTCCGCCGCCGATGCTAGATTATGGCGATGACCTTCCCCTTCGCATCAAGCCGGCACAGAACTTTTGCCTGGCGCAATTGGATAGCGCCTTTGCGCACGTAATTTATTCGTACCTCGATCGGTGCCTCCAGACCGGCTTGGCGTTGTCGCATCCGACCCGCGCTGACCGTGGATACGCTTGTAGCGCCTAACGGCGTCGCGGCAGACACGATCGCCGCGCGGCAGGCGCTCACGACTTTCAACGGCGTACCTGGTCTCGCTTTAAGCGACACCATTGGCGCAAAGGGATAGCCTGCCGTAACGCGCGTGTCGCTCCCGGTCCTCGCAGGTTTGAGGGTTGACGGGAGGCTGACGGGATTGCCTCCGCTCTGGGACGAAAAAACGGCGGTATTGTTCGGGCTTCCGGTCGTCTCCGACGTTCCGGTGCTAGTGCTGGTCGACGCACCTGCGCTTGCGCTGCCGACGGTGCTGCCAGTTGTAACGCCCGCGCCGATGGAACTGTTGCCGGCACTCACCGACGCGCCCACGTTTGCGCCTCCAGCGCCCACTGATGCGCCGACATTTGCGCCCAACGAGCCGGCGCTTGCCCCCACACCGGCGGAAACCCCTTGCGAGCCGGCACTTACTCCCGCACCAATTCCAAGTCCGCCGACTTTGCCGCCACCGCCAACGTCAAGGGCCCCTGCTGGTCCAGTGGCGGCTGCGATCATCAAGACGACTGCCACGTATCTGCGCATGTCGGAAACCCTCCCGCACCCTTGCGTAAACCCAGCGCTCTTCATCATTGTCATGGCGGGGTGGGAAGTAATGCGTCGGGAAGCGCAATCGTCGTAGCCACGAGTACCCGCTTCGGTGATTTTGCAATCTTCGGTCTGCTTTTGTCTTGGTCCGTTTGGAGGATGGGTTTGCTGTCTTGTCCTGAAAGCGAGATTGCAGCGGAACGCGCCTTGGGTGTGAGCTCCATGCGCGCGGTGCTGGGCGAGCGTTGCGCTTTGACAAGCTCGATCGCCTTGCGCGCAGCGGTGAGGGCAACGGACATGTCAGTCAGTTTTTGGCGCTCTTGCTCCAATGCGGCGCTCAATTGGTCGGAAGCCTGCTTTGCGGCGTCCCTTTCCCGACGGGCATTATCGAGATCGTTTGCGGCCGCGACAGCCCGCGCTCGCTCCAAACCCAACACGTCGTTGGTACGCTTTACAGCGGCGAGGGCGACCTGGAGGTCCTTGCGGGCATCGGCCCGCTCGGCTGTTGCCGAATTTGCACGTTTGTCGGCGGCATCGCTTGCTTGACGGGCTGTGTCGAGTTGTTGTCTGGATAACTCAGCCTTCCGCCGCTCTTCGTTAAGAGATTGATTTGCCTCGGCCAGGGAGACTTCCATCGAGTGGCGGCCTGAGTCCGCGACGACGGTCTGTGTCTTCAGGTCTTTGATGATCCGCTGCGCCGCCGCCAAATCGAGTTCGAGCGTTTCGCCCTTTTGATTTGCCTCGTTCAGGGCCCGTTCTTGGTTTACCGCTGTGGCCGTCAATTCACTGAGCCGCGCGCTGGCAGCTAGCCCTTCGCGCTGACTGAGGTCCAGTTGCGTCTTTATCGATGCCAATTGCTGGCGGCCGGCCAAAATCTCCTGCTGCAGCGCAGTGCCGTTGTCTTGCGGTGATATCAGGAACAGAAAGAGAATGCATACGGGAACTGCGCTCCACCGCCAGTGGCGGGTTATAAATCGGACCCAAACGGTCTGCGCTGCGTCCTCGAAATCCGCCGAAGATCCATGCCTGAATGTCACTGGTCACGATCCTTTCAAAGATTCCGGATATTCACGTTGATACCTGTGGTGCACGCCGCGCGGCGGCGCTCGCAGTGATCAAGGCTTCCTGTTGTAGATTTCGCCCATACAAAATTCGACCTATAAGTCTGATTATAGGTCTGACAATCGATATTTCTCAGAGCATCGAGCCGGATAATCCATCAGGATTACCCGGCATAATCCTTTGGTTTAGATATTTTAGATGTTTGTTTCGAAATGAAACATTTGAGCGCGGGCTGATCAACGGACCCTATCGCTGGAGATTGCCTGATGCACAAAGCGGCCGGGCCGACCGTTCGAGTGCGGGACTGTCCGTTCCTACCGCTCCGTGAACGCTCTCGCGAACGAGTCCAGCATCGGCCGCGCCAGATAGTCGAAGAAGGTGCGGTCCCCCGTGCTGATAAACGCCTCGACCGGTGTCCCGGGATAAAGCTGCCCGGGCTTCACGCCCGGCGGCAGGGGTTCGGCAATCTTCAGCCGGGCGCGGAAATAGGGCTGGTGCGTCGCCTCGTCGATCAGCCGGTCGGCGGAGATCTCGCTCACCGTGGCGTCGACCTCCGGCGTCAGCCGCGCGTTCAGCGCCGACAGCCTGAGCTTGGCCGGCTGGCCGACGCGCACTGCGTCGACGTCTTGCGGCTTGAGCTTCGCATCGACGGTGAGGCCCGACGCCGTCGGCAGGATCTCCATGATCTTTTCGCCCGGCGCAATCACGCTGCCTTTCGAATTGTAGGTCGACGACACCACGATGCCGTCGGTGGGCGCCGTGATCGTCGTGCGCTTCAGCACCGCTTCGGCGGCCCTGATCTGCTCGCCGATATCGGCAAGGTTGGTGCGCACATCGTCGAGCTTGGTCAGCGCCTCCTCGACGCGCTGCGTGGTGGCGCGCTCGGCCTGGGCTTCAGCCTCGACGATCTGCGTGTTGGTCGCCGCAACGTTGGCCTCCAGCGCGCCGGCCTGGCCGACGAGGTCGGCTTCCGAGCGCAGGAGCTGCGAATATTCGTTGCGGTTGGTCAGGCCCCTGTCGAGCAGGTCGGTCTTGATCGCAAGCTCCTTCTTGACGATGCCGGCCTGCTCATCGATGGCACGCTTTTGCGCGGCCAGCCCCTTCACCGACTCGCGATGCATGGCGACGCGCTGCGCCAGGATCGATTGCTCCGAGTGGAAGCGGGCGAGCCTGGCGTCGAACTCCTTGCGCTGCTCCAGGAGCAGCCTTTCGAAATCCTGCTGGAAGGCCGCCGGCGGGGCGTCCGCGACCGGCGCCAGCGCGGCGAGGCCGTCGCGCTCTGCCTCCAGCCGGGTCGCGCTGGCCTTCAGCGCCATCGATTGCCGCGTCAGCCGGTTGAGGTCGGCTTGCGCCGCCGTGCGGTCGAGCAAGACGAGGTGCTGCCCCTGTCGCACATGGTCGCCTTCATGGACCAGCAATGTGTCGATAAGGCCGCCCTCGCGATGCTGGATGAGGATGTTGCCGCCGGTCGCCGCGATCGTCCCTTGCGTGATCACGGCGCCGGCCAGCGGCGCGCTCGCCGCCCAATAGCCGAAGCCGCCGATGAACAGCGCGACCGCCGCGTAGCCGATCAGCGCCGTGCGGCGGAAATCGGTGCTGGGCTCGGTTGCAAAGGCCAGCGTCAGTGTCATCGTTCAGGACCCGAAGCGGATGGCATGCGGGCGCATCGTCGGCGCGAACGAGCCCGTCGCCACCGTGGCGCCTGACGCGGCCTTGGCGCCTGGCTGTCGCAGCACCTCGCCGCTCGGCGCAAACGCCTCGATCACGCCGCCGCGCAGCAGCATCACGCGGTCGCAGGCGGCCGCGATGGCAGGGCGATGGGTGATGACGATCATCGTCACCCCGGCGGCCCGTGCAGCGGCAAGCGTCGCTTCGAGCGCCGTTTCGCCGGCGCCGTCGAGATGCGTGTTGGGCTCGTCCAGCACCAGCAGGCGCGGATTGCCGTAGAGCGCGCGGGCCAGCGCGATCCGCTGCCGCTCGCCGCCCGACAGCGTGGTCGTGACCTGCGTCTGGTAGCCGTCGCGCAGCGCCACGATCGTCTCGTGCACGCCTGCGCGCCTGGCCGCGTCCACGATCGCGGCATCGTCGGCCGCAGCGTCGAAGCGGGCGATGTTTTGCGCGATCGTGCCGGGGAACAGCTCCGCGTCCTGCGCCAGATAGCCGACATGCCGGCCGCGCTGGCCGTCGTCCCAGTTGCGAAGGTCCGCGCCGTCGATCCGCACCGCGCCGCCGCTGGGCTGGAGCGCGCCGACCATCAGCTTTGCCAGCGTCGATTTGCCGGCGCCGCTCGGCCCGACGATCGCCACCGCCTCACCGGCTTCGATCGAAAAGTTCAGCCGCTTGAGGATGGGCTCGGTGCCGAACGCGGCGTTCGGCGCGATGCAGAAAAGGTCCTGCGCTGACAGCGCGCCGGACGGGTCGGGCAGGATGGTCCTGCGCGCCTCCTGCGGCTGTGCCGCCAGCGCCGTATTGAGCCGACCCCAGGCGCGGCGCGCGTCGATGATCTGCCGCCAGGCGCCGATCAGCTGGTCGAGCGGCTGCAGCGCGCGCGCCGACACCAGCGACGAGGCGAAGATCATGCCGGCCGTCATCCGTCCATCGAGCACCAGCCACGCGCCGGAACCGAGGATGGCGAGCTGCAGCATCATGCGCAGCGCCCGCGACGCACCGCTGAAGACGGCGTTGGCACCGGCCGAGCGGTCATGCAGGGCGAGCGCCTCGGCGACATGCCTTTGCCAGGCGCGCGCGGCGTTTCCCACCATGCCCATGGCGCGCAGCGTGTCGGCATTGCGCGTAAAAGCCTGTTCAGCCTGGCTGGCCAGCGCCGAACGCTCCGCCGACATGGCATCGTTGCGGCCGATGGCGATCTGGTTGGCGATCACCAGCATGACGAGCAGCGCAGCGCCACCCAGCGTCACCCAGAACAGCACCGGGTGGATGAGATAGAGCAGCGCCAGGAACAGCGGCGCGAAGGGCAGGTCGAACAAGACCGCCACGCCACGCGAACGGATGAAGGCACAGATCGAGGCGAGGTCGCGCAACGGCGCCCCGGCGTTGCCGAGCGCGGCGGCGAAGGTGTCGGCGCCAAGCGCCTGGTCGACGGTGGCAGCTATGCGCTGCATGTAGATGGCGCGCACCGCATCGAGGAAGCCGAGGAAGGCAAGTGCAGCAACCGCGATGGCCGACAGATAGGCGAGCGTCTCGGCGCTGGAGGAAGGCAGCACGCGGTCATAGACCTGCAGCAGATAGAGCGGGATCACCAGCAGCAGGATGTTGATCAGCGCCGAGAACAGGCTGGCATCGGCAATGGCGCGCCGGAAGACCCTGCGCAAAGCCAGGGCGCGCGGCTCGACGCGCTGCCCTGGCTGGCCGGTTGTTGCATCCGCGCGCATCGCGCCGGCCGCCTAGAGCCGGAAGATTTCAGGTCGATCCGACCTGAAATCTTCCGGCTCTAAATCAAAGAGATAGAGCATGATGTCGTCCGAAAACCGCTTCACACTTTTCGGCATCATGCTCTAAGCCGTGTGCTCGCCTGTTACGCTGACATGGTTCTGCTGCAGATCGTTCAGCGTGTAGGCGTGGATATAGTCGATCTTCATCTGCGCCGGTGTCGCCAGGTGGTCGGGCGGCGCGCCGGCCTGGCCGCCGACCGCGAGATCGACCAGCATATACATCGGCTTGTTCATGTCGGACGGCGTCGCCGCTTCCGCGACCTGCACGCCGTCATAGGTCCAGACCAGCTTGTCCGGTGTCCACAACAGACCATAGGTGTGAAAACCGGCGGTGTTCGAGACACTCACCGTCGACCCGACCGTGGTGTGCTGGCCCGTCTCATTGGTGTGCGCGGTCATCAGCAGCGAATTCGGGTTCTGCCCGTACATTTCCATCACGTCGAGCTCCGGCGGCCACGAGCCGTCTTCCGGCAGCAGCCAGAAGGCCGGCCACGCCCCGGCGTTTTCCGGCAGGTCGGCGCGCATTTCGAAATAGCCGTAGGTCTGAGAGAAGCTGTCATGGGTGTTGAGCAAGCCGGACGTGTACTCGTAATTGTTGATCAGCGGTTTGATGTCGGCCGAGGCGTGCGCCGCCGTGATGGTGAGCACGCCATTGTTGACGCTGAACGGATGCACCGAGCTCGTCGGGGCGTAATTGGCGTCGATATACCATTGCAATTCGTTGTTCTGGGTCAGCGTGCTGCCGTTCGCGGCACCCCACCAGAAATTGGTGTCCCAGGTACCGCCTTGGGCATTGTGAAGGTTCAGCGAGTTGAATTCATCGCTGAAGGACAGTGTCATGCCGGACTTGTCGATCGGCAGCTCGAACTGCCCGGGCTGGAACTTGTCGATGGTGGTGTCCTTGAACTCGAGGATCTCGCCGGATCCGAGGTTCAAAAGCACGTTCGGTCCCGCCTGTATCATGTTCGAGTGGATGGCGTCGAACGAGGTGAACCCGTAGCCATCGAGCCGCACCGTGTCTGTCGCGGCGAAATTCGCAATCAGGTCACTGCCATTGCCCTTCGAGACAATGAAGGTGTCATAACCATTGCCGCCATCGATCAGCACATCGTTGCCCGCTCCGCCGTCCACGGTCTGGTGGCCGCCCGTGGCGGTGATGATGTTGTCCAGCCCATTGCCGAACGCAAAGCTTTTGGCGTTGGTGACGGTGAGGTTCTCGACATTGTCGGGGAGCTTGTAGCTCATCCATGTGCTGATCGTGTCGATGCCTGCCCCATAGCCCTCGGCTACCTTGTTGCCGGCGCCATAGAGGTAATAGATGTCGTCGCCCGTGCCGCCATGCATGGTGGTGTTGACGCCCGATGCTCCATAGAAGGAATCGTTGCCGGAGCTGCCCCACAAATCCGGCCCCGCGCCCGAAGCCGAGTACCAGTGGTTGGAAGAGCCGCTATAGGGAAGGGCAACGCCTACCGCGTTGACGAAGGTGCTCATCGCTCAGTCCTCCTCGTGCCATCCCGCCGCCCGAGACGCTCGATCGAACCCGCCGCTTCCAGTCCAACCTGCGAGTCACCCCATCGTTCCAAGGTTTTGCGTCATAGTACAGATAAAAATCTGTTCTTCATCGATTAATGATTACGAATTGAATGGGATGAGCTCTGTCTAATACAATTATGGCGTGAGTGCTTTGCAATTTTACTTAATTTTGCGAGGTTTTCTGCCAAAATATTGTGCAGGTAGCCATGGATGGATGCAGTTGGCTCAACAGTCTCAAACAGGTCACTTCCTGCACCTGACGCGGGAAAACAGGCCCCCGGCATGCCGCTGTATCAGATCCTTCTATCGGATGGACAAAGGCAGCGCCGCAACAGCACGGGGATGCCTTGTCAGTTGTTCCAGTCGTCCCAGTTGTCGTCGCCCCCGGGATCGCTGGGTATGACCCGGATGATCGGCCGCCGGCGCTGGTAGCGCCAGTCATACTCGTCCGGCGGCTGCGGCTCGTAGGTTTCGTAGATGCGCCGGTGGTAATGCCGGTGCTTCCAATATTTGTGCGCCTTATGCGGCCGCACGCAGTAGCCGTCCTCCGTCAGGTAAGCGCATCTGACATCCGCCTGGTACACAAGGCTGTTCCTTGGCGGAGCGGCAAGCATCGGCGCAGCCTGGGTTGCGGGCAAGGGCAACAGCACAGCGCCGGCAAGGGCAATAACGAACGGTTTCATCGGCTCTCCATCATCTCGTTCGAGGCGGAACAAACCCGACGCGTTGCGCGATTTGAAGGTGGCCGGAGATCACTTTGTTTTTCCGCCGCAAACAAAGCGGCGCTGCCGGCCGAACGCGGGGGCCATAGGCCCCTGCGGCACGCTTTCGGCCGACGGAATCCAGCACCGCAAGATCGGCGAAAACCAGAAGGATTCCAAAGGCTTGGTTAACAGCAGGTAAAGGTGTTGCCTGGCAATTTCGGCAGTTTCGCCCAACGCCGAACCCACCCTTACGACCTTGGTCCCCGAACGGCGGCGAAAAGGTCTGTCCGTCCAAGGCAGGGGTCGTGGGCCGCTTCCGGCGCCGCGCCAAACCCGTGATCCTTGCGGCGGTTTCGCGCTGATTCAAAGCTGATCGCTGGGTCGGCTCGAAGAGGCCCCGACGACGAGGAGAAGATCGGATGATCAAACTTCCCTTTAACCGGTTTGCCTGGCTCATGCTGCGCGCCTCGACGGCGCTGGTGCTCACCATCGCCCCCTATCACATGACGTTGGACGGTTCGGCCAAGCTCGTTCCGGCCGCAGCCCACGCCGAGTCCGAGGGCGGTGGTGACGGTGGCCACGGTGGCGGTGACGGTGGCCACGGTGGCGGCGAGGGGGGCACGATGGCGGCGATGGCGGCGACGGCGGCGATCACGACGGCGGTGATAGCCACAGCAGCGGCGGTGCCGCCGGCGCCCATGGATCCGGTGACGACCAGGGCGACGACAACCAGGGCGAGGACCACACGGATACGTCGGGTACCGGTACCGATACGGGCTCGAGTGAGACCGACGAGACAGATGACTCGTCGTCCACGACCACGTCCGAAACGGACGACTAAATCCGGGAAAATAGCGCGGCGCCGTCGCAGGGGATATGCGCGGCACCCCTCGCCATCTGTTAGGATGTAAGCCGCTCGCTCGCTGGTCGGAGGCGGCCGTGAAAAAGATCATTCTCGGCGTTGCGGCGTCGCTGTCCCTGGTGGCTATCTTGTCCACCGTCTATTCATTGGCGGCGGTCGTGCCGCGATAGCCGAGGAGGCTTCGACGGTGTCGGCCGGCGAGACGTCCTTCAAATCGAGCAGCCGGCCAACCTCGGGCGCGAGGCCTGGTTGTCGTCGGTGCAGAAACGCGTCGGAAAACGATCCGGCCTTGCGCTGCGGTAGAGATCCTGCGCACGAATGACGCCGGCTTGAAGCGCGGCGCCCGCGATGGCGCCGCCCAGCCAGCCCGCGCCGCCGACGATGCCCAGCCTGATCGAAACGCTCTTGTCCTTAGTCTCCGTTGCAGAGGCGGCACGGTAGCCGCCGGGCAGAAAATTTGGCAGCCTCTGTCGGATCGGCCGGAGCCCGCCCGTCCTTGGGGCATCGATCAACGAACAACAAAGGATACCGAAGACATGCCCAGCACCATCCATTTGCACCGCGTGCTCACCACCAAGCCGGAGAAGGTCTATCGCGCCTTCCTCGAAGCCGATGCGCTGGCGAAATGGCTGCCGCCGAACGGCTTCACCTGCACGGTGCACAGCCTCGACGCGAAGGTCGGCGGCACGTTCAGGATGTCCTTCCGCAACTTCACCACCGGCGGCAGCCATGATTTCGGCGGCGAGTATCTCGAACTCGTCCCCGGTGAACTGATGCGCTACACGGACCGCTTCGACGATCCCAACCTGCCCGGGCAGATCGAGGTGACGGTGAGCCTGAAGAAGGTTTCGGTCGGCACCGAAATCAACATCACCCAGGCCGGCATCCCGGATGCCATCCCCGCCGAGGCCTGCTATCTCGGCTGGCAGGATTCGCTGAAAAACCTGGCCAAGCTGGTCGAGCCGGAGATCAACCAGTAGGTCTGAGAGCGAGCGGCGGCTGTGTCTCGGCCGCCGCCTCACCCAAGGTAAGCAAAATTTCACCAAGTCCGGTTAAAAGCCGCCTTATGGATCGCAACAAGAACAACGACCTCTTTGTTCTGATGGCGGCGCTCGCCGCCGTGGCGATCTACAACATTGCCTGCGGCATCAAGACAGGCGAAGTCAGGGGCACGTTGCATTGGGTTGCCCTGGCGGACGATCCGACACGTTTTTGGAATATCGTGGTCGGCAATTCGATCGTCCTGGTGGCTTCGATAGCCTTTCTATGGGTGCTCAATATGCGCAGGCCCGGGTGACTTGAGGCAGCGTCCTCCTTACCTCACACCGCCCTTGTAATCCCACCATCGACACGGATGTTCTGCCCGGTAATGTAGGCTGCTCCATCCGAGGCAAGGAAGGCGATCGTCGCGGCGATCTCATCCGACGTGCCGTAGCGCTTCATCGGCACGCTGCCGCGGCGCTCCTCCGTCGTGGGCAGGCTGTCGATCCAGCCGGGCAGCACATTGTTCATGCGGATGTTGTCGGCTGCATAGGTATCGGCGAAGATCTTTGTGTAGGCGGCAAGTCCGGCGCGCGCCACCGCCGAGGTCGGGAACATCGCGCTCGGTTCGAACGCCCAGGCGGTCGAGATGTTGATGATGACGCCCGACTTCTGCTTCTGCATCACCGGCGTCACCAGCCGGGTCGGCCGCACGGCGTTGAGGAAATAGGTGTCGATGCCCTTGTGCCAGTCTTCGTCGGAGATCTCGATGATCTGCGCGCGCGGCCCATGGCCGGCGCTGTTGACCAGGACGTCGATGCGGCCCCAGCGTTCCAGCGCGCCGTCGGTAAGCCGCTTGAGATCATTTCGACTGGTTGGAGCCGGTGACGCCGAAGCCGCCGAGTTCCTTGCCTAGCGCCTCGCCCTTGCCGGAGGAGGACAGCACGCCGACCTTGAAACCGTCGGCCGCCAGGCGCTTCGCCGCCGCCGCCCCCATGCCGCTGCCGCCCGCCGTCACCAGAGCTACCTTGTCCACCATATCGCGATCCATCCTGGCTAGGGGCAGGGGAACCCGCCCGTGTTGAAAGAGGTCCTGTTAGCATGCGCCAATGCGGGGCGCGAACCGCTTCCGATTATGCCAATGACGCCAGGTGATTGGCGAAGACAGCGGAGCAGCCAATCTCCTCCACGAGGGAGGAGATTGGCAGTTCGAGCGCCGTCGCTCACACCCCGAACACCCCCATCACCGCCTTCGAAAGCTTCGCGCAACGCCCAGGCGTCACGTCGCCCGCCTTCAGCGGCACGCCGGTTCCGGTCGGCACCGCCGGCTGATACCAGCCGCGCAGCGCCTGGTCGGAGGCTGAGTAGCCCCAGTTGACCAGATCGATCGTCTCCTTGGCTCCCAGGAAATGCAGCGAGGTGGCGATGTCGGCCGGCGCGGTCGCCGCACTTTGCACGAAATGCGGCGCGGTCGCGTCGGGTTTGCTGGTGATCGACCAGTAGACGCCGCGCGTGGCGGCATAGTCGGGCCGGGTGGTGTCGTTGGGCAGGCCGCGGTCGTCGGCGTCCTTAGCCGCCTGGAAGCGGGCGACAAGGTCGCGGCGACGCAGCGACCGCACCTGGTTGTCGGTGGTGTCGGAGACACGCTTCAATTGCGAGTACCAGTTCCACAGCCCGGAATTCGACGCCCGCCACGGCGCGCCGGCGTCGCTGACCAGAAGCCAGCGGCAGCGCTTCAGCGCCGGCTCGATGCCATGATTGTCGTAGACGCCGCCATCGGTAAGAACCGCGCGGCGCGGCGGCACCGGCGGGCCGACCGTCGGGTCGAGCTTGTCGTTCTTCCATTGGAACGGCGTCAGGTCGAGCCTGAGCGGCGACAGCAATGGCGGAAAGGCCGACGAGGCGGCGACAGCAAGCGCGACCGGCAGGTCGGCATGATAGGCAACGCCGATGCGGTAATCGGCGATGTAGCGCCGCGACAGGCGAAACAGCGAGCCGGTGCTGAGATTGCTGGAGCAGAACACGAACCAGGGTTTTTCCGGCAGGCCTTTCAGCATCGGCATTGCGCCATCGAACAGATGCCGTTCATAGCAGGCAGCAACGGCGCGCGCCGCGCTGGAAAACGGATTGAACAGTCCCGTGGCGATCGAAGGCGCGTCGAGAAACACTTGCGAGAATTCCAGTATCTTGCTGAGATAGATGCCGAAATTGGTGGCAACGCCGTTGACGAAGGTGAGGCGCGGCCACAGCACCGCCAACAGTCCGGCGGCGATCGAGCCGCCCGAGACCGAGCTCACCATGTCGAGCTTACCGAGCAGGCCAGCTTCGTTGAGCCGCGCAAGCGCCCCGGCATGGAACAGCATCGCGCGATAGCCGCCGCCCGACAGGCAAAGGCCAAGCCCCTGGCGCACTGTCGTCGCTCCGTTTGCGGTGACCTGGACCGAATCCGGGCTCATTCCAGTCCCCCTTGCCAGTCCCCCTTGCCGCCGTTCCTCAGGCGAGCCAGTCGGCCGTCACTGTCGTTCCGGCCTGCGGCCCTTTGTCCGATGTGTCGTAGACGACGAGGATACCGGGCCGGCCGTCGATGGCAAACGGGCACAGGCCTTCCGGGTGCCGGGCGCTTGTGTTCCATTCGTAAATCAGCTGCGGCGCGCAGGCCGCCGAAGACATCGAGGGATTCGAGATCGGCCTCATGGCCGGCCGGCAGGTCGGGGAAGAAATCGTCGAGCTTGTATTGCTCTTCCAGCGTGAAGCCGGCGTCGTTGATCCTGAGGCACTCGAAGGTCCGGCCCTCGTCGGAAACCGTCCACGCGAACTCGCGGTCGATGGCGATGCCAGACACGTTGCCGATGACATCGCCGATATCACGCGCACCGGCATAGTCGAAGGTCACCTGGCGCATGCGGGTAAGCCGGTTTTCCGACGGCGCCATCTCGATCGTCCCCGAATTTTCCCTGCAAAGCCGGCCGCCGATCATATCGTGGCGGACCACAAACCGGAAGGTGCAGAAATTTCGTCGCGAAACTGTGAAGTGGATCACATGTTGTTGTCGTCAAAGGCTGCAAGCATAATCCACGGATAATATTATCGAGGCATCGCGAGGACCAGGCGAACACATTTGCCGATACATTTGCCGGCAAAGTAGAGATTGTTGAGCGAGGCGTTTCGCCAGAGTAGAGAGCGATTTTCTGTTTATCGCCGGAGGATGGACAATGGGAAAGTTGGTCAAGGCGCGTGCATGGTGCAATGGCGAGGTCGCCTACCTGTCGTGGGAAGCGGACGGACCGATCGACAATTGCATCGGCTTCATGGTCACGCGCATTCACGAGACGGGCGCCGACGCCGGACAGAACCGGATATTGCCCACCTGGATCGGCTTCACCGACCAGTCGAACCCGGATTGGCTGGACCAGGACAGTTCGGTATGGCCGATCCAGCAATATGAATGGCGCGACCTGACGCTGCGCCGCTCTCGCGACACGACCAAGGTGCGGCCGATCGACTTCAGGGTCCGCTACAGGATCACGCCGGTCGGCCTGGCGGGGCCGGCGCGTCCAGCGCTTCCGGCTTCGCCGACAGCGCCTTACCTCGATGATCAGGGCAAGCCGCGCTATGGGGGTCCGCAGCATCCGCTGGCCGAGGTCGGCGAAGTTATCGAGACGGATTCGATCGATGTCACCCATGACTACGCCGGCATACGCGCCACTTACACCAACGGCATCTTGTCGACGCAGAACCTGCTGCAGCAACTGAAAGCGGCGCAGGCAAGCACGCCGCAGGACTTGGCCCCCGGACCGGCCCCGAAGTACACCACCGGCCTGTTGAAGACGCTGCAGGACCACATCCCCGCGCAGGACGATCCGATCAGGATGTTCCTCACCGCCGACGTGCTGGGCTTCCTGCTATCGATGATCGACCGCGCCGAGCAGGGCGGCGGCGAGCTTTACCTGGCGCTCTACGAACTGCACGATCCGGAACTGATCAAACGCCTGACCAAGTTGACGGCGGCCGGCAAGGCGCATGTCATCCTGTCGACGGCGGGCGATGTCGATCCCAATCCCCGCGGGACGTCTCCGGGGCAGAAGCAGCCCGTCGTCTGGGACACTGAGAACCATCCGGCGCGGGCCGGCCTGCACGCGGCCTCGGCGGCCAATGTAGAGGACAGGCTGTTCAACAACACGGCGCATATCGGCCACAACAAGTTCGCCGTCTATGTCGAGGGCGGTGTTGCGAAATCCGTGCTCGCCGGCAGCACGAACTGGACCTCGACCGGTCTCTGCACGCAATCCAACAACGTCATCATCATCGAGGACGAGCAGGTCGCCGCGCAGTATCTGGACTATTGGAAGCGACTGCTCGACGACCCGCAGCCCGCTGGCGAGGAGGTCGACATCACCTACCGGAACAAGCCGCTGCAGGGCTTCGCCCAGAACAGCGGCGTGCAGGGCGCGGCGCTGCGCGCCGCGAACGCGACGCCGGCCGTGGCCAACACGCTTGCCGGCGGCGGCACGGTCGAGGTTCTCTTCTCGCCCAACACGAAGGCGAAGACGAAGAACATCAGTTCGCCCACACCCGTCGATCTCAGCCGGGTCTATTCGCTGATGGAGCACGCCAGCCACGCAATCCTCTTCCTAGCGTTCCTGCCCGGCTACAACGGCGTGCAGAACATCATCGGCGAGGCGGCCAAGCTTGCCGCGGACCGTCCGGACCTCCTGGTCCAAGGCGCGGTCAGCGACCCGAAGGCGCTGCCGCCACCGGCCAAGGCCGGCCAGCCCACGACCTACAAGGCGCCGGACGGGACGATGCAGAAACTGCCGTCGCCGGCGGTGTGGTGGCCCGGCGGCGATGCCAGCCGCATAGCGGTGATCCGCGCCGCCGCCGTCACCGTGCCGACCGGCCCGCTGCAACCGGAACTGCTGTCGGCCGGCCCGGCCATCATCCACGACAAGATCATCGTCATCGATCCGCTGGACCCCGTGGCATGCACGGTCGTCACCGGCAGCCACAACTTCGGCTACAAGGCTTCTTACCAGAACGACGAGAACCTGCTTATCATCCGCGGCAATCAACCACTGGCGGTCGCCTATGCGGTCCACGTTCTGGACGTCTACGACCACTACCTCATGCGGGCGAAACTCTCGGACAAGCTGCGGGACTCGTTGATCAAAACGGGCAAGCCTCCGGTCACCGGCGTCGGCGGCTTCCTGAGGATGACGGCGGACTGGCAGCAGCGCTGGTTCATGCCGAACCCCATCCCGACCAGCCGCGACTATTTCCTGTCGTAAGCGGTTCCTTCAAGGCCAGCGGCTGGAAAAGTCAACCGCAAGATGAACTGGAACTGCCGATCTCCCCGGCAAGGGTCGTGCAATGGGCGGGGTTGTGCACTTTGCCCCTTTGCAACCCATTGCTTGTGCTACATCCCCCTCGCGCCACCTCTCGAAATGCGCCATAGCGGTCTGCAAGGCACGGGGAGGTGAATCGCATGCTCTTCTGGATGGCAGCCGTGGCCGGACTGGCGGTCGCTTACCTCTTCGGTTCGATCCCGACCGGCTATCTGGCGGGCCGGCTGGTCCGGGGCATCGACATCCGCGAGCATGGCTCGAAATCCACCGGCGCGACCAACGTGCTGCGCACGCTGGGCAAAGGAGCAGCTCTGGTGGTGCTTCTGGTGGATGTGCTGAAAGGCATGGCGGCGGTCGTCTTTGCCCGCTGGTTCTATGCCTGGCTCGACACCATACCCTCGCTGGCGCCGCCATCCGGGGCGCAAAGCCTGGTGCCTTGGGGCGTGTGCCTGGCTGGGCTTGCGGTCTTGCTCGGGCATGGCCGGTCGATCTGGCTAAGTTTCACCGGCGGCAAATCCGCCGCGACCGGGCTCGGCGTGCTCTTGGCATTGTCCTGGCCGGTCGGCCTCGGCGCCGCGGTGGTTTTCGCCGCTGTGCTCGGCCTGTCCCGCATCGTCTCGCTGAGCTCGATGCTGGCGGCGCTGGCCGCGATCGCGCTGGTCTTCGCCCTGGACCAACCGCTTGCCTATCGGCTGCTGGTGATCGCCGGCGGCCTTTATGTCATTGCGCGCCATCGCGCCAACATCGGCCGGCTGCTCGCCGGCACCGAGCCGCGCCTGGGGCAGGCGAGCTCCTGAATTTCACAGCTCCTTCTCGGCCAGTTCCCTGAACTCGTCCGGCACCGAGCGCGCTGCCTCCAGCGCCACCGTGCCGTAGCCCACGGCCTCCTTGCCGAAGCGTTGGCGGATCTTGTCGATGGCCCGGTCGGCGCCGAAGCGGGCGAGCCCCTTGCGGCTGCCGGGCTTCAGCTTCTCGTCGGCGAGGCCGAGCGGCAGTTCGAGCTGCAGCGTCGCATGTTCCTCCAGGTGCGAGACGGAAATCGCGAGCAGCGAGATGTCCTTTTCGCTCGGATGGGCGGCCAGCACCCCGCGCACCAGCTCCTCGGCGATTTCGGCGAGCATCGTCGTGGCCTGGATCGGCTGCTCCAGCGTCACCGAGCGCGAGACGGCGCGCATATCGGCGAAGCGCACGCGCACCGTCACTGTACGACCGGGCCGGTCCTTGGCGCGCAGGCGGCTGGCGACGCGGTCGGCGAGATGCAAGAGCGTCGGCACGAAGACGCGCGGCACGGCGGGCTTGCGGCCAAGCGCCGACTGCGCGCCGGCTGAAATCGCGCGGCGCTGCGTTTCCAGTTTGCGCGGGTCGCGGTTCCAGGCAAGTGCCGCGAGCTTCTGGCCGGCGGCCGGGCCGAGCAGCCGTTCCAGCGCGCCGCCATGCGTGCGCGCCAATTGGCCGATGGTCTCGATGCCGATCTCGGCCAGCCGCGCCCTGGTCGCCGGGCCAACGCCCCACATCAGCGTGACCGGCAAATCGTGCAGGAAGGCAAGCTCGCTGCCTGGCGCTACCACCACCAGCCCGTCTGGCTTGGCCACCTGCGAGGCGATCTTGGCCAGATGCTTGGTCCGCGCCACGCCGATCGAGATCGGCAGGCCGAGTTCGGACTTCACGCGCTGGCGGATTTTTCGCGCGATCTCGTCCGGCGGGCCGAACAGGTGCGTGCAGCCGGCGACGTCGGCAAAGGCCTCGTCGATCGAGATGCGCTCGACCAGCGGGGTGAAATCGTCGAGCACCTTGATCGCGGCGTCGCCGAGCCGCTGGTATTCGCCGAAGCGGCCGCCGACGAAGATCAGCTGCGGGCAGAGCTCGCGCGCCTTGCGGCCGGGCATGCCGCCGCGCACGCCGAAAACCTTGGCTTCATAGGAGGCCGCCAGCACCACGCCGCCGCCCACTGCGATCGGCTTGCCGCGCAGCGACGGGTCGAGCAGTTGCTCGACCGAGGCATAGAAAGCGTCGAGATCGGCATGCAGGATGGTGGCTTCGCCGCAAGCAGCGTTCGTGGCGAGCATGCCGCGCTCCCGTCTCCATCCGGCCCGTCGTCTTCACGCCGCACTGCAGCATTAGCCGGACGTGTTTTAAGGGAAGTTGCGTGAACATAAAGAGAACAAAGCAGGTTTTTTGTCAAGCCAGGGCAGGGCCGTCCGGCGCTGTCTGTGACCGATCGCACGCAAGCGCATCATCGCCAGTCTCGCCGCGACGCAAAAAGAAGCCCGCGCGGCGAACAAGGCCGCGCAGGCAAAGGCTGGAGTAGTCATAGGACCAACGCGGTGGCACGGTATTGGTTGCGGTCATCCGGGCCGGCGGGAACAATTGCCGGCGCCACGCCGTTGTTTTGAACCGGAGGCTGTCATGGATAGTTTCGAACTTATCGATCTTCTCTGCGTCGTGGAGGCGTGCGCCAGCGACCATGTCGCGGGCCGGGTCGTCCCGATGTCGAAAGCCGTCGAGGAACTGCGTGTGCTGACCGGCGATTTCATCTCGTCGGACCAGGACGCTGCCAATGCGCTGTCGTGGATAGCGCTCGAGCGCGGCTGCGCGGTGCTGTTCGACGAAAGGCCGGGTGCTGATATCGTGGATATCGTGGCCGCGCCGTAGCTTGTGTCCTCCTCATATTTTGGCCGAAGGCCGTGCCCTTCGCGCTCCTCCGCGCCGCTTGCCTTTGAAGTTCGCTAAGACCTCAGTCTGCCCTGCGTGATATAGCTAACATACGCAGGAAGGTGTAATTTGCCAAACGGGTCAACGCATCGGAGGGACAACAAAATGCCAAGGATTTCAGAGCTTTTCTTCAAGACGGGCGTCGTATTTTTGCTGCTGGGCATTGCGATCGGCATCAAGATGGGGATCTCGGGCGACCATGGCGCCTTCCCGGCGCACGCGCATTTCAATCTCCTGGGCTGGGTCACCAGCGCTATTTTCGGCGGCTATTATGCGCTCAATCCAGCTAAGGCCGAGAAGCGCCTGGCCATGATCCATTACGGCCTTTACACGCTCGGCCTGGTGGTGATGCTGCCGCCACTTTATCTGAAATACGCGCAGGGCAACGATGCGATGGAGCCGATCCTCGGCATAGGCTCGCTCATTGTCGCTGCCGGCGTGCTGGTCTTTGCCGTCGTGGTATTCTCGCCTGCGCAATCCACGCGCCAGGTCACCATGGCGGCGCGCTAGAACGGTTCACCGTGTCACGGAAAAATCGCGCCGGACGGCTTTGCTGCTCGGCGCGATTTCACACTTTTCTAAAGCAGGCGCGAGATCAGCGTATGGATGATGCCGTCGCGCTTGAACGGACCGGGCAGCTCAGCGGGCGCGGCCTCGCTCGCCTTGCTTTCAGCAGCCGCGCGGCCTTCGCGCTGGATGATCAACAGCACGATCAGGAAATAGCCGGCCTGCAAGAGCACGGCCGCCAGCAACATCCAACCTAGCGACGCCCAGACCGATCCCGTGGACGCGTATGTCCACCCGAGGACCAGCAACAGCGTTGCCGTCATTCCCACAAGAAAACGCGGAAAATACATCTGCCCAATCGAGCGCCTGAACCGATCAAGGTCCCGGCAATCTCGCCCATTCTCTACCCGCCTTGAGCCTTGCACCTTTCCTGCGCGGCCGCAAGCGGTGGTTGCCGGCTGGCCCTATGGCCGGCCCTTTGGCCGATGCCACTGGGACCAGTGTCCAGGGACTTCTGCTTGGGGAACCACGAGCCCCGGCATCTCGTTCCCAACGCGCAATCAATTCAGGAACCGCTAATCGAGCGTCACCACGCGCGGTAGACTGAAATCGCCGAGAACGTCCCTTCATCGGCGCATGGCCGATTTCCCGCCGCCTTTCCTGCGAGGGCGGTGGGAGATCGGTTCGGCATGCGGGCACTGCCGAGACGGATGGAGGTGCCGGGCACAAAAAAAGCCCGTCGTGCCGGAGCATGACAGGCTTTTTGCGGCTGGCCGCCCGATCAGGTCAGGATCAGCACGATCTTGTAGCTGTCGGGGTCGACGATCACAATACGCCCGTCGGCAAGCACGAAATACTCGTAGCTCTCATATTCCGGGACGATCTTGACGATGCGCGACGGCAGGCGGTGCAGACGCACCTTGTGCCGGGGCACTTCGACGCCGACCGAGATGTCGAAGCTGATATCGCGAACCGGCTCGACCTTGGTTTCGTGAATGACCTGCGTGATCTGCGTCTTCTGCTCGACCGTCACGTTGTTGATCGAGGCGGTTTTGCCCTGGTCGGTTTGCGTGTTGGTCTGGGCGTTCTGCTGGGTGGAGGTGCCGGCCTTGCCCTGGGCCTGCTGGTCGGTCTGGACCTTGGTCTTGTCCTGGGCGCTCTGCTGGGTGGAGGTGCCGGCCTTGCCCTGGGCCTGCTGATTGGTCTGGACCTTGTTCTTGTCCTGTGCCTGCTGGCTCTTCTTCAGCTTGGTGTTGTCCTGGGCGTTCTGCTCGGTGGAGGTGCCGGCCTTGCCCTGGGCCTGCTGATTGGTCTGGACCTTGTTCTTATCCTGCGCCTGCTTCTTCAGCTTGGTGTTATCCTGGGCGTTCTGCTCGGTGCTGCTGCCCGTTTGGCCCTGAGCGTTTTGCTCGGTCTGGGACTTCATCTTGCCCTGGGCCTGGTCATTGGTCTTGGCGCCAGCCTGGCCCTGGGCGTTCTGTTCGGTCTGCGATTTCATCTTGCCCTGGGCCTGCTCGCCCGCCTTGCCACCCTTCTGACAATCGGCGGTGCCGGCTGCGCAGTTGGTGTCGCCGCTCGGCTGCGCGGATTCGGTCTGCGCCATTGCAGCGCCGCAACCGACGCCAAGTGCGATCATGCTCGTGATAAGCAGATGTTTCATCGGATATCTCCTTGGAAAGTCGGTCCCTTCACCTGAGGAACACGCGTTCGCAGCCATTGTTCCGAAATTGCTTGGGAATCGGAATTGTTACGAGGAGCCGGCGCCGGCGTCGTGGATCCCGGCGGTAATTTAGGAACAAGACTTGTCGATCGGCGTTTGAGCGGTGCCGACCGGCTGTGGGAAATCGCAGGCGCAGCGAAGGAGGCGATTGACCCAAAGGAGACGACCATGAAAATGCACCTCACGACAGCCGCGGCCAGCCTTCTGCTTCTAGCCGGCGTAGGCGCCGTAGCTGCGCAGGATGTTGTTATCGCGCCGGAGCAGGAGACGGTCATCCGCGAATATGTGCACAAGCAGCCGTTGGCCTCGGTGAAGGTTCCCGGTATTGAGCTCAACGTCGGCTCGGCCCTTCCCGATACGGTCGAACTGCACGAAGTGCCGAACGTCAAATATCGCTACGTCGTCGTCGATAATCGTACCGTCATTGTCGACCCCGGCACGCGCAAGATCGTCAAGGTCCTTGATTGACGTGGGCTGGCCCCGCCGGCCTCCGCGGCTGGTGGGGCAATTAACCCAGTTTTATTTTGTTACCGAATGCTAACGGAACCTTCGCTCGGAGCACGCGTTGGCGGCTTTGTGTTCGCATTTGCCTCATCAAGAACACAAGCATGCGCAGGATGCGGATTCGGGCGGCGGCGTAACAGGCACGGGTTGGGGGAGGAGACTGACCAAGATGTCGAAACGAGAAATCGGAACATCCCGCACGCTCGGGATGCGTGTCGCCGATCTGCGAGCCAGGATGCAGGACGCCAGGATCACCGAACATGACATGAAGGCTTTCCAGAAGGTCGCGGCCATCATGGGGGGCGGCGAGGGCTCCCTACGCATCGACGCGGACGACCTGATCGCCGCGTCCTTTCTTACCGAGGCGCTGGGCGAGCAAACGCCAGGCTGATTTCGGCCTTTCCCATCATCCGATACCGATACGCTGTCGGCCTGGCCCGTTACCTGCGTGATGGAGGGCGGCGAACTGTGCCGCCTGCCACGGTGCCGACAAGGTTCGGGTCGAGCCGATCGACCGCGCCGGGCGAGCAGCTATTCTGGCGCATCGGAACGAGTGGGGCGTCATGAAGATTTACCAAAAGCCAGTGCTGACAAAGCGCGAGAAACTGTCGTCGGCAACGGCGGCCGTTCCGTCGTCGCAGCACTGACCCCGTCGTCGCAGCCGCGCGCAGCATCGGGTTGACAGCAAGCTGCAACTTGTTGCCAGCAAGCTGCAACTTATTGGCGGCAAGAACGGAAAACCGCTCACACTTTTTGCTCTGGTCAGTGCCGCGCCTGGTTTTCGCGCGCCTTTGTGCGCCTGATCTTTGCTTCGCGCAGCATCGCCACCGGATCGGCGCCCGTCCACACGATGCCCGCCTGCCTGGCGAAGACGAGGAAGGTCCGCCGGACTTCGCCGAGATCCATTCGTCCGCCACGCGCCGCCTCGCAGGCGCGCAACGCCGCCCGATAGCTCTCGCCGCGCGTCCCTGGCCATTCCTTGAGGAAATTCTGCATTTCGCAAAGTGAGGCGATCTCACGCTTGAAGCCGGCCCCGACGGCAACAGCCACCGGCGCTCCAAAAGCCATGTCGCTCCTGATCAGACCTTCATGCATGGCGCTGCCTTTTTTGCAGGCGTCAAAGCCTTAAAATGCAGAGCGCTCCGAACCGTTCCGCGCCAATGCATCGAGTCCAGTGGATCAATTAGGCGCCGCTGACGGAACAAGTCCTAAACAAGGGCGTTTGCCCCGGAGCTCCCATGTTGACCTGCCTGTGTTTCCGCGCCCGCGGAGGCCAGGCGGAGCTCACCAACACAACAGGAGAGTAAGATGAAAACCACCCTCATTCCTGCTGTCGCAGGTCTCGCTTTGATGGCCGGTATTGGCGTCGCCGCCGCTGACGAGGTGATCGTCACCCCTGAGCAGCAGACCGTGGTCAAGGAATATGTCCACAAGCATCCGGTCGCTTCCGTCAATGTGCTCGGCCTTGAGCTGGGCATCGGCTCAACGGTGCCTGACACCGTCGAGCTGCAGCAGGTGCCGGATGTCCGGTACCGCTATGTGGTCGTCAACGACCACACAGTGCTGGTCGACCCGTCGACGCGTCGCGTCGTCCAGGTCATTCAGTAGTGTAGTTGGGCGCTGACGAGCCCCGACCCTCCCGCCGTGCAGCGGCGGGAGGGTGTCGGCTTCTCTGAACGAAGCAAATTCAGAAAGGAGTCGTTATGCATCACCCCCATGTCGAATCGCCCAACCTCGTCCAGCATGTCGATAAGCTGCTGGCTGAACGTCGAACCGCGCTGCTGTCGATGGGGCAGGCAATCTCATTGCTGCGCGAGCGCACCGGAACCGACCGCTCGGACGCCGACCTCGCCGGGCTGATCACCAAGAAAGCCGCGCAGTTGGGTGTCGCGATGGTATCCGACCCACATTGAGACGGCTGCATGCGAAACCCGGCGACAACTCGAGTCTCCGTGCAAGACGGCGCGCGAAAATTCGGCTAATGTTTCTCTTCGGTGATCGGTCCCAAGCCAAGGAGACGACAGTGACGGACGACAGGCACGAGCGTATTCGCCAGCGGGCGCACGAAATCTGGGAACAGGCCGGCCGGCCGGAAGGCTCGCATATGGAGCATTGGGACCAGGCGACAGCCGAGGTCGACGGCGAGAAGCCGAAAGCCAAAAAGGCGGCGGCAAAAGCTGGCAAGCCGAAAGCCGCCAAGGCGGAAAAACCCGCCAAGGCAAAGGCTCCCGCCAAGAAGAAGGCCTGACGGCCCGGTCCATTTTCAACAGCTCACGCAAGGGTGCGTTTGACCGCCTTGGGAGGTTATGTCCGAGGGCTGTGGCGATGCGCCCGGTCGGCCTCCGGAGCGGCTACGGTCTCACGCATCCCACGCATCGCTCGACTTCGCAAACCTTACCCCGGCGGCGATCATCGCGCTCTCGCACTCGCTGATCAGCCTGAGGTTTCTCAGATACCGCGCCTCGGTTTCCGGCAGCCATGCCGCGCATGCTGCGACATAGGCGCTGCCATGCACCAGCGTTCCGGTCGACAGGCGCACATTCCTCTCGGCAATCACCTTAAGATATTGCCGGATGAAGCGGATGTCGTCGGCGATGTCCTGGCTCGCCATGCGCCAGGCGCCGGCGAGACGCTCCCGTTCGTCCAACGGCAAAGGCGACAGCAAAGGGCGGGAGAGGTCGGCGAAAGCGGCATGGTTGGCGGTGCTCAAGGAGATTCCCTCAAAGAAGAAATCGTACTTTATGTACGAAGAGCAGTCAAGCGGGATTCGTACAATTTGAACGATTTAGCGGTAATTTGCCCGTTATAGGAAATTCGCAAGAATCTTATAACGGGCCATCTCCCCTTAAGGGGAGATGGTCTGCCTGACCCAACCGACGATCGCAAAAACCGCTTCCCCATCGTCGCAAACAGTGCTTAAATTCCGCATCCACAGGGGTGCTCCGTATGGTCGGGGCTGAGATGGCGGCGGCAAGCTTCCGGACCCTAAAGCTGATCTGGATAATACCAGCGGAGCGAGGCGGGCGATGTTTTCCGGTGCACAGATTTCCCTTTATCCGATGACCGACGATTTCGTCGGCGTCATCCTCGGCGCGTTGGGCGCGCTCGGTCCCTACCGCGACAAGCTGCGCATCGAGACCGATGATATCTCGACGCTTCTGGTCGGACCGCCCGAGGTGCTGTTCCCGGCCATGCGCGACCTGTTCGTGGCGGCGGCCAGAAGCGGCAAGCACTGCGTGCTTTCGGCGGCCGTCTCGCGCGGCTGCCCCGGTGAGCCCGACGATCCGATCTGCCGCTCCGAGGAGATCGGGGGCCCGGTGATCCCGCTTGACGAACGCAAGGCCGCAGCCCTGCGCGCCGTCGCGCAAACCCCTCGACCGGCCAACCGACAGCGGCGCAATTCTCGCTCTATGTGATGGGCACCGGCGACCACATGGACGAGATCTATGGCTGCATCGATTTTCTGAAGAACTCCGGCGTCTTCGATCGCTCCAAGAATTTCTGCACCAAGCTGCGCGGCGATGCCGGCGCGGTGTTTGCGACGCTTAATGAAGCCTTCTGCCGCTTCGGGCCGGGCGCTGGGCATGTGACCCTCGACATCACGATTTCGGCGAACAGCCCAAGCGCGGTTTGAGCGCGCGTTCGTCGAGGAGAGCGTGGTGGCTGTTATGTGTGATTCCGCGCCGCAAGAGGAATCGTCCGAGATTGGCGAAGCACGCGGTGACGGCCAATCTCCCCCTTGTGGGGGAGATGCCTGGCAAGGCAGAGGGGGCGCTGTCCCGCCGACCTATCAACTGGTTACACGCGCGGCGTTCGCCTAATCCTGCAATGCAAACATCGGACGTTGGCGTTCCTTCGCGCCCCCCTCTGGCCTGCCGGCCATCTCCCCCACAAGGGGGAGATCAGCCTTCACCTCGGCCTTCGCCAAAGCCTTCCCCGCCGCCGTCGCATTCGCCGTCCTGCTCCTCGCCTGGGAGCTCTACGCCCGCCTCGGCGGCATCGCGCCCACCGTGCTGCCGGCACCATCCCGCGTCTTGGCGCAGGCCTGGGAGAACCGCGCGGCGCTGGCCGAAAACACTCCCCACCATCCGCGCCACGCTGGCCGGCTTTGCCTGCTCGCTCGCCGCGGCTTTCACCTTTTCGGCGCTGGTGGATTTCCTGCCGCGCCTGCGCCGCGCGCTGTTTCCCTTGCTCATCGCCAGCCAGACTTTGCCGCTGGTGGCGATCGCGCCGCTGGTGGTGCTGTGGTTCGGCTTCGGGCTGTTGCCAAAAATCATGCTGGTGGCTTTGGTCACCTTCTTTCCGATGATGGTGGCGCTGGTCGAGGGCTATGCTTCGACGTCGAGCGAGATCGCGCAGATGCTCGCCGCCATGGGGGCAGGGCGCTGGCGCGTCTTCTGGCTGGCGCGGCTGCCGTCGGCGCTGCCCTATTTCTTCGCCGGCTTGCGCATCTCCATCACCTATGCGGTGGTCGGCGCGATCTTCGCCGAATATGCGGGTGCTGCGAAGGGGCTCGGCATCTACATGCTCAGCGCCAAGAACAATTTCCGGCCCGATCTGGTGCTTGCCGCCGTCGCCGTCAGCTCGGCGCTGACGCTGGCTTTGTTCGGCCTCGCCGTGCTCGTCCAGCGCCTTGCCATGCCCTGGGAGCGGACAAGGAGTGAGCGGGCGGGGCGCGAGGTGGAGCGTTCGAACGAGGGTCGGCCATGACCCGGCTCGAGCTCCGCGACGTGCGCAAAAGTTTTGGCGCGCTCGATGTGCTGGCTGGCATTTCGCTTGACGTCGGCGCGGGCGAGTTCGTCTCGATCCTCGGACCGTCCGGTGCCGGCAAGTCGACGCTGTTCCAACTGCTCACCGGCGCGCTCAAGGGCGGCGGCGAGATGCATTTCGACGGCGCGCCGCTCGACGACCACGGCCGCTGCTTCGCCTTCATGCCGCAGCGCGACGCGCTGATGCCGTGGCGGCGCGTCATCGACAATACGACGCTGGGGCTTGAGGTGCAGGGCGTGCCGCGCCGAGCCGCGCGGCTACGCGTGGCGCCATTATTTGCCGAGTTCGGCCTTGCCGGCTTCGAGCGCGCCTGGCCGGCCGAGCTTTCCGGCGGCATGCGCCAGCGCGCCGCACTGTTGCGCACCGTGGTGCAGCAGCGCGATATGCTGCTGCTCGACGAACCCTTCGGCGCGCTCGATGCACTGACCCGCGCCGCCATGCAGCGCTGGCTGGAGACGATGTGGCAAAGCCACCGCTGGACGGCGCTGCTGATCACCCATGACGTGCGCGAGGCCGTGCTTCTGTCCGACCGTATCTATGTGCTGTCGGCGCGGCCCGCGCGCGTGGTGCGCGAAGTCGCCGTGCCGCTGCCGCGCCCGCGCAGCGCAAGTGCAGCCCTTGCCCGCGAAGCGGCGGCGATCGAGGCCGACATTCTCGACACGCTGCTTGGGCAGACGAATTCCCGAACCGGAGAAACCAAATGACCAACCTTACCCGCCGCCAGACATTGCTTCTGGCCGCCGGCCTGCCTTTGGCCCCGCTCGCTGGGAGCGTCACCCGCGCCCGTGCCGCCGCGCAAAAAATCACCGTGGCGCTCGACTGGACAGTCAACACCAACCATATCGGCCTGTTCGTCGCCCGCGACAAAGGGTTTTACCGCGATGTCGGGCTCGACGTCGAAGTCCTGCCCTATGGCGACACCGGTTCGGGCACGCTGGTTGCCAACCGTGTCGCCGATTTCGGCATTTCGGGCTCGCTCGGCCTGTTCACCCAGAAGAGCGCCGGCGCCGATCTGAGAGCCGTCTACGCCGTCGTCCAGTCGGAGACCGGCCGTGTCGTCTTCAATGCCCGCGCGACGATCAAAAGCCCCAAAAATCTCGACGGCCTGACCTATGGCGGCTTCGGCAGCGCCTGGGAGAACACGCTGCTGCAGACCATCATCCGCCATGACGGCGGTAAGGGCGATTTTGCGACGGTGACATTGGGCACTTCGGCTTACGAGGCACTGGCCAACGGCGCGGTCGACTTCACGCTGGAAGTCTCGACCTGGGAAGGCGTGGAGGCTGAACTGAAGGGTCTCAAGCAGCGCAGCTTCCGCTATGCCGATTACGGCGTGCCGGACGAGCACACCACGCTGATCGCCTCCAGCAACGCTTTCCTCGCGGCCAACCGGCAAGCGGCCACCGCTTTCGTCCAGGCCACGCGGGCTGGCTACGAACTCGCTGTCGATCAGCCGAAGCAAGCCGGCGAGCTGCTGATCGCCGCCAACAAGGACACGCTTACCGACCCGGCGCTGATCCATGCCTCGCTGAAGGCGCTGAACGACGGGCACTTTTTGAAAAGCGCCGACGGCGCCATCGGCACGATGGACAAGGCGAAGATGGAAGCGATGGGCGGGTATTTGTTTGCCTCGGGCATATTGCTTGGTGGCGACGGCAAGGCGCTGAAGGAGCGGCCGGATCTGGGCGCGTACTTCACGAATGAGTTTTTCGGGTAGGGGAGGCTAAGAAGCCGTCGGCTGGCGAGACAGAGGGGGCGCGACGGAACGCAGCCTGTCAGTCCTTGCACCCTTGCTCAACTATCCGCCTTCTTCCGGCCGAACAACCGCCGCAACCACACCAAAGGCAGCAGCACGAGGAAGGCGCCCTTCTTCAGCGCCAGCAGCGCGAGCGCGATCAGCCCGGCGCTCGCGGCCCCGCCATATTTGACGCCGAGCATTGTCGCCAGCACGCCGAGCGCGCCATAGCCGGCCACCTTGTCGCCGCTGGAGAATTCCAGATAGGTCGAACCGGCTTGTGGCTTGTAGGCGGCCGCCGATGCCGTGACGATCTTTTGCACGTCATCGCCTGTGATGTTGCCGTTCACCGGCACGATCTTGATGGGGACATAGCCTTGCCGGTCGAAGATCGAGACCGAGATGTTGATCGTCCTGTCGCCGCCCCAGTTGAGGATGTTGGCGTAGTAGAGGATGTTCTTGCCCTTATCGATCTGCGGGTAGACCAGCCAGCCGTCGAAGCGGATGTCCTGCCCGAGCCGCTGCGACTGCGCCTTGACCGAATCCTTGAAGCTTTCCTCGATCGAGCCGATTTCCTGGCTGCGATCGCCGCTGTCCCAGTCGGCCAGGCTGACATAACCGTCCGACACCGGCTTCTCGACGGTGAGATTGTCGATCTCCGGCGTGAAGCCGAAGATCAGCTGGTCGATCGTGCCGCACTGGTCACGGTCCCAGCCAAATTCCTTCACCACCAGGTCGCAGCGGTCCTCCGGCTTCAGATAGACGGCGTCACCACTGGACGGAGCGATTGTGCCTCTTGCAGCGCTCAGAGGCTGGGTGAATTTTTGCGGATGATAGTTCGTATCTTCCGCGTGCACGATGGCCGGCTGCCCCAGCAAACAGGCATGCGCCACCAGGATGAAAATCAGATTTTCCCTGACCGATTTGTTCATGACCCCCTCCGGCAGACCGGACCCCCAACCTCACGCTCCCGTGATCTAAAGGGATTTCGAAGGCAAGTACAAGACGGCAAGGTTCTTTTTTTGTTCTTGATGTTCAGGGCGACGCGGTAATCCTTCGTGCCGGCCCTTACTTGAGCCGAAAGCTCGGTTTCCCGTTTCCAACAGGACATCCGCAGGCCCTCCCGATACCGGACGCTTAATTCGATTGGAGACTCAGCGCTTTCTTGCGGTCGGCCTCGGCGCGCTTGTGGTTGCCCTTGGCCTCCCAGGCGCGACTTCGCGCCTCATACAGCCCGTCGAAGTTCGGATTGAGCTGGATGCCTTTGCTGAGGTCGGCAAGCGCGCCATCATAGTCTCCCCTGGTTCCTCGGATCACGCCTCGGCCATAGTAGCCGTAGACGTTTTTGGGATCGAGACTGAGCGCTTTTTGGAAATCGCTGTAGGCGCCGTCGCCGTCGTGGCGGCCCATCCGCACCAAACCGCGATCCGCATAAATCTTCGCTTCGCCGGGGGCAAGGCTGATGGCCTTGTCGTAGTCGCCAAGAGCCTGCTCGAAGTCATGTTTCAAGGTAAGGCTCTGAGCACGGCCGTAATAGGTCGCGGCATTGTTCGGATCGAGCGTGATCGCTTGATTGTAGTCGGCAATGGATCGATCGTAGTCGTGCCGGGCATATTGGGCCAGGGCGCGCCCGAAATAGGCATCATGGAACGTTGGCGCGAGCGCAATCGCGTGGTCGAATTTTGCGATGGCGCCATCATAGTCGCCCTCGTCATGCAGTGCACGACCTTCCTTGAAGAACACCATGGCGCTTGCCTGCTTGATCTTCTGGGAAAGGTTGTCTCCCGCGAACGGCCCCTGAGGGAGCTTGCCGGGCTTTTTCGAGCGAGGTGCTTTTTCCTTGGCGGCTGTTGCCAATTTTCGGCCCTGACGGGCCATGTCGGATTTAGGATCGAGCTTGAGCGCCCGGTCGAGATCGGCGACAGCGCGGTCGAAGTCGCCCATATAGTACCAGGCGCCGCCACGTCCGAAATAATAGGGGGCATAGTCCGGTTTCATTTCGATCGCACGGTTGAAATCGGCGATCGCCTTTTCCGGCTCGCGCTTCTTCACCAGCGCGAGAGCGCGGCCATGATAGGCTTCAATATAGGACGGATCGATCTCAAGCGTCCGGCTGTAGTCGGCCAGGGCGCCGTCGTAATCACCTTTCTGCAGGCGCGCCAAAGCGCGCGCTGAATAGGTAGACGGTTCGTTTGGCGCGAGCGTTACGGCGCGACCGTACTCGGCGATGGCGCGATCGTATTTGCGTTTTTTGTAGAAGGCATCGCCGCGCTCCAACAATGCCATGACAGCCTGCGGATCCAGGCTGGCCGCGGCATCGGCCTCATCGCTTTGTCCTTTCATCGCCAACGCCGCCTTGCGGCTGACGGCATAATCGGCATTGCCAGGATCGAGCTTGAGCGCCTGGTCGAAGTCGGCAATAGCGCCGGCATAGTCCTTGCGGTCGGCTCGCGCCATGCCGCGCGCATAATAGCTGGCGTCGTCTTTCGCATCGATCCCGATCGCCACCGAATAGGCCGCGATCGCGCGTCCGGCGTCGCCCTTGGCGTGCCATGCCATGCCCTTGCAGTAGTGGGCGTCACGCGCCTTCGGATCGAGCTTGGCGGCCCGCTCGCAGTCGGCAAGAGCGCCATCGGCGTCGCCGGACGTCACCTTGGCCAGGCCGCGGCCAAAATAAGCGGCGGCAAAATTCGGGGCGAGCTGGATGACCCTGTCGAAATCGGCGATCGCCTGACCGTAGTCGCCTTTGGCGGCGCTCGCTCTGCCCCGGCCGAAATAGCCGAAGCGATAGTCAGGGTCGAGCGCGATCGCCTGGCCATACGCATCGATCGCCTTGTCGTATTTTCCCATGTCCAGCCAGGCATCGCCGCCGAGGATAGCTTGCAGGGCCCGCGGATCTTTCGCCTCCAGCGACTTTGCCGCCAGTGTGTCCTGCGTGGCCGTCAAATTCGGACGAACGGCTTGCGGCTTTGATGCGGCGGTCGATGGCTTCGCAGCGGCGATCGCTGGCTTCGGCTGGCCCAGGTCCTGCGCCGGCGCGGTTTTGCCGTTGTCGCCGGCAGCCTGCTCGTTGCAGCTTCCCGACCGGGCAGGGTCCAGGTCGACGGCGCGCCGGCAATCCTCCGCTGCTCCGGCCTTGTCGCCGTTGAGCGTCCTAGCACGACTGCGGCCCAGATAGGCGTCGGCATTTTTGGGATCGAGACTGATTGCCTTGTCGAAATCGAGCAGCGCGCCGTCCACGCCGTATTTTGCCAGGCGCGCGCCGGCGCGGTCGACCAATATCCTGGCGGCGGCCTGTGTCTCGGCGATCTGAACGGTTTGCTGGCCGGCCATGAGCGCGGCGCACGCGCTGGCGTATTGCGGATCGAGTTCGACGGCGCGCCGGCAATCCGAGGCGGCAAGATAGTTGTGACCCTGGGAGGCTTCGGCAAACGCCCGGTCGAAATACGCAACGGCATTGTCGGGATCGAGCTTGATGGCATAGCTGAACAAATAGACCGCGCCCGGTACGTCGCCTTCCTGCTGATCCTGCAATCCTTGCTTTATGTACCAGGTAGCGGGGTTGGAAGGATCCAGCGTGGCGGCTGCCTGAACAGCGTTGCCCGGGGACGACATCACGGGCTTGGGCGCAGTGTCCGCCGCTTCGGCGACAACCGGCCCAGTATCGCAAGCGCCTGTCCTTTTCGGATCGAGCGCGATCGCCTTTCGGCAGTCGGTGGCCGCGCCGGCCGAGTCGCCATTTCGAGCCCGTGTCAGCGAACGGCCGATCAAGGCTGTGGCGTCGTTCGCATCGAGGGCGATCGCCTGGCTGAAATCGGCGATGGCGCGGTCGTTGTTGCCTTTGTTGGCCCAGGCGACGGCCCGGTAGTAGTGGGCATCGGTGTTGCCGGCATCTAGCGCGATCGCCTTGTTGGCGTCGGCAATCGCGCGGACCCATTCCTTCTTGTCGAGCCAGGCCCCGCTGCGGGTGGCATAGGCAACCGCGCTTTCGGGATCCACGCCTATCGCGGCGTCATAATCGGCAATGGCGCGGTCCAACTCGCCTTTCTTGGCGCGGGCGAAGCCGCGACCGATCAGGGCGATCAGGTCCGTCGGGTCGAGAGAGATCGCCTCGTCATATTCCGCGATCGCCTTGTCCTGATCGCCCTTCTTGTTCCAGGCCGTTCCAAGGCCGGCATGGGCCCCGCCATTTTGCGGATCCGCCTGGATCGCCTGTTGGTAATCGACGATGGCCGCGTCGATCTTGCCCTGGTGCAAGAAGGCCGCGCCGCGGCTGGCGAAGGCATCACCGGCGGACGGCTCCAGGGCGATCGTGGCGGTGAAGTCCGCGATCGCCCTGTCGTCGTCGCCCTTGTTGAACCAGTCGGCGCCACGGTTGAAATAGGCCGCAGCCTGCTTCGGATCGAGCGCGATCGCCTCGCCATAGTCGGCGATCGCCCTATCCCAGTCTTCCTTGTCGTCGCGGGCGAAGGCCCTGTAGAAATAGGCCTTGGCGCGCAAAAGCGATGTTTCCGTGACGTCCTCGGCAATCACGGTGCAGGCGACGATGCGGTGGTCGGCTGCCGCGGCTTTGTCATCCCCGGCGCTTTTTTCATCGCCGAAGCAAAGGGCATAGTCTCTCACAATGGCGGACGCCGGCTCGCTCAACCCGCCAAGCATCGCCATCGCCGCCAGGACCACCAGCGGTCCGCGCGGAAGCCAGGCAACAAATGCGCGCGCCAGCGCGCCGATGCGGCGTGACATGGTTTTTGATCCTCCCCCGGAGTTGCTGCGGCTGCGGCCGCGGTTGCTTATATAGTTCTGCCTTTGTTCCAAAATGCAAGCAGAAATTGCAGTGGCCGCATTCATATCGTTGCAGTGGGCCAAGCAAGGGGGAAGTCGGCTTGAAGGGCGAGAGCAGAGGCAGGCGGGAAAAAACGCGGTTCCTCGTTCCAACTCCGCCGCGACCGGCACCCTCACATATCGATCATCGACCGCTTCACCCGCCCGATGATCGTAATCGCGCCCTCCAGTTCCGGCGGCGGGATGTCGAGATAGGAGGCCGGCTGGAAGGGCGGGGTGTCGTTGGGGCGGTAGCGCTTGTAGGTGGCGCGGCCGGTTTCGTCGGAGATCACGTAGCAGCCATTGGTCACCAGCCGCTTGTCGCGCAGATTGACGAAGATGATCGAATCCGGCGGCGAGATCTTGTTCATCGACGGGCCGTCGACACGCAGCGCGATCCACTCGCCTTCCTCGAGGTCGGCGGTGGGGATGGTCGGGTAGTCGGAGAGGTTGACCACGGTCTCCTGGCCGCCGAGCTCGCCGGCGCTGATCCAGGACACGATCGGCACATCGACGGTGACGGGCGAGGCGGCAAGATTGACGGGCGCCGTCTCGCTGCCGTCGGCATTGAACAGCAGCCAGCCCGGGTCGACGTCGAACAGCCGGCCGTATTTCTCGGCAGCTTTGCGAGACAATGGCCGGTTGCCGTTCTCATGGCTGATCAGGGTGTTCTTGTTGATGTCGCGCAAGGCCCGCGCCGCATCGCTGGGCGAAGCATAGCCGGCCTGGGCGCGCGCCTGCTGCAATCTGTGCCGTGAATCCATCATCGTACAAAATGCCTGAAAATTATCGTCCGATACGTACGATTTCACTTGCGACTCTTTCGTACATAACGTACGCTTAACCCATGATCGAACATCCCGCAAGCCTTTCCGCATTCCCGGCCGCCGCCCCGGCGCTGGCCGCTGGCATCGCGGCTCCGCCTACGAGTATCTCGGAGCCGCCCGCGAGCATCTCGGCGCTTATCGACCGCTGGCAAGGCATCGGCGCTTTCGCCGCCGATGTCGGCTGCGGCTACGAGGCCGCCCGCCAGATGCGCCGTCGCGGCCGCATCGCGCCGCAGCACTGGCCGCATGTGGTGGCCGCGAGCCGCAGGCGCGGCATTGACGGCATCACCTACGAATGGCTGGCGGGCCATCGCATCGCCGCCATGCCAGGGGAGGCGGCATGAACGCGCCGCCCCCGTTTTTCGAATTCGAATCGTCCGGACTGTCCTCCTCCCCGGTCCGGACGCATTCCGGGGCATTTGCCCCGGATCCGGTTGAACCGCCCGCACCCCGGTTCATCGGAACGGCCGGAGCCGCTCCTCCCGCGGCTCCGGCCACCAATTCCGGCCCGCCAGGCCCAAGCTGCATCCGCACCGAGGATGGCACCGTCATCCTGTTCGACCGGGCGAGCGGCCGGGCGGTGTCGGGCCTGACGCGAGCTTCGGCTGAAGCGGCGTTTCTTCGATTGATCGGCGCGGCGTCTGGCGCCGCCTGATCAGCTCCTTTTCCTCGAACCTGACATGCGGCCTCGCGGCCGAACCCTGGCGCTTGGCCCGGAGCCCAACTCTTCGGAAGCCAAAGCCCGTCGCAAGCAAACGGATCAAGACATGCCTGCCGCCTATACTGAAAAGGAAATCGACGAGATCGCCGCCTGGCTGAAAGAGGGGCTTTCGGCCTCCCGCATCGCCGGCCGCTTCAGCGCGCTGCGCGGCGCCCCGGTCTCGCGCAACGCCATCATCGGCATCGTCCACCGCAATGCCGGCCTGCGGGCCATCGGCTTCGCCAATCCCAAAGGCGGCCGCGCCGGCGGCCGGCCGCGGAAAGACGCGCGGATTTCGCCGCGACGCAGACCGAGCAAGATGGCTGGAGGCGTCACACTGTCCGAACCGGCAGCGCTTTCGAGACGCGCGGAGCTGGTGGAGATCGCCGGCGCCGAGGCTGCCAATCTCCCCCCAACCCTCCACTAACAAGTAGGGGAGATGTCCGGTCCACCCTCCGAAGCGGCAGCGCAGCTGTTGCGGAGGACGGGCAGGGCAGAGGGGGGCGCTGTCCCGCCAGTGTATCCAGCAACGAAATTCCCGCGCCGACAGATCGTATCGTTGAGGCACGCACCGCCACCAAGCTAGAAAAACCCAAGCCGCGTAAATCCGCCCGCGCCCTGCCGCCAGCTTGGCTCTCGCCGGGCGGTGCCAGGCGCGAGAAACCCGAAGCCTACAAGCTGCCGGCCCCACCGCCCGCAGTAAACCCCGGCCGCCAGCCGCATGTCGCGGCGATGCGCTTCCTCGATTGCCTGTTCAGCCGCTGCCGCGCGCCGCTCGACCTGGCGCTGCGCGAGGATGCGGATGCCGACCCGCCCGGCGCGCGCCCAGGCACCGACATGCTCTGCTGCGGTTTGCGCACGTCAGGCACACGCTCTTACTGCGCGCATCACCATGCAAGGTTTCACGGCCATCGCGGGAGGGGGATGTGAGGGAGGAACTGCTAATCTCCCCGCTCGTGGGGAGAGGTCCGGTCCACCCTCCGAAGCTGCAGCGCAGCTGATGCGGAGGACGGGCAGGGCAGAGGGGGCGCTGTCCCGCCAGCCTTTCCAATTGCCCATCTATCCGAACAAGGAGCCTCCATGCCGCGCAAGCCCTCCAAAAAGCCGCAACCGCCAAAACTCGCCAAGGGCGAAGCCGAGCAGGTGCGCATCCGCCGCGAGCTCGGTCATGATTTCGCGCTGAAGGCCGACACCTTCGGCCGGCAGCGTCTCACCCCCGGCACCGCCGATGCGCGTCGCGTCTATGAAGTGTCGAACGGCGGCTACACCTCGACCGGCGGCATCGTGCGGCTGCGCAATGTCGATCCGCTGGTGGCGATCACCTCGCTGTCGCGCCAGCAGCGCGAGGCCGGCGGGCGTTTTCGCGACGATTTCGAGCGCACCCAGCGCGAGGGCCTGCAGCCGCAATCCTGGAGCGAGCGCATCGACGGCTGCCGCATCGGCGGCGGCATCCCCGACCGCGTGCTCTCCGCCGGCCGGGCGCACGCTCACGCCGCCGCTGCCCTTGCCCATTGGGAGGTGGCAGAGGTTGTGCGCAAAACCTGCCTCGAAGGCCAGTCGGTCAAGGCGATCGCCGAACGCACCGGCGAGGGCCGCGACGTGGTGGTGAAGCTGCTGAAGGTCGGGCTGGACCTGCTGGCGGTGCATTACGGGATGATGGGGCGGAAGGCGGGGTGAGAGAGTCGCAGTGCCAGGGGGATAAGAATGAGCTTGTCATCTGAAAACAAGCGTTTGGCGCGGAAAAGTGAATCAAAGGCTGAGGGGGCGGTTGGCTCGGAGGCCCGAAATTGCGGAGGTCGGTATTACCCCTCATCCGCCCTCCGGGCACCTTCTCCCCGTAAACGGGGCGAAGGAAGAGGCGCGGCGCTGGCGTTACCCTCTTTCTCCCCGTTTACGGGGAGAAATGCCCGGCAGGGCAATGAGGGGCAGCGCTGACCTGCGAGGTTATCTGGCCTCTTGCAAAGAATCTCAGCGCTCGTCGCTTCCGCCCTCAGGCGCCCCCTCCCATCCAAACACACTCCGCCCGCCCAGCAGATGCGACTGGTCGAACTCCCCCGCCACGATCTCCTTCAGGCTCGGCCCGGTCACGTAGCGCTCCATCCGCCGCGACTCGCCATCCAGCCGCCTGAGCGCCTGCAACTCTTCCTCGCGCCCGAGCTTCGCCTTGCCCACCGCCGATTTCAGCACCGAAATCGTCTCGTCATAGACTTTGAGCGGCACCGGGAAGGGATGGCGGTCCTTGCCGCCATGGGCGAGCGAGAAGCGCGCCGGATCGGAGAAGCGGAACGGCGCCCCATGCACCACTTCCGAGACCATGGCGAGAGCCCGTACCGTGCGCGGGCCGACGCCGGGCACAAGCAGCAATTCGGGGAAATCCTTCGGGCCGCTTTCGATCGCCGACGCGATGTTGCCGTGCAGGCGGCGCATGACGATGTCGCTCTCGCGCACGTCGTGATGCGCAGGCATGATGAGGTTGGGCAACAGCGGCTGCGCGGCGGGTTCCGGCTTCGTGATTTCAGGGGGCTCCAGCACGGCAAGCTCGGCCAGGATCTTTTCCAGGCTCATTGTCTTCAACAGCTCGATCTGGCCACCGCGGGCTTTTGCCGCGCGGCGGTCGGTGAGGTTGACGATCTCGCCTTGTGTTTCGCCCTCGATCGCCGCATGCGGCTGGTCGACGAAACTGGTCAGCCCTTCCGATAGCCAGTGGTAGCGGCGCGCCTGGCGGGCGTCGCCGTTCATGCCTTGCTGCACCACCACCCAGCGCCCGTCATCGGTGACGATGAAGCCGTGCAGATAAAGGTCGTAGCCATCCTGTACGGCCGCGCTGTCGACCTTGGCGACCAGCCGGCTGGCGCTGGCGAGCGCCTCGCCGTCGAGGCCGACGCGCTCGCCGATCGCCAAGAGCTCGCCCGGCGTCTTGCGCGAATGCGCGCCGCGGCCGCCGCAGACATGGATGCCGAGTTCGTTGCTGAGCGGATCTCAGCCGCGCTTCAGCGCGCCGATGACCGAGGTGGTGATGCCGGACGAATGCCAGTCCATGCCCATCACGGCGCCGAAGGACTGGAACCAGAACGGGTGGGCCAGGCGCCTGAGCAACTCGTCGCGGCCGTAATGATGGATAATGGCTTCGCACAGTACCGTGCCGAGCTTGGTCATCCGGTCGCCCAGCCATTTCGGCACCCGACCGCCATGCAGCGGCAGGTCCGCGCTGCCGCTTCGCTGCGTCACTTTTTGTTCTCCTCGGAACCGGTGACTTAGATGGCATTTCGGCGGGGATTTGCAACATGCGCCGAAGCTGATCTCCCCACTGGGAGATCAGCTTCTGCTGGCGGCCGCTGCTACCTGCGCCCGTAGATCCTGTGATGGTAATGATGGTGGTGGTAGTGCCTGACGTAGTAGCGGGGGTGGTAATAGGAATGCCGGTAGTACCGGTGGTGCGGGTAGCGCACGATATAACCGGGATAATAGTCGTCGTAATAATCGTCGTAGTACGGACCGCCATAATATGGACCGCCGTAATACGGCAAATAGCCGCCGAAGGGTGCGAAGCCGAAGCCGAAGAACACGTGGGCGTCTGCCGGTGCGACCGTGGCCACCGCCGACGCAACGGCGATTGCCGAGGCTAGTAGAAGCTTTTTCATGGCAACCTCCTCCTGAAGGTTCACATTGACAACGCTTTACGCGCGGAAAAGCTGCCAACGAGTCGGGGCGCCTGCCCGGAAATCACCGGGATTTGAAGTCGCGCCCCGCTCGCCGGCGGTGGATAAGGCTGGAGCGCTTCACCGATTTACGGAAACGGCGAAGCGCTCTAACTCTTTGTTTTGACACAATTCCGGACGGAGGGTTACGGCGAAGTCGCCGAACTTAACCGCTCACACTTTTCCCGGAATTGCTCTAGTCGCAGACGCGCACCTGCCGCATGAACCGGTGGTCACCGCTGCGGGTTCTCACCATTTCGGTCCGGCAATGGCGGCGGGCGTGTACGGCATTCGGCGGGGCGACATAGCTGCTATCATAGTTGTCGTGCTCACCGGGGGCGTAGTTGAGATAGGGGCCGCCCCAATAAGAGCCGTAGACCGGTACGGAGCTGTAGCTGTCGTAAAAGTCGCCGAAGGGGCCGTAGTCGAAATAACTGCCGCCGAGGAACACATTGCCCGCATCCGCCGGCGTGGCGATGGCGGCCGCCGAGGCGATGGCGATAACCGAGGCAAATAGAAGCTTTCTCATGGCAACCTCCTCCTGAAGGTTCGTCATGATAACGCGCGACGAGCCGAAAAGGCCGCGCCGGCCGTGCCGGGATCAGCAACATTTGAAGGCTGCGCGAATGCCAGGAGCGGGCGCCGCAAGAAAAATCGCGCGGCAAGCCGCTCCGCGCGATTTTCAGACTCGTTTAGTAGCCGTCGTAGCCACCATAGCCGTTACCGCAAACCCGCACTTCTTCCGTCACGCGGTGGTGGTGACGCCAGTGGCTGACCAACTCGGTGCGGCAATGATGGCGGTGATGGTAGCGCACCACGTAGCCGCCATTGTCGTAGTCGTCATTATAGACATGACGGTAGTAGCGGTGAGGGTAATACCCGCCATAGTTGTCGCCGTAATAATCATCATTATAACCCGGACCGACGCCAATGCCGAGCTCGACGCTGGCTGCACTGGCCGGCGCGATCGCAAACGCCGAGGCGATGGCGATCATCGAAGCAAGCAGAAGCTTTTTCATCGCTGCCTCCTGTGAGGTTTTGCCCCTTCGATGGGTTAACGGTTTCGTGATCGGGGTGTTCCAAGCAAAATCGGGCGGCGCGGCGTGTCGCGATATCGCGCGCGAATCCTGGCGCGATCCGCTATCTCGTCCTGAACAAGCCATATCCAACCGCAGGAGCCATTCCATGACCCATCCAACCATCCTCAAATTCGGCGCCGTCGAGCATGCCGATGGCGGCGACCTGCCGGGCTGGGTCGCGGTCGAGGGCTCGCCGACCATGCAGACCGCCGTCCAGCACACCACCGAGGACGGCAAGGTGATGTCGGGCACCTGGCGCGCTTCGGTCGGCACCTACCACGCCACCTACACAGATTATGAATTCGTCCACATGATCGCCGGCCGCATCATCATCACGCCGGACGGCGGCACGCCGGTCGAAGTCGGCCCGGGCGATGCCTTCGTGGTCGAGGCCGATTTCAAGGGCACCTGGAAAATCCTCGAGCCGGTGACCAAGCACTTTGTGGTTGTGGTGGGGTAAGCACGGATAATCTCCCCCTTGAGGGGGAGATGTCGCCGAAGGCGACAGAGGGGGTCGTTGCGCGTGAAGCGCTAACGCCTTCTTCGTGTCGCGCGGGGCGTCGGCGCTCTACGCGCCAGGACCCCTTCTGGCCTGCCGGGCATCTCCCCCACGAGGGGGGAGATCGGCAGCCTCTACCTCCCCACCTTCGAAATCACCCGTCTTTCCACCTCCGGCTCCAGCGATTGCGCGAACGGCGTCGCCATGTGGTGCTGGTCGCGGAAGGCGAGCATGCCATCGATGAAGACGTGGCAGGTCGTCGTGCCGCAGAAGCGGTCGGTGAGGTCGACATAGGATGCGCCCGGCACGCTGTCGACGATGGCGCGTTCCACCGCCGCCATCTGGTCGTTGGCGGCATAGGCGCGCGTCTGGTCGCAGAGCGAGGGCGTCTTGTCGCGCCACAAAGCGCGGGCGACGCAGGTGTCGATGTTCTCGTCGTTGAATGGCACGTCGCGGATGAAGGCGATTTTCAGTCCGGCCTGGCTGAGGCTTGTCAGCGTCGCCCGCAAGCCGGCCTGCCAGTCGGCATCTTGGCTGTCCGGCTCGCCTTTGCCCGCCGCCATCTTGCGCTGCGAGGTAAGCGCCAGCTCCGAGATCACCACCAGTTCCGGCTTCGCCGCGATGATCTCGGCGATCGCCTGTTCTCGCCAGCGGTCGCACTCCGAATAGTCGCGCTTGAGCTTCGACGACCATGTCGTGAACCGCGAGGCGCGGCAGGAGCTTTTCAGCCACGTCACCACCCGGAAGCCATTCTTCTTTCCCGCCTCGATCAGCGGCGTCGACCAGTGGTCGGCGTGCGAGTCGCCAAACAGCGCGATGGTGCGTTGTCCGTTGCCGAACACGCATGGCTTCGGCGTCACCGTCACGTAATCAAGCACGCAGCCGGTCTTGGCGCGCGCCGTGGAAGGCTCGGCCGCGCTTGCCGCGATGATGCGCTGCTCGGAATCGAGATCGCGCACGGCGAGCTTTGCGTTGCCATAGGCGGCTGCGACGCCGGTGCCGGTGAGGAGGAGCGCCGGCACCAGCGCCCGCGCCGCTTTGGCCGTCAGCCAGCCGTTGCGACGGATTGGATTTTCGATGAGGTGGTAGCTGAGCACCGACAGCGCCAGCGTCAGCCCGGCGCAGGCGAGGCGCTGCGCGATGGTGAGTTGCGGCGTCAGCATGCCGGCATAGACGATTATCGGCCAGTGCCAGAGATAGAGCGAATAGGAGAGTTTGCCGATCCACTGCAAGGGCGGCAGCGCCAGGGTGGCATCGACGCAATTCGACGAAAAATGCCCCGCATTTTTCCGTTCGAAACTGCGTGAAGAAATGCCGTCCCTGACGCCGGCCGCTCCCGCCATCAGCAGAAGGACCGCGCCGGCCACCGGGAGGAGCGCCAGGAAGCCGGGGAAGGGAGAGTCCTCGCTGAAGGTAAGGTATGCGGTCGCAATCATCGCCAGCCCGGTCAGGCCCAGCGCCAGGCGCAGCCTTGGGTAGCGTGTAACGAGTTGTCCCGGCGCCATCGCGCAGAGGCCGCCGGCGGCGAACTCCCAGGCGCGCAGCGGCGAGAAATAGAACGCCCAGGGCTGCGACACGCTAGTCAGCCAGGCGCAGGCCGCGAAGGAGACGAGCCCGGCAATGGTGATGGCAAGCACAATCGCACGCTTGCCTGGCCTCAGCCAGGCGGCCAGCATCAAAAGCGCAGGCCAGGCGAGATAGAACTGCTCCTCGACCGACAGCGACCAGTAGTGGATGAAGGGGTTCGACGCCGCGTCGTTGGCGAAATAGTCGAACGACCAGCGGATCAGCCACAGATTGATCATATAGGCCGAGGCGAACATCGCGCCCTTGGAGTAAAGCGCCTGCTCCTCCGGCGACAGGATCACCGCGCCGGCCGCAAGTGTCGCCGCAATGACGAACAGTGCCACCGGCAAAAGCCTGCGGGCGCGGCGCGCATAGAAGCGCAGCAGATCGAGCCGGCCGGTTTGCGAAATCTCGGCGGTGAGATGGCGGGTGATCAGGTAGCCGGAGATGACGAAGAAGATATCGACGCCGGCAAATCCGCCGGGCAGCGCGGTCAGGCCGAAATGGAAGGCGACGACGCCGGCCACGGCCAGCGCCCGCAACCCTTCGATATCGGGCCGGAAATTCCGCGCAGATGCTGACACGAAGACGAACCTCGCACTTGCTCGTTCGCATCCCGCCTGTCTGGGAGACTCGGACCTATACGGCCATATCGCAATGCAACAAATCTAACGCAGTGCAACATAACGGGAGTTTTTGCTTCGAGGAGACCGCGATCATCATCTCATCGGACCCACCCAGCACATCATTTGCTGAGCGCCAGAACCTCACCATGCGGATGCACATGCGCCGCTTTACCCGCCTGACCAATGGTTTTTCCAAAAAGGTGGAAGCTCACGCCAATGCGGTTGCCCTGCATTTCATGTATTACAATTTCGTCCGCATCCATGCTTCTCTGCGCATGACCCCGGCCATGGCAGCTGGCGTTACCGGTAAGCTTTGGGAAATCGCAGACATCGTTGCGCTGATCGAGGCGAAGGAAGCCGAAAAGCCGATGGTGCGCGGTCCACACAAGAGGCGTGGCTAAGGCCTGGTCTCGTCTCCGCCCGCATATCTCGGCAGGCCTGCCACGGCTGCCTCGAAAGCTTCGCGTATCTCTGTTTGGCTAAAGTAATGATCCCATAATTCGGTCATAAGGTAGTTCATGGCAAAAGGTAGCAGGGGTAGGTCAGGCCAAGGATTGCTGTCGTGCAGTTCACGTAAAGCGATGCCGAAATCGCAGATGGTCGTCGAAACGCGCATCTGCCATGCGTCTTTTGGGTCGTCTGGATTCATCGGTATGGTCATGCTGCGTATCTCAGCAGCATTTCTCGCTTTTGCGCAATGGGCGCTTAAGGCAACCGCTATAATTTCAAACTGACCCACTACCGAGCATTCGTAGGACTTGACAGGGGCGGGCTCGCTCGCTCTCCTGCGCTTGATTGCGCACCCATGCGGGCAGACGATGAAGAAGCCATATAGCAAGCCGACAATCGAGCGACGTGACAGGCTTTCGGCCGTCACTGCGGCCGTGCCGGCCTCCGGGTTCACGTTCTGATATCCGATGACGCGTCGAGACGCTGTGTTATTGCTTAGGCAAAGCTCTACAACGGCGCCGCGCCGGGCTCCTTGGCCGCCATCATTTCGGGGGCAGGCAGAATATCTATGAAGAAAAACTATAGCAGGCCGACGCTTGAAAAACGCCAGAAGCTGTCGGCCGTGACGGCGGACGCGATACAGTCCAACAGATGATAGCAGCCGGCTTGGTTCGTTGAAGCGCACCGCCTCGGCAGGAAAAACCCGGGACTGGCCAGGAGCGGGCGGAACACTGCGCAGGTGTCCGCCCGTCCGGCGCCGCCGCCAGACTGTTGAAACCCCGTCCGTCCCCAACAATCACGGTCATGGCGTGACCAGTGGCTGCGGAGTGCCATTGCCGCAGGGTCGTGTCAACGTCATCGGCATGGCCCTCCGGAGAGGCATTTTCGCCGATTTTTCGGGACCGAGACGCCCCTCCGTCATTACGCCATTGCGAGATGGAAAAGCCCGGAATGGCGGAATTCCGGGCTTTTTCGAGGCCCCGGCGGCTCTGTCCGGCTTATATGTCTATGCGCTTGAATAAGCTTGTTTTTCGCCGGCTGTCGCGTTTTCGGCCCGCGCCGCGATCCTGACTTTTTTTGGGTGCATCAGTGCATTGCAGCAAATGACGCCGAACGCGCCGGTTTGGCTCTTGCGCGGGGCACCGGCGGCCTTTGTGAACCGCTTCATGGTGTCCTGGTCCCAATGTGATAGGATGCGCGATGGCGAATGGGGAATGTTCCAATGGGCAATGCATTGTTCGAGCTTCTTGCCAGGCGCCGAACCTGGCTGGACCGCGTTGCAATAGGACTGCTTGTTTTCCTGGCGACACTGGTCGCGGCGCTTATGGGCGGCGCCAGCACTTAAGGCAGTTTTCAGGAAAGCAGATCGAGCGGTTCGTCATTTCCGGATAAAATGCTGCAGTTGGTCAAAGCCGCCTCAGCCCCTTTGACCGATCGCCCTGAACTCGAAGATCTGCGGTCGGAGCCTGACCGGCCGGTTCCGCTCGGTGAGGTCGACAACGCGGACCCATGTGTCGGCTCCGCCGCGCAGGGTCACCTTCAGCCCAAGCGCTTTCTCGGCGGCTTCGAACGGGGTCTTCGCCTCGACCGCATGGCTGGCGACGGTGGTGTCACCGCTCATCTCTTCGACGCGATATGCCTTCATGCGCGCGCGCCCGCATGTTCTCCGTTTGACCTCTATTACATTAGTAATAACGAATATAGCGTGAGGTTCCAATGGCGATGCGTGCGGGGAGGGCGCAATCCTCCCTTCAAAGCCGTCATGCCGCCTTCTTCCCCGCCACTGGGTTGAGGCTGTCGACCAGCCCGGTCGGGATCAGGATGGTGGCGCCACGCTCCTTGGTCGTCTCGTAGATGATGTTCATGGCGCGCAGTTGCAGCGCCGCCGGATGGTTGGCGTAGGTCACGGCCGCTTCGACGAACTTGCCGGCGACCTCCGCCTCCGCCGAACCCAGGATGACGCGCGCTTGCTTCTCGCGCTCGGCCTGCGCCTGGCGCGACATGGCATCCTGCAGTGCCACCGGGATGGCGACGTCACGGATCTCGACCGACATCACGGTGATGCCCCATTGCGCCGTCTTGGCGCCGATAACGTCCCTCAGATGCTCGTCGGCCGCCTTGCGGTCGGCAAGCAGCGACGACAGCATCGAGGAGCCGATCATCTCGCGCAGCGAGGTCTGCGCCACGCGGTCGATCGCCTCGCGGTAATTGGTGATCTCGAGCGCCGCCTGGCGCGCGTCATGCACGTGCCAGAAGATGACCGCGTCGACATTGACCGGCACGGTGTCCTTGGTCAGCGCCTGCTCGGCGTTGAAGGCGGTGGTCTGGATGCGCTCGTCGATCACCGCCACGACGTTGTCGACGACCGGGATGATCATGAACAGGCCGGGGCCACGCACACCCTGCAGATTGCCTGCGCGCAGGACGACGAATTTCTGCCAGGTATTGGCCATTTTCAGCGAGGCTGCAATCAGCGCCGCGATGACGAAGAACGGCCCGCCCGCCCATGGCCCGGCGAGTGCGCCGACGCCGGCGCCGATGAGCGCGAAGACAGCGGTGAGGAAAAGGGTGATCGAGTTCATGGATAATGCTCCTTGTCGCGGCCGAGTAGGGGTCGCGCGATGCCGCAACGGGCCTCGCGAGGAGCGTCGTCGGTCCGGGATGGACCGCTTGGCCGGCTTGTCTGGGATCGATCACGCTTGTCGCGAGGACAATCATCGCCGGCGAGGAGTCATATGGTGTGGGGCGAGGGGGTTCGCCAAGGGGCGAGATCGGCTCTCTTCAATCCGCTTCCCCGGCCGAACCCTTGCCGCACTCCGCCAACACCTTGCCGATTGCCCCGCCGGAGCCTTTCAGCGAAAAGCTCGCCGCGCCATATTTGTCGGCGGATACCGTCACATCGCCCTTGCCGCGCAGCAGCGCCAGCAGCGGATCGGACGGGCCGGCAAGTTCGGCGGTGAAGTAATTGTACATCGCCTCGAGGTCGAGCTTCCTGGTCACGCTTTTGTCGCCGGCCTTGAAGGTGAAGGATGAGCTGATGCCGGGTTCGAGCTGCTGACCGGCGGCGCCGAGATCGTAGCTCAGCACCGGCTTGTCGAAACAGGCCAGCATCAGATGCGCATCGCCCCTCGGCCCGCCGCAGACCGAAGCCGTCATCACGCTGCCGCCCTCGTCCTCCTCCATCTTGGCGTTCCAGCCGCAGGAAGCGGCCTCGGCCTGCTGGGCGGCAAGCAGCGCCAGGATGAGTGTTGCCAATGCGCGTTTCATGATCCTCCCCCCTTTGAGAACGGACTTGATCGTACAGGGATTGGGCTAGGCACGCGAGAGGGTGCCCCCCAAGAGCGGAGAGGGGTTCCGCATACCTCTTTCACCACACCACGCAGCCAGCGATGCGCCGGGTCGGCGTCGAGGCGCGGGTGCCACAACAGCGAGATCGTGAGTTCCGCGAGCTTCACCGGCAGCGCGAAGCTGAACAGCCCGTGGCGCAGCGTCTGCGTGTAGCGCTCCGGTACAACTGCGATGAGGTCGGAGCCGCGCGCCAGCGCCAGCGCCTCGGCAAAGCCGCCGACCACGGTCGCGATCTCGCGCGACAATCCCACCATCTCCAGCGCCGCGTCGACCGGCCCGCGATCGAGCCCGCGGCGCGAGACCAGGATGTGCCTGCCGGCAGCGAAACGGGCGGCGGTGATCTTGCCTTCGCTTAAAGCGTGTCCGGCGCGCGCGACGCCGACGAAGCGGTCGCGGAACAGCGCCTGGGCGCGCACCTCCGGACCGACCGAGCCGCCGACCACGCCGGTTTCGAGGTCGACCGCGCCCTCGCGCATCGGGCCAGAATCCTTGTCGGGTTTTGGCACGAAGCGCAACTGGACGTCGGGCGCTTCCTGGGCGACCCGGGCAATCAGCGCCGGGCCGAAATTCTCCACGAAACCGTCGCTGTTGCGCATGGTGAAGGAGCGGACAAGCCTTTTGAGATCGAGTCGCTCTGCCGGCCGCAGCACGGCTTCCGCCTGGCTGACCAACGGGCCGACTTGCGTGCCCAATTCGATGGCGCGCGGCGTCGGCACCAGGCCGCGACCGGCGCGCACCAAAAGCGGATCGCCCGTCGCCTCGCGCAGCCGCGCCAGCGCCCGGCTCATCGCCGAGGGGCTGAGCCGGAGTTTGCGCGCGGCCTTTGCCACGCTACCTTCTGAAAGCAGCACGTCCAGCGTCACCAAGAGGTTGAGATCGGGTCGCGACATGGCGCGATGATAGCACGGGGCGAGCAATATGACATGGCGTTTCATGCACTGATCAAGTGCAAACACTGCGCATTCCGCCCTATCTCGCCAGCGCCTATCTTTCCGGCAAGTCCCACCCTACCGGAGAACAACAATGGCCGACGTCATCGCATCGCAATCGCTCCCTACAAGCCGCTCGGCCGCCGGCGCGCTGGCCAGCCTGTCGCTGGCAATGCTCTTGTCCTCGCTCAGCACCAGCATTGCCAATGTCGCGCTGCCGACGCTGAGCACGGTTTTCAACGCGTCGTTCCCGGCGGTGCAATGGGTGGTGCTGGCCTATCTGCTCGCCATCACCGCGCTCATCGTCAGCGTCGGGCGCCTCGGCGACCTCGTTGGCCGCCGGCCGCTGCTTGTCGCCGGCCTCGCGCTGTTCAGCGTCGCCTCGCTGGCGGCGGCGCTCGCCCCGTCGCTGGCGCTGCTGATTGCCGCGCGCGCCGCGCAAGGCCTTGGCGCGGCGGTGATGATGGCGCTGACCATCGCTTTCGTCGGCGAGACGGTGGCGAAGGAGCGCACCGGCAGCGCCATGGGCCTGCTCGGCACCATGTCGGCCATCGGCACCGCGCTCGGGCCTTCGCTCGGCGGCGTGCTGATCGCCGGTTTCGGCTGGCGCTCGATCTTCCTCGTCAATGCCGGGCTCGGTGTTGTCGCCATGCTTGCCGCCTGGCGCTTCCTGCCTGCGGCAAGCATCGTCCGTCAGGCGGGCAAGCGGGCGCGCTTCGACATCATTGGCACGCTGCTGCTTGCCGCGACGCTCGTCGCCTATGCGCTGGCGATGACGATGGGGCGTGGCCATTTCGGCGCCCTGAACCTCGCGCTGCTGGCCCTGGCCGTGTTTGGCGCCGCGCTGTTCGTCTTTGCCGAGGCAAAGGTGGCGTCGCCGCTGGTCAAGCTCGCGCTGCTCAGCGACCCGGTGCTGTCGCCGAGCCTCGCCATGAACGCGCTGGTCTCGACGGTGATGATGGCGACGCTGGTCGTTGGCCCGTTCTTCCTGTCGCGGGCGCTGGGCCTGAGCGAGGCGATGACCGGCGTGGTGCTCTCCATCGGTCCGGTCGTCTCGGCGCTGTGCGGTGTCGTTGCCGGCCGTATCGTCGACCGCCTTGGCGCCTCCGCCATGGTGCTTGCCGGGCTGGCGCTGATGGTCGCCGGCTGTGCGGCGCTCGGCCTGCTGCCGCAGTTGTTCGGCGTCGCCGGCTACGCGGCTGCGATCGTGCTGCTGACACCGGGCTACCAACTCTTCCAGGCGGCCAACAACACCGCCGTCATGGCCGATGTCGGCCAGGGCGAACGCGGCGTGGTGTCGGGCATGCTCAGCCTGTCGCGCAATCTCGGCCTCATCACCGGCACGGCGGTGATGGGTGCGCTGTTTGCCTTTGCCGCCGGCACCAGCGAGATCGCGAACGCCGCGCCGGCAGCCGTCGCGCACGGCATGCGCTTCACCTTCGGGATGGCGGCGGCTTTGGTGCTGGCGGCGATTCTGGTGGCGGTCCTCAGCCCATCTGCAAGGCGCGCCGCCTAGCGCTTCCGCGATCGCGTAATTTCGCCGCCGCCCTCAACGTCTGTGTTTGCTGGCGGCGGCGCCTATCCGCCTTCGGCCGGTGCCTCAGCTACCCCAACGAACCCCACCCACTGCGGCGTCGGCCTCGTTCATTGCGCCCGTCGAGCCCTCCGGAGCCGCCGGGCGCTCGGCCTCCATCTCCAGTTCCGCCAGTTTCGACCTGATCTCATGCGGGTCCGCATGCTCGAGCCCGCTTCCAGGATACTGTTGCGGTGGTGGTCCATGTCGATAGCTCCTGTCGGCGGTCTGCGCGTTGCGATTTCAAGCTGGCAAACGGCGGCCGGCGGCCTTCGCTCCGCCGATCGGGCAACGGTCCGAAAGTCTTATCGGACTGAAGTCGCACGGCCCCGGGAGAGGGCTGAATGCCGCAACCAAAGCCCGGGCTTCGCATTGGCAAACGCGCAAATTTTACCGCTGACAGGAGCACCCGCCAATGAGCCTTGAGAGACCTCTCGACGACCAGGATGAGGAGCCATACGACACGGCGTTCTTCGCCAAGAAATACGGCCTGTCCCAACGGCTCGCCAAGACGATGATCGAGGCAAACGGTCACGCACGGCGCGCCTGCGATGCCGCGGCCACGACCTATCTCGAATATGTGGCGCTTCGGCGCCAGCGCGGAAGCCGAGGCCCGCCGGAAGCTTAGCCGCAATGGTTTCTTTCAGCGCCACACGGAACTCGCAACAGGCCGGAACAAAAATGGTGGGCGGCAATTTACCCGCAGAAGGGGCATTTCAGGAGATAGGAATAGAACAATGAAAACAGTACTTTTTGCCGCCTTGGCGCTTTGCGTCGCCGCGCCCGCCATTGCTACCGCGGCTGAGACCGAGATCGTTATCGGAACGCATCACAGGCACTATTATCATCATCATCATCGGCCGACCGTGATCATCGGCGACGAGGGGCATCGTCTCCATCATCGCCATCACGGCACGATGGCCTTCTATGACCACGGCCGGCGCGATTGGCATCGCTATCATCGCTCGGACAGCATGGTCGTCACCGGCTCCATCCAGAACCGGCGCCATCACCGTCCGGTCGTGGTCGAGGGCGACACCGACTATTGATGATGAACCGGTCCGGCCTGGGCGCTGGGATGCGCGGGCCGGACAGTTCCTTCGCCATTTGCAACCGTGGGCGCGGTCTTCGCCTTGCCGCCGGCGCCGGATAGATCGCCAGAGCCGCGCCCGCCGCGATCGACGAAAACGACAGGGCGATCGATTTTCCCCTTGCTGGGCAATCGCGTGTGGCCCTTCTCCGGAGAGGAGATCGCTCTCAGAGGCCGTGCCAGGGCTTTGACGGAAAATGCCTCCGCATCGGCATGTCCCGCCAGCCGATGTCCATCCGGTTGAAGGACGGCAACCCATCCTGCATCGGCCTCGTCAGGCGCGGATCCTGCGCGTATTTCAACGCCGCGCCCAGGCGGCGGAGAGTTTTCAACATCGACATGGAATTTATCCTTCATCGTCCAAGGCTGTCCCGAGATGATCTTCGGCCGCCTTCGGATCTAAATCGTCGATGATTGTTTCAGCCGCATCGCACAAAAACATGCCGTGCGTAACAGAACACGCACCGCTGCAATGTTTGCAGGCAAACGAATTCGCTCCGTCTTGTTTGGTACGTGACGGGGTCCATGGTTGAACATCTGAACTTCACCGCCGGGTATGGCTCTGGAGGCGTGCCGCTTATGGTTCAGCGCGTGCGCGTTGCCAAATCGAAACAAAACCGCACTCAAGCGCCATCAAACCGAAACACAATCGCTGCAAAACGCCGTCGACCGGCATCGACCGGAAATCGAGACAAAGGAAAATTCGAAATGACCAAGATCCTTCGCAATGCAATTCTCGCCGCTATTGCCGCTTCTGCTTTCGCCGGCACGGCTTTTGCTCAGCAGAAAATCGTTCCGTGCTCAGATCACGACACCTACTTGGGCCAGTGCCTCGGCGGCGGAAACCATGGCGGCGACCATGAGGGTCGCGGCCGCGCTGCCTGATCGGCGGTCTTCGCCGATAAGGAGCCCCGCCGGCGGACCGCCGGCGGGGCTCTTTGCGTTCCGAAGGGATTGCGCACGGCCTGCCGGGGGCGTCGGCGATGCAGCCGGACAACCACGCGCTAGGCCGGCAGGCAGAGGAGGGCGCCTCGCGCCGGCCTCTTAGATCAGCTTCTCCAGCGTGATCGGCAAATCCCTTACCCTTTTCCCCGTCGCATGGAACACCGCGTTGGCGATCGCCGGCGCGATGCCGACGATGGCGAGCTCGCCGACACCCTTGCCGCCGAGCGCCGAGGAATGCGGGTCGGGGATGCCGACGGAGATCGTCTGGATGTCGGGGATGTCGGCATTGGTAGGCAGCATGTAGTCGGCAAGATTGCCGTTGACGACGCGGCCGTGGCGGCGGTCGACGATGCCTTCCTCGAGCAGCGCCTGGCCGATGCCCATGATGATGCCGCCCTTCCACTGGCTCTCCGCCAGCTTCGGGTTGTAGAGCCGGCCGGAATCCAGCGCCGACACCACGCGCGACACGCGCACCGTGCCGAAATCCTCGTCGACCCGGACCTCGACGAAATGCGCGCACCAGGAATGGCGCGAGTAATTGCCTTCGGTATGCGGGATCGACATGGCGATGGTGGTGTAGTTCTTGTAGCGCTCCTCCGGCGTTGTGCTCGCCGGCAGGGTGTCGCCCTTGGCCTCGATCCGGTCGCGGCCGACAGCTTGCATCAGTTCGGCGATCGACAGGTCCGGCCCGTCGCCGCGCGGCGAGGCGATGCGGCCGTCCTTGACCACAAGCGTGTTGGCCTGGACCTTCTGGAAGGGCGAACGCGGGTCGGAGAGTGCGAGCCCGATCAGCTCGTCCAGCGCCTGGCCGGCCGCCTTGTAGACGGCGCCGGTCATGACGCCGGCAAGCCGCGAGCCGCCGGTGACGCCGGCGCGGGCAAAGTGCGAATCGCCGAGCTTCACCGAGACCTGGTCGACCGGCACGCCGAGCGTTTCGGCCGCGGTCTGTGCCAGGATCGTGTAGGTGCCCTGGCCCATGTCGATCGACGAGCTTTCGACCTCGACCGAGCCGTCGGCCAGGATCTTGACCACCGCCTCGCCATGGGCGCGGCGCACCGGATAGGTGCCGGCCGCCATGCCCCAGCCGATGAGCTGGTGGCCGTCGCGCATCGAGCGCGGCTGTGGCGAGCGCTTGGCCCAGCCAAAGGCTTCCGCCCCGGCGGCGAACGCCTCGCGCAGCTGGCGCGTCGACCACGGCTTGTTCACCTGCGGGTCCTGTTCGGCATAGTTGATCAGCCGGACCTGCAACGGATCCATGCCAAGCTCATGGGCAAGCTCGTCGATGGCGCTTTCGATGCCGAAGGCGCTGGGATTTTCGCCCGGCGCGCGCTTTGCCCCCGGCACCACCGTGTTGACGCGCACGACATTCTGCTTCGAGGAAAAGTTGGGCGTGGCATACATGATCGAGGTGACGGATCCGAGCGGCTCGACCCACATGCCGTCGACCGACGTCTCGTTGACGCCGCGATGCACGATCGACTGGATGCGGCCGTCGCGGTCGGCTCCGATCGTCACCGTCTGACGGGTCGCGGCGCGGCCGCCATAGGAGGTGAAATTCTGCGGCCGGTTGAGCACCAGCTTGACCGGGCGGTTCAGCATCTTGGCCGCCGCCGCCGCCACCGCGCTGTGCGCCAGCGCCAGCGCCTTCGACCCGAAGCCGCCGCCGATATAGGGCGACACCAGTCGCACATTCTCGAACGGAATGCCGAACCATTCGGCGTAGGTGCGCGCCATGCCGTCGAGCCACTGGCTCGGCTCCCAGATGGTGAGCGCGTCGCCTTGCCATCGCGCGATCAGCCCATGCGGCTCCATCGCCGCCTGGAATTCGCGCGGCGTGTTGTAGGCGGCGCAGACCCGCACGGGCGCCGCGGCAAACGCAGCCTGGGCGTCGCCCCATTCCTTGGTCATAACGTCGATGGGGATGCCGTCGCCGGCCTTGCCGTCGCTGAGGTCCACGATCGCCGGCGTCTCCTCATAGGTCACCTTGACCAGCGCCGCCGCGGCGACCGCCTGCTCGAAGGTTTCGGCGACCACGGCCGCGACGTGCTGGCCGGAAAAGGTGACGGTGCGCGCCAGGGGCGCGTAGGTCGGCAGCGCCGGCGGATTGCCCAACCAGTCCGATGCGCCCTTGAGTTCCATGATGGTGTCGGGCGTCAGTACCGCAAGCACGCCCGGCGCCGTTTCGGCCGCGCGTGTGTCGATCGCCGTTACCTTGCCGGCGGCGATCGTCGCGCCGACCAGCACCGCATGCGTCAGGCCTTCCAGCTGCTGCTCGAAAGCGTACTTCGCGGCACCGGTGATCTTGGCCGGCCCGTCGACGCGCGACAGCCGTCCGCCGACGGCTTCGAGGCGCGCGCTGTCGGAGCCTGCATGTTTCATGTCATGAGCGGTCATGCCGTCTCTCCCAATTTGAGGATCGCCCGGGCGGCAACGCGGGGGCCGAGCGCGATCTTGTAATGATTGGCGCCATGGTCGACGGCGCCTTGCATGGCGAGCTCGCAGGCCTCGCGCACGATCGTCTCGTCGAGCGGCTTGCCTCTCAGCGCATCTTCGACGGCGCGCGCCCGCCACGGCCTGGTGGCGACGCCGCCAAGCGCGACGCGGATGTCGCGGATGGTGCGGCCGTCTGCTTCGAGCTCCAGCCCTACCGCCGCACTTGCCGCGGCGAATTCATAGGACTGGCGGTCGCGCACCTTGATGTAGGTCGAGCGCCTGGCTGCAGCCGAAGCGGGAATTTCGATGGCCGTGATCACCTCGCCGGGGCGGATGTCATGCTCGCGCTCGGCGGTGGCGCCTGGCGCGAGGAAGAAGTCCTCGAGCTTGAGCGTGCGCTCGCCCAGATGCAACTCGGCGTCGAAGGCGACGAGCGCGATGGCGAGGTCGCCCGGATAGGTGGCGATGCAGGCTTCGCTCACGCCAAGCACCGCATGGCCGCGCGTCACGCCGCCGATCGCCGAGCAGCCGCTGCCCGGCGAGCGTTTGTTGCAGGCCGGGAAATTGGCGGGGTCGCGGAAATACGGGCAGCGGGTACGTTGCATGAGGTTGCCGCCGATGGTCGCCATGTTGCGCAGCTGCGCGGAAGCCGCCTGCCACAGCGCTTCGGAGGCCGCCGGGAAGTGGCTCTTCACTTCGGCGTTGTCGGCGACATGGCTCATCTTGGCTAGCGCGCCGATCATGGCGCGGTCAGCCGTGATGTCGATGGCGTTCAGCCCCTCTATATGGCTGATGTCGATGACCGTCGAGGGCTCGGCGACGCCGCATTTGGCGAGATCGACCAGCGTCGTGCCGCCGGCCAGCAGCATGGCGCCGGGCAGCGCCGAGGCATTGCGCGCGGCCTCGATGGTGTCGGCGCGGAGGTAGGAAAAATCTCTCATGCGTTGAGCTCCTTCGCGGCCTGGCGCACGGCGGCGACAATGTGCGGGTAGGCGCCGCAGCGGCACAGATTGCCGGCCATGTATTCACGGATCTCGTCGTCGGAGCCGGCATGGCCTTCGCGGATGCAGGCCACCGCCGACATGATCTGTCCCGGCGTGCAGTAGCCGCACTGGAAAGCATCCTGTTCGAGGAAGGCGGCCTGCACGGCGTCGAGCGTGCCGTCCGCGTCCGCCAGCCCTTCGATTGTGGTGATCGAGCGGCCCTCGACCTGGGCGGCGAGCGTCAGGCAGGCGAGCACGCGCTCGCCATCGACATGCACGGTGCAGGCGCCGCACTGGCCCTGGTCGCAGCCTTTCTTGGTGCCGGTAAGATGCAGCCGCTCGCGCAGCGCGTCGAGCAAGGTGACGCGCGGCTCGATGTCGAGGGAATGGTCGCGGCCGTTGATGGTGAGATGGATGGACAGCGTGGTCGGGCTGATGGTGACTTGGTCATTCATGGCGTCGGGCTCCAATTGCTGGACGCTTATGCGGATGGAAATGGGGCTTGGCAGGAGAGGGGCAAGGCGTGGAAGCTGCTAATCTCCCCCTCGTGGGGGAGATGCCCGGTTCACCCTCCGTAGCTGCGGCGCAGCTGCTGCGGAGGACGGGCAGGGCAGAGGGTGGCGCTGTCCCGCCGACTTTCGAATTCGTCATCCTCGGGCTTGACCCGAGGATCCATGCCGTGACGTTTGCCGAGTAACGCGGCGGGCCAGAATTCCGCACCGTAGCCGCGCTCGCAGGGAATGGCATGGATCCTGGGGTCTGCGCCGCGTCGCTTCGCTCCTTGCTTCGCCCTAGGATGACGAACTCACGGGCGAAGCCGTTATTCGCGGACGTCGCGAAAGGCGCCGCACTCCAGCGGGCAGGGACAGCTTTCCGTCCTTCTCTACGTGACATTCCGCTTCCCCTGGTTATACGATGGAACCACTCCACTTAAGCGGAGGTGCCTCCGTTTATTTAACTGGGGTCTGGCCAGCGATGGTTCAAGCCCCCATATTGCGTTGGTGGAGAAAAAAGTGTCCGACCAGGAAATGACCGCCGAGGCGACGCGCGAAGCGTCGGCGCCAAAGCAATTGCGCGTCGACGCGCAGCGCAACCGCGACAAGCTTGTCGAGGTAGCGGCGCAGACCTTTGCCGCCGACGGCGTTGATGCTTCGCTGGAAGAGATCGCCAAGCGGGCAGGGGTCGGCATCGGCACGCTCTACCGTCATTTCCCGACCCGCGAGCATCTGGTCGAGGTGGTCTATCGCCGCGAGGTCGAGGGCCTGTGCCACGCCGCCGAAGAACTCGCGCGTGAGCATCCGGCCGACGTCGCACTGGAGCTGTGGATGCAGCGCTTCGTCGACTACATCGCCACCAAGCGTGGCCTGGCCACCAGCCTGCGGCTTCTGCTCACCACAAACTCGACGCTGTTCTCCGACACGTCGGGCCGTGTTTCCGGCGCGATGCGCAACCTGATCGACGCGGCCGCCGCCTCGGGAAAAATCCGCGCCGATGTCGACGCCTCGGATGTCATGCACGCGCTCGGCGGCATCTACTCCGCCCCCAACACACCCGACTGGCGCGACCGGTCAGGGCGGCTGGTCAAGCTGCTGATGGATGGGTTGCGGTTCGGCGCGAAGGGCTAGCCAGCTGGTCCGTCGAAAGGCACCGCGAGGCGCCTTGGCCTTACTTCCCAACCGCCTCCACTTTATAGCGCAGCCACACCACGCCGCCTTCCAGCGTCTCCGTGCCGAAATGGCGAAGCGCCTTGCCGGCGGCCGGACGATCGTCGGCAACGCCCAGGGGCGCCGTAAAGTGTTGGTGTGGAGAAGGGCGAGGCGTCGAAGCTGCTGATCTCCCCCGGTAGTGTGCTGAGAGTTCTGCAAATTCGCTGAGAGGGGGCGGTCATGGCAGGCTGGTGATTGTTCACGTCACCGATTCCCGCGAAGGAACGCCACCATGACCAAGATTGAAAGTAAGACCGCCAGCGCTGCCGTCAAAGACATTCTGCTTTCGAACCCGGATGGACTGCACGAAGTGATCCGCGCGGTGATGCAGGAGGTGCTCGAGGCCGAGATGGACGAGGCGCTTGGTGCTTCGAAAAGCGAACGCACGCCGGAGCGGCTGGGCTACCGCTCGGGCTACTATGGCCGCACCCTTGTCACGCGTGTCGGCAAGCTTGAGCTGCGGGTTCCGCAGGACCGCTCGGGGCGCTTCTCGACCGAATTGTTCGAGCGCTACCAGCGTTCGGAGCGAGCCTTGGTGGCGACGCTGGCCGAGATGTATGTGCAGGGTGTGTCGACCAGGAAGGTGAAGGCGATCACCGAGGAGCTGTGCGGTCATGCGTTTTCGGCCTCGTCGATCTCGGCCATCAACAAGCGGCTGGACGAGAGCCTCGCTGCCTTTGCCAGGCGCCCCCTTCAAGAGCCGTTCCCTTACCTCATCCTCGACGCGCGCTATGAGAAGGTGCGTGAAGCCGGCGTCGTCATGAGCCAGGCGGTGCTGATCGCTGTCGGCATCGACTGGGACGGAAGGCGCCAGATCCTGGCTGTGGAGATGGCCAATCGCGAGAGCCGTTCGGCCTGGAAAGACTTTCTCGTCTCGCTGAAGGCGCGCGGCCTCAAGGGTGTCGAGCTGGTCGTCTCCGACGACCATGCCGGCCTCGTGGCGGCGATCGGTGAGGTGATCCCGGAAGCGGCATGGCAACGCTGCTACGTCCACTTCCTCAGGAACGCGCTCGATCATCTGCCGCGCAAGCACGGCGACGACTGTCTGCAGGAACTGCGCTGGCTCTACGACCGGCGCGATCTCGCTGAGGCCAAGGCCGATCTCGCCGCATGGCTCGCCAAATGGTCGCCTCGTTATCCGCGCCTGACAGGCTGGGCCGAGGATGCCATCGAACAGACCCTGACCTTCTTCAGGCTGCCGAGACAGCACCACAAGCATCTCAAGTCCACCAACATGCTCGAACGGCTCAACGAGGAAATCCGCCGGCGCACCTATGTCGTGCGCATCTTCCCCAACGCCGAAAGCTGCCTGCGCCTCGTCAGGGCCTTGGCTGTCGAGACCAACGAAAACTGGATGGAGGCCAACCGCTACATCAACATGGACGACCTGCGCGAGCACAAGAAGCTCGCTCTGCGCCAAGCCGCATGACCAGCATCGTGGCCGCCCCAATTTGCAGAACTTGACGCACACAACCTCTCCCCCCTCGTGCAGGGCTGTCCGGGGAAAGTTATTCATATATGAAGGCCATCTGATTGGGGGAGGATCGGTCTCTTGGTCGGCTCGGATTGACCGGCGGCGGCTTGTCGATGGCGTGTATTTTTCGCCGCCCGAACAAGTATTGGGCGACCATCTCTGTGAACCTCAGGATTGGAATGGCGACGCAGCGGGTGCGCGCGACGATGCGCAGCAGTGCATAGGCCATCATTGCCGCGAAGAGCTGCAGGCGGATTGCATTGGCGTTATTGCCCAGGAACTTGCGGATATTGAGGTGCTGCTTGATCCAGCGGAACAGAAGCTCGATTTGCCAGCGGCCTTTGTAGAGCTGCCCGATCTCGACTGCGGAGCGCTCCAGGTCGTTGGTCAAAAGCATGATGGTGTCGCCCTGCTCGCGCTGAATGCGCAGGCGCCGCAGGCGCATCGGCAGCTTGCAAACGCCCTTGCTGACCAGGCTCACCTCACTGTCTTCCAGGACCAGGAAGCCGTCGCCCTGCGGCTCGGCTATGGGGCGATTGCACACCTGCGCCAGCCCCATGTTGGTCTTGGGCCGCGTCACGAAGACCGACCCGGCCTCGGCGATCGCCGTCCACCAGCCATAGTGGCAATAGCCCTTGTCGAACACATAGGTCGCCGCGGGTTCGATGGTGATCCGGCGGCCGATCTGGGCGTCGTTGACGTTGGCGTCGGTGATGTCGAGGACGCGCGGATGGTCGGCCTTCGGGTCATAGACGACATGCACCTTCATGCCGCGGATGCGGCCGTTCGACTTGGCCCAGTCGCACAGCTTGCCGAGTGGAATGGGGGTCGAGTCGATCAGCCGCAGCATGTCTTGGCCCTCTTGCCGCGTCTGTCGGTCGAGCAGGCCCGCCACAAGGCTGAAGGCCTCGGCAAAGATGGCGACCGGACGCCGTCTGTTGGCGTCCGACAAGGTCGAACGCATCAGCGGACCGCTGCCCAGGTGGTAATGGTGCTGGCGGTTGGCGTTCCAGCCGGCCTCCAGGCCGCGCAGACCGCTGCTGCCGCAGAACTGGGCATAGATCAGCACCACCAGATGATCCCAGCTCCTGAACGATTTGTCGTAGGCATCCCCGTCGTGGCGATCCACAATTGCCTGGAATTGACGGCGATCGACGGCTTCAAGAAGCTGCCCGAAGATGCTAGGTGCAAAGCGCATGCCCCGTTCCTTTTCTGAGTCTCGACAACCAGAGAAAAGACGGACAAACCCCGTTTTACGGGGCATGCACATGCGGCATTTCGATTCACTCAAAACTTTCCCCGGACAGCCCTGCCCCTCGTGGGGGAGATGTCCGGCAGGACAGAGGGGGGCGCCGTAGAGTAGAAGCGTTGCCGGGACAACCTCAGCCTAGTTGCGACCATGCCGCATACACCTCTGCCGCCTCGACATCGTGACAACGCCAAATCGATGCGCAAGGTCATGACCAGCGCGGAGCTGAAATTGTGGAACGAGCTTCGTGCCCACCGGCTGATGGGTTTGGGCTTTCGCAGGCAATTTCCGGTCGCGGGATATATAGTCGACTTCGCTTGCCCACAGATGAAGCTGGTCGTCGAAGTAGACGGGTCACAGCACGGCGACACCCATCTTTTGGAGATCGACAGGCTTCGGACCGAGCGCCTTGAGCAGGACGGCTGGATCGTCCTGCGTTTCTGGAATGACGATGTCATTCGCGACATCGACAATGTCTGTCAGCATATTGTCATTGCATCGGGATTGGCTGGACCGAGTTGAGATGCTGGCGGGACAGCGCCCCCTCTGTCCTGCCGGACATCTCCCCCACGAGGGGGAGATCAGCAGCTTCGACGTCGCGCCACCGTCTTCGCCGTCACCCTCGCATTATCCGCCATGCAGCCTACATAGACGGCTCCACCCACCTCGCATAAGGAACCCCCCATGCCTGAACAGCTGACATTGAACGACGGCGCCACCATCCCGCAGATCGGGCTCGGCGTGTGGCAGGTCGATGCGGACATCACGGCCAAGGTGGTGCGCTGGGGCATCGAGGCCGGCTACCGGCTGATCGACACCGCCGAGGGTTATCGCAACGAGGAAGGCGTCGGCGAGGCGATCCGTTCCGCCGGCGTGCCGAGGAGCGGGCTCTTCATCACCTCGAAACTGCGCAATGGCGCGCATCAGCGCGACGCGGCGCTGCGTGCCTTCGACGACACGATGCAGAAACTCGGCATCGACCGGATCGACCTCTTCCTCATCCACTGGCCGGTGCCCAGCCAGAACAAATATGTCGAGGCCTGGAAGGCGCTGGTCGAATTGCAGAAGGCCGGTCGCATCAAGTCGGTCGGCGTGTCGAACTTCAACCAGAACCATCTGGAGCGCATCATCGGCGAGACCGGTGTGACGCCGGTGGTCAACCAGATCGAATTGCATCCGCGCTTCCAGCAGCGCGACAAGCGCGATTTCCACAAGCAGCACAACATCCATATCGAAAGCTGGAGCCCGCTGGGCAGCGGCCGGCTGCTTGCCGATCCGACGCTGGAAAAGATCGGCAAGAAGCACGGCAAGTCGGTGGCGCAAGTCATCATCCGCTGGCACTTGCAGGAAGGACTGGTCGTCATCCCGAAATCGGTCCACCAGGAGCGCATCGCCGGCAATTTCGATGTGTTCGATTTCGAACTGGATGGCGACGACATGCAGACCATCCGCGGCATGGACGCGCGTGACGGCAGGACGGGGCCGGACCCGGCCACGGCGGCGTTTTTGTTCTGAAGGATTGAGCTGCCAAGCCCCCTGCGGGGAGATTGGCAGCTTCGGCGCGCTGATTCATTTCTCCACGGAGGAGAAGGACCAGGTCGCCAACTATCCCTTCTCTTCCACCAGGATCACCAGCGATTCAGGTACCACGCCGTCGAACGCCATGGCATCGGCTGCTTGCTTGCTCTGCATCAGGGCCGCAAGCTTGTCCATGTCTGGAACGTCCATCATCAGCGCCACACGCGTCGGGTCGCGCGGATCGACGAAGGTGCGCATATTGGTGATCCCGAGCGCGCCGCAAATCTCCTTGCGCTTCGGCGAGTTGAGCCAGTGCTTGGCGCCTTTGGTGATGTTGTGATGGCCGATGACCGTTGGCATTTCAGACCCTCCCGAGGTGACGTCCGACGGGTCCGAGATCGCCCGTCCGCAATCTACGCGGACGCCACTCAGCGCCGTTTCCATCTGACTGTCAATTAGCATTAACTAAATAAGGGCCGCGCATCATGCGAGGGCGGCCGCGACGGCCAATCCACCATGCGGAGGAGGGAAAATGGCGGCTTCGGCGTCGCTCACCTCCTCGAACTGAACCGCCATTCATCCCCCCGGCTTGCATGCCGGTCACGCGACCTGTTACATTCCTCACATTTTAATGTGATCGACAGGCCCGGTGAATGACAGCTCGCAAGGCGGAGAGGACGGCAAGGTTGATGCACTTGCTGTCGGAGAGGCGTGTCATCCATCTCAGCGAGGCCGCAAGCCTGCTTGGTGTTTCCGAAATGACGGTGCGCCGCGACATCGCCACCAACCAGGACCAGATCGCCTATCTCGGCGGCCATATACTGGCAGCGGCCGAGATCGATGCCGATGTCCCTTACGAGTTGGCGACAGCGGCCGACAGCCATGCCGCGGCCAAGCGCGCGGCATGCCTCAACGCGGTGCGCAGGATCCGTCCCGACGAGACGATCTTCATCGATTGCGGCACGACGCTGGTTCATCTCGTCGACCTTTTGCCGGATAATTATCAAATAACCGCAATATGTTACGCCATGAACGTGGCGGAACGCCTGACCCGCAAGGCCAATGTCACCACCATCATGCTGGGCGGCGTCTACCATCCCGCATCGGCCTCGTTTTCCGGCACGCATGACTTCGACATCCTGAGCACTGTCGGCATCAACGCCGCCTTCCTGTCGGCCGCCGGCATCGATGCCGAGCGCGGCGCGACCTGCGAGCATTTCCACGAGGCGGTGGTCAAGCAGAAGGTGATGGGGCTGGCGCGCGAGAATTTCCTCGTCGCCGACTCCAGCAAATTCGGCAAGCTCAAGCGTGCCTACTTCGCGCCGGTCGGCGCCTTCGACGCCATCATCACCGAGCATGGCGAGGTAGCGCCGGACGCTCTTTGAGGCGCGATCGCGATTTGACATTTCGCCGGGCTGATGGAAAAGTCACAAAAAAAGTAAGAAAAGTCTCAAGGGGTAGAGTCGGCGTGCCGGGGCGCCGGAGGAGGAAACACGGGCCTCATGACCGAACCGGGTTCGACTTCGCTATTGCCCGCGGCTCCCTTGCTTCGCGTCGAAGGTGTTCGCAAGCGCTTCGGCGGCGTCATTGCGCTGCGCGGTGTCGACCTCTCCGTGCTGCCCGGCGAGGTGCATGCGCTGCTCGGCGAGAACGGCGCCGGCAAGTCGACGCTGATCAAGATACTGAGCGGCGTGCAGGGCCATGACGGCGGCTTGATCGAGATCGACGGCAAGCCCGCCAGTTTCTCCTCGCCGGCGCAATCGCGCGAGGCCGGCGTCGCCGTGGTCTATCAGGATCTGAGCCTGGTGGAATCGCTGTCGGTGGCCGACAATCTTTTGCTCGGCCGCGAACCGCGCAACCGCTTCGGCTTCCTGCGCAAGCGGCAATTGCTCACCCAGGCGCAAAATTTCCTGCGCGCGCAAAACATCGCGCTCGACGCGCGCGCCATGGTCGGCTCGCTGCCCTTCGCCTACCGGCAGATGACCGAGATCTGCAAGGCGCTGATGGGCGATGTACGTCTGCTGATCCTCGACGAGCCGACATCGGCGCTGACCGACGATGAAGAGCGCATCCTATTCGACGCGATCCGCAAGGCGGCCGCGCGCGGCGTCGGCGTCATCTACGTCACCCACAGGCTGAACGAGGTGTTCCGCATCTCCAACCGCGTCACCGTCTTCCGCGACGGGCAGAACGCCGGCACCTTCGTCACCGCCGACACCAACATGCGCCAGCTTGTCGGCGCGATCGTCGGGCCGGACCATGCGGTGCTGAAGGCGCCGGTGGCTGAAGCCGGCGATACCGCCCCGTCACTTCAGCCGCGCGAAACGGTGCTGCGGCTGAGCGGCGTTTCCAACGACCGCCTCGACCGCGCCGAACTCGAAGTGCGCGCCGGCGAGATCCATGGGCTCGCCGGCCTGATCGGCAGCGGCCGTACGGAAATCCTGCAGACGATCTTCGGCCTGCGGCCGGTCTTGATGGGGCAGGTGAGCCTCGACGGCAAGTCGCTCAAGGGCGTCGATCCGGCGGCGGCGATCGCGCGCGGCATCGCGCTGGTGCCGGAAGACAGGCAGGTGCAGGGCCTGGTGCTCGAGCATTCGATCGAGCGCAACCTGACGCTGCCCAGGCTGCCGCATTTCTCGCGTATGGGATGGCTGGAGCGGCGGCCGGCGGCCGAGCAGGCCGACAGCGCCATGCAGCGTCTGCGCGTGCGCGCGCCGAACGCTTCGACCGCGGTCAAGAACCTGTCCGGCGGCAACCAGCAGAAGGTGGTGTTCGGCAAATGGAACCAGCCGGTGCCACGCGTGCTTCTGCTCGACGAGCCGACGGTCGGCGTCGATGTCGGCGCGCGCGAGGAGATCTACGGCGTCATCCGCGCCGCCGCCGCCGCTGGCAGCGGCGTGCTGATGGTCTCGTCCGACCTGCCTGAACTGGTGCAGCTTTGCGACCGTGTCTCGATCGTCGTCGATGGCCGCATCGTGAGCACGGTCGCGCGCGCCGAAATCGGCAGCGCCGAGGAACTCCACCATCTGATCCAGCTTTCGCAGACTTCGGAAGAGCACGCCGCATGAGCGATACCCAAACCGCCGCACAGCCGGCCCCGGCCAGCCAGGGGCGCTCGCTGCTCCAGCATCTCATCAAGGGCGAGCGGCCCTATATGCTCTATGTCGCCTTCGTCATCATGCTGGTCGTCTTCAGCCTGGCCTCGCCATGGTTCCTGTCGATCGACAACTTCCTCAACATCGGCCGGCAGACGGCGCTGGTCTCCATCATTGCCGTCGGCATGACCTTCGTCATCATCGCAAGACAAATCGACCTGTCGGTCGCCTCGACGCTGGCGTTGTCGGGCATGGCGGCCTCGCTGGCGATGAGCCTCGTCTTCAACAACTGGGCCTTCGGCGCGCTGGCCGGCCTGGCGACGGGCGCGCTGATCGGGCTGATCAACGGGCTGCTGACGACCAGGCTGGAGATCCCGTCCTTCCTGGTCACGCTGGGGTCGCTGAGCGCCGCGCGCGGGCTGGCGCTGATGGTCACCAACACCAAGCCGGTGATCATCACCAACGACTATTATTTCAAGATCTTCGGCGAGGGCTCGGTGCTCGGCGTGCCGGCGCCGATCCTGTGGACGCTGGCTGTCACCGTCGCCGGCATCCTGCTCCTGCATTACAGCGTCTACGGACGGCGCATCTATGCCGCCGGCGGCAACCCGACCGCCGCGCTTTATTCCGGCGTCCACATCAAGCAGGTGACGACGCTGGCCTTCGTCATCACCGGCACGCTGGCCGGGCTTGCCTCGCTCATCCTGTCGGCGCGCTCGCACGCCGCGCGTCCGGATGTCGTCCAGGGCATGGAGCTCGATGTCATCGCCTCGGTCATCCTTGGCGGCTGCAGCCTGTTCGGCGGGCGCGGCTTCGTGCTCGGCACACTGCTCGGCAGCCTGATCATCGGCACGCTCAACAACGGACTGGTGCTGCTCGGCGTCAGTTCCTCGCTGCAGCTCGTCATCAAGGGAGCAATCATCGTGGCCGCCGTCGCATTCACAAGGAGGTAGGGGCGAGGGGAGCGGCAAAGCATTCAACAGGGACGTGAAACAACCAAACGGAGGAGAATCATGAGAAAGCTTGCAACACTGGGTTCTATCGGCATCGCCGTCAGCGCGATCACCCTTTCGACATCGATCGGTATGGCGCAGACCGCGCCAGGTTGCGTCACCAGCGTCGACCTGGCGACGCTCGGGCCGAAAGGCATCGTCGGGCAGGGCCCGCATGGCGAGAAGGCAGCCTCGCCCGATGAGTTGAAACTGACCGACGACGAGGCCGCCAAGGTCAAGGCCGGCAAGTTCAAGGTCGGCATCTCCATGCAGACGGTGAACCTCGACTGGTCGCAGCTGCAAGTGGCGGGTATCAGCGAGACGCTGGCCAAATATGGCGTCGCCGTTACCGGCGTGGCGTCAGCCGAATATCAGGTCGACAAGCAGATCGCCGATATCGAGAACACCATCCAGCAGCACCCGGACGGCATCATTTCCATCCCGGTCGACTTCACCGCGACGGCGCCGACCTACAAGAAGGTGGGTGAGGCCGGCATCAAGCTGGTGTTCATGGACTCTATCCCGGTTGGCCTCTCATCGCCAAAGGATTTTGCCTCGATGATCTCGGCCGACAGCCAGGGCAACGGCCAGATTGCGGCGACTATCCTGGCGTCTTGCATGCCCAAGGGCGGCACGATCGGGCTGGTCAATTTCGGCGTCGACTATTTCTCCACCAACGAGCGCACCAAGGGCGTCAGCGAGTGGATGAAGAAGAACCGGCCCGACATCGTCATGAAGCAGGTCGACTTCACCGATCCTTCGAAAGTGTCGCAGATCGCCGGCGACTTCCTCACCGGCAATCCCGACGTCAAGGGCATCTTCGCGGTCTGGGACCAGCCAGCGCTGGACACGCTGTCGTCGATGCGCGCGCAGAGCATCGACATTCCCATCGCCACTGTCGATCTCGGCCTGCAGTCGGCCATCGAGATCGCCAAGGGCGGTCCGCTCAAGGCGACCGGCTCGCAGCGTCCCTATGACCAGGGCGTCGCCGAGGCGCTTGCCATGATGAAGGCGCTGATCGGTCAGCCGACGCCGGCCTGGGTCGGCGTGCAGTCGCTGCCGGTGGTGCAGTCCAACGTGCTGGAATCCTACAAGACCGTCTTCCACAAGGATCCGCCGGCCGAACTGGTCGACGCCTGCAACGCCGCCAAGCCGGCCTGCAACTAACCAGATGCTTCGCCATGGGCACGGGCAGGCCCCGTGTCCATGGCGTATCTTCTAAGTTGAAAAATCGGCGTCAGATCCCGTCGCCGTCCACCAGCGGCACGTCCTCGCCTTCCCACGGGCTCGGCATCGAAGCACGGCCGGCCGACGGCAGCGCCATCCAGCATCTGAGCTCCGGCTCGGCATATTCGACGATGCGGCCGGGCGAAGAGTCCGACGCCCGCCAGCCTTCCGGGCCGAACTGGTCGGCGCGGGCCCAATAGGCCATGTCGACCTCGGCCGGCCCCTGCTCGGACGAACGCACCGTCACCAGGATGCGGCTGCCGTCCCGCGGCGCGCTCGCCATGTTGCGCCATTGGTCGGTGTCGTCCATGCGATTCCTCCAAAAACAAATGCTTGGCCGGGCCCGGCGATTCAAAGCTTGAACTGCCCTGATATGGCGATAGTCGCCGTCCTCCGGGAAGGGGTCAACCCGAACTTGGTGCGAGACAGAAATATCATCTGGAGCTAATATATTTGCCGACCGCAATCGGACAGACGACGATGGAAAAAGGATTGCTGTCTCAAGCCACCCGTCTCGGGCCGGTCCATCTCAGGGTGACCGACATCCCGGCGGCCTTGACTGTCTGGCGCGGCACGCTCGGGCTCACGCTATTCAATGAGGATGATGCCATTGTGGAGCTCGGTGCCGGCGGCCGGGTTCTGATCATGCTCCATGCCGGCGCGGAAGTCGCCCTGCCGCAGAAGTCGCGCGATCTCTTCCATGTCGCCATCCATGTCACGACCCGCCGCGACCTCGCGCACACGGCTGCCCGCCTCAAGGCGTCGGGCTTGCGATACAGCGCCCAGGACCACCTTATTTCGGAATCGCTCTATGTCTCCGACCCGTCGGGCAACGGCATCGAGATATGCTTCGACACGCCGGAGCGCTTCCTGCGCCGGCAAGTATCGCCCGACGGCCGTGTGGCGCTGATCGCCGTCGACGGCAGCTCGCATACCGGGCTCGAGCCGCTGGACGTATCGGGCCTGTTGCGCGATCTCGGCAATTCCGGCCATGTCGAGCCGAAGATGGCGCGGGACGCCTTCATCGGCCACATCCACCTGCGCGCCCGCGCCCCGGAGACGCTGATGGAATTCTATCTCGGCGTGCTCGGCTTCCGGCCGCATATCCAGTCGCGGACCTTCGGCATGTTCGACTGCGGCACCCAGCGCCGCGCGCATATGATCGCCTTCAATATCTGGGCGCGCGATGAGCTGCGCGAGCCGCCGCCGAATGCCGCCGGCCTCGACCATTTTACCATCGAGCTTGGTTCCGCACAGGAGCTTGCCGCCGTGGAGCGCAGGCTCGAAGCGGCCAACGTGCCAGCGAAAAGGGATGGCGACGTGGTTTCGACTGCTGATCCGGAGGGCAACCGCTTGCAGCTCCTGGTCCAGGGAGGTTGACCGCGGCCATTTGACGAGGGGAAGGTGGAGAGGGGAGATGTCGCTCACAGTGATAGGAACCGGCTTCGGCCGAACCGGCACGGATTCGATGCGCGAGGCGCTGAACATGCTTGGTTTCGGTCCTTGCCATCATATGTCGGAGGTGATGGCGGATGCGCAGCAGAAGCTGCTTTGGCGGGCGCTGGCCAAGGGCGCCGCACCCGATTGGGAGAGGCTCTTTGCCGGTTACAAATCCTGCGTCGACTGGCCCTCGGCGCATTACTGGCGTGAGTTGGTCGAAACCTACCGCCAAGCACGCGTCATCCTTACCTGGCGCTCGCCCGAAAGCTGGTGGGAGAGTTTCCAAAAGACCATCCTGCCGGGCATCGCCGACAGCAAGGACCAGGACTCGCTGGGCATTGCCCTTCTCACCAAGCAGGTCTTCGGCGGCCGCCCGCAGGATCGCGCTCATGCGATCGCCGTCTACGAGGCCAATGTCGACGCCGTGCTGAACACCGTGCCGGCGGAGCGCCTTCTGATCCACAAGCTCGGCGACGGCTGGGACCCGCTTTGCGCCCATCTCGGCGTTCACGTGCCGGACGAGCCCTATCCCGCTCGCAACACCACGCAGGAATTCCGGACGGCGTTTTCGATGAACTGAGGGGAGCAGGGGATAGAAGTCGCGGCGTCGACGGAGTCCGATCCCTTGCTCCTTCCTCACACATGCACGTCGCCGAAGGAGAGCTCGCCATCGTCGGCGCGCACCAGGAAGGCGGCGGCAACGAGCGCGAGATAGCAGAGCGCCACGCCGCACACCACGACGACGCCCGGGATCGGCCCCAGCGTCGCCACGCGGAACGTGTCGACCAGCGAGGCGCCGAAGCCGAGCGGCGAGCCGTCGCGCGTGAGGCTCGGTGTGGTGATCTTCAGCACCCAGGCCAGCATCAGGATCGTGTACATGAAGATGTAATTGCGCCTGAGCCGCCTGATCAGCGCCGCGCGTTGCGAAATCAGGAAGCGCGGCGAACGCAGGCCTTCGCCGACAATCGCCAGCCAGTTGGAGGCGTAGTCGGGCTGCGGCGAGAAAACTTGAGCGAAATAATAGCGCTCGAACTGGCGCACGCGGGCGCGGTAGACGTCGAAGAAGCGATAGCGCCGCGCCTCGATCCACAACAAGAGCGTGATCAGAAGCATGGCGAAGAGCAGCACGCCATGATGCGCGGAGGGTGTCGACAGCGACACCGAAAGCATCGCCGCCACCACCGTGATCGCCCAGTTGCTGGTGCGGTCGAGCCGGTCGCGCCAGCCGGCCATGCGCGCGATCTCGGCGCGGTGGAAATGCGACAGCGTGGTGGTGAATTCGGAGGAGCTGAGTTTCAGCGCCAGCGTATCGGAAGCGCGCGGCGGTGCGGCCGCCTCATTGGATTTTGCCGGTACAGCCGCCTCTGTCGACCTTGCCGCGTCGGTGGATCTTGCGGCCTTCGTCTGGGACATTCCTCTGCCATGCGCCTCCCGCCGCCGTGACCGGCCGAGCGACCGGCCACACCCCAACTTTCATAACGTGCGGCCGGCCGGAATGTTCCGGCCTTTTCAGGCGGATAAGTCAGGATGCAAGGGGTGGCAGGGGCCCTTCGACGGGCGGGAAAACGGCACCACGTCGGCGGTGGGACGGGCATATTGCGCCGTGGCGACCGCTTCGATCACCAGGTCGAGCGCGGCAAGGGCAGCGCGGCTCACTTCATCGTCGCCGCGCAGATAGTGGCAGGCCCGATCCAGATGCAGATGGGCGGCGGCAAAGTCGCTTTTCATTAGCTTCTCCTTATTGCCCCGCCTGGCGGCCAACATCGTCGAGTCGATTTACCGGGAAGCAAACAAGGGCGCTGGCATTTGATTAGAATTTTAGGGATGTGGGGCGCGGATGATCTCCCCCTTGAGGGGGAGATGGCCGCGAAGCGGTCAGAGGGGGTCCTAGCGCGTAGAGCGCTAACGCTGTTCCTTGCGGCAAGGTGCGTGGCGCTCCACGCGCGGCGACCCCTCTGTCGCCTTCGGCGGCATCTCCCCTCAAGAGGGGAGATCAGCAGCGTCGACGCCCTGCAACCGAACCACCCTCCAAACCGTTATGGCGATGCTCAAATTGAGGGGTGCATCATCTTGCCTTTCCTGCTCAATCGGCGCTGGTCGGTCGCTTCTGCCGCCATTGCGCTTCTGTTGATGCCAGTCGTCGCCTTCGCCGCCGAAAAGACCGGCATGTCCTCCGAAGGCATTTTCGTTCTCGAGCTTATCCTGCTGCTGGTCGTCGGCCGCGGCATCGGCGAGATACTGGAAAATCTCGGCCAGCCGGCGGTGATGGGCCAGTTGATCGGCGGCATCCTGCTCGGGCCCTCGCTGCTCGGCTGGTTGTGGCCGGCAGCCGAGCGGCTGGTCTTTGCCGACGATCCGTCGCAGAAGTCGATGATCAACGCCATCGCCCAGCTGGGCGTGCTGATGCTCCTGCTGCTCACCGGCATGGAAACGGACCTCAGGCTCGTGCGCCGCGTCGGCCGCGCCTGCTTTTCGATCTCCGCCGCCGGCGTCGCGGTGCCTTTCGTGCTCGGCTTCATTGCCGCGCAGTTCATGCCCGACGCGCTGCTTGCGGCCGGCAGCGAGCGCATCGTTGCCGGGCTGTTCCTCGGCACGGCGCTCTCCATTTCCTCGGTCAAGATCGTCGCCATGGTGGTGCGCGACATGAATTTCATGCGCCGCGACCTCGGCCAGGTTATCGTCTCCTCGGCCATCATCGAGGACACCATCGGCTGGGTCATCATCGCCATCACCATCGGCATCGCCAGCAAAGGGCATATCGCCGTCGGCAGCCTGGCCTTCATTGTCCTCGGCGTTGCCGCCTTCATGGCGTTTTCCTTCACGCTCGGGCGCCGCATCGTCTTCGACGCCATCCGCTGGACCAACGACACCTTCCGTTCCGAATATGCGGTCGTCACCGTCATCCTCGCCATCATGGGCGCCATGGCCTTGATCACCGACCTGATCGGCGTCCACACCGTGCTCGGCGCCTTCGTCGCCGGTATATTGGTCGGTGAATCGCCGATCCTGTCGCGCCACATCGAAGGGCAATTGCGTGGAATTATTACGGCCCTCTTCATGCCGGTGTTCTTCGGCGTCGCCGGCCTGTCGGCCGATCTCACCGTTCTGATCGATCCGCAGTTGGCGCTGCTTACCGTTGCGCTGGTGGTGATTGCCTCGATCGGCAAGTTCGGCGGCGCCTTCATCGGCGCCGAGGTCGCCTGCATGAGCCGCGCCGAAGGCATCGCGGTCGGCTGCGGCATGAACGCGCGTGGTTCCACGGAAGTGATCGTCGCTTCGATCGGCCTGTCGATGGGCGTGCTGTCGCACAACCTCTTCACCATGATCGTCACCATGGCCGTCATCACCACGCTGGCCATGCCGCCGACGCTGCGCTGGGCGCTGGGCCGCTTGCCGATGGCCGAGCAGGAGAAGAAGCGGCTTGAGCGCGAGGAGATCGACCAGCGCGGCTTCGTCGCCAGTCTGGAGCGGCTGCTGGTGGTGGTCGACGAGGGTGTCGTCGGCCGCTTCGCCGCTTACCTCGCCGGCGTCATCGGCGCCGGTAAGCCGACGACGGTGCTGCATTCGAGCGGCGAGATCGACGCCGAGCCGACCGAGGGATTGCATCTCGACGAGATCGAGAAGGGTGCGGAGGACAGCCGCGAGGCGGCCAGGAAGTCCGACGAGAGGCCCACCCGCGAGGCGCCGGTCACCCGTCGCCAGCATGACGTGTTGTCGGCGGAGGCGGTCGCCAAGGAGGCGCGCAAGGGTTATGGCATGCTGCTTGTCGGTCTCGGCCGCGCGGTAACCGCCAAGGGCGGTTTCTCGCATCGGCTGAACGAGGTCGCCAGCGCCTTCGAGGGACCGCTCTGCCTGGTGCTGAAGCCGGCATCGGCCGGCCGTCAGATTCCCGGCTTGGTCCGGATTCGGGCAAGATCCTGGTGCCGGTCAACGGCACGGCGGTTGCCCGCCGCGGCGCCGAGCTGGCTCTGGCCATCGCGGCGGTCACCGGCGCGCCGGTCAAGATGCTCTATGTCGCCCGCGTTGGTCGAGACGAGCCGCGCGACACCGTCTCGCATCGCCGCCGGGAGGCGGTGCTGAAGGACATCGTCGCGCTTGCCGACCGTTATGGCGTCGAGATCGAGACCGCGATCCGCTCAAGGGCCGCCGCCGCCGATGCCATTGCCCGCCAGGCCGGCAGGAACGCGGCATTGATCGTCATGGGGGTGGCGCGGCGCCAGGGCGAGGAGCTCATCTTCGGCGAGACGACGACGGCGGTCCTGCAGCGCAGCCCGTGCCCGGTGGTGCTGATCTCCGACGAGCGCCTGCGCCGCGACGAAAGCGACCGCGAGGCGGTGCGCACCGGGACGGGGACTGGGTGAGACGGTTGGCTCCGGCGCAGGAATCGGAAATCGATGTGAAGCGTCTCACAGGCTGACGGCTGATCGCCCTGTATCCCGTATCCCGGGTGGCTTGGGAGATGCGCGATGACGTTTGGCAGGGTGCCGGCTTCCAAGCTTGCCGTCACTGCAGTGCTCCCGGACCATGGATCGCGCCGGCACGCGGCCGGCCTGCCTTGCCGAGCGTTTCACAGTCGCCGGCCTCGGCAACGGATTTTCGCGGCGCTGGAGCTGCCAATCTCCCGCGCGAGGGGAGATCAGCAATACGCTACGCCGCCTGCAGCCGCTGCCGGCTGGGCTGCGGCGGAAACGCAATCGCGATGCCGGCCGCACCGAGGCCGATCAGCGCCGAGCCGATGAACAGCCAATGATAGCTGGCATAGGCGTCGTAGATCATGCCGCCCGCGAGCGGGCCGAACGACATGCCGAGGCTGGAGAGCATGGTGGCGGCGCCGAGCACCGTGCCGATGATGCGCAGGCCGAAATATTCGCGCGCCAGCACCGCGTAGAGCGGCATGACACCGCCATAGGTGGCGCCGAAGATGATGGCCAGAAGGTAGAATTGCTCCAGATTGCCGACGGCGAGGTAGGCCGCGATCACCAGTCCCTGGATGACGAGCCCGGTGACCAGCACCGGCTTGACGCCGAGGCGATCGCCGGCAATGCCGTAGAGGATACGCCCGCCGAGACCGGCGAGGCCCTCGACGCTGTAGATCGAGACGGCCGCCATCGGCGCCACGCCGCACGACATGGCATAGCTCACCATGTGGAAGATCGGGCCGGAATGGGCCGCGCAGCAGGCGAAGAAGGTCAAGCCCAGCACGATGAATTGCGGCGAGCGCAGCGCCTGGCCGACACTCATGCCCGGGTCGTCGGTGACAGGCGCCGGCGCGCCGTCGCTCGCCGCGACCGCCACTGGCGGCTGGCGCACCAGGAAGACGGCTGGCAGCAGAAGCACCCAGGCCATGACACCGATGTCGAACATGGCGGTGCGCCAATCATAAGCCGAGATCAGCCAGCGCGCGAAGGGCGAGATCGTCATCGGCGCCACCCCCATGCCGGCCGAGACCAGCGACACGGCGAGGCTGCGGTTAGTGTCGAACCAGGCGGTGGTGAGCGCGATCATCGGCGCGAAGAAGGCGCTGGCCGCCAGCCCGACGATGACGCCGTAGCTGAGCTGGAAGACGAGGAGCGATGAGGCGCGGCTCGCCACCACCAGCGACAGCCCGAGCAGCACGGCGCCCGCAAGCACCACGGGCCGCGCGCCGACCCGGTCATAGATGGCGCCCCAGGCGAAGCCGCCGAGGCCCATCACCAGGAAATTCAGGGTCATGGCACTGGAAATGCCGGTGCGCGACCAGTTGGTGTCGAGCGACATCGGCTCCAGAAAGATCGCCAGCGAAAACATGGCGCCGAGCGCCACACAGGTCATCAGCGCGCCCGCCGCGACGATCACCCAACGATAGGAATGGTTCATGGTTCTGCTCCCATGCCGTAAGGCATCCTGTTGATGTCCGAAGGACGTGGGCGCGGATGCCGATCCTACAATCCGGTTGCAGTTTTTATCTGGATTTTTGAAGGGAGCGCCGGCGTCTGCAAAGCAGCGTTGCTTCGCACCAACATCAACCCCCGCCCAAAAACGCCGCGATCAGCTTCAGCATGTTGCCGTTCTGGCCGAATTCGACCTTGTCGAAGTCGCGGCTGCCCTGGCGCTGCGCCTTGGAGAGCTGGTCGAGATATTGCGTCAGCTGCGTGCGGATCTTCTTGCAGCCGGGATCGTCCGCGACGGTGAGGCCGGTACTGAAGGCGACGATCTTGTCCACCATGTCGACGATGCCGGCGCCGTGCACCTTCTCATGCGCGATCAGCCCAGCGGCGAAGGTATTCCAGCGTGCCTGCAAGGCCGGCGCGAGTTTTCCCGCCGGCCTCGGCAACGTGTAGGTGATGACGAGCTTCGGTCGCGCCGTCTTCAGCACGCAGGCGCCGCCTTGCGGCTGGTAGTCGCGCTGCCAGGTCAGCTTGAAATTGGTATGCGCGATGACCCGCCGTTCGGTTCCAGCGCCATCCTTGCCGATCACCGGTCCCTTGGCGCCGATCGAGGCGTAGAGCTCGGCCGGGCTCTGGCCGGTGATGGCATAGGTCGAGATTGTCTCGATCGGCTTCCAGTCGGCGGCGAGTGCCGGCGAGGACGCAAGCAGGGCTGCGAGGAGGAGGGCGACAGATTTCATGAGCACTATGAATGTCCGGACGAGGCTTCGTCCATAGCGCTTATCGGCTGCTGCGGCAAAGAGGCATGGATGCTCTCCCTCTGTCCCGCCGACGCCCCAATGTTGAAGAAGGCGGAACCCGCTCCACCGCCGATCGTTTCCCTGCCACCGTCCCGACCACAGGAGAGAAAGATGACCCGCAACGACATCATTTCCGTGCTTGGACCGGTCGACGAGGCTGTCATCGCCGACATCGCGCTGACCGGCGCCAGCCTGGACGAACTGCGCGAGGCCTTCGCTTGGATCGGCGCCGACGAGGCGCTGGTGAATGAAGGCCATGCCATGCCCGGCGCCCGCGTGGCGAAACTGATCGAGATTCTCGAACCGCCCGAGGACGAGCCCGAGGCGCCGGGCGCAATGGAATAGCGCGCCGACAAGTAGGTGCTTCTCCCTACTTGTCGCCTGCACACCTCCCGTCATAGGTTTTGCAGCTTCGGCGGGAGGAAAAGTGTTTGGATGCCAATGTCGTCATTGTCGGCGCCGGCCCCGCCGGGCTCGCCGTAGCCGCCTGCCTGAAACAGGCGGGGGTCGATTTCGTCATTCTCGAGAAGGCCAATGAAGTGGCCCCGGCCTGGCGCCGGCACTACCGGCGGCTGCACCTTCACACGGTAAGGTCCTTCTCCTCGCTGCCTTTCGTGCCGTTCCCGAAAACCCATCCGCGCTACGTGCCGCGCGAAAAAGTGGTTGCGTATCTCGATGCCTATGCGCAGCGCTTCGGCTTGAAACCACGCTTCGGCGTCACCGTGAAATCCGTCCGCCGCGACGGCGAGAAATTCCTGGTCGAGACCGATGACGGCGCGATCGGCGCCAGGAAAGTGGTCATCGCCACCGGCAACAACGCCGAGCCGATCCAGCCTTCCTTCCCCGGCATCGAGGCGTTCAACGGCAAGGTGCTGCACAGCGCCGCCTACACCGAGGCCGCACCTTATGTCGGCAAAAACGTCCTGGTCATCGGCATGGGCAACACCGGCGCCGAAATCGCGCTCGACCTTACTGAGAGCGGTGCGAAGCCGACCATCTCGGTGCGCAAGGGCGTCCACATCGTACCACGCCAGCTCTTCGGCATCCCGATCCAGATGGTCGGCATCGCCAGCCAGCCGATGCCGCAGGCGCTGAACGACTGGATGTTCCCGAAAATCCTCGACCTTGCGCTGGGCAGGCTTGAGAAATACGGCATCGTGCGGCCGAGGCAGGGCATCCTGGCGCAGATCGATGCTGGCCGCATTCCGGTGATCGATGTCGGCACGGTGGCGGCCATCAAGGCCGGCAAGATCGGCGTCGCGCCGGACATTGCCCGCTTCACCGAGGATGGCGTGACATTCACCGACGGGCGCGCGCAAAAATTCGACGCCGTGATCTTCGCCACCGGCTACCGTCCTGGCTATGACGGGTTCCTGCCGGCGGAACTGACGCCGGTGAAAAGCGGCGTGAATGCGCGGGCAAAGGAGTTGGGTCTGTATCTCGTCGGGTTCTACAATCCGGTCACTGGGCTGCTGCGCGAGATCGGCATCGAGGCGCAGGCGGTGGCGAAGGATATTGCGGGGCGGTGAGGGTTCGATGGGTGCAGGTGGCCTAGAGCACGTCCTGTGATCGATGAATCGATTGTGAAGTGACGGCTGCGTTTTGTGCTGATTCAACGTCCACCTCGATGGAGGTTGACGATGGGAAAAGCATTGAGCGTGGATCTTCGGTCGCGGGTCTTGAAGGCTTCGGACGAGGGCATGTCGGCGCGGCAAGCGGCGGCGCGGTTCGGCGTGGGAGTATCCAGCGCGATCCGCTGGATTGCGCGGGCGAAGATCGGCGAACTGGCGCCCCGCCCACAGGGCCGCCGCCGCGCCTCCAGCCTCGATACGCATGAAGCGTTCATCGTCGGGCTGATCGAGGAGCGCAAGGACATCACGCTGAACGAGATGGTGGAGCGGCTCGTCGCCGAGCAGTCGGTGCGCATCAGCCGCAGTGCCTTGAGCGCCTGGCTTCGCCGCCACGGCTGGACATTCAAAAAAGTCCGCGCACGCGCTGGAGCAGGATCGCCCCGACATCCTGAAGCGGCGCCGGGACTGGTTCGACGGCCAGCTCGACCTCGATCCGGCGAAGCTCGTGTTCATCGATGAGACCGGCCTCTCCACAAAGATGGCCCGCCTGCGTGGAAGAGCGCCGCGCGGCGAGCGCTGCCGGGCCGGCGTGCCGCATGGCCACTGGAAGATCACGACCTTCACCGGAGCGCTGCGGCTGACGGGCATGACTGCGCCCTTCGTCTACGACGGCGCCATGAACGGCAACGTGTTCCTGGCCTATGTCGAGCAGGTGCTGGTCCCGACATTGTCGGAGGGCGACATGGTCGTCATGGACAACCTGCCCGCCCACAAGGCCGCCGGCGTGCGCGACGCGATCGAGGCCGCGGGCGCGAGCCTGCTCTACCTGCCGCCTTACAGTCCCGACTTCAATCCGATTGAGAACGCCTTCGCCAAACTCAAGGCGCTGCTACGGGTAAAGGCCGAGAGAACCATCAAGGCGTTGTGGGACGCGGTCGGCGCGGTCGTCGACCTCTTCACCCCAGCCGAATGTGCCAACTACTTCAAAGCCGCAGGATATGAACCGGATTAAACAGGACGTGCTCTAGATTGAGTTTCGTCGCCCCCCTCTCTGTCCTGCCGGACATCTCCCCCTCAAGGGGGAGATTAAACTTCACCTCGACCTTCGCCAATCTCCAGCGCTGCAAGATGACGGCCCGACGCTGAAGCTGCCAATCTCCCCCAAGTGGGGGAGATGCCCGGCAGGGCAGAGGGGGGCGCCTCGCGCAGACGTCTCAGTCTGGTCGCCCGCCTGAATCGGGTGGCTCTCTCGACCGCGCCATGCAAAGCCAATCCCATCAACCCGGGAACCGCTCCATGCTCACGCTCTACGATTATCTCCCATCCCAAAACGCCTGGAAAATCCGCGTCCTGCTCGGCCTTCTCGGCATCGGCTACGAAACCCGCATCATCTCCATCTTCGAGGGCGAGAGCCACACCGACGCTTTCCTGAAGCTCAACCCGGCCGGCGCGGTTCCCGTGCTCGGGCTGGAAAACGGCGAGGCGATTGCAGAGTCAAACGCCATCCTCAGCTATCTCGCCGAGGGTACGCGCTACCTTCCATCCGACCGCGTCCAGCGCGCGAAAGTGATGCAGTGGCTGTTCTTCGAGCAATATCATGTCGAGCCGGTCATCGGCTCGCTGCGCTACTGGACGCTGACCGGGCGGCTGGAGCGCAACCAGGCGATGGTTGCCGGCAAGCGCGAGGCGGGCGTCCGCGCGCTTGCCGCACTGGAGCGCAGCCTCGTGGATACGCCCTTCCTGGTCGGCGATGCGCTGACCATCGCCGACATCGCCGTATACGCCTACAGCCACCGCGCCGAGGATTGCGGTTTTTCGCTCGCCGACTATCCGGCGGTCGCCGCCTGGGCGGGCCAGGTCAGCGCTGCGATCAGCCCGGACTATCCCGTCCATCCCTACAGCATCGATCCGCGTTCCGGCGGGTGAGGGACGGCCGACTGCGACTCTCTAATTTAGGCAATTCCAGGCGGAACGCTTCCTGGAATTGCTCTTGCCTATGTGCCGGCCGGCCTTCAATGCTTGCTCTTGGTGGAGCCGGCACCGGCACCGCCGACCGGGATACGCCTGGCCTTCGCCTGGGCGCGCTGGGTCTTGGGCAGCGTCACCGTGAGCACGCCGTTGTGGAAGTCCGCGCGCACCTTGTCTTCCTCGATCTCGGTGCCGAGCGGAATGCGCCGCTCGAAGCGGCCATAGAAGTGCTCGGAAAACTGCCTGTCCTTGTCCTCGGACTGCGACTTCTTCTCGCCGCGCAGCGTCAGCACGCCGTCGTCCAGCATCAGTTCGACGTCTTTCTCCTCCATGCCGGGCATCTCGGCCGTGATGCGGACTTCGGAGTCGGTGTCGGAGATTTCGACGCTCGGCCATCCGGCGCGTCCGCCGAAGTAGTCGCCGAACGACGGCATCCTGCTGCCAAAATCGCGGAATGCGTCGTCGAACAGACGGTTCATCTCGCGATGCAGCGCCACGAAGGGATCGCGATCGCCGTCGCGATAGAGACCGGGGACCTTATTGCCTTCCCTGGCCCACGGGATGAGATCACGCATTGCCATTTCGATGTCTCCTTCTCGGTTGCATGAGGCGATGCAGGTGCCTGGCACCGGACAGCTTCAAGGCTGTGCTGGCCTGACTGGTCCTCCGGGCGTCGGCCGCGCTTCGAACACACCCGGCATGTCCAGCGCTTGCGCACGAGATCGGCTAGCATCGATCTGGGGAACGGCTCCGCGAAGTCAAGGCCCGCTTTCCCATCGCGCCGGGCTTTCTTCGATGGGTCGCCGGACGCACTGATTTTGAGCCTCTTTGTCGCCGCCCAGGAACGCTGGGCGATGCCGGAACAGAAGGCCGCTCAGGGCGTTTCGTTCAAGCAGTTTCGGGAAGCGCACGTGGGTTTTCCGTCATGGTTGGATCAATGCCGCCCACGCAAGGGTGCCACGAGTTCCGGCCTGCTTTCCCGACAGCACAGTGGAGATCCGCAATGGTGCGCATCATCGCTATCGCTATTCTCGCCACCGGCATAGCCAGCCTGCCCGCCATGGCAGCCGAGCAATACTGGGTCGCCAGGGATGCCGTCTCGAAACAGTGCGAGATCGTGCCGAAAAAGCCCGACGGGACGCTTGTCGTCGATCTCGGCAAGAAGAAATACGCCAGCGAGGAGGAGGCCAGGAAGGCGATGGAGGCGTTGCCGGATTGCAAGAAGAAGTAGGCGCAGGCAAACGCCTACCGATCCACCATCGACATCGCCCGCTCGGTATATCTTGGCCCCGAGACCTTGTCGGGCGCCAGCGCCATGTCGAGGCCGAGCATCTCGGTCGCATCCAGCTTTATGTCCGCCGCCGCGACATTCTCTTCTAGGTAACTCCGCCGCTTGGTGCCGGGAATCGGCACGATGTCGATGCCGAACTCCGATCCCCGGGCGAGCAACCAGGCGATCGCGATCTGGCCGGGCTTTGCGCCCCTGGCGTCGGCAATGTCGCGCACCGCGCTTGCCGCCGCGACGTTGGCATCGAAATTCTCGCCCTGGTAGCGCGGGTCGCGGTGGCGATGATCGTTGTCCGGATACTCTTCCGCGCGCTTGACGTCGCCGGTGAGGAAGCCGCGGCCGAGCGGCGCGAACGGCACCAGGCCGATGCCGAGCTCCTTCAGCGCCGGGATGACTTCCGGCTCGAGATTGCGCTCCCACAGCGAATATTCGCTCTGCAGCGCAGAGACCGGATGCACGGCATGGGCACGGCGGATGTTGGCGATGCCCGCCTCCGACAGGCCGAAGAAGCGCACCTTGCCTTGCTTGACCAATTCGCCGACGGCGCCGGCGACATCCTCCATCGGCACATCGGGGTCGACGCGGTGCTGGTAGAGCAGGTCGATGCGATCGGTGGCGAGCCGCTTCAGCGAGGCCTCGACCACCTCGCGTATATGCTCGGGACGGGAGTCGCGGCCGGCCTGCTTGCCGTCCTTGATCTCGAAGCCGAACTTCGTCGCGATGGTCACTTGATCGCGCCGGCCTTGCAGCGCGCGTCCCAGCAGTTCCTCGTTGATGAAGGGGCCGTAGACCTCGGCCGTGTCGAGGAAGGTGCAGCCGAGCTCGATCGCCCGGTGCAGCGTCGCGATCGATTCCGCCTCGTCGGCCGGACCGTAGGACTGGCTCATGCCCATGCAGCCGAGGCCGATGGCCGAGACTTCGAGCCCTTGATTGCCGAGCTTGTGCTTGCCGAGACTCATGCGTTTTTCTCCGGTCAAATGAACCGGCAAAATATAGGGCCGGAACCGGATGCGTCCAGCGGCGAGGGCAAGATGGTGGCCGCGCGAAGCCGGTTTAGGCGCCCCGGCAGGCCGCGTCGTAGTCGGCAAGGACCAGGTCGACGGCTGAGATCAGCACCGTCTCCGGATCGCCAGCGGCACCCAGCGCGGCCGGCAGCGTCGGCAGGAACTGCCGCATCAGTGTCTCGGGAATGGCGACGCCGCTCAGCGCCTCGCGCAGCCGGGCGACGGCGACGCTTGCGGCGGGCGTGCTCCAATAATAGCGGATGCGGTCGCTGTAGCTGTAATGCCGCTGTAGATAGAGGCGCCTTTCGTCGCCGTGATAGTGGCTGCGCCAGTGGTTGGGCGCGGAAAGCATCAGCTTTTCCATCGCCTTGGCGAGCGAACGCTCGCCGTAACCGGCGACCATCTCGGACGCCACCAGGTCGAGCCCGTAAAGCGCCTCGCGCAGCGCGAAGGTCAGGCCCGGCCCCACTTTAAGAATGGGAAAGCCGTTGGCGACCAGCGCCGTCAGCGCGGCGCGGCTCTGATAGTCGGTCGAATGCGCCTCATAGACCAGCGAGGCTTCCTGATCGAGCAGCCTGGTCAGCGACTGTGAGGCTTCCGGCCGGTAGGCGACGACATTCTCGCTGCCGAACTCGACGCCCGGCTGCACGACGACGGCGATGACGCGGCCAAAGGCTTCGTCGAGCCCTTCGCGGGCAAAGATGTCGCGATGGATATCGATGGTGCGGCGCGCCGCTTTTGCCTCGGTGGGTTTCAAATCGCTGATGGCGTGGTCGGCGCCGCCGGGCACCGGAACCTCGGTGCCGATGATGTAGAGCGGCATGACGCCGCCACGCGCCCGCGCGGCTTTTTCCGCTGCCTTGGCGAGTCTCGCGGCCCGCGCGGCGATGGTCTCGTCGTCGAGCGCCGCCGGCTCGCCGGCGCAGCCCATCGAGGCGTCGAGGTGGATCTTGCTGAAACCGGCCCAGACATAGGCCATGACCATCGCCTCTGCCTTGGCCATCGCTTCCGAAGCCGGTTCGGCTTTCCACGGGTTCGGCCCCAGATGATCGCCGCCGAAGATGATGCGCGAGGCGTCCAGTCCCTCACGGTTGGCGATCTCCTTGACGAAGGCGACGAACAGATCCGGCGTCATGCCCGTATAGCCGCCGAACTGGTTGACCTGGTTGCACGTCGCCTCGATCAACAGCACCACGTCCTTGTCGTCGACGGCGCGCCGCACCGCCGCCCGGATCACCAACGGATGCGCCGAGCACACCGAGGTGATGCCGTAGGGTTTGCCTTGCCTCCGCGCGGCGGCGAGGCCCTGGAGCGGGTTTATCGTCATTTAGCCCGATCCGCGCCGGCCCGATCTGCACCAGCAATGAAACGGTCGAGCGTTTCGAAGCCGGCAAGGCCTTCCATCGGCCCGCGCCGCGTCACGTTGAGCGCGCCGGCGGCGTTGGCGTAGAGCAGCGCTCGGCCGGGCGCCATGCCCTTGCGCCGGCAGGTGAGGTAAGTCGCGCCGAAACAGTCGCCGGCGCCGGTCGGGTCCAGTTCCTCGACGAGGAAACCAGGGCAGTCGGTGCGGCTGCCGTCGGCGCCGAAGCGGGTCGAGCCGGCCGCGCCGCGCTTCAGCACGATCTCGCCGACGCCGCGCGCGATCAGCGCCGCAACGGCTTCGGCCTCGTCCGCGACGCCGGCTGCGGCGAGCAGCTCGTCGCCGGAGGGCAACAGCAGGTCGGCGTCGTCGACGAGCGCCGAAAACAGCCCGCCATCGGCGCCATCGATCAGTTCCTTGCGCACATTGGGATCGAACGAGGTCGAGCCGCCACGTGCGCGGATCGCTTTCAACGCGTAGGCGACGATCTCCTTGAGGCCGGCGATCGACAGCGCCGAACCCATGACATGCAAATGCCCGGCGCCGTCGGCCAGCCGCCGCGCTTCAGCGGTAAGCGTGATGCGGCCGGCGGCGGATTCGGCGATGTTGTAGACGAAGTCGCGGCCGCCATCGGGCCGATAGCGCACGAAGGCGCTGCCTGTGGGATAGCGCTCGCTGACGGACACGGCCGAGATGTCGACGCCGTCGCGCTTCAGCCGCTCCAGGTTGATCGCGCCGAAATCGTCGCGGCCGACGCAGGCGATAATGCCGGCGCCGCCGCCGAGTTTTGCCACCTGGTCGATGAAGATGGCCGGCGCGCCGCTCGGATAGGGCCCCATCAGCGTCAGCGGCTCGAGGAAGCCGTGGCCGGCTTCCGTCGCCATGATCTCGACCAGGATCTCGCCGGCGACGATTGTCGGCCCAGCACTTTCGGACGCGATCTCGCTTCGGCGGCTCATTCCTGCACTGTCCTTTTCTCCCAAGCCCGGTCGCGCATTGTCGCGGCGCGTTGGCCGCACGATAGCGCCAGGTTCCCGCCGAGGTAAATCGCGGCGTATGTGAAGTCAACAAAAACTACACGCGCGTTCACTTAACTTTCCGCATGTGAAATCTTTCATTCATGGGAATTTGCGCGCCCAACCGAGAGGTAACATAAAATCATCGAAAGAGGCGGCTTGACGAGGTCGCCTTGTAGCGCAATAGGATATATACGCATGTTCAGTTTCACATGCGCATTCGTAAAGGAGGAGACGAAATGCCTATGCGTAAGCTTTTTGGAATTCTGGCTGCGGCGACCGCCGCTTTAGCGCTTATGGAGGGTGCTGCCCTGTCGGAGGAGATCACTGTCGCCACCGTCAACAATGGCGACATGATCATCATGCAGAAACTGTCGTCGGAGTGGGAAAAGGCGACCGGAAACAAGGTCAACTGGGTGGTGCTGGAGGAAAACGTGCTGCGCGAGCGCGTCACAACGGACATCGCCACCAAGGGCGGCCAGTTCGACGTCATGACCATCGGCGGTTACGAAACGCCGATCTGGGGCAAGGCCGGCTGGCTGATGCCGCTCAACGACCTCGGCGCCGACTATGATTACGATGACCTCATCGCTCCGGTGCGCAGCGGCCTGACCGTCGACGGCAATCTCTACGCCGTGCCGTTCTATGCCGAGAGCTCGTTCACGCTTTACCGCAAGGATCTGTTCGACGCCGCCGGCCTGAAGATGCCGGAGCAGCCGACCTACGACCAGATCACCGAATTCGCCGACAAGCTCACCGACAAATCGAAGGAGCAGTACGGGCTCTGCCTGCGCGGCAAGCCGGGCTGGGGCGAGAACATGGCCTTCGTCGGCACGCTGGTGAACACGTTCGGCGGTCAATGGTTCGACATGAACTGGAAGCCGCAGATCAACTCCGACGCCTGGAAGAAGGCGATCGGCTGGTATGTCGACACGATGAAGAAGGACGGGCCTCCGGGCATCAGCTCCAACGGCTTCAACGAGAACCAGACGCTGTTTGCCTCCGGACATTGCGCCATGTGGATCGACGCGACCTCGGCCGCCGGCCGCGTCTATGACCCGAAGCAGAGCAAGGTCGCCGACAAGGTCGCCTTCGCCAAGGCGCCGGTCGCCGTCACGCCCAACGGCTCGGCCTGGGGCTGGGCCTGGAGCCTCGCCATTCCGGCCTCGACCAAGAAGGCCGATACGGCGAAATCCTTCGTCAAATGGGCGACCTCGAAGGCCTATGTCCAGCGCGTCGGCGAGACCGAAGGCTGGGTCGCGGCACCTCCGGGAACGCGCAAATCCACCTATGCCAGCCCGGACTACCAGAAGGCGGCGCCATTCGCCGCGACCGTGCTTGCCGCGATCGAATCCGCCGATCCGACCAAGCAGACCAAGGACCCGGTGCCCTATACCGGCATCCAGTTCGTCGCCATTCCCGAATTCCAGGGCATCGGCACGCAGGTCGGCCAGGCGGTCGCCGCCGCGGTCACCGGCGAGCAATCGGTGGACGACGCGCTGAACGGCGCGCAAGGCGCCGTCGAGAAGACGATGGAGGAGGCGGGCTACATCAAATAGCTGAGCTCAGGCAGGCCGGAGAGCGTAACGTGTGTCGCCTCCGGTTCCGGCCCGCCGCACCACTCCCTTGCGGCGGGCTGGAGATGCGCGGATACGCTGTCTAAGCGGGTCCGTGCTTTCTCGAGCCGGGCTGCAACGAAACGCGGACAGGACTGGAAACTGCAATGAAACTCGACAACAAAACTGCCCTGATCACCGGCGGCGCGCGCGGCATCGGCCTTGGCTTCGCGCAGGCCTTTGTGCGCGAGGGCGCGCGCGTGGTGATCGCCGACATCGACATCGAGCGCGCGATCAAGGCAGCGGCCGGGATCGGCCCGCAGGCCAGCGCCACGAAGCTCGACGTCACCGACCTTGCCGCCATCGATAGCGTCGCCGCAGAGGTCGACCGCGAATTCGGCGGCATCGACATCCTGGTCAACAACGCCGCCATCTTCGACATGGCGCCGATCACCGACATCACGCCCGAGAGCTACGAGCGCGTCTTCAACATCAACCTCAAGGCGCCGCTGTTCATGATGAAGGCCGTCTCGAACCTGATGATCGCGCGCGGCCGCGGCGGCAAGATCATCAACATGGCGAGCCAGGCGGGCCGCCGCGGCGAGGCGCTGGTGACGCTCTACTGTGCCTCGAAGGCGGCGATCATCTCGGCCACGCAATCGGCGGCCCTTGCCCTGGTCAAGCACGGCATCAACGTCAACGCGATCGCGCCCGGCGTCGTCGATGGCGAGCATTGGGATGTCGTCGACGCGCATTTCGCCAAATGGGAAGGCCTGAAGCCCGGCGAGAAGAAAGCGGCGGTGGCGAAGTCAGTACCGATCGGCCGCTTCGCCAATCCCGAGGACATTGCCGGGCTCGCCGTGTTCCTGGCTTCGCCCGACAGCGACTACATCCTGGCCCAGACCTACAATGTCGACGGCGGCAACTGGATGAGCTGAGGGTTTGGAGCTTTGGAGAAGATGAGAAAATGAAAGCTGTCCGATTTGCCGCCGCAGGCGTTGCCGGCATGGCGGAACTCGACACGCCGAAGGTCAAATCCGGCCACGCACTGGTGCGGGTCCGCGCGGCCGGCCTTTGCCACACCGACATCGAGGTGCTGCATGGCCGCTACGGGGAAGGGGCGTTTCCGCTGGTTCCCGGCCACGAATATGCCGGCACCGTGGAAGCTGTGGCCGAGGATGTGACGTCGCTGAAGCCCGGCGACCGGGTGGCTGTCGACCCCAACATTCCCTGCGGCCATTGCGCCGCCTGCCGCAAGGGGCTGACCAATCTCTGCGCCACGCTCAAAGCCTATGGCGTGACGGAAAATGGCGGCTTTGCCGAATACAGCCTGGTCAAGGTGGACCATCTGCATTCCATCGGCGATCTCGATTTCGCCACCGCCGCCCTGGCCGAGCCGCTCGCCTGCGTGCTCAACGGGCTTGGCGCGGCAGGGGTCGAGGCGAGCCGGCCGGACTCCGCGCTGGTCTTCGGCGCCGGGCCGATCGGCCTGTTGATGGCGCTGTCGCTCAAGGCCAAGGGCGTGGCGGAGGTCGGCGTCGCCGACATCAGCGAACCGCGCCTGGCCTTCGCCGAGGCGCTCGGATTGACCCCCTTCGTCTCAGGCTCGCAGGCGCTGGTCGCGCGATCGGGGAGCTTCGACTTCGTCGCCGACGCCACCGGTGTCGCCAAAGTGGTCGAAGGCATGATCGGCTTCACCGCCGATGGCGGCACGGCGCTCATCTTCGGCGTCTGCGCGCCGGACGCCCGCATCGCGGTCGCCCCGTTCGAGATCTTCCGCCGCCAGATCAGGCTCGCCGGCTCGCATTCGCTGAACCGAAACATCCCGCAAGCGCTCGAGATCCTCAGCCGCGACGACGGCACGATGTCTAGGCTGGTCAGCCACCAGCTGCCGCTCGCCGAGATGCTGCCGTTCTTCTCCAGGCACAGCGGCGATCCGTCAACGATGAAGGTGCAGTTCTCGGCCGACAGGTGAGGCGGCTAATTGGCAGGCGACTAAGAAGGGGCGCCCGCCTTTGCGCCAGAGGGTGACTCACGTAGACAGTCGTGACGGCGGTACCGACAGGGGCAGAAGGATGGCAAAGACGATCCGGACGATGGAGGATTTTTCCGACTTTGTCGGCCTGTCGCGCACCACGGTCTCAAAATACTTCAACGATCCGAATTCGGTCAGGAAGAACACCCGCAGCGCCATCGAGGCGGCGCTGAAGAAATCCGATTTCCGGCCAAGCATGTTCGCCGTCAATTTGAACCGGCGACGCTCGAACATCCTTGGCGTCATCGTGCCGAACTCCACCGATCCGTTCTACATGGCGCTGACGCGGCGCATCGAGACGATCGCCAACGAGGCCGGCTTCCTCGCTTTCGTGCTCTCCTCCGACGGCCGCGCAGAGATGGAGGACCAGGCGATCCAGACCTTTCGGTCGATGAACATCGCCGGCGCCATCATCGCACCGCTCGGCGTGCGTTCGCACCACCGCATCCTGGCCGAGCTCGGTGCGTCGATCCCGCTGATCTATGTCGACTCGCCGCTCGACGAGACCTCGTCCTTCGTCGGCACCGACAACCGGCAGAGTTTTAGGCTGATCGTCGATTATCTGTGCCGCTCCGGCGAGCCGCCCTGCTACTTCGCCATGCCGCTGGTCAACAACAACGCCGGGGCCAGGCAAGAGGCCTATGTCGAGGCCATGCAGCAGTTCAAGATGACGCCGGTGATCGTGCCGGTCGAGGACGCGCGCTCCTGGGATTTCGAGAAATTCGGCTATGACGAGGCGCTACGCATCCTGAAGGCCGGCGGCTTCCCGACCGGCACGGTGCTGTGCGCCAACGACCGCATCGCCTTCGGCGTCATCAGCGCCGCCTATGAGCTCGGCCTCAAGGTCGGCCACGGCGCCGACTGCGACCTGCGCGTCGCCGGTCACGACGACCATCCCTTGTCGCGCTACGCCTGCCCGCCGATCACCACCGTGGCGCAGAACTACAACGAGATCGGCCGCCTGGCGATCGAGCTGTTGCTGAAGCGGCTCGACGAACAGCCCCCGCCGCAAAGCGCGGTGGAGAGCGGATACTGCTCAACGCCGAACTGATGCTGCGCCGCTCGGCCTGAAGGGGAATTCACTGAAGGCGCCGCTCCCGCAACGGCGGCGATTGGCGAAAGCCGGTGCGACAGCTGATCTCTCTCTCTCCCACGAGCGGGAGATTGGCAGCTTCGCCGACAGCGCTGTTCCTGCAACATCGCCTAAGCCCTCGACAGCATGCACCGCACGATCAACGAGACGTGACTACCGTGGCCGTACGAGCGGAGAGCGCCTGTGATCGCGCGGCTTTGCGTCCGACGGCCCTATTGGTGGCACAATCTTCGCCTCCGCTGGACGGGAGAGGAACGGAATTCGGATCACGTGCGGCACGACAGACTTGTCCTGACACTGCTCTGGCGCGAACTGGCGGGTGGCGTGCGCGCCATGCGCCGGGGCGACATTGCTTGGATCGTGTTCGGCGGTGGCGGGTTGTTGACCTACGCGATCGCCGACGTCGCCGTCGCCTTACACGCCGCCGCGGAGAAGCTGCGCGACGACCAGTTGCTGTGGGCACTCGTACTTCCCTTCACACTAGCCACGCTGGGATGCCTGGCAGGCGGTACGGTCTCGCGGCTTTGCCTGGCGCGCGCCTTCGCGCCGTTCCTGAAGGCGCTGCCGCTGGCTGATGTGGAGCGCCGGCGAATGGCGGGCGTGGCGGCGTTTACGCTTGGTTTCCCGCTCACGCTGCTCGCCGCCATGTCGGTCGGGCTTGCCTGCACGACCATTGCAAAGCCATCGGCGCCGGCATGGGGCATTGGCGCGGCCGCCCTGTTCGCCGCGGCCTTTACGGCCGTCACCCGGTGGCGTCTGCGGCACCCGTTCGTCCTGATCGAAGAGCAGGCAGGTGAGGAGGCACCGACCGGCAGGTCCTGGTTCGGCCGCTTCGATCGCGCCCGGCCGCGCTGGCTTTCGAGCTGGGCGTGGAGACTGCCGGGCGGCTATGTGCACCCGACATGGAAGCTGGCCATCGTCTGCCTGTCGCTTGGCTTGGCCGCCTTGCTCGGCGCCTGGATCAGTCTCGCCGGCCACTCGGCCGGGCCGGCGGCGGTTGCCGGCCTTGGCGGCGGTCTGATCGTCTTCATGCTCAGCCTGCGCTGCCAGCCGCTCGGCTCGCCGGTCCTGCGCACCGCGCCTATCGGCTTCACCCGCCTCTGGCTACGGTTGGTGCGGCTGCCGCTGCAATTGTCGCTCGCCTTCTTTCTGCTGCCCGCCGGCGCAGCGCTCGCGGCCGAGCCTTCAGCGTGGTCCATTCCGGCGGCAGGTGGCCTCTGGCTTATAGCGCTGAACGGCGTCTACGCGGTCTTCGGCGCCTATTTCATGAATTCGCCCTTTCTGGCGATGCTGAGCTTCCTCGGCGCGCTCGGCTACGCCGGTTACGAGACGCTCGAATACGGCCGCACGGTGCTCATCGGTCTGGCATTGCTCGTGCTTTTCCTGTGGCGCCGGACAAGACAGAGGTATCGCAATGGATAGATTGGAAGTCCTCGCCGTCAGGGCGCTAGGCGCCGGCTATCGCGGGCGACCCGTGGTCCACGGTATCGATCTGTCGCTTGCCCGTGGCGAGATACTTGGCTTGCTCGGCGCCAATGGCTCCGGCAAGTCGACGCTTATCCGGGCGATCACCGGCCAGATCCCTTGCTCGGCGGCGGCGTGGTGATCGACGGCATCGATCTTTCCAGGGCGCCGGAACAGGCCAAGGCCGGCTTCGGCCTCGCCATCGAGCCGCACGAATTGCCTGCATCGCTTTCGGGGCGCCAATATATCGAGCTCGTCGCCTCGATCCGTGCCTGCGCGCCGGACGACCCGCCGGGCCACGATCTCATCGAGCGGCTCGATCTCGGCCGTTGGCTCGACCGGCCGATCGCGGAATACTCGCTCGGCACCCGGGCCAAGGTCGCAATCGCCGCCACGCTCATCGGCGCGCCGGCGTTGCTGATCTTCGATGAGACGCTGAACGGTCTCGACCCCGTTGCCGCCTGGGAGGCAAAGCGCGTCATGACCGCTCTGGCCGCAAGCGGACGCCACGCCATCATCGTCTCCACCCACGTGGTCGAGGCGGTGCCTGCGCTCTGCAACCGCGCCGTGCTGATGGCTGAGGGGCGCTTGAGCCGGGATTGGGACGCGGCTGAGCTGGCTAAGGCGGGGAGCGTGCCTGGGGCGTTTGAGGAGGGCGTGATGCAGGCGCTCAGGACGCAGGTTGCGGCCTGAAGTGCTTTGAACCAGCCCTCGGCGCGAGGCGCCCCCTCTGTCCTGCCGGACATCTCCCCCACGAGGGGGAGATTGGCTATTTCGCCCTAGGCGCCAGAACCGCTCGAAGCTCTAAGCCCTCGCCAGCAACCGCCGCATGATCAGCGAGGCGTGGCCGCCGACGCCGTGCGCGGCCTCCCGGCGCTCGACCACCTGGAAGCCATGCTTGCGATAGAAGGCGACGGCGCGTTCGTTGCCTTCGATCACCTCCAGCGCAATGCTCGGAAGGCCAGCATGCGCGGCAAGCACGGCGTGCAGGAGGTCGACGGCCAGCCCGCTGCCAAACTCGCTTGGCTCGATATGCAGGCGTTCCAGCATGACGTCGCCGTGCCCGTCCATTGCCGCCATGGCGTAGCCGGTGATCGAGCCGTCGTTGCGCTCGGCGACGAAGGACATCTTGTCCTCGTCCTCCAGCTCGGTCGCCAGCATCTCGGGCGCGTGCTTCTCATCGGAAAGCCGGGCGGCGTTTTCAGCGCCCATGATCGGCGAATAGGTGCGCCGCCAGGAGGCGCCGAGCAGCCGCGACACGTCAGCCAGATCGTTGCTTGCCATCGCCCGGATGTGAGTCATCGCAATCTCCTCTTTCAAGGAATATAGCGAAGCGAGGGCGACAGCCAATCTCCCTGAAATTGGGCCACGCCAAGGAGCGCCGGCCTATGCGTCTGCCATTTAATTTTTCGAAAGAGAGGTGCCGGGCGGAGCCAGGCGAGGACCTGCGGCAGGGCACGGGTTCGCCTTTCCGGGGAGGGGGCTCGGCCCGGGCATATTCCCCGCACAAAGGGCACACTAGTTGGTTCCCGCGGTCGGGAACCTCGGGTGCCCCGGCGAGGGGGATCGGCTGGATCTGTGGTTGCCCTGAAAACAGGGCGATGGGATAAGGCTCCCTAGAGCGGTTCATCGTTTCCGCGGAACCGCTCCACTCCCAATAGTCTTTGCGCAATTCCGGACGGAGGGTCACGGCGAAGTCGCCGAACTTAACCGTTCACGCTTTTCCTGGAATTGCCGTTGCTTACGCCATGCGCGGCATGCCCGGTTGTCCGGCGTGGCGGAATTTGCGACCGAAGATCATCAACTGGCGGGCGGCGTTGTTGCGCAGTCGGCGCAGCCGCCATTCCAGTCCGGTCTCGATGGTGATCTGCTTGGCGTAGAAGCTGGAACGCATGCTGGCTTCGTCGGTCGCGGTTTTCACCGGATCGTCGTAGAACGCGCAGATCTTGTCGGCGTCCATGCCGGGCGTCTCAAGCCATTGCGGGATGTAGGTCGAGGCAAGCCGGTCGACATCGGTAACCACGCGGTTGATGCCGATGCCGGGCGTCGGGCATGTCGTCCAGAACGCGTCGCCAATGGCGACGACGCCGGCGCGACGGTGGCCCTTGGTCGTCGTCAGGCTGACCTGCCTGACCTCGACCGGACTGGCGACGGCGAAATTGCCGCATTGGCCGGCGATCTCCGGCATCAAGTCGCACAGCATCTGTTGCGGATTTTCGCGGAACCTGCGCGTCCAATCGTCGGCCACTGTATGGTAGCCGAACATGTTGCCGCGCATGCGGTCGCCGATCGGGAACACGCTGAGATAGGCGATGCGGTCGGACGGGCGTTTCGCATAGCAGGTAACGGCGCTGAAGGCGCATTCATCCGGCTTGATCGCGAGGTCGAAGCCGATCGACAGCGAATGCGCCTTGGATTCCTCGACGCGTTCGATGCCGATGGCGCGCCGGATAGCCTCGCTGTAGCCGGTGGCCACCACCAGCAGGCGGGCCTCGATGACGGCGCCGTTGGTCAGCACCAGGCGTTGTTTGTCCGGGCCGGTCGACACCTCGGCGACCTTGCCCACGGTGAGCGGCACTTGCGGCGGCAGCGCCTGGCGCATGCCGTTGACCAGCGCGCCATAGGAGAAGGCGAACTCCCATTTCTGTTCGCGCTGGAAGAACTGGCCGAGGCGATAGACATGGATGTCGGTCATCGGCGTCACTAAGGGCCTGATGGCGGGACCGAGGCCGATCTTCTCGAACACCTGCATCTGCTGCATGCCGATCTTCTCGGCCCGGAACTCTTCATGATGGACCAGATGCGGGTCGATCAGCGCCACTTTATAGCCGGCCTTGCCCAGCACCGCGGCCAGGCTTGTGCCTGCCAATCCGGCGCCGACGATCGCCACTTCGACTTCGGCCAAACCTGCCTGTACGGCAGGGGTTTCATGGCCTTTCACGCTGCTCATTTCCCTACTCCAAAGTCCATTGGGGCAAATATCCCTGGTGGCCGAAACAATCTCAAGCAACCCAGGCGCGAGCCCGGTAGCAATGAAAAGTTAGGTTAATTCCCGAGACTTAGCTTGTTTCCAGCGCGGCGCCATCGCCGAACCGTCGATGAATTCCAGTCCGCCAGCATCGTTGAGCGTGTGCAGCTTGCGGCCGGCCCAGCCGGCACCCGGGGTCAGGATCGTCTCCACGACTTGCTCGAAGCCGTCATCGTCCAGCCTGGTGACGCGCGCGATGCCAAGGGCCGCGCCATAGCTGCGCCGGCAGTCCTGCACCGGGCGCAGAAGCGCTCCACCGCGGCTGACCATGCGGCCTGCCGGCCGCGCCGAGGCAATGTCGATCATGACAGGGTTCTTCGGGTGCGGCGTCCACGGTCCGCGGAAGTCGGGCGCCGACCACAGATGCAACTGATCGGAAAAGGCGCCGCCGTCGCGCACGGTGGCGAACATCCACCAGCGGCCGCCATGCTCGGTCAATGTGGCGTCGCTGGCGACGATGTCGGACAATAGAGTCGCTTCCTTCACCCAGCCCCCGGGTAGGCGGTGGCGCGATAGAGGTCGACGCTGCGGTTGGCCCCGCTTTCCGGCACCATCCACATCTGGCCGTCGCGCTCGAACACGAAGGGGTAGGAGAGGTGATAGGGCAGTTCCAGCACCGGCTTCGGCTGGCCGATCGGCCCGTTAGGCCCGAACGCCACCGCCGACAGGATCGCCTTGCCGGTGCGGTGGATGTAATCCTCGACGAACAACGTCACCTGGCCCTTGTAGAGGACGGGGAAGGGATCGGCGTAGAAGCGGCTGCCGTCGTCGGGCAGGTCGCGCCAGCCCGACTGCGGAAGGGCGCGCAGCTCGAAGAGATCGCATCCTTGCGTCTCGCGCCAGCCGACCCGCCAGTGCGGGGCGTTGTAGCACAAATGATAGATCTGCTGGACGATGCGGCGTGCCGTCGCCTTGGCGGCCCGCACGCCGAGTTTTGCCGCCGACGGCATGGCCGGCGGCAGCGCCTCGGATGACGGTTCAGGCAGCACCGGCAGGGCCGAACGCGCCGCGCCGCTGACGGCCGCCACGATCAGGCTGGCGGAACGCGCCAGCATGTCCTGCAAGGAGGCAAGCGCGATGCCGTGATATTCCGTGCCAAGCCGCGCCTCGGCGACGATTGCGCCGTTCTGCTCGAGGCGGGCAGTGGGCGTGCGGCCGGCAAGGATCAGCGCCAGCAGCGCCGCCTCGCCGCATGCGCCGTCGTAGCTGAGGCGCCAGACGCGTCGCCCCTCCAGCCCGACGTCGCCGCACAGGTCGACGGTGAGATCGGCCGGCCCCGACGGCTTGGCATAGCCTGCGAATGCCGAAATCGGCACACGCCGGGCCGTGCCATTGGCGGGCAGGCGGTGGATCAGCGTTTCAAGCTGGAACAGCGCCTCGGCCTCGCGCGGCACAGCGCCCGCCGCCGGGCGGGCGTCGATGGTGAGTTCCATGCCGGGAAGCAGCGCCAGCCGCTCGGCCAGGCTGACATGGAAAGCGCGCACGCAATCCCCGTTGAGACGCAGAGCTAGCCGCATGGCCAAGACCCCGGCTGTTCCTGTCCGGTGTCGGGCCAGCCCGCCAAGTCGAATTCCCGCCGCATGCGCCCCGTTTCTCCGCTACCGGTTGCAACCAGGTTGTACTTCTGAAAAGCAAGCTTCATGCCAGGATCCCCATGAATAATTAACATAATTAACAATGTTTTAATCGTTGCCGGGAATAGCTAGATCGACGCCGCGATTTCGACTTTGCCGGCAGATGGAGCGTTGTCGGAGCGACCTTTGCAATCATCCCTGCTCATGGTGCCTCAGCAGTACGCTCCGGACGGGTCGGCGCCGATGCCCGTCTATGCGCCCGCGCCTGCGCCGCAATCGGCCATGGTCGAGCTCGGCGATCTCGGCCGCATCCTGTTGCGCCGCCGCTTCCTGATCTTCGCCACCGTCGCGCTGCTGACTCTCGTGACGCTGGCCTATGCCTTGCTGACGCCGGCGCTCTACTCATCGACGGCGCAGATCATCGTCGACCCGGAAGATCTCCAGGTCGTCACCAACGACGTCAATCCAAGCCGCATCTCGCCCGATGGCGGCATCACCCAGGTCGAGAGCCAGGTCAGCGTGATGCAGTCGAATGGCGTGCTGCTGCGTGCGATCGAAGCGACCCACCTTACCGATAATCCGGAGTTCAACGGACAAGGCGGGCTGAGCCGTTGGATGGCCATGCTGTTCGGCGCGGATGACGCCGACAGGACGGCAACAACATTGGATTCGCTGCGCCGCCGCCTGGCGGTGAAGCGCGACGACAAGGTGCTGGTGCTCAACATCATCATCACAGCCAAGAGCGCCCAGACGGCATCGGACTTGGCCAATGCCATCGCCAAGGCCTACCTTGCCGACCAGGCGGATGCGCGCAAGGGATAAGGCGGCCAACGCGTCGAAGGCGATCACCGCGCGGCTCGACGAGCAGCAGCGGCGCGTCGAGCAGGCGGAGAACGCCGTCGAGGCCTACCGCTCGCAGCACAACATGGTGATGGCCCAGGGCAATCTGGTCAGCGACCAGGAACTGACCGGGCTCAATGCCGAGCTGACCGCCGCGCAGGCGCGCACCCAGCAGCTCAAGGCCCAGGTCGACCAGCTGCGCCGGCAGGGCGGCGCGCCGGACGCGACCTCGGAAGCGATGCGCTCCTCGACCATTTCCAGCCTCAGGGCGCAGGAAGCCTCGTTGGTCGACCAGATATCGCAGCTCGGCACCGGGCTCGGGCCGCGCCATCCCTCGATGATCGCCGCGCAGCAGCAGCTGCGCGATCTGCATGTGCTGATCCAGCGCGAGCTTGGCCGCATCGTTACCGCCGCGGAAACCGATTACGGGCGGGCTCTGGCCAACCAGCAGGCGCTGGAGGGCCAGGTCGCGGCGCTCAAGTCGAAATCGCTCGACACCGACCAGGCTTCGGTGCGGCTGCGCGAACTGCAGCGCGATCTCGACGCTGTGCGCACCGTCTACGCCAACTACCTGCAGCGCGCCCAGGAAACGCGCGAGCAGACCAATGTCGACAGCACCAACGCGCGCATCATCTCGGACGCCATGCCGGCGCTGAAGAAGAGCTGGCCGCCGAAATGGCTGTTGCTGTTCGGCGCCATCTTCGGTGGTCTGGCGCTGGGCACCGGCCTGGCGCTGGTCGCGGAATATCTCGCGCCGACCGTGCTGTCCTCCAACCAGATGCAGTCGGCCATCGATGCGCCGGTGCTGGGCGTGCTGCCGGGCAAGACCGTGCGCAAGCGCCCCTGGCCGTTCAGCCGATCCAATGGTCCGGCGCAAAGGACCGATGCCGTCGCCGGGCTGGCGCTGCAGCGCATCGCAGCCGCCACCAGGCGGCCGCCGGATTGGCCGCTGGTGCCCTCGATCCTGGTGACGTCGCCGCATGAGGACAAGGCGCAGCGCGCCAGGGTGTCGTGGCAGCTCGCCAATGCGGCCGCGGCGAGGGGCCGCCGCGTTCTGTTCATCGACACCAATGCCGGCAAGGACCAGAAGGACCCGCAGCCCGGCATACTCGACGTCATGCGCGGCGACTATCCGCTGGAGGCGATCAGCCGCTACGCGCCCGGCAGCAGCGTGGCGCTGGTCGGCCGGGGTCGGCCGACGGCGGTGTTCCAGGAATCGCAGGCGCTCTATTTCGCCCATCGCATGCTGGCCGAGGCCAACCGCAGTTTCGAGCTCGTCGTCATCGACGGCGGCGCACTCACCGACGACCTCAACGTCTCGCCGCTGGTTGCCATGGCCGACGAGATCCTGCTCGTCGCCAGGCTGAACACCACGCCGATGCGCGACGTCGCCACGACCTCGCAGGCGATCTCGGTCATGGGGCGGCTGCCGACTGGCGCCGTGCTGGTCGACGAGGCGGCCTGAGATGGCCTCGCTGCTGTCCATTCCGACCCAGTCCGGCTCGATCGAAGCTGGCCCGACCCAGGCTCGTCCAGTCCCGGCCAGCCCGCTCCGGACACCCCTGCGGGCTCCTATCGCAAAGCCGGCCCGCGCATCGTCCCCGTCGATGCGCTGACCCGCCTCGGCCTCACCGGCGTGGTGCTGCTTTTGTTTGGCATGTCGGGCGGCATGCTGTGGCTGGCCGGCTATAATTACGATGGCCTGCAGGGCAGCCCGCTGAGCAAGATCCACCCGTCTACCTATCTTTTGGTGCTGGTGTTTATCTGGCGCTCCTGCGTCTTCGGCAATCCGGTTGGCTATATGGTCCATGTCGCCGACAGGAGGCCGGCCTCGGCGCTAATGGCGGTGATCTCGACGGTGCTGCTCGTCGTCGTCATTCTGAGGCAACGCCCCGGCATGGCCGGCATGATCGACACCTTCGTGGCGCCGGCGCTGCTTGTCTTGATGCTGGGGGAGGACGACGAAAAAACCTTCGCCAGGCTGGCGGTCGTCGTCCACGCCGTCATGACGGTGAATGCGCTCCTGGCGCTGTTCGAATTCGCCACCAAGCATCTGGTCTTCCCCTACCGCTTCGACGGCGTGACATTCACCCAGGATTTGCGCTCGACGGCGCTGCAGGGCCACCCGCTTTCCAATGCCACCGTCACCTCGGTCTATGTGCTGGCGCTGCTGTCTGGTTCGCGCTCGCTGCCGCCGCCGCTCAAATGGGGGCTGGTCGGCCTGCAATTCGCGGCGCTCGTCGCTTTCGGCGGCCGCTCGGGCATGGTGCTGACGATTGTGCTCGGCGGCTTCTATATGTTGCTGCGGGGCATGGCGCAGCTCAGGACGGGGCGCGTCAATCTGCTCGGCGTGGCGGTCGTCGTCATGCTCTGCGCGCTTTTGCCGGTGGTCATCGCGGTCGCTGGCTATCAGGGCTTCTTCGACGCGCTGCTCGAGCGCTTCGTCTCCGACAACGGCAGCGCCAACGCGCGCGTCGAGATGTTCGATCTGTTCAGGCATCTGGAACTGCGCGACATCATCGTCGGGCCGGATGTCGACTTCGTCGACAGCCTGCGCCGCATCAGCGGCCTCGAGCAGGGCATCGAGAACCCGCTCATCCGCATGATCCTTTACCAGGGCGCTTTTTTCACCTTGCTGATCGCCTTCGGCTTTGCCCTGTTCATGCACGAGGTGGCGCGCCGCTGCCATTCCGGCGTCTGGCTGGTGATGCTGGGCTGGCTGATCCTGATCAACACTTCCGAAAGTCTCGCCTCCAAGACGACGCTGATGACCAAGTTCGTGGTGATCGCGCTAGCGCTGTATCGGCCGGCGCGGTCTCATGTGCGCCAAGCGATGCAGGCGTAGCGCTCTGTAGCAACGCGGCGAGGCGTACTACGCCCGCGTCCCGACGAGAACCAGCGGCACCGGACATTCCGGCAGACGCGCGACAGGGGCAAGGACGTCTTCCTGGCGCTGGTCGACAAGGGCACTGCAGGCCTCAACGCGGCGATGGCGAGCACGCCTTATGTCTGAAGGTGTGTGACGGTCTGGGAGAGCGGCACGCATGAAAACAAAGGTTTAAGCGCGTTGTCCGAGATCGACGCGTTAACCGCGGGCTCACTCAGCCGGCATCGTCAGCCCCAGCGCCTCGACCATCGCCGGGTCGAGCACGCGCGATGTGTCGTCCATCATGCCCATGCCGTCGAACAGGTCCCAGAACGCCCAGGGGAAGCCGGCGGTTTCGGCGCTCTGCCGTACGTCGGTTATGTAGCGGGCGCGGTCCGGGTTGGGCGCGGCGACATAGCGGGCGTCGGTGCGCAGCGCGCCGAATTCGCCCATGACGATGCGTTCGGGCGCGATGCCGTGACCATCTGCCCAGTCGCTCACCTGCTTGAGGTAGCCGTCGATTAAACGGCGATCGGGCCGGGCGTCGAAATAGACCTGCAGCACGCGCTCGGTCTCGGCATAGGCGGCCTGCCTGTCCGCTTCCGAGGTCTCCGTATCCCGCGCCATCCGCGCCTTGACGGAGGCCAGCGTCGCCTCGAGCGTACCGGCGGAAGCCGGCCACGGCACGTTGTTCAGCGCTCGATAGACCGGCTCGCGCATCCACGGCGCGCCCTGGTGGCTGAACAGATACGGCTCATAGAAGTGGAAGGTGAACAGGATCGGCTCGAAGGTTGCCAGCGGCGCCGGATCGAGCGCGGTCAAGCCGCGCACCATCGAACCGCAACCGCCGGTCGTGACCAGCGGCAGGTTTTGCGCCGTGGCCCGCGCGGCGGTGAGCAGCGCAGCCTGCACCGCCGGCCAGGTCTCGGAGGTGCAGTCCTGTGGCGGTTCGTTGACCGGCTCCAGCGCGATCTTTCCGGGGGCGATGCCTTCCAGCCGGCCGGCGAGCTCGCCGACGAAAGCCTGGTAGCGCGTGAATTCCGGCGCTTGGCGGCTGGAAACCATGCGGTCGGGATTCCAGTAATGCGTGGCGCCGTTGGCCTGCACATTGACGATGACGCCGAGATCGGCGGCAAGGGCCGCGTTGACCGCGTCGATCAGCATTGTCATCAGCTTGGCGTGGTGATCGCCTGCAAAAGCGAGGAACGGGCCGGGATCGACCGGCAGGCGGATGAAATCGAGGCCGCTGGCGCGCAGCCGGGCAAGGTCGGCTGGCGTCGGCACCGGCCGCTGCGACTGGAAAGCCGGCCAGTCGTAATCGGTGCGCGGCGCGGGAAATTCGCGCGTCAGCGCAAACCACGGCCAGGCGTTGACGCCGCGCCTGAACGGCCACACGCCGGTCGCGGCACGGGCGTGCGATGGGAGCGGTGGCAGCAGCGGCGCCGTCGCCGTGGCGAGCGCCGCCTTTAGGATCCGGCGGCGCGACCAGCCGGTCATGCGGCGCCGGGCTTGACGCGATCGATCGCGGCTGGCGCCGGGGCTGTGGCGCCGAGCAGGTCCAGCGCTTCCTTCTCATAGGCAAGCAGGATGTCATCCCAGCGGAAGGCCGCGCGGGCGCGTTCGCGCGCCGCCTTGCCGCAGCGCTTCACCAGCGCGTCGTCGGCCAGCGCCTCGTCGATGCGCTCGCTCAGGCTGTCGGCATTGTCGAAAAACAGCGCGGCTTCGCCGGCGGTCCAGCGGTTGTAAGGGTTGTCGTGGGCGATCACCATGTTGCCGGCGGCCAGCGCCTCGACCAGCGAGGGATTGGTGCCGCCGACCGTGTGGCCGTGCATATAGGCGCGCGCATGATAGCGCAGCGCCTTCACCGTCGCCTGATCGTAGATCGCGCCCGGCAGCACCACCGTGTTGCCCGCCGCCTCGCGCACCGCGCGGTGATAGGGAATGTCGTCGTTGAGCGTGCCCAACACCACCAACTTGATGTCGCCGCGCTCGCGGCGGCGGAAAGCTTCGACGATCGGCAGGATGTTGTTGTCGGGCTCGACGCGTGCGATCGAGACCAGGTATTTGCCGGGCTCCAGCCCTAGCGCGCGGATAGGTTCTTCCGGCGAGGATGTCACCGGGTCGCCGCCATAAGCGATCGTGGCGATGGCGCTGCGCGGCCGCCTGGTCGCCAGATGGTCGGCGATCGCCGGGTGGTCGGCGACGAGCCGGTGCGACAGCCAGGCGCCGATCCATTCGTTGAGCCAGAACCAGCTGCGCGCCGCCGGCCCCCATTTAGGCCGCCGCCACTCGATGCCGTCCATATTGGTGATGATCTTGCGCCGCATGATCCTGAGCCAGGTCAGGAACAGCGCGCCATTATAGCCCAGCACCAGGCACACGCCCGGCCGCCTGGCGGCGTCGAGCACGCATTGCCAGTCAAATTCCAGCGTCGCGCGCGGACCCTTGGAAGCAACCTCGATAGTGATGCGCTCGATGCCGCGCCAGGTGTCGGTGGCCACCCGCTGGCCGACGCGCTCGACCTCTTTCTGGCAGTAGACGCCGACGTTCCAGCCGCGCCCGGCCAAGAACAGCGCCAGCCGCTCGGCGAAAGTCTCGAAGCCGCCATGGGAAGCGGGGATGCCGCGCGTCCCAAGGATCAGGATCGAAGGTTTTTCGATCAGAATGGAAGGTCGTTCCGGTTTCAAAGCAAAGGGTTCCCCGGGGTCCGGTCAAGATCGTTGTTATGTCAATGACACGCCCAGCAACTTCCGTGCCAGGGCACCCCCAGTGCGAACATTCTCATGAAGGTGTAAAATTTCTCTTCAGAACACATGCTTTGCTTCATTATCGGTCAACTTTCGCGACGTATCTGTATCGATACGGGGCACGGTCGGGGTTCCTGGGTCGCAGCCGGGCAATTCAGACCCGGCATGATCCTTGCTCCTGGGCTGCGGTGGCCACCGCTGGGTAGAGCGGCGTGCGGATTTGGCATGAGTTTCTTCCGCGCTTGAGGGTCCGGTGTACGGAGCGGACTCGGGGTGCAAGGTAGAAAGATAGCAATGCGCATTGCCTGCGTTCATCAGGGCTACGAACTCTATGGTTCGGACCGCAGCTTCGCGGAGAGCGTGGCTGCGCTGCGCGCCGCCTTTCCGGCCGCCGACATCGAGGTCGTGCTGCCGCGTGACGGCCCGATCGTCCCGATCCTCGAGCCGCATGCCAGCCGCATCGTCTTCGAGCCGCTCTGGATCTTGCGGCGCCAGGCGGCGATACGGCTTGCCACCGTCGAGATGGCGCGGCTGCCGGTGGCGCTGTGGCGTGCCTGGCGGCGTATGCGCGGCGCCGACATAACCTATGTCAACACTTCGATCGTCGCCGACTATGCGATGGCCGCGCGGCTTCTGCCGCGCAAGGCGCTGCTGCATATCCACGAGATCCCCGAAGGCATTTTGCGCAAGGTTCTTGTCGGCCTGATGCGCTTCAGCCGCGCCGACCTCATCTTCAATTCGCGCGCCACGCGCGCCACCTTCGGCGATCCGCCGGTGCTCGATGCTCGCGGGCGGCGTACGTATGTCGTCTATAACGGCGTTGCCGGCCCGAGCGCTGCCCTGCCGATGACCTATGACGGCAATCGGCCGCTCAAGGTGCTTCTGCTTGGCCGCGTCAACCGCATCAAGGGGCAGGAGGTGCTGCTCGAAGCGGTGGCCTCGCTGCCGCCCGCATTGCGCGATCGTGTCGAGGTCCGCCTGGTCGGCGGCGCCTTCGAGAGCGTCGAGCGCGAGCGCGCTTTGGCCGAGCTGGTCGAGCGCATGCGGCTGACCGGCCATGTCGAAGTGCTGCCGTTCATATCCGATCCCTCCGAGCACTACCGCTGGGCCGATATAACAGCGGTGCCCTCGCGGCGACCGGAATCGCTCGGCCGCGTCGCCATCGAGGCGATGGCCTGGGGCCGGCCGCCGCTGGTGTCGGCGATCGGCGGACTGGTGGAAGTCGTGGCCGACGGCGAGACCGGCTGGCACGTTCCGCCGGGCGATGCCGCCGCACTTGCCGCCAAGCTTGAAAAGATCATCCTGCGGCCGCAGGACTGGCGCGGCTTCGCCACTGCCGGGCGTGCCCGCTTCGAGGCGATCTTCAGCGAGGCTATCGCGGCCGCGGCGATCGTCTCGATCGTCGCCGACAAGCTGAAAGCCGCGCCGGCGCGGCAAGGCCGGGCGCCTGTCGCCCGCGAGGCTGAGACCCGCTCGTGAAACTCGCTTTACCAAGCCATCTGGTACGGCGCCTGATCCTGATGATCGGCGGCGAGGCGATGCAGAGCGGCTTTCACTTCGCCCTCAACATCGCGCTCCTGCATCTGTTGTCGGCCGAAGGCTACGGCCTCTTCGCCATCGCCATGGTGATGGGCGGCGTCGGCCTGTCTTACATCCGCTCGCTGACCGCCGTTCCCGCCAGCATCTGGATGGGAAAGAGCACGACCGCCGCCGGCGTCGACGCGCATGACGTGACTTTCGGATCGGCGGCGCTGGTGGTGGCAATCGTGATGGCGCTTTGCACCGGGCTGCTGATGCATGTGCTGGGTGACCCGAGCGGCATTGCCGCCGGATGCTTCGTCGGCGCATGGTCGTTGCGCAGCCACATGCGCACCGCCTTCTTCGCGCGCCGCATGCAGGTTGTCGTCTCGATCAGCGACGCCGTTTTCACTTTTGCCGGCGTCATGCTTGCCGCGCTGGCGATCTGGTTCTTCAGCGACGACCTGGAAGGCAGCTTCTACGCGCTTGCCGCAGCCAATGTGATCGGCATCGTAGTGCTGGTCCGCCTGTCGCCCCGCACGATGCGCATCTCGTTCAGGGCGCCCACCTGGCGGCGTTATGCCAAGCTCTGGTCGCAGCTCTGCTGGTCGGCTTTCAGCGCCACCACCACCAACATCCAGGGGCAGTGCTTGGCGCTGCTGGTCGCCGGCATTGCCGGCCCGGCCGCCTTCGCGCCGCTGGCGGCGGTGATGCTGCTGTTTGCGCCGCTGCGCATCATCAGTCTGGCTTTCGTCAACATGACGCAACCCGAGCTCGCCAAGCTGCTGTACAGAAACGAGGCCGCCCGGGTCTGGACGCAGGCCAGGATCTGGACGCTCGTCATGGGCCTCGGCAGCGTAGCCTATGGTTGCGCCATCCTGTTCATCCTGCCGATGATAAAATCCCAGACCCTGCAGGGCGCCTCGATCAGCTTCATCGGGCTTCTGGCCATCGCCAATTACGTGCCGATCATGCTCTACGTCATGCCGCGCGTGGTGCTCGAGATTATCGGCGACTTCCGCATCGTCGCGATCATCAACATGGGCGGCGCGGTCGTCGGGCTGTCGCTGATCGCGATAATCCTCGCCATCGCGCCGCCGACCTGGGCGCTGGCCGGCTCGGCGGCCTCCGAGACTTTCGTGTTTGCGCTCTGCTGGTATTTTGCGCGCCACCGCATGTGGAATTTCGAACATCCGAACGAGCGGCGCGACAGCTGGTTCGGATCATGGCGTCGCGCGGCCGCGCTCGCGGCCCACAGGCGATAGGAGAGAGATCTTGGCAAGCGAGACGATGCCGATGCACGCCGTGGCCGGCCTGGTCGACGACCAGGCCGAAACGCCTTCGGTTCGCACCGTCAGCGGCGCTTATGTCGCGCGGCTCTACACCACCCTCGAGGCGGTCAAACCGCTCTGGCTGCGTCTCGAGACAACCGGCGTGTGCACCGGCCATCAGCACTTCGCCTGGGCCGAAGGCATCGTTGCCCGGCTGCTGCCCGAAAAGGCCGAGCTCCTCATCGTCGAAGTGCGGGATGCCGCGACCGGCGAGCCGGCAATGCTTCTGCCGCTGATGCGACGCCGCGCTTTTCACCATTGGGTAGTCGAATGGCTGAGCTGCGGCGTGTGCGACTATGCGGCGCCGCTGCTCGTCGATGCCAGCCCCTGGACCAGCCAAGCCGCGGAGGCGGCCTGGGCGGCGGTGCTTTCAGTGCTGCCGCTGGCCGACCGCATCCACATCATCGGCATCCCGAAGGAAATCGGCGGCGTCGCCAATCCCCTGGCGCTGCTCTCGCCGGCGCGTGACTCCATCCATTCCCACTACGGCATCGCCATGGACGGCGACGCCGAAACCGTCGTCAAGCGCATCTGCCGCCCGTCCTTCGTCAAGGCGCTCAACAAGGACCTGCGCCGGCTCGATCGCAATGGCGGCCTGGCGCTGGTGGAGGCCGATACGCCGGCCCTGGTGGATTCCACCTTCGGCCGGTTGGTCGAGATGCGGCTCAGCCGCTTTCGCGAGCTCGGCCGGTTCGATCTCCTGGCGCAGCCAGCGGTCGTCGATTTCTATCGCAGCGCCGCGCATCGCGGCCTGACGGATGGCTCAGTGCGGATCTTCGGTCTGCGCGCCGGTGACGTCATGGTCGCGGTCCAGTACCTGGCGGTCCATCTCGGCACCTTGCATGCGCTTCTGATCGCGATCGACCAGGGCGCGGTGCCCAACGTTTCGCCGGGGCTTTGCATCATGGGCGAGCTGATCAGATGGGGGCGGGGCGCCGGCTTCGACTATTTCGACCTGTCGGTCGGCAACCAGAGCTACAAGGAACATATGGGCGCGGTGAAGTCGGTTCTGTCCGAGCTTTGCTACGGCGTTACGCTGAGGGGCGTGGTCGCCAGCAAGGCCATTAAGTACCGTGGCAAGGGCGTGGCGTTCGTGCGCTCCAACCCGCGCCTGCACAAGGTCGCGCAGGAAGCCATGCAGCGCTGGCGCCGGCTGCGGGCGGGCCGCTGAGCAGCGGCGCAAAGCTGAAAATTGACTCGCACCCCGCTCTCCGCCATCCTTAAGGCAGCCGCCAGTCCAGCGGCAGCGTGTTCGAGTAAAGCCATGGCCAGTCCCACCGCCAGAGAAAATTCCCGCCGCGCCGCGGTGAAGAAGGCGCTTGATCGCCACCAGGTCTATGTCGCCGCGCAGCGTTTTTCCGGCGGCAGCTACAGCGCCCGCGTATTGGTCGATGGCGAAGCCTACTGGGTCGACGAGTTCCGGCTGAGCCAGCTCAGGCAAGGGCTGACGCCCGCCGAGCTGGAATTGACGCCGGCCGCCGACGATTGAGTTTTCACGGATGAAGACGGCAAGGCTGGCGGGAACTCGGCCTTTGTCTTTGGCCGCCGCGGACTCCGGGCACTGATGCCGCCCAAACTCAAATCCTACCGTGCCAAGCGCGAATTTTCCCGCACCCCGGAACCCGCGGGTGGCACACCCAGCGACGGCGGCAACCGCTTTGTCGTCCACAAGCACCACGCCACCGCCGACCACTATGATTTGCGCCTCGAACTCGGCGGCGTCCTGAAGAGTTGGGCGGTGCCGCGCGGGCCGTCGCTGAACCCGGCCGACAAGCGCCTTGCCGTCGAGACCGAGGACCATCCGATCGAATATATCGACTTCGAAGGCGTCATTCCCGCAGGCGAATATGGCGGCGGGCCGATGATCGTCTGGGACACCGGCACCTGGGCGCCGATGGAGGATGTCGAAAAGAGCTTGCGCACCGGCGCCTTCAAGTTCCGCCTGGCCGGCGACAAGCTGAACGGCGGCTGGATGCTGACCCGGCTGAAGCCGAAGCCGGGCGAGGACGAGCACAAGAAGAACTGGCTCCTGTTCAAGGAGCGCGACCTTGCCGCCGACGCCAAGCTCGACATCCTTGCAGCGCGGCCGGAAAGCGTGAAGTCGGGCCGCCTGATCGAGGAACTGGTGGCGCCATCTAGGAAGCGCGAGCGCCTGCCGCCCAAGCCCGGCTCATTGAAGCCCGGCGCGCTGCCCGGCGCGGTGAAGGCCGAGCCGCCTGCCCGCATCGAGCCGCAGCTTGCCACGCAGGTGCAAAAGCCGCCGGGGAGCGACGACCCCGCCGGAAACACCGGTGAGCTTTGGCTGCACGAGATCAAATTCGACGGCTACCGCACCATGGCGCATGTCATGGATGGCGAGGTGCGGCTGATCACCCGCGGCGGCATCGACTGGACGAAACGCTATGGCGATCTCCCGCAAGCCTTTTCGCGCCTGCCGGTCAGCCAGGCGATCATCGACGGCGAGATCATGGTGCTCGACGACAAAGGCATCTCGCGTTTCGCGCTGCTGCAGGATGCGCTCTCGGCCGGCGCCGGCTCAAAACTGCATTTCTACGCTTTCGATCTTCTGCATCTCGACGGCTGGGACCTGCGCAAGGCGCCGCTGCGGAGGCGCAAGGCGCTGCTGGCCGAACTGCTTGCCGGCCAGGCCACCAATTCCGCGATCCAGTATAGCGATCATGTCGAAGGCGACGGGCAGGGCCTCTTCGACCAGGCTCCGGACCTTGGCCTGGAGGGGGTAGTCTCCAAGCGCGCCGATGCCATCTACATCAGCGGCCGCACCAAGAGCTGGACCAAGGCCAAGGCGCCGAAGACCGACGATTTCGTCATCGCCGGCTATACGGTGTCGGAGCAGGCGGAGGGGCTGGCAGCGCTGGGCATGGCGGAGTTCGTCGATGGTGAACTCCACTATCGCGGCAAGGTCGGCACCGGCTTCGATGCCCAGATGGCGGCGGACCTTTTGGCAAGGCTGGAGCGGCTGACGGCCGGCGCCACACCGCCCGAAAGTGTGCCGCGCGAGATCATGCGCGAAATGCATTGGGTGAAGCCGCTGCTGTCGGCCCGTATCCGCTATGCCAACCGCACCGCCGACAATTCGCTGCGCCACGGCGTGTTCCGCGGCCTGCGCGATGTCGGCGGGCTGACGACGCCGGTGAAAGTCAAGCGCAAGCGGCTGATCGCCGAATCCGACCTTGCCACCATCTGGGTCACCAATCCGGAGCGCCGCCTGTTCGGCAAGACCGGGCCGACCAAGCTCGACATTGCCGTCTATTACGCGCTGGTCGGCGACTTCATGCTGCCGCACATCATCGGCCGCCCGGTGTCGCTGGTGCGCTGCCCGACCGGCAAGCCGCAGGACTGTTTCTTCCAGCGCCATGCCTTCACCGGCATGCCGCCTTCGGTTGCCGTGTTCGAGAGCATCAATTCGGAAGAAGAGGCGAAAACCTATCTCTCGGTCGAGGACGCCAAAGGCTATCTGGCGCTGGCGCAGTTCGGCGTGGTCGAGTTCCACACCTGGGGCACGCATCGCGCCAAGCTCGACAGGCCGGACCAGATCGTCTTCGACCTCGACCCCGGCGAGGGGATTGCGTGGCGCGAGGTGGTGGAGGCGGCGGTCCACATCAAGGGCGGGCTGGAAAGCCTCGGGCTGGTGCCTTTCGCCAAGACGTCCGGCGGCAAGGGCATCCACATCACGGTGCCGGTGACCAGAAAGCAGAACTGGAAGAAGCTGCATCAGGCATCAAGCGCGATTTCGACGTTGCTGGCGGCGACCGCGCCCGACACCTTCACCACGACGATGGGCAAGGAGAACCGCAAGAAGCGCATCTTCATCGACTTCCACCGCAACGCGCGCGGCCACACCTCCGCCGCGCCCTATTCGCTGCGCGCCCGCACCAACCTGCCGGCCTCGACGCCGGTCAGTTGGACGGATCTGGAGGCGATCGATGCGCCGGAGGATTTGAACTACGCCTCGCTGCCGGGTCTTTTGGAGACCTCGGGCGATCCATGGGCGGAGATCGACGCCTTCGCCAGGGATTTGCCGGCGCTTGAGGGGAAAACGCCCCCTCGCGTTCGTCATCCTAGGGCGGAGCACGACCGCGTGGAGGTCCAACGGCCGTGCCGGTGAAACGCTCAGCCGTAGATCTGCTTGTGGATCTGGTAGAGCATTTCCGAACGGTCGGCGCGCAGATCGGCGAGATCGCGGCTCGACAGGTTCTCGATTTCGGCGACGAGGCGGTTGTAGTGGCGGCGCTTGGCCATGCTGGCGCGGGCGCGGGAGACGAGGTTGTCGAACATGGTGACAGGGTTCCTTCTATGCCGCGCTCATGCGGCCGGTTGTTCCTCCCTGATCAATTGCAGCATGACATAGGAATGGTGCATCGCAAAAGAAAGATGTTGCAATGCACCATTGCGCCCAGTGCATAGCCGGTTAATGCAGGCTAAAGCATGATCCCGAAAAGTGGGAACCGGTTTTCGGGACAAGATCATGCTCTGGCAGACCGCCATGATCCCGCCCGCGGAGCTCTTGTCTGCGGCGGCATCACGTCTTTCTCATCAGTCTTGTCATACAAATTGCTGCTTGCCGTCTTGCCAGATCGGTCGCGTGCTGGCTTGATCCGCCCGTCACCGATGCCGGGAGGAAAAGCATGGCGGCCGCCGACTATTACGAAGTTCTCGATCCGCGTTTCGCGCGCCTGTTCAACGGCAGCGCTCAGGTGGAAAAGCTGTTCACCGGATGCCGCTGGGCGGAAGGCCCGGCCTGGTTCGCCGCCGGCCGCTATGTCGTGTGGTCCGACATCCCCAACAACCGCATGCTGCGCTTCGACGAGACCGACGGCAGCGTCAGCGTCTTCCGCCAGCCGTCGGGCAATTCCAACGGCAACACCGTCGACCGCCAGGGCCGGCTGGTGACCTGCGAGCATTCCGGTCGCCGCGTCAGCCGCACCGAGCATGACGGGTCCATCACCACCATTGCCGCAAGCTGGAAGGGCAAGCGGTTCAACTCGCCCAACGATGTCGTCGTGCGCTCCGACGGCTCGATCTGGTTCACCGACCCGAGCTACGGCATCGATAGCGACTATGAGGGTGACAAGGCTGAAAGCGAAATCGGCGCCTGCTATGTCTATCGCGTCGATCCGGAGACCGGCGATGTCGAGGCCGTCATCACCGACATGGTGCGGCCGAACGGGCTTGCCTTCTCGCTCGACGAAAGCCTGCTCTATGTCGTCGACACCGGCCGTACGCATGGCGAGAAGAACCCGGCGCATATGCGTGTCTTCAACGTCGGCAAGCACGGCAAGAAGGTTTCCGGCGGCAAGGTTTTTGCCGACTGCACCGCCGGCCTGTTCGACGGCTTCAGGCTCGATTCGGACGGGCGCATCTGGACCAGCGCGGCCGACGGCATCCATTGCTACGACCCCGACGGCACGCTGATCGGCAAGGTGAAAGTACCGGAAGTGACCGCCAATTGCGTGTTCGGCGGCAACAAGCTGAACTGCCTCTACATCGCCGGCACGACGTCGCTCTACATGGTGCGGCTGATGGTGAACGGGGCCAAAACCTATTGAGGCGAGACAGTCTCTCGACGGCGTAAGCAGACTTTCAAGGGGAGGGCATCATGCCATTCGTCAACATCCGCATCGTCAAGGAAGTGATCGCCGCCGATCCGACCGGCAAGAAGGCCGACATCGCCAAGAAGGTGACCGCCGCCATCATGGACGCCACCGGGCTCGGCAATGACGACGTCTGGGTCGTGTTCGAGGAAGTCAACGCCCGCGACTGGTATGTCGGCAAGACCGACGTCGAGACGCTGCGGAAGAGGTAGAGCGCGTTACGCGGCGTGAAGCAGCGAGGGGCGCGCGAAGGATCGCAAGCGAAGAAGGCCGGCGCTAACGCGCCCCTATAAACCCCGCGAAACCCTGCAAGGCGTCGCGCATCGCCTGCCGGTTCGCGCCGAGGATCGTCGCCATCTCCGCCGGCTTCTTGCCCAGCAGCGCGATCTCCAGCGCCGCCTCCTCGTAGAGCGCGAACGACATGGTGCGCATGATCTCGGCAAGTGCCGCGCGCGCATGGAGCGACCGGGCCGAGGCGTGCACCAGGATGGCCGGCTTGCCGACGGCGGCGTCGCGCGAGACCAGCCAGTCGAGCGCGTTCTTCATACCGCCGGGAACGCCATGCGCATATTCCGGGCAGGAGACGATGACGCCGTCGGCCTGGGTGACGGCGCCGATCAGCCGCGCCGCTTCGGCCGGCGTGCGCTCGCCCTCGTCATCCGGGTTGAAGATCGGCAGCCGGCCAAGGCCGTCATAAAGGGTTACGCGGCAAATCTCGGGCGCGCTGGCGGCCAAAGCCGCGAGCAGCGCCGAATTGGTCGAGGCGGCGCGCAAGCTGCCGGAGATGGCGAGGATTTCGATCAAGGGGTTCGAACGGATGAGTCGTCGCCGAGGCTACCACAAGGTCTTCTGGTAATCCTCGTCCAGTTCGCGGTCGATCTCGCCGGCGCTTTCCGATAGCGCCAGCTGGTCGCGGATGATCTGGCCCAGCGTCGGCAGGCCCGCGCGGTCGTACCAGGTCTCCGGCCTCCACAATTCGGAGCGCATGAAGGCCTTGGCGCAGTGCATGTAGGCGGCCTTGACGGTGACGACGACGATGCTCGGCGGCTCCTTGCCGTCCACGGCCAGGCGCTCGCGCAAGCCGGCATCGGCGGTGATGCGCGCGTCGCCGTTGATGCGCAGCGTCTCGTTCATGCCCGGAATGAGGAACAGCAGCCCGACCGACGGGTTGCGCAGGATATTCTCCAGCGTGTCCAGCCGGTTGTTGCCGGGACGGTCGGGGATGGCGATGGTGTTGTTGTCGAGGATGGCGGCGAAGCCGGGGCGGTCGCCTTTCGGGGTCACATCGGCATTGCCGACGCCATCGGAGGAGCCGATCAGCACGAAAGGGCTTTTGCCGATGAAGGACCGGCAATGGCCGTCGAGGAAGTTGAGTTCCTTGCGGATCGAGCCGTCGGTCGGCCGCGGCGTCTTGTAGATCGCCCTCAGCTCGTCATGCGTGGCGAGGAATTCCATACGTCCCCCTGACTGCCCCTATTTGCCGGCCTGTTCTTCCTTGGCCGTCTTGTCCTCGAGCGAGTGGCGCATGATCAGCGGCATCTGGCTGAAGGTGAACAGCAAGGTGATCGGGATCGTGCCCCAGACCTTGAAATATAGCCAGGTCGCTTCCGAGAAGTTGCGCCACATGACTTCGTTGAGCACGGCCAGGAACAGGAAGAACAGCCCCCAGCGGAAACTCAGCTTGCGCCAGCCCTCGGCATCGAGCTGGAAGGCGGAATCGAAGACATAGCCGAGCAGCGACCGGCCGAAGGCGAGGCCGCCGAGCAGCGTGACGCCGAACAGCGAATTGATGATGGTCGGCTTCATGAAGGCGAAGGTCTTGTCCTGCAGATAGAGCGCCAGCGCGCCGAAGCCGAACACGACGACGGCCGAGACCAGCGGCATCAGCGGCAGGCTGCGCATCAGCAGCCAGGAGACGCTGAGCGAAAGCGCGGTCGCGACCATGAAGAAGGCGGTGGCGATCAGGATCGGCTCGCCGAGATGGATGAGCACCGGGAACTTCTCGGCCAGCCATTCGCCGCGGATGGTGGCGAAGAAGAACACCAGGCCGGGCCCGAGCTCGAGCAGGAACTTCAAGCCGGGGTTGATCGGCTTGCGGCGTGGATCTGACGGGTCGCGTTCGAGGATGTTCATAAAAGTCCTTCTTGCGCATGATCTGGCCAAAATGCAGGCCGTTTCAAGAGACCATGCCTTGTTTCAGGCCACGCCGGCGATTGCCCTGGCGAATTCGCTCGCCGAAAACGGTTCGAGGTCGTCGACCTGCTCGCCGACGCCGATGAAATAGACCGGCAATTTGTGCTTGGCCGCGATCGCCACCAGAATACCGCCGCGCGCCGTGCCGTCCAGCTTGGTCATCACCAGGCCGTTGACACCGGCGACGTTGCGGAAGATCTCGACCTGGTTCAGCGCATTCTGGCCGGTGGTGGCGTCGACCGTCTGCAGCACGGTGTGCGGGGCATCAGGATCGAGCTTGCCCAGCACGCGCACGATCTTTTCCAGCTCCGCCATCAGCTCGGTCTTGTTCTGCAGGCGCCCGGCAGTGTCGATGATCAGCACGTCGGAGCCGGCTTCTCTTGCCCGTTCGAAGGCGTCATAGGCAAGGCCGGCGGCATCGGCGCCGATCTTGGAGGCGATAACGGGCGATTTGGTGCGCTCGCCCCAGATCTTCAGCTGTTCGATCGCGGCGGCGCGGAACGTGTCGCCGGCCGCCAGCATCACCTTCAGCCCGCCATCGGTGAGCTTGGCAGCCAATTTGCCGATGGTGGTGGTCTTGCCGGTGCCGTTGACGCCGACCACCAGGATGACATGCGGCTTGTGGCTGAGGTCGAGCTCCAGCGGCCTGGCGACCGGGGTCAACACCTTCTCCACCTCCGCCGCCATCACGGCGCGAACCTCGGCATCCGAGACATCCTTGCCGTAGCGGCTGGAGGCCAGCGAATCGGTGACGCGCAACGCCGTCTCGACGCCGAGATCGGCGCGGATCAGCACGTCTTCCAGGTCCTGCAGCGTCTCTTCGTCCAGCTTGCGCTTGGTGAAGACGCCGGCGATGTTGCCGCTGAGCTCGCGCGAGGAGCGGGCAAGCCCGTCGCGCATGCGCTGGAACCAGGAGCGACGCACCACCGGCTCCGGCGCTTTCACCGGCTCGGCTTTCTGCTCGACCTTTTTCGCAACTGTCACCTTGCCAGCAGCGGGCGCAGGTGAAAGAGGCGCGGGCGGTGAAGCTTCTCTTTCTCCCCATCACTATACGGGGAGAAGGTGCCGGCAGGCGGATGAGGGGCGGCGCTCACTTCCGAAGTTGGCTCGATCGAAGGCGGCGCAGCCGGCGGCACCTCGATCGGCGCTGGCGTCTCGGCCGGCACTTCGCTCGGCGGCGCCGGCACTTCGACAGGCGCCGGCTCAGGCTGCGGCTCGGGCCGCGAAGGCTCGATTTCCGGCTTGGCCGGTGCCGGTGCAGGCACTTCCTGCGGCGCGGGCTCCGGCTCGGGAGTAGGTTCCGGTTCGGGCTCCGGCACTTCCTCAGGGGCCGGTGGCTCCGGCGTCAAGGGCGCCGGTTGCGGCTCTTCTTCCGGCGCGGGCTCTGGCCGTGGTTCCGGCTCGGCCGGAACGGTTGGTTCCGGCGGCTGTGGAATGGCCGGAGCCGGCTCGGGCTTAGGCTCTTCCGGGGCAGGTTGAATCGCAGCCCCTACCTCCCCCTCGATGGGGGAGGTCCCGAGCACAGCTCGGGAGTGGGTGTGACTGGCGCCGGCGTCGGCGCTGTCACCGCGCCCCGCCACTTCGTGGCGACCCTCCCCATCGAGGGGAGGGTGGGGTGCCTGCTCGGCCTCCGGCTTCAGCGCCTCCAGCGCATCCCATTTGATCGGCGGCAGCGGCGCGGTCTCATCGACGCGCTCCTCGACGACCTCTTTCTTGCCGAACGAAAATATCTTCTTGAAAAAACCAGCCATGCTCTTTGCTGTCTCAGGCGGCTTGCGCGGCAGAAGGCGCCGCCATCAGCCGGGCGCCGTCATGGCCGGTGACCACGGCGTCGACGATCTCGCCCGGTTGTCCCGCAGCGATTGCGGCGAGCGTAAACCCTTCGGTGCGGCCAAGCCCGGCACGCTCGATCAGGATCGATTGCCGGCTGCCGCCGAGCGACGTCAGGTGACGGCGATACGCCGCTTCACCTGCGGCGCGCAGCCTTGCGGCGCGCGCCTTCACCACCTCGCGGCGAACCTGCGGCATGCGCGCGGCGGGCGTGCCTTCGCGCGGGCTGAACGGGAAGACGTGGAGATGCGTCAGTCCGCATTCCTCGACGATCTTCTCGGAGTTCTCGAACATCGCCTCGGTCTCGGTCGGAAAACCGGCGATGATGTCGGCGCCGAAGACGATGCCAGGACGCAATTTGCGCACGTCCTCGCAGAAGCGGATCGACTGGTCGCGCAGATGCCGGCGCTTCATGCGCTTCAGGATCATGTCGTCGCCCGACTGCAGTGACAGATGCAGATGCGGCATCAGCCTGGGCTCGGTAGCGATGGCGTCGAGCAGATCGTCATCGGCCTCGATGGAATCGATTGAGGACAGCCTGAGCCGCTTCACGTCGGGCACCTGTTTGAGAATGGTCTTCACCAGTTTGCCCAGTTTCGGCGCGCCCGGCAGGTCGGCGCCGAAGCTGGTCATATCGACGCCGGAAAGCACGATCTCGGCATAGCCGTTGTCGGCCAGCCGCTTGACCTGTTCGACGACCGCGCCCATCGGCACCGAGCGCGAATTGCCGCGTCCATAGGGGATGATGCAGAAGGTGCAGCGATGGTCGCAGCCATTCTGCACCTGCACGAAGGCGCGCGCCCGGCCTTCGATGGCGTCGACCATATGGCCGGCCGTCTCGCGCACCGAAAAAATATCGTTGACGCGCGCCTTCTCGGTGTCGTTGACGCCGAAATCGGGCAGCGCGCGATAGGAATTGGCTTTGAGCTTCTCCTCATTGCCGAGCACGAGGTCGACCTCGTCCATGGCGACGAAATTCTGCGGCTCGGTCTGCGCCGCGCAACCGGTGACGATGATGCGCGCTTCAGGGTTCTCGCGGCGCGCCTTGCGGATCGCCTGCTTGGCCTGGCGCACCGCTTCGGCGGTGACGGCGCAGGTGTTGAAGATGACGGCGCCGCCTTCGAGCGCGCCGAGCCCTGCGTTCTCGGCCTCGCGGCGCATCACTTCCGATTCATAGGTGTTGAGGCGGCAGCCGAAGGTGACGACGTCGATGCCTTTGGTCCGCGCCTTTTTCAAGGGCGGACATCAGGCGGCGCTTTCGGTGTCGCGGGCCCAGGCGCCGGTCGAGGGATCGAAGCTGCCGGAAAACTCCCATTCGGCGGCACCCGTCAGGATGACATGGTCGTCGTCGCGCCATTCGACCTTGAGTTCGCCGCCGCCGGGCGTCATCAGCGAGACGCTGCGGCCGGTGCGCTTGGTGCGGGCGGCGGCGACCACCGCCGCGCAGGCGGCCGAGCCGCAGGCCTTGGTCAGGCCGGCGCCGCGCTCCCAGGTGCGGATGATCATCGTTGAAGGCGAGGTGACCTGCGCGATGGTGATGTTGGCGCGCTCGGGAAAGATCGGATGGTTCTCCAGCAGCGGGCCGAAACGCTCGAGCTCGTAAGACCAGACATCGTCGTCGACCCAGAAGATCGCATGCGGATTGCCCATCGACAGAGCCGAGGGCGAATGCAGCGCCGGCGCGTCGATCGGGCCGATCTGCAGCTCGATCATGCGGGTGTCGCGGAATTCTTCCGCCAGCGGGATATCCTGCCAGCCGAAGCGCGGCGTGCCCATGTCGACCGAGATCAGGCCATCGGCATGTTCCTTGGCGTTCAGGATGCCGCCACGGGTCTCGAAGGTGAAATTCTTCTGCCCGGTCTCGGCGGCCAAGGCCTGCACGACGCAGCGCATGCCGTTGCCGCAGGCCTGCGCGCCCGAGCCGTCCGAGTTCAGGATGTCGACATAATAGGCAGTGCCTTGCGTTCGCGGGTCGTGGATCGCCATGATCTGGTCGAACTTCGTCGCCGCGTCGGCATTGAGCGCGATCGCAGCCGAAGCCGTCACCTGATCGGCGCGGCCGCGCATGTCGGCAACGATGATCTCGTTGCCGATGCCGTTCATCTTGGCGAAGGGGGCGCTGCCTGCCATCTAACCGGTAAATCCAATTCCGTTGGCCAATTCCATTTGGCGCTATATGGCGGAAACGGCCAGGAATTACCAGTCTGGCTAAGTGGCGACGGCGAAGACGCCGCGCCTGCGACGGCGAAGACGCCGCGCCTAGGTTACCGCAAAGACCCCGAGCACGATCAGTAGGAAGATGATCAGCACGATGCCGATCAGGACGCGCGCGCCGGTGGCGGCGGCTCCAGCCAGCGCCGGCATGCCGAGAAGGCTCGCCGCGGCAGCGACAATCAATAGGATGATGATCCATCTGATCATGGAGGAACCTCGCAAATCCACTTTGTTTGCAGTGACTTAGGAAACGCGTTGGCCGCGCCCTGGTTCCTTTGCGAGATCGATTCCCTGCCGACTCTATTGCGCGATCTCGAAGTCGGTCGTGAAAGGCGCCGTCTTTTGCGAGTTCTCGTCATGCATGAGGAAGTCGGCGCGGTATTTGCCGGGCGGCACGCCATCCAGCGAGACGTTGAGCTTGAAGAACATCTCGCGGTTATGCGAGCGCGAGGCGAGCTGGACGCGGCCGAGCTTCTCGAAAGTGCCGAGCTTTTCGCCGGCGTCGCTCAACACGGTGAGGTCGACATAAAGCGCGATCTGGTTGTTGCCGAGCCCGTCGGAACCGTAGCCATAGCCGGCGGGCTCCATGTAGAGCACGATCTCCTCGCCGGGCTTGTAAATATGGTTCGGGCGTTCATTGTAGATGCCGAAACCGCTGGCCCCGGTAATGTGCTTCACATTCATCACTTCGAGCGGCATTGCTTTCCACAGCGCCTCCTCGGCGTCGCGGAATTTCGTCAGCGCGCCCACGCCGTCATTGGCTTGCAGCGCCTTCTCCGCCTCGGCGGCCTTGTCGGCGATTTCGCCGGCGTAGGCGGCAGTCGAGGTCGAGATGATCAGCGCAGCTAGGCTCGCGGCAAGGGACTTCATAAGCTTTCCTCCAGAAGACGACATATCCCCATCGTCTTCGAAAAAACTAGCCGGGTAAACCCGCCTGGATCATCGCGAAGCCGCGTTCGGCACGTCCCACACTTCGCCAGGCCGCATGGCGCGAAAATGCGTCTCGGGCAGGCCTTCGGCGGCCAGCGCCTCGGCGAGCTTCGTGGCGGGCTCGTCGATAGGCTCGTCGGTGAGGTGGAACGTGCCCCAGTGGCAGCCGGCGGCATGCGCAGCGTTGCACAGCTTCATGCCTTGCACGGCTTCCTGCGGGTTCTGGTGCTGCGGCGCCATGAACCAGCGCGGCTCATAAGCGCCGATCGGCAGGATGGCGAGGCGGAAGCCGCCATGTTTCTCAGCTATCAGCCGGTAGTTGATGCCATCGTGAAAGCCGGTGTCGCCGGCGAAATAGACCTTGCTGCCCGCCGTTTCGATGACGAAGCCCGCCCACAGCGCCATGCGGCGGTCGCGTCCGCCGCGTGCCGACCAGTGATGCGCCGGCTCGATATGGATCACCGCGCCGTTGCCGGCGTCGACCCGGTCGCCCCAATCATGCGCGCTCAACCGCATGCCAGGTGCCGCTCGACCGATGATGGCGTCGTTGCCGAGCGGCGTGATCACCAGCGGGTCGTGGCTCTCTTTCAGCCGCTTCAGCGTCGCGAGGTCGAGATGGTCGTAATGGTTGTGGCTGACCACGACGATGTCGATCGGCGGCAGGTCGGCGAAGGCGATGCCCGGCGCATTGACCCGCTTCGGCCCGGCAAAGCTGAAGGGCGAGGTGCGCTCAGACCACACCGGATCGGTCAGGATGTTCAGGCCGGCGGTCTGGATGAGCATTGAGGCATGACCGACCATGGTGAGCCTGAGCGCGTCGCCTTCGATACGGCTGTCCGGTTTCGCCGGCGGGTAGCGGCTCGGCCAGGCGGCTGGCCATTTCGCCCTGTTGCCGCTGAACTGCCATCTCAGGATATCGGCGAAGCGCCCCGGCGGCTTGCCGCCGGGATTGAAGAAAAGACTGCCGTCGAAATGGTCGCTCGCCGGGCCGCTGTAATAGCGGTTGGCGCTTTTTGGTCCTGCGGCCATTTTTTCTCCGAGCAGCTTCTTGTCGCTTCCGGCGATATATGCGGACGCGGTCGGGCTAACGCCAGCCCGATCTGTCAGGCAGGATCGGTGGCAGTCGACGGGTTCACCGGCGCCGTCGCGTGCCAGCGGATGAACTCCACTTCTTTGCCGGTGACATCCCTCACCGTCCGCAGCAGCCTCTCATGCAATGCCCGCATCGAGCGGTAGTGGTCGCATTGGGGCGATATGAGTGGACTGACGATACTGCGATGCATCCCTTCCGCCGCTTGCAGAAACCGCTCCAAATCCGGACCCGATAATTGTTTGGGCCTGTTGCGCCTTACCATTGCGATCTCCATTTTTTGAATCGCCCCATCCAAGGACAATATTCCTATATTCTAATCGAAGGGCAAGGCCCTTGCGTCTGGCGCAAGCATTTTGCTGGCGAATGCCAACGGCTTACGGAAAGCCGTCGTCTAGGATCGGGGATGTTGGGGGTAATTCGCCATGGCGATGAAGCGGACCAAGACACCCTGGATGAAGGCCGAGGATTTCGGCCGCTCGCTGCCGCTTGGGCTCGGCGTCAACCTTCTGGTCACCGACATGGCGGCGATGGAGGCTTTCTGCCGCGACGTGCTTGGCGCTCACATCATCTACGCGGACGAGGATTTCGCCGCGATCGAGCTGCTGGGCTCGATATTCATGCTGCACGCCGACCATTCCTATCTCGACAACCCTCTGACCGGTTTCGTCACCGGCGCCGAGGCGCGCGGCGCCGGCATCGAGCTCAGACTCTATGGCGCCGATCCGGATCAGATCGAGAAAAAGGCGATAAGCGCCGGCCACGTCGCACTCGCCGGCGCGCTCGACAAGCCGCACGGCCTGCGCGAATGCTACATTGTCGGCCCGGATGGCTATGTTTTCGTGCCGAGCGCCCGGATATAATGTCGATATTTCAGGCTTTTAGGCGGCCTTGTTACGACGCCGTTCCGGCGCGACGCGATTGCTGCGATAAATTTGCAACAGCAGCTTCGAAAACCCTATTTTAACCATATCAGGTTGAAATTCTGCCACCTTCGCCATCTTGGTGAGGTGAAGATTACGCGGATGGGCTCCCCCGGCCGGATCCGACGGAGGTTTGAATGAATTTTTCCATGACCCGCCCCTTTTTGCGGAGCACCCTTTTGGCCGTGTCGCTGGCCGCGCTTGTTGCGGGCGGTTGCTCGACCTCGCGCTTTTCGTCGATGGACGACCAGCAGCCGGCGCCGCTTAACCCGGCTCCCGCCGGCACGGTGACGCAGAATCAGCTGCCGCCGCCGGCATCGCCCGGCACGACCGACCCGTCGCAATTCCCGACCGCGCCGAAGAACGCGCAGGTCGCTTCGCTGCCGCCGGATGGCACCGCGCCCGCCGGCGCCACCGATCTCACCGCGGCCAGTGTCGCCGGTGTGTGGAGCGTCAATGTCGCCGGACAGAGCTGCAAAGTGGCGACGCCGCAGACCAAGTTCGGCGCCGGCTACCGCGCCGGTCCGCTGCATTGCCCGGCGCCGATGGACGGCATCAAGTCGTGGAATGTCGCCGGCAAGCAGCTGACGCTCTATGATGAGAATGGCGGCACGCTCGCGCGCCTCTATTCCTCGGGCGGCGAAAAGTTCGACGGCCAGACTTCCAACGGCCAGCCCATCTCGCTTACAAGGTAAGGCGAAACCGCGCCCTCAACTGTTGATGCAATTCCGGCGGCTTTTGCTGGAATTGCTTCGGAACCACGTGACCTATGCATCTGCGTGACGGCCTCCAGACCCATGCGACCGTCAGGCAGCGTTACGACCATCTGGTTCAGAGCGGCGCCACCGAGCGCGATCCGGCGCAGGAGCGCATCGTCGCCGCCCTCGACCGGCTGACCGGGGAGATCGCCTCCAAAAGGCTGGCGCAGAAATCGAGCGCGCTCGGCTGGCTGTTCGCCGCCAAGCGGCCGTCGCGCGAGCCGGTCAAGGGTCTCTACATCCATGGCGGCGTCGGTCGCGGCAAGACCATGCTCATGGACTTCTTCTTCGAGCTGTTGCCGGTCAGGCGCAAGCGCCGCGTTCATTTCAACGACTTCATGGCCGATGTGCAGGACCGCATCCAGAAGCATCGGCAGGCGCGCAAGGACGGCACCGTCAAGGAAGATGATCCGATCCCGCCGGTGGCCCGCGCCTTGGCCGAGGAAGCCTGGGTGCTTTGTTTCGACGAGTTTTCGGTCACCGACATCGCCGACGCGATGATCCTGTCGCGCCTGTTCGCGGCGCTGTTTGCCAGCGGCGTGGTGCTGGTCGCCACGTCCAATGTCGCGCCCGAAAACCTCTATCGCGACGGGCTGAACCGCCAGCTCTTCCTGCCCTTCATCGCGCTGCTGGAGCGCAACGTGCAGGTGATGACGCTCGATGCACAGAAGGACTACCGCCAGGACAAGCTCAACCGCCAGCCCGTCTATGTCACGCCGGACGACGACGCGGCCGAACGCGCGCTGGACGAAGCCTGGAAGGCGATCACGCATGGCCAGCCGGCAACCGAGGTGACGCTGACGCTCAAAGGCCGCCAGCTCGTCGTGCCGCGCGCCGCCGGCGAGGCCGCGCGCTTCACCTTCGCAGATCTCTGCGAAAAGCCGCTTGGCGCGCGCGACTACCTGGCGATCGCCGGCCGCTTCTCGACCGTCTTCATCGACCATGTGCCGGTGCTGGGCGAAGGCAAGCGCAACGAAGCCAAACGCTTCATCCTGCTGGTCGACACGCTCTACGACCACCATATGCGCCTGGTGGTGAGCGCGGCGGCACCGCCCGAAGGGCTCTACACGGCCAGGCGCGGCAACGAGGTCTTCGAGTTCGAGCGCACCGCTTCGCGCCTGGTCGAGATGCAAAGCCGCGACTGGCTGGACGATTGGGCCGAGCGGCGGAAGGGCGAGCGGACTGGAGAGCCGGACGAGTTGCGTCCCGGCCAGGCCGCGCAGTGATCGCCGACGGCCGTCATCCCATCTCCATCGACGCTTGCTACAATTTGAATTATTCTGGGCCCAACCTCGCGGTGGCCCCGAAAAACATTTCGCTAGGGATTTGCCGTTATCGTGAGGGGTCTGTGTAGGATTTCCAGGGTGCCGCTCGTCCTTTGGACGAAAAGCACTGCAAAGGGCATGATCCCGAAAAGTGGGAACCGGTTTTCGGATAAGATCATGCTCCAGCTAATATAAGTGCGTGGCCGCGTAGGAGTTCATCATGGCGCCCAGGGCAAGTTGGAAGGGTTATCTCAAGCTCAGCCTCGTCAGCTGTCCGGTCCGGCTGTATCCGGCCACCAGCGCGAGCGAGCGTATTTCGTTCAACCAGCTGCACAAGAAGACCCACAACCGCATCAACATGAAGCCGGTCGATCCCGAGCTCGGCCTGGTCGAGCGCGCCGACCTTGTGCGCGGTTACGAATATGAGGACAAGCAGTACATCATCATCGATGACGCCGACCTCGACGCGGTCAGGATCGAATCCAACCACACGATGAATATCGAGGCCTTCGTCGACGAGGGCGAGGTCGATGTCATCTATCAGGACGCGCCCTATTACATGGCGCCCGATGGCGCGATGGCGGAGGAAACCTTCGCCGTGCTGCGCGAGGCAATGCGCCAGTCCGGCAAGCTCGCCATTGCCCGTCTTGTGCTGTCCAGCCGCGAGCGCATCGTGACGATCGGCGCGCGCGAGAACGGCATGTTCGTCTGCACCTTGAGGAACCCCAACGAAGTGCGCGGCACGGCTGAATATTTCGGCAACATCCCGGCCGGCAAGCCGGATGCCGAAATGCTGCAGCTCGCCGAGGCGCTGATCAAGCAGAAGGAAACCCACTTCGATCCGAAGAATTACGAGGATCGCTACGAAGTGGCGCTGATGGCGATGATCCGCGAGAAGCTCAAGGGCCACAAGCCGATCATCGCGGCGGCGCCGGAGCGCGGCAACGTCATCAACCTGATGGATGCGCTGAAGGCCAGCCTGTCGCAGCAGGCGAAGCCCCCGGCCAAGTCGAAGAGCAAGGCCGAGGAAGCGCCCGCGAAACCCGCCAAGAAGGCGGCTGCCGGCGGCGCGGCTGAGAATCCGCTGAAGGCGAACCTGCTCAAGGCGGTCGGCAAGAGCAAGAAGTGACGGGAAGCATCGGGCCAGTGATCGTCCCCGGCGCCGTTTATGGCGTCGTCGGCGCGCTGGCCGCGTTTCCGTTGCGGCTCGCCGCGCGCGAGGTCGAGCGCCGCCATGCCGAGCTCAGGCGCGGCGTCACGCGGCGCACCTCGCATGTCGTGTTCGGCCGCGCGCTGCTCGCCAAGGCGGGGCTTTCGAGAACCGGCGATGCCGAGATCGAACGCCGTGTGAGGGCCGAGCGGGAAGCCGGCCGCGCGCTGATCAGCGAAAACGGGTTTCTACGCCTGCTCGGTCTGATGAAAGCGCCCGAGGCCTCGTCGCTATCCCGGCAATCGCTGATCGACCAGTCGCGGCTTGCCGGCGCCGATCTCGACATGCTGTCGCTGTTCGACGCCTTCGAGCATGACGGCGGGCCCTATTCCTTCCGCGACCTGATCCTGGCCCGCAAATATGCCGGGCTGATTGCCAGCGGCGCCTCCTGGGGCGCCATCGCGCGCTCTGTGCACCGCTCCGGCCCGGTCGCCTCGCTCACCGCAAAGTCGCTCAACCTCGGTTCCCAGCACGGCCGCCCGGACGCCATCTATCTCGACGAAGGCACGAGCGAGCTCGACGGGCAGTTGCTGTTCGATCTCGGTTCATCGGAAGACGACACCCTGGAGGACCTCTTCGCCGAGGCTGAAAGCGCCGAAGAGGAGGGGCGTCACGAAGATGCCGCCGCCCTTTACCAGCGCTGCCTGGCGATCGACCCCAAGGACGCCATCGCCGCCTTCAACCGCGCCAACTGCCTCCGCGGCGCCAGTCGCGTCGCCGAAGCCGCGCATGACTATGCGCGCGCGATAAAACTCGATCCGGGTTTCGTCGAGGCCTGGTTCAACCTCGCCGGCCTGATGAGCGACGAGGGCAAGGTCGCTTCGGCGCGCCGGCACCTGCAAAAGGCGATCACGCTCGACAAGGCCTACGCCGACCCGGTGTTCAACCTCGCCCGGCTGGAATTCGACGCCGGCAACCTCGCCGAGGCGCGACGGCTGTGGGCGCGCTATCTGGAACTGGACGCGGAGTCCGAATGGGCGCGGTTGGCGCGGAAGGGGATCCAGTTCGTCGATTTGCACATGGCGCGCACGGCGGGGTGAGGATGATTGGCGAGGGCCGAGCTAACAGCCAATCTCCCCCTTGTGGGGGAGATGTCCGGCAGGACAGAGGGGGGCGCTGTCCCACCAGCCTCTCGATTGTTGGCCGCTAAGATCTCTAGAATTCTCTTTTTGTAACGGTGGAAGTCGGCGTTCCTTCACTCCCCCCTCTGCCCTGCCGGGCTGCCCGGCCCTTCGCTATCGCTCCGGGCTTTCGTCGCTCAGAAAGCCAAGCAATTGGCTTTCCGTCCGCTGCGCGGAGCACTCCTCAGCCCCCACGAGGGGTGAGATCAGCAGCGTCGCCGCCTCGCGGAATAACATCCCATGACCCACTTCCTCTTCGACGGCCACGACACCGCCCCCGTCACCATCCTGCTCGCCCATGGCGCCGGCGCTTCGATGGATTCGCCCTCGATGACCGCCACCGCAAAGGCCCTTGCCGCCGCCGGCTTCCAGGTCGCGCGCTTCGAGTTCCACTACATGGCCGCCCGCCGCTACGGCCATCGCAAGCCGCCGCCGCGCGCCGAGACGGTGAACCCGGAATACATCAAGGCGATCGCCGATCTGCGCGCCAGGGGTGTGACCGGCAAGCTCATCATCGGCGGCAAGTCGATGGGCGGGCGCGTCGCCTCGATGGTCGCCGACGAGATGTTCGCCAAAGGCGAGATCGCCGGCCTCGTCTGCCTCGGTTATCCGTTCCATCCGCCGGCCAAGCCCGAGCAATTGCGGACAAAACATCTCATCGACCTGAAGACGCCGACGCTGATTTTCCAAGGCACGCGCGACGAGTTCGGCACGAAGGAAGAGGTCGCGGGTTATGGCCTGTCTAACGCCATCGAGGTGGTCTGGCTGGAGGACGGCGATCACGATTTGAAGCCCCGCAAGGCGATCTCGGGGTTTTCGACTGGGGATCATCTGAAGACGGTGGCCGAGACGATAGCGACTGAATTCGCGCAACCCTCAGCGTCGTCATCCTAGGGCGGAGCAAGGAGCGAAGCGACGCGCGCAGACCCTAGGATCCATGCCGTGACGCCAAGGCGTTGCAACGGTTCAGAATTCTGCCCCGCTGCGTTCCACGGCAGGCGTCACGGCATGGATCCTTGGGTCAAGCCCAAGGATGACGAAGCGAGGGGCGCCTTCGGCATCCAAAAATGAAACTCGCCACCTTCAACATCAACAACATCAACAGCCGGCTGGAAAACCTGCTCGCCTGGCTCGCCGCCGCCAAGCCCGATGTCGTCTGCCTGCAGGAGCTGAAATCGCGCGACACGCAGTTTCCGCTGACCAGGCTCGCCAAGGCCGGCTACGGTGCGGTCTGGAAGGGCGAGCCGACCTGGAATGGTGTTGCGATCCTTGCGCGAGGCGCCGAGCCGGTGCTGACGCGCGATGCGTTGCCCGGTGACGAGGACGATCGCCAGGCGCGCTACATTGAGGCCGCCGTCGACGGCGTCGTCATCGCCTGCCTCTACGCGCCCAACGGCAACCCGCAGCCGGGCCCGAAATTCGATTACAAGCTCGCCTGGCACGAGCGCTTCGCCGCCCACGCAAGCGAGCTCCTCGACACCGGCCTGCCGGTGGTGCTGGCCGGCGACTTCAACATTGTGCCTGAGCCGCGCGACATCTACCAGACCCGCTCCTATGACGACAACGCGCTGGTGCAGCCTGAGAGCCGTGCCGCCTTCGCCGCGCTCATCGAGCAGGGCTGGACGGATGCGCTCCGCAAAGTCTTTCCGAACGAAGAGCGGCTCTACACCTTCTGGGATTATCGCCGCAACCGCTGGCCGCGCGACGCTGGGCTGCGGCTCGACCACATCCTGCTGTCGAAGGAGCTTGCGCGAAAGTTGCAGGCGGCCGGCATCGACCGCGAGGTGCGGGCAGGCGACGGCGCGAGCGATCATGCGCCGGTGTGGGTGGGGTTGGCGACCTGATTTTTCCCCGGTCCAAGCTGAGACGCTGGCACCATCCCGCCAGCGTCTCAATACTGGAGGGGCCCTTGCAGCATCAGCCTCCATCGCTAGGACGGCAAAGCAGCTGAGTTCTGGTGGCTGGCGGCTGCGAAGACGGGCAACGCCGATGCCAAGTTTAGCCTGGGCAAACTCTACTTTCTCGGGGTGCGGGGAAAGCCAAACTACCCGGAGGCCGCCAAGTGGTTCCTGAAAGCAGCGGAACACGGTAACGCCCAGGCCAAGACCTATATCGAGCTCATGAAGGAAAACGGCCAGATCGACAGCAAGGCGTTGTGAACTGCGTTGCCGGCGATTGGCGAAAGCGATCGTGACATCAATTCTCCTTGCGGAGAGGTGCCGGGCAAGGCAGAGGTGTGAGACCGCCACCGCCCGAAGGCTGAACACATGAGCAGTTTCCTGGACGAGGTTGAAGGATCGTTTCCCGCGGCGCTGCGACTCCCGGAAGAGCTTAGGATGGCACTCCGCTGGATGGAGCAAAATGGCTTCGTCCAGCAGGAAGCAGTTCGCTACTGCGGACTTTACCCTGCGATTGTGCCGCGAGCATTGCGCTCGGCATGTGCCCAATTCACCAAGGTTGATCCAAAGCTGGCCGGATACTGGCTTGGCAACCACGCCGATACAATCACGAGCAGATTGGCACCATTCATCTCTACTGGGTATGACGGATCCTGTGCGGGACTCTGGCTGGACGACACCGGACAGCAGCGCTTTGTGCACATGGGGTCAGGATCCGGATCGACATTAGCCTGTGTGTTGGCGAACGATGCTATTGATCTTCTACGCTTTTTGGCAATCGGCTATGAGGAAACGTGCTGGCCCGATGTTTTCGAACTGACACCCGAGGAAGCCCATGCTTTGGAAGATTCAGACGATCCATATCGCTCGCCTGTCGAGTTCCGCCGTTGGGTCGAGACAAGCTTCGGGGTCAAAATTCCGAGAACCGCCTCGGAGATTGTAGGACGGGTGGCAGGTATAGACGACGATCATTCTGATGATCCGTTCTGGCAATGGGCTCGCAAGGTTGCGGGATAGGATCACATGACTTTATTCCATCTCGTCGAAGCCTCGATCGCCGATCTGCGCCGCGCGCTGCAGGACGGCGCCGTCACCAGCGTCGAGCTCACCGGCGCATACTTGCGGCGCATCGCCCATTACGATCGCCACGGCATCGCGCTCAACGCCGTGCCCATCCTCAATCCCAATATGTTCGAGGAGGCGGAGGCCTCGGACCAGCGTCGCCGCGCCGGCAAAAGCCTCGGGCCGCTCGACGGCATCCCCTACACCGCAAAGGATAGCTACAAGGCCAAGGGCCTAACGGTCGCGGCCGGCTCGCCGGCCTTTGAGCATCTCGTCGCAACCGAGGACGCCTTCACCATCGCCAGGCTGCGCGCCGCGGGCGCGGTGCTGATTGGGCTTACCAACATGCCGCCGATGGCCAATGGCGGCATGCAGCGCGGCGTCTATGGCCGCGCCGAAAGCCCCTACAATGCCGATTACCTGACCGCCGCTTTCGCCTCCGGCTCGTCCAACGGCTCGGGCACGGCGACGGCCGCCAGCTTCGCCGCCTTCGGGCTGGGGGAGGAAACCTGGTCGTCGGGCCGCGCGCCGGCTTCCAACAATGCGCTGGTCGCCTACACGCCCTCGCGCGGCGTGATCTCTGCGCGCGGCAACTGGCCGCTGGTGCCGACCATGGATGTGGTGGTGCCGCACACGCGCAGCGTCCCCGATATGCTGGAGCTGCTCGACGTGATCGTTGCCGACGATGCCGAGACGCGCGGCGATTTCTGGCGTGTGCAGCCCTGGGTGAAGATCCCGAAGGCGTCCGAGCTCAGGCCGGCAAGCTACACCGGGCTGGCGCTTCAGGGTGCGCTGCGGGGAAAACGGCTCGGCGTGCCGAAAATGTATATCGGCAAGGATGAGGGCGCTCCGATCGAAACCCGCGCCTCGGTGCTCGACCTCTGGGCACAGGCGGCGCGCGATCTCGAAGCGCTCGGCGCCGAAGTGGTCGAGGTCGATTTCCCGGTCGTCTCCAATTACGAGCGTGACCGCCCGGGCGCGCTGACGATGGTCGATCGCGGGCTGGTGCCGGAGGCATTCGCCGCGCGCGAACTCTGGGACCTCTCCATCTGGTCCTGGGACGATTTTTTGCGCGCCAATGCCGATCCGTCGCTGCCCGATCTCGCTTCGGTCGACGGCCCGAAGATTTTCCCCCAGCCGCCGGGCACGCTGCCCGACCGCTATGGCGACGCCGATTTTGACTTGGCGCAGTATGTCGAACGGGCGAAACAGGGTGTCGCGCCGCTTGAGCAAATCCCCACCGTCGAGGACGGGCTGAAGGGTCTCGAGGCGACGCGCCGCGTCGACTTCGAGGATTGGCTCGATGCCAACCGGCTCGACGCGGTGGTGCTGCCGGCCGTCGCCGACGTCGGGCCGGCCGATGCCGACATCAACGAAGCTTCCGCCCGGCTCGCCTGGCGCAACGGCACCTGGGTCGCCAACGGCAATCTGGTGTGGCGCCATCTCGGCATTCCGACGGTGACGGTGCCGATGGGCACGATGGCCGATATCGGCATGCCGGTCGGCCTCACCTTTGCCGGCAAGGCCTATGACGATGGGACGCTGCTGGCCTTGGCCGGCGACTACGAGCGCGCCACGCAGCGCCGCACAGTCCCGCCGCGCACGCCGGCGCTGGCCGATGATGTGTTTTCGCGCGAGGGCAGGGCCGCCCCGAGTCATGTCGACGATGCACCGCTTGGCCTCGCGCTGAGTGCCGAGACGACCCGCGTCGGGGATGATGACGAGATCGCGATTGTGCTGGAGGTCGACGGGAGCGATCCGGCCGCCGTCAAAGTCCATGTCAACGGCGAGCCTGTCGTCCTGCAGGCGAGCGGCAACCGCTACACCGGCAAGGTGGTGGTGCCGGCCTCGACGCATCAGGGCTCTCACAGCGTCTGGCGCGGTTCCTACGGCTCGATCGTCACGGCGATCGCGCGGCTGAAGGATGGGCGCAGCGCTGGAGCTTATGTTGTGACGGGTGGGATAGGGTGAGGCGCCGAAACAGCTGATCTCCCCCTCGTGGGGGAGTTGGCCGGCAGGCCAGAGAGGGGCGCTGTCCCGCCGGCGTTTCAGTTGACTTGGCAACTGGTAGTGACGCGTCTCGGAAGAGACGAATGCGCAAAGCCTCGTTCCTTCGCGCCCCCTCTGCCCTGCGGGCATCTCCCCCACGAGGGGGGAGATCGGCAGCTTTAGCGCCGCCACTGCTCCACCCAATCCACCACCAGCGCCACAACCCCAAACACCGCGCCCGCCGCGCACACGGCATTCCAGCCGCCCCAGGCCCAGGTCACCCCCGCCAGCAGCGAGCCGAGCGCGCCGCCGATAAAGAAGAGGCCGACGAACAGCCCGTTGATGCGGCCGCGTGCTTGCGGTTGCAAAAGGTTGACGGCGCGGCGGCCGAGCGTCTGGTCGCCGACGACGCCGATGTCGAGCAGCACGGCGCTGACGCCCATCAGGATAAGCGGTAGCCATGGGTTGGCGGCGGAAGCCGCGCCGGCGAAAGCCGCCAGCCCCAGCGCCGCGATCAGGACGAGATGGCACAGGATCGTCGCCGGCCGGGTCCAGCCACGATCGCCGGCGCGGCCGAACAGCGGCGTCACCGCCGCACCGCCGGCGCCGACCAGCGCAAACAGCGCAATGCCTTTTTGGCTGAGGTCGAAAGGCGGTGCGGCGAGCCGCAGCGCCACCGCCGTCCAGAACACGCTGAAGCCCGCCATCACCAGGCTCGCGGTGAAGGCGCGCCGCCGCAGCACCTGCTCCTGGCGCAAAAGCTTGAGCAGCGAAGCGATCAGCGCCCCGTAGCCCGCATTTGCCAGCGGCCGGCGCCTGGGCAGGGCGAAGCCGAGCAGGATGGCGAGCAGCGCCAGCGTCGCGGCGATGATGCCGTAGAAGGCCCGCCAGCCGAAGACATCGGCGACAAGGCTGGCCAAGGGCCGCGACAGGAGGATACCGATCATCAGCCCGCTCATCACGTCGCCGATGACGCGTCCGGCTTGTCCGGGCGGCGCCATGGAGGCCGCGACCGGCACCAGCACCTGGATGCAGGACGACGCCGCGCCGAGTGCGAATAGCACCAAAAGCAGCGAAGCGGCGGACGGCGCGACCGATGCGATGGCGGCGGCGAGCACCGCCGCGCACAGCATGCGCAGCACCAGCACGCGGTTCTCGACGAGGTCGGCGAGCGGCACCAGGAAGAACAGCCCGGCGGCATAGCCCAGCAAAGCCGCCATCGAAACGAGCCCGCCTTCAGCCGTTGCCGCGCCCAATGACGGCCCGATCAGGCCGACCAGCGTCTGCGGCGCAAAGATGTTGGTGACGATGATGCCCACCGAACCGGCAAACAGAAGCGTTTGCGCCCGGGTGATGGTTTGAGCCTCGGCAGGCTGCGCGGCCAACCCGGCCGTAGCGATCTGGCCATTGTCGGTTCCGTCCATGCGTGGTGTTTCCTGTGGTCCGCATATCCAGCAGGGACTTTATTCCGAACCATCATAATGCTACAATTCAATTGACCTGATAATGATTATGCGAGGAACGCATGAACATTCATGATCTCGAAGCCTTTGTCGCTGTCGTCGAGACCGGCTCGATCGTCGGTGCTTCCGCCAGGCTCAACCTCACCCAGCCCGGCGTGACGCGCCGCATCCAGAACCTCGAGGAGCGCCTGGCGACGTCCTTGCTCGACCGCCAGTCGAAACCGTTGAAGCCGACGGTCGCGGGGCGCGAAGCCTATGAGCATGGTCGCCGCGTGCTGCGCACGCTGGAAGACTTGAAGGCCGGGGTTTCGCCGGCCGGCGAGGTGAGGGGCGAGTTCCGCCTCGGCATCATGCCCTATCTGTCGACCAGCGCGCTTTCCGAACCGCTCGATGCTTTGCGCGCGGCCTTCCCGCAATTGACGCTGAAGATCACGTCGAGCCTGTCGCCGCGTCTGGTCGAGCAGGTGCTGCACAGCGAGATCGACGCGGTCGCTGTCTGCCTCCCCGAAGGCATTGCGCCGCCGCCCGAGCTTGCCGGCGACGATCTCGGCGCGCAGTCGGTGCTGCTGGTCGCTTCGCCCGGCCTCGGCGTGCCGAAGCCGGTCGAGATCGACGCGCTGTCGCGTTACCCTTGGGTGCTCAACGAAACCGGTTGCGGCTTCCGCGCCTTCATCCGTCACCGCTTCGAAGTGGCGCGGCTACCCTTCCAGGTCGGCGTCGAGGCGCAGGGCGCGGATCTGCGAATGTCGTTGGTGGCGCGCGGCCATGGCATCGGCGTCGTCACCCCCGGCGCGCTTTCGGGCAGCCAATGGCGTGACCAGGTCGAAGTCCTTGATTGCCCCGGCTTCAAACCGCAAGTGCGCTGCTGGCTGCTCCATCGTCCGCCCGCGGGCAGGCTCGCCCGCCCCATCGCGGTCTTCCGCGAAGCATTGGCCGAAGCGCTGAAAGGCCCGATGCCGCTGATGTCGTAGGGCAGGGCGCCTTATCCTCCCTTGCCAAGGGAACAAAGCGATTTCACCAACTTGGCAAAGCCAAGTTTTAGAGATCGTAAGAAGGGGGCTCTGTGACCACCTTCTCGTCAGTCTTCTCCTGGTCCTCAGACGGGCGGGGTATTGATGGTCGAGTGGGTAAGGAGGCCAGCCATGAATCCCAAAATTTCTGCTGCATGTAGACGAACACAGGCGCCACGTCATAGCCTTCGTCAAATATGTTGACCAAGTCACTCCCTTTAGGATGCTCTCCGGATTTTACCTTGCAGACCACCAATCCACGGCTCATTTCTGTTACGGTGCCCTCGGGAAAAACGTTGTAGCTAGCACCATAGCAAAAGGGCAATATTCCTTCCGCTTCGAGCCGCTTGCGGATTTGACACAAGGCTTCAAAATAGTCGTCTTCCTCTGCCTCGATAACCTTGTTCCGATAGCTGCAGATGAGCCGGCACTTGGATCCTACATCGAGCAACGTGAACACCGCCGGCTCGTTGCCGCCAGTGTCTCCCCCGATCAGAAAAACGGTGTATTGTTGGCCCATTCCAATTTCCAATCACTCGGCGAACAATAGCTGCTGAGGTTTCAAATTTCAACCATAGATTGTTGAATTTGCCTCGGCGGTTGCATTGCCGGTTCTGTTCCATCGCCTTGACCCATTCTCCACCCACGCTAAGTTCGCGCCCATGCCAAACACCGCTCCCTCCGCCGTCGCGCCGCTCATCGTCATCGACCTGCAGACCGGCATGTTCGACGGCCGCCTCGAGCCGCCTATCCATGACGCGGATACCATCGCCGAGCGAACGCGCCGGTTGATCGACTGGGCGCGCAAGTCCGGCCGCAAGGTGGCCTTCATTCGCCATGACGGACCGGCGGGCGATCCGCTGGCGCCCGGCGCTGCCGGCTGGCCGATATGGGCCGCGCTCGGCCAGGCCGCCGACGAGCCGACCTTCGGCAAGAGCGTCGGCAATGCCTTCTCCAATGCCGCGCTCGGCCAGTGGGTGGCGGGGCAGGGCGCGGGCGACGTCGTGCTCATCGGCGCCCAGTCAGACTTCTGCATCGCCGCCACCGTCAAGGGCGCCTTCGCCGAGGGCCTCGGCGTCACCGTGGTTTCGGATGCGCATTCGACGCTGGACAGCGGGGAGCAAAAGGCGCCCGACATCATCGCCCGCCACAACCAGGTGTTTGCCGGTCAGGGCGTATGGCTGGTGACGACGGCGGAGCTGGTCGAGCGTTGAACGCGCCTCTTCCTTCTCCCCTTGTGGGAGAAGGTGGATCGGCGCGCAGCGCCGAGACGGATGAGGGGTGTTCCAGCGGAGTGAGACGTCAGCGTTCCCTGGAACACCCCTCATCCGTCGCCTTCGGCGACACCTTCTCCCACAAGGGGAGAAGGGGAAGAATCCCAACCCCAGGAGCCTCGCCTTGCCCAACCTTTCCTTGCCCGCCGAAGGCGGCTGCCGCTGCGGCCGGGTGCGCCTGAAGATTTCGGCTAAGCCGCTGCTCACCATGGCCTGCCATTGCACCGGCTGCCAGTCGATGTCGTCCAGCGCCTATTCGCTGAGCGCGGCGATCCCCTCGCAAGGTTTTGAGGTCACCGAGGGCGAGCCGGTGGTGGGCGGCCTGCACGGCGCCTCGAAGCATTATTTCTGCGGCCACTGCATGACCTGGATGTTCACCCGGCCGGAAGGGCTCGACTGGTTCGTCAATCTGCGCCCGACGATGCTCGACGATCACGCCTGGTTCACGCCCTTCATCGAAACCTGGACCAGCGAGAAACTGCCCTGGGCAACGACGCCGGCCGTGCACAGCTATGCGGCGCTGCCGGCATTCGAGGAATATGAGGGGCTGGTTGCCGAATACGCCAAGGGCGGGGATTGATCAGAAAACAAAAAACGGCGGCCTCTCGGTCGCCGTTTGGCCTAAAATGGTCGACGCGGGCGTTGGGGGCGCATTGTTGGGGATGTGCTTGGGGCGTCCGCGCCGACCACAGCGGCCTCTTACCGCTGACATAACCATCGCATATTTTTTGCGCGCGGAAACTTCCGTGAAAACGGAATATGAAAGCGGCGCGCCTGCGATTGGCGAAAGCGGTCCGGCGCGTGATCTTCCCCCTTGAGGGGAAGATGGCCGGTCCACCCTCCGTAGCTGCAGCGCAGCTGCTGCGGAGGACGGGCAGGCCAGAAGGGGTCGCCGCGCGTGAAGCGCCAACCTTCATCTGCCGCAGTCGGTCGCGTCCGGTCGAGCCGACCCCTCTGTCGCCTTCGGCGACATCTCCCCCTCGAGGGGGAGATCACTTGGCGCGAAACATTTTCTCCCACAATCCGCATTGACCTCGCGCGCTCGACCGGCGACGACTAACGCTTGCCTTTCAATGGATTGCATCTTGAACCAGACTCATTTTCTCAACGCCAGGTTAGCCGATGGCAGGCTCGCCGACCTCATCGTCACCGACGGTCGCTTCAGCGCGATCACACCCGCTGCCGATGCAGCCACTCCGCTCGCATCCGCCATCGATCTTGCCGGTCATCTGGTGTTGCCGGCTTTTGTCGAGGGCCATATCCATCTCGATACCTCCTTCTATGGCGATGCCTGGCGCCCGCATATTCCCTGCACCGACGGTTTTGACGTGCGCGAGCGCGTCGCTTTCCAGATGCGCAATCTCGCGCTGGCCGCGCCAATGGAAGAGCGCGCGAAAAGCCAGCTTGAGCTCTGCATCGGCAATGGCAGCCTTGCCATGCGCAGCCACGTCATGGTCGACGCCGACGTCGGCCTGAAGCATGTCGAGACCATCCTCGCCGTGCGCGAAAAATATCGCGAGCTGATCGACATCCAGCTCGTCGCCTTCCCGCAGAGCGGTATCCTGTCTTCGCCGGGCACGGCCGAGCTTTTGGACGAAGCGCTCAAGCTTGGCTGTGACCTCATCGGCGGGCTCGATCCGGCGAGTTTCGACCGCGACGTCAACGGCCATCTCGATGTTGTCTTCGGCCTTGCCGAAAAGCGCGGCGTCGGCGTCGACATCCATCTGCATGATGCAGGCACGCTCGGGCTGTTTCAGATCGAGGCGATCGCGGCCCGCGCAAAGGCGCTCGGCATGGGTGGCAAGGTCGTCGTCAGCCACGCCTACGCGCTGGGCGACATTTCGGCCGACGCATTGGCGAAGGCCGGCGAGATGCTGGCCGCTTGTGGTGTCGCCATCATGACCAACGCGCCCGGCAACCATGCCTTTCCGCCGGTGGCTGCGTTGCGCAAGGCCGGCGTCACCGTCTTTGCCGGCTCCGACAACATCCGTGATTCCTGGTGGCCCTATGGCGATGGCGACATGTTGAACCGCGCCAACATGATCGGCTACCGCTCGGGCTTCTACGAGGATCGGGAGCTGCAGGCTGCCTATGATGTGGTGAGCCACGCCGGCGCCAGGGCGTTGGGGCTCGAAGGCTATGGCATAGCCGTCGGCGCCAAGGCGGATTTCGTCGCGCTTAAGGCCGAACATATGCCGGAAGCGGTGGTGGCGGTGCCGAAGGACCGCACCGTCTATCGCGCGGGCAGGGAGGTGGCGCGAGGTGGGCGGGTAGTCGCGTAGGTCTCGGCAAACACGATTGCGCGTCGACCAATCGGGCGGCAACCGGCCTTCAGCTTGACAGATCATGCGCCGATGCCGCACGTTTCTGTGCAGGTTGGGGATTTTGCCATGAAGAAAGAATATGCAAAGCCGACGCTCGTCCGCAAAGGACGGCTCTCGGCGCAGACTGCCGCCAGGATCGTTTCCGGGGATTCGCAGGCGCCGGAGTAAAGCGCGCCCTCCCTTTCGGCGGGACATGAATCAACCCATCGGGCAAGCCCAAGTGTCCGGCATTGCAGGCCCGCGCATTGCGCGCAGGTCGCATGGCCGATCCCGTAAAATTAGTTTGCATGCATATGTTTCAAGCCACTCCGGCTTCGTGAAGCATTTCACCGTTCGCGCGCAATCCACCGGTTACAGGCGCATCGCAAAAGCGACGCCGGGTGAAGAGGCGGCACCGGTTTTCCGCTGCTGATTTTAAGGGGTTTTCATGTTCAAAAGTCTTAACCGAATCCGCGCCGCCTTCGCGCGGGCCAGCCAGCGCCGCCGCACCACGCGCGAGCTCAACGAGCTGCCGCCGGAGATCCGCAAGGACATCGGCTGGCCGGAGGCTTCTCGGGACGACGAGATTCGGCTGCCGTTCTAAAGCGCGTCGCGCCGAAACGGATTCAGGCGACGCGCTTTAAATATTTGTTTTGATACATATCGTTGTCCCAGAACCGCTGCGCACTTCTGGGCGACATGCATTAGCCTAACGGGCGAACGCAGACGCGCCGCGCCAGCGCGGGCACCATATTGCCGAGCTCAGCCGGGGGGCGGCGGCCGGACCGGCCTGGCCGCCGGCCATCGCCAACGGGCAGCTTCCTCAGCCAATTTCCGCGACGACTGTCCCCGACACCGGGTCCGTGACGCCAAGGTCGCCGCCGAGGTCTTCGAGCATGTCGCGGAACGTGTCGAGAATGCCGATCATCGCCGGGCGGGCGGCGGCGAGGCTGTCCATGCTGTTCCATTCGCCGACCATGCAGAATGTGCGATCGCCGGTCTTGATCAGGGCGCCCTTGCGAAAGCCCTTGGCGTTCAGAGTGAGCTTCTGATGTGCGTCGACAAAGGCCTTTTCCTTGCCGGGCTTGGTGCGAAAGCGGACTACGTTGTAGGCGGCCATGGCTTCCTCCGTTCAGTTCGAGATCAGCCGGCGGGCTTGTAGGCGCCGGCGGCCTTGTTGGCGGCCGCGATCACCGCCTTCATGTCGAGTTCTTCGAGGACGACCATGTCGCGCACCGAACCGCTTGCCCGCACGGCAAGCGTCATGCCCATCCCGGCAATCTGATCCGGCACCTCGCCATTGACGATGACGTCATAGATGCCGCGCGTGAACATCAGGCTGCTCATTCTGCCGCCCACGCTTTCAAACAGCGCCTTGATGGCAGCTTCCCGGTTCGATCCTGCCATCAGTCCTTTGGCGGCATGGGGCTCGTAAGTCGCCAGTATTGTAACCTTCATGGGATACTCCTCCAGATATCGTGCCTTGGACTGCCCAATCCTGTAGGCAGCACCGACCTCTTTCCGACATTTGATGTGGTCCGTGGACCGCCTGGGCAATATGGCACCGGGCGGTTCGGTCGGAGCATTGCTCCGGCTTTCCTTAATATGCGCCAATTCTAATATAACGACAATCCCGCCCTGCGCCGGGGGCCCGGGGACCTTGCCGACTTGTCGACTGTCGTGCGTGGCCGGCGCTACCCCAGCCACCACCACAGGGCGCCGATAACCAGCGCGATCAGGGCCGCCACACCGGCAAGCATCAGATAGGATCCCATGATCATCTCGTTGATGATCTTCTTGATCGAGGCGCGGTCGTTGAGGTTGGGGAAGGGCTCGTTGGGCAGCGCGACGCCGAGGAAACCGCAGAGCGGCGCCCAGCCGTCGCTGACCTTGAACACCAGCAGCTTTTCCGGCGGCACCGCCGCCTTCACCTCGTCGATATAGGCATTGTAGCGCGCCACCGCCTTGTCGCGGTCGCCCATGACGCCGGCCAATGTGCGGCCCCAGACCAGTTTCCGCGACATGTCGCCGAACTTGCGGCCGAACGGCGTCAGCCATTCCAGCACCTTGAACTGCCAGACGGTCTCGGTGAAGTAGATCGTGTCGATGGTGCTTTCGTACCAGGCCTCGGCGCCGCGCGGATGCAGCGTCAGGAGCACCTTGGCCTCGGGATAGGCGGCCATCAGCTCGCGCCAGACACAGCAGCCGGGATTGTCGACGGTTGCCTTGTAATTGGCGAAGACGCGGCTCCAGTCGTGCTGGCTGCCCGGCTGGCTGTTCGCCACCTTGCGCCAGAAATCGAGATGGCCCTTGTTGGCCTTGTTGAGGATGACTTCCTGCATGTGGTAGCTGGCAAAGCCCAGCCTGTTCAGCGCGGCGAAGGTCGACCACGTGCCGGTGCGGCCGAATCCAGCCCCGATCAGTTCGAGTGTCATTGCCCCTCCCATTTTTGGACCGGTATTTTTTTTGGCCGGTTTCCTGGAATGAGGTTGCATCCGCTCGCGCTTTCGCGCAACGGGCTTCCCCAGGCAAAGGCTAAATATTCTTGAATTGTTTGGGTGATCGGGGTGGCGGTCCTCTCCAGGGCCGCCACCCGCGCCCGATCAGGCGTGGCCGGCCAGCGCGTTCAACTTCGCGCAGAATTCGGCATGCGGCTTGCTCATCGCCGCGTCCTGGCATTCCTTCATCATTGCCGTCTGGTGCTTCTTGGACATCTTGGCCCAGGCCTTCTTCATGTCGGCATCGGACTTCATCGTCTTCATGGTCTTGTCGGTGAAGAAGGGCGCCATCATCTTGGGCTCGTCGAGAATGCCGGCGAACGCAGTGCCGGCAATGACCGAGGCGGCCAACAGGCTCAGAAGTGCAGTCTTGGTTTTCATGACTTTTATCTCCCATCGTTGTCAGCCCCTTGCAGAGCCACGTCATCAGTATCACCTGCGCTTGCTGAATTAGAGGCGGCTGATATTTAGCGCTGGTAACATTTCGGTGACTACGATGGTCGGTGGCAGGCGGCAGCTACGGCAAGGGGTTGGCCTGCGCCCGATGCGCGGCTGGGCTATTCAACGCGGCGATAAAGCCTGATAATAGGTCAGCCAAGTTGACCTAAATAAAACACACCCCGGGAGGTGCGCCTTGACCCTGTTGAACCTTCTGGCCTCGCGCTCCTCGCGCATGAAGGCCTCCGAAATCCGCGAGCTGTTGAAGCTGCTCGACCAGCCCGACATCATTTCCTTTGCCGGCGGCATTCCCGACCCGTCGCTGTTTCCGGCGCAGGCCATAGCCGACGCCTACCAGGCCGTGCTCGGCGGCAAGGAAGCAGGGGCGGCGCTGCAATACCAGGTCAGCGAAGGTTACCTGCCGCTGCGCAAATGGCTGGCGGCCTATATGGGCAAGCTCGGCGTCCAGTGCGACGAGGACAACATCTTCATCACCTCCGGCTCACAGCAGGCGCTCGACTATCTCGGCAAGCTGTTCCTGTCGCCGGGCGATACCGCTCTGGTCACCTGGCCGACCTATCTCGGCGCGCTGCAGGCCTTCAACGCCTATGAGCCGCGTTACGACCGGCTGAACACCGCCGGCGGCAACATGACGCCCGAGGCCTATCGCGCGGGCGCCGGCGCAAATGGCGGCAAGGTGAAGTTCGCCTATCTGGTGCCGGATTTCGCCAACCCGACCGGCAACACGCTGGATGCCGGACAGCGCGAGACGGTGCTCGATCTCGCCGGCGAGCTCGACATCGCCGTCATCGAGGACGCCGCCTACCGGGCGCTGCGCTATGATGGCGAGGGCGTGCCGCCGATCCTGGCGCTAGACTGCGCGCGTTCCGGCGGCATCGACAACGCCCGCACCCTCTATTGCGGCTCGTTCTCGAAAATCCTGTCGCCCGGCATGCGCGTCGGCTGGGTCTGCGCGGCGCGCAATGTGGTGGAGAAGCTGGTGCTGATGAAGCAGGCTTCCGACCTGCACAGCCCGTCGATCAACCAGATGGTCATGCATCGCGTCGCCGAAAGCATTTTCGACGGCCAGGTCGACAAGCTGATCGGCGCCTATCGCAAGCGCCGCGACGCGCTGCTTGCCGCGCTCGAGCAAAACATGCCCGAAGGCATTTCCTGGAGCAAGCCCGACGGCGGCATGTTCGTCTGGCTGACGCTGCCGGAAGGCACCGACGCCACCGAGCTTCTGGCGCGTTCGGTGAAGGAGGCGCGCGTCGCCTTCGTACCCGGCAACGCCTTCTTCGCCGACGGCACCGGCCGCAACACCCTGCGCATGTCGTTCACTCTTGCCGATGACCGGGCAGTGGCCGAGGGCGTGCCGAGGCTGGCGAAGCTGATGCGGGGGTAAGGCGCGACGCCGAACTGCCAATCTCCCTCCTCTTGGGGGAGATCAGCTGTCGCCTCGGCTTTCGCCAATCTCCGAATCCCACTTCCTTCGCCGACTATCACCTGCCCCTCGCGCAGGCGTGATTGGGAGTGCGCAGGCGTGATTATCCGCGCGACCGAATCTTCTCTAATGTCGCGCTTGATCCAACACCCCCTGGATCGACCGGCCGTGGGGTCCCACCTTCACGGTCCGAACAAAAGAGCCCCGACGGCCTCCACCGGCGGGGCTTTTTCGTTGTCGCGGCCGGCTGCCGCGCTACTTGCCCTGTTTTCGGACCGGTTCTTCTTCGGGCCGGTTCCTCGCCGTGCTGCATTGTTGTGAAGGAGGATAGCCATGACCTTGCACCTCGGTTTCGCCGCGCTTGCCCTCGTTGCGTTCGCCGGCCAGGCGTCGGCTTTCGAAATCTCCAGCCCTTCGGTGTCCGATGGCAAATGGAACGACAAATATCTCGGTGATCGCGCAGGCGGTTGCACGGGAAAAAGCGTCTCGATCGCCTTGAACTGGAAGGATCCGCCGGCCGGCACCAAGAGCTACGCGCTCACCATGTTCGATCCAGATGGCGCGGGCGGCAAGGGTTTCTGGCATTGGCTGGCGTGGAACATCCCGGCAAGCGCCAAGGGCTTGGCCGAAGGCGCTGGCGCCCAAGGCGGCAAGCATATGCCCAAAGGCTCGGTGCTCGGCAAGGGTGGCAGCGGCCGCGCCGGCTATTTCGGTCCATGCCCGCCGCCCGGCAGCGGCACGCATCACTATGTCTTCACGCTCTACGCGCTTGGCGAGAAGACCTTACGCACACCGGAAAACCCGCTGCCGGAGATGGTCTCGACGGCCGCCAAAGCTCCGCGCTCGGCGAAGCGAGCGTGACCTATACGTTCGGGAGGTAGCTAATCTCCCCCTTGAGGGGGAGATGCCCGGCAGGGTAGAGGGGGTCCTAGCGCGTGAAGCGCCGACGCCCTCGAAGCGCAGAAGAGGTCGGCGCTCTACGCGCGGCTACCTCTGTCGCCTTCGGCGACATCTCCCCTCAAGGGGGAGATTAGGCCTTCACCGCTTCCAGCTTGTCCTGCGTCTTGGTCTCGAAGTCGCTTGCGTCGTGGCGCTCGTGCAACTGGAAGGCAGGGTCGCCGAACATGCGGTTGACCATGCGGCCGCGTTGCACCGTCGGGCGGGCGTCGATTGCCTTGGCCCAGCGCTGCACATGCTCATACTCATGCACCGAGAGGAAGGAGGCGGAATCGTTGTATTGCCGACCGAGCGCCAGCCCGCCATACCAGGGCCAGACCGCCATGTCGGCAATCGAGTAGCGGGCGCCGCCGAGATATTCGGTTTCGGCCAGCCTGCGGTCGAGCACATCGAGTTGCCGCTTCACTTCCATCGAGAAGCGGTCGATGGCGTATTCGAATTTCTCCGGCGCATAGGCGTAGAAGTGGCCGAAGCCGCCGCCCAGATAAGGCGCCGAGCCCATCTGCCAGAACAGCCACGACAAGGTCTCGGCCCGCGCCAGCTGTTCGGTGGGCAGGAACTCCCCGAACTTTTCGGCCAGGTACAAAAGGATCGAACCGGATTCGAACACCCTGACCGGCGTCTTGCCGCTATGGTCCATCAGCGCCGGGATCTTCGAATTGGGATTGATCTCGACAAAGCCCGATCCGAACTGGTCGCCGTCATTGATCTTGATCAGCCAGGCATCGTATTCGGCGCCCTTGTGGCCAAGCGCCAGAAGCTCTTCCAGCATGATTGTCACCTTCACGCCATTCGGCGTCGCCAGCGAATAGAGCTGCAGCGGGTGCTTGCCGACCGGCAGCACCTTGTCATGCGTCGGCCCGGCGATCGGCCGGTTGATCGAGGCGAATGCGCCGCCATTCGCTTTGCTCCAGGTCCAGACTTTCGGCGGGGTATATTGGTTCATGTTCGGCAGGCCCTTTTTAAAGCGGTGACGTCGGCGACGGATGAATGGCGATAGAATTAGGTACGGTTCCGCGCGCGTCAAAGAAAAAAGTTCAACTTTTGTTGAACTAGTGCTTGTGCCAGCCTGCAGCTCCCAAAAGTGAAGGGGAAAATCGCCCTTGCACCACGCCGCTTTGGCCATACCTATAGGGAAAGACCCGCACTACAGGTTGGATCGATGACCATCGAAAAAATTTCACGTTCCGTCGTCGCCGTGCGCGCCACGGTTCCGGACGACGCCTTCACCGCCGATGCTCTCGGCACGCGCCGCGAAGGCAGCGGCGTGGTGATCCGCGACAACGGTCTGGTGCTCACCATCGGCTATCTCATCACCGAGGCCGAGGAGGTGTGGCTGACCGACCAGAACGGCCGCGTTATCCCCGCCCATGCGCTGGCCTATGACCAGGAGACCGGTTTTGGCCTGGTGCAGGCGCTGTCGCCGCTCGGCCTGCCGGCGGTCGAGTTCGCCGATGCGGCACAAGCCGATACCGGCGACGCGGTGACGCTTGCCGACGGCATCGGCCAGCAGGTCGACGCCCACATCGTCACCAAGCAGGAATTCGCCGGCTATTGGGAATATCTCCTCGACGAGGCGATCTTCATTGCGCCGGCGCACCCGTCCTGGGGCGGCGCCGGGCTATTCGACGCCGACGGCAGGCTGCTCGGTGTCGGATCGCTGCGCCTGCAGATGAGCCGCGCCGGCGAGGTCGCCGACATCAACATGGTGGTGCCGATCAATCTTCTGACGCCGATCCTCGACGATCTGATCAAGCGCGGCCAGACCGCTAAGCCGCCGCGCCCGTGGCTCGGCGCCTTCTCGGCCGAATCGAACGGCATGGTGGTGGTGATGAGCGTCACCGAGGGCGGCCCGGCCGCCAAGGCCGGCCTGCGCCAGGGCGACATCATCTCCGATGTGCGCGACGGCGAGGTCGACGGTCTCGCCGACTTCTACCGCAAGCTCTGGCAGAACCCGGCCGGCTCGGAGATCCCGCTGCGTGTCGTGCGCGACGGGCGCGAGACCTGGCTCAGGGTAAAATCGGCCGACCGCAATTCCTTCCTGAAGAAGCCGCAGCTGCAGTAGCGCCGGATGCATCCTCGGCTGCTGAAGACTTTCCTCGCGGTCGCGCGCACCGGCAACGTCACGCGCGCCGCGGCCGAGGTCAATCTCGCGCAGTCGAGCGTCAGCGATCAGATCCAGGCGCTCGAAGCCGAGTTCGGCGCCGATCTCTTCACCCGCTCGCGGCAGGGCCTGGAACTGACACCGGCGGGCGCGGCGCTGAAACCTTATGCCGAGGAATTGCTGGCGCTCGCCGACGAGGCGCGCGGCGCCATCGATGCGGCGTCCGGGCGGACCTCCGGCCAATTGTCGATCGGCGCGCTGGAGACGATCGCGGCCGCACGGCTCGCCGGCTGGCTGGCCGCGTTTCGCGCTGCTCATCCCGATATCGACATCAAGCTCAAGATCGCCGGCAGCGGCGAGTTGCTGCGCCGTCTCAGCGAGGGCGAGATTGACGTTGCCTTCTGCTTCGACCGCTCCGGCGCGGATGAGATGGACAGGCGCTTTGCCAGGCGCGTCGTTTCGGCCGAACCGCTGGCGCTGATCGCGCCGCCCGGCGAGAATCGCGCCGAGATCGATCTGGCGACGCTGGCCGAAAAGCATTTCGTCGCCACCGAGACGGGCTGCGTCTATCGCGCCATGGTCGACAAGGCGTTCGCCGAGGCCGGCCTCGGCAAGCCCAGCCTTGCCGCGGAGGCCGGCAGCATCGACGCGATTGCCGGGTTGGTGGCGGCCGGCGCCGGCTTTGGCCTCGTGCCGCGGCTGGCGGTCGCCACCGCGATCGATCGTGGCGAGGTGGCCGAGCTTAACTGGCCTGGGCCGGTCCGCGCGGCGGACCTAATCATGATCTGGCGGCGCCGGCGTGTGCAGCCGCCGGCGCTAAAACTGTTGCTTAGCGAGATCGGCGAGGATTTCGTCGCCGTCACACCAGCCGGTGGCCGCCCTCGACATGCAGCGTCTCTCCCGTCGTAAAACCATTGCCGATCAGGAAGCGCAGCGCGTCGGCAATGTCCTGCGGCCGCCCGACCCGACCGACCGGCAGGCGCTTGGCCATGGCGGCAAGCATGTCGTCCTTCTTGTCGCCGGCGACGAACTCCCAGATCGGCGTATCGACCCAGCCCGGTGATACAGCGTTGACGCGGATCGGCGCCAGTTCGACGGCCAAAGCCCGCACCAGTCCTTCCAGCGCCGCATTGACTGCCGCAACCACCGCGCCGCGCGCCGCCGGCCGGTAGGCGGCAATGCCGGAGACGAAGGTCAGCGAGCCGGTGGCCGGGAGCATCGGTGCGCCATGCTTGGCGAGCAACAGCGGCCCGTACAACTTGCTTTCCACCACGCCGCGCGGCCGAAAGCTCGATCTCCGGCAGCAGCCGGTAAGCGCCCTCGATATCGGCCGCCGTACTGACGATATGGTCGAGCGGCCCGATGTGGGCAAACAGCGCCGCGACCTCATCCTCGCGGCTGATGTCGACCACCGCCGTTTCGAGCCCGCTCGGGTGGCCGAGTTCATCACGCGCGGCGGTCAGTTTTGCCTCGTCGCGCCCCGCGATGATGACACGAGCGCCTTCATCCAGACAGCGCCTGGCCAGCGCCAGCCCCATGCCCGAGCTGCCGCCGACGATGAGTATTTTTGCCTTGTCCATATCCATGCCTTTCCTGTGCATGGACGCTGATGTGGCGGTTCGCAGCCGTCAGCGGAAACGGAAGAAACCGATAGCACCATCGGCGGCTCCGATTGCGGAGCCGAAGGATCGCCAGCTTGTGCTTCTGGACCTGGCACAACCGGTCGAGAGACCTGGCTACCCGTCAAATCCGCGGGCTTCAATTCCCTCCCGAGAAACCGCGGCTGCGGCAGCCTTGACTTGGGCGATGGCCGATCCAGATGCTCGATACGGGGTTTTGGGTTGGTGCGTTGCGCCCTCATCGTCGGCTCGTTCAGGGCGATGAATGGCCGTCGAAAGGAGATATCCCGTGAACAAAAAATCGCTCATCGTGCTGGCAACGTCGCTGGCTTCCGTCTTTGCTTTTTCGCTCGGCCAAACGTCCATTGCGGCCGCGCAAAGCGCGACAACCATCGTGGTCGGCGCTGACACGACCTTCCCACCCTTCGAGACCGAAACGAATGGGCAAGTCACGGGTTTCGACATCGATATGATCAATGCGATCGCCAAGGCCGAGAACATGACGGTCAGCCTGAAAACGCTGCCGTTCGACGGCATCATTCCCAGTTTGCAGGCCGGCTCGATCGACGCCGCGGTCGCCGGAATAACCATCAAGAAGAGCCGCATGCAGAACGTCGAGTTCAGCGACGCCTATTATAAATCCGGCCTTTCGGTGCTGGTGAAGAAGGACTCCGAAATCAAGAGCTTCGACGACCTCAAGGACCATGTGGTCGCGACCAAGAAGGCAACGTCGTCCGTCGACTATCTGACCGGCCACGGAATCGAGCAGGACTATATCAAACAGTTCCAGAGCATCGATGCCGCCTATCAGGCGCTCGAGACCGGCGGGGCGGATGCCGTCATCTTCGACAACCCGGTCAACGTCAACTTCAAGGCCGCCCATGACAATGTCCAGACCGTTGGCTCGCTGCTGACCGGCGAATATTACGGCATCGCCATCAGCAAGCAGAAGCCGGAGCTGGTCGAGAAGATCAATGACGGCCTCGCCAAGATCAAGCAGAACGGCGAATACCAGAAACTGTTCGAGAAATATTTTGGCGGCGATACCAGCGGCGTTGTCAAGGACGTGCAGAAGCCGGACGCCGTGGCGATCTCGGGCTGAGTCTGGCTCTGATCATTTGCGCAGCTGATCCATCAGCTTTCCCGCCAGTCTTGCGAAGACGGCCGGGAAGGCTAACCCAGGGCACGGTTCATGGACCCAATCCGGCAAAACCTACCCGTCCTCCTCGACGGCCTGCGGTTGACCATCCAGTATTCGATCGTCGCCATCATATTGATGGTGGTCATCGGCCTGATCGCCGCGCTGATGCGCCTGTCGAAGGTTGCAGCGTTGCGCTGGATCGCCACCGCCTATGTCGAGATTTTCCGGTCCACGCCGCTGTTGGTGCAACTCTTCTTCATCGTGCTTGGCTTGCCCGCCATCCTGCCCGTCAACCGATGGTTCGGACAGCTGACATATCCCATCGTCGCCGCCGCCTTCACGCTCAGCCTGAATGAAGGCGCCTACGTCACCGAGATCGTCCGCGCCGGCATTCTCGGCGTCGATCGCGGGCAGAAGGAGGCCGCGCAGAGCATCGCCATGAACGGCTTCCAGACGATGCGCTACATCGTGCTGCCGCAGGCGTTCAAGCGCATGATCCCGCCGCTGGTTAACCAGGCGGCCCAGACCATCAAGGACACCTCGCTGCTGGCGCCGGTCGGCATCGTCGAGCTCGTCTACAAGGGCCAGATCGTCATTGCGCAGACCTTTGCGTCCTTCGCCATCTGGGGGATGATCGCCGCCCTCTACTTCGTCCTCATCTTCTCTCTGTCGAAGTTTTCGTCCTACCTGGAGAGGAGGCTTCAAGTTGATAAACGTTAAGGACCTGCACAAGTCCTTCGGCCACAACGAGATCCTCAAGGGGATCAGCACGCATGTGGAGGAGAAGGAGGTCGTCGTCGTCATCGGTCCTTCAGGCAGCGGCAAGAGCACATTTCTGCGTTGCCTGAACGGGCTGGAGGCAGCCACCAGCGGCGAGATCGAGATCGCCGGCATGATTTTAACCGATCCGAAGACGAATATTCACAAGCTGCGCCAGCATGTCGGCATGGTGTTTCAGCAGTTCAACCTGTTCAAGCACCTGACCATTCTGGAGAATGTCACGATCGGGCCGCGCAAGGTCAAGAAGATCGCGACCGAGGAGGCCAACAGGGTGGCGCGCGAGTTGCTGGCCAAGGTCGGCCTGGTCGGCAAGGAAGCGAACTACCCCGATGAGCTTTCCGGCGGCCAGCAGCAACGCGTCGCCATCGCCCGCTCACTGGCGATGGGACCGGACGTCATGCTTTTCGACGAGCCGACCTCCGCGCTCGATCCCGAAATGGTGGGCGAGGTGCTGCAGGTCATGAAGACGCTCGCCATCGAGGGCATGACGATGGTGGTCGTCACCCATGAGATGGGTTTTGCCCGCGAGGTCGGGCATCGGGTGATCTTCATGGATGACGGCATGATCGTCGAGGAAGGCGCGCCGAAGGCGCTTTTCTCGGATCCGCAACGGGACCGCACGAAGAGTTTTCTCGCGAAAATCCTCTAGCTTTTGTCCTGGCCGCCTGAGGCTCGGCGAGACCTTAGTTCAGTCTGGCGCTGGCGAGGACGACGAGATTGTCGTCGGGATCCCGTATGCGCGTGATGTAAAAGTCCTTCGTGTCCTCGACCGGTCCTGGCTCAAGGCCGGCATCGGCCAGGCGTTTGCGCTCGGGCTCCAGAGGCAGCACGCCGATGGTCAGCGTGCTTTTGCCGGCTTTGTCCTTGTCCTCGAAGAGCTGCACTTCGGCGCTATCGGTGAACTGCCATTCGACCAGCCCGGCCATCGGCCGGCGGGCGGGCGCCTTGCCGAACAGTTTCTCGTACCATTGCGTGCTGGCTTCGAGATTGGAACAGCTGACATGGGCGAAGATCGTTTCGATGGCCATTGGGGCCTCCTCGGATCGGTTGCTCTGCATCAGGAACGCGGCGCCACCCGGCGCGTTCCGGCCGGAGAGGACTTCCCGATAGCCTGCGGCCGCCTGCTGACAGAAACTGGCATCAGGGAGGGCTACAAGCGCGACGGAATCGTCCAGACTGCTCGCGAACAAGTGAGGTGAAGATGGCGCCGATCAAGGTTGACCCGGACAAGGTGCGGGAGTTCCCCGACGCTCAAAGCTTCTATGCTTGGCTCGGCGACAATCATGCCAGCGAAAGTGAGGTCTGGATCAAGGTCCACAAGGTCGGCTCGGGCCTGGCCTCGATCACGCCGAAGGAGGCGATCGACGTCGTGCTGTGCTTCGGCTGGATCGACGCGGTGCGCAAGTCGCTCGACGACAAAAGCTTCCTGCAGCGCTACACGCCGCGCGGCAAAAAGAGCATCTGGAGCAAGATCAACATCGACAATGTCGCCCGCCTGGTCGAGGAGGGCCGGATGACCGAGCATGGCCTGCGTCAGGTCGAGGCGGCCAAGGCCGACGGCCGCTGGGACCGCGCCTATGGCGGATCGAAGCAGATGACCATTCCGCCAGACCTGCAGGCGGCGATCGATGCCGAGCCGAAGGCCAGGGCGATGCTGGAAACGCTGACCGCCCAGAACCGCTTCTCGCTCGCCTTCCGCACCCACAACATGAAGACCGAGGCGGGCCGAAAGAAGAAGATCGCCGACCTTGTCGCCATGCTGGCGCGCGGCGAAACGATCCATCCGCAGAAGAAATAGGGCATGATCCCGAACCGAAGGACCGCGTTAGCGAAAAGCGTTGCCGGTTTTCGGAAAAGATAATGCCCCTTCGAAGATGACACAAAAACGCCGCCCGGAAGGGAGGGCGGCGTTTTCGGGAAGCGATGATCCTGAATCCCTTGCAGGCGGTCCGGGATCATCCGGTCATGAAGAGTGTTCGCAACTCCAGGAAGCCACGGAACCGCGCAGAGGCTACGCCTTAGGCGGCCTTCTTCGCGGCATGCTTCTTCACGTGGTGCTTGCGCACGTGATGCTTCTTCACGTGATGCTTCTTGGCATGATGCTTCGAGTGCTTCTTGCCGTGATGATGCTTCTTGGCGTGATGACGGTGATGCTTCTTGGCGTGATGCTTCTTGTGCTCGACCTTGGCGGCCGGCTTCGCAGTCTCGGTGGTCGCGGCCGGAGCAGCGGTCGTGGTGGTCGTCGTGGTCGCGGCGGTCGTCGCGGCAGCGTTGGCTTCGGTGGTGCCGAGCGCCGGCACCGCGAAAGCGAGCGCGACGGCAAGGCCGAGTGCGGAAAGAAGGGTCTTTTTCATAATCGGGATTCCTTGTTTAAGATCGATGTCTCTGTCGCGCGCCGCATTTTCGGCTGCTCCGGTACCGCTTATGACAGGCGCTCTTTTCGCGAGTTTTTCCCAACCGTTGAATCTTGTTTCCGGATTGTGTCTGGCATGCCCCGTACCTCTACGGAATGCGAGAGGTGGCGCCGGTTCGAGATCGCCATCATTCATGAGCTGCATCGCGCAATGCGTGCGAACGCCATGCCCTAATCAATCACTGCGATCGATGCCATCTTGCTGTCGACACGAGGAACCGAAGGAACCCGCGCAATGACCACCGACAAGGACAATTCCGGCAAGGTGGCGCTTGTCACCGGCGGCAATCGCGGCATCGGCCTGGAGACGGGTCGCCAGCTCGCCGCGCTCGGCTTCACCGTGCTCCTCGGCGTGCGCGACCTCGCCAAGGGCGAGGCGGCGGCGAAGCGGCTCGGCGGCAAGGTCGAGGCTATCGAGCTCGACATCGCCGCGCCCGATGCGGCGGCCCGCGCGGCGGCTGGGGTCGAGCGCCGTTTTGGCCGGCTCGACGTTTTGGTCAACAACGCCGCCATCCATTACGACCCTGGCTCGCGGGCGCTGAGGCCCGACTGGACTGTGATCCGCGAGGCGTTCGAGACCAATGTCTTCGGCGCCTGGCGCATAGCTGCTGCCTTCGCGCCGCTGCTCAGCGCCTCCGGTCATGGCCGGCTGGTCAATGTCTCGTCCGAGGGCGGCTCGCTCGCGTCGATGGGCGCCGGCGCGCCGGCCTATTCGACCAGCAAGGCGACGCTCAACGCGCTGACCCGTATCCTGGCCGGCGAGCTGCGCGGCGCCGGCGTGCTGGTCAACTCGATCTGCCCGGGCTGGGTCGCGACCGACATGGGTGGTCCGGGCGGCCGCCCCGTCGCGCAAGGGGCGGCCGGCATCGTCTGGGCGGCGACCTTGCCGGACGACGGCCCGACAGGCGGCTTTTTCCGCGACGGCAAGAAGCTGCCCTGGTGAGCGGCCGTTCAACGAATGCAAGGGAGGCGACAATGAAGATCGGCATCCTGGGAGCGGGCATGATCGGCGGCACGGTCGGCCGGCTTTGGGCCGAGGCTGGACACGGGTGGCTTTCAGCGTTGTTTTTATGCAGTTTTCCACTACCGAGACCGATGGTCATCGTATGAGTGGAAAAAATGAGGTAACGTATTGCAGTAGAATATTTTTCCACTACATTGTCAGGAAATTGACTGAAGAGTGGAAAATTGGCTCTGAGAGATTTGACGGGCGAGCAAAGGCGCCAGTTCATCGACACGCAGCAGGTCTACGAGGCCTGGCTGAGTGCCGAGGATGAGCGTTTGAGACGTTTCGTTGGCAGCATGCGCTGGGTGGAGCGCAACGGTGCCGACTATCTGTTGCGCAAGGTAAGGCAGGCCGAAACCTCGCTCGGTCCAAGAACTCGGGAAACCGAAAAGGCGTTTGCCGCTTTCTCCGACGGTAGGCAACGTAACAAGGATCTGCTGGCCGGCTTGTCCGACCGGCTGAACAGTTTGGCCAAGGTCAATGTGGCCATGGGGCTGGGGAGGGTGCCGGTCATCGCCGCGCGCATCCTGAGGCGCTGCGCCGAGACAAATCTGCTTGGCTCGCAGCTGTTGGTCGTTGGCACGAATTCCTTGTTCGCCTACGAGGCACTGGCAGGGGTCCAGATTTCCAGTGGCCTCGTTGCAACCGGAGATATCGATCTGCTCTTCGATTCCCGTCGGCGCATCAGCTTCGTAACGCAGGAGAAGATAACGCAGTCGGGCCTGATAGGCATCCTGCAGAAAGTGGACAAATCCTTCAGACCACTTCAGCCAAGAGCCTTCAGAGCAACGAACCGGGACGGCTATCTGGTCGACCTCATCCGGCCGCAGGTGAAGAACGTCCTTAAGGACAAGTCGCCGACGGCGATCACTTCAATCGCGGATGACATGGAAGGCGCGCCGATTGACGGACTGCAATGGCTGATAAACGCGCCGAAGACAGAGGCGATCGCGATCGACGAGCGTGGCTATCCCGTGAAGATTCCGACGATCGACCCTCGCGTGTTCGCGCTTCACAAGGCGTGGCTGGCGCAGCGGCCAGATCGGTCCGCGGTCAAAGCGGCGCGCGATCGCGAGCAGGCGCAAGTGGCCGCCCGCATCGCCACCGGCTATCTCAACCTCCCGCTCGATAGCGAGCGCCTCAGAGGGCTTCCGGCGGCATTGCGCGACGCTGCGGAAAAGACGCTTTCGCCGTCGGTGGCGCAAGGCTTCTCGGAAGATTCTCCAATCGAACCCGACTGGTAGTTATCGCGCATCGTCCAGCCCGAAGTGCTTCCCTCAAGCCGCCTCGCCATTCTTCTCGATCTCATCGAGATAGAACTTCTTGCTTGGCTGCAGATGGTCGACGCAAAGCTGCGCCAGCACCCAATTGTCGCGGCGCTTCAGCGCCTCGATCATGATTTCGTGGTGTTGGCGCGACACATCCAATTGCTCGGGATCGGCCAGCGAATTGGCGCGCACCGGCAGGCTGAGCCGCATATATTGCTCGATCGACGACACCAGGTAGTCGTTGCCGCAGGCCGAGAACATGGTCAGGTGGAAGCGGTCATTGGCCTCGTGGATGCCACGCAGATAATGCGCGTCGACATGGACGCTGTAGAGCCGATGGATTTCCGTCAGCACCTCGATCAGCGCCTCGCTCGCCGGTAGCGGGATCATCAGCGCCGCTTGCCGCTGCAGAAGCTCGCGCACCTCGTAGATCTGCCTGACCTCCTCGGGCGAAAGCCTTCTCACCATCGCGCCCTTGTTGCGCTCGCGGGTGACGACGCCGAGCTTTTCGAGCTGGTAGAGCGCCTGGCGGATCGAGTGGCGCGAGACGGGAAAGCGGGCGAGCAGCACGTCCTCGACCAGCCGCCTACCGGGCGCCAGGCGGCCGAAGATGATGTCTTCCTCCAGCGCCCGCACGACATCGGCTTCCTTGCCGCCATAATCGGTCGTGGTGAGCATCCCGTCGTCCTCGCTTGCGTCGGTCATTCTAAAGCATGATCCCGAAAAGTGGGAACCGGTTTTCGGAGAAAGATCATGCTCCGACAAAGAGTTAGATCGTGATGGCGATTCAAGGAAACGCTATCGCGATCGAACATCGCAACATGCTACGAAAATAGCATTCTGCGTTCACGGGGCTGATGCTAGGGTCTGGTTGCGTCCACACGAAGGGCGGCGCGTGCGTGCGCGGAGGAGGAACAAGAAGCGGGGCGCGCAGGCCCGCATTCTCAGGCAACGGACACAACTGTTGAAACCATCGCGAGGCGGCCGCGTTTGGCGTGGTCGGCCACAAGGGAGGAACCACCAGTGAAAGCATCCTATCTCATTTCCGCCGCCCTGCTCGCGGCAAGCACGGTGCCGGCGGCGGCCGGCGAAATCTCCGACGGCAAGGTCAAGATCGGCATCCTCAACGACCAGTCCGGCGTCTATGCCGATTTCGGCGGCAAATGGTCGGTCGAGGCCGCCAAGATGGCGGTCGAGGATTTTGGCGGCAAGGTGCAGGGCGCACCGATCGAGATCGTCAACGCCGACCACCAGAACAAGCCCGACATCGCCTCCAACATCGCGCGCCAGTGGTACGACACCGAGCAGGTCGACGCGATCATGGAGCTCACCACCTCGTCCGTGGCGCTGGCCGTCCAGGGCATTTCCAAGGACAAGAAGAAGATCGACATCGTCACCGGCGCGGCCGCTACCGATCTCACCGGCAAGCAGTGCTCGCCCTATGGCTTCCACTGGGCTTATGACACGCATTCCCAGGCGGTCGGCACCGGCGGCGCGTTGGTCCAGCAGGGCGGCGACAGCTGGTATTTCATCACCGTCGACTATGCCTTCGGCTATTCGCTGAAGGAGCAGACCGCCAAGCTCGTCGAGGCGAGCGGCGGCAAGGTGCTGGGTGAAGTGCGCTATCCGCTGGGATCGACCGACTATTCCTCCTTCCTGTTGCAGGCGCAGTCCTCAGGCGCCAAGGTCGTCGGCCTGGCCAATGCAGGCCTCGACACCTCCAACGCCATCAAGCAGGCTGCCGAGTTCGGCATCGTCGCCGGCGGCCAGCGGCTGGCCGCACTTCTGTTCACGCTCGCCGAAGTGCACGGCCTCGGGCTGCAGGCGGCGCAAGGCGTGGTGCTGACCGAAGGCTATTACTGGGACCGCGACGACGAGAGCCGCAAATTCGCCGAGCGTTTCTTCAAGCGCACCAACCGCATGCCCAACATGATCCAGGCCGGCACCTATTCGGCGGTGCTGCAATATCTGAAGGCCGTCGACAAGGCCGGCACCGACGAGACCGAGGCGGTGGCCAAACAACTGCATGAGATGCCGGTCAACGATGTCTTCAGCGCCAATGGCAAGGTCCAGGCCGACGGTTCGATGGTGCACGACATGTATCTCTACCAGGTCAAGAAGCCGGAAGAGTCGAAGAAGGACTGGGACTACTACACCTATCTGGCGACCATTCCGGGCGACAAAGCGTTCCTGAAGGCCGAGGAAAGCGGCTGTCCGCTCGTCAGCAAGTGACGCTAGCGGCAGCGACGGCCGTCCGCCGGGACGGTAGCGAACAGATGCCGCGGGTGGTGCTTTCCGCCCGCGGCCTGAGGCGCGACTTCGCCGGCTTTGTCGCCGTGAAGGATGTCGACCTCGACGTCCATCACGCAAAAATCCATGCGCTGATCGGCCCGAACGGCGCCGGCAAGACCACCATCTTCAACCTCCTGACGAAGTTCCTGCAGCCGACCGCCGGCAGGATCGAATTGCTCGGCACCGACATCACTCGCGCGCCGCCAGCAAGGGTGGCGCGCATGGGGCTCGTGCGCTCGTTCCAGATCTCGGCGATCTTTCCGCATCTCTCCGTGCTCGACAATGTGCGCGTCGCTCTGCAGCGCCCGGGTGGGCTGGGCCACCAGTTCTGGCGCCCGGTGTCGGCGCTCGACCAACTGACGCCCCGAGCGCGCGAGTTGCTCGCCATCGTTGGCCTCGAAGACGCCGCACACGGGCTCGCCGGCGATCTGTCCTACGGCAGGAAGCGCGTGCTGGAGATCGCCACCACGCTGGCGCTCGACCCGAAGGTGCTGTTGCTCGACGAGCCGATGGCGGGCATGGGCCATGAGGATGTCGGCATGATCTCCGGCATCATCCGGTCGCTGGCCAAGGACCGCGCCGTGCTGATGGTCGAGCACAACCTCACCGTCGTCGCCGATCTCTGCGACTGGATCACCGTCGTGCAGCGCGGCCAGGTGCTCGCCGCCGGCGACTATGCAACGGTGAGCAAGGACGAGCGCGTGCGCGTCGCTTACATGGGCACCGAGCCTGAGGAAACCGGGCATGAAGGGACCGGGCATGAGTGAGCCGCTGCTTGCCGTGCGCGACCTGCATGCCTGGTATGGCGAGGGCCATGCGCTGCACGGCGTCGACCTCGACATATTTCGCGGCGAGACCGTCACGCTGCTTGGCCGCAACGGCGTCGGCAAGACGACCACCTTGCGCGCCGTCATGGGGCTGATCCGCAAGCGGACCGGCAGCGTCACCTTCAACGGCAAGGATTTGATGCGCCTGCCGCTGCACCGCGTCGCCCATCAGGGCATCGGCTTCGTGCCGGAGGAACGCGGCATCTTCGCCACGCTGACCGTCGACGAGAACCTGATCCTGCCGCCTATCGTCGCCAAGGGCGGCATGAGCGTGGACGAAATCTTCGAGCTCTTTCCCAACCTCAAGGAGCGGCGCAACAGCCAGGGCACGAAACTGTCGGGCGGCGAGCAGCAGATGCTGGCGATTGCGCGCATCCTGCGCACCGGCGTCGAGATGCTTTTGCTCGACGAGCCGACGGAAGGGTTGGCGCCGGTCATCGTCCAGCGCATCGGCGAGTTGCTGGCGACATTGAAAAAGCGCGGCATGACCATCCTTCTGGTCGAGCAGAATTTCCGCTTCGCCGCCCGCATCGCCGACCGCTTCTACCTGATGGACCACGGCAAGGTGGTGGAAGGCTTTGCGGTCGGGCAGCTTTCCGCGCACACCGACAAACTGCACGAGGTGCTGGGGGTATGATGGCGCCATGACCATGATCTTCGGCATCCCCATCCAGGCGCTTCTCGGCCAATTGCTGGTCGGCCTGATCAACGGCTCCTTCTACGCCATGCTCAGCCTGGGGCTCGCCGTCATCTTCGGCCTGTTGCGCATCATCAACTTTGCTCATGGCGCGCTCTATATGCTTGGCGCCTTCATCGGCTATCTGCTGCTTGTCCATCTCGGCATCGGCTACTGGCCGGCGCTGATCATCGTGCCTTTGGCCGTCGGCCTGTTCGGCATGGTGGTCGAGCGTCTGGCGTTGTCCAGGCTCTACCGCCTCGACCCGCTCTACGGCCTGCTCTTCACCTTCGGTCTCGCCTTGGTCATCGAAGGCGTGTTCCGCTACTTCTTCGGCGTCTCCGGCAATCCCTATGCCGTGCCGGCGCTGCTTGCCGGCGGCACCAATCTCGGCTTCATGTTCCTGCCCAATTATCGCGGCTGGGTGGTGGTCGCCTCGCTCATCGTCTGCATCGGCACCTGGCTGCTGATCGAGAAGACCAGGCTCGGCTCCTACCTGCGCGCCGCGACCGAGAATCCCGAGCTGGTGCAGGCCTTCGGCGTCAACGTGCCGCTGCTCTTGACGCTCACCTACGGTCTCGGCGCCGCTCTTGCAGGATTGGCCGGCATCCTCGCCGCGCCCGTCTACCAGGTCAGCCCGCTGATGGGTTCGGACTTGATCATCGTGGTCTTTGCCGTCGTCGTGGTCGGCGGCATGGGCTCCATTCTCGGCGCCATCATCACCGGATATATGCTTGGCCTCGCCGAAGGCCTGACCAAGGTATTCTATCCGGAGGCCTCGAACCTGGTCGTCTTCGTCATCATGGCGATCGTGCTTTTGCTCCGGCCCGCCGGCCTGTTCGGAAGGGACGCGTGAGATGAGCGAGGCGACCCTTCACGAAGAACGCGCCGCTGCCTCGCTCCGGCTGGAACGGGCGCTGGTGGCGCTGGCCGTCGCGGCGCTGATCGCCGCGCCCTTCGTCATCTATCCGATCTTCATCATGAAGATGCTGTGCTTCGCGCTCTTCGCCTGCGCTTTCAACCTTCTGCTCGGCTACACCGGCCTGCTCTCCTTCGGTCACGCCGCCTTCTTCGGAGGCGCCGCCTATTTCTGCGCCTATGCCGTGAAGGCCTGGGGCTGGCCGCCGGAGGCCGGCATCCTGCTTGGCACCGTCGGTGCGGCGGGCCTCGGCCTCGTCATGGGCTTCCTCGCCATCCGCAGGCAAGGCATCTATTTCTCGATGATCACACTGGCGCTGGCGCAGATGTTCTATTTCTTCTGCGTCCAGGCGCCCTTCACCGAGGGCGAGGACGGCATCCAGGGCGTTGCGCGTGGAAAGCTCTTCGGGTTCGTCGATCTCAATGTCACCATGAACATGTATTTCTTCGTGCTGGCGGTCTTCCTGATCGGCGTCTTCGCCATCTGGCGCATCGTCAACTCGCCCTTCGGCATGATCCTGCGCTCGATCAGCGAGAACGAGAACCGCGCCATTTCGCTGGGCTATTCGGTCGGCCGCTACAAGCTCGCCGCCTTCGTCATGTCGGCCGCCCTTGCCGGCCTTGCTGGCGCCACCAAGGCGATCGTCTTCCAGTTCGCCACGCTCACTGACGTCACATGGCAGATGTCGGGCGAGGTGATCCTGATGACGCTGCTCGGCGGCATCGGCACCATGGCCGGCCCGGTGGTCGGCGCCGGCCTCGTCGTCGGCCTTGAGAACACGCTTGCCACCTCCGGCTTCCCGGTGACGATCGCCACCGGCCTGATCTTCATGGTCTGCGTGCTGATCTTTAGGCGCGGCATTGTGGGCGAGGTTTACGCAAGGTGGCTGGGGCGAGCGCGAGGCGGCGGCAATCCTTAGGCGGCCGCTTCATATCGTTTGATCTCCTTAAGCTCTTCCTGTAGCGACGCACCCTCGACAGCCAGATCGTAACTGGCCTGCATGTTCATCCAGAACTGCGGTGTCGTGCCGAAGAACTTCGCAAGACGCAAAGCCGTGTCCGGCGTAACCGGTGTGGTCTCATTGGCAAGGCGCTCGATACGCGTGCGCGGCACATGGAGCTTCTTGGCCAGCGTGTAGGGCTTCAGATCGAGGGGCTTAAGAAATTCCGTCCTCAGTATCTCGCCTGGATGAATTGGAACATCGAGTTTGATCATTTTTTCACTCCCATCGGGAAGAGCGCACTGGCTCGGCTGAATGGTCTGTCCGCCTAATGATAGTCGGTGATTTCCACATCCTCGGCTCCGCCATCCACCCAACGAAAGCAGACTCGGAACTGGTCGTTGATCCGGATCGAATGTTGGCCGGCGCGATCCCTTTTCAGAGCTTCAAGCCGGTTCCCCGGCGGCACCTTGAGGTCGGTCAGTTCGGTCGCGTTATCGAGCATGAACAATTTCCGCTGAGCGACACGGACGAGGTCCGCCGGAAACCCTTTCGGAGCCTTGCCTGTCGAAACCGCTTCGGTTGTCTTGTCCTTGAACGACCGGATCATCTGACTTCCAGGGTTCGTATCTTATCATGATACGTCGCTTTGCGTCAACAAAAAGTATCGCGATATGATACGCAGCACTCCTTCCGAACGCTACGCTGGCCCGTCCACCGGCACCTCCAGTCCCATCTTCACCCGATCCATCGCCACGAACGTGCGGAACCTTTTGACGTTGTTGTTTTCGAAGAACAGCCGCCGTGTCAGCGCCTCGTAGTCGGCCATCGTCGCCACGGTGACGACGAGGATGAAATCGGCCTCGCCGGTGACGTAGTAGCATTGCTGCACCTCGGGCACTTCGGCAAAGCCGCGCTTGGCAGCGTCGATCAGCTCGGCGCGCTCGCTCTCCACCTCGACCTCGACGAAGATGGTGATCGGGTGGCCGACTTTGGCCGGGTCGACCAACGCGACATTGGCGCGGATGACGCCGGTCTCTTCCATCCGCCGGATGCGACGCTGCACCGCCGGCGCCGACAGGTTCACCTTTTCGCCGATCACCCGCTGTGGCGTGGTGTTGTCCTTCTGCAGGATGGCGAGGATGGCGCGGTCGAAGGCGTCGAGATTTGGCGGAACGGGCATCGGCGACATCCAGACGAAACAAACTTGCAATCAGCTGGCCGAAACAGAGCGCATTTCTCAGGCGCTCTGCAATAGATTTCCGGGACACGAAACGGGAGGAAACCATGATCCTGCTCAATCGACGTCCCGAATACAGGCAGTTGCTGGCCGCGGCCGACGCTTCCGCGCTCGGCATCGCCGGCGCCGAGGAGGCCGAGCGTTTCTTGCGGGCGCGCGACAACCACGCCGAGACGCCACTGCATCCGCTGCCGGCGCTCGCGGCCGAACTCGGCATTGCAGCACTTCACGTCAAGGACGAAGGCAAGCGTCTCGGCCTCGGCAGTTTCAAGGCGCTGGGCGGCGCCTATGCCGTCATCCGGCTGGTGCTGGAGGAGGCCGGCAAGCGGTTCGGCCGCAAGCTCGATGTCGGCGAGATCGGCGATGCGAAGGTGCGGGCGATCGCTGCGCAGATGACCTTCTGTTGCGCCACCGACGGCAATCACGGCCGCTCCGTGGCGCAGGGCGCCGGCCTCGTCGGCGCGCACTCGGTGGTGTTCGTCCATGCCGGCGTCAGCGGCGAGCGCGTCGCGGCGATCGCCCGTTACGGCGCCGAGATGGTGCGGGTCGAAGGCGGCTACGATCATTCCGTGCGCGAGGCCGCCCGCATCGCCGCCGAGCGCGGCTGGACGGTGGTCTCCGACACCTCCTGGCGGGGCTATGAGCGCATTCCGGGCCTGGTCATGCAGGGCTACACGGTGATCGTGCGCGAGGCGTTGCGGCATCTGCCGGTGCCGCCCACCCATGTTTTCCTGCAGGCCGGCGTCGGCGGTTTCGCCGCGGCGATTGCCGGCCATCTGGCCATCCTGCTCGGCGAGCGGCGGCCAAAAGTCGTCGTCGTCGAGCCGGCGCGGGCGGCCTGCGTCTACGCCACGGCCGAGGCGGGGCGTCCGGTAAAGATCCCGCATGACCAGCCGACCGTCATGGCCATGCTTGAATGTTATGAGCCGTCGCTGGTTGCCTGGCGGGTGCTTTCGCGCGTCGGCGACGCCTTCATGACGGTGGAGGAGGTCGACGCGGTCGCGGTGATGAACCGGCTGGCGCGGCCCAAGGGCAACGATCCGGCGATCGTTGCCGGCGAGAGCGGCGGGGCGGGGCTTGCCGGGTTGATCCGCGCCACCGGCGACATCGGCATGCGCGCCGCGCTAGGTCTCGACGCCCAATCCCGCGTGCTCATCATCAACTCCGAAGGCGCGACCGACCCCGGCCGTTACGCCGAACTGGTCGGGATGGCGCCGGGCGAGGTTGAGCGGGCAAGGCAGCCGGCGTGAGCAATCTGATGATCAATGCCGATCGCCTCATCCGGCGCATCGAGGAACTCGGCAGCCTTGGCCGCGATGCGCAAGGCCGGCTCGTACGCGTCGCCGCCTCGGATATGGATCGGCTCGGCCGCGACCGGCTGGTCAGCTGGCTGAAAGAAGCCGGGCTCGAGGTCGCCGTCGACCGCATCGGCAACATCTTCGGCATCTGGCGAGGCGGCGGTGGGGGCGATCTGGCGCCGGTCATGCTCGGTTCGCATATCGACACGGTGATCGACGCCGGCATCTATGACGGCTGCTACGGCGTGCTTGCCGCCCTGGAGGCGATCGAGAGCCTGAAGGAGGCCGGATTCGTTCCGGCCCGCCCGCTTGTCGTCGCGGCCTTCACCAACGAGGAAGGCGTGCGCTATTCCCCCGATATGATGGGGTCGCTGGTCTATGCCGGCGGCGTCGACATTGAGGACGCGCTGGCCGCCATCGGTACCGACGGCACGGTGCTGGGCAAGGAACTGGAGCGCATCGGCTATGCCGGCCGGCACCGGCCCGGCTTCATCGAGCCGCATGTCTATGTCGAGCTGCATGTCGAACAGGGGCCGGTGCTTGAGCGCGAAGGCATCGCCATCGGCGCGGTCGAGAACCTGCAAGGCATTTCCTGGCAGCGCATCACGATTGACGGCGAGGCCAATCACGCAGGCACCACGCCGATGGCGATGCGCCGCGATGCCGGCGTCGCCGCCGCGCGGGTGATTTCCTTCATCGCCGACCGCGCCAGCGCCTCGCGGACACGCACGGTCGCCACCGTCGGCACCATCGCTTTCGAGCCGAACGCCATCAACGTCATCCCGGCGCGGGCAATTTTCACCATCGATCTGCGCGATCCCGACGAGGCGAGCCTCAAGGCGGAGGAGGCGGCACTTGCCGCTTTCCTCGACGAACTTGCCGCAAGCGCCGGCGTCACTATCCAGGCCGAAAGCCTGGCGCGTTTCGAGCCGGTGACCTTCGACGCGCGTGTCGTCGCGCTGATCGAGGCCGGCGCCAAGGCCGCAGGTCTTTCCTGCCGGCGCATGACATCGGGCGCCGGGCACGACGCGCAGATGATTGCCCGCATCGCGCCGTCCGCGATGATCTTCGTGCCGAGCCGCGGCGGCATCAGCCACAATCCGGCCGAGTTCACCGCTGCCGGCGAGCTCATCGCGGGCGCCAACATACTGCTCGGTGTCGCCGCCAGGCTGGCGGTTGACTGACCACCGGAGCGGGTGATCAAGAGGAGAAAGCGCGGATGACTGACGTCGAGGGCAGGCAATTACACCCAAAAATAGTTCAGTCGACGGCGTCGTCTTCTATCGCATTTCGCATCTGGCGACATCGGGAAGAAACAAACGTCAATCACTAGCAAAATAGTTCTCACGTTCATCAATACAATTCAGTGCCTAAAAGAAGAATGCCATGATGCTGCTCAACCAACGTCCCGAACACAACCAGCCGTTGGTCGCTGCCGACGCCGAAGCCCTCGGCATGGCGGGCGCCGAGCGGGCCGGGCATTATCTCAAGGCGCGCGACAACCATGTCGAAACACCGCTGCACGCCTTGCCGGCGCTGGCCGGTGAGCTCGGTATCGCCGCCCTGCATGTCAAGGATGAGGGCCAGCGCCTTGGCCTCGGCAGCTTCAAGGCGTTGGGCGGTGCCTATGCCGTCATCCGGTTGGTGCTGGAGGAGGCCGGCAAGCGCCTCGGTCGCGACGTCGATGTCGCCGAGATCGGCGACGCAAAAGTGCGCCAGATCGCCTCGGGGATGATCTTCGTCTGCGCTACAGACGGCAACCATGGCCGGTCGGTGGCGCAGGGCGCCGGCCTGGTCGGCGCGCGTTCGGTGATCTTCGTCCATGCCGGCGTAAGCCGCGAGCGTGTCGAGGCCATCGCCCGCCTCGGCGCCGAGATCGTAGAGGTCGAGGGCGGCTACGATCATGCGGTGCGCGAAGTCGCCCGGGTCGGCGCCGAGCGCGGCTGGAAGATCGTCTCCAACACGTCCTGGCCGGGCTATGAACGCATCCCGGGCCTTGTCATGCAGGGCTATACGGTGATCGTGCGCGAGGCATTGCGGCATCTGGCCGAGCCGCCCACCCATGTCTTCCTGCAGGCCGGCGTCGGTGGCCTCGCGGCTGCGATTGCAGGTCATCTGGCGATCCTGCTTGGCTTGAAGCGGCCGAAAACCGTGGTCGTCGAGCCAACGCGCTCGGCTTGTATCTATGCCTCGGCGGAGGCCGGACGTCCGGCGACGATCCCGCATCGGGGATCGACCGTCATGACGATGCTGGAATGCGCCGAGCCGTCCTTGATCGCCTGGCGTGTGCTTTCGCGCGTCGGCGATGCCTTCATGACGGTCGAGGAAGAAGACGCGGTCGCGGTGATGAACCGGCTGGCGCGGCCCAAGGGCAATGATGCCGCCATCGTTGCCGGCGAGAGCGGTGGGGCGGGGCTTGCCGGATTGATCCGCGCCGCGGGCGACATAGGCATGCGGGCGGCGCTCGGTCTCGACGCCGCGTCCCGCGTGCTCATCATCAACTCCGAAGGCGCGACCGACCCCGACCGCTACGCCGAGCTGGTTGGCATGGCGCCGCAAGACATTGCGCTGCAGACTGCCTGACAAGGAAGCCGCTTATGACCGATCTGGACGGCTTGCATCGCGAGATGACCGCATGGCGGCGCGATCTCCACGCCCACCCCGAATTCGGCTTCGAGGAGAAGCGCACGTCTGCCTTCGTGGCTGATAAACTCCGTGCTTTCGGGCTGGAGGTCGCCGAGGGTGTCGGCGGCACCGGCGTCGTCGGCACCTTGACCCGGGGCAGCGGCAACCGTGCGATCGCGCTGCGCGCCGACATGGACGCGCTGCGCATCGCCGAGCAGGGCACCGCGCCCTGGCGCTCGCGGACGCCCGGCACCATGCATGCCTGCGGCCATGACGGCCACACCGCGATGCTGCTCGGCGCCGCCAGGCTGCTCGCCGACGAAGGCGGGTTCGACGGCACCGTGCGCTTCATCTTCCAGCCGGCCGAGGAATGGGGCAGGGGGCGCTCGCCATGCTCGACGACGGCCTGCTCGAGCGCTTCCCCTTCGAGGAGATTTTTGGCCTGCACAACATGCCGGGCCTGCCTGTCGGCCATTTCGAGACGCGGAGCGGCCCGGTCATGTCGGCCGAGGACAATTTCGAGATCGTGCTGAAAGGCCTTGGCGGCCACGCGGCGCGGCCGCATGCCGGCCGCGAGACGCTGGTCGCCGCCTGCGCGCTGGTGGTCAACCTGCAGGCGATCGTCTCACGCCGCCTGAGCCCCGCCGACATCGGCGTCGTCTCGGTCACCGAGCTCATCACCGATGGCACCCGCAACGCGCTGCCCGGCATGGCCCGCATTCTCGGCGATTGCCGCAGTTTCCGGCCGCAGGTGAGTGCTGCGATCGAAGCGGAGATGCGCCGCATCGCCGAGGGCACCGCGCAGGCCTATAATGTCGATGCCGAGATCACTTACACGCGCGAGTTCGTGCCGTTGCTCAACGACGCTGGACTTGTCGAGGAGGCATTCGCGGCAGCCGGGACCGTGCTGGCCGACGATGCCGTTGGCATCGCGGCGGAGCCGATGACCGCCTCGGAGGATTTCGCCCGCTTCCTGGACCATGTCCCCGGCTGCTTCGTCTTCCTCGGCAACGGCGACACCGCGCCGCTGCACAACCCGGCCTATGATTTCAACGACGCAGGCCTGCTGCACGGCGCGCGGTTCCACGCGGCGGTGGTGAGAAGGCGGCTTGGTAATCTCCCCCTTGAGGGGAGATGGCCGCGAAGCGGCCAGAGGGGGTCCTAGCGCGTAGAACGCCGACGCCCGCTGTAGAAAGACGCTGGCGCTCTACGCGAGGCGACCCCCTCTGTCGCCTTCGGCGACATCTCCCCCTCAAGGGAGGAGATCAGCAGCTCCGCCGGTAACTCTTTCTTCTCTCGTTTCGGGCAGAATTGCGCTCCAGGGGGAGAAGACAAACAGGGCATGGCGGACGACAAGACACGCAAGGCGGAGTTCTGGGCACTGGCGCTTGACCGTGCTCATCTGGGCCTCTGGGACTGGAATCTATCGACCGGCGATTGTTACTACTCGCCGACTTGGTCGAAGATGCTGGGCTATGCCGAGGGCGACCTTGCCAATACGCCCGACCTCTGGCTCAACCTCGCCCATCCCGACGACCGCGAGGGCGCGATCGCCAGCGGCGACCGCCACATTGCCGGGCTGACCCCGTCCATCGAAACCGAGCTCAGGCTACGCCACAAGGACGGCCATTGGGTCTGGGTGCTCGACCGGGGCGGCGTCGTCGAGCGCGATACCGAGGGCAGGCCGTTGCGGATGATGGGCGTGCAGACCGACATCACCCGGCAGAAAGAGGCGGAAGCTGCGCTCGAGCAGATCAATGTCCGCTTTCGCCTGGCGCTCGCCGCCAGTGGCACCGGCATTTGGCACTATGACGTCGGCACCAACAAGAGTTATTGGGACGCTCGCACCCGCGAGATTTTCGGCTACACTGCCGACAGCGACGAGGTTTCGGCCGATCTCTGGCACACTTTCCTGCACCCGGACGAAAAGGAAGTCACCGAGCGCGCTCACCGGATGTCCCTGGACAGCGACAGCGTCGTTGCCGTCCAGTATCGCATCGTCCGCCGCGACGGCGAGGCTCGCCATATCGAGTCGCTGGTTCGCTTTATCGCCAGCGTCGGCTCGGCTGGACAGTTCCTTGGCACCGTGCGCGACATCACCGAAGAGAAGCAGCGCGCCGAGGAACTGGCCTACGCCGCGAACCATGACGCGCTGACCGGGCTGCTCAACCGCGCGGCCTTCGACCGGCTGCTTGCCGAAAACATCGCCATGGCGGAGCGGCTGCCGCTGGCCGTCTTCTATGTCGACCTCGACTACTTCAAGGCGTTGAACGACTATGCCGGCCATGCCGCCGGCGACCTGGCGCTTAAAAGCGTCGCGGCCGGCATCGTCGCCAGCCTGCCGGCGTCCGCGCATGCCGCGCGGCTTGGCGGCGACGAGTTCGCGCTTCTGGTGCCGAATTGCGACGACGCCTGCGTCGAGCGCCTTGCCCGCGCCGTGCTTGCCGCGGTGCGCGATGCCGATCTCGGCTCCGCGGTCACCTCGCGCAGGCTGGCCGCCAGCATTGGCATCGCCTTCGTGCGCGATCGCACCATGGCGGTGGCCGACGCGCTCGCCTGCGCCGACGATGCCTGCTACGCCGCCAAGGCCGGCGGGCGCGACCGCTTCGCCGTATTCTCGCCCGAGACGGCCTCGGGCGCTGGCGGCCTCAACGCCGCGCGGCTTGCGGCCGACCTGGTCGACGCCATGGAGGACGGCCGGCTGAAACTCTTCGGCCAGGAGATCCATCGCCTCGGCCTGCCCTGGGAAGACAGCCGCCATGTCGAGGTGCTGGCGAGGCTTGAGGCGCGCAACGGCAAGATGATCCCGCCGGGCGACTTCATGCCGGTGGCCGAACGCTTCGGCCTTGCCGCAAGGCTAGACCGCTGGATCATCCGCACGGCGCTCACCCGCCATGGCGAGGCGATGCACTCGGGCGCCATCTCACTCGGCTTCAACCTGTCGGCGCAGACATTGTCGGACCCGCAGCTGTGGGATTTCGCCGATCAGGCCATCGCCGACACCGGCGCGCCGCCTTCGGCAATCGGCTTCGAGATCACCGAGACCGCCGCCGTCACCAATTTCACCGCGGCCGCGGACTTCGTGCGCAAGGCGCGCGAACGCCACTGCCGCGTCAGCCTCGATGATTTCGGCGCCGGCATGAGCTCGTTCGAATATCTCAGGCGCTTCCCCATCGACGCCATCAAGATCGACGGCTCCTTCATCGAGCATATCGCCGAGAGCCGCTTCGACCGCGAGATCGTCTCGGCGATCGCCGGCATCGCCCGATCGATGGGCGCGGCGGTGGTGGCCGAGAAGATCGAGGAAAAGAGCGCGCTGGAGATCCTGCAAGGCATGGGCGTCGCCTATGGCCAGGGCTATTTGCTGCACCGGCCCGAACCGCTGGAAGCGATCGTGGCGCGGGCGACGGGTGGCGCTGGGGAGATGCGGGTGGGCTGATACAGCCGATTTCCCCACAAGGGGAGATTGGCAGCCGTCAATGATGCGCGTGGCCTTCATTGCGCTTGCGCGTCGCCGCTGCCTTCTTTGCCGAAGCAGAGCGCTTCGCCGCCGGGCGATCGGCGGACGCCTTGCCGCCCATCCTGCCGCCCTTGTGCGCGGCCGGATTGCCGGTGTGCTCGCCGCGGCCCGAGCCGCCTTCCTTCTTGCCGCCGCCATCGTCCTTGTTGACGGTCGCCCAGGCGCGCCGCTCGGCTTCCTTGTCGGAAACGCCGCGCTTCTCGTAGCCTTCGGCGATGTGGTCGGCCTTGCGTTCCTGTTTGTCGGTGTATTTCGATTTGTCACCACGTGGCATTTTTCTTCTCCTTGGGTATCGCAGATCAATCAGCCCTGCTTGCGCAGCTTCGCCGCCTTCTTGCGGCGCAGCACTTCGTCGGTGCCGACGATGTCCCTGGCGCTGCCGCTGATGGCGGTGGAGACGACCGCCGGCGGGTCGCTTGCCGGAAAACTATCTTCCAGGCCGGACTGCAACTGTTCTTCCAGCGTGTCCGGATTCTCCGAACGGCCCTCGGCGCGGCGGCCTTCGATTTCTTCCATGTCGTGCTTGGCGTTGGGATGCGCGCGAACGTTGCGCAATGTCGACACCACAAGCTCGATGGCGAATTCCTTCATCGCTTCCGCATGTGGCGCGGCGACATCGGTCTGCTCGATCAGATCGATCAGAGACCGTTCGAGCTTGTCCAGTTCCTTGATCCCCTTGGAACGCGCCAGCTTCTCGGCCAGCGCGTTCATCAACAAGGAGCGAAGGTGGAATAGGCATGCATGCGCGCCTCGTCGACGCGTTCGGGGTGAAGTGTGTGCAGCGACATCGGTGCCTCCATCGAAACATCTTGCCAAGCCGGTGCGACCAAGCCTCATGCCGGACGCTTCAAAGGCAACTGGGGGGCAGGCAAGAGGTTCCATCAGTTGGAGGAACCCGGGCTCCGTCCGACATCCGGTAAGCGGACCGGTCGGACTAAAGTCCGAACTCGTGGAGCATAGGGCCGAGGGCTGCAACCAAAGCCAGGTTGGCGAATTGTTGAGCGGCCGGCGAGAACCCCTTCGTCGTCGGCTATTTCTGGGTGCCCGCCGATTCCCCAGTGCCATTCTCGGCGGGCACCCAATCAGCCCCCGCGATTGACTTCGGAGCGAGACGTTTCTTGACCTCTATCTCACCAAAGCCTGCCCGGCACGATGCCGCGAGCCTTCCCGCCAACGACAATCAACCAGACAGCCGCGCCGATCTGTCGTTCATCGACCTCATCAACAGCGATGATGAGGTCGCAGAGATCGCCAGGCGCGCGGAACGTCTTGGCCATATAGTGCTGGTGGTGATCGCGCTTTGCCTCATCGGGGCGCCGGCGCTGTATCTGGCCTCGCTCTACCCCTAGATAGCTGGCCGGCAAAGAAGTCGCCGAGTACCCTGGCCGTTTCAGCCGGTAATTCTTCGGGAAAGAAATGCCCGCCGGGCATCGCCTCGCCGCGGACATCGTCGGCCCAGTTCCGCCACAGGCCGAGCGGCCCGCCTTCGCCCGCGTACCATTCGGCCAGCGCGCCTTGACCGCTCCATAGCGAAAGCAGCGGGCAGGCGATGCGGCAGCCAGCGTTGCGGTCGGCATGGTCGTGCTCACGGTCGAGCGAGGCGGCGGCGCGGTATTCCTCGCAGATCGCATGGATATGGGCTGGGTCGCGCAGCGCCTCGACATAGGCCTGCCGGACCGCGGCCGGGAAAGCTAGCGGAGACGAGCCCCAGCCGCCCAGCGCATTGTCGACGATCGCCTCGGCGGCTGCTGCCAGGATCGCCTCCGGCAGCGGCTCGGGCTGGGCCAGCAGCGACCACGGCCAATAACCGAGCGCCAACCTGGCATCGGCACGATCCCAGACATCGGCGGTTGGAACGATGTCGAGCACGGCAAGTCTGTCGACACGATCCGGATGGTCGAGCGCCAGCCGGTAGGCGACGCGCCCGCCGCGGTCATGGCCGGCGAGATGGAAGCGGTAAAAACCGAGCCTCTCCATCAGCCGTACCAGATCGACCGCCATGGCGCGCTTGGCGTAGGGGGCATGGTCGGCAGCCGATGCCGGGCAGGAGCTTTGACCGTAGCCGCGCAGATCGGCGCAGACGACGGTGAAATCCGCCGCCAGCCTCGGCGCCGCGTCGCGCCACATCAGATGTGTCTGCGGAAAGCCGTGCAGCAAAAGCAGCGCCGGCCCGCCGCCGGCGCGCCGGATGAAAATCCGCGCCTCGCCGGTGTCGACTTCGGCGCTCTCGAAACCCTCGAACATCGGGACAAAACGGCTGGCGCTCACGATGGTTGCCTGGCCGTGGCCGGCAGCTCTTGGCTGCTTAGCTCCAGGCCGAATCCAGGGTCAGAGACGCCTCGAAGACCTCGCGCTTTTCGTCGCGCACCTTCACGGTGATCTTCAGGCTTTTGCCGACCGGCATCTCGTCGCGGGCAACGTCGTGCAGGATGCGCAACGCCTCCATGCCGGCGCGCTCGCGGTCGGCAAACAGCTGGCCTTCGCTGTCGTGCTGGATGTGTTCGGTGTTGTAAAGGTCGAAGTAGAAGCGTTGCATCGTCACCCGGCGATTTCGGGTTCAAATTCATATCGGCGCTTATGGTTCCAGGTGGCTGACCCTGAAAAGAAATCTGCCGCCTCGGGAACCGTTGCCGTGGCGGCTGCCTGCAATCACCCCGATCTTGCAACGTTAGTGCGCCTGCAGGACAGGAACGAGCCGCTGAGCAATCCAGGAAAACTGTGAAGCGGTCGGGCTCGGCGGCTTCGCCGTAGTTTTCTGTCCGGAATTGCGTGAAGACAAGGCTGTCAATTGCCCCGCGAGCCCTTGCCGTCCCGCCACAGCCGGTCGAGCATAGTCAGCGCCGCGCTCGGGCTTGCCGGTTTCAGCAGGCCCTGCTGCGCGGCGGCCTTCTTGAAGGCGGCGAAGGCGATCGCCGGCCGGCATATCCCCGCCATCGCGTCGTCCACCAGGCGCGCCGCTTCGCGATAGGCAGGCGACTCCTTGTTCTTCCATGTGCCTGCAAGCGCCTTCTTCGCGTCGGCGATGGTCGTCACCACCATCGTGCCGCCGCTGACGAAGCGAATGGTGAGCGGTAGGAAACGGCTCATACTCACCATCCGAGCCATTCGCGCGTGCGCCAGGCGAGGCCGACAAAAGGCGCGGCGGTGACCATCGCGGCTGCGAGGACGAGAAGCGGGCTGTTCATGCGAAAAGATTTCATCGGGCGCCACAAACGTTGAAGGTCGCGGTAAACGGCAACGTCGCCATTCAGTTGCATCCGGCCGATATGGCCGCAGCGCTGCATGTTGCTCGCCGGCCGGATCGGCGGCGCCGGCCTGTATGGCGCGGTCGCGGCCGCAATGGCATGTCGGCGAGCGAGGCGCGGATCGGCCTGACGGGGATCGGTGGTGCGGCGGCGCGCCGACGCGGCAAGGCGGCCGAGAGCGTGTCGATCAGACTGCGGATTTCCATGGGACTCCTCCTCGAGAGTCCCCCAATGCGCAAAGGCCTACCACTGCGGCGCGCCGCGCGCATTTAACTTTGATGTAGCCCAAGTCCAAACCGCGCCCGAAACCGCGCGTGACGGGCGAGGGGCCAACCTTTTGCGCCGGCATGCGTTGTCCCCAAAAAGGAGATGACGATGGCAACCAGCATTCGAGCGAAATCAGACGCCTCATCAAACACCGCAAAGTCAGCGCGCAGGCAGCGCGGCGTCCAGCGCAAGGTCGATGCCACCGACCGCCGCAAGCCGAAGCCGAAATCGCCTGACGCCATGCAGGCGGGCGCGCGCGATTATCCGGTGCCGCCATTCCCGAAGCAGCACCATGCCAAACCCGGCGCGGAATGGGCGGTCGAGCCGCCGCCGCTTTACGACGCGCCGTTCTGGCAGGGATCGGGCAAGCTCGCCGGCAAGGTAGCGCTGATCACCGGCGGCGACTCCGGCATCGGCCGCGCGGTGGCCGTGCTGTTCGCGCGTGAAGGCGCCGACGTCGCTATCGTCTATCTGAGCGAGGATCGCGACGCCGAGGTAACGATGGAAGCGATCGGGGCCGAGGGTAGGCGCTGCATCGCGCTGCGCGGCGACGTCGCCAGGCGCGCCTTCTGCCGCAAGGCGGTCGAGCAGACGGTGATGGCTTTCGGCGGCCTCGACGTTCTGGTCAACAACGCCGCCTTCCAGGTGCATTCGGCCGATTTCGCAGACCTTACCGAAGCGCATTTCGATACGACGCTGAAGACCAATCTCTACGGTTATTTCCATATGGCGCAGGAGGCCGTGCCGCACATGAAGCCAGGCTCGGCGATCGTCAACACCGGCTCGGTCACCGGCATCGACGGCTCGAAGGAGCTGATCGACTATTCGATGACCAAGGGCGGCATCCACGCCTTCACCCGGGCGCTGTCCGGCAACCTGATCGGCAAAGGCATCCGCGTCAACGCGGTCGCGCCGGGTCCGGTGTGGACACCGCTCAATCCGTCCGAGAAGAAGGCCGAGGATGTCTCGCAGTTCGGCGCCAAAACGCCGATGAAGCGGCCGGCTCAGCCGGAGGAGATCGCGCCGGCCTACGTGTTTTTAGCTTCGCCACAATGCTCCAGCTACATCACCGGCGAAATCCTGCCGATCATCGGGGGCTACTAGGAGGATCCCATGAAGAAAGCTCTTTTCACGGCGGCCATGCTCCTCATCTCGGCGCTGCCGGCCGCGGCCCAGAGCACTGACCAGCCGAAGGCTCCGCAGGACTGCCAGGCCATGCCCGAAAGCGATAATAGCGGCAATGGAGCGCAGAAGCAGGATGGCCAGCAGAACGACAATCTCTCCAGCAGCCTGGAGCCTTGCGGCGGTGTGCTGAAACCGCCGCCGACCGGTGACAAGAACGCCGCCCAGCCGCCGGACAACGGCAGCCAGATGCCGGTGATCAAACCGGGCCAGGTGCCGCCGCAGACCTCGAAATAGCCGCTACCTCGCGGCGGAGCTTCGAACATTGAACTGTCGGCTCGCGCTAAAGTTCTATGTTCGATGGCGGACTCGGGAAGGCAAGACTTCCGAGGCCATTTTGACGAGACCTTGAAGACCATGCTTCACGAAGCAGCCAAGATCGCCGAACAGGCCCATCGCGGGCAGAAAGACAAAACAGGCAGGCCCTATATCGAACATATCCGGCGCGTTGCCGAGGCCGTTGAAACGCTGGATGAGAAAACTGTCGCCTACCTGCATGACGTGGTCGAGAAAGGCGAGGGCTGGACGCTTGCCCGGCTCGAAGCAGCGGGCTTTGGCGTCGGCATCGTCGCCGCGGTCGACGCTTTGACAAGACGACTCGACGAGAGCGAGCAGGGGTTTATCTGCCGGGCGGGATCGGATCCCTTGGCGCGGCCGGTCAAGCTGGCCGACCTCAAGGACAATCTCTGGCAGGCGCATCAGGCAGGGCTTTCCCCGGCAAAATACGAGACCGGCCTCTACCTTCTTGGAATGACCGCCCACGCCTAGAGCCTTCGCCCCGGGATGGTGCCGCTTCCATGCGCGCGGCCGGACGGCGGGTTGAAATCCTGGGCGTGGGAAGTACTACGCCGGAATCCCTTGCCTCAGGAAAAATTAAACGCTATATACTGGATGTCGATCTTGTTGAACGAACGTTGTTTATGCGCCTTGGCGCCACTGACGATCTTCCCTCTCAATTTCGAAGAAGCCGACGCTTGGCACCTTGCTGGGCTCGGATAATTTGCGTCGATTTGAAAAGGAGATCGCAATGACTACTGGAACCGTGAAGTTCTTCAACGCCACCAAAGGCTTTGGTTTTATCGAGCAGGGCAATGGCCAGCCGGACGTTTTCGTCCACATCTCGGCCGTCGAGCGCGCTGGAATGCGCTCCCTTGTCGAAGGCCAGAAGGTAACCTTCGACGTGGTGAAGGATTCCCGCAGCGGCAAGAGCGCCGCCGAGAACCTGCAGGCAGCCTGATCACAGCACCTCAGGGTCGTTGACCACGGATGTACTGGCATTGGCCGCAGAGGCATATTGGAGAAGGTCGGGCTTGCCCCGGCCTTTTTTGATTGAGAGCAATTCCAGGAAAAGTGTGACGCGGTTTTCCGTCAGGAATTGCGTCAGACTAGGAGCAATTCCAGGAAAAGTGTGACGCGGTTTTCCGTCAGGAATTGCGTCAGACAAGGAGAAAAGAAAAATGAAGTCCATCCCGGATACCGGGCTGTTCAAGCCGGTCCCGTCCAGAACGGAAGCTAAGACCGACGCCACGACCCGCGTCGCGCGGCAGATCGTCGACCTGGAAGCAACAGCACGGATCGCCAAGACGGAACGCTTGCGCGCCGCCAGGCTGGCGCAGGAAGCCGACGCGCCGGTGGTTGCGCCGAAGAAGCCGGCTCCGAAGCGTCAGAAGAAGAAGGCTTGAGCGCCGCATCGGCTCGGCCTAACGAAGCCCGACAGCAGCGTCCGGCTATTCCCGATCCAACTGCAGCAGATCGCCGGCCCTATCACCGCCGGGCGTACGCCGACCCAGCATTTTGTCCAGATCGTTGCGGTTGTCGCGGCCATCCAGACCAGGCAGTTCGAGCGCGGTCAGGGCCTGCTCGTCGAACTCCACCGCCGCGCCGTAGAGTTGGGCCACTTGCAGGACCAGTTCCTCCAGGTCCTCACGGGCGATGTTTTCTTCAAGATTTTCCACTCGTATCTGCTCGGCCACCTGGACCAGGTTGACGATGCTACTGGTCCGCATGGCGGCCTGGACACTGCAATGCGCATCGTTGCGCAGCTTCTTGGAATATCTTGCATTCACGGAAAACCCTCCCTTCGCGGACGGTTTGTCCCTCTGGTGCGTTGGTGCTCCCAAAACCCACTCATGGCAATACACAAACGTTAAAAATAAGAGATAAATCAGTTAGTTAGCATACAACAGCAAATGTGGTTTTGAAGCCTCCTTAGCAGCGTTGGCGTGCGCCTCTTTTGATGTATCGTCCCTTCTTGACCGATTATGAGCCGAAACCTAACTATAGGTGGAACGAGGTGCTTACTCATTCATGGTATTTGGATGGTCATGAGGAGGCGGACGTGGCTGAGCTTGAACGGCTTCAGCGGTTGCAGATCATGCTGACCGATGACGAACTTGCGGCATTGGAGAACTGGCGCTTTGAAAAACGCATGCCGAGCCGTTCGGCGGCCGTGCGGGAACTCTTGCGGCGCGGCTTGGCGGCGGAAGGTTTCCTGACCGCCGAGACCCGCACGAAATCGCAGGATTTCGGTGTGCTGTCGCCGCTGTCGGAACTTCATGGCGAAGCGAAACACTTCGACGGCGATTGACGATTGCCTTTGTGCATGGCCGCGCTAGTTCGAAGTCATGAAGAATAGCGGGGGCGCGTCACGCCAGGATTCCAACGCCGATGCGCGCCTGGCTGCGATCGTCGATTCGTCGTTCGATGCCATTATCAGCAAGGATCTGGACAGCGTCATCACCAGCTGGAACCAGGCCGCCGAGCGCATGTTCGGTTACAGTGCCGATGAGGCGGTCGGTCAATCCATCCTGATGCTTATCCCAGCCCATTTGCAGGGTGAGGAGACCGAGATCATCGCCAGGGTCCGCGGCGGCGAGCGCGTGGCAAGTTTCGAAACCACACGCCAGCGCAAGGACGGCACGCTGATTGCCGTATCGCTCACGGTTTCGCCGATCAGGAGCCCCAATGGCGAGATCGTCGGCGCTTCCAAGATCGCCCGCGACATTTCAGGCGCCAAGGAAAGCGAGCGGCGCATCCGGCTGTTGATGCGCGAGGTCAACCACCGCGTGAAGAACCAGTTCGCGGTGATCCTGTCGATGGTCCGCGAAACCAGCAAGCGTTCCGCCCATCCCGGCGAGTTCGAGGAGCTGATCCGCTCACGCATCATGGCGCTGTCGCGCTCGCACGACCTTCTGGTCACCTCGGAATGGGCCGGCGCCAGCCTGTTCGACCTCATCCAGGAACATCTGAAACCCTTTGGCCATGAGGAGCGGATCTCATTGTCCGGCCCGCTTCTGACGCTGCAGTCGAACGCCGTGCAGAATCTCGGCATGGCCTTCCACGAGCTTGGCACCAATTCGTCCAAATACGGCGCGCTGGCGGCCGATGGCGGCCGCGTTGAAATCACCTGGAAGGTCGCGACCGGCCCGGAAGCGCAGCGGCGCTTCCATCTTCTGTGGCACGAGACATCCGGCGCGATTGGAACCGCGCCCAGGACAACAGAGCGCAAGGGTTTTGGCACGGTGGTGCTGCAGCGGGTGGCGCCGCAGTCGCTCAGCGGTTCCTCAAGCCTCGAACGCTCGCCCGGCGTTGTGAAGTGGACGCTCGACGCGCCGCTCGAGGCAATCGTCATGCCGCAGCTCGGCACCGAGAACGGAAGCGATTTCAACGGTTGAGGCTGCGCGGCCGGCACTCCCCTTGCAGCTCCATAAAAGTGTATTACATCAATTGACAGTGCGTGCCTGATAGCACGCCAAGGCAGTTGCTTTGGTCAAGCTTCATCGATGGAGGTTGTCATGGCAAGCAAACTGATGGAAGAAAGAAAGAGCAAGGACTGGGTCACTCTTGTCCTCGCGATCTGCCTGCTCATCTCTCCCTGGGTCATCGGATTCACCGCGGCAATGGTGCCCGCTTGGAACGCCTGGATTGTCGGCGTTCTGCTCGGCGCCCTGGCCTTGGCAACGCTTTCGGTGTTCGCCGAATGGGAGGAATGGGTAAATATCGTCCTCGGGCTCTGGCTGGTCGTCTCGCCCTGGCTGCTGCGCTTCGCGGCTGACAGGAATGTAATGATCACGCATGTCGTCCTCGGCGTGCTCGTGATCGCGGCGTCGGCCTGGGCTGTCTGGGACGTTCGCCACCCGCACGCGCATGCGTGAGCGGTGAAAGACCGGGAGCCCGCCGCGCAAGCGGCGAGCTCCTTTGACGTCTGGGCATCGGGCTGAACGGCGGTTGCGGCGGCTGCTGCAACCGGAAAGCTTTTCGTGCATTCTTGGGAATGACCTCGATGCTCCACCCCGACACGCCCGCCAAATGCTGCTCCTATTGCGGCGGTCGCGACCATGATTTCGAGGACTGCCCGAAGCGCAAGGCCGACGCCGAGAAAGAGCAGGAGAGGGTGGCCGAGTCGGTTGCGCCTGCGGTCGAAGCTCGGATCTATCGACCAGTGCAATCCGTCTTGCGGTTCCGGCAGGACCGATGCCGCCCGCGCACCCCCGTCGCGACTTAATAAACCGGTTCGACGCCGGTTCTTCGACCATCCCAGAAAAAGTCAGGGCTCGGGTGCGGTGCGTGTGCGGCTGGCAGAGCAGAGGGGCGCTGTTTCCAGTTGCTCGCTCGCCTCATCCCCTCAGCGCGCGCGCCGCCGCCTCGGCGAACGAGATGTCGCCCTTGATCTCGCGCATTGCCATCGACGTCACCGTGCGGCGCACGCCGGGCAGGCGGCTGAGCTCCTCGCGCAGCATGCGATCGAGCGCCATCATGTCGACGGTGATGATCTGCAACAGATAGTCGGCCTCGCCGGTCGTGGCGTAGCAGCGGCGGATCAGCGGGTGTTTCTGCACCGCCGCTTCGAAGGCGTCCGAGACCTCGAAGTCGATCGACACCTGGATGAAAGCCTCGATGCCGAAGCCGATCCTGGCCGGATCGATACGCGTGGAATATCCACGGATGACGCCGGCTTCCTCCAGCGCCTTGACCCGTTTCCAGCACGGCGTCTTGCTCAAGCCGACCGTCTCGGCTAGGTCTCCGAAGGAGATCTGCGCGTCCCGCTCCAGCGCAGCGACGATCCGGCGGTCGATGGCATCAAGCATGCTTCGTTCTCCTGGATCGGCGCAATCGGCGACGATCGTCCTTCAATTTCCGCTATCTGGATAACAGAAAGGAACAATGTTCAAGCGCAAAACGCTATCCTTGGGTCATATCGGCAGGCGCGAGGAGAACGGCATTGGAAACGCATATGAGCAGGCAGGACTACCACGCCCGCATCGAGGCGCCGGAGATGCGCGACTACGGCGTCTACCTGAAATGCGATCAGCTGCTGACCTGCCAGAAGCCGTTGGCCGAGATGGCCAACGCCGACGAATTGCAGTTCCAGATCGTCCACCAGGTCGAGGAATTGTGGATGAAGCTTATCGCCTACACGCTGGTCGATGTCCTGGATTATCTCGACAGGCAGGACACGCACCGCATCGTCACGCTGATGGGCCGCGTCCATAGGCTGATGCGCATGATGACGGCGCAGCTCGATCTCCTGGAGACCATGTCGCCCAAGGAATACCAGCAGATCCGCCTGCAGCTCGGCAATGGCAGCGGCCAGGAATCGCCGGGCTTCAAGCTCATCCTGCGCATGCCGCCGGACCTGTGGCGGGCCTTCAAGGCCGCCTATCTCGACGGTCGCGGGCTGACGGTCGAGGACATCTACGATACCCATTACGACCATGGCGACGCCTATGTCGTGGCCGAGGCGCTGATCGAGTTCGACGAGCTGTTCCAGAAATTCCGCGCCAACCACCTCTATCTCATCCACCGTTCGATCGGCCTTGGCTCGAAGTCGCTGAAAGGCCGTCCGGTCGAGATGCTGGAAGGCGGCGCCCGCCACCGCTTCTTCCCCGAGCTCTGGGACATCCGCTGCGACATGACCGACCGCTGGGGCGCCGCCTACGGCACCGTGCGCGATTCCATCAGCCATCCGCAGGTGAAGGCGGGGTAGAGGAGGTTCTTCCTTCTCCCCTTGTGGGAGAAGGTGTCGCCGCAGGCGACGGATGAGGGGTGTTCCAGGAACGCCAACGCCTCACTCCGCTGGAACACCCCTCATCCGTCTCGGCGCTGGCGCGCCGATCCACCTTCTCCCACAAGGGGAGAAGGGAAGGGCGCTGCCGCCTCCGCCAATAATTTTCCCACCCCCTGTCGGAATCTCCACCCTCCACCCGTCCTTGGGGCATCAACCAACACCCTGGAGGGACATCATGGAAACGCAATCGACCTGGCAGACCGCCGCTATCCTCATCGCCCGCCTGATCTTCGCCGCCATTTTCGCCCTGGGCGTCGCCTTCAAGTTCATGGATATGGGCGCTACCGCCGGCTACATCGCCGCCGCCGGCTTTCCGTTCCCGCTGTTCCTGGCATGGTGCGCGGCCATCCTCGAAACGCTGCTGGTCATCTCCTTCTTGACCGGCGCTTTCATGACGCCGCTGGCGCTGATCGGCGCGGTCTACGTCGTCTTCCTCGGCTTTGCCTTCCACGGCCCATCGCACTGGGCCTCGAACCAGGCCGAGTTCGGCGCCTTCATGTCGCATTTCCCGTTCGCCGCCGGCCTGCTTTACGCCGCCGCGCATGGCCCGGGCAGCGTGCTGGCGCTCAAGCAGGGCTGGCCGGGCAGGGCGTGAGCATTGCCTTCTCCCCGTTCACGGGGAGAAGGTGCCCGCAGGGGCGGATGAGGGGCTGCGCTGACCTATGAGATCGGGTCTACAGCTTTCGCTCACAGCTGATCGTTATACGGCTCCTTCATCTGCCCGACCATGCGGGCAAGCTTCGAGAAGGATGGAATGTCGGCTTCGGGCTGGCACTGGTTGGCAAGCTCCAGCAGACGGATCGGGAAATTGACGGCGTCGCGGCTCGACGCCGACATGCCGACTGAGCGCTCCTCGCCGGTTTCGCTGGCCTCGGCCTTGCGCAGCGCGATGTCGATCTCCTCGACGGTGACCACGCCTTTCCTGACCAGCACGTGATTGATCGCGGCGACGGCCATCAGCAGGCCTTCGAGCTGAAGATTGGCGACGTTCATGGTTTTTCTCCCCATTGGCTGGGGTGAAACGCGCGAGCGCTGTTTCCGATCCGGGGCGCGGGCCGGAACGTTACGGGGTCCGAGGGTGCCGCCCGCTACGCCTCCATCCAGCGCTGGCCGTATTCGGCCCAGAGCCGGCTGATCTCGCGGCTGCCGAGCGCCGGCGTCTGGCGGTCGCCATAGGAGATGAGGACGGCGCTCAGATCGTATTGGCCGTCGGCCTGGACGATGAAGCGGATCGCCTCGCCGAGCGGCCTTGAATGAAACACCGGATCGGCCTGGCCCCGGCCGAGGCTGCGAACGCCCGAAATGCCTGCAGGCGCATGCCGCATCCGAAAGACGGATGCCATGGCAGGTTTGTCCATGCCGCTCTCCGCGATTCTTTCACGGAATGATTCCATAAGCGCTGGCTAATGACCAGAGCGACGCTGGCATGGGCAAAGCGCCTGCGCCGGCCGACCCAAAAAGGTCGGCCAAAGCACGGAAAAAGGCCGGGCGCGCGAGCCCGGCCTTTCCTCCCGCGCGGTTGCCCCTGGGCGGACCGCGCTTGCTATCTTTGTTGCCGGCCTAGCGATGCCAGCGGCGGAACCATTCGGGCTCGGAATCGGAGCTGCTTCTGCCGATCGCCATGCCGACCAGCACGCCGGCGAGGCCGCCGATCAGCACCGCCGTCGAGAAGGCGCCGGGATTCTGCTGCACCGTTTCCGAAACGCTCTGCGCCTGGCCGCGCAACTGCCTGGCCGCGCGGGTCGCCCGCTCGGAGGCGCCGCTGTAGAGGTTCGAGGCGCGATCGGACGCACCGCTGTACAAGCCGGAAGCGCGATCGGCCGCGCCATTGTACAAATCAGAAGCGCGATTGGCGGCGCCCTGGTACCAACCCGCAGCGGTCTCAACAGCTTCCTCGGCCTGCTCTGAAAGCGCCCGATTGAGCCGGCTCACCTCGCGCTTGAGTTCAGCGATCTGTTTCTTCATCGCGTCCTCGGACGCCTTGGACGAGCGAGTGCTGGCGCGGGAAGCGGCACTCCGGGTACGGCTCGCGCTGGTTGCCGGTTTGGCGGTGCCGTTCGCCGTCGAGGTGGTGCTGTCCGAGGCGGTGCTGTCATTGTCTGCCATGGATTTCTCCTGTTTGCTTCTTGCAACGGCCACGGGGCCGCATGGTTCCCCTGTGAGTGCAAAGCCAGCAGGCAAAGGCCGCGGGAAATCCCGCGGCCTTTGCACGACGAAACGATTGACGAACTGCAATCTTACTTGCCGCAATTTTTGTCATTGGTGTTCGGCGACATCGTTCCGGCTGTCGTCGAATTGGCGTCGCCTTGAGCGCCCTGCGGAGTATTCGGGCAGTTCTTGTCGGCGTTCGAGTTCATGTCGCCCGTGGTGGTGCTGCCGGTCGTCGTGCTGGTGTCCGGCGCGGCCTGGTCGGGCGGCGGGTTGGCCGGCGTCCTCGGCTCGACGGTGATGGACTGGCCACTGCCGCCGGAGCCGTCGGTTCCGCTCGTACCGCCGGCAGTCTGGGCCATCGCCGCCGTGGCGAGACCGATCGTCAGGGCCGAAGCCGCAAGGATCCTCGTAAGCATGATCTTCTCCTTCGGTTACATCGAATTGTCACGCTGTGACCAAGGGTAGAACCGACCGGGCGGATGATGGTTCCGAGAAAATTCCGGCCGATTTTTTGGAGACGCTTGATCAACCGCCGGATGCTGGTTCGGCTGTGGTTATAAGAAATATAGGAAAATTTCCCTATTATGTATTGCAGGCTGAGGGCAGCTCTGCTATGATTTTATTCATGGTGCTGATTTGCGCCGATGACCCGCCGCCCCGGCGGGTTTTGTTTTTGACCGCAATCCAATTGCCAGCTTCGGCGGGACAGCGCCCCCCTCTGTCCTGCCGGACATCTCCCCCTCGAGGGGGAGATTGGCAGCTCCGCCGGTAGCGCTCTTTCTGCGATGCTGGCGATTACCCAGCAACGCGAGCATCCCATGCCACGCTACGCCTCCATCATCACCGGCGACGACGGCGCCGAGATCGTCAGCGCCATCGGCGAGTTTGAATCGTCCGGACCGGCGCGCCGCGCCGGTCGCGTCGAGGAAGTTTCGCCTGGCGTGCGTATCGGCATGGTGCGTGGCGGTCCGCTCGAAGCGGTCGCTGGCTTCGGTTTTCCGCGCCAGGGCCTCGTTCAGCCAATGATCGCGGCAGCAACCGCGAAGGTGGCGGCAACAGCCGGCCGGCACACCGCCTCGCCAGGCGCAGTCGCCAAGAAATCAAAACGCGCCAAGCCGCGCAGGAAGCCGGCCCGCAAAAGTGCCAGGGCAAGGGCGGCGTCCAGTGCGCCGGCGCCCGATGCGGGCGCTCATGGCTGAGACCAGGCCGGCGCGTCGCAAGCGCCCCAACGCCAAGCCGACGCGTCGCAAATCGGGAACCGCCCAGGCCGGTCCCGTCCGCCCGAAGCGCGCGAGGAAAACGCTGGGCGACGATTTCGCGGCAGCACTTCGCGCCGATTTTCGCGCCCATGGCGCCGGCGTCATAGCAGCGGTTCGGGCGGAAAAGCCCGAGCAGTATCTGAAGGTCGTGCTGACGGTGCTCCCCAAGGATTTTTCGAACGGTCTCGATGTCAACAAGAACAATCTCGGCCAGTTGAGCGATGAGGAGATCCGCAGCCGCATCCGCGGCCTCGAAGCGAGCGTCCGGCCATTCCTCGATGCAGACCTATCTGGCGCTGCTCGAGGAAGTGGCGAGGAGAACTCGCAATAACCAGTTGGCCAGTTACCGGCCTTATGTCCGGCAGGCTGAGTTTCATGCTGCCGGGGCGAAAAACCGCGAGCGTCTGTTCATGGCCGGCAACCAGCTCGGCAAGACCAGGGCCGGCGGCGCCGAATGGGCTATGCACCTCACCGGCCGTTATCCGGACTGGTGGGTGGGCAAGGTGTTCGACACGCCGGTGCGGCTGTGGGCCGCCGGTGTCACCGGCGAAGGCACGCGCGACAACCCGCAGCGCGTGCTGGTCGGTCCGCCGCAGCAACAGGCCGCCTGGGGCACCGGCATGATCCCGGCCGACGCCATCGCCGACACCGTGATGGGCCGCAACGTTCCCGGTGCAATTGACAGCGTCATCGTGCGCTGGGGCGGTGGCGGCGACGTGCAGGCGTCCGAAAGCGTGCTCTCGTTCAAGTCCTACGAGAAAGGCCGCGAGAAATGGCAGGGCGAGACGCTGCACGGCGTCTGGTTCGACGAAGAGCCTCCGCTCGACATCTATTCCGAAGGCCTGACCCGTACCAACGCGACGGACGGCATAACCATCGTGACCTTCACGCCGCTGCTTGGGATGAGCGATGTGGTGCTGAGGTTTTTATCGGCGCAGGAGCTGGAGAGGATTGGGAAGGGGTAGTGACAGCCAATCTCCCCCTTGTGGGCAGGGCAATCGCATATGAGTTTTTTGCGAAGAGGACCCCCACCCTTAATCCCTCCCCACAAGGGGGAGGGAGACTTGGTAGGCGCCGATCTCCGCAAATCGCCTAGGTTCGACCCAAAAAGGGTGGCGTGCGGCAGCGTTCCCTCCCCCTTGTGGGGAGGGTTAGGGTGGGGGTCCTCTTCGCAAAAACTCATATGCGATTGCCCTGCCCTTGTGGGGGAGATGCCCGGCAGGGCAGAGGGGGCGTAGAGCGACGACCTCTGCTTACCTGTCGGCTGCGTCCCCAACCATTCGGATCGGTTTGACCATTGATACGCCGGCGGGACAGCGCTCCTCTCTGTCCTGCCGGACATCTCCCCCACGTGGGGGAGATTGGCAGCTTCGGCGACGGCGCCCACGGGAAACTGTGCTGAAACCATGATTTGCAATGTCGCTTTGGTCGCAACCGGGAGGCGAGTAATTTACGGCGCAACTTGCTCGGAGATCGACCTTGCGCCAGGCCTCAATCGTGCTTTTTCTCTGCATGCTTCTCTCGGCCTGCAGCGGCTCGAGTGGCGACTGGCGCGCCGACGCGATCGCGGCGGCGAAGGCCAAGATGCAGGGCCTGATCAACGATCCCGCCGCCATCTTCACGCATGTCGAGTTCACAGGCGACAATTCGAGCGGCCAGACGTGCGGCGTTATCACCGCCAAGATCGGCATCTTTACCAAGCAAGCCCGCTTCATCGTCTATATCGACGGCGCCGGCCCCAATGTCGAACCGGGCCTCGGCTCGTCCATGTCGCAGGCCGATTTCGACTGGGCCTGGAAGAGCGAATGCGTCAACGAGGGCTACAAGGGCTGAGCCGTTTCCTCGCCCTGTGCAGAGCGGGAAGGCCCGCGGCGGCCCTGTCGAGCCAAGATTGATCCAGCGCCCTCCTGACCGCCGCCGCTTACCCCCGTGACCTTCCTGGCGGCTGGTCAGGTCGAGCCGATCATCACAAGGGCGGACGAAGTCGAATCAGGGTATTTGCTGCCCGCAAGCTGCCTGGCGCGGGCCTTCGGATCGGTTGCTTTGCGGGTAAGCGGTTCACACCATATCCTTTCGTCGCCCGTGATCTGATTGAACCAGACATTGCATACTTTGTTTGGTGTGTCCGGAGCACAAACCTTGTGTTTGTAACCACTGAGCATGTAGATCTTGCAGGTCTGCTTACTCGTGTCATAAGGCACGTTGGATTGGCATGCCGATGCACTGCCGGCAATGGCTATCACGATTGCTATGCGGATCATGTATTTCCCCCAATTCGCCAGCAGATTTGCACTGATAAGAAGTATTATCAATGGTCGTAACTCTTCACAGCAGATAATTAACGGCAGCTAATATGTCCCGACACGTCACCTTCATGACCATCGACGATGCCGGGCACTATTCGCCTGACCAGCGCGCTGCAATCATCGCGGCATATCCCGAACATGAACGGGAAGCCCGCGCGAAAGGTATTCCGGTGCTGGGCTCGGGCCGCATCTTTCCGGTGCCGGAAGAGATGATCGCCTGCGAGCCGTTCAGATTGCCGCGCTGGTGGCCGCGCATCGGCGCGCTCGATTTCGGTTGGGACCATCCGTCCGCCGCGGTCGAGCTCGTTTGGGATACCGAGGCCGATGTCGTCTACGTTTCAAAAGCGCATCGCGCCCCGCAGCAGACACCGGCGATGCAGGCGCTGGCGCTGAGAGCCTGGGGCGATTGGCTGCCCTTCGCCTGGCCGCGCGACGGCCGCCGCGAAACACTGGAAGGCGCCGGGGTGGCGCTCGCCAAGCAATATGCCGCGCATGGGCTGAACATGCTGACCGGCCACGCCCGCTTCCCCGACGGCTCGGTCTCGGTCGAGGCCGGCTTGATGGACATGCTCGACCGCATGCAATCCGGCCGCTTCAAGGTGTTTTCCACGCTTGGCCAATGGTTTGAGGAATTTCGATTGTATCGCCGTTTCTACTGGGACGCGGTCGCCGGCGCCGAGCTGCCGGACGGTATCGACTATGCCGTCTTCGACTTCGCGGTGAACAGCGGGCCGGGCAGGGCGGCGAAATATCTGCAGGCGGTGCTTGGCATTGCCCAGGATGGCCGCGTCGGCCCGGCTACGCTTGCCGCGGCCAACGCAAAGCCGGCCGGCGTCGTTGTCGACGCGCTCTGCGATGCCCGGCTCGCCTTCCTACAGCGGTTGCCGACCTGGCCGGGCTTCGGCCGAGGCTGGAGCGCGCGCGTCGCTTCGGTGCGCCAGCAGGCGCTGCTGATGTCGGCGGCGCCAAAGGTGGCGGCTGAGGCCTCTTCGCCGGCGCCGGAATCCACCGGCGGCACGACGGCGCCCGCGGCCAGAGCAGGCGAGACCACCGCCGGAGCGCCCGCTGGCGGCCGCGCCACGCCTGCGGCTGAGTCTCCGCCTTCGGGCGACCTCGAACGCCCGGCAAGGCGGCCGGCGTCCTCGTCCTGATTGCGCTGGCGCTCGGCTCGGCCGCCGCCTGGTCCGCGCATCTTCCCTGCAACTTGCTTGGAGTGTTTTGCCAATGACCGCTGTCATCATCAGAATCGCGCTGCGCTATGTTGCTGCCGCGCTTGTTGCTCGAAGCCTGTTCGGCGCCGACGACGCCTCCGCATTTTCAACAGATCCCGACATCCAGGCCGCCATTGAGGCAGGAGTAGGTCTCACCATCGCTGCCGGCACCGAGTGGTGGCACTACCTCGCGCGCCGGTTTGGCTGGGAGCATTGACATGGAAAATCTGCAATCCGTGCTCGCCGCGTATCTCGAAGCCGCCAAGCCCTATGCCATCGTTGGCGCCGCCTGCTTTGTCGCGGGCTTCTTCATCGGGGCGATGCTATGAGCGCGCTTCTCGCCTGGTTCCTCACCAACCCGACCGTCCTTGCGCTCGGCGCCGGCATCGTTGGCGCGCTCGGCTGGGGTTTTCACCAGCGGCTCGCCGGCGCCAGGGCCGAGCGCGACAAGCAGGCGCAGGCGGAGGCTGCCGCCCGCACGCTTGCCGACCAGGTCGACAACGACATCGGCGCGCTGCCGGCGGAAGCGATCAAAAAGGAGCTGAAGTCATGGGCAAGGGATTGATCGCCGTCGCGCTCCTTGTCGCGCTTGCCGGCTGCACGACAGCCAAGGGCGGCTTCTGCGCTGTCTCCTCGCCGTTGCGTCTGTCTACCAAGGCCGTCGAAGCGCTGTCGGACGAAGAGGCGAGGGCGTTGCTCGCCCACAACCGCAAGGGCGAAAAACTCTGCGGCTGGAGGCGCTGATGCACGACATCTTCGATCTGCTCGGCATCAAGGGCCAGGTTGTGGCGGCCGGCCTCGCCGGCGGCGTGCTGAGGGCGCTGTCGCGCCATCGCTACAAACTGCGCGAGATGGTGGCTTCGCCGATTTGCGGCGCCCTGGCCGCCGCTTATCTGACGCTGCCCACGGTCGCCTGGCTCGAGGCGAGCGGCCTGCCGATGCCCACGCCGGACGACACCACCACGCTTGCCGCCGCTTTCCTCATCGGCGTCTCGGCCATGTGGATCTCCGACGTCGTTTTCGAGCTCGTGGTGCGGCGCTTCAAGGCGGCGCGGGAGGAGTGAGTTCCGCTGCCGTCTCCTAGAGCAACTCCAGGAAAGTGTGAGCGGTTAAGTTCGGCGACTTCGCCGTAACCCTCCGTCCGGAATCGCGTAAAAACAAAGAGATAGAGCAGTTCGCCGTTTCCATGAAACGGTAAAACGCTCTATGGGGCCTTGAACGCGACGGCAGGGATTTCTTCCGTTCCCCAAAAGCTGCGGTTGCGAACATGCGCGAGGCCTCGCGAGGCCTCGCTGCGGATCTTGTCGATCAATCGCTTGCGCCGATGCGGCGGATCGACCTGGATGAGTGTCGGAAGCACCTCGCCGCCGACAATGAACTGGCTCTGGGCGCACAGCGCGGGTGTCAGCTGATAGGTGGTGTTGAGCGAGCAGGTGAGCAGGGTCGGGCTGAACAGCACATGGTCGACAACGTGACGCGCAGGCCCGGTGCGCCGGATGAGCTTTTGCGCGGCCACCCTGGACACAAGATAGCCGGCAGCGCCGACATGCTCACCCACAAGGCGTGTGACGGAGTAGCCATTGCCGGCGGCGACATGCTTGCGCGCCAACCGGACTTTGATGAAGAAGCTCTCCAGTTTGACCACGTCGGCGTCGCGCGGCACCCAGCCATCGTCGGAAAGCAGCAAGCCCGCATCGGCGCTGAAGACGACATCGTCCTCAAAGACGACGCCGTACCGGTCATTGCTGTCGGCGATGATCTCCCAGCACCGGCGGTGGCTGAGATAGCAGCAGACTTCCGCGGCACTGAGCGAAGGCGTCGCCGCCACGCCGGCGGTAGCCGCGTCCAGCCCCGAAACGCGCTCGAAGGCAACGCCGATGCGTGCAAATTGCGATGTCATATGCGCCAGTCTATCGGCCGACCGGTCGAGGTTGATTACCAGGCACTTCACCAAGATCACCCTTGTTGGATTGAGAGCCGATAGCACAGCGTCGCCGGGAAGCAAGCCTTGGCGCTTTTGACTTTTTTGCCGATCCTCGGGAACCAACTCGCGGCCTTGGCGGCGAGGGTCAAGACGATCACGGCCGGCAGAGAGGCTGATTTGCATGAACGGCGATGCTGGCGGGTATGACGCAAGCCACCTATCTTATCTCAGCCAGACGCTTGAGCCGCTGGAAGAAACAGGCCACAATTCCTATCTATGGAGCAATCCAAAGGAGGTATGACATGGCTTCTTCCACCGAACGCGCAGTCCTTGCCGGCGGCTGCTTCTGGGGCATGCAGGACCTGATCCGCCGTCTTCCCGGCGTGATCTCGACCCGTGTCGGCTACAGCGGCGGCGACGTGCCCAACGCTACCTACCGCAACCACGGCACCCATGCCGAGGCGATCGAGATCATGTTCGACCCGACCAAGACCAGTTTTCGCTCGCTGCTTGAATTCTTCTTCCAGATCCACGATCCGACGACAAAGAACCGCCAGGGCAACGATGTCGGCCTGAGTTATCGCTCGGCGATCTTCTATGCCAACGATGAGCAGAAGCGCGTCGCGATAGATACAATCGCCGACGTCGATGCATCTGGGCTGTGGCCCGGCAAGGTCGTCACCGAACTCGCTCCGGTCGGCCCCTTCTGGGAGGCCGAGCCCGAGCACCAGGATTATCTGGAGCACTATCCAAACGGCTATACCTGCCACTTCGCGCGGCCAGGCTGGAAGCTTCCGGTCCGTCAACAGGCCGCAGCGTCATAGATCAGCAAGCGGGCCGTCTTTGACATAGCCGCCATCGCCTAACGAATTCCCGCCCGCCGTGCCGCAAGGCATGGCGGGCTTTTTTGCGTTCCGCGCCAGAGCAATTCCAGGAAAAGTGTGAAAACGGCTTTCCGTCCGGAATTGCGTAAAAGCAAAGAGCTAGAGCGTTTCACCGTTTCCGTGAAACGGTGAAACGCTCCAGTCAGCCCTTGGCTCGGCGGCCTTCGTGGTCGTGGCTGCCGATCCAGTGAGCCCGGATGCGATCGCTGGCTTCGAGATATGCCATATCGATGAGGTAAGTCAGAAGCTTCTCGCCATCAGCTTCCGCTTTCTGGCGAAGCTCCCGCAATATTCCCTGCGCGAACTGCAGGTTTTCCATTTTGCTAGGCTGGTCCATGGGTGCCCCAGATGTCTGCGCGGTAAGTTTGGCCCACTATGCTTGTATGAAGGTTGCGGCCCTGCTCACGGTGAAGCTGTACTCGGTTGCACTAACGCTCGATCAACGAACCTGTTGGACATCGCGCAAAATTGTCGATATTTTACGCGCCCAATCGGATAGCGACCATGCACGAAGACGAGGGCAGCACTCCTGACAAGTTGCAAGCCATGCTTGACGTGATTGCCAGGAGCGAACCTTCGAGCGAAAGCGGAGAGGCCGATTTCGTCAGGCTGCGGGCCGATGCCGCCAAGGCCGCCGGCGTGCTGATCGAATTTTACGGCGATGGGGCCCTGGAAAGAGCGAGGCTTATCGAGCGCCGGTCGCCGCAATCGCAGTTTGCGCGCATGGTCACGGCCGAAGTCGGCCGGCGCGACAAGCTGCCGCCCAAAAGCTAAAGCAATTCCAGGAAAAGTGTGAAACGGTTTTCCGTCCGGAATTTCGTAAAAACAAGACGTTGGAGTGGTTCGCCGTTTCTGTGAAACGGTGAGCCGCTCTAACCCGCAAAGAGCCGGGCGCGACACTGGCAAGGGCTGCTTCAGGACGATTTGCGCCTCCCCGGTCTCCCGCCAAGCCGCTGATCGACCTCGACCTCGACGTTGTCCAGCAGATACGACAACATGTCCTGCCCGATCGACTGCGCAATATCCTTGGCCTGTTCGACGTGGTTATGGATCGCGCGCAAGGACTGCTCCTCGCATGCGGCATCCTGCGTCAAGTCGACGATCCAACCGGGGTAAAGCGCAGCCTCGCCGACGTCATCGACATAGCACTGGCCGACAGCCAGAATCTTGCGCAGGCCCATCTTTTCCGAGCGAACCTTGTAGACTTCCCTGAAGCCCGCCCTTCGTTCTATCGCCTTGCGGATGGCCAACCGAACCCTGGGCCGATCGTCCCGCTCGATGCTTTGCATCCAGCGTTCCAGCGGCGCCCCATGCGAGAATTCGTCGAGCGTCAGCCCGAAATAGGCGGAAATATTGGCGTCGCCATAGACCCGGTCGCGCTTGATGTCCCAGGTCCAGAACCCGTCAATCGGTGGATATCGCATGTGTGTTGCAGTCACGTAAAGGCGCCAGCGTCATGGAAACCGCCCATCCGGTTTCAAGATTCGGAAACACCATGTAGCAAAAATTGAAAGAAACAAAGATGGCCTTTTGTACAAGGTCCAAAGGCATACTGCATGCTAGAGACCTGGGTGTCGTATTTGATATATCAAGAAATAGCGGTATTGAAAAATTTCTTGAACCGAAAGAATTTTCACTGCGGTATTGCAACCGCAGCTTGGTAGTTCACTCGGTAAGTAAATCTACCAAAGGATGAAGCGACCCCGAAGCTTGCATTATCCTGGTTGCAAGCGGTTCCTGCCAACATCCTTATATTTTTATAGGACGAATGCGCAGTGTTGACTGAAACCGCGTCGGTGCAAGGCGACCTTCAAGATTCTGCCGTTTCATGGGATGCTAATGGCGCCTGGCAAGACGGCAAACCGACCGGTGGTTGAAAACGCGAAATTGCGGGAAAAAGTGCCGCGCAACGCGGTAATGACCGCGGGCCATGAGCCTGTTGACGGCCCTGTCGGACCGAAGATCATTTGTTGTTGGACCTAAGTCTGATCCGGAGCCACGGATTTAGGCCGATTTTCGTTGCTGCTCATCGGTTTCAAGACCGGCGACACGCGAATCATCGGCCGCCCGGTCGTGCTCGTATTGGCGTGCCTCGGGTACGGCCTGCAACCAGGGTTCGCGTCGATCGATCCAGAGCTCATAGCCCGGCACCAGCCCCTCTGTCGGAGCCACGTCCAGGCTGCCGATCGTCACCTCAACCTCGTCCTCGCCGACAAACGGAACGCGACCGCCGCAGGTCGGGCAAAAACTTCTGGCGCCATAGGTGCCGGTGATGCCGGTTGTTTCGAAGGCCTGGCGTGGCCACACGGCATAGGCATGAAAGGCCGATCCGCTTGTCTTGCGGCAGTCCTTGCAATGGCAAAGGCCGACCCGCAGCGGTTCACCGCTCACCTGGAACTGCACGCCACCGCACAGGCAACTGCCGCTGCGTATGATGTCGTTGGACATGACTGTTCCTCCTGCTGCCCACTAACAACCCGTGGAGGGGTTGCAGCGTTTCTTGCGCCACGGCGCAAGAAACGCCACTCAATTGGGGAAAAGGTTGGAGGCCGGCTCCCCGCAACGATAGACCCAGCACTCGCCGTCCCGTGTCGGAACGCTGATGGAAATCGGTATTTCAGGCCAGTCGCACTCGACACCGAACTGCCGCACGAAGCGGTCATAGGTGTTCGCACCGGTGGTTAGCACAACAGCATGGTTACTCTGGATGAGCGCGCGCGTTTGCGAGCAGGTCATGGCGCGCGTATCCGGCCGCGCATAGGCGGCGCTCGCGGTGCACAGGGCTATGCCGGCAACAAGCAAGATCGACAGGTTGTTCTTCACGGCATACCGGCTTCCAAGATTGGTTCCGGTATCGAATATGGATCGCGGCTAGAACACCGCAAGGTATTTGAGCAGCGAAATGATGCCGATGATGATGACGATGATCTGCGCGATCTGCCTCGCACGGGCGTCAAGCGGCAGGCGCTGCACCAAATAGAGCACGAGGATGATCACCAGGAAGGTGATCAGGATGCCGATGAGAACTGATGCGCCCATATGCTTGTCCCTCCCATATGCTTGTCCCTCCATGTCAATTTTGCCGGCGGGCTGCGTCCAACGTTGCCATGTGGAAAATGGTTCCATGACGAGCCGGGTGAATTCAAAGGGTCGCCGGCTAAATACAGCGGAACATGCGCGCCGTTGGTGAGTTCATTTCCTCGACAACCAGGCGCGGGATCGCGCAATCACAAAGGGGAAAGAACCATGGGCCTCGGCACAATTCTCATCATCATTCTCATTCTGGCTTTGCTGGGTGGCTTCAGCGGCCTGGGCGGCGGACCGTTTTACGGCACTGGCTACTATGGCGGCGGCGGCCTCGGGCTGGTCCTGGTGATCATTATCATCCTGGTCTTGCTCGGACGAATCTAAGACCGGCACAAACCGTCCCGCGGCCAGCGGTAGCTTCTCAATCCGCGGCTAGCACGTCCCGCAGTTTCGTCGCCAGTTGCTCAAGCGTGAACGGTTTGGCGATGAAATGCACATCGTGGTCGAGCACGCCATTGTGCACGATCGCGTTGCGGGTGAAGCCGGTCATGAACACCACCTTCGCCGAGACCCCGCGCTTCCTTGCTTCCTCCGCCAATTGGCGGCCATTCATGCCCGGCATGACGATATCGGTCAGCATCAGCGCGATCGCCGCGTTCTCCGCCAGCTTGCGCAGCGCCTCCTCACTGCCGGCCGCCTCGACGACGGTGTAGCCGAGCTCGAGCAGTACCGCCGCCGTCGACGCACGCACGCGGGCATCGTCCTCGACCAGCAGGATGATTTCGGTCGCCGGCACATCGCCTCTGGCGCTTGGCTTTGCCGGCGCCGCCTCGTCCGAACCGATGAAACGGGGAAGATAAATCTTGATCGTCGTGCCTTCGCCCGGTTCCGAATAGATTTTAACGTGCCCGCCGGATTGCTTGACGAAGCCGAACACCTGGCTCAGCCCCAGCCCTGTTCCCTTGGTCAGCGGCTTGGTCGTGAAGAACGGCTCGAAGGCTCTTGCGATCACATCCGGCGGCATGCCAGCGCCGGTGTCGGTCACCGCGATCATGACATATTGCCCGGCCTTCACTTCCGGATGCGCCGCCGCGTAGGCCTCGTCGAGATAGCAATTGGCCGTCTCGATGGTCAGCTTGCCTTTCTCGTCCATGGCGTCGCGTGCGTTGACCGCCAGGTTGATGAGCGCGTTTTCGACCTGGCTCGGATCGGCATGGGTTTTCCACAATCCGCCGGCCAGCACCGTCTCGATCTCGATCCCTTGGCCCAGCGTGCGGCGCAGCAGGTCCGACATGGCGGTGACCAGGCGGTTGGCGTCGACGATTTGCGGCGCCAGCGGCTGCTGCCTGGAAAAGGCAAGCAACCTTGCCGTCAGATTGGCGGCGCGGGCCGCGGCGTCGGTGGCTGCCTCGACAAAACTCTGCACGTCATGCTCACCACGCGCCAGCTTGCGCTGCGCCAGGTTCATGGCGCTGGTGATGACGGCCAGCATATTGTTGAAATCATGCGCGATGCCGCCGGTGAGCTGGCCGACGGCTTCCATCTTCTGCACCTGGCGCAGTTGCGCTTCCGCCTTTTCGCGCGTCTCGATCTCGTTGACGAGCGCCGCGTTCTTGGCGCTCAGCTCATTCTGGGCGGCGACCACCTCGCTGAAGCGGCGGCTGGACTGGCGGATCGTGTAGATGCCAAGCAGCAAGATGCCAAGCAGCGCCGCGAAGGAGCCGGCGCGCAGCCAGCCCTCGATCTCTTCCATGCGCAAAGCGCGCGCGTTGAAGCTGGCGCCATCGATGCGCCGGATGGCGTCGATATTGGCGCGGATCTGATCCATGTCCAGCTTGCCGCGACCGGCGCGCACGATCTCCAGCGCCTTCGCCATGTTGCCGCTGTCGTAGAGCCGGATCGTCTCGGCCAGTTCCGCCTGCTTGCGTGCCAGCGCATCCTTGATGCCGGCGACTTGCTGCGCCCGGTCGCTGCCGGCCGGCAACATCTCGTCGATGCGCGCAAGCAGGGCCGGCAGGGTCTCGACCGCGTGCTCGTAAGGCTGAAGGTAGCTCTTCTCGCCGGTCAGCAGATAGCCACGTTGGCCCGTTTCAGCATCCTGGGCGAGCGAAAGCAGGCCAGAGAGCAATTGCTGCGCCTCGATCGCCTCCCGGCTGGCTTCACGGTCGACGATCTGGCTTTCGGCAAGAATGGCGCGCGCGCCAATGATCGCGGCGACGATGGCAAAGCCCGCAAGCAGCGGAAGCGCTTGCCAGCGCAGGGCGCGTCGCAGTCTTGCGATCATTGTCTTGCCGAGCCCGAGGAGATCGTGAAGTTCGGCAAGTGGTAAGCGCCGGCAGCGCGCAAGGCAATAGTCAGGTCCATAAAGGCAATGATTGCAGCAGACTAGGCAGGGTTCGCTACATCAAACTTTAATGAGGGCGCCGGCGGGCACGGCATAAGCGCCGCGGACGGCGGGTCGCTCTTGACCGCGACAGTTCCTCGATCGCTAGCCGCTTTCGTGCCCGCCGCAATCCAGGCACGCGATGCTTTGCCCCGGACAACCGAGCCGGTGCGTGCCTTCCGGGCAGCAATGACCGTTCGAGCTTAGCCAGCGCGCGCAAACGAAAACCTGCTTTGCCCCGCGACAGCGCGGGCATTCCTGTGAATGCGTCTCCCTTTGCGGGATGCGACGCTCCGCCTCGACCGTGTTCATCCGTTTCGCCCCCAACGCCTGGGATTATCGGTCAGATATCTTTCAGCATTCTTTACATTAGAGTTTTGACATATTGAAGTCACGAAACGACGCGAAAAAAGTTTAGGCGCGCCCAGGCGCTTTCCCTTTGCGCCGCCCTTGCTAAATGTGGTGCGGCGAAACACCGGCAATCGCGGCCGGGCAGGGCAGGCAGCGGGGATCTCTCCTACATGACATGGATCGGCGTGGGCGCGCTTTTCATCCTCGTGCTGACCTATGCCGGCGTTGCGGTCGGCCGCTTCCCAGGCTTGAGGCTCGACCGCGCCGGCATCGCGCTGCTCGGCGGCGCCGCCATGATCGCCATCGGCGCCATCGGCATCGAGGACGCCTATAAGGCGATCAATTTCGACACCATCACGCTCTTGCTCGGCATGATGATCGTGGTCGCGCATCTGAAGGTCTCGGGCGCATTCAGAGCGCTCGGCGGCTACGCCATCGAGCACGCGCATGCGCCATTCATGCTTCTGGTCATGGTGACGCTGCTCACCGGCGTGCTCTCGGCCTTCCTGGTCAATGACGCGATCTGCCTGGTGATGGCGCCGATCGTCGTCCACGTCACCCGCGTCATCAACCGCAATCCGGTGCCTTATCTTATCGCCACCTGCACGGCCTCCAATTGCGGCAGCGTCGCCACCATCACCGGTAACCCCCAGAACATGGTGATCGGCGCGCTGTCGGGCATTTCCTATCCGGCCTTCGCGCTGGCGCTGGCGCCGGTGGCGTTGTTTGGGCTCGCCGCGGTCATCGTCATCATCCGCATCATCTACCGCGCCGAATTCTCACGCCCCGCCGAGCTCAGCCCGGAGGTCTATCGCGGCCGCATGCTGCCTGGACAGGTGGCGAAAGCCACCATCGTCTGCGTGGCGCTGGCAATCGCCTTCTTCGCCGGCGTGCCGGTCGCCAAGGCGGCGCTGATTGCGGGAGCGCTTTTGCTGGTTACCCGCGCAGTCAAACCGCGGCGCATCTATCGCGAGATCGACGGGCCGCTGCTGTTCATGTTCGCTGGTCTGTTCGTGGTGGTTGCGGGCGCCGAGCGCACGCTGCTCACCCCCGACATGATCGCCTCAGCCAAGACCATCGGCCTCGACGATGTCTGGCGTCTGTCCGGCTTCACCGCGGTGTTGTCCAACGTCATGAGCAACGTGCCGGCGGTATTGGCGCTCAGGCCCTTCATTCCGGGCCTGGAAAACCCCGAACGTGCCTGGCTGGTGGTGGCGATGAGCTCGACGCTGGCTGGCAATTTCACGCTGCTCGGCTCGGTCGCCAACCTCATCGTCGCCGAGCAGGCCAAGGCTGCGGGCAAGGAGCTTTCCTTCACCGCCTTCTTCAGGGTCGGCCTGCCGCTGACACTGGTGACGCTCGCCGCCGGCACGGCCTGGCTCGCCTTCACCGCCTGATTTTGCGAGTTTTCCAGCACCGATAAAATCTGTCGCGCGCTGCTATCGAAGCGATTGCGCAAACGTTTCGATGACTCTATGGTTCGGCATAATCCGCCACAGAGCGGATGGGAAACGCATCGAAGGGAGGAGCGCTTGCCAGCACTGCGCTTGTATCGCCATGCCGACCATGGCTGAAGTCGCGCGCCGCGCCGGCGTCTCGATTTCGACCGTATCGCATGTCGTCAATCGCACGCGCTTCGTCTCGCCCGAGAAGGCGCAGCTGATCAATGACGCCATCGCCGCCATGGGCTATCAGCCCAACGAGCTGGCGCGCTCGCTGAAGGTGGCCTCGACCAACAGCGTCGGTCTCGCCATCTCGGCGATTTCCAATCCCTACTTCACCGACATCATCTGCGCGGTCGAGGCCGAATGCGCGCGCCTCGGTCTGATGGTCTTCCTCTCCGACACGCAGGAAGACCCCGACCGCGAGCTGCAGGTGGTGCGCGCCTTCCACCAGCGCCGCGTCGATGGCGTCATCCTGGCGCCGTCCGGCTCGCCGCAGCGCGCCATCGACTATCTTGCCGAAAAGAAGCTGCCTTGCGTTCTGATCGACCGCTTCGCCGACGACCGCTTCGACCAGATCGGCGTCGAGAACGACACCGCGATGCGCGCGCTGATCGACCATGTCGCCTCGTTCGGCCACAAGCGCATCGGCTACATCGCCGGACAGCCGGGGCTGGCGACGACGCGCGAGCGCATCGAGGCTTTCCAGGCCTCGCTTGCCGCCAATGGACTCGACTGCCTTGAGCACTATGTCTCGCCGGAGAATGTCGACACGGCGAGCGCTACGGCATCGACGCATGCGATCCTGTCGCTGCCTGAGCCGCCCACCGCTTTGGTCACCGGCAACAACATGACCACCATCGGAGCAGTCCGCGCCGTCCGCGAGAAGGGGCTTTCCATCCCCCGCGATCTCTCGCTGGTCGGCTTCGACGATTTCGAATGGGCCGACTGTTTCGAGCCGCGCCTGACGCTGGTCGAGCAGCCCTGCACCGACATCGGCCGCCAGGCGGCCGCGCTGCTAAGCGCCCGCATCGCCTCCAGCGGGGCGCCACCGCGCGCGGTGCGGCTGCAGGCGACATTGCAGGCGCGCCAATCCTGCGCCAAGCCGGCCCCCGGGAGGCCAATATGAGCGCGCCGCTGCTGTCCATGACCGGTGCGGTCAAGAGCTTCGGCGGCGCGCAGGCGCTGCGCGGCGTCGACTTCGACTTGAAGGCCGGCGAGATCCACGCGCTGCTCGGTGAGAACGGCGCCGGCAAGTCGACGCTGATGAACCTTCTGTCGGGCGTCCATACGCCGGACGAAGGCGAGATCCGCATCGACGGCAAGCCGGTGCGCTTCAACAACCCACGCGAGGCTCAAGGCGCCGGCATCGCCACCATCTTCCAGGAGCTCGACCTAGTGCCCTCGCTCGACGTCGCGGCGAACCTTTTCCTCGGCCGCGAGCTGATGCGGGGCGGCATGCTCGACGTGCCGGCGATGCGCCGCGAGGCGAAGCAGCGGCTGCAGGCGATCGAGCTTGCCATCGACCCGGCGCGCCTTGTCGCCGAGCTTTCCATCGGCCAGCGCCAGGTGGTGGCGATCGTCAAGGCGCTGTCTTATGCCTCGCGCGTGTTGATCATGGACGAGCCGACGGCGGCGCTTACGGTCGGTGAGGTCGAGCGCCTGTTCGACATCATGCGGAAGCTCGCCGCGACCGGCGTCGGCATCGTCTACATCTCGCACCGGTTGGAAGAGGTGCCCGAGATCGCCGACCGGGTGACGGTGATGCGCGACGGCCGCGTTGCCGGCGTCACCGAGCCGCACGCGCCGCAGGCCGAGCTGGTGCGGCTGCTGGTCGGGCGGCCGCTGGACGAGCTTTATCCCGCACGCGCGGCTAGCCCCGGCAAGACGCTGCTCAGCCTCAAGCATGCCAGCTTCAAACTCTCCAGCCAGAGCGCTGGCTGGCAGCCGCCGGACGATGTCTCGCTCGAGGTCAGGCAAGGCGAGATCGTCGGCCTCGCCGGCATCATGGGGGCAGGGCGCACCGAGCTTTTGTCCGCCCTCTACGGCACCGGCCTTGCCGGCCGCTGGCGGGGCGAGGTGGCGGTCGACGGCAGGCCGGTAAAACTCCACTCCATCCACGCGGCGCGCAAGGCCGGCATCGCCTTCGTCACCGACGACCGGCGCGGCAGCGGCTTGATGTTGCGGATGGCGGTCGGCCTCAACCTTGTGATGTCGGTGATCCGCCGCATCTCGCCGGCAGGCCTGATGTCGCCGCGCCGCCAGGCCGAGGCTGTCCGACAATCCTTCGGCCAGTTCGATATCCGCCCCAAGAACCCGGATATCGCCGTCGGCTCGCTGTCGGGCGGCAACCAGCAGAAGGTGGTGCTGGCCAAGGAGATCCTCGGCAACCCGCGCCTGCTGCTGCTCGACGAGCCGACGCGCGGCGTCGATGTCGGCGCCAAAGGCGAGATTTACGCCAGGCTGCGCGCGCTTGCCGCGCAGGGGCTGGGCATACTGGTCGCCTCCAGCGAGATGCCCGAGCTGATCGGGCTTTGCGACCGCATCGTGGTGCTGCGCCAGGGGCGCAATGTGGCGGAATTCAAGGGCGGCGTCGACGAGCACACCGTGCTTGCCGCGGCCAATGGCAGGGAGGCCTGATGTCGGACGAGAAGATTGAGGTAGCGGCAAATCCGGCGGTGCTAAGTCCGGCGTCAGCGCCCAAGCGTCGTGTCGACCCGCTGGCCATCGTCGTGCGCTTCCAGAGCCTGATCGGCCTGGTGCTGGTGGCGATCGGCGGCATCATCTTCTCGCCCAGACGCCATGGCGAGATCCTGTTCCTCAACCCCGACAATATCGCCAACATCGTGCGCGCCGTGTCCGAGACTGGCATCATCGCCATCGGCATGACCTTCGTCATCATCACCGCCGGCATCGATCTTTCGGTCGGCGCGGTGCTGGGCCTCTCCAGCGTGGTGACCGCATCGATGATGATTTCCGGCGGCTTCGGCCTGATCCCGACGATCCTGGCCGTGCTCGTCATGGGCATTGTCTTCGGCATTGTCCAGGGCACCATCTCGACGCGCTTCCGGCTGGAGCCGTTCATCGTCACACTGGCCGGCCTGCAGGCGGCGCGCGGTCTGGCGCTGATCGTCTCCGGCAACCAGTATATCAACATCTCCTATGGCGACGGGCCGGGCCTAGCGCCGCCGGTGTTCGCGGTGCTGGGCGAGCGGCTGTTCGACAACACCGTGCCGGTGGCGACCATCGTCTTCATCATCTTCGCCGCCATCGCCACCATCGTGCTCAACACCACGCGCTTCGGTCGCTACGTCTACGCCGTCGGCGGCAACGAGCGCGCCGCGCGCATTTCCGGCGTACCGGTCTCGATGGTCAAGATCGCGGTCTACGCCATCACCGGCTTTGCCTCCGCGCTTGCCGGCATCGTGCATGCCGGCCAGTTCAACTTCGGCAGCGCCAATGACGGCATGGGTTATGAGTTGACGGCCATCGCCGCCGTCGTCATCGGCGGCACCAGCTTGTTCGGCGGTGCCGGCTCGATGGTCGGCACCGTGGCCGGCACCATCATGCTTGGCGCTTTGGCCAACATCCTTCAGCTCAACAACATCACCCCCGCCACGCAGCTGCTCGCGACCGCCGCGATCATCGTGCTCGCGGCAGTGCTTCAATCCCTCGTTCGCCGCCGCGAGGGATTGGGACGATAGGAGGCCGGCGGCACCGGGAAGAGTACCCAACGACTGTAACCAGAGGTCCGGCCCCCCGCCGGACGAGGAGGAGAGTAGATATGAGAACGAGAACAGGATCGCGCGTGCTCAAGGCCGCGCTTCTGGCAGGCGCCGGCCTGTGCATCGCGGGCAGCGCCTATGCGGCCGGCCCGCTGGTAAAAGCCTGCTCGAAGGACGGCCAGTTCGTCATCGGCTTTTCGCAGGCCAACAACGCCGAGCCCTATCGCCAGCACGTCAATGACGAGCTGACGGCGGCGGCCAAGCAAGTGCCGGGCTTCACGCTGCAGATCGCCGACGGCGCCGGCAACGTCAACACGCAGACCTCGCAGGTCGACAACTTCATCACCCAGAAGGTCGACATCCTGTTGATCTCGCCCTTCGAGGCGGCGCCGCTGACGCCGGCCGTGAAGCGCGCCATGGATGCCGGCATCCCGGTGATCGAGCTCGACCGCAAGACCGTCGGCGACCCAGGCAAGGACTACACCGCCTTCATCGGCGGCGACAATTTCAAGATCGCCCAGGAAGCCGGCAAGTACACCGCGTCGAAGCTTTTGCCTGATGGCGGCGAGGCGGCGGTGCTGGAAGGCCTGCCGAGCTCGACGCCGGCGGTGGAGCGCCTCAACGGCTTCAAGGAAGGCGTGAAGGGCAATGCAAAGATCCAGATCGTCGCCGAGCAGGCCGCCGACTGGGTTCCGGATAAAGCCCAGACCGCCTTTGCCGCCATGCTGCAGGCGCACCCGGATATCAAGGTGCTCTACGCCTCCAACGACATGATGGCAGCCGGCGCGCTGCTCGCCGCCAAGGGTGCAGGTAAGGACGTCAAGATCATCGGCACCGACGGCCTGCCGGGCCCGGCTGGCGGCATCGAGGCCGTCGCCAAGGGCGACTGGGCGGCGACCTTTACCTACCCGACGGGAGCCAAGGAAGCGATCGACATGTCGAAGAAGATACTGCTCGACTGCGCCACCTCGGTGGACGCCACGGTGACCGTGGACACCACCGCGATCACGCCGGAGAACGCCAAGGCGATGGCCGGGAAATAGGGCAGGGTTATACAATCGAGTAAGTTGCGAAAAGGCCTCCGAAAGGGGGCCTTTTTTGTTTATCGGCCGAGCGCAATCGCAGATGGCAGCGCTGCTCCGCTCCGTCTCGGCGCTACGCGCCGAGCCACCTCCCCACTTTGTGGGGGCGAGGAAACGCCAATCGCCAATGTCGCGACCTTGGAAAGCCTGGGTTCCTCGCCCCCGCCGAAGGTGGGGGAGGAGGTGGCGTGGCGAAGCCGAGACGGAGAGAGGGAGCGCCCTATGCGATTGTCACCCGAGCGGCACCCGGGCCAGCACCGCGCAAGGCCGGGCTGCGCGGCCGCCCGCCCTTGCCGCCAAAAAGTCAATCGCACGCAGCCACGGTCTTCAGCGCCTGGGCACGGGAAGCTTGGGGCAAATGTCCGATCCGGCGAACCGCCGCATAGAACCTCGGATAATCGCCACCGCACAGATCTAACAGGCGAAGAAATGCCGGAACCTGTTCGCCATAGACCGACGTCGCGGCGAGCTTGGCGTTGTTGATGGGGGCGGCGAACCAGGCGTCATAGCCGCGATACCCGCCCCATCGCCTGTCGCGCATCTGCCGGTAGCGCACCCTGAGCCTGTCGATCGTGGCTGCCTTGGCCGCCGCCATCTTCTCCGGCGTCCGGGGGCTTCGATAGACCTGGGCCAACTCGTCGCGCGTTTGCGCGATCAGCCGCAGGAAATCGGCGCTGCGCCGGCGGTTCGTTTCGTAGCGGCGCAACCCGGCGCGATTTCCCGTGGCGCGCAGCCATTTCCTGGTGCCGCTGGTTTCGACGGAAACCGCGAAAGCCTCGTTGAACGCCGAATCGTTGTTCACATAGATTGTCTGATGCGCCAGCTCATGAAAGATGAGGCTGGCGATATAGGCGTCGTCCTGGCGCAGCATGGTCGAGAGCAGCGGGTCGCTGAACCAGCCCAGCGTGGAATAGGCGGTGACGCCCGAAACATAGACGTCCAGCCCCTTCCGCTGCAGGTCGGCAGCGCTTTCAGCCGCCGATTTCGGGGAAAAATAACCCCGGTAGGGAACGCAGCCAAAGACCGGAAAACACCATGTCACCGGCGTGAGCGAGAAGCGCGGCGCGGCAAAAACGGCATAGGTCACATTGTCCCGATGGATGTCGACATAAGAGCGGTAGCTTGAGTTATCGGGCTCCGCCAGTTCTTCCGAGGCAAAGCGCCGTATGGCGCTGGCCGACGTCAACTTCGCGCGCAAGGGTGCAGGCGTCGCACGATTTTGGATGAGCCCTGCAACATTCTTCCGCGCGGCCATGATCTCGACATGGCCAGCGACGGACTGCGCGTAATAGGAAACGCTGGTGCAGCCGGTGATGGCGGAGGTTAGGATGAGAGCGGCGAGCCATCGAAAGAGGTGCTTCACAGGTTGGCCACCCGGTTGATCGTCTCCGCAGGGAGCGAATGTCTCATTTGCGCTGGAGTCTCAAACAGGCGCGCGGATTTTCGTCAAGAGCTGGGTGGCTTAGTGAGCGTCAGGTTCGCGCCTCAAGCCAGCCGTTGAAGTCGGCCACGCGACCGATCGGAAGCAGACATCTCATAATCATCACGGATATTTGTACACTACTCTTCATTGAGGTATCAGACGAAGTTGGTGTAGCCGTTGACTTGCTCACGCAGTCCTTTCAGCTTGCATGGGTAATGGGGAGGAACCTTTGGCCCGGCTTTTAATCCTGGCGACCGCAAATTTAATTGGATTCATCTGCATCGCCTTGCCCGCCGCAGCGCGCGACATTACCGTAACAAAGCAAAGCACCTGTGGCGATCTGCACTATGCGACCGCGAAATCCCGGTTGAAAAATGAGGTCGCCCAGGGACAAGCCAAGGCCCTTAACAATCTTGGTTTCATTTTTATGCTCGGCTGCGGTGTTTCGCCAGACCCGCAACGCGCTGCTGGCTATTTCCAGAGCGCGGCGGATAAGGGCGACGCGCAGGCTGAACACAATCTGGCATACCTATACGAAGAGGGCATCGGCGTTGGGCGCAGCCACGCCCAGGCCGTTGCTTGGTATAGCAAAGCGGTCGCGCAGGGCTTTGCGCAATCGGAGATCAGCCTTGCTACGATGTATTGGGATGGCCGAGGCGTATCGAAAGATCGGGCAAAGGCGGTTGAGCTTTACCGCCAAGCCGCGGTCCAGGGCGCGGCGCTTGCGCAATTCGACCTGGGTTCCGCCTATGAGAGGGGCGAAGGTGTTGGCCGGGACTATGCGCAGGCCATGGCGTGGTACCAGAAGGCGGCCGATCAGCATGAGCCCCTCGCGCTGACCGGTATTGGCAGCTTGTATGAGCACGGTAGGGGCGTCAATCAGGATATCGCCACCGCCATCCCTTGGTACACCGCTGCCGCGCAGCTTGGAGAGCCGATGGCCCAGAGTCTTCTGGGCGCTTTCTTCGAGAAGGGCAAAGGCGTCGCCCTCGACCCGGCAGAAGCAGCGTTCTGGTATGAGAAGGCCGCGGCGCAGGGCTGGCCTGGCGCCATCACCAACCTGGGTGCGCTCTATGCCGCCGGCCGCGGTGTCACCAAGGACTACCGGCGCGCCGCGGGCTTGTTCGAAATCGCCGCGCGGAAAGGCGACGCTCAGGCCCAGCACAATCTAGCCTGGTGCTACTTCACAGGAAACGGGGTTGAGCAAAGCGACGCGCAGGCTCTGCATTGGTACCAGCTGGCCGCGGAGCAAAATGATCCCGGCGCGGAGCGAAGTCTCGGCCTCATGTACGAGTGGGGTCGCGGCATCGCGGTCGACTATCAGGAGGCTTTTGTCTGGCTGAAAAAAGCGCCGACCTCGGAAATCCCGCCGCGCTGGATGACCTCGGAGCCTTGTACGAAAAAGGACTCGGCCAGGCACCTGATCGAACGAAAGCCCTTGAATTCTACAGGCGATCGGCAGAGCTCGGAAATGCCGCGGGCAAGGCAGACTTGCAGAGGTTGCTCACCGCCCATCCGAGGCAGCGGGGGGCAATGCCGCGTCGCTTCGGATGACGAAGCTCGGCTTCAAACACATCGAGAGCTTCGTCCAATGAGTCCGACGGTGAGCGCTGGGAGCGTTTTTCGATCGGACGCAGACATCGGATCGTCACCGTTGGCGAGCGGCGCGATGCCAGACCGTTACTCTTCCAGCCAGCTGCCAAACGGATTGTTTGTGATGTTTTGGTCCGCAACGGGGCCGCTAGAAAATGGCCGCTGTTGCTGACTTCAGTCCGGAAGCGGACGTTCCTCTCTGCGGCCCCGTAGCCGTCGGTCGGCAAAGCGCCTCATTTCGGCCCTCCGGGGTGGCGATGCGTTCTCCGAAAGGGGTCGTTCGGCTCCAGTCTTGGTCGGTGTCGACGACCCAATGGTGCGCCTTTGTCTGCCCCGCAAGAGACTAGACCATCACGTCGTAGCGCGAATTCGACTACACGAAATAGCGGAATGATGGCCAGCTTGCTGCGGATCAAGGCCAAGCGGGGGGAACTCAAACCAACGCAAGGCCAGTTCGATGCAGCCTGCCATCGGCGATGCGGTCACCTGTCTGCAAGCATTTCTAGTCACAAACCATTGGCCGCCGAGCATGCCCGGCGGCCAATTGTGAGACGGTATGACCCCAGGCTTAGAACGGTATCGCCGGCAACTCCTGGGTGCCTTCGAGCTTCACAGCCTGGAGTTCGTTCGCGTCATAGCCAAGAGCCCGCAGGATGGTGGGCGCTACCTGTGTCGTCTGCACCAGGGTTGGCACCGACATCGGCTTGAGCGAAGGACCGCTGATAAGAAGCGCCACGTTGCGATCGTTTGCATTGGCGCCACCGTGCTCGGCAATCTTCGAACCAGATGTGTAGACCACACCCGGATTGACCGTGGCTATGAAGTCCGGCGTACGGCTGTCGGTGGCCGGATCCTGATAGGCGAGAGCCAGCGCATTCGGCGGCTGGATCTGGGCGATGCCTTCAGCCTTGCTCGATTTCTCGAGATAATCCTGCGCCGCCGCGATGTTCTTGACCCTGTCTTGCGGTTTGAGCCAGATCAGCGCGGCGTCGTCGGCGATGTGGAAGGCATAGCCCGGCGTCTTGGTGTATGGATCATCGTCCAGGGGCTGGAACGTCGCCGGGTCGATGGGCGACTGGCCATGCTTCGAGGCAAGGATGATCAGCGTCGAGTCGGCGAGATGATTGCGCTTGAGTGCAGCCATCAGTTCGCCGAGGGCGCCGTCCACATAGGCGAGTTGCCCGGCAAGACCATTGCTGGGCGCGCCGCTGGCGTCCAGATAGCCGCCGACCAGACCGGCCTCGTCGCCGGGGCCGGCCTTGGGAAGCTTCTGGCCCACGCTCACCGCCTGAAAATTCATGCCGAAAAGCGTGGGAACCGCCGCCGGATGCGAGCCGGTGCTGTCGAGGCCCTTGATTTCGTTGATCACCGCATGGACCCGCGCTTCATCAAAGTCACGCTCGGCCTTGAAGCTGCCCGTCGTCTTGACCTTCGTGCCGGAAATCAAGCTGTCCTGTTCCAAGGCGTAGAGGTCGTCGACGCCTTTGCCCGAAGGTCCGTTCAGCCATTCGTAGGCCGGGTGCTTGTCGGACCAGGCCGTGCGGCCGCCATGCGCTTTCACGATTTCGAAGATATTGTTGACCCGCACGAAATCATGCGGATAGACCACCGAGCATTTGCCGTTGATCAGGGTCATCGGCAGCTTTGCCGGGTCGATCTGACTGCGGAAATCGCCCGGCCTGCCGCCACCATCGAGGCGTGTCGAATCGACGTCGATGTTCTCAGCAAAGGCTACCTCGGCGCCCGCCTCGCCCTTGCAATCCGAAGCCGGGGCAAAATACGTGCGGTCGTAGCTGTCGTCATAGTATACGCCCGTCGATTTGGGCGTGCCACCGGTCACCTGTGCAACAAAGCCAGGGAAAGAGTCGGACGGGGCGCTGGTCAGCGCGTTGGGATAGAAAATCCCCGTATGAGCGAGCGCCGCGAGCGAGCTTGCCGGATTTGCGGCGACATAGTTCGCCAGATCGAGCGCATGAAGCCCGTCGACACTGACGAGCAGCACGTGCTTGTAGGGTGCGGCGACGGCGCTGGAAGCAGACAGCGCACCAGCCAACGCCGCCGTCAGCGTGCCCGCTGCCAGCGCCAGAGATAGCGTTTTCATTGAAGCGTCCCTCATCTCGCAACCCCGCGATGGATCAACGATAGGCGAGCGGACATGACAGGTTCATGAAAACGCGCTGGCAACGGACCTTACGGATTGGTAAGCCAGCGGTGATGCAGCGGAAAGGTTGCCCCGCTAGATACAGGTAACGGACCGTGCGGGAGCATATCCCTATCGAGCACCTCGAGAACCCTAAACGGAACTCTGGTCATTGCCGTCCATTACCGATCTGTGAGAACGCGGCGCGCGTTGCCAGGTACGGCATCGCTGGCGCCGCGAACCTTTTCTGCCGCTACATTATGGCTGAGGCCCATACCATCGATGCTGCCGTCCGCCTGTTCGAGAACCCTCCGCATTTCATGGCCTTCCTTGGAGAAGGCGTGAACATCATGCACTTCCTCACCGACCCTACGCCGACTTGAACATCCGCCAATCGCTTGCTTATGCCAGAAGCCGTCTGTCCGCTTGCGGCCCCGAATACGGCGCTCGGATTGCCTAAAAATCCCCCGCACCTCACCCCACCCCCTTACCAACCGCTCCAGCGCATCCACCACCAAATCGCAGAACTTCGCATGATCCAGCTTCATCGCCACGTTATGCCGGAAATTCACCTGTTCGCTGGCCGTACCACCAAAGTGGTGCATGCCGCCCATCTTTTCGAAATTGCAGACCGTCATGCCCTTGGTCCAGCGTCCGGCGATCTCGACGCGGATGTCGGCTTTTTCGATGGTGAACACGGTCGGGTCGATCATCGCCGCCACGCAGCAGGCGTCGTGGATGGCGGGGTATTCGATCTGCAGCAGGCCGCCATGCGTGGTGGCGATGAATTCCCAGATGTCGAGGATGAATTTGGCCATCGGGCCGCCAACGGCGCGCACCCGGTCCTGCAGGTCCGGGGTGGCCAAGGCCTGGTGGGTGAGGTCGAGCCCCACCATGGTCACGTCCCAGTCGGCGCGGAACACCACGTCGGCGGCCTCCGGGTCGCCGTAGACGTTGAACTCGGCCGCCGGCGTGATGTTGCCGCGCGTGTAGGCGCCGCCCATCGCGACGACCTTCTTCACGCGGCTGACGATTCTGCGGGTCCTTGCGCACGGCAAGCGCGACGTTGGTGTAGGGGCCGACCGGCACCAGCGTCACCGTCTTCGGCTCATGCGCCATCACCGTGTCGATGATGAAGTCGACGGCATGGCGCTTGTCGAGCTCGAACGAGGCGGGCGGCAGTTCGGGGCCGTCGAGCCCGGTCTCGCCATGGATCTCGACAGCCAGCACCTGGTCGCTGATCAACGGCCCGGGCGAGCCCTTGGCCACCGGCACCTTGATGCCATAGGCCGTGCACACCGACAGCGCGTTGCGGGTGGTGTTCTCGACATTGTGGTTGCCCGAAACCGTGGTGATGCCGAGCAGGTCGACGTTGGGATTGCCGGCGGCAAGCAGGATAGCGATCGCGTCGTCGTGCCCCGGATCGCAGTCCAGGATGATCTTTTCCATGATGATGGCCTTTGCTGTCCGCCGGGTTTGCCGCGATTACAGACTGTCGCTCGTCGCGCCGTCAAGGTTCTCGCCCCCAAGGCGGCCGGAGCCAATGCGAGGACGCTAATATTGCCAGCGTCCGGCCGACGTGCCAGTGATGAGGGGGTCCACAGCCGCTGTCCACGCCAATGACGGATCGTGCCTCGAAATTGTCGCTGGAAGCAGGCGCGGCCGCGCCGCTGGTTTCCATCGTCATTGCCAATTTCAACTATGCCCGCTTTCTTCGCGAAGCCGCCGGGAGCGCGCTGTCCCAAAGCTATCCCCTGGTCGAAACCATCATCGTCGACGACGGCTCGACCGACGATTCCGAAACCGTGCTGCGGCAGTTGCAGGCCGAACATCCCGGGCTGACGGTCATACGGCGCGCCAATGGCGGCCAGGCGGCGGCCATGAACACCGGTCTGTCGGCCCTCAGGGGCGAGTGGGTTCTCTTCCTCGATGCCGATGACCGGCTAGAGCCGAATGCCGTCGAGCGCCTGCTGACGGCGACGAGTGCCGATGCCACGCTCGTCCAGTTCTATTTGGCGACCATCGACACCGACGGCGCACGCACGGGGCTCCATCCCTTCTGCGAGAGGGTGGAAGGCGGGCAATTGCTGGAGCAGATCTGCGCCTCCGGGCATTTCCGCTTCATGCCGACGAGCGGCAACCTGTTCCGGCGCTCGGCCCTCGATCGCATCGCTCCGATGCCGGAGGATAGCTGGAAGATTTGCGCCGACACCTACCTGACGCTGACCGCCGCCATGCAAGGCCGGGTCGCGGTCGTGCGCGAGATTCTCGGCGCCTACAGGGTCCACGACGCGAACAATTGGTATAGGGCGCAGGAGGACGACGCGCGCAGCCTGCAGATCGTGCGCAACCACGTCATCGTGTGGCGGCAGATTGTCGAGGCCTTGCCGCGGCTTGTGCCCGGGGCCGACGGCTTCGTCCGCCTCAGCTTGGTCCGGCGCATCGCCGCCTCGCTCTACATGCTTCAGGGAAGGCCGGCCTTCCCGAAAAAGACGCTGCGGGAGATACAGCGCAGCCTGGCCGTCCAGGTGGCCCGAAGCGGGGCGCCGCCCGGCGAGATGGCGCTGCACCTGGCGCTCGTCTTCCTTTCCACCGCTAGAAGTCGGCTGGGGCGCAGCGCCTTCAGGGCGTTGATGGGGGCAGGGGACGGACCTCTTGCGCGATTTGCCGAGCGATTCAGGTCGCCGCGGCGGTTCGCGTGGATGGGCAAGGGATCCGTTCCCGCCGCCGTGTCCACGCTTGACCTCGACCGCTCCTACGATTTCGGACGCGGCGGCGACGGCCGGCACTTTCAACGTTTCGGATTGAGCGAAGTCGACAATTGGCGCAGTTGGGCGACGGCCGAACGGGCCGGGCTGATGTTCCGGCTGCCTCCCGGACGATCGCCTTTTTCGGTGGATCTGACCGTTGCGCCCTTGCCGGCGCGGCGGCAAAGGCTGGCCAGCGGATGATTTTGTCCCTTGAGGGCAAGCCTCTTCTCGAGAGGCTGATCAAGGGCCAGGAGACGATCACCTTCGAGCTTCCGGGCAGGTCGGCGGACGACATCGTGCTGCTCGATTTCGAGTTTCCCGACGCGGCGATACCTGCGGTCTCCGATCCCACGAGTTCATCGACCCGCATAACCTCGGTCGCGCTGGTCACCATTCGGGCGCGCGAGGCGGCGCAGCCGGCCCGGCCCTATCCGCCAGTCCTGATCGGCGGCCGTTTCGAAGCTGGGCAGGAGGGGTTGCGCAGCCTGCTCGGCATCGGCTGGTCGTTCGACGCGGCGGGGCGGCCGCGGCTGTCGCGCCTCAACGGCGTCGTCCGCTTCGCCGTCCTCGACGCGGCGATGGAGCGGCTGCTCGTCCGGATCGAGTTCGAACGCCCGTCAATCCACGCCGACGGCGACTGGCGCGTACAGGCCATCCTGCCCGGCATCGTCGAGGACATCATCGACCTGCGCCGGACACCCACGCTCATGCTGGTGGTGCCGCGCGGCAAGGTCCCGAACCAGGGCAGGATCGGCCTCCACATCCGCTGCTGGAACATCCTGCCTTACGAGGATGAGCCGGACGACGTTCCGGGCGCCCGCCTGCTCAGCCTCACCGTCGAACGTTACAACCCCGGCAGCCATAAGTTCGGCTTCTGGCGACCCTGGCAGGTCGTCGATTTCACCTCCGATGCGGATTGCGGGAAACACTTGCTCGTCGGCTGGCACGAGCCGGACGGCCTGGGCGCCGGTTCGCGGGACACCTTCGCGTCGCTGGGCGGCTTCTATTTCGAGACCGCCGCCGAATCCTTCGTCACCATGCGGGTGAGCGCTCCGGTCCGCAAGGAAGGGCAACGGCCGCAAACGCTGCGCATCTCGCTCAACGGCGTGCTGCTTCTGGACCGGCCGGTTGTCGGGCGCGAGGATGTGCTGCTCATCGTGCCGAAAAGAGCCTATGCGCCCGACCATTACCTGCGGTTCGACTTCGAATGCGCAATGGTCGCGGCCGGCGCGGTCGAGGGCTCACCCGAGGCCAACCGGCCGGTAGGCATAAGAATAGAGAAGTTCGTCATCGAGCCATTGCATGTGACCGGCACCCCGTAGCCGTCGGGCCGCCAACCATGCTAGCCTGACTCAAGGGAACGGGTCGCATTGGGGGGGCGATGAAAAAGCCCAGGCGCGTCAAGCTCGGTCGAAAGATCGCGAAGAGTTCGGTCGCCGCGACTATTTTGGTCGTGGAGACAGCGGTCGTGTCGGCGGCTAGCGTTGAGGTTCCCGTCCTGCCATCGGTCGTGGAGCGAACCCAGGCTGCCTACAAGGCCGATGGCCATGCGCTCGGGCCCATCAGCCAGACATTGCATGGCTACAATCTAACGCCCGCCCAGCTTATTTCGGTGCGCAACTACATTGGCCAATATGACGAAAAACTGAAGGTCGTATCCATAGGCAAGGTCAATGGCGTCGATCTCTTCGTCATCAAGAATCGAACGACCGGCGAATTCTTCGGCGAGGTTGAACTGAGGCCGGGCTCGAATGGCGAGTTGATCGTCGACAAGACCACCGGAGCGGAGCTCGACGTCAGGAAGAAGGTAGAGGTTCCGCTGGTGCTTCCCAGCGAGGATGGCGAAGCCGGCAAGATCCTTAGCGGATCGGACGTGCTGAACGTTCTCCACAGCAAGCACCACAAGAACGAATCCTCGCAGGAAATGCCGTTTGCTTCGGCCGAGGCCGGCGTGGACTATGGCACCGCCCGCGAGGCGACCGGCCATTTCATGCCTGACGGATCCGGTTACGAATACGGCATGGTCTCGAAAATCGGCTCAGCCGGAGCGGAGGCGAAAGCCGGGGTAAGCGACAAGGGCGAGATCGGCGGCTCCATCGGCGGCGGCGCCAAGGGACCAGAGGTCGAACTCTTTGCCAATTATTTCGGCAAGCCGGATGTCGACGAAGACGGCAAGTTCACGCGAACCGTAATGGGCGGCAGCGGCAACCTGCACGCCACCCTGGCTGAAGTCGAAGCGAAACTGGGATGCTTCGACGACAAGCCATGCAAGGTCGAACTTGGAGCTGGGGCGCTTGGCATCGGAAGCGGCGTCGGCCTTGCCTACAGCGAGCACGTGGCGATACAGGTCAAACCGTCCAACGAGATCGAGGACGAGGGCATCGCGGCTCCGGCCAAGCCCGCACCCGACACCTCCGACGCTGTCGAAACGGAGTATCGCCAGGCGATCAGCAGCGACGATCCGGCGGCCCTGGAGGCATTCGTCGAGACCCATCCCGACAGCCTTTTTACGCAGGATGCCGAAAACCTCCTGGATATCCAGGTCCGCCCCGATCCGGAGGCGCAGATCCCGCCCGGCGGCTACTGAAGTGATTGGAGCAAAGGCGCGGCGCAGCTTTTCGCAGAAAGGCGACGGCGGATATCAGCCGCGAAAGTTCTCGAAGAACCGGGCCTGGCCTCTCGTGAGGGCCTGGGCGCTTTCTTCTCGCAGGCCTCGCCTGGAGCGCATGAACGGGTATTTGAAGATCGTTTCCAGAAACCTATTCTTGCCGGCTTCCCAGTCCCTTTCATAGTCGGCAAGCCGGCGGCTTTCGAGGTGTATCGATTTGAGGACCCCTATCTGGGGGATATGGACATGCTCTGCGGCTTTCGCTGCTCCACCCGTGGCGGACTCGGCGGAGCCGAGCAGGCGTATGTAGAGGTCGAGGTCCGAAAAGCGCGGCAATTTTTCATTGAACCCGCTCACCGCGACGAGGTGAGCCATAGGGGCGCTGAAGCAACTCATCGTGTGGATGAACGGACGGGTGATCATGAGTTCGATCGGATCGAACGGCGCCCGTGGCGGATCGAATTGTTTGACAGAGCCGGCGTAACTGGGGCCGTCGCTCAGATAGTCGGTGGAAACGAACAGCGGCAGCCTTGCCGCCGCATAGGCGGCCTGGATGATCGAGAGATAGTGCGGATGCCACGCGTCGTCGCTGTCCAGGAAGGCGGCGACGCTGCCGCCGGCGGCGGCAAGGCTGGCGTTGCGCGCCGCGGGGATGCCCGAATTGTTCGGCAACCGGACGCTCTTGAAGCCGAGCTTCTTGCCGGACAAATAGTCCTCGGCGGCGTTCAGCGAACCGTCGCTCGAGCCGTCATCCACCAGGACGATCTCGAAATCCGGAAACGACTGGCCGGCAACGCTTGCCAGCGCCCTGAGCAGCATGCGCCGCCTGTTGTGAAAAGGGATCAGCACGCTGAACAAAGGCGCCGGCCTGCCCGGTGGACGGTTCGCGTCGCTGCTCGATGTCGACGAAGGATCCCCGCCGGTAGCGCGTCTGTGTCTCGCCGTTGGCCCTCTCATCTCGCTTTGCCCAAAACGCCGGACGGTTCCGCCGCCCCCGCTGAATTTGGGCGATAAAGCGCTGGAAAGCAAAGCGTACCTGCGCGCGCCTCGAAAAACCGGGCTGACTCGCTTCAGGACGGTTGGTGGATGCACATCACAGGCAGGACGTGCTTCGTTTAGGCACGGCCCGTCTGCGCGCCGGCGCTGGCCCGGCAACTGGAAACGCCCGCCGATCTCGCATTGCAGCTTCTGTTGTGGGACACGACCTGGCCCGGCATGGCGCTGCAGGCGGCGGTCGACGGCGCCGGCGTGTTGATGGGCCACGAGGCGCTGGTGTCGCGCGCCTTGGCCGCCGGCTCGCTGGTCGCGCCGTTTCCGGACCGGCGCGTGCCGACCGGCCTCAGCCTTTCGATCCTGGCGCCCGAGCGAGCACCCGCCCACGCCGCCGGCGAGTGGCTGCTGGCGGAGCCGCCATCCGCAGCCTGACCAGCGTCGCCGCTGCTCGTCCGGCCGCTTCGACATATGCCACGTCACGATGCACCAGCATCACCGAGAACGCGCCGTCCAGCAAAAGCACGATCTCGCGCGCCAGCGCCTCGGCGTCGGCGACGCCAAGGCCTGACAGCGCGTCGGCCAGCCACGCCTCGAACCGCGCCTTGTGGCGCGAGCCGGCCTTAACCGCCGGATGCCCGGGCATCGCGGCCAACTCCGCCACCGTGCGCAGGAAACCGCAGCCCTTCCATTTCGGGTGCGTCGCGACGCGGGCGAGGTTGGTGAAGATCGCCTCGACCTTTTGGTCCGGCCCGCCTTCTTGCGCCTCGAACCAGCCGGACATCTGCTTCAGGTTGGGCTGGTCGCGGCCTTCGAGATAGGCGGCGATCAGGTCGTCCTTGCTGCGGAAATGATAGTAGAGCGTGCGCTTGGTGAGCCCGGCTTTCTCGGCCACCGCGTCGACGCTGACGCGCCCGATGCCTTCGGCATAGAAGAGTTTCGTCGCCGCATCGACGATGCGCTGGGCGGTTGGGCTGGTGGCTTGTTCCATCCGCCAAGTATACCGACTAGGGAATATACAAACAATCGCAAAGCTGGTCCGTTGGCGGTCATTCTGGATCGCTGAGGAAAGACCATGACCGAACCCGTGCTTTGCGAGATCCGCGACCGCGTCGCGGTGCTCACGCTCAATCGTCCCGAGAAGCTCAACGCGTTGAACTACGCCCTCATCGACCGGCTGCTCGCCATCCTCGACCGGATCGAGACCGACGACGCGGCCGGCGCAATCATCCTGACCGGGGCAGGCGAGCGGGCGTTTTCAGCCGGTGGCGACATCCATGAATTCTCGCTCAGCGTCGCCGCCGGCGCGGATGCGGCGCTGCGCGATTTCGTCATGCGCGGCCAGCGGCTCACCGCACGGCTGGAGGCTTTTCGAAAGCCCGTCATCGCCGCCGTCAACGGCCTCGCCTTCGGCGGCGGCTGCGAGATCACCGAAGCGGTGCCTTTGGCGATCGCCAGTGACCGCGCGCTTTTCGCCAAGCCGGAGATCCGGCTGGCCATGCCGCCGACCTTCGGCGGCACGCAGCGCCTGCCGAGGCTCGCCGGGCGCAAGCGCGCCTGGAGCTCTTGTTGACCGGCGAGACCTTTTCGGCGGCTCGCGCAGTGGAGCTCGGCCTGGTCAATCATGTCGTCCCGCATGCCGAGCTGATGCCGGCGGCCTTCGACCTTGCCCGCCGCATCATCGGCCACTCACCGGCGGCGGTCGCCGGCATCCTCACCGCGGTGGCGCGCGGCATCAATCTCAGCATCGCCGAGGGCTTGCTGGTCGAGGCCGAGCAGTTCGCCCGCGTGGCGCCGACCGCCGATCTGCGCGAAGGCCTGAGCGCCTGGATCGAGCGGCGAAAGCCCGTCTATGACGGCGCGTGGACGCACATCACCCGGCCGGCCGAGGCAAGCGGCGCTTCGCGGCGGCTCGATCGGGCTGTGGGCGGCGGCAACAGCGGTTACGCCACGGCTTTCAACGGCGCCGGCTGCAGGCGCGGCCGCCGCCAGAAGGTCGGTCTGGGTGATCAGGCCGATGATATGCCGCTCGCCGTCGACGATCACCACGGCATGGCTGCGGCCATCGGTCAGCACCGGCAGCAGGCTCATCGCCGGCGTGTCGGGCGAGGCGGTGCCGGCTTTCGCCATCACGCCTTTCACCGTGTCGGTGGCTTTGGTCAGCTCGCGCAGGCCGACCGCGCCAGTGACCCGCCCGCCGGCATCGACGACCGGCAAGGTGCGGATGTTATGGTCGAGCAGAAGCCCGCGCGCGTCGTCGGCGCTGGCCGTCTCCTGCACAGAGACCACGTCGCGCGACATGATATCGCCGCACAAAAGCGTGCGCTGCGAGCGCACCATTGCCTGCAGCTCGACCTGGCGCAGCAGCCTTTCGAGGTCTTCGCGATCGATGTCGAAACTCTCATCGAGCGTGGCAAGTGCGGCATCGACGTCCTCAGGCCGGAAGCCGACGCGCGCCGTGGGCGGCAGGTCGGTGGTGCCGTGATTGTTGGCGGCCGGCTGATGCACATGCGGATAGTTGCGTCGCGACAATCTGTGGAACAGCAAGCCGAGCGCGACCAGGACGATCGAGTTCAGCGCCACCGGCACGAACGGGAACAGGAAGCCGGCGGCGGCCACGGCCGGCCCGCCGATCACGCCGGTCAGTGCCGCGGCACCCCCGGCGGATGCAGCGAGCGCGTGAACGACATGGCGGCGATCGCCAACGCCACGGCGAGGCCGGAGGCGATCACCGGGTCATGCACGAAACGCGCCACCGTGACGCCGACCAGTGCCGAGATGGTGTTGCCGCCGATGATCGACCAAGGCTGCGCCAGCGGGCTCGACGGCACGGCGAAGAGCAGCACGGCGGACGCCCCGACCGGCGCCACCAGCATCGCGACATATTCGCCCTTGCCCATCGTCAGCCCGCTGATCACGCCGGTCAGCGCGATGGCGATCACCGCGCCGATGCAGGCGATCAGCCGCTCGCGCAACGTGGCGCCGGCAAGGATCGGAACAAAGAGGCGCAACGCCATGGCGGGTCCTGTCGAACGGAATTTCGTGCTGCCGGCAATGCCGCCAACGGCGGCAATTGGAAAGCCAAACCAATCCGCATCGCCGCCGCTTCGGGGAATATTATTGCGCAGCGCGACGTCCACGGCGTGCCACCAACGGCCTCTTCTTTGCCAATCGCGCCAAGGCGTTAGACGGCTTTGCGGAATCGATCCGGTAGCCCGCCGCCCGCAAGCCGCTCACTTCGGGCGGACGATGAAGCCGAGCCCGCCCAGCACCTTGACCGCGCCGCTCTTGCCGCCCTCGAAGTCGGTCGAGGCAAGTCGCTTTCCCGTGGCGAATTCATAGGCGGTGCCCAGGATTGCTTTCGGCGGGTAGGTCCGCTCTTCCCAAACAAGCTCATAGGTCGTGGTCGGGGCAAAGCCGTGCTCGGCAAAAAGCGCGTCGCGCCCAGCCGGTCGTATTCTTGCATCGCGCGCTGAACATGGGCGCGGGTCACACTGTCCCAGGCAATCATGTCATCCTCCAGGGTTTCATCATCTCACGCCGATTTCTCCTTGATCAGCCGTGGAAGTCGAGGATGGCGGCCGCGATCTCGCCAGCATGGGTTTCGAGCGCGAAATGGCCGGTGTCGAGGAAGCGCACCACCGCGTCCGGCATGTCGCGCTTGAACGCCTCGGCGTCGGGCGGCAGGAAGAACGGATCGTTCTTGCCCCAGATGGCAAGGAAAGGCGGCTTGTGGGTGCGGAAATAGGCCTGGAAGGCCGGGTAGAGCGCGACGTTGCTCTTATAGTCGCCGAAGAGGTCGAGCTGAATCTCTTCCGCGCCGGGACGGCTGAGATAGAAACTGTCGAGCGAATGGCCGTCGGGCGACACCAGCCCCGCCGGCGCGCCATGCGTATACTGCCAGGCCACGGCTTCCGGCTTGAAGGCGGGGCGCAGCGCCTCGCGGTTGGCCGGCGAGGGATCGCGCCAATAGGCCTGTATCGGCTTCCAGTCCTCGCCCAGACCCTCCTCATAGGCATTGCCGTTCTGCGAGATGATGGCGGCAATCCGCTCAGGATGTTTCACCGCCAGCCGGAAACCGGTGGGCGCGCCATAGTCGAAGACATAGAGCGCGTAGCGGTCGAAGCCGACCACTTCGGTGAAGCGGTCGATGATCTCGGCGATGCGGTCGAAGCTGTAGGTGAATTCGCTCGCCTGCGGCATGTCGGAGCGGCCGAAGCCCGGCAGGTCGGGTGCAATGATATGGAAGCGGTCGGCAAGCCGCGGGATGAGGTCGCGGAACATATGGCTGGAGCTTGGAAAGCCGTGCAGCAAGAGCAGTTTCGGCGCGCCGGGCTGGCCTGCTTCGCGATAGAAGATGGTGAAGCCGTCGACGTTCGCGGTGCTGTAAGAAGTCATGTTTCTCTCCGTTGTTGTAACTGGGTTGTTCGATTGAATAGGGTTATCTCGCGTCAGGCCTTTGCAGCTTCGAGGATTATCTCGACGACGGCGTCGGGCGCGGTGACCATCGGCATGTGGTCGAGCGGCAGCGCGCGTGTGCGCGCCTTCATGCGCGCCGCCATGAAGCGCTGCGTGTCGGCGGCAATCATGCGGTCGTCCTCGGCGATCAGGAACCACCCTGGCCGGCCCCGCCACAGCGGCCGCTTCACCGGCACCGGGATGCAGGCCGGCGAGATCGGCCGCTGGACCGCACGCAGAGCCGACAGCTCTTCCGCCGAGGCATTTTGGGAGAAGACGGCGGCAAAGGCCTCGTCTGGCAGGTAGATCAGCCCATGCGCATCCGGCGCGAGTTTCGGCGCCTGGGCATGCGGTTCGGCGCGGTAGAAAACATCGGCCACCGTCTCGCCTTCGTCGGGCGCAAGTGCCGCGACATAGACCAGCGCCTTGGTCTTCTCGCTGCGCGTCGCGCCGACAACCGCGCCGGCATAGGCATGACCTGCCAGGATGACCGGTCCGTCGACGCGTTCGATCGTCCGCTCGAGGGCCGCGACGTCGTCCTCGAAGGATGTCAGCGGCAACGGCGCCGCCACGACCTTGAAGCCCTGCGCGGCAAGCGGCGCGATGACCTTCGCCCAGCTCGACCCGTCGGCCCAGGCGCCGTGGACAAGCACGATGGTTTTATCGGTCACGGTCATTGCCGTTTCCTCCAATTTTGATCCGTAACCCGTTTGTTGCTTTCAAAGCGGTTACTGTCTCAGGTGATAACTTGTCAAGAGGCTTCAAACCGGTTATCACCAGATCGTGTTCTCGAAGGAAGCCCGCGGCTTGCCGCTGCCGGCGAGGAATGGAGTTGCGAATGGATCGCTCACCCGCGCTTTTTGTCGGCGACGCGCCCGGCCTTGATTTCCTGAACTCGGTCGCGACGCCGCTCGACACGCCCGTCGACTGGATCGGCGACGGTGAGGGCTTGCTCGACTGGCTGGGACAGGCGCGGCTCGTGCCGGCGGATGTGCTGGCGACCATGCGTGGGCGCGCGCTGCCCGGCGAGCTCGACAACGTCGCCGACCAGGCGCGGCATCTGCGCGAATGGTTCCGGGGCTTTGTGCAGGCGCGCAAGGGGCAAGCGCTGACCGCCGCGGACCTGAAGGAACTCGGCCCGCTCAACCGCTTGCTGGAGCGCGACGAAATTTTTAGCCGGATCGCGGCGGCTGGTGGCGGCGCGCCGTTCGCGCTTCAGACGAGCCGCAAATGGCGCACGCCGGAGCAGTTGCTGCTGCCGATCGGCGAGGCGCTGGCCGGCTTCGTCTGCACCGAGGATTTTTCACATGTGAAGGCTTGCGAAGGCCCGGCCTGCACGCTGCTCTTTGTCGATCATACACGCGGCCACCGGCGCCGCTGGTGCAGCATGGCCGCCTGCGGCAACCGCGCCAAGCAAGCCGCCCACCGGCACCGCCACAAGGATGATCGTCACTAAGTAGCCATTATCGGAGAGCGAGGCGCGGATGCGCCTCGCTCTCTTGTGCTGTTGATCAAGGGGCCACCTCGACATGGCCTTTCATGTTGGGATGGAAGCGGCAGAAATAGTCGACCGCTCCCGCCGCCTTCAGCGTGACCTTGCCCTTCGACTTCGCCGGGATCATCACGTCCCAGCTGCCTTTCACCGTCGCGGTATGGGCGATCACATCCTTGTTCGTCCATTCGATCGTGTCGCCGACCTTGGCCTGGACGCTGGCCGGTGAGAAGACCAGCTTGTCGATCGTCACCTCCACCGTGGCGGCGAGCGCCGGCGAAACGCTGAGCGCCAGCGCCAGGGCAAGAATCGCCGCCCTCATTTCATCATGCCGGCGACGTGTTCGGCATGCTGCTCATGGCCCTGGAAGATCTTGAGCCCGGTCTCGAGCAGGCCCTTCAGCTCGGCATTGCTGGCTGAAGGGATGAGCAGGGTTTCGAGCGCGCTGTCGACCTGCTTGTGATAGGCCACCTCGTTGTCGATATAGGCCTTGTCGAAGGCGGCACCCTTCAGCTTCGCCAGCTTGGCGCGCTCTTCCTTCGCGGCCTTGGCCAGCGCCTTGCTGGTGTCATTGTCCTCGGGCGTGACTTTCAGCTTCTTCACAAGATCCAGTGCCTGCTTGTTCACCGCCGCATGGTCGCGTTCCATGTCCTTGGCGAAGGCGACGATCTCCTTGTTCTTCGACTTCTTGATCGCCTGCTTTGCCGCCTCGATATCGATCGTGCCAGCCGTGTAGGCGATATGCGCGATCTGTGGGTCGGTGGGTTTGTCGGCGGCATGCGCCAGCGGCGAGGCGCTGACGAGGAAAAGAGCGGCCAGGGCCGCGGTCGGTCGCATGAACATGGCATCTCCTTCGCCCGCCGCGCATGGCTTCGGGCTTGATTGGGGGTTGACGGCCATTGGATGCGGGGAGGGGCGAAACGTTCCCGGAAAATTAGGCCTCGAAACCCAGGCGCTTCATCACCTCATGGGTCAGCCGTTCGCAGCGTCGGCCGGCGAAGGGGAAAGCGTCGAGCAGCACCGGGCCGATCTCGTCCTCCAGCGCCTTGCGCATCTGCGCTCGCGCGCGGTGCAGGCGCGTCTTTACCGTCTCAGGCCGCACGCCCAGGAGCTCGGCGGTTTCCTCGATGCTGAGCCCCTCGATGACGCGCGCGACGAAGACGGTGCGATAGACGTCGGGAAGGCTGTCGGTCGCCCGTTCGACAAGCCTCAGGATCTGCCGCTGCGCCATCGTCCGCTCCGGATCGTCGCCTGGATTCAAGTCGTTTGGGTTCAGGGGAAACCGGATGATCTGGGCCTCCGGGTTCTCCGGCATCGGCACATTGCGCTTGCGCTTGCGCAGTCGGCCAAGCGCCTCGTTGATGACGATGCGCGACAGCCATGTGGCTAACGAGGCCTCGCCGCGAAAGGCATCGAGACCGGCGAAGGCGCGCATATAGGCCTCCTGCACGATGTCCTCGGCTTCGGCGTCGTTGCGCACTACGCCCCGCGCGATGCGATAGAGCCGCTGGTTGTGCGCCTTGATGATGGCGCGGAAGGCGTCCGGCTCGCGCGCAAGGGCCCGGTGCACCAGCGCCATGTCGCCGGCCTCAGCTCAATCCCGGCCGCTTGGGCAGCGGCCACATGCATAGCGCGCTTTCTCATCTGGCCCCGATCTCCCGGAGAGGCATCACATCCGGCGATTGGATGCGCCTGCTGACAAAGGTTCCCGAGCCTGTTGCACGGCCATGCTATCGCTTTGGCGCAGCCTTGTCTGCGGCGGCCCCGCCGCCGATCAGCCCATGGCCGCCGCGAGCCCGCGCAAAAGGTCGGCCTTGAGATCCTCGACGTCCTCAAGCCCAATCTGCAGGCGCACCAGCGAGCCGGCGTAAGCTTCCTTGGCGACGGTGCGGTCGCCGAGGAACACCGGCACCGCCAGGCTCTCATAGCCGCCCCACGAATAGCCGAGGCCGAAAAGCTTCAGCGCGTCGAGGAAAGCGTGCTGCGCTTTCTGCCCGCCGCCATCGAGCACGATTGAGAACACACCGCTGGAGCCGGAAAAATCGCGCTTCCAGAGCGCATGGTCCGGATGGCTCTCCAGCGCCGGGTACAGCACCTGCGCCACGCCCGGCTGTTTCTCCAGCCAACGCGCGATTTCAAGCGTGCTCTTGCGGTGATGCTCGAGCCGCACCCCCATGGTGCGCAGGCCGCGCAGCACCTGGTAGATGTCGTCGGGACCGGAACAGCAGCCCAGCGTGCAGAAACTGTCGTAGAGCTGGCTCCAGCAAGCCTCGTGTGCCGAGACCAGGCCGAGCAGCACGTCGGAATGGCCGGCCGGATATTTCGTCGCCGCGTGGATCGAAATGTCGACGCCATGGTCGAGCGGCTTGAAATAGAGCGGCGTCGCCCAGGTGTTGTCCATCATGACGATGGCGCCGGCCGCATGCGCGGCCTTGGCGATGGCCGGAATGTCCTGCACCTCATAGGTGTTCGACCCCGGCGATTCGGTGAACGCGACCTTGGTGTTGGGCTTGATCAGCGAAGCGATGCCAGCGCCGATGCGCGGCGCGTAGTATTCGACCTCGACACCCAGCCGCTTCAGCATCGTGTCGGCGAAGTGGCGCGTCGGGTGGTAGACGCTGTCGACGATCAACAGATGGTCGCCGGCGCCGAGGAAGGCGATCAGCGGCACCGTCACCGCCGCCAGCCCCGAAGGCACCGCGATCGTGCCAGCGGAGCCTTCGAGCGCGTCGACGGCGAGCGTGAGCGCATCCATGGTCGGCGTGCCGCGCGTGCCGTAGGTGTATTTCTGGCTGCGGCCGGCCATCGACGCGGCGTCGGGATAGAGCACGGTCGAGGCGTGCACGACAGGCGGGTTGATGAAGCCGAAATAGTCGCGCGGGTTGTTGCCGGAATGGGCAAGCAGCGTGTTGATGCCCATTTCAATGCCGTCTTTTGCCATGGTTCGTCGCCAGCCAATAATGTCAGGGGTCAAATGATGTCAGGAGGAGAGCCATAGAGCGCCGGCAAAGGCCGCGCAACCGCCGCGGGTCCGCCAAAAGCCGGTCTTCCGCTGGGCCAATCCAGGTGCCTGCCCGCTCAATAACGGCTTGCTATTGGGCAAGCGGATTCTGGCTTAGGCCCCCGGTTTGGCCTGTCGCATTTGACCGATTTGTTTGCACCGCTTGCCGGTTTCCTGGTGCCCTTGTCTGCAATTCAGGCATTTGCGGCAATTGCTTTTCAAACCTGTCGTGAAACGGTCATTTCCCTTGACCTCACAGGAATAATCGCCTTCGATGCGTTTCGTGAATGGGAGGCAGTGCATCGCCAACGGTGCGGGTCCGGGAGTGGGCCTTAAAGTGGGAGCTGCATTCAGATACGAAAAAAGATCAAGCGCCACCTGGGAGCAGGGGTGCCTGTAACAGAAAAGGGTCTGTGGGTCATGAAACACATTGCATTGGGCATTCTTGGCGTCGCGGCGCTCGGCTTCACGGCGTCGGCCGCGTCGGCCAGCACGCTCGACACCGTCAAGCAGAAGGGCTTCATCCAGTGCGGCGTCTCGACAGGTCTGGCCGGCTTCTCCGCGCCGGACGACAAGGGCGACTGGAAGGGCATTGACGCCGATTTCTGCCGCGCCGTCGCGGCCGCCGTCTTCGGCGACGCCACCAAGGTCAAGTTCACGCCGCTCAGCGCCAAGGAGCGGTTCACCGCGCTGCAGTCAGGCGAGATCGACATCCTGTCGCGCAACACCACCTGGACCAGCAACCGCGACAGCGCGCTCGGCCTCGATTTCGTCGGCGTCACCTACTATGACGGCCAGGGCTTCATGATCAACGCCAAGAAGCTGCCGGGCGTGAATTCGGCGCTGCAGCTTTCGGGCGCCGCCGTCTGCGTGCAGAGCGGCACGACGACCGAGCTCAACCTCGCCGACTACTTCAAGAAGAACAAGATGGAGTACAACCCCGTCGTCTTCGAGAAGCTGGAAGAGGTCAACGCCGCCTATGATTCCGGCCGCTGCGACGCCTATACCACCGACCAGTCGGGCCTCTACGGCATCCGCCTGACGCTGTCCTCGCCGGCCGACCATGTCGTGCTACCCGAGATCATCTCCAAGGAGCCGCTCGGCCCGGCCGTGCGCCAGGGCGACGACCAGTGGGCGCATATCGCGCGCTGGACCTATTTCGCGCTGCTCAACGCCGAGGAAGCCGGCGTCACGCAGGCCAATGTCGACGAGATGAAGACCTCGAACGACCCGAACATCCAGCGTCTTCTCGGCACCGAGCCGGATGGCAAGTACGGCGCCGATCTCGGCCTCTCCAACGACTGGGTGGTCAACATCGTCAAGGCTGTCGGCAATTACGGTGAAATGTTCGAACGCAATGTCGGCTCGGGCAGCCCGCTCAAGATCGCACGCGGCATCAACGCGCTGTGGACCAAGGGCGGCCTGCAATATGGCCCGCCGATCCGCTGATCGAAAATTGATCCGGGAGCCAGATCGTCTGGCTCCCGGTTTCTCTTTCCAGGGGACGGTCCATGGCTTCGCAGGAAATCCTTCGCGAGGAGCCGAGTCGAAGCTCCTTCATCAATGACCCGAGAATACGCGGCCTGTTCTTTCAGACCCTGGTCGTGATCCTTCTCTTTGGCTCGATCTGGTGGATCGTCAACAACGTCATCGAGAACCTCCAGCGCCTGCACATTGCGTCAGGCTTCCAGTTCCTCAGGAGCAGGGCCGGCTTCGACATCTCCGACACGCCGATTGCCTACACATCGGACTCGACCTATTTCCGCGCGCTCGTCGTCGGCCTGCTCAACACGATCATCGTCGCGGTCGCCGGCATCGTCCTTGCCACCATCGTCGGCTTCACGGTGGGCATCGGTCGGCTGTCGCACAACTGGCTGATCCGCAAGATCTGCACGGTCTATGTCGAGATCTTCCGCAACATCCCGCCACTGCTGGTCATCTTCTTCTGGTATTCGGGCGTGCTGGCGGTGCTGCCGGCGCCGCGCGACAGCATCCATTTGCCTTTCGGCTCGTTCCTAAATCAGCGCGGTTTCTATTTGCCGCGCGCCGTGTGGGGTGACGGCTCCTGGCTGATCGGCGTCGCTTTCCTGCTCGCGCTCGCCATGGCCTGGTTCGCCGCCCGCAAGGCGCGCCAACGGCAATTGGCGACGGGCCAGCAGTTCCCGGTGTTCTGGACGTCGGTCGGCCTGATCGTCGGCCTGCCGGTGCTCGCCTTCCTGTTCGGCGGCATGCCGCTCAGCTTCGATTTTCCGAAGCAGTCGACCTTCAACCTGACCGGCGGCTTCTGGATCAAGCCGGAGTTCCTGTCGCTGCTTTTGGCGCTCTCCTTCTACACGGCGGCCTTCATCGCCGAGATCGTGCGCGCCGGCATCAGGGGCGTCAGCAAAGGACAGAGCGAGGCTGCCGGTGCACTCGGCCTGCGTTCCGGCCCGATCCTGCGCCTGGTGGTGGTGCCGCAGGCGATGCGCATCGTCATCCCGCCGCTCACCAGCCAATATCTGAACCTGACCAAGAATTCGTCGCTCGCGATCGCCATCGGCTATCCCGATCTCACCGCGACCGCCGGCACCGTGCTCAACCAGACGGGGCAGGCGGTCGAGGGCGTTTTCATCATGATGATCGCCTATCTGGTGCTGAGCCTGGTGACGTCCTTTGTCATGAATATCGTCAACGCCAGAATGGCGCTGGTGGAGAGGTAGGGCCATGCAGGAACACGACATGGCTTGGGTGCGCACCGAGATGGCTCTCGCCCAGCCGGCGCCGCCCAGCGAAAGCGGCGCCTATGCCTGGGTGCGCAAGAATCTGATCGGCTCGGTCGGGGACATCATCCTCACCGTCCTCGGCATCGCCATCATTGCCTGGATCGTCCCGCAGGTTGTCAACTGGGCGTTTATCAACGCGCAGTGGACGGGGCCGGATCGCACGGTGTGCACCACCGCCGCGCAAGGTGGCATCCGGCCCGACGGCTGGACCGGCGCCTGCTGGGCTTTCGTCAACGCCAAGTTCGGCCAGTTCATGTTCGGCACCTATCCGATCGAGGAGCGTTGGCGGCCAATCCTGGTCGCCATCCTGTTCGTGGCGCTGCTGGTGCCGATGCTGATCCCGCGGGTGCCGCGCAAGGGGTTGAACGCCATCCTGCTCTTTGCGGTGCTGCCGATCGTAGCCTTCTTCCTGCTGGTCGGGGGCATGTTCGGGTTGCCGCATGTCGAGACGCCGCGTTGGGGCGGTCTCCTCGTCACGCTCAGCCTTTCCTTCGTCGGCATCGCAGTATCGTTGCCGCTCGGCATTGTGCTGGCGCTCGGCAGACGTTCGAAGATGCCGATCATCAAAACGCTAAGCATCTTCTTCATCGAGACGGTGCGCGGCATCCCGCTGATCGTCGTGCTGTTTTTTGCCAGCGTCATGCTGCCGCTGTTCCTTCCCGAGGGCGTGAGCTTCGACAAGTATCTGCGGGCGCTGATCGGCGTGTCACTGTTTGCCGCCGCCTACATGGCGGAGGTGATCCGTGGCGGCCTGCAGGCGATCCCGAAGGGGCAATATGAGGGTGCGGACTCGCTCGGCCTCGGCTACTGGCAGAAGATGGGCCTGATCGTGCTGCCGCAGGCGCTGAAGCTGGTTATCCCCGGCATCGTCAACACCTTCATCGGCATGTTCAAGGACACCAGCCTGGTGCTCATCATCTCGATGTTCGACCTGCTGGGCGTGGTCAAGCAGAATTTCGCGGACCCCAACTGGGCTTCGCCGCAGACCCCGAAATCCGGCCTGATCTTTGCCGCCTTCGTGTTCTGGTTGTTCTGCTTCGGCATGTCGCGCTATTCAATGTACACCGAACGCCGGCTCGACACCGGTTACAAACGCTGATGTATGTCGCCCAAAAGTGTGTAGCGGTTTTGGGCGACATGCATCAAATGCAACAATAAAGGGGAATTTGGCATGGCCATCGAGAACGCCGTCAGCGCCGAAGAGATCAAGGTCGACGTCAAGAAGATGCACATCTCGACCACCGATGTCGCCATCGACATCGTCGGCATGCACAAATGGTATGGCGAGTTCCATGTCCTGAAGGACATCAACCTCAAGGTGATGCGCGGCGAGCGCATCGTCATTTGCGGCCCGTCCGGCTCCGGCAAGTCGACCATGATCCGCTGCATCAACCGGCTGGAGGAGCACCAGAAGGGTAAGATCATCGTCGACGGCAAGGAACTCACCAATGATCTGAAGAAGATCGACGAGGTGCGCCGCGAGGTCGGCATGGTGTTCCAGCACTTCAACCTGTTCCCGCATCTGACCATCCTGGAGAACTGCACTCTGGCGCCGATCTGGGTGCGCAAGATGCCGAAGAAGCAGGCCGAAGAGATCGCCATGCATTTCCTGAAGCGCGTGAAGATCCCGGAGCAGGCCAACAAATATCCGGGACAGCTGTCGGGCGGTCAGCAGCAGCGCGTGGCGATCGCGCGTTCGCTGTGCATGAACCCGCGCATCATGCTGTTCGACGAGCCGACCTCGGCGCTTGATCCCGAGATGATCAAGGAAGTGCTGGAGACGATGGTGGGTCTTGCCGAGGAAGGCATGACGATGCTGTGCGTCACGCACGAGATGGGTTTTGCCCGCAAGGTCGCCAACCGGGTGATCTTCATGGACCAGGGTCAGATCGTCGAGCAGAACACGCCGGCCGAGTTCTTCGACCATCCACGCCATGAGCGCACCAAACTGTTCCTCAGCCAGATATTGCACTGAAGCGCCCTCGTCATCCTAGGGCGAAGCAAGGAGCGAAGCGACGCGCGCAGACCCTAGGATCCATGCCGTGACGCTAAGGCGTTGCGGCGGTTCAGAATTCTGCACCGCCGCATCCTATGGCGGACGTCAGGGCATGGAAGTCACGAGGCGACCGACTTACCGCGCCCGATGAGAAGAGCCCTGCGATACATTGCGATGCTGGTGGCAGCAGTGGCACTGGCCGCCGCACTCGGCACGCTGGTGCCGCGCCCGCTCTGGCCGGCGGCAGCCGCGGGCGAGGGCACACGGCACATATTGGTGCTGAAGAACGCGATCCACACCGATATCGCCATTCCCATCGATGGCGGCGTCCGCCAGCGCTTCGCCTTCCTTGCCGAGGCCGGATTGCCCACCGACGCACCGGAGGCGCGCTACATCGTCTTCGGCTGGGGCGGCCGGGCCTTCTATCTGGAGACGCCGACCTGGTCTGAGTTGAAGGCCTCGCCGGCGTTCAAGGCGCTGACGCTCGACGTCTCGGTGATGCATGTCGATATCGCCGGAGCCATCAAGGAGCCGCATCCCGACGTCGCCGGCTTCGACATCGACGAAGCGCATTTTGCAGCGCTGCTCGACTATATCGCGGCGAGTTTCCAGCAGGGGCCGAACGGCCCGATGCTGATCGACAATGCCGGCTATTCCACCTTCGACCGGTTTTACGAGGCCAACGGCCATTTCAACGCGCTGGTCGGCTGCAATACCTGGACAGCGGCGGGACTGCGCGTTGCCGGCCTGCGGACAGGGTGGTGGAACCCGTTGCCAGTGTCGCTGTGGTGGTCGATGGGGTTGTATGATTAGACTATCTATCTAGCCCGCTTTGCGGTCGTGCTTCGTCACATATTCCCGCAACGCCTTATTGATCGCGCTCTGATAGCCACGACCGTCTGGCGTGTGCTCTTTGAACCAGGCAACAACATCGGAATCGAGACGCAGGGTCAGCTGCTGCTTGATCGGTTTGAAATACCGATTTCGAACTGCCTTTTGCCAGAACTCTTCCGTCAATTCCGGAATATCGCTGGTATCGACATCCTCCTCCGGTCGCGCCTTCAGACCTGCGATTTCAGCCTTCTGGGCTTCCGTTAGCCGGGGCGGATTTGTCGGATCGAATTTATATCGAACGGTTTTGCTCATAATGTCGTCTTTCCGCTTTCGTCGCCCGTCGTGCCGAAATCAGCCGGACCACTTCTATCCCATCTTCTTCCCGGTCGGCGTGGACAACCAACAATACGAGTGCGCCATCAACCACGCCTGTCGTTTGCCAGCGGTATTCGCCGTTCTCGACTCTGTCCTGTTCCATCAATGCGAAGGGATCGGCGAAAACGCGAACGGCAGTCTCGAAAGTCACTCCGTGTTTGCGCAGATTTGACCTAGCCTTTTCCGCATCCCATTCAAATCGGAGTTCTTCCATATGGTTCAACCACAAAAATGTAACTACAAATAGTCATTAGATCAAGGCGACTTGCCGCGACGTCCTCTACCGCCGAACCACCTTCTGTTCCTCCCACCCGTAAAGCCAGTCGAGATCGGCCGCGAGCTTCTCCGCCGGCCGCGTCGCCAGCACCAGGTTGCGCGCCATCGCCACCGGTCCCCAGGCGTGCCAGGCGAGCCGGTTGAGCGCGCCGCGCTTCAGCACTTTTTCCACGCGCGGCCGCCGGAGATTATCCCAGATGGTCAGGCCCTGCCGCGGGTCACTGGGAAAGTCGGCGACGAGATTGGCGAGCATCGCGGCATCCTCTATCGCCATCGCCGCGCCCTGGGCGGCGAAAGGCGTCATCGCATGCGCGGCGTCGCCGATCAGCGCGACGCCCTCGGGCATCGTCCAGCGCCGTTGCTCGACGGTGTGGATCGGAAACGCCGCCCATGGGCCTGCGAGCCCCACGAGCTTTGCCAGCGCCGGCGCCGTGCCGCGCATGGCGCTGGTGAGGATGGCGGGGTCGGCAAGGCCGGACCAGCCTTCCGCGATGCGCTCGCCCTTGGTGAAGGCGGCAAGGTTGAAGGCGCTGCCCCGGCTGACCGGATAGGCAACCATGTGGAAACCCTGATGCAGGAACGTCGTGACGCAGTCTTGGGCGCCGATTGCCGCAAAGGCCTGGCCTGCTGGGCTGTCGGCCGGAATCGTGGCGCGCCAGGCCAGCTCGCCGGAAAAGCGGCTTTGCGCGAAGCCGGCCGTCTTGCCGGCAAGTTGGGAGCGGACCAAAGACCAGACGCCGTCGGCGCCAACCAAAAGGTCGCCCGGAATTTCCCTGACCTTGCCCTCGATCTCGACCGCCACGGCGATGGTCAGCGGATCGACGGCGATGCCCGTCACCTTTGCGCCGGTGACAAGCTCGATATCGGGCCGCTCCGCCGATGCGGCCATCAGCGCCGCCTGCAAGTCGGCGCGGTGCGCTGTAAGATAAGGCGCGCGCCAACGCTTTTCGCCGGAGGCGCCGAGCGGCACGCGGGCCAGCTCGCGCAGGCTTTTGGCATCCTTCAGCATCACCGCTTCCGGCCGCACGGCATTCGGCAGCAAGCGGTCGAGCACGCCGAGCCGGGCGAGGATACGCGTCGCGTTGGGAGAAAGCTGGATGCCGGCGCCGGCCGCCTCGATCTGCCTTGCCTGCTCGAAGATTTTTACAGGGGTGCTGCGCGCCGAAAAGGCAAGCGCTGCCGTCAGCCCGGCTATGCCGGCCCCGGCGATGATAATTTGCCGGGACCGTTCTTCGCTCATGATCCGGCGATCATCCGCGGATCAGGCGGCCTGATCGATATAGAGGCAGCCCGCCGGCTGCGTTTCCGTCGCCTTCAGCGACGCCGAATAGCGGTAGAGCGTCGAGCAATAGGGGCAGACTTTTTCATTGTCGTCACCCATGTCGAGGAACACATGCGGATGGTCGAAAGGCGGATTGGCGCCGGTGCACATGAATTCCTTGACGCCGATCTCGATGACCGGATGGCCCGCATCGTTCTGGAAATGGGGAATGCTACCGCCTGCCATCGTCGTCTCCAATCGGGTTCGGCCACTGGGTTTGGCCAGCTTGCATCTGGATCATAACAGGTCCGTTTGCAAGATCGATGAAATCAAACTGTCGCAAAAGCCTGTCAGAGGATAAGTTGAGCCGGTTAAGCGCATGAGGCTGGAATCGGAGCGATTCCGTGACGATCATGCGTCATAAAAACATGCTAGAGCGTCCGTTACGGCAACAGGCGGCGCTGCCAAAAGACGGTTGCGGGGCAAGAGCGGGAACCATGAACGAACTGAAGCCTGTGCAGAGCGAGTTCATCACCGTCGAGGCGGCAAGCCCCGATGGCGGCAATCCCGATCGTTTCGTCAACCGCGAGTTTTCCTGGCTGCAGTTCAACCGGCGGGTGCTGGAGGAATCGCTCAACGAGCGTCATCCGCTGCTCGAGCGCGTGCGCTTCCTGTCGATCTCGGCCGCCAATCTCGACGAATTCTTCATGGTCCGCGTCGCCGGCCTCGCCGGCCAGGTGCGCGAAGGAATTACGCTGAAAAGCCCCGACGGCCGTACGCCCGAACAGCAGCTCGAACAGCTGCTGCGCGAGGTCGAGCGCCTGCAGGAAGACCAGCAGAAAAGCCTTTCGGCCCTTACTGTGCTGCTCAACAAGGAAGGCATCGAGAGCATCACCCGCGATGCGCTCACCAAGGACGAGAAGAGCTGGCTGGAAGAGCATTTCCAGGAACAGGTCTTCCCGGTGCTGACCCCGCTGTCGATCGACCCGGCGCATCCGTTCCCGTTCATCCCCAATCTCGGCTTCTCGATCGCGCTGCAATTGCGCCATCGCAAGAATGGCGAGGAGATGAGCGCGCTTCTGCGCCTGCCGGTGGCGTTGCGGCGCTTCATCCGCCTGCCCGACCGCAAGCACCATGTCCGCTTCATCCCGCTGGAGGAGGTGGTCGGCATTCACATCGGCAAGCTGTTCCCGGGCTATGAGGTCAAGGGCTCCGGCACGTTCCGCATCATCCGTGACAGCGATATCGAGGTTGAAGAAGAATCGGAAGACCTGGTGCGCCTGTTCGAGACGGCGCTGAAACGGCGCCGTCGCGGCTCGGTGATCCGCATCGAGTTCGACACGCTGATGCCGGCCCCGCTGCGCGACTTCGTCGCCGGCGAGCTCGGTGTGTCGTCGAGCCGCATCAGCGTGCTCACCGGTCCGCTGGCGCTCAACCAGATCTCCGAGATCGTCGCCATCCCGCGCGACGACCTCAAATTCACGCCCTACAATCCGCGCTTCCCCGAGCGCATCCGCGAGCATGGCGGCGACTGCCTGGCGGCGATCCGCGAGAAGGACATCATCGTCCACCACCCTTACGAATCCTTCGACGTGGTGGTGCAGTTCCTGCGCCAGGCCGCGGCCGATCCGGAAGTGGTGGCGATCAAGCAGACGCTCTACCGCACGTCCAACGACAGCCCGATCGTGCGCGCGCTGATCGACGCGGCCGAGGCCGGCAAGTCGGTGACGGCACTTGTCGAGCTCAAGGCGCGCTTCGACGAGGAGGCCAACATCCGCTGGGCGCGCGACCTCGAACGCGCAGGCGTTCAGGTCGTGTTCGGTTTCCTGGAGTTGAAGACCCACGCCAAGATGTCGCTGGTGGTGCGCCGCGAGGACGGCAAGCTGCGCAATTACGTGCATCTCGGCACCGGCAACTACCACCCGGTCACCGCGCGCATCTACACCGACCTGTCCTTCTTCACCACCGACCCGACGATCGCGCGCGATGTCGCGCAGCTGTTCAACTTCATCACCGGCTATGCCGAGCCCGCCGAGGAGATGCGCATTGCCGTGTCGCCCTTCACGCTGCGCAACCGCATCCTGAAGCACATCGCCGAAGAGGTGGTGCATGCCCGCGAAGGCCATCCGGCGCGCATCTGGATGAAGATGAACGCGCTGGTCGACCCGATCATCATCGACGCGCTGTACGACGCCAGCCGCGCCGGCGTCGAGATCGACCTCGTCGTGCGCGGCATCTGCTGCCTGCGGCCGCAGGTGCCGGGCCTGTCGGAAAACATCCGCGTGAAGTCGATCGTCGGCCGTTTCCTCGAGCACAGCCGCATCTTCTGCTTCGGCAACGGCCACGGCCTGCCGTCGGACGAGGCGATCATCTACATCTCGTCGGCCGACATGATGCCGCGCAATCTCGACCGCCGCGTCGAGACGCTGGTGCCGATCACCAATCCAACTGTGCATGAACAGGTGCTTGGCCAGATCATGCTGGGCAACATCATGGACAATCAGCAAAGTTTCGACGTATTGGCTGACGGCACCTCCCGGCGCGTTGTGCTGGAGGAGGGCGAAGAGCCGTTCAACGCGCAGGAATATTTCATGACCAATCCGAGCCTCTCGGGACGGGGTGACGCGCTGAAATCGCATGCGCCCAGGCGCATCGCCCAGTTCAAGCGCCGCAAGAAGAACGGCGCCGCGTGATTTCTGTTTCCCAGGGCCGGCTCCAGGACCGGCGGCCGCTGTCGATCATCGACATCGGATCGAACTCGATCCGCCTTGTCGTCTATGAGGGGCTGGCGCGCTCGCCGACGCTTTTGTTCAACGAAAAGATGCTGGCCGGCCTTGGCCGCGGCATCGTCTCGACCGGCAAGCTCGACCCCGAGGCGGTGACGCGCTCGATGGAGGAATTCCGCCGTTTCCGCGCGCTGTCGGATCAGGCTGGCGCCGAGCACATGTATGTGCTGGCGACCGCCGCCGCGCGCGAGGCCATCAACGGCCCCGATTTCATCCACCGCGCCGAGGATGTGCTGAAGACCGAGATCCGCGTGCTATCCGGCCGCCAGGAGGCACATTATTCGGCGCTTGGCGTCATCTCGGGCTTCCATCCGGCCAACGGCATTGCCGGCGACCTTGGCGGCGGCAGCCTGGAGCTGATCGACATCAACCGCGAGGCGATCGGCGACGGCATCACGCTGCCGCTCGGCGGCTTGCGCCTGCAGGACATGGCCAAGAACTCGCTCGTCCAGGCGCAGAAGATCGCGCGCCAGGAGCTGGCGCGGGCAAAGCTGCTCAAGGGCGGTCAGGGCAGGGTCTTCTACGCCGTCGGCGGCACGTGGCGAAACCTCGCCAGGCTGCATATGGAAATGAACAATTACCCGCTCGGCGTCATGCATCACTACGAAATTTCGGCCGACAGCGCGATGAACTTTCTCAAGCAAGTGGCCAAAGCCGAGATCGAGAAGGTGCGGGGCATCGAGGGCGTCTCCAAGAACCGCCGCTCGCTGCTGCCTTACGGCGCCGTCGTGCTGCAGGAGATCATGACAGCCATGCAGCCGTCGAAGATCATCGTTTCGGCGCAGGGCGTTCGCGAGGGCTTTCTCTATTCGCTGCTCGACGCCGCCGAACAGAAGGCCGATCCGCTGATCTCCGCCGCCGAGGAACTGGCGCTTTTGCGCTCGCGCTCGGTGCACCATGCGCATGACCTCGTCGAATGGACGGGCAAGGCCTTCAAGGCTTTCGGCATCGACGAGACGGAAGACGAGGCGCGCTACCGCCACGCCGCCTGCCTGCTTGCCGATATCGGCTGGCGCGCGCATCCCGAATATCGCGGCAGGCAGTCGCTCAACATCATTGCACATGCCTCCTTCATCGGTGTCGATCATCCTGGACGCGCCTATCTGGCTTTAGCCAGCGCCTACCGCCATGACGGCATCTTCAACGATGGCATCGCGCCCGAGATCAAGGCGCTGGCGCCGCCGCGCCTGCTCGAACGCGCCCGCCTGCTGGCGGCGATGATGCGCGTCGTCTATCTTTTGACGGCGGCGATGCCGGGCGTCATGCCCAGGCTCAAATGGGAAAGCCGCGGCAATGGCGCGCTGGCGCTGGTGCTGCCGGCTTCGCTCGCCGATCTCTACGGCGAGCGGCCGGCCGGCCGGCTGGCGCAGCTCGCCCGTATCAGCAACCGCCGCCTGATGCTGGCGGTGGAAGGCGGGCCGAGCGTTTCGGTGAAGTAGCTATTCAGGCGCGGCGCCCGTCGATCGACCAGGCGCCGGCGCCGGCCATGCCATGCGCCAGGAAGCCGCCGGCAATGGCAATGTCCTTCATCAGCATCTGCTGGTGCAGGAACGACAGCGTCGCGTCGTCGCCCTGGTGGTAGTGGCCGATGAAGCCGGCGGCGATGCAGAAGGCAGCCAGAAGCAGCGCCACGATCGGCGTCTGGAAACCGACCAGGATCAGCGATCCAGCGATCGTTTCGAACAGGCCTGTGCCCCACGCGGCTAAAGTGGGTAAGGGCAGGCCGAGGCCGGCGAAATAACTGCTCGTGCCGGCTATGTCGCTGAGCGCTTGAAAGCCCGACGGCACGAAGAGCGCGGCGAGCAGCAGTCGTGCGACGAGAAGCAATGCATTGCGGGCCATGGCCACCTCCGTTACCGGTGTAGTCTATGCCTGCAACGAAAAAGCGGCGCGGAAAATTCCGCGCCGCTTTCATTCAGAGCTTGGTAGGCAAGCAATTCCAGGAAAAGTGAAACGGTCAGGTTCGGCGACTCCGCCGTAACCATCCGTCCGGAATTGCTTCCAACCGTCAGCCGCGCTTGGCGTCGATCGAATAGGCGCCGGCGCCGGAAGTGGCGAGCAGCAGGAAGCCGCCGGTGATGGCGACGTTCTTCAGAAAATGGATCATCTGGTTCTGGTCGGCCCAACCGGTGTGGGCGACAAGCGCCGTGGCGATGGTGAAGACGGCGAGCACCCAGGCGGCGATACGGGTCTGGAAACCGAGCAGGACGGCAAGGCCGCCGAGCAGCTCGATCAGGCCGACGATGACGGCCGTCGCGGTCGGCGCCGGCAGGCCCATCGCGCCGAAATAGGCGGCGGTGCCGGAAATGGCGGTGAGCTTGCCGAAGCCGGAAAGCAGGAAGATGACGGCGAGCAGAACGCGGCCGAGGAGAATGGTGAGCGAGCTGTTGGACGTGGTGCCGGCGGCGGCGGAAGAGCTGATGGACATGGCGGTGAATCTCCGAACGGGTTGAATGTCCGGTCAGATAGACGATCAGGACTGTTCACCAAAGTCGCTTATGTGGTGACACATTGTTCACAGGAAAGATGTTTCCGAGATCGTCCGGCGCGCGCGAAAATCATGTCGGCAGATAAGGCTGAGGGAGTAAATTCTGCTGCCGCAAAACGGCCGGACTATCGGGAGCTGGGGTAACGATCGCAGACTTCGGAGATTTGCCGAACCGCCGTTCGCTTCGTCATCCACGGGCGAAGCAAGGAGCGGAGCGACGCGGCGCAGACCCGAGGATCCATTCCGTGAGTCAAAAGCGGCCGCCGCGGTGGAGATTCTGCTCCGCTGCGCCATTCGCCCGAGGTAACGGCATGGATTCCAGGGTCTCCGCGACGGAACTTCGCTCCTGCTTCGCCCTGGAATGGCGACCTCGCGAGGGTTTCGCCTCGCGTCGCAGCGCTTACCCCGGATGCGTCATGTCCGCGGGCCGCACCAGCCGGTCGTAATCGGTCTCGCTGACCAGCCCGGTGGCGAGAGCCTCCTCTCGCAGCGTGGTGCCGTTCTTGTGCGCGGTCTTGGCGATCTTGGCGGCGTTGTCGTAGCCGATGGTCGGCGCAAGTGCCGTCACCAGCATCAGCGAGCGGTTCAATGATTCACGTATATTATCTTCCCGCGCCTCGATGCCGACGACGCAATTGTCGGTGAAGGAGACCGAAGCGTCGGCAAGCAGCTGCACCGACTGCAGGAAGTTATAGGCCATCAGCGGGTTGTAGACGTTGAGCTCGAAATGGCCCTGGCTGCCGGCGAAGGTCAGCGCCGCATTGTTGCCGAACACCTGCACGCAGACCTGCGTCATCGCCTCGCACTGGGTCGGGTTGACCTTGCCCGGCATGATCGAGGATCCAGGCTCGTTCTCTGGCAGCGACAACTCGCCGAGCCCGGAGCGCGGACCGGAGCCGAGGAAGCGGATGTCGTTGGCCACCTTGAACAGCGCCGCCGCAGCCGCGTTGATCGCGCCATGCGAAAACACCATGGAATCGTGCGCGGCCAGCGCCTCGAACTTGTTCGGCGCGGTGACGAAGGAAATGCCGGTGATCGAGGCGATGCGGTCGGCCACCTTCTCGGCGAAGCCGACCGGCGCGTTGAGGCCGGTGCCGACCGCGGTGCCCCCTGCGCCAGCTCCTGCAGGCCGGGCAGCGTCTGCTCGATGCGCTTGATCGACGAGGCGACCTGCGCGGCATAGCCCGAAAATTCCTGGCCGAGCGTCAGCGGCGTGGCGTCCTGCGTGTGCGTGCGGCCGATCTTGATGATGTGGTTGAAGGCCTGGCTCTTGGCCACCAGCGCCTTGTGCAGATGGTGCAGCGCCGGGATGAGGTGGTGCACGACCTGCTCGGCGCAGGCGATGTGCATGGCCGTCGGATAGGTGTCGTTCGACGACTGGCTCATATTGACGTGGTCGTTCGGGTGCACCGGCTTCTTCGAGCCCATGACGCCGCCGAGCATTTCGATCGCCCGGTTGGAGATCACCTCGTTGGCGTTCATGTTGGACTGCGTGCCCGAGCCCGTCTGCCACACGACCAGCGGGAAATGGTCGTTGAGCTTGCCCTCGATGACCTCCTGGGCGGCATCGACGATCGCCTTGCCGACGGCCGGATCGAGCCGCTTCATCTCCATGTTCACTTCGGCCGCCGCGCGCTTGACGATGCCGAGCGCGCGCACGATGGAGGCCGGCTGTTTTTCCCAGCCGATCTTGAAATTGGCCAGCGAGCGCTGCGCCTGCGCGCCCCAGTAACGGTCGGCGGCGACCTCGATGGGACCGAATGTATCGGTTTCGGTTCTGGTCTTTTGAGCGCTCACGGCTGGTCTCCGGTCTGTCGATTTGGGCAAGGGCGTATCGCGTTGCACAAAACGCATCAAGCGGAGATTGCGGGCTGCACGGATGCAAATCGGTTGAAGGAACGCACCTCGCTCCCCGTGGCGCAAACGTGTGCGGCCGGGGTCAAGCCGCAGGCCTATCGGGGGCCGGCTAGGCGCCGGCGATGGTTGGCCGGTGCATGGCGAGCCGTGCTCTGACAAAATCCTTCACCTGGCGCACCGCCTGCTCGCGCGTGACGCTGCCCGGCTGCAAACCGAGCCTGAGCCACAGCCCGTCTATCAGCGCTGTGACGCCGAGCGCAATCTCGTCGGCATCCGCCGGCGAGGCAAGGCCATGCAGGCCCGACAACAGGTTCGAGCGCATGCGCGCGTGAAGTACCTTCTGGATGCGTGCCAGCTTCGCGTCGCGCGGCACCTCCGCGCACAGCGACAACCATGCGTGGCAGAGCGGCGGCAGGAACAGGTGCTCCTCGAAATTGCCCTCAATCACGGCATCGAGCCGCTCCATCGGCGTTCGCGCCTGGCGAAGCCGGGCGACGACCGCGTCGCGCAGCACGGCATTCGCCTCACGCATCGCGTGCTCGAACAGTTCCTGCTTGTTGCGAAAATAGTGCAGCACGATGCCTTTCGAGGCGCCGGCCTGGGCCGCCACCTTCTCCAGCGTAGCGCCGGCAATGCCCTCGCGCTCCAGCACCGAAAAGGCTGCTTGCCGCAACTCCTTGCGGCGTATGTCGCTGAGACGGGTGAGCTTCACCGGATCGATCCATGCATGGCGAATCCACGTTGACATTTTCGCCCGCCCAGATCAAATGATTGACCAATGGGACAATAACATGACCAAATGGTCAATATGAGGAGAACCAATATGCTGCGAGTGCTTGCGAATGGAGTTTGTCTGGCTGCGCTGATGCTGGCCTGTCAGGTGGCCCGGGCGGCCGAGGCGGAAGAGTGCAAAGCGGTCCGCATGGCCGAGCCTGGCTGGAACGACCTCGCTTTCACCACGGGTGTGGCCAAGGTCCTGCTCCAGGCGCTCGGCTATGAGCCGCAGAGCGAGGTGCTTGGCATCAACGTCATCTACGAGGGCATGAAGAACCGGGATCTCGATCTTTTCCTGGGCTACTGGGACCCGGCGATGGTCACTTACTACGAGCCCTATAAGAAGGACGGCTCGGTGGAGAATGTGCGGGTCAATCTGGTCGGCGCCAAATACACCTTCGCCGTGCCGACCTATGTCTGGGAAGCCGGCGTCAAGGACCTGTCGGACCTGCACAAATTCGCCGACAAGTTCAGCAAGAAGATGTACGGCATCGAGCCCGGTTCCAACCAATTGATGATGGATGCCATCGCTGACCCCAAATTCGGCCTCGACGGCTGGCAGGTGGTCGAGTCGAGCGAGGCCGGCATGCTCTCGGAGGTCGGCTACGAGATCAAGGAAAAGCAGTTCATCGTCTTCCAGGGCTGGGCGCCGCATCCGATGAACACGATGTACGATTTCAAGTACCTGACCGGCGGCGACAAGTTCTTCGGTCCGAATTTCGGCGCCGCCACCGTGACGACGCAGGTGCGCAAGGGGTTCCTGCAGGAATGCCCGAACGTGGCGCAGTTCCTGAAGAACCTCGCCTTCGACATCGACATGGAGAATGTCGGTATGGGGTACCTCATCAATGACGGCATGAAGCCGGAGGACGGAGCATTGAAGTCGATCACCTTGCACAAGGACCGGCTCGACGCCTGGCTTGCCGGCGTCACCACCTTCGACGGCAAGCCCGGCCTTGCCGCGGTCAAGGAAAAGCTCGGACTGTGAGGCCGCCGGAATTGCATCCGGCCGGGCAGGACAGTCACGCGGCCGAGCAGGATGCCTGGGCGGGTCGCAAAGAGGTCGTCAATGTTGGCGGCCTTGACCTTGCCTATGTCGAGGTCGCCGGTTCGGAGCCGCCGCTTCTGCTCGTCCACGGCTTCACCGACACCAGCCGCAGTTTTTCGCTGCTGGCGCCGCATCTTTCCGGCCGCCGGCTGATCATGCCGGATCTGCGTGGTCACGGGGATTCGCAAGCGGGTAAGGGCTGCGGCGTCGCCGACTTTGCCGAGGACATCGCGGGGCTGATCCGGCGCCTGCGGCTCAACCGGCCGATAATTGTCGGCCATTCGCTAGGCGCCATGGTGTCGATCGCATTGGCCGCGCGGCATCCGGACTTGATCGGCGGTCTGGTGGTCCTGGCCGGGACACTGATGCCGGATTTTCCGCCGGACCATTCTCTCGTCGCCGGTGTCGGCGCCCTTCGCGATCCAATCTCGCCTGCCGATCCATTCTACGAGTGGTGGCATGCCTGCGATCCCGGCGTGCCGCAGGCCTTCCTTGCCGGCCTGGCAAAGGATGCTTCGGGCATGCCGGCGACCCGCTGGCGTGCCATCCTGGAAGAAATCCGCCGCACGAACCTCACCGACGCGGCGCGCGCCGTGCGGTCCAGGACGCTGATCATCGCCGGCGGGCGCGATCCGCTTTTCGGCGCGGCGCACCAGCAGGCCTTGGCTCAGACACTGCCTTCGGCGAAGCTCCTGTGGGCGCAGGATTGCGGCCACAATCCGCACTGGGAAGACCCGGCCTTTGTCGCGTCGGCGATAGCCGGCATGTTGGCCGACAGGTGACTACCTCAACAGCGATCGTGCCGTAGGCGTCAGGCGCAACGTCTCGGCCGGCTTTGCAAAGTCGGCTTGCATAGTCCGGCGAAGCGCCTGCCACGCCGGCGCGGCGGCGATGGTCTGATCTCTTGCGTCGGCGCCATCATCATCCAGCCCCATGACGGCGACGAAGACATTCTCGCTGGCGCGCACCGGGAGGCGTGGGAAGGTGTTTTCGGCATGTTCCGTCACGAAAGCGCCAAGCAGCCGGGCACCATCTGCCGCGAGCCGCGGCAACGCCTCGCGCTGAAAACGCTCGACAAAGCCGGCCTCGGTTCCGGGGCGCAAATGATGAATCGAAATCTCAACAAACCCGGGCAGGGCACTCTCATTGCTCGCTTTTCCAGGCGCGGCTGTCGCCGGCCGCTGCAGTCCCGTCAGGTTGAAGCCGGCGTCCGCCCAGGCCGGCCGCAACAACAGCACGTCGTCGGAATCGATCATCGTGGCGTTGGCGGCATCCTTATGAGCCGCCCAGGCCGGCCCGTCATAGAAGGCGGTCAGCGCCTCTTTCCGCGCCGCCATGGTCTCGAAGCCGCGCAACCAGACGAACATGTCGGGACGGTCAAGGTCGCGGAACTGGCCGATGACGGTCATGCCGGCCGCTTCCTGCGTTTCGACGAACTCGCGATCGAACAGTGCGATCAGCGTTTCGCGCTGGTGCGGCTTCAACGTGTATTGCCGCAACTCCACGACAGGCGAGGCAAGGCGAAAGGCTTGGTTCATGGCTGGGATCTCAAAACAGAGTGATCGTCCTGTTTATAAACAGACCGGTTGTCCTGTTTTGTCAATCTGATATCGTCATCGGATGTCAGCAGAGATTCCAAAAAACGCACCAACGACCCCGAAGGCATGCGCCGCCGCGTGCTCGACGTGGCCGAGGAATCCTTTCAGGCGCGCGGCTATCACGCGTCGAGCCTTGGCGACCTGATGGCGGCGGCCGGGGTCACCGGCGGCGCGCTGCACCACCATTTTCCGACCAAGAAGGCGCTTGCGCTGGCGGTGATCGCCGAGCGGGTGGCGGGCGCGATTCGACAAACCTGGATCGAACCGCTCCGGGCGGCGCCTTCAGCGCGCGAAGGCGTGCGCGCGGTCTTCGAGGCTGTCGCGGCTGAGCTCGAGCGGCAAGGCTATGTGCGCGGCTGCCCCCTCAACAACCTCGCCCACGAATTGTCGCTCGCCGGCGATGAGTTCCGTGTCGCGCTGGCGGACGTCTTCGCCGAATGGCGGCAAGCGATCGCCGACAAGGTGCTTGACGATCAACGGGGCGGCGGGGAGGACGGGACGGACCCCGACCGGTTCGCGGCGCTGACGGTGGCCACTTATTCCGGCGCCATGTCGATGGCTAAGACGTCGCAGGATGCGAGGGTGCTGCGGGAGTGCTTGAGGGGACTCCTCCCTTCGCCATCATAGCATTCGAATGACGACCCGCTCAATCCTGCCAAGAGGAAAGCTAGAGTTCTTTTGCTCGCAAGGGAACAATCACGTCGGGATTCTGTTGTCGGCGATCAGCCCAATTGCCCCATATTATTTCAACCTTCATTGACTGGCCGCGAACAATCGTCTCCACCACATCGCCAACCACCGGAGCATCGGCATCAATCAAAATGCCGCCCTTGGGGAGAGTGCGCTCAGTAATTATTTCGCCGGTTTTCAGAAGAATTCTCTTGATCCGATAGGGCATGACTCTCCCCTGAGTCCTTTGAAGTCGTGCCGAGGCCAAGTGTTTTGGACCCTACAAAACTGCCTCACTGTGCCAGCGGCTTGATCGTCTCGAACCCGACTTCGCTCTGCGCGCTGGTGCCTTCATCGTACCGGCGCGCGAGCACCGCCTGCAGTTCAGGCGAATAAAGCGCGGTGAAGGCATCGATGACGTTGCCGGTATCGCCGGTGATCGTCTCGTCCACCGCCAGCACATTGTATTTGCAGTCGCCCAGGCTGTAGCTCTCCTTGCCCTTGACCGACAGCGCCAGCGTTTCGGTGCCCTTCGGCGCCGTCTTCGTCGACAGCCGCACGAACTCGATCTTGCTCTTGGCGCCGGCCTTCAGCGGAAACAATTTCTTGATGTCGCCGAGCGGGATCATCGACAGCCTGCCGGTGTCGCTGTCGCGGAACACCTCGATCAGCCCGGCATAGAGATATTGCAGTTGCGGCGAGTCCGACTGGTATTTGTTGGCGACCGCGATCATGCCGCCGGGCGCTGGCTGGAACTCGCTGCGGATGCCTGGTTTTTCCAGCACGAAGCCGGCCTTGGCCGATTTCGCATCGACGCAGTCGGCGGCCTGCGCGGCGACTGCGAAAGTCAGCATGGTCAGCGCCATTGCGGTGGTAACGGATTTCATGCCTTCCTCCGTGGATGCACGCGGAAAGGAATGACAGACCGCCGCCATGCTGTCGACCAAGAGCTTTTCACACCTTCGCGCGTGAAAAGTCTCCAGAGCTTTTCATGCCCTTGCATGAAACGTCTCCAAGGCAATAATCGGGTAAGCCGCCAAGCTGGACGAAGCGATGCCGAGTATGTTCAATCGCTAGCGATGAAACGCCCTTCTGTCACCTCACGCCGCACCTTCCTTGCCCGCATGGGAGCACTTGCCGCCGCCAGCGCCATGCCGAGCGCCGGCTTTGCCCAGACCGGAAAGCGTATCCAGCCGATCGGCGCCACCTTCCTCTTCATCGCCGACATCCACGCCTGCCGCATGGCGAGCGGGCTCAGCCCCCATTGCCTGCAGGAGGGCAAGACCGACGCCGCACTTTTGCGCAATGTCGCGGCGCTGAATGCCATCGCCGACAAGGAGTGGCCGGCCGAGATCAACGGGCTCGCCACAGGTCTCAATTCGGCTGGCAGCCGCATCGGCGTGCCGCTTGGCCTCGTCACCGGCGGCGACATCACCGACGATGGCGGCGGCCAGGTCACCGAACCCAGCGAAGGCACGCAGCTTCTGCAGTTTTCCCAGCGCTACAGCCAGGGCGTCGGGCCGGACCGTGTCCACATGCCGGTCTATGTCGGGCTCGGCAATCACGACCTCGACCAGAACGGCTCGCGGCCGCATGTCGACTGGTACCGCCGCGAACTGCGCGACTATGTCCAGATCAACCATCGCCCTGGCGTGTTCTTCAAGCCGCCGGTGCCGGCGACCGACTATGACGTCGACACCGATTGCTATTCCTGGGATTGGGGCGGCCTGCACCTGGTGCAGACGCATCGCTTCGCCGGCGACATCGGCCACGGCGCGCCGAGCAGCCTGCCTTGGCTGAAGCAGGACCTCGCCACCTATGCCGGCGACGGCCGGCCGGTGATCATCTTCCAGCATTATGGCTGGGATACTTTTTCGATAGAGCGCTGGGATCCGGCCAGGCGCACCTATGACGACGACGGTTCCGGCGCGCCGCATTGGTGGGGAGAGGCCGACCGCCAGGCGCTGCTTGCCGCGCTGAAGGGCTACAACGTCATTGCCATCTTCCATGGCCACCAGCACGAGGTGCCACTGATCTATCGGCGTGACGGGCTCGACATCATCAAGCCGAAGGCCGCCTATATGGGCGGCTTCGCGCTGGCCAAGGTGACCAACGACACGATGGATGTCGTGCTCGGCGAGGCGGCCGGCGATCATGGCGAAATCGTCTTCACCAACGCTTTCACAAAACAGCTCCAGACGTGAAAAAAAGGCCGCCTCGCGGCAGCCTTCTCCCAAAACCTTACTCGCCCATGGCGGGCGCAGGGATCAGAGCGCTTTGCGAACCTTGTCCTTCACGTCGCCATAGGCCTTCTGCACTTTGCCGGCGATCTTGTCGGCCGTGCCTTCCGCCTCGGTCCGCCTGTTGCCGGTCGCCTTGCCGGCGGCCTGCTTGACCGAGCCCTTGACCTGCTTGACCATCCCGGCAACCTGATCCTTGTTCACCATCCGCGCATCTCCTGGGGGTTCATGTCGCGGGAGGCAAACGGAACTGGCTGGATTAAGTTCCCTGCGCCACAATCATCGTCGCCTTGGTCGCGGATATGGTCGCCTCAATGCTTTGCCGCCATCCTATCGAGTGACCACTGTGGTGAAGATTTTTGGGGAGACAGTTTTGGCCGAATTCACGCTCATCATCGCCAACAAATGCTTTTCGTCCTGGTCGCTCAGGCCATGGGTGGCGATGAAGCATCTGGAAATCCCGTTCGAGGAGGGCTTTGTGCGCCTGCGCACGCCCGAGACCTTTGCCAACCTCGCCAAAGTGTCGCCGACCGGCCTTGTGCCCGTCCTGAATCACAAGCCGGTCCAGGGAGGGAGCAGGATCGTCTGGGAAACCCTTGCCATCCTTGAATATCTGGCCGACCTGTTTCCGGAGAAAAAGCTTTGGCCGGATGATCGCGGCGCTCGTCAACTGGCGCGCTCGGTGGCGACCGAAATGCATTCCGGTTTCCGCGAGCTGCGCTATGGCTGGCCGATGAACCTGCGCCGGCCGAAATCGTACAAGCCGCTCGACGCCGAAGGTGATTTGCAGCGGGCGCGGATCGAAGCGATCTGGCGCCAGTGCCGCGAGCAATATGGTCAAGGCGGTCCGTTCCTGTTCGGCCATTTCACCGCGGCCGATGCCATGTATGCGCCGGTCGTCACCCGCTTCGACACCTATGGCGGTGAGTTGGCGCCGATCACCCGGGCCTATGTCGATGCCGTTCTGGCAACGCCGGCGATGCGGCATTGGTATGCCGAGGCAGCGAAAGAGCCGTGGCCGGAGCCTGAGCCTGATGAGTAACCTTGCCACAAGGCTGGGCTTCCAGAAAGGTTCGCCCGGCCTATCTGAGGGAGTGGGCCGGGCATCTGGAGACGATCCGTCATGACATCCTCTAATTCCCCTCTCATGGGCAAGGTCGCGCTCGTCACCGGCGCCTCGTCGGGCATCGGTGAAGCGGCAGCAGTGGCACTTGCCGCCGCTGGCGCCAAGGTGGCGGTCGCCGCCCGCCGCGCCGATCGCCTCAACGTGTTGGCGGGCCGCATCGAGACGGCCGGCAGCAAAGCGCTCGCCATTGAAGCTGATGTTGCCAGGGGCGGCGACGTTATCGCCATGGTCGACAAGGTTATCTCCGAATGGGGCCGGCTCGATGTTCTCGTCAACAATGCCGGCGTCATGCTGCTGTCGCCCGCGGCCGAAGCCGACCTCGACGATTGGCGCCGCATGATCGAGCTCAATCTGATTGGCCTGATGGCCACCACCAAGGCAGCGCTGCCGCACCTCAAGGCCGCCAAAGGCCATGTCGTCAATGTGTCTTCGGTTGCTGGCCGCGTCGCCAATCCCGGTGCCAGCGCCTACGCGGCAACCAAATTTGGCGTCGTTGCGTTCTCGGAATCGCTGCGTCGCGAGGTCTATGTCGACAAGGTGCGCGTCACCGTCATCGAACCCGGCCTGGTGCGCACCGAGCTCGGCGACCACATCACAAATGCTGCTTCGAAGGCCGGTCTCGACCAGCGCCTCGCCACCATGGAAGCGCTGACCGCCGAGGATATTGCGAACGCCATCCTCTACGCCGTCAGCCAGCCGCCGCACGTCAACGTCAACGAAATCCTGATACGCCCGACCGACCAGGAACGCTGAGCAACGGTGCAAAGCTAGAGCAATTCCAGGAAAAGTGTGAGCGGTTAAGTTCGGCGACTTCGCCGTAACCCTCCGCCCGGAATTGCGTTAAAACAAAGGCTTAGAACGTTTCACCGTTTCCGTGAAACGGTGAAACGCTCTAGCGGCCCGGCTCGGGCCACAGCGCCTCCAGCATCTCCGGCAACAGCTCGTCGAGCAGGTGCTGAGACTTCGCCTCAGGCGCAAGCTTCGAAAACTTGCCGCTGAGCGCCAGATGGGCAAAGCCGTGCACGGCTGACCATGCCGCAAGCATCATGGCGCTCGCCCGCGCGTCCAACTCCGCGTCCTCGGGCCGCCCAAGTAAGGCCTGTGTCGTTCTGGCGATCGGACCCTTGGCCAGTTCGGAAGCAGCCGCCAGCCTCGCGTCGTCGGGCAGCAGAAGGTCATAGCGAAACATCAGCTGGAAGCGGCCGGGATAGGCAAGGGCAAAGCGCACATAGCCAACACCTTGCCGTTTCAGCCGCGCGGTCGGGCTCTCGGCTGGGCCCTCGATGGCGAGATGGCGGGCGAGTTCCTCGAAGCCGAGAATGGCGACCTCGGTCAGCAGCCCGGCTGAGCTGCCGAAATGGTGCGCCGGGGCTGCCGGCGACACATGCGCGCGCCGTGCCGCGCCGCGCAGCGTAAACCCTTCGAGGCCGCGCTCGGCCAGGATGGCGTCCGTCGCCTGGATCAGGGCGTCGCGAAGATCGCCGTGATGATAGGCTTCTTTTTCAGTTTCCTCGGCCATTCCGCCTTTCCCATGCCCCAATCTTTACATTGTATAGATTCCAGGTTAGCATGTCACTTAACACTGTTAAGATACTGGCGAAAAACCTATGGCAGCTTTCCGAGACGCTGACGGATGTCAACTTCGATCTGGACAAAAGGGCAAGACCATGAGCTGCGCCATCTCGCAATTCGCGACATCCGACGCTCTGCATTTCTTCCGCGCCTGGATATCCAACCCGCTGCGGGTCGCCTCGATCACGCCGTCGAGCCCGGCATTGGCCAGGCTGATGGTCGCCGCCATCGGTCCGCATACCGGGCCGGTGATCGAGCTTGGCCCAGGCACCGGCGTTTTCACCCGCGCGCTGCTCGGCCAGGGTGTCGCCGAAGCGGATCTGGTCCTGGTCGAAAAGGGCGCCGAATTCGCCGACGTGCTGGCGGGCCGCTTTCCCCGCGCGAGCCTGCTCTGCATCGACGCCGCCGAGATCGGCGCGGCGACCTTGCCTTTCGCGGTTCCGGTCGGCGCCGTGGTCAGCGGCCTGCCGCTGCTCTCCATGCCTGTCGCCAAAGTGGCCGCAATCCTTGCCGGCTCGTTCGTGCATATGCGCGAGGACGGCGCTCTCTACCAGTTCACCTACGGACCGCGTTGCCCGGTGCCGACGGCGATCCTGGAAGGGCTCGGGCTGAAGGCGGAACGCGTTGGCCGAACTTTGAGGAACATTCCGCCGGCCGCGGTCTATCGCATCGGTCGCCTCTCGGTCCGCCCGGCGGCAATGGCATTGCCAAATCCGTCCAACGCAAAGCCGGTACCGGCCGGCTGAGCGGCACGGTCCGGCGCTGCACTCGCCATTGGCGGAGCGGAACGTTAAGCGGCCGACATCTTCGACGCGTTGACGGCGCAGCGTCCTTATCGCGCCGCGATGCCGGTGGCCAGAGCCTTCGAGATCATGGCTGGCGATGCCGGCACGGCAATCGATCCGGCCTGTTTCGAGGCGCTGCGGCGCGTTGTTCTGCAACTGGATCGGATGTAGGCCTGAGCGCATGGCGCTTGCCACTCATCGTCAGGCCTTTGACATCGCGTCGGAATGTCCTTAGAGGAGGGTCGTCGATATTTGTTTGACCGGCTTCTGTTATCCGCGACTCAGAGCGCGCCTTTGACGAACCTCCCGCTTCAAAAATCGAGACAGACGACGTTGTGCATCCGCATGACGGCGAGCGAATATTTGCCAATGGAAAGGGTTCGTCATGAGCACCGGCACAGTTAAATGGTTCAACGCCACCAAGGGTTTTGGTTTCATTCAGCCTGACGACGGCTCGGCCGACGTTTTCGTCCACATCTCGGCCGTGGAGCGCTCCGGCATGCGCGACCTCGCCGAAGGCCAGAAGCTCGGCTACGAGATGGTCCGCGACAAGAAGTCGGGCAAGATGTCCGCCGACCAGTTGAAGGCGGTCTAAACAGGAATTCTGCCCTCCCGGTGACCACGGATGTACTGGCACCGGTGAATGGCGAATTCTGGCGTGCCGGACCGTGGGTCTCCACGGCATGACGCGCCAATACGAAGCGCCGTTGCGTATCCAGTTGGGTGCGCGGCGCTTTTAGGAGGTCAGGCGGTGCCTGGCCTTTTTCATTTTGTGCTGTTGCCGCCGAAAGTGCGCCGCACACTGGCCGGAACGTGCTAAGGGACGCTCCAGCAATTTGAATCCGCCGCCATATTGCTTTGCGCATGGTCCTGACCGAAGAAGCCGGTCTTGCCTGCCGGCACCAGGCTCCTGACAGGAGAAAGATTTTGACCACTCATTCGAAGACACCCGCCGATCCGGCGGTGTCGCTGTTCAGCAAGACCAAGACCCAGTCCATGTCGCTCAACCGCATCATCTCGGAACGCGATGCCGTCAGCGACGCGCGTGAAGCCAAGACGGCACGCCTGCGCGAACTGCGCCTGGAAAAGGAAGCCAGCGACTTGGCTGCTGCGGCCGCGCTCGCGGCTCTGCCGAAACGAGCCGGAAAACGCTGATGGCCACCAAACGTGTGCCGGCGACGCCGATCGCCGCCGACGCGACCATCGCCGACATGGTCGAGATGCTCGACAAGCCGATCGAATATGTTCGCCGCGTCCTGGAAAAGCTCGAGCGCTGCAAGCGCGCGCATGGCGACGCCCAGGTGCGCGTCGGCGTGCGCGGCCGCGCCGAAGCCCCGAACTATCTGATCGAATATGCGCGCGAGGACGCCAAGACCCGTCAGCGCGTCACCTACCAGGATGCCGCCTATAGCGGCAGCACGCATCGCGAGCTGGCCCCGCACCACATCGCGGAAGCCAGGAACTGGTCGCCCGAGGAAATGAACATCACGGCGGTTTCGGCGCTGATCGGCCGCCTGCGCAAACCGAATGCGCCATCATCGCGCTTTTCCGACGAGGACTGACATGGCCATCAAATTTTCCGCCAAGGACCAGCCGGCAACGCCGTCCGCCGCCGCGAAACCGGTCAAGCCGGTTGCCGCGCCGAAGGCCGGCGCGCCGGCCGAAGCCGCGACCGATCTGTTCAAGTCGCCGGCTGAAGCGCCGCCGCGCAAGGCAGGCAAGAAGAAATAGCACCTTGCCGCGGGACACCGGTCGCACCGCCCTCGGGTCCGGACCGTTCGGCCTGGCTGACCCGGCCGTTTTGCCTGCGCGCGAGGGTGTCGAGGCGGCCGCCGTCTTCGACTGCCAGAGTTGCGGCGCCTGTTGCGCCTACGCGGCGGACTGGCCGCGCTTTTCGACCGAGGAGGATGCCGAGCTCGACTGCATCCCCGAAGCGCTGGTCGCCACGGATTTGTCCGGCATGCGTTTCGAAGGTGGCCGCTGCGCCGCCCTGCGCGGCGAAGTCGGCAAGCACACCGCCTGCGGCATCTACGAAGCGCGCCCGCATGTCTGCCGCGCCTGCATGCCGGGCGACCCCGAGTGCCTGATGGCGCGGGCGGCGCATGGGCTGGTGGTGGAGCTGCCAATCTCCCCCTGTGGGGAGATGCCCGGCAGGGCAGAGGGGGCGCTGTCCCGCCAGCATCTCAGTCGATTTTCGCTTCGAACCGATATCCTGCTTCGAAAGATCAACCAGACTGACAGGCGCGGCGTTCCTTCGCGCCCCCTCTGGCCTGCCGGCCATCTCCCCCACAAGGGGGAGATCACGCTTGCCGTCGCCCACACCTCCCGATACCTTCGCCGTCGGGCAGGGCCGTGGAGGAACCATCCGTGAGCATCGAATTCCTGTTGACGTCGCTGATAATCGTGGCTTCGCCTGGCACCGGCGTTCTCTACACGCTGAGCGCCGGCCTCTCGCGCGGCGCGCGGGCCTCGGTCATCGCGGCTTTTGCCTGCACGCTTGGCATCATCCCGCACATGGCGGCGGCCATCACCGGCCTTGCCGCGGTGCTGCACACCAGCGCCGTCGCCTTCGAGACGCTCAAATATCTCGGTGTCGCCTATCTGCTCTACATGGCGTGGAACACGCTGAAGGAGAAGGGTGGCTTGAGCATCGACGAGGATGCCGCGCCGCGCTCGACCGCCAGGACCATCACCACCGGCATCCTGGTCAACGTCCTCAATCCAAAGCTCTCGATCTTCTTCTTTGCCTTCCTGCCGCAATTCGTCAGCACCACCGAGCCGCATGCTTTTGCCAGGATGCTCGAGCTCTCAGGCGTCTTCATGCTGATGACCTTTGTCGTCTTCGCCTTCTACGGCGTGTTCGCCGCCTCGGTCCGCAGCCACATCGTGTCGCGGCCCAAAGTGCTGACATGGATGCGGCGCAGCTTCGCCGCCGCCTTCGTCATGCTCGGCGCGAAGCTGGCGCTGGCGGATCGATGACCGGGCAAATCAACCTTTAACATAGCCCATCGCCTCGACGATCCGGCCGTCCGCGACCCGCATCAGGTTGACGCCGCGCACGGAACTGCCGTTGGCCATCCAGAAGCGCCAGCGGATGGTCGCGCGGTCGCCGGCGACGAAGGTTTCTTCGAGGTCGAAGCGCGTGCCCGGTCCGGTGGCGATCGCCGACCACAATTCGACGCAAGCTGCCTTGCCGGCGCGGCGCGCGCCGTCGGGCGCGGGCGTGGTGTTCTCGATCACGCAGCCGTCGGCAACAAGATCGGCAAGCGCGGACGGGTCGTGGCGCTGAAACACGTCGTTGTAGCGCCGCATGATCTCGGCCGTCTCGGCGGAGCGCGCGGCAGCGGTGCTGTCGATGATCAGTTCCATGGGATTGCCCTTTCCGTTTCAATCGTAGAGAGGTCGGGCCAGCGCCGCCTTGAGCGTGATGCTGGCGACACCGGCCAGCGCCCGCGAGACAAAGCAAGCCGACTTGGCCTGTTGCGCCAGCCGCTCGAAATCCTCGGCCGTAATGCCTGCGATGCTGGCCTCCGTCTCCAGTTCGATGCGGGTGATCGTCGGTCCGGCCGCGGTCGCGCCGAGATGCGCTTTGGCGACGGTGCGGATGCTGCCCGGCGTATGGCCTTCGCTGCCGAGGATGGCGCTCAGCGCCATCGAGAAGCAGCCGGCATGGGCGGCAGCGATCAATTCTTCCGGATTGGTGCCGGGACCGGTCTCGAAGCGGGACGGGAACGAGTAGGCGCCTTCGAAGGCGCCGCTGCCCAGCCGCAGACGGCCGGATCCTTCCTTGAGTGTGCCGTGCCATTCGGCCGAAGCATTGCGTATTGTCATTGGATATCTCCCGATTTGTTCTCAGGCGCCATCGACGACGATTTTCCCGAACACGTCGCCTTGCTGGAAATAGCGGTAGGCCTCGCGCGCCTCGGCGAACGGAAAGACCCTGTCGATGACCGGCTTCAGCTGGTGCTTGTCGACCGCGGCCAGCATCGCCTCCAGCCCGTTGCGGTTGCCGACGAAGACGCGGCTGATCGTAGCGAGGCTGCGCTGATAGACAGCGCCCGGGATCTCGATCGAATTGCCCTTGGGATCCTGCACGGTGAGCACAATGATGCGGCCGTAAAGCGAGCTTGCGATCAGTGACTGCGCGAAGGTCTGCGGACCGCCGGTCTCGACAGTGAGATCGATGCCGCCGGTAGCCTCGCGCAACGTCATGCCCCATTCCGGGGTCTCGGCGGCAGCAATCACGATGTCGGCGCCAAGTGCGCGCAGCCGTTCGGTCTTTTCGGCGCGCGAGGTAATGGCGGCGACGCGGCAGCCGAGCATCTTGGCAAACTGCAGCGCAAACAGCGCCACGCCGCCCGAGCCTATCGTCAGAACCCATTGTCCTGGCTGCGGAACCTCTGCTCCAGTCAACGCGCTCCAGGCGGTCAGCCCGGCGCAGGTGAAAGTCGCGGCCTCGTGCCAGGACAGATGCCCGGGCAATCGCGCCGCCCATTGCTCGTCGAGCAGCGCGTATTCGGCAAGCATCCCGTCCAGCGTGCAGCCGAGCTGGTCGATAATGCCCGGATGAAGCCGCCCGTCGATCCAGCGCGCGAAATAGCTGCCGGTGACGCGGTCGCCGACCGCAAAGCGGGTGACGCCGTCACCGACCGCCACCACCTCGCCGGCGCCGTCACTGAGCGGAACGATGCCTGCGCGCGGCGGCAGCGGGTAGGCGCCCTTGAGGATCATCGTATCGCGACGGTTGAGCGAGGTGGCGTGCACCCGCACCAGGATTTGATGCGGTCCTGGCTGTGGCGTCGCCTCGTCGCGCCTCATCAGATTCTCGATTTCGCCGAAGCCCTCAAGTCGGTAGCTCTGCATTTGTCGCTCCCATAATATGTAGACCGATCTGCATATTATGTAGACCGATTGTCATATTTCGGGCAAGGCCTATAATGCGCATTCCTGACAGGGACTGACATAGCGACTATGGCGACAGACACACGCACCCGGATGATCGAGGCGACGGCGCTGCTTTTGCGGCGGCGCGGCTATCACGGCACCTCGCTCAATGACATTTTGAGCGCGAGCGGCGCGCCGCGCGGCTCGCTCTACTTCCATTTTCCGGGCGGCAAGGACCAGCTGGTCGTCGAGGTGACGCGCGACAGCGTGGCTGGCGTGACGGAGCGCCTCGGCGCTGCGCTCGCGGCCGAACACGATCCGGCGGTCGCCGTCCACCACATCTACCAGTCGGTCGGGCACATGCTGGAGGAAAATGAGTTTTCGCTCGGCTGTCCGATCGCGCCGGTGGTGCTCGACGCGCCGAGCGACGTGCCGGATCTGGCCGAGATCTGCCGCTCGGCCTTCGAACAGTGGATCGGTCTGCTGCGTGAGGCCTTCATGCGGGCAGGGGTGCCAGGGCGCCGCGCCCAGGCGCTGGCGCTGCTGGTCGAATCCTCGCTGGAAGGCCTGATGGTGATCGCCCGCGCCACCCGCGACCGCGCACCGCTCGCTATCGTGGCCGATGAGGTGGCAGCACTCGTCGAGCAGGCGGTGCTTGCCGGCAAGGTGGCGCAACAGTCGGAGAACGCCACTTAAGGCGAAATTCTGGTCCACCAAGGTCGATTGGACAAACGAAAAAGGGCGGCATCGCTGCCGCCCTTTTCGTATGCGTAAGCCAAGTGGCTTGGATTAGAAATCCATGCCGCCCATGCCGCCCATGCCGCCGCCCCCATGCCGCCAGGCATGCCGCCGCCGGCCGAGTCCTTCTTCGGAGCTTCGGCGATCATGGCTTCGGTGGTGACGAGCAGGCCGGCGACCGAGGCCGCGTCCTGGAGAGCGGTGCGAACGACCTTGACCGGGTCGACGATGCCCATGGCGATCATGTCGCCATAGTCGCCGGTCTGGGCGTTGTAGCCGAAAGTCGCGCCCTTGTTTTCAAGGATCTTGCCGGCAACGATCGAAGCTTCCGCACCGGCGTTGGCCGCGATCTGGCGGGCCGGAGCCTGCAGCGCACGACGCACGATGTTGATGCCAGCGGCCTGGTCGGCATTGGCGCCGGCCGCCTTGATGTTGGCCGAAGCGCGCAGCAGAGCCACGCCGCCGCCTGCAACGATGCCTTCTTCCACGGCCGCGCGGGTCGCGTTGAGGGCGTCGTCGACGCGGTCCTTCTTTTCCTTGACTTCGACTTCCGTCGCACCGCCGACGCGGATCACCGCAACGCCGCCGGCGAGCTTGGCCAGACGTTCCTGCAGCTTCTCCTTGTCGTAGTCCGAGGTGGTCTCTTCGATCTGCTGCTTGATCTGGGCAACGCGGCCCTGGATCTCGGCCTTCTTGCCGGCGCCGTCGACGATGGTGGTGTTCTCCTTGGAGATCGACACCTTCTTGGCGCGGCCGAGCATGTTGAGGCCGACGTTCTCGAGCTTGATGCCGAGGTCTTCCGAGATGACCTGGCCACCGGTGAGGATGGCGATGTCTTCCAGCATGGCCTTGCGGCGATCACCGAAGCCCGGCGCCTTGACGGCGGCGATCTTCAGGCCACCGCGCAGCTTGTTGACGACCAGCGTGGCCAGAGCCTCGCCTTCGACGTCTTCCGAGATGATGAGCAGTGGCTTGGAGGTCTGCACGACGGCTTCGAGAACCGGCAGCATGGCCTGCAGGTTGGAGAGCTTCTTCTCGTGCAGGAGGATGTAGACGTCCTCGAGCTCGGCAACCATCTTGTCGGCGTTGGTGACGAAGTAGGGGCTGAGATAGCCGCGGTCGAACTGCATGCCTTCGACGACTTCGAGTTCGGTCTCGGCGGTCTTGGCTTCCTCAACCGTGATGACGCCTTCGTTGCCGACCTTCTGCATCGCTTCCGCGATCATCTTGCCGACCGATTCGTCGCCATTGGCCGAGATCGTGCCGACCTGGGCAACTTCCTCGGAGGTCTTGATCTTCTTGGCAGCCTTGCCGAGAGCCGCGACGACTTCGGTGACGGCGAGATCGATGCCGCGCTTCAGGTCCATCGGGTTCATGCCGGCGGCAACCGCCTTGTGGCCTTCCTGGACGATCGACTGCGCCAGAACGGTCGCGGTCGTGGTGCCGTCGCCGGCGATGTCGTTGGTCTTCGAAGCAACTTCGCGGACCATCTGCGCGCCCATGTTCTCGAACTTGTCCTCAAGCTCGATTTCCTTGGCGACGGTGACGCCGTCCTTGGTGATGCGCGGGGCGCCGAACGACTTGTCGATGACGACGTTGCGGCCCTTGGGGCCGAGCGTGACCTTCACCGCGTCGGCGAGGATGTTGACACCGCGCAGCATACGCTCACGGGCATCGCGGGAGAATTTTACGTCTTTGGCAGCCATTTTTAGCTCCTGGCAGGGGCTTGGGGTAAGCCCGGAATTCAGTTGACGGAAAGGCCGATGATCAGCCGATGATGCCCATGATGTCGGATTCCTTCATGATCAGAAGGTCTTCGCCATTGAGCTTGACTTCGGTGCCCGACCACTTGCCGAACAGGATGCGGTCGCCAGCCTTGACGTCCAGGGGAACCAGCTTGCCGGCTTCGTCGCGAGCGCCGGAGCCGACGGCGATGATCTCGCCTTCCTGCGGCTTTTCCTTTGCCGTATCCGGGATGATGATCCCGCCGGCGGTCTTGGATTCGGATTCGACCCGGCGAACGACCACGCGGTCATGAAGCGGGCGGAACTTGGACTTTGCCATATTGTCTTCCTCGATGAGAACGGTGAGAACTGTTCCTCCATCCGGCGGTGCCGGATATGAGGTTAGCACTCACCAAAGGCGAGTGCTAACGTGGCGCTGAAATAGACCGGTTTGCCAGAGTCAAGGCGCGCGCAAGGGCGCCATGGCGCGAAATTTTATCGGAAAGCCGATAGATCGAGAAACGCGCCGTTCAGCACCGACGCCATTGGCGAAATGCGGCAGCAGGCTTTCCTATCGGCGCTTCGGCGATCGCAGGATCAGCAACGGGCATCGCTCAGCCAGTCCATAGCTGCCGGTCGCGGCCAGCCGGACATCGTCGAAGAAGACGCTGGCCTCCTCGACGAGCGCCGCGGCTGGCGCAAAACTGTAGATGACCGACGAGTTCCTGTAGACGTCGATGGTGCCGATGACAGGCAGTTCCCATCCGGTCCGTACCGAAAGTTCCTCACGGTCAGGAAACAGCTTGTCGAATTGTTCCAGTATGCCTGTGACGGGTATCGTGTAACCCGGCGCGTCGCCGATCGCGGTCATCGCCACCCGCCATTTGAGATCGTGGAAAGTGGATGCGCCACCGGCGAGTGCAAGCGCGCGGACGTCGCGTGGATCGTCGCGGATTTCGGGCGAGGCATAAAGCCTGATGCCGGCGCGCCCGTCTGCTTTCAACGCGCGTGCGATCGATGAAAACAGTGCGCGCCTGTGTTCGGTGCCGCCGATAACCGAGAGGCATCCGTCGCCGATCAGCGCGTCGATGCTTCCCGCGGACAGCGGCAAATCGAACCAATCGCCTTGTACTGCCTTGCGCCGCTCCGTGTTCCCCGGCCAGATTCCGCGATCATGTCGCGGGACTCGTCCACCGCCGTCATGCTGGCGCCCAGCCCGGCCAGTTCCGGCGTCACGCCAAGCATCACGACATCCGACCGGGCAAGATCGAGCTCGCGGTTGTAGCTTTCCACGACCTCCGGCGGGGGCCTGAGCGGCGACCCAAGCAGCTGCCAGTGCTTGCGAATTGCATTCCAGTGGTCAGTCATGCATAGCCCCCGCCCGCATCGCATTGTATTTGAATGCATAGTCGAGGGCGCTGAAGAAACCAAGCGGGGGCGCATGGCACGCATAGCGGTCATCACGCATGAGTTCGACCGGTTCCTGGGCTGGGGCGGCCTGCTGCTGCGCCGCGGCAGCCCCTATATGCTGTTCGACCTGCTGGAGGAGCTGAAACGCCGCGGCCATTCGGTCCAAATCATCAAGGGCACCTCGGCTAAGCCGGAGGCGGACATCGCGGTGCTGCATGTCGACGCGACGGTGACACCGCCCGAATATGTCGAATACGCGCGCGCCTTTCCCTTCTGCCTCAACATCGGCGCCGCCGATATTTCCAAGCGCCGCGTCAGCGGCGCCGCGATCGGCAGGGACGACACCTGGCAGGGTCCCGTCATCGTCAAGAGCAGCCTCAACAACCTTGGAACACGCGAGCGGACGCTCAACCGGCGATCGCGGCGCGCCGGCCAGCCGGAGCCATTTCCCGACGCCGAGGTTCTCGACAGCTACCGTATTCATGCCTCGCTTGCCGATGTTCCGCCGGCGGTGTTCGACCGCCAGGATCTCGTCGTGGAAAAGTTTGTTCCCGAGCCCGAGCCCGACGGCTTTGCCGCCCGCTTCTGGCTGTTCTGCGGCGAGCGCGAGCGCTGCACCCGCCATGTCTCGCCGCAAAGCCTGGTCAAGGGCGAAGACACGATCCGCCGCGAGCCGGTCCCGGTGCCGGACGAGCTTCGCGCGGTGCGACGCGAACTCGGCTTCGACTATGGCAAGTTCGATTTCGTCATGCATGAGGGCAGGGCGGTGCTGCTTGACGCCAACAAGACGCCGGGCAGTGTCGGCAACCTGTCTGCCTTCCTCGCCGCCGGCAATGCCAACCTTGCCGACGGTTTTGAAGGGCTGATCCGCCAGGTTACCTAGAGCATGATCCCGAAAAGTGGGAACCGGTTTTCGGGCAAGATCATGCTCCAACAAGGAGCATGATCCCGAAAAGTGGGAACCGGTTTTCGGGCAAGATCATGCTCCAACAAGGAGCGTGATCCCCGAAAAGTGGGAACCGGTTTTCGGGAAAGATCATGCAACAAAGAGTTGGATCTGGATGGCGGTTCATTCAACCGTCATCCTGAGCGGAACTCAGATGTTCATGCCGCCCGAGACCTCGATGCGCTGGGCGTTGACCCAGCGATTTTCGTCCGACAGCAGCGCGGCGATCATCGGGCCGATATCGTCGGCGACGCCGGCGCGGCCAAGCGCGGTGACGCTCGATACCATGCGGTTGATCTCGGCATTGTCGCGCACATGGCCGCCGTTGAAGTCGGTGGCGATGGCCCCAGGCGCCACGGTGTTGGCGGTGATGCCGCGAGTGCCCAGCTCCTTGGCGAGATAGCGCGTGAACACCTCGATGCCGCCTTTCATCATCGCATAGGCAGACGAACCGGGCGCGGCGAAGCGGGCGAGACCGCTGGAGACGTTGATGATGCGGCCGCTATCGTTGATCAGCGGTAGCAGCGCCTGGGTGAGGAAGTAGACGCCTTTGAGATGGACGTTCATCAGCGCATCGAATTCGTCCTCGCTTGTCTCGGCGATCATCTTGCGCAGGCCGGTGCCGGCATTGTTGACGAGATAGTCGAAACGGTCGCGCTGGAAGGTGTCGCGCAACGTCTTCTTCAACGCCTCGACGAAGGCCGGGAAGCTGGCGACGGCGCTGGCATCGAGTTCGTGTGCGGCGGCGCGGCCGCCGGCGGCTTCGATCTCGGCGATTGCGGCTTCAGCCTCGTCGGCGCGGGAACGGTAGGTGACGATGACGTCGACACCCCGGCGGGCAAGGTTGAGCGCGGTGTTGCGGCCGAGGCCGCGGCTGCCGCCGGTGATGAGAGCGATGGGTTGGGTGGTCATGGCAAAATCTCCTTATCGATGGAGATGTATATACTCGCCCGGGATGCGCATATAATCGGCGCGATATTGCCAACACTATTCAGGATATGAGAACAATAGCCATGGACAGGCTGGACTCCATGCGGCTCTTCACCCGTGTCGTCGAACGGCGCAGCTTCACCGCGGCCGCTGCCGATCTCAGCCTGCCGCGTTCCAGCGCGACCGCCGCGATCAAGCAGCTGGAGGAGCGGCTCGGCGTGCAATTGCTGCGCCGCACGACACGCCACGTCACCACCACGCTCGACGGCGAGGCCTATTACCAGCGCTGCATCGGCATCCTGGCCGACATCGAGGATGCCGAAGGCGGCGTCGGCACCGACGACGTGCGCGGGCGCCTGCGTATCGACATCAACGGCCACATGGCGCGCAACTTCGTCGTCCCGGAGTTGCCGGCGCTGCTGGCCCGGCATCCAAATCTCAGCGTCCATATCGGTGAGGGCGACCGTTTCGTCGACCTCGTGCGCGAAGGCGTCGACTGCGTTGTGCGCGCCGGTCCGCTGCCCGACAGCGACATGATCGCGCGCAGCCTCGGCATGGCGCGCGAGGCGACGCTGGCCAGCCCCGACTATCTCGAAAGGCATGGCACGCCACGCACGATCGAGGGACTGGCCGGGCACGTTATGATCGGCTTCGTCTCGTCGCGCACCGGCCAGGTGATGCCGCTCGAATTCACCGTCGATGGCAGGACCCGCGAAGTCATCCTGCCGGCGCGCGTCACGGTCTCCAATTCCGACACAGCCGCCACGCTGGTGCGCCAGGGCTTCGGCCTCTACCAGGCGCCCCAGCTGCGCTTCACCTCGGACATCGCGGCGGGTCGGCTGGTCGAGGTGCTCACCGACTGTCCGCCGACACCGACGCCGATCTCGGTGCTGTATCCACGCAGCCGCCAGTTGTCGCCACGCGTACGGGTGTTCATCGACTGGCTGGTGGAGATCCTCGGGCCGAGGCTGGAGCCGGGGTAGGGCCCCTACAAAAACAACCGCAGCTGCGTATGAATGATCGTCCGGTAATCCTCGATCGTCCGCCGGCTTTCGACCTCGTCCTGTGTCAGCGCCAGCCGCACCAGGCCGCCGGCGAGCTGGAAGATCAGGAACACGACCCTGGCAAAGGGCTCGCGCTGCTCTGCCTGCAGCATCGGCCCGACACGGTCGCAGAATATCTTCGACTGATGCCGCGTCTCGGCGATGTCGAGATGCTGCAGCGCCTTATCGGCCTGGATGGCGTTTTGCAGATCCTGGATCGCCGGGTCGGCGGCGACGCGGGCATAGTAATCGTCGAGCATGCGGTCGGCTGCCGTCGTCACGTCGCCCAGTTCGCTTATGTCGGCGATGATGGCGCCGAAGCGCGCCCGGCTTTCCTCGGAAAAACGCTCATAGAGCATGGCCAGGATCGCCGACTTCGACGGGAAGTAGTGATAGACGGTGGCGATAGGCCCGCCGGCCAGCGCGCCAACTTCCTTCATCGTCACCGCGTCGATGCCCTTTTCGCCGATCAGCCGCATGGTCGTGGCCAGGATCGCGTCGATGCGCTCGCGGCTGCGCTCCTGCTTTGGCCTGCGCCTTGGCTCCGTCGCTGTTCGCCTTGCTCCCGTCATGCGCGATGTCGTCCCAGGAAAAGTGCAGATTCACGGTTGACAAGAAACATGATCAAGTATCAGTTTCGCCAAATGCTGACAATCTGTCAGTTTTTCGATCGAGCTGCAAGGGAGGGCGCGCCTCGTGACCGTCATCGATGCCGGAAATGCTGAGAGCGGCGATTGGCTGGTCGGCAACCCGACCGGGCTGCAGCTTGCCTCGGCGCTGTGGATCGGCTCGGTCGGCTTGCTCATCCTCGGCCTGCAGCCGGTTTTGCTCGGCGCGCTCTACACCGAAGGCCACGTCACCGGCGACGAGCTGGCGCTGGTCGCCACCGCCGAGATGATCGCGATCGCCATCGGCTCGGCGATCGTGGCGATGCTTTTGCCCGCCCGCAACATGCGCTGGAAGAGCACGCTGCTCCTGATCCTGCTGGCGTTCGCCAATCTGTGGACCGCTTATGCCGTCACCGCCAATTCCCTGATCGGCGCCCGCGCGCTCGCAGGCCTCGCCGAGGGCGGCCTGGTCGCCGTCGCCACCGAACTGATCGCCCGCTCGCGCCGGGCCGAACGCATCGGCGGTTATTTCGTGACGCTGCAGACGCTGGCGCAATGCGCGCTGGCGCTGATCCTGGCGCTCTATGCGGTGCCGAAAGCCGGCGCGGCCGGCGGCTTCATGGTTTTAGCCATAGTCTGCCTGCTGTCGCTGGTCGTCGCCTGGACGGTTGCTGACGACTATGCCGACCTGCCGAAGGACGAGCATTTTTCCAATGTGCTCACCGTGCCGGCGATCACCGCCCTGTTATCGATCTTCTGCTATTTCATGTTCTTCGGCGCGGTCTGGGCCTTTCTCGAACCGCTCGGCGCGCAGTTCGGAATTGACGGCCGCACTATCGGCCTGATGGTCTCGGCGAGCCTTGCCGCGCAGGTGCTTGGCGCGATGACCGCGACGGTGTTCGAAGCGCGCATCGACTATCGCTTCGCCATCACAATCATTGGGATCATCGCTGCGATCAGCTCGGTGCTCTTGGCGACGGGGCCGGGGCTTTTGGTGTTCTGGGCCGTCGCCCTGGTGATGGGCTTCATCCTGCTCTTCATCGTGCCGTACCAGATCCGCCTTGCCATCACCGCCGACGAGACGCGCAACGCCGCACTCCTGGTGCCGGCCGCCCAGCTCTTCGGCCTTGCCATCGGCCCGATCGCCGCATCGCTCCTGATCGACGGCGGGAATTTCCGCCCGGTGCCGGAATTCGCCGCCGTAACCGCTTTGGCCAGTGTGGCGCTGCTCGGCGTCTTCGTGCTGGTCGCGCGGCGCCGCATTCTGACCTGATAGAGGAGGGTTCGAATGGCGAACACCTGGAGCAACTGGTCGGGTTTTGTAACCGCCGCCCCAAAACAGATCGCGACACCGGCCGATGCCGGCGAGCTGGCGGAACTGGTGCGCACCGCGCCGGGTCCGCTGCGTGTCGCCGGCGCGGGTCATTCCTTCACGCCGCTGGTGCAGTCCAACGGCACCATCGTCTCGCTGGAAAAGATCGAGGGACTGGTCTCGCATGACGCCGCAACCAATCGAGCGCGGGTCAGGGCGGGCACGCGGCTTGGGTCCCTGATGCACATCCTTGCGGATATCGGCCAAGGCTTGCCCAATATGGGCGACATCGACAAGCAGGCGATCGGCGGCGCGCTGGGCACCGCCACGCACGGCTCCGGCCCGAAGCTCGGCGCCTATCACACACAGCTGGAAACCGTGCAGATCGTCGACGGGCAGGGCAAGCTGCGCGAGTTCAGCCGGACGAACGACCAGGACATGATCCATGCCACCGGCGTCGCGCTCGGCGCCTTCGGCGTGCTCACCGAAGTGACGCTGAACAACATCGCGACCTACCGGCTTCGCCGCCGCAAATGGGTGCTGCCCATCGCCGATATGCTGCGCGGCTTCCAGACGATGATGGCAGGGCATCGTTCGGCCGAATTCTACTACATCCCGTTTTCCGGCTACGCCCAGTTCATCGCCAGCGATTTCAACGATGGACCGACGACGCCGCGGCCGACCGAGGACGACGAGGACGGTTTGGCGACTTTGCGCAAGCTGCGCACCGTGCTGCGCTGGCTGCCGTCGCTGCGCCGCGCGCTGATCAGGGGCGCGGTGAAGAAGATCGCGTCCGAGGACTATGTGCAGGACTGGCTCAACGTCTACGCCAGCGACCGTCGCACCAAGTTCAACGAGATGGAGTACCACCTGCCTTACGAGGAAGGTCCAAAAGCGTTGGCCGAGATCATCGCGCTGACCGAAAAGCACTTTCCGGAAGTCTATTTCCCGATGGAGGTTCGTTCGGTGGCGCCCGACGAATTCTGGCTTTCGCCCTTCCACAAAAGGCTGACCTGCTCGATCGCCATCCACCACGATGCGGCGAACGATCCGCTGCCCTTCATGCGGGCCGCCGAGCCGATCTTCTTGAAATACGGCGGCAGGCCGCACTGGGGCAAGATGCACAGCCTGAAGGCTGCGGATTTCAAAAAGCTCTATCCGCGCTGGGATGATGCGATGGCGGTGCGCCGCGACATCGACCCGAACAACCGTTTCGTCTCGCCCTATATGGCCGGCCTGTTCGGCATCGAAAGATGAGCGCCTATTTCGCCGAGCTGTCGAAGGCGCTGCAGGCGGCCGATATCCATCGGCCCTGCCTGGTGCTCGACCGCGACCGGCTGGATGCCAACATTGCGCGGGTGAGAGAGACTGGCGCCTGGTCTTGCCGTGCGGTTGGTCGACAAGTCGCTGCCTTGCGTGCCGTTGCTGTCCTATATAGCCAAGGCGCTCGACACCAATCGCTTCATGACCTTCCATCCGCCGGTGACGCAGGCGGTGCTCGACGCCTTTCCCGAGGGCGACCTGCTCTACGGCAAGCCGATGCCGCTGGGGGCTGCCAAGGCGGCGCTGACACGAGGCGGCGCCGGCTGGTGGTCGCGCGTCTGCTGGCTGATCGACACGCCGGAGCGGCTGGCCGAGTACGGCGCTTTGGGCGCCGAGCTCAGCACCGAATTGCGCTTCGCCTTCGAGGTCGATGTCGGCCTGCATCGCGGCGGCTTTGCCAGCCCGGCCGAGATCAAGGCGCTGACGATACCTAAGGGCCTGCGCTGCGAAGGCATCATGGCTTACGAGGCTCACGCGCCAGAAATTCCCGGTATGTTCGGCGGTGCCGACAAGGCGTTGAAGAAAGCCTCGGCGCTGGCGGTGGAGTTCGTCGCCGCGCTCGGGCCGGATCAGCGCCGCATCCTCAACATCGGCGGTTCGAAGACGGCGCTGCTGCATGGCGGCGGCGTGGCGAACGAGGTCTCTATGGGCTCTGCCTTCGTACTACCGAGCGACTTCGACAAACCCGGCCTCGACGGCTTCCAGCCGGCCGCCTTCATCGCGACGCCGATCCTCAAGGTGATCGATGCGGCACTGCCGGGCCCGGCCTGGCTCTCGAAGACCTTGCTGGCGCTCGGCCGCTTCCCGCGCAAGGGCTGCTACCTCTATGGCGGCAAGTGGATGGCCGATCCAGTGTTTCCGGAAGGCATGAAGCCGAACGGGCTGATGGGGTTTTCCTCCAACCAGCAATTCATGGGCCTGCCGGCGGCGGCACATGTGAAACCGGGGGATTATGCTTTTCTGAGGCCGACGCAGAGTGAGGCCGTGCTGCAGCATTTCGGCGCCATCGCGGTACTGTCGGGTGGGCGGATCGTTGAGTTCTGGCCGGTGTTGCCGATGGGGTGAGGGCGCGCCTAGCACTCGCGACTGTCGCCGGCAACTAGGCGGTCGTCATGTAGGGGCCGCTCGTCGTGTTTGTTGACTCTGTCAACTAAATGACTAATCCTGTCAATGACAGGAGACGCTCCCATGACCATCCACAACCATCCCGGCAAGGAACGCATCGATGCCGTGCGCGCCTTCAACCGCTTCTATACGCGCCAGATCGGCCTGCTTGACGAAGGCCTGCTGAAGAGCCCGTTTTCGCTGACCGAGGCGCGGGTGCTTTATGAGCTTGCTCATCGCGACGAGTTGGTCGCCAGCGATCTGCTGCGCGATCTCGGCCTCGATCCTGGCTACGTCAGCCGCCTGTTGAAGAAATTCGAGGAGCGCGGCCTGGTCGAGCGCGCTGCAACGCAGGCCGATGCGCGCCGCTCGGCGATCGCCCTGACGCCAGCCGGCCGCGAAGCCTTCGCGCCGCTCAATCAGGATTCACACGACCAGGTCGCGACCTTGCTCGACAAGCTGCCGCCGGCCGATCAGGACCGGCTGGTCAAGGCCATGCGCACCGTCGAGGACCTGCTCGTCGAACGCCCCGAGTCGAAGGTGCCTTATATCCTGCGGCCGCTGCAGGTCGGCGATATCGGCTGGATCACGCGCCGCCAGGGCATGCTTTACACACAGGACTATGGCTGGGACGGAACCTACGAGGCGCTGGTCGCCGAAATCCTCGGCGAGTTCGTCAAGAAGTTCAATCCGGACTGGGAGCGCGCCTGGGTCGCCGAGCGCGAGGGCGAGGTGGTCGGCTCCGTCTTTATCGTGCGCAAGTCATCCGAAGTGGCGAAGCTCAGGCTGCTCTATGTCGAGCCCTCGGCGCGCGGCCTTGGCATCGGCGCACGCCTGGTCGACGAGTGCATCGCCTTCTCCCGCGCCAAGGGCTACAAGACGCTGACGCTGTGGACCAACGACATATTGGGCTCGGCCCGCCGCATCTACCAGGCGGCGGGCTTCAAGCTGGTCGAGGAAGAGCATCATCATTCCTTCGGCAAGGATCTGGTCGGCCAGACCTGGGATCTCGAGCTTTAGCGCGCGCGGTTTGCCGGGGGTGGTGCGCAATGCTATGACGAAAGCGTCGAAAAGGACCTGGAGCGGCAACCGGTAAGCCCGCTCTCTTTCACCTGATGGAAGCTCCGTTCCCGCCCCATGCGGGAACCCACGGCAAGCTCGAGGCGTGCCCTTGCGCCCGGCTTGGCGTGCGAGGTCTTCGAAAGAATCCTTCGTGTGCCGGGCGCCAACCGAAGGAGAAAGCAATGCCCATCATTCGCGCCAACATCGGCGTCATCACCCAGATCAACGTCTTCACCGTACCGGAGGGCGGCCAGCAGGCGTTGATCGATCTGCTGCAGGAGGCGGCAATGAGTTGCCGCGCGGTTCCCGGCTGGCTATCGGCCAGTCTGCATCGAAGCCTCGATGGCCGTCATGTCGTCAACTATGCCCAAACCGACGATCAGGCGGCCATGCGCAGGGTCTTCGAGCATTTGCAAAGGCAGGGTTTCCTGGAACGCAACAAGGCGTTGGGGCAAGCCAATCCTGGCCTCTATGAAGTCGTATCGACAGTGGAATAGCGCCGCGCTCGGACGGGCCGTCAAACGCGGCCCGTCCGGTATGCCACGCTATGATTTCACCGGCACCCAGATCTCCAGCCCGCCATTGCCGGTGTGGGCGTCGAACTCCGGTCCGTAGCGCTCGAATTCGGGCGCGTCGGCGATCTCGTGGCCGGAGGCCGGCAGCCAGCTGTTCCAGATCGTGTTGATGGTGCGGCGGATGGTCGAGATGTGCTCGCGATGCGAAAACACGGCGTATTTCTGCGCCGGCACCCGGACGCGATAGAAATCCTTGGGCAGGTCGGAGAAATCCGTCACCTCGACGCCGACGATGTAATCGAAATTGCCGGCATCGTCGCCATTAGTGCAGACGCCGTAGAAGGCGTCGGGCACCTGTCCGGGGATGTGGCCGATATAAGGGGCGAAACGTTGCCATTGCATCGGAATGCCGGCCGCGGACTCGCAGCTGTAGCGCTCGCCGAGCCCGGCGATGAGGAAAGGCCGGCTGGTTTCGAAGCGCGGCGGCGCGAGTGTCGTGAGTAGGGAACTGTCCATCAAAATAGGCTCCACGAGGTCGAGATTCCGGGTCGAGCCCTGCGCGCGCACCAGCTCCGGCGTGGTGCCGAACTGCTCGCGAAAGGCCCGCGTGAACGCCTCATGCGAACCATAGCCGGCATCGAGCGCGACGCAGAGGATGTCGCGCGCCCCGCCGGCAAGCCGGCGCGCCGCTTCGCTCAGGCGGCGTGCCCGCATATAGCCCATTACCGACCGACCGGTGGCGGCGCCGAAGGCGCGCGTCACATGGAAGCGTGACACGCCGCTGCTTTGCGCGACATCGTCGAGCGATATCGCATCCGGCAGATGGCTTTCGACAAACCACAGCGCTTTCTCGGTCGGGTTCATGGTTCCTCGCATTTTGGCGAGCCGAAACTAGCGACCGCGCCGGGGGCGAGTTTGATCGAAATTGCGCACTGGGCGAAGACGCAAAGTTTGCAAGCGGTTGACAAGCGGCATCTCGATGTGTTTGTAATGTTATTACATATCAGATAAGATTGATTTCGCATGTTCGATTGGTGCCCGTTGCGACTCTGCCCCGGACAAACTACGCTTTGCGCGTCATGGTCCTCGCGCCGCAAGGCGAGAGGTGAAAAGGGAACACGGTGAGACCTTTGGTCGACCCCGTGGCTGCCCCCGCAACTGTGAGCGGCGAGTTCCATCCGAAACGCCACTGGCCGGCAAGGCTGGGAAGGCGGATGGCGCGACGACCCGCGAGCCAGGAGACCTGCCATCGACACGAGTTGACCGGACGGGGTGTGCCGGGAGGAGACGCGGGCGCCCCTGTCGGCCGTCCGGCTTTCTTCCGTCGCGATTTTGGAAAGTGACGGAATGTCGGAAGACCCTAGCCATCGCATCATCGTGTGTTCGCTTTGCCGCGATGCCGTGACCGGGCACCGCTCCGGCGAAGCTCCGTGCGCCGTCCTACAGTCCAGGCTTCCCGGTTACGATGCGCCATTCTTCGCGATCGAGACCGTCGATTGCATGGCCGGCTGCACGCGGCCGCTGACCGCCGCCTTCCAGGCGCAAGGCAAGGCTTCCTACCTCTTCGGCTCGGTCGGTAGCGGCACCGATGCGGGCGCGCTGGTCGAATTTGCCAGGCTCTATGCGTCGCTCGTCGACGGCTGGTGCAATTGCGGCCAGCGGCCGGCCCGGCTCGCCGGCAAGACGCTGGCGCGCATCCCGGCCAAGGGCAGGGCTTGGCAGCAAGTGAAATGAGCGCGCCGCTGCTCGAAGCCCATGATCTCAGCGCGACGGCCAGCGGTCGCGTGCTGGTCGAGGATGTCAGCCTGTCGCTGGCGGTCGGCGAGCGCCTTGCCATCATCGGCCCCAACGGCGCCGGCAAGACCACGCTTTTGCGCATGCTGTGCGGCGCGCTGCGGCCGAGCGCCGGCGAGGTGCGCCTGTCCGGCCGCCGCCTGGACCGGATCACGACCGCAGAACGGGCGTTGAGCATCGCCGTCGTCGGCCAGACCGACCAGCCTGATCCAAGGCTGGCTTTGATCGACTATGTCGAGCTTGGCCGCGTGCCGCATGCGGGCCTGAGGCGCAGGCATGAAGATCGCGACATCGTTGTCGAGGCGTTGCGCCGCACCGGGCTGCAGCCTTTGCTTGGGCGTGGCATCGGCTCGCTCTCCGGCGGCGAGCGCCAGCGCGCCCAGCTTGCGCGCGCCATCGCGCAGCAGCCGAAAATCCTGTTCCTCGACGAGCCGACCAACCATCTCGACCCGCGCGCCCGCGGCGAGTTGCTCGACCTTGTCGCCAGGCTCAGTATGACCGTCGTCGCCGTGCTGCACGATCTTGCGCTGGTCGCGCCCTTCGCCACCAGCGTGGCGGTGATGAGCAGCGCCAGGCTGCACGCCTTGGCGCCACCGCGCGAGGCCTTGGCGCAGCCGCTCATCCGCGACGTGTTCGGCATCGACGTCTTGCGCCTGCCGCACCCGACCGAGGATCGCGAGCTCACTGTCTTCGACCTGCCCAACCGTACCTCTTCACCCTTCTGAACCAGCCGATCCAAAAAGGAGCACCACGCCCGTGAAACGCCTCGCCTTGTCGCTCGCCTTCTCGCTTGTCGCGTCCGCCGCCTTCGCCTTTCCGGTCACCGTCGACAGCTGCGGCGAGCCGCTCACCTTCGACGCGCCGCCGAAGCGCGCCGTCATCCACGACCTCAACATGACCGAGATGGCCTTCGCGCTGCATTTGCAGCCCTCGATCGTCGGGCTCACCGGCATCACCGGTTGGTACAAGGTCGGCCCGGAATTCAAGGCCGAGCAGGGTTCGATCCCGGAACTCGCGCCGAAATATCCGACAGTGGAGAACCTTGTTGCCGTGCAGCCCGATTTCTTCTTCGCCGGCTGGTATTACGGCATGAAGCCGGGCGGCGACGTGACGCCCGACACGCTCGCCCCGCATGGCATCAAGACGCTGGTGCTGACGGAAAGCTGCGTCCATCTCGACAAGAACCGGCCGGCCGCTTCGATGGACCTGCTCTATGGCGACGTCGAGAAGCTCGGCAGGATTTTCGGCAAGGAGACGGAAGCCGAAAAGCTTGTCGCGGGCTGGAAGACGGAGCTTGCAGACATCACCGCCAAGGTCGGCGACCGCAAGGGCACGCGCGTCTTCCTCTACGATTCCGGTGAGGACAAGCCTTTCACCGCCGGCAAGTTCGCCATCCCCAACGCCATGATAGCCGCCGCCGGGGGCGAGAACATCATGGCCGACATGGAAACGAGCTGGGGCAACACCGACTGGGAGACGGTCGCCTCGCGCAATCCGCAATTCCTGATCCTGCTCGATTACCAGGATGGCGGCGGCTACAAGAAGCTGCTCGATTTCCTCAAATCGCATCCGGCGATGAAGGAGACGGGCGCGGTCAAGAACGAGCGCTTTGTCGCGCTCCGCTATGCCGAGCTGACGCCTGGCCCCGCCAACATCGAGGCGATCGGTAAGATCGCCAGGGCCATGCACCCGGAAGCGTTCTGACCTTGCGCCACCGATCGTTTGCTCTGTCGATCATGCTCGGCGCGGCGTTGCTCGCCGCGCTGGCGCTTGCGTCGATCGCCTATGGCTCGACCCTGATACCGTTGCGCGAGGTGATCGGCGCGCTGGCGCACGCGGCCGGGCTGGGCGGCGAGAGCCCGTCCGGCCCGGTCGGCAGCATCGTCGTCGACCTCAGGCTGCCGCGCACGCTGCTGGCGATCGCGGTCGGCGCCGGCCTCGGCGTGGTCGGCGCGCTGCTGCAGACGGTTACCCGCAACGACCTCGCCGATCCGTTCCTGTTCGGCCTTTCTTCGGGTGCCGCGGCGGGCGCGGTTTCCGTCATCACCGTCTTCGGCGACACGTTCGGCATCTGGACGCTGCCGCTCGCCGCTTTCACCGGCGGCATACTGGCGGCGGCGATCGTGCTGCTGCTTGTGTCGCGGGTGCGGGGGCAGGGCCCTGAGCGGATGATCCTCGCCGGCCTTGCCGTATCGTTCCTGTTCACCGCTTTGACCAACTATCTCGTCTTTGCCGGCGATCAGCGCGCCGCCCATTCCGTGCTGTTCTGGACCATGGGCGGGCTCGGCCTGGCGCGCTGGGACAATATCGGCCTGGCCGTGCTGGGCGCCGGCATCATCCTCGTCTACGGGCTGTGGAACCATCGCCGCTTCGATGCATTCCTGGCCGGCGAAAGTGCTGCCGAAAGCCTGGGCGTACCGGTCGCGCGCATGCGCAAAGTCACATTCCTCGTCGCGGCCCTGGCCACCGCCATCCTGGTCGCGGTCGCCGGTGTCATCGGCTTCGTCGGCCTGATGATCCCGCATCTCAGCCGGCCGCTCTCGGGCCCGCTGCACCGCAACCTGATCGTCGCCTGCGCGCTGTTCGGCGCCATCCTCCTTCTGGCCAGCGATCTCATTGCCCGCACGCTGCTGCCGCCGCAGGAATTGCCGATCGGCATCATCACCAGTTCGCTCGGCGCCTTCTTCGTCGTCACAACGTTGATGCGTAACCGGCTTTGATTTCCTTGGCTTCTGGAGCAACGTCCCCCACTTGAATAGTAAGCACGCTTATTATATCTATCGCTCATGGTTTCAGATGGCATCGATAGACTGGGATTTTTGATCCACGACGTGCAACGCCTGATGCGCAAGCGTTTCGAGACGCGCGCCCGCGGGCTTGGCCTGTCGTCGGCGCAATGGCGTCTGATGGTGCGTGTCGCCAAGGAGGAAGGCATCACGCAGGCGCGGCTGGCCGAGCTGCTCGAAATCGAGCCGATCAGCGTCTCGCGCCTCGTCGACCGGATGGAGGAGGGCGGCTGGATCGAGCGTCGTCAGGACGCGACCGACCGGCGCGTACGCATGATCTTCCCGACCGAAAAGACAACCGCCGCCTACACCGACGTCAAGAGCCTTGCCGGCGAGGTCTATGAGCAATCGCTTACCGGCGTATCGCCGGAAGATCGGCGCGTGCTGATCCGGGTGCTGGACACGATCGTGCAGAACCTGACGGACGGCGAGGCATCCCTGGAGATAACGGGTAAGCAGGGAGCGGCGGCATGAGCGCGGCAGCCAAGAGAGAAGACGACAACGTAACCAAGCTCGAAGCGCCGGCCCAGCCGGCTGCTCCCGTCGCCGTGGCGGCCGAGCCGCTGCCGGCGCCGGCAGCGCCTAGGAAGAAGCGCCGCCTCGGCCGCATGCTTTTGATGGTCGCCTTGCCGTTGGCGCTGCTTGCCGGCGGCGCTTATGTTTGGGTGACCGGCGGCCGCTATCAGGAAACCGAGAACGCCAATCTGCAGCAGGCCAGGATTTCGGTCGTTTCCGACACGGCCGGCCGCATCGTCCAGGTCGGCATTGCCGACAACCAGACGGTCAAGCAGGGTGATCTTCTCTTCATCATCGATCCCGAGCCCTACCGCATAGCGCTGGCCCAGGCCGACGCCGCGGTTGCCGGCGCGCGCCTCAATGTCGAACAGCTGCGCGCCGCCTACAGCCAGTCGATGGCGCAGGAGAAGTCGGCGAGCAGCGAGGTCGACTACGCGCAGTCGCAATATAACCGCGCCGCCGATCTGGCGCAAAAGGGCATCAATGCCAAATCGTCGCTCGATCAGGCCCGCAACGACCTCGACAAGGCCAAGCAGCAGCTGGCCGTCGCAGGGCAGGGTATCGTCAGCGCCAAGGCGGCGCTTGGCGGCAACCCCGACATCGAGACCGATAAGCATCCGAGCGTGATGGCGGCTTTGGCCGCGCGCGACAAGGCGGCCTACGACCTTGCGCAGACCACGGTGAAGGCGCCGGCCGACGGCATCGTCTACCAGGCCGCCTCCTTCAAGCTCGGCCAGTATGTCTCGGTCGGCACGCCGTTGTTTGCGCTGGTCGAGATCGGCGACACCTGGATCGACGCCAATTTCAAGGAAACCCAGCTTACCAACATGAAGCCGGGCCAGAAGGCCGAGATCGTCGTCGACACCTATCCGGGCAGAACTTTCGAGGCGACCGTCAAGGCGATCGGCGCCGGCACGGGCGCGGAGTTTTCATTGCTGCCCGCGCAGAACGCCACCGGCAATTGGGTCAAGGTCACGCAGCGCATTCCCGTGCGCCTTGAACTGACCGACCCGGATGCAAAAATGGCGCTGCGCACCGGCATGAGCGCGACCGTCACCGTCGACACCGGCGTGGCGCGCGGCTGGCCGTCGATCTTCGGTCACGCCACGGCCGGCGAGGCCGGCCAGTAACGAGTTGAAGCAAGTAACGAGTTGAAGCAGGGGATTGGTCTGACGGAGGAGTGTGGAGGATCAGACGGGTGAGCCGCGCTGCGGCTTGATCAAGACTGAAACCTTCGGCACGGACCTGTCGGTCCTTAGATTTCCGGGCGGCAGGCATCCGCTCCATCAGAGACTTTCAGTCGATGCAACCCCGCATCGATAGTCGCGTCCCACCGCGATGAAGGTCTCTCAACGGAAGGCATGCCGCCCGGAAACCCAATAGAGCCGGATGATTTCAGGTCTGTTCGACCTGAAATCTGAATCCGTCTCTAAATCAAAGAGATAGAGCATGATGTCGTCCGAAAACCGCTTCACACTTTTCGGCATCATGCTCTAGTGTACACGGTTTTGTTACCTGCTGGAAGTTCAGCACCATGAGCACGCCCGAACCCTTCAAGGAAGTGCCGCATCGCGGATTGATCACGGTCGCGCTGATGCTGGCCACGATCATGCAGGCGCTCGACACCACCATCGCCAATGTCGCGCTGCCGACCATGACCGGCGACCTCGGCGCTTCGCCCGACAACATCAACTGGGTGCTGACCTCCTACATCGTGGCGGCGGCGATCATGACGCCGGTCACCGGCTGGCTTGCCGACCGTCTCGGCCGCAAGGAATTGTTTCTGGTCTCGGTCGTCGGCTTCACCATCTTCTCCATGCTCTGCGGGCTCGCCTGGAGCCTTGAGACCATAGTGCTGTTCCGCCTGCTGCAAGGCGTGTTCGGCGCGGCCATCGTGCCGCTGTCGCAGACCTTCCTGCTCGATATCAATCCCAAGGAACGGCATGGCCAGGCGATGGCCATCTGGGGCGCCGGCATCATGCTTGGGCCGATCCTCGGGCCCACGCTCGGCGGCTGGCTGACCGAGAATTTCAACTGGCGCTGGGTGTTCTTCATCAACCTGCCGGTCGGCATCGTCGCCTTCCTCGGCATGGCCGCCTATCTGCCGGTCATCGCCAAGCGGGTGCGCGGCTTCGACTTCTTCGGCTTCGCCATGCTCTCGCTCGGCGTCGGCGCGCTGCAGCTCCTGCTCGACCGCGGCGGCGAGGTCGACTGGTTCAACTCAGCCGAGATCTGGATCGAGCTGGCTCTATCGCTCACCGGCTTCTGGGTGTTCATCATCCACACGGTGACGGCCGAGCGCCCCTTCATCGATCCCAAGATATTCCTCGACCGAAATTTCGTGACCGGGCTTGGCTTCATCTTCGTCATGGGCGTGCTGATCCTGGCTTCGATGTCGTTGTTGCCGCCGATGCTCGCCACCATCTTCGGCTACCCGACCGTCACCATCGGCGTCGTGCTGGGACCGCGCGGCATCGGCACGATGATTTCGATGCTGGTCATGGGCCGCATCATGCACAGGATCGATGCGCGCATCCTCGTCGCCATCGGCTTCCTGCTCACCGCGCAGTCGCTCTACACCATGGCGAGCTTCACGCCGCAGATGGACAATTGGCTGATCGTTTCCTCCGGTGTCATCCAGGGCCTCGGCATGGGCATGGTGTTCGTGCCGCTGTCGACGATCGCCTTCGTCACGCTCGACGCGCGCTACCGCACCGACGCCACCTCGCTGTTCAGCCTGGTGCGCAATCTCGGCTCCTCGATCGGCGTGTCGGTGGTTGCGGCGCTGATGGTGCGCAACACGCAGATCAACCACACCGAGCTGTCGTCCTTCATCAACCCGTATAATCCGAACCTGTGGGCCGCCTCGCCTGCGGCAGCGGCCGGCGATCCCGCTGCACTTTCGCAGGTCGACCGTGCGCTGAACCTCCAGGCGATGATGATCTCCTACATCAACGACTTCAAACTCCTGATGGTGATGACGCTGGCCGCGATCCCGTTCGTGATCCTGCTGCGCAAGCCCAAGGCCGCGCCAGCCGGGGCGCGCCGGCCGCGCACATGGATTGAAGAAGTGGTGTAATCTCCCGCTCGAGGGAGATTGCCGCGGCACTACCTGCCGAGCACCAGCGACCAGTAACGGAGCGCGGGATCGCGGCCGTCGCGCACATAAGCGAGGCCGAAGCGGCTGAAATCCGGATCGAGCATGTTGCGGCGGTGGCCGGCCGAATGCATCCAGATGTCGAACAGTTTCTGCTGGTCGAAGCGGCCCTCGGCGATGTTTTCGGCCGCGGCACCGCGCACGCCATTGTCCTGCATGCGGGAAGCAAAATCCTTGCCCCAGCTAGTGGTGTGGCTCATGCGTTCGCGCGAGGCCATGTAGCCGGCCTGCTGCAGCGCGGCCTGTTCGAGCTGGGCGTCCGGCAACAGCGCCGGCAGGCTGGCGCCGCTGCGGATACCCGCCAGCGTCGCCGTGGCGGAGGAGGAGACGCCGGCACCTTCTCCGGTCGGCACCGTGACCGTGCTGCAGGCAGCGATGCCGGCAAGCGCTGTCAGGCTTGCCGCCTTGAGCAGTGTGCGGCGGTTGAGACTGCGTGGCGACGAGGAGGCGGTCGATGAGATCATGCGGTCTCTGATACCGGCGATCATGGCTTTTGCCGGGCAGGGCGGTGAAAATCATCCGCTAGCCCGATTCGATGACAGAGGCCTGGAAATGCCGCACCACATCTCGCTTGGAAGAGGATGCCGGCAGGCAGGTGAGGGCGGCGCCAGGCTTCGGATTGGCCCGCAACGTCAAGGCCGGCGCTGCCCCTCATCCGCCCCTTCGGGCACCTTCACCCCGTATACGGGGTGAAGGCCTTAGCCCGTCGATGAAAATCCCGTGATGCGACGACTTTTCGCGGAAGATCGGTTATGATCGCACCGTTCTTGAAGTGGCAGCCACGGGCGGCCATCATCAGGCGGTGACCGCCCCGCTTTGGTCTGGCGCATGGTCCTTTCACGAAAACCGTTCCGGTTTTCGGGGGCTATGCGTTGACAAACGGAGGACGGTTATGACCGGTTTTCATGTCATGGCGGACGCGCACGGGATGCATGTGCAGCCCACGGTGCGCCATATCACCACCACGGATCTTTGGGACTCGCTCAAGCTTGGCGCCGAGGATTTCTGGGCGAAGCCCTCGCATTATGTGTTCCTGTGCCTGATCTATCCCATCGTCGGCCTGATCCTGACGCAATGGACGTCCGGCTCCAACGCCATCCAGCTCGTCTATCCGCTGATGTCCGGTTTCGCCTTGATCGGCCCGTTCGCGGCCATCGGCCTTTATGAGATCAGCCGCCGGCGTGAGCTCGGCATGAACAGCCACTGGCACCATGCGCTCGATGTCCGCCATTCGCCGGCACTGCCGTCGATCGCGGTGATCGGCATACTGCTCTTCGCGCTGTTCCTGCTCTGGCTGTTCACCGCGCAGTCGATCTACACCAGCCTGTTCGGAACCGAGCCGCCGGCCTCCGTCGGCGCCTTCCTGCGCGATGTGCTGACCACCGGTAAGGGCTGGACGCTGATCCTTATCGGCAATGCCGCCGGCTTTGTCTTTGCCGTCGTGGTGCTTGCTACCACGGTCGTTGCCTTCCCGCTGCTGCTCGACCGCGATGTCGGCGCCGTCTCGGCGATCGAGACTTCCGCTCGCGCCGTCATGGCCAATCCATTGCAGATGGCGCTGTGGGGCCTGACGGTGGCGGTGCTTCTGGTGGTCGGCTCGATCCCGCTGTTTGCCGGCCTTGCCGTCGTCATGCCGATCCTCGGCCACGCGACCTGGCATCTCTACCGCAAGCTGGTCGAGCCGGAGCAGATCCGGCCTGTCCGGCGGCCGATGTAAGGTCTGACGGCTCGCCATTGGGCTGCGTTGAGACTGAGGTCCCCTAGCGCTGCGCCTCTGTGACCATCTTCAGCGCCAGCGCCGTCAGCACCGTGCCCATCATCCAGCGCTGGACGACCAGCCAGAACGGCCGTCCGGCCAGGAAGCTGGCGATCGAGCCCGCGGTCACCGCGATGATGGCGTTGACGGTCAGGCTGATCGTGATCTGCGTCACGCCGAGCACCAGCAATTGCGACAAGACATGGCCCGTGGCCGGATTGATGAACTGCGGCAGGAGCGACAGATAGAGCACCGCCACCTTCGGGTTGAGCAGGTTGGTCATCAGCCCCATGACGAACAGTTTGCGCGGCCTGTCCCTGGGCAACTCGCGGACCTGGAAGGGCGAGCGCCCGCCGGGCTTCAGCGCCTGCCAGGCCAGCCACAACAGATAGAGCGCGCCGGCAAAGCGCAGCGCGTCATAGGCATAAGGCACGGCGAAGATGAGCGCGGTGATGCCGAAGGCCGCCGACACCACATAGAACAGGAAACCGAGCGCCACGCCGCCGAGCGAGATCAGCCCGGCCTTCGGTCCTTGCGACAGCGAGCGCGAGATCAGATAGATCATGTTCGGCCCCGGCGTCAGCACCATGCCGAGGCAGATCAGCGCGAAGGTCAGATGGTTGGCGGCGTCGGGCATCGATGGCTCCAGCAAAGCGCGGCGGCAGATGTGCGCTGGTTCGCTGAAGCGCGCAAGGGCTTGGCGCTGCTGGCCGTTGCGCCAGCGCGTGCCTACCCAACCACGCGCAAATTCGACAGCTCGTTGGCGATTTCCTTGAAATTGTCCGAGAGCGTCGCGCCCGTCGCATTCCAGAAGAGCTTGGCCGGCTTGCTGGGGTCGGTCGGATCCTTGCGGAAGCGCGAGTCGGACGAGCAGGATTTCAGCGCGGCCATCGCCTTCTGGTCGCTCGTACTCGTCGACAGGTCGAGTGCCACCGTCATCACCATGATGTTGCCCGCCTTGGCGTTGGCGCACAGTTTTGCCATCTGCTCGTCCATCGCGGCGGTGTAGTTGCTGGACGAATAGTTGAATTGGCCGATGGCGCTCGACGTGCCGCCGAACAGGCGCGTCACCGACGTGCCGTTGTAGCCGACGCCTGTATAGCCATAGGCGGCATAGGTCGACTTGTTGCCGGCCGGATCCGGATAGACCGTCGAATAGGTGTTTGCGCCGTCGGTAAGGACGATGACGACCTTGTCGTTGCCGCGCTCGGTTTCCGGCCGCCCCTCGGTGAAGGGCTCCGCGCTCGACACCGTGCGCCAGCCCCAGGCCAGGCCTTCCGGCACATTGGTGTTGCCATTGGGCTGCATCAGGTCGATCGCCGCGTTGATCTTGGCCAGTCCGTCGGTGGTGGTGACGTCGGTGAGCGGCGTGATCGGCGTGGTCGTGCAGCTGTAGTTCGGGCCGGCGCCCGAGCTCAGCGCCGGGGCATCGATCGGCCGCGGCTGAAAATACTTGGCCATGTTCGACTGCCTGGTCTTGCCCGTGGTGCTCGACGGGTCGTCGTTCCACCAGCTGTTGGCCGCACCATAAGTCACCGGATTTGCTTCGAGGGGGTTCTGGGTCACTTTCCAATGGTTGCCGGGTTCGTCCGGGGCGAACATCGGCACGAACATGGTGGCGGGATCGCCGACGCCGATGCCGGTGTTGTTGGGCCCGCCCGAGGCCGGCGTGTCGTCGACATTGTAAGGATAGGGGCGGACCTCGACGCAACCCTGCCAACTGGCGAACGGGCCGTAGGTGTCGATGTAATCATATTCCGTGTGGCTGTGCGAGCAGGTGTGGTTCGAACGATAGGTGTCGCAGACCGTGCGCGCGCTGCCGGCGACGCGCTCGTGGTTGGTCACCACCTTCATGTCCTGATAAAGTTCGAAGCGGCTGAGAACCTGGTTTTCCTCGTCGCCCCAGCCGGAGCCTTTCTTGTACCAGATGCCGTTGATCTTCTGGGCGTATTTGTCGGTGGCGTTCAGCGTCGACCAGTCGAAATTCTCGTTGGCGATCGGCGACAGCCCGTAGACGTCCATCCACGAAGCGTTGTCGTTGTCCGGTCCGACATTGACGGAAGCGGCGAAGGGCACCAGGCTGAACTGCACCGGCTTGTCGACCTGCTTGATCTGGGCTGCCTGCTGCGCCAACGTGGTGACGAGCTGCTTGGCGGCCTGCTTGAGCAGGTCGATGCGTTTCTCACCCGAACCCGTTCCGTTCAGGGTCATGGAGCCCGAATTGTCGAGCACCATTGCCACTTCCAGAGTGTTCTTCAGCCGCACCTGGGAGCTGGCGCTGACGTTGATCGGCTTGTTGGCGTCGGTTGACGACACGCCGACAAGCAGTGCCGATGCCGGATAGAAATAGGGGTGGTAGTTGAGCGTCGCGCTCATCGTCATCAGGCCGCCGCCGGCCTGGTTGGTGGGCAGAGTTATGTCGAGCGAGATGTTGGCGGGGTCGATATTGTTGAGGTTGGCGTTGAAGAAGTCGACCGCGTAAGCCCTGATCTGATCGTCGGTAGCGCCCTCGGCCAGCCGCCGCGCCGCGGCAAAATTCGCAGCGTCGAGCGCGTTCAGCACCATCTGTCTCTGACGGCTGAGCTCGCTGTAGTCGACCGCCATCGCCACCGCGCCCATCAGGGGCACCATGGCGATTGCCGTCATCAGGGCATAGTTGCCGCGGCGGTCGCGGCAGAATTGACGCCAGAATTTGCGCATTTCAGGTAAGCGGCCCCCGCCGGCGGATTTGCAGTTGAGCCACAGTTTCACAAAACGCTGAAAGACCTGTTTGGGAAACTGCTCGATTGCGCGCTCCGGGCTTCACCGACCGCTAACCAAACCAAGGGCTTACTGCATGGCACGCAGGAAAAACGCCCGAAAAAGGACGTTCTTGCAGGCTGCGTTACGGGTCAGCTGACGATGCGCAGGTTCGACAATTCGTTGCCGATCGCCTTGAAGTCATCGGACAGCGTGGCGCCGGTCGAGTTCCAGAACAGTTTTGCCGGCTTGGTCGGATCGGTCGGATCCTTGCGGAAGCGCGAGTCCGACGAGCAGGTCTTCAGCGCGGCCATCTGCGCCGCTTCGGCCGTGTTGGTGGAATCGAGGTCGACCGCGATGGTCATGACGATGATGTTGGCGGCCTTGGCGTTGTCGCAAAGCGTGGCCATGTGCTCGCTCATTCCCTTGGTGTAGTTGGCGTTCGAATAATCGGTTTTGCTGACACTGGTGCTCGTGCCAAGGAACAGCCGGCCGTAGCTGTATGGGCTGTTGAGCGGCATGTTCTGACCGCTATAGGCCAGATATCCGAGCGCCGAATAGATCGCCTTGTTGCCGGCAAGGTCATTGCCGCCGCTGTTGGCGTTCGAACCCGAATAGCTTTGCGCGGTGACCGACGTCGGGGTGTAATAGGTGTTGGCGCCGTCGGTCAGCACGATCAGCACCTTGTCGTTGCCCTTTTGGGTTTCCGGCCGGCCTTCGGTGAAGGGCGCTGTGCTGGAAAGCGTGCGCCAGCCCCAGGCCATGCCCTCGGGCACGTTGGTGGCGCCGACATCGACCATGGCGTCTATGGCCGTCTTCACCGTCGTTGCGCCGGCTGTGGTCGAAACGTCGGTCAGCGGCGTGATTGGGGTCGTGCTGCAGCTGGTGTTCGGCCCTTCATTCATGCCGTAGGCCGGCGTCACCTTGGTGCCGACGCCGGCATTGAAGTATTTCGGCATATATTTCTGACGCGTCGTGTTGGTGGAGCTCGTCGTTATGTCGGCGTGCCAATTGTTGTTTGCTGGCCGGCCGCTGCCATCCGTATTGTCGGTCTCATCAGGCGCAAACATCGGCACGAACATCGTCGCCGGCGTCGAGGTCGAGGCGGCCGTATCCTGGATGTTGTACGGATAGGGGCGGGATTCGACACAACCGCCCCAGCTCGCGATCGGCGCATACACGATGTTGGATGTGCAGACGCCGCTCAAGTTCTTGGTGCACGACGAGATGCGCTTCATCCACTTGTAGATCGAAAACCGCGTCAGCACCTGGTCCAACTGCTGCGTCGGGTCCCAGGCGGAACCTTTTGCGTAATAATTGCTGCCGGATTTCACGGCATATTGGTTGGGAGAGTTGGCCGAGGTAAGCGTCGACCAATCGAGGTTCTCCTGGTCGAGTGGCGAGACGCCTGTTTTGTCCATCCAGCTTGCATCGGCGTTCGCCGGGCCGACATTGACCGAGGCGGCGAACGGCACAAGGCTGAACTGAACCGGCTTGGAAACCTGCTTCATCAGCTGTGCCTGGCCGGCCAACTGGTCGACCAACTGCTTGGCGGCGCTCTTCAGAAGGTCGAACCGCACTAGGTTCGACCCGTGGCCGAGCTCGGTCATCGATCCGGAATTATCGAGCACCAGCGACACCTCCAGCGTGTTCTTGAGGCGGATTTCGACCTGGCCGAGAAGTTGAGCGTGGTCTGCCCCACGGTTCCACCAAGCAGCGCGACAGCGGCCGGCAGGAAGTAAGGCTGGTATTGCAGCGTCGCCTGGAGGACCAGCGTGCCGCCGCCGGCGTTGTTGTTGGGCAAGGTGACGGTGAGCGTCGTGTTGGCCGGCAAAACGTGACCGAGATTGGCCTCGAAGAAATTCTTGGCGTAGGTCTTGGCGTCGTCGTCGGTGGCGCCGAGCACGATTTGCTGCGCGGTGGCAAGTCCAGCCGCATCCAGCGAATTCAGCGTCTCCTGCCGCTGCCGCACCAGCTCGGTGTAGTCGACCGCAAGCGCCACGCCGCCCATCAACGGCACCATGGTGATGGCCGTCATCAAGGCATAGTTGCCTCGTCTGTCGCGAAAAAAGTTACGGATCAACGCCCTTAGCCCCCGCCAAGATCCTATAGTTTCTGTCCCAACATGATCATAAATCGTTAAATTTTAGACCTTGCGAAAGCATCAAGATCGGGTCGTCTTTTGACCAGCCGTTAACCTTGTGCCGGCCGTGTCCTGTCGAAGGCCGGCACTGCACGTCGTTCCCGGCCTGCGCGCCGCGGGAAAGCTGGTGACAGGATGAAGCGCTTCGGTTATTCGGAGCCGGCCGCGGCGATGGACGCCTGCTGCGGCTTTGCCCGGGATCAAGGATCAGGATACGAAATGGCGGATTCGCCCGACATCATCGCTTCGCTTGACCCTCTGTCGAAGCGCTACGCCGCCATCCTGTGCGACGTCTGGGGCGTCGTGCACAATGGCGAATGGCATTTTCCCGCCGCCGCCGAGGCGCTGGCAAAGGCCCGCGCGACCAATGTGCCTGTCGTGCTGATCACCAATTCGCCGCGCCGCAGCGCCGACGTGGTTGCGCAGATGAAGGTCATCGGCGTTCCCACTGACGCCTATGACCGCGTCGTCACTTCGGGCGATGTGACCCGCGACCTGATCGCCGAGGGGCCAAGGAAGATTTTCCACATCGGTCCCGAGCGCGACTTCACCCTCTATGACGGGCTCGATGTCGATCTCGTCGAGGAGTTCGAGGCCTCGGGCGTCGTCTGCACCGGCCTCTATGACGACGAGGTGGAGAAGCCCGCCGACTATGCCGAGCTGCTGCAGCGGCTGCGCGCCCGCAATTTGCCCTTTATCTGCGCCAATCCCGACATATTGGTCGAGCGCGGCGAGCGCACCATCTGGTGCGCCGGCGCGCTGGCGCGTGACTACGCGCAACTCGGCGGCCGCACGCTGATCGCCGGCAAGCCGTTCGCGCCGATCTACGATGTCGCCATGAAGGAGGTCGCGGGCCTGCTCGGCCGCGCCGTCGAACGCAACGAGGTCCTCGCCATCGGCGACGGCATGATGACCGACGTCAAGGGCGCGGTCGACAATGGCTTCGACGTTCTTTACGTCTCGGGCGGCATTCATGCCCGCGACTACGGCGATCCATTGCGGCCCGATCCCGAAAAACTCCGGGGCTTTCTCGACAAGCACGGTTACCGGCCGGTCGCCGTCATTGCGCGGCTGCAATAGAGTATAGCCTGGCCATGACGGGCATTTCGACATGACGCAAGCTTTCGAACGCATATCCGCAACCGCACCGCTGCCGGCGCATCTGCGCGGCGGCGTGGTGGCGATCGGCAATTTCGACGGGGTCCATCGTGGCCACCAGTCGGTGCTGGAGCGCGCGCTGGCGGAAGCCCGCCGCGACGGCGTGCCGGCCCTGGTGCTCTGCTTCGAGCCGCATCCGCGCAAGGTGTTCAAGCCCGACGTGCCGCTCTTCGTCCTGACGCCGCCGCCGATGAAGGCGCGGCTGCTCGCCGAGCTCGGCTTTGCCGCTTTGGTCGAACAGCCGTTCACGCGCGACTTTGCAGCGCTTTCCGCCGAGGCTTTCGTCACCGACGTGCTGGAGAAGAACCTCGGCATCCACCACGCCATCACCGGCTTCGACTTCCATTTCGGCAAGGATCGCCAGGGTGGCCCGGCCTTCCTGATGGCGGCCGGCGCGCGTCATGGCTTCGGCGTGACCCTGGTCGACGCTTTTCGCGACGAGGGCGCCGAGGTGGTCTCCTCGAGCCGCATCCGCGCTTTGCTTGCCGAGGGTAAGGTCGAGGAAGCGGCCGGCCTGCTCGGCTATCGCTTCACCGTCGAGAGCGAGGTGATCGGCGGTCAAAAGCTTGGCCGCACGCTGGGTTTCCCGACCGCCAATATGCGGCTTTCACCGGAAGCGGCGCTGAAGGAAGGGATTTATGCCGTGCGCTTCCGCCGTGCCGACGGCACGCTTCATGACGGCGTCGCCAGTTTCGGCCGCCGCCCGACCGTCGACGACAATGGCGCGCCGCTGCTCGAAACCTATGTCTTCGACTTTTCCGGCAACCTCTATGGCGAGGTCTGCCAGGTCTCGTTCTTCGGTTTCCTGAGGCCCGAGCTGAAGTTCGATGGGCTGGATGCGCTTGTGGCGCAGATCAAGCAGGACGAGGTGGAGGCGCGGGCGCTGCTCGCCGGCGTGCGCCCGCTCTCGGAGCTGGACGCCGCGATCGCCTTCTAGACTAGGCCACCTTCGGACACAGCGACTTAGATCAAAGGCTTATACGCTGGGTGAAGCAGTTCACCGACTGCGGACGCGCAAGCATGCAAATCTCTTTGATGAAGATCGATCTGGCCGTCTGGACTGTCGTGTTGGCCTGCGCCGCGCTTTTCATACTCTGCGACGGGCTGAGCGCACATTGGGTAAGACCGGCAGTGGCCGCAGTCTCGCCGTCGTCATGCTTTTGTCGCCGGTGTCCTACTTCGCCTTCGCCTTCATCAATACTCGGCTGAACCTCGCCGTGACCAGCGCGCTGGTCAACACCATCGTGGTTGCCGGCGCGGTGCTGGTCGGCGCGATCGTCTTCAAGGAAGAAGTGTCGACCGCGCAATATCTGGGCATCGCGCTGGCACTGGTCGCTCTGACGCTTCTTAACGTGGACTGACTGGCACGATACCCAAAGCAGGACCCGGCTTGTTCTTGATCGGCTCAACTCAGCCGGCAGTCAGGCTTGCGTACGCAAGCAAATCCATCCACTGCGTAATTTTGCAACTATATTGTAGCTTACTTTTAACAACATTGGAGCATACTTATATGCATAGCGTATAATATAAGAAGCTTCTAATGGATAAGAATTTGAACGAGATACGTCTGTTGACGGTATGCTTTGCAGTCGTATCGACGCTCGCCGTCGTCGTCTTGCTGCAGTGCAGCAAAATCACATTCGTCTACACCGACCTGGGAAAAGTCGGCTATTTTTTCGCAATATTCTTCGTTCCTTCCCTGTATTGTTGGAAGCGCGGGATGCTTCGCCTGGCGGCACCTTTGGAAGCGATTGCGCTGGGCGTGCTCATGGCAATGCCTATACTTGCTTCCACCTATCTGGCCGCATCACTTAATCGGCCGCTTATGGATGAAGCGCTGGTGTGGACCGACGCGGCAATCGGCTTCAATTGGCTCACCTTCATCGGGTTCGTGGATTCTTGGCCGGCTTTGGCTCACAGCTTGAACAACGCGTATTCCACGTTCCTCGTGCAATTGTTTTTGTTGCCGCTTATCCTTGGAGCCACCGGGCGGTACGAGCGCTGTTATACGATGGTTCTTTCCTACGCGGTGATCTGCTACGTCTCATCGATTGTCTCGATCTGGTTCCCCGCCCTGGGGACATACGCGGTTTATGGGGTTCAGCAGGATCAGCTTCACAACATCAACGCCCATTTCGGGTTCTATTTCCTCGACCACTTCAACGCCGTTCGCAGCGAGGCTCAGTTCGTTTTGTCGCCTCTCACTGCAAAAGGGATCATTACATTTCCTTCGGTCCATGCAGCGGTTGCGCTGCTCTGCGCCTGGGCAGCCTGGGATTTGAGGCTTCCCGCGCGACTTTTCTTCTTGGCCTTGAACATCCTCATGGCCGTCGCCGCGATCACACACGGCAACCACTACCTGGTGGATGTTATCGCCGGGCTGGCTATAGCCGCGATTTCAATACTTGGGGTAACGGCAACCGTTTCCGTTTTATCGCGCTTGATCTGGCCCAGTTGGCATGGCCTGTCCGTCGCTGACACCAAAAAAAACGAGGTCGGGCGAAGGACATCTCGCCGACGGCGATTTTAGGATTGCTCCGCCTACCGCTTCAGCGCCAGTCCGATGGCAATGAAACTCCAGCCCTGGAAGACCAGGTCGATGGCGAGGAAGATGCCGAGCACCCAGAGGCTGTTGACCGGCCAGCCCATGGCGATCATCAGGCCGAGCAGGATGGTGATGATGGCCGCCACGAGCAGCCACCCCCAGCCTTGCTCGGGCCGGTGATTGAAGGCGACCCAGGCCCTCAGCAGCCCGGAAGCGACCAGCGCGATGGCCAGAAGCAGCGTCAGCACCGCCGAGGCAAGCAGCGGGTTGTCGAAAGCGAAGAAGCCGGCGACCGCATAAAGCAGGCCGCTCAGCAGCCAGTAGAAGAAGCGCCCCCAGGTCTTGACGCCGAAGGCATGGATGATCTCGATGATGCCGGCCATCAGCATCAGCCAGCCGACGACATAGACCGAGGCGACGGTGGCGATGAACAGATTGCCGAATGCGATGCCGCCAAAGATCAGAAGCAACACGCCCAGCGCCACGAACCATCCCCATTTGTCGCGCGTCTGCCCAATCGCGCCTTTCAGGGCATCACTTGGTAATGTCATGACCTATTCCCTCCAGAATTGGCCGCGCGCGGCGGGGTGATTGAAGGTAATCCCGATGGCTTCGCCCGTCCAGCAAGGCATGCGTTCGAAACAGTCAGCTACGGCATCGCCAATGTTACCGATTTTAAGTCAAATTTTACCGAGTCCGAGCCATGGCTTGAGCGTCGGCGGGTGGTCGTGCCGGCGTGTTTCGCGTAAGGGGTAAGGATGCGTATTGTCCGGACGATTCCGCTGGCGCTGGCAGCCGGCCTGTTGATGACGCCCGCAGCTAATGCCGGCGAGGGCAGCTGGATCTCCGGCGACTGGTACCTGACGCTCGGCGCCACCGGTCTGGTCGCGCCGAATTTCGAGGGCGGCAAGCGCTATATGTTCAGCGCCCAGCCGATCGTCTCGCTCGGCAAGGTCGGCCCCGAGGCGCGCTTCACCTCGCGCAACGACAACATCTCGCTGGCGCTGATCGACGACGGCTCCGTGCGCGCCGGCCTGACCGGCAAGTTCCTGTTCCATCGTGACAGCAAGGATGAGTTGAAAGGCCTCGACCCGGTGCGCTTCGGCGGCGAGGCCGGCGGCTTCTTCGAGTTCTATCCGCTGGATTGGGTCAGGGCGCGCGCCGAACTCAGGCACGGCATCCGATCCCATAACGGCTTCGTCGCCGACATCTCGGCCGACGCCTTCTACGACATCACGCCGAACATCCGCATTTCCGGAGGCCCGCGCGTGTCCTTCGCCTCGTCCAACTATTTCGACGCCTATTACGGCGTCAACGCCAGGGAAGCGGCGGCCTCGGGCCTCAGCCAATACCATCCTGGCGGCGGCCTGAAATCGACTGGGCTCGGCGGCGCCATCACCTGGAAGGTGACCGAGCCGATGACGGCCAGCGTCTTCACCGAATATTCGCGCCTGATGGGGCCAGCGGCCGATTCCAGCCTGGTCAGGAGCGCGGCGACCGCAACCAGTGGATGTTCGGTGTCTCGACCACCTATCGTTTCAATTTCACGATGTAGGCCTGAAAGCGGCTTCGTGCTCTGAAATCCGCGCTTTATTCCTGGCGCGCCATCCGCTAAAAGCCACGCCATGACGAGCTTTTCGCGCCTTTTCGCGATCGCGATACGAATTACGGGCCCGGTGTTCCGGGCGGCTTGAGCGCCGCCGGAGCCGCCGGGACTTTCCGCGCGCGTCCCTCGCGCTTTTTCAAGGAAATGATAGTTGAACACCCAGGCTTTACCGCCGGGTATCTTGAGATGGCAGATCAATGACCGATACACCGACCACCGATACGTCCGCGACGATCGACTATTCCAAAACGCTTTATTTGCCGCAGACGGATTTCCCGATGCGCGCCGGCCTGCCCGAGAAGGAGCCGGTGCTGGTCAAGCGCTGGCAGGACATGGACCTCTACCGCAAGCTGCGCGAGGAGGCCGCCGGCCGCGAGAAATTCGTGCTGCATGACGGCCCGCCCTACGCCAACGGCAACATCCATATCGGCCACGCGCTGAACAAGATCCTCAAGGACGTCATCAACCGCTCCTTCCAGATGCGCGGCTACGACGCCAATTACGTGCCGGGCTGGGATTGCCATGGCCTGCCGATCGAATGGAAGATCGAGGAGCAATACCGCGCCAAGGGCAAGAACAAGGACGAGGTGCCGGTCAACGAGTTCCGCAAGGAATGCCGCGACTTCGCCTCGCATTGGATCAAGGAGCAGGGCGGCGAGTTCCAGCGCCTCGGCGTCATCGGTGATTTCAAGAACCCCTATACAACCATGGCTTTTCATGCCGAGTCGCGCATCGCCGGCGAGCTGTTGAAATTCGCCATGTCGGGCCAGCTCTATCGCGGCTCGAAGCCGGTGATGTGGAGCGTGGTCGAGCGCACCGCGCTCGCCGAGGCCGAGGTCGAGTACCAGGATTATGAGAGCGACACGATCTGGGTGAAGTTCCCGGTTGCGAGCCTCGCCCAGCCGGTGGCCGGCACGGATGCCGCGCCGGCCCTGGACGGAACCGCGCTCGATCTTCTCGAAGCGCATGTCGTGATCTGGACCACCACGCCCTGGACCATCCCCGGCAACCGCGCCGTCAGCTATTCACCGCGCGTCGCCTACGGTCTCTATGCGGTGACGGCGGCCGAGAATGCCTTTGGCCCGCAGCCCGGCGAGAAGCTGATCTTTGCCGACGCACTGGCCGAGGAATGCGCCGCCAAGGCCAAAGTCAGCTTGGACAGACTTCACAGCGTCTCGGTGGAACAGCTTGCAAGCCTTACGCTTTCGCATCCGTTCAAGGGCCTCGGCGGCGGTTATGAATTCCCCGTGCCGATGGTTGCCGGCGAGCATGTCACCGACGATGCCGGCACCGGCTTCGTCCACACCGCGCCCGGCCACGGCCGCGAGGACTTCGACGCCTGGATGGATGCCGCCGCTGATCTGAGAGCACGCGGCGTCGACACCACGATCCCGTTTACCGTCGACGACGCCGGCTTCTTCACCAAGGATGCGCCGGGCTTCGGTCCCGACCGCGAAGGCGGCGCCGCGCGCGTCATCGACGACAACGGCAAGAAGGGCAACGCCAACCAGGCGGTGATCGACGAGCTGATCAAGCGCAACGCGCTGTTCGCGCGCGGCCGGCTGAAGCACTCATACCCGCATTCCTGGCGCTCGAAGAAGCCGATCATCTTCCGCAACACGCCGCAATGGTTCGTCCATATGGACAAGGACCTCGGCGACGGCTCGACGCTGCGCAGCCGCGCGCTGAAGGCCATCGACGACACGCGTTTCGTGCCGGCTGCGGGCCAGAACCGTATCCGCGCCATGATCGAGGAACGCCCGGACTGGGTGCTGTCGCGCCAGCGCGCCTGGGGCGTGCCGATCGCCGTCTTCGCCGACGTCGATGGCAATGTGCTGAAGGACGATGCCGTCAACCAGCGCATCATGGACGCCTTCGAGAAGGAAGGCGCCGACGCCTGGTTCGCCGACGGCGCCAAGGAGCGCTTCCTCGGCAATCACGACGCCACGAAATGGCACCAGGTGAGAGACATCCTCGACGTCTGGTTCGATTCCGGCTCGACGCATGTCTTCACGCTGGAGGACCGACCCGACCTCAAATGGCCGGCCGATGTCTATCTCGAAGGCTCCGACCAGCATCGCGGCTGGTTCCACTCCTCGCTGCTCGAAAGCTGCGGCACCAGGGGCAGGGCGCCTTACGAAACGGTCATCACCCATGGCTTCACCATGGACGAGGAAGGCCGCAAGATGTCGAAATCACTCGGCAACACGGTGGTTCCGCAGGAGGTCATCAAGCAGTCGGGTGCCGATATCCTGCGGCTCTGGGTGGTGACGACCGATTATTGGGAAGACCAGCGGCTCGGCAAAAACGTACTGCAGACCAACATCGACGCCTACCGCAAGCTGAGGAACACGATCCGCTGGATGCTGGGCACGCTTTCCCATGACGATGGCGAGGAGGTGCCGCTGGCGAAGATGCCGGAGCTGGAGCGGCTGATGCTGCATCGGCTGTCGGAGCTCGACGAGGTCGTGCGCCAGGGCTACGACGCCTTCGAGTTCAAGCGCATCACCCGCACGCTGATCGACTTCATGGTGGTCGAGCTGTCGGCCTTCTACTTCGACATCCGCAAGGACGCGCTTTACTGCGATGGGCCGTCGAGCTTGCGCCGCAAGGCGGCCGTGCAAGTGGTGCGGCATCTGTTCGAATGCCTGGTGAAGTGGTTGGCGCCGATGTTGCCCTTCACCACGGAGGAGGCCTGGCTCGACCGTCATCCCGACGCCGTGTCGGTGCATCTCGATCAGTTCCCGGCGATCCCGCAAAACTGGCGCGATGAGGCGCTGGCCGAGAAATGGCGCAAGGTCCGCCAGGTGCGGAGCGTCATCACCGGGGCTCTGGAACTAGAACGGGCCCGTAAGACCATCGGCTCGTCCCTGGAAGCCGTACCGATCGTCTACATGACCGACGCGGTGTTGGAGGAAGCCCTGTCGGGGACCGACTTGGCTGAAATCAGCATCACGAGCGATCTAGTCATTTCGCACGACGACGTGCCGGTCGGTGCCTTTGCGCTGCGAGAGGTTCCGGGCGTCGCCGTCACGATAGCGAAGGCCGAGGATCGCGGGCTCACTAAATGCGCGCGTTCCTGGCGCTACACCGCTGATGTTGGGCAGGACCCGGAATTTCCGGATGTTTCGGCCCGTGATGCCGCTGTCTTGCATGAGCTGAAAGCATTGGGACGGCTGTGAGCACGGGTTTACAAGCCGGTGCACAAATGCCACGCCGGGCGGCGCAAATCCGCCCGCGCGTTGCCCTTAATAAGTGGTTGAGGTAAACACGCCAAACTCCGGCAGACAAATTCTCGCCGGATTTCCGTCGCATGTGCGGGGAATAAGGGGACCGTGCCCTTGGCCGGTGGCGACCGAAAGGCTGTTAGAGTGGGACTTTTTGGCATGACCGACAGAACGTTTGCGCGCGCCGCGCTGCTGGCGCCGCTTGTGGTATCGGCCATCGCATTGTCGGGCTGCATGGGCTCGCCGACCTACGGCACCGACAAGACCGCCGCCGCGCAGCTCTTCGACGATGTTTCCGGCGCCGCGACGATCACGCCGAAGCGCCGCGATCCAATCGACTACAAGCCGCGTCCGGAGCTGGTGAAGCCCGCGCCGGGCCAAAAGGAAGCCTGCCGACGCCGCAGCCGAGCATCGAGACGGCGAGCACCGAGTGGCCCGGATCGCCCGAGGCGCGTCGCGCCCGCATCCGCGCCGACGCTACCGCGCACCAGAACGATCCGAATTACCAGCCGGAAGCGGTCGAGGACGTACAAACCGATCCGGAGGCGGTGAAGAAGGCTATGGCCGAATCGGGCTCTAGCCACCCGCCGGCCTGGACGCCGGCAGATTCCAGCCCTGCCCGTGCCGCCGAGATCCAGCGCCGCCTGGCCGACCAGAAGCAGGGCGATCCGACCCAGCGCAAATATCTGAGCGAGCCGCCGCTCGCCTATCGCCAGGCTTCCGCCGACGCGCCGCAGAACGAACTTGGCGAGGACGAGTACAAGAAGCAGCGTCGCATCAAGGCGCAGGCGGAAGGCAAGAAGGGCGGCTGGTTCGACTGGCTGGGCCTCTAGAACCAGCTGGGCGCCCTAGCTTTCCCGTCTTTCGCGGAAGAAATCCCTGAGGACAAGGGCGGCTTCGCTTTCGCCGATGCCTGGATAGATATCGGGCGTGTGATGGCAGGTGGGCGAGGCAAAGAAACGCCCGCCGTTCACCACCGCGCCGCCTTTCTCATCGGTCGCGCCAAAGTAAAGCCGCCGCAGCCGGGCGAACGAGATCGCGCCGGCGCACATGGCGCAAGGTTCCAGCGTCACATAAAGATCGTGGCCAGTCAGGCGCTCGCTGGCGCGTTTTTGGCAGGCTTCGCGGATCGCCAGCATCTCGGCATGCGCGGTCGGATCGGCGAGCTCACGCGTGCGGTTGCCGGCTTTGGCGACGAGCGTGTTGCCGCTGGCAATGACCGCGCCGACCGGCACTTCGCCACGCCTCGCCGCCGCCTCGGCCTCTTCGAGCGCCAACGCCATGAAATCCGGCCGTTTCACGCGGTTTCCATTTCGATTACTCCTCGCCACCCGGCAGTGATCCTGTTATCTAGCGCGAGACCCTGAAAACCGGAATCGGTTTTTGCAGCGCAGACAGATGCGCAAAATCAAATGACACTGCCTTCGTTGACTGTCCGAAAGGGCGCGTGGCGCTGTAGCAGCTTAAGAAGAGCCTGACCAATGGACGACAACGACAAGAAATCTTCGCGGGGACCGCGCAAAGGCGGATCGAAACCGGCGGCACGCGGCGAAAAGCCTTTCCGCAAGGGGCCGCCTCGCGAGAGCAAGCCGTTCGAAAAGCGCGACGGCCCGCGCAAGCCCTACGCACCGCGCGGTGACCGGCCGATGGCCGCCGATGGCGTGCGCGGCGAAAAGCCTTTCCGCAAGGGGCCGCCTCGCGAGAGCAAGCCGTTCGAAAAGCGCGACGGCCCGCGCAAGCCCTACGCGCCGCGCGGTGACCGACCGATGGCCGCCGATGGCGAGCGCAGCGAAAAGCCATTTCGCAAAGGCCCGCCTCGCGACGGCAAGCCGTTCGAGAAGCGCGACGGCCCGCGCAAGCCCTACGCGCCGCGCGGTGACCGGCCGATGGCCGCCGATGGCGAGCGCCGCGACTTCAAGCGCAGCTACAAGCCGCGCGAAGTGGGCGCTGATGGCGGCGAAAAACCTTTCCGCAAGGGCCCCCGCGCGACGGCAAACCCTTCGAGAAGCGTGAAGGCAAGCCCTTCGCACCGCGCGGCGATCGCCCGGCGGCAACCGAGAGCGAGCGCGGCGAGAGGCGGTTTGACCGCCCCAAGCGCGATTTCGCCGACAGACCGAAGCGCGATTTTGCCGACAGGCCGAAACGTGATGATCGCCCTGCATTCGCCGAACGGCCCAAGCGCGACTTCAGCAGCGACCGGCCGCAGGGAAAGCCGGGCGATTTCAAGCCGCGCCCGCGTCCCGCCGATGCAGAACCGGAAGCCGGCGAGCGCATCGCCAAGCGGCTGGCGCGCGCCGGCATCGCCTCGCGCCGCGATGCCGAGGAACTGATCGCTGCCGGCCGCGTCAAGGTCAACGGCAAGGTGCTGGATTCGCCTGCCTTCAACGTCAGCACCGCCGATATCATCCATCTCGACGGCACCGAGATCCCGCCGATCGAGCGCACGCGGCTGTTCCTGTTCCATAAGCCTGCGGGTGTCGTCACCACCAACCGCGACCCCGAAGGCCGCAAGACCGTGTTCGATGTGCTGCCGGCCGACCTGCCAAGGCTGATGACCATCGGCCGGCTCGACATCAACACCGAAGGCCTGCTGCTTCTCACCAATGATGGCGGCCTGTCGCGGGTGCTCGAACTGCCGGCCACCGGCTGGCTCAGGCGCTACCGCGTGCGCGTCCATGGCAAGGTCGAGGAAAGCACCTTGGCCGGCCTGCGCGAGGGCATCGCCGTCGACGGCGTCTTCTACGGGTCGATCGAAGCGTCGCTCGACCGTGAGCAGGGCAGCAATGCCTGGCTGACGATCGGCCTGCGCGAAGGCAAGAACCGCGAGGTGAAGAACATCCTCGGCTCGCTCGGCCTCGACGTGACGCGGCTGATCCGCATCTCCTATGGGCCGTTCCAGCTGGACGACCTGCCCGACGGGCACGTGCTGGAGATCAAGGGCCGCGTGCTGCGCGAGCAGCTCGGCGAGCGCCTCATTGAGGAGTCCGGCGCCAATTTCGATGCCGAGATCCAAAAACCGTTCTCCAACAAGCCAGTGCGCGGCAGCGCGCCGCCGCGCCACGAAGAGGCCGACAGGCCGAAATTCACGCGCGACGGCGACCACCGACCGATCGGCGAGGGCGGGCTGATCAAGGCGCGCAAGCGCCGCGAAGGCAGCCGCGACGAGGCGCTGAGCAAGCTCTCGACGAAGCCAGAACGGACATTTGGCGAGCGCGGTGAAAAACCCGAACGCAGTGGGTTTGGCGATAAGCCTCGCGGTGGCTTTGGTGACAAGCCGCGTGGCGGCTTTGGTGACAAGCCGCGTTTCGGGGCTAAGAAATCCGAGCGTGAGCAGCGGCCGATCGAGCCGCCTGGACAGCGCAAGGCCAATGTCTGGATGGCGCCCGGCGCGCGTCCGATCGGCAAGGGCAGGGCGGAAGCGGATGCCGCCAAGGCGGCCGAGGCGAAGGCGCGCAAGGCTTCGTTCAAGCCGTCTTATGGCAAGCCCGGCGGCAAACCTGGCGGCGCCAAGCCGTTCGGCAAGCCGCGTGGCGAGCGCCCAGAAGGCGGCAACGACAGGCCGCGTGGCCCCAAGGGCCCCAGGGCAAGATGAGAATCGTCGGTGGTGAGTTGCGCGGGCGTCCGCTGGCGACGCCGCGTTCGAATGCCATCCGCCCGACCACCGACCGCACCCGCGAGGCGGTGTTCAACGTCCTGGCGCATCGCTACGCCGACAAGCTCGAAGGCGGCCGCGTCCTCGATCTTTTCGCCGGTACCGGCGCGCTGGGGCTGGAAGCACTGTCGCGCGGCGCCTCCTACTGCGTCTTCATCGAGGAATCGGCGGAGGGTCGCGGCCTGATCCGCGACAATGTCGAGGCCTTCGGCTTGACCGGCCGAACCAAGATATTCCGCCGCGACGCCACCGGCTTGGGTGAAGCGGGCACGCTTTCGCCCTTCAGCCTGGTCTTTGCCGATCCGCCTTACGGCAAAGGGCTTGGCGAGCTTGCGCTGCGCTCGGCGAAAGCCGGCGGCTGGCTTTTGCCCGGCGCGCTCTGCATCGTTGAGGAAGCTGCCTCGGCGCCGTTTGAGGCGGGCGCCGATTTTTCCGTGGTGGACGAACGCAATTATGGCGAAACGGTCATCCGCTTTATCGAGGCCGGATAGATTGCTTCAGCCAGCGCCTCGAAAATGCCGAACAATTCACTTTGCCTCGCTGTTGAACCTTGCCTATCGTCTCGCAGCGATACCGGAGAATTTGATGACATCAACGGGCATTGGGCTCAGCGCGGCCCTTCTGGTCGGCGCGCTGGCGCTCGCGGCGGCGGCTCCTGCCCGTGCGGCTGACGACGAGGTCAAGGATTTCCTGCTTAACAACGGCATGGAAGTGGTCGTCATCCCGGACCATCGCGCCCCGATCGTCACCCACATGGTCTGGTACAAGATCGGCAGCGCCGACGAACCGGCCGGCAAATCCGGCATCGCGCATTTCTTCGAGCATCTGATGTTCAAGGCCACGACCAACCACGCCGCGGGCGAGTTCGATCGCGCCGTCGCCGACATCGGCGGCTCCAACAACGCCTTCACCTCTTATGACTATACCGCCTTCCACGAGACGGTGCCGCCGTCGGCCCTCGAGCAGATGATGGGTTTCGAGGCCGACCGCATGCGCAACCTCATCCTGACCGACGATGTCATCAAGACCGAGCGCGACGTGATCCTGGAAGAGCGTCGCTCGCGCATCGACGGCAATCCGCAGGCGGTGCTCGACGAGGAGGTCGACGCGACGCTGTGGCAGAACCAGCCTTACCGCATTCCGGTGATCGGCTGGATGCAGGAGATGGAGCAACTGAACCGCCCTGACGCGACAGCCTTTTACGACAAATATTATAGGCCGAACAATGCGGTGCTGGTTGTGGCGGGCGACGCCGACCCCGATGCCGTCAAGGCGATGGCGGAGCGCACCTACGGCAAGGTCGCGCCCGGGCCTGACCTGCCGCCGCGCATCCGTCCCGTGGAGCCGGAACAGAACACCAAACGCACGGTGACGCTGACTGACGCGCGCGTCTCCGTGCCAAGCTTCTCGACGCAATGGGTGGTGCCGTCCTATCACACGGGCAAGCCCGGCGAAGGCGAGGCGCTGGATCTGCTTGCCGAGATTCTCGGCGGCGGCAACCGTAGCCGGCTCTACCAGCAACTGGTGGTCAAGCAGGGGATCGCCTCCGACGCCGGGGCCTATTTCCAGGGCACCATGCTCGACGCCACCAATTTCACCGTCTATGGCTCGCCGCGCGGCGACGCCAAGCTTTCGGATGTCGAAGCGGCGGTCGACGTGGAGATCGCCCGCATCGTCAAGGATGGCGTCACCGACGATGAGCTGGAGCGCGCAAAAACCCGTTATGTGCGCTCGATGATCTTTGCCCGCGACAAACAGGACGACATGGCCAACATGTATGGCTCGACGCTGGCCACCGGCGGCAACGTCAAGGACGTCCTGGAATGGCCGGACCGCATCCGCAAGGTCACCGCCGCCGAGGTCAAGGCGGCCGCCCGCTACCTTGTGCTCGACCGCTCCACCACCGGCTATCTCTTGCCACAGCAGCAGGCGGGGAATTGATGATGAGCATGGTTCTTGACCGAATGAACGCTGTTCCTTCGTCCGAATGGGAAGAGGGCAAGCTCTACCGCGTCTTCGTCACGCTCTGCTTCACCCTGTTCTTCCTGCTGCTGCCGGCGCTTGCCGCCCGCGCCGAGATGAACATCCAGGAGGTGAAGTCGAAGAAGGGCATCACCGCCTGGTTGGTGGAGGATCACTCGATCCCGCTGATCGCGATCCGCTTTGTTTTCGATGGCGGCACCGCGCAGGATCCAGCCGGCAAGGAAGGCCTGGTCAACCTGATGACCGGCCTGTTCGACGAAGGTGCCGCCGACCTCGACAGCGACACCTTCCAGCAGAAGCTCGATGATGCCGGCGCCGAGATGGGTTTTCAGGCTTCGCGCGACGGCACCTATGGTTCGATGCGCATGCTGTCGGAGGAAAAGAACGAGGCCTTCGACTTGCTGCGGCTGGCGGTCAACAGCCCGCGCTTCGACCAGGCGCCGATCGACCGCATCCGCTCCCAGGTGCTCTCGGGCGTTCTCGCCAATGAACGCGACCCCAACACCGTGGCGCAGCAGCGCTGGCTGCGCGCCATCTATGGCGAGCATCCCTACTCGCGCTCCGACCAGGGATCGAAGGAGAGCCTGACCGCCATCACCGCGCAGGACATCAAGGCCTTCCACAAGGCGGATTTCGCGCGTAGCGGCCTGCATGTGGCGGTGGTCGGCGACATCGACGCCGCCACGCTCGCCAGCAAGTTGGACGACGTGTTCGGTGATCTGCCGGAGAAACAGGCATTGGCCATGGTCGCCGACATCACGCCCAAGCTCGGGCAACAGCTGGAAGTAAATTACGACCTGCCGCAGACCTCGCTGCAGCTTGCCTGGCCGGGCACCAAGCGCAGCGATCCGGATTTCTTTGCCGCCGTGCTGATGAACGAAATTCTCGGCGGCTCGACCTTCACCTCGCGGCTGTTCCAGGAAGTGCGCGAGAAACGCGGGCTTGCCTATGGCGTCAGCTCCGACCTGGTCGACAATGAGCATTCGCATGCGTTGCTGGTGACGACGGCGACGCGTTCCGACCGCGCCGCCGAGACATTGTCGATCGTGCGCCAGGTGGTGAAGGACATGGCAGAGAACGGGCCGACCGAAGCAGAGCTTGCCGCGACCAAGAAGAATATGATCGGCGCCTATGCCATCAGCAACCTGGATTCTTCGAGCTCGATTGCCGCGACGCTGGTCGAGCTGCAGATCCAAAAGCTCGGTATCGACTATATCAAGCGGCGGACGGCCCTGATCGACGCGGTGACGCTGGCCGACGTCAAGGCGGCGGCTAAGAAGCTTCTGTCGGCCGACCCGGCGGTGATGATCGTCGGCCCGCCGCTGTTCCATGTGGCGGGAGGCGGCGGTAAGGGATGAGCCCGACCTTCGGGGTTGCCTTCGGCGGCGGCGGCGCGCGGGGCCTGGCGCATATCCATATCATCGAGGCGCTCGATGAACTCGGCATCAGACCGGTGGCGATCGCCGGTTCCTCGATCGGCGCCATCATGGGCGCCGGCATGGCTTCGGGCATGACGGGAGCCGAGATCCATGCCTATGCCCGCTCGATCCTCGGCAGCCGGGCTGAAGTCGCGACGCGCATGTGGCGCTCGCGTCCGGGCACGATCGCTGAGGCCATGCAAAGCGGCATTCGTGTCAGCCAGTTCAACATCGAGCGCATCCTGAAGGCTTTCCTGCCGGAAGCCATTCCGCAGACGTTCGCCGAGCTTAAAATCCCGCTCAAGGTGACGGCGACCGACTATTTCGGCCACAAGCTCGCGGTCCTGGATGAAGGCGATCTGCCTTCGGCGCTTGCCGCTTCGGCGGCCATTCCGGCTGTCTTTCGCCCGGTGACGCGCGACGGGCGGGTGCTGATCGATGGCGGTATCTACAATCCAGTGCCTTTCGACCTCATCGAAAAGGACGCCGACATCATCATCGCCGTCGATGTCGTGGGCGCGCCGAGCGAGGCCGAGCGCAAGCACCCGACCACAGTCGACCTGATGTACGGCGCCTCCCAGCTGATGATGCAGTCGATCATCGCCAACAAGCTCAGGCAGCATCGGCCCGACATCCTGATCCGGCCCAACGTCTCGAAATACCGTGTGCTTGAATTCCTCAAGATCGAGGCGATGATGGCCGAGACGGTGGAGATCAAGGACGAACTGAAGCGCGCCATCGAGACGGCGGTCGACGAACGCGGCGGCAAGCGCGGCAAGAAGGCGATTTGAGCGCCTCTCTCCGGCCGCATCCCTGCAGGCGCATGCGATAGCGACCGAGGTCCGACAACCGAAGTCTGATGTGTCGGCGCATAGGTCTATCGCAAAGCTGGACCTAAGAATAAATTTAAGTATTCTTTATGCCGACCGGCGGCGTTCTTGCTTAAATTTGAGGCGGTTCACCAATTCTTCATTGGATTACCCGTTGACGCACGCAGCGGTAGAGTTAATAATGTACTAATGTAGCGTGAATAAACTCCCGAACGGCAACAACGAGTTAGGCGCTACTGCGGGTGGGAATTTTAAGGGCGGCTTCTATAGTCGCCGTAGCCATAAAACATCGCGTCACCGCCTGTCTGTGAACAGCCCTTGGGCCGGCCGTTCACGGGTTGGATGTCGGGTTGCGCCTGGTCGCATGGCACAGTGATCTTTTTCTCCCGCGAAGTTGGGCGCCGGACGCTTTTTCGGCATGGGTAGTTGGCCGCCTTGCGCGGCCAATACGCCATGGCCGCATGAGACTCGTTCGGGGGGATGTAAAAGGCGGGTCGCGGCTGTGGGGTTCAGTAACGTGTCGCTCGGGTTGATGGGCTTTGCTTCGACGCAGACGAAGGTGAGGCTTTTCGGCCTGGTCCTCGTCGCATGCATCGCAATGTTTTTTCTCTTCGGCCCCAGCCGACATGCATCGACAGGCTCGATGCTCATCGCGGCGGCGATAGCGGGTTTCGGTTGCCTGGCGATGTTCCGCGCCCGTGGCGAGATGGTGCAGGATCCGGCGCAAAATACCATCGACGGCGCACCCCGACAGGCCGTGACGCGCGGCAAGCCGGCGGCAAGACCGGCCGGGCGGCGGGCAGCCGGCTCCGCCCGCTCGGAACTGGCCGCGGCACTCACCAGTTGCCGGTCGGCCTTCCTTGCGGTCGGGCTGTTCAGCGGCATGCTCAACCTGCTTATGCTTGCAGGCTCGCTCTATATGCTCGAGGTCTATGACCGCGTACTGCCAAGCCGCAGCGTGCCGACGCTCGTCGGCATTTCGATATTGCTCGTCATCCTCTATTGCGGGCAGGGGTTTCTGGATTTCGTGCGCACGCGCGTTCTGGTGCGGATCGGCGGCGCCCTCGACGAAGCGCTCGGCCACCGGGTCTATACGTCGATGCTGAGGTGGCCGCTAAAGGCCGGGCGCGAGAGCGACAACCTGCAGCCGATGCGCGATCTCGACAGCGTGCGCGGCTTCCTGTCCGGCATGGGACCGACGGCGCTTTTCGACCTGCCATGGATGCCGCTCTATCTGATCATCATCTTCATGTTCCACTGGTTGCTTGGCGTGGCGGCGCTGTTCGGGGCGATGGTGCTGGTCGTGCTGACCCTGCTTGCCGAGCGGTTGACGCGAAAACCGGTATCGTCCGCCACCTTGAGTGGGAACCGACGCGGCGGGCTTATCACTGCCGGCACTCGCAATGCTGAAGTGGTCGCTGCCATGGGCATGGCCGGCGGGCTGGCGTCACGCTGGCAAGATGCCAACCTCGAATTCATTGCCGACCAGCGCAAGGTCAGCGACGTTGCCGGCAGCTTCGGCGCTGTCTCGAAAGTCCTGCGCATGCTGCTGCAGTCGTCCATGCTCGGCATCGGCGCCTGGCTGGTCATCGAGCAGGAGGCGACGGCGGGCGTCATCATCGCCGCTTCCATCCTCAGTGGCCGCGCGCTGGCCCCGGTCGATCTCGCGATCGCCAACTGGAAAGGTTTCGTCAGCGCGCGCCAGGGCTGGCAACGGTTGAGCCGGGTGCTTGCGGCCATGCCCGCCGAGACCGAACCCATGCTGCTGCCGGCGCCAAGCGCCAGTGTCATGATGCAGAATGCCTCGATCGCGGCCCCGGGGGTGCAGCGATTGCTGGTCCACGATGCCAGCTTCGCCATGGAAGCCGGCCACGGGCTCGGCATCATCGGCCCGAGCGGCTCGGGAAAGTCCACGCTGGTGCGGGCTCTCGTCGGGGCTTGGCAGCCTGTAGGCGGCCGCGTCAAGCTCGACGGCGCCGATCTCGACCAGTGGTCGTCGCAAGAGCGCGGACGCCATATCGGCTACCTGCCGCAGGACGTGGAACTGTTTGCCGGCACCGTTGCCGAAAATATCGCCCGTTTCGAACCGGACCCCGACTCGGACGCGATCATCGCCGCGGCCAGGGCGGCTGGCGCGCACGACCTGATCGTGGGCTTCCGACAGGGCTACGAGACCGAGATCGGCGAGCACGGCGAGGCTCTTTCGGCCGGCCAGCGCCAGCGCATTGCGTTGGCCCGCGCGCTCTATCGCGATCCATTCCTCGTCGTGCTCGACGAGCCGAATTCCAATCTCGATATGGAAGGCGAGCAGGCCTTGATCCGTGCGATGCTTGGCATTCGCGAGCGCGGCGGCGTGATTGTCATCGTCGCCCATCGTCCGAACGTGCTGACCGGTGTCGATTTCGTCCTGGCGATGAGCCAGGGGCGCGTTCACGACTTTGGACCGAAGGACGAGGTTTTCGCCAAGATGTTCCCGGCGCTGCGCACGGTCCCCACAGCCAGCCCGCCGCTGAGGGTGGCTGCGGAAGCTGCCCCGCAGGCTGTCGCTAACGGAACCGAGGGAGGGAACTGACATGGCGGCGCTCAGCACCTCCCATGCGTCAATTCGCTTCTACACACGGCTTGGGCTCGGAGCCGTGCTCCTGCTTGGCGGAGGCGTCGGCGGCTGGGCCTCGGTCACCGAGATCGCCGGCGCGGTCATCGCTCCCGGCACGCTGGTTGTCGATTCCCACGTCAAGAACGTGCAGCATTCGACCGGCGGCATTGTTGCCGAGATCGATGCACGCGACGGCGATCGCGTCAAAGCCGGCGACCTTTTGCTGCGTCTCGACCGCACCGTGCCGGCCGCCAATCTCGCCGTGGTGAGCAAAGCCCTCGACCAGCTCACGGCGCGCAAAGCTCGTCTCGATTCGGAGCGTCAGGGGAGCGACGCCATCATCTTTCCGAACACCCTCTTGGACCGCATCGGCGATCCTGACGTCGCTGAGGCAGTGGCCGGCGAAAAGCAGCATTTTGACACGCGGCGCACCTCCCGCGCCGGCCAGAAGGGCCAGCTCGAGGAACGCGTCGCCCAGCTCGAGAAGGAGATCGACGGCGACACCGCGCAGGCGCAGGCCAACAGCAACGAGATCAAGCTGGAGGGACAGGAGCTTGCCTCGGTACGCGCGCTCTGGGCCAAAAAGCTCATCTCCATCGATCGCCTGACCCAGACCGAACGCGAGGCCACGCGCCTCGAGGGCCAAAGCGGACAGCTCGTTGCCGCGCAGGCGCAGGCCGAAGGCAAGATCGCCGAAATCAAGCTGCAAATCATCCAGATCGACCTCGATCTCAGCACCGAAGTGAACAGCGACCTGCGCGACATCGAAGGCAAGATGGGCGAGCTTCAGGAGCGCAAGGTCGCCGCCGAGGACCAGTTGAAGCGGGTCGATATCCGCGCGCCGCAGGACGGCGTCGTGCAGCAGTCGCTCGCCTACACGATCGGCGGCGTGATCACGCCCGGCCAGACGATCATGCAGGTCGTGCCGGACAATGACAGCCTTGCGGTGGAAGCCAGGATCGCGCCCAGCGACATCGACCATCTGTGGGTCGGTCAGTCGGCCTCGCTGCGCTTTTCGGCCTTCAACACCCGCACGACGCCGCAGATCGATGGCGTGGTCGAGAGAACCTCGCCCGACATCACCACCGATCAGCGCACCGGGGTCAGCTACTACACCGTGCGTATCAAGACGACCGCCGCCGAGGTCGCGCGCCTCGGCGAGATCAAGCTGGTGCCCGGCATGCCGGTGGAATCCTTCATCAAGACCGAGGACCGTTCGGTGATGTCCTACTTGGTTAAGCCATTGCAGGACCAGATCACTCGAGCTTTTAGACAGTAAGCCCGTCTTGGGCGGGGACGAAAATAGAAACGACGATGAGTAATCGCAACCAGAGTTACTGCATCAAAGGTTAAGGGGAAATGTCATGGCCTCCAGCGATATTACGAACAATCTGTCGACTGATCTGCTCTCGACGACCGATCCCACCACGACTGGAAGCACCGATCCTGTTCCCCCGCTTGCGGTCTCGCTCGACCAGGCCGATGCGGACTACGCGCCCGGCGAGACGGTGGGGATTACTGCCACCGAAGTCGCCGGTGGCACGCTCACGTTCTCGGTCGCCCACCTCAGCGCCGGCGCCGACGGCGTCCTCGGCACCGCGGACGATGTGCTCACCTACGATCTTCTCGGCACCGGCACGCCCTGGACCGTCACCGACGGCGGCGCCGGCGATCTGGACGGCGTTGTCAACGGCTCGATCCAGACGTCGTGGTACGTCAACGGCGACGCGGCGAACCAGGCATTCGTGCTGACGGCCACTGACGGTTTAGGCAACACGGCCACAACAGCGTTCACGGATGCGCCGAAGACGCCGCCGACGACCTTTGCCTATTCGGACAACCACATCGACATAACCGCCGACAACACGATTGTGAACGCGGCTGGTGCTGTGTTTTCAAGCCGCGACACGGTGATTTTCAACCATCTGGTAAGTGGTTCTTCCGGCACCGGCAATTGGTCGGTGTTTGCGCAGATTCAGAATGCCGGCGCGGAGCAGGGCTTCAACAGCCCCGATGGCGTGTTGGATGAAAAGACGTCCAGCCAGCACAATGCGGTCATTGCCCTGAACTCTCTGGTCAAAGTCGACGCCGACGGCACGATAGACCCGAACGGGACATATTACGCATTCCGTCTTGATATGCATCAGACGGGGGCGAATCCATTCCTCTCGCTTGATCAGCTGAAGATCTACCAGTCGGCCAATGGCAGCCTTGGCGCGGGCAGCTTCGCAGCCGGCTCTGACACCGCCGGAACGGACCCCAACTTCCATTTCACCTCTGGGAACGCCACTTTAGCTTATAATATGAATGCTGGGGGGGCCAACTCGGTCCTGATGGACGCCGAGTATGACGCCGGCAGCGGCGGCGGCGGCGACGTGATCGTTCTGGTGCCGACTGCCAATTTCAATCCTGCGAACGGCAACTTCCTGTATTTCTATACCGCCATGGGATTCCAGGGTGGTGACTGGTCTGGCAGCGGCACCTTTGAGGAATGGAGTGCGCTGAGCCAGCCGGCGACCTTCTCGATCTCCGGGCACAAGTACACCGACGTCAATGGCGACGACGCCACGGCGGGACATAATGGCGACGACACGGCGCTGGCCGGCATCACCATCAACCTCTATGCCAGCGGCGCGCCCAACACGGTGATTGCGTCCACTGTGACGTTGGCCGATGGTTCCTACTCCTTCAATAATCTAGGGGCGTTGACGAATAACCAGAATTACATCGTCAAGGAAGTGCTGCCGAGCGGCGACACCCAGACCTTGGGCAATAATGGCTATATCATCAGTTCGACCATCGGCACCAACAGCACCGGCAACGACTTCGCCAACTTCGTCAACATCAACATCTCCGGGCACAAATACACCGACGTCAAGGGCGACGACACGACGACCCATAACGTCGATGACACCCCGCTGGCCAACATCACCATCAACCTCTATGCCAGCGGCGACCTTATCAATCCGATCGCGCACACGACGACGGCGGCCGACGGTTCCTATTCGTTCAACAATCTCGGCCCGCTCAGCGGCGGCCAGAGCTATGTCGTGCAGGAGGTGCTGCCGAACGGCGATGTCGAGACCCTGGGCAAGGACGGCTATACCGTCGCGGCCACCAGCGGCAACACCACCACGGGCGAGGACTTCGCCAACTTCGTGAAGTTCTCGATCTCGGGCACCAAGTACACCGACGCCAAGGGCGACGACACGACGACCCATAACGTCGATGACACCCCGCTGGCCAACATCACCATCAACCTCTATGCCAGCGGCGACCTTATCAATCCGATCGCGCACACGACGACGGCGGCTGACGGTTCCTATTCGTTCAACAATCTCGGCCCGCTCAGCGGCGGCCAGAGCTATGTCGTGCAGGAGGTGCTGCCGAACGGCGATGTCGAGACCCTGGGCAAGGACGGCTATACCGTCGCGGCCACCAGCGGCAACACCACCACGGGCGAGGACTTCGCCAACTTCGTGAAGTTCTCGATCTCGGGCACCAAGTACACCGACGCCAAGGGCGACGACACGACGACCCATAACGCCGATGACTCCCGCTGGCCAACATCACCATCAACCTCTATGCCAGCGGCGACCTTATCAATCCGATCGCGCACACGACGACGGCGGCTGACGGTTCCTATTCGTTCAACAATCTCGGCCCGCTCAGCGGCGGCCAGAGCTATGTCGTGCAGGAGGTGCTGCCGAACGGCGATGTCGAGACCCTGGGCAAGGACGGCTATACCGTCGCGGCCACCAGCGGCAACACCACCACGGGCGAGGACTTCGCCAACTTCGTGAAGTTCTCGATCTCGGGCACCAAGTACACCGACGCCAAGGGCGACGACACGACGACCCATAACGCCGATGACACCCCGCTGGCCAACATCACCATCAACCTCTATGCGAGCGGCGACCTTATCAATCCGATCGCGCACACGACGACGGCGGCTGACGGTTCCTATTCGTTCAACAATCTCGGCCCGCTCAGCGGCGGCCAGAGCTATGTCGTGCAGGAGGTGCTGCCGAACGGCGATGTCGAGACCCTGGGCAAGGACGGCTATACCGTTGCGGCCACCAGCGGCAACACCACCACGGGCGAGGACTTCGCCAACTTCGTGAAGTTCTCGATCTCGGGCACCAAGTACACCGACGCCAAGGGCGACGACACGACGACCCATAACGCCGATGACTCCCCGCTGGCCAACATCACCATCAACCTCTATGCCAGCGGCGACCTTATCAATCCGATCGCGCACACGACGACGGCGGCTGACGGTTCCTATTCGTTCAACAATCTCGGCCCGCTCAGCGGCGGCCAGAGCTATGTCGTGCAGGAGGTGCTGCCGAACGGCGATGTCGAGACCCTGGGCAAGGACGGCTATACCGTCGCGGCCACCAGCGGCAACACCACCACGGGCGAGGACTTCGCCAACTTCGTGAAGTTCTCGATCTCGGGCACCAAGTACACCGACGCCAAGGGCGACGACACGACGACCCATAACGCCGATGACACCCCGCTGGCCAACATCACCATCAACCTCTATGCGAGCGGCGACCTTATCAATCCGATCGCGCACACGACGACGGCGGCTGACGGTTCCTATTCGTTCAACAATCTCGGCCCGCTCAGCGGCGGCCAGAGCTATGTCGTGCAGGAGGTGCTGCCGAACGGCGATGTCGAGACCCTGGGCAAGGACGGCTATACCGTCGCGGCCACCAGCGGCAACACCACCACGGGCGAGGACTTCGCCAACTTCGTGAAGTTCTCGATCTCGGGCACCAAGTACACCGACGCCAAGGGCGACGACACGACGACCCATAACGCCGATGACTCCCCGCTGGCCAACATCACCATCAACCTCTATGCGAGCGGCGACCTTATCAATCCGATCGCGCACACGACGACGGCGGCCGACGGTTCCTATTCGTTCAACGATCTCGGCCCGCTCAGCGGCGGCCAGAGCTATGTCGTGCAGGAGGTGCTGCCGAACGGCGATGTCGAGACCCTGGGCAAGGACGGCTATACCGTCGCGGCCACCAGCGGCAACACCACCACGGGCGAGGACTTCGCCAACTTCGTGAAGTTCTCGATCTCGGGCACCAAGTACACCGACGCCAAGGGCGACGACACGACGACCCATAACGCCGATGACACCCCGCTGGCCAACATCACCATCAACCTCTATGCGAGCGGCGACCTTATCAATCCGATCGCGCACACGACGACGGCGGCCGACGGTTCCTATTCGTTCAACGATCTCGGCCCGCTCAGCGGCGGCCAGAGCTATGTCGTGCAGGAGGTGCTGCCGAACGGCGATGTCGAGACCCTGGGCAAGGACGGCTATACCGTCGCGGCCACCAGCGGCAACACCACCACGGGCGAGGACTTCGCCAACTTCGTGAAGTTCTCGATCTCGGGCACCAAGTACACCGACGCCAAGGGCGACGACACGACGACCCATAACGCCGATGACACCCCGCTGGCCAACATCACCATCAACCTCTATGCGAGCGGCGACCTTATCAATCCGATCGCGCACACGACGACGGCGGCCGACGGTTCCTATTCGTTCAACAATCTCGGCCCGCTCAGCGGCGGCCAGAGCTATGTCGTGCAGGAGGTGCTGCCGAACGGCGATGTCGAGACCCTGGGCAAGGACGGCTATACCGTCGCGGCCACCAGCGGCAACACCACCACGGGCGAGGACTTCGCCAACTTCGTGAAGTTCTCGATCTCGGGCACCAAGTACACCGACGCCAAGGGCGACGACACGACGACCCATAACGCCGATGACACCCCGCTGGCCAACATCACCATCAACCTCTATGCGAGCGGCGACCTTATCAATCCGATCGCGCACACGACGACGGCGGCCGACGGTTCCTATTCGTTCAACGATCTCGGCCCGCTCAGCGGCGGCCAGAGCTATGTCGTGCAGGAGGTGCTGCCGAACGGCGATGTCGAGACCCTGGGCAAGGACGGCTATACCGTCGCGGCCACCAGCGGCAACACCACCACGGGCGAGGACTTCGCCAACTTCGTGAAGTTCTCGATCTCGGGCACCAAGTACACCGACGTCAAGGGCGACGACACGACGACCCATAACGTCGATGACACCCCGCTGGCCAACATCACCATCAACCTCTATGCGAGCGGCGACCTTATCAATCCGATCGCGCACACGACGACGGCGGCCGACGGTTCCTATTCGTTCAACAATCTCGGCCCGCTCAGCGGCGGCCAGAGCTATGTCGTGCAGGAAGTGCTGCCGAACGGCGATGTCGAGACCCTGGGCAAGGACGGCTATACCGTCGCGGCCACCAGCGGCAACACCACCACGGGCGAGGACTTCGCCAACTTCGTGAAGTTCTCGATCTCGGGCACCAAGTACACCGACGTCAAGGGCGACGACACGACGACCCATAACGCCGATGACACCCCGCTGGCCGGCATCACCATCAACCTCTATGCGAGCGGCGACCTTATCAATCCGATCGCGCACACGACGACGGCGGGCGACGGTTCCTATTCGTTCAACGATCTCGGCCCGCTGACGGGCGGCCAGAGCTATTTCGTGCAGGAAGTGCTGCCGAACGGCTATGTCGAGACCCTGGGCAAGGCCGGCTATACCGTCGCGGCCACCAGCGGCGACACCACCACGGGCGAGGACTTCGCCAATTTCCTGCCACCGGCGGGCCAGGGCTTGACGCCGGGCTTCTGGAAGAACCACGTGGATATCTTGAACCACGAGTTGGGCGAGTTCCACTCGGGCTGGACCGCTAACACCTCCTTTGAGACCGCCTTCGGTTTCCAGACCTCGAACAAGATCCCTGGAACGCCCTCGATCGCGGATGCGTTGGGAGCCAACGGTGGCGGCATTAACCACCTCGAACGCTCCTCGGCGGCGGCGTTTCTCTCCGCTGCCGTCAATGCCGTGCCCGACGGCCCCGGAGGTAAAACGGCACTCAATTTCAGTTTTTCCGCGGCGACCAGTTCGAACCCAGCCATTATCGGTATTCTCAATCAGATTGACGCGAACCACGACCACACGCTCCAAGTAAGCGAGGTGATTGCCGCAGTGCGGGACGTCCTTAACGACACCGGCGCCCCAACTTCCAACTTCGGCCTGTCCGGTCAACCGGGGATCGAGGATATCGCCAACGCCTTCGACGCGATGAACAACCAACTGCATCCGGACGCCAGCGTCTTCCTCGTTTAACGAGCTGTGCGCAAATCTGGCCCAAACAGAGATCGGGGGCACCTTGCCCCCGATCGTTTCGGTCAAACAACGCAATCCGCACCGGTCGCGCGCGATGGCGCCCTCGCGATAAGTTTTCGCCAGGACATGCTGCGCTTTACCCTTTACTCGGATCGCGTCGATGCTGAAGAGCGCGCGAACGTCAATCGCGTCGTTGTCGGGCAACTGGCGATGCCGTCAGCGGGTTTCGTCGATCTCTACAATCAGATGACCGCAGTCATGGCGCGACTGACGCAGGCAGGCAAAGTGCGTGAGGTCGAAAAGCTCCAGCAGCAACCTTCCTAGGGTATCGGAGCGTTTCACCGTTTCTCGGACGATGCCGTCGATGCTGATGAATTCTGTGACGATCAGCTGTCTCATGATGCTCTCCTTTGCCCGTGACGCCCCACGCACGCAGACCCTGACGGCCGTCAACATCGCGGGGAGGGCTCTCGAGGATCGCAACGGGCCAGACCGCAAGCTGAAAGGAAAAAAGCCCGCCGGTTGGCGGGCTCAGACCGCTGACAAACCCCGTCGATTTTCGGCGGGGTTTTGTTTTTGCGGATTGATTTGGCTCAGCAAATTTGTGTCGGGAGGAGATGTCAGGAGACAGCTGGCGGCGATGGGCCTCAGGCGAGGCTCGGTTTGAGCTTTGGCCAGAGGCTGATTGCGATCTTTTTCATGTTCTGGGCGGCGGCTGCGATCAGGCACTGGCAGGCGACACGAGTTCGCCCTCGGAAGCGGGCGTAGCGGTGGCCAAAGAGCTGCTTGGCATCGGCGAAGGAGCGCTCGACCGTCTCCTTGCGGCGCCGGTAGATGGCCTTGCCCCAAGCCGTGAGCCGGTTGGCGTCGACCCGCTCGCGGGCATCTTGCCAGACATGGCGCGTGATGGTGCGCTCGGCCTTGGCGTTTGATGTGCAGGAGGCCAGCAGCGGACAGTCGCGGCAGATGGCTGGATCGCTCCTGTAATGGCGATAGCCACTGCGTTCGGTGGTGACGTAGGTGAGCAGCTGGCCCTGCGGGCAACGATAGCCGTCCGCCTCCGGTTCATAGACGAAGTTGCTCTTTCTCATCTTGCCAGGCTTTGGCGGGGTCGGGTTGCGATAGCCGATGACGCCGCTGATGTTCCTGTCCTCCAGGCCCTTGGCGATGCCCGGCGTGGCATAGCCGGCATCCAGCCCCGCCGCCGCCACGGTGAAGCCGAAGCGCTTAACCTGACGGTCGAGCCGGCCTAGATAGACGATCGAGTCATGCACGTTGGCCGGCGTGGCGTATGTGTCGGTGATGATGCCGCAGCGCCCATCCACCGTGCGGTGATCGAGGTAGAAGAAGCCCTTCGGCTTGCCCTCGCGCACCATGTAGCCGGCATCCGGATCGGCGCGCGAGATCTTGGTCTGCTTCTGCGCAGGCTTGCGCTCCTTGGCCTTCAGCGGCTTTTGGCCATGCAGCGTCCGTTCCGCCTCGATGGCGCGGTCCAGATCGGCCCAGTAGTCGGCGCGCGACTTGGCCACCATGGCAAGGTCGTACTTGCCCTTGTTGGCGTTGGCCTTCAGATGTGTGCTGTCGGTATAGAGCACCGTCCCGTCCACCAGCCCCACCCCGATCGCCTGTTCGACGATGCGGTCGAAGATCGCTTGCGCGACCGTCTCGTCTTGATAGCGACGGCGTCGGTTCTGCGACAGCGTCGAGGCATCGAACACCTTGTCGGTCAGCTTCAGCCGCAGGAACCAGCGATAGGCGACATTGACCTCGATCTCGCGCACCAACTGCCGCTCCGAGCGCACCCCGAACAGGTAGCCGATGAACAGCGCCTTGAACATCAAGGTCGGGTCGAGCGGCGGCCGACCATTGTCGGCACAGTACAAGGGCGCTGTCAGATCGTGGATGAAGGAAAAGTCGATCGCTCGATCGATCTTGCGCAACAAGTGATCAGCCGGAACCAGCTGATCCAACGTTACCATCTCAAGCGCGGTCTGTTCAGGGGCGGGTCGCTTCAACATGACCCAGTGAATCAAAAACCCCCGGCAAATGCCAGGGGTTTGTCAGCAGTCTGAGCCCGCCGGTTGGCGGGCTTTTCTGCTTCGGCTGGAGGGCCTTGCCTAGTTGAACTTGTACTTGGCGTCGATGCGCACGGTGTGGAACGAAGGTGTCGTGGTCACGATGTCATTGACCGGTATCCCGAAATCGGACGAAAGGTCCTTCTTCTGGAACTGCGAGTAACGATATTCGATACCGACCGTCACCTTGTCCGAGACCGCCGTTTCCAGACCGGCACCGACCGAGAAGCCGCTGGAGCCCCAATCGAGATCAAGCGGGGCCGGAGCATCGAGTTTGAAGTGCTGCCAGCTATAGCCAGCTAGCGCATACGCCAGCGTCGTATCGTTGACCTTCATGCCGACACGGCCGAGGACGTCGAAACCGTAGTCGGTGTTGAGGTCGATCGAGCCGATACCAGGGGCAATGACGCCCAGCTCAAGCTTCGACTTGATGCCCGAAAGACGCCCATCGACCATGGCGCCGACAACCCAATTGCCCATGTCCTGATCGTAGCCGATGCTGGCTTCGCCGAACACGCCTTCGCCGCCCAGGCCGTTGAACTTGACGTCAGCCGGCGGAATCTCGAACTGATGGACGACCGCGCCGGCGCCGAGGCCGCCGCCGACGTAGAAGCCGGTCCAGTTATAACTGGGCGTCTCGAAAGTGGCACCGCCGCCGGCACTGGCATTGAAGCGGTAGCTGGCGGCAAGTTCGAACGTATGACGCGAGGTGTCGAGGTTCAGCACACCGCTCGGAACATTCAATCCGGCATCCGAAAGAATGTCGCCGTTGGTGCTGAAGCGGGTGTAGCGATACTCGCCCTTGAGCGTCCAATTGTTGTTGATCGCGGTTTCAACGCCGGCGCCGACGAAGTAGCCGCCCTGATGCCAGTCGAAGCCGAAGCCGCCGATATTGGTATCGAGCTTGTACTTCTGCCAGGAATAACCGCCCAGCACGTAGCCAAGCGTGCTCGGCGTCAGCAGGTAGCCGGCACGAACGCCAACGTCGAAGCCGTAGGTTTCCTTGATGTCGGCGCTCAACCCCAAGGCATCGAGCGAGGTTTTGATGGAGCCGACGTGAGCATCAATAAGGCCGCCGAGCAGGAAACGCTGCGAGACCATGTAGTCGTAACCGACGGTCGCCTGGCCATAGACGCCTTCGCCGCCAATGCCGTTCAGCGACAGACCCGGAATAAAATCGCTGCTGAGCTTGTGAACATTGGCGCCGGCGCCGACGCCGAAGCCGACATAGACGCCACTCCAGTTAAAGCCGGGAGCCGCCTGCTCCTGGACGACGTCAGCGGCATGCGCGGCCGACATCAGGGCGACGACCGAAACGGCGCCCAACAAAATGGATTTCGCAGAAATACGAAGAAACATAGCCCATAACCCCAATTAAACCCGGCGGGGTTCTAGCAAGGGTTGTCGAAATTAGTGGTGGTAAAAATGCCACATCGAGGCCGAACTGCCCAACCCTTGGGCGATTTCCCCATAAGATCCGCAGAGTTACGGCAAATCCACCCAGAAAAGGTCAATTCGGCTGTGGGAAGTCACCAGATCTGGTCCGACCACTTGCCGGACACTGGACCAGTCGCGACAATGGCCTTGTGCGATGCCGGCTTTTCAGTCTACTCTTCAACTGAGAAAACCTTTTCCCAATCCTTCGCTTTCGACATCCGCCCCCGGTCCGAATGCAGCAGGCCTCTGTGAGAAAAGGTTTTCTCAAACTGGGAGGTCCTGCGCCCGTATATGACGTCCGACGCCGAATCAGCGCCTGTCTTTGCCAAGCCGCCGGTCACGCTGCGCGAGGTGGCCGTCGCCGCAGGCGTCAGCGTGGCGACGGCTTCCAAGGCGCTGAACGGGCAGGGGCGCATGACGGCCGAGACCCGCGAGCGCATCCGCGAGGCGGCGCGGCTGCTCGGCTTCCGTCCGAACAGCTTGGCGCAGAGCCTGTTGCGCAAGCGCTCCTTCACCGTTGGCCTGCTCACCAACGATACCTATGGCCGCTTCTCGCTGCCGCTGATGGCCGGCGTTTCGGATGCGCTGGTCGACAAAGGCGTGTCGGTGTTCCTGTGCAATGTCGAGGACGATCAGCGGCTCGGCCAGCTGCATGTCGAGGCCATGCTCGACAAGCGCGTCGACGGCATCATCGCCACGGGCAAACGCATCGACCGCCATCTGCCGGTCGATCTCTCCGATTTGCGCGTCCCTGTCGTCTACGCCTTCACCCAGCCCGACCCCGGCGCGATCGCCTTCGTTTCCGACGATGCCGGCGGCGCGCGGCTGGCGGTCGAGCATTTCTGCCGGCTCGGGCGCCGGCGCATCGCCCATGTCAGCGGCCCGGCGAGCTTCGCCGTGGTGCACGCGCGGGCCCAGGCCTACCGCGATGTCGTTGCCGAGCACGGCCTGCCGGCCTTCGAGCCGCTGTTCGGCGCCTGGTCGGAAGGCTGGGGGCATGAGGCGGTCGGCAAGCTGTTCGGGGGCAGGGGCGAAACACCCGACGCCGTCTTCTGCGGCAACGACCAGATCGCGCGCGGCGTCATCGATGCGCTGCGCGAGCGCGGTATACACGTGCCCGACGACGTCGGCGTCATCGGCTTCGACAATTGGGAGATCGTAGCCGAGGCGACACGGCCGCCGCTGACCTCCATCGACATGAACCTGGCAGCGCTTGGCCGCGAGGCTGGGCTTGCGCTGCTGTCGCTCGTGGGCGGCCAGCCGGCCGCGCCGGGCATAAGGAAACTGCCGTGCCGGCTGGTGGTGCGTCAGTCATGTGGCCGTCCGCCGGGCGGCTGAGACGTCAAAGCAAAGGCCGTTGCCGCCCGAACCCGCCGGGCGGACGACCGAACAGGGAGGAGAACAATGAGGAGGAGGAGAATGATGAACACCATGATCGCGAAACTGGCGCTCGCGGCTGCCGTAATCGGCTGCGGCCTGCAGGCGGCGTCGGCCGAGACCGCAAACATCTGGGTGCGCGCCGACGGCTCGAACTTCATGCCGCGCATCGTCGATGCCTTCAACAAGGCGCATAAGGACCAGATCAAGCTCGATATCATCCCCAACGCCGAGATCATTCCGAAATATGGCGCGGCCGCCGCCGGCGGCACCGCGCCGGACGCGCTCGCTCGACCTGATCTACACGCCGTCCTTCGCCGCCGCCGGCCAGCTCGAGGACATCACCGACTGGGCGAAATCCTTGCCCTATTTTGCCAGCCTTTCGCCGGCGCATGTGAAGACCGGCACCTATAAGGACCGCATCTACGGCCTGCCATTCTCGGCCGATGCCTCGGTGCTGATCTGGAACAAGAAGCTGTTCAAGCAGGCCGGGCTCGATCCGGAAAAGGGGCCGACGAACTGGGCCGAGATCGAGGCCGACGCCGAAAAGGTCAACGCGCTCGGCGGCGACATCAAGGGCTTCTACTTCTCCGGCAATTGCGGCGGCTGCAACATCTTCACCTTCACACCGCTGATCTGGGCATCGGGCGGCGATATCCTGTCGGAGGACGGCTCGAAGGCGACGCTGGACAGCCCGCAACTGCGCGGCGCCATCGACCTCTACCGCTCGATGGTCAAGAAAGGGTTGGTGCCGGAGGGCGCGCAGACCGACACCGGCGCCAATTTCTTCGCGGCCTTTGCCGGCGGTAACATCGGTATCTCGCCTTCCGGCGCTTTCGCCATCGGCGCGCTGAACACGCAATATCCCAACATCGACTACGGCATCACCTTCCTGCCCGGCAAGGATGGCGGCTGGTCATCCTTTGCCGGCGGCGACAATTTCGTCGTCACCAAGGGCACCAAGAAAATCGAGGTGGTGAAGCAGTTCCTCGACTTCGCCTATTCGCTGGAGGGTCAGACCATCCTCGCCAAATATGGCAGCCTGCCGGTGCGCAACGACATTGCCAAGGAGGCGCTGAAGGATCTCGATCCGCGCTACCAGGTGGCGGCCGAGGCGATGGCCAAGGGCAAGACGCCCTATTCGGTGGTGTTCAACGATCTGATCAACTCCGCCAACGGTCCGTGGACGCAGATGGTCAACGAGGTCTTCTTCGGCGACGATGTCGACGGCGCGATCAAGAATGCGCAGGACACCATGCAGTCGATCATCGACCAGGCGCCGCAGAAGTAGGGCTTGCGGCGGCGAGGTATGCGCAACATCTCGCCGCCCAGGGCTCTGACCGGCCGCCCGCCCGTCTCCCTGGCCGGGCGGCCGGATACCGCATCCGTCCAAGAGCAGGACTATCGTGACAAAGCATTCGAAGCGTCGGCAGGCAGGCTCCCCTTCTTCCCCTTGTGGGAGAAGGTGGCCGAGCGAAGCTCGGTCGGATGAGGGGTGTTCCAGCTTGGCGAGACGTTCGCAATCGCCGAGGCCTCATTCCTTCACGCACCCCTCATCCGTCTCGGCGCTCCGCACCGATCCACCTTCTCCCACAAGGGGAGAAGGGGAGGCGGAGCCATGACCACCATCACCGCCGCCCCCGCCCGAGCCCGCGCGCGCACCAGCCGCCGGCAATGGATGGGCCTGCTCTACGTCCTGCCGGCCGTCGTCCTGGTCACCGTCTTCTTCGTCATCCCGCTCGGCATGACGGCGTGGATGTCGCTGCACAACTGGCCGCTGATGGGCGAGCATTCCTTTGTTGGGCTCGATAATTATTTTGCCATCCTGCGCGACACCCGCTTCTGGAACGCGCTCAGATTCACCGCCTATTACACCGTGATCGTCACCATCGCGATCTTCGCCGTTGCCTTCCCGCTGGCGATCTTCATCGAAAAGCCGCGCCCGCTCACCAATCTCTACCGCACCACCTTCTTCATGCCGGCGGTGGTCGGTTTCGCCTCGGCGAGCCTGCTCTGGTCTTGGCTGCTCAACGTCGATTCCGGCCTGTTCAGCCCCGCTGCCTATGAGCTTGGCCTGATCGACAAGAAGTTCAATCTGCTCGCCACCTTCCAGCCGGCCTTCTGGTCGATCATCGCCATGGTGGTGTGGAAGGTCGCCGGCTTCACCATGATCATCCTGATGACCGGTCTGCAGTCGATCCCGCAGGACCTGCAGGAGGCGGCCGTCATCGACGGGGCAGGGCCGTTCGCCAGGTTCAGGGCCATCACCTTGCCGCTGATGCGCCGCACGCTGGCGCTGGCGCTGATCCTGTCGGTGGCCGGCTCGATCCTTGCCTTCGACCAGTTCTACATCATCTTGCGCGGCGGCCCGCGCAACCAGACGCTGACCGCCGTCTACTGGATCTTCAACCAGTCCTTCGTCTCGTTCAAACTCGGCTACGGCGCCGCGCTCTCGATGGTGCTGCTGGTCATCCTGGTGGCGCTCAGCCTCATCCAGCTCTGGCTGCTGCGCAAGCCCGAGGGGCTCGACTGATGGCCGAAGCAATGTCGCAGAACCGCAAGGCCGCCTTCAGCCTCGCCAGACATTCGACCGGCATAATCGTCTCGGTGCTGTTTGTGGCGCCGATCGTGTGGGCCGTGCTGTCGACCTTCAAGCCGGCGCAGGAGGCCCGGCAGCCGCCGCTGCCGCCCTGGCCGACGACCGGCTTCTCCATCGAGAATTACCAGACGCTGAACTCCTTTGGCGACGGGCTCTGGGCGTCGGCGCAAAACAGCATCTACGTCTCGGTGATGACGGTGCTGTTGTCGGTACTGGTCAGCGTGCTTGCCGGCTACGGCTTCTCGCGTTTCCGCTTTCCGTTCCGGGATTTCTTCTTCGTCCTCATCCTGTCGACGATCATGATCCCGTTCCAGTCGATCCTGACGCCGATCTTCCTGGTGCTGACGAAGCTTGGCCTGCACAACACGCTGACCGGGTTGGTCTGCGTCTACGTCACCCTGCAGCTGCCGTTCTCGATCTTCATGATGCGCAACGCTTTCGACGCCGTGCCGCGCGAGATCGAGGAGGCCGCGCGCATGGACGGCGCCAGCAATGTCACCATGCTGTTGAAGGTGATGCTGCCTTTGGTCTGGCCGGGCGTCGTCACCATCGCGCTGTTCGCCTTCCTAGGCGCCTGGAACGAATTCCTGGCGGCCCTCGTACTGATGACCGACCAGTCGAAATTCACGCTGCCGGTGATGATGACGGCACTCCAGTCCGGCCGCTTCGGCGCCATCGACTGGGGCGCCGTTCAGGCCGGCGTCACCGTCATGATGGTGCCTTGCCTGATCCTGTTCCTGGCGCTGCAGCGCTTCTACATCCGCGGCCTCATGGCCGGGGCCGTCAAATAATCCGCCTTCGCATGGAGTGACGTCATGACCGCATCGCAACCCGCCACCGCCGCCCAGACCGGCGCCAAGCCAAAACTCGCCTTCCGGCCGCTGCCCGTGCCGCAGGTCGATGTCCGCGGCTTCTGGAGCGACCGCGTCGATGCGGTCGCTTCGCGCACCGCCGAGATCCTCTACGACCGCTGCGTCGAGGCGCGCATGCTGGAGCAGATCGATCCCGACCGACCGTCGCCGGGCGTCGTCATCCCGTTCCATTCGCCGTCACCCGATGAGGCGGCCAGCCCCACCTTCACCGGCTCGACGGTGACGACGCAGATGTTCTGGGATTCCGACTGGGGCAAGACAATCGAGACCGCCGCCTATTCGCTCTACCGCCGCCGCAATCCGGAGCTGGAGAAAAAGATCGATGCCGTCATCGACATGTTCGGCAAGCTGCAGCAGCCCGACGGCTATCTGTCGAGCTGGTATCAGCGCATCCAGCCCGGACTGCGCTGGACCAATTTGCGCGACTGCCATGAGCTTTACTGCGCCGGCCATCTGATCGAGGGCGCGGTCGCTTACTTTCAGGCGACCGGGAAGCGCAAGCTGCTCGATATCCTCTGCCGCTATGTCGACCACATCGCCTCGATGTTCGGACCGGAGCCGGAGAAGAAGAAAGGCTATTGCGGCCATGAGGAGATCGAGCTGGCGCTGGTCAAGCTCGCCCGCGTCACCGGCAATCGGAAATACATGGACCTGGCAAAGTACTTCATCGACCAGCGCGGGCTTGAGCCGCATTATTTCGACGAGGAGGCGCGCGCCCGCGGCGCCGACCCTAAGGCCTATCATTTCAAGACCTACGAATATAACCAGTCGCACAAGCCGGTGCGCGAGCAGGACAAGGTCGTCGGCCACGCGGTCAGGGCGATGTACCTCTATTCCGGCATGGCCGACATCGCCACCGAATATGGCGACGACACACTGCGCGCGGCGCTCGACCGGCTCTGGGACGATCTGATGACCAAGAGCCTCTACGTCACCGGCGGCCTCGGACCGTCGGCGCACAATGAGGGTTTCACCAGCGACTATGATCTGCCCAACGAAACCGCCTATGCCGAGACCTGCGCGTCCGTCGGCCTGGTGTTCTGGGCAAGCCGCATGCTCGGCATGGGGCCGAATGCCCGCTACGCCGACATGATGGAGCGCGCGCTCTACAATGGCTCGATCTCGGGCCTCTCGCTCGACGGCTCGCTGTTCTTCTACGAAAACCCGCTGGAGAGCCGTGGCGGCCACCATCGCTGGAAATGGCACCGCTGTCCGTGCTGTCCGCCCAATATCGGCCGCATGGTCGCTTCGATCGGCAGCTATTTCTATGGCCTCGCCGACGATGCGCTCGCCGTGCATCTCTATGGCGATTCGAGCGCGCGCTTCGAGATCGCCGGCCGTTCGGTTGGTCTCGTCCAGACCAGCAACTATCCCTGGGATGGCGCGGTCGTGATCGAGATCGGTCCGGAGGCGCCGGTGGAGTTCACGCTTCATTTGCGCGTGCCCGGCTGGTGCCGCCAGGCGGCGCTGCGCCTGAACGGCAAGCTGATCGAGCTCGATGCCGCAACGACCGACGGCTATGTCGCGATCCGCCGCGAATGGCAAAAGGGCGACCGCGTCGAGCTCGACCTCGAAATGTCGATGGCCCGTATCTTTGCCAACCCGCATGTGCGCGAGGACATCGGCCGCGTGGCGCTGGCGCGCGGCCCGCTGATCTATTGCGTCGAGGAAACCGACAATGGCTCAGAGCTGCACCGCATCGCCTTGCCGCGCACCGCTAAACTCGAGGCGCACAGGGAGCCGAACCTGCTCGGCGGTGTCGTCACGCTTTCAGCCCTTGGCAGCAAGGCGGAGACGGACAAATGGGGCAGCGATCTCTATCGGCCCGAGCCGCCCGGCACCGCAGAGACAAAACTCAAGGCGGTTCCCTATTTCGCCTGGGACAATCGCGATCCCGGCGAGATGCTGGTTTGGCTCAGAGAGGGGTAGGGCAGGCTACAGGTGCACGAAGGCCGTCAGCGGCAGGTGGTCTGAGGCGACCCGCGATAGCGGCGTGTCATGCGCTTCCACCGCCGTCACCATGTCGGTGCGGTTGCCCATGATGCGATCGAGCGCCAGCACCGGCAGGCCCGAGGGAAAGGTGGGAACGGCCGGTGGCGTATGGCCGAAGGTCGTATGCAGCGTGTTGAGCGCCGAGCGGTTGCCCAGCCGCCATTCGTTGAGGTCGCCGAGCAGCAGCGTCGGTCTTTCATCGGCGCTGCTCATGATGTCGAGCACGACGCGCGCCTGTTCCGAGCGCGAGCGGCGCAACAGGCCGAGATGCGCGGCAATGACGCGCAGCGAGCGTTTTTCGTCGAGATCGATCTCGGCGACCAGCGCGCCGCGCGGCTCCAGCCCCGGCAGCTTGATCTGGTGGACGTCGCGCACCGTGCCGCGCTTGAACAAAAGCACATTGCCGCGCCAGCCATGGCCCTTGCCGTTGCCCGAGATCGGCACCGGCACCAGTCCGGTTTCGTTTTCGAGCCTGGCTAGGTCAAGCAGGCCCGCGCGGTCGCCGAAGCGGTTGTCGGCTTCCTGGAGCGCAATCACATCGGGGCTCATTTCGCGGATGACGCGCGCCGTCCGCTCGGGATCGAAACGGCGATCGGTGCCGATGCATTTGTGGACATTATAGGAGGCGACCACCATCTCGGCGCCGGCGACACGCTTGCGCGGTGTTGCCTTTGCCTTGCGCGCATTCCTGCCGCGGATCGTGAGCAGAACGGTTTCCGGCAGGCTGCGTCCGTTTATGTCGTTTGTCTCCATCGGTCCTGGTGCTCGATCTCTGCTTTAAAGATAGGGCGATCCCAGCCACAGCAACCCGTCGAAGACACGAATGACGAACGGGCGGGCTTTCAGGGCTTCAAGCGTCACCGGCTTGGCTGTCGCGATGGCGGCTTCGATGCGGGCATCGATCTCGGCGGCGAAGTTTTCATCGAGAACCTCCATGTCGATCTCGAAATTCAGCCTCAGCGACCGGGAGTCGAGATTGGACGAGCCGACATAGGCCCACACGCCGTCGATCGCCATCAGTTTCGAATGGTCGAATGCGCCTTCATGGCGCCAGACCCGGCAATAATGCTTCAACACCTGGTCGAACTGCGCCGTCATCGCATGGTCGACGAGGAAGAGGTTGTTCACAGCCGGCACGACGATATCGATCTCGACGCCGCGCCGTCCCGCCGTGGTGAGCGCGCTGATGAACTCGCGGTCCGGCAGGAAATAGGGCGACATGATGCGGATCGATTTGCGCGCCACCGAAAACGCGCCCATCAAGAGCTTGTGGTTGGTTTCGTTGGAAGCATCTGGCCCGGTCGCCACCGCGCGCACCAGCATCGGTTGCCCGGGCGGCGGCGAGGGTTTTTCGACCTGCCAGGCATCGCCCTTCAGTGCCTCGCTGCCGGCAAAGCGCCAGTCCTCGGCGGCGACCGCGAACAGGTCGGCCACCACCGGTCCGGTGACCTCGAAATGCGTGTCGCGCGAACTTTCGAGCCGGCGAATTCGGTCGAGAATCCCTTGCGGATGTTCATGCCTCCCGTGAACGCCGCCATGCCGTCGACGATCAGGATCTTCCTGTGGGTTCTCAGATCTGCATAGGGAAGTCTCAAACCCATGACGATGTTGCCGTTGAAGAGGTCGACGGGGACGTTGGCTTCCCTGAGTTGCCTCAGGATGCTCGGCACCGAATAGCGCACGCCGACGGCGTCGATCAGCACGCGCACCGCGACGCCGCGCTTGACGGCATTGGCGAGCGACTGGACGAAGATTGCCCCCACAACATCATTGTCGAAGATATAGGTTTCGAGCAGCACGCTTTTCTGCGCACCGTCGATCGCCCGGCACATCGCGCTATAGGCTTCGTCGCCGGTCTTCAGCACCGCGATGGTGTTTCCCGAGGACAGCTGCCTGCGCGCCACCCGGTCGCCCAGCGTCTTCAAGCCGATGAAGCGCTGGCCGTATTCGGCGTTGATCAGCGCTTCGAGCGCGAGATCGCGGTCGTGCCGGGCCGCGGCCGCTTCGGGAGTTACGGGCCGCATGGCGCTGATCGTCGCGCGGCGGATGCGGTTGATGCCGGCGATGGCGTAGATGATGGCGCCAAGGAAGGGCGACAAAAGCATGACGCCGACCCAGCCGGTGGCGGCGCGCACATCCTCCTTGGTCATGATGGCATGCACGATGCCGACAGCCGCCATCGCCATCGACAGGATCAGGATCAATACGGACCAGTGACTCGCAATCGCGTCGAACATCGACGCGACTATTGAGCGAGAGGGTGGGGAAACGCAATGCGGCGGGAGGCGCAGAGATGTAGACAAGCCTTTGACAGGTCCCGATTGAGACAGAGCCTTCCGTGGCTTCGTCGTCGGAACCTCACCGCCAATGATTTGTCGTCATTTCCGGAGTACGGAGGTTCTAATCTTATCGGAGCTGCTTCAAAGTCGGTCCTGGATCGCGCAAGGGAGGTGAAACGGTGGATCGGGGGCGCGCTGCCCACTGAGCGTCTCATCGGTATCGGCGGAGCCGCGAATCTGTGCTAAGCCGCCGGCCAATCAACCAAAGGACGACACCTGTGAGCGAACTGACCGTAGCCGAGGCGATCGAAAATATCTATGCGTCGCTCCGCGCGGACAATGCCGACATCGACACACATATTGCGGCGCTCAAGGCCGCGCTGGCCCGTGAGGGGATAAAACAAGCGGTGTTCGATCCCACCAAACTGGTGCAGAACAACCGCTCGGGCCGCAAGCTGATGCAGGCTTATTTCCGGCAGCGCGGCGTCAGCGTAAGCTTTTCAGAATAGAACCCGTGCGGGCGATCTGAAGGGCGCCGAGGTCGGCGCTGCGCCGCGTCTCAGTCAGTCATTACGCTACGCCGTGCCACCAGCCTCAGCCACGGGGCCAGGTGAAACGCGGCCATCAGCAGATACATCGGCACCATGCCGCTGATCGTCGAAGCGCCGGACATGCACATCATGTCCCCACCGCCATAGGCCGCCGTCAACAGCGCCATACCCGCAAAAGTCGGCGCCGCCGCGAGGCAGATTAAGTCGGCGAGGCCGAAGCCGTTCGGGCGAGGGGCGGGGTTGTCGGTGCTCATCTCTTCGGCCTTTCGGGAAATTTGCCGCGTTGAAGAAAACTCGGCTTTGGCGGCGCTTGGTCTTGCGCCGCCAAAGTCGCTTCGCACTCAGGCGTCCTTGTTGCGGAACGCCGCTTCGCCGACATCCGTCACCTCGACCCATCTCTGGTCGGGGGCAGCACCCTCATCGTAATTGTCGTGCCAGTTCCACCATTTGTAGGTCGCCGTCTGCGGATAGCCTTCGGGCGAATCCTCCCACACCTCCTGGCGGCCGAGCGGGGTGGCGTCGAGATAGCTCCAGACCGTGCCCATCGCCTCGTCGCCGCGCACGTTGATGAAATAGGTGCGGAAGACGCGGTTGCCGTCGCGGATGAAGACATTGTGGCCGTGCCACTCGTCGACGCCGAAATCCTTATCCCAGCTGTCGGTGATGGTGTACCAGGGCATCTTCCACTCCATGCGCTGCTTCAGCCGGGCGATGTCGGCCTGCGGCGCGCGCGAGGCGTAGGCAAGCGTGGTGTCGCGGGCGTTGAGGTGGGCGAGGTTGCCGACCTGGTCGGCGCCGAGCGAGCAGCCGCGGCAGGCATGTTCGGGCCAGCCATAGACGCCGGGCTCGAAGAAGGCGCGGTAGATGATCAACTGGCGCCGGCCTTCGAACAGGTCGAGCAGGCTGGCCTTGCCGTTCGGGCCATCGAACACATAGTCCTTCTCGACAAGCATCCACGGCATGCGCCGGCGCTCGGCGGCCAGCGCGTCGTGGGCGCGGGTCAGTGCCTTTTCCTTGACGAGCATCTCTTCATGCGCGCCTTCCCAGGCTTCCTGCGAAACGATCGGCGGTGTCTTCATCTGGGTCATTGCTCTTGTCCCATTCTTTCGGTTTGGTTGGTGACAAGGACAAACTTAAGGTCGGATTGCGCCATGGCGGGAGTTACAAGTGTGACGGGATTTGTTCTCGCGGGTCGTGTATGGACTCGCTGATCAACGCCGCCGGCCGCGCACTGGCCGCGGGCGATCCGCTCGGCGCGCTGAAGCGCGTTGCGCTGCGCGATGACGCGCCGGCTCTGGCGTTGCGCGGCATTGCGATGGCGCAGCTCGGCGACTTCGCCAAGGCAAAGACGCTGTTGAAAAGCGCTGCCCGCGCTTTCAGTTCGAGGGAGACTGTCGCCCGCGCGCGCTGCGTCGTCGCCGAGGCGGAGATCGCGCTTGTCTCGCGCGACCTCGGCTGGCCGGAGAAAGCGCTGCGGTCGGCGCGCGCGACGTTGCAAGCGCATGGCGACAGGATCAATGCCGCCTATGCCGGCAGCCTCGAAGCGCGCCGTCTCATCCTCATCGGCCGTCTCGACGAGGCCGAACGGCTGCTCGCCGGCTTCGATCCAGCGCCGCTGCCGCCGGTCGCGCGCGTCGCGCATGAGCTCGCCGCGGCCGGCATCGCGGTGCGGCGCCTGCGGACAAAAGCGGCGCGCTCGGCCTTCGGCCGCGCCTCGCTCGCTGCTTACCAGGCCAACATCCCAGCGCTGAAGACCGAGGTCGAAACCGCATCCCTGGTGTTGAACACGCCAGTCGGCCGGCTGATCGCGCAAGGGTCGGAGAAGCCGTTGATGCTCGACGAGGTCGAGGCGCTGCTGGGCTCGGGCGCGCTGGTCGTCGATGCTTGCCGCAACATTGTCCGCCGAGCCGACGCGGTTGTCTCGCTGGCCACGCGTCCGGTGCTGTTTGCGCTGGCGCGATCGCTCGCCGAAGCCTGGCCGGCGGATGCGTCGCGGGAGGTGTTGTTGAGGCGTGCCTTCCGCGCCAGGCATGTCGATGAATCGCATCGCGCGCGGCTCAGGGTCGAGATGGGGCGGCTGCGCGCCGAGCTCACCGCACTGGCCGAAATCGGCGCCACGGCCGCCGGTTTCGCGCTGACGCCGCTCGGCGCCACCGACGTTGTCGTGCTGGCGCCGCCGATCGAGGAGGACCATGGCGCGGTGCTCGCGTTTCTTGCCGATGGCGAATCCTGGTCGAGCTCGGCGCTGGCGATCGCGCTCGGCGCCAGCGCCCGCACCGTACAGCGGGCGCTGGAAGATCTGTCGGCAGGAAGCAAGGTGCAGGCCGTCGGCCGTGGCCGGGCGCGCCGCTGGATGATGCCGCCGGTGACCGGATTCCCGACTGTCTTGTTACTCCCGGGTCCGCTGCCCAGCGACTAAGCATGTCTTCGAAGGCGGCCCGGACCTCAATGGTCCGGCGCCCTGTTCAGATCGATGGAGAGAACGATGAAACGAGCTGCGGCTGAAATCCTGCGGGAATACGGACCGTTTCCCGGCGTCGAGCGCGTCAACGGCGTCACCTATGACGGCGAGAATGTCTGGTTCGCGAGCGGCGACAAGCTGAACGCGGTCGATCCCGAGAGCGGCGCGATCGTGCGCTCGATCGATGTCGCCTCGCATGCCGGAACCGCTTTCGACGGCGAGTATCTCTACCAGATCGCTGAGGACCGCATCCACAAGGTCGACCCGAGGACCGGCAAGGTGGTCGCTACCATTCCGGCCCCCGGTAATGGCGGCGATTCAGGCATGGCCTGGGCCGAGGGGTCGCTCTGGGTCGGCGAATACCGGGCGCACAAGATCCATCAGATCGATCCTGAGACGGGGAAGGTGATCCGCAGTATCGAGTCCAAACGCGTCGTCACCGGCGTCACCTGGGTCGATGGCGAGCTCTGGCATGCCACCTGGGAAGGCGAGGAGGGCGATCTGCTGCGCATCGATCCTGAGACAGGCGACACGCTGCAGGAGGTGAAGATGCCATCCGGCGTATCGGGACTGGAATCCGATGGCGGCGGCTGCTTCTTCTGCGGCGGCGGCAGCAGGGGCAAGATCAAGGCGGTGCGCCGCCCGGAGCATGGCGCCGGCAATAATCGGCTGGTTTAACTTGAAGCGGGCAGGGCGGCCGCGATCAGGCCGCCTCGCGCGCTGGGCGGGTAACGCCCTTGTTGGAGCGTTGTCCGGCCTTGGGGCCGTCGATATGGGCCCAGGCCGGGCGTTCGAACAGGAAATTGCCGAAGCCGGTCCATTTGACCATGGCATAGAGGATCACCGGGCTGATCACGGAGACGAGCAGCACCGCCAGGCTCAGCCAGCCCGTGTCTGTGAGCAGGCCGCTGGAGAGTGCTGCGGCCCGAAACAGCGACATAGGGATGGTGAAGGCGACATAGACGACCAGCGAATGCTCGCCCAGCCAGCGCAGCCATTCCATGGACGTAAATTTCGACAGGAAACCGCCGGCCACGCAAAGCGCCACCGCGCCGGCGACGGCGAGCGTGAGATGCAGCGGCGGCCATGCCGCGAAGCCCATCTTGGTGTCGACCGGCTCGACCACATAGCCGGGCGAATAGACGAGCAGGCCGTTTACGATCGCCCAGGCGAGCAGGCCGGCGACGGCGATAGCCGGACGCTCCTGCGTCCACGCGACCAACCGGAAAATCAGCGGCGCCAGGACAAAGCCGAGATAGAAGAACACGAAATAGGCCGCGAACTGGGTGAGCGCATAGCTGTCGGACTGCGGCGCCCACATCTGCAGCGCGGCGGCAACGGGAATAACCACCCAATGCGGCACGCGAAGCTCGCGCAACAGGCGCGCGGCGAGGCCGAACACCGCCAGCATGTAGATGAACCACAGCACGCCATAGGGCTGGACGACGGCCATTGCCAGGTCGTGCAGCATGCCATTGGGATCGCGGCTGAAAATGCCGATCTTCAGCCCGATCGAGATGATTGCCCACAGCACGTAGAAATAGAAATAATGGACGACGCGGCGGTCGATATAGCGCCGCCACGGCCGGTCGATCACCAGCGACAGGAACAGGCCCGAGATCAGGAAGAATTCCGGCATGCGGAACGGCGTCGCAAAGCCGATGACATAGTGCATGAAGCCGACGCCGCCGGTGTATTCGCCGGTGTTGTAGGCCGAATACATCATCACCACCAGGATGATGGAAAGGCCCTTGGCCGTGTCCACCCACGGCATGCGGTTCGGGTTGCTCATCTGCGATCCCAGGGAAAATTCACCTGCCGCCATAGTAGCGGACAGGCAAATCCCGCGCAGCATCAAGCTTCCATTAACGTAAACACGGCGGATCGCCGCGCTCAGTCCTTGGCGCGCTCGACATAGGAGCCGTCGGCCGTCATCACCACCACGCGCGTGCCGGTGGAGATGTGCGGCGGCACCGTCGTGCGCACGCCGTTGGAAAGGATCGCCGGCTTGTAGGATGATGAAGCCGTCTGGCCCTTGGTGACCGGCTCGGTCTCGACCACTTCGAAAGTGGCGCGCTGCGGCAGCACCAGCGAGATCGGCACGCCGTTGAACTGCGCCAGCTGCACCGCCATGCCTTCCAAGAGATAGGGTGCGAAGTCGCCGACCACGGCTTCCGAGGCCACGACCTGGTCGTAGCTTTCCGGGTTCATGAAGTGAAAGCCTTCGCCGTCGGAATAGAGGAAGGTGTGCTCGCGCTCCTCGACATAGGCGCGCTCGACCATTTCGGTCGTGCGGTAGCGTTCCGAAACCTTCACCCCATCGCCGATGCGGCGCATGTCGAGCTGGGTCACCGGCGTGCCCTTGCCAGGGTGGATGTTTTCGGCAAAGAGGATGACATAGAGCTTGCCGTCCTTATCGACGACGTTGCCTTTGCGTAAGGAGCTGGCGATGACCTTGACCACGGTATTCAATCCCAATCGAGTTTTTTGGCCCGCAAGTATTGATCGCCACAAATCGGCGACGGCGGCCTTCGCCTGCGCCCTAGCGCATCTAGCGCCGAACCGCCAGCCTTACGCGCGATTTTCCTGCCCATGACCGCCGCCTCGCCGTGGTGGACGCCGCATATCCACGCCGACCGCCGGCCCCGGCTGATGGCGCGCAATGCCATCGCGGCAGCGCTGCGCGGCTGGTTCGGGACACGCGATTTCATCGAGGTGACGACCTCGGCGCTGCAGGTTTCTCCCGGCAACGAGGCGCATCTGGCGGCGTTCGCCACCGAAGCGATCGGACCGGACACCACGCGCCAGCCGCTCTATCTTCACACCTCGCCGGAATTTGCCTGCAAGAAGCTGCTTGCCGCCGGCGAAAAGCGCATTTTCAGCCTTGGCGCCGTCTACCGCAACCGTGAGCGCGGGCCGCTGCACCACCCCGAATTCACCATGCTCGAATGGTACCGGGTGGGCGAGACCTATGAACGCCTGATGATCGATTGCGCGCAATTCCTGGCGTTGGCGGCGGAACAGGCCAGTGCAAAAAGCTTCCGCTTTCGCGGCCGCGAAGCCGATCCGTTCGCCGAGCCGGAGCGCCTGTGCGTGGCGGAGGCCTTCACGCGCTATGCCGGCATCGACCTTTTGGCGACCGTTTCGCCCGACGGCAGCACCGATCGCGAAGCCTTGCACGCCGGGCTGGTGCGCGCCGGCTTGCGCACCGCGGCCGACGACAATTGGGCCGATCTGTTCAGCCGGGTCATGGTGGAAAAGGTCGAGCCGCGACTGGGGCTGGGGCGGGCGACGATCCTTTATGGCTACCCGGTCTCGGAAGCCGCCCTTGCCCGGCCAAGCGCCGAGGACCCGCGTGTCGCCGAGCGTTTCGAGCTTTATTGCTGCGGCGTCGAGCTCGCCAACGCCTTCGGCGAGCTCACCGATCCGGCCGAGCAACGCCGCCGCTTCATCGCCGAGATGGACGAGAAGCAGCGCGTCTATGGCGAGCGCTATCCGCTCGACGAGGATTTCCTCGCCGCCTTGGCGGTGATGCCGCAGGCCAGCGGCTCGGCGCTCGGTTTCGACCGGCTGGTGATGCTGGCGACAGGGGCTGCGAGGATCGACGACGTCATCTGGGCGCCGGTCGCGTGTTAGCCTCTGCTCTTTTGATGCCGCTGCGGCAATGCATCCCGCATGAACCACGGCGATTGCCATGAGATTGCCGCATCCGCCATTGCACAAGCGTCGGTGGAACAATAGATGGTGCCCGTGGCATCCATGATGGTGCGGCAGTGACGGGTGTGGCCAGACCTGGCCTCGGCCGTCTTGACAGATTGCTTGAACAAACAGGAATAACTGCATGACCGACAAGCTCGACGGAGCGAAATTGACCGATCGCGTCGCAGCTCTCGTCGAGGCTGCCAAGCGCGCCGGCGCCGACGCTGCCGATGCCGTGACGGTGCGCGGCCGCTCCGCCGGCGTGTCGGTCCGGCTGGGCAAGGTCGAGGCCACCGAATCGTCGGAGAGCGAGGATGTCTCGCTTCGCGTCTTTGTCGGTCAGCGCGTGGCAAGCGTTTCGGCCACCGCCGCGTCCGATCCGAAGGCGCTCGCCGAGCGGGCTGTCGCCATGGCCAGGGTTTCGCCCGAAGACCCGTTCCAGGGCCTCGCCGATCCGGCGTTGCTTGCGCGCAACCTGCGCGATCTCGACCTTTTCGATGCCACCGAGGTTTCCGCCGACCAGCTGAAGGAAGCCGCCCTTGCCGCGGAAGCGGCTGCATTGGCCGTCGAGGGCGTCACCAATTCGGCCGGCAGCAGCGCTGGCGCCGGCTTGGGCGGGCTGGTGCTCGCCACCTCGCATGGCTTCGTCGGCCAGTATGTCGCCTCGCGTTTTTCGCGTTCGGCCAGTGTCATTGCCGGCGAGGGCACCGGTATGGAACGCGATTATGAATTTTCCTCGCGCCAGCATTTTGCCGATCTCGACGCGCCGGATGACATCGGCCGCAAGGCCGGCGAACGCGCCGTGCGCCGCCTCGGCGCGCGCAAGGCGGCGACCGGCCCGGTCGACGTGGTGTTCGACCCGCGCGTCGCGCGCGGCATCGCCGGCCATCTCGCCGGCGCCATCAACGGCGCCGCCGTTGCCCGCAAGACCAGCTTCCTGCGCGACATGATGGGCAAGCAGGTGGCCTCGGCCGCGATCACCGTCACCGACGAGCCGCTGCGCCGGCGCGGACAGGCCTCGCGCCCGTTCGACGGCGAAGGGATCGAAGGCGACAAGCTGCTGATGGTCGAGAAGGGCGTCTTGAACCACTGGTTCCTGTCGACCTCGGCCGCCCGCGAGCTCGGCCTCGTCACCAACGGGCGCGGTTCGCGCAGCGGCTCGTCCGTTTCGCCGTCCTCGACGAACCTCGCCATCGAGCCCGGCGAGCGCTCGCCGGAGGATCTGATTGCCTCGCTGAAGCGCGGTTTCTACGTCACCGAGGTCTTCGGCCAGGGTGTCGACATGGTGACCGGCGAATACAGCCGCGGTGCTTCCGGCTTCTGGATCGAGAACGGCGCGCTCACTTACCCGGTGGCCGAAGTGACCATCGCTTCCAACCTGAAGACCATGTTCCTCAACATGGTGCCGGCAAGCGATCTCGACCGCAATTTCGGCACCGCGGCGCCGACGCTCCTGATCGAAGGGATGACCCTTGCCGGCGCTTGATGCGATCAATCTGGCCGAGGCCCGCGAGGACCTCGCTCTGCTGCGCGACGCCGCTCGCGAAGCCGGCATCATCGCCATGCGCTATTTCGGCAACAACCCGCAGGTGTGGATGAAGGGCGGCACCTCACCGGTGAGCGAGGCCGACCATGCGGCGGACGCCTATCTGCGCGAGACCTTGCTCAAGGCGCGACCCGACTATGGCTGGTTGTCGGAAGAGACCGCCGACGACCACGCCCGCCTTGCGGCGCGCCGCACCTTCGTCGTCGATCCGATCGACGGCACGCGCGGCTTTCTCGACGGCCTGCATTCCTGGTGCGTCAGCGTCGCCGTGGTCGAGGGAGGCCATTCGCTGGCCGGCGTGCTCGAATGCCCGGCCAAGCGCGAGACCTATTGGGCGCTTCCCGGCGAGGGCGCGTATCTCAATGACAGGCGGATCCACGTGCGGCCGATCGGCGATGCCGTCGACATGGGCGGCCCGAAGCCACTGGTCGATCTGGTGCCCGAGCCGTGGCAGGGCAGGCTGCGCCGCACGGCTTACATTCCCTCGCTCGCCTACCGGCTGGCGATGATTGCCGCCGGCAAGCTCGACGCGACCTTCGTCAAGCCGAGCGCGCATGACTGGGATATTGCAGCCGCGGATTTGATCCTCACCGAGGCGGGCGGAGCGCTTGTCGACCGCAGCGGCGCGCCGCCACGCTACGCCGGCGAGATCATCAACCACGGCGCGCTGGCCGCCGGCAGCGGCGCGCTGATTGGCGTGCTCACCGGCGTTCTTGCCGAACTTGACGAAGGGTGAGCCAGACGGCGGTTCCAAAACCGCTGGCTTTGGTCTAGACCTGTCACAATTCAAGAATATGCGAAGGATCGGCATGGCCGTGGAAGACGGAAAGAAACAGCTTTTGCACCTGGTGTTCGGCGGCGAGCTGAAGTCGCTGGGCGAGACCGAATTCCGCGATCTCGACGCGCTCGACATTGTCGGCATTTACCCGGACTATCAGTCGGCGCTCACCGCCTGGAAAGCCAAGGCGCAGGCCAGCGTCGACAATGCCCATATGCGCTATTTTGTCGTTCACCTGCACCGTTTCCTCGACCCTGAAAAGAAGACCGCCGGTTGACATCGATGGAGCATGACGCGGCGAAAGGGGCGACGACGCGCGCCACCAGAAGCGGCGGTACGCGCACGTGGTGGCGGCGTATCCGCCAGCCGCTGGCGGAGTCGAGCTTCGTCAAGAATTTCATCGCCAGCCTGTTCGCCTGGTTCGTGCGTCTGGTTCGCCTCACCAGCCCGCTGGTCGAAGGCTCGACCGCGGTTGCCGGTGGCGCCCAGGCGCATCTCGAACCCGGCATCATCGCGCTCTGGCATGGCCAGCATCTTCTCACCCCGGCTTTTTACCCCAAGGGCCGGCCGCTGGTCGCCATGGTTTCACGCAGCGCCGATGCCGAGCTCCAGGCGCTGATGATCGAGAAATTCGGCATCGAGGCGGTGCGTGGCTCGGGCGGTCGCGAAAACGCCAGGCATCTCGACAAAGGCGGCGCCAAGGCCTTGATCGCGCTCAAGAAAGCGCTGGTCGCCGGCAAGAATGTGGCGATGATCGCCGACATTCCGCATGGCACGCCGCGCGACGCGGGGCTGGGCATCGTGCTTTTGGCAAGGCTGTCCGGCCGGCCTATCCTGCCCGCAGCCATCACCACCAGTCGCCGCAAGGTGCTGGAAAAGAGCTGGGATCAGACCACCATCAATCTGCCCTTCGGCCGCTCCGCGGTGGTCGTCGGCACGCCGGTCTTCGTGCCGGCCGACGCCGATGAGGCCGAAATGGAGCGCAAGCGCCAGGAGGTCACGGATTCGCTCAATGCCGCGACGGCCGAGGCTTATCGCCTTGTGGATGGCGCCAAATGAGCGAGCGCTGGGCGCGTGCCGCGCTGACGGCCTATCGCTACGCCGGGGCCGTCGCCTATCCGCTGATCGGCCCCTATGTCGCCTGGCGCGCCTCGCGCGGCAAGGAAGACCGGGTCCGCCGCCGCGAGCGCTATGGCGTTGCCGGCCGGCCGCGCCCGGACGGGCCGTTGATCTGGATCCACGCCGCAAGCGTCGGCGAAACGATCGCCGTCGTGCCGTTGGTCGAGAGCATCCTCGACTACGGCGTCAACATCGTGCTGACGACCGGCACGGTGACATCGGCCAAGGTTGCCGACGAGCGGCTGGGCGAACGAATCATCCACCAATATGTGCCGCTCGACCTGAAGCCGGCGGTCAGCCGCTTCCTCGACCATTGGCGGCCGGAGCTGGCGATCATCGCCGAATCGGAAATCTGGCCGATGACCATTCTGGAGCTCGGCGCTCGCAACGTGCCGCAGGTGCTCGTCAACGGCCGGCTGTCCGACCGCTCCTTCCTCTCGTGGAAGAAGCGCGCCGGCGTCGCCGAGGCGCTGTTCGAGAACCTCGCCCATGTCATTGCCCAGTCGGATGTCGATGGCGAGCGTTTCCGCGCGCTTGGCGCGCGTCCCGTCACCGTGTCCGGCAACCTCAAGGTCGACACCAACCCGCCGCCGGCGGACGAGCGGGCGCTAGCCAGCCTGCAGCGCCAGCTCGCCGGGCGCCCGACCTGGGCGGCGATTTCCACCCATGACGGCGAGGAGGTCGTCGCGGCGGAAGTTCATGCCAGCCTGCACAAACGCCATCCTGGCTTGCTGACCATCATCGTGCCGCGTCATCCCAACCGCGCCGATACCTTGGCCGCCGAGATTTCCGGCATGGGGCTGAAGGTCGCGCGGCGCAGCAAGGGCGAGCGCATCACGCCCGACACCGACATCTTCCTTGGTGATACGATCGGCGAAATGGGGCTCTATCTGCGCTTGACCGAAATCGCTTTTGTCGGCCGCTCGCTGACTTCGGAAGGCGGCCAGAACCCACTTGAGCCGGCCATGCTCGACACCGCCGTGCTTGCCGGCCGCAACGTGCAGAACTTTCGCGAGGCCTATCAGCGGCTGCTCGACAGCGGCGGCGCCAAGCTGGTGCGCGACCGCGACATGCTGACCGGCGCCGTCAATTTCCTGTTGAGCAACGAGGCGGCGCGCCACGAGATGATGGCGGCCGGCGTCGCGACGGTAGACGAGATGCGGGGCGCGCTCGCCCGCACGTTGAAATCGCTCGAGCCTTACATCCAGCCGCTGGTCGTCAAATCGCGCCTGAAGGGCGCCAGCGGCAAGTGACATGACCAGCGAGGCGCCGCCCTTCTGGTGGGAAAAGCCGGACTGGCGCGTGTTTGCTTTGTCGCCCGTGTCGGCGGCCTATGGCATGGTTGCCGGCCGCCGCATGCGGCGCGCGCCGCGCGAGAAGGTCGCCGCACCGGTGCTTTGCGTCGGCAATCTCACCGTTGGCGGCAGCGGCAAGACGCCGGTCGCCATTGCGCTCGCCAAACAGGCCAAGCGCATGCAGCTCACCCCCGGTTTCCTGTCGCGCGGCCATGGCGGTTCGTTTGCCAAGCCGCATGTCGTCGATGCCCATCACGATGCGGCCAAGCATGTCGGCGACGAGCCGCTGCTCCTGGCCGAACATGCCCCGGTCGCGGTGACGGCCAACCGCGCCGCCGGCGCAAAGCTGCTCATCGAAGAGCATGGCTGCGATTTCCTGATCATGGACGACGGCTTCCAGTCGGCGCGCATCCACATCGATTATGCACTGGTCGTGGTCGATGCGCGCTTCGGCATCGGCAATGGCCGCGTCATTCCGGGCGGACCGCTGCGCGCCAAGGTCGTCGACCAGCTGGTGTTCACCAGCGGTTTGCTGAAAATGGGTGAGGGGACGGCGGCCGATGGCGTGGTGCGCCAGGCGGCGCGCGCCGGCCGGCCGATCTTCCTGGCGCATGTCGAGCCCGCGGATCCGACGCGCCTTGCCGGCGGCCGCTTCCTGGCCTTCGCCGGCATCGGTCACCCGGAAAAATTCTTCGATACGGTGCGCGACGCGGGCGGCGAGGTGGCGTTGTCGCGCGCCTTCCCGGACCATCATTTTTACGCCCAGGACGATCTCGGCGATCTGCTGGCGCTGGCCGAGCGCGAGGACCTGCGCCTCGTGACCACCGCCAAGGACGCCGCGCGGCTGCGTCATGGCACGACGCCCCCAGGCTTCCTCGATCGCCTCGACGTGCTCGACATCGAGGCCAAGTTCGAGCTCGACCACGTGCCGGAGCGCATCATCGATGAAACGCTCGACGCCTGGCGCCAGCGCAAGATGCGTGGATAAAGGGCAAAGCGCTATCAATTTACAGCGGCGGCAGAGAAGAGGCGCGAGGGAACGTTCCTCGCCCGGCAATCTCAGCCGCGCTTGCGCAGTTCCGGATGCATCTCGATCTCACGGCGCAGCGAGGCGGTCGCGCTCACATAAGGCTCTTGCCGTTCGACGCTCCAATATTTGAGCTCGTCGAGCGGGATATTCTCGCCCGTCACCGCGCAGCGCACGAACGACCCCGGGCTGGTGACCTGGAAATCGCCGTCGAGATAGCGGATACGGGCTTCCCTGCCACCCGGGCCTTCAAAACGGTTCATCATGGAGTGACGCTTGGCTTCATTGAGATTCAATCGCCATAAAACTGGGGCGCGGTCAAGCTTGACGCAATGCTCGTGTAATATCGCTGCACCGACACACTGGTTCCCGGGAGCCCGGCATGGACATTACCCCGACCCGTTTGAGCACGCTGATCAATGAGGCGCTGGCCCCGCAGCCGCTGCCGTTAGCCAAGGCGGATCCGGCGACGACGGCGCTGATCAAGGCGCTGGTGCAACCTGCCGCGCCACTGAGCGCGCAGGCGGCGCAGTTTGCGGCGCAGGCACAGACCAATTCCTTGCAGGTGCCACCCGCTCGCGCCACCCAGCGCCCGTCATCCAATCCGGTCGAAGACGCCTATCGCGCGATGATGGAGCCGGACGATGGCGCCGAGGACGCGCCGGCGAGGGCGCCTATGGGCAGGCAAGCGGCCGATGCCGACCAGGCACCACGCGCTAGCGGGCCGGTTCAGCCACCTGTCGCCGACAATGCCGTGAGGGCTGCCGCCATGGCGCCGCAACCGCAGTCGGTTGCCGCCACGGCGCTTTCCTCGCCAGCGCTGGTGGCTGCCAATGCCAACGCGCCGCCGCGTGGAGGCGTTCGCCCCTCCTATCCACCGCGATCCGAACCCACCCCGGTTTCGCTGTGGACGATATCGGTGGTCACCGCGATCGTGTCGGCCGTGACCACCTGCATCATGGTGTTGGTGTTACGCTGACTGGAGCAATTCCAGGAAAAGTGTGAGCGGTCAGGCGCGGCGACTTCGCCGTAACCCTCCGTCCGGAATTGCGTAAAACAAAAGAGTTAGAATCGCGGCCCGAATCTCAATGGTCGTCTTGCAGGAAGGCTTCGACCCTCTCCGGGGCGAGTCCGGCCTGTCTGGCGATTCGACCGGCAAGGTCAGCCGCCGCCGCGCGCGGCCGGCCGACCGGGCGGTCGAGCCAGTAGGATACCGGATTGAGCACCTTGCGATCATCGACCGGAACGATACGGCCGGACCTGAGCTGGTCCTGCGTCAAGGGCGGCCGCGCCAGTGCGATGCCGAGCCCATGCGCCGCCGCGTCAAGCACCAGATTATAATCCTCAAAACGCCGGTCCTGCGGGCGCGGCCGATAATCCATGTCGTTCGCCGCGAACCAGGCGCGCCATCCCGATGCGTCGGAATCGTTGATCAGCGGGAATTTGAGCAGCCGGGCCGGATCGCCGTGGCCGATTTCCTTCGCCAGCCCCGGCGACGCGATTGGAAAAATATGTTCCTCGAAGAGCTGCACCGAGACGCGGCCGGGAATGCCGCCGCGCCCGCAACGCACCGAAAGGTCAATGCCTTCATCGGCAAGGTCGGCCTGGCGGTTGTCGACATCGAGCACGATGCGCAGTTTTGTCGGGCTGTTTTCAAGCGCGGCCATGCGCGGCATCAGCCATAACCCGCTGACCGAGGGGATCGACGCCAGCCGCACCACGGCGGTGCCGCGCGGCTCGACCCAGCGGTCGGAATTGAAGGAGATCAGCGCAAAGGCTTCCGCCGTCCTCAGATGCAGCCGGTTGCCCTCGATCGTCAGCGTCACGCCGCGCGCATTGCGCTCGAACACCTTAAGCCCCAGCCAACCTTCCAGCTTGGCGATCTGCCGGCTCACCGCGCCATGGGTGAGGTTGAGCTTCTCCGCCGCCGCCGAGAAACTCCCGGTACGCGCCGCCGCGTCGAAGGCGCGCAAGGTCTCGAGCGGCAGTATCTGGTCTGAGCTGTGATCCATGCTCACAGCTGACCCTCGAATTGCTCGTTTGTCAATCACATCGCAATCGCGTCTTCTATGCTCATGACACAGAAAGACGAGGCCACGGCAATGAGCGCTTACACCGGCACGTTGAATGAGACACAGCGCATGGACACCACCGCGATGATCGCGGTGGCTTTGACGGTGGTCGGCTGGGCCTCGGCTTTCCCGGCGATCCGCGCCGGCCTCGCCGCCTTCCAGCCGCTGGAGCTCGGCGCGCTGCGCTTCGGCATCGCGGCCGTGCCGGCGGCGATCTTCCTTGCGGTGAAGCGTCCGGCGCTGCCGAGACTCGACGAGTTGTGGCGCTTCGCCTTTGGCGGCGCGATTTTCGTCGCGCTCTACACCGCCATGCTCAATTTCGGCGAGCTGACCGTCTCGGCGGGCGCCGCCGGCTTCATCATCAATGTTAGCCCGATCTTCACCGCCATCATGGCCATGGCGCTGCTCGGCGAGCGCTTCTCGCGCATGGCTTGGCTCGGCACCGTAATTTCGTTCGCCGGTATCGGCATCATCGCGGTGGCCGACGGACACGGCCTGCATTTCAACGCCGGCGCGCTGCTGGTGCTTGGTTCGGCGCTGTGCTCGGCTGTGAACACCATCGTCCAGAAGCCGCTCTTTGGCCGCCATCACCCGCTGACGATTTCCGCTTCTAACATGGTGCTCGGCGCGCTTTGCCTTTCGCCTTTCCTGCCGCAAGCCTTCTCGCAGGCGGCGGTCGCCAATACCGCCGGCCTCGGTGCCGTCATCTATCTCGGCATCGTGCCGAGCCTGATCGCCTACGCCGCCTGGGCAACCGCGCTCTCGCGCCTGCCGGCCGCCCGCGCCTCGAACTTCCTCTATCTGGTCTCGCCGACCTCCGCGCTGATCGGCTTCTTCTGGCTCGGCGAAGTGCCGACGCTGCTCGGCATCATCGGCGGCGCGCTAGCGCTGGGTGGCGTCATCGTGGTGAATTTGAAGCGGTAAAACAAAAGCTTGGAGCCGTTTCCGGACGCAAAGCAGAAGCCCTTCGCCAGCATGCAGACACCCAGGAGAAGCGCGGCTATGGTGAGCTGCCTTGCCTGGGGGACGGAATGGGAAAACTCTTCATATCGGTGGTTTTCTGCCTCTTGGCGCTTACCGGGCAAGCGGCCGCGGGCTGGTATCAGGTCGACAATTACGAAGGCTCCATCGGGCCAAACCCGGTCCATCTGTCGCTGCAGCGCTATGACAGCTTCGGCAGCGGCATCACGGTCGAGGGAAGCTATTTCTACGACGCCAGGCAAAGTCCGAAAGCGCTGTATGGCAAGATCAGCGGCGCCAGCGTCTCGCTTTGCGAGATTGCGGACGACAAGGAATTCGACCGGGTGCTGGTCATCGGCTCGAAAGCGCCCGTCGACACCATCGGATGCCCGTTTTCTCTCGACATCAGCGACAGCGGCGCGACAGGGACCTGGAGCAAAGGCGCGGACAAGCTCCCCGTCACGCTCAAGAAGGTCGCGAGCCTCGACAATACAAGCGAGGGCAAGATCGACGGAACCGTCGAGATCCCGTTCTGGGCCGAGACCACGACGGACAGGTTCGCCGGCATCTACGAGAACACCGGTTCAGGCATCTGCATGACGAAGCTGCTGGTCATCAGCAAGAAGACAGGCAAGCCCGTCCAGCAAATCGGCTTCGGCGGCGACGACTGCAACGCCGGCATGCTGATGACGCCCATCTATATGAATGTCGAGAAGGAGCCGGGCGAGGACGTCATCTCGTTGGGCTTTCGTGATGGCGGCGCCGGCTATACGCAGGACTACGCCTTCGGCCCCAAGGCCAGGAAATACCGGAAGAGTAAATGAGGCGCTGCCTCGGGCAATACCTCACCGCCGTCCGAACAGCCTTTCGATATCCGCAAGCTTGAGCTCGATATAGGTCGGGCGGCCGTGGTTGCAGGTGCCTGAACCGGGCGTCGCCTCCATCTGGCGCAGCAGCGCGTTCATCTCCTCGGCCTTGAGCAGACGGCCTGAGCGCACCGAGCCGTGGCAAGCCATGGTGGCGGCTATTCTGTCCAGCCGCTCCTTCAGCGTCTCGACCGTGTCGTTGTCGGCGATCTCGTCGGCAAGGTCGCGCACCAATTGCTGCACATTGGTCTCGCCAAGCATCGAGGGTGTCTCGCGCACCGCCACCGCGCCTGGGCCGAAGCGTTCCAGTCCAAGCCCGAATTTGGCCAGCGTCTCGGAATGCATCGCCAGCCGTTCGGCATCATCTTCCGGCAGGTCGACGATCTCGGGCAGAAGCAGCATTTGCGAAGGCACCGCGCGGGCATGCAACGCGTTCTTCAGCGCCTCATAGACCAGCCGCTCATGCGCGGCGTGCTGGTCGACGATGACCAGCGAATCCCTGGTCTGCGCGACGATGTAGTTCTCATGCACCTGGGCGCGGGCCGCGCCCAGCACCATGCCGAGCAACGCCTCGGCCGGCTCGGCGATGCCGGCGCGCGCGTCGGCGCTGGCCAGCGGTCCGGTGTCGAAGGCCGCCTGGTCGTTTTCCGCAAAACCACCGGAGCGCGGCCTTGCCTCGCCATAGCCCATGTCGAGCGGCCGCTGCGGCGAGTGTGCCGGGTCGAAGCCGCTGGAGGCGCGATAGGCCGCTTCATAGCTTCGGTGGCCGTTGGCCGGGCCGGGATGCGAATAGGGCGTGGCGCCCGGCCGGAACGCCGCCATCATGCCGGCCGCCCCGCTGGTCGCGGCGCGGATGCCGGCGCCGGCCAGCGCCTCGCGGATGGCGCCGACGATCAGGCCGCGCACCAGGCCGGGATCACGGAAGCGCACATCGGCCTTGGCGGGATGCACGTTGACGTCGACAATTGCCGGGTCGAGCGTCAGGAACAGCACGGTCACCGCGTGCCGGTCGCGCGGCAGAACGTCGGCGAAGGCGCCGCGGATCGCACCGGCGATCAGCTTGTCGCGCACCGGCCGTCCGTTGACATAGGCATATTGCTGCAGCGCGTTGGCGCGCGTGTAGGAAGGATCGAAACGTGGCCGGCGAGATGCACGCCGTCGCGCGTTGCGTCGATGGCGATCGCGTTGTCGGGGAAGTCCTTGCCCATCACCTGCGCGACGCGCCGCAGACTGCCTTCCGCCGTGTCATCCGTCGCCGGCAGCTCCAGCGTCGAGCGGTCGGAGCCGGCCAGCGTGAAACGCACGGTGGGAAAGGCGATGGCGATGCGCTTCACGATATCGCTCGTCGCCGAGCTTTCGGCGCGCTCGCCCTTCATGAATTTGAGCCGGGCCGGCGTGGCGAAGAACAGGTCGCGCACCTCGACCGTCGTGCCGCGATTGGCCGCCGCCGGCTTCACCGCCGAGACGCGGCCGCCCTCGATGCTGATTTCGGCCGCCGCGTCCCCGCCTGCGGTGCGCGAGCGGATCGACAGCCGCGCCACCGAACCGATCGAGGGCAGGGCCTCGCCACGGAAGCCGAGCGAGCGGATGTCGTGGATGTCTTCCGAGAGCTTCGAGGTGCAGTGGCGGGCCACCGCCAGCGCGAGTTCCGGCTCGGGAATGCCCGAGCCGTCGTCGGTGACGCGGATGAGGCTCAAGCCGCCGCCAGCCGTGACGACCTCGACGCGCGAAGCACCCGCATCGAGTGCGTTCTCCACCAGTTCCTTCACCACGCTTGCCGGACGCTCGATAACCTCGCCGGCGGCGATCTGGTTGATCATCGTTTCGGATAGCTGGCGAATGGGCATGTGGCGATTATAGGCGGATTCGAGTGGCGTGGGGGAGAGCGGAATTGCGAGAATGGATCAGTTTGCGGCACGGATTTCGCGTACGCCCTTGCGCAGCCGCCGGCGCAACAGATTGCGCAACGTCACCCCGTCGCCATAGCCGACCTTGGCGGCGATCTCATCGACGCTGTCGGATGTGGTTTTCAGCAAATGCACGGCCTGCTCGACGCGCAGATCCTGGAAATAGGACAGCGGCGTCTTGCCGAGCACGTCGTTGACCCGTCGCGACAGCGTCCGCTTGCTGGCGCCCAGCGCCGCGGCCGCTTCGTCGAGATTGAAGCCGGCAGCGAGATTTCCGCGCGCCCAGCGTTCGAAACGCTCGACCAGCGGGTTCGAATGGGCGAGATGGTCCGAGATCGCATAGGCCGATTGCAGCGGCCGGCTGTCGACGATGAGGTATTTCGCCGTCAGCGCTGCGAGCTCGGGACTGGTCTGGCGGATCACCATCAAAGCGAGGTCGATATGGCCGAGCGCCGCCCCGGCGGTCGCGAACTGCCCGTCATTGATCAGCATGCGCGAGGCGTCGAGCCGCACTTGCGGGTAACGTTGCCGGAACATCGGCGCCAGCCACCAGGTCGTGGTTGATGGCCGCCGGTCGAGCAGGCCGGTTTGCGCGAGGATGAAAGTGCCGATGCAGGCGGCCCCGATGCGCGTGCCGGCTTCGGCGGCGGCGCGCAACGCCTTGGTCGCCTCGGCGATGTCGTCTCGCTTTAGCGCGTCGCCAAGCGGGCCCGGCATCTTCTGGCCGATCGCCGGGATCACCAGCCAATCGGGCGCCGGCTCGGCGCCCATCGAGATGACCGGCACCTGAAGGCCTTGCCCGGTGTGGACGGTGTCGGTCACTCCGACAATTGTCGTGACGAAACGGCCGGGCGGCGACGCCAGCATCCCGGCCAGTTCGTTGGCGGTGCCGAAAACGTCGAGCATGGTGGCCAGTCCGGTGTCGAAGACGCCGTCAAGCGCGAGGACGGAAATGTTCATGGCAACAATGATATCAAAGATGTCATTTTTGCCAATACGGTTTCCAAGCCGATGCTGCGATTGTGCCCTCGACGGCCCTTGGCCGTGCAAAACGACGAGGAGAAGATAAAAATGATCAAACTCGCATTGTTCGCGCGCTTCGAAGCCAAGCCCGGCAAGGAGAAGGACGTCGCCGCGTTCCTCGCGACCGGGTTGCAACTGGCCAATCAGGAATCCAGAACACCGATCTGGTTCGCCTTGCAGCTTTCGCCAAGCGTCTTTGGTGTATTCGATGCGTTCCATGACGAGGCAGGACGGCAGGCGCATCTCACCGGCGAGATCGCCAAGGCACTGATGGCCAATGCCGAAACGCTGTTCGTTGGCCCGCCGACCATCGACAAGATTGACGTGCTCGGCCTCAAGAATGACGGTTCGGCCTGATTGTTTCAGCCCGCAAGGCAATCCGGTCACGCGCCGGATTGCGCCGGGCCTCTCAAGCCTGCGCCACCAGCCAGTCCCTGACCTTGCGCGCATTCTCACGCAAATCGCGGTTCTTCGGCCAGATCACATGGAACCCAATACCGGTCCGCATCACATGGTCGGTCACCGGCACAAGCAGGCCTGATGCGACCAGACGCTCGACCAGGTGTCGCCAGCCAAGCGAGATGCCTTGGCCTTCCATCACCGCCTGGATGACCAGCGCATAGTCGTTGATGCGCAGGCCGCGCTCGGCGTTGCGCAGGCTGGTTCCGGCGGACGCGAACCATTCGTCCCAGTTCGGCGCCTCGCGATAGGGCTCCTCGAGATGGATGAGCCGGTGCGTCGCCAGTTCCTCGACGGTTCTCGGCATGCCGAATTTGGCGAGGTAGTTTGGGCCGGCGACCGGAAAGATCTCTTCGTCGGAGAGCGACAGCGAGTGGTAATCCGGCCAGTCGCGCGGCACGCCGCCGCGCACACCGAGCGGAATGCCCTCGGCGATGATGTCGAGATCGCGGTCGGCCGTCTGGATGCGCAGGTCGACGCCCGGCAACTCGTCGCGGAACTGCTGCAGCCGCGGCATCATCCAGAACGAACCGAAAGCCGTCGAGGCGGCAAGCGTGACATGGCCGCCGCTTGCCTGCAGGCGCAGATCCTCGGCCGACTTGCGGATATGCGACAGCCCGAGCGACACATCGGCATGGAAGCGCTCGCCGGCCTCGGTCAAAAGCACCTGGCGATGGCGGCGCTGGAAGAGCTGGGCGCCGAGCTGTTCCTCCAGCCCGCGCACGGCATAGGAGACGGCGGCCTGCGTCATGCCGAGCTCGCGGCCCGCCGCGGTGAAGCTCGACAGCCGGCCCGCCGCCTCGAAGACGATCAGGCTGCCGGCGGAGGGGAGGAGGTGGCGCAGGCTTCGCATAAGCGCAGCTTATACAAGCCATCAGGATTTTCTAGCGTCACAGCCATATTTTGCCTCGCTAACTTGGTCGGCGGGAAGAAGGAGGCTCTATGAACGCACCGGCCGCTGAATTGATCGAGCAGACCCACCGTCGTGGCGGCGGTCGTCTTGGGCGCAAAGCGCTGAGAAGCGCGCCGATCGCGTCTTTCCCGACTCTGGTCCGCAATATACCCGTTTACGAGATCGTGCCCGACGAGGCGGTGGAGCTGATCCACGACGAGTCGCTCAAAATCCTCGAAGAGGTGGGTTGCGAATTCCGCGACGACGGGGCGATCGAGCTCTGGAAGGCGGCCGGCGCCGATGTCAGGCAAACGCGCGTCCGCATCGACCGCGCGTTGCTGATGGAACTCGTCTCGAAGGTCCCGCCGGAGTTCACGCTCAACGCGCGAAATCCCGAGCGCACGGTGCGGGTCGGCGGCAAGAACTCGATCTTCGTGCCGATGTATGGCGCGCCCTATGTCCGCGACCTCGACAACAAGCGCCGCTACGGCACGCTCGACGACCTCAACAATTTCCACAAGCTCGCCTACATGGCGCCGGCGCTGCATTCCTCGAGTTCGGTCATCTGCGAGCCGATGGAAATCGCGGTGCCGAAGCGGCATCTGCATATCATCCACTCGGCGCTGAGGCATTCCGACAAGCCGTTCATGGGCATCGTGACGTCGAAGGAGCGCGCCGAGGACACGATGGCGATGGCTGCAATCGTCTTCGGCGAGGACTTCGTGCGCGACAACCCGGTGCTGGTCGCGATCACCAACTGCAATTCGCCGCTGGTGTGGGATGCCACCATGATCGATGCGATGCGGGTCTATGCGAGCCACAATCAACCGCTGATCCTGGCGCCGTTCGCGCTGTGCGGCGCCTCGACTTCCGCCTCGGCCGTCGGCGCGGTGGCGCAGGTCAATGCCGAGGCGCTGGCTGGCGTTGCTCTCACCCAGCTCATCCGTCCGGGCTCGCCGCAGCTCTACGGCCAGTTCATGGTCACCGTCGATATGAAGACGGGCGCGCCCATGGGTGGCACGCCGGAAGCCGCGCAGATGATGTATCTGATGGGCGCCCTGGCGCGGAAATACAAACTGCCCTGGCGCACCTCCGGCTTCCATGTCGGCTCCAAGCTCAATGACGCCCAGGCCGGCTACGAAGCGAACATGCTGATGCATGCCGCGATCCTGTCCGGCGCCAACTACATCTGGCATTCCGCCGGCTGGCTGGAGGCGGGTCTCACCTGCGGCTATTCGAAATTCGCCACCGACTGCGAGCAGCTGGTCGGCTGGTACAAATATGCCGGCGGCGTGTCCTTCGACGATTTCAAGGAAGCGATGGCGGCGATCCGCGAGGTCGGCCCGCAGGGCCATTTCCTCGGCACGCAGCATACGCTCGAGCATTTCGAGAGCGCCTTCTTCATGCCCAACATCATGGACTTCAATTCCTTCGAGCAATGGAGCGCCGAAGGCGCGAAGGACCATGACACGCGCGGCCGCGAAAAGGCGCGCAATATGTTGGCCGACTATCAGGAACCGACGCTCGACGAGGGCATCGCCGAGGGTCTTAGGGATTTGATCGCGCGGCGCGAGGAAAAGCTGCCCGACACCGTAAGCTAAAGCACGGACCATGCTCATCTTGAACGACAGGCAAAGACCTGCAGGGAACAGAAGTGGGAGAACAACATATGACGATTTTCAAAAGCAATGGCGATCGCGTTCCTCATGCTATCGAGGCGATGGCCGAAGAGGCGCGCGCGGGCCGTGTCGACCGGCGCGAATTCCTGGCTTTGGCCAGTGCCTTCGGCGCATCGACGGCCTTCGCCTATGGCATGATCGGCCTGGCCGTGCCGACGAAAGCCTTGGCCGACGAGCCGAAGAAGGGCGGAACGCTGCATGTCGCCATGTCGGTCAAGGCGCAGAAGGATCCGCGCACCTATGACTGGACGGAGATGGCAAACGTCACCCGCACCTGGCTGGAGCCGCTGGTGCGCTACACGCACCAGTTCACTTTCGAGCCGGTCCTGCTCGAAAGCTGGGACGTCAATGACGACGCGACCGAATACACGCTGCATGTGCGCAAAGGCGTCACCTGGAACAATGGCGATACCTTCAACGCCGATGACGTGATCGCCAATCTGAACCGCTGGTGTGAGAAGGGCGCTTCCGGCAATTCCATGGCAGCCCGCGTCGGCGCGCTGATCGATACCAAGACCGGCAAGGCGAAGGATGGCGCGATCACCAAGGTCGACGACCACACCGTCAAGTTGAAGCTCGGCGAAGCCGATGTCGCCATCATACCGGGCTTCACGGACTATCCGGCGCTTGTCGTCCATCGCGACTTCGACAAGGACGGCGCCGATCCGATCAAGAAGCCGATCGGCACCGGAGCGTTCGAGCTGGTCTCCTACGATGTCGGCCAGAAAGCGGTGGTCAAGCGCCGCGCGAACGGCAAATGGTGGGGCGGCGAAGCGCCGCTCGACTCCGTCGAGTTCATCGACTACGGCACCGATTTCAATGCCACGCTGAATGCCTTCGATTCCGGCGAGATTGACCTCGATTTCGAAACCCCGGCCGACTTCATCGACCCGTTGGACAAGATGGGTCTGGTAAAATCGGAGGTCGCGACGGCGACCACGCTGGTTGCCCGCACCAACGTCACCCACAAGCCCTATGATGACAAGCGGGTGCGCAACGCGCTGCAGATGGCGGTCGACAACAATGCAGTGTTGCAACTCGGCTACAATGGCCGCGGCACTGTCGGCGAGAACCACCATGTCGCCCCGATCCATCCGGAATACTATCCGCTGCCGAAGAAGGAGCGCGATGCGGCGGCCGCCAAGAAGCTGATGGCGGAGGCCGGCCAGGCCGACTTCGAGCACGAGCTGATCACCGTCGAGGACGAATGGCAGAAAAACACCGGCGATGCCATTGCAGGCCAGCTGCGTGAAGCCGGGATCAAGGTCAAGCGCACCGTGCTGCCGGGCTCGACCTTCTGGAACGACTGGACCAAATATCCCTATTCGATGACCATCTGGTACATGCGCCCGCTCGGCGTCCAGGTGCTGGCTTTGGGCTACCGCACCGGCGAGGCCTGGAACGAGACGGCCTATTCCAACCCGGACTTCGACGCCAAGCTGAAGGAAGCGCTTTCGCTGGCCGATCCCGCCAAGCGCAAGGAGGTGATGAAGGACGTGGAGACGATCCTGCAGGATTCCGGCGTCATCATCCAGCCATTCTGGCAGAAGCTCTACTGCCATATGAATAAGAAGGTGAAGAATTACACGATGCACCAGACCTACGAAATGGACTTCCAGAACGTCTGGCTGGATGCCTGAGACGCGGGACTTCATGAGCCGCAAAAAAGCCGGTATGCAGGATGCGTGGTGGTGATCTTGCCGCCACGCCGAACGTCCGGAGATCCTGCATGAAACCGATAGTGGTTGCCGCTGTCCTGTCGATTGTCTTGCCCGTCGCGGCCTTTGCCGGGCCGGCTTCCAATGCGGTGAAATTCTTCTACGTGCCTGAAGTGAGGTTCGAGGGCGACGCCAAATACCGCGACCGCTTCACCGAGCCGGTGACCAAGCTCTTCGATCTCAACGACAAGGCGACCAAGAACAATCCCGACGAGGTCGCCTGTCTCGATTTCGATCCCGGCCTCGACGCCCAGGACTTCGACCAGAAGACCTTGGCCAAGACGCTGAAGCTCGCCGAGACCGTCAATGGCGATACGGCCGAGGTGACGGCAACATTCAACCTTTTGCCGGAAGGCGATGATTCCAAACGTGAAATGGTCTGGTCGCTGAAGAAAGTAGACGGCAAGTGGAAGATCGCCGACATCACCTCCAAGACCAGCAACTGGACGCTGAGCGCGCTGGAATGCATGCCCGACAAGACGCCGGAGTGATGCAATGCTCCGCCGTCTGGTCCTCGCGCTGTCGACGCTACCGATGCTTGCCGCGGGACTGAATGGCGGCGCCTTGGCGCAAGGCCTGTTCGGCGCGCCGCCGGCCGCATCGCCCGGCGGCAATCAGCCCTCGGACAACAACACAGCGCCGCCGGCTGCGACGCAGCCGCCGCTGACCGCACCGGTCGAATCGCCACCGCCGGCGCCCATTCTGCCCGGGTCACCGACCGCTGTGGTGAAGCCGTTTTACGATCATGTCGGGCTGGAGCTCGATCCGGCCCAGCGCAAGAACTTCATCGATCCGGCCAAGACCGTGCTCGACAAGAGCGATGCGCTGCGCGCCTCGGGAGCAGGCGAGTGCCTCGATCCCAACATGGCGCTCGACAACGCCGATTACGACAAACTCGCCATCGACAGGAGCCTGCGCACCATCGAGGCCGTCAATGGCGACGAGGCCAAGGTGGTCGTCGCCTTCGTCGTCGAGGGCAACAAGCACCGTCTCGAATGGAAGCTGAAGAAGGTCGGCGGCGACTGGAAGATCTCCGATCTCCTGTCGGTGACCGGCGAATGGGCGCTCAGCCAGTACCAGTGCGAATGAGCCTTGATGACGCTTCCCGGTGATCGCCGATGAGATTTCGTGGGTTTGTCGGCCTGGCATTGCTCGCGCTATGCATCGCCGGCTGCATTGGCGTGTGGCGCGTCGGCTCGATGCTGATCGCTCGCGAACCCCGTCAGGTTCTTGCGGTGCCTGCCGACCTGCCCTTCGAGAGCGTCAAGCTCAAGGAGGCCGGCGGCCCCGATTTGGCGGGCTGGGTGGCTGATCGCAAGGGCAGTTGCGGTGCCATCGTTTTGTTGCACGGGCGCGGCGCCAACCGGCTTGCCGCGGTGCAAAGGGCCAGGATGCTGTTCGATGCCGGCTACTCGGTCGTCCTCTTCGACCTGTCCGGGCATGGCGAAAGCGGCGGCGCCGTCCAGGGCTTCGGCTATACGGAAGGCGAGGACGCCACCCGCATCCTGACCTATGCGCGGCAGCGTTTTCCGGGCCAGAAGCTCGGCGCGCTCGGATCCTCACTGGGCGCCGCTGCGCTGGTTTTCGCCACTCCGCGGACGCTCGCCGATGCCTATGTGCTGGAGCAGCTTTACGCGACATTGCGCGAGACGACGGCTTGGCGCATGCCGTTCAACATTCTGCGCGGCCTGCAGACCGATGTGCTGCTGGCGCAGATGCCGTTGCGCCTTGGCTTCAGCGCCGACGATGTCAGGCCCGTCGATCGCCTCGGCCAGATCGGCAGGCCGTTGATCCTGTTGGCGGGAACTGTCGATCCGTTCATCGATCGCGGGCAGGTGACGGCCTTGCATGACGCAGCGCCCGGAGTCGAACTCGTCTGGTTCGAAGGCGCTGGCCATGTCGACCTTCTGCGTTTCGACCAGTCGCGATACATGAACGCGGTGCTGCCATTCCTGTCAAAGAACCTCTGCCAGCCCGGCAGCAGCCATGGTTGATCGTTCAGCCTCTTCCGCGATAGGGCGCAACGCCGGTGTCGGGCAGCCATGCGCCTTCCGGCGGCGCGCCGGTCTGCCAGAAGACGTCGATCGGAATGCCGCCGCGCGGATACCAATAGCCGCCTATGCGCAACCAGAGCGGCTTGGTGGCGGCCACAATGCGACGGCCAATCATCACCGTGCAGTCCTCATGAAAGGCGCCATGGTTGCGGAAAGAGGTCATGAACAGCTTCAGCGACTTCGATTCCACCAGTGCGTTATCGGGAGCGTAGTCGATGACGATATGGGCGAAATCCGGCTGGCCGGTGACCGGGCAGAGCGAGGTGAACTCGGGGCAGGTGAAGCGCACGATGGCCGGCGGGCCGTCGCCGCGCTGGAACGGCACGGTCTCCAGGACCGCATCTTCGGGATTCTGTGGCGGCTCGACGTGCTTGCCGAGCTGGGTGAGGGTTTTGGTATCGATCATCGCGGGTTCCTAAGGGACTTTCGGCGCTCATTAGCACAAATTGAAACGGCAGGAAGAAGATGACCAGCAACGACCCGCTTCTCCAACCTTACCAGCTCAAGCACCTGACGTTGAAGAACCGGGTGATGTCGACAAGCCATGAGCCGGCCTATTCCGAGGACGGCATGCCGAAGGCGCGCTACCGGCTCTACCATGCCGAGAAGGCCAAAGGCGGCATGGCGCTGACGATGACGGCGGGCTCGGCGATCGTGTCGCGCGACAGCCCCGCCGCCTTCGGCAATCTGCATGTCTATGACGACAGGATCGTGCCGTGGCTGGCCGAGCTTGCCGATGCCTGCCACGAGCATGACTGCAAGGTGATGATCCAAATCACCCATCTCGGACGCCGTACAGGCTGGAACAAGGCCGACTGGCTGCCGGTGCTGTCGGCCTCGCCGGTGCGCGAGCCGGCGCATCGCGCCTTCCCGAAAACCATCGAGGACTGGGACATGGAGCGCATCGTCGCCGACTATGCGTCCGCCGCGCAGCGCTGCCGGGCGGCCGGCCTCGACGGCATCGAGTTCGAATCCTACGGCCACCTGATGGACGGCTTCTGGTCGCCGGCGACGAATCATCGCGACGACGAATTCGGCGGCTCGCTCGACAACCGGCTGCGCTTCACCGACATGGTGCTGGACGCGGTGCGCAAAGCCGTCGGCGAAAAATTCGTCGTCGGCATCCGCATGGTCGCCGACGAGGATCTCGACAAGGGCATCTCGAAGGCGGAGGGCGTGGAGATCGCAAAGCGGCTCGCCAATTCCGGCAAGGTCGATTTCCTCAACATCATCCGCGGCACGATCGAGACGGATGCCGCACTGACCAAGGTCATTCCGGTGACCGGCATGCGCTCCTCGCCGCATCTCGATTTCGCCGGCGAGGTGAGGGCGGCGACAAAATTCCCGACTTTCCATGCGGCGCGCATTTCCGATGTCGCCACCGCCCGCCACGCGATCGCCACCGGCAAGCTCGACATGGTCGGCATGACGCGCGCCCACATCGCCGATCCGCACATCATCCGCAAGGTGATGGAGGGCCGCGAGCATGAGATCAGGCCTTGCGTCGGTGCTACCTATTGCCTCGACCGCATTTATGAAGGCGGCGAGGCGCTTTGCGTCCACAATGCCGCGACGGGGCGCGAGGCGGAGATCCCTCATATCATCGCCAAGACTGATGGACCTGCCAAACGCGTTGTTGTGGTCGGCGCTGGCGCCGGCGGTCTCGAAGCGGCGCGCGTCGCGGCCGAGCGCGGCCATCAGGTCACGGTGCTCGAGGCTTCGAGCCAGGCCGGCGGCCAGGTCCGGCTGGCTACCCAGAACCCGCGCCGCAAGGAGCTGATCGGCATCATCGACTGGCGGCTGGCCGAGCTCGACCGCCTGGGCGTGGAAGTCCGCTACGACACCTGGGCCGAAAAGGACGACGTGCTGGCGCTGTCGCCGGACGTGGTGATCGTGGCCACCGGCGGGGTGCCACAAAATCCACCTCTGGAGGTCGGCGACAATCTGGTCACGTCGAGCTGGGACATCATGGCGGGCGGCGTCAAGCCAGCCGAGAATGTGCTGCTTTATGACGACAATGGCGGCCATCAGGGCATGGGCGCGGCGGAGCTGATCGCCAACACTGGTTCGAAACTGGAGCTGGTCTCGCCGGAGCGTTTCTTCGCGCCGGAAATGGGCGGCATGAACCACGTGCCCTATATGCGCGCCTTCCACGAGAAGGGCGTCACCGTCACCATCAACACCAGGCTGCGGTCGGTGCGGCGCGAGGGCAACCAGCTCGTCGCCGAGCTCGCCTCGGACTTCGCCGAGGGCTGGCGCGCCGAGCGGCGCGTCGACCAGGTGGTGGTCGAGCACGGCACGGCGCCGCTCGATGATCTTTATCTTGCGCTCAAACCCCTGTCGAAGAATGGCGGCGCGGTCGACTATGAGCGGCTGGTGAATGGTGGCGACATTTTCCCCGCGCGCAATGCCGAAGGCGGCTTTGTTGTTTTCCGCATCGGCGACGCGGTCGCTTCACGCAACATCCACGCCGCCATCTATGACGGCATCAGGTTCGGCATCCGGATCTGATGTTTGATGACGCGCAACGAGCCATTGCAAGGAGAGCCACCTGCCGCCCTGGTCCGTTGCGCGCCGCGCATGATCAGCTTTCGCTGGCCGTGCGATTTCAAAACATCTTGGCGGTCGCCATGCAAAGCACGGTGATGACCAGCAGCCCGCCGGCAATGCGCTCGCCTCGGGTCATTTTCGCCCGCAATTGGGTCTGCGTCGCTTGATCGGCGCCGATTAGCTGCCTGCTGGCGGAAGCTACGAGGGCGCCCTGCACCCCGGCGGCGATCAGCGCCGTTAGAATGCCCAGCGCCAGCACCTTCTCCATCGAGCCGAAGGCACCCTCGTGGAAGAAATACCAGAGCAATATGCCGGTCAGGAAAACCAGGCCGGAGGCGCCGAGCTGCGGCCGGATGAAGCGCTCCGCCTTGATTTCGGGGTCGCGGGCAACCGCGATGGTCGTGCCGGCCCAGAACACGCCGGCCATGACGTGCAGGCCGATGACGACGATGTAGACATATTGCATGACTGCACTCCTCTCTGCCGCCCGCCGCACATCGCAGCCGTGTTGCGATGCCATCAATACGACAAAGTTAGATATCTAACGGTTAGATGTCAATGCGATAACCTGAGTTTCACCTTCTCATCGCTTGCTCTACTGTCCGGCCATGACACCATTCGATCGCCCGCCCATCGGCATGAACCTCGCCCGCACCTCCAAGATTGTGGCGCAGGCCTTCGACGCCGCGATGGTCGAGGCCGGCGGAACGCTGCCGGTCTGGGTGACCTTGCTCTCCGTCAAGTCCAAGGAGCTTGCCAACCAGCGCGAACTCGCCGGCATGATCGGCATCCAGGGCGCGACGCTGACGCATCACCTCAACGCGATGGAGAGGCAAGGGTTGCTGACGCGGCGCCGCGATCCGGAAAACCGCAGGGTCCACCAGGTTGCGCTGACCGGGGCCGGCGAAGCGCTGTTCGAAAAGCTCCGTCTCGCCGCTGTCGGCTTCGACAAGCGGCTGCGGGCCGGCATTCCCGATGAAAGATTGGCCGAATTCGCCGAAGTGCTTGCGGCGTTAAGACGGAACGCCGAACCAGCTCAGTCGTAGCCCGCGATAGCGCCGAAGGCGTAGTGGCGCAGCTGGAGCGCGGCAATCAGCGCGGTCAGCTTCGCCTTGCCGTCGAAAGCGTCCTGGAACATCTCGTCATGCATGAGCAGGATCAGCTTGCGCGGCTTGGCGAAACGGCCGTAGCTGAACAGATGGTCGATCTCGCTCACCAGATGATCGACGCTCTGCACCGGCTTGCCGCTGTCTTCATGCACCCATTCATGGTCCCAGCCGTAAAGCCAGAAGCCTGACGCCGCGACGAATTCGTAATCGGGATCCTCGCGCCCCGCCTGCGCCAGACCGAGCGGATCGTCGTTCTTGGAGTAATTGGGCAATCGGAAGACGTCGCGCCCTGGCAACCGCGCATGCACGGCCGGCTTCAGGCCCAGCACGGCATTGGCCTTGAGCATATCGGCGACCACTCCCTCGGTGTCGCCGTAAAAGTGCCGATAGTGGTTGTAGGCGTGGCTGTAGCTGTGGTTGCCGATCGTCACCAGCGGCATCGATTTCGCCCGCTGCAGCAAAGCTCGATTGGTTGTGCTGGCCTCGGCATGCATGCCGACCATGAACAACGTTGCCGGCACCTGCTCGGCCTGCAGCACATCGAGAATGTTGCTGGTGCCGTTCAGCGGACCATCGTCAAAGGTGAGATAGATGGTGCGGTCGGCGGCCAAGGTCGGCGAGGCGACCAACAACAGCAACGACAGGACAAAACGAAGCGGCATGCGCGAGATCCGGTTGATCGCACAGGCCGCCATGCCGGCACGGTCGTGTCAAGTTTGTCGACGCGCGTGCCTACGCCACACTGCCCCGCACCACCTTGAGCTTTGCCTTCTTCGGGCTGCGCGCCAGCAGCCATTCGCGCGCCTTGTCCTGCGGCATCGGGAAGGCGATGGAGTAGCCCTGCACCTGGTCGCAGCCGATCGCCATCAGCAGATCGAGCTCGGCCTCGGTTTCCGCGCCTTCGGCGACGATCGAGATGCCGAGCCCCCGCGCAAGCTCGGTGATGGCGCGCACGATCTTGGTGTTGTCGCCATTCTCGTTGATGTTCTGGACGAAGCGGCGGTCGATCTTCAGCCGGTCGATCTCATTCGGGTTGACGTGGCTGAGCGAGGCATAGCCGGTGCCGAAATCGTCGAGCTCGAGATGGACGCCGGCGGCGCGGATGTGGCGCAGCTTGGCGGCAATGCCGGTCTTCTCGTCGTCGAGGATGACGGATTCGACGATTTCCAGCGATAGCTTCTGTGGCGGCAGTCCGACGCGTTCCAGGGTCGAGAACAGGAAATTGTCGAAGTCGGCCTCGCGCAACTCGGTGCCTGAGACGTTGACGGCGAGGCGGCCGAAATCGATGCCGGCGCGGTTCCATTCGGCGGCTTGCTCGATCGCCTTGGTGATGACGATGCGGCCGATATCCGGCATGAAGCCGCATTTCTCGGCCACGGGAATGAACTCGCCGGGCGAGATCATGCCGCGTGTCGCATGCTTCCAGCGCACCAGCGCTTCGATGCCGCTGATCTTGCCGCTTGTCAGCGATACCTGCGGCTGGAAATAGACCTCGAAGGCCTTGTCGGCGATCGCGGTGCGGATGTCCTGCTCGAGCTGTTTGCGATAGTCGAGTTCGCGCCTCAATTCCTCGGAGAAGAAGGAGAAACTGCCGCCGCCAAGCTTCTTGGCGGAATAGAGCGCGAGGTCGGCATGGACGAGCAGGTCCTGCGCATTGTCGGCGTCGACCGGATAGACCGCGATGCCGGCGCTGGCGCCAGGCATGATGGTCGCGCCCTGGAAGGCGATCGGCTCGTTGATCTCGCCCAGGATGCGTTTGGCCAGTGCATGGATGTCTTCGGTGGAGCCGGCGCCGTTGAGGATCATGACGAACTCGTCGCCGCCGAGCCTGGCGCAAAGGTCGGACGCCCGGCAGGAATCGCGCATGCGCTGCGCCGTCACCACCAGCACATAGTCGCCGGCGGCGTGGCCGAGCGTATCGTTGATCTGCTTGAACCGGTCGAGATCGAACTGGATCACCGCCAGCCGCTCACGGCGGCGGTGCGCGCCCTTGATCAGCGTTTCGAAATGTTCGGTGAGGAAGGTGCGGTTGTGAAGCCCGGTGAGGCCGTCATGCACGGCGATAAAGGCCATCGAATTGCGCGCGTCGACCAGCTCACGGGTCTTGCGCAGGATGGCGTTGGACATCGGCCGGAAGATGAACAGCGCCACCAGCACGATGACGCCAAGGGTGGCGAAGAACAGCGTGCGGTGCAGGTCGAGGATGTTGCTGGCCTTTTCGTTGGCGAAGGCGCTGATGCGCTGGCCGAGCGCGGCGTAGCCTGACATCGTCGCGTTGGCGACGGAGGCGTCGAGGCCGACGCGGTCGACGCCACCCTTGTAGCTCTGCGCCTGCATGCCGAGTTGGGACTCGAACGAAGAGGCGAGCCGCTGGCCGTTGGCGACTAGGCCGACCGAGAAATAATCGAGGTGGAACGGCTTGCTGAACAGCACATATTCGATCGACTTCGGATCGTTAAGCGCCGGCGACTGCGGGTCGGCGCCGGTCTCCGTCAGCAAGCGGTCGTAATTGGTCTCGAACTCTTCCGTCGCCTGCTTGAGCGCGGTGACGAGCGCCGGCTGCTTGTCGCGCGTGGCGGCCCCGGTGGCGCTCGCCAGGAAGACGATGCGCTGCGACAGCGCCTTTTGCGTCGAGACGATGTCGAGCAGCAAGTCGTTATGTTGCTGCTGCGCCATCAATTGCTGGAGAAGCACGAAGGAGGCTATCACCATCGCGGCGATGATCGTCAAAGCCAGCCAGTAGCCGCTCTTGATCAGCAGAACGAGCTTGCGCGAAACGCTATGCACTGGCTGCTGCGACATGATTGGTGCCCCCTCCCGTCGACGGAATCCTGCCCGGGATTCGCGACGGGTAAACGCTTGCCTTGAAAGGGTTAACAGGTCGGCAAGCAGGCCGGGACGGCGATCGCGGCGGCGCGACAAGCTTATAAGATGGTTATCATGTCGTTTCCCGCGCACCCCATTTTTGAGCGTGTTGTCATTGCGCTGTCGCCAAGGATTGCGGGGTCGCTTTCGCAACCCCACCGAAGCGGTCGTTTTTGCGGTGGATTTTTCTCGGGAGCGGCGCGACAGTCCCGCCTCGAACGCAACAGGGCAGGACCATGAGCGCAGCATTCCTCTCTCACATCGACAATGAGCTTAAGGGCCTGAAATCGGCCGGGCTCTACAAGTCCGAGCGGGTCATTTCCTCGACGCAGTCGGCGCAGATCGAGGTCGGTGGCGAAAAGGTGCTGAATTTCTGCGCCAACAATTATCTCGGCCTCGCCGACAACGCGGATCTGCGGCATGCCGCAAAGCAGGCGCTCGACCGCTATGGCTACGGCATGGCCTCGGTGCGCTTCATCTGCGGCACGCAGGAAGAGCACAAGCAGCTCGAATCGACGATCTCGTCCTTCCTCGGCTTGGACGACACCATCCTTTACGGCTCCTGCTTCGACGCCAATGGCGGCCTGTTCGAGACGCTGCTTAGCGAGGAGGACGCCATCATCTCCGACGCGCTGAACCATGCCTCGATCATCGACGGCGTCAGGCTGTCGAAGGCCAAGCGCTTCCGCTACGCCAACAACGACATGGCAGATCTCGAAGCGCGGCTGAAGGAAGCCAAGGATTGCCGCTTCCGGCTGATCGCCACGGACGGCGTGTTTTCGATGGACGGCATCATCGCCAATCTGAAGGGCGTTTGCGATCTGGCCGAGAAATACGACGCCATGGTCATGGTCGACGACAGCCACGCCGTCGGCTTTGTCGGCAAAAACGGCCGCGGCTCGGTCGAGCATTGCGGCGTCGAGGGCAGGGTGGACATCATCACCGGCACGCTCGGCAAGGCGCTGGGCGGCGCTTCCGGTGGCTACACGTCGGGCAAGAGCCAAGTGGTCGACTGGCTGCGCCAGCGCTCGCGGCCCTATCTCTTCTCCAACACGCTGATGCCGGCGATCGCCGGCGCCTCGATCAAGGTGTTCGAGTTGATCCGCCATGGCGACGCCCTGCGCCAACGCCTATATGCCAATGCGGAAAGATTCCGGTCCGAGATGGGCAAATTGGGCTTCACGCTGGCCGGCGCCGATCATCCGATCATCCCGGTGATGCTGGGCGATGCCAGCTTGGCGCAGGAGATGGCGGCGCGCATGCTGAAGCGCGGCATCTATGTCATCGGCTTTTCCTTCCCGGTGGTGCCGAAAGGCCAGGCGCGCATCCGTACGCAAATGTCGGCGGCGCATTCCAGCGCCGACATTGACCGGGCGGTGGAGGCGTTCGGCGCGATCGGCAAGGAACTGGGTGTGATAGGCTGAGAGTTTTTACCCTCCCCTTGTGGGGAGGGTCGACGATCTGCCCGCTTGCATGGCAAGCGGGCAAGAGACGGGGCGGGGTCTGCAGGTAGCGACCTTCGCCAGTTTGTTTGACCCCACCCGGCCCTTCGGGCCACCCTCCCCACAAGCGGGAGGGTAAGGAGCTACAAAATGTCGAACATGATGAAGGCGCTGGTGAAGGCCAAGGCCGAGCCGGGCATCTGGATGGAAGACGTGCCCGTGCCGGAGATCGGCCCCAACGACGTGCTGATCAAGGTCAAGAAGACCGCGATCTGCGGCACCGACGTGCATATCTACAATTGGGACCAGTGGGCGCAGAAGACCGTGCCGGTGCCGATGGTGACCGGCCACGAATTCGTCGGCACGGTCGCGGATTTCGGCGCTGCGGTCACCGAATACAAGGTCGGCCAGCGCGTCTCGGGCGAAGGTCACATCGTTTGCGGCCATTGCCGCAACTGCCGGGCGGGCAGGGGTCATCTGTGCCGCAACACGCTTGGCGTCGGCGTCAATCGTCCCGGCGCCTTCGGCGAATATCTGGTGATCCCGCAGCACAATGTCGTGCCGATCCCCGACGATGTGCCCGACGAAATCGCCGCGATCTTCGATCCCTTGGGCAACGCCGTCCACACAGCATTGTCCTTCGATCTGGTCGGCGAGGACGTGCTGGTCACCGGCGCCGGGCCGATCGGCATCATGGGCGCACTCGTTGCCCAATGTGTGGGCGCGCGAAAAGTCGTCATCACCGACATCAACCCGGTGCGGCTGGACTTGGCGCGAAAACTCGGCGTCCAGCATGTCGTCGATGCATCGAAGGAGAAATTGCGCGACGTCATGCCGGCGCTCGGTATGACCGAAGGTTTCGACGTCGGCCTGGAAATGTCGGGTGCTGCGCCCGCCTTTCGCGACATGATCGACACCATGAACAATGGCGGCAAGATCGCCATTTTGGGCATCGCGCCGACCGGCTTCGAGATCGACTGGAACAAGGTCATCTTCAAGATGCTGCATCTCAAAGGCATCTACGGCCGCGAGATGTTCGAGACCTGGTACAAGATGATCGCCCTGGTGCAGGGTCCGCTGGACGTATCGGGGCTCATCACGCATCGGATTAGGATCGACGATTTCCAGGTCGGCTTCGACGCGATGCGCAGCGGCAGTTCGGGCAAGGTGGTGATGGATTGGTAAGGGCCTCTGCGGAGACGTTGAGTTCCTTCGCCCCCTCTCTGTCCTGCCGGACATCTCCCCCTCAAGGGGGAGATCAGCGGTGACACCGGCCTTCGCCAATCGCAGAAGTTGCAAGACGAGCGCCGTCGCCAAGGCTGCCGATCTCCCCACTTGAGGGGGAGATGTCCGGCAGGACAGAGGGGGGCGCCTCGCGCCAACGTCTATTTCCTGTCTGATGCCAGACTTGCCTCCAGCGCCGTCACCCCACTCACAATCGCCGACCGCTCCTGCGCGCTCAACCTCGCCAGCAGCTCTCGCTCAAATGCCTTCGCCAGCGGCACCATCTCGCGATAGGCACTAAGCCCAGCTTTGGTCAGCGCCAGGTGCTCGATCCGCCGATCATTTTCGTCCGGCGTGCGCGTCAGCCAGCGGCGGCGCTCGAGTTCGGCCACCGCGCGCGACACCTTGGTCTTGTGCATAGCCGATTGTTCGCCGAGCTCCGTCGCCGTCATCGTGCCGCGCTGGCCGAGACCTGACAGCGTGCGCCATTCCGGCCGCGTCAGGCCGTGGCGTTCCTTGTAGATGCGCGAGAATTCGCGGCTGACGGCGTCGGCCAGCCGGTAGAGCCGGTAGGGCAGGAAGCTTTCCAGCTCCAGTGTGTCCATGATGTGCCCCTGGGATGCGGCGTGGCTGTTGATAGTTACATTTTCAATGGTTACAAATGAAACCAGTTTGGTCAACATCGCCGGCAGGCAGGGCGTCGTGAAGCTTGAGGCCGGGATCAGGGAGGATCGGATGGCCTTTTCCTACATGCCGGGCTTCGGCAATGATTTCGAGACCGAGACGCTGCCAGGCTCGCTGCCGCAGGGTCGTAACTCGCCGCAGCGGCCGGCTTACGGCCTTTATGCCGAGCAGCTCTCCGGCTCGCCCTTCACCGCGCCGCGCGGCACCAATGAACGCTCATGGCTCTACCGCATCCGCCCGAGCGTAAAACACACCGGGCGCTTTCAGGGCGTGAGCTATCCCTTGTGGAAGACAGGGCCCAACATCGCCAACCACGAACTGGCGCTCGGCCAGTATCGTTGGAACCCGACGCCAATGCCGACCGAGCCGACGGACTTCATCTCCGGCATGCGCACCTTCACCACGGCTGGTGACGCGATCGGCCAGTCCGGCATGGCGGCGCATGTCTATGTCGCCAACCGCTCGATGGTCGACGACCATTTCTTCAATGCCGATGGCGAACTTCTGGTCGTGCCGCAGATCGGCGCGCTGCGCTTCGTCACCGAGATGGGCGTGATCGAGCTCAAACCCGGCGAGATCGCGGTGCTGCCGCGCGGCCTGGTCTTCAAGGTCGAGCTAGCCGACAAGGAGGCGCGCGGCTATGTCTGCGAGAATTACGGCGCCAAGTTCACCATGCCGGACCGCGGCCCGATCGGCGCCAATTGCCTGGCCAATCCGCGCGACTTCAAGACGCCCTGCGCCTGGTTCGAGGAGAAGGAGACGCCGTGCCGGCTGATCGTCAAATGGTGCGGCACTTTGCATGTCACCGAGCTTGGCCATTCGCCGCTCGACGTCGTCGCCTGGCACGGCAATTACGCGCCCTATAAATATGATCTGGCGACGTTTTCGCCGGTCGGCGCCATCCTGTTCGACCATCCCGATCCCTCGATCTTCACCGTGCTGACGGCGCCGAGCGGCGAGGAAGGCACGGCCAATGTCGACTTCGTCATCTTCCCGCCGCGCTGGCTGGTGGCCGAGAATACGTTCCGTCCGCCATGGTACCACCGCAACATCATGAGCGAGTTCATGGGCCTGATCCATGGCCAGTATGACGCCAAGGAGGAAGGCTTCGTCCCCGGCGGTATCAGCCTGCACAACCAGATGCTGGCGCATGGGCCGGACGCGACAGGTTTCGAGAAGGCGACGCGCGCCGACCTGAAGCCGGTCAAGCTCGACAACACCATGGCCTTCATGTTCGAGACCCGCTTCCCGCAAATGCTGACGCGCTACGCCGCCGAACTCGGCACCTTGCAGGAAAACTACATCGACTGCTGGGCCGACCTGAAGAAGCGCTTCAATGGCACTCCGGAGGGCGACTGGTCCTGAAAGAAATTCGCTTGCGCGGGAAAACTTAAGCCGGCGGCTTGACGATTGCCGATAACGGCCTTGTTGTGGGGCCAAGCGGCGCACGCCGCGTCAGGAGAGGAAACCGCATGAAGCTTGCCACTTTGAAGAACGGGACGCGCGATGGAAAGCTGGTCGTCGTCTCGCGCGACCTGACGCGGTTCACCGACGCTTCTTTCCTGGTGCCGACGCTGCAGGCCGCGCTCGACGACTGGCGCCGCATCGCGCCGCATCTGGCGGCGATGGCGGAATCGCTCGAGACTAGCGCAGTGCCGTCCGCCCGCTTCCACGAGCATGACGCGCATTCGCCGCTGCCGCGCGCCTATCAATGGGCGGACGGCTCGGCCTATGTGAACCATGTCGAGCTGGTGCGCAAAGCGCGCGGCGTCGAGATGCCGGCGAGCTTCTGGACCGATCCGCTGATCTACCAGGGCGGCTCGGACGCCTTCATTGCGCCGCGCGATCCGATCCGCATGGTGGACGAAGCTTTCGGCATCGACATGGAAGCGGAAGTCGCCGTCATCGTCGACGACGTGCCGATGGGCGCCGGACCGGATGCGGCGAGGGCGGCGATCCGCCTCGTCATGCTGGTCAACGACGTGACGCTGCGCACTATTACCGGGCCGGAACTGGCGAAAGGCTTCGGCTTCTTCCAGTCGAAGCCGCCATCGGCCTTCTCGCCGGTCGCGGTGACGCCGGACGAGCTGGGCGACGCCTGGGACGGCGGCAAGGTCAATCTCGCTCTGCTGGTCGACCTCAACGGCAAGGCGTTCGGGCGCGCCAATGCCGGCATCGACATGACGTTCGATTTCCCGGCGCTGATCGCGCACGCGGCCAAGACCCGGCCGCTCGCCGCCGGCACCATCATCGGCTCGGGCACCGTCTCCAACAAGCTCGATGGCGGGCCAGGCAAGCCGGTCTCGGCCGGCGGCGCCGGCTATTCCTGTGTAGCCGAACTGCGCATGATCGAGACCATCGAGAGCGGCGAGCCGAAGACGTCCTTCCTACATTTCGGCGACACGGTGCGCATCGAGATGAAGGACAAGACGGGACATTCGATCTTCGGCGCCATCGAGCAGAAAGTCGAGAAGTACGCGGGGTAGGCAGGCTGATGCCGGGCGCCGCAAACAGGTTTACGTTTCAGGCCGCCTTGCCGTCCATCTTGATCACGCCGCGTTTGATCTGGTCCTGCTCGATCGATTCGAACAGAGCGCGGAAATTGCCCTCGCCAAAGCCTTCGTCGCCTTTCCTCTGGATGAACTCGAAGAAGATCGGCCCGATGACGGTTTTCGAAAAGATCTGCAGCAGGATCTTGGTCATGCCGCCGTCGACGACGCCTTCGCCGTCGATCAGGATGCCGTGCTTCTTCATGCGTTCGATCGGCTCGTCATGGCCGTTCACGCGGTCGTACGACATGTCGTAATAGGTCTCCGGCGGTCCAGGCATGAATTTCAGCCCGTTGGCGGCAAGCTTGTCGGTGGCGGCGTAGATCTCGTCGGTGCCGACCGCGATGTGCTGGATGCCTTCGCCATTGTACTTCTTCAGATACTCGGCGATCTGGCTGGTGTCGTCCTTGGACTCGTTCAGCGGAATGCGGATCTTGCCGCAGGGCGAGGTGATGGCGCGGCTGACCAGCCCGGTGATCTTGCCGTCGATGTCGAAGAAATGGATCTGCTTGAAGCCGAACAGCTCGCGATAAAAATCCCACCATTTGTCCATCTGGCCGCGATAGACATTGTGGGTGAGGTGGTCGAGGAAATAGAAGCCGACGCCTTCGGGCTTCGGGTCGCGCTCGCCCAGCCACTCGAACTCGGCATCATAGGCCGAGCCTTTGTCGCCATAGGCTTCGATGAAATAGAGCAGCGAGCCGCCGATGCCGACGATGGCCGGCACGTCGAGCGCCTTGTCGGCGCCTTCATAAGGCGTGGCGCCCTTGGACACGGCATGGTCGAAAGCGTGTTTCGCGTCGACCACGCGCCAGGCCATCGAGGCCGCGCAAGGACCGTGCTTGTCGACGAACTTCATCGCATGCGAGCCGGGCTCGGCATTGACGACGTAGTTGATGTCGCCCTGCCGCCAGACGGTGATGTCCTTCGAACGGTGCTTCGCCACCGCGACATAGCCCATGCGGGTGAAGAGTTCGGCAAGCTTCTGCGGTTCGGCATGCGCGAACTCGACGAATTCGAAACCGTCGGTGCCGGCGGGATTGGCCTTGCTGATCTTCGCGGGCGGGGCGTCGTGCGGGAAGGGGCCCATGGTAGTCCTCCGAAAGCTTGTTGCAGCCAGTTTTGGCCGTCTTTCACCATGATAGCGCGGAGCCGCCGCACGGTGCTTGCATTCAACCGCTTGAAATGCACTAGATGTGCGTAAATTGTGCATGGTCGGAGGAAACTTCGTGGACGATACGCGCATTGATCGATTTGACCGCAAGATACTGGCGCTTTTGCAGGACGATGCGCGTTACACCAACAACGACCTTTCGGAGCGCGTGAACCTCTCGCCGTCGCAGTGCTCGCGCCGTCGCCTTCGGCTTGAGGAAGACGGCTACATCAAGGGCTACCGCGCCGTGCTCGACCGCGACAAGCTCGGCTTTTCGCTCGTCAACGTCATCTCGGTGACGCTGGCCACCCACAACCGCGACAATGCCCGCCGCTTCGGTGAACTGGTGGCGCGCCTGCCCGAGGTGCAGGAGGCGCATGCGCTGACCGGCGAGATGGATTATATCCTGAAAGTGGTGACGCCCGATCTCAAATCTTTGTCTGAGTTCGTCAACGGCGTGCTCTTGCCGCATGAATCCGTGCAGCATGTGAAGACGGCGATCGTGCTGGAGACACTCAAGGAAACCGGCGCGCTGCCGATTTAGCTTTGGTGGATTTTATTGATACGCTGGCGGGACAGCGCCCCCCTCTGTCCTGCCGGACATCTCCCCCACGAGGGGGAGATCAGATGTCGCGTCGGCTTTCGCCAACCTCGGGCGTTGCAAGATTGGGCGAGGCGCGGAAACTGCCAATCTCCCCACTTGTGGGGGAGATGTCCGGCAGGACAGAGGGGGGGCGCGAAGGAACGCCAGCTTGCGGAATTGGCTTTCTTCAACCGCACCGCGGCGTTCACCCCTTCTGCTGCTGGATCAGCCCATAAAGGTTGGTGCAACGCGCGCCCGACCGGCAATACGCAAACACCGGGCCTTCGAGCTCATCGAGCGCCTTGCCTTGGTCATCGACATTATCTTGTGTGATCTGGCCGCTGATCACCGGGATATAGCGGAAGGCAAGCCCTGCCGCTTCGGCCGCCGAAGCGACGCTCTCGGCCGAAGGCTGGCCTGGCTGCTCGTCATCCGGCCGGTTGCAGATCACGCTCTTGAAGCCGGCTTGCTTGATGGCGGCGACGTCTTCCGGCTGGATCTGGCCGGAGACCGAATAATCATCGCTGATCTGGCGATATTCCATGGCTGCATCCTCGCATTTGATTTGACGCAAAGTCTTGCCACTCTCGCACGAGGTCGGCAATCCGCGCTGAAGGAAATCCTTTTGCGCAGATAGACATTCCCCGAACAAAAATCAGTTCAGCCATTTGTCCAGTTCGGGAACGGGTCGGGCAGCGCGCACCACAATTCGGGCTCGAACCCCGTCGCCTCGACAAGGCAATCGTCCAGCTCGGCGCGGATCTTCGCCTCGTCCATCGGCTCGCAACCGATGAAGACCAATTCCTGGCGCCGGTCGCCCCAGACCGGATCGAGATAGGGCGCCATGCTCTCGCGCCATTCCGCGTGGTCTGGCCATCGCGCTGGCGGCACCGAGGCCCACCACAGGCCACGCTTTTGCGTCCGCACCAACGCGCCCGCCTGGCTCATTTCGCCGACATGATCCGGCCGTGTCGCCAGCCAGAAGAAACCCTTGGCGCGCACCACGCCCGGCCAGGCGCGATTGATGAAGGTCTGGAATTTCGCCAGCTCGAACGGTTTTCGCGCGCGGTAGACGAAGGAGCGGATGCCGTACTCCTCGGTCTCGGGAACATGGTCGCGAAAACCGTTGAGTTCCTTGAACCAGAGCGGGTTCTGCTGCGCCTTGTCGAAATCGAAGCGGCCGGTGGCCAGCACCTTGTCGAGCGGCACCTGGCCGAAATCGGCTTCCACGATCTCGGCCTCGGGATTGAGGGCCCGCACGATCAGCCGGGCCATGTCCCGCTGATGACGGCTCGCCATGCCGATCTTGTTCAGCACAACGATGTCGGCGAATTCGATCTGCTCGACCAGAAGATCGACCAGCGCGCGCTCATCCTGCTCGCCAAGCGACTGGCCACGCTGCTTGAGGAAATCGGAGGACGAATAGTCCTTGAGCAAATTGAGCGCGTCGACGACGGTCACCATCGTGTCGAGCCGCGCGACGTCGGAGAGACTGTCACCATGCTCGTCGCGGAAATCGAAAGTCGCGGCGACGGGCAGGGGCTCGGAAATACCGGTGGATTCGATGAGCAGATAATCGAAGCGGCCCTGTTCGGCGAGCGCACGGACCTCCTTCAACAGGTCGTCGCGCAGCGTGCAGCATATGCAGCCATTCGACATCTCCACCAGTTTCTCATCGGTGCGCGACAGATCGGCGCCATCGCGAACAAGCTCGGCATCGATGTTGATCTCGCTCATGTCGTTGACGATGACAGCGACGCGGCGGCCCTCGCGGTTCGACAGGATGTGGTTGAGCAGCGTGGTTTTGCCTGCGCCGAGGAAACCGGACAGCACAGTCACCGGTAGGCGTTTGGAGTCGTTTTTCTGAAGCATGGATTCTTCCGATTTAATGTTATTACATAACAAAAGGTGCGCCGAAAAGGGCGGAGTCCTGGCTCCGCCTTCTCAACGGCAGCTATGTCAACTGCCAAGGATCGCGCCTTTTGATCTGGCGAATGTTGTTGTGCATCATGTCGATATAGGTCGAGCCAGGGGCATCAGGCTGCGACAGCGCATCTGAATAAAGCGTGCCGCCGACCTGCTGCGGGCGAAAACTGGGGACTTGTCGATATGTGATGTTATTACATTAGTCAACAAGGCAAGCCGGCGGATTTATGGCGTGCCGGTCAACTCGGTGTGTGGGTGAACCGGACAAGCTCGGACAATTGGCTCAATTGGTTTCGCGCCCGCGCCCTTGCCCGGAGCCGGCGCGGACTCTAAACAGGCCCGACTCCAAAACGAAGGGACACCCAATGAGCATTCGTCGCATCGATGTCGGCCCGCGCATGAGCCAGATCGTCATCCACGGCAACACCGTCTATCTGGCCGGCCAGGTCGGCGAGCCCGGCGGCAACGTGGCCTCGCAGACCCGCGATATCTTGAAGACCATCGACGAATTGCTGGCCAAGGCCGGCACCGACAAGACCAAGATCGTGCAGGCGATCATCTGGCTGGACGACATGGGCAAATTCGCCGAGATGAATGCGGAATGGGACAAATGGGTCCCGCAGGGTCACACGCCGGCCCGTGCCACCGGCGAAGCCAAGCTCGCCGGCCCGGAATATCTGGTTGAGATTATCGTGACGGCGGCGATTTAAGGCGCGAGCCTTCTACCTCCCCCTTGTGGGGAGGTCGGGCCGAAGGCCCGGGTGGGGATTGCGCCGACCCCGCCCCGCCGCTTCGCGGCGACCCTCCCCACAAGGGGGAGGGTAAAGACGCCACTACCCCTGCGACGGCGTGAACCGTGCTACCAGCGTGTGGCTGTCCGCCGGATAGACGAACCGGACATGCGTCACCGGGTGCTCGGCGCTCCAGGTGCGGCGCTCGACCACCAGGCAGGGCGCGCCGGGGTCGATGTCGAGCGCGTCCGCGATGGTTTCGTCGGCGGCCATGGCGCGGATGCGGTGTTCGGCTTCGCTCCACGGCACGCGGCCGATCAGCCAGGGGCCTGGCGCGATGTCGAGAAACTCCTCCTCGCCGGCTCCGGATACCGCGGACAGGTTGATCAGTCGCTCTTCCAGCGCGAACGGCCGTTCGCCGGCGAAATGCAGCCCTTCCAGCGCCAGCACCGGACCCGCGGCGGCAAGCCCGAGCAGCGTCCGGTCCTCGGCGTTGCTGCGCCGTTTCACCCGCTTCAGCCGGTCATAGCGATAGGCAAGGCCGAGCGCCTCGACCTCGATCCTGATGTCGTGCAATTCCAGCACCGCGGCCTGCGACTGCGGCTGGCGCACGAAGCTGCCGGAGCGGCGGCGGCGCTCGATCAGCCCGGCCTTGGCGAGCTGCGACAGCGCCTTGTTCACGGTCATGCGCGAGCAATTGTATTCGGCCGTCAGCTCATGCTCGAACGGGATGCGATGTCCGGGCGGCCAGGCGCCCGACAGGATCTTTTTCGCGGATGTCGGACAGGATGCGCTGATGCAGCGAGAGGATCTCGCCACCGTCAACATCATCTGTCTCGATCAAGCTCATCAGACGTCCTGCTTCAGGTCTGCGACAAGTCGGTCATGACTTTGCGGAATCGCTCGGCGACTGCCGCGCGCTTGGCATGCCTGCCGCCGCTGACCTGCTTCTTGCCATGCACCCAGACGCAATCGACCGTGCTGCCATTGGCGAAGATCCAGGCATCGAGGATGGCGTCGCCCGCCTTGCCTGCCAGCGACGGATGGTTTTGGTCGAGCGAGATGAAATCGGCCGGGCCGCTGGCGGCAATCTGTGACGAGCCGGCGCCGAGCGCCTGGCTGCCGCCATCGAGCGCGGCGTCGAACAGCGCGCGTCCGGTCGAGCCGCCGGCGCGCGCCAGCACGTTGCGGGCGCGGTGGGCGAGGCGCTGCGAATATTCGAGCTGCCGAAGCTCGTCCGGCAGGCCGATCAGCACGTTGGAGTCGGAGCCGACGCCGAAGCGGCCGCCATGCTCGATGAACAGCGGCGCCGCAAAGGTGCCGTCGCCGAGATTGGCCTCGGTGATCGGACAAAGCCCGGCGATCGCGCCGCTTTTTGCCATGGCGATGGTTTCGGCTTCGGTCATGTGCGTGGCGTGGATCAGGCACCAGCGCTTGTCGACCGTGGCGTCGGACAGCAGGAACTCGACCGGACGCTTGCCCGACCAGGCGACACAGTCCTCGACTTCCTTGACCTGCTCGGCGACGTGGATGTGGATCGGGCCGTCCGGCGCCATCGCCGCGACCGCGTTGAGCTCGTCAGGCGTCGCGGCGCGCAGGCTGTGCGGGGCAACGCCGACAATTGCTTGATTCAAACCACGAACGGCCTCGCGGCTCTTCTCAAGCAGTCGTCCGAACCGCTCGACATCATTGATGAATCGCCGCTGGCCCTCATTGGGTGCTGCGCCGCCGAAGGCGGAATGGGCGTAAAAGACCGGCAGCAGCGTCAGCCCGATGCCGGTCTCCGAAGCCGCCGCCGTGATGCGCTCCGCCATCTCGGCGATGTTGGCGTAAGGTTGTCCGTCGCGGTCGTGATGCAGATAGTGAAACTCGCCGACGCGCGAGAAACCGGCCTCCAGCATCTCGACATAAAGTTGCGCCGCCACCGCCTCGACCTGGTCGGGCGTCATCGACAGCGCGAAACGGTACATCACCTCGCGCCAGCTCCAAAAGCTGTCGGACGAAGGGCCGCGCAGTTCGGCAAGCCCGGCCATCCCGCGCTGGAAGGCATGGCTGTGCAGATTGGGCATGCCGGGCACGAGAATGGCGTGGCGTTCGTCGCCAAGCTGAGGCGCGGCGCTGGGCTCGACCGTAGCGATACGGCCGCCATCGAAGGCGATCCTCACCTTGGATTGCCAGCCACCGGGCAACAGCGCCTGTTCCGCAAAGATCGCCGTCACTTGTCTCTCCAAATCTCGATGCGTGAGCGACGATACCACTTGCGTCGCGTTTCAATATGTATATACATAATCGCCATCCTTTCAAATGGAAAAGATGATGGTTGGAGCAAACGGGAAGAGCGGCCTGCGGCTATGGCGCAATGCGCGCCTGGCGACCATGGCCGATGGCTTAGGTATCGTCGAGAAAGGCGCGGTCGCCGCGCGCGACGGGCTGATCGTCTATGCCGGCGCCGAGGCGGATATGCCGGCTGCCGCCGGGCAAGGCGCCGATACAGTCGATTGCGAGGGGCGCTGGATCACGCCGGGCCTGATCGACTGCCACACGCACCTGATCTATGCCGGCAACCGCGCCAATGAATTCGAGATGCGGCTGGCCGGCGCCACCTATGAAGAGGTGGCCCGCGCCGGGGGCGGCATCGTCTCCTCCGTCAAGTCGCTGCGCGCTGCCAGCGAGGACGAGCTCGTCGCCGAGACGCTGCCGCGCCTCGACGCACTGATTGCCGAAGGCGTCACCACTGTCGAGGTGAAGTCCGGTTACGGCCTCGATCTCGACAATGAGAAGAAGTCGCTGCGCGCGGCCCGCCGGCTGGCCGATGAGCGTCCGGTCACGGTGCGAACCACCTGTCTGGCCGCCCATGCGCTGCCGCCCGAGGCCAAGGGCGACAAGGACGCCTTCATCGATCTCGTTGCCGGCACCATCCTGCCGGCCGTCGCTGCCGGAAAGCTCGCCGACGCGGTCGACGGGTTTTGCGAAGGCATTGCGTTCTCGCCGGAACAGATGGCGCACGTCTTCGACAAGGCGAAGGCGCTCAGCCTGCCGGTGAAACTCCACGCCGACCAGCTTTCCAATCTGCATGGAGCGGCCCTTGCCGCCCGCTACGGCGCACTCTCGGCCGACCATCTCGAATACACCGACGATGCGGGCGCCGCGGCGATGGCCGAGGCCGGCACCGTGGCGACGATCCTGCCCGGCGCCTTCTATTTCATCCGCGAGACCAAGAAGCCGCCGGTCGACCTGTTCCGCCGCCATGGCGTGAAAATGGCGCTGGCGACGGACTCCAACCCGGGCACTTCGCCGCTCACCTCGCTGCTGCTCACCATGAACATGGCCGCGACTTTGTTCGGCATGACGGTCGATGAATGCCTGGCCGGCGTCACCCGCGAGGCCGCGCGTGCGCTCGGCCTTCTCGAAAAAACCGGCACGCTGGAAGCCGGCAAATCGGCCGATCTCGCCATCTGGGACATAGAGCGTCCGGCCGAACTCGTTTACCGCATGGGCTTCAATCCGCTCCATGCTCGCATCTGGAGAGGACAATGACCGAACTGACCCTCAAGCCCGGTAACGCCACGCTTGCCGATTGGCGCACTATCTATCGCGGCGCCGTGCCGAAGCTCGACAATTCCTGCCGGCCGAAGATCCGGGCCAGCGCCGAGGCCGTCGCCCGCATCGTCGCCAAGGGCGAGCCGGTTTACGGCATCAACACTGGTTTCGGTAAGCTGGCGAGCGTGCGCATTCCGGCGGCTGACCTCGAAACCCTGCAGCGCAACATCGTGCTCTCGCACGCCGCCGGCGTCGGCGAGCCAATGCCGGTCGCGGTGGTGCGGCTGATGATGGCGCTGAAGCTTGCCAGCCTCGCCCAGGGCGCCTCCGGCGTGCGGCCGCAGACGATCGAATTGCTCGAAGCCATGCTTGCCAACGACGTCATCCCGGTGGTGCCGGCGCAGGGCTCGGTCGGCGCTTCAGGAGATCTTGCGCCGCTGTCGCATATGACCGCCGTCATGATCGGCGTCGGCGAATGCTTTACCCCGCATGGCCGCGTCCCGGCCAAGGTCGCCTTTGTCTCGCACGGGTTGGAGCCGGTGACGCTCGGCGCCAAGGAAGGCCTGGCGTTGCTCAATGGCACGCAGTTCTCGACCGCCTATGCGCTCGCTGCCTTGTTCGAGGCCGAAGTGCTCTACCAGTCGGCGCTGGTCGCCGGCGCGCTGTCGACCGACGCCGCCAAGGGCTCCGACGCGCCGTTCGACCCGCGCATCCATCTCTTGAGAAAGCATCGCGGCCAGATCGAGACGGCGGACGCGTTGCGCAATCTGATGGCCGGCAGCGCTATCCGTGAATCGCACCGCGTCGGCGACGAACGCGTGCAGGATCCCTATTGCCTGCGCTGCCAGCCTCAGGTGATGGGTGCGTCGCTCAACGTGCTGCGCCAAGCCGCCGATACGCTTCAGACCGAAGCCAATGGCGTCACCGACAATCCGCTGATCTTCGCCGAGGACGACACTGCGCTCTCAGGCGGCAACTTCCACGCCGAGCCGGTGGCCTTCGCCGCCGACATGATCGCGCTGGCCGTCTGCGAGATCGGCTCGCTGTCGGAACGCCGCATCGCCATGCTGGTCGATCCGGCGCTTTCCGGCATGCCGGCTTTCCTGACGCCCAAGCCCGGCCTGAACTCCGGCTTCATGATCCCGCAGGTGACGGCGGCGGCCCTTGTTTCGGAAAACAAGCAGAAGGCCTATCCGGCAAGCGTCGATTCGATCCCGACCTCGGCCAACCAGGAAGACCACGTCTCCATGGCCGCGCATGGCGCCCGCCGGCTGATCGGCATGGTCGAGAACGCCACCGCCGTTATCGGCATTGAATTGCTGGCGGCCGCGCAAGGCTGCGATTTCCACCAGCCGCTGGCGTCGAGCAATGCGCTGGAAGCCGTGCGCAAGCTGGTGCGTGCCGAGGTCCCGCATCTCGACAATGACCGACATTTCCATCCCGACATGGAGAAAGCGATCGCCATGGTGCGCAGCGGCGCGGCTGTGGCCGCAGCCAGCGCGGTGGCGCTGCCGGGGATTGCGTCGTGAGAACGCACGCCCTGATAGGCCGCGTTCTGTCGCGCCCCCTCTGTCCTGCCGGACATCTCCCCCACAAGGGGGAGATCAGATGTCGCGTCGGCTTTCGCCAATCTCCAACGTTGCAGGATCGGGCAGGGCGCCGAAGCTGCCAATCTCCCCCAAGTGGGGGAGATGCCCGGCAGGGCAGAGGGGGCGCCGTAGAACTCCAGTGTTTGGAGGCCTCGCATGACTTCACCCAACTGGCTCACCGTCACTCGAGGCACAGCGCCGCTGCTGGTGTCGATCCCGCATACCGGCATCGATCTCGACGGCCTCGACTCCCGGTTGGTGTCAATCTGGCTCGGCCGCCGCGATTGCGATTGGTGGATCGACAAGCTTTATGATTTCGCCAATGACCTCGGCGCGACGGTGGTGCACACTGCCATCTCGCGCACCGTGATCGACGTCAACCGCGATCCGTCCGGCGTCTCGCTCTATCCGGGCCAAACCACAACTGGTCTGTGCCCGACCGAGACCTTCGACGGCGACCCGCTCTACCGCATGGGCGAAGAGCCGACCCCGTCCGAGATCGATCAACGCCGCGAAACCTATTTCAAGCCCTATCATGCTGCCCTGCAGGCCGAGATCGAACGACTACGCGGCCAGCACGACAAGATCGCGCTCTATGATTGCCATTCGATCCGCTCGGTGCTGCCGCGCCTGTTCGAAGGCACGCTGCCCGTCTTCAATCTCGGCACCAATGACGGCAAGAGCACCGATCCCATTCTTCAGGACAAGGTCGCAGCCATCCTCGCCGCGACCGGCGAGACCTGGGTGGTCAATGGCCGCTTCAAAGGCGGCTGGATCACCCGCGGCTTTGGCCGGCCGCGGGACGGAGTCCACGCCCTGCAGATGGAGCTCTCCAATCGCGGCTACATGCGCGAGCCGGCCGAGAAAGGTTCGCCGGAGAATTGGCCGGTGCCTTACGACGCAACCTATGCCGCGCCGATCCGCGCGACACTGAAGACCATCCTCGAAACCGCCATTGATTGGGCCGGCCGCTGATGCGCCGCCTTACTCGAAAGGGACATTGATGAACGATCCCCGCCACAACATCCGTGAAGTGCGTGCGCCCCGCGGCGACAAGCTCAACGCCCGCTATTGGACGACCGAAGCGCCGCTGCGCATGCTGATGAACAACCTCGACCCGGAAGTGGCCGAGAACCCGAACGAGCTGGTCGTCTATGGCGGCATCGGCCGGGCCGCGCGCACCTGGAACGATTTCGACCAGATTGTCGCGTCGCTGAAGACACTCGGTGAGGACGAGACGTTGCTTGTCCAGTCGGGCAAGCCGGTCGGCGTCTTCAAGACCCACGCCAATGCGCCGCGCGTGCTGATCGCCAATTCCAATATCGTGCCGCACTGGGCGACCTGGGAGAAATTCAACGAGCTCGATCGGAAGGGCCTGATGATGTACGGCCAGATGACGGCCGGCTCCTGGATCTATATCGGCACGCAAGGCATCGTGCAGGGCACCTATGAGACCTTCGTCGAGGCCGGCCGCCAGCATTACAACGGCAACCTCAAGGGCAAGTGGATCCTGACCGGTGGTCTCGGCGGCATGGGCGGCGCCCAGCCGCTCGCCGCTGTCATGGCCGGCGCCTGCTGCCTGGCCATCGAATGCAATCCGGACTCCATCGATTTCCGCTTGCGCACCCGCTATGTCGACGAAAAGGCCGAGACGCTCGACGAGGCGATGGAAATGATCGATCGCTGGACCAAGGCCGGCGAAGCGAAGTCGGTCGGCCTGCTCGGCAACGCCGCCGAGATCGTGCCGGAGATGTTCAAGCGCGGCATCCGCCCCGATATGGTCACCGACCAGACCTCGGCACACGACCCGATCAACGGCTATCTGCCCAAGGGCTGGACGATGGCCGAGTGGCGCGAGAAGCGTGTCAGCGACCCGAAGGCCGTCGAGAAAGCCGCGCGTGCCTCCATGCGCGAGCATGTCGAGGCGATGGTGGCGTTCTGGAACGCCGGCGTGCCGACGCTCGACTATGGCAACAACATCCGCCAGGTCGCCAAGGACGAAGGTTTTGAAAACGCCTTCGCGTTCCCGGGCTTCGTGCCGGCCTATATCCGGCCGCTGTTTTGCCGCGGCATCGGTCCGTTCCGCTGGGCCGCACTCTCCGGCGACCCGGAAGACATCTATAAGACCGACGCCAAGGTGCGCGAACTCACCCCCGGCAACACCCATCTGCACAACTGGCTCGACATGGCGCGCGAGCGCATCTCCTTCCAGGGCCTGCCGGCGCGCATCTGCTGGGTTGGCCTCGGCGACCGTCACCGGCTCGGCCTTGCCTTCAACGAGATGGTGGCCAAGGGCGAGCTCAAGGCGCCGGTCGTCATCGGCCGCGACCATCTCGATCTGGGCTCGGTCGCTTCGCCCAATCGCGAGACGGAAGCGATGAAGGACGGCTCAGACGCTGTTTCCGACTGGCCGCTGCTCAACGCGCTGCTCAACACCGCCTCAGGCGCCACCTGGGTGTCGCTGCATCATGGCGGCGGCGTCGGCATGGGATTCTCGCAGCATGCCGGCATGGTCATCGTCGCCGACGGTACGGCCGATGCGGCGAAGCGCCTGGAGCGGGTGCTGTGGAACGACCCGGCGACCGGCGTCATGCGCCATGCCGATGCCGGCTACGACATCGCCATCAAGTGCGCCAAAGAGCACCAGCTGAACCTCCCAGGCATTCTGGGCTGAGCTGATGCGCATCCTTCGTGCCGCCGGCTACCGCGTCATGCCGTGGAAGAATGGCGGCGGCACGACCACCGAGATCGCCGTTTCGCCCGAAGCCGCCGGGCTCGACGATTTCGACTGGCGCATCTCCATGGCCCGCGTCGAGACGAGCGGGCCGTTCTCCAGCTTTCCCGGCGTCGACCGCACGCTCTCGGTGCTGGAGGAGGAGGGGATCGTGCTCGATATTGCCGGCCGGCCCCCGGCGCGGTTGACCGCCACCTCGGCGCCGCTGTCCTTCCCTGGCGATGTGCCGACCGGCGCTACGTTGATCGGCGGTCCGATCACCGACCTTAACGTCATGACGCGTCGTGGGCGGACGATACACCAGGTTGAGCGCCTGACGCCGTCGGCTCCGTTGGATGTGGAGGCGAACGCGGGCACGACCCTAATCCTGCCTCTTGGCGGAGAACTCATCGTGCCTGGCGACAAGGCGGTCCAGGTTGGCCCGTTGGACGTAGTGGTGCTCGATCAGGGCGCCCCGGATATTCGGCTCGAATCAGTGGGAAACCCGGTGCTGTTTGTGATCCGCATCGATCGGACCAAGCCGGCCAGCTGAGATTCAAGGATTGGCCGTCAAGTCGGGGCAATTCTGCGATAATTCCGCCCATGCCTTATCCAGTTCAAGTTTCGACTGGGTGGTCTCAATTTTCTCTGCCGTCGCATTGTCGATGAAGTTGCTCTCGGCGCGCATGACGTGGAAAGGCCCTCCCGAAGGCTGCTGGTAGAGCACGATATATCCACAGTGCCGGTCGATCCGCTCAAACTTCGTGGCGATGTCGACCGCCACATAGATGCCCGGGAAGGGGCGTCCGCCGGGTCCCTAAGCCATGTAAACTTGAGCAGTTTCCGCTCCAGCAGCGGACCGGCCTGAGAACGGAATTTTTCGCTTTGCTCTGAGAAGGCAGTTATCGGGATCGATGATTTGGCGGCACCGTCCATCATTTCATAGGCCTGCTTGGGGTTGCCGCCGTCGAGCATTGAGAAATAATTGGCAATCACCCGTCTCGCAGCCAGAGCCGAATCTTCAGACGGCGTCCACTCTTGCGAATGTGCGAATCGGCCCCCAATCAATGTCGAAGCGACCAACACAATTAGAGTTGCGGCTGCACGCATCTGTTACCTTCCCATGCCTTCGAAAGGTATCCTGACCAATAAAGGCCGATATCCATATTTCAAACTGACCCACCCGACCATTAACGCCTGTTGCCAAACATGATCGCGGCGCGGGCGAAATATCGCCCGGCCCCTTGCATGTATCACGAAAAAGCCCGAATCCTTGCCCTGATCCAACCGGGGCGGAGAGCGAGGGGCGTTCGCCCACGAACTGTCGAAAGGGCATGCCCCTGTCATGGTGCGCAGAACAAACTTTCGGCCGACCTGTCATGCAACCAATTGCAATTGAACCGGTTTTAGGGACATTGCCGTGGCGGTGACGCCGCATTGCGCCCCGCTTACGGAATTTTCAATGAACATTCAGACGAACCCCGCCAAGATCGAACAGTCGAGCACCAGCTTCCCGGGAACTACGGAAGCACCGATACGCTCAATTTCCTGCCTGAAGACAGGCTGCGCGCCTTGGGCGTTGCGCTTGCCAAGGGCGAGGTCAAGGACCTGTTCGGGCTAGCGCCGTTCGAATTCCAGGCCCGCATCCGCGACAGCGCCAAGAAGATCCTCGAAGTCTACCGCTCGACCAATGCCGCTCAGGCCAAGGGCGAGACCATCACGCCGGCCGCGCAATGGCTGCTCGACAACAATTATCTGGTCGAGGAGACCATCTTCCAGGTCAAGCGCGATCTGCCGCGCCGTTTCTACCGGCAACTGCCGACATTGACGCTTGGCGACGGCACCGTCCTGCCGCGCGCCTTTGTCGTTGCCTGGAGCTATGTCGAGCATTCCGACAGCTCGGTCTCGGCTAACATGTTCAAGGCCATCGTCGAAGGCTTCCAGTCGGTCGAACCGATGAAGATCGGCGAGCTGTGGGCGCTCCCTTCGCTGCTGCGCTTCGTGTTGATCGAGAACCTGCGCCGTATCGCCGTGCGCGTCGAGCGCACCAGGCAGATGCGCCATATCGCCAACGACGTCGCCGACAAGGTGCTGGCGACCGACGACAATGCCGACCGCACCAGGATCCTGTCGAATTTCAGCGCGCATGCGCAGGACACGACTTTCGCCACCCAACTGCTCTATCGCCTGCGCGACGGCTCGCAGAATGCCGGCCGGGCGCTGGAATGGCTGGAGGGCGAGCTCGAAAAGACCGGCTCCGACGCCGAGGAGATCATCATCTCCGAGCATCAGACGCTGTCGAGCGGCAACGTCACCACCGGCAATATCATCCGTGGCCTGCGCCTCATCAACGACATCGATTGGACGGTCTGGTTCGAAGGTGTCAGCCGCACGGACGCATTGCTGCGTAACAAGACCGATTTCGCCGCGCTCGATTTCTTTTCGCGCGACCAGTACCGCACCGCGATCGAACAGATGGCGCGGCGTTCGGATCTTTCCGAATATCGCGTTGCCGAAAAGGCGATCGAACTCGCCGGTCATCTCCCCGGCATCACCGATGCGTCCGGCGTGCCGGAGACCGCTGATCCTGCCGTGCACACCGATGTGGGCTTCTTCCTGATCGGCCCGCGCCGGCCGGAACTGGAAAAGGCGATCGGCTACCGCCCGCCCTTCTACGTTACCTTCAAGCGCGCTTTTGCCGCCACCGGATGGCTGGGTATCGTCGTGCCTGTCTTCCTGCTGACGGTGCTGCTGCTCTTCCTCGCCGGACGGGCGCTTGGCAATCTTGGCCTGTCGGTCGAGTCGATCACGCTGATGCTGGCGCTGTTTGCAGTGCCGGCCAGCGAAGGCGCGCTGGCCTTCTTCAACACTGTCGTGGCGTTGTTCCTGAAACCCACCCGGCTTGTCGGCTACGATTTCAACAAGAATGGCATCCCGGATGAGGCGCGCACCCTGGTCGTGGTGCCCTCGCTGATCGGCTCGCGCGACGATGTCGAGGAAAACATCCGCAACATCGAGGTGCATCACCTCGCCAACACGGCCGCAGAGATACACTTCGCGCTTCTATCCGACTGGCCGGATTCCAAGACCGAGATCGACGCGGCCGACATCGAGATCCTGCAATATGCCCGCGACGAGATTGCCAGGCTCAACGCCCGCTACCCGTCGCAAGGCGCGCCGTACTTCTACATCCTGCATCGCCGCCGCCTCTACAATCAGGCGCAGGGCTGCTGGATGGGCTGGGAGCGCAAGCGCGGCAAGCTGCATGAGCTGAACCTTCTGCTGCGCGGCGACAGCGATACCACCTTCCTGCCGCTCGAGGTGCCGCTGCCGGAAAAGGTCGTCTATGTGATGACGCTGGACGCCGACACGCGCACCACCCGCGACGCGGTTTCGAGCCTGGTAGGCAAGCTGGCGCATCCGCTCAACCGCCCGCATTTCGATCCGGTGAAGCGTGTCGTCACCGCCGGTTACACGATCCTGCAGCCGCGCATCACCGCGTCGCTCACCAGCGGCGACGACGCTTCGTTCTTCCAGCGCGTCTTCTCCGCCAATCGCGGCCTCGACCCTTACGTCTTCGCCGTGTCGGACCTCTATCAGGACGTCTTCGGCGACGGCTCCTTCACCGGCAAGGGACTCTACCATGTCGACGCCTTCGAGGCGGCGCTCAAGGACCGCATCGACGAAAACACCATTCTCAGCCATGATTTGCTCGAAGGCGCGTTGGCGCATGCGGCCCTGGTCACCGATGTCGAGCTGGTCGAGGACTATCCGACCCGCTACTCGGTCGATGCCTCGCGCCATCATCGCTGGGCGCGCGGCGACTGGCAGCTGCTCGGCTTCATTTTCGATCCGCGCTCAGCCGTTCCGGCGCTGTCGCGCTGGAAGATGGTCGACAATCTTCGCCGCTCGGTTACCCCGATCTTCTGGGTGATGGCCTGTATCGCCGGCTGGACGCTTTTGCCGTTCACCCAGGCCGCGCAGTGGCAGGCGCTGATGATCCTCAGCCTGTTCATGGCGCCGACCTTCGATATCGTGAACGGCATCCTGCCCAAGAGCGGCGACCAGACGCCGCGCGGCCATTTCTCCGCCCTGGCCCGCGACACCGTCTTCGGCACGGCGCTCGTGGCGCTGAAGGTGCTCTTGATGGCGCATCTCGCCTGGATGATGGGCGATGCCATCGTGCGCACCATCTACCGGCTTTTCGTCAGCCGCCAGAACCTGCTGGAATGGCGCACCGCCTCGCAGGCCGCCAAGGGCGGCAACGATCTCGCCGCCTATTACGGCATGATGTATGGCGCCGTGATCATCGGCGTCGTCGGCCTCGCCATTCCGGTGCTGGCCGATTCGACCGGCGCTTTCGTCGCCTTCTTCTTCGCGATCTTCTGGATCGGCTCGCCGGCGGTCGCCTGCTGGATCAGCCGCTCGGCCGAGACCGAGGACAGGCTGCGCATCTCGGCCGCCGACATCCACGCACTGCGCACCGTGGCGCGCCGCACCTGGCATTATTTCGAGACCTTCGTGACGCCCGAGCAGCACCATCTGCCGCCGGACAATTTCCAGGAAAGCCCGGCGCCGGTGGTGGCGCCGCGCACCTCGCCGACCAATATCGGCGTCTATCTGCTTTCGGTGGTATCGGCGCGCGATTTCGGCTGGATCAGCCTGTCCGACGCCATCACCCGCATCGACGCCACGATGACGACGATCGAGAACATGCCGCGCGACCGTGGCCATCTCTACAACTGGTATGACACGACGACGCTGAAGCCGCTCTATCCGCTTTATATTTCGGCGGTCGACAGCGGCAATCTCGCCGGCCATCTCGTCGCCGTCGCGGCCTCCTGCGCCGAATGGGCCGAAGCGCCCTCCGTCCATCTGCAGGGCGACTTCGAAGGCATCATCGACACCGTTACCATCCTCGACGAAAGCCTGGACGAACTGCCGGACGACCGCCGGCAGCTCAGGCCACTGCGCCAGCGGCTCGCCGATCGCCTCGACGGCATGCGCCGCGCCGTGGCGACCATCAAGGCGCAGCCCGAGATGGCGTCGATCCGCACCATCAATCTTGCCGTGCTGGCGGGCGAGATCCGCAAGCTCGCCACCGCCATCCACTCAGAGGCAGCATCGCCCAAGAGCGACGTCATCGCCGACTGGTCGGGACGGCTGGAGGCGACCTGCGAAGCCCATGTGCACGATTCGCACAATGACGAGAGTGCGGTCTCGGCGCTGCGCGCCAAGCTGCTCGCGCTGCGCGAGCGCTGCCGCCGCTATGCCTTCGAGATGGATTTCTCCTTCCTGATGCGCCAGGAGCGCAAACTTCTGTCGATCGGTTACCGGGTCGAGGACCGCCAGCTCGACGAGAGCTGCTACGACCTGCTCGCCTCGGAAGCGCGTCTTACCAGCCTGTTCGCCATCGCCAAGGGCGACCTGCCGACCGAGCATTGGTTCCGCCTCGGGCGCCCGATCGTCGAGATCGGCTTCCAGGGCGCGCTGATGTCCTGGTCGGGCTCGATGTTCGAGTATCTGATGCCGCCGCTGGTGATGAAGGAGCCGCAAGGCTCTATCCTCAACCAGACCAGCAAGCTCATCATCAAGCGCCAGATCCAGTATGCGCGCTCGAAGAACGTGCCTTGGGGCATTTCGGAAGCGGCCTACAACGCCCGCGACCGCGAGCTTACCTACCAGTACACCAATTTCGGCGTGCCCGGCCTAGGCTTGAAGCGCGGCCTTGGCCAGAACACCGTGATCGCGCCCTATGCGACGATCCTGGCCGCGCAGTTCAGCCCGCGCGAGGCGGTGCAGAACCTGCAGCGGCTGCGCTCGATCGGGGCGCTCGGCCGTCATGGCTTCTACGATGCGGTCGACTTCACGCCGCAGCGCGTGCCGGAAGGCACCGACCACGCCGTGGTGCAGAACTACATGGCGCATCATTCCGGCATGTCGATCGCCGCGGTCGCCGATGCCATTTTCGAGGGCCGGCTGCGCGAGCGCTTCCACAGTGACCCGGTGATCGAATCCGCCGAGCTCCTCTTGCAGGAGAAGGCGCCGCGCGACATCCCGACCGCCACCGTCAGGACAGAAGCCGACGAGCGCGAAAAGGACGAGACCGAGACCGAGAGCCCGGACAGCCGCGTCGTCCTCGATCCGATCAGAGCGCTGCGCGCCACCAACGTCATGTCCAACGGCCGCTATTCGGTCATGGTGACAGCGACCGGCTCCGGCTACAGCCGCTTCGGCGAGCTTGCCGTCACCCGCTGGCAGCCGGATCCGAGCGAGGACCGGCTCGGCTCCTACATCTTCCTGCGCGACACCGCGACGGGCGACTGGTGGTCGGCCACCGCCGAACCGAAGCGCGCCGAGGGCGAGCGCGTCCAGACGCTGTTCGGCGACGACAAGGCAAGCTTCACCAAGACGGTCGGCTCGCTGCGTTCGGAAGTCGAATGCATTGTGATCTCCGAAGGCAATGGCGAAGGCCGCCGCATCACGCTCTACAATGACAGCGCCACCGACCGGTATATCGAGGTGACGTCCTTTGCCGAACTGGTGCTTGGCAACGAGGTCTCCGACAACGCCCATCCGGCGTTCTCGAAAATGTTCGTCGAGACCGAGATCGCCGCGAACAATGGTGCGATCTTCGCCACCAGACGCAAGCGCGACAAGAACGAGCCCGACATCACGATGGTGCATTTCGTGACTGACCCGGCGGGCCCTTCGCGCGATGCCGAGGCCGAGACCGATCGGCGCGCCTTTATCGGCCGTGGCCGCACCATTGCCGATGCCGTCGCTTTCGACCCCGGCGTCAGGTTGCCCGGCAACCAAGGCTTCACGCTTGACCCGGTCGCCGCTTTGCGCCGCCAGGTGCGCGTGCCGGCCAACAAGAAGATCTCGCTGACCTTCTGGACGGCCGTCGGCGCCAACCGTGAGGAACTCGACGAGGCGATCGCTCGCCTCGACCATCAGGAGAGCTTTGCCCGCCAGGCTATGCTTGCCTGGACGCGCAGCCAGGTGCAGACGCGCCATCTGGGCTTGAGCCTCACCGACGCGGCCAATGTCCAGAAGCTGGCGCGCTATCTGATCTATCCCGATCCGTTCCTGCGCCTGCCGGCGGAGTCCATCGCATCGGGCCTCGGCCGTCAGTCGAGCCTGTGGCCGACCAGCATTTCGGGCGATTTCCCGATCTTCCTCGTGCGCATCGGCGATGTCGCCGATCTCGAGATCGTCGCCCAGGCGTTGCGCTTCCAGGAGTATATGCGTGCTCGCGGTATGATGATCGACTTCGTCGTCGTCAACGAGCAGGCGTCTTCCTACGTGCAGGACCTGCAGCGCGCGGTGGAGACGCTGTGCGAGAACAGCCGGCTACGCGGTCGCGAACTCGGGCCCCGCCAGCACATCTTCGCGGTGCGCCGCGACCTGATGGACGAGCCGACCTACAAGACCCTGCTGTCGGTCGCGCGCGTCGTACTGCACACCCGCAACGGCACGATCTTCGACCAGCTTGAACGCGCCGATACGGCGGCGCTCCAGGCGCGCGACGCGCTTGCGCAGACCGAAGGCGGCGCGCCGCGCGAGGCGACACCGCCGCTGCCCTTGCCGGTCCCGGCAAGCCAAGGCGGACAGGACGTGGCCGCCGACGGCGGCGGCCTCAGCCTGTGGAACGGCTTTGGCGGCTTCGACGGCGACGGTCGCCATTATGTGACGCGGCTGACCGGCCGGCGCTCGACGCCGCAGCCATGGATCAACGTCATCGCCAACGCTTCCTTCGGCTTCCACGTCTCGGCCGAGGGCGCCGGCTTCACCTGGAGCCGCAACAGCCGCGATTACCAGCTGACGCCATGGTCGAACGACCCGGTGTCGAACCGGCCGGGCGAGGGCTTCTATATTTTCGACCAGGCCAGCGGCAAGGCGTTCTCGCCGATGGCGGCAACGGTCCGCGATCCTTCGATGACCTACGAGACCTGGCACGGCCAGGGCTTTTCGACGTTCCGCTCGAAGCGCGGTCCTTTGTCGATGGACCTGACCCAGGTGGTCGATGCCACCGACCCGGTGAAAGTCACCCGGCTGCGCATCCAGAACAGCGGCTCCGTGCCGGTGAGGCTGCGCGTCTATGCCTATGCCGAATGGGTGCTGGGCGGCCACCGTTCGCGCACCGCGGCGACCATCGTGCCGTCGCGCGACGCGGCAACCGGCGCGCTTCTGGCGCAAAATCCATACGGTCTCGACTTCGGCGAGCGCGTGGCTTTCCTGGCTGCGGCCCATCCCGTGCATTCGGTGACCGCCGATCGCTCCGAGTTCATCGGCAGGCACGGCACGACGGAATATCCGCAGGCCGTGCTCGGCGGGCTCGCGCTCTCGGGCCGTATCGAGGCAGGCGACGACCCGTGCGCCGTGGTCGCCAGCGATGTCGAGATCCCGGCGGGTGGCGACGTCACGCTGCTCTGGCTGCTTGGCGACGCGGCGACGCCGGCCGAGGCAAGCGCCTTGGTGCAGACGCATCGCGGCAAGGACTTCGACCGGCGGCTGGCCGACAATGAAAAGGCCTGGCGCGGCTTCCTCGACACGATCCAGGTCGAGACGCCCGACAAGGGGCTCAACGCCATGGTCAACCATTGGCTGCCTTACCAGAGCCTTGCCTGCCGTATCCGTGCACGCTCGGCCTTCTATCAGGCGAGCGGGGCCTTCGGCTTCCGCGACCAGTTGCAGGACACGCTCGCCCTTCTGGCGCATGACCCGAAGCTGGCGCATGACCAGATCCTCAACGCCGCGCGCCGGCAGTTCCCCGAAGGCGATGTGCAGCATTGGTGGCTGCCGCGCACCGATGCCGGCGTGCGCACCATGATCTCCGACGACGTGGTGTGGCTGGCCCACGCTACCGCCCGCTACATCGAGGTGACCGGCGACGCCGCGATCCTCAAGGAGCAGATCCCGTTCATCGACGGGCAGCAGCTCGGCGAGGACGAGCACGACGCCTTCTTCACGCCGGAGATCACCAAGACCACCGCCTCGCTCTACGACCATTGCGCGCGAGCGCTCGATCTCGCGATCAAGCGCAGCAGCCCGGCCGGCCTGCCGCTGATCCTCGGCGGCGACTGGAACGACGGCATGAACCGGGTCGGCGAAGGCGGCAAGGGCGAGAGCGTCTGGCTGGGCTGGTTCCTGCTCAAGACGCTCATCGACTTCGCGCCGGTCGCCAAAGGCCAGGGCGACGCCAAGCGCGCGCAGGCCTGGGCCAAGCATGCCGAGGCGCTCAAGCGGGCGCTGGAAAGCACGGCCTGGGACGGCCAGTGGTATCGGCGCGGCAGCTATGACGACGGCGCACCGCTCGGCTCGCACACCTCCGACGAGTGCAAGATCGACTCCATCGCGCAATCCTGGAGCGTGCTGTCGGGCGAAGGGGATCCGGCCCGCTCGACCACCGCCATGCAACAGGCGACCGAAATGCTGGTCGACGACGAGCTCCAGATCGTCAAGCTGTTCACGCCGCCCTTCTCCAAGAGCGCGAAGGACCCGGGCTACATCAAGAGCTACCCGCCGGGCGTGCGCGAGAATGGCGGCCAGTACACCCATGCCGCCACCTGGTTCGTCATCGCGCTGGCCGAGATGGGCCGCACAGACGAGGCCTATCGCTGCTTCTCGATGCTGAATCCGGTCAACCACGCTTCCGACGAGGCGGCGACCGAGCACTATCGCGTCGAGCCCTACGTGGTGGCCGCCGACATCTATGCGGGCGAAGGCAAGGGCGGCCGTGGCGGCTGGACGTGGTACACGGGCTCGGCCGGCTGGCTCTACCGCGCGGCGGTGGAAGGCATCCTCGGCATCGAGCGGCGCGGCAAGGAGATCACGTTTAGGCCCAAGCTGCCCGGGCACTGGGACGGTTACGCCGCCACGCTCAAGATGTTCGACGGCGAGATCAAGGTTCGTGTCATCCGCGACAAAAAGACCAAGTCGATCTCGCTCGAAGTCAATGGTTCGAAGAAAAAATCGACGTCCTTCGAGCCAAAAGCCGGCGACAAGACCGAGGTTGTCGTCAGGATTCCCGCATAATATCAGAAGCTTGGGCTGTTGGCCGCGCATCCTTCGGGGTGCGCGGCAAAGCCTTGCGTTTTACTTGGCTGCAAGCCGGCCAAGCATCCAGCCCGGTCTTTTAGGGTCAGCTAACCAAGCAGGCGGTGATTAAAAATGTGGCAGTGCGAGGCAGCTGCCATTATTTTGCCGCAAGGCTGACATTTCACCTTTTATCTCAAACCGTTAGGTGATCACGTCAGATTTCGTACCGTCGTCATCTTTTGTTCGCTAAATGGGAACGCAAGGGATAGATGGGGCATTGTTTCGCGACACGTTAACCGATACGTGTCAAAAAATGGTGCGGTGCACAATACCGGCATTGAGCACAGACAAGAGTTTGGCGGAGTAGCTGAAGTGTCACTTCTGCAAGTCTACTTACGAGCGCTGAGTTATCTGGCTGCGGACAAGAAGCGCGTCGCGCTGATCTGCGGCGCAAATGTCGCGCTCGCTGCGATCGCAATCCTCGAGCCGATCCTGTTGGGTCGGGTCATCGGCGCTATTTCCGAAAAAGGCCCGGTGTTTTCGACGCTTGCCGTCTGGGCAACTCTCGGCATCTTCAACGTCATAGCCTTCGTGCTGGTGGCGCGCGGCGCCGACCGCTTCGCCCATGCCCGTCGTTCGGAAGTGCTTTGCCAGTCCTTCGAACGCGTCATCACCATGCCGCTCGCCTGGCATCACCAGCGCGGCACTTCCAATTCGCTGCATACGCTGCTGCGCGCCATCGAGACCCTGTTCAGCCTGTGGCTCGAATTCATGCGCGTGCATCTGTCGACGGCCATCGCGCTGGTGCTGCTGGTGCCGACCGCGCTTGCCATGGACATCCGCATGTCCGTCGTGCTGCTTGGCCTCGGCGTGCTGTACGTCGGCATCGGCCGTATCGTCATGCGCCGCACCAAGTCGGGGCAGACCGCCGTCGAACGCCATTACCACACCGTCTTTGCCCATGTGACCGACTCGGTCAGCAACGTCGCCGTGCTGCAGAGCTACAATCGCATCGGCCATGAGACCGCGGCGCTGAAGCGTTACGTCAAGGACCTGCTCGACGCGCAGAACCCCGTGCTCGACTGGTGGGCGATCGCCAACGCGCTGAACCGCCTGTCGTCGACCATCTCGATGATGATCGTGCTGTCGATCGGCGCTTATCTCGTCACCCGCGGCGAGCTCCGCGTCGGCGATGTCGTCGCCTTCACCGGCTTTGCCGGAATGCTGATTGCCCGTCTCGACCAGATGTCGGCCTTCACCAGCCAGATTTCCGAGGCGCGCGCCAAGCTGGAGGACTTCTATCGTCTTGAGGACTCGGCCGCCGATACTGCCGAGCCGGACGGCCTGCGCGAGCTGACCAATGTCACCGGCCATATCCGCTTCGAGGACGTCAGCTTCGAGTTCGCCAATTCCGGCCATGGCATCGAGAATGTGTCCTTCGAGGTCCAGGCTGGCCAGACGGTCGCCATCGTCGGCCCGACCGGCGCCGGCAAGACGACGCTGATCAACGTCTTGCAGCGCGTCTTCACGCCGTCCAGCGGTCGTATCCTGATCGATGGTATCGACACCAAGACGGTGACCCGCAAGTCGCTGCGTCATTCGATCGCCACCGTCTTCCAGGACGCCGGCCTACTCAACCGCTCGATCGAGGACAACATCCGCGTTGGCCGCGCCGATGCGAGCTATGACGAGATCCACGCTGCCGCCAACGCCGCGGCCGCGCAGGACTTCATCCTCTCCAAGAGCGGCGGCTACGACACCGTCGTCGGCGAGCGCGGCGGCCAGCTTTCCGGTGGCGAGCGCCAGCGCATCGCCATCGCCCGCGCGGTTCTCAAGGACGCGCCGATCCTGGTGCTCGACGAGGCGACCAGCGCGCTCGACGTCGAGACCGAGGATCGCGTCAAGGAAGCGATCGACGAGCTGCGCCGCAACCGCACCACCTTCATCATCGCCCACCGCCTGACCACGGTCCGCGACGCCGATCTGGTCGTCTTCATGGACAAGGGCAGGGTGGTCGAGATGGGCGGCTTCACGGAACTGTCGCTGCGCAACGGCCGCTTCGCCAGCTTGCTGCGCGCCGGCGGCCTGCTCAACGACGAAGAGGTCCGCCGCCTCAGCCGCCCGGTCACCGAAGCGGCGTAACGGCACCAGCTTTCCCTTCTCCCACAAGGGGAGAGGGAAAGAGTGCGACACTCCCCCGATTGCCCCGGACTTGTTGCCGGTCTATTTAGGTCCGCATGAGCGATACCACTTCACGCCTTGCCGGCTGGACCGATCTCGCCAACCCGACCCGTTTCGTCGGGCTGGCCGACAAGGTCATTCCATGGCTGGCCGGAATAGCCGCGATCCTGCTCGTCGTCGGCCTTTATATGAGCTTCACAGCGCCTGAGGATTTCCAGCAGGGCATCACGGTGCGCATCATGTATATCCACGTGCCTTTCGCCTGGCTCGCCATGATGTGCTACACGATCATGGCGATCTCGGCGCTGGGCACGCTGGTCTGGCGCCATCCGCTGGCCGATGTCGCGCTGAAATCGGCCGCCCCCATCGGCGCCACCTTTACGGCACTTGCGCTGATCACCGGATCGATCTGGGGCAAGCCGATGTGGGGCACCTGGTGGGTGTGGGACGCGCGGCTGACCTCGGTCTTCGTGCTTTTCCTGATGTATCTCGGCATCATCGCGCTGACCCGCGCGCTGGACGATGCCGGCCGCTCCGCCTGGGCCGCGGCCATCATCACGCTGGTCGGCTTCATCAACATCCCGATCATAAAATTCTCGGTCGACTGGTGGAACACGCTGCACCAGCCGGCATCGATCTTCCGGCTCGGTGGGCCAACCATAGACCCGTCGATGCTGTGGCCGCTCGCCGTGATGGCTCTGGGCTTCACCGTGCTGTTCTTCGCGCTGCACCTGATGGCGATGCGCACGGAAATTTTCCGCCGTCGCGTGACCGCAATGCGCAGGGTCGCGGCGCGGCAGGCGGAGCGGCAATAGGCCTATCCCATCCGGCCACGCGCTGCCACCGGCAGCGTTTCCAGCACCTTGTCGCCTTCGATCAGATGCACCTGGTCGAAAAGGTTCGTCACCACGCAGCAATGATCGGGAACGACCCGCACGCGTTCTCCGATGCGCAAGGCGGCGCCATCCGAGAGCGTCACGGTGCCGTGCTCTTCGCTCAAGCCCGTGACGCGGGCGCCGGGCAGGCCAAGCAACTCGCCGAACTCGGGCAATCCGAGCGTGTCGGAGGACAGCGCCTTGCTGCCGCTGTCGAGGATGGCGCGGGTGGCCGTCGGATGGCTGACCACCGTGGCAAACACCGTCAGCGCGCAGTCGTCCAGCGTGCCGACGCCTTTGGCGACCTGGTAGCGGTCCATATAGATATAGGTGCCCGGCCGGTATTCGGTGACGACCCTGTCTTCGCCCGAACGCCACATATCCGGCGTGCCGCCGCTGGAGATGCGCGCGCATGCCAGCCCCGCCGCGGCAAGCGCGTCGCGCGCGCTTTTGAGCCATGCTTCGGCCTCGGCGGCGCGGCCGGCCGCCGGATAGGTCATCAGGCCGCCGAAGGCGAGGCCCTGGGCCCGGTCGATCACCTTCGCCAGCGCCAGGGCTTCCGTCAGGCCCTGCACGCCGCAGCGGCCCATGCCGGTATCGCATTCGACCAGCACGGACAGCGGATGGCCGGCATCGGTAAAGGTGGCGGCAAGGCCTTCCAGCGTCTCGTGGCTGTCCACGGTCACCGACAGCGTGACGCGGCCATGCAGCGCCTTCAGCCGTTCCAGCTTGGCGCGGCCAAGGATGTTGTAGGGCAGGAAAATGTCGCTCAAGCCGGCATCGGCCATCACTTCTGCCTCGCCGATCTTCTGGCAGGTGATGCCGACCGCGCCCGCCGCCACCTGCTTCTTTGCCCAGTAGGGCAGCTTGTGCGTCTTGATGTGCGGCCTAAGCTTCAGTCCATGCGCATCGGCATGCGCCTGCGCCTTTTTGATATTGGCTTCGGCGCGAGCCGCATCGATCAGGATCGCCGGCGTATCGAGGTCGTCTATGCTTGGCATAAATCACCATCTCAAAGCATGCCTCCCGAAAGTGGGAACCGGTTTCGGGACAAGACATGCGTTTAATCAAATACGGGTGGGGTTATGGCCTCGATCCGGTTGGATGTCACGGGCCAGAACGCCCTGTTTGCGTCGACAGTGGACCTGTTGGTGTCGGAGATGGACGGGATGGGACAAAACGTTCACCGGACGACGGCAAGCTGGCTCTCGGCCGATGCTCGAATAGCGCTCTCTCAAATCCCAAATTGGGTTCTGACAGCGGAAAGCCAGTTAGCGTCGTTGTCTACTATGGCCCTCGATACATATATGATTCTAGTATCCCCGATTAATTCCTTGTTGCAGTGTGACTTAATGGATCGCACCGCCGTTTTATAGATGTCAATAAGATTCCTGGGCGCCTGTATGTGCACTCCATTCTTTTTGACGAAAAAGGAGGTGTAACCAATCAAAACGTAGAAATATGGATACGCTACCGCTGAGAACTTTCTTGAGGTTATCTTAAGGTGACCATCTCCATGCAATTCCTTGAATTGATGCCAAGCGATGTTGCCATTTTTATAAATAACTATCTCTGGTTCGTCGGTTGCAAATGAGGGGTGTTTTAAAGCCATGGAGGCGTTTTGTTTGGCGGTTACGTTTGTTATGGTATCAATTGTAAGATAAATAATATTATTCTTATCCAGAAAATCGTATCCAATTTTTGAGCCTGATTCAACTAAATGGCGAAGTAGATCTTCATACTGTTCCCCTGTAATAACAAATTCAGTCGAAGCCATATTTCCCAGACCTTCAACCTGAGCGTCTACCGCGCGTATTTATCCGCCTTGCGATTCCCTAGCAGCAGCTTGCGTTCCAGATGCGCGCGCAACTCTCCGTAATAAGCGGTGAGGAACGCCTTTGAATCGATCGGCTCGACCCTGGCGTTGATCTTGCGGCTGATCGTTTCCGCCACCGCCTTCAGCGCGTGATAGTCGTCGCGGCGCAGCACTTCCTCGAGCTTCTGCAGCTCGGCGATGCCGTAGGCATCCAGCTGCGCGGCGCTGAACTGGAAGCGGGCCGCGAACGGGTCCTTGCGCTGCGAAAGATCCTCGACCAGCGCCACTTTCGGCGCCTCGACCACCCAGGTGCCGGCGAGCAGGTCGCCGATCCTGAGCCGGTCGCGGTTGAAGAGCGGGAACAGCGAAAACAGCAGCGCCCATATCAGGCCGAAGACGGTCGACAGCGTGTCGGCGAAGCCGGCGCTGCCCCTGGCCGCGATGATCGACAGCGGCAGGAACACTTCGATCTCGCGCATCAGGTTGCGCGCGATGACCTGATCGATGGTGAGGCCGGCGCCACTGCGCGACGCCACCCGTATGCCGACCATGCGCTTGCCGGGCGTCGCGGCCCGTCGGCCCGCCTCGAAGGCGATGAAATAGACGTTGCGCAGGAAGAACATGAAGATGATCCAGACGATGAACAGCGGCTGTGCGTCCTGGAGGCCAAGTCCGGCCAGGCCGAAGATTATGACCAGCGAGACGACCACGGCCGCGATGACGATGATGACCACGTCGAGCAGGAAGCCCGAAGCGCGTGTGCCGGCATCCGCCAGCTTGACGCGCAGGTCGACGCCTTCGGGCGTGACCAGCGGGCGGATCAGCGCTGCCGGATCCTTGGCCTTCGCGGGCTTAGCCTTCGCCATGCCGCACCATCCGCAACAGGTAGAAATAACAGATCCAGAGTGCCAGCATGCCGCCGCCGATCGCATAGCGGGCGATGTCGCTGGTGATCGTCTGGCGGCCGATGCCTTCGAGCAGGCCGGCAAACAGAAGCATGATCGTTACGCCGACCATGGCGATCGCCGCCACGCGCCCGGCCTGCGCCGCGGCCGCCATGCGCGTCAATTCGCCGGGGAAGGCAATGCGCGTGCCGATGCGCATGCCGGCCGCGCCGGCGATGGCGATGGCGAACAGTTCCGTCGTCCCGTGGATGGACAGCCAGCCGCCGAGCTCGAAGCCCAGCCCCTTGGCGGCATAGATCTGGAAAATCGCGCCGAGCATGCAGCCATTCATCAGGATGATCAGCACGCTGGGCACGGCAAAGGCGAAGCCCAGGGCGAAAGCCAGGATCGACACCTGCGTGTTGTGGGTGAAAAGAAGCGCTGCAAAGCCCGACAAAAAGTGGTGGTCGCCGCCGTAAAGCACGCCGCGAAGCATCTCGGCCGAGGAGTCCGGATTACGGCCGCCGGCGAGGCTTGGCGGGATGATGGCGTCGTACCAGCGCTTGTCGGAGGCGACCAGCCAATAGCCGGCTATGGCGCCGATGACGGTGAGCCCGACCGATGTCCAGACCTCGCGCCACAGGTCGCGGATCGCGCCCGGCCAGTCGCGCAGGAAGAAGTCGCCGATGCGCGACCGCATGGTTCGCCGCGCGCCGTAGAGATAGAAGTAGCCGCGCAGGCACAGCGCCTCCAGGTAGGCGATCAGCGCGTTGTCGAGCGAGGTCGCGCGCGCCACCGACAGCGATGACAGCGCCGAGCGGTAGAGCAGGGGCAGCGACAGCAATTCGTCTTCCGAAAGCGCGCGCGGCGCGCGTTTCTCGACGCGCGCCAGCAACGCCTCGAACGCCTTCCAGTCGGCCTCGCGTTCCTTGCGGAAGCTTGCCAGCGACTGGCGCACCGCATCGGTGCCGACAGACAGCGTCATAAGAGGTCCTCCTCCTTGAGCTGGATATAGCGTTCGACGAGCGCCGGGCCGAGCCGCTGGTGGTCGGCCTCGATGACATGTGCGCCAAGAAGCCGCAGCCTGCCGATCACCACTTGTCGCTGCCGGAGCAGATCGCCCGCGGTGACCGAGCGGGCGACGTCCTCGGGTGCGGCCGGCGCCATGTCTGCCAGGGTCTCCAGCTCGACATCCCGCATCAGCATGAACAGCACCAGATGCCGTTCGGTCAGCCGGCCGACGGTGCGCAGCATCAGTTCGGCGCTGATCGGGTCGACGAAATCGGTGAAGACGATCACCAGCGAGCGCCGGTCGAGCTTCGCCGACAGCGTCGTCAGCGCCAGGGTGAAATTGGTCTCCTCGGTCGAATAGTCGATCTCGGCGGCGCGCTTCTGGATCATGGTGAAGCTTGGCGAGCCGCGCACCGCGCCGCTCGAGACGCGCGGCCTGGCGTCGAAGGAAAACAGGCTGACAAGGTCGCCGCTCTTGAGCGCAATGAAGGCCGACAGAAGTGCCGCCGTCACCGCGCGGTCGACCTTCGGCACGCCGTCGACCGGCTCGCACATCAGGCGGCCGCTATCGATGGCCAGAACGATGTTGTTGTTCTCCTCGATGCGGAATTCGCGTGCGAGCAGCTTGCCGTGGCGGGCGCTGCGCTTCCAGTCGATCATGCGCCGGCCCATGCCGGGCTGGTAGTCCTTCAGCGATTCGAATTCGCGACCCTGCCCGGCGCGCTTCTGCGCGTGGCCGTCGGCAAGGGTCGAGCGCTGCAGCAGCGTGATCGCCTCGTCGCGGGCGCTGTTGACATTGGGCAGCACCGCCACCTTGCGTTCGACCGGCAACACGGCCTGACTCCAGACCAGCCCGAACGGTCCCTGCCAGCGCAGCCACAGCCGGTCGAAGCTGGCGATGCCGCGTCTCACCGCATCGAATTCGAGGTCGAGCGTGCCGCCATTGGCCGGCAGCGCACCGCCCGTGCTCTTGACCGGCTCCAGCCGCTGGTCATGGCCGACGCGCGCCTGCAGGCGCCGCAGCTTCGCGCCGACGCCAGCCGCGATGTGCAGGGTGAAGCGCCCGCCGACGCCGACGACCGGTGGCGCCGTCAGCGTCGCGTTCAGCGAAGCGCGGCCGCGCCCGGCCGCGGCATCGACCGCCAGGAAAGCCAGCAGCACGCAGATCCACAACAGGCCGAGATACCAGACCTGCGGCAGCACGAGCGCGATCAGGAAGGCGGGGATCGCCCCCGCCGCCGCTGCCCACACTGCTCGCCCGCTCGGATAGATCAACGCGGCGCTTCCGTCTGGTCGACGAGATCGGAGACGATCTGCTCGACCAGCCTTCCGTCGATCTGCGCGGCCGGCGAAAGCACGACGCGGTGGCGCAGCGCCGGCACGGCCAACGCCTTGACGTCGTCGGGGATGACATAGTTGCGCCCGTCGAGTGCTGCCCGGGCGCGCGCGGCGCGCGCCAGCATGGCGCCCGCGCGCGGGCTGGCGCCGACCTCGAGGTCCGGGCTTTCGCGTGTGCCGCGCACCAGGGCGGCGATATAGCCGACGACATTGTCGACCAGCGTGACCTCGCCGACCGTGGCCAAGGCGGCTTGCAGCGTCTCGCGGTCGGTCCGCGCCTTGATGCCATATTGCTCGATGTCGTGCGAGGCCGAGCCGCCGCCATGGTTGACGATGATGGCGCGTTCCTCCTTGAGGTCGGGATAGCTCACCCGGTGCTTGAACAGGAAACGGTCGAGCTGCGCCTCGGGCAGCGGATAGACGCCCTGGTGCTCGATCGGGTTCTGCGTCGCCACCACCATGAAATTCTGGCCGAGCGCGTGCGTCGTGCCGTCGAAGGTGACGGCATGCTCCTGCATGGCTTCAAGCAGCGCGGCCTGCGTCTTCGGCGGCGTGCGATTGATTTCGTCGGCCAGCAACAGGTCGCAGAAGATCGGGCCGTGCGTCAGCGTGAACTGCCCGGTCTGGAAATTGTAGATGTTGGAGCCGACGATGTCGCCAGGCATCAGGTCGGGCGTGAACTGGATGCGCCCGTAGAGGACGCCGAGCGCCTGCGCGAAGCAGCGCGCGGTCATGGTCTTGGCGGTGCCCGGCGGTCCTTCGAGCAGGATATGGCCGCCGGCAAACAGCGCCGTCAGCATCAGGTCGACCGTGTCACGTTGCCCGGTGATCGCTTTGGCCACCTCTTCCCTGATCGCATTCGCCAGGGCTTTCACTTCATCGACGTTCACCAAGCCTCCTTGCCGTCCAGTCATGCAGCTGTTCGGCTGCTTCATGCATTGCGGCCAAATTGTTGGAATCGTTCACCGCTTTGTAGCGTTGCGTGAAGCCGTGCGTCTCGCCCTTGTCGCGGAATCGAGCCAGCGGTCGAGCGCCTCGCTTTGCAGCCCCTGCGGCGCGCCGAGCAGGGCGCCGGCGCGCTGACGCATCAGCGCCGCGTAGCGGTCGCCGAGACCGTCGAGCCGCCCGGCGCGCTTCAGAAGCATCGCCGTGGTGTCGACCAGCGCGCGCTTGCCGAACGCGATAGCGCGCCCCTCGGCACGTGGCGGCCCGAAACGGCCGAGCCCATGCAGGAAGGCAAGGGCGGCCGCGATCAGCACCGACAATGTCAGCGCCAGGAAAGGTGGTTCGATCAGCAGCTTGGCCAGATCGTAGCTCTGGCCGATGCCGTGCAGGCTGAGGTCGAACATCACCGCGCCTTTGCCGGGTTCCAGCATGGCGATCATGTCGAGTGCTGCGGCCGCCTTCTGCTCATCACCCAAAGCCGCGTTGTTGATGAAATCGGGATCGGTCAGGACATAGAACGGCTCGTCGTCAAGCTCGGTGAGGATAGCCCGGCCGTCGCCCGCCGCGATCAACGGATGATTATCCGGCACCCATTGCAGTTCGTCCGGCGCAGCCACCATACGGCCGGCGATATTGATCTGCGAGACGGTGCTCTTTGCTTCGCCGAGCTTCGCCTTGGCGATGCGGCCGAGCCACTCATTGACGGTGCTGTTGGGCAGCCGCTCGACCTTTTCCTCCCAACCTTCATGACCGAACAGAGGAAAGGTCTGCCATTTCGGCAGCACGAAGAGCGTGTCCTTGCCCGAGCGCAGCTTGACGATCTGCTCGAGCGCGGCCGGATCGCTGCTCGGCGCGATGGTGACGACCAGCAGGAATGTCGATGCCAGCGGGGACTCCAGGTCCTTCTCGCCGCGCTCCATCGGCGGCGCCTGCCCGTTGGTGAGCTTCAGCCATTCGACAAGCCCGGCATAACCGGTCCCGCCCTTGGAAAGCGGCGTCGGGCCGCCTTCGGGCTGGCGGAAATCGGGCGCGTAAGTCGACAGCAGGAAAAACCCGGCCGCCGCCAGCAGACTGGCGAAAATGCCCCAGAACAGCGTTCTGCGGCTGAACGGCTCCTGTGCCGCCTCGGCCGGTTGCGCGCTCATGCCCAGCCCTCCCGGAAGGCGAAGCGCTCATAAGCGCCGCGCGCCTGCCGCCAGCCCTCGACGCCGACCGGGCGACGGGCAAACAGCGCGGCCTCGACGATGCGCGCGATTTCGCTGAAGGCCACGCGGGGCCGGCTCGGGATCGAATTGGCGGCGGAGATGTCGCGCGCGGTGAGCGACGGACGCAGGAAATCGGGCAGGCGGCTGGAGATATCAGCGACGCTGCGGCGCAAGAGCAGATGGACCGCCTCGTCATATTCGCCGCGCGCGGCGAGCGCATCGGCCTCGGAGAGCAGGATCTGCGCAGCCTCGGCGTCCGGGCGCCATTCCTCCTTCGCCTCGGCCTGCTTGTGTTTGCGCCACCATGGCAGTTGCCAGGCGACGCCCTTGGCTTCAAGCGCGAGCAGGAGGATGATGATCGCGGCGGCGCCGATGACGGCGGCCCAGAACATATAGATCATATAGGGGCCGAGCTTGCCGAGGCCGTCCAGCAGCGGCTTCAGCCATTCCGGCGGCTCGGTCCGCACGTAGCCGGGCAGGGTAAACTGGATCGAATCATCGCTGAGCAGCTGCTTGTGCAACTGCGCCAGCCGTCCGGCCTCTTCCGTCCCTGCGGCTGCCACCCGCGCGTCCCCCTGCAACCTGCGGTTCGGCGCCGACACTGGCAACATGCTAGGATAATTGCAAGCGCACTGGACGCGACCCTTCAAACTTGGCAAATTTACTTTGAAATCGCCAATTTGATACGATGGCGACTCGGGGGGAATTATCATGACAACTGCGACATTGGGACGACCCGGCAGATTCGAGATCGGCAGGGTGTTCAGCAACACCTTCGAGGTGATTGGCCGGAACATCGGGCTTTGTGTGGGGCTTGCTGCGCTGTTCGCCGGGCTGCCGTCACTGATTATCCGGCTCTTGACCCAGCCGCAGATCGACAGGATGCTACATCAGGATCCGGCCACCGTGGCCGATCCAAGTGCCATGTTTCGCAATTCTTACATAACCATCGTCGCCGGCCTGATTTCGTTCGTGTGCGCGCTGCTGCTGCAATCGGCGCTGGTGCGGGCAACCATCGAAGACCTCAACGGCAAGCGGCCGTCCTTCGGGGACTGCATTCAGATCGCGCTTCGCTTCCTGTTGCCGACGCTTGCGGTCGGCCTGCTGGTCGGCATCGGCGCGGGTCTCGCCGCCATTGCCCTGATCGTGCCCGGCGTCATCCTTTGGCTTGGCTGGTCAATGGCGGTGCCCGTGCTCATCCAGGAGCGGCAGGGTGTGTTCGGCTCGATGTCGCGCAGCCGGGTCTTGACCAAGGGCAGCCGCTGGTCACTGTTTGGCCTGTTCCTCATTCTGTTCATCATCGCGATGATCATTCAATGGGGAATGCTGCTCGTGCTTGCAATGTTCGGCGGCATCATTGCCGAGATCGGAGCCGCGCTCGTGCAGACGGTTGTTTCGATGGTGCTGTCGATCGCCACGGCGGTCAGCTATGTCGAACTGCGCCAGGCGAAGGAAGGTGCCAGCATCGACGAACTGGCGAAAATATTCTCGTAAGCACACGCTTGCGAAATGATCCGGGCTGGCAAACATAGCCAGCCCTTGTCGGATGGGTTTAGCTGCAACCTGTGGTTCGGTGGCCGCGCCGACGGTTGCAGATTCACCTGATCGTAAGTATCAATCTAGGTGATTTATACTTTCCAATTTCGGCTATTCATTAGCAGGGGGGAATATAGGATGGCATCGATCGCAAGCGATAGGTCGGAGAAATTCCGGATCGGTCGGGTGTTCAGCAACACGTTCTCGGTCATCGGCCGCAGTTTCGGTCCGTTGATCGCAATCGTCGGTCTTTTTACGACACTGCCGGCATTGATCTACAACTATTGGAACTTCAGCCGGATCGCTGGCCTTGGAGCAGGCGGTGTTGCCGGCATGGAGCGCTCAGCGCTGGCAAGCTACGGCGTCATTTCGCTGATTGCTGGACTGGTGATTTTCGTGCTGGCGTTTCTCGCGCAGGCAGCGCTGGTTCGGGCGACGGTCGAGGACCTGAACGGCAAGCGCCCGGCGATCGGCGACTGCATACAGATGGCGCTGCGCAGTTTCTTTCCGGCGCTTGGGATCGGTATCATCGCCGTTTTCGCAATGGCGCTGGCCGGCGGCGTAATGGCTCTCCTCGGCTCGCTCATCCCCTTGCTGGGTTGGCTTGTAGGACTTGCGATCTTCATCGCCGCCGCGATCTGGGTGCTCAGCATTTCGGTCGCGATACCAGTCGTGGTCCAAGAGAGGCAGGGCGTATTCGGTTCGATCTCGCGCAGCAGGGCGTTGACCAAGGGCAGTCGCTGGTCGGTTTTCGGACTGTTCCTGGCCATCGGCATAGTAGCGATGGTCATCCAGCTCGGTTTCTCTTTGCTGTTCGGACTCACGGTCGCATCGGCCGGTGGTATCTCCTCCGCCGGAGCGGTGGTCGGAGCTGTTGGGAGCAGCCTTGTCTCCAGCATCTTCTCAACCGTCTTTTCGGTGGCGATCGCGGTGACCTATGTCGAATTGCGCCAGGTCAAGGAAGGCGCCAGCATCGACCAATTGGCCGAAATCTTCTCGTAAGAATAGGGCGGTAGGGCGATCATGGCGTCGATTACGAACAGTAGCGACCGATTTCGAATCGGCCGGGTATTCAATGACAGCTTCGCGGTGATCGGCCGCAATCTGGCCTTGTGCCTTGGCCTGGGCGTGGCGTTCCACGCCCTGCCAAGGTTCATCGCTTGGCTTTGGTACATGAATAGCCGCGCGGCCGGCATGACGGGTTCGGCATTTGTTTCCCAACACGCAATCCTCGTGGTGCTGGGCGCGGTGGTGTATCTCGTTGTCACCGCTGTCCTTTAGACATCGCTCATCCGTGCCGCGATCGTGGATTTGCGGGGCGAAAAGCCTACTTTTTCGGATTGCTTCGGCGTCGCGATCATATTGTTTTTGCCGATTCTGGGCGCCTCGTTGCTGGTGACGCTTGGCATCATAATCGGCTTTGTCCTGCTGATAGTACCCGGCATTCTTGTTCTGCTTCGCTGGGCGGTTACGATGCCCGTCCTCATTCAGGAAAGACGAGGCATTCTCGACAGCATGGCACGCAGCCGCGATCTGACCGCGGGAAGCCGTTGGCCAATGCTGGGGCTTTGGGTGATCCTCATCGTGGTGAGTGTCTTGGCGAGCCTGGTGATCAGTCGTGTCGCCATCCCTTTGAACGTCACGTTCGGATTGTTGGCGGACTCCGTGATCAGGGCTGCTCTCCTGGTGCTTTCGTCCGTGGCCATGGCCGTCACCTACATCGAATTGCTGCGGATCAAGGAAGGCACCGGCGTCGAGGACCTGGCGGAGATCTTCTCGTAGTTAGAAGGGACCGACCCGATCGCACAGGAAACCCGGGCGCAGCCGGAAAATTTCGGCTGGGCGGGATAGTCGGCGATACGGCTTCGTTCATTGGGCGGAATCTGGTTCTCTCGCTTGCGGTCGCCGTTCTCTTTTTCGCTCTCCCGTCAGTGCTGATCGGTCTGCTGACCTTCGCCTATCGGATGAGAGCGGGCTATCCGGCCGGTGGCGTCGAACCTTTCGCCGTTGCGGTCCATGTGGGTTTTTCCCTGTCTTGATGGCCGGCGCGATCTTCATCGCCATTCCCGGAATTCTGGTGTGGGTTCGTTGGTTCGTGGCTATCCCCGTGCTCGGGCGCGAGAAGCCGGGCATACTGAAGAGCCTCGCCCGTAGCCGCGACCTCACCAAGGGATGCCGATGGTCATTGGTCATGTTTTGGCTCGTCACGTTCGCCGTGTCCTTCCTGACAACCATGATATCAAGACATTGGGTGCTGCCTTTTGGCGTTCCATCCCGCGTCGTGTTCGGCAGGGTCGAGGCTGCGGCCGGCTCTTTCCTGACTGCTGTGGTCATAGCGGTCACCTACATCGAGTTGCTGAGGGTCAAGGAAGGGATCAGCGTCGAAGACGTGGCTGAGATATTCTCTTAAGCTAGGCGGCTTGGCTGGCATTGCCCTCAATGACAGCAGTCGTCCTCTGATCGGCCGTTTGGCTCTACGCTCGTTCGGCACAGGCATGACGAGGTGATCGGCACATCCGCCTTGGCCACCGCCGCTGCAAGCTTGGCCTGCAGTCCCGGCAATTCGTCCTTCTCGCCGCGCCGCTTGAGGCACTCGACCAGCCCATGCAGCGCCCAGACATTGTCCGGGTGCTGGGCGCAGCGCTGCACGGCATTGCTTAAGCCGAGATCATCGCGATAGACCTGCTCGGCCTCCGCCGCATGGCCCTGGTCGAGCAACAGTGCCGCCAGCGCATGGCGCGGCGGGTGCATCCAGGCCCATGGCTCGGTGTAGGACAGATTGTCGTCGATCTCGACCGCGCGCCGCAAATGCTCATAGGCCTCATCGTGGCGTCCCTGGTGGTAGGCGAGCTCGCCGTCGAGCAGCGCGGCGCCAACCCCAAGCGAGGCCCGCGTCGGGTTGCTGAGGAAGCGGCGTTCGGGGGAAATGAGATCAATTTGCCGGCTAAACAAATCGCGCTCGCGCTCCGCCGCCGCGAATTCGCGCAGCGTCGCGTGCGCCACGCCCTTGGCGTAATGCTGCATGGCCGTCGTCAAGACATAGAGCTCGGGCTCGCCATTCATCGGCTCATCGATGATCTCGCGCCAGCGCCCGAAGCGCACCTGCACATGCGATTTCATCGCATGGTACCCCTCGACCGTCTGGGTCAGCTTCGGCCGTTCGGCGATGCTGACCACATCGCGCGTCACCAGGCTGCGCACCTTGTCCGCGGCCCAGATCGCCGGCTGATATTGGCCGAGGAACATGCAGGTGAACATCATCAGATGCAGGTCGTGGCAGCATCCAAGCAAATAGTAGGTCGGCTCGCCGGCATAGGCGAGGTAGAGGTCGTTGGCGCGCACCGCCTTTTCGCTGGCGAGCTTTGCCTTGTCATACGCGCCGCACAGCACATGGATATGCCCCGGCATATGGTTCATGTGGCCTGCATCCGGGCACATGGTTCCCAGCCGTTCCGCCGAGCGCATGCCGCGCTCCGGCTGCGTCGACATTTCGAGCAGATGGATGTGGAGATGCAGGGCGGCCGGATGCGGCGCGGTGCCTGCCTCGTCCGAAAGCCGGATCGAGCGCTCGCAGATCTCAAGCGCCTCGAGCACGTCCGAATTCGGTGCCGGCGCGCCTGTCTTGAGGTTCCACAGCCGCCGCACCGTGCGCATCATCAGCGCCTCGACCGTCAGCGCCATCACATCGTGGTCGTCGGGAAACTCGCGAAAAACCTGCCGCATCGCGGCGGCGTAGGCGTTGTCCCATTGCTCGAACTCGGCCGGGCTCACGCCACGCGGCTCTTGGAAGCGCGCGGCCAGCGCCTCGATCAGCCGCTGCTCGACAGCGCTGGCGCCCGCCGCATTGGCTTGCGCGAGCTGCACATGCTCGAAGCAGCGCCTGGCGACATGATCGGCCTCGGCCTTGCCATGCTCCTTCCATGTCAGGTTATAAAAAGGCCCGGTGGCATAGGCGATGCCCCAATGCACGAAGGCGCAGCCGGGATCGGTCTCCAGCGCCTTTTCGAAGCATTTTATGCCTTCCTCGTGGTTGAAGCCGTAACACCAGTTCAGCCCGATATCGAACCAGCGCTGCGTCTCGGCTGAGGATGTCGAGATGGGGCGGCGATAGGTGCCAAGGTCGAAGTGGTCCATGTCTGATTGCTTCTCTTACTGCGAGCCGGCGAGGCGCAATCTGTGCCGAAAGGCACGTATTTGGCAAACAGCTTATCAACTGTCGAACCGCGCGGGGCGAAATGGCTCAAGCAGCGGGCTAGGCGTGCCGCAGGTGATCTCCCCAGCGAGCAATTCACCCGCGATCAGACCGAGCGTCGCACCACTGTGGCTGAAGATGACATGGTAGCCGGGAATGCCGGTCAGTTGACCGATCACCGGTTCGCCGTCCGCCGGTATCGGCTTCGGACCCATATGAAAGCTTTCCATCGCCAGTTTCGGATTGCCTGCCAAAACCTTCGAGGCTTCATCAAGCAGGCCCGCGATCGTTGATGGCCTCGCCTCGTAGCTGCCGTCGTCGTGCACGACGACCTCATCCTCTGACCAGGCGGAATCGAGCGCGAAGGCGCCGTTCGGCGTCGGCCGGATGGCGACAGGCGGCGTGTTCAGCACGGCGCGCAGCGGGTGCGGCATCGGTTTGCTGATGACGAGAAGCGCGCGTGTCGTGCCGTCGCCTATGCGCCTGCCCACTTTCGCCGCCATGGCAGGCACGGCCGAGCCCGTCGCGACCACCACGGCGTCGGCTTCGACGACGTGGCCGGAGGCTGTTCTCACGCCGCTGGCGCGGCCATTGGCCAGGATGACCTCGGCGGCGCCGCCATCGGTGATGATCCGGCCGTCGCGTTCGCCGAACTCGCGCAGCAGCAGGTCGATGAGCGACGGCAGATCGACCCAGCCTTCGCCAGCGTTGAAGATCGCCCCTTGTGGTGAAACCGCCCTTGCGTCGATACCCGGCGTGACGGCCGCAATGTCATCGGGCGCAAGCAGGCGGGTCTCGTAGCCGATCGCCTGTTCGTGGCGAAAGATTTCCGCAATCTGGTTGGCGGCATCGTCGGCGTCCCAGGTCAGGCCACCATCCAGGCGCAGCCAGGCGCCGCAGTCCTGCGCCGCGGCCAACTTCCGGTAGCGATCGAGGCCCGCCATGCGCAGGCTGTGATAGGCAGCCGAGCGCTTTCGCGCCGAATTGAGCCAGGCCAGCGAGCGCGACGACGCTCCCCTGGCAAGCGGGCCGTCATTGATGATCGTCGTTTTGACGCCGAGCCTGGCGAGGTGGACGGCCGTGGAGACGCCGAAGATGCCTCCGCCGATGACGGCGACCTGGAGGGCGGTGTTGTTGCTCATGAATGCAGCTTTCAATGATCGGATCGTTGGTTTTGAAGTCGGCGCCGCGGCATCGGTCACAGCACCTCGGCGAGGAATTGCCGGAGTCGTGGGCTCTTCGGCTTGTCGAAGATTTCCGCCGGCGGGCCGACCTCGACGATGCGGCCTTCGTCCATGAAGGCGACCTGGTCCGCCACTTTGCGGGCAAAACCCATTTCATGGGTGACGACGACCATCGTCATGCCGCGCCGGCCGAGATCGGCCATCAGGTTGAGCACGCCCTTGACGAGTTCGGGGTCGAGCGCGCTGGTCACCTCATCGAACAGGATGACTTCAGGGTCCATGGCGAGCGCGCGCGCAATCGCCACGCGCTGCTGCTGGCCGCCCGAAAGACGGCTCGGCCGGTAGTCGGCGCGCGCCTCGAGGCCGACCTCGGCAAGCCGCGCTTCAGCGGTGCGCCTGGCCTGGCTGCCCGCCATGCCTTTGATCCTGGTCAGCGCCAGCATGACGTTCTCGATCGCGGTGTGGTTGGGGAATAGGTTGAAATGCTGGAAGACCATGCCGACGCGTCGGCGCAGTTTTTCCGGCTTCATCGCCAGGATGCTTTCGCCGTCGAGCAGGACATCGCCCGCCTTGGGCTCGACCAGCCGGTTGAGGCAGCGCAGCAACGTCGATTTTCCCGAGCCCGACGGGCCGATGACGCAGGTGACGGTTCCCGGCTCGACCTTGAGCCGGATCTGCCTCAGCACCTGCAACTCGCCATAAGCCATGTCGAGATCGCGGACTTCGAGGCCGGCTGCCTTGATCGCTGGTCGCGCCGCCAGGGCGGAGGTTTCCTTCAACTCGCCGACCTCGACGAGCCCGCTGACCACGCCGCCCGGCTTCTGCTTGCCGAGCCGCAGGCGGCTGTCGATGCTGTTGACCAGATGCGTCAGCGGCACCGTGATGACGAGGTAGAACATGCCGGCCACGAGCAGTGGTGACAAATTGCCGGTGACCACCGCCTGGTCCTGGCCGATGCGGAAGATCTCGCGTTCGGAGGCAAGCAGGCCGAGGAAGTACACGAGGCTGGAATCCTTGACGTTGCCGATGAACTGATTGACCAGGGCAGGCAGCACCCGGCGCACGCCTTGCGGGATCACGATCAGCCGCATGCCCTGGCCATAGCTCATGGACAGCGCGCGGCAGGCTTCCATCTGACTGTTCTCGACGCTCTGGATACCCGAGCGGAAAATCTCGCCGATATAGGCGCCGGCGATCAGGCTGAGCGCCAGGATCCCGAGCGGGTAGGGCGAGGGGCCGAATATCTCACGGCCGATACGGGCAAAGCCCTGGCCGATCAAAAGGATGGTGAGGATCGCCGGCAGCCCGCGAAAGACGTCGGTGTAGACGCGCGCCGGGATGCGCAGCCAGGCGGAGCGCGAGATGCCCATCACCGCAAGGATCATGCCGATGAGGATGCCGAGCACGGTGGAGGCGGCGGCCAGGATCAACGTGTTCTTTAGCCCAATGGTGAGCAACGACGGCAGCACCTCAGCCATCGCGTCCCAGTCGAAGAAACTGCGCTGAAGGTTCTCTAACCAGTCCATCCGTCAACCTGCCTTGCGCGGCGGCAAAGGCCGCGCGATCTCTCATCACCTGCCAGAAAGGCCGCCGGCATTCGCGCCGGCGGCATGACGCAGATCAGTTCTTCTTGGGGAGATATTGCTCTGGCATCGGCGATCCGGGGAACCATTTCTGGTAGAGGTCCCGCCAGGTGCCGTCCTGCATGGCTTCGTGAATGCCCTTGTTGAGCGCTTCGCGGAATGCGTCGTTGCCCTTGCGTATGACAAAGCCGGCCGGCGCGTCGAAGGACGGGATGTTGATGGCGATCTTCAGGGCCGGATAGCGCTCGCCATATTGTTTGGCCGCCTCATAATCGAGGAAATGACCGTCGATCGTGCCGTTGTTGAGCGCGGCGATGGCCGAGTTGTTGTCGGGGAATTTCACCAGGTCGGTGTTCGTGAAGGTCTTGGTGGCATAGATTTCCTGCAGCGTGCCCTGCACGACGCCAAGGCGCTTGCCGGCGAGGCCTTCGGCGCTGGTGATCTTGGGGTCGGACGTCAGTACCGACAGGTAGCCGGCGAGATAACCGTCGGAAAAATCGACCGTCTTCTTGCGCTTCTCCGTGGTTCCGATTGCCGCGACGGCGACATCGAAGCGCTGATTGGCGACCGATGGCATCAGCGCCGAGAAATCCTGACCGGTGAAGGTCACCTGATCCGGCTTGAAGCCCATCCGGCCGACGACGTTCAAGAAGAATTCGAGATCGAAGCCGGTGAATTTGCCGTCGGCGGTGGTGAAGGCATAGGGCTTGGCGTCGCCCATCGTGCCGACGCTGATCACTTTGGGATCGATGAGATTATAGGGATTGTCCGCCGCCCACGCCTTGGGCAAGGACAGCGCTGCCAGCGCAATTGCGAAGACGAGCGCGCCGAGGCTCTGCCGCCGGCTCGCTGTGAAAAGACCTTTGATGCTCATTGGTTGTTCTCCACTCTGAAGATCGGTGCGCGCTGGGCATTGAAACTGCACAGCGGACAATTTCGACACGGGCTTCCGATGCGACGCCTCCGGGCGTTCTTCTTCTAATGAGACCGGTCTCAAGCGTGAATGAGACCGGTCTCTTGACATTTGTAGGCATAGGAACGACCATCCGTCAACGAATTTGAAAGCGACTTTTCCAAGAATGAAGCGCCCACCCAAGGCTCCTTCCATCACCGTCAGCGACGTCGCCCGCGAGGCCAAGGTCTCCAAGGCGACGGCTGCTCGCGTGCTCGGCGGCTATGGCCGGGTGAGCAAGACGGTGCGCGCCGCTGTGCTGGAGGCGGCGAAGGCGCTCGACTACCGGCCGAACGAACTGGCGCGCAGCATGACGACCGGCCGCTCGGGCAGCATCGGCGTGGTCGTCGGCGACATCGAGAACCCGTTCTTCTCGCTCGCCGTGCGCGGCGTCAGCGATGCGGCGCGCTTGTCCGGCATCAACGTCATCCTCGCCAATTCCGGCGAAGACGTCGAAGCGGAGAAGAATGCGATACGCGTTCTGATGGCAAAGCAGGTCGACGGACTGATCGTGACGCCGGCACAGTCGGGCGAGATCGGTCATCTCAAGGAGATCGCCTGTCCGCTCGCGCTGCTCGACCGCGCGCTGCCGGAGCTCGATGTCGATACCGTCACCGTCGATGACCACGACGCTGCCTGGCGCGCCACGCGCATCCTGACGCAAGCTGGGCACCGAAAGATCGCCTATGTCACCGCCGCGGTGTTGTCCGGAGACTTTCGCGGCGCCGCTTCGAGGATCAACACCTCGACGGTGCGCGAGCGCATCCTGGGCTTCCTCGATGCTTGCCGCGAGGCCGGCGTGGACGGGGCGGAACGCAACATCCATTTCGGCAGCGGTCGGTCGCAAGGCGCACACGCCTTCATGCAGGACCTGCTGCGCAGCCAGGATCGGCCGACGGCGATCCTGGCGTCCGACAGCGTCGTGGCGCTGGACCTGTTCAAGGCGATCCGGGAATGCGGCCTTGGCATCCCGCGCGACATATCGCTGATCACCTTCCACGATGCCGACTGGACCAGCGTGACCACGCCGCCGATCACCGTCATCGACCAGCCTGTCTACGCGCTGGGAAAGTCGGTGGCGGAGTTGTTGATACGCCGGCTGAAAGGCGACGACCGTCCGCCCGAAAGGATCGTGCTGCCTACGACGATCATCGAGCGGATGTCGGTCGGTCCGTCGCCACAGGCCGCTGAGGCTTCACGCTTGCGGCAAGATCGATAGTCGGCCGGCGCGGCTCGTCGAACCGAGCCGGCCGACGGCGCCCTGGGAGGATCAGGACTCCAACCACACCGTCTCGAAATGCTGCTCGAGCGCCTGGTGCTGCACGCAGCCATGCACGCCCTTGCGGTAAGTGCGGTAGACCGAACGCCAGTAGGGCTGGATGATGATGCCGCTATCGCGCAAATTCGTCTCGATCTTGGCCATGATCTCCTTGCGCTGGGCGGCATCGGGCGTTGCCAGCGCCTTGTCGAGAAGTTCGTCGAACTCCTTGTTGGCATAGGCGCTTTCGTTCCAGGCGCCGCCCGACTTGTAGGCCAAAGCCAGCACCTGGACGCCAAGCGGGCGTCCGAGCCATTCGGTGCAGGAATAGGGGAACTTGGCCCAGTCGTTCCAGAAAGTCGCGGCCGGCAGCACGGTGCGCTTGATCTTGAGGCCCGCCTCGCGGATCTGCGCGGCGATCGCGTCGGCGGTGCTTTTCTGCCATTCGATATCGACCGAGATCAGCTCATATTCGTGGTCGGCCTTGCCGGCTTCCGAGATCAGCTTCTTTGCCTGGTCGACGTCGCGCTTGGCCGGTCCGATGTCGGCGAATTCCGGATGCATCGGACCGACGTGATGGTTGTCGGCGGGCTTGCCCCGGCCGTCGAGGCCAAGCTTGAGCACCGCCGCATTGTCGACGGCAAGCTGGGCGGCGCGGCGCACCTTGACGTCGTCATAGGGCGCGTTGGCGACATTGAAGCGGGCAACGATGGTCGAACCGGTGGCGATCTCGGAATTCTGCAAACCCATCTTATCGGTCTGCGACACGGCGTCGGAAGCCGTCTCGTGGTCGGTATCGATCTCACCGGATTCGAAGGCCGACAGCATGGCGTTGGGATCGGAGCCGTAGTCGACCCATTTGATGCCGTCGAGATAGAACTCGCCCTTCCACCACGGCTTGTCCTTGCGCTTCACCTCCGCGCCCGTCTCGGCGTCCCAGCTCACCAGCTCGCAGGGACCGGTGGTGATGGCGAGCGCCTTCTTCGGGTCGGCGTCGCCGTCATAGGAGCGATGCATGATCAGCGCCGGATAGTCGGCCATGCCGGCGATCAGCGAGATGTCGGGCTTCGGCAGGTTGATCTTGATCGTGTGGTCGTCGACTTTCTGGATGCCGCCATCGACCGCTTTCTTGGTGTCGGCATTGACCAGCGCGCCCATGCGCGCCGCGACCGAATTGCCGGCGACCGATGCGTCGCACCAGCGGTTGAGGTTGTGGATCACGTCGTCGGCGTTGAAGGTATCGCCATTCGACCAGGTGATGCCTTTGCGGACATGGAGCGTGACCGTTTTCGCATCGTCGCTGGTTTCCCAGCTTTCCAGCAGCCACGGCTCGAAGGAAAAGTCGGTGTTCCAGCGCACCAGATATTCATTGCAGTGGCGCGCGACATTCGACATCTCGACGCCGTCGAAAGTACGCGGATCTTTAAAGCCCTTGACGTTCATGGCGACGCGCAGCGTGCCGCCGCGCTTCGGCTCTTCGGCGCGCGCAGGCGAGGGCGCCAGCCCACCCAGCGCCAGCGCGCCGGCGGCGCTGACGCCGAAGCCGGCCATCAGCGCCAGATATTCGCGCCGGCTGATCGCGCCCTTCTTGAAATCGTCGGCAATCGGCTTGGCGCGCGGGTGCAGTTTTCTGTCGGTCAGCATGAATTTCATCGTCGTTCCCTCTTTTGTTGGTACCTGTCGCTCAAGGTCTGCCAGCGCAGTGCGCAGGGCCGGCGATAGGCACAAAAGACAACGAACGCCCCGGCCGCCGTCAGGCGCGGGGGCGGATACGACCGCCAGAGCGCCGTTGCCTGTGGAAGGATGATAGGTCCGCTTTCCGCGGCGAAATGTTTGGATTTCCGCAATTCTTGTGCGCGGTTCCGCAGGGGTACAGCCAATCTCTCCGCTTGTGGGGAGAAGCCCGGTCCACCCTCCGTAGCTGCGGCGCAGCTGCTGCGGAGGACGGGCAGGGCAGAGGGGGACGCTGTCCCGCCGGCATATCAGCTTGGGGCTGAACCTTCCGCGCTTCGTCATCCTCGGGCTTGACCCGAGGATCCATGCCGTGACCTCCACCATAAGCGCAGCGGTGCAGAATTCTGTAGTCGTTGCAACACCTTAGCGTCACGGCATGGATCCTAGGGTCTGCGCGCGTCGCTTCGCTCCTTGCTTCGCCCTAGGATGACGATCTCAAGGCTAGCGATCCTTCGCGCCCCCCTCTGGCCTGCCCGTCCTTCGCAGCAGCTGCGCTGCAGCTACGGAGGGTGGACCGGCATCTCCCCCACGAGGGGGGAGATTGGCGCTTCATCGCTGGCTCCCAGCTTTGCAATATCGCCAATAATCGCCGCAAACGCCTCCGCCGCGCGGCGCACGGTCATGCGGGCGCGCAGAAAACTGTGCACCAGCCGTGGTTCTTCGCGCCACACGGCGCGGCCGCCGGCGGCGAGAATGCAATCGCGATAGGCCTCGCCATCGCACGACAGTGGATCGCATTCGGCGGTGACGATTACTGTCGGCGGCAGGCCGGAGAAATCGCGGTCCTTGAGCGGCGAGAAAGTGGGATCGTCGGGAGGCTGTCCTGGTGTTGAACGGATGCGGCGATAGAAGTCGATATCGGCAAGCGTCAGCAGCGGCGCCTCGGCATGCTCGACATAGGAGCGCCCGGTCCCGTCGCCGCCGAGGCCGGGGTAGATCAGCATCTGGCCGACGGCATGGCGAGGATGGTGCCGTGTCGCCTGCGCCACCGCGGCGGCCAAGTTGCCGCCGGCGCTTTCGCCGCACAGCACGATCGGCAGGCTTGTCATCGCCGCCGCGCTTTCGAAGATCGCAAGCGCATCGTCGAAAGCAGCCGGATGCAAATGCTCCGGCGCCAGCCGGTAGTCGCCGGACACGACGTCGAAGCCGGTCCCGGCGCAGATTTCGGCGCAGATGTCGTCGTGGCTGTTAAGGTCGCCGAGCACGAAGCCGCCGCCGTGATAATAGACGACAAGCGCGCGCGCCACTTTGCCCGTCATACGGTAGTGGCGCACCGGAACGGCGCGACCTTCCGCGGCGAATATGCCGTCGTTGGCGGTGACCCCTTTGGGACAGTGCAGATGGAAGGCCCGGCACATCGCATCGTAGACGGTCCGTTGCTCGGCAATCGGCAGCTCGCCGATTTCGGGCGGATAAACGCTGTTGACCCGGTCGATATAGTCCCACAGCGCCGGGTCGAGCCGGGTGGCGTATTTCCCGCGTCCGGCTGTCTTGAACTTGTGGACCGTGCCCATAAATCCGCCCTCGGTCAGAGCTCGTTGTAGAGCCGCTCCGCGTTCTCGAAGGTGAAACGCAGCGGCACCGAGCCTTCGACCTGCCACACATTGACAGTGTCGCCCGCCATCAGCCGGCAGGCGTCGAGCGTGTTGGTGACGGCGCCGCCATAAAGCCGGTTGGCGAGGTTGAGGATGCCGGTCTGGTGCATGGCCGCGCTACCGCTGCCGCAGGCATCTTTCACCAGGAGCACGCGAAATCCGCGCGCCACCGCATCCTTCACCGTGGCGTCGATGCAGGCCTCAGTCCACACGCCGGCAATGACCAGCCATTCGATGCCGGACGCCTTGAGTTTATCGGCGAAGTCGTTCCTGCCGAAGGCGCTCGCTTCCTGCTTGACCAGCATGGCTTCGCCGTCCTTGGGGCCGACCTCATGGCAGATCGCCGTCAGCGGATCATCCTTGTCGGAGAAGGCCGACTTGCCGGTGTTGTCCAATGGATGAAAGGGCCGCGCCTCGGCAAGGTCGACGATATAGGCCCAGTGATGGAGCGGCACGAAGTTGCGCCGCGCCGCCTCCTGCAGGCGCCGGACGTTGGCGAGGATGTCGCCAAAGCCCTCGACCAGATAGCGCTTGTCCCGGCGGTGCTCCTCCTGGAGATCGATGAACACCGCGGCCACCGTGCCGCGCCGGATGGAGACAGGGGTTTTCATGCGGATGCGCCTGTGTGTGTGGCCGCCAACACCGCTCCGTTCAGCGAATCGGCGCAAACGGTGGTGATTGGCCGTTGCCTCCCCAGCTTCGTCATCCACGGGCGAAGCAGGAGCGAAGCTCCGTCGCGGAGACCCGAGGATCCATGCCGTGACGTTGGCCAAGTAACACAGCGGAGCAGAATTTGCACCGTTGCGGCGCTCGGGAGTCCCGGCATGGATCCTAGGGTCTGCGCCGCGTCGCTGCGCTCCTTGCTTCGCCCTAGGATGACGATGGCGCAAGCGCTGCAGCTACTCACCATGGTTTGCGATACTGCACCCGAGCCAAGAGTGGATATCGGCATCAAACCTGCGGCTCCAAAAATTCATCCTCATAGGGGAAGCGCGACAGCAGCTCGGTGCCGGTCTCGGTGATCAGGATCTCGTCCTCCAGCTTGACGCCCTCGCGGCCGCCTTTCTCGCCGATATAGCTTTCGACGCTGACCACCATGCCGGGCACGATGACGCCGTCGCGGCCATAGGTCGCGTAATCCATCGCATGGGCGATAAACGGCGTCTCGCCATGCATGCCGACGCCATGCATCACCGACGTGTAGCGCTGGTCGACGAAGCGGTCCGGGATTTTCCAGGCCTTCTCCGCGATCTCGCGGAACGCCATGCCGGGCTTCACGATCGAAATGTTGTGCTGCACCTGGTCGTGCGCCATGCGGTAGAGCGACTTCTGGTAGGGCGTCGGCCGGCCCGGACCGCAGCGGAAGGTGCGCGAGAAGTCGGAATAATAGCCGTAGCAGCCGATCGTGTCGGTATCGAGCGCCAGCAATTCGCCCGGCCGGATCTTGCGGCCGCTGGCTTCGTTGAACCACGGGTTGGTGCGCTGCCCGGAGGTGAGCAGCCTGGTCTCGATGAACTCGCCGCCCTGGCGGATCACCTCGCCATACATGATGGCGAACAGCTCGTTCTCGGAGACGCCGGGCTTGATCGCCTCGCGCACCGCGGCCACCGCAGCCTCAGCGCCGGCCATCGACGCCAGCAGGCATTTTACTTCCTCCGACGTCTTCACCGCGCGCACGGCGAGAATCTCGCCCTGGCAGTCCTTCACGTCGCAGCCGCGCTTTTCGAGCGCCAACGCCTGCAGATGGCTGCAGCGGTCGAGGCCGAGCTTCATCGAGCCGCCGCCATGCTGCTTCAGCAACTCGGTGATCTCGTCGGCGAAGGGGCCGGCGGTCTCGTCGTCGCGACCCGACACCGATGACCAGACCAGCTTCGACGGCCGCGCCTCGTCGATCGTGTCGAGCACCATCGAGACATGGTAGCTCTGCGGATATTCGAACAGCACGACCGGCCCTTCGGTCGGGATGAAGAAATACCGCGTCGAGTTGCGCAGGAAATAGCCGAACATGTTGCGCGAGCCGGTGGCGTAGCGCTGATTGTAAGGGTCGAACAAAACGATGCCGCCATAGCCCGCCTCGCGCATCCAGGCGCGCAACTTGGCGAGTCGGCCCTTGCGAAGCGCGTCGGCATCGATGAAGGACGGCTCGGTATCGGACAGCCACATGCCGCCGGCAGGGTCGGCCGCGGCGGGGTGGCGCATGCGATCCTTGAAGTCGACGTCTTCGGTGCTGTCGGGGTCGAATACGACGATGCTCATCAGTGCCTAGCCTTGTTGGATTGCGAGATCAGACCATGGCGCAGACGGTTCAAGAGCATTGTGCGGAAAACCGCGTCTGTTGTGCGAGATGCCGCCGCAACCTCGACTAAAACCGATCAACACGAACGGCGGAGTTCGATCTGAAGCGGAAATCTAGCAATCGACGGGGGCGTGTTGGCCGATGGACATGCGCCGCGCCGCAAGTTGTCCTATTGCCAGCGAATTCAATACCTTTGATAAAGTGGTTAAGCACTCGGAGATTGGCGGGATGGACCGGCGAAGCGAAGAACAAATGAGAGGCCTGAGAAAAGAATGGGTCGACGGTGGTCACATCGCGATGAGAGACGATGTACATAGGGAAGACCATATAGAGATCAATAGATGGATCTTGCGATTGCTTGACAAGAAAACGAGATCTGACGAAGAAGAATACATCGTTACATGCGTTGATATTAGCTTGAATTTCGACATTCCATTTAAAGCAACAAAGGGAGATAGGGACGATCTATTGCGCATGGTCAGAATGAAGATTAAGGATCCGAACTGGACCCGTTTCCCGCGCTGATGGAGGGAAGTCGCGTCAGGGAAATTTACGTCCGCCCTCCACCCAGTTCAGCCGTTGGCTGCAATCAGCCAATTCTGGTCCTAATGCCGTCGCGCCAGTTTCGGCGGATGCCCATGCTCCTCCCTGAACGCCCGGGCAAAGCTCGACATCGAAGCGAACCCGCAGGCCAGCGCCACGTCGCGCACCGCCAGTGTCGAATGCGCCAGCAGGTCGGCGGCGCGCTTCAACCTGAGCCGTCGGTAGTAGCCGTTGGGCGAGATGGCGAGTTCGGAGCGGAAGCTGCGTTCGAGTTTGTCGGACGACACGCCAAGCCGCGCGGTCAGTTCCGCCATGCCGAGCCGCTCCTCGACCGCGTCCTCCATGATGGCGATAGCCGACAGCACCAGTTCGTTCTGGACGCCGGTGCGCAATCTCAGCGGCATCAGCTTGCGATCGACGCTGGAGCGCAATTGGCTGTGCACGAACCATTCGGCGACGCCGGCGGCGAGCTCCGCGCCGTAGTCCCGAGTGATGATCTCCAGCATCATGTCGAGGCTGCCGACGCCGCCGGCCGAGGTGAAGCGTTTGCGGTCGATGACGAAGAGATCGCGCCGAAGCTCGATCTCCGGGAACGCTTCGGTGAAGGCGGCCTGGCTCGTCCAATGCAAGGTGCAGGCGTGGCCGTCGAGCAGACCGGCGCGGGCGAGGAAGAAGGCCGCATCGGCCACTGCGCCGATATGGGCACCGCCGCGCAGGCTTTTTCGGATCCAGTTCATCGCTTCGTCGGCCACGACATGATCGGCATCGCCGCCAGAGCAGACGACGATGCGGTCGACCTTGGGCGCGTCGGAAGCGCTAAAGCCAGGCTGGATGACGACGCCATTGGAAGCCTCGACCGTGCCCTCATCGGCACCGACGATCACCCAGCGATAGCATTCGCGCGTGGCCAGCACATTGGCGGCGCGCAGCGGCTCGATGACGGACGAGAACGCCATCATCGGGAAGCCTGGAAAGACAAGCACGGCGAAGGTGAGGGGCGCCTCGCTGGCGGCCGGCTGTGCGTGGTCGCGTTTTCGGGTGGCAAGGGTGGCATTCACGATTGTGTATTTCCCGGGCGCAGCATTGGTGGCAGAGAGAACGCAAACTGTAGCTGGCCAGCCGGCCGGCTTGCAACGGAGACACCAGGATGTTTGCGGCAACCGCGATCGACACCAAGGACAAGCCGGCCTTCTACAAGGAATTGGCGGCACAACTTAAAGCACTGCTCGAGGGCGAGGGGACTCCATCGCCAACGCCGCCAACACGGCGGCGTTGATCTATCAGATGGTGCCCGACCTCAACTGGGCGGGTTTTTATTTCCTCGCCTCCGACGAGGAACTGGTGCTCGGACCCTTCCAGGGCAAGCCGGCCTGTGTGCGCATCGCGGTCGGCAAGGGCGTGTGCGGCACGGCGATCGACCTCGACATGTCGATGCTGGTCAAGGACGTGCATGAATTCGCCGGGCACATCGCTTGCGATGCCGACTCGCGCTCGGAGCTGGTGGTGCTTCTGCGCGATGCGGAAGGCGCGTTCGGTGTGCTCGACCTCGACAGCCCGACGCCTGGCCGCTTCGACAAGGAAGACCAGGCCGGGATCGAGACACTCGCCGCCATCTATGTCGCGGCGACCTCCTTCGAGGACTGAGGTCGCGAGGTTTTACTCTCCGGCCTTCAGCGCCCGGTCGAACGCCGCCGTCGCCATGCCGATCAGCTGCGCGTGGATCGCCGCGCGGGATCGCCCGCCGCCATCGTCGCAAACCGGGTCGCCTATCTCCTGCGAGACGATGAGGGCTGCTGCACCCGGCTTGCATTCGCCGAACATGCTGTAGTGGCTGGCATCCTTGATCGTGGCGTAGCTGGACCCTGAGATCGCCTTGGCGACCCCGAGGCATCGGCCGTCACGGGGATTTTTCCTGGACGACCGAGATTGACGATGTCGACCGGAATCTTGATCGCCGCGAAGCTTTTGACATCGAAGACGTCGGACGGCGCCGGATCGATCGCCATTGCGAAGTGGATGCGCGGATCTCTGTTGTCGCGGCCGGCCAATCGCATGTCCATGGCATGAAGGTCGACGCCGCTCTGCCTGACCCATCCGCACAGCGAGGCGTTGAGCGTGTCGTTGTCGCAGTAGCCCGCGAGCAGCTTCGGGTCGACGCGCGCGCCGGCGATCGAGAGCGCGGTGTTGCCGCCCATCGAAAGCCCGAGCACACCGATCCGGCCTTGCTCCAGATGATCCTGGAAGAATCCGTCCTTGCCCATTGCATCGAGCGTTGCCGTGAGATCGGCGGGCCGCAGCCAGAGCTTCATCGTCTCGGCCGCCGACCTGTTTTTGCCGCCATTGCCCGGATGGGTGGGAGCGGCAACGATGAAGCCGTGTTCGGCCAAAGGCGTTGCGATCCAGCTCAGCGCTTGCGGGGTGCCGGCCAGGCCGGCGCCGTGCGAAAGCAGGATCAGTGGATACTTCCCGTCGGCAATCGGCGCATCGCGCATGGCCGACGTTCCGGTGAAAAGCGGACTGTCGCCGAGCACGACCGGCTCGCCGCCCGCCTGTGCCGGATACCAGACCGTCACGTCGAGATCGCCGCCGCGCTCCTTTGATGGCGCCGGCAACTGACGAACACCGACATCGGCGTATGCCGCGTGCTGGGCCAGCGCCATGGATGCAAGGATGATGCATAAGCGGATGATGAATTTCATCGAAATCTCCGTAGTCGAACGCTTTCGGCTCCAGCCGGCTGGCGGTGGCGTTCGGTTGCAGTTTCGATGTGCAGATCAGCGGATCGGGACGAAGCGCGCGACCTCGATCGCGATCGAGGACGTGCTCGATCGTGATCGGGTCAGCGCCCGGATCATCCGGGTCCTGGCCGGCATCGGCACGGCCAGGTAGAAACTCTCGGCCGCCTTAGGCGAACTTGACCAGCAACAGACTGAAGCAGCCGATGAAGATGAAAGCCGAGAAGGCCAGCAGCAGCGGGCGCAGGCCGCGCGAGCGCAGCTGCGAGATGTCGGCCTGAAGGCCCATCGCGGCGAGACCCATGGTCAGCAGGATCTGCGCGGCCAAGGCGACCGCCGAGTGGATCGGCGCCGGGATGTCGACGAGGCTGTTCAGCGCCACGATCGCCACGAAGGCCGCGACGAACCAGGGCATCGGCGGCTTGGCGGCGGAAGCATCGGTGCTGCCGCGGCGCGCCATCAGGCCGAGCGCAATGACCATCGGCGCCAGCATCGCAACGCGCGTCAGCTTGGCGACTGTGGCGGTCTCGCCGGAGAGTGTGCCGTTCTGGAAACCGGCGCCGATCACCTGCGCCACTTCATGGATCGAAGCGCCGGCCCACAGGCCGAATGCATGCTGGTCGAGCCCAAGGACAGGCGCCAGCAGCGGGAAGCCGAGCATGGCGACGGTGCCGAACAGCGTGATCGACGCGACGGCGTAGGTGACATCTTCATCCCGCGCTTCTGTGGCGATGTTGGTGGCCACGATCGCCGAAGCGCCGCAGATAGAGGTGCCGGCGGCGATCAACTGCGCCAGCTTGCGGTCGACACCGATGAGTCGGCCAAGCGTTACGGTGAACAGGAAGGTGGCCCCGAGCGTGGCGGCGACAATGCCGACACCGCTGAAGCCGATGCCCGCCACCTGGCCGAGCGTCAGCTGGAAGCCGAGCAGCACGATGGCGAAGCGCAAAAGGCGCTTTTGCGAGAATGCGATGCCGGCCTTGGCATGGGCGGGCAGGCCGAGCACGTTGGAATAGACCATGCCGACAACGACGGCGAGGATCATCGGGCTGAACAGCGTGAGGCCGGAGAAGCTGCGCGCCGAATAGGCGACGCTGGTGATCATGGCCACCAGCACGAGACCCGGCACGACGCTGGTCGAGACCGAAGCGAGGGCGGGGCGATTGCTCCCGGACTTGGCCGAATTCAGGCTGTTTGGAAGATCGTTCGCGGTGGCGGGCAGGAAAGACAATTCAATTCTCCGGGCACGTTCACGCGTGAAATGCCATTCCAGAACCAATCTTTCTAACGAATTATTCTAGTCATAACGATCGATTTTTACGAACGATTAGTTTTGCGTTGCCCGATCGGCCGGCTGTCCTTCGATGCCAGGGATCAGCAGGCAGACATAGCGCCAGCAGATCCTGCGCGCCCGCTCGGCGTCCTCAGCCTCATATTCGCCGGCGCTCTGCCAGAAGAAGCCGTCGATCAGCGCCGCGATACCGTCGACAATGTCATCGACCTTGTCGGCCGGCACCAGCTGCCGGACGGCGAAGCGGATGTTGGAGACGAAGCGCGCGCCGGTCAGATGATAAAGGTGCTTGATACGCGGTTCGGTCTGCGCGGCGATCATGAACTGCATCCATGTCGCGGCGCGCTTGGGCGCGCCCAGATGCTGCGGCACGAAGGATCCGTCGACGATGGCCTTCAACCGTTGCGCCGGCGTCGGATTGGCCGGCGCCAGGCGCATGATATCCTGGCGAAACAGGTTCGAGACGTTGCGCATGGCGAGCGCGATCAGCTCTTCCTTGCTGTCGAAATAATGGTTGACCAGCCCGGCCGACATGCCTGCGCGCCGTGCGATAACAGCCATAGTCGCGTTCGCCATGCCTTCCTCGCCAATGATGGCGATCGCCGCGTCCATCAGCTCGTCGCGCCGCATCGCCTTGATCGATCGTTTCGCCATTGCATTGCCTTCGCATTGGTAATATTGATTGGTCATTCAATATATTATATCATCGTTCAATCCAAGCCGGAGTTCTCATGCCCAGCGTCGTTATTTCCGGGGTCAGAACAGTCGAAACCCACTGGATTCCGCTTCGCGACGGCCGCAAGCTGGCCGCCCGCTTGTTCCTGCCGGAAGACGCCGAGGAAAACCCCGTCCCCGTGATCCTGGAATACATACCTTATCGCCGCCGCGACGGCACGCGCAGCGGCGACGAGGAGATGCATCTTTTCTTTGCCGGCCATGGATATGCCGGCGCCCGGGTCGACATCGCCGGCATGGGCGATTCCGACGGCCTGCTCGACGATGAATATGTCAGGCGCGAGCAGGACGACGCGCTGGAAATCCTCGACAATCTCTGCTCGCAGCCCTGGTGCAGCGGCGTCGCCGGCATGATCGGCAACAGCTGGGGCGGCTTCAGCGGCCTGCAGGTGGCTGCCCGTCGCCCGCCGCAACTGAAGGCGATCGTCACTTCATGCTCGACCGACGATCGCTACGCCTGCGACGCGCATTATAATGGCGGCCTGTTGATCAACGACAATTTCGGTTGGGGCGGTGCACTGTTCGGCTATTCGGCGCTGCCGCCGGATCCGGCCGTGGTCGGCGAGGGTCGCTGGCGCGAGATGTGGAAGGCAAGGCTGGACCATCACAAGAACCACGCGGCGCAATGGCTGAAGCATCAGCGCCGCGATGCGTTCTGGAAACAGGGTTCGGTCTGCGAGGATTTCTCGGCCATAGAATGCGCGGTGCTGACGGTCGGCGGCTATCTCGACGGTTACACGCAGACGATCTTCAGCCTGGTCGAGAACCTCAAGGCGCCGGCCAAGGGCATTTGCGGTCCCTGGGGCCACAAGGAGCCGAATTATGGCATGCCTGGACCAGCCGTTGGTTATTTGCAGGAATGCATCCGCTGGTACGATCACTGGTTGAAAGGCATCGACAACGGTGTCGAGCGCGATCCCGACATGCGGCTTTACCTGATGGACCATGCCAGTCCACATTCGCATATGGATTTCAGGCCGGGGCGGTGGCTCGGCCTGCCGCAATGGCCTGCAAGGCAGGTTGGGGCCAGGACCTTCTGGCTGAACGGCGACGGCAAGCTTGGCGAGATGCAGGATGCCGGCGGCATCCGGCCGGTGATTTCATCGCCGCTGACCACCGGCGTACAGGGGCAGGAGTGGTGCCCCTATGGCCAGGGCCGCATTTCGGCTGAAGGCGCGCGTGACCAGCGCGCCGACGACGGCGGTTCGCTGTGCTTCGACAGCGCCGTCATGGAAAGCGACCTGTCGCTGACCGGCATTTCGAAAATCAGGCTGCGCGTCGCCGCCGACAAGCCGCAGGCGCAGATCTGCGTCAGGCTGACCGACCTGGCGCCCGACGGTACCTCGGCCCTCATCACCTTCGCGCTGCTCAACCTCACGCATCGCGAAAGCCATGAATTCCCGACGCCGCTGACGCCGGGATACTTCGAGGATACCGAACTGTCGTTGAAGCCGGTGGCGCAGATCGTGCCGGCCGGACACAGGCTGCGCGTGGCGATCTCTTCGTCCTATTGGCCGATGGCCTGGCCGTCGCCCGAGCGCACGATGCTGACCTTCGATCCGGCCGGCTGCCGGCTCGACCTAGCGGTGCTGGCGAGCGAAGAAGGGCTTGTTCCGGTGACCTTCAAGGAGCCGCTGTGGGCCGAGCCCCGCCCGGTGACGGTCAAGGAGGAGGCGCGGCAATTGCGTTCGCTGGCGACCGATCTGCCGACCGAGCGCACCGAGCTGACGGCGATGTCGGATGACGGGCGCTTCGCGATAGAGGAGACTGGCACCGAGATCACGTCATGGCGTCGTAAGGTCTACGGCATAACGGACAACGACCCGACGAGCTGCGCCACCACAGTGACCTGCCACGAGGAGTTCATCCGGCCGGATTGGAACGCGCGCGTCGACTGCGAAATCAGCTTCAACTGCGACCGCGACAATTTCTATGCCCGCGGCTGGGTCAAGGCTTACGAGCGCGGCGTGATCTTCGCCGAACGCAATTACGACGAGGTCATTCCGCGCGACTGCATGTAACCGACAGGCGTATAACCAACAAAAATGGGGAACAAGAATGCGCATGAAACTCGATCGCAGAACCTTCCTGGCCGGCTCGTCGGCATTGGCGCTGCTGCCTTATGCCCGCTTTGCCCTTGCCGCCGACAGGACCAATCCGGTCATCGCTCTCGACACCGACATCGGCAATCTCGACCCCGGTAACCGCGTCGGCACCACCGAGGGCAATATCATCCGCGCCGTCTGCCAGACACTTGTCCGCTTCGAACCGGGCAAGACCAGTTGGACCAACGACGCGGCCAAGGACATCAAGCAGATCTCCGACACCGAGTTCGATTTCGAGCTCAATCCGGGCCAGATGTTCACCGGCGGCTTCGGCGAGATGACGGCCGACGATGTCAAGTTCACCTATGACCGCTACATCAACGGCGACGCGAACGGCAAGAAGCTCACCTATGCCGACGATCTGGAAGCGCTGAAGTCGGTCGAGGTCACCGGCAAATACACTGGAAAGCTAATCCTCAAGCATCCGTCGGCAGCACTTTGGCTGATCGGCATCTGCGATGCCTCCGGCGCGATCCTGTCGAAGAAGGCCACCGAGCAGCTTGGCGACAAGATCGCCACGACGCTGATCGGCTCCGGTCCGATGGTGCTCAAGGAATGGCGGCCGAAGGAGCAGTTCGTGCTCGCCGCCAACCCCGATTACAAAGGCCCGTACAAGGCGCATTTCGAGGAGATCACCGGCAAGATCATCCCCGAGCACAAGACCGCGTTCCTGTCCTATCAGGCCAAGGAACTAGACTTCACCGCCTTCGATGCCGACCAGCTTGGCACCGCCAAGGGCCTGCCGGACACCAAGGTCATCGACATCCCTGGCATCGACTACACCTGGATCGGCATCAATGTCGAAAAGGGCGATTTGGCCGATCTCAAGGTGCGCCAGGCGATCCGCTGGGCGGTGGATGTCGACGCCATCATCCAGGGCGCCTATTCCGGCGCCACCTCGCGTGCCAAAACGCTGCTGGCGCCTGGGCTGCTCGGCAACTGGGCCGATGCGCCGCTCTACAACCGCGATGTGGCCAAGGCGCAGCAATTGCTGAGCGAGGCCGGCAAATCCAACCTTGCCTTCACCTTCACCTGCCTCAACGACGCCACTTCGTTGGCGGTCGCCCAGATCGTTCAGGCCAATCTCGCCGAGGTCGGCATCACCATCAACATCAACGCCATGGATTCCGGCGCCTATTGGGCGCTCGGCGCCGACAATGCCAGCAAGGACCTCGAGCTGACGCTCATTCCCTACACGTCGAAATTCGACCCGAGCTTCCAGACGCAGTGGTTCCTCGCCAGCCAGATCGGCCTGTGGAATTGGCAGCGCTGGAACAGCCCGGAATTCGACAAGCTGCACCAGGAAGGGCTGGAGACGCTGGATAAAGCCAAGCGCGAGGAGATCTACATCAACATGCAGAAACTGCTCGATGAATCGGCGTCCTGCATCTGGATCACGCATGGCCGCAACTTCTTCGTCGACGCGGCCTGGCTGAAGCCGGTATTCCTGCCCAACGGCAAGGACTGGCAGTTCGAGTTTTTCGACAAGGCTTGAGCTCGGCAACGCCTCGGACGGGGAGCCGCATGACCAGAACGCAACGGACAGCCGCCTTCATCGCGACGCGGCTTGGCTCCATGGCGCTGACCATCGTCGGCGCCACGCTGCTCCTGTTCCTCATGGTGCGCCTGGTTCCGGGCGATTTTGCCTCGGTGATGCTCGGCCCGCGCGCCACGCCGCAATTGCGCGCCCAGATCGTGCATGACATGGGCCTCGACCGCAGTTTTGTCGAGCAGCTCTGGCTGTTCGTCAGCCGCGCTGCGACCGGCAATTTCGGTGAGGACGTCGTCTCGCACCGGCCGATCCTCGAACTCGTGCTCGAGGTCATTCCCAACACGCTGGCGCTGGCCTTCAGCGCGCTGGCGCTGGCGCTTCTCGTCGGCATCCCGATTGGGATCATCGCGGCGCTGAGGCCGGGATCATGGCTCGACAGCGGCCTGGCGCTGCTGTCGATTTCCTTCATCACCACCCCGACACTGGTCGTCTCGGTCGTGCTGTTCCTGATCTTCGCCATCGGCCTGCATTGGCTGCCGGTGGCGGGCGCCGGCAATCCAGGCGATATCGTCGACCGCCTGCAGCATCTCATCCTGCCCTCGGTGGCGCTGGCGCTGGGCTGGATCGGCTACATCTCGCGGCTGGTGCGGGCAGCACTCCTCGACACGCTCGCCGAACTCCATGTGCGCACGCTGCGCGCCTACGGCGTTTCCGAATATCGCATTGTCGGGCTGTTCGCGCTCAAGCTCGCGCTGGTGCCGGTGGTGTCGATCCTCGGCATCGGGCTTGGCGACCTGATCGGCAGTTCGGTGGTGGTCGAGATCATCTTCGCGCGCACCGGCATCGGCAGCCTGATCTTCAACTCGATCGCGCAGCGCAACTATCCCGTCGTGCAGGCCTGCGTCATCTTCATCGTCGCCTTCTATATCCTCGCCAACCTGGTGGTCGACATGGTCAACGCGCTGCTCGACCCGCGCGTCGCGGCGGGCCGCGGATGAGTGAGGCGATGTGGGCGCTGCGGCGCATCTGTTCGGAACGCGACGGCCGGCTCGGCCTTGCCTTCACCATCATTATCCTCGTGTTCGCGCTCGTCGGGCCGTTGGTCAGCCCCGACCCGAACGTGCTCGACATCAAGGCGCGCTTCGCGGCACCTGGCATCGCGCATCTGCTCGGCACCGACAATCTCGGCCGCGATCTGTTCGCGCGCACGTCGGTCGGCACGCGCTATGCGCTGACGCTTGCGGTGATGATCGTCGTCATCTCCTCGACCATCGGCTCGCTGATCGGCATCGTCGCCGGCATCGCCGGCGGCTGGGTCGACCGCGCGGTGACGGCGGTGTTCGACATCGTCAACGCCTTCCCGCCACTGATCCTGGCCTTCGCGCTGATCGCGCTTTACGGCAAGGGATCGGCCACCTTCGTGCTTCTGGTCACGGTCGTCTTCATCCCGCAATTCGGTCGCATGGCGCGGGCCCGGGCGCGCACCTTGCGCAATCTGAGCTTCATCGAGGCCGAGCGCATGCTGGCGGTCCATCCAGGGACCATTATCGTGCGCCACTTTTTGCCCAATGTCGCCGGGCCGATCATCGTTCTGGCCAGCATGAACCTGCCGGTCGTCATCGCCTTCGAGGCATCCTTGTCGTTCCTCGGCTTCGGCGTGCAGCCGCCGAAATCATCGCTCGGCACGCTGATCAAGGACGGCTTCGTGTCGATCAACCAGTCGTGGTGGCCGACGATCACGGCAGCCCTCGTACTGGCCGTCGCGACACTTGGCGCGACCTTGCTTGGCGAGGCGCTGCGGCGTGTCATCGATCCCAAGTCGGCGGGGGCGCGCTGATGACGATTTCGCTGCGCAATCTTTCGGTCGACTACAATTTGCCGATCGGCGCCGCGCATGCTTTGCGCGATGTCTCGCTGGACATCCAGAAGGGCGAGATGCTGGGCCTTGTCGGTGAATCCGGCAGCGGCAAATCCACCGTTGCTTTCGCGCTGATGGGCCTGCTCGCCGCCAATGCCAGGGTGACGTCGGGCACCGCCACCATCGAGGGCAGGCAGTTCGACCTGACCAGGCCCAACGCCACGGCATCGTTGCGCGGCCGCGGCATGGCGATGATCTTCCAGGATCCGATGCTGTCGCTCAATCCGGTCTTCACCATCGGCACCCAGCTCATAGAAGTGCTGCGCCGGCGTTCGCCTGGCAGCGACCGCAAGACCCGGGCAGCACAGGCCGAGGATGCGCTCGCCAAGGTCAAGCTCAGCAATCCGAAGCAGCGGATGCAGCAGTACCCGCACGAACTGTCCGGCGGCATGCGCCAGCGCGTGGTGATCGCCATGGCGCTTCTGTCGGAGCCGGCGCTGCTGATCGCCGACGAACCGACGACGGCGCTCGATGTCACCGTCGAGGCGCAGATCATGCGCGAGATCATCGGCCTGCGCGACCGCATCGGCTGCGCGGTGCTTCTGATCACGCACAGCCTGGGACTGGTCACCGAGCATTGCGACCGGATCTCGGTGCTTTATGCCGGCGAGCGGTTGGAAAGCGGCACGGTGCGCGACGTCCAGCGTCAGCCCGGCCACCCTTACACCCGCATGCTGTTCGACTGCGAGGTGCCGATCGATCGCGAGCGCGACCCCGATGCGGCGCAAAACCGCTTCACCGTTATCGCTGGAGAGTTGCCTGACCCGCGCCGGCGTCCGCCGGGTTGCATCTTCAAAGGCCGCTGCGATGTCTCATTCGAGGATTGCGCAAAAATCGTTCCCGGCGACTACGCCGTCGCCGGAAGCGCTTCGCATGGCGCCCGCTGCCTGCGGTTGGCGACGCCATGACCGACGCGATCTCTATTCACGACGCGCAGCTGCGCTTCGGCCAGACGGCGGCGCTGGACGGCGTTTCGCTGTCGATCCCGCAAGGCACATGTTTTGGCATCGTCGGCGAATCCGGCTCCGGCAAGACGACGCTGATGCGCGCGGTGCTCGGGCTGCAGTGGCTCGACGCGGGTGAGATACGTATTCTCGGCAATCCGCTAGGCCATGGCCGCGCGGCGCTGAAACGGCGCGCCAGTTTCATCCAGCCGATCTTCCAGGACCCGGCCGCCTCGCTGTCGCCGCGCAGCCGCATACGCACCTTGATGAACGAGGTCGGCACGGTGCTGAAGGAGCCGTATGCGGCAACTCATGAACGCCTGGCCGTGATCCTCAAGCGGCTCGGGCTGCCGGCAAGCGTCGTCGACAAATACCCGCACGAGATCAGCGGCGGGCAGGCGCGGCGGGTGGCGATTGCCCGTGCGCTTTTGATGAAGCCCTCGATCCTGATTGCCGACGAGCCGACCGCCGGGCTCGACGTCTCGGTGCAGGGTGACCTGCTCAATTTGTTGCAGGACATCCGTCGCTCCGACAACATCACGCTGGTCGTCATCAGCCACAATCTCGCGGTCGTGCGCCTGATCGCCGAGAACGCCGTCGTCATGCGGGCGGGCAAGGTGGTCGAGGGCGGCGAGGTCGGGGCGCTGTTCGGCGCGCCGCGCGAGGCCTACACCAGGGAACTGCTGGCTGCGTGGCCGAGTGTCACGCACCACACTGCATGAGCTGCGCCCGCCGGGGGTGTTCCCCTGGCTCAATCGCCCGCCCTTGCGTTTGACATCGCTATGGCCGCATCGTTATCTCTGAGGCGATACGACGATCCGGCGATCGCACCTCACCACATCAGAGATATCGACGAGGAAGAATTCCATGTCCCACAATCTGCAGTTCTATATTGACGGCGCCTGGGTCGATCCGGTGGTGCCGAACAATTTCGACGTCATCGATCCGTCCAACGAGGACGCTTTCGCGCAGATTTCGCTCGGCACCAAGGTCGATGTCGACAAAGCGGTCGCCGCCGCCAAGCGCGCCTTTAATACATTCGGCTTCACCTCGGTCGAGGAGCGCCTCGACATCCTCAACCGCATCATCGAAATCTACAAGAAACGCAGCAAGGATCTGGCGCTTGCCGTCTCGCGCGAAATGGGCGCGCCGCGCCAGTTCGCGCTGGACAGCCAGGTCGGCGTCGGCCAGGCGCATCTGGAGAAGATGGCGGAAGTGCTGAAGAGCTTCCAGTTCCGCCATGTCAAAGGCTCGTCCCTCATCGTCAAGGAGCCGATCGGCGTTGTCGGCCTGATCACGCCGTGGAATTGGCCGCTGAACCAGATCACCTGCAAGGTCGGTCCGGCACTTGCCGCCGGCTGCACCATGGTGCTGAAGCCGTCGGAGATCGCGCCGCTTGACGCCATCATCTTCGCCGAGATCATCGACGAGGCCGGCGTGCCGAAGGGCGTCTTCAATCTCGTCAACGGCGACGGCCCGGGCGTCGGCCAGGCGCTGTCCAGCCATCCCGACATCGATATGATGTCCTTCACCGGTTCGACCCGCGCTGGCATCCTGGTCGCCAAGGCCGCCGCCGATACCGTCAAGCGCGTACATCAGGAACTCGGCGGCAAGTCGGCCAACATCCTGTTCCCGGATGTCGACCTCGAAAGGGCCGTCACCAAGGGCGTCGCCGGCTGCTTCGGCAACTCAGGCCAGTCCTGCAACGCGCCGACCCGCATGTTCGTGCCGCGCGACCGTCACGACGAGGCGGCTGGTTACGCCAAGACGGCGGCCGAGAAATTTACCGTCGGTCCGGCTGACGCGGCCGGCTCGAAGCTTGGCCCGGTGGTCAGCCAGATCCAGTTCGATAAGATCCAGGATCTGATCCAGAGCGGCATCGACGAGGGCGCCACCCTGGTCGCCGGTGGCCCTGGTCGTCCGGCCGAACTCAACCGCGGCTACTACATCCGCCCGACAGTGTTCGCCAACGTGACGCACGACATGCGCATCGCCAGCGAGGAAATTTTTGGCCCGGTGCTGTCGATCATGCCTTACGACAGCGTCGAGCAGGCGGTCGAACAGGCCAACGACACGGTCTACGGCCTTGCCTCCTACATCCAGGCCAAGGACATCGAGAAGGCGCGCGACGTGGCTGCCCGCATGCGTTCCGGCAATGTCTACATCAACTATCCGACCTGGGATGCCGGCCTGCCTTTCGGCGGCTACAAGCAGTCCGGCAACGGCCGCGAATACGCCGAATATGGCCTGGAGGATTTCCTCGAGATCAAGGGCATCGCCGGCTATGAGGCGGCTGAATAGCCGGCTGTTAAAAACCGGTCATCGAACGATGCCAGGGCCGCTTCGTCTTTCAGGAGGAGCGGCCCTTGGCTTTGGGACACAGTGACGGCAGCGCCGGCGACGCCAATTACGGCGTCATCGGAATCGACTGCTCGCTTAAGCTGGTCGTCGGTCGCGGCTGAAGAGCGGCATAACGTGGCCATCTATTCGCCGCCTTTGCTACCGAGGGCGGCTCCAAACACATGTCCTGGCAAATATCCTCCAGCACGCACTCAGTAAAAACCCTCCGGCTGGAGCCGTTCGCTGGTGACGATCGCATGGCTGGTGAAATCCTCCGACTACATAAAAGCCAACAAGTCCACGGAGGCGAAAGAAGCGTTCGCACGTGCCCGCAGGATAGGTATAGACCCCGAGTCCCTTCAGGCCCTCTGCAGCAATCTGTGCAATGACGTCAATTTGTCCCTGAGCGAGTTCCGGTAGTCGAGCGCTCTCGGCCTCTCAATATATTCGATAGAATACAACGGCGGCGTTGCTATTTCAGCAGCCGACGTCGTCGTCGGCCGCGGCATTCGACTGGGGCTCCGACGCCGAGCAGGAGATGCTGCTCGACGAGCGGGTGATGCGCGACATGGCGCTCGGCGAATTGCGCGCCGCAAGTGGCAAAGGTCGCCATGATTTGAACAGTTCGGTGGCGGACCTGACCTGAAGCTCGCAAGCTTTGCGGAAGGACCTGCCTTTAGGCGCAGCCACGATTCAACGCCCGATCACTTCCGATAACGTTTGCGTGCCTCGTCATGTCAACGGCCGGGCAGTTTCTTACATCTCTTTGCGGGCCGAGTACCGCCGGCGATGAATGGCCTACACCGCGACACGACGCGACCAGACGGCCCCATTTTCGGAGAAGCGATTCTATCGTTTCCCCATCGTAGGGAGATGTCATCATGCGCTCTTTCATACCAAAAATCATAGCGGCCGCATCGATCTTCGCGGCTATACCGCTTTCAAGCGCCTATGCGGTGCACCGTCACCACAGGGCGGTCGACACCATGACGACGGCATCGGTGCCTGCGGACCCGGCAGCCAAAGCGGCGTTGGATCAGTTGGCCGGAGTGAAGCAGGGTATCATTGAGGCCAGGCAGGCCGGCAAGATCTCACAGGCCCAAGCCCGCGATCTGATGCTGCAGGCGGACACCATTCAGCGCACGGCGTCGACTTCGAGTCGTTCGAAGCTGGGGCAGATCAATGAGCTGGATCAGCGGCTTCAGCGTGCCACCGGCCAGGGAACCTATATCGGCGACGGCGCCGACGGCGGCTATTATCCGAACGGCTGACCGAACGCAAAGAGCCTCGCCGGCGAGATGCCTGCGAGGCTCTTCCCCAACGGAACTTGCAGATTTAACGACGATCGCTTCCGCGGTCACTGTGGCCATTGTTCGCGGCGCCCAGGCACTGGCTCCAGTAACTGTCATGGTTGCTGCACGAATTGACGGCCGCGCTCTGAGCGTAAGCCGAGCCGGTCAGGCCAGCAACGGCAACAACTGCGAGAAATGTATTGCGAAGAATCTTGGACATTTCAAAGTTTCCTTTGCTTAAATTCCGGTCATGCCGGTCGACGACGGTTTTGCCGCGATTGTGTTTCGGCTTGATGCCGGTTGAGCGCGCATTTGTTTCGAAACGGCAACTGTGCATGCGGAAAGCCAAACTGGACGGAAGCCTTGCAAACAACGATGAAACCGTTCGCATACGAACGTTTTAGAGGCTCTTGTTCTGGTTACGGACCTAGTCGGTCCCTTCCGGCAGCGCTTCATCTTGCCAGCCGGCCAGCTCCGGCAGGTCGTCAAGCCAACTTTTTTCGGTCATCGAGACTTCGCCGGCCGGCGGCAGAGCCTCGGTCGCGTTTTGCATCAGCCAGTCCATCCACTTGCGATAGGCAGGCGGGGCCAACTCGGGCGGCAACACCTTGGCCTTAGCCAGCATGCGTTTGCGGAAGCTGACTTGCCTGCGCAGTTTGGTCGTCGTGAATTTGATGGCCTTGCCTTGGTATTCGACTGTCCAGCGCCCATCCCCGTGGCTGGCCAGCCTGTCGATGGCGAAACCGGCATCGACCGGTCTATCGCGCCAGGGAAGCTCGATGGCATTCTTCCTCAGTTCGAGCGCCCATCGCCGGTAGTCGACACCGGTACGCTGGGGTGGCAGCACGCCGGCCTGTTCGAGTATCTTCCTACGCAAGGCAGGCTGCTTCTTGATCTGGCCCGTCGTCAACTCGATGCGATGCCCACGGAATTCGATGTGCCAGCGGATCCTCCCGTTGCCGAGATATTTCACCAGCCTGTCGATGACGAACTCGCCCTCGGAAAGCATCACGCATCCTCGGGCGGCGCTTTCGAGAATGTACCGGCTATCGGTGGGCATGACGCGGCATCGTGCAGAACCTTTCGCACAAGCATAACGATGCAAAATCGAAAGAGGTCAAAATTGCCCACCAGGCCGTGTATTTGTTGTGGAATGCTTGGCTGGGGAACCTGGATTCGAACCAGGACTAACGGAGTCAGAGTCCGTGGGTCTACCGTTAACCTATTCCCCAGCAGGTGCGTCTGGTAACGCGCGAAGCCGACGGCTATGTGCCGCGAGCGCTGCCTTGTAGCCGCCATCGGAAAATAGTCAAGCCCGCAGCTGCGTCCAATCGCAGGCTTTTTAGGCTTTTGTCCGACGCATGTCGTTACCCCAAAACGCTGCGCACTATTGGGCGACATGCATTGGGTTCGCCGGCAGGGGCGAGGCGGAACGCCTCAGCTTTCGCTCTTGCTGTATTGCGAGTGCTCGAAGAACAGCACCACGCACAGCCCGATCACCAGCGGAATGACGAGGTAGAACAGCCGGAACACCAGAAGGGCGGCAAGCACGCCCGCGGGATCCATGTCCGAAAGTCCAGTGAGGAAGACGACCTCGAACACGCCGAGCGCGCCCGGCGCATGCGACAACAGCCCGATCGAGAACGACACCATGAACACGCCGAGCACGACGAAATAGCCGGGATTGCCGGCCGCCGGCAGGGCAAAATAGATGATCGCCGCGGCCGCCAGCAATTCGACCGGGCCGATCAGCAATTGTCTGGCTACGATCGGCAGCGCCGGATAATGCAGTTGGAAAGAGCCGATCTTCAGCGGCCTGAGGCGCAGCCAGCTGCCGAAGGCATAGGCGCCGACAAGCACCAGCATGGCGAACCCGGCGGCGAACGCTGCGCTATGATGCGGCGCGCCGGTGAAACGGTCGGTGATCTGTGGCTCCAGCAACAGCACGAGGCCGCCGAGGAAAACGCTGGACAGGATAAAGGTGAACCAGCAGATCGCCACCAGAACGCCGACCTCCTGGCCGGTCAGCCCTCTCGTGCCGTAGGCGCGGTAGCGGATCACCGCGCCCGAAAACACCGAGCCGCCGATATTGTGCGACACGGCGTAGGTGGTGAAGGAACAGAGCGTGACGAACAGCCACGATACGCGTCTGCCGATATGCAAGAGCGCGATGTGGTCGTAGCCGGCAAGCGAGGCATAGGCGATGATCGAGCTCAGCGCCGCCAGCACCCAGCCGCGCGGCGGTATGGCGGCAATGCCGGCCCAGACGTCGTTGAACGAAATGCCGCGCAGCTCATGAACGAGCAGCCACAGCGAGAACGCCACGGCCGCGATGCCGATGACCGGCCAGAAATAGCGTTTCCAGTTCATCGCGGGATCGTCATGCTTTACGGCTCATGCGTCGATGTTGCCCCTTGGGTTTTGCGTGTCCAGCTTCATTTCAGACATGCCTGATTGAAGCCGGCTATTCAACCGGCAAGACATTGCCCCGGCATGACGGCGCCAAAAAACGGACCGGCGCTCTTGGTGATTGCCGATCGCACTGCTACTCTGTCGCCAACTTTGAAACAAATCGAGGTGCCTGCTGCGTCCGTCTCCGGTTCGCGCGGCGCCGAAAGGAACTGAAGTGGAAGACCACGACACCGGCGCTGGCGCGTCGGCAGTGGGTGTGTCCGGGGCATCGCCGACAGGTGCGGCGGGTCCGCCCGCCGGGCGGTTCAGCCGCCATGCGGGCGCGCATGCCAGACATGCCGACCAACGACATGCCGACCAACGACATGCCGACCAAAAGCATCCCAGCCAGAAGCAGGCTGACCATCACGGCGAGCAAAAGGGCAAGTCGCGCAAGCGTCGTAGCGCCGGCGCGGCCGCAAGGTTTTCGCCCGCGACGAGAACGGCGCCGCGCCGCCGGCGCCGGTCATCAGCCCGGCAAGCCAACCCCAACCCGAGCCGCCGCAGGCGCTGCCCAGACCACCGGTTCAGGGCGGGCCGCGCCCGCCATTCCAGGAACTGCCGGTTTTTGCCGCGCTCGATCTCGGCACCAACAATTGCCGGCTGCTGGTCGCCGTTCCCGGCCGTCATGGCCAGTTTCGCGTCATCGACGCTTTCTCGCGCATCGTCAGGCTGGGCGAGGGGCTGACGGCTTCCGGCCGTCTCGGCGAGGCGGCGATGGACCGCGCGGTCGAAGCGCTGAAAATCTGCGGCGAGAAGCTGCGCAACCGTCGGATTCGCAAAGCAAGGCTGATCGCCACCGAGGCCTGCCGCTCGGCCGCCAACGGCGTCGAATTCCTCGAACGGGTCGAGCGCGAGGCGGGCTTGAAGCTCGAGATCATCGATCGCCAGACCGAGGCCCGCCTGGCGGTCTCGGGCTGCGGCTCGCTGGTCGAGCGCGACACGCAAGGCGTGGTGCTGTTCGACATTGGCGGCGGCTCATCCGAGATCGCGCTGATCGACTTGACCGGGCGGCGTTCGCCGCGGCTCGCCAACCACATCGTATCCTGGACGTCGCTTCCGGTCGGCGTCGTTTCTCTCGCCGAGCGGTTCGGCGGCCGCACGGTGACGCGCGAAACCTTTGCCGCCATGGTCGAGGACGTGGCGGTGCGGCTGCGGACCTTCGACGGCCGCGACCGGCTCTCGCATGTGCTGGCCAGCCCCAATTTCCATCTGCTCGGCACCTCGGGCACGGTGACAACGCTGGCCGGCGTGCATCTTGACCTCGAACGCTACGACCGTCGCCGTGTCGATGGGCTGTGGATGGACCGTGACAGCGTCGATCGCATGATCGAGCGGCTGATCGGCTGGGATTTTCAACAGCGCTGCGCAAACCCCTGCATCGGCGCCGACCGCGCCGATCTGGTGCTTGCCGGCTGCGCCATCCTGGAAGCGATCCGCGCGGTGTGGCCGTCCGAGCGGCTGCGCGTCGCCGACCGCGGCCTGCGCGAAGGCATATTGAGCGAGCTGATGGCCGATGACGGCGTCTGGCGCAATGACGGGCGGAGCCGGGTATGAACAGTCGACCCCACTCCGTCGAGCCGCGCTCGACACCTCTCCCCCAGAGGAAGGACGCGAGGTGATTCCATCTGGCGCCTTTCCTCTCCCTCCGGAGGGGCGAGGTGGCGCTGCGAAGCAGCGACGGAGTGGGGGAAGCCGTTGACGAAGCGCGCGGTCGCCGTCCGGAGATCATGCTGAAGCAAGAAATCAACCAATGACCAAGAAACCGGAAAAGCCAGGCTCGGCCAGCATTCGCGTGCTGAAGACGCGGATCAAGAAGAAAAGCGGCCTGAAGGAATCGTCACGCCGCTGGCTGCAGCGCCACATCAACGATCCCTATGTCCAGCGATCGAAGGCCGACGGCTATCGCTCGCGCGCGGCCTACAAGCTGATCGAGATCGACGACAAGCATCATCTCCTGAAGCCCGGCATGAAAGTCATCGACCTTGGCGCCGCGCCCGGTGGCTGGTGCCAGGTGGCAGCCGCCCGGACGAAGTCGACCGCGGAAAACCCGCATGTCGTCGGCATCGACTATCTCGAAATGGATGCGGTGCCCGGCGCGCCGGTGCTGCTGATGGATTTCCTCGATCCGGAAGCGCCGCAAAAGCTGGCCGAGGCTCTGGGTGGCAACCCCGATGTCGTGCTGTCGGACATGGCCGCGCCGACGACCGGCCACAAGCGAACCGATCATATCAGAACCATGCATCTGTGCGAGGTGGCGGCCGATTTCGCGCTGTCGGTGCTGAAGCCGGGCGGCCACTTTTTGGCCAAGACCTTTCAGGGCGGCGCCGAAAACGAGCTGCTCTCCATGCTCAAGAAGAACTTCCGCTCGGTCCACCATGTCAAGCCGCCGGCGTCGCGCGATGAGTCGGTGGAGCTGTACCTGCTGGCCAAGGATTTCAAGGGGCGAGAGGCCGGTCCGCAGCCAGGCGGATCGGGACGTCCAGTCCCGAAGGACTCGAGCGCCCTGAGCCATAGCGAACGGCCGGAGGACGCCGACGGCTGATCTGTCCGCCGACTGCCGGTCCGCCGTCAGGCGGATCGGGAACGTCCAGTGGACGCCGGACCCCGTGCCTGGATCGACACTTATAACCTTTGCGCCGTCAGCACGCCGCGCGCCATTCGCCTGGGGAACTTCGGATGGGTTTGCCAAGCCGTGGTCATTGACAGAGTGTCGCCGTCAACCTTGAAGAATCGAACTTGTTCAGAGCCGACCCAAGCCGGATGCCACGCTGCGTCTACCTTTATGACGAGCTTGGCATCATCCTCGATACGGCACGAGCCGGAGTAGGCTATCATCGTTTCGAAGAGTGCTGCGGGGTCTTTGTCGGCGCGCTCTCTGGATGTGAGGATCGACATCATCCGGTCATGGCTGATGACCAGGTGGCCGAGAGGGTCGACGCCGAAAGCGTCCACGCACTCGCCAGTATCCTCCAACTCGGCATGAAAAGACGTAATATTCCACCATCCCAGCAATGCGCCGCGCCCCAATGCCGAAGCCGACATGACGTATCTCCTCTCTCGCAGCAGACATTATCCGATATCCGTGGGGTCGATGTGGTGCAGCCAGTTCGCGAGGCAATGAGGCCAAGTTGCTTGCTTTGTCTCAAAAACGCGAGAATTTCCGGCTAAAAACGCTTCGTCAAATTTCTCGATTTTCGATCATAACGAAGCGTCGGGAGACGCCGACGAACCAATTTGGCCGCCCTATTTCCCCGCCGTTCCGACCGTTTCCAACGTCTTCGGCGTGGTCAGCTTGCCGTGGCCGGACACGGCGTTGCCGGCATCCGGCGCCAACCGCATGAAGCTGAACGATGCCACCGCCGACACCGCCGCGACGATGAAGAAGGCTATGTGGAAATCGTTGAGCGTCAGCCCTCCGCCATGGATCGACGTCGAGACTTCGAGGATGCCGCCGGCCAGCGCCACGCCGAGCGCGATCGACAATTGCTGGAACACCGCCGTGATCGGCGTCGCCTTGCTGGTGTCGGTGGGCGTGATGTCGGCATAGGAGAGCGCGTTGACGCCGGTAAAGAACATCGAACGGATGAAGCCGCCGACCAGCAATATCGCCAGCATCAGCGCATAGGGTGTTTCGGGGGTGAACAGGCCGTAGATGGCGATCGAGGCGGCAGCGATCAGCGAGCCCCAGATCAGCACCCGGCGGAACCCGGCGAGCCGGAAAAGCAGTGCGGTCACGAACTTCATGCCGATGGCGCCGATCGCCGAGACGAAGGTGATCATGCCGGATTGGAACGGCGTCAGGCCGAAACCGATCTGGAACATCAGCGGCAAAAGGAACGGCACGGCGCCGATGCCGATGCGAAACAGCGAGCCGCCGAGCACGGAGGCGCGAAACACCTGATTGCGAAACAGCTCCAGCGCCAGCAGCGGGTTCTTGGCCCGCCGGGCATGCAGCAGATAGAGCACGCCGGAGATCACGCCGACCGCCACGGTGAGGAAACCGACCATCGGCGGCAAGGCGGGCAAGCTCACGACCGAAAGGCCGAAGACGACGCCGGAAGCGGCAAGGCCGCTGAGCACGAAGCCTGGAAAGTCGAGCGGCGGCGTTTCCGCAGGGTCGGTTTGCGGCAGGAAGCGGGTGGCAAGCCAGATGCCGATCAGCCCGATCGGGACGTTGATCAGAAAGATCCAGTGCCAGGTGAAATAGGTGGTGATGAAGCCGCCGATGGGCGGCCCGACCAGCGGGCCGACCAGCGCCGGCACGGTCAGCCATGACATCGCCGCGACAAGCTCGCTCTTGGGCGTGGCCCGCACCAGCACCAAGCGCCCGACCGGCGTCATCATCGCGCCGCCCATGCCTTGCAGGAACCGCGACACGACGAAGGCCGGCAGTGAATTGGAGATGGCGCAGCAGACCGAGCCGACGATGAACACGCCGATCGCGGCGCGAAACACGTTCTTGGCGCCGAACCGGTCCGCCATCCAGCCGCTGATCGGAATGAAGATCGCCAGCGACACCAGATAGGCCGTCAGCGCCAACTTCAGCGCGATCGGGCTGGTGTGGATATCGACAGCGATCGCCGGCAGCGAGGTCGCGATGACGGTCGAGATCCATGTTTTCCATGAACAATGCAACAGCAGAATCAGTGGGATTATTCGCGAGATCGAGGGCGGAGGTATCGTATTTTCCATTTTATATTCAATACTTTAAGGTGAGAACTGCACATTGGTGCATAAGCGCTTCGCACATTGCTGCACATTGCCGAACACGTACGCGAATTATGGTTGACGGGGCCAAAACCATAATTTCTCCTTTCGCGCTCGGCGTGTCATGTCCTATGCGTTGATGACACTGATTTAGGGCGTTTGCAGACAAAGGAACGGGCATGGCAAGGGCTGTCAACAAACTGACCGATACGTGGTTGAAGCGAGCGCAGATTAAGCCAGGCATCTATGGCGACGGCGGCTCGCTCTACCTGAGAGTGTCGGGCGACACGCGGTCGTGGTTTTATATTTATGTAGACCACCGGGGCAAGCGGCGGGAGATGGGCCTAGGCGGCTACCCTGCGGTTTCGCTGTCAATTGCTCGTGAGAAGGCGCGTGATGCGCGTGACGTGCGGGCAAAAGGCCTTGACCCTATCGAACACCGCAAGGCTGAGAAGGAAGCAGCCATACGTGCCGAACTGCAAACGTTCGGGCTCGTCGCCGACGAGTTCATCACCGCAAATTCTGGTCGATGGGTGCCTGCGCAAACTGACCGCTACAAGGGGTATTGCGCCAATTGGCTCAAGGACGTGGTGGGGCTTCCCGTTGAGACCGTCGACGACGACCACGTGGTTGACGCGCTGCGTCCTATTTGGGGCACGCCGACCGGCTCTTACCTTCGTTCTTTCATTGAGCGGGTTCTGGATTTCGCTGTCGCCAAGCGGTATCGGCCAAAAAGCCTGAACCCGGCTCGTCTAAGGGGCCATATCGCCGTCCTGCTGCCGCAACTTCGCAAGGCGACCGTCCACCACGCCGCGCTTTCTTGGGCAGGTGTCAGCAATGTCATGCAGCGTCTTCACGGGTTGGAGGGGAGGGTGCTCGTGCCTTTCGCTTCACGATCCTATGCGGGCTGCGTCAGAAGGAAGCGCGTGAACTGCGCTGGCGTCACATTAAGGACGACAGGCTGGTCTTTCCGGCGTCCGAATACAAAACTCGCCGCGAGCATGTGGTACCGCTGTCGGCGCAAGCAAAGGCAGTCCTTGCCGAGATCAAATCGAACCGCGAGCCCGACGCACTGGTCTTCAAGGGCCGCCTACATGACCGCCCGTTGTCGAGCCACACGTTCGAGTACCTGCTCGCGGACCTTGAACTAGCCGTTAAGCCGCATGGCTTCCGCACATCGCTCGCGGTGTGGGGCGTAGAGGCGGGCGGCTATGCGGACGACATCATGCAGCGTTGCCTCGGCCACGTCGTGGGCACTGAGGTCAGCCGCGCCTATCAGCGTTCCGACTTTTTCGAGGCGAAGCGCACGGTGTTCGATGCCTGGGGAAAGCACTGCGTCGCCCAGTCAGCCTAGCCGTCGTCTTCATTCAAGACCTCAATCGACGGATTCGGCCAGTTGCTCGTGTCGATGGGCAATAGGAATTCGTAGTCGTTGAGTCGGTCCTCGCCATCGATCCGATGGACTGTATCGCCTTCGATGCGGACGATCATGGGTGCAGCATCTTCGTAGCTGACTGCCCACCAATACCCGTCATGGACGGAAGCTGGGTCGACGGTGTAGCCCTCGTCCAGAAGCTCCCGCTCCGTTAGCTTTCCCTCTTGCGGCCAGGCACCGGTATCGACGTGATGGAGCAGATCGAATTCCCCGACATGGTAGCCCCAGTCATCGATCATGCGTGATGCTTCGTTGCCGCTGACATAGATGATCTCGGGTTGACCGTCATCGTCTGGGTGAATGCTGATAGCCCACCAGTAGCCGTTTTGCGTCTGCATAACTTTCTCCGAATGCTCTTAGGGCCGCAACCGCCGATCACTAGGGGCGGGCGAGCTAGGTTGAGGTCTGCGGAGTTTTGGTGGGCAGCCGTGCTGCTCGTTGTCTACGACGTAAAGGCTCCCCCAATCGTCGGTTATCAGCGCAGCTTATTCTAAGGCGCCAAGGGCCGCTTCTCTCAAGGCACGCGGTAGAAGCTAACTTGTCCGCAGTGGCAGTCAAGAGCCTTTGGCGCATACCGAAAAAAGCGCTGAGCACGCGCAATTCAGCGTCAGAACTTGAAACAGGGGGCGCAGGCCGAACGCGGCGGCTGCCCCCGCAAAGCTTGGCAGAACGCCGGTTATCCGCCAGGAGTCGGCGTCTGGTCTTCGCCTGCCGGGGGTCTTCGACCTTTTTGGAGCTGGCGAGGCCCCGAACGGCCATGCCAAAGGCTTCTGTAAATGCGGCCTCGGGCGTCATGTCCTTGCGCGCATTCGATAGCTTGTTTATCTCTTCAATGATCTCCGGGGTCTCGAATGTTAATGGCGTACGCGTATGGGCGCATTTGTTTCGAATTTCCCTGATTTTGTGAAGCTCGGCCGCAAGTTCCACTGATATTATTCCGAATGCTGAGGCAATTTTTATCTTACCAGAAAAGGTAGAGAGTGGGCCATTATTGTCGTAAATCACTTCTTCCATGTTTTTCGATTTACGAACCAAGTGACTCGTTATCGTCTCACGAAGCTCTTCTTCCAAAAAAGCCGAGTAGGTTAGCACCCGACCGAGGTGCGTCTGCTTTATAAGCTTGTCGGTTCTTTCAAGCATTCCAGCTACAGATTTTTGGAGCCGCTCGACAGCGGGACTTACTCGACGAGGCGGGGAAGCTTCTTTGTCGTCGTTCATCGTGCCGTCTTCAACCATTGTTCGGGTTCACCCATGCCTTCGCGAGTTCGGGTGCTGACCCGAGATTACAGATCGATGCCGACCGGTCGACAGGAACCTGCAGTTTACCAACCACGCGCTGCCGCAGATGCGACCGCGGAACGTCCCAACCTGACGGCTTGCCGGGCAGGCAGTCACTCGAACGGGCTCCCAGTTTTCGGCAATGCTACTTCCTCAGGCTCGCAATAGTGCGCCAGATTCTGAAACAGAACAGCAACACAGCGAACGATATGGAGCGCCTCAGAATCGGTGTAGAAGTTTTCCACATGCATCGTACCATTGCGCCATGGATTTTTTACAGCATCTAACGATGCATATATTCTGTCAAACGCTGCTCCGTCTGAGTTGGCCATTCGGCTTTTAGCAGGATATTTCTCTTCGATCCGATCCTTGATCTTTGAAAGTATGATGCCCCAGTTTCGTTCAGCAGGCTTCACGGGGTCTGGCAGCTCCAGTAAGCCGGCAAGCTTATTGATCGCGACCTCCAACATTCGCATCGCATGGAAAACAGCCGCTGTTGGACGTTGTAGAGACAAGCATTTACACGCCTCTTCCAGTTCCCTAGCTGCGTCGGGAAAAATTCGCTGTATATCCCATCCGTCGACAAGATCGTTCGCAGGAGCGAACAGTTTCTTCTGATTCCTGTTCAAAACGATGAAAGACACAAGCTGGCATTCATCCCGCAGACGGCTTTCAACGTCGGCAATGCTGTCCCTTATCGCTGTAACTTTGATCTTGTTGTCCCCGGCCAAGAGGGACGCCATCCTATCGGCAGCCATGGATGCCACTTCGGCACCTATGAAACTCGTTGCAGCGGCCAACTCCTCAAAGCTTCCCTGCAAATTTGCTCGCACTTCATCAACGACGTCGGAAGACCGCGTTGCGTCATCAAATGATGCGTCGATGACGGTCTTGATCCGCCGGACTTCCAAGATTGTGTCGAAAAACTTTGCGGCGTTGAGTTGCAGCATGGTCGATAGGCCTACGAATCCACTCCGTGTCAGTCACGTCAATAGCACGCTTCGGTTTCGGCATGCCTCAAAAACTAAGGTATCCCAAGCTACCGCATGACGCGCAAATCAGCATCGGGGGCCGACAAATCATCATCACGACCGGCGCGGCAGTTATCATCCGCCAGACATCAGGCCGAGCCCTCTTGCTATGCTAAATTCATTCGACGCTTTTCGTCTTGCCGCTCTTTCCACATCGGTTTCGGGAAGATGTTTAGACCCACGCCCGTCATTCATTGTGGCGCGATCCTCTTTGCTTCGGCATTACGTGGCGCACTCAGCGCCTGACGATCCTCAGGACTAAGCTCCGGTGGTTTTTCGATTAGTAGGTAGTCGGTTAGAGCACTGGCGCAGGCATCAACCAGCCCGCGCGCTCGGTTGAACTTTCTTCGCGCCTCTCCGGTCGGATCTTCCCCTTGCGCATCCTGCCATTCCGAATACGCCAAGTTGCATGCGTCGTAAAAATCGTACCATGCCTGAGCAAACATGGGGTCGTGAAAGAACTTGTCGGATTGTATTTCCGCGCCGTGAAAGGCAAGTCTCTTTTCCTCCTGCGTCTTTTCGAAGTTGATGATCGTGCGCCTAACGCGCGTTATCACTTCAACGGTCTTTATTCGTTCCTGAGCGATCAGTTCCGCAAGCTTCTCTCTCTGCCTTTGAGCCGGTGCATCGAGCGCGCTTTGCAAGGCGCTAATCCGACCTTGATCCTCTTTCCAAATGAAGTATGGCGCGGTTAGGAGCCTGAGAACAATGCCTCCGCCGACCGCCAAGACTATGAAAGCGGCTACGTACCCCTGCACCGCTTCAGTCACGGGCTTGCCAGCAAATTCGAAGGCAGCTGGGACAAAAACGCCCGCAACTATTGAAAGCTTGTCAGTGAATAGCACCGAGCCAGAAAACGCTCGCTGCAACAATTTCCCCAAATACCCCATGGACACAAGATGGCCGAAAAACCTCCAATTGTGGAGTCATTCGTTCTTGCGAACGGCCAAGCGATCCGCTTCCGGCGCCTGGAGCAAATTCGATGGGAGAAGCCGGTTATCTGGCGAGATGAGTATGCTGCACCACGTTCGCGCACTGCTCAATCACTAAACATGCGTCTAAATGCCATTTTCATCGAGCGCAACACACCGCCGGCAGCCGAGGCTCGTTGATACTTTCCTTCAAAATTGACGTTCATACCGTATATGCCGCTCCAATTTTTTTCAGTCACCTCGAGCAAATCACCTGCAAAACTGAGAACGATCTCGTGCCCTTGCTCCTCTGATTCCGAATGCCTGATTACGTTGCCGTCCAAATTGGCTGAAAAGTCCAACGTGCCGAGGTTTGGCCCATACTCCCTGTCTTTGCCCCACAGTGCCAATCCGTCCACATGATATGTATCGGGCCTGCCCATCGAGGCCGTAATCCGCAGTTCGGCGCTGTCTCCGCGACCTATCCTGATGTAGTGGCCGGAAACGTTCATCTCACTCGCCTTTCCGCCCTCTGCAAAAGCCATAACCAAATTCTGCCAAAAAAACCCCCGAGCCCGAAGTAGGTTTCTATATCCGCGTACAATTCGTCTCGATAGGTCTTCACCTCACGTATCGTCAGATTCTTGCTCTGGCGTGTGGTGCTATCATACTGATCGTGATGGACAAAACACATGAATGCGAGGTTGTCCTCGTTAGGATTGCTCGCATCGCGATCAAGGTGGGCTATTTGCCCTGCCTTCAGGCTCATGTCTCTGTGCAGTCCAAAGCACACACAGCACCGTCTGCGTGACTTTACGAAGATCGCGTCTTGCGTGGCTTGCGGTATGGGCTTTCGCAAAAGGGAAGCTCCTAGGCGCTGTGACGCTATCTCGAGTTGGGCGGGGAAGAGCCACCCATCTCGATTTCACCTGGACCAATGCATCCATTGTAAAAATCGGGCTCCTTGATTGCGGAGCATCGGTCGGAGTTCGCACGCATCAATCCGAAGAGCATATCGGCATCCAATTTCAATCGACTTACACGGAATTCACCGCCGGAGTCGCCAAACACAAACACGATGTCCGTTTTCGGCACCTCCTTCTTCTCAAGGATGAGTTTGATCATCTCCTCAGACTCTTTGTAAGATTGTTCCTGATTGAGAAGCGGAACCACATCGAACATTAAGAGATTCGTACCGGGTCCAACGACCGCCTTTTGATCATCATGCAGTCGAATCTTCGTCGCTGGGGCGAGATAGTCACTTTCGGTGAAGGCTCGAACAAACACTCCTGCCGCGTCGCCATTGTTGACCACCATTAGGCGGATAGTAGTTCCTTCCAGAGCGATCATAGGCGCGGCTAAGTCCGAATGAGGCTTGTGTAGGAGGGTTATGAAGCTTGGTACGGCGAAGCTGAGAACGGATATCAATGCGGTAAGCAGCGCCAATACTGTGCTCGAAACAGCAAACCAACGCCGCCAATCCTGATAGGATTGACAGTGAGTGCAAATTTGAGCGCCCTCGGGGATGGATAGGCGACACTGCTGACAGTGCAAAGTGGGCTGCTCTACCTTTTTCATTTTTCCCCACGCCCTGGCGAACTCCCGCGACTCAAAGCTAAGGTGCGTTGTGAATTTGTATTCTGGATCCCGCGATTCCAACTCACCCCACTTCCGTTTTTTGGTGGATAACGCCTGCGCCCCGGCGACGCGGCCTATTCATGAAGAATCCACCGCTGCTTCCGAGGCAAAGTGTCTGGAGTTCCAACGGAGCTAGGCTACACTCTCAATAAAGGTAACTGAACTGCCGCCACTGGTGAGTGTGTCGAACACAGCGAGTTTCGAACGAGCAAGTAGGTCACGCCAGATCGTTTCCATGTCGTCGAATGCGTCATTCATGAATTGCTCAGTAAGTTTCTTCTGCCAGTCAGCTGTCAGATAGCCACGTTTTTCCAACTCCTCGTGCGTCGTCACAACCTCCTTGTCACTTCGCAGTTCTAGCGGTTTGCCATGGGCTAGAGTGTCCCGGAAATCTTTAAGATCGTGCACGGATTTGTAGGGCCGGTTTCTGTCATCGTAGGCGACGCCTAGATGCTTCGTCACCTTCCTTACCTTGACTAAATACGGCGCTCTCTCATCCCATTTCGCTATAAGCCGATAGCCAAGAAAATTGAACTTTGCTTCAATCGCAAAGGCAATCATCGTCAAGCACGCCATCATTTCCAGACTCACCCCCTCGCGATCATTCAACTTCAAACGCTCCGAGATTCGTTGCTTGAAGTAGAAAGCAGCGTTGGCAAGGTCGTTGTGAATGAAAACGTTTCTGTGCTCCTGAACTCGCACTTTGATCTTATCTGCCATCTTTCCCTCCGTTGGCAGCATCATGCACCTAGAGCCCGCGCCATGCTAGGAGACGCGTAAATCGTGCTTTCGTTCGTCACCAGGAGCGCCCACGACTTTCGTGGCAAACATCGCGCTCGAAGCGGCAACCCTTGCAACGTAAGGGGTTGCGGCACTGTGGCTATTCGGGACCATAACTCAGACCCTAACGAGCGGCGAGTTGAGCGGCTGGTGCACGGGGAGTGAGGGGCGCTCGATTGGTTCGGCGATTTAGTCGAATTTGTGGACCAGATTGCCGTGACGCGGCATTTGGCGTGTCGGGGCATCTGTCGCCCCAACGAGAAATCAGCAACACCTAGCTTTTCAATGCCGCGTCACCCCATGTCAGGGCATGTCAAGGCACTATTAAACGTGGGGCATTGAGCGAAAGAGAATAAATGCCCCAGTTGAACAGTAATGGCGATGTCAGGGTGACATGGGCTGTCAGGGTGATACGTCGCCCCATGTCACCCCATTTCTGCTCGGACACAATGCATGCTCATCCTATACCCAGTATCCAACTTGGGCGGCTTTTCTCACCGGGCTGCTTCTGCGGTCTATAATCATGCAGCTCGATTCCCTCTTTTTCGCATGCGGCTTTTAGGTCGCGCATCATCCACGAATCTGTACCCAACTTGTGACCAGTCGAGGTGCACCAGAGTCGATAGCGGGAATAGAGGTCTTCTTTCTTGATCATCTTCCCCGTGCCCACCTCACAGCATTCTTCGATAAATTGCATGATGGGCGAGCCTAGGCGGGCAATTGCCTTCACCTCTTCAACCGAGTCGTCAGGCTGAATGAATTTACCACGGGCACGAAGTCGGTCGAGGCCGTTGAGCGCCCAAAGCAAGATGCCGTCGAGTTCAGGCAGCAATTTCTGCTCAAACAGCGTGGTGTCTTCCTTGCCGAGGAATGACTGCCTGAACCTCAACATGAGAAGCCTTGATGCGAGAGCGCCGGATGCATCGAACATGCCCAGCGCTTGGTTACAGGCGATCAGCACTCGGACGTTCAGCCTGCCGTACCATGCCTTCTTGAACTTACGACCGACAGATATCGTGTCCTCGCCAGATATCGACTTGAGCTTTTCGGCGACGATGGCGCTATCAATCGACTTGCCCAGTGCAGCGTCTGGCACCACGCAAATTGACTTACCGATTAGACCTTCCATTCCGAATGGTTGTTGAAATTCGGCGAGGGTTGCGGCGGCATAATTCACTGGCCCGACCAACGCCTCAATGACCCGCAGTACCGTGCCCTTGCCGCCGCGAGGTCGTCCCTGAAAAATGAAAATCTTTTGCTGTGATGTGTCCTGGGTGATCAGGTATCCAATGATCTCCTGCAACGTGTCGATCTTAGCCGCATCGTCGGGAAAGATCGCTTTCAAAAACGCGTGCCAGTTGGTCGGCACTGGCGCATTTTTGTTATAGGCAACATTCGCAGCTCCCAGATTGAAGAATGCCGGTTGGAGCCCAAACATCTCGCGGTTGCCATTGGCGATATTCAGCAGGCCATTTTTGAGCGGAACCATGTTGCGCGGGTCAGGACCAGATCCGGACTTCCAACACGGCGCCTCGATCATCGTGGGGATGCCTGTCACTGCGCCGAGCGCAGCCACAACGTTCTCGATAAGACCTTTGTTCGGGTTGTATGGACCGTAGACATTTTGCCCAGCCTTGTTAACGCCCTCAAAGACCTCAGCCTTATCGAGAAAATTCCAAAGACCTTGCTTTAGCCGGTCATCGTCAATGGAGGCATAGTGCTCCCCTCGCCAAACATAGAAGTCACCTCGCCAGTGCGTGAGATGGAGTTGCGGAAATAGCGCGCTGAATTGGCGCGCGCTTTTCATATGGTCAACGCGCGACAGAAGCAGTGGCGGTGGTGGCATCCGTTTGGCTATGATTTCTATCCTTGCATATCGAAGCTCCTCAATCGTTGTCGCGAGAATTCCGGCATACCCAGGCATTGCCTTCTCGGCGGCATCCTCAGGCATATCGGCTAAAAGCTCGGCTATCTTATCGAACTGAGGATGGACGCCAGGCGCTTGTTGCTGGACCTCATTGGCTTGCGCCTCGGCTGCAGCAGCTTGCGCCATGCGCTGCACTCGATCGGCCAACGGCTCTAGGTAGTCGTCCACATCGGCGTACCCCTCGCCATATGAACTAGGATTGTGCTGATCAATCGCATCCTGGTCGAACGTCGCAGCATCGTGTTGCACTGCGTCGAAAACCAGCGGTGAGCCTGTCGCATAGTCACGGGCAACGCCTTCCGGCTGCTGCTCCGCACGCGGTCGCGATGATGGCCCCTGCCACAGTTTTGGGTTGGGTTCCGAAGTATCGTCGGAGGTGTCGCTGGTCATGTTGGCCCTCTGCCTGCCTCCTGGGCACCGATCAAGCGGGCCGCCTGGGCACGGGCCAAGTTTCAGAGGATTAGGCCAACCAGATTCTAAGGCTACGCCGCTGGGCGGATAGGTGTCAACAGGACGAGCGTCGGCTGAGTGACGCTTGCCGATTCGACTTCGAGCGGCTTGCCGAACGGATGGTGCGTCTCCAGATTGATCGCGGCATGTGGGATATAGTGCGCCAGCATCGCCGTCAGAAATTCAAGATCATAGTTCTGGATGATTCCGCGACGGAATCGGTACACCTTCTGCGCCTCAACACCGAGTGCATCGGCAATTTGACCCGGAGTCCGGGGATCTTCGTTAGCACGACGCCTAAGATGATCTACAAGTATTACAAGGTTTAGCGGCAGAGGTGCATTATCAAAATCCATGTTAAATCCCTTGCTGTGTCGCGAAGTTATCGTATTTATACATGAGGCATGAATTAATGTCGATGTATTCCATTCGTTGGACGCAAAAATTGTATCAAATAATATTGACGTCAAATGCCGCCTCGTTCATATTTTATTCGTACGGGGCCGAGCAGGGGTGCTGATGTGTTGGAGTGTTGGTAAATGGACAGCAAATCTACAGATGTAGTACTGGTCGGCGCGACCATTGGGACGTCGCTTAGCATCATCATTCTATCTCTGCCGACTCTACTTCGGCGCGCGTGGTGATCGCCATGCAGGTCTACAGTTCTCGTGAATCCGCGAACATCTTCAAACTCTCCGACCGGCTTCCCCTTACCGCCACAATCGTTACGCTCGACGGCAGAAGCTGGTTCGTGCCGATGCGCGGCGACCGGCCAGTCGACGAAGTCAAACTAGTGAAACAGGAGCAGTAGGCAGTGGAAAACCTGACCGCGTATGACGATATCGTCCACCATTACCTCACAGTCGGCAGAGAGCGGAGCCAGACATTCTGGGCGCAGGTCGATGCAATGACCGCGCGGCGTCCGGCGCTTGACCGCAAGGTGCATGCTGTGAACCTTGCCCAAATTCGTGCAGAATTGCTCGACATGCCGGCTGACATTCGCCGCGAGCGAATTCCTGAAATCGCAACCGAGAAGTACGGCTACCCTGCCGATCTCTTCGATCATGAATGGCTGTCAGAACGAACCGAGACTGTTAGGAGGCCGTAGTCATGAGATTCGAGAATCTCGGAATTTTCGTCGACTACTCGTACTCAGACGAGGCCCCAAAGCGTTCGCTCAGCCCGTGGCGCGAATGCTGGTACGCCGAGCGCGAGTTGCGCAACAAGTACAACGTCCACTTTAACGAGGTGACCGAACCGACCGATTTCGTCGGGCGTATCGATCGCATCGAGCGCAGCACGATCTACCCCGGCAACCAATGCCTGACCTTTCACTTCTCGATCCTCGACCCACTGCCGTGGCGAGGCAAATACCACTGGTCCGAGGAGAACTGCGAATGCTACTGCGACGACGATGACAAGCTCTTTCAGCGCATCGGTGAACTCGCCCGTGCAGTTGGGTTTTGCGACGAGCCACCACGCAGCGTCGAAGCGCTTACCGGCCGCTCATTCATCGGCACAATGTACCCAGGCGACGGCCATCGCAGATGACACTTGATCGCCCACGCGCCCGCGCCAAGGCATTCCTGCAATCGGATATCAACGAAAACTGGCGTCCGATCATGGATACAAATTCCTGGCTAACCTTTCAGCTTCGCCAGCGCGACGATGGTAAGGTCGATAAGGTGCCGGTGAGGGCGAACGGAAGCGACTGCAATGTCAACGATCCACGAAATCACACTTCGCTGAATAACGCAGTCCACTACGTGCGGAACTTCCCCGATCTCCACCACGGTATCGGTTTTGTGTTCAGCGACGCGCATGACTTCTGCGGCATCGATGTCGACTTCTACAAGCTCGACCAGCTCACTCCGCCCGTGCGGCAGGCCATCGGATATATTCTGCAATTCCCAACGCTGACGCAGCGCTCCCTTTCCGGCAAAGGGTTTCACCTTTTCGGGCGGCTCACTAACCCCGAGACCATGCAACGGCTGGGGGCCTCACGACAGGGCTTGGTTGGAGCGGTCGAGGTCTACGCTTCGACCCGCTATTTCGCGATGACCTTTGATACCGTGAAAGAAAAGGACATGCCGATCGCGGATGTTGCGCCGCTGGTCAACTACATCCTCGACATGCACGTTGAGAACGGCGGCCAGTTGCCAGAGCAAGGGGACGCCTATGAGCCGCGTTCACCCCTGAACACCACCGACGTCGAACTGGTCATAGCCGCCATCCGGCGGATGCAATCATGGAAGAAGAATTTCTGTCTTGAGTTTCTGTTCCCGCTCAAGTCGGACGAAGGCAACGCGCACTCCGCGGCGCAGCTTGCCGAGGCACAGGAGAAGATTCGCCGACAGCATGGTAACGATCAAAGCAGGGTCGACTTGTCGCTCGCGCGGAGTGTCGCCCAGAAGACGAACAATTTCGCGCACTTCGAATTGATCATGGTTCGAAACGGCTTCTGGCCGCGCTCGGGAAAGAGCAAGCAGTATTTGGAACGCACCTTCTCCAAAGCCGTCGCTGAGGTCGAGCGGCGCCAGCTTGATCGCGGGCAATCAGCGCACTAAGCCTGGCCGCCTTGCAACTTGTGGTTGTCTAATCTTACGCATCGTTCATCGCAATCCCGCGATGCAACAGATGGGGTATCGACATGACCGACGAAACCAGCGCAAAGCCGGCCAAGGGTAAGAGCAAGGCAACGAAAGCGAAGCCGACGAAGATCAACAAGCGCCTTGCCGTCCTCGAAATGATGCGGGCCGAAGGCGGCACGACCGTCGCGGCAATCGCCAAGAAGTTTGTAATCTCGACCGGCGCGGCCCGCTCACTGATTGGAGACAACAAGGCCAAGGGGATCGCCGTCACCTCGATCCGCGTGGAAGGCCAGGCCGATCTCGCCTATACGGCAGCGAAAGAATGACTACGAAACTGCTACTAAACTGCGCCGGCTGCAAAGCGCCGATAACCGACAAAAACACCCACTGGATCGAGGGTGAGCCTTACCATGTGCTCTGCGCCCTCGAGCGCAAGGCCCGAGAGGCGAAAGAAAAGAAGTGACACAAATCGTCCTGGGCGAACGACAAGGGGCCGCGCAAGCGGCCCTTTTCGTTTGTGCGGTCGCTGTGCGCAGGGGCAGGACGACCGATTGCGGTCAGCGCCGTATGCGACATCGGTCTGAGACAATCGCTCGCTGACCAGCGCGTATGGCGCTCATCGGCCACCGCCCTTCAGGCGACTTTGTCCTTGAGATAGCGCCGCTGCCGGCGCGCATCTTCGGCAGGGTTAGTTGTATTCGGCTCTCGTGTGATCGTATGGACCACCGTTGCCTGTGGCATAACGCCCATGCTCATCGGCTGAATCTGCGTTGGCGGATCGAAGTAGTCGCCTCCCACGGCGGCCATGCCGACTTTATGCCGTGCCCACCGCTCCCACTGGTCGAGGCGATCGGGCGTTGCCGATCCCGTAGCAAGAAAACGTTCGGCCTCGTCAGCCGGCCATTTGAGCGCGAACGAAAGCGACCGCGCCGTCCACCCTGCACTGCGAGCGAGCTTCAGAATGTCTTTCAGGTTCATAGTGATTGGTTCTGTCTAAGCGCTGAGATGGCGTGTTGCATGACAGACATGGCGCGGATCATCGCGTCGAACGTGTCAGATGCCGCCTTTCGATATTGATCGAATGGCGGCGCCGCATCATGGCGCTGGCGCGACCGGACAAGCGCACTCGGGCAGCATGGCCGATCAACAAGCGAGATTTCCCGGATCAAGCCGCGCTTGACCAGCGCGTAGGCGCGCTCGCCTTCGCCGACTATTTCGTAATCCTGAACCTTGAACCGGCACGAGAAGCCTTTTCGATCAGCGTGATTATCATCGACCAGCGCGGTAATTGCGAGACCTTCCGGCGTCCATTCGAGCCTATGAATGCGCCCGACTGTCTTGGTCTGGTCGTAGTGGTGTTGCTCGCTATGATCGAAGAGAAGCGGCGGGAGCTCGTTGCCCCAGGACAGCGCGCCAAGTCGCACGAAGTGGTTCGACTTATCGACTTCGGGAACGCTGGCGAGGCCGCTTAGCAGATGCATCTTAGGCCCAGGAACCAAACCGGCCGGTACGCTTCTCTTCGCTCCTGATCTCCTCAAGGATTTCGTCGCCGCTGCGGCGGGACCGCGCCCGCGCCAGTTCGGCCTCCATGCGGAGCGATTTCAATAGATCGTCATTGGCGAACGTGGCTCCGTTCGGAGAGCCAATCATTATCGCGCCGACGCGGATAGCGGATTTATCAAGCCTATACATTTTGGCGGCCTTTCTGGTGAGGGTGGGAGGGGCGCACCGCCAAGGGTGGTTACCCCTCCCGTAGTCGTGTGGCGCGGAGCGCCTAGGAGTATCAGCACTCGATGCCTCATGGCGTACTCCTTGACGCTTTGAGGCGCTCGACACACGCGTCACGGAGTCGACGTTACGCGTCACGCGCAAATTGTCAACAGACGTCCCTTGATTTTAACAATAAATCATGCGCATCAATCAACAACGTGTAAGCATTTATTGAGGTAATACTCATGAACGATGAGAAATGGGTGCCATTTAATCTGAAGTTCAATGCAAATTTATTTGCGCCTCTCACGGTGTCTCCGGAAACGCCCAACGAGCAGGCGAAGAACGATGCGGAAGAAAGGCAGACCGCACAGGATCGCTATGTGCAGGCGCGGCATGAATACGCTTGCTCTGAGGCAAGGGTCGATCCGAAGAGCGGCATTCTCAATCTGACCCAGGCGAAAGCCTACATCCGCGCCCGCACGCTTCACATGCTTCCGAAGGCGCTCGACACCCTCGACGCGGCGCTGCTGGACGACAAGGGCAAGTCGGCTGACAAAGTCATGCTCGCCCTCGACTACATCAAGCGCGCGAATGAGCGCTCATCGATGGACGCCGGCAAGCTCGCGAAGGTGCCGCCAGCTGACGCGGTCGAGCTTGTTATGACCGCGTTCGCAAACGGTGACTGCGACGAGGCGTTTGCCAAGACTATGCTGACGATCCTTGGTCAGAAGGTCGAAAGTGCAAAGGTACAGGGCGCAATGGAAGCCGCGCGCAAGAAGGCCGAGAAGGCGAGCGGCAAGGGACCCATACCTCGAGAGCAGCCTTCCTCTGACAAGCGCAAGATGAATTGATGCTCACGCCGTCCAAGGCCGACCGCATCGCCCGCGAGATCGCCGGCAGTCCGCATTGCAGCGTGATCACGGACAGGATGGCACCAGGCCGATCATCTTCCCGGAAAAGCATGCGGGTGTCCTCTTCTCGGAGGACGCGACGTTCAAAGCGCTCAAGGGCGGTCGCGGCACCGCGAAATCGACCAGCGCGGCAATCTACATCATTCTCCGCATGGACGCCGAGAACGTCCGCGTCGCTTGCCTGCGAAGATTCCAGAACAGCATCCGTCAGTCGTCTAAGCGATCCCTTGAGCGCGCGATTGAGCGGCTAGGGCTGTCGCATCGGTTTTATGTCGGCAGGTTCGATATCGTAAACAAGGCGACCGGTGCAGAAGCGTTTTTTCAAGGTATCGAGCGCAATGCCGACGACACGGCTCGCGGCCTTGAAGACGTGGACATCTTCTACATAGACGAGGCGCACGCCGTCACCATTTCGGCATTCAATGTGATCCTGCCGACGCTACGAAAGTCCGACGCAGAGATGATCCTGTGCTGGAACCCTCGCGATCCCGAGGACGCGCCCGACAAGCTGTTCCTGCCGGGCGGCCTGTATGCGAGCGAGTCAGTCGTCTGCGATGCGCAAATTGAGGACAACCCTTACTTCTACGTCTCGCCGATGGCGCGGCAAATGCAGCTTATGAAGCAGCAGGACAATGATCTCTATCAGCACATCTGGCGGGGCGCGTACGATACTAAACGCAGCGACCGCATCTTCACAATTCAGGTACGCGAACTTTCATCCGGCGAGCTGCGCGGCATCGATCCGGTCTACGGTATGGATCTTGGTTATGTGGACGATCCGACGGTAGTCGTCAAAGTGTACGTAATTGAGTACAGCAAGACGATTTACGTCGCCAAATGCGCCCACGAGTACGGCTGCGAGGCCGACGACCTGCCCGACCTTATAGACGAGGTAATCGACAGTCGCGGCGATACCGTGATCTGCGACACCAACGAGCAGCGCACGACCTCGGCGCTCGTCAACAAAGGGTTCAACCTTGTGAATGCCGAGAAGGGGCCCGGCTCGGTCGTAGCAGGTGTTCGCTGGTTGCGCGGATACCAGATCGCAGTTCACCCCGACTGCGAACTTATCCAAGACGAGGCGCGCCTATACCGCTGGAAGGTTGATCGGGCGACAGGCAAGCGGACAAACGTGCCCGTCAAGGGCAACGATCACTCGTGGGACGCGGTTCGCTACGCGACACAGGCCGCACAGGCTGGCGAAGCAGCAGGTGAAGCTTGGTTTTGGTGATGTCATGGCGATGGTCAAACTTTATGGCGTGCTTGGCGATGAGTGGCCGGCACCTGACCGAATAAGCGACGATGATGGATCGCTGGTCCAATTGCTCATCGCGCCATCCGGCAAATTTCTCCCGCGACAACCGAAATGGGCGACCGTCGAAGTCGCCCAGCGCGATACGATCAGCGTGCCGGAGTTGGTCGAGGCCGATTTCTTTCCTGAACCTGAGATCGAGACGAGCGACGTTGTCACGTCGGCCGTTGCGATCCCCGTGCAAATAGAACGGCGCCTTCCCACTGACGCGGAAGCAATTGCCCAGGTCGAGGCATACGACGCAGCACAGCGCGAGGGCCCACCCTTCAGCGTGGCCGAGTGGGCCGCTCGCAAAGCAGCGGAGATTCGTAAACTATGAAGACGAACCTCGAACGCCACTTTGACGAGATCGCTCGCAAGGCCCTCCTGCGCGAGAACGAGCGTGCCGAACGTTGGCAGCGCGAGTCCGAAGCAGACTCCGAGTTGCGCAGACGGGTGAGCGTGTCCGCATATCGCTCACCATTCCAAGATGTAGTTGATGCCTATCGCGAAGCCGAGCGCAACAATGAACCTAGCATGTTCGAGCGCGTGCTGGCTTTGTTTGGTTGGCGACCGATATGAGCCGTTACAGGCTCAGCGCCCACCATTCATCGGCGGGATCACCCGGCTCCGGCCATTTGAACGCTGGCGTTGGCTGCGGGTTGTTGAACGCGTCGGCCTGTCGCTGCTGCTCCGGCGTGAGTTCAGATTTGGGCGCTGTCCCTGCCAAGTATGCGTTCACATCGGCTAGACGGAAGTAATTCCGGCCATTCCGAACGACCGGCTGCACCCCGAGCTTTTCGATGAGAGCGGGCAGGCTGTTGCGGTGCTTGTAACCGCAGCGCGCAAGCGCTTCCTTGGCTGGAATTAGGTCGGACATTCGAGCAATCGGCCACATGATCACTTCTGGGATTGTCGGGCGCTGCTTATGGACGTGTCAATGTTCGAATTTGCACCGGCGCTTCGGTCTGCGTCGATTTATGGTGCAAATTATGGTCTGAAATTGCTGAAAACCGGAAAGGGTTGATTTAGTTACCATTTTCGGGACAGATCAATTTTCTCCATGAACAAGGCGACCGCCAGTATGAGCGGAATGATGCGGTTCAACGAACGCGTCCGAATTGGTCAAAAATTGCATGCCGACCAGGGGCAAGCGATACGAAAGGGCGGTTATCACGCCCCAGGCGCGATGTCGCATTAAATTGCTGTCACGTTTGTGCGACTGCAACCCTTGGTGGTCGTCACGATGGCTTGCCAAAAAGCTATGATGATCACTATTGTAGTGAATATTACTACTATTGGAGCGCCGTCATGGACGAAGCTGTTTCCGCCGCCGATGCCAATCGCAAGTTTTCTTCGATTCTTCGCGGTGTACGCGACGGGCAGAGCTATGTCGTGACCAGCCACGGCCGGCCGGTGGCGCGGATCATCCCTGCCGAAAAGAACGGAGGCGTGGCTTCCCGCTCCCGAGCAACATTGCTGTCTCGTCTCGAACGGCAGCCGCTCATCGACGCTGGACGTTGGACCCGTGACGAACTCTATGAGGACGATCGGTGAAGGTCGCGCTCGACACCAATATCCTTGTCTATGCCGAGGGTGTGAACAGCGCGGAAAAACGCGACGCTGTTTTTGACCTTCTGCGTAATATTCCACAAGAGGCGGCAATCGTTCCGGTTCAGGTTCTGGGTGAGTTGTTCAATGTGCTGGTCCGCAAGGCGGGCCGATCGCCTGGGGATGCCCGTGAAGCGCTCCTGAGTTGGCGCGACGCATTTCCGGTTACTGGAACGACGCCCGAAGTGATGATGATGGCGGTAGATCTGGCCGCGGACCACCGTTTTGGTATTTGGGACGCGGTCATCCTCTCGACGGCCTCGCAATCGGGTTGCCGTTTGCTCCTGTCGGAGGATTTGCAACACGGCTTCACCTGGGGCGGCGTCACTGTCGTCAATCCTTTCGCTTCGCCACGCCATGAGTTGCTCGACAACCTGCTGGGCGCGGAATGAGAAGCTGAAGCGCGGCGCAACGACCGGCTTTTCATCCGCCGCCGGACGTGGTACCAGCCAGCGCCAATCCTGAAAGGGAAGAAACGAGTCGGCGCTGTCCATTGCGGTCCAGCGCTTTTTTGTATTCCGAGGGCTGGGCATGTCAAAAATCATCGAAACGTCCACCGGCGCGCTGGCGCTGACCTTTGACGACGTGCTGTTGCAGCCCGGCCATTCCGAGGTCATGCCCGGCGAAACCGACATCCGCACGCGCATCGCCGGCGATATCGACCTCAACGTCCCGATCCTGTCGGCCGCCATGGATACCGTCACCGAGGCGCGGCTGGCGATTGCCATGGCGCAGGCCGGCGGCATCGGCGTCATCCACCGCAACCTCACGCCAATCGAGCAGGCCGAGCAGGTCCGGCAGGTGAAGAAATTCGAATCCGGCATGGTGGTGAACCCTGTCACCATCGGTCCGGACGCCACGCTCGCCGACGCTCTCTCCCTTATGCGCACCTATTCGATCTCGGGCATTCCTGTGGTCGAGAATGGCGGCGCCGGCGGCCACACCGTCGGCCGTCTCGTCGGCATCCTCACCAATCGCGACGTGCGCTTCGCCTCCGATCCGTCGCAGAAAGTCTACGAGCTGATGACGCGTGAGAACCTGATCACGGTCAAGGAGAATGTCGACCAGGACGAGGCCAAGCGGCTTCTCCACCAGCACCGCATCGAGAAGCTGGTGGTGGTCGACAAGAACGGCAATTGCGTCGGCCTGATCACCGTCAAGGATATCGAGAAGTCGCAGCTCAATCCTCATGCCACCAAGGACGCTCAAGGGCGGTTGCGCGCGGCCGCCGCCACCAGCGTCGGCGATGACGGTTTCGAGCGTGCCGAGCGCCTGATCGACGCTGGCGTCGACCTTCTGGTCATCGACACCGCGCACGGCCATTCGCAGCGCGTGCTGGATGCCGTGGCGCGGGCAAAGAAGCTGTCCAACTCGGTGCGCATCCTGGCTGGCAACGTCGCCACCGCCGAAGGCACGCAGGCGCTGATCGATGCCGGCGCGGATGCCGTCAAGGTCGGCATCGGCCCGGGTTCGATCTGCACCACGCGCATCGTCGCCGGCGTCGGCGTGCCTCAGCTTTCGGCGATCATGTCGGCGGTGGAGACCGCGCATAAGGCGGGAGTCAGCGTCATTGCCGACGGCGGCATCAAATATTCGGGCGATCTCGCCAAGGCGCTTGCCGCCGGCGCGAGCGCCGCCATGATCGGCTCGCTGCTTGCCGGCACGGACGAGAGCCCGGGCGAGGTCTATCTGCACCAGGGCCGCTCCTTCAAGGCTTATCGGGGCATGGGCTCGGTCGGCGCCATGGCGCGCGGCTCGGCCGATCGCTACTTCCAGGCCGAGGTCCGCGACACGCTGAAACTGGTCCCGGAAGGCATTGAAGGGCAGGTTCCTTACAAAGGACCTGTGTCTGGAGTGCTGCACCAGCTTGCGGGCGGCCTGAAAGCCGCTATGGGTTATGTCGGTGGTCGCGACCTTGCCGATTTCCGCGAACGCGCCACCTTTGTGCGCATATCCAACGCCGGACTTCGTGAAAGCCACGCCCATGACGTCACGATCACCCGCGAAAGCCCGAACTATCCGGGCGGACTTTGATCAGGACGCCGCGCCCGACCGTCAAGGGGTGTGGCGCGGCCTGAGTTTTGCGGTGCTGCGCCTGTCGCGGCATGCGGCGGCGCTTTCCTTTGCGTCGTTCGCCGTTTTCCTGGCCATGAACGCGCTGGAGTTCTTCTATTTCCGCCATTTGAGCGGCGGACTGGCTTCGCTCGACATGCGCATCACCGGCTTCACGCCGGATGAAGGCATGGAGTGGCTCAACGCGCTCGGCCGACGCGGCAGTGAGATCATCATCGTCTGGCACTATCTGACCTTCGACCTTTTGTTTCCGGCGCTGCTGTCGCTCACTCTGGTCAGCCTGATTTCGGCGCTCGGCCGTCGGCTCAGCGCCTTCCGCGCCTTGCCGGCGCAGGTGCAGGCGCTGTTTTCGCTGGTGCTGGTGCTGCCCTACACGATTGCCGACTATGTGCAGAATCTCGCCGTGGCGCGGCTGTTGTCCGACTTCCAGTCGGCCAATCCCGATCTCGCTCGCTTTCGCCTCGTCGGCGATCGTGGCCAAATTCGCGCTGCTGGCGATCCCGGTTTTCGTCATCGCCGTGTTCACGCTGGCCGGGCAGCGGCGGCACTAAAGCAATTCCAGGAAAAGTGTGACGCGGTTTTCCGTCCGGAATTGCGTGAAAACAAGGAGACAGAGGGGTTTGCCGTTTCCGTGAACGGTGAAGCGCTCTGAACAGGGCAGGGGGACGTATGCACCAGACCGCTATCTTCTGGCCGATGCTGGCGCATGTGCTGCTGGTCTATGTCGTCTATCTGGTGATGTTTAAGCGGCGCTATGGCGCCGTGAAGTCCGGTGAAGCCAGGGTCAGCTCCTACAAGCTGCGCTCGACCGAGCCGGCTTCTAGCGTCACCGTCGCCAACAATTTGATCAACCAGTTCGAGCTGCCGGTGCTGTTCCACGTGCTCGGCCTGGCGCTGTTCGTCACCAATGGCGTCAACTATCTGACGCTCGTGCTGATGTGGCTCTTCATCCTGACGCGCTATGTCCATGCCTGGGTGCATCTCACCAGCAACAGTCTCAAGCATCGCAGCCGGATCTTCTTCCTTAGCGCCGGCATTCTGTTGATCGTCTGGATCTGGTTCGCGCTCCACCTGCTGACGGTGGTTTGAGCGGCGCTAGAGATCGAACACGGCGATCCTGCGCTTGTCGAACTTGATGCCGATTTCGCCGCGCACAAGCTTCAGCGCCCGTTCGCCGAACACGTTGCGCCGCCAGCCCTGCAGCGCCGGCACGTCGGCTTCCTCGCCCTCGGCCGCGATGCGGTCGATGTCGTCGCTGGAGGCAAGCACCTTGGTGGCGACGCCTTCATTCTCGGCGACAATCCTGAGCAGCACCTTGAGCAATTCCGCCGCCGCGCTCGAGCCTTCCGGCGGCTGCACGCTTTTCGGCAGCTTCGGCATTGCGTCCTTGGGCAGGGCAAGGGCTGCGTTGACAGCGCCAAGCAAAGCCGTCGCGGTCGCTGAGCGTTCCCAGCCTTTCGGCGTGGTGCGCAATTTGCCGAGCGCCGCCGTGTCGCGCGGCGCCTGCTGCGCGATCTCGTAGATCGCGTCGTCCTTCAGCACACGGCCGCGCGGCACGTCGCGTTCGCGCGCCTCGCGTTCGCGCCAGGCGGCCACCGCCTGCACGATCGCCAGTTCCTGCGGCTTGCGCAGCCGCATCTTCAACCGCTTCCACGCATCCTCGGGATGCGGATCGTAGGTCTCTCGCGAGGTGAGGACATCCATCTCCTCGTTCAGCCAATGCGCGCGGTCCTCGCGCTTCAGCTCGGCGCTGAGATGCTCGTAGACCTCGATCAGATGGGTGACGTCGGCAAGCGCGTATTCAAGCTGCTTGTCGGAAAGCGGCCGATGCCGCCAGTCGGTGAAGCGCGAGGACTTGTCGAGCCGGGCACCCGTGACCTTCTGCACGAGCTGGTCATAGGACACGCTGTCGCCGAAGCCGCAGACCATCGCCGCCACTTGCGTGTCGAAGACCGGGTGCGGCACCAGATCACCGAGATGGACGATGATTTCGATGTCCTGGCGCGCGGCGTGGAAAACCTTCAGCACCGCTTCATTGGCCATCAGCCGGAAGAAGGGTTTCAAGTCGATGCCGGGCGACAACGGATCGATGAGCGCCTCAATCCCGGGTGCGGCGATCTGGATCAGGCAAAGGATCGGCCAGAAGGTCGTCTCACGAATGAATTCGGTGTCGACGGTGACGAATTCCGACTTTTCGAACGCCGCGATGACGCGCTCAAGTTCTTCTTGGGTGGTGATGACCTGCATCAAATCGCTTTTGGCACACTATTAGGTCCCTTTCAATTTCAGCCGCGCGCGCTTTCGTCAAGCGCCGTGGCGCCGTCACGCACCGCTACGTCCGCAAGATTGCGACAATTCGGATCAAGTCGCTCAGACTTCCCCGGCCGACGCCGCTGCTTTGGCCTTGAAAGGGGCCGATGCGCTAGCAGGCGTCGAATCCATTGCCGGCACTCGTCGGCCGAGCGCGCCGGCGGCTGCCAGGCTGAGCACAATGAACGGGATGCCGATGCCAAAGGCCGAGCGGATGCCCCAGTGGTCGGACACGAAGCCGAGCAGCGGCGGCCCGAGCAGGAAGGCGACGAAGGAGATCTGCGACAGGGCGGCGACGTTGATTGCCGCCGCGCGGTCGGTCCGCTGCGCCGCGGCCGAGATCGCCAGCGGGAAGATGGCGCTGCAGCCGATGCCCATCAGGGCAAAGCCCAGCATCGATATGAACGGCAGCGGCGAGAAGAAGACGATGAAGACGCCGGCCGCCATCGTCACCAGAAGCACGCGCGCCACGCCGGCCGGCGAATAGCGGTCGACAAAGCTGTCGGCGAAGAAGCGCATCGCCGATTGCGAGAAGGCAAACAGCGCCACGGTGAAGCCGGCGACGAGCGGGCCGGATTCGAAGACGGTGCGCATGTAGATCGCCGACCAGTCCATGCTGGCGCCTTCCATCAGCATGGCAGAGAGCGTCACCGCGACGAGAACGAGGATCGGCAGCGTCGGCCGCGCAAACATCGGCGGCTTTTCGCTCGTGGCGGCGAAGCGGGCGGGCGCCGGCTGGAAGTCGCCGAGAAACAGCGCCATGGCGATCGCCACGATGGGCGCGACCAGACCAAGATGCAACTGTGGCGACAGGCCAAGATGCGCCGTGGCGCCGCCGAACACCCCGGCGCCGAAAAAACCGATGCTCCAGAACGAATGGGCACGGTTCATGATGCGGCGCTGCAGCAGAAACTCGGTCCTGTCGGCCTCGACATTCAAAATGATCTCGATGCTGCCGATCATCAGCCCGACCGGAAGCAGCATCATGAAAAGCGCGGCCGGCCCTGTCGCGTGCACCGCGATGGCATAAGCCAAGGACAACAGCGGAACAAGCCAAAGCAGCGCCCGGCGGAAGCCGACGCGCTCCAGGATCGGTGTCGCCAGCGTCAACGCGATCAAGGTGCCGATCGGCGTGCCGATCAGGGCCAGCCCGAGCGTGCCGTCCTCGATCTCCATGGCGCGCTTGATGTCGGGCAGACGCGGGAAAATGTTGCCTATGGCGAAGGAATAGATCGCGAAGCCGGCATAGACGCGGTGCTGAGGGGCGAGCTTGAGGCCAAAGGTCATTGTCGGATTCCATAACAGGTCGACGGCGTTCATAGCCGGTCGTTAACGATTCTGTTTCTTGCATAAACGTGCAAAACATGCAAGAACATGCGAAAAGAAATGGGATCGTGCATGCTTACCGAGGAACGGCAACAACTCATTCGCGACCAACTGGCAGCGGACGGAAGGGTACTGGCAGGCGATCTGGCCAGCCGCTTCGGCGTCTCCGAAGACACGGTGCGCCGCGACCTGCGTGAGCTGGCCAAGGCCGGACAACTGCGCCGCGTCTACGGCGGTGCGATCGCCTCGGCGCCTTTTGCCGCTGCGACGATCGATCAGCGCAGCGGACATGCGGTCGAGGAGAAGTTGCGTCTGGCAAAGGCGTCGGTGGGGCTGCTCAAAGCAGGTCAGTCGCTGTTCATCGATGGCGGCACGACCAACGAGGCGATCGCCCGCGCGATCCCGCGCGATATCGAGCTGACGGTGGCCACCAACTCGCTGGGTGTCGCGTCGGCTGTAGCCGGCCTGCCTCTGGCCAAGCTGATCGTGCTCGGCGGCCGCTATATCCCTGATCTCGGCACTTGCGTCGGCGGCGATACGCTGGCCGCGGTGGCGCAGCTTGGCGCCGACCTGTTCTTTCTCGGCTCCTGCGGCCTGGATATCGCGCGCGGCGTCACCGCCTTCGATTCGGCCGAGGCCGAGGTGAAGCGCGCCATGGCCAAGAACAGCGCCGGCATCGTCATCACCGTCACCAACGACAAGCTCGCCACGGCGGCGCCGTACCGGATCGCCGGTTCCGACGCGATCCGGTATCTGGTGGTGGAAAAGACCGCGCCCGCCGCCATCCTCGCCGATTTCGAACGCCAGGGCGCCGAAATACGCTTCGCCTGATTGCGGACACGACGGTCCGACCTGTCCGCTTGCCTTGACAAAGCCAGTCTCTCATGCGCTTTTCGCGCCAATTTTCGACCGGGCTTGGCCCGCAATTTCCGGACTTCCATCATGACAATGCATCGTTACCGCAGCCATACCTGTGCCCAGTTGCGCAAGAGCGACGTCGGCAATTCCGTTCGCCTGTCGGGCTGGGTGCATCGCGTGCGCGACCATGGCGGGCTGCTCTTCATCGACCTGCGCGACAATTATGGCTTGACGCAGATCGTCGCCGATCCGGATTTGCCCGCCTTCAAGGTTGCCGAGACCGTACGTGGCGAGTGGGTGATCCGTGTCGACGGCGAGGTCAAGGCGCGCTTGCCGGAGACCACGAACGCCAACCTGCCGACCGGTGAGATTGAGATATTCGCCCGCGAGATCGAAGTGCTGTCGGCGGCCAAGGAACTGCCGCTCCCCGTTTTCGGCGAGCCGGATTATCCCGAAGACATCCGGCTGAAGTACCGTTTCCTCGACCTGCGCCGCGAGACGCTGCACAAGAACATCATCGCCCGGACAAAAATCATCGCCGAGATGCGCAAGCGCATGACCGATGTCGGCTTCACCGAATTCTCGACGCCGATCCTGACGGCCTCGTCGCCGGAGGGCGCGCGCGACTTCCTGGTGCCATCGCGCATCCATCCCGGCACTTTCTACGCGCTGCCGCAGGCGCCGCAGCAATACAAGCAACTGATCATGGTGTCGGGTTTCGACCGTTATTTCCAGATCGCGCCTTGCTTCCGCGACGAGGATCCGCGCGCCGACCGTCTGCCCGGCGAATTCTACCAGCTCGACCTCGAAATGAGCTTCGTCGAGCAGGATGACGTGCTGTCGACCATGGAACCGGTGATGCGCGGCGTCTTCGAGACCTTCGCCAACGGCAAGCCGGTGACGCAGAAATTCCAGCGCATTCCCTATGATGTCGCCATGCGCAAATACGGCTCCGATAAACCGGACCTGCGCAACCCGATCGAGATGCAGGCCGTCTCCGATCATTTTCGCGATTCCGGCTTCAAGGTGTTCGCCAACATCCTCGCCAACGATTCCAAGGCTGAGGTATGGGGCATCCCGGCCAAGACCGGCGGCAGCCGCGCCTTCTGCGACCGCATGAATTCCTGGGCACAAGGCGAGGGCCAACCGGGGCTGGGCTATATCTTCTGGCGCAAGGAGGGCGACAAGCTCGAAGGCGCCGGCCCGCTCGCCAAGAACATCGGCGAGGAGCGCACCGAGGCGATCCGCCAGCAGCTCGGCCTTGCCGATGGCGACGCCGCCTTCTTTGTCGCCGGTGATCCGAAGAAATTCGTCTCTTTTGCTGGTGCCGCGCGCACGCGTGCCGGCGAGGAACTGAACCTCGTCGACCGCGACCGCTTCGAGCTTTGCTGGATCGTTGACTTCCCGTTCTTCGAATGGAACGAGGAGGAGAAGAAGATCGACTTCGCCCACAACCCGTTCTCGATGCCGCAAGGCGGCATCGATGCGCTGAATGGCGAGGACCTGCTCGGCATCAAGGCGTTCCAGTACGACATGGTCTGCAACGGTTTCGAGATCGCCTCGGGCGGCATCCGCAACCATCTGCCGGAAACCATGGTCAAGGCGTTCGAGACCGTCGGGCTGGACCGTGCGACTGTCGAGGAGCGTTTCGGTGGCCTCTACCGCGCCTTCCAGTATGGCGCGCCGCCGCATGGCGGCATGGCAGCCGGCGTCGACCGCGTCGTCATGCTTCTGGTCGGCGCCAGGAACCTGCGCGAGATCACCATGTTCCCGATGAACCAGCAGGCCTACGACCTGCTGATGAACGCGCCCTCGGAAGCGACGCCGCAGCAGTTGCGGGAGCTGTCGCTGCGTGTCGCGGTCGCCAAGAAGGAAGGCTAGGAACTAGCCACCCTATTCTTTTCGCTTGAAGAATCGACCTCAATAGAAAAGCCCGGCATCGCTGCCGGGCTTTTCGTTTGGAACTGGCTGTTTGCTCAGTCTTGGTTCGCCTTGACCTTGACGCCGAGCGTCTTGGGCAGGTCGAGCGGGTTGGACATGGCGCCGGCCATGATCAGCGCGAACGGCACCGCCGCCGCCGGCTCGGCCGAGATCTCGAGGCTCTTCGGGTCGTCGAGGAAGGTGTTGACGGCCGTCGATACCTCAGCCGTCAGTTCCGGATTGTTGAGCTGCGCCATGCCGAACGGCACGATCGCCTTTGCCTGGTTGGCGACATCCTTGCCCGACATGCCCTGCTGCTTGCCGACATAGTCCAGCACCTTGCCGGTCAGCGAATCGTCATCGTAGCGGATCGAGGCGCTGTTGAAGGACAGCTGCTGCAGCAGGCCGAGCATTGCCATGCCCTGCGCTGACTTGTCGGCGCCTTCCGGCTGCGAGGCCAACTGCTTCTGCATGGCCTGCATCGACTTGATGAAGTCGACGGTATAGCCGCCGAGGTTGAAGGTCATGCCGAGCGTGCCGGCATTCTCGACCGAGATGTCATACTTCGACAGCTCCATCTTACCGTCGCTCGGCTGCCAGCTGCCGGCCATGTCGAGTTTGCCCGTGATGCTCTGATAGCCGAGCGCCTCGATCGCTTCCTTCGACTTGGGGTCGTCGACCAGCGACAGATCGCCAGTGAACTTCTCGGTGGTGGCAGTGAAGTCCATCGCCTTGCCGTCGGCCGGCGGGGTGATCTGGACGTCGAGCCCGTCCATCGAGAAGGCGGTCTTGTCGCCGACCTTGACGGTCATGTTGGAAAGCTCGGCCGACTTATACATCATCAGCGATCCCAGCGGATCGGTACTGCCCTCGGCCGGAACCTTCATGTCGTGGATGACGAAGGGGGTGAGGTCCAGGGTCACGCCGTCCTTGCTGTGCTCGAAAGCCGAGGTCGAGACGGTCGCGATCTCAAAGCCGCCATCGGCCTCGGTGACGCCTTCCAGCTTCACGTCGCCGATCGTCAGCGCTTCCTTTTCCGAGGCCGGCTTGATGGCCACGCCCTGCAGCGTCACGTTGGAATCGTCGCCCGACACGCCGGTCCAGGAAATGTCGACGCCCTGGGCGGCAAGCGAAGCCTTGACGCGCTCGGCCACCGCCGGATCGGCGGCGAAGGCGGCATTGAGCGGCAGCGTCAGCAGAAAGGTCGAAAGAGCCAGTTTCTTGAAAGTCGAGCGTTGGATCGTCATGGGAGTTTCCCTGTTCTGATTGCTATGAAAATTGTTTTGAAACCTGCTCCATCACCATTCCGTGACGAACGGGACGGGAAAAAGGCATTGCCGGCCCCATTTGTCGAAAACGGCGACGAAAAGCAAACCCTGGTCGGCAGGCATTGCCCGATGCGGTGAATTTGTCATGAAAACCGCAGCTTTCCTCCGCCAGCGCGTTGCATGCCAGATAGAGGCCGCATGTAACAGATTGATGTTGGCCGGCGCTGCCCCGTCGCCGATCCTTGTTGCACATCGCCGGCAAACTGGAGTGTTCGCCTTGTCGCTTCCGTGAAATGCTTCACATCGTCCATTTGGTGCGCATTCGCGCGCTCTTGGCCGTGGATTTCCAAGCCGGCGCTTGCCGCGAATCATCCGCTCGGCTAGTCCAGCCCGATGGGAAAGAGGCTTGTGCCGCCGAAGGACAATGGCGGCGGTGATCACATCGAACCGGTCGACCTCAAAGAGGCGCTCGAGAAGCGTTATCTCGCTTACGCGCTGTCGACCATCATGCACCGGGCACTGCCTGATGTGCGCGACGGGCTGAAACCGGTCCATCGCCGCATCATGCACGCCATGCGGCTGCTCAGGCTCAACCCCGACCAGGGCTTTGCCAAATGCGCCCGCATCGTCGGCGACGTGATGGGCAAATTCCACCCGCATGGCGACCAGTCTATCTATGACGCGCTGGTGCGCCTCGCGCAGGAATTCTCCATGCGCTATCCGCTGGTCGACGGGCAGGGCAATTTCGGCAATATCGATGGCGATAACGCCGCCGCCATGCGCTACACCGAAGCGCGCATGACCGAGGTGGCGAGCGAGTTGCTGGCCGGCATCACCGAGGACGCCGTCGACTTTCGGCCGACCTACAATGAAGAGGACGAGGAGCCGTCCGTTCTCCCCGGCGCGTTCCCCAATCTGCTCGCCAACGGCTCGTCGGGCATCGCCGTCGGCATGGCCACGTCCATTCCGCCGCACAACGCGGCCGAGCTTTGCGACGCGGCACTGCATCTGATCGAACAGCCGGACGCGCCGGTGGCGAAGCTGATGGAATTCGTCCAAGGGCCGGATTTCCCGACCGGCGGCATCATCGTCGACAGCCGCGCCTCGATCCTGGAAGCCTATGAGACCGGCCGCGGTGGTTTTCGCGTGCGCGCCAAATGGGGCCAGGAAGACCAGGGCAGGGGCACCTGGAGCATCGTCGTCACCGAAATCCCTTATGGCATCCAGAAGGCCCGGCTGATCGAGAAGATCGCCGAGCTGCTGATCGCGCGCAAACTGCCGCTGCTCGAGGACGTCCGCGACGAGAGCGCCGAGGACATCCGCATCGTGCTGGTGCCGAAGAGCCGCGCCGTCGATCCGGGCATCCTGATGGAATCGCTGTTCAAGCTGACCGAGCTCGAAAGCCGCTTCCCGCTCAACATGAATGTCTTGTCGCGCGGCAAGGTGCCGAACGTCCTGTCGCTGAAGGGCGTGCTGAAGGAGTGGCTCGATCATCGCCGCGACGTGCTGATCCGCCGTTCGAAGTACCGGCTGGGCGAGATCGATAAGCGGCTGGAAATCCTCGCCGGTTATCTGATCGCCTACCTCAACATCGACGAGGTCATCAGGATCATCCGCGAGGAGGATGAGCCCAAGCAGGTGATGATGGCCCGCTGGTCGCTCACCGACAATCAGGCCGAAGCCATCCTCAACATGCGGCTGCGCGCTTTGCGCAAGCTCGAAGAATTCGAGATCCGCAAGGAATTCGATGGCCTGACCGCCGAGAAGAAGCAGATCGAGGCGCTGTTGGCATCGGACGCCAAGCAATGGTCGACGATCAAGTGGGAAGTCACCCAGGTCCGCGACAAGTTCGGTCCCGAGACCGGGCTCGGCAAGCGCCGCACCCAGTTCGCCGACGCGCCCGAGCATGATCTCACCGACATTGCGCATGCCATGATCGAGCGTGAGCCGGTCACCGTCGTGGTGTCGGAAAAGGGCTGGCTGCGCGCCATGAAGGGTCACCTGACCGACTATGCGCAGCTTACCTTCAAGGAAGGCGACAGCCTGAAGCTCGCCTTCCATGCCCAGACCACGGACAAGATCCTGGTCTTCACCACCGGCGGCAAGTTCTACACCATCGGCGCCGACCGGCTGCCCGGCGGCCGCGGTCATGGCGAGCCGATCCGTATCATCGTCGACATGGAAAACGACCAGGATATCGTCACCGCCTTCGTCCATGACCCGAAGCGCAAGCTGTTGCTCGTCTCCTATGATGCCAACGGCTTCGTCGTTTCGGAAGAAGAGGTCGTCGCCAACACCCGCAAGGGCAAGCAGGTGATGAACGTCAAGGCGCCGGACGAGGCCAAGCGCTGCCTTCCGGTCGAAGGCGACCACCTCGCCATCGTCGGCGAGAACCGCAAGATGCTGGTTTTTCCGCTCGCCGAAATCCCCGAAATGGCACGAGGCAAGGGCGTGCGTCTGCAGAAATACAAGGACGGCGGCGTCCTGGACCTGAAGACCTTCGCGATTGCAGCGGGTCTGTCCTGGCAGGACTCGGCCGACCGCACCTTCACCCGTTCGCGCGAGGAACTTGCCGAATGGATCGGAGCCCGCGCCGCCGCAGGCCGCATGGTGCCGAAGGGTTTTCCGAGGACGGGCAAGTTCGGTTAGCGCTTCTTCCTTCTCCCCTTGTGGGAGAAGGTGTCGCCGCAGGCGACGGATGAGGGTGTTCCAGGGAACGCCAACGTCTCACTCCACTGGAACACCCCTCATCCGTCTCGGCGCTTCGCGCCGATCCACCTTCTCCCACAAGGGGAGAAGGAAAGGGCCCAAGACATTTGGACTATCGTCACGATTGCTGCACTATGATCGTGCATAAGCATCCTTTGAAGCATGGGAGAAACGCCGTATTGAAGCGGGCTGAAATCCAGAAGCCGGGGCAGCAGCGCCTGTTCGGTCTTTCGACGCCGCTCAGGTCCGCCGTCATTCCGCCGCTGTCGGCGGCGCGTTGGCTGCTGGTGCTGATCGTCGCCGCCGGCGTCTATTTCTTTCACGGCTTCCTGTTCCCGGTGTTGGCCGCTCTTGTCATCGCCTTCGCCAGCTGGCCGCTTTATCGCCGGCTGCTTGTTGCCGTCGGCGGCAACCGCACCATTGGCGCGACTTTGGCCATCCTCTTCATCCTCGCCTTCCTAGTCGTGCCTATCGCGCTCGCCGGCACCTATGCCATCAACGAGCTGCGCGAATGGGTGACCTGGGCGATCGAGACCAACCGCCATGGCGCGGTGACGCCGCAATGGATCGCCACCATGCCGGTCATCGGCGATTGGCTGAACGACCAGTGGACGACCAATCTCGGCCACCCGGGCGGCATCGGCGAGCTGATCCAGCTGGTCAGCGGCTCAAACATCGGAAATATCTATCGCGGCGCCTTGGCCGCCGGCGGCAGCGCCTTTGGTCTGGTTTTGACGCTGCTGTTCATGCTGATCGCGCTGTTCTTCGCCTATCGCGACGGCGAGGCCTTCGCCGCGCAGATCGATCGCCTTGGCGAACGCATCCTGCCGACGCGCTGGGAGCGGATCTCGCGCGTCGTGCCGGCGACGATTTCGTCCACGGTGACCGGCATGACCATCATCGCCATCGGCGAGGGGCTGGTGCTGGGCGTCGCTTACTGGATCGCCGGCGTGCCGTCGCCAGTGACGCTCGGCGCGCTCACCGGCATCATGGCGCTGATCCCGGGCGGCGCGCCGCTCTCCTTCACGCTGGTCTCGATCTATCTAGCCGCCAGCGGCAAGATGGTTGCCGGGGTAGCGTTATTCGTCTGGGGTGCGGTCGAACTCTTCATCGTCGACAAGACGCTGCGGCCGAAGCTGGTCGGCGGTCCGATCAAGCTGCCGTTCCTGCCGACCTTTTTCGGCTTGATCGGTGGCGTCAAGACGATGGGCTTCCTTGGCCTGTTCATCGGCCCGGTGCTGATGGCGCTGTTGGTGGCGATCTGGCGCGAATGGCTGCGTGAGGTCGATATCATGGACGAGCTTCCGCCTGTCGCCGAGGATGACAGCGGGCCGCCGCGGATCGAAGCGGCGGCCGAGCCCAGGAAGATCAAGCCGGGTGATGCACTGCGATATCCGCTCGGCGCTTGCGGCCCTCAAGCAATTGCCAGAGCGAGTGCGTGACCAGCGTCACGATCAGGATCGTGCCGCCGATCAGGCTGTTGCGCGTCGGAGCTTCGGCAAAGATCAGCCAGACCCAGACCGGCGCCAGCACCGTTTCCAGCAGATAGAACATCGCCACTTCAGGGCCCGAAATGTATTTCGGTCCATTGGCGAGGCAGAAAAACGAGATCGGCATGATCACGGCGCCGTTGAAGATGATCCACCATGGCGCGTTGACGTGAAAACCTTCGCCGGAGACCATGAAGGCGGCCACAGTCAGCGGCAGCACGACACCGACCAGCGCGGTGAAGCCCATATCCTTGCCGCTGGCGCGCGAAATGGTGATGGCCAAAGCCACGAAGAAGGCCGAGCACAGCGCCATGAAATCACCGAACAGATGGCCGGTGCCGACCGAGCCGCCGACGATGATCAGCACGCCAAGGATCATCACCAGCATGGCGGCGATCGTGACCAGTCCGGGCCGCTCGCGCAGGAACAGCCAGGACAGCACCGCCGCAAACACCGTGTTGAAGGCCAGAATGAAGACCAGATCCGCGGTCGAGGTGTGAAAGACCGCAGTGACGAACGTCACCCCGGTCAGGCCGTAGCATGCCGCCACGGCCAGCCCCGACCATCCCGGGATCAGTTGCGGCGCGTTCCTGCTCAGCCTGCGCCAGACCGCCCAGATCAGCAGGGCGGCGACAAAGGTCGTGCCGGTGCGCAGCAGCATGATGGTCCATGGGCTGCCGTCGGCCAGCCGGATCAGAGGAATGTCGACGGTCAGCGTCAGTCCGCCGAGCGCGGTGAGCAGGAGCCCCTTGGTATGAGTGTCATGGGAAGACATAGTCCGCTTTCGCAATGATGAGGCCGGTGGCCGGTTCGCGCGATCACGCATTCTCTCGCGGCTAGAGCATGATCCCGAAAAGTGGGAACCGGTTTTCGGAAAAGATCATGCTCCAACAAGATCCGGATCAGGATGCCAGTTCAACCAAATGTCATCCTGATCCAGGCCCGAGGACCAGCATCCTCTCTCTGAAATAGTTTAATGGTGGAGCTTGAAAAAAATCAGCGACTGACCGCTTCATGGTCGTAGCGTTCCCAGCCCTTCGGGCCGAGATGCTCCTGCGGCATGAAGCGCATCTTATAGCTCATCTTGCGCGAGCCATTGACCCAGTAGCCGAGATAGACGTGGGGCAGTCCCATCGCCTTGGCGCGGGCAATGTGGTCGAGGATCATGAAGGTGCCGAGCGAGCGGTCCTCGAAGTCGGGATTGAAGTAGGAATAGACCATCGACAGGCCGTCGGCCATCTTGTCGGTCAGCGCCACCGCGATCAGCTCGCCCTGGCCCTTGCCGGTAATGAACGTGTCGGGGCCACGGCGCCGGTATTCGATGATCTTGGTGTCGACATGCGTGTCCTCGACCATCATCGCGTAGTCGAGCACAGTCATGTCCGACATGCCGCCGCGACGGTGGCGGGCATCGAGGTAAGCACGAAACAGCGAATATTGTTCGGTCGAGGGCTGCGCGTCATGCATGGCGCCGACGAGATCGGCATTGTGCTGGGAGACGCGGCGCATGTTGCGGCTGGGCTCGAATTCCTGGGCTAGGATACGCACCGACACACAGGCGCGGCAGGATTCGCAGGCGGGTCGGTAAGCGATGTTTTGCGAGCGCCGGAAGCCGCCTTGCGTCAACAGGTCGTTCATCTCCGGCGCCTTGTCGCCGACCAGGTGCGTGAACACCTTGCGCTCGAACTGGCCCTCCAGGTAGGGGCAGGGCGACGGCGCGGTCAGGAAGAACTGCGGCGACTGGGTCGGATGCTGCGTCATCTAATCTTGGAAAGGCTCCTGCGAATCGCCCTACCTTTGGCCCGGTCGGCGAAAAATTCAACAGGATTGTGTCGCCCTAGAGCAATTCCAGGAAAAGTGTGAAGCGGTTTTCCGTCCGGAATTGCGTCGAAACAAATAGACAGAGCGGGTCGCCGTTTCCGCGAAACGGTGAACCGCTCTGACCGGCGCGAGGCAATCATATTTACGCGCGACCGGTGGGACGTATCGGCGACGGCGGTCGCGGACATGGTCAGATATCGGTACGTGTGACGACCGTTCCCAAGAGCAGGTCGTGCAGCGTGCGCTTGCGGTCCGAGAACAAAGTGACCAGCAGCACCAGCGGCGTCAGGATGACGTTGCCGGCCCAGAACAGGACCGAGTGCACCACCGCCGTCATGCCGTCGATACGGCTGCCGTCGAGCTTTTCCAGCCGGATACCCATGATCCTCATGCCGGTCGTCGCCTGGTCTCTGCTGCCCAGCGTGTTCCAGATATAAAGGATCGCCACCATCGGCACGAGCACGGAGAACAATGCCCAGCCGAGACCGAGGGTCAAAAGCCCGAGAATGGCGACCAGTATGGCAAACGGGATTGTGAGCAGCGCGACGAAAAAATAGTCGAGCAGAAAGGCGAAGATGCGCCTTGTGCGCACACCGCGATAAGCGCGGGTGTCCTCGAACCTGGTGGCGATGATCTCGCCGTCCAAAACGCGTGCGTTCATATCCGTTCCTTCATTGGCATCCAAGGGCGATGCCGGCTGCCTTTTCAAATGGTGAGGGCAGCCTGGATTTCAAGGAACGTGCGCGCCGGCAGACCCGGCGCGGGTCAGAAGATGCCGGGGATCAGCCGGTAGCGAACCCGCCCGAGATAGTCGCGATACTCCGGCGTCAGCGCCAGGATGCGCTCTTCGCGCAGGATGCGGTGGACCTGGAACAGGGTGATGAACGCATAGACGGTGAAGTTGTAGATCGAGAAGCTCGACAGCAGGAACAGGATGTGTCCCATCAGGTAGCCGGCATAGATCGGGTGGCGCACATACTGATAGGCGCCGCCGGTGACGACGCCGCGATTGGCCGGCAGGATGGCGAAGGAGCGGCCGAGCGACATCTTTCCCCAGATTACCACCCACAGCGCCAGGAACTGCAGCGGCGCCGCAATGTACAGCGGGACGATGGCGAGACCTGGCTCCAGCGAGATCAGGCCGGAGCCGAAGCCTGCGGTCAGCGAGATGAAGACGGTGAAAGGGCTCCAGTCGCGCACCAGCGGCCGCCGCGCGAACAGCAGCCAGACGAAGGTGAGCGTCTCGGAAATCAGCAGCATCAGGACGTTGAGCCGGCCGTTGTCGATGACCAGATTGTGCACGCCGCGATAGACGAAGATGGCCGCGACGGCGAGCGCAATGAAACGGAACAGGCCTTCGCGCAGGTCGGTCACAACCGTACTAGTCTGAAGACCGGACCAAAAACCAGTCTCTGCGCCAGGCAGCGCGTCACTTTTGGAAATGGTCAACTCGAATTACCCCGGTGGTTCCCCTCGTCAGGACCATTGCATGCAAGCATTGCCGTCCGGTTAAGGTTTTGCGTGTTTTTGGTTGCATCGCGCGGATTCGCCCCGCTGCAAGCGAATGGAGCGGTTGAACATGACATTCTTCCCGGTCTAGCTTGCTGCGGCGCACAAAGGGGATCGGGGACATGGATTACGATATGCTCGTCATCGGCAGCGGGCCTTCCGGCCGTCGCGCGGCCGTGCAATCGGCGAAGCTCGGCAAGTCGGTGCTGGTGGTCGACAGAGGCAGGCGTCTGGGCGGCGTTTCGGTGCACACCGGCACCATCCCCTCGAAGACGTTGCGCGAAACGGTGCTCAATCTGTCAGGCTGGCGGGAACGCGGCTTCTACGGGCGCGGTTACCGGGTCAAGCAGGACATTTCGATTTCCGATCTGGTCGATCGCCTGCACAAGACACTCGATCATGAAGTCGAGGTGCTGCAGCATCAGTTCATGCGCAACACAGTGAGGAGCGCGCGCGCCGCGGTGAAATTCCTTGGGCCGAACAAGGCCAGCCTGACCGCCGACAATGGCGACTATAGCGAGATAGGTTTCGGCAATGCGCTTATCGCGGTCGGCACGAGACCGCATCGCCCGGCCAATGTGCCCTTCGACAAGAAGCGCATCTTCGACAGTGACGAGATGCTGGAGCTCGATCACCTGCCGCGCACGCTGACGGTGATCGGCGCCGGCGTCATCGGCGTCGAATACGCCACCATCTTTTCGGCCCTTGATGTGCCGGTGACGCTGGTCGAGCCGCGCAACACCATCCTCGATTTCATCGATCGCGAGATCGTCGACGACTTCATCCATCAGATGCGCGATCGCGGCATGACCATCCGCCTCGACAGCACCGTCAAGGAGATCGCCTCGAAACCCGACCATGCCGAGGTGACGCTGGCCGACGGCCGCACCATCCGCTCCGAGATGGTGCTCTATGCCGCCGGGCGCACCGGCAATGTCGCCAGTCTCGACCTCGAGGCGATCGGCATCGAAGCCGACGCCAGAGGCCGCATCAAGGTCAACCCGCACACATTCCAGACCAGCGTGCCCACCATCTATGCGGCCGGCGACGTCATCGGCTTCCCGAGCCTGGCCTCGACCTCGATGGAGCAGGGCCGGGTCGCCGCCTGCCATGCCTTCGGCGTCAACCTGCCGCCGCCGCCCGAGAGCTTTCCTTATGGCATCTATGCCGTGCCCGAGATTTCGACGGTCGGCCAATCGGAAGAGCAGGTGCGCGAAAGCGGCGCCGCTTATGAAATCGGCCTGGCGCGTTTCCGCGAAACCTCGCGCGGCCACATCATGGGCGTCTCGAGCGGCTTCCTGAAGCTGCTGTTCTCGGTCGAGACGCGCCGCCTGCTCGGCGCCCATATCGTCGGCGAGGGCGCCACCGAACTCATCCATATCGGCCAGGCGGTGATCAATCTCGGCGGCACGGTCGACTTCTTCGTCAACAACACCTTCAACTATCCGACGCTGGCCGAAGCCTACAAGATCGCTGGGCTCGATGCCTGGAACCGGATGGGGCAGAGGTAAGTTGATCTATTCGGCGGTTGCCGGCTCGATCACACTGCGCACCTGCGAAATCCGGTTGGCTGGGAACCCCGACATTTCCGCGTGCCGGCGCACCATCCCCTCGTCCGCCGCGTAATAGACGCAATAGATCTTGTCGTCGGTTACGTAGCTTTGGATCCACTGTATCCTTGGACCGAGCGCGTCTAGCACCTCGCATGACTTTTGCGATGCTCCGCGCAGATCAGAGGCCGAAAGCTTGCCGACCGCTGGCATGTCGCGTTCGATGACAAATTTGGGCATGAGTTCCTCCTTGCCAGGTCCTGATTGACCTGGTCGTCAGTCGGCGCGATGCTCGATCGTGCTTCGACGGGGAGACTGCGCGCAAGCGCGGTAGCGCGCCATGATCGGAATACCGGAGACACTGATCGAACAACCGGCAGATGGTCAGCTTGAAGGCAGGAAGGACCTCATTTTTGATGTTCTGTCTCAGGTCAAGCTGTCCGGGTCCGTCTTTCTGTTGGGAGAATATCGCGCGCCCTGGGCACTGGATTCGCCCGAAGCGGCCGACATGGCGAAGTTGTTGGCCACCGGCCCGAAACGCCTAATACTGTTTCACATCGTGCAGGAAGGGAGTTTCCGGATCAGTGCACGGGGCGTGCAGGTTGAAGGCCACGCGGGAGACCTGATCGTGCTGCCGCACGGTGATCGGCATCTGATGGGCAATCCTGCACTGAGTGACGCCACCCCGGCATCTGAAGTCGTTCCGCCACCGCCGTGGCGGAACTTGCCGGTCGTTCGTATTGACGGTGGAGGGAGACCACGCGGCTTGTCTGCGGCTACCTGACCTGTGAGCAACTTCTCTTCAATATCTTCCTGCAGCGCCTGCCGCCCGTCTTCCGAGTCCGCCCGCGACCCGGCGCGCCGACCGAATGGATGCAGGCCTGCTTCAGCTACGCGCTGGATGAAAGCGTCAACGCCGATCAGAGTAACAGACTGCTGATGGCGCGCCTGCCGGAACTCCTCTTTATCGAAGCGCTGCGCCTTTATTCGAGCAGAAGTCCTCGGACACAGGATGGCTGGCGGCGGTGAGCGATCCGGTCCTTGGTAGGGCGCTCAGCCTTATCCATGCCGAACCTGCAAGGAAGTGGACCAATGAAGAACTGGCACGACGCGCGGCCACGTCCCGTTCGGTGCTCGATGAGCGCTTCAGGGCGCTGCTCGGCCAATCGCCGATGCGCTACCTGACGGAATGGCGCATGCAACTGGCCGCCGATCTGCTTCGCGACCGCAAAATGAAGTTGCTCGCCGTCGCCGAGCGCTGCGGCTATGGATCGGAAGAAGCCTTCAGCCGGGCCTTCCACCGCTGTCTTGGCGTCTCTCCGGCGCAATGGCGCGAGCAGGGTTGGCTTCGTAGATCGTCGCGGAGGCTCAGACTTCCAGTTGCGACAGCAGCGACAGCATCACGTCGGCCGAAGGCATCGGCAGCACCGCTTCGATCTCGGCTGGCCGCACGCCGGCGATGGCGTCGGCGTCACCCGCCACGGTGCCGAGCGGTCCGCGAAAGCCATGCTTCGACCAGGCGAGTTGCTGCAGCTTCGGACTGGTCAGTGCTTCGAGCAACTGGTCGACCGCCGGGTCGATGACGATCAGCGGATGCGCCGAATAGACGGTCGGGCGCGGATAGAGGATTTCCGGTTTGGCGCCGGCGCCGGCCTGCACGCGCTGCCAGCGTTCCGGGTCGGCAAGCGCCCATTCGACGAGCTGGTTCTCATAGCCGATAACCATCGGCTCGGCGCCAAGGCCGCCGGCGATATACTGGTCGAACAGTTTGCCGGATGAGGACGATTTCAGCCCCATGGAGCGGAAGATCGCCTTTGCCTGTTCGCCATGCTGTGCCAGCAGTTCCGGCGTCGCCACGTCGCCACTCATCAGGCTGAGAACGAGGCCGGCGAACATGAAACCGGAATTGGAGCGATTAGGATCGGTGGAGACGATGCGGGCGCGCCCGTAAAGTTCAGAAATGCCGAGATCCGACCAGTTCTTGCCGGCGAGAATGGCGTCGAGCAGCGCCTTGAGGTCGAGCTGGTTGTAGCCGCCCTTGCGGCGACGGTCACCAGCCCGCTCTTCTTCAGCCCTTCGACCACCGGCCCCCAGGTGTAGACGACGATCGGCGAGTTGAGCACCACCTGGTCGTTGCGGATAGAGACCCCGCTCTTGCGGGCGAGGTCGACCATGATCGAGGAGGATGGCCACAGGAATTGCGGCTTCTGCGTGAGCAGCGCCGGCTCGCGCACCATCTCCACCGAGCCGGCGACGCGTGCGTCGAGCTCCAGGCCGTAGCCGCCGAGCGCGCTGACGACATCCGAATCGGCAAGGAAGGCTTGTTTCTCGCCGCCGATGAAGCCGAACAGATGCGCCCGGTTGCCGAGATAGCCGCGGAATTCCGGCCGGTCCTTCAGCGTCAGATAGCCACCCGTGCCGGCCGCGGCGGCGGCGAGCAGTCCCAGTCCGAAAGCGCGGCGTGAAAGGGCCATCAGCGACCGATATCCTCTTTCAGCGACTCCTGAATGAGTCGCAGGTCAACGTCGAGCGTGCCGAGTTCGGAGTCGGCCAGGCTGTCGGCATAGTGCACGAAAGCGTCCTGCAGCTTGGTGATCACCGCGCCGACATTGGCGAGCCGCTGCTGGCTCGGCGCGCGGCGGTCGGCGAGCGTGGCATAGCCTTCCGCGACCTCCGCCGCCTGCGGCACATAGTAGGTGAGAAAGCGCCGCACGGATGGGGCGGTGGAAGGCTTGGCCTCGACCTTGGAGATGACGTCGGCGGCGATGTCGGAGAGGTTCTTCACCTTGGCCTTCATGTCCTTGTCGGCGATCGAGCCGGCCGCGGCCGCCAGCCGGTCGGCGGCTGGTTGCGCCTGCGCCAGCAGCTCGCGAGCGAACGCCACCTGGCTGCCGCCGATCGAACGAAGGTCGAGCCCTTCGAACAGCTGACGCGGCGCCAGCACGAAAATCAGGCCGGCAAAGACCAGCACCGAGATGATAGCCGAGATCAGGAAGGGGAAATGCGTCAGCGCGCTGAGGCCGATCAGCAGCGCGGCCGACACCAGGCCCGCCACGATCCAGTTTCCGTCATTGCCGAACAAGCCGCGCATCGTTGGCCTAGTTATAGCCGCGCGCGGCGCGGAACGCACCGGCAAGATCACCGCCGCCATCGAAGACGCGCGCCGAGGTCGCTTTGGCCAGACTGTCGAGCTGGCTCTTGTCGGCATCGCCGAAAGTGATGCCGAACACCGGCACGCGCACCGCCGCCTGACGCCACTCCGCCAGGAACGGTTCGGCGCTGCCGTCGGTGCGGCCGTCGGTCATGATGATGATCGCCGGCAGGTATTTCGACAGGTCGGGCGTAGCGAGGATCTTGTGCAGCGCCTGCGAGGCGCAGGCATACATGTCGGTGCCGCCGCCGGCGCGCTGCTGGGCCACCTCGCTGAGCAATTGGCCCTGACCGGCAGCGTCGCCGGTAGCGTCGAAAATGTCGCGCACCGTGCTGTCGAAAGGCAGCACGAAGATGTGGTCGGACGGCGTCCATTGCACCAGCACCGCGCTCGCCTTTTCCGGCGTGAACAGGAATTGCGCGGCGGCCTGCAGCTGCTTTTCGCCCTTGTCCTCCATGGAGCCGGAAAAGTCGAAGCAGAGCGCCGTAAGCGACGGCTTGCGCAAGGCCTCTTGATAGAGATTGAGCGCTGTGCGGATCACCGCCGGCTCGGGCATGCGGATCGAGGTCACCAGCTTGCCCGGATCGAAATTCCAGTCGGGCTCGGCCGTCGCTTGAACGGCCGCGCTGCCAAGCGGCAACCGGCGGCCGGTGTCGGCGATGCGTTTGCGCACTGCATCGGACTGCAGATAGACGAGCAGACCGGCGAAGAATTTTTCGACATCGGCGCCCCGACCGTGGTCGATGAAGCCGAGCGGGAATCGCCGACCGCGATCCCGTCCGCCGGGTAGATCGCATAGAGCGGTTCCTTGCCCATCTGCTTCAGCTTGTCGTTGGTTTCCTTCAGCGTCGCCTCGTAGTTCCACATCGCGTCGTAGACGGTGCCCTTGCTCGCGGAATCGACATAGAGGTCGGCCAGCCAGCCTGAGGATCCCGAGGAACGCTCGACGCCTTGCAAGAGCGCGCTGACCGTGTCGTGCACGGCGGGATTGTCGAGATCGCCCGGCTCGATCACCTGCTTGCCGCCAAGCGCGCTGGAGAGCATGGCGAGATAGGCGCTGGCGCCGGAATTGGACTGCGTGGCCGAGGTCATCAGGAATTTGAGCTTGCCGTCCTTCACCGCGGCAAGGATGTCCTTCATGAACACGTCCTTGCCGATCCAGCCGAGTTCGGCCGCCTTGGACTTGCGCACGCCGAGGATGACCGGCATCTGCGCGATCGAGGTGAGGTTGCGCACCTTGCGACCGGAATCGAAAAGATCAACCCAGACGCTGGAAGCCGGCCACACCGCGTCCTGGTCGAGTCCCTCGGACTTCTGCAGGCCGAGGCCGATATCGAGCGAACCCTGATAGGTGATGGTGCAGGTTGCGCCTTGCTTGGCGCAGAACTCCTGCACGATCGGCTCCAGCACCGTGTTTTCGGAACCGGAGACGATCGAGAATTTGACGTTGCTTGAATTGCAGGCGGCCAGCAGCAGCGCCACCGCCAGCATGACAACGGACGAAAGCTTCATTTGCATCGAAGCTTCCTCAGCCCTGGGTGAGCGCTTTCTTGAGGTCGGCGGTCATCTGGTCCATCTGCTTTTCAGCATCGGCCCGCTTCTGCCGGCCTTGCTCCTGCACCTTGAGCACGCCTTGCACGGTGTCGATCAGGTCGCGATTGGCCTGCGCCAGCGTCTCGACGTCGACGATGCCGCGTTGCGCCTGCTCCTCGATCGAAATGGCCTGATCCTTCATCATCTTCGACGTCTGGCGGATCATTTCATTGGTGGCGTCGGTCACCGTCTTTTGCAGTTCGAGCGCCGACTTCTGGTTGGTGAGGCCGAGCAGGATGACCATCTTCTGCTTCCAGGCCGGCACCGTCAGCGCCGAGGTCGCCTGGAGGTTCTCGATCAGCGTTTCGTCGCCGGACTGCACGATGCGGATCTGCGGCAATTGCTGGATGCCGAGCTGGCGCGCCTGCACCAGATAGAAGATGCGCTTTTCCAACCGGTCGAGCGCCTGCACGGCGTCCTGGTAGGTTTGCGCCTCCAGCGTGCCGGCGGAATCGGCGGCCTTGGCGTCGGCCGCGGCCTTCAGCTTCGGCAGTTGATTGGTGCGGTAGTCGTCGACGAATTTCTTGCCGGCCTGGACATAGGCGTCGAGGTTGAGGATGGACTCCTTGGTCTGCTCGTGCAGGTCGTCGAGGACGGCGATGTCGCGGCGCAGCGTGTCCTTGTGGCGGTCGAGCTCGAGGCCGATGCGGTCGATCTGGCCCGCGACGTCCTCGTATTTCTCCTTGAAGCGCTCAAGCCGCGCCTTGAACGAGGAGAATAGGTTGCTCAAGAACCCTTCGTCTTTCAACGAGGCCGGATCGAGGTTCTTGGCCTTCATGATGATGTCGGTGAGCAGCGTGCCCGTATCGCCGAGGTCGCGGTTGCGGATCTGCGACAGGATCTTGTCGGCATAGTCGCTGACCGACTGCTGGGCACGGTCGCCGAAGACCGAAATCGCCGCGCGATCGCGGATATCGATGCCGCCCTCTATCCTGGCGACGTCGCCCGGACTGGCGGCAATGACTGGTAGTTTGGAAGTGTCGTCGAGCAGAGTGATGCTGTTCTCGTCGGCCATGCAGACCTCCCCCTCAGTGAACAGTATCTCGATAGACCGTCTGTAACAGACATATGTCGCCGCTGTGGACAATGGAAGGGTTGGGCGGATTTGGCAGTGAATTTGCTTACTTTTCGATGATTCTGCCCGTGGCAGGAACGCAAGCCGTTCCCTGATGCGCGCCTTTCGGTCAGGAGACGGGCACAGGCCCAGCGCACCATTGCCGCGCGATCGCGGCATCCATGTCGCCGAACTCATGCCCCGAGGCGACGATACGCGCGTCGATCTCGGCGCCGCGCTGGCTGAACAGCGTCACCAAAGCGGGCGCGTAGAGGCCATAGGTCTGGTCTCCGGCGCCGGCGATGATCAGAACACGCGTCCCGTCGAGAGCCACCGCAGGCGGATCGTCGAGCACCGGCATCGCCCGCAGCAAGGCCGCCCGCCTCACAAGCCCGGGATGAAGCAGCATCAGACTGGAGACCACATTGGCGCCATTCGAGTAGCCGAGGAATGTCGCACGCTTCAGGTCGAGCCCGTGGCGCTCCGTTGCTTCGATTACGAACTTTGCATAGGCGGCGATCTCGTTGCGGATGCTCGCCTGCTCGAAACTTGTCGGCGTGATGCGCTCGAACCAGCGGAAGCCGTCATCCTGAGGGATGCGGCCACGCGCCGCAATCAGCGTCGCGTCAGGCGCGATCCTGCTTGCCAGCGGGATGAGCGTCGTTTCGTCCACACCCGATCCGTGCAGCACAAAAAGGCATTCGCCGCTTGCCTTTGCCGGCTTCACCAGGCGGTAGCGAAAGCCAAGACCGCCGCGCAGGACACTGTTTTCGTCTGTATATTCGGACACGCTCACATCCATTTGATTCTATGAGAGATTCGTTGATTTGCCGGCTTCAAAACGGAATATTTTCCGCTCCGCGAAAGTTGATTGAACCAAGCTTATTTCAGACCGTTTCTGCGCCGATATGCTCCCGTCGGGAGGAATCGAAGCGGTGCGCCCCGGGGGTCGCATTGCTGGATACGAACACCAGCTCTGAGGCCTTTTGTCGATGACCACCCCTGTTTCCAACGATCGCGATAAGCGTATCGCCCGCGATACGCGTATCGATGTGCTGCGAGCACTCGCGCTCCTTACCATTTTCGTCGATCATGTTCCCGGCACGATCTTTGAAAGCGTGACCTACAAGAATTTCGGCTTCTCCGACGCCGCGGAGGCCTTCGTGCTGATCTCGGGTATTTCGGTCGCGCTGGCCTATGGCGGCAAGTTCAAGCCAGGCGGCCGACTGCTTTCGACCCTGAAGATGTGGCGGCGGGCCGGCGTCCTTTACGTCACCCATATCGTCATCACCATGGTGGTGATCGCGCTGTTCTGTGCCGCGGCGGTGTTGGCGCGCAGGCCGGAAATGCTGACGATGATCAACATCGAGCCGCTGATGAAAAACACGCCGCAAGTGCTGCTCGGCATCGTCACGCTCGGCCACCAGCTCGGCTACAACAACATCCTGCCGGTCTACGCGGCGCTGCTCCTGGCGGCGCCGGCATTCATCCTGTTGATCAGCTACAGGCCGGTGTTGGCGCTGACGCTGTCGGGTTTGCTGTGGCTGGTCGCCGGCATCTGGCAGATCGCGCCGCCGAATTATCCGGAGCCGGGCCTGTGGTTCCTCAACCCGTTGTCGTGGCAATTTCTGTTCAACATCGGTATTGCCGCCATGCTGCATGTCAAGCGCGGCGGCGGTATCCCGGTCAACCGCTGGCTGCTCGGCGCCGCCGGCATCTATGTGGTCGGCGCGGCGATCTGGGTGCACAGCCCGCTTTGGGGGCAGATCACTTGGTTCAACCTGCCGGTGGTGATCGGCGGCTTCGACAAGACCTTCCTGTCGCTGCCGAGGTTGGTGCACATCCTGGCGGTAAGCTACCTGATCGTTGCGTTGCCGGCAGTGTCGAAAATGTTCCGCGCCCGGCCCGACAATCCGCTGGCGATCCTCGGCAAGCGCTCGCTGCCGGTGTTCATCGCCGGCACGTTGCTCGCCATGGCCGCGCAGGTGCTGAAACTGATCAACCCCGGTGGGGTCGCCTACGACACGCTGCTGATCTCGGCCGGCATCGCCATGCAGTTCGCGCTTGCGCTCTGTCTCGAATGGCTTGCTGGTCTCAGCCCAACCCGGACCAAGCCGGTCCGCGAGGAACCCGCGCGCGCCGCGTTCGGCGCGCTGCCGGCGCCGGCTAGGGTGGGAGGCTACTGATACGACTCAGTCTTTTAAGGCAGGGCCGGTCGAGGCCCTGACGACAAGCTCAACGCCCATCGTCTCACGCCGCACCGCGCCGTCATGGTCAAGGATCATGCGGGCGGCCCGGCGGCCGATCTCGGTGATCGGCTGCGCGATCGTGGTCAGCGGCGGCGTGCACAGCGCGCCGTCCGGCACGCCGTCGAAACCGACGATGGAGACATCGCCCGGGACGTTGATGCCGCGCGCCTTCAGCCAGTTGACCGCGATCAGCGCCATCCTGTCGGACATCGCCAGGATGGCGGTCGGCGGCTCGCCGGCCGCGAAGATCGCCTCGAGACCGGCTTTCGTGCTCGTCTCCTCGTTCTCGGTCTCGTAGACCGGGATCCTCGCCGTATCGATGCCGAAGCGGGAAAGCTCCTCGAAATAGCCGGCAAGGCGGTCGCGCGTTCCCGTATAGAGCGCGCTGCGTACGATTTCGGGCGTGGCAAAGCCGGTGCGGCCGTCGGCAAAGGCCAGCGACAGCACGGCAAAGCGGCGATGGCCAAGCTCGGCCAGATGGCGCGCCGCAAGCCGCGCGCCGGCGACATTGTCGACGCCGATCGCCGAGACCGTCTCATCCTCGAAGCCGAGTTCCAGCGCCACGAAAGGCAATTTGCGCTCGCGGGTCAGGTCGACGAGGCGCGAGCCGCCTTCGATGCAGAACAGCACGAAACCGTCGACAAGCGCGCTCTGGATGTTCCAGGCGAGCTTCTCCTGGTTGGCGGCCGAGACCAGCGCAATGCCGGCGCCCGTGGCGTCGCAGGCTTCCGAAATGCCGGCCATCATGACGCGGGCGAAGGGATCGTCGAAGAAATAGGAGAGGGTTCGGTGGTTGCGACGCCGATGGCATTGACCTTGCCGGCGCGCAGCAGGCGGCCTTTCGGATCCGGCCCGGCATAGCCCATCTTCTCGGCAACCGCCTTGACCCGTTCGCGCACTTCGGCGCGCACGATCTCGGGACGGCTGAAGACATTCGAGGCTGTGCCATGCGAGACGCCCGCAGCCTTGGCGATATCCGCCAGCCGGATAGGCCTAGCGTGGCCTTCGATTAGTGACGCCATGTCTTTCCTCCGAATCCGGTCACGTCATGAACATGACCCTGGAATTGTCACCGGTCATCTAACATTTTTCTTGGATCGATTCAAATTTGCACTTGACTTCGAGATCTCTGGGTTTATGATTTGAATCGATCCAAACTCCGCCCGCGACAAGGGTGGATCAAAGAAGGAGGGTGCCATGCATCCGGTCAGCTACCTGTTCGAAGACATCTACCGCAACGATTGGGGCATCGCCTCGATTGCCATGAGCGAAAGACGCCGCGGCCGGGCGAGCCCGTGGAGGCGCGAGCCACGCCTCATCGCGGAGCGCAAGCGGGCCTAGACGGCCGCTCTCTTTTGCGTCGACAGATTGGATCGATTCAACATCTCAAGGAGGCCGCCATGCATCCGATTGGGCACCTGTTTCAGGATATCTATCGCAATTATTGGGGTATCACGCCGCCAACCGAACGGCCGGAACGCCGCCGGGCGGTGGAGACGGAGACGCGCAAGTCGCGCGTGAGCCGCAAGTAGTCTAGCACGGTCTAAGGGCGAGGGCGCCAAAGCGCCGAGACGGCGATCGCCAGCCAGCCGCCGATCAGCAGCGTGCCGCCGATTGGCGCCGACATCGGAAACAGCCGCGAGCCCAGAAAGTCGCGGGCAAGCAGGTCACCGGCGAACAGAAGCAGGCCGGCAAGCAGGACGAGACTGGCTATCCTGAGGCCGCGATTGCCGCCGGCGAGGCCGATGGCGAGAAAGACCGGTGCGTGCATCAGAAGGAAATTGGCCGCCGTGCCGGTGAAGGCGCCACCGCGATGCGCGGCCGCAGCTGACAGCGCTACACCCGCCGCGCCGACCAGACCACCGGCCAGCACAAGCAGGCGGCTGCCTCCATTTGCGGTCTTCTCTGAAAGGCTCATGGCGTGCTCCGTCGCGGCTGGCGGGGAAGGCGAGCCGTCAGGATTCGCCGGCTTCCAGCAGCATATGCCGCGCCCGCCGCGACTGGACAATCCAATTGTAGACCGCGCCAGCCGCCATCAGCACCGATGTGCCGAGAAACACCGCTCGCATGCCGAAGTGACCGCCGACGAAGCCGCCGGACAGCGGCCCCGCGACCTGGCCGACATATTGCGCCGAGATCGCCAGTCCGAGCACATTGCCGCCGACGCCATCGGGGATGTTGTGGCGGATGACGCTGGTGATGCAGGGCAACAGACCGCCTAGCGCCAGGCCCATCAGGAAGCGCAGCCCGATCAACTGCCAGCTATCGGTGACGAATGCTTGCGGAATGAGCAGCAAGGCCGATACGGCGAGCGCGCCGACCACGACGTTCCAGTGGCCGACGCGGTCGGCGAGCTTGCCCAGCCAGGACGATGACAGGATCGTGCCGAGCGCGGCCGCCGACATCACGACGCCGGCGACCATCGTCACCTTGCTCTGGTCTTCGATGAGCTGCTGCACATAGACCGTGATGATCGGCTCGATCGACATGTTGGCAAAGGCGAGCAGCATGCCGGTGGCCAGCATCGCCACGATCGGCCGTTTGTCCGGGATCTGTGACCAGCCGCTCTTCGGCTTCGTGGCCGAGACCGGCTTGGGCGCCGGCGGATTTTCCTTGATCAGGAAGGTCGTGGCTAAGAAGGCGAGGAAGATCACGCCGCCCGACAACAGGAAGGTCGCGCGGATGCCGATCAATGGCGGCAGCAGGCCGCCGAGCAGCGGCCCGACCAGCGAACCGGCCGTGATGCCGGCAGCCAATACGCCGAGCGCCCAGCCGGAGCGCTCCTTTGGCGTCTGCATCGCCACCAGGATGGTCGACCCCGACGAATAGCCGCCGGCAAAGCCGATCAGCAGACGCAGCAACACCAGTTGCAAAACGCTCTGCACCATGCCGGTCAGCGACATGCAGATCGCCATGCCGAAAGAGGCGCGCACCAGCATCACCTTGCGACCATAGCGGTCACCGAGCCGTCCCCATAAAGGGCGACCAGCGCCGCCGCAAAGAAGGTCGCGCCATAGGCGATGCCGGACCACTGCACGATCGCCGCATGGCCTTCGGCGCCGAGCTGCTCGACGTAAAGCGGCAGGAACGGCAACAGCAGCGTCATGGCTATAAGCGTGCTGAACGAGCCGGCGAAGCAGACGGCAAGGTTGCGCCGCCAATGGATGTTGTAGCCGCTCTGTTCGGAAGCTTTCTCAGTCATGTCACGCCTGCCGGATATCCGGGTTGTTGTGGATACCAATTTGGTATACCAAGTCGGTATCCGTCATGAGCCTCAAGCTGGCCGCTGTCAATGCGGCTTTGGAAAGCGGGACGACAATGTCGCAGATGCAAAGTGTCGAAAGGCAGCTTCGCGAAATGATCCTCGGGCTGGAAATCGGCCCGGGCGAGCGGCTGACCGAACGCTGGATCGAAAGCCAATTCGGCGCCTCGCGCACGCCGGTTCGGGCCGCCCTGATGCGTCTGGAGACCGAAGGGCTGGTCGGCCGCGACGGCCGCGGCTGGACGGTGGCGCCGATCAATCTCTCCGAGCTCGGACAGATCGCCGTCTATCGCGAGGCCGTCGAGGTTGCTGCGGTCCGGCTGACGGCGGCGCTCGAGGATCGCGGCGGCGTCGACGTGATTGCTGCCATGCTGGACTCCTGCGATGCCGGGACGCCTCGCGAGGAATGGCACCGCGTCGGCATGGATTTCCACATCGAGCTGGCCAGGCTTTCCGGCAATGACTTCCTGTTGCGCGCCGTGCGCGACGCGATGACCAGACTGTCGCGCGCCCGCTGGCTGGAGGTGCGTGACGAAGCCGCACTCAGCCGCGCCTGGGCGCAACACCATGCCATCCTCGCCGCCGTCAGGGCAGGCGATGCCGATGCGGCGGCAAATCTGCTGTCGGCGCATATTTCCGGCAGTCGCGACCGCCTCGTCACCTCGTTGCACGATGATCGCCGGAGCTTGCGCGCCAGGGGTTTTGCCGTGGTTGCGGCCTGAGGATGAGACCATTGCCGCGAGGTTGCGCATTAGCAGGCTTGCAACATAAGCGACACAATGCTGTAGGAGGGATTGGGGACGGGCGCTTACAGCCGTCGACTGTTTGTGTTGAACCGCACGCATGGCAACGATCTCACGCACCGCAGCAAAGCTGTTTTATTATGCACGCAATGCCGTGCGCGACGCTGCCCCTCAGGCCATGTTCCGCGGCCGTCTGGCCGCGCGGCTGGCACAAGCCAGGCTCTCGGGCGAGACGGTTCGCAAGCGGCTGAACTACTACAACAAGCTGACGACGTCCTTCGTCCCGAGCCCGGCTGCCATCCCCACCGGCAAGGTGCCGTTCTCGGCCAGCATGTATTATTACGACCTCAAGGAATTTGCCCGCTACTTCGACCCCGGCTTACGGATCGATCTCGAATTCGGCGACGTCATCGGCGTTCCGGAGATCCCAAGGATCGTCAAGGACCGGCCGATTGTCGACGGTAACGAGAATGGCGTGTTGATGAAGCTCAACAAGTTCCGCCATTTCCACATGCCGCCCGACAGCCAGCCATTTTCTGCCAAGCGTCCGATCGTGGTCTGGCGCGGTCATTTCAACAACCCGATCCGCATGCGTTTCATGGAAGCGGTGGGAAGCCTGCCGATCGTCGATGCCGGTTCGCCGAAGCCCGATGCGCCCGACCAGTACCGCAAACCATTCCTCAGCATCGACGAGCAGCGGCGCTACCGCTACATCGTCTCGCTCGAAGGCAATGATGTCGCGACCAACCTCAAATGGATCATGAGCTCGAACTCGCTCTGCCTGATGCCGCCGCCGACCTACGAAACCTGGTTCGAGGAAGCGCGGATCGAGCCCAACGTGCATTACGTGCCGCTGGCGCCGGATTTCTCCGACCTGGCGGACAAGGTGGCCTATTTCGAAAGCCACCCGTCCGAGGCGCAACGCATCACCGCCGCGGCCAACGCCTATTGCCGGCAGTTCGGTAGCGAGCGGGACGAGCAGGCGATCTCGCTGCTCGTCCTCTACAAATATTTCGTGCTCAGCGGCCAGATCGAGCCCGACCCGGAAGTCTGGCGCTACATCGCCGGCTGAGCCGCGTCTCTAGATGTCGCTGCGGTCGAGCACCAGATCGGCCGGGCTGAAACGATCCTTAGCCGTGAATTGCTGGTGCCAGTAGGGATAAAGTACGGGCGGCCGGCTGACGGCATCGAGGCGCAGGCGCTCGTCAAGCGAGAGCGTCAAGCTTGCCGCGGCGAGATTGTCCTTGAGCTGGGCCTCGTTGCGGGCGCCGATCACCAGTGAGGAGACCGCCGGGCGGCCAAGCAGCCAGGCAAGCGCCACTTGCGCGGCCGAGACGCCACGCGCCTTGCCGATCTCAACCAGCACGTCGACGATCCGCCACAGACGGTCCTCGTCGCGGATCGGCGGTTCCGACCAGCCGCCGATCTGGCGCGCGGTCGGGCTGTCGCGGTGGTATTTGCCGGAGAGCAGGCCGCCGGCCAGCGGGCTCCAGACCAGCACGCCGAGACCCTGGTCGACCGAGATCGGCAAAAGTTCATACTCGGCCTCGCGCGCTTCCAGCGTGTAATGGATCTGCTGGGTGACGAAGCGCGGCTGGTGTTGGCTGTCGCTTATGCCCAGCGCCTTCATCACCTGCCATCCGGAATAGTTGGAGCAGCCGACATAGCGGACCTTGCCCTGGGCAACCAGCGTGTCGAGCGCTGCCATGGTTTCCTCCAGCGGCGTCGTACCGTCCCATTCGTGCAGGAAATAGATGTCGATGACATCGGTCTTCAGCCGCTTCAGGCTTTTCTCGCATTCACGGATCAGATGGTGGCGCGACAGGCCTTCATCATTGGGGCCGGTGCCGATCCGCATGCGCGCCTTCGAGGCAATGAGCACGTCGTTCGGGCGCTTGCCGGCCAGCGCCTCGCCGATGATCTCTTCCGACAATCCATTGGAGTAGACATTGGCGGTGTCGATGAGGTTGATGCCGGCGTCGATGCAGGTGTCGACGATGCGCCTGGCTTCTGAAAGATCGGAATTGCCGACGGCGGCGAACGGTCCGCTGCCGCCGAAGGTCATCGTGCCGAGCGTCAATGTCGAAACTTTCAAGCCGGAACGGCCCAGCGTGCGGTATTCCATGTCGATCCTCGCAATTTTATTTTGAGAGGCGCCGTGGCGGGCGCCGGCAAAGAGGCGAGCGGATTTGTAGGACAATTCCGGCGGTTTGTCGCCCCGCTATCGATACGGGTCGATCACATTCGGCAATCAGTGCCGAATACCAGGCGCTTGCAATAAAACCGTCATTGCGCGTCTGTATCTCAGTCGGCTTACGGAGTTGCGTGTCCGGCCATGCTGGTGAGGCACCCGTAGTGAAGGCGGCTAACAGGTAGGCGGAGCAACGCGATGAACGAAGTGAAACCGAATTCCGGGGCGAAGGACTGGCTGGAAGCCGAACTCGAGGACACGCTCGACGAGGACTATGAATTGGAGATCTCCGAGCCCGCGCTCTCGCTCGAGATTTCAAAAATCTACAAGAAGTCGCATCCACCCTCCATGGAGCGCATGACCTATTTCCGCGAGCTGCTCAGGCTGCAGTCGGAATTGATCAAGCTGCAATCATGGGTCGCCTACCACAAGAAGAAGCTGGTGGTGGTCTTCGAAGGCCGCGACTCCGCCGGCAAGGGCGGCGTCATCAAGCGCATCACCCAGCGCCTCAACCCGCGCATCGCCCGTGTCGTTGCGCTGCCGGCACCGACCGAGCGCGAGAAATCGCAATGGTATTTCCAGCGCTATGTGCCGCATCTGCCGGCCGGCGGCGAGATCGTGCTCTTCGACCGCTCCTGGTACAACCGCTCCGGCGTCGAACGCGTGATGGGTTTTGCCAATCACGACCAGGTCGAGGAATTCTTCCACGACGTGCCGGAATTCGAGCGCATGCTGGTGCGCTCGGGCATCACGCTGGTGAAATACTGGTTCTCGATCACCGACGAGGAACAGCAGATGCGCTTCCTGATGCGCGTCCACGATCCGATGAAGCAGTGGAAGCTGTCGCCGATGGACCTGCAGTCGCGGGTGCGCTGGGAACAGTACACCAAGGCCAAGGAAGAAACTTTCGCGCGCACCAACATTCCTGAGGCGCCGTGGTTCATCGTCGAGGGCAATGACAAGAAGCGGGCCCGTCTGAACTGCATGGCCCATTTGTTGCAGCAACTGCCTTACGAGGAGGTGCCGCACGAGGAGATTTCGCTGCCCGAACGCGTCTTCAATCCGGAGTACGAGCGCCAGGTGCTGCCGCGCGAGTTGTATGTGCCGGAGAAGTATTGAACACCTTTTCCTTCTTTCCTTCTCCCCGTTCTACGCAGGGCTGTCCGGGGAAAGTCATGCATAGTTGAAGCACATCTGGTTTGGCGAGGCATTGGGCTTTCGTTGACTTGGGTTGACGGGCGGCGGCTTGTCGATGGCGGCGATGTTGCGGCGCTCGAAGAGACATCGGACGACCAGGTCAGTGAACCTGAGAATGGGCATTGCGATGCGGCAGGCGCGAGCAGCGATGCGCAGCAGTGCATAAGCGATCATGGCGGCGAAGAGCTGCAGGCGGATGGCATTGTCGTTGGTGCCGAGGAACTTGCGGATCTTCAGATGCTGCTTGATCCAGCGGAACAAGAGTTCGATCTGCCATCGGCCCTTGTAGAGCCGTCCGATCTCGACGGCATCTCGCTTGAGGTCGTTGGTCAAGAGCGTGATGGTGTCGCCGTCATTTCGCTCCAGGATGAGCCTGCGCAACGGGATTGCCAGTTTGGAGTTGGTTTTGCTGGCAAGACTTACCTTGGCATCCTCCAGGACAGTGAAGCCATCGCCTTGAGTTTGGGCGATGCGGCGCCGGCGCTCGACCTTAAGGCCCATATTGGATTTGGGCCGCGTGACGAAGAAAGCCTTGGCGGTGGCGATCGCTGTCCACCAGCCGTAATGGCAATAGCCCTTGTCGAACACATAGGTGGCGCCGTTCTCGATGGTGATCGTGCGGCCGATCTGGGCATCGTTGACGTTGGCATCGGTGATGTCGAGGACACGTGGGCAGTCGCTGTCGGGGTCGTAGACGACATGCATTTTCATGCCGCGGATGCGGCCGTTCGACTTGGCCCAGGTGCAGGCCTTGCCGAGCGGGATGGGGTGGAATCGATCAGCCGCACCATGGCCGTGCCCTCGCGGCGCGTCTGCCGGTCGAGCTGGCCCGCAAGCAAGGCAAACGTGTCGGCAAAGACAGCGATGGGGCGGCGGCGGTTGGCGTCCGACAAGGTCGAACGCCGCAACCGGTCGCTGCCCAGATGATAATGATGCTGGCAGTTGGCGTTCCAGCCCGCTTCCAGGCTGCGCAGGCCGTCGGCGCCACTGAGCTGCGCGTAAACCAGCACCATCAGGTGGTCCCAGCTCTTGAACGACTTGTCGTAGGCATCCCCGTCATGGCTATCCACAACCGTCTGGAAGCTGCGCCGATTGATCGGTTCAACCAGCTTACCAAGAATGCTAGGTGTAAAGCGCATGCTCCGTTCCCTTTCTGAGTCTCGACAACCAGAAGGTAGACGGAAAACCGCCGTCTTACGGGGCATGCGCATGCGGCATTTCGATTCACCAGACACTTTCCCCGGACAGCCCTGCGTTCTACGGGGAGAAGGTGCCCGTAGGGCGGATGAGGGGCGGCGCTGGCGTTGGCGATTGAGCCCTCATCCGCCATTGGCCAAAAATGTCGGTTGTAGCTTTTCGCTAATCTCCAAGGTCGCGCTGCCCCTCATTGCCCTGCCGGGCATTTCTCCCCGTGAACGGGGAAAAATGGACTAACTAGGCCCGCCCGATCATCACATGCGTCGCATCGGTCGTCGCGACCTGCTCGGTGCAGCGATAGCCGAGCTTCAGCATGTCGAGGCCGGCGAAAAGATGCTCGCCGGAGCCGAGCAGGACCGGTGAGATCGCCAGATGCATCTCGTCGATGAGCCGTTCCTGCAGATATTGCCGGATCGTGGAAACGCCGCCGCCAACCCGCACGTCCTTGACGCCGGCCGCGGCCTTCGCCTGTTCGAGCGCGGAATGGATGCCGTCGGTGACGAAGTAAAAAATCGTCCCGCCTTCCATCTCGATCGGGTCGCGCTTGTAGCGGGTGAGCACGAACGTCGGCACGTGATAGGGCGGGTTGTCGCCCCACCAGCCTTTCCAGCTCTCGTCCGGCCAGTCGCCGCGAACCGGGCCGAACATGTTGCGGCCAAGGATCCAGGCGCCGACATTCTCGAAGCTGCGCGCCGCGAACCTGTCGTCGGTGTCGGTGGTGCCACCGTCCTTGCCGATCACCATCTGGCGAAAAGTGCGGGTGCCGATCATCCATTTGTGCAGATTTTCGCCGCCGACGCCGAGTGGGGTGTTGAGGCTCTGGTCGGGGCCAGCGCCGTAGCCGTCGAGCGAGAGGGTGAATGCATTGACACGAAGTTTTGACACCATTGCCTCCTGAACCACCTGTGGTTCGCAATCAGTGGCCGTGTAACCTAACTGCTTGCAAAATACCATCGGTTTCCTGCTGTGCGTAGCAGGCTACAGAAGGCTCCTGACAGCCAGTCTGATGGCGATCGTTGAAAAGAAGATAACGGCGATGATACGCCGCATCGCTGGGCTTCGATGGCCTTCTCATTGAGGTCTAGTGAGAGCTAGTCCCTCAGCATCTCCGCCACGGTCGGCGCGAAATAGGTAAGCACGCCGTCGCAGCCGGCGCGCTTGAGCGCAAGCAGCGATTCCAGCATTGCCTTTTCGCCATCGATCCAGCCATTGGCGGCGGCGGCCTTGATCATCGAATACTCGCCCGACACCTGGTAGGCGAAGGTCGGCATCTGCAGCTCGTCCTTGAGCCGGCGGATGATGTCGAGATAGGGCAGGCCGGGCTTGACCATCAGCATGTCGGCCCCCTCGGCAATGTCCTGCTCGGCCTCGCGCACCGCCTCGTCGGAATTGGCGTGGTCGATGTAGTAGGTCTTCTTGTCGCCCTTGAGCAGGCCGGCGGTACCGACTGCCTCGCGATAGGGTCCGTAGAACGCCGAGGCGAATTTGGTCGCGTAGGACATGATCGCCACGTCCTGGAAACCGTTGGCGTCGAGCGCGTCGCGGATGGCGCCGATACGGCCATCCATCATGTCCGACGGTGCGATGATGTCGGCGCCGGCCGCCGCCTGGATGACGGCCGCGGCGGTAACCTGCTCCACCGTCTCATCGTTGACGATGACGCCGTCGCGCAGGATGCCGTCATGGCCGTGGCTGGTGAACGGGTCGAGCGCCGCATCGGTGATGATGCCGATCTCCGGCACAGCATCCTTGATGGCGCGGGTGGCGCGGTTGATGATGTTGTCGGGGTCGAGGATGTGCGATCCGGTCTGGTCGCGCAGCGCAAGCTCGACATTGGGGAAGGTGGCGATCGCCGGAATGCCGAGCTTGGCCGCGCGCTCGGCTTCCTTGACGGCAAGATCGATGGACAGTCGAAACACATCCGGCATCGCCGCAATCGGCTCGCGCGTGTTCTTGCCGTCGATGACGAAGATCGGCCAGATCAGGTCGTTGACCGAGAGCTGGTTTTCCTGCACCAGGCGGCGCGACCAGTCGGCCTTGCGCATGCGCCGCAAACGCCGGCTGCCGGTGATCTCGTCGACGCTGCGCGCGCCGGCAGGCTTTGCGGGGGTGAATTTGTTCATCGCCAAAACTCGCTTTTTCGGTGAGGCTTTTACCACGCGCCCCCGCCGCTGACCAATGCGACACGATTGTGCCAGCAGTCGCTCCGGGGCAGGGCGGGTTGAGATTCAGGCCATTTGCAGACCGGCATCACCTGAATATCAATTTGCCCTAGGGCTGCCCATTCCCCGACAGGATCTGCGCCGCGCCCCGCATGGCCACCCGAAACGCCTCGTCGAAGCTGACGCCGCGCACCTGCCAGCGATAGGTCTTGCCGCGATTGGCCAGTCGCCAGTCCGCGATCCAGCCGAGCTCCTTGTCGCTCCACACGATGTTGCCTGCGAGCGCCCGGGCGGCTCCTGCTTTCTTCGCCAACTGGTCGAGCTTCGCCATGTCTGCGGTGGCGAGCGCCTTATCATCGAGGCCGCCGATCTGGCCGGCCTTCGGAAATGTGATGCGCATCAGCAACGGAACGGAGGCGTTGGCGAAGGATTCGCGCATCGTTGCGCCCTGATCCTCATCGGTCGTCAGCACGAAATGCCGCCGGCCTTGTTCGGCAGTCATGAACACGGCAAGCAGCGGCCGTTCGCCAAGCCAGGGCTTGCTGCCAAGCTGTGCCAGAAGCTTGTCGACCACGGCCGGCTTATAGAGGCAGGTCAGGTCGTGCGGGCGGTCATGCGTGCCTTGCTCGTCATGAACCGGAATGCCTTCCAGCCTGTCATGGTAGCGGAACGATTGGACGAAATGGTCGGCCTTGTCGCGCAGCGCCAGGTTCTCCGGTTTCTGCGTCAGCCGCTGGTCGCCCGAGACCTTGACCAGCACCTTGTCCAGGCAATCGCGAAAACCGATCTGCCGGTTCACCTCACCGGTCCCGGTGACAATGGTCTGTGCCTGATAAAGCTCCGCCGGCGCGGCGTCGGCTGGCCGAGACAAGAGGCAGATTGCGATCACACCAATCGCTGCAGCCGCGAGGCGAGAAAATCCGGGCATCGCTTGCGGTCCGGTTCAAGATGCCCATTTTCTAGCACCGCTCGCGTGCGGCGGCCAAGGCGAATTGCCGGCTAATTGAAGGAGCAAGGCATGACCTTCATCTGGTTCATCTATGCCGCCTGGCTGCTGCTTATCATCTATCTGAGCGTTCAGGCGATCGGCGTGAAACGTGATGCCGAGCCGCATCTGCTGCAGAGCTTCGGTTTGATGTTTGCCATGATTGTCGCTTTCCTGCTGCCGCGCCTGCCGTTGTTCGCCTTTGTCAACTTCGCCCCTGTGAATTCGATCCTGAGCGGCATCGGCATCGGCACCGTAATCGCCATCGCCGGCATGGCGCTCCTGGTGTGGGCGCGGCAAACGCTCGGCCGCAACTGGAGCCAGACCGTCTCCGCCAAGCAGGAGCATGAGCTGGTGAGGTCCGGTCCATATCGCCGGCTGCGCCATCCCATGTACACGGGCGGTCTGCTCGCATGCATCGGCTCGGCGATTGTCGCAGGCGGCCCCTTCATCTTTCTGCTCGTCCTGCTCGGGGCGATTTTCATCTGGCGGGTCGATGCCGAGGACCGGCTGCTGGCGCGGCAATTCCCCGATGAATTCCCCGATTATACGCGCCGCACAAACGCGCTCATCCCATTTGTCTGGTAGCCTGCTCGCCGCAAGACGTTGCCTGTCCTAGCAGTCGACAATTGACGTTAGCACAGCCGCCGCTTAGCACTTCTCTCCCCTGGGAGGGCCGGGAGAGGATTCTCTGGTGATGGACTTTGGCGGAGGCGACGAAATTCGCTTCGAGAAGCTGGGCAAGGCGGGCGTCGTCACGTTGACGCGGCCGCGCGCGCTCAATTCCATCACACACATATGGTCAGGGCGCTGTCCAGGGCGCTCGATGCCTGGGAAGAGGACGCGGGCATCAACGTCGTCGTCATCAAGGCCGAGGGCAGGGCGTTCTCCGCCGGCGGCGATATCCTGCACGTCTACGAGGCCGGTCGTGCCGGCAAGCCGCCGGTCGATTTCTTCGCCGATGAATACCGGCTCAACGCCCGCATCGCCCGCTTCAAGAAACCCTATGTGTCGCTGATCGACGGCATCGTCATGGGCGGCGGCGTCGGCATTTCCTTTCATGGCTCGCATCGCGTGCTGACCGAGAACGCGCAGTTCGCCATGCCGGAGGTCGGCATCGGCTTCTTTCCAGACGTCGGCGGCAGCCACCTGCTGCCAGATCTCGGCGGCAGCTTCGGCATGTATCTCGCTTTGACCGGAAATCGCATCCGCCATGGCGATGCGCTGTGGTCGGGGCTGGCCACGCACACGATCAAGGCGCAGGACCAGGCGGGGCTGCTCGACGAACTGACGGCGAGCAATGATCCAAATGCCGAGCTGCGCGATTTCTTTGTTCCTGCCAAGCGCGAGACGGAGCGGCAAGATCTGGATTCGATCGCGCGCCATTTTTCGCAAAGCTCGCTCGCCGACATCGTCATCAGCCTGGAGGAGGCCGCCGGCGGCGATGCCTTTGCCGCAAAGACGCTGGCGACGATCAAGACCCGCTCGCCGACCAGCCTTCACGTCGCTTGGCGCGAGATCAGCGCCGGCTCGACGCTGTCGATGGACGAATGCATGAAGATGGAGTTCCGCATCCTCAACCGCATGCTCGCCGGCCATGACTTCTACGAAGGCATCCGCGCTGTGATCATCGACAAAGGCTCGAAGCCTGAGTGGCGGCCGTCCGACCTCGGGGACGTCGGCGCGGCCGACATCGACGCCTATTTCGCGCCGCTCGCGCAGGAGCTCGAATTATGAGCGAGGTGACCTCCAGGCGCGTGATGCTGCAGCCCTCGACCACCGAGGTGATCTTCGCCTGGTTCCAGCGCGTCATCGCCGGCTACTGCCTTTTGTTCGGCATCTTCTACTGGATCCGCCTGATCGGCATCTATCCGGGCGAACTGTGGCGCTTCGACCTGATGCCGGTGCACTGGCAGGTGGCGGCGGCCATGCTCGCCGTATTCTTTCCCTTCGCCGCGGCCGGCCTCTGGATGCTGGCGTCCTGGGGGCCGGTGATCTGGTTCATCTGCGCGGCGACCGAAACGGTGATGTATGCCGGTTTACCCGACCTTTTCGGCCACCGGCTGCTGATTGTCGTCTCGCATGCCTGCGTGGCCTTGCTCTACATCGTCTTTCGCGTCACCATCTGGATGCAGAAGCGCCAGCTTCGCCAATGAGCATGATGCCGAAAAGCGTGAAGCGGTTTTCGGACCACATCATGCTCCGCTCATAGAGCCGGACTTGACCGGCTTCGCGGGCCGTTTCCACCGCCCGTTTTTCCCCAAAATCCATTGGCTAAATCTTTAGGTTAATTGTTCTTGCTCGGGTGACCGATCGTTAAGCGTCTTTCGAAACCTCTTACCGGTAAGCTCTTGTTAGCCCTGGCGTTTAAGTCGAATTTTATGAGTATTCGATAGTGTCGCGATCAAGGTGAAAAACAAAAAATCACCAAGGCGACAAACGAGAGGCAAAGACAATGATCAATTCGCGTCCGGCGGCGAAGACCGCAAACGTATCCGACGATCGCCGCGAGGCAATCCGTTCGCTGTACATGGAATCGCTGCAGCTGGTGGAGCGTCTGCACCGCCGCCTGCTTGACGTGATCAAGGACGAGTTCGACCGCAACGGCCGTTCCGACATCAACGCCATCCAGGCGCTGCTGCTCTTCAACATCGGCAATTCGGAGCTGACCGCCGGCGAGTTGCGCTCGCGGGGCTATTATCTCGGCTCGAACGTCTCCTACAATCTGAAGAAGCTGGTCGACCTGGGCTTCATCAACCACCAGCGCTCGCGCATCGACCGCCGTTCGGTCCGCGTCTCGCTGACGCCGAAGGGCAACGAGGTGGCCGACGTCGTCGCTGGTCTCTATGAGCGCCATGTCGGCTCGATCGAGCAGGTCGGCGGCATCAACACCGACGAGTTCAAGCAGATGAACCGCGCGCTGCAGCGCCTGGATCGCTTCTGGAACGACACCATCGCTTACCGGATGTAAGCGGATAGAGGGTTCGAGCCGCGCCAAAGAAGCGCGGGCGGGGGGAAAGCAATAAAGGGCCGGTGCTGGAGCGCGCCGGTCCTTTTTCTTGTCTTCTTATCGCCAAAGCGCAAGCGGCGAGGGAGCTGACCGCATGCTGCGCGGGTGACAGGCAAGCGATACCGAAAAGCATCGGTTGCGGTTTTCCATCCCATCGGCATAAGCAAATCGCGGGCCAAGGCCACGTTGCCGCCATAATCACGGTCAATGCGAATGACAGGTGATGCTGCGGGCCTATGCCCTGCGCTCCTTGGAACCTGCGTGGCGGCAGCGCGTTTCTGGCGGCCGAGCGGCGTCGGGTTCATGGTTGGCGAAATGTTAAGTTTGCCAATCCTAGAGTGCGGACAATGCCGCCCGACCAGCGAATTGAGCGAGAGCGATTAAGCAAAGAATGTCTGCCATGAGAACCAGCCGCCGTTTCTTCCTCACCGGGGCCTCCGCGCTCGCTGCCGCCGTGGTCGCCGGCCATGCCAGCGCGCAGGACGTGATCGGAGACATTCTAAAATCCTCGACCCGCGGCAATTGGGATGATCAGTTCGACGCCCGCGCCAACGACACCAACAAAGTCGCCTCAACGCTGCCGATCTTCAGCCAGCAGACCGTCGCCTTCACCGAGCAGGCGGTGGCGCAGTACCAGAACATCGTCGGGCAGGGGGCTGGGAGCAGGTTCCGGCGACCAAGAAGTTGCAGCTCGGCGTCGACGATCCGGATGTCGTGCCGCTGCGCAAGCGCCTGATGGTCTCCGGTGACCTGCCGCAAAGCGCCGGCATCTCGACGGCCTTTGATTCCTATGTCGACTCGGCGGTCAAGCGTTTCCAGCTCCGTCATGGCCTGCCGGCCGACGGCTCCATGGGCAAGTACACCTATGCGGCAATGAACGTGTCGGCGCAGATCCGGCTCGGCCAGTTGCAGACCAATCTTCAGCGCCTGAAGGAAAAGGCCGGCACGCTGGGCAGCCGTTACGTGCTGGTCGACATTCCGGCGGCGCAGGTCGAAGCGGTCGAGAACGACCGCGTCGTGCTTCGCCACACCGCTATCGTCGGCAAGATCGACCGCCAGACGCCGATCGTGAACTCCAAGATCAACGAGATCATCGTCAATCCGTACTGGAACGCGCCGGTATCGATCGTGCGCAAGGACATCATTCCGCTGATGCGGAAGGACCCCAACTATCTCAAGGAAAGCCACATCCGACTGTTCGCGCCGGATGGCAGCGAGGTCGATCCGATGACCATCGACTGGTCGACGGACGATGCCGCGAAATACCGCTTCCGCCAGGATCCGGGCAGCAACAACGCGATGGCCTCGGTCAAGATCAACTTCCCGAGCCCGGATGGCGTCTACATGCACGACACGCCGCAGCAGAGCCTGTTCGGCAAGCTGATGCGCTTCGATTCCTCCGGCTGCGTGCGCGTCCAGAACGTGCGCGATCTCGTCACCTGGATCCTACGCGACACGCCCGGTTGGGACCGCCAGCATTTCGAGGCGGCGATCAAGACCGGCGACAACACGCCGATCAATGTGGTCAATCCGGTGCCGGTCCACTTTCTCTATCTCTCGGCATGGTCGACGGGTCCGGGCGTCGTCCAGTTCCGCGACGACATCTACGCCCTTGACGGCGCCACCGAGCTGCAGATCAGCTCCGCGCAGTAAGCATCTGATATTTCGAATAAAGAGGCCGCTATCAGAGCGGCCTTCAGACCGCTGACAAACCCCGTCGATTTTCGGCGGGGTTTTGTTTTTGCGGATTGATTTGGCTCAGCAAATTTGTGTCGGGAGGAGATGTCAGGAGACAGCTGGCGGCGATGGGCCTCAGGCGAGGCTCGGTTTGAGCTTTGGCCAGAGGCTGATTGCGATCTTTTTCATGTTCTGGGCGGCGGCTGCGATCAGGCACTGGCAGGCGACACGAGTTCGCCCTCGGAAGCGGGCGTAGCGGTGGCCAAAGAGCTGCTTGGCGTCGGCGAAGGAGCGCTCGACCGTCTCCTTGCGGCGCCGGTAGATGGCCTTGCCCCAAGCCGTGAGCCGGTTGGCGTCGACCCGCTCGCGGGCATCTTGCCAGACATGGCGCGTGATGGTGCGCTCGGCCTTGGCGTTTGATGTGCAGGAGGCCAGCAGCGGACAGTCGCGGCAGATGGCTGGATCGCTCCTGTAATGGCGATAGCCACTGCGTTCGGTGGTGACGTAGGTGAGCAGCTGGCCCTGCGGGCAACGATAGCCGTCCGCCTCCGGTTCATAGACGAAGTTGCTCTTTCTCATCTTGCCAGGCTTTGGCGGGGTCGGGTTGCGATAGCCGATGACGCCGCTGATGTTCCTGTCCTCCAGGCCCTTGGCGATGCCCGGCGTGGCATAGCCGGCATCCAGCCCCGCCGCCGCCACGGTGAAGCCGAAGCGCTTAACCTGACGGTCGAGCCGGCCTAGATAGACGATCGAGTCATGCACGTTGGCCGGCGTGGCGTATGTGTCGGTGATGATGCCGCAGCGCCCATCCACCGTGCGGTGATCGAGGTAGAAGAAGCCCTTCGGCTTGCCCTCGCGCACCATGTAGCCGGCATCCGGATCGGCGCGCGAGATCTTGGTCTGCTTCTGCGCAGGCTTGCGCTCCTTGGCCTTCAGCGGCTTTTGGCCATGCAGCGTCCGTTCCGCCTCGATGGCGCGGTCCAGATCGGCCCAGTAGTCGGCGCGCGACTTGGCCACCATGGCAAGGTCGTACTTGCCCTTGTTGGCGTTGGCCTTCAGATGTGTGCTGTCGGTATAGAGCACCGTCCCGTCCACCAGCCCCACCCCGATCGCCTGTTCGACGATGCGGTCGAAGATCGCTTGCGCGACCGTCTCGTCTTGATAGCGACGGCGTCGGTTCTGCGACAGCGTCGAGGCATCGAACACCTTGTCGGTCAGCTTCAGCCGCAGGAACCAGCGATAGGCGACATTGACCTCGATCTCGCGCACCAACTGCCGCTCCGAGCGCACCCCGAACAGGTAGCCGATGAACAGCGCCTTGAACATCAAGGTCGGGTCGAGCGGCGGCCGACCATTGTCGGCACAGTACAAGGGCGCTGTCAGATCGTGGATGAAGGAAAAGTCGATCGCTCGATCGATCTTGCGCAACAAGTGATCAGCCGGAACCAGCTGATCCAACGTTACCATCTCAAGCGCGGTCTGTTCAGGGGCGGGTCGCTTCAACATGACCCAGTGAATCAAAAACCCCCGGCAAATGCCAGGGGTTTGTCAGCAGTCTGAAGGCCGCTATCAGAGCGGCCTTTTTCGTTTAAGCAATTCCAGGAAAAGCGTAAGCGGTTAAGTTCGGCGACTTCGCCGTAACCCTCCGCCCAGAATTGCGTTAAAACAAAGAGTTAGAGCGCTTCGCCGTTTTCCATGAAGCGGTTAAGCCCCGCCGCAGTCGCCGTCGAGAGCTTGTCAAGTTCGCGCGCTTTTAGCCCGCGTGCTGCAGCCAATGGCGGTCAAACACGTCGAGGATGGCGCGGAATTCGGACGGCGGGATCTGGCTGACGCCCCCGTCCCCGTCGGCGCTGAGGAATTGGCCGAGCTGGCGGTCGACCGCTTCCGGGTGCTCCATGATGATGCCGAGACTTGCCAGGTCGGCGGCGATCGAGATGCCGGGCGGCAGGGGCCCGCCCCATTGTTCGGCGGCAGGCGCATCGCGCAGGCGCACCAACAGGATCCTGGTGAGCGAGGGCTGCGCTTCCGGGGCGAAGATGGCGGTGCCTACCATATAGCCGCCGAGCACACTCACCGGCTGCGTATGCGGGAACAGGCAAAGGAAGGACTGCGCCTCGCCGCCCACCTCCTTCAGATGCAGATAGAGGCTGCGCTTTGCCGGCGTGACCGGCCCGGAGAGCTGCAACTGCCCGTTCGGCAATGTTTCGCGATATATGGCGGTGAAGGCATGCGCACCCGGCCCCGCCTCGATCGCTAGGCGGCCCCTGATGAGTTGGCCGTGATAATAGGGCGACCAAGCGCGTGTATACCAGGCATAGGTCCCGGCGAGCGCCAGCCCGATGCCTTTGTCGTCATGCCCGGGCGAGGCAGCGGACTGCGCGTGGGCACGGCGTTCGAGCTCGGCCGCGTCGATGCCGTGGCGGGTCGCTATCGCGGCCGCGAAGCTCCGCAGGTCGCTCTCGGCGATCCAGGCGCCGGGCTGCTCGAGGCGCAGCACTTTCGCCCAATCCTCGTAGACGCTGTGCTCGCGAGGCTGCGCGCGCGCCTGCAGCCATTTGTCGGCGCGCCCAACATCGAAAGCCGTCTTTGGATTGACCGCCCGGAACGCCGCCGCCAGATCCTTGCGGCTGGCGGTTCCCAGCACGACCGAGGTCAGTCGTAACTTCTGAGCGATGTTCAGTGCCATCCGGCTGGACCTGTTCCATCCCGATGGAATCAGGATTGGCTTCTTGTTCGAGCGAAGACCATGCTTTCACGCTCCCCGCAGCTCACTACGCACTGCAATCCGAGCAAGCGAGCTATATCGCAGGCTCTGCGCCTGGTCGATTTATTTCTATTCGCTAATATTCCAGGAATTCCAGAGAATTCCATGCCGTTCCGCATGCAGCCCCTTTTCGCACCATCGACCAGCGCTAAGCTCGCCATGGGCAAGGGGCAGATCGTCAAGAAGAACGCGCTGAATGTGGGGCTTGAGCTCCCCTTCCTTCGTAGAGCAGTGACACGCTCGATGTCGAGCAACGGCGAAACCTGGCTTCGAAGGCCGGGAACAACCGAACTGTAATGCCACCTCATCAAGAAGGAACTATCAGATGACCTCAACCGCCTCTTCCAGACTCACCTTCATTGCATTCACCGCGGGATGCAGCGCATTGGCGCTGCTCTTCGCGTATGCGCCGGCCGGAGGGTTGCCGTCGAAATATGTCAAGGGGCCGGCGCCGCAGGCTCTCCAGCCTACGCGCATCGCCGTGGACAACGAGGCGCACGCGATACGCTTCTACATCGACGGCAAGCAGGTCGCCCTGCTCGACGCGTCCGGTTTCAAGCAATGAGGGAGCCACAGAGCCAAGAGAGGGTCGGGGCCTTGGCGCCGCCGCGGGGCAGGCGCCTGCCCGCGCGGGCCGCGACGCTACGCCGTCTCGACGAGACGTGGATCAAGACCAACATGGCCTCACCGCGGCTGAGGGCCAAGGGGACAGCGCCTGCGCGGCTTAAGATGCGGCTGGAGGGAGCGAGGCTTGGGCGCAGGGCCATCGGGGCGCATCTTCGGCTTTGCCGTGTCGGCCTTCTTTCGCTCATCATCTCCGAGGCGATGATGATGCTCGCCGACGACGAGCATATCGAGGACAAGTCGATCATGCGGCAGATCAAGTTCCAACGCTGAGGCTCGGCAGGCCGCCAACGGCGCCCGGCTGGACGCCGCGCGTCCAATTGCGCATGGTCGGCGAAAGAGCCGGAATCGCGCCATGGAAGTTGCTGTCTTCGTTCTCGTCGTGCTCGCTTTCGTGACGCTATCCGGTGCGCTGGTGCGGCTGGTGCGCGTACCGCTGCCGGTGCTGCAGATCGCCATCGGCGCCGCGCTGGCCTGGCCGGCGCGAGGTATCCATTTCGAGATCGAGCCCGAGCTTTTTCTCCTGGTGTTCATCCCGCCGTTGCTGTTTGGCGATGCTTTCTCGGCGCCAAAACGCGAGCTGATGGCGCTGCGCGGTCCGATCCTCGATCTTGCCATAGGGCTGGTCTTCTTCACCATTGTCGGCTTCGGTTATGCCTTGCACTGGCTGGTGCCGAGCATCCCGCTGGTCATCGCCTTCGCTTTGGCCGCGGTGTTGTCGCCGACCGATGCGGTCGCCGTGTCCTCGATCGTCGACCGCACGTCCGTCCCGGCGCGGCTGATGCACATTCTGGAAGGGGAATCGCTGCTCAACGATGCGTCGGGCCTGGTGATGTTCCGGTTTGCGGTCGCCGCGGCGCTGACCGGCAGCTTTTCCTTCGCGAATGCGTCGCTGAGTTTCCTTTATGCGGTGGCGATCGGCATCCTGGCCGGCGTTGCCGCGCTGTTCATCGCAGCAAAGTCGTTGCAGATCCTTGGCCGCATCACCAGCACGCCGCCGGAAGCGCAGGTGCTCGTCATCGTCCTGCTGCCCTTTGTCGCCTATCTCATCGCCGAGCATTTCGGCGCCTCGGGCATTCTGGCGGCGGTCACCGCCGGTCTTCTGACCGGATATTCCGGTATTGTGCGCTTTATGGCGGTCTCGGCGCGCATCCAGGCGTTTTCGCTGTGGTCGATATTGATCTTCATGTTCAACGGCGCGCTTTTCATCCTGCTCGGCCTGCAACTGCCCGACATCATCCGCAAGGTGCCGCCCGAGTTGACGACCCGCCACTGGCTGTTTGAACCGGCATTGACCGTGCTTTTGCTGACGCTCTGCCTGATCGGCCTGCGCTTCGTCTGGATCTGGATCGGCGACATCGGCGCCGGGCTCGCCGCGCGTCTTGGCAGCCGCAAGGCGCAGCCGTTCGGCTTTCGTGTCAGGCTTGCCGGGTCGGTAGCCGGCGTGCGCGGAGCGATAACGCTTGCCGGCATCCTGTCGCTGCCGCTTGCCTTGCAGGACGGCTCGCCCTTTCCGGCCCGCGACCTTGTGATATTCCTTGCCGCGGGCGTTATCATCTGCTCGCTGGTGATCGCCAGCCTCACCTTGCCGACCATCGCGCGCGGTCTCGTCGAACCCGGTGAGGACCCTGGCGCGGCCGAGGAACGCAAGGCGCGGGTGGGCGCCGCCAATGCAGCCATAGCCAAAGTTGAAAGCCTTGCCAGCGATGGCAGCGAAGGGGAGGTGGCCGACGCCAGGCTCGCCATTGCCGAAAGCGTCGTGTCCATTTACCGGCGCCGCATCGCCTTGTCCGACGACGGCGATGAAGCGCGCGCCGACGCCCGCGATTCCGGAAGGCTCGAGGTCGAGCTCAGGCTCGCCGGCATCGAGGCGGAACGTACCGAACTGCAGAAAATGCTCCGCCGCGGTGACATCAACGATCACACGGCGCGCAAGCTGTTTACCGAAGTCACCTTCTCCGAAGCCGTGCTGAAGGGCCGCGCACAGCAATAGTGCGCGCCGATGGCCTGTCTTGGCGCAAACCGGCCAGCAAATTTCGCGGCCCAAACGTGGCGAGCCGAAAACAATCGTGTTAATGGCCGGCAACGTTTCCCACTTGCTCGAACCTCAAGGATTTCAGGCCATGTCAAACGCCGCGGCAGCCTCCAACAAATTCGAATCCTTCTTCGAGACCACGCTTGCCGATGCCGATCCGGAAATTTTTGGCGCCATCCGCAACGAGCTCGGCCGCCAGCGCCATGAGATCGAGCTGATCGCGTCCGAGAACATCGTTTCCAGGGCCGTGCTCGAGGCGCAAGGCTCGATCATGACCAACAAATACGCCGAGGGCTATCCGGGCAAGCGCTATTATGGCGGCTGCCAGTTCGTCGACGTGGCCGAGGAACTCGCCATCGAGCGCGCCAAAAAGCTGTTCGGTTGCAATTTCGCCAACGTCCAGCCGAATTCCGGCAGCCAGATGAACCAGGCGGTGTTCCTGGCGCTGCTGCAGCCCGGCGACACCTTCATGGGCCTCGACCTGAATTCCGGTGGCCACCTCACGCACGGCTCGCCGGTCAACATGAGCGGCAAGTGGTTCAAGGTCGTCTCCTATGGCGTGCGCAAGGAAGACCATCTGCTCGACATGGACGCCATCGAGAAGACCGCGCATGAGACCAAGCCGAAGCTGATCCTGGCTGGCGGCACCGCCTATTCGCGCGTCTGGGACTGGAAGCGTTTCCGCGAGATCGCAGACGCGGTCGGCGCCTATCTGATGGTCGACATGGCGCACATCGCCGGCCTGGTTGCCGGCGGCGTGCATCCCTCGCCGCTGCCCTATGCTCATGTCGTGACCACGACCACGCACAAGTCGCTGCGCGGCCCGCGCGGCGGCATGATCCTGTGCAATGACGAGGACATCGCCAAGAAGATGAACTCGGCGGTGTTCCCCGGCCTGCAGGGCGGTCCGCTGATGCATGTCATCGCCGCCAAGGCGGTCGCCTTCGGCGAAGCGCTGAAGCCGAGCTTCAAGACCTATGCCGAAAGCATCGTCGCCAACGCCAAGGCGCTGGCCTCCAGCCTGCAGGAAACCGGCCTCGACATCGTTTCGGGCGGCACCGACAACCATCTGATGCTGGTTGATCTCAGGCCGAAGAACGCCACCGGCAAGCGCGCCGAGGCAGCCCTTGGCCGCGCCAACATCACCTGCAACAAGAACGGCATTCCCTTCGACCCGGAAAAACCCTTCGTCACCTCGGGCGTGCGTCTCGGCACGCCGGCCGGCACCACGCGCGGCTTCGGCCAGGCCGAGTTCCGCGAGATCGCCAAGCTGATCGCCGAGGTGCTGGACGGGCTGAAGGTTGCGAATTCCGACGAAGGCAACGCCGCCGTCGAGGCAGGCGTCAAGGCCAAGGTCACGGCGCTGACGGATCGCTTCCCGCTCTACCCCTATCTTGGCTGAGCCTCTGTCGCGGGTGCACCCGTCGCAGTTGACCGCACGCCGCGCGTCATCTTTTATCCAGCGCTTGCGCCGCTCCCTCGGGCGGCGCGGCTTACTGGAGATTTGATGATGCGTACGTCCCGTCTTGCCGCCGCGACTTTGTTTGGCTCACTGAGCGTTTTTGCTGCGTCCGGCGCGGTCGCCCAGGACGAAACGCAGCCGAGCACGGATCTGCCCGCCACCACGACGTTTGGCCGGTGGACCACCATCGTCGATACCCTCGACAGCGGGCAGGATGCGCATAAGACCTGCGCCGCCTCGACCGCTTTCGTCGACGGCAGCGGCAATCCGGGCACGCTGACGCTGTCGATCTCGACCGGCGATGCCTTGCCGCCCAACGCCTATCCGGCCATCCTCATCACCCTCGATACCGTGGGTCTGCCGACTGGCAAGAAGATCGCGGCGACCTTCGGCGACCCCGGTGTCAAGGTTACGGCTACCGTTTATTCCAACGACGCCGTCAACGGCCGGCCGAGCTGGACGGTCGACAACCAGGCCAAGACCAGCCTTGCCGTGCTGCGGGCCATGCGCAAGGTCACCTCGCTCGACATCAGTTTCGGCAAGCAGACGGTTGCCAGCGTGCCGATGGACGGTTTTACCAAGGCCTATCGCAATCTGGGCACTTCCTGCGGCTTCCCGACCAAGGACGTGGCGCCCTGAGGCGAAGCGTTCGGGGCAGGGCGCTGGCAATCTTGCTTGCGCCTCGCTATCTCTGAGGCAGGAAAGGTCAGCGTGCTTTGCCATCGCGGCAAAAGGCACTAAGCCTTTCCTCCACCCGAGAATCGCCAACCGAAGGCTCTCCATGCGCTGCCCCTATTGTCAGTCCGAAGATACGCAGGTGAAGGATTCTCGCCCCGCCGAGGATGGCGCGGCGATCCGCAGGCGCCGTGTCTGCCCCGATTGCGGCGGCCGCTTCACCACTTTCGAGCGCGTGCAACTGCGCGATCTCGTCGTCGTCAAGAAGTCCGGCCGCAAAGTGCCGTTCGATCGCGACAAGCTGCTGCGCTCTGTCGAGATCGCGGTGCGCAAGCGCAATGTCGATCCCGAACGCATCGACCGCGCGGTGACCGGCATCGTGCGCCAACTCGAAAGCTCCGGCGAAACCGAAGTGGCCTCGGGCGAGGTCGGCAAGCTGGTCATGGAGGCGCTGAAATCGCTCGATGACGTCGCCTATGTCCGCTTCGCCTCGGTCTACCGCAATTTTCGCGAGGCCAAGGATTTCCATGAATTGCTTGGCGAACTGAAGGGCGACGAGGAAAAAGCCGAAGAGGACGCCGGCTGAGCATGGCGGGACCGCAACTGAGCGCGGCCGAGCAAGCGGCCCTTGATCGTCGTTTCATGGCCGCCGCCATCCGACTGTCGCGCCGCAACGCCGGCCGTACCTCGACCAACCCGTCGGTCGGCACGATCCTGGTCCGCGACGATGGCGCCGGTCCGATGATCGTCGGCACCGGGGTTACCGCGGTCGGTGGCCGGCCGCATGCCGAGACCGAGGCGTTAGCCGAAGCCGGGGCGCTGGCACGCGGCGCCTCTGCCTATGTCACGCTGGAACCCTGCGCCCATCACGGTCGCACGCCGCCTTGCGCCAACGCGCTGGTCAATGCCGGCGTGACGCGGGTGGTGGGGGCGGCGAGCGATCCCGATCCGCGCGTCTCCGGCAAGGGCTACGCGATCCTGCGCGCCGCCGGTGTCGAGGTGGTCGAGAAGGTATTGGCCACCGAGGCCGCCGAGCAGATGGCGGGCTATTTGATCAGGTCGCTGAAGAAACGTCCGGAAGTCACTCTCAAACTTGCGCTTTCCAGCGACGGCAAGATCGGCCGAAAGGGCGCCGGCCAGGTTGCCATCACCGGCGAGATCGCGCGGCGCGACGTCTATCTGATGCGCGCCGAGTCCGACGCCATCCTGATCGGCATCGGCACCGCACTGGAAGACGACCCGGCGCTGACCGTGCGTCTGCCCGGACTGGAGAACCGCTCGCCGGCCCGCATCATCCTCGACCGTCAGATCCGGCTGCCGGAGACGTCGAAGCTGGTGTCCGGCGTCGACCGCGTGCCGCTCTACGTCGCTGCCTGCCTCGAAGCCGATCCGCATCGGCGGGCTGCGCTCGAACGTCAGGGCGTGCGCTTTATCGGCACCGAAACCCATGACGGCGTCGTCGCCTTGCCGGAATTGCTGGAGGACCTGGCGGCGCTCGGCATGGCAAGCGTGCTGGTCGAGGGCGGCGCCCAGGTCGCCAAGGCGTTCCTCGACGAAGACCTGGTCGACCGCATAGTCCTGTTCCGGGGACCGGAAGCGATCGGCGAGGACGGCATTGCATCGCCGGTCGATGCTGACCATATCCCCGCAGGCTTCCAAAAACTGCGCGACATGCGCTTTGGCGAGGATACCTACGCCGAGTGGACAAGGGGTTTTTGATGTTTACCGGAATTGTCACGGACGTCGGTAGTGTTGCGGCCGTCAAGCCGCTCAGCGAAGGCGTAGGCCTGCGCATCGACACCGCCTACGACCCCGACACCATCGCCATCGGCGCCTCGATTTCCTGCGGCGGCGTGTGCCTCACCGTCACCGCACTGCCCGAGCATGGCTCGAACGCGCGCTGGTTCGAGGTCGAGGCCTGGGAGGAGGCGCTGCGGCTGACCACTGCCTCGAGCTGGGCATCCGGCACCCGGATCAACCTCGAACGAGCGCTGAAGATCGGTGACGAGCTCGGCGGCCACATCGTCTCCGGTCATGTGGACGGCATGGCCGAGATCGTCGAGCGCAAGGAGGAGGGCGATGCCGTGCGCTTCACCCTCGAAGCGCCGCGCCATCTGGCGAAATTCATCGCGCCGAAAGGCTCGGTCGCGCTCGACGGCACCTCACTCACCGTCAACAAGGTCGAAGGCATCCGCTTCGACGTGCTGTTGATCCATCACTCGCTTAGCGTCACGACGTGGGGCGAGCGCCAGGCCGGCGACCGCGTCAACCTGGAGATCGACACCATGGCCCGCTACGCCGCGCGCCTGGCGGAGGCGGCGAAAGAGGGGCTTTGAGAGCAAGCCTTAAAGTCTTCCTCGACTGAATCAACTTTAATCGCTATGATTAAACCTGATTGCGAGGTTGCATGGATACTAAGGTCATCACCGCTCACGTTCCTCTACCACTTGCCGAGAAAGTGGACCAACTAGCCTCGCGTCTGGAGCGTCCACGTGGCTGGATCGTTAAACAAGCCCTTTCCGCTTGGGTCGATCTGGAGGAAGAGCGTCACAAGCTTACGCTTGAAGCACTGGCTGACGTAGACGCTGGTAGGGTCATAGACCACCAAGCTGTCCAAGCTTGGGCTGATAGCCTTGGAACTGAAAGGCCATTGCCGGTGCCGCGTTGATGGAGTTGAAGTGGACCAGCAAGGCATTGTCCGATCTGGTCAGACTTCATGATTTTCTCGCACCGGTAGATAGCCAGGCCGCTGCTCGTGTGGTGCAGTCACTCACCGCAGCGCCGAAGCGATTAGTAGAGTATCCCCGCATCGGCGAGAAGCTGGAACAGTACGATCCGCGCGAAGTGCGGCGTATCTTGGTAGGCAACTACGAAATCCGGTACGAAATTCAGAGCACGACAATTTCAGTGCTGCGTCTGTGGCATACCCGAGAGGATCGATAGGCTCGTTCCGCCAATCTTCCGCTTGCGGTCAACCCCGCTTCGGCCTAAGTCACCGGCAACCCCCCGGAGACTTTTATGGCTGGCACATCCCAACACGGCAAAGCGTTCATTCGTCCGAAGGCGAAGGCGCATCTGCTTATCGTCGAGGCGCGCTTTCACGACGATCTCGCCGACGCGCTTCTCGAAGGCGCGACCGGCGCGCTGGACGAAGCCGGCGCCAGCTATGATGTGGTGACGGTTCCCGGCTCGCTCGAAATCCCGGCCGTGATCTGCTTCGCGCTCGACGGCGCGGCCGATGGCGGCACGCATTACGACGGCTTTGTCGCGCTCGGCACTATCATCCGTGGCGACACCTATCATTTCGACATCGTCGCCAATGAGTCCAGCCGCGCCCTGATGGACCTTTCGGTGCAGGAAGCAGCCGCGATCGGCAACGGCATCCTGACCACCGAGAACGACGCCCAGGCCTGGACGCGCGCCAGGAAGACGGAAGGCGACAAGGGCGGCTTCGCCGCGCGCGCGGCGCTGACCATGATTGCGCTGAAAGAGAAATTCGGAGCCCAATCGTGACCGATCCCGCCTCGACCGGTACGGTGCGCCACGCCAACAAGCGCGGCGCTGCCCGTCTTGCCGCCGTCCAGGCGCTCTACCAGATGGATGTTTCCGGCACCGGCGTTTTCGAGATCACCGCCGAATACGAGACCTTCCGCCTCGGCAAGGAAGTCGACGGCGCGCTCTACCGCGAAGCCGATGCCCAGTGGTTCCGCGCTATCCTGACCGGGGTCGTCGAGAACCAGAAGACCATCGATCCGGTCATCCGCCAGGCGCTGACCGAGGACTGGCCGCTGTCGCGGCTGGATTCGACGCTGCGCGCCATCCTGCGCGCCGGCGTCTATGAATTGATGAAGCGCGAGGACGTGCCGGTGGCCGTCATCGTTTCGGAATATGTCGACATCGCCAAGGCCTTCTATGAGGAGGACGAGCCGAAGCTGGTCAACGCAGTGCTCGACCGGGTTTCCCGCCGGGTGCGCGGCGAGGGGCGCGGCAAGGACGGTTCATGACGGCTGCGGTGGCGGTCGCCGAACCTGGCGGCAGCGCGCGCCGCACCGCGATTCTGCTCGCGGCGGCGCAGGCGATCGTGGGCTCGGCGGCGCCCATCGCGATTTCGCTCGGCGCGCTTGCCGGCCAATATCTGCTCGGTGCCGACAAATCGTTGGCGACAGCGCCGGTCACTGGTTACAACATCGGCGTCGCGCTCGGTGCCCTGCCGGCCGCCGCGATCATCCGCCGTCTCGGCCAGCGCGGCGGTTTCATGACCGGCACCATCGCCACCGCGCTTGGTGGCCTGGTCGCAACGCTTGCGCTTTACCAGGCAAGCTTTTGGCTGTTTGCCCTGGGTCTTTGCGTGACCGGCGTCGGCGGCGCTTTCGTGCAGCAGTTCCGCTTCGCCGCCGCCGACAATGCGCCGCCTGAATTCAAGGCGCGCGCCATTTCCTTTGTGCTGGCAGGCGGCATCATCACCGCCATTCTCGGGCCGCAGATCGTCATCTATACCCGCGAGTTGCTGGCGCCGGTGATGTTTGCCGGGTCCTTCGTTTCGATCCTGCCACTGGCCGCGGTCGGTGCGCTGATCCTGTCATTCCTGCGCGTGTCCAAGCGCGTGGACGTCGTTGCCGAGACCACGGCGAACGACGCGCGCCCACTGGCGGAAATCGTGACGCAGCCACGTTTCGTCGCCGCGCTGTTTTGCGCTGTTGGCAGTTATGCGCTGATGAGCTTCGTCATGACTGGCGCGCCGCTTGCCATGGTCGGCTGCGGCCTTTCGGAAGACAATGCCGCGCTCGGTATTTCCTGGCATGTCATGGCGATGTTCGGGCCAAGCTTCTTCACCGGCTCGCTGATCCATCGCTTCGGCGCCGAACGCGTCGTCGCGACGGGCCTCGTCCTGCTCATCGGCTGCGCCGCGGTTGCGCTTTCCGGCCTGGGGCTGTGGCAGTTCTGGATGGCGCTGATCCTGCTCGGCCTCGGCTGGAATTTCAGCTTCATCGGCGCCACCGCCATGGTTGCCGCCAGCTATCGCCCCTCGGAGAAGGGCAAGGTCCAGGGCTTTCACGATTTCGTCCTGTTCGGCTCCGTCGCTTTTGCCTCGCTGATGTCGGGCGCTGTCTACAATGCCTGGGGCTGGACGATGCTGAACTGGGTGGTGTTCCCGGTCGTTGTGCTGTGCTTCCTGGCGCTTGGCACCCTGAAGCTGGCAGGCTTGCGCGCCGCCAACTGACATTACGCTGTCGGGATGGCTACGGCTCGGCATTCGCGCCGGGAACAAAAATATTGCGCTGGTCCCCTGACTTATGAAACCGTGTACCCCGACGGCGCGTTGAGGCCATGCTCATATGCAGCCACCGGGTCCTCGGTTCACAGCAAGGGATTTTCACAATGTTTTCAATTGGAAAGCTCGCAGTAGCGGCCATCGTGCTCGGCCTCTCCGCCGCCTCGGCCAATGCCCAGGTGGTCGTTTCCTCGAAGATCGACACCGAAGGTGGCGTGCTCGGCAACATCATCCAGTTGGTCCTCAACGCCAACAACATCAAGACCACGGATCGCATCCAGCTTGGCGCCACGCCCGTCGTGCGCAAGGCGATCACCGCCGGCGAGATCGACATCTACCCGGAATACACCGGCAATGCCGCCTTCTTCTTCCAGAAGGCTGACGATCCGGTCTGGAAGGATGCGGCCAAGGCTTATGAGACCGCCAAGAAGCTCGACTACGACGCCAACAAGATCGTCTGGCTGTCGCCGTCGCCGGCCAACAACACCTGGGCGATCGCGCTGCGCAAGGAAGTGGCCGACGAGAACAAGCTCGTCACGCTGACCGACTTCGGCAAATATGTCGCCGGCGGCGGCAAGGTGGTGCTGGCGGCCTCCGCCGAGTTCGTCAATTCGGCGGCAGCGCTTCCGGCGTTCCAGACCACTTACGGCTTTACGCTGAAGCCCGACCAGTTGATCACGCTCTCCGGCGGCGACACCGCTGCCACCATTGCAGCCGCCGCCAACCAGACCAACGGCGCCAACGCCGCCATGGTCTACGGCACCGACGGCGGCATCGCGCCATCCGGCCTGGTCGTGCTCGGCGACGACAAGGGCGTGCAGCCGGTCTACCAGCCGGCGCCGATCATCCGCGAACAGGTGCTGAAGCAGCATCCCGAGATCGAGGCGCTGCTGAAGCCGGTCTTCGCCAAGCTCGACCTTGTCACGCTGCAGGAGCTCAACGGTCGTGTCCAGCTTGGTGGCGAGGCTGCCAAGGCGGTTGCCGAGGACTTTTGAAGAAGAACGGGTTCTTGAAGTAGCAAGCCTGCCTCGGAAGCGCGACGTCTGTGCCAGGTCCCCCTCTCTGTCCTGCCGGACATCTCCCCTCAAGGGGGAGATTGGCTGCGGCTGCGCCCCGCCTCCTTCTCGCACCTCGATGATTGGCGAAGGCCCTCGCGGCATCTGATCTCCCCCTTGAGGGGGAGATGGCCGGCAGGCCAGAGGGGGGCGCCTCGCGCAAACCTGCATCATGACCATCCGCTTCGACAAGCTCGGCGTGGTCATCGCGGCGATCGTGGCCTATGCCGCCTTGCTCGCCCCCCTCGCCACCTTCCGCGCAAACCGCATCGTGCCTGGACAAGCGCGCTCGATCCTCGAGGCACTGCCTACAACGCTTGGCGCGCTGCTGTTCGCTATCCTCATTGCCGGCGCCATCATCGCCATGCTGAAGACCCCGCTCATCCTCAGGCTTGCCGCAAGCATCGTGGCACTTGTCGCCCTGGCATTCTTGATCGGCGTCGCCGGCGGTTTCCTGACGCCTGCCGGCAATGCTCTCGCTCGTGTTGCCCCGGCCTCCGGTTTCTGGTTGCTGATCTTCGCCTTCACGCTGCTTCTGGCCGATGTGCTGACCCGGCTGAATCTCTGCCACTGGCGCGCGTCGGGGTGCTTGCCGTCGCCGCTTTGGCTATCGCCGGGGTGCTCGTGTCCGGGAGCTTGGACAGCCTCTCCATCTTCAAGGAATACGCCAGTCACGCCGACGGTTTCTGGGCCGAGGCTACCAAGCATGTCACGCTGGCACTTGGATCGCTTGCGGCAGCGGTGATCGTCGGCCTGCCGCTCGGCATCCTGTGCCATCGCGTTGAGCGGCTGCGGGCAGGGGTGCTCAATGTGCTCAACATCATCCAGACCATCCCCTCGATCGCGCTGTTCGGTCTGCTGATCGCGCCGCTCGGTTGGGTCGCGGCGCACGTACCGGGCGCCGCGGCGATCGGCATCAGGGGCATCGGCACCGCGCCGGCTTTCGTCGCGCTGTTCCTCTATTCGCTGCTGCCGGTGGTGGCCAACACCGTGGTCGGCCTTGCCGGCGTGCCGCGCGCTGCCAATGACGCGGCCCGCGGCATGGGCATGACCGACCGCCAGCGCCTGTTCGGTGTCGAATTCCCACTCGCCTTTCCGGTGATCCTGACCGGCATCCGCATCGTTCTTGTGCAGAACATCGGCTTGGCCACCATCGCGGCGCTGATCGGCGGCGGCGGCTTCGGCGTCTTCGTCTTCCAGGGGGTCGGCCAGACAGCGATGGACCTCGTGCTGCTGGGAGCTTTGCCCACCGTGGCCCTGGCCTTCGCGGCCGCCATCATCCTCGACGCGGTCATCGAGATGACCGCCACCAAGCGCAGGGTTGAAACGGCATGATCGAGATCGAAGGCATCACCAAGCGCTATGACGCCACGACCGTGGTCGACGATGTGTCGATGGTCATCGAGCCGCGCACGATCGCAGTCATCGTCGGCACTTCCGGCTCCGGCAAGACGACGCTGCTTCGGATGATCAACCGGCTGGTCGAGCCGACTTCGGGTGTGATCAAGCTCGACGGCGCCGACAACCGCTCGGTTCCGGGCTACCGACTGCGCCGCAGCATCGGCTACGCCATCCAGGGCCATGGGCTCTTTCCGCACCGCACGGTGGCGCAGAACATCGCCACGGTGCCTTTGCTGCTCGGCTGGGACAGGGACCGCATCAAAGCGCGCGTCGATGAGTTGATGACGCTCTACCAACTCGACCCGCAGGCCTATAGCCCGCGCTATCCGCATGAGCTTTCCGGTGGCCAGCAGCAGCGCGTCGGCGTCGCCCGCGCCTTGGCCGCCGAACCGAACGTGCTCCTCATGGACGAACCTTTCGGCGCGCTCGATCCGATCATCCGCACCAAGGCGCAAGAGGATCTGCTCAAGATCCAGAAGCGTTTCGGCACCACCATCATCCTCGTCACCCATGACATGGAAGAGGCGATCCATATGGGCGACAAGATCGCCGTCATGAATGCCGGCAAGCTGGTGCAATACGCCAAGCCCGCTGAAATCCTGGTAAGGCCGGCAAGCGACTTTGTCGAGACGCTGGTCGGCGCCAGCGAACGGCCGTTCAGGCTGTTGTCGCTCGGCCATGTGCGCGATGCCGTCGAGACGGGCGGCGCGGAAGGCGAGGCGATCCCCGGGGACATCAGTCAGCGCGACGCGCTGGCCGAGCTCTTGTGGACGGGCCGCCCGGCGCTGCCGGTGAAAGACACCGACGGCAAGGCACTCGGCCGCGTCACGGTCGAAGGGCTGGTGAAGCGCGCGGCGAGGCCGCAATGAAGGCCTGGCTGCCGACGCTGCTGAGGCTCGCCTTGCTGGTGCTGCTGGTGGTCTTCATCACCAGGCCGGAATGGTTCGAGCCGCTGCTGCGGCCGCTGACCGAGAACGGCGCGCCGGCAATCTACAATCGGGGCAGTCTGCTGGTCCTGACCTTGCAGCATCTGGGAACCGTGGCGATTGCGACAGCCTGCGCCACGATCGTCGCGGTGGCGCTTGCCATCCTCGTCACCAGGCCCTTCGGCGTCGAATTCCTGCCGCTGTCGCGCAGCCTGGTCAACATCGGCCAAACCTTTCCGCCGGTCGCGGTGCTGGCGCTTGCGGTGCCGGCGGTGGGTTTCGGCGAGGAGCCGACGCTGATTGCGTTGTTCCTCTACGGCCTGCTGCCGATCTTCGAGAACGCGCTCACCGCGCTGACGACGCTGCCCGGCAATGTCACGGAAGCGGCGCGCGGCGCCGGCATGACCGGTTGGCAAAGGCTGGTGAAGGTCGAGCTGCCGCTGAGCGCCCCGGTTATCCTCGGCGGCATCCGGCTCTCGGTGGTCATCAGCCTCGCCACAGCCACCATCGGTTCGACGGTGGCTGCCAAGACGCTGGGCGAAGTCATCATCGCCGGCCTGACATCGAACAACCTTGCCTTCGTCCTGCAGGGCGGCCTGATCGTCGCCGCGCTCGCTGTCTTGATTTACGACGCTTTCTCGGCGATCGAGCGCTTTGCCGCGCGCCGCATGGGGCGGGAAGCGGAATAGGCTCTAAAAGCCGGCCGCCATGGCCGGCATGATCCGCCCGCGTCATTTCAATCGATCTAGTAAAGGGGCGGCGGTCGACAGGCGCGCTGGCTCATAAGCCTTTTGGGCGAAAGCCGGGCAAAAACCGAACAATATCTTGACGTTCCGAGCCCTGTTTCGCATACACGCCAGCGAAGGGGGCGGATTCCGATTGCCGGCAATTCGTCTCCCGTCTCAACGGCCCAGGGAGGGGTTCTTTTGGGCCATCAATCGAGGAAAATTCGGCAATGACCATACTTTACGCCGTCATCGCCTGCGGCCTGCTTTCAATCCTGTACGCCATCTGGGCGACACGTTCGGTCCTCGCGTCCGACCAGGGCAATGCACGCATGCAGGAAATCTCAGCCGCCATCCGCGAAGGCGCGCAAGCCTATCTGGCCCGCCAGTACACGACCATCGCCATTGTCGGCGTTGTCGTGCTCGTGTTGGCCTGGTGGCTGCTCTCCATCACCGCGGCGATCGGCTTCCTGATCGGCGCCGTGCTTTCGGGCGCGGCCGGCTTCATCGGCATGCATGTTTCGGTGCGCGCCAACGTGCGCACCGCGCAAGCTGCGTCCAACAGCCTGGCCGCCGGCCTCGACATCGCCTTCAAGTCGGGCGCCATCACCGGCATGCTGGTTGCGGGTCTGGCTCTGCTCGGCGTCTCGATCTACTACCTCATCCTGACCGGCCCGATGGGCCTGCAGCCCAATGATCGCATCGTCATCGACTCGCTGGTCTCGCTCGGGTTCGGAGCCTCGCTGATCTCGATCTTCGCCCGTCTCGGCGGCGGTATCTTCACCAAGGGTGCCGATGTCGGCGGCGACCTCGTCGGCAAGGTCGAGGCCGGTATTCCCGAAGACGATCCGCGCAACCCGGCTACCATCGCCGACAATGTCGGCGACAATGTCGGCGACTGCGCCGGCATGGCGGCCGACCTGTTCGAGACCTATGCCGTCACCGTCGTCGCCACCATGGTGCTGGCCGCGATCTTCTTCGGCGGCAGCGCGGTGCTGGGCAATGCGATGCTCTATCCGCTCGCCATCTGCGGTGCCTGCATCCTGACCTCGATCGTCGGCACCTTCTTCGTCAAGCTCGGCTCCAACGGCTCGATCATGGGCGCGCTCTACAAGGGCCTGATCGTCACCGGCCTGCTATCGATTGTCGGCCTGGGTGTCGCCACCTCGGCAACCGTTGGCTGGGGCGAGATCGGCACCGTCGCCGGCATGGCCATCACTGGTAAGAACCTGTTCACCTGCGGCCTGATCGGCCTGGTGGTGACCGGTCTGATCGTTGTGATCACAGAATACTACACCGGCACCAACAAGCGGCCGGTCAACTCGATCGCCCAGGCGTCGGTGACCGGCCACGGCACCAACGTCATCCAGGGCCTCGCGGTCTCGCTGGAATCGACGGCGCTGCCGGCCATCGTCATCGTCGGCGGCATCATCTCGACCTACCAGCTCGCTGGCCTGTTCGGCACGGCGATCGCCGTCACCACCATGCTCGGCCTCGCCGGCATGATCGTGGCGCTCGACGCTTTCGGCCCAGTCACCGACAATGCCGGCGGCATTGCCGAAATGGCCGGCCTGCCCAAGGAAGTGCGCCATTCGACCGACGCGCTTGATGCGGTCGGCAACACCACCAAGGCGGTGACCAAGGGCTATGCCATCGGCTCGGCCGGCCTCGGCGCGCTGGTGCTGTTTGCGGCCTATTCGAACGACCTGAAGTTCTTCGCCGCCAATGGCGACAAATATCCCTACTTCCAAGGCATGGGCGAGGTTTCCTTCGACCTCTCCAATCCTTACGTCGTCGCCGGCCTGATCTTCGGCGGCCTGATCCCCTATCTGTTCGGCGGCATTGCCATGACGGCTGTCGGGCGCGCCGCCGGCTCGATCGTCGAGGAAGTGCGCAAGCAGTTCCGCGAGGACAAAGGCATCATGGCCGGCACGTCCAAGCCGAACTATGCTCGCGCCGTCGACATCCTGACCAGGGCGGCGATCCGGGAAATGATCATTCCCTCGCTGCTGCCGGTGCTGGCGCCGCTCGTCGTCTATTTCGGCGTGCTGCTGATCTCCGGCTCCAAGGCTTCCGCCTTCGCGGCGCTCGGCGCCTCGCTGCTCGGCGTCATCGTCAACGGCCTCTTCGTCGCCATCTCGATGACCTCAGGCGGCGGCGCCTGGGACAACGCCAAGAAGTCGTTCGAGGACGGCTTTACCGACAAGGACGGCGTCAAGCACCTGAAGGGCTCCGAGGCGCATAAGGCCTCGGTCACCGGCGACACGGTCGGCGATCCCTACAAGGACACTGCCGGTCCGGCCGTGAACCCGGCGATCAAGATCACCAACATCGTCGCGCTGCTGCTGCTCGCCGTGCTCGCGCACGGCTGACAACAGCACGGTCCAACAAAAACCCGCGGGAACGATCCCGCGGGTTTTTGTTCGATTAGGTCGCCTATTCGGCCATGGTTCAGCGGAGCGCTCAGCTGGTTCCCGGCGTTTCGCCACCTTTGCCGTAGCGGTCCAGCAACTCCCGGACGCTTGGTTCGCGCTCGGGCATCGGCGAAAGGCCTCGAACTTTGCGTAACGCGTCGATATACGTTCCGCGCGCATGCTTGCGGCGGAACTCCCGAGCTCTCGGATGGACGCCGAAAGCAGCGGCAAGAAACCGGCGTTTGAAATAATTGAACGGACGCGGCGACCTCGGTTCGGTGACACTGGCCAGAAGTTCCGCACGCAAGGCATCAGGCGCTTCCATGGCGCTGACGAGTTTCTCCTGCTCCGACGCGCTGTCCTCGACGTAGCTTCGCTTGCGCGCTCCTGAATGCAGTGCGAGCACGGTTACATGCGGCAGCGTTGCGATCATCGCGCCCTTGCGCCATGCCCGGAACAACCAATCCTGCGAGCTTTCGCAGTAGCATTCACTGGCCGGGCGCCAGGGTCCGAGCCATCCCAGCGATCTCGCGCCTGACCACCTGCGCCGAACCAAATCCCTTCGTCAGCACGGGGTCGTAGCGGCCGTCCTTGCCGTATCCGAAGATCTCGTTCTTTCCACCGCCGGATTCGTATTCTGGATGAACGACCACGCCGCGCGCGATCACCGTGTCGGCGCCCGTCGCGTCGGCCCATCCGGTGGTCGCGGCGAGATGATCGGGAAACCAGAGGTCATCATGGTTCAGGATGGCGACAAACCGGCCGCGCGCCCTGGCAAAGCCGATATTGTTCGGTCCCGACTGCTCGCCGTAATTCACGGGCAGGTCGATATAGGAAATACGCGGATCGCCGAAGGCGGCGACGGCCGCCTCGGTGTCCGGCCGGCAGGCATCGCCGATGACGATGGCCTCCCAGTCTTGCAGCGTCTGGGCCACAACGCTCCTCAGTGCCTGGTGCAAGACCGCCGGGCGGTCATGCGTCGCGATGACGACCGAGACCAGCGGCTCAAGCCCTCCGGCCGAAAGGAGTTGGCCCGATTTCTCCACGCTACACCAGCTTATAGGGGATATGTTCGGTATCGGGCGGCAAGCGCCGATGATCGGGCGCGTCGTAGGCGTAGGCTTTGTCGACGAGGTTGATCAGCAACGCCGTCTCCGGCCCGAGCGAAACCACGCCATGCCATACGCCTGGCGGGATGATGACGAGGGATGGTCGCAAGGGGCCGACGATCTTGTGCCACAGCGCGCCGAAGGTCGGTGACGCTTTTCGTCCGTCATAGAGCGAGATGCGGACACTTCCGCAGGAGCAGAAAAGCCGGTCGAGTGTCCGCGTATGCGCGTGCCAACCCGTCACCGCGCCTGGATACATCGTCCGCTGAAAGACCTGGCCGACAGGCAGGTCGTCCAGGCCCCACTCGTCGCGAAATACCTCGGTAAGGTATCCGTTCGAGGTCGCGACGGGCCTGATTTCCTTGATCCTGACGCCATCGATTGCCGGCGGATCGATAGCCAGCCAGTCCGACGTCACCGTTTGTCGGTCAGGCGTCCCTGTCGCCATCCACCCATCCGGCGCGGCATGATCGTCACTGCTCATTGCCAAAGCCCCCAAAGCCTATCGGGTCTGATATGTGCTTTGCCCTGCTGGTGACAAGCTGGCCCTTCCCATGCTGAAACAAAAACCTGTGAGAGAGCCTCTCCGCAGCTCGCATTTCTCGAAGACTGATCGCTTGCCACGGGGAGAATCAAAGACCCGCCGGTGATCCGGCGGGTCTTTGATTCTCGAAAGCTTATGGAAACTTACGGCGTGCCTCCGCCGGGGATGCCGGGGGCTAGCTTGCTCGCGCCGTTGATGATCTGGCTGAGGAAGTTCTGGTCCTTGCCGCCGGTCGGCGTAGTCCGCGAGATGAAGTCGAAGACCTTGCCGTCCTTCAGGCCGTAATTGGCGATCTGCGTGACGCGTCCATCGGCGCCGAAATAGACCGCCAGCACATGCTGATCGACTATCCTTGGCTTAGCGAAGGCGACGTAGCGCTTGCGCGTCTGCGAGATGTAATAGAACGTCTCGTTGTCGAAGGTCGCCGTCGTCGACGGCGTGCCGAGCGCCAAAAGCACCTGCTCGCGGCTCGATCCCACCGGCACCGAGTCGATGGCCGCCTGGTCGATGACATAGCCCTGCGTCAGCGTCTGGCTCGGATGAAGATCACCGAACATCTTGGACGAATTGCAGGCTGAAAGCGCGGAGGCCGCCACCAGGAGAGAGGCCATTCCCGCCGGCAATGGCGTAAGAAACGACTTGAATTTCAGCGCACCCAACAACAATTCTCCATCACATCCCCGCAACTTGCGCTGGGCCGCAAAACCGGTAAACCAGCTTGCATGCCGATGCAACAAGGCCAAATCAAACAAAAGGTCCCCGGGAGACCGCCCTCAATGTTCCAGCGCCTTTTTGGTCGTGAACGCCATGCCAACCGCGCTATTACCGACGCGCTCTACGGACAAATCGTGGCGGCGGCGCGGCAAACCGTGTTTTATTCCGACTGGAATGTGCCGGATACGCCGCTCGGCCGCTTCGAGATGCTGTCGCTGCACATGTTCCTGGTTCAGCACAGGCTGCGGGGCCAGGAAGGTGCTGCCGCTGAAGTCGCGCAGGTGCTGATCGACGAGTTCTTCCTCGATGTCGAGCATTCGCTGAGAGAACTCGGCATCAGCGATGTCGGTGTGCCCAAGCGCATGAAGAAGCTGGCAAAGATGTTTTATGGCCGCACCGCGGCCTATGACGACGCCTTGCGCGAAGACGACCGCGCCGCCCTTGCCGCCGCCCTTGCCCGCAATGTCAAGCCCGAAGCAGGCGCCTGGCCCGAGGCTCCGCTGCTGGCGAACTATGTTTCCGAGGCGTCCCGGGAACTTGCTACGCAGCAGAGCGAATCGCTCGTTGCCGGCAAGGTGGCGTTTCCCGCCGCGGCGGCAGGGTAGGGCATGGAGATGAAACATGTCGAGCCGAAGAGCCCCGTCTCCTTCATCGCCAATGTGGCGCGGCTGCCGCAGAAGGGTTTGCCTGTCGTCGTCGAGGCCGACGAGCGACAGCGCGCCGCCCTTGCCACCGACCACGAGCTGCTTTCGGTCGAGACCTATCGCGCCGAGCTTCTGGTGGAGCGCTGGAAGCGCAACGGCGTCAAAGTCACCGGTCGTGTCGAGGCCGATATCACCCAGGCCTGCATCGTAACCCTTGATCCGGTGAGCGCGCATATCGACGAACCGGTCGAGGCGCTGCTTTTGCCGGAAGAGTCGAAGCTTGGACGTGAGGGCTTCGAAGGCGGCGGCGAGATCATCCTGGACGCCGATGGGCCTGACAGCCCGGAGACCTTTTCCGGTGACTTCATCGATGTCGGGGCGCTGGCCGAACAGTTTTTCGGCCTGGCGATCGACCCTTATCCGCGCAAGGCCGGGGCCGCGATCGAGGCCGCTGGCGACGATCAGCCGGAAGAAAGCGAATTCCAGAAAAAGCTGCGTTTGCTGCTCGGAAAATCCTAAGAGCGGTTCGGATTTTGGAAAAGTCGGTTGTGCGGCAGCCCAAAACAGCTATTTTCGCCAAACCTTCGCGAGCCCCCTTATTCTGGCAGGCATCCGCCGCAAGCCAGGCAAACCGTGAGAAAAGCACTACGTGATCAGAATTTCCATCGATGCCATGGGCGGCGATCACGGACCAGGTGTGGTCATCCCGGCGCTGATGACGGTCGCCATCCGCCGCCCTGACATCCGCTTCGTCATCTATGGCCGCGAGGACGCCGTGCGTCCCGAACTCGCCAAGTTCCCGAAGCTCGCCGAGGTGAGTGAATTCATCCATTGCGAGATCGCCGTGCGCATGGATGACAAGCCTAGCCAGGCGCTGCGTCATGGCCGTTGGAAGTCGTCGATGTGGAAGGCGGTCGAGGCCATCAAGAATGGCGGCGCGCAAGCCTGTATCTCGGCCGGCAACACCGGCGCGCTGATGGCGATGTCGAAATTCTGCCTGCGCACCATGGCCACCATAGATCGGCCGGCGATCGCCGCACTTTGGCCGACGACGCGCGGCGAAAGCGTGGTGCTCGACGTCGGCGCCACCATCGGCGCGGATGCGCATCAATTGGTCGATTTCGCCATCCTCGGCACCGGCATGGCGCGCTCGGTGTTCGGTATCGAGCAGCCGAGCGTCGGCCTGCTCAATGTCGGCGTCGAAGAAATCAAAGGCCAGGAAGAGGTCAAGGAGGCCGGCCGCATGCTGCGCGAGGCCAATATGGCCTCGATGAATTATCGCGGCTTCGTCGAGGGCGACGACATCGGCAGGGGCACGGTCGACGTCGTCGTCACAGAGGGCTTTGCCGGCAATATCGCGCTCAAGACAGCCGAAGGCACGGCAAGGCAGATCGCCGGCTATCTGCGCGCCGCCATGAGCCGCACGCTAATGGCCAAGATCGGCTATGTTTTCGCCAAGGGCGCCTTCGACCGGCTGCGCGAAAAGATGGATGTCGGCCGTTCCAATGGCGGCGTCTTCCTGGGTTTGAATGGTATCGTCGTGAAAAGCCATGGCGGCGCCGATTCGGACGGCTTCGCCGCGGCGATCGAGCTTGGCTACGACATGGTGCGCAACAATCTGCTTGACCGGATCGAAGCCGACCTCGATCTGTTCCATGCGCGCAACCCGAGTGCCCAGACAAACAGGAAATCCGGCGGCACCGCCGACGCCGAGGAATAGGACAGAACCTTGATCAGATCAGTCGTGCGCGGCAACGGTGCCGCGCTGCCCCGCCGCATCATGAAGAATGCCGACTTCGAAGGCATGGTCGAGACCTCGGACGAGTGGATTGTCCAGCGCACCGGCATCCGCCAGCGCCATGTCGCGGCCGACGACGAGACGACGGCTTCGCTCGGCGAGGCCGCGGCGCGCGCCGCGCTCGACAGCGCCGGTCTGACGCCTGCCGACATCGACGTGATCGTGCTGGCGACCTCGACGCCCAACAACACTTTTCCGGCAACCGCAGTCGATATCCAGAACAGGCTCGGCATGCATCACGGCTTTGCCTTCGACATGCAGGCTGTATGCTCCGGCTTCGTCTATGCGGTCACCACCGCTGATCTCTATATCCGTGGCGGGCTGGCCAAACGCGTGCTGGTGATCGGTTCCGAGACCTTCTCGCGCATCCTCGACTGGAACGATCGCTCGACCTGCGTTCTGTTCGGCGACGGCGCCGGCGCGCTGGTCCTGGAAGCGCAGGAGGGTGCTGGCGGCATCGCCGATCATGGCGTGCTGGCGGCAAGCCTGCGTTCGGATGGCGCCCACAAGGACAAGCTTTTCGTCGATGGCGGCCCTTCGACGACGGGCACCGTCGGTCATCTCAGGATGGAAGGCCGCGAAGTCTTCAAGCATGCGGTCGGCATGATCACCGATGTCATCGAGGCGACCTTTTCCCAAGCCGGCATCACAGCCGAGGACCTCGACTGGTTCGTGCCGCACCAGGCCAATAAACGAATTATTGACGCTTCCGCCAGGAAGCTCGGGATTGCCGAAGATAAAGTGGTGGTCACCGTCGATTTGCACGGTAACACCTCGGCTGCCTCGGTGCCGCTCGCGCTTTCAGTGGCCGTCGCCGACGGCCGCATCAAGAAGGGCGATCTGGTGCTTCTCGAGGCAATGGGTGGTGGTTTCACCTGGGGCGCGGTACTGCTTCGCTGGTAAGTGCCGAACAGTCCGGTTCGGTTCTTGACCTTGCCGGATCAATTACTTAGGCTCCGCCGTTGCCTGTATCGATTTACGTTTTCTGCGAACTGATGGGACGGTCGCATGGGGGGAAAGACACTGACGCGTGCCGACCTTGCCGAAGCCGTTTACCGGAAGGTCGGCTTGTCGCGCACGGAATCGGCTGAGCTCGTCGAGGCTGTGCTCGATGAGATCTGCGAAGCCATCGTTCGAGGCGAGACGGTCAAGCTGTCGTCCTTTGCCACCTTCCATGTCCGCTCCAAGAACGAGCGCATCGGCCGCAATCCGAAGACCGGCGAGGAAGTGCCGATCTTGCCGCGCCGGGTGATGACCTTCAAATCGTCGAACGTGCTCAAGAGCCGGATCCTGCGCTCGCATCAGAACAGCAAGACCAAGAGCGGCAAATAGTTCTGCCGGCGAATGCGGTTGAAAAACACTGCAGGTTTGACGTCGGGCTTGAATATCGTTTCATAAATCGCTGAAATAAAGACCGATTCGGGATCAATTGACCCGATCTCCGTCCAGCGTGAGGTTTCGCCCATGGACAAAAGCCCCGATGCGTTCCGCACCATCAGCGAGGTGGCGGAAGATCTCGATCTGCCGCAGCATGTGCTGCGTTTCTGGGAAACGCGCTTCAATCAGATCAAGCCGATGAAGCGCGGCGGCGGCCGCCGCTACTACCGGCCGCAGGATGTCGAACTGATCAAGGGCATTAGGCATATGCTCTATGACCAGGGCTACACGATCAAGGGCGTGCAGAAGCTCTTGCGCGAGAATGGCAATCATTTCCTGGTCGCCATCGGCAATGGCGACATGGCGGCCGTCGAGGCGATCGCGCAGCGCCGGCAGGCCGATCAGGTGCCGCTGACCGCCGGCGCGCAACCGCGCGGCGACGAGGACGCGTTGGTCGGCCAGCCCAAGGTGAAGCCCAGCCGCCGCTTCTTCGGCCTTGGCAAAGGCGATGAGGAAGGTCCTGTACAGCCGGATTCCTCCAAACTGTCGCGCGACAACCGCGCCTTGCTGCAGGAGGCGCTGTTCGACCTCCTGGAATGCAAGCGCTTGCTCGACCAGGTGCGCTGACACCGCTTCGTCTTTCGAAAATTGAGGCGAGGCGCCCCGGAACTGCCGCCGCGGCCATGCGTTAGGCCTTCTCTCGAAGAGAAGGACATTGCGCATGGCATCGTTTTCGACCGTCTCGGACCTCGACCTCGACAAGAAATTTGCCTCGCTTTCGCGGCAACTCGACGATCTCAGGAAGGCCTTGGCCAAGCAGGGCGATGCGTATTACGAGGACGGTCGCGAGGCGGCGTCCGATTATTATTCGCAGCTTGGCGAGCGCCTGCACGAGGCGCTGCCGGCCATCAAGCGTCGGGGCAGGGCGCTGGAGCGCACGGCCCGCGACAATCCCGCGGCCGCCGCCGCTGTCGGTCTGGTTGTCGTCGGAGTGCTTGCCGGCCTTCTTTTAAGCCGGCGCTGATTTTTGACGGATGTGAAACAGACAGGGGGCGTCCGCGACGGCCGCCCTTTCTGCGCCATCGGCTCACATCAAATCGTCTTCTCTAGGTTTTCAGCTTTTGCAGCCAGTCGACGCCTGGCGGACGCGGCCGGCATCGATCATGCATTTGGCGTGCGGCGCATTGGCATAGAAGCGTGCTAGGCCGTCGTGCCGCCGTTGCAGATAATGCGAGCGATCGAGCCGCCAGAGCCGCTCGATTTCGCTGGCGAACGCCGGGTTTGTGGTGGTGACGTAAAAAATCGGCAGGAAGGCGGCTTGGTTAGATGTCCAAAACCAGCCTTCCCGCTGCGGAAGTCAGCCGGCTCAGGCCTTCTTGGCCATCTTCTTCATGTGGTGATGATAGTGGTGGTGGTGATGGCGATGATGATGCTTGTGGTGATGATGATGGTGGTGATGCTTCTTCATCGGAGCGGCATCAGCGCTGACGATCGGCATGGTGAACGCCAGGGCCAGTCCGAGCCCGAGCGCAGAGAGGAGGGACTTCTTCATGACTTAGTTTCCTTTTTACGCGGGCGTTTCCGAGATTCACCGAACCAAATCAGTGACCCAAGCCCCGCGATGGAACTATCCTCCTGGTTTTTTTCGACAATTTTTCCCAACTGTAGATTTTTGTTTCTGGATTGTTTCTGAGAGACATTTCAACACGCGCGCCCTTGCGGGCGCGCGCCAACATCACCGGACACGGAAAGCGCCTGCCTCACATCGGCGGCGCGATGCCGTGATTGCCGACCACGACGCGGCTTGAAAGGAGCTTGCCATCGCTGTCGCGCTCGGCGTTGACGAAGACGGCAGTGCCCGGCGTCAGATCCGCCGGCGTGGCGTTCGCGAAGGTCACGATCGGTGTCGTTGGCGGGATCGCGATCTGTTTCTTCTGGCCATTGTCATAAGTCAGCGTCACCGAACGGCCGTTGATCTCGGTGACGTCGGCGACGGTGCCGTTGGTCATGCGGCTGTTGGGCTGCAGGTCCCAGTCGCGGTCACCCTCGCCGGTACCTTTGAGTGCTGCCGGGAAGACCACGACCTCCAGCGCGCCGCTGCCGCCATCGGCTTTTGAAACGGAGGCGATGCCGAGGAAATCGCCCTGCTTGATGTCGGCTGCCGATGCTTTGGCGACGCCCGAGATCTTCCAGCCATCGGCCAGCGTGATAGCATCCGTCTTGCCGTCCTGGTCTTTTACTGTCAGCGTCGAGCCGTCGAGGCCGACCACCGTGCCGCGCACGCGTATAGCGTCCGCCGCCTGCGCCTCCACGGCGCCGACAATTGAAATCGTGCCGAGCACGATCGCGAATAGTTTCAGGTTCATGGCATCCGATCCTTCCGAAAATGGCCGGCGTCATCTGTCGATCGCCGGCGACAGCACGCTAACGAGCTGGGGCGTCGCAAATTGCCGACGAATCCGATCCGGAACCTTCAAAAGAACTTGATTGGGCGCGCCGCCGCCTTACATGTACGAGGCCTGTGGACATCCGGTCCAAACGCCGCTTCACGATGGCGTTATGGCCGTGGCCCTGCTCTTGGCAAATCAATCGTTAACGAGCATTCTCCGCCCGTCTCAGGCAACGCCAAATTTCATCCGACCCTGTTTCATCTCAAGGAGTTGCCATGCCCAACACCGCACGAAACGCTGTTTCCAACGACATCATTGCCGCGCCCGGCCTCAACCCGCTGAAAGCCGCCCGCGAAACCCGGGGATACACGATCGAGGAACTCTCATTGACCTGCGGCCTGGCCGTTGGCGAGATTGTCGATATCGAGGACGGCAAGGATGCCGATCCGGCGAAGCTCCGGCGCATTGCCTTGGCATTGCAGGTGCCGGAAGAGGAATTGATCCGGGTACCGTCAACCGAAGACCGGCCCACACAGCAATAGAGACGCGGCAAGCGCCCATTTGAAAGCCCGCCGGCATCGCCAGGCGGGCTTTTCGATAAGTGCAATGCTGAACCAAGGCTCTTGCCAATGGACGCGCGGCCATGCGATTCGCCGGCTTGCAGTTCGACATGTCTGACGAGGGATCGCCATGGGCTTGGAATCGGTTCGCGCCTTTTTTGCCGAGCACGCGCCGGACGTCGAGGTCATCGTCACCGAGGCAAGTTCGGCCACGGTTGCGCTTGCCGCCGAAGCCCACGGCGTGCTGCCGGCGCAAATCGCCAAGACGATCTGCCTGCGCGTCGGTGAGGAAACCATGCTGGTGGTAACCAGCGGCATCGCCAGGCTCGACAACCGAAAGTTCAAGGACCGGATGGGCGGCAAGCCGCGTATGCTGGGCGGCGACGAGGTGCTGGCGGCCACCAGCCATCCGCCGGGCGGCGTCTGCCCGTTCGGCCTGCCGTCGCGTTTGCCGATCTATTGCGATGTCTCGCTCGAGGCCTTTGACGAGGTCGTCCCCGCCGCCGGCGCCACCAATGCAGCGGTGCGTATCGCGCCGCAGCGCATGGCCGACCTGGTTGGCGCCGAATGGGTCGACGTTTGCCAGTAACAATTGCCCCCTAGATATCTGTTGGTGATGTCCAATGCCGTCGTCGAGCGGCCGTGATGGGCTATCGATAAAGTAGCCAGGGATGGCCGCGAAATCGGTATGCGCGCTGCTGCACTGCGCCTTTCACCGTTGCGCTTGGACCAATTCGAAAAGCGGCGGCGAATGGCCGAATGATTGGACATTAGTCTTGACAGAAATACATATGTTCAATACCCGTCAAGCAACCGAACAGCATGCACTATGGGAGGAATACACGGTATGGCATCCAACATTTCGTTGACGGGCCTCGCCCGCGACCTTGAGGAACGCGCCAAGTCCGGCAAGCCCATCCGCATCGGCCTTATCGGCTCCGGCGAAATGGGCACCGACATCGTCACCCGTGTCGCCCATATGTCCGGCATCGAGATCGGCGCCATCTCCGAATTGAACCTGCCGGCGGCCAGCAAGGCCGTCGATATCGCCTTCCAGGAAACCGGGCACGCGCGTGAAGTGTCAAACGCGTCCGCGATGAATTCGGCCATCGAGGCCGGCAAGATCGCGGTGACCAACGATTCCAGCCTCGTCATCGGCAACGACCTGATCGACGTCGTCATCGACGCCACCGGCGTTCCCGCCGTCGGCGCCGAGATCGGGCTGCGCGCCATGGAGCATGGCAAGCATCTTGTGATGATGAATGTCGAAGCCGACGTCACCATCGGCGCCTATCTCAAGAGCGAGGCCGACCGGCTCGGCGTCACCTATTCGCTGGGCGCCGGCGACGAGCCTTCGTCCTGCATGGAGTTGATCGAATTCGTGTCCGCCATGGGCCACCCGATCGTCGCCGCCGGCAAAGGCAAGAACAATCCGCTCAACATCGACGCCACGCCTCCGGACTATGAGGAGGAAGCCAAGCGCCGGCACATGAATGTGCGCATGCTGGTCGAATTCGTCGACGGCTCGAAAACCATGGTCGAGATGGCGGCGATCGCCAACGCGACAGGACTGGTTCCCGACAAGCCGGGCATGCATGGTCCTGCCGCGACGCTCGGCGAATTGTCGAAGGTGCTGGTGCCGAAGAAGGATGGCGGCGTGCTGTCCAGGGTCGGCGTCGTCGACTATTCGATCGGCAAGGGCGTTGCTCCGGGCGTCTTCGTCGTCGCCGACATGTCGCATCCACGCATTTCGGAGCGCATGGAGGATCTGAAGATGGGCAAGGGCCCGTATTTCACCTTCCATCGTCCGTATCACCTGACCTCGCTCGAAGTGCCGCTGACCTGCGCACGCGTCGTGCTCTACGGCAAGGCCGACATGGTGCCGCTGGCCAAGCCCGTGGCCGAGGTCTGCGCCGTCGCCAAGAAGGATCTGAAGCCCGGCGACAAGCTCGACGCCATCGGCGAATACTGCTACCGCGCCTGGATCATGACGGCGCCCGAAGCACATGCGGCCCGGGCCATTCCGTGCGGCCTGCTGCAGGGCGGCTCGGTGACCGCGCCGATCAAGAAGGGCGAGCTCATCACCTATGCCAATGCGGCGCCCGCACCGGGCTCCAGGATCGCCGAGCTGCGCGCCCGCCAGGACAAGCTCGTTTACGGCGCCGTGGAGGCGTGATCATGGCCACAGCCAGCAAAGCCGTCGTCGATAGCCGCGCCAATCTGCCTTTCGTCTACCGCCAGTACAGCGCCGAGCAGCTCAAGCAGGTGCTCTACAAGATGTATCTCATCCGCCGCTTCGAAGAGGGCGCGGAAGAGTGCTACACGCGCGGCCTTATCCACGGCACCATGCATCTCTCGATCGGCCAGGAAGCGAGCGCCATGGGCATCTGCATGCCGCTCGCCGAGGATGACCAGATTACGTCCACGCATCGCGGCCATGGCCACTGCATCGCCAAGGGCGCCGAGGTCAGCCGCATGTTCGCCGAGTTCTTCGGCAAGACCACCGGCTATTGCAAGGGCCGCGGCGGCTCGATGCACATCGCCGACGTCGCCAAGGGCAATCTCGGCGCCAACGGCATCGTTGCCGGCGGCATCCCGATTGCGGTCGGTGCTGCCCTTTCCTCCAAGAGGATGAAGACCGGCAAGGTCGTGGTCTCTTTCTTCGGCGACGGCGCCAACAATGAAGGCGCTTTCCACGAGGCGCTGAACATGGCGGCGATCTGGAAGCTGCCGGTGATCTTCGTGTGCGAGAACAATGGTTACGGCATGTCGACCTCGACGGCGCGTTCGACAGCCGTGAAGAATATCGCCGACCGCGCGGCCGCCTATTCGATGCCGGGCGTCATTGTCAACGGCAACATCTTCTCCGAGGTTGCCGAGGCATCCTTCAAGGCGATTGAGCGGGCGCGCGCCGGCGAGGGGCCGACGCTGATCGAATCGAAAACCTATCGCCACCGCGGCCACTCCAAGAGCGACCGCAACCGCTATCGCACCAAGGAAGAGATCGAGGATTGGATGGCGAACCGCGATCCGATCACGCTGTTCGAAAGCGAGCTGCGCGATTTCGGCTTCATCGACGACAAAGGTATCGAGGCGATCCGCGGCGCGGTGGCGCAGGAGATCGCCGACGCCATCGAGTTCGCCAAGGCTAGCCCGGCGCCCGACATCGCCACGCTTGCGGATTATGTTTACACGGAGCATGCGTGATGGACGCCGCGGTGCGTGAACTGAGCTACGCCCAGGCGATCCAGGAGGCCATGGCGATCGCCATGGACATGGACGAGCGCGTCTTCCTGATGGGCGAGGACATCGGCGTCTATGGCGGCGCCTTCCAGGTCACGGGCGACCTTGTCGAGCGCTACGGCACGGACCGCGTGATCGACACGCCGATCTCGGAGTTGGGCGGCGCGGGCGTTGCGGTGGGTGCGGCCGTCACCGGCATGCGGCCGATCTTCGAATTCCAGTTCTCGGATTTCGCCACGCTTGGCATGGAGCAGATCGTCAACCAGGCGGCCAAGATGCGCTTCATGCTAGGCGGCGAGGTTTCCGTGCCGCTGGTGATGCGTTTTCCGGCCGGCTCCGGCACCGGTGCTGCTGCGCAGCACAGCCAGAGCCTCGAGGCCTGGCTCGGTCACGTGCCTGGGCTGAAGGTGATCCAGCCGGCAACGCCGCACGACGCCAAAGGCATGCTGCTTGCAGCGGTCGCCGATCCGGACCCGGTCATGATCTTCGAGCACAAGCTGCTCTACAAGATGAAGGGCCCTGTGCCGGAAGGCCACTACACGGTGCCGATCGGCAAAGCCGATATCCGCCGGCAAGGCCGCGACCTGACCATCGTCGCGACATCGATCATGGTGCACAAGGCGCTCGACGCCGCGGCAGCACTTGAAGGCGAGGGCATCGACATCGAGGTGGTCGACCTGCGCACGATCCGGCCGCTCGACCGGCAGACCGTCATCGACAGCGTCAAGAAGACGTCGCGCCTGCTTTGCGTCTACGAAGCGGTGAAGACGCTCGGCATCGGAGCGGAAGTGAGCGCGTTGGTGGCCGAGAGCGAGGCCTTCGATTATCTCGACGCGCCGATCGTGCGCCTGGGCGGCGCCGAGACGCCGATTCCCTACAATCCAGACCTGGAAAAGGCCACCGTGCCGCAGGTTCCCGACATCATCGCCGCCGCGCGCGACCTCGTGAAAGGGGTCCGCTGAGCGATGCCGACAGAGGTCATTCTTCCCAAGGTCGACATGGACATGGCGACCGGCCAGATCTCGCGCTGGTTCGCCGAGGAGGGGGCCAAGGTCAAGAAGGGCGATGTGCTCTTCGAGATCGAGACCGACAAGGCCGCGATGGAGATCGATGCGCCGGCCAGCGGCACACTGCGGGATGTCACCGGCAAGGAGCGGGTGGATATTCCAGTCGGTGCGCCGGTTGCGTGGATTTATGCCGACGACGAGGTTTACGGAGCTGAGACGCCGCTTTCCTCCCCCTTGAGGGGGAGGTGCCCGCGAAGCGGGCGGAGGGGGTCGCCTCAGAAGGCACCTCCATTGCGTCGAGCCCGGCCGAACCGACCCCACCCGACCGGCCTGCGGCCGGCCACCCTCCCCTCGAGGGGGAGGGGAAAACCCGAGCGACACCACTGGCGCGCCGATTGGCTCGTGAGGCAGGGCTGAACCTGTCAGCCTTAACAGGCACAGGCCCATACGGTCGTGTTGTAAAAGCCGATATCGACGCCGCGCTTTCCTCCCCCTTGAGGGGGAGGTGTCCGCGAAGCGGACGGAGGGGGTCGCCTCAGAAGGCACCTCCCTTGCGCCGAGCCCAGTCGAGCCGGCCCCATCCGACCGGCCTTCGGCCGGCAACCCTTACCTCAAGGGGAGGGGGACGTGCTCCGCTTGTTCGAGCAGGGCTCCTACGAACTTGTCCCGCACGACAATATGCGCAAGACCATCGCGCGCCGCCTGGTCGAGGCCAAGTCCACCATCCCGCATTTCTACCTGACGCTCGATTGCGAGCTCGACGCGCTTTTGGCGCTGCGCACGCAGTTGAATGCGGCGGCCCCGACGAAGAAGACCGACAAGGGCGAAGCTCCGGTCTACAAGCTCTCAGTCAACGATATGGTCATCAAAGCGATGGCGATGGCCTTGAAGGCTGTGCCGGATGCCAACGCCTCCTGGACCGAAAGCGCCATGGTCAAGCACCGGCATGCCGATGTCGGTGTTGCCGTCTCGATCCCCGGCGGCCTGATCACGCCGATCATCCGCCATGCCGATGAAAAGACGCTGTCGACCATCTCCAACGAGATGAAGGACCTCGCCAGCCGCGCCAGGAGCCGCAAGCTGAAGCCGGAAGAATATCAGGGCGGCACGACGGCGGTGTCGAATCTCGGCATGTTCGGCATCAAGGACTTTGCCGCCGTCATCAACCCGCCGCATGCGACGATTTTGGCGGTCGGTGCCGGCGAGGAGCGGGCGGTGGTCAAGAACGGCGAGATCAGAATAGCCACCGTGATGTCGGTGACGCTGTCGACCGATCACCGCGCCGTCGACGGCGCGCTCGGCGCCGAACTGCTCGGCGCCTTCAAGCGCATGATCGAAAACCCGATGAGCATGCTGGTGTAAACCAATTCTGTAGGGCCCGAATCCGGCTTGCTTCTATGGCCCGGGCCATCCGATCACCGACTTGTCAGGCGGTAACTTCGCACCGATCCGATTCCAATGCTTGAAGCCGCCGTTATTTCGTTCCACATCGGGGCGCAATGAACGGCAAGATACGAGAATGGTTTCGGAATTGGCGCTGGGCCCTGGCCGCGTCTCTGATCCTGCACGTCCTGATCGTGGCGTTCTTGTTGTTTGGCCTGCCGAGACCCGAGCAACAGCCGGATCAGCAGGAACAGCCGGTCAATGTCGCGATCGTACCGCCGCCTGAGCAGCCGAAGCCTAAACCTGTTCCAAAGCCACCGGAGCCGAAACCTGAAAAGAAGGCTGAAAAGCCGCCTGAACAAAAACCGCCTCCGGAACCGCCGAAAGTGCCGGACGACCAGGTTCTGAAGCGCGTTTTCCAATACGGCCAAAAAGATACCGGACCGGTGAAATCTCTCGACGGAGGCAGCGCTCAACCCAATGCGCCGTCTCCGGCGAAGGATGAGGCCGCCAAGCCACCGGTTGAACCGAAGCCCGCGCCGAGTCAGCCCGCCCCCGCTGCAACGCCGCAGCAGCAGACGCAGCCCAGCAAACCTGAAGAGAAGCCGGCACCCGCCGCGCCGGACGAAAAACCCGCGTCAAGCGAGGACAAGCAGGCGACCGAGGACACCGATAAACAGCAGCCGGACAAGCAGGAGCCAGCGCCGCAAACCGACGAGAAGCCGGCGGTCGTGGCACCAAAGCCGTTGGCGGCCGAGTCCGGCGGCAAACCTGCGCCCCCATCCTCGACCGAAAAGCCAAAGCCTAAACCTGCAAAGCCGATGAAGTTCAAATCCGCAAGAGCCCTGAAAGCCCCAGGCGGGGGCGCAACGCAGTCAAATCCCAGCAACAACGAGATTGCGGGATCGCCGATCTATTCCGGCCTTCCGGGCGTCAGAAAGCTCTATTCACAAGGCGCAACCGGCAATACGTTCGCCACAAGCTCCATGGAGAACGTGCCGCGCGATCAGCGCATTGCCAACCTTTGCGCCAACGTTCTGAACCAGGAGCTGCAAAGTGCCGACTATTCTCCCAAATGGCTGCCAACCATTCCGCTGAAAACAGGCAATGTTCTCGACCCCACGGAAGCCGCCTTCAGCACGACAACCCAATGGTACGATCTGAGCTTCCGCTGCGAGGTCGATGCCGACGCCACGAGGGTTCTGTCCTTCAATTTCCGTGTCGGGGGATTGGTCCCGCCCGGCGAATGGGTCCGGCGTAAATTCCCCAGCCTTCGCTAGATTAGGCCGGCACGCCGAGTCCGGCCAATTGCCGGCTGACTTCGTGCCAGTCCGCGCAGACGAAATCGGCGCCGGCGGCTGTCAGGCGCGCGCCATGTTCGGGATAGGTGTGGCCGCCGCCGGTGTAGCCGATTGCGATCATGCCGGCCGCGACCGCGCCCTGGATGCCGAAGGGAGAATCCTCGATGACGATGCAGTCGGCGGGCTTTGCGCCCATTTTTGCGGCCGCGTGGAGGAAGATGTCTGGCGCCGGCTTGCCGTTCTTCACCATCGAGGAGGAGTAGATCGCATCGCCGAAGAAATGCGCCAGTCCGGTGACGGCAAGGCTGTGGTTGATGCGTTCGACCGACGATGACGAGGCAACGCAGCGGTCGCCCTCGATCCTGTCCAGAAATGCGGTGATCCCCGGGGTCGGCTTCAGTTCCTGCGAGAACAGGATTTTGGTCTCGGCCCAGATGTCGCCGTCGGCGGCGAGCGGGAACTGGTGACCGGTCAATTCCGTGATCCTGGCGATGATGTCGGACTGCTTCATGCCCACGCACTGGGCGATGATGCCGCCGTGAACGCCGGGCATGCCGTGCTTTTCATAGACACGCTCATAGGCCTTGGCGGCCAGCGGCTCGCTGTCGACGAGAACGCCGTCGCAGTCGAAGATCATCAGTCTGGATCGCGCCACGCGCCTCTCCCGCTTCGATAACAATGCGCACATCGCTATCGATAAAAAGTCAGATGTTCAATAGCGGGGGTGTCCAGCGCATCACAGCTGGCGAAGCGCCTCGCCCACCGGCGAGCCGCCAAGCGCGCGTTGCATGGCCTGGCGCGACTGGGCGCGGTCGGGCGTGATCCAGTTCGGCTCGGCGCCGAGGAACCGGTCGAGGAACGCCACGGCATAGGCGGGCATCTCGGTCGCGTTCTCGCGGTAGGACCACCAGGTGCGCAGGTCGTCGGCGCACTTGTCGATGCTGGGCGCGTTGCCGAATTCCTGCTCGTGCACCGCCAGGATCGCCGACACGCAATAGTTCGTATAGAGGAAGCCCTCCGGCCAGAAGCGCACGATTTCCGCCGTGCCGGCGTTCTCCTCTATCTCGATCATGTTGCCAAGGCCCGAGATTTCGCGCGCTGGCGCCTGCCGGATCAGTTCGCGCAGCACCAGCCCGGCCGAAAAGACGATGAAGTCCGCCCGGTCGACAGCGGCGAATCGCTTCTGCGCTTCCATGACCTCGATCCAGTCGAGAAAGGCGCGCGTCAGCTTGGCCTCGTCGATCTCGAAACGCACGCCGAACGTCTCCGACACCACCTTGGCGCTGCTGCGGAACGTGGCGCGGAACCAGCGCAACTGCCGCAGCCGGTGACGCAGGTCCGGCATAAGCGCGAGTTCATGCCTGAAGGGCAGATCCATGTCTCATTTCCCGTTTGCCGTCAGGCTAGCACAGGGGCCGCCAATGCCGAAATCGGCCCGCCGCCTGTGGAGCGTTATGGCGGCTAATATAATACATGTTGACATTCCAGGAAACAAATGTTCTCACTTTCGGGTCATCTCGTCTCCGTTCAATATGCGCCGGAGAAAGAGACTCGGGAGGAAACCGAAATGGCGATCTGGCAGTGGGCGCTGCTTATGCTGTTTGTCGTCTGGGCGCTGCAATCGCTCGGCGTATGGCTGCAGATGCGGCATTATTCGGACGTCTTCAAAGGCGTCACCAATCAGTACAAGGACGGCTTCGTCGGCGCCGGCAATTTCCGCGGCCGGCTCGCGAAAGGCACCATTGCGCTGGTCGTCGTGACGCCGGATCTCATCGTGCGCCGCATGATGGTCATGAGCGGCCGCTCGGTGCTCACCAAGTTCAAACGACATGAAGAATTCGAGGGCGTTCCCCTCGATAGACTCCGGTCCAACCCTGCGATCATGGGGGAGGGGGAACCCGGTGTGGCCGAGGCCGTGAAACGCGCGATCGAACAGATCGACAAAACGCGGTCGGAGCCGGGGAAGAAGCCGGGCCTGTCCGGCTTGAACGTAGCAAGGGCTTAAGCGACGCCGTCAGCCGGCTGGGAATGACCGGCAAGGGTCATAAGGAGGAGAAATGTCTGTAATATCGTTATTGGCGCAGCATGCCGACCTGGCGGTGCACAATCTGCATGTCGCAGGCACCATGGTCTCGGATGCTGCCTGGCACGGCAAGCTTGGCGTCGAGCACGCCACCGACCATCTCGTGGTCCTGGCGCAGGCGACGACCGACAACGCGCCGGTCACCGCCGATCAGCTGAAGGAACAGTTGAAAAACGTCCAGCAGGAAGAGCAGCTTGGCTGGCTGACCGCCATCGGCAAATACTTCATCGGCATCTTCCAGAAGGGCGGCGAAGTGTTCGCCGGCTTCGTCACCGGCATCATCCCGACCCTGGTCGTGCTGATGACGGCCTTCTATGCCATCACCGAACTGGTCGGCGAAGAGCGCGTTCACGGTCTGGCGCGCGGCGCCGGGCGCATCGCGCTGACCCGCTATACCGTGCTGCCGGTGCTGTCGGTGTTCTTCCTCACCAACCCGATGGCTTACACCTTCGGCTCGTTCCTGGAAGAAAAGCACAAGCCCGCCTTCTACGACGCGGCCGTCTCCTACGTGCATCCGCCGCTCGGCCTCTTTCCGCATATCAACCCCGGCGAATATTTCGTCTGGGGCGGCATGCTGGTAGCACTCCTCGATCTCGAGAAGCGTGGCGTCATCGCCGCTGGCTATCACGTCAAGGTGGCCATCTGGTACGCCCTTGTCGGTCTGGTCGTCATCCTGCTGAAAGGCATGCTGACCGAGCGCATCACGGCCATCATGGCGCGCCGCCAGGGCGTCGAGCTCTGAGCGCGGGGGAGGACACCATGGCCAAGACATACAAAGCCGTAAAGATCTCCAGGGGCAACACCGGTTGGGGTGGCCCGCTGGTCATCGAACCGACCGAGCAGCGCAGCAAGGTCGTGTCGGTGACTGGCGGCGGCATTCATCCGGTGGCGCAGTTGATCGCCGACATGACCGGCGCCGAGGCCGTCGACGGCTTCCGGGCGCCGCCGATCGAAAGCGAGATGGCGGTCGTCGTCGTCGACTGCGGGGGCACCGCGCGCTGCGGCGTCTATCCGCGCAAGCGCATCCCGACCGTCAATCTGACGCCGGTCGGCCAGGCTGGGCCGCTCGCCCAGTTCATCACGGAAGACATCTACGTTTCGGGCGTGAAGCCGGCCAACGTCACAATGGCGGATGGATCCGAAGCGGTCACCACTGCGGGGGGAGCAGCATCGATGAGTTCAAGCAACACCACGGCCGCGGCGCCACAGCCGCTGCCCAGCGAAGGCGGGATGATCGGCCTGATCAGCTCGATCGGCCGCGTCATGGGCCGCGTGGTCGGCATCTTCTTCAACGCCGGCCGCCGCACCATCGACCAGGTCATCCGCAACGTGCTGCCGTTCATGGCCTTCGTGACCATGCTGATCGGTCTGATCCTCTATACCGGCATCGGTGACGTGCTGGCGCAGCCGATGGGCCCCTTGGCCAACAACATCGTCGGCCTGCTGGTGATCTCAGCCATCTGCGGCCTGCCGTTCCTGTCGCCCATCCTGGGACCAGGCGCGGTCATCGCGCAGGTCATCGGCGTCGCCATTATCGGCCCGCAGATCGCCAACGGCACCATCTCGCCGGCCATGGCCCTGCCAGCGCTGTTTGCCTACAACACCCAGGTGGGCTGCGACTTCGTTCCTGTCGGTCTGGCGCTTGGTGAGGCCAAGCCGAAGACGATCGAAATCGGCGTGCCGGCGGTGCTTATCAGCCGCCAGATCATGGGCCCGGTCTCCGTGCTGATCGCATGGGTCGTCTCCCTGATCGTGTTCTAAGAAACCAAAACGAGGTTCGCCATATGTCGGTTCTTCTCAAGACACGGGTCACAGCGATCGGACCCGAAGTGGCGGACCTCGCCGAGGGTGGCGTGGTCATTCTTTTCGCGGATGGCTCGCCCCCTGAACTGGCCGAGGTTTCCGTGCTCCATCTGACGGAGCAAGGGCCAAGCGACGACGCGCCGCAAAAAGGCGCATCGATCACCCTCGGCCCGGTTTCGGCGACGATTACCGCAGTAGGCGAAACAGCCTGGAGCAAGGTCCGCGAAATGGGCCATGTCGTGATCTCCTTCAACGGCGCCACCGAGGCCGAAAGGCCAGGCGAAGTCTGCGCGTCCCAGGTCGACACCGGGGCCCTCGTGGCCGCGCTCACACCAGGCGCTGTGATCACCATCGCCGCCTGACAGGATTTGCCGTCCACAGACGGCGCCATAAGCTAGAGCAATTCCAGGAAAAGTGTGAAGCGGTTTTCCGTCCGGAATTGCGTCAAAACAAAGGGATAGAGCGGCTCGCCGTTTCTCTGAAACGGTGAGATGCTCTAGAGTATTGCCATGGAACGCTCGACCATCGTCAGAGTGCATGAAGGTTTGCACGCCCGTCCCGCCACGCGGTTCGTCAAACTCGCCAAGGGTTTTGAATCCGATGTCGAACTGGTCAAGGACGGCAAGGCGGTCAGCGCCAAAAGCTCGGTCAAGCTGATGCTGCTGGCGGTCAAGGAAAACCAGGAAGTCATCGTACGGGCCAACGGCGCCGACGCGATCGAGGCGATCGAGGCGCTGATCGGCTATCTCGAAAACCCGCATGCCGGCCTCGACAGCGACAACGAGGCAGGCGCCCCCGCGCCCGAAGCGCCGGCTTCGGTTGCTCCCCAGGCCACTTCGCCAAGTGCAGCGCCTACGGATGGGGCCGCAATACTCCAAGGCGTTGCCGCCAGCGAGGGCGTGGCCATCGGGCCGGCTTTCGCGCATTTTCCGGCCGAGATCGAAGGTCCAGGCAGGCGGCTGCAGGCCGACGAGATCGATGGCGAGATCGAGCGGTTTCGCGGCGCCGTCGCAGCCGTTCAGGCGCGCATGGATCGGACCCTTGCCGACGACAATCTCTCGGCCGGCGACCGCGGCATTGTCGCTGCCTTGCGCGACATTGCCGCCGACGACAGCCTGACCGGCGAGGTGGAAAAATTCATCAGGGACGGCGACGACGCGGTGTCGGCCGTGATCGGCGCGGCCTCGACCATCGCCGCCGATTTCAGCGCCGTCGACGACCATTACCTCAACGCCCGCGCCGACGACGTCCACGCCGTCGGCCGGCAGATCTGCCTGGTCCTGCTCGGCCAGGACGAGGTCAGCCTGGAGACCATCCCGCAAGGTTCGATCCTGATCGCCGATGACATCGGCGCCTGGGATTTGGCGCGCGCCGCTGAAGCGCATCGGCGGCGTCGTCTGCGGTCATGGCGGCGCCACCTCGCATATCGCCATCATCGCCCGCTCGCATGGCATTCCCGCGGTGCTGGGGCTCGGCGACAAGGTCAATGCGCTGCGCACCGCCAACCAAGTAGCGATCGACGGCAATGCCGGGCATGTGATCGTCGATCCGGACGGGGCCACGCGGACCGACTTTGCCGAGCGTGTCGAGGCGGCAGCGCAGGAGCGTGCCGGGCTCACGGTATTCAAGAGCGTGACGCCAAAACGCGCGGACGGCACGGTGATCGAGGTCGCGGCCAATATCGGCTCGCTGGAGGAGATCGAGGCCGCGCAGGAGGCCGGCGCGATGGGCGTCGGGTTGTTCCGCACCGAGCTGCTCTTCATGCGCCACATGCACCTGCCGTCGGAAGACATGCAGGCCGAAACCTACAGCGCGCTCGCCAAGGCCTTCGCGCCGCATGCGGTCATCGTGCGCACGCTCGACATCGGCGGCGACAAGCCGATCGCCGGCATCGAGTTCCCGGACGAGGAAAACCCATTCCTGGGCTGGCGCGGCATCCGCATGTGCCTCGACCGTCCCGACATCTTCAAGAAGCAGCTGCGAGCCCTGCTCAGGGCCGCCGTCCACGGCAACATCAAGGTGATGCTGCCGATGGTTGCGGAGATTGCCGAGGTCACGCGCACCCGCGCGCTGGTCGAGGAATGCGCCGCCGAACTGAAGGCCGAAGGCGTGCCGCATGCCGCCTTTGACCTCGGCGTCATGATCGAGACGCCGGCCGCCGTGCTGATCGCACCGGCGCTGGCTAAGGAAGTGGCGTTCTTTTCGATCGGCACCAACGACCTCACCCAATACATCATGGCCGCCGACCGCCTCAACCCGACGGTCGCCAAGCTCAACGACGTCACCAATCCGGCGGTGATGGCGGCAATCGAGCTGACGGCCAGAGCGGGTGTCGCAGCCGGCATCATGGTAGGCATGTGCGGTGAGGCCGCCGGCCGACCGGACTTGATCCCTGTCTTCATCAAGATGGGCCTGACCGAGCTCAGCATGAGCCCGGCCTCGATCCAGCGCGCCAAGAAGACCATCGCCGCCATGACAGCCGAAAACTAGCCAGCTTGCAGACGAGCGGTTACGTCAGATGCGCAAGCAGCGTGGCAAAAACCGGGGTCAGCTCCTGAACCGCATTGGCTTGGGCGCAAGCCAGGCGAATCCGATCCTCCCGCACTTCGGCCGCCAGCACCGCGATCTCGAGGATGTCCGGCTCGGGCGCGCCCTCGGCCTTGCTCGCCAGTCCGCAGGCAAGCACGACCGGCGCGAGATATCTGACGTCGAGCGAGCGGTCAGCGGCTGCGCCCTCGCCAGACTGCACGGGGTGGTGATTGAGGCATTCGATGAGCAGGGCGGAACAGGCCGCGGCGACTTGATCGTTCGAGGCGGTTTCCGCCGTCGCGGCGGCCAGAAGATCCGGGTGGTGCTTGCGCATCGCTGCATGGATCGCCGAAAAGCCCGCCTCGTGCACCCGGGGATTGTCGATGCCTTGGCCGGCAAGCACCGCGCGGCTCAGATAATACATATCGCGCCGGAACTGGCGTTCTCCGTCGATCTGGCGGTCCTCATTGCCTTCCGGAAAATAGAGGCTCAGGCTTTTGACCGTCGTGCCGTCGACCTTGAGCGGCCGGGAATGCGGAACGAAGGATTCGGCGATCGTCAGCGCCTCATCGACGGCGCTCGCGGCATGGCCAAGCAGGCTCTTGCCCGGGAACGGCGGCAGATTGGCTATTTCGCGCGGCGGCTCACCGGCGCTGTCGTGCCGGCTCTGGCGGATAACGTCGCGCAGTTCCCGAAGCCGGTCCTTCAGGTTGACGCGCACATCTTCGGAAATCTGTCGCAGCATCGGCAATGGCCTCGAAAATGCGGAAGCCGGTCACGGCTCGGGGTGTCAGCCACCCTCTCTAGATTGTTCCTGTCGATTGGTAGATCAATAGACGATATTTAACCAGCATGCAGAATCGGCGAGGACAATGTCATCGCCGGGCTTGAGGGGAAATTGGGCAGGCGACGTCGGGGCGAAACCGAAAACGGCAGGGCGGAAGCGTCCGAGCAGATCGTCAATGAAAGCCGGACCGATCGCCTCAGAATCCGCGCCGCCTGGATGTATTTCGTCGAGCAGATGACACAGAACGAGATCGCCGACGTGCTCGGCGTTGGCCGCGTCACCATCGTGCGCATGCTGGCGGACGCACGGTCGCGCAACGAGGTGAAGATCACCATCGAGAGCGAGCTGTTGGAGATCGTGCGGCTGGAGCGCGCGCTGGAAAAGACCTTCGGCCTGCAGCAGGCGCTGGTGGCGCCGCTGAGCGACCCGAACGCCGATCCGATCCCGGCCATCGCGGCCAAGACCGGCATGTTCCTGTCCGACGCGATGAAATCCGGCATGCGGGTCGGCGTCGGGTGGGGCGTGACGCTCTTCCACACTTTGCCTTTTATCAGCGCCAAATCGCTGAGCGATTTCAGCGTGATCTCGCTGCTTGGCGGCGTCGGCGTCGCGCGCCGGGTCAACCCGGCCGAGTTTGCCTGGCGCTTCGCCCAGATTTTCCAGGGTGACGGCTATCTGATGCCGACGCCTGCCGTCGTCGACAGCGTCGAGACCAAGATCGCGCTGGTCGAGCGGTGCGGCTTGCAGGAGATTTTTGAAATGGCGGATGCGCTCGATGCCGTTTTGCTGAGTGTCGGCGGCATCGCCTCGGCCACCACCTTCTCGCGCGGCGGCTTCCTCAAGGAAGCGGACCGCGAGGCCCTGCTGGCGCGTGGCGCCGTCGGCGACCTTCTGTTCCATTTCTTCGACCGCAACGGCGATCTGGTCGACCATCCCGTCAACAGCCATGTCATGTCGGTGGATGTCGACCGCCTGCGCAAGGCACCGATCCGCATCCTGACTTCCGGCGGCGCAGAGAAAACCGAGGCGCTGCTCGGCGCGATGAACCTCATTGCGCCGACCGTCTTGATCACCGACGAGGAAAGCGCGCGCCGCATGCTGGCAGCGCATGGGGCTTAGGCGGCGAATATGCAGCAGGCGGCGCAAGGCACCTCTGCAATACGCTAGGGATATCAAGGATTAAAATGGTCGGAGTGGCCGGATTCGAACCGACGACCCCTTGACCCCCAGTCAAGTGCGCTACCGGGCTGCGCTACACTCCGGACCGCGCAAAGCCCTATATTCTCAAGGGGTTTAGCGCAAGAGCCGACTCGCAACAAAATCGAGGGAATTAGAACAAAGGGTGTCCTGGTGTGCCTTTCGTGACCAAAAAGCACACCGGAAAGCACACCGGAGGTTCTCTCTATGTTCGGCGGCGCCGCGACTGACTCCAGAGCGTGCTCAGCTATGTCGGGAGTGCGTCCGTCAGAGAGTCTCCTAGACGGGGAGGCTGCGTATAAATTCGCCTTGCTCTATCTCAGACTTCTCCGAAATATCTCGCACGAGCTCGTTCATCTGAGGGCGCCTCTGGCCCGAAGCCGATTGTGTCTGGGACACGCGTCGGGTCCTTGGCAAAAAGAGAAAACGCATGTTCGCGTCGCCGCTCGGCCTCATCGCCGCGTTCGAACAGCAAACTAGTCTCCATGGCTTCCAATCGGCGCATCCGAGCGTAGAAATCACTGTGGTCACGTGCATATGCCTCGGCAGCCGAGCGCCAGTCTGCGCCCTCTAGAAATCGATCGCGCAGCAGCCTGACATCGCGAAGCGTCCGAGATAGTCCTCGTCCCCAAGCTGGATCGGTCGCGGCTGCGGTGTCGCCGATCAGAACGACACCGTTGTGGTAGGGGTTGTCGACCCACCGATGTGAACCGTCGAAGGTAGCGAACGGGCCGGCCTGTCGCGCTCGGTCAAACCAATGCCTGGGTGCGCCGGTCGCCTGAAGCTGGCGTATCATCTCGTCCACCGAATCACGTCCGCCAGGCCAATGGCCAACGAACTCCCTGCGAGACCGCCACCGACTATGATAAGGTCGTAGTCTGCGCCAGCATCGTTGGGCAACCGTTCCCCGGCTTTTTTCTCCGCAGTTATCATCACGCTGACGAGTATTTCAATCGGCTAATATACTGGACTCTACCCACCACCGAGTCAAAGGCCTGCGACAGAAATGCGGTCAGGGCGAACACGACGTCAGCGACCATCAGCGATACGCCGCCGAAACAGAGTCCGACTACTGCGAGCGCTGACCGCGGGCACCGCCGGGTAGTGTCTCAGTTCGAAATTGAACCCGTTGTTCGCGGTGCAAAGAAGCATGTCCATCTCATTCGATACCTGCCCACGCGAAATGTCGGGTAGAGATTTTCGCAGATATGATACCGGTCGTCCGGCGCCGCCTGCACGCGATCCCACGGAACAAACCACTCACCGGTAGGCGGGTCATTCCGAGAATAGGGCTGAGGTTGCTTAACGTAATAGCCCTGCCTGGTCGATCTGACATCGCTTGACGCGATAGGGTGGCAGTCCTGATCGCCGCAACATTTGAGATTCAGAACAGGATCAGACTTGTGAATACCAGTCATGGGCGTCGGCATCGCCAGCCAAGACAAGCCAAATTAAGGCTATGCGCCCTTGCATTGAATTAGCCTCTCGCATTGAGGCCATATCATATTAGTAATATCTAATCCATAGTAGCATTGGCCGGCTCATTGGCCCGACCGAATGCCGTTACTGGGAATCCGCTTTTTTGTAATGGTCGCGCTGCTCAAGACCGTCGGCTTCGGTCGACAGGCTTTTCCTTGGAACATTAGGCAGGTGAAGCCAGTTCGGATCGCGCGGCATCCTGCTTCCCTCCCAAGACGCCGCAATCAGAGCCGCTTGTGCTCCGAGACAGGCCTGCCCGACCCCGGGGCGGGCCTGTTTCGTTTTGACCGCCCAACTCCAGCGGTCGTGATCCGGCTGCTCATGCCCCATTACCTGCCGCAGGCCCGCTTTTTTGGCGCGCGCTCGGGGGCAATTCGCAAGGATGCGCCTCACTTACGATTCTACCCACGGCGCTGGAACATCCTGTGCATGCAAAGATTAGGAGGTGCTAAACGATGAGGAGCGCGCGATGAGGTTCGTCGCCATGCTGGACCCGGCCGACCAATGGCTGGTCTATGACCGATCGACTGATCTGCCCGCCGAGACAAGAGACGGATTGCTGATTGGGCTTTCGCAAGCAGAAGCTGAACGGCTTGCACATGAGGCCAACATCCAACAGATGTTGCTACGCCGGGTAGTGCAATCGCTCCTTCGTCCCGGAATTAAGAGTGACCAATCTCACGCGAGGAGAGTTGAGCCTGACGTGATCACCCCATCGTAGGCAGCGACGCGCCTTCGGCGCGAAACGGCGAAAGGTTCTCAAATTTAAATGCGAGCGCCTCTGAAGCGGCTCAAAATGAGCCATGGCGCGATACGTGTTCGAAGTTTTCCGAAACGGGCAAAGCTTGGGTGATGCCTCAGTCGATCTTGACAGCCTTAGCAAAATGCGCCGAGAGGCGCTCAACGCCCTGCACGACATCGCTATCGACGAAATGGCCGCTAGCGATCTGGACGAATCCCTGACCGTCTCCGTTCACGACGAAGGTGGCAGGAGAGTCTACTTTGCAACCCTGACTGTCTCGCAGTCGCTTGCCTTCGATGCCCAATGGGGGTCAGCGGCCGGGAGATAATCGTCGAGCGCTAGGAACATTAGCGCTCGCTTACGGTTGCTCAGGGAATCCGCAACAGCGTGGTGGAACCATGGCCGTGTTGACATCCGCCTTCGTCAATTTCTCCGGCCTGACCGGACATGACATCCTAGGTGCCGTGGTATCTCTTATAGCGGGGCTGCTTCTCTACAACGTCATGAGTGAGGACCAGCCAAACAGATAGCCATCTGCGCAGGTGGCGATCAAAATTGGCCAGGTCAATCCCAAACCGCTCGCAATGCATGCCAGCCGGAAACATCGGCCGGCGAACAAGCCTTTAATGCAGAGCTTGCGGTCGAGCGATCAGCTCAGGGTTGCGCAGGCAGCAAACGGATGTTCTGCAAGTCACATCAAGGCAGGCAAGCCGGCTCCCAAGCTGGATTGCAAATCCACCGGCACAGTCGCGCAATCACCGGACGGTTCCGCAAATGCGGTGGCACCGAGGCTGGGATATGACACCACTCCGTGGTTCGTTCCCACGAGCTTTTAGACGCTCGGACAGAGGGGCTTAAGGCGGCCGCGGCCTCACGCTGGCGGAAATTTTTGTGCTGCTTCGGGCACTCGCCTCAATGAGTGGCGGCGGCTAGGTCTCGGAAGACTGCGCCCCAGAAACGGTAATCGTCCGTCCGACCGTCAAAGTGAGCGTCCAAGGCACAGTAGGCCACTGCGGTCTGGGCGTGCGGGCCATAGAGTTCGATTGCGGCCTTTACGGCATCGCCGGGATCGACAAAATCTGAAATCCGCAGCCCAGCGCCATTGTCTGTCGGAAGCATCGATCAACCTTCCTCGGTGTCTTGATACTACATCCTTGGCCTGGACTAACCAGCTATCGCCATTCCAAGTCCAACCCCCAAGCCGATGTCAAGGTTTCCACATTGGTTTACGTCGGTGGATTGCGCACGCGATCTTCCAGATCGCGCTGCTTTTCTTCGTTCGAGGCCAGCCAGTTGAAGGCGTATTCGGCAAGCATGGAGCCAGCGAAGAGGATCAGGAGCGGCACGGTCCACGTCCAGAAGGAATGCAAGGCGAAAAAGGCCAGGCCGGCGACTGCGGCCGAAACCGCAAAGATCGCGAACCGAATCGTCTGGGCCATCTTATTTCCCTGTTTTCATGTCGGTTTGTCGACCAGCGGCTTCTTTCTCGTCGGCGCCACATAGCTCGTCACCAGTCTGACGGTCGCGATGTCCACCGTCACCGGCGGCGAAAGGTTCACCGTCACTGTATGATCGTCGACTCGAAGCACGTCGCCGATAAGCTCGATCGGCTGGCCTTTTTTCAGTGACGATGTCCGGTCAATGATCGAGTGCGGAAACCCATAGTTGGGGATAGAGACGCTGACGCGGTCCTCTGTCACGCGCTTGCGCACCGTCGCCGTGATCGCCACCTCGTCGCCGACTTTGATGCCCTTCGCCATGCCGTGACTCTGGCGCTGCAACCGGCCTCGTCAAGAGGTTGCTAATGGAATGCCTGTTTGTTCCATCTTCGTTCTTGGCGATTGTCAGGAGCTGATCTATATCCGAAGCCGGATGGGGCGACCTCTGTTGGAGATCGCCGTGGGCAAAGAATACCCTTTCGTTGAAAACACGCTCGGCAAGAAGCTGGAGGCCCGCTCTGGCCTGTCAGTCTATTGCGGGACGTGCAAGCGCAGCGCTGTGCTCGACGTCGCCGCGCTTGTCAAACGTTTCGGACCGGACCAGGGCTGCATGCACTGGGATCTGATTAAAGTCATCTATTGCCACGAGTGCCGCGGCTCCGGCCGAGACGATCGGAACCTTCAGTTCACGAACCATGCAATGACGCCGGAGAAGCGGAAGCGAGATGTTTGACGGCGATCGGGCATTAGGATCGCTTGCGCGAAGGAGGCTTCCTGCGGCCCGACAGTCCGTTGGGGTAAGTTTGACTGACCGTCGGGCCTAACCGACTCGGGTAAGCCGGCTGGTGCGACCGTAATATTAGCAAATCTGCAACAAAACCCAGCCCGGGCGGTTTTCCCCCGATTTGTCCCATTTCGGGACGGCGAAGCTGTCACTGCTTTTGCGTCTAAGTGCCGGCGGACCCCGGCCCTGGTCGCGCAACTCTGATCAGGTTGTAGGCTCGCCGGGCTTGAGGCTGTTGGGGTTCTCGCCCAGCGGGTTTATCGCTAATCGGCCGTGTTGCCTGAGAGGTTTTAAACCCTGCGCAGCTTTGATCACCGTCTCGCGGCTGTTGCCGTGTTTTAGAATCAACTCCCAGACCAGGTCCGCAGTTAAACCGTTCTCCGAAGCGAAACATTCGACCTCATGGTCGTGAATAGCATCATGCCAGGCCTTATTGCCGCCCATTTGGGCCTCCGCACTAGGCGCCGCGTGCAAAGATATGAGCCACTGCTAATATAGGCGATACATGCGAACGAAGGACGTAAGGCCCTGGCGATGCCCGACAATCATGCAACAACCTACATCGTCAGCGTCTTCGATAAGCCCCATTGGCGGACGATCCTGACCACAGGGGCCACAGCCGAAGCCAAGGCGCTTGAACAAGGCGATAGTCCAGGACGGAGTTAAGGTTCGGATTGAGGAGATTACTCCTCAGGCGAAGCGGTAGGGAGCATTTTGCACCTCAGTCCGGCCGGCCAGACACGCCGATGGGCATCAGGGTCGCGAACTAGAAGTGGTAGTTTAGGCCCACCCGGACCGTATCAAATTCAACACGATCAACAGACGGGAACGGGGGGTTTAGGGTAGCGATGCTGGGTGTTCCCAAGTCCACGTGGAGGTATTCGGCCTTAAAAGAGAGGCGCTGATTGTAGGCCCATTCCACGCCGGCGCCCGCTGCCCAGCCCCACCGGGTGTCGCTATAACCGCAGGTTGGAGTGAAACCGCACGCCCCGAGATCGGCCGATCCTTTGACGTGGCCGACTGCAAAGCCGCCGGTCGCATAGGGTAGAAAATTCTCGAACGCATATCCAACTCGCGCACGGCCGGTGCCGAACCAATTGATCTCGGCACTGCAGCCCTCGATGTAGCATGGCGTCACGCCGACGGGTTTGACCACACTGCCCTTCATGTCGGCGTAGGATATGTCCCCCTCGATACCGATCACCCATTGTCCACGCTGCCAATTGTAGCCTGCCGTGGCACCACCAACGAACCCATTAGCGTCGAAGTCCACCGAGGAACCGAAATAATTGGACGTGTTTCTGTTCCAGCCATAGCCAGCGACCCCGCCGATATAGGCGCCGGACCAATTGAAATTTGTCGGTGCAACGTCCATCGATACAGCGTCGGCGGCGAATGCTGCACCGGCAACGAGCGACAGAAGCCCTGCGAACAGAAGGGACAGGATGCGCATCGAAAATATCCCCAAGGCGAGCAATATTCTTCAAACGCCTATAAGATCAGCAATTGCTCAAATAATCTGTGCTGTTCCTGTAACACTTCGGAAATATCTATAACTTCCGCAGCCTTACCCCAGCACCGCCGCCATTCTCGGGAATGAACTCAACGCCGGATTCGAGAGCGCGGACTAGCGCCTCCTTGTCAGCAAGCGCGGTTCACGGGCATGCGCGACCAATCTACTAAGGCGCGCGCCGCGCGGTTTGGGCTTCGACGGCGTGCTGCTCGGCAACTGCCGGCGCCGGTGGGCGAGAAGCTGGAAGCTGAGTTGGAGGAAAGTGCGATAAGCAAGCCGGACTAGCCTTTCGCATCTTTGTCCACTCGGTCAACAAATGCCTGCAGGCCTTGAATCAGCAGCCTTGCGCCTTCGGCATGCAAGGTGAACGACTTCACGCCCTCGACGGTGCGCAGTCCGACCAGGCAATAAGTCGGCTTGTTCTTGTCGTCGAGGTCCAGTTGCACGCCAGTGAGCGCCGGAAGCATCTCATCCTTCGGTTTCTTTCCCATATGACCTCACAAATACCGCTCACCTTCGCTGCGGTGCTCGTAGCAAAACCAATGCGACGCCTGCCGTGGGCGGGCAAAGCCCCAGCCTGCATCCCTGCCGCAACCAGCATGTTCGCATACATGCCCAAGCTGCCCACGCTCGCGTGTCTGCGTGGCCTCGCCGGCGCCTGTCGGTTCGTCGCTCATAGCGAGTTCATCGGACCGATCAGCCCGGAATGGTCGTTGGGCTGCTTGTTGATGGCGGACGTGTTCACTTCGCGGCCGACCCGATTGAACTGGAGCTGCCCGTCCATATCGTCCGAAAGCAATTGCTTGACGTCGCCGGCAGGCGTGTCGGGATTTAACCAAGCGTCATAGTAGGCGGGATCGACGATCACCGGTTGCCGATCGTGGAGCTGCCGCATCGGTTCGTCGGCAGGCTCGGTGATGATCGTGCAGCTCGTCACGTCCAGCGTCTTGTTGTAGGCCCAAAGACCGGCGAATGAGAAAGGCGCGTGGCCCGGCAGGAAAATGTGCCATGGGTCTTTGCCGCCGTCGGCCGGGCTCTTGGTCCATTCATAGAATCCATCGGCGGGCACCAGGCAGCGCTTCGACTTAAAGGCATCGCGGAAGGCCGGCGTTCTGTCGACGGTCTCAATGCGGGCATTGAACATCGGCGCCTTGGGCATCTCCTTCGCCCAGAACGGCACCAACCACCAGCGGCCTGAGCGGACCTTATGATTGCCGTCATCGGCGGCCGTGATGAATGGCACCTCGTCAGTCGGGGCGATGTTGTAGCGCGGCGCATCGTTGCGGCCGATGTCCGAGGGTGACGTCAGCCGGTAAAGCCGGTGGATTTCCGACCACGGCAGGTATCTAGTGTAGCGTCCACACATGTCCCGACCTCAATTGCGCAGGATGTCTGGCACGCTGAGCGGGCCAAGCTCCAGAATGCGCTGATAGGCGCCCTTTCGCCGCCACGCGCCGTGAACGTTCCCGTTCTCCCGGTCGCGCTTCGGATCGAACATCACGCCGCCGAAGTGGTCAAGGAAGGCGGCGGCCGCCTCGTTGTCGGCGAAGCAATGCAACCGCCATAGTTCCTGCTTGCCGTCCTCCCATATCGCCGTCACCCCTCTCGTCCTGCATGTCAGGCCTCGCTCCTGTAGGAACCGCCCGATCAGCGCGAAATTGCGATCGGTGCAGATGTCGTCGGGCAGGGCGACCTGTTGCGGCATGTCGCAATCGATGGTCGAAGGCGGCGGTATACTGCGGCTGCGCCTTACCATGCGGTTGGCAGAAAACTGTCGGCCTGCAGGCGCACCGCCGCCAGGGTGAGCGCAATTGCGGTGTTGGCCGGTGGCTTCTCCATATGGGTCCGGTCGTCGCAATAACGCCAAGCGGCCACGCTGAGATCGTCGTAGTCGCCATCATAATCGCCGTCTTCTTTGTCGCGCTCTGGCTGAATAATGCGGGCATCGCATGGGCTCTGATCGATCTCGATCTTCCAGCCCTCCAGAGATTTGCGAGTGATCTCGGCCACCTCGGCCAGATCGGCGGTAAGATAGGGCAGGCCGATCTCGGCGGCATCTTCCGGCGTGCCCGGCTCATTCACCCAGCCCATGCCATAACAGATGTCGATGTCGAGCTGGCGGTCGGGACCGGTGGCCGTTTCCAGCCGTTCTATGATTTCCCGGTAGCGCTTCTGCCTGTCCGGCCATGTCGCCAGATTGGCTGTCTTCACCTTCGGTTCCACCGGGCCAATCCCCAGAACCCTGTGAGGTCGAACGACTTTGTCCCCGGGCCATCCGGCGCAGCAGGCTTCGCAGGCGACCCGCTCGGCCTCGAGCCATACGCTGGCGGCTGCTTCTTGTTCTTTGCTAGGTTCTGGAAGGTCGGGAAATTTCTCCTTCATCCAAGGATCGGCCGCCAACATGCCGCCCATGGCATCCTCAACGGAAACTCCGGAGCGGGCAAAAACCGCCTCCGCGGCGGCAACGCCGCGGCAAAGCTCTTCCCATGTCGCGTTTTCAATGACCAATCGAAGCGGCATTTCTGCCTCCTGTGGCTATCCTGCTAGCAGTGAACAAAATGAGAACAAAAGAGTCAAGAGCCCCTTGACTGGTGAGGAATATGTTCCTCATTTCAGCAGAATGCCGGAGCAACCTGAAAAGTGGCAGAGAGGGGCCGCCTGGACCCTGACGCACGCCCATGACGCCGGGCAGGTGGCCGGCATACGCTGCGGAAAGTGCAATCTAAAACGCTTCTACAAGCCGCTTGAGCTCGGGGAAGTCATCGGCAATGTCACGATCGACCAGGTTCGTGACAAGGTGCGCTGCCAACAATGCGGCAGCCGGGAGTGGATGGATGCCGAACTGTTCCACCCGACCGGCGAACAGGCCCACACCATCAGATATCGGCGTCTGGTGCAGATCTGCTGGGAGAAGCGTGTCATCTGGCGGGACGAATAAGCGATTGGCAAAATAATATGCGCTACTGCTAATATGGCTGAAGCGCAAAGGACGAAGGGGCCACCGATGTCCATCCAAGGTGAATTGCAGAGCTTTTGGACCGCCTATGCCACGGCCTATTCCGCTAGCGACGCTGCTGCTTGCGGCGCCATGTTTACGACCGACGCGGAATTGCACTCACCCTATGCACCCCCGGCTGTTGGCCGCGACGCTATCGAGGCTCTTCACGCAGTTTGGACACAGGGCCACGGCGAGGCGGCAGAGAAGAAGATGAGAGTGATCCACGCCGGGAGATCGGGTCATCTCGCCTGGTGCTTGGCGACCTATACGGAAGGATTGGACGTCGGCAACGGCACGTCCGTCAGCATCTTCGACCGGCAAGCAGACGGGTCGTGGTTAATACGCATGTGCAGCCTCAACAGCACCGACTGAGACCGGCGCGGACCGCAAGGTTCATCGTGCCGAACGTGTTTTGGCAGTCTTTGCTGGCTTCGCCGGCGCCTTCCGCCCGAGTCCGCTCGCCTTCGCCAACTCCGACCGTTGGGCCGCATAGTTCGGCGCCACCATCGGATAATCGCGCGCCAGGCCCCACTTCTCCCGATATTCCTCAGGTGTGAGATTGTAGTGGGTCATCAGGTGCCGCTTCAGCGACTTGAATTTCTTCCCATCCTCGAGGCAGATGATGTAGTCGGCAAACACCGATCGCTTCGGGTTCACAGCAGGCGCCTGAGCAACCGTTTCGGGCTCGGCCCGCTGTCCAATGTTTGTCAGCGACGAATTCACGCTCGCGATCAGGTCCGAAAGAGATGCAACCGGCACCGGGTTGTTGCTGACGTATGCCGACACGATCTCGGCAGTGAGCTCAATCAGAAAGGGCGTTGGCTGCTGTGTCTCGTCCGGCACTAAAATCTCCTGCATCTAGGTCGAGCGGGGATACTTATCCGCTTTGCAAACAAACGCCAAGACGGCACCGGAAACCTAGCTGTGAGCAGACCCAATCCAGTTAGGACTAAGCCATCTGGCCAGGCACCGAATCTCTCATCGGGGCAATTTGATCTCGTTCTTTCGCGCATTTTCGCGGTCCGACGCTTCCCATCGACCTCCGAGGCCGGCCGCCGCGGCGCCGAAGGGCTGAACATGGCGGTGTCGAGCCAAAGCGCAGGTCAGAAAACAGAAGTTGCTATCGACCAGGTTTGGGATCCACGGGTGGAACGTAGACGAAATGGCGCCTGCACAAACATTTCTCCAACGTTGTTAAATGAGCATCTGGTAAATACCCATTTTATTCTCGCTATATCTTAGATGTAGATGAAATAGTGCAGAGAAAGTGAGAAGAGACATGCATATCCCTCAGCGAACGAAGAGACTGAGATCGGAAATATCTACGTTCGTGGACGAGCGAATCAATCAGTTGGCGGAAAGAAAGCGCCCAGCAGATGTCGCCGAAGAGACCGGGTTTGCGAGCGTCAGCCTCCTATTGAAAATCAGGGAAGGCACTATCAAGGTTCCTCTCGACCGGGTTCCCGGGCTTGCGCGAGCGCTTGAATGCGATCCTCGGAAGCTGTTCCTCCTCGCGCTCGGGCAGTATCTCGACGAGCAAGCGTTGGTAACCATCAAACAGATCATAGGGCCTAGCATGAGCCAGAACGAGGTCGCTTGGGTAGAGGCCCTTCGCAGTGCCTCAGACAACGCTGATCCTCCCTTGACGACCAAACGTGCAATGATCATTCGCGCGATGTTCGGGAAAATCGGGCGACAGCCAGTTTAGCAACTGTGGCGGGCGGAAACGGATAGCAAGTCTGGGCGTGGGCATGTCTGTCCACGTTCGATCCGCGCGAGATAGTCGGCGACCCCGGGCTACTTCGAGCGATGCTGACCCGAGGTCGGTGTGGACTTGGGGTATTTAGGAACCAATGGAGATTAGTTGTGAGAGGGGATGCCCCACATAGATGGAAGTCCTAGGAATGCCATGGTGTGCGGTGGGGATGCTTCCTGTTGCGGCAGACAAAAAACCGGCAATGCTCCACTTTCAGTGGGAGGGTAGAGTGGCGAACCCGCAAGCAACAGTCTTCTACCGGCTAAAGGTGCGTTGACAAAGACCGACTTGCTGAGATGAGCAGGCGTTTATCGGAATGTGACCGATCCTTCCCGTGAGCAATGTGAACGCCCTGTCGCTTGAGGAGCGGAGCGACGCGAAGCGCTCCAACAGCTGCCGCCAAGCGGTGGTCGCCGATCTTGTCCGCCCATACGGGAGCGCGAATTGCGCGAGATCGCTCAGCTTCGGAAACAGGATTTTCGCTACGAGAAGGCGTGCCGGTGGTTCGCATCGCGCCGGATTCAGGTTCCGTCAAGGAGGGCAAACATCGCAATGTTCCCTCGCGCGGGTAATCGACTTGGGCTTTATGGATTTCGGCCATGCGGGACGGACTGCTTGCGTGGGGACGTGACCATCTCTGCGAGGGCTGCAGCGATTGCGCGACTGCCGCGGTATGAATTTTGAAGTCAGAATGAGTTCCATAATTTGTCGTGACACCCGAGATGGAACTCATGCTCGTTGAGTAATTTTCGCTGCGCCATTCAATCGCTATTATCTTCTAGCGGCGCACCAGTCTTGATCGAAGTGGGGTTACCCCATAAACCCTCGGTTGGGGGATCTCAATCGTGGACAAACGAAGCCTAACCGAACGCGATATTTGCACGAAGTTCATTCTACCGGCCGTCAAGCGCGCCGGGTGGGACGATATGGTGCAGGTTCGGGAGGAGGTCTATTTCACCAAGGGCCGGATCATCGTGCGTGGCAAGCTGGTGACCCGCGGCAAGGCCAAGAAGGCTGACTTTGTTCTCTACTACAAACCCAACATTCCGATCGCGCTGATCGAGGCGAAGGACAACAATCACAGCGTCGGCGACGGTATCCAGCAGGGTCTTGACTACGCTGCGACGTTGGACGTTCCCTTCGTATTTTCGTCGAACGGCGATGGCTTTGTGTTTTATGACCGCACTGGCCGGAGCGTCCCTATCGAAGCGAACCTTGGCCTAGACGCCTTCCCGTCGCCTTCCGACCTGTGGGCGCGCTATCGCACATGGAAGGGCCTTGACCCGGAGGCCGAGCAGATCGTCCTGGAGGACTACTACGACGATGGAAGTGGCGAGCAGAAGCGCTACTATCAAGTTGTTGCAGTCAATCGCGCTGTCGAGGCAATTGCCAAGGGGAAGACCCGCGTGCTGCTTGTTATGGCAACCGGCAGCGGCAAAACTCGGACTGCCTTTCAGATCATTTGGAGGTTGTGGAAGTCTCGACAGTGGAATCCGGAGGGCAAGAAGCGGATCCTGTTCCTCGCCGACCGAAACGTGTTGATTGACCAGACCATGGTGAACGACTTTCGCCCATTCGGAGCGGCAATGGCGAAACTTTCGACCAACGCCAAAACTATCGAGAGGCAGGACGGCACCACGCTTGATTTGGCGCTAGCGCTCGACAAAAGGCGACGGATCGACACCGCCTTCGAGGTCTATCTCGGGCTTTACCAGGCGATCACAGGGCCTGAAGATCGGCAGAAGCTCTATCGCGAGTTCTCGCCTGGCTTCTTCGACCTGATAGTGATCGACGAATGCCATCGCGGCAGCGCGGCCGAGGATTCTGCATGGCGGGAAATCCTTGACCATTTTTCCGGCGCGACGCAGATCGGCCTCACTGCGACTCCGAAGGAAACCGAATATGTGTCCAACATGGACTATTTCGGCGAGCCGGTCTTTACCTATTCGCTGAAGCAGGGAATCAGCGATGGCTTCCTCGCCCCTTACAAGGTTATCAAGGTTCACATTGACCGCGACGTCGAGGGCTATCGCCCAGAATTCGGCCAGCTCGACCGCGACGGCAACAAGGTCGAGGACCGCATCTACAACGCCAAGGATTTCGACCGGCACATCGTGCTCGATGATCGCACGGTGCTCACCGCCAAGAAAATCACGGAGTTCCTCAAGGAAAGTGGCGACCGCTTCCAGAAGACAATCGTGTTCTGCGTCGATGAGGAACACGCGGCGCGGATGCGGCAGGCGCTTGTCAACGAGAACGCCGATCTGGTTGCCGAGAACCAACGCTATGTCATGCGCATCACCGGCAGCGACAAGGAAGGCCAAGACCAGCTTGGCAACTTCATCGACCCGGAATCGAGATATCCCGTGCTGGTAACCACCTCGCGGCTTTTATCAACCGGCGTCGATGCGCAGACCTGCCGCCTGATCGTGCTCGACCGCGCGGTCGGCTCGATGACCGAGTTCAAGCAAATCGTCGGGCGCGGCACCCGAGTGCATGAGGACGCAAAGAAATTCTTCTTCACGCTGATCGACTTTCGCGGCGCAACCAGTCATTTCGCTGATCCGGATTTCGACGGCGATCCGGTGCAAATCTATGAACCCGGAGAAGGCGATCCAATCACACCGCCCGACGATGCTCCGCAAGGCAACGATGCTATCCCGCCGACACCTGGCGACGACGAAATCGTGATCGATCAACCAGGCGCGACGGTGCCTTCGGGCGGCACGACACGGAAGATCTATGTCGACGGTGTCGGCGCCCGCATCCTCGCTGAACGCGTCGAATATCTCGACGAGAACGGCAAGCTCGTCACCGAATCCCTGCGCGATTTCACTAAAACGGCACTGAAGAAGCGCTTCGCCAGTCTCGACGATTTCCTCAAACGCTGGAAGTCGGCGGAACGCAAGCAGGCGATTATCGAGGAACTGGAAGCGGAGGGCCTTCCACTCGACGCCCTCGCTGATGAGCTCGGCAAGAACCTCGATCCCTTCGATCTGATCTGCCACATCGCCTTCGACAAGAAGGCGCTCACCCGTCGGGAGCGGGCCGAGAGTGTGAAGAAGCGCGACGTGTTCACGAAGTATGGCCCGCAGGCCCGCGCCGTTCTCGATGCGCTTCTGGAAAAGTATCGCGACGAAGGCGTGCTTAATCTCGACGACGCCAACGTCCTGAAGGTCACGCCGTTCACCGCGATGGGGAGCGTCGTTCAACTCATCGGGGTGTTCGGTGGCAAGGAGGGTTTCGAAAAGGCTGTCCATGAGATGCAGGACGCGCTTTATCAGGAGACTGCTTAGGCAAATGCCGAATTATCAAGGACAACTTGACGGGCTCTGCGGCCCTTACGCAATAGTCAATGCATTCGAGCACTGTGGTATCGCAAGACCCGACAAGATCTTCGAGACCGCCTGCGCGGCGCTTGCACGCGGTAGGTGGCCAAAGTTGTTGTGGGACGGAACCACCATCGGCGACCTGAAGAGGATGATAAAACTCTGCCGAGAATCATTCGTCGACGCGTCAGAAGTCAAAACGAGTTATCCATTCAGCCGAAATACGCCCACGACGAACAAAGATTATTGGGACCGCTTCGATCAGTTGTTTGTCGATCGTCCTGACGTTCGCTGCGTGATCCTGGGCCTTACCCGTCCTTCAAGGCATTGGATCGTTGCGTATCGAGAGTCCGGCACGCGGATCAGCTTCGTCGATACCGATCCCCACAAACCCTTTCAGCGCAAGAACCGGACGATGCTCCATGCCGGAAGCCGAAACGGGCACCGCAATAAGTGGATCATTGATCGAAGCGAGCTGATCCTGTTTGAGAAAGAGTAAAACCCATGATCGTTCGCACCACTGTCAAATCTATCCAGGATATCATGCGCCAGGACGTCGGCGTCGATGGCGATGCGCAGCGCATTAGCCAGCTCACCTGGCTGTTCTTCCTCAAGATCATCGACGATCAGGACCAGGAACTCGAACTGACGAGGGACGGCTACCGCTCGCCGATCCCCGAGAAATTCCAGTGGCGCAACTGGGCGGCGGACCCGGAGGGCGTCACCGGGCAGGCCCTGCTCGATTTCATCAACGATGAGCTTTTCCCCGCGCTGAAGGGATTGCAGCTTTCGGCCAAGCCTGGCGACCGGCGTCGCGTGGTGCGCGACGTGTTCGAGGACGCCTACAACTACATGAAATCCGGCCAGTTGCTTCGGCAGGTGGTTAACAAGATCAACGACGTCGATTTCAACAATCTCGACGAGCGCCGGCACTTCGGCGAGTTCTACGAACAGCTGCTCAACGACCTGCAATCGGCCGGCAACGCTGGCGAATATTACACGCCGCGCGCCGTCACCGCCTTCATGGCGGACCGCATCGACCCTCACCCCGGCGAAATCCTTTTCGATCCAGCCTGCGGCACGGGGGCTTTCTTACCTGCGCCATCAACCACATGGAGAAGAAATACGTCCGGACGCCTGCGCAGCGCGAGAAGATGCAGGGGGCCCTGCGCGCGGTAGAAAAGAAGCAGCTTCCCCACATGCTCTGCGTTACCAACATGCTGCTACACGGTATCGAGGACCCTAGCTTCGTGCGGCACGATAACACGCTGGCGCGGCCCCTGATTTCATGGGGCAAGGACGAGCGGGTGGATATTGTGCTCACCAATCCCCCCTTCGGGGGGCGCGAAGAAGACGGCATCGAGAACAATTTCCCGACCTTCCGCACCAAGGAAACCGCCGATCTGTTCCTGGCTCTGATCGTGCGCCTACTGAAGCAGGCTGGTCGCGCAGCCGTGGTGCTGCCCGATGGCACGCTATTCGGCGAGGGCGTGAAGACGCGGCTCAAGGAATATCTGATGGAGGAGTGCAACCTCCACACCATCGTCCGCCTGCCCAATTCTGTCTTCAAGCCCTATGCCTCGATAGGCACGAACCTGCTGTTCTTCGAGAAGGGCTCACCGACTAAGGACATCTGGTTCTACGAGCACCGCGTGCCGGAAGGTCAGAAAGCCTATTCGATGACCAAGCCGATCCGGTTGGAGCATTTCCAGGGCTGCATCGAATGGTGGGGCGGTGCTGAGCGCAAGGGCCGTCTGGAGACGCCACAGGCGTGGCGCGTAACTGCCGAGGAGGTGAAGTCGCGCGGCTACAACCTCGACATCAAAAACCAGCACAGCGTGGCTGATGACCATGGCGACCCGCAAACGCTGCTGGCGGACCTTGCCGCCGCTGAAGGCCAGACGGCCGCCTTGCGTGACCAGTTGAAGGCGATCCTCGCCGAGGCGCTCGCCCGATGAATGCCGAACGCCTGCTGTCGCACTATCACGAAATCGCCGACGCGCCCGACGCGATTGCCCGCCTTCGCCGCTTCATTCTCGATCTGGCCGTTCGCGGCAAGCTCCTGCCGCAAGACGCGGCCGACGAACCGGCATCGGACCTTTTGAAGCGGATCACGGCCGAGAAGGCGCGGCTGGTGAAGGCGGGCGAGATCAGGCGCAATGATCTTCCAGTTGAGGTTGATCTGGATGAGTTTCCTTTAGTCCCACCTAACGGTTGGATCTTGAGCCGATTGGCTACGATTAGTCGCCGCATTCATTATGGATATACAGCTTCCGCCGACACCGCGCTGAAAGATGTGCGGATGTTGCGGATCACAGATATACATGAGAATGCTGTTGATTGGCAGTCCGTTCCTGGCTGTTTGATCGACCCGAAATCAATCGGGCAATATCGACTCGCGAAGGGTGACATTCTTATCGCCCGGACCGGAGGAACAATCGGTAAAACATTCTTGGTTGGCGAAGTTCCGGTTCTTGCCGTATTTGCCTCGTATCTGATCCGAGTGCAGGGAATGTCCAACGTCCTTGACCAATTTTTGAAATTATTTTTGGAATCCCCGCTCTATTGGACTCAACTTTACGACGGCGCGAGAGGAACCGGCCAACCCAATGTAAACGGGCAAACGTTAGGAAGATTGATCCTTCCGCTTCCACCTCTCGCCGAGCAGCACCGCATCGTCGCCAAGGTTGATGAGTTGATGGGCTTGTGCGACCGGCTTGAGGCGGCGCGTGCTAGCCGGGAGGCGGTGCGCGATCGACTGGCGGCGGCGAGCCTCGCCCGCCTAAACTCACCTAATCCCGAAACGTTCGCGGCCGACGCACGCTTCACCGTTGCCGCACTCACGGCCCTGACCACGCGCCCCGACCAGGTCAAGCAACTCCGCCAAGCCATCCTCAACCTCGCCGTGCGCGGCAAGCTCGTGCCGCAGGACCCGAAGGACGAACCCGCGAGCGTGAGGCCAGCAGATTGCGATGAACGGCCCGATGTAATCCCTTTGACGTGGCTCTACACGCGCTTGGACAATCTATTGGCGGAAGACACACGAAACGGCTACTCGCGCAAACCAGACGAAGCACTGAACGGCACTCCAATTCTGAGGATCAGCGCAGGCACTGTTAGGCGCGATGGCATTGTCGCCGAGGAGGAACACAAATTGATCAGCGGCATCGACGAACAGGCGCGCTTTCAATACGGACTGACTTCGGGCGACCTTCTTGCATGCCGGTTTAACGGCAACAAGGCATTCGTGGGACGACTTACGATCTTCAAAGACTATCTCGGCATCCAGCCCATTTATCCCGACAAGCTCATCCGAGTTCGTGTCGCGCGCAAACTCGCGGCACCAGAGTTCCTGAGGCTTGCCAGCGACACAGACCTTGTTCGATCCGAAGTCGAACTCGTGTGCGCTACCACGGTCGGCAATTGGGGGATCAGCGCTTCGAACCTGAAAGGAGTTCGATTTCCACTCCCACCCCCCACAGAGCAGCACCGCATCGTCGCGAAAGTCGATGCGCTGATGGCGCTATGCGACCAGCTGGAGGCGAGCCTCGCCGCCGCCACCACCACCCGCCGCCGCCTTCTCGACGCCCTTCTGGCCGAGGCGCTGTCGCCCGCCGAGGATCGAGAGTTGGAGGCTGCGGAATGAAGTGCTCCCTGACGGACCGCCTGCACTGGGAATAGAGATGTCAAACCTGACCGAAAAAAGACGCTCAAATCAACCAAATGGATACGCAATCACCAAGAGAAGGGCGCAACTGGTGCGCCATTGTATCTTCAACTGTTGGAGGAGCGGGCACGTCGGAGTCAGGCAAAAGGTCACCTCAGTATCGATAGGTCGCTGGAACTCCTATTCTGGGCGGCTATCGAACAACGCTGTCTCACCTATGGCGATCTCGCAAAGGCAAGCAAGGTCGAATGGAGTCAAGCCCGGCATCGGATGAGCGGTGCGAATGGGCACCTGGATCGGCTCCTTGATGTCTGTCATATGCGCGGTTTGCCGATGCTGTCCGCGATCTGCGTCAATGAGAGCGGTCGAGACACCGGAGAGCTAAAGGCAAGTGCATTGGAGGCCTTTGCCGCTGGCGCCAGACGTGTCGGGTTCGCAGTCGCAGACGCTCTCTTTCGGTCGCCAGGAGCGGGATGCCTGTTGTCTGTGGGGTAGAGAACAATTGCGAACTCAACTATGACGCCCGCCGCCCTGCCCGAAGAGGATGAACCGCGGCGTCGCGCGAGCTGGTCCCAACAAAGGTGCGTGGTCGTCCGCCGGATTCCGATTCGGTAGGTTTTTCCCACCAGAAACTCTGGCTATCGGCATATCTGGATGTCAGCGGCTGCTTTCGGCGCAAGGGTTCGACTCGATCAGAGGTTCCGGCGACCTAATAACTTGATCAAGTGTGGACCGCACTCGAGCACCTTCACCCACCCCTCCTATGCCCCAGCTTCTCCAGCGCCATCGCCGCCCGCCCGTTCAGATCTTCGTAGGCGAGGAAGCTGCCTGAAGGGCCGGTTGCGAGCCTGCTCAAAGGCCGGATCTTCTGTCGCCTGGTTCTCAGGGCCTTCCTAAGCGCCGGCCTCGCGGCCTGTCTGAACGACCGTCTTGCACCCTCCATGGCTATCAAGCCCACGATGCCGGCGTTGAGGAACCTTTTCCACCGATCCATCTCCACGGCCTTATGCGCCGCATGCTTACCTTCGAAACGGTTCTCGAACGTTGGAACCATGAACTGGAAGTATCTCCCCTGGAGCTTGGCGAAATTGAATCGCTGCAGGCCGTGGATGTAGTCGACCCCAAGGTCGATCAGTTCCTGCCGATCCAGTGTCACTTCGATCCTGGCTCGGTGCTCACCGACTGGTAGATCATCCCACGTTCCTCCTTCGATGTTCTGGTTGTCGATGGTCTTCTCCATCACACGCCAACTGACCGGTCCATTCTTTCTGCCAACCAAGAACGTAGCGTCGATAGGAGCCGGCCTATCAGCGTGAGACGAGAGCAGGTTGTCGGCCCCGATTAAGAAGGTGGGCTTCTCCTGCCGACTCCAGAGGTAGCGGGGTCTGTCGAGACCGACAGTCATGAAATCCCGGTCCGGAAACAGATGCCGCGCCAAGACGCCGACCATCCTCCCAGTCTTGTCGGCCGAAGGCGTGAGGGATTTGAAATCGACGCTGATCTCGATCGAACGAACTACGCCGTGCATCTGCAGGCCAAATTTCTTGTCTAGCAGGTCTTCACACTGGGCTAGCAACTTTAGCTGCGGTTCCTGGAAGCGTATTCGAAACTTGGTGCTGACGTTTCCAGGTTCCGGATCAAGCGGCTCTACGTGGGGCGTTCGCCCAATGATTGGCTCGACCACTTCTTGGACGAATTGAAACTGGGTCGAGCGCTCGAACCAGAAGTTGACGTCGACCCAGTCAATGACCGCTCGGCATGTGTAGTCGACTAGATCTATCACCGGGTGAACAACTGTCCTACCGGACAACCGTCGCTGCACCGACGTCGTTGGAGCTCCGCTGTATTCCAGCACGATCTGACGCGAAGGATCTTTGATGCCCTTAAGGACGACGCTGGTCGAGTAGTTCATCTGTGGCAGCCACCCATCGAGCGGCCGATCGACCACACAGGATGGCAATTATCCGAGTCGTAATGCCGACGCGACGTCTCGATCAGATATGAGCGCTTCAGATCGGCGACTTGGGTGGCCGTGCGTGAAAGTCAGTTGCCCAGCGGAATAAATTTCCCCTAACGTTCGTGCCTACGGCGAACGCTATCCAACGATCTCTGCAGATCGACGGTGACTTCACAATATGCTGCCACGTAGCTCCGCCACGATTGCATCGTCCACGCCATTGGCCCGCAAATCTCGCCACACCTGCATAAGATTCGCTTGATGTTCGGCAATCCAAGGTTTCACAACATGGTCATAGCTCCCGTCGCCCACAAGCAGTTCGCCATTGTCGATCGCATAGGACGCCATGTGCTTTGAATGGTGATAGTCAATATGTAGATGCGCGCGGCCATGGTTCCGATTGGCATCCATTCTCAACTTGAGAAGGCGATGCTCCTTGAGCAAGATTTCCAGGCCGTGTCGACCAGCGCGGCTCGGCCTTCGAAATAGGTCCTGCTCGGCCATTCGATCCTGCAGAATGCTCAAAGCGCCTTGAAGGGCAGCATCGATCCACTGCGGTTCGTCGGTATCCAGTTCGGCTGACATTCGCTTGTATCCACTCTGCTATTCGTTCCCAGGTAATGGACCTCGGGTTCTCGTGTCCAGTTTTAGGCGAGGACAACTAGCATCAATGCGGTCAGCTAGGCGTTCAGTGCTCAACCTAGAATTGGACGTCACACTTTCGAGCTGAACAGCCTGCATGGAGAGCATGTCCCGTCAGTCGGGACTCCAAACGCGACGATGCAGGCGATCGAGTGAGTTCAACAATACTGCATTTGGTGCCGGTTTATGCCGGAGGAGCTAGTGGACAACGCACGCCTTGGTTCGACCTCATTCGCTTGAGGGGATGCCCATAGAGCGAAGTCCTAGATTGCATTGGACAGCGGTGAGGATACCGTCTGTTGCGGCAGACAAAATGCCGACATTGCTCAGTTTTCGGTGGGAGGGCAGTCGGGGAGGTGGGTCGCGAAACCGCATGTCCTGGACGAATGATCGTTGAGGCCCAGTTCTTTGTTCTGAAGGAGCGGGAGGTTGACAATGTCAACTTGGAGAGTCGAAATCGACGGTTCGGGAGCCTAATTCTGTCAACCAGAATGTAGTGCGTTCTCTTAAGCCGTAAGAGCGCGCTTGACGCTAAGTTTACACTAAGTTGACAAACCGAGGCCCAAAACCACTTTCAGCCTTACGTTGACAAACGCAACCTGAAACAGCTTCCAAGGCTCAAACACCAAAACAGACAGAGAAGCTCATCAGACACCGACAGCGCCGTCAGCGCAGCCGATGCGCAAGATACATCACGGAAGCTATCTGGCCCTCACGCCTGGTTGATACAGCAAACGAGCGACAACAGCTTGACCAGCATCAGATTAATAGAACTGGCGTAGAGAGCGAATTAGCTGAAGAGGAGAGAGAGGCACGCACAGCTCCCGAAGCTGCCGACGCGTAGATCGTAGAGAGGCTGAGTGAACAGGTGTGGTGCAACGGTGAGTTGAGGTCGTTGGCTTTTCGCTTTCAATGATCGTTCTTCCGCGACCGATCCTCTCTGAGAGACCGCGGAGAAAAATCCACCTATCCGATGTGTTGGAATTAGTGATTTCGTGGGGCAAGGGCAGTGCCTTAGACCGCAATGCCCAACCCCGCGCAACGCGGTTCTGTCTTATACCGCACGCCTCCGGCTCGCCCCACCCAAGCGAACTTGCGCCGACATGATTGAAAAATCGCTCAACTGGCAGCACGCGAAGCCACTCGCGTCGCGCTGATAAAGCGATTGGCATGCCAAAACTGTTATTGACATAGTAACGGTCACCGTGTTACTAAAACCGTGACTGCCTTTGGAGAGATTCTGATCAATGGTCCTGACGCCCGCTGAAAAACAGAAGCGCTACCGCGAACGCCAAAAGGCCGCCGAGATAGCTGCGGCGAAGGCTACGCCAACGAAGCCCGGCTATTTGAAGCGCCCCTTCTCAGACTTCGTCGCGGATCGAGACTTTTCCTTTGATGCCAGCTTAGACGCCTATGGAGTCCATATTTCTGGTCCTAATTTTCTGAGAACTGAAATTCAGAAATTCAAGTCTGAGTATGATCGCGACGAGCCGGTCACGGCGCTCGAACGCGCCATAGGCATTTTGGGGGCTTGCCTCGACGCCGCCGGCGAACTGTCGGTGCTGGTCAATCAATACAAGCTTGCTGAGATAGCCAGGGCAATTGATGACGCCCTGGAGGTGAGTGCGAATCTCCCGAGAGGCGACGTCGATGGGCTCAAGGCATCTTTCGCCGAGATCGACCGCCTGAAAGCGATCCAGAGCCAATTGCGAGCGCCGACGCGGTTCATGTTCCCATCGATACAAGTGAAGGCTGAGCGTGCCGAATAGCGGCTAGAAATTCGCCGGTGCGAGATCGGGCTCAATCGAAGCTCGCCCCGGCGATGTAGAGACGGCAGGAATGACCCGGCCGTTGAAAGGCCTGTAGGCCAGAGGAGAATTTGTAGCATGACCTCTACGAAAGCAGCAAACCGTCCGGAAGTCGATCTCCACCGAATTTTTGACGATGCCAGTCACCTTGCCGATTCGTTAGAAAAGACCGTCAGCTATCTGGAGCATAGCGCCGAAAAGCACAACGCGATTGCTGAGACAGCGCGCGGCTATGCTCGCGCAACACAGAGGTCCGAACGGATCGCCAGTGATTTGCGGTCCCTTGACGAAAACAATCCCGCGCTGATGCGTTACCGGAGTGTCTATAACAATCTTGACGCGGCCCAGATCGAAGCGTTCTCCCGGATCATCGTTGACTATCAGGCCCGGATTGGTGAGGGATTCGTCCCTGTCTCGACCAATGACTACTTGGCGGACCTGACATCAATCGCTTTCACGTTGGAGGCAATTCAAGATCCGGCCTGCTTGGTCGGCGTCGGTGGTGGCCTTGTGCCGCGCTTCAAGAGGGGCAAGGAGGCGCGATCATTGAGATCCCGACAGCCGCGACCGTCAAGCGTGAGCCGGCGCGCGGGATCATTCCGCTTAAGTGGCATGAAATAGATAAACGCAACCCCTTGGCTTTCGACATTGCCAATATAATTAGCGAGGCGCTCAGAGGGCCGGCTATCGGCGTGTTGGAGATTGCCGAAGTGATCACGGCGAGGGTGGAGGAGGGCGATTGCGAGTAGCCCACAGGCAGCCACTGACACATGCGAGGGGCGCGGGACACACCGCGCCCTTGGTTACTGAAGGCATGTCAGGGGCGGGAGAGCGACGCAGTGTGCAGCGCCGTAGTTTGATGCTCGAGCTCACTAGAGGCGTCGCCTGAGCGCACATCGTGCATCGCAACGAGAATCCTGCCGCCCTGCAAACGGCGATCTAGACGTATGGCTGTCGTTCTCGATACACCGGAGGTAGGTTTCAAGCGCGCACGGGGTGGCCGGTCTCTGACTGGCCCACATCCAACGTTTCAATCTTGCGAACAAGATCGCTGAGCTTTTTGGAACCGTAGGTTCGAGGGTCAAAATCGGGTGCAAGATTGGCGAGGAGGTTTCCAAGCTGTCCGAGGGAGATCCACCCGTCTTCTCATCTCCAATGCATTGTTGCCAATGCCAGCCCTGAAGGTGGGATAGCGTCCACGATGATCGGGAAAATGACTCGAGTAGGCAACCTGCGACAGCCGCGCTCGTCAAATGGCAAGGGCCCAGGAAGCTGGCCATCCTGAGCCCTTTAAAGTCCGTAGTCTTGGAGGTAACGCTATGTGGTAGTCACGGAAAACGAACATAGCATTTTTTAGGTGCAAGTCAATTGCAGAGAGCGGCGACTCCGATAAGGATAGTAATGAAAAAACAATGGATGAAGCTGATCGGCTAGAGGCTTGCAGAGAAGGCTATTTGCGGTGAATCGATGCTTAAGTCTAACTAAGTAATCTATGACTTATGACCGATGTATCGCTCTGGTTCAAAGCAGTTCTGCTCGACTGCCATCGGTCAGGGTCGACTCGGGCGTGACCCGTTGTGGAGCACCCTTAGCGATGTCCGTGCTCCGGCCACCCAATCGCGATTGATACGATGTCGGACAGCGACGGGTCGACGTCCCCACCCATTGGTCGCACTTTCCTTCGATGTTTTGATGCGACATTTGCGCATTCATCATCCCGGTTGCATAGCTCTCGCATACGATGTCTGTGGCACGAAGACTACGAGAGGTCGATCAATATAGTAAATGAAATAGTAAAGAAACTTGATCTTCGAGTGCAAATATTTCAAAAAAAATCATTACATAAATATCTAAATAGCTAAGAAGGTAAATAGCTAAGAATAATTTTGTTTTTTGCCACTTTGCAATGGAGACTGCTTACTGATATTGTTATTATTATTATGTCAAATATTCAGGAGGATGTCATGGCGCTGGAAACAAGAGCGACGCCTATATCGATCTTCATTGAGGGCAGATTGAAAGAATTGGACCTAAATTATCGAGACGTTGCGCTAATGACTGGGTTCTCCAACGAGCACGCAGTTTATTTGATGATGCGCGGAGAGGCGAAAGTTCCCATCGATTGCGTTCCTGCACTAGCGGAAGTTCTCTGCAGCGATGCGGCCGGCCTCCTCGACTTGGCATTGCGGCAGTTCGTTCCCTCCGAACTTTTAGAGGACCTGCGCAGGCTCAACCCGGATGCTGCTCAAGCGCCAAACGTGCAGGCGCGCATCGGTTCACTCCAGCATGCCTCTGACCAAGCCGACGCAGGGGCTACATCCGAAGGAATAGCCAGGCTTAGGCCGGCTGTTCCATGCCGTCCCCGCTTCACTCCGGAAAACGACTGATGGTCGCACTCGGTGGGTCTCTGCTGCTTGGGCATCGGGGTGGGATAGAAAAAAGCGCCACGCTTGAACCCGAAACATGCCGAGGAAAAGCGTATGAATTGAGATCTTTTAGGTCCCAAGGCGCGGTCACGGCGGCAGTTCCAGCGCCGCGGCCGCTTCCACGAAGTAGATGATGTCTCGTGCGCTCGGATGTGAAGCAATTGAGAGGCGTGGCGTTGACGATCACAGGTGCCACGGTTGGCCCGAGGCGACGCCCACCCGGTTTTGGTGCGTGATTGACAGTTGCCCACCTGCCAGTTCAATCCCCATCCTTGAGTTATCCGGAACCGCCACTGCCTGGAAGACGAAACGCAGGGCCAAATTGCTCCGATGGTTAGCGTCGCTCCGGGCGAGCCAGATGCCCGGCCGCAAGCGGGCGATCGGGACCACAGCGCCAATGCTGGTGCCCCTGCGCCCCGACGAGTGCTGAGGACTTCGTGTCGGACCAGCTCACCAACGGGCGCCGCTTCCGCATACTGGCGATCGTCGACGGCTGCACGAGAGAGCGCCTGGCCCTCATCATTGATACGTCTCTCGGGCATGCGGGTTGCCCGCGAATTGGATGGCTCATCGCCGAGCGCGGCCGGCCCAGGATGATCGTCAGCGACAATGGCAGCGAGTTCACCTCGAACGTCATCTTTCTTGGGCGGGTCAGAACCGCACTACATTGCGCCCGGCAAGCCGATGCAGAATGGACCATAGAGAGCTTCAACGGCCGACTGCGCGATGAACTGCTCATGAGACGCTGTTTACCTCGCTGGCTCAGGCGCGCGTAGCCATCGCCCTATGGCGCTGTTGTGATGCAACATATGCGCATCCATCATCCCGGTTGCCCCAAGAAGAGCTGCCTCACCATAGCTGCGCGAGTCAGTGCCAAAAACTGGAGGGGCCGGAAACTGGGTGCTGCCGTTGGCATCGAATTGCAAAAATATATCCGGCATTCCCTCACTGACTACGACGAGCTGCTCCGGTCCAAGATGATGACGCGCAATGAAGCACGATCTTACATTGCGCCGCAGGTCCAGGAGGTTCTTCGCGAGTGGCGCAAGCCCGGACTAAAACTTCGCCTGGTGCGACCGGACCGGGAAGATTGAAGACCCAATGAAGCATGCAGGTAGGGGGAAGCTATTGTTCGTAATGACCGCTCATCAGGCTGCGATCAGTTCAGCCCTCTGAGTTCACCCCATAGTTCTAGAAGTCGGCGCGGTAGTGGTCGATGCTGCGGAGGTCGGTGCCGGCGGCAGACGCTCGGTGGCCGCACCATCAGCTGCTCCAGCCCGCATGCGGCAGCGCCCTGGTTCCCGAGACATCTTGTGAGGCTCGCAATGCTAGGCTGGACCGGGGGTTCCGGTGTCCCCTTTAGTGGGGCCAATTCAGCTTTGTTCATCTAAGGCTGAGAAGCTGGATCGCTGAGGCGGATTTGGAATGGAACCAGCCTATCGCTCCTCTATTTCCAGCTCGACCTGGCCAACCGTCCATCAATTGGAGCTAGCACCAGAGTCTGATCGCCGACGAGCGGAACAGGGTCATCGCATCACGTTACCCCGCTGCGTCAGTATCCACGAGGGCATCGTTGATCACATCTGCCAAATCACTTCCAACTCGCTGAAACCCGAGGAGCCGCGCCACCGCGCGGATCAAGTCTTCGGGGGCATGTCACCACTTTCCGAACGGATCCGTTGAGCTGCGGCGGCTATTTCCATGGGTGGAAGATAGGCGGCCTTCAGCAGACTACCGGTCTCGGCAATTCGGTCCCGCAATGGCGGGTTTTGGTTTTGCCCTTCTGTCAAAAGAAACGGTCCCGCCCACTTCAGGGCGTGGTCTCTCTGCGTGGCAAGACGCGCGGCACGGCCGGCTGCTTCAACAATACGGTTGCCAGCCCGGGACTTGCCGAACGCCGATGTTATGCGCCTTGCCACCTCGTCGATGTGGATCGGCCCTTCGACCCCGACGATCTTCACGATGAGGTCGGCGAGCTGGGCAATAGGTGCCTCGTGGGGTTCGAGGCTGGACCGCACGGAAAGCTCGGCGCGGACATAAGCCGGAACCGTCAAGGTAAGGTGGTCGATTTCGATCGATTGCTCCGCAATGTCCTGCTCCAGCGGCGCAGGCCGGAAAGCCCCGTGATTTGCACCACGCACGCGAGTGCCGTCCTCAACCGCCAGCCTCGCTCGGTCAAGTGCTGCGGACAGCCGTTGAATCTCACGGGCACGATGATGGAACCAGTCGGTGCTCCAGATGCGATGGAAACCCCAACCGAGGTTCTCCAGGACATCCTGACGCAAGCGATCACGCTCACGTGCCCACAGGGCGGCATGGTAGGCGGCACCGTCGCATTCCACCGCCAACAGATATTGCCCCGGACGATCGGGATGACGCACCCCAAGGTCGATCCGGAACCCAGCTGTCCCGACCTGTGGATCGGCCAGATAGCCGAGTGAGCGGATTGCTGCGGCGACATCTTCCTCGAACGGGCTGTCTGCATCGAGCGCGCTTGCCACGCGCTCCTCCATTATTCCGGTCTTGGCAAAGTCGAGGAAGCGTTTCAAAACCCGCGGACCGTCACGTTTGCTGCGCGTCGGGTCGATAGCGCCTGGGTCGAATGAAGCGAAGACCTCGCAGCGAACTCGCGCACGGGAGAAGAGGACATTTAGTCGCCGTTCGCCACCTTCGGCATTCACTGGCCCAAAGGACATATAAGCGAGCGGCCCGTTGGGCTCCTGAGGTCCATAGCCCACTGAGATTAGGATGACGTCACGTTCGTCACCCTGAACGTTCTCAATGTTCTTAACGAACACATCCTCATGGCGACCCTCGCGCAGGAAGGCGTCCAGCACAGGATCGTGACGGCGCTCAAGTTCGAGCAACTCAGTCAACATGTCGGCCTGCGCCTTTGAGAAGGCAACGACTCCGAGAGAAAGGTCTGGCCATGCTCGAGCGTGTTCCGCCATCCCTCGCACGACCGCTTGTGCCTCGATCCGATTGGTTCCCTGGCGACCAAGTCCGCTACCGCCGCGCGCATATACGCCTGGAACGCGTCGGAACTTCAATCCGTAGTCATCGTCGAGTTGCAGCGGTGATGGTGGCAGAACAAGGTTATCGCCGTAGAATTCGGCATTCGACACCCGGATCAACGATGGATCGCGCGACCGATAGTGCCATTCCAACATTCGTGAACGCAGGCCGCGTGCCTCACACAGCGACAAGATGCTTTCCATGTCGGCTGCGGTGGCACCAAGCGGCGCATCCTCGTCCTCCTCTTCAATATCTTCAACATCGTCGACTAAACGGTCAAAGAATGAAGTTGGGGGTAGTTGCTTCTGGTCTCCCACCACCACGATCTGACGGGCACGGGCGACGACGCCCAAGGCATCTTCGGGGCGAATCTGGGATGCTTCATCAATTACAAGAAGGTCGACGGTCACACTGTTGGGTGGCAGGAACTGGGCGACCGAAATCGGGCTCATCAGCATTACCGGCTTGATGCGTTGCACCATGCTACCCGCATTCTTCATCACCCAGCGGATAGGTTTATGGCCCCGCTTGCGTCCGATTTCACCGCGGATGATACCCATCTCTCCCATCGTGCCGCGCGGCATCTGCTCAAAATGGCGTGACAAGATCAGGGTCTTGGCAGTCTCGATGCGATCTTTCTCCAGCTTCCGGAACAGGTGCACAAGGTCGTGCCGATCGAGCTGAGGTAACGTGTTCAATTGAGGTTGCGCGACACGTGCCGCGTTCCAGCGGGCTTCTGCGCAGGCATAGGCAAACTCACGTTCGGCTTCACGAGGCGTGAGACGCTTTTCGTCAACTGCGGTGACGATCGCCCCGGCTCCATTGCCGCATACCGTAGTGATGCTGCGCGCAAGTGCCGCCCAGTCTCCATAGCGTCCGGTGTCGGCCGCCATCCGGGAAAACGCGTTGGCCAGTTCGGATAGTGGAGCCGTCTCGAGCGAATTGCCGATTTCCGCCTGCGCAAGGTCGAGCCGCAATCGGGAAATCGGTGCCTCCACACTAGCGCGGCAGGCCTCGTTGCGCTCCTTGAGGTCGCTCGCCGTGCGGCGCGAATCTGGAAATGCGATAAGCCCTTCCGCCACGTTAGCTGCCTCTGTAACGGCCCCCGAATGTTTGATCCCTGCCAACCATTCGCTGACGGCAAGAAGAGCCGCGAAAGGTGTGCGCTCACCGCGCCACTCGGCTCCAAGGACCGTCTGCAGCCAGCCCTCTTCCTCAGCCAGGCGTTTGCGTCGAACCTGGACTTCTGCCAGTTCGTCAACCAGTGCCAGTCGCTCTGCGGGTGCTCTAGGCAGCGGGCTTGATAGAAGGCTCGCCAGTTCGCCCGAAGCGCGGCGATAGCGGCCGAGTAGCCGTGCAAATAAGGACCTTTGACCGCGCACGATTGCCTGCCGCATCACGCCGAGACTGGCGTTCCAAGCCGGAGTTGCAAACTTTCCAGCTGCGGCGGTTTGAGCCTCCGCCCAGCTCGCTCCAGCCTGCAGCGCCTCGCTTTGTCGAGGCTGGTCCGCATTCGGGAACAGCACAGCCGCTGATGCCGCTGCTCCAGTGGGGGCCGATCCAAACGCTTCAATCCCTGTGCTCATAGCCGAGATCTCGGCCAGGGTTCGCGGTTCAGGTTGGTGAAGTTTCTGCGCAAGATGCATCGCCACGCTGCAGAGGTCCGAGATCGCATTCGTCGCGCCGGTCAACTCGCTCCCGAGGCGCATCAAATCAGTTGGTTGCAGATCGAGCTCCATGGTTCCGCGGAATGGGTGCGCTTCTGGCGGCCCTGCCGTTTCGAGCGCCGCGACGAAGCCGGATATAGCCGCCAACGCCCGCTGGCGTGCCTCTCGTGTCAGTGTCCCCAGACCATGCTCCGAAATCGAGGGTGCGTTTGCCCCCTGGCCGATGAAGCCAATGATTTCCGAGATTGCGCGGAAGGGGCTCTCGTTGCTCGGCGGAAGAGGGTGTGCAAAAGGGTCGTGATCCGGTTCAGCTCGTCGCGAGTGAGGCGAAGCTGGGCAGGATCGGCGGCCCCCGGCAAAGCACGCGCACTGGCCATGAGCGTTCGGCCGAGTTCCTGCGCCAGAGCCTTCTTGTTGGCCGTGCGCGAATGTAGTTCAAGGCAGATGTCGCGCAGTCCTGCCTTTACCAGACGGTCATGCACGACCGAAAGCGCAGCCATTTTCTCGGCGACGAAAAGCACTGACTTTCCGTCGTGGGCCGCCGCCGCAATGATGTTGGTGATGGTCTGCGACTTACCAGTTCCCGGCGGACCTTGCACCACCAAGCTTGCACCTCTCCGGACTTCTTCGATGACCTTGGTCTGCGACGCATCGGCGTCGATCACCTGAATGATTTGGGCCGGATCAAGGTGATCGTCGAGTCTGTCCCCGGATCCAAAGAGCGGGGTATCCGCCTCGAACCCGTCTGCCAGAAGTCCGGCAAGCAAATCGTTGTCGGCGAGCGAGCCATCCGGCCAATTCGCCTGGTCTAGGTCACGGTGCATGAGGAGCTTGGCGAAGGAGAAGAAGCCGATCTGCATCCCGTCGGCATCGATTGACCAGCCCGATTGTGCTGAAACCGTTTCTCCCACAAGCGCGAAATACTGCGCCGGGCTCCATCCTTCGATCTCGTCGATCTCCGGCAGGACGATCCCGAAATCCTGCCTCAGCCGCTCCTGCAGGGGCAGGTTCGTGGTGATGTCATCGTCGCGGGACAAGATATCGAAAGTCGAGGTGCGCTCGTTGCGCACCAGCTGCACCGGCAGGAGGACCAGCGGCGCCTCACGCTGAATTTCGGATGTCGGGCTCTCGCGCCAGCGGAGGAAGCCCATGGCCAGATAAAGGATGTTGAGACCCTGTTCTTCTTCCGCCGTCTTCGCATCATGAGCCAGCCGCAGTAGACGCCGTGCCAGCGCTTCCGGCCCAAGGGGCGTCTCGATAAAATTGTCGCCATACCGTTCGGGACCGGCTTCGCGATCATCGTCGGGCGAGGCGAGCAGCATTTCGTGCCCCTCCTCCGCCTTGTCCTTGCCCATCGCCTTGAAGCGCATGCGCTTACCCTGAATGCGCAGGAGCGCGAAAATGTCGTCCGAGCGTTCGTTGATCACGTTCAGACAGTTCGCCCGCTGATTGGCCCTGTTGACGTGGATCAGCCGGTTTCGCGTTCCGGTTTCGAGGAGCTTGCGCCTGGCCGCTTCCAGAACCCTAGAAATCGCCTTTGTATTGACTTCAAGCATTAGTCTGATCGCGAAATTCAGGATTGTGGATCGAAAATATTCGGGCGCCGTCAACGGCACAGTTGTCGCCGTGCTTCGCGCGCATCATTAAGGCGTTAGCCACCCCAAGCCCCTCTTTCTTTTTGTCTGATCTAGCCTAGGTTGTCGCCACTGTTGGAATCAAGTGTTTGCTAGAATGATCACAGGTGAATTGCGTTCAGTTGCCGCCTGGAAGTCCTTTTGGGTCAGCAGAATAGCCAACCCGCGCTTCACGCCAACCGCCAGTGTTTTTCAATCGCATTAATGGGACGAACACGCCTCGGTCTGGAACAGAGCGACTTTCGGTGTCGACATCCTGGAGCACGGGATCGCCGAACGCGGGTAGGCGCCAAAAGCGTGCAATTCGAAATCCGGTGATGAGGGCGCACGTTTATGTTGCCGGGATCTCAAGCCCTTTTGGCCACTTCTGATGATCGGCCAGACCTGCCACGTCCCCCAAGAAAAAAGACGAATAGCGTCATAAGCGAATCCGACGCGATGCAAGCATCACGCAATCATTCAAGTATCAAGTGCGAGTTGAACATCCTGAACGCAGTGGCCGGTGCGCAGGATTATGAGGCGCCCCTTGACTTCGAATCATGCGCTGCGGGCTAGAGGGTCCCTTGAGAAGTGTCCTCCCAGCCTCGCTCGACTTGGATGGCCTCTATCCGAGTCGCATCAACCTAGCGACAGGCACTTCCGGGCTCGGGCCGTTTTCGTCTCGTCGGCTCGGTGTCGTCACAGATCTCCGTGCATGTGCTTCGAGCCAAGCCACAGTAAGTCATAATTCACTCATGTATATATTCGACGGAGAAATCATGTTTAGAGTGAAAATTCTACCTTGTAAGCTATATACTAAGATTAATTATCCAATGATAAGGAAGTCAACTTGGGTCGTTTGACGGGAAAATCGCAATCCGCTATCGCGGTCTGATATGGATTGCCAAATTTTTGGACAAACGCATCTATGAACTGAGCCATCGAAAGAGCCAAAGGGACATAGCCAGAGAGATCGGGCTTGTTAACGACAACGTCGTTTCGATGTTGAAAAACGGTCGATCAAGGTTCCGCTACATCGCGTTGTGAGCATCGGCAAGGCACTAGAAACCGATCATCGTGAGATGTTTGTCTTGGCGCTCACGCAGCACGGCAATGAACAGGACCGCGCAGCTTTTCGGGAAATCGTGGGTGAGTTCTCAGCAAACGAGCGGGAGATCATCGGCGTGATCCGCAAGTTCTCGAAGGGAGCGGATCCGAACTATCGGTCGTGTTTAGAAAGATACAACGCGCCCTCTTTGGTGGTGTGGGCGGCAGGAAGATTGACCAAAGATCTTGAGTAACGCCAAGGCCGAAACCCGATCAGTCTGATCCGCCGAGTTTGACCCTTCTCGGACCATGTGTCGGAGAAACCGAACGCCCACCCGACTTTAACCGGGCCTGGGCTGGCATAGCCTCACGCGGTTCAACACTATTTCGCGGCGGGTTTCATTCGGAAGATGACGTCCTGCACTGCAGCAAATGCGAGGCCTGTCACGCCGCCCACCGCTAATGCCATAGCGGGAGTCTTCTTGGCGAAATCGTTCAAAAGCATGCTGCCAAGACCAACTTGGATCGCATCATAAGCGAGCAGGAAGGCAAATATGAAAGAGATTCCGACGGTGATGAGCAGCCGCTGCCCGGGTCGCCATCGACTGGGGTCCATGTTCAACAATTGCTCGTAGGAAAGGCCGGCCTGCATTCGAAGAGCGAACTCGCCCCAGACACAAATGGCAGCGCCCGCTGGGATCCAGAAAGCAGCGAGGATCCAAGCGAAGAGCGGATCATAGGGTTGGCCAGTAGCTGGCCGACTGAGCCAGCCAAAAGCGCTCGTGAGAAACACAACTGCACCGACAATCAAAGGGATTACTCCGAAAACTACGAGCAGTAATGTGTATTCTCTTAAACGCTTACTTCGAATATTGTGAGCGTAGTCCAAAATCGTCTCTCGTGCCTCGACGAGGTTAGCTCGTCCGTCTTCAATACTAAACGTTGTCCCGCGCATGCCGCGGTCAGCTGCTTCGTGGAGCAGCAAGAATATATCTTTTCGTTCCCTTTCATCATCCTCAAATAATACCGAAACAACACGCGCAGTGCGTTCATAATCCTGTCGCAGCAAAAGTAGTTCATCAGGCGGTTTCGGCGCGTCAAGCGCAGCAATGAAGACTAGTCGTCTTGGGTTTTCAACCGATGGGGCGAAGATGATTTCTTTGTAGAAACACGGCCTCTGTTCGGCGGCCATACTCACGTCACCTGCGTCAGGGGGTAGTGGTTCTTTTATCATCGCTTTTTGGGAGGTTTGTAGTCTTCATTTCGAACAATGGACTCGACGTTAAGGTCACCGCCGGCTCGCACCTTACCGACCCTCACACCACTCACCTGGCCGCTCACCATCACGTCATCGCGGAAGGACCGGGGTTCCAGCCGGAGCTTCACCTTGTGCTTCGCCTCGCCGCGCTCCTGCCAGGCGTCAGAGATGTCGAGGAACCACTTCCCCGCGCTGCCAGTCCCTTCTGTAACCTTGAACGATATGGCGAGTTCGACCTCCACGTTACCGGTAATATCGTGCTGTGTGAAAATTTCGGCCAGTTGTGAACGAAGATCACCGAACGCTTCCGCGACGGTCACATTCTTCGCCGGCACATCTTTTTTGATTGCCATCTCCCGCCTATCCTAGGGTAGAAGTAGAAAGAACGAACTGTGGCCCAGTTTATCCAAAGTTTCAAGCGCGCGCGGTATGCGGTCTCGGTTCTAGTGCTTGAAAAGGATATCCCGTATTCGATACTTTATGCGAATGAAAGGACGTTAGTGCGTCGAGCAAATGGTATCGATGGTCTCTCAGCAGATGTCTTGCTGGCACTATCTCGCGGATCCCGGAAGCAGGCGCTAACAGCAAGGTTCCACACATCTCAGCCCCTGGCGGTAGCCAGTCGGTTGAGCTTCGACCTAGGTGCGCTCAAGCGCTAGCGATCGCCAGAGCATGGTGCCTAGGTTCGGTCAATGCCGCAGGCGGGTGGGGTCGGCGACGTAAGCGCACTGCACAGAGGCATCATGACGGCAATCTGTGTCGGTCCTAGGTGCCATTGGAGGAAGCCGACGAGGATCACCTCGATTTCGGGGAACCAATCGACTTTATTCGCGAGACTGGATGAGCCCCATAGATGGAAGTCCTAGGTTTTCCATGGTTAGATCTAGGGGATGCCTTTTGTTGCCGGAGCAAAAATTTCACCAATGCACCGCTCCGTGTGGGACGCTGAACGGAAGACAAGCGCAGGGCCGTAAAATACGCGTAACGGATAACGGATAACGGCTTCGGCGACTCGACTGAGGACGCCATCAAGAACGAGGCACTACCATGAACACCGCCATCGGCAGCGCGATCCTCAACCCGACCTCCGAGGCCGAGCAGGAGGCAATCATAATCCAGCATGCGGACGATCAGGCGATGATCCGGGCTCTCCAACACGGCTACGCCGTTGAGCAGTCGCTCGACTGGGACGTCCAGAACTGGGACAGGATCACCATGGATAAGCCCGAGCAGACGATTAAATGGCTGCAGGAGCGCAACACCAATCCCGACGTCGTGATCACGCCTTCCGACTATCGAACGCACGCCCGGCGCTTGGCTGCAAGCCTGCTTTTGATGGTCAGCAAAGACCTTTCCGTCCAGCACGATCACCGAGCCGCCAATGAGGACAAGTGGGATAAGAATCAGCGGAGCGAATACTGGCGCTGTGTGGCGATCTGTTCGAGCGCCTGGGGTGAGCAGGCATGACGCTCACAGACATCATCGATACCATGGACCGCGCCAGGCTGCCGGCCGTCCTCACCTATCCCGGCTCGGCGCACGAATGGTCGGTCACCGTGGACAATAAGGACTGGCTTGAGCTCTTCCGCACGAATGAGGCTCACCTGCGCGACGGCTGGACAAATGCTCACCCAGGAAGAAATGGCCCGCGACGACTGGCATGTGGTGTATCGATGAGCGTCTACTGATCCGACGTCTATGATCCAAGCCTCCCATCTGCGCCAGCTCCTCAAGTCCATAGATGGCATGTGGCAGCTCTCGCCCGCCGATGAGAGGGAGCGCGAGGAAATTCAGGCTGATCTGACCAAGGTGGAGGAAGAGCTCGAGAATCTTCTCGCCGGCGGTGACCCACTTCAACGCGAATTGCTGGAGCGGCAGGAATGAATCTGACGCTGGAAGTTCTGGACCGCCTGAGCAAGTTGGAGGAGCGCCGAGCTTCGGCCGGCGCGGCCTAATGTTCGTCAGGGCCGTGCGCGCGAGACACAGGAGATGCACTAAGTATAGAGCATGCTATGCCTGCGCTGCTACAATCGGCGGTGCGGTCAAAATCCGCTTCTCACGGCATTCAAGGTCCGTATCAAATCGTCCGCTTTTACGTCAGCAAGCGCCTGCTTCGCCGCAGCCTTAGTATCCGCTCCCGGAATTTTTCCTGGAGCGGGACCCTCCACGAAGGCAATCGATAGTTTATTCGTATAAACCCTGCCAATTTTACCGAATCCTCCTGGTCCACTGCCCTCTTTCATTGTCCAGGTTGGTCCGACTCCACTGAGATTCTCAGTCAGAGTAAAGGTAATCGTTTTCCCGAATTGTCCTGATGCGCCTGCCTTGCTTTTGTCAACGCTATGCAGCGGCATGTTAGCAGACACTACAGATTGTAGGTCCAGATCTCCCGCAAGGTTGCTCGTCGCTTGAGGGCAATCCAAATAGGAATCTTTATGTTTCAATGCGTCCATTGTCTCAGCAACAGAGAAGAACATGGTGGCGCTCATGTTGTCGTCTCTGCTTCCAGACAGTTCGGCGCCTATGCCAAATTTGAACAGGCGACCTGCCGTAAGCGCGTGCGTATATCCGAACGTCGGGGTCGCTCCGACTGATTGAGTTACTCCTAGGTTCAATGAAGATGCTATTTCGTAGTTGCCTGTTATGAACGAGTCTCTGTGATTATAAACCTTACCATCTTTACTTTGAGACTGATCCCGTAACATGTCAGCAATCTCGCATTGAATGCGGGTGGCGATATCGGTGAGGTCAGGCTCATTATTAGTGTATTTAACGTCGTAGTGCGGACTTGCGCACCCCGGCAGAATTGCGGCCGTAAAAGCCGCGCAACACCGCGCTATTAGCCGCATAAAATCCCTCCACGTAATGAGCGAAATCGGATCTGATCGTTATTTGAATGGCAGCACTATATGCACCTTCTAGCAAGGATTTGGGTCCCAAATGACCTTGCCGCGCGCGCCGATTGAACGCTTCATCGCTTCATATTGCTCTTTGGTCGATCTAATGCGAGAATCGGGGTCTCCTGGAATTACCACCAAGCAGCATCCCTGAGATGCCCCAGGAACAGAAAGCGCCACAGATTTGAAGGAAATGGATTCTGTCTTCCCGAAAACGTCCTCAATAAGCTGATGTAGCTTATCCCTGCTGATAGTTCGCCGCCGCGCCATGCATTCCTCCCAAAAATCTAGAGACATCACCTCGGCAATTGATACTGTTCCAAATGAACAGCAATTTATAATTTAGGCAACACTTCACGCTTTGGTAACGAAAAGTTGTTCGGTCAGATTCTGGTCCGTCCAGCGCTCAGAGTCTTAGGCCTGTAGTTGAAGGCGATACTTCATCGTGGGTTCGCATCGGAGCTGCTTGGGTGAATCGGGGCAGCAGCGTTTCGATGCGAGCCATAATGCCAAAGTTGCTGGCAACTTATCGCAGGCGGCCAAATTTCAAGTGAGCCACCACCTACGAGTTGACCGCATCGACTAAGGTCGATCATGTTAATGTGTGTGTGGGATTCTTTGTGATGGGCAAACTTTCATTTCAGCCGGGTGACTTTGTTCGAGTTCGATCGACGACGTGGATAGTGGATGCGCTCACCGAGGGCGGGCCAGTGCCGACGCCGGATCTGGTATCGGTGGAGGACGATTCTGCAGGGCAATGGGCTGCGTGTCGCGGTTAAGGCCGAGATCGACGAGGAAGCTTGGAACGGCCTCAGGCGCGTCGTCTCAAGGTTGTTCGTCAAGCCGAAAAATGGTCGCATCGCGGTGTAGATGATCACTTCACTCGGGGGACGACGTGATGAATGTGCCGGGGTGTAGATTATGAAAGAACAGGCTGTCGCTTTGCTAGCTCCCGTTCCAGAGGAGCATCTTCTGAGCGGACTGAAGGTGTGTGCGTCGGTGGGCAAGGTCGCCTATGGCTCACGAGCTTGGCAAGTTTTTCGCGATCTTGATATCGCCAGGGAGAGCCAGTCCGTTGACGCCTTTATTTATGCCTCGGACAGCACAAAGCTTGGCCCGCCCAAGGTGAGATGGCAGGCACGATACATTGGCCATGTCGAGGCAAAAGGGGCGCTCATCCCCAAGGCATGAAATATCGTCCGAGTTCAACGGAGAAATACCACGCTGACAATACAGGTCATTGGGCCGTGTTTTGGGAAATCTCCGACTTGACACAGCTGGGCAAGGACGATGCCATCTCAATGAATCATTTCCGCGGCTGGAGGTCGCAGAAATATTACGTGTCGTCCTTTTCGCCGGAAGGACCAATGTTGGTCGATGCGTTGTGACGAGCCTGATCGCTACTAGCTTCTCTCTCAGCGCGCGTTCCTGGCCATGAGTATGGCGAGCACATCTCATAAGTCCGACGATAAGCAAACCGGGCGGCCCTCGCGCAGCCGATCGCCGGGCAAGCGAGTGGTTGCAGGCGCAGAAGGTAAATTCCAAAAGGAATCAGCCTCAGTAAGCCGTTCTGTCCCGGATCAGCGAATCTGCTGCGCGAGCAGCTATGCAGCGAAAGCTCTGTCCGGTTCGAAGACCGTAGGCGTCCAGCTTGCGGTCGTCATGTCGTCTGCGCTGCGGCCGAGTTCGACAGTAATGAGCCGATCGCCGTTGAATGTCGGGCTCAGCTCCAACGCTAGGTAGTCGAAGAGCTGGCGGTCGTGGACGGCTAGTATGATTTGCCGTCCTTCGCGCTTGAGCGTCCTCAAAAGCGCAGCGAACTGGGCGATGTGGACGTCGTCCATGCTTTGCACGGGATCATCGATGATAATCCAGGGTAAGAGCGGCTTAGCTGAGAGGTTGAGTGCCAGGAAAAGCGTTAAAGCCGCGGTGTTCAGGTTACCCGCGCTGAGCATGGCACGCGGGTTCCCTCCCTTGCCGCCGGATCGATAGATGGTCTCGAGAACTGCCTCAACCGACCCACTGGAGGTCGTGGGCAGCGCGAACGCCGGCACGAAAGCCTCTTCTGGCGCAAGTCGGATGAATAGCTCTCGCCAAACGCTGTTCAGCTCATCATTGAAAACCTGTTTGACCTTGGTCGTGCGGAGGGCTTGCGCCCGCGTCGCCAACTCCTTGCCCCCGGCGATGCGACGTTCGGCCTCTTCACGGCGAATCCCATTCAACGTGAGTTCATCCGTCGCCGCCCTTAGCGCTGCGGTTGCATCGGTCTCGTTGCCGCGGGCAAGCGTTAGCTGGCCAAGAGTGGTTTCGATGTCGGCAAGACGCATTTTGATTTGCTGAGCCGTGGCTTCTTCACTTTCTACAAAGGCGGTCAAATCGGCGAGAGCAGCCTCGAGGGGGACATCTTCTAGAGCGGTGGGTCGGCCCAAGGCCTCGGCATGCTGTGAGAGCTCGGCTCTAAGCCCGCTCACACCGGCTTGTCTCGTATTGATAACAGAGAGTTGGCGGGCCGCCGCCGACGATTGTCTTTGCAAGACGGCGCCCTGCACGGCCGCGTCGCGCTGAGCCGCAAGGCTATTCTTCCATTCGCTGAGCTGGGCAACATCAAGTTTATTGGTGTCACGCTGGTCAGCTGAAAGAAGCTGCGCAGTCAACTCGCTCTCGCGGCGTTGAGCGAGGGTCACCGCCGCAATTGTTGCTGATCGATCTCTCACCAAGCTTTGAACTCGACCGGCGGCGAATATCAGTCGTTGCACCTCTTGGGACACATGGGCAGCCAACGGGGTGTCGGACACTTCACTAAAGTCCCGACCGCAGACCGGACAGGTTTCGTCCTCAATATGGGACGAGATGGCGGTAAGCGCCTGCGCAAGCTCCTGGTTTGCGCCTTTGTCGCGCTCTAGTTCCTCATCGATGTTTGCCAATCGCGCTCGTCCTTGCCGTAGTGACTCCTGCACATCGGCAAGCGCCTCCCCAGCGGCTTCGTCATCCTCCAACAGCTCTCTCAAGCGCTCCAACTCGGTCGTGACGAGGGTCGTGGCCAAGTCGCTCGTCGCCTCTGAGTCACCGGTGGACACTGGCAACTGAGCAAATCGCCAGCGTATCACATCGAACAGATCACGCAGTTGCTTCCCAGGTCCGCTGGTCCATGATTCCAACGCTTTGCGAGCATTCGACGCCGCTGCCTCGACAATCTGGCGCTGGTTTGTCCCGTCGCCGACAGCATCTGCCAACTGGCTCGCAGCGGCGTTCAAGTCGCGACGCCGACGCGCCAATTCGGTAAGCCGCTCCTCCACCTGTTCTTGCAATTTTTCAAGGTGAGGAGCCAAAGACGTCGCATCCAAAGACGTCCCAGGTGGGGCAAGACCATCAAGCAAGGCTCTCAACTTCTGTTCGGCTGCTGCTAGCACCTCGATGGCAGTCTTGCTGGCGCTTTCAGCGTTTGCTTTCCGCAAGGCGGGAGAGGTGCCCGACCGTGCCAACCAGTAGCGCGGCGCGGGTTCTCGAAATCTCCGCACATCGCCACTCGCGTGAAGGCCGTCAATCAGCGCATCTAGCGCTTCAAGTCCGAGTAACTCCTTCACGAACCGGGTGAGCGGGGAGTCGGTTCGCCGGCTGTCCTGATGCTCATAGATTTCGAGCAAACGTCCGAGCGCAGCTTGCGGAAGGTAGCAACGCTCAGTGAAAAATCGGCTTAGATCGTCGTTTAGCAGCGCCTTGCCCCAAATGCGCGAACCATCGCCATCCACTTCAGCGGACGTTGTGACGAGGCCAGTCGCCTCTATCCGGATGCGGCATTTTCCTGTCGCACTTTTCTTGTGCGGCAGGTATTGAGTATAGCTTGGGTCGAACCGCCCAAGGGAGGCGACAGCGCCAGTTGCTGCGAACTCTATAGCCGATAGCAGGCTCGTTTTGCCAGTTCCGTTTGGCCCATGTATTAACACGGCCGGGGCATCCAATGAGATCCTTTGCAAACCACGGATGCTCCGGAAATCTTCGACTACCAATGAGGTGAGTCGGGCATTCATCCTTCGCCCCCTTTAGCCGTCGGTTTTTCGTCGAACGGCTGCTCGACCATCCCAATAAATCGGTCGGCGACTGACCCCGCTCCGCTGGTGGCGAGGTTAATCAACTCTCGCTGCTCTGCGTTCGAAGAGGCGCGCAGTTCCTCGAGACAGTCCATGCCCCTTGCTTCAACAGGTTTGGGAAGCTTGAGTGGTAGGAGAACCGCGAGCCAATTTTTGAGGCTCGCGTCGTCCGCAGTCTCGCCAACGGGGAGGACCCGGGCATAGCGGGATAGCTGTGCTAGCGCGCCCGACTCCAGCCGGGGACCTACAAGCACCAGAGTCAGCGGTCTACGCGACCGGACGACGTCAAGCGCGCGGCCAACCCCTTCGACAATATTCTGTAGGTCTCTCGCCGTCTGAGTGGCGGAATCTCCCACAACTACCAGGTCAGGGGATGGTGATTGGCCCACGAATGCAGCTGGAGTATCGAACTTCAAGCCACCGATCTGCAGTGGAGCTGGTATACGTTGAAAACTCGCGCTCTCTAGCATGCGCGCTACGCGCTCGACGGGTGTGGTTTCGGTCATAGCGCTGCCTCTGCCTTAAATCGCTGCAGAAGAGCGTCGAGACTCACTGCGCCGTTCTTGATCGAGGATACACTCAATTCACGGAGTTGAACCTTACCCGTTCGCCCTGGCGCTCGCGTTGGATGTCGTGCAGCCCGCTCCGGTGGCTCGAAGCTGTGCACCACGACAGCGTCGTCGTCGTCGTTCAAGTGGCCGTTGACGAACATCTGCGCCGCAGCATGAGCGCTGCTCGCAAAGAAAATTTGGGAGCTAGCGGCGACGCCATTTAGGGTGATAGCGCCAGATTTAGTATCGGCTGGATTAGAGACCGCACAGGTCCAATGGCCTTGGCGTTCGCCGTGCCCGATGATCGCAAGCCCCAACGCGAGCTCAACCAGTCCCGACGAGTCGAGGTGCGGCATAGTGAGAGTCCGGGTTACGCCGACATCTGTCCATGGAACGTAGATCCCTTCATCTGCCGCTCGATCGCGACCGCGATTGAACAAGCGAATACCTCGGCCGAGCAGCGAGAGCGCAGCCTGCATAAACACCTCGTGATTGTCCACAGTCGCCGCGCCGGCGGCCAAGTCCCGCAACCGCTGCAGCCCCCGCCGCAAGTCGCCACGGTCGCCTGAGGGCAGGTGAGCAGCCCCGACGTCAATCATTGCCAGCAGTTTCGCACATATCACGTGCAGCCAAAGGGCTGGCAGTAGGGTGCTAGCGTAGGCCCTAACCAAGGACGAGATGTGGATCGCTGCCGACTGCCTCGGATAGTCGTCTCGGTAAAAGTTCTGCAGCAAAGTTCGCTGACGAACACCTATCTGATCTTCCGATACCATCACCGCGGGTGGGTGAGTTGGGAAGCTCGCAGGAAGCTGCGCCGCTGCGCGGACAAACACATCTTGGATGTTGGTGTCCTGCGCTGAAAGTCCGAGCATCAGCGTGCCTTTTGATATAGCCAGGTCCAACAGTTTTGCAGCCATGACGAAATTTTCTGCCTTGGCAGCCCACCCGTCGATTTGAGACTGTCGACCGACAATCCGCGAGCGATAGACGAGCTCGTTTTGACCCGCTAGCGCGGCGCAGCCGTGGAATTTGTAGAGTCGCGCTCTCCGAAGATTTTGTTGGACGTCAGTTGGGACCACCCTGACCTGTAGCACTACTGAGTTCAGGCCATCGACGACGCGCATCGCCTTCTCGATCAGATCGTCCCAATTGGCACTTGCACAATCCGACGCCACGCCTTCCATGATCAAAGCCGCGAGTCCGAGATGTTCAGGGCCAGGCGTCGTCGCGGGGTCGGAATACCGCTCGACGACCTTAACTCCGTTCCATACCAGGTAATCAACTTTCTGTGTGGCCGGGAACTGATCTAGCATCACAGCATAACGATCGACGAGCTGCTGCTTTATTTGTTCGATAGGCACCCAGGTCGCAACAGGGGTCGAAAAGTCGATCGCCGCTCGCTGCGCAGCGTCTAATGTCACTAGCGCGAGGATATCATTCAAACTAGCGCGAAAAGCGCAGACCGCGTTGCCCACTTCCACCTTGGAGCGGACATGCTCCAAGACAGCCTCCGCGATCCCTTTCAAGCCAAGCAATTTGCCGAGCGACACTCCAGCGCCGAGCCAGACAGCATAGCGATCGTCCGCAACGCCGTCCGAGAACTCGCGAAGGGGGCCGTCGAGCAATTGGATGGTTTCCGAGATTGAGATTTCCCAAGCCGTAGGCATGCAATTCCAGTTTTGCTAAGCCGTGCGGCACATTTGGGCATCACAGACTTTACTTTAAGTGATAGAGTTCAAGGCAACACTTTGCTATACAAGGTCGTAATATTCAAGCTCAGAGATCGCCAATCGACTTGGCGCTATCCGCGCCTACCAATGCCAGGGCATCTGGTTGCCGGTCGCGTTTAGCAACCTTATGGGGTTTGACGCCGCGTGGCCCTTGTAGCCTTGGCGAACGACTTGGCGGGAGCGGCGGCATCGCAACATTGCTCCAGCAAGGGCAGCATGCGCCGGCTAAGTGCGGTCAGGTGCGAATGCTGGCGCTCGCACCGGAGGAGCTCGCCCCCCAACTAAGCGTCTTGATGCTCGCGTCAGCGCAGGCTGAGTTGCACTCTTCGGTCGCCCTGGTGAAGTTCAGCGTGCTGGACAGAGTCAGAAAATAGCGGACCTGCTGCATTTCCATGAACTTTCGCCCCTCCGCGAAATCCGATTCGTCAGGCATAGCTAATTTGCGGCTATGCTAACGCAGGCAGAGGCCAAGGCATAGGAGGGGCTCGCGCCGGCGAAACGGTGCAGTGCGTCCGATATCGCGGCGCGCATAGCGACCAGGACGGATGTCATTTTGTTGAGCGTCACAATGTTACAAAATGACTACTAAGTCATTGATGTTATTAGAGATAACCAGAGTTCAATCCTCTCTGGAACTTGCCTGAGAGAGCGAGGGCGCCGCCACACGAAGCCTTACGGGCCGGGTTACAATTCGTGAAGCGGGACGGTTGCCCGACCGCTATATCGAAAACGTGTCGACATTACTCACACCCGCTCAGGCCGCTGCCATCCTCGCCGTCACCCCCAAGCATCTGCTTGAGCTGACGAACGAGGGCGCCTTGCGTTGGGTGAACATAGGCCTCGAAGGCAAGAGGCCGACGCGGCGTTATCGGCACTGCGATCTCACCGACTTCATTGAAAAACGGAGCCAAAAGGCATGCCGCTATACCGAAAACACGGCAAACCAGAATATACCTATGACTTCAAGCTTCGCGGTCGTCGATTTTTCGGTCCCACGGGCACGAGCAACAAACGCCAGGCGGAGCGGATCCTAGAGCAGAAGCGACAGGAGGCCTCAAGCAATCTCAAGAAGGCTGCCAGCTTCACCGCGGAAGGGCCGATGACGCTCGAGATCGCCGCTTCCCGCTATTGGCTGGAGGTGGGCCAGCACCTGGCCAACTCGGCCAATTGCTACCGCTTTATCGGCTGGATCCTCGACCATTTTGGGAAGCACGTCACGCTCGACAAGATCACGGATTCAATGATCGCCGCAATGGTGTCTCGGCGTCGTGGCGATGGCGTCAGCAACGCCACCGTGAACCGCACGGCGGCGGTGCCCCTGCGGGGGATCATGACGCGCGCGAAGAAGACTTGGAAGGTGCCCGTCAGCGATATCGACTGGGGCAGGCATATGCTCAAAGAACCGAAGGAACGGATCCGCGAAGCGAGCCAGGATGAAGAGCGACGTCTGCTCGATGCAATGCGAGGTGACTACGCGCCGGCCGTTCGCTTTGCACTGCTGACGGGGTGTCGCCGTATGGAGATCGTCGATCTGATGTGGTCGAGCGTCGACTTCATCGGCAGGACAATCACCGTCAGGGGGAAGGGGGACAAGACCAGAATCCTCCCAATGACCGACTCCGTGCACACGCTCCTTTGGTCGCTGAAGGGCAACCATGCGGTTTCAGTGTTCACGTATGTTGCTCGAAGGACCAACAAGCGCCTTAAGCTCGAGAGAGGCCTGCGATATCCGATCACGATGGAAGGTTTCAAGACGGCCTGGCGACGCTATCGAGACAAATCGGGCGTTGAGAACTTCCGGTTTCATGATACGCGCCACACCGCGGCGACAAGGACCTTGCGCACCGGCAACATGAAGATCGTCCAGCGGATGCTCGGCCATGAAGACATTGCCACCACGGCCAAATATGCGCATGTGATGATCGAAGATATGCGTGTGGCCATGGAAGCAGCCAATCACACCGGAAATCACACCGGACGAGAAGAGAAGGCTGCTAAAACCTTGAAAATTCGGAAGAAATCGGCCTGAGCAACCTTGACCCCCAGTCAAGTGCGCTACCGGGCTGCGCTACACTCCGGACCGGGTCGCGATGTATCGTGATAACCCTGTGCGGGTCAACCGAATTCGGCGACTATCCCGCCGCTGAAATTGCCGGCGCGGCCATGGGCCTTGCCAGCCGCAATTCCCGCTGATGCCGGTACTCCAGCGCGATCGCGCCCCAGATCAGTCCGAGCAGCAGATAGAGGTGGCGCCAGTGGTCGATGTCGATGAAGGTGCCCAGCCCGATATTGCCGAGATAGGCGACATAGGCGCAGAGCAGATAGGGCTGCCAAGGCCGGTCGCGCAGGAGGATGCGGAAGCCGGCAACGATCGTCCATAGCGTCAGCGTCAGGAACGAGACGAAGCCCAGCCAGCCATAATCCATCAGCGCCTTCAACCAGATGTCGTGCGTGTCCTCGCCATAGATGGTGCCGAAGACCAGCGGGCCGATGCCGAACGGATGCTCCATCGCCAGTTGGAAGCCGATCGAGTAGCGGGCGAAGCGGCCGAGCCGCGCGGTGTCGTAGCTCTGTTCGAGATGCGCGCGCTGGGTGAACATATCCGACACGCCGGGCAGTTGCAGGATGACGAGGATGGCGATGATCAGCAGTGCGGCTGCGGCGATCGTCATCACCACGACCCGCAAGCGGAACATGCCGCTGGCGCTCTGCAGGAAGAGGCAAGCGGTGAGCAGCACCGCTGACACCGCGAACATGCCCCAGGCGCCGCGCGAGAAGGAAAAGAAGATGCCGGCGGTGATGATGAGCAGCGGCACCGCCAGCAACGGCATGCGCAACACCGGACCGGTGAGCAGCAGATAGAGCAGATAGGTGCCGGGCAGCACCAGGAACGGCCCGAACACGTTCGGGTCCTGGAAGGCGCCGGCGGCGCGGTCGTATTTGGTGAACATTTCCGCGCCCGGGAAGGCATGGAAATAACCGGCGATACCGAGCAGCGACGTCGCCACCGCCGACACCACATAGGCGACGAAGATCAAGCGGTAGAGATTGGGCTGGACCGAGGTCACCGAGGCGAAGAACACCGCGCTGAAGGCAAGGAACAGCGAGACCGAGAGATAGAGCGGCGTGTTGGCGAGATCGGCCATCTGCGTCATCGCGATCATGCCGCCGATGTTCATCGCCACCAGAAGCAGAAGCATCGGCACGATCGCGCGGGAGATACGCAAGCCAAACAGCGCCCAGACGGCGATCAGCCCGGCCATGTAGATTTCGTATGGCGCCGGCTCACTGATGACGAAGCCCGAAAGCAGGATGCCGATGCCGATCGCCGCCGACGCAATCAGCGCGATCGCTTTGGCGTTTATCGCCGAAGCCGGCAGCTCATGGGCGACGGCGCTCAATAGGCGTTTTCCGTATTGAGCAGGCGGATCGGCGTCAGGAACAGGATGCGCAGGTCGAACAGCATCGACCAGTTCTCGATGTAATAGAGGTCGTACTCCGTGCGCATGCGGATCTTTTCGTTGGTGTCCATCTCGCCGCGCCAACCGTTGATCTGCGCCCAGCCGGTGACGCCGGGCTTGACCTTGTGGCGGGCGAAATAGCCGTCGACCACTTCGTTGTAGAGAAGGTTATGCGACTGCGCGGCGATCGCATGCGGGCGCGGCCCGACCAGCGACAGCGAGCCGAGCAGCGAGTTGAAGAACTGCGGCAGTTCGTCGATCGAGGTCTTGCGGATGAAGCGGCCGACGCGGGTCACGCGCGGGTCGTTCTTGGTCACCGTCTGCTTGGCGGTCGGGTCCGACCGGTCGGTATACATCGAGCGGAATTTGTAGACCTCGACGATCTCGTTGTTGAAGCCGTGCCGCTTCTGCTTGAACAGCACCGGACCCTTGCTGTCCAATTTGATGGCGATCGCGGTCGCCAGCATCACCGGTGAAAACAGGATGATGCCGATCAGGGAGAAGACGATGTCGAAGGCGCGTTTGGCGACGGAATCCCAGTCGTTGATCGGCTTGTCGAAGATGTCGAGCATCGGCACCGAGCCGATGTAGGAATAAGCACGCGGGCGAAACTGCAGCGCGTTCGAATGCGCCGACAGCCGGATATCGACGGGCAACACCCAGAGTTTCTTGAGAAGCTGCAGGACGCGCGATTCGGCGGTCAGCGGCAGCGACACGATCAGCATGTCGATGCGCGCGATACGGGCGAATTCGATCAGCTCGGAGATCGTGCCGAGCTTCGGATAGCCGGCGACGATCGGCGGCGAGCGCTTGTCGTTGCGATCATCGAAGATGCCGCAGATGCGGATGTCGTTGTAAGGCTGCTTCTCGACCGTGCGGATCAGCTGCTCGGCGGCCTTGCCGCCGCCGACGATGACGGCGCGGCGCTCCATGCGGCCGTCGCGCGCCCAGCGCCGGATCAGCCTGGACATCACCAGCCTGAGGGCGAAGATCATGACGAAGCCGACGACGAACCAAGTGCCGAACAGAAGGCGCGAATAATCTTCCGATGCTTTCATGGCGAAGGCGGTCAGCGCCATCAGCGCAAAGGCGCCGGCCCAGACGGCCAGTATGCGGCCGAAATTGGCGAACGGTCGCATCAGCCTCGAGATCTGATAGCAGTCGGAGACGTCGAGCAGCACAACCGCCAGGAACGAAGCCGCAGCCATCGTCAGCGGATATTGCCAGGCCAGATAGTTGAAGAAGCCGACAAAGTAGAAGTAGACGCAAAGCCCGGACAGCAACAGCAGCGCGAACTCGACCATGCGCAGCACACCGCTGACCATGATCGGCGACATCGTATCGCGCCGGTATTGCGAGGCGACCTGGCGCGCAACGTCGTTCATGCCGCCGGGTTTTTCACCTTCGGCAGGGGCATCGAAATTGCGCACCGCATCCAAGGAAAAGCGGCGTGCGGGGTCGATCTCATTCATGCGATTGTCCGCGAGCTACACGGACCTGCATAGCAAAAGAGAGCTAATAAAGGCTTGAAACAACCTGTGGTTTTGGAAAGGTCTGTGCGGTTGCGAAGCGAGTTGCCTGGCGCCTTGTTTCTCCACGAAAGGTTTGACGACGATGCGAACAGGTTTTGATCGGAGATGAAATGACGGCAACGCGTCCTGTTTCGATCGCTGTGGCGCCGAACGGCGGCAGGAAAACCCATGCGGATCATCCGGCTTTGCCGATGACGGCGGCCGAGCTCGCCCACGTCGCCGGTCTTTGTCTCGAGGCCGGCGCCAGCATGATCCATGTCCATGTGCGTGATGGTGAGGGCAGGCATCTGCTCGACGCGGATGCCTATCGCGCCGCCATCGATGCGATACGCAAAACGGTCGGCGACGGGCTCGTCATCCAGATCACCAGCGAGATCGCTCGGCGTCTACACGCCGGCGCAGCAGATGCAGGTGGTGCGCGAGGTCCGGCCCGGATCGGTCTCGCTCGCCTTGCGCGAGCTGCTGCCGGACGCGCGCGGCGAGGCCGGGTTCAGCACCTTCCTGCATTGGCTGCGCCAGGAAAACGTCGCGCCGCAGTTCATTCTCTATTCGCCGGACGAAGCCGTGCGACTCGCTCAACTGCAGGCGCGCGGCGTGGTTCCGTTCGAGCGGCTTTCGGTCCTCTATGTGCTGGGGCGGTATACCGCCGGCCAGACATCCGCCCCCGCGGATCTTTTGCCTTTTCTCGGTGAATCTGTGCCGCGCTTCGCGCACTGGTCGACATGCGCCTTCGGCGGCAGCGAGGCGGCCTGCGTTCTCGCCGGTGCGCTGCTTGGCGGCAACATCCGTGTCGGCTTCGAGAACAATCTGCTCATGCCCGACGGGCGGATCGCGCGCGGTAATCAGGAATTGGTTGGCGTGGCCAGGGAAAGCATTGAGCGCCTTGGCTTCAATGTAGCCACAGCGGCTCAACTGCGCGCGGACTGGCAATTGAAGTAGGCAATTCACCGCCAGGGCGAATGCCCTATTTTTTTAACGCCTCGAAATAGGCCCTTTCGATCTCGGCCGCCATGACATCGGCGCCGAATCGAGCCTTGAGCTCATCGACTTGCGGCATCACCTGCCGATAGGCGTCGAGGTCCTTGAGCGCCATGACGATCTTGTCGGCAAGCTGGCTCGGATCCGGCTTGATCAGGGCAGGGGAGCTTTCGCCGAAAATCTCCGGAATGCCGCCGACCGCGGTCGCGATCATCGGCATGCCGGCGGCCAGCGCCTCCAGCACGATATAAGGCATCGCCTCGGCGCGAGAGGGCACGACGACCAGTTCCGCCAGCGCAAAAGCCTCTCTCGCCGGCATTGGCGGCAGGAAGCGGATGCTGTTCTTCAATCCCAATCGCTCGACCCGCGCGTGATAGCGGGGCAGGTCGTCACCATCGCCGACCATGACGGCGCTCAACGGGCGGCCCATCGCGACGCTGGCCAGCGCCAGCGCATCGATGAAGATGTCAGGGCCTTTGAGATCACGCATCATGCCGATGTATAAGAGATCGGCGGCATCCGCCGCCGTCGTTACCGGTTCGAACTCGGTGGCGCGCAGGCCGTTATAGACCAAGCTGTTTGGGATTGGCGGCTCGCCGACCTTCCGGCGATAGGTCCGCCGTTCGTATTCGGAAACGAACAGCAGGCAGTCCGTGAAGCGCGCCATGGAGTACTCCAGGCCGAAGAACAGCTTTCCCGTTGCTGTCGTCTCGTCATAGTGGAGCGAGCCGCCATGCGGCGAATAAAGGCGGGCAACGCGAGACCTAGATACCCGCAACAATGAGCCGAACAGACGAGCATAAGCGCCACCCTTGGCGCCGTGCCCGTGCAGCACGTCCGGCCGCAATTCCTTGATGATTCGATAGGTGCGCCAGGCCGAGGCGAGATCGCCGGGGCCGACATGGCGCTGCATCGGCGTGCGATGGATGCCGAGCGCCAGGCTGCCCCTCATCGCCTCGAACAGCCATTCCTCGTAACCGCCGCCGGTCGTCGAATCGCAGACGATACCCACCGAATGGCCGGCGGCGACTTGCGCCTCGGTCAGGTCGCGCACATGCCGGAAGATGCCTCCGACAGGTGAGCGAAAACAGTGGACGATCCTGAGATTCGCCGCCACTTGGATGATTTTCAGAACAGGCGTTCGCGGACGTAGATCGTGTCGCCGGGCAGCAGCGGATCGGATGTCAGCACGCGTCCGGTTATCACCTTGCCGTTGATGTCGCGGGTGATGTCGACGCTTCCCTGATTGGCGCGTGGCGAGAAACCGCCGGCGATCGCCACCGCTTTCTGCACGGTGAGGCCCGGCACATAGGAGTACTGGCCCGCGGCGCCAACTTCGCCCATGACGAAGATCGGCCGGTAGCGGTCGATCTCGACCGAAACATCGGGATCGCGCAGATAGCCCTGGCGCAGTTTGTCGGCAAGCTCCTTTTCCAGCTGCTGGGCGGTATGGCCGCGCGCCGGGATTGCGCCGACAAGCGGGAAGGAGATGTAGCCGGACTGGTCGACGCTGTAAGTGTTGGTCAATCCGTCCTGTTCGAACACGGTGACGCGGATGCGGTCGCCGGCGCCTAACCTGTAAGGCTGGTCGAGCACTTCGTGAAAGGCAGCCGGCGTCGGCCGGTAACTCGAGCAGCCGGTGAGCAGCGACAAGGCGATGAAAGCGCGAAAGAGGGAAGCTGTGCTTTTCATGACCGGTCAGGAACCTTCATCGCTCTTGCCGCGAATTGCTGCGGCCAACCCAAGGACGTAGGATCGTTATCATCCTGTTAGGGTTAATGGGCGGTAAAGGACGGCGACATGAAGAGGCGGCCACGGGCAAAAAACTGAGTCTTTATATTGCCTTCGCTCAACATCGTGAAGACATCGCGCAGCAACCGTCCGCCCAAATCTTAACGGCTGGGTTACCATAGTTGTTTACGGTCCATCCTCGACTCATAGTTCGGAGCAGGATGCATGTCCGTTCAATCCGCGGCCGCAGATGTCGATGTCGACCTGAGACAGCTCTTCGCCAGTCTCGGGCGCAACTGGTTGCGCATTGTTGTCGTCACGCTGTTGGTCACCGGCCTTGCCTTTGCCTTCGCCTGGCTCGCCACACCTTATTATAAAGCAACGGCCAAGCTGGAGATCGGGCCGCGCGAATCGGTCTACACCCGGCCGACCACCACCACCAATGACGACAAGTCGGCGACCGACGAGGGCGCCGTGGCCACCGAGGTGCAGATCATCGGCTCGCCCGACATCCTCAAGAAGGTCGCCACGGATCTCGATCTGGAAAAACGGCCCGAATTCGACGAGACGCTGAAAATGTCGGCGCTGAGCCGCATGCTCGTCCTTGTCGGCCTGAAGAGCGACCCCTTCGACATCCCGGCGGAAGAGCGCGTGCTGAATGCCATGCACGAGAAGCTCAACGTCTATGCCGTCGAGAAGACGCGTATCATCGCGGTCGAGTTCTCCTCCAAGGATCCGCAGCTTGCCAAGCAGGTTTCCGATGCGATTGCCCAGGCCTATCTCGAGGCCAAGCAGGATACAAAGAAGGATACCAATACCGCCGCCACCGGCTTTCTTGGCCCGGAAATCACCGATCTGCAGAATCGGGTGAAGGACGCGGAAGCCAAGGTTGCCGCGTTTCGCTCGCAATCCGACCTCCTGATGGGCGGCAACAATGCGGTGCTCGCAACCCAGCAACTTTCCGAACAGTCGAGCGAGCTGTCACGGGTGCGCGCCAGTCGCGCCGCCGCCGAGGCGACCGCCGACAGCGTGCGCAGGGCGCTCCAGAACGGCGGCACGCTCGACAGCGTGCCGGAAGTTCTGTCGTCCGATCTGATCCAGCGCCTGCTAGAGCGGCAGGTAGAACTGCGGGCCAACATTGCCGACCTGTCGACCACGCTTCTCGACAACCATCCGCGCATCCGGTCGCTGAGGTCGCAGCTTGCAGACCTCAATGGCCAGATCCGCAACGAGGGACAGAAGATCCTGAAGGGATTGGCGACGCAGGCGCAGACGGCCAGGGCCCGCGAGGACCAATTGGTCAAGGAGGTCGACCAATTGAAGGAGGCCTCGGCCCGCGCCGGTCAACAGCAGGTGCAACTCGACGCGCTGCAGCGCGACGCCAATGCCCAGCGCCAGCAGCTTGAGTCCTACATGGCGAACTACCGCGAGGCATCTTCGCGCGTTGACCGCAAATATCTGCCGGTGGATGCCAGCCTGCTGTCGAAAGCGCAGGTGCCGACCGAACCTTATTTTCCGAAGGTCGGACCGATCACCGGCGCGGCGGCGGCCGCCTCGCTGCTGCTGATGGCGATTGCCACGCTGCTTGGGGAACTGTTCTCCGGCCGCGCCATGCGCCCGGCGCCGGGCGCGCGGATAGACCATATCGAGCAGGTGCCGATGCCCGCCGCCAGGATCGAGCCGACAGTCGCCGAAACACCTGGTGAATATCGCGTCTTTGCGCCCTATGAGGAACCTGCCGCGGGCCAATCGATTGCGGAAGCGGAGCTTCCGAAGCCCGCCGAGAGCGACCCGGCCGAGGTTCATGCCGTCGCCGAGGTGCCGGCCGAACCGATCGAGCAGGCACCGGAGCTGGAGCCAGCGCCAGCGCCGGAACCCAGGCAATCCCTGCTGGGCGAGATCGATGTCGACAAGGCTGCGGAAAAGCTGATTTCTTCCGGCACGGCACGGGCGATCTTCGTCTCGCCTGAGGGTGACGAAGCGGCCGCGTCGGCTGTGCTGGTTGCGCGCGAAGTCTCCGATGCCGGCCTGCGCGTGTTGCTGCTCGATCTCACCGCGTCCGGCGCTGCTTCGCGGCCGATGCTCGACTCAAGCCTGTTCCCCGGCATCACCAATCTGCTCGCCTCCGAGGCGCAGTTCAGCGACGTCATCCATCCCGACCTTTATTCCGACGCGCATGTCATTCCGGTCGGCACCGCCGATCCGGTCCGCGCCATGCGCGCTGCCGATCGGCTGCCGATCATCATGCAGTCGCTGACGACGGCTTACGATCTTGTCGTGGTCGAATGCGGCCCGGCCGACGCGCAAGGCATCGGCCGCCTGGTCGGCGACGGCACCGAGGTCTTGCTGTCGATGCTCGAAGCCGACGACCAGGTGACGCAGGCCGCGGTCAAGCTGATCGAAAATGGCTATCCGAATCTGACTTTGGTCACGCCGATCGGCCATGAACCGCCTGGCAGCCCAGGTCGCCGCTCGGCCGCTTGAAATGGCGGCTGCGTGTAGCGGCGCGTGATTTTATGCGGCCGCCCAGTCGATCAGAACACTCAGTTCCTGCAGCGACAGTGTGCGGAGGGTCGGTTTCATGGCTCTCACTCCGCAGCGATCATCCCTGGCGAGAAGGATTTCAGCATGCCGCGATAAGGCTTGGCGAGAGGGCTGGCATAGGCGCCACGCTTGGAGGTTGACAATCCGAGCGCAATGAGCGCTTCGGCCTGTTTCACGGCCGCGCTTACGCCGTCGATTACCGGCAAGCTGAATTCCTCTTGCAGACGGTGGGCAAGATCGGCCATTCCGGCGCAGCCAAGCACGATGGCCTCGGCTCGATCCTCCTCCACGGCCCGGGCGATCTCGTCGCACAGCTTGCCAACCGCTCCTGATGCCGGATCGCCGAGTGCCAGCACCGGAATGTCGGCGGCCCGCACGCGCACCCGGCCCGACATACCGTAGCGTTGCACCAACCCCTCCACCGGCACGCGAGAGCGTTGGGTGGTGGTTACGACCGTGAAGCGCTGGGCGATGAAGGAGGCCATGCTGAGTGCGGCCTCGCAGATACCGATGACGGGAATGGCGGCCATGGCGCGGGCAGCGTCCAGCCCTGTGTCGTCGAAACAGGCGATGATCGCGGCTTGAGCGCCCTGTCGTTCGCCGGCAGCGATTTCCATCAAGAGGCCCGGCACAGCCAGTGCCTCGTCATAATAGCCCTCGATCGAGGCCGGTCCCATGGATGAGGTGACGGCGACGATCTCGGTCCAGGCGCCGGCGACGCCGCGCGCGGCCGCCGCGATCGTCTCGGTCATGCTCGCCGTCGTGTTGGGATTCACCACCAGTATCTGCACGGTCACGCTCTCGCCCTGCGGCGGCCGACATAGAGGATGGCGCCTAGCGTCGTCAGGATCACCAGGAAGGAGAACACGGTTGTCACCGTGCCCAACGCGTAGAGCACGGGCGTGGTGACGTTGGTGGTCATGCCGTAGATCTCGAGTGGCAGCGTGTTGAAGGTGCCGGACGTCATCAGCGTACGGGCGAACTCGTCGTAGGACAGCGTGAAGCCAAACAGGCCGACGCCGATCAGGCTCGGCGCGATCATCGGCAGCACGACATGGGCGAAGGTTTGCCAGGAACTGGCGCCGAGGTCACGCGCGGCCTCCTCATAGGCCGGCGAGAACCGGTTGAAGACGGCGAACATAATGAGCACGCCGAACGGCAAGGTCCAGGTCAGATGCGCGCCGAAGGCCGATGTGTACCAGGCCGGACGGAAACCGATCTGCTGGAAGACGACGCCGATCCCCAGCGAGATGATGATCGACGGCACCACGAGGCTGGCGACCGCCAGGTAGAACAGCGCGGTCGCGCCGCGGAATTTCTGGCGGAAGGCAAGGCCTGCGAGCAGCGACACCACGACGGTGACGACCATCACCATCAGGCCGAGCACCAGCGAGCGCTTGAAGCTGCCGCCGAAATCGCCGACGGCCTGGCGCTCGAACAGATTGGCGAACCAGTGCAGCGACACGCCGTTGAGCGGAAAGGTGAGGCCGCCGGTCTCACCTTGGAAGGACAGGATCAGGATCGCCGACAGCGGCCCGTAGAGGAACAGCACGAACAAGGCGAAGAATGCCGCGAGCACATAGAATTCGAGGGTGCGTTTTTCGTGGCTCACGTCACAGCTCCCTGCGGATGTCGACGATGCGCAGGATGCCGGCGACCATCAGCAGGACCAGCACCAGAAGCACCACGGCGTTGGCGGCGGCTGCCGGATATTGCAGCAGCGACATCTGGTTCTTCATCATCAGCGCCACCGAAGCGCTCTGGCCGCCCGACATCACCTGCACGGTGGAGAAATCGGCCATGACCAGCGTGACGACGAAGATGGTGCCGATCGCCATGCCGGGCTTGGCCAGCGGGATGATGACGTTCCACAGCACCTGCCAGCCGGACGCCCCGGCATCGCGCGCGGCCTCGACCAGCGAGCGGTCGATGCGCATCAGCGTGTTGAAGATCGGCGTCACCATGAACAGCGTGTAGAGATGCACCATGGCGAGCACGGCGGCGAATTCGGAATAGAGCAGCCATTCGATGGGTTTGGGCACCAGGCCCATATGCACCAGCGTCGAGTTGATCAGCCCGTTGCGGCCGAGCACCGGGATCCACGAGATCATGCGGATGATGTTGGAGGTCAGGAACGGCACGGTGCAGACCAGGAACAGCACCATCTGCATGGCCGTGGTGCGGATGTGGAAGGCGAGGAAATAGGCGACCCAGAAGCCGATGAACAAGGTCAGCGCCCAGACGATGGCGGCGAATTTGATGGTGTTGAGATAGGTCTTCCAGGTGACCCAGGAGCCGAGAACATCGGAATAGTTGGTGGTCAGGAAGTCCGGATACATGGCGGCGAAGTCGTAGTCCCAGAAGGACACGACGACGATCATGATGATGGGCAGAAGCAGGAACGCGCCAAGGATCAACGCCAGCGGTGCCGACTGCAGATAGGGCGTGACGACACTTAGCGAGAAGCGGCGTCGTCGGACTGGTTTTGCGGCGGCGATGGCGGGGCGTTCGAGCGCGACTGTCATCAATGCTCTCGGGTTTGGCGATACGGCTTGAGCCGCGTTCCCTTCTCCCACAAGGGGAGAAGGGGCAGAGGAGAGGCGCTTGTTATTCGCTTACGCCGCGATGAACTCGTTCCAGCGCTTCACCATGTAGCGGTCCTCGTCCATCACCGAGTTCCAGCAGGCGACCTTGCCCATGCGCTCCTCGAACGAGCCGCCATCGCGCAGGGCGCCGGCCTTTTCCATGACGGTGCCGTCGGGCGCCTTGATCTCGCCCTTGGCGGGCTTGCCCTCGATCCAGTAGCCCCACTCGTCCTCGGACATGAACTTCTTGGCCGAGACCATGTTGGCCGAATAGTAGCCCTGGCGGTTGAGGTAGCCGCCGACCCAGCCGGATGTGTACCAGTTGATGTATTCGTAGGCCGCGTCGAGTTCGGCGCCCTTGAGATGGGCGGCAAGGCCGAGACCGCCGCCCCATGAGCGGTAGCCTTCCTTGAGCGGCTGGAAGCGGCAAGCGATGCCCTTGGAACGCACGGCGGCGACGGCTGGCGACCACATGGACTGGATGACCACTTCGCCCGACGCCATCAGATTGACGCTCTCGTCGAACGACTTCCAGAAAGCGCGGAACTGGCCGCCCTGCTTGGCCTTGATCAGGAAGTCGATCGTCTTGTCGATCTCGTCCTTGGTCATGTTGCCCTTGTCGACATATTTGATGTTGCCCATCGCTTCCATGATCATCGCCGCGTCCATAATGCCGATGGAGGGGATGTTGAGGATGGCGGTCTTGCCCTTGAAGGCCGGGTCCATGATGTCGGCCCAGGTCGTGATGTCGCGGCCGACGAGGTCGGGGCGGATACCCAGCGTGTCGGCGTTGTAGATGGTCGGCACCATGGTGAACCAGTTGGTCGGCGCCTTGGCGAAGGTCTTTGAATCCTGCGCCTCGACATACCCGACCGTATGCGGGGCGGTACCCTGGGCAATGACGCTGTCGGGTGTCAGCTTGCCGGTTTTGAACAGTGGCACCAGCTCGTCGTAATATTTCAGCTTGCTGACATCCATCGGCTGCAGCACGCCGGTGGGGAACACCTTCTTGCAAATCCAGTATTCTATGTCGGCGATGTCGTAGCTGTCGGGCTGGGTCACGGCGCGCTGGGCGGCGGCGTCGGAATCGGTCGCCGTCATCTCCAGCGTGATGCCGAGATCAGCCTTGCACTTGTCGGCGATGGCGTTGAGGTTCGACACGCCGGTGCCGAACTGGCGCAGCGTGATGTTGGATTGCGCCCAGATGGTCGGGAAGCCGGTGATGACACCGGAGCCGGCGGCAAAGCCGACGGCGGCGGCACCCGTCTTGAGGAGCGAGCGGCGCGAAATGCCAGTCTTCGTTTCGGTGGTTTTTGTCATGCCTATTCCCCTGTCTTGTTTTGCTTCGTTGAATTCATGAATGAAGGCGCCCGAGGACGATCGCGTCCTCGGAATCCCAGGCGAGCGGTACGGCGTCGCCAATGGCGACGGGTTTGGCGAAGAAGTCGGAATCGTCGATGATGACGGTGAAGTCGTCGATGCCGGCGCCGGTGACCGACAGCTTCACCGTGGCGCCGCGATATTCGATGTTGGAAACGATGCCGGTGAAGCCGAGACCGGGCGAGGAGCCTCGCCGACGCGCACATGGTCGGTGCGGATGGCAATGTCGATCGGCGCGCCCGGCTCCTGGCCCTGGCCGCAGGCGGCAAGCGAGCCGCCGCCATTGACATCGAAGACGACCATGCCGTCACGCTCGCCGGTGACCCGGCCGGAGATGACATTGTGGTCGCCCATGAAGCGCGCGACGAAGGCGGTGGCCGGCCGTTCGAACACGTGGCGCGGCGGCGCCGCCTGTTCGATGCGGCCGTCATTCATCACCACGATCAGGTCCGCCAAGGCCATGGCCTCCTCCTGGCTGTGGGTGACGTGGACGAAGGTGATGCCGAGCGAGGTCTGCAGCTTCTTCAACTCGGCGCGCATGCGTATCTTCAGGAACGGGTCGAGCGCCGACAGCGGCTCGTCGAGCAGCAGCGCTTCCGGATCGGTGATCAGCGCGCGAGCAAGCGCCACGCGCTGCTGCTGGCCGCCGGAAAGCTGTGCGGGGCGTCGCGTCGCATAGGCCTCCATCTGCATCAGCTTGAGCATGTCGAGCGCCTTGGCGCGGCGCTGCTCCTTGTCGACGCCCTTCATCTTCAGGCTGAAGGCGACATTGTCGATAAGGTCGAGATGCGGGAACAGCGCATAGGACTGGAACATCATGGCCGTGCCGCGCTTGGCCGGCGGCAGGTCGGTGACGACGATGTTGCCGAGGCGAACATCGCCCGACGAGATGCTTTCGTGGCCGGCGATCATACGCAGCGTCGAGGTCTTGCCGCAGCCCGAGGGGCCGAGCAGACAGCAATAGGTGCCCGCCGGTATCTTCAGGCTGATGTCCTCGACGGCGGTCGTCGTTCCATAGACTTTCGAAACGGACACGATGTCGATCTCGGCGGCTTTGGACATTCAGGCTTCCCCGTTGGTCGCATTAACCAATGCATCATGCGTGCCAATCCGGGGATGATTGGCCAAGCGGTTGAATTGTCTGAAAAATCAGGATTCCGGACGCTTGCCCATCTGATGGGCTGCCTTGTGCATTGCACAAATTATGGGCGATTGTGCGCTATCTGCACAAAAATCGTATGCAATCTTTTTTGACTTCGTGTTCACTTTGCCTCTCGTGCGCGGATGACGAGTCGCGTTAGAAGAGAGCGGGAACATCATCGCCATGAACATTGCCGATCAGATCTATTCCGCCGACAGCGCCAACCAGGATCGCGCTCAAGCGATCCGCGACAATCTGCGCGACGCCATCGTCGATCGGCGGCTCGCGCCGGGCACCAAGCTGTCGGAAGGCGAGGTCGGCACGCTGTTCGACGTGTCGCGCACCGTGGCGCGCGCGGCGCTGCAGATGTTGTCCTTCGAGGGGCTGGTGCGCACCGAACGCAACCGTGGCGCCTTCGTCGCCAATCCATCACCCGAGGAAGCGCGCCAGGTGTTCGCCTCGCGCCGGCTGATCGAGCCGGGCATCGCCATTGCCGCCTGCGGGCGGGTCACATCAGCCGATCTCGTGGCATTCCGCGCGCAGCTCGACGAGGAAGGCCGCTTCATCACCGAGCGCGGTCCGACTGCGCGGCGTTCCGAAATCAAGGCATCCGGCGATTTCCACCTGTTGCTCGCTGCGGTCGCCGGCAACGCCATCCTGCAGCGCTTCATGGAGGAGCTGGTGGCGCGCTCGTCGCTGGTCATCGCGCTCTATGGGCGATCCGGCGTGTCAGCCTGCGGACACAGCGAGCACATGGAAATTGTCGGCGCGCTGGAGAGCAGCGATTGCGAGCGGGCGAGCCGGCTGATGCTGCACCACATCGACCATATCGAGGCCGATCTCGATCTGCGCGTCAGGGCCGGCCCGGCGCTCAGGGAAGCCCTCAATTTCTGAAGGTCAGCTGTCGTCCTCGCCAGCCGCGGGCACTGTCTGTCCAGCCGTCTTGCGGCGCAGCATCTTGGTCAGATTCCAGGCTGTCGGGTTGTTCTTGATGAATGCCTTGGCGCGCGTGCTTTGCCGCAATCCCGCTGCCAGCGCGCGGCCCTTCAGCGTCAGCGGCGCCAGCACGTCGAAATGCTGGATTTCGATGTCGCACCAGAGCCGTTTGTAGGGTTCATCGCCAACGGAAAAATCATAGACGGCAAATCCGAGTTCGCAGGCTTCCTGGATGTTGTCGAAGAACAGGAAATCGCCTGGGCTGGTGAAGGCGAGGTCGTCTTCGGCAATGGCGCCGAACTCGCAGATCAGGCGCTTGCCCGAGCGGCTGGAACCGGTAACGGCGCGTAATTTGCCAGCTACGTCCAACCCGTGCAGCAAGAAGGACGGCCTTTCCTCGGTAAGGGCATCCGCGAACACGGCCCGGAAGAAGGCGCGCACTGGCTTGTCGCTGAACACATCGGCGATGCCCATCTTGGCAAAGCGCGCTTCCTTCATCGCGAAGAAGGCGTCGAGCAACCTGTCGACGTCGTCACGCGTGCGCGCCTCGATGCGGCGGAAAGGTCCGACGGCTTCGAATTTGCGGGTCTGCGAACGGTGCTTCTTGCGCTTGCGCTTGCCGCTGGCGCGCGACAGCAACGCATCGAACCCGCCATCGAGATCAACCGCGAGCGCGAGATTCGGGCTGGTGAAATTGTGCATGGCGGCGAGCGGATTGGCGGCGCCGTCGAGATCGGGCATCAGCCTTTCCAGCGAAATGAGGTCGATGTCTGGCCGCGCTTTGTGGATCGCGGCAAACAGCGAGCCGATCGCCGCGCTGTCGAGTGCGGGCAGAAACCGAGGATCGGCGGCGGCGAAATTGCCGTTGGCGTGACGACCGCTGGCGAAGCGCGCAACCTTGAATGGTCCGCGGCGCACGATTTCCAAGGCCAGCGAAAGCGCTGGGCGACCTCCGATGCCGAGCGTTCCGACGACGAGATCCGCGTCAGTTGCAGCGACCCAGTTGCTAACCCAGGATGCGCTTTGCGCCGGGGCAAACAGCGCCGAAGCGCAGAATTGCGCATAGTCCGCAAGACCTGCACTGGCCGTCACTGTAACGGTCAGGTCGTCATGACGCGCCAGAACCGGCCGGGCAGGGGCTTCATTGGCGGCGACCCGATTGCCGTCAAATGACGCGGCGGCGTCAACCATACCTCAATCCTTAAGACGTAATGGTTCCGATCTGGGGGTTCGCATAGGCGCACTTCGTGCTTGGATAAGCCTAGGCGCAAAAGGTGAAGGAATGATCCACGGGGGCGAGGCAATCCGAAAGCTGGCATTGAACCTTGCCCGCTACACCGGCCTTGCCCCGTTGGCAAAGCCGTTTGTCGGCGGCATCGGCGCCATTTTGATGCTGCATCGTGTCACCGCGACGCCGGAGAAGCCGAACAGCGTCAATCGCCACTTGAACATCGCCCCGGCCTTCCTCGACGCGCTGATCGCCGACATGAAGGCTAGGGGCTATGCCTTTGTTTCCCTTGATGAAGCGATCGAGCGCATCGGGCTTGGCGGGAAGGGCGGCCAGTTCGCCACCATCACCGCCGACGACGCTTATCGTGACAACATGACCGAAGCGCTGCCGGTGCTGGAAAAACACGGCGCGCCGATCACTATCTATGCCGCGCCAGGCCTGATCGATGGCGCCGCCGACCTGTGGTGGGACGTGGTCGAAGATATCGTCGATACCAGCGCACGCCTGACGCTGAAGACTCCGAGCGGAATGACGATGATCGATTGCGCGACGCCTGGCCGAAAGATCCAGGCCGTTGCTCGGCTGAACGCCTGGCTGACCCTCGAAGTGCCGGAGGCAGAGCAGGGGGCGGCGCTGCGCGAGCTGGCGCGCGCCAATGGCTACAATTTCGGCTCTGGCCGCTCATGCACCTTGATGAATTGGGACGAGCTCCGCACGATGGCCGCGCACCCGCTGGTGACGATCGGCGCGCATACCGTCAACCATCGCAATTTGAAGCGGCTGGCGGAAGCCGACGCGCGCCACGAAATCGGCGACGTCCGCCGCATCCTCCAGGAAAAGCTCAGCCAGGAGCCGCGCCATTTCGCCTACCCTTACGGCTATGCCAGCGCCGTCGGCTGCCGCGAGGTGGGCTTTGCCCGCGACGCCGGCTATGCCTCGGCGGTGACCACACGGCACGGCGTGCTCAGGGCCGAGCATGCCGGCTTCCTGCATGCGCTGCCGCGCATCTCCGTCAACGGCCGCTACCAGAGCGTGGCGCATATCCGCACGATGCTGTCGGGCGTGACGACGCCGCTCGCCAATGCCGGCAAGATGGTTGTGACGATCTGACCGGATCGGCCGCCGCGGCGTCCGTGTCTTTGCCGAGGCTTGTGCTATTCACCCTTTCGGGCGCGGCTCCACCATCAGCCATTTGATGATCCCCATGGCCGGCAGCACCCAGAGCAGGCCGCTGAACAGGAAAAACAGGAAATGCACCATCGGGCCATATTCGACCAGCCTGGTGACCGCGATGGCCGAGGCGATCAGCGCATAGATGATGACGAGCGCCACCAGCAGAATGGTTCCGATCAGCTTTTTCAGGCGAAGGGGCATGTCGCGGTCCCGTTGACGCGCATCGCTTAGGCCGAATGGCGCACGCGCGCAACCGTCGCGGGCCGGCGCGACGGCGTGCCGCGCTGTCCGGCCTTGCCAGGCGGGCGGCCATGGTCCACCAATCCGGCGTTTTCAACCGCCGGGACACGCCCATGGCTGCCATCACCGCCACGGCTCCTTACGCCGCCCGCGACCGCGACCTCACCAACCGCGCTTTGGTGCGTGGCTGGCTCTATGTCGTGCTGCTCGTGCTGTTCGCGCTCGTGCTGGTCGGCGGCGCCACCCGGTTGACCGAGTCCGGCCTGTCGATCACCGAGTGGCAGCCGATCCATGGCGTGATCCCGCCGCTCAATGCCGCCGAGTGGCAGGAAGAGTTCCAGCGCTACCAGCAGATCCCGCAATATACCGAGCTCAACAAGGGCATGACCATCGAGGCGTTCAAGTCGATCTTCTGGTGGGAATGGGCGCACCGCATCCTTGCCCGCAGCGTCGGCGTCGTCTTTGCCTTGCCGCTGTTGTTCTTCTGGGCGACGCGTCGCGTCGAACGCGGCCTCGGGCCAAAGCTCGTCGGCATCCTCCTGCTTGAGGCCTGCAAGGCGCCATCGGCTGGTGGATGGTGGCTTCGGGCTTGGTCGACCGTGTCTCGGTCAGCCAATACCGGCTGGCCACGCATCTGACGATGGCCGCGCTGATCTTCACGGCCACAATGGTGGTCGCGCGCGGCCTGGCCCCGCATTCCGAACCCGCCGCCGATCGCTCGACGCAACGGCTTGCCGGTTTCATCGTGCTCCTGGCGCTGATCCAGATCTATCTTGGTGGCTTGGTCGCCGGGCTCGACGCCGGGCTTTCCTACAACACCTGGCCGCTGATGGACGGCAAGATCATCCCGTCCGACCTGCTGTTGCTGGAACCGGCCTGGCGCAACTTCTTCGAGAGCCCGAAGACGGTGCAGTTCGTGCACCGCATCGGCGCTTACACGATCTTTCTCGTGGCGCTCTGGCAGATGATCGCAACCTGGCGACGTCTGCCCGGCACCACGCATGCCCGCCGCGCCACGCTTTTATTCCTGCTGGTCGTCGTGCAGGCCTCGATCGGCATCGGCACGCTGCTGATGCAGGTGCCGCTGCACATGGCGCTTACCCACCAGGGTTTCGCGCTGATCCTTCTCGGTTTCGCCGCCGCGCATTGGCGCGGCACCAAGGGCGCTTATCTGCTGCCGACAGAAGTCTCGGTCAGAGGCTAAGGTTTACATTGAAAACAGGTGTGACTGCGTCGTCGGTTCGTTGTCGAACTCCGCCTGGCGCGCAACGGCAGTTGGCGATGTCGACTGGTTCTGCTCGACCTGCTTCGCATTGTCGGCAGCCGTGAGCGCGTCGAGCTTGGCTTGCAGCGCCGCGGCCTGCTGCCGCAGCCTGGCCGCGTCGGCCTCATCCTGAGCCGCCTTTGCCTGATCTTCCAGGGCCTGGATCTGCTTTTCGAGGTCAGCCTCCTGGGCCGCGCTGTCGGCCGAGGTGGATGAGGAATTTTGCACCGACTGGACGGAGCTTGAAATCGCGCTGACCATGGAGAATCCTTTATAAAGGGCCGCCTTCATCAGTAGCCGATCATGGTGAATCCGCGGTTACCGCCGGTGCTTTGGCGATCAGAATTGCGCCCGCACCTTGCGTATCGCTTCAGCGACGGCCAGTTCACGGTTCTCGTCGACCGCGTTTCTGTCCTCGCGGTGCCAGGCGGCGGACAGGCAGCCATAGGCGATCGCATGATCGAGGATGGCGCGCGGCGACTGTCCAAGCGTCGTGCCGAAGACCTCAGCCATGTGCGCGATCCGACGCGGATCGAGGCAGAGGTCGTCGCGGTCGAGTGGATTGTAGAACATGTTGGCTGCATCGAAGCCGGGATCACCGATGACGCCCTTGGGGTCGATCGCCAGCCAGCCGCGCGGCCCGAGCAGGATGTTGTCGTGGTGGAGGTCGCCGTGCAGCGGGTGGACGACATGCGGATCGGCAAGCAGGCGTTCCGCAATCGCCGCAGCTTCAACATAGAGCGTGTCGCGGCCGCCATCACGGTCTTTCCGTGCCGCCCGGAACAGGCTGACGAACCGTTCGCGCAACGGCTGCAGGTCAGGTGGAGGCGTATGACTAGAAGGCGAGAACAGCCTCGTCATCACCTCGGCCGCGATCGCTGTCGCGGCATCGTCGCCGTGCTCGGCAAGATGCTGCGAGAGCAGCCTGTCGCCGGCATATTCGAGGAGCATGCGGTGGCCGTCACGGCCGAGCAGCCGCACCGCGCCTTCGCCGCGCCGCCAGGCCAGGAAATGCTCGCCGCGTAATTCGTCAGCCACATCGTCGAACGGCTTCAGGTCCTTGACGATCGCAACCGAGCCGTCGTCGCGCACGACCTTCCAGATGCGGCTGGAGAAGGTTTCGGCAATAAGCTCGAGCGCGCTGACCTTCCAGCGCTCGGGAAAGGCCTGCATGGACCGCTCAGGGCTTGATGCCGAGCATCAGGTCGAGGTTCTGCACCGCGGCGCCCGACGCGCCCTTGCCGAGATTGTCGTAGACGGCAAGCAGCAGCGCCTGCGCCCGGTCGTCATTGGCAAACACATAGACCTTCATCCGATTGGTGCCGTTGAACACCTCGGGGTCGATCTCGGTCATGCGCTCCATATGCGTATAGGGCGCGACCTCGACGACACCGCCGTCGATCGCGGCGAAATGGTCGGCGATCGCCGCATGGAGCTCGGCGCCGGTCGGCACACGATCGAGGCCGCCGAGCTGCAGCGGCACCACCGTGATCATGCCTTGCGCGAAATTGCCGACCGCCGGCTGCATGATCGGATCATGCGACAGCTTCGCATAGGTCCTGAGCTCCGGCACATGCTTGTGCTGCAGCGTCAGGCCGTAGGGCAGGAACTCGGGCGCATCTTCGCCCTTGCCGACATAGTCCTCGATCATCGGCCGGCCGCCGCCGGAATAGCCGGAGATGCCGTTGACGGTGACCGGGAAATCCGCCGGCAAAAGCCCGGCAGCAACCAGCGGCCGCAGCGTCGCGATCGGACCTTGCGGCCAGCAGCCCGGATTGGCGACGCGCATCGCGTTGGCGATCTTCTTCGCCTGGTCCTTGTCCAGCTCGGCAAAGCCGTATTCCCAGCCCTCGGCAACGCGATGCGCGGTCGAGGCGTCGATGACCTTGGTCGTATCGTTCTCGATCAGCGATACGCTTTCCTTGGCGGCGGCATCCGGCAGGCACAGAATCGCGACATCGGCGGCATTGAGGAACTCCGCGCGCGCGGCGGCTTCCTTGCGGCGCTCCGTCGGGATCGAGATGATCTCCAGGTCGCCGCGATCGGCCAGCAGCGCCCTGATCTGCAATCCAGTCGTGCCGTGCTCGCCGTCAATGAAGATCTTCGGTTTCATCTCTTATTAAATTCCCTGCAATTCCAAGCCTATATGCCCTGCGCGTGATTTATCGCGGCATGATTTCCGTTGTTCAAGTCCTCGGCCCGTGCTTTTCGCTCCGCCAGCAGGCCGAGATAGTGCATGGCGATGATCGATCCGGCGATCGCCGTAATATCGGCATGATCGTAGGCCGGCGCAACCTCGACGATGTCGGCGCCGACGATGTCGACCTGGCCGAGCTGTCGAAGCGTCGACAGCATCTTTGCCGACGACGGGCCGCCGGCGACCGGCGTGCCGGTGCCGGGCGCGAAGGCCGGGTCGAGGCAATCGATGTCGAAGGTGAGATAGGTCTTCTTGCCGCCGGTGCGGTCGACGATGGCGTAGGCGATGTCGGAGGCGCGCATCTCCTCGACCTCATGGCCGTAGAGGATCTTGATGCCGAAACTGTCCGGAGCATGCGTGCGGATGCCGATCTGGATCGAACGGTCAGGGTCGATGATGCCCTCGTTGACCGCCCGCGCGACGAAGGAGCCGTGGTCGATGCGCTTGCCGTCATCCGGCCAGGTGTCCTGATGCGCGTCGAACTGCACCAGCGCCAAGGGCCCGTGGATGGCAGCATGCGCCTTCAGGATCGGCCAGGTGATGAAATGGTCGCCGCCCAGCGTCAGCAGGAAAGCGCCTGATTTCAGGATCTTGGCCGCCTCGCGTTCGATCGTGCCGGGCGTCTTCTGGTGGTTGCCGCTGTCGAGCAGGCAATCGCCATAGTCGACCACCGAGAGATGTTCGAACAGGTCGCGCGAGAACGGGTATTGCGGGTCGTTGTCCAGGATCGCCGAGGCGCGGCGGATCGCCTGCGGCCCGAAGCGCGCGCCGGGACGGTTGGTGACGGCGGCATCGAAAGGAACGCCCCACACGACCGCGTCCGCGCCCTTCACGTCCTTGGAATATTTGCGCCGCATGAACGACAGCGCGCCAGCATAGGTCGGCTCGAACGACGCGCCTGTTTTGGAGCGGGCTGTGAAGGCGTGGTCGATCTCGTTATTCGCCATTACGGGTCCTCGTTTTCATCGGGCAGCCACAACTACAGAACCGGCATGCAACATGCCAGTCACAGCTTGTGGAGAGGGAATGGCGCGCGGCGAGTGCCATGGCAACACAGGATTCGTACCATCATGACGCAGGCTGCTTTGCTGAACCTTGCACCAACCCCGGCAGCGACCCGTGTCGGCACGCGGGCCGGCGAGCGCTTCCTGGTGCTCGATTCCTGGCGCGGCATCTGCGCGTTGCTGGTGGCGCTGTACCATTTCCCGACCAGTTCCATGATTTCGCAAAGCACCTTTGTCGGCGGCTCCTATCTGTTCGTCGATTTCTTCTTCGTCCTGTCCGGTTTCGTCATCGCCAGCTCTTATGGCGGCCGGCTCAATGAGCCGGATGAGCTCGGTCGCTTCGCGCTGGTGCGTTTTGGCCGCATCTATCCGTTGCATGTGCTGATGCTTGCCGCCTTCGCCGGCTTCGAGGTGCTCCGGCTGGCGCTGCCGGCCGTGCACGGGACAGGGCCGGCGCCCTTCACCGGCGGCTTCGACTTGAAAAGCCTGGTCGCCAACCTGCTTTTGCTGCAGGGCATGGGCGTTCAGGACCATCTGACCTGGAATGCGCCCAGCTGGAGCATTTCGGCGGAGTTCTTTGCCTATCTTCTGTTTGCCGGTGTCGTCTTTGCTACCGGCAGGCGCGCCTGGATCTGGTTCGTCGCCGCGGCGGTCACAGCGCCCTTGTTCCTGCTTGCTGTCTCGACCCACCATATGGACGTGTCTTTCGATTTCGGCTTCATCCGCTGCCTGTACGGCTTTTCGCTTGGCGCGCTTCTGGCCTGGTTTCAGCACGATTCCATTGCAGCGGCACGACAGTCGCTGGCCGGCGGGGCAGGGCGTATCGTCTGGACGCTGGCCGAGCTCGCGATGATCGCGGTGATCGGCATGTTCGTATCGGTTGCCGGAACCAACGATGCCGGCATCGCGGCGCCCTTCGTCTTCGCGCTCGCGCTCTATCTATTTGCCCATGAAGGCGGCTGGGTCAGCGCCTTGCTGCGCAGCCGGCCGATGCTGATGCTGGGCGCGCTCTCCTATTCGATCTATATGGTCCACCTCTTCATCCAGGCCCGCATGGTCAACGTCGGCGGCATCCTCGAGCGCAAGCTCGAGCTCGGCATCGTTGGCGATCTTGTGCTGCGCGGCGATCCGGCAACCGGCTTCGGCGTCGGTTCGCCATGGCTCGGTTTCATCGCCCTCGTGACCATGCTGGTCACCGTGGTCGTTGCGTCGTGGTTCACCTGGCGCTTCGTCGAAATGCCGGCGCTGGCCTGGTTCCGGCGCGTTGCCAAGCGGATCTGAGGCCACTTCCGGCTGAACATCTAGCCGGCTTCGTTCACCGGCCTGTCATGGGCATCGCCTAACCGGGTTGCGACCCGGAACGGAGCGATTCCCGATGCGAACACTCTGGCTGAGCCTGCTGTTTTCCGCTGCCCTTGCCACCGCCGCCGGCCAAAGCTTAGCCGGCGGGACCCGCGCCAGCCAGATCCTCGACCGCTTCGAGCACGCCAACCAGTGGCGCGACCATGTCATGATCGCCGCGCACCGCGCCGGCAGCATGCAGGCCGGTAAGACGCTTTATGCCGAGAATTCGCTGGCCGCGGTCGAGGGTGCGATCGCCATCGGCGCCGAGATCGTCGAGGTCGACATCCGGCGCTCGAAGGACGGCGTGTTCGTCGTCATGCATGACAGCTGGCTCGACCGCACGACCACCTGCAAGGGCGAGGTGGTGGACTACACGCTGGCCGAGCTGAAGACGTGCCGGCTGGTAGTCGAAGGCACGGGCGCCGTCACCAACGAACCGGTCTCGACGTTGCGCGAGATGCTGCTGGCGACGAGGGACCGGATACTCATCAACCTCGACAACAAGCTCGAGGTGACGGACCTGCCCGGCATGATCGCGGTGGCGCGTGATCTCGGCATGGCCGATCAGGTGATCGTCAAGGAGAACCTGTGGAACGGCCAGCGCATCGACGCCGCCAGGGCAGCGCTTGCCAAGGCCGGCGGCGGCTTCCAGTTTATGCCGATCCTTGCCGACGATGCCGTACACGACGCCGCTTTCGCCGGTGATGTCGACAAGGCCTTCGCGCCGCGCGCCATTGAGCTCATCAATTGGCGCAACGGCGCCGAGACGTTGACCGCGACCGGCGGGCCATTGTTCAGCAGCCGCATGCGGGCAGAGGCCGCTCGCGGCGACTGGCATCTCTGGGCCGACACCTACGCCATCGTCAACAAGCCGGGCGGCTTCCTCGCCGGCGGCCGCGGCGACGAACTGGCCGTCGCCGCCAGCCTGCCGCGCGAAGCATGGGGCTTCTGGGTCGACCGCGGCGCCACCATCATCCAGACCGACGAGCCGAAGGCTGCGATCGACTGGCTGACGGCGAATGGGCTTCGCGTGCCTTATGCGGTCGATGGGCATGAGCCGGCACATACGGCGAGCATTAATTAGTAGGCGTCGGCGCTTCACCCCGCCCGGCGCTTCGCGCCGACCTCCCCATCGAGGGGAGGTAGGAGGTTGCGGCAGTTTCGCCACTGGCTCCTGCCTGGGGTAGGCCATCGTGTAAAAAGCGCGGCGCCCTACCTCCCCTTGATGGGGAGGTCGCGCCGCAGGCGCGGGCGGGGTGATGGCGCCGGCCTATGCCGCCTTCGCCACGCCATCCAGCTCCTGCAACACTTCAGCCGGCAGCTTCAACTCCGCAACCGCCAGGTTCTCCCGCAGATGCCCCACGGACGATGTGCCCGGGATCAGCAGCACATTGGGCGAACGCTGCAGCAGCCAGGCCAGCGCCACCTGCATCGGCGTTGCGCCAAGACGTTCGGCCACGTCCGACAGAGTCGAGGATTGCAGCGGACTGAAGCCGCCGAGCGGGAAGAACGGCGTGTAGGCGATGCCGGCGCGCGCCAGTTCGTCGATCAATCCGTCATCATTCCGGTGTGCCAGATTATACTGGTTCTGCACGCAGACGATCTCGGCGATTCCGCGGCCTTCCTCGATCTGCGCATGCGTGACGTTGCTCAGGCCGATATGGCGCACCAGGCCCTTGCGCTGCAGTTCGGCAAGCGCCGTCAGTTGCGCTTCGATCGATCCCTCGGTCGGGCCCATGCCGAACATGATACGCAGATTGACGACGTCGAGCACCTCAAGTCCAAGATTTCGCAGATTGTCGTGCACCGCCTGCTCCAGTTCCTTGGGCGAGTTGGCGGGAAGCCAGGAGGCATCGCTGCCGCGGCGAGCCCCGATCTTGGTGACGATGACGAGATCGTTGGGATAGGGCGACAGCGCTTCGCGGATCAGTTGGTTGGTGACATAAGGACCGTAGTAGTCGCTGGTGTCGATGTGGTTGACCCCATTCGCAACCGCTTCGCGTAACACCGCAATGGCCGCGTCATGATCCTTAGGCGGACCGAAAACGTGAGGGCCTGCAAGCTGCATGGCGCCATAGCCAAGGCGATGGACCGAGCGGTCGCCGAGTTTGTAGGTGCCGGACTTATCGATACTGGACATGCTGCTTCTCCTGATCTCTTGGCGAAGGAGATAGGGCATAGTCGCTGTCTCGATAACCGGGTATAATCCAAACGGCTTGTGCGGGTTTGCGAACAATGGCTTCAACCGACCTCAACGATCTCCAGGCATTCCTGGCGGTGGCGCGTGCCGGCGGTTTTCGCGAGGGCGCCCGCGCGACGGCAGGTAGCGCTTCCGCACTCAGCGAGGCCATCCGGCGTCTCGAGACCCAACTGGGCGTCAGGCTGTTCAACCGCACCACACGCAGCGTTGCCCTGACCGAGGCCGGCGCGAGCCTGCTGGCGCGGCTCGGTCCGGCGCTGGGCGAGGTCGAAGCAGCGCTCGACGTAGTCAACGGTTTTCGCGATCGGCCGGCTGGCACGCTGCGGCTCAACGTGCCGATCAGCGCCTCCCGATTGGTGCTGCCCAAAATCGTTCCGGGATTTCTCGCCGCCTACCCTGCGATCCGGCTGGAGGTGATTGCCGAGGAGAACTTTATCGATCTGCTGGTGGCCGGCTGCGATGCCGGCATCCGCTATGACGAGCGGCTGGAGCAGGACATGATCGCGGTGCCGATCGGACCGCGCGTCCAGCGCTTCACCACTTCCGCCGCCCCGGCCTACCTTGACCGGCACGGTCGGCCGCAGCATCCCCGTGATCTGCTTGGTCATGCCTGCGTGCGCGGCCGCTTCCCAAGCGGGGTCATGACGCCTTGGGAGTTCGAGCGGGATGGCGAGGTGGTGCGGGTCGATCCCACGGGGCCATTGGTCGTCAGCATCGGTGGAGGCGTCGACCTCGCCGTCGACGCGGCAATTGCAGGCGTCGGCATCCTTTGGCTTTTCGAGGACTGGGTGCGCCCGCACTTTAAAAGCGGCGCGCTCGAGCCCGTCCTCGAGCCGTGGTGGCAGGAGTTTTCCGGGCCGTTCCTCTACTATCCCGGGAGGCGCCTGGTGCCGGCGCCGCTGCGCGCCTTCATCGACTACATCAAGACGCCGGCCGGGCGTGGTTACTAGCTGCGCGAAAACAAAGGCCGCCCGGAGGCGGCCTTTCGAGAAATCTGTAAGCCGTAAGCTTAGCGCTTCGAGAACTGGAAGCTGCGGCGGGCCTTGGCCTTGCCGTACTTCTTGCGCTCGACGACGCGGCTGTCGCGGGTCAGGAAGCCACCCTTCTTGAGCACGGAGCGCAGCGCCGGCTCATAGTAGGTCAGCGCCTTGGAGATGCCGTGACGCACAGCACCGGCCTGACCGGAGAGACCGCCGCCGACGACGGTGGCGATGATGTCGTATTGACCGGCGCGGTTGGCCGCCACGATCGGCTGGTTGAGGATCATCTGCAGCACCGGACGCGCGAAATAGCTCGCGAATTCCTTCTCGTTGACGACGATCTTGCCGGAACCCGGCTTCACCCAGACGCGCGCGATGGCGTTCTTGCGCTTGCCGGTGGCATAGGCGCGGCCCGACTTGTCGAGCTTCTGGACATGGACGGGCGCGGCAGCCTGGGTGTTGGTGTTGCCGGTGGCGGCGCCCAGTTCTGCGAGCGAGGAAAGCTCAGCCATCTTATGCGACCTTCTTGTTCTTGGAATTCAGCTTGGCCACGTCGAGGACTTCTGGCTGCTGGGCGACATGCGGATGCTCGGCGCCTGCATAGACGCGCAAATTCTTCATCTGGCGACGACCGAGCGGGCCACGCGGGACCATGCGCTCAACGGCCTTCTCGACGACACGCTCGGGGAAACGACCCTCGAGCAGCTGGCGCGCGGTGCGCTCCTTGATGCCGCCGGGGTGGCCGGTGTGCCAGTAATAGACCTTGTCGGTGAACTTCTTGCCGGTGAACACCACCTTGTCGGCATTGATGACGATGACATTGTCGCCGTCGTCGACATGCGGGGTGAAGGTCGGCTTGTGCTTGCCGCGAAGATGGTTGGCGATGACAGTGGCCAGACGACCGACGACGAGACCTTCGGCGTCGATCAGGATCCACTTCTTCACCACATCCGCAGGCTTCTGCGAAAAGGTTGTCATGTTTTCTGCTTTCGGTTCGGACCTTCACAAGGGAAGGCGTTTCTTGTTGCTTGGATTGACGAAAAGCGCTTGCCCGCCGCCAATAACAAAACGGCGGCCTTTGCGGGCCGCTGCTTCGCGACGACTTATAGGCGAGGGGGTTATGTGCGTCAAGCCGCGGGAAAAGTGCTATAGCTGGAAAAAGTAAATAAAAACAATGGTTTGACAAGAAGGTATTATTTTACCACATAAAATTGCATGATTGCTTCAGTCTTATTGCAGCACAGATACCAGATAGCTCCCTTCGGCGAGGGACTTGCGTATGTCAGGGAGTACGACAAGGGTTTCGTAGCCGGACGGTTCGGGAACCGGCATGCTCTCCGCCCAAAACTGTAGTGCTTCGGTAGCGTTCCGCACGACGTCTTTCACGTCGTCCGCAGCTGAAAAGCAGCCAGGTACATCGGGAAAGCGAATACCGAACGCGCTGCCGGAGTCTTTGTCGACCAAGGCAAAATAGGTCTTCATTTCGAGTTCCAGCACGCTTCTGGTTGCCGTTATCACTATAACACCCGTTTCGGCGGGATCGAATAGGTGCCGGTGGCATGCGCCACGGTGTGCTTGTCGGGCCCGGCAACGATGTCGATGTCGAACACCATCAGACTCCGGCCGAGCTTGAGGATCCGGCAATGGCCGTCGATCGGACCGGCCTCGGCCTTGCGCATGAAGTTGATGTTGAGGTTGGTGGTCACCGAAAGCGCGTCCGGCCCCGCGTGCGAAAGCACGCAGACATAGCCGCCAATGTCGGCCAGCGTGAACAGCGACGGGCCCGAAACCGTGCCGCCCGGCCGCAAATGCCGCTCGCCGGCATTGAGCCGCACCGTGCAACCGCCTGGAAACACATCCAGCGCCTCGTAGAAGGTGAACTGGTCGTTGAGCTGCGGATAGACGCTTGCCATCAGCGTGTTGGCCTCGGCGGCGGTCAGCACCGGCTTCAGATTGCTTTGGGCTGGCATGCTCGATTTCCTATATGGACAAGAGGCTCCAGGCATCATGTGCCTGGACCAAACGGTGTGACGGAGAAAACACGTCTCGCGGCTGTTCTTCAACCGGCAGCGTGCTAGTTCTGTTGCTCCATGCGAACGCTGAACCCCGGAGGTTTGAAAATGGCTGAAGTCGTTGCCATGAAACCGGCCGTCGCCGAAGGTCCCGTTTTTGCCAGTCAGGACAAAGGCGTCCTGCGCCTCACGCTCGCCAGCCCGCCGGCCAATGCGCTCTCGCTGGCAACGATGGCGGCACTTCAGGCCGAGTTCGATCGCGCGAAAGACGACAAATCCGTGCGCGTCATTATCCTCGCCGCGTCCGGAAAAGTGTTTTGCGCCGGCCACGATCTCAAGGAGATGACCGCGCATCGCGCCGAGCCCGACCGGGGCAAGGCCTTCTTCGAGAAGACCTTCGCGGCCTGCACGACCTTGATGCAGACGATCGTGCGCCATCTCAAGCCAGTGATCGCTGAGGTCGATGGCCTCGCCACCGCCGCCGGCCTGCAGCTGGTTGCGAGCTGCGATCTTGCCATTGCCTCGCATGAGGCGAGTTTCTGCACGCCGGGCGTCAACATCGGCCTGTTCTGTTCGACGCCGATGGTTGCGCTGTCGCGCAACGTCTCGCGCAAGCAGGCGATGGAAATGCTGCTGACCGGTGAGACGATAGACGCCGCGACCGCCAAGGATTTCGGCCTGATCAACCGCATCGTGCCGCGTGAATATCTGAATCAGGTTGTCAACAAATACGCGCAAACCATTGCTTCGAAATCCTCTTTGGTCGTCAGGACCGGTAAGGAAGCCTTTTATGCTCAGGCCGAAATGGGGCTCGCCGACGCCTACGCCTATACCGGCCGCGTGATGGTGGAAAACATGCTGGCGCGCGACGCTGAGGAAGGCATCGGCGCCTTCATCGGCAAGCGCAAGCCGGAATGGGCCGACGAGTAGCCGACCCGTAATGGAGCCATGCTTTTCCATCGCTGAGAGCTCGACGTGGCTGCCCGCAAGCAACTGACGCGGCTGAAAGCGCCTTATCTCAAGCGCATCCTGCTCGAGCCGTCGCGGGTCGTCGACTGGGACCAGTATCCCTGGAACCTGCCGATCTTTCGGGAACGTGAGTTCGAGCTCGAATTCACGACCGCGATCACCATCATCGTCGGCGAGAACGGCACCGGCAAATCGACGCTGCTCGAAGCCGTCGGCGCGCTGGCCGGTTATGACGAGGCTGGCGGCGGCAAGGGCTACCGTCCAGTCGACCATTCCATTGCCATCGACAAGAGCGGCGCGTCACTCGCCGGCACATTCCGGGCCCATTGGCTGCCGAAGGTCACCGCCGGCTGGTTCTTCCGGGCCGAATCTTTTTATTCGGTCGCCCGCTATCTCGATAAGGCGGCGCTTGAAGATCCGTTCAAACCACCGCCGCCCGATTTCCTCTCCTGGTCGCACGGCGAGGGTTTCATCCGCTTCTTCGAGGAACGCTGCCGCCGGCAAGGCATCTATATCCTCGACGAACCCGAAAGCGCGCTGTCGCCGACGCGCCAGATCGAACTCTTGAAACTGCTCCGGCGGATGGACCAGTCCGGCACCGCTCAGGTGATCATGGCCACGCACTCGCCGCTGCTGATGGCCTGCCCGAACGCGCGGCTCTTCCGCATCAGCCGCTTCGGCCTCGACCCAACCGATTTTCGCGACACCGATCATTTTCGCATGATGCGCGACTTCTGCAGCGATCCTGACATGTTTATGGAGGAAGCGCTGCGGGAGGACAACGAATGACTGCCGGCGACGATGATCTCAATTGGCGGATCGAGCAGGCTTGCCGCGAAGGCTGGCCAGCCGCAACCGAGACGATCGTCGACGGGTGGCTCTTCAGGCAATCGGGCGGGCGGATCCGTCGTACCAACTCGGCCAATCCTTTGCGCGGAGACCGCGGAGCACCTGACGGGGTGATCGACGCCGCCGAGACCTTCTATGCGAGCCACGGCCAGACGCCGCTGTTTCGCGTGCCCGACATCGCCAACGAGCTCGAAACCGCGCTCGAGCAGCGCGGCTACCAACGGGAAGGGGAACGATCCACCTCCTTGCCGGGATTGACGACCTTGCGGAGGTCCTGGACGACCAGGTCACGGTTTCGCCCGCGCCGGGCGTGGACTGGTTCGCGGCGCGGTTTCGCATGGGCGCCTATGACGACACCGATCGCCGTGTCTTTCGCGAGATGACCGGGCTGATCTTCGGCGACCGGGCATTCGTGTCCTGCCGGCGCGACAGCGAAATTGCCGCTCTGGCCTATGGTGTCATCCGCAACGGGTTGCTTGTGGTGGAATCGGTTGAAACCGATGGCCGTTTCAGGCAGCAAGGCTTGGGCCAAAAGACGGTAGGCGGCCTCATCGACTGGGCGCGACGGGCCGGTGCATCGGCGGCGTGCCTGCAGGTGGTGGCCGACAATGTGGCTGGCCGTGCACTCTATGCCTCGCTCGGGTTCAATCGTGAACTCTATCGCTATCACTACCGCAGGAAGCCGCATGAACCACGATAGCTACGACAATTCATACATCGGCGGCATCCTCAATTCGGTGAAGACGATTGCCATGGTCGGCGCCTCGCCCAATGACGTGCGGCCGAGCTTTTTCGTGCTGAAATATCTGCAGGCCAAGGGCTTTTCGGTGTTCCCGATCAATCCCGGCCATGCCGGCAAGGAGATCCTGGGCCGCACGGTTTACGCCAGCCTGGCCGATCTGCCGCAGCCGGTCGACATGGTCGATATTTTCCGCGCCTCCTCGGCGGTGCCGGGCATTGTCGACCAGGTGCTGAAGCTCGATCCGCTGCCGAAAGTTCTCTGGATGCAGCTCGGCGTGCGCGATGACGAGGCCGCCGCCCGCGCCGAGGCGGCCGGCATCAAGGTGGTGATGAACCGCTGCCCGAAGATCGAATACGGCAAGCTGTCCGGCGAGATCGGCTGGACCGGCGTGAATTCCGGCGTGTTGTCGTCGAAGAAGCCGCTGATGCGCCAGGGCTTTCAAAGCTTCGGTGTGCGGCAGAAATAGGCTGCCCGCCAGGCGCGCAAAATTATTCCGGGAAGAACTGGATTTCCCCCGGCGTTCGTTCCAGATCGTCTGCCGAAAGGTATTTTCTTCTTTGCATTCACAGCCGCGCTTCGCCAAGAATGCCCGGCGATTTTCGAGAAAGTTTAGAGAGGAGGTTTCGATGACCCGTACGCCCGGTTTCAACACACTTGCTGTTCATGCAGGCGCAAAGCCCGATCCGGCGACCGGCGCGCGCGCCACGCCGATCTACCAGACGACCTCCTATGTCTTCGATGACGCCGACCACGCCGCTTCGTTGTTCGGCCTAAAGGCCTTCGGCAACATCTATACGCGCATCATGAACCCGACGCAGGCCGTGCTCGAAGAGCGGCTTGCGGCACTTGAAGGCGGCACGGCGGCGCTCGCCGTTGCCTCAGGCCATGGCGCGCAGGTGCTGGTGTTCCACAATCTGATGCAGCCGGGCGACAATTTCGTCGCCGCCAACAAGCTCTATGGCGGTTCGATCAACCAGTTCGGCCACGCCTTCAAGAACTATGGCTGGGAGGTGCGCTGGGCCGACACCAACGACGTCTCGACCTTCGAGAGCCAGATCGACGACAGGACCAAGGCGATCTTCATCGAAAGCCTCGCCAATCCGGGCGGCACCTTCGTCGACATCGAGAAGATCGGCGACATCGCCCGCAAGCACGGCCTGCCGCTGATCGTCGACAACACGCTGGCCTCGCCCTACCTAGTGCGGCCGATCGAGCACGGCGCCGACATCGTCGTGCACTCGCTGACCAAGTTCATCGGCGGCCACGGCAATTCTATCGGCGGCGCCCTCATCGACGGCGGCACCTTCGACTGGTCGAAGTCGGGCAAATATCCGATGTTGTCGCAGCCACGCCCGGAATATGGCGGCATCGTCTTGCACGAGACTTTCGGCAATTTCGCCTTCGCGATCGCCGCGCGCGTGCTCGGCCTGCGCGACCTCGGCCCGGCGATCTCGCCCTTCAACGCCTTCCTGATCCTGACTGGCCTCGAAACGCTGCCGCTGCGCATGCAGCGCCATTGCGACAACGCCATCACCGTTGCCGCCTGGCTCTCCAATCATCCGAAGGTCGCCTGGGTGAACTATCCCGGCCTGCCAAGCGACAAGAACAACGCGCTGCAGAAGAAATACTCGCAGCAGGGCGCGGGTGCTGTCTTCACCTTCGGCCTCAAGGGCGGCTACGAAGCCGGCGTCAAGTTCGTCGAGGCGCTGGAGCTGTTCTCGCACCTCGCCAATGTCGGCGACACCAAGTCACTGGTCATCCATCCGGCCTCGACCACGCACCGCCAGCTCTCCGACGAGCAGAAGGTCGCGGCCGGCGCCGGCCCGGATACGGTGCGGCTGTCGATCGGCATCGAGGACGTCAACGACATCGTCGCCGACCTCGAACAGGCGCTTGGCAAGGTCTGAGATGTCGGCCTTTCTTGCGGTTGATGTTGAAGCTGTGGAACCGGAGGCCGGCGCGCCGGCCCCGGACCGGGTGATTTCCGGCGATCCGAAATTCCGCACCTGGAATGTCGAGGAGCGCGACGGCGGCCTCTATGCCGGCATCTGGGAAGCAACGCCCGGCAAATGGCGCATCGTCTACGACGAATGGGAGTTCTGCCACATCCTGTCCGGCGTCTCGGTCGTCGCCGAGGACGGCAGCGAGGCGCGCACCGTGCGCGCCGGCGACAGCTTCGTGTTGAGGCCGGGCTTCAAGGGCACGTGGGAAGTGTTTGAGACGACGCGCAAGGAGTATGTGATCAAGCTCTGAATGTCGCCTGGCTGGATCAGAGCAGCCGATCGATATCGCTATCGGAAAAGCCGTATTGCTCCATCATTTCCCGGTGCCAAGCGCTTCCAAGCAGATCGCCTAGGCATCGGTCAACGCGTTGGCGCAGCGTGTTGTTGCCTTTGGCCAGAGCGAACGCACCGGCCGCTGGCGGGTTTTCGGAGGCCGGGACGTCGATGAGACTAAGGGGCGCGCCAGGCCGGCCGGCGATATAGCCGCGATGCGCCATGGCGACACTCGCATAGGCCTGCGCGTGGCCTGTAGCGACGCCTTCGGCTGCTTCGGCCTGTGTGGCGAATGTCTTGATCCGTTGAGGTGGTACGCCATTGTGTAGCGCAGTCTGATGTTGAATCTGGCCGGATATCACGGCGAGCACTGCCGAACGGTGCCGGGCGAGGGACCTATAACCGTTCAGCTCAAGGGGGTTGCCCTTGGCGACCATCAACCCGTCCGGCAGTGACCAGATCGGTCGTGTAAAATCCACGAGCTTCCTTCGTTCCTCGGAAATGAACAGGCCCGTTGTCATATCCCAGCGACCTTCCCTCAGCCCAGGGAGCAGTTCGACGAACTCGGTCTCGATTGATGAAAAGTCCTTGAAATCAAGCGTCTGGCAAATCTTCTCGGCGAGCTGCGCATCGCAACCGCCGAGCCTGCCGGCAGCGTCGGTGAAGCAAAAAGGCGGCTCCTGCAGGAAGGCGAATTTCATGTCTTCGGTCCAGAACGAAATAGGCCGGCTCGCCCGTCAAAAAGTGACGGCGAGCCTTTCCAACCCGTGAAAGTGGTAAGTATCGCGGAAGCGCGGCGTCTCAGTCAGCCGCAGCTTCGGCAGCCGTTCGAACAATGCCTTCAGCGACACTTGCAGCTCAAGCCTGGCCAGCGGCGCGCCGATGCAGAAATGGATGCCGGCGCCGAAGGAGACATTCTTCTGGTCGGTGCGTGCCGGATTGAACGTGTCGGGTCCGGCAAAGACCAAGGGGTCGTGATTGGCCATGCCGAGCAGAAGCGCGACCATCTCGCCCGGTTTGACCGCAATGCCCGGCGACACCTCCATCTCCTCATAGGCGTAGCGCAGGAACATATGCAGCGGCGCGTCGAAACGCAGGCATTCCTCGACCGTGGCGGCATTCGCCTCTGGCGTCGCGAAGAAACGGCGCGGATCGCCGCCTTGCGCCAGGATTGACCGCACCGCATTGCCGGTCTGGTGGACGGTCGCCTCGTGACCGGCATTGAGCAGAAGGATAGCTGACGAGACAAGCTCGTCCTCGGACAGCTTCTGGCCGTTGTCCTGGGCATCGATCAGCAGCGAAAGCAGGTCGTCACCTGGTTTCGTGCGCCGCTCGGCGAGATGGCCGCGCAGGAAATCGGAAAAGTCGCGCGCGGCGCGATTGGCCGTGTCCTCGATCTCGCGCGTGCGACCGTGCATGTACATGGCGACCATCCGATGCGACCAGTCGAGCAGTTGCGGACCCATCTCGACCGGAACGCCGAGCATTTCGGCAATGATGGTGATCGGCAGCGGCGAGGCATAGGCCGGCAGGAGATCGACGCCGCCCGGCTCGAAACGGTTGATCAGCTCGCTGGCAAGAATCTCGACGCGTGGCCGCAGCCGCTCGACCTGGCGCGAGACGAAGGCGCGGTTGACCAGCGTGCGCAGCCTGGTGTGCACCGGCGGCTCAAGCTCCAGCATCGAATTGGCCTCGATACCGTCGAAGGCCACCAGATGCGAGCGATCGTCGCCAACGCCGCGGCTGTCGGGAATGCCGGCCGGGTTTTGACGGCCAAAGCGACGGTCGCGCAGCAGGCGGTTGACGTCGTCGAAACCGCCAAAGCACCAGAAACTGTAGTCTTCCCAGAAGAAGGCGTTCGCCGCGCCATGCAGAAAGGCATAGGCCTCATACGGGTTCTGCACGAAAGCCGGTTGGTGCGGGTCGAGCCGCAGGCGGCGACTGGCTGGATCGAAGGCAAGATAGGCTGGCATCATGCTAGACCATTAGCGCGCCTTGTCAGCCCGATGCCAGACCGTATCTTGGCGTCGACCGTCGCGATGTTGAGCCAGGCGAAGCGTGCGAAGGATGTCGCGATTGAGGCCCTCGTTCGGCCTCGCGCTAACGTCCCACCTTCAAAAGGCCTGCCACCTTGGTCGCGATCGCCGCATCGAGCGCTGCCCAATTGCCCAGCAGTTCCTGGGGGAAGCGGTAAGTCAGGCTGAGGTCGTCGCCGACCTGGATGTCGCGTTCGCAGGGCGCCAGCGACTCCTCCGCGCTCGGTCCGCTGAGGCAGCGGGCGACAAACGGATCCTTGCCGGGGCGTTCGGCGACAGCGAGCACCTCGTTGAGGTAGCCTGATTTTTCGGTGAAGGCATAAATCGTCGTGCCGCCCGGGCCTGGCGTTCCAGGCTTTTCGATAAGGGCGCTGTAGATCGGCGCGAAGCGGCCGCTCATGTCGCGCGACATCATTTTAGGCTCGAACGACAGGAAGACGATCTTCTTGGTCGTCGCGTGGTTGAAGTCGTCGCGCGCGGCCGTGCTGTAGCCGTCCATTTCCGGATAGCGCAGATAGAGGTCGAGCCGCGAGGCAATGCCGTCGCGTCGGGCCTGGTCGAAGCGGATGAAGTTGGCCGGCACGGCGATCACATTGTTGCCCATGACGATCTGGCGCACCACGGTCTGATCCGTATAGCCGGCCAGGGCGATCGAGCGTCCCAGCCATTTGCCACCGACGCTGATCGCCACCGACAGCAGCGCGAGCGCCGCGAACGCAAAAAAACCCGCTTCATGAAGGTCGAATCGACGACCTGGAAGTCAGGGCTGTCAGCGACGGTTGCCTCTCTCATTCACATTCCCCGATCCGCTCACCTGTCCTTCGGCGGCACAGAAGGCGCGGCATGGCTCTTGCAGCGCGTGCCTGGGACTGTGCGATCTCATGGTAAACGGTTGGTAAAGATGGAACCCTTGCTGCTTGCTCTTTACGCTTTCGCGGTCGGCCTGACCGCTTGCGGACTGACGGGATCGGCCATGGAACTGGCCTCCGGCCGGCGACTGGCCTTCGCCGAGCCCTATGTTACGCCCACCCATATCCTGCGCTCGCTGGCCGCAACCGCCTGCGCGGGGCCTTTCATGCTTGCCAACGAGGCTTTGGCCGCCAGGCACGAAGATCGCATCGGCACGATGGCACTTCTGTCGTGCGGTTGCACTGCCGTCGCCTGGGCTTTGGCGCTCGGCGTGGTGCTCCTCACCATTGCGTGCTTGGCCGTTGGTCTCCTAGATTCGACTTACTTCCCGGCCTGAGACGAATCGGAGACGAGAGAAATGCCGCTCTATGCGATCGACGGAAAAGCGCCGCGCCTCGAGGACGCCGACACCAACTGGATCGCGCCGGATGCCACGCTGATCGGCGATATCAGGATCGGCCGCAACGCCGGTTTCTGGTTTGGCGTCGTCATCCGCGGCGACAACGAGCCGATCACCATCGGCGCCGACACCAATGTGCAGGAACATACGGTCATGCACACCGACCCTGGATTTCCGCTGACCATCGGGCAAGGCTGCACGATCGGTCACCGCGCGCTGCTGCATGGCTGCAGCATCGGCGACAACAGCCTGATCGGCATGGGCGCCATCGTGCTCAACGGTGCCAGGATCGGCAGGAATTCCCTGGTCGGCGCCGGCGCGCTGGTGACCGAGAACAAGGTTTTTCCGGACAATTCGCTGATCGTCGGCTCGCCCGCCAAGGTGATCCGCGTGCTGGACGAGGCGGCGATCGAGCGGCTGCGCGGCTCGGCCGCGCACTATGTCGCCAATGGCAAGCGCTTCAAGGCCAAACTGAAGCCGGTATGACGGCGCCGGGATGCGCGCGTTATCATGCGCCGCGGTTGCTCATCGCCTCGCGCAGCAAGGAAGCACCGGCTTCGAAGCCTGCCCGCTCCGCGCCTTCCAGTGCCGTTTCATAGTCGTCGATGCGGGTTCTGAGTGACGGGTCCGCACCGGAATGGAGCAACAGGCGGATCGCTTCGGCGTCACGCCGCGACACCGCATAGTGCAGGGGCGTCCAGTCATTGACGCCGCGCATGTCCGGGTCGGCGCCATGCTCGAGCAGGACATGGATGAGCTCCAGTCGGTCCGGCCGCTCCGTCGACAGCGCGGCAATGATCGAAGGAAACCCGGCATTGTCGTCGTAATTCGGGTCCGACCCGGCGTCGAGCAAGGCACAGACGAACGGGACCGGGCTCCAATAGATCGCATATTCCAACGGATGGCCGAGGCCGAGCTCGAACGGCATCCGCTCGTCGAACCAACGAGCCGAGCCGCCGAGGACTCTATCAAGACCATCGAAATCGCCTGCCTTGAAGGCGTCGTCTATGGCTCTGGACAGCAGATGCCGCCCGCCGCGCTCCTCGGGGACTTCCAGCATCGCCTTCATCCGCAAAAGACGAACATACTGCTCCTATCCGCTCCGATCTGGAAGCCTCCCCGGCCAATGGCGGCCTTGCACAGGCGCCGCCAGAAACAGCGGAGCCGGCCCCGGGGACAGGGGCCGGCTCCTAAACCCGGTCGTTGGGGACGGGGAGGGTGGGGACTCGACCGGGCTTTTTTAAAAGCGCGTCGCATCGGGGCGACGCACTTGATTTCGTCGTGTCCTAGCGGACGCTGGCGACGGCGGCGTCGCGGCCGTCGTTGATCGTAACCCAAACGCCCGAATTCTCGGTCGATTGACGCTTGAGATAGGTGTAGACCGTCTCGTTCCAGGCGAGCACTTTCGTCTCGAGGTTGTCGAGGATGAATTCGCCGAGGCTGGTGCGCACCGTCAGCACCGCATGGCCGTCGCCATTCGGCTGGCGCACCACGGTCATCAGCAGATCGCCGGCCGGCACGCCCGCGGCCATCAACTGGCGACGCTTCTCCAGCGCATAGTCCTCGCAGTCGCCATAGCCATTGTCGGGATAGGCCCAGTATTCTTCGACGCCATAGTTTTCCTGATCGGTACGTGGCTTGACGCGCGTGTTGACCGAATTGTTGACGTTGATGATCGTCCCCCACAGCTTGCGCGACAGCTCGACCGGCGCGCCCTTCGGCGTCCGTTCGTTGCACTCGACCGGAATGCGCTGGCAGAAATCATAATGGCCGACTGGCTGGGTGGTGCGACCGCCGGTGTGCATGAAGGCCGGTCCCGCGCTTGCCGTTCCCCAGGCGGAAAGCTGCATCGCCATTGCCAAGAGCAACAGCTTGCCCCTCGTCATTCTCATTGTTGTAGTCTCCCCGTTTGAGAAGACTGTGCCACGATGGGATTTATTTGACGCAAAAACGCGAAGTAGTTATTGAGTAAAACGCCGCTATAATAAGCATAAAATTTGAACTATCTGGATTTGGGATCGTTTAGATTCGGGTTGCGCTTTTTGCCGCAACCGCTCGAATTGCGGCCTGCGCCGCCGGCGCAAACCCCTGCATCGGACAAACGAAAAGACCGGCCGCAAGCGGCCGGTCGGGTTCTGCCGGGTAGGATCAGTTCAGGATCGCGGTGCGTTGAATTCGGAGTCCAGCGTTTCGGGCCGCTGGATGACGGCGAACTCGATGGCGACGCCGTCTTCGAAATGGCGTACCACCTGGCCGCGCATCGTGCCGAGCGTGACCTGGACGCCGATCGCCGGCTTGACGTCGATTTCGACCGCCGCGCCAGAAAGCGACAGATCGATGATACGGCACTGATACTGGCGCCCGTCGATGAGCTGCAGCACGCTCATTGGATTGCGCGGCGCCACGCGTTCGTGCCGGCGGTCTTCGGGCAGATCGAGCTCGTGCTTGTTGGCAAGCCAGGTGAGCTGCGCGGCAAGCTTGTCTTTCTTACGCTCCGAGGCAATGACGGTCATGGCGAAACCGTCTGACGAGGTGCGTGTCACCACGCCTTCGACGCGGCCGATATGGTCGATATAGGCAATGACTTTTTCGCCAGGCATGCCGACGCGTTCGGTGCGCAAGGCAACGTTGCCCGGCGACATGTCGATCACCTGGCATGGATGCTCGGTGCGATCTTCCAGCATGAAGCGTCCATAGATTTTCACCCGGACACGCTGAAAGTTGCGCCGCTCAGCTCTGGACGGTGCGTAGTCTACCGCCGCTGACCTCATGACTGCCTACACCCCGTTGGCATTCCACGCGACGATGCGGGAATTTCAGACGAAAACTACAGCCAAGCAGGTTAACAAAGGGGAAAAGACGACCGTGAACGGCTTAATATCGCAGACCGGGGCAGGCTGCGAAAGCCATCCAGAATCCGCCGCAACAAGACTTATTCCTGACGCCCGCCATCGAAGACGACGAGGTGGCGGATACGGCGTACTCGGCCGAGCGCCGAGATGGTTTCGGGACGATCGAATTCAGTCGGCACAAGCGAGGGCACGTCGATTGCCGGCCTGTTCTTCAGGAACATCGGCTCCTTGCCCGGATCGATGACCCGGATCGAATCGATAAGGGCGTCGGCCAGCGGGTCGGCGCCAAGCCAGAACGGCTTTTCGACCGCGCTGATGATGCCAAGGCAGCGCGGATTCTCAGTGCCGCCGTCGAGCGGCAGCGCCAGCATTTCGAATTTGTTGGCGCGGCCGTTCTGGCTGAATCCCTCATAAGTCAGCAAAAGCACGGATTTCTGCTCGAAAACCCCATGCAGGAGCTTCGACACCAGCCGCTGGTCCTTTTCGCGCCAGAGCGAAGGGAAGGAGAAGCCCTTGAGCTCACGGCCGTAGCAGGCGCAGAGCCTTGTGCCGGCGAGCCGGAACACGGCCTCGCCGCGTGTGTCGCGTTCCAGGATGAAGGTGTCGGCCAGAAGCGATTTGATGTCGGCCGGCTCCACTTCGGATCGCTTCGGCGCCGGGCGGCCGTCACGCAGCTGGTTCCAATATTGGAACAGCGTGATCGATCCGTTCTCGTTCATGTCCATACCGCTCCGCGCAATCTGCCTCTTGATGTCCCATCGGTGGACAGACAGGGCGCCCTCCGATGACCTTCATGCGGTGCGGAGCAGGATGCGTGCCAGTATCGTTAACGTTTGTTCACGCTTCGGGGTCGTTAAGGTTAACAAGTGGTTTACGTTGCGTGGCAGGTAGGCCTATGGCACACCAAAAACACTCCAAGACGATCGTTCAAGCAGCGATCGGCAGCACTTTCAGTCACGAATTTATGGGGAGCAGGGGGCTCGACCGGCCGTTCAGGGAAACCTGAACGGCCTTCTTTGATTCGTGCCCCTTTGATTCGGGTCGCTCCCCTTTTACCTGGTGTTGCGGCGATTCGCTGTTTGTCAGCCGGTGCGGTCGTGATCTACATCCTCGCAGAAACCGAACTCCAGCCGATTGCAGGGTGCATGAACGAACCGGTAACCCCTCCTGAAGCCGAGCCCCAACCGGCCGAACCCCAATCGGTCGAACCCCAGTCGGCTGAACCCGGGCCGCAAGAGACGCGGGAACAGCGCCGCGAGCCAGTGTTCAACCTGCCGCCGGTGGTGCTGGCGGTGATCGGCATTTGCGTGACCGTCTATCTGCTGCAGCAATATGTGCTGAACGATACGCAGAATATGACGCTGCTTTACGACGGGGCTTTCATTCCAGTGCTCTATACCGGCCGGTACGGCTTCGACTGGTTCCTGCTGACGCGCCCCTTCACCTATGCCTTCATGCATGGCAACCTTACCCATATCGCCATCAACATGGTCTGGCTTGCCGCCTTCGGCTCACCGCTAGCCTACCGCATCGGCGCGCTTCGCTTTGCGCTGTTCTACGCCGTGGCCGGATTGGCCTCGGTCGCGCTGTTCTGGGCGTTGCATCCGCATGGCGAGGCGCCGCTCGTCGGCGCGTCCGGCGCGATTTCCGGCATGATGGGAGCGGCGGCCCGTTATGGCTTCCATGTCGACCGGTCGTCAGGCAGCGCAGCTTTCGTGGGCGATCCCTTGCCGGTCACCGTCGCGTTGCGTTCGCGACGCGTCATGGTCTTTCTTGGCATCCTGACGCTGGCCAATCTCGCCATCGGCCTGTTCGGCTTTGCGCCGGGCGTCGATGGTCAGGTCGCCTGGGAGGCCCATATCGGCGGCCTGATCGCCGGCTTTTTCTGCCTGCGATTTTTCGATCGTCCGATGCCGGCGGCATAGCGTTGCCGCGCACTTGAAATGCAACCATTGACGGCGCACGATGTTCTCCAGGCACCTGGCGTCCAAGGCGCTGGGCTGAAAAGCCGGTCAGCGCAGGAGCCGGCGGACAAGGCTGAGGAGGACGCCATGACGGTTAAGGCAATTCTCGAAAGTAAGGGCCATGACGTGTTCACGCTCGGGCCCAACGAAAAGCTGAGCGAAGCCATTCGAATACTGGCCGACCACAGGATCGGCGCGTTGGTCATCACCAATGGTGACCGCAAGATCGTTGGAATACTGTCTGAGCGCGACATCGTGCGCGTGGTTGCCAAGGAGGGCGCCGCCGCGCTCGACATCGCGGTGCGCTCGGCAATGACGCCGAAGGTCAAGATCTGCAACGAAAACCACACGGTCAACGAGGTCATGGAAATCATGACCAGAGGTCGCTTCCGCCACTTGCCTGTCGAGAAGGATGGTCTGCTCGACGGCATCGTGTCGATCGGCGACGTGGTCAAGCGCCGCATCGAGGATGTCGAGCGCGAGGCCGAGGAGATCAAGCAATATATCGCCACCGCTTGATGCGGGTGGAAACCGCCGGCCGATATCGGCCGGCGGCTGTCCCTATCTGTTGTCGATCTCGGCGCGGACGAGCTGGAGACCGCGCCGGGTGATGCGGTAAGGGCCGCCATCGATCGATGAAACCGCCTTTTTGCGCCTCAGTTTTCGAAACAGATCCAGATCGAAGCCCGGATAGCGCCAACCGTCGCGGGTAAGGCACTGGGCCGCCGCGATCCGCTTCTTTTCGTTCTTTTCGATTTCGATACGTCCGCCCTGCGCCAGCAGGTGCAGGATGCGCTGTTCTCCACAGCGCCACGCGTCCTCTTGGACGCGTAAAGGACGCTGTGGCACTTCGGTTTGGCGCACGATCCTTTCCGAAAATCGATGTCGATTTTCGGGGTCGTGCGCTGCGCGAAATGTCCATTGGAGAAGTCCTGGGAAAAACAACAAAAGCCGCCGCCGCGAGACTTCGCGGCACGGGGGTTCAGGTTTTTCTGCCCTTGCCTCCTAAGAGGTCAGGGCCTTACCGGGACTGAGCGTAAGTGGACATCCACTCTCCATTGGGATGGGCGTCCTATAGGCGAAAGCCGCCGAAAAGGCCAGAGAGCGGCTTTGCGCTTGTCTCGCCGAGCGGTTTGCACTAGCGAAGTTGCGCATCAAACTATGCGTTCACGCATATTCGCGAATTCACAGTACGCAGGCTTCCATGAGCATCATCGACACCCGCACACCCGACGCAAAACGCCTGATCCCCGGCGCCACCGGCGACTGGGAGATCATCATCGGGCTCGAAGTGCATGCGCAAGTGATCTCCGAGGCCAAGCTGTTTTCCGGTGCCTCGACCGCCTTTGGTGCGGCGCCGAACGCCAATGTCAGCCTTGTCGACGCGGCGATGCCCGGCATGCTGCCGGTCATCAACGAGGAATGCGTCAAGCAGGCGATCCGCACCGGGCTGGGCTTGAAAGCCGCGATCAACAACAAGTCGGTCTTCGACCGGAAGAATTATTTTTATCCCGACCTGCCGCAGGGCTATCAGATATCGCAGTTCAAGCAGCCGATCGTCGGCGAGGGCAAGGTGATCGTATCGGTCGGCCCCGACCGCCAGGGCGAGTTCGAGGATATCGAGGTCGGCATCGAGCGCCTGCATCTGGAACAGGATGCCGGCAAGTCGATGCATGACCAGCATGCGACCATGTCCTATGTCGATCTAAACCGCTCTGGCGTGGCGCTGATGGAAATCGTCTCCAAGCCCGACCTGCGGTCCGGCGACGAAGCCAAGGCCTATGTCACCAAGCTGCGCTCGATCATGCGTTATCTCGGTACCTGCGATGGCAACATGGACGAAGGCTCGCTGCGCGCCGACGTCAACGTATCCGTCCGCCGCCCGGGCGGTGAATTCGGCACGCGCTGCGAGATCAAGAACATGAACTCGATCCGCTTCATCGGCCAGGCCATCGACTTCGAGGCGCGCCGGCAGATCGCCATCCTCGAGGATGGCGGCAAGATCGATCAGGAGACGCGTCTGTTCGACGCCGTTAAGGGTGAAACCCGTTCGATGCGCTCAAGGAAGAGGCGCATGACTACCGTTATTTCCCCGATCCCGACCTTCTGCCGCTGGAATTCGACCAGGCCTATGTCGACGCGCTCGCAAAGCACCTGCCGGAGCTACCGGACGACAAGAAGGCGCGGCTGATCGATACGCTCGGCCTTTCGGCCTACGACGCTTCGGTCCTGGTGTCGGAAAAGCCGATTGCCGATTATTTCGAGAAGGTGGCGGCCGGCCGCGACGGCAAGCTTGCCGCCAACTGGGTCATCAACGATCTGCTGGGTCAGCTGAACAAAGCCGGCAAGGATATTGAAAATGCTCCGGTTTCGCCTGAGCAGCTTGGCGCTGTCATCGACTTGATCAAGGAAGGCACCATTTCGGGCAAAATCGCCAAGGACCTGTTCGAGATCGTCTGGAACGAGGGCGGCGATCCGCGCCAGCTCGTCGAGATCCGCGGCATGAAGCAGGTCACCGACACCGGCGCCATCGAGAAGGCGGTCGACGACGTCATCGCCGCAAACCCCGACAAGGTCGAGCAGGCGCGCGCCAAGCCGACCATGGCCGGCTGGTTCGTCGGTCAGGTTATGAAAGCGACCGGCGGCAAGGCCAATCCGCAGGCGGTCAACGATCTGGTCAAGGCCAAGCTCGGCATCGAGTAGCGGGATGTTCGTCCGCACCGCAGGCGAACGTGACCTTGATGCAATTCGGGCGTTGCTGGTCGAAACCTGGCATGCGACTTATGACGCCATATGGCGCCGCCAAGGTCACCGAGATCACCGACGAATGGCATTCGATCGCCTCGCTGAAGGCGCGGCTGATCAAGCCGAACAGCGACTTCCTCGTTGCCGACGACGGCAAGCGCATTGGCGGCGTGGTTTTTGCCGAAAGCGTCGAAGGCGGCAAGCTGGTTGTCCTGAGACAGCTCTACGTGCTTCCAAGCCTGCAGGGGCGGGGCATCGGCGGCATGCTTCTCGATGAGATCATCGAAAGTTTTCCCGAGGCCGACACCATCCGTCTGGAAGTGGAGGCGCAGAACACGCGCGGCACCGCCTTCTACGAAGCCAACGGCTTCGTGCGATCCGGTGATGCCGGGCAGCACACCGGTGCTTCCGGCGAGCCGACCGTGGTCTATCGCCGGCCTCTTGCCGGCTGATCCTTGCGGCGCGCACATGTCTGGATCACCTTCGCGCGAGCGGTGCGGTGGAGGGCCGTTTTCGTTTGACGATCCGAGGGTCCGGCACCAAGCTGGTGCGGCTAACCGTGCGGAAGCCGGAATGGGCTGGCGCGCAAGGCGGCGAGGGGGAACCATGCCAAGCTTGCCGGAACTGATGCCGACACAGGTGTCGGACGAAACCTTTGGTGGCGTCACCTATCACATAGCGGGTGAACTAGTGCCTGTGCTTTCGGTCGATGTGACACGAATGCCTGTCTATTTCGAGCACCACATCCTTTTGTGGAAGAACTCCACCATCACCATCGGCCTGAAATCGCTGAAGGGTGCGCTGAAGCGCATGATGGCGGGCATGCAGATCTTCGTCACTGAAGCGTCGGGAGCGGGCATCATCGCATTCAGCCGCGACGGCCCTGGACACATCGTGCCGATCCATCTCAGGCGCGGCGAGGAGATCCAGGTGCGCGAACACCAGTTTCTCGCCGCCACCGGCAATGTCGACTACACTTTCGAGCGCGTGCGCGGGCTCGGGACGATGCTGTTCGGCCAGAGCGGCTTCTTCATCGATCGCTTTCGCGGTGAGACCGGTGACGGCATCGTCTGGCTGCACGGCTACGGCAACGTCTTCGAGAAAGTGCTGGCGCCTGGCGAGACCATCGACATCGAGCCCGGCGGCTGGTTGTTCAAGGACGCGTCGGTGAAGATGGAGACCAGGATCGACCGCCTCTCCAGCGGCTTCTTCGGCGCCAACATGAACTTCGTCGTCAACCGCTTCACCGGTCCCGGCCGGGTCGGCATCCAGTCGATGTATCTACACATGCCGTCGGAGGAATAGGGCTTAAACGGAGGGAATCTCCACATTGTCGATCAGCCTGGTCGCGCCGAGCCAGGCCGCCGCGAGCAGACGTCCGTCGCGGTCCCGTCGCCAGGGCGCGAGCGTGAGGCTCTCGCGGGCGGCGACATAATCGATCTTCTGGAAACCTGCCCCGACCAGTAGCTGTCGCGTATGATCGATGATCTCGGTCTCAGCCGAGCCGGCCGCGAGCATTGCTGCCGACCGCCGCAGGATGACATTGAGCTTGCGCGCAATGTCGAGTTCGGCCTCGCTCAGATAGGCGTTGCGCGACGACATGGCGAGGCCGTGCGCGTCGCGCACCGTCGGCGCGCCGATGATGTCGACCGGCAGGTCGAGATCGCGGCAGAGTTGCCGCACGACGCAAAGCTGTTGATAATCCTTCTCGCCGAAGACCGCGCAGTCGGGCGCGGCCTGCAAGAAGAGCTTGGCCACGACAGTGGCGACGCCATCGAAGAAGGTTGGCCTGAAATCCGTTTCCAAACCGGAAGAGGGACCGCCCACGGATATCTTTGTGGCGAAGCCGGCCGGATACATGGCGGCGACGCCAGGCGTGAAGGCGAGATGCGCCCCTGCTTCCCGCAGCCGGTCGAGATCGCGGGCGAGCTGGCGCGGATATTTGTCGAGATCCTCGGTCGGCGCGAACTGCGTCGGGTTGACGAAGATCGAGACGACGCAGCGCTCGGCCTGTTCAAGGGCAATCCTGACCAGCGAGACATGGCCGTCATGCAACGCGCCCATGGTCGGCACCATGGCGACCTTGAGGCCAGCCTGGCGCCAGTCGCCGACCTGCGCGCGAAGCGCGGCGACGGTGTCGACGACGATCGGCGCGCTCATGCTTCGTCCTTGCCGGAGGCTGCGGTGAAAACATGGCCGGGGCCGGGAAAGGCGCGGCTGCGCACCTCCGTCGCATAGCGTGCCGCGGCTTCCGAGATGACACCGCGCAGATCGGCATATTGCTTGACGAATTTCGGCACGCGGTCGACCGTCATGCCGATCATGTCGTCGATGACCAGGATCTGGCCGTCGCAATCGCCGCTGGCGCCGATGCCGATGGTCGGGATGGAGATGCGGCGGGTGAGCTCCGACGCCACGGTCTCCATCGTGCCCTCGATGACGACGGAGAAAGCACCGGCGTTCTCGACCGCCTCGGCGTCGCGGAAGAGGGCCTGGATATTGTCCTGAGTGCGGCCCTTGATCTTGTAACCGCCGTCTTTTTCCACCGATTGCGGCTGCAGGCCGATATGGCCCATGACGGGAATGCCCTCGGCGATGATCGCGGCGATCTGTCTTGCGACATCGACGCCGCCTTCGAGTTTCACCGCCTGGCAGCCGGTTTCATCAAAGATAAGCCGGGCCGAGGCAACGGCTTGCGCCGGCGACGCCTCATAGCTGCCCGCCGGCATATCGACCACCACGCAGGCCCTGGCCGAGCCGCGCATCACCGCTTGACCGTGGGCGATCATCATCTCAAGCGAGGCGCCGAGCGTCGTGGCATGGCCGTGCAGCACCATGGCGACGCTGTCGCCGACCAGCAACAGGTCGACATGCGGATCGAGCATGCGGGCGATCGGATAGGTATAGGCGGTGAGGCAGACGATAGGCACGCCACCTTTGCGGCGACGGATATCGTCGGCGCCGATCCGGCTATCGGTAGACCGTTCTGGGGCCAAGCGTCACCTCCCTCAGCCGGCACCGGCCAGGCGCGCCCGTTGTCGGGCAATCGAGCTTTAGAAACAGAGGTTGCGCTTGGCAAGCCGGCCTGCCGACGGATGAGGGTGTGCATCGATTTAGCGCACGAAGCATTTACATCCGCGCCGCGGCAAAACCCTTGCCTTCGGGGTGACGTGACGCCATAAGCAGGAACAGCGTAGCCGCTGCCGCCCGCGAGGATCTGGATGAAAACTTTCCTGCTGCAGTTTTTCACCTGGTGGAACAGCCAGACGCTCGGCACGCGTCTCCACACCTGGCGATTCGGCAAGAAGGTCGGCGAGGACGAGGCCGGCAACGTCTACTACGAGGGCGGCGTCGATTCGGAAGGCCGCACCCGCCGCTGGGTCATCTATCGCGATTATTCGGAAGCCTCGAAGATCCCGCCGGGCTGGCATGGCTGGATGCATCACCGCGTCGACACGGCCCCCGCCGGCGAGAGCTACAAGCCGCTCGAATGGCAGAAGGACCATCTGCCGAACATGACCGGAACGCCCGGCGCCTATCGCCCGAAAGGTTCGGTGCTCGGCAACCAGCATCGCCCGCAGGTGACCGGCGACTACGATGCCTGGACGCCCGGCTCGTAATCGGTCGTCGGCCTACCTTTCGGTCCGTTGTCGCCACAATTGACGTTTAGCTGCTTGCTGTATCGCAGCCCTGATTAGCCTTGGGCGATCGAAAGAATCACCTGGACGCAACCGCCGGTATCCTTGCATGAGCTTTTTCGCCGAACCTCGACGGCACTGATCGCGGCAATTCTGATCCTGTTTGCATCGACGGCGGTCTTTGCCGCCGCGCAGACGCCGGCCGCACCCTCGGTCGCCGACCGCATCACCAATCCGGTGGCCGAGTTCGCCGGCATCGACAAGATCACCGGCCGCATCATCACCTTCGATGTCTATATCGACGAGACGGTGCAGTTCGGCGCCCTGCAGGTGACGCCGCGCGTCTGCTATTCGCGGCCCGACACCGAGCAACCGAAGACCGATTCCTTCGTCGAGGTCGACGAGATCACGCTCGACCGCAAGATCCGCCGCATCTTCACCGGCTGGATGTTTGCCGAAAGCCCCGGCCTCAACGCCGTCGAACACGCCGTCTATGACGTGTGGCTGAAGGGCTGCAAGCAGAAGTCGGACGTGCCGCCGCCGACCGCCGCCAAGACCGACACGGCAAAGCCGAAGACGCCAGCCGCCAAGCCCAAGCCAACCGCGGCTGAGCCTGCCGACACCGCGCCGGAGCCGGATGGAACAGCGCCGGACGCGACCGGCGACGAGCCCGCCACCACCAATTGATTCCGGAACCCTCTTTCTAACCGCCCGTTGGTAGACAGCGAGCGCCAAGGAGGAGTCCGTCATGGCCAGCAAGCCGATTACCGCCAACAAGCAGGAACTTCTCGACCTTGAGAAAGGCTTCTGGACCGGGGATTCCGCTTTCTATGCGGCCAATGCCGATGCAGAGTGCCTTGTCGCCTTTCCGCAGATGGCGCAGGCCATGACCAACGCCGACCTAGCCAAGACCGCGACCAAGCCAAACAAATGGCGCGATCTCGATATCAAGATGAAGGGCATGGTCGAGCCGGGCAGCGACGTCGTCATGCTGACCTATGAGGCCCATGCGACCCGCGAAGACGGCGAGCCCTATGCGGCGTTGGTCAGCACCGGCTATGTCCATCGCGCCGACGGCTGGAAGATGATGTTCCATTCCCAGACGCCGATCAGATCTGCCCCGAGCTAAAGCAATTCCAGGAAAAGTGTGAGCTGTTAAGTTCGGCGACTTCGCCGTAACCCTCCGTCCGGAATTGTGAAACGCTTTAAGGGTAGAAGATAGCCTCGCCCTTCAGGGCTTCTGCCAGCATCTTCTCATACTGGCGGCGCGGCACGTCGACAGCGCCGAAGCGCTTCAGATGCTCGGTGGTGAACTGCGTGTCGAGTAGCGCGAAGCCGCGCGCCTTCAACCGCTCGACGAGGTAGTAAAGGCAGGTCTTCGAGGCATCGGTTTCCCTGGCGAACATGCTCTCGCCGAAGAAGACACGCCCGAGCGAGACGCCATAGAGGCCGCCGACAAGCCGTCCCTCGCGCCAGGCCTCGACCGAATGGCAATGGCCCAGCCGGTGCAGCTCGATATAGGCTTCGCGGATCGGGGCGTTGATCCAGGTCGAGCGACGCTCCTCGCGCTTTTCCGCGCAGCCGTCGATCGTTGCCTCGAAATCGAAATCATAGCGGATCTCGAACGGATGTTTGCGGATCGTTTTCCTGAGGCTGCGCGGGGTATGAAACCCTTCCAACGGGATGATGCCGCGGGTTTCCGGCCGCACCCAGAAGACTTCCGGGTCGGTGGCGCTCTCCGCCATCGGAAACACGCCCGAGGCGTAAGCTTTCAGGAGCAGGTCGGTCGGGATGCGATATCCGGGCGCGTAGGGTCGGGTCATCGCATCCCCGGATTAATCTTCCTTGGCCAGATATTTTTCCAGCCAGTGGATGTCGTAGTCGCCATTGGCGATATCGGCATTGCCGACCAGGTCGCGAAACAGCGGCAGCGTCGTCTTGATGCCGTCGACGACGAACTCATCCAGCGCGCGGCGCAGCCGCATCATGCATTCGACGCGGTTGCGGCCATGCACGATCAGCTTGCCGATCAGGCTGTCGTAATAGGGCGGGATCTTGTAGCCGGAATAAACGCCGGAATCGACGCGGATGCCGAGGCCGCCGGGCGTGTGGAAATGCGTGATCGTGCCGGGCGACGGCGTGAAGGTGCGCGGATCCTCGGCATTGATGCGGCATTCGATGGCATGGCCGTTGAACTTGATGTCTTCCTGCCTGACCGAAAGCCCGCCGCCGGAAGCGACGCGGATCTGCTCGTGCACGAGGTCGATGCCCGTGATCGCTTCCGTCACCGGATGCTCGACCTGCAGGCGCGTGTTCATCTCGATGAAATAGAACTCGCCATTCTCGTAGAGGAACTCGATCGTGCCGGCGCCGGAATAGCCGAGATCGGCAATGGCCTTGGCGCAGATGCCGCCGATGCGAGACCGCTCCTCGGCGTTGAGCGCCGGCGAATTGGCCTCTTCCCAGACTTTCTGGTGGCGCCGTTGCAGCGAACAGTCGCGTTCGCCGAAATGCACGCCGCGGCCAAAACCGTCGCCGAACACCTGCACTTCGATGTGGCGCGGCTTCTGCAGATATTTCTCGATGTAGACGGCGTCGTCGCCGAACGCGGCGCCCGCTTCCGACCTGGCGGTCTGCAACGCGATCTCGAGCTCGTCCTCCGTGAGCGCCACCTTCATGCCGCGGCCGCCGCCGCCGGCGGAAGCCTTGATGATGACCGGATAGCCGATCTCGGCGGCGACGCGCTTGGCTTCCTTCTCGTCGGTCACCGCGCCGTCGGAACCGGGCACCACCGGAATGCCGAGGCGCTTTGCGGTGCGCTTGGCCTCGATCTTGTCGCCCATGATGCGGATGTGGTCGCCGGACGGGCCGATGAAGGTGATGTTGTGCGCCGCCAGGATGTCGGCGAACTTGGCGTTTTCGGACAGGAAGCCGTAGCCGGGATGCACGGCATCCGCCCCGGTGATCTCGCAGGCGGCGACGATCTGATGGATGTTGAGATAACTGTCGCGCGATGGCGGCGGGCCGATGCACACGCTTTCGTCGGCAAGCCGGACATGCATGGCATCGGAATCGGCCGTCGAATGGACCACCACCGTCTGGATGCCGAGCTCCTTGCAGGCGCGCAGCACCCTAAGGGCGATTTCGCCGCGATTGGCGATGAGGATTTTCTGGAACATCCGGCCTACTCGATGACCACGAGCGGCATGCCGTATTCGACCGGCTGGGCATCCTCGATGAGGATCGCCGTCACCGTGCCGGCGCGCGGTGAGGGGATCTGGTTCATCGTCTTCATCGCTTCGATGATAAGCAGCGTCTGGCCTTCCTTGACCTTCTGACCGACCTCGACGAAAGCCTTGGCGTCGGGCGATGGCGACAGATAGGCGGTGCCGACCATCGGCGAGGGCACGGCGTTCTTGGACGGGTCTGCCACTGCCGCGGTCGCCAGCGGTGTTGCGGCCTGTGCAGGGGCGGATGCCGGAGCCGCATAGGGAGCGGCGACCGCGTGAACTGTCTGCGACTGGCGTGACACGCGCACCTTGAGATCGCCGAGTTCGACCTCGATCTCGGTCAGGTTGGTGTCGTTCAGAATGCCCGCCAGATCGCGGATCAACTGCTGGTCAACACCGGTCTTCTTTATCGACATTTTCGAGCCTTCTGGTTGGGGGCCGGTCACAGGCGTGCCGCCAATGCCTGCAGCGCGAGCGTATAGCCGAGCGGCCCGAACCCGCAGATCATGCCGACAGCGACCGGCGCGACCATGGAGACGTGGCGGAAAGGTTCCCGCGCGTGGATGTTGGAAAGATGAACTTCAGCGACGGGTAGGGGTGCCGCGGCGCGGATGGCGTCGTGGATGGCGATCGAGGTGTGGCTGTAGGCGCCAGGATTGATGACGATGCCTGCCGCCTTGTCGCTGGCTTCCTGGATCCAGTCGACCAGGTCGCCCTCGTGGTTGGACTGGCGGAAATCGATCTCGAGCCCGAGCGCAGCGCCTGCCGCCTTGCAGTCCTCTTCTATGGCGGCCAGCGTCTTGCCGCCATAGATCCCCGGCTCACGCTTGCCGAGTGCATTGAGATTGGGCCCGTTAAGGACGAAAATCGTTTTCAATATGCCGACCTTGTTCAGCGCTGGCCCAAAGCCGGCGCACTGGGCCTCTATAATGGGCATAGCCGTCCGCGAAAAGAGCGCAAGTGCGTTCTTTTGCTGTCCACAGCAGGTGGAAAACCGCCCGTCGTCGCAGCCGGTTGCTGCTCAAAGCGCTGTTTTCGCTTCCTCGATCTTTTGCGCGAGAACCTGCTGTCCGAGCGCGCCGAAGATAACCTCGTTGCCGACCACGTAGGACGGCGTGCCGGTGATCGACAATTTGGTGGCGAGGTCATAGGTCCGCGACAGCGCCTCTGGGATGCGCGGATCCTTCATCTTCTCGCGCAACGTCGCTTCGTCGGCGCCGAGCGACAGCGCCACCTTGATGGCGGTGGCTTCCGTGGCGCGGCCCTGGCCGCCGAGCAGCGCGGTGTGGAACGCGCCGTATTTCTCCGGCATCATCAGGTGGAAGGCCATCGAGACGACACTGGCTTTCTGCGAATCCGGGCTGAGGATCGGGAATTCCTTCAGCACGAAGCGCAGGTCCGGATCGGACTTGGTTAGCGCCTTCATGTCGTCGATGGCGCGTTTGCAGAAGCCGCAATTGTAGTCGTAGAATTCGACGATGGTCATCTTGCCCTTCGGATTGCCGACGACGCCGTCGAAGGTGGAGTTGAAGATCTCGTCCTTGGCGTTCTTGATGACGCCGAGACTGGCAAGCCGCTGCTCTTCCTTCTGCTTGGCCTCGAGCGCATCCTGCACCTCAAGCAGCACTTCGGGGTTTTTCAGCAGGTAATCGCGGATAATGCCCTCGACTTCCTTGCGATCGACCTTGGTATCGCCAGAGACTTTCGTATCACTAGAGACCTTGGTATCGGCGGAGGCCACCTGAACCGCTTGCACCGTATCCGCCTTCGCGCTCTGCGGGTTTCCCGCGACAAAGCCGACGGCCAGCATACCGAGCGCCACCACCACGCCAACGCTGCCAAGCAGGATTGCCTTGTTCATGATCGTCGATCCTTTTTGTCCCGGTCCACTCTAGTCGCCGCTAGCGTCCAGGAGGTTCATTTGAGTTTGTTCGATGGCGTGTAGTTTATGATATCCTGAGCCCGGACCCAGCGTGGCTCGCCACGCTTCAACTTTTGTTGAGCGCGCATGGCGAAGATTTTCGCGTTCTTGTAGTCGCCCGCATAGTAGTGGCCCTCGGCGGTGGCAAGGTCGGCGGCAGGAATATCGCCAAGTTCGCCATAGGCCTGCGCAAGGAAGCGATAGGCTTCGGCATTATCCTTGTCGCGCCCGACCCCGCTGTTGAGCACGGCCGCGGCTTTCTTCACCGAATCGGGCGTGCCGACCGCCATCAGCGCCTGGCCGAGCGCGACCATCAGCAGTCCTGATCGCGTAGGATCCAGGCTGACCGCCCTGGCATAGGCGTCGGCCGCATCCTTCGGCTTGTTGATCTTCATCAGGATGTCGCCGCGCAACTCCTGGAAATAAGGGTTTTTCGGCTGCTCCTTGATCAGGGCCGCCGTCTTTACAAGCGCGGCGCCCGGATTGCCGTAGAGATAGTTTGACTGCGCGTCGCCATAGCGTGCGGCGAGCCCCGTCGGGTTCTTGCGCATCAGCCGCGCCACGGCCGCCTGGCCCTGCATATAGGCGGCGATCTTGATGCGCGTCATGTCATGCCGTTGCTGCAGCGGCGCCGGGTCAACATTGCCGGCATAGGGGCTCGCCTTGACCAGCACTTCGAGATTGGCGATGCGCTCCTGCGGCATCGGATGGCTGATCCGGTAGGGATCGATCTGGGTGCCGGCCAGCGAAAGCGCGCTTTGGAAGCGGCCGAAGGTCTTCAGCATGCCCGTGCCGGATTGGCCGGTGGCGTTGAGATAGGTGATCGCCGAACGGTCGGCGGTGATCTCTTCGGTGCGTTGATAGGCAAGGATTGAGCGCTGCGCCATCTCGCCGCCGCCCGCGGCGACGCCCATGCCGGCGCCCGCCAGGCCCTTGCTGTTGGTGGTTGCGCCGGCGACGATGGCGCCTGCGCCGAGCAGCGTGGCGATGATGGCCATGGTCTTGGCACGGTCGAGCTGATCGCGCAGCTTCTGCTGATGCCCGCCGGCGATGTGGCCTGCCTCATGCGCGATGACGCCGATGATCTCGTTCGGCGTTTCGGCGGTCACCAGCGCGCCGGTGTTGATGAACATACGCCGTCCGGTGACGAAGGCATTAAAACTCTGATCGTTGACCAGGACGATGTCTATGCCGTCATTGGCGAGGCCGGCAGCCTTGAAGATCGGCCGCGCATAGTCGCGAACCAGCGCCTCGATCTCGGCATCGCGCACCACCGGCACGCCCTGTGCGAAGGCGCTGACCGAACTCGATACAGCGACAGCGGCGGCAAGCAGAAGTGTCGCAAATCCACGCGTGGTTCGGTTCGGATAGGTCGATTTACCAATCATTGGTCGGGGTCGGCTCAACATAAGTCCACTGGTAGACGAGCGGGCGAAAGATGAAAAGTCGGCGCCGGTAACTTCCTGCGCGCTTGTGATCCCCACATCAATCGGGCATTTGTGCGGCGCTGTCGCCGAACTCCAACCTGTTCAAGAACAACGGGCGGCGGTTTTCTGTCGGAATTGCGCCGGAATTGGCAGGCTGGACAAGAGGTCAAATGGTGGTTTCGCTTTCACGTCGCGGCGATGTCGAGCCGTTCCACGCCATGGATATCCTGGCCGAAGCCAACCGGCTGAAGGCCACGGGCGTTTCCGTCGTGTCGATGGCGGTCGGCCAGCCTTCGGATCCAGCGCCGGCAGGCGTGCGCGAAGCGGCGGCCGCGGCACTCAAACACGGTCGAATCGGCTACACGGATGCTCTCGGCCTGGCCGATCTGCGCAAGGCGATCGCCGCGCATTACGGCGAGCATTACGGGCTCGATATCGCGCCAGGCCGCATCGCCGTCACCACCGGCTCGTCGGCCGCCTTCAACCTGGCCTTCCTGGCGATGTTCGATCCCGGCGACCGCGTCGCCATCGCGGCGCCCGGCTATCCGGCCTATCGCAACATCATGGCCGCGCTCGGCATCGAGATCGTCGAGATCGAGCTCGGCTCGGATGCCTATCTGCATGCCGGTCGCCTGAAGGCGGCGCACCGTGAAAAACCGCTGAAGGGCGTGCTGTTCGCCAGCCCCGCCAATCCGACCGGCGCGGTCATCCCGGCCACCGAATTGTCGGCGCTGGTCAAGGCCGCCGACGAACTCGGCATCGCGGTGATCTCCGACGAGATCTATCATCGCCTGGCCTATGCGGCGCCGGATACGACCGCGCTTTCCCATGGCGCCGGCGTGACGGTCATCAATTCGTTTTCGAAATACTATTGCATGACCGGCTGGCGCATAGGCTGGATGGTGCTGCCGGAGGAGCTTGTGCGGCCGGTGGAGCGGATTGCCCAGAGCCTCTACATCTCGCCGCCCGAACTCTCCCAGATCGCCGCGATCGAGGCCTTCAAGGCAACCGCAGAGCTGGAAGCGGTGAAGGCGCGCTATGCCTGGAATCGCGAGCTGCTGATGACCTGTTTGCCGAAACTCGGCTTTCCGCTTGCAGCACCGATGGACGGCGCCTTTTACGCCTTCTGCGATGTAACCCGGCACACCAATGACAGCATGGCCTTCGCGCGCAAAATGCTGGCCGAGGCGCATGTCGCGGCAACACCCGGCCGCGACTTCGATCCACTTCAAGGGCACCGCACCATGCGCTTTTCCTATGCCGGCAGCCATGACGACATGGTCGAGGCACTGGCGCGCATCGAGCGCTGGCTGAAATAGCCATGCCGGAACTCGAGCAAGCACTGGCCGAAGTCGCCGCCGAAATGGCGGTACGCACAGATCGCGGCAATGTCGCCACTTATATTCCGCAGCTAGGCAAGGTCGATCCGCGGAAGTTCGGCATCGCCGCGGTGACCAATGACGGCCGCGTCATCCTTGCCGGCGATGCCGATCAGCCTTTTTCGATCCAGAGCGTCTCGAAAGTCTTCACGCTGACACTGGCGTTGGGCAAGATCGGCGATGCGCTCTGGCATCGGGTCGGCCGCGAGCCCTCCGGCAATCCGTTCAACTCGATCGTCCAGCTCGAGCACGAGAACGGCATTCCGCGCAATCCGTTCATCAATGCCGGCGCCATTGTCATCTCGGATGTCCTGCTTGCAGGCCACCAGCCGCGCGAGGCCATCGGCGAGATCCTGCGTTTCATCCAGTTCCTCGCCGATGACGACACCATCATCATCGACCGCGACGTCGCCGCGTCGGAGCGGGCCACTGGCTACCGCAATTTCGCTCTGGCCAACTACATGAAGTCCTTCGGCAATCTTCATCACGAGCCGGAGCTGGCGCTGGGCGTCTACTTCCATCATTGCGCCGTTTCCATGAGTTGCAGGCAGCTCGCCATGGCCGGTCGTTTCCTTGCCAATGGCGGCAGAAATCCGGCGACCGGTCATTCAGTGGTGTCAGCCGAACGCGCGCGCCGTATCGGCGCGCTGATGCTGACCTGCGGCCACTATGACGGCTCCGGCGACTTCGCCTTCCGCGTCGGCATTCCAGGAAAAAGCGGTGTCGGGGGAGGCATATTGGGCATCGTGCCCGGCGTCGCCTCGCTGGCGGTCTGGTCGCCTGGCCTCAACGAGAACGGCAATTCCAAGCTGGGTTCGATCGCGCTGGAGAAGCTGGCCCGGATGATGGACTGGTCGATCTTCGCACCGTAAGGCCGATACGAAAAATCCCGCGCCACAAGGCGCGGGATTTTTGGAAGATATCACTCTAATGGTCTGAAAAGCTTAGAAAAAGCCTTTTCGCTGCCACCAGCCGGCGCGCTTCGGCTTTTCCTCGGTCTTGGCATCGTCGCTGACAGTCGACGACACGACAGGGACAACCGGCGCGTCATTCGGCTGCGGCTTGCGCCGTGTCGGGTGCGCGCTGGCGACAGGCTCCGCCTCCGGCGCGGCTGCTGCTGGCTTAGGCTCGGCAACCGCAGGCGCGACCGCGGCTTCCGCGACGGGCTCGGAGACCGTCTCGGCGACTGTTTCCTCAGCAACCTTTTTCGCCCTCGATCGACGCGGCTTCTTCGGCTTCTCGGCCACCGCGGCATCGTCATTGGCTGCCGTGGGAACGACAGGTTCGTCGGGCGCGGCTGCCGTCACCGGCTCGCTGGCGGCGACGCTGTCTGGCGCGGTTTCAACCTCGCGGTCGCCAACAATTTCGTCGGCACCGGCCTCTGAAGCCTCATCCTCGCGGCGACTACGCTTGCCGCCGCGCTTACCGCGCCGCCGCTTCTTGCCGGCGCCGTCGTCGTCGACGGCCGCCACGGCCTCGCCGCCGGCGGTCACGTCCTGAGCGGCCTCGTCCGTCGCTTCGTCGTCGGCAGCGCCGGCTTCCGCCGCCGTCGAAGCGGGTGCGCCATCACCGTGCTCGCGGTCGCGATCCCTGCCGCCGCGGCGCCGCCGGCGCTTGCGGCGCTTGCGGCTGTCGCCGTCCTCTGACCGCTGCTGATGCTGGCCCTGCGGCTGCGGCTGACGCGGCTGCTCGGCCTGAACCGCAACCTCGTCTTCGTCTTCCTCGATAACGATTTCGTCCTCGGGCTCTTCCGGCTCGACATAGGCCGGCAGGCTGCGCACCTCGACGAAACCTTCCGGCTTCTCGGCGATGGCGCCGCGGAAGATCGCGTAATGCTGGGTGCCCAGCGTCTCGTCGGCTTCGATGGTGATCGTCAGGCCGAAGCGGGCCTCGAGCTCGAGCAGCGTGGAGCGCTTGTGGTTGAGCACATAGAGCGCCGTCACGGACGGTGTGCGCACGGTGATGTGGCTGCGCAGATCCTTGAGCAGGAATTCCTCGATCGCCCGCACCACCATCAGCGCCACCGACGAATCGGACCGCACATGGCCGGTGCCGCCGCAATGCGGGCAGGGCTTCATGGTCGATTCCAGCACGCTGGCGCGGATGCGCTGGCGTGACATCTCCATCAGGCCGAAATGCGAGATGCGGCCGACCTGGATGCGCGCGCGGTCGTTCTTGAGGTGATCCTTCAGCCGCTTCTCGACAGAGCGGTTGTTGCGGTTCTCCTCCATGTCGATGAAGTCGATGACGATGAGGCCGGCAAGGTCGCGCAGCCTCAGCTGGCGCGCCACTTCCTCGGCCGCTTCCAGATTGGTGTGGAGCGCCGTCTCCTCGATCGAATGCTCCTTGGTGGAGCGGCCGGAGTTGACGTCGATGGCGACCAGCGCCTCGGTCTGGTTGATGATGATGTAGCCGCCGCTCTTCAGCGTCACCTGCGGCTGCAGCATGCGGTCGAGCTGCGCCTCGATGCCGTTGCGCACGAAGATCGGCGTCGTGTCGCGGAACGGCTGAACCACCTTGGCGTGGCTCGGCATCAGCATGCGCATGAAGTCCTTGGCCTCTCGGTAGCCGTCTTCGCCGGAAACCAGGATCTCGTCGATATCCTTGTTGTAGAGGTCGCGCACCGAACGCTTGATCAGGCTGCCTTCCTCATAGACCAGGGCAGGGGCGGTAGACTGGAGCGTCAGATTGCGCACGTTCTCCCACAACCGCATCAGATATTCATAGTCGCGCTTGATTTCGGCCTTGGTGCGGCTTTCGCCGGCGGTGCGCAGGATGACGCCCATGCCCTGCGGCACTTCGAGATCGGCAACCACCTCCTTGAGGCGCTTGCGGTCGACTGCATTGGTGATCTTGCGCGAGATGCCGCCACCGCGCGCGGTGTTGGGCATCAACACCGAATAGCGGCCGGCAAGCGACAGATAAGTCGTGAGCGCGGCGCCCTTGTTGCCGCGCTCTTCCTTGACCACCTGCACCAGCAGGATCTGCCGGCGCTTGATGACTTCCTGGATCTTGTACTGGCGGCGGACCGGCTTGCGGCGGTTGCGGATCTCTTCCAGCGCGTCCTCGGCGCCGACGGATTCGACCTCGTGCTCGTCCTGATGCGCGGACGAGACCTCTTCCAGCATGCCGCGATCGTTCTCGCCGGTAGCGGCTTCGTCGCTGGTCGGCGCATCTCCGGACGCTTCGGCCTGCTGCACCGTCTCGGAAATCACATCGGCTTCGACGCTTGCGGCAATCGAGGTGGGGCCGCCTTCGGAGGCCTTGTCATCGTCGTCATGAGCAGCCTCGTTGCCGGTCTCGCCATCGGACTGAGCCGTGGCGTCACCAGCAGGCTCCGAAGCGGCGTCGACGTCAAAGGCTTCTATTTCGGCATCTTCAGACGCAGCGTCCGCCGCTTCGCTGGCCGCAGCCGTCTCAGCCGGGCCATCGTTGGCCGCGGCAGCGGATACTTCATCATGCTTATGGTCCCCGCGGTCGCGGCTCTTGCTGCCGCGCCGCCGGTTGCGCCGGCCGCCGCGATCGCGCGCCTGGTGCTCCTCGCCGTTCTCGGCGTCCTCGTCGTCTTCGTCCTCGGCCTCCTGCGCTTCGGCGCGCAGCAGGGCCTGACGGTCGGCGACCGGGATCTGGTAGTAGTCGGGATGAATTTCGCTGAAGGCGAGAAAACCGTGACGGTTGCCGCCATATTCGACAAAGGCTGCCTGGAGGGAAGGTTCGACGCGCGTTACGCGGGCGAGGTAGATGTTTCCTTTGAGCTGCTTCTTGTCCTGGGATTCAAAGTCGAATTCTTCGATGCGGTTACCGCGAACGACAACGACCCGTGTTTCCTCCTGGTGGGAGGCGTCTATCAGCATTTTGTTGGGCATTATTTTGTTTCCTGCCGGCAGCAGACGGCGGCAGCTGGCGTGGCAAGGCCCGCCGCTGTGCGCCTGAAAATGTGTGCATGCCGGATAATTGAATGTCCGCCGGCCGCTGACTCAGCGCAATGGCGGTTCCGCCCGCAGCCATTATGGCGCGGTTTGATGCGGACCTTTCCATGATTGCGCTTGAAGCCATCGGCACCCAGCAGAACCTTTTGAACCAAAGCCCGGACTTAGCCGGACCAGCTTGTTTGCTCACACAGAGCCGGCACGGGACTCCCGGCCGTTTCCCTCACGCAAGCGATTCCCCCGCCACGAGGGCACGCCTGCGAAAATCGTCGCGATCACTTGGGCCTGGAAGCGGAAGAAGCCGCCTTGCTTTGACCTTTGGCAGGAACTGCTGCGGCAAGCGGTCCAGGATTGCAGTGATCCAACGTCGCTTTTATGATTTGACGGGTTGGAAGGCAACCCTGATTTCGGATGCCGGCAAAAAGCGCTTCCGCAACGGAAGGCCGCATTCCAATTCTCGGCACGAAAGGCTTGGTTAACCTTCTATGAATACCAATCGTTAAGCGAGTTGGCGGCCCGAGAGGCGCTTTATAAAAGACCCGGCGCATGAGGCGCCAAACCGGAGCAACTGGAAGAGAGATGGGACCGGCAGGCAGCGCAGACAAGGGGCAGACCGCCGCCGCCTATTTGCGGCATCTGGTTCGGGCCCTTGTTTTGCTGGCGGCGCTGCTTGGTTCCGCGGCTCTATCCCGGGCTGACGCGCCGCTTGGCGCGACCGGCTACAAGATGGCGGGCGACGCCACCAAGATGCGCATCGTCCTGAATTTCGACCGCGAACCGGACATCAAATGGTTCCTGCTGCGCGGCCCCAATCGTCTTGTCGTCGACTTGCCGCGCACGCGATTCGCCCTCGACGCGAACGAAGTGAAGCCACGCGGACTGGTGCGAGCCGTCCGCTACGGCGATCAAGGCGAGGGTTCGCGGCTGATCCTCACCGGCAAGGGACCATTCGCCGTCGACAAGCTGGATGTGCTCAAGAATGAGGACGGCAACGGCTACCGCATCGCCATCGACATGTCGGCGGCTTCCGAGCGCGAGTTCGACGAAGCCCTGGCCAACCAGTCGCTGACCACCGGTTCGACCGTTTCCACCGACAAGGGGGAGCGGGTCGGCACCGGACCGGTCTCCGCGCCCGGCCACCGCTTCACCGTCGTCATCGATCCAGGCCATGGCGGCGTCGACGGCGGCGCCGAAAGCTCTGGGGGCACGGTCGAGAAAAATGTGACGCTGGCCTTCGCCACCGAACTCCGCGACAAGCTGGCCGCTGTCGGTAAGTACGATGTGTTCATGACGCGCGACACGGACGAGTATCTGACCCTCGACGACCGCGTCCGCATCGCCCGCCAGCACGAGGCCGATCTGCTGATTTCGATCCATGCCGATACGATCGCCGTCAAAGGCCTTCGCGGTGCGACCGTCTACACGCTATCGGACAAGGCCTCCGATCCGGAAGCGCAGGCGCTCGCCGATCGCGAAAACCTGTCCGACCAGTTCGCCGGCATGAAGATCAAGAACGACGACAAGGAAGTCACCGACATCCTGATCGACCTGATCCGGCGCGAAACCCACAATTTCTCGATGAGCTTCGCCCATACGCTCGTCGGCCAATTGTCGACCAATGTCGGCCTCATCAACAATCCGCAGCGTTCGGCCGGCTTCAGGGTGCTCAAGGCGCCCGACGTACCGTCGGTCCTGGTCGAGCTCGGCTATCTTTCAAACGCCAAGGACGAGGCGCAGCTGCTCAACGCCGACTGGCGTGGCAAGGCTGCCCAGAGCATCACCAATGCCGTCGCCCTGTTCGCCTCAGCGAAGGTGGGCACGGCAACTGGTGGCTGACGCAAGCGTCGCAACCGCAAGCACAACCACAAGCGGCGTTGCACGACGACAACACCCGGCGTTATTATTCGACGGACAGAGTCACGAAACTGAGCGCTGCCGTATTTTGTCCACATGCCCGCGACAATGGTCTTCCATTGCGGATTGGGACCGCTCCGGGAAGCTTGCGCGACGGTCGGCTTCGTTTAGGAAAATCCCGAACCTCGGACTGGAGCGGGCATGATTCGTCTTATCGGCTATTTCTTCGGCATCGGCACGACGCTGGCGCTGCTGGTAGCTGCCGGCGTGGCCATTTATATCAGCCATGTGGCGAAGGACCTGCCGGACTATGAGGTTCTGGCCAAATATGAGCCGCCGGTGACGACCCGTATCCACGCCTCGGACGGTTCGCTGATGGCCGAATATGCGCGCGAACGGCGCCTCTATTTGCCGATCCAGGCGATCCCCGACCGCGTCAAGGCCGCATTTCTTTCCGCCGAGGATAAGAACTTCTATAGCCACCCTGGCGTTGACATAACGGGCTTGGGCAGAGCCATGCTGACCTATGTTTCGGGCGGACCGATGCAGGGCGGCTCGACGATCACCCAACAGGTCGCAAAGAACTTTCTTCTCACCAACGAGCGCTCCCTCGAACGCAAAGCCAAGGAAGCGATCCTTTCGTTCCGCATAGAACAGGCCTATTCCAAGGATCGTATCCTTGAACTCTACCTCAACGAAATCTTCTTCGGCTTCAATGCCTACGGTGTCGCGGGTGCGGCGCTCACTTATTTCGACAAATCGGTGAATGAACTCACCGTGGCCCAGGCCGCCTATCTTGCGTCGCTGCCTAAAGGTCCGGCCAATTACAACCCCTTCAAGCACGCTGATCGCGCGATCGAGCGGCGCAACTGGGTCATCGGCCAGATGGTCGAGAACGGCTATGTGACCGCTGAAGAAGGCGCCAAGGCGAAGGCCGAACCGCTCGGCGTCGTCCCACGCCGTACAGGCTCCTACCTTTTCGCGGGTGAGTATTTCACCGAGGAGGTTCGCCGCCAGATCATCGCCCGCTATGGTGAGAATGCGCTCCTGGAGGGCGGGCTTTCCATTCGCACCACGCTTGACCCGAAGATCCAGCTGATCGCGCGCAAGTCGCTGCAGAACGGCCTGCTCAAATACGACATGCTGCGCGGCTATCGCGGGCCGATCACCCACATCGACGTTTCCGGCGACTGGGGCGTGCCGCTGGGTGCTGTTAAAGGCCTCGAGGACGTACCGGAGTGGACGGTTGCCGTCGTGCTCGACAGCTCGGCATCGGGCCTGACCATCGGCCTCCAGCCAACGCGCCAGATTTCCGGAGATATCGTCAAGGAGCGCGTCGAGGGCACCGTCAGCAAGGACGATATGGGCTTCGCCATGCGCCATTTCGTCAACGGCAAGTCCGTCAGGGCGAAGTCGCCGGCGGAGGTGCTGGAGCCCGGCGACGTCGTCTTCGTGCAAAAGAATGAAGGCTCCGACAACACCTACGCGCTGCGCCAGGTGCCGGAGGTCGAAGGCGGTCTCGTCGCCATGGATCCGCATACCGGCCGCGTGCTGGCCATGGTCGGCGGCTTCTCCTACGCGCAGTCGGAGTTCAACCGCGCCACCCAGGCGATGCGCCAGCCGGGCTCTTCGTTCAAGCCGATCGTCTATTCGGCGGCGCTCGACAACGGCTATACGCCGGCCTCGGTGATCATGGATGGCCCGATCACCATCCAGAGCGGCAACACGACCTGGACGCCGAAGAACTATGACGGCACGGTGGCCGGCCCGGCCACGCTGCGCTCCGGCATCGAAAAGTCGCGCAACCTGATGACAGTGCGGCTCGCCAACGACATGGGCATGAAGCTTGTCGTGGAGTATGCCGAGCGCTTCGGCGTCTACGATCACCTGGCGCCTTATCTGCCGATGGCGCTGGGCTCGGGCGAGACGACGGTCATGCGCATGGTTTCGGCCTATTCGATCATGGCCAATGGCGGCAAGTCGATCAAACCCTCGCTGATCGACCGCATCCAGGACCGCTACGGCAAGACCGTATTCAAGCAGGATGAGCGCGGCTGCGACGGTTGCAATGCCGCCGAATGGAAGAACCAGCCGGAACCGGAGCTGGTCGACAATTCCGAGCAGGTGCTCGACCCGATGACGGCCTACCAGATTACCTCGATGATGGAAGGCGTGGTGCAGCGCGGCACCGGCGCCACCATCGGCGAGCTTGGCCGCCACATCGCCGGCAAGACCGGCACGACCAACGACGAAAAGGACGCCTGGTTCATCGGCTTCACGCCAAACCTCGTCGTCGGCCTCTATATGGGCTACGACACGCCGCGCGGCCTTGGCCATGGTGCCACGGGTGGTGGTCTCGCGGCGCCGATCTTCAAGGATTTCATGCGCGTCGCGCTCGACGGCAAGCCGAACACCGACTTCCAGGTTCCGGACGGCATGAAGTTGATCGCCATCAACCGCAAAACCGGCATGCGCGCCGCCGAAGGCGATCCCAACACCATCATCGAAGCCTTCAAGCCCGGCACCGGCCCGGCGGACAGCTACTGGGTCATCGGCATGGGCGCCGACGGTTCCAACGGTTCGGGCGGCGCGCTGTCGCCGCAAGCCAACCAGGCAATCCAGGACGGCGGCGGTGGCCTCTACTGACGCATAGCTATTTCGCGAAATGGGCCGGCAGGAAGTGCTGGCCCATTTCGCTTTACAGGTGGCGATGCCGTGCCTATGTATCGCGCCAACTCCGAAAAGAATGAAAAGAACAGGACAGAACGAACAGCCATGCGCGCGGAAACGCTGAACATTGTCGATGAGATCAGGCAGGCGATAACCCTGCTGAGGAGGCATCTTTGACTGGGATCAGGCCATCAAGCGGCTTGAATACCTGAACGTACGCGCGGAGGATGCCAGCCTCTGGAACGATCCGATCGAAGCGCAGAAGCTGATGCGCGAGCGCCAGGAACTCGAGGACGGCATCGCCGCCGTCAAGGGAATGACCCAGGCGCTGGAAGACAATATCGGCCTGATCGAACTTGGCGAGGAAGAGGGCGACAACGGCGTTATCGCGGAGGCGGAAGCAGCGCTGCGCTCGATGCAGGGCGAGGCCAAGGCGCGCCAGGTCGAGACGCTGCTGTCGGGCGAGGCGGACGCCAACGACACCTATCTCGAAGTTCATGCCGGCGCTGGCGGCACCGAGAGCCAGGACTGGGCCTCGATGCTCTTGCGCATGTATACGCGCTGGGCCGAACGCCGCCGCTTCAAGGTCGAGGTGCTGGAAGTCCATGATGGGGAAGAAGCCGGCATCAAATCCGCCACGCTGCTCATCAAGGGCCACAATGCCTATGGCTGGCTGAAGACGGAATCGGGCGTCCACCGCCTGGTGCGCATTTCGCCCTATGACAGCAATGCGCGTCGCCATACGTCCTTCTCCAGCATCTGGGTCTATCCAGTCGTCGATGACAGGATCGAGATCGATGTTTCGGAATCGGATGTGCGCATCGACACCTATCGCTCGTCCGGTTCAGGCGGCCAGCACGTCAACACCACCGATTCGGCTGTGCGCATCACCCATATCGCAACGGGCATCGCGGTCGCCTGCCAGGCCGAGCGCTCGCAGCACAAGAACAAGGCCAAGGCCTGGGAAATGCTGCGTTCGCGTCTCTACGAGGAAGAGCTGAAGAAACGCGAAGCGGTCGCCAACGCCACCGAGGCGTCCAAGAGCGATATCGGCTGGGGCCACCAGATCCGCTCCTACGTGTTGCAACCCTATCAGTTGGTGAAGGACCTGCGCACCGGCGTCGAAAGCACCAACCCGTCCAGCGTGCTTGATGGCGACCTCGACGAGTTCATGGAAGCTTCGCTGTCGCATCGCATCGAAGGCGGCGCGGGCGAGGCCGTGGCGGACCTCGACTAACGTAACCTTCATATCCGGTGTTGAGGAGCAGAGCCGATGACGAGCAAACTGACAGGCAAATGCTTCTGCGGCGCCGTCAGCTACGAAGTGGCCGACGCGTTCGTCTATGCCGCGAACTGCCATTGCTCGAACTGCCGGCGCACCACAGGCTCCGCCTTCAAGCCGTTCGCCGGCATAGAGCGCGACAAGTTCCGGCTGACTGCCGGCGACGACCGGTTGCTGCTCTATGGTGACGAGAGTGGCCACGACGCGCATTGCGGGCGGTGCGGTTCGCTCGTCTATTCATTGGTGCGTGAGGGTGCCTACGTCCATATCGCCATGGGGACGTTGACGGACGATCCAAGCATTCGCCCGACTGCACATATCTTCGTCGGTTCCAAGGCGCCATGGTTCACGATTACAGACGATCTGCCGCAATATCGTGAACATGTCGACGGCTGACGGCCGGAACCTCGGTCAACGGAACTTCGTTCTTAGGCACCCTGGTCGCAGGCCTATCGTTGATTCGCAACGAGCAAGTCTGCGCATCTTTTTCGTGGCCGAAGCTTAAGCCCCGGCGCGCCGCGATGGCGCGCCCACTTCTTGCGCCGGCCAAGGAATCAGCTCAGCATTCGGGCTGTGGGATAAAAGCATTTACGGCCGGACGCGGCATCACTGCGACTGACGAGCCGGCCACTGGGAAGATGCGTTCCGGGAACGGGCAAGCGAAAACGCTTGATGCTCGAAAGGAACGTTTCGATGTCTGCTGCCAAATCAAGATCGGCCCAAGCCGTTCGACCGGCTGGCCGACTTTTGTTTTCCCTGTTTGCAGTCGAGATGATCGCCGCGCTGACGGCGACGGCTACTGCGCATGAGGCGCAACCCACGGCGGCCATGCCGCAAGGCTGGAAATATCCCTTTGCCTGCTGCGCCAACTACGATTGCAAGGAGGTGCCGCAGTCGTCGATCAGCGAGCGGCCGGAAGGCTATGTCATAAAAGGCACGGGCGAAGTTGTGGCCTATGCCGACAAGCGGATCAAGAACTCGCCCGACGGCGAGTACCATTGGTGCGCGCATCAGGCAGGGCTTGACGCGGGCAAGACCATCTGCCTGTTCGTGCCGCCGCCTTCCTACTAGGCTTCGCGTCCCGAACACGAAGCGCGAGAGAACATCGAGCACGGCAGGATATCTGCCGAAGCTGCTGGTAGACAGTTGTCAGGTTCGCTTTCTTATGTTGCCCTGCCACCGGCGGGAATTCCGGCTTGGCGGCGCGCAACGGAGAGGTGATTCTGATGACGATCAAGGCAAGCTGCCACTGCAAGGCGACGACGTTCGAGGTTTTGGAAGCGCCACAGACAGTGACGCAATGCACATGCTCGTTCTGCTCGAAACGCGGAGCGCTCTGGGCCTATTACGTGCCGTCGCAATTCAAGCTCACCAGCCCGCCTGAAAGCGTCTCCTTCTATCGCTGGGGCTCGAAAACCATCAAGCATGGCTTCTGCGGCGTTTGCGGCTGCGGCACCTTCACCGAAACGCCTGACTGGTCGAGCGGCGAGCCCGATTTCGACAACCCGAAGATCAGCGTCAACTCCCGTCTGTTCGACGATTTCGATCTCGACAAGGTCGAGGTGGTGGTTATCGACGGCAAGAATCTCTGGTAGACGAAAGGTTCGCGACAGAACGATTGCCGGTGAAGCGTTTTCGGCCGCTTTGCTGTTCCGTTTTTTGCCGCATTTTATGCTACAAGGCGTCCGGAAGGGCTGATTTGGCGCGGCCGCAACGGTCGCGAATTGAGAGGGATCATTTCATGAAGAAGACTGTGCTCGTCGCCGTGGCGACGGCTTTGCTGGTGAGCGCTTGCACCACCACCGATCCATATACCGGCGACCAGAAGATTTCCAACACGGCGGCCGGCGCCGGCCTCGGCGCCCTTGCTGGCGCCAGTCTTGGTCTGCTTGCCGGCGGCAATGACCGCCGCAATGCCCTGATCGGCGCTGGCATCGGCGCACTTGCCGGTGGCGCGATCGGCGCGACGATGGATCAGAACGAGGCGGAACTGCGCCGCCAGTTGCAGGGCACTGGCGTCAGCGTCACCCGCAGCGGCGATCAGATCATCCTCAACATGCCGTCGGACATCACCTTCAATGTCGACCAGGACGCGGTGAAGCCAGGCTTCTATCCGGTGCTGAATTCGGTTGCGTTGGTCTTGAAGAAGTTCCGCCAGACCACAGTCGACGTTTTCGGCCACACCGATCTCGACCGGCGGCGACCAGCACAATTTCGATCTGTCGCAGCGCCGCGCGCTGGCGGTTGCCAATTATCTGTCCGGTCAGGGCGTCGATCAGCGCCGCTTCGCCGTCACCGGCTTCGGCAAGACGCGACCGATCGCCTCCACGCCACGGCCGCCGGCCGCGAGCAGAACCGGCGCGTCGAAATCCAGCTGTCGCCGCTCACCTGATCCGTTCGGCAATAGAACGCAAAACGGTCCCGTAAGGGGCCGTTTTTGTTTGAGCGGATGGCGCAGCTTCGATCTTCAGGCGAAAATTAGCTAATTCTAAATTGCCGCTTCCCCGTGCGTATCGAAAGGACTAGCATTGACGCTGTTCCAGAGGGGATGAGGCGGTACAACTGGCCGCGCAATCAGCATCTACCCGCCTCGGTCTTGCACGGCCAGACGAAAATATCTGGGAGGAATGCATGACAAGAACAGCTCGCCTTGGGCGTTGCGGCGTCCTCGTTTTGGCCGGCGTTTTCGCCACGTTGTCCGGCGTTGCGACCGCGCAGGCCGAAGAAGCCAACAAGGCCGATATTGAAGCCTTGAAGAAATCGTTGGCTAAATATGAAGACTACACGGCCGCCGTCCGCGACCTCTATCTGTCGACCGTCGGCTGCGTCCACTATAGCGGGGAGAAGTTAGACGGCGCGATGTACTATCCGAAGGGCGCCATGGGCATCCATTTCGTCAACGTCCCGAGTATCGGAAAGCCGCTCGACCCAATGAAACCAAACGTCCTGATCTACGAGCCGACCAAGAAAGGCTTGAAGCTGGTCGGCGTGGAGTGGCTGATGCCGTTGACGCCGGACACTAAGGCGGCTCCAACCCTGTTCGGCCAGAAATTCATGGGGCCGATGGAGGGACACTACCCGCTCATCCCGAGGGAGTTCGTCCACTACGATCTTCACGCCTGGCTTTTCAGGGACAACCCCAACGGCATGTTCAGCCCGACCAATCCGAACGTGAAATGCAGCAAGGCCGAATTTCCGATGCTGGAAAAACCGACCAAGATGATGCCTGGCCCGATGTAAGGCAAAACCGCTGGATCCTGCGACGAAGCAGCAACGAAAAAACGGCCCGTAGGGGGCCGTTTCATATCAGCACTGCGTCGAAGCTTAGACCTTGGCGACGATGCGCATGAAGGCCGGCACGTCGTCGCCGAAGCCGACGGTGCCGTCGTCCTCTTCACGGCGATGGCGGACAGGGCGGTTGTGATCGCGCGGCGCGCGGGCTTCGCCGCGCTGCTCGTTGCGATTGCCCGAATCGTTGCGATTGCTCGAATCGTTTCGATTGCCTGAGCCCTTGCGGTCGTTCTCGGAGCGGATTGCATCCTTGCGGGCGCGGCGCTCGGCAATGTCGGCCACTTCGGCCTCAGCCACCACAGGCTCCTGCACCGGCTCCGGCGCGGCATCCTCGCTCTTCCTGGACCGGCGCTCGCCGCCCTTCTTGCGCTCGCCGCGTTCCGGGCGATCCTCATCCTTGCGGCCGGCGCGGCGCGGCGCACCACGGCCACGGCGCGGAGCATCCTCGCCTTCGCTTTCGGTGACGGTCGACAGGTCGCCGTCATGCCACTCGATCTTGGTGCCGATCAGCCTTTCGATGGCATCGACATATTTCGTGTCCGAACGGGTGGCGATGGTGAACGACTTGCCGGAGCGGCCGGCACGGCCGGTGCGGCCGATGCGGTGGACATAGTCCTCGGCATGGATCGGAACGTCGTAGTTGAAGACGTGGCTGACGTCGGGAATGTCGAGACCGCGCGCGGCGACATCCGAGGCGACGAGATAGCGCAGCTTGCCGTCGCGGAAATTGGCCAGCATCTGCATGCGCGCGCGCTGATCCATGTCGCCATGCAGCGCACCGGCGTCGAAATCATACTTCAAGAGCGAGCGGAACAGTTCCGAGACTTCGATCTTGCGGTTGCAGAAGATGATGGCGTTCTTCAATTCCGCGTCTTCGGCCTTGATCAGGTTGCGCAGCGTCTCGCGCTTGTCCCACGGCTTTGAGCCCGACTTGACCAGCCGCTGGATGATGTTGGTCGCCGCGGAAGCGGCCTTCGAGACCTCGACGCGCACCGGCGCGTGCAGGAATTTCTCGGTCAGCTTGGTGATCTCCGGCGGCATAGTCGCCGAGAAGAACAGCGTCTGGCGCGTGAACGGGATCATCTCGCAGATGCGCTCGATGTCGGGGATGAAGCCCATGTCGAGCATACGGTCGGCCTCGTCGATGACGAGGATCTCAACGCCGTTGAGGAGCAGCTTGCCGCGTTCACGATGGTCGAGCAGGCGGCCAGGCGTTGCGATCAGCACATCGGCGCCGCGCTCCAGCTTCTTGTCCTGCTCGTCAAAGGAGACGCCGCCGATGAGCAACGCGATATTGAGCTTGTGGTTCTTGCCGTATTTGATGAAGTTTTCCTCGACCTGCGCGGCGAGTTCGCGCGTCGGCTCGAGGATCAAAGTGCGCGGCATGCGGGCGCGGGCACGTCCCTTTTCCAGTCGCGTCAGCATCGGCAACACGAAGGAAGCGGTTTTGCCGGTGCCGGTCTGGGCGATGCCCAGCACGTCCTTGCCGAGCAGCGCATGCGGGATGGCGCCGGCCTGGATCGGGGTGGGTTGCGTGTAACCGGCGTCGGTGACTGCGGAAAGGACCTTCGGCGATAGGCCGAGGTCTGAAAAGGTCAACGCTTCTTGAGCGGTCGTGGTGTCTGAGGACAAGTGTTTGATGTCTTTGGCTGGTTCGGGAAATCGCAACGCGTGTTGCGGCAGGCGCCGCGCGCCTGCAAAGTCGAGGTTGCAGTTAGGCGCAAGCCCGCGATTTGTCAACACAAACGGGCGGGATTCCGCCGATTGTGAAGACGTAACCTTAATCGCGATGCTTAACCGCAACGATAACTTTGCGCCGGCTCAATAGCGGAACTGCTCGGCAAGAATGCGCTCGTTCCAGGAATGATTGGGATCAAACAGCAATGTCGCCGTCGTCGTCGGCGACTCCCGCACCGTGACCGAGGCAATCGCCTTGACCTCGGTATGGTCGGCGGCCGCGTTCACCGGGCGCTTTTCCGCTTCCAATATGTCGAAGCGCACGATCGCCTTGTTGGAGAGCAGTGCGCCGCGCCAGCGGCGGGGCCGGAACGGGCTGACCGGTGTGAGCGCCAGAAGCGGCGCGTCGAGCGGCAGGATCGGACCATGTGCTGACAGATTGTAGGCGGTGGAGCCTGCCGGCGTGGCGATCATGACGCCGTCGCAATTGAGCTCCTCCAGCCGCACCTGGCCGTCTACCGTGATGCGGATCTTCGCCGTTTGGTAGGATTGGCGCCAGAGCGCAACCTCGTTGATCGCCGGCGCTGAAATGGTCTCGCCGTCATGCGTTACCGCGGTCATTTCAAGCGGACGGATGGTCTCGGCGACGGCAGTGGCGATGCGCTCCTCCAGGCCGCCGGCGCGATATTCGTTCATCAGGAAGCCGATGGTGCCACGGTTCATGCCGTAGACCTTTTTGCCCGAGCCCATCGTTTCGCGAAGCGTCTGCAAAAGGAAACCGTCGCCGCCGAGCGCGATGATGATCTCGGCCTCCTCGACGGGCGCCTGCCCGTAGCGCGCCGACAGCGTTTCCAGCGCCGCGCGGGCGTCATCAGTGTCGGAAGAGACGAAGGCGAAACGGCTGGCGGCTTTGCTCATGGCTCCCGGAGGGCGACCGCTTGCAAGGCCGCGCCGGCGACGGCGTAGCATGCGTCGGCTCTATCTGTGAAGGGCAGGGCGCTCGGCCCGTCGCTGGGGCTCCGGGTGATCGCGCTTCGTGACAGCAGCATCACGAATGTGATGGCCACAATGGTTAAGGTGATCCTTAAACACTCGTAAAGACGCAAGGATCATGTTAGCCCGCAATGGATGGGTTGGCGGGGGCTGACCAGTCGAGAGACCTGATCTGTTGCCGGTAACGCGTTTGATCATAGTCTTCCTGATGATGGGAAGCTTCGCCATTATGTTCGCGGAACTCGTCCGCCATGCCGAAGAAATGAGCCAACGGCCTCATTCAACGGCTTCCCAATGCGGCGATGCCACTGGCGCGCCTTGCCCTCAGAGAGCGCTTTAGCCTTTTTAGGATGACATTCACCGGATAAGCGGTGTGAACGGCGTGCGATTTTGGCCATCGGGTCCTTCAGGAAAACCGGCTTCGCATCGACACCGTTTCCAAGCACCCTTTGAAATACGGCACAAAGACCGTCTCGAATGCCTTGAATGCCGCGCCGATTGCCTGATGCATGTCGAGATAGCGGTATGTCCCAAGCCGGCCGCCGAAATGGGTGTTGTCCGCGTCATGTTGGGCACGCGCCTGGTAGCGGGCGTAGACCTTTTGGTCGCCGCGCGTGTCGATGGGATAGTAAGGCTCGTCGACGCGCCGGGCAAAACGCGAGAACTCGCGACCGATCACAGTCCTGTCGCGGCTCAGCTCGCGCTCCGGGTTGATATGCCTGAACTCGACAATGCGCGTGTAGGGCACGGCTTCATCGGCGTAATTCATCACAGCGGTGCCTTGGTAGTCCGGCACATTCAAGTGTTCGAGCTCGACGTCGATGGTTCGCCCCGTTACTTCTTCAAATGGCAGCCCGGCTTCCGCTTCTGCGCGAGATATTCGTCGATGAGCTGGCGGTAGCGCACCTTGCCGAAGCTCGGGAAATGACCGCCATGCACGACCGCGACGTCGAGATCGCGCATCTTGAGCAATGTCTCGGCATAATCGTCGAGGTTTGAGTGATAGACATCGTCGATCAGCGGCCCGTCATAGATGATGTCGCCTGACAGCAGAATGCCGGTCTTCTTCTCGTAAAGCGCGATGCCGCCGGGCGAGTGCCCCGGCGTGTGGATGACTTCGAAGGCACGGTCGCCGAGATCGATGACGTCCGCGTGTTCAAGCAGCCGGTCGGCCGGCGCGGGCAGGATGCGGTAGCGCGCCGTGTCCCAGCCTTGCGGCTGGCGATCGAACATCTCTTCATTGGCGTAGCGATCGGCGACGGTCCATTCGTTGCGCGGGTCGGCGAGGATTGTCGCTTCGGCGGCATGCACGCAGCGGTGCGGGAATTCATGGTGGCAGCCGATATGGTCGAAATGCGTGTGGCTGGCGACGCAGGTGAGATTGCGCTCGCTCACCAGCGGCACGTGGCTTTTCAGGCTGAAATGGCCAAGGCCGGTGTCGAACAACAGATCACGGTCGCGGCCGCGCACGTGCCACATGTTGCAGCGGAAGAACGGCTTTATCCACGGTTCGTGGATGAGCGTGATGTCGTCGCTCATGCGGATGGTTTCGTACCAGTCCGCAGCGTCGATAACCGCAAGTGTGCTCATCGATCAGTCCGCCAGCAGGATGATGTCGTCAGCGTTGCACGAAACAGCTGTTATGTCGCCCGGCTGCAGAGAGGCCGAAGCCGGCGCCTTGGCGATGAACTGCAAGGCTGGATCGGATGTCGAGCATGCCAGAATGCGCTTGAAGCTTCCCTGGAAGACGACATCGCCGACCGTGGCATTGCCCAGCGCAACGTCGCCTTGCGCCTCGCCGAGCACAAGATGTTCGGGCCGGACTGCAAGCGAGATTTTTGCGCCGACCGGCGAGGCGCCGGACAACGAGACCGATCCGAGTGCGGTTGAAATCGTCAGACGCCCGCCTTGCGAGGCTTCGACCCTGCCGGCGACGATCGTGCTTTCGCCCATGAAGGTGGCGGAAAAACGCGTCGCCGGCCGGGCGTAGACGCGTTCGGGCGAGCCTTGATCCTCGATGCGGCCGTCATTCATCACCACGCAATCGTCGGCCAGCGCCATCGCTTCCTCCTGGTCGTGGGTGACATGGATGAAGGCGGTGCCGACGCGCTTCTGGATCGCCTTCAACTCATCCTGCATCTGCCGGCGCAGCTTGAGATCGAGCGCGCCAAGCGGCTCGTCGAGCAGAAGCACCGCCGGCTCGATGACCAGGGCGCGGGCCAGCGCCACGCGCTGCCGCTGGCCGCCGGAAAGCTGATGCGGCTTCTTGTCGAAGGCGGCGGCCAGCCCGACCAGCGCCAGCGCCTCGCGCGCCTTGGCCGCGCGCGTCGCGCCATCGACGCCCTGCATGCGCAGCCCGAAGCCGACATTGCCGCCGACGCTCATATGCGGAAACAACGCATAGTCCTGGAACACCGTCGTCGTCGGCCGCTTGGCCGGCGGCACAGTTGTGCAGTCCTCGCCGCGGATGAACACCGCGCCTTCGCTGGGCATCACGAAGCCGCCGAGGATGGAAAGCAGCGTCGTCTTGCCCGAGCCGGAGGGCCCGAGCAGGATCGTGTAGCTGCCGGGCTCGATCGTCAGCGAGACGTTCTTCAGCACCGGATGCTGGCCGAAGCGATGCGAGATATTGCGGATGTCGACCAGGGGCGCGCTCATGCCGTCTTTCTCCGCAGCAGCGTCAGTTCGAAAAACACCACCAGCACGATGGAGACGGCAAAGACCAGTGAACCGACGGCGTTGGTCTTGGGATTGAGGCCGGAGCGCAGCAGGTTCCAGATCTCCACGGGAAGCGTCGTCTCGAAGCGGGTGAGCAGGAACGAAATGACGAACTCGTCCCAGGAAAAGGTCATCGACAGGAAAAAGCCGGCGAAGATCGCCGGCGCCATGGCCGGCACGGTGATCATCGACAGCACTTTCCATTCCGGCGCGCCGAGGTCGCGCGCGGCGCGCTCGATGTTGATCTGGTGGTCGCCCATCTGGCTGTAGATGATGGCGAAGCAGAGCGGCAAATTGATCACGACATGGCCGATGCCGGCGGCGAGCAGCGATTTCGGCACGCCGGCCCAGTTGAACAGCACCAGGAGCCCCATGCCAATGATCAGGTAGCTGACGGTGAGCGGCAGCGTGATCAGTCCGCGTAAGATGGCCGAGCCCGGCAGCGCGAAGCGCGCGAAACCCCATGCCGACAGGAATCCCAGCGTGACGGAAGCGAGCGAGGACAGCACCGCCACCAGCAGCGAGTTGACCAGCGCCGAGGTCAGCCGCGCGTCGGACAGCACCGCCTGGTACCAACGCAGCGACGGGCCGGTGAAGGGCGGGATCGGAAAGGATGTCGCCTGCAGTGAAAACAGCACCAGCACGATGACAGGCAGGAAGATGAAACCGTAGACGGCGATCGCGTAAAGCCAGGCGGCGGTGCGGACAACGGTGCGCATCGTCAGGCCCGCTCGATCTTCAGCCAGCGCGCGCAGGCGAGATAGGCGATGGTGACGACGGCCATCAGGATGATCGACAGCGCCGAGGCGAGCGGAAAATCGCCGCGCCGGCCGATCTGCATCATGACCAGCTGCGGCATCACCAGTTCGTTGTTGCCGCCGAGGATCTGCGGCGTGATGTAGTCGCCGATGCACAGCACGAAGGTGAGGAAGGCGCCGACCATGATGCCGGGCAAGGTCAGCGGCAGCACGACATGCAGGAAGGTGCGCACCGGTCCGGCGCCGAGGTCGGCGGCCGCCTTGCGGTAGCTCGGGCTTAGCTGCTTGAGGTTGGCAAAGATCGTCAGCGTCAAGAGCATGACGAAGAAATGCACGAAGCCGATGACGGTGGCGAAACGCGTGTTGGCGAGCTGCAGCGGTTCGCCGATCAGGCCGATGCCGGTCAGCGCGCGGTTGATGACGCCGTTCTGCGCCAGCACCAGCAGCCAGGAATAGGAGCGCACGACATAGGACGTCCAGAACGGCAGCACGGCCAGCATCAGCGCCAGCCGCTGCCAGCGTTCCGGCACCATTTCGGCGAGGATCCAGGCGAAGGGATAAGCGAGCAGGATCGAGATGACGGTGACGGTTCCCGTCACCTCGAGCGAGTTCACCATCGCCCGCCAGTAGGACGGGTCGGTGAAGAACTGGCTGTAATTGGCAAGCGTGAAGGCGCCGCCTTCATGCGCCGTGAGGCTCGAAAACCCCATGGCGATGAAAGGCAGCACGAAGAACGCAAACGTCCACGCCAGCGCCGGCGTGACCAGCGCCCAGGGCAGGGCACGCGTGTTGTCTCCCGCAACGCTCATGGGTCGATCTACTGCGCCTGCAGCATTTCGGTCCACATATCCTGCATCTTCTTGTCGAGATCGGCGCTCGGCGCCGGATAGGCCTGGGCGCGGGCGAGGAAGCCCGGCTGTTCGTCGAAGCGCAGGACCTTCTTCTGCTCGTCGCTCAAGGTCGCTTTCTTGTTCGACGGCATGCCCCAGTAACAGGAGGACGTTGCAAGCCGCGCCTGACCCTCTGGGCTCATAATGTACTGGATGAATTTCAGTGCCATGTCCTTGTTCTTGGAATCCTTGAACATGGCGAGCGACTGCGACCACAGCACCGCGCCCTCTTTCGGGATCGAGAAGTCGAGCGCCGGGTTTTCCTTGGCGAGGCCAGCCGTCACCCATTCGCCGCCGCCGACCAGGATGTCGACCTCGCCGGTGGCCAAGGCGGTCTGGCTGGCGGTGACTTCGCCGACCAGCTTGGCGTTGGCCTTCATCTTGAGAAGCTCGGCCTTGAGCGCGGGCAGATCGGCCTCGGTGAGGTCCGCGGTCTTTTTGCCGATGGCCAGAGCTGCCATGCCGATGACCGGCAGATAGTAATCGTAGATCGCGACCTTGCCCTTGTATTTGTCGCTGGTCAGCGAAGCCAGCGACTGCATGTCGGCCGGATCGACCTTGGTCTTGTTGAAGCCGATGGTGTTGTAGCCGAATTTTTCGGTGATGCCGTAGCGCTTGCCGTCGACGATGGTCGACTTGTCCATCTTCACTTCCGCGAAAAGGTCGGCGAAAGGCAATTTGTCCTCGGGCAGCGGTTCGAACAGGCCTTTCTCGACACCGCGCGGCACATCGATGGAATCGATCACCATCACGTCCCAGTCGCCCGGCTGCGACTGTTCGACGATGGCAAGACCGGCGCCGGTGCCCTCGAATTCCTTGACGTTGACCTTGACCTTGTTGGCGTCCTCGAAGGGCTGCAGCAGCGCCGGATCGGCATGATCGCACCAGATCAGCGCGTTGAGATCGGCGGCCTGGGCGCCGCCGGCCGCAAGCAGCAATGCTGCAGCCGCGCATGCGGTTTTCAGATGAGACTTCAGCGTGAAAAGCGGATTGCGAGTGTTGATGGCCATCGAGTGTTCTCCCTGCCTTGCTGGCTTGTTGGAAGAAAAGTTGAACCAATTCTAAAATTGAGTCAATTATGATTTTGTGGCAAAGAGGCCGATATGAGTGGATTGCGCGAACGGCAGAAGGCGGACCGTCACCGCCGTATCATCGATGCGGCGACGGAGCTTTTCCGGGGGGCCGGCTATGAGGGCGCCAAGATCGAGGCGATAGCCGCCAAAGCCGAAGTGTCGATCGGCACCATCTACAATTACTACCAGAACAAGGGCGACATCCTCGGCGCCATCGTCTCGCTGGAGGTCAACGAGGTGTTGAACGCCGGGCGAGGGGTCGTCGCCAACCCGCCGGCCAATGTCGGCGACGCGCTGGACACGCTGATCGGCATCTATATCGAGCATTCGCTGAACTATCTGAGCAAAGAGATGTGGCGCCAGGCGATGGCGATCTCGACGCAACTGCCCGACAGCCCGTTCGGCCAGGCCTATGCAGCACTCGACCGCGACCTGACCGAGCAAATAAGCGCGCTGATCGCCCGCCTGCAGGAGATCGGCCTGGTGCGGCCGGACATAGACGGACCGGCGGTGGGCGAACTGATCTTCAACAACATGAACATGATGTTCATCGAGTTCGTGAAGCGAGATGCAGCGAGGATGCCGGAGCTAAGGGCGGCGATACGACGGCAGAATAGGATTCTGGTGACGGCGATTGGGGTTTGAGAATCCCAAGGGCAGGGATCGAAACGGCCGCCGACATGAGGTCGTCTACCGCAAAACCCTGCCTGCCTCGGCAATGATCTTGGGATTCGAACCGATTGCGATCGTGTAACTGAATTGCGCTGCGCCTTTCGCTTGCTTGTGTCTCGGCAAGCTGCGGACAATCCAATCATAGGTGCCAGACACCATGCAGCGGTCATTGGCGCAGGTAACGACAATCGTGTTATCGCGAACGCTGTAGCCTCGTTCAGGCCAGCGCTGAAAATAGTTTCTCTTATCCGCAATGATCGAATTCAGATCTGTGAGCTTGCCGTAATAATCGACGACACCAGCGTAAGATGATTGAACCTGGGCAATCGCCAGATTGGCATTATCGCCATGGTGTTCAATCAGCCCTTTCACGAAATCCACAGCAGCGCTTTCCAATTGCTGCCGATTTCCACTGCCCTCGGTTACGGTCTCGGGGTTCGCTGCCGCAGGTGCGTAGGATGCATTTTCCGGCAGCTGGCTCTGGGCGACATTGGTCACGCGTAAGTCGGCCATTTCGCTGGAAGAAAGATATCTCATGTCGGAGCGGTCATAGCTCAAGGCGACAGCCATCAGCTTTGGATCCACGCCCATCTCAATCATGTAGGACATGATCTCTGCAGTGGCGGCCTGAACATTTGCCACGGCATCGTCAGCAGACATCCCATTCTCGGGACCAAAAGACGAACGATGCACGCCAACAGATCCCGGGTCCGCGTATCGGCGAACGCCGCCCATGAATGCCAATGAACAGGCCGAAACACACTGTAGCTGTCGAACTTGAAGCGTATCCAACCCGGCTGCCCGGATCATGCGGCCGAGCTGCATGGCGCTTCCGACACTCCCACCTGGGGAATCGAAGACGATTACCCTTGCACCACTGCTCAAAACTGCATTGCTAAAGTCAACGAGTGGCTCGTTGACTCCGAATTCGCCTGACACGACGAGAAATGGCTGTTCTCCGGGTGACGAAACTGGCCTGTATTCCAAAGCTTTGGCTGGAAATGATGCGGCGACAATAACCGACAAAACGGCCAAGAACTTGGAAGATTCACGCACTGCGTTACACCCCGAAAACACCCGCCCCAAGTAAGAACCTGTTAACCGGTTATTTCAAGGGCTAAGAGCTACTCTGTTCGAAAAATGCCGATGATCGACAAGAGCGCTTCGGGTGGCCCGCCATCCGAAGCTCGAAGAGCGAAGGGTGGTGCCCCCGGCAGGAATCGAACCCGCGACCTTCGGTTTACAAAACCGCTGCTCTACCAGCTGAGCTACAAGGGCATGGCGCTCCGGTTAGCATATTTGTTGCGCCAGTAAAGACAAAACTCCGTTTTGGGTTGGCAACGGATACCACGACCCATTCCGTGGCCGGATGCTGAAAACAGCATCAGGGCTTCCTACATTCCGTTCAGGTGCAATCGCATCGAACGGGGTGTCGCATGATCAGATTCTGTCATCATCCTGCCGCTCATCGTCGTGATCTGGCTGCTGCTTATCCGGATCATCCGCGACGTGAAGAAGGCCAATATCGACTGGACCGGCGTCGCTACTATCATCGGCTTCATCGCGCTCGCCTTCTGGCTGCGCCATGTCACGGGCATGGGGTGAAGAAGAGGGAGTAGCGAGTAGCGAGTAGCGAATAGGGAAGCTCGATTTCCGAACTGCGCACATCCGCTATTCGCTATTCCCTACTCGCTATTCGCTCAATAACCTTCGAACCTTTTGCCGCTTCGCCACGACTGATCTCAAGAGGCGAATGGTCGCCTCGGTCAAGGATCCAGGAGATCATTGTGTTCAAGCGCACGCTCACTTTCGCTCTCGTAGCTATTTTCGTCGCCACAGGCGCGCTGGCCGCCACGGTTCAGACGTCGTCAGCTTACGATATGCATCATCACCATCATTACTACGACGACGACTATGGCGACTACTGGTGGTACCATCATCGCCACCATCATCATCATGGCAGAGTGGTTATCATCCTTTGATACCAAGCCTTGTCGCGTTCGAAGGGCGGCCTCGGCCGCCCTTTTTTGCATGTTCCGTGATCCACAGGCGGGAACCGACCGCACCTCCGCGAAAAAATCTCAAGAAAACCTCGAACCTTTTTCCTGGCCGCCGCGACCCATGTTCAAGAGGCGGATGGTTCGCCTCTCCAGCGAAACCCAAGGAGATCGTCATGTTCAAGCGCACCATCGTTTCCGGCCTCATCGCCTCCACCATCGCCGCCGGCTCGCTCGTCGGCACCGTCCAGCCCTCGGCCGCTCACGACCATCATCATCGCCGCGAGCTCGGAATCGGCATCGCCGCCGGCGTCGGTGGCTTCGTGCTCGGCAGCCTGCTTGCTCAGCAGCAGCCCCGCACCGTCTATGTCGAGGACGACTACGAAGCGATCCACATCCGCCGCTGCTATGCCCGCTACGCCAGCTACGACGAAGGCTCCGACACCTATATGACCTATGACGGCCCGCGCACCTGCAGGCTGTGAAAGGGGAGCCGAACCAGCGACGGGAAACAGGGGCTGCACGCAGTCCCTTTTTCCTGTGTTTGAGCAGGTATCAGGGATGCGTCTTCGCGGCGGCGTCCAGCATCGGCAACCCGGCGTCGCGGCAGGTGTTGGCAACCCGAAGCCTTGCATTCGGCGAACTGTCGTCAATCGCCACCAGCTCGAAGCTATTTCCGGTGTCCGGGTGGATTTTCGCAACGAATGGCAAATCGCGGTCAGCGGCGCCGGACGACTTCTTGTCGTTGACAGTGCCGCATGCCACGATCTCCTGGCGTCCGTTCAGCGTCCGCTCGCCGGCAAGTATAGTCCCGAACCTGGCGGAGAGCGGATTGCTCAGATGCGGGCGCACGCCGGCGGTAATGATTTCCTCCAGCGCGAGCGAAACTGGCATGGGATCGACGTGCTGGGTGCCGCTGGGTTCGGGCGGCGGCGGCGCTGCGGCCACGCATCCGCAAAGTGAAGCGGCAGACAGGAGCTGAACTGTTTTCCACATCCGTGCCCTTTCGCACGCATTCAAAGGCTCCGGCAAGGCGATCAGGATCATGCATGCAAAGGTGTACAGCGATTTTGCGAGCGTCTAGTCTGGACCGCTAACAGGAGGGACGGTGGCTTGGACGAGCAGGACCCGAAGGAAGAAGTGGTGGAGACGGTATTCCGCAACGGCACCGTCACCACGGTCGGCATCCTGCTGGCCTTTTCGCTGGGTTTCATCACCCATTGGGCCGCCAACCCGATCCCCTGGCAGACCTACCACCTAGTCGCGGTCCTGCCGATCCTGATCGGCATCGCGCTGCAGATGCGGGCGCTCGCCATGCTGCTCGACATAAAGTCGCTGCAACGTCGCATTTTCGAACGCGCCAACCGCATCTTCATCACCGGCCTTGTCTTCACGGCCTGCGGCGTGGGCGCCGCGATCCTGCTCGATTTCTTCGACATCGCGGCAAAGAGCGCATTGCCGGGCGCTGCGTGATCAGCCGGCGCTGACGCCGCCGATCATCTTCGTCACTTCCGCTGCCGCCTCGTGGACCAGCGGGCCGATCTCGGCCAGCCGCTCCGGTGTCACGCGAACCGTAGGGCCGGATACCGAAACGCCGCCGATCGGCTCGCCATATTCGTTGAAGATGGCCGCGGCCACGCAGCGCATGCCAGGGTGGCGCTCTTCGTCATCGACCGACCAGCCGCGATGCTTGATGGTGGCGAGATCATGCGCCAGCCCCGAAATGTCGGACAGCGTCTTGTCGGTGTAGCGCTGCAGGCCTGCCTTGCGCAGGATTGCCGCGACCCGTTCCGGCTCGAGATGCGCCAGCACCGCCTTGCCGATGCCCGAGGCATGGAAGGGGCTGCGCGTGCCCGGCCTGAAAAAGGCGCGGATCGCCTGGTGCGTCTCGACCTGGCTGACGAAGACGACGCAATCGTCCTCGGCGACGCCCAGATTGGCGGTCTCGCCGGTCTTCTCCATCAATTCCTGCATGACGATGCGGGCGCGGTCGACCAGCTTCCTGCGGCGCAGGAAGGCGGCGCCCATTCGGTAGGTCTCCACGCCGACGGACCACAACTGGTCGGTCGTGTCGAACTCGACCATGCCGTGGTTCTCCAGTGTCGTCAGCATGCGATATGCGGTGGAAGCGGCAATGCCGCTTTGCGCCGCGATCTCGCTGAGCGACAGGCCGCTGGCTTCCGCCACGATCGCCAGGATGCGCAGCGCCCGGTCGAGCGACTGCACCGAAGTCGCTTCCGCAGGGCCGTTGAAGGCGCGGGGCCGGCCGCGCTGGCGCTTTTCAGTGGTTTCCATGCCCTGCATTCTCGCTGGATTTCATGTCGAGCACAATGAAAAAGTTTTTCATGTTTTGCGATGATGGTTTTCTGGAAAACGAAAAGTGTCATGAAATCAACGATAACTGGCTGTTTTCTAGAAATGAAAAAATATTCTAAAAAAATTGAAAAATCAAAGGCGCGCTGACATTATCAAGCCAACCAACGAAATGGAGGCTTGCTATGGCCAGGATGCGCGCTGTCGATGCGGCGGTTCTTGTTCTCGAAAAGGAAGGCATCACCAATGCCTTCGGCGTGCCGGGCGCGGCGATCAACCCGCTCTATTCGGCGCTGAAGGCGCGCGGCACCATCCGCCACGTGCTGGCCCGCCATGTCGAGGGCGCCTCGCATATGGCCGAAGGTTATACGCGGACCAAGGCCGGCAATATCGGGCTCTGCATCGGCACGTCGGGCCCGGCCGGCACCGACATGATCACCGGCCTCTACTCGGCCTCGGCCGATTCCATTCCGATCCTGTGCATCACCGGCCAGGCGCCGCGCGCTCGGCTGAACAAGGAGGATTTCCAGGCCGTCGATATCGCTGCGATCGCGGCACCCGTCGCCAAATGGGCGGTCACCGTCATGGAACCTTATCTGGTGCCAATGGCGCTGCAGAAGGCATTTCATCTCATGCGCTCGTCGCGGCCCGGTCCGGTGCTGGTCGACCTGCCGGTCGATGTCCAATTGGCCGAGATCGAGTTCGATATCGATGCCTATGAACCGCTTGCGCCATTCAAGCCGGCCATGACACGCGCCCAGGCCGAAAAGGCACTGGCGATGCTCAACCAGGCGGAAAAGCCGCTGATCGTCGCCGGCGGCGGCATCATCAACGCCGATGCCTCCGATCTGTTGATCGAGTTTGCCGAAATCACCGGCGTGCCGGTCATCCCGACCTTGATGGGCTGGGGCGCCATTCCCGATGACCATCGGCTGATGGCCGGCATGTGCGGCTTGCAGACCTCGCACCGCTACGGCAACGCCACGATGCTGGCGGCCGACTTCGTCTTCGGCATCGGCAACCGCTGGGCCAACCGCCACACCGGCTCGGTCGACGTCTACACCAAGGGCAAGAAATTCATCCATGTCGATATCGAGCCGACCCAGATCGGTCGCGTCTTCGCGCCGGACCTCGGCGTCGTCTCGGATGCGGGCGCGGCGCTGAAGATCCTGCTCGACGTCGCCACCGAATGGCGCACGGCCGGCAAGCTGCGCGACTGGTCGGGCTGGGCGAAGGAATGCCAGGGCCGCAAGAAGACGATGAAGCGCAAGACGCATTTCGACCAGGTGCCGCTGAAGCCGCAGCGCGTCTATGAGGAGATGAACAAGGCTTTTGGCCGCGACACCACCTATGTCACCACGATCGGCCTGTCGCAGATCGCCGGAGCGCAGTTCCTGCATGTCTACAAGCCGCGCAACTGGATCAATTGCGGCCAGGCTGGCCCGCTCGGCTGGACGCTGCCGGCAGCGCTCGGCGTGCGGGCCGCGGATCCGGACCGCGCCATCGTCGCGCTGTCGGGCGACTATGATTTCCAGTTCATGATCGAGGAATTGGCGGTCGGCGCGCAGCACAAGCTGCCCTACATCCACGTCGTCGTGAACAACGCCTATCTCGGCCTGATCCGCCAGGCGCAACGCGGTTTTTCGATGGACTACGAGGTGAGCCTTGCCTTCGAGAACGTCAATCGCAAGGACGATCCCGAGGCCGGCTATGGCGTCGACCATGTCGCGGTCGCCGAAGCGATGGGCTGCAAGGCGGTCCGCGTGCGCAAGCCGGAAGAATTCGCCGGCGCTTTCAAGGAAGCGCAGCGGCTGATGAAGGAGCATCAGGTGCCGGTCGTTCTCGAATTCATCCTCGATCGCGTTACCAACATTTCCATGGGCACGGAAATCGACAAGATCACCGAATTCGAGGATCTTGCCGAAAGCCATGAAGATGCGCCGACGGCAATCGTGATGCTGGATTGATGCATGCCGCCCAAAACTGCGCAGCGGTTTTGGGACAACGGCACGCATAAACAAAAATGCCTGGCGGAAAGAAGGAGAAAAAGAATGCCGCGTTTTTCAGCCAATCTGTCGATGCTCTTTGGCGAGCATGACTTCCTCGACCGCTTCGATGCGGCGGCTCGCGCCGGCTTCAAGGGCGTCGAATATATCGGCCCTTATGACCATGCGCCCGATGTCGTCGCCGCGCGCCTGAAGAAGAACGGGCTCAGTCAGGTTCTCTTCAACCTGCCGGCGGGCGACTGGGCCAAGGGCGAGCGCGGCATTGCGGTGCTGCCGGATCGCGTGCCGGAATTCCGCCAGGGCATCGCCAAGGCGATCAGCTACGCCCATGCGCTGGGCTGCGAGCAGGTCAACTGCCTGGCCGGCATCGCACCACAAGGCGCCGACCGCGCTGTCCTGGAAAACGTCTTTGTCGAAAACCTCGGCTTCGCGGCCGAGAAGCTGGAGCAGGCCGGCATCCGGCTGCTGATCGAGCCGATCAACACCCGCGACATCCCCGGCTTCTTCTTGAACTACTCGGACCAGGCGTTGGCGCTGATCGACCGTGTCGGCTCGAAGAACCTCTATTTGCAATACGACATTTACCACATGCAGATCATGGAGGGGGATCTCGCCCGTACCATCGAGGCTAACCTTCCCCGCATCGCGCATATCCAGCTTGCGGACAATCCCGGCCGTCACGAGCCGGGGACGGGCGAGATCAATTTTCCTTTCCTGTATGACCATATCGATCGCCTCGGCTATTCGGGCTGGGTTGGCGCAGAGTACAAGCCGAAGGCTGGGACCGAGGCCGGGCTGGGCTGGTTCAGGCAATTCGCCGGGCAGGGTAGCGCGGCAGCCTAAGCGCCAACGCCGAAGCTGCTGATCTCCCCCTTGTGGGCAGGGCAATCGCATATGAGTTTTTACGAAGAGGACCCCCACCCTTAATCCCTCCCCACAAGGGGGAGGGAGACTTGGTAGGCGCTGATCCCTGCAAATCGCCCAGGTTCGACGCCAAAAGGGAGGCATGCGGCAGCATTCCCTCCCCCTTGTGGGGAGGGTTAGGGTGGGGGTCCTCTTCGTAAAAACTCATATGCGATTGCCCTGCCCTTGTGAGGGAGATGGCCGGCAGGCCAGAGAGGGGCGCGAAGGAACGCGGCCTCGATAAAGGAGAACCACAATGGAAACCATCGGTTTCATCGGCCTCGGCATCATGGGCGCGCCGATGGCGGGGCATCTGCTCGACGCTGGCTACAAAATCATTGCCAGCGACCACCGCTCGAAGCCGCCGGCAGATCTCATCGCCAAGGGCCTGAAGACCGTCACCGGCCACAATGCGGTGGCCAAAGCCGCCGACATCATCATCACCATGGTGCCGGACACCCCGCAGGTTGCCGACGTTCTGTTCGGCGAGAATGGCGTCGCCTCGGGCCTGTCGAAGGGCAAGCTGGTCATCGACATGAGCTCGATCTCCCCGATCGAGACCAAGGAATTCGCCAGGAAGATCAACGATCTCGGCTGCGACTATCTCGATGCGCCGGTGTCGGGCGGCGAAGTCGGCGCCAAGGCTGCCTCGCTGACCATCATGGTCGGCGGCGACGACAAGGCGTTCGAACGCGCCAGGCCGGTGTTCGAGAAGATGGGCAAGAACATCACGCTGGTCGGCCCGAACGGCGTCGGTCAGACCACCAAGGTCGCCAACCAGATCGTCGTCGCGCTGACCATTGAAGCCGTCGCCGAAGCGCTTGTTTTTGCTTCGAAAGCCGGCGCCGATCCGGCCAAGGTCAGGCAGGCGCTGATGGGTGGGCTCGCCGCCTCGCGCATCCTCGAAGTGCATGGCGAGCGCATAATCAAACGCAGCTTCGCGCCGGGCTTCCGCATCGAACTGCACCAGAAGGACCTCAATCTGGCGCTGGAAGGCGCCAAGGCGCTCGGCGTCTCGCTGCCCAACACCTCGACCACGCAGCAACTGTTCAATTCCTGCGCCGCCAATGGTGGAGCCAAGGAGGATCATTCGGCGCTGGTCAGAGCGCTGGAGCGGATGGCGAACTTCGAGGTCGGTGTGGAAGCAACTGGAGCCAAGGGCAAAGCAGCTTAGGTCAGGAGAGGGCGGCTCAACGTTCCCACGCCGCCTTTCTCTTTTCCTGTCAGAGAACGGGTTCCTGCCTTGCCGGCGGAACCCGTTCGTCTTTGATCGGCCTCGAAAAATCCGGCTCAGCCGCGCTTCAGAAACGCCCGTGCGGCATAAAGGCTGACAGCCGCCGCGTTGGAAACGTTGAGCGAGCGGATCGCGCCGGGCATATCGAGACGGGCGAGCGTCGTCACCGTCTCGCGCGTCTTCTGGCGCAGGCCTTTGCCTTCCGCGCCCAGCACCAGCGCTATCTTGTCGCCGGTAAAACTGGTTTCCAATTCCGCCGGTCCATCTGAATCGAGCCCGATGGTCTGGAAGCCGGCCTCGTGCAACTGTCCCAGGGCATCGGCGAGGTTCTTCACCTCGATCTGGTCGATATGCTCCAGCGCGCCGGAGGCGGCCTTGGCCAGCACGCCGGATTCCTGCGGGCTGTGGCGGGCCGTGGTGATCAGCGCACCGGCGCCGAAAGCGACCGCCGAGCGCAGGATGGCGCCGACATTGTGCGGATCGGTGACCTGGTCGAGCACCAGGACGAGCGTTGTATCGCCGAGCGCATCGAGGCGCTTGGGCTTCAACGGTTCGGCCTCGATCAGCACGCCTTGGTGCACCGCGTCTGTGCCGGTGATCTTGTCGATATCCTTCGGCTCGACCAGTTCGGCCTTGAAGGGCAGGGCGGCGAGGGCGGCGATCTCCAGCCGCTCGGCGGCGTTGCGCGTCACCAGCATTTTGCGGATCTTGCGCCGCGGATTGTCGAGCGCGGCCCGCACCGTGTGCAGGCCATAAAGCCGCACCAGGCCATCGGTTGGACTTTCGCCCGGCGCCACCGGCTGGCGCGGCCGAAATGCCGGTGCGCCGCCTGCTTTCTGGTCGCGATGCGCGCGCCGCAGCTTGGCGTAATGCGTGTCTTTCGGGGTACCTGGCTTGTCGTTCATGCGGCCTCTATAGCCGTCTCGTCCGGCTAAGGATACGGGCGGCGATAATGAATGCCGAACATCGTCCGAAAAACCACCGCCGCGCCGGTTGACACCCATCGGCCTTGCCGCCATAAGGCGCTTCGCTGATTTCGGAGAAGATCTTACTCGGGCTCCGGATTGGCGAAAATGCCTCGTTGCATGGCTCCGGCGGCAGACTGGAGAGGTGCCCGAGTGGTTAAAGGGGACGGACTGTAAATCCGTTGGCTTAGCCTACGTTGGTTCGAATCCAACCCTCTCCACCACTGCCGGCCCGGAAGCCCTGAACGAACAAGTCTCGGACGAAAAGCGCATGGCGCTTTTCGGGTGAATCCGGTACTTCAGTGTAAGGCGCGGGTATAGCTCAGTGGTAGAGCAGCAGCCTTCCAAGCTGAATATGCGGGTTCGATCCCGCTACCCGCTCCAGATATCTCTTTGCCTTCCAGCATTTGGCCTTCCAGCATCGCACGCGAAAAACGCCGCGCGCCGGAGCGCGCAGCGTATCGCTTCTGACGATGCTGCTTAGCTGTTGAAAGCAGAGGCAACCTGATGCGGCTGCGGCACCTGCCCATTCGGCGTCAGCTTGTCGACGATGCCCGGCAGGGCGGTCGACAGTTGCTTGAGCAACTCCTGCTCGTCCATGCCGGTGCGTTGCGCGATCTCGCGGATCACCGCCGGACCGAGCGCCGAACCGAGATCGCTCGGATTGATCGACTGGTTCTGGCCGGTGCCGACCCAGGAGTCGGCGACATTGCCATGGCCGGCGCCCTTGAGCTTGTCGAGCAACCCGCCGAGACCGCCGAGCAGTCCGCCATCGGCTGAAGCGCCGGTGTCCGCCGGCGTCGGCGTCGGCGCTTCGGCTGGCTGGTCGCCGCCTCTGCCGCTCAGCATCTTGCCTACCAAGAGCGCGCCGAGCGCGATCATCAGGGGTTTGGTGATGTTGCCGCCTGGAACGGCATTGTCAAAAAGGCCCATCGCGGATCTCCCGTTTACACCAAGTCCGTCCCTTGCACGCAACAATGGCGCAATCGGGCGGAATTGCAAGTTCGCTTGTGGTTTTGACAATCATATGAACATGATGGGGCCGCGGGGGAATAGGAGGGAACCATGGGCTTCATCTACTGGATTATTCTCGGTCTCGTCGCGGGCTTCATCGGCAGCAAGATTGTCAACAAGACCGGCCAAGGCATGATCATGGACATCGTGCTCGGCGTTGTCGGCGCCATCGTCGGCGGCGTGATCTTCAGCCAAATCTTTGGTTCGGGCATCACAGGTCTGAACATCTGGAGCCTGATAGTCGCCGTGGTCGGCTCTGTCATTGTGCTCTGGGCGTATCACCAGATTTCAGGCAAGCGTACGCTTTAGGAGAGCCGCGTTAGGTCAGCGGCTGAGGATCGACCCGTTCGGGTCGGCCTGCGTTGAAACGGCGTCGTCACGCGACGATCGTCAGCCGTCGCCTTCTTTCATCGAGCGAGACGATTGCCAGGCCGCTGCCCATCACCAGCAGGATGCCGCAGACGGCGAGCGCGTTGGGGAATTGCCCAAAGACCAGCAGGCCGGAAATCACCGCCCACACGGTGAAGCAATAATAGAACGGCGCCACGGCGCTCGTCGGCCCGACGCGGTAGGCCATGAAGATGAAGAAATGGCCGAAGATCAGGAACAGCCCGGCTGCCGCGATCAGCAGCAGATGATGCCCCCGCGGCATCACCCATTGCTCCGAAACCAGATGCGCCGCGCCCGCGCCGACCAGCACCACCAGGACGGCGGAGATCGCCACGATCATGCCGGGCACCTCGGCGCCGACCTTGCGCCCGGCCAGGTCTCGCGCCGCGGCCAGGGCGGCATTGCCGAGCGCCAGCAGCGCATAGACGGAAATCCCTTGCATCGTCGGCTGCGCCACCATCAACGCGCCGACGAAACCTAGCCCGATCAGCGCCATGCGCGCGGCGCCGATCTTCTCACCGAACAGCAGCGAGGAGCCGGCCAGCACGATCAGCGGCGTGATCTGTCCGAGCGCCGTTGAATCGGCAATCTGCATGTTGGCCAAGGCCACGATGTAGCAGAGGATCGCCGCCAGCTCGCAAAGATTGCGGCTGAGCACCTTGCGCTCGAACAGCAGTGGGATCTGCCTGCCATAGCCGAGCATCAGCAGCAGCGGCATGCCCCAGAGCGTCGCGGCAGCGCCACGCAGCAGGAGCACCTCATAGGGCGGCAGCCCTTCGGTCGCGAGCTTCATCATCGTGTCGTTGACGAGGTAGGACCCCGTCGAGACGATCATGAACAGCGGACCGCGGATGTTTGCCGGAATGAAGTGCATGGGATGAGGAAATCAGAGCGGTGGTTCGGCGGCAATGGGCCAGCCTGGCAGCATTTGATTTTATGTGCGCCGTCCCTATATCCGGGCCACATTCCCCCTGAAATCGATCTCTGTTCAGGTCGCGCCAAAAGACGCTTGGCGACAAGGCACTTGTGTTTTTCAGCCGTTGTCGCTAATCGCCCCGCATTCGACTGAACTGAAGGTCAAAGGCCGCCTAAGGAAAGAGACTATGGCAAAAGGTAAATTCGAGCGCACCAAGCCGCATGTGAACATTGGCACGATCGGCCACGTCGATCATGGCAAGACGTCGCTGACGGCGGCGATCACGAAGTATTTTGGCGAATACAAGCGCTATGACCAGATCGACGCGGCGCCCGAAGAGAAGGCGCGCGGCATCACCATTTCGACGGCGCATGTCGAGTATGAGACGGCCGCCCGCCACTATGCCCATGTCGACTGCCCCGGCCACGCCGACTATGTGAAGAACATGATCACCGGTGCCGCCCAGATGGACGGCGCGATCCTGGTCGTCTCGGCCGCCGACGGCCCGATGCCGCAGACCCGCGAGCACATCCTGCTTGCCCGTCAGGTCGGCGTGCCGTCGATCGTGGTGTTCCTCAACAAGGTCGACCAGGTCGACGACGCCGAGCTGCTCGAGCTGGTCGAGCTCGAGGTTCGCGAGCTTCTGTCGAAGAACGAGTTCCCCGGCGACGACATTCCGATCGTCAAGGGTTCGGCGCTTGCCGCTCTTGAGGATTCCAACAAGACCATCGGCGAGGACGCGATCCGCGAGCTGATGGCTCAGGTCGACGCCTACATCCCGACGCCGGTTCGTCCGCTCGACAAGCCGTTCCTGATGCCGATCGAAGACGTGTTCTCGATCTCGGGCCGCGGCACGGTCGTGACCGGCCGCGTCGAGCGCGGCATCGTCAAGGTTGGCGAGGAACTGGAAATCGTCGGCATCCGCCCGACCACCAAGACGACCTGCACGGGCGTCGAGATGTTCCGCAAGCTGCTCGACCAGGGCCAGGCCGGCGACAACATCGGCGCGCTGCTGCGCGGCGTTGACCGTGAAGGCGTTGAGCGCGGCCAGGTTCTGGCCAAGCCCGGCACCGTCAAGCCGCACAAGAAGTTCGTGGCCGAAGCCTACATCCTGACCAAGGACGAAGGTGGCCGTCACACGCCGTTCTTCACCAACTACCGTCCGCAGTTCTACTTCCGCACCACGGACGTGACCGGCATCGTGACGTTGCCGGAAGGCACCGAGATGGTCATGCCTGGCGACAACATCACCGTCGATGTCGAGCTGATCGTGCCGATCGCCATGGAAGAGAAGCTGCGCTTCGCCATCCGTGAAGGCGGCCGCACCGTCGGTGCCGGCATCGTCGTCACCATCAAAGAGTAATCGATCCGGCACTTGCCGGTGAAGAAAGGGCGGTCTTCGGACCGCCCTTTTTCGTTGCTTGCGCTGTGCAGGACAAGTCTTGCGCGGTTGTTTCGAAGCTATTGCAAGTGCCAATGCTGCAACTATGATCGGTTGTGTCGAGGGGGGCTTCGTCAAATGGTTCCAGGACGTCTTCTTGTACGGACATTTTGGTCGCTGAGGCTGATTTGCCTGCTTGCGCTTCTCGGCATGGGTCATGCCGCATTTGCGCAGGATACGCCAACCGATCTCGGCCCTCCGATGAAGTTCGGCATTGTTCGCAGCAATGCTCCGGGTTGTGAGCCGATCTGCCCCGAATGGATATCGGCCGAAGGCTCGATCGAGGCCGGAACGCCGGCTCTATTCAAACGCTTCCTCAAAACGCTCGGCGAGCGAAGGCTGCCCATCATCGTCAATTCCCCTGGCGGTAGCGTCGACGCGGCGATCCAGCTTGGCCGGATGATCCGCAAGAACAGGTTCGATATCGCGGTCGCCACGACCAAGTTCACCGGTTGTCCACCGGGGATGGATTTCTGCCGGCCGGGAGAGGGCGCTACCTATTTTGGCGTCGCGTCCGACGGTGGCGCCATATGCAATTCCGCTTGTCCGCTGATGTTCGCCGGTGGCACCAGACGGCTGGCGGGCGGGCGGGCCTATGTCGGCGTGCACCAGATCACCACGACCTACTTCCCCACCAGGCGGCAATATCGAACTACCTATCGGACCGTACGAGGTAAGAAATACCGGGTCACCATGGAATACATCATCCAGGCCGCCAGTTATAAAACCTACACGATGAGCAAGTCGCTCGAGAGAAGGCTTGCTGCCTATTTCAACGAGATGGGTGTCGAAAAGGGCGTGCTTCTGACCATGAAGAACACGCCGGCCAGCGCCATCCATCAGCTAGAGCTGCAAAACATGCTTCGTATGAAGCTGGTGACCAGCGGTGATTATTTCGGGTTGCTGACCCTGGCGAGCATATGCCGAGCCAATCCGATGCCGGAGAACTGTCGGGAAATGAAGTCGCCAGGGGAAAAGGCTAAGCAAGTGGCCAACGTGGCGGAAGCCAAACCTTCATTGGGTGGCCCTGGAACCCGCTTGGTATCCTGTAGCAACACGGCAGGTACATCGACCGCCGTTCCGTACCCCGGCATCGGCGAGGCTTGTGGTGACCCTGGTGTTGCGTGGCCGGCCTGGAGCGGGGTAAGGCAGATCGCCCGTACACATCATCGGACCAGAACCCATGACGGTTGCGGTTGAGCCGTCGTTTTGTCCGGGGTCGGCCTAGCCGTCCCCGTTTCAAAGCTGTTGCAAGCACCGCCGCCGCAACTAGTATGGGTTTGTACCTAAGGGCTCGCCAGGCGTGATTTCCGCATTCCGTTCAAAGAGCATTCCGTGGTGGCGCGGGCTGGTCCGGCTAGGCTTGGCCATTGCCATAGGCTTGGCCGCGTTCGCCGCCGCGGCGAAGGAAAAAACGGCGGATTACGGCCCGACGATGCGCTTTGTCGTCGTGCGCAGCAGCGCCCCCGGTTGCGAGCCGAATTGTCCGGAATGGATATCGGCCGAAGGCACGATCGAGGCGGGCACGCCGGCGCTGTTCAAGCGCACGCTGAAGACGCTCGGCCGACGCCAATTGCCGATCGTGGTCAATTCGCCGGGCGGCAACGTCGATGCCGCGCTCCAGCTGGGCCGCATGATCCGCAAGGCCAGGCTCGATATCGGCGTCGGCGCGACAATGTTTTACGGCTGCGAGCCGCAGATGAAGAATTGCCGGGTCAATGACGGCAAGGGCGCCGATTATTTCGGCTTTACCTACGCCATGGGCGCCATGTGCAATTCAGCCTGCCCGCTGATGTTTGCCGGCGGCATCCGCCGCGTCGTCGGCGACTGGGCCTATCTCGGCGTGCACCAGATAACCACCACCTACCAGCGCGAAAAACTGCTCTACCGCACGACCTATCGCATCGTGAACGGCAGGAAGAAGGTCGTCAGCACCAAAGTCATCAGCCGCAAGAATGCCGGTAGCTACAAGACCTATGAGATGAGCAAGCCGGTCGAGAAGCGGCTGTCGGCCTATCTGAAGGAGATGGGCATCGAACAAGGTGTGCTGGAAGCCATGAAGTCGACGCCGGCCAGCGACATAAGCCGGATCAAGGAGCCGGCCCTGCTGGCGACGAAGCTCGTCACCAGCCTCGACTCCGTCGACCTTTTCACGCAAGGGGCCTGTGCCGGCGCAGTCCGGCGCCGGCGAACTGCAGGAAATCCCGACGAATGCCAAACCGGGCCCGGCGACAACGATCGAGGTGAAGGCCGCACCTTCGCAACCGGCCGAGGCCCCGGTTTCTCAACCGGCCAAAACCCCACCGTCCATGCCGGCAGAGGTCGCTCCGGCCAACGAAGCGCCGGAAATGCGCTTCGTGGTCGTTCGCGGCAGCAACCCGCTGTGCAATCCGGACTGTCCTGAATGGATCTCGGCGCAAGGCGCGATCACGGCTCAGACCCCGCAGAAGCTGAGCCAGTTGCTTGCGACGCTTGGCGGCCGGCATCTGCCACTGGTGATCAGCTCGCGCGGAGGCGATCTGTTCGGCGCCCTGGCGACGGGGCGGCTTGCCCATGAAAAGAAGCTCGACGTCGCGGTTGCGCGCACCGATTTCGTTGGCTGCGATCCGGCGGCCTGGAACTGCCTGGCCAACGACGGCGCCTATGCAGGGCTGACCGTCGATACGGGCGGCGAATGCGATTCAGCCTGCGCCCTGCTGCTCGCCGGCGGCGCCAGGCGGCTTGTCGGCGCCAAGGCCCGGCTCAGCATGTACCTGATGGGACAAAAACAGGTGGTCAAGGCCTACCTGGACGAGATGGCGATCAACCCCGCGCTGTTCGCCGCACTTCAGCGCACGTCTGTCGAGCAGCGGCTTGAACCCGACATGATGTTGAAGGCCGGGCTGACCACAGGGGCGCAATCGGTGGACGCGCTGACGGGCGCCACGATCTGCAAGTCATCCCCCAAGCCAGACAACTGCCGGGTTTTGCCGACCACCGATGTCGCGGCAAAGTCTCAACCGAAACTTTAGCGCCCATGCACTGGCCATGGAGGCAGGTTGAGCTTGTCTCGGCAAACCCGATATCGTCCCGAGCCTGGATGAATGGAGCAGCAGCGATGAGCGAGGGCGTTCCGACACTCTATGATTGGGCCGGCGGCAGCGACGCCCTGAACCGGTTGACACAGACCTTCTATGACAAGGTGGCAAAGGATCCGATCGTCGGGCCGGTGTTCAAGACCATGTCGCCGGACCATCCCGCCCATGTCGCCGCTTTCATCGGTGAGGTCTTTGGGGGACCGAAGACCTATAGCGAAAAATTTGGCGGCCATCGCGAGATGGTCATGCATCATCTGGGCAAGCATTTGACGGAAGAGCAGCGCCGCCGCTGGATCAACCTCCTGGCCGATGCCGCCGATGCTGTCGGTCTGCCCGACGATCCTGAATTCCGTTCGGCCTTCATGGGTTACGTCGAATGGGGATCGCGACTGGCCAAGATGAACTCCAATCTCGGCGAAACCTGCGATCCGGAAACCGAGCCGATGCCGGCCTGGGACTGGGGCGTGCCTGGCGGTCCGTACACGCCACCGGAAACAAATTAGCTTCCAGCCGCCCCGGAGTGCAGGACTGATGTCGGAAGATATGAAGCTCGTGCGTTGGCGCGAGTGGGAGGGCTCCGGCCTCGAACATCTCGTGTTGCGGGAGTGGGCAGGGGAGATCGTGGCCGACTCTGTCGTTATTTTGCTCCGGCCAAATCCCTTTTGCCGTCCGCTATCGCATAGCTTGCGACGCGAATTGGCGCGCCAGGCGTGTCACGGTCGACATGATCGGCAGCCGCCGGACGCTGGCTCATGCCTCCGGCAGCGATGGCCGTTGGACCCAAGACGGCCTGCCCGTGCCCGGGCTCGATGGCGTGCTCGATCCCGATCTCACCATCACGCCCTTCACCAACACGCTGCCGATCCGGCGACTGCGGTTAAAGCCGGGCGAAAGCGCCGAGATCGCCGCCGCTTTCATCGAATTTCCGCAGCTTACCGTCGTGAAAAGCCCGCTGCGTTACACCTGCCTGGAGGAAGACAGGCGCTATCGCTACGAGTCGCTGGCGAGCGGCTTTACGCGTGAAATCGAGGTCGACGGGCAAGGACTGGTCGTCACCTATCCGGATTTCTGGCAAAGGATTTAAAACCGCTCGCAAGCGCTCTTTACAGAGCGCCCGGAAGCTTTCAGGAAGCGCCTGCGCGCAAGAAGCGCATGCACGGGCATAGCTCAGTTGGTAGAGCGGCGGTCTCCAAAACCGCAGGTCGTAGGTTCGAGCCCTGCTGCCCGTGCCATTTTCCAAGACAGAAAGCCAGAATCAAGCCTCAGCCGTTGAAAACCGGCGGGCGGCTTGCCATATAGGGAAAACTCGGGCATAAGGCCCGCATAGCCGGGACGGAACGACTGGATGGTTCCGAGGCGGCGTTAAGACATAAAGCGGGCGCTTGCCACTTGCGTGGATCAAGAATCGGTTTTATGTAGACAAGACAGACACGCGACGCGTGGAGCTGGGAAGCCAGCTTTACGCGTCTGATTTGCATGGGTGAAATGGCGGCGCTGATTCGGCGTCGCATGCAGCCCAGGCGGCACGTCCCGGCCAGCGGGATCATCCAGGAGATCCGGCCAACGGATCTTGAAGACAGAGCGGCAGATGGCTTCGAAAACCACCAATCCTTTCACCTTTCTCCAGCAGGTCCGCGCGGAGACGGCCAAGGTAACGTGGCCTTCGCGTCGCGAAACCATGATCTCGACGGTGATGGTCCTGGTGTTCGCGGTGATAGCGATGATCTTCTTCTTCGCTGCCGATATTCTGATGGGCTATGCGATCGAGTGGATCCTGGGCCTCGGGCACTGAATTCGGCGATTACGGAGAGGTCGTGAAATGACTGCGCGCTGGTATATCGTCCACGCCTATTCGAACTTCGAAAAGAAGGTCGCCGAGGATATCGAGAACAAGGCCAAACAGAAGGGCCTGTCCGCCGATATCGAGCAGATTGTGGTGCCGACCGAAAAGGTCGTCGAGATCCGTCGCGGCCGCAAGGTCGATGCCGAGCGCAAGTTCTTCCCGGGCTACGTGCTCTTGAAAGCCAATCTGACCGATGCCGTGTTCTCGCTGGTCAAGAACACGCCGAAGGTCACCGGCTTCCTGGGTGACTCCAAGCCGGTGCCGATCACCGAGGCCGAGGCGCAGCGCATCCTGAACCAGGTCCAGGAAGGCGTCGAGCGGCCGAAGCCCTCGGTCACTTTCGAGATCGGCGAGGCGATCCGTGTTTCCGACGGTCCGTTCGCGTCTTTCAACGGCGTCGTCCAGGAAGTGGACGAGGAGCGGGCACGCCTCAAGGTGGAAGTTTCGATCTTCGGGCGCGCCGTGCCCGTCGATCTGGAGTTCGGACAGGTCGAAAAGGGCTGATCCGTATACCCGCGCCGAGAGGCGTCGGGATGCCGGCGCCGACAGGCGACGGGAGGCGGCGCGAAACGCGTTGCCATGAACGGGTGGGAGGCGAAGGCGGCTAAGCCGGCCGCTGGAACCGCACCACCAGACTGCAACCGCCGGTAGTCCCGAAAATGGAGCCGGCATGAGAAAAGGCAGGAATAGAGATGGCTAAGAAAGTTGCAGGCCAGCTCAAGCTCCAGGTTGCCGCGGGCTCGGCTACGCCGTCGCCCCCGATCGGCCCGGCGCTTGGTCAGCGCGGCATCAACATCATGGAGTTCTGCAAGGCGTTCAACGCGCAGACCCAGGAGCTCGAGAAAGGATCGCCGATACCGGTGGTCATCACCTACTACCAGGACAAGTCGTTCACCTTCGTCATGAAGACGCCGCCGGTGAGCTACTTCCTCAAGAAGGCCGCCAACCTGAAGTCGGGCTCCAAGGAGCCGGGCAAGGTCAAGGCGGGCACCGTTTCGCGTGACAAGGTTCGCGAAATTGCGACTGCCAAGATGAAGGACTTGAACGCAAACGACGTCGAAGCGGCCATGCGCATGGTCGAGGGCTCCGCCCGCTCGATGGGCCTGGAAGTGGTGGGCTGAGATCATGGCAAAGATTGCAAAGCGTATTGCTAATAGCCGTGAAGGCATCGATCCGAACAAGGCTTATGCCCTCTCCGAGGCGCTGCAGCTGCTCAAGGACCGGTCGAAGGTGAAGTTCGACGAGACCATTGAGGTCGCGATGAACCTCGGCGTCGATCCGCGCCATGCCGACCAGATGGTCCGCGGCGTGGTCAACCTGCCGAACGGCACTGGCCGCTCGGTGCGTGTCGCCGTGTTCGCCCGTGGCGACAAGGCCGAGGAAGCCAAGGCCGCCGGCGCCGATATCGTTGGCGCCGAGGATCTGGTCGAAATCGTCCAGAAGGGCACGATCGATTTCGATCGCTGCATCGCCACCCCGGACATGATGCCGCTGGTCGGCCGTCTGGGTAAGGTGCTCGGCCCGCGCGGCATGATGCCGAACCCGAAGGTCGGCACCGTGACCACCGATGTGGCAGCGGCCGTCAAGGCTTCGAAGGGCGGCGCCGTCGAGTTCCGCGTCGAGAAGGCCGGTATCGTCCAGGCCGGCGTCGGCAAGGTCTCGTTCGACGTCAAGGCGCTGGAAGAAAACGTCCGCGCCTTCGCCGATGCGGTGACCAAGGCAAAGCCGGCTGGTGCCAAGGGCAACTACGTCAAGAAGGTGTCGGTCACCTCGACGATGGGCCCTGGCCTCAAGCTCGACATCGCGACGCTCGCCGCGTCGTAAGTTTCGTCTGATCGGCTACAGGCCGATCGCTAGAGCATGATCCCGAAAAGTGGGAACCGGTTTTCGGGAAAGATCATGCTCCAACAAACGAATTCCGGACCGCCGATCCGTCGGCGGCCCGGTAACCCGGAGACCGCAAGGTTTCCGGATATCCTGTCCGAGATTGCAGGCGGCCCAACAGCCTTAATTCATGTGGGCCTGCATGAGACGGGTGAAGACCCGACAAAGGAGCGACAAAGCTCCAATGAAAGGTTCGAACCGTGTTTGCCTTTTGTCTGCGCATCGCCGGCCTTGCCGTCGGTGTGGCGAAAGGGGGCAGGATCCTCGAGCGTCGTTCGGGAGATCCGTTTTTGGATGGCCCGACCGGCAAAAGGCAACCCGACGCCTGTCCTTTAAATGGGAATGTTCCCATTGGTGGGCAGGGGTCAACTGGAGATAGGCAGTGGACAGAGCGGAAAAACGCGAACTCGTCACGGGCCTGAACGAAGCGTTCGGAAACGCGGGTTCAGTCGTCGTGGCCCACTACGCCGGTATCACCGTCGCGCAAATGAACGACCTTCGGTCGAAAATGCGCGCCGCCGGTGGCACCGTCAAAGTCGCGAAGAACCGTCTCGCCAAAATCGCTCTTCAGGGCACGGACTCCGCATCGATCATCGATCTGTTCAAGGGACAGACGCTGGTCGCTTATTCGGAGGATCCGATTGCGGCGCCGAAGGTCGCGTCCGAATTCGCCAAAGGGAATGACAAGCTGATCATTCTCGGTGGCGCGATGGGCTCGACCTCGCTCAACGCCGACGGTGTGAAGGCACTCGCCACACTTCCGTCGCTCGACGAGCTGCGCGCCAGGCTGGTTGGCATGATCGCCACGCCGGCAACCCGGATCGCCCAGATCGTCAATGCACCCGCGGCTTCGGTCGCGCGCGTCATCGGCGCTTACGCCCGGAAGGACGAGGCGGCATGAGGCCGTTCCTCGCTATCACAAACACACGTTCGAACCTTATGAAGGAACATAACAATGGCTGATCTGGCAAAGATCGTAGACGACCTTTCGAAGCTGACCGTCCTCGAGGCGGCCGAGCTGTCGAAGCTCCTGGAAGAGAAGTGGGGCGTTTCGGCTGCTGCTCCGGTGGCGGTTGCCGCTGCTGGCGGCGGTGCCGCTGCTGCTGCTCCGGTTGAAGAGAAGACGGAATTCGACGTCGTTCTCGCCGACGCCGGCGCCCAGAAGATCAACGTCATCAAGGAAGTCCGCGCCATCACCGGCCTGGGCCTCAAGGAAGCCAAGGACCTGGTCGAAGCGGCTCCGAAGGCGGTCAAGGAAGCCGTTTCCAAGGCCGACGCCGAGAAGTTCAAGGCTCAGCTGGAAGCAGCTGGCGCCAAGGTCGAGTTGAAGTAACGTTAGGCGAGGGCGGACGGTCTCGCGCCGTCCGCCCCCTCCCTTGACGAGGGAGGTTTTCGTTGCGCGAGGCGTTCGAAAACCTTTTTCCTGAGGGCCGCAAGCGGCCTTCAGGAAACGGGTTTTCTCCCGTTTTAGCCGGCAGCCGCCAAGCGATTGGCCCAAGAAATTGGCAAAGGCTGGCCGGACAACAGACAAGGGCAGCCGCCAAGGCCGCCCATTGGTGCAAGGCGAACCGCGGCGAGGTTCGCCCCGAGTTCAGAGCTAAGGAGCGACGATGGCCCAGACCCAGACTTTCAATGGCCGCAGACGCGTACGCAAATTCTTCGGAAAGATCCCGGAAGTTGCGGAGATGCCGAACCTCATCGAGGTTCAGAAGGCATCCTATGACCAGTTCCTGATGGTGGACGAGCCCAAGGGCGGTCGTCCCGACGAAGGACTGCAGGCTGTTTTCAAGTCGGTCTTCCCGATCTCCGACTTTTCCGGCTCCTCCATGCTGGAGTTCGTGAAGTACGAGTTCGAGGCACCGAAATTCGACGTTGACGAATGCCGTCAGCGCGACCTAACCTATGCCGCGCCGCTCAAGGTGACGCTGCGCCTCATCGTGTTCGATATCGATGAGGATACCGGCGCGAAGTCGATCAAGGACATCAAGGAGCAGGACGTCTACATGGGCGACATGCCGCTCATGACGTCGAACGGCACCTTCATCGTCAACGGCACCGAGCGCGTCATCGTTTCGCAGATGCACCGTTCGCCGGGCGTCTTCTTCGATCACGACAAGGGCAAGTCGCACTCGTCGGGCAAGCTTCTGTTTGCCGCGCGCGTCATCCCCTATCGCGGTTCGTGGCTCGACATCGAGTTCGATTCCAAGGACGTCGTGCACGCCCGCATCGACCGTCGTCGTAAGATCCCGGTGACGTCGCTGTTGATGGCGCTCGGCATGGATGGCGAAGAGATCCTGTCGACCTTCTACAACAAGGTCACCTACAAGCGCGCCGGCGACCACTGGCGCATCCCGTTCAACGTCGAGCGTTTCCGCGGCCTCAAGGCTGTCGGCGACCTGGTCGATGCCGACACCGGTGAGGTCGTCGTCGAGCAAGGCAAGAAGATCACCGCCCGTCAGGCACGCCAGCTCGGCGAAAAGGGCCTGAAGGCGATCAAGGCAACCGACGAGGATCTGCTGGGCAATTACTTGGCCGAGGATATCGTCAACTACGCCACCGGCGAGATCTTCCTCGAGGCCGGCGACGAGATCGACGACAAGACCCTGAAGGTGCTGCTCGGCACCGGCGAGGACGAGATCCAGGTCCTGGACATCGACCACGTCAATGTCGGCGCCTACATCCGCAACACGCTCAACGTCGACAAGAACGAGAGCCGCCAGGACGCACTGTTCGACATCTACCGTGTCATGCGCCCGGGCGAGCCGCCGACGCTCGAGACCGCCGAAGCCATGTTCAACTCGCTGTTCTTCGACAGCGAGCGCTATGACCTGTCGGCCGTTGGCCGCGTCAAGATGAACATGCGCCTCGAGCTCAAGGCCGAGGACACCGTGCGCGTGCTGCGTAAGGAAGACATCCTGGCCGTGGTCAAGACGCTGGTCGAACTGCGCGACGGCAAGGGCGAGATCGACGACATCGACAATCTCGGCAACCGCCGCGTGCGTTCCGTCGGCGAGCTGATGGAGAACCAGTACCGTGTCGGCCTGCTGCGCATGGAGCGCGCGATCAAGGAACGTATGTCCTCGATCGAGATCGACACCGTCATGCCGCAGGATCTGATCAACGCCAAGCCGGCGGCCGCCGCCGTGCGCGAGTTCTTCGGCTCCTCGCAGCTGTCGCAGTTCATGGACCAGACCAATCCGCTGTCGGAGATCACCCACAAGCGCCGTCTCTCGGCGCTTGGACCGGGCGGTCTGACCCGCGAGCGCGCCGGCTTCGAGGTGCGCGACGTGCATCCGACCCATTACGGCCGCATCTGCCCGATCGAGACGCCGGAAGGCCCGAATATCGGCCTGATCAACTCGCTGGCCACTTTCGCGCGCGTCAACAAGTACGGCTTCATCGAGAGCCCGTACCGCAAGATCGTGGGCGGCAAGCTGACCAACGAGGTTGTCTACCTGTCGGCGATGGAAGAGGCCAAGCACTATGTCGCGCAGGCCAACGCCGAGCTCGACAAGCATGGCAGCTTCGTCGACGAGTTCGTCATTTGCCGTAACGCCGGCGAAGTGATGATGGCGCCGCGCGAAAACGTCGACCTGATGGACGTGTCGCCGAAGCAGATGGTGTCTGTCGCGGCCGCACTCATCCCGTTCCTCGAGAACGACGACGCCAACCGCGCGCTGATGGGTTCGAACATGCAGCGTCAGGCCGTGCCGCTGGTGCGTGCCGAGGCTCCGTTCGTCGGCACCGGCATGGAACCGGTCGTCGCCCGTGACTCGGGCGCCGCCATCGGCGCCCGCCGCGGCGGCATCGTCGACCAGGTGGACGCCACCCGTATCGTTATCCGCGCTACGGAAGATCTCGATCCGGGCAAGTCCGGCGTCGACATCTACCGGTTGATGAAGTTCCAGCGTTCGAACCAGAACACCTGCATCAACCAGCGTCCGCTGGTGCGTGTCGGCGACCGGTTGAACAAGGGTGACATCATCGCCGACGGTCCGTCGACCGAGCTCGGCGATCTGGCGCTCGGCCGCAACGTGCTCGTCGCGTTCATGCCGTGGAACGGCTACAATTACGAGGACTCGATCCTGCTCTCCGAGCGCATCGTGGCCGATGACGTCTTCACCTCGATCCACATCGAGGAATTCGAGGTCATGGCCCGCGACACCAAGCTCGGACCGGAGGAAATCACGCGCGACATTCCGAACGTTTCGGAAGAAGCACTGAAGAACCTCGACGAGGCCGGCATCGTCTATATCGGCGCGGAAGTTCAGCCGGGCGACATCCTGGTCGGCAAGATCACGCCGAAGGGCGAAAGCCCGATGACGCCGGAAGAAAAGCTTCTGCGCGCCATCTTCGGCGAAAAGGCCTCGGACGTTCGCGACACCTCCATGCGCATGCCTCCGGGCACTTTCGGCACCGTCGTCGAAGTGCGCGTCTTCAATCGCCACGGCGTCGAGAAGGACGAGCGCGCCATGGCGATCGAGCGCGAGGAGATCGAACGTCTGGCCAAGGACCGCGACGACGAGCAGGCGATCCTCGACCGCAACGTCTATGCGCGCCTTTCCGACGTGCTTGTCGGCAAGGAAGCAATCGCTGGACCGAAGGGCTTCAAGAAGGGTTCGAAGCTGTCGAAAGACACGCTGGACGAGTATCCGCGTTCGCAGTGGTGGCAGTTCGCCGTGGAGAACGAAAAGCTCCAGAGCGAGCTCGAGGCTCTGCGCGGCCAGTACGACGAGTCCAAGAAGGCGCTCGAGCAGCGCTTCATGGACAAGGTCGAGAAGGTGCAGCGCGGCGACGAAATGCCTCCGGGCGTCATGAAGATGGTCAAGGTCTTCGTGGCCGTGAAGCGCAAGATGCAGCCGGGCGACAAGATGGCCGGCCGTCACGGCAACAAGGGTGTCGTGTCGCGCATCGTTCCGGTCGAGGATATGCCTTTCCTCGAGGACGGCACGCATGCCGATATCGTGCTCAACCCGCTGGGTGTGCCGAGCCGCATGAATGTCGGCCAGATCCTTGAGACGCATCTGGGCTGGGCCTGCGCCGGCATGGGCAGGAAGATCGGCGAGCTGATCGACGCGTACAAGACAGCTGGAGACATCAAGCCGCTGCGCAAGACGCTCGAGAGCTTCATCCCGGCCAACGACCGCAACGAGCCGGTGCGCGAGTATGACGACGAAAGCGTCGTGCGTCTCAGCGAGCAGATGCGCCGCGGCGTGTCGATCGCGACTCCGGTGTTCGACGGCGCGCATGAAGCCGACATCAACACCATGCTGGAGCAGGCTGGCCTGCACACCAGCGGTCAGTCGCAGCTCTATGACGGCCGCACCGGCGAGCCGTTCGATCGCAAGGTGACGATGGGCTATATCTACATGCTCAAGCTGCACCACCTGGTGGACGACAAGATCCACGCGCGTTCGATCGGTCCGTACTCGCTCGTCACCCAGCAGCCGCTGGGCGGCAAGGCGCAGTTCGGTGGCCAGCGCTTCGGCGAAATGGAGGTCTGGGCGCTCGAAGCCTACGGCGCCGCCTACACGCTGCAGGAAATGCTGACGGTGAAGTCGGACGACGTCGCCGGCCGTACAAAGGTCTACGAGGCGATCGTGCGCGGCGACGACACGTTCGAGGCGGGCATCCCGGAGAGCTTCAACGTTCTCGTCAAGGAAATGCGCTCGCTCGGTCTCAATGTGGAGCTGGAAAACACGCAGGTCGAGGAGACCCAGACGCGTCTGCCAGACGCTGCCGAGTAAAGCCTATGGCGCGCCGCGCTTCTGTTGCGCGGCGCGCCCTGAGCATGACCCCGAAAAGTGGCCACCGGTTTTCGGACAAGGTCATGCTCAACCAAGAAATCTTTCGGCCGGCTGACCGGCCATTCTGCGGACATTTCGTCCGCGATCGATGCAAGGGGTTATCGAGGACCCCGAAAAGGAGAACGGCATGAACCAAGAGGTCATGAATCTCTTCAACCCGCAGGCGCCTGCGCAGGTGTTCGATTCCATCCGGATCTCGCTTGCCAGCCCAGAGAAGATTCTGTCCTGGTCGTTCGGCGAGATCAAGAAGCCGGAGACCATCAACTACCGCACCTTCAAGCCGGAGCGTGACGGCCTGTTCTGCGCGCGCATTTTTGGCCCGATCAAGGACTATGAGTGCCTGTGCGGCAAGTACAAGCGCATGAAGTACAAGGGCGTCATCTGCGAAAAGTGCGGCGTCGAAGTCACGCTGTCGCGCGTTCGCCGCGAGCGCATGGGCCATATCGAGCTCGCCGCGCCCGTCGCCCATATCTGGTTCCTGAAGTCGCTGCCTTCGCGCATCGGCACGCTGCTCGACATGACCTTGAAGGACATCGAGCGTGTGCTTTACTTCGAGAACTACATCGTCACCGAGCCGGGCCTCACCGCGCTGAAGGAGCACCAGCTGCTCAGCGAGGAAGAGTACATGCTGGCCGTCGACGAGTATGGCGAGGACAGCTTCACCGCCATGATCGGCGCCGAGGCCATCCATGACCTGCTTGCCGGCATGGATCTGGAGAAGATCGCCGGCGACCTGCGTTCGGAGCTGGCTTCGACCACGTCCGAGCTCAAGCAGAAGAAGTATCTGAAGCGGCTCAAGGTCGTCGAGAACTTCATGGAATCCGGCAATCGTCCGGAATGGATGATCATGAAGGTGGTTCCGGTGATCCCGCCGGACCTGCGTCCGCTCGTCCCGCTGGACGGTGGCCGTTTCGCCACGTCCGACCTGAACGACCTCTATCGCCGCGTCATCAACCGCAACAACCGCCTGAAGCGGCTGATCGAGCTGCGCGCGCCCGGCATCATCGTGCGCAATGAAAAGCGCATGCTGCAGGAAGCCGTCGATGCGCTGTTCGACAACGGCCGTCGCGGCCGCGTCATCACCGGCGCCAACAAGCGTCCGCTGAAGTCGCTGTCCGACATGCTCAAGGGCAAGCAGGGCCGGTTCCGCCAGAACCTGCTCGGCAAGCGCGTCGACTATTCCGGCCGCTCGGTCATCGTGACCGGTCCCGAGCTCAAGCTGCATCAGTGCGGCTTGCCGAAGAAGATGGCGCTGGAGCTGTTCAAGCCCTTCATCTACGCCCGCCTCGACGCCAAGGGTTTCTCCTCGACCGTCAAGCAGGCCAAGAAGCTGGTCGAGAAGGAGCGTCCGGAAGTCTGGGATATCCTCGACGAAGTCATCCGCGAGCATCCGGTGCTGCTGAACCGCGCGCCGACGCTGCACCGCCTCGGCATCCAGGCGTTCGAGCCGATCCTGATCGAAGGCAAGGCGATCCAGCTGCATCCGCTGGTCTGCACGGCCTTCAACGCCGACTTCGACGGCGACCAGATGGCGGTCCACGTGCCGCTGTCCTTGGAAGCGCAGCTTGAAGCCCGCGTGCTGATGATGTCGACCAACAACATCCTGCACCCGGCTTCCGGCGCGCCGATCATCGTGCCGTCGCAGGACATGGTTCTCGGTCTCTACTATCTCTCGATCGTCAACCAGAACGAGCCGGGCGAAGGCATGGTGTTTGCCGACATGGGCGAGCTCCAGCATGCGCTCGAGACCAAGGCCGTGACGCTGCACGCCAAGATCAAGGGCCGCTTCCGCACTGTCGATGCCGAAGGCAAGACGGTGTCGAAGATCTATGACACCACGCCTGGCCGCATGATCATCGGCGAGCTTCTGCCGAAGAACGTCAACGTGCCTTACGAGACCGCCAACCAGGAGATGACCAAGAAGAACATCTCCAAGATGATCGACACCGTCTACCGCCACTGCGGTCAGAAAGAGACGGTCATCTTCTGCGATCGCATCATGGCGCTCGGTTTCGCCCATGCCTGCCGTGCCGGCATTTCGTTCGGCAAGGACGACATGCTGATCCCGGACGCCAAGATCAAGCTGGTGTCCGACACCGAGGCTTTGGCCAAGGAATACGAGCAGCAGTACAATGACGGTCTGATCACGCAGGGCGAGAAGTACAACAAGGTCGTCGACGCCTGGGCCAAGTGCTCGGAAAAGGTCGCCGACGAGATGATGGCCCGCATCAAGGCGGTCGAGTTCGAGGACAACGGCCGTCAGAAGCCGATGAACTCGATCTACATGATGTCGCATTCGGGTGCGCGCGGTTCGCCCACCCAGATGCGCCAGCTCGCCGGCATGCGCGGCCTGATGGCGAAGCCCTCGGGTGAAATCATCGAGACGCCGATCATCTCGAACTTCAAGGAAGGCCTTACCGTGCTCGAGTACTTCAACTCGACCCACGGCGCCCGCAAGGGTCTGGCCGACACCGCCTTGAAGACGGCGAACTCGGGTTACCTCACCCGTCGTCTGGTCGACGTGGCGCAGGACTGCATCGTCAACTCCGTGGATTGCGGCACCGATAAGGGCCTCACCATGCAGCCGATCGTCGATGCCGGTCAGGTCGTCGCGTCGGTTGGCCAGCGCGTGCTGGGCCGCACCTCGCTCGACGACATCAACCATCCGGTGACCGGCGAGCTGCTGGTCAAGGCCGGTACGTTGATGGACGAGCGCGACGTGGAGCAGATCGAAAAGGCCGGCGTGCAGTCGGTTCGTATTCGCTCGGCACTGACCTGCGAGGTCAGGATCGGCGTCTGCGCGGTCTGCTACGGACGCGATCTTGCCCGCGGCACCCCGGTCAACCAGGGCGAGGCCGTTGGCGTCATCGCGGCGCAGTCCATCGGCGAGCCGGGCACCCAGCTCACCATGCGTACCTTCCATATGGGCGGTACCGCACAGGTGGTGGACTCTTCGTTCCTCGAAGCCTCGTATGAAGGCAAGGTCGAGATCCGAAACCGCAACGTGGTGCGCAACTCCGACGGCCAGCAGATGGTCATGGGCCGCAACATGGCGGTGCTGATCCTCGATGAAGCCGGCAAGGAGCGCGCCACTCACCGTGTCACCTATGGTTCGCGTATCTTCGTGGACGATGGCGACAAGGTGAAGCGCGGCCAGCGTATCGCCGAGTGGGATCCCTATACCCGCCCGATCCTCACCGAAATCGAGGGCAAGGTGGCGTTCGAGGACCTGGTCGACGGCATCTCCGTTCAGGAAACGGCCGACGAGTCGACCGGCATCACCAAGCGTGAGGTCATCGACTGGCGTTCGACGCCGCGCGGCAGCGACCTGAAGCCGGCGATGATCGTTCAAGACGCCAAGGGCAAGGTCGGCAAGCTGTCGAAGGGCGGCGATGCGCGCTTCCTGCTCTCGGTCGAGGCCATCCTCTCGGTCGAGCCGGGCGCGCATGTCCGTCCGGGCGACGTGCTGGCGCGTATCCCGATGGAAAGCGCCAAGACCAAGGACATCACCGGTGGTCTGCCGCGTGTTGCGGAACTGTTCGAGGCTCGCCGTCCGAAGGATCACGCCATCATCGCCGAGATCGATGGCACGATCCGCTTCGGCCGCGATTACAAGAACAAGCGCCGCATCATCATCGAGCCGCATGACTCGACGCTTGAGCCGGTCGAGTACCTGATCCCGAAGGGCAAGCCGTTCCATCTTCAGGACGGCGACGTCATCGAGAAGGGCGACTACATCCTCGACGGCAATCCGGCGCCGCACGACATCCTGGCGATCAAGGGCGTGGAAGCGCTTGCTTCCTACCTCGTCAACGAAATCCAGGAGGTCTACCGACTGCAGGGCGTGTCGATCAACGACAAGCACATCGAGGTGATCGTTCGCCAGATGCTGCAGAAGGTCGAGATCACCACGCAGGGCGACTCGACCTATATCCCGGGCGACCACGTCGACGTGATCGAGCTGGAAGAGGTCAATGATCGCCTGGTCGAGGACGGCAAGAAGCCGGCCGAAGGCCTGCCGGTGCTCCTGGGCATCACCAAGGCGTCGCTGCAAACGCCGTCCTTCATCTCGGCCGCCTCCTTCCAGGAGACGACCAGGGTGCTGACGGAAGCCGCGGTTGCCGGCAAGACCGACATGCTGCAGGGCCTGAAGGAAAACGTCATCGTCGGCCGTCTGATCCCGGCTGGTACGGGCGGCACGATGAGCCAGATAAGGCGCATCGCCACCTCGCGCGACGAGCTCATCATCGACGAGCGCCGAAAGGCCTCTGGTGTCGAGGTCGCCGAGCCGATGCTGACCGACATGGTCAACGCCGCGCAGTAAGCGGTATGAAATGAGAAAACAAGAAAAGGGGCCCGCGCGGCCCCTTTTCGCAACCTGGCTTTCATGAACGAGGAAGAACCATGAGCAGCAAGACCTGGACAGAAGTCGACGACTACATCGTCTCATCGCTTTTCGAAGCCGATCCCGTGCTTGACGCGGTGATCAAGGCCAATCGCGACCAGGGCCTGCCGGCGATCGACGTCTCGGCCGCGCAAGGCAAGCTCTTGTCGTTGCTGGTGCGCATCCGCGGCGCCAGGAAGGTGCTCGAGGTCGGAACGCTCGGCGGCTACTCGACCATCTGGATGGCCAGGGGCTGCCGGACGACGGCAGGATCGTCACGCTGGAGCTCGATCCGCACCACGCCAAGGTCGCGCGTTCGAACTTCGAGCGGGCAGGGGTTGCCGACAAGGTCGACCTGCGCATCGGCCCGGCGCTGCAATCGCTCGGCATCCTGGAGAGCGAAAAGGCCGGACCGTTCGACCTGATCTTCATCGACGCCGACAAGCCCAACAACGCAAACTACCTGTCCTTGGCGATGCGACTGGCGCGCTCCGGCACGGTTATCATCTGCGACAACGTCATCCGCGACGGCGCGGTGATCAGGCAAGACGGCCGCGACCCTTATGTCGAGGGCGCGCGCCGCGTTTTCCTTCATCGGCGGCGACAAGCGGCTGGACGGCACGGCCATCCAGACCGTCGGAGCCAAGGGCTATGATGGGTTTGCCATCGCGATCGTCGATTGAGCGGCCCGCCTTCTTCGCGATGACTTAATCGAAGAACGCCTCGACCACATTGCGCTTGCCCAGCATGAAGGCATCCGCAACGTGCTGCAGCGGCGCGAGATCGACGTCGGAAATGCCGGCGCGGACGATCTCGGCGAAGCGCTTATAGAGCATCGGGTATTCCGCTTCCGGCTCGTCATGGGCGAGCTTGCCGTCGATGGAGAGCTTCGAGCCGCCCCCGGAAAGCTGCATCCGGCCCTTGTCGGTCTCGGCCAGGATGTCCCAGCTTTGCGGGCCGGTCTGCAGCCAGTCGAGCTCCATCGTCACCGGTAGTCCGGTCGAGGTGCGGAAGACGACATGCGCAGCAACGGGCGCAGCTCTGTTCTCGGGAAAATCGAGCACGGCCGAGGTGATGAACATCGGCGGCAGGATGTGGGTCACGATCGAAAGCGCGTTGATGCCAGGATCGAAGACGCCGAAGCCCCCGGCTCCCAGATCCATTCCTGGTTCGGGTGCCAGCGGCGCACGTCTTCCTTCCAGTTGATCGCAGCCGAGCTGATCTTGGCCGAGGCGAGGAAGGCGCGCGCGGCCTCGACAGCCGGTGCATAGCGTGAATGCCAGCTGGCGAAGAGCGAGACGCCGCTCTTTGCTGCAAGCGCCTTCAGGTGCTCGACCTCGCTGACAGTGGCGCCCGGCGGCTTTTCCAGGAAGACATGCTTGCCCGCTTCGAGCGCGGTGCGCGCGGCATCGTAGCGGAACTTCGGCGGCATGCAGAGCGAGACCGCATCGAGGCTAGGCTCCGCGGCAAGCATCGCCTCGATCGTCGGGTAGTTGGGAATCCCGTCGACCTTGCCGTGCCGGCTGGCCGCCGCGGTGAGCTGAAAGTCGCCATCCTTGGCGACCGCAGGCAGGTGCTGGTCGCGCACGATCTTGCCCACGCCGACGATACCGAGCTTGATGGGACTGCTGGTCATGGGAGCTCCAGGTGATGCAAGAGTGGGCGTTCTAGGCAGGAGAATCTTGTCCGGCAAGCCGGCGGGGCGTTATCGCGCGCGGGTGCGAAACGCGCGCGGGTGCGAAATCAGATCGGCTCGTCGAAAGTGACGATCGAGACTTCGCCCTCGAGCGCGCCCTGATAGGCCGACAGATGCGGTTCCTCGTCGGGCACGCCGTCCATGTCGCCGATCTGGTCGAGCTCGGCTTCAGCGAATCCTTCCGCCGCGAGCGATTCGAGCGCGCGCCGTACGGCCGAATCATCGTCGGGCGCCACCAGCATCACATGGACGCCTTCGGACTTGCCGCCTTTCTTCTTCCAGACCCGTCCGGTGATGATGGTCACCGGTCGTTCTTCGTTGTCGTTCACAGGTCGATTCCTTCATTGCCGGGAAATTGCCCCGCATAACCGGCCTTTTGCCATGAAGCCGGCAAGGAGGACAGTCGAAAGCCGGTCACTTTCTTCCTCGTCCTTGAAAAAAGGCGCAAGAAAATTACATGCGTTTTCCGCATGGCTGCCAAGACCCGAACCGAGCGCAATATTTGGCGTTCCGGGGTTGACGGTTGGTAGGGTTGCGAGTAGAAGCCGCCCAGTCAGAACCGATGTGAGGCTTTCCTGTCCGAAGCGACACGCTTTGGAGTTTGCCTCAAACAGGGTTCGTTTTACGAGCGAAAAGACATTTCCGGCGCGCATGAAGCGGCTTCCGCTTCCTCTGCATTTGTTCGGGCAGGACCGCGAGGCGCGGTGTTTTGCCCGAATTTGCGTATGGAAAAGACGCTTTGAGCGGCCCTGACAGGGCAGACACGGAATTGAGAGACAAGAGGGTTTAATGCCTACCGTCAACCAGCTGATCCGCAAGCCGCGCCTGGCGCCGGTGAAGCGAAACAAGGTCCCGGCCATGCAGCAGAACCCGCAGAAGCGGGGCGTCTGCACGCGCGTCTACACCACGACGCCGAAGAAGCCGAACTCGGCGCTGCGCAAAGTGGCCAAGATCCGCCTGACCAACGGTTTCGAAGTGATCGGCTACATCCCCGGCGAAGGTCACAACCTTCAGGAGCACTCGGTGGTCATGATCCGCGGCGGTCGCGTCAAGGATCTGCCGGGCGTCCGCTACCACATCATCCGCGGCGTGCTCGACACGCAGGGTGTGAAAAACCGCAAGCAGCGTCGTTCGAAGTACGGCGCCAAGCGTCCGAAGTAAGGGTTTCCCATGTCCCGTCGTCACAGTGCAGAAAAGCGTGAGATCAATCCGGACCCCAAGTTCGGCGATCTCGTCGTCACCAAGTTCATGAACGCCGTCATGTATGACGGCAAGAAGTCGGTTGCCGAGACCATCGTCTACGGCGCGCTCGACCAGGTTCAGTCGAAGACCAAGCAGGAGCCGGTCACCGTCTTCCATCAGGCGCTCGACAATGTCGCGCCGCATGTGGAAGTGCGCTCGCGTCGCGTCGGCGGCGCCACCTACCAGGTTCCGGTCGACGTGCGCCCCGAGCGCCGTCAGGCGCTGGCCATCCGCTGGCTGATCGCCGCGGCCCGCAACCGCAACGAGACCACGATGGTCGATCGCCTCTCGGGCGAGCTGATGGACGCGGCCAACAACCGCGGCACGGCTGTCAAGAAGCGTGAAGACACCCACAAGATGGCAGAAGCCAACCGCGCCTTCGCGCACTACCGCTGGTAAAGCGCGAACAGGACTGAGAGGCAGCTACGATGGCCCGCGAATACAAAATCGAAGACTACCGCAATTTCGGTATCATGGCGCATATCGACGCCGGCAAGACGACGACCACCGAGCGCGTCCTCTATTACACGGGCAAGTCGCACAAGATCGGCGAAGTGCACGACGGCGCTGCCACCATGGACTGGATGGAGCAGGAGCAGGAACGCGGCATCACCATCACCTCGGCCGCGACCACGACCTTCTGGAAGGGCCGTGACGGCAAGATGCGCCGCTTCAACATCATCGACACCCCCGGACACGTCGACTTCACCATCGAGGTCGAGCGTTCGCTGCGCGTCCTCGACGGCGCCATCGCGCTGCTCGACGCCAACGCCGGTGTCGAGCCGCAGACCGAGACCGTGTGGCGCCAGGCCGACAAGTACCACGTGCCGCGCATGATCTTCTGCAATAAGATGGACAAGATCGGCGCCGACTTCTACCGCTCCGAGGAAATGATCGGCTCGCGCCTTGGCGCCCAGGCCGTCGTCATGCAGCTGCCGATCGGCGCCGAGACCGAGTTCAAGGGCGTTGTCGACCTCGTCGAGATGAACGCGCTTGTCTGGCGCGACGAGACCCTGGGCGCTGCCTGGGACGTCGTCGAGATCCCGGCCGACCTCAAGGAAAAGGCCGAGCAGTACCGCGAGAAGATGATCGAAGCCGCCGTCGAGATGGACGAGACGGCGCTCGAGAATTACCTCGAAGGCAAGATGCCGTCGAATGACGAGATCCGCGCGCTGATCCGCAAGGGCACGATCGCCGTGAAGTTCTACCCGATGTTCTGCGGCTCGGCCTTCAAGAACAAGGGCGTGCAGCCGCTGCTCGACGCCGTTGTCGAATACCTGCCGTCGCCGATCGACGTGCCGGCCATCAAGGGTGTCGACGCCAAGACCGACGCCGAGATCGAGCGTCATGCCGATGACAATGAGCCGCTTTCGATGCTGGCGTTCAAGATCATGAACGACCCGTTCGTCGGTTCGCTGACCTTTGCCCGCATCTACTCGGGCAAGCTCGCCAAGGGCGTCTCGGTCGACAACACCGTCAAGGGCAAGAAAGAGCGCATCGGCCGTATGCTGCAGATGCATGCGAATTCGCGCGCCGACGTCGAAGAGGCTTTTGCCGGCGACATCGTCGCGCTTGCCGGCCTCAAGGACACGACCACCGGCGACACGTTGTGCGATCCGCTGCATCCGGTCATCCTCGAGCGCATGGAATTCCCCGATCCGGTCATCCAGATCGCCATCGAGCCGAAGACCAAGAACGATCAGGAAAAGATGGGCCTCGCCCTTCACCGCCTGGCCGCCGAGGATCCGTCCTTCCGCGTCAAGACCGACGAGGAATCGGGCCAGACCATCATCTCCGGCATGGGCGAGCTTCACCTGGACATCATCGTCGACCGCATGCGTCGCGAGTTCAAGGTCGAGGCCAATGTCGGCGCGCCGCAGGTGGCCTATCGCGAGACGATCACCCGCAGGCACGAGCAGGACTACACGCACAAGAAGCAGACCGGCGGTACCGGCCAGTTCGCTCGCGTCAAGATCGTGTTCGAGCCGAATTCCGAGAGCGAAGAGTTCGTGTTCGAGTCCAAGATCGTCGGCGGTGCTGTTCCGAAGGAATACATCCCCGGCGTCGAAAAGGGCATCAACAGCGTCATGGGTTCCGGCCCGTTCGCAGGTTTCCCGATGATCGGCGTCAAGGCGACGCTCATCGACGGCGCCTTCCACGATGTCGACTCCTCGGTGCTGGCGTTCGAAATCGCGTCGCGTGCGTGCTTCAAGGAAGCCGCGCCGAAGCTCGGCGTTCAGCTGCTGGAGCCGATCATGAAGGTCGAGGTCGTGACGCCGGAAGACTATGTCGGCGGCGTCATCGGCGACCTCAACGGCCGTCGTGGCCAGATCCAGGGCCAGGAAGCGCGCGGCGTTGCCGTCGTCATCAACGCGATGGTGCCTTTGGCCAACATGTTCAAGTACGTCGACAATCTGCGTTCGATGTCGCAGGGCCGCGCCCAGTACACGATGCAGTTCGACCACTATGAGCCGGTTCCGACCGCGGTCGCCCAGGAAGTCCAGAAGAAATACGCGTAACTCGAGCGGGTTGCACGAGACCTTAATTCAAGCCCCGCACGGGCAAGCAGGAATGGAGAGATCACATGGCAAAAGGTAAATTCGAGCGCACCAAGCCGCATGTGAACATTGGCACGATCGGCCACGTCGATCATGGCAAGACGTCGCTGACGGCGGCGATCACGAAGTATTTTGGCGAATACAAGCGCTATGACCAGATCGACGCGGCGCCCGAAGAGAAGGCGCGCGGCATCACCATTTCGACGGCGCATGTCGAGTATGAGACGGCTGCCCGCCACTATGCCCATGTCGACTGCCCCGGCCACGCCGACTATGTGAAGAACATGATCACCGGTGCCGCCCAGATGGACGGCGCGATCCTGGTTGTCTCGGCCGCCGACGGCCCGATGCCGCAGACCCGCGAGCACATCCTGCTTGCCCGTCAGGTCGGCGTGCCGTCGATCGTGGTGTTCCTGAACAAGGTCGACCAGGTCGACGACGCCGAGCTGCTCGAACTGGTCGAGCTCGAGGTTCGCGAGCTTCTGTCGAAGAACGAGTTCCCCGGCGACGACATTCCGATCGTCAAGGGTTCGGCGCTTGCCGCGTTGGAAGATTCCAACAAGACCATCGGCGAGGACGCGATCCGCGAGCTGATGGCTCAGGTCGACGCCTACATCCCGACGCCGGTTCGTCCGCTCGACAAGCCGTTCCTGATGCCGATCGAAGACGTGTTCTCGATCTCGGGCCGCGGCACGGTCGTGACCGGCCGCGTCGAGCGCGGCATCGTCAAGGTTGGCGAGGAACTGGAAATCGTCGGCATCCGCCCGACCACCAAGACGACCTGCACGGGCGTCGAGATGTTCCGCAAGCTGCTCGACCAGGGCCAGGCCGGCGACAACATCGGCGCGCTGCTGCGCGGCGTTGACCGTGAAGGCGTTGAGCGCGGCCAGGTTCTGGCCAAGCCCGGCACCGTCAAGCCGCACAAGAAGTTCGTGGCCGAAGCCTACATCCTGACCAAGGACGAAGGTGGCCGTCACACGCCGTTCTTCACCAACTACCGTCCGCAGTTCTACTTCCGCACCACGGACGTGACCGGCATCGTGACGTTGCCGGAAGGCACCGAGATGGTCATGCCTGGCGACAACATCACCGTCGATGTCGAGCTGATCGTGCCGATCGCCATGGAAGAGAAGCTGCGCTTCGCCATCCGTGAAGGCGGCCGCACCGTCGGTGCCGGCATCGTCGTCACCATCAAAGAGTAATTTGGACTTAAACCGATCTGTCGCGGGCGCGGGAGCTGCCCGCGCCGCGCCAGAACAAGGAATTGACGCATGAACGGACAGAATATCCGCATCCGCCTTAAGGCGTTTGACCACCGCGTGCTCGACGCCTCGACGAAGGAAATCGTGTCGACGGCCAAGCGTACCGGCGCAAACGTTCGCGGGCCCATTCCGCTGCCGACGCGGATCGAAAAATTCACGGTCAACCGGTCGCCCCACGTCGACAAGAAGAGCCGCGAGCAGTTCGAGATGCGCACGCACAAGCGGTTGCTCGACATCGTCGATCCGACCCCGCAGACCGTCGATGCTTTGATGAAGCTCGATCTGGCCGCCGGTGTCGACGTCGAGATCAAGCTCTAAGGGAACGAGAGCGCGGTAAGGGGCGGTGCCCCTGGCCCGGAACTCTAAAGGAATTGAACCGATGCGTTCAGGTGTGATTGCAAAGAAGGTGGGAATGACCCGCATCTATAACGATGCCGGCGAACACGTTCCCGTCACCGTTCTCCAGATGGAGAACTGCCAGGTCGTGGCTCAGCGCACGCAAGAGAAGAACGGCTACACCGCCGTCCAGCTCGGCGTTGGCCTTGCCAAGGTGAAGAACACGTCGAAGGCGCTGCGCGGCCATTTCGCTGCCGCCTCCGTCGAGCCGAAGGCGAAGCTCGCCGAGTTCCGCGTCTCCGCCGACAACATGATCGATGTCGGCGCCGAGATCACCGTCGAGCACTTCGTCGCCGGCCAGAAGGTCGACGTCACCGGCACCTCGACCGGTAAGGGTTTCCAGGGCGTCATCAAGCGGCACCACATGGGTGGCGGCCGCGCCACGCACGGTAACTCGGTCTCGCACCGCACGCACGGTTCGACCGGTCAGCGCCAGGACCCCGGCAAGGTGTTCAAGGGCAAGCATATGGCCGGCCACATGGGCGACACCCGCGTCACCACGCAGAATGTCGAGGTTGTCTCGACTGACGCCGATCGCGGTCTGATCCTGATCCGCGGCGCCGTCCCCGGCGTCAAGGGCGCCTGGATCCTGGTTCGCGACGCTGCCAAGGTTGCGCTGCCGGCCAACGCGCCGAAGCCCGCCGCGATCCGTGCCGCCGCCGCCAAGAATGAAGCCCCGGCCACCGAGGGAGCGGAATAATGGACATCAAGATCACAACGCTGGGCGGCAAAGACGCCGGCAAGGTGGAACTCTCCGAGGAGATTTTCGGCCTTGACCCACGCGAGGACATCCTGCAGCGCGTCGTGCGCTGGCAGCTCGCCAAGAAGCAGCAGGGCACGCACAAGGCCAAGGGCCGCGCCGAGATCGCGCGCACCGGCGCCAAGATGTACAAGCAGAAGGGTACGGGCCGCGCTCGTCACCACTCGGCTCGCGCTCCGCAGTTTCGCGGCGGCGGCAAGGCGCACGGCCCGGTCGTTCGCAGTCACGAGCATGAGCTGCCGAAGAAGGTTCGCGCTCTGGGCTTGAAGCATGCTCTCTCGGCCAAGGCCAAGAGCGCGTCGATCATCGTCATCGACGAGCTGAAGCTGACCGAGGCCAAGACCAAGGCGCTGATTGCGAATTTCGCGACGCTGGGCCTGACCAACGCTTTGGTCATCGGCGGCGCCGAGCTTGACAAGAACTTCAAGTTGGCGGCGACCAACATCCCGAACATCGACGTGCTGCCCATCCAGGGCATCAACGTCTACGACATTCTGCGCCGCGGCACGCTGGTCCTTTCGAAGGCCGCCGTCGAGGCTCTCGAGGAGCGCTTTAAATGACCGACCTTCGTCATTACGACGTGATCGTCTCGCCGGCGATCACCGAAAAGTCGACCATGGCTTCCGAGAACAACCAGGTCGTCTTCAACGTCGCCAAGAAGGCGTCGAAGCCGGAAATCAAGGCCGCGGTCGAAGCGCTGTTTGGCGTCAAGGTCACGGCTGTGAACACGCTCGTCCGCAAGGGCAAGATCAAGCGCTTCCGCGGCACCGTTGGCCGCCAGGGCGACGTCAAGAAGGCGGTAGTGACGCTGGCCGATGGCCAGTCGATCGACGTCGCGACGGGTCTCTGAGCAAGGCCGCGAGGACAGAACAATGGCACTTAAGAAATTCAACCCGGTAACGCCGAGCACCCGCCAGCTGGTCATCGTCGACCGCTCGGGCCTCTACAAGGGCAAGCCCGTCAAGGGCCTGACCGAAGGCCTGACCAAGTCGGGCGGCCGCAACAATTACGGCCGCATTACGGCCCGCTTCATCGGCGGCGGTCACAAGCGTTCGTACCGCATCATCGACTTCAAGCGTAAGAAGTACGATGTCGTCGGCACGGTCGAGCGTATCGAATACGATCCGAACCGCACCGCCTTCATCGCGCTGATCAAGTATGACGATGGCGAGCTGTCCTACATCATCGCCCCGCAGCGCCTTGCCGCCGGCGACAAGATCGTGGCCGGCGAAGCGGTCGACGTGAAGCCGGGCAATGCGATGCCGCTGGCCTCGATGCCGGTCGGCACGATCGTCCACAACATCGAGCTGAAGCCGGGCAAGGGCGCCCAGGTCGCCCGTTCGGCGGGTGGCTACGCCCAGCTCGTCGGTCGCGACCAGGGCATGGCGATCCTGCGCCTCAACTCGGGTGAGCAGCGTGTCGTTCACGGTTCCTGCATGGCCACGGTCGGCGCCGTGTCGAACCCCGACCACGGCAACATCAACGACGGCAAGGCCGGCCGCACGGTTTGGCGTGGCAAGCGCCCGCACAATCGCGGCGTGACCATGAACCCGGTCGACCATCCGCATGGCGGTGGTGAAGGCCGCACCTCGGGTGGCCGTCATCCGGTCAGCCCATGGGGCAAGCCGACCAAGGGCAAGAAGACGCGGTCCAACAAGGCGACCGATAAGTTCATCCTGCGCTCGCGCCATCAGCGCAAGAGCTAAGAAGAGGTAACGCCAAGTGACTCGTTCTATTTGGAAAGGCCCCTTCATCGACGGCTACCTTCTCAAGAAGGTAGACAAGGTTCGTGAAGGTGGTCGCAATGAGGTGATCAAGATGTGGAGCCGTCGCTCCACCATCCTGCCGCAGTTCGTCGGCTTCACCTTCGGTGTCTACAACGGCCAGAAGCACGTCCCGGTCTCGGTGAACGAGGACATGGTCGGCCACAAGTTCGGTGAATTCGCTCCGACCCGGACCTATTACGGTCACGGCGCGGATAAGAAGGCGAAGAGGAAATAATCATGGGCAAGGCCAAAGCTCCGCGCAGGCTTGCTGACAACGAAGCGCGCGCCGTTCTGCGCACGATCCGTATCAGCCCGCAGAAGCTGAACCTGGTTGCCGCGCTGATCCGCGGCAAGAAGGTCGCGACCGCGCTCTCCGACCTCGAATTCTCGGCCAAGCGGATTTCCGGCACGGTCAAGAAGACGTTGGAATCGGCGATCGCCAACGCGGAAAACAATCACGACCTCGACGTCGATGCGCTGGTGGTGGCGGAAGCCTATGTCGGCAAGTCGATCGTCATGAAGCGTTTCCACGCTCGTGGCCGCGGTCGCGCCAGCCGTATCGAGAAGCCGTTTTCGCACCTCACGATCGTCGTTCGTGAAGTCGAGGAAAAAGGGGAGGCCGCATAATGGGCCAGAAAGTCAATCCGATCGGGCTGCGTCTCGGCATCAATCGTACCTGGGATTCGCGCTGGTTCGCGAACACCGGCGAGTACGGCCAGCTGCTGCATGAGGACATCAAGATCCGCAAGTATCTTGAGAAGGAACTCAAGCAGGCCGCGATCTCCAAGGTCGTGATCGAGCGTCCGCACAAGAAGTGCCGCGTCACCATACATGCGGCGCGTCCGGGCCTGATCATCGGCAAGAAGGGCGCCGACATCGAGAAGCTTCGCAAGAAGCTGACCGAGATGACGAAGTCCGAGACGCACCTCAACATCGTTGAAGTGCGCAAGCCGGAAATCGACGCCACGCTGATCGCGCAGTCGATCGCCCAGCAGCTTGAGCGCCGCATCGCGTTCCGCCGCGCCATGAAGCGTGCCGTTCAGTCGGCCATGCGTCTCGGCGCCGAAGGCATCCGCATCAACTGCTCCGGTCGTCTCGGCGGCGCCGAAATCGCGCGCATGGAGTGGTACCGCGAAGGCCGCGTGCCGCTGCATACGCTGCGCGCCGATGTCGACTACGGCACGGCCGAGGCCAACACGGCTTACGGTATCTGCGGCGTCAAGGTGTGGGTGTTCAAGGGCGAGATCCTCGAGCACGACCCGATGGCTTCCGAGCGTCGCGCCACCGAAGGTGATGCAGCGCATGGCGGCGGCGGTGGTGAGCGCGAACGCGGTCGCCGTCGCGAGAACGCCTGAGACATTTGAGAATTTGGAGTTAGAACGATGCTGCAGCCAAAGCGCACAAAGTTCCGTAAGCAGTTCAAGGGCCGTATCCACGGTACCGCCAAGGGCGGCACCAACCTGGATTTCGGCGGTTTCGGGCTGAAGGCGCTTGAGCCGAACCGCGTTACCGCGCGCGAGATCGAGGCGGCCCGCCGCGCGATCACTCGCGAGATGAAGCGCGCCGGCCGCGTCTGGATCCGGGTGTTCCCGGATCTGCCGGTCACCTCGAAGCCGACCGAAGTGCGTATGGGTAAAGGCAAGGGCGCCGTCGATTATTGGGCGGCCCGCGTCAAGCCTGGCCGCATCATGTTCGAGATCGACGGCGTCAGCGAGGAGATCGCGCGTGAAGCGCTGCGTCTCGGCGCCGCCAAGCTCTCGGTTAAGACGCGCTTCGTACAGCGCATCGCAGAATAAGGACGGGCTGAACCATGAAAGCCGAAGACATCCGGACCAAGACCCAGGATCAGCTGACCGACGACCTGGCGGCCCTCAAGAAGGAGCAGTTCAACCTGCGCTTCCAGAAGGCGACTGGCCAGCTCGAGAAGACCGCGCGCGTGAAGCAGGTCCGCAAGGACATCGCGCGCATCAAGACCATTGCCGCGCAAAAAGCCGCGGCCAAGAAGGGTTAAGACCATGCCAAAGCGCATCCTGCAGGGCACCGTCGTCAGCGACAAGAACGAGAAGACGGTCGTCGTCAAGGTCGAGCGTCGCTTCACGCATCCGGTCATGAAGAAGACCGTGCGCATGACCAAGAAGTACAAGGCGCACGACGAAACCAACGCCCACAAGGTTGGCGATGAGGTGTTCATCCAGGAATCGAAGCCGATTTCCAAGGACAAGCGCTGGATCGTCATCACCTCGGACCAGGCGTAAACAACGAATTTTGGACAGACCGGGGAGGGGGCGTCGCGCGCCTGTCCCGTTAGAAAAGAAGAAGGCGGCCAGTCATGATTCAGATGCAAACAAACCTCGACGTCGCGGACAATTCCGGCGCCCGTCGTGTCATGTGCATCAAGGTGCTGGGCGGTTCGAAGCGGAAGTATGCCTCCGTCGGCGACATCATCGTGGTGTCGATCAAGGAAGCCATTCCGCGCGGCCGCGTTAAGAAGGGCGATGTGATGAAGGCGGTCGTGGTTCGCACGGCCAAGGACATCCGCCGCCCGGACGGCAGCGTGATCCGTTTCGACAAGAACGCGGCCGTTCTCGTCGACAATAAGAAAGAGCCGATCGGCACGCGTATCTTCGGGCCGGTTCCGCGCGAGTTGCGCGCCAAGAACCACATGAAGATCATCTCGCTCGCGCCTGAAGTGCTGTAAGGAGCCGGACCAATGCAAAAGATCAAAAAAGGCGACAAGGTCGTCGTGCTTGCCGGCAAGGACAAGGGCCGTTCGGGCGAAGTCCTGTCGGTTCAGCCGAAGGAAGACACCGCGCTGGTGCGCGGCGTCAACATGATCCGTCGTCACCAGAAGCAGACCCAGTCCCAAGAGGGCGGGATCATCACCAAGGAAGCGCCGATCCACCTGTCGAATATCGCGCTGGCCGACCCCAAGGATGGCAAGCCGACCCGCGTCGGCTTCACCACCCAAAAGGACGGCAAGAAGGTGCGCGTCGCCAAGCGTTCGGGAGAAGTCATCAATGGCTAAGGCTGCAAGCAAGCAGGCAACTGCAAAGAACGAGCCCCGCCTCAAGAAGGTCTACAACGAGACCATCCGCAAGGCGATGCAGGAGCAGTTCGGCTACGACAACGACATGCAGGTTCCGCGCATCGACAAGATCGTGCTGAACATGGGTGTCGGCGAAGCGACCGCGGACTCCAAGAAGCCCTCGGTCGCCGCCGAGGATCTCGCGATGATCGCCGGCCAGAAGGCCGTCGTCACCCGCGCCCGCAACTCGATCGCGGGCTTCAAGGTGCGCGAGAACATGCCGATCGGCGCCAAGGTCACGTTGCGCAAGGAACGCATGTACGAGTTCCTCGACCGCCTCGTGAACATCGCGCTGCCGCGCGTTCGCGACTTTCGCGGACTGAACCCGAAGAGCTTTGACGGCCGTGGCAACTACGCCATGGGCATCAAGGAACACATCGTGTTCCCGGAGATCAACTACGACAAGGTTGATCAGGTCTGGGGCATGGACGTCATCGTTTGTACGACGGCGAAGACGGACGACGAGGCCAGGGCATTGCTCAAGGCTTTCAACTTCCCCTTCCGCCAGTAACGGCAGCGAAAAAGGAAAAATCTGAAATGGCAAAGACCAGCTCAGTCGAGAAGAACAACAGGCGCCGCAAGCTTGCCGACCAGTACGGTCCCAAGCGCGCTGCGCTGAAGGCGATCATCATGGATCAGTCGAAGCCGATGGAAGAGCGCTTCCGCGCTCAGCTGAAGCTCTCGGCAATGCCGCGCAATTCGGCAAAGATCCGCATCCGCAACCGTTGCGAAGTGACGGGCCGCCCGCGCGCCTATTACCGCAAGCTCAAGCTTTCGCGTATCGCGCTTCGTGATCTCGGCAATAACGGCCAGATCCCGGGCCTGGTCAAGTCGAGCTGGTAAGGAGACACTGAGATGTCATTGAGCGATCCCCTCGGCGATATGCTGACCCGCATCCGCAACGCCTATGGCCGCAAGAAGTCGACCGTTTCGACTCCGGCCTCGCGTTTGCGTACCCGTGTTCTCGACGTGCTGAAGTCGGAAGGCTACATCCGCGATTACAGCCAGACCGACTTCGACAACGGCAAGTCCGAAATCGAAATCGAGCTGAAGTATTTCGACGGTGCGCCGGTCGTGCGCGAAATCGCCCGCGTCTCGAAGCCGGGCCGCCGCGTCTATGTGTCGGCCAAGTCGATTCCGCATGTCGCCAACGGCCTCGGCATCGCCATCCTTTCGACACCGAAGGGCGTGATGGCCGACCACGAAGCGCGCGAACAGAACGTCGGCGGTGAGATCCTCTGCCAGATCTTCTGATCTGGCAGCTGACCGCAAAGTGGAATCCGGTCTTCGGATCGTTCCCGAAGACAGAGACCTGAAACAAGAGAAGTGACGAGGACAACAAAATGTCTCGTATTGGAAAGAAACCCGTTTCGCTGCCGCAGGGCGTGACCGCGACCGTCAACGGCCAGACCGTGACGGCGAAGGGCCCCAAGGGCGAGTTGAAGTTCGTGGTCAATGACGAAGTGCTGGTCAAGATGGAAGGCAGCGAGATCGCTGTCCAGCCGCGCGACCAGACCAAGACCGCACGCTCCAAGTGGGGCATGTCGCGCACGCAGATCGTCAACATCCTGCAGGGCGTCAAGGACGGCTTCGAGAAGAAGCTCGAGATCACCGGTGTCGGCTACCGCGCGGCGTTGCAGGGCAAGAACCTGCAGCTGGCACTTGGCTTCAGCCATGACGTCGTCTACGAGACGCCGGCTGGCATCACGATCACCGTGCCGAAGCCGACGGAAATCACGATAACCGGCATCGACAAGCAGCAGGTCGGCCAGGTTGCAGCCGAGATCCGCGAGTATCGCGGTCCCGAGCCTTACAAGGGCAAGGGCGTGCGCTATGCCGGCGAGCGCATCGTGCGCAAGGAAGGCAAGAAGAAGTAATAGCTTGGCCCCGAAAAGTTGCAGACTTTTCGGAAGAGGCCTAGTCGGAGAATACAACGCCGCGGGGCGCAACCGCGGGAGGCTCGGCCTACCGCACAGGGTTAGCCCCGTTTACTGAAGGCAAGGAACTGACATCATGGCTAGCCCAAAAGAAACCATCCAGCGTCGCGCGCAGCGCGTCCGCCGCCAGCTCAAGAAGGTCGCCGGCGAGCGTCCTCGGCTTTCGGTGCACCGCACCTCGAAGCATATCTACGTCCAAGTCATCGACGACGCGAACGGCCACACGCTGGCTGCCGCCTCGACGCTTGAGAAGGACCTCAAGGGTTCGCTCAAGACCGGCGCCGACACCGCTGCCGCGGCCGCGATCGGCAAGCTGATCGCCGAGCGCGCCACCAAGGCCGGCGTCAAGGAAGTCGTCTTCGACCGTGGCCCGTACATCTATCACGGCCGCGTCAAGGCGCTGGCCGAGGCTGCCCGCGAAGGTGGTCTGAGCTTCTAATGGCTTGATCCCGAAAAGTTGCAGACTTTTCGGACAAGATCAGGCAAAGGAAAATAATTCGCCCCCGGCGACCGTTTCCCGTTTTTTCGGGGCACAGAGGCGCCGGATCTTATCATCAACCGTGCTTCCGGAAAAAAACAAGGAACAGGATATGGCACAGGAACGTAGGGATGGCGGCCGCGGCCGCGATCGTGAAGAACGCGATGACGGCATGGTGGACAAGCTCGTCCACATCAACCGCGTCGCCAAGGTCGTCAAGGGCGGCCGTCGCTTTGGTTTTGCAGCACTCGTCGTCGTCGGCGACCAGAAGGGCCGCGTCGGCTTCGGTCACGGCAAGGCGCGCGAAGTGCCGGAAGCCATCCGCAAGGCGACCGAATCTGCCAAGCGCGACATGATCTTCGTGCCGCTGCGCTCGGGCCGCACGCTGCATCACGATGTCGAAGGCCGCTGGGGCGCGGGACGCGTCCTGCTGCGCGCTGCCAAGCAGGGTACCGGCATCATCGCCGGTGGTCCGATGCGCGCCGTCTTCGAGACGCTCGGCATGCATGACGTGGTCGCCAAGTCGATGGGTTCGTCGAACCCCTACAACATGGTCCGCGCCACCTTCGACGCGCTGAAGAGCCAGATGCATCCGAAGGATGTGGCCGCCGCTCGCGGCATCAAGTACTCGACCCTTCAGGCCCGCCGCGGCACCGCCGTTGCGGCTGAAGAATAGTCGATCTGACCAGGGATTTTGACCATGGCCAAGAAAGCTACCAAGACCATCACCGTTGAGCAGATCGGTTCGCCGATCCGCCGCCCGAAGGAACAGCGCGCAACGCTGGTCGGCCTCGGCCTCAACAAGATGCACAAGCAGCGCACGCTGGAAGACACCCCTTCCGTGCGCGGCATGATCGCTGCCGTCCAGCACCTCGTCCGCGTCGTGGACGAGGGCTGAACAGAAGCGCAGGAGAACTCAGATGAAACTCAACGATCTGCGTGACAAGGACGGCGCGACGCACTCCAAGAAGCGTCTTGGCCGCGGCATCGGTTCCGGCTCGGGCAAGACAGCCGGTCGCGGCGTCAAGGGCCAGAAGGCGCGCTCGGGCGTCGCCATCAACGGCTTCGAGGGTGGCCAGATGCCGCTCTACCGGCGCCTGCCGAAGCGTGGCTTCAACAACATCTTCGCCAAGAGCTTCACGGTCGTGTCGCTGGCCCGTATCCAGGCCGCCGTCGACGCCAAGAAGCTCGACGCCAAGGCGACCGTGACGGCCGAGACCCTGGTTGCCGCCGGCGTCATCCGCCGCGTCAAGGACGGCGTGCGCGTGCTGTCCGACGGCGAGCTCAAGGCCAAGCTCTCCTTCGACGTCGCCGGCGCCTCCAAGGCCGCGATCGAGAAGATCGAAAAGGCCGGCGGTTCGGTGAAGTTGCCCGAAGCGGCCGCCGCCGAGTAACGGCGATTTGAAGCGCGGCCGGCCCGAATGCATTCGCATTTGCCGCCGAACCGCGCTTTGCTCCGTTGAATTGAGCGGCCGCGTCAACGCGGCCGCTTGCATGTTTACAGTCCGGAGCTTATCTCGTGAGCTTCGGTGACACGCGCCGCCTGAGCTGCGGACATCGAGCGTGACCTAGCGGAGAATCAGGCATGGCTTCGGCTGCTGAACAACTAGCCTCCAATCTGAATTTTGCGGCCTTCGCCAAGGCCGAGGATCTGAAGAAGCGCATCTGGTTCACGATCGGTGCGCTGCTCGTCTATCGCCTCGGCACCTACATCCCGCTTCCCGGCATCAACCCCGACGCCTTCGCCCAGGCCTTCTCCTCGCAGAGCAAGGGCGTGCTCGGCATGTTCAACATGTTCGCCGGCGGCGCCGTGCAGCGCATGGCGATCTTTGCGCTGGGCATCATGCCCTACATCTCCGCCTCCATCATCATGCAGCTGATGACGTCGGTCATTCCGTCGCTGGAAGCGCTGAAGAAGGAAGGCGAGCAGGGCCGCAAGATCATCAACCAGTACACGCGCTACGGCACCGTGCTTCTGGCGCTGGTCCAGGCCTATGGCATTTCGATCGGCCTCGAAGGCGGCGCCGGCATCGTCAACGATCCGGGCATCTTCTTCCGGCTCTCGACCGTCTGCACGCTGGTCGGCGGCACCATGTTCCTGATGTGGCTCGGCGAGCAGATCACCGCGCGCGGCATCGGTAACGGCATTTCGCTGATTATCTTTTCCGGCATCGTCGCCGGCCTGCCACGGGCAATCTCCGGCACACTGGAACTTGGCCGCACCGGCGCCTTGTCGACTGGCCTGATCCTGGCGATCATCGTGCTCGCCATCATCGTTATCGGCCTGATCGTCTTCTTCGAGCGCGCGCAGCGCCGCCTGCTGATCCAGTATCCGAAGCGCCAGGTCGGCAACCGCATGTTCCAGGGCGACACCTCGCATTTGCCGCTGAAGCTCAACACGTCGGGCGTCATTCCGCCGATCTTCGCGTCTTCGCTGCTGCTTTTGCCGGCAACTGTCGCCGGCTTCTCGCAGTCGACCAACCTGCCGGGCTGGGCAAGCACCATCCTGGCCTCGCTCGGCCACGGCCAGCCGCTCTACATGATCTTCTACGCGAGCATGATCGTCTTCTTCGCCTTCTTCTACACGGCGATCGTCTTCAACCCGAAGGACACTGCCGACCAGCTCAAGAAGCATTCCGGCTTCATCCCGGGCTATCGTCCGGGCGAGCGCACCGCCGATTACATCGACTATGTGCTGACGCGCGTCACCGTCATCGGCGCCATCTACCTAGTGCTTGTCTGTCTGCTGCCGGAGTTCCTGATTTCGGCGACTGGCGTACCTTTCTACCTCGGTGGCACATCGCTTCTGATCGTGGTCAGTGTCACGCTCGACACGGTGGCGCAGATTCAGGGTCACCTGATCGCGCACCAATATGAGGGCCTGATCAAGAAGTCGAAGTTGCGCGGGGGGAAGAGGAGCAGATGAGGCTGATATTGCTTGGGCCGCCAGGGGCGGGCAAGGGGACGCAAGCACAAAGACTGGTAGAAAAACACGGCATACCCCAGCTCTCGACGGGTGACATGCTGCGTGCAGCAGTCCAGGCAGGAACCGAAGTCGGCAAGCGCGCCAAGGCGGTGATGGACGCCGGCGAGCTGGTGTCCGACGCCATCGTCAACGCGATCGTCGCCGAGCGCATCGACCAGCCCGACTGCGCCAATGGTTTCATCCTCGACGGCTATCCGCGCACGCTGGTGCAGGCTGACGCGGTCGAGGCCATGCTCGCCGAGCGCGGCATTGCCCTCGACACCGTCATTGAGCTCGTCGTCGACGACAAGGCGCTCGTGGGGCGGATCATCAAGCGGGCTGAGGATGCCAAGGCCGCCGGCCAGCCGGTGCGCAAGGACGACAACCCCGAGGTGTTCGAGGAGCGCCTGCGCGAATATTACAAAAAGACGGCGCCGCTGACCGGCTACTACTACGCCAAAGGCAAGCTCAAGACCGTCGACGGCATGGCCGGTATCGATGCGGTGACCGCGGAGATCGGCAAGGTGCTCGCGGCTGCGGTGAAGTAGGCCGCGGCAACAATTAAAGATTGCGCTTGACTGGAGAGAGCCGCTGGGGTATGGCGGCCCGTCTTCCTGTCAGGCATGGAGTTTGCTTGCCCCAAAAGGGCAGGGCATCCGTTTTGAACCAGGAAACTCCCGCAAGGGCCGGCCTCCACCGGACGCGGGGCAACTTTGACAGTGCCGGCCTGCCTTGTTTGTCAGGGTTGTCCGGCCCATATGGAGAAAGAGAAGAATATGGCTCGTATAGCCGGCGTCAACATTCCGACCAACAAGCGCGTCGTCATTGCGCTTCAGTACATTCACGGCATCGGCAAGAAGTTTGCCCAGGAGATCGTCGACAAGGTCGGCATCCCGGCGGACCGTCGCGTCAACCAGTTGACCGACGCGGAAGTGCTGCAGATCCGCGAGACGATCGACCGCGACTACCAGGTCGAAGGCGACCTGCGCCGCGAAGTCTCGATGAACATCAAGCGGCTGATGGACCTCGGCTGCTACCGTGGCCTGCGTCACCGCCGCTCGCTGCCGGTCCGCGGTCAGCGCACGCATACCAATGCGCGCACCCGCAAGGGCCCGGCCAAGGCGATCGCCGGCAAGAAGAAGTAATTAGGGCAGTAAGGGAGTAGGGCAGTAAGGCAATAGGATCGGCAGACATACTGCCCTACTGCCATATTCCCCTACTGCCTTCTCCCTGGTGTAGCCGCTGGCATTACGGCGGTGTAGAGATCAACTGAAAGGACTATTATGGCCAAGGAAGCCGCTCGTGTTCGCCGTCGCGAACGCAAGAACATCTCGTCGGGCGTCGCCCACGTCAATTCGACCTTCAACAACACCATGATCACCATCACCGACGCGCAGGGCAATTCGATTGCCTGGTCGTCGGCCGGTGCCCAGGGCTTCAAGGGTTCGCGCAAGTCGACCCCGTTCGCCGCCCAGATGGCTGCCGAGGACGTCGCCAAGAAGGCGCAGGAGCACGGCATGCGCATGCTCGAGGTCGAGGTCTGCGGACCCGGCTCCGGTCGCGAATCGGCGCTGCGCGCCCTGCAGGCCGCTGGCTTCACCATCACCTCGATCCGTGACGTGACGCCGATCCCGCACAATGGCTGCCGCCCGCGCAAGAAGCGTCGCGTCTAACAATTACTGAACGCCGCGCGAACGCTCCTGAGGGCGGTCCTCCACGGTATTTCCAGGCTGCCCGCCACGATTGGATGGTGGCGGGTCCAAGGAAGGAAGACACTATGATCCAGAAAAACTGGCAGGAACTGATCAAGCCGAACAAGATCGAGTTCTCGTCGAAGAAGAAGACGCTGACCACGCTCGTGGCCGAGCCGCTCGAGCGCGGTTTTGGCCTGACGCTGGGCAACGCGCTGCGGCGCGTGCTTCTGTCTTCGCTGCGTGGCGCGGCTGTGACCGCCGTGCAGATCGACGGCGTGCTGCATGAATTCTCGTCCATCGCCGGCGTGCGCGAGGACGTGACCGACATCGTCTTGAACATCAAGGAAATCGCCATTCGCATGGAAGGCGATGGTCCCAAGCGCATGGTCGTGCGCAAGCAGGGCCCGGGCGCCGTGCTCGCAGGCGACATCCAGACGGTTGGCGACGTCGAGATCCTCAACCCCGACCACGTGATCTGCACGCTGGACGAGGGTGCGGAGATCCGCATGGAGTTCACCGTCGACACCGGCAAGGGCTACGTTCCGGCCGAGCGCAACCGCGCCGAGGACGCGCCGATCGGCCTGATCCCGGTCGACAGCCTCTACTCGCCGGTCAAGAAGGTCTCCTACAAGGTCGAGAATACCCGCGAGGGCCAGGTTCTCGACTATGACAAGCTGACCATGACGATCGAGACCAACGGCTCGATCTCGGGCGAGGACGCGGTGGCTTTCGCCGCTCGCATCCTGCAGGACCAACTCGCGCTGTTCGTCAACTTCGACGAGCCGCAGAAGGAAGTCGCCGCCGAAGCCGTCACCGAGCTCGCCTTCAACCCGGCGCTGCTCAAGAAGGTCGACGAGCTCGAGCTTTCGGTGCGTTCGGCCAACTGCCTGAAGAACGACAACATCGTCTATATCGGCGACCTGATCCAGAAGACCGAAGCCGAGATGCTGCGCACCCCGAACTTCGGCCGCAAGTCGCTGAACGAGATCAAGGAAGTCCTGGCGGCAATGGGCCTGCACCTCGGAATGGAGGTGCCGGACTGGCCGCCGGAAAACATCGAAGATCTCGCCAAGCGTTACGAAGACCAATATTGAGCATGAATTCCAAGGATCGGCGGCGTGAGCCGCTCGATCCGACGGTCATGCGGAAAACCATCAGGGGCCATGGCCTCTTGAACAACTGAAGAAGGAAAAGAGCCATGCGCCACGGTTTCAAAGGCCGTCGCTTCGCCCGCAGCGTAAGCCACCGCAAGTCGATGTTCGCCAACCTCGCCGTGTCTCTGATCGAGCACGAGCAGATCGTCACCACCCTGCCGAAGGCGAAGGACCTGCGTCCGATCGTTGAGAAGCTGGTGACGCTCGGCAAGCGCGGCGACCTGCACGCCCGCCGCCAGGTGATCGCGCAGATCGGCAATGAAGGCGTCGTCAAGCGCCTGTTCGAAACCATCGCCCCGCGCTACGCCACCCGCAACGGCGGCTATTTGCGCATCATGAAGGCGGGCTTCCGCAAGGGCGACAACGCCGCGATGGCGGTCATCGAGTTTGTCGATCGCGACACCTCGGCCAAGGGCGCCGCCGACCGCGCTCGCGTCGAAGCTGAAGGCGCCAACGAAGAAGCGGCGGCCGCCTGAGGCCAAGCGTTTCTTCAACGAGTTCAAGGGGCCTTCGGGCCCCTTTTGCTTTTTTGAGGCGCGGACCGTTGAGGGTGAATTTTCGACCTGGCGCGCACTCTTTTGCGCGACAAGGGCCGTATTTGCGTGCATTAGCCTTTCATTCTGCACAATCGTCGGGACAATGGCGCCCGTTCAGGAGGGATTCGAAAATGCACCTCAAACGGCTGTTTCTTGTTGCCATTTGCGCGCTCGCAGCCTTCGCCGCGGCGCCGGCCGTGCGGCAGGCGCTGGCAGAGAATGCCGCCAAGCCGGCCGATCCCGGTCTCTCCGATGTGCTGACCGACCTGCTGCATGGCGTCGAAGGCGAGAACGGCACGTCCGGTCCCGACAAGCGCGTGCCGTTCGGCCGCGAGGAGGTGCAGCTCTCCTTCGCGCCGCTGGTCAAGCAGACCGCGCCGGCGGTGGTCAACGTCTACGCTTCGCAGACCGCCAAGGTGACGTCGCCGTTCGAGGGCGATCCGTTCTTCGAGGAATTCTTCGGCCGCGCCCAGCCGCGCGCACAGTCCTCGCTGGGCTCCGGCGTGCTGGTCGACCCAAGCGGCGTCATCGTCACCAATTACCACGTCATCAAGGATGCCGATGAGGTGAAGGTGGCGACCGCCGACGGCCGTGAGTTCACCTCCAAGGTGATGCTCAAGGACGAAACGCTCGATCTCGCCGTGCTCAAGATTTCCGCCGACAAGCCGTTGCCGGTGATCGCCATCGGCGATTCCGACGCGCTCGAGGTCGGCGACCTGGTGCTTGCCATCGGCAACCCGTTCGGCGTCGGCCAGACCACCACCAGCGGCATCGTTTCGGCGCTTGCCCGCAGCCATATCGGTGTCTCGGATTCGGGCTATTTCATCCAGACCGACGCCGCCATCAATCCCGGCAATTCCGGTGGCGCGCTGATCAACATGGGCGGCCAGTTGGTCGGCATCAACACCGCCATCTACAGCCGCAGCGGCGGCTCAATCGGCATCGGCTTTGCCATTCCGTCGAACATGGTGCGCGCCTTCGCCGACGCCGCCAAGGCGGGGCTCGACTTCTTCGAGCGGCCCTATATCGGCGCCGAGTTCGAAATGGTGACGCCGCAGATCGCGGAATCGCTTGGCATGGAAAAGCCGACCGGCGCGCTGGTCTCATCGGTCGAGGGCGCCGGCCCGGCCGGTAAGGTCGGTCTGAAGCCGGGCGATGTTGTCCTGTCGCTCAACAACACGCCGGTCGAGAGCATCGAAGCGCTCGACTACCGCATGGCGACGCTGTCGATCGGCACCAAGGCGACCTTCGCTATCCTGACCAAGGGCCAGCAGGCGACGCTGGAAATCCCGCTGGAGCGCGCGCCGGAAGGCGCCAGGGCGGTCGAGGTCACGCTGCATGGCCGCAGCCCGTTCTCCGGCGCCAAGGTGACGGAACTGTCGCCGCGTCTCGCCCAGCGGCTTGGCCTGCGCACCGACCTCAAGGGTGTCACCGTGGTCGACGTCAACCGCGATTCGCCGGCCGCCGATTTCGGCTTCCAGGCGGGCGATATCGTGCGCGAGGTGAACGGCACCACCATCGACACCGCGGCAACGCTGGCGCAGGCTGCCCAGCAGGACACGCGCTGGTGGCGCTTTACCGTCGAGCGCGGCGGGCAGATACTGCGCCAGGTGTTGCGTTATTGAGGCAGTCTTCCCATTTAGAGCATGATCCCGAAAAGTGGGAACCGGTTTTCGGATAAGATCATGCTCTCAAATGAGCGGGATTGCGTTCCAACCAAAGATTTCTATGGCCGATCTGTTCAGTTCCGATGAGCCGGAGAAAGTGGCGCCTGGCCGGCCGCTTGCCGACCGCTTGCGCCCTAAGAACCTCGGCGAGGTCGTCGGCCAGGAGCACCTGACAGGACCCGACGGCGCGCTGACCAGGCTGATCGATTCCGGTTCGCTTGGATCGATGATCTTCTGGGGTCCGCCCGGCACCGGCAAAACGACCGTGGCGCGGCTGCTCGCCGGCGAGACCGATCTTGCCTTCGAGCAGATATCGGCGGTGTTTTCCGGTGTGGCCGACCTCAAGAAGGTGTTCGAGACGGCAAAGCTGCGCCGCAGCAACGGCCGCCAGACGCTGCTCTTCGTCGACGAGATCCACCGCTTCAACCGCGCCCAGCAGGACGGTTTTCTTCCCGTGATGGAAGACGGCACCGTCGTGTTGGTCGGCGCCACCACGGAAAACCCGTCCTTCGAGCTCAATGCAGCGCTTCTGTCGCGGGCGCGCGTACTCGTGTTCCGCTCGCTCGGCGAAGACAGCATCGCCAAGTTGTTGGCGCGAGCGGAAGAGACGGAGGGCAGGGCGCTGCCGCTCGACGACGAAGCGCGCGCGATGCTGATCCGCATGGCGGATGGCGACGGCCGCGCCTCGCTGACTTTGGCCGAGGAAGTCTGGCGCGCCGCCAAGAAAGCCGAAGTGTTCACTCCGGAAGGCTTGCAGCGCGTCATCCAGCGCCGGGCGCCGATCTACGACAAGGGCCAGGATGGCCACTACAATCTGATCTCGGCGCTGCACAAATCGGTGCGCGGCTCCGATCCGGATGCAGCGCTCTATTATCTCGCCCGCATGTTCGACGCCGGCGAGGATCCGCTCTATCTCGGCCGCCGGCTGGTGCGCATGGCGGTGGAAGATATCGGGCTTGCCGATCCGCAGGCGCTGGTCGTCGCCAACGCCGCCAAGGATGCCTATGATTACCTGGGCTCCCCCGAAGGCGAGCTCGCCTTCGCCCAGGCGGCCGTCTATCTCGCCACCGCGCCGAAATCGAACGCGGTCTACAACGCCTTCAAGGCCGCGACGGCCGCCGCCAAGGAATTCGGCTCGCTGCTGCCGCCGAAACACATCCTCAACGCGCCGACCAAGCTGATGAAGCAGGAAGATTACGGCGCCGGCTATCGTTACGACCACGACCAACCGGACGCATTTTCCGGCCAGGACTACTTCCCCGAAAAGATGGGGCGGCGGACGTTCTACGATCCGCCCGAGCGCGGCTTCGAACGCGATATCCGCAAGCGGCTGGACTACTGGGCAAAATTGCGCAGCGAACGGAACGGCTGAGCATTGAATTGAAGTGGAGTGAATTACTCCAAATATTTGTGTTGGCCGGCGGTCCGGAGCGTGTGACGGCATTGTGCCGGGAAACAAAAAATCCTATCAAGGCGCACGGCCGGCGGGGGTCGCCGTGATTTTGGCTCATGGAAATAGGATCGCGCATCCGCGCGTAACAAGAATGACAAAGCAAACCATCAAGACCCTTCGCAAGGCTGCGATTGCAGTCGTGGTTCTCGCGCTCGCTTTCTATTTCATCCCGATCCTGACCGCGATTTGGGTGGTCTGCGGCCTGATCGACGTGATGCGCAACGACCAGAAGGACCGCAACCTTTTCGAACGCTATTTCCTCGGCAACGGCCTGTTCACCTGGTTGCTGTCGCCGTTCAACCTGATCGTCGACTTGCTCTGCTACCGGAACCCCGGCGTGTGGAAGCCCGAGCAGTTCCCGGAAGACTATCAGCGCGAGATCAACGAGATTCTCGGCGTCTTCAAGGCGCGCCAGGACGAGATCATCACCGACATCGACGCCAATTTCGGCGCTGGCCGGCGCGGCATGTATGTCTACCAGTGGTATGGCAAGCACAAGATCGACAACGTCCCGGAATTCAACAAGGATTACAAATACATCAAGACGATCGCTGTCTCGGTTTTCAGCAAGCGTGAATCGACATCCTGGCATTTCGGCCCGCTGCGGCTCAGCCTACGCATCCTCTACAATTTGATCCCGGTGCAGGCGGAGATCTTCGTCCAGTGCGGCAGCAAGAAGAACTATTGGTTCGACAACCCGCTGTTCATCTTCGACGACACGCTGTTCCACCGCTCGGTCAACGAGTATGACGGCCGCCGCTACTGCGTCTTTGTCGACATCATCCGGCCGTCTCCGTTCCCCGGCCTGATCGCGGGCCTTCTCGCCATCGTCTCGGTCAGCGTCGAGCGCATCAATTCCATGTTCTACAAGAACTGGAAGATGATCGGCTCATCCAAGCCGAAGGCTGCCGCCAACTGATCCTGGCGATCGCCGCTTATTTCGACGGTTCGGCCGCTGTCCGGCCGAACCGTCGAAACCTTCTGTTGCAGCGTCGAAAAGCGCTTCCTGACACGCTCGACGATCCGCGCCGCGCCACCGCCGGCGGATCACTAACTGCATTGCAGCGACGACGATTGGGGCAATCGTCGCGCTAAGTTGGGTCTTTGGCTCGCAACCTGGCTGTCTTAGTGCTATGGCGCCGCTTTCAAATGGAAAAGCGAAGTCATGGCAGGCGTTGAACAGATCACGGTGGAGGCCGGCGAGGCGGGCATGCGGCTCGATCGCTGGTTCAAGACCCATTTCCCGGGCCTTGGCTTCGGCCACCTGCAGAAGTTGCTGCGCTCCGGCCAGATCCGTGTCGATGGCGGCCGGGTCAAGGCCGACAGCCGCGTCGAGCCTGGACAGGTGGTGCGCATCCCGCCACTCGAGGTGGACAAGAAGGGCGAGAGCGCGCTGACCGGCCACTCGATCCGTAACCAGGGCGATGCCGATGTCCTGGCCAAAATGCTGATCCATGAGGACCCGAAGGTCTTCGTCTTCAACAAGCCGGCGGGCTTGGCAGTGCAGGGCGGTTCCGGCGTCACCCGCAATGTCGACGACATGCTGGAAGCCTGGCGCAACCAGAAAGGTGAGAAGCCGCGCCTGGTTCATCGGCTCGACCGCGATACGTCCGGCGTGCTGGTCGTCGCGCGCACGCGCCTCGCCGCCATGAAGCTGTCGGAAGCATTCCGGGCGCGTGAGACGAAGAAGACCTATTGGGCGCTGGTCAAGGGCGTGCCGCCGAAGCGCGAGGACAAGATCTCGACCTGGCTGATCAAGGAGCCGACCGAGGATGGCGACCGCGTGCGCGTGGCGGCACACGGCGAAAAAGGCGCCGACCACGCCGTGTCGTTCTACCGCATCATCGAGCAGGCGGCGCAGACGATGACCTGGCTGGAAATGGAGCCTTATACCGGCCGCACGCACCAGCTTCGCGTTCATGCCGCCTATATCGGCTGCCCGATCATCGGCGACCCGAAATATTTCGAGGCCGATACCAACTGGGATTTCCCGGGTGGCATCCAGAACCGACTGCATCTGCATGCGCGCCGCATCGTCATTCCGCACCCGGACAAGGGCGTCATCGACGTCACCGCGCCGATGCCGCCGCATATGCGCCAGAGCTGGAACCTGATCGGTTTCGACGACGCCAGCGCGGAGGAGTGAATGAGAGAGTTCATTGCTCAACTCATCTTTTGGCTGCCCCTCATTGTGATTTTTATCGTCTGGCTGGCTTTCACCAGCGGCTCTGCGCGTCGGCAGAGATCGTCGGCAGAGATCGTTGGTCGAGATCGGCCGCGAGAACACTGAAGCAGTCAGGCAAAATACCGCGGCGCTGAAAGCCCTGCTGGCTAAACTGGAAAGTCAATCGAAGCAATGACCGCCACGACCGGATTGGATCGCCGTGATGCGGTTGATCTCGCGGCTGCGTCCATCATGGTCGGGCTCACTCTGTCCTGGGGCCTGAACTACGTCGCCGCGAAAATCTCCTATGCCGGCTTCGATCCTGTCTTCGTCTCGATCGCGCGTTCGATCATCGGCGGGCTCTGCGTGTTCGCCTGGTGCCGTCTGCGCGACATCAGGCTGTTCGAAGCCGACGGCACGCTGACCGCGGGCATCGTCGTCGGCGTGCTCTTCGGCGTCGAGTTCCTGTGCCTCTATATCGGGCTGGAATACACCACCGTTGCCCGCAACACACTGCTGGTCAACACCATGCCGTTCTGGGTGCTGATCGGCGGCCATTTCCTGCTCGGCGAGCGCATCAACACGCGCAAGCTCGCCGGGCTCGTCCTTGCCTTCTGCGGCCTTGCGGCGGTCTTCTCCGACGGTATCGTCGCCGGCACCGACGCGACGCTGACGGGCGACCTGCTCAGTCTGGGGTCAGGCATCCTGTGGGCGGCGACCAGCATCGTCATCAAACGCTCCAAGCTGGTTGAAACCAGCGCCGAAAAGCTTCTGCTCTACCAACTGGCCGGCGCCACCGTTGTCGGCATCCTGGTGCTGCCGTTTGCCGGCCCGCCGATCCGCAATGTCAGTGCCTTGGCGACGTGGGCGCTGCTCTTCCAGTCTTTCTATGTCGTCGCCGTCACCTATGTATTGTGGTTCTGGCTGCTTCGGCGCTATCCGGCGTCCGGCCTGTCGAGCTTCGCCTTCCTGTCGCCGGTGTTCGGCGTGCTGTGCGGCGCGGTCATTTTGGGTGAGGCGCCGACGGTCCGGATTTTGTGGCGCTGGCGTTGATCGCAGCCGGCCTGATCATCGTCAACCGCCCGGCGCGCAGGCAGCCCGCGCCCTAGTAGTCCACGGAATCGAGATCGATATGCGCGATATTCTTGAAGACCTCGAAGCCGGAAAACTGCTCTCCGATCCGGACCCGGTGCGACGTGCCCAGCTTCAGATGAAGACGCCGTTGCCGAAGCGTTTTTACAAAGATGTTTCGGTGGCGTCGGTGGAAAACGGCTTTGCCGTGCATCTCGACGGCCGTCCTGTGCGCACGCCGGGCAAGGCGGTGGTGGTGCTGCCGACCGAAAAGGCCGCAACCTTGGTGGCCGATGAGTTTGCCGCGCAGGGTGAGGTCATCGATCCGGTGACGATGCCGGTGATGCGTCTCGTCAACACCGCCATCGACGGCGTCGCCACCGATCCGCAGGCGGTGCTGGAGGATGTGCTGCGTTTTGCGTCATCCGATCTGCTCTGCTACCGCGCCGACGGTCCGCAAGGCTTGATTGATCGCCAGAACAAGCACTGGGATCCGGTGCTCGACTGGGCGCAAAGCAAACTTGGTGCCCGCTTCAACCTTGCCGAGGGCGTCATCCATGTCGAACAGCCGCGCGAGACGATTGCCGTGCTCGGCTCGCATCTTGCGCAGCGCGCCGAACCGATGCGGCTGGCCGCCATCCATGTCATGACCGCGCTGACCGGCTCGGCGCTGCTCGCGCTCGCCGTCGATTTCGGTGAACTCGATGGCGAAGAAGCCTGGACCGCCGGCCATGTCGACGAGGACTGGCAGATCGAGCATTGGGGCCAGGACGCCGAAGCGGTCGCCCGCCGTTCGGCGCGCAAGCGCGACATGATGGCCGCTGTCAACCTGCTCGAGGCGCTGAAGGCCTAACGCCTTCGCACTGCACCTAATACGAAAGTCATAATCCCATCGTCGCTCTGCCGTCGCCGGGTCCTTTCTGTCATTTTTTCACCTGTAGCTGCGTTTTTGAGTCCGCATTCGGAGGAAGGCGGACTGTCGCGCGCAGCCATCGAGGACAGACGGGATCCCACGGGAGGATAATTCAATGGCAATGGCATCGACCGCCGGCGGAACAAGCCGCGGCATGACGCGGGAAGAGAAGAAAGTCATCTTCGCTTCCTCGCTTGGCACCGTTTTCGAATGGTATGATTTCTATCTCTACGGCTCGCTGGCGGTTTTCATCGGCTCGACTTTCTTCAGCCCGACGATCCCGGAGGCGACACGCAACATCTTCGCGCTGCTTGCCTTCGCCGCCGGCTTCCTCGTGCGTCCGTTCGGCGCCTTGCTGTTCGGCCGCATCGGCGACCTCGTCGGTCGCAAATACACCTTCCTCGTCACCATGACGATCATGGGCCTGTCGACCTTCCTGGTCGGCTTGCTGCCTGGCTACGCAACCTTGGGCATCCTGGCTCCGGTGATCCTGATCGTCTTGCGCATGCTGCAGGGCCTCGCGCTCGGCGGCGAATATGGTGGTGCCGCGACCTATGTCGCGGAACACGCGCCGGACGATCGCCGCGGCTTCTATACGTCCTGGATCCAGACGACGGCGACGCTCGGCCTGTTCCTGTCGCTGATCGTCATCCTGATCGTGCAGGGCTCGCTCAGCAAGGAAACCTACGCCGCCTGGGGCTGGCGTATTCCGTTCATTGTCTCCTTCCTGCTGCTCGCCGTTTCGATCTGGATCCGGTTGTCGCTGTCGGAGTCTCCGACCTTCCAGAAGATGAAGGAAGAGGGCAAGGGCTCCAAGGCGCCTCTGACCGAAGCCTTCGGCCAGTGGAAGAACGCCAAGATCGCGCTGCTGGCGCTGCTCGGCCTCACCGCCGGCCAGGCCGTGGTCTGGTACAATGGCCAGTTCTACGCGCTGTTCTTCCTGCAGAACGTGCTCAAGGTCGATCCGCAATCGGTCAACATCATGATTGCGATTGCGCTCGCGCTCGGCTCGATCTTCTTCGTGGTGTTCGGCTGGTTGTCCGACAAGATCGGCCGCAAGCCGATCATCATGGCCGGCCTCGCGCTTGCCATCGTCTGCACCTTCCCGCTGTTCAAGGCGCTGACCAAGGCGGCCAACCCCGCCCTTGCCGCCGCCCAACAGAACACGCGCGCCACGGTGACGACCGCGCCCGGCGATTGCAAGTTCCAGTTCAACCCGGTCGGCACCGCGAAGTTTACGACGTCCTGTGACATCGCGACCTCGTTCCTGACCAAGAACTCGGTACCTTACGACGTCGTTTCGACGGCAGCGCCTGGAACGGCGGCCACGGTCAAGATCGGCAGCGAAACGGTGGCATCCTACGACGCCGCCGCGGCCGGCGACCAGGCCAAGGCCAAGGACGCGGCCTTCGTCAAGGCGGTCAACATGTCGCTGCAGGACGGCGGCTATCCGCTGAAGCGCGCGGCGATCAAGGTACCCGACCAGAAACTGGACGGCTTCATCGCGGCCAATCCGGAGCTGAAGCTCGACGCAGCGGCAATCCGCGGCGGCGAGAAGGCGACGGTTCCGACCGATAAGGCGATCAACGACAAGCTGCTGACCAAGGATGAGGCGGCCGGTGCGCCGGAGGTTACCGTCTACAACATCCCCGGTGGCGGTCCGTTCGCCATGGTCGCCGATCCAGCGCAGGTCAACTGGCCAATGACGATCGGCATCCTGTTCATCCTGGTGATCTTCGTGACCATGGTCTATGGCCCCATTGCCGCGATCCTGGTCGAGATGTTCCCGACCCGCATCCGCTACACCGGCATGTCGCTGCCCTATCACATCGGCAATGGCTGGTTCGGGGGTCTGTTGCCCGCGATTGTGTTCGCGTTCAGCGCCTACAAGGGCGATATCTACTACGGCCTTTGGTACCCGGTGGTGATCGCGGCCATGTCGCTTGTCATCGGAATGATCTTCGTCAAGGACACGCTGGGCACCAACCTGCACGCCAAGGACTAGCCGGTTGGCCGATGTAACAAAAGCCCGGCGCGAGCGCTCGCGCCGGGCTTTTCATTGCGTGGACGAATAAAGCGGGTCAGCTCTCGCGCTGCTGGCTTTCTTCCTCGACGGCCGCTTCGTGGTACCAGCCGTCGAAGTCGGCATGCTCGCCGCGCAACGATGCCAGCTCTGCCGCGAATTTCGCCTTGGCGCCTAAATTTGAGGCAGGCTTGCGCCCTGCCAGCGGGAACATCAGGATCTTTGCCGATGGGCGCGGTTGCGTAACTTGCATTGGCTGCCCTCCTTGCTTTTTCAGGGGCTATCGATTCAGCTTTCCATCAAGATAGGTTCTGCGATTCCTTTAGGCAATATGCCTACGAAAAGATCATCTTTTGCCTATGATTTAAGCAAAACCGGCATCTGAACGATCCGGGCGCATTGCTGAGATGGCTCAGCAAAATCAACGCCTTGCCATGACCATTTTGCCGCACCCGTCGAAAGGCGAGTGGCATACGATTTGCTTTTTAACGATCGGCAGGCCGGCCCAGCCCGGCCATGCGTTGATGCCGCCCACTTGCGGCGTCCTAGCAACGAGAGGCACTGGAATGACCAAATACAAGCTCGAGTATATCTGGCTCGACGGATACGTCCCGACCCCCAGTCTGCGCGGCAAGACCCAGATCAAGGAATTTGCCGAGTTCCCGACGCTCGAGCAGCTGCCGCTGTGGGGCTTCGATGGCTCCTCGACGAACCAGGCCGAGGGCCACAGCTCCGACTGCGTGCTGAAGCCCGTCGCCGTCTATCCGGATCCGGCCCGCACCAATGGCGTGCTGGTCATGTGCGAGGTCATGATGCCCGATGGCGTGACGCCGCATGCCTCCAACAAGCGCGCTACCGTCCTCGACGACGAGGGCGCCTGGTTCGGCTTCGAACAGGAATATTTCTTCTACAAGGACGGCCGTCCGCTGGGCTTCCCCGAAGCCGGGTATCCGGCCCCGCAGGGCCCGTACTACACCGGCGTTGGCTACAAGAATGTCGGCGATGTCGCCCGCAAGATCGTCGAGGAGCATCTCGACCTGTGCCTTGCCGCCGGCATCAACCATGAAGGCATCAACGCCGAAGTGGCCAAGGGCCAGTGGGAATTCCAGATTTTCGGCAAGGGCTCCAAGAAGGCGGCCGACCAGATGTGGATTGCGCGCTACCTGCTGCTGCGCCTGACCGAGACGTACGGCATCGACATTGAATTCCACTGCAAGCCGCTCGGCGATACCGACTGGAACGGCTCGGGCATGCACTGCAACTTCTCCACCACCTACATGCGCGAAGTCGGCGGCAAGGCTTATTTCGAGGCGCTGATGGCCCAGTTCGACAAGAACCTGATGGACCACATCGCGGTCTATGGCCCCGACAACGACAAGCGCCTGACCGGCAAGCACGAGACCGCGCCGTGGAACAAGTTCAGCTACGGCGTCGCCGACCGTGGCGCTTCGATCCGCGTCCCGCACTCCTTCGTCAAGAGCGACTACAAGGGTTATCTGGAAGATCGCCGCCCGAATTCGCAGGGCGACCCCTACCAGATCGCCTCGCAGGTGCTGAAGACGATCTCCGAGGTTTCGACCGACGCCAAGGTTTCAGCCGCGGCCTGATTGGTTTGATGGCGTAGGCCACAGCCCACGTCAGACCATCGACGAAAAAGAAAGCCCCGGCGTGAAATGCTGGGGCTTTTTTGCGAGTCGATTGCAGGAATGGCCGGCCTGTCAGCCGGCGACGCCGCGCGCCTTGAGCGCCGCCAGCACCTTCGCACGCGGCAGGGCAGGCGTACGGTTGCCGTCACGGCCGATCATGTCGCTGTTGGCGACCAGCGCATTGAGCACGGCCTCCTCGGTCGCCTGCACGACGGCGGTGTAGAAATCGTCCATGCGGCCCCAGGGAATGAGGTCCATGTGGCTGTAGCTCTCCGCGGTCGGCACGCCGTTTGGAAAGCGCCCGTTCAGCCACCACCGGCAGCAGCCATTGCTGCGCCACTTCCGGTCTGTTGCGCGCCACCCAGTCGACGACGCTTCGCCATGGATCGCCACCATCGTGGTGGTGGTGCTGGCGGCGCTTGCCTGCTTCATCGACCTCAATTTGCTGCTGGTCGTCAGCGGCACCTCGCTGGTGGTGATCTACGCGCTGCTTTGCGTCGCCGTCTTTGCCGGCCGCCGCAACGGCACGACATCGGGCGGGCATTTCCGCATGCCGCTGTTCCCGGTGCCGGCGATCCTCGCCTTCGTGGCGCCGGTCTATGTCGCCTACCAGAACCTGCTCGACGCCGCCTTCGGGCGCCCGAGCCTGATCGCGACCTTGGCGATCATGGCGGTTGCGGCGATCTATTTCCTGGTGTTCCTGGCGCGGCGCGCCGACTGGACGCTGCATGGCCCCGACGAGCTTGCGGGATAGGCGTCAGCCCTCCGACGCCCTGTCCATGCGAGAACCCCGGCGAAAGCCGGGGTTCTTTTTGTCACCGATGAGAAGAAGTTCGGTCTTCACACCGAGTAATACATGTCGAACTCGACCGGATGCGGGGTCATTTCGTAGCGCATGACCTCGGCCATCTTCAGCTCGATATAGGAGTCGATCTGGTCGTCGTCGAAGACGCCGCCGGCCTTCAGGAAGCCGCGGTCCTTGTCGAGGCTTTGCAGCGCCTCGCGCAGCGAGCCGCAGACGGTCGGGATCTTCTTCAGTTCCTTCGGCGGCAGGTCATAAAGATCCTTGTCCATCGGCTGTCCGGGATGGATCTTGTTCTTGATGCCATCAAGACCGGCCATCAGCAGCGCGGCGAAGCCAAGATAGGGGTTCGCGCCCGGATCGGGGAAGCGGACCTCGACGCGCTTCGACTTCGGCGAGGAGCCGAACGGAATGCGGCACGACGCCGAGCGGTTGCGCGCCGAATAAGCGAGCAGCACCGGCGCTTCGTAACCCGGCACCAGGCGCTTGTAGGAGTTGGTCAGCGGGTTGGTGAAGGCATTGATTGCCTTGGCGTGCTTGATGACGCCGCCAATATAGAACAGGCAGTTCTCCGACAGTCCGGCATATTCGTTGCCGGCAAAGGTCGGCTTGCCGTTCTTCCAGATCGACATATGGACGTGCATGCCCGAGCCATTGTCGCCGAACACCGGCTTCGGCATGAAGGTCGCCGTCTTGCCATAGGCATTGGCGACCTGGTGCACGACATATTTGTAGATCAGCATCTTGTCGGCGTTGCGCACCAGCGCGTCGAACTTGATGCCAAGTTCGTGCTGGCCGGCCGCCACCTCATGGTGATGCTTTTCGACGCGCACGCCCATCTCGGAGAGCACGGTCAGCATTTCGGAACGCATGTCCTGGCACGAATCGATCGGCGGCACCGGGAAATAGCCGCCCTTGATGCGCGGACGATGGCCGAGATTGCCGGTCTCGTAGTCCGTGTCGTCGTTGGACGGCAGTTCGGTCGAGTCGAGCCGGAAGCCGGTGTTGTAGGGATCGGCCTTGTACTTGACGTCGTCGAACACGAAGAACTCGGCTTCCGGACCGACATAGATCGTGTCGCCGATGCCTTCCGCCTTCATGTAGGCCTCGGCCTTCTTAGCCGTGCCGCGCGGATCGCGGTTATAGGCCTCGCCCGAGATCGGATCGAGGATGTCGCACAGGATGACCATGGTCGACTGGGCGAAGAACGGGTCCATGTGGACGGTATCGGTATCCGGCATCAGCACCATGTCGGACTCGTTGATCGCCTTCCAGCCGGCGATCGAGGAGCCGTCGAACATGACGCCGTCGGCGAACATGTCTTCCTCGACCTCGACGACATCGATCGTCACATGCTGCAGCTTGCCCCGCGGATCGGTGAAGCGCAGGTCGACGAACTTCACGTCGTTGTCCTTGATCTGCTTCATGATATCTTTGGCTGTCGTCATATTGTTTCTTCCCTGTGTGATGGCATCTGGAATGGGTTGGAGGTTGGGGTCAGATGGCGTCGATGCCGGTCTCGCCGGTACGGATGCGCACCACTTCCTCGATGTTGGAGACGAAGATCTTGCCGTCGCCGATACGGCCCGTCTGCGCCGCCTTGCGGATCGCCTCGATGGCGCCTTCGACAGCCTCGTCGCCGAGCACCACTTCGATCTTCACCTTGGGCAGGAAGTCGACGACATATTCGGCGCCGCGATAGAGCTCGGTATGGCCCTTCTGACGTCCGAAACCCTTGGCCTCGGTGACGGTGATGCCTTGCAGTCCGGCCTCTTGAAGCGCTTCCTTCACTTCGTCCAGCTTGAATGGCTTGATGATCGCTTCGATCTTTTTCATGTAAAAAGTGGCCTCCACTGCCAAAGAGTCGGGTTGTGAGCCCCGCTTGCGCCTCCATCAAGCACGAAGCGTGCCAATCCAAGGCCTGAAAGGCAGGGTAGGGCGATTCCAACCCCACGCCGTACCGCGTTGCAAATTCGCGCCATCCACGGCGCTGGATGCGTCATGGACGCCTGAACCTCACGCATCGCCCCTCCCAAAACGTGCGCAAAAAATAGGCATAAAGCGCAATTCGCAGGCAGGCCTCCTCCCGGACACGTCCATCTTTGGCTGGCAATAGCGGACGCAACGGTTTGCTTCGAACCTGAAACTGGACAATGCTTGATCGCATGAAGATCGGCAATCCCATGCGCAATGAACTTCTTTCCCCAACCGAAATGGCCGAAGCCGACCGGCTGGCGATCGCGGCCGGCCCGCTCGATGGTTATGGGCTGATGCAACGCGCCGGCGAGGCGGTCGCGGCGATCGTCCTGGCGCGCTATCCGGCGGCGATAAAGGTGCATGTGCTGTGCGGTCCCGGCAACAATGGCGGCGATGGTTATGTCGTGGCGCGGCTGCTGGCCGAGGCCGGTATCGACGTCACGGTCTGGGCCGAGGGTGAGCCGCGGTCAGGCACTGATGCCGCGCTTGCCGCTGCCGAATGCACTCTGAAACGGCGGCCACTGTCGGCCTTCACAGCGGAGCCCCGCTCGTTGGTTGTCGATGCACTTTACGGCGCCGGGTTATCGAAGCCGTTGTCAGGCGATGCCGAGCGCGCTATCGAGATCGCGACCAGGCTCGACCTCCCGGTTGTCGCGGTCGATCTGCCGTCGGGCGTCTCAGGCGAAAGCGGCGATAGTCTTGGCGCGGCCTTTCGTGCTGCCGTCACCGTGACCTTCGCGCGCATGAAACCTGGCCATTTGCTTTTGCCCGGCCGCGCGCGATGCGGCGAGATCGTGGTCGCTGATATCGGCATTGGCGACGATATCATCGCTCGCGTTGCGCCGCGCACGTTCGAAAACAAACCGGCGTTCTGGCTCGGGGATTTTCCGGTCCCGGCAATCGATGCGCACAAATACAAACGCGGCCACGTCGGCGTCTTTTCCGGCGGGCCGTCGGCGACAGGCGCGGCACGGCTGGCCGCGCTTGCCGCCGCGAGAAGCGGGGCAGGGGCGGTGACCGTGCTGTCGCCAGGAAATGCCATGCAGGTCAATGCCGCGCATCTGACATCGATCATGCTGCGCAAAACGGATGCTATCGAGGACGTGCACGACTTTCTCGGCGATCGCAGATCGTCGAGCTTTGTCCTCGGCCCCGGCTTTGGTGTCGGCGACAGAGCGCGCGATTTCGCGCTCGCCGTGCTCGGCAGGACACGGCAGGAAGGCGGCGTCGAGGGATTGGTGCTCGATGCCGATGGCATCACGTCTTTCCGGAACCTCGGCTCGACGCTGTTCGATGCCGCCAGCAAACCGGATGCTCCAGCACTAGTCATGACGCCGCATGAGGGCGAGTTCGGCCGATTGTTCCCCGACATTGCGACCGATAAGGGCCTGTCCAAACTCGCCAAAGCGCGAGCTGCCGCGCAGCGCGCCAATGCGGTGATCGTCTACAAGGGGGCCGACAGCGTGATAGCCTCCCCGGAGGGTCGCGCGGCGATCAACAGCAACGGCGCCGCCTGGCTCGCCACCGCCGGCTCGGGCGATGTTCTGGCCGGCATCATCGCCGGCCTGCTTGCCCAAACCATGCCGGCCTTCGAGGCGGCCTGCGCCGGTGTGTGGATCCACGCCGAGGCGGGCAGCCGCTTCGGGCCGGGACTGATCGCCGAGGATTTGCCGATGACTATAGTTTCGGTGTTGCGCGATCTGGTCGAAAGCCAACCGAACCTTCGATGAGACGTCTTGCTGGCCCTTTCACCGCGCTCGTCATGGCCGTGTCCGTTGCGCGGTCGGCGCATGCCGCCGACCGACCCGTCACCATCGTCGATGATCCACGCATCCTCGCTGCACTCGACTTCGCGAAGGTCAAGGGCATCGGCTTCTGCTCGCCGACCTATTTCATTTTCCAGATGCGCATCGACAACCACGCGACGCCTTAGACAAAGGCGGCCCGTGCCGGCATAGGCGCAGGCTTCGGTGCGGCTCGGGACGAATAGCCTCAGGTGCCCCGCGCGCGATCGGCGGCCCGCAACGTGTCTTCAAGCGCTTCGAGCACTTGATCGACGCTGATGCCAAGCGTGCCTTCGACCCGGCTCGGTGTCGAAATCGGCGGCTCGACAAACCGCACGCCACGGTTCACCGGACAGCCCTCAAAAGCATGGTTGGCCCTGAAGATAAGCACGCTCGGAATGTTGAGCGCCGCGGCGGCATGGGCGGGGCCGCCATCCACGCCAAGGAACGCGGTGGAGGCCGCGATCTGGCACATGGCATCGATAAGCAGCGGCGTGGATGTCAAGTCGACGACTTCCGGCACGGCGGCGCGGATCGTTCGCGCCGCCTCGCGCTCGCGTGTCGCGCCGATGATCCAGACAGACCAACCGCGCTTCAAATAGTCCGAGGCGACAGCAATAAAGCGCTCGATCGGCCACACTCGTCGATCCTCGAAGGCGGAAGCGTACAGCGCCAGCACCGGCCTGGTCTGATCGATGCCGCTGCGGCGGCGCCACTCCTCGACGCGTTCCGGTGGAAGGATAAGCTGCGGTGCTGGCCAGCCCTCGACAGGCACGTCTGCGCTGGCGAGCGTGGCGACGGCGCAGACCTCCTCGTAGAGACGCGGATGCCTTTCGCCCAACAGCGGCAACTGACGCCACCAGTCGGCTGGAAAGCGATTGAGCAGGCCAAACTGGAATTCACGCGGGTAGCCGATGCGCTCGGGGATACGCGCCAGCCAAGGTATAAAGGCCGCCTTCGCTGTGTTGGTCAGCAGATAGGCTGTTCCGTAGTTCTCCGCGCGAAGGTCGTGGGCCAGGCGGCGACGGTCGGCCAGGCCGAGTTGGCGCTTCTTTTTGTTCAGCGTCCAGCTTTTGCGGACATGCGGCATCAGGCCGGCAAGCGGAGCGGCGATGGACGAGGTGACGACGTCGATCGGGCGGTCCGGAAACTTTTCGGCGATGATCCGGATCGCCGAATGCGAGCGGATGAAATCGCCGATCGCCGGAAAACTGACTACGAGGATAGGGCTCAAAGTGGGTCCTGTTCGATTGGTAAGAAGCCGCCCTTACAGCGGAATGTTGTCGTGCTTCTTCCAGGGGTTCTGCATGTCCTTGTTGCGCAGCATGCGCAGCGCGCGCGCACCCGGCGCCGGGTCGAATGCGGCATGATCACCTCGTCGACATAGCCGCGCTCGGCAGCAACGAAGGGCGACAGGAAGCGATCCTCGTAAGCCTTTGTATGGGCTGCGATTTTCTCCGGATCACGGATGTCCTTGCGATAGATGATCTCGACCGCGCCGCGGGCGCCATCACCGCGATCTGCGCCGTCGGCCAGGCATAGTTCATGTCGCCGCGCAAATGCTTTGAAGCCATCACGTCATAGGCGCCGCCATAGGCCTTGCGGGTGATCACGGTGATCTTCGGCACGGTCGCCTCGGCATAGGCAAACAAGAGCTTGGCGCCATGCTTGATCAGCCCGCCATATTCCTGCGCCGTGCCGGGCAGGAAGCCCGGGACGTCGACGAAGGTGACGATCGGGATCGAAAAACAGTCGCAGAAGCGCACGAAACGCGCCGCCTTGCGGCTGGCGTCGGAATCGAGCACGCCGGCCAGCACCATCGGCTGGTTGGCGACGAAGCCCACTGTGCGGCCCTCGACGCGGCCGAAGCCGGTGACGATGTTCTTGGCAAAGTTTTGCTGGATCTCGAAGAAGTCGCCTTCGTCGGCGACCTTCAGGATCAGCTCCTTGATGTCGTAAGGCTTGTTGGCGTTGTCCGGGATCAGACGGTCGAGCGACATGTCATGGTCAGTGACCGACTGGTAGCATTCGATTTCGGGAATCTCGGCGGTGTTGGATGCCGGCAAAAGATCGACCAGCCGCCGCATCTGCAGGAGCGCTTCAACGTCGTTGTCGTAAGCGCCGTCGGCGATCGAGGATTTGGTGGTATGCACGGAAGCGCCGCCAAGGCTTTCCGCCGTGACCGTCTCGTTGGTCACCGTCTTCACCACGTCTGGTCCGGTGACGAACATGTAGGACGTATCGCGCACCATGAAGATGAAGTCGGTCATGGCGGGCGAGTAGACGTCGCCGCCGGCGCAAGGCCCCATGATCAGCGAAATCTGCGGAATGACGCCGGACGCGAGCACATTGCGCTGGAAAATCTCGGCATAACCGCCAAGTGCCGCCACGCCCTCCTGGATGCGGGCGCCGCCGGCGTCGTACAGGCCGATGATCGGCGCGCGGTTGCGCAGCGCCATCTCCTGGACCTTGATCACCTTCTCGGCATGCGCCTCCGACAGCGAACCGCCGAACACGGTGAAATCCTTGGCGAAAATATAGACCGGACGGCCGTTGACCGTGCCCCAGCCGGTGACGACGCCGTCGCCGGCGATCTTGGTCTTCTCCATGCCGAAATCGGTCGAGCGGTGTTCGACATACATGTCGAACTCCTCGAATGAGCCCTCGTCGAGGAAGATCTCGATGCGCTCGCGGGCCGTGAGCTTGCCCTTCTTGTGCTGCGCCTCGATGCGGTCCTTGCCGCCGCCCATGCGGGCGACCTCGCGGCGGCGCTCGAGTTCCTTCAGCACGTCTTTCATCGATGGCCTCAAAACGGATTGGGTCGTTTGTGGTAATCGCGGGCAAGGGGGAGCGCAAGCGGCTCACACGCTCTCGTCTTGCTGCACTGCAACATGATACCCCTTGCATTCCGAGGCGAACTCAGCCATATGCAGCCCATAGGCGCTTGGGCCGGGAGATTCCGGCCTTCTCGACAAATGAGACTGGTTGCGTCTGTTTTCCCTCTTTCCGATATATCGGCCCTCATTCCGGTACATCACAAAGTGGCGAAAAGCCCCGTGGCATGATGCTCGCGGGCACGACAGCGCAGCCGAGTGGACGTTATCGTCCGCCCGCCTTGTCGTTTCATATGATTTTTTTTCGACGGCAGGTTGCGCCCTGCCGGCTTCGATGTTTGCGGCCACGGGTCGCGTGAAAGAAGACTATTTTGACCAACGAAAACACTTTGTCCGGTAAGGACACTGGGCCCGGCAACACCGCGGAACTCACCGGTTTCGCCGCGCTGGGAATTACGGGTGCGCTGCTCAAGGCCACCCACAACGCCGGCTTCACCGAGCCGAAGCCGATCCAGATGCAGGCGATCCCGCCGCAGTTGGAAGGCCGCGACATTTTCGGCATCGCCCAGACGGGCTCCGGCAAGACGGCCGCCTTCGCGCTGCCGATCCTGTCGAAGATCATCGCGCTCGGCACCAAGCGGCGCGCCAAGACGACCCGTGCGCTGATCCTGGCGCCGACCCGCGAACTCGCGGTGCAGATCGAGGACACCATCAAGATCCTCGCCAAGGGCGCGCATGTCTCGACGGCACTCGTGCTGGGTGGCGTCTCGCGCTTCAGCCAGGTGAAGAAGGTTGCTCCCGGCGTCGACATCCTCATCGCCACACCTGGACGGTTGACCGACCTGGTGCGCGAGGGCGACCTGATCCTCTCCGACACCAAATGGCTGGTGCTCGACGAGGGCGACCGCATGCTCGACATGGGCTTCATCAACGACGTCAAGCGCATCGCCAAGGCGACCGCGCCTGATCGCCAGACGGCACTGTTCTCGGCCACCATGCCGGACGAGATCGCTGAGCTCGCCAAGGGCCTCTTGAAGAACCCCGTTCGCATCGAAGTCTCGCCGCAAAGCACCGCGGCGGCCGAGATCGTGCAGGGCGTGGTCTTCGCCCGCACCAAGCAGAAGCGCCAAGTGCTGTCCAAGATGCTGGCCGACGAAGCGATGAAATCCGTCATCATCTTTTCGCGCACCAAGCATGGCGCCGACCGGGTGACCAAGGACCTCGAGCGCGATGGCTTCAAGGCGGCCGTCATTCACGGCAACAAGTCGCAGAATGCGCGCCAGAAGGCGCTCAACGATTTCCGCGAGGGCTCGGTGCACATTCTGGTCGCGACCGACATCGCGGCGCGCGGCATCGATGTCCCAGGCATCAGCCATGTCGTGAATTTCGACCTGCCGGACGAGGCTGAAAGCTATGTCCACCGCATCGGCCGTACCGGCCGCAACGGCATGGACGGCATCGCGATCACGCTGTGCGATCCGTCGGAAAACGCCAAGCTGCGCCAAGTGGAACGCATCATCCGCACCAAGCTGCCGATCGTTGCCGACCATCTCGGCAGCCCGGATCCGCAGCGTAATCCGGCTGAAAAGAACGAGCGTCATTTCGAGCCGGCGAACGACCGCGAGCATCATGGCGGCCGACGCGACGGGCGCCGTCCTGCCAATGGCGCCGGCAAGCAGCGCTTTGGCGGCAAGCCCGGTGGCGAGCGCCCGGCCGGCGCGCAGCCGAATGGCGAGCGCAAGCCGGACGGAACCAAGCGCTTCAAGGGCAACAACAAGCGCCGCTTCGGCGGCAAGCGCCCAGCCAACCGGGCAGCCTAAGTCCCAGCAGGGCAAGAGACCAAAAGGAACGGCCGGAGCATTGCTCCGGCCGTTTTTCATTTTATTGGCTTGATTGCTGTTGCATCAATGCCTTCACCCACACCACGATACGCTCGGTGAGGAAGGCCGTTGTCTGCGGCGACAGCGCATCGCCGGCGATGACGTGGTTGTCGGGATCGCCGGTGTCGTCAACCGGTACCAATTCGTGCGGGCCGCCCCAACGTCCTGCGATCTCCCGCGTGCGGTCGGGCCGCACGACCTTGTCGGAATCCGAAAAGATGAACAGGGCAGGGATCGTCGCCTTTTCGACCGGCGCCCCATAGGCAAGATTGGTGAGCGCCGCCATCGGCAGCAGCGCAGCCATCGGATACTTGGTGGTCCAGAGCTTTTCATGCAGCGCATTGTGCGGGGTAAAACTGCGCTCCTTGCCGCCGACAAGCTCGGCGATCTGCTTGCCCCAGGGCATGGTCAGGATCTCGGCGCCGGAGGCCTGGACGCCGAAATTCGGCGAGATGAAAGCGATTGCCGCGACACCATCGGAAGCGCCGGCTTGTGTGGCGGCCCAGGCCGCCAGCGAGCCGCCGGTCGAGGTGGAAATGACGATCACCTTGTCGCCGATCGCCCGGCCGATGGCCAATGCCTCCTCATAGTCGTTGATCCAGGCATTGACGCTGCCCCCGGCCATGGCGGCCCCGTCCTGACCGTGGCCGGTCAGGCGGGTGTAGTAGAGGTTGGCGTCCAATTCATCCGCGACATCGTCCGGCAAAGGACGGACCTCACCCTTCGAGGCGGAAAAGCCATGAACGTAGACGATGGCCAAGGGCGTCTTGGCATGAACCATCGGATTCACCCAGATGATCTCCTTGTCCAGCCCGTCGCGGATGTGAGGCACCGCCGCTTCTTCACGCGCCAGATAGGCTTGCGGATCGTCGCCGATTACCGAAGGGTTGAAACGGATGGTGGTGTCGACAGGCACGCGCGGGCCAAGGAAGAAGCCTGTGACCAGAATGATGGCAAGGCCAAGCACCGCAAGCACGATCCGTCGCCCCATCGCAAACTCCAAGCAATGATTCTCAACCTATGGCCGCCCCAGCAGGCAGGCAATCGCTGTTCCGCCGGCTTATCTCATCTGATCCGGGGACGAGCCTTTTTTCTGCGGCGGCTTGCGATCGAAAAACAACGGCCGCCCCCACCAGCTGGTGGTCAGGCCGATGACGAAGCGGCCGATCGGCCGCGGCAACAGGGCAAGCAGCTTCAAGGGCCAACTTATGTGGTAGGGGAAGGTGACTTCGAAGCCACCTCTTCTGATGCCCCGCGCCATGCGCCTCGAGGCACGGTGCACAGGCATCAGTCCCGGCATCGGCAGCTGATTTTTTTCCGTCAGCGGCGTGTCGACGAAGCCCGGGTTCATAACCTGAACGCGGATATTCATCTTGTCGAAGTCGTATTTGAGCGACTCGGCCAGGATGTTGATCGCCGCCTTGGTGCCGCCATAGGCGGCCGTGGTCGGCCAGCCGGAATAGGCGGTGACCGATCCGACCAGTACGACATGACCGCGGCCGCGCTCCCGCATGCGCTCCACCACGGGCACCACACCATTGACGATGCCGAAATAGTTGACAGCAAAGGAGCGGTGGAAATCGCGCACGACCAGTTTTTCGCCGGGGGTCGAAATGTAGTTGCCGGCGTTGAAGACGGCGAGCACGATCGGCCCCATATCCTGTTCGATCGCGGCGACCGTTTGCGCCATGCCGTGCTCGTCAGTGACGTCGCAAGGAAACGACTTCACATGCCCGGGCATCTGCGCAGTCTCGACGAGCAGCGTGTCGACAGGGTCGTCCGGCAGCGCGGTAACCGCGACAGCGTAGCCTTGATTGGCGAAATCCTTGGCCAACGCGCGACCAAGGCCGCTGCTGGCGCCCGTGATCCAGGCGACACCGTCCTTCGGATTGGCCCGGTAAAGTGTCATGTGATGCTCTGTGAATCTCCGGGCCTGCTTTAGAGCAATTCCAGGAAAAGTGTGAGCGGTTAAGTTCGGCGACTCCGCCGTAACCCTCCGTCCGGGATTGCGTTTAAACAAATACATGGAGCGCTGAAAAAATCGAATGGAAAGAGCACCTATGCGCTGCTTGCTGAAATGATCGCTCGCATTGCAGCGTCCGGAATGCGACTGGACCAGGCAAATTCTTACCTTGAAACCGCGGCGTCCGGTTTCTAGGGTCTCGACGCACCTACACAAGGAACCCTTGATGCCCCGCTCTGTGATCGAAGCTATCGGCAACACGCCTCTGATCAGACTCCACAAGGCTTCGGAAGCGACCGGCTGCGAGATTCTCGGCAAGGCCGAATTCATGAATCCCGGGCAATCGGTCAAGGACCGGGCCGGCCTGTTTATCATCCGCGACGCTGAACAGCGCGGGCTTTTGCAGCCGGGCAGCGTCATCGTCGAAGGCACCGCAGGCAACACCGGCATTGGCCTGACACTGGTGGCCAAGGCGCTTGGTTACCGCACAGTGATCGTCATTCCCGACACCCAGAGCCAAGAGAAAAAGACACGATCAAGCTGCTCGGCGCCGAGCTGATCGAAGTGCCGGCAGTGCCCTACAAGAACCCCAACAACTACATAAAGCTATCGGGCAGGCTTGCCGAGCAGCTGGCGCGGTCGGAGCCGCATGGCGCGATCTGGGCTAACCAGTTCGACAATGTCGCCAACCGCGACGGCCATATCCGCACGACGGCGCAGGAGATCTGGGCCCAGACCAATGGCAAGGTCGACGGTTTCGTCTCCGCCGTCGGTTCGGGCGGCACACTGGCCGGCGTCGCGATGGGGCTCAAGGGCAAGAGCAAGAATATCAAGATCGCGCTCGCCGACCCGCTGGGCGCCGCGCTCTACAGCTTCTACACCAGCGGCGAATTGAGGTCCGACGGAAGCTCGATCACCGAAGGCATCGGCCAGGGCCGCATCACCGCCAATCTCGAAGGTTTTACACCGGACTTGTCCTTCCAGATCCCGGACGAGGAAGCGTTGCCGATCGTCTTCGACCTGATCCAGGAAGAGGGGCTGTGCGTCGGCGGCTCGACAGGCATCAACATTGCCGGCGCCATCCGGCTGGCGCGCGAGCTCGGGCCTGGCCACACCATCGTCACCATGCTTTGCGACTACGGCACGCGCTACCAGTCGAAATTGTTCAATCCCGCCTTCCTGCGCGAGAAGAACCTGCCGGTACCGGGCTGGATGGAAGAGAAGGCCGACATTTCGGTGCCGTTCGAAAAGGTGGCGTGATGGCGCAAAAAACCGAAGCGCTGTTTCGCGACGACGCCTATCTCAAGGCGGCGGATGCCACGGTCGTCGCCATCAACGACCGTGGTGGCATCCTTCTCGACCGCACGATCTTTTATGCCACGTCCGGCGGTCAGCCGGGCGACACCGGGCTTTTCGAGCGCGCCGACGGCAGCCGGATCGCGATTGCCGCCACCATCACCGGCGAGACCAAGGAAGAGATCATCCATGTGCCGGCGCCGGAGCAGGCCTTGCCCGTGATGGGCGAAAAGCTGAAACTCGCAGTCGATTGGCAACGGCGGCACCTCTTGATGCGCATGCACACCGCCTGCCACCTGCTCACCGTCGTCTGTCCGTTTCCGATCACCGGAGCAGCGGTCGCCGAGGACGATAGCCGTGTCGACTTCGATATCCCGGACACCGGCTTCACCAAGGAAGATGTGACGGCCAGGCTGATGGAACTGGTGCGCGCCGATCATCCGGTCTTCACCCGACTGATCACCGACGAGGAACTCGCCGCCAATCCAGGCCTGGTCAAATCCAAGAACGTGCGACCGCCTGTCGGCACCGGCAAGATTCTGCCTGGTCTGCATCGGCGAGAATGCCATCATCGACAGCCAGCCTTGCGGCGGCACGCATGTGAAGAGCACCGGCGAAGTCGGCGAGATCCATATCGGCAAGATCGAAAAGAAGGGCCGCGAGAACCGGCGTTTCCGCATCCGCTTCGGGCCGATGCCGGCGAACTAGAGCAATTCCAAGTATGAAACGGTTTTCCGTCCGGAATTGCGCCAAAACAAACAGATAGAGCGGTTCGACGTTTCCGTGAAACGATGAAGCGCTCTAATCGGGCAGGAGAAAAGAATGGCGCAGGACAGTCCTTTTATCGTCGACGCCGACTGGCTTGAGAAGCGGCTGGGCGAGCCCGGCCTCACCATCATCGACGCCTCCTGGTATCTGCCGGCGCAAAAGCGCGACGCGCGCGCCGAATATGAGGCAGCCCATATCCCCGGCGCCCGCTTCCTCGATCAGGATGCTGTTTCCGATCCCGATTCCAAGCTGCCGCACACTTTGGCGTCGCCGCAATATTTTTCGCAGTATGTCGGCTCGATGGGGGTGTCGGCCGACGACACGATCGTCGTCTATGACGGTCCCGGCCTGTTTTCAGCACCCCGCGCCTGGTGGATGTTCCGCGTCATGGGCGTCTTCCAGGTCTACATCCTGAACGGCGGCTTCGATCGTTGGAAGGCGCAAGGGCGGCCGGTGACGGCGGAACCGACCAGGATCGCGCCCAGTGTCTTCTATGCCGATTTCGACGCAGGCCGGGTGGTCAGCCTCGATGAGATGCGCCGGGTGGTCGGCAGCGGCGCAAGCCAGATCGCCGATGCGCGCTCCGCCGGACGCTTTGCCGGAACAGATCCCGAGCCGCGTGCCGGCGTGCGTTCCGGCCATATGCCTGGCGCCCACAATGTCCCGATCACCGCGCTTGGCGAGAATGGCGAGTTGCTGTCCAAGGACCGCCTGCGCAAAGTGATCGAGGATGCCGGCATTGACCTGTCGAAGCCGGTGGTCACCTCCTGCGGATCGGGCATCACCGCCGCCGCGATCACGCTGGCGCTGGAGACGCTCGGCCACACCGACAACAGGCTTTACGACGGTTCATGGACGGAATGGGGCGGTCTCAGCGACACGCCGGTGGCGACGGGGAGTAAATGATGGAAAACGGTGCGCTGAAGGATATCGAGGTCACGGTCACATTCCTGGAGATGCACGCAGCGCCCGCTGTGTCCCCATCCGTCCCCTACAACCGCCAGATCGCGCTGCTGAAAACGAAAGACATCCCGCTGCATTTCTACCGCTATCTGATGGATCGCGTCGGGCGCAAATGGCATTGGGTCAATGTGCTGCGCTTGAGCGACGAGGAACTCGCAGCCGGGCTGCATCGCGAGGACCGCGACATCAGGGTGCTTTACCTCGACGGCGCACCGGCCGGCTTCTTCGACCTCAAGCCGCATCTGCCCGAAGAAGTCGAGCTCGCCTATTTCGGCATGATGGAGCACGCGTTCGGCCAGGGCATCGGCCGCTGGTTCCTGGGTGCTGCCATCTCGGCCGCCTGGGCGCATGGGCCGAAGCGCGTCACCGTGCAGACCTGCACGCTCGATCATCCGGCGGCGCTGCCGCTCTACCAGAAGCTCGGTTTCACGCCCGTGGCGCAGAAGAAGGAAGTCGTGCATCCGATGACCTTCGTCGAGCGTTCGGCAAGCGTGATGCGGCCCTAGCCACTCAATTCGGCGTGCCGGCCTATGCGTTCGATACTTCGGTTACGGTCAGGAATTTCTGCTTGCGCCGACGCAGCAGGAATCGGGTGGGAGGCGCTGCTCCCAAGGCATAGTTTCCGGTCATCGAAATCGGAGACCTTGCCATGTCGATCCAGTTCAAAGCCTTGCCGACCGAAACTGTTCGCGCCTTGCAGCGGGGAGGGCCCGACGCCTATGGCCGCACGCCTGAACACAGGGTTTCCGACGGCGACGGTGTGCCGTGCCGGCATTGCATGAAGAACGTTGCCGCGGGTGACTCTATCTCATCGTCGCCTACCGGCCATTTCCCGAACTTCAACCCTACGCCGAGACCGGTCCGCTCTTCCTGCATGCCGAGGAATGCGAGCGTGCCGCGGAAGTGGATGCACTGCCGGAGATGCTGGCGAGCAGCGATTATATCGTGCGCGGTTACGGCAAGGACGACCGCATCGTCTATGGCAGCGGCGCCGTCACGCCGACAGGCGAGATCGCCGCGCGGGCGCAGACGCTGTTTGCGCGTGACGACATCGCCTACATCCATGTCCGCTCGGCGCGGAACAACTGCTACCAGTGCCGTATCGACCGGGCCTGATCTCCCAAAAAAGGCCCGCCGATGGTCGGGCGGGCCGTTGGGAAGGTCTGCGACAGAAGCTGTTGGCGAGCGCTGTCCGGGCCGGCTGAGCCGGCACCGGCAAGCAGCTCAGGCCGCCAGGTAACAGTGAGGGTGTAGGCGTCTTCCCGACCGATCGAATGTGAAGCATTTCACATTCAGTGGATAATGCGGGCGGGATCGGGCCAGGCGCATCTCGTCATGACTGTCGTATTCTCGTCGTACTACTGCGCTACACAGTAATCGTTGATGATTAGCCGACCGCGGATGAACCGGCGGCAGGTCGCAACATCGAGGAAGCGGGGCTTTTGCTCCGCTTTTTTGTTTTTAGTTCTCCGGCGCAAGAAAAAGCCCGCCGGAACGAACCGGCGGGCGCGACAGGAGGAAAAGTTCTAGTCGACCGTCAGGCGGCGACCAGCACCACCTTCGGCTCGACCATTTCGTAGCCAAGCGCTTCGGCGACGGCGCGGTTGGTGATCTTGCCCTTATGGACATTGAGGCCGTTGCGCAAATGGTGGTCGTCGACCAGCGCCTTCAGGCCCTTGTCGGCAAGCTGCAGGCCGTAATGCAGCGTCGCGTTGTTCAGCGCATGCGCCGAGGTGACCGGCACGGCGCCCGGCATGTTGGCGACGCAATAGTGGATGACGCCGTCGACCTCATAGGTCGGGTCGGCATGGGTCGTGGCATGCGAGGTTTCGAAGCAGCCGCCCTGGTCGATGGCGACGTCGACCAGCACCGAGCCCTTCTTCATGCCCGACAGCATTTCGCGGGTCACCAGCTTGGGCGCCGCGGCACCAGGGATCAGCACGGCGCCGATGACGACATCGGCCGAGAAGCATTCTTCTTCCAGCGCCTCGACGGTCGAGTAGCGGGTGTGGACGCGGCCGCCAAAGATGTCGTCGAGCTGGCGCAGGCGCGGGATCGAACGGTCGATGATGGTGACGTCGGCGCCGAGGCCGGCCGCCATCTTGGCCGCATGCAGGCCGACGACGCCGCCGCCGAGCACGGTGACTTTGCCGGGCAGCACGCCGGGCACACCGCCGAGCAGCACGCCGCGACCGCCATGGGCCTTCTGCAGCGCGGTCGCGCCGGCCTGGATCGACAGGCGGCCGGCGACTTCCGACATCGGCGCCAGCAACGGCAAGCCGCCGCGATCGTCGGTCACGGTCTCGTAAGCGACGGCGGTGACGCCCGAAGCGAGCAGGCCCTTGGTCTGCTCCGGATCCGGAGCCAGGTGCAGATAGGTGTAGAGGATCTGGCCGTCGCGCAGCTGCACCCATTCATCGGGCTGCGGCTCCTTGACCTTGACGATCATGTCAGACTTGGCGAACACATCGGCCGCGGTCTTGGCGATGGTGGCGCCGGCAGCGCGATAGGCGTTGTCGTCAGCGCCGATGCCGGCGCCGGCGCCGGTCTCGACCAGCACTTCATGGCCGTGCGCGACATATTCGCGGACCGAGCCGGGCGTCAGGCCGACGCGGTATTCATGGTTCTTGATTTCCTTGGGGCAGCCGACGCGCATTTTGTTCTCCTGTACGGCCCTTTAAAGGGCACTCTCCCTGTCATTCGACATGCCGTCAGCCTCGAAACCGCCACGCGATTTCGGGCGACACGCAGTAAGCGCAGTCAACCATGAATCGTTCCGTATGTGTTTGCGAATGCACTTGCGGCAGGAGCCGGTCTTCGTTAATCGTTGCGTAAAAGGTCACCAAATTCGCAGGAATCACGAAGAATGCCGCTCGACAGGATTGATATCGCCATTCTGGAGACTCTGCAGAAGGATGGCCGGATACCCAACGCGGCGCTTGCCGAGAAGGTCGGGTTGTCGCAATCGGCTTGCTCACGCCGGCTCGATAATCTGGAGAAAGCCGGCACCATCCGCGGCTATCACGCCAGGCTTTCCAACGCAGCACTAGGCCATCAGATGACGGCGATCGTGCATATATCTTTGTCAGGCCAGTTCGAGAAGACGCTGTCGGATTTCGAGGCGGCGATCAAGCGCTGTCCGAATGTGCTGTCCTGCCACCTGATGTCGGGCGAATACGATTACATCCTGCGCATCGCGGCCAAGGATCTCGTCGATTATGAGCGCATCCACAAGGAATGGCTGTCGGCGATGCCGCATGTGACGAAAATCAACTCGTCCTTCGCGTTGCGCGAGATCGTCGATCGCACAGCAGTGGGATTGCGGCCGGAAATGGCCTGAATGCACAGAGCCTTGAGGCAACTCCAATGCCGAGGGCAAAAAGATAGAGGCGAGGCGCACCTCAATAGGAATCCATATCCCTCAAGTATTCGGCTTGACGACCAGATTCTCGAATGGAACGACCGCAACGTCAGGTAATGTGTAGCCTGCGCCTCCGGGCAGGCGACCCATCGTTTGCCATCCGACAATGCCGTCGGTAGGTAGCCCACGAGACTTTTGAAACTCGACGACTGCCTTCTTGGCAAACGGTGACAACCGGATTTCGCTGTCAAATGTTGCGTTGGGGTTCTTGGGTTTCAAAAACGTATCAATGGCATCGCTGTCGGGGAGCTGAGAGATGGCATAGCTCGCCGTTCCTGCAAGCGCTATCTCAGCGAAAGTGTTCGCCTCGTCCTTGCGACCTGCCGATCGATATTGGTTGGCGAGCTGCGAACTGAGCTTCGCGGCAGCCCCCCACTGCTCACTAGCGACCGCCTCTCTCAGTTCTGCGAAAACAGGTTCGTAGCCTTGGGGAACAACCCATCCATCGGGAATCTGTCCACTGAGAAAACGTTCTGTGTTCTTCGAAATTCCGGAGGGCGTAAGCAGAAACACGATCTGTCCGGTTATCCGACAAGACTCCCAACGCAGACGACCTTGCGGAAAGCGTATGGGAAGCAAAGCTTCCACTCGATATTGTACATCGGCCGAACAGACAGCCTCCGGTATGGCAGCCTTTCCTTCGTCATCCGTATCGGTAATCAATTGCTCCGAGGTCGAGGCAGTCTTCCTGTATATGTGAGCCGGCACCCCAACGGACGGTTTGCCGTTCGTCATCACAGCGATCGAAACAGTAATCGTTTTTGCTGACGCAACGTCACTTAAAATCACAAACAAAAGAGACGTTATTAAAGAAAGCCGCGAAATCATTATCATCCCCTAGTTATTTTAAGGTTGATATCCTGCGCCGCCTTTTGACTACCAGAGGTATTTGCATTCTTGTATGATATAAATATTATAACACAGCAAAGTACCCACAAAGCGGATACGATTCCCAAAAAATTGTTGGCAAGAATCGTGTCCAGGGACCAGCTTCTTACCAACTTTAAATCAATTTTTTGATCTTCCTTTTTACTTTGGAAATAGAGTACTGGTTCCACATCTTTCGACCTAAGAACAGCTCGTATTTCAAATGCCGTGCCGGCTGGCAGGTCGATCTTTTGAGCTATGCTGAGCGAATTAGGCAAGATGCCCTCGGTCATAGCCCAGGGTGGCACTTTCAACATCTGCGCATAGGTATTTATGTCGGATCCCGGGGTACCAAAGCATTCATCGTCGCCAGGGCAGTCAAGTCCCAAAGTGACATCAGATATTCTAACTTTTGGAGACACATTCGTGAAGCGGTATACCATATATGGCGGCGAAGCATCGCGGCCATTTTCACTTGTCTCATAGCGCAGATACGGCGTGGTGCTTATGTGTTCGTAATACGTAGACAGAACCCACGTAATTACCGACATTAAAACCGTAATGACGTAAGGCGCCGATGTACCAAACATCTTATATTCCCCCAACGTCCAAATCTATCAAGATCGGAGACTGGGTGCAAAGCAAATCTTGGCCAATCAAAAAAGGCACAAGAGCCAGCCAGTAGCTCTCGGCCCTAAACCTCCGTCACCACCTCGCTCATCGGGATGTCGTGCGGCTGCGGATAGATGGTTGGAATGCGCTGCAAGTCGTAACCGACGCCGATGACCAATGGCCTGAATGGCATGGCGGCCAGCGTTCGGTCGAAGAAACCGCCACCATAGCCCAGACGATAATTGCCGGGATCGATGCCGACGATCGGTGAAATGACGATGTCCGGCAGCACCGGTTCACCTTCGGCAGGGATCGGAATGTTCCACACACCTTTGTCCAAACGGTCGCCCGGCTTGTAGGCCCGGAACACCAAAGGCTGGCCTTTCTCGATCACCACGGGTAGGGCGGTGCGCCCGCCGCGCGCATTGACCGCCGCCATCCAGCCGCGCAAATCCGGCTCGCCGCGAAACGGCCAGTAGAGGCTGACCATGCGGCCGGCGATGTCGCCGATTCGTGCGTCGAGACCTTCGGCAATACGCGTCGACATGGCCGCGCGGACATCCGCCGAGACCGCAAGCCGAGCGCCGATCAATCTCTCGCGTTCCGCCTTGCGCCAGCGCCGGACATCGGCCCATTCGGTGAGCGGGGCCCGGTATTCCGGATCGAGCTCATGCATGAAACAGGGTGGCGAAGCGTATTGCGCCGGGTCGTCGTCGAGATTGTCGGCCATGCTTGGCTCCCATGGTTTCATTTCACGCTATACCTGCCTTTGTCCCGGCGACATGTGCATTCACGACGCCGCGCGACGACTCCGAGGCATAGGTCTCGCTCGCCGCGACGTTGTTGCAGCGCACAAAAATACCTACATAAATGTGGTACTTTTTATGCCGCGAGGTGGGATGATGAGCGAAAACAGGCATCATGTCGTCGTTGTAGGCGCGGGGTTCGGCGGCCTCGAACTGACCCGCGCACTGAACGGTGCGCCGGTACGCATCACCATGATCGACAAGCGCAACCACCATCTGTTCCAGCCGCTGCTCTACCAAGTGGCGACCACATCGCTCGCCACCTCGGAGGTCGCCTGGCCGATCCGTCACCTGCTGCGCAAGCGCAAGGATGTAACCACGCTGCTTGGCACCGTCACCAGCGTCGACCGCGCCGGCAAACGCGTCCTGCTCGAGGACGGCAGTTCGATAGGCTACGACACGCTGGTGCTCGCTACCGGCGCCCGCCACGCCTATTTCGGCCATGACGAATGGGAGCCGTTCGCGCCAGGGCTGAAGACGCTCGAGGATGCCACGACGATCCGCCGCCGCATCCTGCTCGCCTTCGAGCAGGCGGAGCGCGAGACCGATCCCGCCAGGCGCCAGGCGCTGCTGACGCTGGTCATCGTCGGCGGCGGGCCGACCGGCGTCGAGCTTGCCGGCACCATCACCGAACTCGCGCATGACACGCTGCGCGGCGAGTTCCGCAACATCGACACGCGCCAGGCGCGTGTGGTGCTGGTCGAGGCCGGCGACCGCATCCTGGCCAATTTCGCACCACAGCTATCCGCTTACGCAAAGGCGTCGCTGGAACGGCTTGGCGTCACGGTGGAGCTCGGCCGACCTGTCACAAAGCTCGACGCGGAGGGTGTCGTCTTCGGCGACACATCTGCCGGCACGCACGATCCTGTGGGCCGCCGGTGTTGCCGCTTCGCCCGCGGGAGAGTGGTTAAAGGCACCGGTCGATCGCGCGGGCAGGGTGCTGGTCGAGCCCGATCTCACCGTGCCAGGCAGCCCGGAGATCTTCGTCATCGGCGACACCGCGCATGTCTTGCGGCCGGATGGCAAGCCTGTGCCGGGCGTGGCGCCTTCCGCCAAGCAGGAGGGCAAGCATGTTGCGGCGACGATCAAGGCGCGGCTTGCCGGCGATATCGCAGCCCGTCCTTTCCGCTACAAGCACGCCGGCGACCTGGCGACCATCGGCAAGCGGGCGGCCGCGATCGACTTCGGCTGGATCAAGCTCACCGGCTGGCTCGCCTGGTGGCTCTGGGGCATCGCGCACATCTATTTCCTGATCGATTTCCGCAATCGCCTGGCGGTTTCGCTTAGCTGGCTATGGATCTATTTTACCGGCCAGCGCAGCGCGGCTGATCACCCAGGGCGACGACGACAAGAGCTGACAGGCTCGGCTTCATCGCGGCGTCACCTTGTCGTGATCGAAAGGGTTTCCGTACGCATGGACTCGAAGGACCTCTAGCGCGATGCTCCGTGCCGGGGCAGGGGTTGGTGTGTTGTCGAAGAGGAGAGAACGATGTCACCACTGCCCATCTCCAGTCGCGAATTCTCCCGCCGGGAATTCCTGGCCGGCGCCGCCGCGAGCGGCGCGCTGATCATGCTGCATCCGTTCTCCGCCCGCGCCGCGACCAATCAGGCGCATCTGAGAATCATGGAAACGACCGATATCCATGTGAATGTGCTGCCCTATGACTACTACGCCGACAAAGCGAACGACACGATGGGCCTGTCGCGCACCGCCTCGCTCATCGATGCGGTGCGCAAGGAAGCCACCAATGCGATGCTGATCGACAATGGCGACCTTTTGCAGGGCAACCCGATGGGCGACTACATCGCTTATGAGAAAGGCCTCAAGGATGGCGACCTGCATCCGATCATGAAGGGCATGAACCTGCTCGGCTACGAATGCTCGACGCTCGGCAATCACGAATTCAACTACGGCCTGCCCTTCCTCGACAAGGTGCTGGCCGGTGCCAATTCCCCTTCGTCTGCGCCAATTTGATCCGCGGCACGACGCTTGCCGCCAACCCGCGCGACGACAAGCTCTATCTCAAGCCCTATGTCATCCTCGAAAGGAAGATCAAGGACGGTTCCGGCGCCGAACAGCCGATCAAGATCGGCGTCATAGGTTTCGTGCCGCCGCAGATCATGGTCTGGGACCTGAAGAACCTGGAAGGCAATGTCCAGACGCGCGACATCGTCGAGGCTGCCAAGGCCTGGGTGCCGCAGATCAAGGAGGAGGGCGCCGACATCGTCATTGCGCTCTCGCATTCGGGCATCGACGTCAAGCAGGGCGATAAGATGGAGAACGCCTCGTTCTTCGTCGCCGGCGTCGAGGGCATTGATGCCGTCTTCACCGGCCACCAGCACCTGGTCTTCCCTGGCAAGAAGGATTTCCAGGCGCTTGCGGGCGTCGACACCGAGAAAGGCACGTTGCAGGGCAAGCCGGCGGTGATGGGCGGCTTCTGGGGCTCGCATATGGGCCTGATCGACCTGTTGCTGGAGCGCGACGGCTCGAAATGGCGCGTGGTTTCGGCGACCTCGGAGGCGCGTCCGATTTATGAGCGGGCCGACAACAAGAACAAGCCGACCGTTGCGGACGACAAGCGCATCATCGCCGCGCTCGAGCAGGATCATCAGGCAACGCTCGCCTATGTGCGCCGTCCGGTCGGCAAGACATCGGCGCCGCTTTATTCTTATTTCGCCCTGGTCGCCGACGATCCGTCGGTGCAGATCGTCAACCAGGCGCAGAGCTGGTACCTCAAGGACATCTTGAAGAGTACCGAGTGGAAGGACGTGCCGCTGCTGTCGGCGGCAGCGCCCTTCAAGGCCGGCGGGCGCAACGGCGCCGACTATTATACCGACGTCCCGGTAGGCGATATTGCCATCAAGAACGTCGCCGACCTCTACCTCTATCCGAACACTGTGCGTGCGGTCGAAATCACCGGAGGTGAAGTCAAGGAATGGTTGGAGATGTCGGCCGGCATTTTCAACCGGATCGAGCCTGGCAAGGCCGATCAGGCGCTGATCAACACCGAGTTCCCATCCTATAATTTCGATGTGATCGACGGTATCACTTACAGGATCGATCTGTCGCAGCCGCCGAAATATGATTCGAAGGGCGGCATCGCCAATGCCGGCTCCAGCCGCATCGTCGACTTGAGTTTCAACGGAAAGCCGATTGATCCGGCAGCGAAATTCGTCGTCGCCACCAACAATTACCGCGCTGGCGGTGGTGGCAATTTCCCCGACATCAATGCCTCGAAGATCATCTACGAAGCGCCGGACACCAACCGCGATGTGATCGTGCGCTTCGTCATCAGCCAGGGCACCATCAATCCGTCGGCCGACGACAATTGGTCGTTTACACCACTGCTGGGAACCAGTGTCGTCTTCGAGACCGGACCGAAGGCCAAGGACTTCATCGACCAGGTGAAAACCCTGAAGATAGAAGCCGCGGGCGACGGCGACGCGGGATTTGCCAAATACCGCATCACGCTTTGAAGCTTCGTGCCCACATCGTCTCACGAGCATGTGGTTTGCGGCCTGCCACGTCGTCGGAGGCCCGCTTTGGTTAAGGCCGGGCGGCCCGGTAAAAAAGCCGTGGAGTGGAACACCCGCTCTGGCCCCGACGGCCTGCATACGATAGTTTTAGCTATGCGTTATGTGATCGTCATCGCCGCCATCGCCTTTTTCCTGATCTGGGATGGCCTCTACAACCATGGCTACTACCTGGATCAGACGGTGAGGCAGATGTCGCGGATCGTGCGCACCGTCACCGGAGCGGTCTGAGCTGCGGGCATCTCCGTATCGCGGGCGCGACATCGTTGCCGGTTGACGCTTGCGTGTTGCTCCCACAAGAAAGCTGAATTGACGATCAAGGAGGCTGGGTTGATCCGGCACATCGTTTTCTTCAGCGTGCGGCGCAAGGAAGATGTCGAGGCCGTGCAGACAGGTCTGCAGGCTCTCGGCAACATCCCGCATTCGAGCCATTTCGAAGTGACGCTCAACACCAAGGTCGACCTGTTCTCCAACGCGATCGACGTTGTCGTCTATGCCGAATTCGAGGATGAGGCGGCCCTTGCGGCTTACAAGGCGCATCCGACCTATGCGGAGACGACCAACAAGGTGAAACCGCTGCGCGAGCTCCGCTATTCGGCGGATGTGGTCGCCGCCGCTTGAGGTCGCCGATCCATCTCAGTTGCACTTGAACCGCCGGCAGGAATGAGGCACACCGCGCCGGCATGACCAAAACATCACCTCATCCGCTCGACCATCTGGTGCTGCCGACCGGAAGCCTTGATGTCGCGCGCTCACGTCTGACCGCGCTCGGCTTTGTCGTCGCGCCGGTTGGCGTTCATCCTTTCGGCACCGAGAACGCCTGCGTCTTTTTCGCCGACGGCACCTATCTTGAGCCGCTTGCCATCGGCAACGAACAGGTGGCGGACCGGGCAATAGGCGAGGGCAACGTCTTCGTCGGGCGCGACCGCCTTTACCGCCAGAACCTTGGCGAAGAAGGCTTCTCCGCTGTCGCGCTCGGTACCGGCAACGCCGATGCCGACCACGCGCGCTATCTGGAGGCCGGCCTGTCGGCAGGCAACATGCTGAGCTTCTCGCGGACCTTTGCCGATGCAAACGGCAAGAGCGACCTAGCATCCTTCAAGCTCACCTTCTGCGCCAGCAAGGATGCCGACGATGCCTTCCTCTTCGCCTGCCAGCGCATCAACGCGCCAAGCATTGACCGAACGGCCCTGCAGGCGCATGTCAATGGCGTCACCGGCATCGTGGAAATCGTCGCTGTCAGCGACAGGTCGTCCGCGCAGATCGGATTGATCGCGACCGCTGCCGGCGCGAGCGTAACCAACGGCGACGCGGTGCGGCTGCCGAATGCGATGCTCAGCGTGCTCTCGCCCCAAGATTATAGAGCGCGCTTCGGCCTGCCGGCCGCGCCATCGCCGGATATGCGCTTCGCGGCCGTTGTTTTCTCGGTCCGCGACAACGCCGCCGCCAAGCGTGTGCTTGCGAACAGCGCAATCGAACACGACATGAGCGGCAACGATATCGCCGTGCCGGCGGCGCCCGGACAGGGCGCCGCCTTTATCTTTCGGGAGATTCCATGAGCAAGCCCCTGGCCCCTAATTCGTCCGTCACCGTCGGCAATGTCGTCTTCGCCAACAGCGCGCCGCTGTCGCTGATTGCCGGACCCTGCCAGCTTGAATCGCGCCAGCATGCCTTCGACATGGCTGGCGCCCTGAAAGAGTTGACGGATCGGCTGGGCATCGGCCTCGTCTACAAGACCAGCTATGACAAAGCCAACCGTACCTCGCTGTCGGCGACGCGCGGCGCCGGGCTCGATGCGGCCATGCCGATCTTCGACGATCTGCGCAAGGAGTTCGGCCTGCCGGTGCTGACCGATGTGCACACCGAGGAGCAATGCGCGATCGTCGCTCCGCATGTCGATGTTCTGCAGATCCCGGCCTTCCTGTCGCGGCAGACCGACATGCTGGTGGCCGCGGCCAAGACCGGCAAGGTCATCAATGTGAAGAAGGGGCAGTTCCTGGCGCCCTGGGACATGAAGAACGTAGTCGCCAAGATCACCGGCTCCGGCAATCTCAATGTGTTGACCACGGAGCGCGGCGCCTCCTTCGGCTACAACACGCTGGTGTCCGACATGCGCGCGCTGCCGATCATGGCCGAGATCGGTGCTCCGGTGATTTTCGACGCCACCCATTCGGTCCAGCAGCCGGGCGGGCAGGGCGGTTCCTCCGGCGGTGAGCGCCGCTTTGTCGAGACGCTCGCCCGCGCGGCGGTCGCCGTCGGCGTTGCCGGCGTCTTCATCGAAACCCATCAGGACCCGGACAACTCGACGTCTTCCGACGGCCCCAACATGTTGCCCCTCAAGGACATGCCGGCGCTGCTGGAAACGCTGATCGCCTTCGACCGTATCGCCAAGGGGCACTGACCCGGGCGCTTCACGCGGATCCTGCGCCGGCTTGTGAATGGGCCAAGCCGGCAGTACGCTCGACCTGCAACTGAGCGTCTTGGCAGGAGAAAGCCATGTCTGTCGCCCGCGTCACCGAAATCACCTCATCGTCCAAGAAGAGTTTTCAGGATGCCATCGAGAAGGGGATCGCCCGCGCATCGAAAACCCTGAAGAACGTCGAAGGCGCCTGGATCCAGGACCAGAAGATCGTTGTCGAGGACGGCAAGATCGCCGCTTACCGGGTCAACATGAAGGTGACGTTCATTCTTACCGACAACTAACTCGGGAACCTTCGCCAACTCCTCTCATTGTCCATTGAGGCAATTCAATTGAGAGGAGTTCCACTATGACCACCCCGTCCGGGCATACCGAAGCCATTGCCGCCTCGCGCGTCATCGGCACGTCCGTCTACAACACCGAAGGCAAGAGTATCGGCAGCATCGAGGACGTGATGCTGGACAAGATGTCGAATGGCATCATGTTCGCCGTGATCGGGTTTGGCGGCTTCCTTGGTATGGGTGAGAAGTATCACGCCGTTCCCTGGGCCACCCTGGACTACGACACCGACAAGGGCGGCTATGTGGTGCCGTTCACCAAGGAGCAACTTCAGGCCGCGCCGGCCTATTCCATCAACGAACTGACCGGCGCCGACAGCGAAGCCGCGCGAGATGCGTCCTTCGATTACTACAAGGTCACGCCTTACTGGCACTGAGCCAGGATTGAAGGAGAAGGCCCCACCGGTGGGGCCTTCTTTTCACGCTCAGCGCAGGCCAGACAGCTCCATCGAGCTCTGCTGGGGTTTCTGGGTGTCGCAGGACGTCATGAACGCCGCCGCGATCAGAAACAAACTCACGATACCGCTCAACTGGGACATGGCGAAACTCCTCCTGTTTCGCCCCGCGCGAACGCGACCATAGATCAGAAGGTCGCTCAGCGTGCATGACTTATGATGACAGAAATTTGCGCTTCGTGACTCTTTCTCGGGGAAATTATCGCCGGACGGCCGATTGCCTTTTGCGCCGCTTTGGCTAAGACGGGCGCGACGCTTCAATCGATCAATCGGGGACATCGCAAATGACCGCCATCATCGACATTGTCGGGCGTGAAATCCTGGACAGCCGTGGCAATCCGACCGTCGAGGTCGACGTGGTGCTGGAGGACGGCTCGATGGGCCGCGCCGCCGTGCCATCGGGCGCTTCGACCGGCGCGCATGAAGCGGTCGAGCTCCGCGACGGCGGGCCGCGTTATCTCGGCAAGGGCGTCCAGCGCGCCGTCGAGGCAGTGAACGGCGAGCTGTTCGAGGCGATCGGCGGCATGGAGGCCGAGAACCAGATCCATATCGACCAGACGATGATCGAGCTTGACGGTACGCCCAACAAGAGCCGCCTCGGCGCCAACGCCATCCTCGGCGTGTCGCTGGCGGTCGCCAAAGCCGCCGCCGAAGCCGCCGGCCTGCCGCTCTACCGTTATGTCGGCGGCACCAAGGCACATATCCTGCCGGTGCCGATGATGAACATCATCAATGGCGGCGCGCATGCCGACAACCCGATCGATTTCCAGGAATTCATGATCCTGCCGGTTGGCGCGCCGACGCTGCGTGAAGGCGTGCGCTGGGGCTCCGAAATCTTCCACACGCTGCGCAAGAAGCTCAAGGACGCCGGCCATAACACCAATGTCGGCGATGAAGGCGGCTTCGCGCCCAACCTGAAAAGCGCGCCGGCCGCGCTCGACTTCGTTATGGAATCGATCGTGCAGGCTGGCTTCAAGCCCGGCGAGGATGTGGCGCTCGGCCTCGACTGCGCCGCGACCGAGTTCTTCAAGGACGGCAACTACGTTTACGAGGGCGAGAAGAAGACCCGCGATCCGAAGGCGCAGGCCAAGTATCTAGCCAAGCTCGCCGCCGACTATCCGATCATCACCATCGAGGACGGCCTTGCCGAGGACGATTGGGAAGGCTGGAAGATCCTGACCGACCTGATCGGCAAGAAAATCCAGCTCGTCGGCGACGATCTCTTCGTCACCAACACGGCGCGGCTGCGCGACGGCATCCGCATGGGCGTCGCCAACTCGATCCTGGTCAAGGTCAACCAGATCGGCTCGCTGACCGAGACGCTCGATGCCGTCGAGACCGCGCACAAGGCCGGCTACACCGCCGTCATGTCGCACCGCTCGGGCGAGACCGAGGATTCGACCATCGCCGACCTCGCCGTCGCCACCAATTGCGGGCAGATCAAGACCGGCTCGCTGTCGCGCTCGGACCGCACCGCAAAGTACAACCAGCTCATCCGCATCGAGGAAGAGCTCGGCCAGCAGGCGCGTTACGCCGGCAAGTCGGTGGTCAAGAGCTGAACCCAGCCAAATTCGGATTGTTCGAAAAGGGCGGGTTCTTCCTGCCCTTTTTCGTTACCCACCGGCCACCTACCGCCGCTCCGTAACCGTCCATTAAGCACAATTGGGCGAAATAGGAGTCGATGCCGCCTGCGTTCGCGGCCTTAAGGGTTCGGGTTATGTGGACACGTCAGCACAAGCAGAGAAACACCGGACGGCTGATCATTCCGTCACTCTGCGTGCTCTTCCTGGCCTATTTCGGCTTCCATGCCTATCACGGCGAATTCGGCATCTACTCCAAATACCGGCTGGAGGCCCGCACGGTCGAGTTGCAGGCTCAGCTCGACGCCGTCAAGGCGCGCCGGATCGACTTCGAGCGCCGCGTTCAGCTGCTGCATGAGGGCACGCTGGAGAAGGACATGCTTGACGAGCAGGCGCGAAAAGCGCTCAATCTGTCCCAGCCCGACGAAATCACCATCATGTTGCCTGTCTCGGCGAAATAACCTAATTTCGGTTAATTGCTCTTATTTGCAATGATTCTAATCGCTTAGACGCATGCCAGCCATGCATTTTTCAGCATGGCGCAACGCATTCTTGCATGTTAGCCTCTCGCAAATCGGTGGGAGGCAATCGATCTCCCTGAATGTCCGCAAAGAGACGCCAACAGGGAGTGATGCATGGCCACCGCCGCCAAAAAAGCGCCTGCCAGATCCAAATCCGACAAGCAACCAAATCTGTCCGCGCCCAAGCCGGCCGATTTCACCAAGGAAGAAGAGCTGTCCGCCTATAGGCACATGCTGCTCATCCGCCGCTTCGAGGAGAAGGCGGGTCAGCTTTACGGCATGGGCTTCATCGGCGGCTTCTGCCACCTCTATATCGGCCAGGAGGCCGTCGTCACCGGCATGAAGATGGCGCTGATCGAAGGCGACCAGATGATCACCGCCTATCGCGATCACGGCCACATGCTGGCGATGGAGCTGTCGCCGCGCGGCGTGATGGCCGAGCTCACCGGACGCCGCGGCGGCCTGTCGAAAGGCAAGGGCGGCTCCATGCACATGTTCTCCAAGGAGAAGCATTTCTACGGCGGCCACGGCATCGTCGGCGCGCAGGTGTCGTTGGGCACCGGTCTGGCTTTCGCCAACCGCTACCGCGAGAACAAGAATGTCTCGCTGACCTATTTCGGCGACGGCGCCGCCAACCAGGGCCAGGTCTATGAAAGCTTCAACATGGCCTCGCTGTGGAAGCTGCCGGTGATCTACATCATCGAGAACAACCGCTACGCCATGGGCACCTCGGTGTCGCGCTCGTCGGCCGAGACCGACTTCTCGCATCGCGGCGCCTCGTTCAAGATTCCGGGCATCCAGGTTGACGGCATGGACGTGCGCGCCGTGAAGTCGGCCGCCGATCTCGCCACCGAATGGTGCCGCTCCGGCAACGGTCCGCTGATCCTCGAGATGCAGACCTATCGCTATCGCGGCCACTCGATGTCCGACCCGGCAAAGTACCGCTCCAAGGAAGAAGTGCAGAAGATGCGCTCCGAGCACGACCCGATCGAGCAGGTCAGGGCGCGGCTGCTCGACAAGAAGTGGGCGAGCGAGGACGAGCTCAAGGCCATCGACAAGGAAGTCCGCGACGTCGTCGCCGATGCCGCCGAATTTGCCCAGCACGACGCGGAGCCGGATCCGTCCGAGCTCTGGACCGACATCGTATTGTAAGGGAGGGCAAGGACATGCCGATCGAAATTCTCATGCCCGCGCTCTCGCCGACCATGGAAGAGGGCAATCTTTCCAAGTGGTTGAAGAATGAGGGCGACAAGGTCGTCGCCGGCGACGTCATCGCCGAGATCGAGACCGATAAGGCGACGATGGAAGTCGAAGCCGTCGATGAAGGCACGATCGGCAAGATCGTGGTTCCGGCCGGTACCGAAGGCGTCAAGGTCAACGCGGTGATTGCCGTTCTGCTGCAGGACGGCGAAAGTGCCGGTGATATCGGCAAGGCCGCTGCGCCTGCCAAGGCTGAGGCGCCGGCAAAGACGGAGGCTCCGGCTGAACAGCCCACACCCGTCGCCAAGCCGGCTCCGGTCGCAGCCTCGCCGAAACTGGAAGTCGCCGCAGATCCGGATATCCCGGCCGGCACCGAGATGGTGTCGACCACGGTGCGCGAGGCGCTCCGCGACGCCATGGCCGAGGAAATGCGCCGCGATGGCGACGTCTTCGTCATGGGCGAGGAGGTCGCCGAATACCAGGGCGCCTACAAGATCACGCAAGGGCTGCTGCAGGAATTCGGGCCTCGCCGCGTCGTCGACACGCCGATCACCGAACACGGCTTTGCCGGCGTCGGCGTCGGCGCGGCGATGTCCGGCTTGAAGCCGATCGTCGAGTTCATGACCTTCAACTTCGCCATGCAGGCGATCGACCAGATCATCAACTCGGCCGCCAAAACCCTGTATATGTCCGGCGGCCAGATGGGCGCGCCGATCGTCTTCCGCGGCCCCAACGGCGCGGCTGCCCGCGTCGCCGCCCAGCATTCGCAGTGCTACGCCGCCTGGTACAGTCACATCCCCGGCCTGAAGGTAGTGATGCCGTATACGGCGGCCGACGCCAAGGGCCTGCTCAAGGCGGCGATCCGCGACCCGAATCCGGTCATCTTCCTCGAGAACGAAATCCTCTACGGCCAGTCCTTCGACGTGCCGAAGCTCGACGATTTCGTGCTGCCGATCGGCAAGGCGCGCATCCACAAGCAGGGCAAGGACGTTACCCTCGTCTCCTTCGGCATCGGCATGACCTATGCGGTCAAGGCGGAAGCCGAACTGCGCGGCATGGGCATCGATGCCGAGATCATCGATCTCAGAACCGTTCGGCCGCTCGATTTCGACACGATCATCGCCTCGGTGAAGAAGACCAACCGGCTGGTGGTCGTGGAAGAAGGCTTCCCGCAGAACTCGGTCGGCGATCATATCGCCAACCAGGTGTCGCAACGCGCCTTCGACTTCCTCGATGCGCCGGTGATCACCATCGCCGGCAAGGACGTGCCGATGCCTTACGCGGCCAACCTCGAAAAACTGGCATTGCCCAATGTCGGCGAGGTCGTCGAGGCCGTCAAAGCCGTTACCTATCGCTAGGAACAGTGCGTATGCCATCCTTCTGGATTCTAGCTGCCGTTATCGTCCCTACCGTTGCTGTGGCCTTTTGCGTGCGCCGCATGACCGGGAAGTTCGATGCGGTTCTGCTGATGCTCAGCGGTGCCGCCTCGCTAGTCCTGGCAATTGTTGCAACCGGTTCCGCACAGCTTGATCAGACCGGTGGCATGATGAACCTCGAAATGAGCAAAGCCAGCTTCCATTTCGGGTTCTTGCCGCCCGTGTTCATCGTCGCCACGCTGACCGTCATGCGCGGCCTGTTCAAATTCATTCAGGAGTGAGCGATGCCCATCAACATCACCATGCCGGCGCTCTCGCCCACGATGGAAGAGGGCAATCTCTCCAAGTGGCTGGTCAAGGAAGGCGACAAGGTTTCGCCCGGCGACGTCATCGCCGAGATCGAAACCGACAAGGCGACAATGGAAGTCGAAGCCGTCGATGAAGGCACCGTCGCCAAGCTGGTCGTTCCGGCCGGCACCGAAGGCGTGAAGGTCAATGCGCTGATCGCCATCCTGGCCGGCGAAGGCGAGGATGCGGGCGCCGCGGCAAAAGGCGGTGGTGATGCCGCGCCGAAGGCCGAGGCCAAGCAGGACAAGGCGCCAATCTCCCCACCCGTGGGGGAGATGTCGGCGAAGCCGACAGAGGGGGGCGCTGTCCCGCCGACCTCTCAGCGCGAGGCGCCCTCCTCTGGCCTGCCGGCCATCTCCCCCACAAGGGGGAGATCAGCCAATCGCACGGCGAGCGCGTGTTCGCCTCGCCATTGGCGCGCCGTATCGCCAAGGACGCCGGCGTCGATGTGGCTGGGCTGACCGGCTCTGGTCCACATGGCCGCGTGGTTCGCGCCGACGTCGAGGCTGCGATCTCTTCCGGCGGCGCCACAGCAGCCCCTGCCGCGAAAGCTCCGGCGGGCGCGCCTGCTGCGGCTCCCGCAGCCGCGCCCAAGGCGATGTCGGACGACCAGGTGCTGAAGCTCTTCGAGCAGGGCTCCTACGAACTTGTCCCGCACGACAATATGCGCAAGACCATCGCGCGCCGCCTGGTCGAGGCCAAGTCGACCATCCCGCATTTCTACCTGACGCTCGATTGCGAGCTCGACGCGCTGTTGGCGCTGCGCACGCAGCTCAATGCGGCAGCCCCGACGAAGAAGACCGACAAGGGCGAAGCTCCGGTCTACAAGCTCTCGGTCAACGATATGGTCATCAAAGCGATGGCGATGGCCTTGAAGGCTGTGCCGGATGCCAACGCCTCCTGGACCGAAAGCGCCATGGTCAAGCACCGGCATGCCGATGTCGGTGTTGCCGTCTCGATCCCCGGCGGCCTGATCACGCCGATCATCCGCCATGCCGATGAAAAGACGCTGTCGACCATCTCCAACGAGATGAAGGACCTCGCCAGCCGCGCCAGGAGCCGCAAGCTGAAGCCGGAAGAATATCAGGGCGGTACCACGGCGGTGTCCAACCTCGGCATGTTCGGCATCAAGGACTTTGCCGCCGTCATCAACCCGCCGCATGCGACGATTTTGGCGGTCGGTGCCGGCGAGGAGCGGGCGGTGGTCAAGAATGGCGAGATCAGAGATCGCCACCGTCATGTCGGTGACGCTCTCGACCGATCACCGCGCCGTCGACGGCGCGCTCGGCGCCGAACTGCTCGGCGCCTTCAAGCGCATGATCGAAAACCCGATGGGCATGCTGGTCTAGGAAGGAAAAGGCGGTGCGGATATTCTTCACCAGCCTTTTCGCGTTTATCCTTTCCGGCCTCGCCGGCGGGTTGGTGGCGCAGTGGCAGGCTGTCGCCACCGACGATCAGGGAGCATACATCGTCGCCTTCGCAGTCTCGATGCTGGTGACGTTCGTCGTCACCTTTGTCTTTTTCATCGCCCAGTTGACGAACGCCCCCGTCGCGGCAGTGGCCAAAACTGGCAAGTGGACACTGATGGTGTTTGCCGTGCTGCTTGTCCTGCTGGTTGCGTTGACCCTCTACAGCGACAGCAGTGCGGCGGTCGTCAGGAACGACATGCCGTTCCTTGCAGGCCTTGGCTTACCCGGACTGGCGACCATCATCGTGCATTGGCTGTTCGTGCGCTGGCGGGTCGGGCGCGCTCAGATAGGCTTTGGTAGAAGCGGGGCAAACGCGTGAAGACCATTCTCTGCTACGGCGACTCGCTGACCTGGGGTTATGACGCCGCCAGCCTTGGACGGCATGCGCTGGAAGATCGTTGGCCGAGCGCGCTCAAGGCTGAACTCGGCAGCGATGTCGAGGTCATTGCCGAGGGGCTGAACGGCCGCACCACCGCCTTCGACGACCATCTGGCCGGCGCCGACCGCAACGGCGCCCGCGTGCTGCCGACAATCCTGACCAGCCACGCGCCGCTCGACCTGATCATCATGCTGCTCGGCTCCAATGACATGAAGCCGTGGATCCATGGCAATCCTGTCGCCGCCAAGCAAGGCATGCAGCGCTTGATCGATATCGTGCGCGGCCATGATTATCCATTCGACTGGGCGCCGCCGCAGATCCTGCTCGTCGCGCCGCCAACTGTCTCGCGCACCGACAATGCCGAATTCAAGGAAATGTTCGCTGGCGGCGACGACGCCTCGCGGCGGCTGGCGGCACAATATTCGGCGCTCGCCGACGAGGCCGGCTGCGGCTTCTTCGATGCCGGCAGCGTAGCGACCACCACGCCGCTCGACGGTGTCCATCTCGATGCTGAAAACACGCGAAACATCGGGCAGGCGCTGGCGCCGCTCGTGCGCGTGATGCTGGAACTCTAGAAAGAAAATCGGAGAAAACCCGTGGCTGAATCCTACGACGTCATCATCATCGGCTCCGGCCCCGGCGGCTATGTCACGGCGGTGCGCTCCGCCCAGCTCGGCTTCAAGACGGCGATCGTGGAGCGCGAGCATCTTGGCGGCATCTGCCTTAACTGGGGCTGCATCCCGACCAAGGCGCTGCTGCGCTCGGCCGAGATCATGCATTATTCCGATCACCTCAAGGATTATGGGCTGAAGCTCGAAGGCGGCAAGATTAGCCCCGATACGGCCGCTGTCGTCGACCGTTCGCGAAAAGTGTCGCTCAGGCTCAACACCGGCGTCGGCTTCCTGATGAAGAAGAACAAGGTCGACGTCATCTGGGGCGAGGCGAAACTGTCCAAGCCCGGCGAGATCGTCGTCTCCAAGACCGCCAAGAAGCCGATGGAGCCGCAGCCGCCGGTGCCGAAGGGCGTCAAGGGCGAGGGCACATATACGGCCAAGCACATTATCCTGGCGACCGGCGCCCGGCCGCGCGCGCTGCCCGGCATCGAGCCCGACGGCAAGCTGATCTGGACCTATTTCGAGGCCATGGTGCCGAAGGAGATGCCGAAGTCGCTGCTGGTCATGGGCTCGGGCGCCATCGGCATCGAGTTCGCCTCCTTCTATCGCACCATGGGCGCCGAGGTGACCGTGGTCGAGCTGCTGCCGGCGGTGATGCCGGTCGAGGACGCCGAGGTCTCGAAATTCGCGCAAAAACAGTTCGAGAAGCAGGGGATGAAGATTATCCTCGAAGCCAAGGTGACCAAGGTCGATAAATCGGCCAATTCGATCACCGCGCATGTCGAGATGAAGGACGGCAAGGTCGAGAAGATCACCGCCGACCGCATGATCTCGGCTGTCGGCGTGCAGGGCAACATCGAAAACCTCGGCCTTGAAGCGCTTGGCGTGAAGACCGATCGCGGCTGCGTCGTCGTCGACGGTTACGGCAAGACGAATGTGCCCGGCATCTACGCCATCGGCGACGTCGCCGGACCGCCGATGCTGGCCCACAAGGCCGAGCATGAAGGCGTGGTCTGTATCGAAAAGATCGCCAACTTCCCCGGCGTGCACGCCATCGACAAATTGAAGATCCCCGGCTGCACCTATTGCAACCCGCAGGTCGCCTCGGTCGGCTTGACCGAAGCCAAGGCCAAGGCCGAAGGCAAGGATATTCGCGTCGGCCGCTTCCCGTTCAGCGCCAACGGCAAGGCCATCGCGCTCGGCGAGGACCAGGGTTTCATCAAGACGATCTTCGACAAGAAGACCGGACAGCTGCTCGGCGCCCATATGGTCGGCGCCGAGGTGACCGAGCTGATCCAGGGTTTTGTTGTGGCGATGAACCTGGAGACCACCGAGGAAGAGTTGATGCACACCATCTTCCCGCATCCGACGCTGTCGGAAATGATGAAGGAAAGTGTGCTCGACGCCTATGGCCGCGCCTTGAACGCATGATAAATTGCGCTTGCGAGACTCACACGCAACCGCCGGAGGCACCTGACGGCAAGGCAGTTCGTATCCGGCATTTTCACCTGACACAGGAGGAGTTGGCATATGCACATGAATGGCGTCGGCTGGATTACAGCAATTATCGTCGGTGGTCTGGCGGGCTGGCTCGCCGAGATGGTCATGAAGAGCAACACCGGCATCGTCATGAACATCATAATGGGCATCGTCGGCGCGATTGTGCTGAATGCCATCCTACAGGCCTTGAATATTGGCGTCTTCGGTGTCGGCTGGGTCGCCTATCTGATCACCGGTTTCATCGGCGCCTGCCTGCTGATCTTCGTCGGGCGGCTGGTGCGCCGCTAAGGCGCGAATGCGTCGCTGAGGCGCGCCAAGCGTCGCTATGCGAAAACGGTCGTGGCGGCATGCGCCGCCGCGGCCTTTTTCTTTGCCTCGAAAAGTCCTAGATGACTGAAAACAGGCGGCTGCACGGGAAGCGCGGCCGCGAAGGGTTTGAGATGGTCACTGTTCTCGACACGATCGCCAACGCGCCGCGCCTGCGGCATCCCGAGAAGGCGCACAAGCCCGACCAGGAGGTGCTGCGCAAGCCCGACTGGATCCGCGTCAAGGCGCCCGTATCGAAGGGCTACGCCGAAACCCGCGAGATCGTGAAGTCGCACAAGCTGGTGACGGTGTGCGAGGAGGCTGGCTGCCCCAACATCGGCGAGTGCTGGGAAAAGAAGCACGCCACCTTCATGATCATGGGCGAGATCTGCACGCGCGCCTGCGCCTTCTGCAATGTCGCCACCGGCATCCCGACCGCGCTTGACGCTGACGAGCCGGCGCGCGTCGCCCACGCCGTCAAGCAGATGGGCCTCAGCCACGTCGTCATCACCTCCGTCGACCGCGACGATCTCGCTGATGGCGGCGCACAGCATTTCGCTGACGTCATTCGCGCCATCCGCGCGGCAACGCCTTCGACCACGATCGAAATCCTGACGCCGGACTTCCTGCGCAAGGACGGCGCGCTGGAGATCGTCGTGGCCGCCAAGCCCGACGTCTTCAACCACAATCTGGAAACCGTGCCGTCGAACTACCTGACGGTGCGCCCCGGCGCCCGTTATTTCCATTCGATCCGGCTGCTGCAGCGTGTCAAGGAACTTGATCCCTCCATCTTCACCAAGTCCGGCATCATGGTCGGCCTCGGCGAGGAGCGGAACGAAGTGCTGCAATTGATGGACGATTTGCGTTCGGCCAACGTCGACTTCATGACTATCGGCCAGTACCTGCAGCCTTCGAAGAAGCATCATCCGGTGGTCCGCTTCGTCCCGCCGGACGAGTTCAAGTCGTTCGAGACGATCGGCAAGACCAAGGGCTTCCTCCTGGTAGCGTCGAGCCCGCTGACGCGTTCCTCGCATCATGCCGGCGAGGACTTCGCCAGGTTGCGCGCGGCGCGCGAGGCACAGCTCAAGAAGGCCAGCTGACGCTCTATGCCGAAATTCGAGGCGACCCGCCGCGTCGCGCATACACCGGAAGAGATGTTCGCGCTGGTGGCCGACATCGAGGCCTATCCGCAATTCCTGCCGCTTTGTGACTCGCTCACCGTGCGCTCGCGCAAGGAACGCGACGGCCGCACCATTCTGGTTGCCGATATGAGCATCGGCTACAAGGCGATCCGCGAGACTTTCGCCACGCAGGTGCTGCTCAATCCGGCCGAGCGCGCCATCGACGTCAAATATATCGACGGCCCGTTCAAATATCTCAGCAACATCTGGCGTTTCGATCCTGCCGACAAGGGCTGCGAAGTGCACTTCTTCATCGACTACGAATTCAAGAGCCGCATCCTCGGCGCCCTGATGGGCACGATGTTCGATCGCGCCTTCCGCATGTTTTCAGAGGCCTTCGAAAAGCGCGCCGACGTGATCTACGGACCGAGAACGGCCTAGTCCTTGCCGAGCGCACGCAGCCCGAGCTGCAGCGCGCGCCGCACGGTCTCATGGCGGATGAATTCGCGGCCCTTCTGGCCGAACAACTGTCGCTCGGCGACGACCGGCTGGCCGGCAAGCGCGATGCCGAACCAGACCAGGCCGACCGGCTTTTCCGCCGAACCGCCACTCGGGCCGGCAATGCCGGTGACGGCGAGCGAGAGGCGTGCTTGCGAATGCGCCAGCGCACCCGCCGCCATTTCCAGCACCGTCTCGCGCGAGACAGCGCCATGCGCGTCGAGCGTCGCCCCGGAGACGCCGAGCATCTCCATCTTGGCTTCGTTGGAATAGGTGATGAAGCCGCGATCGACCACGGCCGACGAGCCGGCGATGTCGGTCAGCGCCGCGATGATCAGGCCGCCGGTGCAGCTTTCTGCCGTCGCCAGCATGATGCCGTGCTGCTGGCAGGCCTGGAGCAGGGCGTTGGCTAACTCTGCGTTGCTCATGCCGGCACGTCTCCCGGATAGACGACGCTTGCGGTGGCGATCGCCGCGATGCCTTCGCCGCGCCCGACAAAGCCGAGCTTTTCGTTGGTCGTCGCCTTGATCGAAATGCGCTCCGGCGCAATGCCGAGCATGGCGACAAGCGCCTGTGTCATCGCCGCGCGATGCGGCCCGACGCGCGGCGCCTCGCAGATCAGCGTGATGTCGGCATTGGCGATGCGCCCGCCGCGCTCGCGCACCAGTCTTGCCGCATGCTCGACGAAGATCTTCGAGGCAGCGCCTTTCCATTGCGGGTCAGACGGCGGGAAATGCGTGCCGATATCGCCTTCGCCGCATGTGGCAAGCAGCGCGTCGGTGAGCGCGTGCAGCCCGACATCGGCATCCGAATGGCCGGAAAGCTTGCGATCAAACGGGATGGCAATTCCACAGAGCGTCACGTGATCGCCGGGCTCGAACGCATGGACATCGTAGCCATTGCCGGTGCGGATATCGGGAAAGCGCGCCAGAGCGCTGGAGAGCCGCTGATCGGCCAATGCGATATCCCTTGCCCAGGTGAGTTTGACGTTGTCCGGCGATCCGGGAACGATCTTGACCGGGATCTGCGCCCATTCCGCAATGGCCGCGTCATCGGTAAAATCTTCCTTGCCGAGGTATGCGCCTTCTCATGCGCCGCAAGCAGCGACGCATAGGGAAAACCCTGCGGCGTCTGCGCGGCGTGCAGGCCGGCTCTCGACACGGTTTCCTCGATCATGCCGGTAGCGGATTCGCGCTTCAGTGTGTCGGCGACAGGAAGACAGGGCAACGCACCCTGACGATCGTCGATCGCCTCGATGGTGCGGTCGATGATCGCCGCATCGACGAAGGGCCGCACCGCGTCATGAACCAGCACCTTTCCAGGCGCGTAGTCCTTCAGCGCCAGCAGCCCCAGTCGTACCGAAGCCTGCCGTGAGTAGCCGCCGATCACCGTGACGAGGCGCTCACCATGTCCACTAGCCGCGCGCTCGAAGAGCTCGGCATCGTCGGCATGGATGGCAACGACCACCGTGCCGATCATCGGGTGCGCGAGAAAGATGTCCAGCGTATGCGCGATGACGGCGCGGCCGCCGATGCGCTGGTACTGCTTCGGGCCGTCGGCCTGTCCGGCGCGCGCGCCACGGCCGGCGGCGACGATCACCACCCCAATACCGCCGCTTGGGCTAGACGCTTGCTTTTCGCTTGCCTCGCTCATTCGGATCGGTCCTAGTCGCGGTCTTGGCCGAAGGCCAGCATTTTCCAAAATGCGCCTTAATGTGACGTCATTGCGCGTTGCACAATGCCACACTTCTGTCTAGAGAATGTGCAACGAAAGAACATGCTTGGTTTTTGTGCATGGCTGAACTGACCAAATTGGCGTCGCCACTCGACGTCGGCGATGTGCGGATTCGCAACCGTATCTTCCTCGCGCCGATGTCGGGCATCACCGACGAGCCGTTCCGCAGGCGTGCCCACGCGCATGGCGCCGGGCTGGTCGTGTCCGAAATGGTGGCAAGCGGCGAGCTGGCCAAGGGCAGGGCCGGTTGCGACCTGCGCATCCGTCATTCCGGCCTGCCTGTGCACATGGTCCAGCTTGCCGGCCGCGAGGCCGCGCAAATGGCCGAAGGCGCGCGCATAGCGGCAGGTGAGGGCGCCGACATCATCGACATCAACATGGGCTGCCCGGCCAAGAAGGTGACCGGCGGTTATGCCGGTTCCGCGCTGATGCGCGATCTCGACCATGCGCTGTCGCTGATCGAGGCCGTGGTTGGCGCCGTTTCGGTGCCGGTGACGGTCAAGATGCGGCTTGGCTGGGACGAAGGCGCGCTCAACGCGCCGATGCTGGCGCGCCGCGCCGAACAGGCGGGCGTCAGGATGGTGACGGTGCATGGCCGCACGCGCTGCCAGTTCTACCAGGGCAAGGCCGACTGGCGGGCGATCGCCCGCGTCAAGCAAGCGGTCTCGATTCCCGTGGTAGCCAATGGCGACGTCGGCTCACCGGAAGAGGCAGCAGCAATCCTCGAACAATCCGGCGCCGACGCGGTGATGATCGGCCGCGCCCACTATGGCGCGCCGTGGATTGCGGGCGCCATTGCGGCCCGAGCCATCGGCGCGGCGGCAAGCGGCGTCCCTGAAACGGCGGAAATGCTCGCCGATTACATCGTAGCCCACCATGAGGACATGCTCTCGCTCTACGGCGTTGAAAGCGGTCTGCGCCAGGCGCGCAAGCATCTCGGCTGGTATCTCGACCGCCACGCTCCCGATGTTCCCGCCGACCAGCGCAAGCGCATCCTCACATCCTTTGAACCGGCCGAGGTCATTACCGAATTGCGTCGAACATTTTCCGAAGGGTCTGCAACGCCTGGAATGCGGAGCGCGGCATGAAGGCCAACGTCCCGCAGTCAAACGACATGGCGGATGCCGCCAACATTGTGCTCAACACCATTCGCCGGCCAGTGATTATGGTCGATCCGGACGGCTTCATCATCTTCGCCAACGCGGATGCCGAGGATTTCTTCCGCTCCAGCGCGACCATGCTTGCCCGCAACACGCTGTCCAAGCTGGTGCCGTTCGGCAGCCCGCTGCTGACACTGGTCGACCAGGTGCGCGAGCGCCGCGCGCCGGTCAACGAATATCGCGTCGACGTTTCCTCGCCCCGTCTCGGCATCGAGAAGATGGTCGATCTCTACGTCGCGCCGGTACCGGAGTTTCCGGGTTCCGTCGTGGTGATGTTCCAGGAACGGTCGATGGCCGACAAGATCGACCGCCAGATGACGCATCGCGGCGCTGCGCGTTCCGTTACCGGCCTTGCCGCCATGCTCGCGCATGAGATCAAGAACCCGCTTTCCGGTATCCGCGGCGCCGCCCAGCTGCTCGAGCTCTCCGCCTCTGACGAGGACCGCGCGCTCACCCGCCTGATCACCGACGAGACCGACCGCATCGTCTCGCTGGTCGATCGCATGGAAGTGTTTTCCGACGAACGGCCGATCGAGCGCTATCCCGTCAACATCCATGTCGTGCTCGATCATGTGAAGGCGATCGCCAAGAACGGTTTTGCCAAGCGGATCAAGATCTTGGAGGAATATGATCCATCGCTTCCTCCAGTCTTCGCCAACCGCGACCAGCTGATCCAGGTGTTCCTCAACCTGGTCAAGAATGCCGCCGAGGCGATCGGCGCCGACCCGCAGGGCGAGATCGTCCTGTCGACGGCTTTCCGGCCCGGCATCCGCGTTTCGGTGCCCGGAACGCAGGATCGCGTCTCGCTGCCGCTCGAGTTTTGCGTGCATGACAACGGTCCCGGCGTGTCCGAGGACATCCTGCCGATCCTGTTCGATCCGTTCATCACCACCAAGCCGAACGGCTCGGGCCTCGGCCTGGCACTGGTCGCCAAGATCGTCGGCGAGCATGGCGGCGTCATCGAATGCGATTCGACGCCGCGCGGCACCAATTTCCGCGTCTTGATGCCGGCCTGGAAGGCAAACCCGCCCGGCCCCGGCGACGAAACTGAAGGAGACCGCCAATGACCGTTCGCGGCAATATTCTGGTCGCCGACGACGATGCGGCCATCCGGACCGTGCTCAATCAGGCGCTGTCGCGCGTCGGCCATGAGGTGCGCGTCACCTCCAACGCCTCGACGCTGTGGCGCTGGGTGGCGGCCGGCGAGGGCGACCTGGTCATCACCGATGTGGTGATGCCCGACGAGAACGCCTTTGATATGCTGCCGCGCATCAAGAAAGCGCGCCCAGAGTTGCCGGTCATCGTCATGAGCGCGCAAAACACCTTCATGACCGCGATCCGCGCCTCCGAAACCGGCGCCTACGAATATCTGCCCAAGCCCTTCGACCTGACTGAGCTGCTCAGCATCGTCAACCGGGCCCTCGCCGAGCCGAAACGGCCCAAGCTCGACTCCCGTGCCGACGAGCAGCCCGATGCCATGCCGCTGGTCGGCCGCTCCGCCGCCATGCAGGACATCTACCGCATGCTGGCGCGCATGATGCAGACCGATCTGACGGTGATGATTTCAGGCGAATCCGGCACCGGCAAGGAGCTGGTGGCGCGCGCGCTGCACGAATATGGCCGCCGCCGCGGCGGCCCCTTCGTTGCGATCAACATGGCGGCGATCCCGCGCGACCTCATCGAATCGGAACTGTTCGGCCACGAGAAAGGCGCCTTCACCGGGGCGCAGAACCGCTCCACCGGCCGCTTCGAGCAGGCCGAGGGCGGCACGCTGTTCCTCGACGAGATCGGCGACATGCCGATGGAGGCGCAAACCCGCCTGCTGCGTGTGCTGCAGCAGGGCGAATACACCACCGTCGGCGGCCGCACGCCGATCAAGACCGACGTGCGCATCGTCGCCGCCACCAACAAGGATCTCAGGACACTGATCAACCAGGGCCTGTTCCGCGAGGACCTGTTCTACCGCTTGAACGTCGTGCCGTTGCGGTTGCCGGCGCTGCGCGAGCGTTCCGAGGACATTCCCGACCTGGTGCGGCATTTCTTCAAGCAGGGCGCCAGTGAGGGCTTGCAGACCAAGCGCATTTCGGCGGGCGGCATCGAGTTGATGAAGCGCTATCCCTGGCCGGGCAACGTGCGCGAGCTGGAGAACCTGGTGCGCCGGCTGGCGGCCCTTTACTCCCAGGACGAGATATCGTCGGAGATTATCGATTCCGAGCTGAAGACCGGCGACAGGCCGGTCGTTCCCGGCGGCGGCCCGCTCATTCCCGACGATCTGTCGATCGGCCAGGCGGTCGAGCATTTCCTGCAGCGCTATTTTGCATCCTTCGCCGGCGACCTGCCGCCGGCTGGGCTCTACCAGCGCATCCTTGCCGAGGTCGAATTCCCGCTGGTGCTGGCATCGATGACGGCAACGCGCGGCAACCAGATCAAGGCGGCCGAACTGCTCGGTCTCAACCGCAACACGCTGCGCAAGAAAATTCGCGAGCTTGGCGTCAACGTCTATAAGTCCACCCGGCAGCCTTGAACCGCAGCGAAAAACACGCCGCAGCTGGGAAAAGATACCATAAAACAACGACTTAGATGCCTAGCCGGGTCGACTTTGTGCCCATCCCGTTTGGCGTCTTCTCGTCCTGTCGGTGAATTGATCGGGGGAAAGATTTTCCTCACGGCCACACTTGTTGCATAATCGCCACAATGCGTTGCATACATCCGACCCAATGACCGACTCTGTACAGCGACATGGCAGCTGAGGCTCCGATCCTGACCCAACCGCTTTTCAGCCAGGCGGGCACGCGCGACGGCCGCCGGCTGCTGGCGCTGCCCGGTGTGGTCGCGATTGCCGGAGCGATGATCACGGCCGCGATCTCATTTGCGATTCTGGTCGGAGCAACACCGATCGCGCCGACCGCCGACACCACTTTGGCGCTGATCGCCGCCAACGCCGTGTTCGTCCTGTTCCTGATCGCGCTGGTGGCCCGCGAGGTTCATCGCATCGTCATGGCGCGCAAGCATGGCAGGGCCGCCTCTCGGCTGCATGTGCGCATCGTGGCGATGTTCGCGCTGGTCGCCGCGATTCCGGCGATCATGGTGGCGATCATCGCCTCGATCACGCTCGATATCGGCCTCGACCGCTGGTTCGAGCTCCGCACCAAGGCGATCGTCAACTCGTCGTTGTCGATCGCTGACGCCTATGTCCAGGAGAATGCGCGCAATCTGCAGGGCACGACGCTGTCAATGGCCTATGATCTCGACGCTTCGCGCACGCTCTGGGGTCTCGACCGGGGCGGTTTTCTCGATCTTATGAACAAGGAAGCCGTCGGTCGCGGGCTGGCGCATGCGGCCCTGGTCAAGTCGGACGGCTCGTTCGTGATGAACGCCCAGACCGATGCCGATTTCAAGATGCCCGACCCGCCGTCGGGCGCGGTCGAAACCGCCTCGGACGGCAAGCCGGTGCTGATCGAGCCGAAAACGCGCAACATCATGGGCGCCATCATCAAGCTGCGCGAGATCGAAGGGCTCTATCTCTACACCATTCGCCTGGTCGATCCCGACGTGATCAAGGCGCGCCAGATCGTCAGGGCCAACACGGACGAATACCGCAATCTCGAGGACAACCGTCGCACATCGCAAGTGGCGTTCGCGCTGCCTTATCTGTCGCTTACGCTGATCATTATCCTGTCGGCGATCTGGACCGGCATTGCGGTCGCCGACCGTCTGGTGCGGCCGATCCGGCAGTTGATCGGCGCCGCCGATGAGGTGGCTACCGGCAACCTCGACGTCGCCGTCGCGGTGCGTCATTCAGATGGCGACGTCGCCTCGCTCGGCGAGACCTTCAACAACATGATCCTGGAGCTCAAATCGCAGCGCAACGAGTTGCTCTCGGCCAAGGATCTGATCGACGAGCGCCGCCGTTTCTCCGAGGCGGTGCTGGCCGGCGTCACCGCAGGCGTCATCGGCGTCGATCCCTACGGCATCGTCACCATCGTCAACCGCTCCGCCGAAACCATGATGGGGATATCGGCCAACGCGGCGCTCGGCCAGAACCTGTCGGCGATCCTGCCGCATGTCGGTCGCGTCTTCGAAATCGGCCGGCAATCCGGCAAGCCGGTCTATCGCGAGCAGGTGACCTTCTTCCGCACCGGCGTCGAGCGGACTTTCAATGTCCAGATCACCGTCGAGGCCGGCGACGACGGCTCGGAAGAGAAATCCTATGTCGTCACCGTCGACGACATCACCGATCTCGTCCAGGCGCAGCGCTCCTCAGCCTGGGCGGACGTGGCGCGGCGCATCGCGCATGAGATCAAGAACCCGCTGACGCCCATCCAGCTCTCTGCCGAGCGCATCAAGCGCCGCTACGGCAAGGTCATCACCGAGGACCGCGAGGTCTTCGATCAGTGCACCGACACTATCATCCGCCAGGTCGAGGATATCGGCCGCATGGTCGACGAGTTCTCGGCCTTCGCCCGCATGCCCAAGCCCGAGATGAAAGCCATCGACCTGCGCGAATCGTTGCGCGAGGCCTCTTTCCTGGTTGAAGTCAGCCGCTCGGATATCGCTTTCCAGCGCGATTTCGGCAGCGAACCGCTCAAGGGCACCTTCGACAGCCGCCTGATGGCGCAGGCTTTCGGCAACGTCATCAAGAACGCCGCCGAAGCGATCGACGGGCTTGATGCGCAAGACCGTTCAGACGGCACAATCCGGATTCAAGCCGGGCGCCAAGATGGCGCCATACGAATCGACGTTATCGACAACGGCAAGGGCCTGCCGCGTGAGAATCGCCAAAGGCTGCTCGAGCCCTATATGACGACACGCGAGAAGGGCACCGGGCTCGGCCTCGCTATCGTCAAGAAGATTGTGGAGGACCATGGCGGCCGTCTCGAATTGCACGACGCGCCATCGGATTTCCACGGTGGCCGCGGCGCGATGATCTCGATCATCCTGCCGCCGGCAACGGTCATTGCCGCGCCGCCACGCGGTGAAGGTCGAAGCGAACACGAACGAGAAACTGAAAAGGTCGGTAATGGCGTCTGACATTCTCATCGTCGATGACGAGGAAGACATCCGCGAGCTCGTCGCCGGTATTTTGAGCGACGAAGGTCACGAAACCCGCACGGCTCATGATGCCGACAGCGCGCTGGCGGCGATTGCCGATCGCGCGCCGCGCTTGATTTTCCTCGATATCTGGCTGCAGGGCTCGCGCCTCGATGGCCTGGCGCTGCTCGACGAGATCAAGACCATGCACCCCAGCATGGCGGTGGTGATGATCTCCGGTCACGGCAACATCGAAACGGCGGTCTCGGCCATCCGCCGCGGCGCCTATGATTTCATCGAAAAGCCGTTCAAGGCCGATCGCCTCATCCTTGTCGCCGAGCGCGCGATCGAGACCTCCAATCTGCGGCGTGAGGTCTCCGACCTCAAGCAGCGCAGCGGCGAAACCTTCGACCTGATCGGCATGTCGTCGGCGATGAGCCAGTTGCGGCAGACTATCGAGCGCGTCGCGCCGACCAACAGCCGCGTCATGATTGTCGGCCCGTCCGGCTCCGGCAAGGAGCTGACGGCGCGCGCCATCCACACGCTATCGTCGCGCAAGGCCGCCCCGTTCGTCACGCTGAGCGCCGCCACCATCACGCCCGAACGTATGGAGATCGAGCTGTTCGGCACCGAATCGAACGGCACCGAGCGCAAGGTCGGCGCGCTGGAAGAGGCGCATCGCGGCATCCTCTACATCGACGAAGTGGCCGACATGCCGCGCGAGACGCAGAACAAGATCCTGCGCGTGCTGGTCGAACAGCAATTCGAGCGGGTAGGCGGCACCAAGCGCGTCAAGGTCGATGTCCGCATCATCTCGTCCACCTCGCAGAACCTTGAGGCGATGATCGCCGACGGCCGCTTCCGCGAGGATCTCTACCATCGCCTCGCGGTGGTCCCGGTCATCGTGCCGGGGCTCGCCGAGCGGCGCGAGGACATTCCCTATCTCGTCGACAATTTCATGAAGCAGATCGCCCGCCAGGCCGGCATCAGGCCGCGCCGCATCGGCGATGACGCGCTCGCAGTGCTGCAGGCCCACAACTGGCCGGGCAATGTTCGCCAGCTGCGCAACAATGTCGAGCGATTGATGATCCTGGCGCGCGGCGACGATGCGGACGCGCCGATCACCGCCGATCTTTTGCCCTCCGAGATCGGCGATGTCATGCCGCGCACGCCCAACCAGTCGGACCAGCACATCATGGCGCTGCCGCTGCGCGAGCGCGCGAACAGTTCGAGAAGGACTACCTGATCGCCCAGATCAACCGCTTCGGCGGCAACATCTCGAAAACCGCCGAGTTCATCGGCATGGAGCGCTCCGCGCTGCATCGCAAGCTGAAGTCGCTTGGGGTCTAAGCAATTCCAGGAAGAGTGCGAGGCGGTTTTCCGTCCGGAATTGCGTCAAGATGGAGAGCGGGCCGTGGCCCACGTGATTGTCCATTACGGTCGCGCCGGAATCGCCTAAGAAAGCCGGACGTTTCGCTGAGGTAACCCATGCCGCGCATTGCCTATGTCAACGGGCGTTACGTCGTCCATGCTGAAGCCAGCGTCCATATCGAGGATCGCGGCTACCAGTTCGCCGACGGCGTCTACGAGGTCTGCGAAGTGGCGCGCGGCTACATCGTCGACATGCCGCGCCATCTTGCCCGGCTCAAACGCTCGCTGAAGGAGCTGTCGATCGCCTGGCCCGTCTCGGAAGGCGTGCTGCCGATGCTGCTGCGCGAGGTGGTGCGCCGCAACCATGTCGTCAATGGCCTCGTCTACCTCCAGGTGACGCGCGGCGTCGCCAGCCGCGACTTTGTCTTCCCGGCGAACGCCAGGTCGGCGCTTGTCATCACGGCGAGGAAAGCCGATCCGGCGGCCCAGGCCAAGCGCGCGGAGACCGGCGTCAAGGTCATCACCGTCCCGGAGAATCGCTGGGATCGCGTCGACATCAAAAGCACGGGTCTTCTGCCCAACGTGCTCGCCAAGCAAAGGGCCAAGGAAGCCGGCGCCCAGGAGGCCTGGTTCGTCGACGCCGATGGCACCGTCAAGGAAGGCGGCTCCTCGAACGCCTGGATCGTCACCAGGGACGGTGTATTGGTCACTCGGCCTGCCGAGCATGGCATCCTGCGCGGCATCACCCGCACGACGCTGTTCGATGTCGCCGCCAAGCTCGGTTTGAAGGTCGAGGAACGCTCCTTTTCGGTCGCCGAAGCCAAGGCCGCCCGGGAAGCGTTCATCAGCTCAGCGACCACAATCGCCATGCCCGTGGTTGAAATTGACGGGGCTCCGGTGGCAAATGGCCATCCCGGTTCCATGACACTTTCGTTGCGGCAGGCCTTTTTTGACATTGCGGAAAAAAGTCCAGCCTGATAACCGCACAACTGGAATGAACCTCAACTATCTCGTTCTGCTTGCCGTTGTGACGGCAAGAGGGGGTTTGCGCGCTTGACAGGTGCCACGTAATTTGGCGCATTGGCCTGCAGACCGAAGGGGATCGGCGAAAGACAAGAAAAATGGCGGAACGATCGCAAAACCTTCAGGACCTGTTCCTGAATTCAGTTCGCAAGAGCAAAAATCCACTTACCATCTTCCTCATCAATGGCGTGAAGCTGACCGGTGTGGTCACTTCGTTCGACAATTTCTGTGTGTTGTTGCGGCGGGACGGCCATTCGCAGCTCGTCTACAAGCACGCCATTTCCACGATCATGCCGAGCCAGCCGGTTCAGATGTTCGATGGCGAGGAAAGCCAGGGCGCCTGATTATTGGCACGTGAGAAAGACGCGGACACCACCGTTCGCGGAAAACCAGCGCATCATCCCGGGACGGAAGCCAAGGGCCCGACCCGGGCTGTCGTCATTGTGCCTGTGCTTACCCGGCATCAACGAGGTGATGACGAAACCAATCGTCCACGCCTGACGCGCTCGGCCGACGCCAGGCATGACGAAGCGGTCGGCCTTGCCCGAGCCATCGATCTCGATCTCGTCCACACCGCGGTGGTGACAGTCAACGATCCGCGCCCGGCAACCTTGCTCGGCAGCGGCAAGGTCGCGGAGCTCGCTGAGATCGTCAAAGAGGGTCATGCGGAGGTGGTCGTCGTCGACCATCCGCTGACGCCGGTTCAGCAGCGTAATCTCGAAAAGGAATTCAACGCCAAGGTGCTGGACCGCACCGGGCTGATCCTCGAGATTTTCGGCGAGCGCGCGCGCACCAAGGAAGGCACGCTGCAGGTCGAGCTCGCCCATCTCAACTACCAGAAGGGCCGGCTGGTCCGGAGCTGGACCCACCTTGAGCGGCAGCGCGGCGGCGCGGGCTTTCTCGGCGGCCCCGGCGAAACCCAGATCGAATCCGACCGGCGGCAGTTGCAGGAAAAGATCATCAAGCTGAAGCACGAGTTGGAAACGGTTCGCCGTACCCGCGACCTGCACCGCGCCAAGCGCAAGAAAGTGCCGTTCCCGGTGGTGGCGATCGTCGGCTACACCAATGCCGGCAAGTCGACGCTGTTCAACCGGCTGACCGGGGCAGGCGTGCTGGCTGAAGACATGCTGTTTGCCACTCTCGATCCGACGCTGCGCCGCGTGCGGCTGCAGCACGGCACGCCGATCATCCTGTCGGACACGGTCGGTTTCATCTCCGATCTGCCGACTCATCTGGTCGCCGCCTTCCGGGCGACGCTGGAAGAGGTCGTCGAGGCCGATCTCGTGCTGCATCTGCGCGACATTTCCGATCCGGACACCGCAGCGCAAGCCGAGGATGTCGCGCGCATTCTTGGCGATCTTGGCGTGGATGCGAGCGACACGAAGCGCGTCATCGAGGTCTGGAACAAGACCGACCTGTTGGATGACGGCAACCGGGAGCGGCTGCTTGCCGAAGGGGCGGGCGGCAAGGCGCCGCCCATTGCGATCTCGGCCGTAACCGGCGAAGGGATCGACGCCCTGAAGGCGCTCATCGAAACGCGGCTTTCGGGTGAGTTGGAAAAGACGACAGTGACGCTCAGTCCTGCCCAGCTCGGCCAGGTCGACTGGCTCTACCGCAATGGCGACGTCGTATCGCGGACCGACAATGAGGACGGCAGCGTCACCATTTCGTTGTTGGCAACGCACAGCGCCAGGCAGGAGATCGAAAGCCGGCTGTACCGCAAAAACGGCAGCTAAACTTTTGTTTATTTTGCGCTTTTGGCCTGCTGCCAGAGCGCTTCCATCTCGTCCAGCGTTGCCTTCTCCAACGAGCCGCCCGTAGCCTCAAGCGCCTGCTCGACATAGTGGAAGCGCGAGCGGAACTTCTCATTGGTGCCGCTCAACGCAGCCTCGGAATCGAGCTTGAGGTGGCGGCCGAGATTGACGACGGCAAACAGCATGTCGCCGAACTCGTCCTTGATGGATGCGGTTTCGCCCTTGGCGAGCGCTTCGCGCAATTCGCCGATCTCTTCTTCTATCTTGTCGAGGATCGGGGCGGCCTCGCTCCAGTCGAAGCCGACGCGGGCCGCCTTCTCCTGCAGCTTCAACGCCCGGGTGAGAGCGGGCAGGGCGACCGGCACGCTGTCCAGAAACCCCTTGCCGTGGTCCTCGGGATCGAGGCCGCGGGCGATGCGGGCATTGCGCTTCTCGGTTTTTTCCTCGGCCTTGATCTTCTCCCACATGCCCTTGGCCATGCCGGCACTGCGCGCCTTCTCGTCTCCGAAGACATGCGGATGGCGGCGGATCATCTTGGCGGTGATCGCCTCGACGACATCGCCGAACGCAAACTCCCCGATCTCCTGCGCCATCTGTGCGTGGTAGACGACCTGCAGCAGGAGATCGCCGAGTTCGTCACGCAAATCGCCCAGGTCGCCGCGCGCGATGGCATCCGAGACTTCATAGGCTTCCTCGATCGTATAGGGGGCGATGGTCGAGAAATTCTGCTCGACATCCCAGGGACAACCGGTCTCCGGCGCTCTCAGCGCCGCCATGATCTCGATCAGCCGGGAAATGTCCTTGGAGGGTGTCATGACGCCAACCCTAGCGCGCCGCGCCGCGGGCGACCAACGCTGCGGCTGGGCGGCCACGACTTGTCCACAGTTGCGGCTTCTCAGTCGAGGACCGAAACAATCGCCTTGGCGAGCTCGTCCATGCCTTCTTCCGGCAAACCAGCGACGTTGATGCGGCTGTCGCCGACCATGTAGATGGCGTGCTCGGCGCGCAGGCGCTCGACCTGCGCTTCGGTCAGGCCAAGGCGGGAAAACATGCCGCGATGGCTGGCGACGAAATCGAAACGGTCGGAGTTGGACTGCCGGCGAAGCGCCTCGGCGAACGCCACGCGCAGCCGCAACATGCGCAGGCGCATCTCCTCGAGCTCGGCTTCCCAGTCTGCCTTCAGCTTGGCGTCTTCCAGCACCATGCGCACCGCCGCGGCGCCATGGTCCGGCGGCATCGAATAGAGCGCGCGCGCCGCGGCCAGCATCTGGCCCAGCGCCAGGTCGGCCTGGGCGCCATCCTTGGCCAGGATCATCGCGGCGCCGACACGGTCGCGATAGACGGCAAAATTCTTCGAGCAGCTCGAGGCGACGACCATTTCCGGCATTGTCTCGGCCAGCAGCCGTAAGCCAGCGGCGTCGGCGTCGAGACCTTCGCCAAAACCTTGATAAGCGATATCGACGAAAGGCAGCAGGCCGCGCTCCAGGAGGACATCGGCGACCTGCGCCCACTGCGCGAGATCCAGATTGGCGCCGGTCGGGTTGTGACAGCAACCATGCAAGAGCACAATGTCGCCGCGGTTCGCCGTCCGCAGCGCCGCCAGCATGTCGTCGAAACGCACGCTGCCCGAAGCCGCGTCGAAATAGGGATAGTCGCGGACCTGCAGCCCGGCGGCGCGCATCACGGGCGGATGGTTCGGCCATGTCGGGTCGGACAGCCAGACGGTTGCGCCCGGACGGCTGCGCTGCAGGAGCTCGGCCACCAGCCGCAGCGCCCCTGAGCCGCCCGGCGCCTGCGCGGCGCGGATGCGTGACAAATCTGCCGTCTCGCCAAAGGCAAGCTTGATCATCGCGGCGTTGAATGCGGTATCGCCGGCAAGGCCGAGATAGGTCTTGGTGTCCTGGCTGGCGAGCAGCCGCTTCTCGGCTTCGCGCACGGCGCGCATCACCGGCGTCCTGCCGTCGACGTCCTTGTAGACGCCGACGCCGAGGTCGACTTTGCCGGGTCGCGGGTCGGCGCGGTAGAGGCCGATCAAGGCAAGGATCTTGTCGGCAGGCGCCGGTTGCAAGGCTTCGAACATCGATAAGAACTCCAATGGCAGCGGAGTGATACGCAAATCGATATCGGCGCGCCAGCGGTTTTCCGGCCCGGATCAGCCCTGTGTAAAGTGCCTGGATCGCTCAGGAGCTCTTGTGTAGGACTCGGCGAACGGTCGAACAGAAACGCCTTGGCCTTGCCGCAGGGCTGCCCTGCCTGGATGCGTGCTCTCCGCAAAAGAAAATGCCGGGTCACGGGATTAAAGTCCCCACATGCTCCGTAAACAGGGCATGAAACGGTCGATGGCACGCTTCGATATTGTCGGGCAGCTTGGCTCGCTGCGCCGCTATGCGCGCTCGCTGACGCGCGACGGCGCGGATGCCGAGGATCTCGTGCATGACGCGCTGGTGCGCGCCTATGAGCGGCGCGGCACCTTTCGCGCCGGCGGCAATCCGCGCGCCTGGCTGTTTGCGATCATGCACAACCTCTTCATCGACCGCATGCGCTCGCGTCGGTCGGAGGTAGCGCGCATCGAACAGGCCGGCCATCTGACTGACGCCAGCATGCCGGCGCCGCAGGACCATTCGGTGCGGTTGGCGGAGGTCAGGCAGGCCTTCCTGGCGCTGCCGCACGAGCAGCGTTCGGCGCTGCATCTCGTCGCTGTCGAGGGGCTTTCCTACCAGCAGGCGGCCGATGTCATCGGCGTGCCGCTCGGAACCCTGATGTCGCGCATCGGCCGAGCGCGCCGCGCTGCGCGACATGGAGGAGGGCGGTCCGGCAAAGGCCCGGCCCAATCTCAGGATTGTTGGAGACGAGTGATGAGCGAGCTTGTCGATCCCGTGACGGATGCCGACCTCGACGGTTATGTCGACGATCAGCTGGAGGTCGCCCGCCGCATCGAGGTCGAGGCGTATCTCGCCGCGCGCCCGGAAGCCGCGGCGCGCGTGATGGCGGATCTCAGGACACGCGACGAGCTGCGCGTCGCGCTTGCCCGACCCGCTGGCATGGCGCGGCCGGCAACGACCGAAGCGGCGCGACGGCTGGAAAGGGGGCTTGCCAGGGTCCGGATCTTTTCCGTGCTGCAGCGGGCCGCGGCCGCCGTCGTGCTGATTGCCGCCGGCTGGCTGGCCAACAGCATCTTCGGACCGATTGCGGTCACCAAGGTGGTCGCCTCGACGCAGCCGCCAGCCTATGTCGAGGAGGCGGTGCGGGCGCACAGGACGACGCTGGTGCGCGAGACTATGTCCTCGCAGGCGGAAGCGCCGGGTTACAACGTCGACGAAATCCGCGCCGCCACCGCGATCGTCATGCCGTCGCTGCCCGATGGCTGGAAGATCCGTGACGTCCAGGTTTATCCGTCGCAATTTGGGCCAAGCGTCGAGATGGCGCTCGAGACGAAGGACCTCGGCCTGGTGTCGCTGTTTGCCATCCGTCCCGGCACATTCGACGTGGTGAAGCCCACGGTCGCGCCCTCGGACGATATCTCGTCGGCCTATTTCCAGATCGGCGAGGTTGCCTATGCGGTTGTCGGCCGAAGCGATGCCGGCAATCTCGACCGCGCCGCCGAAAAACTCGCCAGAACGCTCTACTGAGCAACACGCTTGAGAACCCTGCCTTCCCAAGAACAAAGGAGAACCAGATGAACAACCCCAATCCGGGATATCGCATGGGCGCCGGCGTCCAGGCCGGAGCCGTCTATGACGAGGGCCTGCGCCAACACATGCTGCGCGTCTACAACTATATGGGCCTCGGCCTCGTCGTCACCGGCCTTGTCGCCTTCTTCGTGGCCTCGACGCCGGCGCTTTACGTGCCGATCTTCTCCAGCCCGCTGAAATATGTGGTGATGCTGGCGCCGCTCGCCTTCGTCATGATCTTCTCGTTCAAGATGCAGACCATGTCGGCCGCGAGCGCGCAGATGATGTTCTGGGCCTTCTGCGCCGTCATGGGCCTGTCGCTTGCCTCGGTGTTCCTGGTCTTCACCTCGACCAGCATAGCGCGCACCTTCTTCATCGCCGCCACGATGTTCGGCGCCACCAGCCTCTATGGCTACACGACGAAGCGCGATCTGACGCAATTCTCGTCGTTCCTGATCATGGGCCTGATCGGCGTGGTGATCGCCAGCCTCGTCAACCTGTTCCTCGGCTCGACCGCGCTGCAGTTCGCCATTTCGGTGATCGGTATCGCCGTCTTCATCGGCCTGACCGCCTGGGATACGCAGACGATCAAGGAGCAGTATGCCGAGAATTTCGACGCGGAATCGCAGCAGAAGCTCGCCGTGTTCGGCGCCTTCTCGCTTTATCTGAATTTCATCAACATCTTCCAGCTGTTGCTGAATTTCACCGGCGAGCGTGAATAACAAGAACCGTCCAAGCAACATTCCTGACCTATGGCCGGAGGGGAACCTCCGGCTTTTTTGCCTTTGGCGGCACATGGCATGCTCGATCGCCGCCCCAGCACAAGAACGAAGGTAGCCTGGCCGCTCTTGAGTTTACGTGCGGCCCTTTGCTAGCCTGTCACCATGACAGCCAGCCGCGAGGGCACATGGAACAGGTGACGCTTCATGGTGACGGCATCACGGCGACCATAGTCGACCAAGGAGCCGAACTGGTCTCCTTGATCGATGCAGAAGGAACCGAGCTTCTATGGCAGGCCGGCCCCGAATGGCGCCGGCATTCTCCGGTGCTGTTTCCGATCGTCGGACGGCTGAAGGGCGATCGGCTGCGGCACTGTGGGCAAAGCTACCCGATGACGCAGCATGGTTTCGCCCGCGACAAACGCTTTACCTGGGCGGAGCAGGGACCTTCATCCTGCACCCTGGTTCTGACCGACGATGCCGAGACCCGCGCCCACTACCCATTCGCCTTTCGCCTGGCGATCAGCTATTGGCTGGGCGATCGGCAGCTCGAGGTGCGTTACGAAATCACCAATCCCGGCGAGGAGGTGCTGCCGGCCTCGATCGGCGCGCATCCGGCCTTCAACTGGCCGCTGCTGCCGGGCCTGCCCAAGGAAGCCTATCGGTTGACCTTTGCCGAGGCTGAGCCGGAACCAATTCGCCGCCTGAAGGACGGCCTGCTGTCGCCGGCAGCCCGGCCCACGCCCATCGAAGGCAGAACCCTGGCGCTGTCGGAGCGGCTCTTCGATGACGACGCCGTCATCCTGGACCGGCCGGTCAGCAAAAGCGCGCGTTACGCCGCAGAACAAGGCCCCGCGATCGAGGTGTCATGGCAGGGATTGAACGAACTCGGCATCTGGTCGAAGCCCGGCGGCGCGCCGTTCCTGTGCATCGAGCCTTGGCATGGCATTGCAAGCCCCATCGACTTCGACGGCGAGTTCGCCAACAAGCCCGGCGTGATGCTGATCGAGCCTGGCGCCAAGCGTGCGCTGAGTTATCGGATTAGTGTGGGCAGCTAGCGGCGCAATCGTACTGACAGGGTTGAACGCGGGAGGCTTCCAATGAAGCCGGTGATAAGCCGATCCTTTCTGGACCGCCTTTTTGCGGCCAGCGACTATGATGGCCTGGTTCAGCTTTCGTCATTCTTCCTGGGAACGTCGACCTGTCGACTGGAGAAGGCGGATTACGGCCTGCCGCGGGCGTTCTTCCTGATCATCGAAAGCCTGGTCTGGTTCGCGCAGGCCGAGCGCTCCGGTGTGTGGACCTATTTCGAGGCAACATCGGCGCCACGGCAGCAAGCGATGCTGGCCGCGCTGACCGCCGAGGCTCCGGCAGGCTTTGCGCAGGCCTATGCCGCAGGCATCGACGGATGGAGGAACGAGGCCGAGATGGCCAAGCTCGACAGATGGCTGTCGGAACGCGACGGCGAAAACAATCGCTGGCTTTGGAAGCTGGCAAACGCCAACCGCGCGCAGATCGACGAGCTTCTGTCATAGGCGTGGCGGCTGCTGCTCCGGCAAGCTCGGTCAGACGGGAGATGCAATGGCATTCGCGATCAAGGCCGAGGTCCAGGATACGCGGGCGATGACGTTTACGTTCACCGCGCAGAAGACCATGTATGGCGGCAAGCGCATCGCCGAAGGCGACACGGTCTTCGTGTTCGCCAGCGAGAACGAAGGCAGGCAGGGGCTTGTCGCGCGCGGCGTGGTCACGTCGTCAGAGCCCGTTGCAAAACGACCCGACATCGAACGCCAGACGCCGCGCATCAGCGTCGCGATCCGCCGTACCGCCCTGGCCACGACACGACTGGGCCGCGATGAACTCAAGCGCTTCAAGGACTGGCAGGACGGCCGGTCCGACAGAACTCAACTTCAAATTCTATCGCCAGGCAACGAACAAAATCGTCGGCATCTCAGACGACACGGCGGCGTTTCTCGACGGGTTCTTCTAGACGGGTGGGACCAGCCCGCTTCTATCCAAATAGAGATGGCGCATAGGAAGCGGAACTCTCTTTCAGCGCAGGCGAGGGCGCATCGACCGGACGTCAGCCGAGCTGCCGGACGATGGTTCCAATCGCATTGACCAGAAGGCGGGCCGCGGTGAGGGCCGATAGGCCGCCAATGTCGGCCGGCGGATAGAGTTCGACAAGGTCGAACCCGACGATTCTCGCTCTCTTGCCAAGGCCGGCGATGAGGTCGATCGCCTGCGTGTAGGTGAGGCCACCGGGCGTAGGCGCTGCCACACCCGGCATGATGCCGGGATCGAGACCGTCGCAGTCGAGGGTAACGACAACCCACGCGCCTTCCGGAATATGCCGAAGAGCGGCTTCGACGCCGTGAGCATGAACCTCGCGCGCGGTCACGAAGCGGCTGCCGTAGTGCTTCGCCGCTTCGATCTCGGCGAGACGCGCGCTGCCGACGCTGCGCAGGCCGACCTGCACCATGCCGGCGACATGGCCCATCTCGCTCGCCCGCCGCATCGGGCTCGAATACCCGTAGCGTTCGCCACGAACCTCGTCGCGCCAGTCGATATGGGCGTCGATCTGCAGGATCCAGATCGGTCCGTTGTCGGCAAAACCGGCAAGGAATGGAACGACGACGGAATCGTCACCGCCAAGCAGGATCGGCACGGCCGGCGACGACAGAACCTCGCGCGTCTTCGCCTCGATCCTGGCCCGGTTGCCGGCGTTGGCGGTCATGGCGGTCGCGATGTTGCCGGCATCGATGCACGAGATCGGCTTGCCGTCGAACAACGGCCCGCCGAGATCGAAATCCCAATGCTCCACGAGTGGCGTATCGCCCTGGCTGGCGGCGCGGATGGCATCGGCAGCCAGGGCTTGGCCGACGCTGTCCTGACCCGGATAGGTAGTGCCGTAACCGGCGCCAAAGATCACCGCGCGCGGCACGCGATCATCGGCGAGGCGATCAGGAAGGCCGAGAAAGGAAGGCAAAGCTGTCATTGCAATTTTGGATCCCGAAGCGGAGCGCGACCAGCACCTTGGCGCAGAGCAATCGCGCCGTCCATGCATACCCGAATCGATACCCGTAAGTCGCATAAGATAGATTATGGAACTAGCGTTATGCGCTGACGTGGGAATTGCTCGGTTTTATCGCATGGGACCGTCACGACGCCTACCGCTGACAACAGATTCAAGACAGGCAGAACAGCCGAACGAGCGAGAGCCGCTATCGCGCTGACTCATAAGGGATTTCGATCACCATGCCGTCATAGGCCGGCACCACGTGTTCAGGCGTCTCGGCCATCACCGTGGCGTAGTCGAGCGGCACATGCATGTGTGTCAGCACGGCCTTCGACGGTTTGAGTTTCTCTATCCAGCCGAGCGCCTGGCCGAACGACAGATGGCTAGGATGCGTGTTGTACTGCAGCGCGTCGATGACCAGCATGTCGAGGCTACGCAGCCGCTCGACGGTCGCAGCGGGGAAATCGCTGATGTCCGGACAATAGGCGAGCCCGCCGATGCGAAAGCCCAGCGAGACGATGTCGCCATGGATCTGCGGCAACGGCTCAAGGGCGAGGGCACCGCCCTCGCCTTCGATCACGACCGGCTTGGCGTGGTCGATAATATGCGCCTCGACGATCGGCGGATAGGAACTGCCGGGCGGCGTCTCGAAGCAATAGCCGAAGGCTTCGCGCAGCCGCAGCATGGTCGGCTCGTCGGCATGGATATCGATGCGGTGGCGCTGCTCGAGCACATAGCCGCGCAGATCGTCGATGCCGTGGATGTGGTCGGCATGCGGATGCGTGTAGACGACGGCGTCGATACGCTTCACCGATGCCATCAGCATCTGCTGGCGAAAGTCCGGCCCGGTGTCGATCACGACCGTGGTGCGAGCGCCATTGGCGGTAATCCGCTCGATCAGAGCCGCCGCGCGCGTGCGCCGGTTCTTCGGATTCTTTGGATCACAATTGCCCCAGTCGCCGGTGATGCGCGGCGTACCGGGCGACGAGCCACAACCAAGAACGGTAAGGCGCAGCTGGTCGCTCATCGTTCAGCCTGCCGCCTCGGCCGGACGCGGCATCTTCGTAAACAGCCGGAAGAAATTCTGCGTCGTGATGGCGGCGATCTCGGCATCACTGACGCCGATGGTCTCGGCGAGCACCTTGGCAGTGTTGGCGACATAGGCCGGCTCGTTGCGTTTGCCGCGATGCGGGACCGGCGCGAGGTAAGGCGCGTCGGTCTCGACCAGCAGCCGCTCACGCGGCACATCGGCGGCGATGGCCCGCAACTCCGTCGAATTCTTGAAGGTCAGGATGCCCGAGAACGAGACATAGCCGTCCAGCGCCACGCCGACTTCGGCCAGCCGGCGTCCGGACGAAAAGCAGTGCAGGATGAAAGGGAAGGCGCCCTTCCCTGTCTCTTCCTCGAGGATATGAGCCATGTCGTCGTCGGCGTCGCGCGAATGGATAACCAGCGGCAGGCCGGTCCGGCGCGCGGCGGCAATATGGGTGCGGAACCCTTGCGCCTGCGCGTCGCGCGGCGCCTTGTCGTAGAAATAGTCGAGCCCGGCCTCGCCGATCGCCACCACCTTAGGGTGACCGGACAGGCGCACCAGCTCGTCGGCGGTGATGTCGAGCTCTTCGGCTGCATTGTGCGGATGGGTGCCGACCGAGCAATAAACTTCGCTGAATGTTTCAGCAATTTCAAGTATTTGCTGAAGCCGCTTCACGCGCGTCGAGATCGTCACCATGCGGCCGATTCCGGCGGCCAGGGCGCGGGCGACGATGGCCGCCCGCTCCTCGGCGAAGTCCGGAAAGTCGAGATGGCAGTGACTGTCGACCAGCATCAGCTGTTGCCGTCCTGCTCGACATAACGCGGAAACACGCCCTCCGGCACCGGCAAAGCCGTGCCGGGCACCAGCGCATGGTCGGCGTGAACATGCTCGAAAGCGCGCTTGTCCGCCGGCACGGCCAGGAGATCGAGCAGCTTCGCCGCCGACGCTGGAATGAAAGGCTGGCAAAGAAGCGTCACGCGACGGACCAGTTCGGCGGTCGTCCACAGCACCGTTTCCATACGCTCCGGATTGGTTTTCCTGAGCGCCCAGGGCTCCTGCGAGGCGAAATAGCGGTCGGCTTCGGCCACGACGCCAAAGATCGCCGCTAGCGCCAGATGGATACCCTGCTCCGCCATCGCCCGGCGCGAAATCGCCAGCGCTTCGACGGCCTGGTCGAGGATCGCCGCATCGGCCTCGGTGAGCTCACTGCGGGCCGGCACCTTGCCGTCGCAATTCTTGGCGATCATCGACAGCGAGCGCTGCGCAAGATTGCCGAGGCCGTTGGCAAGGTCGGCATTGGTGCGGTTGACGATCGCTTCATGGCTGTAGTTGCCGTCCTGGCCGAACGGCACCTCGCGCAGGAAGAAATAACGCACCTGGTCGACGCCGTAGTGGTCGACCATGGTGAACGGGTCGATGACATTGCCGACCGACTTCGACATTTTCTCGCCGCGGTTGAACAGGAAGCCGTGACCGAAGACGCGCTTCGGCAAGGCAATGCCGGCCGACATCAGGAAGGCCGGCCAATAGATGGCGTGGAAGCGAACGATGTCCTTGCCGATGATATGCGCATCGGCAGGCCAGAACCGCCATTTATCATCCTTTTCATCGGGATAGCCCACGCCGGTGATGTAATTGGTGAGAGCGTCGACCCACACATACATCACGTGCTTCTCATCACCCGGCACCGGCACGCCCCAGTCGAAGGTGGTGCGCGAGATCGACAGATCCTTCAGCCCCGACTTGACGAAGCTCATCACCTCGTTGCGGCGCTCGGCCGGGCCGATGAAATCGGGCTGGCCTTCGTAGAGCGCGATCAGCCTGTCCTGGTAGGCCGACAACCGGAAGAAATAGCTCTCTTCCTCGACCCATTCGACGGGCGTTCCCTGCGGTCCGTAGCGGACGTTGTCGGCGCGCACCTCGGTCTCTTCCTCGCCGTAATAAGCTTCGTCGCGCACCGAGTACCAGCCGGCATAGCCACCCTTGTAGATGTCGCCGTTGGCGGCCATCGCCTTCCAGATCGCTTGCGAGGACGCGTAGTGCCGCTCCTCGGTGGTGCGGATGAAATCGTCGTTGGAGGCGTTGAGCGCGGTGGCCATGCGCCGGAACTGGGCCGAGTTGCGATCGGCAAGCTCGCGCGGCGAAATGCCTTCCTTGCGCGCCGTCTGCAGCATCTTGATGCCGTGCTCGTCGGTGCCGGTAAGGAAGAAGACTTGCCTGCCGTCGAGTCGCTGGAAGCGGGCGAGCGCGTCGGTGGCGATCAGCTCATAGGCATGGCCGATATGCGGCTTGCCGTTCGGGTAGGAGATCGCGGTGGTGATGTAGAATGTGTCGCGTGACATGAATGAACCGTCATGAATGTCTGAATGTCAGTTGTGGCGGTGGATATCGCATCGGAACGTCGATTGCCATCCCGAGGCAGATGCATGTCGCCCAAAAGCAGGCGGCGGCATGCATCAGGCAAACCGTCACATTCGCATCGCAGAATTCAGGCGTTCGATCATGGTCAAGGCGTGCTGCTTCTTGTCGAGATTGTAGGTCTCGGCTTCAGATATCGTGTTCATCGCCTCGTGCCAAGCCTCGGACAGCGTTTTGGCCCTGGCGAGATTGCCGGCCGAAGCTGCATCGCTCGCCGCCGACGAAAGCAGATCGAGCGCGCGACTGTTGAAGATATCGAACTGGATCGCCTGGTCGCGGCCGGCCACGGCCTCGGCCAGGCGGTGGGCGCCAGCGATGTCCGGCCTGTTGGCCGCCACCAGCGTATCGAGCGCGCCGGCAATCTCCAGCCCGCCATACTGGGTGAGCAGGATGGCGTTGCGGGCGCTGCCCCCTGCCCGCTCGGCCAATGCCGCGCGCGCCGCCGGATCGTCGGGCGGCGGCGGCTCGATGCCTTGCAGCACCGCCATCAGTTCGTCTTCGCCGAGCGGCGCAAGCCGGACCATCTGGCAGCGCGAGCGGATCGTCGGCAACAGGCTGCCCGGCGCATGCACGATCAGGATGAACAAGGTGCGCGCCGGCGGCTCCTCGAGATTCTTCAGCAAGGCATTGGCGGCATTGATGTTCATGTCGTCGGCCGGATCGACGATGACGACCCGGTAGCTGCCGTCATGCGAAGTCATCGACAGGAAGCGGTTGACCTTGCGGATTTCGTCGACGGTCAGCACCGTCTTGAAGCTTTTGGTCTTGTCGTTGGCCGGACGCGTCAGGTGCAACACCGAAGGATGTGCGCCTGTCGCGATCTGGCGAAACAGCGATGATGCCGGATCGGGAATGGCGAGTGTTTCCGGCGCAGCCTTGAAGTCCGGATGTTTCAGCAGGTGGTGCGCCAGGTGGAAGGCGAATGTCGCCTTGCCGATGCCGTGCGGCCCGGCAAGGATCAGCGCATGCGGCAGCTTGCCCGACCGGTATGCGGCGGTCAGCATCGCCGCCATCTGGGCATGGCCGATCAGCCGCGGTGTTTCCGACGGCTCCGGCACGCCATCCAGCGTGTCGTGCTGCTCCGGGGCGATACGTTCGAAGATCATGCCGGCGCCGCCTGCTTCCTTGGTGCCGGCATCCGCTCCTCCAGCGCCGCGAACACGGTGGCGGTAACGACATGCTCCACCGTGTCGGGATCGGCCGAGGCATCGATGACAATGCAACGCTGCGGCTCGGCGGCGGCGATCGCCAGAAATGCCTCGCGGCGGCGTTGGTGGATGGCAAGCGTCTCCTTCTCGAAACGGTCTGCCGCGTCGCCCGCGCCGCGGCGTGCCGTAGCGCGCCTCAACCCTTCCGCGGGATCGATGTCGAAGATCAGCGTCATGTCCGGCATCATGCCGTTGATGGCGACCGCTTCCAGCGCCTGCATGAAATCCGGATCGAGGCCGCCGGTCACACCCTGGTAGACGCGCGAGGAATCGATGAAGCGGTCGCACAGCACGATCGAGCCGCGCTCGACGGCCGGCCGGATGACCTGCTCGACATGGTCGGAGCGCGCGGCCGCGAAAAGGATCGCTTCCATCTTGGGGCCGAACGGCTCGGCGGCACCCGAAAGCAGCACGTGCCGCACCGCTTCCGCGCCCGGCGAACCACCTGGCTCACGCGTCACCAGCGCCTGGTACTTCTTGGCGCGCATGCGCCGCGCCAGCCGCTCGATCTGTGTCGACTTGCCTGCGCCTTCGCCGCCTTCGAAGGTGATGAAAAAACCGCTCGTCAATCGAGACTGCCTTTGTCCGCGTTGGCCGCTGTCATAGCTCTCGTCTGACAAAAGGTCCACGAACCAACCCAATTACAAACGCTTCTGGCGCAGCCAGCCGACAGCCAATTCCTTGGCCGCATCGAGCGCCCGTTGCGGCAGCGTGCCGACCGTCACGGACTCGGCGGCGAAAAGCGGCGTTTGCTGGCTCAACGTATCACCAATCCAAACGCGCAACTCGCCGACCGGTTGCCCGGCCTCGACAGGCGCCGACACCGGACCGTTATAGACGATCTTGGCAGTCAGCTTGTCGCGGTTGGCGATCGGCAGGAATATGTCCACCGGTCCCTTGGCTTTCAAGGCCACGCCGGACTTGGCGCCGCCAAAAACCTGCGCCTCACCGACCACCTCGTCCTTGGCGAAGATCTCGGTTTTCTGGAACGAGCGCGAGCCCCATTCGAGCAGCTTGCGCGCCTCTTCCGAACGCTCGCGGTCGTTCGCCAGGCCGCTGATCGCCGCGATGACCCGTGTACCGTTGTGGCTGACCGTGCCGACCAGGCCAAAACCCGCCTGCTCGCTGGCGCCGGCGACGAAGCCGTCGGCTTCGATGCCCATGGCGATCAGCGGATTACGGTTCCTCTGCGCGATCTTGTTCCAGGTGAAATCCGGCTGGCCGTAATAGTGGAAGAATTCCGGGTAATCGCGCCAGATATGCAGCGCCAGCATGGCGAGTTCGCGCACTGTCGTCTGCTGGCCATCTGCCGGCAGGCCGGTCGAGTTGACGAAAGTCGATTTCGAAAGCCCAATCTGGCGGGCGCGGTCCGTCATCTGCGCGGCGAAATTCGCCTCCGAGCCGGCCATGCCTTCGGCAAGCACGATGCAGCCGTCATTGGCGGCCTGTACGGCCACGCCCTGGATAAGGTCCTCGATCCGGACGGCCGATTTGAGCTTGGCGAACATGGTCGAGGTTCCCGAAGGCGCGCCGCCGGTGCGCCAGGCGTTTTCGCTGACGACAAACGTGTCGTCGAGCGTCATGCGCTTCGCCTTGATGGCATTGAAGACCATCTCCAGCGTCATCAGCTTGGCCATCGATGCGGGTGGGATCGCCTTGTCGGCATCCTTGGCGAACAACACGGTGCCGGTGTCGGCATCGATCATGAAGGCTTGCGTCGCCTTGGTCTCGAAAAGCTGGGCGCTGGCCGGGACCAGCCCAAGAAACAGCAGGGCCAACCCCAGGAAACTGGCGAAAGGCGAAAAAAAGCGGAATTGCATGAAATACCGACCACCCATTACCCGGGCCAAGCTATCAGGGTTCGTTTGGCCGGATCAACGGGCAGCGAAAAATTGATCAGTCCCGCACAACCAGCGCATCCGGCGCGCCATGCGACCAGGCGGCCTTGAGCAGATCGTCGACGCTGCCATGGCCGTCCGGATACACATTGACCGCGTACCAGTCATTGCCGTCGAGTTCCGTGCGCTGGATCTCAGTCCTGCCGAAGGGTTTCAGCGCCGCGGCGACCTGCTTTGCCTGGGCGGCATCGTCAAAGGAGCCGGCGGCGACATAGTCCGATGCCGGCGCCTGTTGCTGGCGCTTCTTCCACGATTGCAGGATGTCGGCCGGAGACATGCCGCTGGCGTCGAGCGCGGCAAAGACATCGGCGCGCTGCACGCGTTCATCCGCATAAGACAGCGAGGCCATGGCGAAAGGCGAGTTCGCCGGCAAAGTGAGCTCGGGCCGCTGCGGCACGATGGGGCCGAAATCCGGCAAAACGACATCGCTGGCGTTCTGCACCGATGCCGGCTGGTCCGACAGACCGGGCTGCGCGTCGAAAGCCTGTCCGGAATTGGTCAACTGTCCAGGGAACGGCACGGCGGCCGGCGGCGCGCCGACCGACACGCTCGGCGACGGGCCGTTCATGGCCACCATCACGCCGGTCGGCAAGCCGTCCGACGGATCCGGCCGGTTGTTGCCGGGGTGATAGGATGCCACCAGATACTGGTCGTCGTCGCCATCGAGCGGCGCACGGCCGACATATTCCACCTTGACCTTGGCCGTGCCGACCTTGTCGTAGTCGAGCATCTGGGCCGCGCGTTCCGAGACGTCGATGATGCGGCCTTCATGGTAGGGACCGCGGTCGTTGACGCGCACGATCACCGAGCTGCCGGTCTCGAGGTTGGTGACGCGGGCATAGCTCGGCAGCGGCATCGTCGGATGCGCCGCCGTCAGATGCGTCATGTCGTAGACTTCACCATTGGCGGTCAGCCGGCCGTGGAAAGCGTCGCCATACCAGGAGGCCAGGCCGACTTTGGCGAAGCCCTTCCTGTCTTCCTTCGGATAATACCACTTGCCGCGCACCTGGTACGGCTTACCGAGCTGGTCGCGGCCACCGCCGCGCCGCATGAAGTCAACCCGCGGGCTGGCCTTCACGCCATATTCGGCTTCGGAGAAATATTCCTTGGAGCGCGCCTTCTTGTAGACCATGCCCTTCGGCTCGGGCTGCGAAGCGCAAGCAGCCAAAAGCAGCCCCGAAAGCGCACACAGGGCGAAAGCAGAAGCGCGACGAAGACGCGGGCGCGCCGAAGCCTGCATGTTTTCGATTGTCCCCTACCGTGCTGCCATTCGACGGAGCCAGAAGTCACCGCTATGCCAGCAACACCTTGGTCCCCAATCCCTTTTGCACAGGAATTGCTTATCACGATGTTAATCGATTATGGCCGCAACAGGGCGAGATTATGGCATGCGGCCTTACAATCCCCAGACCTCCCGACTTCGGCGGCGACCCGCAACCACACCCTGCCTTGCAACCTGTGGATAGTAACCGGTTGTTCACCGTCGCAAATCCTCACATCCTGATTCAGAATCCAGACGAGGCCTCCAATGACCTGGCTTTCAGCACATCCCTAGCCTACGGACGTTGACGCCGCATCGCAGCCTGTCCCGACGATCGTCAGCGAGCATTCGTTTCGACCTCGCCCGCGAAGCATGTCCCGAGCCCGGTCGACACCCTCGCCAGTGAAGTTGCCGGCGTCGCCATAGTCTGGGTCCTGTCCCTTCCCTCGCCTGCCACCAGCTACAGGTTGTGTAGCGGATTTACGGGTTCTTGAGAATATCAGCGCATCGCAATATTCGGACATGATAAGTATCTCGTACATGGCTAAGGCCCCGGCGATTCACCTTGCGCCGGGCCTTTCGCATCCAGGAAGCATGTGGACGGCAAGCTCGCCGGACGAAGACCCCAACAACCTCGAGTCCGACGAGCCTACAACCTGATCAGAGTACGCGATCAGGGCCGGGATCAACCGGCACGCTGTCGGATGCAAAAGCAGTGCCAGCACCGCCCGTCCCGAAATGGGACAAATCGGGGGAAAACAGGCCGGTCTGGGTTTTGTTGCAGGTTTGCTAACATTACGGTCGCGTTAGCCGGCTTGCCCGAGTCGGTTAGGCCCGACGGTCAGCCAAACTTACCCCAACGGACTGTCGGGCCGCAGGAAGCCCCCAAGTTCGCGCCAGGCGATCCTTTGCCCGGTCTCCTCGGTCAGATCGCTGCATCTCGCTTCCGCTTCTCCGGCGTCATCGCATGGTTCGTGAACTGTAGGTTCCGATCATCACGGCCGGCGCCGCGGGCGTTCCGCAAGTCACCTTTCATGGCCTCAGACATACCCACATCACACATCTGTTGCGCAGCGGCGTTCCTGTGCATGTCGTGTCGGCCCGCCGGCCATGCCAATCCGTCGGTCACCCTGAACATCTACCGCATTTGTTGCCAGGACAGCAGGAAGGCGCCGCAGCGGTGGTTGACGCGGCCCTCAATGCCGCTTTACAGGAATGAACAGCGAACCGGTCGGGAACGCCTTCGGTGCCAATCCGGCGCCAACCGCTCAAGATCGACCGGTCTCGATTATCCTAAGTGATTGAAATATCACGATGGAGGGATGGCCGAGCGGTTTAAGGCACCGGTCTTGAAAACCGGCGTGGGCGCAAGTTCACCGTGGGTTCGAATCCCACTCCCTCCGCCATCCGGCATCGCTCTGCGAGCTTCCCACGATCCGCGCAATCCTTCGGGCGAAGCAGGATGCCCTCCGAAGCCTTAGCCATAAGCATACACCTTGCAGTGAATCCGACTGCCGTCGACAGGCGTCATAAGAACTTCGCCATTAAAAGGCAGATCGGCGAATCCATTTCATTGCTTATTGGTCACCCTGATTTGAACGCCACACCATGCGCACGTGCAGGAACATTGTTGACGATCCCGCCGAAGCGGTGGCTAAAAGAAAAGCTGGGACGGGCGCGAGGGGGACAAATCGACGTAATGGGGCACCGATAGGGCCAGGTGTGCGATGACGAATGCGCTATATTTCGTCGCGTTGGCGGTCCTCATGATCGGGGTGCCTTTCATCCTATATGTGCTCAACATAAGGATTTGGCGGCACATCCATGAGCAGGTTAGGCGAAAGAGAGAGCGCCAGATGAGGCAGCCGAATGACGATCCCAGGCGGAAGACGGGTTAGAGTCCCTTCCTATCTAGTTTCGCCCTAGGGGTGCCGGACTGTCGAACCTTATTCCCGGGCGCCGCAACGAGCCTCTGTCCGGCGAATAAACAGTGTGGCTCGACCGGCAACATAATCCTTCTTCTCTTGTTTCGAGGAGAAATTGTGTTGCTTGTACGTGCCTCCATTTATTAAATCTTCGTACATCGTCTCTGCCTTCGCCTTGTCGTTGGACGCGAGGAATAACTCAAGCATCGGATCGTTATCGGTCATTCCCTCCGATACTTTAACGATGCAATCACAATAAGCGTCCGGCGCGTCTTTCTTCACAATGCGGCATTCATCGACTCTCCTGGCATGAAGTCCCCTGTCGTTTGATGCGCTTGCACTTTCGGGTATTTGCGACCCCAACAATAGGCCCAATACCATCAATCTCGTAAGCTGCATTTTTCTCGCTCCCTTCAGACGCCGCCGCGTCGGGCCAAGATATGATCAGCTCTCGAATAAGGGCAAAGTCTTATCGATCAGGACGAGGCAACAAAACGTTACTCGCAACTGATTGTTCGAATATACAGCCTCTAGCGCGCATCAATCAACCGCTGCACCTGCGACGCCGAGAGCGGCTGGCCCTTCGCAGTCATGTGGCCGAGTTGGGCCCACGGTCGCCAGGCTTGCAGCCACACTCCTTGGATGAGCCGGCTTCTACTTTGAAGAAAATGGCTGGGACGCAGAACCGCTGGCCAATACTTTTCCTGTCGCATCCATCGCCTTCACGGTGATGTTGTAAAAATGGGTTCCGCTGTCTGGGCACGGCCCTTTGTAATGGAACGCCCCGTAAGGCAAAGATGTCTGCCCCTTATAGGCAACAGTCCCACCTCCATGATTGTAGGATGAACTGCTGTCTGTCATCTTTATTTCGAGTTTTGTCGTCCCCTGGGGTACGCCGGAAACTGTTATCGGTGGTGATTTTGGATCAAAACACTTCTTTGTCGGGCCCCACGCGAAAGAAACGCCCACGCCGGAGGCAAACGCATTCGATGCGACGATCGCAAACCCAAACGCAATCAACAGTCTTTTCATAATTTCCCTTGCTTAGAATAACGAAAGAACCGGTCGGCGATTTGTAGCAGACCGCGCTCCGATCCCTACCAGTTCACCTTGAGCCCGACATCGCCGCCATAGCTCTTGACGCCGTCGCCGAACTTGCCGTCGAAGGCGGCGAATATCGAGGTGTTGTTGCTCCAGTTCATCTTCAGGCCGGCATTGACGGCAACCGCGTCCTCGGCTGCGGAGGTACCCTGGATGACGAAGGAGGTGCCGGGCGCCGCCTGGAAGCTCGGCTTCACTGAACGGTCCGGCTCGAATTCGTGCACCCAGGCCGCGCGGGCCCAGGCCTGCAGCGATTGACCGTCGCCGACGCCGATCGTGGTGTCGAGCTGCAGGCCCAGCGAGACCGGCAGCGAGGTGACGACGTGGTGATCGAAACTCAGGCCCAGGGCTCCGCCATCGGTCGACGTCTCGTCGAAAGCGTCCATCGAAAGGAAGGCGAACTGCAGCCCGGCGAAAGGCGTGATGGCGCCAGCACCCACCTGCTGTCGCCAGCCGGCCTCGATGTTGGTGCCGAACCCGGCGCTCAGGAAATTGCTGCGCCAGTTCTCGGGCGTCACGCCGGCCACCGGATCAATCGGCGAGTCCGAGCCGGGCACGGCCGCGGTGCGGTGGATGTTGTTGTTGTAGAGGCCGAAGGCAAGCGCGCCGTCGATATAGAACTGATCCCATTTGTGCGCGACATAAGCACCGGCCTGGGCGCCGACGATATTGCCCGAAGTCTGGCGGTCCTCGACGGCGAATGAACCCGCAGAGCCACCCAGCGCAAAGCCCACCAGCGTGTCGGGATCGCCGGTGGTTTCCATGCCCGCGGCGAGGTTGCCGCCCCTGTAGACAGTACCGGCACTGCCCACGGCCGCATCGCCGCTGATCTCACCGCCATTGCCGCCGGCGCTCGCCCAATAGCTCCAGCGCCGCTGATCGGGCTGCAGCGCCTTGAATGGATTCTTCTTGGGCTTCGCCGGCTCGGCATAGGCCTGCGGCGCGGCCGTGACATCCGTCGGATCAGTGCCGACGCCACTGCGCCAGAAATCGGCCTGGCGGCCCATCGAGGCGAAGAAGCTTTCATAAGCGCCGAACTGCGGCTGCTCGACACCGGAAACGCCCTCGCCCGAGATCGAATCATAGACGGCGCCGAGTTGCTCGACCGTCGGAATATAGAACAGCGCCTCGGCGATCTTCTGGAAACTCGGTGATGTCGGGCCGCCGCTCTGAATGGCGTTGACAGCGTTCGCGACCGGAATCTGGTTCGCGGTCAGGCCGGTGGGAGCGAAATTGATGTCGACGCCGAGATAGGCATCGTTAAGGCCTTGATACTGCAACTGATATTGCGCAACCGCGCTTGCGATCGCACTCAGCTCCAGTCCGGTGTGCGAAATACCGCCATCGGCGTGCAGGATGTGGAACGTCTGGCTCCCGGGCTTCGCCGCGGCCGCATCCATGATGTTGAGATCGACCGCGCCACCGAGATCCGCCGTGCCCGTGACGTTAATGAGGTCGGCTGCCGGATCGAGGTCGACGTCGAGCTTGTAGGCGCCGGTCGAGGCCTGGTTCCAATTGCCGACGAGATTGGTGGTCATCACATTGTTCTCGCCGCCCGGCGAGAAATAGCCGCTATCGGCAAAGAGGTTGCCGGTGCCGAGCTTGGCGTCGGCGCCGGCATTGAAGATGGCATTGGCTGCGTTGGTGAAGCTGTTGGCGCCGGCGCCGAGATCGAAGGAGCCGGTGACCGTGCCGTAATTGGTGACCGCCTCCTTGCTGTCGCCGGAAAGGATCGCCCACCCGCCGGCGGTGCCGCTCGCGGTCGTGATCGTGCCCTTGTTGCTGATCGTGTTGTTGTTGCCGTCGATGATCCAGACGCCGACGCCGATATGGTTTGCGTCGCTGGCGCCGCCCGAGACCTTGCCGGTGGCGCTCGTCAGGTTGATAGCAATGTCGCCATTGCCTTCTGACGCCTTGCTCTGCGCGACAATGGCGCTGGTGCCGGCGGCATGGGTGACGACCGAGCCCGCAAAATCGACGGTGACATTGCCGGCGACGCCCTGGAACAGCGGGTTGAGCGGATGGAGAGTATCCTTTGTGCCGCCCGCGCTCTGCGCAAAGATGCCGATGGAGCCACTGCCATAGGTGTCGATCGTACCGGCATAGTTGACATGGATGACGCCCGAGTCCCCAAAGTCGCCATTGCTGCCGACATGGTAGTCTGTGATCGTCCCCAGCACCGGGAGGTCGTTGCCGAGCGTGCCGAGTATGCCGCCGCCGCCGCCGATCGACTGGGCGAAGATGCCGGCCGAGGACGAGCCGTGGGTGATGATCGCACCGTTGCCCTCGACAGTGACATCCTTGCCCGAGCCGCCACTGCCGCCGCCTTGGCCAAAGGCCAGGCCGATGCCGAGATTGAGCGCCGGGATCGGCCCCATCGCTTGCTCAAGCACGCGGTCGACATTGCCGGCGACACCGCCGCCGCCGCCGACCGACTGCGCGAAGATGCCGTTGGAGGCCGCGCCGAAGGTCTCGATCTTGCCGTTGCCGTTGTTGATCACGTGGACGATGCCGCCGTCGCCGCCACTCGTGCCCTTGCCGCCGACGCCGATCGTGCCGGTGGCGCCGATATTGGCCTTGCCGCCGACGCCGCCGCCGCCGCCGACCGACTGGGCGAAGATGCCGTTGGAATTGCTGCCCTTCGTGGTGATGTTGCCGGTGTTGGTGACCTCGACAAGGCCGCCAATGCCTGACCCGCCGCCATTGCCGCCGACGGCTGCGCCGAGAGAGCTGTAAATCTTGGTCTTGCCGAACAGCACATTCGCGATCAGCGCCGCCGGGACCGGGATCAGTTCGCCGGTGCCGAGCAGGCCATTGCCGCCCGCGCCGCCGCCGCCGCCCACGCTCTGCGCATAGATGCCGTCGGCAAGCGAACCGTTGGTCGTGATGCTGCCATCGTTGGTGACGGTCACATGCCCGCCATCGCCGGCCGCGCCGCCCTGACCGCCGACCGCGATCGACATGGCGACGTTGATCAGCGCATCCGGGGACGCATCGCCCTTGCCGACCAGTACGTTGATCGAATTGGCGCGGCCGCCGATACCGCCGCCGCCGCCGATCGATTGCGCAAAGATGCCATAAGCGCTGTTGCCGGTGGTCACCGTATCGCCGGCGATGTCCGTGTTGGTGGTGATGAGGCCGGTCTCGATGTTTCCGTGGTTGTTGACGGTGACGTCCTTGCCGTCGCCCGCCAAGGCGCCGTTGCCGCCGATCGCCACGGAGATGTTGGTGTTCTGTGCGCTCGAGCTGGTCGCGTTAGCCCAGCTTCCGACCGCCGTGATCGCATTGCCGCCATCGCCGCCGCCGCCGCCCGCGCTCTGCGCGAAGACACCGGCCGAATTGTCGCCATAGGTCCGGATGACAGACCAGTTGTTGACCGTCGCAGTCGAACCGTCGCCGCCAAGCGCGCCCTGGCCGCCCACGGTGACGCCTATCGACGCCAGTGGCAGGTTGCTGTTGTTGATGCCGAGGTTGACACCGATCGCGAAGCCGCCATCGCCGCCGCCGCCGCCAATCGACTGCGCCCTGATGCCGTCGGCGCCAAGGCCGAAGGTGGTGATGGTGGAGCCGGCGACGATCGCGCCGAGCGCGTCCTTGCCCGCGTCGACGATGACGGCGCCGCCGTTCCCGCCTGTGCCGCCCGTGCCGCCGACGGCGACCGATATGTTGGCCCCCGGCCCCATTGAGCCGGCGCCCGATGCGGCGTAGCCGCCGGTGCCTCCGCCGCCGCCGACAGACTGCGCCCAGATGCCGTGGGCTTGCGTGCCATGGGTGGTGATATTGCCGCCATTGGTGACATGCACCGTGTCGCCGACGCTGCCTGTGCCGCCGCTGCCACCGACCGCGATCGAGACGGCAACCGCCGGAATCTCTTCTGGATCGGGCGAAACCGCGACCGAGAAAGCGATCGCCCCGCCGCCGTTGCCGCCGCCGCCGCCGACAGACTGCGCGAAGATGCCATAAGCCTTGATACCCGTGGTGCTGATGTCACCCTGGTTGCTGACCGTGACGGTGCCGCCGCTGCTGCCATCGCCGGCATCGCCGCCGATGGCGGCCGATATCGCGCCGACCGCGAGTGCGCCGGCGATGGAGAAGCCGCCATTGCCGCCGCCGCCGCCGAGGCTTTGCGCGTTGATGCCGATCGACCCGTCGGCATGGGTGATGATCGTCGAGGCGTTGTTGACGGTAACTGCCTTGGCGAGGCCACCTTCCGCCCCCTTGCCACCGAGGGTAACGGTCAGCGCAACCGCGCCGATCGTGCCGCCGCCGGCAAAGCCACCATTGCCGCCACCGCCGCCGACCGATTGCGCGAAAATGCCAAAGGCCTGGAGACCGTAGGTCTCGATCGTGCCGCCCGTGGTGTTGACGTTTACGATGTCGCCGATGCCTCCAACGCCGGCAGCGCCACCCATGGCGAGACCGAAACTGAACGCGCCGCCGCCACTCACCGCGACGGCGCCGCCGCCATCGCCGCCGCCGCCGCCGACGCTCTGCGCGAAGATGCCGTAGGCGCTGTCGCCCTGGGTGGTGATGTCGCCCTTGTAGTTGACGGTTACGTCCTTGCCATCGCCGCCAGGGCCGCCCTTGCCGCCGAGCGCGAAGCTGGCGCCGGCGCCGGAGGTGCCGTTCGCGACCGAGACCGCAAGACCTCCCCTGCCGCCGCCGCCGCCGACCGACTGCGCGAAGATGCCATAGGCCTGGGCGCCGGTGACGACGGTTTGGCCTTGACCGTTGGTGGTGCGCATGCCGGTACTGATGTGGGAGGTGAGGAGGCCGCTGAGATTGCCCGGCGTGGTCACGTGATTGACCTCCACCGATCCGCCGTTGCCGCCCTTGTCGCCAGCGCCACCGATGGCGATCGAGATCGGCGCTCCCGCAGTATAGGAGCCACCGCCATTGCCGCCACCGCCACCCAGCGACTGCGCGAGGATGCCGACGGAATTGTCGCCGCTTGTCGTGAGGTAGCCGGAGGAATTGGCGGTGACCTTGAGGCCGTCGCCGCCGCCGCCGCCCGAGCCGCCGATGGAGAAGAGCCCGCCGCTGGAGCCGCCGTCGCCACCGCCGCCACCGACCGACTCCGCCTGGATGGCGGTGCCGACCGTGGTGATGCGGCCGGTGTTGTTGACCGTGACGGTGCCACCATTGCTGGTAGCGCTGCCAGCGCCACCGATGGCGACGAGGCCGCCGCTGTCGCCGCCATTGCCGCCGCCGCCGCCGACTGACTGGGCGAAGATGCCGCGTGCCTTCGGGCCGATGGTGATCAGCGTGCCGTCATTGTTGACGGTTACGGAGCCGCCGATGCCGCCGGCCGAACCGTCGCCGCCGATGGCGACAAGGCCGCCACCACTCGAGCCCGAGCCGCCGCCGCCGCCGATCGACTGCGCCACGATCGCGTCGGCGCCGACGTCATGGGCGTCGGGATTGGTACCGCCATAGGTTATGATGGTGGTCCCGGCCGCATTGTTGACGATGACCGTGCCGCCATCGCCACCGGCCGCGCCGGTGCCGCCTATAGCGACGAGGCCGCCGACATCGCCTGCCGCGCCGCCGCCGCCGCCGATCGACTGCGCGAAGATGCCGTAGGCGCCGGTGCCGTGGGTGGTGATGTCGCCGCCGGCATTGTTGTTGATCGTGACTGTGGAACCGGTGCCGCCGCCGCCGCCGAGCTTGCCGCCAAGCGCGACGATGCCGCCGGCATCGCCCGCATTGCCGCCGCTGCCGCCGAGCGATTGCGCCCAGATACCGTGCGATTCCTTCTGCGACGTTTCGATGATGCCGCTGTTGGTGACGGTGACCGTGCCGCCATTGCCGCCCGAGGTGGCCGAACCGGGCAGGCCCACGATGCCGAAGCTGTCGCCACTGCCGCCGCCTGCACCGCCGATCGACTGTGCGAGGATGCCGGGTGACTTCTGGCCGGTCGTGATGATGTGGCCGCTGTTGACGACCGTGACCGGGCCTCCAGTCGTTGCCGGCCCACCCGAGCCGCTCGGGCTGAGGATGTAGCCATCGCCGCCGTTGCCCCCCTTGCCGCCCTTGCTGAGCGCGAAGATGCCAGGTGAGTTGTTGCCTCCGGTGGTCAGGTCGACCGAATTGTGCAACGTGACCGTTCCGCCCGCGCCCGCCGCGCCGCCATTGTAGGGCCCGAGCGCGCCGTAGGCATCGCCGCCATTGCCGCCATTGCCGCCGATGCTGGCGACGGTGACGGCCGGCGTGTTGTCGGCATTGTTGCCATAGGGACCGTTGACGCCGCCGACCAGCGTGACGTCGACGGTCGGGCCGTTGCCGCCGGGGCTGCCATCGGAGCCGTCATAGCCGATGGTGATGCTGCCGAGGATGCCTAGGTCGATATGGACGCCATAGCCATTGCTACCGCCTGCGCCTTGGGTGCCAACCTGACGGTTGACATAGACTTGGCCGTCGGCGTTGCTGCTGCTGCCACCATTGCCGGCGCCGCCAGCCGCGCCGCTATTGTCGAAAATGTTCGGCTTGAAGGCGTCTACAACCGAGGTCGGATGGCTCGAATCCGTCTGGTTGGTGACGTTGATCCCGGTGATGAGACTGGTAGTCGGGTTCGTGATATAGCTGTCGACTTTATAGGTTACGCCACCCGACACATAGGTGGAGTTAAGGGCCGGCGCGTCGACAAGGATCGCATTGTACTCGGTGACCGAGCCAACGGTGACCGACGTAAGCGCCCAGCCGGAGCCGAGGTCCTTGACCACCGTTTCCAATGCGTTGGTGTCGGGGTTGTGTACCTGACTGCCGACGACGACGGCGGCCAGCGCCGCCTCGGGGGCGAACAACAGGAACGAGGCCGCGACTGCGGCGACCGCAGTTGGGCCGGGACGAGGAGCGCGCAAAACGTATCCAAGGCCGAACTTCGACCCCTTGGTCGTCTCAATTTTCGCCATTGCCACAGTCCCCCCGGGCCGTCCGACCCGTCCCCATCCGACTATGGCCTGACCCAAGGGCAGCCTACTGTCAACGTCGACGCGACAGGGATCCGTTGGCGGAATTCGTGGCTCTGCTGTAGCCGGAAAGTAATCGACGCTCTCTCTTGACAGCTTGTCGAGTAATGAAACGCTTGGATTTCTTGGCTTTTCCTACAGATCGGATAGGTTTGATTTCGCCCGATTTGATGATGACAGCGCTGAACATGGCCAGCCAAGCGAGCCTGAACCGGCGGCTTTGAGGTTGACTTTTTCTGGGTGTATCAACGTTGGCCGCCTGTTTGCCCGGGAGCGACAAGACGCAGTGCGACTACGGCCTGAAAACGCCGTTGGTGATTCTGCAAGTCGAAATCACCTGCGGTTACAAAAGGGTGTATCCGGTTGCCGGGGTGCAGGCGCTGCGCAACCCCACCGGTTAGCGGCGCGTAAAATACCGTTTATTTGATTTCTCGGTCAAAATATGCTGCTTGTCGCGCCCATGAAAAAGCTCTGCCTGATGGTTCTGGCGTCGCTGACGCTGGCTTTGCCGGCCAAGGCGATGGACAATGCGCTGCGTGCCGGCCTGTTGAAGCTCGATCCGGAGACCCGCCTGGAGCAGCGCTGCGACGCCGAGGTGCTCGACCGCATCAGCCACGACGATCGCAGCTACAAGGCTGACCGTGTGGTGGCCTATGCCTTTGCCACGCCCCAGATGAGCGCCGACGCCATCAAGAGCTCCGGCGCCGCCTTTCGCAGCAAGGGCCAGTGGTACCGGCTGAAGTTCAAATGCCAGACCGCGCCAGACCATATGGAAGTGCTGCAATTTCGCTACAAGATCGGCGATGAGATCCCGGAATCGGACTGGGCGAAATATAATCTCTACGACTAGTTTCCCCACGCCATTCGAGCTCCCGGCTGCCGCTGGGAATCCCCGGCTCTACGGGAGCAAACCCATTTTGCCATGATGCTGAAACCCTGCGCCTTGACGCCGATGGACCATGCCTTTAGGGCCGTCTCAGCACAGGCGACGCTCATTTCAGGCAAGGATTTCTAGTTTATGGAAATATTCACTGCCGCAGGCCTTTCCGCTCTCCTCCAGGTCGTTGCAATCGATCTCGCGCTCGCGGGCGATAATGCAATTGTGATCGGCCTCGCCGCCGCCGGCCTTCCCGCCGACCAGCGCAAGCGCGCCATTCTCGTCGGCATCGCGGCAGCCACCGTGCTGCGCATCATCTTTGCCCTGATCACGCAATGGTTGCTGAGCATCGGGCCGATGCTGCTGCTGGCCGGCGGCCTGCTGCTGTTGTGGGTGTGCTGGAAGATGTGGCGTGAGCTGCGCGTCAGTCACGAGGACGAGCGTGACGCGACCGAGGCCCTTTCCAACGGCACGGTCGCCGGTAAAGGACGCAAGACCTTCTCCCAGGCCGCCTGGCAGATCGTCATCGCCGACGTTTCGATGTCGCTCGACAATGTGCTGGCCGTCGCCGGCGCCGCCATGAAGCACCCGACTGTGCTGATCATTGGGCTGGTGCTCTCGATCGCGCTGATGGGCTTTGCCGCGTCCTTCGTCGCGCGCCTGCTGCACAAATACCGCTGGATCGCCTATATCGGCCTGCTGATCATCCTCTACGTCGCCATAAACATGTTCCTCGAAGGCGCCGTGCAGCAGTTTCCGCAACAGTTCGGTTTTCTGGCGCCCTGGTTCGGACCGGACGGTCACTGACGCCTCCGTCAGGCTGAACGGCTATCGGATCGCGCCGGTCTCGACCGTCGGGCAGGTTTGCTTCTGTGCCGAAGCATGCTATTGCGCCGCACAAATTGGCCTAAAGCCGCGCGCGTAGATCGACACAGTCAAGGCCTCGAGCCCGATCCGCGAGCTCTTGTTTCTTGGAAAATAGCCCCATGTCCGCCCCTCGCGTCAGTTTCGTCAGTCTTGGATGTCCGAAGGCGCTCGTCGATTCCGAGCGTATCATCACGCGCCTGCGCGCCGAAGGTTACGAGATCGCGCGCAAGCATGACGGCGCCGACCTCGTCGTTGTCAACACCTGCGGCTTTCTCGATTCCGCGCGCGACGAGTCGCTCAACGCCATCGGCTCCGCGCTGTCGGAAAACGGTCGCGTCATCGTCACAGGCTGTCTCGGCGCAGAGCCCGACGTCATCCGCGAGAAGCACCCCAACGTGCTCGCGATCACCGGGCCGCAAGCCTACGAGAGCGTGATGGCCGCGGTGCATGAGGCGGCACCGCCAAGCCACGACCCCTATATCGATCTTCTGCCGCCGCAAGGCGTGAAGCTGACGCCGCGCCACTACGCCTACCTGAAGATCTCCGAGGGCTGCAACAACCGCTGCACCTTCTGCATCATTCCCGCACTGCGTGGCGACCTCGTCTCGCGGCCGGCGGCGGATGTGTTGCGCGAGGCAGAAAAGCTTGCCAAGGCCGGCGTCAAGGAACTCCTGGTCATCTCCCAGGACACCAGCGCTTACGGCATCGACATCAAGTACCAGACCTCGATGTTCGGCGACCGCGAGGTCCGTGCGAAGTTCCTCGACCTGTCCGAGGAGTTGGGCAAGCTCGGCATCTGGGTGCGCATGCACTACGTCTATCCTTATCCGCATGTCGCCGACGTCATCCCGCTGATGGCCGACGGGAAAATCCTGCCCTATCTCGACATCCCGTTCCAGCATGCCTCGCCGCAGGTGCTGAAGAACATGCGCCGTCCCGCCCATGGCGAAAAGACTTTGGAGCGCATCCGCGGCTGGCGCGAGGTCTGCCCCGACCTGGCGATACGCTCGACCTTCATCGTCGGCTTCCCCGGTGAGACGGAAGAAGACTTCCAGATGCTGCTCGACTGGCTCGACGAGGCCAGGATCGACCGCGCCGGCTGTTTCAAATACGAACCGGTCAGAGGCGCGCGCTCCAACGAGCTTGGTCTGGAGCAGGTGCCGCAGGAGGTCAAGGAAGCGCGCTGGCACCGCTTCATGCAGCGCCAGCAGAAGATTTCGGCGACGCAGCTCGCCAAAAAGGTCGGCAAGCGCCTGCCCGTGCTGATCGACGAGGCGCATGGCATCTCAGCCAAAGGCCGCACCAAATATGACGCGCCAGAGATCGACGGCTCGGTGCACATCCAGTCGCGGCGGCCGCTGCGCCAAGGCGAGATCGTCACCGTCAAGATCGACCGCGCCGACGCCTACGACCTTTACGGGTCGGCGGTCTAGATTCAAAAATCTTCCAGGCCGGCTCGGCAAGCCACGTCCGGGCCCAAGCCGCCGAAAGGGCGCCCTTCGCCGCGCCCCCGGCTATCGATAGCTCTCTCGGCCTTAGCGTCTGATCAGAGCTTTACCGCCTCGATTGCGACCAGGGACCGGTCGATCGCCTGATTGAGAGTGGCATCAAGGCTCTTGCCCGCCGACCCGGTTGCGACCGCCGACAGCCTTGCGGCAAATCCCAAATGAAAATCCACGAACCACTCGGGGTGCGGCTCGGGTTCCGGAAATGGCCACCACCACCACGGAGGAAACTTCGGGATCTTCGGTCGCGTCGGACACCAATCGTCGAGATCGCTGAACAGTGCCTTCATATCGAGTCCGCTTCGCCCGGCCAACCAGGCGTTGTGGACGAATTCGTCAGCGACCGCGGCGCCCAGTTCATGCGGCGGCAGCGGCTGAGGATTGAGGGCGACCTGCGCAAGCCGGCCCTGTGGCCCGCGCGGGATGACATCGTAAATGGCGGGAATACGTTTCCCGATGATGGCCAAAAGCTTTTTATTCAATTGCATAAGACCTCCTTCTGCGGGCGCTTGTTACGCCGGCTGGTTTCGTCTGATCTGCATGATCAGCATGGAAGTAGAGGTCGCTAATGTATGTGAAAGCATTCACGGAGCCGGCCACAGATATTGCACCGGAGTCGTCAAAACGAAATTCTAGAAGAAGATACGACGATATTTAGGTTGAATATTTAACAATCAAAAACAATGGATTGGTCTTTAGCCGGTTGGCAAGAAGCGAAGTGAAAATTCAACCCTGGAGCAGGAAACCCCCGCCAATCTATCTGCAAACGAATGAGGGCGCCACGAGGCGCCCTCTCCGGTTAGAACTTGGTCGCCGCTTACTGCGGCAGCTTGTCGTCGATGCCCTTGACGTAAAAATTCATGCCGAGCAGCGTGCCGTCGTCGGCGACTTCGCCGTCCTTCAGCCACGCCGAACCGTCCTGCTTCGAGACGGGGCCGGTGAACGGGTTCCAGCCGCCGGCGATCTTCTTCTCGGTCGCCTCTGCCATCGCCTTCACGTCGTCGGGCATGTTGGTGTAGGGCGCGAGCTTGACCGCGCCATCCTTGATGCCCAGCCAGACATTGTCCGGCTTCCAGGTGCCGTCGAGGGCCGCCTGCACGCGGCTGATGTAATACGGGCCCCATTCGTCGGTGAGCGAGGTCAGCTGCGCGTTCGGCGCGAACTTGATCATGTCCGACGACTGGCCGAAGCCGTGCAGCTTGCGCTCCTCGGCGACCTGCAGGGCGGCAGTGGAATCGGTGTGCTGGACGATGATGTCGGCGCCCTGGTCGAACAACGCCTTGGCGGCGTCGGCTTCCTTGCCCGGATCGAACCAGGAGTTCACCCACACGATCTTGACCTTGAAGTCGGGATTGACCGACTGCGCGCCGAGGATGAAGGAGTTGATGCCCATCACCACTTCCGGGATCGGGAAGGAGACGATGTAGCCGGCAAGGCCCTTCTTCGATTCCTTGGCCGCGATCTGGCCGAGCACATAGCGGCCCTCATAGAAACGCGCATTGTAAATGCCGAGATTGTCGCCGGTCTTGAAGCCGGTGGCATGCTCGAACATCACCTTCGGGAATTTCTTGGCGACCTTCACCTCGGCATCCATGAAGCCGAAGGAGGTGCCGAAGATGATCTTGCAATTCTCGCGGGCCAGACGCTCGAAGGCGCGGTCGGCGTCGGGGCCTTCCGAGACGTTTTCGAGATAGGCGGTCTCGACCTTGTCGCCGAGCGCCTTCTCGACTTCGAGCCGGCCCTGGTCGTGCTGGTAGGAATAGCCGAAGTCGCCGATCGGACCCGTATAAACCCAGCAAGCCTTGAGCTTGTCGGCCGCCTGGGCGGTTGCCGCCAGCGACAAGGCCGCCGCCGTGGTCATCAACGCAATAAGCAGTTTTTTCATTGTGTTACCTCTCTGAGTTTAAGCCTTGGAGCTTCCCGTCTTTTTGTTGTTGTCAACGATCCGGAACGAATGGCTGCCCCAAGGAAGCCGGCGTGTTCATCATCGTCAAACGCTTGTTGCGCGAGATTAGAACGAGAACCACGACGGTTGCCAGATAGGGAAGCGAAGAAAGAAACTGCGACGGCACAGGAATGCCAAAAGCCTGTGCATGAAGCTGGCCGATCCACACCGCGCCGAAGATGTAGGCGCCGGCCAGCACCCGCCACGGACGCCAGGAGGCGAACACGACCAGCGCCAAGGCGATCCAGCCACGGCCCGCGCTCATGTTCTCGACCCATTGCGGCGTATAGACCAGCGACAGGTGGCCGCCGGCAAGACCAGCGCAGGCGCCGCCGAAGATCACCGCGAGATAGCGATAGCGGATCACCTTGATGCCCAGCGCGTGCGCCGACGTATGGCTGTCGCCGATCGAGCGCAGCGTCAGGCCCATGCGCGTCTTGAACAGGAACCACATCACCGCCGCCGTCAGCGCGATCGAGATGTAGAAGATCGGGTCCTGGCCGAAGATCAGCCGGCCGATGACGGGAATGTCGGTGAGGACCGGAATATAGAGGTTTGGCAGTCTTTCGCCGGGTTGGCCGACGAAGCTCGTTCCCATCATGCCGGACAGGCCAAGCCCGAGAAGCGTCAGCGACAGGCCGGTCGCCACCTGGTTGGTGGCCAGCGACAGCGTCATGACGGCAAAGAGCAGCGAAAACAGCGCGCCGACGATGATCGCCGCGAGCAGGCCGATCCAGGGCGATCCGGTGAGGTAGCCGGCGCCGAAACCGCCGACCGCGCCCATGATCATCATGCCCTCGACACCGAGGTTGAGGACGCCGGAGCGTTCCACCACCAGTTCGCCGATCGCCGCGATCAGAAGCGGCGTCGCCGCGGTCGCGATGGTCAAAAGAATGTTGATGGCAATGTCCATCAGCGGGCCTCCCCGAGCTTGGGCGCTGCTTCGAGTTTCGGCGCGCCATTCGACTTCGTCAGCGCCATGCCGATCACGCGAATGCGGTAGTGGATGAGCGTGTCGCAGCCGAGCACGAAGAACAAAAGCATGCCCTGGAAGACGCGCGCCACCTTGTCGGAGATGCCGAGCGCGCTCTGCACCGCCTCCCCGCCGAGATAGGTCAGCGCAAGCACCAGCCCCGCCGCGATGATGCCGAGGGGGTTAAGCCGGCCGAGGAAGGCGACGATAATGGCGGTGAAGCCATAGCCGGGCGAGATCACCGGTTGCAGCTGGCCGATAGCGCCGGAGACTTCGGAAATGCCCGCCAGTCCCGCCAGCGCGCCGGACAACAGGAAGCTGAAGAAGACCATGTAGTTGAAGCCGAAGCCGGCAAAGCGCCCTGCCCTTGGGCTGGAGCCGAGCACGCGCACCTCGAACCCTTTGAGCATGCGGCTCATCATCAGCCAGACCAGCACGGCGGCCACCAGTGCGAAGACGAAACCCCAATTGGCGCGGCCGGCATCGGGCATCAACTGCGGCAGCACCGCCCAGTCGCCGAACTGGATGGTCTGTGGGAAACCATGGCTCTGCGGATCGCGCCAGGGTCCGCGCACCATCCAGTCGAGGAACAGCTGCGCGACATAGACCAGCATCAGGCTGGTCAGGATCTCGTTGGTGTTGAAGCGCGTCTTGAGCAGTGCCGGGATGGACGCGTAGAACGCGCCGCCGACCATGCCGAGCAACAGCATCAGCGGCAGCACCAGCGGCCCCTCGAACCCGGGGAACAGCACCGGAATGATCGATCCGAAGATGGCGCCGAAGATGAACTGGCCCTCGGCGCCGATGTTCCAGATGTTGGCCTTATAGCAGACCGACAGGCCGACCGCGATCAGGATGAGCGGTGCCGCCTTGATCGCCAGCTCGTGCAGCTGCCAGACCTGGCTGATCGGCTCGACGAAGTAGATCTCGAAGGCAGTGAGCGGATTGACGCCAAGCAATGCGAACATGATTGCGCCGGCAATGATCGTCAGCGCGAAGGCGATGAAGGGCGACAGCACCGAAAACAGCACCGAGCGCTGCGGGCGTTTGACCAGTTCGATGCGCATCATGCCACCTCCAGGCTGTGTTCGGCGTGGCCAGGTTCGGCGCCGCCCATCAACAGGCCGATTTTCTCGAAGGTTGCCTCGGCGATCGGCAGCGGCGTCGACAATTCGCCATTGTGCATGACCGCGACCGCGTCCGACAGTTCGAACAATTCGTCGAGGTCTTGGCTGATGACCAGCACCGCCGAGCCGCTGCGCGCAAGCTCGATCAGCGCCTGGCGGATATGCGCGGCAGCGCCGGCGTCGACACCCCAGGTCGGCTGGTTGACGACAAGCACGCTCGGTCGGCGGTCGAGCTCGCGGCCGACAATGAATTTCTGCAGATTGCCGCCCGAAAGCGCTGCCGCTTCCGGATCGGGAGCGCTCTTGCGCACGTCCATCGCGGTGATGATGCGCTGGGAGGCGGCGTAGACGGCCGCAGACTTGACCATGCCGCCGGAGCCGACGAAGGCCTTGCCGTCGGTCGCGTGGCGCGACAGGAGCAGGTTCTCCGAAAGCTTCATGCGCGGCGCGGCACCATGGCCGAGGCGTTCCTCCGGCACGAAGGCGGCGCCCATCAGCCGCCGCCCGGTGATCGACAGCGCGCCGGCGTCCTTGCCGCGGATACGGATCGAGCCGGCGTCCTGCTGCAGCACTTCGCCCGAAACGGATTCGAAGAACTCGCCCTGGCCGTTGCCGGCGACACCGGCAATGCCGATCACTTCCCCGGCGCGGACGCTGAGATTGATATTCTTCAGGGGAACGGCAAACGGCGTCGCCGGTTTGCGGCTGAGCGCACGGATTTCGAGCAGCGCCGGCGCGGTCTCAATGCCTTCGGCCGGTGCGCGCACCACGGCCTTCACCTCGGTCCCGACCATCATGCGGGCGAGCGAAGCGGCCGTCTCCTGGCGCGGATTGCAATGGCCGACCACCTTGCCGTGGCGAAGCACGGTGGCGCGGTCGCAGATGCGTTTGACCTCTTCCAGCCGGTGCGAAATGTAGAGGATCGACTTGCCCTCAGCACGCAGCCTTTCCAGTGTCTCGAACAGCTTGTCGGCTTCCTGCGGCGTCAGCACCGAGGTCGGCTCGTCGAGGATGATAAGCTGCGGCGTCTGCAGCAGGCAGCGGATGATCTCGATGCGCTGGCGCTCGCCGACCGAAAGATCGCCGACCAGCGACTCCGGGTCGAGTGGCAGGCCGTAGCTGAAGGAAAGCGCCCTCGCCTTCGCCGCGATCGTGCCGATCGGCGAGCCGTCATTGAGCGACAGGGCGATGTTCTCGGCCGCCGTCAGCGCCTCGAACAGCGAGAAATGCTGGAACACCATGCCGATGCCTAGCTTCTTGGCCACGCCCGGGCTGGTGATCCTGACGAGCTTGCCGTCCCAATAGATCTCGCCCGAGTTCGGCTCCAGCGAGCCGAACAGCATCTTGACCAGCGTCGACTTGCCGGCGCCATTTTCGCCGAGCAGCGCGTGGATCTCGCCTTTTGCTATATTGAGATCGATATGATCGCACGCCGTCAGCGTGCCGAAAATCTTCGTTAGGCCGCGGACCTCAAGCAGGTTCGCGCCGTCATGACTGTTATTCACAGTGCCTCCCATCCAGTTTCCCGGACATGTTCTGTGTTCCCGGCTGCATGGTATGCGCGGCCGGCTCCCGTCGGAAAGCAGCACCCGACTTGAAAGAGCTTCAAGAATTTCAGCGGAAACTCAAGGGCTAAGATAGACCCGGCGCGAATGCCCGAACAGCCGGTGCGCTTTTCGGGCAAACTCTGCCTCCGGTCCCGGCAAGACGCTGAAAAACAAGGCAGCCGGCTGCAGCACGATGCCGAAAAGCGTTAAGCGGCTTTCGGGTGACATCATGCTCTATCCCTTTGCTTTAGGGAATGAGGATGGTCGTTCCTGTCGTCTTGCGGGCCTCGAGATCGGCTTGCGCCCGTCCCGCATCCTTCAGCGCATAGCGCTGGTTGATCTTGATCTTGACGGCGCCGCTCAGCACCACGTCGAAAAGCGCGTTCGCCGACGCCACCATGTCCTCGCGCCTGGCGTTGTAGACGAAGAGCGTCGGCCGTGTGGCAAACAGCGAGCCCTTCTGCGCCAGGATCGACATCGAGAATGGTGGGATCGGCCCGGAAGACTGGCCGAAACTGGCGAACATGCCAAGCGGCCGCAGGCAATCGAGCGAAGCGGGAAAGGTGTCGTTGCCGATCGAGTCGTAGACAACATCGCATTTGCGGCCCTGGGTCAGGGCCAAAACCGCGGCTACGAAATCCTGTTCCTTGTAGTTGATGACATGGTCGAAGCCATGCGCCCTGGCGAGCTCGATCTTGTCGGTGGAACTTGCCGTGCCGATCACCGTCGCGCCGAGATGCTTTGCCCATTGGCCGAGGATGAGACCGACGCCACCGGCCGCCGCATGGTAGAGGATCGTGTCGCCGGCCTTTACCGGATAGGTGCGGCGCAAGAGATACTCGGCCGTCATGCCTTTCAGCATCATGGCGGCGGCCTGCTCGTCGCTGATGCCGTCCGGCAGCTTGATCACGCGGTCTGCGGCAACGATGCGCTGCTCGGCATAAGCGCCGACATTGACCGCATAGGCTATGCGGTCGCCGGGCTTCAGCCAGTCGACGCCGGCGCCTAGCGCCAGCACCACGCCGGCCGCTTCGCTACCCGGGATCAGTGGAAAGCCGCCCGGCGGCGGATAGAGCCCGGTACGATGATAGACGTCGATGAAATTGAGGCCGATCGCGGTATGCCGGATCAGGATCTGCCCGGCGCCGGGCTGCCCAGGATCGGCATCTTCATAAGTCAGGACTTCAGGGCCACCATGGGCGTGGATGCGGATTGCCTTGGACATCGCTCAACTCTCTCGGGATAGGGACAGCACTGGGTCATGATCCGAAACCGATTTTTCGGAAAAGATCATGCTTCGATAAACAGCTAGGTCAGGATGACGATCCTGCCAAAAATTATCCTGATCCAGGGTCAGGACTTCTTGGCGCCAAGGCTGGGAAACATCTGCATGATGCCCCCGATGGAGGCGAGATAGAGGCCGCTGATCGTGATGCCGATCTTGGTGAAGTCGCTGACCTGTTCGCTGAGCACGCCGATCTTGTCGTAGAAGGCCGCGAGCGCCGCTTGCGCCAGCGCCAGCGCGCCAAAGGCGCACCACAACAGCGTCATGCCGAGATTGACCGGCCTGAGCCGCACCACCCGCACCGGGTGGATGAAATTGATCGGCAGGAAAGTGAGGATGCCGGCGACCACGACCACCGCGAAGGACACCCACTGCCCCGGCTCGATAACGAACAGCGTGAACACGACCATGTTCCAGACGACGGGAAATCCCTTGAAGAAGTTCTCCTTCGTCTTCATGCCGGTGTCGGCATAGTAGATGGCGCTGGACACGACGATGATCGCCGCCGACAGGAAGGACAGGTTCTCACCCATGAAGCCGCGCTGATAGAGCGCGAAGGCGGGGATCAGCACGTAGGTGACATAATCGATGATGTTGTCGAGGAGCTCGCCCGACCATGTCGGCAGGATTTCCTTGACCTCGAGCCTTCGCGCGATTGGGCCGTCGATGCCATCGACGAACAACGCCAGCCCGAGCCACCAGAACATCGACGTCCACCGCTCTTCGCTTGCCGCCACCAAGGACAGGAAGGCAAGGAACGAGCCCGAAGCGGTAAGCAGGTGCACGGAGAAAGCGCGCGCCTGCGGCCAGGTGACCTTCTTTTTCGGTCGCGGAATCCGATCCGCGATCTTTCTGGCCGCTTTGCGGGCCGCTGTATCCTTGCTCACGGTCCCCGCCAGTCCAGTTTGCAGATTTCGGCAGAACGTCCGGCAAAATTCCAGTTGCGGCCGAAGGCGCGCATCTTGCTCTTGTCGGACTTCGCCACAATGATCTCCGGCGCGATCCAGTATTCAGAATTGGTGATCACCGTATCCTTCTCGCGATCCTTGCCGGCAATAGGCGTCACCGCGCCATCGATGATCTTCGGTATCTGGAAGATACGCGTTTTGTCACGTGTCTCATAGGTGATCGGCACCTGCTCGACGCCAAGGAATTTTCCGACCAGGATCGACAGCAGCGAGGTGGTCCCGCCGGCCTTGCCGGTAAAAATCTTGGTCAGCGCCTTCACCGCATAGACCGAGGCGCGCTTGTCGATGAACAGGCCGGCTGTCCAGTTGCCGCGGCTCATATAGCCCGGAATTTCCATGACCAGTCCGAGATTGAGACCGGAGAGCTCGACCTCGCCGAAATGGCCTGCGTCTATGCGGAAACCCGCCCAGGTCTGGCAGTAGCCTTCGGTCGGCGGATGGCTGCCGAGCGACAGCACGCAAGGACAGAAAACCGTGCAATTGCAGGAGAGTACCAGTTCTCCCTTCATCGCCCAGCTTTGATCGGTCATCCGATTTTCCCCCTCACGCCGAAACTAATAGCAGGGCGGCTGCCCACACAAGCAGTATCGCACCGGCCACCCGGCTGGCCACCCTGCCGCTGGTCTGTTTTTCGATCAGGGTGAAGAGGCCGATCAGCGCCATCCAGAAGACATTCATGGCGCCGACCGCAAACATCACCAGCATCAGGGCCCAGCAGCAGCCGAGGCACCATACACCCTGCTCTAGGCCGAGGCGGAAGATGCGCCGCGGCTTCGCGCTCCAATTGGCAAACAGGATCGAGAACGGGTTCCGGCATTTTTCCAGGCAGGCCTGCTTCAAGCCGCTGAACTGATAGAGGCCCGCCACTAGCAACGCCGCGCCGCCGGCCAGCCCGACGATGGGATCGAGCATCTGCCCGGAAGTCGTGGAGGCGTAGATCGCAAGTGTCAGCGCGGCAAACAGCACCGAGGCGGCAAGCCATGTTGTAAGATAACCGGCAACGAGAACAAGCGGATGAACCACCGGCTCTCCCTTGATCCGGGCCGTATCGGCGATCTCGCAATAGGTCCGGATCATCGGCGCGGCGGAAGGCAGCATCACTGCCACCGCCATCAGGAACCACATCAGGGCAAGCGCCAGGCCCTGCGCCCCGATCGAGCCCCCAAGCGGCGCCGGCGCCAGGCACAGGCTGAATATCCGGGACAAAAAGCCAGGCAAGGGCAATTGCGGCAAGTGTCTCAGCAGCGCGTCGCCCGCGGCATTGCCGCCAATGCGGCTTTCGGCGCCGCGGACCGCCATGGCCAAAAGGATGAACCACGACAAGGCGATGCCGGCCCCGATCGTCAGCGTCACCGTCAGGCGCGGGCTGCGCGCAAGCTCCGCCGTGGCGCGGCCGGCGCGGTCGAGATGGCCGAAATCATGCTCCTGGCCGGTCATGGCACTCGAATGGGCTGAATCGCCGCGTTGATCAAGCCGGCTGATCCGACCTATATCCTGACCCAGGATCGCCTCTCATTCGGAGACCTGGCATGCAGCAGAACGAAAATGCCCGGATCCTTGTTGCCGGCAGCGGCCCGGCCGGGTTGACCGCCGCGCTGGGTTTTGCCGAAGCAGGCTTTGCCGTCACGCTCGTTGGCCCGGAAGCCGCGACCGGTGACGGCCGCACCACCGCCCTGATGAACCCTGCCTTGAAAGTGCTCGACCGGCTCGGCGTCCTTGCCGGGCTTCGCCCTCAGGCCGCGCCGTTGAAGGTCATGCGCATCGTCGACGCCACCCGGCGCCTGGTCCGCAGCCCGACGGTTACCTTTCGCGCCAGCGAGATCGGCGAGGAGCAATTCGGACTGAACCTGCCGAACAAGGTGCTCATTCCGCTGCTTGCCGGGGCTGTGTCCGACCACGCCGGCATCGAATGGCGCAAATCAATGGTCGAGACATGGCGGCTTGATGTCGACCAGGCCCACGCCGTCCTTGCCGATGGCGGCGAGATCTCGGCCGCGCTCGTCGTTGCCGCCGACGGCCGCACCTCTCCGGCGCGCGAGGCTGCCGGCATCAAAGCGTCCGCGCGGCCCTACCCTCAGTCGGCGCTGGTGGTCAATTTCAGCCACCGCAGCGAGCACGGTTTTGTCTCGACCGAATTCCACACCGAAACCGGCCCGTTCACCCAGGTGCCGCTGCCCGGCAGACGCTCCAGCCTGGTCTGGGTGGTTGAGCCTGAGACCGCGCAGGAACTCGCGGCACTCGATGATGATACCCTCTCCACACGCATCGAGGAGCAGATGCAGTCGATGCTCGGCCGCGTAGCTGTCGAACCGGGCCGTCAGGTCTATCCGTTGTCGGCGGCCTCGCCCGGCCGCTTTGCGCAAAACCGCGTGGCGCTTGTCGGCGAAGCGGCGCATGTGTTCCCGCCCATCGGTGCGCAAGGCCTTAACCTCGGCATCAGGGATATCGACGATCTGATTGGAATCGCCAGCGAAAATCGCGACGATCCAGGCTCTCGCAAGTGCCTCGCCACATACGACACCAGGCGTCGGCCCGACATCTGGGCGCGCAGCGGCGCGGTCAATCTGCTCAACATGTCGCTGCTGTCGGACATGCTGCCGGCGCAACTCGTGCGAAGCGCCGGTCTCAATGCGCTGGGCAGCTTCGCGCCGCTGCGGGCTTTCTTCATGCGCGAAGGGTTGCGGCCCGGCAGCGGCTTTCGCGCGCTTGCCGGCGGTTCGCGAAAGGAGACCACGCGGTAGAGCATTGACGGCCAAATATTGGTCTCAGGCACAAAACGCCGGGCCTCGGTTGCGCCGTAACGAAACGACACAACGCCATTGAATTGAGATGCAGCCTGCGCCAAATAGTCCCCAACCCAAAAGTCGGGGTCGATTTTTGGCGCCATAGTGCGTAATTTCAAGGTGTTAGGGGTGTTTTGCGTAGAGCGCACCCAGTGGTGAGCGCGATGAAAACAGCCAAGTTCTCGATTGGGCAAGTGGTTCGCCACCGGCTGTTTCCGTTCCGTGGCGTGATTTTCGACGTCGATCCGGAATTCGCCAACACCGAGGAATGGTACGAGGCGATCCCGGCGGATGTGCGCCCGCGCAGGGACCAGCCCTTCTATCATCTGCTCGCCGAGAACTCCGAGACCGAATACATCGCCTATGTATCGGAGCAGAACCTGCTCGAGGACCGTTCGGGCGAGCCGGTCCGGCATCCGCAGATCGGCGAGATGTTCGACAAGCGGCCGGATGGCCGCTACGAGCCCAAACGCCAATCGCGGCACTGACGCCCCTGCATGGCGACGACAAAAAGCGGGGCGACAACAAAAGGCGGGACGGCAACAAAAAAAGCGGGGCAATTGCCCCGCTTTTGTATTTCCGAAGAACGTTTGTGCGATCAGTTCGCGGTCTTGGCCTTGTCCTGCTCGTCCTTGAGCTTCTTGGCGAAGTCCTGGTTGTTCTTGTTGACGAACTCCTGAAGCTTCTTCTGGCGATCGTCGAGGTCGGGCTGCTGCAGCGGCGGGCCGTCATAGGCTCCGCTGAAGCCGGCGAGCGCAACCTTGATCGGGTTCGGCTGGTTCTGGAAGTTGATCGAGGTAAGGGTGATCTGCTGGCCCTTCTTGAAGGCGGCAACGATCGGGTCGGTCAGCGGCACTTCAGCGACGCAACGGTCGGGGAAGCAGACGACGTAGTCGAGCTTCTGCGCCTTGCCAGCGTCGATCTGCAGGCCGATGCCGGCGCCGATGATACGGCCGGTCGGGACGGTCACCTGGAAGACCTTGCGGTTCACCTTGCCCTTGATTTCGATCAGGCCGACGCTGGTGACGAGCTGTCCGTTGCCGGCAGTGATGTTGTTCTGCACATTGCAGATGTCGACATCTTCCTGCTTGGCACATACCTTGTACCAGCCCTGCGGCGGCTGCTGCTGTTGCTGTTGCTGCGCCGAGGCGGTGAAAAGCCCGGCGCCCAGGACGCCGACCACGCCTGCGGCCAGCACCGAAAGGCGATACGCGTTGCTCGTCATATGGTGCACTTTCCTCTCAAAAGATCCGGGGACCGGCTTCTTCGTGCCGTGTGGTCCAGCTACCTGTTGCCGAAATGAGGCAACAGGATGACTTCAGAGCGCGTGTTACACTGCCCGCCGCGCCGAATCCAGCCCGCTTTCCGCGATTTTCTCCCGGCTGGCGGTGTAAGGCAGGTCGGAATGGAGGAGCCCGCCGATTCAATCGGCGGGCGAAATGCTCTAGGGTGCATGCCGAATCACAAAGCCGCCCGGCAAGGAGACGGTCATGGACCGCGTTCTCGTCCGGCTGATCGCCGCGACCTCGTTTCTGGCCCTATCGCTCTTTCCAGCTCTCTCGGAGCCGAAGCACGGCATTGCCATGCAGGGCGAGCCGGCATTGCCGCCGGACTATCAGCACTTCGACTACGTCAATCCCGATGCCCCCAAAGGCGGCAGCATCACCTATTGCGTCGTCGGCAGCTTCGACAACCTCAATCCCTTCATCCTGAAAAGCCTGCGCACCACGGCGCGCGGCATGATCGACACCGTTTACGGCAACCTCGTCTTCGAGCCGCTGATGCAGCGTAACTACGATGAGCCCTTCAGCCTCTACGGACTGCTCGCCGACAGCGTCGACATGGATCCGGATCGCAAGAGCATCGAGTTTCATCTCAACCCGAACGCAAAATGGTCGGACGGCCAGCCGGTGACGCCGGAGGACGTGCTGTTCACCTACGATGTTTTCACCGACAAGGGCCGTCCGCCCTATCGCGATCGCATGAGCATGGTCGCCAAGCTGGAGAAGACCGGCGAGCACAGCGTGAAATTCACCTTCAACGACAAGGCCAATCGCGAAATCCCGCTGATCATCGCGCTGACGCCGATCGTCCCCAAACACGCCTTCGACAAGGACACATTCGACAAGACCACGCTGAAGCCGGTGATCGGCAGCGGCCCCTATACCGTGGACAAGGTGCAGCCCGGACAGCGCATCGTCTTCAAGCGCAATCCCGACTATTGGGGCAAGGATATCCCATCAAAGCGCGGCTTCGACAATTTCGACCAGATCACCATCGAATATTTCCTCAACGCCAACGCCAGGACGGAAGCCTTCAAGAAGGGAATCTGCGCCCTCGATGACGAGACCGATCCGGTAAAGCGCGAGCGCGACATCGACTTTCCCGCCTTCCGAAGAGGCGAGGTGAAAGAGGAGTATTTCACGACCGGCATTCCGCCTGTCGTGAACGGTTTCCTGTTCAACACCAGACTGCCGAAGTTCGCCAATCCGGCCGTGCGCCACGCGCTCGGCATGCTTTACGACTTCGAATGGGCGAACAAGAACCTGTTCGGCGGCAAGTTCGACCGAACCATGAGTTACTGGCAGAATTCCGAGCTCTCCGCGCTTGGCCATCCGGCCGATGACCGCGAAAAGGCGCTGCTTGCCCCTTACCCGGGCCGCGTGCCGCCCGACGTGATGGACGGCACCTGGCGGCCGCCGGTCACCGACGGCTCGGGGCAGGACCGCAAGGTGCTGAAGGCGGCTTTCGATCTGCTCAAGGCGGCCGGCTACCATGTGCAGGACGGCAAGATGCTCGACCAGCAGGGGAACCCTTTCAGCTTCGAAATCCTGACCTCCTCGCAGGACGAAGAGCGGCTGGCGGCCGTCTATCAGCGCACGCTGGAAAAGATCGGCATCGATGTCGGCATCCGCCCGCTCGACGGCGACCAGATCCAGTCGCGCAAGCAGCGCTACGACTTCGAGGTTCTGATCGGTTCGAGTGGTTTCAACAACTCGCTGTCGCCCGGTAGCGAGCAGGTCGGGCGCTGGGGATCGGTGGCGGCCAAGACCGAAGGATCATTCAATCTTGCCGGTGTCGCCGATCCGGCAGTGGATGCGGCGATCAACGCCATGCTGAACGCGCGAACCAAGGAAGACTATGTCGCCGCGGTGCGCGTCCTCGACCGGCTGCTTATTTCCGGCAATTATATGGTGCCGATGCAATACAACACGCAGCAATGGGTCGCTTACTGGAACTATCTGGAACATCCGCAAAAGACTCCCATATTCGGCTATCAGCTGCCGGCCTGGTGGCGAAGGCCCAACTGAGGCAGGCCGACACGGAGGAGACGACCATGAGTGCCGAGAACGCGATCACCGTCGATGTCGTATCCGACGTCGTCTGCCCCTGGTGCTTCATTGGCCAGAAGCGGCTGGACAAGGCGATTGCCGCCGTGGGCGATGTCGACGTGCGGATACGCTGGCGACCGTTCCAGCTCGATCCGACCGTGCCGGCTGGCGGCATGGACCGCCGCGAATACATGCTGGGCAAGTTCGGCAGTGAAGAGCGTATCCGCCAGGCCCATGCCCGCATCGAGCCGCTTGGCGAGGCCGAGGGCATCCATTTCGCCTTCGACGCCATCAAGGTGGCGCCGAACACGCTTGATGCGCATCGCGTCATCCGCTGGGCGGGCGCCGCCGGTGAGGACGTTCAGAACCGGCTGGTGCGCCGTCTCTTTCAGCTGAATTTCGAGGAAGGCGCCAATATCGGCGACCATGCGGTGCTCACCGAAGCCGCTCGCGAGGCCGGCATGGACGCGGCCGTGGTCGAGACGCTGTTGCCGACGGATGCCGACGTCGAGGCGGTGCGCAACGAGATCGCCACCGCATCGCGCATGGGCATCACCGGCGTGCCTTGCTTCCTCTTGGAAGGCAAATACGCCGTCATGGGCGCGCAGGAACCCGAAGCGCTTGCCGATGCCATCCGCCAGGTCGCCCAGGCCAAGGCGCGCGGCGAGCTCGAAGCGGCAGGCTGAAGCATGATCCCGAAAAAGCGGAAACCGGTTTTCGGAAAAGATCATGCTCCTTGTCGGCAGCTATCCGCTCAAAACCGGCTCTCCGGCGAACAGCGCCAACTTCAACATTCTCGATTCCGGCGCCATGGTCGGCCATGTCCACTTTGGCAGCGGCGAGATCGTCATCGACAAATACGATGCCGCAACCAAGACCATTTCCGGCCATTTCGCCGCCTCCGGAAAAGACGAATCGGGCAAGCCCGAAGCGCTCATGGACGGTAAGTTTTCAGGCATCCCGGTCGCCACGCAGTAGTGGTTCGGACCCGATCCGAGGCCATTTCCGTTCACAAAGCCGTGTTTTTTGCTTCCCCAGGGGAAGGTCGACGCCGGCTGCGCAACCCTCCGCCAACCCACTGGGATAAAACACGAAATCAGCCCTAGAGACACCCATTTGCGGGTGGCGTCCTGTTGCCTTGATGTCACGGCGCGTGGGCCGATTCACATCCAGGGGGTGAAAATTAATAGAAAATGATCAATTGGTGTTACCCTGTGTAACAAAACTAAAAAAGGTTTGGGCGGGATCGTGATTCGGGTCGGCAGACCGCGACGTACAGTACCGGCAGAACTATCTGGCGAGGCCGAGAAGCCCTCGCCCCTCACGCCGGTATCGACGATGCGTACCTTCTGGGGGCTGATGCGGGCCTACTGGTTCTCTGACCGGTGGAAAGAGGCTTGGACGCTCACCTTCGTCATCGCTTTGCTGACGGCGTTGTCCAGCAAGGCCGGTGTGTGGTTTGCCGTGGCATTGGGCGAGTTGGGCAATTCGATCGCCTTCCTCCACGATGCGGCCAACACCCACCCGTTGCAGACGATTTTGACCAATGCCGGCATCCTCGTGCTGCTGGTGGTGCTCAAGGATGCCGGCTTCACCGGTGTGCGCGGCCTTGTCTCTGCAACCTTGCACCGAAAATGGCGCGGCTGGCTGAACAGCCAGTTCAATCAGGCCTTGCTCGACGGCAACCATACCCATTTCCATGCTCAGCACGGTTCCGCGGCCGGCGGCGTCGTCGCGCCAGACAACATCGACCAGCGCATCCAGGAATCAATCAAGGACATGACCGGCGGCGCGATCGGTCTCGCTATGGGCGTTCTGGGTGTCGCGACCTCGCTCTACTTCATCGGCGAAAATCTGATCGGATCCTCGGTTGAGGTCAAAGGGCTGGAGTTTCTCGGCAGCTACGGCAGCGCGGTGCTGGCTTTCCTGGCGGTCGCGACCTATGTGCCGTTGAACACATGGATCGCGGTCAAGCTCGGCAGGTTGCTGGAGCGTCTCAACATTCGCATGCAGAAGGCCGAGGGAAGTTACCGCAGCGAATTGACGACATTCCTGCGCCGCAGCTTCCACGTCGCCGCCTCGCATGGCGAGCACGTGCAAAAGTCGATGCACGACAAGCTCTATGTCGATATCGACAAAACCTGGGGTCAGCTCAATGTCGTCAACAACAGCTATACGTCCTTCGAACTGATCTACAATTTCATTGGCGCGCGTATTGTCGCCTATGGTCCCGGTCTGGTGTCGTTCATCCACAACCGCTTGGACTACAAAGGCTATATCACCGGCTCCGAAATGGTCGCCCAGCTGATCAGCCAGTGCTCGTGGTTCATCCATGTGATGCCGGCCATTGCGGCGCTCAGGGCCAACAGCCAGCGCGTAACCGAACTCGCCAACGCGATCGAGAATGTCCAGCAGCCGCAGGACTTCTATCGGCAGACCGGCCGCTCCGACTTCGCCTATGGCAGCCAGAACCCGGTGTTCGGCCTGACCATCCAGAAGCTGGAGCTGGCGCATCAGGGTGAGGACGCGACCCCCTTCCTCAGCGCCGCCAATCTGCGCTTCCGCCGCGGCGAATGGACCTTCCTCAAGGGCGAGTCCGGTTGCGGCAAGACCTCGCTGATCAAGGCGATCAACGGCTTGTGGCCTTACGGCCGCGGCGCCATCGTGTTCCCGGAAGGCGTGACGAGCTTCTACGCCGCGCAGGAGGTCAAGCTGCAGCAGGTCTCGCTGAAGCAGCTGGTCTGCCTGCCGGGCTCGGAGAACGATCACAGCGACACCCAGGTGGCGGCCGCGCTGTACAAGGCTGGCCTTGGCGACTTCATCGGGCACCTTTCGGACGAAAGCCGCGAGGGCAAGGTCTGGGATCAGGTTCTTTCCGGCGGCCAGAAGCAGAAGCTGGTGGTTGCCCGCATCATCCTGCAGCAGCCGGGCCTGCTCTTCCTCGACGAGGCGACCGGCGCCCTCGATCCCGAAGGCAAGATCGCCTTCCACCAGGCGATCAAGGACAATTGCCCCGCCGTCACCGTGATCAGCGTCATGCACGAGGCGGTGGCCCCGCGTTCGCTTTCAGGCGAAGAATTCTACCACAGCGTGGTTTCGATCAGCGACGGTGTCGCGACCAAGAAGCCGCTCGCCCCCAACCTGCCGCGCGAGCTCACGAAGATACTCGCCCAGCAACCCAGGCCGGCCGAGGACAAGTGGCTGCGCTTCCGCCGGATGAAGCAGAAATAAGCCAGCCATACCAAGCATTTGGCGGCGACCACCAATGCTGCCGATCACAGTCTCGCGATCCGGTCTGCCCTCAACCAATTTCCGCGCTCTTTGCGATTGACTCGGCAAAAAGCACTCCTATGTTGCGGCCGCTCGCAGAATTCCAACCCGCGAGCAGAAAGGTCAACGCGCCATGCCTGGCGACAGTCACAGTCGAACGCAATCGCCGTCTGCTTGACGTGACCTGATGGCTCACGTCCTGCCGGACGGCAAGGAGTGAGCCATGAACGAATTCGCACCCGTATTGGACGACGAAGCCGTAGCCGTCGCCCGTGTCCTTGCTAATGACCACGTCGCCGACGTCGTCGAGGCGCTCAACCATGAATCGCGCGAGACAGCCATCGAGCTGCTTTGCGTCGTCCCGTTCGAACGGCTGGTCGAGATCTTCGATCAGCCGGAGCTCGAGGACGCGCCCGAGCTGGTCGACGACCTGCCGCGCGCCAAGGCGAGCAAACTTTTGACCGCCATGTCCGTTGACCGCGCCGCCGATATTCTGCGCGAGCTGGACGAGCCGGCCCGCTCGGAACTGCTCGGCGCGCTTGCGGCACCGTTGCGCGCCACGCTGCTTTCCATCCTGGGATATCCGGAAGGCAGCGCCGCCTCGATCATGACGACGGAGTTCGTCAGCGTGCCCGCGGATTGGACCGTCGGCCGCACGCTCGACTACATCCGCAAGGTCGAGCGTACGCGCGAAACGATCTATGCCATCTACATCGTCGATCCGCAGACGCAGCTTTTGCTGCGCTCGACCGGGCTGCGCCGGCTGATCACCGGCAATGCGGAGGATTCGATCCTGACGGTGGCCCCTGACCGCATGCCGGTGACGGTGACGCCGCTGACCGACCGCGAGAACCTGGCGCAGACCATCTCCAAATACGATCTGCTCGCGCTGCCCGTGGTCGACCATGGCAAGATCCTCGGCATCGTCACCATCGACGACATCATCGACACTATGATCGAGGAGACGACCGAGGACGCGCATCGTTTCGGCGGCATGGAGGCGCTTGACGAGCCCTACATGAAGATGGGCTTCCTGGCCATGATCCGGAAGCGTGGCGGCTGGCTGTGCGCGCTGTTCATCTCGGAGATGCTGACCGCCAATGCCATGCAGAGCTACGAGGGCGAGCTGGAGAAAGCGATCGTGCTGACGCTGTTCATCCCGCTGATCATGAGCTCCGGCGGCAATTCCGGCTCGCAGGCGACCTCGTTGGTCATCCGGGCGCTGGCGCTGCGCGAGATCGGCCTTCGGGACTGGTGGCGGGTGGCGCTGCGTGAACTGCCCACCGGCCTCGTGCTCGGCGCCATGCTTGGCGTGGTCGGCATCTGCCGCATCGCGCTCTGGCAATATATGGGCTTCTACGACTATGGCCCGCATTGGCCGCTGATTGCCACGACGGTGGGCGCCGCATTGGTCGGCATCGTCACCTTCGGTTCCCTGTCGGGATCGATGCTGCCCTTCGCGCTGAAGCGCATCGGCTTCGACCCGGCCAGCGCCTCGGCGCCGTTCGTCGCCACGCTGGTCGATGTCACCGGGCTGGTGATCTACTTCTCGGTGGCGCTGGTCATCCTGCGCGGCACTTTGCTCTGACTTCGGCCTTGCCGCCGCCGGTATCCTCCGGTGGCGATCAGGTCAGTCCACCTTAAACACGCTCGCCGTTTTTCACGCGATAGGTCGGCTTGTACATGGTGACGAGCTCTTCCGCCGCGGTCGGGTGCACGGCCATGGTGCGGTCGAAAGCGTCCTTGGTCAGCCCCGCTTTCAGCGGAATGCCGAGCAGCTGCGCCATCTCACCGGCATCCGGCCCGAGAATATGCGCGCCGATAACTTTTCTTGTGGCGCCGTCGACTACCAGTTTCATCAGCATCTTCTCGTCGCGGCCGGACAGCGTGTGCCGCATCGGGCGGAACGAAGCGCGATAGATCTCGATATCGGCAAAGCGCTTGACCGCCTCGTCCTCCGACAGGCCGACGGTGCCGATCTCCGGCTGCGAGAACACCGCCGTTGGGATGGTGTCGTGGTCGGGCGCGGTCGGGTTGTTCTTGAAGGCGGTTTCGATGAAGCACATCGCCTCATGGATGGCGACCGGCGTCAGCTGCACGCGGTTGGTGACGTCGCCGATCGCCCAGATGTTGTCGATGTTGGTACGCGAATAGTCGTCGACCGCAATCGCGCCGGTCTTGCCAAGTTCGACGCCGATGCCTTCCAGGCCCATATTCTCGGTGTTGGGAATGCGCCCGATCGCCAGCATGACCTGGTCGACCGTCAGCACCTCGCCGCCGCTCAGAAGCGCATCCAGCCTGCCGTCTGGGCGCTTGCGCACGCCTTCCGAAACGGTGTGGCAGAGGATCCTGATCCCCTTCTTCTCCATGGTCTCGTGCAGCATACGGCGCAGGTCCATGTCGAAGCGCGAGAGGATCTCCATGCCGCGGTAGACCAGCGTGGTCTCGACGCCGAGGCCGTGGAAGATGTTGGCGAATTCGACAGCGATATAGCCGCCGCCCTCGATCATGATCGCCTTCGGCAATTCCTTCAGGTCGAAAGCTTCATTGGAGAAGATGCAGTGTTCGTGGCCGGGCAGCGCCGGATGCGCGGCCGGACGGCCGCCGGTGGCGATCAGGATCTGGTCGGCGCTGACGGTACGGTCCTCGGCAACCAGATAGATCGAGTGCGGATCGACGAGCACGGCACGTGAATGAAACGTCTCGCCGCCGGCGCCCTCGACATTCCGCTTGTAGATCGCCTCGAGCCGGGCGATCTCCTTGTCCTTGTTGGCGACCAGCGTCGGCCAGTCGAAGCTTGCCTCGGGCACCGTCCAGCCATAGCCGGCCGCGTCGGCGAAGTGCTCGGGAAATTGCGAAGCATAGACATAGAGCTTCTTCGGCACGCAGCCGCGGATGACGCAGGTGCCGCCAAAGCGGTACTCCTCGGCGATGGCGACGCGCTTGCCCAAAGCCGCCGCCACCCTGGCCGCCCTCACCCCGCCCGAGCCGCCGCCGATGACGAAAAGATCATAGTCGTAACCGGCCATAACGGAGCTCCTGAACTAGAGCAATTCCAGGAAAAGTGTGAAGCGGTTTTCCGTCCGGAATTGCGTCAAAACAAAACGAAAGGTCGAGGCAGAGGTAGGCTGCCAGACGGCAAAGAAAAGCCCGGACAAAGCCGGGCTTTCTGGTCCAGTCGCCTTGACTGATCGAACTCGATCAGTTCGCCGAATTGTCCGCCGGAGCCGAGCCATCGGCCGGAGCCGAATTGTCGGCGGGAGCCGAGTCGTCGGCGGGGGTGTCGCATCCGGCGCGGGTGCCGGTGCAGGCGCGGCCGGCGCCGCGGCCTTGGCGGCGGCGCCGATCGTCTCGCCGACCTGCTGGGCGAGATCCCGCGCAACACCGTTCTGCCAGATGTCGGCAGCCTTCACGAGATCACGCGTCACCGTGGGGCCGCTGTCCAGCAGCTTCTTGCCGGATTCGGAGCTGTAGAAGGCCGCTATGTCGTTGAGTTCCTTTTCGGAGAACACCTTGGCATAGGCGAGCGCGGCCTCCTTTTCGAGGTCGGCGCGCCGCGAGGCCAGGCCGAGCGCCTTCTCGTTGATGGTCTTGCCGATCAGCTCCTGCATGTCGGGGTTCTTCTGGATGAGCTGCGACTCCAATGCGGCGGCGGCTTGCGGCAGGATGTTGTCGAACGAGTCCGTGGCATGGATCGCGGCAACGGCCGCGCGGGCGGCCTTCAAATGCGAGTCGCTGACATCCTGCGCGAACACCGGCGAGGACAGCGCAAGGACGGCCGAGGCCGCCAGAAGCATCGAAAGGCGACGAACTCGATTATGCAACATCATGGTCGGTAGAACTCCCTGGTTTTCGGGCGGCATGGACGGTTTCTATACCGTCGCCGCCGGCGATGATGGCCGTTGACGCCAGCCCGATGAAAAGACCGTGCTCGACAACGCCTGGAATGGCGAACAGAGCATTCGAAAGCGCTCTTGTATCCGGAATGCGGCCAAAAGATGCATCGAGGATAAAGTGGCCGCCGTCTGTAACAAATGGCTGGCTTCCCGTCATCCTCAATGTAACCGGCCCGGAAAGGCCGAGGCTGGCAGCGGCGGCGCCAATGGCGATCTCTGTGGCGCGCAGGCCGAATTTGTTGACTTCGATCGGCAGCGGGAAGCGGCCGAGGATTTCGACCATCTTGGATTTGTCGGCAATGACGATCATGCGCTGCGAGGTTGCGGCAACGATCTTTTCGCGCAGCAGCGCGCCGCCACCGCCCTTGATCAGCGTCAGGTCCGCATCGACTTCGTCGGCGCCGTCTATGGTGAGATCGAGCTCGGGCGTCTCGTCCAGCGTCGACAGCGGCACGCCCAGCTCGCGGCAAAGTGCGGCGGTGCGCTCGGAGGTCGGCACGCCGACAATGGTGAGGCCGGTCGCGACTTTTTCGGCCAGCAGTCGCACGAACTCTTCCGCCGTGGTGCCGGTGCCGATGCCGAGCCGCATGCCGCTGGCGACATGGGCAAGGGCTGCCCGCGCCGCCTCGACCTTCAACTGCCTTGCATCCATACCAAGCCCCGATTTTTCGCCGGTTTCGCGCGCCTCCTAGCATTTTTGCCCGCTCCGTCAAAGGCTGAGCTGTGGACCGATCGAGGCTTCTTGCTAGAAGGCGGCGCAGCCTGTATCGGCTCCAGCACTTCAATAGCGTAAGGATTGACCATGGCCCGACCGATCATCGTGTTCGACCTCGACGGAACGTTGGTCGACACCGCGCCCGATCTGCTCGACAGTCTCAATCACAGTCTGGCGGCCAGCGACCTGGCGGCCGTCGACGAGACAGGCTTCAAGCGCTTCGTCGGCCAGGGCGGCCGCGTCATGATCGAGCGCGCGCATGCCGCGCAGAACAAGACGCTGATGGCGCAAGAGCACGATCGGCTCTTAAAACTCTTCCTCGACCACTACACGCTCAACATCCCCGGCAGGTCGCGCGCCTACCCCGGTGTCATCGCGGCGCTCGACCGCTTTCAGGCCGCCGGCTACCTGATGGCGGTCTGCACCAACAAATATGAAGCCAACTCCGTGGCGCTGATCGGCGCGCTCGGCATGGACAAGTATTTTGCCGCGATCTGCGGCCAGGATACGTTCGCCTTTCGAAAACCCGACCCACGCCACCTCACCGAGACGATTCGGCTGGCCGGCGGCGATCCGGACAGCGCCGTGATGGTCGGCGATTCGCAAACCGACATCGACACCGCCAAGGCGGCCGGCGTTCCGGTAGTCGCGGTCGACTTCGGCTACACCGACCGCCACGTGCGCGAGTTCGAGCCGACGCTGGTCATCTCGCATTTCGACACGCTGACGCCGCAACTGGCGGAAAAGCTGATCGCCGCGGCGCGCTGAGCCGCCCCCAAGTGGGCAAGCGGAGCCGCGAAACAATCCTCAGCAGATCGCCGGCTCATCGCCTTGACTTAACACACCCGCCTCCCTTATATCGCGGCTCGCTTCGGCCTTCGGGCCCAAGGCGGGCGATTAGCTCAGCGGGAGAGCACACCCTTCACACGGGTGGGGTCGCAGGTTCAATCCCTGCATCGCCCACCATCCAACTTGCTGATTTGGTTAGATGATTATCTCTGAGTCGCGAAGGCGGCTCGGATGCGGCGAGGATTACCCACCGCTGGGCAGAACGATCTTCACCCCAAGATACGTCCCGAACATCCCTACCCCGGCCAGAACGAAAAACGTCACCAGCGCTATCGAAAGGCGCTCATAGAGTTTTCGGACACCCGCACTGGGAGCAAGCGCGTACATGCGCAGGGAATAGATCGTCAGGCCCGCAAGAAAAAGCACGATGCCGACCAGTATGATACTGCTCAGCGAAATTCCCGCAAAAACCCCGGCGTCAGGCTTGGGTGTTGGCACCGGAACCTTGTGGGTTTTGCGGGTAGCGTTAGCCTGGTCGAAAAAGCTGAAGGACGAAAAGGTGTCGTCGGGAACCTCAACTTCAATGTCCAATCTGTCCCGTATCTCGGCTACAGATTGGTTGGCCTCGCGCAACTGATCGAGAGCCTTGATAGCGGGCTCGGGCGGAGCGGGAGCAGGCGTAGGGGCAGGTTGAGGGGCTTCGCCGGCAGAACCTTCCTTGTTGCCAATGTCCGCCTCGGCTTTTTGCTCTGGCGGCTTCGGCAAATCGGGAGAAACGCCATTGGCATCGAACACAACCTTGAGGTTCTGCTGGGCGTTGGCGGCCAGTTTTTCGGCACTGCCGACTGCGTCGTCAAACTGGTCGACCGCCTGGGCATACATCTCGCTGCGTATCGCAACGCCGGCGAATTGAGATTGAATGAACTGGCCAAGGCTAAATCCTGCCACGAGCGCCGCGATGGCGACGAGGGAAAGCACCGGCCAGAGGGAACGAAGCAGGCCGCCTTCGGGCTCCGGCTCGAGTTCTTTCAGCCCCCAACTTGACATGGTCTCCCCTCCGTCACGCCAACGTACCAAGTTTCCCCCGTGAGTCACTTGGCTGTGCTATGAAAAGTAGCGTCAACCTTGAGCGGCCGGTCGAGCTGACAAAATCAAGGCGGAGAATTGGACAAACTCGGCGATGTCGGAACGCTCGCCGCCTAAATCAGCCCTCGTCTCACATTCATCCGCGTCACCGCTGTTACCAACACAGCGCCGGTCATGAAGTACAGCGTGGCAACTATGTGGCCCTGGTGGAAATGCAGCCCGGCGAACAGCAGGGCCATGACCACGGCGAGAAAGGCAATGACGCGCGAAAATTGATCGGGCATGGGGCGGCCTTGTAGACGCAGGATGCGTTGGGTGGCCGCCCTCATTCAGCCGATTGCTGCATAAATGGATTTTGGATCTTTCGCAATCGATCAGCCGCAAAAGCCGGGCTTGGCGAGGCGACCTTGCGTCGATTTGCTCAAATCAAATCCACCTCCACCCACAGCCCACCGGGGCCGCGCGCGGCATCGCGTGGCGCGCTGCGCACGGCCTGGATCGAACCGGACGGCGTGGCGAAGGCCGGCTTGCCGTTTGCATCGGCGAGCCACGGATCGTCGGCGCGGATGACGCGGCCCTTGGTCTTGGTTTCCAGCGCCGTCAGGATGCCGTCATAGGGCATCTCGCCCCAATGCACCTTCACCGCGTCGACCTTGTTGGTGGGGATGAAGGCCGAAAGGTCGGCGCTCGTCAGCAGATCAAAGCCCTGCTTTTCCGGCGTGGCGTTCTGGCTGCCGTGATGGGCGACCTTGAGATAGACGGTGCGCGAAAGCAGATCGGCGGTGGTGACCGTCGCCTGCTCGATCGGCCATTTCAGATCCTTCCAGCTCAGCCAATTGCCGATCTGGGCGTCGCCCGGGAACAGGAAGACGCGGCCGCTGTCGATGAATTCGAAGGCAAGCACCAGGCTGGTGTTGTTGACGCCGCGGTCGAGCTGCATGGCGAGATCGGCTGCAATCCCCATCCAGTCGGCGTCGATGCGCCGCCAGGACTGGTCGCGATCCTCCATCGCCGCAGCACCCGACACCGGTCCGGAATAATGCTTGCGGACATAGGCGCCGATATTGATGGCGGGGTCGCTGCCCGTGTCGCCGTTCAGCGCCGCCGACAGCGGTGTGCCGATATTGCGTTCGAACGGGCTGAGTTCATCGACAAAGGCCGGATCGTCCACCGCGTTCATCTTAAGCCCGCTCGCCAGCGCCCGCGCGAACGGGCCGCCGCTCGCCAGCGGGAACATCTCGCTGGCCTTCTCCTCCAGGCGCAGCGCTGTCTTGTCGCGCGGCGGGCCGAAGACGTAGATGCGCAGATTGGGCAGCCCGTCGATCGACAGCGGCGGCCCGCCGGGCTCGAAATAGCTCGGCGGTTGTTTCTGCGACAGCTTTGCCGCCGCGTCACGGGCCGAACGCACGCGCTCGCCGGCGGCGCCGAACTGGAAGCCGAGCAAAGCCTGCAGGCCGTCGCGAACCCCCGCCATATAGGGATTGAGCCCCTGCATGCCGTCGAGCTTCTGGCCGGCATCCTGAAGCGCTGCAAGCGCCTGGCCCTTGAACTTGTCGAGCTCGGCGGCTCCAGGGTCGTTGGCGTTTTCCGTCCAGGCCATCCAGACGTCGCCGATCTCGAAATCCGCAAACAGGTCCTTCGCTGTCAGGAACCCGGAGACATGGTCCCAATGCTCATGGGTGACGACGAGGACGTCGATCTTGCCGCCCGTCGTTTGCTTGAGATTGGCGACGATATCGGCGACCAGCGCCGGGCCGCCGGTGACCGAGACATGGACGCCGCAATCGATCAGGATGCGGAATGGCGAGCCATCGGGCTTGGTGAAGGTCAGCAGATGGCAGTCGCCGATGCCCTGGCAATAATGCCGGACCGTCATGCCGGATGCATGCGCCGCCACGGGAGCGCCCGCCGGCTTCTTCTTCGCGGCTGGCTTTTTAGACATGGTCGTCGTCTCCGTCGCTGGCATGCAGCATGGCGAAGGGTTCCGACACCTCGCCGCCGAAATAGAGTGCCCTCAGCGGCGACAGATAGTTTTGCGCCGCCGTCTGCGCCTGCCGCGTCCGCCGGTCTGCGCTGCCGGTGTTCTTGATGATCGAATAACGGATTTCCTCAAACCCCTCGCGCGGGTCGATGATGATGGTGGCGCCGCCGCGGAACCAGAAGAAGTCGTCGCCCGGTTTCACACCCTGCGGCATCGGCGTACCGTCGAGCGCGACGGGAACGCGTTGCTGGATGACGGCCACCACCTCGACGCGGAACGAGCCGTCCGGCTCGACGCGACGCGTCGGGCGCACGCTGTAGATGTCGAAGGTCGTCTCGCCCTTCTTGGCCGCATGCATGAGCGTGCCGTCTTCATTATAGCGCGGCAGATCGAGCAACAGGCCGAACTGCTTGTAGAGGTCCGGCTCGGTGGCGAAGACCCGATGCATCGCCCGCCACAGCGCAAAGCGGTTCTTGTCGTTGAGAGCGAATATCTCGGCGCGCTTGAGCTTCTGGTTCCAGCCGAGATCGATCTTGCTCAGGAGCCCCTTCAGCCAAGTCGGCGACGGGTCGTCGGGCGCGCTCCAGGCCAATGTCTCTTCCGAGATGGTGCGCACGTCGCGCGGCAGAAGCTTCCATTTGCGGAACGACTCCAGAAAGGCCAGGCGATAGTGCAGCGGGTCGTCGGGATAGGCATCGCGATCGGCGGTGATCAGGGCACGCAAATATTCGCCGAAGGTAATGTCGATGGCCGGGCAGTAATCGAGCGCGCGGATGCACATGGTCAGCATCTGCCTGGCGGTCTTGGCGACCTCCTCGGTCAGCCGCTCGACCAGGCTCGGATGCAAGGTTCCCGCCGGCAGGACACCGGTGCCGCCGGTGGCAAGCTGGATCAAATCGTCGGTACGGCGGTCGGCGATCGCCAAAAAGGCCTGGTAGACGGCAAAAACCAGGATCGAGCCGCGGTCATGCGCCTCGAAGGTCTTGCCGTAGTCGAGATCGGCCATGCCGGCGGCGCCATATTCGCGCAGCGGTCCGGCGCGTCCGCTGCCTTCGCCGAACTGCTGGGCAATGCCTGACAGCAGCGAGGCTGTCGACACGTCGCCTCTTGCCTTGGCAATCGAGAACCTTACCAGCTCCGTCAGCATAAAATGCTGGAACAAGGCGACGATGTCGGCAAAGGCCTCGTGGAAGGCAGGCACGTCCGGGTTGGACGCATCCTGGAAGCGGCGATGCAGGCCGTCGAGCAGCGCATGCGACATCTCATGCGCGACGATGTCGCTGGACAGGCAGGAAAACACCGTCGTGCCCGGCGTGGTGACGTCGCCCTCGCTGCTCGTCGCCGGAAAATAGCCGAACAGCAGCGCCTTCTTTTCGGGACTGTAATAGGCATTCTCGGCGCGCAGCGCGTGCGGATAGATGCGCAGGCGCGGCACATAATGCGCCTTCACCGTCATGTCGCCGGTGCGGCCCGGAGCCTCGGCATAATGCGGCGCCCACAGCGCGCGCCGGCCAAGCGCCCGCTCGAAATGGCCGATCGTGGTCATGGCCACCGCATAGACCATCTGTTGATGGAATTTCGGGTTGCCTTCCGAGGGCGCCAGGCCGTCCTGCGCCAACAACTGCTTGTCGTTGAGGTCGACCGGATCGTAGACGCGGTCGGACGCGGGATCGACATCGACCACTTCGAGATATTCGCCGATCGGACCCAGCAGCAGCGGCTTGTCGGTGGACGGCTCATCGTCCCACGGCACGGAAAGCGTTGCCTGGTAGACCGACACCGAATCCAGCCGCTTGGCGACGGATGGATCGAGCGCAAAGATGCGCAGCTGGCGTTGCGGCGGCGGCAGCGGCCGCGGCTTGCGCTTGATGGGCGGCGCCGACGGCTTGGAAACGGGCGGCGAAGCCGAAAGAGACGTTGCGCCGGGCCGTCCCAGCACGCCTTCAAGAAAGGTTTTCAGCGGCTTGGAGGGGTTGCCCTGGTCGAGCGCCGCTTCCAGGTAGCGGTTGCGCGCCGCGGTCGAGACGTTGTCCGCGATATCATCCGGATCGGCGATCGTCTGCTCGACGGCCGGGTTGGCTTGAGCCATCTGCATCAGCTCCAGCGCAAACATCCTTTGTTGACGCGTCGCCTCGGGCGATTGCGGCGCCAGCGAGTTTCCTCCGGTCAGCATGTCCAGCCAGCTCCATGTGTAGGTGGCGGGCGCGAGCTTGGTGAGATTTGCCGCCGACGGTGGCGCGAAGCCCAACGCGTCGAACGCCCGCAACACGCCCTGCCCGATCTTCTCCTTAGTTTCCGTCGCATTCATTTTGGCGGTCGATTTGAGCGCCGTGGCGAACAGCGCCTTGCGCACCGCTTCGATGCGCATCCATGGCTGGGGATAGGCCTTCACGACATCCCAGTGCTCGGCCAGCCAAAGTGCCGCCGCGGCGGCGATCTGCGGGGTCGCCGCCGAGGTGCCGCTGCCGTCCATGTCGACCACCTTGGGGCACTCGATCTCGGCCCAGGGCACGTTCGGCGTATAGGCTCCGAGCGCCGTTGCCATCTTCGAGGGCGGTCCGTAATTGCCCTGCATGGTGTTGAGGGCAAGCCCTGAATAGGCACGGCCATCGCCCATCACGCCGCAGGCCGCGAGCACACGGTTGTAACGCGCCGGATAGACGATGCTGCTCGGCGTCAGCGTAAAATTGTTGCCGGCCGCGGTGACCATGACCAGGCCGTGGTCGTAAGCAAGGTTGACGGCGTCGACGAGGGCTTGCGAGGCAAGGCCGCCCATGCTCATCGACAGCACCTGCGCGCCCTGCTGGCGCGCGTGGTCGATGCCTTGCACCATGGTGCCGGTGGTCAGCCGTACCACCCAGTCGGCGATCCGCACCGGCAGGATTTTCGCCAGCGGCGCGCCGCCGACGTAATCGGTGAAGCCTGGCCAATGCGGCGAGGCGCCATCGAGTTTGTTGCCGGCAAGCAGGCTGAGCGTGCCGGTTCCATGGCCGCGATTGCTGGCGAGCCCGCCGGCCGGCGCGTGGTCGGTCGCGTTGTTCGGACCGGTCCCGTCGTCGACGAAATTGCGCTGCTGCGCGGCAAGGAACCCTGCCGGCAAGGTGCGATGTCCGGGGTCGAAGCCGGTATCGAGATGGGCAATCGTGATGTTGGCCTGCTTGGCGCCCACCTGGTTGCGGGCCGCCAGGAACTGGCTGAAGTCGGCATCGGCATTCCAGGCGACGCGCCCCGCGACCACCGCCTTGCCGCCTTGCGGGTCCTGGTCGTCGAAAGCGCAGACGGGGCTGGCGCTCGCCGCCATGCCGCGATCACCGCCGCTGTTCTTGTACGGCCATGGCTGAAGGATGTCGGGCTCGACGGCAAGCACCTCGCCGCCGGCCGCCAGTGCCGGATTTTGCGCAACCAACTCGTGGGCGTGATCCCAGGGATTGTCGGTATCGGCAGCCGTGGCGGCCAAACGCAGCCAGGTGGCGCCGCTATCCGCGGCCGCCGCCAGACCTGCACCGGCCGCGACGGGCGGCAGCGAGAGGATCGGTTCGGCATCCATGCCGCCAAACCGGCCGCCTTGCGCCGCAAGCCCCACGCCGTCGCCGCGGACCTTGACCAGGAGTCCTTTCGTAACTGCCATGGCAATCCCCTCCCGTAGAGACCATGGTGTCGACCGCCAACTCCAAGTCAAGCCGACGTCCAATCGATACTTCAAATGATCTCTTTGCCAGCTAGCAAATCATGCCGATTTTCTTTCGACACGAAGATTGCCCGGCGGCATAAACCATCGATCTCTAAAATAACAATCGCTCCCCTCGCCCCGGACATCTGTGAGTGCCTTCACATACGCCAGGCGAGTTCCGGGCTCAGATGTCGGTACCGGCGGCATCGAGGTCGCGAGCTGATTGCAGTTCGACGACCGCTTCCGGACTGGAATAGAAGCGGTTGTTTGGAAGGAATTTCGATCACCTAGCCATTTTCAGATTTGCTGTCTGCGCGCATGGGCACCTCCCTCCCAAGCGCGCGGACGGCGTTTCTCGGATCGGCCCGCAACCGCCAATGCGCCCGGTCTCCTTAAAATTTGCCGGCTAGACTTCAACGCGACGGACATGGCACCGATATCTCCGCCATATGCCCGGTCACGTTGGATTAGCCTTCACAGAAGGAGACGACGCTTTGATCGAACATGCACTTGTCCTACAATTTCCGCTCAACGAGAGGCGGAATCGTATGATGTCTTCAATTGGCGCGGACGACGCGAACCTGCCGCGCCTGGCGCGGATTGACCCGCGCCAGTTCGACCTTCTGTTCGGCGGCTGCAAGCTGGAACGCTACGCCGCCGGGCAGCATTTGTTCGTCCAGGAAGATACGTCCGACCGTATCTACGGCGTGATGAGCGGCACCGTCGAGATTTCGATCTATTCGCCGGGCGGGCAGAAGCTGGTGGCCAATATCGAGCTGTCACGCAGCCTCATCGGCGAGATCGGAGCGCTGGACGGACGTCCTCGAACCGCGACCGCGATCTGCCTGACGGCCTGCGAGCTGGTCTCGCTCAGCCGGACACAACTCTTTGACCGCATTGAGAAAAACCCCTTGCTTGCGCGTGCGATGATCGAGTTGCTGTGCGCCAGGCTGCGTTGGGTCAGCGGCGAGCTGGGCGACCAGGCCTTTTTCGGCGTCGAGGCCAGACTTGCAAAGCGGCTGGTGTTCCTCAGCGGCGTCATGGCCGACTCGGCCGGCTGGATTCCGATCTCGCAATCGGAGCTCGGCGAGTTCCTCGGCGCGACGCGCGAGTCCGTCAACAAGACGCTCAACGAATGGCGCAGCCGGCAGATGATCGCCATCAAGCGCGGCGGGCTGCGCATCACCAACTTCGGCGCGCTGAACCAGATCGCCGAATCGCAGGACGACGATTGAGCAATTAGGCTCAGCGGCTTCGTCGTAGCCTCCCGCCGGGATAGCGCTTAAACAAACAGGGCGGTCGTCGTTTCCACGAAACGACGACCGCCCTGCGCGTCCTCAATCAGAGCCGCGAAATCAGGTAACGCAACGCTGAGCGGCTCGGCATGAAGAAATAGCCGCCGCCCTTGGTGGTGACGAATTGCGGCATGTCCTTGAGCACGGTCACCTTTTCCCATGACGGGATCGAAAACCGGCCACCGCCGTTGCGCGCGCCGATCGTGGGATCCTTCTCGCCGACGAGGCCCTGGAACGAGCTCGACGAGACCCAGGTCTGCTGGATGAACTCATATTGGCGCTCGATGTCGGCGTTGAGGCATATGAAGAGCAGGCCCTTCTCGGTCTTGCCGCCTTTTTCCTTCTTCTCATAGGTGCGGCCGACGCGCAGGATGCGGTGGCGCTTGCCGATCCTGATCTGCGTTTCGCGGTCCTCGCCGAGCAAATCGCGCGGATTGGAGCGGCGTATGTGCGAGCCGAGCGGACAGGCGTGCCCTTGCGGATCCTCGGCGCCGAGCGCGAAATCATTGTCGGCGCCCCGGCCCGGACGGCCGTTCGGATTGCGCACCAGCGAGCTGCCGTCCTGCCAGCGTCCGAGCATCTTGGCCGCGACCCAGCGCGGCGTAATGGTGGCATCGCCGGTCTCGCCGGCGGCCTGGGCGGCAGCCTTCCTGCAATAGTCGTCGAACAGTTCGACATGCTGCTCGAACTGGCGCACGACCATGAAAGAGCCGTTGCGGCCGAAATCGCGCGGCGGCGGCGGTTGGCCCGGTACCTGGCGGTTGCGCCGCACCTGCGAGAGGATGCCGGTGCGATCCTGCGCCGCCTTGACCGAGGGCGAAGCCGGGTAAAAACCATGCTCGTCGCGATAGCCGAACAGGAATTCGCCGGGCGCGACCACATGCATGGGTGCGGCGCCCCTGTTGGCGCGCGACGTGCCTCTGACGATCGGTTGCGAGACACCGTCGACGAAACCGAAATGCTCGTACGCGCGGGCGCGCTCCGGCTTGCCATGCCTTGCGCCGTCGCCGTTCTTTGCAGGCTGCTCAGCGGCCGCGCCGTCCTTTTTCGGCTCTCGCTTGACCATAAGCGGCAGCTCGGCAATCAAGGACATGCCCGCATCCGCCGTCCGCCGTTTCACGGCCGCGATCTCGGTATTCAGCACAGCCGGCGTTTCGGCGTAACAGACGATTACGGCATCGACCCGCTTGTCGGGCGAACCCCACTGCCATTTCGAGGGAGCATCGGGACCGATGTCGTCGAGGATGCGGCTACGCTCCGGTGTGCCCATGCCTTGGCGGAATGCGACAGAGAATGTGTCGAGCGGATTGTCGTCGACGCCGCCTTCCAGTCCGAGCTGGTGGAGACCGGCGGGGCCGAAGGCCACGGTCATGGCGCGGCCGGCTGGCACGCCGTCGCCGAAACTTGTCTTGCCGATAACGAAATCCAGCCACGCCTTGCGCTTAGTAGCCGGCAGGTTTTCCGGCACCTGGATCGCAAGCATATGCGCACGGCCGAGCGCGCCGAACGGGCCAAAGAAGATCGACTGGATTTCTCCGGATTCCAGCTCTTCGAGGAGTCGGCGGAGGGGCAGCCGGGCCGGCCGCGTCCGCCGGCCGTGCCTGCGGGCGCGGCAGGGAACCGAACAGGCTCAGCCAGTCGCGCGCCTCGTTACCGGTGGCCGAGGCAATGCCGCGCCTGATTCCGGAATTGATGCGGATGCGTATAGTGTTGAGATGCGGATAGGCGCTGTACCAGAACAATGTCGGCACCTGCTGGCGCCGCGCCCAGCGCTTGAAGCGGTCGCCGTCGCGCGCGCCGTCGAGGAACAGCAAGCGCGTGCGGGGATAGCCCAGCGTGTTGCTCCACACGCCGGTCAGGCCCTCGGACGCCTTGGCGATGAAATCCTCAAGATAGCTTTCCCAGCTGCCGCCGTAGTTGGAGAAGAACACCAGCCTATCGGTGCCGGGCAAAAGCACCCAGCGGGCGAAATGAATCGTATTGATGTTGGCGAGAAAGCCCGGTTTGAACACCTTCTGCGCCGCTATCGAGATCACGTAGAAGGAAAACCTGAGCGCCAGTCGCCGCAAGATGCCGGCCTTCATCGTCGAGATCGCCGTCAGATGGTTTTGCGCAGCGAGATCCTCATGGGCGAGGATTTTGTTCAGCGCCTCCGGCTCGATCGAGGCGTTTTGTGGTTGGTCACGGTCATCGAGGCGTTGCAACGCCCAGAGGGCCAGCAGCGCCAGCAATGCCACCAAAATCAGCAACCCGGCAAATGCCAGCACAAGCGAGGTTACGGCTACGGCGATGCCGGTAAGCGAGATGTTGCTTATGCCGACGGGCCGGCCGAACACCAGATGATAGGTCATAAACCAGGAAGCAGCCAGGATGACTGCCACCGTCGCGAAAACCGGCGGCACCAGCAGCGTCGTCTTCAGAGCGCGACCAAAAGTGCCGGGCGGCTTTTCCAGCAGGCTTTCAGCAGGCTCGAACGCCCAGTCGAACTGTCCGAGGCACCGGACATGCCGGCGCGCCTCGGCTAGCACGTCCGGGGCATTGCCGGTGCCGGTGCGCGGCTTCTCGGCGATCTCGCGCACGCTGTCGGCAAGCTTGGCTTCGGCAAGGATGCGGCGCACCGAATGTCCGGGCGTGCCGGCGAAAACCAGTCCGGCGGTGCTGCCGAAGGACGGCGATATCTCGATGTTGTGCTTCTTGAGAAAGTCTTCCAGCGCGCCGCCATCCGGCAGGCCGCAGACATCCCTGAAGATCGGCCGCAGCCGGTGACCAATGGCTCGCGCGATGGCGGCAATGACATCGTCGGCGCTGCCGTCGCCGGAGATTTCAAACACCAGCATGCCGGTCTCGAGATCCGATCTGTCGTCCTTGCCGGTGGCTGCGACGGCGAGGCTGGTGAAATGAATGGTGCCGGCCTCGTCGAGCGCCTCGCGGAGCTCGCCGCCGCAAGGATTGCCGAGGTCGCCGATTTTTTCGCGCACGGTGTCCAGCGGTACCGCACGGGTGATCGGACAGACCACCGTCACCATGGACTGGTCGACGGTGCTGCAAAGCGGCGATCGCTCGAAATCGACCTTGAGATTTGCCGGATAGGCGCCGACGTCGACCATCTTGCCGGCCCGGCCCCGCGCCCGGGTCAGCTTCGGTTTGCTGAACAGGGCGCGCACGCACTCGCCGATCTGGATGCGGGCGATCTCGGCGCCGATGCACAGATGGATGCCGTAGCCGAAAACCATGTAATCGCGATGCGGCCGCGACGTATCGAACTCGTTTGGCCTCTGCACGATCTCCGGATCGAACATGGCCGAAAGCGTCGCCGGCATCACCACGGTTCCAGCCTTCACCAGGCGCTCGCGACGTGTGCCTTTGCCAATCACGGCGTCACGCGCCGTGTAGCGCCACGGCCCGATCCAGATCGGCTTGAAGCGCATGGCCTCCAAAACCGCCCGGTCGAGCTTATCGGTGTCGTTCGCGACGATCGCCGCATCGACGGCCTGCCTTGCATCGGCGCGCGACAGGATCACATCCAGGCAGTTGCTGCCGGCAAGCACGTTGGTCGGCACGAAGCCGGCAACCATGCCGAGCATGATGGAATGGACATCCGGCTGCGACAGCCGCCCCTGGTCCATAAACGCGACGAGGCGCGCCAGCGGCCGGTCATCCTTGCCCGCCTTCTCCCTGACCGCGGCGATCGAACGGTCGATGATCTTGATCAGGCGGTCGCCGGCGACGACGGCGAGCTGCCGCGTGGTGGGGCTCGCCGTCGGATCGGAAAAGAACAGCGCGCTCAGCGCGATCGACCATTCGGCGAATTCGGTTTCATCGTCGATCTCGAGACCGAAATAGTCGCGGCAGATACGCACCGGCACGATCTTCATCAGCCCGGCGATAGCATCGAAGCCGGGGCTGGCGCGGGTCATGATGTCGCGCGAATGGCGCTCGGCAATCGGCCTGACGGTGGCTTCGACCTCCGCCGGCGGGAAGGCGCTGAGCACCGCCGACTTCATCTGCCGATAGGCAGCGCCGTCCTGCATGCCGAGGATGAAATTCGAGCCCCGCGCCAGCTCGGTCATTTCCGGCCCATAGGGTGTCTCGAACTCGTCGCCGCGCTCCAATATGTCGCGCACATCGGCGCCCTTGGTGACGAGCAGGAAGTTGCCGAAGCCGACATTCGGCCGGAAACGGCGCAACAGCGTAAGCAGCCAGCGCGGATCACCAAGAAGATAGCCGGCGATGCGCGAGACCAGGCCCTTGGAGGCGAGCCGGTTGAGGTCGAATGGCGGCATGTCGACAACCGGCCGCTGGGCTTTCTGAGCCGCCCTGACGGCATCGAAATATTTTAACTTGATCATGCGCGTTCGAGCCCCCCGGCTGTCCACGTCAATACAATGCCGGCACTTCCTGGCCTAGGTTTGCATCGTTCCGGCGTATGTGAATTCGTTCACAGTTATTTGTCGTCGACAGCAGAGATCATGCTGCGGACTTGGCTTTCTCGAAGTTGGCGATCAGGACATTGTTCCTCGCCGGATCGACGAACGGTATCCAGCGTATGCGTTGCTCGGAGAAATCCGGGTGCCTGGTGGCGAAAATGGCAAGCTCGCGCGCCGCCTCGTCCCGGCGGCCGCTCCTGACCAGCGCGCCGATCTTCAAGAACCTGGCATAGAAGTAGGCTGGCGACAGATTGAGCGAGCGCTCGGCGACGGCGATCGCCGCCTGCCAGTCCTCGACGAAACAATAGGCGGCCGCCAACTCACCCAGATTGTGGAAGCGGTAGAGGTCGAACGGGCTCAATCGCTCGGTATCGAGGAAGAACGGTATCGCGCCGGCCGCGTCGCCAAGCAGCAGTTTCGCGCTGCCCATCGCCGAGCGCGCAAAGGCGAAGCTTGGATTGATGTGGATTGCCTCGGCAAGGTGCTCGGCCGCCAGCGCCGGCAGGCCGCGCATGATGTCGGCCGCGCCGAGATAGGCGTGCGGCCGTGCGTCGAGGCTGTCCATCAGCAGCGCCTTGCGCGCCAGCGTTTCGACTTTTTCCAGATCGTCGCTGTCGCCGAAACGCAGCCAAGCACGCCAGAAATACCACCAGGCAAGTTCGTTCAGCACGGCGCTCGAATTGGGATCCTCGCGATAGGCCTTGTCGAAGAACTCAAGCGCGATTTCGGTGTCGCGGCGTGTGCGCCTGTTCATGTGCCAGCGGCCGCGCCGCACCAATTGCCAGGTCTCCAGGCTTTCCCACGGCACCTGGAAGGTGCGCGCCTGCTCGGCGCGGTCGACCTCCTTGTCGAGGATCGACACGATCTCGCTGCCGATCTCGTCGCGCAGGCTGAAGATGTCGCGCACGTCGCGGTCGAAGCGCTGCGACCAGACAAGACGCCCGTTCGACGTGTCGGTGAGCGAGGCGTTGAGGCGGATCTGGCGGTCGTAGCGTGTCAGCGCGCCGCTGACGATGTAGCGCGCGCCGAGCGCGTTGCCGATCAACCGCGTGCCCAGGCTGTCGTCACGGAACTGGAAGCTGGATCCTTTGGCGATCACGGACAGCCAGCGGGTGTTGGAAAGCCCATAGATGATATCTTCGGAAATGCCGTCGGCCATGTAGCCGACATCGGGCTCGGCTCCCTCGCCCCGGAACGGCAGCACGGCGATCGCCGGCGGACCCTTTGCAAACGGCTTGTAGTGGCCGGGGGCGGTCGGAATCGTCGCGAATGCCATCGGGGCGGGGGCGCCATTGCCGCCGCGCCCGGCAATCAGCACATGCACCGGCAAGGCGATGTTCTTGAGGCTGAATTCGCCGAGATCGGTAAAGACCGCGGCGGTTTTGTCCTTCACGTGATGCCAGGTGGTCGCCGATATGGCGACGCCGTCATGCGGCGCGAATTCCTGAAGCCGGGCGGCGATGTTGACATCGTCGCCGTAGAGACGGCCCTCGCGCACGATGACATCGCCGGTGTTGATCCCGGCGCGAAACGGCATGCGCATGTCCTCGGCGACCGAGGTGTTGAGCACCACGATCTTTTCCTGGAAATCGAAGGCGGCGCGCAAAGCCTCGATCGGATTGCCGAACTCGGCCATGATGCTGTCGCCGGCGTCGCCGAAGGTGCGCCCACCAAAGGTGCCGCAGCTGTCGGCGATAATGTCGCGCCTTTCCTCGAAGGCGGCCACGGCAAGCTCGTCGTCGATGCCCATCAGCCGCGAGAATCCCACGGCATCGATTGAAATGATTGTCGCGAGCTGACGGGTATAATTCCGTTCAGCCATGGTTGAGCCCCCAGTCCCTGCTTCCAGTCCAGATCAGGCGACTTGCGCTCAAAACACTTCGCCGTTTGCCGGTGAAAATCCCCGGCAGGCTCGGCGCGCCGTTGCCACCCTGTAATTATCGACAATTCTAGCAGGCTCTCGCCGAAAGCTCTACCACGAAGCGCTAATATGACGAATTCGCGTTCTGGCGCATGGTTAGCCATTCGTTGCGTAAGAAACCACTGTGGGATCGCGCCGTTGCGCATTGAAATCAAACGATTTTTCTTTCCAAGCCCCGGCGAATTGATGCGCGCGCGACAGGATCGAGACAGGCGCCCCGAGACGCGCTATTTTTGCTTTGCGGAACCAACCTGCATGTGTGCGAGTTTTTGAGCGCATCTCATGCCAACACGAGATTGAGGGGCAGTCCATGCGCACTGTTGTTTTGGCGACCGGTATCGCAGCCTTGCTTGCCGGCGGACCGGCCTTCGCGGCGGACGACCAGGCGCTGCCGCCGCAAAATGCCAAGAAGCTCTCGGAAATCATCACCAAGGTCGAGCAGCGGACCGATTTCCGCTATGTGAAGGGGGTCGATTGGGACAGCGACGGCTATACCGTCACCTACTACACGACCGACAAGGCCAAGGTCGAAATCACCTACGATCCGGTGACCGGCGAGCCGAAATAACCGCCCCAGCGTGTTTCGCCATTCCGCGATTGCACCTAGACTGAACCGTCGAAGCCGACATCGCCCGGAGGAGAATATGCGGCGTCTCAACCGAGTGTTCGCTGGGCTCATTCCCGCGCTGGCGCTGATGACATCCGCGCCGGTGCTGGCGGACGGCCCCTCCTTCGATTGCCGCAAGGCGCAATTGCCGACCGAGAAAGCAATCTGCGCCGACCCGCAAATGTCGGCCATCGACGCTCTGGTCACCAAGGCCTATAGCGGCTTCGAACCGGCCTTCGGCGGCGACAAGCGCAAGATCGCCAGAGGCCTCGCCGCGGACCGGAACGCCTGCAAGTCTGATGCCGCCTGCATCGTCAGCGCCCAGAACAATGCTTTGCAGACCTTTGGCTTCTCACCGTCCTGGGTGCAGGACTACAACATGGCGCTGATCGGCAAGAAGGCGCTGGATTTTGCGGCACGCACACCCAAACCGACCGACCAACCCCTGCCCGAGGCCGTGGGGAAATGCGGCTTCACCCATATCAAGACGCTGACGACGAGACTGGGCGACGACCCGCTGGAAACCGCGCCGCCGGAAGGCGGTAGCGCGGCGACGTTCACCAATGGCGGCGGCACCGTGTCCTATGACCGGGAACCGGGGCTTGCCAGCTCCAAAATTGGCGATCCGGTCGTCATGTGCCTGATCTCCATCCCGCGCGATTGTCCGAAGGGCGACCTACGCGGCAGGGTTTTCTACGCCGTGGATCTCGCCGCAAAGGGGACATGGGCCCTGCCGGACGCGGAGCATCTTTGCGGCGGGGCGTGACGGCGGTCTGCAAATCCGAGGCCGTGCCGTCCCCTGCCCGGCCCTTGCATCGGCACAACTTTAGTGGCTGATTGCGCGCCATAATTGCGGGCACGGGGGTGCATGGCAATGGTTGGCTACGTTCTGAAGCGCATTCTGATGGTGCTCGCCGGCTATCTGGTGGCGGTGCTTGTGGGGCTGATCGCGATCGTCGTGCTCTGTATCGTGCTGAGCTCGCTGCCCGGCGCGCCTGGCTATTTCGATTTGATGGAGTTCACCCCGATTGCGGTGCTGGTGGTGCCGCCGCTTGGCATGTTCGTCTATTTCCTGACGATCATCGTCACCGGCTTGCAGGCACTTGTCCTTGCACTGATCGCCGAATTCTTTTCGCTACGCAGCTTCTGGCTGCACATGCTGTTCGGCGCCATCGCCGCGGTCGCCGGTTTCATGCTGTTCTGGTCAGGCGCACTGGACAGTTCGGAGCATTGGCCCGACACAGCCATCATCGCCGCGGCCGGCCTTGTGGCCGGTCTGATCTACTGGCTGATCGCCGGGCGCGACGCCGGCTTCCGGCGTCCGCTCATCGAGCGCTAGACGAGCCTGGCCTGAGACGAACCTTAGCTTGACGGCGTGCGCACTGCTTCGGTTGCGTCAAGCGCCTGCATCAGCCTTGAATCGCGGTCATAGACGTCGTCGAAATACTCGACCTTGCCTGACATATCCGGCCATGCCGTGAAGTAGGCGACATAGACCGGGATGACGCGCGTGACATTCTCGGTCGAATGGCCGTGGCTCAGCTTCTCGGCGATATCGTCGACCGTGGTGTCGAGCACTGCCGCCGCCATGCCGCGCGGATCCTGCAGGCGTACGCAGCCGTGGCTCAGCGCGCGCATGTCGCGGGCGAAGAACGACTTCTGCGGCGTGTCATGCATGTAGATCGCATGCTTGTTGGGGAACAATATCTTCAATTCGCCAAGCGCATTGGCCTCGCTCGGCTGCTGGCGCACGTTGAAGGGGATGTTGGCGCCATAGGCGCCCCAATTGACCGACGACGACGGGACATGCTTGCCGCGGGCATCCGTCACCTCATAGCCGGCGCGATCGAGATAGCCCGGATCGCTGCGCAGCCTGGGCAGCATCTCGTTGACGATGATCGACTGCGGCACGCCCCAGAACGGGTGGAAATCGACCTGCTTGATCTGGTCGTAGAAAAACGCGGTCTGGTTGGCGACCCTGCCGATGACCGCGCGGGTCTTCAGCTTTTCCTCGCCATTGTCGATGTAGCTGGCGGTGAAGGCAGGCTGGTTGATGAAGACGCGCGGACTGCCGAGATCGGAGGGCAGCCAGCGCAGTTCCTCGAGCGCAACCTTGACCTTCTCGATCTTGTCGGCCTTCGAAGCGCCGACATACAATGCCACGGTGCGCGGGCCGATGACGCCGTCGCCCTTCATGCCGGCTTTCACCTGCACTGCCTTGATGACCGGCACCAGTTCGGGATCGTACACCTCGCTCTTGCCGAGCCTGGCGAGGATTTCGCCGTAATTGCCGCCCATCTCGTCATCGAGGTTGCGTGCAATAAGCGTCAACAGTTTCGGCAGTTCCGGGCTGCTCTCGCCGGGTTTCAGCAGCAGCTTCTGGTCTATGACGATTTCGTTTTCCTCGCTGGCCTCCAACGCCTCAAGCTCGACACGCAGCGCCTGGTACTCGGCGTTCTGCGGATGCCGCGATTCGAGATAGGTGCGCACTTCCTGGGTATGCGCCAAGGTCTTGAGCGCGCCCTCGAGGTCGAACGGCTTGGCCGGGAAATCGTAATAGGCGGTCATGCGGTTGGGCTCGACGCGGCCGCTTTGGGCGTCCTGCGCATAGCGCAGCACGCGCGCCGACAGCGCCATTTCGAAGCGGACCAGTTCCTTGGTGCGCTCTTGCGGGGTGGCCGTGGTCGCAGCCGCCGGGACATCGACATTGTAGTCGGCCGGCGTCAGTCCGTAGCTTGCCGCTTCGCCAAGCACCCGCACTGCATCCTGCGCGCGGGCATTGGGGGCGTTGTCGCTCACCCAGATGAAATCCGGATTGGCCGAATAGTAGGCGACCAGCGCCTTGGCGATATCCGGCTCGGCGAGAAGCTCGTAGTCGGTCAGACCAGCCAGCGCGTCATGGAACGCGTTACCGGCCGCGGACGGCACGTAGGCGGCGTCTTGCGCCGAAGCCGGCTGTGGCGGCGTCGCCCCGATCAACGACTTGAAATCGACGCGCACAAGCTTGTCGGCTTTGTAGGTGTTGTAGGTCGGGCTGCTGATCCTGACACTGGGGCCGCCGCTGGGCTGGACTCTGCGCGGCTTTGGCGGTGGTGGGAATTCCCCTTGCGGATTGTGCCTAATGCCGCCGCCAAAGAGCATGTCGAACAGCCCTTGAGCACTTGCCGGCTGCTGGCCGAAGGCAAGTGCGGCCGCAATGGCAAGCGGCACTGCGACTTGCTTGTTGCCGAGGAATTTCATGAATCACCCGTACCGGTTGAAACCGGTTCCCGTTCCGCGCCGCTTGACGGTCTCGCCCACCGCATGGCGGATCTAAGGCGTGACTATACCGATTCATACCGATTTCGTTAAGCTTCCATAAATTTTCGCGGGCGTGTTGCAGAACGGTTTCACATCATTGTGAGACCCGCAGCATCGATTGCACCGGGTCTCACACGCTCCAAAAGCGCCTCTGGAACAATCAAGCGTTGGCCCCGCCGTCGATGGTCAGCGAGGCCCCGGTGACGAAGCGGCCTTCGGAACTGGCGAGCCATGCCACCATGCCGGCGATCTCATCTGCCTCGCCGAAACGCGGCGTCGCCATCTTCTGGCGTTGGTGCTCGGCATGCGGTCCATCGGCCGGATTCATGTCCGTATCGGTGGAGCCCGGATGGACGATGTTGGCGGTGATGCCCCGCGCGCCAAGGTCGCGCGCGAGCGCCTTCGTCAACCCGACCAGCGCCGCCTTGCTGGTCGAATAGGCGCTGAGGCCCGTATCCGTCACGCGCTCGGCCAGATTGCTGCCGATCGAGATGATCCTGCCGCCATCCTGCATATAGCGGGCGGCCGCCTTCGAGGCGACGAACGGCGCCCTCAGATTAACCTCCATGCTTTCATCGAAGTCGGCGAGCGACAGCATGTCGATCGGCGCGGCGCGCCAGATGCCGGCGCTGTTGACCAGGATATCCAGCCGGCCAAATGCGTCCATTGCCTGATCGACGGCCTTTTCCAGCGCCTCGGCGTTACGGCTATCGGCCTTGATCGCGACGGCGCGCCCGCCGCCGGCCTCGATCTCATCGACAACGGCGCGCGCCTGCCCTTCGCCATTGACATAGGTCAGGGCAACGCTTGCGCCGTCGCGCGCCAGCCGCTTGGCGACGGCGGCGCCTATGCCGCGGCTGCCGCCGGTGACGAATGCGACCTTGCCGGCAAGCTGTTTTGAAGACATCGATTTTCTCCTTTTCTATAGCGATCGATACATAAATACCTGTCAGCCTTGCCTGCTATCGTCAAGTGAATTATGTATCGATTGACACAGAAAAGAAGCGCCATGTCGGACAGAGGTCGCCCAAGGAGTTTTGATCGAACCGCCGCCTTGCGGCGGGCAATGGAACTGTTCTGGGCCAAAGGCTATGAGGGCACCTCGATTGCCGACCTGACGGCGGCGATGGGCATCGGCTCGCCCAGCCTCTATGCCGCGTTCGGCAGCAAGGAGACGCTCTTTCTCGAAGCGACCGAGTACTACACCCAGGCCGAAGGCACCGAGATCTGGGCGGCGCTCGACAAGGCGCCGACCGCGTGCAAGGCGGTCGAGAATTTCCTGCGCCAGACAGCCAAGGCCTATTCGCGGAGCGACCGTCCGCAGGGCTGCCTGATCGCGCTGGGCGCGCTGCATGAAGACTCCAGCAGCGGCGCGATCTGCGATGATTTGCGACGCCGCCGGGCGGAGAACCGGGCCGCCTTGCTGCGCCGGCTCGAACGCGCGGTGGTTGAAGGCGAATTGCCGGCGAACTTCGACAGCGGCACCGCGGCGACCTTCTACGCTACGGTCCAGCACGGCATGTCGATACAGGCGCGCGACGGCGCCTCTGCGCAGCGCTTCTGGCCACGGTGGCCGGCGCGATGGCGGCCTGGCGGGGGCTGGCTGGAACGACGTGACAAACAGCTGGCATTGTGCTGGAAATCCGGTCGGCGGCGAAAAAGCGCCGGGAGGATCGTCGATGAAAAAAGGATATCGCCAGCTGCTCGACGAGGCCAATGCCGAGATCGAGGTCGTATCGCCGGAGGAAGCGGCCTCGTTGCTGGAGGATGACGGCACGATCTTTGTCGATCTGCGCGATCCCCGCGAGGTCGAACGCGATGGCCAGATCCCCGGCGCCAAGCATGTGACGCGCGGCATGCTGGAATTCTGGATCGATCCGGAAAGCCCCTACCACAAGCCGTTCTTCGCCTCCGGCAAGACCTTTGTGTTCTTCTGCGCCGGTGGCTGGCGTTCGGCGCTTGCAACGAAAACCGCGCAGGACATGGGCCTGACGCCGGTCAAGCACATCCTGGGCGGCTACACGGCCTGGAAAGCGGCCGGCCTGCCGGTCGAGCCGGCGAAGAAGAAGGCCGACTGAGCGGGTTTGAATTCGAAAGGTGTGTCGAGATTCAGGTCAGGCCGAGTCGAAAATGACGGGTTCTGAGAACCGGAGCGGAGCGTACTGAAGTACGTGAGCACCGGAAGCGCAGGAAACCGGCATTTGCAGGCCGGCATCATCTGAATATCGGCACACCTTAGTGTAGGGTGGCTTCGTGCGGCCCGGCCACGAACCCCACGGCACGCTTGACGACATCCTTGTCGGCCAGGATGCGGCGATGGCCAAGACCGTCGGCCCAGTGCAATCGCACATGTTCGCCTGCGCCGGCGTATCGCCTGGCATGGTCGGCGTTGACTTCGCGATCGTCGGGCGCATGGATGATCAGCGTCGGCACGGATGCAGCGGCCAGTTGGCGGTCGCCGGTGAAGTCGCTGAGCGGCCGGCCCGACAGGTGCCTTACCCTGTCCGCCATGGCGACCCGCGAGCGCGGCCCGACATTCATCATGTCGCTGAAATCGTCGAAGATCGCGGGCAGCGAGCTCGGCGCCGCGATCAGCACCAGCTTTTCGGCTACCAGCGGCGGCATGCCCTTGACTGATGCCGCGACGGCGTTGGCGGCGATCGCGCCGCCGAACGAATGGCCGACGACGGCGGCAAACGGACCGAACCATTCGCCGGCTACGCGCGCTGCATCCACCGCATTGACCATGTTGAGATGGCGGCCGAGCGAATGCCCGTGACCCGGCAGGTCGAGCGACACGACCTTGTAGCCGGCAGCGCGAAAGCCTTCGATCAGGCTGCGCATATACTCGGTGCGCGAGCGCCAGCCATGGATGACCAGCACCGTGCCGCGCGCCTCCTGCCCGGTTCCGGCCGGAACTCATGCACGGCGACGCAGTCTTTCCTGGTTTTCAGCCGGTGATGGCGCGCTTCGGCCATGAAGCCGGCGGCGCGCGCGACGGCGCGACGCTCGCCATCGCTCAGCGCTTTGACATTGGGTGTGCGGCAAAACAATTCGAAGGCGGCGCGGCCGCTGAGACGCGGCACGACATGCTCGGCCGCGCCAAAGACGCCGCGGATGACCTTCAATCCAAATGATGCCATATTGGCGATCCATCCATTCGTTCAAGCATGAACATAATAGTTCAAACATGAACATTAAACAAGAGCTGCCCTGGGACAACCCGCGCTTCCGCAACTGGGTTGCGGTGGCGCGCGCCTGCCATGTGCTGGAGCGTACGCTGGCCGTGAAGCTCGCGCCGCTCGACCTGAAGCCGGCGCAACTCGACGTGCTGATGAACCTCTACCGCCACCCCGGCATGTCGCAGCACGACCTTGCCCGCAAGCTCCTGGTCGGCCGCTCCAACATCACCATGCTTTTGCCGCAGCTGGAAGCCCGCGGCCTGTTGCGGCGCGAAAGCGACGAGAAGGACAAACGCGTGCTGCGCCTAAACCTCACCGAAGCCGGCGAGGCTTTGCTGATGCAGGCGCTGAAAGTGCATATGACGCTGATCGAAAAGGCAATGAGCCAGTCGACGCCGGAACAGTGCGACATGATCGGCGAGCAGATGCGCAAGATCTACGACGTGCTGAAGGAAGCCTGACTTTCAGGGCGCGCCGGCTACCACATCGTCTTCTTTGCTCGTTCCGGCCATTCGTTATCATAGGTCTCGCCGTCGATATTCCGGCGGCTGGTGACCTCGAGGATCTGCCCGGGCGTCGGCAGCGACTTCGGATCGACATGCTTCGCCGAATTCCACAGATCCGAGCGCACGATGGCGCGGGCGCACTGGAAATAGACGGTATCGACCGCAATGACCGTGACCGATCGGGCCGGCTTGCCGTCGACAATAAAGGACGCGCAAAGCTCCGGATCGGTGGTGATGTGCGCGCGGCCATTGATGCGCAGCGTCGTGCCCGAGCCCGGCACCAGGAACAGCAGGCCGACGCGCGGATCGCGAATGATGTTCTTCAGCAAATCGGCGCGGTTGTTGCCGCGCCTGTCGGGCATCATCAGCGTCTTGTCGTCCACCATGCGCACGAAGCCGGCAAGGTCGCCGCGCGGCGAGCAGTCGAGCCCTTCTGGTCCGCTGGTCGCCAGCGCCACGAAGGGCGACGCCTCGATAAAGGCGGCATATTCGGGAATCACATGGTCGAGTTCCTTGACGATCGAGGCCTCGCCCGGCAGGCCGTAAAGGGCTTCGAGCTGTTCGACCGATGTGATGAGCGGCATGTTTCGTCCTCCGAACCTTTGCCGGCGCTACGCCAAGTCGATGACGGTTTAACGACAAATGCCAGGCTAGCGATCCCGGCTGAGCCCCTTTTCGGCAAGCTCTGCCAGATAGGCGTTCCAGCGCTCGTCCTTCTCATGACCAAGCGTATGCAGGTAATTCCAGGTGAAGATGCCGGTGTCATGGAAATCGTCGAAGGTGATGCGCACCGCGTAGTTGCCGACCGGCTCGATCTTCAGGATCGCGACATTGCGCTTGCCGGGCACCGTCACACGCTGCTCCGGCGAATGGCCCTGGACTTCCGCCGAAGGCGACGCGACGCGAAGCAATTCCGCCGGCAGTTCGAACGGCTGATGGCCTGGAAAAGTCACGGTGAGCAGCTTGCGGTCTTTCGAGACCCGCAGTTCCTTCGGTGCCGTCATGATCGGTCCTGTTTCGGTAGCGCCCTTCCCTACGCTGCTTCGCAAGGTGCGGGAAGCCATTTGAGGGCAGCCGACAGAGAATGTCGGTCGGGGAATGTTACCAAAGATCAAGACCTTCTATCTTGAATGCGGCATTGGATCGTATCACATAGCTGTATATAACGACGACGCCACAGGCCACGGAACGCTTGAAACCATGAACATGATCGACCCATTTGGTCGCACGATCAGCTACCTGCGCGTGTCGGTCACTGACCGCTGCGATTTCCGTTGCACCTATTGCATGGCCGAGGACATGACCTTCCTGCCGAAGAAGGACTTGCTCTCGCTTGAAGAACTCGACCGTCTCTGCTCCGTCTTCATTGAAAAGGGCGTCAGGAAGCTCAGGCTGACCGGCGGCGAACCGCTGGTGCGCAAGAACATCATGCATCTGGTGCGCCAGTTGTCTCGGCATCTGGAAAGTGGTGCGCTGGAAGAATTGACGCTGACCACCAACGGCTCGCAGCTGTCGCGCTTTGCCGCCGAGCTTGCCGATTGCGGCGTCAAGCGCATCAACGTCTCGCTCGACACGCTCGATGCCGACAAGTTCCGCCAGATCACCCGCTGGGGCAATCTTGGCAAGGTCATGGAAGGCATCGACGCCGCGCAAAAGGCGGGGTTGAAGATCAAGCTCAATGCGGTGGCGCTGCGCGATTTCAACGACGCCGAAATCCCCGAACTGATGCGCTGGGCCCATGGCCGCGGCATGGACCTCACCCTCATCGAGACCATGCCGATGGGCGAGATCGAGGCCGACCGCACCGACCAGTACCTGCCGCTGTCGCTGCTGCGCGCCTCGCTGGAGCGCCAGTTCACGCTCGCCGACATTCCCTACAAGACCGGTGGCCCGGCCCGCTACACCCATGTCGCCGAGACCGGCGGCAAGCTCGGCTTCATCACGCCGATGACGCATAATTTCTGCGAGAGCTGCAACCGCGTGCGGCTGACCTGCACCGGCACGCTCTATATGTGCCTCGGCCAGGAAGACGCGGCCGATCTCAGGGCGCCGCTGCGCGCCTCGGAAGGCAACGAGCTGGTCGGCGCGGCCATTGACGAGGCGATCGGGCGCAAGCCCAAGGGTCATGATTTCATCATCGACCGCCGCACCAGCCGCCCTTCAGTGTCGCGGCACATGAGCGTCACCGGCGGCTGATTTTTTCCTTGGCTTGGTGCATGATCACCTGCGGTCATCGGCCGAGGGGTACAATGCAACATATCCGTCGTATCGGCTTGTCATCATTGTCCGCGCTTCTGTTTCTGTCGGCGAACATGGCCCCAACGGCGCTGGCCAAGCCATTCACCTATATCAACGCGCGCTTCAGCACCGTTTGCACTTTCCCGGACCAGATTTTCACCGAGCGCATGCCCGAGCCGGAAAATGGCGACGGCCTGGAATGGCATAGCGCCGACGGCGCCAGCGTGGCCTGCTACGGCAGCTACAATGCGCTCGATGCTACGCCCAAGAGCCTGGTTGAGAACGAAAAAGCCAGCCCCGATCCGGGCGAGAAAGTCACTTACTCCAAGACCGGCAAGGACTGGGCGGTGCTGTCGGGGACCAAAGGCGACAACATCTTCTACGAGCGATCGGTGTTTGGAAAGGAGGACATCATCCATACCGTCTTCATCCAATATCCCGCGGCGCTCAAGGCGAAATACGACCCGCTGGTCGGCGCCATTGCCGCCAGCCTGCACGAGGCGTCCGGGGCACACTGGAAATAAACCTTCTCGCAAGTCGCGAGCCCCGATTTACCACGCGCTTTTTCCAGCCTAGCGTGTTGCTGCGGTTTTGGCTCTATGGGGGAAATCCACATGCGTAAATTCATGCTTACGATTGCAATGCTTGGGGCTGCCTGCCTGCCGGCGGCGGCTCAGTCGATCGGTGGCACCTACACCGTTGACGGCACCAACTTCGATGGCTCCAAATACGGCGGCGAGGCAACGATCACGCTGACCAGCGACACGACCTGCAAGATCCATTGGGAGACCGGCGGCTCGACCTCGGACGGTATCTGCATGCGCAACGACGATGCCTTTTCCGCCGGTTATGCGATGGGCAAGGAAATCGGTCTCGTCGTCTACAAGATGGAGAAAGACGGCTCGCTGCACGGGTTATGGACAATCGCCGGCCAGAACGGCAACGGCACCGAAGTGCTGACGCCGAAATAAGCCTTCGACACAGCTGCAAATCGATCTGTTGGGCCGCGGAGAACATCCGTGGCCCATTTCTTTGGCGTTGCTGTTTTTCCGTCGCCTGCTAGGGCTGACTTAAAAATAGAATCCGGAAACGCCGCCCTTGCCTCTTTCGCCAAATCTGCGCGGCGCGCTGTTCATGATCGTGGCCATGATCGGCTTCACCTTGAATGACGCGATCACGAAATACTCCTCGGAATCGATGAACATGGCGCAGGTCATGCTCGTGCGCGGCGCGTTTGCCTCGCTTTTCGTCGGCCTGCTTGCCTGGCAGCGCGGCGCGCTGACCAATCCGGCGGCGATGCTGCAGCCGATGGTGGCGACGCGTGTCGCCGGCGAAGCCGGCGCCACATTGTCATTCCTTATCGCGCTCTCCCATTTGCCGATCGCCAACGTTTCCGCCGTTCTGCAGGCGTTGCCGCTGGCAGTGACGATGGGAGCGGCTCTGTTCTTCGGAGAGGGCGTCGGTTGGCGGCGATGGCTGGCCATCGCTGTCGGCTTCGCCGGTGTGCTCATCATCGTGCGGCCGGGCTTCGAGGGGTTCAGCGTCTATTCGCTGCTGGCGCTGACCAGCGTCGCCTGCTGCGCGGTGCGCGACCTCGCCACCAAGCGCATCCCGCAAGCGATCCCGACCATGCTGGTGTCGACGGCGACGGCGATCGCCATGACCGTTCTTGGCGCCCTGCTGCTGTCGCCGATGGGCGGGTGGACGCCGATGACCGGCAACGCCACCGCGTTGCTGGCGCTGGCAGCGGTGCTGGTGGTCATCGGCTATCAGTTCATCATCAAGGCGATGCGCTCGGGCGACATCTCTTTCGTCGCACCGTTCCGCTACACGGCGTTGCTGTGGTCGATCCTGCTCGGCCTCGTCATCTTCGGTGATGTTCCGGATCTGCCGATGATCGTCGGCGCCACGATCATCATCGGCTCGGGTCTTTATGCGCTTTACCGCGAGCGCATTGTCGGCCGGCGCCAACCCGCAGCCGAAAGCGCTGGACCCGACATGGCGCCGGACGGCATATAGGCGCGATGGTCACAGAAATTGCCGGCATCATCCTGGCGGGCGGCCTGTCGCGACGCATGGGCGGCGGCGACAAGCCCCTGCTTTCCTTGAACGAAGCGAGGTTGATCGACCATGTCGCCGCGCGCCTGAAGCCACAAGTCGCCACGCTGGCAATCAACGCCAATGGCGACCCGATACGATTTGCCGACATCGACCTGCCGGTGTTTGCCGACACGGTGCCGGACTATGCCGGACCGCTGGCCGGCATTCTGACCGGACTGGAATGGGCGGCGACGCAGGCCGGTTGCGAGGCGATGGTGAGCGCCGCCGGCGACACCCCCTTCTTCCCCGGCGATCTGGTCGAGCGCCTGGCTCAGGCGGCGGGCGAACGGCCGGGCAGGATCGCCGTCGCCAGTGCCGACGGCCGATGGCACCCGACCTTCGCGCTCTGGCCGCTCGGCATGCGCGATTCCTTGCACCGCTTCCTGGTCGACGAGCACAACCGCAAGGTTTCCGCGTTCATGAAACGGCACGATTTCGTTGTGGTGGATTTTCCGATGATCGAGGTCGAAGGCCAGCGCATCGACCCATTCTTCAACGTCAACACGCCGGACGACCTTGCGGTGGCGAAACGTCTGTTGCAAAGCCTCCAGCCATGAGACGCGTATTCGGCATCACCGGCTGGAAGAATTCCGGCAAGACGACCTTGACCGAGAAGCTGGTCACGGAACTGGTTCGGCGCGGCTGGACGGTCTCGACCGTCAAACATGCGCATCACGACTTCGATATCGACAAGCCGGGCGCCGACAGCTTTCGTCATCGTGAGGCGGGCGCGACGGAGGTTGCGATCGTCTCCGGCCGGCGCTGGGCCCTGATGCACGAATTGCGGGGCGAGGACGAGCCGAAGCTGGACGATATCCTGGCCAGGCTCACGCCCAGCGATATCGTGCTGGTCGAGGGCTACAAGCGCGAAGGCCACAAGAAGATCGAGGCAAGGCGGCTCGAGGCCAAGGATCGCACGCCGCTTTCCGCCAATGATCCGAACATTGTCGCCATCGCAGCCGACTTTGCGGTCGAGGGCGAAAAACTGCCGGTTTTCGACCTCGACGACACCAAGTCGATAGCCGACTTCGTCGAGCGCAGCACAGGTCTCGTCGCTCAAACCAAGTAACGCTGCGGCAGGCAGGGATTGTCGTTTGCCGTTGATTTGCGGTTGCTTTTTTCTCGCAAAGAGTGGGAGTATCCGCTGCAGCGGGCGGTCAACAAACCACCGCCCACAAGAGCCGCACGGGACAGCGGCCATGATAGTTATGAGAGGATCATCATGCGTATTGCACTGCGTATCGCGCTTGCCGCTTCGGCCGCGCTGCTGACACTTGGCGTCGCCCAGGCTCAGGAAAAGACCCTGAGGATCGGCACTGAAGGTGCCTACCCGCCCTTCAACAACCTGACCTCCGACGGCCAGCTGGTCGGCTTCGACATCGATATCGCCAAGGCCCTCTGCGACGAGATGAAGGTGAAGTGCACTTTCGTCGCGCAGGATTGGGACGGCATCATCCCGGCACTTCAGGCCGGCAAGTTCGACGCCATCGTCGCCTCGATGTCGATCACGCCCGAGCGGGCTCAGAAGGTCGACTTCACCCACAAATACTACAACACACCGTCGGCAATCGCCGTGCCGAAGGATTCCCCGCTCAAGGGCGTGACCAAGGCGGACCTCGCCGGCAAGAACATCGGCGTCGCCACCACGACCACACACTACAACTATGCCTCGAAGACCTATACCGACAGCACCATCAAGGGCTATCCGAGCAGCCCCGAGGAGCAGGCTGATCTGGCCAATGGCCGTCTCGACGCCATCGAGGACGACATCGTCGTGCTGCAGCAATGGCTCGATTCGCCTGACGGCGCCTGCTGCAAGATCCTCGGCCAGCCTTCGCCGCAGCCGGTCGAGATCTTCGGACCGGGCGCCGGCATTGCCGTGCGCAAGGGCGAGACCGACCTGGTCAACAAGCTGAACAGCGCGATCGACGCCATCCGCAAAAACGGAAAGTACAAGGAAATCAACGACAAGTACTTCAAGTTCGACGTCTTCGGCGCCGAGTCCTGATCGTTAAGCCAAAAGCGGCGAGGCATCCCCTCGCCGCTTTTCCTTCTTCAAGCGATCGCCACGGAGACACGACCCGTCAATGCCGGCCCAAAGCATTTGGACTCTTCTCAGCTGGGGACCGGATGGCTGGAGTGACGACATTGCCTATGGCGTGCTGGTCACGATCGCCCTAGCGCTTGCCACGCTTCCTATCGGCCTGGTGATCGGCTTTTTCGTCGCTTTCGCCAAGCAGCACGAAGAGCCGGCGTTGCGGCTGGCCGGCAACATCTACACCACCGTCTTTCGCGGCCTGCCGGAACTGGTGACGCTGTTCCTATTCTTCTTCGGCATGCCGATCCTGCTGCAATATCTCGTGCGGCTGTTCAATCCGGACGCCACGATCGACGTCAACAGCTTCATCGCCGGCATGATCGTGTTGTCGCTGATCTTCTCCTCCTATGCCAGCGAGGTCTTCCTCTCCGCGTTCCGCGCCATTCCCAAAGGCCAGTATGAGGGCGGCTACGCCATTGGCCTGTCGAAATGGCAGACGATGCGGCTGGTGGTTCTGCCGCAGCTGATACGCATCGCCTTCCCGGGTCTTGAGAATTGCTGGCTGAGCCTGCTCAAGGACACGTCGCTGGTTTCCGTCGTCAACCTTGCCGAGACCTTGCGCAATGCCGGTGTCGCGGCGCGCGTCACCAAACATTCCTTCCTGTTCTACAGCGTGGCAGCGCTGGTCTTCCTCGTGCTCGCCATCCTGTCGTCGATCGCCACCGGCTTCATCTTGCGCTCGCTCGGACGGAGAGAAGCGCGATGAGCGTCAGCCAGGCCGCCGCTGTCGAAAGGCCGCCGCCTCTGGCGCGAGGCTGGTCGCGCGCCCGTATCCTGGGCTATGCGCTGGTCGGGTTCTGGATCCTCTTCGGTCTCGGCATCGTTGCCTATCTGGTCTATGCCTGGAACGCCGAGTTCTTCGCCAGATACGCGCCGGCCTACCTGCAGGGGCTTGGAACAACCTTGTCGCTGGTGGCGATCTCGATGGTGCTGGGCGCGCTCATGTCGCTGCCCGTTGCTTATGGCCGCATGTCGAAGAACCGGGTGCTGTCCGGGCTCGCCTATTGCTACGTCTATTTCTTCCGCGGCACGCCGCTTCTGGTGCAGACCTACCTCGTCTATTACGGCGTCGGCTCGTTCCGACCGGAGCTCGAGACAGTCGGGCTGTGGTGGTTCTTCCGCGAAGCGTTCTATTGCGGTGTCTTCGCCTTCTCGCTCAACACCGCCGCCTATCAGGCCGAGATTCTGCGCGGCGCCATCGAAAGCGTTCCGCGCGGTCAGTGGGAAGGCGCGGCTTCGCTCGGCCTGCACAGGCTTCAGACGCTGCGCAAGGTCATCCTGCCACAGGCGATCATCGTGGCGCTCAGGCCCTACGGCAACGAGTTGATCCTGATGATCAAGGCCTCGGCTATCGTCGCCATCATCACGGTCTACGACCTGATGGGCAACGCCAAGCTCGCCTATGCAAAGTCCTTCGACATCCAGGCCTATATCTGGGTCGCCATCGTCTACCTGGTGATGGTCGAAATCCTGCGCCACGGCGTCGAATGGATCGAGCGCCGGATCACGGTCCACCTGCATCGCTAATGCATGTCGCGCAATAGTGTGCAGCGGTTTTGCGGCAACGACATGCATAAAAACAAAGACCTAAAGCGCGTCACATGAATCCGTTTCAGCGCGACGCGCTTTAGGCTGTACCAGTCGATACGGCTTTGCGCGCCTTGACGAATTTGCTGCAGCGCATAGAGCTTCCGCAACAGCAAACTCTGTCTTCGGAAGGTACGGCCTATGGTATCTGTGGCATTTCTCGGTCTGGGCGTCATGGGTTATCCCATGGCCGGGCACCTCAAGAACAAGGGCGGCCACGACGTCACTGTCTATAACCGCAGCCCGGCCAAGGCTGAGCAATGGGTCGCCCAGCACGGCGGCGGCTTGGCGCTGACGCCGGCGGAGGCCGCCGAGGGCAAGGATTTCGTCTTCTCCTGCGTCGGCAATGACGACGATTTGCGCTCGGTGACGATCGGCGCCAACGGCGCCTTCGCTGCGATGACGAAGGGCGCCATCTATATCGATAACACCACGGCTTCGGCCGAGGTCGCGCGCGAACTCGACGAAGCAGCGCGCAAGGCCGGTCTTTCCTTCCTCGATGCCCCGGTTTCCGGCGGCCAGGCCGGCGCCGAGAACGGCCTGCTGACCGTCATGGTCGGTGGCGAACAGGCGGCGTTCGACAAGGCCAAGCCGGTGATCGACGCCTTCGCCCGCATGGTCGGGCTGATGGGTCCGGCGGGTGCCGGTCAGCTCACCAAGATGATCAACCAGATCACCATCGCCGGTCTCGTCCAGGGACTGGCCGAAGGCATTCATTTCGGCAAGAAGGCGGGCCTCGACATCGAAAAAGTGATCGAGGTGATCTCCAGGGCGCCGCCGGCTCATGGCAGATGGAAAACCGCCACAAGACGATGAATGCCGGGAAATATGATTTCGGCTTTGCCGTCGACTGGATGCGCAAGGATCTCGGCATTTGCCTCGCCGAAGCCAACCGCAACGGCGCCAGGCTGCCGGTGACAGCGCTCGTCGACCAGTTTTACAAGGATGTGCAGGAGATGGGCGGCCGCCGCTGGGACACGTCCTCGCTGCTCGCCAGGTTGGAAAAGTAGGCGGCGCGATGGCCCTGCCCGATCCGAGCTGGAGCGCCGACGACATCGTCGCGCATTTGCGCTCGATCGGCACAGAGGCCAACCGCACTGGCATGGCGCGCTTCGGCATCAACACCGAACGCGCGCTCGGCATCGGCAATGCCGAATTGCGGCCGCTGGCGCGCAAGCTGAAAAAGAACCACGAGCGGGCGCTGCTGCTATGGGACAGCGGTATCCGCGAGGCGCGGCTGCTGGCGGCCTTCACCGGCGAGCCGAAAAAGATCGATATTGCGCTGTGCCGGCGCTGGGCCGGCGATTTCGATAGCTGGGAAATCGTCGACACGGTCGTCGACCTCTTTATCGAGACACCGTTCTGGCGCGACCTGATCGAAGAGTTCGCCGCTGACGAGCGAGAATTCGTCCGCCGCACCGCCTTTGCCATGCTGGCCTGGAGCGCGGTCCATCTGAAGAAGGAGCCGGACGCGACATTCCTGGCCTATCTGCCGCTGATCGAGAGCCATGCCGGCGATCCGCGCAACTTTGTCCGCAAGGCGGTGAACTGGGCATTGAGGCAGATCGGCAAGCGTTCGATGACGCTGCACGCCCCTGCCCTTGCGTTGGCCGAGAAGCTTGCGGCATCCTCCGACAAGACGGCGCGATGGATCGGCAAGGACGCGGTGAAGGAACTGACGGATGCCAAACAGCTCGGAAGGCTCGCAGCCGCAAAAGCCTGATCTCGCCGGCATCCGCTTCGTCGAAGTGACGCAGAAAACACGCGGCCGTTTCGAAACCCTGTTCGAGCAGCCGGGCGCGCCGAAATACTGCTGGTGCATGGCCTGGCGCCACTCCGGCCGCGCGCACGTGCAGAACGACGAGAAGAAGCGCATGATGATGGCACGCATCGATTCCGGCACGCCGGTCGGCATTCTGGCCGAGTTGGACGGCAGAGCGATCGGCTGGTGCTCGGTCGCGCCGCGCGAAACCTATCGCAGGCTTTCAAAGCAGCAGGACGACAGCGAGACCGGCATATGGTCGATCGCCTGCTTCTATGTCCCTAGGGCTTTGCGCGGCGGCGGGCTTGCCTCCGCCCTGCTCGATGCGGCGATCGACCATGCTTTCGCCATGGGCGCGCGCGTCGTCGAGGCTTATCCCGTCGACGAGGCCGCGCCGAGCTATCGCTTCATGGGCTTTCGCGACATGTTCGTCGCGCGCGGCTTCCACGAGATCGGCACCGCCGGGACACGCCGGCATGTGATGCGGCTGGACCGTTGAACCCGGTCTGGGTGGATCGTCACGACACGGATACGGAAGCTGCTATCGGCGCAGATCGTGAACGCCGAGTTCCTTCCACATCCACTCGAAGCTGTAGGTTGCCATCGGATGGGTCGGATCCGGCTGCTTGGCAGTCTGGTTTTCGAGGTATTTCAGCCAATCGGCAACCTTTTGGCGCCCGGCCGCGGTTTTGGCAGTCTGACGCGGCGTCTTGTTGCCCAACGCCTTGACCGGTTGGTCGAGCGTCTCCAGATAGTGCCGATCTAGATACTCGCGGATGCCCTGTTCGGCGATTTCTGGCGGGATGTTCGATCGCGATGTTTCGGCACCTTCGCGTGGCCGTTCGGCCTTCATCTGCTCGACAGTGCGAATTGCGGTAAGCGGTGTCCGGACAAGATCGCCGAGAGCCTGTCGGATCAAGGCAGTCCCCTTTTCCGCCCGTGCGGCGGAATTGGCGGACAGATGCAGGAAACGGCCCTTCAACTCGACGTTGCCAAGCACCAGCGGACCATTATCCATCCTGGTATCAATGGCAGGACCGGCAGCCGCTTTTGTTTCGTTGCCACCTTTCGGTGTCTTTTCCAGCCAATTCCAAAATCTCGTGTCTGCTTGCGACAAGGCCAGGATACTGTTCAGTCGGGCGACGATATCCTCCTCTCTGACGCCGGAGCCGAGGGGAAATCGCACGTCGTGGAATGCGATTTCGTCACCATCGGTGTTCTGCAACCTTGGTCCCGCTACCCTTCCAAGACTGTCAAACAACCACGAGAGCGTGAACATGAATGCTGCCGCCTGTAGCTGTTCGTCTTTGATCGCAGGTAGCTTTTTTGCATTTCTTTTGCCGAAAAGGCCTCGCAGTCCATCGAACAACGTTTCCGTAGCATGCGGGCTAAAGGGCAGGACGCCCCCGCACATGACGTTTTTTCCCGTAACCGGTACGATCCGCGCGGCAAGCCTGTCCCACTGCGTCAAGGTTTTTGTCGCGCTGCCCTCGCTGACGGCGATCGGCTCGCCACCGCGGATAAGGTCGCGCGCCATGAAAGATACTCCCGGAACGACATTGGTCACCTCGTACAAACTCATGACAGAGGTGCGCAGCGCCGCCATATAGGCTCTTGATTGCGCGCTTTCCTTCCAACCTCGGCGCTTGAGGTAGTCGTCGACGATATTGGTGGGTTCACCTTCGAAATCCTGCGTCAGGAAATCCTCGAAAGCGCAACCCCAAAGAGTGTTCGTCCAATGGTCGCCGAGGACTTCGGCAAGGTCTTCAAAATCCCCTTCGCCGTCGAGGACCGGACCGAAATGTTCGTTGAAAACGTCCTCGAAGCATTCGCGCCATTCGCCACGGGCAAGAAATTTCATCAGCCCCTTGAGATCATGGCTGGTCGGCATAAACTTTCTCCAGGCTCACGCGATCCTCGGCGGGAACATGACACGTCTTGCACCGGCTTTTATTCTGCCCCGCCAAGGCGGCAAGGCAAGGCTCTGTTGGCGATTTCCCTAGATTTCTTGGCGCCGAGCTGAGCCCTTGGCCAGACCGAAGATGCTGCAGCCGTCCATTCGGACTTGGGCGCGATCAAGGTTGCGATATGGCTGTGCATGATACCGGCAGGCGGCTGACTCGAGGATCACGGCGGTTTTACTCGATCCCGGTCGCGAACAAGTCGAATATGCAGCGCCATGCATAAGCACCTCATCTCAACAGCCGCACTGGCCATCGCGCTGTCGCTGGCCACCGGCGCCGATGCGGCGGCCGATGTCGCGCATATATTCTGGAAGGATCTGCGTCCTACCACGCAGGCGATCGCCGAAGACGCAAACTTGCCTATGATCGCGGCGAAACTGCCCGATCACGGCGAGACTTTGTCGCTCAATCTGCAGGGCAAGACGATACAATTAGCCGGCTATGCATTGCCGGTCGATCGTGACGGCGACCTCGTTTACCAGTTCCTGCTGGTGCCCTGGACGGGGGCCTGCAGTCATATGCCGACGCCGCCGCCCAACCAGATTGTCCTGGTGACGCCGGCGCATCCTTACAAGATGGCACAGGCATATCAGTCGGTCTCGGTCACCGGCGTGCTGCAACCGGACATGGAGAAAAGCCAGCTCTTCATCCTCGACGGCGTCTCGATCGTCCAGTCGGGCTACACGGTGCGCAAGGCCAAGGTGGCCAGCGTCGACTCCGTGCCGGATACCGTCACCCTGCCGGTCAACTCGCCGTGGAGTTTCCTCAACAAAAAGAAGAACTAAGACTCAACGCGGCGATCACGCCGCGTTGGCGCCCGATTCCTTGTCCAGCACCATGTAGTCGAGCGGGATCTCGGTCGTGTATTTGATCTGTTCCATGGCGAAGGACGACGACACGTCGCGGATCTCGATCTTGGCGATCAGCCGCTTGTAGAACGCGTCGTAAGCGCCGATGTCCGGCACCACGACGCGCAGCAGGTAATCGACATCGCCGCTCATACGGTAGAACTCGACCACTTCCGGGAATTCCTGGATGACTTCGGAGAAGCGGCGCAGCCATTCATGGCTGTGCGAATTGGTGCGGATCGACACAAATACGGTGACGCGCACATTGACCTTCTCGTGGTCGAGAATGGCGACGCGCCGCTTGATGACACCCTCTTCCTCGAGCTTCTGGATGCGGCGCCAGCACGGCGTGGTCGAAAGGCCGACTTTCTTGGCGACGTCGGCCACCGCGAGCGTGGCGTCCTCCTGCAGGAGGCGGAGAATTTTTCTGTCTAGGCGATCCATGGGGAAGCTCCAGGGGAATAGTTTGGCTATATTCCTTCTTATCCGCACCTTTAACAAGAAAGAAATTCTGCCAAAGGCGGGAAAAGCGAGTGATTTCTTGCAAGATAGCTAATCGATGCGATAGCGGATTTCCGACTGCAGGAAAGGCAGCAAATCCATTTCAAACCAGGGATTCTTCTTCAGCCAGCCGCTGTTTCGCCACGACGGATGCGGCAGCGGCAGCACTTTTAGCTTGCCCGGCGTGTCCCAGACGTCACGCCAGTTCCTGACCGTCTCCGTCAGCGACGGCAGCCGCGCGGTGTCCATATGCCAGGCCTGGGCGTAGCCGCCGATCGTCAGCACCAGGTCGATCTGCGGCATCAGCGCCATCAGTTCGGCGCGCCAGGCCGGCGCGCATTCGCGGCGCGGCGGCAGGTCGCCGCCCTTGGCATCCTGGCCGGGAAAGCAGAAGCCCATCGGCACGATGGCGAACTTTCTGGTGTCGTAGAACTCTTCGTCGCTGACGCCGAGCCAGCTCCTCAAGCGATCGCCGGACGCATCGGTGAACGGCATGCCGGAAACATGCACTTTGGTGCCCGGCGCCTGGCCGGCGAGCAGGATGCGCGCCGTCGAGGACGGCAGCAGGATAGGCCGCGGTTCGTGCGGCAAGGGCCGTCCAAGCGGATGCTCGACGCAGATGCGGCAGGCACGCACCCTGGCGGTGAGGCGCTCCAACGCTTCGCTCATGGCAGGTGGGCTATCCAATCGCAGGCCCCAGGCAGCAGCAGGCCTCACGCAGCAGCACTGGGCCGGCTCGTAAGCGCCGCATGCCAGCGCAGCACGTTGGCGCATTCTTCCGGCACCTTGATGCGGGCGGGCTTCATGAAATCGATGGCGATCATGCCGGTGATATCGGCAACCGAATAGTCGTCGCCGGCGGCGAATTCCCTGTCGGCCAGCTCACGATCGAGAAGATGCAGGAACTCGATCGCCTTCGGCTTGTTGGCCTCACCCCACTCCGGGATCTGCGGCACCTCCCACTCCTTCATAGCCGGATGGATATGGCGGAACGCAGCGGCAACGCAGCCCATCAGGTTGAACTCCATGCGCCGTTGCCACATCTCGACCTTGGCCTTGCCGAGCGCGCCCTTGCCGAACAGAGCGGGCTCGGGATGCAGTTCCTCGAAATAGCGGCAGATGGCGATGGATTCGGTGATGATCGTGCCGTCATCGAGCTCGAGCACCGGCAGGCGCCGCAGCGGATTGCGCGACGCCACCGCCTGCTCGCGATGCCCCAGCGCACTCATGTCGACCGGCACCAGCGGAACCGTCAGACCTTTCTCGGCAAGGAAGACACGAACCCGGCGGGGATTGGGCGCGCGGCCGCCATCGAACAGCTTCATTTCGTCCTCCCGGTTTCTCCGTCGATCATAAAGCGCACCCTTCACCAGAAGCGAAACAATTCGCGCGCCGCGTCGCCAATCGACGCCAAGGTGCCATGCTTACGCTCGATAGGGGCATCACGGTGGCTGTCGCGCCAATCTTGCGGCTCCGTGAAACTGCCCGCCCAGATGCCAACCTTGGCCGCCCTTGCACCGGCCTCCTCCGTCTCGAAATCGCCATAGGCGACAGCCCATCCGGCCTGGACCTGGGCGCGGTTGAGATCGGTGCCGCCTGCCTTGCAATCGCCGAGCAGCCGGCCGTAGCGGTCGCGCTGCCAGCCGCTGCAGGATACTGGCCGGTTGGCGATCAGCTTGACCAGCGACTGCCGCGCCAGCTTGCCGCAGGCATAGTCGGCGCCATTCTTCTGGCAGACCTGCAGATATTCGGGCGCATCGATGCCGCGCATGCGGATGCGCTCGGCCCCAAGCGTGATCGAATCGCCGTCATTGACGACCGCCGCGCCCTGTTCGTTGCGTGTCGCGAAGCGGTCGAGGCGGGCCGCCACCAGGATCAGCAGCCCGAGCAAAAGGACAGCCAATCCGTAGTCCGCCAGCTTGCGCGCAAGGCTTCGCGGTTGGCTGGCCGCATAGCGCCGGCGCGATCCTCGCGGCCCGAAACGGCTCATATGGCAAACAGTCTCTTAATCATTCGAACGTAGCTTAACGAACTGGAAATCGCTGCGCGCAGAAATTGAAGTCTGTATGCCTTTGCAACGCTCGAACACAGCGGATAAATTTATTGTGGACCGCCGAAAACCGCACCGCAACAGCGATGTGGCGCGCGCGGTGCGCAAGACGCGCGACCGTCTTTCGCAGCAGGCCGGCAATCTCGACTTCGAACGCGAACTGTTGAAGCTGCATGCACGCGCCATGGTGGTCAGCGCGGTGGCGATTCCGCTGCTCGTGCTCACTGTCGGTGGCGTCGGCCAGCTTGTCGGCCTGGACAGGCAGATCACGATTTGGACGCTTGTCACGCTGCTTTGCTACACCATCGTCACCTTCATGGCGCGCCGCGTGGAAAAGACCGAGGCAGCCGAGCTCGAGCCTGTGCAGACGCGCCGCGACTTCCTCATCGGCCATTTTCTGTGTGGCTTGAGCTGGGCGTGGTTTGCCTGGATCGGTTGCGACACATGCCAGGTCGATCAATTTCACGTCGCCAAGGCCATGGTGCTGCTGGTCGCCATGGCGACAACCGCGGTGATGGCTTCCTCGCTTGGCGGCGCCCTGTTTGCCACCTTCGCCATTCCCGTCGCCGTTTATGTTTATGTGGTGATCCAGTTGTGGACGCCGGTCGAGGCCATCATGGCGGCACTCCTCATCCTGGCGCTTCCTTTTTTCGGCTATGTCGCGCGCCATCTCAACCAGTCCTCCTTGATGCTGCTCTCGTTCCGCTCGGAGAAAGACGCGCTGATCGCCGAGCTGGAGACGGCAAAATCGATGTCGGACGAAGCCAGGCGGCGCGCCGAGGACGCCAATCTGGCGAAATCGCGCTTTCTCGCCTCGATGAGCCACGAGCTCAGGACGCCGCTCAACGCCATCCTCGGCTTCTCGGAGGTGATGTCGAACGAAGTGCTGGGGCCGATGAACAATCCGACCTACCGTGACTATGCCCATGACGTGCACGAGTCCGGCCAGCATTTGCTCGACCTAATCAACGAGATCCTCGACCTATCGCGCATCGAGGCCGGCCGCTATCAGCTCAACGAAGAGCCGGTGGTGCTACTGACCATCGTCGAGGACTGCTGCCACATGATGGAGTTGCGCGCCCGCAACAAGGACATACGCGTCGTGCAGGATTTCGAGGAAACCTTGCCGCGCCTGTTCGCCGACGAGCGCGCTGTCCGCCAGATCACCCTCAACCTGTTGTCCAATGCCATCAAGTTCACACCCTCCGGCGGCGAGGTGCGCGTACGCGTCGGCTGGACGGCCGGAGGCGGCCAATACATCTCGGTCAAGGACAACGGCCCCGGCATTCCGGAAGAGGAAATCCCGGTGGTGCTTTCCGCCTTCGGCCAGGGCTCGATCGCCATCAAGAGCGCCGAACAGGGCACCGGCCTCGGCCTGCCGATCGTGCAGGGGTTGCTCGCCATGCATGGCGGCGAGTTCGAGCTTCATTCCAAGCTGCGCGAAGGCACCGAGGCGATCGCCATCTTCCCGCTGAGCCGTGTGATGGAGGAACTGCCGGCGCTGCCGACCAAGGCTGTCGCCGCCAGGCGGCGTTAATCCACAGCAACCGTTAGCGCCGAACCGCCGCCGCCATGCCGGAACTGGTCAGAGCCGCTGCCTTGACGATACCGGCGGCCAGAGCCGCCCCTACCCCTTCCTCATGACCGATGCCGAGATCGAGCAATGGCGAAAGGCCAAGCCGCTCGGCCAGCTTCGCATGCCCGGGCTCGGGCGACAGGCTGGCGAGCAGACAATGGTCGAGCGCGGCGGGATTGGCTTGATGCAACACAGCGGCTGCCGCGGTCGCCACGAAGCCGTCGAGCAGCACAGGGATCTTTTCCATGCGCGCGGCGAGAATGGCGCCGCAGATCGCTGCGAACTCGCGTCCGCCCACCCGGCGCAAGGTCTCCAGCGGATCGTCGAGACCGGCATGATGAAAAGCCAAGGCCCGGTCGACGACTTCGGCTTTGCGCACGATCATCGCTTCATCGGCGCCTGATCCTTCCCCGACCCAGTCTGCGCCCTCGCCGCCGAACAACGCGGCACATAAGGCAGCGGCTATGGTCGAATTGCCGACGCCAAGATCGCCGAGGCACAAGAGATCGGCGCCGCCGGCGACCGCCTCCATGCCGAAGGCCATGGTCGCGGCACAGCCGCGCTCGTCGAGCGCCGCTTCCTCGGTGATGTCACCAGTCGGAATGTCCAAGGCAAGGTCGAAGACCTTCAGGCCGAGATCGTTGGCGATGCAGACCTGGTTGATGGCCGCCCCGCCCGCGGCGCAAAGCTCGACGGCATTGGCGGTCGCCGCCACCGGCCGTCGTGAAATACCGTGCCGGACGGCGCCGTGATTGCCGGCAAAGATCGCCACCAGCGGCCGGTTGATGGCGGGCGGCGCGCGCCCGCTCCACGTGGCAAGCCAGGCCGCGATATCCTCGATCCGCCCGAGCGATGCCTTGGGCTTGTCCGCCTTGGCAAACAACGTGCGAACTCTGGATCGGGCCGTCTCATCGGCTGGCGGCAGCGCGGCCAGAAGGCTTCGGAAGTCGTCGAAAGGCGTTGTGGTCATCACTGTCGGTCGCGGCTCGTTGCTAGAGCATGATGCCGAAAAGTGTGAAGCGGTTTTCGGACGACATCATGCTCTATCTCTTGGATTTAGAGACGGATTTCGATTTCAGGTCGATTCGACCTGAAATCATCCGGCTCTAGGATCGCCAGCGGCATAGCCGCCTTCTCCAGCCGGCACAACCGCCCTGATCATGGCGCGAAAGCGCAGGCGGACGGCGCATTGCGGAGGGCTTGCATTGCTCCGGCGGTTGCACCATGTGGAGGAAAGGCAAGAGAGCAGCATGACCGTCATAGAATCCCCTTGCATCCTGGTCTGTTCGATCGACATGACAACCGGCTTCTGCTTCGGTTGCGGCCGCACGCGCGATGAGATTTCGGGCTGGCTCGCGATGACCCCGGACGTAAGGCGTACGGTGATGGCCGAACTGCCGGCGCGGCTGGAAACGGTCGAGCGTCGTCCGCGCCGCGAAACGCGCCGCACCCGCATGGCGCGCGAACGCGGCGCCGCCTGAGACAGAGATTTGGCTGAGATAGAGGTTTGGCGTTGGCGCGACTGTTCTGGATCGTGATGGCGGTGATCGGCATCGGAGTTGTGCTCCTGATGCTCAACAATTCCGCCGGCCGCACATTCGGCATGAACAACAATGATTTCGGCCGACTGATCTGGGCCGGCGTGCTGGTCATGGTGATCGGCGCCAGCCTGCTTCGCTCCGGCCGGCCGCTGGGCGGCATGGCGCGCAATCTCGGCGTCTGGGCGGCGCTCGTGCTCGTGCTGATCGCCGGCTACCAGTACCGCTACGAATTGCAGGATGTCGCGCACCGCGTCACCGCAGGCCTTGTTCCCGGCAGCCCGCTGGCATTGGGCCTGGAGGACGGCCGCCCGACGGTAACGCTCGACAAGGCCGACAACGGTCATTTCGAGGCCCGCATCCTGATCAACGACACGCCGGTGCGGGCCGTGGTCGACACCGGCGCGACCAGCACCGTGCTGACATCCGAGGACGCCCAGGCCGCCGGCTTCAATCCGGCGGCGCTCAGCTACAGCGTCGACGTCTCGACCGCCAATGGCATAGCGCGCGCCGCCATCGTACGAACCAATCAGGTGGCGATCGGTGGCATCGTGCGCAAGGATATGTCGGTGATGGTGGCGGCGCCCGGCATGCTGGAGCAAAGCCTGCTCGGCATGAACTTCATCAGTTCGCTATCGGGCTTCGACGTGCGCGGCGACCGTATGATCCTGCGCGACTGATCCGATCGGGAAGCCTCAGGCCGCTTCGGCTTCAGCCGCTGAGAAATCGATCGCCGCAAATGCCGTCCGCAACACGTCCGGCCCAGCGCCGGGTTTGTTGGCGTCGGTCGAAAGAATCTGCCGGAAGCGGCGCGCGCCGGGCAGTCCGTGGAACAGTCCGACCATATGGCGCGTGACATGGCCGAGCCGCCCGCCCTTCTCGATATGGCGCGCCGCGTATGCGCCCATGGCATCGACGAGCGCCGCATAGTCGAAGGCAACCGGTGTGGCGCCATAGAACGCGGCGTCGACGCTCGTGAGAATGCCGGGCGTATGATAGGCGGCGCGGCCAAGCATGGCGCCATCGACGTGAGCGAGGTGTTGCGAAACCTCACTGAACGATTGAATGCCGCCGTTGATGCCGATGAATTCGTTCGGCCTTCTGGCCTTCAGCCGGTAGACACGTGGATAGTCGAGCGGCGGGATATCGCGGTTTTCCTTCGGGCTCAACCCTTCCAGCCAGGCCTTGCGGGCATGCACCCACAGCGCATCGGCGCCGGCAGCGAAAACGCCGTCGGCCAATGTATCGAGGGCCGGTTCGGGGTCTTGGTCGTCGACGCCGATACGGCATTTGACGGTGACAGGAATTTTCACCGACGCCTTCATCGCCGCCACGCAGTCGGCGACCAGCACCGGCGTCTTCATCAGGCAGGCGCCGAACGTGCCCGACTGAACGCGGTCGGACGGACAGCCGACATTGAGGTTGATCTCGTCATAGCCGAAGGCCTCGCCGATCCGCGCCGCCTCGGCAAGCTTTGCAGGATCAGACCCGCCAAGCTGCAGCGCCACGGGATGCTCCGCATCGTCGAAGCCGAGCAGCCGTTCGCGCGCGCCATGGATCACCGCATCCGCCACCACCATCTCGGTATAAAGCAGCGCATGGCGCGTCAGCTGACGGTGCAAGAACCGGCAATGCCGGTCCGTCCAGTCCATCATCGGGGCCACGGCCACTCTATGATCTTGATTTTTCAGCATTTTTTCTTTAACATCAAATCCTTAGAACCTGACGAGTGCACACGAATTTACGCCAGAATGCGACCCTTTTCGCCACGTTTCGATCTCTCAGTGCACACGGAGCGCACACGAAAAAATGGCCACCTACACAAAGCTCTCATCCGGTTCCTGGCGTGTCCAAGTCCGTCGCAAGGGTCGCTACGTCAGCGAAACCTTCCTGCGCCGAGACGACGCGCGCCGCTGGGCGACCGAAACCGAGCGCCAAGTCGATCGCGGAGAGACGCCCACCAAGTCCCGCATAGCGCGCCTTAAAACCTTCGGCGAGCTCATCGACCTCCATATCGACGACATGTGCGATGTAGGCAAGTCCCCTCGCCGCTCCAAGGCCGCGGCCCTTGCTATGCTGCAAAGACATCTAGGCAAGTGCAATATCGCGTCTCTCGATCGCGAACGGCTCATTCGTTTTGGGCGTGACCGGGCAGCCCAAGGTGCTGGGCCGATGACGCTCGGAATAGACATCGGCTTTATAAAACTTATTCTGTCTCATGCTGCGGCCGTCCACGGTCTGCCGGTTAAGGTGGAACCCGTCAATCTCGCGCGTATCGCGCTTAAGCGCCTCGGCCTTGTCGGCAAGGGGTGCGAGCGCGACAGGCGGCTCACCCAGGATGAACTGGACAGGCTAATCGCTCACTTCGATGCAAACCCTCTTCAGATAGCGCCGGTTGGCCGGATTATACGTTTCGCCGTTGCAACCGCGATGCGTCAGGAGGAAATTTGCAAGGCGCGTTGGTCCGATCTGGAGTCTCGCACGCGGATGCTTCTCATCCGCGACCGCAAAGACCCACGCAACAAAATGGGTAACAATCAGCGCATACCGCTGTTTGCGGCAACTGGATACGATGCGTGGGCCATTGTTGAGGAGCAGCGCGCAAAGCGAAGCAATGACGACGATCGAATTTTCCCGTTCAACCATCGGTCAGTCGGCACCGCCTTTCGCCGAGGGTGCGCTGACCTGGACATCCACGACCTTCATTTTCATGACTTACGTCATGAAGGCACTAGCCGCCTTTTCGAGGCTGGGTTCACAATTGAACAGGTAGCGCTGGTCACGGGGCACAAGGATTGGAAGATGTTGCGGCGCTATACACACCTCAAGCCAGAAATGCTCCACACTATCCACGCGGCGAAGGCTGCATAGTTGGCGGGAGTGGTGGTATCAGATTCGCAATCTCAGGCGGCGTTGAACGCCTCCGATCGACGGTCGCGACTACGATCGCGCTCCTTTGAAACAAAGCCTTTCTCATTAAAAGGGCTGCGGTTTTGGAGACCGAATGGTCTTCTTATTTGCTTGTTTACACAGTATTATTTTGCATTTTCTAAACGATGTGCAAAGGATTTATGTAACGAAAGGCAGATTTTCCCGGATTGGCGGCTATTGCCGCCATGCATGGCCTGTTCCGACGCGCGGTAGTTGACTGTAAGGACAGCACTTCATTTCGGCGCAAAAGCACTTGCTTTCGATTAGCAGCGCCATTGATCGCGCCACGGCATCGGCGGTGAAGATGGCCGCGAACCTGGCATTGTAGTTGCTTGGTCCAACTGCGTTGACCATCAGCCTCCTCCAGAAATGCGCCGTTCGGTGCGTGCGTTCTTTGCAGACTTGCCCGCTGCCTCACGGTGGCGGCGTTTTTGAGCGGCTTCGAGCATTTTGCTCAATGAATGGCGCGGGTGAGGTCTCGAACGGAGCGAGGAGACGCTTCACGAAAGCTGGCATCGCGAAGACCAGCGACGAGCAAAGAAACGCGTCCCATCAATCGTGAAATTGGCATGCCGCAGCGTGCGGATCGGACATGCGTCCACTTGATGAGGTTGGACGGCGTGGTGGTTTTGCCACACCGTATACTACGAGCTCGTTGCTGGGCGTGGCCGAGCTTTCCAACCTGCTCCTATCCGCACCATTCTTCCACTGGAGAGATCCCCGCTGGCCGGAGGCCCACGTATACAACGCCCACGAAAAGTTCACAAAACAGGCGCATTCCGCTGGGAATCCTCGTCGGAAAGCGCCGTCACGAGCTTGATGGCTTCGTTCCAATGTCGTGCCACGTCAGCACGGGTAATGGTGCGGTCAGGTCGATAGGCTGGCAGAGCGCCCGCAAGTGCCTTCAAGTCGCGCAAAACGGACGAAATGTGCGGCCATGGGAAATCCGTCGGATCGCCGATGTCCCGGTCCGCACCAACAATCATCTCCAGCTTTGCGATGATACCAGCGAGCGACAGAGCAGCAACGCTGGGGATAGCATCCTGAAATTTGAGTGCCTCGGTCATCGCAAACACCTCTGCCTCGCGAGCCACTGCATATTCGGCGCTCGCCTCCGGCGCAGCCACCGACATCCGCCAAGACGAGGACTTACCTGAGGTCAATACCGGAATTCCGGTATTGGCCATCATTCGTGCCTCGAGACGTTGCTGCACCCGACACAATAGCAATGAGGCATATCGAGCTTGCCGCCACTCGCTCCAGAGGCCTAAAGCCGGGTCTACTGCTTGCCGTTTGGGACCCTTCGGCTTATCCCCTTGCCGGTCGATGACGAAAGGCAAAGTCGTGGTATTGTCGGAATCAGCCATGATCCGAGCTCCAGACAGCTTTGGCGTGGTCAGGCTAGGCACGGTGCGTCAACACTGCGTCTAGCCGCACCCTCGACAACCGGCCAAGGGTATCCACTGATACCTTTGGATCATAGCGCAATGATCTAAAGGGATCAATAGAAATTGGTGACAGCAGCACAAATGCGGGCGGCCCGAGCTTTGATCAGCCTATCACAATCGGAGCTTGCCAAGCGGGCCGGCGTTTCAATTCCTACTGTAAAACGCTGTGAGAGCGACAGTGAGCGCGTCGCTGCAGTCTCTGCTGAAACCCAGGACAAAATCCGTGTTGTTCTTGAGGCAGAGGGCGTGGAATTCACGAACGGCAATCATCCGGGCGTCAGATTGCGGCGGCCCTGACCGACGAAGCAGCGGGAATAAAGTCCCAGAGAATGGCGGCGGCCCTGGCGTTCGTCTGTATCGCAATCAGAACTGACGATCTTTTCGCCATGCAACAGGATCGGCGATCCATCGGATGACATCGGATTCACGCCAACCCGCCCCGTTGATGCTTATCTTGATCTGCGCGGGGAACGTGCCTTCGCCGATTTTTCGGTACATTGTCGAGCGGGACAGGCCAGTCCGGGTAAGGACGGTTTTGAGGCGTATGATACGATCCGGCTCGGACATAGCTTGCCTGCACCTCACTGGTTGTTGCTGATTGCTGCTGGGACAGACAGGACGAACCCACGCCGCAGGCAATCAGGTTTGTCGCCTCAGCCGGCTGCGGCGTGAAAACGGCGGCAAATCGGAGGGTATCAGAGCCCAAGGCCCCGCCCCTTACCAATGCCATGGCTGAAGGCGAGTTCCGCGCCCAGACGACGATCCGAATCCATGTCGATACCAAGCTCGCGCTTGCGGTTGGCAAGCAGGGATTCAAGTTGAGGATCGCGCTCGAGGCTCTTGGCCATATCGGACATGGCCAAGCGGGTCGACTTGTAGCCGGACACGTCGCCGGCCTGATATTGCTCCCGTCCCATACGGTCGAGCTTTTGCCAACGTTCCACGAAACGGTCGGCGCGGCGGCCGGGATCGTTGTCCATCCCTGTGCGGATTTCCGTCTCAAGCTGGAGAGCAAGCACGATACGGTTGACGCGGCCGGCGCTCGCCTCGCGGACAAGTTCGAGATTTTTCACATAGGCCGCCTCGGCATCGCGCCAGCCATACGGCCGCACCTTCTCGAAAGCGCTGCGGGCATCCCTCAATTCGCGCATCTGGTCGGGACTGCCCTGGCCATCCGCGTTTTCAATGCTGAGGATCGCGTCGAGCGCTCGAGCGTGGCGCACAAGCGCCTTCGTGCGAGCGCTGCGCAACGCCGCTTCCGCGTCCGCCGGCGCATTCGATTCGCGCGACACTCCCGTGGCGGGAATGTTCCTTTCGGGCGTGGAGCCAGCATCTCCGATTTGCGCCCCAACATTTTCCCTTGCCGACCGACCACGCTCCTGCCTGGGCTCGCCGTCTCCAGGCGAGCGCAGCCCGTCCAGCAATCCGCCGATCCTGTCGCGGAGCTTCTCCGGAACGATCCGGCGCACGATCTCGACCACACGCTCGCGGAAGCTGATGCCACGTCGCTCGGCATATCTCCGCGCCGGGTCGATCTGGTCGTAATCCGACGCCATGTCCTTGGCGCGGTCGCGTGACAGCGTCCGGTCCAGCCGGTCCCGCGTACTGAAGTCGTCGCCACCATAATGCAGGTCCATGCTGTCTCGATGCCGTGACAGTGCGACGTAGCTGCCATGTGCATCCATGCCCGGCGTGGCGAGCACATGGGTCCGGTCGACGGTCATGCCCTGCGCCTTGTGGATGGTCGCGGCATAGCCGTGGTCGATGTGCGCGAAGTCTTTCAGGTCGAAGCGCACGGATCGGCCGTCGTCGGTTCGAACCGTCATCCTCTGTATGTTGACCTCTTCGATCTCACCCAGCGTGCCGTTCTTGACGCCGAGCCCGCGCTCGTTGCGCAGGAACATGACCCGGTCGCCGCTGGCGAAGTTTCTTGCGCCGCGTTCGACAGTCACTTGCACTTCGTCGCCGAGATCGCCAGCAGCGCGCATGCGCTTGCGCGCTGCCTGGTTCAAGGCATGCACCTCGTCGTTTGTGTGGGTGAGCATTATCCGGCTTGCCACTGGATGCGCCTGCCTGTCGCGATCCCAGCGCTCGACCAAGTCGCTGCGCGCCTCCTCGCGCGTTGCTGCCTGATGCACCATGCCTTGCGCGTCGTAGGCGCTGATCGCAGCACCGATCCTGCCGGTTGCAAGATCGCGCGTGGCCTCACGCTGCCAGTCCTCGCGCTGCCGGCGCACCTGGCCGATTTCAACGCCGCCGTGTCGCTCGTGGAGTGAGCGGAATGCAGCGCCCGCTTCGATCGCCTGCAACTGCTGCGGGTCGCCAACCAGCACGACCTTTGCGCCAACCTCCGCCGCATGGGAAAGCACGCGCTCCAACTGGCGCGTGCCGACCATGCCGGCCTCATCGATCACCAGGACATCGCGCGTGGTGAGCAGATCGCGGCCCTGTCCCCAACCATGTTCCATACTGGCGATGGTGCGTGACGAGATGCCTGATCCGCCTTCCAGATTCTCAGCGGCAATGCCGGAGAGAGCCGCGCCTCGAACCTCGTAGCCCGCCGCTGCCCAGGCCTGGCGCGCAACGCCCAGCATGGCGCTCTTGCCCGTTCCGGCAAAGCCGACAACGACACCAAGGCCGCGGCCATCGGTGATGTGCGCAAGCGCATCGCTCTGCTCGTCTGACAGGACAAGCCCGCGTTGCGCAGCCCGCGCCAGTGCTGCCTCGCGCTGTGCCTCACTTACCGCGTGTCGCTCGTCCAAATCGATACGCTCCGCGGCGCGGCGAAGGCGCTGTTCGGTGTCGATCATCTGGCGGGTGGTGAACCGGTCTTCGCCGCGCCGGTCCTTGCCGAGTTCGACCAGATCGGGTGCATTGCTGATGGCTGCCACGACGGCGTTGAACTGCTCCATTCCGTCGCTGTGGCGATGCGAGAACTTTGCAATGTCTTTTCGGGTGAAGGTCGATTGCTGATGGGTGATGGCATCGAGCGCCACGGATGGATCGGTAATGATCCGCGCACCATTGTTGCGCGCGATCTCGCGGTGCAACTCGGCGCGATCTGCTTCAATGTCGCCAGCAGAAAGGCTACTGCCCTCGATGCGCTGGGCTGGCGCGCCAATCTGCGTTTGCGGTTCCAGTGAAATGCCCTGCGCTTCCAGACTGCGATGATCGATGCGGGCGTCGATGTCGAGTTCGGCCAGACGCTCATTGGCAAGCTCAGCCCACCGCTCGCGCCAGCGTTCGACCAGTTGGGTAGCATTCCAGTCGCGAACCTTGGCGCCAAAACCGTTTTCATCGACGGACCGCATGGTGAGCATGACATGGGCATGAGGTTTTGGACTGCCATCTTCTGCCCTGTCCCAATGCACATTGAGATCAGCGACCATGCCCTTGCTGACAAACTCCGCCTGAACGAAGTCGCGCGCCAACTCGATGCCTTGCGCCTGGCTGAGCTCACGCGGCAAGGCGAACTCGACCTCGCGGGCAAGCTGCGCATCCTTGCGCACCTCGAACGCCTCGACATCATTCCATAGCCTCTCGCGGTCGCGCCAGGGCTCCGGTGCATCCTCCGGCAGCATCATCTCGGAATGAACGACACCGCGCTTGGCCGAGAAATCATGCGTGCGTTCGATCCGCTCGTCACGCAGCCGCGACGCTGAGCGGTAGGCGGCGGACGCCACAGCGCTTGAGCCTGCCTTGCGGCCAATGACTTTGACATGAAGATGATAGATCGCCATCGCGACCAGATGTGCGTTGGGAGTTGAAAGGAAGGAGGGATTCAGCCTTCATGCTGCAATGGATCTCGCGGGGTGGAGGACCCCGCACGCCGTATGACGCAACATGCGGCGATAAGCAGATGGGTGAGGAGAACCGGGCGCTTCCGGGGAACCGTAAATTAGCAGAACCCATCAAAGCCGAACGGGCGGGGACTTCCGACCCCGTGAGCGGTTCGGCCAGCGAGCTTGCCATGGCGAGGGAAACCGAACCGATGGCGGACGCCCCGTTTAGAGATGGAACCTGCCGACTCGGAAGTGGGCGGGTCGATCTACGGATCGGTGGAGTGTTGGTCCGCGCTATCAGTACGCGGATTGGAGGCGCGCAGCTTGCTGTGCGCCAGCCTCGGCATGAGTTTGCGTGGCGCCGAGGCCGGATTCCACGGGGTAGAGTCGGCGCCTAAAGCGAGCGAGAGATCAGTTGCGGAACCCAAGAACCTTGTCACCATCTCCGGCGGTTTCGGACGCCGGACGACTGAAGCGGCCAGTGACCGTGGTGCCGAGGGACGGAGCCTTCGTAGTAGTCCGAGGACGGGAAAGCCGTTCACATGGCGAAGGGAGGCAGTGGATACGGTTTGCAAGCAGGAGGCGGGCACATGTCCGGCGAGGTGAATACCCCGTTCGTCCTCGACATGCAGCGCAAACTGTATCGGTGGAGCAGCGACGAACCTGACAAGGTCTTTGCTGATCTGTTCAATCTCATATGCGACCGCAGAACCCTTGCCGAAGCTTGGCGACGGCTCGCCCGCAACCGCGGCAGCCGAACACCGGGAACGGACGGGATGACGCGTCGCACGGTCGAACAGCGTGCCGGTGGCGCAGCAAGGTTCCTCGAGGAAATACGCGAGGCACTTCGCAACGGAACATATGACCCGGAACCCGTCAGGCAGCGGCTGATCCCAAAGCCTGGCAAACCGGGAGCATTCCGGCCACTCGGAATCCCCACGCTGACAGATCGCTTGGTGCAAATGGCCATGAAGCTGATCCTCGAACCCATCTTCGAGACGGATTTCTATCCGACCTCGTATGGGTTCCGGAAAGGACGGAGCACCCATGATGCTCTGGAGCGAATCCAGAAGTGTCTTCACCCGTCGGTTCGTGGACCTTCGGTCTACGACTACGCCATTGAAGGCGATATCAAGGGCTGCTTCGACGCAATCGACCATCACGTCATGATGGAAGGCGTGCGACGGCGTATCGGCGACCGCAAGGTGCTGAGGCTGATCTTCGCATTCCTGAAGGCCGGCGTGATGATCGAGGGGACCATCCGACATCCCGTAACCGGCTCGCCACAAGGCGGGATCATCTCGCCGATGCTGTCGAACATCTACCTGACAGCCATCGACGAACGGTACGGACGATGGTCCATGCGCCCCCGTGAACCGAGTAGCAGGGCGGCAGGCCGGCGGACTCTGGACCGCAAGAACGGCAAGCCGACATTCTACATGGTGCGATATGCGGACGACTTCGTCGTCCTCATGGAGGGCACGAGGGAGCAAGCGGAAGCTGAAAGGCAGGCGCTGGCGGAGTTCCTGAAGACGGAACTTCGTATGGAACTGTCGATGGAAAAGACCCGGATCACCGAGACCAAGGAAGGCTTCGACTTCCTCGGCTATCGGGTGGTGCGCACCAAAGCGCTCCGCACGGGGCGACTGGTCGGCAACCTCTTCATCCCGAGGAGCAAGCTCAACGACCTGCGCCACAGGATCAAGGTCCTGGTGAAGAGCATTCCTACGGGATGGCCGCTCACCAAAGTCGTCGGCACCCTCAACCCGATCCTGCTCGGGTGGCGGAACTATTACCGATATGCCACGCAGGCGTGTCGGGACTTCAGCCATCTCGACAAATGGATTTGGGAGCGCGTTGGACGTTGGCTGCGTAAGAAGCATCGAAAGGCAACGTGGCGAGAGCTGCGTCGCCGCTTCACCGTCAACGTCACGGGACAACGGCATCGATGGGTCGAAGGCACGAAGCGCCTGAGGCTCCTCCGCGACGGCGGAACCATGCGTTACCCTCACCAAAGCATCGAGAAACCGAACGGATGGAATGCCCAATCCCGGCACCGTCAGCGCGAGAGCGTGGGCGACTTCTGGGACGCGTTCTACCGCCTCACGTCGGACTGAGGCACACCCATGAGCGATCTTTCGCTCATGCACGGAGAGCCGGATGCAGGGAAACTTGCCTGTCCGGTTCGGGGAGAGGGATGGAGAAACTTGTCTCCGAAAGGGGAAGTAGCGCTTCATCTCTACTCCACCATTTGCACGGCAAAGCCCACGTCGGCACGACGTATAAGCGCGCCCTCCCTCGAAAAATTCTCGGGATGGACCAGCCCGTCCCGGGCTGTCTCGGCAACCCTGAAGCCTTCCGGCAGGCGCTCCACTATCATTTACAGATCGACAATCAACGGAGACAGCCATGCGTAAACCACTCGATTTCGACGCGGAACTGAAGGCGCTGGAAGAAAAAGCGCGAGAGCTCAAAATACGAAAGGTGCAGCAACTTGGCGAGCTGGTGATCGCCACCGGCGCCGATCAGCTGAGCACCGACGAACTGGCTGGCGCACTGGTCGCAATTGCCGAGACGAAAGACACCGCAAAGCGTGAGGCTTGGGCCAAACGTGGAGTGATGTTTTTCGAAAACACGTCCCGGCGAACTGCTCCGGCATCTCAGCACGACCTGCGCGGCGCTCCAGCGCAACAGGGCGGCCCACAATCGCCGGCAGGCGGTACAGGCTCGCAATGACATGCGCACCTGGCAGGTCGACCGCCGCAAGCGCACCCGGCATCTGATCGAACTCGGCGGTCTCATCGTCAAGGCAGGCATCGTAGAGCTCACCAATGACGATCGCGCTACGATCTACGGCGCGATGCTCTGGATCGCAGCCAAGCTGCAGAGCCATGAAGGCGAGCATGCCCAACGATTATGGACTGCGAAGGGTAGGCAGGCGTTCGATGCTGACGGCGTGAAGAGCAGATGGGACCGCGAACGTAGCCACAGTTGGAGCGAGCAGCGGTCGGCACGAGCCCGAACAGTAGACTTCCGCCGGTGCGCCAGCGCCGACGCCGCAGTCAAGCGCTTGCGCGGGAAGCTTTCGCGATCTTCGTCGCTACCGGCGAAAATCCTATCTCGCGAGCCTTGATCCAGATGATGAAGGGCGCAAGGCTTGAGTGGGCGAAGCTCGTCAAAGCAGGCGCTCCCTTATGAGCAAACTTCAAATGCCAGATCGTGTTCCCCTCGAAACCTCCCACGCTACAAAGATGCGATCGTGCACACTGCGCGTTGATAGAAACTCTGTAGCCAGGGCGCGAGCCAGCGGCATTGCTCTGCACAGCTGGAACGGACGGAAAAGTGAAGGAAGCTCCTCGCTTTAGATGAGATAGGCAAAAGCATCCCAGCCGATGGGACGACAGAAGCGAAACTTACTCTTGTCATGTTGCGCAAGAGAGGTGGATTTTACGAAGAAATGTACTATTTGCGTCGTGGGCAGGGCAGAAAAATCAAACGTCGCTCAATTCATCCGATACAAAAAAGGGAAATCATATGACCACTGCTCTCGAGCAAGGCAACAAACTGGATACCGTGTCGATAACGGCTGACATTGTCGCCGCCTATGTATCGAACAATCCAGTACCGGTTGGCGAGTTGCCGAAACTAATCGGCGACATCCATGCCGCCCTGAATGGCATCGGCACGCCGGCGGTAGAACCTGTGGTAAAACAGGAGCCGGCAGTTTCGATCAAGAAATCGGTAACGCCCGACTTCATCATCTGTCTGGAAGACGGAAAGAAATTCAAATCGCTCAAGCGGCATCTTCAGCACTTTAACCTGACCCCCGACCAATATCGGCAGAAGTGGAATCTGCCAGCGGACTATCCGATGGTGGCGCCTAACTATGCGGCGACCCGGTCGGCCCTGGCGAAATCGATTGGACTTGGGCGCAAAACGCCGGCGGCCAAGTCCGCAGAAAAACGGAAACCGACCATACGGGCGGCGGCGGCAAGAACGACTGCTAAGGCAATCAAGTCGCCGGTGAAGAAGCCGCGCAAGGCGCGGGCCCAAGCGTAACCTGCTGCATTTGGCACAGGCCTAGGCTGCGCCTGACCTGAACAGGGCGAAGCCCCGCCTCGCGGCGGGGCCCCGTTTGGTGGGCCGAATTACTCGGCGGTGCGGCGGGACCAGATGAGCGAGAAATCGCCCTCGGTTTCGGTCTCGACCAGGCTCGCGTAGATCGGAGCGGGGAAGCTCGGATCGTCGAGCTTGACGGAGTGGTAGTCGCGGCCTTCACGCGAGGTCTTCTTCCATGCCGCGCCGAACTCGGTGGCGCCGGCGAAGATACGGAAGTCCGGACCCTTTTCGTTGTCGCCTTCGGCCGGAGCGAACGTCACCGTCTTGACGTTGAGGTTGAGGGTCTTGACTGAGCCGGAGAAGCCTTTCGCGGTGCGCGAGAATGTGCCGATCGTAGCCATTGTGGTGGTTCCTTCTGTTTTTCTCGGGCCGCGCCCATCGCGACCTCGATGGTGGTCGTGAGACAGGAGACGATCGGTCCGCACCCCACCGGGGCTGAAACGAAGTGGAAGACGGCGGCGCGAGGCTTTCTTGAGCCGCGAGGAATGGACGCGTAGCGTACAGGGGAAGAAAACGCAGCGCCGTCGTTGCGGGAAGATGATCGAGACGGAGTGCAGCGAAGGCGGTCTTCGGTCAGACCCAATCCATTCTAGGCCGCCATGGGTGTGGCTTGGAAAGAGTACGCGGAAGGAACGCCACAGTGGCTAAGACCAGTCACGGCCATTGTCGCTTGCACCACTGCGCTTCTCTATTTCGGTCAAAGACGCCTTTCTCACGCGCCAGGGCGGTGTTGATCCCACTCCACGAAGAAGGGACGTCCGATTTCCCTCGTCTTGGCTGACCCGCCATCGAGTTTCGGGCGGCTCCGAAGACGACCGATTGATTGCTGAACGCAGCGGGTTCTGAGCCGCCAATCCTTGTGACGATTTCCTGTCTCAAGTCGATTCGATGCAAGTCTGATTTGAGATCGGAGGCGAGGATAGCTGCGTCACACCTGATCCTCCACCGCATGGCCCGAATGATCCTGCTGCTGTCACGCCTCACGCGCGGTGAGGCATTGCTAGGAAAGGGTCGCCTCCACGCCGGGCGTCTGATGCCGAGGTGATGCGCTGCGTGACTTTTGAGAAATACCGCCGGGCTACGGAGATTGAGCCGACGGATACAGCCGCGCATCACAGCTGGTATTATACGATGCTGGAATTCGCCAAGAAATTGAAGGGAAAGGAAATGGCGGCTTATCTGAAGCAGGCTGCGGCCGTGTCCGCGGAACAAAAGCGCCGGCGCCGCAATCTGGAGCGCCGCATTCTGCGGTCCGAACGAGCAAAGCAGGGGGAGGCAGATGCCGAAAGGCTTGCGGTCGAGCTTCAGCCCTCGCGGCGTAGATTGTTTAGCTTGGTCGCGGATTTGGGCGTTTACGGAATTGATAGATCATCTCCCTGGGCTGCGGTGCGGCCGCGCCTAACCACTTCTGCTGCCAATCGGCGCTCGATGTAGTCGTTTGTCGACTTGACTGTGATGCGTCGAACGTGGGCAGGGTGACCTTCACCTCTGCGGCTTTCGCCTCCTCACGGGCCACTTCCGTCAGCTCCCCACGGATTGACGGGACCCGCTGCAAATGTGACTTATAGTTTGAGTCAGGCTGCCATGGCGGGCACATCCAACATGGCCAGGGTCAACCTGCCAATGCCGTGCATAAATCCTCCTAACGTCATGGAATCAGCTCAGCCGCGATCATCCGCCGGGCTGTTGGTGACGTCGAGAAGAACTGCATAGACGATCAGAATCAGCGCCAGCAGCGTCAATGCCGCGCTAGTCGCATGAGCGTATTCCCATTGCCGCCGCACGGCCTCGACGTCGGCTGGCATCTCGGTCCAATTCCGCGTCAGCGCGTTCACCGGAGAGATGAACGTCCAGAAGATCGCTTGCGTGGCAAGGAGCGCGGCAAACGACGCCAGCGACAGCCACCGCGTTATCGGACGGCGCCAGGTTGCAACCGCATGACTGAGCGTGCAGGTGAGCGCAAAGACTATCGCGATGCCGAAGAAGGCCCAGCCGTGGTAGATCCGCTGCACTATCATGTAGTTGTCCGGCGCGAGCCTCAACTTGCCGAACATCTCGAAAAAGTGACCGCCTTCGGGCACCAGATAGATGGCGACGGAGATGACAGCGAAGAACGACAATAGGCCGGCTCGATGTGAGCCTGTGGCAGCGGTGCCCCTTCCCATGGAGAGATTCTCGTTATGGATTTTCATCGCGATCGGCTCACCAACAAGGACGGACTTCGCGCTGCACTGACGGCCGGTGGGTTGCTCTCAAGCAAGGCCGAGTGCACCGGGATTCATCAGCCCCTTGGGATCGACAGCGCGCTTCAGGTTTACGAGCAGCCCGAAACTCTCGGGTTTCATGATCTCCCGAAACGGATAGTCACGCGCGGCCTGCCAACTAATGCCACCCAGTCGGGCATAGAGCTCCTGCGTCTTGCGCCTGAGCATAGCGACCGCCCGCCGTGTTTTCTTCTACCGGATCACCCGTGAACTCGCGCACGGCACGGCGAGTGCGCAATGCTTCCATCAATTCCATGACACGCTCCACAGCTGACTTCATGCCAGTCTAGAAGGCGATACAGACCGTGCATTGATGCATCTCAATGCACGTGTATTTGCATTCCTTCATGCTGGCCAAAGGAACGCCAAGCAAGGCTCGGCAAGGCGGCGATGCTTGGCCCGTGAAAATGCGGCTCCGCGCGACGGTCCGCTTGATGTCCCTTCAACTGCCGGCGACAATCGCGCTACCTGAGGTCGCTAAGAAAGCAAGCAAAGGACCGCTTTGAGCGGGATACTTGGACATTGCAGAAAAAAGGCTAGGTCGAACTCATGTCGAGCCACCAGGAAATCGAGCTTAAGCTGCAACTTCCACAGGCGTTGTTTCCCTTGGTCGAGTGTCGAAACAGCTCGTCCGAGCACTGAAACCTGTCTTCGAGACACGAACTCAGCGCAAGACTCTGCCCATCAAAACCGCTCACGCCAGGATGGAGCTTTCGCTTGACCACTGTTGGATCACGACTGGCGACATATCCGAAGAGGTTTGCGAGATTGAGATCGAGCTCAAGCAAGGGACCGCACGGAGCTATTCGAATTGGCTCGCACGCTCGCAAAAGCCGCGCCATTGCGTCTTTCGGTCCGCAGCAAGGCAGAACGTGGATATGAATTGATTGATGGCGCGCCGGCGCGAGCGGTTCTTGGGGGCACAACGACAATTCAGTCCGGCGAAAACGTCGCGACAGCGTTTCGGAAAATTTCAGAATCCTGCCTCCGTCAGATTGCTGCCAATTGGGACGCGGTAAACCGGGGCGATCCCGAAGGCATTCACCAGATGCGTGTCGGGCTTCGACGGTTACTCGCCGCCATTTCGCTCTTTTCCCAGATTGTCAGTGACAGACAATGCGATTTGATCAAGGCGGAGCTGAAATGGCTCATGGATGAACTTGCTCAGGCGCGAGAGCTCCACGTTTTCTCGGCAGGTGTCCTCCAACGCCTGCGGTATAAGTACGCTGGCGACAACGCCTTCAAGATGTTCGAAGGCAAGATCGACCGGCTTCAGTCGCTGGCGGAAGCCCGAGCTCGGGCGGCCATCGAAACCGAGAGATTCCGCAGCCTGCTCCTCGACACAGCCGAATGGATCCACGTCGGAGACTGGATCAGGACGGACGATGCACTGCGCGTCAGCCTCAAGGAACAGATCATCGATCAGTTCTCTCGCCAAACGCTTTCCTCACGAACATCCAAGATCATGAAACGGGCCAGGAAACTTGACGACCTCGACGCCTCGCAGCGGCACAAGCTGCGCATCGCAGCCAAGAAACTGCGTTATGGCAGCGAGTTTCTCGGGGGTCTTTTCGCGAGTGAAACCGCAAAGAGGCGCCGCAAGGGTCTCCTTCTGGCCTTGGAGGCCCTTCAGGACTATCTTGGCAATCTCAACGACATTGCCGGGCATATCCACTTGTGCAGATCGATGGCGGAGGCCCCTTTGCCAGAAGCCGACCCAAATGCCCGGCAGATTGCGTTTCTCGCAGGGGTCGCTTCGAACATTGAGGAAGCACGATTGGAGAAGCTTATACGGTCAAATACCCGCATTCAGCATAAGCTCAGCAAAACTAAGCCATTTTGGACCTGATTGGGACTACTGACCGGCTTCCATCTTGAACAACCAGCAACCGGATACGCGTTTTACGCGGACCGAAATTGTGCCCTCGATTGATCAAAAATAATCGGGATCCAAGGTTGCGAGAAATTCCATGCGGCACTTTGATCCGGCTCAAAACGACAACTCGTTTCCCCAGTAAGATATCGGAAAGGGGTCTAGCATGAAAAACGCGCCAGTGACTGTACGGCAGCTCGAACAACAAAGAATGGAAACAGTGGAATACAGGCGGCAGCGATCAGCAAATTGCTTGCTAACGCCGTGGATATTTCCCGTTGGACCGGCTTCAGTTGATCTTGGAAAGGCATCACGGTCTGCGGGAACTTTGTATCTCCACCGCTATGAGAGGGTTCGATGATCGCCGTCGGCGTACGGAAATTCCTGGCTGCAGCCTGTTTCGCTCTGGCAGCGGCCTCAACAGCCTATCCTGTCAACGCAGCGTCGTCGTTTGTTCCGGCGGGTCAGGCCTCGCTTGCGCCAATGCTGGAGCGGGTCCTTCCAACTGTGGTGAGCATCACCGTGCAAGGCCGGGATGAATCGCCCGCCGACGCTTCGGGTTCCTTCCCCCAACAGCTTTTTGCCCCTGCCAGCGACGCACCACAGCTGCAACGGGAATTCCAGGCAGCAGGTGCGGGGGTCATCATCGATGCCGCGAACGGCTATGTCCTGACAAACAATCATGTTGTCCAGAATGGCGACGAGATTACGGTCACCCTTAATGATGGCCGAAGCTTTCAGGCCGAACCCGTCGGAAACGACACCGAAACAGATCTAGCCGTCATCAGGATTCATGCGGACGACCTGAGAGCACTGCCTTTCGGAGATTCTTCGCAGCTGCGCGTCGGTGACTATGTCGTGGCAATAGGCAATCCCTTCGGCCTCGGACAAACAGCGACGATGGGTATCGTCAGCGCGCTTGGCCGATCTGGACTGGGAAGAGGTTATGAGAAGCTCATTCAGACCGATGCCTCAATCAATCCAGGCAATTCGGGCGGCCCTCTCGTCGGTCTCGATGGAAATCTCATTGGAATCAACAGCGCGATCATCGGGCCGAGTGGGGAAAATGTCGGCATCGGCTTTGCCATCCCGGTCGCACTCGCGAAACAGGTAACGGAACAGCTTATTGGTTACGGCAAGGTACGACGCGCGCAACTTGGTGTGGTCGTGCAGGATCTCACCGCGGACCTCGCCAAGGCATTCGGGACCGACATTCGATCGGGAGCTGTAGTGAACCAGATCTTGTCAGGGTCGGTGGCAGAAGGCGCCGGGGTTCATGTGGGCGACATCATCACGGCGGTGAACGGGGCAAGCGTGGAAAATTCCGCCGGTCTCAAGAACATAATGAGCACGATGTCGCCAGACGCTCCCGCGAAACTGTCGATGATCCGTCACGGCAGTCCAACCACCATCACGGCGAAACTTTCGCCTGAGGGAAGCGCTGGCGTGACACAGATTGAAGGATCTGGCCCTCTTGAATCAGTCGTTCTGAGCGATGTCGAGACGATAACGGGAGTGGGAAACAAGAAGGTGGACGGAGCGCTGGTTTTAACGGTGGGAGACGGCAGCGCGGCAGGCGATGTCGGTCTGGCTGCAGGCGACATAATCCTCACTGTCAATCAGCAGATCGTCCACTCACCAGGACAGGCACTGGAGTTGGCACAGCGTTCACCAGCTCCCCTGCTGCTCGGTATCTATCGTGATGGAGGTATGTATTTCCTGACTATCCTATGAGGACGAGCCAAGTCGGTCGGGGAGATCAGGCAGCGAATTCGGGCGATGAGATTTCGACACTCTCTTTGGGGGGAATGCGAGACTGCATACCCAAGCTGTTCGAATTGCCGCGGGTCAGACCAATCTTTCATAGGCTGCGTTCGCGGGATTGCTTTGCCTTGAATCAATTCGCCCGCCTTCCGCGGTGTCTAGGGTGATAATGATTCCGGCGCACCGCGCGCGAGCGCCTTCCCTCACAGCCAAGATTGGAGCATCGCCGCCACCCAGTTGCAGGACTGAACGAAAGCCAAGCCTATGCTCGCTCCTCCCGCGATCTTCCCCATAGAGACGCACGGCCTCTCCAAGGCGTTCGACGGCAACGTGGTCGTCGACGACGTTGATTTGCAGGTCCGCCAGCGTGAGGTCTTCGGCCTGATCGGCCCCAACGGCGCGGGAAAATCAACATTGATCAAGATGCTGACGACCTTGTTGCCGCCACGAGTGGCGATGCCGCCGTCGCTGGCTGCGACCTGCGGCGTCAAGCACGGCACATCCGCGCCCGCATCGGCTATGTGCCGCAGTTGCTATCGGCCGATGGGGCGCTCACCGTCTACGAGAATCTGCTGTTGTCCGCACGTCTCTATCTCATCCCCCGCGCCGAGCGCGCAGGGCGCATCAGGGAGGCGCTGGAGATGACGGAACTTACCGGAGCAGCGGATCGCCTGGCACAGCACTACTCTGGCGGCATGCTGCGCAGGCTCGAGATCGCGCAAAGCACGCTGCACCGGCCTGCCTTATTGATCATGGATGAGCCGACGGTTGGATTGGACCCCGTGGCACGCACTGCGATCTGGAACCATGTGCGCAATTTGAGAGATCGTTTCGGTACCACCATTTTGGTCACCACACATGTGATGGAAGAGGTCGACGCACTGTGCGACCGCGTTGGCATCATGCATCGCGGGCGCCTGGAAAAGGTCGGCACGCCGGCCGAATTGAAGGCAGGCGTCGGACCGTCGGCGACACTCGATGACGTCTTCATGGCTATCGCCGGCGGTGATGTCGAGACGGCTGGTGACTACCGGGATGTCAGGCAGACGCGCAGGAGCGCCAGCGATCATGGCTAGGTTTGCAGAAGCAATCATGGACTACGGCACCGAGGTTCATGCCGTGGCCGATGCGGAGATACGCAAGCTGCGGCACGATCCAAGTGAAATCCTAACTCGCGCCATACAGCCGGCGATCTGGCTCGTCCTGTTCGGCGAGGTGATGGCGCAGGTGCGCGGCCTGACGTCCGGCAACGGCCGCTATCTCGACTTCCTGGCGCCGGGCATCCTTGCCCAGAGCGTGCTGTTCGCGGCGATCTTTTATGGCATCGCCGCCATCTGGGAGCGCGACCTCGGCGTCCTCCATCGCTACATGGTGAGCCCGGCGCCGCGGAGCGCCCTGGTCCTCGGCAAGGCGCTGTCATCTGCCGCTCGCGGGCTGACGCAGGCGGTCGTGGTCTACCTGCTTGCGGTGGGACTCGGTATCAATGTCGACCTCAGCCCGGCCAGCCTGCTTGGCGTCGCGTGCCTGATCGCGCTGGGTTCAGGTCTATTCTCGACTTTCTCGCTGATCATTGCCTGCATCGTCAAGACGCGCGAGCGCTTCATGGGCATCGGACAGGTCCTGACGATGCCAATCTTCTTCGCCAGCAATGCCATCTATCCAATCGACATCATGCCCGGTTGGCTGAGAACGATCTCGCTCGCCAACCCGCTTACCTATCAGGTCGACGCACTTCGAGCGTTGATGCTGATCGGCGGACAGAGCAAGTTTGGGCTTGCCGTCGACTGTCTCGTTCTCGGAGTCACATTTGCCTTGCTGGTCGCGATAGCCGCACGGCTATACCCGCGCATGACCACCTGAAGGCATCTCCATGCCCTATGCCGCGATCGACGCTGACGTGGCAGCGCCAATCGACGGCTCGGATTCCAGCTCATCGAGGATATTTTGGTGTCCATCACTGCATTGTCGCTCAAGGCTGCAGAATGGCTTGGCCGCTGATCGCGTTCAGCGCGTCTGTTCGGCGCGCTGAGGACAATCAGCCCCGTGCTTGCGCGCCTGGTCCTCAGTTATTTTGAGCTTTTGCAGCTCTAGTGCGAGCAGGCCTTCGATGACGCGTCGCTGCTTCGGATCGGTCTCGCGTTCGAGCAGATCCTGGAAGTGGCGTATATTAGCGCGCGCGATGAAACCGTCCACGGCATACCTCTCTCCCCGAGCCGCATGCTCACGTGACACTACACCCGCCCAGCCGACGAGCATAGGCATTTTCAAAATGCGACACGGCGCTGCGGCGGCAGGAGAATGTTTGCTGGTGTCGCCGCTTCCCTTCGGGTCATCCACAGGCCGGCAACATAGGAAGCCGGAATGTGAAGCCGCGCAGGATCAGGGTCGCTGCGAGACTGCCTTCGACACCTCCGCCCATCAGGTGAAGCATCGAGATGCAGGTACCTTCGAGTGCCCAGGCCAAGCGGAACCGGTGACAACCCTCGCTACCGAGGACGAGAGCATTTAGGCAATCCATGGAAACCGGCCCTGTCGACGCATCGATACCGATCGGCTCTTTGGCCGGTGCTGTACCGGTTCATCAAAAACCTGGATCGCGTTCCAACGCAGGCAAGGGATTATCACGAGCGTGCTTCTCATGCCATCTCGGTCCTGGCCCGCGCATATAGTGAAGCTCGGGCCGTTACGGGTCGAATAGATCTGTCACAAGCCCTTGCAGATCGTGTCCCGGGGAGTGGTGTAGCTGACGGCATTGGTCGCCGTGCTCTCCGGCATGGGCCGGGCTGATCAGCGCGCCACGGCTGGCAAGCTGATCAGGGGATCATCGCTCATCTGGCTGATCGTTTCCAGAGTCATATATCTGGCCCGCTGCACTGCCCATTCATCGTTCTGTTCGAGCAGGATTGCGCCGACCAGACGCACGATCGCATCGTCGTTCGGGAAGATTCCGACGACCTCGGTGCGCCGCTTGATCTCGCCGTTGAGACGCTCGATCGGATTGGTCGAGTGCAGCTTGGCGCGGTGTTCTTTCGGGAAGGTCATGTAGGCCAGCACGTCGGGCTCGGCGTCGTCCATGATTGTCGCCAACTTCGGCACCTTCGGCCGGATCTGGTCGGCGACGGCGCGCCATTGCACGCTTGCGGCCTCGGGCGTTTCCTGGGCGAAGGCGGTGGCGATGAAAGCGGAGACGACCCTGCGGCCGCTCTTGCCGGCATGGGCCAGCACGTTCCTCATGAAGTGGACGCGGCAGCGCTGCCATGTCGCGCACAGCACCTTGGTGACGGCCGCCTTGATGCCTTCATGGGCATCGGAGACGACGAGCTTGACGCCGCGCAGGCCGCGGCGGGTCAGCTTGCGCAGGAACTCCGTCCAGATCGGCTCGGCCTCCGAGGTGCCAATCTCCATGCCCAGCACCTCGCGCCGGCCGTCCGCGTTGACGCCGACGGCAATGATGACGGCGACCGAGACGATGCGGCCGCCGCGGCGCACCTTCAGGTAGGTGGCGTCGATCCACAGATAGGGCCAGTCGCCCTCGATGGGTCTTTCAAGGAACGCTTTGACCTTGCCGTCGATCTCCTCGCACAGCCGCGAGACCTGGCTCTTCGAAATGCCGCTCATCCCCATGGCCTTGACCAGGTCGTCAACCGAGCGGGTCGAGATACCCTGGACGTAGGCCTCCTGGATGACGGCGGTCAGCGCCTTCTCGGCCATGCGGCGCGGTTCGAGGAAACCGGGGAAATAGCTGCCCTTCCTGAGCTTCGGGATGCGCAGCTCGACGGTGCCGGCGCGCGTCTCCCAGTCGCGCTCGCGATAGCCGTTGCGCTGGGCCGTGCGCAACGGGTTCTTCTCGCCATAGGCGGCGCCGGTGGCGGCCCCAACCTCCATTTCCATCAGCCGCTCGGCGGCAAAGCCGATCATCTCGCGCAGGAGATCGGCATCCGGGGTCTTCTCCACGAGCGTGCGCAGGTTCATCATGTCGTCGGTCATCGGTGGTCCTTCCGAATTGGGTTGGCGTCAACAACCAAACCCTACCGGAAAGCGCCGATGACCACCGCAAAGCCGCTCGCTCGCTACAGCGCGACTAACGGCGCACTCGCGAGCGGCTTCACTACCGCCGAGCTACACCACCTGTGGGGACACGACCCCCTTGCAGTGCGCTTGCAATGAGTGGCCCTCCGCAAAAAGAGGCTGCGCTAGCGATAGCTTTGGATGTCAGGTGTGCGCAGAGCATCAAACCACTCCCATGTCGGTCAATCGTTGAGCTGATGTCCGACAACCATCAGGCGCTTCAACTGAAGATGGGGACGTCGTTTGCGCTTTGGATTTCACCGCAAAAGCGCCTGTCCAACAATTCGGTTATACCCTTAGGGGATTCTACGAAGTGCCGCCGTTCGGTCCGATGGCCTTCCATTCGATCCGTGGCGATCTGTTGCTGACCTTCTCGCGACGGATCGACAAACTGTCTTGGTGGGTTCGTCAAAGCCCCCTCTCCGCGGAGTATCCTGTGGGGATCAGCGAAAAGCATCGGGGGCCGCCCTGGCCCACTGACTGGCGCTTCCGGGGCACTTGTCGCTCCTCTACGTGTCACAACCGTGATCAGCTATGAGTCTTGACCCGGATCAACGACGCATTCGACTTCAGCCGGTTGCCTTGTCAACAAATTGGAGAGGGCCAAATGTTTCACGAAGCAACTAGCTTTCCATCAAGGCAGACCAAAATAGATTTGAAATGGCACCTGTCGAACGAGCCACCACCACTCCGCACCTCGAATGAAGGACTGGCTTGGCATTTGAAACACGCCGTGCATTGCGGTTGCCGGCCATTGCCGAATGACGTCAATGAAGAGTTGGAGAATTTTTGCCGTTGTGCAGTCACCGCAGCTGGCTTGAGAAATAATCCGAGCTGATCCCTGTCTCAAAAATGGGTTGAAGGTCAACGGGACCCACCGTCCAAGGAACTTGGTTGGTTCGCCTATCGGACGTCAAAGAGGACAATCAATTGCTGTTCCTTTGCATACTTCACGATGTATGCGGTCAATTCATCGTCGTCTTCGTTGCAATCGGGCCGAGCCCATCGCACGGCTTCGATCGTGGATTGGTTGAAATCGTTTCGCCGGTGTGATGCATCGAGAGCGCTGTGGCGACCAGTTTCAGACCCGAGCGAAAAGTACCTTCCTCTGATGCTTCGAGGACACAGAGCCTTAGCTCTTCCTTCTCAAGCAGACCCTCAACGGCATGCCGCTGTCCCGGGCGCAGTTCGCGAGAGAATCTCGCGAAAGCGAGCAACGTTGGCATGTGCCACATAGCGATCCACGACCTTGCCCCCTAAGGGGTGCCTTTTTTTGGGTCTGAATATTCCCGATTGAAGAATACTAAGCCGAATAGTCCATGCTGTCCAAGCCCAAATCGGACCGCCTGACGAGGCGCGGCTTGAAGCATAGCTGATTTCAATTTGATTCAGAACAAAGACGAGAATGGAAACTGGGACGAGTTTTGCCTTTAGGTTGGCCTTTAAAAAAATCCTTTCAGACCTGAGTTTTTGGTTAATTTTATTTGACGTCCCTCTTTGGCACAACCGTGAGTTGGAGATGCTATGGAACCGTTGCCTTCCGTCCGAACCCTGACACCCTGTGATCGATGTGCCGTGCGCAAAACCTCACTCTGCAGCAGGGTCAATGTCGACTTGCAGGGGCAACTCGCCAGGCTTTCCCATCACCGGACGTATCGTCTCGGCGAAACGGTGCTTGCCGAAATGGAGGACACCTCCTCTGTGGGCATCGTCGTGTCTGGCGTGCTGCGCATGCAGAAGTCGCTGGAAGACGGACGCCAGCAGCTCGTCGGCTTGCTGTTTCGCTCAGACTTCTTCGGCCGCGTCTTCGGAGGCTTTTCCGACTATGCCATTGAGGCGGCGTCCGATGTGACGCTTTGTTGTTATGAGCGTCACGCCTTCGAGAGATTGACAGAGTGTTTTCCCGAGCTCGAGCATCAGCTGATGTTGAGCACGTTGGATGAGCTCGACGCAGCACGTAGCTGGATGCTGCTGCTTGGCTGCCAGACGATGCCGGAACGAGTTGCCAGCTTCTTCCTGATGCTTTGCCGCCGCAGCGATGCAGATGAATTGAGCCCCGGCGCAAACTTTCCGATCCATATACCCATCAATCGCCGTGACATGGCCAGCTATCTTGGGACAACCGGGGAGACCATTAGTCGCGTCATTCACGAGATGAGCCGCAAGGGCATCGTCAAAATCCGCAATGCGCAGAATTTTGAGGTTCTCAACAAGAGGCAGCTCGTCAGGATGTCGGGTCGCGACGACGTTTCGATCCGGCCAGCAATAGCAGCTCGATCTCGCTCTGAGAGGCTAGCGGCCGCGAATGAACGTCCGAGACGACCAGGATTTCACTGATCCGAACGATGTATGGTCTGCGTGACGACCTCCGGCGGATTTTTTCGCCAAGCCTCAGCGGTTGACCGTCGCGGAAGTCGCCAAGCCTTCACCGGCGCCCGAACTACGAGAGGCAATCGCAACGTGATTCCAAGTTCGCGAGCGGACGATGGTACACTGCCTATCCAACAGCGAATGAGGCTAGCCGTTGATCCTCGTCAACCTGGCGCTGGAGCGGGATTGATGCGTATCAAAGCCGGCTGAACTCATCCCTGTTAGCCAAGACGCATCATAGCTCGGAGACGGTCATGGCTCACAAACAGGTATTGTTTCGTTCCGCGGCGCGCGAAAAGATTCTGCGTGGCGCGACCCAGCTCGCCGACGCCGTGCGCGTGACGCTCGGGCCCCGCTCGAAATCGGTTTTGATCGAAAAGAAATGGGGCGCTCCCATCGTCTGCAATGACGGGGTGACCATCGCCAAGGAATTCGACCTGAAGGATCCCGAGGAGAATCTTGGCGCGCGGATGCTCAGACAGGCGGCTGAAAAAACCGGGGACATGGTCGGTGACGGCACCAGCACGTCGACCATTCTGGCCCACGCGATGTTCGCCGACGGCGTACGCAACGTCGTCGCCGGCGCCAGCGCGATCGATATCAAGCGGGGTCTCGATCGCGCAACAAAACGGGCAATCGAGACACTCAAGGCAATATCTAGGCCGGTCTCGACCCGTCGCGAGAAAGAACAGGTGGCGACGATCTCCGCGCACAACGACCCGCTCATCGGCGAACTCGTCGGTGAGGCAATGGAGAAGGTCGGCGGCGAGGGCGTCATCACGGTCGAAGAGTCGAAGACCACCGAAACCGTTCTGGATGTCGTCGAAGGCATGCAGTTCGATCGCGGGTTCCTCTCCCCCTACTTCGTCACCGATCCCGAGAAGATGGAGGCGGTTCTGGAAGACGCGCTGGTGCTGCTCGTCGAAAAAAGATCGCTTCGCTAAACGACCTCATCAAGCTGCTTGAAGCCGTGGCGAAGTCCGGCTCGCCATTGCTGGTGATTGCCGAGGAAGTCGAGGGTGAGGCCCTCGCGACCCTCATCGTCAATCAGATTCGGGGAACGTTCAAGAACTGCGGCGTCAAGGCGCCCGGCTTCGGAGACCGTCGCAAGGCCATGCTGCAGGACATCGCCATCCTGACTGGCGGACAGGTCATCTCCGAAGATCTCGGGCTCAAGCTGGAAAATGTCAAAATGGAGCAGTTGGGGCGTGCGAAGCGGATAGTCGTCGACAAGGATAACACGACGATCATCGGCGGCGGCGGAGACGCCAAGGTGATCAAGGGCCGTGTCGAACAGATCCGGCGCGAGATCGACAATACGACCAGTGACTATGATCGCGAAAAGCTGCAGGAACGGCTGGCCAAGCTCGCGGGTGGCGTCGCCGTCATCAAGGTGGGTGCTCCAACCGAGGCCGAAATGAAGTCGAAGAAGGAGGCGCTCGACGATGCCATCAGCGCCACCAAGGCGGCGGTCGCCGAAGGCATAGTGCCAGGCGGCGGCCTCGCCCTCCTGCGCTGCATCGCGACCGTGGCTGACGAGGAGCAACATTGCGACGGCGACGAGCGGACCGGCGTACAGATACTCAAGCGCGCGCTTGAAGCGCCAGTCCGGCAGATTGCCGAAAATTCCGCGGTCGACGGTGGCGTCGTCACTGCCAAGATGCTCGAAGGCACTGGCAATTTCGGCTTCGACGCAGGAAAGAAGGAGTACGTCGATCTGGTCGAAGCAGGCATCATCGACCCGACCAAGGTCGTTCGCACCGCCCTGGAGAACGCAGTCTCGGTCGCCAGCGTGCTGCTGCTCACCGAGGCAACCATGACAGAGATTGCGGAGCCACAGAAGGAACGGTCGCTCGAGCCGGAGGTGACGATCTAAGTGGCGCGCTCGGCCCCCTTGATATGGTGAACTAAGGCAACTCGACGATGATTGCGCCGCATCATCAGCCATTCTCATCCAACTCGAGCGGAATGCTCTCGAGCGGGATGCGTTCAATTGAACCGTGTATCCCGGTCTAGCGTGCCGCCGGCATCCATCCACCCCGGCTAAGCCCTCTTGGCGACGGTCGATGCGCCCAAGGTCGCCGGTGCGATAGGCTCGCGACGATGGCCGAGATCAGCAGGGTTTGGACCATGATCTGGGCAGAGACTCAAGTCGCCACCAATGTGTTCTCGATGGCCCCGGCGGAATGTTTCGCGAGATCCTTGGCTATCTCGCCTACCAGCTTTGCTCTCAGAGGAGCCTGGAAGTGCCTGCGCAGTTCGCCCAGCGTGCGCGGATCGGCGATCACCACGACATGCTCGAACGCTTCCGTCAGCGCCTCGCGATTGAGATAGGCGGCCACGGCTGCGGCAAAGTCGTCTTCCCGCAGGCGGGAGTCGTCGGGATTGGCGGTGGAACTACGATGCCGGCCGCCGGAGCCCGTGTTAGCCGAGTGCAGCACCGGCTCGGGCATTTCGACCAATTCGATCCGAGGTTCGTGACCTTTGCTGCGCAACAGACGCAGCTTGTCGCCGTCGGTTACCACGACGAGGGTACCGTTAGCCAGAATCATATTGTTTCTCCTTGACATTGCTGGACCGAGATCCAACGCACTCTCTGGCCATCGTTGGCGACGCGGCGGCCACCGATGAAGCCGCCGCGTCCAACTCGTGAGCCCATCAGATTATGGAAATACGATCGTCCACCGTTCGGACGCCCGGCGACGACCAGGCGGCACGTTCAGCTGCCTGGCGCTCGGACCAAGCCCTGACCTTGCCTTCGAGGGTCACCTTGCCATCCAGAACATTGACGCGGATCGCCTGTGCTTCGGTTTCGGCGTCGCGCTTCAGCGCATCCTCGATGCGCTTCTTGACGTCGGGCACTGACGCGTGTGGGGCGATTTCGATCTGGTTGGCAACACCGACAACGCCGGCCAGCCCGCGCACGGCGTCGGCGGCTGCGTTCTTCTGGTACTGCCATTCAAGTTTCCCGGTCAGCGTGATCCATCCGTCTCGCACCTTGACCTGCACCTTGTCCCTCGGGATGGAGACGTTCCAGGTGACCGCATTGACCGCACGCTTGGCGATCTCGTCGTCCGCGGTTCCCTTTGTCCAATCAGCCGGACTTCGATTTCCTCGGCGATGCCCTTGACGCCCTTGACGCGCTTGACCACATTTTCGGCGGTGGTCTTTTCCCAATAGGAAGAAACATGCCCGGTCAGGGTGACGATGCCGTCTTCGACGGCAACGCCGATATGGGCCGCGTCGATGCTCGGCTCGAATTCCAACTCATCGAGAATGTTCTGACGCAATGTTATGTCCGTCATGTCTTGTCTCCTGTTTGTTGAGGCGGACGTCTCGCCCGCAGCGAAGACAAAGAGCATCCTTTGCGCTCTTGCTCATTGATCCGGCTCAATGCCCGGGTGAGATAGTCATCTGGTTGGACGATTGGCGCGATCGTCAGGAGGTGGCGGAAGTGCCTGCAAGCCAATGGTGTCGCATGCTGTCCAAGGTCTCGGCGATGTCGTCGGCCTCGACTTTGACGAGATCGGTGTGACCAAAACCCAGGGAGTAGTCGAGCACAGAGATGATCGTGGGCCGTACCCTGAACAGCTTCACGGGTGCGGCCTCACTGGGCTGGATAGCCGAAATCTGCGGGAAGCGCTGCACCATCATGCGTCCGATTACTGTGAGTTCGGAAGGCAAGACGACCTCAGTGGCGGTCGCCGCCATCGACAACCCGTTGATCTCCAGCCAGTTCTCATAGGGCGCTGTCATGGCGACCGAGACGCGCGGATCGCGATAAATATTCACTGCCTTCTGCGAGCCGGCTCCGCAGCCGAAATAGAGCAGCAAACCGTCGTGCACGAACGAGACCACCGTCGCCTGTGGCGAGCCATCGGAGCGGGTTGTTGCTATCGTCATGTCCATGCAACGCGCCAGGATATCGATCACCTTCTGCTGAAGCTTGTGTTTCATGACACTCTCCTCGTTTGTTCAAAGGCGCCCGGCATCTCGGCCTGCGTCGCCTTCACGCCGCCGGAACTAGCTCGGCGGTTCGACGCAACGGCGCGAAGTCGTCAGGCGTCAACGTTTCTTTTTCGAGCAGCAGCTTGGCGCCAGCGCGCAGGTCGGTGACCCTTACCCGGAGCACGTCCTTGGCACTGGCAAAGGCCTCGTTGATCATGCCTCGCACCGCCAGGTCGACTTCCCGAGCCGTGGCCTCCGAATAATCTTTCTTGTTCGGCAGGCCAGGGCCGTCACCTAGCCATTGCAGGCGCTGCTCTTCGAGAACGGCCTGCCCCACCGTCGGATCCATTCCAAAGCGGGTGACACACTGGCGGGCAATATCCGTGACCTTGGCCAGGTCGTCGGCCGCCCCGGTCGAGACTTCGCCGAATATGATTTCCTCAGCCGCGCGGCCGCCCATCAGGACGACCATGCGGTCCTTCAGCTCACCGACCGTGATCAGAAACCGGTCCTCCGTCGGGCGCTGCATGGTGAAACCGAGAGCGCCGATCGAGCGCGGGATGATGGATACCTTGTGCACTGGATCAGCGCTTCGCCTCGCGACCGCGACCAGGGCATGCCCCATTTCGTGAAAGGCGACACGTTCACGCTCCTGTGGTTTCAGCAATCGGCTTTTGCGCTCCGAGCCTGCAACGATGCGCTCGACCGCATTGGTAAAGTCATCCATCGTCACCTTGTCGGCGCCACGCCGCGTGGCGATGATGGCAGCCTCGTTGACCAGATTGGCAAGATCGGCACCGGTGAAGCCGGGCGTTATCGCGGCAATCTCGTCGGTGCTGACGCCAGGCGCGATTGAGACGCTCTTGATGTGGACCTTGACGATCGCCTGCCTGCCCTTGCGGTCGGGCCGGTCCAGAACGACCTGCCGGTCGAATCGCCCGGCGCGCAGCAGGGCCGGATCGAGGATTTCGGGACGGTTGGTGGCGGCAAGCAGCACGATACCAACACGCGGATCGAAACCGTCGAGTTCCGACAGCAGTTGGTTCAATGTCTGTTCTTTCTCGTCACCGCCGCCATAACCCGCGAATGGGCTGCGAGCACGGCCGAGGGCGTCGAGTTCATCGATGAAGATGATGCACGGCGCGGCCTGCCGGGCCTGCTCGAACAGGTCGCGCACCCGGGCCGCACCCACGCCGACGAACATCTCGACGAACTCCGAGCCGGAGATGGAGAAGAAGGGCACCCCCGCCTCGCCGGCTACGGCGCGCGCCATCAATGTCTTGCCGGTTCCAGGCGGCCCGACCAGCAGGATACCTTTCGGGATGCGAGCGCCGAGGCGGCCGTATCTGTCCTTGTCCTTGAGGAAGGAGACGATTTCCTGCAACTCGGCCTTGGCTTCGTCGACGCCCGCCACATCTTCAAACGTCACTCCGGTTTTGCGCTCCAGATAGACCTTTGCCTTCGACTTGCCGATGTTAATCAGGCCGCCCATGCCTTGCCTGTCGGCGAACCCTCGGAAAAAGAACATCCAGATGCCAACGAAGATCAGCGCGGGCAATATCCAGGAGAGAATTGTCGTCAGCCAGTTGCTGTCGGAAGCCCCCGTGATCTTGACGCCGGCCTTCTCGAAAACCGCAACTGCCGCAGGGTCGACGCGATTGGCAAGAAACGCCGTCTTGCCATTCTGCGGCTCCTTGAATGCCCCCTCGATCATGGTCTCGGTCAGCGTGACGGATGCAACCTTGCCCTCTTCCGTGAGGTGGATCACGTCACTGTAGGAGAGCTGGGCGGTGTCACGATAGGCGAACCAGACCTGAAACAGCCCCATAATCAGGAAAGCAACGACGACATAGCCTATGTTGAAGGTGTGTTTGCGATCCATGACATCCCGCTGGCGGTTGTGTTCATCTACAAAATGTCACAGCCAACGGGCGCGTCCTTGATGCGCATCAAAGTGCGGATCGCTGCTGGCCACCATTGTGCCGGCGATGATGGGACAACGGCAAATTACAGACTTGGCAGCGAAGGTGCGCTTTCTCAGCGATCCGGCGACGTACGGGTGCGGGACGACACAGGTAGATGTCCACGAGACGCATATGTCCTGGGTCTTTCTCACGGACGAACTGGTCTACAAGCTCAAGAAGCCAGTCAGGCATCCATTCCTCGATTTCAGCACGATCAGGAAGCGGCACTTCTACTGCGGCCAGGAATTGCGGCTGAACGCTCTCCTTGCCGCCGAAACCTATCGACGGGTTCTCCCTCTTTGCCGTGACGCATCGGGCCGTTTCACCCTCGGCGGCAGGGCCCGCATCGTCGATTGGCTGGTCGAAATGAAGCGCCTGCCGCAATGCGATATGCTGGACGCGCGCATCGTCTGCGGTCGCCTGACCGTGGCGGAGATCGACGAAGTCGCCAACACGCTGGCGGCCTTCTATGCGCAACGCCAGGCGGAAATTGACGCCTTCGCCTATCTGCGTCACCTCACGGGAGAGCAGCGCATCAACCGCGCCATCCTGCTCCGGCCCGAATTCACGTTGGTGGATATCGCTTCGGGCACACTGGACATGGTGGACGGTCTGCTGCAGCAATTGAGGCCCCGGATCGAAGCGCGCATTCGTCGGGGCGCGATCGTCGAAGGGCATGGCGACCTGCGCCCCGAACACGTCTGCCTTTGCCGGCCGCCCCAGATCATCGACTGTCTCGAATTCAACCGCTCGATGCGCATCATCGATCCTTATGACGAAATCAACTATCTCGGCCTGGAATGCGAGATGCTGGGCGCGCCATGGATCCGGCTGCTGCTGATCAAGGCGCTGGAGTGTCGGCTGCCGGACCGCCCCGATGCCGGGTTGCTGGCGCTCTATGGCGGTTTCCGGGCATTGCTGAAGGCCCGTCTCGCTGTCGCGCATCTCCTCGAGACGCCAATCCGCCATCCGGAAAAATGGCGCCCGCAGGCGATCCGCTACATCAGGCAGGCGGAGCGCGAGATTTTCAGTCTTCGATCCCCGTCAGTTCGGAAATCGACCCCTGTGTGTGGAGGCGCCTGATCGCCGTGCCGATCAGGCGACCGATCGGCAGAATGTCCAAAGGCGCTAGCGGGTAACGAGGTTTGGCGAGTGCCGCCGAGTCCACGCTGTCGGTGACGATGATGCGGTCTATGGTCTGGCTGTCGAACAGCACGTCGGCACCCTTGCCAAACAATCCGTGCGTGGCGATCGCATGAATGGTCCCGGCGCCGCGTTCACGGCAGGCAAGTGCTGCGCGCAGCATGGTGCCACCCGTACTGATCAGATCATCGACAATGAAAACGGCATTGTCGGCGACGTCGCCAGCAAACAGTTCGCCCGAAACCACGTTCCGGCTGCGGCGCTTTTCCATGAAGCCGAATCCGATTTGCTTCCCGGTTTCCGTCTCCAGCGTCTCCTTGAACAATTGCGCGCGCTTTACACCGCCGCTGTCGGGTGAAAAAATGGTGATCGGCAGATCGCCAGCCAATTTGGCTATCAGTAGAGCGAAGAGCTTTCGCGTATCGAGATGGATGCTCTCGCACCGAAAGGCGTTCTGGAAAGCCGCGAGATTATGGACGTCGAGCGTCATGATCCGGTCGGCACCCATAGCCTCGAAGAGTTGCGCGACATAGCGGGTCGTGACCGGGTCACGCGCCTTGGTCTGCCGGTCCTTGCGCGCATAGGCCAGGTAGGGAACGACCGCCGTTACTCGCGCGGCGCCGTTCTCCTTGCATGTCGCCAGGAAGAACAGGAGTTTGCACAGCTTGTCGTTGGCGGACACGCCGCCATTTCCACCAAGGCTGTGCAGCACATAGACATCCCTGCCGCGCACGCTGACCAGCGGGCGCGCCTTGTGCTCCCCGTCCTCGAAATCTCGTTCTTCATGCGGATCGAGTTCGATCGAAAGCGCCCGCGCGGCAGCCGCGCCGAGTTGTTCCGACCCTTTGAGTGCGAAGAAGCGCATGTTTTCTTCTACCCAGTTTCGAACATTGCTGGATTGATGCGCGTCAAGGGTGCGAGCCGTCAAATGGCCTAGGAGGACCAATCGACAATCTTCAATGGCTGCGATGGGAACAACCATGCCGGAGCCGCTCCAAACCGCGCCGCCAAATCCAGGCGTCAAGGCAATGACGACATTAGCGACGAAGCCACTCCTCGAGAATGTCGGGGTGGCAGCAAAATTCCGCGATTTTGCCGATCTGCTCGACAGCCAAGGCGCCGACGGTTTCCGCGCACGCGCCTACAGAAGGGCGGCAGATGTCGTTTCCAGGCTGGAACGGCCCTTGGGCGAGGTTCTGGCAAAGGAGGGACGCGACGGCCTCATCGCCCTCCCGGCCATCGGAACAGGCCTGGCCGGCGCGATTGCCGAGATGGTTGCAACCGGGCGCTGGTCCCAACTGGAACGGCTGCGCGGCGATATGGAACCGGAGGCGCTGTTTCGGTCGATCCCCGGGATCGGACCACGATACGCGCACAGCCTCGCCGAGGACGGGCAGCTCGAAACCCTCGAAGACCTCGAGAACGCGCTCCATAGCGGCGCTCTTCACATCAAGGGCATCGGTCACAGGCGCAAGGAGATGCTGGGAGCAGCCCTCGCCGAGCGGCTCGGCGGGGCTCGACTGAGAACGACCTATCAACCTCAACCTTTGCCGCCAGTGTCGATATTGCTCGATGTCGATCGCATGTATCGCGAAAAGGCGGCAGCCGGAGTGCTTCGCAAAATTGCGCCAAAGCGCTTCAATCCGACGAGCGAGGCCTGGCTGCCGGTCCTGCATGCACGACATGACAATTGGCATTTCACCGTGTTCTGGCAAAAACGAACGACTGGGTCGTGATCTATTTCCAGGCTGACGGCCAACCGGAGGGACGATGCACTGTCGTCACCGAGACAAAAGGACCGATGGCCGGAAAACGCGTGGTCCGGGGACGGGAAGACGAACAGCAACTGAAGGAAGCAGTATGATGGAAAGAGCGGCGAGCAGTATTGGCAATGGTGAAACGGAACTCGAAATTCCCCTCGAAACCGTATGCTTCATCATCATGAAGGCGCGCGAATTCGATGGCAAGGATCCGGTCACCGAACCCAGCCCCGCTTCCAATCCGTCCGACGATCGTTCCGCCGCGATCCTTGAGGATCATGCCGAGGACCCGGTCCTCGAAGAACTGCAGTCGCTGATTTCCGATCTTTCCGTCGATGCCCAGATCGACCTCGTCGCCCTGATGTGGCTGGGTCCCGACGATCAATCCGCCGACGAATGGCAAAGTGTCCGCCAGCAGGCGACGGACGCGCACAATGAACATACGGCCGACTATCTCTGTGGAACGCCGCTGCTTGCAGACCATCTCGCCGATGGTCTTTCGACACTCGGCCACCCCCGCGGCGAATTTGAGCGCGCGGATTTTTAGTCATCACCGCGCCCCTGCATTTTGGTAGCGGAAGACGTTCGGCGCGGTAGTGATTCTGATTGCGCTGTAGCTTGGTTATCGCTCATCTCCACCACGGCTCCAGCGGGAAACATTTTCAGTCGCCATTGATGTCAATCAATGAGGCCGCCCCTTGCAACGGCTTTGATGCTGTTCTTGCCAGGCCGTGCCAAATTTGATGACGCGGGCGCGATGAACTGCGGCAAAACCGCGGATTCGCGAAGCTATGGACCAGTTCGGTGACGACACCCGGCAAGCGGGTCCGCTGACCTCCGACTCTAGCGCCTCTTGGGAGACCTAAGGTGGAAGGGTGGAGGCGGCGGTACCTGTCGATCAACCCACTTTCGAGGATAAAGCCATGGCTGAAGTTGCCACCAAACTGCCTGTCAAGACCGAGAAGAGCACTGCGCCGGCGCCAGCCGGTAACTGGACCGCTCCATTCGAAAGCCTGCGCCGCGAGGTCGACCGGCTATTCGACGACTTTCACCCGTTCGACTTTCGCTTCCCTTCGACGCGTTCCCTGTTCGGTCGCGAACTGCCCTCCCTGCGCAATGCGGACTGGCCGGTCGCGCCGGCCATGGATCTCGTCGACAAGGACAAGGAGTACGAGATCACGGCCGAGTTGCCTGGCATCGACGAAAAGAACGTCGAGATCAAACTCGCCAACCGTACACTGACCATCAAGGGCGAAAAGACCGAGGAAAAGGAAGAGAAGGAAAAGGATTACTATCTGTCCGAGCGCCGCTACGGCTCCTTCCAGCGTTCGTTCCAGCTGCCCGAGGGCGTCGACGCCGATAAGATCGAGGCGAACTTCGCCAAGGGTGTGCTGACAGTCAAGTTGCCCAAGACGGCCGAAGCCCAAAAGGCCGAGAAGAAGGTCATGGTCAAGGCAGCGTAATAGCCGTGATCGCTGATCGCCCTCAGCGCGTCGTTCGGGCGCGCTGAGACCCTTCGAGAGGGCAATTTGCCGAGCTGAGTTTACTTAGGGCTGAGCCAGCCGCGAGATGGACCATGTTTCCACCTTTGTGTTTTGTAGCGCTGCGATATCAACGCGATGGTATCGGCCATACCGCGTAGGCTATCAGATCTTCGGAATTGATCTCGTGCTGGGCTTTCTGCCATTCGAATTTCTCAAGTCCCGGGCCTTCGCAAAGCTTTGGTGCAGGTCAATGCCACGACTCGCGCTTCCGGTCTCGCCTAGCCCCCTCGGCCTTCGTCATCCTCGGTCGGCAAGGTGGGCCGCATCTCTTGAGGGTTGGTCTTGCGCCGGGCGACATTCTGTCGCCTCGCTCCTAGTTAAATAGCGAACAGGCGGTTAGAAATGGCTGACTCTTTGCCACGGTGGTGAAACCATGCCTGCAAGAGATCTGCCCGGATTTAGAGGACGCGTGCTGCAAGTCCTCTTTCTCCCCGTTTCGAAGGGCCAGCAGGATATCTGCTGGCGGTTGCAGCTGTCGCTACTGTATTCCTCGCTAGGCTTGTGCTGCAAACGGCGCTTGGAAACGGCGCGGCCTTCATCCTCTTCATTCCGGTTATCCTCATTTCGGCCATCATGGGCGGCATCGGCCCCGGTCTCGTCGCGTTCATTCTCTCACTTGCTAGCGCCGTTTACGTCGTCGGGTCCGCGCAAGCGACGTTGATCCAGGTTGGCGTCTTCACGCTGGTGGGGCTGATGATCGCATGGATGGGCGAAGTGTTGCATCATGCACGCCGAGCCATCGAGAGAACCGAAGCCACTCTCAAGGCACGCGAAGCGCATCTGCGCTCGATCCTTGACACCGTTCCAGTCGCAACGGTGGTGATCGACGAAGCCGGCATCATCAATTCCTTCAGCACGGCAGCGGTTCGCCAGTTCGGCTATGCGGTGACAGAGGCTGTGGGCCGGAATGTGGATCTTCTGATGCCCGAGCCCTATCACAGTGAGCACGATGGCGATGTTCCATCGGCGGTCGCCGCCATTAGGGCAGGTGCGAGTGATTTCATCGAAAAGCCGTTCGAGGACGAAGTCCTGATCGGCGCCATTAGACGTGCGGCGGGCCGGTTCGACACCGACACCGAGGAAGTGCATGACCCGGCAGCGATCCGATCGCGGCGCGCGCAACTTTCGGAGAGGGAACGCCAGGTCTTAGCGGGCGTTGTGGCCGGATTGCCGAACAAGACAATCGCCCTTGAACTGGATATTGGTTTTCGGACGGTCGAAGTCCACCGCGCCAATATCATGTCCAAAATGCAGGCGAGCACCTTGCCAGAACTGGTGGGGATTGCGATGGCTTTGGAGCTAGCCGACAAGGGAGACCCGGAGAGCCAGGACTGATTGCGCGAGATCACGCAAAGATACTTCCGTCTTCCTTTCGACCTCCCTGTCTGTTCTTGCGGCCGGCGTAGCACGGGCAGCCATCGCAGGTCTGCTACAGCAGTCTAGGTGGAGTCCCATACGGACCAAAGCGGATTTCGCAATCTCGAATATTGCGCCATTGATCTCACAGCAGAGCAGATTGTGCCGGAACTGCGCAGCAGCGAGGTGATGAAATGGCAGACCCTGCGGAATGTGGCGACCCAACAGCGGTAAACTCGACTGCTGATCGCCGCTGGAAGCCTATTTCCCTACTCGGCACGCAAGATGCCGGCCGTTGGGTTTGACCAGCGTCAAGGAAGCCTTGGGCAGTCCGTCCAAGAATGATTCCATGTGGCAACCAATATCGACGGCGCCTTTCGATCGGGATTTGGAATTGGCCGTCATTGACAGGGACGGCCCTCACGCGCTCGTCTTTCCCTGCAGGCGTGTACTGACAGGCTGGATCAAGTCGGCCACGAAGGACCGCGTTGGTATCTCACCCAGCCATTGGAGAATATGGGAAGTCGCCAGCAAGGATGCTTAGCGGCACTGGCACGTTTCTATTTGATGTTTCGGCGTTTTCCCTTATCAACCTCTTCGGCTTGCCTGAGCTTTTCCTCCTCCTTCGCGAGCAGATCAAACAGGGTTTTCCGCTTGACCTCATCCTGTTCCTCGGTCAAGCGCTGTCGAAAATCCTCGATATTTAGCTGGGCGATCCGCTTATCCACTCGTCACATAAGCAGCCGCAGCGGCTTCCCTGTTTGTACGTTTACAACATAGCATAGCCGGATTGGCGGGTATCGCGTCAAATTCATTCCATCTTGAGTGGCCGCGGTTCGATTTCTTCCTCATCCCCGTGACCGATCCCGCCAGTTTGCCTCGGTCACACCGATGCCATTCTCCAGATGGGGCGGGAGCCAGATAGCTTCGGAAGCCGCTCCCCAAACGAATGCTCCCGAGCAATCCGCATCAACGGTGATGCAGCCCCCAAGTATCCGCTGGCGCTCGTTGATGCACGTCAAGGTCGCCAACGTCACCGTGTGATCTCTTCAGCATTCGGAACTCGCTCTTAAGGAGGCGATTGATGTTCAATTTGCGAAGTATTTTCGCTGCGGGAATGATGCTGGGCGTTGTCGCGATGCCTGTTATGGCCGGCGCTGAGGACAATGATCCCGGTTGGTGGCCCCGTTGGGGAATGGGCCGGATGATGGTGGGCCAATGGGGTATGGGCGGTCCCATGGGTGGCTATGACTCAGACGAGATGCTCGATCGGATCGACGGACGCCTCGCCTTCCTCAAGGCGGAATTGAAGATCACCAACGAGCAGGCGCCCTCCTGGAACGAACTGGCCGGCGTCATACGTAACACGGCCGAGTCGCACAACGCGTTGATGCAGGGCATGCTCAAGGAGTTCCAGGACGGTGAGTTCCTGAAGAAGCCCCTGCCCGAGCGACTGGCCTACCAACAAACCTATCTCGAAGCGCGTCTGGAACAGGTAAAGACCGTCAGGGCAGCAGTCGAAAAACTATACGCAAAGCTGAGCGATGAGCAGAAACAGGCGGCCGACGAGATCGTCCTGCCTATGATGGGCATGGGCATGGGGCGCTCGGGCTTCGATGCTGGAATGATGTTCAGATAACCTCCATTGCCGCCTGATCGTGTAGTGCCTGAAGGAGTTGGATAATGCTGCTCTTCCAGTTGCTCATGAAGCGAACCACGCTTGCGGGCGTCGAAACGTCGATGGTTTCGATGCGTTTGCTGATCCCGGGCATGCGTCGGTCCAGAATGGCGATGACGGCTTTCGCGACGCGCTGCTTCTCCAACGAAATTAGAAATCGACCGCTTTCGCAGGCGCGCGCTACCGGGAGCAGAAAATTCAGCCCGGTTGCGAGACACCGTTGATGGCCGGAATATGCCGGTCGCCAGTCAACCGGCCGTCGACCAGCTCGATGATGCGATCGCATTGCGCCGCAAGGTCGTGGTTATGGGTGACGACCAGAAAGGTCGTGCCTCGCTCACGGTTGAAGCGACGCATCAATTCGAACACCCCTTGGGCCGAAGCCGTGTCCAGATTCCCGGTCGGTTCGTCCGCCAGAACCAGAAGCGGATTCATGGCCAGCGCGCGGGCTACCGCGATGCGCTGCTGCTGGCCACCCGACATGTTCATTGCGCGAGTATCGCGCCACTTGCCGAGGTCAACCTGATCCAGCAGTTCATCGGCGCGCTCTTCCATTGGAACGTCAGGCCGCCCGCGATCGACGAGCATCGGCATGATGACATTCTCGCGGGCCGTGAAAGCCGAGATGAGATGATGGTACTGGAACACGAAGCCGATCGTGTGCCCGCGCAGCTTGGTCAGCGCCGCTTCTTCGAGCGACGTCGTGTCTTTGCCGTCGATGAACAAACGGCCTGACGTCGGGCGATCGAGCAGACCGACAACGTTGAGAAGCGTGCTCTTGCCGCAACCGGACGGCCCCATCAGCGCCACGAATTCACCCGCCTTCATCCGGAGGTCGATGCCATGCAGCACCTCGGTCTCGACAGCGCTGCCGACGTTGTAGGATTTGCGGATCCCATCGAGGACCAGGAGGTCAGCCACGGATCGCCTCCACCGGATCAAGCCTGGCGGCGCGAAGAGCCGGAACCATCCCTGCAAGCACTCCCGTGACCGCGGCCAGCAGCGCCGAAAGTACGAAGAGGCTGGGTTCGATAATCAGCGGGAAGAGCTCAGTTCCGTTGGCCTGGCGCGCGAAGCGATACCATGCCAGCAATGCGATGCTCCCCAATATGCTTCCCAGAAGTGACCCAAGAAAGCCCAAGACGCCGCCTTGGATGAGAAATATCCGCAAGATCTTGCCGCGCGAGCTGCCCATAGCTCGCAGAATGCCGATGTCCTTCGAGCGCTGAAGCACGGAAACGATCAGGACCGCCGCGATGCCGAAAGCCACCGAGAGCCCGACGAAGACGCGAATGAGCAAGCTGGAGAGGGTTTGCGCCCAGATGGCCGTGAAGAACTGGGCATTGGTCACAATCCAACTCTCTGCTTTCACCGGCAAGACGGCGCCAATGTCCTGGGCGATCGTTTCGGCCGCGTAGACATCGTTGACCGTGAGGTTGATTTCCGTAACGCCGCCGATAAGGTTCAGCAGGCTCTGTGCCGTCCGCAGCTGGACGTAGGTATTGCGTTCGTTGGCCCCCCTGTTGCCGAGGTCAAAAATTCCCCGGATTGTGAGGATGCGGCTTCCCCCTGTTCCCGTCGTTACATTAAGCTTGTCGCCGACCGTGGCGCCGAGATCATTGGCGAGATCGACGCCGACGAGAATGTCGTCGGTTCCCGGAGTGGGTTCGCCCGCAATGACGTAGTCAGGTAAGCGGACTATACGGAAATAGTCGCCGGGCTCTATGCCGAGAATGCCGATGCTGCGGCTGGCGTCGCCGCGCACGGCGAGAGCCGAACCCGTTACGGAAGGCGTCGCGACAACGATATCGGAGCGAGCCCGCATGCTGGAGAGGGTCGTCTGCCACTGGTCGAGCGACAGTGTCCGCTGCGTGGGGCGCTGCACGATGGCCGCCTCGACAACCCCGTCACGCTGCCGCAACGGACGCGCGACCTCATCCGGGGGCTTAAGCTGGATTTGCGGCTGCGAAGTAAGGACCCGGTTGGTGAAGTTTGTCTGGACGCTGGTAAGCATCGCCGACATGAAGACGATCACGCCCACGCCGATGGCTATGCCGCCCAGGATGAATCCCGTCTGCATACGCCCTTCGCTCAGGAAGCGCAGGGCCGCGATCCAGGCAAATGTCAGCCAACGCGTCATGAATTCACCGGGCGGATGCGCTGGCCCGCCCTGACCCCCGCCGCGACCGGCAGGACAAGGTCACCCTTCGCCAGGCCACCCAGGATCTCGACCTGATCGGCCGCGCGCAGTCCCAACTGGACCGGCTGCTCATGGATTCGGCCATCCCGATAGACCAGAACCCAAGGCGCCCCGGAAGTTGATTCGTGGACGACACGGGCGGGAACGATCAGAGTCGACGGCCTTCGGGCGACCGCGATGTCGACTGAGATCGTCATGTCCTGGCGCAGATAGGGGTGGGTCGGCCACCGTAAGCTTGACCTCGACCGATGCGCGGGTAATGTCCACGGACGGATTGATGTATGTCAGCCTGGCATCGAAAAGCTTGTCCGGATAGGCATCGGCGGAGACTCGCGCGGCCTGGCCCAATTCAAGCAGTCCGAGGTTCTTCTCGTCGATCTGAAGCACCAGTTCTATGTCCCCGCTTGGCGCGAGAACGAGCAGCGCCGCCCCTGGCTGGACTACAGCTCCACGTTCGACGCTGCGCGTAATGAGAACGCCTTCGCGAGGCGATCTTATCGTGGCGTAATCGAGACGCGCCTTGGCGGTAGCGAGGTTGGCGTTGGTTTGATCGAGCGCGGTCTCCGCCATCACATAGTCGCTTCCGCCAGGCTGCGACGTGTAGACCTGCAATTCGGCCGTACGAACCTGCGTTTGCGCGACATCGAAGTTCTTGGTGGTTTCGTCCAGGGTTTGCTTGGTGCCGAAGCCGGACCTGAACAAATCCTCGGCACGCTGGTAGGCAGCGCGAGCGTCGACAAGATTGGCTTCGGCCTGCTTCTGCGCCTGCTCGGCCGACGGCAGCGTAAGTTCCCGCATCTGACGGACCCGCGCCTCGGCCTCTGCCACCGCGCCCTCGGCGGCGGTCACCGTCGCATTCAGTTCGCTGGGTTCGAGCACGACAAGCGGCTGTCCCTGCTGGACGATCTGGCCTTCGCTTACCAGTACATCCCGCACCGTGCCGGTGATCTGGCTTGCGATGTTCACCCGGTATGGCGATTCCACATGACCGCTGGCGACCACCGTTTTCACCAGGTCGCCGCGCACCACCGGATAGACAACCACTGCCGGGCCGACGAGCCAACGAACAAGGAGCCATGCCGCCAAGGCCATCGTGGCCAACAGCGCGGCGATGAGCCATTTGTTGGCAGACAGAAAGGGGAGGAAGGTTCGCCTTGCCGATCCCAAGGCACCAGGGTTGAACTGCGTGTTTGTTTGCAGCATCGCGATCTCGTCCAAAGCATTTTGTCAAATGCTAGGGCGGAGTCGCGTCGGACGTTTTGCGTCAGATCAATTGCTATTGGGATTCGCGCCAACCAGCCCCGCGTCCGGACCGCCGGCGAGGTTGTTCAGCGGTTTGTCAGGCTGTGCTTGCTAGACAGCGCTCGCGACCAATCATCTTAAAGCAGTCCGCCTTCGTGGTCGCCGGACGGCGGACAGGAGCATTTTGATGCAGTTTCTGAAAATAGGATTGGCGTTGACCACGCTGGCAGTTGCGGCGCCGGCGTTCGCGGATTCCACGGTCAACGTCAAATTGTGGGACAAGGATGGCGACATGAACGCCGACGCCAAGATGGGGATGGGCATGCCGGCGAACATGAGCATGGCGATGATGAAGATTCAGGTCGACAAGAAGGCCGTGCCGGCTGGCAAGGTGACCTTCGATGTGACCAACACCTCAAAGGCCACGGTCCATGAAATGATTGTCGTACCGGTGGCAGACCCTAAAAAGACAACGCTGCCATATGTTACGAACGAGAACCGTGTCGATGAGGACGCGGCCGGCCATCTGGGCGAGGTTTCGGAACTTGATCCGGGCAAGTCGGGTTCGCTGACGCTCGATCTTAAGCCGGGTTTCTACGCGGTTTTCTGCAACATCCCCGATCATTTCATGAACGGCATGTGGGCCACCATCAAGGTTCAGTAGCACGGCACCGAGCACGCGCGGCGATGAGCCGCGGCGTGCTCGATCGGCTGTGATCGAAGCGCGTCTGTACTCGATACGCATAGAAGACGTCGAGGCGCGCGTCGATACCAAGCTGATCCGCAAGATAGTCGATCACAGCCGCGGGTGGCCGCTCGATGTCCCGCAAGGGCCGCCCCCGTTTGTCGCATCGTGCAGAGTTGAACGGCGAAGCCCAGCTTGTTCTGCGGTCCCCGGCGGAATTCGCGTTCCAGTCTATCTGCCCGGCCCAGTGTAAAGTGACGGATCAGACCCTATCCTCGTCCGTCGCGATGCCCAGAAGTATCGCCGCCTCCTTTGAACTGACAAGCCGTCTTCTACCCACTCGCCTTCTCCTTTGGCACAATAAATTCCAAGGAGATTGGTTCGCCATTGGCCGGAGGCTTTCAACCAGCCCAGTGGCTCTATCGACAGATTCATGCGCGTGTTCGCGCTTCGTTCGACCTTAGTGTGCCTGCGGGAACGGTTCTTGTTCCGACCCCAGGCCGATGCCTATGGCGTCGGACGTCGTGTCCAACATGCACGCTCCGCCACATTGATTCAGATCAAAGCGCAAGATGAACGCGGAACTTATTATCCAATTGATCGCAATTCCTTGGCAATTCGTCAGCGTACTCGCTACTCACTGAATGAAAGAGGATCAATACCATGAACGCGGCAGGGTCACTCAATAGCCGTCTCGCAGCCGTATGCCTCACGGCAACATTGGCGCTGCTTGGCGCGAGCGGAGTGGCTTCGGCTGAGGAACTCTACGGGACGCTCAAAAAAATAAATGACAGCAATACCATTGCCGTCGGTCACCGCGAGTCTTCTATCCCGTTTTCATACTACGATGAGAGAAAGCTCCCGGTCGGCTACGCGATCGACCTCTGCAATAAGATCGTTGAAGAAATCAAAAGGACGCTGAACAAACCAGACCTCGAGGTCAAGTACATTATGGTCAGTGCGAAAACACGAATCTCCATGGTTGTGGACAAGAGCGTCGACATGGAATGTGGCTCAACTACGAATACTCTTACGAGAGAACTACAGGTAGATTTCTCTGCAACTTACTTTGCAACTGGCACCCGCGTACTGACTCGTAAAGCGGCCGAAGCAAAGGAAATCGAGGACTTCCAAGGCAAGGCCGTTGGCGTCGTGGGCGGCTCCACTAATGAGCGTGCCGTCAAGGAGTTGATTGACGCTGGCAAGCTAAAGAATGTCCGCGTTATCGTCGTAAAGGACTATGCTGAAGGAATGGCCTCGTTGGAAACCTCCGGCATCGACGCGTTCGTTTCCGATGACATCGTGCTCTATGGTCTTCTATCCAAGTCAAACATCAAAAGCGACTTGGAGGTGGTGGGTCGCTCATTGACGTATGATCCATATGGAGTGATGTTCCGTCGCGATGATTCTGCATTCCGTCTTGTCGTGAACAAGGCCCTGGCCGACGTCTTCCGCTCTGGCGAGATTGAGGCGATCTATGCGAAATGGTTCGATCCCATCGGAGTTCCGATGAGCCCACTGATGAAGGCCGGATTCCAGTTGCAGGCGTTGCCTGAGTGAAGCCATTCGTAGGCCAGGCTAGGCAGGTCTCGTCCTCTAGCCACTAGAAGCGCCATTGCCGAGCAGATGTTCCGATGTCGCCTTAGGCCGAAAACTGCCAGTCGGCTGCTGGGAAGGAGTTGCCGGTGAGCTGACTTTGTCGCCGCCACTCAAAATGGCTGCTCGACGCTCTGCGATCTTTGTAGGTGCGATACTTGACGGCCGCTTCTGTACCTGAGTTTTCTCAGCGACATATCGAAAAGGACCGAAGTGGTCCACGGTTGTTGACCGAGCATTGGCGTACTTCGGTCTTGTCGCGAATGAGACCGTTGGCCGGGCTTACCTCATGGACAATTAGTCGAATGTCTCTCGCTGCAGGGTCTCCAGGTCTTCGTTCATGGCAATCGGCTTGCCCGTCCTAATTCAGCATCATGTTCGGGTGCCCACTGCGGTCGTCTTATCGCGCGCCGGTTCCATGTTGATTTGCGCCTTGCTCCAAGAATAGTCGGGTGGCGCGCAGTTGCCAAATGGCGCAAGGGCCCCCTAGGGCCCGGCCATCTAAACTTAGGAGCAGCGCAGCGGGGAAGCGGCCGCCGCAGCTTGGACCGACGCTGCCGTCGCCCTCTCTTCGGCCGAAAATGAGCCTCGGCAAAGACAGCCGCGTCCGATGATCGGCATCATTGCCCGTTGGTTCAGGTGTCGGGGAGCAGTCACGGAAATTGACATGCATCAAGGCAGACCGGCCCGAAACCGCGGTAGCTAAGCGAGAAAGCCTCTGGCCATTTGTGCCGCCGTGGAAGGAGACTTGGTAATGCAACTCCTGGCAGCCGTGTTCTTGCCAACCTATCCGGATCCGCCTGGGTCGAAGCTTGCGTCGAATGCCGTCGCAGTGGCGAGGTGGCTGAGGGCGACCCTAGATGTTGCGGTTGTCAATGTCGACATTCCGGACGTCTCGAACGCGTTATCCCGCTTCCTGCTCGATCTCCCCGCCAAGATCCGGGATGTGGAGGCGGCCAGCCGACAGAGAGGCAAGATCTTGCTGGATGCAGTCGCGGCCGAAGCGTCGCGATGCAATGTCACTTTGACGAGCCAAGAGTTGAAAGCCCAGCCGGCTCTGATGGGAGAGGCTGCCGCCAACGAGGGCCGTTACTTTGACTTGTGCATGGTAGGTTGGACACCGAACAACGAAGCATCCCAAACGACTGCTGAGGAAGTCGTGTTCAGCTCTGGCCGGCCGACCTTGATTCTTCCGGGCGACGAAGATATCGGCGTCCTCGACCACGTAGTGATCGCATGGGACGGCAGCCGCGTTGCCGCGAGGGCCGTGGCTGATGCCAAGCCGTTCCTGGAGCGGGCATCGGCGATATCGATCATGACCGTAACGGACGAAAAGGCCCTGCCGCGCGAAGATGTTGGCGATCGTCTGGCACATAGTCTGCTGGCACGGGGCCTCGCGGCCAAAGTGGAGTCGATTCACGCCGGAGACAATCCGATCGGCGCTGCACTTCAGGAGCATGCCATCAAGATCAATGGCGGCCTGCTTGTCATGGGTGGATGGGGCCATTCCCGACTTCGAGACTTTGTGCTTGGTGGGGCCACGGAAGGCATCCTGGCGGATTTGCGCTTGCCGGTCCTGATGTCGCATTAGGCCTGCGACCTTGGACCGCGTTCAGGATCCCGTCTTGCGCTTCCACGGCGCGACGCGTTGCGTGACAGGATCATGCTACGAGATTGAAACGCCCCATTGGCGCCTCCTGATCGATTGCGGTCTGTTTCAGGGCTCGAAGTCCGAACGAGAACTGAATTATGGTGCATTCCCATTTCCGCCCGATGCGATCGACGCGGTCATCCTGACCCACGCGCATATCGATCATAGCGGCCTGCTGCCCAAGCTGGTGAAGGAGGGTTTCCGGGGACCGATCTACTCGACTCCCGCAACGATCGACCTTTGCTCTGTCATGTTGCCGGACGCGGCGCATATCCAGGAAACGGAAGTGGATCATCTCAATCGCCGCAACGCTCAGCGCGGGAGGCCGCTGGTTGAACCGATTTACCGTCAGGAAGATGCCACCGCATGCATGCCCCTGTTTCGGGGTGCACAGTATGGCGATTGGACAACCGTGGCCAAAGGTCTGCGGGTCCGCTTCTGGAATGCGGGCCACCTGCTCGGCTCCTCATCAGTAGAACTGGAGATCGATGGAGGGGGCGGCCCCCGATGCGTATAGTGTTTTCGGGCGACGTAGGTCCGGGGCATAAACTGCTGCAAACCGATCCGCAGGGTCCTGTCGGTGTCGACTATCTCGTCTGCGAAGCGACCTATGGCAACCGGGATCGCCCCGAGGTTTCGCCTTACCGGCGACGCTCGATGCTGGGCGACGTCGTGCGCGGCGCCGCGCGGGCCAGCGGTCCCCTGATCATTCCCTCCTTCGCCGTCGAGCGCACGCAGGAATTGCTTGTTGATCTTTATCTGCTCATGAAGGCGGGAGAGGTTCCGAGCGCTCCGGTGTTCGTCGACTCGCCGTTGGCAACGCGTGCAAGCGCCATATTCGAGAGACATGCCGGTGAAATTGAGAACGGCGACGTGCTGCGCCAGGCTTTGACTTCAGCCGAACTGCGGTTCACCGATACCGTGGAGCAGAGCAAGGCGATCAATCGCCTGACAGGCTTCTTCGTCGTGATAGCCGCAAGCGGCATGTGCGATGCGGGCCGCATACGTCATCATCTCAAGGCCAATCTTTGGCGCAAGAACGCCACCGTTATGATGGCCGGATATCAGGTCCAGGGTTCACTGGGTAGAATACTGCTCGATGGCGCCCGGCGAGTGCGCATCCAGGGTGAGGAGATAAATGTCAGGGCGAACATCACCCTGTTCGATCTATACTCCGGTCATGCGGATGCTACTGAGCTCCTGGCCTGGATTCTCGCCCGTGGCCCCGTCGGACAATCGATATTTCTCACTCATGGTGAGGAAGAAGGTCTTGCAGGGCTCGGAGACCGTCTCGGGGGATCGTTTCCTGAAAGCAAAATCATCAAGCCGCAACTTGATGACGCGTTCCGATTGGTTCCAGGCGGTTGCCTGCCAGTGGATGTCAACGCGACGCGTAGGCTGAAGCCTGAGAGGGTGGGCCGTCTCGACTGGCACAACGATCTCTCGCGACTTTTGCTTGATGTGAGCGAAGCCGTAAACTCGGCAGCGGACGAACGAGGTCGAGCCAAAATCATCAGGCAAATGCAGCGAGCGCTCGCTGCCCCGGGCGATTAGATGCAGCAGTTGATTGGGGCCCCCAGTTTCGAGAAAACGCAAAGCCCGGCCGGCGCTTCGGCAATTGGAGAAAGCTTGCGCGGCCTCAGCGAAACCGAGGCGCAAGCAAGGCTTGCCGCCGAAGGGTACAACGAACTGCCGAGATCCAATCAACGCACGCCGTTGCGGATTGCTTTCGAAGTCATTCGCGAGCCGATGCTTTCGCTGTTGCTTGGCGGCGGCGTTGTCTATCTACTTCTGGGCAATCTGGAGGAAGCGCTGATCCTACTGGCCTTTGCCACGATGTCGGTCAGCATAACCATCATACAGGAGACGCGCACCGAGCGTGTCCTGGAAGCACTGCGTGATCTCACCAGCCCTCGCGCCCTCGTCATACGCGGTGGTGAACGCAAGCGCATCGCCGGTCGTGAGGTTGTTCGGGGAGATCTCGTCGTGCTCGGCGAGGGTGACCGGGTGCCGGCCGACGCCACGCTTCTGCAGAGCCAGGACCTCCAGAGTGACGAATCCCTGCTGACAGGCGAATCCGTGCCGGTCCGGAAGATTGCCGCCGAAAGCGCCTCGCCACTGACCGAACGCCGGCCGGGCGGCGACGACCTGCCTTTCATATTCTCGGGTTCGCTGATCGTTCGCGGTTCAGGCATGGGGGAAGTCCTGGCGACGGGGCCGCGAAGTGAAATCGGCAAGATTGGGCACTCGCTGAGTTCAATGGAGACAGAACCGCAGCGACTGCAGGCACAAATGCGGCGCGTTGTACGCATTTTCGCGATGATCGGCGTCGCGGTCAGCGTCGTCGCAGTTCTGCTTTATGGGATTCTGCGAGGCGGATGGCTTGACGCCGTGCTGGCGGGCATCGCGCTGGGCATGTCCATGCTGCCGGAAGAATTTCCCGTTGTGCTTACGATCTTCATGGCCATGGGTGCGTGGCGCATATCACAGGCGCGCGTCCTGACCCGCAGGGCCGCCGCGATCGAAACACTTGGCTCGGCCACGATCCTTTGCACCGACAAGACAGGCACTCTCACTGAGAACCGGATGACGATCGCCGAACTCCGGGCGGCGGATGGCAAGTCGTTTCGGACGGGAGACAACCCGGGCACCGACCTGCCGGCGGCATTCGCCGATCTGGTCGAGACAGGTGTGCTTGCCAGCGCCCAGATTCCTTTCGATCCCATGGAGGTCGCATTTCACAAACTCGGCAAGGAACGGCTGTCCAAGCACAAGATTCTGGACAAACCGGATTGGGGACTGGTCCAGGCATATCCGCTTCGACCCGGACTGCTGGCGATGTCGAATGTCTGGCAATCGACAGGTGGCGACGGCAATTCGCTGGTCGCGGCAAAAGGCGCGCCAGAGGCGATCGGGGCGCTATGCCATCTGAACACAAAGGACTTCAAGGCCTTGAAGGGCTCGGTCGAAGCCATGGCAGCCGAGGGGTTGCGCGTGCTCGGCGTAGCCCGCGGGCTTCATCGCGGTACCGACTTGCCGCAGACGCAACACGATTTCAAATTCGAATTTCTCGGGCTGGTCGGCCTGACGGATCCCCTGCGCGCGAGCGTTCCCGAAGCCGTGAGCGACTGCCGTTCCGCTGGCATCAGGGTCATGATGATCACCGGCGACTACCCGGCAACCGCCAAGGCAATCGCGCGCCAGGCCGGCCTCGATGCCGAGAGCGTGGTGACCGGCAGTGAGATGCAAACGCTCAATGACGACGAGTTGGCCGGGCGTCTGAAAAGCGCGACCGTGTTCGCGCGCATCATGCCCGAACAGAAACTTCGCATCGTCAGCGCGCTGAAGTCGAGTGGTGAAATCGTCGCCATGACTGGCGACGGGGTCAATGACGCGCCGTCGCTCAAGGCAGCCAATATCGGGATTGCCATGGGCGGCCGTGGCACCGACGTCGCGCGCGAGGCGTCGTCGATCGTCCTGCTCGACGACGATTTCGGTTCAATCGTCAAAGCCGTTCGGCTTGGCCGACGCATCTTCGACAATCTGCGCAAGGCCATGGGGTTCATCTTCGCGGTCCACGTGCCGATCGCGGGTCTCTCGCTGCTGCCGTTGCTGTTTGGCCTGCCGATCCTGTTCGGGCCGATCCATATCGCCTTTCTGGAGATGGTGATCGATCCCGTGTGCTCGCTGGTCTTCGAGGCTGAAAGCGAGGAAGACGATGTCATGCGCCGCCCGCCTCGCAATCCGGACTCGCCACTGTTCTCCGGCGCGTTGATCATGTGGGGACTGGTCCAAGGGGCGCTCGCTTTCGCGCTTCTCGCGGCCATTTACCTTATCGCCCTGAGACAGGGTATGGCCGAGAACGAAATCCGGGCCCTCACGTTTTTCTCGCTGGTGCTGACAATCGTGGGACTGATTTTTGTCAATCGCTCCTTCAGCGCATCGCTTCTGACCGCTCTCATCAGGCCGAACCGGTCGCTGATGATTGTTGTCGTGGCGGTCGCTTCAATGTTGGGCGGGACGCTTCTGTGGCCGTTTGCCACCAGTCTCTTCCGCTTCGGACCGCTGCATCTCGACGATCTGGCGGTGACGGTTGCAGCGGGATTTGCCGTGCTGACATGCCTGGAGTTGCTCAAGCCATTCTGGCGGGGGCAGCTGAAGGCCTAACCGCAGATTCAATGAGCCGATCCATGACCAGTCGTCGGTTGGAGAAGAGCTAGTTGTCAACAAAGGTTGGAAACGTGAAGGAAGCTCCAGGACAAACCTTTTCGGCGTTGGCAGAATGAACGCCGACAATACTCGTGTTGGTGGCAGCCACGTGGGCACGAGTGTGTTAGCGGCCGCCACGATCGTTGGGATTGTCGTGTGCGTGCTTCTGGCCGAACCATTTTTGGGCGCGATCACGTGGGCGTTGGCACTGGCAATCCTCTTTGCCCCTTTACATGTCCGGATCGAGACGAAGTTGAAGCATCCCAACCTTGCGGCGATGGTTTCGGTCTTGACGATCGTACTGCTCGTCGTTGTCCCCGCAGCTTTCCTGTTAGAGCGCTTGGTCGAGGAAGCTGCTTTTGGGGCAGCCTCCG